>CAVTEK010000001.1:0-278857 GCA_963733825.1 Pirellulales bacterium
GACCGCCGAGTGTCAGATCGCGGCCGCAAAGGAGTTTTCGGGACACTTCAGCCGGAGAATTATCTATCCCTGCGCAGCTAATGAACACGGTCTGGCGGAAAGCTGACGGCTGATAGCTGATAGCCGAACTTGAACGAGGCTCATTAGCTGCGCAGTTCTCAATAGCTACTGGTTAGTTGATCCTGTCCGACTCCGCCGCCAACACTTTCACCACGACGAACGTAACATCATCCACCGATTTGACGTCACCGCGAAATGCGGTGAGGCGCTCACGGACCGAGCACGCGATCTCATCTGCCGACTTCGCGGCATGATCGCGGATCGCGTCGCGCAGGGGGTCCTTGCCGTACTGCTCGCCCTTCGCATCGGGCATTTCCCAAACGCCATCGGTGCCAATAAAGAGAATCTGACCGGGACGTAACGCAGCGGAAGTTTGCTCGCGGTACTGCGTGTCTTCCATCACCCCAAGCGGCAGATCGCCTTCGCCCATTTCCGTGAAACCGTTGTCCGCGGGATCAAAAACAATCACCGAATCGTGCCCCGCGCTGACCCACCGCATCGTTCCAGCCGTCGAGTCAATGACCGAGAGGTGCATCGTCATGAAGCGGTCGCCGCCGTGGTCGGCCGAGATAAAGTTGTTTAGGTGGCCCATCAACTCCGCTAGGTCATCGGCGAATCGGAGGTAAGCCACGATCAATTGATTGACGCAGAAATCGTCCGCTTCGGAGCACCGGTCGCCCGCTTGTCGATCGAGCTGTCGACCTTGCTGCAGCCATTCGCCGACAAGTCGGTCGTATTCGCTCCGGCTAATCTTCGAGCCGTAGGGGCCGAGGTAAAAATCGCGATAGCCCAGCGTGACGATGGCCTGGCCACTCGCGCGGTGCTTGCGGTAGGCGCGAATCGAGCGGATAAGACGCGGCATGTGAGGGATTTCCTTATTGAGACTGCATCGCGGTGTGTACCGTTTTGCGCCTCAGGAAAAAGCCTCACTGCCGACCACCGGCAGGTAATCTAAATCTCGACTCGGCTTGAAGTTGTAACGAGTCGGGGTGACAGGACACCATTAGAACTTTTTGTGTCTGGCGTCGCAGGCTGGCCGAGGGTCATAGTCTTGGCCGCTGAACCACTTATGGCGAATCTTGCGGCTTAGAGCTTGGAGATTCTTGCCACGGTGATAGGACGATTTGAACTTTTGTCGAAAGAGCCCGAGTCTAGCCCAGAGACTTGAACTGGGTCGCAATGCACCTTAGGGCGTGGTAACTCTCGCCGCCCTTTCGTTAACTATTTGAACCATTCGGCTCACCCAGCCTGTCGGCGGCAAAGGGCGTATCCGACGCCCGCTGACCTTCGATACGGTCCCTCGTTCATTTCATCTCAGCATACCGAGTCGAATCCAGCCGGATCTTCGTTTCGACATTCGTGGTTTTCGACGATTGCGTGGACATCGGTTATTGGGGAAAGCACTTTCCGAACGCCACTAGCAGCTTGAGTGGACCTTCGAGCCGAATCTTCCGACGTAGGAGTGCCCACACGACGTTTCGTTCCTTCCTCAGAAAGCCAATCCACGTTTGGGAGTCAGCGATAACGTGCAAATCGGGCTGGCCGACATGTCCCTCTTTCACGCTGACCTTCTGCTCCTGAACCACGACAGTTGCCTGCCGCTGTTCATGGCCGGTGAAGGTGAAGTGGAAAGTGGCGTTCAATCCCGCCGACTTACCAGGCTGGAAGACGTTTGGCATTCCTTTAAGGAAAATATCTATGGTGTTCGGCCGCAGGCTGTTGCCTACGTGCTTGATCTTTTTATGGGGAAACCGTTTGGCGACATGATCCTCGGCGTCGGAATTTTTGGTGACGTAAATCGTCTCTACCTTCTCTTGAAGCGGGCGCACGACATCCTTGAGATGTGTCGTCCGATCGGCGAGGAACGGCCCAATGACTTCCTCCCCGGCTGGGCAGGCCGCCAGGCAATACGCGGCTTTGTAATTCGCCCCGTAGGACAGACTTTGCCACATCGAAGCCGACTCCGCATCACTGACCCGACTGCGGTAGTCGCGGGCGTTCTTGCTGTCGGCAACCTGCTCGACCCAATCGGTGAATCCACCCATGAACTCCCGGTAGTTATGGGTGTAGCAGGCCGAGAAATTAAAATCCCCTTCCGATGAGATGGCCCCCACAGGACATGCGGCCACGCACAGTTTGCATTCGAGGCAAGGGTTGTAATCGATGGGCTGGCTAGTTTTTGAAACCTCGGCATCCACAAGGATGGTTCCCAACAAGATGAAATTGCCGAACTTCTCATGGATCACGTTGCGGTGAATGCCCATCATTCCTAGCCCCGCCGCCACTGCGACTGGCTTGTGTGACACGACCCATACCTTGCCGGGAAACTTGGCCATCTCCATTGGGAAGCCCATCGCTGGATTCATGGCTCGGATTCCACGCTCTTCCAGCATCCGAACGACGCCCCGGGCAACGTCATTGACTTCCTCGCCGCTATGGTGGAATTCGGCGTTGGAGACTGAGCGGGCCGGAGTCCGAATGGCCTCTCGATTCATCCGAATCACGAAGCTGATCAGTGTCTTCGTATGGGGGAACGCTTTGAGGATGTCTTCGCGTTGGTCGTCCAAAGCGGGTCTGCCGATCTCGACAAATCCGACGTCATCAGCACCAGCATCGAGGACCAGATGCTTCAGCCACTCGGCATCCAGCGATTCCTTCTTCGATGGAACCGAAGGAACTGTCTTGAGGCGAATACGTTGCACGGTCGGGTGATCTTCGAGCTTCACGGCTGCTCCTTGTTGTATATGCAACTATGTGGGTAAAAAATCAGTTGGCGGCGGCCTCTTCCCTGACTCGCTTCATGGCTTGGTTCAACTGCTCCACGAACCCGTCCCCAAGAACCTTCTTGACCTGCTGCCGTGGCACGTCCGCTCGATGGAGGGGTTAGGCCTCAGAGCCACCGACGCACCTGGCCCTTATATGCCATGTACTCGGCTCCGAAGAGAGACGACAGCACCTGCTCTTCGGGTTTGATTTGGAAGCGATTGATGTACAGCACGAAAATGGGAACAAACAGGAGCGCCACCGGATTGAACAAGAAGACGGCCCAAGCCAAGAGCGTGAGAAGCAGGCCAAGATACATGGGGTTGCGCGTGAAGCGATAGACGCCGGTGGTGACCAACGATGACCCGAATCCAGCTTGGCATCGAGAAGTTGGCGTACTCATCGCTGCCGGACACGCTGCCCAAGCCCTTCAGCTATATGCAGAACGAGGTCGATTGAGCGTGCTCGATGAACGCGATGAGGCGATGTTGGCGTTAGCCCGGGATTGGTCCGTCGCCGGGAAGACGAATCCGCACGATCACTTTGCCTTAGCCGGTTCGCGGGCCGATGTTGCCGCGTTAAACATTTTGTGCCAACACGCGAGGCTTGGTGCGGGAGCAATTAGCAGTCGCCATTTCACGATCGGCGAGGACCAGTTCCACGTCGGTGACGTAATCCTTTTCACGGATAACTCTCGACCTTATGGCGTGAATAACGGTGACCGTGGCGAACTTCTCAATTTCAACCGCCACATGAAGACAATGGCCGTGCGACTCTACGCCACCAAGAAGACCGTCATCATTCCTTATCGCAAATACACAGGCTTCCAGCTTGGGTACGCAATGACCACGCATAAAAGCCAAGGGTCCACCGTTCCGAACGTGTACGTTCTGCTTGGCGGACCTATGCAGAATCGCCATTTAACATACGTGCAAGACACTAGGGCGTGCGAAAGCACGCGACTCTACATTGATCAGTACAGTGCCGGTCCCGATCTGAAGCATATTTTGCAACAGATGGCGAAGGAACAACCAAAGCTTCTTGCTCACGAAGTCATCACCGCGAATCCTTCTCACGTTGATACTCGCACGACGACGGATAGCAACGGGGCTTCGTCATTCAGTCAAACAAAGCCACCACTTGCGACAAAGCACAACGATAAAGTCCAACAGCCAAAGGGCCGTGCACCGCGTTCTCTTCGATTGCACTTTGACCTATCGCACGTATCTGTGACGGGTACTACAGATTCGAAGGTGCTCACCGCTGCGGTCGCACGCTATGGCAGGCTGCCTGGCGGAATCGTTGTCGAAGGCGAAGCCACGTGTGAGTTTCCAATCAGAACTCTGGAGTTCTCGACAGCCCCCCGACCTCACTTAATCGTCAACGAAACGATTCACTTCGATACGGGGCTTACTTCCGAAGAAATGGCCTTGCTTTGGAGTTCCGTCTTTGGCGTTAACTCGCCGAGCAAGAATTTCGGGGTCATTTCCCAAACCGAAGCCATTGGAATTGAACAGGATTCGATTGTCGCATCGACGATGATGAGTGCCGACAACTGGCTCGGGTCCGTCGTATATGGCTACGACTCACAATTCCGACTTCCCAATCTCGACGTTCCATCGTACCGCAACCCATTTGTGGCCGACGCGGACTTTCCGACGCTGCCACACAACCTTAAACGCTTGGCGTTCAATTATATTTTTGGGTTGTTCCCTCAGTGCTTTCTCCGTCTTGGAAACTCCCATTTCCAGCAAGCACCTTATGGGGCACTTTCGATCACATCGACGAAAATCGTCCTTGCTATGGGCGTACTGAAGCGGGGACAAGTCATCGAGTCGATTCCGGGCGTGTCTGCTGGGGTATCGCTGGTTGCGAATCGTTTTCCAGCGGTGCACCGGGCGTATGAGGACTTTCTCCGTTGTTTCGCGGACTATGCCAAAACAGACGCTAACCTCGCCCGCACGATCGCTTATTCAGAAATCGTACTATTCCTACGATTAGCCCACCAATCCAGGGCGACGCTACTTGGTGGCGACCAAGTTCGTCGCATTCTCGCCGATCGAATTCGTCTTCCAGCACCTCGCTCCAGTTACACAATGCGGTCGCCGGAATTTGCCGATGCGGCCCGACGACCAGCCCGCAAACTAGCGGAGTATATTCCTCACGATTGGGTCGATGGGCTGATGGCAGCCCTAGTGTAGTGCTTTAGAAATACGGGAACTTATTGGCTGCCGCTGGCGTCTGAATCCTCTGAACATGGAGGATCACGATCATGCGGATTGCAAGCGCCATTGTCTTAACGGATGAAGAGCGAGTTTCGTTGACCAAGTGGTCGCGAGGACGCAGCACGCCGACGCGACTGGTGTTGCGAGCAAAGATTGTCCTGGCGGCTGCCGGCGGCCGTGAGAGCAAGGAGATCGCCGCTATGCTGGACTGCACGCGACGGACCGTGGGGACGTGGCGTACTCGCTTCGCGGAGTCGCGTCTGGCAGGTATTGAACAGGATGCTCCACGCGGCGGACGCACGCCCACCAGGCGTGCCTCGTTCGAGGCCGAGATCATCCGCAAGACGACTCAGGAAACGCCACCCCATGCCACGCAGTGGTCGACACGGTCACTGGCCAAGGCGTTGGGTTGCAGCGATACGATGGTCCAGCGCGTCTGGCGAGACAACGGCCTGCGGCCGCACCGCACAAAATCATTCAAGGTCTCGAACGATCCGCAGTTCGCTGAAAAGTTGGTCGACGTGGTCGGCCTGTACTTGAATCCTCCCGAGCATGCGCTCGTGCTTTCGTGCGACGAGAAGAGTCAGATTCAAGCGCTCGACCGCACGCAGAAGAGCCTGCCGATATATCCCGGCCGGCTGAAGACCCTCACGCACGACTACAAACGCCATGGCACCACCACGCTATTCGCGGCAATCGAGTTGGCCGCGGGAAAGATCATCGCTGAGTGCATGCCGCGACACCGACACCAGGAATGGATCAAGTTCCTGAGGAAGATCGAGGCGGAAACGCCGCCGGAATTGGACCTGCACCTGATTGTTGATAACTATTCCACGCATAAGCATCCCAAGGTCAAGGCCTGGCTCCGGCGGCATCGACGGTTCCACATCCACTTCATCCCGACAAGCAGTTCGTGGCTCAACGTGATCGAGCGGTGGTTCCGCGACATCACTCACAATCGGATTCGCAACGGCGTCTTCCGCAGCGTTTCCGAGTTGATCCAGGCAATTCGCGACTACATCGACCAGCACAACAGCGACCCGACCACGTTCGTGTGGACCAAGAAAGCCGAAGACATTCTGGAGAAAGTCGCCCGCGCTCGGGCCAGCCTCGATAAGGTCCCATCTGCTTGAAGCACTACACTAGTAGGCGTTTACTACGCCCAGCTCGCGGGCGATTGTGGTTTGTTTGTCGAGTGCAAAAGGAAGTCAAGGAATTTTGTCGCGTGCGTTAAACCTGGAACAGTCTATGTTGACGACCCGATCGAGGAACAAAATCTGTACAAACAAATCCCGGAGATTGCACGAACTCTTGATCGTACGTGCCATGACACACTAATCCCCAACTGCGTGGCGGCCGCCTTCAGCTCAGATACGAATACAGTTCAGTCGGGAATCTATTTGAAGGATGCACTTCGTCTTTGTCCTGCCGAGACACGGGTCAAGCACAACACTGCCACACGATGTCGATGGGTCGAGATTAAGGCTCATCTTGATCCAGGCTTCGACGCTTCAAAAGAACTGGCTCGAATTGGCAGGGATGACCTGTCTTCCACGGAAGCCTATCGATCAATGACCAACGTCGTGACTCGCCGATTCAGTTTTGGATCGTATGAGCCAAAGAATCTGGAGCGACGACGATCTGAGCTTGGTATTAATACGCTCGGCCGCGAGCTAATCGACGCGTGGAACTCCATCGAAACTCGTTTGTCCGTGCTGGACGCAAGTCTGCTGCTGGAAGATGTGCAGCGATTTGGGATATCGGCGGAAGATTATCTTCGGGCATTCCGAGCCAACCATACCGCGTCACCAACGTCGGTTCTTTACGAGCTGCTCGTGAGCAAGTTGAAGGATCTTCCAGCCACCGAATTCTCGACGCTGTATTTGCATCGCGGGAACCCGTTTGCGTTCAATCATCAACTCCTCATGAGCGAGAGCCTTGACGAGCTAGAACGCTTATTCGCCAACGTCGCGAACGATGTGCCTTGGGAGGCCAATTGGCTATTTCCCGAAACCGGTGTTCGTGAGTTCCTCTGCGAGATAGCACCAGCATTGCGACCCGATCAGCTTAGCGTGTGGTGGCAGGAGTTCGAGCAGACAAGCTCGTCGCGTTCCGAAATGGACGTGATGCGAGCCAAGTTGCTCCTGGTCTACGAATTAAGGGCTCGTGGTCGCACGCTCGACCAGGTTTACGAAATGATTCGCAACCATTGTACGAGAAACGCCCAAGCAGCGTTGTTTTATCTCGACATCCAGAAATGCAAGTTGGCAAGCCTTGCGGATTCGTTCGAACAGAAGGCACTGAAACGTAACGTCCCGCCATCGCCGGATTGCGATTGGAAATCGTAGAATTATGCCCCGTCGCCGTACTCCCATCATCGTCGCATCCCCAATCAGACCGGAGCAATTCTCCGTGCCTGCCGGTGCACCGTCGTGGGTGACGAGCGAACTAATCGAAAAGACAATTTGCGTGTGGCAGCCATACTATGCGGACCGCTTGACTGCTGAAGACGCACTCGCGATGATCCTAAATGTGGCCGGACTCTGCGAAGTTTTGGCCGAGGGTTCCAACCATGAAACAATTCGTCGCACTCGCACGAGTCAGTAGCCGCGAGCAAGAGCGGGAAGGCTTTTCTCTTGAAGTGCAGGAAGAGGCCCTTCGCCGCTACGCGGACCAAAATGACGGGGAAATAGTACGCCTGTTCCGTATCGCAGAAACGGCTAGTAAAACTGACGAGCGAAAAACTTTCCGCGAACTCGTCGCCTACGCAAAGAAGCACGCCCCAGAAATCGACGGCCTGCTGTTCTATAAAGTTGACCGAGCGGCTCGCAATCTCTTCGATTACGTTGAATTGGAGCGGCTTGAATCCGAGTATGCTGTCCCGTTTATTTCAGTTTCTCAGCACACCGACGCAAATCCAGCCGGGCGGATGATGCGAAGGACGTTGGCCAACATGGCCAGCTTCTACACCGAGCAACAATCGGTCGATGTTCGCGAGGGTTTGAATCGCCGCGTCAAAGAGGGTTGGTTCGTCGGAAAGGTCCCCTATGGCTATCGAAATGCCCGCAAGGACGGCCGTGGCATTGTCATTGTCGATACGGCGGCGGCTGATAACGTCCGCCGCATATTTCACTTGTACGCCTTCGGAAACCTGACCATCGACGGTGTAACCGCGAAAATCAATGGCGAGGGTCGTATCTTCCGGCCTTCCATGCCTGAATTCCCTCGCAGCACAATTCACAACGTACTGCGTGATCGTGCCTACATCGGTGAATTAGAGTATCGCAAGCAGTGGTATCCAGGTAAGCACGAACCGTTGATCGACCGGGCAACGTGGGACCGCGTTCAAATTTTGCTCGGTGGCCAGAATTATCACAACCATCAATTCACCTTCGGAGGCGAGTTCGTTCGGTGTTCCCACTGTGGACATCCGATAACGGGCGAACGCAAAACGAAGATGACGAAGAGCGGCCCTCGCGATTATGTCTATTATCGTTGTGCCAGATATACGAAGCCGGGACATCCCCGTGTACGGATTCCGGAATCCGAATTCGACCAGCAAATACTGACCGTTTTCGACAAAATGAAGATCGAAGACGAATCGGTCCGCGACTGGTTCAGGGCTGTCTTGAGGTCACAGACGCGAGACGCACAGGCCGAGTCACTGGCCCAACGAAGCGAACTTCAAAGGCAAGAGACACTGCTTGTCGAACAGCAAGATCGCTTGCTGAATCTGCGACTCGCCGGGGAGATTGATGAGGCGACCTACGCTCGCAAGGGAACCGAGATTCGTGATCGACTCGCGTCAATCAAGTTGCAATGCGACGTGCTGGATCGGTCACATGACGAAAATTCCGACTTAGCATCGAAAGTGTTTGAACTTTCGCAAGTCCTTCGCAGCAAGTGGCTTAGTGCCGACTACGACGTAAAACGTCGAATCCTCGAAATCGTGTGTTTGAACTGCGAACTCGTCGACACAACTCTAGTGCCCACAATGAGAAAGCCCTTCGACGTTCTCGTCAAAGGGCTTTTCGTCCAATCAAGTCGGGGTGACAAGATTCGAACTTGCGACCTCTTGGTCCCGAACCAAGCGCTCTACCAGGCTGAGCCACACCCCGTTTCGACGAACGAATGTCACAGCAGGCGCCATCACATATCGTTGAGCCTGCTATCAATGTAGCAAAGCGCCGCCGTCGATACAAGCCGATCGGTTTTGTCCCAGATGTAAAAACCCGTGTTTTCAGTGATGGATTCCTCGCTCTGCGTGTCTGAACGCTATCGCAACCTTCGCCAAAGGCTTTTCCCCAAGTCGCCTGCATCAAGCAATTGATCTGGCCCACCGCCATCAACATGCTACCTTCCGCGCACTCCTCGCACAGCTTCTCATCGGCACCCCGCATCATTCATTCCTAGGCGGTGGGCAATGAAACCATTTGTCTTTTCGTTCGCTATCGGTCTCACGTCGTGCTTGCTCTTTTCCGGCTGCGCATCGATCATAAGCGGTCGCCATGCCGACGTCGCGATCGACAGCTACCCGTCCAATGCCCACGTTGTCGTTCACGATCACGAGGGTCGCGCCGTTGCATCGCTCAATACGCCCGGCGTCGTTACTCTGAAACGCAACCGCCGTTTCTTCCTGCCGGCACAGTACACCGCGACGATCGAGGCACCCGGCTACGCGCCGGCAGATGTGCCGATTCGCTCCACAGTGAATCCGTGGATACTCGGCAACATCGTCATCGGCGGCATTCCGGGCCTGATTGTCGACAACGCCACCGGCGCCGCTTGGCAACCGCGACATTCCGAAATCCACCGCCAGCTCCTACCGCTGGGCGTCCCTGGCCAAGGCATGATATTCTCGTCCGGGCCGCCGATGCCGCCCGGTTTAGACGGACCTCCGCCAAGCATCGCTTCTCGTCCCGGCCAACCGATTCCTGCCCAGAGCGACAGACAAGAGTCAACGCCACAAATATTAAACCGCTAATTTCATCTGCGATAACCCTCCATTTTTTCAGGAAAGATTTTTGTTGAAATTGTGCCACCACCTGTGCTAGGCTTCTCTCAACGCTAAACGGTATCCAGCGGACGTCGCTCATAGCGACGATCCAAAGAGCCCGAAGTCGGACACTTGCGTCCGGCCTCGGGCTTTTTTTATTGCCCCACCAGCAGGCATGCGGAGTGTGCCTGCTACATACCGACGGTCTCCATGCACATTTCACTCGACCACACACGATTCTTGCCGCTCGCGCAAGCGAAGCATCGCATCTCCGACGGCGACCTGCTGTTGTTTCGCCGCCGCAATCCGATTTCGATCGCCGGACGGGGCACGCATTCGCACGCCGCCAAAGCCGCCTGGTGGGAAGGCGACTTGTTCTGCGTGGAAGTTCGCGAGTGGCACGGCGGCCGGGCCGTCACGCTCGAAAGCCAGGTGAAAAAGCTCCCCGGCCGGATCGATGTCTATCGCACCAATCCGGCAAATCGGTGGCCGGAATACGATCGAAACGCGCTCCACCACGATGATGCGGCGCCTGGCCGGCTGCGACTACGGTTATGCCGCCGTGCTGGCCGCCGCGATGCTCCACCTGCCGTTCATTCGAATGGCAGTCCGGGCAGCAGTTGAAGACGACGCGATCGATCGCCGGCCACCGTTTTGTAGCCAGGCCTGCGCGATGACCGACCGAGTGGGCGGCGGCGTCGATCCGGTGCCGCACCTGGCCGATCGTTTGACCGAGCCGGCCGACCTCGCCCGCAGCCCGTTTTATGAATACGCCTTCACATTAGTTCCGTAATCGAGAAATCAAATGAAAACTCAATTCCAATCGTTTGTTTTGAACAGGAGGCAATGGAGAAAACAGAGAACTCCGTTTCCTCTGTTTGCTCCTGTTCGATTTGTTCTCATGTTTGCGATTCTTTGCGCATCTATCCGCTGCAAGCCCAATGCTATTTCGATCCGATCACCGGTCAGCGGATTTGCATGCGGCAGGACTCGCCTTGTCAGCCATCGACCGGAGCGTCGCGTCGAATTGAATCGGATTCTCCATCTGTAGATTCGTCGGCACATTGCCGCGTCACCGTCGCCGACGGCACAACCGGCAGCGGAACGCTCATCGAGCGCAACGACTCGATCGGCCTCGTGCTCACTTGCTCGCATTTGTTCGATACATCGAAATCGCAAATCGTTGTCGCCTTCGCTCGCGGCGGCAAGTTTGGCGCGAATCTCGTCGAGCTCGATCAAGCCAACGATCTGGCAGCGCTCGCCATTCGCCGTCCCGAAGTGATGCCGCTCACGGTAAGCGAAAGCGAACCGACCGGCGTCCTCATGGCGTGCGGCTTTGGACCCAACGGTATCTTCCGCTGCATCCGCGGTGCGATCATGGGTCATCCCACGGCTGACGGCGCCACGTATCCATCCACGACACTTGCCGGCGCCGTCCGCCCTGGCGACAGCGGCGGCGGCGTGCTCGACTCGCAAGGCCAGATCGTCGGCGTCGTTTGGGGCCAGCGCGACGGCCAAACATACGCCACCTGCGGCAAACCGCTCCGCGCCTTTCTTGCCAAAGTTCGCGCCAAGCTGTTCGCTAAATCATTCACCCCCGCCGTCGCCAATAATCCTCAACCCCCAACCGCACCACAAGGTAGCCCCACTCCGCAATTCGACTGGCAGACCTGGACCAGCGAACTCGATGCCAGAATTCGCGCCCTCGACGCAAAAAAGCAGGACAAAGGCAACTACGTGCAACCCAGCGACCTGAACCGTTATCTGAAGATCGAAGATGCGACCAAGATCACCGACCAATTCGCACCGCGCTCTGAGATCGAAAGCAGATTAAGCGGCGTGGTCGCCCAATTTGAATCGATCCACGGTGTGGTCGAATCGGTTCGGCAACACGTCGAACAGATCGCCGGCGACCGCGCCAGTATTCTCGAAGGAATCTCGTTGGGGAAATACGCCGTCGGCGCATTGGGACTGAGCGGACCTCTTGCCGCTGCGGTGATCATTGCCGGCGGATTGTTCGGCCGACGGATCAAGTCCCGCGTCCAGCGCTTGGAATCGGTGATCGGGATCTCGCACTCAGACACGCAGCGCACGAGGGCGGACTCGCGCCCAATCGCTGTCGACAGCCCGCCCCCGCCGCAGCGCACCGTGCCGGAAACGCACTACGTGCCCGTGGAGCAGGACTCATTTGCCAAAGCCCATCAATGGGCGAGCGAGCACGTTGCCCGCAAATACCCCGGCGCCACCGAAGTCCTGCAAACGCAGGATTCACTGATCAAACAGTATCTCGCAGCCAAGTGAACCGCCGGCTGCCGCCGGCGGCTAGACCAATAACCACAGGCGGGAGCCGGTGGTTCAACAACAAACATCCAGCATCCAACACAGGAGCACAACCATGCCAATCACCAATACCGATGCCGTGCTGTGGTACAACGTCGGCGAGTTCGGCAAAGCCGGTTACGCCGTGCCGAACTGGTCCGACGATATCGGCAGTCTCAATCCGCAAATCCTGGATTGGGTCTACCTCGTCGGCCGCAATTTGTTTCACATCATGCATCACGAGGACGCAGATCTGCGCATTCCGCCCTCGATCAACACGATCAAGCGGATTCACAAGCTGTTCGTCCGCGCGGGCAATATCCTGGCCGGCCGCGCCGTGCCGCCGGGCGAAAACAACATGGAAGTAGCGCATGCCCGGCCTGCGGGAGAGGTCTTCCGCGTCTTCCCGGTGCCATTCTTCCTCGTGCGTAACCAGTTCATGCGCCGCTGGGCTGAAATGATCCTGATGTCGCTGGCCGAGGCGATGCAACACACCGAAAACCGCAAGAGCCTCGAAATCTCGACCAACTTCGCCGGGCAGGTCGGCCAGTACATCAAGCGCGTGTACATCAACATGTCGATCGAGCTGTTCGGCAAGACGCGAGCCATCGCCACCGCCGACGGCTTCCTGCTCACCGACGCCGATTTCGCCGCCTACAACCCGGCCACGTTCTTCACGCAAACCGAAATGGTCGACACCGTGCCCCGATTCGACCGGGTATTCACCGAAGATCAGCTCGATGTTCTTGCCGAGGGATTGGCGGTTACGCAGCTTCCAGACATGAAGCCCTGGCCGACGAACCTGACGTTGTATTACTCCACAACCCGAACCGATTCGACCATTGACGGCAGCGGTACAACCACCACGAACGACGGCACGACAACTACCACAGCGCCGATTATCCCCGCGGCGCCCGGTCCGTAGTGGGGGCAAGGTGTCGGGTGTCGGGTGTCAGGTGTCAGACCCGACTTCGCAATTTCTCGAACATCTGACACCTGAAACCTGACACCTGAAACCTTCTTCAATGGACTGGCCAATCGCAACTGTGTTGTTAGGCACGCTCGGCACGCTCGCGTTGGGCATGTTCAAGCTCATCTCGCGGCGCGAAGGAGAGCGCCGCGCCGAGTTTGCCAATGGCCACGTCTATGCCCGCGCCACCGACCTGGCCGAATTTCGCGCCCGGTTGGTGTCGCTCGAACAGGCACATCATGTTCTGCGAGCCGAAATCCGTGCGGATATCAAAGAACTACAAGGGATGATCCGTGAAGTGCTCAGACAGCCCCCGGCTCTGCCCGGGGTTTGAACATGCGAGTGAGTTTCACTGCAGAACCCCCGGCTGAGCCGGGGGCTGATTTACTATCCGAAATCCGACAGCCAACAACTTCCCATGCAAATCCGCGATCGCATCAAAGAACTACGCCGCGTCCGTGCCGCCGACCTGCGTCCGAACCCGCGAAACTGGCGCACGCACCCGCCGCAGCAGCAGGACGCATTGAGAGGACTTCTGGCCGAAGTCGGATATGCCGATGCGCTCTTCGCGCGCGAGCTTGCCGATGGAACGCTCGTGCTCATCGATGGCCATTTGCGAGCCGAAACGACGCCCGATGCAGTTGTGCCCGTGCTGGTGCTCGATGTCGACGAACGTGAAGCCGACAAGATCCTCCTGACGCACGATCCGCTGGCAAGTATGGCGACCGTCTCGGAGGAAAACTTGCAGTCATTGCTTGCCGACGTGCAAACCGAGAACGCGGCCGTTCGCTCCATGCTCGATTTGATTGCAGCGCCAGCCGACAAAACCATCGCCGCCGATTCACCAGCGACGCCTCCGGAGCGTCCGGAAATTAGCGTGCCGGAGAGCTACCAGGTTGTCGTCGAATGCCGCGACGAGGCCGATCAAGAGTCAGTTTTCGAACGTATGCGAGCGGAGGGCTACCGATGCCGTGTCTTGACGTTGTAGTTTCTTGTCCGGTCCACGATTCATTCCGCGTCCAGCAAGTGGCCGGTATGTTCGATGTGCCACTCGCGGATAAAGCAACCGAGCGGTTCGCGGTTGATATTCCCGGCACGTCAGAAGAATGGCAAGTCGGTCTGATCGTCGGGCCGTCGGGCAGCGGTAAAAGTAGCGTTGCGCAAATGCATTTGCGACAGAACTCTACACGCACACGAACTGGCCGACGGAACGTGCCGTTATCGATTGTTTTGGCGAATTGCCGGTCCGGAACGTCGTTGAGTTATTCACTTGCGTTGGCTTCGGTTCTCCGCCTTCGTGGATCAAGCCGTATCAGGTGCTGAGCAACGGCGAACGGTTTCGGTGTGACTTGGCGCGTGCGTTGGCGAAGAGTCAAGAGTCAAGAGCGGAGAGTCAAGAGCCAGAGGCTCCGTCCGGCTCTCGACTCTTGACTCTCGACTCTCGACCCCTCGTCGTGTTCGACGAATTCACCAGCGTTGTCGATCGCAACGTGGCCAAAGTCTGTTCCGCCGCAATTGCGAAGGGAATCCGCCGCGGGCACCTGGCGTGCCGTTTTGTGGGCGTCACGTGCCATTACGACGTGGCTGCCTGGCTGGAGCCAGATTGGATATTGGACATGGCCACCTGCGAGCTAGAGCGGAGGTGTCTTCGGCGACCGGCGATCCAATTGGAAATCCATCGCTGCAAAATGGATGCTTGGCAATTGTTTAAGCGCCATCACTATTTGAGCGGATCGCTGCCGGTTGCCGCCCGCTGTTACTTGACGACCTGGGAGGGAATTCCCGTGAACTTTTGCGCCACTTTGCCGGTGATCACGAAGAAAAATCATCGTCGCTTCACGCGCATCGTGACGCTGCCCGATTATCAGGGCATCGGCATCGGAATGCGGGCAATCGCGGCCGTGGCGGAGTTGCATCGCGCCGAGGGACACCGCATCAACGTAACAAGCAGCCACCCGGCACTCATCCGGCATTGCGCTCGTTCGCCGTCTTGGAAAACCGTAAACGTGAAGAAATCCGGCGGCTCGAGCCAACGCAATTCGCGGTTCCCCACGTACCGCAGCGCCGCCGGCCGTGCCGTCGTCTCGTTCGAGTACATGGGATGTTTAGCCGCAACGCGCCAGCGGAGCGCGAACGACGAGGAGCGCCCCGCTTCATGACAAACCACCTCATTCAATCTGTACTTACCGACGAACAGAAAGGCCAAATCTGCGGCATTTTGTCGGTCGGGTGCGACCGGGAAACCGCGGCCGATTTCGTCGGTTGTGCGATTCCCGACATCGGCCGCGCGATGCAGCAAGATACGGCGTTTGCCGCCAACGTTCGCCGGACGGAGGCCGGAAGCGAGCTGAGCCACATGCGAAACGTCCAGCAAGCCGCCAAGGAAGCCAAGAATTGGCGCGCATCCATCTGGTGGCTCGAACGACATTCGCCCGAGCGATTCGGACCGCGCGGCGCCGGCGAAGTGACGGTTCGCCAACTAAAGGAGTTTGTCGATACACTCTCCGGCATTTTCCACAACGAAATCCGCGACGAGGAGGACCGGCGGCGCGTGATCTTTCGCATGGACCAGGCGATCAGCACGATCGATCGGCTTGTTCGATCGTCGGTGCCCGGCGCGTACGCGGAATTGGGCGAGTTGCCCGCCGAAAACGAGGAAGCGGCCTGGGACGACGAACCGGCGAATCTCCTCGCGGCGCCGGATGAATTCTGATCATTAAACCAGCCATGGATAGCAACCTGTTCGAATTCAATACGCGCGTCATTTCGCCGACCACGATGGAACAACTGATGAAATCATATCGCAGCAACGTTGGCACGCGATCGCGACGGAAGCCCGTGGGTGAACCGCCCGATTCGACGCTGGCGTGGGGCCGGCAGATCCTTGCATCGCATTTCGCCCAGCCACCTTCGCTGATGCACGAATGGCTCGGGGCGCAGCTTGATACGCTGGACGTTGCTCGCGGCTCGAAGATCAATCTGATTGGTCCCCGCGGCAGCGCGAAATCCACCATTGCCACGCTGTGCTACGTGTTGCGTGCGGCCGTCGAAAACTGGGAACGCTACATCTGGATCGTCTCCGATACGAAGGAGCAGGCTCAAACGCATTTGGAAAACGTAAAAACCGAGCTGCTCGATAATGGGCCGTTGGCGGAATACTATCCGAATGCTGTAGGGCAGGGCCGGCATTGGCGCGCCACCTCGATCGAGCTGGCCAACGGAGTTGTCATCGAATCATTCGGCACGGGGCAGCGGATCCGCGGTCGGCGTCGCCGGGCCGATCGGCCCTCGCTCATCGTTTGCGACGATTTGCAGAACGATTCGCACATGTCGTCGGCCTCTCAGCGCGAAGCGTCGCGGCAGTGGTTTCATGGAACGCTGCTCAACGCGGGCACGCATCAAACGAATCTGATCAACCTGGCCACCGCCTTGCATCGCGAGGCGCTCGCGCTCGAGCTGCACCGAACCGCCGGATGGATGTCGCGAAACTTTCCCGCGATCGTCTCGTGGCCCACGAATACTGAGTTATGGAACGAATGGGAATCGCTGTATTGCGATGCCGAGAATCCGAATGCTCGCGAAGCGGCGAGACGCTTTTACAACGAACGTCACGACGACATGAACGCGGGCGCCTTGGTGTTGTGGCCGGCGGTCGAAAACCTCTACACGCTTATGCAGTTGCGGGTCGAGATTGGCCAAACAGCATTCGAGCGCGAGAAGCAGGGTTCGCCGGTAAATCCGGATCTATGCGAATGGCCCGAGGCGTATTTCGGCGACCACATCTGGTTCGACAACTGGCCGGCAGAGCTCACGATTCGCACGATCGCGCTCGATCCCAGCAAAGGCGGCGACGCCCGCCGCGGCGATTACTCGGCCTATGCCATGTTGGGAATCGATCGCGGAGGCATAATCTACATCGAAGCCGATTTGGCCCGACGGCCGACGCCGCAACTGGTCGCCGATGGTGTGGCGCTATGCACGCGTTTTCGACCCACAGCGTTTGGCGTCGAGGCGAATCAGTTTCAGGAACTGTTGTGCGGCGAGTTTGCCGGCGAGTTTGCCCGGCAGGGAATCAGCCACATTGAACCCGCGGCGATTCACAATTTGGCGAACAAGCTTGTCCGGATCCGCAGGCTGGGACCGTATTTATCTCAACGAAGATTGCGGTTTTTGGCGAGCTCACCGTCAACGCGGTTGCTCGTCGACCAATTGCGCGACTTTCCCACGGCCGCGCACGACGACGGCCCCGATGCGCTCGAAATGGCGTTGCGCCTCGCCGAGGACGTTTGGCACAGCAGATACAACGACGATGGTTTGGGAAATCGATTACAAGTTGGATGAAAGATGTGTTTAACAAAACCATTGTCACCTTGGATTGGAGCCCGCAGCGCTAGCAAGGGTCGCAGCTAAATTCCTTGCTTGCGCTGCGGGATTCGATCCAGGCAAACATTCGTGTTCGCCGAACCATATTCGTGGTGACGCTCCATTAAAGTTCAGGAGATAAATTATGATTAACAATGCGTTCGCAAACGGCAAATCAGCTCGTCCAACTCCCGATCATTGGGAAAATCGCCTGCTCGAAGTCTTCGATGCGCTATGGGACGACCTGGTCGATCCGCGCGATGCGTATGCGGATCCCGATGGCGGTTGGTGGTTGCCCGTCGGCGCGGCCGCGGGCGCTTCGGCGCCGGCGGCCGCCGGCATGAACGAGCAGATGCTTGCCGAGTTGCGCACCCAATGCCGCGCCCTGGCTGCCACGAACGAATTCGCCATCAATGGCCACGAGAACCGCATCAGCTATATCGTCGGTTCTGGGCACAGTTATCGCGCAGCCGTTTGCAAAGGTATGGACGCATCGATGGAGCTTGCCATGCAGGCGCAAAAACTGCTCGACGGCTTCATTCATGAAAACCACTGGCAGCAGCGGCAGCAGGAAATTGTCCGCCGCATCGACCGTGACGGCGAAGCATTCTTGCGATTTTTTGTCGATCCCGACGGCATAACGCGTGTCCGCTTCATTGAGCCGGACCAGGTGGTTACGCCACCGGCTTTGGCGAGCGACCCCTCGGCCAGTTTTGGCATTCAAACCGATCCGGAGGATGTCGAGAGCGTGTCGGGATTTTACGTCGAAGGCGAATTTGTCGATGCCCGCGATGTCCAGCACCGCCGGGCCAACGTCGATTTCAACGTCAAACGCGGCATGCCACTGTACGCACCGGTCCGCAAGAATTTGCGGCGGGCCGGTCGGCTGCTGCGAAACATGAGCATTGTGACCGAAATCCAATCGGCCATCGCGCTCATTCGCAAACATCGCGGAGCGAGCCGAAGCGGGATCGAGCAGTTCGTGTCGGATGGCGCCGACGCGAGCGTGACGAGCGGATCATCCGGCCGCACCCGGCACTTCGCGCAATATGGCCCCGGCACGATTCTCGATGCTCCGGCCGGCATGGAATATGACTTTCCCGCCCGCGGTCTGGATGCGGCCAGCTTCGTCGCCGTGCTGCAGGCCGAACTGCGCGGTCGCCGCACGGCTCGTGATGCCGGAGTTCATGTTTACGTCGGATGCCTCGAACTCGAACTACGCATCGACTCTCGTAGCCGAAGGGCCGGCGGTGAAAATGTTCGAGCGGCTCCAGGCGAGCACGATCGAGCACGATCGTGCCGTAATGTGGCGCGTGCTCGATAACGCCGTCGCAGCCGGCAAATTGCCGCAAAACGTTGCCGATATCGTCCACATTCAAATCACGCCGCCGTCCGTACACGTCCGCGATCAGTTGCAACAGGCGCAAGTGGATCGCATCGCGTTTACTCATGGCGTCCTATCACCGCAAACCTGGAGCCAGCATTTGGGGCTCGTTTATGACCAGGAGCAGAAGAACCTGGCGGTGCACAAGTGCGAGCGTGATGAATAAGAGACAAGGAGAGGGGGAGACAAGGAGACAAGGAGATTCAATGGGAACGCTTGGCCCGTGTCTCCTTGTCTTCATGTCTTTTCCGCTGGGTGGCCAAAAATTGCTGATAGTATTCTTTTGTACACTTGCTATAGTGACGACATGATTCAAACGCGAGTTCAAACCACGCCGCAAATGAACAAAATTCAGCAAGTTGAAACCGCGTTGGCCAAGCTGCTTGCCGATTCCTCGCAGCGCGGTTTTTACGGCGAGGCCGGCCTCAAGCTGAGCGTGCAGGATGGCGTCATCCAGCACATCCGCGTGGCGATCGAGAGAATGATTAAATGAGCTGTTAGCTATTAGCCAATCCGCTTCTGGCTAACAGCTAATAGGTAATAGCTGACAGCTTAAACAAGTATCGCACCGAGCTCGCCTCCGCGTAGCGGACCGGGTATCGGATTCGAGCCCACCAGAAGACTGTGGTCTTCCAGTGGGCTTTTTTGTTGGTCATCCAAATTGTGGAGGCAGATCATGACGGAACTGTTACAAGAATACGTCGATTCGCGCCGCGAGCGGCTGCGAGTCGATCGGGCCGCGGGCGTGATCCGCGGCGTGAAATTGCTTGGCCTCAATTTGCGCAATGGTCGCCGTTACCGTGAAGATGCGCTTGTCGACGCGGTCAGTCTTTATGAAGGCGCCAAAGTCAACATCAACCATCCCAAGGGTCATCCGCTGTCGCCCCGCGATTACCAGGATCGCTTGGGAGTGGTGCGGGGTGTTGAATTTCGCAGCGGCGAAGGACTTTTCGGCGATCTGCATTTCAATCCCAAACACACTCTTTCGGAACAACTGGTGTGGGACGCCGAGCATGCGCCGCAAAACGTCGGCATGTCGCACAACGTGCTGGCTCGCACCAAACGAACGGGCGATGAGACCGTGGTAGAAGCGATCACGAAGGTACAAAGCATCGACCTCGTGGCCGATCCGGCCACAACCAGCGGCTTGTACGAACAGACGGAAAACCGTGCGCAGCAGGAAAGCGTTGTGGCGGAGGCGGTTCCGACCTCGTGGAACAAGCTAACCCTCGAACAACTTAAACGCCATTGTCCTGAGTTGATTCTTGAAATGGAACAGGCGCATGCGTCGCGGCTGGAGCAATTGCGTAACCGGCTCGACGAAATGATCGCCAAGGAAGAGGCGACGCGGCGGCGGGAGCAGATCGACCAACTGTTCGAGGAATTCGGCCTGCCGCTACTCCATAACGACAATTGCCAGCACGCGATTGTCAGCGACCAATTCGTTCAAACGCTCATGCAGGCGCCGGACGAGAGCTCGTTGCGACTTCTCGTTGAAGAGCGAGCCAACCTCGTGCGCTCGGCGAGTCGCTGGAAGTTTGGCAAGTCGTCGAGCGATCGCCGGCCGCGGTCGCGCGATCAATCCGCGTTCGCATCGGCCGCGAGCGGCAACCAAGTGAAATCCGCCGCCGAATTCGCGGCCGCTTTCGCGGCGCGTAATTGATACGTAGCCGGAGCCGAAGACCCCGGCCGATGATGCTGCCGGCCCAATCGAGGCCGGTTACAAACCATTTTCACCCTACTTGAACAGGAGAATATTCTTATGGCAAACACGATGCGATGGCGTTACGGCGACACATCACCGGTGATGCTGCCGGTGGATTCGGCGACGGTGATCGAGATCGGCGACATGTTGTACCTCGATACCGACGATGCCAAGCCGGCGGCGAGCCAGGCCGACCAGGGTACGAAGACCGCAAACCAGCAGTTGTTCCACGACGTATTTGCCGGCGTGGCGATGCAAGCTTCGCGGAACGGCGATACGCAGCCTATCCGCGTCGCAACGACGGGCGTGTTCGAATTCGACTGCGTGAGCACGACCCTGGAGGTTGGCGACATCATCGGCCCGGACGAAAACGTGGCGGGCACCGCGCTATTGAACGGAACCGGCATCAAAGTCACCAATGCCAACGCGGCGATTGGTCGGTGTGCGAAACGATTGAACCCGGCCGGAACGCACTGCCTGGTTGATATCGTCAGCTCGATGCTCAAGGGCGGCGCGCAAGCGGTGTTGTAATCCGCGCAGGACGGACAATCCTGTCCGTCATCGTAATTCGACGGACAGGAGTGTCCGTCCTATGAATGCTGCATTCTCATTCACCAACAACAAACAGGAGCACAACTGTGACCTTAAAATACCGCGAACTCAAGCGCCGCTACGAATTGGACGGCGCAGACCAGACTGTATCGCATCTTTCCGAAGCACTCCGCGAGGGCCATTTGAAGCCCGAGGACTTCAGCATTCGAGATTTGGCCGAGGCTTTGGTGCCCGATGGCCGCGAATGGGTGCGGCTGCTCGATCCGCGCAGCGCCGGCGGCGTGAGCGTTTTGGAAACGAGCGATGGCGTCGATGTGACGGCGTTTCTCAACATTACGGGGCAGGTGATCTACTCAAAGATCATGGAGGCCTACACGCAAGAGGCGTTCGTCGTGTCGAAACTCGTGGATACGATTTCGACGCGCCTCGACGGCGAGAAAATCCCGGGCATTTCCCGAGTCGCCGATTCGATCGACGAAGTCGGCCCCGGGATGCCGTATCCGCATCTCGGCTTCGGCGAGGACTACATCGAAACGCCCTCGACGACCAAGCGTGGTTTCATCGTGCCTGTGACCAAAGAAGCGATCTTCTTCGACCGCACCCACCTTGTTTTGACCCGCGCGGCGGAGGTCGGCGAGATTCTCGGTTTGAACAAGGAGAAGCGGCTCATCGACCTGGTGATCGGCGTCACGAACAACTACAAGTGGAAGGGTACGACGTACAATACCTACCAGGCCAGCACGCCGTGGATCAACTCGCTGGCCACGAACGAGCTGGTCGATTGGACGAACGTCGACAAGGCCGAGCAGCTCTTTGCCGATATTCTGGATCCGAACACCGGCGAGCCGGTGTTGGTGCGCGGCACGACCGTGCTGGTCACGCCGGCCTATCGGCACGCGGCGCATCGGGTGTTTTCGGCGGCCGAGTTGACATTTACGGCTGCCGGCGCGACGACGGCAACGGTGGCGGCGAATCCGCTCGTTGGTTACCGCGTGTTCGACAGCCGGTTGGCGTACCGGCGAATCATCGCCTCGGGCATCGCTGCCGCGACGGCGAAGAAGTATTGGTTCGTCGGCGATTTCCGCCGGGCGTTCGCCTATATGGAGAATTGGCCGATCACGGTCACGCAAGCGCCAATCGGCAGCGAAGCCGAGTTCAACAACGACATCGTGCTGCGGTTCAAAGCGAGCGAGCGCGGCGCGGCGGCGGTGATCAATCCGCGGTACGTTGTGAAGAACACGGGTTGATTGGTCGAGGTTTGTGTGTCGAGAGTCAAGAGTCAAGAGTCGAGAGCCGGAGATTCTGGTTCTCGACTCTTGGCCGGGGCAGGGGTGTGCATGGCGCGAGCAAAGGATTGCCGCCGCGAGTTGCGGTCAAGCGGCGATGTTGTGTTGTTGGCGCGGTTCGTGGATCGCGCTCGCGAGCCCCTTGGGCCGACCGACGTTTGCGCGATTGAGTTCTCGATCCGTCGTCTGGGTGGCGACGCGGTAGACGGTCGCAAAGGAGCGGGCGGTTGCGATGGCATCGCACTAAACGTTCACGAAGTGATTTGCGATTCGCTCCGAAGGGATAACTTATGGGCGGTTGACGATGTTGGCTACAACTTTTGCCATCGAATTCGACTGGGCGATTTTCGAAAAGCTTGTGACGAACCGGGTACGCATTACGAATTACGATATTTGGTGACACAGACGACGGGTGACAAGACAGTCGTTTGCTTCAAACTAAGGATGTTTTAGCATGACCGAGGTTCAACAAATTCAATCGATTCGCAGCCAGACGCTTACGCAGCTCGATTCGATCCGGGCCAATCCCAAACCGACGTACTGGATCGATGGCCAGCGCGTCCATTGGCAAGAGTATGCTGATTCGCTGCAGAGAACGGTGGATTGGTGCGATCAAAAGCTGGCCGACTACGAACCGTTCGAAATTCGTTCGCAGGGAATTAGCTGATGTTGGATGTTGGATAAGCCAGGCACCCAACATCGAATATCTAACATCGAACATCTACCATCCAAACAACCATGCCAACGCCAACCACCGATTTTTCGATTTTCGACGGCCAAGAGTTGGTCACTTATACGCCGGTGAGTGACGACACGGTCGAGAATCTGCCGGCCCTTCGGCGGCCGCTTACCCAGTCGGCGCAACGCAATGTGGAACGGTACGTCGAGCTTCAGGGGACCGACGTTGTTTTTCATTTAGAAGGCACGCGGCTCGTTTCAAAGCACCTGGAAGTGGGCGACGTCATTACCGATGCGAGCAGCGCGACGTATCAAGTCTTGTTTTTCGAGCTGCAAACGCTGCGTAACGTCGTTGCCGTGGTAGCGCGTCCGAACGTTTAGGCGCCACGCACCTTGGCGTTGATTCCGTGAACTGGCGACGTGGCAGATGTGACGCGGCAGTACAGCAGCTCGACGAAGCCGGACAACAGCTTGGCCTCGCCGCTTTCCAGGATCACGTTGACCTGCCGCCAGATATCGCGCTTGGCGTTCATGGCCTGAGCCGCGACCAGGATGCCCTCGTCCGTCAATTGGCCGCCAGTGCCGAAGCGGCTGTAAAGCTCGTCGAAGTCGCTTTCCAACCAGTTGACGAATAATTCGCCGTGGCCAGCGACGCAACGTTCGACGAGCGAGTTGGTGGCCCGATCGAATCGCCGCGGCGAAAAACGGGTGGCCGGACGAAATAGCTCATCGATCGCGACGCCCAAGCCCTGGGCCAACTTATGAAGCGTGCGGGCGTGTGGATGGGTGTTGCCGTGTGCCAGGGCGCGCAGCGTGCGCTCATCGAGCCCGGTGGCTGCTACCACCTCGTCGAACGTAAGATCGTCGCGGGCCATGATCCGGCGGAGATTCCCGGCCACGGTCGCGGCGTCGCCGTTGATGGAGGATATCGAAGTCACGCGATAGCTCGGCGGTTCTCAAGGGAGGGGCGCGGCGCGGGCCGATTATGTACAAACGTATACTATCTCGGGCAATTCGTGTCAAGTGCTCGGGGTTGGAGCCTCGTAGCGCAAGCAAGGAAAAATACGTCAAAACCCTTGCTTGCGCGGCGAGCTCCAACCCTCATGAACGCCCGA
The DNA here is from genome assembly GCA_963733825.1 of Pirellulales bacterium. Lineage (GTDB taxonomy): Bacteria > Planctomycetota > Planctomycetia > Pirellulales > Lacipirellulaceae > JABDGM01. Next base: position 24,416 of record CAVTEK010000001.1, read on the forward strand.
TTGTGGCGGCATCTGTCGCAGCGACCACACGGACCCCCGACGCATGGAAAACCGTTTGGCAGCAGCATACAATGGCCGCCTCATGACTCGGCTCATTGGAGAAGCTGCAATGAATAGGTGGAAATGTTTGTGCATCTACATGCTGCTTGTAACGGGCATAGCGACAACTCCTGCTCGGGCCTGGAAGCTGGCGGAAGGACCGCTGGCGACGCGCTGGACCCGCGATGTCTCGCCGGAGAAAGCGTGGCCCGAATATCCGCGGCCGCAAATGATGCGCGAGAAATGGACCAATCTTAACGGGCTGTGGCAGTATGCAATCCAGCCGGAACACGAGGGCAAGCCGACAAACTGGGACGGCGAAATCCTCGTGCCTTTCCCCATCGAATCGATGCTTTCGGGTGTCAGGAAGCCGGTCGAGCCAGATCAGAAGCTGTGGTATCGACGCAGTTTTTCATTGGCGAACAAATCGCGAGATCAGCATACACTGCTCCATTTCGGCGCGGTCGATTGGAAGTGTACGGTGTGGATCAACGACAAAAAAGTAGGCGAGCACACGGGCGGCTACGATCCATTCACGTTCGATATTACCGATGCGCTCCGTAACGGAGCCAACGAAATGGTCGTTGCGGTCGTGGACCCGACCGACACCGGCTCTCAGCCGCATGGCAAACAAGTACTGCATCCGAAAGGCATCATGTACACGGCTGTCACCGGGATTTGGCAAACCGTGTGGCTGGAGCCGGTGCCGGGACGGCATATCGAGTCGCTCAAGATCGTGCCGGACATCGACCGCGGTGCGGTAATCGTGACCGTTCAAGCGACCTCCGGCGGCACGGTTCGCGTCCAAGCTCTAGGCTTTCACGTGACGCCGCCAGACGAGCGAACAACTCTGGTTCCGATCGTGGCAGCGGAAAAGAGCGGGAAAGCAAATGGGCCCATTCAGCTTCCGTTACCGAGCCCAATTCAGCGGTGGTCTCCCGAATCCCCGGTTTTGTACGACCTGCAAATCGAGCTTGCGCGATGGCAGCAAGGCAATCGATCGCGTCGAAAGCTACGTGGGAATGCGCAAAATTGAGGTCAAGAAAGATGCCGATGGCATCAACCGTCTCTGGCTCAATAACAAAGTGCTGTTCGAATTTGGACCCTTGGACCAGGGCTGGTGGCCCGATGGTTTGTATACCGCGCCGACCGATGAAGCGCTCAGGTACGATATTGAAATGACCAAGCGGCTCGGCATGAACATGGCCCGTAAGCACGTCAAAGTTGAATGCGACCGTTGGTATTACTGGTGCGACAAGCTTGGTCTGATGGTGTGGCAGGACATGCCGTCCGGCGATACGGGTCGCAATGCGGATAGCAAAGTCGACTTTCGCGACGAGCTCGAAGCGATGATCGAAGCGCGGCGCAATCATCCATCGATCGTGATGTGGGTGCCGTTCAATGAGGGTTGGGGACAGCACGACACGCCGGCGGTCGCTCACTTCGTCAAAGAGTTCGATCCGACGCGACCCGTAAATGAAGCCAGCGGCTGGAACGACAAGCACAGCGGCGACGTATCGGACATGCACAAATACCCGGGACCCGGAATGCGCGAGCCGGAGAAAGATCGCGTTTGCGTGCTCGGCGAATTCGGCGGCTTGGGGATGCCGGTCCGCGGACACACCTGGCAGCAGGAGAAGAACTGGGGCTACGTTTCGTACGACGACGCCGAAAAGCTGACCGACGCCTATATCGGGCTGTTGACCGCCATCCGACCTTTGATCGGCCGCGGCCTATCCGCCGCCGTTTATACGCAAACGACAGACGTCGAAGTCGAAGTCAACGGCCTGATGACGTACGACCGCAAGGTGTTGAAGATGGACGAAGCGCGGATCAAAGCGGCGGCGGAGAAGCTCTATTCGCCATAGTGACTGGATACGTTAAATCCTTAAATGGTCGGCACCGCTGTGTAATGCAGTATACTTAAGGGGGAATGAATGAGCCGTCGGGAGAAGCTGATTGAAAAGATGCGCAATTTGCCGCGCAACATCCGCTTTAGCGAGGTGGATGCGCTGCTGCGATACGAAGGGTTTGTACTTTTCAATAAGCGCGGAAGTCATCGAACATATCATCACGCCGATGGTCGCCTGATCACGGTCGTTGTGCCGCATGGGCGGAGAAAAACTTGCAGTGCATCCGACGTCAAGAAAGTATTGGAGATTCTCAGCCTATGATTACGACGCATCATGAATACCGCGGTTATGTGTTTTCGATCCAGTATCGACCGCGGGAACCGATCTACAGCGTCAAGTTTGTCGATTTTCCTGAAGTCGTCACAAGCGGAGAAACACTGGCGGACGCGTTCGCCAATGCGTGCGAGGCGTTGGATCTGCACTTGGAGAGTATGCAAAAACTTGGCAAGCGAATGCCGAAACCAAAGCATACGTTAGTGATCGAACCGGCCTGAATTAACTGCCAAGCGCTTGGCAAGAACTTGGTGACGGTTGGCGCAACGTATGGAACTCTTGAGCATCTACCGTATTGTCCAGCAAATTGTTCGCGCTAATTCGTCGATCCAGGATTCCATGAATGCAGTTATTGACGCCTGCAAAAGCCTCCGTCCGCATCCCAGTTGGCAGAATTTGCGTAATCTTCCTTACGATGATCTCACCGAATTGCGGGAATGGATTTGCCGGCCTTTTTTGGAAGAGCCGCTTCCAGCTTCAATAACGGGTCTCTGGTTTGGCCTATTCAACCCGATATACGACGGCGAGGCCGTCGCCGACCTTTACGTATCTGGATCGAGCAAGTTTGAGGCGAATGAGTCAGATGGCGAGTGGGCAACTGAGACAACGTGGTGGCCGACCAATCGCTACTCGCATTCCGCAGTGTTGGCGGAAATTTTTCGAATTGCCTATTCAAAAAACGGGCTTGGTAACGAGGCAGAATATCCACTTCGTTTGGCTTACGCTTCGCTAGCAGTAAAGCGACTCCTAAACGAAGTCGGTCCGAGCTTAGTAGCCTGGACGAATCGAGTTATCGGCATCGCTGTCGGATTCGACAGCGGCGACTTTATCTTGCTAGGCCAGGCTAGTAGACACGGATTACGGCAATTACACGGTTTGGGGCTGTGAAGGAGGTGGTGTTGTTTTCGGGGAATTAACCCATAGCCAATTCTTCGCGGCTTTCTTCATTGGGAATTGCCGGCCGCTCTGTCGGGAAAAACAAATCGATGATACCGTGCACCAGGCCGATCGTTTCCGGATCGGACGTGCCGAAGCGAGTCGCCAACGGGGCGAAGAGCCAGCGGCCCTCCGGCCAACGTACGTCCATCACCTTTGCGCAATCTTCCAGCAACTGGTATACGCGGGCTCGCGTAATGCCGATGGTTTCGGCCTGCTGTTTGACGCTCGGCGCGTTTTCGTCAAGGCACAATCGCGTGGCAGCCAAACCGGCCACCTGGTCGCCGAGATCGATTTTGATTTGGTGCACGATCGGCTTGACGATATTTTGATGAATCTCGTCAACCGGCGGCAGATCGGGTCGGCCAACCGTTTCCATCAGCCAGCGGGTGATCGGCGGAACAAAACGGGGCACCAAAACCAGGTCGATGTTTTCCTGCAACGTCGCCGTGGAGAGCGCCTCGTGAACGGTGCAGAAGACTTCGAGAATGGCATGCACGCGCTTTTCGCCGTGTGTTTTAAGCGTGCGAATTTCGGCCAGCGACCGGCCGCAATATTCGTCGAGGCGAGAATGCCAGATGACGGTCGGCAACGCCTGCAAATTGGGGGCGAGGCGGCCAAGCTTTTCGTGACCCAACCCGTATTGGCGAACCGTTTCACACCATTGCGACCACAACGATTCGGAAACGATCGAGGCATCGAAGCCGCCCGTGGGAGCGGGCTTTTGTTTTCGCGACGAATCCTGAGGGCTCAATCCAAACGGCGCATCGGGCGTCGAGGCTTTGGCTGCCCGCTTCAGCAAGTCGAAAAATCCCAATATTTTTTTGTGGCCGACGCCGGGCGTCGCCATGAGTTCATCGAACGGCAGCGACAATAGCTCGCGCAAGGGTCGATCGAGAAATGCAATGGGAAGCCGGCGATCAGTCGGCAGAACCCAATACGAAAGAGCTTTGTCGAGCCGGCCGTCGTCGGGCCGATCGACCAGATTCTTACGAAGTCGTTCGTAGGTACCCACCAGGCGGTACCGGTCGTTGGAGATAGCTTTCCGGGCCATGATTTGATTGCTCCATAATGAGTTGGTTCACCTTCCTGGAAAATCAACCGGTTGCAGAGCAGGATGAAGGACGGGTTCCCCGCGAAATGGGGGGAACACTACTACGGCATTTTTGCGGCGGCCGGTCCGTTGTCAATCGGCACAGGCCATCTCAAGCCCGAATATGAGCTGGGGCTACGTTTCTGGACGATTTCAGCCAATATCGGACTTTATCGACAAATTATCCGGATTTGGCTATCCAAATGAGGGCCAAATGAGGGATTCAAAAATTTTAGTTTATTTGGGGAGGGCTTGACGGTTTGTTGGACAATTTCCCAAACGCTGGCTACGCGACGCTTGGCAGGCAGCTCGCCGCTCAGAATCGAAGTTCCATCCCGTCGGCGCCGATTTCCGTCGGCGGGAAGATCTTTCTGGCCGCCGACATATCGAATGCAGTTTCGCTCTCGATGTGCGGATCGAGGTGAACGATCACGAGGCGACCAACATTCGCCGCCGCGGCAACTTCAGCGACCTTTAGCAATGCGCTGTGTCCCGTGTTGGCCGGCATATTGTCGATGTCTTGCGCGAAATATGCCTCGTGCACCAGTAGCTGGACGTCGTGGATACTATGAATGTAGTCGGCGCCGATTGAGGCTGTTGTATCAGTCACATATGCCAGCGAATGCCCGGGCCATTCGAGTCGAAAGCCGAGCGAGCCGCCCGGATGCGTGAGCGGAAAATAGTCGAGGCGGCCGCGATCGGGCAAGGGACACGATTCCACTAGCGGCTCAAAAAGAAAGGTCGGCGCGACGGGAAAGATAGGCTCGGCAAACAAATGTTTGCGAATGGCGGTTAGCTTGGAACTTTCGGCATGCACGGTAGTGCGCGCGAGCACGTCGATCGGCAACAGATTGACCAAATAGGTGAGACCGGAAATGTGATCGAGATGTGAGTGGGTCAGGAAAATATCGAGTCGATCAGTTTGCAGGTACTGACCGATTCGGCACATGCCGCTGCCCGCATCAAGCACGACGCCGATTTCCGGCAGCATCAGGCAGGCCGTTTGACGGCAGGTCGTGGGAAAATATCCGCCTGTGCCGAGCAAGACGAGTTTCATGGGCGCATGCGCTCCGGAAAGGCATTATAATCCGACGGAACAAGTCGAGATTCATTTTCACTGCGGACTTGTCGCCTCTGCCGGCGAACTTGGGAGCCGGAAATCGGGCCGATCCCTATTCTCGTGGTCGCAATCGAATCGTCGCAATCGAATTTAGCAGGGGCGATTTCCGCCAGCAACGCAATTAACTATTCGGGCCGATGTCATGTGGACGCTGCGAACAGCGATATTCTACGTTTTGTTGACGTTTCCAATAATTCCCGGACTGGCAGGCTGCCATAAGGAACAGTCGCCGGAGGTAGTGGTGGTCTACACTGCACTCGATCAGGAATTCTCCCAACCGATTTTCGACGACTTCGCCAGCAAAACGGGAATCGTGGTCAAAGCGAAGTACGATGCCGAATCGACGAAAACGGTCGGCCTAACTCAAGCCATTCTGGCCGAGCGCGAACGACCGCGCTGCGATTTGTTCTGGAACAATGAGATCATCAATACACATCGGTTGGAAAGTGCCGGATTGTTGCGGCCATTCGTGTCGCCGGCCGCGGCGCCCTATCCGGCGGCGGCGCGTTCGCCGAAAGGCCTGTGGTACGGATTCGCCGCCCGGGCCCGGGTGCTGATCGTCAACACGAATAAGGTCGCGGAGGAACGTTGGCCAAAATCGATCCGCGATCTCCTCGATCCGCAGTGGGGCGAGCGGTGTGGAATCGCCAAGCCGCTGTTCGGCACCACGGCCACGCAGGCCGCCTGCCTGTTCGCGGCGTGGGGCGACGAGGAGGCCAAGGATTTCTTTCGTGGCGTGAAGCGAAATGCCCGCATCATGTCTGGCAACCGGCAGGTCGCCGAGGCAGTTGGTGGTAACTCGCTCGCGTTTGGGCTCACCGACACCGACGATGCGATTAACGAGGTCGAGAAGGGCATGCCGGTAGTGATTATCTACCCGGACCAGCGGCCAGACGAAATTGGCACACTGTTTATTCCGAACACGCTGTCTTTGATCAAGGATTCGCCTCACCCGAAAGAAGCGGAGAAGTTGCTCGATTACTTGTTATCGGCTGAAGTCGAGCGCAAATTGGCGGTGGGTCCGAGCGCCCAAATTCCGCTTCAATCGGGCGTACCGGCCTCGGAGCGAGTCAAAACGCCGGCGCAAGTGAAGGCGATGGAAGTCGATTGGTCGGCGGCAGCCGCGAAATGGGACGAAGTCTCACACTTTCTGCAAACTGAGTTTACTGGCGCAGATTGAGTGGCCGGGGTCCGCCCATTTTAGAGGGCTTTTCGATGCCGTTTAGGCGGCCGACGTCCCGGCGGCGTAGGACGGGGCGGTTGCAATTCTTGTTGTTCCAATGTTTCGGGCTCGGCGCCAACCGGCACGGTCGCAGCGTCAACTCTTGCGACGGCGGCAACTGTCGTGAAGCCCTCGATCTCGTCGCGTTTCAGCAGCCGATTGATGAGCATCTCGATGCGAGTCAGCTCGCCGCCTTCCTCGGTGGTGACGAACGTATAGGCGATCCCCTCGCGTCCCATCCGGCCGGTGCGGCCGACGCGATGCACATAATCATCGGATGATTGCGGGATATCGTAGTTGATGATGTGCGAAATGCTCGTCACGTCGATCCCGCGGCCGACGACGTCGGTCGCCACGAGAATCCGCACCTCGCCGGCGCGAAAGGCTTTCATCACGCGATCGCGAGCGCCCTGCTGCATGTCGCCGTGCATCATGTCGGCGGCCCGGAAGTGCTTCGAGAGCCGGCGAAGAATTCGCTCGGTGCCGCGCTTCGTGCGGCAAAACACGATGGCCTGTTCGGGTTCATCGCGCTTCAGCAAGCGGACCAACAAATCGTACTTCTGTTCCTGGTCGACCGTGAAATAGAACTGTTCGATCGTGTCGACCGACATATTTTTGGGTGAAAAATTCATCACCTCGGGCTCGCGCATGTACGTGCGGGCCAGGCGTTCGACCGGTGGCGCGACGGTGGCACTTAACAGCAGTGTTTGGCGTTCCTTGGGACAGCGGCGGAGGATCTTTTCGATATCGGGCCGGAAGCCGATGTCGAGCATCCGATCGGCTTCGTCCAGCACGACGATTTGAATCGCCCGCAAGTCGAGCGCGCCGCGACCGATCATGTCGATCACGCGGCCGGGTGTGCCGACGATTACGTCGGCCCCGCGCTGGAGCTTGGCGATCTGGCCGCGGATCGGTTTGCCGCCGTAGATCGGCACGCACGATAGTCGGCGACCGTGGCAGAGTTTTTCGAATTCATCGCGGACCTGGACGGCAAGTTCGCGTGTGGGCACCAGCACGAGTGCGCGGGGCGACGGGCTTTTACCGCTGTGTTTGATTTGTTCGATGATGGGAATGGCGAACGCGGCCGTTTTGCCAGTGCCGGTACGAGCCTGGCCCAGCACATCGGTCCCGGCCAGGGCGCGGGGAATGATTCCGGCCTGCACCGGCGTTGGTTCGAGATAGCCGGCCCGATCGAGCGACGCGAGCATCGTATCGGAAAGACCCAAACCGCGAAAATCGGCCGATGAGCCGGATGAAGGGGCGGTTCGCTTGTCGGTCGAATTAGATGTCAAGGAACTTCAGCGATGGGAAACCGGGGTCGAAAGGCATGCATGAAGAATATCGGCCAGTAGCCAGTGCGACAAGCCAGTCGCGACCTTAGCCAATTGAATCAGCCATTGGAACTGACTTGGCGATACGAAGTCTTAAAAAAACAAACCGGTCGGCCGCGCTTCGCAGGCCGCGGCCAGCCGGTTATTCTCGTTGTTACTCTCGATCAGGACCGACCGAAACCGGTCGATCCTGCGCCGGCGGTTATAGGCCCCAGGGCGTTGGAGTCGGCGCGGCGCGGCGGATGCCTGTTGCTTGGTCGCGCGCTTCTTGGTGGAGCGTTTGGCCGAGCTTTTTTTGCGCCGCGAGCCTTCGCAGACCGCTTCTTGGTCGACTTCTTAGCGGCCTTTTTCTTGGTGGACCGCTTCTTGGTCGACTTCTTAGCCGCTTTCTTGGCGGCCTTTCTTTTCTTTGCCATCTTGATGGGCTCCTTCCGTTGTAGCGCCCGCACACACTTGGATTGGTCTATCCCCCGGGGGCACTGCATTCGGGGAGAGACATTCTCAGAACGAAAGTTCGGTTATGCACGACCGCTAGTTTGGAGTTCCGGTCGGTTCTTCATGTCAATCAAACTGACTGGGAAGCAGGACGCAGCCGATTTGGTACGAATCGTGCGCACATTGAACCAAGTCTGGGGTACGTTCGTCAAGGCGAATCGAGGAAAAATCGGATAAGGAGACAAAGAGAAGGGGAGGCAAGGAGTTCCAACCATCGGCTTCGTTCTTATGTCTTCCCGTCTCCTTGTCTCCTTGTCTCCTCGATTTTTTGCTGCCGCTCGGCCCACTGTAAAAGCAGCGAGAATTGCCTGAAAAAATCGTGTTCTTTGACGCCGATCGGTCGCTTGAAGAAGCTCGCCAGGTGGGTCAGCGGGCCGACTTCGCCCCGGCGGTGCGAAAGCTCGACGAACCGGACCAGGTCCAGCACGAGCGGCGCCGCGAGCAACGAATCGCACCCCTGCCAAATGAATTGCAGAGTCATCGGCGTTTCCAAGAAACCACGGAAATGGATGTGGTCCCAGGCCGTCTTCCAGTCGCCCAGGCTGCGAATGTATTCGATCGATACGAGCGACTGTGGCTCGTAACCCAGGATGTTTCCGACAAGTTGGTCCTTGCCTTTGATCTTGGCCGCTTTGTTGGCCGGGTCGTCGAGCACCAGCCCATCGAGATTGCCAAAAATGTTGTGGCCAACCCAGCTCATGACCTCCAGATTCCGAGCGGCAAACATCGGCGCTAGCACGCTTTTGAGCAGCGTTTCGCCCGTTTTGCCGTCCTGGCCGGCGTGGCAGGCCTTGCGCTCTTCGGCCAATTCTTGAATTGCCGCGGGTGCGGCGCCGAGCGAGGGCGTGAAGTTGACATACGGCATCCCGAGATCGAGTGCCGCGATGGCATACAGCGAGCTCGCCGGGAGCGGAAGCAATGCATCTTTTTCAAGCGATCGATCGAGCTCTTGCCATCGATCGGCTATCCGCAAGTCGCCATTGATGGGCTCGGTCGAGGCGACGTTGACGACGATCACACGCTCGAGCTGCTCGGTCCGCTGAAATTCGCGCAAATCGTGGACCAGGCGGCGGATTGTTTCAATAGGCCGCTCGGTCGCCAATTTCTGCATATCCGTGGTAGCGAGCTTGGCAATCGTCGGGCCGCAATTGGCCACGGTGCCCGGACGAATCCGCCCATCAATCGCTGCGAGTTCCGAGCGACATGCATCGACGAGCGAGCCATCCAGGACTCGACTATCGGTCCGCAGCCGCTGGAGCGAATCGAGCAGGGTTCCCGCGCGGATTTCGTGCCCGCCGACGACAAAGCTGTCCCAGGCGGCGAAATCCAAGTCCTTGAATTGCGGCAAGCTGCTAACTAATCCGCCGGTGCCGGCCAGCTGCTTCTGAAGTGCGATCAGACCAAGTGTCGCAGTGGCTGCGACGCCGCCTTGCGCCCCAAAAAGCCAGATGCCAACGCGCGATGAGGACATAACAAGTGGGGCGGCGTGCCTCTAGGAAGCGAACTCAACGACACGTATGATTGTCCCACGGGTGCGCCGCGAGCGTCAAGTTACGCAAAGGCGGTGAATGAATCACACGGAGTTATGGAACGGCAAAAGATGTTTGAACAAATCAAGGCGGCGCCACGCGATCCGATTCTCGGTATTACCGAATCGTTCCGCGAAGACACCAATCCCAAAAAGATCAATCTCAGCGTTGGCGTCTACCAGGACTCGACGGGGAAAACGCCGATTCTCGAATCGGTTCAACGCGCCGGTCAGCTTGTGCTGGAGAGCCAGAAATCGATGTCGTACCTCCCCATCGACGGCTCGCGGGCGTATGCGGCGGCCGTTCAACGACTGATGTTCGGCGAGGGGCACGAAGTGGAGAAATCGGCCCGGGCGGCCACTTCGCACACACCGGGCGGCACGGGCGGCCTGCGCGTTGCCGCCGACTTAATCCACCAGCAATGGCCGGGCGCGACAATTTGGCTCACACAGCCCACCTGGCCCAACCACCCTCAGATATTTGCCGCGGCCGGCGTGCCGACCAAGAGCTTTCCGTATTTCGATGCGAAAACGAATGACTTGGCATTCGAAGAAACAGTCGCGGCGATTCAAAAGATTCCAGCCGGCGACGTCGTGCTGCTACATGGCTGCTGCCACAATCCGACCGGCATCGATCCATCGCCCGCACAATGGAAAAAACTGGCCGACACCGTTTACGAGCGCGGCCTCTTGCCCCTGTTGGATTTTGCCTACCAAGGCTTTGCCGATGGCATCGAGGAAGACGCGGCTGGGCTGCGAGAATTTTGCCGGCCGGGAGCCGAGCTGATTGTTTGCAGCTCGTTCTCCAAGAACTTCGGCCTTTATTGCGAGCGCGTCGGCGCGCTGACGGTTGTCGGCCGCGACAAAGGGGCGGCCGATACGGTGCAGAGCCAGGTGAAAGCCTGTATTCGAGCCAACTATTCGAACCCGCCGGCGCACGGGGCGGAGCTCGTTACGGCCGTGCTGAGCGACGGCGAGCTCCGCAAAGTTTGGGAAAAAGAAGTCGCCCAGATGCGCCAGCGCATCAACGGCATGCGCGAACTCTTGGTAAAAACGCTTAAAGCCAAGGGAGTGCCCGGCGACTATTCGTTTATCACCCGCCAACGCGGCATGTTTTCCTTTTCCGGCCTGACGCCGTCGCAAGTCGAAGCGCTGAAACAAAAGCATGCGATCTACATCGTCGGCTCCGGCCGGATCAACGTGGCAGGCATCACCGAGCAAAACGTCGGCCCATTGTGCGAAGCGATTGCCGAAGTAGTGAAATAATGGTGGGCAGAGGCACAGCACCTATGTCATTCTGAGCATAGCGAAGAATCTCGCCTGTTGGCGTGCGAGATCCTTCCCTTCGCTCAGGATGACGGACGGAGATCCCGAAACTGCCAAGCACGACCCGGCGAAACAATAGAATCCGACGATTCGATTGACCCAGGACATCCCCTTCTGCCTAACGACGCGAATTTAGCTCACATCGTGACCCCGCTTATCGCCTGCGAACGTGTCGGCTATCGTCAGCAGGGAATCGAGATCCTGACCGACATCGATTGGCGGATCGACCGTGCGCAGCATTGGGCTGTGCTCGGTCCCAATGGTTCGGGCAAGACTACGCTCTTGCGGATTGCTTGCGGCTATTTGTGGCCTACCAGCGGCCGCGTGTTGCGGTTGGGTGAGGATCTGATCGATCTCAGCGAGCTGCGACGGAGCATCGGCTGGATTTCGTCTGGGATGATCGCCGATATTCCGGCGGCGGATACCGGATTGGAAACGGTCGTTTCGGGGCGGCTGGCCCAGTTCGGACTCAAGCGTTTGCCCGAGTGTGGGCCGACGGCGCGCGACTTCGACGACGCGGCGGCGGAACTTGCGCGACTGGGTTGCTCGTCGCTCGCTGGGAAAACGTTTGGCGTCCTTTCGCAGGGCGAGCGACAGCAGGTTCTCATTGCGCGTGCCCGGATGGCTCGGCCGCTGCTGCTTGTGCTCGATGAGCCCTGTGCCGGGATGGACCCGGGCGTGCGCGAGCGGTTTTTGGCTTGGCTGCAAACTCACTTGCAGAAGCCCGACACGCCGACGGTCGTCTTCGTGACGCACCATATTGAAGAAATCGTCCCCGGCTTCGCGAATACGCTCGTCCTCTCGAGTGGCCGGATCCATTCATCGGGCCTAACTCACCGCGTTGTCACCGGAATAACGATTGAAACGATTTATGGCACGGGGCTCGACCGCATCGAAAACTCCGGCGGCCGAATCTGGCCAATTTGGGCCACTTAACCTTTTCGGCAATTCGCTGAATATGGTATCAAGCACTGCGGTAGCAGTTCTTCTCTTTTCCAGAATGGCGCTGATGCGCTATGTCTTTACCAGATTACATGGTGGCTGGCCGCCGGGAGCGTCCGACTGGAATTTCGATTCTTTCCGTGCTGCATGTGCTTGGGAGTATTCTCGGAGTCGCAGTTCTTGTGTTTTTCATCTCAAGACAGAATGGCCCGCGACTCCAGCAGGCTTTCGATGCCATTCGTATGCCCGTTCCGCTGTTTCTATTTGGAATTGGATTTCTTAGCGTACTTGGACTAGCGACCGGTATCGCAATGTGGCGCGGCAAAGTGGGGTTGGTATCTTGGGGCGTTTTGGTATGCGTATGCCATCGCTCGGGACCTCAGTGCACTGTTTCGTATCGGCGACATTATTTCCGCCTTTCCTGCGGAACAAGCAGCCAACCTAAGACATGACGCCGGGTTCTATTATGCGAAGTTTGGAATCCAAATCGTCGTTAGCGCCTTGATCTATCTGTATTTCTTTAAAGAAAACGTGCGCGAGTATTTCGGCCTGCAGAACGCGAAAAAGTGGCCGGCAGTAGCGATCCATTTTGCTGCTTGTATCGGAATTGCTGTACTATCCACCATCGTGGCAACCGTCGGCCATTAAAAGACGACTCGTTTTTGCCCAGACTGCGAGAATATGCTATTCTCTCTCGAGCCATCGTCCACACTGCAGGCCATCGACTGTGAAAATCCTGTTTGCCACAACCGAGGCGGTGCCGTTTTGCAAAACGGGTGGACTGGGCGACGTCTGCGGCAGCCTGCCGATCGAACTGGCCAATCTCGGCCACCAGCCAGTAATTGTGATGCCCGCGTTCCGGCAGGCGCTCAATGCCGGCCGGCCGCTGGAACCGACGGGCGTGCGGTTCGATGTTCAAATCGGTCGCAAAACGGTGGCCGGCACGTTTCTCCGCGGCACTTTACCGGGCGACAAGGTGCCCGTTTATTTCGTGCACCAACCGCAGTACTACGACCGGCCCGAACTCTATCGTGAAAACGGCCACGATTACAAGGACAACTGTGAGCGGTTCGTGTTCTTCTGCCGGGCGGCGTTGGAAGCGATCCCACGGCTCGATTTGGGCACTGAGCTCGTGCATTGTCACGATTGGACGAGCGGGCTCATTCCCGCCTATCTGAAAACCGAACTGGGCGGCGTGCCGCCCTACGATTCGATTCGCAGCCTGATGACCGTCCACAACATCGCCTACCAAGGCAACTTCTGGCATTGGGACATGGAGCTGACGGGCATCGATTGGAAATATTTTAACTGGCGGCAGATGGAGTTCTACGGCAACCTGAGCTTTCTGAAGACCGGCCTGTCGTTTGCCGATGCGCTTAGCACGGTGAGCCCCCGATATGCGGAGGAGATTCAGCACCCGCCGCTGGGATGCGGTTTGGAAGGCATTCTGCAGCACCGTCACGCCGCTCTCAAGGGCATCATCAATGGTGTCGATTACCGCCAATGGAACCCGGAAACCGATCGTAACCTGGGCAATCACAAATACGGAGTGAAAGATTTTGCGGACGGTAAACATGCCTGCAAGGCGGCGCTGCAGCGCGAAATGGGGTTGCCGCAGGCCGCCGACCAGCCGCTCGTGGCAATGATTGGCAGGCTGGCCGACCAGAAAGGCTTCGACCTGGTAGGTAAACTCTTTCCGCAATCGGGCGCCCAACTCCGGGCGCAATGGGTCATCCTGGGCACCGGCGAGCCGCAATATCACCAATTGTTCTCGGAACTGGCGGCAAAATATCCGGATAAACTCGCGGTTCGCCTTGGCTTTTCCGATGAGCTGGCCCATCGCATCGAGGCCGGCGCCGACATCTTCTTGATGCCGAGCCGCTTCGAGCCGTGCGGCCTGAATCAACTTTACAGCTTGAAATATGGCACCGTACCGGTCGTCCATGCCACGGGCGGGTTGGCCGACACGATCATGAACGCCAACGATGCGACACTCGAAGACGGCACGGCTAACGGTTTCAGCTTTAATACCTACACGACCGCAGCGCTGGCCGATGCGCTCGATCGAGCTTGCGACACGTATACGAACGGGCCGGTTTGGGAACAAATCGTCCGCACGGGGATGCGTCAGGATTGGTCGTGGAACCACAGCGCCCGTGAATACGACCGGCTCTACAAGGAAACATTGGCAAAATCGCGAAACGCCGCCTGCGGACAAACGTAATCGATCGGACCATTCCGCGACCATTTGATTAAGCGGCACCGAATTCTCTTCCGCTCGATGAAACAGTCCGTTACCGAGCTACGCACCGATTGGCTAACGGGTCGATCAGTCCTCATCGCCGAGAACCGAGCGCTTAGGCCCGACGAATTCGCCCGGCAATCTGTCGGCGAAGTCGCCGCGACGAGCGGAAATCCTGCGAGCACTGCCAGTTCGCCGAGCTGCCCGTTTTGTGTGGGTAACGAATCACGCACGCCGCCCGCCCTCTATGAAAAGCGCGACGAGCGTGGCTGTTGGCACGTTCGCGTTGTCCCGAACATGTTCCCCGCCGTGATGCGGGCCGACGCGACAAAAGATATTCGGCCGGTTATGCCGATAACAGGCAATTCGCCAACTTTTTGCGCCGGCCAGCGGCGAGCACGAAGTAATTATTGAAAGTAACCGGCACGTTTCTCAAACATCGGCGCTTTCGATAACTGAGTTGCACGATGTGCTCGAAGCCTATGCGGCCCGATTACGCCATTTACGCGAGCAAGGCACTTGGCAGTACGGGCTGGTCTTCAAAAACCAAGGCCGGCGAGCGGGTGCTTCGATGGCACACGTGCATAGTCAGTTGGTCGCACTTCCCTTCGTTCCACCGACCGTTGAAGCCGAACAGCAACGCGCGGCGGAAGAGTTTTTTCGGCGAGACTCGTGCCCCTATTGTCGTTGGATCGAACAGGAGCGGTTGGGCGGCGAACGCATTGTATTGGAACGCGACGGGTTCGTGGCATTCTGTCCCTTTGCAAGCTGGCAGCCCTACGAGGTCTGGCTCATGCCGGTCGAGCATCAACCTTGGGTCGAGGCCACCGTGGCCGACGAATTGGATCGGCTGGCCAACGTGCTCCACGATTTAATCGGCCGGATCGAGCAAGTGGTCCCTGGAGCCGATTACAATTTCTTGATTCGCACCTCTCCTTGGGTCGATGGCCGCGAGAGATGGTCCCATTGGCGAATCGAACTGTTGCCGCGGATAAATTCCTTTGCCGGTTTCGAGGTTGCGACCGGAGTTCACATCAATCACCTCGCCCCGGAACGAGCGGCCTTGCAACTGAGCCGCGAATAGAATCTGGCAGTGGGTCCGTCTGGCTTTGATCAGCAATGTGTCATTCTGAGGTATTCCTCTGTCATTCTGAGGTACTCCGAAGAATCTAGCCGGACCCTTGGGAGTACCTCAGGGTGACAAAGGCAAACGGACCCACTACCTAAAATCTCGATCCTTGGGCCGTGGCTGTAATGATTCGGTAAAATGGACAGTCACGGTGACGGCGAACGCCGGAGAAGATTGTCGCATCGAGTTGCATTTAAAGCGTTTTCGCCGATAGCAGGGCCAGTTCCGCATAGACGAATTACACGGCCTTGCGGTACGATCGATGGATTCGACAGAGTCCGCGAGTGAAAGCCACAGTCTAGCCCATCGGGCCGCCGAAAAGTGGCAGGATGGTTTCATGAGTCCCAACCTTCGACTCGTCATCGTGTTGCACAATCATCAACCGATTGGCAACTTTGACGGCGTCTTCGAATCCGCTTACCAGGACAGCTACCGCGCGTTTCTCGATGTGTTCGAGGACTACACCGACCTCCCGATCGGCTTGCATACCAGCGGCTCGTTGATGGAGTGGCTCGCGGCACGCCATCCCGAGTATTTGGATCGCCTGGCCACGCTGGTTGCGGCGGGCCGGATGGAGATCGTCGGCGGGGCGTACTACGAACCGATTTTGACGATGATTTCGCCGCGCGATCGGGTTGGTCAGATTCGCCGCTATGCCGACTGGCTCAGCGATCGTTTTGGGGTCCCCGTTAATGGAATGTGGATACCCGAGCGCGTGTGGGAGCAGTCGCTTACGAGCGACCTTGTCGAAGCCGGCGTCCGCTACACGCTGCTCGACGACTTCCATTTCAAAAACGCCGGCCTGAGCGAAGACACGTTGCACGGCTATTACATCACCGAAGACGACGGCAAGCTGCTATCGGTTTTTCCAGGGAGCGAACGGCTGCGGTACACGATTCCGTTCCGCGAGCCGGAGGAGACCATCGACTATCTGCGGCCGATCGCCGAGCGGCAGCCCGGTGCCGTCGTCGTATTTGGCGATGATGGTGAGAAGTTTGGTGTTTGGCCCGGCACGAAAGAGCACGTGTTTACGCACGGATGGCTGCGCCGATTTCTCGATGCGCTCGTACAAAACCGCAGCTGGCTCAGTGTCATCACGCCGACCGATGCGCTCGACCAGGTGCCGCCGCTGGGAAAAATCTACATCCCCGAAGGCAGCTACCGGGAAATGACCGAATGGGCGCTGCCTACCGAGCGGCTGAAGGAATTCGTGCACCTCAAGCATCGCTGGGAACAAGAAGGCCGCTGGCCGGAAGTGGCCCCGTTCGTGCGCGGGGGCTACTGGCGAAATTTCAAGGTAAAGTACCCTGAAACCAATGAAATGTATGCCCGCATGCAGATGGTCAGCCGCCGGCTGCACGAGATGACATCCGGCGCGAGCGCACCCATCCGCATAACAACGGAAACGGCGGCGTAAGGAATGGCCGCCAAAGTGAACAGTCGCTGTTCGACGAAGCCCGCGCGGAACTCTACCGAGGCCAGTGCAATTGTGGTTATTGGCACGGCGCGTTCGGCGGCGCTTACCTGCCGCACTTACGCAACGCCGTGTACCAACATCTGATCGCCGCCGATAATTTGCTCGATGCGGCTCAGCATCGCGGTCTCGGCAAAGGCGACCAGGCATGGGTCGAACTGTCGACAGACGATTATAATTTCGACGCTCGCCCGGAAGTTCGCTTGGCCAGCAATCGGCTCATCGCGCTGGTCGCGCCCCCCATGGCGGCCATTTGTACGAGCTCGACGTTCGGCCAATCTGCCACAATCTGCTGGCCACGCTCACGCGCCGCGAAGAGGCGTACCACGACGCCGTCCGGGGTGGTGAATCGGCGTCGAAAGCCGACGTGGCCAGCATCCACGACCGCGTCGTCTTCAAGCAAAAAGACCTCGACCAGAAACTGCAATTCGATCGCTACTGCCGAAAGAGCCTGATCGATCATTTCTATTCGCTCGATATTTCCGCCGAGGCAGTCGCGGCGGGCCACTACGACGAATGGGGCGACTTCGTAACCGGCGCCTACGAGGCCCGCTTGCGGCGCAATCCCAAGCGGATGCAATTGCAGCTTACGCGCAAAGGCCGCGTGGGCGATCGACCCGTGCAAATCACCAAGGGACTGACGCTCGAAGCGGGTGGCCAGAAGCTGCAGATTGCGTATTTATTGGAAGGTCTTCCGCCCGGCGAACTTGTTCATTTCGGCGTCGAGTTCAACTTTGCCGGATTGCCGGCCGGATGCGATGATCGTTACTTCCACGACGGGGGGCACAATCAGCTCGGCCAACTGGGCACCCGGCTCGATCTCAAGGACGTTGACGGCCTCGCCCTCACCGATGAATGGTTGGGCATCGACGTAGATTTGCACTGCGATCAGCCAACGCACTTTTGGACGTTTCCGATTGAAACGGTCAGCCAGTCGGAAGGCGGATTCGAGCTCGTGCATCAATCGGTCGTGGTGCATCCCCATTGGTATATCAAGGCGGGAAGCGACGGCCGGTGGATCGGGACGATGAAACTCATCATCGACACATCGATGGCCGAAATGCGCTCGCCGCTCGCCGAAGTCATCGCCACGGCATAGACAGATAGCCCGGCCATCCTGGCCGGAGTCACGCGGATTTAGCTCCTGCGCATCGCCGACCGACCCAAAATGGGTCGGCTATCTAACAATGTTGCCCAATCGACTGGGCGATCGAAGCCGCCGCCATTTGCCACAACGGCCAATAGAGGGCGCTGGATCGCCGAGCAAGTTCATCGGCATTGCTATTCACACTTTCATCGTCGTCGCGCCGATTTGGCGAGTTGAGCACGACGCCGGCCACGCTGAGCCCATTGCCAAATGTTTCCGCCGTAACCAGAGTCTGCAGCGTCGCGTTGATCGTGCCGAGTTCATTGGCCGCAACGACCAAAAGCGGAAAACCAAACTCGGCCGCGAGGTCAGCGTTGTAATCGTCGTCACTGATCGGCGACATCAGGCCGCCAGCGCCTTCGACAAGGATCACATCACTTCTTTCGCCAGAATTCGATTCCGTCGCGAAGTTGCTGCCGATCGACGTGCCGCCCTTCGGCGCGGGCCGCCAGATCGGGCGCGAGCGGGGCCGAAAATATTTGTGGACAAACTTGCTCGAGAGACCCCGGCCTCTCAGCCGCCTCCCACAAGGTGATCGCATCTGGAGAAACCAGCTTCCCTTCCAGGATTTCACCACCGCTTGCCGCCGGCTTGTAAACGCCAACCCGTTTTCCAGCGGCTCGCAGCGACCGTGCCGCAAGCGCAGCAATATACGTTTTGCCAACACCGGTCCCCGTTCCGGTAATAAACAATCCACAACTCATGGAAAGACAAGGAGACAAGGAGACAAGGAGACAAGGAGAATTGCATCTCCTCGATCACCTTGTCTCCTTGTCTCCCCTTCTCCTTGTCTAAATCAGATTCCCAAAAACTCCTCCGCGGCTTCACGCATCGTGACTGTGTCTGCCATGGCGCCGGTCCAGGTGTGAAGCGCCAGTGCCGTCTGCTCGACGTACAACGAGAGGCCATCGATAACCCGGCAGCCGCGCTCCGCCGCCTGGTGCGAGAGCCAGGTTCGCGAAGTGTTGTAAGCTACCTCGGCGACAACGAGTTTCGAGCCCAACGACTCGATGTTGATCGGCAGCTTGGCTTCTGGCTTGGCGGCGCCGAGCGATGTGGCATTCACCAAGACTGCCATATCGGGCTCGATTGCGAGCGAGTTGCCGCCTAACGGCACGAACGTTGCCGTGGCCGTCGACTGGCCCTGAACCCATTCAACTAACTGCTGACCAGCCGATTCTTTGCGGCTTGCCACGGTAATCGCCGCGATGCCCGCGTCCGCCAGGGAGACCGCGGCCGCGCGTGCGAGCCGGCCGGCGCCAAGGATCATTGCATGCCGACCGACCAGGCTCACCTGCTGTTTCACAAGTTCCGCGAGCGCGACGCCTTCCGTATTGTCGCCCGCAAGTCGATCGCCAGTGGCGGTGACGCAATTGATCGATCCACAGCGGCGCACCACGTCGCTCAGCTCATCGACATATTCGATGACCGATTCCTGAAAGGGCTCGGCGACCTTAACGCCGCGGAAGCCCAGCGCGCGAATGCCGCGCATGGCGTCGCCCAAGTTGGCCGGGTCAACCTCGAACGTCATGAATCGCCAATCGAGCTCGCGTTGCGTAAAAGCCTGCTCGACCAAATACTGGGTCGGGTTTCCGGCCACCGGCTGGGCGATCAGGCAACATTTCTCGATGAGCGTAGCGCTAGGCACAGAAACATTCCATAAAGCCGCGACCGCCTGTCGCGGGGACGGCGCGGCCACGGCTGAACTCGCCACATTTCCGCGAACCGATTATTCTGACAACTGGCCGCTCAACACGCAACGCCGCTATCACATGCATCAACGTTCACCGCTTATCTTTTGGCTCCTATTGGCCGCGACGATTTCGCTTGATCTCGTCGTATTCAGTTGGATTCGGCTGTTCGGCAGGAGCGATCATCTCGAAACGCTTGTGCTGGCCCTGGTATTCGGCGAGCTTAGCGCGATTTGCGTTTGGTTCGTTTACTCCGGACAGCAAAAGTTTCGCCGCTGGATTGTGGCCGGCGTCGCCGTTTTGCTGGCTGTCCAGGCAGTGTTTCGCGCGGAATCGTCCTTGGGTGTGTTCGAGTCGGCCACATTGATTGCAATTCATACTGCTACGGTCTTGATCGCCTTATGGGTACAAAAGCTAGTCGCGGCGCGTCGGCGTCGTTCTGCTATGGCAGCCCAGTTTTCCTTGAAAGACCTGTTCGTGTTTACGACTGGCATTGCGGTGCTCGCTGCGTTATTGGGTGAGTCAAAGTTGCTGCAACAGTCGTGGGTCTTTACGTCGTTGTTCGTTTTGAACAACGCTGCCTTGGCGGTCGCTTGCCTCATTCTCTGGAGTCGAAATTGGCATTGGGCTCTGCGCATCTCGACGAGCCTGGCCATCGCGATATTTGACGGATGGTGCCTCGCACTCATGCGACCGCATTTATCTGGCGATCTAGAAATAATGAACAGTTTGCAGGTCTTGGTTATTCTCGTCTGGCTGGAATTTGGCGAAGTCATCGCATACAACGGTCATATGAACGACGCCGACGCCGCAATGTCACCGATAAGAACGTTGCGATAGACATCAAAAGGAGCGTCGCCGGCTCGGGTACAGTCGGCGAACCTAACGCCGCGTGCGAAATCGAAACCGCGTCCAGATCGAAATTATTACTGAAATCGCCCCCGGCAGTGTTATCGCGTGAAAAGCGAATGTAACCGACTTGCGCCAGACCTGAATCGGAAATATCAATCCATTTTCCTCCGCCCGAGCTCCCGAGAACGCTCAACATGCTGGAGTACGATCGATCGTCGAAGTTGCTCAAAGCGCCGACGAAGGGCTGCTGAAAATCGCTCAGCGCACTGCCTGGCGTGCTGGACGAGCTGCTTACATCGGTGTAGCCGTTGGTTGGCACGTCGAACAATTTGGTGCCAAGACTCACCCAGGTTACGCCGTCGGCACTCACGTCTACGTCGGCGATGTCCAATGGGCTGAACGGCGTTGCCTGAATTCCCGAGTGACCGTTCGGATAGTCGACGTCGAAGATTCCGACGTTCGTGAAGAGTCCAATCTCGGGTGGTCCTGAAGGTTGGGGAACAGCAAAATTCGAGAGCCGCAGCGTGATCTGGCCGCCTTGGCCGATCGATACGATCTCGTTCGTCAAATAGGGCGGGCTAAACGGCGAGACCACGCTCGGAAAAGGAAATGGCCCACCATCGCCCGTCAGGCGCTCCGGTTCGCCAATCGCGGCTTCTGGCGTGGTGTAGCCGCCCGGCGATGGCGTTGTGCCCGGATTGTACGACATGACCTCGGCCGCGTATTGAGCCTGGGCTGGTGAGTTGCACATCGATAGAACAATTGCGGCGCAGGCCAGAGCAAGCAGCGAATTCGTACGATTCATTGGAACTTTCCTTTCATCTTTTGGGTAGCAGCGTTCGTTCGGAGTCATCAAGAATGCGTTCGCCAAACTGTTTGGTAGGCAGAAATCTCACGCAGAGGCGCAGGGGACGCAGAGAACTTTCGCTGTTTTCCAGCCTCTCCGCGCCTCTGCGCCTCTGCGTGAACCTTCTTTTTTCTCCGAATCAAAAACTGAACCATGAAGGATGCAATCAGCAGCGCTGTCGTGGGCTCGGGAATGTTGTTCGCAAGTGAACCGCTCGCGAAATCGTTTGCAGCAAAACCGCGGCGCCAGGCGACGTAGTCGGCCGCATCGACGATTGAATTGCCGTTGGCATCGGCCGCAAGATCGGAAGTCGAACCGAAGCTCGACCTCCACACCTCGTAATCGGCCTGGTTCACGCGCCCATCGTGATTGAAGTCGCCGCTCAAGGGCGGTGCTGCCGCGGCCGGGTTCATGGCATACGCAGAGAAGTTGAACGTTGGTGAGAACGTCCAACTGTCCCAGGAGCCGTCGGTGAGCGTGCGGGCAGCCATGCCAACGGATGTGTCGGACCAACTTCCGCCGTTGTACGGATCGGCCGCGGCGACTCCGTAATGCCAGAAGCCGGCGAACCAACCTTCGGCATAGTAATCGCCCGAATCGGTCGCGGTCGCGAGGTCCGACGGGTCGGTATAGGCAAAACCTTGTGAATCGAATGCTGTGTCGTCGTTGATTCCAAACTGGCCGTTGCTGTTGGCATCGTAGCCCAGGCCGTACACGGCGATCGGACTGCCCGGCGAGCCGCCCAGTTTGGCAAACAGCCGCGGATCGGCGGCGATGATCGCAGACAGCATGTCGTTACCATGTTTGACACCGTCCCACCGGTATCCCCAAACAAGGGCAGGCGGCGCCGTCGAATTATCGGCCCAATCGATCGTGAGAGCCGCCCGATTGCTTCCGCTGCCGACCCAATACGTGATGTCGTCAAACGAGAACGGCGCCGCGGCGGAGGAAGATTGCCACGAAAATGCACAAAAAGACGCGAAAAGTAACCAGTGCCATGCCGGCCGGCGTCTATCCGTCCTGGCATTCGGCAGCGACTTGCGATCGACGTATTTCATTTTGTTTTGGTGGCTTTTCGAGCTTTTCGTGGTGATCGTTTAGTCGCCGGCCGCCTTCGTCAGTAGCGCAAGGAGCGCCGGCTGCTCGATCGATTCGGCCACGAACTCGACGTGCGCATCGCAGAAAACCAGCGAAGCGCCGCCCGGATGGGGGCTGCCAATTTCGTTGCCTAAACCTGAGGAGCGATTGATCGGCGTCGACGCCTCTTGGGCGAAGAGGTTGTTGCCGTTGATCCATTCCGACTCCGTTTGCCGCCGCAGCACGGTCTCGGCGATGCACGCCGTTTTCGACAGGCCATCGGTAATTGCGCGCGGCGCAACAGCTTCTTCGTACAACATGACGCCGAGCCACTGGTTGGCGAGCCATTGCATGGCGTTTGGATCGGTGGCTGTGTGCCCGTCCCCCTCGACGCCGTAAATGCCCGCGTAATCGGAGAAGGCCGCGCCCTGCCACAAGCCTTTGGGTTGCCGCACGGCATTTTCCACCGTGCTGGGGCAAAGAAACACATTGACGATTGTGGCCGCGGCGGCCTTATTCGCCGGCTGATACGAAGGAATGGATTCGTCGACCGATTTCCACAGCGGCATTTCCTCGAGAAACGGCAACAGGTGGATATTCCACGAAAGATACCGCTGCGGGGTAGGGGGGCCGCCGGCGGGCGGTACGACGAATTTGCAGCCGATGCAGCCGGTCGGATACGTCCGTGCATGCTGCTCGTAAAGCGACATTGCCAGGCCGAGTTGCCGCAGATTGTTGTGGCAGCCGGCGCGCCTAGCACTTTCGCGGGCAGCCTGCACCGCCGGCATTAAAAGCGCCACCATCACGCCGATGATGGCCATCACGACCAGCAGTTCGACAAGCGTCATTCCGCCGCGAAAACGCCCGGAAATTTGCGGTCGCAAACGCATGGCCAACACTCGTGTGCCACTGGCTCCGCCAGTGCATTTCTGCGCACGAACGAACACCGGCAAAGCCAGTGGTCCACGTGCGCGAGAGGCACCACGCTCCTAAACGACAAATGCTCGCGGCGGCCGTCCCTCGCGGCCATCCACATGCCACGCGTTGGTAGGTCTTCTGACTCCCGAGCTTTGTCGCGAAGCTGCCTTCTCGCCTCAGCATTTCATAGCACAGGCCGTAAGGCCGGTGCTGATTCGCAAAGACAATGGCACAAACAGAATGCTTCGCGTTTTCTCGGTTACAGCGGCGGGGCCGTCCCGGAATTGCACCGGGTTCCCTGTTCGTCGGCGACCAAAACGCGGGCCGCCGACCACCAACGCACATTAACCACCCGGCAGTCTAATGCGCGTCGATACCCGTGTAAAGCACCGTGTTGAATTTTTATGGAACGACCTCCGGTGACGAAAAGTCTCCGCTCATATCCGCTGGCAGTCGCCACACGTGACTGCCCTCACGGTCGGTGAAATACAGACGTGACTCCGAGCGTTCGAGCGAGTTGCCATCGGCCCAAAGTGCATAAAACTGCGGATTGGCGTCGACCGGCCGGCGCGGGTAGGAGTGATTGAATTTGCTATCGCGAGTAAGCTGCTCGAATTTCGTCCAACTTTTTCCTTCGTCGCCGCTTGTCCACATCACTATTTCGCCGCCGGTGCCAAAAGCTTGCGGTCCCGAGTCGGTTGTCGCGATGATTCGCCATTCATCGGGTTCGATGTAGAGAGAACCGAAATCGTAGTTGTGATCGCTTGTCGTGAACGGGCGGCGTTGCCAGGATTCACCGGTCCAATGCGCTGTAAACCACTCGCGCGGACCATTTTTCGGGCCCGGCGCATAGCCGCCGCTGGTGAGATAGAGGATCACCGGCCGGCCGCTTGCGTCGAAGTTGATGTCTTTCAGGTACACGAGTTTGTGCTCGGCCTCGTAGTCATAAACGAGCGCATCGTTGTGCTTGTCGGTGATTGGCGTTGTGACAGTCGTGCCCCTCATCGTCTGCCACGTTTTCCCCATATCGTTCGTCTGGAGGTAATACAGGTTGGTTCGCGCGTTGAGGCCGCCTTTTAGCGGATGGTAGTTGAACGCAGTCGCCACGAGGTCGCCCCGACGATTGCTGATTTGGTAGTGGCCCATTTCGACGGCGGCAAGTAGGGCAGGGTGCGACCACTGGCGGCCGTCGTCACTCGTCATCCAGTGCAGCAGGCGGCGGCCGTTCTGGTAGCGCGTGTGCAAAAAAAAGAAACCCTTGCCGGGAATGAACCAAGGCTCACTGTAGGAAAAGTTTGTGCGAGCCGTCTCATCGAAGTCATCGATTGTGTACGGCGCCTTGCTGCGAAAGATGTACGAGTTCTTGGCAGGCCCGTGCGTGCTGCAGAACACCCAAAGGTGCCCGCTGTCGTCGATCGAGAGCGTCGGGTTTTCGTGGGCATCGTCGGTTTTTTTGATCATCACGACACGAGGCCGGGGTACCTGGCCGGTGGCGTGATCGAAATACGAAACCATCTCGGCCAGCTCTTTTTGCTTGCCCGTCGATCCGCCATAGCAAAAGAAGGTTTTGTTCGCCGCTCGGCTATAAATCGCGATCGGCTCTTGTTGCTGGGGATAAGTTGCGAACCCGCCACTGTACTTATATTTGTATTCGTCGCCGGTCGGCTGATTCGAGTACCAGATGCCGCGGTAGCCATCGACGTTGCCGGTAAGGGCAGCATTGCCCAACGAATTCAGAGAGCAGATAAGCGCGATCACCGCGGCGAAGCGATACAACACGCGGTTATGCTCCCGCGACTCGAGGATTGAATCCACAAGCGATCGCCAGCTCTATAATTGGCGAATCGATGTCCCAGATAAGTCGTCGCGTTCTAGATTCCAGAGCAGGTGCCGAGTAGACGAATCGAAGATCATATGCCGCGTACAGCGCGTCAAAGAATGCCAGGAATGCAACTGGACTTTTCGCAAGTGGAAAATCGCCGACTACTTCGGCCATATTTGTGCCGCGGGGGTGAACAAGAGCGATCGCAACCGCTTCATACCTGCTGACGTCATTCCGTAAGTCTGAACGGTTTGTCAAACGACACATCACATCATGGTATCGCTTAATTGAATCTACGATCCTTCCGTCATCATTCATGGCTACGTCATTACGATTAGCAACATCAGCCGCCAAGTTTGCGCGCATGACATGCAAAAAACCATAAACTAGAGCGGGATAAGCAATATGCAGATTTGTGCAATCACCGGCAGCCTCCTCCATGCGATTGGTTAGATTTCGAAACGCATTAAACGTTCCTTTTACTGAAATGGCGAGGCATGGACCAATACCCGGCTTTGCAACGACGACGTCGACGTCCTTTGTTTTCAAGCCACCAAGTACGGTTTGCTCGCCGGGCTCAGCAACATTTTCGTCATACACCAAGGAATGAGATTGTTGATTTCCGCGGCCGCGGGACTCGATACGCAATGGCGGACGCGGTGAAATATCTTCCGGTCGAAAACCACCTTCGATTACCAGCCGCTCAACAATGTGACTGTGCAATGGCTTAATGTGTTCTTGGCTTTGTGTAGCCGTCGCCTCCACAAATGCCAGAAGTGCGGCTTTTAGACCGGTAAGCTGCTCACCCATGGTGACGCCACTCCCTAAGTTCGCTGATTCCACGTTCGATACATAAAGTGTCCTTTCTGGAAAGAATTAGTTTCGGTTTTGGCACGACAATTCGCGCAGCTTCCCGAGGTTCCAACTTTAACAAGCCACCTCCAAGTGGATGTCCCTCTAGCTCGGTGCTAAGCCGTGTCAGTGAATGACTCCACGCACTTTGGATTGCGCGTAATCGGCAACCATTTCGCATCCGAACGGCATGTACTGAGTTTGTACAAGCGCATCCGACCGCATTAGATACGAGGAATGGTTCTCGTCCGCTCATGTACGCCAAGAAACCATCCGGCGTGGTGACGTCTGGGACGGCATACCATGGTTGTCTGTTACGGCACTTGTAGGACTCTTTTGCCGTTCTCGCAGCAATCGAATTCAGATACCGTCGGACGGGAGACGGTATTGCGTCTTCGGGGCGCAATCGTAAAAGCAAAAACGGCTCATCTCGCTTGGCCCACGTAGAGACTGTTGAGTTATCAACAACGTGCGCGGGAAGCGATCGTCCGTTGCGGACTGTTGGTACTAGGAATCGATCCGGTATTTGTAACGACTTTGCTACTGACGGTCTCAAATGAAAAAAGTCGTTCGCGCCGGTAACATAGCCAATGCCGACTTGGGCGACAGTTCCCAATCTCAGAGTACTTTCACCGGCTGCAAGATGCTGATAGAGATCAAGTGTTTCTTTTGGCAAGATAAACGGTCGTAACCGATTCGACCAATTACGCCATTCCAAAAGCGAAAGAGTTGCATTTGGTCGAGGGGGCCGAGCGCACTTGCGGAACGATGTCCACGTCGTCAATGAAAGATGCTCCGTCGAATCACCATATCCGTCGGCGAATAATAACCAAACATCTTGCGATAATTCGGAGAATACGGAGTTTTGAATTGCAACAAAATGGACAATTCGAAATGAGCGGCTTAAATATTCAATTAACGGCGCCGCGTATCCAGCGTGTCCGATTTCTGCCGGAACAACGAATGCCATTCGTCCGCCCGGCCTAAGAAGACTCGCAGCTCCCACGAGGAATGGCGCCCATGAAGCAGTAAGCGATGAAAAGAATACACCGTTATCTGCGCAAAGACTCAGTGCTCGTTTGCGCACAGCTCCAGCAAATCGCTGATAGCGTATAAAAGGCGGGCCTGGACCGTGGCCGGATTCGAGGTGATCCAACAGCTTGCCAAGCCCTTAGAGCAATGTTCTGCGGACGAGCTGTGGCGCGGCGAAGCGGCGCTGGAGCTGCAGGCGCTCAAGGCGGTCACCAAGCTGCTGCGCAAAGTGGAACATAAGCTCGAAACGTTTGCGGCGTCGAGCGAGAGCGTCAAGTTGTTGCGGACGATCCCCGGTGTCGGACGTTGCACGGCGGAGGTGGTCGTCGCTTACCTGGACGACCCGCATCGGTTTGAGAATGGGCGGCAAGTCTCCGCTTATGCGGGGCTGGTGCCCAAACAGTTTCAATCGGGTGAGACCGATCGCCAGGGACGCATCAGTCGTCGCGGGCCGTCGCTGTTGCGAAAGATGCTGGTCGAAGCGGGCTGGGTCTTGCTGCGTTACAACCCGTGGGCCCAACGGCTGATGTTGCGGCTCTCGCGGGGCCAGAAGACACGCAGGAAGCAAGCGATCGTGGCGTTGGCGCGAAAACTGTTGGTGCGTTGCTGGGCCATGTTGCGGGACAGCACGGAATGGCGCGAACCGCCGCCAGCCGCGGCCACCGCGTAGCATGAACCACACCAGAATCATACGTTCAGAAGAATCTCTCTGCCTGATTGGCCAGCTACTTGGGAACGGTCCGCGTCAGCTCGGAACCCACCCTGCGAAGTCGCCGAGGCGACTGGATCGCGTTTAAACGAATGAGCGGCGTGGCGTATTTGGATAAATGAGACTGTGCACGACACGATTCAGCACAGACACCTCGAATAGTCGGATGAATTCCCATCGCTGGCAGCGGCACAGGAAGTTTCTTCGAAAGGCGATCGCCTAGCGAACAATCCAATTGCAGCTTGAAATCAACACGGCTTCATAGTAGGTGGATTTCCCACCGCGCAATCGAATCGCTCACGCACTTCAGACGCCCAGTCGAAAAAATCGCCGGCGTAGATACGTGCCTTTGTCCGCCTGGCTGCTAAGGCAACCGCCGAAGGATCTTGTTCAATACCGGCAGCATTCGAATGCATGGTCAAGAATTGCCCGTCCCCACATGATGGGTCAAGCATGCGGTCCGTTTCGTTGCGGACCGCCCAACGAACGAGTGTGTGTGCGACGTCAGCCGGCGTATAATATGCACCTTTTTCTTTCGCATTCGCGATGCGCATATTGGTTTTCCTAATGCCACTGAAGCGTCGACAAAAAGCAGGAATGCCTCAACTACTAATTATCGCTTTCTTGCGAGCATTGCACTAGTCCTGCGCCGTAAATGTGAGCAATGCACCGGCGAAAACCGAGGTATGTATGGGCCGTGGTGTTCGGTTGACTAGACTTTGCCGGACAAACTCATTGGAAGTTCATATATCGGCGTAGTATGATTGCGGCCAGGTAAATCAAGGCTGCAGCACAGCTAATCGTGACGAACCACCAGGCAAACTCGGCCGCTGCCAACGAAATTCCGAATCCCATGAATAGCGCGACGTACGCCGCTAAACAAAGTGGGCACTTCGGCATCGCTGCCAGTACAATCCCCGGCACGAGCCAACTCATTGCTCGGCGAACCGCGCGGGCCCACGATCGTTCTGCGACCGCAGCGCCCGATTTATTGTTGCAGCAACATCGGTTTCTCATGACGCACGACCTCTAAAGTTCCCCAGCAGATTCGCTCCGGTCCAGAGAATTTTAGCGGGGAAGCGGCCCGGTGATCCCCGGCTTTTCCTCCCACGGTTGCACAAAGGGCGAGCCGTCGTAGCGGTCGTGATGACGCAGCCAGCCCATGCCCGGCGTCTCCGCTTCGTCGCGACCCTTCGGTGTGACGTCCATGTACTGGTAGGCGGTAAGAAAGTGGTCCAAGCCGCGTGCGTACGTGGAGTAGGTATGGTAGATATTCCCGTCCTCATCCTTGATGAACACCGAGACACCCGGCAGTTCGCGGATCGGATAGGGCTTTTGATTGAAATTATAGATGGTGTTTTCGTCGGCCAGCTCTTCGTTGCTGAACGAGACACCGAAATCATGACCAAACTCATTGCTTCCACCGGAGACCCAGGGAAACGCCCACCCCATCCGCTTGCGGAACTGCTCGATCTTCTCGATCGGTGCCTTCGAAACCGTGACAAACGAGATGTCGCGGTGGGCGAGGTGGACGACAATCCCGTTGTAATGGTCGGCGATGAACGAGCACGACTTGCAGCCCTGCGACCACGTCGGATCGAACATGAAGTGATACACGATGAGCTGGCTATGAGGCCCAAAGAGATCGACGAGCGTTTTCTTGCCGGTCGGCGAATCGAAGGTGTAAGCTTTGTCGACGTTTACCCAAGGCAGCTCGCGGACTTTCGCCGCGATCGCGTCTCGCTGGCGCAGTGAGTTTCTTCTCTTCATTGAGCAGCGCGAGGCGCTCCTTGAGCCAAGCTTCGCGTGAGACGACACGATGTTCGTTGGCGAGTGTGCTGGTAGTTGCCATGATTTTGCTCCTTATTTGAAGTAGTTGAAAGCGTCAGTAAATAATCACGCACGGCGCCTCCGAACTCTAAAACGTTAAAAACATTCCGGCTCCCTCCCCTCGGCGGGGAGGGCTGGGGAGGGGGGATAGCGCCCTCTGTTGTTCACGTCATCCCTTCCTAACCCTCCCCATCGAAGGGGAGGAGGCCGGAGGACTTCGCGACGCCTTCCGCCGCTTCCGCTTATCT
The DNA here is from genome assembly GCA_963733825.1 of Pirellulales bacterium. Lineage (GTDB taxonomy): Bacteria > Planctomycetota > Planctomycetia > Pirellulales > Lacipirellulaceae > JABDGM01. The sequence continues at coordinate 54,504 of CAVTEK010000001.1, forward strand.
TTCGAATTCTTTGCCGGCCGGGCAGAGGTGGATACTGTGACGCTCTGTTCCGCCGCTTCTTTCACGCGCAGCAGCGTGTTCGCCCATAAGTCCTGATAGTTGCTCACCCACCGCTCGTAGATCATCCGGATCGGCACCGCATTAAGCGAGTTGATCCGCTGGCGACCTTCTTCACGCGTCACGACGAGCGCCGCTTGCCGTAGCACGTCGAGATGCTTCATGACGGCAAATCGCGACAGGTCGGGAAACTGCTCCACGATCGCGGTCGTCGGCTGCGGACCCGAACGCAAAAAATCGAGAATTGTCCGGCGAGTTTCGTCCGCCAGCGCTTTCCAGATGCGGTCGAGGTCTTGATTCATGGCGCAAATCTCGGCGATGGTGAATTGAAAAAACAAGTCGGCCGAACGATCATTTCTCGGTGGCATCCTTGATGCATTTGAGAATTCTCCCCCAACCTTCTGGGAAGCCCTCGCGATGCTTCGGGTCGATCATGCCGATTGCGCGGTGCTGCAGGGTCAGTAGCGTGCCGCCGCCGATTTGGGCGCAGCGAACCTGCAAGTGACCGGCCACGGGATACGACATCATCATCGGCCCGTAAATCTCCAGAAGCGTCGGCGGCTTGATCACTTGCACAAAGCCCCACAGGTGCCCCTGGCCGTTGCCCAGGTCGCGAAACCATCGTCCGCCCGGCCATTCTTCCATTGTCAGCACCATCTCTTTTCCATCGCCGCCCATGATCTGGCGACAACTGAGCGATCATGTTGCGATACACGGTACCGGGTGCGGCCTTGATTTCGATTTCCTGCGATATGTCGATCGTGAGATCGGCGAGATTCATGGCGTAGTCTCCAAAAATGGGGTTTTTGATGGGGAAGTAAGTTGTGTGACCGAATTGTAACGTAACTAAAAAGTAACGTAAAGGGCCAAAAGAAAAAAACCGAGGCGTGCGGGAACGCCTCGGTCTTGGGTAGAAGGCAAACAAGTTGCCCTGATCAGTAGGTCCGGCGAGCCGAGCCGGACATGTTGGCGTGTCATGATTCGATCAAGTCCCGCTCGGCTCGCGGCACCTACTTAGTCCAAGAACCCAATCAGCTCGCCGCTGCGGCTGGGTTGCTGCAGCTTGCGGACGGCCTTGGCTTCGATCTGGCGGATGCGCTCGCGCGTGACCTTGAAAATGTGGCCGACTTCTTCCAGCGTGTAGCTGTAGCCGTCGCCCAGGCCGTAGCGGAGCTTGATGATTTCGCGTTCGCGGTAGCTGAGCGTCTTGAGGACCTTCGAGATCTGGCCGCGGAGCATTTCCTGGGCGGCGCCAATCGCCGGGCTTTCGGCGCCCGAATCGGGTAAGCAGGTCGCCGAAGTGGCTGTCCTCGCTGTTGCCGACTGGCCGGTCGAGGCTGATCGGGTAGCGGCTCATCGCCAGCACGCGGCGGGCTTCTTCGATCGTGCAATCGGCGGCTCGGGCCGTCTCTTCGATCGAGGGCTCGCGACCCAGCCGCTGCAACAGTTGCCGCGAAACGTTTCGCACGCGGCTCATCGTTTCGACCATGTGGACCGGAATGCGAATCGTGCGGCTCTGGTCGGCCACGGCGCGGGTGATCGCCTGGCGAATCCACCACGTCGCGTACGTGCAGAACTTGAACCCGCGGCGGTATTCGAACTTATCGACCGCCCGCATCAGGCCGGCGTTGCCTTCCTGGATCAGGTCCAGGAACGACAGACCGCGGTTGCGATACTTCTTGGCGATCGAAACCACCAGCCGCAGGTTACCTTCGGAAAGACCCCGCTTGGCCCGCTGATACTCGCTGTAGACCTTCTTGAGGTCCTTGATGCGATTCCGCAGGCTCGACGGCGTCTCTTGCAAGGCACGCAGAATGTTGCGGTTCTCGATCAACAGCGGCTTGCGCTCCGCGACCGACTTCTTTTCGCGCTTCATCTGCTCGATCTGATTTCGAAGCTGATCGATGCGCGCGCTGAACTGCTCGAGCTGGCCAATCATCGGCTCGATTCGCTGAGTGCGCAGTCCGAGCTCTTCGACCAACAACACGGCCCGGCAACGCCGCCGGCTGAGCCGCTTCCACGCCGCCTTCCGTTCGGCCGGCTTGTGCGACTTGCTGGTGGCGATGCGGTAATCTTCGGCGTTGCGCTCCAACAGCCGATCGAGCGTTGCCAAATTATGCGGCAACCGGCCGAGAATCTGGTCCTTTTCCAGCCGATCGGTCACCGATACCTGCACGGTGCGGTCGAACGGCAGCTCGCCCCGATGAACGCGGTGCAGCACCTTTACCGCGCTGCGAATGACATAATCGCAGCAAAGCAACTTGCGGCGGAACGCCGCCCGAGTGATTTCAATCTTGCGCGCGAGGCGAATTTCTTCTTTGCGCGTCAGCAGCGGGATCTCACCCATCTGCGTGAGATACATACGGACCGGATCGTCCGACCACGATTCGCCGTCGCCGCCTTCCAGCAAGCCTTCCGATTCGGCGTCTCCGCCGTCTGTCTCCGCGGCATCGCTTTCGTCGGTCTCGACGAGACTATCTGTCTCGTCATCTTCGTCCAGCGCCTTGTCGTCTATATCCGTCGCGACGTCGACGACTACTGTTGTTTCATCCTCAAGGTCATGATCCAGCAGTGAATCGTACAAGATTTACACTCCTACCAATTGAAGGGCCAATGAGACAAATAGGAACTTGCGAAAAGGAACCGCAAAAGGCCGATCGACGTCCAACTGCCGGTGGGCCGGTGCAGGCGCCTTGGTAGGTAAGGTGCTCCCTGCAAAAACACGGACAATCCAGCGAAACGTCGAATGGCAGCTATACTATCCCCAGCGCAGACCTCCCCAAAAACAAAAATCAATCTCCAGCCAGGTGATTGACAACTAATTCTAACACTGCTTACTTCGATGTCCTGTCTGCCCGACCATTTGGTAAAAAATTACGCCGACGCAAACAATGACACCCCACAAACACGCTTACCTGACCGTTACTTCTTATAGTGAAACGAAGCTCAGCGCTTCTGCGTTATCTACGTTGCATGCTACGCGCGAGGTCGTTATGAATTCGGCACCAACGACGATCGCAACGATGCGGACATCTCCTGAGCGGAAATCTTCCGGCGAATTTGCAGCGCCGCGCTTTTGCAAGCACTTCTTGATGGCGGCGGACTGCCAACATATGGTCCGACCCTCATCGATTCCCGTGGCTTCGTCGCCCCAATAGAGTGCTGACGCCCCACGCGAGAGTCATTTCGCGCAGACTTCCCACGGCGCCGCTTACGTGGACACTTGAATGCTGCCCTAGCCGGGAGGTTAAGCCTCTCAATTCTAAACGCCGCTACAAATCAGTCCATAGGCACGCCGAAAAAAATCCTTACGATGAGCATATCCGATAGCAACTGCGTCAACCGTTCGCGTCGAAATGCGATTTTGCCGCATCGGATGTTAGCGTTTTAGCTGTATCTTCTTTGACCCTAACGTTTTGCGGAAATCGCTCCTCGTACGAATCCCATGTCCCAATACCTTCTTGCCTGCGAGTGCGGACAGCAAGTGCCGGTCGATATCCGGCAAGCGGGAGGGCGTGTCATTTGTTCGTGCGGCAGCCCAGCTCGACGTGCCGCCGCTGCGAAAAATGCGGCATTTGCCGCTGGCTGCGGTCGAGGAAGCTCGTCCCGCCACGCAGTGGAACAGGCGGAAGGGTGTGATGGCAGGATGCATGATCTTGGTTGCAGCACTCGCGGCCGTGAACATTTGGAGTTGGGCACACAGCCAAAAATTCCCATGTTTGATCCCGCTGAACACGAGCGCTTGATCGACGAAAACCTCAAAAAGCTCACACCGCCAGATTCCTGGACTCTTTGGATCGATTACTATCGGCCGCTTGCAGAGCGAGGGTTCCCAATCTTCGAAGCAAGGAATCGAGCCGAGATCGAGCGGGAAATCGCCCATCGACAGTTTTTGCGGCGGTCGCTCTGGGTCGTCGCGGGCATTCTCGCCGCGATAGCCGTGGCGGCCGCCTTCTGGCCTGCACGTCGCGGTTAACGTCACTTCCCTGCATAGCGATTGAGCGAAATCTTCTTCTTGATCTCCTCTTGAGCCGCAGCAGGACCGATCGCTTGTCGGTGTTTTCCAAGATTCGCGTGACCACGCGCTTTGGCCCCTGCGGACCCCAACTGGCGCCATGCTCGAAGTAGTACCGGGCCGATTCGCCGACAATATACGATCCCCACCCCGCCGCGGCCCCTTGCGGCAGCGCCGTCGCCACCGTGCCGAAACCTAGCGTCAATCCTTTAATCAGGCCCGATGCTGCGTGCGTCAGCCATTCAACGCCCATCACGACTCCAGCAGCCCGAACGATTGACGTTACCAGTTCCCGAGCGTTGGCCGTTGTGATGGAAATGCCGTAAATTCGGCCGAGGGTTACGACCATGGTCGCATCGCAAACAGTTCCGCCTAGTACGTCGGCAATCGGGTAAGGAGTCAGCGCCACTGCCAAGCGCCTTGATCACGGCAAAGCTCCAAATGGTTGCCGTCGCCTTCTCATTGCGCATCCGCACGCGGAGCGCGCCCATCCGGTCGCTCTTATCGGCCGCGTACATCGCGGCGTTGAGTGCAACGAGCACTTTGCCCTCTGCGGCGAGCACTTCCAAAATCCTCTCTCGCAGCGCGGCCACGTCCGGCGCAGGCTTTCGCCATTCCTGCCGTGTGCGTCCATCGGCCGATTCGACAAAGTATTCCACCTGCCGTGGGTCGGCTTTCGCGGAAACGATATTTTCTGGATCGACCACACCCGCCAGCCGCGGGCCCCGAAATACCAATAGCAGTTCGATCAATCTCTTGCGGCGTGTACAGGTCTGCCTTATTGAGCACGAGCACGATCGGTTTATGACTGGCCGCGAGTTCCACCAAAGCGGAGTATTCCACTTCATTCATATCCGAATCGACGACGAATAGGACCAAATCGGCCCGCGACGCCGCCTCGTGCGCCATCGCGGCTCGCTGCGCCCATCGACCTCGTTTAATCCGGGCGTATCGACCAATATGACCTGCGAGTTTGCCAAACCGGGCACACAAAATCCGGCGCCGTTCCAGCCGAGATTCCACACATCCTTCGTCCAACCGCCGCGGACATTTACCTCGGCCACCGCTTCGCCCACAAGCGCATTGATCAGCGCCGACTTGCCCGTGCTGATTTCGCCGAAGACGACGATTTCGACTTTTCCGGCCGCGAGCTTCTCGGCCATCGCATGCAACTGATCCAGATCGCGCTGCAGCGACGCGCGCTCTTCCGGACTGCACCCGCGAAAATGCTCGATCGCCTGGCGAATCGATTCCACGGCCGCGTCATAATCGCTGTCGAGTTCGGGCAAAGTCGCTGATTTTACAGTTGAATCCATAATCAGCAATTAATTTGAACCACGATGACACGACGGACACAACGAAGAATGACCAATGACCAAATCCCAATGACCAATCACGAATTGGTCCGGCATTGAATTGGTCATTGGTGCTTGGTTAGTGGTCATTTTTTACTCAACTTGTTCCGCCCCAGTTGGATCAACTTTCTAAGCTGCTCCGGTCGAGTTACTTCAGCCCATTGGCGGCGTGCCAATTCAGCCAGCCCGCCGGGCGGCGGCTGCATTTCGTTGCGGAAGTATTCACAGAATACGCGCCCGATCCACCGCGTCACGAGCGCCTGCACCAATCCTTGCACGATACCGCCGGTGATTGTTCCGATTCCGGGCAGGGTCTTTAGCATCGACCCAACCGCGGCCGCGAGCGCCGGAGCCGCCGCCGAGGCGCCGACCATCGTGATCAGATTCTTTCCCAGCTGACCCAACAGCGTGACAATCGTATCGGCGTCGATCCGCTGGCCATACACGGCGGCTAAATCGAGCACCATCTTCACCGTGATCGCGCTGCCGCCGGCTAAATCCAACAGCGGAAACGGATTGATGGCCACTGCTCCGCCCGCCGCCCACATGTATTTGCCAATGACCTCGTCCGCGCGCTTGTCCAATGTGGCCAGCACGTGCTCTTTCGCTTCATCGACCAGGCCCCGCGACTGCAACAATAAATTAGCCAGCAGAAGCTCGCGCCCATCGCGCTGGACGATCGATAACATCCGCCGGGCAAGCGGACTGACATCCGGCTCGACGGCAACTTCTTCATCCTGCTCGCTGCCGTCGGAGAGTACGTGGACGCGACGCCGCTTGGTCGCCCGGCTGCGGACCGCGACCACGTCGGCGCCGTTTACCGATGGCGTCACCTGCTCGCCGAGTTGCCGAATCAATTCATCACGCTGGTCCGCGTCGTACCAATCCTCCTTATTCAGGCACACAACGATGCGTTTTTCCATTGCCGCGAGCGCTTCGAGCAGCTCCGATTCATAAGCCTTCAGCGGACCATCGACGACGAAGAGAACGAGGTCGGCATTTTGCGCGGCGGCTGCCGATTCGGCTGCCCGCGCTTCGCCGCGAACCTCCGCCAGCCCCGGGGTATCGACAAGTATCACTCGGTCGCCGGCGGGCCAAGGGATTTCGCTTCGCGAAATCGTGGTGCCGCCCACGACGTCGGTGCGAAATACGGGCCGGCCGGCCAGTGCATTGAGCAACGACGACTTACCGCTCGAAATCGTGCCAAACGCAACGATCTCGAGCTGCTGCGACTGCCGCTTCGATTCGAGTGCATCCACTGCCGCGGCAATTTCCGCTCGCAGCTCGGGCGTCACGCGCGCGGCATCGGCAAAATCGCGGCTGGCGGTGAGATTGTCGGTAAATTCCTTGGTTTGTGCGCCGGCCGTCATTTCGCTCGGGCTCAGATTCCGCCGCTGGCGATCGGCCGATTTCCGCCGCGTGTTCTGCCAAACATGCAGCAGGATCGATAGCATAAGTCCGCCCAGCAACAGGCTGCCGACTCCGACCACGGCCAGGTACACGTACCCGATCCACGGGCTGATCTCCTTCGCGTGGTAATACTGCTCGATCAGCCTGGGCGGTATCGTGACCAAAACATATCCCAGCACCGCGAGCAGAATCACGAGAAAAACACCAGTAGTGGTACGGGATTGTGCCATTGGCATATTATAGACCGCGACGTTTCGCCGCTCCATTGCAGCCCGACACGAATCACTTTAACAATTGCATCAGTTTAGCCGCGAGGCGCCAGCCGAGCGCGTGAAACCGGAGTCACTCATGAAAGCCGCTTACATCAATCAGCCCGGCCCGCCCGAAAACATCATCTTCGGCGAACTGCCGACGCCCGAGCCAATCGGCACCCAAGTGCTTGTGCGCGTGAAAGCTGCTGCGCTCAACCCGATCGATACGTATATTCGCAGCGGCGCCGTGAAGATGGATTTGCCGCTGCCATTTGTCGGCGGCTGCGACCTAGCGGGCGTAGTAGAAAAGACTGGCGCGAACGCGAAACGCTTCAAGGTTGGGACGCGAGTTTGGGGTTCGAACCAGGGTCGCCACGGCCGGCAGGGAACGTTTGCTGAATACGCCGCGGTGGACGAATGCTGGCTCTATCCGATTCCTGGTGGCGTGAGCGACGAAGCGGCTGCCGCGTGTGCCCTGGTAAGTCTCACAGCATACTTGGGACTCGTGCGAGATGCGCAGCTTCAGAGCGGCGAAACCTTGTTCGTCAATGGTGGCAGCGGCGGCGTGGGTTCGATGGTGGTGCAAATCGGCAAAGCGCTGGGCGCCCGCGTGATCACCACCGCCGGAAGCGATGAAAAAGTAAAACTGTGCCGCGAGTTGGGCGCCGACGCGGCCGTCAACTACAAGCAAGAAAATGTATCGGACCGCGTGAAAGAATTCGCTCCAGATGGTGTCAATGTCTGGTGGGAAACTTTCGCGAGCCGAATTTCGACCTGACGATACCGCTGCTGGCTCCGCGGGGCCGCATGATTCTCATGGCCGGCCGCGATGCCCGGCCGCCATTTCCTGTCGGTCCGTTTTACTCCAGAGACTGTCGACTGATCGGTTTCGCCGTATTGAACGCGACCGCGGACGAGCAGCAAACGGCGGCCGAAGACATCAACCGTTGGCTGGCCTCGGGAAAGATCAAGCCGCGCATCGACCGGATCATGCCGCTCGACCAGACCGCCGCGGCCCACCGGCTACAAGAAGAAAGTACCGTCGGCAGAAGCGGCGCGCTCGCCGGCAAGATTATCATTCGCCCCTAGGCGCGCTCCGCTGCCGCGTCGCGGCTAAACATTTAGCCGCGACGCGGAGGCTTTGCGAAGTGGAGCGCGAATAGCGAACAAACTCCATGCTTACGCGCATCCTCGAACCAGAACTCATGGACACCGCCGAGGACGTGCGCGAGTACGATGCGATGGACCATTCCACCGTCAATGCCCAATTCGTCACCGATTTACTAGCCACCCTTACAGGCTGGTCGCTTCAGCGACCAGTTAACGCGCCCCAACATGCATCATTAGCGGTGCTCGACCTTGGCGCCGGCACTGCCCAAATCCCAATCGAGCTGGCCCGCCGTGCCCCCCACGTTAAAATCATCGCCATCGACGCCGCCTCAACTATGCTGGCCGTAGCGCGCGAAAACGTCGCCAGGGCCAGATTATCAGGTCGCGTTTCCTTGATTCTTGCCGACGCCAAGCGCTTGCCGTTCGATTCGGCCTCGATCCCCGTTGTCATCAGCAACAGCATTGTCCATCACATCGCCGAGCCGGGACTGGTCCTTGCCGAAGCTGTTCGGGTCTCTGCATCGGGCGGCGTAATGTTCCACCGCGACCTGGTCCGGCCAAATGATGCGGCCGAGTTACTCCATCTCGTGGAAACCTACGCCGGCGATGCGACACCCTACCAACAGAAACTCTTTGCCGATTCGCTGCGAGCCGCACTCACACTCGATGAAGTGCGCGATCTCGTGACCAAGTTCGGATTCGCGCCCGACACAGTGAAAATGACTTCCGACCGCCATTGGACGTGGTCTTCAAACTAGTCCCCATCGCTTCCGCAAAAACCATTCGGTTCCCAACAGGCCGACGAAGATCAAGAAGAACGGCCATGTGTCCCAGTAGGTAACCTTCGCAATTACCTCTTGCTTCATCTCCGGCGGCTTTTCGGCCAGTCGTTTGAGCAGCTCGGGCAACTCTTCCGGCGCAAGTGCCGCCCCGCCGGCCGCCTTCGTCGTTTCGGCCAATTGCGCCATAAGGCCAGGCTCCGCGGCCGGACGGTCGAGTTCCAGGTCCTGGTTTGGTACTAGGAAACGGGCTTCGGCATTGCCGATATCCGCATTGCCATCTTTCGCTTTGACGGTAATTCGATAGTCGCCCGGCTTGGCGGTCTGACGAAATGTGGCCGCCCAATCTGAACCTATCTTGGTTGGCCGCAGTTGTTCCGCGCGGCCATCGGGAGTTTGCACCGTGATCTCGAATTGTGCCGACTCGACCGGTTCCCCCTGTGCGGTTTCGGCGCCGACCTTGAATTCCACGCGTCCGCCGCGCGTCACGCGCCGTCCGGCCAGGCGAATCCACACGCGGCCCTCAGTTTGCTCATCTTTCTTTGCGAGCCACAAGATGCACTGTCGCCAGAATCGCCGGTGCGCTTCGCCGAACCCCTCCATCTGCCAATGCCACGTCGAATCGCCGGCAAAAGCCAGCACCCGTCCATCGCCCGATTGCCCGGCGATCAACAACGGATGCCGTTGCGGATCATCGGCCTCGGCCAACACCTGCGCATTCGGCTTGAGCTCATTCCGCCCGATCCGGTTTGCCCCATCCAGCGGCGGCAGCTGAGACCAATTCGCCGCCTTAGTGTTCTCGTGAGCTTGCTTCTTCGCATCTGAACTCTGAACCCCGAACCCCGAACCCTCCAATTGCATGATCGGGTGGCGGATGCCGAGCGGCGAGGTCGGCTGCATCCTTAGCGGTCCGTGCAACTGCACATCCTCGCGCAGGCTCTCGCCAAATGCTTGTCGCTGCGCCGGTCCAATGTTGATCGGTAAAATGTCCTCCAGCGGCGAGTCGCGGAAACCGCCCGGTCCAAAACTGTGATAGCCGCCGAGCATGATAAGACCCATCCCTTTTCGCACGCGTACCGCAATTGCCTGCCAACTCGCGGTGCTTAAGCCCTGTACGTCGACGTCATCGAGAACGATCACATCCGGCGCTTCCGCCGCCGTTGTGCGCGAGTCTCCCGACCCCGCACCGCCGCCGTCCGGAGACCCGCGCCGAACACTGCCGGAGCTTTTGCCGCCAATTGCGTCGACAAGATCCAATCCGGCCGGCTCGTAATTGATCAGCCGCCGCTGGACCACGATATCCGGTGAACGTGCCAGCGCCGCTCGCACGAACCGCTGTTCCTGACTCGGCCCGCCGCCAATTCGTGTCGTGCCGGCAAGGTACAGCACCCTGATCCCGCCGGCCCGCACGGTTACGAACGTGCTCACTTCGTTATTGGTTGTGACCAGCTCGCCGTCGCGCGGTTCGACTCGCAACGTCACTTTGTATTCGCCGGGCGTGCGCGGCGTGTAATGCAAAGCGACCGGCTCGGCGCCCCCTTCCGCTCCCGTATCGACCTGGGCCGTGTCGACCACTTCCATTCCCTGGGCCGATTCCCAAAGCAGTTGCACCTTGACCCGTTGATTGGCGTAGCCGATCGATGTGAGCTGGGCGCGGACTTCCGTGGGAGTCGCGGCGAAAATCGTTTCGTTCGTCACCAGATCATCCAGGCTGAGGTCGGCCCGTTCGCGGCCGCCCGATTTCCCGAACACGAACGTGTAAATCGGAATGTTCTCCGCCACTAGCTGACGGGCCGCCACCTGTGGCGGCAAGTCGTGTGGCGCCACGGCCCGCTGCGCGCCATCGCTCAAAAGCAGCGTCGCAAGTACCCGTTTGCTCGTCTCACGCTCCAGCGCATCGCCGAGCGCGGCGCCAATTGCCGATTCTTCGCCATTTGGTGCGGCGGCCAGGCCAATTTTGCCGTTCTCGATTCGAAGTTTCCGCGTCTCGCTATCGAACTCGTACGCCGCGACGTTGAGTTTTTTGTTGAGCTTCGAGATATCGTTCGCCGCCGAATCCAGCAGACTCTTCATCGCGTTCCAGCGCGATTGATCGCCGAGCGAATCGGCAACCTGCATGCTTCGCGAACTATCCAGCAGCATTACCAACGATGCCGCCACCGGTTCAACTTTTAGATAAACGAACGATGGCCGCAACATGGCAAATAGCGTGAGCAACACAACCGTCAGTCGAAGCCCGATCAATGCGGCCCATTGGCGTCGCGCAAGCTGCACGTGGCGAGGACGCACCATCAGCAATCCGAGCAGCACCGCAGTCACCGCCACGACGACCGGCAGGCTGACAACGGGTTGAAGACGAAGTTCGAAATTCATCGCAGTCAAGCTTTGACGGGGAGACGGGGAGAAGGTGAGAGGGGGAGATTTGTCCGCGAATCTGTTTCTCCTTGTCTCCCCTTCTCCTTGTCTCCCGCTCTCGGAATCGCCGCTTGGCTCGCAGCACCAACTGAAGCGTAAAATCGGTTCGCCAACAACTGCTCGGCGGCCATGACGAGCGCGACGGCCAAGATGAGCACTGGAAACAACTCGCGGCCAATTCGTCCCAAGCCAACGCGCATTTCAATCTCGTCACGAGTCGTGGCGACACGCGTCCGCTGGCTGCCGATCGCTTTGACGACGTCCGCCGACGCGACGCGCTCCAACCGGGAAATCTCGGCCGGCCCGTTCACGCTGAATCCGCGGTCAAGCCGTTCCTGCTGGCCGCCCGCCCGCACCCGATAATTCCCCAATTCCTCCGTCGCCCCGATCGAGAGGCTGTGTTGACCCGGAGTCAGCGATTGCCGCATGGCGCTGCCGTCGGGAAGTTGAAGCACGTAACTCGATACCTGCTCTTCCAATGTCAGCGGCAATACGATTGTCTGGCCTGCCAGATAATTGAGGTGCGATTTACTTGTGCCGGCCAGATGTCCGACGACGCCGTTCACCAGCGCGATGAACGGCCAGGGTTCGGGGCCGGTTGGCAGCAAATTCCACGGGTCATCGTGGGCCTTATCCGAAACCGAGGTAGTCATCACGAGCACCGAACCGGCGCCGAGTTGCCGTTCCACGAGCGCGGGCTTGCCGTTGGCGAATGTCGCGACAACCGCCACCGGCTCGGTTCCCGCCTCCAGTTCCCAATACCTGAAAACGGGAAACTCGGACCAGGGCGCCGTCGCCGCCAACTCGCCCAGTTCGCTTAGCGCCGGATGCTCGACGGCGATCGGCCGCAGATAGGTGGCGTCTCGCGATTGCCATCGTAATTTGCCGGGCAACAATTTCTGCGCGTCGCCGGCGTTCATATCCGCCAGGCGAGCGTGCCGGCCCAAAAAGATTCCAACCCCGCCGCCTCCCTCGACGAAATTCGCGAGCGATTGCCACGTTCCCGTGGGGAGCGAGGATGGATCCAAAAGGCATATCGCCGCAAAGTCGCCCAGCGGCAAGCTATTCGATTCGTCGAATGTGGCAACCTGACAAATGAACTTCGATTGCGGCGCCCCGCCGCCCGTAGTTGGCGAAAGCGCTTTGCGCATGAATATCGCTTCATCCGCTTTCTCGGCCAGCAGCAGGACTTTGCTCGGCGGCCGCACCTCAACCGTGAAATATCGCACGTCGTCGCACGCGAGCCCGTCTCGCCCGGCGATTCGCACGTAACCCTGATGCGTGCCTAGCGACAAACCCGCGAGCGAGAACTCGACGGGAGCCGGCCGCTCGCGGCTGAACGCGACCACTTGCTGTCCGCGCTTTTCCGGCCCCTTCGCCCCATCGTCCATATAGAGTTCGACAGTCGTTTCGCTCTCCTTGCTTGCCGGACCGGTCGACAATAGTTCGGTGTTCAATTGCAGCAAGCCACCAGGTGGAACGTGTTCGCCCGACAGCTTTAATGCGCTCAGCCCCAAATTCTTTGGCTCGGGCGCGCCAACGTCGATGAGATAAATGCTTGTTCCGGGCAATTGATCGAGCGTTTTTGCAAACTGCGCGAGCATATCCGGCGGCCAGGCCTCGGCCGCCATATCGGTGAACACATACATTTCGCCCCGATAGTCCTTCTTGGTTTCGAACCACCGCATGGCATCGTTCAGCGCTTCTCCGAGCGGACGCACCACCGCGCTCGGCTCCAATCGCTCGATCCGCAGCTCGGCGGCCTCGCGATCCAGGTCCTGACCGCGCTGCCGTCCGGCGCGATCCACCACTGTCACGGGCGTTTCCACCGGCAGTTGATTGGCAAGCCATCCGGCAAGCTCTTTCGCTTTCTGCAAACGCGTTTGATCGTCCTGCCGATATTGCATTCGCAGCGAATTATCGAACACCATGGCGGCGGCAAGCGGGGCGCCTTCTTTACCGGCCGTACCCGAGCCGCGCAGCGTCGGCCGCGCCAGCGCGAAGGCCAGGAACGCGATAATCGCACAGCGCAAGGCCAAAAGAAGCAAATGCCGCAGGCGCAATCGCTGCTGATTGAGTACCCGCCGCTGCTGCACGAACCGCAACGCCGGAAAGGTAAACCGCTGCGCCTCCCGCCGCATGATGAGATGCAGCACGATCGGCACCCCGATCAGCGCCGCGCCGGCCAATAAAGTGGGTGTTACGAATCCCATCGTGTCCACCCTCGGAATACGGCGACCTCAGCTGAAATCCAACATTGCCGAAATTGCAAATTGCAAATTGCAAATTGCAAAATGTAAATTGCAGAATCATCTTCCGAAGTTTTCAATTTGCAAATTGCAATTTGCATTTTGCAATCTCTTCTCTGTGACTGCCTTCGCAGTTCATCCTATCCCCGCGACCGCCGCATAAGGAGATATTCAGTCAACGCCCGATCGAACGGCATGCTCGTATCGAGCGGCACGTAATCGATGCCGCTCTGAAAGCACTCGCGGCGATACGTTTCGCGAAATTGCTCGATCTCCTGTAAGTAGTCGTGGCGGTAACTATCGGCATCGACTTCCAGCCGTGCGCTGGTTTCCGGCTCCTCGAATTCCACCAGGCCGGAAAAAGGAAACGCCACCTCCGCTTCATCCAGGATGTGAAACAGGATCACGTCGTTACCGCCATGCCGCAGCTCGCGCATCGCGCGAATGATCGGCTCCGGATCGGCCAATAAATCGCTGAACACCATGACCAGGCTGGCATGCTTGAGCATCGCCGCCAATTGAGCAAGGCTGCGGCCCACGTCGGTTTTCCCAGCCGGCCGAAGCCGGGCCAGCAGCGACAAGATGTTGCCGATCTGCTGCCTTTTGCTCTTCGGCGGCAAATGATTGGTGATCTGTTCGCCGAAGGTAACGACGCCGACCGGGTCGTTTTGATGAATCATCAAATACGCAAGCGCCGCCGCCAGGCAAATTGCGTAATCCAGTTTCGTCAGCTCCTGCCGATACGTGTACGCCATCGACTCGCTGAGGTCCATCGCCAGGTAGCCGGTGATGTTGGTCTCGGCCTCGAACTTCTTGACGTAATACTTGTCGGTCTTGGCATACACCAACCAATCGAGGTCCTGCAGGTCATCGCCCGGCGTGTATTTGCGATGTTCGCTGAACTCGACGGAAAAACCATGAAACGGGCTCGCATGCAGCCCGTGCAGGAATCCACGCACGATAAACTGCGCGTAAATCCAACCGCGAAATCTGCCGAATGACCTCCGGCTTCAGATATTTCTCAACGGTGGACATACGCGAGGCCGATTGTATAGCCGCGTAGCGGCGACAACATTTAGCCGTGGGCGTAAGCCCACGGGTTGCAATCAATATGCGTTCGAAAGCCGCGCAGCGGCGACATAAAAAACGTTCCGATGTGCGATGTCGCCGCTGCGCGGCTTTTACTTGTTCATGCCTTCGAATACCGTGGGTTGACACCCGGCCAAGCGATAGCGCCGCCTTGCGGCTGATTAACCCGCGAACTTCGGAATCGCCGGCAGCGGAATTTCTCGCAGCAGCCGTGCGACCAAATCCTCCGTCGTCATTCCCTCGGCTTGCGCTTGGAAATTCGTGCTGATGCGATGGCGCAACACGGGCACCGCCACCCTTTGCACGTCTTCGATCGCCACGCTGAACCGGCCATCCATTGCCGCGAGCGCTTTGCCGCCGTTGATCAGGAACTGGCCTGCCCGCGGACCGGCGCCCCAATCGACCAATTCCTGCACCCATTTCGGTGCTGAGGAATCTTTCGGCCGGGTCGCCCGTACCAGCGAAGCCACGTACTTAATTATGTGCTCGCTTACCGCCACCGACCCGACGAGCTTCTGCAAATTGAGAATCGCCCGCTCCGAGAGGACTTTCGAAACCTCTGGCCGGTCGTGTCGCGTCGTCGCCGCCAGAATTTGCTCCTCTTCGGCAGCGGACGGGTAATCCACTTTGATGTTGAACATGAACCGATCGAGCTGCGCTTCGGGCAGCGGATAGGTGCCTTCCTGCTCGATCGGATTTTGCGTGGCGATGACGAAGAACGGGTTCGGCAGCGAATACGTCGATTGCCCGGCCGTTACCTCGCGTTCCTGCATCGCCTGCAGCAGGGCGGCCTGGGTTTTGGGCGGCGTACGGTTGATTTCATCCGCCAGCAGGATGTTCGTAAAAATCGGCCCTTCGACGAAGCGAAACGACCGCCGCCCCTCGGCATCTTCTTCCAGCACGCTGGTGCCCGTGATATCGGAGGGCATCAAATCGGGCGTGAATTGAATGCGCTTGAATTGCAGGTCGAGAATCTGAGCCAGCGTGCTCACGATGAGCGTCTTTGCCAGCCCCGGCACACCCACCAGCAGACAATGGCCCCGCGTAAAAATCGCCGCAAAGATCTGCTCGATTACGGCGTCCTGCCCGACGATGATCTTCTGCAACTCGCGCTGCATGAGCTGCCGATGTTGGCGAAACTCCTGCAGCACGTCGCCCAAATTGCGCGTCTTCGCGGCGGGTGTGGACGAGCTCGAAGAGGTGGTCGAAGTAGACATGGAAAGTGTCAGTGGCCCGTTGTCCAAAGTCAGTTGCAAAATCCAGCTCGCCGGCTTGCAATCCGTGGCGGAAAACAACTGACGACGGACCACGGGCAACTGACAGTTGTCAACCGCATTCTATCGGTCGGCGCAATAGCGACAATCACCTGGCAGGTGCCCGCGTTGCCGCTTCAACCTTTGAATCGTAAACTACTTATGGACGCCTTGCGGCACTGTGCCCCAAGGATGCGCGATGACTCTTCACCGAGCGCTCACCCAACTTACGACCATGGCGGTCGTAGCGATTGTAGCGCCCGTCGCCGCGATGCGCAGAGGTCCAGCAGCCGAGGGAACGGGCCATCGATGCCGCCCAAGTCTTGTCGGCGATCGATCGCGGAGTGGGTTATCTCAAGCGCGAGCAGCTGCCACGGGGAAATTGGTCCGAGTTTGCCGGATTCGACGGCGGCGTTACGGCGCTGTGCACTCTGGCACTGTTGAATTCCGGCGTGCCGGTCGACGACCCGGCTGTCGGGCGAGCCGTCTCATTATCTGCGCGGTCTGGATCTCGATAAGACTTACAGCGTTTCACTGCAAACGATGGTTCTCTGCGCGGCCGAACCGAAGAACGACATGCTGCACATCCGGCGAAACGTTAAGTGGCTTGAAGCACATCAAATCAAAGACGGCGCGCGGAAAGGTGCCTGGTCGTATCCCGGCCCCGGCGGCGACAACAGCAATTCACAGTTCGCAGTACTCGCACTTTACGAGGCTCAGCGCGTTGGCGTCGAAGTCAGCCGCGACACCTGGGATGATGCACGCGATTATTGGCAGCGTACGCAGAACGACGACGGCTCCTGGGGCTACGTTCCCGGCGACGCCGGCACCGGCAGCATGACCTGCGCCGGCATCGGGGGCCTGGCGATATGTTCAGCCGCGCTCGAATCGGGCGATGCCGCGATCGAGAACGGAAACGTCGTCTGCTGCCGGCCGCACCAAGTCGATGACCGGCTCGATCGCGGAATCGAATGGCTCGTCGACCAAGTTTTCGGTGAACTCACAATCCGCGTCCCGCCGGCGGCGGCCAGACCTGTCTCTACTATTATCTCTACGGTCTCGAGCGAGCCGGTCGACTCACTGCTCGTCGTTTCATCGGCAAGCACGATTGGTATCGCGAGGGCGCCGAAGTTCTGGTCCGCGAGCAGGATTCGCTGTCACATTATTGGAAAGGAAATTGGTACGCCGAGACCCAGCCACGCATCAGCACGCCGATGGCCTTGCTGTTTCTCTCCAAGGGCCGGCGCCCATCATCGTGGCCAAGATCAAGTATGGCGATGGCGACGCCTGGAACCAGCATCGCCGCGACGCCGCCCACCTCACCGAATACACCGAAGAGGCCTGGGGCTTCGGCCTTACCTGGCAGGTAATGGATCCGGCCACGGCAACGGTTGAAGACTTGCTGCAAGCGCCCGTCCTCTACATCAGCGGCAGCCAGGCTCCAACGTTGTTGCCGCAAGCGAAAAAATTGCGCGATTACGTCGATCGCGGCGGGTTCATCTTCGCCGAAGCCTGCTGCCACGATAATCAGCCGCTTCGACTCCGAGTTTCGCAAATTGATGACCGCCGTGTTTCCCGAGCCCGAATACAAATTGCAGTCCATTCCGCCCGGTCATCCGATTTGGCGAATGCAAGACAAGGTGCGTCCCGAATCTCCCTATGCCGGCCGATTGCTGAGGCGTCGAATACGGCTGCCGCACCTGCGTCGTCTATTGCGATCAGGACCTGTCGTGCTACTGGGAGCTGGCCCGCCCCGGCCAATGGAATCGTTACCCGCCGGAAATGACTCAGCACATCGCCGATGCGCTCGCAATCGGCGTCAACGTTCTCACCTACGCCACCAACCGCGAGCCGAAAGGCAAAGAACAAAGCTTCGACACACCCCCCGACGGCGAGTCCGCTTCAGCGGACGGGAATAGCCGCGGCATCATCGAAATCGCCAAGCTCCGCCACGGCGGCGGCTGCAACGACGCGCCCGGCGCGCTGCTGAACTTGCTCCGCACGGCATCGCAAGGCGAATTGAAACTGCAAGTCCGCGCCGCGCCCGAGCTGATCAACATCTCCGACCCGAGCCTGTTTCGTTACCACATGGTCTTCATGCACGGCCGCCAGGATTTCCACCTCACCGATGCCGAACGAACGCGGCTTCGCGAGTATCTCGAACGCGGCGGCACGCTGCTGGCCGACGCGATCTGCGCAGCAAGCCGTTCACCGACCGCGTTCCGCCGCGAAATCGCCGCCGCATTGCCCGGCCACCCGTTCCAGCGCATCCCCGACAGCGAACCAATCTTCACCACCGCCTACGGCGGCTACGACATCCGCCACGTCTCGCTCCGCGATCCGCAAGCCGCCGGGGGCAACGCGCAGCCCGTGGCCGCCCGCGTCCGACAAGTCGAGCCGCAGCTCGAAGGCATCCAGCCTCGACGGCCGCTGGGCCGTCGTCTTTTCGCCGTTCGACATCAGCTGCGCGCTGGAAAGCCACCAAGGCGTCGGCTGCCGCGGCTACACCCAACAAGACGCCGCCCGCATCGGCCTCAACGTGCTGCTGTATTCGTTGAACCAGTAAGTTGAAGCTCGTATTTGCAACTGCCGATCTGGCAACGAATTACGATTCATGCTAGCGGCCGCAATCGCGATTGACCGCTTGCATCCGGCACTCTTATAATCCGCCGCATTTTCCAGCGGGTCTTTTCCTAATTGTCGGCGCAGCTTTGACTTGGGCAAAGTGGCCGACAATTCCCGCGGCGAAATGCGCGCTGCGCGAGCGTGCGCACTTTTCTTGGCAAGGATGCCGGTCTGATCTCGTCATCGAAACCGAACCCGACGCACAGGCGCCGCTCGCGCGCCTTATCGTAGCCCTTGCGCTCCCGCTGCGCCACTCCGCTGCGCCGAGCCTCCGCGTCGCGGCTAACCCAGATATTCCGCTCGGCTCTGCAATTTGCAATTTGCATTTTTTGGTCGATGCAGGCGCAAGCGCAGCAAGCGACCTCCCTTATCCGCCTGCCGCCCGTTGAGTCGCCGCCGATCCAAACCGCACAGCTACTGCCCACACCCGCGCTTCCGCAAAGGGTCCCGGCGCCGCTGCCCACCGCCCCGCCGCGGGCCAGCTTCCGCAAGGTGATCGTTCTTCCCCGCGCCGAAGGCGCTCGGTCCGCAGATCGAAAGCCTGCAATCGCCGGACGGCGAGCCAGTCGCTGTCATCAGCGGCGGCGTCAACGTTATCGTGCAGGGCCTCAGTGGCGATAGTCTGCCGCAAACTCTCGGCCCGCTTGGCGACGTCGACATCGAAGCCGATCGTATCGTCATCTGGGGATACGACCTTAGCGGCGGCGCGCAGCGGTGCCACGCAGCAGGCCGACCGGCCCCTGGAAATCTACATGGAAGGCAATATCGTCTTTCGACAGGGCGACCGAACGTTCTTCGCCGACCGCATGTTTTACGATGTCCGCCAACAGCTTGCTACGGTCATCAATGGCGAGCTGCTCACGTCTATTCCGCAACGAGGCATTCATCAATACACCGGTCTGGTGCGACTGCGAGCCGACTCCATCCGCCAGCTCGATCAGAATCACTTCCTCGCGCAAAACGGTCTCTTCACCACCAGTCGCCTCGAAGAACCGAGCTACGCCCTGGAGTCCGAAGAAATCACGTTCGAAGACATCCAGCAACCGGTCGTCGATCCGATCACCGGCGCCCGGCGATCGATCCGGCGACGGGCCAACCGCTGGTCGGCCACCAACGCCTGGCGCGGCACGAACAACTACGTGTACGTCGGCGGCGTGCCGGTGTTTTACTGGCCCACCTTCTCGACCAATCTTGAACAACCAACCTATTATGTCGACAACATAAAGCTACGCCACGACTCCATATTCGGATACCAAGCGCTCGTTCGAGCTCAATGCCTTCCAACTCCTGGGCGTCGATCAGGTTCCAGGGGTAAAGTGGAACCTCGACCTCGACTACCTTAGTCAGCGCGGCTTCGGTTACGGCACTGGCGTCGAATACGCTCGCGATGACTTTTTCTCGGTCGCCGGTCCCAACTCAGGCCGGTTCGATGCCTGGTTTATCAGCGATCACGGCCTCGATAACCTGGGCCGCGATCGGCGTGCCATCGTGCCGGAAGAAACCTTCCGCGGCCGCGTATTCTGGGACCATCGCCAGCACCTGGTCGGCGGTTTGCTCGACGACTGGACCGTGCAAGCCGAAGTTGGCTGGCTCAGCGATCGCACGTTTCTTGAAGAGTATTACGAAAACGAATGGGACGAAAACAAGGACCAGCTTACTGGCGTGCGGCTCAAACGCACCTACGACAACCAATCGATCTCGTTCGAAGCCAACGCCCGCGTCAACGATTTCTTCACTCAAACCCAGTGGTTGCCGCGGCTCGATCATTACTGGCTGGGCGAGCCGCTATTGGGCGACAACCTCACCTGGTTCGAACACTCGTCAGCCGCGTACGCCGATATCGGCGTCGCCACCACCCCCTCGAATCCAACACTCGCGTCCCAATTCCAACTGCTGCCGTGGGAACAAGACAGCGCCGGCAATCCTATCTCCGGCGACGGGCGAGCGGCTTCTTACGCGCCAGGAAATCGACTGGCCAATCGATGCCGCTCCGTTCAAGATCGTTCCGTACGGGCTCGGCGAACTCGGAGATTGGGGCGAAGACATTAACGGCGACCGCTTCCAGCGGGCGTTCGGCCAGGCGGGTGTTCGCGCCAGCATTCCATTCTGGTATGCCGACCCCACGATCCACGACGCCTTGTTCAACCTCAACGGACTAGCTCACAAAGTCGTGTTTGAAGCGGAAGCTTCGATCGCCGGCTCGACGCAAAGCCTCGACCGCTTTCCGCTTTACGAAGAGTTGGATGACGATTCAATCGAAGACTTCCGCCGCCGGCTATTCTTCCCGCCGTTCGGCGGCACCCTCGCAGGTCTCTACTACGTGCCGGGATCGCCTTCAACGATCGATCCCAAATTCGATCCGCGGTTCTACGCACTTCGCTACGGCCTGCAAGATTGGGTAACTTCGCCGTCCGAGGAAATCGCCGATGACCTTGCCGCCGTCCGCCTTGGCATGCATCACCGGCTGCAAACCAAGCACGGTCCGCCGGGACGAAGAACATATCGTCGATTGGGTCACGTTCGATGCCAATGCCACATGGTACCCCGACGCCAGTCGCGACAACGCCGGCGCCGCCGTCGGCCAGATGGACTACGATTTTCGCTGGAACATCGGCGACCGAACTTCCATCCTCTCCGACGGCTATGCCGACACGTTTGGCGACGGCCTGAAAACCGCGTCGATCGGCCTGTTGCTGAATCGCCCGGCCGTCGGCAACTTCTACATCGGTTTCCGCGCCGCCGACGGAGTTTTCGTGGCCGATGTTCTCACCACGACGATTAATTATCGCATGACGGATAAATACATCGGCTCCGCCAGCTCGAGCATCGACTTCGGTCCCACCGGCAATATCGGCCAAAGCGTTTCCGTCACTCGCGTCGGCGAATCGCTCCTGGCGACGTTGGCGCGAGCCTCGATGAATCCAAAGGCAGCGTGGGCGTCCACTTCCTGCTCGAGCCGCGCTTCCTGCCCAAGCTCCACACGACGAGCAAGACCGGCATCGAAATCCCGCCCGCCGGCGCATTCGGCTTGGAATAGCCCACAAAGCCGCGACCGCCGGTCGCGTTTGGTGCGCGCTGCCCCATTCGAACGACTTTCCTCTGCGAGATATCGAATGCCGCTTGCGGTTTAGCTCCCACGACCGATCCGAAAACCAGGCAAAAATAGCATTCGCCGGCAACACCCGCGCGACCGTCCCCGGTACGAGCAACACGCAGCCTTGGAATTCGCCGCTGTGCACTCCTTCGCGCCCATCTGTCCGCCGGCGTACTCGTTTTCCACCGGTTCCGTCCGCTTCTGTGCAAACACGGCGATGTTGTTTCCCACCGGTCGCTCCTTGCCATGCTGCTTGCTCGGATACAAGTCGCATGACAAATTCATAACCTTTGGATCGTTGGCCGGCGTGCACGGGTCGTCCATGACGAACGTCGTCGAACCGCCGCCGTCGAGATTGAGCGCATCGCGCGCTCCCGAAGCGATCATGACATTCGCCAATTCACGCAGCGTCAGTCCCATGCTGTGGCCCGGTTCACGACCGTCGACAGTAAGCAGCAGCACCTTTCCGTCGGACTTAATGCCTACCGCGGTCCGTGGATGAATGGCCGGATCGACGCCAGCCACGTTCTTGCCGTCTTTGACCAGCCGATTTTTGCCGCCGAGCGCGTTGTATAGCGGCACATCCGGTTCGTGAGCGAAACCCAAACTTACTGGAGGCGCTATCGCCTTCTTGGCTTTTGCGCCGGGTTTCTTCGCGAGAGTTTTCGGCGAGGGTGCCTTAAAGCCCTCTCCCTTTGGGAGAGGGTTGGGTGAGGGTGCCGCGATGCCCTCGCCCTTTGGGCGAGGGCGCTCGCTTGGCCTGCCGGGTGAGCGTGCCTTCGATGAAACTTTCTGGCTCGCCTTACCGACCCCGCGAATGATGGTCGCCACGTTATCTGGCGAAAAATTGATCGCGTCCGTAAAGCCCCGCGCAAACGGCGAATAAGCGTCGCCCTGCGATACGCTCAGACCCAACACATCGAGTTGCCGTTTTCCCGCCGATGAAAAGAACGACCCGTTTACGCCGAGCTGCGCTCCCACGTACGCAACGAAAGCCCGCGTGGTTTGCGGCGTCGTGTCGCCCGCCAATTCGCCGTTCGACGGCGTAACCAAAAACGACACCCCGGGCGCCAACGGATCAATTTCCGCGAGCCACACATCAATTTGCCGCGGCGCCATCGACCGACGATGAATGACCCGCACGCCTTCGAACGGTCGAGTGGTTTCGTTCGTGGCAGCCGTGGCGAACGATCCGGTGAGAATGCCGGACAGCGCTGAGGATCAGGCAAAATCGAGAAAGATGCATCGCTCCATTATTGCCTGGCAATCGGCGCAGCCACAAACGGCCGCCGTGCAAAACATGCCGCTGCGGCGAGCAGGAAAACGGCAAGGAAACTGGGTTCGGGCACCGACTGGCTGTCGCCCGCACCGGCGCCCGCCCCTCCCGCGACTTGCCCGAAATGCGAGCGCCAAATCGCGTAATCATCGCCGTTCACCACCTGGTCGTGGTTGGCATCGGCTTGCAGGTAGGAACCGGTCTGGCCCGTCGTTTCGCGCCACAGGACGTAGTCGCGAGCGTCGACGATGCCATCTCCCGTGAAATCGCCGTCAACTTGCGGCACCCACGCCTCGTAGAACGCGACGCCGACCTTCTCGCCCAAGTCGTGGTAGTAATCGATATTTCGCTCCCACGAAAACGCGGTTTCGAGCGTTATCTCGACCACCCGCGGCGTCACGTTCGCCGGCCGCTGATCGAGAACGCGCCGCGCGTAGCCGGTCGACGTGTAGCTGCCGCTCGTGTCTTGCACTTCCAGCAGACTCGGCTGCAACACGTGCAGGTTCTGGTACCAATCGGTGTTGGCATCGTCCGGATTGACGTACGTGAAATCATCGGGACGTCCCCACACGTGATTGGCCGGATCGGCGGCCGGGTCAATCGTGTAATCGGGTACGGTCGAGTGAAAGTCGATATACGCGTCGAGGTATCCGGGCGTTGCCTGCACGTCGTTGAGCATTGCCGTGCCCGAGACGCGAATGTCCTGGCAGTTGGTCGTTCCCGAGCAGCCGACGCCCGAATTATTCATCCACTTGGTCGGATCCCACAGACCATTCGGATCGGTATTCACATTCCGCACGGTCGTGCGGCTGTTCCCCGCATAGCGGCCGGCCGGATTAAGCTCCGGATAACAGAGCACCTCGGCGACGTTTCGCAAGCGGGCCTGCGCGGATCATCCGAAATGAGCCAATTCACCAACCCCTCGTAGGTATAGTTGCCCAACGTTTCGCCGGCGTGCATCCCGGTCGAAAGCATGAGTTTGCGCTTGGCCACCGTCGGCGAATCGGTAGCCGGATTCGTGATCCGGTACGCATACGTGTTCAGCGCCGGAACCGCGCGACCCAGGTCATCCGTTCCGGTTGGCGACTGGCCAATGATCCCGCTGGCATTGCCCGTGGCCGTCGGCTCGGCCCACGGCGACGCCAGCACGGTTTGTGTGTGCGAGACCATTTTGCTATACGGGTACGGAATCGCGTAAGCGACATAAACGTTGTTCTGAGTAAATGGCGTGTTGTTCGAGAAGTTGAACAACGTCGGGTTCGGTAGCGAAGCGGGCGGCGTCGGCGGCGTCGGCGTGAGTACGTTATTGTCAAAGAACGACCAGTTCTGCTGGTCGTACGAATAGACCATTTCATGCTCGCTGAGCTCGTGCGGACCATCCGTGTGGTCTCCCGCAAACAAATCGCCCCGTATTGAGAACGACGGAGTCAAATTCTGCACGCCACTCGCCCGAAAGTTCAACCAACGCCAACTTCCGGCTGGGTAAGACGCAAGGGCGCCGTAATAGTTATCCCGGCCCACAAGATTGACTGTATTACCGGTAACGCTGTACGACTTGAGCGAAGCGCTATCGTAGCTTGCGTCGAGTGTGATCGCGGCCATTGCCGCTGCTGTTGCTCGTATGGCAACGGCCAGGGCGAAAATGAATCTTTGAAATCGTTGGTACATGGGCTTGGGCTGGATGGTTGTCCCGGCAATTACTGTGCGCCAATCGCCCGGTTGAATCAAGCGATAGACGCGCACCGCACTCTATTTGTCGCGAATGTGCGAGCCGATTCTTGCCGTATCCGGCAGGAGAATCCATCGAGGCATGACCGGCCCGAAGGGCCAAGGTTCAGATTCGCCTCGCTACCCGGGCAGCGGACGATTAACGCCGCCGCACGGAAGCCGACACTAAAAAGATCCCACCCCACAGCAGCAGGCAGGCCGTGCCTGGCTCCGGCACTCCAGAGAACAATTCGCTGCTCGACCCGCTTCCCGAGCCGGCAAGTGTTTTGCCGAACTGCGTGCGCCAGTAAGTGTAGTCGGCAACGTTAACTACGTCGTTCCGATCGCCGTCCGCGGCCAGATAGACGGACGAATAATACGAATACAATGGCGAAGCCATCGCCTCGCGCCACACCAGATAGTCCGCAGCATCCACGACGCCGTTGTGGTTGTAGTCGCCTGCCAACAGCGGCTGCATTTTCTGCGCGGCGAGCTGGCTTGGCGTTGTGCCGTTGAATACGTCGCGGTCGACGCTGACTGATGTGCCGGGGACTTGATTCGCTTGTGCAATCGAATCCGCGCCGTCGCTCCATTGCCAGAACGTCCACAGTGGCCAGTTCGGAGTATTGGATTGCAGGGGTGGCGACGTGGTGCCCGTACCTTTCCACCAAGCCTCCCACAACTTATGTTCGCCGGCCACGGTGGCTGTAAAGTTCGCGTTCGCACTCGACTCACTGACATAAATGAGTGGCCGGACACCGAGCGCACTGTATACGACATCGGAGAAGAGCTGCGTCCAGTTCGAGATGAAGGTCTTGTTCAGAGTTGAGTTGCCAAAGTTCGGATAGCGCTCCACGTCGGCGACCGGAGGCAAGAAATACGTGGGTACCGTCGATTTGTAGCCAGTGAAGGTACGGAAGTAATATGGTCGAACCGCATCGATAAAGTCGTTTGCTTCGCTGGTCGCGTCTTGCCACTCATCAATGTCGGTCGCGTTGGGAGTGAACGCCTTGCCGTCGTAACTTGTGAACGCAACGCCGTCCTTACTGTCGGCTCGAACGAAGTGATAAGGCCCGATGTAAAACGGATTTGTAGGCGGAGTGTGAAGAGATGGGTCATTGACCTGGTATCCCTTCAACATATTGGACGTAAAACTTGAATCGACGAAGTTAACGCCTTCCGTCGCCTTGACGAACGCGAATTGGTATCCACCGTTCGCGGCTGTGTAGAAGTTGACCGTTCCGTCGCCGCTGTAAACATCGAAGCCATTGATATAGGCCACAACGCGAAGGGGCGTCGCACCATTAACAGCGACTGCCACGCAGAATGCCACGAGCTTTAACCGCGACCAAAAAGAAACTGTAATCATGATCCCGCCGATCGAAAGATGTGCCTCGTTCTCCCGCCGCATTTTACTCAAATTTCGCGGCCAACGCAAAAGATTTTGCACGCCAAAGAACTGTAGCGGTGCAGATAATTCCCACGAGAAGCAGTGTTACGCACCTCGGCTCGGGGACCGTCCCACCGGCAATTACGGCTCCGCCGCCGACTACCGATTGTCCGAAGTGTGCCCGCCAAACGTTGTAGTCATCAGGGATATGCGATGGACTTTGTCCTTCTCGCCACACTGCGTAATCCGCCGCGTTCACCACGTTATCGTGATTGAAGTCGCCCGGCAGGCGAAACAAATCGAGCGCGCGTTGGGCCAAAATGGCGTGCACCGTGGCCGTCGGATGCAAATCGTCCCAAAACAAGTATTGGTTCGCATTGGCGGCGATCTTGCTGGTGTCGTACGAAGTTGCGCCCGGCTCCAGCCCTGGTGCGGCCGGCGTCGTCACATTCGTCAGGCCGAACGCTTGTGGATTGGATATCGCTTGATTTACCAACGCGGTCACGTCAAACCGGTAAATCGTGAGGCTGGGGTTGCTCGCGTGCAGCCCGTCGAGCATCGTGAATAGCGCCGAATTGTATTGTTGCGACAGCCCGTTGTACTGCGTGAGCGTCGATTGGCTGCCGTTGAACCGCGGCGTGTCGCCCAGCGGCGGCAGGTCGAAGACCAGGAATTGCCGCGCGCCGGCAGTTACTAGTCGGTTGATGCTGCTTTGCAAGCTATTGATCGGCACATTCATGTTGGTTTGGCCATCGAGCAAATCATTCGCGCCAGCAAATACCGTGTACAAAGTGCTCGCATCGGCCGTTCGCGACGACAAGAATTTGCCCACCTGATCGTCGATATCTTTCACGACCAGGCTATCGATGCCAGTCGTTCCCGTCGTCTTCGCTCCGCCGTAGGCGAAGTCGTTACCGCCCGATGCCGTGCTGCGCGTGAGCGCCGGCAAACCGAGCCCGGTAGCCAATGTCTCGGCGTACACGGGGCCATTCGAAAAGCGCCCGTTCCAATAGTACGGACCCGGGGTATTGATAAGCGGCACCTGAGC
This sequence comes from Pirellulales bacterium, assembly GCA_963733825.1. Lineage (GTDB taxonomy): Bacteria > Planctomycetota > Planctomycetia > Pirellulales > Lacipirellulaceae > JABDGM01. Next base: position 81,627 of record CAVTEK010000001.1, read on the forward strand.
GATATTGCCCACATCCGAAAGGCTGTCGCCGAACACGACCAGATTGCTGAACGGCCCGGCCGCCGCGGTGTTGATCGAACCGGCCCCGGAAAGCAGGACGGCAATCAGCGCGAGAAAACGCTTTCGCACGATGCAAACCATTCGGGCGAGCATATCATCTTTTTCCAACTTCCGCATTGGATAGCCAAAAATGCTGATGGTCACCAAGCGAAAGACAAAGATGATTACGATCCGGCCAAAGCGATTCGTCGGGAAAGCAGTCGCGACATTCTGTCACCGCCCGTCAACATCGATGACGGCGCCGCCAACAACGCCAACTTGTTGCGCCGAACACGAAAAGTACGAATGCGGAAGGTTCGGGCGCGGCAATTGCAATAATGTCCGCGCCGGATCCGGTGCCTACGCCGCTGCCGGCCGTCTGGCCTACATGAGCGCGCCACGAATCGTAATCGGCCTGGCCAACAGCACCGGCATTGTTCGGATCGCGGTTAGTGAGCGTCGCCGAACCAAACGCCGTCCGCCACATCACATAGTCGGCGCTATCTACCTCGCCGTCGTTGTTGTAATCGCCGGCTATCGGTCCAGAGGTGATCTGCAGCACTCCGGCGCCGGTGATAAGCGGCGTGTGATACAGAGCACTCGCATTGCCGACCGCACCCCACAGGCCGATCACTTGCGATATGTTATTGACAAGCAGCGACTTGATCGTATCGGCAGCGCCAGAAAACTGGAGATCGAGCGTGGAACCGGTCGAGAGAAGAACATTCGCGGTATCGGCTAGAGAGCGATTGCTAATTCTTAATGTGCCCGCTTGCACCGCGGTATTGCCCGTGTAAGAGTTGGCGGCCGTAAGTGCGAGCGTGCCGGCGCCACTTTTAGTAAGGCTGCCAGCGCCCGTTATCATGCCGCTGATTGTAAGCGTGCCGGTGTTGATCGTCGCGCTCAGGTTGCTCGTGAGCTGCACGCCAGTGGCAATCGTGTGATTGCCTTGGGTCGACGTAAGTGTCGCGGCGCTCGCCGAGTTGTTGAATACGATGCTGCCGCCGCTACCGGCGCTGATCGTGTAGCTGTACGGGCTATCGAAGCTCATCTGGCCGACGGTTTTGCTGCCATCGAGCGTAATCGTCCGAGCCGCGGTGTTCGTGCGGAAGAAATTTGCGACCGCGCCGGGCGAATTGGGGACGCTATTGGGCACTCCGTTCACGACCCCGTTGCCCAGCCAGTTCAGCGTCTGATTCCAGCTTAGCGGGACTGGCGTGGCGGCATCGCCAATGGTGTAGGCACCGTCCGGTAGCCACTGCGGTTGTTGTCCGGGCAACACCAGCCGCGACCGATAGTAATACTCATGCTGGATCTGCTCGGCTTCGGTGATTCCCATCGCATTGCCGCCCCATGAGTAGGCGAGGAACCCGGCGAAGCCGACGGCGTAGATTGCGTCCTGCCGCACCTGAATCGCCGCGTCCCAATCGGATGCGGGCGTGAGTCCATGTCGGCCGTACCAGACGCTGGGATCGCCGCTGGTGTTGCCGAAATGCTCGGTCAGCACGAGACGATCGGCGCTGATTCCCCCAACATTGATGTAGCTGTTCTTGCTGCTTTGATAGGCGTTCTTGGCGAAGTTGAAGCGCGAGGTGTAGTCCGCGTGGCCGTTGATGATGGATGGCGCGCCGAGATACTCTTCGATGCCGATGTAGGCATTGCTGGCCAGCGACTGCCAGGTCGATTTATAGGGGCCGTCCAGGCTCGAGTCGAGCGTGCCTTTTTGATTGAGCAAAAGGATGTCGTAATTGTACGTATGGTGCAGCGCGGACATCACATCAACCGTCCATTGGCGATATGAATCTCCAGTCGAAGTCGTATCCCGCATCAGAGAAGACAATTCATTGAGGACGACCCAACCGGGGCGGACGTTGCCGTTCTTTGACTTGGCATAGCTGTCAATTTTGGCGGCTTCGTCGGCTGCGTTGTAGGCGGGGTATTCGTTCTTGTTAAACGAATCGTACCAGATGACCGATGTGTTGCCGGCTTGCGATATCTGTGTGGCGGTCAACGTGCCGGTCACTGCCATGTAATTGCCGTTGATGCTCGGATAATTGAGCGCCGCGAGCTGCGCCAGGCCAAAATGCGGGTCAGTGCCGGGCATGCCCGCATTATTCTGCGGCGCGTAATCGAAATGCAGATCGGTCGCCAGCGCGCTCGATGACCCTGCCGCGATTGCCGTTGCCAGAACCATCAAGCGTGGAAGCTTCATTCTGTTTCTGCTGTTCATGAAGGATCTGGCCGCGCGCCCTCAATAATATCCTGCCCGAGACGGACGACAGCCTATTGTATCACAATTGAACTCCGCAGCAGCAGCGCTGCCAGCGTGAGATCTTGCGCCTAAGCCCGCGACATAACGACTTGCGGCACTCCCCTCCGCCGGCTGGCGAGAAGAGAACTTGAATGGCCGTAGCCGAGAATCAGCCTCACGATCGCGACGATGCAATCTAGCCATCCGAAGGCGGAGCAATCTGTCACGAGTGCCTGCGATATCTGTCTGCCGCCAGGCAAATAGGCAAACCCAAAGTACAGTTTATCCGCCCAGTGCAAATCGGATATCGAATCGCAGCTGATTTCGCAAGAATTATGGAAACTCCTGTAAATTCAGCCGTACGTCAGATGGCCACCTCAGCCGATTGCGGCGCTGCCCGTTTTCCCCCGCGCGAATGCAGACACAATCGTCCAATTAGTGGGCGTCTCGTGCGCGAAAACGTACCTGTTCGCTACATTAGAAACCGCCATACCGTGAGCGCAAGAATCGGCAGCAGTATCAAAACGCTGTAAACCATGTACCCGAAGAAGCTGGGCATCTTCACGCCGGACGATTCGGCAATCGACCGCACCATGAAGTTGGGCCCGTTGCCGATGTACGTCATCGCGCCCATGAACACCGCCCCCAAGCTAACCGCGGCAAGAATGCTCGGATTAACTCCAGCCACGTGCGTGATGTTTGAATCGGGCGGCAATGACTGGGCCGTCTTGAAGAACACCAGGTAGGTCGGCGCGTTGTCGAGCACGCTCGACAAACTACCCGACATCCAAAAGTAGTGTGTCGGCATTGTCAGCCCCAACTCGCTGCCTTTGATACTGAGTATTTGCAGCGCCGGTTGCATACAGATGAAAATTCCGACGAACAGCGCCGCCACCTCGATAATCGCGCCGTAGGTAAACAGATTGGCGTCGCGTATGTGTTTGGCGCCGAGCCGGAGCGACAGCCCAACGAGACACAACTGAGCGACTTCGCGCAAATACATCCACGGATGCCAGTCGGTGCCTGGAAACGGCTTTCCAGGATCGAGTAGCGCCACGGCCAGCACCACGCCCAGCAAAAGCGGACCATTGATCTTCCAGCCGGCAATTTTAAGACGGTGAAAAATGCGAATGTCGCGCTGGATATCGGCTTGCGCTTCGCGGCGGTGAAACCAGAGACTGTCGAGCAACAAATACGTTACGATCAATAAGCCGTTCACGAATAGCCATTCCGGCCAGAGCCTGAGCGTCCATAAAAATGGCACGCCTTCCAGATAGCCGAGAAACAACGGCGGGTCGCCGATCGGCAGCAAAACGCCGCCGCAGTTGCAGACGATGAAAATAAACATCACCACCGTATGCGCGACGTGCTTCCGCTCTCTATTGGTTTCAAGCAACGGCCGAATCAGAAGCATGGCGGCGCCCGTCGTCCCGACGAAGCTGGCCAACAAGCTGCCGACGCCCATGAAGATCGCATTTGTCGCGGGACGCGCCTGAAAATCGCACGCGATGCGGATGCCGCCGCTGATCGTATACAAGCTGAACAACAGGACGATGAACGGCACGAACTCCTGGAGCATCGCGTTGGCAAGAATCGTGTTGACCAGGCCAGTTTGTATGCCGCCCCCCGCCGGCGCGACAACATGAGGGGCCGGCCAATGGCCTTCTAACGCACCGCTGTGCAGAAAGCCGTAATAGGCCATCGTCACGAGCGCGAGGCCGCCGGCAACTTTAAACCGGTTCCAATTCGATTCCCACCAGTGCGACGTGTGCGGAATCAACGGCAAGACGGCAATCCCGCCCAATAACAACACAAACGGGACAACGGTCCAAAATGGCGGCGCCGCGATCGAGCCAGCCTCCGCGTGCGTTGCCATGTGTTCGTTCAATTGCGCAACGATCTGCCGCGTTCCCGCCTGTGGCCAGCCAACACAAAGCGCAATGCAATACACAACCACGACGGCCAGAATGGCGGTCGGCGCCAAGTCGCGTTTGCGATCGAGCTGCGCTGAATGATTCATTCGCACTCCGCCTTGGGAATTAAACGACGGACCGCCGAATATCCGTGCGCAAAGGCTCGACAGGTCGAATGATCCATCCGGAACTTAATTGACGCGGAGCGAATTCCGACGCCAATTCGCGCAAGCCATAGGATCAAATATCCGGGTGCCCGAGGCAATACCCCGGACACCCGGCACTCCCAATTTACGACTAGATTGCGTCGCTGCCGGTTTCGCCGGTGCGGATCCGCACGCTCTCCTCGAGATTGGAGACGAATATCTTGCCGTCGCCGATCTGACCGGTTTGAGCCACTTTCACGATGGCATTTACCGCCGCCTGCAGCTTGGCATCATCGACAACGACCTCGACCTTTACCTTGGGCACGAAATCCACTCGGTATTCCGTGCCGCGATACATCTCGGTGTGTCCTTTCTGCCGGCCGAAGCCGCGAACCTCCGTGATCGTCATCCCGGAAATCCCTTTTTCCACAAGAGCGTTCTTGACGTCCTCCAACTTGAAATGGCGGACGATCGCTTCAATTTTTTTCATCGCTTTATTCCCTTGTCATAGCTGGCTCATGCGAATTGATTAGTCAGCCGGTTATTTTAAGTTCTCGCGCCGATTTCCACGCGGGGTTAGGCACGGACCAGCAGGTGACGCGTGCCGTAACCCCATTTATTGCCAAGTTACGACGTTAGTGCGACATGGGTGTTTCAGCGGCTTTGTCCATGGCAAAGCCCGAATATCCGGCGACTCCCATTTCTGGCAGATCGAGGCCTTCCAATTCCACTTGTGGAGACACCCGAATGCCGTTGGTAAGCGCACCACAGACCTTCATGACGACGGTCGTGATAATCGCCAGATAGACGAAACACGCGATTACTCCCACGCATTCGGCAAAGAACTGGCTGGGATTGCCGTGAATCCAGCCGGTTACGCCTTGCTCGACCGCATCCTTCGGTGCTTGCGCGACATCGCTGATGTACTTTAACGTGCCATCGGCCAACTTAAACAAATGGGTGCCATTCCAGCCCGTGCCATACGTGCCATCGGCAAGCAGACCGAGCGACAACACGCCCCAGGCGCCGCACGTCCCGTGGACCGAGACCGCGCCCACGCAGTCGTCGACCTTCAACACGCGGTCGATAAAGAACACCGACTCAACCACCAAAACACCAGCCACGGCGCCGATGAAACAGGCCGAGATCGACGTTACAAACGCGCACGGCGCGGTGATCGCCACCAGGCCAGCCAGCATGCCGTTGCACAGCATGCTCGGATCGGGCTTCATCTTCCGCGGACCGACCATCCACAAATAGGTCGCGAACGCCCCCGTTGCCGAAGCGAGCATCGTATTGGTGGCCACGATCGCGATCCGATCATCGGTACCGGCCAACGTCGAGCCGGGGTTAAACCCGAACCAACCGAAGGCCAGGATAAACGTACCAACCATGGCCATCGGAATGTTGTGAGGCGGCATCGGGTTGATCGAGCCGTCCTTGTTGTATTTGCCGATGCGAGGACCGACGAGCCAGCCGCCCACGAGCGCAATCACACCTCCCTGCATGTGCACCACAGACGAACCGGCAAAGTCCACCGTTCCATGGCCCAGTCCAAAAGTGTTTCCGAGCTGGGACAACCAGCCGCCACCCCACACCCAGCACCCGTAAACCGGATACATGATCGTGCCGATGGCACAACCATAAAGCACAAAAGAACTAAACTTCCAGCGTTCGGCCATCGTACCCGTGGGAATTGTCGCCGTGGTATCCATGAACACCATCTGGAACAAGAACAAGGCGAAGATGCCGCAGTCGTACACGCTGGGGCCAAGGAAGAAGCCTTTGTAACCGATCAGATTGATCGTTTTGCCGAAGAGCTCGAAGTGATACATGCTGTCGAGGACGGCCGTGCTGCCGCCGAGGGCCGGGTTGCCGCCGCAGCCGCCGAACATGAACGCGAAGCCGCAAACATAGAAGCCGAGCATACCCAGTGGGTAGATCATGAAATTCATGGCCATCGTATGCGCAGAGTTTTTCGCGCGGCACAGGCCGGTTTCAACTAGTGCAAAGCCGGCCTGCATGAACATAACCAAGAAACCGGTGATCAACGTCCAAACGATGTTGATCGAGACCAGGTTCTTGCCAACGCGGTCGGCGACGTCGTTGACCGTTAGCCCTGCCTTCGCATCGGCTACCGGCACGTTTGAGACGCCGCCCGCATTCGCGCCTGTGGAATCTGGCTTCACTGGTGGCGTAGCTGCTTCCGCTGGTGCGGCCGCCGCCGCAGGAGGCGTTGCTTCTTGAGCTCGTGTGGAATTTGCCCAAGTGCCCAGCACGAGCGCGCCAATCAGCGCCCCGACAAGATACCAAGGTCGAAGCTTTACCGGTCCAGTGAAATGTCCCATGAATTCGATCTCCGCATCAGAAGGATTTTTATGTCAACGCGCGCACCCACCGCCGACGGCAACATGAATACAAACCGGACCCACCCCTGAAATCGCCGGCGCAGGCTTTGCGCACGACGAACGGCCTCGCCGTATGAATCCCAGAAGGAAGGATCACCGCGCCCAATTCGAGGAGGCGCCATCTATTAGCGTTCCGCCGAACGCACGGGCGTCCGCAAAGCAAGTGCCGTGCCGAGACTGCTAGCGGCTTGGACGGCACCGAAATGACGGGGCAATTCCCGTGAAAAACGCAAATACCGACGCGGCGCCGGCTCAGCCGCCGCTTAAATCGCGCGCAGCACGTGCCAAGAAAGCGGGCGGCCAGTCGCTTGCGGTTTAGCTCCGCCGATCGCTAATCCAGCCAATCCTGATCGGCCAGCCGCGCCGGCACGTACTCCTCCGTTACGTAGCTGATATCCTTCGAAATCAGCGATTCGACCTCCAGCTTGAAGTCGTTCTGCAGCATCCGCTGAATCTCGCGTTGCCAGTCGCGCTTTTTGGCAAACCAGGGATACTGAGCGACTTGCCGGGCTCGCTTCCTGTCGTTCTCCGAGAGCGAGATTTTGACGCTGTTAGGCAGTTTGCACCGGTCGAAATCGACGCTGCGCAGACCTAGATACTTGGCATCCGGAATCGCCATCCGCTGCGACTCGAACGCCAAATTGATCGAACCTTGCTTCAAAACGCTGTAGATATAGTAGCCCCAGGGGTCGTTATCCATCACGCAGTACACGGGCAGCTTCAACTCGTTGTTCAATCGGTGCAACATCCGGCGGACGCCTCGCGGCGGTTGTCCGCCGCCGTGGGTGAGAATGCAATTGTGCGTTTTCCAGAACTTGTCTTCATTGAATCGCTGCCACACCGTGCCTTTTTCTACATGCAGCACGAATTTTGCTTCGCATTTTTTCGGATCCAGCTCGATGATGTCTGGTTCGACAATGGATGGAATCGAGTAACCACCCGATCCCATGCGACGACAATTGATCTCGTCACCCCTATCGGTGAGTGTGATATTTCCAACCATCGAGCCCTTGTTCTCGGCGAAGATATGCAGCTCTTCTCGGATTGAATCGAGCAACACCTCGACATCCTCGACGATCGGATCGCATTCTGCTTGATCGTCGAAAGTGGTTTCACTGGTTCCCTCGATATCGCCCTTGAGCGAGTAGAACAGGCTTCGCAAGCTGGTGGTCTTGCCGGCATCGATGAGTTGCTTGCATCCTTTGGCAACCAGCATCGTGCGCATATAGGCTTTCGCCTGCGACAGGTCGAACAACTGCCGGCGGTTCTTGGCGTTGCCCATCTCGATGATTCGCTTGCGCGGACTGTACGTCACATTCGAAAGCGTGCGCGATGGGATATCGACGTGAGGGTCTTTCCTCTTTTCGGCCGCATCGACGACGTTGTCGGCCAGGCCGACGATGCTGCCCATCGTTTTCTTGTCGCGGGGAGTCAACTTCGCCGCGGCAGCCTTTGCCTCCGCCACGGCGCCGCGCTTGCGGCGAATCATTCTCTTGGCCATGTGCTACTTCTTCTTCGTTGCCTTTTTGCTGGATCGTTTTTCGACCGCTTCCTCCGGTGCGGCCGGCGCTCGATTAATTGCCGCGGGCGCCGATGTCGGATCGACGATCAGCACGTTCTTACCCAATATCATTTCTTCCGGATTTTCGATCGGGCGGCCCCGGTCGTCGAGCTTCACGTCAGCATCGGCCGTGCGTTTCTTGGCCACGCTAAGCAGTTGCTCGTAAAGCGCGGTTCGGTCGACCGAATTGATCGCGCTCACGGCCGTGGCCACTTCTCCCAAATACCGCAGGAAAATCTGGCGCCGATCGCCCTGCTGCTTAACTCGCAGCCGCTTGCGTACGTACGTGCCCAGGTGCCGGCCCGCGGCCTGCAGGCCTAGCCGCAACTCCTTTTGAATTTCCGGATAACTGGCGATCGCTTCCTTCGATTCGCTCGTAAATGGCACCCACGCGCTCGCGAGGTGAACCATTACGGTGACTGGTCCTTTGGGCAGGCCGCCGCGCGATTGGCTCAGCCCATAACTGCGCCAATTAGTCGCGAGAATCGTTTGCGTGATTGCACAACTTGCCGGCGAAAACTGCAGTGGCACTCGGTTGGCATACCGCAACACCTCCATCGACTGGCCTTCCGAAATGTTGACGCCCTTCATAGCCAGCAGCAGCTTTTCGACTTCCTTCGGCTTCAGCTGCGAGGGTGATTGTCGCGTGCCAAGCCCCGATTCCTTGAGAATCTTATCCGCCGCTTCGTTGCCCAAGCCGTTGAATGTGTGAATCAAAAACTGCCGAATTGTCCGCGCGTCGGATTCTTCGATGAGCTCGCGCAGTAAATCCTTCGTCACGTGCTGCATGGCGGCCTGGCCGCCGTACGCGATGCCCACCTCGATCTGAAACGGATTGCCACGGTACACGGCGGGTGGTCGAGTTGCCGCCGCGTAGAATTCGCCCGGCACCACCTGGTGCAATCCTTTGAGGATCAATTCTTCGCCGATCGGTGAAATGCAATCGGTGGCCGGCGCCGAGATTCTCGTCGCCTGGATCGCCTGGTACAGCGAATCGGCCTCCTTGCGGCCGATTCGCCGTGTGCTGGAACGCGTGGAAATCTTCGCCGTATTACAAATTTTGCGGGCAATTTGACCCGATACGCGCGAGAAAGTGCCGGTCAAGAATTGGGCGACTGTCGAATTCGGATTGTCGTGCAGCAGCGAAATCAGCCGGCCTAGCTCGACTCCGTATGGGTGCGGCTTGATCTCCTTCGGTTCCGGGGGCAGCTTGTTGGCTGATCGCGGATAATCGTGCGTGTTCTTGCTCGGGTCGCTACTATCCGGGTCTCGATAGTGCAAGGCGATGTGCGGGTTGGCGATCGCCGTTTGTTCGAGATATTCCTCGACACTGCCCCGGCCGCGAACGAACTTCGCCTGCAGCTCGATCGTTACCCGGGTGCCGTGCGGCTGGTCTTCCCATTCGATCTCGTGTTTCTTGATCGCCTCTTCACCCTTTTTGCCAGGCGGAATATCGACCCCCTCGCCGCGCCCGTTAAGAATCTGCGGCTCGTTTTTCTTCGTATCGATTTGAATCTCATAGTAGTGCGCCGGCTTCGTGGCTCCCACCTTCGAGATAATCTTCACCGGCTTTCCGGTTGTTTGCACACCGTACATACCGGCCGCGCTGATGCCGATGCCCTGCTGCCCGCGGCTTTGCCGCAGCCGGTGAAATTTCGACCCATACAGGAGCTTGCCGAAGATCAGCGGTATTTGCTTTTTGAGGATGCCCGGGCCATTGTCCTGCACGCCGACTTTGAACCGGTCGGCCCCCGTGGCCTCAATGTGCACCCAAATCTCGGGCAGGATACCCGCCTCTTCGCACGCATCTAGCGAGTTGTCGACCGCTTCTTTCACGGTCGTGAGGAGTGCTTTGCGCGGATTATCGAAGCCCAGCAGATGACGGTTCTTCGCGAAAAATTCGCTAACGCTGATATCGCGCTGCTTGGCCGCCATCGACTGGGCCGTGGCCCGGCGGCGCGGCTCGGCCGACAGCGGCTCCGCAACCGCCTCGCCGTTGGTTTCCGCTGCCGCGGTAGCCGCGTGCTCCTTAGCCGCTTCATCGTCCGTACTGTGCGCATCTCCATTGCGGCTCGGCGCCGAATTGCGATGCGGCGCTCGCCCTGCGTTTGCCCGCTTTTTGCCCTGCGATGGTACGCTCCGCTTGCCAGGTTTCTTGGTTTGTTTTACGGCCAACCGACTATCTCCAATCCCGCCAATCTCGTCGATGTGAAACTGTATCGATTGTGCCAATTATACCGGTGCGCCAGGTGTCAACCCAGACGCATTCCGCCCCTTTTGACGCCGCAGAACAAGTGCATTTGGTATATCCGGTGTGCAAAGATTCACCCCTAAGACCGCTGCCGGCCGACACCATTGTTAGAGCTTACCACGAGGCGCTGTGGCCCAAGGCCTCGCGCTCTACCGGGGGCAGCGACCCACTCAATCGGCTGCCTTCGAAGCTCGCCATTCATGCCCGCAATGGTCGGCGTGGCGTCGCCGACCAACTTCCGATCCGAATCGTTGGAGGTAAATCCCATGCGATTTACGTCGTACAGATTTAGTGCCGTAGTGATTGTCTTCGCGACGCTTGTGTTCTCGACATCTGTCGTCAGCGCTCAAGCCCGTTACGGCTGGGACGGCAAACGACAGATCAGTTATCAACAGCAAAAAGACCTGTTCTACAACTATTACGCGCAGCCAGGCCCGTACAACGGAGCCGCCGCGGAGATGTACGTTTGCCCGCGACCGGTGCCGGCGTTCGTCGGTCAGACGTGGGTCACCTACCAACCCTTTATGCCCCACGAATTCACCTATCGCCACGAGCGCTCGTACTACACGTACAACCCCGGCGCCGGCTGGCGACGCACCAATGTGCGGTACGGCACCTGCGGACTGCGCTTTGAAGAAAACCTCGCCGACATGCATTTCCCGATGAGCAACAACATTTGGGCCCTCCACAACGACTTCTATTATCCTGGCCTGCGCTGGTAAGAAGCCGAGAGTCCCGTGTCGAGAGTCCAGAGCCTGAATACAAATTCGAAATCAACCGTCGCCCCGCGCTTGCGGTTTAGCTAACGGAGCCAGCCATGTACCGACGTCTTTCCCTTTCCGTGCTCGCCGTCGCAATTGCAGTTTGCAGTCCTTCCGCCACGACTCCGACCGCTTCCGCTTGGGATTGCTGGACACCGACTTGCTGCGATTGCGGGTACATGCAGCCGATTTATCGCTCACGCTGCTATAACTGGAACCGCAACTACGCTTACACCGATTACGGTCAGCCGGTCGCCCTTTTGGTCCCGCCCACCGCTCAGTTGCAAACCAACTACGGATGGGGCGTCGCCAGTTCGCGGATTTCTCGCATCGACCATCAGTTCGGGCGTAATTTCCCAGGTTACGGCCAGTTTGGCGGCCCGTTCCGCCCCACGCCCGTTTGGCCAAGCGACACCGTCGAATTCGGCGTCTATCCCGTTCGCGGTCCGTGGTAGCGCGTCGGGCAGACATTCCTGCCTGCCAATGCCTTTCGCCGCAGCCACTGTCATTCTGAGCGAAGCGCAGCGCAGCGAAGAATCTCGCGTCCCTTGCCGTGCCAGGCGAAAGGAAGGCAATTACGCTGCAGTCACTTCGTGCCCGGTTTGGCAGACAAGAATGTCTGCCCCGCCGACAACGTCGTTGTATTGACGTAACCGTATTGGCCGCCGCTCTGCCGCGCTATCCTGCGCGAGAAAGTCATTCGGCGCAGGCGCTGGTTCTCTTCCGAATTCAATCACACAAATCGCCGCTTGCGCTTTCCTGTTGGCCCTCTCGAGTTCGGCCAATTCGCTCGACGTCATCGGATCGTCGGCATCCGTCAGGAAGAATATCACGTCGGGCGCGAACAGAATTGCTTCGCGTAACGCGACCATCCGATCCGTGCCGCCGTCGGCCGTGATGCCGCCGACGAAATTGGCGGCCAGCTTCTTGTTGCGATCCGACGCGAACGCGATGCGATGCCCGCCCCCCGACGCATCGAACGATTGCGTTTTCGTGTTGAAAAAGATGATGTGAAATTGGTGCACGCTGTCCAGCGATTGCAGGCTGCCCAGGAGCTGTTTCTTGGCAGCAGCTAACGGCGGACCTTCCATGCTCGCCGAGCGATCGAAGACGTAAAGGAACTTATTGCCTTTTCCCTGAACGCCGAACACGCTCACTTGCGCATAGCCGTTGGTGCCGGGAGCGCCAAAGCGGCCGCCCGATCCGTGCGGCCGTGCGGCCGATTGCCCGCCGGGCTTGCTGTCTTTGGCGGTCGTTTTGGCGCCGCTCGTTCCAGCCGATGCAGGCGACTTGGGAGATTGTTGCGGTGCTTCGCTTTTTGTCGCCGCCGATTCGCTTGGCGCATTCGTCGAGGCCACGAGCAATGCCGGCGTCGGCGGATTTTCGATCAATGCCGCCGCCTGACGAACGCGAAAATCGTCGCCTTGGTCGAGCGCGTCACTGGCACTCGAACGCTGCAGCACGATTCCCATCGAGCCGCGCTGTCCATTCACCCCACCGCGCGGAACCTGCTGCATTGCCGCCAGCAACAGCGCGATCGTCGCCGAGTGAAGCAGGATCGAGAACACCCACGCCGGCAACAATGGCTTCAAACGCCGCGCAGGATTTGTCGAATAGCTTGGCATAAGGCGTCACGATCGAGAGACCTGCCAGCGCGATTCTCAGCGCCGGTCCACTTTTCGGTCAACGCGGGCCAAACCCTGCCGGCACAGCCCAATCGCGCTTCGCCGCTGGCACTCGTGCTTCTATAATCCTATGCTCTCCATGCAATCGCCGCTGGCGGCCAAACGATCTGTGCTTGGCCGCTGACCTTTCCCGTCATGCCTGCCAGGCCGGATAGTTCGTTGACACTCCAAGTCGTTCAATATCCTCACCCGACGCTACGCCACCGCTCCAAGCCATTGCGGCGCGTCGATCCCGAGCTACGAAAGATTGTCGCCGAAATGCTCGAATTGATGTACGCGCACGAGGGTGTCGGCCTGGCCGCCAATCAGGTTGATCTTCCCTATCGGTTGTTTGTCGCCAACGTGGAAGGCGATCGCGATTGCAAGGAGGCCGAACGTGTATTCATCAACCCGGTGCTCAGCGCCGGCCATGGACAAGAAGAGGACGAAGAAGGCTGCTTGAGCATCCCGGGAGTTCGGGCTCCCGTCGTCCGAAATGCCAACGTGAAAATCCAGGCCTATGATTTGGCCGGAAATGAAATAACAGGCGAACTCGAAGGTCTCATGGCGCGGATCGTTCAGCATGAAATCGATCATCTGGACGGAACACTTTTCATCGACCGCTTGGGTCCCGCGCACGCCGCCGCAATCCGCGATCAGCTTGAAGATTTCGAGCTGGCTTTCCAAAGCAAGCTCGAAACCCGCGAGCTGCCCGACGCCGCCAAGATCGCCAACCGTCTGCGCGATTTGGAGCGGCTACGCACTTAGGGGCTGAGGCCTACGATCAATATGCGCGTGATCATGCTAGGAACCGGCCCCTTCGCCGTGCCGACGCTGCAAGCCCTCGTCGACAGCCCCCACGTACTCCTGCTGGTAATCACTCGTCCTCCTATCGGACGATCACCAACGGCGAGCCCGCTTCAGCGGGCGGGCGAAGCTGCTGGCCTAACTGTCTGGTCCCCCGACACCGCGAATTCACCCGAGTCACAGGCGAGAATCGCGTCACTCGCCGCAGATTTGCTCGTCGTTTGCGACTACGGCGAAATCCTCCGCCCCGCGACGCTCGCGACCGCCCACCTCGGCGGCATTAACCTGCACGGCTCGTTATTACCCAAGTTCCGCGGCGCCGCCCCCGTGCAATGGGCCATCCTCCTTGGAGAAACCGAAACCGGCAACAGCATCATCCAAATGACGCCGGGCCTCGATGCCGGACCACTTCTCGCCCAGCAACGCACGTCAATCGACACCGATGAAGATGCCGAACAGCTTGAAACCCGGCTCGCGCAGGTCGGGGCTCAGCTCGTGCTGCGTGTCGTCAATGAGCTCGAATCGGGCGAGGCAAAACCAATAGCACAGGACGTACGCCTGGCTTCCAAAGCGCCGCGACTAAAAAAGGAACAAGGCGCCATCGACTGGTCTCGGCCCGCGCATGAAATCAAGAATCAGGTCCGTGCCCTTCGACCGTGGCCTCGCGCGTTCACATTCTGGCACAAGTCCGCGAGTGCGCCGCTGCGTCTTAACGTTGACCGAGTGGCAATCGTATCAACCGACCGATTGAACAACGACGACCCATCCGGCACACCAACCCGATACAAGACCCATCACCCGCGGCCAGGAAGCGTGTTACTAGCAACCGGCCAACTCATCATCGCCTGCGGAGATGGCATGCTTGAAATTCTTGAACTTCAACCGGCCGGCAAACGCTCAATATCCGCCGCCGAGTTTCTCCGGGGCTATCCCGTCCAAGTCGGCGAGCAGTTTGGTCCAGGTTGAACACACCGCAAATCACGCGGTCGTGCCGAGTTGGCGACTGGGAAACCCAACACTTCTGATAGCGGCCGCGCCACCTACGTATTCTATAGTAGTTACTCTAACTGCCTATGATGCGTAGATTGACATTCTATCCTGGTCGTAACTAAAATGGCGACGTTGCGGCCGGAATAAAACTCCTTGTTTACCTGCAACTCCAAAATCTCCCTTGGTTCGCCGATTACCCTGTCTGTGCTAGCACTCTTGCTCTTACAGAGCACAAGCATGGCTGTCGGCATGAGTTCACGACGTAGCCCCCTGATCGCGCCTGACGTATTCGAGTGCAAGTGACCGGCATTGGAGTGCGAGTTATGGTCGAGCGTTCCACGAACGAATTAACCCACGCAACAACCCGCGAAGACATTGCCCGGTTGCACGAATTCGAACATTGGCCCGCCAGTTGGATGTGGCCTTTGCTTCTGGCGTCATTGGTGCTTGGAGCTGCAGCCGGATTCGCCGACGAAGATTGTTGGCCGCTGTTGCTGATCATCTGGCCGGCGCTGGCCGCGGTTAACTTTATTCTCGTGCTCGCGTTCCACGACGCTAGCCATGGACGGATTCACCCGGTGCACTGGATGAACGAGGCATACGGCCACTTGATGGGCACCATCATGCTTACGCCGTTGGCCGTTTATCGATATGCGCACGCCCGGCACCATGCTCAACTCGGCCGGCCGGGCGATCCCGAGCTTTGGCCGTTCAATTCGCCGAACGTGTCGCGACCGCTGCGTGTGTTGGCCGCAATGTTCGAGATCGTATTCGGCGCGGTCTACACACCGCTGTTGTTTTTGCGATCGGTCGTGGTCGGCCAGCTTACGCCGCACGAGCGACGGCTGATCATTCGCGGATATCTAGCGTGCATTGGCTTTTGGGCGGCAACGATCACGATCGTTTCCTTCCTCGGTACTTGGAACATGCTCATCGCAAGCCTGATCATTCCCATGTTCCTGGCCGGCATGATGCAAACACTCAACAAGTTTGAGCAGCACCTGGGCCTGCACGGCCAAACCGTGCTCGGGCTCACCCGCACGGTCGTCGATAAGGACAAATTCGGCGAGATGATTTCCGCCGCGATGCTCTACAACGACTACCACGGCACGCATCACCGCTACGCCAAGATCCCGTACTACTATCTTCCGCACGCAACGCCCTACACGCTGGCCGGCGCGAGCGAGCCGAGCCCGGTGTATCCGAACGTCATCAGCGCGACGCTGGATATGCTGCGTTGCCTGGCCGATCCCAAAGTTGGCCCCCATTGGCTGCCGCAGGAAAGAGGCGCAGAGCGCGAAGACCAGGCCCACAACCGGGTCGCCCCGATCGCGCAACCGGTGTTCACCGGTGCATACCAGGAATAGCGGCGCGGTCAGGGGAACTCGCATCGGCATCGGCGACCCGTTCGGCAGCGAATTTTGCACGGGCCGCATTGGCCGGCACACCGAAACGACACTGCATTTTCCGGCGATTTATTTTCGCCCGAGGATAGGGGTCCCACAATTTCGATGCGAAACGGTGGCGAATTGCGCGGCCGGTTGGCAAAACACCGCTTAGCCGCGCTCGCCGATCGCAAGACGCAGCGAGCGAAACGGCGATCATTTACGTTCGTTTCCGACCGTTTTCCGCCGGCCGCGGGCGCACGGCGATGTCTGGCTGAAAGCTGTCGGCTGATGGCTGACGGCTTTGCTTTCTAAACCAACTTTTCAAAGAGCCATTCGACAAGCTCACGGCAGGCGAACGCCGCAATGCGACGTGGACCCGAAGTTAGCACGTTTGCGGAGTCAATTCCACGATTATTATTGGCCGCGCGGGGAATCGGTTCCCGGCACTTTCGATCTCCTCGGCACCTTTGATTTCGTGCTCGCGGGCAAAAAGAGCGACTTGACTACGACTGGCGGCATGAGCGCGCCGCCGGTCGTTTACCAGCTTGTGGGCATTGATCGCGCGATGTGATAAAACTTTTGTCATCATGCAGCGCGCATTATTCAGGGACGATTCTCGAACAGCGGGGCGGCAGCCCAAGACGGACCGGTTGATCCTGGCCCGTTATCTCAAAGCTGCCGCCGAAGATTGGAAGCTCGATGAGGCCCCGATCGAAGCGGCGCATGCGATCCTGTTGCGGTGGGCCGACCTGGAAGCGACCGGCCGGCTGGCCGAGTTGCACGAGACGCAGCTTCAAGGCGATTTCCTGAGCGAGGTATTCGGGCAGGCGTTGGGCTACAGCCGCGCCGTCGAGGGCGCGGAGGTTTGGCACTTAGAACAGCACTATTCGATCGGCGGCCAAACACCGGATGCCGTGCTGGGCGAGTTTCGGCAAGGAGCCGAGCGGAAGCCGCTGGCGGTGATCGAGCTGAAAGGGCCCCAGTCGCACCTGGACCGCGACCGCACGGCGGGCCGCACGGCGGTGGATCAATGCTGGGATTACCTGGTGAACACGCCGGCAACGTGCCGGTGGGGGATCGTGTCGAACATGGTGAGCTTCCGGCTATACGAGCGGGACAGCACGAAGCGGGCGTACGAACATTTTACGCTGCAATCGCTGCGGTACGTGGATGAATTTCGCCGGTTCTACGTGCTGTTTCACCGCAAGGGGCTGATCGAAGGGACATCCGGCGTGCCGCCGCGGGCCCAAGTGCTGCTTACGAAGACGCTCAGCCGGCAGCGCGACGTGAGCGATTCGCTGTACAGCGCATATTCGCAGCGCCGCACGGAATTGATTTCGCACTTGCACCACGATTTGAACTTTACGGTCGATCAATCGATCGAATATGTGCAACGGCTGTTCGATCGAATCATCTTTATCGCGTTTTGCGAGGATCGCGGGTTATTGAGCGAAGGTTCGATCAAGAGCGCGTACGAAAGGTTGCCGCCGTCGTTTGCCCAAATCACCAACCCACGCTGGCAGAATTTCAAGGCGCTCTTTCGCTATGTGGATCAAGGGAAAGCCGAAGGCGACTTCCGCGGTTATAACGGCGGGTTATTCCAAAATTCGGAGGTCGACGATTTAAAGCTCGACGACGAATGGACGCAATTCTTTTATTTCGTCGGCGAGTTCGACTTCGCGGACGAAGTGAACTTGGAAGTGCTGGGGCACTTGTTCGAGCGGTCGATTACCGAGCTGGAGAAGCTCAAGGCGACCGGATTATTGGGCGACGCCGAACGGGCCGAGCGTTACGCCACGATGCCGCAATCGGCGAAGCGGAAGCAACTCGGGATTTATTACACGCCGGCGGAACTGACCAGCCGGATCGTTCAGTACACGGTGGATGAGCTGATTGAGGAGCGGTTCAAAGAGCTGGCGATCGGGATGGGGATCGCTAAGCCTGACGCGGCGGTGGGTGTGGTGCCGGAGGGGGAAACGTATTGGCGCGGGTGTCTGGAAATTTTGCGGCAATTGAAGATCGTCGATCCGGCATGCGGGTCGGGCGCGTTTTTGTTTCAGGCGTATAACGTGCTGGAGCAGCGCTACCACGAGGTGATCGGACATTTGGAGGAGCGGGGCGCGGCGGATGCCGAGGAGTTGGCGGCGGAGGTGGCGCGGTTTATTCTCAACGACAATCTGTACGGCGTGGACCTGTCGCGGGAAGCGGTCGAGATTACGCAGCTCGCGCTGTGGATTCGCTCGGCAACGCCGGGGCAAACGCTGGCCACGCTCTCGCGGAATATCGTGCACGGGAATTCGCTGGTTCACGACAAGAGTATTGCTGACTTTGGTTTCGATTGGCGCGAGCGGTTTCCGGAGGTGTTTGGGGCCGCTGTTGTGGCACGGTCTCCCGACCGTGCCACTCTACCGACCGAAGGTCTCCAAAGCGGCGAATCCGGGGAGACCTTCGGTCCAGAGCCGGTGCGGGGTCGGGAGACCCTCGCACAACACGTGACCCGCGCACAACGGGAATCTGGCTTCGATTGCGTGGTCGGTAATCCGCCGTGGGAGCGGATCAAGTTGCAGGAGCGGGAGTTTTTTTCGTTGCCGGCGCCGGAGATAGCGACGGCCACGAACGCGGCCAAGCGGCGCAAGCTCGTGACGAAGCTGGAGTCGGACGATCCGGCGCTGTACGAGCGTTATCAGTCAGCGCTCGCGGCGGCCGATGCGCTGCTCACGTATTGCCGGACTTCGGAGTCGTATCCGCTAACGGGGAAGGGCGATATCAACACGTACGCAGTGTTCGCGGAGTTGGCGTACGAGCTTGTTGCGCCGCATGGGCGGGTGGGATTACTGACGCCGTCGGGAATTGCGTCGGACAAGACGACGAAGGATTTCTTTGCGGCGATTGCGGAAAGCAATCGGCTGATTCGGTTGTACGATTTTGAGAATCGAACGAAGACGTTTTTTCCGGATGTCGATAACCGGTTCAAATTCTGCATTTTGAATTTTGGCGGATCGGCATACGCCCTCACCCCTGACCCCTCTCCCAAAGGGAGAGGGGAACGGCGGGCGGCGGACTTCGTGTTCTTTGTGCACAAAATGGAAGACCTGGAAGAGCGCCAACGGCACATTGCGCTGTCGGGCGACGACATTCGGCTCCTAAATCCGAATACGCGAACGTGCCCGATCTTCCGCACGCGCCGGGACGGCGAGATCACCAAGGCGATCTATCGGCGCGTGCCGGTGCTTGTGGATGAGAATCGGGAAGGACCGACCGGCAATCCGTGGGGCATATCATTCAAACGGATGTTCGATCAGACGAACGACGCGGAACTCTTTCGCGAAGCGGAGACGCTGAAGGACGAGGGATTCAAGCTCAAGGGCAATCGCTGGGCGAAAGGGAAGCGAACGTATTTGCCGTTGTACGAAGGGAAGATGATCCAAATGTACGATCACCGGGCGGCGGGGATTGTTACGGATCAAGCAAATTGGGTTCGACAGGGCCAAACAGAGGGAACGACGTTGGCCAAATGGCAAAACCCGGAGCATCTCGCGATGCCTCGTTTCTGGGTGCCAAGCACGGACGTGGAACAGCAATCGGGCAGTGCGCGAACTCACCTTTTCGCGTACAAGGATGTGACCAGTCCAACAAATCAACGAACGATGATCGCATCCATGCTGCCGTTTGTAGGTGTCGTGAATTCTGCGCCTCTCGTGTTTACGGATAAGGCCTTGAGGCGCGAGTGTTGCTTGCTTGCGAACGCCAACAGCGTCATTTATGACTTTGTTATGCGGCAAAAGATCAGCAACGTGCACCTCAATTTCTTTATCGTGGAGCAAGTGCCGACATTATCGCCGGACACGTACGACAAGCGTTGCCCGTGGGATCGGAAAGCGACGTTGGAGCGGTGGATCAGCGAGCGGGTGCTGAAGCTCTCATGTACGGCCGAAGACATGCTGCCGCTGGCTGAGGCGTGCGAGTTTATGTCCGGGAGTTTCCAGGACGCGTACGGCGGCCGGCTCAACAAGTGGGATGAAGAAGAACGGGCCCAACTGATGGCCGAGCTGGACGCGGCCTATTTTCTGCTATACGGCATCGAGCGCGATGACGCGGAATACATCCTTTCAACATTCCGCGGCATCCACGATCGCAGCCACGTGTTGGCCGGCGGGAAGAGCACGGCTGAGAATATTCTGGAAGTTTACGACGAGTTGGTGCGGCGATCGGCGAAATGAGTGGAAGGGGGAAGGTCGAATGTCGAATGACGAATGACGAATGCGGAAGGGGGAAGGCACCCTCACCCTAGCCCTTGTTCGACGGGGCTCACCACAGGTCTGCCAGGGCGAGGGGATTTTGGGGGCGACGATGTAAGGGGGAAGGTATGAGTGAGCGAAAGCAAGTGGCGTTAATTCCTGCGGAACGGATCGAGCACGCGATCTTGTTGTTTCGCGGTCAGAAGGTAATGCTCGACGCCGATTTGGCTGCCCTGTATGCCGTGGAGACTAAACAGCTCGTTCGGGCCGTGAAACGGAACATCGATCGGTTTCCCCAAGATTTTGCCTTTCAGCTTACGGCGAAAGAGTTTACGGACTTGAGGCGCCAATCTGGCACCTCAAGTTCCTGGGGTGGTCGCCGGACACCACCGTACGCCTTTACCGAGCAAGGCGTGGCGATGCTTTCGAGTGTGTTGCGGAGCAAGAGGGCGGTCCAGGTGAACGTTGAAATCATGCGGGCGTTCGTCCGACTTCGTGAGCTGTTGGCGACTCATGCGGATTTGGCGCGTCGGCTGGATGAGTTGGAAAAGAAATACGACAAGCAGTTTGCCGTGGTGTTTGACGCGATTCGACAACTGATGGCGCCGCCAAGAGAAGAGAAACGGGAGTTCGGCTACCACACGCTGATCAGAAAGAAGTGACGCGCCGACCTTGATCGAGCGTCAGATCGAGGCGACGGCACTGGCCGAGCCAGTGGCACGCAATCGGGAGATTGATCGGCTGGTGTACGAGTTGTACGGGCTGACGGATGAGGAGATTGCGCTCGTGGAGAAGTCGACGGCGTAAGGGGAAGTTGAGCGCCAGAGGTATTCACGGCCGTTTGCGGTCGTTTCCGCCGGAGGCGGTATTAGGCCCGGCGTTTACGCCGGGTCGCAGGAGTGCGCCAAGCTCCCTGCGGTGGGTGTGCGGCTTCGCCGCACACCCACCGCAGGGAGAGTTTGTTGATGGCTGCGGACCCCGGCATGAATGCCCGGGCTATTATTGGAAGAACGAAGGTCCGTGAACGGGCCTGGCGGAGTGGTCTGCAGAAAGGGAACAGGCACATTTTGCTTCGAGGACTGCGCAAAATGAGCCAGTCCCCGGATTGGCCTGACCTACGCGTGTTCAGCGGCGTCGAAGAGGCGGTTGAAGCGGGCGCGGTTTTCTTTGAAGATGCGCTCGGCTTCGGCGACGAGGGCGCCCGCCTGCGGATAGCCGAGCAGGTAGGCGAGCTTGGCCAGCTCGCGGTCGTTGTCGGGCAGTTCGTGGCGGCCGGCGGCGTCCATCAGGCGAATGCGGGCTTCGATGCTGCGTTGGAAGCGGTAGCTGCCGCTGAAGTATTCGGCGTCATCCGGCGATAAATAGCCGCCCTGTTCCAGGGCCGAGAGCGCATCGAGCGTGCCTGGAACTCGGATCGATGCGTCGATGCCGCCATGTTTGAGCTGCAGCATCTGCACGAGGAACTCGGTATCGACCGTGCCGCCGGGGCCGCGTTTAAGGTTGCGCTTGGAGGCGGTGTCTTCCAGCCGCGCGCGCATCTGGCGAATCTCGGTGGCGAACTCGGGCCGCCAGGGAGTGCCGTAGGCCGCGCGGTGGACGATCTCCATCGCGTGGCGCTGGGCCTCTTCGTTGCCGAACACCGGCCGCGCCTTGCACAGTGATTGGCGTTCCCAAAGTTGCGCCGGTCCTTCGACGAAATAGCGTTCCAAAGCGTCGAATGAAACCGCCAGCGAGCCGCTCTTGCCCGTGGGGCGCAGGCGGGCATCGACTTCGTACAGCCGACCAAACGGACCAAGATGGTTGCAAATGCGGATCAGCCGCTGACCGAATTCGCTGAAGAAGTGGCTGTTGATCGTGGCGCTATCGACCCAAGCCTTGCGGTTGCGGCTGTCGCTGTTGGTGAGCAGCGGGCTGGTATTTCCGCCGGCTTCGAAGAGAAAGATCAGGTCGAGATCGCTGTGATAATTGGGCTCGCGGCCGCCGAGCTTGCCGAGCGCGAGCACGACCGGCTGGCATTCGGTGCCCTGGCGCGGCGCGAAGTGGTCGGTGAAGCGGCGCACGATGTCGTTCTTGAGCTCCTCGTCGGTCGGCCGGCCAATCATCGGCACGCCGAACTTTTCGAGCAGTTTCTGGTATTCACGGTTGGCGATCTGCTTGAGGCAGGCCTCGGCGATATCGGCGAGCGCCGCGTGCGTGGAGCGGATGTCGTCCTTGCCGACCACATCGCGGACGCCCACGCGTACGTGCTGGGCATTTTTGAAGCTGTGCAAAATCGGGTCGATGTTTTCCGCGCCCTTGGATAGTTCCGTCAGCGAGTCTTCAAGAATCGCCAGCGTCGGCAGGCTTTCGACCAACAGGCTGTCCATCAGCTCGTCGATCATGCCCGGATTGCTGGTGAGGATTCCGGCCAGGTACGGACAAGCCGCGCACAGCCGCACGTAAAGTTCGAGCGAGGGCCGGTTGAAGCTGAAAAGTTCCCACAGGGCCGCTTTGCCGCCGAGCGAATCGCTTACTCGGCTAAGATTCACGAGCGTCGTATCGGGCTCGGGCGTTTGGGCGATCGCGGCCAACAGCCGCGGGGCAATCGCCGCCAGGAAGTGACGGCATCGGCGCGTGGAGAGAAAACGAATTTTCTCGGTCGCCAGGCCCATGAGATTTTCGTAGGCGGTCGAGACATCTTCAAACGGATAGCGGCCGAGCACCTGCTGGATGCGCTCGGGCGTCGGGTCCGGATCGTTGACCAGGTCGACTTCGGGCTCGGATGCACCATCTCCCGGAAAGGCGTTGTGCAGCAAATGGTCGAGCACATCGCGGTTTTGCCGGGTGCGCCGTGCGTAGTCGTCCTCGAATGCTTCAAGGGCGGAGATCGTCTCTCCCCTCGCCCCTCCCCGTCGAGGGGAGGGGGCAATCGACGAGGTGTAGCCCATGCGGACGGCCAGGCGGGCCAGCTCGTCGCGACTGGTCGGGAGCACGTGTGTCTTCAGGTCGAACATGATTTGCAGGCGATGCTCGAGCTTGCGGAGCATGTTGTAATTGTCTTCGAGCTTGGTTCGCTCGTCGGGCGTGAGCGAGCCGGCCTTTTCGAGCCGGGCGATGGCTTCGAGCGTGTTTCCGGTGCGGACCTCGGATAGCGCGCCGCCGTTGAGAAGCTGCAGGAACTGAATCGCGAACTCGATATCGCGAATGCCGCCGTGACCGGTCTTCACGTTGCGCACCTCGCCCCCTTCGCGTTCGGCGCGCTCTTCGATGCGGCGCTTGAGCGACTTGATGCCCGTGATATCGGTCAGGCTGAGATACTTGCGGTAAATCCACGGTTCGAGTCGCTCCAGCAGTTCGAGTCCCAAATCGCGGTCGCCGGCAACTGGCCGGGCTTTCACGAACGCCTGCCGTTCCCACGTGCGGCCCTTCACATCGTAATACGAAAGCGTGCTGTCGAAGCTCAGGCACAGTGGGGCCCGCGAACCCTCTGGTCGCAGCCGCAGGTCCACTCGGTAGGCGACACCCAAATCGGTCGGCTCGGTGAGCAGCCGGATCACTTCTTTCGACAGCCGCTCGAAGTATTCCTGGTTGCTTACATTGCGGCGAGAGTCGGTTTGGCCATCTTGCTCGTACAAGAAGATGAGGTCGATGTCGCTGGAATAGTTCAGCTCGGTGCCGCCCAATTTGCCGAGGCCCAGCACCACAAAGCGGCTGAGTTCGCCATCGGCACGCCGCGGCAGGCCGTATTGCGGCTCCAGGTGGCGCCCGGCGAAATCAACGGCCGCTTCAACGATCGCATCGGCCAGGTAGGAAATCTGCCGCACGATGGTTTCCACCGGCTGGTTTCGCACGATGTCGCCGTAGGCAACGCGCAACGTTTCGCGCCGCTTGAACCGGCGGAGCGAGGCCAGCACCTCGGTATAATTTCCCATCGCGCGAACTTCGTTAACTAATTCTTCCACCAGAGCCGCCCGCGAGACCGGCTCGCCTTCGGTCATCCGCAACAGGTCGTACGCTTCCTGGTCGCTGACCAACAGGTCGCTCAGGTACTGGCTGGTGGTGAAGATTTGCAGCAGGTTCGGCAGGGCATCGGGATCGCGCTCGAAGAGCGCGGCCGTGGACATCGGATTGCGCGAGGCGGCGATGAACCGTTCCAGGTTGTTGATCGCCATATCCGGATCGGCGAGCGCCGGCGCAACGGCGGCAAACTGCTCGCTCACCTGCGTGAGCAAATCGAGCGTCACGCCGTAGTTGGCCATCCGGGTGAAATTGGCGTGGGCCGCCGGCAGATTGGCCACGCACAGCGAACGCAGCCACGGCTCGGCCGCGTCGGCATCATCGAGACAAGAGCGAAGGCGGTCGATATCGATCATCTCGGCGCGTAGAAAGGTCTAGGGTGACCGCCTGGTAGAACATTTCTATTCTAGCGACTCTTCGCAAATTAGTCAGCCGATTCTGCTTGGTGTATACTGCTTTTGTTGGGCCCGAGCACTATTCTTTCGCGGAACGATTGCAACAAGTTAAGCATTTATCATGGCGCAAACAAAGACCAACGAACGTGCGATCAAGCAGGCCGTCAAGGAGGCGCTCGCGGAGACTTTGCAGGAGCAGCGGGGCCTGCTTCGCGAAGTTTTTGCCGAGGTTCTGGAGGATTTCGCGCTTGCGGAGGCGGTTCGAGAAGGTAGGAAGACGGCAGTTGTCAGCCGCGACGCAGTATTGCGGACGTTGCGGAGCAAACGATGACGACCGCTTTCCGCAGAAGTTTTACCCGCGACTTGCGGAAAATCAAAGACCGCCACCTGTTGGCGAAAGTGCAGCGGACCATCGAGAATGTTGAGGCAGCGAACGAACCGAGCGAAATCACTAATTTGAAGAAGCTCGGCAAAGCCAGAATGTCTATCGCATCCGTATCGGCGATTATTGCATCGGCGTCTTCATAGAAGGCGACGAAGTGGAATTCGTGCGCTGTCTTCACAGGCGCGATTTGTACCGATACTTTCCCTGAGCATTCTTGCCTGACTTAGCAGACGCGTAATGCCAGATCGACAAGGTCTGGCACAACATGCCGCGTGACTACTTCGCCGAACAGCGTGTGAGAGTTGGCGTCGTAGACGATAACCGGCAGGAAATGGCCGATCTGGCGCGGGTTGCCTTCGAAGACGACGATGCGGTCGCACTTGGTGCGGCCGGTGAGTTGGAGCGGGCCATCGTGTGGGCGAGTATCTCCGAAACTCGCATTCGGGTCTCGGAGAGACGCGGCCACGTGTTTGCTCGGACCTTCGACAAGGACCGTTACCTGCTGGCCGATGAAGGTTTGGTTGCCCGCCTCGCTGATCTCGTTTTGCAGGGCGAGCAGCTCGTTGTTGCGGCGCCGCTTGACGTCGTCGGGTACATCATCGGCGTAAAGGTCGGCCCCCTTCGTGCCGGGCCGCTCGCTGTATTTGAAAATGAAGCTGTTTTTGAAACGGCTCTCGCGGACCAGGTTCATGGTCAGCTGAAAATCTTCGTCGGTCTCGCCGCAGAAGCCGACGATGAAGTCGCTGGTGACCGCGACGCCGGGAATCCATTCGCGAGTGCGGGCAAGCATGTCGCGGTAGTCTTGGACCGTGTAACCTCGCTTCATTCGCTGAAGCACCGCGTCGGAGCCGCTTTGCACGGGGACGTGCAAGTACTTACTCACTTTGGGCAAATCGCGGACCGCCGCCAACAGGTCGTTCGTCATATCCTTGGGATAATTCGTGACGAACTTGATCCGCTCGATGCCTTCGATCGAGTGCAGGCTTTCGAGCAAATCGCTCAAGCGCCACGTGCGGTCACCTTCGACGAACTTGTAACTGTTGACCGTCTGGCCCAGCAGCGTGATTTCTTTGCAACCCTCGCCGGCCAATTGGCGCGATTCGGCAACAATGGCCGCGGGCGGCCGGCTTTGCTCGGGGCCGCGCACGCTGGGCACGATGCAGTACGTGCAGAACTTGTCGCAACCGATCATGATTCGCAGGTACGCCTGATGGGCCGAGGGCCGCATCGCCGGATCGCGCAGCGGATCGAAACTTTCGTGACTGCGTTCGATTTGCGACCGGCTGCCATCCTTGCGGCCCAGGCTGACTTCCATCCGCTGGCCGCCGCGCTCGCGAATCTCTCGTACCAGCGCGGGTACTTGGTGCAATTGGCCGGGGCCGACGATAAGGTCCACGTAGGGTGCCGCGCTTGAAAATGATCCCTTGGTCCTTCTGCGCCATGCAACCCAACACGCCGATCACTTTGCCGGGGTGCGCCAGCTTGGCGTTTTTCAGGCGGCCCAGCGCGCTGTAAATCTTGTCCTCGGCATGTTGCCGAACGCTACACGTGTTGAACAGGATCGTATCGGCATCGTGGACGTTGGCCGTGAGCTCATAGCCGTCTTTGCGCAGGCTGGCGACGACCAGCTCGCTGTCGAGCTCGTTCATTTGGCAGCCTACAGTTTCGATGTAGAGTTTCATGCGGAAGGACTGAGGATGCGGGACGCAGGGAGCAGGGAGAAACCGTCGGCTGCCATTCCCGCATCCGGAGTCCCGAATCCTGCACACAGTGATTGCCTAAGCCGCGTCGCGATTCTGTTGTCCGCCGTCGTGCGTTCGCCGCCCCCGATTGCGGCGGGCGTCGACCTGTCGCTGTACGTCGGTTACTAGTTCGTCGCGGCGGCGCCTCATCAGGCGGACCAGCGCCATGACGGCCACGTAAGCGGCGAAGGCCAGCAAAATCATATCGGTACGCGTCATGCCGTCCATCGATCGGACCCTTAACCAACGGTCGCCAATTGGCAACCAGTTATGATACCGCGCCAGCGTCGATGTGTCAGGCTGAAGCCTGACCTACTTTGGCGGCGGCGGTAATTGAAGTGAAGTGTTGGAGGCGGTGCGAACATCGGATAGCCGCCTCAGCGAATTGAGGGCCTGTTGGAATTCTGGCCGGGCCTGAAGCGCAGCGAATTCGGGGCGGCGGCCGACGTCTTCATATCGATCGAGCGCCTGCTGCGTGGCTTGCGGATTCGGTACTCTGTTCGGCATGTAGACTTCGGGCGGCAATGCCAGGTAACGTTTCCAATTGTCATCCAGATTTGCGGATAATTGGCGTGAAGCGGTTTCGAGTTGTTGGCGTGTCGCTTCTGCGTCGCCATTGGAACGGGCGCCTGCGGCAACCCATCCCCCTGCGGATGTCGCCTGGCCCGGCACGGCGGACATCGGCGCCGCGACGCCCGGGGCCGCGATGGCCGGCGCAGCGACTGGTACTGGCGCCGTATACGCGGTGATTGTCTGCAGCAATTGCATTGCCGAGGCGGGGAACACGCCCGGCTGCTGGTAGTAAATTGCTTCCGCCTGCGGGTCGAGCGAGATCGCGGAGCCATCGATCGAAACGCCCACGAACGCGCCGCGCGCGCGCGAATACGAAAGAATCTCGGCCGATAAATTCAAATCGGTTCCGGCCGATGCTTGCCGGCCGACGGGGCCGGCCGCGGCCGATGCATCGACACCGACTTTCACGGTGCCGCGCAACACGTTGTTCACGCTTTGCGGCGTCCGAAAAACGAGGATGAGGTCGGTCGCTTGGACTCCAATTTGGTAGCCGAAGCTGCCGCCGGAAATCTCGATCATGCGCGGCGTCTGCCAGTTTCCAGTCGCGTCGCGATAAACGAGCACACCGCGGCCATGTTGCAAGCCGACGACGAAGGCGCCGCGCAACATACCGGGCATGATCGCGATTCCTTGCGCTGGCCAGGATCGAACGCGGGATTTGCGTGTCCTGCATCGCCATCGCTTGCGCGAAGACGTTCGTCGCGTCGATGACGGTCACTTCCGTCGGGTTTTGAACGGCAACGTAGGGCACTGCGCCTGGACGGTCGACGCGGCCAATAGGATCGAGCCGGCTACGAAAATCGATATACGACGGGTCATCGCGGCATCTCCGATACTCTAGTTCTCAACGCGGCTTGAGGAATTTGTCGAGCGCCTTGTTCAGCTGGTTGCCAACGGCCTGGCCGGCGCCGTTTTGCAGCAACTGGCCGGTCAAATGTGTGATCGTGCGCTGATCCATTTTCGGTTTCGTCAGCGTTCCGGAAACGGGCACTTCGAGTGTCTGGCCCTTTAGTCCCGAGAGCAGCGGTTCCTTCGCGACCCATTCGTCCTGAATCGGAATTTGCACCGTCAGCGCTACCGTTTCATCGAAGCCGACCGACCCTTGCGAGCGGAGCGTCACGTCGCCGACTTGGAACTCGACATTCTGGTGATAGACGCGGCCATCGGCGACGCGGAAATTAACCTGCTGATCGCGGATCGAAACCAGGGTCACCTGCCGGCCCGTGGGAGAAGCCGGATTGCCGCGTTTCGCAACAGCTTCAACCTGCTGCGCGAGGCCGACCCATTGGCTGGCCATCGGACCCGGCACGACTCGCACCGAGTGAACGGTCAATTGCCCGGCCGAATCAGTACGCTTCAGGTCCGCCAGCGGCACCCGTGCGCCTTCGAGTTGCAACGAAAACTCGCCTTCGCTTTGCGTCGCGCCGGCAACGACCGGAGCGATGTACTTAAGCATGGCCTCGCTCACCTCGGGCGAGATCCGGACATTCGTAAGCACTGGCCCGGCCGGCAGCGAAAGTTCGGCCGGCTCAGGATCGAATCGCACGCTCGGCGCGATGTTCAACTGACCTTCGCCGACGGCAAGCTTGATCGGCTCAACGTGCAAAGCACCGTCGCCCAATGTCGCGGCAAGCCGGCCGGCGCCGACGGGCATTCCGTATAAATTGGCGCCCGACCAGGGAAGTTCAAGTTGGGCCCGAACCCGCCGCGACCAATGGCTCGGCGACGCTGCTCCCGCGGTCGCCCCATACTGGTCGCGGGTGAGGGCAGTAAGCTGCGCCTGGGGAACCGAGCCATCGCTAAGTTTGCCGGCGAGTGCAAACCGGGCCTGCTCGCGGCCGGCAAGTTGAATGCCGTTGCCAACGTAGGGCCGCAACAGCGGGGTAACCTGAGCCAGATCATAATTCAGCGTGCCGTTCAAGTCGCACTCGGCCACGGTCGAGAGTTTTTGGATTTGTCCCGCCGCGCTGGCCTGCAGCGTGTTGGATTGGATTTGGAATTGATCGAAGCTCAGGCGGTCGGCGGCGGCATCGTAGCTGGTTGCGCCGTGGAGTGTGAGCTGCGGTTCCTGCCAGACGGTTTGGTAGCCGGGCGTTGGTCCGGGGGCGCCAGCGCTTCGATTACCGGGGGCGGGGACGCCCCGGCTCGCTGAGCCGTCGCCGCCGAGGCTTGCCAGCGCGAGGTTTTGACCCGTCGCCGTCACTTCACCCGTGATGCGCCCCGCTTGTTGCGAGAATCGCACATTTCCGGTGAATTGACCGCTGGGCAGATATTGAGGCGCTTGATTTGACGGCGCACGCCATGCGGCCAGGCGGGCGACGTCGGCTCGGAACGCGGCCGCACCAGTAAACTGGTTTGCACCTTGTTGATTGCCGCCATAGTGAATTCCCTTCGTGGCGACCGCGATGGTGCTCGTCACGAACTGGGCCGTGTTGGCGGAGAATTCGCCTTTCGCTCCATCCCAATGCGCATCGCCGGCGAATTCGACACGCGACTCATTGATATTCCAGTCGGGGCTACTGGCCCGAAGGTCGGTCACGACGAGCTTGGTGTCGGTCGCGTCAAACGCATTTCCAACAACACGCACGTTCGCTGTGATCTCGCTTGCGCCATCGATCTTCCACGGATCGGCGCAAACCATGGCCGCACGCGCGTCAGCCATCTGGCGATGCTTCCGGAGGAATGGATCGTTACGGGCCAGGCAACATCCGATTTCATCATATCGACCGTACTCGTGAGACGAGCGTCGAGTTGGTCGCCTTGTCCGTTAATTTGTAGTTGGGCCGCATCGACTCGGATCGGCTTGTGCGAAGCAGGATCGATCGAACCGCCCGCTTCAGCACGAAGCGTGAGCTGCGGCTCGGTCCAAATGCCGCCGTCGCCCAGGCCGACACGAAGCTGCGAAAGTTCGCTGGTTGCTGTGGCCGCGAATTTATCGTTTGACGGCTGTTGCCACGCCACTTGCGCTGTTCCCGTGCCGGCCAGGTCGACGCCCGTGAGGTCGACAAATTGGCCAAGCTGTTCGGCCAAGGCATTGAGGTCAAAATTCGCGTTCGCGGCAAGCTGTTGAGTCGTGCCTGCCGCCTCGACGCGCAAAAACTTCGAATCGCATCGCAATGAATCGAGGGCAATCGACGACCCGTTGGCGTGATGAATTGCAAAGTTGGCGTTCACGGGCTGATCCCACTTCATGCGCCTTGCCCCCATTTGTGCCCGCCAGCTGCGCCGCGCTTACCGAGCCGGTAATCGCCTGACCATCGGCCGTGGGCTTCACGCTGCCCGACACATCGATGGTGCCCGAAGTGATCGTCGTACCACTGCGAATGCGAAGCACATGCGGCAACATCGTGGCCAATTTGGCCACGTCGACCGATCCGTGCACCTCGATATCGTGGTGCCCGCCAATGATCGAGGAAACCGAGGCGTCGCCGGACGCAATCGCCGGATCGAGTCGTCCTTTAACAATGAACTGCCCGACATCGCCGCGCAGTTGCAGGTCCTCGATCGCCAGCCCCGAGGGTTGGGCCACCAATCGCCACGGCAACTCGGTTCGAGCCAGCCGTATTCGGTCGCCGCCCAGTGCCGGCGCAGCGGCATCGAGCCGATCGATCGCCAGCGAGCCACTTGTCGCCAGGTCATTCGGAAACGGGGAGTTGCTGATGGTCCACGCCGCCGTTCCCTGACCCGAAAGTGAGCCGCTCAGTTCGCTGCCCGCGGCAAACCGCCGCAACCACGGCTCGGCCATGGCGAGCGCGACCTGATCGGCTTGAAAAACTAACTGTTCGCGGCCACCGTCGCCAGGTTTGAGCGATATTGCGAACCGGCCCGCCGGCAAGGCTGGGGCGCCACGATCGGCGACTTGGATCTCGCCGTTCAACGAAGCAACCCCCACCGCGCTGCCGCGAACATCGCATTGCACGTTGACGTTCTGCACGCGCCACTGGCGGCCGGTGGCCACGTCATCTGTAACAATCGTTCCCCCGTCGAGCCGCACGCTGTACGCGACAGGCTTCGCAACTGCGCCGGACGCCGGTTTTGCTGCAACCTCGGGCGCTGGCTCGGCGGTCGTAGCTGGCGCCGCATCCTCCGCCGCTGCCGATGTCGTGCCGGCCAACTTCTGGATTACATCTTCCAGGTTGCTGCCATCGGGGCGCACTTTCAGGTACACCACCGGCCGAACGATTTGGATCGTGCCCAGCTCGTGCCAGTTCATTGCCAGCCCGGCCGGCGCGCGATCGATGCGAATCGATTCGGCGGCGAGCAGCGTCTCGCCGGCGGCATCTTTTACTTCCACGTGCGACAGCGACGGCCCGCTGATCCAATTGAACGAAGCGTCGCCGATGCTGACTCGCAGCGTATCGCGCGGCACAACCATCGAGATCAACACGTTCCGCAGCGGCGTCTTCGCGACGATGATCGGCAACAGCCCGATCACGGCAACGAGCAACACGAGAAGCAAGAGCAGCTTCCGCCGAAAGCCGCCGCCGCGCAGCCGTTGCAAAGCACATCTGCGCCGACGGTGGACCAAATTAGTTCCTGCATGTCGGCAAAACATGCGGCGGATTCTAGGGACGATGCTCGCACCGGCCTAGATCGAGAAGCGACCAGAACTGCTGGCAGTGCAATCGCACTGCACGCGACAGCCCCCGGCTCCGAAGCCTATTCGTTCGACAGCCTCGGTCGAACCACCCGCTTATGACGCTGGAAGCATGTGCGCCCAAAAACCCCCCGGCTCTGCCGGGGGTTTCGCGTACCGTGGAGATGGGAAGAATTGTCGTAGCGCTAACCCCGGCGGAGCCGGGGGCTGACGGATCGCGCGAACTTTTATCGGCGTCACAGATCGAAATTAAAAGTCTTCGAAAGGTAGCGATAGACCCGGCTCGCCAACGTTCGCGGCGGCGTGGTGATCTTGGCCCGGCCCACCAGGCCAATCCGCAGCAGATGGTGCGGATCGTCTTCCGGCAGCGGCACGATCGCTTCGTAAATCGTGCTGATCGGCCGGGCCACGCCAGTCGGATCCATTTTTGACGTGAGATCGCCCCCGTGCAGACTCGACAGATGGGGCGGCGTGATTTTGATGTTTTCGTTCGATACGCTTTCGACCTTGCTGACGTACACGACTTCGGCAGTTTGAGCCAACATGATCTCAACGGTCCAGCCGACCTTATTTTCCAATAACTCAACGTCTCCCTGATCGAGCGCCAGCCGCGCCTCCATGCAGCTCGGGTCGCCGACCTGGCAGAACTTCGCGGGCGGCACCAGGCGAGCACCCAAATTCTCCGGCTCCAGCGGCGAGCCCGACCACGTTGGCAAGTGAACGCTTTCGTCGACCTGTTTCTCGAGCAAAGGGGGCGGCAACACCGTGCCGTCCTGCGGTGCCACAAGACTCAGCTCGTCGCGATCGTGCTCGAGATTGGCAAGCTGTTCCTTCGTGCTCGCCAGGGCTTTGGTGATCGGAATGATTTGATCGCTGGCCTTACGATCCGCCAGGCTCACTCGAGAAAGCCCTTTGAGTTGCACCGCGTAAACATCGCGCTGGCCAGCCAGCTCCGCAATCTTTTTCTCGATTTCCAAATTGCGAAGTTGGGCCAGGGGTTGGCCTTTCGTTACCGAATCGCCCTGGCGCACCAGAATCTTTTCGAGAATTCCGCCATCGACCGGAACGTATACCGACAATGCGTGTCTGGCCTGAACTTCGAGCGGGCAAAAAACATGCGAAGGCAGCGGCACGAAACCGATCCCGATAATCGCACCGATAATCACCAGGATTGTGGCGTACACTCGAAAACTCTTCACTTTCCCTAACCTCCCCGGCACTTTGAAAAACTTGTACATCGTCCACAGCGGTTGAATCAACAACCCGTAGAGCGCGCCCAGCGCGATCGCCTGGCCTAGCACTTTCAGCCCGTACGGTTCGAACACCCGATTCAGAAAATATAGAATCGAAAACGTGACGACCCAGCGATAAATTGCCGAGGCCACCGTGTACGTGGCAAACAGCCACTGCCGGCGCTGCGGCAAAAACGGATCTTCGGGCTCTTCCAATCCAAGGCACCACTTGCCCAGCTTACGGTTGAGAATCGTGCTCGCTTTCTGCCGCAAATTGGGAATTTCCAGGATATCGCTGAGGATGTAATAGCCGTCGTACCTGAGCAGCGGGTTGGCGTTGAACATCACGGTGCTGACCGAGCTGACGAACATCACGTTGAGGCAAATGTAATTCATCGGCCCCGGCTCGCTGAACCACCAAATAAACGTGGCGATCGAGGCCAATACCAGCTCGACGTACATGCCGGCCGCCCCGATCGCCGCCCGATGCCAGCGATTGGGCAGCATCCACGAATCGGAAACGTTGCAATACAGGCACGGCGTGAGTACGAGAAACATCACGCCGATTTCGTGGCATTCGCCGCCAAAATGTTTGCAGGAGAGTCCGTGCCCGAACTCGTGCAAGACCTTGGTCACGCACAGCGTGGCGGCCAGAAAGGCCCAATTCTGTGCGCGGAAGAAATCGTGAAACTCGGGTAGCCGCGAATGGAACACGTCGAACTGCACGATGATGAGCGACAGCGCGGCCAGACCCAGCGTAATGCACGCGATCATCGCCGGCTTCGTGAAAAACCAGCGGACAAATGGGTAGATGAAATTGAAGAACCGCTCGGGGTCGATCCCTTTGAACCGCAGCGAGAGGATATTCGTCGCCGTGGCGAGCATCTCCTGCTTCTTGCGTTCGGCCCGCCTTTTGACGAGCTGCTGGCCCTGACCCGGCGCATCGGTGATCACCAGTCCGCTGCGGTGCAGCATTCCGATGAACTGTTGCAGCTCCTCGGTGCGAATCGTTTGCGGTGGAAAATCTTTTTCGAACTTATCAGCGATTTCGTCGAGACTCAATTGGCCATCGAGCATTTGCAGGATCGCGTACTCCTCTTCCTCGAAGCGGTAATACTGCAACCCGACCGGGTCCTTGACGACCCAATAGATTCGCCCCTGATAACGTTGCCGCCGCGCTTTCAGATCCTGCCGCTTGCGAATCGGCAGCTTCCGCGAGGAGCTGGAGACGAGACTATCGGCAAGTGTGGCCATTCGAAAGCGGCGGGTGTCAGGTGTCAGGTGTAGGAAAGACAAGGAGACAAGGAGAAGGGGAGACAAGGAGATTCGTGTTCCAATTGGTTCTCCTTGTCTCCCGGTCTCCTTGTCTTTTCTCGAAGCGGTCTTGTCACTGCGCCTGCGCGGCGGTCGTACCGCCGCCGGTGCCTAATTGAATCGTCATCTTCGCCGGTAGGCCGTCGCGCAAAACCCATGCGCCGTGTTCCTGCTGGTTAGGAACTTCCGCTCGTACCTGGTACACGCCGTCGCCCCGAACGATCGTGCTGACCTTGACAATTCGCCCGCTCACGGTCGCTTTTCGTCCGCGGGCGAGCCCGACCTCCACGCTGACACTGCAGCCTTGAATCTCGTGCGGATCGTATTGGCTCTGCTCGATCGTGCCTTCGACGTGCATCGTATCGAGTCGAAGCAGGCTCAAAATCGTGTCGCCGGGCTGCACCCACTCGCCTTCGTGCCGCTTTAGCTCCTCGACAACGCCATCGAACGGCGCTTTGACGGTTCGACGGTCGATCGACAACGTTGCCGCATCCAATTCGGCCTGCTTCGTGGCCGCCTCATATTTGGCGAGCTCTTGGTCGTGAATGGATTTTTCGATCGCCAATTTGAAGTGTTCCCATTCGAGCTTCTTCGCGCGCACTTCGACCTCGGCTACGGCCTTTGCCGCCTGTCGATTTGTTTCGATAAGTAGTTCGTAATCGGCTTTAGCGACCTCAGCTTGCGCCTTCGCAAAGCGAATTTCCACGTCGTCTGTTGCTTTTTTGTACGCGGCCACATAGTCGTGGTAGGCGGCCCGCTTTTTTATTTGAGGCTCACGGTCATCGATATTGCCAATCACCTCGCCGGCGCGGACTTGTGCTCCCTCTTTCGGGATTAGCTTTACCAATACTCCCGCTTCCATCGCGGGAAGCTTGATCTGGTCCGCGAACCGGACCCAGCCCGTAACGACCGGATTGGCCGGTTGAGGCGAGGAGTCCTCGGCACGGCAGATTGGTGACAGCGCGAAAACCAGCGCGACGGCAACGAAAGCGACTTTTGTCATCCGATTTATCTCCGTAGGTCAGGCTTTAGCCTGACGTCCGCGATTGTCAGGCTAAAGCCCGATCTACACACCCCACCGAGCAAGATTTGAACTATATAAATCTGAACAGGATTTTCGCGCGAATGAAATCCACCAGGTCGTGGAACCACACGTAGCCGACCGCGCGCTTACCGCAAAGGATCTTGGCGGTGGCGCTCGCCCCAATTTTAGGGTTGGCAATGATTTCGTGAAGCTTCTTCTGATCGAACGAGACCCGCACCAGCACCGTGTTTCCTGATTCGCCGCGGACTTCAGCGCTAAGCTCGATCATTTCCACCTCGCCCTGGAGTTGCTTGGCTGGATTCGTCGCCAGGAAGAATGTGACGGGCAGTTTGCCGGTAGTCTGCGACCGGGCCTCGGCGATGTGACCCATCCGCTTTTCGGGCATGAGCACTTCCAGCTCCCAATCCTTGGTCGGATCGGCCACTTCGAGCACGTTCTCGCCGCGATTCACGGGCCGGCGCAGCAGCCTGTCTCGAACATTCGATGTCACCACGCGGCCGTCGATTGGGCTGCGGATCGTGAGTTTCTCTTCCATCTGTTGGACCAAATCGAGCTGCTTCTCCAGGCTTTTGATACTTTCGCGCAGCTCCATGCCCTCGCTCTCTCTTTGACTTTTCTCCGCATCTGTCAGCTCAGAGCTGCGATTGAGTTCGTCGTTGATGGCCGACAGCTTCGCCACCTTGCTTTTCAGGTCGCCGCGCACCGACTCCAATTGTTTATCCAGCTCAGGGCTCTTCTGGACGAGCAGCACCTGGTCTTTCTTGACCGCGTCGTCATGCTCGACGAGCACGTCCTGTACCTCGCCGTCCTGCTGCGCCCACACGTTTTGCCGGACCTTCGGCCGCAGGTGGCCCTCGCCCTGAAGTTTGAAGTCGGCCGGGTAGAATCCCAGGAACGCGACGGCGCCGGTGATCGCGGCGATTGCCAGCAAGGTTTTCGGCAGGGTCCGGCCGCGAAATAGGCGCGTTCCCTTGCCCAGGAACCGCCACAGTGGCATCAGGAACAATCCTTCGTATTGCAGCGCATTGGTGAGTGCGGTCGCACTGTGGGTGCGGACCACCTCGACGCGCTGCAAGAAGCCATCCGGCGTCCGGCTGTCGACCATTTGCTCGACGATCAGCGCCCCGATCACGCGCCGGCTCGTGATCGACTTCTTCTTCGGCGAATTTGGCTTCTTCGTCGCGCGGTTCGGTCAACGGCAGGATGGCGATTGCCTTGGTGTGCGACTCATCGACGTAAGCATCGAGCGCAGCCTCGACTTCGGGCGCCATATCCGAGGTGTCGCCCGAGTACCAAACGTCCTCGCCGGTTTTGACAACGGCCGTCGCCAATTTGCTCAGCATCACGGTCACGTTCGAGCGCTTGTCGAACGTATCTTGCCCGCTCACCGCTTCGACCGGGCAGCGGCCGCCGCGGCGAATCGCCACGCTCACGCGGTCGCACCCGATCAGCCGCCGGCCTTCGTTGGCGACCGTGTACGCAGTCTCGCGCACGTCGAGCTTCTCGTGGGCCGTGCGCGTGAAGGTTTCGAGTTGTTCCCAGAGCGATTGTTTTTCGGACAAATGACGTAGCCGGCCCGCCTTGAGAAAGTCGCCCGCGAACTCGCACACTTGGAGCAAGAATCGTAAGTAACCCCGCTGCGTCGTCAGCCGCGCGCCCGATCGCTGAAAAATTTCGACAACGCCTTTTGGGCCTTGGTCGTTTAAGACAGGCGCGAGCACGAGCAAGAAATCGGTTGGATTGGCCGCGGCGTTTTCGTCGTTGTCGGTCGCTTCGCCGGTGCCCGAATGCGGAGCCACCAGCGCCCCTTCAGTGCCCGTCAATACCTGGTGCAACAAGCGGCCGTGCTGGTTCTGGCCGACCGGGTTATCGATCAGCCCCGTCTGTTGCAAGTTGATTTGGTAAGCCAGTTGCAAGCCACCGGCATCGGTTACGGTCCAAACCGCGCCGCCAGGCGCCGCTAGCGCGGCAACTACCTTGTTGAGCATCGCGTTGTAGAAGTCGGCCGCCGAAACCTCGGTCCGCGACAACTCGGAGATTTCGTGGACCAGCCCTTGGATCTCGCGCTTGGCGCGCTCGACCTGTTCGGCGTCCACCGTGGCGGAGCTAGAGGAGCTTGAAGTACCAGGAATCTGGGAGTATTCGGATGTGCTCACAACTGATCTCTAGCGTCGATATCGTTATGTCGAAGCGGCCCCGCCGTGCCACCACCGACACCCGTCACCGCGCGACTTTTACCCCGAACAACGCCGAAGAGTGCCCCCTCAAACAGCGTTTGTTAATACTAAACTGTACCGCAAAGGAGGAAACTGGATGATACCGAGCCGACGGTTCGCGAAGCAATTCGGTGGTGTTTAAGCGACAATTGGCCGATGCCCGAGCCGTTTTTATCGCTATAACCCAACATTTTGCCAACGTGCCCGGGGTGGCACGTCCTGAATCTTCGCAGGGCGTGATTTTGGTCGATTCTTCCAGTTCGGCCATGCCCGTCGCCAACTCTGGGCGTACCACCCCAGAATCGGCCCAATCTATTCCGACTAGACCAGTCCGCCGCGGCGATGCTAGGATTATAGGATTCGACCCCTGCGCTGGGGCGAACGGCAGCAACGAGTTTTGGCCCGCCGTTGGTTGGCAATTGTTATCCAGGCACACCGTGTATGACGAAACAGAAGGAAGAAGCGCTCGAGGTGGAAGGCGTCGTGACACAGGCCCTCGCCAATACCCGCTTCCGCGTTGAAATCGAAGGTGGACACATCGTTCTTGCCCACGTCGCCGGGCGGATGCGCAAGCACTTTATCCGGATCGTGCCTGGCGACCGAGTTCGAGTTGAACTTTCGCCGTACGACCTGACCAAAGGCCGGATCGTTTACCGCGAGCGGTAAAACCGCCTCTCTGGTAGGCCTCTCGCCCCGCGCGAGGCTATCTGCTCGCCGAGCGAGCAGTCTGCTCGTCCCAACCAAGAAATTCGTTCGGGGGGCGAACACATTTAAGGCGTCCGCTATACTTGCCCAGACCCGGTGCGTCGCGCCCCTTCCACCCAAATACTCAACCCCGCGTTGGAGAAACTCGTGAACGTTTCCACACTTCGTCGCTATTCGGTGATTCCGCTCCTCGCCGCCACGGCGCATCGCGATTTGCTTGCCGCAAGCGCTCCCGGCGCAGACCGCTCCGGGTGAAGCGCCGGCGGCGACTTCGGCGCCTGCCGGCGAATTGACGACGCTGGCCGTTGTCGCCGGCGCGCGCTACGAAAAACTGATCGGCGACATCGGTTTTTTGGGCACGCTGGTGGGTCGACCGGAAGCCGCCCAAATGGCCGAAGGCGGCATCGCGTTCGTCACGCAGGGCAAGGGCGCCAATCTTCTCGATAAGTCGAAGCCCTGGGGCCTGATCGTGCAGACCGACGGCTTGGCGTTTTATTACGTCGGTTGCCTGCCGATCGCCAAGCTGGACGACGTGCTGGAGGTGGCCAAGGGATACGGCGCCGAAATCACCGACCGCGGCAACGGCACGAAGGAACTGGTGCTGCCAAACAAGAAGTCGTTTTTCGTGAAGCCGCAAAACGACGTTGTGTTCATCAGCGTGACCGAAGCATCGCTGTCGCATTTGCCCGCCAATCCGCAGGAGATCTTGGCGCGGCGGGTAGCAGATTATGACCTCTCGGTCGAAATCGCGGTGAAAAACGTTCCGGAAGGCATTCGCCAATTCGCGCTGCAAGCCATGCAGGCCGGCATGCAGCAGGGAATGAGAAAGCTGCCCGACGAAACCGACGAGCAATTTGCCGGCCGCCAGAAACTGGCGCAGGACCAGATGGCACAAATGAGCCGGATGATCAACGAGATCGATACGGTGAAAATCGGTTGGGCCGTCGATGCGCAGCAGCAGCGAACGTATTTGGATTTCACCTACCAGTTCGTCGCCGGCAGCAAAATGGCCCAGAAAATGGCGATGTACACCGACCCGCGCACGAATTTCGCGGGCTTCTACCAGCCCGATGCGGCCGCCACCCTGACGTTCACGACCAAAGCCGATCCCAGTTTAATTGCGGAGGATTTGGCCCAATTTGAAACCATGATTCAGAATCTGCGCCAGCAATCGGATAAGCAGATCGACAAGAAGGTGAGCGATCCCGAGGCACGCGAAGCCTTAAAAGCCGCCCGAAACGATTTGTTGGACGCAGTCGAGGGCACGATCAAAGAAGGGCAAATCGACGGAGCCGCTTTTCTCCGAGTGAGCCCCGA
Source organism: Pirellulales bacterium (assembly GCA_963733825.1). GTDB lineage: Bacteria > Planctomycetota > Planctomycetia > Pirellulales > Lacipirellulaceae > JABDGM01. The sequence continues at coordinate 121,561 of CAVTEK010000001.1, forward strand.
GTCGCTAACATTGATCGCCGGTATGCACGTCAAGGAGCCGGCGAAAGTCGAGAGCGCGCTGAAGAACCTGGAATCGACCGCGAAGAAGTCGCCGGACTTTCCGGGAATCAAATGGAACGCGGCCAACCATGCGGGCGTAAACTTTCACACATTGACTGTCCCCGTGCCCGAGACGGAAGAAGCTCCTCGCCGCATGTTGGGTAAAGAACTGAATGTGGCTGTTGGCATTGGATCGGACACGGTCTATATCGCGGTCGGCCACGATAATATCGAGGCCGTCAACAAGGCGATCGACGCATCGGCCGCTGAGAAGGGGAAGAAAGTCCCGCCGTTCGAATTCGCATTGTCACTCGGCCCAATCATGGAAGTCGCGGCCGATGCGGCCAAAGGCCCGGAGAAGCAAAAGTTTCAAGCGGTGGCCGACCTGCTCAAGAGCCAGGCTCAAGGGCGCGATCACATTCGTGCCGTCGGGCAGATCGTTCCCAACGGCCTGCGTTACCGCATTGAAGCCGAGGAAGGCGTGCTCCGAGCAATCGGCGCTGCCGCCGCCGAGCGGCGACAGGCCAGCATCCGCCGTCCCGGGAACTAGTGCAATCATCTCGCTCCACGAGATGGTCCGGCTTGCGGACCGTGGGCATAAATGCGCGGGCCGACTATCGATTCATTAGAATCGAAGCGCCCGCCGCGACTGCCAATGCGTTCAACAACATCCCGATTTGAAGATTCAAATTCAGCAGCGGGATGAGGCCGGTCAGAACCAGCCAGATGCCCAGTAGCATCATGCCAAGGTTTGAGCCCAGTTTCATGCGTGGAGTTCCTTCTCGCTGAGCAATATGCGGAGTGATCGAGGCCGGGGGAAACCATATCCACGGCTGCTAAGTCGTGCCACGGTAGGATAGCAGCCACATCCAGTAGCTAAGCCCGCCCGCGATTAGAAACGCGATCGCGTTTGGCCACAATGGCACCTCGTGACCGGCAACGAGCACTTCGACGCCGGTCAGCAAGCGCAACAATTGCACCAGGCATACCAGGGCGAAAATCACGCCTGCGACACGTAAGCCGACCGTTTGCGAATTGACCGTTTGAGCGTTCATGTGAGGCTCCCCTTTCAATAGGAAGTTGTACTTACCCATTTTACAATTCGGCGGCGACCTGCAATAAATGAGTTTTCACACCGCTGAACCGATTCACTCGCTGAAATACTGCATTTTCCAGCATTTTTGGACGCCGAACGCAATGACCGCCGCCTCCATGTCGACTGACACTTTAACCGAAATTGCTGGACAGTCGGTCGTACAACTGGCCCGCCAATTCGACACGCCGGTCTATGTCTATGATGCCGCCAAAATCGCCGAGCGGATCGCGGACTTGGCCGCGTTCGATGTCGTGCGATACGCCCAAAAGGCCTGCTCGAACATTGCCATCCTCGACCTGGTGCGGCGGAACGGCGCCTTGGTCGATTGCGTCAGCGCGGGCGAGATTCATCGGGCCATTGCCGCCGGCTTCAAACCGGGGCAGAAGCAGCATCCGCCCGAGATTGTTTACACGGCCGATATCTTCGACCGCGAGGCGCTGGAGCTCGTTCTGACCCGCGATATCCACGTCAATTGCGGCTCGCCCGATATGATCGACCAATATGGCGAAGCGCGGGGCCTGCGAACGGACGGTCCACCGACAGGAATTACGCTGCGGATCAACCCGGGTTTCGGACACGGACACAGTCAAAAGGTCAACACGGGCGGCGCACAATCGAAACACGGAATCTGGCACGAGCAGCTCGAAGAATGCATCGAACGGGCTACGAAGTACAACCTTTCGATCACTGCTTTGCACATGCACATCGGCTCCGGGACCGACCTCGCGCACTTGAGCCAGGTTTGCGGAGCGATGGAAAAGGCGGCCAAGATGGTCGGCTCTTCGATCCGCTCGATCAGTGCCGGCGGTGGGCTGTCGGTACCCTACCGCGAAGGCGAGGAGTTCGTCGATCTTGCGCCTACTTCAAGCTCTGGGATGCCGCGCGCCATCGGCTGGCAAACCAATTCGGCCACGAGATATCACTCGAAATCGAACCCGGCCGCTACCTGGTTGCTGAAAGCGGGTACCTCATCAGCGAAATCCGCGCCGTGAAAACAGCCGGCGAGAATACGTTTTATTTACTTGATGCCGGCTTCAACAATCTGGCCCGCCCCATTCTCTACGGCGCCTACCACCCGATGGCGATTTGCCCAGCCGCCAGCGAGCTGGGCCGTCCTCGGCCCCGCCCACTCCGCGAAGTCATCGTCGGCGGTCCCCTCTGCGAATCCGGCGACATCTTTACTCAGGACGTAGGCGGCTTCGTTGCGCACCGCTCTTTGCCCGAGGCAAACGTCGGCGATTTTTTGGTGATCGGCTGTGCCGGCGCTTACAGCTACGCGATGGCCAGCAATTACAACTCAAAACCCCTGGTGGCCGAGGTGCTTATCGAAAACGGCAATCCCGGCCTGGTTCGTCGGCGCCAAACCCTGGACGACCTGATTCGCGGGGAAACAATCCCCCGTTAGAGCGTGACGAATCACCCAAAACTCGGTCAATCAATGAAATTCGATAATTGTTCTGCGCGGTATCATCCATCCCGGCTTTCCCAGCGTAATACTAATGCGCTACGCTGTCCCAGGAGCGTTTAGACGGCCGCGGTCACGGAAGTTTGAAAGGAGGCTCTCGTGCTAGCACCTTTCCGATCTGGGGGCTTCAAACCGTACGCCATTGGGATCATCGGCGTACTCGTCGCATTCGCGCTGCGGAGTCTCATCGACCCAGTTCTCGGCACGGGCCCAAATGACGAGCAAATCGGCGAACACCTAAGTTTCAGTTTCGACTATCTGGCCGTTTTCATGGCCGCTTGGACGGGCGGCTTTTGGCCGGCGATTGTCACGGCGATTATCAGCGCGCTCGTGAGCAACTTTTTCTTTACCGATCCCTACCAGTCGCTGGCGATCGGAAGCATCGAAGAGCTGTTCGACACCATCTTCTTCGCGGTCGTCAGCGTGGTGATTGGTGCTCTATCGGAGATTTCGCTGCGAGCTTTGTCGCGAGCCAAGTCGGCCGAGCGGGAGAAAGACGATTTCATGGCGACGATCGCCCACGAGTTGCGCAGTCCCATTTCTGCGATCTACTACGCCAACTCGCTCAATCGGATAGGCGCGGCCGAGCGCACCAGCGATCAAACAGACGTCATCGACCGTCAGGTAAGTCACCTAAATCTGTTGATCGAAGACCTTCTCGATGTGTCACGCATCGCGCGGGGCAAGATTCGACTCAAACGGGAGCACGTGGACGCCGCATCGGTTTTCCGTGGAGCGGTGGAAAAAGCGCGGCCATTGATCACCGGCCACAATCATCAGACTGGCGCTCGAAATCGGACCGGAACCGATGCCGCTCGATGTCGACCCGGCTCGCATCGAGCAGGTACTCACCAACCTGCTTACGAACGCAGCCAAGTACACCCCCGATGGCGGCGAAATCCTCGTTGGCGCCCAGCGCGTCGGTGATTCCGCCGTGCTCTCGGTCCGCGACAACGGCATCGGAATTCTTCCCGAAATGCTGCCGACTGTGTTTGATCTTTTTGTCCAGGGCGAGCGGAGTCGCGATCGCGATGAAGGCGGACTCGGCATCGGTCTGGCCCTTGCCCGAAAGATTACCGAGATGCACGGCGGCACGGTGTCTGTCGAGAGCGACGGCCCGGATTGCGGCAGCAATTTCATCGTCACTTTGCCGCTGGAACATCCGGCAGCGGTTACCCCGTCATTAGTCAGGCTGTAGCGATGCGATAAGCGGACCCTACAGCTATATTGTCTTCAGCGTCTCGACGCGGGCGATTTTGCGGCTAAAGTTGAGTTTGGGCCGCAAACCATTTTTTTCTTCGGGAGGCTCGGCACTCGCGATGACCAATCCGCGACGCCCGATTTTCGTTGCTTATCTTTGCGCTGGGGGGAGTCGCCATGGCTACGGCCATACGCTATGCGCTCCATCCCGTTTTGGGCGAGCATCTGACGTTTTCGGTGTACTATTTGGCCGTTTCGTTTGCTGGTTGGGTCGGCGGACTTACCCCGGCATTTGCGACGGCGATCATGAGCAGCATGCTCGCGACGTATTTGTTTTCTAATGCCGGCGGCGTTTTGCAATTGCATAACGCCGAGGAAGTGTGCGCGCTGATTGTGTTTCTGTTGGTGAGCCTCGTGATCGGGATTCTCTCGGAGATTTCACTGCGATCGCAAGACCGTGCACGCATCGCCGAGCAGCAGAAAGACGATTTCCTGGCAATTCTGGCCCACGAACTGCGCAACCCGCTCGCGATCATTCATTACACCAACCTTGCCGAGGATCGTTCCCGGCTGGAAGGAAAGCCGGGGCGCTCCGAAATCATCGATCGCCAGGTGCAGCAGCTCGATCAGATGATCGACGACCTGATGGATATTTCGCAGGTTTCGCGCGGCAAATTCCGACTTAGATTTGAACTCGTCGATGTATCCGGCCTGATCGAGGATTCGTTGGAAAAGGCCGAGAGCTTTGTCGCCAACCGTGGCCACGAATTGTCGGTCGAACGACCGGCGACCCCACTCGTGCTTTGGGGCGACCCGCTGCGATTGCAGCAAGTAATCACCAACCTGCTGTCGAACGCCGCCCGATATACGCCCAAAGGCGGCAAGATTATTTTTCAAGCCACGCAGGAAAATGGCTATGCTCTCATTCGAATCCGCGACAACGGACTGGGCATTGCCAAGGAAATGCTGAGTTGCATTTTCGACCTGCAAACGCAGGTTGCAAGGTCGCTCGAAAGCTCGGGACCAGCTTTGGGCGTCGGCCTGGCACTGGTGCGCACGCTCGTCGAGCTGCACGGCGGCACGATCTCGGCCACCAGCGACGGTCCTAATCGCGGGAGCGAGTTCATCGTCCGTTTGCCCCTTTATAAGTCGCAGCTGGCCGCCGCCTCGAAACCGCAAATAACGGCGATGCCGTCTGCCACCCAAAGGGCTTCTCAAAAATTGGACGGCGCAGCGCCCGCTACGAATAATTAGAGGAAGGGTTTGCCCTTCTTTTTCCCTTGTTTCGGCAGCTGGCCCACTGATGATCTCCAAGCCTACATCCCGCGACGCGTCGTTGGCCGACGCTGCACCAGGAGTCGCCGTCGCGGCGTCTCAATCGGCCGCGACCGCTGCGCCGCACGTCGTCGATCTGACCTCGGCCGAAGCTTGGGTCGAATTGATTCACGATATCGTCTCCATGGCCAACAACGGCGGAGGACGCCTGATTGTTCAGTGCCTCGCTTCCAGCGAATCGGACAGTTCACAAGGCCGAGTGTTTTCAGCGCCTATCAATTCGGTTGCGAAGTTGGCGTCAATCGAGTCGAAGCCAGGCGCGAAAAATGCTGCGCCGGCGAACCTGCAGCCGGTCCGAATCGTGACCGACCCCAACGCACCTGCCTTGCAGCCGCAGGATGTCGATCGGCTCTACCCGTGGCGTCAAAAGGACCTGCTGCGAGAGCTCAACAGCCGCCTCGGCCGGCGCGCGGTCAACAGCTACGATATTCAGGCCGTGCGGCGACAGCATCACCTCGACGAGCACCCCGATTTCGTATTTAATCTGCCAGTGCCGGCCGGCGTTACAGCCCAGCAGCGGCCGAGTGGATGCTGGAACAGCACGCCCGCGATCCGGAATTCTTCCATCAGGTGCGCCTGGCCGACCATGAAATCATGAAGCTTCGCCGTCAGAAGCCAAAATAGATAGTGGGCCAATTTGCTTGGGGACTAACCTACCTGTCATTCCGAGGTACCCCCAGGAATCTAGCCGGATCCCTCGGAGTACCTCGGGATGACAGTGGCGAGCGAACCGATTCCCCGAAATAGCGTCCGCCTTGGCCAGCGGCCGAAATTAGCCTAAGATTGTGATAGATTTCACAAACCTACCTTTCCCGCGACCGCCGGTCGCGGCTTTATGAGCCATGGCTAAAGAAGGACCGCGCAAGAAGGTTCCCAAGGAGTTGGCGGTCATCAACGCCGACAACTGCACCGGCTGCGAATCGTGCCTCGAAGTTTGCCCGGTCGATTGCATCGAGATGAGAACGATCGACCGCGGCATCGTGAAGGGCACCCAGCAGTGGTGCGAGATCGACTTGGAGCGGTGCGTCGGCTGCGAAGTGTGCGTCCACATCCCGCAGAAAAAAACCAATCCGTACGAGCTCACCGTCTGTCCCTGGGACGCGATCGAAATGGTGCCCACGGAAAACGTGGCGGTCACGGTCGCCCAGATCGGCGGGCCGCCCGAGTACATTCAAGCGAATTGGGACCGCCTGGTCGGTTCCGCTCAACATCTGGCTGAACTGCGGGCGGCAAGCGCGTAGATTTATAGACGCACCCGATTGCGAACTTCTCGGGCACCGCGCGTTATTTGATATAATAATGACGGTTTGGTTGTGAGTTCTTCTCAGGAGAACGAGCCATGGTGCAAATTACCGTTTCAGACGAATTGGCGCAAGCAATTGCACATGCGGGGCCGTTCGTAACTCTCGTTGATCCCAACGGTCGTACATTGGGTCAGGTTGCGCCACCGGGTACACAATTAAGTGGGCCAATTGGTATTACAGATGATTATCTCGCGGAGCTCGAGCGCATAAGGGCCGAAGATGATGGTGTTCGGTATTCTTGGACCGAAGTAAAAGAACACCTGCGATCTCTGGCCCAAGAATGATTCGATACACTGTGACGTATGGGCGCAGAGCGCTCGACGCTTTAGCTCGCATATGGCTCAATGCTCCAGATCGAAGCGCCATTACCAGCGCGGGCGATGAAATCGACCGGATCTTGCGCACAAATGAGCCACAACGAGGGTCCAGTATCGAGCGCGGTTTCCGTCAATTGATTGTGTCACCACTCGTCGCCGCAGTGGAAGAGAAGGATCGTGTCGTGACAATATGGAAAATCCACCACATCGGCGAATTAAGCAACGGCCATTAAAATGCTTCCGCGGCAATCTTTTGCATGTATTCGATGCTTCGCCGCGCAATCTCATCCGCGTTTGGCTCGTACTTGAAAACCTCGACGCTCACCCAGCCGCTGTAATCGATCTCGCGTAGCGCGGCGAAAATCGGTGCAAAGTCTACGGCTCCCATTCCCGGTCCCAACAGGTTGGGGTCGTTCGCATGAAAATGGACGAGCCGTTCGCGATTCTCGCGAATGACGTCCGGAATCGGTTTGTCTTCGCTGCTCATCGCCTTCACGTCCAGGTGCAACTTGCAGAAAGGCGAGTCGACCATCTCGATGACCCGAACGGCCGCGGCGGCGGTGAGCATGAAGTCGCCATCGGCAGGTCCCAACGGTTCGATGCCGAGCGTTACGCCCAGTTGTTTACAGGCGCCAAGGGCGCCATGCAGCACTTCTACGGAGTAGGCTTCCGCGTCGTCGTAAGAAACGCCCGGCAACAGGTTCCGCTGTTTCGGCGAGCCAAGCACCAGGATTCTGCCGCCGAGGCTGGCGCACACTTCCGCCAGCGATCGCAAATAGTCGGCCGTCCGCCGCCGCACCGTTGGATCCGGGCTCGTAATGTGCAAGCCGGCCGTCTTTGCCAACAGCCAGTGCAGGCCGACGACTTCCAACCCCGCATCCTCGGCCATCGTCCGCACGTTGACGATTCGCTCCGCATTCACATTCCGCACATCGAACGGCTCCTCCCAGGCGCGAACGTAAACGGCGCGATCTCGACCCCCGTATAACCGAGTTTAGCGATTGTGGAAAATGTGTCGGCAAACGAGCGGTCGCCAAACGTCTCATTGCAAATCGCGAATTTCATTTCTAACCTGCTCGTCTCGAACAATTGCGATTCATCGCTTGCGGTTTAGCCTCCGTTTTAACATATTGAGGATCGCAATTCATCTTCCAATCGAACTCAAACGCGAAGGGCGCGGCATGGCGGTCGAAACTGAACTTTTTGCAACCCGATCCTTGGAAATCGGCAAAATCCATCAGGGCGACTGCATCGAGCTGATGAAACAAATCGAAACAGGCACGATCGATTTGGTTTTTGCCGATCCGCCGTTCAACATCGGCTACGAGTACGATGAGTACCACGATCGCCAGGATGCCGACGAATACGTCGCTTGGAGCCGCTCCTGGATCGCGGAAGTCCACCGCGTTCTGAAACCGGGTGGCACGTTCTGGCTTTCCATCGGCGACGAATTCGCCGCCGAGCTAAAGGTTGCCGCCGAGCACCAGGTAGGATTTGCCACGCGCAGTTGGGTTGTGTGGTACTACACGTTCGGCGTCAATTGCAGGCGCAAGTTTTCCCGCTCACATGCCCACCTGTTTCATTTCGTGAAGAGCGAAATCAACTTCACATTCAATGCCGAGGATTCGCAGATCCGCGTGCCTTCTGCGCGAGCTCTTGTGTACGCCGACAAGCGTGCCAACCCGGCCGGCCGGCTGCCGGACGATACTTGGATCCTCCGGCCACAAGACTTGCCGGAAGGATTCCAGCCGACCGACGACACCTGGTATTACGCCCGAGTCGCCGGCACGTTCAAAGAACGTCAGGGCTTTCACGGTTGCCAAATGCCCGAGCAACTGCTGGCGCGAATCATCCGCGTCAGCAGCAATCCGGGCGACGTCGTGCTCGATCCCTTCGCCGGCAGCGGCACAACATTGGCCGTCGCCAAGAAGCTAGGCCGTCAATGGATCGGCTGCGAACTCTCCGAAGAATATACCCGCGCCGCAACTGAGCGCCTGAACGCCATCCAAGAAGGCGCCTCGCTCGACGGCTCCGCCGATCCCATCGCCAGCGCCCCCAGCACGGCCAGTGGCCGGCGACTGGGTGCCACTGGTGCTGCTGGCGAAGATAGTACTGACTCAGAACTTCGTATTGAAGAAGCCGAAGGGAACAAATCAATTCCCGAAATACTGGCCGAGCCAGTGGCACCCAACTTAGGACCGCGTGGTGTGCGAAACATGATCCGCGATACTATCGCCGAGTCATTTTATTCGGCACACGATGGCCATTCGATCGATTGGCTGCTGGCCAATCCCAAGCGCCAGGCTGCTTTCCACAACGCCTGCCGCGAGTCCGGCCTGATTGGCAGCCCGGCCGATTGGAACCGCGAGCTGCTGCGCCTGCGAAAGACGGGCGAATTTCCCAAGCGCGGTCCGATTCAAAAGGTTCAAATCGCCGACGACGAGTTAAACCGATACAGCTTTGCCGCCGAAATCGCCTGGCGCCTGGCTAGCGACAAGTTCGCCGGCGCTTCGCTCGATGAAATCTTCTGCGACCCGGCAAAGGTTGCTTTCTTCGATCGCATCGCAAAGCGATTGGCCACGGGTTTCGAACCGGCCCAATATCGCTGGGCCGCGCTCCGGCTCCGCAAAGCCAGCCGCGAGCTGGTCGACGAGGTGAAACGGTACCACTTCGTTTTTGCCAAGCGCGATTTCGGCCGCTTCCATCCTTGGGACAATTTCGATCCGTCGCGCTACACCGGTCTTCCGGGAATTTACCTGCTTCGCGGCGAAGCCAAACAGCCGCTGTACATCGGTCGAACCATCGATCTGGGCCGCCGGCTCGCGCAGCACGAGCAACACCCGATTCTGAACGATGCCGTGACGCATGTTTCGCTGATTGCAGGGATCGATCTTCCCGCCGAAGACTACCAGGCCGCCTTCAAGGAAGAACTCGTCCGCCGCTACCAACCACGATGGAACGTAAACCTGGTTGGGCTTGGATCATCGGCGAGCGAAGCACCGTAGCGATCACCTTCTCGCGAGCGAATCCTTAGATTCGGTCCGGTACCGACGGTTTTGGCGGTTGTTCCGACGATTTCGTGGTGCGTTATCTATATTGGCTTTAATTGGTAAAGCGTTATAGCAGAGGGATTTGCGGGTATTCGCGGGAATCACTTTTACTCACCCCTACCCCATTAAAATTTTTGACCGATAATTTTAATGAGTCACTTCGCTCATCAACATACTTTTAATCGCACCGGCGCACGATGGACATCCGAAAATTCAAGGAGTCGACACCGGGGCGAATCGTGCCGATCGACGGCGGCGAGCATGCCTACGTTCCTAATCCGCTGCCACCCAAGTGGAAGTTTCCGGAAAAGCTTTGGCCGTTGCTGCTTGAGGCCAAAGAAAAGCTGATGCTACTGGAAGGTTTGGGAAGACCGCTACGCGAACCAGACATCTTGTTTCAACCGTTGCAGGGACGCGAGGCGATTCAGTCGTCGGCCCTTGAAGGAACATACGCGACCCCGCGCGAGCTGCTCTTGTTTGAGTTGGAACCCAAACAACCAACCGAGCAAGATGATCCGGCAACCGCTCGGAAGGAGGTTTTCAACTACCAGTTAGCGCTGCGATATGCGGCCAGTAGCGATCTTCCCTTGTCACTGCGGTTTATTCGTAAACTGCATGAAATTCTCATGGAGGGCGTACGCGGCGGAGGGCAAACGCCGGGCAAAATTCGACAACTTCAAGTAGCCATCGGTTCCTCGCGACGATTTGTTCCGCCACCACCGCAGTACCTCTCGGAATGTCTCGACACGTTCGAAAGGTATCTTCACGCGAGTAATGATTACAACCCGCTAGTGGATTGCTTTCTTGCTCATTACCAGTTCGAGGCGATTCATCCGTTTCGCGACGGTAACGGCCGTGTTGGCCGAATTCTTTTGGCGATGATGATTCAACAACGTTGCAAACTCACACGGCCGTGGTTATATCTGAGCGATTACTTCGCAATGTATCGTGATGAGTACGTTCATTGTTTGTTTCGGGTGAGCACCCATAATTCGTGGACGGAATGGGTGGAATTCTGCTTGCGTGGCACTGCTCAGCAGGCGGATTCGACCATCGAGCGGTGCGACCAGCTTCGATTGCTGAAGGATGACTACATGCGGCGCTTGGACGGTGTCCGAGGCAGCATTCGACTGCACACGATCGTGGACGATCTCTTTCGATTGCCGATGGTGCGGATTTCGGATCTCGCCGAACGACTTGGCGTGACCTATCCCACAGCCAAAGTTGATGTAGAACGCTTGGTAGAAGCTGGGATTCTAACTGAATTATCCGACACCCTAGTGAAAACGTTTCACGCAGCCGAAATTGTCCACATAGTGTATGCCGGTATCGAATAAGCGGGCTGGTTTTAAATCGCTGTGAACTGCCGCCGCATCTCGTCATAACTGCCCCTCACCCGATCACGCTTTCGCAATCGCCTGCCGTCGGGCAGTTTCACGGTTTTCGCCTTGCACAAGTTGCCCGCAGGCCGCCGCGATATCCGCGCCAAGCGAATAGCGGATCGTAGTGACAAAGCCCGCATTGCGCAGAATGGTCGCAAACGCATCCCGCTGCGGTCGCCCGGTCGTGCGCAAATGCGGCGCAGAATCGATCGGATTGTATGGGATCAGGTTCACATGCACGTTAAGCCCGTCCATCCAAGCCGCCAACTCGCTGGCGTCCGCCGGCGAATCATTGACGCCCTCCAGCATCAGGTACTCGATCATCAGTGTACGGTTCTGGATCTGATTGATCTTGGAAACCGCGGCCCTCAATTTGTCGAGACCATATTTCGCGGCCAACGGAATCAGCCTTTCGCGAACATCCGGCCGCACGCTGTGAAGGCTTAGCGCCAGGTTTACTTCCGGAAACCGCCGCGCGCAGCGAACCATCGCATCGGGAATGCCGACCGTCGAAATCAGGATGCGGCCCGGCGTGTGGTGGAACATTTCGGGCGCGAGCAGGGCGGCGACCGCTTCGTAAACGGCCGCCTCGTTGTGAAACGGCTCCCCCATCCCCATGAACACGATGTTTCGCACGCAGCGCCCCTCGGCCTGCATCCGCTCGCCGGCCAGCGCGACCTGGTCGAGTATTTCGGCGGCCAAAAGACTCTTGGCGATTCCCATTTGCCCCGTCGCGCAAAATCCACACGCCGCTGCGCAGCCGACTTGCGACGACACGCACAGCGACACTCGACCGGTACCGGTCCGCATGATGACCGATTCGATCGAGTAGCCGGCCTGGGACCGTAGCACGAGCTTCGTGGCGCCGTCCAGCTGCGAATCGCGACCCTCGGCCAATACCAGCGAATGAATTTCAACGCGGCGGGCAAACTCGTCGCGCATGTTCGCCGGCAGTTCGTTGAGAGCGGTTTCCACACCGACGAACTTCTTGAACAAGGCCGTACGCAGCGCGCGAAGCCGGCGAGGCTCTAATTTGAGTTCGGCTCGCAGCCGATTAATCGCGGGCGTATCGTAGATGCTGATTCGCTTACTCAATGTTCAACGCCCCACACAAAGAAGTTTCGCGCAGAGGCGCAGGGGCCGCAGAGAACGTGGAATCGCACTTGCTCCCACCGCGACCTCTGCGCCTCTGCGAGAAACATTTCATGTTAATTCAACCTTACTTTCCGCGCCGGCCACTTCTTTCACGTAGCGGGGAACGGCGTAACCAGGAAGACGTGAGCGCAATTCGTCGATGATTCTCAGACCCTTGGCTACCGGAACTTCAAAATGTGCCGCGCCTGCCACGCGATCGAGCTGATGTAAGTAGTAGGGCAACACGCGAAGCTCTACCAACCGCTCGCACAGTTGGACCTGCGCATCGACCGTATCGTTCACGCCCTTCAATAGCACCGCCTGATTCAAGAGCACGATGCCGGCATTCGAAAATCGGGCGAGGCTCGCGGCGACATGCGAATCCAGCTCGTTCGCATGGTTCGCGTGCAGCACGACAATCGGAGTCAGTCGACAGCCGCGAAGCGTATCGATCAATTCAGCGGTGACGCGCTCCGGAATCACAATCGGCAGCCGCGTATGAATCCGCAGCCGCCGCAGATGGCCAATGCTTGCCAGCTCTTCGACGAGCGCAGTGAGTGTCGAATCCACGAGCGTGAGCGGATCGCCGCCGCTGAGAATCACTTCGTGCAGACTCGGATCGGCCGAAATGTCTTCGAGCGCCGGCCGCCAATCCGCGATCGAACGTGGCGCTTCCTCGTAGGGAAAATGCCGGCGAAAGCAATAACGGCAATGCACCGCGCACGTTCCGGTGGCAACGAGCAGCACGCGTCCGCGGTACTTTTGCAACAAACCGGGACGCCGCTGAGCCAAATCGTCGCGGACCGGGTCAACGACGAATCCCGGCACTTCCACCGTTTCATCGGCGACCGGCAACACTTGTCGCAGCAAGGGATCGGCCGCGTCGCCGGGTCGCATCCGGGCTGCAAACCCGCGCGGCACGAATAAGGAGAACTGCCGCGCCGCCGTTTTTGCCGCCGAAGCAAATTCATCCGGCAAGTCGAGCAATCGACAAAGCTCCTCCGCATCGCGCACGGCATCCTTCATGGCATCTTGCCACGAGCCGTATCGCGACGGGGCAAATCTGGGGCGGACAATCGCCGACGGCGTGGATAGAATGGTCATCTTAATTTGCGGCTCTTAGCTCTTAGCTGTTAGCTATTAGCCAGAAGGAACGAATCACAATTCCGGGCTAATAGCTAACAGCTAACAACTATCCGCCAACATACCAGCCGACGACCAGGAAGACCAACCGTGACCACCTACAACTGCAGTGATTTTCGCAAAGGCCTCAAGGTGCAGATCGATGGCGTGCCGTACCTGATGGTGGAGATGAATTTCCGCAAGCCGGGCAAAGGCAACGCGCTGTACGAGTGCAAGCTCAAGAACCTCATCCGTGGCACCGTGGTGGATCGAACGTACCGGGCCGGCCAAATACTCGAAGCGGCCGACGTCGTCGAGTTTGCCGCCCAGTTCCTCTACCGCCAGCAGGATATGTTCGTATTCATGAACAACGAAACGTACGAGCAATATGAATTGACCAAGGAACAGCTCGGCGACGTCTGGAAATTCCTGAAAGACGGCATGGAATGCTCCCTCATGGTCTACAATAACAATCCGCTTACCGTGACGCCGCCGAACCATGTCGTGTTGCGAGTCGAGTATGCCGAGCCGACCGCCCGTGGCAATACGGCCACCAACGTCCAAAAGCCGGTCAAGCTGGAAACGGGCGCCGAAATCGGAGCCCCGGCATTCGTGAACACGGGCGACTATCTGCGGATCGATACCCGCACCGGCGAATATATCGAACGGGCCAAGGCCCCCGAGGAATGACTGGGTTATGCAAATGCTATTGGGCCCCGGAGGGGCCAAGGCGTGTAGCCAGGGGCGTCAGCCCCTGGAAAAAGGATCGAACGAAGAAGTAAAGCCCCGGAGGGGCGACATTGCTCATTGCAATTAGGCGATGATTTCCATGTCGCCCCTCCGGGGCTTGCCGGACAGGACGAATCTTTTCCGGGGGCTGACGCCCCCGGCTACACGATCCCGCCCCTACGGGGCTGATACCATCGGACTCCATCCCGCTTGCACTTGCATAATCCTGATAACCGTGCGGCAGGCATTCCTGCCCGCCAACCCCAATCCGGCTGAATCGCGATTTTTGCCCCGCTCTCAGACATGAATGTCTGCCCCACGCGCTGTCCAAGAAATGCGCCGCGCGGGCGAATTACGCGCAGATCAAGTAGGCTGCCGCTTGCGGGTAGTGGGTTAGTTTGCTTTGGGATCAACAAACTGTCATTCCGAGGTACTCCGAGGAATCTAACCGGATCCCTCGGAGTACCTCGGGATGACAGGGGCGAACTGACCCACTACCCGCTTGCGACAGGTATCGCTTCCAGCGTAAAACTATCGGCAGAAAACCGGTGCGTTCAACCGGACGTCCGAAATACCGCCTCATATTCGAGGAGCTTGCGATGACGACTACCACACTTATTGTGCTCGCCGTTTTGGTCGGTGGCGCGTTCATAGCCGTGCTGTGGGGCGCGGGGATCTACAACCAGCTTGTCACGCTCAAGAACCGCTACCAGAACGCCTTCTCACAAATCGAGGTGCAGCTCAAACGGCGATACGACCTCATCCCGAATTTGGTGGAAACCGCCAAGGGCTACATGGCCCACGAGCGTGGCACGCTCGAAGCTGTGATCTCGGCCCGCAATCGGGCCGTCGGCGGACTCGAACGAGCGGCCGCCAACCCGGGCGACCCCGCGGCGATGAAAGCCCTGTCTTCGGCTGAGCAAGGTTTGACCGGCGCGCTGGGCCGATTGTTTGCGGTAGCCGAAGCCTATCCCGATTTGAAGGCCAATCAAAACATGCTGCAACTGAGCGAGGAGATCACCTCGACCGAGAATAAGGTGGCGTTCTCGCGCAGGCCTACAACGATGCCGTTACCGCGTACAACACGTATAAGCAAACCTTCCCGCCAGTATTGATCGCGGGCATCGTCGGTCACGGCCAGAATGCCGAGCTCCTGGAATTCGAAGACGCCGCGAAAATCGCCGAAGCGCCGAAGGTCTCATTTACCTAATCGTTGATGCAAACATAGACAAGGAGATGGGGAGACAAGGAGACAAGGAGAAACGGACGGACCGCGAATCTCCTTGTCTCCCCCTCTCCTTGTCTCCTTGTCTTTTCTTCCCATGGCAATGGATTTTTTCCAACGTCAGGCCGATGCCCGCCGGAGTACGAAGTGGCTCGTCGTGATGTTCGTGCTGGCGGTGATTGGCATTGTCACCACGACCATGCTTGCAACCGCGATCATCGTCGGCGAAATGCAACCCCTTCCCGTGTACCAGCGCGGCCGTTTCGCGCGAGCCGCACCCCTGGCAGGCACCCCAGCCGTATCCCTGGCAAGCTCCCATCGCGGCCGGAGTCGCCGCGCTCGGCCTCATCGGCGGCGGCAGCCTCTTCAAAATCGTCCAATTGGCCGGCGGCGGAACCGTCGTGGCCGAACGGCTGGGCGGAAGGCGCGTCTTTCCCAACTCGATCGATCCGGTCGAACGACGCTTGCTCAACGTCGTCGAGGAAATGGCATTGGCCTCCGGCGTGCCCGTGCCCGCCGTGTTTATGTTGCGCGATGAAATGGGCATCAATGCGTTCGCGGCTGGCCATACGACCAGCGACGCCGTCGTCGCCGTCACCCGCGGTTGTGCCCAGCAGCTCACGCGCGATCAGCTGCAAGGTGTGGTCGCCCACGAATTCAGTCACATTCTCAACGGCGACATGCGGCTCGATCTGAGACTGATGGGCGTTCTCTATGGAATACTCATCATGGGTTTGGCCGGTCGCGAACTTCTGCGAGTCACAGCACGCACCGGCGGAGGCTCGAAAAAGGGAAATGCAATTTTTATATTGCTGCTGATCGGCGTGGCTTTCATGGCGATTGGCTTTCTCGGCTTGCTCTTCGGCAACCTCATCAAGGCGGCAGTCTCGCGGCAGCGCGAATTCCTGGCCGACGCCTCGGCCGTGCAATTCACGCGCAATCCAGAGGGAATTTCCGGCGCATTGAAGCGAATCGGCGCGGCCGTGTTCGGCTCGAAGTTGATCAGCCCGCGGGCGGCTGAAGCGAGTCACATGTATTTTGCTCAGGGTCTCACCACCCTGTTTGCGACCCACCCGCCGCTCGATGTGCGAATTCGTCGCATCGATCCACAATGGGACGGCAATTATCCGCCCGCCATTCCCGCCGATGCCGTCGTCGGTATTGAATCCGACGGCGCCGAAGGTTTTGCCGAAGCTCCGCCCGCTGGCACGGCCGAGGTGTATTCGCAGCCTGTTCCGCTGCGAACCGTCCAGCATGCGGCCAAACAAGTCGCCAACCCCACCGACGTCCACCGTGCGTACGTCGAGCAATTGTTGGCCAAGATTCCGCAGCCATTGATCGATGCCGCCCACGAGCCATACGGGGCGAGGGCTCTCATCTTCGCCCTCGTGCTCGATGATGATGCCGACATCCGCGCCGTTCAGCTTGGCGCACTTCAGAAAGCTACCGATCCGAATGTATTCGAGTTGACGCTGCGGCTCGTCACGTCGTTACACCAAACGGACGTTCGCGGCGCGTTGCCGCTCGTCGATATGTCGCTCCCGGCGCTGCGAGCATTGACGCCGTCTCAATACAATGCATTCACAAAAGCCTTCCTGCAATTGGTCGAGGCCGATCATCGGATCAGCCTGTTCGAGTGGACGCTGCACCACATCCTGCTGCGCCACTTGCGGCCGCAGTTCGAAACAGTCCGCCCGCCACAAATCGTGTACTACGGATTGCAGCAATTGGGCCAGCAATGCTCGGTGCTGCTCTCCGCGCTTGCCCGAGCAAGTCAACAGGATGATGCTGCGGCATTCGCGGCCGGCGCCCAGCGAATTCCGGAAGCTCCAGTGAAACTGTTGACAAACGACGCGTGCACCCTGAGCCACCTCGACCAATCGCTGCGCGACCTGGCTCAAGTGGCCCCTAAGCAGCGGGCGCGCCTTGTCGATGCCTGCGCCGCCTGCATTTGCGCCGATTTGGCGGTGAACGTGGACGAAGCCGAACTGCTGCGCGCGATCTGCGATATGCTCGATTGCCCAATGCCACCGCTTGTGGCCGGGCAAGAGGTTTCACCATCGCTGTTTGCCCAGCGCGAAGCGAGCGGCGTGTCGTGAAGCCAGTGTCGAGCAATGATCCGTTCATGCCGAGTGCGTCGCTTGCGGCTCTCAGGCGGCGGGCCGATCTGTTGCGGCGTCTGCGGCAGTTCTTCGACGAGCGCGGATTTGTCGAAGTCGAAACACCGCTGCTTGCCAGCGAGATCATTCCCGAGCTTCACATCGAACCCATCCGCACGGTAGCCGGCGATTTTCTCCAAGCGTCGCCCGAATTGCACATGAAGCGACTGTTGGCGGCCGGCGCCACCGCCATCTATCAAGTAACGCGCTCGTTTCGCCAAAACGAGCACGGCTTGCTTCACAATCCAGAGTTTACGATCGTGGAATGGTACCGCGTTGGCGACGATATGGATGCCGGCATCAACTTGTTGGACGAGCTGGCGCGAACACTTTTGACCGCTCTACCAGCCCGGCGAACGAGTTACGCCGAGGCGTTTCAGCGAACGGTACACGTCGACCCGTATGTTGCAACAATCGACGAACTGGCAGCGGCCGCCAAAAAAGCCCGCGTATCGATCCCCGCCGGAATGCGTTTGGATGATCCCGATGAATGGCTAAATTTGTTGCTGGCGACTTGCGTTGAACCGCACCTCGGCCGAGACCAACCAGAAATCGTTTATCATTTTCCCGGCTCACAAGCCTCTTTGGCGAAAGTCCTGCGAAAGGACGCAGGCTACGGAATCGCCGAACGCTTCGAGCTGTACTTTCGCGGTGTGGAGCTCGCCAACGGCTTCCACGAGCTCGACGATGCTGCCGAACTGCGCCGCCGCTTCGAATCGGTTAATGCCGCTCGCGTCGCCGATGGTCGCAACGAACTTCCTCTGCCGGAAAGCCTATTGGCTGTGCTCGCGCATGGCCTCCCACCATGTACCGGCTGCGCGCTGGGCTTCGACCGGCTTGTGATGCTCGTACTTGGGCCCAAGTCCATTAGCGAGGTATTGGCGTTCGCAGACGTCGGCAAATCGGTGCGGTAAAGTCGACGGGAATCGCGTTTTATTTCGCGCCCTCGCCATGTTAGAATTCCATTGGAGGTCCCATTATGTCTATCACTAAAGAAGATTTACGCGACTTCACGCGTTTCGCCGACCAAAAGCTTGAAAACGGCGGGGCCGCAACGATGTCAGAGTTGGTCCAAGAGTGGGAGTCGCAACGTCGTTCTACGCCGCCGTTGTGCGTGGAAATTGACGCTCATTCGGCAAGTGTCCTCGCCGCTGCATTCCCGGAAGATCAGAATGATGAGAAACTCAAGCAGTCGCTTGGGCGGCGCGATGGAATCACGACCGCAGAATTGCTCCGCCGGGCGGCTTCGGCCGCTGAGAAGACCGGCCGGGGATGACACGCTATACGGTCGCCTGGTCGGAAGACGTTGAGGTTTCATTTATATCGTCATGGACTATGGGCAATTCGCAAACACGCGCGATCCTAACGGAATTGGGAAACTGGGTGGATAAGAATCTGGCGGTGGATCCCGATATCCAAGGCCGACCGCACCCTCGATTTTCCGCTTATGCGCGAATTATCGAGATTCCGATCTCCAGCTCATCAGCGCACATCGTGGCCACGTATGAAGTTTTTCCCGATGATCGGCTGGTGCGACTGAGGCAGTTTATTTTTTACCGCAGCTGATTCTCACCGCAGCCGCGCGATTGACTTGTGTCGAAAGCACGTCACCAGATGGTCGTTGACCATGCCAACGGCCTGCATGTGCGCATAGACGATCGTACTCCCGACGAACTTGAAACCGCGCTGCTTAAGATCCTTGCTCAGCGCATCGGATTCTTTGGAAGTCGCCGGCAGGTGCTTCATGCTTGCGACCCGGTTCTGGATCGGCCGTCCATCGACAAATCGCCAGATAAACTTGTCGAAGCTGCCAAACTCGTCTTGAATTTCCAGAAACTTGCGAGCGTTGCCGATTGCGGCCGTGATCTTCAACCGGTTGCGGATGATTCCCGGATCGCTTAGCAGCCGCTCGATCCGCTTGGCCGTAAAGCGAGCGACCTTTTGCGGTTCGAAATTCGCAAACGCGCGGCGATACGCTTCGCGCTTGCGCAGCACAACCAGCCAACTCAGACCGGCCTGCGCACTTTCAAGCGTGAGAAATTCGAATTGTTTGCGATCGTCGTGAACCGGCACGCCCCACTCTTCGTCGTGGTAGGCGACCATCAATTCGCCGCCGCGCGGACCCCAATCGCAGCGCTCTTTTTTTGGAATAGCCATCGCTATCCGCTAGATTTTCGGTTCACACCGCTCGAGCGTGACAAAGACAAACGCATAGTCGTTGTTCGAATCGGCTTCATGCGCTTCCGTTTCGACGCAAACCCAGGACTCCCACTCGAAAGTATCGAAATTCACGGGGAAATAGGTATCGCCGTCCACCTCCGCCGCCACCTCGGTAAAAAACAATCGGTCTGCCTCCGGCAGCGCTTCACGATAGAGCTCGGCTCCCCCAACGACGAAGCTCTCGCTTTCGCCGCTCGCTTCCGCGGTTCGCAGTGCCTCGTCGAGACTGGTGGCGATTTGCACACCATCGGCAACCTGATAATCCGGTTGGCGGGTGACAACGATCGTCTGCCGTTCCGGCAGAGCCCGGCCGATCGATTCCCATGTCCGCCGGCCCATGATGATCGTGTGGCCCGTCGTCAGCCGCTTGAATCGCTGCAAGTCCGCCGACAAGTGCCACGGCAGTCGGCCTTCCCGGCCAATCACGCCATTGACCGCGACCGCCGCGATGATGGAGATTCGCATCGACGGGATCTCCGTTCTTAGACCGCGATCGGCGCCCGAATTTGCGGATGTGGCTGGTAATTCTCCAACTGGAAGTGCTCAAACTCGAAGTCGAAAATCGAGCGCACGTTGGGATCGATCCGCATCGTCGGCAGCGGTCGCGGTTCCCGCGTTAGTTGCAATTGGGCTTGCTCGATATGGTTGTCGTAAAGGTGGGCATCGCCCAATGTGTGGATCAACTCGCCCAGTTGAAGGTTAGTCACTTGCGCAACCAAGAGCGTTAAGAGTGCGTACGATGCGATATTGAACGGCACGCCCAAAAAAACATCAGCGCTCCGCTGATACATTTGGCATGATAACCGATCATTAGCAACGTAAAACTGGAACAGCAGGTGGCAGGGTGGCAGCGCCATCGCGGGCAAGTCGGCCACATTCCACGCGCTGACGATCAACCGGCGCGAGTCGGGCTTCGTGCGAATCTGCTCGATCACGTCGCTGATTTGATCGATCGTTTCCCCGTGCCGACCGGGCCACGACCGCCACTGGCAGCCATACACGGGCCCCAACTCGCCTTGGGCATCGGCCCACTCGTCCCAAATCGTGACCCCGTGTTCCTGCAGATAGCGAACGTTCGTCTCGCCCCGCAGGAACCAAAGAAGCTCGTAGATGATCGACTTGAGGTGCATCTTCTTCGTCGTCACCAGCGGAAAACCATCCGCCAGATCGAACCGCATTTGATGACCAAAGATGCTCCGCGTGCCGGTGCCGGTGCGATCGCCTTTCGCTACGCCGTCGTCGAGAATCCGCTGCATCAGTTCGAGATACTGTCGCATGGAGTTTATTTTAACGCCTCGTGATAAGTACTGCGACCCAGTGATGCGGAAAGACAAGGAGACAAGGAGATGGGGAGACAAGGAGATTCGTCGTCCACCGCTTGCTCCTTGTCTCCTTGTCTCCGCCTCTCCCTTTCTATCACTTCTGTTTCGTCAACAGCTCCTCGACCAGTTTGGCCAGCAGCTTCGGATCATCCTTTTTCCGCAAGTGCTCGATGCGGTCCGCCGGCAATTTGAGCTTTTCCAGTGCACCGACGATAAACTTCCACTGCCGCTCGCGGGCCTTGCCTTCCGAAAGGTACAGCTCCGTCACCAGCTCGCTGAGCCGCTGAAGCGAAATCGCCTCGCGGTTTTCGTAGTAGTTTTTGATGATCTTCTGCTGATATTTTGTGTGCTTCTGATTATCCATAACAAGTCCCAAGTCAATTCGCGCCCCATGGCCAAGTTCCCACCGATCGCCGCCACTCGGCCGCTTTGCGCGCGGTTAGCCGCGTGGTAAATTGAAGTTTCGTCGCCTCCAGGTCCCATCCAAAATCAAAAGATTAACGATTACGGTCGAAGATATGCCGGTTGTCAAGTTCACTAAAGAGAATAAGGAAATCGAAGTCCCCAAAGGAGCCAACCTTCGCCACGAGGCTATCAAGGCAGGAATCAACTTGTACGCAGGCCTAAACGGCGTCGGCGCGGGCATCAATCGGTACCTCAATTGCCACGGTTTTGGCCAGTGCGGCATGTGTCGCGTACGCATCACCAAGGGCATGGAGAATGCCAGTCCGATGGGATTGATGGAAAGGACGCGATTCAAGTGCCCTGTTCCGACTCCGATCACACCGCTAGCCCTCGACCCACTACCCTGCATGGCATTCATCGGCAATGAGGACACCATGCGCCTCGCGTGCAAGGTCGAAGTCCTGGGAGATATGGAAGTCGAAACGGGCCCTCCATTGGAACTCTTCGGCGACAATTTTTTTAGTTGACGAAGCTGTTAGCTCTTAGCTATTAGCCAAGCAAGATAAGCGAGTACTAGATTCCGTCTAAAAGCTAACAGCTAATACCTAACGGCTTTTCATGAAACAAATCATCGCCATCGTGAAGCCGTTTCTGGTCGAGAAGATCCTCGACGCCCTCCGCCGCGCCCCGCTCGAAGCGCTGAGCGTGATGGAAGTGAAAGGCATGGGGAAGCAAAAGAGTTATCTCGAGCGATACGCCAACACCGAGTATTCCCTCACGTTCCTGCCCAAGGTCGAGATCACGATCTGGGTCGATGACCTGCGGGCCGAAGATGTCGCGCGGAAGATCGTCGACGTCGCTTGCACCGGCCGCATGGGCGACGGCAAGATTTTTATCATGCCGGCCCAGCCTTGCGAAACCGCGATCGACGTGGCCGCGGCCGTCAAATCATGACTCTGCCAAACAGGCCCGTCTTGCAACTCATTCGCGTGGCGATTCTGGCGGCTCTGGTCGTCGCCCAGCGCGGAATCTTCGTGCAACGATCGTCTGCCGAGCCTCCCAGTGCGATCGACGATGCCCGCGCTCAGTCGGCCGGTATCCGTAAGCTGAGAAGCAATCACCTCGTGCTTTACACCGATGTTCCGAGCAGCCCAAGCGTAGATGGTCTGCCGGCAGTTTTTGACAAAGCCGTATCGCAGTGGGCGGCCTATTTCGGTGTGGATGTGGCCAAGACCAACGATTGGCAACCGCGCGCTTTCCTCATTGACGACCGTCGCCGCTTCGCCGCCCTCGGGCTGTTGCCGCCGGGAAACGACGAGTTCGCCAACGGAATCACGTTCGGCTCCCAGATGTGGCTGCGCGAACAGCCAACCGATTATTACCGCCGGCATTTGCTGCTGCACGAAGGAACGCACGCATTCATGTTCGAGTTTCTCGGCGGCTGCGGTCCGGGCTGGTACATGGAAGGCATTGCCGAACTACTTGGCACGCATCGGCTTGATCCCAAAACTGGTGAACTGACGCTCGGCATTATGCCCCGCAGCCGGCAAGAAGTTCCGATGCTTGGCCGAATCAAGTTGATCAAAGACGCGCTTACCAAAGGTCGGCGTGTTTCGCTGCCGGCGCTGATGAAATTCGACAATCGCCAGCAGCTCGGCGACGAGGCCTACGCCTGGTGCTGGGCCGCAGCCAAGTTTCTCGATTCGCATCCGCGATATCGCGACCGGTTCCACCAACTCTACCATTACGTGCGCGAGAAAAACTTCAACGACCTTTTTCGCCGCGATTTTGCCGACGATTGGCCCGATCTCAACTCCGAATGGAATGCCTACATTGCCACGCTCGATTACGGCTACGACTTCGACCGCATGGCAATCGGTTTCGAAACGGGTAAACCGCTCGCCGGACAACCGCGGACCGCGACCATCAAGGCCGATCGGGGCTGGCAGTCATCCGGCGCGTGGCTCGAGGCCGGCAAATCGTACGAATTAACCGCCCAGGGACATTTCCAAATTGCCGCCGAGGGAAGAGGGCGACGTCACAAAACCGTGGCCATGTGAACCGGGCGGCGTAACGATCGAATACTACGACGGCCGACCCTTAGGCATCTTGCTGGGGGCGATCGACTCTCGCGACAAACCCTCGGCAAATGCGGCCCCGTCTTTCTTCGAGCCGATCGCCATCGGCTTGCATGCGACGCTCAAACCAACCGCTAGCGGCACGCTCTACTTGCGCATCAACGACTCTGCCGCCGCGCTCGACAACAATCGGGGCACCTTGACCGTCAGCATCGAGCCGGCCCGCTAAGCATTTCGTTGCGCCGTTGACACTCCCGCGCCGCAACTAAACAATGGCCAAGTAATATATCGCGTTGCCCACCGCCCGAACGCTCGCGGTTTAGGTCCCGCCGCAAGACTCTACCCGTGACCAACTTCATCGAACAAAACGATCCGGAAATCTGGCGGGCAATCGCCAACGAAATCGAACGCCAGGCCGACGGCCTGGAGATGATCGCCAGCGAAAACTACACTAGCCCCGCGGTGATGCAGGCTGCCGGAAGCGTACTCACGAACAAGTACGCCGAAGGATATCCGGGCCGCCGCTATTACGGCGGATGCCAGTACGTCGATGTCGTCGAGCAACTTGCGATCGATCGTGCCAAACAACTGTTCGGCGCCGAGTTTGCCAATGTCCAGCCCCATAGCGGCTCGCAGGCCAACACGGCGATCTATCTCGCTGCGCTCGAACCGGGCGACACGGTCCTCGGCCTCGACCTGGCCCACGGCGGCCACCTAACGCACGGCATGAAGCTCAACATCAGCGGCATGCTCTATCATTTCATTGCCTACGGAGTCACGCGCGATACCAACCGCCTCGATTTCGATCAAATCGCCGCACTGGCGCGCGAGCACAAACCGAAGCTCATCGTCGCCGGCGCGAGCGCGTATCCCCGCGAAATCCCGCACGACAGATTTGCCCAGATCGCTCGCGAAGTCGGTGCAAAGTTGATGGTCGATATGGCCCATTACGCCGGTTTGGTCGCAGCCGGCTTGCACAACAGTCCGGTTCCCGTGGCCGATTTTGTCACCAGCACCACGCACAAAACCTTGCGCGGCCCGCGTGCCGGCTTGTGCCTTGCCAAGGACGAGTTCGGCAAGACGATCAACAGCCGCGTGTTTCCCGGCATCCAAGGCGGCCCGCTCATGCACATCATCGCCGGTAAGGCAATCTGCTTCGCCGAAGCAATGCGGCCCGAATTCAAAACATACGCCCGGCAAATCATCGACAACGCTAAAGCGCTAGCCGAAGCTCTGCTCGGCGGCGGCCTGAAACTCGTGAGCGGTGGCACCGACAACCACTTGCTATTGGCCGATGTCACACCCTTCGGCATCGGCGGGAAGGTCGCCGAGCAAGCTCTCGACCGTTGCGGCATCACGATCAACAAGAACATGATTCCCTACGACGAGCGCAAGCCCGTCGATCCATCTGGAATCCGCATCGGCACGCCCGCCCTCACCACGCGCGGCATGGGCGTAAGCGAAATGCGAACCGTCGGCCGCTGGATGCTCGAAGCCTTGCGCGCTCCCGAAGATGACAAAGTGTTGAACCGCATCCGCGGCGAAATCCGCACGTTGTGCCAGCAATTTCCGGTGCCTGCCGCGGCGATAGACGATTCGCGATCGATGAACTAACCACAGAGTTCACAGAGAGCACGGAGCAGAACAAGGCGATTTGTCATTGCAGATTTGTAATTTGTCATCGGCCATTTCTGAAATGACCAAATTGCAAATGACAAATTTGCAATGACAAATCAAATTTCCCTCTGTGAGCTCTGTGTCCTCCGTGGTGAAAAAATTGGACTGATTCAGGAATGACAATCACCATGAAAAAGGCGCTCGAAAAAAGCCGCATCCTGATCGCCGACGACAACGAGCCCAACGTCGAGCTGCTCGAGGCGTATCTTGCCGGCCTGGATGTCGAAACCGCCGTCGCCGTCGATGGCCAGGATACGCTCGCCAAAGTCGACTCGTTCCGCCCCCACCTGGTTCTGCTCGATATCATGATGCCCAAGCTCAGCGGATTCGAGGTCTGTAAGAAGCTCAAGAGCGACTCCGCCACCAGCCACATCATGATCCTGATGGTCACCGCGCTCAACGAGCTGGGCGACATCGAACGTGCCGTCCAAGCTGGCACCGACGATTTCCTGTCCAAACCCGTGAACAAAGCCGAGCTACTCAAGCGGGTCGATAACATGCTCAAGCTGCACCATGTTACCGACGAAGTCGAGCGGCTTCGCCAGTACATCGAGCGGATGGAAAGCCGCGCCTAACGCCGCAAAATTCTCTGTCTTGAATTGCGCCTTTGCGGTATGATTTACGTGGTCCGTTGCAACTGCGAGGTGCAATATGTCTGCCCACGTATCGCGGCTCTTAAGATGCAAATGCATCCCGAAGCTAATATTTGCCGCAATCTTTACCTGCGCGTGCACGGCACTTTCAATCCGTGCCGACGAGCGGCCAGCCCGGCCCGCGGGCACGAGCGTCGCGACGGCCGAAAATTCTTCCGCGCCGCGACCTGGCTCAGCCACCGGAGCCGCCACGACTAAGCATATCGAGCAGCTCATTCACGACTTGGGTAATTCCCATTATCCGGCCCGCCGCGCTGCGGCGAATGAGCTTCGCCAAATTGGCGCCGACGCGTTTGATTTGCTCAATGCGGCGACCGACGCCGCCGATCCCGAAGTCGCAGCCAGCGCGAATTACTTGCTCCGGCAAATTCCCGTTCGCTGGGTCCAAACCGATGATCCGGCGCCGGTCCGCACGGCCATGCGCCAGTTTGGTCAGGAGTCCGAGGCCGCGCGTTTGCTCAGTGTCGCGCGGCTCGATGCGCTCTCCGGCGGCGAGGGCACGGCGGCCTTGTGTCGAATCGCTCGATACGATCGTTCGCCGTTAGTGTCGCGAGCCGCCGCGCTGGCCATTATTCAACCGGAGGAAAAACCCTCGGCCGACAATCGCGTCGATCCGGGCATTGTCGAGCACGAACTAGGCGCCAGCACCCGCCCTCCGGCGATGTGGCTCCGTCATTATCTGGTCCAGCTGCGCGACCCGGCCGCTTCCGTCGCCGGTTGGAAACAATTGATTGACCAGGAATCGGCCCGGCTCGACAAGAACCTGGGCGACACTTCCGGCGACGTGTTGCTCGGTTTGGTCTGGAATCTGGCCGACGTGTATCGCCAACTTGGCGACGGGCCCGCATTGAATGGTGCGCTCGATCGAATGATCGTGCTCGCCGCCGACGGCTCCGACGATACGCTGCTCAATCTCATGGCTTGGCTCACCGAATACAAATCCTGGGACGCTCTGGATTCGTTTTTGGCCAAGCATCAATCGCGGTTGGAGCAAAGCAAACGCCCGCTCTACTACGCAGCCTTGGCACGTGAAAAGCAGGGCAAGCGCGAGCTGGCCGAAGATCTGGCCGCCAAGGCCGCTGCTCTCCCGCCGCAGGCCAGGGCCGAAGGGATCATCGCGGCCCGAGACCTGGAGGAGCGTGGAAAGTTCGAGTGGGCCGTGCGCGAATATCGCCGCGCTCGATAAACAGCAGCCGATCGAATCGTACGAATCGATTCTCGCGAGAATCTTTCTGCCGACCTTGCTCCACGATTACGAGCACGAAAAAGAGGCGGCCGATACCTTGGAGCCGCTGGTTAAATACGTCCTCGGTGAAGGTCGCGCCGGCTACTCCAACATTCGCGAATACAGCACGATCCGCGACTCCGACTCCGAAGAAGCCGGTCTTCCGACGCCGGAAGTGCTGGCTGCCCGCTACCACTATTATCGGGCGTGCCAGTTTCAAAACGAAAAAGACTGGCAGCGTTCCCGCGGTGAATTGGAGCAGGCCATCAACTTCGATCCCCGCGATGCCGATGTACTGATCGCCATGTACCAGCTGCCAGAGACCGATGCGAAATGGCGCGACGCCACCCGGGAGCGGATCAACAAAATGACTCAAATGTTCGAGCACAAAATCGAACAGAAACCGAACGATGCCTCGGCTTACAACCAGTGGGCGTGGCTCGTTTCCAACACCGAGGGCGATTTTCGCAAAGCGATCCGCTATTCGCACCGCTCGGTCGAGCTCAACACCAACGGCGATTCGGGTGCCGCGAGCTTTCTCGATACGTTAGGCCGTTGTTATTACGCGGCCGGCGACTACAAGAATGCCGTGAAATTTGAACGCCAGGCAATCGAAAAGATTCCGTACATGCAAGTCATGCAGCGCCAACTCGCGCTTTTCGAAAAAGCGCTTGCCGATCAGAAAAAGGACGCGAGCAAACCACAGTCCCCGCCAAAGTCAACCTGACGGGTTAAAACGAACAATCTCCGCTTGCGGTTTAGCTCTTGCCGCCGCGCCGTGGCATGAAATCAGCCAACCTCTCCACCGGCGATCTTGTCTACATCGACCGCGGCGCTGGCCAACCAGTCCTGCTCGTCCACGGCTTTCCTCTCGACCACACGATGTGGAACGCGCAAATCGACACACTTAGCGAGCGTGTCCGCGTGATCGCACCCGATCTGCGCGGCTTCGGCGACTCGCCGCTCGGCGCCGCCGATCCGGATCGCGGAATCTCGATGGAACGTTACGCCGTCGATCTCGTCGAGCTGCTGGATGGACTGAATCCACCGATCAACCAACCGATCATCCTGGTCGGTTTTTCCATGGGCGGCTATGTCGCGTGGCAATTCGTGCGAAAGTACCCAGCGCGTTTGCGGGCACTCGTGCAATGCGATACCCGCGCAGCCGCCGATAGCGAAGAAGCTCGCGCAGGCCGACTGAAGATGGCTGAAAATGTTGCCGAATGGGGAGCCGTGCGCGTGGCCGAAATGATGGGGCCCAAATTATTCGCCCCCGGTACGTTTCATTTGCAGCCGGAGGTCGTCTCCGCAGTCCGCCGCGTCGTCGAGCGCACGTTGCCGGCCGGAATCGCCGCTGCACAACGCGGCATGGCCGCGCGGCCGGATATGACCCGTTTCCTGCCAGAAATAAACGTGCCGACGCTGGTCGTTGCCGGCGCCGACGACGCCATCAGCCCACCGACCGAAATGGAATCCATCGCCGCCGCCATCCCCGACGCCGAATTCGTCGTAATCCCCAACGCGGGCCACATGACGACGATGGAAAACCCCACCTCAGTCAATCAAGCCTTGCTGAACTTCATCCAATCACTCGATTGATTTCCGACCGACTGGCCGCTTAGAAAAACCTTCCACATCCCCAGCCAATAGCCGGCGAGCTACGCTCGCCGGTCCCGGCCTACTTCTTCGGCAGCGCAAACACCGATTGGCTCTTCACAATCGCATAATCATCCGGGAAAGTATGAAACGCCTGCACCTTGAGGCTGCGATCGCGAGATTCCAGATTGATGTAGCTTAGGGCCCCCAGCCCGAACCGCCCGCTCGGCTCGAAACAATGCAAGAGGCCGTCGCGCTCGGAAGCCTGAGTCAGTTCTTTCTGATAGGTCCAAAAGGTTTCCCTTTCGACCGGTTCGAGCGAGAATTCAACGTGGTACGAGATGCCGCCACGGCATTCCATCTCGTCGCTGCATGTGCCTTTGAGGCGGTGCGACATCAATCGCCGCCTTTGCGGCAGCGGATGCTGGGCCGATGCGGCAACCTCGGTGAGCGTTATGCCGTCGTATTGCCACGTTACAATGTGTCCGGCGTTCGTGATTTGCACGCTCGCCGTGTAACCCGCGCTCGATCTGCCGGCTTCGATGAACCTCGAACAACTCGGGGTGCAACGACCGGCCGTAAAGCTGAAAAACCAATTCGGCAATGCGCGGTCGAACGGATAACACAGTTTACTTCCAATTAAATGTCATTCCGAACTCAACATGTCGTTCCGAGCGCAGCGAGGAATCTATTGTTGCGAACGATCCTTCGTTGTCTTCAGAATTACAGGTTGCGAACGAACGTAATTATAATCCGGCGAAAAAAAAGCGACAAAGGGCGATTTGAACACACCGAATTTTGGTCCATTTTCCGGCTTGACTTTTGCCGCGGCGTCAACTCTTGCGAGACCCAATCGCGACGGCCAATCACCGCGCAATAATCGCAATGTCTACCAAGTTAATGGAAGCGTACGAGCGAATGTTTGCCGCGTTCGGTCCGCAACTGTGGTGGCCCGGCGATTCGCCGTTCGAGATCGTCGTCGGCGCCGTGCTCGTGCAAAACACGGCGTGGCGAAATGTCGAGCGAGCGATCGACAACCTGCGCGAGGCGGGCGTCATGGAGCCGCGAGCCCTGTACGAATTATCGGTAGAAGAGCTGGCCGAACTGATCCGGCCGGCCGGTTACTACCAGGTGAAGGCCAGGCGGCTGCGCAATTTATTGCGATTCATCGTCGAAGAGCACGGCGGTTCGCTGGAGGCAATGTTCCGCAAGAATCCGGCCACGATGCGCGAGCGACTGCTCGCGATCCATGGCATCGGTCCTGAAACGGCCGACGCAATTCTGCTCTACGCCGGCGGTTTGCCGACGTTTGTTGTCGATACCTACACCCACCGCATCCTGGCCCGCCACGGCTGGATCGGCTACGACGCCTCGTATCACGACATCAAGAATCATTTCGAATCCGCGTTGCCCGCAGACGCCACACTCTACAATGAATATCATGCGCTGCTGGTCCGCGTCGGCAAAGACTTCTGCAAACGCACCGCCCCCAAGTGCGAAACCTGTCCGCTCATGCCCATGCTGCCAACAGGTGGTATTGTAGAACCGTATTGAATGATCGGTTGGTTCACCACGGAGTTCACTGAGGACACGGAGAAGACGGACAGAGATTGAATAAGAGAAAAAGGGTGAAAGGTAAGTGATCAATGGATGACTAAAATGCATTGCATTTATCCTTCAACATCAACCATTGCTGTGTTTTTCTCCGTGCGCTCTGTGTACTCTGTGGTAAAAATTCCCTTTCGCCAAACACGCGCATGACCGACCTATTCGAAAAGAGTGAAGCCGCGAATCTCGAGCAAGTCCAACCGCTCGCCGCCCGGATGCGCCCGCCTCGCTCGCTGAGTTCGTTGGCCAGCAACATTTTTTGGGTGAAGGGAAATTGTTGTGGCGAATGCTGCAGGCCCGGCGACTCGGCTCGGTGATCTTTTACGGTCCGCCGGGCACCGGCAAAACAACGCTCGCCCGGCTACTGGCCCAGGAGACCGATAGCCGCTTCCGCCAGCTCAGCGCCGTCACGAGCGGCGTGAAAGACGTCCGCGAAATCCTCGAAGAAGCCCGCGACGAAGTGGCCGCCGGCGGTCGGCCCACGCTGCTCATGATCGACGAGATCCACCGTTTCAATCGAGCCCAGCAGGATGCCTTGTTACCCGACGTGGAAGAGGGCGTAGTCATTCTCGTGGGCATCACAACCGCCAACCCGTTTTTCGCGGTCAACGACGCGCTCATCAGCCGCAGCCGCGTATTCGAATTCCAACCGCTTTCGATCGAAGAAATCACGGCGATTGTGCTCCGCGCTCTCGCCGACAAAGATCACGGCCTCGGCCGGTACGATACGACCATTGACGACGATGCGTTGGCGTTTCTGGCGGAGGTCTCGGACGGCGACGCCCGCCGCGCACTCGGCGCAATCGAAGTCGCCGTTCTTTCGTCCCCCAACCCGAACAAACTGCGGCTTTCGCGGGATCGCGTTGCCGACGCAGTCCAGCGCAAAGCCATCCGTTACGATCCCACCGGCGACGACCATTACGATTCCGCCAGCGCCCTCATCAAAAGCATCCGCGGCAGCGACCCCGACGCCGGCATCTATTGGCTCGCTCGGATGCTCGAAGGCGGCGAGGACGTGCGTTTCCTCGCCCGTCGACTGGTCATTCTCGCCAGTGAAGATATCGGTAACGCCGATCCGCACGCCCTTCCATTGGCAGTCGCCGCGATGCAGGCCTGCGAGTTTGTCGGTCTGCCCGAGTGCCAACTTACTCTCGCGCAAGCGGTGACCTACCTGGCGTGCGCACCCAAATCGAATGCTTCGTGTGTCGCGATCGGAGAAGCCCGCAGTGAGGTCCGCGAGGGTCGCCTGCTGCCCGTCCCCAGGCACCTGCAAGACTCGCACTACCCGGGCGCCAAGCGCCTCGGCCACGGCGCAGGCTACGAATATGCCCACGATGCCACGGGCGCAATCTCCGCCCAGGATTACCTCGGCGTCGATCGCACCTATTACCGACCGACCGACCGCGGTTTCGAAAAGGAGTTGGCCGCGCGGCTGGAACACATCCGAGCAAAACTGCGCGGCAAGAGCGATCAGTCGGCCTGATCATTTTTCGCGTGAAACCCAATCTGGCGTTTCGGCCCAATTGGCGTTTCGATCATCTGTTGCAATACTCGCGAGATAACCTTGATCTCGTTGTCGTGAAGCTGCACCGTCTCGGCCAGCTTAGTGATTTGTTCGGCAAGTTCCCCGGGCGTCGCCATCAGCCGCCGAATCCGAACAAACGCCCGCATAATTTCGATGTTCACGCGAACCGCAGTCGGCGAATTGAGCACGCTCGATAGCATCGCAACGCCCTGTTCGTAAAGACCCAGGGCCGTTTACGCCGGCCGCCGCGGCCAGTCTTTGATATCGCAAATTGTGATATCAAAGCTGTAAACTCTTGCTGGCTAAGCTGATACGCGAAATCGTCCGGGAATCGGTTCCGCTTTCGGGAGACCTGTTCATTTAGCCGGTGCGTCGGCACGCCGTAAAGCTTCGCCAAGTCGGCATCCAGCATAACGCGCTGTCCGCGAATCACCTGAATCGACCGCTCGATCTGCTCGATCGTCGCGACGCGCCCACTCGTTCTCTTCGTCGGCATGTGCTGAACATACGCCAATGTATTCGATCCTGCCAGCAGCGGGCGAAATGATATCGATGCTGCCATGCCGGCCGGTCGCTAGGAGCCTGCTGACGATCTGCCATAGCGTCCGGGGAAAGGTTTTTCTAACATCTGGCGCCTTTGCCTGCGCGGCTAACCTTGCCAAGTTCTCAGGCGAGCGCTATTCATTGCATCTGGCTAATCGCTAACAGCTAATAGCTAACAGCTCTCTATCGTCACGGAGGACGATTCATGGGTTCGATTCGACCGCTCATTACGATCACGATTCTCGTAGTCGTCGGCGCCTATTTGTACGTGAAGATCAATGAAGGCCCCGTGCAAACACACGTCGGCGCGACCAACGCCTGGAATCAGTCTCCCGAGGGTGTGCCACCCCTGGGAACCACGAACGGCGCATCGCTCGCGGCCGATAGCGCTACACCCGCGTGGCCATCGACTGGAACGTCGATCTCGCCCTCAACTGCAGCCACTGCACCTCCTGCCGCTGCGAATCCATTTCCTACTGCCGCTGGCGAAACCGTCGCCGCGTCGGCAACGGCAAAGACGGCCAAAGATGGTCTACCCGCTGTGCCGCCTATTCCCGAGCTTCCACCGCTGGCAGCCATGACCGATGCAACGCCGCCAGCCACCCAACCACCGGCCGCCTCGTCCAAGGATTTTCCGGCCAACATTCCCACCGCTCGATATCCGGGTGAAACGGCCCAAAACAACAACTCCGTCGCCCCATTGAATTCGTCTGCATCCGATCAGGGAAAATCAATACCGCCGATTACTGCGCCTCAATTGTCCGGAACACCGGCTCTTTCGACGCCGCCGACTTCACCCGCCCTAAGCCCGGTTCCAAATAACGCGCCGCAGCAGCCTGCGCCATCTGGCCTGGGAACGGGCCCGGCTGCATTGTCGTCGCAAGCTTCAGCGCAGAATCCGCTACGCCCGGCACCGCGCCTACGCAGCTTCCCGATCGTTACGCGTCTGCTCCATCGACGATAGCGCAGCCACTCGCCGCGACGCCAGGTCAGGCGATCGCACCCATTGAAAATTCCTTTGCCGCAAGTTGGCCCACGATTCAAGCCGCACTCGATCGTCACGACTTGAAACAGGCCCACCAGCTACTCTCGAAATGGCATGCCAACGAATCGTTGTCACCCACCGAAAAGGATCGAGTTGAAACGTTGCTGAGCCAGTTGGCCGGCACGGTGATTTATTCCAACGAGCATCGATTGGAGCCGGCACGAATCATCAAGCCGGGCGAAACGCTGGAAACCGTCGCCAAAGAATACAACGTGCCGTGGCAGCTGCTGGCCAAAATCAACGGCATCCAATCGCCCGATCAGCTCCGGCCCGGACAGGAGCTGAAAGTTGTGCGCGGACCATTCTCCGCTGTCGTCGATTTGCACCGAAATGAAGTGACTCTGTTGGTCGACGAGTGCTACGCCGGGAAGTTCCCAGTATCGGTCCCGCCGGGAACGAATCTTGCCGAAGGCCAGTGGATCGTTGATCAAAAACTGGCTGGCCCGCCTAATACCGTCAGTCCCGCGTCCTTCCCGACGACGCCCATACCGAACGATCGCACGATCGTCCTCCGCAGCGCCGCCCCGAGCGCCGCTGGCGCGACGAACCTCCTGATAGCCAGCGGTCCGACCCCTGCCGGTCTAACCGCCAATCCGCCGAGCCTCCGCGTATCGCCGCAGGATGCTGAGGAATTGGCCGATATCCTCTCGATCGGCTCGCCGGTTACCGTCCGGCGGTAGAAAACGTCGGTTGTCGGTTGTCCGTTGTCCGTTGTAAGTTGTTGGTCAACTCGGTTGCGAGAGCCGGCCGCGATCTGGCTCTCGACCCTCGACTCTCGACCCTTGACCTTCCCATGTACGACCGCGACGCGCTCAAGCAACTGGTGCGCGAAAGGCGCTCAAATTCGGCGACTTCACACTCGCTTCCGGGAAGAAAGCAAGCTACTACCTCGACTGCCGCCAGATCACGCTCGATGCGCAAGGCGCCCGCCTCGTCGGCGAAGGAATGCTCGAGCTGCTCGCCCCCGACATGCCCGACCTCGTCGGCGGGATGGCAATCGGCGCCGACCCGATCACGGCCGCAATCCTCACGCTCGCCGGAACAAAAAGCCTGCCTCTTCGCGGCGTCATGGTCCGCAAGGAACCGAAGCAACACGGCACGGGCAAACTGGTCGAAGGCCCGTTTCAGCCCGGCGAATCGGTTGCCATTGTCGAAGACGTTGTCACCACCGGCGGCTCGAGCCTCAAAGCGATCGAACATTGCACAGCCGCCGGTCTGAAAATCCAGCGCGTGCTGGCCATCATCGACCGCCTCGAAGGCGGCCGCGAAGCATTCGCCGCGCGCGGTTACGAACTCACGTCACTCTTCACAATCCGCGACTTCGGAATCATCCCCTAGCCGACGGCGGCAGCCGGCAGTTCGCCCCGCATGGAAACTTCCCTCCACCGCCAATTGAAGGACCGCTACGCCGCCACCGGCGGCCTCACTGAGCAGCGCCTCGGCCGCTATCGCATCGATGTGGTCCGCGGCCGGCAGCTCATCGAAATTCAACTCGCGTCGTTGTCGGCCATTCGCGACAAAATCCGGACGCTGCTCAAAAAGCACGACGTGCTTGTCGTCAAACCGATCATCATCCGCAAACATCTGGTCAAGCTCAAACGGCAGGGCGGCCAAATCGTTTCCCGTCGCCGCAGCCCCAAGCAACGCACGCTGCTCGATATCTTTGACGAACTGGTTCACTTCACGCGCGTCTTCCCCAACAAGCGGCTCACGCTCGAAGTGCTGCTCATCGAAATCGAAGAGCACCGCTACCCGGGCCACGGTCGCCGCCGTCGGTGGCGCGACGACGACCACGAAATCGAGGATCAGCACCTTTTGGAAGTCCATGCCGTCCACGAATTCCGCTCGGCAGCCGACCTCTGCCGCATGTTGCCGCCCGATCTGCCGCGGCCCTTTCACACGGGCCACATCGCCGATGGCCTCAACGTCGACCGCTGGATTGCCCAGCGCATGGCCTACTGCCTCCGCAACACTGGCGCACTCAAACAAGTCGGCAAGCTCCGTGGCGCCTGGCTTTATGAGCAGCCTGGCAAAGCCGCGTGACATTTCTTGCGCCGTCAGTTAGCCTGATGAGAACACAGGCGTTCTTTTTGGAACACTAATCGCCGCTAGTCTTCGCTGATAAAAAACTAGAAGCAGTTTCAAAACCACATTGTCATCCCGACGGAGGCTCGGCGACCGAGGGATCTATGCTACTTCGGGCTAGATTCTTCGCTGCGCTCCGCTTCGCTCAGAATGACACCGGTTTTGAAACTGCTTCTAGTGTTGATTTGCGTTAATTAGTGTTCCATCAGTATTCATCCATCTTCCCGATGTAGCACCGCTATGCACGCACATCAAAAAAGTAAACTCGGTTGGTTCCAATTGGCGTTCAGCATTCTGTTGGCGACCTGCATCTCTTCACTCGCCCTGGCATCGAACGAGCCGGCGTCAAAACCTGCGGCCCATCCGCCCAATATCGTCATCATCTTCATCGACGACATGGGCTACGCCGATATTGGCCCGTTCGGGGCGACCGCCTACCAAACGCCCCAGCTCGATCGGATGGCCAAGGAGGGCCGCATCTTTACCGATTTTCATGCCGCCACTGCCGTCTGCTCCGCGTCGCGCGTCGGACTCATGACAGGTTGTTATCCCGAGCGAGTCAGCATTCTCGGCGCGCTAAATTGGAACGCCAAGATCGGCATCAGCGACAAGGAAATGACGCTCGCCCAACTTTGCAAGACCCGCGGCTACGCCACTGCCATCTATGGCAAATGGCATCTCGGCCATCACCGGCCGTTCCTGCCGCTTCAGCACGGCTTCGACGAATGGTTCGGCCTGCCATACTCCAACGACATGTCGCCACTACAGGCCGACATGATCGAGGGGCTATCGGCCAAAGCGAAGGCCAATAAACGCAAAGCACCGCCGCTGCCGCTCTATGACGGCAACGAAATCGTCGACCACTCCGTCAGTCCCGAAAAACTGGCCCAACTTACGACCCTCTACACCGAACACGCCGTCAGCTTCATCGACCGCAATAAAGACAAACCGTTCCTTTTGTACGTGCCGCATACCATGGTCCACGTGCCGCTGGCCGTCTCCGATAAATTCAAGGGCAAGAGCGGCGCCGGCCTGTTTGGCGACGTTGTCGAGGAACTCGATTGGTCCGTGGGCCAAATTCTGGACGCCATCCGGCGCAACGGCCTCGACGATAACACGTTTGTCATGTTCACCTCCGACAACGGTCCCTGGCTCAACTATGGCAACCACGCCGGCTCGGCCGGCCCCTTGCGCGAAGGGAAGGGCACGATGTGGGAAGGCGGCTACCGCGAGCCGTGCGTCATGCGCTATCCCGGTAAAATCCCCGCCGATACAAAATGCGATGAGTTGGCTTCCACCTTGGATATTTTCCCAACCGTTGCCAGGCTCATTGGCGCACAGGTACCGACCGAGCGCAAAATCGACGGCAAAGATATCTGGCCCCTCATGTCGGGCAAACCCGGCGCGACGAGTCCGCACGACATCCTCTACTGTTACTACGACCGCCAGTTGCGCGGCGTCCGCGATTCGCGCTGGAAGCTGGTCCTGCCGCACGAATACCGCAGCCTCAACGGCCGACCCGGTGGCCGCGACGGCGTGCCTGCCGCCTATGAGCAACTCAAAACCAAAGAAGCTCTCTACGATCTCAAAAACGACGTGAGCGAACTCCAGGATGTCTCGGCCGATCATCCAAAAATCGTCGCCCGCCTCGAACACGCCGCCGAACAAGCCCGAGCAGCATTAGGCGACGAACTCACCCACCGCAAAGGCAGCGAAGTCCGCGAGCCGGGACGGCTCAACGCGAATTGATTTACACTACGCCGTAGGACGGACAATCCTGTCCGTCCCGTAAACCTTTCCACATCTGGACGGACAGGATTGTCCGTCCTACAAATTCTCGCTTGCCAACAGCGCTTCGGGGTTGCCCAAAATGCCGCATCCCCGTAATCTTCTGGTTTGACGCAGCCGCGCCTCCAACGGATGCTTTAGGTACAATTCCCAGGCAATGCCCCCGGCATCCCGCACCCTGCATCCTGCATCCTTCACATGAGCGACGCCGATCTCTCTACACCCGTTCGCTCGCCACTCCGCCGGCTCTCCGGTGTGCAGATCATCGGCACCGGTAGCTACGTGCCCGACAACATCGTCACGAACGAGGCGCTGGCGTCGCTCGGCTGCGACGCCGATTGGATCATCCAGCGCACCGGTATCCGCGAGCGCCGCCACGCGCCGTCCGAAATCTCGACCGGCGACATGGCCCTGGAGGCCGCCCAGCGCTGCATCAAGGCGGCGGGAATCGACCGCAGCGAAATCGACCTGCTGGTGCTCGCCACGCTTTCGCCCGATTACCTGCTTCCTGCCACCGCCGCCTTCGTGCAAAACCGTCTCGGCCTGAATTGCGCCGCGATGGATGTCTCGGCCGCCTGCGCCGGCTTCATGTATGCACTCGTTACCGGCATGCAATATGTCGCCACAGGCTGCAGCAATGTCGCGCTTGTCGTCGGCGCCGATACGAACAGCCGGGTAATGAACCCGGAGGATAAAAAAACCTACCCGCTCTTCGGCGACGGAGCAGGGGCCGTGTTGCTCATGAAAGGTTCGAGCGAGCAAGGGCTGCTGGCCTACACGCTCGGCGCCGATGGCGCCGGCGAACAGCTTCTCGTCCGCCCCAAAGGCGGCTCGCGCGCGCCGCTCAACGGCTGCACACCGGGCGCCGACTGGTTCGTCAAGATGGACGGTCGCCCCGTTTTCAAGTGGGCCGTCCGGCTGTTGGAAGATTCCTCGCGCCAGGTTCTCGATGCGGGTGGGTACAAAACATCCGACGTCCGCTTGTGGATGTTTCACCAGGCCAACATCCGCATCCTCGATGCCGCCGCAGAGGCCCTCGATATCGACCGCACCAGAGTGGAAACGCACATCGACCGCTACGGCAACACGTCGGCCGGCAGCGTCCCCATCGCCCTCGACGAAGCTTTGCGCGCCGGCCGCTTCAACCGCGGCGACCTGCTGCTCCTCTGTGGCTTCGGCGGCGGA
Source organism: Pirellulales bacterium (assembly GCA_963733825.1). Classification (GTDB taxonomy): domain Bacteria; phylum Planctomycetota; class Planctomycetia; order Pirellulales; family Lacipirellulaceae; genus JABDGM01. The sequence continues at coordinate 160,073 of CAVTEK010000001.1, forward strand.
TTGTCCTGGGGCACCGCACTGATGCGGTGGTAACCAACCTCGCTCCCACGCTCCGCGTGGGAACGCATACCTCGCCGCTCCCGCGGCGCTTGTGAAAATCTGATCGACGCAGAGCGTCGTGATATGGAGTTCCCACGCAGAGCGTGAGAACAAGATCGAAGCAATATGGCAAAAACGAAAAAACTCCCCACCCGCGCCCAAGTCAAACCAACCGACACCTGGGATCTCGCCAGCCTCTTCAAATCCGACGACGCCTGGGAAACCGCCTTCAACGCCTGGGAAAAACAAATCCCGCGCTACGAAAAATTCCGCGGCACGCTCGGCGACGGCCCCGCCGCGCTCGCCAAGCTCTTCGAATTCGACAGCGAATTCGACCGCGCCGGCGAACGGCTCGGCACCTATGCCCATCTGAAAACCGCCGAGGACATGGCCGACAGCCGTTACCAGCGGATGATGGGCCGCTACGAGCACGTCGCCACGCTCGCCGCCGAAGCCGCCAGCTTCATCCGGCCCGAAATCCTTTCGCTTCCCGAAAAAAAGCTGAAGGAATACCTCGCGGCCAAACAGCTTCGACCGTTCCAGCTGCAGCTGGAACGCCTCGTCCGCTACAAGCCACACACGCTTACTCCCGGTGAAGAAAAACTCCTCGCCATGCAACACGAGATGGCCGGCGCCGCCGACCGCGTCTTCCGCCAGCTCACCGATGCCGACCTCAAATTCGGCATGTGCAAGAACGAAAAAGGCGAATCGATCGAGCTCTCGCACTCGTCCTTTTCGAGCTTCCTCCGCTCGCCAAACCGCGCAGTCCGCCGCAAAGCGTTCGACCAGTATTACGCGCAATTCCGCGCCCACGAAAACTCGCTCGCCGCCGCCTATTCGAGCTCGGTACAAAAAGACGTGTACTACGCCAAGGCCCGCGGATACAAAAGCGCCCGCGAAGGTTCGCTCTTCCACGACAACGTGCCGGTGGCCGTGTACGACAATCTGATCGCCGCCGTCCGCAGCAAACTGCCGGCCGTCTACAAGTACTTCGATGTCCGCCGCAAGAAGATGAAGCTGCGCGATATCCACCACTACGACACCTACGTGCCGATTCTCAGCGAGCTCGATGCGACGCACACCTGGAAACAAGCTGTCGATGTCGTGGTGAAATCGCTCGAGCCGCTGGGAGACGATTACTGCCGCGTGTTAGCCGACGGCCTTGCCGGCCGCTGGTGCGATCGCTACCCCAACCAGGGCAAACGCAGCGGCGCGTTCAGCTCCGGCTCGTACGATGGCTGGCCGTACATCCTCATGAATTACCAGCCCGACGTGCTCGACCACGTCTTCACGCTGGCCCACGAAGCCGGCCACTCGATGCACAGCCATTACTCGGCCAAGCATCAGCCGTACCAGTATTACAACTACACGATATTCGTCGCCGAAGTAGCCAGCACGTTCAACGAACAATTACTAAGCCGCCACCTCATGCACAAAGCCGCGACCGCCGGTCGCGGTTCTTCTTCCACCGCCAAGAAGCACCGCGCCTACCTCATCAACCGCGAAATCGATTCGATCCGCGGCACGATCCTCCGCCAAACGATGTTCGCCGAGTTCGAGAAGATTTCGCACGCCCTGGTCGAAGCCGGCGAGCCGCTGACCGTCGAAAAGCTGAAAGAAGAATACGGTAAACTACTCGCCGACTACTTCGGCCCCGATTTCACGATCGACGAGGACCTCAAGCTCGAATGCCTTCGCATCCCGCACTTCTACCACGCCTTCTACGTCTACAAATATGCCACCGGCCTCTCCGCCGCCATCGCCCTGAGCGAACGCGTCGTGAGCGGCGGCAAGAAGGAACTGAACGACTACCTCTCGTTCCTCAAAGGCGGCTCGTCCAAGTGGCCGCTCGATTTGTTGACAGATGCCGGCGTCGATATGACAAGTCCCAAGCCGGTCGAAACCGCGCTCAATTATTTCGAGCGGCTGGTGGACGAACTCGACGAATTGCTCTAAGAGGCGCAAAAACCGCCGGCGGACTGGCTCATTTTGCGAAGTCCTCGGAGCAAAATGTGCCTGTCCCCTTCTCGGAAGCCGACTATCACTAGGATCAGAAGCGAGCTATGAGCATTCGAAACACAACGGGGATGAAACGTCGCCCGACGCATCCCGGTGAGATGCTTCCAGAGGACTTTCTCCCGGACTACCGTCTTACCGTCTCGGGTTTGGCCGACGCCGTGGGTGTTTCGCGCCAATCGATTAACGAGCTTTTGCGCGGGCGGCGGGCCGTCAGCCCGGAAATGGGAAACTTTTATAAAAATGACTTTGTCCGGAACGGCTACGACGACGGCGACGCGGTCACCGGCTCGGACAATTGTAGTGGGAATTGCTTCACCAACGTAGGCGCTTACACTTCGTCGCCGAGCTATTATGGCACGTTCGATCAAGGAGGCAACGTGCGGGAAGAATTGGAAGAAACACCTAGCTTTAACGGCAGCTGGGGTTCTCGCGGGGGTTCGTGTTATGAGAACGTGTCTGAATTGCAGGCGTCGCATCGTAACTACGCCGGCCCGAACACTCCCCCCACCGGCTTCCGCGTGGCAACCATCGTCCCTGAGCCAGATACAGCGATGCTAGTGATCGTGGCCAGCGCATTGGTTTGCATTCTTCGAAAAGCTCGCAGGTAGTTGCTTGTGTCAAACTGCGCCTCACACCGACGCTAATTGTCGGCAGCCGCATCCTCCATCTCATACTGCGTGAGCTTCTTCTTCAGCGTTGTGCGATGCAGTCCCAGCACGCGTGCCGCCGGCGCGAAACGCTTGCCGCACGAATCCATTACCGCCGTCAATAGCGGCGGCTCGACCTGTTGCAAGAACCGGTCGTAAACGGTTCCCGCCAAATTCGGGTTCGCGGCCAAATCGCGGGCAATTCGCGAGAGCGCATCGGCCAATTCCTCGCCGTCCATGGCCGCCTCGTTCCCCGCCTGCCACAGATTCGGCAGTGGCGGCGGCAAATGTTCCGGCATCACCACGCCTCGCCGCGCGAGCACCAGCGCATGCTCGATCGCGTTGCGCAGCTCGCGCACGTTGCCGTACCACGGCCGGTTTTGCAGCTCGAAAATTGTTTCCTCCGCGAGCACCGCCGATGCACTGCCAAATTGCCCGGCAAAATGCTCTGCCAGCAACGAAATATCCTCCGGCCGCTCGCGCAGCGGCGGCAGGTCGATCTCGAACGTGCACAACCGAAAGATACAAATCGTGTCGAAACTCGCCCGCCTCGACCATCTTCCGCAGGTTCTGATGCGTCGCCGAAATGACGCGAAACCGCGACCGCACGGGCGCGTCGGCGCCCACTGGCAGCACTTCGCCATGATCCAGCACGCGCAAGAGCTTCAATTGCAGCGCGGGCGGCATATCGGCTACCTCGTCGAGAAACAGCGTGCCCCCGTTTGCCTGCAACAAAAGTCCCGTGCGATTTTGCACCGCGCCGGTGAACGCGCCCTCAACATGCCCGAACAACTCGGCCTCTGCCAACGACGGACTGAGAGCCCCCATGTTCACCGCGACCATCGGCACGTCTCTTCGCGCACTATGCAGATGGATTGCCTCGGCCGCCAACTCCTTGCCGACCCCGCTCTCGCCCTGCAGCAGGACCGCGGCATCCGAGTTGGCCGCGAGCGCAATCTTCTTGAACACTCCCTGCATTGCCGGCGATTGCCCCAGCATACCCTCAACCGTCGCCGTCGCGGCGACCTTGGCACTGGGAACCTGGCGCAGCGCCCGGTCGACCGCGGCGCGAATCTCGGCCAAATCGAACGGCTTCACCACGTATTCGAACGCACCCTTGCGAACCGCCTCGACCGCCGTAGACAGATCGCCGAACGCCGTGATCACGATGATCGGCGCGCCATGGAGATGGCGCCCAAAAGACTCCATCGCGGTGAGCCCGTCCATCCCCGGCAAACGCACGTCCAAAATGAGCACATCCGGCCGCGCCGCGCCCGCCAGCACGAGGCCCTCTTCGGCCGACGCTGCCACATCCACCGTCGTGTCCCATCCCGCGCACCAGCCGCGACAGGCCCCATGAAATCGACGGTTCATCATCAACAACTAGAATTCTGGACACGCGCACACCCGTTTTCTTTTAAGGGCAGGCCGACGCGAAATCGCGTCAACCCATTCTCTCGGTTCCACACAATCGTTCCACCATGATTCGTGACAACATCCTTTGCCACGGCCAGCCCGAGCCCCGCTCCTTCCGCTTTGTCAGTGACAAACGGCTCGAACAGCGAAGTCGCCACCGAGTCGGCCGGCCCCGCGCCGAATCGCTGATGACGATCTCGGCTGCTTGGTCGGCCGTTTTTCCGACTTCGACACACACCCGCCGATCTTCCTGCGTGGCAATCCCGTTTTGCTGGGCCGCTTGCACCGCATTCAGCAGGAGGTTCAACACAACCTGGCTCAACGCATCTTCATCGCCGCTGACAAATAAGCGCCCCGACGCCACCCGGCAATCGAGCGCCACGCCCGCATGGCTGCGCCGCCGGACGAACGAGCGGCAGCACGTTCTCAACCAGGTCGCCCAGGTCGATATCGCACTTCGGCATCTCTGCCGGCTCGCGGCCCACACGCAGGAATCGCTGCAATTGGCTTTCCATCAGCCGCAATTGTTGTTGGGCAACATCCAAACACTCGCGGCTGCCCGACGATCGGCATTCGGCCGCGTGCAGGTCAAGCGCCATCCGGCAGCCGGTCGCCGCGTTGCGAATCTGGTGCGCGATGCTCGCGCCCAACACCGTCAGCGTCCGCATCTGTTCCGATCGGCGAACCTGCTCTTCGTATTCCTTGAGCATCTCGGCCGTGCGATTCACCGCCGCCGATAGATCGCGAATTTCATCGTCGACCGATGGCAGCGGCACACCATGAAAATCGCCGCGGGCGATTCGCAGTACCTCCGTCGCGTAGCCGGCCAATGGCCCGCGCCATCCGGTTCGCCAGCGCCCACGCCACGGCCGCCACCACCAGCGCGGTCGCCGCGCCCACCGCGAACGACGGCACAAACGCCTGCCGCCACGCCCGGCGGTACTCGTCCTGCGGAAATAGCACGTGCAAAATACCGTTGCGGCCGTTCTCCGCTTCGGCCGATAGTTTCACCGGCGTGTGAAAATACCATCGCCCCCCGACGTTTACCGATGGGCCCAATTGCACGGCTTGAATGTTCGCCGTCACCGGCTCTTCCGGCAGCGGGCCGACTCCCACCAGCGTCGAGGCAACGACATTGCCGGCCCGATCGTTCAACACGTAATCGGCGCTGGAAAGCTCCCGCATCTGCCGCAGCACAGAATTCGTCAGCGGAAACGATGAGGTCGTCAGCACGCCGATCACTTGCCGAAGCTGCCGCTCGACGTGCTCTTGCGTACGCCGCTCCGTAAGAACCGTGTTGATCGCGCCCACAGCCGTCAGGCTCACGATCGCCACCGCCAACAGCGGCAACAGAATCTGATTGCGAATGGGCCAACGCATGGCGGTGAACCTTCGATAGCTGCCAGCATCCACTACTTCCAGCTGCAGTTCGTCTGTCGCCCGAATCGACATTCGTGTCGAAAACTTAGACACGTCTCGCCGATCGCGCCGGCTGCTTATCCTTTAATTAGCACAGCGTCTGACGCAACTCGTGCAAAACGAATCAAATTCCTGAATGGTACGACGGTTGCTCCGTGCTTCGCATTCTCCGGTCGATTCGTTTCGACGGATCGTGCGCCGCGAATTCCCTTCGCTCCCTACTTGATATTAGACAGGAACTCATCAGCAATGGAAAGCAGCCGCAAGTTTCTTCGCCGCGCTGGTTTCAGCCATGTTGGGCCCGCGAGCCGAGTGGGCCGCATTACAAGTCCGCCTTGGCTCGTCCGATCTATTACCCTACACGGTTTTACATTAGTAGAGCTGTTGGTTGTCATTGCCATCATCGGGGTTTTAATCGCCCTCCTCTTGCCGGCGGTCCAATCCGCGCGGGAGGCGGGTCGCCGAATGCAGTGCGCCAATAACTTAAAGCAAATCGGAGTGGCTCTGCACGGTTTTCACGATGCGAAGAAATACATTCCCGGGTTGGCTTTGTGCGGTGCGGGGCCTGAGGATTACAACCCGGGAATGCAAACGATCTGGTTCAACTTCCGGCATTTGCCGCCTTCGCTGTATTTGCTGCCGTACCTCGAAGAGCAGGCGACTCTCTGACCAATTCAGTTGGCAATACGGCGGAGACGATGCTACGCCCGGGCACGAAGGTAAGGGAGGCATGTTGAATATCAACGTTGTGAATAAGCAATTGCCGGCCTTTACGTGCCCCTCGATGCCTCCTCCGGATAACCCGGTTTTCAATTGCTGGTCAAGCTACGGTTGGAGCCGCGGTAACAATGATATTCACGACTCACCGCAACCCGGGGATATCATCTGGCCGGGTAAATCGTATGGTTACGTACCCAGCGACGGGGCCTTCGTAACCGCGGTCGACTTGGGATATACCAGTGACCAAGGTACAGCAGACAAGGCCGCTCACACGGCCGACCCGAGCTGGTGGAAGAATCCAAAGCGACTACAAGCTGTCTTTCCGACATTTCACCGACGGATTGAGCAAAACTCTCGCCGCTGGCGAGTTGCATCACGGCATTCAAGGTTTCACCAGCACAAAAATCAATAGCGTTACGGTTGGCACCGCAGTGCCCTCCAGCGGCTTCACCGCCTGGGCCGCCGACAATGGCGACTACTTCTGCGAAGGCACCACGAATGTCCACATGAATACGTGGTCGGGACCCTATTATGTTCGCGGAATGTCGTCCAGCGATATCCGCAACTGTATCGTTAACAGCCCGCATTTCTCGTTCCGCAGCACTCACAGCGGTGGCTGTAATTTTGTGCTGATGGACGGGTCCGTGCCGTTCATTGCGGAGTCGATCGACATGACAACTTATAAAGCGCTGGGGAGCAGGAACAAAGAAGATGTCGTTGGTGAATATTAATCGATCTACGAACGGGTCCGATCGGTCGCCGGCGAAATTTTGCGTTGCTGTTTTTGCTGGGAGCGGTTGTGCTGGGCGGATGTGGAAAAGGCATCTCCGTTCCCTCTACGGTACCGGTAAGCGGCGTGGTGAAGTATAAGGGAAAGCCTCTGCAAGGTATCCGGGTGACTTTGCATTCCCAGACGGAGACGGCAAAACCGGCGTTTATACCCACTGGCCAAACGGGTCCGGATGGCAGATTTAAACTCAGCACCGGCGCACCCGGCAACGGAGCGCCGCCCGGCACTTACGTCGTGACGTTTGAGAAGCCCGAGATCGGTTCACCTGCCTCGACAGGCTCCATCGAAACCGAGATTGATGCCTTTGGCGGCAAGTTCAGCGACCCCGCGCAAAGCAAATGGACTGTTACCATCGAAAAGGGCGAAAACTCGCTCCAACCGTTCGAACTTAAATAATGCGTGCGGTAGCTTCGTCCTCAAGTCATCTTCTCACAGCGCGTACGTTCATGTGGCGCCGCCAATACACGGCGCTGCTATTGGTGCTCGGGCTAGTTCTCCCGTTCGGAGCAGCATTCCTATTATCGAAAGAGCGCCGCGCGTCGGCAGAGCCAATCCTTTACGCCGTAGAGGGAAAAGTGCTGGTGAACGGAGAGCCAGCCGAGAATTTGAATGTGGCGTTCCACCCGCAGGGTGGCGACAAAAACCGGTTTTGCCCGGTAGGGCGAACGAATAGCAAAGGCATATTCCACTTGATGACCCGTTCCGGTGCAGATGGTGCTCCTGCTGGTGAGTACAGCGTCACGCTCCTTTGGCCAGATGGTTTGATGGACGAATGCGAGTGTACCGACCCCACCCTTCATGATCGGCTCAAAGGTTTATATGCCAAAGCAGATCAGTCGAGATTTCACGTCAGGGTCGGCTCCTCGGGCAATTCGTTCTGGTTCAACGCGTCGCGGCCGCGCATCCACGACCGGCTTCCCTAAAACCGTACCCTCGTCGGCCCCAATGGTTCCGCCAAGTCGACGCTGCTCCGCGGCCTTGCACGACTCATGAAGCCCCAGCGCGGCGCCGTTTACCTCGACGGCCAGTCGATCCATCAACTCCCCACAAAGCTGGTTGACCGCCAGCTCGCCGTCCTGCCGCAACGTCCCGAAGCGCCCGATGGGCTCGAGGTGCGAGAGCTAGTCGCCTACGGCCGCTTCCTGATCTTGATCGGCAACGAGATCGTCAAATTGCCGGCCGCCGGATTCCTCGCGCGCGGCAAGCAACTTGTGCGTCGCCTATTTGCCCGCTTCCGCCGAAAAAAACGCGCTCCCGGTTGGACCCCGGAACCCGGCTATATCGCGGCCGTTTCCGAATGATTGCTCTATCGCCACGGCTCGAAAACCCTGCACGCCGAAATGGAGGCTGCCGGCCTGGAAAATATCCGTACAATTCCTACCGACGACATCCGGCTGGCCCGGCGCAAACATCCGCCCCAGTACCATCAGCGCCGAGCGGTCGCAGTTTTTTATCCTGGTCGGAACTAAGCCTGGCCAACCTCCGTCGGTGGGTAGCTGGGGTCGAGCCGCAGGCGAGCCCCCAGTGAAGCTGGGGGGTCGCTTCGCTCCACCCCAGCCACCCGAACTGAACACAACAATGTGATAAATGCTCTAAGCCCTCCCAACCTTCGTCGGCGACCGGTAAATGATCATTCGCTTCTGCCTCTACTCGGTCCTGAAAAATCTCCGTTTCTTCGATCCGTTTCTCGCGATCTATCTGCTCGAGGCCGGTTTCACCTACGCCGAAATCGGCGCCATGCTCGGCTGCCAGCGCCTGGTCACGGCAACTCTCGAGATTCCGTCCGGCGTGGCCGCCGATCGTTGGGGACGGCGTCGCGTACTCGCTTCGTCGTTCATCACGCATACCATCGCGCTCTTGGTCCTGGCCTTCGCATCGCAAACGGCCGAGCGGCCCGCCGCCATCTGGTTTTTCATCGGCCTCTGCATCTTCGGCGGTGGCGAAGCGCTCCGTGAAGGCTGCCACAAGGCAATCATGCTCGACTATCTCGAATACCACGGCCAACCGGAGCAGGCGACTCATGTAATGGCCGTCACGCGGACATTTTCAAAGGCTTCGTCCGCCCTCGCCGGTTTGTGCGCCGGCGGACTGTTATATGTGTTCCACGACTACTCCGTGCTGTTTTGGTTATCGGCCGCCGCCGCCGCGGCCGGCGCCGTTCTCATCATCAGCTACCCGAAGTATCTCGAAGGCGAAACGCAACGCGATCGATCGGCCGGCGTCGAATCGGCGATTGCCAATGAAGGCAAGCTGCTGGCCATGCTCCGCAATACGCGGATGTGGCCGATGATGCTGCGTTCCGTCGTTTACGAAAGCCAGGTCGAGATCATCCTGAATCTCTTCCTCCAACCATTCCTGCGCTCCGGCCTCGGCGCCGCCGGCATCTCATTCGTGCCGGCTTCGGGAGTCAACAGCGTTCGCGGCACCGGCTCGCTGATCGTGGGCGCCAACGAGCTCTTCTGTGATGGACTCGGCGCTGTTGGCGCCAACAGCAGCGCGAAATTCGAATCGGCCGCCGGCAACTCGGCCAGAGCCATCCGCTGGCTCTATTGGGCAACGACCGTCTGCTTTGTGCTAGTCGGATTCTGCGCTCTGCGCATCGATTCCTGGTTCTGGCCGGGACTCGCCGTGCTCGGCGTCGTCACGATGTTGCAAAATCTGCGGCGGCCGATCTACGTCAGCGCACTGAACGACGTGGCCAACAAGCCGCTGCGGGCCACGATTCTCTCGATCGACAACCAGGCGATCGCCTTCGCCACGGCGATTCTGATGCCGTTGATGGGTCTCGCCGCCGACCATTGGGGACTATGGACGATCTGCGCTTTCTCAACGGCTATCCTGATCCTCGGCATCACGATGCGGAGCCGAGCCATTCGGACCGCGTGAATCGTTGTCTACCGAGTGACCCACAAGAACGGCTCACCCGCTTCATCGACTCGGATCTCGCAACCGAGGTGCGCTGCGCGAGCACGCGATCGATCACTCGCTTGTAGCTCGTCCGCGTTCGAGCCAGCTTCACTTGAATCTTTGCCGGATCGATATCGTGCGCCTTGAGGGCCGCGTGATCGATGAACATTGGCAGTTTCAATCGTGGGACGATCGCGCCCAGCGCCTCCTCCAAAGTGTAACCATCGATCTCCGCGTTTAGCGATTCGCGCAGCGAGGGCGCGATCTCGCCGGGCGGCTTCCCCTGGTCCCATCCAATCGGCCAATACGCCATGTCCGGCGCCGACATTCGGCCGATAGTAGGTTGAGCAACTGCGTCTGTCCCCGCCGGCACAACTCGATACACAATCGGCTGGCCCACCGTTTTTTCGGGTCGCATCACCAGACCGCAATTGCGCAAGGCAATCGCCAATCCGGCGCCAGCCGAGACGCCTCTAAGTTCATCACTCAGGGGCGCCGCCGATCGGATGACTCGGTCGGCCTGGCCATCGACGGCGATCTTGAACGAACGCTTCGTCTGCAACCGGTCGACGAACCCGCGTGACGCCAGCCCTTTGGTTTCAAAATCTATCGGTTGGGCAAGATCGGCGAGGACGGTTGATAATTCCTTTTCCGTCAGGCCAAACCGAACGTGCGGAGCCGTGACCGAGTCGGCGCCATCGGCCGCAAGCCGCGCGAAGTAGTCCTTAAGTTTCACGCGATCGGCCCGCGAAAACGTGCCGCCCGGCAACCGCAGTTGCTCGCGCGAAGTGAGCACGCCGACGACGTGATAACTGGCCCGTTCCGCGCTCCCCGTGTTTACCAATTGCGGCTCGTCGCCCGGCTGCATCCCCCGAATCCGCACCTGCTCGATGCCGATCCCGGCCAGTAGTTGCAACCACTGTTGCGGCGCGGTAATTTGCACTCCGCGCTCGGTAACGAGTTCCAGCTCAACCGCTGGCGCAGCCGCCCACGCGGCAACTGCAAACTGCAACAAAAACGCTGCACCAAGAATCAAGCGGAACTTCATACCGCAAGTATAGCATCGTGCCCAATACAAATTTAACAGGAGGAAACAGAGACAACAGAGAGAAAGCAAGCTGCCCGCATCCGCAATTTTAGATTTGCAATTTGCAATTTGTATTTTGCAATAGCTCTCCTCTGTTCCCTCCGTTACCTCCTGTTCAATCACTTCCGTTTTCATTGGAGACCCCATGTCCCGTCCCGTCACGCTCTTCACTGGCCAATGGGCCGATCTGCCGCTCGAAGATATGTGCCGCAAGGCCAGCGACTTTGGCTATCAAGGCGTCGAGCTCGCGTGCTGGGGCGACCATTTCGAAGTGAACAAGGCCGCCGCCGATCCGAACTACTGCAGCGCCAAGCGCGACTTGCTGGATCGCTACGACCTGCAATGCCACGCGATCAGTTCGCACCTGGTTGGCCAGGCCGTGTGCGACCGCATCGACGCGCGGCATAAAGCAATCCTGCCGCCGTACGTGTGGGGCGACGGCGACCCGGCCGGCGTCAACCGCCGCGCCGCCGAAGACATGAAGAACGCCGCCCGCGCCGCCCAATCGCTCGGCGTCGGCGTCGTCAACGGCTTCACCGGCTCCATCATTTGGCCGCTGCTGTATTCGTTCCCGCCGGTTCCCGATTCGATGATCGAAGAAGGCTACAAGCAATTCGCCGATCGCTGGAATCCGATCCTCGACGTCTTCGGCGAATGCGGCGTTCGCTTCGCGCTCGAAGTCCACCCGACCGAGATCGCGTTCGATATCGTCACCGCCCGGCGAGCGCTCGACGCCATCAACAACCGCGACGAGTTCGGCTTCAACTTCGACCCCAGTCACCTCTTGTGGCAAGGCGTCGACCCGGTCGAGTTCATCCGCGAATTCCCCGACCGCATCTACCACGTGCATATCAAAGACGCGATCGTCACGCTCAACGGCCGTACCGGCATCCTTGGCAGCCACCTCAACTTCGGCGACCCGCGCCGCGGTTGGAACTTTCGCTCGCCCGGCCGCGGCGGCGTGAATTTCGAAGAGATCATCCGCGCGCTGAACGACATCAAGTACGAAGGCCCCTTGAGCGTCGAATGGGAAGACACCGGCATGGACCGCGAACACGGCGCCCGCGAAGCCTGCGAGCTGGTGAAGAAGCTCGATTTCGAACCCAGCGGCGTGGCGTTCGACGCGGCGTTCGCGGAAAGTTGACGCTGGGGACGGGACTCCGCCTATCGAAGCTTTACGCCGAAGGCGTTAGACTCATTCAGCCCAGGGTTGCTCGCGCGAGCGAGCTACCCTGGGTCAAGAATTCATGAGGTTCGTTTACGCCGAAGGCGTTACACAGATACACAACACGAACCGATCTGGTGTAACGCTTTCAGCGTAACCTAACCCATCCGTGCATGATCCCAGGGTAGGCCGCTAGCGCGTCCAACCCTGGGCTAAAGGATTTAATCGCGTTGCGGTACAGAATACTGCAACCCGCGTGTACCGCTCGCAATGCCGAACAACGCGCTCGTCGCCGCGGCAACACCCGCCGGCAATGCAGGCAGTTTGGCGTTGTCTACAGCGGCGCTTATACTGCGTGCAATCCCGCCACTTTTTTCCGGCGGGCAACTGAGCTTTGGCCTTAGGCGGCTTGTTTTGCACTCCATCTATCCATGGTGACGCAAGAATACGCATATACAGAAGGTGCGCGTACCGCTCGGCAGGCCATCGCCAATGGTGTTCCTCGTTGGATCGACACTACCGTCCGGCCATTTGGCCAAATGATCGATCCGAACACCGGATTGCCTCTCGTAACGCTGAGCGCACTCCGGAGCTAGCCGAGTGGCAATCGTCTTACGCTCAGGGATTCAACGATACGATCTCATCGGCTCTTGAATCGGGTGAGATATGTGTCGATTTTCGACCGTTGCTGATGAGTCGGTGGGAGGTGGTGCGTGCTCTAGCAGACTCGTGCATTGGGACACTATCAATTGACCAACCGCATGTTGAAGCACCGAATGGCGAGTTTATTCTCGAATTGCGGTTGCCTAAACCGAATGCAAAAAAAAGTTGATTTGGATTAAATACTGCCTCGCTTCGGGCGACGAATGGCCAAAATTCGAGCTGTATGACGGCCCACTCGAAGTTGCCGTTGGTCGAGATGGTCGTGTACTTGTGCTCCGGACAGACTGCCTTCTAATAACACGCGACGTGGCCACCACGCAGGTGTTAAATTCTTATCCGCTTGAACCGGCTGGCTAAGTAAATGTTAGGCGGCGACGTTCGATACGCCAACGGCGTTACATACCTTAGCCCAGGGTTGTTCGTCTTCGCGAACTACCCTGGGTCTACGATGCCCGAGTGACCGTTTACGCCGAAGGCGTTACACATTTACGATTGGCCACAAATTGCTTAACGCTTTTAGCATAAAGAATCCTGTTGAACGTTCTTCCCAGGGTAGGTCGCTGGCGCGGCCAACCCTGGGCTACGGACCTTAACCGCGATACGGTACCGAACTCATCGGCGGACGCCCCACAAGTCGCTGAAGTTAACCCGCCGATCAAACCGCCGAATTGGCGCTTTACTTTCGCGCGGCGCAAATTGCCGATGCTTCCGCCACGTTCTTCCGGCGGGCAACCGAGCTTTGGTGATCGAGCACGTTGCACAGCCGCCGTATCATCGAAGCGTTCCAAAAATGACCTGTCCTAAATTATGCACCCCGTGATATGAGCGTTGGTTGATTCTCACGTGCCGAACCGTTCTAATATGTTTACAGCGATATCTCGGCTCACAATGAAGGAGGTCAAATGCGTATTTTCATCCGTTGTGCGGTGTTGGCGACCCTGGCGGCGGTGACGTTCGGCTGTGGGTCGAAAATGCGCACGGAATCTACGACGCATACGGACAAGGCTACGGAATCTACGCGCAACGACAAAGCACGGAAACGGCGACGCAAACGGAAAAGGCCGGGGACACCAAAGCGTGTGTCATGCAATCGGGCGGGCACGACGTGCTGCAGCTTACAGTGCCGGCCGATACCGAGTGTGTAGACAAGGATGGCTCGCTCAAGCTGAGTTCGCAACACCGGAATGTCCAATTCTGGCTGGTAAAGGGGGCTCACACGGTGGACGAGGCAGTCGGACGCGTGAGCCAGGACATCACGGACGAGTTCAAGAATCTCAAGGTCACCAAGACTACGGATCTGACCATCGCGGGGACGCCAGCCAAGCGGCAGGAAGGTTCTGGCGAGGAAGCCGACGACGGCGATCCGGGCAAGGCCGACGTCATCGTGTTCAAGATGGGCGAGCACATCTTCGTCGCCTGCGTTCACGGCGAAGCGCTAAACGCCGCCGCTCAGGAGTGGATGTTGTCGTTGCTCCAGACGGCCAAGGGGCCGTAAGAGGGCGTTGTGAGCCCTGCCGGCGGGGTGCCAACTGGCTTCGCTAGTGCTTGGTGTGGATGTTTGGCGCTTCTATTGCGTTGCGCTTATATTGCGAGCAATCCCGCCAATTCGTTCTGGCGGGCAACCGAGCTTATTCGTTAGGCAACCTCATGACGCGCGCTTTACTCTGGATCGCGAGACTGGGCGCAGTCGCCGCGATCGTGCCATTGCTTTTGATCCTTACTGGCGAGCGCGGGGCGGGACCGAACGGTGCGCGGGAGTGGATATACTTGGCGTTATTCCCGCTTGGGTTTTCGGCCGGATACGTCATCGCTTGGCGCTACCCGCTTATCGGCGGAAGCATCAGCTTGATCTGTTTGGCCACAAGCTTAATCGTCATCGGAAAAACGTTCCCTCTTGCCGCCTATCTGATATGGGGCGTCTTGGGTCTTCCCGGTCTGTTATTCGTGATGGCAGGGTTGTCGAATCAGAACCGTACGGATGCGCCCCCTGCCTAACAAGGCGTTGCAATTGACCCGCCGGTCGTTCGGACGGTTTGGCGTTTAATGTAGGCAACTGTTATAATATCGGCCGAATCGGCACGCGGTTTCGGTGGAGTCGGACGAGGAGTCATCTTGGCAAGGCGATCGGGAATTCTTGCGCTTGCAATTACGGTGGCCGTCGCCGCCCATGCGCACGCCGCGCCGGCGTACAAGGGCATGTCGTACACCTCGTTCGGCGCCAATGTCCTCTCCACCCCCGCTTCCGACCAGTCGCTCCTCAACATGTCGATGGTCGGTACCGATACGGTCGCCCTCAACTTCTGGTGGTTTCAAAGTTCGACGTCCGCCAACACCATGGCCGAGGACGACAGCCGCTATAGTTCCACGCTCAGCTCCATATCGCACGCCATCGATACGATCCACAACCTCGGCATGAAAGTTTTGCTCAAGCCGATGCTCGATGTGAACGACGGCACCTGGCGGGCGTACATCGACCCCAGCGACAAGGACCTATGGTTCTCGCATTACACCGACTTCATCGGCGGGTTTGCCGACCTGGCCAAAACAAAGGGCGTCGAACTCCTTTCCATCGGCTGCGAAATGAACACGCTCGAGCAAGCGGCAAACGATACCCGCTGGAAGAATCTCATTTCGAACATCCGCAGTCGATACACCGGCAAGCTCACCTACGCCGCCAACTTCAATCCGATTGGCGCCAATATCGGCGGGTATCAAAACGTCGGTTGGTGGGACAAGCTCGATTATGTTGGCATCGACGCTTACTTCCCAATCGCCAGCTCCAATAACACGACACTTGCCGGCCTCACGACCGCTTGGCAGAATCAGGCCAACTCGATCGAAGCTTGGCGCTCGAACGCCGGGCTCACCGACAAACAGGTGTTGTTCACCGAAGTCGGTTACCAGTCGGCCGATGGCGCCGCAACAACACCCTGGGGCGTCGGCGACAATCCCCCTCCCACCGTCGACCTGCAGGAACAGGCCGACGCCTACCAAGCCCTCATGACCGTGATGCCGACCAAATCGTGGTGGGACGGCGCATTTTGGTGGAGCTGGGAGACGAACCCCAACGCCGGCGGCACCAGCGACTCCGGTTTCACGCCCCAAAACAAACCCGCTCAAACCATCCTGCAACAATACTACGGCGGCACGGGACCAGCGCCGCCGCCACATGCGGCACCGACTCAGCGACTGTACTCATTCGAAAACGATCTCGAAACATGGCACAGTCCGAACTTTTCCGGAAGCAAGCCAGTCTCGCTCGCTCAATCCACCACGGGCGCCACGGCCGGAACGCATAGCATCGCCGTCACCCAAACCGGCAGCGGTTTCAATTGGGATACTGCCGTCACGCTCACCGGCGATGCCCTTACCGCACTCTCGCTCGCCTTGGCAGACAACAAAGCCAACTACCAGCTTGTCTACGATGTCACCTACAACACCGCTTCCATCCCGCAAAGCGCCGGCCTCTCGTTCATCAACCAATCGATTGCCATCCAAAACGCTGCCGGAACCTGGTCGCAGGTCGATAGCGTCGGCAACGCCAGCGGACGCTCCAACCAGACCATTCACGTCGCCATCCCGCTTTCCAACTTTACGACGCTAACGGCCGGCTCGAACTCCTACAATCTCTACATCGCCCTCAACGGCAACTGGGGGACCGCCGCGGCCACCGTCTTCTTCGACAACATCAAGCTCATCAATCTGCTCGTCCCGCTCACCGGCGACTTCGATCACAACGGCAAAGTTGATGCCGCCGACTACATCCTCTGGCGGCAAACGCTCGGCTCGACCACCGACTCGCGGGCCGACGCCAACTTCAACGGCGTTGTCGACGCGGCCGACTACCAGCTTTGGAGGTCCAACTTCGGATCGACCAGCACGAGCGGCGGGGCATCGCTCGACCTCGCACAGGTTCCCGAACCGACCGCCGTACTGCTAATTTGTGCAGCCGCTTTTGTAATCGCGTCATTCCCGCGCAGGCGGGAAACCAGCTCCGACTGGTGCCATGCTCACGCCGCAGCAGCGGCGTGAGCATTTTCTACAGAATCAAGTTGGAGCATCATCCATCTGATCGCGGCGTGTCCCGGCACGTAGGGTCCTTTACGACCCTTCTTCATTATTAGGCCCGTCGTTTACGACGGGTTTCAGATCGTACATGCCGTCTCCTCGAGCCCTGTTCACAGGGCTTCTCGCTGCTAATGGGCTTAAGCCACCATACCGAGAAGCCCCATAGAATGGGGCTATCCCGATCGGAGAGTAGGTTTCGTATTCTCGACCCGTCGTAAACGACGGGCCTAATATCGCCGCGCAAACAGGGGCCGTGAACGGCCCTCAGATTTGCGATTCAACGTTTACTCGTCGAGCGCCTATCCGCGCCATTTCTCACGGTCAATTCGAATGCGATCTAGAACGCCCTCATGGTACAATGCGGTCGGCGTCACCCGCAGTATTTCTCCACATGCATATTCTCGTGACAACCCGCAACCCTTGCGAGCTTCGAGCTTGGCTGCAAGCCGCACTTGCCGCCTTGTCGATTTTGGTCCCGTCGACATCAATTGCCGCGACAACCGTCGAAGAATTGCGGGCCCAATACGATCGGCACAGCGCCGATTTTGCCGCCGCCGCACCGCATTGGCGGCCCGACGCGCCCGGGAGCGGTTCGCTGCTGTTCATCGCTCCCGATGAATACTCGGAGGCGTCATCCCCCGGCGGTGAACTCCGCGAAGTACGAGGCAAATACGCCGAATCGCTCTTCGCGCTCGCCAAAGAAGCCGCCGCCGTTGGCCAGAC
Source organism: Pirellulales bacterium (assembly GCA_963733825.1). Taxonomy (GTDB): domain Bacteria; phylum Planctomycetota; class Planctomycetia; order Pirellulales; family Lacipirellulaceae; genus JABDGM01. Next base: position 177,736 of record CAVTEK010000001.1, read on the forward strand.
GTCGCTCGCGTTTCAATGGGCGACCGAGGCCGTGCGCGAGAATCCCGATCATGCCGATGCCCGCCGCGTGCTCGGTTTCGAACAGCACGGCCAACAATGGCTCACGAACTACGGCGTGAAAATGCTCACTGCCGGCAAGACCTGGAACGCCAAATTTGGCTGGATCGCGGCCGACGATCTGCCGCGCTACGAAAAAGGCGAGCGGCCCCTAAACGGCTATTGGGTCTCGTCAAAGGCCGACGCCGCCCGCCACACCGAAATCAAAGCCGGCTGGCAAGTCCACACCGATCACTTCCTCGTCACCACGAACTACAGCCTGGAATCGGCCACCGAGCTGGCCGCGCGGCTCGAGCGGCTGTTCCAAGTCTGGCGCCAGCTCTTCGCCGGGTTCTATATGTCCAATGCTGAAGTCGCCAGCCTTTTCGCCGGCACCGGCTATCCGCGCGTGCAAACGCGCCCCTTCCGTGTTTATCTGTATCGCGACCGGGAGCATTACATAACCGCGCTCCGCACCCGCCAACCGCGCATCGAGGAAACGCTCGGCATCTACTTCGACACCACCCACGAAGCCTTCTTTTTCGCCGGCGACGACAAGGATCGCGGCACGCTCTACCACGAAGTCGTCCACCAACTCTTTCAAGAATCGAAAACCGCCGCCCGGCACATCGGCTACAAAGCCAATTTCTGGGTCATCGAAGGCGTCGCAACCTATTTCGAAACGCTCACCGAACACGACGACCCGAAAATGGGTCTCTACTTTACGGTCGGTGAATCGACCAAGGGCCGCTTGCCGGCAGCACGCGACCGCTTGAAGGAGCAGTTCTTTATCCCACTCGCCGAGTTAGCGCAGCAAGGCAAGAACGAATTTCAGCGCCCAGAAGATATCGCCAAACGCTACAGCCAGTCGTGCGGCCTGGCCGCGTTCCTGATCGACGGCAACCACGGCCGCTACCGCGAGCCGCTCGTCCGCTACCTGCAAGCCGTTTACGCCGGCCACGACAACGACCAATCACTCGCCACGGCCACCGGCAAAAGCTTTGAAGAACTAGACACCGAATACCGTCACCACCTGGAGAGCTTGCCGTGAAACTCGACCGGCGTTATCGTTGATACCTAAGAATTGCGAACTCGATTGAGTGACATTCGGAATTCGAGAATTCGTCATTCTCCCACGGTGGCTATAGTTCAGTTGGTTAGAACGCCAGATTGTGGATCTGGAGGTCAAGGGTTCGAGTCCCTTTAGCCACCCCTTCGATAAAACCACCCGTCAACGTTTGTTGACGGGTGTTTTTTTGTTTGTCTCCCTCTCCCTCGCAGCATGACGCGCTTGCAATTTGGGCCCCGTAGGGGCCAAGGCGCGTAGCCGGGGGCGTACGCCCCCGGTAAAGGACCAAACATAAATCAAAAGCCCCAACGGGGCGACATCCGGCGCACCGTTGAACAATAAATTCAATGTCGCCCCTCTGGGGCTTTCCCAAAAAAAAATCGCATCCACTCCGGGGGCTCACGCCCCCGGCTACACGATGTCGCCCCTGCGGGGATCATTAAGCGCATAAGCACCATGCTTCCATCGGCTCACGCCGCATCGGCTCAAGAACCGGCACTACGGCTGCCCGCTTTTATAAAAACCACTCGTCAACGCATCTTGGCGAGCGGTTTTTTGTTTCATGCTCCCTCTCCCAACGGAATACGGCCACTTGCCTTGCGTCGCTTATCTACGCGGCAGATGGCACGAGTTTATGGTTTACCCTCCTGCTGAGCAGCAACTTCTACACACCGCATTCGCATTTCCAACTTGATTCGACCAAATTGATCTTTGACCGCAGACTCTAATTTTGAATAGGCTTCATTTGTCAGAACTTTACCGGCAAAACCTACTTCTCTGGTCGAGGCGTGCTGTAGGTAAAGTTTGCTGAATTCTAGGTCCGCTGCCAGGATTTTGTTTGCAACTAGCGATTCCTCCACTGTTACGTTGTGATACGGAGCAAGGTCTCCGTACATCACGCCAGCAATAAGGCACGGCAATCCAATTATCAATGCTCCGAGAAAGAAGCTAGCTCGAGGTGACATTCCATTAAGCTCCTTTATCTTCTCATTCATTGCCCCCTCCCATCACACCAGCGCCCGCATCACCGCCAGCAACACCGCAATCAGCGTCGCAAAAATTAACAGCGCGCGCAAACTGAACCGCCACGTGAGCCGCGGGCAAAACGCGGCGGCGGCAACGCCGAAAATCAGCGCCCAGTAGGGCACCAAACAACCCCATTCAGTCGAATTCCAGATCAGCACAAAACCGAGCAACGACGGCTGAGGCAACGGTTCTTTAAAATCCGGCTTGTATCTTTCGTATTGAAACCTAGGTGCCGGTCCGTGGATCGGAACTGTATTGGGCCGAATTCCGCAGCCGACTTCGCCTCGACCTGATTCAAAGACCAATCGAGTCCGGGAATCGCGGAGGTCGATCGTGTCTACCCACCAATAGCTCCGTGCCCACATCGCGATGAGCAGCATGCCCGCGATGCCGCAAAAAACCCACCACACTCGTCGCAGCTTCTGGGAATTCATTTTGCCACCCGCTTCCCAAAAGGGAATTCTGTTCCAGCACCAATCAGACTACACTCAATACAGCCCGATCACGAGCCTACTCATTTCTTTCACATTCTATGCCTGAAATCGACAAACCCGGCTCGTTCTTCCTCGGTCGCCCGCACGACATTTCGAAAAACAAGACCGGGTCCGATCCACTCATCTACGACAGCAAGGACCTCACGACTCACGCCGTTTGCGTCGGCATGACCGGCAGCGGCAAGACTGGGCTCTGCCTGGCGCTCATCGAGGAAGCCGCGCTCAACGGCATCCCTGTGATTGCCATCGACCCCAAGGGCGATTTGGCGAATCTACTACTGGCGTTTCCAAAACTCGAGCCCGGCGATTTCCGACCGTGGATCGATGAGAGCGAAGCAGCCCGCAAGAAAATGTCGCCCGACGATTTCGCCGCCAGTCAGGCCCAGCTGTGGCGCAAGGGCCTCGAATCCTGGGGCGAAGAACCGGAACGGATCGGCCGATTCTGCGATGCGGTCGACCGCGTGATTTACACGCCCGGTTCCAGCGCCGGCATTCCGATCACCGTCTTGAAATCGTTTTCCGCGCCGCCGGCTGAGCTCGTCGCCGATGCCGATGCGTTCAGCGAACGTGTCTCATCGGCCGCCTCCGGACTACTCGCGCTGATGGGCGTCGATTCCGACCCCGTACACGGTCGCGAGCATATCTTTCTTTCCACGTTGCTCGATAATGCCTGGCGCGCCGGCCGCGACGTCGATCTCCGCCAACTGATTCAGGAAATCAACCGTCCTCCGATCACGAACGTCGGCTCGGTCGATCTGGAATCGTTCTACCCGGCGAAAGACCGAACCAAGCTGGCGATGAACTTGAACAATTTGCTCGCCTCGCCGTCGTTTGCCGGCTGGCTCGAAGGTGAGCCGCTCGATATCCAACGCATCCTTTATACGCCTGAAAAGAAACCGCGCCTGGCCATCATCTCGATCGCCCATCTCGACGACGCCCAGCGGATGTTTTTCGTCACGATTCTGCTCAACGAAATCCTCGCCTGGATTCGCACGCAACCCGGCACCAGCAGTCTGCGGGCATTGCTATATATGGACGAGGTCTTCGGCTATTTCCCGCCGACTGGCAATCCGCCGGCCAAGCGGCCGATGCTTACGCTCCTCAAGCAGGCCCGCGCAGTTCGGCTTGGGCTGCATGCTCGCCACGCAAAATCCCGTCGATCTCGACTACAAAGGTCTTTCGAACGCCGGCACCTGGTTCCTCGGCCGATTGCAAACTGCCCGCGACAAGGCCCGAGTCATCGAAGGGCTCGAAGGCGCGTCGGCTCAGGCCGGCGCCACGTTCGACAAGCAGAAAATGGAAGCCACTCTTGCCGCGCTCGGCAACCGCGTGTTTCTCATGAACAACGTGCACAGCGATGCGCCGGTCGTCTTCGAGTCGCGCTGGGCCATGTCGTACCTGTGCGGGCCGCTTACCAAGAATCAGATCAAAACGTTGATGGATCCCATCCGCGCCGAGCATCCATTCGCAAACACGGGCGGCGGAGCGGCGGCACCCTCTGTTGAATCAACACAAGCCAGTGTGGCAAGTAGCACAGGCGCCGCCCCATTGAGGCGAAGCGCCTCGACCGCCGCATCCGCTAACCGCCCTGTCGTGCCCGCCGCCATTCGCGAAAAATTCCTCACAGTCGATGACCGGGTGCCCGCCGGCTATCGGCTCGAGTATCGGCCCGGCCTGTTGGGAAAGGGCAGAGTGCATTTCGTACAAAAAGCCAACGGCATCGACGTTTGGCGCGATTACTTCATTTTGCAAGCGAATCAATCGACGCCGCCCGACGATATCTGGCAGGGCGCGTCGATCAACTCGCAAGCCCTTGCCATCGACGACCAGCCTGATGACGGCGGCCAGTTTGCCGATCTCCCCTCCGAGCTCGCCCGCGACAAAAGCTATCCGATTTTCGCGCAACAATTGAAAGATCATCTCTATCGCGAAGCATCGCTCAAATTATTTCAGTGCGCGGCGGTGGAAGAAACTTCGAAGCCCGAGGAATCCGAGGCCGATTTTCGCAACCGTCTCGCTCCCACACTCAACGATCGACTCGCCGCCGAAAAGCAAAAGCTCGAAGCCAGATACGAACCGAAGTTGGCGAAGCTGGACTTGCAAGTTCGCGCCGCCCAAACCAGGCTCAGCACCCAGCGTTGGCAATTCTTCGCCCGTCTCGGCACCGCGCTGTGGGTCATCATCGACAACGTGATGGCCGCGCTCGGCAAAAATCTGCCCGGCCGCCGGCGCTCGCTCGACCCCGCCATTCGCTCGATGGCCACCGAAACTGGTCAGCAATCGAACGCCAAAATCATTTTAGAAAGCGCTCAACAGGAAAAAAATCGTCTCCACCAGCAGCACGATGACGAGCTGAAGCAATTGGAAACAAGTCTCAGCCCCGGTGGTTTGAAATTCGAGGCGATCGAGCTCAAACCTCAAAAAGGCGACATCGAAACGAGCGACGTCTCACTCGTATGGCTCCCCCTGCGAGTCAGCGCCGCCGGCGCCGCCGAACCAGTGTACGCCACGACCGGTAGTTAAACGTCGTAGCAATTTCCCCAGCCCCCCAGTCCCCAACCCCCACCCACCATGACAGAACGCGAGCGTTGGATCGTCTACCCGTTATTGTTTCTCGCTCTCGGCGCAGCGCTTCGAGACAAGCTCGTCGATCGGACCACGACCAAAAGCATTCGATGCCAGGAGCTGGTCGTCGAAGAGGAGCCGGTTGGCAACCAGCCGGCTCGAGTGCTTGCCAAGATCGGCCGAACCGATTCCACGGCGACCACGCCGGCGATCGGCTTTTTCTACGTCAAGGGAGAGGTTGATGTCGAGGGACTTGTGAAAATCGACGGCATCGTCAACGCCAAGCAATACGCCTATCACGGTCTTCCTATCATGCCGATCTGGCAACCCGCGCCGGGCGTCCCGAATGTCAGCCAACCTCCCCAGCCAGCGGGCAAAAATCGTCCCAACACGAACCCAAAATGACCGTCTTCCGTAGGTCAGGCTTGAGCCAGACGCGCTGCCAGCTTTGTCAGTCGAAAAGGCTGACCTACGATGAACCGGATAGTGGGTCCGTTTGGCTTAGCTCAACAATCTGTCATTCTGAGGTACTCCGAAGAATCTAGCCGGACCCTTCGGAGTTCCTCAGGGTGACAAGGGCAAACGGACCTACTACGACGAACCGAATTGGCTGGCCCGTCGCCTGAACAATAGCTACGATGCAAAGAGCGACGGTCGCACCAACACGTGCGCTCTCGCCGCGATAGGAGAGACAACATGAGCCAGCTCTTCAGAAGTCGGTGGTCGTATTTGGGGTTTGGAATCGTCCTCGGTCTGATCCTCGGATTGAACCTCGAGGGCCTGTGGCCAAGCGCGCCGCTGCACGCTTCGGCAACTCACGGCATCGACAAATTCGCAATTGCGACCGGCACAGTCGATTCCGGCATCGAAGCGCTTTATTTTCTCGATTTTCTCACCGGCGACATGCGTGCCGCCGTGATCAACCCCAAGACCGGCAAGTTCACCGCGTTTTACTCGCGCAACATCGCGGCCGATTTCGGCGGGGCTGGCCGAAGCTCGGGCTATCTCATGGTCACCGGCTCCGTCAACATGCCGCGCGGATCCAACAACTTTCAATACGCCCAAAGTATCGTTTACGTGGCCGAAGCCGGCACCGGCCAGGTTGCCGCCTACACAATTCCTTGGAACTCCACCCAGCACGCTGCCGGCAAAGTGCAGTACGGCGAATTCAAACCGCTCGACGTGCAGCAATTCCGCACCGCTTTTGTGCGAGATCAGCCGGCGCAAAGCTCCCAATAACGAGTTCAGGGATGAACATTCAAGTCAACGGACAATCGCGCGAAGTCGCCGACGGCAGCACCGTCGCCGAATTGTTGAACGAACTTGGCGTCACGCAGCCGCACGTTGCGGTGGAAGTGAATCTCGAAGTCATTCCGCGAGCCCAGCATCGCGAGACACTGTTAACGGACGGCGACCGCGTCGAAGTCGTCACGCTCGTCGGCGGCGGATAGGAAAGACAAGGAGACAAGGAGATGGGGAGACACGGAGATTCTAACGCCGACCTTCTCCTTGTCTCGTTCGAACGAAGATTAATCGCAACTTATTGAACAATGTCATTAGCAACAGAAAACAATACGAATGTCTTGCAGCTCGGCACGCACCGCTTCGCCAGCCGCCTCATCGTCGGCACTGGCAAATACACGAGCTACGAACTCATGGGCGAAGCCCTGGAGCGCAGCGGCGCCGAGTGCATCACCGTTGCCATTCGCCGCGAACGCCTCATCGACTCCGCCGGCAACAACCTGCTCGATTTCATTGATACCAGCCGCTACACGCTGCTCCCCAACACGGCCGGTTGCTTCAACGCCGACGATGCCGTCCGCGTCGCCCGCCTCGGCCGCGAGATTCTCCTCGGCCTCGAAAATCCCGGCGCCGACTGGGTCAAGCTTGAAGTCCTCGCCGACAAACGCACGCTATTGCCCGATACGCTTGGCACGCTTCAGGCTACAAAACAATTGGTTTCCGACGGGTTTCAAGTTCTCGTATACACGACCGATGACCCGATCACCGCAAAACGCCTGAAAGATGCTGGCGCCACGAGCGTCATGCCCGCCGGCAGCCCGATCGGCTCCGGCCAGGGTGTGCTCAACCCCAACAACATCCACATCTGCCTCGAATACCTCAAAGAAAATGACCCCGACTACCCGGTGATCGTCGACGCCGGCGTCGGTACCGCGAGCGACGTCACGATCGCGATGGAACTTGGCGTCGACGGCATCCTCCTCAACACCGGCATCGCGCACGCCAAAGACCCGCTCCGCATGGCCGACGCCATGCGCCACGCGACCGAAGCCGGACGCCTCGCGTATCTTTCCGGCCGCATCCCGAAACGACTCTATGCGACCGCGAGCAGCCCGGAGGAAGGCGTCATATCGCGCGCCCCGACGTAAAAGTAAAAGTAGGGTGTGTCGAGTCTGCGAGACACGCCATCGCGACTATTCATTTGTACCCCATTCTGTTACCGTGGCAGAATGGAGTTGAACGCCGCCGATATTCTTGGCCCGGATGGCCGCATCGCCGCGCGGCTCACGAATTACGAGCATCGGCCGCAGCAATTGGAAATGGCCGACGCCGTCGCGAAAGCGATCGCAGCCAAGCATCATCTTGTGGCCGAAGCCGGCACCGGCGTTGGCAAAAGCTTCGCCTATCTGGTGCCAGCAATTCTGGCGGCAACCGAACGCGAGGCAACTGTCGACGAGTCTCTTGGTTCGACCGTGCTCACCGCAGGCCGAGACTCAAAATCGGCAGGTTCGGAGACGCTGCCCGACAATTCGCCGAAGGTCGTCATCTCCACCCACACGATCAGCCTGCAAGAGCAGCTCATCAACAAAGACCTCCCGCTCCTCAATGCGGTGATCCCCCGCGAGTTTTCTGCCGTGCTCGTAAAAGGCCGGCGAAATTATCTCAGCCTCCGCCGGATGGAGTTGGCCCTCGCTCGCAGTCAAAGTCTCTTCAACGATGATGACCAGCTAACGCAGCTCCGCGACGTTCGCAAGTGGAGTAAATCAACCGCGGATGGCTCGCTCAGCGATCTTCCCTTTCAGCCACTTGGCCAGGTATGGGACGAAGTCGCTAGCGACAGCGGCAATTGCCTGGGCCGCCGCTGCCCCACCTACAACAAGTGTTTCTACTACAAAGACCGCCGCCGCATGCAGCACGCGCAAATCCTCGTCGTCAACCACGCGCTGTTGTTCAGCGACATCGCGCTCCGCCGCGCCGGCGTCAGCATCCTGCCAGATTACGATGTCGTCATCCTCGACGAGGCGCACACGGTCGAAGCCGTGGCCAGCGACCACCTCGGCATCAACGTCACCAGCGGCCAGATCGAATACGCGCTCAACAAACTCTACAACGACCGCACGAACAAAGGCCTGCTCGTCCACCACGGCTTGTTCAAAGAACAACAGCAAGTCGACCGCTGCCGTCACCTGGCCGACGAATTCTTCGCCAACGTCCTCGACTGGAAAAACGGTAGCCAGACCGAGAAAGCCGACAGCCCCCGGCTCCGCCGGGGGTCATCCGACCCGGTGCGCGTCAACGACCCCGCCATCGTCGCCAACCACCTCAGCCCCGAACTGGAATCGCTGGCTCGCCAGGTAAAACTCGCCGGCAAAAAACTCAGCGAAGAATCCGAGCAACAAGATTTCTTGGCCTCCCACGATCGCCTCACCGCGCTGGCCGCCGAAATCGAAACCTGGCGCACGCAAGCACAAACCGGCACGGTCTACTGGCTCGAATCGTACCAAACCGGCCGTGGTTTTCCGCGCATCACGCTCTCAGCCGCCCCCATCGACATCGGCCCCGCCATGCGCCAGCAGCTCTTCGACAAAGTACCAACCGTCATCCTCACCAGCGCCACCCTCTCCGTTGGCCGCGCCCCTGCCGATAGCCGGCGAGCTACGCTCGCCGGAAACTCCACCGCCCCCTTCGCCTTCTTCAAATCCCGCATCGGCCTCACCCGGTGCGATGAAATCCAAGTCGGCAGCCCCTTCAACTACCAGGAACAAGTCGAGCTAGTCACACTCCGCGACATGCCCGACCCCACCAGCGCCGAACGCGGCGCTTACGAACAGTCCTGTATCGAAGCCATCCAACACTACGCCGGCCGCACCGATGGCCGCACGTTCGTCCTCTTCACCAGCTACGACATGCTCCGCCGCGTTGCCGCGGGGCTCCAGCGCTGGCTCACGTCGCGCAACTTGCGACTCCTCAGCCAGGCCGATGGCACCCCGCGCACGCAACTCCTCGAACAATTCAAAACCGACCCGCGCCAGTCCTCTTCGGCACCGACAGCTTCTGGCAAGGCGTCGATGTCCCCGGCGACGCACTACAAACCGTCATCATCGCCAAGCTCCCCTTCGCCGTGCCCGATCACCCGCTCCTCGAAGCCCGCCTCGACGCCATCCGCGCCGCCGGCGGCAACCCGTTCCGCGATTACCAATTGCCCGAAGCCGTCATCAAATTCAAACAAGGCTTCGGCCGCCTGATCCGCACTCGCACCGACCATGGTACGGTCGTCTGCCTCGACCCGCGCATCGTCACCAAACAATATGGCAAGTTGTTCATCGAGTCGCTGCCTGAATGTCGTCGAACTCGGGACACATTACAGACATCTCGCACCATTCCATGAACAAGGATCACTATCGCCTTGAACTTTCGGAAAGCGACTTTACAGTCACGGCAAGGTTAGAAAAGTCGCTCGTGATCCCGCGCACCGTGAAGTATCCTTACCAGCACGATGCCGTCTTCAAGCGGCCGATAATAGATCACGTAGTTACGACAGGTGAAACGCCGATACCTGCCATCGGCCAATTTGGGTTGCAGTTCACCGATATCGGGATTATTCGAGAGCAGGAGGAATCGTTTGTTGAGCTCATCAATCATTCGGTCCGCCGCGACGAGATTATCGCGAGCGATGTAATCCCAGATTCCATCGAGATCCGCGATCGCATCCGGTGTGCGAAGTATGCGACCCGGTGGCATTACTGCCCGGCCTTCCGCTCTCGGCCGCGGCGTTTGATATCTTCAATATCGAGGGCTTCATATTCGCCCTGCTCGACCTGAGCGATTGCGGTCTTGAGTTGATCATATTCGCGCTGGCGTTGTTGCAAGAGATCGAGGGCTACGCCGACAACCTCAGTTGGCTCTTTGAAAACCCCAGAAGCGACCTGCGCGTCAACGAATTGCTGCTGCTGAGGAGTGAGTTCGATCATGGAAGCTTCCCGAGACGAAATCGACGACTGTGATGCATCAAGTGTACCGGCTATTGGAAGTAACGTCAAAATCGCCGGCCGTTGACCGCAGATCGCACCGGACCTAAACTGAAAATTTGGTAGTTTATTTGTTCCGTGACTACTTATCTTTTCGATGCGCATGCTCGCCAAACGTGTGATTCCCTGTCTCGATGTCGACCGCGGCCGCGTGGTGAAGGGCACCAACTTCATCAACCTCCGCGACGCCGGCGATCCCGTCGAAGTGGCCGCGCGGTACGAAAAGGAAGGCGCCGACGAATTGGTCTTCCTCGATATCTGCGCCAGCCACGAGGGCCGCGACATTATGCTCGATGTGGTCCGCCGCACCGCCGAGCAGATTTTTATGCCGCTTACCGTCGGCGGCGGCATCCGCACGATCGAAGACATCCGCCAACTGCTGCTGGCCGGTTGCGACAAGGTGTCGATCAACTCCGCCGCTGTAACGAACCCGCAGTTCGTGCACGATGCGGCCCGCCGCTTCGGCAGCCAATGTATCGTCGTTAATATCGACCCCAAGCGGGTCCATCGCGATGGACACGAGGTGTGGGAAGTCCACATCAACGGTGGCCGCAAGCCGACCGGCCTGGAAGCGGTCGCGTGGGCCCGCGAAGTCGAGCGGCTTGGGGCCGGCGAAATCGTCCTTACCAGCATGGACGCCGATGGCACCAAGGACGGTTACGACCTGGAAATCACGGCTGCCGTCAGCCAGGCGGTCACGATTCCCGTGGTCGCCAGCGGCGGGGCCGGCAAGCCCGAACACCTGGCCGATGCAATTACAATAGGAAAGGCCGATGCCGCCCTCGCGGCCAGCATTTTTCACTTCGGCGAATATACAATTGAAGAGACGAAGCGAGTGATGGCGGCGCACGGCGTTGCCGTGCGAGCGATTTAGCTGTTCGCTATTAGCTGTTAGCTTTTAGCCAGACGGGGAAGCCGATGCAAGATTTTCGAAAACTAAAAGTGTGGCAGAAGGCACACGCGCTGACTCTCGCTGTATATCGCGAAACCCGTAGTTTTCCCTCGGACGAAAGATACGGTATCACAAGCCAATTGCGTCGTTCAGGTGCCTCGATTGCCTCAAATATCTCCGAAGGCTGCGCCGTGCCGGCGACGTTGAATTCGCTCGCTTCATTAACGTCGCCGCGGCTTCCGCCTCGGAAACAGATTATCACTTGCTTCTCGCCCACGACTTACAATACCTAAACGAGCCCGTTTACCTATCACTCTTCGAACAAGTTACAGAAGTGCGTCGAATGCTCAATTCCTTCGAACGCACCTTACGTTGTAAATCTCAGGTTCCCCTTCTGGCTAATAGCTAACAACTAACAGCTAAGAGCTTCCCCGCCATGGCCAAAGACGACGCCTTTAAAAGCAGCTTCATCAATCGGAAAGCCGATCTCGAAATCGACAAGCTGTTCCGCGCTTGCGTGAAGCTCAAGGCGAGCGATCTCCATCTCAAAGTCGATAAGCCGCCGATGGTCCGCGTCGACGGCACGCTCCGGCCGATGAACCGCGAGCCGATCTCCGACGAGGAAATGGTCCGCCTGACCTTCCCGCTCATGAACGAGCGGAACCGCAAGATTTTCGAAAAGGACGGCGGTGCCGACTTCGCGCATACGCTCCTGGTCGATGAAATCAAGTGGCGGTTTCGCGTGAACTTGCTTCAGCAGCTCGGTCACGTCGGCCTGGTGGCTCGCCGCGTTAACAGCTATGTGCCCGATTTCCGCGGGCTCTTTCTGCCGCCCCAGATCGAGAAACTTTGCCATTACGACCAGGGCATGGTCCTGCTGGCCGGCGTCACGGGTTCCGGCAAGAGTACCACGATCGCGTCGATGCTCAATTTGATCAATCACCAATATCGCAAACACATTCTAACCCTCGAAGACCCGATCGAATTCGTGTTCACCGAAGACAAGTGCCTGATTAACCAGCGCGAAATTGGCCTCGACGTCGTCGACTTCGGCATCGGCATGAAGCACGCCGTCCGCGAAGACCCCGACGTGATGCTCGTCGGCGAAATGCGCGATCCGGAAACGTTCATGACCGCCATCCACGCCGCGGAAACAGGCCACTTGGTGTTCGGCACCATCCACGCCTCGAGCGCCGCCACCACGATCGGCCGTATTCTCGATTTGTTCCCGCACAGCATGCACGGTGCCCTGCGCAGTGCCATCGCATTCAACATGAAGGGCATCGTCGCTCAGAAGTTGTTGAAGAGCATCAAGCCGGGCGTCGGTCGCGTGCCGACTTGCGAAATCATGATCTTCAACACAAATGTCCAAAAAGCTATTCTTGAAGAGAACGATGAAAAGCTGCCCGACATCATCCGCATCGGCAAACACGACGGCATGCAGGATTTCACGATGAGCCTCAAGCAGCTCGTCGACGATGAGCTGATCGATCGCGAAGTGGCGATGGAAGTCGCGCCCAACCGCGAAGCGCTCAAAATGGCCCTCAAAGGCATCGAGGTTAAGGATCCCGGGATTATCTGATGCGGCAGCGCCTTGTAATTTGGTTTCTCCTGCCGTGTCTTTGCCTGGCGTGGCCGCACCTGCCCAAAGTTTGTCGCAGCTTACGCCCCTCGTTCTCCCCGCCGATCCCGAGACGGTGGGTGCACGCAATGCCAAAAAAGCAGCGCCCGCTGCCGCCGCGCAGCAGCCGGCCGCCGCCAATGCCCCCGCTGCCGCCGCCGGCAACGCCGCCGGCAAAACTCCGGCAAAGGGCGCCGCCAATGCCGCCGACGCCGCGTCCGCGACCCCAGCGCAGAAACTCGATAAATGGAACGACGCGAATTCCATCCTGCGGGCCAAACATCCGTTCATTTCCTGGCCCAAGCTATTGATGCTCTGCGTTTTGATTCTCGTCTGGGTCAAGTCCGCCGACTGGGTTAACCAAGATTCACAGATCTACGACCTCGGCTACGGCACCTGGAATCCGATCCTGTTTTTCCCGTTTCTAGCCCTCTTCGCTCTGTTCGCTTTCCCGTGGCTGGCCGTAATTCCGAATTTCTGGATCGCGTTTGCCGGTCTCCTTATTTGTTATCTTGCCACGTACATCCCGTATGTCGTCAAGCGAAACCGGTCCGTCCAACTACACCAAAAAGTCTTCACACCCGATTGGTTCCGCTATGAGATTGCGCACCTGGCCGGCAAAGTCGGCATCAAGATGGAGCACGAACGAAAAGCCGAATACGAAAAAGGTGCGCCCGTCGACTTAATGGCCATCGGCTCCAAGGAAGAACGCGAGAACCAGGCCAACCTCATCAACGCCCGCCAATCTCCCGGTTATCTGCTGGTCAAAGAAATGATCGCCGAAATGGTGGATCGCCGCAGCGACCGCACGATTCTCGATTACACACAGCAATCCGTCGTCGCCCGCCAGCACGTCGATGGTGTCTGGCACAATGGCGAAGCCCGTGACCGCGAATCGGGCGACGTCATGCTGGCCGTCATGAAAACCTTGGCCAACCTCAACGCGACCGAACGCCGCAAAAAGCAGGATGGAAAGTTCGGCGCCAAGTACAAGGAGCACTCGTTCATCTGCCCGATCACCAGCCAGGGCGTGCCCACCGGCGAACGCGTAATGGTGCAATTGCTGGGCGGCTATCAGCGGAATTTCAGGAAATACGAAGACCTCGGCATGCGGCAGAAGCTCGCCGAGCAGTGGGCCGCCCTGATGGCACGCGACAAAGGCATGCTGATCGTCGCCGGCACGCCCGAAGGCGGTGTCACCACCCTCACCGACGTTTCGCTCATGGAGACCGATCGGCTGCTCCGCGACTTTGTGGCCATCGAGGAGCTCAACCACCGCGAGCGTGAAATCGAAAACATCGAGGTGACGACCTACGACAGTTCCAAGGGCGAAACCGCCGCCTCGGTGCTGCCCAGCCTGATTCGTAAGTATCCAAACGTCTATGTGATGCGAGATCTTAGCGAGACGGAAGCGGCCAAGATGCTGCTCAAGGAAGTTACCGACGATGAACGCCTCTTGATCACGAATGTGCACGCTAAAATCGCCCCCGAGGCGCTGATTGCGAATGCTGCAGCTCAAAGTGCCGCACAAAGAGTTCGCGGGCATCGTCACCGCCGTACTCTGCACGCGCCTCATCCGCAAGTTGTGCGATGCCTGCAAGGTGGCGTACGCGCCCACGCCCGATTTGCTGAAAAAACTCGGCATTCCGCCAGGAAAAGTCGAAGCGCTTTACCGCGTGCCCAAGCCGGAGGAAGCCGACAAGCCTTGCAAGGAATGTGGCGCTCTCGGCTTCGTCGGACGCACTGGTTTGTTCGAGCTGCTGGAAGTCGATGACCAGATCCGCCAGGTCTTGCTCAAGCAACCGAAGCTAGAATTGATGCGCAAAGCCGCCCGCGCCGCCGGCATGAGGTCGCTCCAAGAGGAAGGCTTGCTCCTCGTGGCCAAAGGCGTCACCTCGCTTGCCGAACTTCAACGCGTGCTAAAGGAATAAGAGGGTCCGTTGTCCGTTGCAAAGAGACGACAACTGACAACGGACAACTGACAACCGACAACGAACACCCATGTACACAATCATCTACCTCATCGTCATCTTTGCCGGCCTCGCGATGACCATTCGCGAAGGTCTATGGAGCAATACGCTGACACTGATCAACATCATCATCAGTGGCATCGTAGCTTTCGGGTTCTATTCGCCCCTGGTCATCTATCTGGACGAAGGGTTGACCAACGGTCAGCACACGTATTGGCTCGATTTCGCCGTCATCTGGGCCCTGTATGGTGCGACGATGGTGATCCTGCGGACCACAATCGGGGCCGCCTCGAAAACACGGATGCGCTTTAAATATCCAATCGACAACGTGGGCGGGCCGCTCGCCGGCTTTCTCGCCTCCTGGGTGCTCGCCGCGTTCACGCTCGCCACGCTACACACTGCGCCTCTATCAAAGGATGCTTTTGGCGGTAAACTAGCCACCAGTGCCGATGTCGAGTCGGCCTCGTTTATCTCGTCGCCCGATGCCTCCTGGTTGCGGTTCGTCAAGTCGATGTCCGAACCATCGGTACTGGGCGCAAATTCAACCGACCGCTTTGGCGCCAAGGGCTTTGCGACGATCTATGCCGATCACCGCGAGAAATTCGACAAAGCTACCTCCCTCATTGTCAAACGGGGCTCTTAGCGGTAAAAGCGCATCAAGCGCTAAACACTTTACGCTAGTAGCCACGACACGACTCGTTGCCAGCCTAACATGTCCGCAGCCTCAACTTCTACAATGTCCACGCCCGCTTTTCACTCCGACGACCCGGAGCAAATCGGCGGCTACCGTACGCTCAGCGCGCTGGCGATTGTCAGCCTCGTTTTCGGTATCGTTTCGCCGGTGGCATTGGCCGGGTCGTTCCTCCTTGCGATTCCGTTGTTTGGAATCGGCGTCGCCCTCCTTGCCCTGCGGCGAATTGCCGTCAGCGGCGGGGTGCTCACCGGCAGCTCGGCGGCGACGATCGGCCTTGTCCTCTGCGTTGCCAGCGTATTTGCCCCCTTCAGCCGCGATTTAACCTTTCGCTTGATCCGTTTGAATGAGGCCGAGGCGTTCGGAAGAAATTGGATCGCGTTAGTCACTTCCGGGCGGTCGGAGCCAGCGTTCCATTTGACGATCGACGGCGTTCGGCCGCCGCCGCGGCCAGAAGCCGGCGCGAAGCCGGGACCCGGCTCGCCGCCACCGCCACCGCAAAAGGACCCTTACCAGACATTTCTCGAGCAGCCCGTTATTAAGGCGTTGGCTGCCGCCGGCGCGACAGCCGAAATCCATCCCGGCAGGATCCTCTCGTACGATCCGCAAAGCTATCGGCGCGTCACGATCCGGCAGCTATTTGCCGTCGGCCCCGCATCTGCGACGCCAACCGCGTCGAGTCAGTCCGTGCAAACGATCGTCTCACTTCAACGCGGCCAAATGCCCGGCGAGGCGATGTCGCGCTGGCTTGTTTCAGGCTGCGAGGAAGCGAAAACCGCGCCCGATTCCAAATGAGCGTCGAACCGGTATCCTCGACCACGCATACCTCGCCTCGTTGGCAACCGCTCGAGGCGATCGATCGACGAATTCTCGGCGTGCTGATCGAGAAGGCCAAAACGACGCCCGAAAACTACCCTCTCTCGCTCAATGCCATCCGTTCGGCCGCGAATCAAAAAAGCAATCGCTCTCCCCTCATGCAGCTCGAAGAGCCGCAACTCGAAGAGGCACTCGAAAAGCTCCGTCATCTGGGCGCCGTCGCACAAGTGCAGGGCACGAGCCGCGTCGATCGCTATCGGCATCTTGCCTACGACTGGCTGGGCGTCGAGAAGGTCGAGCTCGCGGTGATGGCCGAACTGTTACTGCGGGTGCGCGCAAACGGTTGGCGAGGTCCGCGGCCGGGCTGCCCGCATGGAACCGATTAAAGACCTCGGCGAATTGCAGCCAACACTCGATTCGTTGGAAAAAAAGCGCCTGATCATGTACCTGACGCCGCCCGGCCGCGGCAGCGTGGTTACGCACGCTCTCTACCTGGATCGCGAACTCGAAAAAGTTCGCCGCGAAGCCGGCGCCATGCACGTTGCCGCCACCTTGCCCGAACCTCCTTCGACCGAAAGCGATGCACCGCTCGCGACTCCGCACCGACCAGCACTGGTCACCCCGGCGCCGCTTGCCGATCGCACCAATTGGAGCGAACAAATCGCCACGCTCCGAAAAGAATTGGCCGAGCTCAAAAGCGAGTTGGCAGCCGCCCGCACCGATTTCGAAGCCACCGCCCAGCAGCTCCGCCAGGAACTTGCCGACTTGAATCGCCAACTTGGCAATTAGGTCGTGGTGTGGGGCGTCTCAATCGGCGCGAAACGGCTGCTGCACCAGCACCACCCAATGGCTGTCGCGGACCGAATCATCCGGCCGGCGATCGAACACTGGCTGCAGCGCTCCCCAGTACAACTTGCCGCGAGTCAGCGCTTCATCGCGATATTCGCTCAACATCGCGCTATTCTCGGGAGCTTCGAGATCGACTTTTTTCAGCCGCTCATCGATCCGAGACAAAACCTCGCTGCCGACCCAGGGTGTCGGCGCCCCTTTGCTGAACGTCTCTTCCCGTTGATGGTGAAGGATCAATCCCCGCCGCGGCGGGCCATCCAACGCCGACTCGCGAAGATCGATCAGCACCACCTCATTCCCCGGCGGCAACTTCCTCTCCAATACATTGAACTCCCCCAAATCGACCGTCATCGCCAATACGCCAACGACTTGCCGTTCCTTACCCTTGCGGCCGTTCTCGATCGGCACCGAAAACGCCACCTTCAAGCGGCCGCTTGAGGTGCTGCGGTAGACCACCGATAAATGCTGCGATTTGATCGGCTTCAAGTCCTTTGTCTCGGCTGGTAAGTTCGCTCCTTGCCCGTGAAAGTAATCTCGGTGTGAGAAATTCTCGCCCCGCGTGGCCTCACTTCGCGGACTCCGCGCCACCTGCACGCCCCGCGAATCGGTGATGAACCAGCTATCCGCCGCCGCGCTTTTGGCATGGTCCGCCTTCTGAGCGCCGAGCCAATCTTCCAACCGCTTCCACAGCGCTTCGTCGTTCGGGTGATCGTGAATCTGCACCATCTGCTTTCGAAGCTCGTCGCCAGCGGCGAGTTGGTTCAAAATCTCGAACCGACGATTGATTTCCTTCAGGATCTCGCTCGCCGCATACCGCGCCGCTACCTGCAAGACATTTTGCTGCGCTTCGATCGCTCGTCGCATCGATTGTTGACGCCCCGTTGCCTGCCAGGCCAGCCAACCGATTGCCGCCACGGCCGCCAGCGTCAGCACACCCGTGACGAACCTCACCAATCTGCGCCGTGCCGGCGCTGATATCGCGGGTCCCGTCCAGTTTCCCGGCCGCCGCGCGAGCGTATCCGACTCCGCCGATTTGGCGATTAGCGTATCCGACTTCCCGGGGCCGTGCGTTTGCATACCGGAAAACGCGCCCGCTGCCTCGCGCACCAACTTCCCCAATTCGTGCCCCTGGGCAAACGGCGCCAGTGCCGCGGCCACTTCGGTCGGATCCGAATACCGCTCGTTCGGATTCTTCGCCGTCATCCGCTCGAGCGTCTGCCAAAGCGGCCGCCCGATCCGCGGATCGCGTTCGATCGGCGGCAGCTTCTCGCGCTCGTGTGCCTTCTCGGGCCGTAAGTCCGACTCCCAAAACGGCGGCTTCCCCGCCAGCAAGTGGTACAACGTGCAACCCAGGCTATAGATATCCGCCCGAATATCAACGCTCGTCGTTTTCCACTGCTCGGGCGACATATACATCGCCGTCCCCATCGCCCGGTTGTCGAACACCGTGAGCCGCTGCTGATCATCACCCACCAACAACGCCAGCCCCAAATCCAAAATCTTGACAACAACCGACTCGCCACCCGCTTGCCTGTCCTGAGCTTTGTCGAAGGGCGGTTTGGCTTCCTCCGCCCGCACCACCGTCAACATCAGGTTGGATGGCTTGATGTCGCGGTGAACCATCCCATGTTGATGAATGTACGCCAGGCCGCGCGCCGCCTGCCGGGCAATCTCGCACGCATCCGCAATCGCCAGCGGCCCATGCTGGGCCACTACCTCATCCGCTCCTACACCCTCGATATACTCCATCACCAGGTAATGCACCGAGTCGGTCGGCGACGAAGAATCGATCGCCACCACGATATTCGGATGCTCCAGCGCCCCAACCGCCTTGATCTCCTGGTAGAACCGCCGAATCACTTCGTCGTGACCTGCTTCGACGAACTGCTGCTTGATCACTTTCACCGCGCGCACTCGGCCGAACTGCGAATGGCGCGCTCGATACACGTCGCCCATCCCGCCGCTGCCCAGCCGCTGCTCCAACTCATAATTCCCCAACCGCAACGGCACAACATCTGTCCCCGAACGCGCACCACCTTCCCGCAACACGTCCGCTTGCCTGTCCTGAGCTTTGTCGAAGGGCGGTTTAGCTCCCGACGAGCCACCCCCTGCGCGAAACTGCGTCAACCCCATCGTCGGCGGCAGCACCGTCCATTGCCGCGACCAGCTCTCCCGCGGTTGCGGCCGCATTTGCCGTGGACTTTGGCGATCATAAATCAGCTCGTAAATCTCAACCCGGCCGATCCCCTTCAATTCCCGCCGGCCGTGGCTGTGAAACGAAACGCCGTCCATCCCCGCGTCTTCCAGCACGGCCACCACGCTCCGCGACGCCAAGATCTGCCCGCCCGTCGCATAGTCGCTGAGCCGCGCCGCGTAATCGACCGGCTTGCCGATGAAGTTATTCGGATCGCGCGGATCGATCTGCGGAATTCCCACATGTATGCTGATCCGCACCGAAACCGCGTTCCCCTTCGGCGTCTGAATTGGCTCATCGCGATGCGACCGCTCGATCCCCATCGCCCACCGGGCTGCCGAGATCGTGTCGGAAAACACCAGAAGATGCCCGTCACCCGCCGTCGATACCACGCGCCCTCCCAGCGCCGCCAGCTCCCGTTCGATCCGCTCGCGATGCGGCGTCAAGATCCGATCGATGAACGATTGATCGCGCGCCGTATCGCTATCACCAGGCATCTCGCTCTTCAGATTCACCGAGCCGACGATATCCGTAAACAAAATCGTCTTGAGTTCTGCCATACGAAAACCCTCTCCCTTTGGGAGAGGGCAGGGTGAGGGTGCCTTATGTATCATCCGCCTTCCCACCACGCGGTCAATCGCTCGTCCGTTAGCCGCGACGCGAAGGCTCGGCGCAGCGGAACGCGTCACACCATCCACAAAAAAAGCCCGCCCTACCGCTGCCGGCAGGACGGGCTATGTTTGCTCGATCATCGAAACTTACCTCGGGGTTATTGAAATTCTCCTGCGCGGCCTCCTGTCGAGCGCTCTTGCGGTCGTCCTGGAACTCTTGCACGTCGCCCGGCTGGGCGGCAGCGATCGAACTTCGCGCCGCGTACTGTCGTCAAGTTTTTCCGAAACTCGAACTCGCTTCCGCAAGGAAGCCACAGCATACGTCGGCGGATCGAATACGCTGATCGTGGATTGGCAAGACCAATTCACAAGCGGCCAAAGTTTGCTCGGCATTCGTCCGCGCCCTCCTAACACAAAATAAAGGACGCGAACTATCCCGATACGATCCGTAAATTCCTCCTTTCAAAATCCTTGTGGCGTTCGAAAATCTGGTTGCATTCAACACCCTGGTTGCATTCCAAACCCTCTCCCTTTGGGAGAGGGCAAGGTGAGGGCGATTTCCTCAACGACTCCTTACTTAGCAAATTCGCCGCGCTCGGGTCAAACCAATTTGCAACCATTTGGAGTCCTCAAGAAAAATTTCTCGCTCCAAAGTTCGCGTCGTATCGATCAGCGAAACATTGACCCGCCATTGCGACCCCACCAGCCGACTCGCCTCCCATCCGTCCAATTTTTGACCCCGCCCTCCACCCGCTTGCCGGTCCTGAGCTTTGTCGAAGGGCGGTTTAGCTACCCGCCCCGCCGCCATTTTGTCCCTCCCATCGCCAGAATCCGCCCCGATTTTTGTTGCAGCGTTACCCGTCCCTGTTACACTGGAAGTATTGTGACGGCATTCTCGGTAGCGGTCCCCCTCGCCCAGCGAGCCGGGCCGCGGGCACCGCCGCGTAGCGGTGGTCGGGCCCCGTTCGGGACCCCCATATCCCGATCTGTACCGAAACGGCGTCGCAATCGGCCGTTGGCCGCTAGATCGGAACAGACATCCCAATTTCGTAGTGCCCGGGCGTCTCGGATCGCCCGCAACTACCGAGGCAGCGCGGCTCGCTCCTGCTGACAACGGCGCACGACGGATTTACCGTCGTCGCAACCGCCGGCCCGCGACAGTTAACGGCAACGGAGAATCTGGCATGCTCGATGCCCCGCCATTGAAGAATCTGATAGCCGCTTCCCTCGCCGCGATGCTGGCTCTATTCGTCGCGTCCGCCACGGCCGCCGAAACCGTCGACATCAGTCTCAACGTCCACTATCAGACGCCAAGCGACCCCAATTCCGGCGGCGACTGGGACCTCGTCGCCAAAAGCACCGCCTTCGGCATCGCCGGGCTGAACGTGGAAATCATCAACATCGTTCCGACCATCATTGAGGCCCCGCAGGGTACGGTAAACGGCAACATCCGGGCCGGTTTCGCCGAATTCGACTACCAGCAATCGACCAACAGCATGGACATCGGACAAATCCCATTAATTCCTCCGCTAGCCCCGGGCCAGGAAGAAAATGTGTTTTATGGCGTCGGTACGCTGCAAAACGGTGCACCCGATTATACGGGCAACGGCGGCGCGCCCTCGATCGGTCCCCATTTTAATTCCCTGATCAATCTCTTGGGCGAGATTCCCTGGGCGACGACGCCCGACTTCAAGGGCGACTCGACTTGGGATACCGCCGCCCGGTTCGTCAGCGGTACCTTCGCCCCCGGCGTCACGCCCGCCTTCCTCACGGGCAGCACCGCCAATGTTTTCACCTCGCTGCCTCCAGATAACTTCAGCTTCGGCAACATCGCCGAAGCCAGCGTCACGGCAATCGTGCGCACCAACCTCGTGCTGGAAAACGCCGACTACAATCACAACGGCATCGTCGATGCGGCCGATTACGTCGTCTGGCGCAGCATGCTCGGTCAAACCGGCATTACGCCCGGCACCGGCGCCGACGGCACCGGCGACGGCAACGTCGATATCGCCGATTACAATTTGTGGCGCGCCCACTTCGGCGCCGCTTCCGGCGCCGGTGCAAGTTTGTCCACCAACCCCATTCCGGAGCCGGCAAATTCTGTCATGATCGCAATCGGCGCGTTGCTGGCCGCCGCCGGCCGCGCGGCCCGCCCCAACCGCAATCTGAACAATTGAGCACCATTAGCCCCCGTACACTTGGCCCCCGAATTCAGCCGCAACAACGTCGCCCCCACTCCCCCCTCCCCTCTCCCCACTCCCCAACAAACATTCGAGACTTTTTTGCGCGAAGCGGATGCCCGAAACGCTCCAACGACCTGTTCAACTATCCGGTTTTTGCCTTGTTTTTCGCCGTTTTCGACCAACTATAAAAATCCTGAGAAAAAACAGTTAATAGACGGGAAACTGCTTGACAGCCCTGCAAACCGCGAACATAATGCCCGATGGTGGCCGAGATTTTATCCCTGCTACTGCTTACTTGGCTGGTCGAGCCGCCGGTTCGATCAGCGAAGCTTGCGCTGGCGGCAAGAGGTTTTTCGAAACTCTCGGCGGCTCCTTGCGGGGCAGACGCGACGGAGTGACTAAGGGCCATTCGATCGCCCGCGATTAACTTGCGTGAGGTTTCGTTAATTGGTTTGATTTCGTTCGTGAGCACGCGCCGATGCGCGAGGGAGTTTCGACCGCTGCGAAAGAAAGTCAGCACGAAGAAGTTGAGTTTCAGTCCTTACTGACCCCCGACCTCCGACCTCTGACCTCTGACCTCTGACCTCTGACCCCTTCCGCAGCGTGCTGAGCTCAACAACTCTGATCAGTTCTTTATCTAAGAGGGTGGAGAAACACTAATGTCCTGGAAGAGCATCGTAACAGCGGGTTTATTTTGTGTTCTGGCCTCGCCAGTTTTCGCCCAGCCGAAGTTGGAGATCCGCAGCGCGGGTATCGACTCGGCGACTGGCGAACTTCTCTGGAACGTGCGTATCGCCCCCAGCGCCGCTGATGACGCACTAGCGGCCGAACTGGG
The DNA here is from genome assembly GCA_963733825.1 of Pirellulales bacterium. Lineage (GTDB taxonomy): Bacteria > Planctomycetota > Planctomycetia > Pirellulales > Lacipirellulaceae > JABDGM01. Next base: position 200,858 of record CAVTEK010000001.1, read on the forward strand.
TTTCAAGCAAACGGCTGGGAATGGCGTCAATAAAGCCACCATTCAAAGCACGACAGTTGCGGACACGGCTACTGATGATGGCGGTCTGAGCTGGGAGTACAACAACGCCGCCAACGCCATCTTCACCTGGGAAAAGACCAATGGATCGCCAGCTTTGCCCGAAGGCCTTCAAGGCAACTTCACGGGAGCGGCCGCCGGTACGACCGTTGTGAACCCCGTTGCCCTGCCCGCAGGCGCTTTGTCTCAAACGGCTTGCTTTACCAGTGCAGCTGGCTGTGCCGCCTCCGGTGCTGGCACCAACGAAATATTTAGCGCCATGGGTAGCAACATCCTATCCGCCGGCGATCTGAGCAGCGGCCCCGCGTTGCCGACGCTCTTGGCCCAGAACGGCGGCACCGCCCAAACCGGTTTGGCCAGCAGCACGGCCTATATGCAGATTCGTACGGCCAGCCCGACGGTCAGTGCGCTGACGAGCACGATCCAATTGACCGGATCGCATGACGGTGCGAACAAGAGCGGCCGTGTTGCCGACGTGGTCGGCGGCGTCTACACCAACTATAAGGGCTTCACCGGCCAGGCGTCCCTCACCCTGAAGGCAGGCGATATCAATCTCGATGGCGCCACCGACAACTCGGACTTCAACATCTTCGTCGGTAAGTACCAGCCGGGTGTCGGCAAGGCCGGCAAGTGGGCTGCCGGCGACTTCAATAGTGATGGATTCGTCGACAACGCCGATTTCAACATCTTCGTCGGCGGCTACCAGCCTGGTGTCGGTGGTGGCAGCTACAGTCCCCTGGTAATCACCAGCGCAACGGCCGATTCCGGCCCCGGTGCCGGGGCTAGCGTCGGCGGTGAGGTTCCTGAACCGGCCTCGATTGCTCTCTTCGGTTTGGCCCTGGTTGGCGGTCTCGGCGTCGTGCGTCGAAAACGCTAGTGAACAACGTAAAAAGGAAAAATCGGAGGAACCGCGAAAATATCTCTTGCAAGCGGTTCCTCCCGAGGATACAAAGAAGTGGATTGAAGTTCTTGGGGGAAGTTTGCTAATGTATGAATTGGATTGACAGTAGTACTTCACCGACACGCCCGCTGTTTGGTGACTGGATAAAGGGGCGGGCGTTTCACTGACCATTTTTCAAAAGAATTTAACTACACTTCAATGACGAGGACAACTAATATGGTTCGCAAGGCTTTTCTTGCATTGTTCGCTGTAATGTTGACGGCCGTTGCTGCAAACGCCGGCATGATTCTGCAAGTTTCGGCCCCGACAGCACTGCCTGATACGGCCACGTCGACCGGCTTGCAAAGCTTCCAAGTGACGGGTGTTGCGACCGCCGGGGAAACGCTGACTGGCTTTAACGATCCAGTGGTTAGCATTCTTTCCGGTTTGGGTACGCATCAGGTCCACACGGCCGTTACCGATGGCTCAACGGGCACCGTTGCCGCCCAGCAGGCGGCGAGCGTTCTCTGGAGCGACACTTGGAAGCCCTATGATTCGTTCTTCTATCCGAGCAGTTCGAATTCGCTGAAGGTTGGCTCCGGTGACATTACCGATACCCGCACTGGTACGGGTGCCACGCTTCCGAGCACTGGCTTCGGCGCCCCGCCGACCGGCTACGGCACGATGAGTGTCACGGGTGGTACGGCCGCGTACGGCTACACGATTGCCAGCGGCCTGCAAGGTCAGAGCATTCCAATCGCGCAGATCGTGTTGCAGACCGGGGACAGTGTTCGCGTTGCCCTGACGCTCGGCAACAATCTAGGTGGTAGCGCACAGGCTTCCATCGACATCGGTGGCGGCACAGTGCCCGAACCGGCGACCCTGTCGCTCCTCGGCTTGGCTTTGGTCGGTGGCTTCGGCTACATCCGCCGCCGCTAAGCTTAATCAGCTAAATTAGCTTGAAACTCAAAAAGGCCCTGGGATTTTCCCAGGGCCTTTTTCTTTCTCATCATGCTGTACGCGATTCGTGTTGTGCGAGGGTCTCCGCTGGGCTGCGCTCACGGCCGAAGCCCGACCCCGCACCGCCCCCGACCGCGGGTCTCCGGTTCCCGCCCCCGACCTCTGACCTCCGACCTCTTCCCCCATCCCTGTCAACCTATGCCGCCTGTACCGTCTCGGCCGGTTCTCCGTGGCAGGCCGACCGTGGCGCGCAATCGCAAAAAGCCGGATTTAAGGCCGGCAACCGCTCGATACCGAAAGACGTGTCGCCGTGCGCAGTAGGTCCGCCGAGCCGAGGCGGACCCGGTTGCCGCGCATCCGGCGGAAGCGGGCGAACACTCGCGATCTTTTGCCAAAAAAGTGCCGCTCGGCTCGCGGCACCTACTTCGTGCCAGCCGTGATCCAACTCTGCCATAAGAGATCGGTCGCTAGCAGTGCGCTGCAAATCGCGCTCGCCGCCGCGGCGCTGGCCGCGGCCGGCCGCGTCATCCAACTGGCCGCCTGCCATTCGGATCAGGACCCGCGACCGGCAGCGAGAGCTGCCCGATCGGCCGATCGCAAAACGGCCGCGATCGACGCCGAGCTGGCGACGCTCTACCTGTCCTGCCCGATGGCCGCAACGATCGACCTGGCGACCGTCGCCAACTCACCCGAGCGCGCGGGCGCCCTCCTGCCGCCGTACCGTCCGACGGCGCACCGCGAGAGCGCGGCGCAGCTCGAACCCGAAATTCCCCGCATTCGATACCCGGTTGCCGTTCATTCCGGCAGCACGAGCCAGCACGAATCGTCGGAAAGCATTCGCGTCGCCGCAGTGCCGCCAAAAGCACAGCCCGATTCGGCCGCAAAAGATTGGCTCGTCGATCCGAAAGAATGGTACGCGCCCGATGAAAAACCAGGTGCCGCGCCCAGCAATGCGAATCGGCGCCGGCGGAGGATCTGTAGGAGGAGTCTCCGACGCCGGTGCGACGAAACAATCTGCAGAAGCCAATCCCCAATCCGATCAACCATCCGAAAGCAAACCGCCATCGGCGTCCCTGGCGCCTCCCACAGTCGAAGCGGCTCCGGTCATTCCTTCGACCGATAAATTACCGCCGCCGGCTCCCGTAAAGCCGCTATTCCAAGCGCCGCCAACCGCCGGCGGTCCGGCCCCCACGCCGTCGGCCCCGACTCCGTCGGCCCCATCCGCGCCCTCCGAAAAGAACGTCGACCCGCACCTCGCGCTCTTCGCCAAAAACAACTACCCATCGGCCCGCGAATGCGCCCAGTGCCACGAGGAGATCTACAACGATTGGAGCATTTCGGCCCATGCCTACGCGGCCGTGTCGCCGATGTTCCACAAGTTCGAGCAGAAGCTCAACGACCTGTCGCAGGGCACGGTCGGCTATTTCTGCGTGCGCTGCCACGCCCCGGTGGCGACCGCCCTCTGCGCCTCGCGCTCCGAGCCGCTTTGGAATTTGCCGGAAGTCGCCCGCGACGGAATTACGTGCATCGCCTGCCACCGCGTGCAATTTGCGTACGGCAAATCGAACGGCGAGCGGCGGATCGAAACCGGCCCGATTTTCGCCCCCGTCTTCGGCGGCATTGGCGGGGATGGCGTCGCCGACGCCATCCATCGCAAGTCGGAACTCAAACTTAAAACCGGGCCCGATGAAACAGGCCCCGGACAGAACATCCACACCGCCGGAGTCTTTTTCGAGCCGCTTACCAAAAGCGAATTCTGCACGCCCTGCCACCAGGTCGCCGTGCAGCCGGGCATCAAGCTCGAAGTCGTGTGGGAGCAGTACCGCGCATCGCCGGCGTGCAAGAAGGGCATCCAATGCCAGGATTGCCACATGGGCCGCGTGCCGGGCGTGCCGTCGGGTTACGATTGCGGTCCCGTCGCCAAAATCGCCGGCAAAACGGTCAACGACAACCGCAAGAAATCGAACCACGTCTTCTACGGCCCGAACTACCCGATCGCCCACCCCGGTGTATTTCCGTTCAATTTGAAGGCCAACCGCTGGACGATGGACCAGTGGCTCACGTTCGATTGGCGGGCCGGCTGGGGCACCAAGCCGTTCGAGAAGGCGGTCGCCAATGGCCAGATGCGCGTGAACTTCCCGCCCGTCTGGGCCGAGGCCGACGACCGCTTACGACGCCCGCGAAATCATCGACGACAACCTCAAGAAGATCGGTCGCAAACGCGATCTTCGCATCGAAGTCATGCAGAACGGCTCGCACGTCGATGGGCCGTTCTTCGATTCGCCCCTTTGCCACGGCCAGGATCTCAATTTCCACTACGTCGTCACGAACACGAACGAAGGGCACAACCTGCTCACCGCCTCGCTCGGCGCCCAGCCGCAGCTGTGGGCAAATGTCGTGCTGATTGGCCCCGATGGCACGCGGCTCTGGGAAACCGGCTATACCGATACCTGTGGCGACGTCGCCAATATCCACTCGGTCGATGTCCGCGAGCATCGCCTGCCGTACGACTTCCAACTGTTCAACCTGCAGACGATGTTCCTGATCCAAGGCGCGACCGGCACCGACCGCGAATTCTACTTGCCCGTGAACCTCGACACCGATCAAATCCCGTTCATCCGCCCCGGCGTGCAGCCGATTCCGAACATCAACCATCCGCCCACGATTCGCATGGAAAGCCGTTCGCTCGCGCCGCTTGGCTCACGCGATGTGGTCTACCACATCCCGGGCAACATGATCCGCCAGCCGGGCACCTACCGGCTGGCGTTCCGCCTGCGCAGCCGCTCCGAGCCCATGTACCTCATGCGGTTCGTTGGTGCGACGCCTGAAATGGAACGCGCCGAAAACGAATGGATGGTCGATCTGCACCCGGCGACCGTGGAATTTATCGTTCGCTAACGCAGCACCACCCAACGCCAGAATGACAAAACACCCCGCAACTCGACAACGAGAGCAGGCCGGCAGCCCCCGGCTCTGCCGGGGGTTCGTGCGCCGTCAAAAGGTATCGGCAATGTTATTGTTCGTAATGGGATTCGTGCTCTGCCGATCGGCCCGTAGTCAAGAAATCGATCTACCCTCACCGTATCCTTCGGAAAATTGGTATCCGCCTGCCGCCACAAAACCATTGTTTGATGCACCCCCGTGCATCGGCACGAACGATCCTTGTGCCGCGGATCAAAGCTGCCACGATCCGCGTGCCAACCTCTCCCTGTCTCGCCCGGAAGATTTCTCGTTCAACCCCTACTGTGATGGCCCCTACGATGCCTGCCAGGAACTCGATATCTACGGCAGCAAGCATCTCAATTGCACGCAGCGGCCGCTCGTCGAGCTCGGCATGCCGCTCTACTTGGGCGGCCCGGTGCCGCCGCCCAATTTGGATTGCGGCCCCACCAATCCGTCGCTGCCCCGCTTCTACTTGTACGGCGATTACCGCGCTGCGGCCGCCTACAACGACAAAAACGGCGACGCCAAAGGCATCCTCGCCAACCGACTCAATCTTGAGTGGGACCTGTGGCTCACCTCGACCGAGCGGTTCCACATGTCCACCGGCCCGATGCAGCGAAACAACGATTTCCAACGGATCGAGTTCAACGACGGCCACTCCGAATTCTTCAATGAGTTCGATTTCTTCGATGGCGACACCGATACTGCCTATTTCGAAGGCGACCTCGGCTACATGATCGGCGGCTGGACCGGCCGCTACGCTCCGTTCGATCTGCCGATTTCCGCCGGCCTGATTCCGCTCGTCTTTCAAAACGGAGTTTGGATGAACGACGCGATTGTCGGCGCCGCCGCCACGATTCCGGCTCGCAACAGCGCCTGGCTCGATTGGTCGAATTTCGACGTCACGTTCTTCTGCGGTTTCAACCAGGTCACGAGCGACGCCTTCAATGACGACAACTCCGATGCCCATGTCGTCGGCGTCACCACAATGATCGATGCCTACGGCGGCTACGTCGAAGCCGGTTATGCCTACCTCGACGACATCGAGAATTCCGGACGCAGTTACAACAACGTCGGACTGTCCTACACACGCCGCTATCTCAACCTGCTCTCGAACTCGCTCCGCGTGATCGCGAACTCCGGCCAGAACGGCCCGACCGACGACCGCACCGCCAACGGCGTCCTGCTCGTCGCCGAAAACTCGTTCCTCACGCCCTGGCCCTACAACGTGATCCCGTATCTGAATACCTGGGTCGGCATCGACGATCCGCAATCGGTCGCCCGGGCCGGCGCGGCCGGCGGCATACTGTTCAACGAAGGCATCCTCTTTGAATCCGATAATCTGACCGGCTACCCCACGCTCGATGCCACCGCCAATCGCACCTACGGCGCCGCCGTCGGCATCGATCTGCTCTCGCCCGAGTTCACGCACCAGCTCATTCTCGAGGCGGCCGTCTTGCAAGTTTACGGCGACGCAGCCGATCGCAACGCGCCCGGCGACGAGTACGGCATCGGCATGCGCTACCAGGTGCCCATCTCGAACGCCACGTTGCTGCGGTTCGACGTCATGCACGGCTGGTTCGCCGACGCCAACGACGTAACCGGCGCCCGCGCCGAATTCCGCTGGAAGTTCTAAACGAGGGTTCAGGGTTCAGGGTTCAGACAAACTCGGGGGTGGCTGGGGTGGAGCGAAGCGACCCCCCAGCTCCACTGGGGGCTCGCCTGCGGCTCGACCCCAGCCACCCTCCGGCTGGAAATTCTAGGCAAGGGTTCAGGTTCGAGTGTGTCCCGAACCCAGAGTCTTGAACCCTGAACCCCGAACCCTGAACCCTCCACATGGTAATTGTGGCACGATTGGCAGCGATCGCCCGCCGCTCGCGCCGTGTGGCATTCGATGCACTGCCGCTTGGATAGCGGCGCAAAATCGCTGACGAATTGCGTCGGCACAACATCGGCATACACGGCGGCCGTGCCGGCCGCGCTGTCGATCGAGTGGCAATGCGTGCAGTCCGCCAATTGCGGCAACAACAAATGCGGGCCATGCGAAAACTTCGTGAAACCGCGAAGTTCAATCGTGCGGTCATAGCTTCGCCAGTTGACGACCAATTCATTTGCCGCCGATCGTTCGACGCTGTGGCACGAAACGCAGAGTCCGGGCGCCGTGGGTTTCGAGAGCTCCTTGAACGCTGCTGCCGCAATCGGCCGCTGGTTCAAATCGGGCGTTTCGGCCAGCACATTGAGCCATGTGGCGAATACCGGGTCGGCGTGTCCTTTCGGCCGATAGCGAACCGATAGCGACGTTTCATCCCGCAGCCAATCACCCGCGGGCGCGAAAACAATCGGTCGCTGCTTGTGATCCGCTTTTGTCAAAGTTTTTGTCCCGATATTTGGCGCCGCCGCGCTTGCCGCTTTACCCGCGTTCTCGCCCGTGAACCAATTCGTCGCCGCGATTTGCAAGGTATCGGCCGAGAGACCGGCAACGAGCGCCGTCGCTTGAGCCTCCGAAATCGGATGGCCCAGCGCTGCCTGAAGACGGAAGCGAACCGAGGTACCCGCCGAACCGGCCAGCTCCGGCACCAACTTCTTGATCGCAGCAGCCAGCGTCGCGCATGCTTCGAGCTGCCCACGATCTTTCGGATTCACATCCTGAAAGTCGAAATCGGCGCCAAGTTTTGCCATCGCCTGAGCCGCCGCGCTATCTCCGGCCAGAAGCAGTTTCATCGCGGGCGGCAGCCGGCCATCGAAATCCCCCGTCGCCACCTTTGGCCATCCGCCGATATCGAAACCGGCCGATCGGAGCGCCGCAACGTCGAGCGTCGGCAGCGCGAGCATCGGCACGCCGCGAGCCACGCTTGTCGAAATCTTTTCGTCGTGGCATCCGGCACAAGTCGTTTCATAACTGGCCAATAATTGAACGGCGCCGGTTTTATCATCCACGTGACATGCCCGGCATTCGATCGCCTGTTTCTTCTCGGCAAAGTGTTTATCGCGATGCGCCGCGTGGTTGAACGCAATCCGAGTCCTCCGTTCATACGGCCAGATGCCAAAATCCGGGTGATCGACGGCAAAACTCTCGTATCGTTGCTGATGGCAAGTCTGGCACGCCACATTGTCGATCGCCGTCAGGTCCGCGCGCGACCCATGATGCTCGCTATGACAGGCCGCACAACTGATAGAACGCTCTTCCTTTTTATGGCCTGGCAGGGGGACGGTTCGAATCGAAGTGAGCTGCGCCAACACGCCCGCCGGCATATTGTGCGCCTCAAGCGCGAGCTGGGGCGAGATAGTTTTATCGTGGCATTTCATGCACAACTGCGACTGAGACGGTGAATCGCGACCGGTGCTCACTAACGAGGCCATCCAACCCGTGACGTTCTCACTCGCTGCCGCGTGACACGCCGCGCAGTTCGCCGCCGCATCGCTGCGTTCCATAAGTTGCGCATGCGGCTCGGCCAACGGTCCAGGCGCAATGATCTGGTCGCGCCAACTCGCGCTCAGCGCGAGCACCGCCGCGCCCGCGACCAACAGCGCACACGCTCGAACAAACCGCCCGCGAATCGCCCGCAGGCTCCGCGCCGGACTGCACTTGAGCACGCGCCCACATCCGCCGTCCGGTGTCGGCCCAACGTCGCACGGCCCACCGCGCAACTGCGAGCGATCGCACACCCACCGATCCCCGTCGCGAACTGGCATGCACTCGGCCATGGCCGGGCAACCGCCGCGCGCGGTCGGCCCGGCGGCGCACGCGTGTCCCTTGTCCGCAAGTCCACAGACCCACGGTTGATTGGGCCGTTCGTATCCGGCGGCCGAATTGTCGCGCTGCGGCTCTCTCACGCGGCTCCTCCGCGAAAGGCTATCGCCAGCAGGCCGTGCAACAACGCCAACATCACGAGCGCATACGTCAGGCCGATGTGGGCAAACAGCCAGGTTTTCAGCAGCTTCTGCCGCGCTTCGTGAAAGTCCAAGTCATCCTTCCGCCGCAGCAGGGCGAACAGCCGTTCGCAGCCGGCTTGTTCGTGATCCGACAAGTACCGGCGGATATCGTGCAAGTCGCGCATCAGCGCACGGCGCAAAACCGTCGTCGTCCGCAGTAAATACCATGCTCCGCGCACATGATGGAAAAAATCGTACAGCCGCGCAACATAAAAATCGGCCAACGTCGTCGCCCCAGACGCCGCGACCGAGTCGAGAATCACTTCACCCGCTTGCCGTCGAACCTGTCCGCGGAGCGCGGGAATCCGCTCGTAAATCACTTCCGTCGCCGATACGCGCCAACTGAGCAGGGATGGTTCGCGTCAAATACAGACCCAATAACCCGCTCGCCGCCGTGGCTAGATAAATAATCGCCAATGCGCTATTCAGCGGCCCCATCGGCCAGGGAATACCCGCATGAAGTGCGAACAATCCCAAGCTACCGATGCCAACATACAGATGCCCTTGCAACCAGGCCGCCGAACTACCCAGCGGCAGAAATGGCAATTTCTTGCGCACGTTGTAACACGCCAGAAAAAGCACCGCCGCCAGCATCAAGTAGCCAGTCGCAAACGCCGACGATTCGAGACGCCGCTCGAGCGCAAGTTCCCACAGCCAAACCACGCCCACCGCCATCGCCGTGAGGCCAAAGTTCCGAACCCGGCGGCGTCTGAAATATCCCATGCGTCATCCAATCCACAATCCACAATCCAAAATCCGCAATCGGAAACAGCCTCTCACCGCCCAACCCAATCCGCGAGTCCCGGCAAGTTCCCCAGATCGATCCGCACCAGCGCATCGTGCGGACACGCACTTTGGCACGCCGGCCCCGTCAATTGCGACGCGCACAGGTCGCACTTGGTCGCCTTCACGATCGGCGACTTGGTAACCGCATCGACGTAAAACGCGCCCGACGGCTCCCGAATTTCCACCATGCGAATTGCCGAGTAAGGGCAATTGTTGGCACAGGTGGCACAGCCGATGCACGTGCGATCGTTGATCCGCACCGTGCCGGTATCCGAATCGCGAGCGATCGCGCCCGTCGGGCAGCCGATCATGCACACCGGATCGACACAATGCATGCACGCATTGGCCACCATAATATGATCGTGCGTCGGCCCCTGGCGAGTGAATCGCGGATTGTTGTCGTGCGTGGCCGCGCACGCCCGCACGCAATCGTCGCACCGCGTGCAGCGATCTAAGTTGATCAGCATCGTTTGCGTGCCGTTCAGGAACCGGTGATCGGCCAGAAAATCGAGCAGCCCCGGGTCGATTTTGGATTGCGGATCGTGGGTTGCGCGTTGACGCGTGTTTTCTTCAATTTGCAATTTGCAATTCCGGGCACCGCCCGTAGGGTGGTCGTGCAATTTGCAATTCGGTAGCATCACCTTCAATACAAGTTCAGTCGGAATTCGCAGCACGTCGACGTACCCAACTGCCCGCAGCGAAAACTGCCACGGCACGGCTGTTCCGCTTTGCATCGACTCGACCAGTTCCGGCAAACCGAACACGTGCCCCTTTCCCAAATAGGCTGCCGTCTGATGTCCATGTCCGTGCCGGCGGCTGACGCGGGCGAACCCGGAGCGAATCAATAACAGGCCACTTGGCCGGTCCCCTTCCGCCGCGATGATTGGTTCCGCGGCGACTTGTTCGGCGGCGCCTTGCCGGCGGTGCGGCCCAAAGTCGGTGGTCCAATCGAAATTGCCGTACGATTCGAACACGGTTGCCGCGACGACCTGATCCATCACCTCAGCCGGCAAGTCCTTGAGCAGCGGCGTCTCCCGCAGATGCACGCGCAAACTGTTCTCGCGGTAAAGGCGTTCGATATGTTCGCGAATGAAGGGCGTGCGGCGCATCAAATCGCGCAGCCCTTGCCAACGAATCTCGAGCAGCGTTGTTCCCTTTTCAGCCAACACGGTTGCCGTTCGCGGCGTGCGCGATAAGGCCGCAAGCTCGCCGAAAATCTCGGCCGGCCCGATTCGGGCTGTGCCCGTGCTATCCAAGACCCGCGGAAAATCCTGGAGGAAGACCCGCGTCGTTCCGTCCTCTTCGCGCGAGCCCGTGCCAGTGCCGCCGCCCACGCCGTTGTTTGGCCGCGCTTCCGGCACGCGCGAGTTCTGCCACAGTTGCGCGATCGCGTGCAGCCAACGGCGCCGCGGCGGATCTTCGCGACCCAACAGCTTCGGATCGATCCGCTCCAGCATCACGCAAACGGAGCCCGAAAGTACGAGAAAAGCGCTATTACCGTAGTCCCCCTCGCGCACCACCACGTCACCCGCTTGGTAATGCCCAATCCGCGTATCGCCGAGCAGAATGCCGCGCAGCGACAGTGTCGGCGGAAACGCGCTCGCGTCGATGCCGCGAAACGGCTCGATGGCCAGCAGGCGATCGACGTCGCCGTCCGTCATCGGACCAAACGGCACGTCCCATCGCTGCGGACGCGGGATGGCGATTTCGAGTTCAGGCATCAGGCACTTCCGAACGGACTTTTTTCACCACAGAGGGCACGGAGTTCACAGAGGACGCGAATATTGGTCATTGCAAATTTGTCATTTGAAATTTGTCATTTCAGAAATGGCAAAATGACAAATGACAAATTTGCAATGACAAATTGCCTTTTGCTTCTCTGTGTTCTCTGTGTCCTCCGTGGTGAATTAGTTTTTGTATGTAACTGGCGACGGCAATAGCGAATCAATCGCCGCCATTTTCGCGCCGTCCGCCTTCTCCGCAAATTCCCGCGCCGCGTTAGCCACCGCGTCCGCCGCCGCGACGATCGCCGGCCCGTTCCCAAGCCGCAGCTCCACCGTCGCAACCGCGTCAATTGCCGAATTCAGCAGCGGATCGTGCACGAGCTCCTGGATCGCGTGCAATTTCTTTTTCATCCGCGCTGCTCGCTCCGCGCTCGCGACACCGAACGTCGATTTCTCGGTCGCCGCCGCCGTCGCCCGCAGGCTATATTCCAGATCGGTCATCACGCCTACGACGAACATCACTCGCAACTGTTCCTGGCTGAGCACGGCGTTCGTCGAGCCGCCAGTCCGCAGGAAATTGTGCCGCACCATTCCCTGCGACCAGCTCACCAGCTCGAATTCGCGGCTACCCGCCAGGTGTCCGCCCACGTTCACCAGCCGCTCGTTCGGCACCGTGTGGCAGCCATAGCACTGCCGCGCAATGAGATAGATGTTGTGCGGATTATTCATGCCGTGCGCGATACTTTCCGCGACTCGCTTCGCCCGGTGCTCGGCCGGCTCCGTGTCTTTCGTCACGCCCGCACCGCCGTAATCATTGTGCAATGCGATCCAATCAGCCGCATCGCCATGGCACGATTCGCACGACACCCCGGCCACAACGCGATCGCGCCCGTCTTGCTTTTGCATCGTATAGTGGCACTGCGTGCAAACGTCGCTGCGCTTGATCGATTGCAGCCCCAACTTGTCGGCGATCTCTTTGGCCCGCGGCTGGCGGTGGAGCGTTTCAAACGTGGCAAAGTGCGGCGTGCGCATCCATTGCTGAACTTCGGGCTGGTGACACTTCGCGCACTGGTCGGAGCCGACAATCTTCGCCGGATCGCGCTTGGCCGGTCCACTGGACGATTCCTCAGCAGCGACCGTGCCATTGCACATAGACGCAATCGTTAACCCAACCAAAACGGCCAAGAATATCTCACGCAAAGGCGCTGAGGCGCAAAGCAAGCGCAGATTGCTTTGTGCCGATAAGTGCCTTCGCTGCCAAAACCGCATTCGTTTGCTTTCCTTTGCGCCTCGGCGCCTTTGCGTAGTCAATAAAGTGTGTCACGCATCCAGAACGACTGCTTCCTTCGGCACGCTGATGCAAGTGAGACAATGGCCCGCAGGCACCGGCACACCCGGCTGTTTGATCGTCGTCACCCCGCCGCGAATCGCCAACATGCATTCGCCGCAACTGCCTGCCCGGCAGCCCGACGGCATCTTCACCCCCGCCGCCTCGCCGAATTCCAGCAGCGACGCGAACGAACCGTCCCACTTCGTCGTGCGACCCGTTCGCTCAAAGCGCACTTCGCAATTCGGCGCCGCCTGGTGACTCGTGCAACTGCCGACGCGCTTGACGCTCGCCGGCCCGAAGGCCTCGAAATGAACGTGCGACTCCGGCACGCCCCATTGCCACAGGGCCGGCACGAGCGATTCCATCAAGGCCCCCGGCCCGCACACGTAAAACTGATAATTGCTCGATGGCAGCACTTGGCGCAGCCGCTCCAGCGTGATTCGCCCGCGGTGATTGTAATCGCGGTAGAGTACGTCTGCCGTTCGCGGAGCCGAAAAGCTTACGTGCAGCCGGATGTTCGGATTCTCAAGGGCCAACGCCGCCAACCGTTCCTGATACGGTTGCTCCGCGCCGTTGCGGAAACCCAGCAGCGCGTACACCTCCCTCGGATTGCCCGCGTGAACGATCGCCTCCAACATGCTCACGAGCGGCGTAATCCCAATTCCCGCTCCGACCAATACGATCGGCTCGCCCGCCAATGGATCGATTAGAAACGTGCCCATCGGCGCACGCACGTCTAACGTGTCGCCCACGTGCACCCGGTCGTGGAAGAAATTGCTGCCACGGCCCGGCAATGCGTTCGGGCTTTCCGGCGGCGGACCAATTCGTTTGATTGTCGCCCGGTAGTAATCCTGCCGAGGCCGATCCGATAGCGAATAGCATCGCACGAGCGACCCGGTATCGTTCTCCGCTGCCAGCCGAAACGTCAGGTATTGTCCCGGCGCAAACGGCGACAGCGGCCGGCCATCGACCGGCGCGAAGTAGAACGATTTCACGCCCTGCGCTTCGTCGACAATCGCCGCCACGCGAAATCGCCGCCAACCGTCCCAGTCGGGGATCGCCTTCGAAGCACGCGCCGATTGAGCAGCCGCTTCGACTCGTCGGCAGAAGTCGGCCCGCTCGCGCAAGTAGTCGCGTTCTCGCCTCACCCGGGTGACAACGATGCCGATCGAAAACGTGAGCCCTTGCAGCAGCACCCAGCCTACTAGCAGCCAGCCAATTCCAAGTCCGATGGTGGGCGCAAAATCATTCATGCTGGCACGAAACAATTGCGGATTTCGCAGGCCGAAGTGAGCGGGGCGAGATTATTCAGAAATCGCTCGGCGGTGTCCATAACAACGCCGCTAGCAGGCACCCCATTCGGCACAGTTGATTCCGCCCAAATTCACCGGCGGAGCCTGCCCGACAAGGCCACATCGAGGCCGGTGATGCGGGTTAATCAGGCAGTGTGGGGCCACGCCGCCGTTGCAGGCCAATCTGCGTAACCTATTCTCTTGAATAGAGATAGAGTGCCTCGACACCGCCCCGAGCAGCCGCCCGGTTATGCTTGAAGTTACCCTCCACAACCCGCGCCAGCACAAGCAGCTTCGTCGAAGTTCGCGTCCACTTCTGCTGGCGCGTACAAGCCACGAGCCCGCGCTTTGGGCCACCGCGGATCGCGGCACGATTGGGTCAGAGGCGCGCATCGAAATCGTTCCGCAACCGGGCGGTGTTTCGCTGGAAATGTTCGGGTGCGAAGCCGAATGTCATTGCGAACGAAGCTGCGGCCTTACAGGCAGTTGCCAGTTGCCGGTTCCGGCATCCTTTACGGTCGGCGACACGCGCTTCGAAATCACAATTGTCGATCGCGATGCGCCGCAGCGACCGTTGCAAAAACTGCGAGACGATGGCACTGGTTTGCGAAGTCACAAATCGACCGACGCCGGCCCATCGCCCGCCACTCTGTCGCGATGGTTTGCCGCGCTCAGCTCGCTCAACCATTGGGCGACCAGTTTGCAAGAGCTGTACGTCCAGGCGGCCCGCTGCGCGGTCGAGGCGATCGGCTTGGACGGCGGCATCGTCCTTCGCCGCCGCGACGGCGAGTGGGAAATCGCCGCCAGTGAACTGCCGTTTCCCGAGCTGGGTATTCAATATGACGTCGTCGCGCTCAATAAGCTGCTCGTATCGCCCGAAACATTGTTTCATGGTAGTTCAAGTGGAAGTCCGTCGAATGCGCCCGCCATCGTTGTATCGCCGCTGCGAAACGCCGCCGGCGAATTGACCGGCGCCGTTTATGGCTTCCGCTCCGTGCGGGCTGGCAACGGCCGCCGCGCGATCCGTTATCTTGAAGCGCACATGTTCGACCTCTTGGCCAGCGCCGTCAGCGAGGGCATCGCCCGCATCGAACGCGGTGCGGAAATCGACCGTCGCCGCGTATTGTTGGAACAGGCCGTCGCCGACTCGCAGAATCGCCCGGTGCGAGCGATCGGCACGCAGCAGCGCGAGGTCACGCTGCTGTTCGCCGACCTGCGCAATTCGACCGAGCTTTCATCGATGCTCGAGGCCAACGAAACTTACGAGCTGATGAGCCACGTCATGGAATGCCTCTCGGCAGCCGTCATCGATCACGACGGCCTCATCATCGACTACTACGGCGACGGTTTGGCCGCGATGTGGAACGCGCCTGCCGACCAAAGTGACCATGCCGAGCTGGCCTGCCGGACCGCGCTGCGAATGCTGAAGACTTTGCCCGATATTTCGGCCGACTGGGCCGACATCATTCAACGCGAATTGCAACTCGGCATCGGCATCCACACCGGCGAGGCGCACGTCGGCAACACCGGCAGCCGCCGGCGAGCGAAGTATGGTCCGCGCGGAACGAACGTCAATCTCACAAGCCGCGTCGAAGCCGCGACCAAGCAAGTGGCTGTTCCACTCCTGGCAACCGAGGCCACCGCTAGGCAACTATCGAACCGTTTTGCCGTACACCGCGTATGCCGCGCCCGCATGCCGGGCTTCGATCGGCCGATCGATCTCTACAGCGTCTGCCTCGCGCCGGATGCCTGCGCATCTATCCGCGGCGTGGCAATCCTATCGCGAAGCGTTGCAATGTTTCGAGCACGGCGGGTTGAAAGAAGCCATCGATATCCTGACGACAATCGATGCCACCTTAAGTGAAATCCCCACGCGTTTTCTTCTCGAACGATTGCAGCGAGAGCTCTCGAGGACGCATCGTCGCCGCAGCACCGACGCGGGAAGCGAAAACGTACGCGGTGTGATCCGGCTCGGCACAAAGTAGCATGTGCTCGACAAATGTGGATCGAAGCCCGCAGCGCAAGCAAGGAATCTGGCAAATCCTTGCTCGCTTTGCGGGCTTCAATCCGTTCAACTCGCACGTTTTACACGCATCCTCGCGCTACTTCTCCCGCGCCATTTTCAGAAACAACTCGTAGCGCGCCTTCATTTCCGGCAAACTGTCGCCGCCGAATTTATCCGTTAATGCACAGGCCACTTCGAATGCCACGACATTCTCCACAATCACACTCGCCGCGGGCACCGCGCACACGTCGCTCCGCTCGTAACTGGCCTCTTGTTTTTGTTTGGTTTCGATATTGATCGATTCCAGCGGCCGGGCCAACGTGCTGATTGGCTTCTTCGCCGCCCGCACAACCAGGGGCTGACCGTTCGTCATGCCCCCTTCGAGTCCGCCCGCGTTGTTCGTCGGACGCACGAAGCCCAGGTTCGGCCGATCGCGCTGCGACTCGTCGTATTGAATCGGATCGTGGACCTGCGAACCGCGCCGCCGTGCCGCTTCGAAGCCCAAGCCGATTTCGACACCCTTGATCGCCTGCACGGCCATCACGGCCTGAGCCAATCGGCCATCGAGCTTGCGATCCCATTGGGCGTGTGTGCCCAAACCGAAGGGCAGCCCATCCACGCGCACTTCAACCACACCGCCGAGCGTATCGCCATCTTTGCCGGCCGCATCGATGTGACGCTTGATCGCCTCATCGTGCGCCAGGTCCAACCCATAGATCGCGCTCTCATCGCGAATCGAGCGCAAGCGATCGAGCGGGACATCGACCGGCTCGATCCGCTCGCCGCCAAGTTCCACGACGTAGCCGAATGCTGTGATGCCAAACTCAGCCAGCAACTGCTTGGCGAGCGCACCGGCCGCCACACGAACCGCCGTTTCGCGCGCACTGGCCCGTTCCAGCACGCCGCGAATCGAGCCCAGGAATTTCATCGCCCCGGTAAGATCGGCATGGCCTGGCCGCGGTCGCGGCAGATCATCAAGCCGATCCAATTTGCTGTCGCGGTTCGGAACTTCCAGTGCGATGGGGCTGCCAAGCGTGACACCTTTCCACACGCCGCTAAGAATGTTGACCGCATCCGATTCGATCCGCTGCCGCCCGCCGCGGCCGTAACCGCCCTGCCGCCGCCGCAGCTCGAAATTGATCGACTCGACATCAACCGTGACGCCGGCCGGAAAACCGTCCACCAGCGCAATCAGCGTCTTTCCGTGCGATTCGCCAGCGGTCAAGTAGCGGAGCATATTGTTAGTAGGTCCGCCGAGCCGAAGCGGACATTTTACGTTAGCGTGCCGCTCGGCTCGCGGCACCTACTTCCACGCAAACTTCTCGCCGGTGAGCGTTTCGAACGCTTCGATATACTTGTCCCGCGTCTTTTCCACGATCTCCGCCGGCAGTTCCGGCGGCGGGCTGTTCTTGTCCCAACCGCTCTTTTGCGTGAGCCAGTCGCGTACGAACTGCTTATCGAACGACGGCTGGCCGCGGCCCGGCTGGTACTTGTCGGCCGGCCAAAAACGCGAGCTATCGGGCGTCAACACCTCGTCGATCAGAATCAGCTCGTCATCGACCAGGCCGAACTCGAATTTCGTATCGGCGATGATGATCCCGCGCCCGCGGGCGTATTCGGCGCCGCGCGTATAGAGATCGATGCTCCGCTGCGAAAGCTGCTTGGCCAGATCGCGCCCTACGCGGACGCTCATGCCGTCGTAACTGATGTTTTCATCGTGCAGGCCCTGCTCGGCCTTGGTCGCCGGCGTAAAGATCGCACCGGGCAACTTGTCGCTCTCCTTCAGTCCGGATCGGCAGCTCGATGCCGCATACCGCGCCGTTCTGTCTGATACTCGCTCCAACCGGAGCCGGAGATGATAACCGCGCACCACGCATTCGATCGGCACGACCCTCGTTTTGCGCACCAGCATCGAGCGTCCAACCAACGGTGAACGATCGATCCCCTCCGGCAAGTCGAATTCGTCGACATCGCACGAAATCAAATGGTTCGGTGCACCTTTGAAATGATCGAACCAGAACCGGCTCAATTGAGTCAGCACGCGGCCTTTATCGGGAATACCGGTCGGCAAAACCCAATCGAATGCGCTGATTCGGTCGGTGCTGACCAGCAGCAGCGTATCTCCCAGGTCGTAAATATCGCGCACCTTGCCGCGGCGTACGGGCAGGTCGGCCAATGTCGTTTCCGTGATCGTTGAGGGCATGGAGGCTTCCAATCCAAATGAATGCCAATTGCTAGAAAACCTTGCGGTCGCGCGAAACCTTTCCGCGCCGATAGCGAGTATACCGCGTCGCAGGCGCAGTCCGCTATGGTTGTTCAAGCTTCGACGCGCGAGTAAAATCAAGGGTTCGTCGCGAAACTTGACCGCTCATCGCCGCGCCGTTCGCGATTCGGTCGCCGGTTCGGTTTCTCTTTCCCTGTGCTTCCGCCCCGCACGTTTCAAGGGTCGCCCCCGCTATGGGTCTGATGCGATTCATCGTCCACGATCGCGAGCGGATTCCGCCGGGCGGGCTCGAACACGTCCACATGTGCGGCCCAGACGACTTGCCCTGGTTCGGCCGGGCTTACTTCAGCGGCCAACAATTGGTCATCGAGCGGAACGAGGACGACTCCGGCCGGGTCTTTCTGCCCTGGCGGATCGGGCAATCCGGCCCCTTGCTGATCAGCACGGCCACTTTGATGGAGCGCGACTGCGCCCTACATCCTGGAAGTCGAGTTGGCCCGCGGCATGGTCAACAATCTTCGCAACCAGATCGCCCAATGGGAAATGATGGGCCTGGTGGTGCCAAATTCGCTGCGGGGCAAAGTTTTGGAAGCGACCAGCGATTTCGCCCGCGCCGCCACCACGCAAGAGGATGTCCCGGCCGCCGCCAATTGGGCCGAACACTCGCTCGTCACCTCGTTCATTGCGATGCGTCAGTTGACGTCTGAATACGTCGAGCAAGCGATCGCGATCCGCCGAACGCAGCAACGCCAATTCGCCTCGTGGTTCGGCGTCCACCTGGGCGGCCAGCTTCCCAAGGCAAACGTCGCCCGGCAGCTCGTCAATACGTTCAACATGGTCTCACTGCCGCTGACGTGGCGTAAGATCGAAGTGGTCGAAGGCCGCCGCGATTGGACCGATGCAGACGCCCAAGTCGATTGGGCCCATTCGGTCGGATTGCGAATTTGCGCCGGCCCACTCTTGGAGCTCGACGACCGGGGCGTGCCCGATTGGACGTACCTCTGGGAGGGCGATTTCGACAGCCTGTTATCGTTCATGCTCGATCATGTACGGGCGGTCGTCGAGCGTTACCGCGGGAAGGTCCATCTGTGGCAGGTTGCCGCCCGGATGACGCATGGTCACGCCCTGGGCCTTTCCGAAGAGGCCCGTTTGCAGCTCGCCGCAAAAGCCATCACCACGGTCCGCCAGCTCGATCCAGCAACTCCGAT
The DNA here is from genome assembly GCA_963733825.1 of Pirellulales bacterium. GTDB lineage: Bacteria > Planctomycetota > Planctomycetia > Pirellulales > Lacipirellulaceae > JABDGM01. Next base: position 220,200 of record CAVTEK010000001.1, read on the forward strand.
CGTAGTTAGCTTTGATCAGCCATGGGCTGAATACCTGGCCAACGAGCAGCTCGATTTGGCGCCGATGCACTTTGCCGATGCGCTGGTGCGGGCCGATCTTGGTCTATCCGGCCTCGGGCTGGAGATCAACGTTGGCTATCAGCCGGGCGGTTCCCTGCAGCGGGGTCCGCTGGCGATCAGCCGACTGGTCGATAACTGGAGCCTGCTGGAACTGCCGCTCCTGATCGCGCTCACATTTCCCAGCTCGGCCGGCGAAGACCGGCACGCCAACGGCAAGGTGGAGGTGCTGAGCAGCGGGCAAGATGAAGTAACGCCACAATCGCAGCGCGATTGGATCAAGGAACATGTGCCCCTTCTGCTCGCCAAAAACGCGGTGCAGATTGTTTTGTGGAACCAGCTATCCGATGCGGCGCCGCACCACTATCCGCATAGCGGCGTGTTCGATGCCGCCGATAAGCCCAAGCCGGCCCTCGAAGCCCTGCGAAAGATCCGCCAGCAGTATCTTAACGATGCGAAGTGACGCGGACTAATTCTGCTGCACGTCGGTATACTCGCTCGTTCCCATCACGGCCGCTTCGCGCGACGTGTGGTTCGGCAGCGCCGAATCCAAATGGCAACTGTGCAGCGTCTCTTCACACTCGGGCGACAGGCCGCAAATTCGCAGTGCGCCGCCGCATTGGGCCAACCGCGATTGCAGCATGACGAGCTGCCCCATCATTCCGCTGGGCAATTCATCGAGGTCTTCCAGTTCCAGCACGAGCCGGTAAATGAAATGCCGCGACGAAATCGACCAGAGCTTCTCAGCGATCTGTGGCACTTCGGTCCGCGAGGCTTCGCGCGTTCGCAGCTTCACGAACAACCAATTCGGGCCACGATCGACATTCAACTCCAGGCCATCAACATTATGAACAGCCATGGTACGCTCCATCCAACCAGGTGCCAGAGCGGCACGTTCCTAAAGAATAGTTACGCGGCGGCGCATCCCTGGCCCCCACCGATGCCTTGCCGCGCCAAGGTTTCATCTTATGGATTTCCGAGCGGTCGCCGCAATGCGTCTTTCTGAAATCTTCGCGCTGCTAGCGGATCCTCCCTCTCCCTTTGGGAGAGGGTGGCTCGCCTGCGAGCCGGGTGAGGGTGCCTTGCACGCCCCTTTCCAACCGCACCCAATCAACCTGCAATCATTTCGCGGATGGTGTCTTTGGCAATTTGGAGAGCTTCAGGCAATCTGGCGGGAATCTTACCGCCCGCCTGTGCCATATCGGCACGCCCGCCGCCGCCGCCGCCGACTGCGGCTGCGACCGGGCGAATCCAATCGCCCGCGCTCAGTTTGCGAGCCTGTAAATCCTTGCTAATTCCCGCCACAAGAGTCACTTTGTCCTCGCCCTGGCGACTGGCGAGCAGCACCGCGGACGACGACGACTTGCCGCGTACCTGGTCGATCAGCTGCCGCATCAGGTTGCCTTCCACGCCCGGCAATTCGGTGACCACGACCGTCACGCCGCCGACCTGTTCGGCCGATTCGAGCAGCCGCTCGCCGGAAAGAGGTCCCGCGGCGGCCCGCTCGGCCAATTGTTTTTCCAAGGCCGCAATCTCAGCCTGAACTGCCGCAATGCGTTGCGGCACCGCGAGCGGCGCAACCGACAATTGCCGCCCCGTTTCCAGCAACACCTGCTTCATTTGTTCGTAGGTCGGATTGGCATCTTGCCGCGCAACATTGCCCTTCGCTTGCGGTTTAGCTGTTGCACCACCGCCGCCCCCCGATAACTGTTTCCGCAATTCCCGCGCGTGATTCATCACCGCTGCTGACGCGTCGGCCACATCCAATGGCCCAACGCCCAACAACTTCGCCGCCTCAACGACGGCCGCTTCAATTTGCTTCACATGCTCGGCCGCTTTCCGCCCCGTCAGCGCCATGATCCGCCGCGTGCCGGCAGATACACCTTCTTCGCTTAAAATCTCAAACTGCTCGATTTCGCCCGTATTGGTCAGATGTGTTCCGCCGCAAAGTTCCTTGCTGAACGCTCCCATAGAGACCATCCGCACCGGGTCCGGGTACTTCTCGCCAAACAGCATCATCGCACCCGCTTTGCGCGCCTCGGCCAGCGGCAAAGTATCCCACCGTACGGGTTCCCCTTTCCGGACGCGCTCCGCAACATCGGTGTTGATCGACGCAAGTTGCTCGCTCGTCACGGGGCTGAGGTTGGTGAAATCGAATCGCAACCAGTCCTCATCAACTTTCGATCCCTGCTGCTGCGCATGCGAGCCCAGGTTCTTGTGGAGCGCGTAGTGCAGGATATGCGTCGCCGAATGGGCTCGGCGAATGCCGGCCCGCCGCTCCGCATCGACGGCTGCCCGCACCTTCGCACCTTCGCGCATCACGCCGCGCACCAGGTGCCCTTTGTGAATCACTAATCCGCTGTCTTTTTGCGTGTCGGTGACGACGAATTCAAACCCGTCGCCAACGAGTTTGCCCGTGTCGCCGACCTGGCCGCCGCTTTCCCCATAGAATGGCGTGCGGTCGAGCACGACGCGAACCGCGTTCTCGTGCCCGACTTCTTCCATCTTGTCGCACAAGTGATCGTGCGGCGCTTCGCCCGCGATGATGCCCTTGATCGTCGCCTCGGCTTCGATGGTTTCGTAACCCAGAAACTCGGTCGTATGCAGCGCCTGCTTGAGCGAGTCGACCGGTCCGCGGGCACCCATCACGGCGTGCTGCACTTTGCCAGATACCTCGCCGTGCTGCTCCATCGCCCGCTCGTAGCCTTGCCAGTCGAACGCCAGGTTGTGCTCCGCCGCCAGCGACTCGAACAGCTCCGGCGGCACCCCATACGTTTGATACAACTCGGCCGCCACCGCGCCATCGACCGCGACGCGGTTCTCCTTTCGCATCCGGTCGAACACGCGATCGATGTGATTGAGCCCGGCGTCGATCGTCCCGAAGAAGTTCGCCTCCTCCTTCTCGATCACGCCGCTCACGCGCTTCACCGTTTCCTGCAGCTCGGGATAAGGCCGCTGCATCATGTCGGCCACGACCGGCACCAGCTTGTGCAGAAACGGTTCGCGCATTCCCATCTGATGCCCATCCAACACGGCCCGCCGCAGCAGCCGCTTGACGACGTACTTCTCCTTGTTCGCGCCCGGGTACACGTTCTCGTGCACGGCAAACGTGCAGGCCCGCACGTGATCGGTGATTCGCCGCAACCGCCGGCCGTTGTCCGTTTCGTACTCGTATTGCTGGCCGCAAACCTCTGCGGCCGCCTTCACGATCGGCAGGATGCTGTCGATATGGTAGTTCGTCGGCACGCCTTGCAACGTCGATGCACACCGCTCGAGGCCCATCCCCGTGTCGATGTTCTTACTCGGCAGCGGCCGCAAATTATTCGGCGGCTCGCCGACCCGATTGAACTGCGTGAACACCAGGTTCCAAATCTCAACCGATTTGCTTCCCTGCGGGATGAAAATAAATCTCGCTGCACGGCCCACACACGCCGTCCGGCCCTTGGCTCGGCGCATTGGCCGGCCAGAAGTTTTCATCCTCGCCGCACCGCTCGATCCGATCGGCCGAGAGCCCGATATCCTTCGCCCAGATCCCGGCCGCCTCATCATCATCGGTGTAGACGGTCACCGTTAGCCGCTCGGGCTGAAGCCCGAGCCACTTCTTATCGGTGAGAAACTCCCACGCCCAATTGATCGCATCGCGCTTGAAATAATCGCCGAAGCTGAAGTTGCCGAGCATCTCGAAAAACGTGTGGTGATACGCCGTGCGGCCCACGTTATCGATGTCGCCCGTCCGCAAACACTTCTGGCAAGTCGTCGCCCGCGTGAATTCGAGCTTCACCTTGCCCAGAAAGTGATCCTTGAACTGGTTCATGCCGGCCGGCGTGAACAGCACCGAAGGGTCCCACGTCGGCACGAGCACGTCGCTCGCTCGCCGTTTGTGCCCCTTCGTCTCAAAGAAGGCCAGATACTTTTCGCGTAGTTCGTCGGTTTTCATCACATTGAGGATGCAGGATGCCGGATGCGGGGGACAGGGTAGCAATAGCCTCGGGCTACGCATCGTCGGGCCCCGATTACAAAATATACCGGCTTTGACGCACAGAGGGCAGGCCATCGAACAGCCGCTATGTCAACGGTAAAAGCAGCGTCACGCTTGCTCCACCATCCGCGGTGCTGCCGACATCCAGACTTCCGCCGAGCTGCCGCGCCAATCGTCGGCACAACGCCAATCCCAAGCCTACACCCGGCGCCGAGTCGGCCGATTCCTGCGCGCTCTTGCCGAACGGCTGCATCCGCCGCGACCACAATCCGTCCTTAATGCCCGGCCCGTGATCGCGGACCACCAGTTTCACGAATTGCCCATTGCGACTCGCGTTGACATGAATTCGGCGATCGTCCGCGTCGCGCGCGTATTTGGCCGCGTTATCGACGAGATTGAAAAGAATCTGCTCGACGACGGCCTGATCGGTTGTGAACTCCTGATCGATTCCCGCGACCATAGCAGATTGCACTCGCGAATCGGTGGTTTCGAACGGCTCCAAAGGAGCCGCATCGCCTAGCCGGGGGCGTAAGCCCCCGGACACAGGCCCAAGCGTGTCCCCAAGCCCCAACGGGGCGACATTGTTGTCGTGCGTTGTCGCCCCTTCGGGGCTTGGGAAATCATCCACATCGCCGACCGGGGGCTTGCGCCCCCGGCTAAGTCGCTTTTGCCCCTTCGGGGCTCCGACTTCGTGCGTCATGCTCGACCGTGCCCCAATATTGCTCCAACTCAATCACGCACTGCATCCCCGCCTGCGCGGCACGCTGCTTCAACCGTCGGCCCCACCCGTTCGAGCAGCGATCGGCAAGTGTCACGCGATCTTGCGCCTGCGGCCGCCGCCCGCGCTCCAGCCGGGCGTACGCGAGCACGTTTTCCACCAGCAGCGTCAACCGCTCCGACTCGCGCTGTAGTGTGCTGAAATATTCCTGCCGTTGATTGGCATCGGGCACCATGCCGCGGGCCAACATTTCGGAGTACATTCGAAACGTCGTCAGCGGCGTGCGCAGCTCGTGCGTCACCGACGAGACGAACGCCGCGCGGCGCTCGCTCAGCGTGATCACGCCCTGCAACAAAAACGCGGCCGCGATCACCGCCAAAAGTACCGCACCCCAACCGATCTCGAGCGCCCACCGCAGCGTCGGGCCGACCGTACCCGCCGCAACTTGCTCGTTGACGACCAGCCGCACCGGCAAGCCGGCCAGCATCCGCGCCGGATCGGTTTGCGCGGACCCGTTAACCGGCACCAAATCGGCATCAGAAAGCAGGTCCGTCGCCTCCGCCAATAGACGTGCTTTGAGCTGCGGCCAATCAAGCCACGAACCCTGCACGACCGTTTCACTCTTGCTGCTGACGCGCCGCGCAAGCAGCAGCCGATTCCCCACCCACACCGGTCGGCTCACGCCCAATTGCTCTGGCGCCGCAATCGATTTGACGGGAATGCCCGGCGCGTTCGCCGGCATATTCGCCGCATTATTGTTGGGGCCGCCCCGCGGCTGAAAGTTCAACAGACTTTGTTGGGCGACGCTTTGATATCGCTTGTTGCGCTGTTCGAAGTCGGCCGCACTGTTTGGTTTCGCGCCTTTAACGGCTGGTTGCGTTGCTTGGGGTTGTTGGACTTGCGCATCCTGCTGCTGCTTTGCGTTGGCCGAATTTCCTTCGAGGAATTCGAGCGAGTTGTCTCCGTTCGGATCGATCGACACCGATTGAGAATTCGGCGCATAAAAATTGCTGCCCGCTTCGGCTACTGTCGGTAGCGTCGTGCTCGGAAGCGTGGCAATCAACTGCGGCAATTTCACTGCCGCAGACAGCTCCGCCAGTTTCGTGGACCCTTTCGATTTCCCGGTCGCGACCTGTGGCGATACGCATTGCCCATTGGGCCGGCACTCGAATTGCAACAACACATACGCAGGTGGATCCGTCGGCTCACCGGGCGTCGGACGAAATTCGGCCGATGGGCGAATCACCTCCGCGGCAAGGATCGGCGCCAGCTCGGTATCCATCCGCCATAGCGCCAGGCTCACCCGCTGATCCAATTCCGACTCCGCCTCGGCCGCCCGGCGACGTTCATCGGCCCGCAGCGCCTGCTGCGTGAGCCACGCCATCCCCGCCGCCGCGGCCAGCACGCACGCGGCAAACATAAGCCAGACTTGCCAGGGATGTTTCATTTGAAGATGTCAGGTGTCTGGTGTCTGGTGTCGGATCCAGATGTCTTCTCTGACACCTGACACCTATAAGCTGACACCTATTTCTTCGCCAACATATACCCTTTGCCGCGAACGGTCAGCAGCACGCTCGGCTCGCCGTTGGCGTCGCGCAGCTTTTCGCGTAGTCGGGCAACGTGCATGTCGATGGTTCGAGTGGTGATTCCGCGGGCATCGATCTGCCAGACATTCGCCAGCAATTCCTCGCGGGCGATCGCCCGACCGGCATGGCAGGCAAAGTACCGCAGCAGTTCCCGTTCGCGGTCCGAAAGCTCCTCGCGCGTGCCGTCGTCGAAGCTGATTTCGCAGCGCGAAATCAACGCAACCGCCGGCGATCGGCAACCTGACCACGTCCATCGGCCGGGCCGGCGATCGGCGCAGCACCGCTTCGACGCGGGCCAAAAGTTCATCCACGCTGAACGGCTTCACCACGTAATCGTCGGCGCCCAGCTTCAGCCCGGTGACCCGGTCTCGCTCTTCACCGCGCGCGCTGAGAATAATGACCGGCAGCGTCGGCCGCGCGTTCGCACCTCCCGAAGAATATCCAGGCCCGACTTCCCCGGCAGCACCATATCCAACAGCAGCAAATCGTACTCGCGCGAAACCGCCGCCCGGCACCCGTCGATACCATTGGCCGCCTCGATGATGTCGTAGCCGGCAAATGTGAGCGCATCGACAATCCCGCGCCGGATCGCCGCATCATCTTCGACTGTCAAAATTCGAAGTGCAGTCATTTGTTTCCAGGCTGACACGCCCTGACGCTCGGGGAAGGGCGTGGTAATTTTGCCGTACGGACCACGCCCTTCGCGGACTCAGGGCGTGCCACCCGCCGCGTCAGGCGAAAGCTGACCTACCTTCAATATAACCTATCAACAAGAAGACTCCCGACCCTCGCGGAGCGACGACAAAAATGGGGCCGGGAGTCAATCGAATGTGTTTTCGCTCTTGCTCAACCGCCGGATCGAGCGGCCGCCTGTGTCGGTGGCTCCGCGCGCCGTCGTTATCGAGCGCCGTGTAAACGTCGCGCGGCGCTAACCCGAGCCACGGGTCGTTACTCGGCGTCAGGAACAACTCGGTATATACCCATTCGTTGAGAGTGTCGAAATCCATACTGCCCGATTCGCTTTGGGCCAGCCGCTCGTGAATCCGGCGATGCAGCAAATACTCGTTCCGGACCGTATCCAGCGACATTGAATCCTCGAACGTCCGCACCATTCGCAGCACCGGGTCCTCCTGCCGCATTTTGCTGACCGCCACGCGCATCGCGACGGCTGCGGGAAACTCACGTCGCACGACTGCCACGCTGGCTTCGTCCAGCTTGGTATCCTGGCGATGTAAATTCGCAACCGCCTGCCACAGTTCATCGTCCATTCCGCGCTCCATCCAAGTACCGCCGAGATTGGCAAACCGCAGCACCGGCGCTTCGACCTGCGTTTTTCCCACGGCCCGGACCGCCGCCTTGACTGCCTTCGGCGCCGGATCCGGCGTAGCTTGTTTCCCAGCAAGCCGCGAACTTGCCAGCGCGCTCTCGATTCGCATGGATACGAGCTCCGTCTGCTTTTGGCCCAATCGCTGAATGTCCGCGTCCCAGTTCCGGAGTATTTCATCGCGAAATCGCGTATGAAATTCTCGCAACTTGGCCGGCCGATCGCCGGCTGGCATCGCCGCGTACGAAAGCTGGAAATTTCGCAGCTCCCACAACCACTGCCGGAACGCCAGTGGACTGTATAACCCCGGCAGGACGTCGAGCGGAGTTCCGTCGCTGGCTAAAACATAGTGGGCGCTGTTGCCCGTGATCGTCCGCTCGAGCTTACGGCCGTCGCCGAAGTCGATTGTCACTCGCGGCGCCGGCCGCACGCTTTGCCAATGCAGAATGAAGTTGTCGCGCAAAAAGTCGCCGATGTTCTTGTTGGAGTACAGCGCCGTGCGAAAGAAGCGGCTGTTCGCGCAGCTGTATTCATCGGTCAGTTTGCCGAGCATTCGCAGGCTGAGAATCGGCCGGCCCGTTTGCGCGGCAGCCGCTTTCGCGTCGGCCAGATCGGTGTACCAATAAAGGCGCGAAACGGTGCAGCCCCGCTGCCCACCGATCTGGTCGATGGCCGCCTGCCAGGCTTTGAGGTTCGGCTCCAACGTCGCCATTTGTTTCTCGATCGCGGCCAAGGACTCCTTCTTGCCGGCGAAATCGGTGCTTAGCTGATTCGCTTGTTGCTGAAGTCGCTCTTGCTCTTGGCGCAGGCGATCGTACGTGTGAAGTGCTTCGGCCAGCCCGTTCGGGCCGCGCGCTCGTAACGAAGCCACCACTTCCTGCCGCGGCGGCCGCGCATCCATCTCCGAAGCTAAATTCTTGGCCGGCGCTTTGAACGCCGCAGCACACAGGAAAAATCCCGCTACAACCCGCAGTAATCTGACCATTGTTCGCTGCTCCTTGTTTGTCGCGCCATGAGGTCGCCCCGTCACGATTCTACGGCCAATACCACCCCTAACGGTGTAACAGGTATGTAACAGCCAGGGACGGGCGCCCCCTCGGCATCCCGAGGTACCCCCAGAGGTTCGGCTAGATTCCTCGGAGTACCTCGAAATGACAAGTAGTCGATCCGAAGCAAACTGACCCACCACCCCACTGCCATATTGCTTGCGATCGGAGAGCCGTCCGATAAAATGGAGTCTGGGGCAAATGCACCCAAATACACCGAATTAAATGGTCGTGATCGTTTTGCGTGATTGGATCCCGCGACACGCCTAATGCACCAACAATCCAACCCACATCGAGCATTGGCGAAAGCCCAGCGTGCGGGGAGATCTACGTGAGTCGATCCAGAAGCCTTCTGTCGTTGTGGCTCGCGCTAGCAGTAGTTGCAGGGTCGGCTGTCAGCCGCGCGGCTGCCGACGCGCCGCAATCACCGCTTCCACCGGACGGCGCGGACGTGCGAGAAAGTGCAGATGGCTCCGATCCCCAATACGCCGATGGGAGTCCGGGACAGTACGTGATCTTAAGTCGGTGGCCGCAACCAGGCTCATGCGGGTTCGCCAATTGTCCGGGCACGCCGCTGACACTCACCTATAGTTTTCAGAACATGTTCGACGGTGCGCTGAAGATGCCGGACGGCAACCCGCTGCCGGCGACGTACATTCGCGCGGCGATCGAAAAAGCGCTCCGATTGTGGTCGGAAGCTGCGCCGCTCAATTTTGTGGAAGTGCCGGACGACGGTCTCCCGTATGGCTTGACGACGCACTACGGCCAGATCCGCTTCTGGCACGGTTACATCAATGGCCCGGACCCGGTGATTGGCGATCCCGTTGCCAAAGCCCAGACCTATTTTCCGCCCGGCGACGGCTTGCCCGGCGACGTGGAGTTCGACGATTCCGATCGATGGCAAGAGAACGGCACGCTGCGCCAGCCGGACGTGCTCGGCGCCGCGATCCACGAGATCGGCCACGCACTTGGATTGGGACACAGCACGGGAATCATCCCCGACGCGTATTGGAGCTACCAACGTTACGAAAATGGCCAGATCGTCGACCACTTGGAGCCGATGGGGAATGCCAACATGTTCTGGATTTTCATGCGCACCACCGGACTCGACGACGGCAAGTTGTACCCGGACGACGTCGCTGGAATCCAAGCGATTTACGGCGCTGGCGCCGGCAGTCTTACCTCGCTCGTCGCTCCGGAGCCGAGCGCGCTCTCATTTCTTTTCTTGGCGGCCGGAAGTTGGCTGCTGCGCCGTCGGCGTCGCTAGTGCTGCGTCACGGTACGTCTTAGCAGTACTGAATTGGCCGCGGATCAATCCTTTAACCGATCGAGCTTGCGCGCGCCGTGGAAGACGCGAAGAATATGCAGCGCATCGGGCAGTACATCGTAAAAGATGAGGTATTCACCCTCGATAATACGCCTCGTGTTTTCACCGAACTTCGGCTGGTGCTCGCCCAGGAATGGGTGGCGGGCCAATGATCCAATTCGTCGGTCTATTTTTTCGAGCAGTCGAGTCGCGGCCGTCGGATTGTCTGCCGCGATAAAACGCCAAATGGCGATGAGGTCTTGCTCGGATTGAGCGGACCGGATTAATGGGCGCATGCCATTAGGTCTTACAAGAATCGCGCTCTTTAGCCTTGGAGATTATTTGACCGATCGACGCTGTAGAAACCTCACCGCGGGAAATCTGGTCGCGCGCCAGTTTCAGCCCTTCCCGAATGTATTCCTCTTCCAGCTCCGGACACGCACCTTGCTCCACTAGCAGGTATATCTTACGCGTTGGCTCGTCCGAAATGTGGACCGGCTCGCCGGGATGGGCCTGCAACGCGGCCCGCATTTCGGGCGTCAATTGAAGGTCGAAGGTTTCCATACCGCTAGTGTATCACACGATACCATATCAGCCAGCCGTCACTCTTCGGCCGGCATGATCAGCGCCAGGATGATGTAAACGATCAGCCCGGGAAACGCGGCGGAAAAGATCGAAACGAGCACGTAAAGAATGCGGACCGCGGTCGAATCCCATCCCAGCCAGCGGGCAAGCCCGCCGCAAACGCCGGCAATCATCCGGTCGCTTTTGCTCCTTGTTAGTTGACCTGTCGGCATGATTTATCTCCCTTAAGCGACAACATAATACAGGGCTGGCCGCAACGCAAAGCCGAGCCCGGCTTCGGCTTGTGCCGCGGTCCGGTCGGTTATTCGCCAAAAAGATCGCCATCTTGCGAATGGCGGTCCCCAGCGAAAGTCGCCGCCGAAACCCGGGCCGGCAAATAAAGCCTTAAGCCCGCCCGGCAACGCTCGGCCCTCAATCGGCCAAAACCGACTCGCATGGCCTGTAGAAACGGGTATAATCAGCTAATTGGGGAGTTTCCGAAACGTTACGAGTCTGCATCTTAGGAACTGAGCATGCAAGCACGAATTCGTCGGCGCCACGTCTGCACGTTCGCATTTGGGTTTTATCTTTTCATGGTGTGGACGGAATCCCCGGCCGTAGCCGTCTTTACCGAGCAGGGTGCGACTTGGCTCGGCGGCGCGAATTACCTGGCCCGCAGCGCAGTCGCTCGCCGATATCGATAACGACGGCGATTTGGACCTGCTCTTTGAGACAACCGTCGGCCAGCAGCTGTTTCGCAATAATACGAATCCGAACGGTGCGACCCACGCGTCTAATTTTTCAAACGTCACAACGACCATGATTCCCTCGGGCGCCACCACGGACTCCTGGAGTTCAGCCTGGGGCGATTACGATGGTGACGGCAAGGTGGATGTGTTCGCCGGCCAGCAAAATTCCAGTCCCACCGTCGGGCGCCTGTTGCGAAACACGGGCAGCGGATTTACCGATGTAAGTGTCGCCACCGGGTTGAACGATCCGAATTTCGCGCAGAACGTCGCCTGGGCCGATGTCAACAACGACCACCATTTGGACATGGTCATCGGTATGGAATCGACGGACGGCTTACCCGGTACGGGCGGTGGGAACCAGATTTATTTGCAAGATGCGACGCATCATTTCACGCCCGTCGGCACCTCGGTCGGTTTCCAGAGTCCGGTCTCCGTCAAGTCTTACGGCATGGCAATTGGCGACTACGACGGCGACGGCGACCTGGATGTCTATATCTCGACGTGCACCGGCAGCGGCAGCGGCGTGATCGCGAACGCCTTTTACAAAAACATGCTCAAGGAAACCGGCTCGCTCCATTTCACGGATGTTTCCGGCAGCAATGGCACCGCGAACACGGGCCAATCCTACGGCGCCCAATTCATCGATATGGACAACGACGGCAAGCTCGATCTATTCGTCGTCGGCTCAGACGGAAACCCCACACATATTTACAAGAACATGGGTAACGTCAATGGCAACGTCGTTTTTACCGATGTCGATACGATCACCGGCCATGCCCTCCTGAGCAACACCGGATCCGACCTCAACGGCGGCGCCGCGATCGATTACGACAACGACGGCAAGCTGGATCTCTTCTTTCACGACAACAATTCTACCGCCTCGGTGAAGCTGTATCACAACGACAGCACAGCGGCCCACCCCTGGACCTTCACCGAAGTAACGACAGCGCAGGGAATCACCAACACAGGCGCCGGTCAGTACGACGGTACCTGGGGCGACATCGATGGCGATGGCGATTTGGATTTAATCAATCCGAATAACCTTACCCTGAACGGTAATCCCACACCCGAGCGCGTGTACATCAACGACGCCTCGACCAACGGCAACCATTGGCTGTACGTCAAGCTCCACGGCCCCGATTGGGACACCACGGGCATCGGCTCATCGCTCTATGCGACAGTTGGCGCGGTAACTCTCCGCCGCGAAGCCAACACGAACGCCGGCACGTTCAACCAGAGCGATGTGCCCGTCCACTTCGGTCTGGGCAGTTCGTTCTTGGTGAACTACCTGCTCGTTCGCTGGTCCGACGGCACCGCACAAGGCGTGCTAAACCAGGCGGCCAACCATTACATCGATGTCTTTTACAATCCCGGCGATTACGACGGCGACGGCACGGTGGGCATGGGCGATTACAACGTTTGGCGCCAGTATTACGGCACCAGTTTCACCGCCGCCGACTACATCGTGTGGCGCTCCCACCTGGGAGCAACGTCCGGCGCAAGCCTCGACGACGCCAACGGAGTTCCCGAACCGGCGGCTGCCGCCTTGTTCATTGCTGCGCTGATTCCGCTCACTTGCCGGCGCCGCCGATCCGCGCCAATTCGCTCAACGCATAGGCCGTTCAAGACCCGGCATCGCGCGAGATGCGCAAACCGCGCTAAAACCGTCGGGGACTGGCTCATTTTGCGGAGTCTTCCGAGCAAAATGTGCCTGTCCCCTTCTCCGCACCAACATTTGCCACCGAAAGGCTCGTCATGCCCAACCGACGCGCTCGATTCGCAATCGCACTGGTCGGCATCGCCGCCGCAACTTTCTTCGCAGCCCGCCACGCGCAATCGATACCCGCCGACGTCGCAGCGAAAAACCGCGTCTTCGAAATCCGCACGTACACGACCGAAAATGGCAAGCTGCCCGAACTGCTGAAGCGCTTCCGGGAGCACACCACAAAGCTCTTCGAAAAGCACGGCATGACGAACATCGGCTACTGGACGCCGACCGACGAGCCGCGTTCACAAAACACGCTGATCTACATCCTGGCCCACGACAGCCGCGAAGCGGCCAAAAAAAGCTGGGACGCCTTCCAACACGACCCCGATTGGATCAAAGTCAAAGAAGCCTCTGAAGCAAACGGCAAGCTCGTCAACAAGGTCGAATCTGTTTACGCCACTCCCACCGACTTCTCTGCCATCAAGTAACTCCGACACAGTAATCGTTGCCGAGACCCGTAGTGATTTTTCGAGAACGCTAATCATCGCTAATCATCGCTAATAATCAGCGACGATTGGCGCGGATTAGTGTTCCACAAAGCTCCGTCATGATTTGGACCCGACGCTTATTCTGGGTTGCGGGAATTTTTGGCGTGCTAGTTCTCGCGCCGCAGTATTTTATGGAAGGCCGCATTGGCACCAGCTACCCGCCCGCCATTACGCACGCCGAATACTTCTACGGCTTCGTCGGCGTCGGCCTCGCGTGGCAGATCGCGTTCCTCATCATCGGCACCGATCCGGTCCGCTTTCGGCCGCTGATCATCCCGTCGGCACTCGAGAAATTCTCCTTCTCCGCCGCCGCCGTGTGGCTATTCGCCTCCGGCCGCGCCCGGCAACACTCTGCATTTTCGCCGCGATCGATCTCCTGTTCGGCCTGTTGTTCCTCGTCGCCTTCGTGCGACTGGGTCATGCAAAAAGAGATGCCGCATAGTGCGGCCCGACAGTTCCGCAGTGCCGTTCACGGCACTTCTTCGCGCTACGATATTAGGCCCCGCATTCATGCCGGGTTGCCGGGCTAAGATGTTTGTACGAAAAATTCTTTGAGCGGAATCTGTGTCTGGTGTCCTTCGAAGTAGTCGCCGGATTGGCCGCGGCCTTGGAAGTAGTCTTTTTCCCAGCCGCCTTTTGACGCGGCCACCGGGTCTCGTCTGAGATTTTCGACGAACTCTTTCCGCCCGGCGTGCCAGGCTCGATGCTCCGAATCAAGTTTCGGATTGGTGGTAATCAGCGCTTGGTGTGGTTCTAAACTTTCTGCCAGGCCGCGCTGGACTGGAACGATCATGCAAATGGGTTCGCCCCGTTTGAATTCGACGACGAGGCCGGGGCGAGTCAGTTTCCAATTCATCGTGAAGGTTGAGGCCAACCAATCGGTCTCGACGATTCCTTCCAACGCGCAGGCGCCGTCCTTAACAAAGTTCGATGGCCCTTTGACCCACAGATTGATCTCAGGCGGAGTGCGGAAGAGATACGGTATTTGAAACGTGACGATGCCGTTGCCGAAATGGCTCGTGATGCGGCAATCGCCTTCGTTCTCGGTCGCGCCAACAGAAACCTGAAACGAGAATTGGTCGACCGGCTGCCGGCTGCCAAAGTTAAACCACAAGTCCTCCCGCTTTCTGCCGCCGCTCCATTGGACGGTAAAGTCGATGGGACAGGGAATCATCCAACCGGCCTGATTGGCCATGACCATCGGCAAGCAGCGATAAGCAAATCGGAAGTCGGTGGCGTTCATCCACGCCCGTTGTGGAGAACCGCACATGATGGGCATATTGGAATTCTCGCTGACCTGATACGCATGAATCACGCGAGCGTCATTCGGCATGGTGAGCTTTCTGATGCTTTCGCTGGTTGAACTTGGAGTGCGGCCGCGCGAAATCGACCGCGCTGGAAATGGCGTCGCTATTATATCTATATCATACCGGGCGGTAATTCCTTTAAGTGCGCGGACATGCAGCGCTCCGGATGGCCATTTTATTCTTCACCGCGTTCGTGCGACTGAGCCGGATAAGAAGCCACGAAAAGGCGACAGAAATCGGCTAATCGCGGCGTAAGGAAATCGCTTATGGAAACAACCCTTCGATTTTGCGTGCGCCGTGCAAGGTTCGCACCAAACGCACGCCACCATTGATCGGTTCGTAGTACAGGACGTAATTGCCAACGGTGAAGCGGCGCAGGCCGGGCCGATATTGCGGTACCGCCTCGCCCATCAGCGGATGACGTGCCAGCATTTGCAATGTGGCGCTCAAACTTGTCGATAAGGCGATCGGCCGCAGTGACGTTATCGTTTGCGATGTACAACCAGATTTGCAGCAGGTCGTCGTGCGCAGGATATGTGCGTACGATACGCGGCATTATTGCTGCTGCCGTCGCTGTTCAAGAAGGCTGCGTCCCTCGGCCTTGATCGAAGCTGAGTCCCACTCTTCCTCGTCACCGCGCTCGATGGCGGCAAAACCTTCTTCGAGCCGAGCGCGAATATATTCTTCTTCAAGCTCAGGAAACTTTCCCGCCTTCAACAGCAGATACGTCGTGCGGCTTTCCGCGTCCTCGATATAAACCGGCTGGTCCGGATGCGCCGCAATCGCCGCCCGCTGCTCGGGCGTCAGTTGGATGTTGGAAGTTTCCATATAATTAGTGTACCGTAAAACAACGAATTGGAAATCCGAATTCAGCGCGGTTGGTCCACACTTGGATGCTCGGCTCTTGAAGTCCGCTCCCCCATCGGCGAGAATGGGGCATGGAAGACAAATCTCTCGCTGACAAGCTCGTCACCACCGGTCTCACGTTCGACGACGTCCTCATCGCCCCGCGCTACAGCAGCGTGGTGCCTTCTGAAGTGGATGTCGAAACGCGGCTCACCGCGCGCATCGGCATGCATGTGCCGATTCTCAGTTCGCCGATGGATACTGTCACCGAAGCGGCCATGGCGATCGGCCTCGCGCAGGAAGGCGGGCTCGGCGTGATTCATAAGAACATGTCGGTCGAGCGGCAGACGGCCGAGGTCGACAAGGTGAAGCGGTCGGCCAATGGGATCATTGTCGATCCGGTCACGCTGCCGCCGGAAGCTAGCGTCGCTACCGCGCATGAGACGATGCAGCGCTCCAAAGTGAGCGGCATTCCGATCGTGAAAGATGGCCGGCTAGTGGGCATCATCACGCGGCGCGACCTGCAGGTTTCTCGAGCATAACGACGTTCCGATCAGTGAAGTCATGACCAGCTCGCCGCTAGTGACAGCACGCGGGACTGTAACGCTTGAGCAAGCTGAGAAGATTTTGATGGCAAAAAAGGTCGAGAAGCTACTGCTGGTGGACGAAAATAACAGACTGACGGGGCTCATCACGATCAAAGACATCGACATGATGCGCCGCTTCCCGCAAGCAGCCAAGGACCGGCAGGGTCGGCTGCGAGTTGGAGCGGCCGTCGGTGTGTTCGATTATGAGCGGGCCAGCAGCCTGATCGAGCAAGGATGTCGATTTCCTCGTCGTCGATAGCGCCCACGGCCACTCGGCCAACGTGATCGAGACGGTCCGCGAGGTGAAGCGGCGGTGGGATATCGACATCGTGGCCGGCAACGTGGCAACGCGCGACGGAGCGCGCGACCTCGCGGCGGCCGGGGCTGACGCGGTGAAAGTGGGCATCGGGCCGGGATCGATCTGCACGACGCGGGTCATTTCCGGCGTCGGTGTGCCGCAGGTCACGGCGATATATGAGGCCGCGCAAGCGGTCAAGGGAACGAACACAACGCTGATCGCCGACGGCGGCATACGCTACTCGGGAGACATCACCAAAGCACTCGCGGCCGGGGCCAACGCCGTGATGATCGGCGGCTTGCTCGCAGGTTTGGACGAAAGCCCGGGCGAGCGCGTGCTGTTTCAAGGAAGAACGTACAAAGCCTATCGCGGCATGGGTTCGCTCGGCGCGATGGTGCACGGCTCGAGTGAACGGTATCGACAGCCGGGACAAGAAACGAACAAAGGAAAATTGGTGCCGGAAGGGGTCGAGGGGCGCGTGCCGTATAAAGGTTCGCTCAGCCCGTTTTTGTATCAGCTCGTCGGCGGCCTGCGGGCCGGCATGGGCTACTGCGGCGCCAAAACCATCGATGAACTTCGCACGGAAGCACGATTCATCCAGATCACCGCAGCCAGTGTGCGGGAGAACCACCCCCATGACATCGCCATCACGCAGGAAGCGCCCAACTACACGGCCGAGTTCTCGGCGGACGAGTAATGAGGATCGAGGATCGAGGATCGAGCATCAAGGCTTGATGGATTCTCGCTCCTCGCTCCTTGCTCCTCGCTCGTTGTGGATTGCCATTCTGACTCTGGTGATCTGGCTGCCGGTCCCCGCCACCGCATCGGAGCTGCGCTGGCGAAGCGAGAGCACGACCGCGGCGGATAAAACCGTGTCGTTGAGTACGGGAAATCCGTTGCGATTCGTTCGGCCGCAAACATCGGCCATGCGCAGCGATTCAGCGGTTCGTTTGGCGGCGTTCGAAAGCGATTCGCCGAGGCTTACGAGCGGACGCGAATCGGAAACGCAAACTCGAAGCATTGTTGTCAATCGCGACGAGACTCCCGATTCGGTCCGTTCGGCCCAACTGCAAAACGCGGGTCCGACCGACGGATTGCGGTCGCCCTTCACCGATACGGCGGCCGAGCCGCCGCAGCTTCCCACGCCGCAGCTTGAGGTGCCTTCGATTCCGGAAAACAACCTCACGCAGCCTGGGCCACAAACGAATACGTTGCCCACAGACCAGCAACGGCAGCCGGTACAAGTGCCATCGACCGAGCAGCCAGCCGTCCCGCCGAGGAGCAGCCAATTTCAGCCAGTGCTGCCGAGCGGGCCGACCACGGAAGGGGTCCCGCAGTTACCGGCGCCGGCAGCTCCGACGGCCACAGTCGACGCGGAACGGGCGACCGCGAAACAATCGTGCGAGAAAAGCCTGGAGAATCTGCGGGCATATACGGTCGATAAAGTGAACTTGAACATCAGCGTTACCGGCACCGAAGGCCAGGATTACCCGATCGAGTGCTCGATCGACGACGGCACGCAGCACAAGGGCCGTTGCTGGGAGCAAACCACGTACATGTGGAAGGCCTCGGCAATGTGTCACAAACCGCTGTACTTCGAAGACGAGCAACTGGAACGCTACGGGCATTCTTGGTCACCGGCCTTCCAGCCGTTCATCTCGGGCGCCCATTTCTTCTGCGCGTTGCCGGTGTTGCCGTACTGCATGGGCGTCGAGCCGCCGTGCGAGTGCATCTATGCCTTGGGCTACTATCGACCGGGCAGCTGCGCACCATACATGTGCAACCCGATTCCGCTCAGCCCGCGCGGTGCGCTGTTCGAAGCAGGCGCAGTCACGGGCGCGGCGGTAATACTACCGTAGTTGCATCTAGGTGCGTCAGCCGGAGATTTTGGGTAGAATGACCTGGAGCGTAGCGATCCAGGAGCCATTTATGAGCACCGCGGCCCAATACCCTCACATTGTCGTTGATGCTTTGGGCGTGGCGAGAATCGGTCACACTCGATATAAAGTCGAGCATCTGGCCGCCGAGCATTATCATCACGGCTGGACGGCCGAGGAACTACTCCGGCAACACTCCGATTTACGCCCCGAGCAAGTGTACGCGGCACTTGCGTATTTTTATGATCACTATAACGAGATGATTGCGCAAATCGAATCATCGTCGGCGGCTGCCGAAAGTTCGAGACAAGAACACGCACTATCGCGCGATGAGCTGCTAAAGCGGCGAGGCTCCGGGGCGACATGAAATGCCGCTCCCGTTGTACATGGACGTTCATGTGCCGGCGGCAATCATGGCCGGACTTCGGCGCCGCAACGTCGATGTCTTCACCAGCCAAGAGGACGGCACCGGCCGCTGGCCCGACGACCGGCTTCTGAGTGACCGTACATGACAGCCATGCGGCGAGATGGGGTTGACGCCGTCTATTTTTTCTGGCTGGCCAGTAATCGTCGGCGAGCGTGCCGGGCGCGGCGTCGGTCGACGGCGTCGCGTCGTTCCTCGACTCGATACGTGCGCACCGCCTCGGGATGTTGCTGCTTCCAGCGATCGGTGCGCAGGGACTCCCAGTCGGTCGAGCCGGCCAGGATTTGGTCGAGCACGTCTTTGAGATAGCTCCACACGTCCAAGTCGTTGCGGGCCGCCGTGCTGACGATCGTCATCAAGTTGGCGGCGCGGTGTCCCGCGGCGACGCTGCCAATGTGCAACCAATTCTTGCGACCGGTCGCAATCTGCTTCATCAAGTGTTCGGTCTCGTTGTTGTCGATCGGCAGCCGGCCATCGGTGGTGTACAACAACAGCGCGTCCCAGTTGTTTCTCAAATAACCGATCGCCTCGGCTAAATCGCTCTTGGGCAATAAACGTTCCAGTTGCGGGCTATCGATGTACGCGCGGATTTGTCCCAGGACGTGGAGCGATTCACGTTGCCGCAACTCCAGCCGCTCGCTAATGGTCCACAGCTTGGCACGCTCCTCCAAGTCATACAGCTGGCGAACGAGCGCGAGCAGCATCGTCGTGTGTCGAGGATGGTTCACACGGCACTCATGCAGCTTGCGACGCGCATGCGCCCAACAGGCGGCACGCTGGATCCGCGCATCGCTCCGCAGCTCGATCTTTTGAAATCCGCTCCAGCAATCTCCCAGCAAAAAACCCCTGAAGCCAGACAGCATCCAATCCGGGCCATCGCGATGGCGGCTGACGGTAAAGTCGAAAACGTTGAACGGCAGTTCGAGCGACCGACAAGCCCACATCCGCCCCTGGACGCTCGGGCGCCCTTCCGCCTGGGCCTTGGAAAGCACCTCCAGCATCCGACGGCTGCGCGGATCCTGCGGATCGATGCCGGCAGTTGGGGTGGCACAATCAGAATCAGCGGAGTCTCATCGCATCCCAGCACATCGATCTTGCCCAACAAGTCGTGGTAATACTGGACCAACGGCTCGAGAACGAACTCGCTGGCGGTGACGATATTCAATAAGGTCGAACGGCTGGGGGTCCAGCCGCAACCGGCGAACACGTCTTGCTGACGATAGTACGGCAGGTGGTAGAAGAAGCGCTCCGCAATAATCTCCACCGCCACGCTGGTGTCAAAGCGATTGCCCTCGACCAGGCCGGTGGGCCGCTCGGGGCTCTCGACGCCCTGGTGAGGTTGTCGTCGGTCGGCGTACTTGGCGTACTTCGTCACGCGCACCCGGAGCCGGGCCCGCTCAAACTCCAGCGTTTCGACCTCGTCGTAGCCGATGAATGTCTTTCCCGCTTTCTGTTCCTCAGGCAGATCGACGATCTTCTCGTAACGCGGCAAGTGTTCCGGAAACTTTTCGCTCCGCAGGCGTGGCTTGTGCCGTTTGGCTCGGCGCCTGTTCTGGACTTCCTCGATCACGCGTTCAGCTTCCAAGACGGCTTCCGCCAGGGCCTCGGCCGCCGCGGCCGCGTCATCACCAAAGTCGAGTGATATCTGATTGGGATCGGCCAGGAACCGTTCACTCCGCCGACCGTACAGCCGCTCGATGAGTTTTCGGATCGTGAGTTTCAGCTCTTCGTTTTCTTGGAACAGCTTGTGGTGCGACGCTTCTAGATCCACCACGGTCCGCGATTGCTCTTGGGCAAAGGCTGCGCGTGACTCCAGTTCGTGAGACTGCTGATGAAGCTGAGCGTCCTGCGCTTCGAGGCGAGATGAGAGCTCGCGGATCAGCCGATGACAGGCAGCCAGATCTTCGGGGCATGACGATCCGTCGTTCATACCCTTATATACCCAACAACTCGGCAGAGGTTTTCCACAAATTCTGAAAAGGGAACAAAAAAACCGAGCGAGTCTCGCCGGACTCGACCGGTTGTCGTGGCTTCGTCAACACGACCAATGCTTAGGCAGCTTCCATCCGCTTCCGCCGTGCGCGAGCCGAAGCCAAAGGCACGCCTCCAATCAACATGGCCAATTGCGTGGCATCGATCGTCGCATGCGCTTGGCCCTCGGCGGCACGAGGCATTTCAAATGTTCCTTGCTCCAATCGCTTGTACCACAGAACCAGCCCTCCTGGTTCCCACCACAGCGCCTTGATACGATCGTGTCGCCGATTTGTAAACAAGAACAAGTGGCCATCCAGCACGTTCATCGCGAAGACCGATTCGATCATCCCACTCAGCCCATCGAATCCCCGGCGCAAGTCGACGGGCTGGCTGCAGAAATAGATCTTGGCACCGTTCGGCAATCCGAGCATCACGCCTCTCCCTGCGTCGTTCGAGCCATCGCAATCGACTCGATGAAAACCTGCACGTGCTGGCGGGTGTGAGCGCCAAGCGTCAGTCGCGCGCCATTGGGAAAGGTAACCTGCAGGTCGGCTGAACCGGTGACTTGAACGGGGATGAACGTGGCCGGCTGTCGCCCGGCGCCAGCCTCGGACGTGGCGTCAGCCAGCTTCCGCCGCCACTGATAATACGAAGGAACCGAGACTTTTTCGCGACGACAGAATTCGGTCACCGACGCATTCGATCGATTGAACCGATGCATTCGATCCAGCCACTCAGAGCGCTTGCGGGCACGGGCACTGCCGGACATGGTCAGACTCCTACGGGGGGACGGACTTCAAGAATCCCCCCGAGTTTAACCACCGCGCCTACAATGGTGCCGGTGTACGGTCACGCTTCTGAAGCGGTCGACAGAATTGGGGCGATCCTGTTTAGTCAGGATGACGACCTGTTGGCGCTGGCTTCCTTGTGGCAGCAAGAGACGCAGCCGTTCGCCGGCGTAATTTTTGCGCATCAACTGAGTGCCGGCATTGGATCGCTCGTGAAGGACCTGGAGCTCGTCTTGTCGTGTTGCACCGCAGCCGAACTCGCCAACCGAGTCACCTACTTGCCGTTGAAATGATGACAGGGTTGAGCCGCCATGCGAGTGCATTTGCGCGTTGGGATACTATCGCCCGGGCAGTTGCGCACCCTACATGTGCGACCCGATTCCGCTCAGTCCGCACGGCGCTGTTCGAAGCAGGCGCAGTCACGGGCGCGGCGGTAATCTTGCCGTAGGCGAGGGTTCAGCCTGACAAAAAATGCGCTGCTCGGCATTTTAAAGTGCGGCGGCGAACTCGATTCTCTGTTCGAAACGTCGGCTCGTTTCAAATGTTCGACGCGACGACTCGCCTGAAGAGACGGTTCACTACGCGCTTAAGCTGCCGGAAGTAATACGATATCTACCTCGGCAGACTTCTCGACCTTGTTTTTGAAGAGATGTGTTTGGGTCGGTTTTTCGACTCGCCGCGAGTATCTGAATATTCTTTTCTTTGGGAAAACCTCCTTTAGCACATCAGTTGTGATATTGAGGGTTAAGTCACGATGGTCGGTGCGCACGTAGACCACGGCGTCCTTGTGAAGGATGTGCTTTGCTCGGTCAAACACGGACAGAAGCAAATTCTTATATTTTTGCTGATCTGCAAACTTGCCTTTATAGCGACCGCAAACCGCGAGTGCGTTTGGTTGGCCACCAAGAAGCCATAGCCGCAGCCATTGATCGTAATTGTAATTGGTAATTCCGCAGTAGGGCGGCGATGTGAGTAGCAAGGTCGCTGGCGGAAGAAATAGTCGAGTTGCCCGCTCCTGAACATGACGGAGGCGGATCGTGGAATCACCAAGAAACACGAAGCTGTCAGTTTTGGACGGCACCCCTTTGGCATACCTCCACTTGATCCGTTTCTCCATGAACTCAATTGGATCAACGGCTGGTGGGTGCAACTTTCGCTGCTTCCACCAATTCACAGCGTACACCGGCGACATCGATTTGGTTTGCCTCATCTGATTAGAGAGCGAGGCTTCCCTCTTGCCATGTAGATTCACAAGCAGCAAGGCCATGAGGGTACAGTCCACCCGATTTTGACGCCATTGCAAATGCTTCCGAGCAGTAAGCAAAAACTGTTGGACCGTCGAGGAGAAGCACCACGAGAAAAAGACTGGTAGCCGCGGTTTCGCGGTACGACGAGCGGCAAGCCGACCGATCTCTCGTAGGCGAGCGATCACGTCATCTTGCGCTGCCGAGTCAAGTTTGGCCTGTGAATAGACCCACCCTACTGCGTTCAGCTCGACTCCCATTCCATTGCGCCCATTTGTGGCGGCACTGAAAATCGCGGTACCCCGACCCGCAAATGGATCGAGGATTGTCTCACCAGGCGACGTGTACTTTTGAACGACGTGATCCGCAAAGTGAACAGGGAACATGGCGTAGTATGGCCCTACTCCAGCCCAGCGGCTCTCTGCGCTCGCGTACTTTCGTGAGATGTCGCCCACGTGCTCAATCCCGTCGCATGAGTGCTTTTGCCAATTGCTGAAGCACCTTGTGGCCGAGTTCGAGTGGAATAGCGGCCTCGGCATGTGCCGACACTAACGGCGTAACGGCGTTCGGATACCGGTTCGACGCGAGCTTGTCCAGCAGGGCGCAGGCCATGCCGAATTGGGGATACAAGGACACGTCGTCGGTATCCAATGTGTCCTCTGCTTCCGTCAGGAATGGAATGCTGGCTACGATCCGACCGCCGGTGCTGCTCTTGTAGAAAAACTTGCGCCGAAAGTACGTATCCACGCCATACCTCTTCTGCGAATCGGACAGGCTGATACGAGCTTTGATGTATTTATCGGTCAACAATAGGTATGTTCTCGGTCCGAATCGCGGGACGCCTGGTTGATCCGTCTGATCGATCTCATCGAAGTGGTTTACGAAAGTGCCAGTCTTCTCAATTCCGAGGATTAGTAGGTCCATCCCTGTCTTTTTTCGGAAGATTCCGTTGATCCGCTTGAGTTCAGCACTTATTGCCGCGCTGAGCCATGCAGGCGGTCCAAATACGCCGAGCGGGCCGTCGAGAACAAACGCTAGGCGGCCAGCTTGATCCAATAGCTCCTGCCGTTCGAAACACCGAAGTAGGTGAACCAGGAGCACCTTTCCCCAGACCTCGGACACCAATCCGAAGGCTTCGCCATTTGTACCGTCGTGCGAGAACCGCTCATGAATGCGAAGAGCGTCAGTTGAGTAAATGGGGTTGAGTTTTCCGCAAGGGCAATTGGTGTTGCCGAATGGAATTGGGATATGCTCAACGCAGCCCTCGTGATCGTATGGACAAGATTGGCCTCGCCCCTGCGGCTTGAAGGCCAGGAGTGCCTCATAGGTATCCAGCAAACGGGTGCGATCTTCCTCATCAACCACCTTGTCGTGAAGCACGTCGAACACAGCTTCTCGAAAAGCATGACGGGCGGAGGCGTGGTTACGCGTGATTACATTGCTGCCCGGCAAGGCTGCATCAACCGTTGCGGCTTCCTCCGTTTTTCGGAAGAGTTGAGGATCAACAGGACGCTCCTCATCAAGTTGATCGATCAATTTCAAGTTGATAAGCACGCTGGCGACGGTGCAGTATCCGACATGAGCACCCGGATAGCCATTTCTGACTGGCACCTCGTTGTAACTTCCGTCAATTCCGACCACAAACGCGGGCGCTTCGGTCGACGGCTCAGGAGCTTGGCTTGGAGTCGGACTATTCTGATTAGCGTTTGGCGGCGCGACTCTCGCTCGCTTCAGTAATTGCTGAACGGCCTCCGCTCCAACTAGGCGTCGGATCGACCTATAGCCGGCATATTCGCCCTCGTACGGCATCAGAGTGGTTCCCCGTCAACCGGCTCGATGTTAACGGCCATTTTTGCGGCAGCCGCGGCTTCGGGGTCTGTGCCGGAGTGTATATCGCCGATTGCAAACCGATCGACTTGTACAGGAACGACGAACGGGTTTGAAAGCGTCTTGACGCGAATGAAGCCCTTGTCTTGCGCCCTGAGGATGCTGCCTTCGAAATCAGCGAAGTCGTAGAATTTGCGAAGCTCTTTGGTCTCGTCCGTATTGTTCAGGTGGCCGATGAACCAATTTGATGTATTCCGCAAAATATTCTTCTGGATCGAACTGACTTCCTGAGTGGCGTAGACAAGGCCCAAATGGTACTTGGCTCCTTCCTTGGCCGTCCGCACCCAGATGTCGAGCAAATCGTCTTCTTTTGACGACGGCAATACGTTATGGGCTTCTTCGACATAAATTAGGATGTCGGTGGGCAGCTTCGCGAATCGGAATTTAATCTGGTTCTCTTCGAAGATGCGCCTCATCACCCGATCGGCAGATGCTTTATTCAGCACCGGATTCCCGCTCGACTGGTCGATAATCACCAGTTTGCCCTCAACAAGATGGGCGTAAATGTCGTCCGCAAAGTCGGTGCCAGTTTCTGGGGTATGCTGCTCCGCAACCCGGCCAATGAGCTTTGGTCCATTAGCGTAGTCATACATTCCCATCAATTTTATAAGGTGTGCATCAGCCCAGTTGTCCTCGTGGGTCTTAATGTACGAAAGGTTGAATTGCTGATATCCCGATTTGTTATCTTTGACGAACTCGTTCAATGTCCTGAAAACCCGCGCAACTTCGCTCCAAGTATTCGTTGGCTTCTTCAGAGTCGTGGCAGCGTTTGCGTAGGGCGCGGGTCCTTGCCTTCACTGCTTTCTAATGCTTTGATGAAATCCGCGCTGAACATTCCTTTCGTGTCGGGCCTGATTGAGGACGGTGCCGGCAAGCCGGCTTCATGCAACAGTGATCGGTAACAAAGGATCCGGCGCTTATGCCGGACGATTCCACCACGATCACTTGGTTCTGGTGGCGTGAAACTAACGTCTCGGAAATTGCCGACGTATATTGCGCTTTCGTCGGCAAGCGAATCATCAATGATCTCTTTTCCAATTTGGTAACACTTCAGCCGTCTGAAGCGATTTTTGGCGGTGGCAGGTGCGGTAGTGTGTTGTGTGCGAGGTATTGCTCAATCGCCTGGACGACGGTTTGAATCGGGTCGTGGCCGCGTTGTTTGAGCGTGCGGAAGACGCTCATCAGCACGGCTTGGCAGTCGGTGCCGCGTTGGCTTCGGTTGCCGTAGCTGTTTTTGCGGAGGATCACCGCCGGGCGGATCGATCGTTCGGCGTGGTTGTTGTCGAAGGGAACTCCGGCTTGATCGAGGAACGTGAACAAGTCGTACTGATGCCGCCTGAGGCGCTTTACCAAGCGTCGGGAGTGGGGGTCTTCCCACGGCCCGTCGACGAGCTCGGCCAACCGCCGGTCGAGGCAGTCCCGGCGGGAAGCGTATGTCTCGACGGACAGCTCCGGCTTCCGCCGCCACAGCCGGATCGCGTCCCCCACCAGTCGCCGCAGCTTCTTGGCGAAGGCCGACCAATGCGCGCCCGGCGACTTGTACTGCTCCGTCTGTTCCAACTCGCGCAACAGATGGACCAGGCACGTTTGCCGCGCCGCGCACGAGACCGCGTTGTAGGCGCCCCAAAAGTCGGTCACCAGCGTCCCGGCGAATTCCTGGATGAAGAACTTCGCCAAGGCCGGACTGCCGCGCGAGCGGTCGATCAGGTAGTACGTCAAATGCTGGTTGCCAAAGGACCACAGCCAGTTCGTTTGGCCGTCGTTCCGCCAACCGGTCTCGTCGCCATGCAAGACGGCCGAGTCCAGCGCTTCTTGCTGAATTTGTTCGTACCAGCCGTACAACAACTCCTGCAGCCGCTGCCACATCTGCACCAGACCGCCGGGAGTGATCTTGAACTGCAGGTGAAAGTTGAACACCTCGACGATCTGCGAGAGCGTGTTCCCCAAGGCGTAATGCAGCCACGCCGAGAGCGCCAGCACGCGATTGCCCAGCAAGCACCCCGGCAAAGCGGCGGTCACTGGCGGCTCGACCTTTTTGCGGCACTGCGGGCACCAATCGCGGTGGATCGTATGTTCGGTCGTCTCCGGCTGCACGTCTGGAATGTCTTCGGTGTAGCGGACGCGGGTCTCCCGCAGCGCTTGAGGCGCGAGCCGCAGTCGGGGCAGCAATCGGCGCGATGCTCGACCTGCCAGTCGACACGTTCGGGCGATGGTCGTCGAGAACCGGGATGCCCACGCTTGCCGCCGGGCCGCTTCTTGCCGCGACGCTTGGCCGGCGGCTTCTCGTACACCGGAACCATCCCCGAGGGAGTCGAGGGGGTCGCCCAAGAACCGTTCTTCTCCTGCGCCTCGGCCAACCGCTTGCTCATTTCCAACAGCGCGAACACAACCGCTTCTTCCCCCTGCTGAAACAGACTCCGCGCTTGCGCCTCGGTCAACTCGCCGCTGCGAAGTGTCTCCAACGTCGATCTTGCGGACAACTTTGCACACGATGCCATACCCCACAGACATAACCCAATACCTTAAAATCAACCAACATCAACTTCAGACGGCTGAAGTGTTACCCAATTTGAAGATTCTGCTCTGCGTGGAAATTGAGCAACATGAGTTTGCGGTCAGGATCGTTCGGGTGCTTCGTGATACCGTATGTGATTACGTCTTCTCTTAATTTGCTTTGCTCGGCAGTGGGCCCACACATCCAGACGTTCTTAATGGCAACTGGATTAGTGCCCCCGCCGCTATCCTGAGTATTCTCGTTCGCATACTCGCCGTTTGGATCGAAGATAATCTGCCCAATTCGACTAGAGTGCTGAGAGTGCCATCGCAGTCCAAATATTGCCTTTAATATTACCTTGGTCGTATTTGATTTGCCCGTACGAGTCATACCGAACAATGCTGTTTTCATCCCGAGAAGGTCGGTTGGCGAAATCAGCACTGGCACATCACCGATACGCTGGAAAGGGCGATTAGTTGATGCGTAGCGAACGTGGCCGATTTGCACTTCGGCGGTTGGCCCGTGCGTGCGAGCCAAAGGATCACGATAATTAATTATCTTCGCCAGAACCGAGGCTTTAGGTTTGTATACCTTCAGTCCCCTGTTTGGGTAGTAGTTGCTCAGATCAGAGCCGAACATGAGACGGTAATCGTGCTTTCCGTCACTGCCAAAATCGTTCATGTAAAACGTTCCGAGTACCCGGCATTTAACGCCTGCATACCCGAGTAGCTGTGCAGTTTGTGGGTCCATCACATCCCTGTGATCCCAGAACCGTTCCACTTCCCCCGACACGCGCTTTGCCGTTTCAACCCGAACCCGAAGTGCTTCGGCGGCGTCGGGTAAATCGCACTTATCCAGAACGCGAAGTAGGACAATTGAAGCATCTTCTTCTCGAACATCCGTTTCCCGGCCCGGTTGCACTCTAGTGGCGATCAGGAATGAAAGTGCCGGAATGCCCCCAACCTGCTGGCGGTGGAAATCGTGGATTTGAACGAGGGCGTCCTCATATCCGAGTGAGTACACCTCGCCGACATACGCCGTGTCTTCGACAACCGAGGTCAGCAGATCGGATGCTTCGGCCAGTCCAGGTTCCAAAGGAATTGCGGCGGCTTGTTTCCCAAGAGCAGAAATGACGCTGGCCATAGTCAAGTTTTCCGGCGGACAAGTAGCAGGACGAGTTACAAGTTGATAAGCCTAGACATTTTCGCCCGACTGAGCACTCACTGCAAGTGCGAGGAGTGTAAACGGAACCGCTCGAAAACGCTTGCGGGCAGTTTATCTGGACTCTGCGCGATGCAATTGACCAGGCACACATTTGCGCGACGGTCTGGCGCTGGCATGCCGCTAAGTCAGGCGATGCTTGGCACTTTTTCCAAGTTTTTCCCTCTCCCGCAGGGCGGCCAAAAACACTTGCTGAAACTCGCCGCACATTCTGCTAAGCTCACCCTCAGGAATGTCCGTTCGGCTGCGCTGCTGCGGAAGACGTCTCGCCGGCGGTCACGTTCGCAACTCACATCACCCGCACTTGCACAGGTTTGCTGCCTCCCTCTTGTCGCGCGTGAAGCTCTGTGACGTGTCCGACCGGGCCATTGGCCGCAGGCCCCGCGCGAACGGAACGGGATACGCTTCGATCGCCGTCCACTCCACGACGACGCTCGATTCGTCGGCCCTGTGGGCCCATCATTTCTTTTTTTAGAAGCTGTTAGCTGTTAGCGTTTAGCTGTTAGCCAGAAAGGCAGGACACATGTTGAGATAGAAAACTACGAGCTGACAGAATTGAATCAGCCCAATAAGAGCGGCGCATCGGCGTCGCCCGTGTGTTCCCATTGGCGGCGGACTTCGCCCAGGCCGTAGACGCAGAGATCGAACTGCTCACTGAGCCGCTTGAGGACGTCGGGGGTGGGTGTTTCCTTTTCGACGGGGATGGTGCTCGCGATCCAATAGGCGCGCTTGCCTTGTTGCGGATAGTCGATGAGCGCGTCTTTACTGCCGCGCCGCAGCCCTTCAACGACTTCCGGATAGACACCAGTCCAAAACAGCGTGAAGTCGCCGATGTGGCGGTGGACTTGCTGCCGCGCCGGGCCTTCACGGTGTTGGGCCTCGGCCAGCATATCGGCCACCGCAACCAGCCGCTGGCCGCGAACCGAACGCACAGTGTAGAGCTCGTCTGCACGAACGAACCGGACCAGAAGTTCGGCGATGTAATCGACGAGCGGCGGATCGGCGACGCCAAGCCTGGATTGGAAGGCGAATTCGGTAAGGCCGGTGAAGAAACGTCGAATGACGGTTAGGCGAGAGTCTGGATGCATAGAGGAAACCCTCTTCTCTGCGGCGGGTGCCTCGACTCCTCAATTTTACGTTGATATTTGAGTCCGGGTCAAATTTCTTGCAGCGCTTAACTAGCCACTTTTATTATCGGCTGCAAGACCGGCTGTCGGTCAGGCTTTAGCCGGACGACTGCCATTGTCAGGCCGCAGCCTGACCTACCGTCCTGCAAGCGCTACTTTTGAACGAGATTTCCGGTTTGTGACGGCGCGATGACGCTGGCAATCGCCTGGCGAATCTCGGCCAGCCGACCGTCCGTTTGTGGTTTCTGGCCATCGCGTTCGGCGACATAAAAAACGTCGACTACCTGGTCGAGAAAGGTGCCGATTTTGGCAAAACGGATTACGAGGCCGGCGTCGTGCAGGGCCCGCGCCAGGCGGTAGAGCAATCCGCGGCGATCGACCGTGAAGACTTCGACAACGGTACATTCGGCCGACATTTCGTTGTCGATCCGGACTTCGTTGGGGCGTGCGCGGGCCAGGTTGGTGAGGGTAGCCCCGGCGGCTTTTTGTTCGCGTCCCAAGATTTTTGGGAACTTCGGCACGTCGTCGGAATCGATCGAAGCGACCAGCGCGCGGCAAATCGTGGCCAGGCGCTCGGCGGATGGCCCGCCCGGCGATTCGGGCTCGGAGGCAACGTAGCGCATGAGCAGCAAATCGTCGGCCAGGATGTTGGTTTCGGCGGCGAGGATTTGCATGTTCTTGCTGGTGAGTGCACCGGCCATGCTGGAAAAAATGGCCCGGCCGGTGCCTCGGTCGATTCCGGCGATGAACTCGACAGCGTCGATCTCTTTCAGATAATTGGCCCAAGCTGCCCCGGCGCCGGGGCGAGTCGCCGAAGCCGGCGGAGCGCATCGGCTACCGCCTCGGGCGATCGCTTGCTGAGAAAGCTTTGGGGGAGCGCGGCCAGTTGCCGCTCGAACCACGGGTCGCCCTGTTCGGCCGCACTCAGCAATTGCCAGGCGGCGCCGTCTTCTTTGTCGCACTTAGGTGTTGCCACGTTGTCTACGGTCCCGAATCTGCGCAACGCGCCGAAATACAAATCGGAAAGGACTTCGATTTTCCAACTATTCAACACATCGGGGCCAACGGCCGCCAGGTCGGCACAAGTCACCAGATACAACAGGTCCAGGCGCGATTGCGAACCGACTTCCTCGACGAATTTTCCGACCAGCTGCGGCTGCGTGGTGTCGTACTTCTGGGCCAGGTGCGACATCCGCAAGTGTTTGTACACCAGGAATTCCAGCGTCTCGGCCTGCTCGCGCGGAAGCCGAAAGCGTTCGGCAGTAGAGTGGGCGAATCGGCCGCCGACCTCGCTATGGTCCTCTTCGAATCCCTTGCCCAGGTCATGCAGTAAGAGCGCCAGGTGCAAGGTGGTCTTATCGTCGAGATTTCGATAGATGGTTCCGAGGCTGTCGTCGCGTTCGGCGAACTTCGTAGCTTCCTCGACGGCGCGAATGCAGTGCTCGTCGACCGTGTATTTGTGATACTGGTTGAACTGCAACAAACTTCGGGCATGATGAAATTCGGGAATGATCTTCTCGAGCACTCCCATTTCGTGTAGCCGCCGCAACAGTTCGCCCAAGCGGACGGGGTTTGCCAACAGCTTCAAAAACGCGTCCACGACCGCCGGCTTGGGGTCGTTCGAGTACTGCGGCGCCGTGCGGTACACGTAGTGCCACGTGTCCTGCGAAATCCGTTTTCCTTCGCGGCGGGCCAGATCGACCAACTTGAGCACTTCCTCGGGATGCTGGGCCAACCGCGCGGTGGCACGCGACGTGGCGCTGACTTCGTTGCGGCCGATTTGATAGTCATCCTCCGTTTTGCGGCCGAGCATCGGTTCCAACATCCGGCTCACGCGAGAGGCCGGCTGCATCAACTCGCTGAGCCGGTGCGCCATGCGCCACACGTGCGCGGTATGATGAAAGTAGTCGCGCATGAACTGCTCGACGGGCAGCAGTCCTTGGCGCCCGGCATACTTGAAATACTCGGCCAGCCGCAACTGCTCGGCGCGGCTCAGGGCGTCGCACGATTCATTGGCGTGGAAGTGCATTTCGTTCCGCACGCGGAGGAGGTAGTTCTGGGCCGAAATGAGCCGGCGGTGATCGAACTTCGAGAGCACGCCCATGTCGTGGAGCCGATCGGGATCGGCGACGCCGGCCTTGAGATACCACAACCAGCGGAGCAAATGGATGTCGCGCAAGCCGCCGCGCGAACGCTTCACATTCGGCTCGAGTAAGTAAACCGTTTCGCCGTATTCGAGCCGCTCCGTGCGGCGCTCCATGATAAAATGGCGCGCGAGCGTTGCGCCGCGCTTTTCGATAAGCGAGCGCATTAGATCGCTGTAACCGCTATATATTTCGCTGTTTCCCAGCAGCAGTCGCGATTCGAGCAGCGAGGTGCCGATTTGGGCATCAGTGCGGGCTTGCTGAATCGCCTCGGCGGGGGTCCGCAGGCTGTGTCCCAGGTGCTGATAGACGTCGCAAATATCTTGCGTCAAACGGGAGGCAAGCTGGCCGATAAGCGCATCACGCTTGCCGTCGTATAGGATCATGAGATCGACGTCGGAAAACGGCGACTTGCTGGCGGCGCCCGTAACCGCCGTGAGCCACGAGGGCGACGCGCTCGCGCATCAGGGCCGCGTCGGCCGAGGGCAGCTCGTTCAGGTAGCCGTCGAATAGCCGGCCGATGGCCGTATCCACGAGCGCCGTGTAGCGGGCACAAACGCGGGCCCCTTCCAAACCGCGATCGTGTTGGGCGCGCAGTTGTTGGCGACCGTCGGCCAGCGACTGGCGAACTTCGCGCACAATCGAACGTAAACGATCACCGGAATACATGGGAGGGATAAGAAGTGGGTGGGGAAGGTGAGGCCGTGTGCCTCTGAATTATAGCGCGTCGGCTCCCGTTTCGCCGGTGCGAATCCGGACGACGTCGCCGAGCGGATAGACGAAGATCTTGCCGTCGCCGATCTGACCGGTGTGGGCGGCTTTGACGATCGTCGCGAGCACGGGCTGCACCTTGGCGTCATCGACGACGACCTCGATCTTCACCTTGGGCACAAAATCGACAGTGTATTCCGTGCCGCGGTACATTTCGGTGTGACCCTTTTGGCGGCCGAAGCCCCGGACTTCGGTAATGGTCATGCCGCTGACGCCTTGTTCGGTGAGCGCGTTCTTCACGTCCTCGAGTTTAAAGTGGCGGATGATGGCTTCAATTTTCTTCATATCCGTTGCTCCCGACTGCGGTTTTGTTACCGTGTTGCAGCGCTTAGATTAGAGTTCAACCAGTGGGTCGTAAAGATGGGTGGCTTATTTCCCTACTTCTTTCGGTCCTCGCCGGGGGCCCGCTGCTGCCAGATTACGTCCGGTACTTTGCTGGCCCGATTCGCGGCACGGGCTACGACGAATAGCCAATCGCCCAGGCGATTGATGTAGCGCAGCACTTCGGCGCGGATTGGTTCGCGCGACGCCATTTGGACTACCCGCCGTTCGCAACGACGGGCGACGCAGCGGGCAAAGTGAAGCTGAGCAGCGGCGGGCGAGCCGCCTGGCAGAATGAACGCGCGGAGCGGCTCGAAGAGTGCTTTCGTATCGGTCGATGGACTGTTCGAGCGCGCTGATGTCCGAATCGTTTATTGTGCCGGCGCGCGCTGGGTCTGGCGGGGTCGGGGACGACCCGGCTCGCGAGTGTGCCGCCGGCGCGGCCAGCTCGGCGCCCAAATCGAACAGGCGATGTTGGACTTCGGCAAGTTCGCGATCGAGTTCGGGCGACGCTGCGGTGCTGCGAGATAGTTCCATGCGCGCCACTCCTAGCGCGGCATTCAACTCGTCGGCAGTGCCGATCGCCTCGATGCGGAGATCGTCTTTTTTCACGCGCAGCCCGCCTAACAGCGCGGTCCCGCCGTCATCACCGCTACGAGTATAAATTTTGGCCATGAGGGCGCTCGCGGAGTGCGGATGCCGACAGTTCCGTCGGTTGCAATTTAGCGGCTTCCAGAGGAAAATGACAGATAACCCTGAGGAGACCGCGATGAGGCGATTTTTCGTTCCCGCTCTAATTGTTTCCGGAGTCATTCTGAGCTTTGTCGCGGCGCCGGCCGCTCCGCAAGCCGCCGAGAAGAACACGGCTGCCGAAAGCGAGCCGACGGAAACAAAGGATGAATCCGCGAAGAAGGACGCGGACTCAGCGAAGAAAGACAGCTCTTCCGCCAGCGACGCGGCATCCAAGAATGGAAAGGCCGCGGCGAAAGATGCCGAGAAGCCGGCCCAGGCCGAAAAGGACAAAAAGGACAAAGAGAAATCGTCGGCCGAACCGGCTGCGAAAGAAAAGGCGGGAAAGTCGGAAGGGAAATCGGGTGCAAAGTCGGAGGAAAAGCCGGCGGCCAAGAAGGAGGCGAAGAAGCGCAAAACGCTCAAGGTCGAACCGAAGCGACTCAAAGTCGATGTGCCGCTCGATGGGATGCTGGTCGCCCGGAAAATGGAAGAGGTGCCGCTGCGTCCCAAGTCTTGGAGCGAGTATGAAATCGTCGACATTATCGAACATGGCGCCAAGGTCCACAAAGGCGAGCGGCTCGTAAAGTTCGACAGCGAGAAGATCAACGAAGCGCTCGCCGATTTGGAATTGGATCAGCATCTGAACGAGCTGGCGATCGTCAAGGCTGAAGAAGAGATGCCGCGGCTGGAAAAGACTCTCAAGCTCGATTTCGAGGACGCCGATCGGTCGAACGAACATGCCAAGGAGGATTTCAAGCGATATAACGAAATCGACCGGCCGATGGCGCTGAAGTTGGCCGCGTTCATGGTCAAGTACTACAGCTTCATGGTGGACAACGAGAAAGACGAGCTGCACGAACTGGAAAAGATGTACAAGGCGGACGACCTGACGGAAGAGACCGAGGAGATCGTCCTGAAACGGCAGCGCAACCAGCTCGAGTTCGCCGAGTTCAATTTGGAGCAGGCCAAGACCGAAAGCGACGAAATGATCAAGGTCCAGATACCGCGAATGGACATTCGCATGAAGGAGTCGCTGGATCGCGCGGCGCTCGGCAAAGCACGTGCGCAGATGGCGCTGTCGCTCGACTTGGATCGGGCCCGCTACGAGCAGGAGCAGCGGAAGAAGCTGCGCACCAAGTCGCTCGATCGGCAGACTAAGCTGCTGGGCGACAAGGAGCTGATGGAGATCGAATCGCCGGCGGATGGCATCGTGTATTACGGCCAATGCGTCAATGGCCGCTGGTCGGATACGCCTTCGCTCATCAACCGCTACAAACCACACAGCAACGTGCCGAGTGGGTCGATCATGATGACGATCGTCGAGTCGCACCGCTTTACGTGACTTCGACGGTGGACGAGACGAAGCGGCCGGAGGTCGCGAAGGGACAAAAGATCAAGGTCGCGTTGCCTGCCGAGGGGAGCGACCGTATCGGCGGCGACGTGACGTCGATCTCGCCGATTCCGGTCAGCCCCGGAAAATTCGAAATCAACTTCGACATCCAGCAGGACGAGATTCCCAATTGGGTCGTGCCCGGGTTGAGTTGCAAAGTGCAAGTCACCACGTACGACAAGAAGGAATGCGCTGGTCGTGCCCAAGAAAGCGGTTCACGACGACAAGGACGACCCGGACCGGCATTACGTGTGGCTTGTTCAAGCCGATGATGAGGATGCCAAGCCCGAGCGCCGCAATGTGAAGCTTGGCAAACGCAAGGCGGACGAGGTGGAAATATTGAAGGGACTGAAAAAGGGCGACGTCATTTCGCTCGATGATGAA
Organism: Pirellulales bacterium; assembly: GCA_963733825.1. Taxonomy (GTDB): domain Bacteria; phylum Planctomycetota; class Planctomycetia; order Pirellulales; family Lacipirellulaceae; genus JABDGM01. The sequence goes on from CAVTEK010000001.1 coordinate 255,601, forward strand.
GGCGAAAAGGCGACGGAGAAGGATGCCGAAAAGGACTCGGATAAAGAAGGAAAAGATTAGCTTTCTTCACAGTTGCGTTGCCTTGCCGTTGCAAATCGGAATGTTCTTGCGGTACGCAGCTAAACCGCAAGCCGTGGTTTTCGCGGATGGGTGATGATCGACAGATTTCGGAAATGGTCGAGTTACCGATGTACTCAATGCGTACGCGCGATTTTCGCTGGCGCCGGTCGATAGTATTGGCTGCCGTTTCATGCGTACTGACGGTTTGCGCACTCGCATCGCGGGCGGCAGTCGATACGGGCGCCGACAAGAAGCCGGCCGACGGCGAAAAGACTGCCAAGGATCTGCACATTTCGCCGCTGGCCACTCACGGTCCCAAACCGGAGCCGATTACGCCGCCGAAGCCCGAGGAGATCGCGGCGGCGATCGATCGGGGCGTGAAATTCTTGCTGGCCGATCAGCGGAAGGATGGTTGCTGGGGCGGTCCGGAAAAGAGCAAGTCATTGAATATCTACGCGCCGCCGCCAGGCGCGCACGACGCTTTTCGCACGGCGACGACGTCGCTGGTGATCATGGCGCTGATCGAAGCGGAACCGAAGCTGCCGGAAAAAGAACGTCCGGAAGTGAACAAGGCGATCGATCGCGGCAGCGAGTGGCTTGAGACCCATATCGAAAAGCTGCGCCGGGCAACGGGCGATGCGCTTTACAACGTGTGGGGCCATTCGTATTCCATTCAGGCGTTCGTAAAACTGCACGACCGAGCGAAGTCGGACCCGGCGCACCAGGCGAAGCTGAAAGAGCTGGCCCAATCGCAGGCCGATATGTTGGCCCGCTACAGTTTTGTGGGAGGCGGCTGGGCTTACTACGATTTCCTGGCCGAGACACAAACGCCATCCGACGCGGCGTTCAGCTTCACGACTGCCACGGCGCTGATCGCGCTCAAGCAGGGCGAATCGATTGGCGTGACGTTCCCCGAGCGGCTGGCAAAGAAGGCGATTGCCTCGATCCATCGCCAGCAAAATCCCGACTTCAGCTACGACTACGGCGAGTATTTGCGATTCAGGCCGATGCACCCGATCAATCGGCCTGGCGGCAGCCTGGGCCGGTCGCAGGCGTGCAATCTGGCTCTGCGGATGTGGGGCGATGAGCGAATTACGGATGACGTGGTAAAGACTTGGCTCGATCGGTTATTTGCCCGCAACGGTTGGCTGAGCATGGGGCGCAAGCGGCCGATCCCGCACGAGTCGTTCTTTTATGTTGCCGGTTATTTCTACTATTACGGACATTGGCACGCGGCGTTGTGCATCGACTTGCTGCCGGCCGCGCAGCGGCCCTACTTTCAAGACCATCTCGCGCATATCATCCTTCCGCTGCAGGAGCGCGACGGCAGTTGGTGGGATTTTCCGCTTTACGACTACGACCAGCAATACGGCACGTCGATGGCGGTGATGACGCTGTTGCGGTGCCAAAAGCAGTAGGTTGAAAGGGACAGGCACATTTTGCTCCGACGACTCCGCAAAATGAGCCAGTCCCCTACGTTTTGAAACCGCTTCCTGGCGTGCGTTCTGGCCACGCTTGTTGCCAAGACGCAACAAGCGAAAACAGGCTCGTTTCGAGCATTTACCGCCCGTATCTGGGCCAAATTCAGCGGCTTTGGGCGTCTGGTCGGATCGTGCGGACTTTGCCTAGCGATCAGCCGTGAATCGGCGCTACAAGACCGGCCGGGTGAATGTCGTATCCACTCTGTGACCTAGCTTTGATCAGCAACGCGACCGCTCGAGAACGAACCTGTCCCGAGGCGAGTCGCGAGCGAAAACGCGAATAAAAGCTCCCCATCCAAACTCCCAGCTGCTTTCGACACGCGAATCCGACAAAGTTATTCCGCATAGCCTGATACGAGTTCTGCGATGGGTTTCCTGAAAAACTTCTTCACGAACGTGTACGCCAACGAAGCGCCGGCTCGTCCGGCAAGCGGCTTCGGCCAGCTTTCCGACGCCGAGCTGGAAGCCCATCTGGGCGTGGCCCGGTACGGCGACTTCGAACTTAGCGACGCGGTCCGGCCTTCGTATAGCCTGGAAGTCGTGCCGAGCGCCGGCTTCCGCCACGACGTGTATCGCGACGAGGAGAACCGGGCCGAAGTGCCGGTACTGATGGCGGCGGTCACGCGCCCGCGAATGATGGATTCATTCATGTCGCTGATCGAAGCGCTGGGCGACGTGGTCGACGTGGTTCTGGAAACGAGCCACGGACATCAATCGCACGGTCACACCGATCTGTACCGCGAATACATCGACATGCCGATCCTGCAAAGCACGTTGTGGGATTTCGAGGACCTGCTCACGAACGACGGTTGCACCGGCATCGCGGTGCTGAATCCGAACCTGCCGCAGGAAGTGCAGCTCGACGAGCACAAGCTGCTCATCGTTTACGGCAAGGACCTGCGCGAGTACGAAAAGGTCCTGGTCGATGGCCGAATTCCGTGCCGCGAGGACATGCGGTTCATCACCGAGGCCGAGCACGTCCACTCGACCAGCGAGCGGTACGTCGAGCAGTTCGAAGAACTGAAGATGCGGCTGGGGATGGATGGTTATCGGTAGGCATCGCGGCCTCGAACGCGCATTTGTGCGATAGACGCTCGTGCCGATTGATGCCGCTGCCATCTTGTATTTGCATTAGCCGAGCGATAAACTCGACGCGTGCATTCTTGTCCTGTCGGGCAGTAGCGGGCTTATCTGAGTTATCGTAACACTTCAGCCGTCTGAAGTTGATGTTGGTTGATTTTAAGGTATTGGGTTATGTCTGTGGGGTATGGCATCGTGTGCAAAGTTGTCCGCAAGATCGACGTTGGAGACACTTCGCAGCGGCGAGTTGACCGAGGCGCAAGCGCGGAGTCTGTTTCAGCAGGGGGAAGAAGCGGTTGTGTTCGCGCTGTTGGAAATGAGCAAGCGGTTGGCCGAGGCGCAGGAGAAGAACGGTTCTTGGGCGACCCCCTCGACTCCCTCGGGGATGGTTCCGGTGTACGAGAAGCCGCCGGCCAAGCGTCGCGGCAAGAAGCGGCCCGGCGGCAAGCGTGGGCATCCCGGTTCTCGACGACCATCGCCCGAACGTGTCGACTGGCAGGTCGAGCATCGCGCCGATTGCTGCCCCGACTGCGGCTCGCGCCTCAAGCGCCTCGCGGAGACCCGCGTCCGCTACACCGAAGACATTCCAGACGTGCAGCCGGAGACGACCGAACATACGATCCACCGCGATTGGTGCCCGCAGTGCCGCAAAAAGGTCGAGCCGCCAGTGACCGCCGCTTTGCCGGGGTGCTTGCTGGGCAATCGCGTGCTGGCGCTCTCGGCGTGGCTGCATTACGCCTTGGGGAACACGCTCTCGCAGATCGTCGAGGTGTTCAACTTTCACCTGCAGTTCAAGATCACTCCCGGCGGTCTGGTGCAGATGTGGCAGCGGCTGCAGGAGTTGTTGTACGGCTGGTACGAACAAATTCAGCAAGAAGCGCTGGACTCGGCCGTCTTGCATGGCGACGAGACCGGTTGGCGGAACGACGGCCAAACGAACTGGCTGTGGTCCTTTGGCAACCAGCATTTGACGTACTACCTGATCGACCGCTCGCGCGGCAGTCCGGCCTTGGCGAAGTTCTTCATCCAGGAATTCGCCGGGACGCTGGTGACCGACTTTTGGGCGCCTACAACGCGGTCTCGTGCGCGGCGCGGCAAACGTGCCTGGTCCATCTGTTGCGCGAGTTGGAACAGACGGAGCAGTACAAGTCGCCGGGCGCGCATTGGTCGGCCTTCGCCAAGAAGCTGCGGCGACTGGTGGGGGACGCGATCCGGCTGTGGCGGCGGAAGCCGGAGCTGTCCGTCGAGACATACGCTTCCCGCCGGGACTGCCTCGACCGGCGGTTGGCCGAGCTCGTCGACGGGCCGTGGGAAGACCCCCACTCCCGACGCTTGGTAAAGCGCCTCAGGCGGCATCAGTACGACTTGTTCACGTTCCTCGATCAAGCCGGAGTTCCCTTCGACAACAACCACGCCGAACGATCGATCCGCCCGGCGGTGATCCTCCGCAAAAACAGCTACGGCAACCGAAGCCAACGCGGCACCGACTGCCAAGCCGTGCTGATGAGCGTCTTCCGCACGCTCAAACAACGCGGCCACGACCCGATTCAAACCGTCGTCCAGGCGATTGAGCAATACCTCGCACACAACACACTACCGCACCTGCCACCGCCAAAAATCGCTTCAGACGGCTGAAGTGTTACGGAATGAGTTATTTCACGTTGGCGGCGGATCGACTACCGGAAGTGAAGGAGTTGAGTGCGGTTCCAAATTTGTACCTGCGCAAGTGTTGACGCGGGAAGAAGAATATGACGAAGCTTTAAGCCTGATTCAAAAAGCGCGTCTGGACGCGCCCCCGTCGTTTCGAGGCGAGTTCATAGAAACCGAGCTCTACGCGCGAATCGGCCAATCGTTTGAAAAGCGCGACTTTGCCATGATGGTCGAAATGTCGCAACATCTTGTCGAACGGGAGCCGGACGATCCCGGCGCGCTGGCCGCGCTTGCTTCGGCTTATGCCTGCAAATACGCGGCGAGCGGCGAAACTAAGGATCGCGACGACGCGTTGCGGTATTTGGCACAGGCCAGAACAAACCTCGGGCCAGACGCCGACATGTTCAAGGGCTATGAGAACCGCCTTCAGCACCGGTTAAAGACACGCAAACTCATGACGCGCAAACAATTCGAGCAGCAATACCCGCATGGTTGGAATGCCGAGGGGGAGAAATGATTCCTGGACAATTGGTGGCGCTGCTCACGTTCCCGGGCGTAATCATCCATGAAGCGGCTCATCTTCTGTTCTGCAAGTGGGGGCGCGTCGCGGTCTTCGACGTGTGTTTTTTTCGCGTAGGGAACCCGGCCGGGTATGTGATCCACGAGCCGCCGAAGACTTTCGGCACTTCGTTTTTGATTTCCGTCGGACCGTTTCTGGTCAATTCGCTGCTATGCATCGTGCTTTGCTTTCCGGCGTTTGTGCCGGTTCGCGTCTTCGACCAACACGATCCAGTCTCGTATTTCTTGCTGTGGCTTGGCTTGTCGATTGGGATGCATGCGTTTCCCTCCACCGGTGACGCGAAAGTACTTTGGCGTCAGGCCCGCCTTGCCGCGAAACAACTTCATCCACTGGCGATCTTGAGTCTGCCGCTGGTGGTCGTCATTTATGCGGCGAACATCGGTTCGATCTTTTGGCTTGATGCGATCTACGGGGCGGCAATCGGACTGGGCTTACCGGAGCTCGCGTTCAAGCACTTAATCGGCTAGCGACGACGATTGACTAGCACCGCACTACGTAACCAGCCCTTTGGTGACCATCATGAACACGTCTTCGAGCGTGGGTTCTTTTTCGGCGAACGAGAGCAGGCCGCAGTTGGCGGTGGCTAGTTGACGCAGGAGGCGCTGGACGTCGGCTTCGTCGCCGTCCATCTCCATGGTGCAGCTGCGCGAGTTGAGGTGGACGTCGCGGACCTTGGGGTCGCTGCGGATCAGGCTGACGCCGGCGTCCGGATTGCCGGCGAAGCGGACTTCGATGTGGCGGTTTCGCTGAATCTGGCGGTAGACCGTTTCGATCGGGCCGTGCAAGAGAAGTTGGCCGCGCTCGATGATGCCGATGCTGGTGCAGCAATCGGCCAGTTCGGTCAGGATGTGGCTGGAAATGAGGATCGTTTTGCCCATGTTGCGCAGCTCTTTGAGGAGCGCTTTCACTTCCAGGCGAGCGCGGGTCGAGGCCGCTGGCCGGTTCATCGAGGATCAGAACCGGTGGGTCGTGGACGAGCGTTTTCGCCAGGCACAATCGTTGCTTCATGCCGCGGGACAGGCCGTTGACGAAATCGTCGCGCTTGTGGGTGAGGTCGAGGAGCTCGAGCACGTCGCCGATGACGGCTTTGCGGCGGCTGCGCGGTATTTGGTAGGCGACGGCGAAGAAGTCCAAGAACTCCCAGACCTTCATGCCGTCGTACACGCCGAAGTTATCGGGCATGTAGCCGACGCTTTTGCGGACGCCGATCGGGTCGCGGGTGACGCTGTGTCCGTTGACGGTTCCTTCGCCGGCGGTGGCGCGGAGCAGGGTCGCCAGGAAGCGAATGGTCGTGCTTTTACCGGCGCCGTTGGGGCCGATGAAGCCGAACATCTCGCCCGCGCCGATCTTGAGATTCAAGTTCGACACGGCCACGAATTCGCCGTAGACCTTGGTGAAGTTTCGGAGTTCGATCATGGGGAGGATGCGGGATTCAGGATGCGGGGGGGCAGGGTTTAATGCAAGCTACAGCTCGATGGGTCCTTTGTCGTCGGCGGGTTCGGAATTTTTGATTTCTTGTCTGGTGTTACTGTCTTTCTCGGGTGGCGGGAGGGGCGCGTATTGAAGGTGGGCGACGACAAGCGTGGCGCCGCGAACCTGCGAAGCGGTGGGGGTGATCGTTTCGCCGGGCAGGACTTCGTTCACCCGGGCGACGAGCCGCGTTTCGCCGTCTTCGATATTCGCAGGGTCGAGCGCGAGGCGGAATAGCGGCTCGATATTGAGCTGCTCGCCGCGCTGGAGGCGGGTGTCGTCGTGCGCTCTTGCGCGAATGTTTTTTTGGCCGGCACGCTTCGCAAGGTAAGCGTGCTCGATTGGCCGGGCAAGAGGTCGCCGATCCAGCGGCCTTCCAATTGTCCGCCGTTCCGCTTGACGAGGCACACGCTGTGTAACTCGAACGTTGAATGGTTTTCGATTTGCTCGTGCCTCGTGGCGGACGAAGTGGCGATACGAATCGGGCCGTCGAGCGTATTCATTTGCTCGCTGTGGACCATGCCTGTCGAATTCGAGGAGATGGGCAAGCCAGTAAGCCGCACGTGGTCGTAGCGCTGGAAGTTGACCGGCGACACATCTTGGGTGTTAAAACGATGAAAATCGGCGGCGTTTAGATCGGCCGGAAATGGCGCGATGAGCGTCGTCAAGTTTGCGGATTCGAAATCATAGGTCGTGGACAGCGACGTATAAAGGGCCGTGTATCGCGAGAGTAACGCGCGCGGATAATCGGGCTGCTGTTCGAGGATGCCGATTTCGGTTTGTGAGCGAACGAAGCCGATATCGAGGCGGGCCCGTTGCACGATGACCCACGTGCCGATAACGGCGATCGCGGGAGCGGCGACCCAAGCCCACTCGACGCGGCCAAGCGTGCGAAACACCAGCCAATTGAGCGGCACGAGCGCGGCCAAATAGGAGGCCAGGCAGAGCACGACGAACCCGGCATCGGGCACTTCGACGCCGGCCGCCTCGCGCAAGGCGGCACGAGCGGCGATGGCCGTGGCGCTGTAATCGTTCCAGGCGCCGATGCCACCCGGATTATCGGGTGGACGATATTCGCGCGGCACGTCAGGATTCGGCGGTTGATTCGGTCGAAGGCGTACGTTTGGCGGCGCTTGCGGGGTGGGCTGGGACGGATCGGCGGCCAAATCTTCGTGGTGGTACGAGGTGGCGACTCCCAGGTCGCGGGCGAAGTATTTCAGCCGCGTATTGAGGGCGGCGTCGAGGCGGCGCTCTTTCAGGTTGGCATCGCGCCAGTTGAGCGTCACGCTGCCAAAATAGCCGGGGTAATACTTGCGCGGCGGGCGGCCCAGCAACGCGGCGTTGAAGAAACTTTCGAAACCGGAGCGCCAATTGATGAAGTCGCGCTCGGTCAGCTGAATCGCGGAGACGACGATCCGTCCGCGGCCGACCTGGCGCTCGGCGAACAAGGCGCCGTCGGGGCCGCCGGTGTTGGGTAGAACATTGGCGCCCGAGCGCAACTTGAGTTTGATTGCCGACCAGGGTGTGGTCGGCTGCAGCGGTTTGCCGGGGGCGGCGAGCGAGGAAATCATCCAGCCATTGTTGAAATCGGCGATGGCCGGATCGCTGGCCGCTAACTTTCGCGGGCCGCCGTTCGTGGCCGGCAAGTACGGATCGAGGAACGAGCCTTTGAGCGAGTCGAGCGAGTTCGGGCCGTTAACGATGAGCTGCCCGCCCCAGTGAAGCCAATCGACGAGGGCCTTTTTTTGATCGACCGGGAAGGGCTCGCCCGGATCGATGTCGTCCCACAGCACGTAAGCGATGCTGCTCCAGGTGAGCGGGTTATCGGGGAGTGAGGCAAGCTGGTCGGCGCCGAGCTCGACGACGAGGTAATGCGTCGTGTCTTCGGTATTGTCGGATTCGGATTCGCCGCTGAAGGGAACTTTTACGGAATCGAGCGTTTTGAGGTACGAATAGAGGGAAGGCGTTTTTGCCAACACGACGAAGTGATATTGATACGACGGCATCATCGTTAGCTGCGCGGTTGGCTGCGGGGTCAGCAAGCCCAGGCCGCGCTCTTCGAGGTCCAGCGAAAGCCGGGCTTTGTTGGCGAGCGGGACGAAGAACGTGGTTTCAGTCGCCTTTGGCCGACCTTTGGCAAGCACGACGGGCCGGCTCGAGCGAATCTCGAAAGGCGTGTTGGTAATGGCATACGGACGGTTTTGGTTATCGACGACCGACAGGCGTGTGTCGCCCACAAAATCGCGGTAGTTGGCCGTCATCTCCTGGCTGGCGGTTGCCCAATGGCCGGGCTTCACGGGCGGTTGCGCCACCTTAGTCTCCGAAGGCAATACGATGGGGCGCTTGAGCTCGAACGGTTCTTTGCGCTTCTCGGTTTCCTCCTTCTTTTTTTTCTGATCCGCATCGGCGGCCTGATCCGAGTCGGCGGAGAAGCAGCCGCGAAGAGTGCCGACGGCAATGATGGCGAACATCGCGAGCAACAACGCGGCCGCGGCGATCGTCCAAGGGGACCATTTGCGCGAGTCGTCGGCGTCGGTGTCGGCGGTCATACGTTGAAGAAATAAGGGATTTGTTTCACGCAGAGGCGCAGAGGACGCTGAGGAGTCGAACGCTAATCTTCACTAATCTGCGCTAATAATTATTAGTGCCGATAAGTGAAGATTAGTGTTCCAAAAAACATTAATTAATTAGGTTCGCGTACGCGGCCCTCCCTGCGCCTCTGCGTGAGATCATTTGTTGTTCAGATCGTGTGAACGAAGCCAGCTCTCGTTTATGACGCGATTCATTGTACCGCAGAGCGGCTCAGCGCCACATTCTTCGTTTCAGCAGGGACGCAGCGATTCCCGTTATGGCGGCGATTGCGAAAACCGTCACGAGGCAAATGGCGGCCACGCGGTCGTCGACGCCGTAATGCAGCAATTGGAAAACTTGAATCGATAGCGCGGTCCCGCCACGTTGCGGTGGGATGACCAGGATCGTAGCTGCCAGTTCGCCCACCGCGACGGCAAAACCGACCAGCCAGGCGGCGACGACGGCCGGCCAGCGCTGCGGAAGCGCGATTCGCAGGAGCCGGCCCCACCAACCTGTGCCATCGGTGGCGGCCGCGTCGAGCATCACTTGCGGCACACTGGCCAACGCAGGCCACAGGATCAGCGTCGCGAGCGGGAGTGCGCGAATCGTTTGCACGAGCCACGGCGCGAAATTGGAATCATAGAGCCAGGCGAGGGCGGCCAGTGGCGAATCGGGCGGGCGGTTCAGCGCGTAAATCACGGCCACCCCGAGTAGCGGGCCGGGGATTGTCAGGCAGAGTGAAAGGGCGAGGAGTTGGAGCCAAGGTGCGCAGAGCGCCGCCCTTACGGGCGGTGCTTTATTGGGCGAAGGGCGCATGCTCCAGGCGAGTGGCACTGCGATTGCTAATGCGGCGGTGGCCGCGGCCGCGCCGATTTGGGTCGATAGCCAAATCTCGCGGCGGAACTCGTGCGGCGCGGCGGCGAGACGCTGCACGACTTTTATCGCCGACCACGATCGTAACCGGCCGGCCGCCCCGACGGTCACTTGCATGCCGGCTTTGTAGAACAAATTGCCCAGCGGAACGCCGCACAACACAATCATCAGGAGCAGCAATAGAATCGCGACGGGCCAGCGCCAACCTTTGAGACGCCATAGCCAGGGCGGACGCGTCGGCGCATCGGCCAGATCGGCGAAGTAGCAAGCCGCGGCAGCGATTGCCGCGAGTGCGAGGAGCGTCGAAAGCGCCAATCCGCTCCATAGGCCGACCGCTCCACTGGCGGCTCCCGGCTCCCCGCTGGCAACGATGGTTCCGAGCGCGGATTGCGTGTACACTTCTTCGGCGAACGTGCGGACCTGGAAAAAATCGGTGACCGAGATTTCAGTCATTGTCATGATCGCCACCCAAACGCCCGCCAGCACGATCGCAGGCGCGGCGCGAAAAATCGAGACGAACCACACGACCTTTCGCGGCGCGCGCACGTGGCGGCATCCTCCTCGATTTCCGCTTCCACCGCGCGGAGACCGCTGCCGACGATGAGCACAACCCACGGCACCGCAGCCAAGGCGTGAACCCAAACGGCGGCTCGCCAACCGGCCAGCCACGGCTGAGTTGCAAGGTGGGGATTGGTGGCCAGAGTATGCCAACCTTGAATGCCGAACCCGGCGTCCCACGCGCCGGTAGCCAGGTACAGCGGGACAAACAACATCCCGACGAGAAGCAACGTGGCGACGTTGCGGCCGGGTACATCCGTCTTGAAAATCGCCACCGCCAGGAGCGTGCCGACGGGCACGGCGACGAGACAAGCGGCCAACGCCAACTCGGCCGAATTCAGCCAGAGCCGGCCAACGCGCGGGTCGAACTGCCAAAGTATCGTCAGGAATAGGGTGGCGAGTGCGACAAGTAACAGTGGTAGGGTGGCGACTCGGTTGCGGGCGGCGAAAAGCGGCATTCCTCCAGTTTAGGGCAACTGGCCCCTGTCATCCCGAGGTACTCCGAGGGATCCGGCTGGATTCCTCGGGGGCCGTAGGGTGGGTCGAGTCTGCGAGACCCACCAGATAGACCGAGGGATTGGTGGGTCTCGCAGACTCGACCCACCCTACAAATTGCAAGACGGATCGGCCGTGCGGGCCTACTTGCTTTTGTTGCTATTGGGGGGCGGTTGTGATAAAATTCAATTGTCGGCAATCAGAAATCGGAGACGCGGCGAGTTGGGGTCTATTATTTATTGATCATCCCGATTTCGCGCCGTCTTTGTCGGAAATTGAGACTGAGGCATTCGTAGCGGGGAGCGTGACGCAGGGAGCACGGAGTAAGCGGTTACTCCTTGCAAGTTGCTCTAGCTCCAAGCTTGCTTTTCTTCGTCCTCAGACGTTCGGGAGGCCGGCCGGACATGGGAATTCAAGTTGAATGTCCCAACGGGCATACTTTCAAGGTGAAAGATAAGTACGCGGGCAAGAAGGGCCTTTGTCCCCATTGCGAAGGCCAAGTGATTGTCCAGGTTCCCGATGCGCTCACGGCGAATCCGGCCAGCGATACGTTGCAACGCGAGGCAATCCAGCGTCGGCAGTCGCACCATCAAACGGCGAAGCCGCAATCGGCAAGCGGCTCCCACGTGCTCGACGACCCGAGCGAGAGCCCCTCGCCGGCGAGCAGCGGCACAAGCGGCAGCCTCTTGGGTTCGAGCGTGATCCGGCACAACATCAAATGCAAGTGCGGCCAGCACGTGCCGATGTGGTACGCCCGCTGCCCGGCGTGCGGGCAGTATTTGGAGCATTGAGAAGCGTACCTGAATACAAAGCGCCTGCCGGCGCGAATACCCTTTCTTGCGTCCGACGCGCCGGAAACGTTCTTCGTTATGCTATTCGTCGTCTGAATCGCCGTTTTTCGAATACGCGGCGGTTACGACGCCTCGCGATTGATCGAACGTCCAGCCAACATTCGGCCACGTGGACGCTATCGCGCGCAAAACCTGTCTAACTGCGTCCGGATTCTTATTGAAAGGTTTCGGCTGAAGTACATAATCTTGGCTGTCGTCGCCGGAAACAATTAGGTCGACGACATTGGCTGGATCGTTGGACGATTTTCGAGCGATTTGAAATCCGAAGCCGACGCAGGTAATTTTTCCGGTTGGCATGAGCTTTATCGGTTTGAGCTAGATTGAATTGTTATTTGAGATATTAGCCCGGATGATGTCCAGGTTGTCGTTTAAACGTTGCAAATCCACCGACGGAGCAGGAGCAGCGGGCGGTGGATAATCGTTCGAATAAACCTTTGACGCGGCATTTACTAGATTGATGTCCGTGAAGTGCTCCTTCACCGGATTCCAAGTTAGATAAAATGAATTCGTGGGATCGCCGCGTTTGGGACCCTTTAGTGACGGCAATCCTGCTGTATTTTGTTGGGGTTGTTTTGGAGGCGGAAACAATTGCTTGTCTGGTTTCGATTTGTCTTGAGGTGCGCCCGGGGTGCCTGGCGCAGGTCGCTGCGCGACCGGCAGCTGATCCATCGCTTCAAGCCGCTTCGTAATCTTTCGTTGGTCGTCAAGCGTGACGACCATTCTTGCCGGGCCATTGGGAATTTCTCGATCAAAAACAATAACTCTAGTTATGTCGCCATCTGCGTCCGCAATCGGTTTGCCGTTTTCATCAAGCAGCTCATTTATTGCGACAATTTTCGCCTGATAAAAATCGGGCGGCGGTGCTTTTTCCGGCCCTCTCATAAAGGTAGTCTTCAGAAGAAGCTGCTGAAACACACCTCCGGCCTCAACCGGAACAAAATAATACTTTCCCCCACATTCCCTCATTATGTGAACGGGACAGGGCGGTTTCACATCCGAGACAACGAATAACTGGGAATTAGTAGCAAACGACAGATACGTTTCGTAGATGTCATTTTTATCCGTAATGATGTCAGCATGGAAACTCATGGTTTTGTCGCGTTTTCCCGTGAATGCACCAAACGTAGCGACATTCGTGACCGTGTGGACTGCTGAAGTCAACACACCGCCAACACCCTTATTGCGAGTGTTGGTAGTCGTGAGTCCGTCTTGGATCGAGGCTGAAAGCGAATCAACGTCCTGCACCAATAAATCTCGATATGCTAACTGAACAAAGGCTTGACCGTTATGAGCTCGAATCAAGTTGTCCATCGCTTGATCCGTGTATATGTCCAATAATGCTTGACGTAGTCCCTTGCCATCGTGCGCGACTTGCGCGCTTTGGCACCCCGAATTGAAAGGGATGCAGGCGAGCAAAAGTAACGTTACCAATCGACACATTGCGACACTCCCCGATTGGGTGTATCGACTGGGCGGTTCTTGCCGCTTAAGTGAAATCTAACGTGCACTAACCCGGATTATTCATGAAGTCAGAAACAAAAATGCCTCCGCGTGTGTTTAAGGTGTTAGTTCACAAGCACCTGAGACAACACACGGAGGCAGCGAATGGACGGGCAGAGTGCTTTTCTGTTGGCCTTTGATTTTGGCACGTCGAAGCCGGTGGTGGTAGAGCCCTCGGCGGCACAAGTTTCCAGTGATGCGGGGCTGATACCGTTTCGCCAACTGGATGAGCAGTTGGGGCTCACGGAGCAATTGGTGGAGTGCCTTACCGACCGGCGGCACGTCGGTTACGTGTGTCACACGTTTCTGGAAATGGTCCGCATGCGGACTTACGGCATCCTGGCCGACTACGCCGACCAGAATGATCACGACCTGCTGCGAAGTGATCCGGTGTTCAAAGTCATCTGCGGCCGCTCGATCCATGATGACGACTTGGCCAGCCAGCCGACGTTATCACGATTCGAGAATGCCATCGGGCCTCGCTCGTTCTTTCATCTCCGGGACATGCTGATCGATCAGTTCATCGCCTCGTTCGACCAGCCGCCCCAGAGGCTCACGCTGGATATCGATCCGTTCGATGATCCAACGCACGGCCATCAACAGCTCACTTTCTTCCACGGCTATTACCAGCAGTACCAGTATCTTCCACGGGTGATTACTTGTGCTGAGAATGACCTCGTGCTGAACGTGACCTTGCTCTACGGCAGCGCGCATCCGGCGCTCGGCGCCGACGAGGATCTGGAGTATGTGGTCCGTCGGTTACGCGAGGCCTGGCCGGGCGTCGAGATTCACGTCCGTGCCGACAGCGGCTTCGGCGTGCCCGCCATGTACGACACGGGCGAGCAGTTAGACGTCGACTACACGTTCGGCATTGGTATGAACGCGCGGTTGAAAAAGTACAGCGATTTACTGCTGGAAACGGCCCTGGCGCGGTATGAAGCCAGTGGCCAGCCGCAGCGGCTGTTCACCGCGTTTTGGTATCGGGCCGAATCTTGGCCCGCCCAGCGGTGGGTGGTGGTCAAATGCGAGGCAAACGGCCAGGGCACCAACCGACGCGCGGTGGTGACCAATCGGCCGGGAGCATTCATCCTGCCCGGCGCGGCTTATGACGCCTACGCCGACCGCGGCGAAAGTGAGAACCGCAATAAAGAGCTCAAGCTTGGCCTGGCGGCCGACCGGCTCAGCGATCATCGCTACTTCGCCAACTTGTTTCGGCTTTATCTGCACACGGCCGCCTACATTCTGCTGATTCGTATGCGGCAGGTTGTCGAGATGCCATTATCGCAAGACGCGACGCAAGAAGTTCCGCTCAAAGCGCTCTCGGGTCGATCTCGCCGAGCACATCACAACCGGCGACGCACGCACGACCCACTCGGTCAAGGTCAGCCCTGTACTTGGCGGACGCGACTCATCAAGGTGGCGGCGTTGGTCTATGAATCGACGCGCCGCGTCGTCGTGCGACTCTCGGCGAGTTGGCCTTACCTGGGCCACTATCAACAGGTCGGCCAGCGAGTCCTCACCCTCCGCCGAGCGTCTCTGGACACCAGTTAACTCGCCGGCAACTGAAATCCTTAGCGCCTCGACAGTATTATCACTGCTTGGGGGAAAGGGGGCCCTGTGCTCCCAATCAAACGCCATGACCTCAACTGCTTGCCCTCGACGATCATCTCGTCAGCATGCTCCCGTTTGTGAATAATCCGGGCTAAGCGAATAAGGTGGCGCGAGCGTTACGTTCGGCGTTCCATAAGACGTAAAACTTCGACGCGTTTTCTGGTAGCACGCAGGCTACCGACGTCGCTGCTGGCACTCATTGGGTCGGTGTTGCCAATTCCGCCATAGACGGCGAACATTCCCATCTGTTATCGTTCGCGACCTTTTCCGGTGGATGGCAGAGAACTTCTCGTTGTAGATCCGCCGCCTGTCTGCGCGCGAAATTTCTGGATGCGACGAATCGAATACATGTATCGGCGCAGGTTGCAACATGCGTTGTCGTGCGTGAGTGAGGCACAGACACAAAAGGCACCCTCACCCCGGCCCTCTCCCAGAGGGAGAGGGAGTGGGATCGTGGTTGCGCTGCTGCTGATTGGGCTCAGCGGCTGCGCGATGTATGAGCGGCATCGGCCGACGTTTTGGCCGTTTCCGGAGCGGAAGCTGACGACATATCACACGCCTTCCATGCGCGTGGATGCGATTAAGGAATTCGCCGGGCGGTCAACGGGCGTCGATTCGCCCGAGCAGCGGCAGGTGACGGATCAATTGGCCCGGCAAATCCAGGTGGAACCCGATCCGCTGGTGCGGCAGGCGATTATATCGACCGTTGCGGAGTTCCGCACGCCGATGGCCGAGCAGGTTCTGGAAGCCGGGCTGGCGGACGAGAATGCGGCGGTGCGAGTTGCTTGTTGCCGGGCGCTTGGCCGGCGGGGCGAGGCGGGCGGCGTGCCGAGTTTGGCCGGTGCGTTGCGCAGGATAAGGACGTCGACGTTCGGCTGGCGGCGGCCGATGCGCTTGGGAAGATCAAGTCGCCCGAGGCCGTGAAGGCGTTGGCGGTTGCGCTCGACGATCGCGATCCGGCGTTGCAATACGCGGGCGTGCAATCGCTCAAGACGATTACCGGTCGCGACCTGGGTCCCGACGTGCAAGCATGGAAGCAAGTGGCGGCGGGTGAGAATCCGCCGATGGCGACGCCGACGGTGGCGGAACGTTTGAAGAAAGCGTCGCCGTTCTAGTCCGGAGTTGGGAGTGTGGAGTGGGGAGTCGGACAACTTGTTCCCACGCGCTGCCTGATAACGAGATGCCAAAAACACTTGCCCCTCGCTCCGAGCTGCTCGCTCGCCGCGCGGCTCTGCTAGCTTTGGCAAAAAAAAGTCTGTCGGCAGACTTTGACTAGCCTCTCTGGATGCTGCGAGGCCGCGAGAAACTCGCGGCTTGGCCTGAATTTCAGGCTGCCCCGGCCCGATATCAACTCCTGGGGCATGGGTTTGTTGAATGCGCCGGTCGTGCTGTCGGGGGGCCATCTAACGCCGGACCGGTGGTGAGTGTTCGTCTGGGTCAACCAAGCGAATAGCACCGGCGTCGCGAAACCATTGCATTCGAGAGGCACTTTCATTTGGTTCGATCCCGAGCTAAATGCCGCGCTACTACCCGCGTTGCGAGCGCAAACCCCGCTGCCGAGTAACGATTGCTTTTATTCAGTTGAATTGACAACGACCCAGAAACCCCACGAATGATAAAAGTGAACCGTTCAATGCGCCGCCATCGGGTTGCCCCAAAACTTGGCAGTTTCGGAGAAATCGGTCCCCGAGTGACACCGCGCTCGGTGCTCGTGGCGATTGAGGCGCTGGCCTGCTGGTTCATGCTGGTGGTTCGCGATGGCGCGGAGCAAGTGGATTCGGGTTGGGCGGTGGCGAGTCCGTCGCCGCTGGCCACGGGTCCGGCGACGCCGAACCTGGAACAACAGCTCGTGCTTCGGCAGGTTTTGGAACAAACTCAGCAGCCACTGCTTCGCGCACGGGCGCCGAAGCCAGCGCCGCAGCCGGCGGCTGGTCGCGGCCAACCTGGTTTGCGATTCGCGGCGCGGCCCGAGTCACCGGATGGCTGGCGGGCCGTGGGAGAGGTTAACGCCCCACTCAACAAGAATTGGGCGCCGCAAATCGTCGCGCCTCAACAGGCAGCAAGTGGCTCGTCATCGAAAACAGCCGAAGAGGCAGAATGCGATTGCAGCGGTACACGGGAAATCGCGGCGCCAACGCCGGCGGAGAGCCAGGCCCGGTTAGCGCGGTTGCCTGCGGTGGAGGAAACAAAATCGCCTGCGGTGGAGGAAGTAAAATCGCCGGAGCCAGCGTCGCCAACGATACAACCGCAGAATTCGTCGGAGGAAGCGGTCACCGATCGGGCGCCCGCCGATGCCGCGAACGAGGCAGCGCCGAGCGACGCGAACTCGATAACGCCATTGCCCGCAGACGCCGGCCAATCGAATGTAAATACGCCCGACACATCATCCGAGATCGAATCCAACAAGCAACCGCAGGCCGCGGCGGCAAGCCCGCCTCCAGCAAAACTACCGTCGAAGGACGTGTTGCCGGTGAACGACCGGCCGCCGCTGACGCGGCAGTTGCTGGCGCTGCGAACCCGCGTTCGCGCCGTGTTGAAGGGCTATTACCGCAAGGCATTGAGCAGCAGCGATAACGACCCGTGGGAAGCGATGCACGGAATGCTCGCGTACGGCGTGCACAGCCGCATTCATAACGGCGGCCCGAATGGCGAACTGATAACGAGTGTCGGTTGGCTTTGCTACAACAAGCCGTGCAAGGGGCAGACGCTGCTGTATGTAAATCCGGCGGGCGAGCTGCGGGCCAAGTACGGCGTCGGACTGCAAGGCCATTTGGGACAATTCCTGGCGATGTTGGCCCAATGCCACGTGTCGCCCGATTACCCGATTCACGTCGGCGATCACCAGTTTACCATTCGCGATTTGATCGAAGCCGAGAAGAAGACGTGTTATCCCAAATCGGAACTCACGTTCAAGCTAATCGCCCTGCAGCACTACGCAGATTTGAACGACAAGTGGGAAAACGACCAGGGCTTGGAATGGGACTTCCCGCGGCTGGTGCGAGAGGAATTGGCCCAGCCGATTCGCGGGGCGGCGTGCGGCGGCACGCACCGCCTGTCTGGCTTGAGCCTGACGGTAAAAACGCGATTGCGGCGTGGGGAGCCGTTGGACGGCGAGTATCAGAAAGCGGCCGACTTCGTGAAGCGGTATCAGATGTACGCGTTCCGGCTGCAGAATAATGACGGCAGCTTGAGCACGTCGTGGTTCCGCGGCAGCGGAGACGATGAGGACATCAATCGGCGAATCAAGACGACCGGCCACATCCTCGAATGGCTCTGCTATTCGCTCAGTGACGACGAGCTGCGCGAACCGCATACGATCCGGGCCGTTACGTATCTGGCGAACTTGATGTACAGCAATTACGACAACGAATGGGAGATCGGGCCGCGGAGCCACGCGACGCACGCGCTCTTGCTCTACGATCAGCGCGTTTTCCAGCCGTTCGATAAAGACGGCGACGTGGCGGTGTACCAGCCCAAGCAGTCGGTGGCGAAGCGGATCCAAAGCGGCGGCAGTACGATCCGCCGCTAGTCGCGGTAGGTCAGGCTTTAGCCTGACGTTCTCGTTGTCAGGCTAAAGCCTGACCTACGCCTGGCGGTCGGCCTCGCTAGCCGCGCATTGTGCTCGCGGTCGCGGCGGTTTACATTGCTTCGGGGCCGTATTTCTTTCGTGTGCGATGGGCGGAATCTAGCATGGCGTTCCCGCGCAAATTCACCGATCAATTGCAGGCGTTTTGCGAGCTGGCCGACCGATTGGCCACGCTCCACGAAGCCAATGCGATGCTGTTTTTGATGGAGCGGCCAACGGATTGGACTCGGCTTCGGCAAGCCAGCGGGCAGCATGCGGTGGTGCTGGCGGGCGATACGGCGGAGACCTTCGAGGGCGCCGACGAAGAAGAGTTCGCCACCATCCTGTTGAACATGCCGTCGGAGGCGCCGGTGTACGAGCGGCTGACGCAGGCTCTTTTGGAAGCGGTGTCGCGGGAGCTGGTTCCGCCTGGGGCGTTGGTCGTGGCGGTTTATAGTGGGTTTGAGCCGACGGTCATCGACTCGCTCAGCATCATCCGTTTGGGCGAGCATTTGGGCCAACTAACGGTGCGCGACTTGCGCCAACTCAAAACGCGGATTCCGCTCGATACGCTGAAGACGGTGGTCGATCTGGCCGTCGATATCGGCCGCGAAGGCCGCGAGGGCAAACCGGTCGGGACGATCTTTGTGGTGGGCGACCATCGCAAGGTGCTCACCTTCTGCCGGCCGATGGGATTCGATCCGCTGAAAGGCTATAGCCGGGCCGAACGTCACCTGGGCGATGGCAAAGTTCGCGAGGGCATCAAGGAGATCGCCCAGCTCGATGGGGCATTTGTCGTATCGTCGGATGGGCACGTGGTGGCGGGCGCTCAGCAGGTCAACGCGCCGCGTTCGACCGATTTGTCGCTGCCGAAGGGATTTGGGGCCCGGCATTGGGCGGCGGCGGAAGTTACGCGGGCCACTTCGGCGGTGGCCATCTCGGTCAGCGAATCAACGGGCACGGTGCGGCTATTTCAAAATGGTGAAGTGATGCTCCGCATCGAGCCGTTCCGGCGGGCAATGAAATGGATCGACTTCGATGTCGAGCCGCCGCCGGCGCCGAGCGCGGAATAGGGAGAATAGCCGGCCCATCTTGGGCCGCAAGCGCAGAATTGAGTTTTGGGCATTCGCGGATCCGGCCAGGATGGCCGGGCTATTTGTTCAGCGCGGCGAGTAGCTCAGCTACGTAATCGCCAACTGCGCGGATGACTTGTTCGCGAGGTTTTTCTGCCGCCGCGGCGATGCGTCGTACGATGGCGGAGCCGACGATGAGGCCATCGGCCACCGGCGCGAGCAGCCTTACATGTTCGGGCGTGCTAATTCCGAAGCCGATGCAGATCGGTAGGTCAGTTTGCGTGCGGAGCCAGCCGACGTTATCCACCAGGTCCGGCGGCAGGGCGGTTCTTTCGCCCGTGATGCCGGCGACCGAGACATAATAGAGAAAACCGGTCGAAGTTTCGGCGATGCGAACGGCCCGTTCGCGCGGCGTGGTGGGCGTCACGAGCTGGATGAGGCTGATCTCGCGTTTGCGGCAAATGGCGGCCAATTGGGCCGATTCTTCGACCGGCAAGTCGGGCACGATGAGGCCGGCCAGGCCGCGATCGTTGATTTCAGTCACGTATTTCTCCAGTCCGTGGCGATACACGATCGCGTAGCTAACCATGGTGACGAGCGGCGCGGCAACCGGCGGCGCCACTTCGCCGAGCGTTTCCAGGATGTCGGCGAGCTTGATTTTGTGTGCGAGCGAGCGGGTGTACGACGCTTGAATCACGGGGCCATCAGCGATCGGATCGCTATAGGGAATGCCGACTTCGCACAAATGCGCGCCGCGGCCCACCACTTCTTTCAGGATCGCGGCGGTGAACGCGAGGTCGGGATCGCCGGCGGTGATGAACGGCATCAGGGCTGTTTGCTTTTCGCGGCGGAGGTTTGAGAATAAAGATTCGATGGAGTCATTGAACCACGAAAGAGACGAAAATGACGAAAGGAGCTATTTGGGAATTGCTAACGGACGATGCGCTCGTGCTCTAACAATGGGTGGTGTCCGAAGTTGACCAACAGACCAATTTGTAGCCAGTCGACTTCAGATAATTGTGGACTTGAGCGCGATGAATTTCGTCGAGCTTTGACACTGCTTTGATTTCCAAGATTATTCTCTCGAAGCAAATGAAATCCGGAATATACTTTTGCTGAAGGGACCGCCCTTTGTAACTCAATGCCAGAGGAAAAATTGTGCGTTAAATGGAATCTGTTGTATCGCAAATTCCAAGCCCAGACATTCCTGGTAAACCCTTTCAAGGAAACCACACCCTTTTTCTTTGTATACTTCGAAGCACGCTCCCATAATCGCGTAGCTTTCTTCACGATAGATAATCTCCATGGATCGCCTTCACAATTTGATTTTCGACTATTTCGTACCTTTCGTGGTTTCATTCTTCAATCGTGCGATCTCGGCCGCGTCTTTATCGCCGCGGCCGGAGAGGCAGACGACGATGGCGTGCTCTTTCGGTTTGCCGCGGGCGAGTTCCATCGCGGCGGCGACGGCGTGCGAACTTTCCAGGGCGGGCAAGATGCCTTCGCTGCGGGCGAGCGCATCGAAGGCGGCGAGGGCGTCTTTGTCGAGGCAGTTGGTGTAGGTGACGCGGCCGGCGTCTTTCCAATAGCTGTGCTCGGGGCCGACGCCCGGGTAGTCGAGGCCGGCGGACATCGAGTGGACGTCGCACGTTTGGCCATCATCATCCTGCATCACGTAGCTGATAGCTGCCGTGGAGGACGCCGGGGCGGCCGTGGCTGAGCGGGGCGGCGTGGTCGCCGGGCTTCGCGCTGCGTCCGCCGGCTTCGACGCCGACGAGGGCAACCTCCTCGTGTTCGATGAACGGATAGAACATGCCGGCCGCATTGCTGCCGCCGCCGACGCAGGCGACGACCGTATCGGGCAGCCGGCCGAGTTGTTCGCGTGATTGATCGATCGTTTCGCGGCCGATCACCGACTGGAAATCGCGAACGATTCGCGGGAACGGATGGGGGCCGACGACTGAGCCGAGGATGTAATGCGTGGTTTCAACGCTGGCCATCCAATCGCGCATGGCTTCGTTGATGGCGTCGCGAAGAGTACGTGAGCCGCTGGAGACGGGCCGCACTTCGGCGCCGAGCAGCTTCATGCTGAAGACATTCGGCGCCTGGCGGCGGATATCTTCCTCGCCCATGTAGACGACGCAATCCAAGCCGAAATGAGCGCAAGCGGTGGCGGTGGCCACGCCGTGCTGGCCGGCGCCGGTTTCGGCGATCACGCGCTTCTTGCCCATTTGCAGCGTGAGGAGCGCCTGGCCGAGCGTGTTGTTGATCTTGTGGGCGCCGGTGCGATTGAGGTCTTCGCGCTTGAGCCAGATTTGCGCGCCGCCGATCTGCTGGCTGAGACGATTGGCGTGGTAAAGCGGCGAAGGGCGGCCGACGTAATTTTTCAGAAGTCGCGCAAGCTCGGATTGAAAAGCTGCATCCTGACAGGCTTTGTCGTATTCGATGGCCAGCTCATCGAGCGCACGGATGAGCGTTTCGGGCACGTACGTCCGCCAAACTGGCCGAAGCGGCCGGCGGAATCGGGGACTTGCGTGGTTGCCGTACTTTTAGTCATTACGTCGATTCTCAATGCGGTCCGCGCAAATCAAGCCGCGAACAAATTCACCACGGAGTACACGGAGGACACGGAGTCGAATCCGGATATTTTTAACCGCTAATGGACGCTAAAAGTGCGCTGACATAAGAATGAATGATTGTGGCCAACAATGATTTGAAATGGAATTGCAAGTCTTAGCATGGATTAGCAGTCAAATTCTGTCTTCTCTGTGCTCTCTGTGTCCTCCGTGGTGAATTATCATGCCTGAATTGCCGGAAGTCGAAACGATGCGGCGGGGCATATTGGGCATCGTCGGTTCACGGATTGAGGATGTCGAGCGGACGGCTTGCCGGCGGCGGCCGATTGCGATTGAGCCGCGGATCGATCGGTTTCGTCGCCGGGCGGTGGGCTGCTTTGTTACAGAGGTTGGGCGGGTTGGTAAGCGGGTAGTTGTGCATTTGGATTCGGGCGACGCGATCGTGCTGGAGCCGCGGATGACGGGGCTGGTGCTTGTGGCCGATCCGCCGACGCGCGAGCATTTGCGGTTCCGTTGCCGCTGCTCGGGCAACGGCATCCGCGAGCTTTTGTATTGGGACCGTCGCGGGCTGGGAAATGTTCGCTTGATTTCGCCGAAAGAGTTTGACGAGGCGTTTCGGCCCGGCGAAAGTTGGGCCCGATGCTTTGACCATGACTGCGGAATTTTATCGGGAGCAATTGGGCGGCAGTCGGCGGGCGGTGAAAGTGGCGCTGCTCGATCAGCGGGCCGTGGCCGGAATTGGCAATTTGTATGCGTCGGAGATTTTGCATCTGGCGCGCATCCATCCGCGCAAGGCGATGCGACCAGCTTACGCGAGCCCAGTGGCAGCGGATGGCCAATGCAACGCACGCGGTGCTCGAAGCAAGCGATTCGCTACGAAGGCTCGACGCTCGGCGACGGCACGTATCGCAATGCGCTCAACCAGGCGGGCGACTATCAGAATCATCATCGCGTGTATGATCGAGCGGGTGAGGCGTGTTCGAGTTGCGGGGCCGGAAACCGAATTGTCCGCATCGTACAGGCACAGCGGGCGACGTTTTTTTGCCCAATTTGCCAGAGGAAAAGATAAGGTGGATGTCTCGCTCTGCAGGTGATCGGAGTTACGCTTCAGCGAAAACCCTGGGGCGTTGCCCCGTGCGCCGACCGGCCGTTTTCACCGGAACTTTGCGTTGGCGGCGCGGTTTCGCTCTAATGATGGGGGACGCTGGCGTTCACTTCTTCCGCTGGAATGAAAAGGAGTCGTCATGGAATCTCGCACGAACC
>CAVTEK010000002.1:0-340185 GCA_963733825.1 Pirellulales bacterium
GGGGATCGAGCGTCGGTTTCCTAAACCGTGTGTCGCAGGTTCGAATCCTGCCGAGGGCGCCCACGCCTAGACAGAGAGGGCGCCTCCGACGAGGCGCTACTGCAGCGAGACCTGGGCAAACGGGTCTAAGCCCGGCCGTGTCGGGGAACCATTCGTCCCGATGGACGACACCACGCAACGGCTCGTGCTCGGCGGCCGCTACGAGCTCGGCCGCGTGATCGGGCGCGGCGGCATGGGCACGGTGTACGACGCCACGGATCGCCGGCTCGACCGGCGGGTGGCGGTCAAGATCCTGCGGCCCGATCTCGCCGAGCAGCCACGAGCGCGGCGACGCTTCGAGACCGAGGCACGCGCGGCGGCGCAGCTCGCGCATCCCAACGTCGTGACGGTCTACGACAGCGGCGAAGACGACGGCGTGCCGTTCCTCGTGATGGAGCGGCTGCCCGGCCGCACCCTCGCCGACGACCTCGCGCTCGGTTCGCTCCGAATCGACCGCGCCCGCGAGCTCGGCCTCGAGATCCTCGCCTCGCTCGCGGCCGCGCACGACGCGGGCATCGTGCACCGCGACATCAAGCCCGGCAACGTGCTGCTCACAACCGACGGGCACGCCAAGGTCAGCGACTTCGGCATCGCGAAAGCAGTCGATGACAGCGACCAGACCCAGACCGCCGACCTCGTGGCGACGGTCGGCTATCTCGCACCCGAGCGGATGGGCGGCGAGCAAGCTTCTCCCCGCAGCGACCTCTACTCCGTGGGTGTGCTGCTCTACGAGGCACTGAGCGGCCGGCACGCGTTCACCGGCGACACTCCGGTCGCCGTGATGCTCGCGGTCGAGCATGGTGACGTCGAACGCTTGACGAACGTGCCGCAACCGTTCGCGACCGTCGTCGAGCGCGCCATGGCCCGCGTACCGGCGCGGCGATACCAATCGGCACGGGAGATGGCCGACGCGCTCGAACACGCCACTGATGTCGACCGCGACCGTTCCCGTCGACCGCACCAGGTCCTCGCGACGACACGCCCGGCGCCTGCCGCCGCGTCGAACGTCCCCGGTCTGAGGCGCGGACATACCGCGCGCGCGCGTGATCGCGGCGGTCGCCGGCGCGCTGCTCGCGATCCTGGTCGTCGCCGGCCTCACGCTCGGCCGCAACAATGCGCCGCGCAAGACGACGCCTTCCACTCCGCCGACTACCGCTTCGCTGCCGCCGGCGCTGGATCACGCAATGCAGCAGCTCGAGCAGGCGGTCAACCCGTGAAACGCGGCAGCATCGTCGTCATCGCGGCACTGGTGCTGAGCCTCGGTGCGTGCGGCACCAACGGCCAGCGCGTGTCCGAAGCCGCTCGCGCCGACCTGAACCCGCTCGTCGCACAAGCCAGGAAGCGAGCGGCCGCGCACGACGCATTCGGGGCCGCGCGCTCCTTGCCGAACTGCAACAGAAGGTGAACCACCTCGAGCACACCCACGACATCAGCGAGAGCGACGCCGCGGCCATCAAGCAGGCGGTGACCGACGTCGAGCATCGGCTCACGCTGATCACCACGACGACTACGACGACCACCACCGTCGCCCCGCCGCCGGTGCCATCCCCGCCCGACGACAAGCACGGCCCGGGCCACGGCAAGAAGAAGGGCCACCACAAAGGCGACCAAGGCGACAACAACGACTGACCGCTCGAACCCTCAGCCGCGTAACTCGCGTGAGGCCGAGGCGCGGATTGAGCTCGCTCGCCGCGACGTCGCCCGGCTGCATCCCCGGCAGCCACGTCGCCAGGTCGAACTGCTGGTACACCGAGTCGGGCTCCGACACACGTGCGCCGTCGGCGAAGTAGATCACCGTCATCACGGGCCGCATCTGCGCCGTCGGGTTCGAGCCGGCGCGGTGCAGCGTCCAGCCGGCGTGAAACGTCGCGTCGCCGGCGCGGATCGCGCCGTAGGTGTGCTCGGCCAACACGTCGTCGCGCACGAGCCGTGCGAACTCGGCCTCGCTCTCGTCCGAGATCGTGCCCGCGCAGGTTCCGGCGCGATGGCTGCCCGACACGAACGTCATCGAGCCGACCGTCGGATCGAGATCCGCGAGCGGCATCCACATCGTGATCGTCTTCTCGGTGTCGAACGGCCAGTAGAACTGATCCTGGTGCCAGGGCGTGTGGCCCCCACCGGGCTCCTTCATCAGCGCCTGGTCGTGGTACAGCCGGACGCCGTCGACGTCGAGCAGGTCGGCCGCGGCTTTGGCGAAGCCCGGCGCGAGCACGAAACGCCGTACCGCGGGGTCGAGCCGCCACAGGTTGACGCACTGGAGGAACGCAGCCGAGTACGTGTCACGCTCGGCGATCGGCCGCCGTTCGAACGACGCCCGCGCCGCCGTCTCCTCGATGTGCGAGCGGTACGCCGCGACCTCCTCGCGCTCGCGAGCCCGCGCACGAGCGCGTGACCGTCGGCGGCGAATCGCTCGTGGGCCCCGCCGGGAATCGCGCGCGGCTCGTCCAATGGGGGCAGCATCGTCATCGAAACGGCGCGACCACACCGTGCACCGGCGGGGCGTCGCCCTCGCCGGCCATCGCGAAACGAGCACGTCGACCCCGTCGAACCCGACGACGCGGCGCGGCAGATCGGCGAACGGGTACTTGCCGGTGGCCAGCAGCTCGAGGGCGGCGCGGTACGCCGCCGCGTCGACACCGAGCGCGCCGAGCAGTCGCAGCTCCTTGTAGATCACGAGGTCGGGGTCGAACCCGGGCGTCTCACTCGGTCCGCGCGTGCCTGCGAGCACGACGTCCCGCCCGGCAGCACCAGCGCGACCGCCTGGCCGAGCGCGGCGGGCGCCTTTGCCGTCACGTCGACCACCACGTCGGCGAGCGAACCCGCCGCGTCGCGCAGGGCGCGCACCGGATCGTCGTTCGCGACGTCGACGGCGAGGTCGGCGCCGAAGTCACGCGCCAGCGCGAGCCGTTCGGCGTCACGCGCGCCGAAGCCCGTGACCATCACGAACGCCGCACCGGCCTCTCGTGCCGCGGCCGCGGCGGAAAGTCCACGCACGCCCGGTCCGAGCACCCGACGACCGCACCCGCCTGCAAGTCGGGAACGGTCACCGCCCACCGGATGCCCGCGCCGAGCGGATTGAACAGGGTCGCGGTAACGGGATCCAGCAACTCCGGGATCGGGAGCAGCAGCGAGTCGGGCGCGAGGTACTGGTACTCCGCGTAGCCGCCCCACAGACCGGGCGGTCGGTCGGCCGGCACGAAGCCGTACATGTCGCGCAGACCGTGCCGCTCGCAGCGCCGGTACGTGCCCGCACGACATGCCGCGCATTCGCCGCACGAGAGGAACACCTCTACGGCGACCCGCTGGCCGGCGCGCACGTTCCATCGCCGCGCCGCATCGGCGCCGACCGCTCCACGACCCCGACCGACTCGTGTCCAGGCACGAACGCGTAACCCGGGAAGAGCTGACCGGTGTACTCCTCGTGGTCGGTGCCGCAGAGGCCGCACACCTCGACGCGCAGCAGGGCGTCGTCGTCGCCGATCTCGGGGAACGGAAAGTCACGGACGGCGAGCGAGCGGGGAGCCTCGAGCGCGAGGGACCGAGCTGTCTTCATGCGGCTCGAACTCCGGCCCTCCAAGGCCTGTGCGACGGTCTCGCACCGACCGGGCCTCCGGATCTGCGCCTGGCCGCTTCACCGCGGAAGTGCTCGAACCACACCGGCACGAGCTTCTTGTCGACGCAGAGCACGTGCAGGAAGCCCATGGGGCGGGCCACGCGTCGATGCCCTCGCCCTCGCCCCCCGGATGCCGCATCGCGCGACCAGCGTGACCGCACCCGTCTGCCGGTCGACCCGGTAGATGCCCTGCTAGGCGTCGTCGGTCGAGATCCAGATTCGCGTCGCCGTACACGTCGGCGCCTTGCGTGTGGTGCAGCACCCGGCTCATCTTCAGCGGCGGCAACGGCTTCCAGTCGTGGGCGACGTCGTACCGCGTGAGCTCGTCGCCGTCGAAGTGGTCCATCGAGTCCGCGGTCATCGTGGCCGGGTCGATGGTCACGAACGAGTTCTCGTGCTGCGGGACCGTAACCGCGTCGACGAAACGCAGCGAGTCGCGGTCGAAGCGCACGGTCACCTGCTCGCCCTTCGAGTAGCGGGCTCCTCGAGCGGCACGTAGATGATCTTCCCGACCACGTCGATGTCGCCGATGTGGTTGTAACCCTTGGTCTTCAACCGGTCGGGGATCGACGGACCGGTGTGGATGAGCTCCTTCAGCCGGTCGTCGGTCTTCCACAGGGAGTTCGTGCCCGAGAAGATCCAGCCTCCGGGGCTCCCGCGACGCCCTGTGCGTAGAGCGGCGGGAGCCGCTGCTGACCGGTCCGTCGAAGGGGCCCGGCCAGCAGTCGTCGTGGAGGTCACGGCGCTCGCTCCGACGGGGTTGGACGACGGCGCAGCTCGCGCCCGACGACGACGAGAGCGACCCGATCGCCGAGCGCCGGGACGGGCGCGGCGCCGGAATCCGGCCAGGAAGCTAAACCGCGGTGTCGCACCCGGGGAATTGCGCAGGCGGTGAGTGGTGACAACCTCCGCGGATCATGCAGAATCCGGGGTCCCCCGACCGAGGAGCGCAATTGGGGCTGCGCACCGCTGACGAGTACCGCGCATCGTTGCGCGACGGCCGCTCGCTCTGGTACCGCGGCAAGCACGTCGACGACATCCTCGCCGAGCCCGATCTCCGTGTCGCCGTCAACAACGCGGCGGTCGACTTCGAGATGACGCAGACCCGCGCACCGCGAGCTCGCCGTAGCCGATCGACCGGTGAGCGGCGGCGGAATACCACACGCTCTACGCGATGCCGACGCACCCCCGACGATCTCATCCGCCGTTCGAAGCTCATCGAGCTCGGCTCGCTGCTGTCGGGACGATCCTCTCGGTGAAGGACGTCGGCTCCGACGCGCTCCTCGGCCTGCTGTCGACCCTCGAAGGCGAAGGCCTCGACGCGAGCGCGGCGTTCCACCGCGCGTCGCGGCTGACGACCTCGTGCTCGCGGTCGCCCAGACCGACGCGAAGGGCGACCGGTCGAAGATCGCCCCACGAGCAGGACGATCCCGACATGTACCTCCGCATCGTCGGCGAGACCGCCGACGGCATCGTCGTGCGCGGTGCGAAGGCGCACACGACGTTCGCGCCAACTGCGACGAGATCGTCGTGCTCCCGACGCGGGCCATGACGAAGCGGAAGACGCCGTGGGCGGTCTCGTTCGCCGTTCCCGCGAACGCGCCGGGCCTGTCGCTCTACATCTCGTCGTACTCGGCGGGCGAGCACCACCCCTGGGACCGGCCGATTCGTCACGCCACAAGATGCTCGAGACGTTGACCGTGTTCGACGACGTGTTCATCCTTGGGAGCGTGTGTTCCTGCGCGAGACACAGGTCGCCGGGCCGCTCGCGCTCGCGTTCGTCGACTTCCACCGCTTCACCGCGGTGTCGTACAAGCTGCCCTGCTCGACGCGCTGGTCGGCGCCGCAGGCGAGATCGCGGCGATGAACGGCGTCTCAAGGGCCGGTCACATCCGCGAGAAGCTCACGCAGCTCGTGATCTACGCGGAGACGATGCGGTCGTTGACCGAGGCGCCGCTAGCGCGGGCGCGTCGACACCCGCGGCATCTGCCGTCCCGACTCGATGACGATGAACGTCGCGAAGTACACGTTCGCGACCGGCTACCACGACGCGATCCGGATCGTGCAGGAGTCCGCGGGCCGGCTGCTGGTGACCGGCCCCGGCGGCGACGACTGGGACGTGCCCGAAGTGCGGCCCGTGTCGAGAAGTATCTCGGCGCATCCACACCCGCCGCCGAGCGGCTCGCGATGATGAAGATGATCGCCGACCTCACGGTCGGCGACTTCGGCGGCTATCAGTCGGTGCTCGCCGTGCACGCGGAGGGTCCATCGAGGCCGAGAAGATGCAGATCCTGCGGGAATACGACGCCGAGCGCGAGCCGGACGGGCCCGATGGCTGGCCCGCCTCGACGAGCACGCCGACTGACACGAGCCCGACGGACGATCTGGAGCCCGATGACGTGAGCCCGATGACGTCGAGCCCGATGACGTGAGCGCCGATGACGTGAGCCCGATGACGTGAGCTCGGCCAACCGAAAGCGACGGCAGCGCAACCGAGGGGAACGCGCCGCGGCCATGGAAGGCGCCCAGCGAGGCGCGGTGCGCGACGGCTCACGATCGGGGCGGTGGGCTCGCGCTCGCGGCCGTCGTCGGCATCGCGCACTACATCGTGCGCGCCACCGGCGACAGCGGCGGCGGATCGGCGTCGAGCACGAGCACGAGCACGACCGCCGCGACGACCACCCGACCACGTTGCCGTCGGTCAAGGGCAAGCCGTGCGTCGCGGTGAAGGGCAAGGTGCCCAAGAACACGCCGGCCGTGCCGCTCGACCTCGGGCCGCCGCCGAAGCAGATCGTGATCCGCGACCTCGTGCGGGGCACCGGGCCCACGGTGCAACCGGGCGCGACCGTGAAGATGGACTACGTGCTGGTCCTGTGCTCGACCGGCAAGGTGCTCGAGTCGTCGTTCGAGACCGGGCAGCCGGATTCGCCCGTCCCACTCGACGCGTCGCAAGGGCTGATCTCCGGCTGGGTCGAAGGCATCCCCGGCATGCGCAAAGGTGGGCTCCGCCTGCTCGGGATACCGCCCGACCTCGCCTACGGCGCAACCGGTGAGCCCGGAATCGCGCCGGACGAGACACTACTGGTTCGTCGTGAAGCTGCTGCAGATCGAGAAGTGGCACGATGCGTGGGCTCGTGGACACGTGAGAGAGCCGAGCCGACGACTCGCTCGCGGTCCCCGATCTTCACGTGCGCGGTGGCGTTCGGGGGCACTCCCAGGATGGTATTTTCACGCACGCGCCGGTGCGATCCCAATGCACCGACACCGCGCCGGCAATCGTCGGGATCGACCCTTCGACGCTCGTCGGGCCGGCGTCCGGCTCGACGACGTCGACGACCGGGCCGGACGGCACGCGCCCATCGGCTCGGTCGTCACGCCGAGCAGCGCCGTATTGGAGAAGCAGACCAGCGCGCTGGATCCCCAGCCGTGCGACATGCTGTCGCCCTCGACGTCGCTGAGGAGACAGCTCTCCCAGGTGAACGTGCCGCCGTGGGTGGTCTCGTAGGCCCACCCGGGATGCCGGGTGTCGGTCAGGATGCGCAGCACGTCGCTGGTGCGTCCCACGATGCGGAGAGCGTCGAGCAGGAACAGGCCGTCCATCGGTCCAGTATTGATCCCAAGCCCGGCGACGTACAAACCGACGTCCGCGACCTTCGCCGCGAGGTACGACACCGCACACGAGCGCGAACACGTTGGCCTGTTCCGCGGCGTGGCTGCTCTGCGTGCCGTTCGCCCGCAGACCGTCCACGTAGACGCCGTCGGCGCGCGTCAGCCGAGCGTTGATCGCCGTCACGAGCGCATCGTGCTTCCGGCGCGCGTCCGTGGCGTCGGCGCGCCGCCCGAGCAAGGTCGCCATCTGCGCAACGCGCTCGAAGTCGACCGCGGCGAGCGCGTTGGCGGTCGTGTGGGCGACGGTACCGACGTCGTAGCCGTATTGCATCGCGGGTGACCATCGACGAGGTCGTAACCGTCCAGCAGGCGGTGTACGTCACGAGCCCGGTCTTCGGGTTGATCAGGCCGGCGACGTATCCGGCCACGCGCCGCACAACCGGATAGAGCTGCTCGAGCGTGTCGCGGTCGCCGGTCTCCACGTAGTACTGCCAGACCCAGTCGGGATGGCCTGCTCGACGGTGAAGTCCAGGAACGAGGGCGGGCCGTCGCCGTTCGGGTACACCACGTTGAGGTTGCCGTTGGGCCAGTACCGACGTTGGGAATCGGCGAAGTCGTGCAGCGCCTGCCAGGTGAGGTTCTGCTCGCGGAACACATGGTGCATCGTCGCCTGCGAGATGTTGTAGGCGTCGGCGAGGAACTGGCCCTTCTCCCTGGTCGGGGTGTCGACGAACTGGTCCTGCGTTGTGCACAACGCGGAGTGGCCCACGAGCTCCCAGACCTTGTCAAGCGTCGGGTCCGACGACGTGAACGTAGCCACGCGCTCGTCGGGCATCTTCGCGTGGCGAGTCCCCGCGCGCCGAGCTGCGCCGCCTGCATCGTCTCCCCCGGCGCATCGATCTCCAGATACCGGAACCCGAGGTAGGTGAACGGCTCGAACACCTGCAGGGCGTGCACGCGTTCGATGTACTCGAAGCTGAGATCGGTCGCCTGGGTTCCGGTCGTCGTGGAGACGTGACCGTCGGGGTCGAGCACGAAGCCGACATGCATGCGGATCCTGCGGCCGGCCACACCGTCGCGGACCTGGACCCTGGGGAGGAGAGCCACGATGACGGTGCCGTAGTCGGCGACGATCGCGCCGTCGGGCAACTTCTTGACGGACACCGGGTGCACGATCTGGTCACCGATCCGGGTGCGTTCCGCGACGAGATGGGTGAACGGCTTCGTGCCGGGCGGCCCGATGACGGCGAAGCGCTGCCAGGTGCTGTCGTCGAACGTCGGCGAGGTCCATTTGGTCGGGACAACCGCCCGTCGATGCGTTCGGCGAAGCCACCCTCGTCGTTCCGAACGCGGCGCGGCGAGCCACTCCGCCTTGTGTTTCCGCCAGGTCCCGTCGGTCCCGATCACCTCGTGCGTGCCGTTGCCGTGCTCGACCACGATCTGGACCAGCAACCCGGGGATGCCGGCCGGCCGTCCTTGCCCCGGTCCACTCCAGTAGTGGAGGACGCCGATCACGTTCGGCTTTCCCGGGTGGAGCAGCGACTCGAGGTCGAACGTCTCGTGGTCGGAGTGGTCGGCGTTGAGTACGACGGCCCCGAACCGACTCGCCTGCCTCCGATGAACAGCTGGAACTGCTCCGACGGGGCCTCGACCGCGCGCGCCGACGCGATGTGGAAGCTGCGCAGATTCACGACCTTGCGGACGTAGGTGTACTCCTCGTCGCCGGGATGCGCCGGCCCGGGTGGAATCCAGCTCGCCTTCCAATCCGTGTCGCGCCAGCCGGTCACGAACCGTTGACCCGGGGCGAACTCGCTTGCTCTCGCCGCGCCGTCGGGTCCCGTAGCGATGATGGTCGTCTGCGCGGACCAGTGGTACGTGCGACTCGAGAGCAGGGTCGGACCGTCGTAGGGAACGAACGCCTGCTGCCCGGAGCGCACCGCGTCGTCCCAGACGACGCCCCGGTGATCGGGCAGCGGATGCGGGCGCTTGGAAAGGACGATGCGGTACACGGTCTGGCCCACGCCGGGTCGGCCGTCGTGCAGCTGCCAGGCGAACCACAGATGGTCGGGATCGACGCCGAGCGCCCAGGCATTGCCGTTGACGGTGAGGTGGTTCGGGGAACGGAGCTGCGTGGCGTGGTCGGCGCGGAACGAACGCCGCGCCACGGCAGTCGCGACGAGGGCGACGCCGACCGCGACCACGATCGCGACGACGACCGCCCGCCGATGAGACCTCGCGTCCACCCTTGAAGCCTGGTTCCCGAAGCAGCCTGGCGCGGCGGCGGAGGCGCTCGCCATTGCTGTTCCCCGGCCGGGGCTCCGGTCAGGCCGGCGCGTCGTGCGGCTCGCCGGCCTCGAACCGGTAACCCATGCCGGGCTCGGTGATGAAGAAGCGTGGCTCCGACGGGTTCGGTTCGAGCTTGCGGCGGATGTGCGCCATGTCGACGCGCAGGTCGTTGGTCTCGGTCCCGTAGTCGGGAACCCAGACCTCGCGCAGGAGCGCCGCCTGCGTCACGAGCCGGCCCACGTTGCGTACCAGCGCCTCGACGAGGTGCCACTCGGTCGGCGTCAGCCGCGCCTCGCCCTGCTCGTTGGTCACACGCTTCGCGGCAAGGTCGATCGTGAACGCGTCGGTCACGACCGTCGCCTGCTCGGGCGCCGGCCTCCCCCGCCGCAGGCGGCGCGGATGCGGGCGAGGAGCTCGCCCATCCCGAAGGACTTGGTGACGTAGTCGTCGGCCCCCGCGTCGAGCGCCACGATCTTCTCCCGCTCGGCGTCGCGGGCCGACAGCACGATGATCGGCACGTCGGTCCAGCCCCGCAGCCCGTGGATCACGTCGATGCCGCTCATCCCCGGCAGGCCCAGGTCGACCACGACGACGTCGGGGTGGTGCCGCGCCGCCATCTCGAGCCGCGATCTCACCGGTGGTGGCGCGCGTCGACGTCGTCGCCGCGCCTTCAGGTTGGTGATCAGCACGCGCAGCAGCTGCGGCTCGTCGTCCACCGCGAGGATCAGGCTCATGCGTCCCTCATGACAACGGCCTGGCGGCGCGGCAGCCGGGCTGCGGGCCCTCGACGAGGCGGGCGACTTCGTGCCGCCGGGCGCCCAACTCGAAGCCGAGCTCGACGTGCGCGAAGTTGCTTCATCGCATCGCACTCCGGTGTTGCGCGACTATCCCGAAGACGTGATGCCGCAAGAGGCGGTTGTGCTTTATCACACCTATGCGCAGCAGCAGCTTTCCCTGGCAGCTTCCGGCGAGCAGGCCGGTTCGATGGCCCTGTACGGACTCGGAAAAGTATACGCGCGGTTGGCTGAACGCCGCGATGATGATCTGCAATTTACCCGCGGCGCGATGACGATGTACTCGGCCGCGCTCGATGCCTGCTCGGACAATCACCTGGCGGCGAACGAGCTCGGCGTGTTGTTGTGCCGCACGGGGCACCCGGCCGAGGCGGTGCACCAATTCGAGCGCACGATCGACTTGGCGCCGAATGCGACCGCGTATCACAACCTGGCCGTGGCCGAACAGAAGTTGGGTATGGCGGGTCAGGCATCGGCGAACGAACAGGAAGCGCAGCGTCTGGCGGCGCTGGAGCGATCGAACGGGGCGATTTCGCGCCGGGCCGGCGTGCAATGGGTTTCGCCGGCGGAGATGGCCCGCGTGACGCCGGCGGCGTCGCCGCTGCCGGTTGTTTCGAATTCCACTACAGCGGCCAGGCCGACGGCGCTCGGCGCGACCCAATGGCGCTAAACCGCAAGCGAATGAAAACGTCGATGCCAACCTTTGAAGACCGGCAATGGTTCATCGCTTTGCTTAGCGCGGTGACGGCGTTGGCGTTGACCAGCGCCAGCCAGGGCACAGGTGTGCCAGCCCGTGACGCCGGCGGCGCCGTTTCCGATTTGGGGTGTCGATAGCGGGGCGGGCTGCGGTTGCGGCGAAGTGGGCTGGGATGCCCGCGGCATGATTCCCTGGCAGGAGTTCGCCCAAGGCGAATACGTGGGTCATGCACGCACGCCGCACGTGCCCGAATATCGGGTGCGCGAGGGCGACGTGGTGGCCGTTTATTATCGCCGTACGCGTGAAGAACTCTCGCGGCCGTACGAGATACAAGTCGGCGATCGGCTCCGTGTCGAATCACTTACGGCAGACCATGGCAGCAGCATCACCTGGCGGCGCTGAGGCAGAGCCGGTCGGCGACAATATCTCGCGCGATTTGGTGGTTCAGCCCGATGGCACGATCACGCTGCCACTACTGGGCCAGGTGCGAGCGACCCGACGTACAGTCCCCGCGCTGCGCAATCGAGCTCCAACAGAGCTTCAAGAAGTACTATAAGAATCCATCGATCACGGTC
This sequence comes from Pirellulales bacterium, assembly GCA_963733825.1. Classification (GTDB taxonomy): domain Bacteria; phylum Planctomycetota; class Planctomycetia; order Pirellulales; family Lacipirellulaceae; genus JABDGM01. The sequence continues at coordinate 11,614 of CAVTEK010000002.1, forward strand.
ACGCCAGTTTCCGTCAATACGAAACTGGAAGACTTGCTCAACACGGTCGATAGCCGCGCCGGCACGATGGGTGGCTTGCAGATTCAGGTGACGGTTACGCCGGCGGGCGACATTCAGTTGCCGGGGATCGCCAGCGTGTTCGTGCAAGGCCTCACGCTGGCCGAAGCCAAGCAGGAAATCGACGCTCGATACGACTCGGATATACCGGGCGTGCAAGTGACGCTTGTGCTCGTGCAACGAGCCAAGCGGTTCATTTACGTGCTCGGTGAAGTCGGGCAGCCCGGTCGCTTCGAGCTCGACGGTCCGACGACGGTGATCCAGGCGCTGGCAATGGCCGGCCGCTGGACTCCCGGCTCGAATTTGCGGCAAGTGGTGGTCTTCCGCCGCGGCCCCGATTGGCGGCTGATGGCGACGATGCTCGATTTGCGCGGCGCTGTATACGCCCGCCGGCCCGTTCCGGCCGACGACATCTGGCTGAACGATTCGGACATCGTGCTCGTGCCGAAGACGCCGATCCAGCAAGTGGACGAAGTCATCGAGCAGTACATCACGCGCGGCATGTATAGCCTGATCCCGCGCGAAGTGATTTGGAATCTGGATACGACGGGCTCGTCGCTGTAGGTGTCATTCCCACGCTGTAAAGTGTCATTCCCGCATGCGCGGGAATGACGAATGGCATCGAACCATTACGCTGGCGGACCGCTTTGGCGTTTTGCACAGGTTTTCTTGCACGCCTTCCAGGCCCGCTTGGCGTGAGACTTGTCGAGCCGCGCGAGTTGGCACTTACGCAGGTCGAGCATGCCGCGATCGCCGGCAGGTGTTTTCACCAGTACGAACGGCAGGCAGACCGATTGCACTTTGAGGGCGCGCCGTCGCACGAGGCTGTGCAGCGAATGCGAACCAGCTCGTCGCGCGGCAATTCCCTGTCATACCAGAAGTACGATGGCACTTCGGCGATCACGTACAGTGGCGTGACAAAGTCGCCAGCACGGATATCCTCAGGCGCAAGCGCCTTGGCCAGCGTCGCCTCGGCGGCTGTAGTGGACGTGCGCTCGGTCTTTCGGGAAGATGCCATGTAGCGTGGACAGGACTTTCCGAGCGGTGGTTCGCGATGGTGTTGCCACGAAGTTCGAGGAGCCGCGCGGATTTCTGGTAGTGGGTCCGTATGGCTTTGATCAACAATTCGTCATTCTGACGTACTCCGAAGAATCTAGCCGGACCCTTCGGAGTACCTCAGGGTGACAAGCGCAAACGGACGCGCAACCGGATTCCTCGGCGGACCTCGGAATGACATGAGGTGACCAATGAACGGCGAAACAACCTACATCTGCGGCGCCTGCGGGGAAGAGATCGTGATTCCGGTCGATCTGTCGCAGGGCGATCGGCAGGAGTATGTCGAGGACTGCCCCGTATGTTGCCGTGCCAATGTCATTCGCGTCGAAGTGGATGCGGATGGCGAGGCTTCGGCGTGGGCCGAGTTGGAATGACGCGCGATTGGCACTCGATTCGCTAGTCAAGGCGGTGATCGATCGGATAAGCTCATTGCTCTTGGTTCAAGCTCGTTTGGCGATTTTTAATTACCGCCGGTCTTACGGCCGGTGCTCGATGTTGCAATGGCGCGACGCACTGCCGTAGATCCGATCTCCGCCCTGCGGCACAAAGGGTTTCTGCTTTATCTTATCGGCGGATTGATTTCCAACTCTGGCAGCCAGATGCGGATTGTGGCGGTGCAGTGGGAGATCACGATCCGCGAGCCCGATCCACGGAGGCTGGCGCTGCTGCTGGGTTACATCGGCCTGACGTTGGTGCTGCCGGTGCTGTTATTCGCGCTGCCGGCGGGTGCAGCGGCCGATCGCTTTTCGCGGCGATGGCTGATTCTGATTGCGCAGCTGGGGCTGGCCGCTTGTGGCCTCGGTCTGGCGTGGGCCTCGTGGTCGCGGGCGCCGACGCTATTCATTTATCTGCTGTTATTCGGGACGGGAACCTTCCGGGCCTTGGGCTGGCCGGCTTCCTCGGCGATCGTGACTGGCCTGGTCCCAGCCAAAATATTCTCCAACGCGGCGACCTGGCGGAGCAACACCTATCAACTAGCCTCGACGATCGGACCGTTGGCGGGCGGATTTTTGTTGGCGTTGTGGAGCCCGGTCATCGTGTTCCTGATCGATGCGGCATCCAGCCTGGTCCTGGCTATGTGCATGTTATTCGTGAGGCCGCGGGCGCAGCAGAGAGTTAGCGAACCGAAATCGTGGCGGGCGTTCCTGCAAGGAATCCATTTCCTGCGGCGCCAGCCGATCATCCTATCGACGATGACGTTGGATATGGTGGCCGTGCTGTTCGGCGGCGTGGTTGCGCTACTGCCGATTTTTGCCACGCAGGTTTTTCATGCCGGTTCGGTCGGCTTGGGCTGGATGCGGGCGATGCCCGCGCTTGGATCGATCGCGATGGGAATCATCCTGGCACTGCGCCGGCCGATCCAGCGCGGCGGGCGGACGATTCTGATCACGGTGGCGACGTTCGGTGTGGCGACGATCGTGTTCGGCATATCGACTTCGTTCGTAGTGTCGCTCGCGGCGCTGTTCATCTTGGGGGCAGCCGACAACATCAGCGTGGTGATTCGGCAGACGGTGCTGCAGCTTCTGACTCCCGATTCGATGCGCGGCCGCGTGACCGCGGTAAGCGTTATTTTCATCGGGTCGAGCAACGAGCTGGGCGAGTTCGAATCGGGAGTTGCGGCAAGTTTGCTGGGGCTCGTGCCGTCGGTGGTCTTCGGCGGCGTGATGACGCTGGTGACAGTGGGCGTCGTTTCGGTGCTTTGGCCCGAGCTTGTTCGTTTAGGCTCGCTGGAACATCTCCAACCGCCCGAACCGGCCGAGTCGGTGGTGTAAAATAGTCATCCTGAGCGCAGCGAAGGATCTTGCGTCTTGGCGGGTAGAGATTCTTCGCTACGCTCAGAATGACTGGGTTTTGATTTAATGACTGGGCATTGATTTCGCGCGGCGGCAATCCTTCCGCTCGCCGGGCGAATGGTTCTATAATACGACGCGAGCAACCGAGGCCCGGGAGGAACGAATCCGATGAAGTGCACTCAATGCGGCGCCGAGGCGCCGGCTCAAGCCGCGTATTGCCCGCAGTGCGGGGCCCAAATGGGAGGCGCGGCGCGCCGCGGTGGGTCGACCGGCGGCTGCGGGGTCGTTGCAGGGAGGTGTTGCACAAGGCAATTCCCGGGATGTGCCGGAAGAGGAGCTGTGGAGCGGCGCGTACTCTCCGAAGGCGATGACGGGGGCGTACATCGGCGTGCTCTTGCTGGCTGTGCTGGGGATGATCGCCGCGTCGTACGCCGGGCCTTATGGCTGGGTTGTTGTCGCCATTGGAGCGCTGGTTATTCTTGCCGGTCTTGCTTTGTATTCGTTCTACAAACGAACGTCGTTGCAATACCGGTTGACTACCCATCGCTTTGTCATCCAAAAGGGACTTTTGAGCCGAACTGACAACCGCATTTTGCTGGTGGACATCGACGACATCAGCGTTCGGCAGGGGCTCGTCGAACGGATGTTCAACCTGGGTACGATCTTGCTCCGCACTACGGATGAAACCACCAAAGAGGAAAGCCCCGACCGTGACGCGCCCGGAAAAGGGATCGTGATCATGGATGGGATCGAGAATCCGCGCCAAGTCGGCGACCTGATCGACGAATCGCGGCGTGCCGAGCGGACTCGCCGCGGCGTGTATATGATGAACGCATAGTGAGAGCGCGACCCAAAATGGGTCGGCGATGTAACCTTTCCGACGCAAGATGGGTCGGCTATATAGCCCGGCCATCTTGGCCGGATTAGTTGAACCCACTTCACTTACACTGGAGAATTTCCGATGAGACTTTTTCTGAAATCGTCACTCGTTATGATAGGAGTGTTCTCGATGGCGCAAACCAGCACGGCAGCCGGCGCGGCGAAGTCGAAGGCAGAGAAGGCGGCCAATGCGACGCCGCTCAATGAAGAGATGGAAACGCTCGACGGGAACAAAGTCAACCTGGCCGAGAAATATAAAGGCAAGGTGGTGCTGCTCGTGAACGTCGCCAGCAAGTGCGGCAATACTCCGCAGTACAAGCAGCTCGAAGAGCTCCACGATAAGTACGGCAAGGAGGGCTTGGCGATCGTCGGCGTGCCGTGCAACCAGTTCGGCAAGCAAGAACCGGGCACCGCAAAGGAAATCGCGGAATTCTGTGAGCAAAACTACGGCGTGAAGTTCGACATGATGGCCAAGGTGGATGTCAACGGCGACAACGCGGTGCCGCTGTACAAGTACCTGACGTCGAAGCAGACCGATCCCAAATTCTCCGGCAAAATCCCCTGGAACTTCGAAAAGTTCCTGTTCAACCGCGACGGGCAAGTTGTCGCGCGGTTTCATCACAAGGTGAAGCCCGATGCGCCGGAGGTCGTGGCGGCGATCGAGAAGGAACTCGCGAAGAAGTAATGAAATTGCAAATTGCAAATTGCCGAAGTCCGATTTGCAATTTGTCATTTCTTAATTACCGACGAGCGGCCAATGGAAAAGCACTTTGACTGCGTCGTCGTTGGTTCTTGCGTTGTCGACGTGCTTGCGCGGCCGGTGCCGCTTTCGCAGCCGATCGGAGCGGGGCGGCTCGTCGAAAGCGAACCGCTCGTTCTGACGACCGGCGGCATCGTTTCGAACTCGGGAATCACGCTAGCGCGGTTGGGGATGCGCGTGGCGGCGTTCACGTATGTGGGGGCCGATGAATGGGCCGACGTCGATTCGCCGCCGCTATGCAGCCGAGGGGATTGATACATCGGCCCTGGTCACGCAACCGGATGCCGCAACGAGCACGACGGCGGTCCTAATCGACCCGAGCGGAGAGCGGAGCTTCGTGCATTGCGTCGGCGCGCCGCGGCTGTTGGACAGACAAGCCGATGTTGTCGCGGCTCGATTTGTTCGCGCAGCAGCCGGGCGATGCTGCTGGGCTATTATCCGCTGATGACGCGGCTGCAACCCGATCTGCCGGAAGTGCTGGCCGCGATCCGCGAAACGGGTTGCCTGACGGCGCATGGATTCGGCCGGCGATGGCGGCCGGATGGATCCGCTGGCGAGCATTTTGCCGCACCTGGATTTCTATGTGCCGAACGAAGCTGAGGCGGCCAATCAAACCGGTCGCAGCGAACCGCGCGGCATGATCCAGTCGTTTCGTGAAGCGGGCGCCAAAGGCTGGCTCGGAATCAAGCTGGGCGCACACGGGGCACTCTTGAGTCCACGGCCGGGCGAATTCATCGATGTCTCGGTCGTGAAAGCACCGGCCAAAGTCGTCGATACCACTGGCGCCGGCGATTGCTTCTACGGCCGCGCTCCTGGCCGGCGTGCTGCGCGGGTTAGCGCCCGCCGATGCAGGCCGACTGGCGGCAGCGGCCGGTGCCTATTGCGTCACCGGTCTCGGCGCAACTTCGGCAGTTTGCGGTTATGATGAAACGGCCCGCCTGGCCGGCATTTTATAGCCGCAAAAAACGCGAAAAGGCGCGAAAAGACCCCGCTTTTCCGTACCTTTTTGTGTTTCTCGTGGCTAATCTGAAAAACTCTGTCTCGTGGCGGTGTCTTACTGCTGAACACCTGGCCCCGCGAGGCGTGCATGAACGGTCCGATCGACGCCGAGCTGTTGGGGCGGCTCCTGGATGAGCACGGGCCGGCCCTTGCGCTCTACGCGGCGCAGTGGTCCGAGGTGCCGGACGATTGCGTGCAGGAAGCGATCGTGGAACTTGCGCGCCAACGGCAGGCGCCGGACCACGTAGTCGCCTGGCTTTATCGCGTGGTGAAAAACCGGGCGCTGAATGCGGCCCGCGGCGAGCGGCGCCGGCGAGAACGCGAGTCGCGAGCGATTGCCGATCGGTTCGCCGGTGCCGAGCGTTCAGCTGCGTTCGACCGGTGCGACGCGATCGCGGCAACCGACGCGCTGGTGCAATTGGAGCCCGGCGAGCGGGAGCTTGTCGTGATGCGAATTTGGGGCGGACTGACTTACGAGGAAATAGCGGCGGCGCTGGCCATCTCGGTCTCGACCGCCCATCGGCAATACGAGCGGGCATTGACGAAGCTTCGCAACATTCTGGAGTCGCCATGTTCGACGAACAAAAATCCAGCGAATACGAATTAAGCGGCGAGCTGACGGCGCTCGAACGGCAATTGCGCGGTTTGACACCCGTGATGCCACGGATCGATCGCGATCGGCTGATGTTCGCGGCAGGCCGCGTGGCCGAGGAAGGTCCGATTCGGATCGCCACAACGTCGCGAATCGCCGGCGCGGGACGTTGGTTATGGCCGGCCGCCACCGCGTGCATGACGGCCGCGACGTTGCTGTTGGCGACGATGTTGGTGTGGCAGAGCCGATTGCAACTTGTGGCGCGACAAAAAGAAGCTAAACCGCAAGCGGTGGTGGACGTTGTTAGCGCGTTGCGCGAGGGGGAAGTGAATCCGGCCTATCTGGTTACAAGCCGCGATGGGTGGTCGACATCTGGGCCGCCCACCGACACTTACCTGGGCGTTCGTTATATCGCGCTAACGCATGGCGTGAGCGCGTTGCCGGCAGAGGCGCCTTGGGGCGGCGTCGATCGAGACGGTTCGAACGACCGTCCACCAACCAAGCCAGTCACGGCCCGCAACTTGCTCGACGAGTTGCTGCCGTCGTTCAGCCGATCGATTCCATCGCGATCTTGAAGTTTTCAAAGGACTATCAATATGACGCGTTCGTGCATCTCATATTGTTTCGCGCTCGCAATGACGATCGCGTCTACGGCGCGGGGCGACGTTTCGTACTCGAAGCCGGAGGGGGATGGCAGCCAGGTGGAAGTCGTCCGGATGACTGTTACGCCCGCCGATGAACCGGTGCCCGCATTGCGCTACCGGTTCATTGCCCACGATATCGACTTGAAGACCGGCAACGCGGTCCCGTTTTATTACCGGGCTCAGTTGGATCTTCGCGAGGCGATGAAGAACATCCGCGATAAATACAACGACGATAAGGAATTGAGCCCATGGTACGAAACCGGCGCCGAAGCGACGCCCATCCGCGACTTGCCGCTTGCAAAGGTTCGCGATGCCAACAAGATGTTCAATTCGATTTACACGAACTATTTGAAACCGGCGTTCGAATTCAGTGGCTGCGACTGGGAATTGGGGGTGGAACAGATGCGCGGCCCGGAGATCATAAGCTTCCTACTGCCCGAATTTCAGGGCTGCCGCGACATCGCCCGGATGCTGGCCCTCCGCACTCGACTGGCGATCGCCGAGCACCGATATGGCGACGCCGTTGAAACGATGCAGCAACAATACCGGTTGGGCCGCGACGTGGCCAAGGCGCCGCTGATTGTCTGCGGGCTGATCGGGATCGCCATTGATGGGGTCACGAACGGGACACTGATCGATTTCATTGCCAGCCCGGGCTCACCGAATATGTACTGGGCGCTTAGTCAACTGCCCGATCCGCCAATCGACCTGGCGCCGGCGGTCCGCTTTGAATCGGAATTTGGGCTGCGAATGTTTCCGTTTATTGAAAACGCGGAAACGACCGAGCGCTCGCCGGAAGAGTGGAACAGGCTGTTCACGAAGTCGCTTCGCGATTTGAAAAATGGAGTTGATTCGACCGCAGCCGCCAATATCGGCCTTTCGAACGAAGGCGACGTTTTGGCGGGAGTTGCCGCGACGGGTCTGGGCTTACTGGGATACACGCACGCCAAAGAACGGCTGATCGCCCAGGGTATGGACCGCGAGCGAGTGGAGAAGATGGCCGTGGGTCAGGTCATCGCGATTTACACGGAGCGGGTCTATCGCCGTTTTGCCGACGATGAAGAAAGACTTTGGTACATGTCCTTCCCCGACGCGATCAAAGCTAATGTCGTGCTCGAGAAACGTTTGGCGGCGATCGATATCTTCGGATCGGGCGAGGACCGTGAGGTATGGCCGTTGTTGAAATGGCTGATGCCGGCGATGTTATCGGTTCGCTATGCCGAAGTGCGGCTGGAGCGGGAGGTTGCCGCCCTGCGCGTAATCGAAGCATTGCGGATGTACGCCGCCAGGCACGACGGCCAGTTGCCCAAAGCGTTGGCCGATATCGATTTGGTCTCGGTTCCGTTGAATCCGGCCACGGGAAAACCGTTTGTGTATCGGCTAGAGAACACGACCGGCGTGTTGGAACTGCCGCCTTCGGACCACACTAAGGGCGGCAATCGGCGATACGAAATCCAAATTGCGGCGCAGAAATGAAACTGCCGTATTTGTCTCACGCAAAGGCGCGAAGACGCAAAGACTAGAAAGAAGGAGTTAACCGCTAATCGACGCTAATGTGCGCTCATGCAATTCATTCGATCCGTTATTGGTAAGTATTAGCTTCGATTAGCGGTTAAAAACATCATGTTGAAAAAAGTGTATTTCACGACTGCTTTCATCATATTCGGACTATTTGTGCCGGCGTCCGATCGGCTTGTGGCCGCCGAACCGGTTGATCACGAAGCGGTACTCTCGCCGTTTGTAAACGACGATACGCTGGCGGCGGCTTACATCGACTTTTCGTCGTTCAATGCCGCGAACATTGGTGAGTTGGTCTCGTCGCTGCCGAAGCTGCCCCAGGCGGCTCAAGCCGAGATGCTTGGCGCCATGATGTTCAGCGGGTTGGCGAAGAACTTTCAAGACGCTGGTGGTCACGCGCTTTACGTCGTGGTGGGGCTTGGCGACGTGCATCTCAACGGCGGGCCGGTCGTGATTGCCGCAACGAAGCCTGGCAAGAACCCGCACGACGTGGCACAAATGATCGGCAACACAATACGCCAGTTTGCGAGTGCGATGCCGGAAAGTGGGGCGAGGTCGCTGGCACAAGAGCTCGATGTCCAGCGAAAAGGCGAAGTCGTGCTCGCCGGCACAAAATCGACGGTCGCCCGCTACGCCCGGTTGCAATCATCGCCGCGCAGCGAGCTGATCGCGCCACTGGCAAAGCAGATCGGCGACGGCGCCGCGGTGGCGATCGTATTCTGCCCCGGCGCGGATTACCGGCGCGTGTCGCGGGAATTGTGGCCGGTGCTGCCGGGCGCCTGGCGCCGCTACGGGGCGAAATAGCCGATCGCTGGCTCGATTTTGAAGCGGCCATCAATCTGCCACCCAACACGAAGCCGCGAATTGCGTTGCAGGCCAAGGATGCCGAGGCGGCCGCGATTTTCGTCAAACTGTTTCGCGACTTGCCCGCGGCGATCGGTAGCCTCAAGGGAATTGGCACCGTACCGCCGGAAGTGAAGCAAGCGATTCAGATCATCGTCGATGCGATGCCGCCGCAACAGGATGGGGCACGAGTGACGCTGACTCCGTCGCTCGACAGCGACAAACTTACCAAACTGCAGCAATTGTTGGCCGGCGCCAACGGCCTCGCCATGGAATCGAGCCGGCGAAGGCATCGGATGGATCAATTCAAACAGACAGTGGTGGCGATGCACAATTATTACGACACGCATAAGTGCCTTCCGCCCGCGGCGATTCGCGATAAGGAGGGCAAGCCGCTCTTGAGCTGGCGCGTAGCAGTCCTGCCCTTTCTCGAACAGGAAGCGTTGTACAAACAGTTTCATCTCGACGAACCGTGGGATAGCCCGCACAACCGCACGCTGATCGAGAAGATGCCGGCGATTTTTGCCGATCTGGATCCGAGATTAAAAAACCAGGCGCGCGAGGGTAAAACCACGGTCCAAGTGCCGGTGGGGCCTGACACGATCTTTTACAAAAACGAAGGCACCAGATTTCAGGAGATCACGGACGGGCTTTCGAAGACGCTCATGATTGTCGACGTGGAGCCGCAGCTCGCCGTCGTCTGGACGAAGCCAGATGATTGGAATGTGGATATGTCGGACCCGGGGCGCGGCGTCGAGGAATCGGTCCACCGGGTTTTCGCGGCGGCCTTTGCCGATGGTCATGTTCAATTGATCGATCCAAAGAAGACCGGTGAGAAGACTCTCAAGGCCGAATTAACGCGCACCGGGCACGAAACGATCGATCCGCAATAATACCGACCCGGGATGGGTCGGCTATACAGCCCGACCATTTTGATCGGGCCGGCCGCGCTTGCTAGCAGCGCCGCGCCACTCGCCTTGGCACATTCGTGGGCTTCTGATATTTTGCTTACCCGAGTCAAGCAAACCACGAGCCACGGCGGGTTTCACGATGGTTCACTTGAGGGCCGACAGGGAAGGAGGCCGCATGACAACCGACCACCAGGCGCAGCTTCGCGTTCACATCCGCTGGATGATTCGGCGGGACATGACCGAAGTGCTGGAGATTGAACGCAACGCATTCGAATTCCCTTGGTTCGAGGAGGAATTCATTCGCTGCCTGCGGCAACGCAATTGCATCGGCATGGTGGCCGAGCACGGCGAACGCGTCGTCGGCTTCATGATCTACGAGCTGCACAAAACGCGGCTGCACATCCTCAACTTCGCGGTGGCGGCCGACGTGCGACGTCGCGGCGTCGGCCGGCAGATGATGGACAAGCTGGTCGGCAAGCTGTCCAGCCAGCGGCGCACCCGGATTTCGCTGGAAGTGCGCGAGACGAACCTGGCCGCCCAGGTGTTCTTCCGCGCCAACGGCTTCAAGGCCACCAGCGTGTTGCACGAGTTCTACGACGACTCGCCCGAAGACGCGTACCTGATGCAATTCTGCTGTCAGCCGGAAGAAGCCGATCTCATTCTGCCGATGAACCGGATCGATCGGCTGGCCGGCTGAACAAAAGGCAAGACACGGAGACCGGAAGACAAGGAGATTTGGTCGAAAATCGTCTCTCCTTGTCTCCATGTCTTGTATCAATCAAAGCTCGATGATCGTCGCTTCCACGGCCGGCAGCTCCACCACGGCGATGCTGTGCGGGCTCGCGCGGTAAATTGCACCTGGATTCAGCACGAGCGTATAGCCGTGGCGGTCGATGGCCGCTACGTGCGTGTGGCCGTAGCACACCAGAGCGTACCCGCCGCCGTCGATTGCCTGGCGGAACCGGCGGCGTTCGTGGCTATGCAGCAGGGCAACCCTGACGCCGTCGAATTCCAGTTCGCCGAACAGGCCGTGGCAAGTTTGTCCGGTTCGAGCGATTGCCGCGGCGAATGCATCGAGATTCTCATCGCAATTGCCGAACACGAAGTGCGTCGGCCAGGCGGCGAAGAGCTCGACGACCGCCATCGAGCCGATGTCGCCGCAATGCAGTACCGTATCGACGTCGAGGCTTTCGAGCATCCGCACCGCGGTTCGGGTTAGTTCTACCTGGCCGTGTGTATCGCTAATAATGCCTAGGCGCACAACTCATCCTCTCTGGCCGATTTTCGTTTAACCGTCAATATATAATTTGTGTTCGAGTTGTGCGACGCGTTCTCGCAAGCGCTGTTCGATCTCTTCAACGGTCGAGCCCTCGGCAAATACGGTCAGGATTGGCCGGCCACTTTCAATTAAGGTGCCGGCCGAGGAGACGTCGCCCAAAGTTGGCCACGGCGTACGAAGCGCTTCTGCCAGCGATTCATCGGCAATCGCCTCGCTAATTTTAAGATCGCGTTTGGCGAACAGAATCGCTTTGCCGTGGAACTGCGCATTCGAGCGAGCCGGGCCGTCCCCGGCCCCGCCCGGGGTCGAGGACGACCCGGCTCGCTGATCGATCGATAACGATTGATTACAGGCAGCGACATGAAACGCGATCGCCTTCACATCAGTGCAGCGCTCGACGATTTCCACGGAGGCCGTATAGCGCGGATTAACCTCAAGCGTCCAAATCTCGTCACCATCGAGCATGAAATCGACGCCCACAAGACCAACCAATTCAAATTGTGCCGCCAATGTATTACCGATGCGTTCGAGCGTGAGTCGCGCTGCATCGGAGACGGGCCACTCGCCAATCGAACCGGCATATTGAAACCCATGCGCCCCGAGCCACGGCTGGCCAATGAGTTGCCGCGTAACTCCCAGCAATTCGGCGGCGCCGTCCGCTGCCACATATACGGCGGCACATGAAACGCCCGCTGCACGTCGCTGATAGACGGTTGAATGAATTCCTTCTTGCTCCTTGCTCCCGGCTCCCCGCTCCCCGTCCCACAGACGCACCCCGCTGCCGCTGGCGCCGTGATACGTCTTCACGAGCCAACTACCGTCGGAAGGCAATCCCTCGGCCGATGCGCAAGTCTCTGGAAATAAGAGCCCGGCATGTCGCAGCGCGTGGGCCAATTCCCACGGCGAACGCACGCGCGCGAGGACGTCGCCCGGATTGCCCAGGAGCGGCGCGATCCAGGCCATTTGATCGACTAAATCAGGATGATTTTCGAGTGCGCCGGTATACATCCAAACCTGCGGCTCGATGGTGCGGAGCCAATCGAGGAGTCCCTCGGGGTAAGGCCGAATTCGCGTGGCGGTTGCGATGCGGCGCAGATCGGCATCAGCGAACAAATCGGCAGCAATCGGTTGAAATCCGGCTCGAGCCGCGGATGCCGCCGCCGATCGAGTGCTGGCCCCGACGATGGCAAGAGGCTGGTTCACGGAGATTACTGTGAATCCTTCCGCTCGAATCGTCCGCGGAACTCGGCCGCCGGGTACTTCTGAACGTTCTTCACCATTTTCGCCCGGATCGCGCTCGAAACATCGAGCCCCAGTTCGTTGGCTAGCGCCAGCGAATAACCAATCACGTCGGCCAATTCTTCGCCGACGGCGGCAAGCTTCGCCGGCTCATCGGCCAACCGGCGCGAGGCTTCGGTGGTAATCCACTGAAAATGCTCCATCAATTCGGCCGCCTCGATCGCCAACGCCATGGAAACATTCTTGGGCGAATGGAACTGCGACCAATCGCGCTCGGCGACAAAATCGGCGATGAGCTTCCGTAGCTCGGCGACAGTGGTGGTTGTATCGGAATTGCCCATACTGAACGAACAATGCGAGGGGTAAATGACGAATGACGAATTCCCGAATGACGAATGAAGAGACGCACGGTCGCCCTTTTCATTCGTCATTCGTGCTTCGTCATTCGATTTCCCCTCATGGTAACGCCGCCGGTAGCCATCGGCCAGATGGGCCATGACCTCGAGCACCAAGAGATCGGCACGCGTCATGACGTGCCGCGCACTGCGATTGCCCAGCGAACCGACCAGTTCTTCGAGCACTTGCACATGAAGCTGCATCGTGCGTTGGGCCGAGACATCGGCCTCGGTCAACAGCCCGGCAAGCCGGACCATTTCTTCGGCCAGATTGCCGGCGCCCATCACGACGTGGGCCCGCAGCAGCTCGCGGTAATGCGCGATGAGGCGATCGGGTAGATCGCACGAAACCAGAGTGGGAGATTGGGAGAGGGGGAGAGGGGGAGATCCAGTGTTAGCTTCATCCGATGATTCTCCCCGTCTCCCCCTCTCCCCCTCTCCCCTTCTTCCATCACGGATAAGTTCAAGTTCCGCGATCAGCGCTCGCTGCTCGGCTAGGAGCCGTTCGGCCTCTTGATGTTCGTGTGCGAGCCGCTGCTCGTCGATCTGTACTAGCCGGCGATGTTCGCGCACGAGCTGCCAGCGTTCGATTGCCCGGGCGAATGTCCACAACAGCGAACGGGTGGTTGTTTCGGCGACGCAGCAGTACGCATCGGCGCCGACTTCGTAGCAGAGTGCTGCCATCTGTGCCGAAGGCGATGAGCCCAGCACGATCATCGGCTCGTCGTTCCCGCCGCGCGCAGCCCTTCGACGAAATCGAGCGCATCGAGCACGCCCGGCTCGTGGCTGGCGAGCACGGCGTCGAACACCTCGTCGCGCAACCGGGCAAGGCCGGCCGTAACGCCGACCGTTTCGACGAGTTGTACTTCGGCCGCGCAATCGGCCCGAAACGCCTCGGCAAGCCAGCCACCGGTGCGGTGCAGCGTCGTGACGTACAGCACCTTTATCCGCATCGGCATCTGACCCCAAATCTTGGGGACGCAGCGCTTAGCGGGGAACTCGGGAGCCGTTTTAGTTGCAGACATGGTTGGCAGCGCAGTATGGGCGCAGAACAGGGCGGGCAAGTTTAACGATGGCACGCCGGTCGGTCAACGCCGTGGTCGATAGCGGCGCGTCGAAGCGTGTCGTACAATCAAATCTTTTGCTAGCAGGTCTATGCGAATTGCCTACCTCGATTGTGCGAGCGGGATCAGTGGCGACATGACGCTTGGTGCGCTCGTCGATGCGGGCGCCGACCTGGCTGCAATCCAGCGCGGTATCGATTCCTTGGGCCTTCCAAGCTGCCGACTGGTCGACAGTGAAGTGAAGAAGCAGGGTTTTCGCGCGACCCAAATCACGATCGAACACGAACCCGAGCACAAGCACCGCCACCTGCACCACATCACGGCGATGATCGACGGCAGCGCGCTGACGGCCCGCCAAAAGGAATTGGCCAAACGCATCTTCCAAAAGCTGGCCGAAGCCGAGGCGAAAGTTCACGGCAGCACGATCGAGAAAGTGCATTTTCACGAAGTTGGAGCCGTCGATTCGATCGCCGACATCGTTGGTTCGGCGATCGGTTTTGATTTATTGGGGATCGAGCGAATCGTTTGTTCGCCGGTGCCAACCGGGCGCGGATTTGTCGAGATCGCGCACGGCCGCTGTTCGATTCCTGCGCCGGCGACCGGCGAGCTACTGCGCGGCGTACCGTTGGCGCCGGCCGACGTCGAAGGCGAGCTGACGACGCCGACCGGCGCGGCGATCGTTGCCGCGCTGGCCGACGAGTTCGGGCACCTTCCGAAAATGACGATCGAATGCATTGGCTATGGCGCGGGGCAGAAGGATTTTCCGCAGCCCAATATCTTGCGCGTCCTGGTCGGCGAGGTCGCTTCAGCGACCGTGTCCCACGGCACCTCATCGCACGATCATCAATCCCGAACGGAAGCCCTCACGCTGCTCGAAACCAACATCGATAACGCCACCGGCGAAACAATCGCCCACGCAGCCGACCTGCTCTGGGCCGCCGGCGCTCTCGACGTGTCGCTCACGCCGATCCAAATGAAAAAAGGTCGTCCCGGGGTACTCATCAGCGTGCAATCCCGGCCTGCCGACGCCGACAAACTCGAAGCGATCCTCTTCGCCGAAACACCGACTCTAGGCGTGCGACGTAACACAGTGTTGCGAAGCGTGATCGCACGTGAGGAGCAGACGGTGGAAACTCAATGGGGACCGGTTGTCGGGAAATTGGCGTTTCTTCCCGATGGCACGCGGCGGTTTACGCCGGAATATGAGGCTTGCACGCGCATTGCGGCAGCCAACGGTGTAATGCTGGTCGACATCATGACGGCGGCGCAAATCGCGTGGCACATCGCTGCCGGCCGAGATGGCCGGGCTATATAGCCGACCCATCCTGGGTCGGTCGACTGCGGCTGACCGCGTCGAGCGCCATACCTATTGCCGCCAAGCCAATGGCCGGCGCCTGACAGGCGAAGTTCTGGCAGATATAAAGCACCGGCTCACCATCAGGCGAAGATTTGCCCGCGAAGAGCGGATCCACGTGCTGTGAATATGGTCCCGCCGGGATTGAGCTCTTCCGCAGGTTTTTCGCGTCCGCCAGCCGATACCCAAACACGCTGCGCGGAAGATAGCGACCTTGGATTAGCTCGATCGCATCTCCCGTAGCGTCGTTCGCGTAATCGCCTAAAAGAACTAATTCATGGGATGGGCCGAGAAAGCGATCGAGTGCCAAGAGCATTTGGCCGGTGGCCATTGGCGCTCGCTGCATGATCGGCGCGGCGGCGGCCAACGTTCGCTCGGCCGCATCGAGGTAGTCGCTGCGTCCCAGCAGCCGGCCAAGGCGCAACAGGGCATTGGCTGCTAACGCATTGCCACTCGGTGTGCTGCTGTCCGTGAGTTCTTTGTTGCGCGCGATGAGCGGCTCGTGGTCGGTGGCGGTGTAGAAGAATCCTCCACCGGCCGGGTCGGCGAAATGGTTGAGCACGATGTCCAAGAGACGGACCGCTTCGTCGATCCAGCGGTCGTCGCCAGTGGCCTCGTACAAACTTACCAAGGAATTCGCGAGTGAGGCGTAGTCGTCGAGATATGCGTCGAACTTGGCACTCCCAGCACGCCACGTGTGAAACAGTCGGCCATCGGACTGCTGCATTTTTTTCGTGATGAATTCGGCGGCCTTAAACGCCGCGGAAATGTATTTGGGTTCCGCGAGTGACGCACCCGCGCGAGCCATTGCGTCGATCATCAGCCCGCTCCAGGCGACAATCACTTTGTCGTCGCGCCCGGCCGCACGCGCTTTTCCCGCGCGGCGAACAGTTTTTCGCGGCTCTCAGCCAATTCGGTCGCAAGCTCCGCCGGCTCACGATTCAGAATCTTCGCGCATTGCTCGAGCGTCTTCGGTAGATTGAGAATGTTGCGGCCTTCGAAATTGCCGATGTCGCTCACATCGTACACACGGCCAAACGTGGCGCCGCGCTCTTCGCCGAGCACGGCTTCGATTTCGTCGGGCGTCCACGTATAGAACAGCCCTTCGTGGCCCTCGCTGTCGGCGTCTTCGGTGCTGTAGAAGCCGCCGGCCGGGTCGGTCATGTCGCGGATGACATAATCGAGCGTCTCGCGCAGCACGCGGGCGTAGTTGGCGTCTCGCGTCACGAGATACGCATCCAAATAAACGCTGGCCAGCAGCGCGTTGTCGTAGAGCATCTTTTCGAAGTGGGGTACGAGCCAGCGGGCATCGACTGAGTAACGGGCAAAACCGCCGCCGAGGTGGTCGTAGATACCGCCGGCCGCCATTCGGTCGAGCGTGCGCCGGACCATATCGAGCGGTCCCTGCTGGCCGGTGCGGTCGAATTCGCGCACGAGGAGTTGCAGGTCCATCGGATGCGGGAATTTCGGGGCCTGGCCGAAACCGCCGTATGTATTGTCGAACGCTCGACGCAGCTGCGTCACGGCCGAGTCGATCAGGTCGATATCGAGCGAAGCGGACGCACCGCCTGCTACGTTGCCGACATTTTGCAATTCGGCGGTGAGCTGTTCGGCCGCGTTGAGCGCTTGCTCGCGGCGATTCTTCCAGGCGTCGGTCACGGCGGCGAGAATCTGGTCGAAACCGGGCATGCCGCGCGAGCCGTGCGGCGGCCAATACGTGCCGCCGTAGAATGGCTTCAGCTCGGGAGTGAGAAACACGCTCATCGGCCAGCCGCCGTGCCCGGTGAGCATCTGCACGGCGTTCATATAAATCTGATCCAGATCGGGCCGCTCCTCGCGATCGACCTTGATCGCCACGAAGTTTTCATTCAGCACCTGGGCAATTGCTTCGTTTTCGAAGCTTTCGTGCTCCATCACGTGGCACCAATGGCAGGCCGAGTAGCCGATTGAAAGGAAGATCGGCCGATCCTCGCGTCGCGACCGCTCGATCGCCTCCGCGCCCCATGGAAACCAATCCACCGGATTGTTCTGGTGTTGCAGCAGATACGGGCTTGATTCGTGGGCGAGTCGGTTCGGCATGGGAGATGCTTTCAGGCAAACCGTCGGCTTCCGCCGACGGCTAATCGCTCATTCTCGGAAAAATAGCCGCTGGCGGAAGCCAGCGGTTGACGGGTACGTAATCATCTGTACACTAACCGCATGCCCGCCTATCTTTTCACATTCCATTCCTACCGCAGTTGGAACGCCGACCATCCACGCGGCTTCGTCCAAGTTGGTCGCGGCATTCAGCCGCCGAATGCCGCGCTCGCTCAATCCTACGATCGCCAGGCAAAGCAGAAGCCGGTACTTTTCGGAAGACGACAGCAACTCGTTATTGTCTGGATTGCATGGGATGCGTGCAATAAGCGCGGTTGGCGATTGCATGCCGTGGCATTCGAACCGACGCACACACACATCCTGGTTAGTTGGCAATCGACGGATACGTGGCAAGTCGTGCGCGGGAAGATAAAAAACCTGATCAGCTGGGCATTATCGAAGGCGTGCGGCTGCGATGGTCGTCGCTGGTTGGTTCGCGGAGCGAGCCGCAAGCGCGTTCGGGACCGAGATCATTTTGACTATTTGGTGAGGACATATTTGTCGCGGCACTGCGGTGTTTTTTGGAAGGAAGGGGATGCGCAGCCGGTGGCTCCGGAATGGGCAGGAACGAGTAGTATTCGGCTGAGTGAACCGCCGGCTTCCGCCGCCGGCTAGTTCAGGCGCTGATCGAGATTAATAGCCGCCGGCGGAAGCTGACGGTTTCCCCAACTGAATTACTCACTCAATCCACCCGCCGCCCAGCAGGCGCTCGTTCTCGTTCGCGTCGTAGCACACGACCGCTTGACCAGGCGCAACGGCGAACTGCGGCTGATCAAAGCGAATTCGTAATCGCCGTCCGGGTAGGATCGTCATCGTGGCTGGCTGAGCTGATGCGTTGTATCGAATTTGTGCGAAACACCGCTGGACTGTGCATGCGTTTTTGCGATCGACGTCGTGCCAATTGCAATCGCGCGCCGTTAGCTCGCAAGAATTGAGTTCATCCCGGTCACCGATAACGACGCGATGTGTTTCCGCTTCGATCCGCAGGACAAACTTCCGCTCGCCAAACGCGATGCCCAAGCCCTTCCGCTGCCCGACCGTAAAACTTTCAATCCCGTCGTGCTCGCCGACCACGGTGCCGTCTGTTGCAACTAGCTCACCGGCGGTGTCTACATCCTCGCGACGCCGACGCACAAACTCGTCGTATCGTCCGCGCGTGACAAAACAGATTTCCTGACTGTCCTTCTTGTCGGCAACTCGCAACCCTAAATCGGTCGCCATCCGTCGGATCGCCGGTTTTTCGAAGCGACCCACCGGCAACATCATTCGTGGCAACAGCCCGGCGCGAATCCCAAATAACACATAGGACTGATCCTTCGCCGCATCGACACCCCGAAGGAGCGCCGTCGAACCGTCGGCCAGAGTTTCCAGCCGCGCATAGTGCCCAGTGGCGACGAACTCGGCGCCAACGCTGTCGGCGTAGTCGAACAACTTGCCGAATTTGATCAAGTTGTTGCACTGCACGCAGGGGTTCGGCGTGCGGCCGGCGGTGTACTCGGCGACGAAATAGTCGATGATCTGGACGAACTCGGCTTGCAGATTCAGGGCATAGAAGGGAATGCCCAGCTTGTCGGCCACGCGGCGGGCGTCGTCGGCATCGGCGGCGGTGCAGCAGCCTTGTTTGTGGTGGAGTAGGTCCCGCGAGCCGAGCGGCAGCTCCGTGGACAGGTCCGCCTCGGCTCGGCGGACCTACTTCGCACGCCGGCGATTGCTCGCCGTGGCGCATGAAGACGCCGATCACTTCGTGGCCCTGCTCGACGAGCAGATGGGCCGCGACGCTCGAATCGACTCCACCACTCATGGCCAGCACGACGCGTGACATACTGCCGAGTCTAGGGCCGCTCTGCACAAGCGGCAAGTATGGCCTCGTCTCGGTAGTGGGTCGGTTCGCCCTTGTCACCCCGAGGTACTCCGAGGGGTCCGGCTAGATTCCTCGGAGTACCTCGGGATGACATGTTGTTGATCCTAGGCAAACTAACCCACTACCCTCGTCTCAGGGAGGGATGGGTCGTATAATTCGCGAGTTAACTCGAATCTTCAAGAATAGGAGGTGTCAGGCTAAAGCCTGACCTACGCATGGAAAAAGAATTTGTCGATCGCGCCAAGGCCATTCGCCAAGGCATTCTTCAACTCCGAGACTCTCTTTGACTGGGACGCCAAACGATCTCGGATCCAAGAGATTGATGCGCAGATGGTGGGCGCCGATTTTTGGAACAACCAGGAGCGGGCTCAAGCCGTCGTCGAGGAACGCAAGTCGTTGACCTCGGTCGTGACGCCGCTCGATAGCGCGATCAAGTCGAGCGAAGACCTGGCGGCCATGATCGAAATGGCGGCGGAGGACGAGTCGTTTGCGGCCGAGGTGCCGGCTGAAGTCGCCCGGTTGGAACAGGTCATCGAGCTGCTCAAACTTAAAGCGCTGCTCAACGGGCGGCACGACGCGGCCGGTGCCATTCTTTCGATCAACGCCCGCGACGGCGGCACCGACGCCAACGATTGGGCCGAGATGCTGCTGCGAATGTACACGTCGTGGGCGCAAAAGAACGGCTACTCGGTCGAGCTTTTGGAGCGGCAAGACAGCGAACAGGCCGGCATCAGCCACGCCGCCATCGCCGTGCGCGGGCCGATGGCTTACGGCTATTTGCGCGGCGAAACGGGCATGCACCGGCTCGTGCGGATCAGCCCGTTCAACGCCGAAGGCAAGCGGCAAACGAGCTTCGCGGCCATCGACGTGTCGCCCGAGCTGCCGGATTCGGTCGAGATCGAGATCGATCCCGAGGACGTTCGCGAGGACGTTTTCCGCGCCAGCGGGGCCGGCGGGCAGCACGTCAACAAGACCTCCAGCGCGATCCGGCTAACGCACTTGCCGACGAACATCGTCGTGCAATGCCAGAGCGAACGGTCGCAGCACAAGAACCGAGCCACGGCCTGGAAGATGCTACGTGCACGGATCGCACGAGCAGAGGAGGAGAAACGCGAGGCGGCCGACGCTGCCAAGTACCAGCAGCAGGCCAAAGTCGGTTTCGGCTCGCAGATTCGCAATTATTTTCTGCATCCGGATCAGCGCGTGAAAGACGCCCGGACGAAATATCAGCAGGGCAACTTTCACAACGTGCTGGACGGCGACATCCAGGGCTTTTTGGACGCCGTGCTGCGTTGGCGCACCGGGCAACCGGTGACCGAAGATGACGGCGACTAAAGGCAAAAGGATTTAATCCGATTTGAGTTCGAAGTCGAACTCGTTCCGCCCAGGTTTTACATTCACCCGCAGTGGGGATTGATCTTTGTCGGTGTATCGGATTGCAAGTTTCTCTTTGACGCCTTGGTCTTTTCCCTGAACTGTCACTGTATACTCTCCAGGTTTTACGTCGGTCCGAAACTTACCCTCGCGCACGCTCGTCGATACGTCTGAGCCGCCATTGTTTGAGTGGAATGAAATCTTGCCATTTTCAAGTGGCTTCCCATCGAGTAATACCTGGCCGCCTGCCGGGCCCATATTCTGTGAAACTGGTGTGTCCGTCCCCGTCGCATGATCGTGGAAGTACGGCTCGCGTTCTCGCTCGCCCACCGGCGGCTTGATCTCCCGCACCCAAATATTCCGGTACCGCACCGGGTTGCCGTGGTCCTGCAAGTGAATCGGCAGCTTGCCGTGTTTTTCGTACTTGGGCGCCTGGTTGAAGGGCGTCGGACCCTCGAGCGCAAAGTGGTTGAGCGTCAGCACGCCGTTGTGCAGACACGTGATATAAGCGGGCGACTCGAGCGAACCGTCGTCCTTGAATTTCGGCGCGGTCCAGACGATGTCGTAGGTGTTCCACTCACCGGGTGGCCGCATGGCGTTCACCATCGGCGGCGTTTGCTTGTAGATCGCGCTGGCCTGGCCGTCGAAATACGTTTCGTCGTGATAGGAATCGAGCACTTGCACCTCGTAGCGATCCTGCAGGAAGACGCCACTGTTGCCACGGCCCTGGCTGTGGCCATGCGGCGGGTTAGGGGCAGACCATTCGACGTGCAGCTGGCAGTCGCCGAAATCTTGCTTGGTCGTGATGTCTCCATGACCGACCGTTGCCACGCCATCTTTCACGGTCCAATTCTCACCGTTTTTCCAGGCGGAAAGGTCCTTGCCATCGAACAGGATGATCGCATCGGAGGGCGGATCGGCGTTCGTCTTGCCCGGCGTAACGACCGGCGGCTCGTGCCACTTGATGCCCGACAGGTACTCGCCGCTTTGGGCCCGGCCGCGGGAAGCAAAGATCAACGCGGCGCACGCCGCAAACATGGTTAGTGCAAACAGCTTTTTGAACATGGTCGATCCACCTCGATACGAAACCGAAAGTCGTGCATCCAACGAGCGATTCATGATTATGAATCGCGGAACGGCCAGGGGCAACTAGCGAGGATACGGGATGGGTGATGCAGGGGTGGGGGTTTGAAGCGGAATGTCTTTCCCTGCCCCCGGCATCCTGCATCCCGTATGCGTCCTTGCCGTTCGACCTGTTTTCGGTGAAAATAATCGGCAATTCAATAAGGAGACCCGGCGCACGATGTTCACCGACCAGATTGAAAAAATGAAACGCGAGTACACGGATAAGTACGTGGTCGTCGACGGCACGCGGCCCGAATTGGCCCGTTTTCGCGACGTGGTGGGCCGCGTGAGGACGGTCAACATGAATGGCCGGGCGCTCGTGGAGTTCGACGAGTATCACTTGAATATCGGCTGGTACGATATTGCGCCGGAGTTCTTGAAGGTGGTGGACAAACCGCCGCCAAGGGCGCCGAAGACGGAAGCAAAGAAGGCGGCGCCGAAGGCAGCTCCCGCCGCGAAGAAGCCGGCTGGCGAGGTCGCCAAGGCAACCGGACCGGCGAAGGCGGGTAAGCCCTCGGTCGCAGACATTCTGGCCGCCGCCCGAGCGGGCAAAGCGACTGGCGCGGCGCCGGCGAAGGCTCAAGCCGGAACTGCGCCTGCCGCCGCGAAACCGGCGGCTGCCGCACCGGCGAAAGTTGATCGATCGAAGATGAGCGTTGCCGATATGCTGGCGGCCGCCCGCAGCTGGTGGGGCAGCGGGATCGGCGGCCGCGAAGCCGGCACCCGCTAAACCACAAGCGGAAGTTGTGCCCGCTGAAGAGAACGAAGAAGACGCAGCGCCGGCCGCAGCCGTTGCAAAAGCGCCGGCTCCAGCCGCCAAATCGAGCGAGAAGATCGACAAGTCGAAAATGTCGATCGACGATATCCTTGCCTGGTGCCGTCAGCACGACGCCAAGTGATCGGCGTCTATGTTCGCGCGGTCGCGGGTGTCTTCGTGGCCGTATCTTCGCTACCAGCCGCGTCTCGTTCCGCGCCGTTGACGTGCCCGTTGGCATCGGCCTTGGCCCCGTCGGCGCCGGCTAACGTCGCCAGGCTCGTGGGAATCTCGACGCCGCCAATGTCGCGCATCACTTGCAGCATCGGCGGCAGTGAGCCGGCCATCTTGTGTAGGAAGTCGGCAGTGTTCGAGCGGCCACTCGCGCCGCCATTCTCCCACACGACGACCTTGTCGAACTTGATGTTGCTAATCGCCTTGGCGCTGGTTTCGGCCAGCTTGTCGAGATGCTCGAGCATCATAAGCTGAAATGCCTGCTGGGCACCGCCGCACGCTTCGACGATTTGCTTCAGACCCTCGCCTTTCTTGGCCAGAATTTCATATTGGCCCCGGGCTTCGGCTTCGAGCTTGGCGTAGATTGCGGCCGCTTCGCCTTGGGCTTCCAAGCGGCGTTTTTCGGCCTCGGCTTCGGCATCGACGAGGATCCGTGCCTTTTGGGCCTTGGCCGGCGCTTCGAGCTTGGCCCGCTGCTCGGCCTCGACGCGTTCGGCCTCGGCGAGCGCCGCTTTAGCCATGGCCCGGTTTTGAACTTCAATGACTGCCGCCTCGGCCTCGCGCTTTCGGCCTTCGCCGCGCTCGTACGCTTCGGCCTTCTGCTCGAGCAGGATCGCTTGCGATTGGGCGATCTTGGCGTCGGCCAGGTTTTCGCCATTTACGGCTTGGGCGTTCGCGTCGGCAATCGCAATCCGCTTCGCCTGTTCGGCCTGCTTGACCGAAATGTCGCGCTGAAACGCCGCAGTCTGCTCGCCGACCGTCTGTTCCTTCTCCAGCTCGGCAACGCGCACGGCCTGTTCCCGGCTGGCGGCCCGCGTGCCAATCTCGCGTTCCTTGGTCGCATTGGCCACCTGAACGACCTTATCCCGGTCGGCGCCGGCAACGCGAATCTCGCCCTGTTTCACCTCGTCGGCCACGTCCGCGCCGGGCCTGCTGAATCGCCTGCGACGCGGCCTTTTGCCCGATGGCGTCGATGTACCCGCTCTCGTCTTGAATATCGGTGATGTTGACGTTGATCAGCACCAGGCCGATCTTCTTGAGCTCCGGCTCCACCGAGTTCTGAATATGCTTGAGGAATGTTTCGCGATCGCGGTTGATGTCCTCGATCTTCATCGAGGCGATCACCTGCCTCAGCTGGCCGAAGATGATTTCCTCGGCCTGCTTGCGGATGTCGACCACGGTCAGGTCGAGCAAGCGGATCGCGGCGTTGGTCATGACATCAGGTTGCGTGCCGACGGCCACGGTGAACACACTGGGCACGTTGACGCGGATGTTTTCCATCGACAGCGCACCGCGGAGCGGAATCTCGATCTGAATCGGTTCCAGGCTCAAATAGCTGTAGTCCTGAATCAGTGGCCAGACGAAGGCGGCCCCGCCGTGAACCGTCTTCGCGGCCTGGCCTTTCGCCGTCTTGCCGAAAATGACCAGCACCTGGTTGCTCGAACAACGTTTGTAGTTGGCTTTGAGCAGGATGATCGTGGAGAAAAAGACGAGGGCCACCAGGCCACCCAAGATGCAAAGCCAAACGAACGTTTCCGGTTGAATCGCTGCCGCAATCAGGGCCATGTTGATCTCCTTGAAAAGCTGTTAGCTGTTAGCTATTAGCCAGAATACGTCTCGCTGTTTGGCTAAAAGCTAAAAGCTACGAACTTAGAGCTTCTTGTCGGACGGGTTTCGCGGCGCGGCGGACGCAGACCGTGTCGCCCGTCGCCACGCCGATCACTTCGACCGTTTCCCCCGTTTTCAGCGGATCGGCATCATCGGTCACCGCTAGATATTCTACGATGCGGTTCTGCATCGAAAGCTGTACTTTGCCGGCTCCCATGCGCGTGGCAGGGATTGAAATGTAAACGGTGGCCGGCCGGCCGACGGCGTTGCCAATCCGCTCGTTCCCGGACGAATTCAGGCCCGCGATCGATCGCATTAACCAGTACATCCCATACATTGCGCACATGCCGACGATGAGCGCCAGGATGAGCGAAGTCGATGGTGCGTAACCGGCACTCATAGCGGCCCGGCCGGCAACCCCGAAAAACGCCGACGCCGCCACCAGTGTGCGGAACGACACGAGGCCGAACAGGCGACTGCTGTTGATGTGCTGTTGGTCCGAAGCAGCGTGGGCGCCGCCCGCATGATCGCCATGAAAATCGCCGCCCATGTGATGGCCAAGGCCGGCGCCGTCGTGACCGAGGCCGAGCAATGTCAGCAAAAACTGGCACACCAGGATCGTTCCGCCGATGACCGCCGCTACCAAAAATAATGTACCCATACCTCTGGCTCCCCAAGCACACCGCCCGCGCCGAAAAGTCCGCCCCGCCTATTGTAGCGGCTGGCAACCGCCGAGGCGAAGTAACCAGCCGCGGCGATGATTTAAGAGCAATTCGCTGGAAGGGCGCCAATCTTGGCGGAAAACGCCACTAATGGGGTGCCTGGGGTCGGGTGCCTGGGGTTGAGCGCCAGCGAGCCCCCAGACACGCAGGCTTCCAAGCTGGTAAATTTCCCGGCATGACGAAACAGTGCAATCCCCGGCGCCGAAACTTCAATATCCCGCGACAAGTCCACGTACTTACGTTTTCCTGTTACCACCGATACCAGTTCCTACGCTCCGATCGCACTTGCGCGTGGCTTGCGGCGTCAATCGACGAAGCGCGACGTGAATTGTGCTTCGCGCTTTGGGCATATGTATTCATGCCGGAACACGTTCACCTAATCGTAAATCCAATGCGCGAGAAATATGGTATTGCCAAAATACGGCATGCGATCAAGAGCCCGGTGGGTGCCAAGGCGATTCGCTATCTCGAGGAAAACGCCCCCCATTGGTTGCCGAGAATAACCAGGAAGCGCGGCAAAAAAACCGAGCGGCTTTTTTGGCATTCTGGCGCCGGCTACGATCGCAATATCGATGAACCAACCACACTGGCGTGCGAAATTGAATACGTTCACATGAATCCGGTCCGGCGCGGGCTCGTAAAACTCGCTGCCGATTGGCGATGGTCGAGTGTAGCGTGGTATTTGGGAATTTCGAAACCGCCGATAATCCCGGATGCGATTCCGCCGGAATGGATACCGTAAGCTTGCGCCGCTGGGGGCTCGCTGGCGCTCGACCCCAGCCACCCCGTCGGTGTCACTCGTCTTCCGGCTCGCCGACGTCGACTTGCGACCAATCGAGATGGTCGTTCTCTTCCTGGATTTCATCGAGCGCCTGCTGCGCTCGCGCCAGGTCGTGCTCGGCTACGAGAATTTCGACCCAACCGGGCGCTTCGGCGCGGAAGTTGGTCGTGTAGACGCCGGACATCGTGGCTTTGATCCCGCGATCTTTCAGACCGCCGACGATCACGCCCCCTTCCATTTCGGAGCGTACGGATGTCAACCGGGCCAGGTTTTCGTCGAGGTCGGCCATAATCGGTGTAGGTTGGCCGAGCCGAGGCCGACCTCTGCAAACGCAAGTATGTCGTTTTCAGGTGCCGCTCGGCTCGCGGCACCTACTTTACGCAAACAACTCGGGAATCACTTTGCCGCCGCCGGCGATTTTCATCGGGCGGCCGTTCTTCGCAGTGTAGGTGGTTTTGAGCGAGATGCCTAGCGCCTGGCAGACGCTGGCCATCAAATCTTCGGAGGAGTGCGATTCGCCCTCGACGCTCGTGCCATCGGCGTTCGTCTTGCCGATCGCCCGGCCGCCCTTGATCGCGGCGCCACCCAGCACGACGCTCCACGCCCGGGCAAAGTGGTCGCGGCCCGCGTTGCCGTTGATTCGCGGCGTGCGGCCGAACTCGCCCATGCACATCACCACGGTACTATCGAGCAGTCCGCGCTGCTTCAAATCTTCGATCAGCGCGCTGAAGGCCTTGTCGAGCTCCGGCAACTTTCGCTGCAGCGACGTGAAATTCCCCTGATGCAAGTCCCAGCCGCCCGAGTTCACCTCGACAAACGGCACGCCGACTTCCACCAGCCGGCGGGCCATCAGGCAACCGCGGCCGAAGTTGTTGTCGCCGTATTTATCGAGAATGTCTTTCTTCTCGCTGCGGACCTGAAACGCCTTCATCTGCTCGCTGGTGAGCAGCTCTTGCGTTTTCGCCAGGATCTTGGCGTGCTCCTCGGCGGCCGCGCCGCGCCGCTCGCTGATGAACCGCGTTTCCAGTGCGCCGAGCAGTTTCATGCGATCGCTCATCCGCTGCTCCGGCACGCCCGTTCCCGTATCCTTGATCTGCCCGTTGGCATCGACCTGGAACGGCGCGTAGGTCATTCCCAAAAAGCCGGGCCCTTCGCTCGCGCCGCCGATCGAAACGAACGGCGGAATTTGCAGTTCTCCGAGTTTTTTATCCGCATCCATCTCGTGAGCGACGACCGACCCGTAGCCGGGGTGCTCGACGTTCGGGTTCGGCACGTAGGCCGTGTGCATGTAATATCGGCCCCGATTGTGGTCTGCCTCGCGCGTGCTCATCGAGCGCACGATGGCAAGATGCTTCGCCTGCTTGGCGAGCTCTGGCATCAGCTCGCAAATCTGGAAGTCGCCCGCCGTCGAGATCGGCTTGAACTGCCCGGCCGTCGGCGCGCCCGGTTTCATGTCCCACATATCGATCGACGGCGGCCCGCCGCCCAGCCACAATAAAATCGCCGACTTGTGGTTCTTGCTAAGCGACTTGGCGTTCGCCCGCAAGGTACGCGTGAGCGCAAACGCCGGCGCGACCAGCGCCGCCGAGCCAGCCACGTGACGCATGAAATGGCGACGAGACATGCCATCGGGTGTGCAGCAGTAATCCATGGCTCAATCCTATTGGATTTACCACAGAGTGCACGGAGATCACGGAGAAAACAAATTTGTCATTAGTAATTGGTCATTTGAAATTGGCCATTTCGGAAATGACAAATGACAAATTTGCAATGACAAATCAATTTGTTCTTCTCTGTGACCTTCTGTGTCCTCTGTGGTGAAGTGAATTGTTCCGCAAAAACTCAATGTATCAGTATGAACTCGTTCGTGTTTAAAACGGCCCACCAAATATCCTGCAGCGCCGAGCCAACGTTGCCTTTGCGGGCCACCAGCAGTTCATTGCTGATGTTCAGCTCCTTCTTCGTCGGCAGCCGCGACAGGCCGGCCAGGTACAAGTAGCGGATTTTCTGCGCGTTATCCATCTTTGGGTCGCCGGCCACTTTCGCCAACATGCTGCCCGGCTGGTTGCCGGTTGCCCGCCGGATCAGCTCGCCGTTCATCAGCGTGAGGGCCTGCGGGATCGAGCCGTTGAAAGTCGTCGATTCGTCGTTCTCATCGGTGCCGAACGCTTGCGAGAACTGCTTCAGCCAGCGATCCTTCATCTCCTCGCCGCGCTCCTTCGTGAGCGTGTTGTCGGCCGCGGTGGCCACCAGCAGCGATTCGTACAACTGCTCGGCCTCCATCTGCCTCAGATAAAACCGGCTGAACATCGGCTTGGCGCCGAGCGACGGATCATCGTCCTGGTTCCGCGCCGTGATTTGGCTGCTCAAGCTGTACGGCTCCGAGAGCACGATCCAACGCATGAGCTTTTTGAGGTCGAAGCCGGCGTCGCGGAACGATTTGCCCAACTCGTCCAAGAGCTCGGGATTCGACGGCGGATTGTGCGGCCCGATGTCGTCGATCGGCTTGGTGAACCCGTAGCCCAGGAAATGGGCCCACATCCGGTTCACGATCGCCCGGTCGAACTCACGCGACGCCAGGATCAGTTTCGTCAGCTCCTCGCGGCGGTTGATGTCTTTCAACAGGCCATGATCGCCAAAGTCCTCGCCCTTGGCAGCGAATTTCGCGGCCAGCGACGTGCCATCGACAAACACCGGATAGGCAACCTTCAACTTGCCGTTGCGAAGCTCGTAGTAAATCTCCGCCTTGTTCGCGTTGCCGCCTTCGCCTTTGAAATCCTGGTTCACGACGTGGGCATAGAACTTTTGTTTTTTGGAGTCGTTGTCTTCGCGCTCGACCCGCGTCTGGCGGAAGAACGCGTTCATCTCCCAGAACTGGTTCTGCTTGTACTCGTTGAACGGATGGTTGTGGCATTGCGTGCACTGCACGGCCATGCCGAGGAAGATTTGCGAGGTTTTGGCCGTGGCCTGCACGCCGTTTTCGGCCATCTTGTCGGCCAGGAAATTCGCGGCGCCGTTGAAATCGGCGTCGCCCGGCTTCACGCTGCCGGTGGCCGTGATCAGCTCCTTCGCCATCTCGTCGTACGTTTTGTTGTACTTGAACGCCTCGCTTAAATACTTCTCCATGCCCTCGCGATTTACGAGCGACTTGCGCTCGTTGCCGCCCGTGCGGCCGATTAAGACATTGGTCCAGATCGTCGTCCAATTCCGCGTGTAGTCCTCCGCGTACTTGTCGCTCAAGAGCTCATCGACAAGCTGCTCGCGCTTATCGTGCTTCTTGTCGGCCAGATAGGCGCCCAGCTCGCTCACGGTCGGCACGCGGCCGATCAGGTCCAAAAACACGCGCCGGCACCACTCGCCATCGGTCGCGGCTTTCGAAGGCGCCAGGTTGTGATCGCTCCAACCTTTTTGAATCGCCGCGTTGATGAGCGCAACTTCGGGCACACTGAAGTCGGCGACTTTCTTTTGAACGATCGAGGCCCGTGGCGTGCTGCTCGCAACGCTCTTGCCCGCATCGGCGGCGAGCGCCGAACTCTGTGGCCTACGGTCCGCAAACAGAAAAGCCGCCACGGCAACGACGACCACCGCATAGCGCCGGCTTATCATCCCTGTTTCCCTTCGATAAGAAGCAATTTCAATCGCTCCTCTCCCAATGCACGAGGGAATCAACATTCTCCCTCTCTCTGCTCGGCCGCCGAGCAGAGAGAGGGCAGCTCGCAGCAGCGAGCCGGGTGAGGGTGCTTCTCTACCCACCGTATTCTAACCCCGCACGGCGACAAAAAGCGTTCCCCAGCTTCCAAGATTGTTCAGCACAATAGCGACGGCCATCCATTCCCGCCTTGGATTCTGACCTCTGACCTCCGACCTCTGACCCCTTGCAAAATATTTTTTCTTGCCTCAGATCCGAGGTCGGTTCGCCTACCAAAGCAGTGCCAAAAAGTGTATCGTCTCAATACACATGTTCAATTTTGCAACACAAAAAAAGATGGGCGAACCTGGGTGCCAGCATTTGGCTGGAACCCAGATTCGCCCTAGACGTGTGAAAAAGCGCCCAGTTTGCGAGTCGCTGTGGGAGGTGGGCAGAACTCGCTAACTTCTGTTCTGATAGGCCCTTTCGTTCACGTGCTGTTGTGCCTCTTCGCCATAACCGGCCCTCTTGTCTGTTCCGGCCCCGAGCGTTTTAAGCTCGCTGCACCAACAGGTCCTGTCAGGCGACGCTTCCCTTAATGCAAGGGGCGTGCCTTGTCAAAAAAATTCTCGCAAAATCCACCCATATGGAGGGGAACTATCTACCCGCGAAGATGACGAGATGTCATGTGGACGCTCGCGTTTTCAATCCCAAAGGGATTGCATCATTCAGGCCAGGGTTGTTCGCCGCAGGCGAACTACCCTGGAGTATGGATGTGGAATTGAGTGAATACTCTGAAAGAGTTAAATCAAACCGCATGATCCAACCCTGTCAGGGTTGTAGACGCAGTGTGGCATCTATCCCAGGGTAGCCTTCGACAAGCTCAGGCAACCCTGGGCTGAATGATTGAATCCCCTTGGGATTCTTGTCGGGCCCGGACGGCATGCGTGCTCATATCCAGGACACTGCAGCCGGGCAACGCCGCGCTCAGCACTATTCGAAATCTTGATTCGATAGCGGCGGTGCAGATTGGAATTGATAAATGACTCCGTTAGGCGGATTGGTCCCGTTCGTCCAATTCGTTGGATCGACGCACTTTTTGCCATACGCGGTCATCAATCGTTGATAAACCGTATAGTCGATGTCGTCGCGCAATAATTGCGTGTGGCCATCGCAGAAAGCGACGTTCGCGCCGCCGCGATGGGCGCTGGCCGGGCGGGCGAAATAAGGGAGAGTGGCCATCGCGGACATTACGGCCGGATCGTTCACGTCCACATTGCCAACGCGATTCAACCCTTCCTGATTGGTCATGCCGGCTCCCGCCAATGTTGGCCCGACCACCGGTTGGGGAGGATTCGCAATAACCCAGACCATGCCGAATTGCTGCTCGCTGCCGGCGTTATTCGTCGGAGTCGAACCACTTGCGAGCCAGCTAAAAAGAGGCGCGCCGGGAACGTTGGGATCGTAGGTTTTGTGGATGTTTTCCGAGAGCATCAGCGTCGTTCCGGCGCCGTCGCGGATGCCGCTCAGCCGGCTTTGCAGCGGGTTGGCGACAGTTTGATCGAAGAACACGCCATTGGCCGAAACTTCGCCGATGTTGGCCCCGCTCAGCGGCAATCCGGAAGCATTTCGGTCCCAGGCGCCCGTGTTGGCCACGTAGGTCAGACCGGGGCGGTCTTTGATCGAGAGCACATCTCGATCGGATGGGCAAATGAATGAATCGATGCGGCGAATTGGGGGCGTGTCGGTCGTGGAAATAATCTGGTCCCAAAGATCTTGGCGCTCGATCCGCGTCAGGAGCATGGCGGCCCAGCTGAACGGGACCGGGGTTTCGCCGGCGTTTGTGGATCGCACGAGCATCATCGGGCCGGTGATTGAGCCATCGGGAGACGCATAATTTTGCTCAAAATATGCGGTCGCGTAAGTTGTCGAATTTCGCTTTACGTTTTGTAGGTAGCCTGGGAAATTCCCCTTCGACGCGTCGTAGCTGACCATGGCTTTTGCCAACTGGCCCAGGTTGTTGATGCACTGCGTGGCCCGGCGCTTTCGCGGCGCCTTGCACGGCCGGCAGCAGCAGGCCGACCAGCACGCCGATGATCGTGATCACAACCAAAAGCTCGACGAGTGTGAAACCGCGAGGATGCGGGATGGGGCGTGCAGGATGCGGGGTCGTTTTTGCATGATGCGTCGTTTCCATGCCGCCGTTCCTTATGGAGATGCGCCCACAATATGCCGAAAAGCGTAAACCAACGTGGCGACTGGCGCAAACAGTTGCCTTCACACGTTGTTTCGGTGCCCTGCGCCCCTTCGAATCCTGCCTCCTGCATCCTGCCAATCGCCAACGTAATTATCGCCGAAGGGTGCAAAAAATGCCAGCGTCGATTTGGTAGTGGGTCAGCTCAGCCCTGTCACACCGAGGTGCTCCGAGGGGTCCGGCTAGATTCCTCGGGGTACCTCGGAATGACAGGTTGCTAATTCTACGCAAACTTACCCACTACCGACGATGATGACTCGCGGCAAATGGCCGATTTTATTGCGGTCGCGGCTCGTTGCGCCATGAAGGTGGCACGCACTAGGGTCGGCCTGGAACGGCAGGCGGGGCGGCGGCCGGCTGCTCTTGCAGCGCACCTTCGAAGCTGACCGTGATCCCGACCGCGTCGCCGACCAGATTGTTTTTGAGCAGGCTGTCCATGCCGAAGTCGCTGCGCTTGAGCTCGATCTGGCAGAGAAAACCGGTGCGATGGTCTTTGCCGCTGGCGCCGGTGCCTTCGCCCAGCTTGGGGAGCACGATGTTCTTGATCGGCAGCGTCACGCCGTGGATCGTCAGGTTGCCGGCGAGCTTGTAGACCGTGCCGCCGCTGGCGGTGGTGGCCAATTCGCAATGGGTGGATTCGAACTGGATATCGCGGAACCGTTGGACGTCGAAGAACGCGTCGCTGCGGAGTTTGTTGTCGCGCTCTTGGTTGTTCGTATCGATGCTATCGGCGCGGATCACCATTTGGAACCGCGAGTTGGCGGGCGTCGTCTTGTCGAGCCAGTATTGGCCGGTCGCGTTCTTGAACATGCCGTAGGTATAGCTCAGCCCGGCATGGTTCACGCCGAAGACGACCGACGTATGCTCGGGGTCCATCCGATAGAAATCGGCGGCAAATGCCACGGGCGAGATCGAGAGCAGAGCGATGATCGGCAACCGGGCGGCGGCTAGCGAGCGAGTCATGCCGGATCCTTTCGTGCAGGTTTCAGGAACGCAAGTATGTTGATGTTGTCATTCTGAGTGAAGCGCAGCGAAGAATCTCGCCTCGTGCAACGTAGATCCCTCCGTCGCCAAGCCTCCCTCAGGATGACACGCGAGTGTTGCAACCGCTACTAATATTAGATGCAGTTTCAAAACCGGTGTCATTCTGAGCGAAGCGGAGCGGAGCGAAGAATCTAGCCCGAACTAGCGTAGATCCCTCCGTCGCCGAGCCTCCGTCGGGATGACAATGTAGTTTTGAAACCGCTTCTAATTCTACAGCAAGGTTTTCATGCGGGCGCCACAACGCATTGCGGTTGTCAAGGGTCGCTAGCTCGCAAATTGTAGTGCGAGCAGCAGCGAAGTCTTGCTGTAGAACTAAACAACGTACACCAAAAGTGCCGGGAATTGCCACGTCGCAGAAAATGATTTTGTCGGAGGCGTCTCGGACGCCGATGGGACCGAAATCTTGGGTAATGGGTCCTTTGCTTAGGATCAACAATCTGTCATTCCGAGGTACTCCGAGGAATCTGGCCGGACGCCTCGGAACACTTCGGGGTGACAAGGCGAACGAACCCACTACTAAAACTGCAACGCACGATCGGCCTCGGAGAGGCCTCCTACAGCCCTTTACGATGCCGGCGACGACGCCCTTAGCCGACTCAGGGCGTGCCATCCCTGCGCTGCTTTGCGCCGGATGATTGCCAAGCTAGGATGGAGCCGGTGGACCGGGGTGGCGGCCGCCATACGACGACCAGGAGTCAATGCAATACATGAACAGCGAAGTACAATTATCGGCAGCGTGGTGGGGCGGCGTCGTGCCGGTGTTTGCCGCTTTTGATCCGAACGACCTGCTGGGGCGTGGCGGCGGCCGGGCGCTGATGTGGCTCGCCGGCGTGGCCTTGCTGCTGATCGCCGCGTTTGTGGTGGTGATTCTTGCGTTCAGTTACGGCAAGCTCTGGCTGCAGGCCGTGATGTCGAATGCCCATGTGAGCATCTTCAGCCTCGTGGGCATGAGCCTGCGGCAGGTTCACGCCCGCACGATCGTCGAAGCCAAGATCATGGCGATGCAAGCGGGCGTCGGCACCGATCCCGATACCGGCATCACGACGCGGCGACTCGAGGCCCATTACCTGGCCGGGGGCAACGTGCCGCGGGTGATCAACGCCCTCGTCGCGGCCCACCGGGCCGATATCGATCTCGACTTCGACCGCGCCGCCGCGATCGACCTGGCCGGGCGCGACGTGCTGGATGCTGTCCGCACGAGCGTCTACCCGAAAGTGATCGATTGCCCAGACCCCGAGAAATCGGGCCGCACCACACTCAGCGCCGTGGCCAAGAACGGCGTCGAGCTCCTGGTCCGCGCGCGGGTGACCGTCCGCACGAACCTGGCGCAGCTCATCGGCGGAGCGACCGAGGAAACGATCATCGCCCGCGTCGGCGAGGGGATCATTACGTCGATCGGCTCCTCTGAAGACCATTTGCAAGTGATGGAGAACCCGGACCGCATCTCGAAAGCGGTTCTGGACCGCGGCCTCGACGCCCACACGGCGTTCGAAATCGTGTCGATCGATATCGCCGATATCGACATCGGCGAAAACATCGGCGCCCGGCTGCAAGCCGACCAGGCCGAAGCCGACACCCGCATGGCCCAAGCATTCGCCGAGCAGCGCCGCGCCAACGCGATCGCCAGCGAACAAGAAATGAAAGCCGCCGTGGCATTTAATCGAGCCCAAGTCTTCCTCGCGGAAGCCGAAGTGCCGCGAGCCATGGCCGACGCCTTCCGCCAAGGCAACCTCGAACGCCTATCGGGCAACGGTTCGGTATGATCGAATCCCGACTCCCAGCTCGGCGGCCGAGCCGGGAGAGGGCCGGAGCCTGCCGTGAGCTTGTCGAACGGTGAGGGTGGCTCGAAGGTACGTCGAGAATTGACTCCCGTCCCCTTTAATTCCCGTCCGTCCCCTTTAATTCCCGTCCCCTTTAATTCCTCCCTTTAATTCCTCATTCCCAACCCCAATGACGTGTTTTTAGACTGGTTTCACATGCCAGATAAATAGGAGTTCGCATAGATGTGTCAGCCGACAAATAACCAAGAGTTCTACAACCGCGTCGACGATACGTGCCGGCGTTTGCGGACGGTTGAAGGAAATAATGAAGGAAATAAAGGGGACGGGAGTCATTGTCGCCCACATTGGACTCCCGCCCCCCTTTACTTCTTCTCCTTTACTTCTTCTTCACTCCTGCCCCTCAGTGAAGACCGCCCCCCTTTACTTCTTCTCCTTTACTTCTTCTTCACTCCTGCCCCTCAGTGAAGAAAAGGTGTCAGGAACCTTTTATGACGAGATTGGCCGATTCGCAGTAAAAGGTTCCTGACACCTTTTCTTGCTCCTTTTCTTGCTCCCTCACCTTTTCTTGCCTTTTCTTGCTGCACCTTTTCTTGCCTTTTCTTGCCCAGCTGGATTCGCAAGAATTCAGTTCGTCCTGTCGCATCTGAACTCTTGCGAGTCCAGCTACATTAACGCAGCGCTACGTCACAATTCTTGACAGTACGTATCCGCTAACTTACGCTTGATCTGCGGAGTATCCGTAGCAGTTTGCAGAGGGTGCGTCAGCGTTGTGGCGACCGATGGTTGTGGCACTGATTGTGCTGCCGAACATTAAGGGCGAACAAAATGGGTGGGTGGCTTGAAGGCAGGCAGGAAGAGGCCAGCAAGATTCTTGGCGATAATGCGGACTACCCGGCCGAGAAACCGGTGATGTTGAAATTGCAGGAGGAATATGGCAAGACGCGCGACGCGTTCGATGAGGCCCGATCCAAGGTGGAGGACGCCATTCAGGAATTTGAGAACGCCATCACGACGTTTGAAAACGGCCTGAAGACCAATCGCATCGCCTATGAAAAGACGAACTTCGGATTGGACCCGAAAAATAAAGACGATAAGAAGAAGATCGATAAGGCCTCCAAGATTTTCATGGATTTCTTCGCCAAAATCGAGAAGAACGTTACGGACCGATACAAGGAAATCGACGAGTTGAACAAGCACGCCATTCAACTTAAAAACTACATGCCGCCAAAAACTATAAGCTAACAGCTTCTCTCGCGACGACCGCGGAGGGAGTAAGAAAAGGTATCGGGGATCAATACCATATTGGTTCCTCGCACCAATTCTTTTCCGCGAGTGGCATCAATGATAGGAATTTTAATCATCCGCCAGGGGTTGATTTTGGGGTTTGAAGGGCCATTTGTCAATGATTTTTCGCTGGTCATCTGTCGTTGGTGGGCCAAGATTGCGATTGTTTTAGGGCGAGGAAGGGTCTGCCGGCGGTTTGGATTTTGCGTTCTCTTGCGGCGCAGATGTGGTGCACAACACCGATCGGCGGCCAAGAGAACACGCCTTATTGCATCGCCAGCGCTTCGTCGAAGGCGAATTGGATGGCGCCTTCGGTCTTCTTATCGAGCTTGGTGACGAGCGACCAGTGCTCGTTTTCGTAGGTCAGCTCGTATTTGCGGATTTGTTCGTCCGGACGGCGAGTGACGGTTTCCTCGTCTGATTGTTTTGGCTTCGAGGCAATCGGGCTCGAATCCTGGCTGGGGGCGGCGCCGAAATTCGAGCCGGCGGCGTCGATGAATTTCTTATCGCCGCGGTCGGCGAGGGAATTCTTGTTTTGATTCTTGGCGGTCTTCTCCCGCTCGGCGTCCTCCGAGCTGCTTTTCGTGCGGTGCAGCGAGTATCGGGACTCGCTAGCGACCGTGACCACCGCCGTGTAGTGATCGGCCGGGCTGGCCGGTTTGGTGACCTCGTAGCTGACTTTGTTGGTGCCAACCATGGTGCTGCGGCTGCCGCCCTCGCTGACGACGAAGCCGATGGGCTGGTCTTCGACCTTGCGGCGGAAGGAGTCCATGACCAGCTTGAACTTTTCATCGGGGCCGAGCTTGGTGACGGTCGTCGCAGTGGCGTCTTCGCGATTGCAACCCGTGAACATCATGGGGATTGCGATGGGCAATGCGAACAGGAAGTGGCGAAGAGTGGAACGATTCATTTGTATCCTGGCGATTTTATTGAAATGGATTTTCATCGTTGCTCGATGATTTTGGAGCGGGCGCGGGCGGCTGGGGCGCTGTAGGCGCGGCGCGTTTTTCGGGCGACGCTGCTTTGGTCGGTGCGGGTCCGGTGGGCGCGGTTGTGTTGGCCTGCGGCGGTGTGGGTAGCTTTTTCGCAGGCGAATCGTCGCTGAATGGATTGGCCTCTGGGGTAGCCGCCGGAATTGCCGGGGCTTTGGCTGCCGGGGCGGCCGCCGGCGGAATTGGATTATTGGGAACAGCGGCCGGTACGGTAAACGAACGCGGCACGCCAGGTTGCAGGAGCTGATCCAATGGCACGAACTTCTGCTCGCGAAGTACGGCGGTATCTGATTCTGCCGCGGCGGCGGGAGACAGGTTCGGCCGGGCGACGACCGGCGTATTCAAACGAGCACTTTGGCGGTATCGCTCCAACAGCAAGCGTGCCGGGCCCTGCACGCGTTCGAGCGTTTTGCCCATGGCAAAACGGTTTGGCAACTGAGCCTCCCGAAGGGCGCCGATTTGCATATCGTCGCGGGCGGCGTCCTGGTAGCCCTGCGCAAGTCGGCTCAGCGAGCGAAAGTAATAGGCGCGGATCGTTCGGATTCGAGGCAATCGCGCGAGAGGTAGGAGTCGGCATCCTGCAGGCGGCCGGCGAAAAAGTCATCCACACCGCGACTGTAGAGAGTTTCGGCGACGTCGGTTTCCTGCGCACGGACGACGTTCGGCGCATGGTTCGACCATACGAGGATCAAGCACAGGAAAAACTTATCACGACTCATCGGTTTGCCGCGACTTGGATCGCGCCAATAATTAGCCGGCTTTGCGGAGAGAATCGGCAGACGTTACCGAGGTTCCTCGAAGTTTATCAATTTTCTTCTTCGTTTTCTCATAGAGGTCGTGCTCCATGCGATTGAGGGCATCGCGTCCCAGCCCAAGGGCTTCGGCCTGTTTCCAGGCATCGAGCGCGGCCCGGTTATTGCCGGCTTCCAGTTGCGCGACGGCAAGGTGAAAACACTTCGAAGCGGTCGGACTATCGGTGACGGAAAGATCGAGATCGGCGATTGCCTTGTCATATTGCTGACGGGAAATATAAATTACGGCGCGGGTATCGAGGATGTCGGAATTGGGCCCGAGGATTTTTGCCGCCTCTTGGATGAGATTCAACGGATCGACATCGGTTGCCGTCGAGTTGCCGGCGAGGGCCATCAGGTAGGCCAGGTTATTGAGCACCACCGCCCGTTGCATGCCCTTCAAATCGTTTCGCTTGAGTAAATCTCGATAGATCTTGGCGGCATCGTTGTAACGTTTTTGCAGATCGTATAAATCGGCCTGGACAATCAGGAGTGTAATCGAACCTGGGTTTTCGCGGAGGCCGGCATCGAGCCAGCGTTGAATATCGGCGTCGAACTTGTCGCCGATTTTATCGCGGCGTTCGCGCGCGACGCCGAGGGCGACGCTGAGAATCTGAGGTATCCGGTTCACGCTGTAAATTTCGTTGAGCTTCTGAAAGCACTGTTCGGGCGCCCGATGTTTGCCGAGGAACTCGGCCAGGTCGTATACCGATGCGGGATCGCGATCGGCCAGGTCGCGATAGAGCTTCTCGGCCGAATCGAGATCGTTCAAATCGACAAACAACGAAGCCAACGTTTGGATATTTTGCTTTTGAGTGGCGTCGATTTCTTTCATGTTTTTGATGTTTGGCATCTTGGCCAGCAGGTCCTTGCGAACCTGCTCTTGCATACCGCGTTTGCTAGCGAGCCGCACGCTGAGGCGAGCGGTGGGCGGATAAGCGGGTGCGATTTCTCGCAGTTTCTTAACCGCTTCAACGGCCCTATCGAGCGAGCGTTGATCGCCGCGCGCGAGGAGTTTTTCCGCATACAATTCGTTGCCGCGGACGGAGTTGGGGTATTTGGCGAGGGCCTTTTCCATCTGGCGCTGAACTTGGACCAGTCGCCGCGGCTCGTCTTGAAATACAAATCTGCAAGGGTGACTTCGGCCGCCTCGCTGAGGGGCTGAACCTCGCCGACTTCTTCCAGTAGAGCGATGGCTTTTTTGCGCGAGAGCGGCTCAGGGCGAGAGGCCAAGATATCGGCGATGGCCAGCTTGTCGTCGATCAGGAGGCTGCCATCCTGGGAATTGGAGGCGAGGAGATTGTAGGCGTTCATCAAGTTTTGATATTCGCCGGTTTGGCGGGCCTTTGCGGCCATAATTTTGGCAGCCATCCGCCGGGCCCACAACAGATTGGCATCGTTGGGCGGGATCTTTCCATCGGCGCCGGCTTTGAGGATTTGATTCAAAAGGGGCGCAGCCTTCGCCTCACGATCGGGCGCGGGTAGACGTTCCCTAAATAAAAGGCAGCCAGTTGTTGGGTGCGCTGCAAGTCCGTGGGCTCGATTTCGTAGATTTCGCGAAACATCGTTTCCGCGTCGAACCAGCGATGCAGAGTTTCGTAGCTGCGCGCAGGAAGCTGGTTAGATTATCTCCGCTCAAGGCGAGTTGGGCCTCGCGCATGGTTTTTTCGGCGTTGTCGGGGTCCTTTTGGATGAGGTAGTA
The DNA here is from genome assembly GCA_963733825.1 of Pirellulales bacterium. Taxonomy (GTDB): domain Bacteria; phylum Planctomycetota; class Planctomycetia; order Pirellulales; family Lacipirellulaceae; genus JABDGM01. Next base: position 51,068 of record CAVTEK010000002.1, read on the forward strand.
GTTGATGAGCGCGAACCACGCTTCCGGAAATTCCGGCTGCAGCTCCGCCGCTTTGTGCATCGCGGTAATGGCTTGCGCCAAGATTTCCTTGCGCTGCGACTCGGATTGCTTCGGGTCCTGAGAGGAACGGGCCAGTAGTTGGCTGTACCAGTAGTGGTTTTGAGCGTTTTTCGGATCGGCTTCGGTGGCGGCGCGGGCTTGCTTGAGCGCCGCGTCTACCTGGTTGGTTTGGAAGAGAATTTCGGCGTAGAGCGGTCCCAATAACGTCTGCCGAGCAAACTCCGGAATGCGATCGAGGAGCTTGCCGGCCTCGGCGTACCGGCCGTAGGCCGACAAGAGCCGAATGTGCTGCGCGACGATCAGAGGAGTCGGGCGACCAAGCTGTTCAGCCTGATCGTAATACTTGAGCGCCAAAGGCGTGTTGTTCGACATCAGCTCAACTTCGGCAAGCAGCGAGTAGAGCTCATGCCATTCCTTTCGCTGCTCGAGTGCGCGCTTGGCGAGAGCGCGAATCTCGGGGAGCGCCTCTTTTCCGAGCTGTCCGCGCCGCAGCAGCCACATTTTGCGGCGGGCTTCGGCATACAACCAGGCGCTATCGTTTTTATCGCCGACGATCTGCAGGATTTTGTCCTCGGCGGCCTGCATGCCATCGGCGTCGTTGGCCTCTAATGCGAGCGCGAAGAGAGCCAGTCGCAGCGTCAATTCATTCGGCTGATTTTCGGCGGCAAGGTTCAGGCATTGGCGGGCTTCATCGATCATAGCGAGGTTGATAAAGCGGCCCGCCATGTTGCTCCAAAGCTCGGTCTTTTGTTGGGAAGTCCACTTGTCGATGCCGGTCAACAAGCTGGCCAACTCTTCTTTCAATGGCTGCTTATCTTGCTTGTCCTTGTAGAGGTTTATGAGGAGGTCGGCCTTATCCAACCGGAGCACGGGCTGGTCGCCGAACTGATCGACAACCTTTTGCCAATATTCGAGGGCCTTTGTCGGGCCAATTTTGGGGTTGGCACTTGCCAGCAAGAGCTTGAGCCGGGCGATTTGCACGTTTTTGGGCGAGATTTTCTCGGCGTCGAGCAATAGTTTTGCCGCGTCACCGTAATCTTCGCGCATCATCGCGACCCGCGATTTGAGGATCTTGACCGCGGTTTCGTCCAGCGTCCGCTTTTTGGCCAACTCGTCGATCTGGGAGTCGATCTTGGCCCAATCTTGCTGCGGCTTTGGCTTCTTGAGCTCATCGGTAATCGCCGTCATCAACGGGTCGGCGGCGTGCTGGTCGGTCTGCAAGCCCCGGTTCGACTTCATCCGTTCGAGTCCGGCAAGTGCAGGCGCGTTTTGGGGACTCTGGTCGACGACCAACTGGTATTGCGACTGCGCCAAGTCGAAGCGGCCCAGTCGCTCGTAACACATGGCCAAATCGTAATCGACTTCGATAGCAATCTCGCGCCCGAAGGGGCAATGCGTGGACGCAACTTGCTGAGGGCCTCGCTGGCCTGGAACCATTTGCCCTCCGCCACCATGATCATGGAATCAAAATAATCGAGAATTTCCGGTTGAAGTTTATGTTCCTGCTTCATGTCGTCGATCGTTTGCCGAGCGCCCTTGATGTCGTTGCGATCGATTTGAAGGCGGGCTTTCAAGAACATTAGATAGATCGCAGCCGAGCCATCGACTGCCTTGACGCCCTCGTCGATTTCCTTCGTGGCTTGATCAAATTTGCCCTGCTGCAATTCCAGGCTGGAAGATCTCTGGTAAATGCGGCCTTCCTTGGGATGCAGTTTCTTGGCGGCGGCAAGATACGCGCGGGCCTTGTCGTAATCCTTGCTGTCGGCGGCCACGTCGGTAACGAAAAGCAGCACGTCGGAATCTTCCGGTTTAAGCTGATAGGCTTTTTGGGCATCGGCGTGGGAGCCATCTGAGTCGTGCCACGCGGCGCGCAAGCGTCCGCGTTCGACATAGGCGTCGGCATCGGCCGCATTGGCATTAACCATTTGATTCGCGACGCGCTCCGCCAGCTCGGGTTTGTCCTTGCGAAGGAGCGCGGCCAGATTGGAATAGACTTCCGGGGAATGGGGGGCGGTGGCCTTCTTGATATCAAACGTGTCGGTCTTGGGATCGTACCCGATAAGCTTGTACGACTCTTTGATCGATTCGCTGAGATTACCGGAGCGAGCCAAGTAACGCGCGTGCAGCACTTGCAGCTCCGCGTTAGTGGGATCGCCCGTGAGCAGCAAATTGAGATGGTCCAACGCGCCGTTCCAATTGCGAACGTTATCCCGGGCGTAGAGGTCAACGAGCCGTCGACGGAGTACCTTAGCGTCGGGATCGTCGGCCTTGGAATTGCGCAGCGTGGCTTCGAGAACTTGAACTGCTGCTCCAAGTTCTTCCGGCGCGACGTCGTCCGACTGGGCGACGTCGACATAGCTATTCGCGAATTTAAGGCGAGCATCACTGTCGCCCGGATGGATCGAGAGATATTGCTGGTAATATTGAGCGGCGGCACGATAGTTTTTTTCATCGTGTGCCTTTTCAGCTTCGCTCAATAGCCAGCCCGATTGGCGCGAGTTTTGAAAATGATGAATGGCATAAATGGCTCCGGAACAGACGAATGTTCCGACAATCAGTCCAATTAAGAGCGGATAATTAATTCGATACTGTTGCATGATCGATACCTGAGTGAATTCAATCGGCAAAGCCGCCGAAGTAGGCCGTTCTCAAGGAGCGGTCGTTCGAGCAGTTTCGCATATTGGCAAATGAATAGTAAGCAACGGCGCCAATACTACGTACGACGAACGTTGCCGAGATTTCTACCAAGCCAGTCCGTATGAACCCCACTAGTACACGATGAGGTTGCGGCGCTTCGTGTGCCCGATGTGAGCCGCGGTCGGTGTGCGAGGCAACGACCGTTTTGAATCATGGTGTCGCGCCGAAACCGGACTACCCGGGGCCTGTTGTCGGATGCCAAACTTGGTTCGTGGTCTTGTTTTATCGTATCTGTACGGCACTTGGTGTCAACGAAGTGAGCCGCGCGGTCCGGCTTTCCTGCCGGGCATCCGTCATAATCGTTCGAAAATGACTGAGGAATGGCTGGGACTCCTCAAAATCATGTCGATTTGAGCCCGCGGGAGGCAAAGGGCCGCCATTTCCACCAGAACCAGTATGAGTTTTTGGCTGCGCGGTCGCAAGCCGGTGGGAGTTAATCAGGATGTGCCACCCGTTTTTATCATTCCACGACAATCTGGATAGGCGCGGATACGGCCATCGTCTTGCCCTCGCTAAATGCTTGCAACGTGGTTGGGCCGCGCCCAGGGTCGCCGCGGGAATTTCTACGTCGCCCGATTCGCCCTGTACGCGGGCCAATTCGCGATTGTTCTGCCGAATGGCGATTGCTGACGCGCCGGGCTGGTGAACACTCAATTTCAATGTGGCGAGCAGGCCGACGCGGGAGCCGGGCGAGATTTTCAAGTCGACGGCCGCATCGTGATTGTTGACTACGATGGGGACGATGCGCCGACCCTGTGTTTCGATTGCGTCGGAGCGAGTGCCGACGACGCGAAGTTCGTGGTGACCATCGGCAAGTTGGGTCGTATCGAGGGGAATTGCGTTTCCAGCCGGGGTCCTCGTGGCGAGGTGGCCATCGACAAAAAGTTCGTACGCGCGGATCGGACCGGTGCTGAAAGGAGTGATGGAAAGCGTACCTTTAACTCGGTCTTCTGGCTTTACGCCTGTGACATTGACCGTTGGCGCGTTGGCCCACGGTTGGCACAATGGATCGCCAACGATTAGGAGTTGATAGGGTCCGCTGACCGATTGATAAAAGGCTTCGGCCAAGGAGCAGCCGCGGACATAGTGCAATTGGATTGATGCCAGGGGGAATTTAGCCTGGACGGCCAGGGGTTCGACGACGGTTCCGCTCGCGCCGGCGGCTCCGTGCCGCAGGAATTCACTGAGCGGAGTTTGGAAGTCGGTGGTTTCCAAGATTCCGCCGGCGCTGGTGAGGTGCTCGCAAATGGCGCCGGGAAGAATCTGGATTCCGTCTTTGGCCAGATCGAAATCGGAAGCACCAACCATCATGCCGGCTACGTCTTTGGCGCCGGTGGGAAGCACGCCCTGCTGGACGACGGCGCGAGCGCCGGCCGCGTTGATCTTGGCCGCAATGGCGGGGAAACACTTGTCGCGCGTCGTGCTGCGGACGTCCTTATTCCACATGAAATAAATCGTGCCTTTCGGGTGGGTTCCATCGGCCGCGACGGCACGTCGCAAGTAGTTGAGAGCTTCCTCGACCGAGTTGCCGCGGCCGTGCGTAACGGCCAGCATCGTGGAAAGCAGGTACCGCTGACCGTAGGTGGCGCCGGTCGTTTTGTTTCCGTTGCTGTCCCAAAGATAGCGGGAGCGGAACCCGCGCGACGGCGCGTCGGTCAGATCCGTGCACCGGGCCAGGTTGATTTGTTTCGTTTCGGGCACGTACCAATTGATATCGAGCGAGACGATGGCCGGGTTCGAGCTGAGAATGTACGGCGCCAGGTAGGTGGCCCCGTTGAGCGACGCATACGGTGCAGCGACAGGGGCGAAATTCTGGCCCGGGAAAAGCGGATTCATATCGATCCGCCAGGGAAAGTCGCTGGAATAAGCAATGTAATCGATTTGGGCGCGAGATTCCGCTTATCCATTGCCACGAGGGCGGGCATCAGGATTTGATCGCGAAAGCTGTTGGCATCGGTGATATCGAGGTTTCCGGCCCAATCGACATACACGACATTGCAAGCGGGAATTTGCCGCCAGTGGACGTAGCTGTTGGCGATGGTTTTGGAGGCTTCACTTTTGTTGTTCACGACGAGCAGCACATTTTCCGGTCCGCCGCCCGCCAGGGCCAACGTGGCCGTCGATGTGACGCACAAGCCGACGACGAATGTGAGCGGCAGTTTCACGATGGGAAATTGGGCATCGATGTTCAGAAAGGGTGTCGGTCGTTTGTACGTTAGAATGGGGCGAGCGGCAACTGGTGAGTGATTCTTCACGAAGGAGCGAAACCGCAAGCGGCGGGCGGGCACTTTCTTGGTACGCAGCGGTTTACAATAATGTTGGTGGCTTTCCTTTAGCAATTTGCAGGCGAAATTCGGCCGCATGAGCTCCCTTTCTACCGACAACGCGGCCAAACCACGTGCTAATGGGCAGCCCGTAGCGGTGTTCGAGGCTCGCGGCCTCACGAAGGTCTACCATATGGGCGAGGTCGAGGTGCACGCTCTGCGGGGCGTGGACCTGGAGCTCTACGCGGGTGAGTTCGTGGTTTTGCTCGGGCCCTCCGGCAGCGGCAAGAGTACGCTTCTCAATATTCTGGGCGGGCTCGATGTGCCGAGCGCTGGCACGGTGTTTTACAAAGGCCAGCAGCTTACCGAGTTCGACGATGGGGCCCTGACGCGCTATCGACGGGAAAACGTTGGTTTTGTGTTTCAGTTTTACAATCTGATTCCGAGCTTGACGGCGCGAGAATGTGGCGCTGGTGACCGACATCGCGTCGCACCCGATGAATCCGTCGGACGCATTGGCGATGGTCAATCTGGTCGAGCGGCAGGAACATTTTCCGGCACAGCTTTCCGGGGGCGAGCAGCAGCGAGTGGCAATCGCCCGGGCTGTGGCGAAGAATCCCTCAGTGCTGCTGTGCGATGAGCCGACCGGGGCGCTTGACGTGCACACCGGCGTGCTGGTGTTGGAAGCCATTTCGCGGATCAATCGCGAGTTGGGCACAACGACGGCGGTCATCACGCATAACGCCGTGATTGCGGAGATGGCTGATCGCGTGATTTCGATTTCGGATGGGAAGATCGTGCACGTGCAGCCGAATGCGAGCAAGCGCGTTGCGAGTGAGCTGACGTGGTGAGAGAGGATTGAGGATTCAGGACGTGGGGGTGGGGGGCACGGAAAAACTAGCAGCGGTTGCAAAACCTTCCGGTCATCCTGAGGGAGGCTTGGCGACCGCAGGATCTGCGTTGAATCACACGAGATTCTTCGCTGCGCTGCGCTTCGCTCAGAATGACAACTCCGATCGGGGAATCCTCTCCCCTGCATCCCACATCCTGCATCCTTCCCATGATCAGCTCTCTTGACCGCAAATTGCTTCGCGACTTGTCGCAAATGAAGGGACAATCGTTCGCGATTGCGATCGTGATTGCCGCTGGGGTGGCGACGTTCGTAAACTCGCGGACGATCCTGAATTCGCTCGAGTTGACCCGATCGACGTTTTACGAGCGGTACCGATTTGCCGATGTCTTCGCACGCGTGAAGCGGGCGCCGGACACCGTGGCCCAGGGGTTGACCGAGATTCCAGGTGTAGCCCAGGTCGAAACGCGGATCGTGCAGCTCGTGACGCTCGATGTGCCGGGGCTCGACGAGCCGGGTGTGGGTCAGCTCATTTCCTTGCCGGTGACGCGGCCGCCGCTCTTGAATCAACTTTATCTGCGGCGTGGCCGGCAACTCACGTTCGGCCGCGATGATGAGGTGCTGGCCAGCGAAGCCTTCATGAAGGCCAACAATTTGGATCTGGGCAGCACGATCGTGGCAATTATCAACGGGCGGCGAAAGGCGCTGCGGATCGTGGGCGTGGCGTTTTCGCCCGAATACGTGTTCCAGATCAAGCCGGGCGACATGCTGCCCGACCCCAAGCACTTCGGCATCCTGTGGATGGACCACGAAGCGCTTTCGACCGCGTACGACATGAAAGGCGGATTCAACGACGTGGCTATCGGCCTGACGCGCGGCACGGCGGTCGAAGAGGTGATTCGCCGCATCGACAATTTGCTCGAACCGTACGGTTGCCTGGGCGCGTTTCCGCGGAAGGACCAATTATCGAACCTGCTGCTCGAGAGCGACATTCAAGGGCTGCGGACGGCGGGGCTGATTGCGCCGACGATCTTTCTGTGCGTGGCGGCATTCCTATTGAATGTGGTTATGACGCGGCTCACGAGTTTACAGCGCGAGCAAATCGCGGCGCTCAAGGCGTTCGGGTACCCGAACCTGCAGATCGCCTGGCACTACATGAAGTTCGTACTGCTGATCACGATGTTTGGCGGGCTGATCGGTACTTTGGGCGGGATTTGGCTAGCGCACGATTTCACGAAGCTCTTCCTGCGCGTGTATCAATATCCGGAATTGATTTTTCAAGTTCGGCCGAACGTGGTCGCGAATGCCGTGCTGGTCGCTGGCGGCGCCTCGCTGGCTGGAGCGTTCGGTGCGATTGCGCTCGCCGTGCGGTTGCCGCCGGCCGAGGCGATGCGGCCGGAGCCGCCGGCCCGCTATCGGCCCACGATTCTCGAGCGGATCGGCTTCGGGCGATTGGTGCCGAACGTTGCCCGCATGGTTCTGCGGCAGCTCGAGCGGCATCCCGTGAAAACATCGTTTTCGCTGCTGGCGATATCGATGTCGGTGGCGATTATCGTGGTCGGCAATTTCATGCGCAACTCGGTGGATGAGGTCATTCAGACCCAGTTCTACGACGTGCAGCGATACGATCTGTCGCTGGCGACGGTCGAGCCCGTATCGCTCGACGCGGTGCGCGAATTGGCCAATTTGCCCGGCGTGGAACGATGCGAGCCGCGGCGGTTTGTTTCCGTGCGGCTTCGCGCGGGCAACCATTCACGCCGGGCAGGCATCATGGGCTTGCCGCCGGATGCCTCGCTGATGCGGTTGAAGAACCGGACCGGGCACTTTGTGGATGTGCCGCGCGAGGGGCTGTTGATATCTAAAAAGCTGGCCCAGGTGCTTCACGTACGCGCGGGCGAAACGATTCGCGTCGAGGCGCTGCAAGACAAGCGGCCGGTCGTCGAGGTGATGATTGCGGGCCTCTTGGACGATATTTCCGGTCTCAACGCCTATATGGACATCGAGGCGCTTAACCGGTTGATGCGCGAAGGACAAATGATCAGCGGCGCGATGCTGACGACCGACCCGCTGTATTTACCGGTCATTTATCGGCAGCTCAAGGAAACGCCGCACGTAGCCAGCGTAACGATCCGGCAGTCGTCGGTGGATAGCTTTCGCAACACGGTGGGCAAAAACATGATGCACATGCGGATGATCAATCTCTCGTTTGCCATCATCATCGCGCTGGGAGTTGTCTACAATGGAGCTAGGATTTCGCTTTCCGAGCGGAGCCGCGAATTGGCGACGCTGCGGGTAATCGGGTTCACCCGCCGCGAGATTTCGACCATTCTGCTGGGCGAAATCGGCACGGTGACGTTGCTCGGAATTCCCTTCGGGTTGGTAATGGGCAACTGGTTTGCCTGGATGCTCTGCTATTTTTTGGATCAGGAAGTGTTTCGTTTTCCGTTCGTGATCGCAAACTCGACGTACGGCCTCGCGGCCGGCACGGTGCTGGCGGCGTCGATCGGTTCGGCGCTGTTGGTGCGCCGCAAGCTGGACGATCTCGACCTGATCGGGGTGCTGAAAGCGAGAGAGTAGAGTGCCGGAGGTCAGAGGTCAGGACCTGTTTATTCCCTGACCTCCGACCTCTGACCTCTCTCCACTACGATGCGAAATATCGGCAGCAAATTGTTCGTGCTCGCAATCGGCGTGATTATCGTCGCCGGGTTGGGGTACGCGTTTTTGCCGCAGCCGGTGGAAGTCGATCTCGTCGAGGTGAGCCGGGGAAACGTGCGTGTGACGGTCGATCAGGAAGGTAAGACGCGGATTCACGACAAGTACGTCGTATCGGCACCTCTCAGCGGGCGGATCTTACGGATCAATCTGCGGGCCGGCGATGCCGTCGAAGCCGGCACGACACTGTTGACGATGATCGAGCCGCGGGACCCGGAACTGCTCGATGCGCGAAGCATTGCCCAAGCGGAGGCGCGGGTGAAGGCGGCCGAAGCCACGCTGCGGCAGGTCGAGCCGGCATTGGAATCAGCACGGGCCGCGCAAGCGTTTCAAGAGGCTGAAGTCGCCAGAATGCGAAATGCGTTCAAAGGCAAGGGCGTGACGCAATCGGAATTGGAAAATTCCGAAATGCTCGATCGACAGCGCAGCGAAGAACTGCGCTCGGCGCGGCTTTCCGAAGAGATTGCACGATTTGAACTGGAGCAAGCCCAGGCCGCGCTCATGCGTTCGCGCCGAAGGCGTGAAGAAATAAATGGCGTGGTACGGGCCAAAACTTCCGGAAATCCACGCAAGAACGATCCCGACATCAAGCTCGCCGGCGATGGGAATCCGCATGAGAGTATTGAGGTCGTGGAAACTAAACCAAAGTCGAACGACCGTGACGGCTGGAACTTTCCGATTTACTCTCCGATCAGCGGGCGCGTTCTGCGAGTGTTCCAGGAGAGCTCTGCCGTGGTGACGCCCGGCACGCCACTGGTGGAATTGGGCGACCCGACCGATCCCGCGCAATTGGAAGTCGAGATCGACGTGCTCTCGCGAGATGCGGTCAAGGTTCATCCGGGGGACGCGGTTCTGTTTGAACATTGGGGTGGTGACGCACCGCTGCGCGGTCGCGTGCGCGTGGTCGAACCGTCCGGCTTCACCAAGATTTCGACGTTAGGCGTCGAGGAGCAGCGTGTGTGGGTGATTGCCGATTTCATCGATCCGCCCCAGAAGCGACCGACGTTGGGAGATGCGTACCGGGTCGAGGCGCGAATCATCATCGACGAGGCTCACGACGTACTCAAAGTTCCGACCAGCGCGCTGTTTCGTGTGGGGCCGGATCCGGCCGTTTTCCGAGTCACGGGACGCGTCGCGCACCAGCAAAAGGTGAAAGTCGGCCGGCAAAACGGTCTGGAGGCGGAGATACTCGAGGGCCTTTCTGAGGGCGACATCGTGGTCCAGCATCCCAGCGACCAGATTCAAGACGGCGTGAGGATTCGCCAGCGATAGGCGCCGCCCGTCTCCCATTCCGGGTGGCACGCCCCGAGTCTTCGAAAAGCGTGCTACCTGTGCGGTCCGATCGTGCCGAATGTAGGGGCGTTGGGGAAAAGGACGTCGCGGACGATTTATTGCGGTCGTGGGTGGGAGCACATCTTGAGCGTTGTGACCTAGACTTGCGCAACGGTCAATTGTCGCTGCACGCCGGGCTCCGGATTTTTTGACGGGGCCCGATTGCGACGGCAATAGCTCAAGGGCGTCACACGGAATTCACATCCGACGCGCATTGCTTCAGGGGTTAACACATGGCCCAACCTCGACGTACGAAGAAGTTTATCGATTCGAGCGTGCAAGGAGCACTTGCCCGCCGGATTATTATCCATTGGCTGGCGTTCATGCTGGTCACGTCACTGGTTTCGTTCGTACTGCAGGTGCTGGCGGACCCGTTCCGTCCGCTGTCGGCCCACGCGCAAAACATGTGGTGGGCGCAAGGACCGTTTCTGCTGGTGATGGTGTTTTTGTTGCCGGTATTCGTGCTGGACACGATCAAGCTCAGTCACCGGTTCGCCGGCCCGATCTTCAGCTTGCGGCGCACAATCCAGGAGGTCGCCCAAGGCAATCCGCCGCGGAAATTGAAATTCCGTCGCCGGGATTTCTGGCACGATCTGGCCGAGGATTACAACACCATGCTGGCGCGGCTGGGTGCGCTGGAGGATGAAAACAGCGACGCGATCACAGACGAGATTCCGGTTGGCACAAAGAGATAGGGCGGCGAGCGATTTGTCGTTGCCAACTTGCCGTTCCAGACGTGGCCAACGACAGTTTAGCAATTTGCAGTAACCACTTGCAATTGAATTACGCGACTTAGCTATGACAATCTTTCGGCGGACAAATTGGTTGACAAGCGGACGGCGTCGGGCCGCGGCGCGGAGGCGAACTCGCGGCGTGGCGGCGGCCGAATTGGCCGTGTGCTTGCCCGTCATCGTGCTGTTGGTCGTGGCGACGATCGAGTCTTGCTCGGCGTTGTTCTTGAAGCAATCGCTGACGGTGGCCGCGTACGAAGGCGTCCGCGCGGTCATCCAAAAAGGTGGAACCGCAGCATCAGCACAAGCCGTATGCAACCAGGTCCTTACCGAACGGCGAGTTCAGGGATCGCAAGTGACGGTGAATCCGGCGAATATCTCATCGCTGCAACCGGGTGATTATGTCAACGTAACGGTGAGCGCTCCTTGCCCGCCGAACTCACCGGTCCCGACGACGTTTTTCCGGGGAAGAACGCTTTCAAGCACGGCTACGATGATGATTGAGAATTAAGGACGTGAGTACGTGAGCAGGTCGTCCCTTTCCTTTCGACTTACTCACTTAATCACTTACTCATACTAACCACACTCATCTACGAGACTTCATTTATGAAATCCGCACGAACGAAATCGCGTCGAGTTCCTCGCCGGGCCGCTATGCTGGTGCTAATCGCGGTGTGTTTGCCGCTGTGCATCATCATGGCCGCATTCGCGATTAATGTGGCCTGGATGCAATTGGTGCGTACCGAGCTGCGCACCTCGACCGATGCCGCGGCACGGGCTGGCGCCAAGGAACTAAGCCTGGCGCAATCGACGGACGTGGCCCGGAGCTCGGCTAAAGACGCGGCCAAGCGGAACCTGGTGGCGGGCGATCCGCTGCTGTTGGCCGACGGCGACATTGAATTCGGCGTCAGCACTCAGTCGACCGACACATCGCGATTCGTCTTTACACCCGGCCGCGCGACGCCCAACTCCGTGCGAGTTACCGGCCAGCGGACGAAAACCTCGCTCGCGGGGCCGGTGAACATGCTGCTGGCGGGCGTGTTCTCGACCAAGCAATTCGAGCCGAAAGAATCGGCCGTTTCAACCCAACTCGACCGCGATATCTGCCTGGTCGTCGATCGATCCGGTTCGATGATGTGGACGCTCACAGGCGGCGCCAAGTTGCCGCCCGGGGCGCCGGACTGCGGTCCGCCCGATCCAACCCGAAGCCGCTGGGGCGCGCTCAACATCGCGCTCGAAGTATTTTTGGAGGAATTGGAAAAGACTTCGCAGGACGAGCACGTGGGGTTGGTCAGCTATTCGAGCAACATCACCCAGTGCGGTTTTACCTATCACATCTCTGATATCAACTCCGACATGGTGAGCGACTACAGCGTCATTCGCAAAGTGATGAAAGACCTGAGCAGCCGGCCAGTGAAGGGACAGACAGCCATTTCGGCGGGAATCGACAACGGGATCAAGGTTCTCACCGGCAAGAAGGTCCGACCATTTGCCGTGAAAACGATGATCCTGATGACCGACGGCATTCACAATCTGGGCCCGGAGCCGATTCTATCGGCGCAGGTTGCCAAGACAAAGGATATCGTGATCCACACGATCACGTTCAGCAGCGATGCCGACATCGCGCGGATGGAAGCGGTGGCGGCAGCCACCGGCGGGCGTCACTTCCACGCGCCGACGGCCGCGGACCTAGCGCGGATTTTCAAGGAAATTGCCGCGACGCTGCCGGTAATGATCACCAATTGATTTTTCAACCGCTACATCGACGCCAATCATCGCTATTTGAGTAATTGAAGTAAGCGCCTGAATCAAAACCGGGGGCTACGCCCCGCGGCTGTCGAAATCAGCCGGAACGCGCTAGCGTCCGGTTTTCCGGAATCAGTTCTGTTACAGCCTGTAACTCTAATAAGTGCCCATTCGCGTTGATTAGCGGTTACATTCCCGAGCTAGTTAGAAATGGTTAAAAACGTCTACAGTCGGATGACAAGTCACGGCCAGCTGCGTCGGCGCAGTTCGCGGCGCGGCGCGGCGGTCGTGGAATTTGCCATCACGGCGCCGATTTTTTTCCTGTTCCTTCTGGCGGCGTTCGAGTTTGGCTGGCTGAATGTCATACGTCACACGGCTGACAACGCCGCCTATGAAGCGGCGCGGACGGCCATTGTACCCGGCGCGACGGCCGCGGACGCGATCGCCAAGGCGACGGGGATATTGAATATCGTCGGAGCGCGCAGAGCGCAAATCAATATTACGCCGGCAACCATCACGAGCACGACGCCGGAAGTGACCGTGGCCATCGACGTTCCGATGAGCAGCAATGGTTTGATCGTGCCGAGGTTCACATCGACGACGACGCTGCACAGCTCAACGTCCATGCAGACCGAGCGGGCAACTCAAGGATCTGGGCCTTAACCGGGGCCTTAACGCGACGACGCACGCGGCAAGTGCGGCTAAGACCAGACCGGCCGGTTCGGGGACACTTGCCCCAAACCCGTCGGCCGATCCGCTGCCGGCCGTCATGCCGAAATGGCTTCTCCAAGTGGCGTAGTCTTGGGCCGTGCCGTTCGTCTTGCGCCATTGGACATAATCGGCAGCATCGACTTTATTATCGCCGTTAAAGTCGCCGGCCAAACCGATGCCAATAACGCTCAACACGACGTTGTTCGCGCCATAGGCAACATTCCATTGATAGCCGGCGGGAAGGAGAAGATTCTGAAATTGTCCGTTCACTCCCTGGCCCGTGGTAATAATCGTAAACGAGTCGTTCACGCTGGGGGTATATCCGAGCGAAACGTCGAGCGTGCCTCCCAGAAACGTGTAGCGATCTACGGCGACACGATCATACAGTGCCGTGCTGGTGCCGGCCAAATCGATTGCCAGAGTGCCGTCGCCGAGGTTCGAGAAGTCGCCCGTAATGGTCAACTGACCGACGGAGCCCGTAGTTCCAAACTGGCCCGGTGCAACCCGGCCCGTTAAATTGCGGACGACACCGGTCACGGGACCGGAGCCGACAAACACCGTGCCCGTCCCTGCTAGTGTTCCGCCCTGGATGTTAACGACTTCGGCATCGAGGCGGCCGGTTGGTGCGACGGCAATTACGCCGCCGGTGTCGATGCGCGTTTCGCCGAACGCGGTGAGTGCGGCGCCGTCCTGCACCTGGACGATCATTCGGCCTGTCGCGGCGCCCGTCACATTCATTTGAAAGATCTGGGAATTCGCCGTCACGTTGGCGGTCTTGTCGCCGGCGGTCGTATTGCGCACATCGGCAATCCAGAGGCTTCCGGGCGTGTCGGACGCCGACCAGCTCGAGGCTGCTGCCCAGGTGGCGCTCGCGGCCGAGGCGGCCCAGCTGTGCGTCGTGGTAACAGGATCGCTGATATAAAGCTTCGGGCTGATGCCGTTACCCGTACCAGCTGGGATTGCATCGATCACCAGGTCGCGATCAGTAAACAGATTCATGCCAAGAATCGCATCGACGGTGTTGGCCGGCTCAGTGGGATTCGGCACATCGATTACGGCGACCGGCACGTGGTTCAAAATAACGGGGCCGCCGACGGCATTGATCTTCAACTGATCGACATAATAGCCGGGCACGCCGCTGACGACACCGCCGGACCCCTCGACTTCGAGCCTGAAGTCCGGAGTTCGTTGCGTAATATCGAGTCCCAAGCGCGCGGCAAAGCCCTCGGAGAAGACTGTCAGGTCAGCGCCCGTATCGAGCAAGATTTGTTTGTCCTGTACCGCGTTGCCTTCATTCGAGACATCGACATTCACATACAAACCTCCGCTGTCGACGACCGATGGCGAAAGTGGATTCTCAGTGAACGAGAGCGTAGTGAAATCGAGATTCTCTGTATAAACCGGTCCTGCCAGGAATGAGGCGGACGGTAACAGCCGCAAATCTGTCCGGCGCGTGATGTTTTGCTGGCCGCCCGTGCCCAGCGGAATCAAATCGACCTCGGGCGAACGCACCGTTTTGCCGTTGTATTGAAAGACTTGCGGCTGGCTGTTGCGGATAACGATGCCCTGTTGAGCGGCCATCGGCAGTCCGATTATGTTCGGCAGCTTCCATGCGGCAGGGGCCTCGAGCACGGAGAAACTGGATTGGCCGCGCATCGCCGACGTGCCCGCGGAAACGTCCATCACGAGCGATGTATTGGTCGTGGCGCCGGTGCGATGGGCCAAACCTTCGGCGAAAACCGCAAGCGGGTCGGTGATCGTCAGGTCGATCGGACCGGTCGCGCCGTAAAGAGTCTGCGTGTTCGTTCCGCCGAAGCCGTCGGAATTGCCGGAGTATCCAACGTTGATGCCGAAATGGCTGTTGTCGGCGGCCGTTTGCGTGAGAATGTGCGTGGCAGCGCCGGTATCGAGCAAAGCGAGATCGAAATAGGGAGTCGGGCCGGCATTGGGGCCGAGCGGCGTACCGGTCCAGCTGGACTCAGGTTTGGCGATAAAAAAATCATCGTAAGTATCCGAATCCTTGAACGTGCGCGTGAGACCAATTCCAACGAACGGAATAAATCCGCCAAGCGGAACATCGGCACGGAGCGGGCTTGCGGCCGAAAGTGCGCACGCCAGAACAAGAATTGCCGCCCCGTCAATTCGCCTGCGCTGAAACATGGCCTCGTTCCCTAAACCTCAAGCGTAGGCGGTGGGGCCATTGGCGTCAACAAATTGGACAAGTTGCGACCGGCCGCTTGAAATCCGACAGCCGCGTGAAATGTCTCGCGCGGCTCGCGGAACCTACCCAACAGCCGGCCGGCCGATGCTGTGATAGACGAAGCCGAGGCGTTCCATTGCCCAGGGTTCGTAAAGATTGCGGCCATCGAAGATCACGGGCGACTTCATCCGGCGGAACATTTCCTTGAATTCGGGCCGTTGGTAGTCGCCCCATTCGGTCATGATCGCCAGGGCATCGGCCCCTTCGATAGCCAGCATTGGTTTGGCGCAATAAGTAAGCTTTTCGCCATACTGGCGGCGCACATTTTCCATCGCTTCGGGATCGTGTACCCGAACGTTGGCGCCTTTGGCGAGAAGCCAATCGATGAGGACCAGGGCCGGTGCTTCGCGGATGTCGTCGGTGCGCGGCTTGAACGCCAGGCCCCAGATCGCGATCGTTTTACCTGTCAACGCGCCCCGGAAATGGCCGGTGATTTTCTCGATGACAATTTGCTTTTGATGTTCGTTCACCGAATCGACGGCTCGCATCATTTGCGGCTCGATGCCGTGGTCCTCGGCCATTCGCACGAGCGCACGGACGTCTTTCGGGAAGCAGCTGCCACCGTAGCCGACACCGGGGAAGAGAAATGCGAAACCGATGCGGCTGTCGTGGCCGATGCCGCGGCGGACGTCGTTGATATCGGCGCTCATCCGTTCGCAGAGGTTGGCCATCTCGTTGATGAAGCTGATCTTCGTCGAGAGCAGAGCATTGGCGACGTATTTGGTCAGCTCCGCGCTTTCGGGCGACATGATGAGGAACGGCTTTTCCGTGCGCATGAATGGCTTATACAGCTCGTGCAGCATGTCGCCGACTTCCTCGCGCCGCACGCCGACCACGACTCGGTCGGGCTTTATGAAGTCCTCGATTGCCGAACCTTCCTTGAGAAACTCCGGATTGCTGGCCACGTCGCAATCGCGGCCAGTGTGTTCTTTGAGCCGGGCGCAAATCTTGCTGCAGGTTCCGACCGGCACGGTGCTTTTCGTAACGACGATCGCATCCGGCTTCAAATGTGGCGCAATGTTATCGACGACGGACCAGAGAGCCGACATTTCGGCGGCGCCGTCGTCGCCTTGCGGCGTGCCGACCGCGAGGTACACGATTTCGGCATTCGCGACCGTTCCCGCCAGGTCGGTGGAAAAACGCAGCCGCTCGGCCGCCTGGTTGTCGCGGACCATCTCTTCCAGGCCGGGCTCGTAAATCGGGATTTCGCCGCGATTGAGCCGCGCGATTTTATCGTGATCGATATCGACGCACGTAACGTCGTTGCCGCTGTCGGCGAAACACGCGCCGGTCACGAGTCCGACGTAACCGGTGCCAATTACTGCGATTTTCATGGGGGGCGGATCAACCGGGATGCCGGCCGATGGCGGAAGACCAAATGTGGGCGGGAATCTCCATGATAATCGAGAATCGGCCGGCCGGTAGGCCACGAATCGCGCGAGAAAAACGCTATCAACTGCCGGTACCACGCTGTTTGATCTTGGGCAGCTTGAACGGTGGCCGCGGAATACGAACGCTGATGTCGTCGGCTCCCACCGGAATTGTAGGCTCCAGCCGCTCCAGTTCAGAGCTATCGAGTTCCTCCTTCGGCCGGCCCGCGATTAGTTGCATCGTGCCATTGCTGCCGTCTTCATCCTCGCCGTTTTCGCCCGCGCTGTAGAGCAGGTATCCGTCGTCGGTGCGCTTGTAAATGAATGGCTTCTCGTTGTAGCGATCGACGGGCGGTCTTTTGACGATGGCGGGTACGAGGTCATCGAGCTTTATCGGATAGCGACCGTGTTGGGCGCGGTACACGGCGAGCGCCGCGCTCAATCGCGTCAATTCGAGCGTTGTGTGCGCCCGGTCTTCAGCGGCACTCGCGACATCCAATGCCGGGAACATCAAGTTGGCAAGTATGGAGCTGACCAAATTGCTCCTGACGTTCTGGCTGAATATCGCGGCGGCGAGTCTCAATGGCTGCTTGATTTTCGCGCGTTCCACGTCCAAATCGTCGAAAAACTGACGATATGCCTCTTTGCGAGCGCTCGGCGGCATCTTCGCGATGGTGACGATCCTGTCGTACCGATCATTCATCTTCCGCATAACGACGTTTGCATTGAACGAAACAGGCCAGGTGTAGTTTGGCCCACGCGGAGGCGCATCGGCCAGCGTCTCCAAGCCATGAAGAACGCCGTGCTGTTTCAAGTAGACGACGGCATCCAAACCGCTCAAGCGTTCATATGAGTCGAAGCATTCGACCGTATGGCAAATACGCGGCAAGCCATCGACGTCTCTTTTGATGTGCTCCGCCAACTCCCGCGGCAGCCGATCGCTGCCCGTTATCGCCAGCGTTTCGAGGCAGGCTGCGTCACTCATCGCGATAGCGACCAACTGATCGACGACGGTTTCACCTTGGGCTGCAAGACGCGAAAGCCGATGAATCGCGAGGACGTCGGTCCAGGCGTCGCTTAAACGATTCTCACCGACGTGCTGCATCGCTCGGACTCCCAGCGCCCGCGAGACTTCACGCATATTCTGCGTACCGGGCAAGAGGACGGAAACGAGCAGGTCCGGTTTGCGATTCAGGTAGCTGGGCGACGGCGAATAAAACCGCGGCCGGCGCGAAGCTTCGACCAATAAATCGAGCGGCCGCTTGTTTGCAGCGACCCAATCGGCCAGCGGCGGACACTGCTTGCTCGTCCAGACGTGGTGTGCGGCGGACCGGGTAACTTCCTTCGGATCGACTTCATCGGCGTTCGAATGCAGCCACTCGATAATTCGCTTTTGATTGGCGTCGCCGTCCACAAGTTGTAGAGCCGCTTTGGCGGATGGCAAGTCTTTCAAACCGAGCTCGGCACGCATCGATTCGAGGTATTCACGCTCAAGATTGTTCGGCCAGACGCCTGCCAGACGAGCACTGCCGCGTTGTTGTCCGGCGTTACGTCTTTCCGGCCAAGGTCTCGCAGATATGCTTCGTAATCGGGCAAACCGTCGGCGGTCAGCGGCTCGGTGATGTACGTCGTATCGCGCCCGACGATGATCGGGGGACTGGGCTGAAAAAGATGGAGCAGGAAAAGGATCAATTGGACCATCGTGCTCCCCAAACGAGCGATGCCGCGTTGTCTTCGGGAATTACGCCTTTGCGGTAATGCTCGCGCATATAGTGATTGTAATCCGGCAACCCATCGGAACCCATCGGGCCCGTGATGTAGGTTGTCTGCCGCGAAACGACAATCGGCGGGTTGGGTCCGAAAAGCTGGAATAAAAACAGCGCCGAGAGCAGCAAGAACCCGCCGCCGAGCCACCAGAAGATGCTCGATTTCTTGCGCGGTGGTACGTAGGGGGCGTCTGCGGACATGGCGGTTGCTGTGTGCGCAGTATAGCACAATATGGGTGTAACGTGCGCGCTCCGCTCACCAAGCCTTCCTTTGCGCCGCGGCTAACACCGGCTCATCGTTTCGCTTGAGGATTTCGGTGCGCGATTGCGCCGTTGCGACGAGCGAAGAACATTCCCATGACGATGGTCACCAGAATAAGCGTCGATGGTTCCGGAACGGCGGTGGTCCACCAGGCGAGGCCGTAGTCGACGAGATTCGCGCCGGCAAACAGGTTGGGATAACTTACGTGGATCTCGTAATCGAGGGCGTTCCCGGCTTGCCAGACGGGGAAATGGAGGTGCTCGACGTTGTCGAACAGCGAGGCCGAGGATGCGATCGGCACGCCCTTGTAAAACACGCGCAAGTCCAGGTCGGGCAGCCCTGCAATGTTGTACGTATCACTGGCATCGACCGTGCCGGCGGTCCCGCCAGCGCCATTAACTTCGGTGACGATTCGGTCCCAGGTCAGCGTGGTGGTAATGAACGTACCAGCCGAGATGGCGAAGTTGAGCGGATAGATCCGATCGCCGCCACCGAAAAGGATGTTGTCCCGGTCCCAACCAATCGGACTAACGCCGGCGAAATTGAACCGTTTTTCGTCCTGCTCGCCGCCGTCCATTTGGACGATCGCTCGCTCTGTGTCGAGTGCGCCGGTGCCGAGCTCGTCATCAAGCGGCTTCGAAACCTGGAGGAAGTTTCCATTAAAGCTCCAACTAGTTGGCGTCCAATTGGCTGTTTTCGGACCACCGCCGCCAGTTGCGCCATTGCGAAGTGCTGTGCCGGCAGCATTTAAGTAATTATCGTCTGAGGCCTGCGCGCTGGTGGCGGCATTGTCCATGGCAATACCGTTGACGGCGTTGGCCCCGGAGATGCCAACTTTTCGGGCCGAGTTGAGGATAATCGACTTGATGGCGAGGTGATTGCGATTCGAAGGTCCAGGCAGATCGAGTCCGCGTTGCATGAGCAGGGCGGCGGTACCGGCAACCATCGGCGTGGCGAAGCTCGTTCCGCTATCGTTTCGCGGGATGTTCACGTTCGGGGTTACGGTCGTGTTCACGTCGGACAGGCCGTCCGAAATGTTCACGCCCGGAGCGACAATATCGGGCTTACCGCGAATATCGGGCGCCGTTCCATTGTCGTTGTTGAGCTGGTACTGGCTCCACACGACTCGTGCGCGATAGCTGCCGTCGCCGCTCTGATCAAGCGCGCCGACCGTAATGCCATTGAACGCATCCCAGGGCCATTCGAGCCGCTCGGCAGCATCGTCGGCGTCGTTGCCTGCGGCGCCGACAAGAGCGCATCGCGACTGGTGGCAAAATAATCGACGAAGCGAGCGAACCGATTGTCGCCGTTATCGTCGTTTTCCGTTACAGGCCCCCAACTGTTGTTGTACAGATCGATACTGGGGTGCTGTTGGTAAGCTGGGCCGGCGGCTTGAG
This sequence comes from Pirellulales bacterium, assembly GCA_963733825.1. Classification (GTDB taxonomy): domain Bacteria; phylum Planctomycetota; class Planctomycetia; order Pirellulales; family Lacipirellulaceae; genus JABDGM01. The sequence continues at coordinate 71,226 of CAVTEK010000002.1, forward strand.
GGCGATTCATCCAATCGATGGCCGCGCGAAAGCTATTGAAACCGTTATCGGTCGTTGCGGCGTTCGGATCGCTGCTGGCGAAACCGGAGATTGCTGCGGTATAGATGCTCGCGCCTGGGGCAACACCGGGATTGGCGGCGACTGCGCCCGCCGCGGTATCCGCCACGAGTGCCATGTGCCGGCCGGGGCAGTTGGCAGCCGTTGTGCAGGCGCCGAGCACTGCGGCGCTGTTGTCGTCGGGGACTTGGCCCGGTGTTTTGCCGCCAAAGCCCCATTGCCCTTGCAGCCGAGCGCCGAGATTATTCGTTGAAGAGGGTCGAGGCCCGGGTTCGATCACGCCGATTGGAATACCGGCGCCGGTGGCGTCGTACGGCGCAGTCTGCGCGGCGGCATAGTTGGCGCCGGTGGGAAGCTTCGCCTGATCGAGCGCGAACAACCGAGGAGTCGCCAAGCAGAGAGCGGCGAGCCCGGTGGCGAAAAGTAGTTGACGAATGTTGGCCGAAAACGAACCGACAGATACCTTGCCCAAGGTAGCCCGCGTTAAGGTCGCGCACATTAGCGTTCCTCCGATGCGAAGCAGTAGTGGAGAACAAAGCGCAGATCAGGCGATTATTTTCCCCCCAGCCACGGCAAATGCAAGCGGAATCCGGGAATTCTTTTAAAAAAGGAAGTGGCGCGCGGAGCGTCGGTTGCTGATGACTGCCGAGCGACGGCGCGTTTGGGGGCAAGGTGGGAAGGCGAGCTAAGCGCGGCCGGCTGGTTTGGTAGCCGCCATGCTATGCCTCTGGTTGCGGTTCGGCGTCGTCACCGGCTCCTTCCTCGCGTTCTTCCTTGGGCACGCAGACGATGGCGGCGAGCGTGTCGCCTTCCTCGAGCGACATGATTCGCACGCCTTGCGTGTTGCGGCCGATGGGGTTGAAGTCGCTGACTTTCACGCGCTGAATCTTTCCGCGGGCGGTCATCATCATCAGCTCATCATCATCCTTGACCGGCACGATCCCGATCACCGGGCCGTTGCGGTCGGTCGTTTTGATGTCGCGCAGGCCTTTGCCGCCGCGGCGCTGCGTGCGGTAGCGGAATGACGATGAGGATCCTTCAGCTTCGTCGTCTTCCGGGGCTGGGGCCTGCGGGCTGGGAGCCGATGCGCCCTCTTCCTCCTCAGTCTCCAGTCCCGAGTCGCCAGCCTCCGCTTCGGCATTCGGCCCGAAGGGTGTGCGTTTGCCGTAGCCGAGGAGGCAGGCAGTCAGAAGCGTGGCATCGGGATCGGCGACGACCATGCCGACCAGCTGGTCGTCCTTGGACAGGCTAACGCCTTTGACGCCGCTGGTGTTGCGGCCCATCGGGCGAGCGTCGGATTGCTTGAAGCGAATTGCCATGCCGTGAGCCGTGGAGAGGACCACTTCGTCGCCCGCCTTTGTGATCGCCACATCGACCAGCTCATCATCTTCTTTGAGCTTGATCGCGATGATGCCGCTTTTGAGCGGGCGGCTGTAAGCTTTGAGCTCGGTTTTTTTCACGAGGCCCTTGCGCGTGGCCATCATCAGGTAGTGGTCAGGCTTATCGAAGTCGCGAACGGCGCGGCAATCGGTGATTTTTTCGTCCTCGGCCAAATTGAGCAGATTCACCACCGCGCGGCCTTTGCTTTCGCGCGAGAGCTGCGGCAGGTTATACACCTTTTGCCAGTACACCTTGCCCTTGCTGGTGAAGAACAGCAAGAAGTCGTGCGTGCTGGTGACGAATAGGTGTTCGACCGGATCTTCCTCATCGGCCTTCGCGCCCTTGATGCCTTTGCCGCCGCGGCGTTGGGCGCGGTAGACGCTCGCGGGCGTGCGCTTGATGTAGCCGTTGTGCGAAATCGAAACGACCATCGTTTCTTCTTCGATGAGGTCCTCGACGTCGACCTCGCCGATCTCTTCGTCGCTGAGCTGGGTGCGGCGAGCGTCGGCGTGCTTGCGGCTCAGCTCTTCGCAGTCCTCGCGGATCATGGCGTAAATCTTTGCTTCGTCGGCCAAGATGCCCAGGTACTCGCCGATTTGCTCGAGCAGCTTCGTGTGCTCATCGACGAGCTTTTCTTGCTCGAGATTGACGAGCTGGCCGAGCGTCATTTTCAAAATCGCGTCGGCCTGCACGGGCGTGAGCGAGTAATCTTCGGCAATGCCCCGTTCATCCTGGTATTGGCCGAAGCCGACGTCGCCCAGTGCGCGCCGCAACATGGCGGCCGGCGTTTTGATCGCGATCAGGGCTTCTTTGGCCTCGGCTTGCGTTTTCGATGCCCGGATGACGCGAATGACTTCGTCGATATTGGCATGCGCGAGCAGCAGGCCTTGCACGGTGTGCTTGCGGCGGCGCGCTCGCGAGAGCAGGAATTGCGTTCGCCGGCGAATGACCGTAAAGCGGTGGCGCACGAATTCCTGCAGCATCTCTTTGAGCGAAAGCGTGCGCGGCTTGCCGTCTACGAGCGCAAGCAGGATGATCGAGAAGGAATCCTGCAACGGCGTGAACTTGTAGAGCTGATTCAGCACGACGTATGGATCGGCGTCCTTCTTGAGGTCGATGACGATCCGCACCGGCTCTTTGAGGTCGCTCTCGTCGCGGACGCCGGAGATGCCGGGAATGCGGCCTTCGTTGGCCACATCGGAAATCTTCTTGATGACCGGATCGCGGGTCTGCTGATAAGGAATGTCGTTGACGATGATCCGGAAGCGGTCGCCCTTGCGCTCTTCGATGGTTGTCTTCGAGCGGACGACAATCGTGCTTCGGCCCGTTTCGTAACCCTTCCAAATGGCCGTCTTGCCGCAGATGATGCCGCCAGTGGGAAAGTCGGGAGCCGGGATGTGCTCCATCAATTCGCGTACGCTGATGTGCGGATTATCGATCAGCGCAACAATGCCGCGGCAAACCTCGCCCAAGTTGTGTGGCGGGATCGAAGTGGCCATGCCGACGGCGATGCCGCCCGAGCCGTTCACGAGCAAGTTCGGAAACTTGGCCGGCAGAACGGTGGGCTCGGTGTGCCGTTCGTCGTACGTGGGGACGAAGTCCACCGTATCGAGCTTCAAATCTTCGAGCATCGTCGCCGCGAAGGGCGAGAGGCGGGCTTCGGTGTACCGCATGGCGGCTGGTGGCAGGCCGGCGATCGAGCCGAAGTTGCCTTGCTTGTCGATCAACATGCACCGCATGTTCCAGTCCTGGGCCATGCGGACGAGCGTGGGGTAAATAACGCTTTCGCCGTGCGGATGATAGTTACCGCTCGTGTCGCCGGAGATCTTCGCGCATTTGACGCGGCCGGCGCCCGGCGTGAGATTCAAATCGTTCATCGCCACGAGGATGCGGCGCTGCGAGGGCTTCAGCCCGTCGCGCACGTCGGGCAGGGCCCGGCTGACGATCACGCTCATCGCGTAGGTGAGGTAGCTTTCTCGAAGCTCGTCTTCGATCGGCAGATCGATCAGCCGCAAGGCGATTGCCTGCTCTTGCGGATCTTCGGGCTGAGTGGGGTCGGTGGGGCCGGTGGACACGATTGAGTCCTTTCAGCGGAGCAGGGCTGCAAATGAAACCTCTAAACCACGACGGCACAAAGGACACGACGATCGTAACCGATCGACGTCGTGCTCGTCGTGCCGTTGTGGTGAGTCACTCGCAGTTAACGAAGTTTGAAATATACCATTTTATCCGGTCGCTCTCAACCAGTGTGAGGCTCGTGGCAACTGCATGCACAAATCGTTAGAATGGCGCTTGGAAATACGATTTTGGGAAAGGAATCAACGTGACGACGCCCCCATTTGCTCATCTGCATTGCCACAGCCATTACAGTCTTTTGGATGGCGCCAGTCCGATCGATTCGCTTGTTGCGCGGGCCAAAGAGCTCGGCATGACCGCGTTGGCGATCACCGACCATGGGAATCTGTACGGCGCACTCGAGTTTTACGAGGCCTGCAAAGGCGCGGGAATCAACCCGATCGTCGGCTACGAGGCGTATGTAGCGCCCGCCAGCCGTTTCGAGCGAAGTGCCGGCGCCCAAGGCGAAACGAGTTACCATCTCACCGTGCTGGCGGCGAATCGCACGGGCTTCGAGAATTTGATCAAGCTCTCAAGCAAGGCTTTTTTGGAGGGTTTTTATCACAAGCCGCGGATCGACCGCGAGCTGCTCGAGGCTCATCGCGAGGGACTGATTTGTTTGAGCGGTTGCGTCTCGGGCGAGCTGAGCCGGACGCTGCTTTCCGGCAACACGGCCGATGAGGCGCATCGCTCGCGGCGAAGAACTTGCCGCGTGGTTTCAGCGCGTGTTCGGCGAGCGGTACTACATCGAGATTCAAAACAACGGCTTGGAAGTGCAGCGGCAGGCGCTCGAATTATCGGTCGCGCTCGCCAACCGAATGGGGTTGCCGATCGTGGCGACGAGCGACGCCCACTATGTGCGCCGCGAGGATGCGGTTGCCCAGGATGTGTTGCTGTGCATCAACACGGGAAAGTTTCGCACCGACACGAATCGCATGCGGATGGAAGGGGACCAGTTTTTTCTGCGGAGTCCCGCGGAGATGTACGCGGCGTTTCCGGGAATGGAAGATGCGGTCGCGCGCAGTCAGCAGATTGCCGATGGAATCGACTTGCAATTGGAACTTGGGCTGCGGCATTTCCCCACATTTACGCCGCCGGCCGCGAAGACGACCAGTGCCTATTTGCGCGAGTTGTGCGAAGCGGGTGTGCGCGAGCGGTATGCCGACGATCCGCGCCGATGGCGGAACAATGATCCGTCTTCGGGCGAGTTGAGCGACGACGTTCGCCAGCGCCTGGAGCGCGAGCTCGAGACGATCGAGAAGCTTGGTTTCTGCGATTACTTCCTCATCGTGTGGGATTTTGTCCGCTACGCGAGCGAGCAAAAGATTCCCTGCACGGCCCGTGGTTCGGGCGTCGGCTCACTCGTTTGCTATGCGCTCCGGATCAGCCACGTGTGCCCGCTGCATTACGGATTGCTGTTCGAACGGTTTTTGGATGAAAACCGGCGCGAAGCACCGGATATCGATATCGATTTCTGCAAAGACCGGCGCGGCGAAGTCATTCAATACGTGAAGGACAAATACGGCGAGGCGAACGTCGCTCAAATTGGTACGTTCGGCACGCTGGCCGCCCGGGCGGCGATTCGCGACGTCGGCCGAACGCTGGGTATGCCCGTCTTTCGCGTCGATCAGATTGTGGCGATGGTGCCCGATCACTTGGGAATCACGCTGCCCGAGGCGCTCAAACAAAGCGATGACCTGCGGCGGACGTACGAATCCGACGGCGAAATTCACGAACTCATCGACCTGGCGATGAAAGTCGAGGGGCTGGCGCAACGTCGGCACGCACGCCGCGGCGGTCGTGATTGCCGAGCGGCCGGTCGACCAATACGTGCCTTTGCAATATGTAAAAGGCAAGACTGAAATCATTACGCAATGGGCGATGGGCGACGTGGAGCGCGCTGGCCTGTTGAAAATGGATTTCCTCGGCCTGCGCAATCTCACGATTTTGGCGAAGGCGGTCGAGCTCGTGGAGCAGTCGCGCGGCGAGCGAATCGACCCGCAGCGATTTCCGCTCGACGACGCCGAGGCCTTCGCGCTGTTTTGCCGGGGCGAAACGAAGGGCATCTTCCAGTTCGAAAGCGGCGGCATTCGCGATCTCTTGCAGCGGATGCGTCCCGATCACTTCCGCGATATCATCGCGACCAATGCGCTTTACCGGCCGGGGCCGCTCGAAGGCGGCCTGGTGGATGACTACATCGAGGTGAAGCACGGCCGCCAGCAGGCCTACTATCCGCACCCGGTAATGCGCGAAGTGTTGGACGAGACGCACGGCGTCATGGTGTTTCAAGAGCAGGTGATGCAGATACTCAATCTGCTGGGAGGCATCCGGCTGGCCGACGCGTATAGTTGCATCAAGGCGATCAGCAAGAAGAAGCTGGAGACGATCGCCAAGTTCCGCGAGGAATTCATCGCCGGCGCAGGAGCGGGGTCTCGACAAGCGCAAGGCCGAGGATCTGTTCAGTCAGATCGAAAAATTCGCCGGCTACGGATTCAACAAGTCGCATAGCACGGCCTACGCGCTAATCGCCTACCAGACGGCGTATTTGAAGGCGCACTACCCGGTTGAGTTCATGGCGGCGCTCTTGTCGGGCGATATTCCGGGCCGCAACTTCAAGAGCAAGGACCCGCTCGTCGAGCACCTTGAGGATTGCGAGCGGATGGGTGTCGAAGTTGTACCGCCCGATGTGAACCGCTCGGAAGTCGATTTTGCGGTTGTGGATGGAAAGATCGTATTTGGGCTCAGCGCGATCAAGGCTTGCGGCAGCGGTGCGTCAGAATCGATCGTGGCGGCGCGAAAGCAGGGCGGGCCGTTTGCGAACCTGTTCGATTTCTGCGAACGAGTCGATCCGCAGGCGTGTGGCCGATCGACGATTGAAACGCTGGTCAAGGCCGGAGCATTCGATTCGCTCGGCGCGCGCCGGAGTCAACTCGTGGCGGCGATCGATCGGGCCATGCAGTGTGGAGCGGCGATTCTGGCCGATCGACGCAGCGGTCAACGCGGGCTCTTCGATGGCGACGGCGAAGATAGCTCCGCGACCGTGAACGTCTCGCTGCCAAACTTGCCCGAGTTTGGCGAAAAAGAAATGTTGGCCATGGAAAAGGAGGTCCTCGGGTTTTATTTGACCAGCCATCCTCTACGCGCCGCACGAACAAATCCTGCGGACATTTTGCTCGCACAACACCTCGCAGCTCGGGAACCTCGAGCGCGCAGCGAGGTGCTGGTCGGCGGGATGCTGGCGGCGCTCAAGTTTTCGCACACCAAAAACCCTCGCCCGGGCAGCACGCAAACGAAATACGCCATGTGGGATTTGGAAGACTTGGACGGCATTGTGCGCTGCATCATTTGGCCCGAGCAGTTTGCCGAGTTCGGTCCATTGGTGAAGGCTGAGGCGGTGGTGGCGATTCGTGCCGCGATCGACCGCCGACCGGGAAGCGAGGAAGTCAATCTCATCGTGCAGGAATTAATTCCACTGGAAGAGCTATCGGCGCGGTTTTCCAACAGCGTACTGATTCGCGTTCGCGAAAGCGCTCAGGACGGCGATGTATTGGCATCGCTTCGCGAAATCGTGCGCGGCTACCCGGGAAACAAACCGCTTCGGTTGCGGCTGGAGCTGGCCGACGGCGGTGTGGTAACGCTCGATTGCGCTAAGGGTGGCGTCGCGATCGATCCCGAACTGCGGCGGCGCAGTCGAGGAATTGTTGGGCCCCGGCAGTTTTCGCCTAACGGCGGCCCCGCCTCGCCCTGCCCCGCAATCGCCGGCCACGAATAATCGCCGGCGAGCGATGGCGCGGAGCTGATTTTTGTACCATTGTTGGTACAATGGATTTACTAAGAAATCCGATTCCCTATTTCAATCAGAATCCATGTCAACAGCTCCTCTATCCTCGGCATTGCCGCCGGACTTGCAGCAATTCGTTCAAGAGCAGCTTGCCGCGGGCAAATATGAATCGGCTTCCGAAATCGTGTGCGACGCCGTCCGTCTTCTGCGGGACCGGGAACAACTTCGGCTGGAGATCGAGCGCGGAATCAAGCAGCTCGAATCAGGCGAGTTTGTTGAAATCAATTCAGACGCCGAGTTGCAGTTCTTTTTTGATGATATCGAGGTGCGCAGCCAGCAGCGGCTTGCAGCGAAACACGCGGAGCAATGAAGAGTTATCGAATCTCTTCGCTGGCGAGGTTAGACTTGGATGAAATTCGTGATTTCATCGCAAATGATAAGCCGGATGCGGCCAGGCGATGGCTAAAGAAAACGATGGACCAATTTCGGTGGCTCGCGGCGAATCCTCTAAGTGGCCAAGCACGCGACGATATCCTGCCTAATTTACGTTGCCTTTCGCACGGCAATTACGTGATTTTCTTCCGCTTACGTCAAGACTCCTTGGAAATTGTTCGAGTGCTGCACGGCACGCGCGATATGCCGGGACTTCTTTAGTTAACTGCTTCGGAAACATAAACTTTTCTTATGCCGCAAATTAATCGCATCTTGGTAACCGGCGGGGCCGGCTTTTTGGGGTCGCATCTGTGCGAGCGGCTCGTGGAGCAGGGGCACGATGTCGTCTGCCTCGATAACTTTTTCACGAGCCAGAAGACGAATGTCGCTCATTTGCTGGGTCGCCCGAACTTCGACCTCATTCGGCACGATGTCACGCAGCCGATCGTTTTGGAAGTGGACCAGATCTACAACCTGGCTTGCCCGGCCGCGCCTGGCCACTATCAATACAACCCAATTAAGACAATGAAGACATCGGTGCTGGGCGCGATCAACACGCTGGGCATCGCCAAGCGCTGCCGGGCTAAAATCCTGCAGGCATCGACCAGCGAAGTCTACGGCGACCCCGAGGTGCATCCGCAGATTGAATCGTATCGGGGCGCCGTAAACCCGGTCGGGCCGCGGGCCTGCTACGACGAAGGCAAGCGGGCAGCCGAAACGCTGTTTATGGATTATCACCGGATGCACAACCTCAATGTGCGGGTCGTGCGAATTTTCAATACGTACGGTCCGCGGATGCACCCGTTCGATGGCCGCGTGGTGTCGAACTTCATAAGGCAAGCGCTTCGCGGTGAGGACATCACGGTATTCGGCAACGGCAGCCAGACGCGGTCGTTTTGTTACCGCGATGACTTGGTCGAGGGAATGCTCCGGATGATGAACGGCCCGGACGATTTCATCGGGCCGGTGAATCTTGGCAATCCCGACGAGTTTACGATCCTCGAGTTGGCCAGGCTCGTGATCGAGCTTACCGCGAGTCGAGCGCAGATCGTGCACAAGGATTTGCCGGTAGACGATCCGGTGCGGCGGCGGCCCGATATTGGGCTGGCGAAGCAGAAACTTGGCTGGCAACCGCGAACGGCGCTGCGCGAGGGATTGGAACAAACGATCGAATGGTTCCGCACGATTCGCTGGGAAGAATACCGGCGCCGACGCCGAATTATTGAGCGATGGTGATCGGGCCGCCCGGCCGTACGGTCGCGATTGCTACGCGCTATTCTTTATTTGCGGTTTATCGTGCAACAATCACCCGGCGCAGCCAGACGAAAAGCAGCAGCCCGACTGCGGCGCCGATGGCGTCGGCCGTCCAATCCCAGAAGCTGCAATCGCGGTGGACAGGAATTTGCGTGATCTCATCCAACGCGCCAAAGACAGCGACGGCGACCCACGCCCACCACAGATGGCGAAAGGTCAGGTTGCCGCCGGCGAATTGCCAGGTGGTGGCCAGCAGGCCGGCCAGGATCGCGTACGCTGTGAAATGGTAGAGCTTGTCGAAGTCTCCACTGGGAAGAAACGGCGTCGTGGGAGGTAAATGCGTGCCGGTCAACAACGCAATTACATAACCGGCCAACGCCAATTTGCAGAGCGTCGATAATGGCGGGAGTTTTCGTTTATTGGGCATCGTCGGCGGTCTCATTGCAACGTAAAGTAAGTGGTCGATCGGCGAAACCCGCCGGCCCCCATACGCAAGTGCCCGCGTGAGTGTTCTGCGAAATATCTCGATCATATCCGGCGGCCAAACGGGTGCCGACCGGGCTGCGCTCGATTTCGCCATTGCCCGGGGCATTTCGCATGGTGGTTGGTGTCCGCGGCGGCGCCGGGCCGAGGACGGGATCATCCCGCCCCAGTACCTTCTTCGTGAAACGCCGACCACGCATTATTCGCAGCGGACCGCATGGAATGTCCGCGACAGTGACGCCACGGCGATATTCACGATCGGGCCGCACGTGTCGGGCGGTACGCGATTGACGCTGGAATTAGCCGAGCGGCTCGGTAAACCGACGCTGCATTTGAGCCGCGTCAAAGCATTTGATTTCGACGAGAGTGCCACATCTGCCGCTGCGACGCTGAAAACATTTCTCGACGAGTATCGGGTGCGCATTCTCAACGTCGCCGGGCCGCGGGCCTCGCAGGAACCCAAGATCGGCGCGTTTGTGCGAGCCGTCCTGGACCGGGCATTCAGCGATTGACGCCCGCGGGCCGGTCGAATCGCTAATCCGCGAGCGCCCGGTGCTAGCAGCAGCGATGCTAAAGCTTACCGACCAGGCAAGCTCCTCCCGCCGGGCAAGGCGTCCGCGTTAGACAATCACCAAGGGCGCCTCGCTGCGCATTGCATTCGTAACAGTTATAGCGGCGATACCAATTTTGATGGTCCGTTCATGCGGACTGTACGGCCTGTGCGATTCGCGATGGCTGTGCCCGCGAATCGCCGAGCGTTTTGCGAAGGTATCGTGTGTCCCAAGAGGAATCGCGATGTTGAAGAAAACCGTGCCGATGATATTCGCGATTGCGACGCTATCGATACTGGCCCCTGCTGTCACCGCGGCCGAGCTTTTTTCGGGGCCGGAGCAACTTCCATCGCTTCCGCAATCGGCGGCCGGAAGTGAAAGGCCGACCGCCGATCGGGCCGCGACTGGCGCCGCGCCGTTTATGGACAACGGGTGGGAAGCAATTGCGATGAACGGGCCGGCCAAGTCAGAGGGTTGCAGCAACTGTCTGGAAAACAATTGCTGCGACACATGCGCGGGCGAGGCGCGATCGCGAAGATATACGGCCGACATCGAACTCTTGGCATTGCGAACCCATTTCAGCGAAGACCCATTGGGAAAACTGGCCGAGCATTACGAGCTGTCCGAGCGAATCGTGCTGGGGGCGGAAAACGAACACGGGATCGGTGGTCGAATTCGCTATTGGAACTACGATCGCACAACGCCGAATCTTCAAGGCGGCAGCAGCTTCGGCGCCGATTTTTCGGTGACAGACCTGGAGGGGACGGCCCGCTTTGGTTCACAGTGGTACGAAGTCGTGTTGGCCGGTGGCTTGCGGTTCGCCGATATCCGTCTCGATATCGATAGCGGCTTCGATCGCAGCAATCGCATGCCGGGCGCAACGTTTGCGGTGGATTTACGCACGGTCCTTTGCGGCGACCAGCAAAGCCTCGAATGGCATTCGGTCGGCGGGGCGCGCTGGAGTGTTTTGGGTTGCGACTGGCACGAACATGATACGGGGCCGATTGCCGATACGCGCGACGACAATATCGTGGTGACGGAAATCTACGGCGGCTTCGAGTGTTCGCATTGTTTCCGCGGACACGAAGCGTACGCTCGACTCGTTTTCGAGGCCCAGAATTGGCGGAGCGACGCTCTGGGCGAGAATACGGGAATCGATTCAATTGGTTTCGTTGGACCAGGTCTTAATTTGGGCGTCAACTATTAGCCGAGCGAGCCAGCGAGCCGGGCCGTCCTCGGCCCCGGTCAACCGCAAAACCGGGGGCGAGGATGCCCCGGCTTGCTCCAGGCGGTGGCTTTTTTCGTTTGCAGGCGATAAGTTATCGCCATGCAAATCGCTCCGCAAAAAACACGAATTGGCTGGATCGGCAGTGGCGTAATGGGCCGCTCGATGTGCGGCCATCTTCTTGCCGCCGGTTATCACGTAACGCTGTTCACGCGTACGCAAGCCAAGGCCGCCGAGCTCTTGGAACGTGGCGCCGCATGGGCTGGCTCGCCGCAAGATGTGGCCGCCGCTTCGGATGTCGTGATTTCGATCGTCGGTTTCCCCAGCGACGTTCGGGAAGTTTTGCTCGGCGGCGACGGCGCGCTAGCCGGCAGCAATCGCGGCAACGTTCTTGTGGATATGACAACAAGCGAGCCGTCGTTGGCGGTGGAAATTGCCGAGCGGGCTGCCCAGCGCGGGGTGACAAGCATCGATGCTCCGGTATCGGGCGGCGACGTCGGAGCCCGCAATGCTACGCTCTCGATCATGATCGGCGGCGATGCCGGCACGGTCGCCAGTTTGGAGCCGATCTGGAAAACGATGGGATCCAAGTGGGTCTATCAAGGGGGGCCCGGTGCCGGCCAGCATACGAAAATGGTCAATCAAATTCTCATTGCCACGACCATGATCGGCGTGTGCGAAGCTCTTTTGTACGGATACAAAGCGGGGCTGGATTTGGAAAAGGTGCTCGAGTCGGTCGCTTCCGGCGCCGCAGGGAGTTGGTCGCTCTCGAACTACGGACCACGGATGATGGCAGGTAATTTCGAACCGGGCTTCTTTGTCGCTCACTTCATCAAGGATATGGGAATTGCGCTGGCCGAGGCGCGGCGGATGAATCTGGCCCTGCCGGGTCTGGCGCTGGCCGAGCAGCTTTACCAGGCGGTGGCCGCTCAAGGGCATGCTCGCAAGGGCACGCATTCGCTGATATTGGCCCTGGCGCAACTGTCCAACGTTGATTGGGTTGCGAAACAAGCCTGATTGCCAGTGGATGCCGGAAAAAGTGCTCGCTTTGACTGCACCGCGTACCGCGCTTCGACCAATATCGGGTGCCATTCGGCGAATCATGAAATAGGTCAGTTGTTAAGCTGTATGGCCTTCCGGCCACTAGACGCCGCGCCGCCGGAGCGCGATATTTTAGGGATCACCCCGATGGCGGGTGAGTTCTATCAAACCGTTCAGGAGACCAAGAAAATGAAGAAACTGTTTGCAGCGATGCTGCTGATGGCGATCGTTACGGCCATCGGATGCAGCGAGAAAAAGACGACAAAACCTACAACGACCCCGTCGGCCGGAACCAGCGCACCGGCTGACAAGACAATGCCCGCCGCGGAAGGCGAGAAGAAGTAGCGCCATAACCCGTTCGCTGATTCAGCGACGGTTTCACGATAAGTCGAATAGCCGCGATACGACAGGCGCCCAAATCGGCGCCACATCGGATCGCGGCTATTTTCTCTTTTGCACAGGCGTGACGGCTTCGCCTCCAACCCAGCTGGGCGATGTGGTCGGGCAGGTCGCCGCGCCCGGCGGCGATTGGACGTTGTGGACGACGGCGAAAAGCCCGATTATTGGCAGTTTCATAGAGCGAGCCGGGCCGTCCCCGGCCCCGAGTGGAGCGCGGCTACTCGGGGGCGAGGACGCCCCGGCTCGCTGGCGTCGCCCGCTGATCGAAGATGTACGTGAAACAGTTGTTCAAATACGTCTCATCGTGCACGGCGATGTTCGAGCCTACCTCCGCCCACCATGTTGCGCCTTGAGGCAGCGGCCATTTCGCGCTCAGGCTTTGTCCCAGCCAACGCTTGATGAGCCGCCGTACCTTCTCGCCATGAACTTCGGCAACAACATCCCATAAGATGTGAATGTGGTCGGGCCCAACGGCGCAAACTCGATGCTTCCAGCCGCCGCGATCGCAAATCGTGGGAATTTCACTTTCGGCAAAAGTCCGCTGCGGACTGGTCAGGTATCGCGGTGCGAATCTCATTCGGCCGCGGTCGGATGCCTCACGATCCAAGTTGCGATCGATGAACGGCTCGCCTAACTGATTGTGTTGCTTGTCGACAGTCGCCCGACCGCTGCCGTGCAACCGGGTTCCGTAAATACCGAAGGTGATGTGCCAGGTCGTGCGAGATGTGCCCATGTGCTGAGGGGTGATTAGAATTGTCATTGCCTTATCGGGGGCGAGGACGCCCCGGCTCGCCGAATTTGATAACACACCCAAGCGAGCCGGGCCGTCCCCGGCCCCGAGTGGAGCGCGTTTTCTCGGGGGCGAGGACGCCCCGGCTCCCATGGCTCGGCTAGGAATCGATGTTCGGCAAGTGATGTCCGAGCTTGTCGCGCTTTGTCGCAAGGTAGCTGGCGTTATGTTCGTGAATCGGACCGACAATCGGGATCTGATCCACCACTTCCAGGTCGAAACCGCCGTAGATGAACGCGTCGGTTTTCTTGGGGTTGTTCGTGAGCAACCGAACTTTGCGCAGGCCCAGATCTTTCAGCAATTGAATGCCGACGCCGTAATCGCGCGGATCGGCTTTGTAGCCCAGCGCGAGGTTGGCCTCGACCGTATCGAGCCCCTGGTCCTGCAGGGCGTAGGCTTTGATCTTTTCGGTGATGCCGATGCCGCGGCCTTCTTGCGGCAGATAAACAAGCACGCCGGCGCCCTCGTTGTGAATCATATCGAGGGCCATGTGTAATTGGTCGCCGCAATCGCAGCGGAGCGATTCGAGCAGGTCGCCGGTGAAGCATGAGGAGTGGAGCCGGACGAGTGGGGCAGCCACTTTCGTCGGATCACCAAGCACGAACACCAACGGTTCTTGCAATTCGTACTTCACGCCATAGGAAATGATCGTGCCGATGCCGTATTTCGTGGGCAGCTTGGCTTCGGCTTTGCGGTAAACGAGTTTTTCGCGCACGCGCCGATACGCGATCAGCTGCTCGATCGAAATGATCGGCAAATCGAAATGGCTGGCCAGTTCGTGCAATTGTTCGCGGTTGGCCCGATCACCCGATTCGGCGAGGATCTCGCACAAGACGCCAGCTGGTAGCAAACCGGCAAGACGTGCAAGGTCGACGGCGGATTCGGTGTGGCCGGCGCGGCGGAGCACTCCACCTTCTTTTGCTACAAGCGGAAAAAGATGGCCGGGCCGCGTGAAATCGTTCGGCTTGCTATTCGGATCGCAGATTGCCTGGATCGTGCGGGCCCGCTCGGCAGCCGTGATCCCGGTCCGCGTCGAACGATGATCCACCGGCACCGTGTAGTTGGTGCCCAACGGCGCGGTGTTCGCTTCGACCATCGGATGCAAGCCGAGTCGCTGGCTGACCTCGGGCAAGATCGGCATGCAGAGCTGGCCGCGGCCGTGAGTGATCATGAAATTCACGGCGCCCGCGGTTGCCTTTTCGGCGGCGCAGACGAAGTCGCCCTCGTTTTCTCGGTCCTCGGCATCCACGACAACGACGATCCGACCTTGGCGGATCGTCTCGATGGCGTCTTCGATGGTGGAGAAGTGCTGGTTCACGTGATTTCGGAGGATGCGAGGGTGGCACGCCCTGAGTTTTCTATAATAAGTATTATAAGTATTCGGGCATGGGGTACCAACTCCCTGCTTATGCGGTTGACTGGTCGCTGGAGCGACCAGTCCGTATGCTGAAACAGACCAGTCCGTATGCGGAGGCAACAGGGCGGTTATCGAGAGGATCGTACGATGATACTTGAGGACGTCCGGGAATTCGGTTGGATCAAAAACTACGTTGGATCGGAGCCCGCAGCGCCAGCAAGGGTTGCGGGTCACTCCCTTGCTGGCGCTGCGGGCTCCGATCCTGGCAAACTACTGCATTTGCTGACTCGAATTCCGGGACGGCGTCCGATACTCAAGTTGCTGCTGTTGGGTGGCGTGATACTGATTGCGGGAATACCGGGACTTACTTGGGCCGCGAAGCCGGCGGTCGACGTCGAGTATAGCCGGCCGTACGTGGAGCGCGACTCGGGCCCATTGTCGGCCGATGTTTACATGCCGCACGACGGCGCGGGCCCGTTTCCCGGCATGCTCGTAGTTCATGGCGGGGCCTGGAGGATGGGTTCGCGGGCCGATTTGGCCGCGATCGCCCGTGCATTGGCCGAGCACGGCTACGTGGCCGTTGCGATCGACTACCGGCTCGCACCGCACGACAAGTTCCCCGCGCAGATTAACGATTGCCAGGCTGCCGTCCGCTGGATGCGCTCCCACGCCAGTGAATTTAAGATCGATCCAGATCGGATGGGCGGCTTTGGCTACTCGGCCGGCGGTCATCTGGCCGCTCTTTTGGGAACGCTGGGTGACAATGACCTTCGCGAAAAGGGTGTTCCCAAGGGCGCGCCGAGTGCGCGGTTGCAAGTCGTTCTGGCGGGCGGCGCCGGTGCGATTTCCGCGTGATGCCGGCCGATAGCCAGCAAATAGCGTTTTGGTTGGGCGGCTCGCGATCCGAAAAGCCGGACGCCTATCGCGATGCGTCGCCGGCCAGTTATATCAAAGCGGGCGATCCGCCGATGTTTTTCTTTCACGGCAAACAAGACTTGCTCGTGCCGGTGGAAAGCCCGACGCACATGGTGGAATTGCTCAAAAACGCCGGCGGGACGGCGGAAATTTATACGATTAGCGACGCAGGGCATATCCAGGCGTTGTTTGACCAAAACGCGCTCGAGCGCGGGCTGGCGTTTGCGGATCGTTACTTGAAATCCAAAGATGCTGGCGTGAACGGGGCCGGGGACGGCCCGGCTCGCTCGATATCCAGGAGTCACGAGTTGATTGGTGCACATAGTGGGTCGAGTGATGGAAATTGAGTCGGCACCGACCCCGTTGTCGCCGTTGGGCCGCGAAGAGTACATCGAGCAGGCCCACTTTTTCCGAGCGCTAGGCGAGCGGTTGGAAGTGAACGTGCCGGCGCAGGAGGTGCTTGGCTCGGTGCGCGAGGAAGTGCTCGCGACGACCAAGTTGCCGCTGGCGATCGATTTCCTGCTCGGCGAACTGCGGCACGAAGGAGTGCTGGGTCCCGCAATGACCCTGTTGCCGCACTACTTCACGCCGTTTCAGGCGTTTGTCATCCAGGAATCGGAAAACGAGCGGCTGCGATTCGATCTGCGGGTAGGCTTGGAGATTTTGCGGCGCGAGGCCGATTATCGGGCCGGCGAGCCGACTCGGCAGGGGATCTTTCTCTACCAGTTCGAGTCGCTGTGCCGGCATCGCTTGGGCTACGACCGGGGCCTGGACGCAATCGCCCGCGATCCGGCATTCGATGAATCCTGGCGGGAGTGGATTCGAACGCTACGACGGCAGATTGGCATGGTCGATTTGGCCGACGTAATTTACGTGCACAGCGAATACTATTGGCAGCGCAAACAATCGGGGCCGGGGACGCCCCGGCTCGCGGATGCCGAAGAGCGACCCGGCCCGCGGGCACCATCCGCCGCGGATGGTCGGGGCCCGGGCAATGCCGTAATCCTCTTCGGCGACCGCGAGGGCCGCATTGCGCTGGCCAATCGCAAAAAAGATCCACTCTATCTCTTTTCATCGCTGCACCGCCAACTGGGCTACCCTGAGGTGCCGCGGGCCAAAGCGCCCGATAAGGAAAAGACGCAATTGCCGCAGCTAGCTCGGCGACTCGAGCAGCTCGAAACGCGGCTAAAAATCGTCGAAGAGGAGCAGCGTGGCGGCCTGGATTTGACGCAGTTTTACGAGCGGCCCGCGAAAGGCGATTCGTAGAACAATCGATCCCCGGGGGCGAGGACGCCCCGGCTCGCTCAGAATTCTTGTGTGTCTCAGCGAGCCGGGCCGTCCCCGGCCCCGTTTCTGCCATGGTGAGCGTGTCGGACGTGCCGATTATATAATTCAGCGAAAATCCGCAACTTCTGCGGTTCAAGTGAGCCGATCCGCATGGTAAATTTGTGTAACGGCGCAATTGGCGCCCGATTGGCAGTGCATCCCGCCCAATGTGTTCTTGCGCATGACGTGCACGTCGCCGCGAAACGATAAGTAGCATCAGCCGTGTCCAGTGTGGACTTCCAGCTTAGCTTAGAGAGCGAAGGGGTGGCGTCGGCCTATCCCGATCAGCCATTGGCGGCAACTGCCGAGGAAAGCATCGGCAACGTGATGCAATTGCTGCGCGCGCAGCGCACCGGCGCGGTGCTGATTTGCGACGGGCCAAAGCTCATCGGCATCTTTACCGAGCGTGACGCGTTGAAGGTGATGGCCGGCGACGCCGATCTTTCGATGCCGATTGGCAAGGTGATGACGAGCCCGCCCGCCACAATTGCTTGCAGTGCCACCGTGGGCGACGCGATCCGGATGATGGCCGAGGGCGGATTCCGGCACCTGCCGATCGTGGACAAAGACCATAAGCCAACGGGTGTTTTGGCCGTACATGGCATCGTGCATTATCTGGTGGACCATTTTCCAGAAACCGTGTACAACCTGCCGCCCGATACCAAGGCCGCGCAAGAGCGCGAAGGAGCTTAATTAACCGCTCGCAACCGAACACACTCTCTCCCTGCTCGGCAGCCGAGCAGGGAGAGGCTAATTACGTTGTCGGGCGGCGATGAGATTCGAACAATAACGATAGCAGATCCTGGCGTGTCGTTTGTCGCCGCACAAACGCCTCCAACGAGCGCCGGGCACGCCGGCCCAGTGCCGGTCAAGATTCCCTCCCCCAAACATCCTCAGTGCGGCACAACTGAGGTCGAGGATACGTCACCAGCGATGGCTACGACAGCAGTTTTGGATAAACAAGTTCTTACGCTCGATGAAGCGACGGTTCGGTTCTGCGGCGACTCGGGCGACGGCATGCAGTTGGCCGGCACGCAGTTCACCAATACCTCGGCCCTGATGGGCAACGACATCGCGACGTTCCCAGACTTTCCGGCAGAAATTCGCGCTCCCCAGGGCACGCTGGCCGGCGTGAGCGGTTTCCAGGTCCATTTTTCGAGCAAGGACATCTACACGCCCGGCGATACCGTCGATGCGCTGGTCGCGATGAACCCGGCCGCCCTGGCGACCAATCTCACGGACCTGCGGACCGGCGGCATTCTGATCGTCAATAGCGATGCGTTTGAATCCAAGGGGCTCGATCAGGCCGGGTACGACGCCAACCCGCTCGAAGACGGCAGCCTGAAGGGCTATCGGGTTCACAATGTATCGATGACGAAGCTTACGCGCCTGGCGGTCGAAGGCCTCGAGTTGAGCCAGAAGGAAAAGGACCGCTGCCGCAACTTCTTCGCGATGGGGCTGGTTTTCTGGCTTTACGACCGGCCGCTCGAGCCGACGTTGCGCTACATCGACGACAAATTCGGCAAGAAGCCGGAAATCGCCCAGGCGAACGTCCGCGCACTCAAGGCCGGCTTTCACTATGGCGAAACCGTCGAGGCCATCAACACCCAGTTCCACGTGCCCAAGGCCAAGCTGACGCCCGGCAAATACACCAGTATCGTGGGTAACACGGCGCTCGCGTACGGCCTGATAGCGGCCGCGCGGCTCAGCGGCAAGCGGCTCTTTCTCGGCGCCTATCCGATTACGCCCGCCAGTAGCATTCTCGAAGAGCTGGCCCGGCACAAGAATTTCGATGTACTGACCTTTCAGGCGGAGGACGAAATCGCGGCCATGACCGCCACGATCGGCGCTGCGTTCGCCGGCGCGATGGCCGTCACGGCCAGCAGCGGTCCCGGCATCGCACTTAAAGGCGAAGCAATTGGTCTGGCGATCATGACCGAGCTGCCAATGGTGGTGATCAATGTGCAGCGCGGCGGCCCTTCCACCGGCTTGCCGACGAAGACCGAGCAGGCCGACTTGTTTCAGGCGATTTTCGGCCGCAACGGCGAGTGCCCAATGCCGGTGATTGCGGCCTCGAGCCCGGCCGATTGCTTCGATGTCGCACAAGAGGCCTGGCGGCTGGCCGTGCGATACATGCTCCCGGTGATGTTGTTGACCGACGGCTATATTGCCAACGGATCGGAACCGTGGCGAATTCCGAAATGCTCCGACTTGGCAAAGACCGAGGTGAAACATCCGGGCCCCGCGTCGAATGGCGACCACTTCCTGCCGTACAAGCGCGACGAGCGGCTTTCCCGCCCTTGGGCACTCCCCGGTACGCCCGGATTGGAGCACCGCATTGGCGGGCTGGAAAAGCAGGACATCACCGGCAACGTGAGCTACGATCCGGCCAACCATCAGCACATGGTGAACACGCGGGCCCAAAAAGTGGCCAACATCGCCAACGACATTCCGCCACAGAAGCTCGACGGACCGGCAACCGGCGATTTGTTGGTGTTGAGCTGGGGCGGCACGTTCGGCGCCTGCGCCACGGCCGTGCACAACGTCCAGGCCAAGGGCAAAGCTGTGACTCACTGCCATCTACGTTATTTGAATCCCTTGCCGAAAGAACTGGGCGACATTTTGAAGCGATTCAAGAAGGTGCTCATTCCGGAGCTGAACCTCGGCCAGTTGCGCACGATCGTCCGCGCCAAATACCTGGTCGACGCGGTCGGTTTGAACAAGGTCCAAGGGAAACCGTTCAGCGTGTCCGAGGTGGTCGAGAAAATGGAATCGTTGCTCCGCGGCGATACGAAAGATGCGCAAGTGCGACCGGAACCAATTGACCTGGAAGCCACGCCGAAGGCGATCCTCGAAAAGGTCTCCCACGGCGGCTAGTACGAAACAATTCGAATAAGATAGGAACACTAATCAACACTAATCTTCACTAGAAGCAGTTTCAAAACCGGTGTCATTCTGAGCGCAGCGAAGAATCTAGCCCGAAGTAGCATAGATCCCTCGGTCGCCAAGCCTCCGTCGGGATGACAATGTGGTTTTGGAACCGCTTCTAATCAATTTGGTGATTGATATTAGCGAAGATTAGTGTTCAAAGAATTCATTCAATTTTTATCGAAAGCGTGCTTAAGTCATGAGCGTTGATCTCCCGCTTCCCGTACTGAAACCGGCCGATTTCGCCAGCGATCAGGACGTTCGTTGGTGTCCTGGCTGCGGCGATTATGCGATCCTCGCCCAGATGAAGAAGGTCATGCCCGCACTGGGTATTCCCCGCGAAAAGATCGTGTTCATCTCGGGCATTGGCTGCTCCAGCCGGTTTCCCTATTACATGAACACGTATGGCATGCATTCCATTCATGGCCGCGCGCCGGCGGTGGCAACCGGCCTCAAATCGGTACGGCCCGATTTGCACGTCTGGGTCATCACGGGTGATGGCGATGGCCTGTCGATCGGAGGCAACCATCTGATGCACGCCATTCGCCGCAACCTGGATATCAACATCGTCCTGTTCAACAACCGCATCTATGGGCTTACCAAGGGTCAGTACTCGCCCACGTCGCCGCTCGGCAAAAAGACCAAGAGCACGCCGATGGGCGCGATCGACAATCCGCTCCACCCGCTTTCGATCGCCATCGGTTGCGAGGCCACGTTCGTCGCCCGCAGCATCGATACGGAGATCAAGCACCTGGGCGAAGTCTTGAAGCGGGCCGCCGAGCATCCGGGCACCGCGTTCGTCGAGGTCTACCAGAATTGCAACGTGTTCAACGATGGCGCGTGGGCTTACGCCAAAGAACGCGAAACCAAGGCCGATACAACGCTCGAACTCGTGCACGGTAAGCCGATGATCTTCGGCAAGAATCGCGACAAGGGCATCCGGCTCAATGGCATGGACCCGGAGGTCGTCGAATTGGGCAAGGGCATCAGCGAGGATGACCTGTTGTTTCACGACGAGAAGGCGCCCGAGCCCAGCCTGGCGTATTTGTTGAGCCGCATGCGATATGAGGACGGCTATCCCGAGCCGGTCGGCGTTTTTCGCTGCGTCGAGCGGCCGCAGTACGATTCGATGATCAACGAACAAGTCGAGCAAGCGATCAACGAACGCGGCAAAGGCGATTTGGACAAACTCTTCCGTTCCGGCGACACTTGGGACGTAGCATAAGAGGGTTAAGGGTTCAGAGTTGAGGGTGCAAATGAAGAATTGCAACTTCCACGGCGGCGCTTCATCGGCAATTGACTCTTAGCCTGCGATATCCAAAGACCCTACTCTCAACTCTCATCCCTCAACTCTAAACTATGCCATGATCGGCACCATCCTCTGCCCCTATTGCGAAGCCGAAAATATTGAAGGCGCCGACGAGTGCGAAGCTTGCGGCGAAGGGCTGCAGCACTTGAGCCGCCGCATTCCCGCTTCGACGGTAGAGGCCGACCTGCTCAGAGATCGCATCGAGCGGCTGTGGCCCAAGTCGCCTTCGACGGTTGCGCCCGATGCCCACGTCGGCGACGTGCTCAAGAAAATGGTCGATGAGGGCATCGGCTGCGTAATGGTTGTAGACAGGGATAAGCTGGTCGGCATCTTCAGCGAGCGCGATGCCTTGATGAAACTCAATGCCGATGCGCCGAAGTTTCTCGCCCGGCCGATCTCGCAGTTCATGACCGCGGGCCCCGTAACGCTCGAGACGAACGACAAGATCGCGTTCGCGCTGCACAAGATGAATGTCGGCGGTTACCGGCACATGCCGATTCTGTTTCACGGCAAACTGGCCGGCGTGATTTCGATCCGCGATATTCTGCGTTATCTGACCGAGCGGATTGCGGCGGGAGCAAAAAGGTAGGGCTCTTTACGGGTTCTCCTTTAATTTGAATGACACGTGGTAGTAGCGCACATCGACATCGTTAATCATTTCGAGCGCGTAAGATAACTTCGTGTCTGGCTCTCGGCAGATAATGAGCCCTTTCACTGCCTGACCGTCTGTGCATACGTTCTTTTTGACCCATCCCATGTAGCGCAAGGCTCGTCCAATCACTTTATCGGAAGGGCGGCCCTTTTTAAGCTCAAGCACGACGAATGAGCGCGAACTGGGCTCGAAAGCGAGGATGTCGATCGGTCCTATTTCGGTCGAATACTGTTGACCACTATTCCCTTCTTCATCTTCGTAAATTTCCAGCCTTCCTTTGAAGATTTTATTGAAGTTGCTAACGATGAAATCCTCTAAGTACTTTTCCAACACAAACTCACTTGGATCTTCGATGTCACCGGCTTCTAGCCCAACTTCCCCAGCGATTCGACAAAATCCCTTGGGCGGCGATTTTTTCGGACTTTGTGTTGACGTAAGTCGTGATGCGATGGCGATGCGGAGCGGGTTGGTCGAAGTATTTTCCTCGCCGGGGCGTGTAGTGGAAAAAAGTCCCGGGCATCGCCGCTAACATGGCGGCATGTTCCTGCGACCCCATTTCCGTCGGCGCAACGGGCAACGCGAAGCGTATTGGGCGCTCGTCGAATCCTACCGCACCGAACGTGGTCCGCGGCAGCGAACCGTGGCCTATCTGGGGCTGATGGACGAAGCGGGCCGGTTAGGCGTCGAGCAAGCAGCCGACCCCCAGTCGCCGTCGTGGCAACAGGAGCTCTTTCCGGAGGCCCAGACCGAACCGCGGTTCGTCGAGATCGACCGCACGCGCGTGCGGGTCGAGAACTGCCGACAGTTCGGTGGGCCGTGGCTGGCGCTGGAACTGGTGAAGCAGCTCGGGCTGCACGAGTTCCTGCGGCGGGCGATGCCGGCCGGACAAGAACACGTTCCGTGGTCGCTGACCGCGCTGATTCTGGTGATCGCGCGACTCTGCGAGCCGTCGAGCGAGCTCCACATCGCCGAACACTTCTATCGGCAGAGCGCGCTGGACGACCTGCTGGGCGTGCCGCTCGACAAGGTGGACGACAACCGCTTGTACCGTGGGCTGGACGAACTGCTGCCGCACAAGCCGGCGCTGGAGGCATTTCTCAAACAGCGGTTCGGCGAGTTGTTCGCCATCGAGTACGACCTGCTGCTCTACGACGTGACGAGCACGTACTTCGAAGGGCAGGCCCACGTGAATCCCTTGGCGCAGCGCGGCTATTCGCGCGACCATCGCTCCGACTGCAAACAGGTCTGCATCGGCTTGGTGGTCTCGCGCTGCGGCTTGCCGCTGGGCTACGAAGTGTTCGCCGGAAACCGCCACGACTCGACGACCTTGGAAGAGATCGTCGAGACGATGGAGGCCCGCTACGGCCGGGCGCAGCGCGTCTGGGCACTGGATCGCGGGATGGTCTCTGAAGAGAACCTCAACTTCCTGAAAGCGGGCGGGCGGCAGTACATCGTGGGGACGCCCAAGAGCCAACTCAAGCGATTCGAACAGCAGTTGGCAACGCAGGACTGGCACGCCATCCGCGAGGGGCTGGAGGTCAAGTTGTGTGCCTGTCCCGACGGCGGCGCCGAGACCTACATTCTTTGCCGGAGCCGCGATCGCCGCGAGAAAGAGCAAGCCATGCACGCTCGTTTCGAGAAACGCATCGAAGACGGACTGACAAAGATTACGGCCGCTTGCGCCAAGCGTCGTCACGAAGTGGGACCGATCGAGCGGCGCGTCGGACGCTTGCTGGGACAGAACACCCGGGCCGCGGGCTTGTTCGACGTCCAGATTCGCGCCGCGGAAAACGGCGCAGCACAGATCGCCTGGAAGAAGATCGAGAAGTGGCGCGCCTGGACACAGCTCAGCGAAGGTTCCTATGTGTTACGCACCAACGTCAGCGGGTGGAGCGACGAAGAGCTATGGCGGGCGTACATCCAATTGACCGACGCCGAGACGGCGTTCCGCATCCAGAAGAGCGACCTCTCGCTCCGTCCTGTCTGGCATCAAAAAGAGGACCGTGTGCTGGCCCACATTCTGGTCTGCTTTCTGGCCTACGTGCTCTGGAAGTTCCTCGGCCAACTCTGCCAGAAAGCCGGCCTCGGCAACGAACCGCGGCGCATGTTGGACGAACTGAGCGAGCTCCGCGCGGTGGACGTCGTGCTACCCACCAAAGACGGTCACGAAATCCGCACCCGCTACGTGACGCAGCCGAGCGACCACCAGAAAATCCTCCTCGAACGCCTCGGCCTGGAACTCCCCAGCCGACTTCATAAAACCGAATTGTAGTGGAAAAAACGGGGCTCCTCCCGTTGCGGCGTAAGCACTTACGTCAAACGTTGGGGAAGTTGGGCTAGGCCCGGCAATTCGATACCCTGATGTTCCACAAATTTGAGGTATTGCTCCTCCGTGATTTCGGAAAGAGTGTGCATTGGAAACACAACGGTTGGAAATTTTTTATCGCGTGGCTTGGCATGCCACTTAACTTCTAAGAAATTTGGATGCGAATAACCGGGCGGTGCAAGAAGTGGATTCTTGGCTTCCGAATAGAAACCCTTCAAACCAACATTTCCTACAGCTGCAAGTGACTTACGCCCTCTTCGCGCGAGTATCACGTCGCCGGGACAAATCTCGTGATAAAAAGCCCAAAGCATGTTCGCAATAAGTGCTTTTGTTTGTGGTGGTTTTTCGGGATAAGTAGATGCTACCAATTGAGAAAGCGACTCACCCGAAAGCATCGAGACGTCGCCAAGCTCACTCCAGCCAATTGAGATTACGTCATTTTCGATATCGAATTGCCAAACGCGATCGAACAGTTCCGGCTTTTTTGACTCAACGGGCGCGATCACCCAATACCGCGTCATTAGTCAACTCCTATTCAGTCAGAGACTGCACAAATACCGCTGGTGTAACGATGGCAATTCCCCGAAACCCATCAAGTGACAACAAGTCGTCGTCTCCACTGATCAAATGGAACGAGTTTCCAGCAACGGCCAGCTCGAGCCATTTGTTATCTTTGGGGTCGCGGCAGGCGGCGACGCGTTCCGTCGGGACAACGTGAACAGCTTCTTGAATCAACGCGGCCAGGAATCTATCTCTTTCGTCCGGCAACAGATATTTATCGAATTTCGGCCGGCGAATTACCTCGACGATTTCTGCCAACGTGTCATCCGAAAGGAGCATGTTGCCACGTATGCTCGCTTCTCGAAAAGCCTGGCCCGGCAGCGAATTCGGAAACAATAGCCCGCTGACGATCACATTCGCATCCAGTACGTAGCGCGGTCTACTGGTCATGCAAAATGGATTCAAGAATGTCCGGTGTCAAACCACGAGCCTGGGCCTTATCACTTATGTCGCGAATGACCGCATCCAAGGATTCGCCACGCCGCATCACGTCCTGCAAGCGAAGACTTAACAACAAATCGAGTTTGCGGCGCTCTTCTTCGGTGGCACCAAGATAAGCACTTGCAGCATTCGGATCCACTCGGATTGTAATCTCTCTAGTCGACATGGGACTGTCCTTTGCCTTATTCCAATTTAATTTTAACAGGCTTTCCTTCTGGTGCCAAATGCTTCGCTAATACCGGTATGGACTAGCCCAACTTCCCCAGCGATTCGACAAAATCCCTTGGGCGGCGATTTTTTCGGACTTTGTGTTGACGTAAGTCGTGATGCGATGGCGATGCGGAGCGGGTTGGTCGAAGTATTTTCCTCGCCGGGGCGTGTAGTGGAAAAAAGTCCCGGGCATCGCCGCTAACATGGCGGCATGTTCCTGCGACCCCATTTCCGTCGGCGCAACGGGCAACGCGAAGCGTATTGGGCGCTCGTCGAATCCTACCGCACCGAACGTGGTCCGCGGCAGCGAACCGTGGCCTATCTGGGGCTGATGGACGAAGCGGGCCGGTTAGGCGTCGAGCAAGCAGCCGACCCCCAGTCGCCGTCGTGGCAACAGGAGCTCTTTCCGGAGGCCCAGACCGAACCGCGGTTCGTCGAGATCGACCGCACGCGCGTGCGGGTCGAGAACTGCCGACAGTTCGGTGGGCCGTGGCTGGCGCTGGAACTGGTGAAGCAGCTCGGGCTGCACGAGTTCCTGCGGCGGGCGATGCCGGCCGGACAAGAACACGTTCCGTGGTCGCTGACCGCGCTGATTCTGGTGATCGCGCGACTCTGCGAGCCGTCGAGCGAGCTCCACATCGCCGAACACTTCTATCGGCAGAGCGCGCTGGACGACCTGCTGGGCGTGCCGCTCGACAAGGTGGACGACAACCGCTTGTACCGTGGGCTGGACGAACTGCTGCCGCACAAGCCGGCGCTGGAGGCATTTCTCAAACAGCGGTTCGGCGAGTTGTTCGCCATCGAGTACGACCTGCTGCTCTACGACGTGACGAGCACGTACTTCGAAGGGCAGGCCCACGTGAATCCCTTGGCGCAGCGCGGCTATTCGCGCGACCATCGCTCCGACTGCAAACAGGTCTGCATCGGCTTGGTGGTCTCGCGCTGCGGCTTGCCGCTGGGCTACGAAGTGTTCGCCGGAAACCGCCACGACTCGACGACCTTGGAAGAGATCGTCGAGACGATGGAGGCCCGCTACGGCCGGCGCAGCGCGTCTGGGCACTGGATCGCGGGATGGTCTCTGAAGAGAACCTCAACTTCCTGAAAGCGGGCGGGCGGCAGTACATCGTGGGGACGCCCAAGAGCCAACTCAAGCGATTCGAACAGCAGTTGGCAACGCAGGACTGGCACGCCATCCGCGAGGGGCTGGAGGTCAAGTTGTGTGCCTGTCCCGACGGCGGCGCCGAGACCTACATTCTTTGCCGGAGCCGCGATCGCCGCGAGAAAGAGCAAGCCATGCACGCTCGTTTCGAGAAACGCATCGAAGACGGACTGACAAAGATTACGGCCGCTTGCGCCAAGCGTCGTCACGAAGTGGGACCGATCGAGCGGCGCGTCGGACGCTTGCTGGGACAGAACACCCGGGCCGCGGGCTTGTTCGACGTCCAGATTCGCGCCGCGGAAAACGGCGCAGCACAGATCGCCTGGAAGAAGATCGAGAAGTGGCGTGCCTGGACACAGCTCAGCGAAGGTTCCTATGTGTTACGCACCAACGTCAGCGGGTGGAGCGACGAAGAGCTATGGCGGGCGTACATCCAATTGACCGACGCCGAGACGGCGTTCCGCATCCAGAAGAGCGACCTCTCGCTCCGTCCTGTCTGGCATCAAAAAGAGGACCGTGTGCTGGCCCACATTCTGGTCTGCTTTCTGGCCTACGTGCTCTGGAAGTTCCTCGGCCAACTCTGCCAGAAAGCCGGCCTCGGCAACGAACCGCGGCGCGTGTTGGACGAACTGAGCGAGCTCCGCGCGGTGGACGTCGTGCTACCCACCAAAGACGGTCACGAAATCCGCACCCGCTACGTGACGCAGCCGAGCGACCACCAGAAAATCCTCCTCGAACGCCTCGGCCTGGAACTCCCCAGCCGACTTCATAAAACCGAATTGTAGTGGAAAAAACGGGGCTCCTCCCGTTGCGGCGTAAGCACTTACGTCAAACGTTGGGGAAGTTGGGCTAGTCCCCAACTTGCGAGACAATTGAAATGCGATGGCATCAACTTCCCAACACGAACAGAATTTGGTGGGGCAGAATGTTCAACATTTGTTGAACAAGCAGGCGTCGGACGTCGTTTTCGGTGTGCCGTTGGAAGTGCAGCAAGCAATATATCTGGCCCGCGAACTCTGCCGCCGCGCCCGCGAGCTGCAAACGCCGCAGGAGCGGCGGCAGCAGGCTGAGCTCGATCGCATGATCCAATCGCCGCACGACAAGGCGACACTCATGCAGCTCACCGATCAGGCGTTCCGCTCGCGCCGGCCCCACCGCGCCGCCGATCAGCTCATCCATATTCTCGATGTGCAGGGCGTGCCCCGATTCTTCAACCCGCTCGAGCGAACGCTCTTGTTGGGTTTTCAATCGTTCGGCGCCTACCTGCCGGGTGTGACGATGCCGTTCGTCAAGGAGCGGATGCAGCACGAGACGGCCAATGTCATTCTGCCGGCCGAGCGCGAGCATTTGGCCGAACATCTGCGGGCCCGCTGGGACGAGGGCGTGCGGATGAACGTCAACTTTCTGGGCGAAGCGCTGTTGGGCGAAGAGGACGCCCAGCGCCGACTGCAGGGCTACCTGGCCGCGCTGCAACAGCCGGAAATCGAGGTCATCTCGGTGAAGATTTCGACGATCTACTCACAGATTTCGCCGCTCTCGCGCGAGCACACAATCGGCATCTTGTGCGACCGGTTGGAACTGCTATTGCGCGCGGCGGCCAAGGCCCGGTTCAAGCAGCGAGACGGCGCCACGGTGCCGAAGTTCGTCTACCTCGACATGGAAGAGTATCGCGACAAAGAGCTCACGGCCGAGGTCTTCATGCGCACGCTCGATCGGCCCGGTTTGCAGCAGGCGCGAGCCGGCATCGCGCTGCAGGCGTACATTCCCGATTCATTCGGCACCCAGCAGCGGATCAACGAATGGGCGCGCAACCGCGTGGCGACGGGCGGTTCGCCGGTCACGATTCGGCTTGTAAAAGGCGCGAACATGGAAGCCGAGCGGGTCGAGGCCAGCATCAAAGGTTGGCCGCAGGCGCCGTACAAGACCAAACTCGAAACTGACGCGAATTACTTGCGAATGCTCCACGAGGGGATGCGGCCGGAAAATCTGGCCGCCGTCCGGCTTGGGATTGCATCTCACAACTTGTTCACGCTCGCCTATGGGCTGGTGCTGGCGACGACCAGCGCCGCGCTCGATCGCGTGCAATTCGAAATGCTCGAAGGCATGGCCAACCACCAGCGCCGAGCGTTGTTTGATCTAACCGGCAACATGTTGCTCTACGCGCCTGCCTGCCGTCAGGAGGATTTCACGAACGCGATCGGCTACCTGGTCCGGCGGCTGGACGAGAACACCGGCCCGGATAATTTCCTGCGCCACGCGTTCAATATCGAAGTGGACAGCCCGGAATGGGATACGCTCGAGCGGCAATTCGTCGCCGCGTTCGAAGCGAAAGATACCGTGAGCAGTGCACCGCGGAGGCAGCAAATCAGGAGTCAGGAGTCAGGAGTCAAGAGTCAAGAGCAAGCGAGCCGGGCCGTCCCCGGCCCCGATTCCGGCTCTCGGCTCTCGACCGTCGACCCTCGACCGTTCCGCAACGAGCCCGATACCGACTGGTCATTGTCTCATCACGGCGAATGGGCGCAGTCAATCATCGCTGCGTGGCGCGATCACTGCGGCAAGAACGCGTTCGAGGTGCCGCTGGTCATCCCTGGGCAGGATGTTTTCGATGGTCGGTCAGTTCGCGATTCACTCGATCCGTCACGGCCAACCACGGTCGTCGCCCGATATCGCCAGGCAACCGAAGCCGACGTCGATCATGCGGTGGAATTTGCGAAGACCGATCCCGACGGTTGGCGGCGCCGATCAATTGCCGAACGCGCATCGATCCTTCACCAGGCCGCTAACGAGTTTTCCGCATGTCGCGGCGACCTGATGGGCGCCATGCTCGCCGAAGGCGGCAAAACACTTACCGAGAGCGATCCGGAGGTTTCCGAGGCAATCGATTTCTGCCGCGTCTATGTCGACAGTGCACGATTCTTCCACGAGCTCACTGGCATCGCCGCGCACGGAAGGGGAGTAGTAGTCGTCGTTTCGCCTTGGAATTTTCCGCTGGCGATTCCCGCCGGTGGCGTCGCCGCGGCGCTCGCCGCCGGCAACACAGTTATTCTGAAGCCCGCATCCGACACGGTGCTGATTGCCTATCTTCTATGTCAATGCCTTTGGCGATCCGGAGTCCCAAAAACGGCGTTGCAATTTGTGCCCTGTAGCGGCGGTACCGTGGGCGCACGGCTCGTGTCGCATAGCGGAGTCGATGCGGTCGTGCTCACGGGCGGCACCGCGACGGCCGCCGAAATGCTCCGCAATAAACCGACAATCCACTTGCTCGCCGAAACGGGCGGCAAGAACGCCACGATTGTTACCGCGCTTTCCGACCGCGATCAGGCCATCAAGAACGTGCTACACAGCGCCTTCAGCCACAGCGGTCAGAAATGCTCGGCCACCTCGATCCTCGTCTTGGAGAGCGAAGTCTATCACGACCCCAAGTTTCGCGCGGCGTTTTGCGATGCGGTCGAAAGTTTGCAAGTCGGTTCGGCTTGGGACCTCCCGACAAAGATTGGCCCGTTGATTCGGCCGCCGTCCGGTGTGCTCGAAAAAAGTCTCAAGGAGCTGGAGCCGGGCGAGGAATGGGCCGTCATGCCGCGATTGCACGTCGATGGCAATCCGAACCTCGTGAGTCCTGGTGTGAAGTGGGGCGTGAGGCCCGGCAGCTTCACGCATTGCACCGAGCTGTTCGGGCCGGTGCTCGGCGTGATCGAGGCGTCCGATCTCGATGCGGCGATCGACCTGGTGAACGCCACGGGTTATGGGCTCACCTCCGGTCTGGAAAGCCTCGACGATCGCGAGCAGGAATTGTGGACGAACCGAATTCGCGCCGGCAACCTGTATATCAATCGGCCAACGACTGGCGCGATCGTGCTGCGACAACCGTTCGGCGGCATGGGCAAAAGCAGCGTCGGGCCGGGGATCAAAGCGGGCGGCCCGAATTACGTAGTGCCGCTAATGTACTTTGGAGATAAAGGGGTCAGGTCTCTTTTTTCCACAGAAGTCGATGAACACCTCGAACCCGTTCCCGAAAAAAGAGACCTGACCCCTTTATCGCCCGATCTCGGCAGTCTGAGGCAAGCGTTGCAGGATGGGGCGGCCGGCGGGCAGCAAAACGCCGATGTCGAGGTCTGTCGCATACTCGCCGCGATCGGCAGTTACCAAGAATGGGCCCGCAGTGAGTTCCGAGTCGCGCACGATCATTTTCGGCTACTCGGCGAAGACAATTTCCGGCGGTATTTGCCCGTCGAGCCGCTGCGAATTCGGATCCATCCAGACGATACATTCAGCGACGTATTCTGCCGCGCCGCGGCTGCGCGAGCCGCCGGCTGCCGCGCAATTGTCAGCGTTCCACCGTCGCTAAAAGTAGGTCCGCCGAGCCGAGGCGGACAAGACGATGCCGAAGGCCGCTCGGCTCGCGGTCACCACTCGGCCCCCGGCGCGGTCGCCCTGCTCGATCGGCTCACCGACTCGTGGGCCGGCGCGATCGAATTTATCGAGGAGGACGATGCGAGCGTCGAGGCCGCGATCCGCTTGCGGCAAGTTGCCCGCCTTCGATACGCAGATCCCTCGCGAGTTCCGAAAGCCATCCGAATCGCCGCGGCAGAAGCGCTGCAGTACGTCGCCGATTCGCCGTTGTCGCTACACGGCCGGATCGAGTTGCTGTGGTATCTCCAGGAGCAGAGCGTATCGCACCTGTACCATCGGTACGGCAACCTCGGCCTGCGAGCCGACGAGCCACGCGCTGAGCCCGCGTGACCGAAACCGCCGGGGACTGGCTCATTTTGCGGAGTCTTCGGAGCAAAATGTGCCTGTCCCCCTTGCACGAGAATGTTTTGGTCGTGGGGGAGCTATTTTTGCGCAAACAGAATTGCAACAATTAGCCCGCTAATCATAAGCCCAAGCAATGCGCCGGTAGCTGTTTTTTTGATTGGGCAGAAAATCCCTGCCCATGCAAACGCACCGCCACCGAGATAAAGCACCACGATTGGGAATGCAGTGGTTGTCGCGTCGGGATGCAGCACGTTTCGATAAGACCAGCCCCATGCGGCTAAACCAATGGATAGCAAGGCCGCGCTGGCTAGCAATCGTTTCAACGAGAAGCGTCGATTCACGCTGCCGCCGTTTCGATCAATTCTATGATCGTCCCATACATGGTCTTTTCGCACAGCACGATCAGCAGCACGCAGACAACGCCGCACAGGGTTGACCACGCGATCGCAGCTTGCGAAAACTCATTCGCCCCTCAACTGCCTCTCCAATTCCAGCCGGGACCACTCCATATCCTGCGGTGATAGAGGATTATTATCCACCAATTTCATCTGTTGGACCGCATGATTGTTCTTAATCAACCTAATTCCGTGCAAACCATCAATCGAGACAATCCCTTCTTTATCCATCACAGTAATATCTTTGGCCGTGATGTGATCAACGTTAATACCTGGGAACCTCGTTGGAGGGCCTACGGCAGCGACGATCATAGCACCGAAGATGCCGCCAATAAGCGAAGCGATTGTTATGTCAACAATTCTTGTCCGATTGAACCGCATGTTTAGCCTCCCGTAGATGTTTATATCGAGCCGAAAACGCTTAGCCCATTCTACAGCGAACGTGTCGGTTTGTATCACGTGTGTCGGACCAACTCGCTTAACCGCTGTGCACCAGGTTCAATCAGCCTCGCCAACAGCGGAACGACCAGCAATCGGCCGATAAAACCGGCAATGAAAAGCGTCGTGTAAATCGGCAGTGCGCCGGTTCCCTTGGCCGTGATGTAGTCCAGGATGAAGCCCCCAGCGATGATGGCGACGCCGTTCGCCAAATCGCCAACGGCGTGATAGATCGCGACAAACGGTGCATTGTTATTCTCGGGCGCCAGCTTGAGCTTGATGTTGTCGAGGCCGATATTCAGGCCGGCGTAAGCCATCCACACGATGTACGCGCCAGCGATCAGCCATGAGTAGTTTTTCGTCGCGACCAGAAAGAAAAGCGTCCCGGTGGAAACAATCAATTGGGAAACGATCATGATCGGTCGATTGCCGAATTGGTCGACCAATCGACCGATCCACGATGCAATCGCCAACTGGCCGGTGCGCATCATTCCTTGCAGAACCTGGCGGATCGAGTACGCCATATCGAGCACCCGGATCGGGTACACTTCTTGCGCGGCCGCCGTACCGCCATTGGCGATTGAAAACCAAAAGATGAAAAGCAGCAGACGGGCATAGGCCGGGTCAACGAGCGCTCGGCCCAGACTGCGCCAGGGAGCATGCGGAGTCGCGCTTGGCGCGTGCGGCATGCCAGGCATGAATGCCAGCGGCACGACGGCCACGATCATTAGCAGGGCGCCGATCGCCGCGCTTAGCGCTAGCGGCTCCCAACGCGGCGCCTTAGGCAACATCCATACCCACAACGAGGCGAGTGCCACGCTCGCGATCAATCCGCAAATCCTGCCGGCAGTGAGCCAGAATTCGCGGCGGCCTAACAGGCTGCCGCGAATGGGGGCCGGCGTCAGATCGCCGAGCCAGGACCAGAGCGTCACGGTGCCCACGTACTCGGTGAAATGATAGAGACACCAGGCGACCACAAACAGCGCGATCGCGGCATCGGCTGTCATACGATGTTGCGTCGCGGCCACGGCCGGCACGCCGCACAGTACGACCGAACTCACCACGTATGCGCAAATACAAATGGCCTTGCGAGATCGCAGGCGGGTCATGAGCGCCGGCACGCCTAATCGCAAAACTCCCGCGAATCGCGGCGCCGCAAGGATCAGGCTAACGGCGAGCCCTTTCGCGCCAAGATCAGCCGCCAAATAGATCACCAGCAACGTCGAGACCAGACCGTTGCCGACGGCCCACAGAGCCGCGTTGGCATTGGCCAGCCACATGGCATTGGGCAAACTGCGCGAATGACCATTGAGAGGCGACGCCGATTGCAAATCGTCGATGGATGGCAACGTAATGGGGGCAGAGCCGCGAAGCAAGCCGACCGTAGGTCAGGCTTCAGCCTGACATCAACCTGACACAGGACCTATCGTCGTCAGGCTAATGCCTAACCTACGCCGAGAATGTGAAGCAGCGAATTGCGCGTTGGCTATCGACGCAGGCGACCGCACCTACGTAGCCGTCGCAAAGTGTCAGTTGCTGCAACCAGCACCGCGATCGCCCGTCGGCCTGCGAATTTGCGGACATCTGAATCCAACCTTGCCAGGATTCGCCGAGCGGCACTTTGAATTCCGAGAGCGATCCCGTGACCCCAGTGCCAAATGCTTTGAGCACGGCTTCCTTTCCAGTCCAGCATCGCAGGAACATGGAACTGCGGCCCGCGGCCGGCGTCTCCAACAACGTTTTGGTCTCGGCCGGATGAAAAAACCGCCGCGCGATTTGCTCCATGTGACCTACGTCGCGCACGCGCTCCACATCGGCGCCGACTTCGCAGCCGGCCGCGACGATGATGAGTGCTAAATCGCCCGAATGCGATACGTTGAAATACAGATCGCTTGCCGCGTGCGCATCGGCCAATCGCGGTTTTCCATTATCGGCGATCGTTAATTCGATAGCCGCCGACCGCACCCCCAGGTACCCGCCGAGAAGACTGCGTAATGCCCGGCGGGAAATTAAAAACCGTCGTCGCGGTTCATCGAAGCGAAAATCCTCGGCCCGGTCGCGTTCGTCCGCGGCCAGCATCGACCAGGATTCTTTTAAGACGCCCGGATCGTTGGTCAGTGGCACCGCCCACACGTGTGCATCACCGTTAGCGAGCTCTTCCGGAGCGGCAGCGGCGGGCCAGTTCGTTTCGTTCCACATGGACGAATTTGCCACGAAATTTGCTACGTAACGCGCAAACGGGAAGAAAATTGACTTGAAACGCCGTCGATCTGGGACCTATCCGCCGCCTCGAAAAGCACATAAAATGTAGCCCTCACTATGCTAGTCTAGACTAAGGCGTTGATGGCAGGGGTTATTTAGCGGTCTTTCAATCGATCCGTGAATCGCACTCATTCTGACCCAAACTTGCACGTCGCCCAACATTCCGTCTCGGTCATTTCATTGCCGCTCTGATTGAAACGGGGAGCTGTTTTTTTGTCTACCATGCAGTGTGAAACCTCGTACCAATCGATGATGGATTTGTTGGTGGGCCAGGCCGCCGAGCAGGGCGACAAGTCGGCCTGCGTGTTTCTCGATGACCGCGACGGCAAGACCGAGATCACGTACGGCCAGCTCGATCGGCGAGCCCGCTTGATTGCCGCCAGGCTGCAATTGGAGCTGAAGCCGGGTGATCGAGCTCTATTGGTTTATCCGCCGGGGCTCGAATTCATCTCGGCGTTTTTCGGCTGCTTGTACGCGGGTGTCGTCGCCGTCCCGGCCACGTATCCCAAGCCGAAGCGGCCAATGCCGCGGCTGCAACGGATCGCGCTCGATTGCGATGCCCACGTGGCGCTTTCCACTGCCCAAACGCTTACGACGCTCGATCCGGATCTGCTGTCCGCCGATGCCGCCACTAATCAGTGGATCGCCACCGACGAGCTGAACACCGACCTGGCCGATCTCTGGCAGCCGCCCACGATCGACAAAAACGACCTCGCGTTCTTGCAATACACATCTGGCTCGACGAGCGACCCGAAGGGCGTGATGGTGTCGCACGGCAATTTGCTTACCAATCTGGACTGCATTCGTCAGTCATTCGGCATCGGCGATATTGAAGACGACCGCCTGTCGGCAAATGGTGTGTTCTGGCTTCCCGCCTATCACGACATGGGCCTGATCGGCGGCATCCTCACACCGCTCTACATGGGCGGGCGCAGCGTGCTGATTTCGCCGACGGCATTCCTGCAACGGCCCATGCGGTGGCTGCAAGCAATTCACGATTATCGCACGACGATCAGCGGGGCGCCGAATTTTGCGTATGAATATTGTGTGCGGCGAACGAGCCCCGAGGATCGCGCCTCGCTCGACTTAAGCTGCTGGCGGCTCGCGTTTTGCGGCGCCGAACCGATTCGCGCCGAAACACTTGCCCACTTTGCCGACGCATTTCGCGACGCCGGTTTCCGGCTCAAATCGTTTTATCCATGTTATGGCCTGGCCGAATGCACGCTGCTGGCGGCCGGGCCCGATTACCGCGCCGAGCCTCGGATCCTGCCTGTCAATCGCGCCGCGCTGGCCGAGCATCGGGTTGCGATCGCGTGCGGCGAGCCGGATGCGATGGTCCAGCGGCTGGTGGGATGCGGCTCGCCTGTCGCAGGTCACACGATCGTCATTGTCGAACCGGAAACGAATACGCAGATTGCCGACGGCGAGGTTGGCGAAATCCTGATTCAAGGCCCGTCGCTGACGCAAGGCTATTGGAATCGAGCGGAAGAAACAGAACAAGTTTTCGGAGCGCACGTCGCGGGCCGGGAAGGCCGGTTTTTGCGCACCGGCGATTTGGGTTTCTTCCGCGACGGCGAACTTTTCGTAACCGGCCGCTTGAAAGACGTCATCATCATTCGCGGCCGCAACCACTATCCGCAGGACATCGAGCAATCGGCCGAGCAGGCCCATTCGGCCGTGCTTCCGGGCGCGGCATTCGCGCTGACCGGCGACGACGGCGAACGGCTTGTCGTGGTGCACCAGCTCGATCGGCAATTTCGGGAAACCGATTATCAAGAAATTATCCAGGCCATTCGCCGCGCGATCGTCGAGCAGCACGAGCTCGATCCCTATGCGATCGTGCTGATCCGACAGACCTCGCTGCCCGTTACGTCGAGCGGCAAGGTGCAGCGCAGCCTGTGCCGCGAACAGTTCCTGGCCGGCGAGTTGAAAGTCGTTCATTCGTGGACGAATCCGGCAATGCGACGGGCACCGGCGAACCGGCAAGTGGCCAATGGCCACGTCGATATCAATCTGCACGAAGACGGCGTCTCGGTGCGGCAGGCCAAGGATGCCAGGTTTTTGCCGGGGCGACCGGAATCGCAAAGCGATTTCCGCTCGACCGGTTCGCGCCCGAAACCCAAGGCAGGTCCCCGGCCACGCTTTGAGCGGGCAGGCAGCAGTGCGATCGAACTGGACCGCGCCGCCGAGCAAATCGAAGAGTGGCTGCTCAAGTGGCTCGTGGCCCGGCTGAGCATGGACCCGGCGGCCATTGCACGCGACCGGCCGTTCGCCGAGTTCGGTGTCGATTCGTTGACCGCAGTCGAGCTAAGCCAAGAGCTCGAAGACGAATTCGGCGTCCCGCTGCCGGCAGTGGTCGCCTGGAATTATCCAACCCCCGCTGCGCTCGCCCGTTACCTGGCCGAGCAAACGACGGGAATCAATCGGTCGGATTCGCCCTTACCATCGGAACCGGCATCGAACGGCTCAAGCCCAGAGCACCAGCCGACCCACGAACAGTTCGCAGCCCTCGTGGCTGAAATCGAGAATCTGTCCGACGAAGAAGCGGCCCGCCTGCTTGCTGAAGAGCAGCGGCAGAATTAACAAGTCGCATGAATTCGCAACATGCCGCTTCCTGCCGCTCCAAAAGCACGTCCGTTTTATCGAGCAGCGATGCAACGCCTGGACGACGCTCGATTCTTACTTGAAAAGGGTGAGCGAAGAAATGCTGCAGTCTATTTGGCTGGTTATGGTGTAGAATGTGTTTTGAAGGCGATTCTGATTAGCGCGTTGCCGATTAAGAAACAGGACGAGATCATTGCTGAGTTTCGCAAATGGGGACAGGGGCATGTTTTCGATTGGCTGAAACACGAGTACAAGAAGGCGGGCGGCGCGAATTTCCCGCCGGAGATTCAGCGACACTTTTCAACAGTAAGCAGTTGGAGAACCGAGTTCCGCTACGAAACCGAAGCGATCAAACTGAAGGAAGCAGAAGCTTTTTTGGCAGCATCCGAGGCCATCGTGAAATGGGCAGACGGGAGGATGTAAATGGCGACCATTCGAGGCAAATCAGACCGAGTACTAAAACGTATCGCCGATGAACTTTCCACGTATGAATCGGAGCATCCCGGCTCGGCGGCCGAATTGTATCGCCAAAACCCGGCAGCTGTGCGGATTCGAATCGTCGATCCATCATTCAAGGGACTCGATAGAATAGAACGGGATGATATTGTCTGGCGGTACCTAAATAAACTACCGGCGAGTGCGCGGGGCGATATTACTGTGGTTCTGCTTCTGACGCCTGATGAACTTGAAACGTCGTTTGCGAATGAAGACTTTGAGCATCCGGTCCCGTCGATGTTGTAGTAGTGCTGCGTGTTCGCGCGATTGAGCCAGGTTGTGCTGATCGGGGGCATCGGAGAGCGTGGCAGGATGGTTTGGCGCCACCTGCGGCGGCTTTTCGATGACGCACGCAGCGAAATCACGCTGCCAACTCACCCACACGCCAGACGAAGCGCCGTCGTCGTTTGCCAAGGCCGATTCCGATCGGACGGTGACGTGGCGCCGTAGGCAGAGGAGAAGCTTAGGAGACCTACGGTTCGCGTTGTAGGCCGCTGTACGTTTTTGAATCGAGGGCAACTACAACATGGACGGGCTTGGATCTTCAAACTCAATATTCAGAAGGAATTCTTTGCACGACGATTGTTGCAGTTCGGAGGGCGCGAATGTAAATAGGTTGATGATGTCGGCCTGAGTGCGTTCTGGAAGCTGATCGAGGTGGGGTTCGACCATCGCATCCCGGTTTTCTGTGGAAAGTCCTTCGAAACGGGAATCGATCACACGCACGCGAATAGACGCGGAATTGTATCGGTAGGCGTCGGCCTGCTGGAATCCGGCGTTCCGGAGAACGTCTTCAACTTTTCGCGTTTCGTCGGTACGTTTGTCGGTCCAATTGGCGGTAGATGTGTTCGTCATGGCATTTGGCCCTCAACCCAATCAAAAATGGCCTTTGCAGTTTTAAGGAAGCCGATTGTCTCACCAGTGCCTCGCCGCCCGGTCTCGTAGCGTAAATCGGTTGTCCAATCAAATCGCCGCATCCGTTTCGCAATGTCCAGCGGAAGCGCAACTCCAAGATTTCGCAGTTCCTCTAGCAGCACGTCTGGACGATGCATTTTCTTCCCGGATGTTATCCGCTTCAGCTTTTCCAATTTATCAGGTTCTGCGGTCACGTGCAAAATAAGTGCCTTTAGCGAGCACTCAACGGTATAACCCCCGAAGTACTGGGCATCGAGTGTGAGCTTTTCGCGAAGCAGCGTCTCTGCGGTAGTGAACCGTTGAGCAGCCACCCTTTGAAAATCTCGACTCGTTATCGGCGGCATGAGCAAACTCCGAATTCGCGTCCTGCCGCCAATTGTATCAAAACGCTGACGTACTGAAGATAACGACTTCCATGCGAGGTGGATTCCGAACCTGAGTG
This sequence comes from Pirellulales bacterium, assembly GCA_963733825.1. Taxonomy (GTDB): domain Bacteria; phylum Planctomycetota; class Planctomycetia; order Pirellulales; family Lacipirellulaceae; genus JABDGM01. The sequence goes on from CAVTEK010000002.1 coordinate 110,224, forward strand.
CCTTAATACGGTACTAAAATTCCCACTTTGGGAAGTGGCTTTGATGTTCGGGAGATGGCTCGGAAAGGATGGAGTTTTGGAGTGAGCGTCGATACGATCACGGTCCGGCGCGTCGGCTCATTCCATTTGGATTTCAGATGCTGCCGCCTGTTTCGCTATCCAGATGGAGTTCTCGTAGAAGTGTGCTGCAAATTCCGATCTGACGTCCTGGTATTGTGCAAGAAAGGCAAGACGAATATCCGGGGCCATATCTTTAACAAAATCGTTCACTACATGTTTTTCAAGAATGGATGGCGGGGCTGCAAAAAGTTCGTGTAGGGTCAACTGTATGGCATATCGCCCAGTCAAATCATCTAAATTCTTGCTCCTGATTGACTGCATTACTTGCTCTTTGGCTAATATTGTTTCAGCAACTTCTTGCGTTTGGCGGGGTCCGCCAGCAACACGAGATCCCGTTTCAAAGACAAGCAGCATCATCATCCTGTTGTAGCCGTCAAATCCTCTCGCAACGCCCTCCTTCACGCCTCCTATGTGAATCGTCTTCTCGTCACTGTGAGCCGAACTTGGAATTGTCGTAACATCGTCTAGTGGTGAGTGCTGTTCGATTTCAGCCCGAACCTTTGCTGCCAATTTCGATGATTTCTCCGGTTGATTAGGCGCGTCGCTCACGAGTTTAGCAGTCGCAGGCTCTCGGTTTTCGCTGCGGTGCAAGGGCGCTCGTTGCGATTTAGGGCTGATCAAGAACCACATTCCGCCAAGAAGCAAACACGCGGCAGCGGCGATCTTGAGAGCTGCTTTGCCGGTTGACAATTTCCGCTTCAATGTCACAGCTGGCGCTGCAGTCGGCGTCGGCATCGCAGTCGGCGTAGCGAAAGACGCTGAAACTTCAGACAGATTAGGGGGAAAGAGACCCTTCACTCGTTTGGCGTCGTACCACACCGCCATATCTTCGCGGCGGACTTTGTCGGTGGGTTTGAGTTGGTCGGTGGTGGCGAGGTGTTTGAGGGCGGCGGGTTCGATGGGGCCGCGCTGTTGGCCGGCGGTGAGGTAGAACCACTTGGCCATTAGAAGAAGGGGTCAGAGGTCCGAGGTCAGGGGTCAGGGGGTGCCGCTCATTATAAGATGCTGGTGGGCCGTTGCAACCAAAGTGGAGGGGGAATGCTAATCGGCGCTAATTCGTGCTTATCCGGATGGAATGGCCACAAAGAGCACGAGCCCACATGAAGAAGACCGAAGGAAAAGCAAGAGCGACGGTAGACCGCATCCTCTTCTTTGCGATCTTTGTGTTCTTCGTGGCTACTCTTGTATTTGGTCGGGCGGGTGCTCCGGCCGCCATTCATCTTGCGCCGCGTGTCGCACGGAATAGACGACGACACTTGTTTGTCGAATGGCAAAGATGATGCGGTGACTCACTCGGCGACCGCTGCCGTAGGTCACCTGTCGCGATGCAATCGGAAAGCGAGGATTCTCCAGCGCGAGCGGGAAGCGATGCGGGTCCTCTGCAAGCAAATCAAGCAGTCTCAAAAAACCATTGTACCAGCGGTCCGCGGCCGCTTCGGAACCGTTCCGCATACCAATCCACGGTGTCGCGGACGTTTTGTTTGGCTTCGTCGGTTAGCCGGACCTTAAATTTCGTTCTTTTGGAACGAAGCCGTATCGCGCGCACTTCTTTGTCGAAATCTTCAAGCGAGGTTAATCGGCCCGCCTTTTCGTCTTCAATGCCGCGTTGAATCGACGCGATATCCTCGTTGCGCTCGTCAAGAAGGTTGAGCGCCTCGTTGAGGACCTCGGCGGGTGTTTGATAGATGCCGAGGGCGATTTGGGATCGGACGCGCTGGTCGATGTCGGGCCGTAATTGATAGGCCATAGTTAGGACTCCGCCCATATTTTAATGCCCGTGCCAACGGGAGTCGAGCACGATGGTAGCCACGACCGATTACGCAAAGTTGTGGTCCCCTCGCGGCTTTCTGGATTGTGTGAAAGATTGGCCGGGGTGCTGTGTGTTAATGTATAGGGATTCTTACAAAGCAAATTCCAAGGCACCCTTACCCGGCTCGCTGCTGCGAGCCACGCTCTCCCCGCTCGGCAGTCGAGCCGGGAGCGGGGGATTTTGCGCTTGCGATGGGGAATTCACCAAATACTCGAGCTAGCTTGATTGCCCGGCTCAACGATCCGGGCGACCACGAGGCGTGGCAGCAGTTTGTGGAGATCTATTTGCCGCTCTTGTATCGGCTCGCTCGAAGTCGCGGGTTGCAGCATGCGGATGCCGAGGAGCTGGGCCAGCAGGTTTTGATGGCGGTTTCCCGGTCGGTCGAGCGGTTCGATCCGGATCCGGCACGAGGTCGGTTTCGCGATTGGCTGTTTCGGATCGGCGCAATGCGATCATCAATTTTCTCGCGCGGCCCAAGCACCGTCGGCTGGTCACGGGGCGGAGCGACGTGATCCAACTCCTCGAGCAGCAGCCGGAGCCCGCTGCGGCCCAATTGGCGCTCTTCGACCTCGAATACCGGCGGGAGGTTTTCGTGTGGGCCTCGGAGAAAGTGCGAGCGACCGTGGCCGACTCGACGTGGCAGGCGTTCTGGCGGAGCGCGGTCGAGCGGCAGTCGATTCCGGACGTTGCGCGGTCGCTCAAAATGACGGTCGGCAACGTTTATATCGCCCGCAGCCGGGTGATGGCGAAGTTACGACGCGAGGTCGAGGGTCGCCGCGATCCGGCCGAGTCGGGAAGCGGCGAGCGCGTACGGGAGTGTGCCAAGTGAATAGAAGCAGTTGCAAAACCGAATCGGGAGGGGGACAGGCACATTTTGCTCCGAAGACTCCGCAAAATAAGCCAGTCCCCGGCGAGCGCGACCCGGAGTATGCCAAATGAACGTCAATGCCACCCAACATCGAAACGGGGCCGATCATTTGTCGCGCGGCGACCTCGAACAACTGTTATCGAACGCAGATGAACCAGCGGCCGATCGAGACGTCGTCGAGCATCTTGAAGAATGTGCCGAGTGCCAGTCTCAACTCGCATCGCTCGCGTGCGGCGACGAATGGTGGAACGAAGCCCGTGTTTTGCTGAGTAGCGAGCAAATGCCTCGGTGGGAGCCCGATCTGAGTGCGTCGCCGACGTTTTCGAGTGATGCGGCAATCGGTCGTCCGTGGATCGAGGACGAACTCCTCGCGCTGTTGGGGCGGCCGAACCATCCCGAAATGCTGGGCCGATTGGGTCGTTACGACATCGAAAAGGTCATCGGCAGCGGCGGAATGGGGATCGTGCTCAAGGCGCACGACAGCGAACTGAATCGGCCGATCGCGATCAAGCTGTTAGCGCCGAATTTGTCTCACGTGGGCGCAGCGCGAGAGCGATTTGCGCCGAGGGACGGGCCGCGGCTGCCGTGGTGCACGAGCACGTGGTGGCGATTTACAACGTCGAGGCCGACGGCAAGTTGCCGTTTCTGATCATGCAATATGTGGCGGGGCGTTCGCTGCAGATGCGAGTCGACGACTACGGTCCGCTTGCGGTCGAGGAGATTCTGCGAATCGGCATGCAGGCAGCGGCCGGCCTCGCGGCGGCCCATGCGCAGGGACTCGTGCATCGCGACGTGAAGCCCTCGAATATTCTGCTCGAAGACACCGTCGAGCGAGCGGTGCTGACCGATTTCGGCCTGGCCCGCGCGGGACGATATGAGCCTGACGCAGACTGGCATTATCGCGGGCACGCCCCACTACATGTCGCCCGAGCAGGCGACCGGCGGGCCGATCGACGCGCGTTCCGACTTGTTCAGCTTGGGCGCCGTTTTGTATTTCATGGCGACCGGCCATCCGCCGTTTCGCGCGAGCGGGCGCTCGCGGTGCTGCATCGCATTTGCCGGGAAAAGCATCGGCCCGTGCGGCGAGCGAACAAGGATATTCCCGACGAGCTGGCCGAGCTGATCGATCGGCTGCTCGAGAAGAAACCAAGTCGTCGGCCGGCAAGTGCTGAAATCGTGCGCAAGAATTAGAGGCGCAGCTGAGCGATTTGCAGCAATTTGGCCGCGGGCGGCGGACGTTTGCCAGTTGGAATCGCGGTATTCGGCGGCACAAGTTGCGGCTCGGATTGGCGGCGGCAGCCATTATCGCCGTCGTCGCGGCGGTATGGCTGGACGCCGATTGGTTCCGACCGCAACCAATCGATACGCCGCAACAAACCGAATCGTCGCGTCCGAAAGCAGATCCAAACACGATTGTCGAAGCCGAACGTGGCTACGACGATGAGCTCGAGGCCGCCCGAAAGGAAATGCATCGCGCGAGTGGCGGCAGCGTGTTTCTGCATGGCGAAGATTCGTGGCGGCGCCAAATGGAAAGCCTGAAGCGCGATTTCGCACGGATCGAATCGCGCGAGAATTCACAGTAACGACAACGGTGTCATCATCAACAAACAGGAGCAGTAACATGAACTTTCGAACTCATCGGATTGCGGTCGCGGCACTAGTTGTTGCGGCGGGAATCGGCTTGACGGGCCGCATTCGGGCCCAGGCGCCCGACTCGTCATTCTCTTCCGACTCATCTTCGTCATCGTCGGACCGCGACGGGTCGAAGATCGAAGTGCTTCGCCATTTGAGAATCGACGGGAAGAATTTTCAGTATTCGTCGAGTAATTCGCTGCTCAAAGCGGCCGAGGCGGTGCGGAATGCGAAGGGCGATGAAGAAGAAGCGGCTGCGCGGAAAAAACTCGCCGAGGCGGTCGAGAAATGCTTCGACGAAGACTTGGCCCAGCGAAAGAAGGACCTGGCTCAATTGGAAGAGAGACTGGCCAAACTTCATGTGCAGCTCGAACGCCGCAAGGCGAAGAAGCAGGATATTGTCGACCTGCAAATTAAAGTGTTGCTGAACGAAGCCGACGGGCTTGGTTTCACCAGCGGTTCGACACGTGTGAACGATGCGATGGGGCTGATCAGCAACCCGTTCGCTCTTCCTCCCACGGTGACCATCACACCGCCGGTTCCCGCGAAGCCACCGATTCCAAAGGCGCCGGCCAAAGTAAAACCGCCGAAAGTAACGAAGCCGGAGACGAGTGAGGAATCGACATAGCAGCGATTTATCTGATATTCGTGTCGCGACATGAAAGCCCAGGCCCTGGCTTGGGCTTTTATTTAGCGTCGTATTGTGCATTTCCGCGAGCACCGGTCGCGGCTTCGTGCGATTAATCCACTTCCTTGGCGTTGATCCAGCTCATGAGTTTGCGGAGCTTGCGGCCGGTGACTTCGACGGGGTGGTTCTTGTCTCTTTCCTTCATGGCCTTGAAGTTCTTGCCGCCGCTCTTGGCTTCGGCGATCCATTCTTTGGCGAACGTGCCGTCTTGTACTTCCTTGAGGATTTTCTTCATTTCCTGTTTGGTTTCTTCCGTGATGATCCGCGGGCCGCGGGTGTAGTCGCCATATTCGGCCGTGTTGCTGACGCTGTAGCGCATGTAGCTGAGGCCGCCTTGGTAGAACAGGTCAACGATCAGCTTCAGCTCGTGCATGCATTCGAAGAAGGCCATTTCGGGCTGGTAGCCGGCTTCGACAAGCGTTTCGAACGCCGCCTTCACCAGGGCGCTCACGCCGCCGCAAAGCACGACCTGTTCGCCAAACAGGTCGGTTTCGGTCTCTTCGGCGATCGTGGTTTTGATGACGCCACCGCGGGTGCCACCGATGGCTTTAGCGTAGGCCAGGCCGATCTTGAATGTGGTGTCGCTCGCGCCGTCGCTCATCGCGATAAGGCAGGGCACGCCGCCGCCGGCGACGAATTCGCTGCGGACGAGGTGGCCCGGGCCTTTCGGGGCAACGAGCAGTGCATCGACGCCCTGCGGCGGTTTGATAAAGCCGAAGTGGATGTTGAAACCGTGCGAGCACATGAGCACCTTGCCCGGCTTCAGGTTTGGCAGGATTTCGCTTTCATAGAGGTCGCCTTGCAGCTCATCGGGGACGAGGATGTTGATGACATCGGCTTGTTTGGCGGCTTCGGCGGCGCTGACCGGCTTGAACCCGTGGCTGATTGCGAGGTCATAATTCTTGCCGCCCGGCCGCTGGCCGACGACAACGTTTACGCCGCTATCGCGCAGGTTCTGAGCCTGTGCGTGGCCTTGCGAACCGTAACCAATAATGGCGACCGTTTTGCCTTTGAGCGCGGCGAGGTCGGCGTCTTTGTCGTAATAGATTGTGGCTGCCATCGATGTATCTCCATGAGGATTCGGGATGCAGGATGCAGGGGGCAGGGCAAGGCATCCAACTTCCGACCCCTGCCCCCTGCATCCCGCATCCTCGATCCTCCCGTTACGCTTCTTCCGGGCCGGCGTACTTTCGCAGGCCGCTTTCCGCATTGTTGCTCCGGTCGATGCTGCGGACCATGGCGATCCGGCCGGTGCGCACGAGTTCCACGATGCCGAATGGCCGCATCAGGTCAATAAACGCCTCGATCTTCTTTTCCTGGCCGGCGATCTCGACCACGATCGAGTCGGGCGCCACATCGACGATCCGACCGCGAAAGATGTCGGCCAGCTCGCGGATTTCAGCCCGCTGTCCGGGTTTCAACTTGACCTTGATCAGCATCAGGTCGCGCTCGACATGGTCGCGCGAGCTGACATCATCCACGCGCACTACCGTAACGATCTTTTCAAGCTGCTTGCGCACCTGTTCCAGCACGCTGTCGTCGCCGACGACGACAAACGTCATTCGCGAAAGGCGCGGGTCTTCGGTCTCACCGACGGCGAGGCTATCGATGTTGAATCCGCGCGAGGCGAACATGCCGGCCACGTGGGCTAGCACGCCGGGAACGTTTTGCACGGTGGCCGAGAGGACGTGGCGCATGGGTCAGGATGGAGGATGCGGGATGCAGGGAGCGGGGAACAAAGCACCCTCTCCCCTGCCCTATCCCCGCTCAGCAGCCGAGCCAGGGGAGGGACCTTATGGGAATCCTGGATAATATCTGGGGAGGGACGCGGCCGCAACGGTTAAGGTTCGGGCGACGGCTAATCGAGGGCGAAAATGTAAACACCATAAAACCGATAATTAGCGCTGCCAAGGTCATAAAAACTAACATGTCTCGAAGACGAAAGCGCCGACAGCCAGGCTCGCGACGGAACCAAGAAAACCATGCTATCGACGTAGACCAGATGACTAATGCGATCCAGAGGAATTGCACACTAACAAGCGTGTTATCTTGACTCGACTTGTTCATGAACCGGTCTGACAGGCCAAGCAAGCCTATGAACGCGGGTAAAATCGCAAACACACACAGAAACGCAAGTATCGCTGAAATCGTGCGTCTGAACATGCGAATAAACGGATCGAAACGTGGGGCCTCACTCGCGTGGTGGCGGACCTTGGCCGGGGAAGGGCGGTGGACCGCGGCGTCCCGGAGGTCCATTCGGGCCGCCCGGGGGCGGCCCCATTCTGCGCTCAAACGAAGGATCGGGCGTGCCGTGGAAGTTTCGCGGAACGAACGGGAACGAATCGGTCACCACATAGTAGTAGGTGCCGTCGGGAAACTCGGGCGTGACGCCGGTGCGGCCGTTGCATTCGTCGAGGTCGCCGCCGCCTTTGGTGAATTCGTAGTCTTGCGTGAACGTGCCGTCGTACTTGCCACCTGGGCCATTGTCGCCTTTGGGGCGGTTCCCTTTTTTGAGGCGATAGCCGGGCTTCAATTTCTTCATTGGTGACGACGCATCGTCGGCCTTGGTGTATCCGGATTCCGCGTAAATGGGGAAGCCGTCGGCGGCATAGCCGATGAGGAGCATGTCTTTCCCGGCCGGTCCTTTTTCGGTGCGCAGGCGGCTAATGAGGCCGGTCGGCAGGCCGTGGTAGTGATACGCGCCCGTGGGCTGAACATGGGCGTGGTTCTCATCGATGCCAAGGTTCATTTTGCCCATCGCGTCGTAATTCCAGATTTGGCGGGGGTCGTCGTCGGGCGAGCGGCGCGTTTCGGGGCCAGGGTGATTCACGATCCGGTCGCCAGGCCGCCACACTTCGGCCGTGCCCGGATCGAATACGACGCCATTAAGGGCGATGCCGAAAATAAAGCGCTCGACCCGTTGCGGTTTTCCATTCGCTTGCGGCGCGAGCGGCATTTCGAACCGATAGTGCTGCTCGCTGATCGAGTTCGGATTGCCACGATTGGGGAACTGGCCCGGCTTATGATCGGGCAGCCCGTTGGACTCGATGATTCGCTTCTCGCCCTGTTTCTTGAAGGTGACGACGCTGGTACGTACGTCGCCGGTGGTCGGATCCGAGCCCGAATCGGGTTCGTGCGCGGAACACGTGGCGCATGCCGCTAGCGTGGCGCAGCAGACCACTAGCATCGACGGCAGTCGTGTGGGTGCATTCATGTCAAAAGTTAACTTGTATCGATTGGAACGAGCGGCGCAATGCGGTTGGGCAAAAATAGGCGCAGCGAATGATATCCGCTGCCCGATTAAACCGCAAATCTTCCATAACCGTCAAGTTGTAACTAAGGGTTACAACCCGTTTTTCCGATACGGCTAAAAGAGGTTTCCTCGCTCGGCCTTGTCTGGTCAATGGCAGCATCGAAGGGCACGGAACCTGCGAGGACAATTCATCCAATTGAAGAGGGGGGGGACTGGCGATGCGACGCAAAGGATTGGGCGGGCGGAAATGCAAATTTGAATCGCTGGAAAATCGTCGAGTGATGGCGGGCTTCGTTTCGGCTCAACTCTCGCATCACGACTTGGTGATCAAGGGCGATGGTCAAGACAATGCAATCACGATCACAGCTGGAGCGAACCTCGGCGAATTCGTGGTGACCGGCGTAGCGGATAACAACGGCTTTGCGACCAATGTAGGCGGCCTCAACAACGGTGCCGTTACGATTCGGGGAGTCACCGGCGGCGTAAGCATCGACATGGGGGGTGGAAACGACAACGTTACGATGACGGGGACTACATTGAACCCGGTCTTGTTCAGAGGCAAATCGTCGTTAAAAGGTGGCAGCGGCGTGGATAACTTCCATATCAACAGCGTCACTTTCGGCGACTCGTTGAAGATTGATACGGGAGCCGGGGCGGATATCGTGTTGATGGAAAATACGTCCGTGGTGGCCGGCAAGGCCGTGGTCGACACTGGTTCTGGCCATGACAGTGTGACAATTACGGGAACGGATACGACTGCGGGCTCAGCGCTGAGTAGCCGTTTCGGTGCACTCGAAGTGTCGCTCGGTAATGGCGATGACGAATTGTCGATCGAACACACGAACGTGATCACGAAGACCGTGCTCGACGGCGGCAAAGGAATTAATTTCTTCCCGAATTTCCAGAATCGCGTCGGCAACTCCTTTGGCGTCCTGACGAAACTGCGCATATAACGTGCGGACGCCTAGCGGCGCACGAATAATCTTTTTTCGCCGACCGATTCGCAATGTGCGATTCGCGGTGCCCGGTCTTTATTTTGCCGGGCTTCTCGGCGGCGATTGTTCCCCAGACGGAATCATCCGTTGAAACGGCCGCCTGCGCCTTCGCTGCCAGGCTGGCCGATTTCCGTTCTTACGTAGATCGCTCGACCGTCTTATCTTTAGCGGCGACATCGCTGGTTGATCAGCACACTTCCCAGACAGCGTTGATGCTGGGCCGATTCGGCCGCTCCCCGCACGTGCGCGAGCGGGCGGCCTGGCGGGTAGAAGCGGGTTGGTCCGGATGTGCCGGCCGGATGTCCCCGTGTCCGGTGGCGATTCATCACAGCGGACCGGTTTGGCCGGGCCTACTGCCGGGAACGTCCTGAAAATCCCGGGGCGGTTCGACCCTCGACCGCGAAAATCCCTATAAATCGTGCTGCTCGAGTAACAACTACGATCGCTCCAATGCGGTCCTCGCCGAGATCGCCCAGGGTCTTTTTTCGTGCAAAAATGGTGCAGCTTTCGCCGGCCTGAGTAAAATAAGGGTTCCCGCCTGAACAGAGACATTTCTTGATGAGGCTTCGTGATCATGGCACGTAAACGTTCTAATGGCCGCCGCTGCTCATTCGAATCGTTGGAAGATCGCCGACTATTGGCGGGCGACGTTACCGCCAAAATCGATCACGGCAACCTGGTGATTAAGGGCGATAAACTCGACAACGCGATCACGATTTCCGTCAACGGCGGACAAATCTCGGTGGCCGGCGATACCGGTACCGGAACAAACATCAACGGATTAACCACCCCGTTTACGACTGATGCCACGAACTTCACCGGCAAACTCAAAATCAGCATGGGGAAGGGTAACGACAGCGTTACGATCCAGGGCCTGACAGTTGACGGCAATGCGAGTATTAAACTCGGCAAAGGCAACGACACGTTCTCGTCGGATTCGTTGATGGTTACCGGCAAGACGAAAATCAAAACAGGCAAGGGTGACGACAACGCAACAATCACCGATTCGACGTTGAATGATAATCTTAAGGTGGTGATGGGCAAGGGCGACGATAACCTCGCCATCTCCGGCACCACGGTAAGCGACAATACGTATCTCAATGGCAAGAGTGGCACGAATCGATTGTCGTTGGGCGCCGGCAACTCGCTTGGCGAAGTGGTGATAAAGCATTTCATTCTTAATGCGACACCCACTGTCGATTTGGATGCAGTAAACCCGATTACGGAGAATAATTCCGCTACGCTTACGGGCAGCTTCACCGACGGCGATCTCGCCGACACGCACACGATGACCGTCGACTGGGACGATCCGAACAGCAGCACAAGTTCGACGTTTGCGATTCCCGCCACAAACACGTTGGCGGCGAACCAAACGATCAATTCTTCGACCGATAGCGCGGTGCTCACGATTACCGCGGTCAACTCGTCGACGGGTCAGGTGACGTTCTCCGTCCAGCACACATATGCCGATGACGGCGTCTCGCCGGGCAACAACACGGCTAGCGATACCAGTACCATTGGGGTAACGGTAACGGACGGCTTCGCGTCGGGCAGCAACACAACCACGGTCACGGTCGGCAACCAGGCACCGACGGTGGGATCGCTAATCGCAACGTCCCCCATCGTAGAAAACGGCAGCACCACGCTCACGGGCAGCTTTACCGATATCGGCGTGTCGGACGTGCACACGCTGACGGTCAACTGGGGCGACCCGAACAACAGCACCGACTCGACGTTCACCGTACCGGCGACGAGCAGCCTGACCGTGAATCAGACGATCAGCTCAACCTCGGGTGACGGGGCCGTGCTCACGATCACCTCGGTCGACACCTCGGCCGGCCAGGTCGGCTTCTCGGTCGGGCACCAGTACCTCGACGATGGTGTTTCGCCCGGCAACAACACCAGCAGTGACACCAGCACGATTACCGTCACCGTCGCGGACGACGACACGGGCAGCGGCAGCAACACAACCACGGTCACGATCAACAATTCGGCACCGACCGTAGCGCTGAACTCCGTGCCCGACATTAGCGAAGAGGGCACCGCCACGCTCACTGGCTCGTTCACGGATATTGGTTTGTCGGACGTGCACACGCTGACGGTCAACTGGGGCGACCCGAACAACAGCACCGACTCGACGTTCACCGTACCGGCGACGAGCAGCCTGACTGTGAATCAGACGATCAGCTCAACTTCGGGTGACGGGGCAGTTCTGACGATCACGGCGATCAACACGGGCACGGGCCAGGTGAGCTTCTCGGTGCAGCATCAATATACCGACGACGGTGTTTCGCCCGGCAACAACACCAGCAGTGACACCAGCACGATTACCGTCACCGTCGCGGACGACGACACGGGCAGCGGCAGCAACACAACCACGGTCACGGTCGGCAACCAGGCACCGACGGTGGGATCGCTAATCGCAACGTCCCCCATCGTAGAAAACGGCAGCACCACGCTCACGGGCAGCTTTACCGATATCGGCGTGTCGGACGTGCACACGCTGACGGTCAACTGGGGCGACCCGAACAACAGCACCGACTCGACGTTCACCGTACCGGCGACGAGCAGCCTGACCGTGAATCAGACGATCAGCTCAACCTCGGGTGACGGGGCCGTGCTCACGATCACCTCGGTCGACACCTCGGCCGGCCAGGTCGGCTTCTCGGTCGGGCACCAGTACCTCGACGATGGTGTTTCGCCCGGCAACAACACCAGCAGTGACACCAGCACGATTACCGTCACCGTCGCGGACGACGACACGGGCAGCGGCAGCAACACAACCACGGTCACGATCAACAATTCGGCACCGACCGTAGCGCTGAACTCCGTGCCCGACATTAGCGAAGAGGGCACCGCCACGCTCACTGGCTCGTTCACGGATATTGGTTTGTCGGACGTGCACACGCTGACGGTCAACTGGGGCGACCCGAACAACAGCACCGACTCGACGTTCACCGTACCGGCGACGAGCAGCCTGACTGTGAATCAGACGATCAGCTCAACTTCGGGTGACGGGGCAGTTCTGACGATCACGGCGATCAACACGGGCACGGGCCAGGTGAGCTTCTCGGTGCAGCATCAGTATACCGACGATGGCGACTCGTCGATAGGAAACTTCACGACGAGCGATACCAGCACGATCACCGTCACGGTCGCCGACGACGACAGCCAGAATGGCACCGGCACAACGACGGTAACTGTGAACAACGTAGCGCCAACAGTGTCCATAAACTCGGTCTCCGACATCGACGAGAACGACACGGTCACGCTCAGCGGCATGTTCACCGATATCGGTTTGTCGGACGAGCACGCGCTCGGGTTTGATTGGGGCGACCCGAACAGTGCCGATTCGCAGTTTATCATCGACGGCACTGCCACGCTCAGCGTAGGCGAGATGTTCAACTCCTCCACGGACAGCGCGATCTTCACGATTACTTCGGTGAACAACACGACCGGCGAGGTGGGCTTCTCGGTCCAGCATAAGTACCTCGACGATGGCGTCTCGCCGGGCAATGGCACCACTAGCGATTCCGCGACGATCACGGTTTCCATCGAGGACGATGATACCGATACCGATTCCGACACAACGACGTTCACCGTGAACAACGTAGCGCCGAGTGTGGCGTTGGATTCGGTCTCGGACATCAATGAGAACGACACGGTCACGCTGACCGGCACGTTCACCGACATTGGCCTGTCGGACGTGCACACGCTGACGGTCAACTGGGACGACCCGAATAACAGCGACGATTCGGTGTTCACGATCGACCCCACGTCCACGCTCAGTATGGGCGACACGTTCACCTCAACCGGCGCCGACACGACGACGGTGCTGACGATCGCTTCGGTGAACACCACGACCGGCGAGGTGGGCTTCTCGGTCGGGCATCAGTACCTGGACGACGGCGATTCCAGTGCGGGCAACAATACGACCAGCGACATGAGCACGATCAACGTTATAGTGGCCGATGACGATAACCAGAGCGGTAGCGACACAACGACGTTCACCGTGAACAACGTAGCGCCGAGTGTGGCGTTGGATTCGGTCTCGGACATCAATGAGAACGACACGGTCACGCTGACCGGCACGTTCACCGACATTGGCCTGTCGGACGTGCACACGCTGACGGTCAACTGGGACGACCCGAATAACAGCGACGATTCGGTGTTCACGATCGACCCCACGTCCACGCTCAGTATGGGCGACACGTTCACCTCAACCGGCGCCGACACGACGACGGTGCTGACGATCGCTTCGGTGAACACCACGACCGGCGAGGTGGGCTTCTCGGTCGGGCATCAGTACCTGGACGACGGCGATTCCAGTGCGGGCAACAATACGACCAGCGACATGAGCACGATCAACGTTATAGTGGCCGATGACGATAACCAGAGCGGTAGCGACACAACGACGTTCACCGTGAACAACGTAGCGCCGAGTGTGGCGTTGGATTCGGTCTCGGACATCAATGAGAACGACACGGTCACGCTGACCGGCACGTTCACCGACATTGGCCTGTCGGACGTGCACACGCTGACGGTCAACTGGGACGACCCGAATAACAGCGACGACTCGGTGTTCACGATCGACCCCACGTCCACGCTCAGTATGGGCGACACGTTCACCTCAACCGGCGCCGACACGACGACGGTGCTGACGATCGCTTCGGTGAACACCACGACCGGCGAGGTGGGCTTCTCGGTCGGGCATCAGTACCTGGACGACGGCGATTCCAGTGCGGGCAACAATACGACCAGCGACATGAGCACGATCAACGTTATAGTGGCCGATGACGATAACCAGAGCGGTAGCGACACAACGACGTTCACCGTGAACAACGTAGCGCCGAGTGTGGCGTTGGATTCGGTCTCGGACATCAATGAGAACGACACGGTCACGCTGACCGGCACGTTCACCGACATTGGCCTGTCGGACGTGCACACGTTGACGGTTCACTGGGACGACCCGAATAACAGCGACGACTCGGTGTTCACGATCGACCCCACGTCCACGCTCAGTATGGGCGACACGTTCACCTCAACCGGCGCCGACACGACGACGGTGCTGACGATCACTTCGGTGAACACCGCGACCGGCGAGGTGGGCTTCTCGGTTACGCATACGTATACCGCGACTGGCAACTCGTCGATTGACTTCACAATCGCGGACGACGACATGGGCAGCGACACAGATAGTGTTTCGCTCACGATTAATTCGGTCAGCCCTTAGCCGCAATGCGCGACGCGAACGATCGATTTAAAATAATCGCCGCTGGCCGTTGGCCGGTCGCGGCGACCGGAACGCGTCGGCATTTAGCGGCAGATGGTTTTCGTGGTAGCCGAGTTGCATGCACCAGATGCGGAACGTTTCGGCGATGAGTTCGGCCACGTTGCCGGTACCGATCTGGCGGCTGCCGAAGTTGGGATCGTTGAGTCGGCCGCCGCGGACCGAGCGAATGAGCGATTGGATTCGGCTCGCTTGATCGGGGTAATTGCGCTGGAGCCAATCGAGAAAGACGGGCCGCACGGTGGTCGCCAGCTTGAGCATCACGTAGCCGGCCGTTTCGGCGCCCGCTTCGCGCGCCGCGGTTAGGATCGCGGGAATCTCGCTATCGGTGAGGCCGGGGATGATCGGCGCCACCATGACGCTCGTTGAAATGCCCGCTTGCGTGAGTTCCCGGATCGCGCAGCCGGGCCTCGGGCGAGCTGGTGCGCGGCTCCATCACGCGGGCGAGTTTGGTGTCGAGCGTCGTGATCGAAAGCGAGACGCGGATCGCACCATGCTCCGCGAGCTGCGCCAGCAAATCCACATCGCGGACCACCAGCGCGTTCTTGGTGATGATGCCAATCGGCTGGCGGCACTCGGCCGCAACCGCCACGCAAGCGCGGGTGATGCGAAACCGTCGCTCGGCCGGTTGGTAGCAATCGGTGACGCCTGAGAAAGCAATCGTCTCCTGTCGCCACTTCGGCCGGGCCAGAAAATCGCGCAGCAGCTCGGCCGCCCGAAATTTCACGAATACCTTGGTTTCGAAATCGAGGCCGGCGCTGAGGCCAAGATACTCGTGACCCGGGCGGGCGTAGCAATAACTGCAACCGTGAGAGCAGCCGCGATACGGATTGACGCTGTAGCGGAAGCCGATGTCCGGGCTATCGTTCTCGGCAACGATCGTTTGCGACTCGTCGGGAATGTATTCGGTCGGCGGCCGGCCGAGTTGCGCTAAATACTCCTCGTCCTCGGCGACCTGCTCCAAGTCGGTTTCGAGATGGACCGACAGGTACGGATTCTCGGGTTGGACCGCCGCGCCCCGACCTTTGTTGGAACCTGGCATGGCAAGAATATCTCCGCTGCGGCGAATAGCCATTACGCGTGCCGAGTGATTATTGAGAACTGCGCAGCTATTGAGCCTCGTTCAAGTTCGGCTATCAGCTATCAGCCGTCAGCTTTCAGCCAGACCGTGTTCATTAGCTGCGTAGGGATCAATAGTATACATATTATCACTATCAGGCCAAACGGCGAAAATGGGACTTGCCTGCAACCTGATGTAGCAGTTCGCAACGATCGAAGCGCTTTATTCATGCATCCGAATTTCCGAACGTTCTCGGTAGGTCAGAAACACGGCATTTACGTGGCCCTTTTGCCCGTTTCTGCGATTGTTTCTATAATTTTTCTGGCATCTAAAACTTTCGACCGGTTGGGAAGTCGTTCAGTCGTTCGAGGAATCTGGCGGAGCATGGAATGTTGTGGCAAATGGGCCAACCTATAAAAAATCGCCGGCGGCTCGATCCGCGTTTCATGATCACATGGCCCGCCGTATTGGCGCTCATGGCGACGGCGAATTCGTTATTATTCGCAGCCGCGCCGGGTAAGAGTCCGCCGGCCTCGTTGCCGGCAGCCAAACGTGCGGACGAAGCACCAGCCACGCTGCCGGATGAAACCGCTCGCGCTCCCGAGTTGGGCGACGGCAGATTGATTCGCGTTTGGCTCCCGCTGGCAGGCAACGCCGATGAGCACATCAAAAGCGCGATCCAGCGAGTCGTTGGCCAACTGGAACGATTGCCTCGCCACGAGAATCGCCGGCCCACGCTCATCCTCGAGCTCGTGCCGCAACGCCGGCACGCCGGCGCCGGCGAAGGGACCGACTTTACCCGCGCCCTTTCCCTGGCCGATTACCTCACGCGGCCCGAGCTATCGGGCGTGAAAACGGTGGCCTACATCCCGCGCACGATCAAGGGTCACGGCGTGCTGGTGGCGCTGGCCTGCGAGGAAATTGTCATGAGCCCGGAGGCCGAAATCGGCGAAGCCGGCGTCGATGCGGATGCGTCTCGGGCCATCGATCCGAAAATCGTCGGCGCGTATCGCGAGGTCGCCGACGCGCGGCGGACCGTGCCGGAAGCGATCGCATTGGGAATGGTCGATAAGCGCAAGGGAATACTGAAGGTTGAGACCGACCAAAGCACCGAATTCATTTCCAACGATGAATTGCCGGCACTGAAAAAGAATCACACGATCGTTTCCCAGGAAACCCTGGTTCCGACGGGCTCACTCGGCATCTTTACCGGCCGGCAAGGTCGTGAGTTCGGCTTCGTGAAGCTACTGGCGAGCAATGACGAGACCTTGGCCCGCGGTCTGGGTTTGCCGCTGGATGCGGTCAAGCAGGATCAATCGCTCGTTGGCGATTGGCGACCCGTGATGCTGCGGGTCGAAGGCCCCATCACGCGGCACAAAGTGAGCGAACTGAAAACGCTCATCGGCTCCGAGCTGCGCGACCGCAAAGTGAATTGGATCGGAGTCTCGATCGATAGCGCGGGCGGCGAGCTGGAAGATTGTTTGCGGCTGGCCGATACCCTGGCTGAGCTGGAACCGAACGAAGTACAAACGGTGGCTTACGTGCCGGTCGATGCCAGCGGCGGCGCCGCGCTCGTAGCTTTGGCGTGCGATCAGTTGGTCATGCAGCCGGAAGCCCACCTGGGAGGAAAAGGAACCGTCGCAATCGATCGTGCCACACTCGATGCGGCTCGAAACCCGATTAAGGACCTCGCAAGCAAAAACACCACGCACAGCTGGTCGCTGCTGGCCGCCATGATCGACCCCTCGATCGAGCTGACCAGCTTTCAAAACACGAAGTCGGGCGAACTTCGATATCTTTCCAACGAAGAACGTGCCGCTCTGCCGGACAGGGACGATTGGCGCCGGCGCGCGGATTAAGGCGGCCGGCGAGCCCTTGCGACTCGCTAGCAACCGGGCCCAGGATTTGGAGATCGCTTCGCACGTAGTCGATAACTTTGACGAGTTCAAGCGACTCTACGGTTTCACGAGCGACGTCCGCACGGCCGAACCAAATTGGGCGCTCGAATTCGTCGAGGCGCTTTCGTCGCCCGCGCTGGCCGTCCTGCTCTTGGTGATCGGCTTCGTCGGTATTTATATCGAGCTCCACACGCCCGGAATGGCGGCCGGAGGGTTCGTCGCGTTGCTGGCATTTACATTATTCTTCTGGAGCAACTTTCTTCACGGGACGGCCGGATGGCTCGAAGTCCTCCTGTTTATCGGCGGCCTTTTTTGTTTGGCTTTGGAGGTCCTCGTTATTCCCGGTTTCGGCATCTTCGGACTCGGCGGCGGCGCCATGATCCTGGTCTCGCTGGTGCTCGCCAGCCAAACGTTCGTATTGCCCAGAACCGAATCGCAAATGGCCGAGCTGCGCCACTCGCTCACCATTGTCGCGTCCGCGATGGTAATTGTCGTCGCCGCTTCGATCACGCTGCGCCGTTATCTTCCCAAGGCGCCCGTGTTTCGCACCGTGTTGCTTGCGCCGATGGCGGAAGAGGACCTCGCGGATTTGGATTATCGCGAATCGCTGGCCGATTTCTCGCACCTCGTCGGCGAACGCGGCACCGCCACCACGAATCTCATGCCGGCCGGCAAGGCCGAGTTCAACGGCGAATTGGTCGACGTCATCGCCGAAGGGCTGCCCATCGATCGCGGTGCCAGTGTCGTCGTCGTCAAGACGCGCGGCAATCGAGTGCTCGTGCGCCGGGTCGATGCGTAAATCCGCGGGAATAAGTCTGGGGACTGGCTCTTTTTTGCGGAGTCTGCGGAGCAAAAAAGTGCCTGTCCCCCTTCACGCACGTAGCCCTTTGCCAATTCATGGCGTTGGACTAGCCCGGCCGGTTATAATTGTCCTCGGGCGAATGCGCGGGGCAGGCTTTCCAGCCTGCCGCGTTTTGGTTCATGGCAGGCTGGAAAGCCTGCCCCAATTTTGCGGTCATGATCATTCCCGATATTGCCTGGGCCATCCTGTTACTAGTGCTCGGTTGCGCGCTGGTCGTGTTGGAGGTATTCATTCCCTCCGGCGGCATCATCAGCGTTCTGGCGGCGGTTGCCTTCATTACTTCGATCCTGATCGCTTCCTGGGAAAGTCCGACGACCGGCCCCGCCACCGGTTTTGTGTTCGCGGCGATCACGGTTTTCGCGGTACCCACGTTGGTCGCCGTCGCCTTCAAGTATTGGCCGAAGACGCGCATGGGAAAGGCCTTCCTCGGTGAGCTGCCGCGCGAGGACGAGGTCCTGCCCAAAGACCCGCGCCGCGCCCTCATCGGTCGCGTCGGCGTGGCCCGCTCCAAAATGCTGCCCAGCGGCGCCGTCGAGATCGATGGCCAAATGGTCGATGCCATGACCCAAGGCCAGGCGATCGAACCGGGCGCGTATGTTGTGGTCGTTGAAGTGCGCGGGAATCGAGTCGTCGTCCGCCCCGCCGCAAAAGATCAGCGGCCCAGCCACCAAGACCCCAAGGATCTGCTCTCGCGCCCGATCGACGAGCTCGGAATTGAATCGCTCGAAGACCCGCTCGCCTAAACCCGTCGGGGACTGGCTCATTTTGCGCAGTCTTCGGAGCAAAATGTGCCTGTCCCCTTTGCCTCCAATTGCACCGACCCGATGAGCTTTCACATCATGACCAGCAAGCCAGGCGAACACCCGCTCACCGACATTCTCGAACATGGCCGCGAAACATACGGCCAGGAAGCCGACGACCTGATTCGCGGCATCGGCGAATTCAGCAGCCGCTGGGAACTCTACGAATGGTGGAAGGCCGAGATCAAGGGATCGACCGACCGTGAACTCGTGCTGCAAAAAGCCCGTGCTCGCTTCACCGAATTATTCGAGCGCTCGAGCCAAAGCGGCTGGGGACACCCCCGCGACTGAAAAAAGGTGTCAGGAACCTTTTTCTGATAACCTGGGTCGTCCGCGGGGGCGGAGGGTGGTTTCCAACGATAGCTTTTCGGCCGCCCGCTCGGTCCAGAGGTCGTCGCCGAACGGCCGGCTGCGCTCGATGCTCCGTCGCACCGCTTGCATTTCCGCGGGCGTCTGCGGATCGTTCACGTATTCGACCCACCTTGGTCGGCGCGATACGGGCCAGGCCGAAAGCAGTTGCTTGTCCTCACTAGTTCCTCGCCGCCAGCGGTACAGGCTGCACCATTTCCAGTTTTCCGCTCGCCGTGCCAGGCCCGCTCGCAGTGCGTTCCGCTCGACGTACCGGGCCAGTGTGTAGAAGTGCTCGTCTTCCTGCACCGGGAACGACTTGAATCGGCCCTGATAAACGTGGCCGCTGCCGGTCGAGCCGCGATGGGCGTGCCAACGCTGCGTGTGGGTGAGCGTCAGCCAGCCGACAAACCGCGACAGCTCATCATCTTTTTTCGGCCACACGACCAGATGCCAATGGTTCGGCATCACGCAATAGGCCAAGAGCCGCGTGCCGGTCCGCTCGACGGCTTCCAAAAGAATCCGCTCAAACGCCTCATAGTCGTCGGCGTCGTCGAAAATCCTGAGCCGGGCATTTGCTCGGTTCAGCACGTGATACACGTACCCACCCTCGGCCGCACGCAAAGGACGTCCCATAGCAGGGCAGCCTATCGGAAAATCGGCCCGATGTCAATAAAAGGTTCCTGACACCTTTTTCTTCCCGTGTTATAATTTCGCCCGGAAGCACGAGGCGCTGAAGGGTAACACGCCAGCGATGGCCAGCAAGCTAACGGACCACGTATGGACGATCAAAGAACTGATCGAGACGGCGGCAGTAGCATGAAATCAGGTTTTGCGCTATTCCTCTTGCTCGTTGCGGCATTTTGCGTCTACGGATTTATCGCTGCCGGCGAGCCTGGGCCAAATCACATTTATTACCGACTTGGCTATCCGGTTGTTGGGATTGTGTGTTTGGCTACGGCAGTCGCGATGCTGCGGAAGAAATAATTGTCCCACACGCTAACTTACCAGTGCCACACTTGTGCACCGAAAATGTGGGACCCCTATTCACGTGCAAAACAAATCGCCCGGAAATCACCGTGCGAAACGAGCGGCCGGACCAAACCGGGCTGTGCAAAATCAGCGTGCGGCCCCTCCCAGCTTAGCGGCTGAGCCGGGAGAGGGAGTTTCAAACGGCCAGCGGCTGGAGCAACCCAAACTTGAAAAGAACCCGTCCAACGGTTACAAGTGATGGTAGGCGTTGAGGTTACTTGCGGCGCCGAAGCTCACCGAAGATTACGTGCGGAGAGATGATAATGCTCAATCAGTTGGCTGCCAATGTTACATCCGCTTTCGGTTCGTTGCCGCTTGTCGCGCAGGGTGGCGGTGGAGCCGGCCCGTTCGGCAGCAATACGTTGTGGCTCGTGCTGTTGGTCGGCGCGCTGAATCGTTGCTGCTGGCGTTCTTCGCCATTTTCGCGCGGTACTTTCGGCTGTGGATTCAATCGGTCACGACCGGCGCGGGAATCGGCATTTTCGATCTGCTGCGGATGACTTTCCGCAAGGTGAACCCCACCGTCATCACGCGGAGCAAGATCATGGCCGTGCAGGCCGGGTTGTACGATAGCGAGGGGATTACGGTTAAAGCGTTGGAGGCCCACTACCTGGCCGGCGGCAACGTGCCGCTCGTGATTCGCTCGATGATCGCCGCCCGCAAGGCGAAAATCATCGAGCTCAACTACAAGCGCGCGACCGCGATCGACCTGGCCGGCCGCAACATTCTCGAGGCGGTTCAAACCAGCGTCTATCCGCGGGTGATCGATTGTCCGCCCAAGAACAGCAAGCGGCCAACGCTCGACGCGGTGGCGAAAAACGGCATTCAACTGAAAGTCAAGGCCCGGGTCACGGTGCGCGCGAATCTCGATCAGCTCATCGGCGGGGCGACCGAGGAAACCATCGTCGCTCGCGTCGGCGAAGGCATCGTCAGCGCGATCGGCTCGGCGGAGACGCATAAGGTCGTGCTCGAAAATCCGGATCGCATTTCAAAAGCGGTGCTCGCCCGCAAGCTCGATTCGCAGACGGCGTTCGAAATCGTGTCGATCGATATCGCCGATATCGACGTGGGCGACAACATCGGCGCCCGGCTGCAGGCCGACCAGGCCGAGGCCGATACACGCGTCGCTCGCGCCGGGGCCGAAGCCAAACGGGCGATGGCCGTGTCGCAAGAGCAGGAAAATATCGCCAAGATCGAGGAGAACCGGGCGAAGCTCGTCGAGGCCGAGGCCGAGGTGCCGCGGGCGATGGCCGAGGCGTTCCGCAGCGGTAAGCTGGGCATCCTCGATTATTACAAGCTGCAAAACGTTCAGGCCGATACGAACATGCGCGGCGCGATCGCAACGGCGAGCATCCCGGGCCGGAAGTAAGAACGATGGTCTTAGCATTAGTTCAACCCGTTCTGGCCGATATCGGCGAGGTGATCGTCGGGCTCGTCGCGGTGATCTTCCTGGTGCTCCGCCAGATTCTGGAAGCGAACAAGGCGGTGGGTCCGCAGGTCGCCACGCCCGGCAGTCCCGCAGCCGCAACCACAGAATGCCCAAAGGCATCGCCCCACCCGCGGCCGGACAACAGGCCGATCCGCTCCGTGCCCAGGTTGAAGAGTTCCTGCGGCGGGCTGGCCAGCAACCACAACCGCAGCCGGGCCGGCCCGCAGCCCGGGCCAGCACGACCACCGCAACGTCCGGCCCAGCCGGGCGAACCAGCGATATTGAAGTGCTGATCGAACCGTCGCGACAGGCAGATCAGCGGACAATCGGCCAGCCGCTGCGGCAGGCTGAGTGGCGAAAAACGCCGATGACAACTCCGGATACAACGTCACCGGCCGCCACACCCCAACCCAGAGCGAGTATTGGCCGGCCGGCTCGCAGCCAAGCCAAATCACGTAAGCGGCAAAGCGTCGCCGAGCACGTTGCCGAGCAAGTCACGGCTCACACGCGCAGCCTGTCCGACAAGGCTTCGCAATTGGGCCAGCGGATCGCCGCCGAAGACCAGCTGTTCGACGTCCAGCTAAAGTCCAAATTCGATCACGCGGTAGGTACGCTCGCGGACTCGACGGTCGCAACAGCGGCCGAAACATCGCCGCCGGCCGCCGATACGCCTGCCGCACAACTCGCAGCGATGCTCGCCAATCCCGGCGGCATTCGCCAAGCCGTGCTCATCAACGAAATACTTCGGCGGCCGAGTGACCGTTGGTAGTGCAGAGACGCGTCCAGAGGAACAGTCATGCCGCTTTACGAATATGCTTGTGAAAAATGTGGACACGAATCCGAACTGCTCGTGAACGGGAAGTTCGCAACCCATTTGCCCGAAATGTGGGAGCCAAAGACTGGCGAAGCTGCTCTCGATCGTAGCCTCACCCACGCGAGGTGATTCCGCAGGCGATCGGGCCCAAACGCCCGTCGGGCCCGTGCGGCGCCCATTGCGGATGCCACCCGCACGGTTGAATCGCGTTCCGATTGTACGGATCATGCGGCAGTATGTGGGGCGTGGGCCAAACCGGCGTCCCCAGGCGAAATAGGCCGGTATTCGAGCGAAAAATTGACATCATTTTGGCCACTGCGTATACTGAAAATAGGCCGCAGGTCAGTAAGTTTCGCGGCTAGAAACCGGTTCCGCCAGCTCGGAGTTTCAGCCGGGCCTGGTTTGCCATTCGAGCCGAGCGCGTTCGCCGCTCGGCTGTTGGTCTGACTTGAGGAAAGTCTAAGCCATGAATTGGCTCGGCAAGGTTTTCGTAGTCATCATTCTGATCTTGAGCCTCGTGTTCATGGGGCTGGCGATGGCTGTGTACGCCACGCACAAGAATTGGCAACAAGTCGCGACAAGTTGAACGATGAATTTGACGAAGGCCAAGAGCAAGAACGAAAGCTGACGAACCGACTCACAACCGGCAGGTCGAGGAGCTGGAACGCGACAAGACATTCGGCCGAGCAGCAAGCGGTGAAGCTCGAGGCCGAACGAGTTGCGTTGGCCGATCGCAACGTGCAGATTCAAACCGAGCTCGACGGGCTCAAGCAAAACCAGCGCGATCATATCGCCGCGGTCGCCTCGACGCAGGAGACTCAATGAAGGGATTGGCAGCCGACGTGGCGGATTTGCGAACGCGGATTCGCAAGGCCATACAATCCGCGATTCGTTGTTCAAACAGGCCCTGGACGCCACCGAAGAGCTCCACCAGGCGGCCGGCGAATATAATACGACTCGCGAGCGGAACGAGCAGCTTGTCAAACAGGTGGCCGGCAAAGACGTGGTGATGCGCGAGAACGGCATCAACCCCAACACCGATCCCAATTCCGTGGTGCCGACCGTCGAAGGCCTGGTCAGCCAAATTGAACGCAAGGCCGGCGGCCAATTGGTCGAGGTGACGGTCGGCGCCGACGACGGCCTGAAGGTCGGCAACACGCTCGAAATTTCGCGCGGCAGCAAATACCTGGGCCGCGTCGAAATCATCGAAACATCGCCCGACAAATCCGTAGGTCGAGTCGATCGCCGGTACCAGCAGGGACAGATTCAGGAGGGCGATCGTGTCGCGACTCGAATCAAACTTTGAGGCGGCCGAATTCGAAGAAGAGGCGGGAGCCGAAAGCGCCAAGTGCCGCCGAGGTTCGCACCGAGGCGCTTCGCGGCGTACTGGTCCGCCGGCCGAAAACGAATATCTACTCGGTGCTGCTGGGTATTTCGGCCGGGGCGCTCGCGATTGGCTGCCTGCTGATGATCCTCGAGATGTGGCATTATGGCCCGCCATGGTCGTTCCCCTGGAAGATCCCCACGAATCTCCGCTAAGTAGGACAGGCTTTTAGCCTGTCAGGAATTCCGAATGGCAGGCTAAAGGCCGCCCTACACGAAGCATGGCCGAAGTCGATTTCACTCCGCCGACACTCCGCGCCGCCGCGCCGAAGCCAAAGATGACGATCTACTACGCGCTGTTGATCATCGCGCTGATGCGCGATGCTCGCGGCCTGTCTGTTTATGTTTCTCGAGATTAAGCGCTTTGGCGGGTTCGGCGCGGTGAAAGGAAAGATGTCGTCGGTCGAGCGTGGGATGGTTCGATACTGGCCGGCGACGTCGCGTTGACGAACGCGCATATCGGTTAGCGAGCCGGGCCGTCCTCGGCCCCGGATTGTTGGCGACGCTCGGGCCCGAGGACGGCCCGGCTCGCTGGTCTCAATGCATCTGAGTGCGACGCGAATCGTGTAGTGCCGTTACTCCGCCGCCGCCGGCGCTTCCGGCGCCGCCGGCCGTGCGCCTAGCTCGCGATCCAGGTCCAGCAGGGCCGCGGGGTCATCTTTCACAAGCTGGAACTTATAGACGATATCGCGGGCCGTCTTTTCTTCTTCGACTTGCTCGTTGATGAACCACTCGAGCTCGACCAGCGCCGCGAACGCCTTCTCTTTGAACGCCATTTCGTAGAGCGCGTTGATCTGCGTGGTGACAGTCTGTTCTTGCTGATAGGCCTTCAGGAACACATCGGGCACCGACGCGAAATCGAATTGCGGCTCGGCGATCGGCCGCAACTTCACCCGGCCTTGCCGGGCGATCAGAAAATCGTAGAGCCGCATGGCGTGCGTATGCTCTTCCTGGCTTTGCAGGCGCATCCAACGGGCACAGCCGCGGAACTGCTTGTGCTCGCAGTAGGCGCTCATCGACAGGTAGCTGTACATGGCGAACAGCTCGTTATTGATCTGATCGTTGATGGCCTGCTGCATGGCTTCGTTGAGCATCATCCAATAATTCCTCGCATTTACCACTGGTGGGTCGATTCCGCGATTATAGAGTTTTCTCGCCGGTTGGCTATTGGTGTTGAGGGTTCGGGGTTCAGAGCTGGCGGTGGATAGCTGAAGGCGTGATGTGGTTCGAGTCGAATGATGTATTCCATCTGGGTCCGGCCAGCAGCCGAACAGTGAAGTTCAATCGCCAAGCGCGCGGGAGCCAAGTGACAATTGGCAAACAAAGCGGGCCTGGGGGAGTTTCAAGGCAGCTTCACCCAACCCGATCCGAAAGGGAGAGGGCGTAAATCATTTGGCCATGCGGCGCACGAGTAGAGACTGATTCGGCCGCTCGACATCCCACGCCAAGCCGAGCTTTTCCCAGAGGCAGATCGTGAGGTATGTGATGTCGAGTTCCCACCAGCGGTGGCCGTGGGCGGCGGCGCGCGGGTCGGCGTGGTGGTTGTTGTGCCAGCCTTCGCCGTTCGTGGCCAGCGAGATCAGCCAGTTGTTGCGGCTGTTCTCGCGCGTGTCGTAATTGCGATAGCCCCAAAGATGAGAGGCCGAGTTGACGCCCCAGGTCACGTGCCAGGTGTAGATGGTGCGATAGACGACGCCCCACAGGAGCCATAGCAGGCCGACGTGGTAGCTGCCCTCTAGCGTGCCCGTCATCCAGTAACCGACGCCCATTCCAGCGGCCAGAAAAAGCACCGCGTGAATGACATACGCCCAGAAGTACCAGAGGTTCCGTTCAAGCCGCATGTAGAGCGGATCGCTGAGGATATCGCGGGCGTATTTGTGGTAGGTCTCGGCAGAAGTTGTGTGGCGGTTCTCGATGAACAGCCAACCCACGTGGCTCCAGAACGCGCTCACCTGCGGCGTGTGCGGGTCGGGCTGATGATCGGAATGCTGATGATGCAGCCGATGAACGACCACCCAGCGAGCCGGCGATTCCTGCAAATTGCACACGCCCAACAGGGCCAGCGTGTGCTCGAGCCACAGCGGGCACTTGTAGCCGCGATGGGTGAGCAACCGGTGAAAGCCGGCGCCGATGCCCATCGAACAGAAAATGTAATTTCCGATCGGCAGCCAGAGCACGCCCCACCAACTGAAGAAATAGGGCAGCAGCGCCAGCGGAATTGTCAGGTGGAAGACGATGACGCCGACGATGTACGGCCAGATGAATCGGCTCTCGTTGTCGACAAGCGCGGGCCGCGGCAGCGGCCGATCGAGAGCGGGCGCCTCGGATGCCTCAATCGGGAGCAGCGCATCCAGGCAGTCGCGTGGGCCAGGAGCCGCCGGCAATTCCGGCTGTGCTCCGTTGGTGGGCGTTGTGGTCGTGCGCCGTTTGGTTTCGAAAATTGCAGGCATCGACTATCCATACCCAGATGGCCTGAAATGGTTTGCGCAAAAAAGTCGGCGTCCGCAGCCAGCTTGGCCCAGACAGAAGTATAACGGGGCCAAGAATGGGGTCAACCAGCGGGGTTTGGGCCCGCGTGCGCCCCTAGGATTCCGTGCGTATTTAGCGATCGGAGGTCTCAATACATGGCTCGACAATGAAAAACATTTGCGGCCGCGCAAAAGTCATTAGAAGCGGTTTCAAAACTAGATTGTCATCCCGACGGAGGCTCGGCGACGGAGGGATCTACGCTACTTCGGGCTAGATTCTTCGCTGCGCTCCGCTTCGCTCAGAATGACACCGGTTTTGAACCTGCTTCTAGTTCTACAGCAAGACTTCGCTGCTGCTCGCACTACAATTTGCGAGCTAGCGACCCTTGACAACCGCAATGCGTTGTGGCGCCCGCATGAAAACCTTGCTGTAGAACTAGTACGCATTGCCTCGGTCATGATTCAGAGCGCCCCAGTGTGGTTTACAATTCGCATCCCCACTGTCCGACGTATTTCCATTTGAAACTTGAGCGTCGCCCTGTTCCAGCGTACCCTGATAGGGATTGCCAACCGGCATTTGCAATTGGACGCCGAAAATTGGGTGATCGAAGTTGATCGTTGAAGTTTAAATTCCAACCGCCGGAGATCCCCTTGCTGTATTGTCTCCGAAAACAGAGGGGTTGCAGTTTCGAGTCTGAACAAGCACGCTGCTGGATATTAGATGCTACCGTGGTGTTGCGGAGATTGAGCCGGATTAACTTAGCTGAGGCGCGACAACTGCCGTGAATAGTCCTTTGACAGGAGAAGTGGACGCCAAGGCGTCGATGCGGCGGACGGCGTACGACGCGCGCAATTCTCAGCCCGACAAGGACCGCGTCAGCCAGATTGCCGTTGCCTCGATGATGCAATTGCCCGAGTATCAGGCATCACGAACCGTATTATGGTACCTCGATTGCCGGTCGGAACTGCGCACGCGTCATGCGCTTCCTGCCGCATTGGCAAGCGGTCAACGAATAATTGTCCCGTATTGTACGGTGAATGATCGTGGAGAAAACAAGCTCGGTCTGTGGTGGCTCCAGGCTCTCGACGAGCTTGTGATCGGAAAGTGGAAGATTCTCGAGCCGCCGCGCGAGCGGTGGGGCGAGCCGAGCAGAGAAATCCGGCCCGAGCAGCTTGATTTCGTGGTCGTACCCGGAGTGGCGTTCGGTCGCGACGGAGCTCGCATGGGAAATGGCCAGGGTTATTACGATCGACTGCTGCAAAGCGTGCGACCCGATTGTCCGCTCGTTGGACTCTGCTATGAGTGCCAATTGCTCGACAATTTGATCGTCGACCGTCACGACGTGTTTATGGACAAAGTTGTCACCGAGCGGTCTGTCTACAATGGCCGAGGTCGGCAAGCGACAGGCTGAATTGAAGCGCATTTATCCACATTGACATGCCCGCAGTTATCGACGACACCTACGCCGAGGCCTTCCGCAGCATATACGTTGAGTTTCTAATTACTGCGCACGACCGGCAATGGGTTTCGCACGCGGTGAACGCGGCGACCGGGAACGCATCGAGCACGATCTTGTGCGATTGTGAAGCGGGAGTTGATCGCTTCGTCGGCCCGGGCGGCGACGAATCCTTCGTCACGCCGGATGGTCGGCCGGGCGCGATTGTGCAACTGCACGTGCCGCGATTCCGCAAGGACCGCGTCGAGGCATTGGAGCATGCGGCGCTCGTGCGTATCAGCCAGAACGTGGTCACATGTCCGACTGCGGCATGTTTCAACGCAATCGATTCGGCCGACTATTTTCCGATCGGCAAGAAGATTTCGTACTTCGGCGACGGTTTTCAGAAACGTGTCGAACGCTTCGGCCGCCCGATGTGGTGGATCCCCACGCTGGGCGGCGAGTTCATGCTCGACGAGCAATTCGGTTACCGCGATGGGCTGATGGGGGGCAACCTGTGGTTTTTCGGCGAAACGGAGGATGCCGCGCTGGCTGCGGCCGAGGCTGGCGTCGCGGCGGTGCAGAGTTGCCCGGGCGTCATCATGCCGTTTCCGGGCGGCATCGCCGGCAGCGGATCGAAGGCGGGCAGCAAATACAAGTTCATGATTGCCAGCACGTACGAAAAGTACTGCCCGTTGCTTGTGGATAACCCGAAAGCCAACTCTCAGTTGCCAAAAGGCGTTGGTTCGGTGATGGAAATCATCATCAATGGTCGCGATCTGAATGCGATCATACGCGCGACCCAAGCAGCGATCGCGGCGGCGGTGAACACGCCGGGCCTCGTGCGAATTTCAGCGGGCAACTACGGTGGCCGGCTGGGTAAGAGCTTTATCTACCTTCATCCGGATAAGCAGCCGATTGCCGCGGCGGATTCTGCCACGTAAGGCCCCGATGAAATCATCCGGCTTGACATCTGCTTGCGTGAGAACGCCTCGCAGAGTTCCGACGTATCAACTCTCGAAAGCGCCCATCGTCGGGCGACCGACGCAAACGATTGTGAACGTTGCCAAAAGAAGCATCGTCGCGGTGGACGGCTCTGGTACAGCGGCATCTGCGGCGGACCCGGTGCCTGCGCCGCTATAGGCTGACTGGCCGAAGTTTGCGCGCCAAGTGTCGTAGTCGGCCTGGTTGTAAACTCCGCCAAACCCACGGCGCCAAGCCGCGTAATCGGCCGCATCGACGATGCCGTTGTGGTTGAAGTCGCCGGCGACCGATACGGTGGTCGGAATCGTGTTCGGCACGAACATATCGGACAGGTCGTTCGTTCCGGCTGCGGCCGCATCGCCGAGAAGCGGGCCGACTTGAAAGATTTCCTGCATCGTCTTCAGATCCGACGAGTGGGTGTAATTCAACGAGCTGGCGTAGCCATAGCCTTTGGCCAGTGGCGAAATAATGATTTCCATGATCGTGTGGGTGAAGTCGTCCTCATTCGTGCCCTCGGTTTCGTCGTTCCAGATGACGATGAGTCCGTTGTCTTTGTAGGCTTGCGAGGCCATGATCTTCGGCACGATGGCGGCCAGGAAATCGTCGCCTTGTTTGATTTGAGCGTTGTCGCCGGTGAGGCCCTTGTAGCCGCCCGAGAGCGCCGTGTGCATGTCGTTGAACTGGTTGGGAGAAATCCAGTTGTATTGCGCCACCGTGTTGTTATTCAGGTCGGTCTGCAGTCGCTGCAGCGGCGCATAGTATTGAGCGGCCGGGTTGCTGGAGCTCGTGTTGTATCCACCGTTGGTATCGGTGAAGAACGCGGGCGGGTTGTGTTTTGTGGCATAGTTGTATTGCTTGCTGCCGTTGTACGCATTGGCCACCGTGCTGTACGTGCCCGAGCGGTTGGTGATTGGCGAAACCCATTGGTTCTGCGGCAGCACGTTGCCGGCGCTATCGGTGTCGATATCTTCCTGGTACGACTTCCAGGAATATCCGGCGTTATGGAGATAAGTGGCCAGGTGGGCAGTTGTGCTCTGCGTGTTGAGCGGAGTGCCATTGGAGTTATAGGGGTTACTGTCGTTGGAAATGCTGAAGTTCGTGCCGGCCTCGGACCAAATATAGTTGGGCTCCGAAGGATGGATGTCGGGGTTGGCGCCCGTGGGGGTGGCCAGCACGTTGTGGTAGGCGGTCGCGTACGAAACCTGTGAGTTGATACTGATGGGGCCGCCCGTGCCGAACAATGTTGCCTGCGGATCGAGCGCCCCGCCGTTGAAGTATGGATTCACGATGCTGTTGATGAACGGCGCGTTCAAACTGTTGAAGATCTGGTGTGGCGCCGAGCTGTCGGAGACTGGCTGCGTCCAGTTGTGGTTCTCCATTGCGATGACGAACACGGAATTGATCCGGTCTTGAGCCGCCGCGCAGGCCACATGGCTCGCAATCGCACAGGCCACCACGGAAGACCACGCGCGGAAGCTGGCTGAAATCGACCGGTTCGCCATATTCGTTAACTGTGGCTTGAACAGAAGTGGAAGAGTGATGAGCAGCAAAACACAGCGCAAGCCACCAGTTTAGCACATATTTGCGACACGTACTCTTACAAACCGTGGATTTTTATGGGCGCGGTAAGGCGGCAGAAGACAATACCGTGTCAAGTAAGCTTGACGCGCCATTTCGCCCTCAATTTGGATGCGTGAAGTTGGTTCGATTTGCCGCCGCGCTCTTCTGCCTGGTCTGTTATAATTGGCCCGTATGCGCACGGCATTCTTCCGCACGTTTGAATTCCGCCTGATTCGCACGTTGCTGGCGACCGTCTTGCCGGTTTTAGCGAACGCGGGCGCAGGGACTTTGTTGGCGGTTCAAGTCGACGTGCCGGCGGGGCCGGTTCAGGCAAACTCTGGCTGCGCGTCGGCTACTGCGAACGCCTGCGACCTGCGGATGTACGAGATCATGGTCGAGTCGTTCGTCGATGGAGATCCGACGCGCAATTACAACGCCGGCTACGGAACCAGTCACCACAAGGGCGATCTGCGGGGTATCATCAATTCGCTCGACTACATCAAGAATCTGGGGATGAATGCGATTTGGTTGACGCCCGTTTTCGACTCGCACGCCGGCGAGGCGCAAGAAGGAGGCGGCGTCGATCTGAAGCTGGACGCGACTGGCTATTACACGCGCGATTATTTCAAGATCGATCCCAAATTCGGCTCGTTTGCCGATGCTCAGGAGCTGGTGAACAAGGCGCACGAAAAAGGGCTGTATGTGTTTTTCGACGGCGTGTTCGGCCACAACAAAGGGAATCTGGTCGCGTCGCCGACCGGGAAGTTGCCCGTCAGCAGCTCGCCTGGCGTTTCGGATTTTTCGGCGCCGCAGACGCTCGATTTCTACAAAGAGGTTTCCACATATTGGGTCAACCAACTGGGAATCGATGGCTGGCGGCTCGATCAGTCGTACCAGGTTCCGCCCTCGGCATGGCAACAGATTCGCGGGGCGGTCCAGACCGCAAGTGCTCAACGGGCTGCCGCCGGGCAACAGTGGGGCACGCTCGGTTACATGGTTGCCGAAGATTGGAGCGATGCGGGCACGATCTCGAGTCGGACCTATGGGCCCGATGCGAGTCCGATCCTGCATTCGGCGTTTGATTTTCCGGTCCGCTACGCGCTGGTCGACGTGGTCGGTGGGGAAGAGTCCGGGTATTCTGGCCGACCAGCGTCGGACATCAACCAGTCGTGGGCGTACGGCGCGCACGACAACGTGTACGCCGATCATGCGGCACCGAATTTGATGATCGGCAATCACGATCTGGTGCGCTTCGGCGATCTATTGCAGCGTGCCGGCCTGGCGAACCCGGACCAACCCGCATATTGGGCCCGCCATCGGCTGGCGTTCATGTTTCAAGCGGCATACAGCGGCCCGATCACGCGCTACTATGGCGAAGAGATCGGCGATGAAGTTCCTAACTACGCGGCCCAAGTAACGACCAATTGCGCGAGCCGAGGTTTGTGCGACGACCATGTCGCCCGCACGATGCGCAAGATTCTGGGCGTCACTGTCACGTCCCAAAATCTGTCGACCGATGCACTCGATTTGATGCAGTTTCACGAGCAGTTGATGGCCATCCGCAGCCAATACCCGGCGCTGTGCGCGGCGAGCGGCAGAGTTTATACGCCGACGATGTCTTGTACGTTGATTTAAAGACGTATCACGACCAGCAGATTGTGTTCGCGATGAATACATCTGACCAGGCGATGACGGTGCAGCTCAACACTTCCCTGTTTGAAACCGCGCCGTCGCTGGCATGGGACCTGATGGCCAATAGCCCGGTGTCGATCTCGGGCGGTCGTCTTAATTTCGTAATTCCGCCGTTGTCGGGCAGTTATATATTGTTGGGGCTACCCGTTCCCGAGCCATCGGCTGCCGTGCTGCTGTGCGTGGCGGCAGCGGCGATGCAGTTACGCCGACGGCGAATCCGGGCGTCCTGAAGTCCGGTGCAGATCGCGGCTGAGTTCCGGCCAAAAGACGGATTTTGCCGGGTTTCGCTGCCTCAGAACAACCAGTCTGAGATTAGCCGATAGAAAAAATTCGCGATTTTGTCTTGCAAACGAAATCGCACTTGTTATAAATATTGACAGAAGCGGCCCTCTGCCGGTGAGTCAGGACCGCCAACACAGGATTTTTTGACCACACTGATTCGACCAAAAGGCGTTGCAACTCTCTCCTTCGTGGAGGTTATTGTAACGCCTTTTTTGTTTGGCCAGCGTGCCACGCCTCGGATGAGCCTTTCATCAATTCAGGACCAACGAAATCGGAGCCCTATACGAGTGATTTGAACTTCTCGGTGCTGTCTCGTTTTTGTCAATCACTCCGTCCTGAATTCTTGGAAAGGCGCTCGCATGTTTTTCAAACCGACAAGCGTATTCAATCTAATTGCTTCAACGATAACCGCCGGACCGACCCGGCTACTCGCTTTAGTCACGGCAGCCGTATTCCTGGCATCGTCGACCGTGTCGCTCGCGGCGGTGTTCCCTGGCTACAGCTTTTTGACCATTAACAGCAGTAGTAGTGGTACTGGGAATACAACAAATACGCAGTTCAATGGCGCCAATGGCGTGATAAATGTCACCCATTTCTTTCCGAGCGCCAGCGGCGTTGGTGCGGACGACAATAACAATCCGCTGATTGCCCCATCTGATTTTTCAGCTTTATTTCCCGGCACCGGATCGGTTCAGGGGCATCTCGCGCAAACGGTGTATGCGCACACCTCGGTTGTAACGTTCGATATGACGGGTTACACAATCACGCCGGATACAGCGTTTGGGATATGGAACACAACGGATGAGGTCACGAAGCCTGTAGGTGGCAACCCGGTGTATCAGGTCCAATTACTTGACGCGAGCAACACAATTGTAAATCCAAGCTCCTTTAGCTACATGGACAACGTAGAAAACACTGGTTCGGCCGGAGTGCTTAGCCACCACAAGATGATCATGACGCCGGCGACGGGAGAGATCACGTTTGGTGCGTCGACCAATTCATTTGGAACGCATACAGATGCCACATTTTGGAAAAATATTCCGCCGACAACCAAGGAAATCAGGGTGTACGCAGACTTGCCGTCGTTGAACACCATTGGAGATGGCGTCGGTTACTACTTTGCCGAACTTAAAGTGCCGGAGCCATGCGGCCTGACGCTGTGCGTACTCGGGCTGCTGCCGGTGAGCATGGCGGGTCGCCGTAGAAGGCGCTAGTTGCCTTTGGCGGCGCGTCGGCCGAAGCGGACCCCCAGTTTTTTGGCGGCTGGCGGATAGAAGCCGACGGCGCGTTGTTTGCTGCCAATGGTGATCATATTGCCCAGATTGAGATAGCCCAGGCGTTCGCAACTTTTGAGCGAGGCGATGTTGGTCCAGGCGACAATGGAAACAAACTTGGTGATGCCGCGTTTCGCCAATTCCTTGAGCGCCAGACCCATGATGAGCCCGTGCAAACGGAAACCGCGAAAGTTGGGATGGGTAAATCCATAGGACATGTAGGCCACGTCGCTCGGAAACGACATCGCCGCGCCGGCCGCCTGGTGGGGCTCGACGTAATTCAGTGTGTAACAGCCGAAAGCGGCCAGCCGATCGCAGGCCAGCGCGGCGAAGCATACTTCGTGTCCGCTGCGCACGCCTTCGATTAACGATGGGTCGATGTAGTAGCTCGGATCCTGGGCGTAGCTGGCAACTTCGTCGGCGCTGAGAAAACGAAATGTTATTGATTCGTCTGGCGGCGCCATTTTCGCAACCGACGCCAATTCCAACCAGACCACGCGGTGAACGTGCGTTCGCAGCCCCTTATTGAGCACCGCATCGAACAATTTGAAAAACGTGCCCTTAACGCCGAATCGGTCGCGAAATTCGGCGAGGCGTTGCAGGATGCCTTTCGATGAATGCGCGATGGAAGTGGTCATGCAATTCTCCTTCGATATAGATGTTGCGGCCGTTTGCCGGCCACGGTCCTTAAAGTTCGAGCAGCAGTCCGCCCCAGGCCAAACCGGCCCCGAAGCCGACCAAAGCGACGATTTCTCCGGAACGCACACGGTCGTTTGCCAAGGCCTCGTCGAGTGCGATTGGAATGCTGGCAGCAAGCGTGTTGCCGTAACGCTCGATGTTGATGACCACTCGATCCAAGTCGAGGCCGAGGGTGTCGGCGGAAGCCGCCAGGATTTTGCGGTTTGCCTGGTGGGGCACGACGAGTTTGATCTCGTCGATAGCCACGCCGGCCATGTCGCACAATTCGCGGATCGTCTCGGGCAGGACTTCCGTTGCGAAGTTCCAAATGGCTTTGCCGTCCATCGTCATCGAGCCGCCGACGGGTACGAAGAGCGGTTCGCTGGTGCCGCAGGAATGCATTTTCGAGGCCAGCACGCGACCGCCGCCGTGAGCGCCGACGATGGCCGCTCCAGCCCCGTCGCCGAAGAATACACTCGTGCCGCGATCGCGGTGATTCACGAGTTGACTACCGCGATCGACACCGATGACCAGTGCGTTTTCGAACTCACCGTTTTGAAGGTATCGGGTAGCGGCATCCAGCGCGTAGACGAATCCGGAGCAGGCGTTGACAACGTCGAAAGCGAGCACGCGCCGTGCATTCAGGCGGTTCTGCACCAGGCAGGCCGTCGAGGGCATGGTGAAATCGGGCGTACTCGTGGCGACGATGATCAGCTCAATGTCGTCGGGGTCGAGCTTGGCGTGGCTCAACGCCGAGCGCAGCGGCCCCGACAGCCAGATCGGTCGAAGTTTCATGTTCGGCCCAATCGCGCTGAACGATTCCGATCCGGCTCTCGATCCATTCGGGCGTTGTATCGATGCCCAGTTCCTGGCTAAAGTATTCGTTGCGGATGACGCGCTCCGGAACACAAATCCCGGTGCCAAGGACGGTCGCCGGGCGCGTTCGCCGGGCAATTTGCGCTGGTTTGGTGGTGGTTCGAGTGTCGGTCGCCGTCGACGGGAACAATGGCCGCATGGACAAAGCCTTATTTCGATTTAGTTGCCGAGTGGCTTCATTGGATCGGGCAACCGGATGACAAGCAGGCGACATGCCAGCGGGTGCGTTTTCGGACGAAATTGGGACCGGCGCTGGAAAAGCTCGGGTTTTACAGCCGCTGTATCACTGGCGAGATTCGCCCGCGGGGAGCCGATTTGCAGGGAGTGTTTACCAAACGCGACATGGCTGCTGCGGCGTGATGTGAAATATGAACAGCTCGAATAGCGGTCCTCTGGCCGACGATGGATTGAGTTCGATTGAAACGAGTTGACCCTTGTTTTTCCGGAGAAACCCCTTATGTCGCAGGCAACCGATCGCAGGGCGTTTATTCGTTCGTCACTGGCCGCGGGTATCGCTGGGATCGGCGCGGTGCGTTTGCCGCTGGCCCGTGCGATCAGGCCAATCGAGCGCACGAAGGGGTCGCATTTCAAGTTCAGCCTGGCCGCGTACAGTTATCGCGATCTGCTCAAGGGCAAACCGCCGAAGTTGAAGCTTAATGACTTCATCGAGGATTGTGCCGAGTTCGGCTTGGATGGGACGGAGCTTACGTCGTACTATTTTCCGCAGCGTCCGTCGGCAGAGTTTCTGCGGCAGTTGAAATCGACGACGTTTCGCCGCGGGCTGGATATTTCGGGCACGGCGGTAGGCAACGACTTTTGTTTTCCGGCCGGCAAGCGGCGCAATCAGGAGATTGCCAACGTCAAGCGCTGGATCGAGTACGCCGACCAGATGGACGCGCCGGTGATCCGCATTTTTTCCGGCGCGGCGAAGGCGGGGCAGGGTATCGAGGAGGCTCGCCGGTTAGCGATCGAGGCGATTGAGGAATGTTGCGAATACGCCGGCAAATATGGCGTGTTTCTGGCGCTTGAAAATCACGGCGGCATCGTCGCGGAAGCCGACGGCGTGCTGGCGATCGTGCGCGGCGTAAAAAGCCCGTGGTTCGGCGTGAACATGGACACGGGAAATTTCCGCACCGCCGACGTCTACGGCGACCTGGCGAAGATCGCTCCATATTCGATCAACGTGCAGATGAAGATTTCGATCCATCCGGCCGGGAAACCGGATGAGCCGAGCGATTTCAAACGCGTCGGGCAGATTCTCAAAGACGCCGGGTATCGAGGCTACATCGCGCTCGAGTACGAGGGCCGCGGCAACCCACGCGAGGATTGCCGGAAGTACACTGAGCAGATTCGCACGGCGTTTGCTTGAAGAACCCTTTCCCGTTGGGAGAGGGAGTGTTTACTCATACCGCAGCGCATCGATCGGGTCGAGCCGCGACGCTTTCCAAGCGGGATAGAATCCGAAACCGATGCCGATCGTGGCCGAGACGAGGAACGCGGCGACGATCGCCGGATAGGACGCCGTGATCGGCCAACGGAGAAAATACCAGACAAGCGTGGCCGAGGTTCGCCCGAAGATGATGCCGGCCGCCCCGCCCATCAGGCAAAGCACGACGGCTTCAATGAGGAACTGGCGGAGAATTTGATGGCTGCGGGCGCCGACGGCCATGCGGACGCCGATTTCCTTGGTTCGCTCGGTAACGGAAACGAGCATGATGTTCATGATGCCTACGCCGCCGACGATCAAGGAAATCATCGCCACGATGAGGAGCAGCATGCCCATCATTTGGGAAGTCGAGCCAAGCATCTTCACGATTTCGCTCATATCCCGAACGTAGAAATCATCGGGTTCATCCGTGCGGATATGGTGCCGCTCATGAAGCAATGCGGTAATCTGCGCGATAGCGGTAGGAATCGCCTCGGCCGATACGGCCTTGGTGAGAATCTGATCCACGTTCGTGAACATTATTTTTTGCGGATTGTTGAGCGTCTGCGTGCTCGACTGCGGCGGGTAAAGTGCCATGGTGCCCGGGTACAAATTGTTGAGCGTCTTGGTATCTGTCGAGATGCCGCCGGCGGCGCCATTGGAGTTCGCCGTTTGGCCGCCGCTCGAACCGCCCGTATTGTTGCCCGAAACGCGGAACTTGATCGTTGTCCAGGGCGCGAGGATGATGTCGTCCTGATCCATGCCCATCATGTTCGCGCCTTTGGACCCCAATACGCCGACCACGCGCAGGCCGACGTTGGCTACGCGAATGTCCTTTCCGATCGGCGACTCATCGGGAAACAACTCGCGGGCGATCGTCGTCCCGATGACGCACGTCTTGATGCTTCCACGCACGTCCTGGTCGGTGAACATATCACCGGAGTCCATGTTGTCCCAATCGCGCACGGTTAGATAGGCGGGCACCGTGCCGTAAATGTTCATGGGCGTCCAATTGTGGTTTCCGCGAACCGCCTGGCCGCGGATTTCCACGATCGGCGCGACAGCGGCGATTGCGTCACACTGGCTGGCGACGGCCTCGGCGTCTTCGGGCGTGAGCGTCTTCTGGCTCCCCGATCCCCAGCTGATGCCGCCGCTCGAGGCAGCGCCAGATCGAATCAGCAGGTTATTCGCTCCCATGGTGGACATTGTCTTCATGAGCGCGGTTTTGGATCCTTGGCTGATCTCGACCATGGCAATCACTGCGCCGACGCCGATGATAATGCCCAACGTCGTAAGAGCGGACCGCATTTTGTTGCGGCGCAGCGCGTTGACGGCGGTCCGCACGGTGGTCGGGAGGATCGCGGCCAGCAGACCGCGGCGGTGTTTAGCGCGCGCTGTTGGCGGCGATTCCAGCTCTGGTTTCGCTTTTGTTTCGGTCTGCGTCGAAAGTTGCGGTGCAGCGGCTTGCGGTCGAATATCGGCACTTCTGCCGATTGCGCGCCGACGGCGGCGAGCACTGCTCCGGCGGCCACCGGTGCTCCATTGCCATCGTTGTGCGGGCGGCCGTTGCCATTTCCGCCGTACGAAATCGCCGGCTGTGGGCGGCTATTGGTACGCGTGTCGCTATCGATCACGCCATCGACAATATGAATGATCCGGTTGGCGTATTCGGCCACCTGCGGATCATGCGTGACCAGGAGAACGGTGATCCCGGTTGCATTGAGCTCGCGGAACATTTCCAGGATTTCGACGCTCGTGTGCGAATCCAAGTTTCCAGTCGGTTCGTCGGCCAATAGCAGCGTGGGCTTATTGATCAACGACCGTGCGATGGCTACACGCTGCTGCTGGCCGCCCGACATTTGCGAGGGCATGTGATCGAGCCGATGGCTCAGCCCAACGCGGACCAACAATTCGCACGCCCGTTCGACTGCCCTCGTAGCCGAAATCGCCGTCACCGAATAATCGAGCGGCATGGCCACGTTATTGGCGGCGGTGGTGTGCGCGAGCAGGTTGAAACTTTGGAAAACGAAGCCGAGCTTTTCAGTGCGCACTAATGCCCGCTCGTTGGCGGCCAGCTTGCCGACCTCACGGCCATCGAGCCAGTAATGGCCTTCGCTGGGGCGGTCCAAGCAGCCGAGGATATTCATCAGCGTGCTTTTTCCGGAGCCCGAGGACCCCATGAGGGCGACTAATTCGCCGCGCTCAATCGAAAACGTAATGCCCTTCAGGACGGGCACATCCACCTCGCCCAAGTGGTACGTCTTACAGATGTTTTCCAGCCGAATGAGTTCCATCGTCACGTAAACTGGCTATGTAGCTTTTTTGGATTGGTTTCGATTGCTGCGGAACTGGGGCGGTCCCAGCGGATTGGTCGTAGTAGCGGGGGCCGCGGACGCTTGCCGAGCCTCGCCGACGACGATCTCGTCGCCTTCGTGCACATCGCCGCTGACAATTTCGGTGAAGGCCATGTCGCTGGGGCCGGTTTGCACTTCGATCGACCGGAGTTTACCGGTTCCTGGAACGACCGTCCACAAATGTCCGATGTTTGCGGGCGCGTTCGGGTTGCGGCGGCCGGATCGGCCGGCAGGTGGACTTGGCTTTTCTGTGTTTTCGCCCGAAGGCTCGCTGGCAATCTGCTCGGGCGCCGGTCGGAAGCGGAGCGCCGCCGTTGGGTACCAGCAGCACATCTTTGCGGTTATCGACTTCGAAGTACACGTCGGCCGTCAGATAGGGCAACAGCTTGAGATCGGAATTGTCGACGCCGATGACGACGGTGTACGTCACCACGTTTTGGGTCATCAACGCGTTGAGGCGCACCTGGACCACGGTGCCGTGGAATGTATCCTGCGGCAGCGCGTCGACTCGGAAATGTACTTTGGTGCCCTGTTTAACTTTGGCAATGTCGGCCTCGTTGACCGATGCCCAAACTTGCATGCGGCGCAGGTCGCGAGCGATCAGAAACAGACTGGGCGCGTTCAGGCTCGAAACCACGGTCTGGCCGATGTTGACGCGGCGATCGATGATCGTGCCGTCGATCGGCGAGACGATGGTGGTGTAGTCGAGATTGGTTTTGGCCATCGCGAGAGTGGCCTTCTGCTGCAAAACGGCGGCTTTTGCAGCCTCCAGATCGGCTTTTGCAGCGTCAGCGTTGGCTTGGGCCAGTACATAGTCGGCGTCTGAAATGCCTTTGATCGGCAAAGCGTTTGTATTCACATCGCCTGTGGGCGAACGGCTGGGGATTTTTAGTTCGCGCAGAACTTGAGCCCGAACCCATTCGGCTTGCGTTTGGGCAACCTGAGCCTGGGCTTGCAGGACGTGCGCCTCAGATTGGGCCAGCGAAGCGGTGGCCTGATCGAATTGCGCTTTGTAGATGGCCGGATCGATCTGGGCAAGCACCATTCCTTTGTCGACAGGCGAGCCGTAGTCGACCGACTTGTCGGCAAACTGTGGATCGACAGTTGCCAGGACGGTTCCCTTTTTAACGGGCGTTCCGTAATCGACCTTCTTATTGGCAAAGTTGGGATCCGTCTGGCCGCGCGGATCTTTGCCAAGCTCTTTGATTCGCCCGACAACCTGTGCCCCGACGTCGACCGTTTCTTCCGGCTCGACCGTCCCCGTGGCGCGCACGCTGATGTGCAAATCTCCGCGCGTCACTTTGTCGAATCGAAACGTCCCCTTCTGCGTATCAGACGGGAAATATTTGCTGTACAGTACGGTCCCTCCGACCGCAAGGCTGATAATGACGGCGAGTGTTACTAGTCGAGTCATGTGAGTTCGTTGGTCAGTGGCCCACCGGAGGCGCGTGGTGCCGAAAGGCAGAGATTAATCCGCAGCAACTTCCTGTGGAGCGCAGCTTCGTATCAGGATTCCGAAACCGGTCATGATTTGATGAAATTCGTCGTTGGAAAGCGTGTCCAGCGCGTCGGCGATTCGACCGAGCTGTTTCTGCTCGCGAGCTCGCATGAGTTTGTGCCCCTTGCGGGTAAGTCGCAACTTTCGCACGCGCCGGTCGTCGTCTGGGAACGTGCGTTCGATCAGCCCTCTGCGCACGAGTCGGTCGGAGACTTGAGTCACCGCACTGGGCGAAAGCCCAAGCTCCCGGCCAATCTCGGACATCGACCGGCTTTTGCGATAAAGCGCCAAGCAAACCTTAATTTGACGCAAGGGCAAGTCCATGGTCGTGTCATCAACGCTGAACAAGCTTCTGAGGAGCGTGCGTAAAGCCGCATGCACCGCCTCGGCTTGTGACGCCCGCGATGATCCGTTTGATGACACGTGCGTGGAAGTTCGCGCCGACATGAACCCTCGAACTTGGCCCACCACGACCAAAACATTATTCGTTACCTGCAATAAACTATTTATATATGTAAACTAACAAAGATCAAGACCAGTGGCTTAGAAATGAGCGCCCCAGCAGGCAAATTAACAGCCCGGCTGTATTACCGCAAAATGGGACTTGGCGAATCCCGGTGCTTTATTGGATCGGCGGAGGAGGCAGCAACTCCGAGAGCGGCCTGGTGGTGGCCGGGTTGGAACCGGGCGCCCCGGTCGACGCGGAGCTGGACCCGTTGATGGGCTTGCCATCGGCGACCGCAGCTGGCGGCGGCGAAAGAATGCCGCGCTTGTCGGGCGGCGGCGAACACTTGATTTGCCAGCCGCCGCCGAGGCCGCGGTAGACCTGGATCAAACCGAGGCAAATCTGGCCGCGCGCCTGTGCCCACTGGTCCTGCTGGACAATCAAGTTCTGTTGGATGGTGGCATAGCGATTGAAATCGACGCCACCCAAGCCGGCCTGATATTGCGCTACGATCACTTGCAACGCAAGCCAAGCATCATCGACGCTCTTGCGCAGATCATCGGCCCGTTCGTGAGCTTGCACGAAAGTAACGATTCCGTTTTCCACTTCCAGATCTGCTTGCAGAACGGTGTTCTGGTAGGCCACGACCAACTGGCGAAACTGGGCGTCTTGCAACCGCACATTGTTCTTGATCCGTCCGTAGTTCAGCAGGTTCCATTGGAACGAGGGGCCGACGTTGCTATTGAATGATGCGGGTCTGAACAGGTCGGAAAGATTTCGGGCCTGCCAACCGAGCGTGCCCGAGATCGTAACGGCCGGGTACCAGTCGGTCTCCGCGATTCCGATTTGCTCGGCTTGGGCGGCGGCCAGGCGTTCGGCTCGCCGCACATCGGGCCTTCGGCGGAGCAAATCGGCCGGGATGCCAGTCACGACGTAATCCGGCGCCAACGGAATCGACGTTTTCGGTCCGCTGGCGAGCAGGTCTTTCAATTGGACGGCAGGCATCCCCAGCAGAATGCAAAGTTGATTTTCAGCCGTTTGTTCGTCGATCACGAACTGCTTGCGCTGCGCTCGGCTTTGTTCCAGGTTACTTTGGGCCTGAGCGCGGTCCAGCTCGGTAATGCCGCGTTGGCCCGCCTTAACGCGCTCCTCGATGAAGTGGATCACGTCTTCCTGCAGGCGAATGACCACGTCCAACAGGCGAATGCGCTCTTGATCGGTGCGGATCGCGACGTAGTCGGTGGCCGTATCGGATAGCAGCGTCACGGCAGCGTCGTCGAAGTCGAAGACCGAGGCATCGAGCGAATGCTTCGGCCGCGATGATCGCGCGGCGAAAGCGGCCCCAAAAATCGAGCTCCCAGGCCAGATTGAAGTTGAAGTTCCACTGGTCGAAGAAGTTGCCGCCGGAGCCGATCCGCCGATACGGCGCCGGTGGCATCTTGCGTTTGCGGAAAGAAATCGCCGTTGGCGATGCCGAGCTGTGCTCGTGCCGCGAGGACGCGATAGCCGGCCTCGCGCAAAGTAAGGTTTTGCTGATACGCCCGCGAGACGATGTCGTTGAGCAAAGAATCGTCGAAGACCGTCCACCAGCCGGCCAGGTTGTCGTTCGACGTGCGCACCCGTTGGTCGGTCGCATCGATCCAGCTGCGCAACCGGGGCACACGGCGGCTTATAGTTCGGGCCGACTTTGCACCCGTTGTGGATATATTCGGATATCCCCGTGCAGCCGCAAACGAGCAGCAGCCAAATGAGCGCAAAGAATCGCAGGGTGGCAACCGACTTGATCATTCGAACGACAGCCATTGCCGCAATGCCGGCGACGCAAACGGTAAGGGAA
Organism: Pirellulales bacterium; assembly: GCA_963733825.1. Classification (GTDB taxonomy): domain Bacteria; phylum Planctomycetota; class Planctomycetia; order Pirellulales; family Lacipirellulaceae; genus JABDGM01. The sequence continues at coordinate 153,316 of CAVTEK010000002.1, forward strand.
TATATTTCTAGCTACGTAGAGTCCTTCGGCGGCGCATAAACGCTTCGTTCATCACTGTTCGAAAAGAGCGCGCACTTGCAGCAACCGTTACAAATTAGCAGTCTCGCGAAGCGCGTTGCCGCGACAAATGCGAGCTAGCATCTCTGGCCGAGCGATATCGGTGCAATCATGGTCGTTGCGATGGGACGAAAATGTGTCCGCGACGAATGCCCGGCGCTTATTGGAATTGCACGCGAATCTGCCATCGAATTGGGCCCGATAGCGGCTTGGTGGGAGAAGCGATATCATGGTTGGGCGCGCGGTCGGTTGGATGATCGCGGTTGGATTTGCCAATAACCGGCGACCCACGAATGCCGGGCCGGAGGTCGTGGTCGTCCGGTTATCCGCAGGATCGGGCTCTCTTGTTATCGATTGCGGCACACACATGGCCGACATTGTGTTCGTGAATCCGCGGTTCGAGGTCTCCTATTGGGGGCTGGAGCACGCCCTGCCGTTGATCGCGCAAGCGGGCGAATCTGCCGACGGCATGTTTGCCGCTGCTGGCCGCCCTGACGCCGGAGGGGCACAGCGTCACGATCGTCGATGAAAATGTCGAGCCGCTGGATTTCGATCGGCTGGCACGGGCCGACATCGTGGCGCTGACGGGCATGAGCGTGCAGCGGACGCGGATGCTGGAGATTCTCGCGGAGCTCAAACTGCGCGGCGCGTTCACCGTGGTCGGCGGGCCGTGGGTCACGGTGCGCGAGGATTATTTCGGTGAGCTGGCCGACGTGATCTTCGTGGGCGAAGCCGAAGAGACGTGGCCGCAATTTCTTGCGCGAGTGGCAAGCAGGGCCGATATGAGCAGCGGTACGAACAACGCGAGAAGACCGACATGACGACCGCTGCCGGTGCCGCGTTACGATCTGCTGAAAATGCGGCATTATCTCTTCGGCAGCGTGCAGTTTTCGCGCGGGTGCCCGTTCCAGTGCGAGTTCTGCGACATCATCGTCACGTTCGGCCGCCGGCCGCGATTGAAGACGAGCGAGCAAATCTTGCGCGAGCTCGAAGCGCTGCTCGCGCAGCGTTTGGAGATTGCCTTCATCGTCGACGACAACCTGATCGGCAACAAGCAGGCGATCAAGGCGGTGCTGCGAAGTGTCATCGCCTGGCAGCAGGCTCACGGTTATCCGCTCACGTTCTTTACCGAAGCGTCGCTCGACCTGGCCGATGATGCGGAGCTATTGCAATTGATGGTCGATGCCAACATCTCGACGGTATTTGTCGGCATCGAAAGCCCGAACGAGGAGTCGCTGCGAGAAACCAAGAAATATCAAAACGTTCGCCAGGGACGGCACGTCCGATCGAGCGGGTACACGCGATTCAGGATGCCGGACTCGATGTTTGGTGCGGCATGATCCTGGGATTCGATAACGACGATCAATCGATCTTCGCCGCCCAGCGCGAGTATCTGAAGGAGGCCCGCGTGCTGCATGCCATGGTCGGCATGCTTGTCGGCGATTCCCAAGACTCCGCTGCACGCGCGGCTGGCCGCCGAAGGACGCCTCGACGAGGAGCACGAAGCCGAATTCGGAACCAACGTCGTCCCCGTTGCGGATGTCGCGCGAGGAATTGCGCGATGGCTATGTGCAATTGATGCGGGAACTTTACGAGCCGACTGCCTATTTCGATCGACTCGATGATTTGTTCGTGCGCGGCAATTTTCGCTTCAGCCAAACGCGGGCCGCCTACTGGCGACGACATCCCTGGTCGTGGCTGAAGGGAAACGCGACCCATTTGGCGCGTTCGGCTGTTATCTATCGGCAGCTCATGCGGGGCGTTCCAGAGGCCGCTCTGCGACGCGAGTATCGGCGGCGAATTCTTGGCCTGCTGCGTTCTCGCCGTGATCCGGTCGTGCTGTTTGTTTACCTGCTGAAGTGCGTCATCCACTATCACCTGGATAACATGGTTCGAAATATGGACGTCGAGCAGCACCGGCTGGTGAATACGTTTTGACGCTGCCGCCATTGCTATCATGCGAACAAACGGCGGTTTTCGGGCGTGTACCTTCGAATTCCAGCATTCGCACCAGTGAGGGTCGTCGCTCGGATGGGAACGATACGGCGATTGGTCTCGACATCGGGCCGTAGATTGAAATAATCCGGCCGCTAGCCGTGTTTGCTAGCAATTGTCTGCTTGTCAAAAAACCCGTTCGCCGGCGGCTACGGCTGCGATATATGCCGCACGTGTCTTCCACTTTCTGGAGTAGTTTGCGCACGGGGCCGCATCGTTTTCCGATGCTGCCTGTTGACGTGTGTTTTCCAGTGCCTGGGTTGCGCGCAGCCGCTGCGCGTGAACGCGGTGGCGCAAGTCGACGCGAACGCCAATGCAAACGTCAATGCAAACGTCGATGCGAACGCTAACGTAAACGGCAACATGCGTGCGGAGCTAGCGCCGACGCCGCGATTGCATCCGGTGGCTGCCATGGCGCTTCCGCATCGGCCGCAGGACCCGGGTGCGGCATCGGTGGCCATCGTCGATGTCGACGGGCTTCTGCTGGACACCGATGCAACCGGGTTTGGCTCGTGGGGCGAGAATCCGGTCTCCGTTTTTCGCGAGCGGCTCGATGCGATCGAATGCGACCCGCGTATTTGCGCGGTAATCATCCGAATCAATTCGCCGGGCGGCAGCGTAACGGCGACCGACATCATGTGGCGCAACTTGATTGCGTTCAAGAAGCGCTCGTGCCGGCCCGTAGTGGCCTGCTTGATGGATGTTGCGGCCGGCGGCGGTTATTACCTGGCGACCGCCGCCGATTCGATCATTGCCCACCCGACGAGCGTGACCGGCGGCATCGGCTGCATCCTGAACGTTTACAATTTGCAGGATTTGATGGCTCAATTCAACATATTGGGCACCCCGGTCAAAGCGGGACCCAATATCGATCTCGGTTCGCCGATCAAGGAGCTCAGCGCCGAAAAGCGCAAGCTGTTGCAAGATATGGCGGACGAATTTCATGAGCGGTTTCGTAGCGTGGTGCGTCAGGGCCGGCCGGAGGTCGATGCCAAGCTCGAATCGACATTCGATGGCCGGGTGTTCACGGCCCGGCAAGCCAAGGATCTGCACCTGATCGATCAGATCGGCTACCTCGACAACGCCGTTTCGGCGGCACGAACGATGGCGGGCGTGAATCACGTGAACGTGGTCTTCTTCCATCGGCGCGATGACCCGGCGTTGTCGCAATACGCGATCACTCCCAATACGCCGCTGCAGAAGGGTCTCATTCCCGTGAGTATTCCGGGCTTGGATCGTTCGAAACTGCCTTGCTTCCTGTATTTGTGGCAAATGGAGCCCTCGACGGAAGTCACTATTGGTAAGTAGAAGAAGGCGGTTACGATTGACGTATGGCAAGACCAGGAGTCGCATCGTTTTTGGTGGTGGCCATGGCGCACTTCGCCTGCCCGTGCATGGCAGCGAACGCGATCTACGATGCGCTCATCGAACGCGGGCTAAAGCTATCGCCGGAAGAAACGAGTCGGTTGCCGCCGCCCGTTCTAAACGACGGGATGGACGCGGCCAAACAGCGTCAGGCAATCGAAGCGTTGGTCGCCGGCAAATACGACTGGGAAACATTCACGCGGAAAGCGGTTGTCAGTCCGTTTCTTCTGAAAATCACGGACGATGGGCGCGAATCGGGGCGGATCGGCCGGCATGTGGATTTGTATTTCGTGGCGTATGGTTCGCTAACTGCGCTGGGCAGCGAGAACTATCTGCAGGAGCAACTAAACCTCACCGCGAGCGGCGAGGGTTCGGAAGACGGTCACGTGCGCGTTTTATCTGGTGGGGAAATACGCCCGCGGGGGCTTCCCGAAAGCCGGCAGCCGGAAGATGCCCGCTGGGTTGCCGTGGAATCCACGTTGTTGGGAAAGGTGCGCATCAGCATCACGACGCAGAATGTGAAAACGGAAACGAACGAATCGATCGTGATCGCGTCGATCGCCGACCCAAGGTTTGAAACGGATGCGGAGCACCCCAACTGCTGGCGTTCGATTTCGACCGACGACGCGGGCCACCGACAGATTGGACCGCCGCAACCATACAGCGGCATGGGCTCGTACGTGAAAGCCACCCGGCTGGCTCAACCGGCGGGCGCTCTCTTCTTGGAATACCACGTCGCATTCGCCGAACCGCCAGGTTGGTTCCATGGAGCCAATCTGCTGCGGTCGAAGTTGCCGATCGTGGCGCAAGACATGGTGCGAAAGTTTCGCCGCAGCTTGAGCGAGCGATGATCAGCCGGCGTGCAACGTATCGGCAATTGGCAGGCGCGCAGCGCCAGGCCGGGTAAGCGGCGCCGACGACCGCGATCGCCACGGCGACGCACAAGCCCTCGCCGATCCGCGCAGCGAAATGTTTCCCTGGATCAATCCCGACGTTTTACTCCACTGCGTGAGCAGGAATGTCAGGCCAATCCCGATGGCAATTCCGACGAGTGCGCCGACGAGCGCCAGGCACAACGATTCGCCGAGGATCAACTCGGCAATGCGCCATTTTCGCCAGCCAATGGCCCGCAGCGAGGCAATTTCAGCGCGGCGTTCGAAGACGGCCATGGCCATCGTGTTCATGACACCGATCGATCCGATGACGATCGCGAACGTGGAGGTGAACCAGGACATCGTACGCGCAATCTTCATCTGAGAGAGCGAGCCTACGAATTCGGCGCATGGCGTGGCGGCGATGTGCGGGTCGAGGGCTTCGATTTGCTGGCGGAGCGCCGCCACCGCCGAGGGACGCTTGTCGCGCGCGTGAATCATGAAACCGGTCACTTCGCCCGGTCGATCCATTTGTCGTTGCAGCTCGTCGAGCAACATGAAGACGCCGCCATTTTCGTAAACGCTGAAACTCTCGAAGATGCCGACGACTTCAAAGTCCTGGCCGTAAAGTTGAACGTGGTCTCCCGTCTGCTTGCCGAGATTGGCCGCCAGGATGCGGCCCAGCATGACGACGCGTCCGTCGCCCGCTCGCAGGCGGCGGCCCGTTAGCAAATGGACTCGATCGAGAACGGGGCAGTCGGGTTCCCAGCCGTTGACGATCACCAAATACAGGTCTTGGTCTTCGAAAGCGACCAGATCCATCAGCGAGCCGATGACTTCCTGAACGCCAGGAATCTTTCGCAATTGATCGCCAAACGATTGCTTGATTCCCTTCGACAGTTGCACGGCGCCACCTCGCCGTTGGATGACGAGGTCTCCGCCGCGCTTGGTGTATAAGTCGAGAAAGGAACTTTCGAGCGATTGCGAGACGCCGACGAGGGACACGACGGCTGCAACGGCGACGGCCAGGCCGAAGGCCGTTAACGTGGAACGGGCGGGCCGGCGCAACAGGTTCTTGCTCGCAACGCTCCAGATTTGCATAGTAGCTGGCCCCACGATCGTTCATGAATCCTGCAGCTTGCCATCACGAATCCAGACCGTGCGTTCGGCGCGAGCGGCGACGTGCGGATCGTGCGTGATGACGACGAGCGTCAGGCCGCGCTCACGGTGCAAGCGATCGAACAGATCGAGCACGACTTTTCCCGATGCCGAATCCAGGTTGCCGGTCGGCTCATCGGCGAGCAGGAGTTTTGGATCGTTGGCAAGTGCGCGGGCAATGGCAACTCGTTGCCTTTCACCGACCGAAAGTTTCTTTGGCAGGTGGCTCGCACGGTGCGACATTCCCACGAGCTCGAGCAATTCGCCGGCCTTCTGGGCGCGGCGGCGAGCGGCGAGCGACGATTCGAACATCGGGATTTGCACATTTTCCAGAGCGGTCAACGTGGGCAGCAGGTAAAACGATTGAAAAATGAAGCCGAGCGTGGTCGCGCGAAATCGATCGAGATCGGGCAACCTGGCGAGCGACTGTCCTTCGTAGAAAACATCGCCGCTCGTCGGCCGATCGAGGGCGCCCAGCAAATTGAGCAATGTCGATTTGCCGCTGCCGCTGGGGCCCATGATGGCCATATACTCTCCGCTCCGAACGGCTAGCGACACGTTCGTCAGAGCCTGAACTTCGCCGTCATCGTACGTGCGGCACACATCGACGACGCGCAGCAACGCAGCGGCCGAATCAGACTGGCGTGGCGCGGAATTCCCTGCCAAGGTGCTACTCATAACGCAATGCTTCGACCGGCGGAACGCTGGCGGCGCGAAATGCAGGATAGCACGAACCCGCAATGCCAGCCATGACCGCGGTCGCCACGCCCAAGATGAGCGCCGTACTCGACAAATGGCTCGGCACGAGCAAACTCGTGCTCGACCCATGCGCGAGAGCGCGAAGCAAAAGCCACGCGCAGCCCAGGCCCAGGGCGCCTCCGAGCAAACTGATTACAAGGCTCTCGCCGAGAATCATGCGGATCACGCGCACGCGAGTCCAACCGACCGCGCGGAGCAGGCCGAGCTCTAGCGTGCGTTCCATGACGGACATGAGCATCGTGTTGAGCATGCCCAAGAGCGATAGGGCCAGCACGATCGCGCTGGTACCCCATGCCATCGCGGCGCCGAGCCTCGCTTCGGTCGCAGTGTCGACAAATTGGTGCGTCGATTGTGCTTTGAGGCCGAGCGGTTGGTTGTGCTCGTCTCGCAGCGATTCGATGGTCCGGCACAGATTATTTCGCCCGGCCTCGTCGCGAATCGATCCATCGACTCGCACTTGGAATTCGGAGACGGCGCCGGGGCGCTCCATCAGTTTTTGGACGTCGGCGAGCGGCGCCACGACGCTATTGGCATCGAACGGATTGTTCGCCTGAAATGTGCCGGCGACACGGAACGTCGTGCCTTCGATCTCGATCTGGTCGGCATCGGGCCGCTGCAAGGCTTCGGCAATCCCGCTGCCGAGCAGAACGACGCCGCGATCATCGGGCGCGAGCGTTCGCCCTTGGCTGATCGATAATTGCCCGATAGTGAAGCCGCCGGGCGCCAGACCGCGCAGCGGGATCCCGATCAAATGGGCGTCGCCGATCGAAACCATGTCGGTGAGACTGGCATCGACGTCTTTGATGCCAGGCAACGCTGCCAGGCGTATAGCCAGGTCGGCACGCAAGCTACTCGTGAGCCGATTCGAGACGCCGGCGCGAACGACGACGAGATCGACGTCGCGGGTCGAATAATAATTGTTTGCAGATTCGGCGTATCCCCAAACAATGTTCCACAGCGAAGTGATCGCGGTAACGGCAACGGCCAGGCCGGCGACGGTCATCGCGGTTCTGCCCGGACGTTGACGCAAGTTTTTGAAGATAAGAGCGGCAAACGGCATGATCTGATTGTCTAGCGGCTTGTCGAGTTTCGATAGCCGGAATGCCGCTAGCACCGCGTGCGGCTTGACATTCGTTGCCGAATAGCAGACAACGCAGGTCAATCTACGATATTTATAGTACCTTGCCGAGGAGCGGAGAGTTGAGGTTTCTGACAGAGCGAGATCGGCAGCCGGAGTTGATGGATCAACCCGGGCTCGACAGCGAGACTCACCGCCGCGCATTGGCTGCACTCGGCACTACGAATTCGGTGAGCCGCACCTCCCAGGTAATTTGGCGTGGAATCATGGATGAGTGCAGGAGACCGGAAGGCGGAAGGCCGCTGCGAATTCTGGATATTGCGGCTGGTGGTGGCGATGTCGTTCTCGGGATCACCAAGCTGGCAGCTCGGCATGGCGTAGCGATCGAGACGCATGGATGCGACATCAACCCGACGGCGGTCGAATACGCTCGCAAATCCGCCGCGCAAGCTGCCATTGCCAGCGCAAAGTTTTTTCAGCTCAACGCGCTCGTCGATCGGTTGCCAGAGGAATACGATGTGTTGATGGCCACGCTGTTTCTCCATCACCTGACCAACGACGATGCGAAACAATTATTGCAGCGAATGGCCCAGGCGACCAGGCGATGCGTTTTGATCGATGACCTGTGCCGAAATCGGCTTGGTTACATTTACGCCTGGGTTGGAGGACGGCTGCTCACGCGTTCGCACATCGTGCATACGGACGGTCCGCTCTCGGTGCGTGCGGCGTTTACCGTGGCGGAGTTTAGACAGCTCGCGCACGACGCCGGATTGCCAGGGGCCCGGTTTCGCCGGCATTGGCCGCAAAGATTCTTGATGACATGGAAGAAGTCATGATCAATGCGGACGGATCGGACGCGCTCTTGCGGGGTGCTGCCCGTCAGACTTGGGATGCGATTGTCGTCGGCGCAGGTCCGGCCGGTGCGATCGCTGCGAGACAAATCGCTCTTTCCGGCCTCGAAACGCTACTCGTCGACGCCAAGCGGTTTCCGCGCGAAAAGGTGTGCGGAGGCTATTTGAACAGCCGGGCACTCGAGGTGCTGCGACAAATCGGGCTCGAATCAACGGCCGGGGCGGGCGCCGAATCAGCTGCGAATGAGCTCGAATTGATTTGCGGCCGGCAGAGAGTTCGCTTTCCATTGCCGCCGGGCCGGGTGATTTGCCGTGCGACTTTCGATGCAGCCCTCGTGGAATCGGCCCGCATCGCGGGAGCAAAAATTCTTTTGGGCGCGCATGCCGTCGTTGGGCCAACCGATTGCGATGAATCGCGGTGCGTAACCGTTGCCGGCAATGGCACTCGCCAAACTCTTAACGCACGGGTGGTGGTTTGCGCCGACGGCTTATCGCGAAGCAGCGTGCGGCATTTGCCGGAGTTCTCCGTATCGACGGCGGCCGACTCGCGCATCGGCATCGGCGCCGTCGTTGTTGGCGACGTCGAGGCTTGCCAAATGGGCCGAATCACGATGGTTGTATCGCGCCACGGATACGTGGGCATCTCGCGGATCGGAGCGCGTCAACTCAACGTGGCCGCTGCGGTTGACCCACAGTTGTTGTCGCACGCCGCACCCGGGGAAATCGTCGCCTCGATTCTTGAGGCGGCCGGTGTACGTGTTTCAATCGGGATTGAAAGTGCGGTGTGGCGCGGAACGCCGCCGCTCACGAGCCAGCCCGCTAGCGTGGCCGCGAAGCGGCTCTTCCTGATCGGCGATGCGGGCGGGTACGTCGAGCCCTTTACGGGCGAAGGAATGGCGGCCGCGCTGGAAACGAGCGTTGCGGTGGCGCCGTTTGCCATGCGGGCGACGGAAGCGTGGGTGCCGTCGCTGGCCGTTTGCTGGCAGGCGCTGCATCGACAGATCGTGCGCGATCGGCAGCTAACGTGCCGGCAATTGGCCTGGATTCTTCGCCGTCCGTGGGCCGCATTTGCCGCCATGAGCATTTGCCGGATAATTCCAGGGGTAGCCGGGCGATTGATTGCTAAGACGAGCATTCCATCGACAGTTTGTTTGCCAGCAGGAATGAGCACACCATGAGCTTTAGTATTGTCGGCATTGGAACAGCCGTGCCTCAGGAACTGATCACCCAGGATGATGCGGCTCGGCTGGCAATCGAGCTGGCCGGCCAGGGTGCTGGGCATGGTCCGGCGATCCAGACATTGTATCGCAAATCGGGCGTGCAAAAGCGCCATAGCACTCTGATCACCTCCTCCACCAACGGCCGGCCGGCAACGCAAACATTCTTTCCAGTCGCGGCGGGTGCCGCCGACCGCGGTCCCACAACGGGGATGCGAATGCGGCGGTACGAACGATCGGCGCTGGATCTGGCCGCACAAGCGGCCCGCATTGCTGTGTGCGACAGCGATACGTCGCCCGACGAAATCGCCCATCTGGTCACCGTATCGTGTACCGGATTTAGCGCCCGGGCGTGGATATCGGCCTGGTGGAAAGTTTGGGATTGAACCGCGGCGTATCGCGCACGCATATCGGGTTCATGGGTTGCCATGGCGCTCTCAACGGATTGCGCGTGGCGGCCGCACTCAGTAGCTCGGCGCCGGCTGGCAGAGTGTTGCTCTGCTGCGTTGAGCTATGCAGCCTTCATCACCAGTACGCGGCCGCCCCGCAGCAGGTTGTCGCCAACGCGCTGTTCAGCGACGGTGCTGCGGCGATTGTTGGCGCAGCTGGATACGCGGAGAATTCTTCATGGCGGGTGGTTGATCATTTCTCGCTTTTATTGCCGGAAACAGCCGAGCTGATGGCGTGGCGAATCGGCGACAATGGTTTCGACATGCGGCTGTCGCCCCACGTGCCAGGCGTGATCCGAGACATGCTGCGGCCGTGGTTGTGCGAGCAGCTGTCGCGCCACGCATTAACCATTGCGGACGTGCGAGCGTGGGCGATCCATCCAGGAGGGCCGCGAATTTTGACCGCCTGCGCGGAATCGTTGGGTCTGGATCAAGACTGCCTGGCGCCGTCGCAACAGGTGCTTGCCGATTATGGCAACATGTCGTCGCCGACCGTGCTGTTCATTCTCGAGCAGCTGCGAACGCGGGGAGATGCGCTGCCGTGTGTGGTCTTGGCGTTCGGGCCGGGACTCGCCATCGAAGCGGCGTTGATTGCGTAAGGTGAGTCGCCAAAAGCGGGGTGGCTGGGGTGGAGCGCAGCGACCCCCCAGCTGCACTGGGGGCTCGCCTTCGGCTCGACCCCAGCCACCCCTGATGGGCGTCATGCGGCCCGAGATAGTTTCGCTTCCTGCGTGGCACTGCCGGTCCCGTCCATTGAATGCGGGCTCGGCCATTTGGCGAGTGGTCCGAAGAACATTCCTGGATAGCCGGGCACTCGGCTCGCATACTCGCGGTAACGGTCGCCCAAATAAAACGTGAGCCGGCGATCCTTGAGATAGCTGCCGACAAAAATGTAAACGGTCCAAACCGTCGTAAGCGCCGCGTGATCGGCAGTCATCCGGGGCGTAAACCAGATGAGACCTAGAAAGCAAAAATAGACCGGGTGCCGCATCCATCCATAGACATTTCGTTGGACGAATTCACGTCGCGGCAACGATTCGCGTCGCAGCCAATACAGCCATTGTGTCCAGCCGGTTTGATAGCCGAGTCCGACGAGTCTCAAACTATATACAATTGCAATCCACGACGCGTAAAATCCCCCGCAGACGACGATCCGACTCCAGCCTTGCGCCTCCCAGATGACATGCGACGAACTTCGCCAAAAGTAGAAGATGAGCCATAGCCCGACGCACGTGCTGACGGCAAACAGACATCCGTAAAGCTGGCCCGGCAAGACGCGCGAAAGCCAGGATCTGCTCGTCGGCAGCAACAGGGCGCTGTGGATCACGGCAAATTGAAGCGCCAGCAGGCAGTCGACGCATAACCAGCCATCGGCAACCCGGCTACCGCCATCGCGCAAGAACAAAAACAATCCGCAGAGGGTCGCCAGAAAAAAGAGTTGGGTCCCCAAACCAAACGCAATGCCGGCGGCGCGCAACGACAATGTCATCCAACGAAGTTTTGCGTCCGCACGGCTGGGCATTGCAGTCTCAATCGAGTGAAATCTTTCGAGCAATGAAACATCCGTATTTCATCGCGCCGCTTCGGTAGGCGTCTAGAATTGCCTCGAAGCGGTCGAGAAACAATGCCGAATCGCGGCCGAAAATCGGGGCCAGCCAACGGATTCGCGACCGGCGGACCCGGTCGCGGCAGATTTCCCAGGTGCGGCTGACTCGCGAAGTCCAATCGAGGCAATGTTCCATTTGCAAACCGGCCTCGCCGAGCCATTGCGTATAGTCGGCCGACGTTCCCAGCGACGGACAAAAAAAGCCTTCGCAGACATCGTGCACCTGTTGCGCGCGACCGGCATCCGCCGTATCGCCGGCGAGCCACGCGCAAATGGCCACGGTGCCACCAGGCTTGACCCAGTTGGCGGCACGGCGAAAGAACCGCGGCTTATCGAATAAATGCTCGGTGCATTCGACACTCCAGACGACGTCGAACCCGTCGTTCGGCAAATCGATTTGCTCGGCATCGGCACAGCGAAACTCCACGTTCTTGGCAACGCCGTGCCAGCGAGCTGCGGCCCTCGCCCAGCTTCGTTGTAAGGGACTAATGGTAACGCCCAGGCATTGGCAGTTTCGCGTCTTGGCCAGGTGGATGGACGAGGCGCCCATTCCGCAGCCGATATCGGCCATGCGTTGCCCGGACGTTATGCGGGCCAACGTGGCCATCCGCTCGGTAAGCTGCAATTGGGCGGCGCACGGCGATTCGTTGGCCTCCCACAGGCCGTGATGGATGTGGGGTCCCCAAAACAATCGATAGAACGGTGTCGAGAGGTCGTAGTGACCGCGGATGACGCGTTTCTGTACAGTGGAGCAGCTTAGCATGGCGGAAGGCTGGAGAGCCGGGGCTGGGGTCCAGGAACTGGGGATCGCTGCCCCGTTTCAACGTTGCACGTTTGAGCGAGATGCGACTTGTCGCTCGCGCACGATCCACACATCGCCCCAGATCGTTAATTGGTCGGTAACGCCCACGGCCCCCAATGCCTTCGTGAAGGGCGTAATGCCGAATTGCGATTGTAGCATGGTGAAGCCGCCGCGGAGATGGGTCCAGCCCTTCTGCTCTTCGGCCTCGGCAACAATTTGTATCGGCCGGCTTACACCGTGCAGCGCGAAGTCGCCGGTGAACTGGTATTGAGGCAGGTTGTGCTGGCTTGGCTGGGGAAGTTTCGCAACTTGCAAGATCTTAAAGCTTGCTGTTGGAAAATGGGCCACATCGAGCACGTCGGCGCCGTGCATGTTTGTATTCACCTGTTGCTGAGTAGAGGCATCCGTCGTTCCTTCCAGCCCGACAAATTTGCGGGCCTCGGGAGTATCGGCCGTAAACGATGCCATGTCGAAATCCAAACCGCCGGCGTCGCGAGCCGCTTCGATGTTGATTCGGCCTTGCTTGATTTGGCCCACAACGCCGTGCTCGTGTCCGAAGCCTGTCTTACCGACAAACACATAAACGCGGCTAGTGGGCAAATAAATGTCGCCGGGTTCGTAGGTGACCTGGTTTGGTGCGCCAGATGGAACTGCGGGTGCCGTGCTTCGAGCCGATTGCGCCGCGCACGAGTTTGTCAAAAGGACACATATTATTGCCACAGGTGCGAAGACGTATATACGCGAGAATAAAGGAAAAACGCCTTGTACTGAAAGATTCATAGGAGTGCCTCGCCAATTCCGCCCCCTCGCGTGCAAACGAGCCGGCGTAGTCTAACAACGACGCTTATAGTAGTACATACCAGCCGGGCCTTGGATTTGCGGTGAATGCTACAGATCAACGCCGGCCCGGGGCAGATGAGGAATGAGCAACTACGCCGCGCACTCCAATTCACGGGTGATCTTGCGCATCAGATCAAGTAGTACCATCCCTCTTGTTTGTTGAGGCTTTCGGCGTGCCGCGGACACGTATCGCAAACGTCTGAGCCGATGAGTTCGTATGCGACTCGCACGGCTTCGAGCGTACTAGTCCAGAACTTGCCTGTTTCTTCGAACACAAATACACGTTCGCGGCCGAGCCGCCCAACGAGGCCGCTCGCATCGATGACTTTCATGAGATCGGGCCGAACGCCGCACAGCAACACGTTAATGTTTGCGTGGTGCATCCGCTCATGAAATCGATCGAGTACGCTCAAGCAGACGGCGTCGGCATTTCTCACGCGCTTGAGCCGCAGGATGATGACGCGGGCACCGGACTCGGCGGCGTCGGCGATCGATTCGAGGTGCTCCTCCAATTCGGGCGCCGCGCCGAAAAACAATTCGCCCTCCAAGCTGTAAATTCGAATCCGCTGACAGAAGGCATCCGTTTTGTGGCGTTCGCGAATCACTCGTTCGGGCGTTATAACCAGTTCGGAAACCTGGACGCGTGCTGCTCGCGGAACATAGAGCACGAACGACAGGAAAACGCCAATCAGCACGCAGAACTCAACCGAAACGGCCACCGCCGAAATGGCCGTCAGGGCGACGATCCAGGCATCGAACCGAGTCGTGCGGAGGTAATAAAAGAGTTGCTGCCGATCGACGAGTCGCCAAGCCGAGAGCATGAGAATTCCGGCCAGGCCGGATTTCGGAATGTAGTAGGCGGAGGGTGCAAACAAAAGCACGGTCAACGCGACGGCTAGCGCGGCGATCACTCCCGACCATTGCGTTCGACAACCGGCTTGCTGATTGATTGTCGAGCGGGTGAGCGAGCCGGAGCCGGGAAAACAATGAAACATGCTGCCGGCGAGGTTGGCAACGCCTTCGCTGAGGCACTGCTGGTTGATATCGAGTTTCTGTCGAGTTACGGCCGCTATGGCTTTGGCCATCGAAATCGCTTCGAGCAGCCCAAGCAGCGCGATCGCCAGGCCGCTATTGGCGAGCGTATGAATGCGCGACCAATCGACATGCGGCAGTTCAAACGACGGTAACGTAGCCGGAATATCGCCCACGATTTTGACGTCGACGCCTTTCCTGTCGAGCTGCCAATGCCCGACTACGGCCGTCATGCAGACAATCGCGAGCAAAAGATCGGGTAGCCGGATGTGCAAGCGGGTATTGATCCAGCGCAGTGCGAGGGCAATGCCGACGGTTGCCAGGCCGATGAAGAGCGTCGTACGATTCGTCTGCTCGATGTGCGACAGCGTGAGCCAGACGCGCTTCAAGAAAAAATCGGCTCCGGTGCCAGCCGCGGGCAAGCCCAGCAAGTTTTTAAGCTGATCGAGCACCAGCAGAATCGCGGCGCCGAGCGTGAAACCGACAATCACGGCATGGCTAACGTAGCGCGTGAGGTCTCCGAGCCGCAAAAGCGAAATGCCCGTTTGAATGACGCCAACGATCAGTGCCAATAAAATCGCGGCGGGGATTCGCTCGGCGTCGCCGAAAGCGACTAGCGCACTGAATACGGCGATTGAAATGGCGTTTGTCGGGCCGTTGATGAGTTGTTTCGACGAATCGAGCAGCGCGCCCACGGCGGTCATGACAATCGCCGTGTAGAGGCCGTATTGCGGCGGGATGCCGGCGATTTGTGCGTACGCCATGGCCTGTGGCACAGCCACCGCGGCGACCGTCAGGCCCGCCATGGTATCGGACGCCAGGTCGTGCCGCGAATAGTTTCGCAACGAATCGAACGCGGGCACGACTCGAAAGAAGGTCTCCGACGGCGAAGGTCGCGAGATTGCCGGGGTGTTTCGCGGAGCAGGCTTGCTCATTACACGGTAGGGTGCTCGGCGTGTCGTTGGGGCGGGATAAGAATACCAGATTCGCCGCCCGACAGCTTCGTGACTTTTAACCCCAATGGTGCAACAGCAAAAGAAGAGCGACTGGCTCTGTCAAAACGTGGCCCGGCCATCCTTGCCGGTTGCTAGCGAAAGCCGAATTCACGCGAACACACGGGTTTAATCACTGACTCACGATGGGTCGAAGATGTCGTCTACCGCGTCTGAGACGCTCACTTTTTTGCTCCTCGATTCAGACTCGGCCGGCACCCGATCGTGCGCAGGATCGGGGCTCTCGGTCGCCCGTTTTTGCTTCGGCGTGAGGTTGGCTTCGGGTTTCGTCGGATCGTAGTTCGGATTACGCGTCGGCATTTGCGCGCCGACTTCCTGCCGCCAGGCGTGCAACCGATTTCTCAGCTCATCGACTTTTTCCGGCATTTGGCTGGCAAGGTCGTGCTGTTCGCCGATGTCGTCGCGCAAGTTGTAGAGCTCGACGCGCATGTCGGCGAGGAACTCGATCAGCTTGAAGTCACCTTTGTGGATCGCACTGTACGGCGTGGCGCCGCCCTTCTGATAGTGCTGATAGTGGGGATAGTGCCAAAACAGCTCATCGCGCTTGAGGTCGCCGGTCTGCTTGAGCAGTGGTACCAGGCTCAAGCCGTCGAGTGCGGTCTTAGCTCCGCCCGGGTTGCCTGCGATTTCGGTGAAGGTCGGGAACAGGTCCATGCTGATGACGGGTGTGTCGCATACGCTGCCGGCCTTGGTCTCGCCCGGCCAATACACGATCATCGGCACGCGGACCCCACCCTCGTAGGCAGAACCCTTGCCGACGCGGAGCGGCAAATTCGACGTGGTCGGCACGCGCCCGCCATTATCCGACGCGAAGACGACGATGGTGTTGTCCGCAATGTTGAGCTTTTTGAGCTCGCGGCGGATGCGGCCCACCGATTGGTCGAGACTATCGATCATGGCCGCGTAGGTGGCATTCGATTGGGCATCGCCGGGCTTGATCTTCGCCTGATATTTTGCAATCAGTTTCTGCTTGGCTTGCAGCGGCAGATGGACGGCGAAGTGGGGCAGGTACAGAAAGAACGGTTTGCCCTGTTTCGCGTTGGCGTCGATGAAGCGGATCGATTCGGTCGTGAGCCGATCGGTAACATATTCCCCTTTGGGCCCGTCGGGCAGCGTCGGAATATGGTACGGCGAGAAATAGTGTTCCGTGTTGGGCTTATCGGTTCCGGCGAGGAAGGTGTCGAAGCCGTGCTTGTCGGGGTAATACGGCTCGCCGCCCAGGTGCCACTTGCCGAAGGCGGCCGTGGCGTAGTCGGCGTTGTGAAGCACGTTGGCGATCGTCGTTTCATTGAGCGGCAGGTACTTGGTCCAATCGGGTACAATCAGCTTGGGATTGTCCGGCATCTGGCCAGGAATCCAATCGGTAATGTGCAGCCGGGCCGGGTATTTGCCCGTCAGCAGCGCGGCCCGTGTGGGCGAGCACACGGTGCAGCCGGAATAATTTTGCGTGAACTTCATCCCGTCGCGCGCGAGCTGGTCGATGTTCGGCGTCTCGTAGAGCTTGCTGCCGTAACAGGCCAGATCGGTCCAACCGAGGTCATCGGCGAGAATGAACACAAAATTGGGCTTCGAGGCGGCGGCTGCGCGACGGGACGTTAAACTTACGACAGTGGCCGCCAGCAAGAACGCGACAATCGCGACGGTCTTCGGTCGTAACGCAAAATGGTTCGAGCTCATGATTGTGTGGTGGTTTTCACGCAGAAGCGCGGGGATCCGAGAGAAAAAGAACGCTTCATTTCTTACGCGTCCAAGGCGATGGCGGACACTTCAACCGCTTGACATAGCGTCGTTCAATCTCTACCTGTTGTCAATGCTATGGCAACTGTTGGCAGGGTTAGTTTGCTTAGGATCAACAATCTGTCATTCCGAGGTATTCCGAGGAATCTAGCCGGAACCCTCGGAGTACCTCGGGGTGACAGGGCGAACTGGCACACCACCCAAACGTTCCGATTGGAGATCGAACTGTGACTACCTCGCGAATTTTCCAAATCTTGATGGTAATTGTCGTTTGCGTCGGCTCGCCGATCGCCGTCGAAGCCGATGAGTCGGCCGCATTGCCCAAGGCGTGGATCGACGGCACCGGGCTCGGCTGGCAAAAACTTGGCGACGCGGATTTTGTCAATGTGAACTGCGCGAAGGATACTTGGTCGTGGAATGACGGCGTCGTGCACTGCACCGGCACCCCGACCGGCGTGATGCGCACGAAAAAGCAGTACACCAATTTCGAGCTCGTTGCGCAGTGGCAGCACCTGCGATCGGGTGGTAACTCGGGCATTTTCGTTTGGACGGCAGAGGCCGCGCTCGCCGAATTGAAACCGGGCAAGCTGCCGCAACGAGGTTTCGAAGTGCAGGTGCTCGATCACGGCTATACGAAACAATGGGAGAAAGCGACGGGCAAGAAGGCCGAGTGGTTCACCACGAACGGCGATGTATTCCCCGTGGGCACCGCGCACATGAAGCCCTTTCCGCCCGTCGCGCCCGTGGGCGAGCGAAGCTTTCCGCGAAAGAATTTGAGCAAGGGCGTCGGCCAGTGGAATCACTATTATGTGCGCGCTATCAACGGTGAAATCCGGCTGTGGGTGAATGGCGAAGAAGTGTCTGGCGGCACGAAGTGTGAGCCACAATCAGGCTATCTGTGCCTGGAATCGGAAGGCGCGCCGGTGGAATTCAAAGAAATAAGGATCCGCGAGCTACCGTAGGACGGACAATCTGTCCGTCTTTCGCAAGACGACGGACAGGATTGTCCGTCCTACACTTAAACACAGCACTTCAAAAGAAAAAAGGGAACGCGAAGTCGATTGGTCTGCGTTCCCTTTGTAAATCGTACAACAGCACTACTGCGAATTGGCAGGTGGCGGGATCGCCCCCGGGGCTGTCGAGGTCGGCTGAGCGCCTTGCGCTCCCCCGCCGGGCTCTTGCAGCCGAACCAATTCGATAACCTTCATATCGGTGGGACTGTAATGCACGAGTCCCGTCGCTTCGGGTTGCGTCAGGTTGTAAATGCTGGTTTCCATGATGGTGCGTTGTTTTTGGTCGTTGGTGTAAGACCAAACCGCACGCTGCGTGCGTTTATCTACTGTTCCTTCGATGTTATACGCGGCGCCGCTTTTTTTGTCGTACGCGGTGCCGGCAATTACGCCATCCTTCGTCACCGCAAGTTGCACCGTCAAATTGGACTCGTTGCGCCCATCCGGCGTAACGGCAAAAACGCCCAGCGGCATCCAATCCTGCTCCGCCGCATCCTGGGCCGTAACGTCGGGAGCCTGATCGAGCAAATGGGTGGTTTGATCGTAAAAGACGGGCGCTGGCTCGAACCAGCGGCCGTTCACATAAATCACGCCATTGTCGCAATTGATGTATTCACCCGGACCGTAATCCCAGTAGTAAGGAGTAGGCCAACCGAACACGAACCACGACCCCAACTGCGGACCAGTTGCCCACGACCACCAGTACCAGGGTCGATTGAATCGACGGTCGCCCCAGAAATCCCAGAGGTGGTCGTGGCGATGATCGCGCCACCAGTCGCCGGCGAACGGTCGGTCTTTGCCCTTGCGATCGTTCCAGTCGTTTCGAATTCCGTTGGCAACCTTGAAACGGTCGCTGTCTTTCCAGTCACCGGTCCAATCACGGTGGTCATGACCGTCGCCCTTTTGGCCACTCCAGGTATTTTGCCACTGCTTATATTCGCGATCGACGAGCTCGCGGTCTTGTGGGCTGCGGTCGATCGGACGCCGGACCTGGTGTTCGATAGCCGACTGGTCGAACTTGAAATCCGACGAATCGCGTTTGAATTGAAATGAGCGATCAAAAGATTGCCCGGTTCGATCGGAATCGAAAGCATGGGACGACCGATCGGAATCGTTCCTGAATGTGCGAAATGAAGATGAAGAATGGTCGCCGTCGAGTGAGCGGAAACTACGGTTGCCGTCTGAGAAGCGCATGGATCGGGACGATCCACCGCTATTGCCCATATTGAAGGAGCGGTTGCCGCCGTCGTTGCCGCCGCCGTTGAAATTACGTCCACCGCCGCCATCGCGACCGCCGCCGCCATTGTGGTCGGCAAAAGCCGCGCCGGCCGCAACCAACAATGTGATCATCGTTGCCGCGGCTGAACTCTTAAGAAAAGTGTTCGCGTTCATCGTCAAATCTACCTCCGCGGGAGCTTGCGAGGTCTCCATCTCACGAGCGTCCCAAAGCTCAATCTCTCACAGCACCGGAAAGCGAAAGTTTGGTCGATTGCGGCATGCGTGCTTGAACAACGCTGACGACTTCGACCGAACTCCACGGTGCGCAGGTCCACCGGTTTGCGGTCGCACCGCAGACAAGGTGCATCCCAGTAGACCCATCACCTGAAAACTAAGGACGCAGCAACTCGCGTGCCGCTCCTAGCATTCTATTCGAAACCAGGCGGCAGGACCGTAATAAATCTTTCAAACCGCGGCCGAATTGGCTCGCGTTGCCGGCAAAGTGTCGTCGCTGAGTGGGCGCGGGAAAATCAATTTGATTGCTTCGCCGGGTGCCACCGGACTGGCCACAACAGCGATAAACCACGCCGCTCGCGCGGTTATGTTGCGAATAATTACGCGCGGTCACGAAGGATGGGAGATCAATCGCCCTTCGCCGCCTTGGCCGAGACGCCGGTGGGCGTCGCTTTCACCCTCGTAACAGGTTTGTCGTCGAGCGGATCACCGATTTCGGCGCTCGCATCCTTCGGTAGCGCTGGTCGCCATTTGGATGCCGTGGCGGTTACCGTCATTCCCGCTTTTGGCTTCGTAGTTGCCGTGGGCCGATCCGACTCCGTAGGTTTGAGCACGAGCTGGCGGACTGGTCTGGCACTCATCTCGACGAGCTGCACCATGCGGCTCGCCTGGCCGATTGTGGTGTCCTGTTTCATCCAGAGCATTTTTCGCTCGCCGCGGGCCGCGCAATCGACCTGGATTTCGCGCCGCTGCCAGGCACGGGGAGCGACGAAAGTTACGGCCAGTTCGTGGACGCCTTCGAGCGAAGTCTGCGAGTATCGTTTCAGCTTGAAGAACACTCCCCGGCCTTCCGACGAGGTGCCGCTGACGACCACCGCGTGCTTGGGCGGAAGCCGGTTGATTTTTTCGGTAGCCGTGTCGCAATCGGCGAGACCGCCGGAAATGGAAGGCGTGAGATGTGCAACCGCGTCGGAGACGCCGGGGACGGGAAGCGCGCCACCCAGGGAACCATCGAGCGAACGCGTTTTCTTCGTGGTGGTGGTGGTTTCGATTTCATTGGCGATATCGCTGAACATCTTCGTTTCCGGAGCAAAATCGTAAACGCGCAGTCCCGCGAACGAACCGTTGATCTCGATGGCAAGCTCCTCGACGTCGTCCATGGTTGCTCCGCGAAAGCGCACGGAGACAGGGAGCTTCACCTCGACCAGGCGTTCCGTTGGATATTGCAGAATTCGCGCCGCGGGCGTGATGTCGCGGCATTCAGCGATCGGCGCAACGTCGAATTCGACATAGGGCGCCGCCAACGCGATCGTTGGCGCCGAGATTGGAATGAAGCTCGAAGCGCAAGCAAGCGCGATGGCTCGAAGGGCCTTGCCCGCGCTGCGGGCTCCAATCAATCCAAATGCCAAAGGTCGTGCTTGGATGGCGATTTGAGAATGTGTGCGTTGCATGTTGTCTTCCTCCATGTTCAGACAAGCGGACAACAGCCGAGTTCAGTTGCTAGCTTCGCGCGTCGAGAGGCGCATAGCGCGCTGTGTCGCATCATTGAATACGCAGCGCTCAATCGCATTGTTTACGATAGAGATGGAGGACGCAGGATGCGGGGGGCAGGGTAAGTTGTATCAGCGCACCCACTCCCCTATCTCCAGCATTCCGCATCAATTGCATGCGCGACAGATAGCGATGGCAGCAACGAATTCCGTCAATGCAGGGCATCGCGATAATCAGACGCGATGCTCATTTGCAAGCGGCCGGTGCCCAGCACCTGGTAAGCCGTGCTGTAAGTGCCGCGCGTTTCAGACATGCCGATTGGGCCGAGAAGAGAGATTCTCTGGGCGCGGCAAGTGGCGACATCGACGACCAGCGGCCCTTCGACTTCCAGCCGCATTTGAGTCGAGTTGTTGGAGGCCGCCTCCACCGCGGCCTGGAAAACAGCGCAGGTTAGTGCGCCCTGTGATTCGACTTTTTGCAGCGTGAGAGTGAACCGCGTAACTTTGCCGAAGCGGTCGCCCAAGTTGAAAATCTGGCTGGCGACGTCGAGGGGCAGCTCGATCTTCTCGCCGACACCGATCGTACGACCGGCCAGAAACCGGGCGAGGGGGTTGGAGCGGCCAACCATCTGCATTTGTTGGGCGACGATTTCGTATTCGTCCGTGGGTGGCCGCTCTCCCTTTTCATCGGTAATGACGAGCGCACCGTTTTCGCCCGATTCGCGTTTGCATAGATACGTTTTTCCCTGAACCGGCTGCGGCGCGGGGTCGGGCTCGGCCGAAACGTCGTTCGTTTCGGCGGCCGATAGTTGCTTTGTCGCTTTCGGATAACTCACTTTGACCGCCGTCATGCATCCGTCGTTCGCGTCGGTCGTTGTCACGACACGCTGTTGACGGGTGCGCACCACGGTTTGATTCTTGCCCGTCACTTCGTTGCCTTGGCGCATGGTCATCGTCATTCGCATTTCCAGGCCGATAGTCTGCTCGACTTCATCGCCAGCACGAGCCGCTTGCCGAGAGAATCGCACTCGCTGCGGCGATGGTGGAATTGCCGGTTGATCGAAGGCGGCTGGTTGGACGCGAGGATCGAGCGGCTCTTGCCCGGCCACATGACGGATAGCACTGGCCGCGAGCATGGCGGCGACGGCAATTGAGCCAATTGTGCGTTTCGTGCCGGTTTTCATGGTGCAAGAAAGGCCGATGGGATGGCAGGGCCGGGTATCTTCGGAGCGGCCGGAGCGGTCGTCAAGAGCGCCAGCGGCGGGCGACGATAGCATGACTGGGCCCGCCACTTGCGCGAGAGGTCGCTCTAGGTCGTTGGACAACTGCCAGCTATAGTTCGCGGCCCGTCTCGCTCCGTCCTTCTACCCATACGAGATACGCGGATGAGTTTTCTTGCGCGTCGCCCGTTCGTTGCTATTGCAATTGTGATGTTTGCCACCGCGAACGTTGCTGCGCAGGAAACTGCACCGCAGCAGCAAGTCGTGCCACAGCAGCCGGAACAGCAGCAGGCGCAAGCGCCGCCGCAAGCGCCGCCCGACTTTCAGCTCAATGCGCTCCAGCAAGCGCAGCTCGATCAGGTGCTCGACGCCTGGCAGGCTGCGAGCGGCAAGATCGTGACGTTTCAATGCAGATTTGAACGCTGGGAATACGATGTCGCCTTTGGACCGAAAGACGGCAACATTCCGCTCAACAAAAACGTTGGTGAGTTAACCTTTCAGAAGCCCGACAAAGGAAGCTTCGAGATCAAAGAGATCAACAAGTTTCAGTTTCCGGCAGCTCCGCCCGGTCAGCAGCCGCCCGCGGCGCCGCAAGGCAACTGGGTCAACCAGCCCAACGCCATCGGCGACCACTGGGTTTGCGACGGCAAATCCGTCTACCAGTACCGGCCCGATTTGAAGCAGCTCGTCGAACACCCGATCCCGCCGGAATTTCAGGGGCAGGCGATTGCCGATGGTCCACTGCCGTTCTTGTTCGGTGCGGATCGAAAGAAACTAAGCAAACGCTACTGGATGCGAATCGATCAGCAGCAAGTGCAGGATCCCATCAACCAGATCGGGCTAGTTGCAATACCGAAGTTTCGCGAGCAGGCGGCCGACTTCCGCGAAGTCGATGTGATCCTGGATCGGCAGCAGCTGCTGCCGCTCTTTATGAACGTCAAGAAACCCAATGGCAGCCGCGATATGTACATTTTCGATATCAAGAAGGCCGATGTAAACGGCCTGTTCAATCGCATGAAGGCGGCGGTTTTCGCGCGGCCAAGCCTGCCCTCTGGTTGGCAGCGGGTCGTCGAAAACGCGCCACTCAAACAGGCGGCCCAGCCCGTGCAGCCGCCGCGGTAACGGTGCGATTCATACGCACGGATTGAAGCCCGCAGCGCAAGCAAGGTTTGTCATTCAATTCCCTTGCTTGCGCTGCGGGCTTCGAACCTTTTGTATCTACCGTGCGGCCAGCACATCGCGGTACACGGCCGCTACGCCCGCCGCCATCGTCGTATCGGAGAATAGGTCGGCATGACGAGCCCGAGCACCGCGGCTTAATGCGCCGTAATCGACTTCGCCGCCGACCACTTCTTCAATCGATCGCGCCAGCTGGCTCACGCTGCCCGGCTCGACCAGCAATCCACTTCCGCGATGCACAACGGCTTCGGGCACACCTTCAACGCGCGTGGCAACCACCGGCAATCCGGCGGCCATCGCCTCGAGCACGACCATCGGCAGCCCTTCGCCGAATAAACTCGGCAGCACAAAGAGGTTGATCTTCGACAATTCGCGGTTGACGTTGCGCGTGAAGCCGATCCAATCGATCGCTTCGGCCAAGTCGAGTCTCTCGGCCAAGCCGAGCACATCGGCTTTATACAGCGATGTTTCGAAGCCGCCCACCGCCCGCAGCCGAACGTTCACGTTGCGCGACCGCAGAACGGACAGAGCTTCGAGCAGCACCTCGATCCCTTTACGCGGGCGGAACAGCGCGACCGCGCCGAGAGTCCATGTGCCGGTTGGCGGGCGGCGCTCGGCCTGGTTGTTGGTCGCAGGCACCCCGTTGGGCACGCAGACGATCCGCTCGGCCGGAATTCCGCGCTCGATCATGTAGCTGCGTACGCTCGGCGAAACCGCGATCAGCCGATCGGCCCCGCGGACAAAGGCCCATTCGGCCGTGCCATTGATCCAATTGAACAGCCGCCGGGTCGAATCGCGGCCTGCCGGACTGTGCACGTGGTAAACAAACGGCACCCCCGCCTTTTGAGCTGCCAACCGGCCGACGAGCGCGGTCCGCGGGGTGTGGGCGTGGATCAAATCGTAGTCTTCGCCGCGAACCATTTCGGCAATCCGCTTCACCACCCGCAAGTCGAACCGGCCGCGCATGGGCATTTCGACCAGCGGCGCGGTCTTGGTTTCGCGAGCATCTGGAAATCGCTGCGGCTTGACGCAGGCAAAGCCAACTTCGCAGCCGAACCGCGGCAACTGACGGGCCAACAAATCCTGCACACGTTCGGCGCCGGAATAATGCTCGCCGTTCACGAGGTGCAACGCAAAGATCGACTGCGGCGGGGCCGAATCGCCGGACGTCTCTCGGATGTCGCGCCCCGCCTCCACAGCGCCGGCACGAGGCAGCACCGGAACGAGCGTATTGCCGTCGAATGGTGCGGTGGGCGTATCAAAAATCAGCGGAGACGTCATGCCAAGACTCGCGACGCAAAGAAGCGATCGGCACGCAGCCGTCAGGCAGCGGCCAATGCAACTCTACCACGCGCCGGAGCGCACCGCGGTTTGGCGATTGCGACGGCGCCGGTTATGCGGTCTGTAGCGACCGTGCGGCGGCTTGAACGGGAAGAGAGCGAAGAAGGGTTTCAAATCGACGCATATCAAGTGCGCTCATCGCTATCGGCCGGCACGCTGGTTTCTGCGTGTCGGCTCGACAGGCGTCGCACCATGTCGCGGATGTCGGCGACGCCCTTCACGCTAACGTAGACCGTGATTGTCAAATACCAAACGACGCACGTCGCGGTGAGAAGCCACCAAAAAACATGTTCAGGCATCAAGCACCTCCATCGTTGCGTTGCGGCGAAACAATTGCTGCAGCAACGAGCCGATGACCATCGCCAGCGCCGAAAGCACGAACGCGGCGATGCCGGAATAATTCGTTCCAATCGTTTCCTTGGCCCAGTGCGACGTGGAATCGATTTTCGACAACACCAGTTGTGCGATCGGAATGGCAGCGCTGACGATGATGCTGGCCGCGGCACCCCAACTGCCGGCCCGCGGCCAGTAGCAGCACGCCACCAAAAGTACGCTCATGCTCGCCAGGTAAATCGTGCCGGTAATCGCCAGATAGTCCCACAGGCTGCCTTCGACTTTGTACCACAATCCGTAAAACAGCAGAAACACGCCAATCAGGGCGACGATGCAGCGATTGACCAGTATGCCGTTGCGTTCGGACCACTGCGTGCGGCGGAACGGGGCCATGATATCGTTGTAGATCACGCTGCCCCAAGTGAGCATGTACGAGGAATCGGTGGACATATCGGCGGCCAGCATCGCGGCGATCAGCAAGCCCATCAATCCGGCGGGAACGGTCTGGCCGAGGTAGCGGGGCATCGCTTCCATCGTCTGCGATTCGGCAAGTCGTCCGATCGTTGCCAACGCGGCGATGCCCCACAAGCCGGGGATCAAGAACCGGCACACGAAAAAGAAGCTGGTGCGCGTGTAAATCTTTCGGCCGGTCTGTGTGTTGCGCGAAGCCAGCACGCGGGCAATCGTGGTTTGCCAGGTCAATACGGCGGCCGTATTCAGAAACGCATTGAAAACGACGTAGGACCAGCCCTGCTTGGCGTTCAGGAACGGATTAAAACCGCCGGCGCCGTGATTCGATTCGACCGTGGCGACAATCGTGTGCCAGCCCACCTTGTAGAGTATCAGGATCGTGACCGCGATCAGGCCGGCGCTCATCACGACGAACTGCAGAAAGTCGGTGACGAGCACCGACAACATGCCGCCGAGGATCGTATACGCGGCCACGCCCACGAGCAGCACGGTCATCATAATTTCCAGATAGTGGTTCTGGCGGCCGGAAGTTTGGGCGTCGATTCCCGAAACGTGCACCAGGAAGTCTCCGCCTACGCGCAGAAAGACTCCCATGTTCAAGAGTCCGCCCAGCACGATCACCACACCGGACGCCCAGCGAATGCGCGGTCCGAAGCGCTTTTCGATCAGCTGCGGAATGGTGATCACCCCTGAGTCGCGGAGCGGCTTGATGCAAAAACCGGTGACGCCAACAACCAGCATCGCGATCGCCATGAGAATTCCCGGAGTGGCGCCGGCAAAACCGTACAGGTAGCCGTTTTGAGCGGCGTACATACAAGTAACAATGCCGAATTCGGTCGCGGCGAGCGAGGCGATGCCGAGAAAGACATCCATCTCGCGGCCGGCCACGAGGAAGTCGTCCACGCGCGACACGTATCGCTTCATCGCCAGGCCGGCGGCCATCGTTACGAGCAAGTAGAGTCCGACGATGCTGCCGTCGATTGGCCAGTTAAAACCGGTCATGCGGGGGCCCACTGGGAAATTTGAATCCCTCTCACCACGAAAGAGGGACTGACGAGGATACCTTGGTGACCCAGTGTAACCCCAGACAAACATGGGGCCTAGAAGCGCTGACCCCGAACGGAGAAAGAGTTTCAAACCGCGATGCGTTGCCAGGCATCATGCCGGAAGCGGAGCATCAAAAGAATGCAGCGGACGACGATATCGAGCACCATGGCGTACCAGGCGCCGACAACGCCCAGGTTGGCGCCGTGAAATGACCAGCCAACCAGGGGCACGCGAATGTCAGCCCGCGTCAGGTAATAGGCGACTGGAACACGGAAGAGAACGATTCCTACCAGATTCAGCGCCAGCGGCCAGCGCGTATCGCCGGCCCCACGTAATGCCCCAACCAAGACCAGGACGATGGCAAGCGGCGCCATGGCGTAAGCGACGATCCGCAACAACTGCGCTGCCAACGGAATGACGCTCTGATTTGGCCCTTCCAGGAAAAAGCCGGCGAGCGGCGTCGCGGCAACATAGAACACGATTCCTGCCGCGACCATTACGGCCGCGGCAACGATGCAAGTTTGAATCACGCTGTATCGGGCGCGAACGAGATCCTTTGCGCCAGATATTGGCCGGCGATTGTCGCGGCCGAAACTTGAAATGCGCCGCCCGGCATGTAACCGAGTGCTTCGACCTGAATGGCAACGCCGTGCGCGGCGGCGGCCGTATCGCCCAGCGATAACACGATCCGCAGAAAGATCATTTGACAGATGTTTACCAGAATCACATCGATGCCGCCCGGTATGCCGATCCGCAGGATGCGGCGGATCAGGTCGAAGTCGGGCCGCATCCCAGCCAGCCGCAGATGAAACCCGGCCCGACCGCCTGCCAACAGCGAAAGCAAAATCGTCGCGCCGCAGCAGTGACCGATCGCCGTACCCAGCGCGATTCCGGTCCAACCTAACTCGGGCAGCGGTCTGAGCCCCGTGCAGAGCGCGTAACTGCACCCCATATTAATGGCGTTCACAATTGCCATCGTCGCCAGCCCGCTCACCGTGTCGCCGGCGCCGCGCAAAGCGGCGATCGCCACGCGTTCGACCATCACGGCCGGCAGCACGCAGAACTCGATCGTCAGGTACCGGTGGGCGGCAGCCGCCGCCGTTCCTTGCAGGCCCATGATGAGTGGGAAAAGCCCCGCACAAGGCAGCACCACGGCCATCAAGAGAACCGCCCAGACGACGCCCGTCAGAATCGATTGATTCATGACACGATTGGCCATCGGTTGATCGCGGGCGCCGACGAACCGGGCAACCATGGCCGTCGAGCCGAGGGCCACGACGCCGAACACGTTGCCGATCAGCCACAGCGCGTAGATCATGAGCGTCATCGCGGCGACAAAGGCCTTATCGGGCAGGAAGTTGCCCGTCAGCCACAGATCGGTGAAGCCCACGAGCGTGTGCAGCATCTGCTCGAGCAACACCGGCAGCGTGAGCCGCAACATCGGACGAAAGGTGCCAGGGGCATCGACGAGCGAAGGCCTCATGGCTGACGCCGCTTCCACTCGTAAGGATCACGATGCCCGTGGAAAACGGCTAGTACATCGATCGAGTCGGCATCGAACGTGTAGCAAACGACGTACGGAAACCGCCTCACAAGTGCTTGACGAATCGATTTGTACGTCTGAGTGAAGGCGAGTGGATTCTGCCGTATGCGTTCGAATGCATCGTCGACACATAGAACAAATTCGTGCCCAAGTCCCGATCGTTGTTCTTCGTACCAGCTAAAGGCCTGAACCAGTTCGGCCTCAGCCTCCGGCGATACCAGCAACGGATACGCCATTAGTCACCGAGAAGCTTCTTCTTGATTTCGCCCCATGAACGGCCGAAGTTCGGATCACCCGCCTGAGCAACGAGACGCCGATCGAGCTCCGCTTTCTGTGCATCTGTGAGCGCGAATTGCTTTTCGTCGTCGGCGATGCTATTCCAAATCGCTTCGACGAGGTGTACGCGGTCAGGAATTGGCAAGTGCCGAATCTCGGGAGGCAACGGTGACAAATCCATGGGAAGATTTCCTCGCGCGAAGCTATAACATACGACCCACCGTCGTTAAATATAACCGAATCGCGCTCGTCGCCAAACTGCGATGCTGCCAAATGCTGCTTAAATACGTCGCAAGGAGAACCGGACGCTAGCGCGTTCTCGGCTAATTCAATCAGCCGCAGGGCGCTAGCCCCCGGTTTGAAATGGCCTCTAGGCAAATTGGTTTGCAATGCGGCGACCGGTCGAACTAAGTGGCAGCGAAGCTAGTTTTCTGCTGGGAAGCCAGCGAATAGTTGCGAATTTTGCCGGATGCACGCGGCCGCCGATATATGCCGCCGTGTAGCAGTCGAGCGTGATGCGGTACCGGGTGACGCCATGCTTGATGGTTGTCACTAACGCGCCAGCTCCGCAGGTAATTCCAGTTTGTAATTTGACCTTTGCTGTAAGCTCATTTTGTACGTGCAAATTACCGCCAGCATCGACTGTGAATCGCGGGAAGTCCCAAAGACCAGCCCATCGCTCCTCCGCCGCGCACTGGCGCACAAGCACGGCGCCGTTTTTGCGAACGATCACGGCCGCTTCGTGCAACTCGGCGTAAACCGGCCGCGGTTTGGCGGGCGGTATTTCAGTCTGCAAGCCCGCGGCGTTTGCGGCACACATCGTCGAAACAGGGCACGCCGGGCAATTAGGTTCACTCGGCGTGCAAACGAGCGAGCCGAGCTCCATCAGCGCCTGGTTGAAGTCGGCCACCCGTTTTTGCGGCAAAAGCTCTTCGGCGACGCGCCAGAGCGGACGCTGTCCGGAGAGCGAATGCGGATTTCCGCGGAAACCGATCAAACGGCTCAATAGCCGAATCGTATTCGCTTCCAGGATCGGGGCCCGTTTGTCGAAGGCGATCGAGGCGATCGCACCGGCCGTGTAACGGCCGATGCCTGAAAGTTTTTGCAGTTCGCTGGCATCGGCGGGGAATTGGCCGCCGTATTCAGCAACTATTTGTTGGGCGGCCGCGTGAAGTTGCCGAGCGCGGCGATAGTAGCCGAGCCCCTCCCACTCGCGTAGAACTTCTGTCTCTCTTGCAGCTGCCAGGCGGCGAACATCCGGAAAATTGCGGATGAATCGCTCGAAGTAATTGCCGACCGTGGCCACTTGCGTCTGCTGCAGCATGATCTCGCTAATCCATACGCGGTAGGGATCGCGCGAACGTCGCCAAGGCAGATCACGTTTGTGCGTTGCGTACCAGGCGAAAAGCCGGCGTCGAAGCGATTGCCGCTGTGCTGCAGAGAAAACCAACGTTGATTGGTCTTCAATTGGTTTGCGGTCCGTCGCGGTCATGCAATGAATTCTTACGCAAAGGCGCTATTGCACAAAGATGGAATGATGACCGTTGCCGGATTCTTAGTGCCTTTGCACCTTGGCGTGAGACATATCGGTCGAAATAGTGACCAATGGCAACGATTTTGCTGAATCCGAGGACGGGCAGTTGGAGCACGAGCCGCATCCGCCGCCGCGCCGCGCGGCCAGACGCTGCCAACCACGCCGAGCGAGAAACGCCGCGGCAGCGACAGCGATCAGAACCGCAAAAATATCTTGCATTTGAATGCTAACCGATGACGCGAATGCCAACCTGGTAGGTTATGAGCGCACCAACGTAGGCGAGGATTGTCATGTACGAAAACGTGAACGCCGGCCAGCGCCAACTATTCGTTTCGCGGCGGATTACCGCGAGTGTCGCCGCGCACTGCGCGGCACAGCGCAAAAAACACCATGATCGAAAGCGCAACAGGTAAATTGTACACGGGTCGGCCCGAGTCGTCCCAACGGGCTTCGCGGAGCTGCGTCTGCAGCCGATGCTGGTCGCCTTCCTGATGGATGTCGACGTCGTCGCCCAGTTGATAGATCACTCCCAAAACGCCCATCACGACTTCCCGCGCGGGGAACGAAGCAATCGCCGCGCAGCCGATTCGCCAATCCCAACCGAGCGGCCGGACGGCCGGCTCGATCCAATGCCCGGCCCGGCCGAGGAAGCTGAACCGCTGATGCAGGCTGGCGGCCAGGGGCGCGATATTCTCCGGTTTATCGAATTCGGCGGTGGCGGCCGGATCGTTTTGAATCTGGCGCGCTGCGCGGCAATTGCAGCAGCGACTTGTTCGTCGCTTCTCGGATAATACGACAGTGCCCAGACCACAATCGTGACGGCAAAAATCACCGTGCCGGCCCGGGCCAGAAAATCGCCGGCGCGTTCGGCCATGCGGAACGCGACCGTTCGCACGGACGGAAATTTATAACTGGGCAGCTCCAACACGAAAGGGGGCGTTTCGCCGCGGAGCAGCGTTTTTTTCAGCAGCCAGGCGATACCGATCGCGACAATCGCGCCGACGCAGTACATCCCAAACAGGACTAGACCCTGCAGGCCGAGCAGGCCGCCCAAATAATATTGGGCGGGTACGAAGGCGCCGATCAGGATCACGTACACCGGCAGCCGGGCCGAGCAGCTCATCAAAGGCGCGATAAGAATCGTGGCCAGCCTGTCGCGGCGGTTTTCAATCACGCGTGTGGCCATGATGCCGGGCACGGCGCAGGCGAACGAAGAGAGCAGCGGGATGAACGATTTGCCGCTGAGACCGACGCCGGCCATAAGCCGGTCCATCAGAAAAGCGGCGCGGGCCATGTAGCCGCAGTCTTCGAGCAGCGCGATCATAAAAAACAGAATGAGGATTTGTGGCAGGAAAATAACGACGGCGCCCACCCCGCCAATGACGCCGTCCACCAGCAGCGAACGAAGCGCGCCCGCCGGCATCAGGCCTTTCACCCACTCGCCGAATGAGCTTTTCGCGCCGTCGATCAGATTCATCACCGGCACGGCCAATACGAAGATCGACGAGAACAGCACGGCCATCGCCACGACGAAGATGAGCGCGCCCCATAATTTGTGCGTCAGCACGGCGTCGATGCGGTCGGTCGCGGTCGGGCGGTGGTCGTCGGGGCGATGCGAAATCCCGTCGAGTACGCGGGCGACCCAATCGTAGCGGGCCATCGCCTCGACGGCCGGGACCGGCAGTCCGGCGGCAGCCAGCGAATCACGGGCCGCTCGCAGCTTGCGCGAACCTTCATCCGCGGCACCGTTCAAAAGTTCGCGCTCCAAGTAGCCGTCGCCGTCCAGCAGCAGCCGCTCGATGAGGAATTGCGGGAGGGCCTGCGGCGAATTTTCGTTGAGCCAAACGGAGAATTCTGCGACGTGTTGGCGAAACACCGCTGGAAACGGGTTTTCTCTCACCGTGACGGCGCCAACAACCGCTTCGGCAAGCGCCTTTTTTAACCGTTCAATTCCGACGCGGCGATTCGCCTGTACGGCGATCACCGGCACGCCGAGTCGTTTCGAAAGTGCATCCATATCGATCTCAACCTGCCGCTCGCGGGCCAAATCGACCATGTTCAGCGCGACGACCGTCGGTAGACCAATCGAGAGCACCTGGCTGACTAAAAACAGATTCCGTTCGAGATTACTGGCATCGACGATCGAAAGCACGACATCCGGCGGCCCCGCGTTATCGCGGCGGCCCAACAGCACATCGACGGCCACCATTTCATCCGGCGAGCGCGGCGCGAGGCTGTAGGTGCCCGGCAGGTCGATCAGTTCGAAAACCTGGTTGTTGAGCCGAACCGTACCTGTCTTCTTTTCGACCGTAACGCCCGGATAATTGCCGACTCGTTGCCGCACACCGGCGAGCGCGGTGAACAACGTCGACTTTCCCGTATTGGGATTGCCGACGATGGCAACTCGGATCGTCTTCGGCAGTGATGCGGTTTGCATACGGATCGAAGATCTAAGATTTAAGATCGAAGATCTAAAGCTGGGCTTTTTTCCACCAATTTTAAATCTTCGATCTTAAATCAGTCTGCGGCACCGTGGTTAATCTCAATCTGTTGTGCTTCGCGCTTGCGCAGGCTTAGACGGTAGCCGCGAAGTTCGAATTCGAGCGGATCGCCGAGCGGTGCTGTACCAAGGCGGCGGATTTCGACGCCCGGCGTTATCCCCATTTCCAATAGCCGCCGACTTACATCGTTGGCGCCGACCACTCGAAGGACGCGGCCCGATTGGCCAACCGAGAGCTCAGCCGCAACGGGCGTCATGCGGTTTTCCTTGCGCACCAAAACGCGCAGCGAACCATCGTCGCGAAAGCAAAGCGTGCTGCCATCGACGCGGAGGATGCAGGGCGAGCCGCATCGGATCATTTTCAAGATCGCGCCGCTGCGCAGCCCGAGTTCCTGGAGCCGGCGAATGTGGGCGAGCGGACCGGCAAGTTCGCCAATTTCAGCAACTTGGCCGGGACGAAGAGCGGAAAGCGATACGAGGTTGCGCATTGGTAAGCGGTGGGCGGGAGTTGAGAATGAATCTCAATATATCATATCGGTTGATTTTAATGATTTGCAACAGCCATTTCAACTGGCTCGGAGAAAAAAGATCAGCCGCGGCTCAGCCGCTCATTTGGCCGCCCCGCCGCGCATTCGGAGTGGGCGATGCATTTCCCGGCGACCCGTTGGATTGGGAGTACGCCCTAAGCGGTTGATCCCAAGGATGTTGCGCTCCGAGCCGATTTACGCAGCCGCTTTCATCGCGGCGACGATGTCCACGATGGCCTTTTTGCCGTCCTCAAAGAGCATTAGCGTGTTTTCCGCGGCAAACAGCGGGTTCGGGATGCCCGCGAACCCCGGGCTGAGACTCCGTTTCACCACGACCACCGTGTGGGCATCTCCCACGTTGAGTATGGGCATACCGGCAATCGGGCTGTGGGGATCGGTATTCGCAAGCGGGTTCACGACGTCGTTGGCGCCGATGACGATCGCCACGTCAGTTTGGCTAAAGGTCGGATTGATCTCGTCCATTTCTTTCAGCTTGTCGTAGGGAATATCGGCTTCGGCCAAAAGGACATTCATGTGTCCCGGCATCCGGCCTGCCACGGGGTGAATCGCAAATTCGACATCGGTGCCCCGCTCTTCAAGTTGATTGAACAGTTCGCGGACCGCATGCTGGGCCTGGGCGACGGCCATGCCGTAGCCGGGTACGACCACGACTCGCCGGACGCCGTCGAGCAGCATCGCAACGTCTTCTGCCGAGGCCGATTTCACTTTGCCGCCGTAAACATCGTCGGCGGAGGCGGCTTTGCTGGCGTCGATGCGGCCGAACAGAACGTTGGTGAACGAGCGGTTCATCGCCTTGCACATGATGATCGACAGGATCAGGCCCGAGGACCCATCGAGCGCGCCGGCGATGATGAGCAGATAGTTGTTGAGCACGAATCCCATGAGGCTCGCCGATAATCCGGCATACGAATTCAAAAGCGAGATTACGGTGGGCATATCGGCGCCGCCAATCGGCAGCACGAGGCACAGGCCAAACCCCAAGCCAAGCAGAATCAGCACGGGAAAAAGCAGATAGGAGCCGGGACTTACCGTGAGCCAAAGTGCGCACAATACCGCCGCGCCCAGTACCGAGAAGTTAATCACGTTTTGATTCGGCAGCCCTTTAACGGAACTCGGAATCAGTTCTTGCAGCTTGCTGAACGCGACCAAACTTCCCGTGAAAGTCAGGCTGCCAAGCAGCACTTCCACGGCGAGAATGGCCATCGTGAAATGATCGATTTCACCTTTATCGAGAAGCCAATAATAATGGGCGGTGCCGATCAGTGCGGCAGCCAGCGCGCCAAACGCATGGGAAAGTGCAGTCCGCTGCGGAACCGCGGTCATCGGCATCCAAATCGCCATGGGTGCGCCGATCAGCGAACCGATCACCATACCGATCAGCACCCACTCGTACGACACGGTACGATAGATCAGCAGCGTGCCGATAATGGCAAGTGCCATCCCGATCTCGCCGGCCCGCACGCCTTGCCGCGCGGTCCGCGGATGACTCAGCCATTTGAGCGACAAAATGAACAGGGCAGCGGCGACAAGATACGTGCCGATGCCGACCCACGAGTTGGCGGCGTCGGATGAATCGACTGCGGCCACGATCAAACCGGCGGTCGAGTGGACGTTAATCACGGGATTTCTCCCGGCGGAACATTTTCAGCATTCGATCCGTGATCCAGAAGCCGCCCACGATGTTTGTCGTCGCCGCAATGACCCCCAACGTGCATAGCACGGTCGTCAACGTCTTGTGCCCCTCTTCGGCGCCTTCGGCCATGACCTGAATTCCGGCCACGACGGCGATCGCCGAAATCGCATTGGTCAGCGACATCAAAGGCGTGTGCAACAGCGGCGATACGCGGCGAATCACCTCGAGGCCCAAAAACGTGGACAAGAGGAATACGAAGAGCTTCGGTTCGATGGCAGTCATGATGGAGGGAAAAGGGGTCGGGGGACAGGGAATAGGCGTCGGGGGACAGCGTGTCGCCATTAAAGCATGCGACGGCGAGACGTGCCACTGCCCGCGGCCGCAAAAGACGCAGAGAATTGCTCGTAGCCGCGCGTCTACGACACGCGGATTCGGCGATCTCCGAGAAACCGCCGCAACGGCTAGCGCTTCGAGAATTGGGTGCCGCGGCGGGCGCCGTGGAGGCCCGGCTTCTTGCGCTCTTTCATGCGGGCATCGCGAGTGAGGAAGGTCTTTTCGCGGAGCTTGGCGTCCAGGTCGCTATCGTAGCGCATCAGGGCGCGAGCGATGCCTTGCATGCAGGCGCCAGCCTGGCCGGTGCTGCCGCCGCCATGGACGCGAATAATCACATCGACGCTGTTGCGCACACCCGCGTGCTCCAGCGGCGCCACGACCGCGTTGCGGTCCTGCGGAATCGTGAAATAGTCTTCGAGCGAGCGCTCATTGATCGTGAGCTTGCCTGCGCCGGCGCGGATTCGCACGCGTGCGACCGAGGTTTTGCGGCGGCCGGTTCCAAGGGCGTCGATGACTTTTTCTGTGGTTGCCATTTTCAGGTTGATTGCCAGATGGGGAGTTTGGTCATTGGTAATTTGTCATTTGAAATTGGCCATTTCCGAAATCGCCCAATGACAAATTACAAATTTGCGATGACCAATTTGCATTGGTCCATGTACGAATAATTTACTTAGCGGCCAGCTCCAGCGCCTCGGGCTGCTGGGCCTGATGCGGGTGTTCAGCGCCTTTGTAGATCTTGAGCTTGGTGATCATTTTGAACGCGAGCTTGTTCTTCGGCAACATGCGGCGGACCGCTTCGTGGAGGATCAACTCGGGCTTGCGCTCCAGCCGCGTTTTGGCGCCGACCGATTTCTGACCCGGGTAGCCGGTGTACCAGCGATACTCTTTTTGCTCCCACTTCTTGCCGCTGAACTTCACTTTTTCGGCGTTGATCACAACGACGAAGTCGCCCGTATCGATGTGCGGCGTGTACGTCGGCCGATGCTTGCCCATCAAGAGGACGGCGATCCGGCTGGCGAGCCGGCCAACGACCTGGTCGGTGGCATCGATAATGTGCCACTTCTGCTCGACCTCGCCGGGCTTAGCCATGTAGGTTTTCATGATTCGCGTTCTCAACTCCCTCTCTCTTTGGGAGAGGGCCGGGGTGAAGGTGCTTGGGCGCCAACACTTGTCTTTAACTTCTAAAACGTGAGAATCCAACAGTTTACCGCAGCCTGGTGGGAGCTACAAGGGCGGGAAATCCACTGCCGTAAGCTGGAACAGCCAAGATTTGGAGAAATCTCACCTTCCACTTTTTGGGTTTCATTTCTTGGCCGCATAAATTACCAAGCCAAGCTCCACCGACACTATGGTCATCACTAAGATCGATGTCCGAAGGCTGAATTTGAACGGCCTTCGTATTCCGAATGCCGCAGCCAGACCGCCTGTTAGCAGAACAAACGACCAATATGGCATGATCGGGCCTGAGCCGGGCAAGGTAGTCGTTCCAGTGCCGTAGTAGGCTGCTTTTGAACCAGGTGGTGGTACAACTGTTGACCGCTCCACAGGTAGGATCGGATCCTTGATCCAACCGAAACCAAGCGTGGTCTCGAATCCTAATGGAAACGCAAGCTCATCATCCACTGGATGTGTTATCCATTGCCAGCCGAATACACGCACGTCCCACAAAACCGGGAAGACTGTTAGGCACCCTTCCTTGGAAACGACAATTACGTCTCTTCCGTTCAACATGATATGTACCCGATCGTTTACGCGATAACTTCGCGCCCAAGCGATAATCAAAAATAAGCAACCTGTTAAAAAGACGATCGAGCACGTGATTCGCAGTTTGCGGGGCAAGGTGTCACCTACCGGTTACAGTATGAGTTTCTAGCTTCGCCTCCAACTCCCGAATCTGCCCCTGCAACTTCTCAATCAGCGGCCCGACAATCTCCTGCGAAAACCGCCGGTGAATATACTGCTGGCAGTTCATATCCCAAGCTTCGATCTTGAATACGATGGCTCGTTCGGCTGGCGACTCATCCTCGGGATCGCGCAGCCGCTCGACGAGCGCCGGATCGTCGTCGATCACCCGCGCCGTGCCCCAAATCTTGATCCGGCGCAGGTCAATGTAATCCATCAGAAAAATGAACGCCTTCGAGTTCTCGGATAGATTGCCGAGCGTGATGTAATGCTGATTGCCGTCGAAATCGGCGAAGCCCAGCGTGTGCTTGTCGATGACCCGGAGCAAACCGGGCCGGCCGCCCCGGTATTGCACGTATGGCTGCCCTGCCGAGTTGGCAGTGGCGAAATAGAACTCGTCGCGCTCGGCAAGGAATTGCACCAACTCCTCGGTGACGGTCGTTTCCCATCTGTGGCCGCCTTCCACTTTCGCATACAGATCGCGAGAACCCTTCGCGACCTGAATTGTCTTCACCGCCGGTGTAAACGCGACGTCGCTCGGATATTTGTGCATTCTATTTGCTTCGCTTCCGCGCCCGATTCCAGAGGGCGAATCCCCACAGCGAAAGAACAATCGCCATGGTGCCCAAGATAATGAGCGGCTTGCGGAAGTCGTGGCGGGGACTGTCGGCGCCGAGTTCCAGATAGGCGCCGGCGGCAAACACGCTCGCCCAAATCACGAGGGCCACGGCCAACACGGCGAACGGGAGCCAGTGGTTGTTGGGTTTCATCGGCTGGTGAATGTAATGGATCGGCGCCCGACGCGCAAGCAAGGGAACCAATCGATTATCCCTTGCTTGCGCTGCGGGCTTCGATCATGTTCCCCTGCAATTGGTCATTGGGATTTGGTCATTGGTGCTTTACACTATTAGTCGCTCGTTATGTGGACGACATCCGATTCGGAGCCATTGTCATGATCGTGGGAGTGCCGAAAGAGATCAAGCAGGATGAATACCGCGTGGCGATGTTGCCGGTCGGCGTCGAGGAGCTCGTCCGCCGCGGGCATCAGGTGCTGATCGAGGCCGGTGCCGGCACCGGTTCCGGGCTGCCGGACAGCGATTACGTGCAATCCGGAGCCGAGTTGATCGATGGGCCGGCCGCCATCTTCGCCCGGGCCGACATGATTGTAAAAGTAAAGGAGCCTCAAAAAAGTGAGATCGCGCTCATTCGCAAGGGACAGGTGGTCTTCACCTATTTCCATTTGGCCGCCGACCGCGAGCTGACCGATGGGCTGCTGAGGACCGGTTCGACGTGCGTCGCCTACGAAACATTGGCCGACGACCAGGGCCGCTTGCCGCTGCTCACGCCGATGAGCGAAGTCGCCGGGCGGATGAGCATTCAGGAGGGTGCCAAGTATTTGGAGCGGCCACAACAAGGGCGCGGAATCCTGCTCGCCGGGGTACCCGGCGTGGCACCTGCGCACATTACAATCCTCGGCGGTGGAATCGTCGGCGCGAACGCTGCCAAGATCGCGGCCGGCTTTCGAGCCGACGTCGCCATCCTCGATATCAACATGGAACGCCTCCGTTATCTTGACGACGTGATGCCGCCGAACGTCGATTGCCTGTTCAGCGACCGGCACACGATCCGCGAGCAGTTGTCGCGGGCCGATCTCGTGATTGGCGCGGTGCTGATTCCGGGAGCGAAAGCGCCGATGCTCGTCAACCGCGAAGACCTGCGGCGAATGAAGCCGGGCAGCGTGATCATCGACGTGGCCATCGACCAGGGCGGCTGCATCGTCACGAGCCGGCCCACGTCGCACAGCAACCCGACCTATATGGAGGAAGAAATTTTGCACTACTGCGTAACGAACATGCCGGGGGCCGTGGGCCGCACC
This sequence comes from Pirellulales bacterium, assembly GCA_963733825.1. GTDB lineage: Bacteria > Planctomycetota > Planctomycetia > Pirellulales > Lacipirellulaceae > JABDGM01. The sequence continues at coordinate 191,835 of CAVTEK010000002.1, forward strand.
AGTACGTTCGCGCTCTGCAACGTCACGCTGCCCTGGGTGCTGGAAATCGCTCAACGCGGCATCGAAGCGGCCGCCCGCGACCTGCGGCCGGTGGCCAGGGCCATCAATCTTTGCAGCGGCGAAATCACGAACAAACCGGTAGCGGAGACGTTCGGCCTTACCTATTCGCCGCGTTTCAAAGTGGCATAATTTCTACTATGTCGGAACCATTCGCCACAATTCGCTGGGTTGGCGACATCGACGGCCATCTCGTGCTCTTGGATCAGACACGCTTGCCGTCAGCGACGGCTTACCTTGAATGCCGCACGGTCGAAGACGTGTGGCAAGCGATCAAGCGGCTAAGCGTGCGCGGTGCGCCCGCGATCGGTGTGGCGGCGGCATACGGCGTTTGTGTGGGCGTGAATCAAGGACGCGATGTTGGCGAAGTCTGCGACTATCTGGCGACGAGCCGACCGACGGCGGTAAATCTCTTTTGGGCGCTGGAACGGATGCGAGCAGTAGCGAGCCGGGCCGTCCTCGGCCCCGCTGTGGACCGGGGCCGTGGGCGGCCCGGCTCGCCCTCAGCAGATTTGATGCAACGACTATTGGCTGAAGCCCTGGCAATCGATGTGGAAGACCGACAGATGTGTGCCGCCATGGGCCGTCACGGTGCGGATCTCCTCGACGACTTGCCGAACGGCGCGGGTGTTCTCACTCACTGCAATGCTGGTGCGCTGGTCTCTGGCAGTGGCGATGGCACGGCGCTCTCGGTGATCTTCGAACTGGCGCGCCGCGGAAAAAAGCCGCACGTGTGGTCCGATGAAACGCGGCCGCTCTTGCAAGGCGCGCGACTCACGATGTGGGAACTGGCGCAGCGCGGCATCGACGCGACGCTCATTTGCGATTCGGCCGCCGCTCAAGTTATGCGCGAAGGCCGGGTGCAGGCCGTAATCACCGGGGCCGACCGTATCGCGGCCAATGGCGACACGGCGAACAAGATCGGCACGTTCGGTGTGGCGATGCTCGCGCGGGCGTTCGATATCCCGTTTTACGTCGCCGCGCCGCTGACGACGTTCGATTTGGCGATTGAAACCGGCGCGGAAATCCCAATCGAGCAGCGAGCGGCCGAGGAAATCACCAATGGATTTGGTGCGCCAACCGCGCCGGCGGGCGCTGCTGTTTACAATCCGGCGTTCGATGTGACGCCGGCCGAGCTGATCACCGCGATCGTTACGGATCGCGGAGTTGCGCGCCCGGTAAATGCGACCAGTATTCGCTCGATAGTTGGCCAAGCTGGGGGCTCGCCTGCGGCTCGACCCCAGCCACGCGGCGTTCGCTAGTATCCGCCGCCGTCCATGCGCACCAGTTGCCATTGTTGGCGCTCGCCACTGGGCAGCTGAACGTAGACGGCCCCTTGCGGCTGCATCATCTCACCCAGCGGCGTGTAGAACGTCAATTGCCGATTCGATTCGAGCGACCACTGCGCATATTGCGTCCGCGGGTCGACAATGCCGGCCACGTTGTACGATGCACCGCTGACCATGTCGCAGTACGAGCCGCGGATGTGGCCGAAGTTGTCGATCGCGAGGTCGAGCATCCGGGTGCTATTGTCGCCCGGCCCGAGCATCAGCGCGTACTGGCCCAACGGCATCCAATTGCCGCGCGAAGGATCGATGATCACGCCCGACCGCGTGTAGAACAGCGAATCGTACGGCACCGGTTCGTAAACCACGACGGTGCGCGGATGATAGACTTCCCAACCAAGGAAGCCGAGCACGCCGGCCGCCGTAACAACCTTCCAAGCATCGTCGTGATCGTGGTGATAGTGCCAGGCCTTCGGATGGTCGTTGTACCACTTGGACGAGAAGGGCTCCGGGCCGCCAAATTTCACGACAAAGTTCTTAACATCCTTATGGTCGTTATGGCTCTTGGAAATCCAATCGGGCTTGTTTTGAATGCCTTGTAATTGGATGTTTTTCTGCAAGTTCTGCTGCGATGAGTTTTGCTTCTGCAGGTTCTGCCACGGTGGCTGCTTTTGGTTGTTTTGAAATTGTTGGTTGTTCTGGAAGTTGTTTTGCGATTGTTGCGATTTGTCGAATTTGAATTGTTTATTCTGCGAGTTTTTCGGCAAGTTCTGGAACTGCTGCGTGTTCGATTTCTGGAACTGTTGGGAATTCGACTTTTGCTTGGGCTGATCGTTCTGGTCATCATCCTTCTTGTCGTCGGAGTTCGAATTGGAGTGGTCCTTCTTTTCGGCCAGCGCCGACGGCGAATACGCGACCGCAACCAACATCGTAAGCGCGAAGATCAGACCGATGCGAATGCAGGTAGTCACGAGAATACTTCCTTTTACATGTGAAGGTGGCAGGCCCTGTTTGGGTCGGACCGCAAACCCAAGTCTCCAGATAAGTCTACCGCGCCGTCGTGTCGTTGAGTAAGTTCGAGGCGATTTCCGCTCGTTACAGCCGCTAAAGTCTGCCAGGTCAAGCTGCGGCCTTGGCAAAGTTCGCGGTACTTGCCGTCAATGCATGCAGAAATGGAGTGGTGGCGATCGTGGTGGTGAGCGCCATAATAACCATCATCGCAAACAGTGTGGGCGAGATGACGCCTAGTTCGAGTCCAATATTGAGGACGATTAACTCCATCAGGCCGCGAGTGTTCATCAGCACGCCCAGCGCGGCCGAAAGCCGCCAATCGAGTCCCGTAAAGCGCGCGGCTACGACGCTGCCGCCGAATTTTCCCAGCGTGGCGACGAGAATAATCACGACACAAAATATCCAGGACTGCCAGCCGGAGACGAGTTGAATTTCGGTCCGCATGCCGGTGTAAGCGAAGAACGCGGGCAGCAGCAGAATCGTGACGATGTCTTCGAGCTTGTGCTGAAAATCACGGGCAATTTCGGCATCGTGGGGAATGATCGCTCCCAGCAGGAATGCGCCAAATATCGCGTGGATGCCGATCCATTCCGCGGTCATCGCGGAAAATAGCAAGGCCACGAGAACCCAGACGGTCATACGACGCTGCGGATGGTCCGCTTCGTGGCTGATATATCGCAAGGCGAGCGGCCGGACGATTAGCAGCATGATGCCGATATACAGCACGGCGTAGAAAATCGTTTGCACCGCCCCGCCCATCTGCGATTGCACGATACCGACCACGAAAGCAAGCAGGCACCAGGCGGTAACGTCGTCGACGGCCGCACAGCCAAGCGCAATGACGCCTAATTCGGTATCTTCCATCCGTCGATCGGTCAGGATCCGGGCAAGCACGGGAAAGGCGGTGATCGACATCGCAACGCCCATGAACAAAGCAAAGCTTGAAAACGGCGTGTGCTCGGGCGCCAGATGCGGATAGAGCCAAAGGGCCAATATCGTGCCCAAAAGAAACGGCACGAGAATACTTGTGTGGGAAATTGCAACCGTGGCATGGGCCCGTGAACGCAACAAACCCGCGTTGAGCTCCAAGCCCACGAGGAACATATAAAGAATAACGCCGATTTGCGCAATGATGCCCAGGTACGGGCCAACATCGGCGGGCAAAATAAAATCTTTGGCCGCTGGCCAAATAACTCCAAGCAACGACGGACCGATGGCAATACCGGCTACCATTTCGCCAATCACGCGCGGCTGCCCGAAGTAGATAAACAGCTTGCCCAGCCAGCGGCCCAAAAGAAGGATTGAAACCAACGCCAGAAGCACGTGGTAAAGCGGACTCAATTTGTGAGCCGCGGCCGCTGGTGTGGCTGCCGACGGCGCCGTATCGACGGACGTCGCCAGATTGCGACCGTACGACAGCACTAAGAGGATCAAACCAATTACGGCGACTGCCACAATCGCGTATCCGACCACGATCCGCCAAACATTCGAAGTTGGCTGATGCGTTGTGTCACTAAGGGCGTGGGTCGTCATCGCTTCAAACAGGAAAGAGACGGCCCTGCAGAAAACATAGCCGACCCATCTTGGGTCGGTTGTTGGACCGTGAAAGCTCGCGGTAAAGCCGACCGTTTCCAGCCGGCCCGGATGGCCGGGCTATGTTTTCGACAGAGCCGAATGAGACCGGATTGTCGTCCGGTGTTTAACGTGCGGTCAAGATCAGGTGCCGTGAGGCACGGTCGGTTGGCGCAGGTGTACCACATTAGGCCCAATTACCGTTTTCCGCGCTGGTCACCACGCGTTCCAGCACACGCATGTTGGCGACCGCATCGGACAACGGAGCGGAAACCGGTGTCCCTTGCAGAATCGATTGGGCGAAGGCATCCGCTTGGAGCGTGTATTGATTGCAGACGTCGAACCGGATCTCTTCTGCTTCGCCAAAATCGCGGCCGCTTTGGAGCCAAATCCGGCAGGGGCGATCCGTCGGTGCGTTGAACGGGATTTCGATCTCGATGCGGCCGCGCGTTCCAAAGATATTCACTCGCTGGTAAGGCGCAATCTGCGTGCCGCACGTAAACGTGGCCACTCCGTCGGCAAACTCCAGTATGGCGGAAGCCAGCCGGTCGACGTGAATTGCCGGATCGCGCTCGATGTGTCCGAGCACGCGCACGGGCTCCGCGTCGTAGAGGAACCTCGATAACGAGATCGGGTAGCAGCCGATGTCCATCAATCCGCCGCCGCCCATGTCAGCCTGATTGCGTATGTTCTGCGGGTCGTCATTGTAGTACGAAAACTGCGTGTTGATCGTACGCAGCTCGCCGATGCGGCCGTCGCGAACCAATTGGCGAGCCGTTTGCCACTGCGGATGGAAGCGATACATGAATGCTTCCATGATTTTCAATGCCGGATGTGCATCGGCGGCCACGGCTAGCTGCTCCGTTTCAGCAACCGACAGGCCGATCGGCTTCTCGCACAGCACGTGTTTTCCGGCCGCGAGCGCGCGTAGCGACCATGGCACGTGCATGTGGTTCGGAAGCGGAATGTAGACCGCGTCGACAATCGGAGAGGCCAACAACTCATCGTACGAGCCGTAGGCTTTTTCGATGCCGAGTTGCGAGGCAATCGTTTTCGCGCGGGACAAATCACGCGATGCGATGGCCACCACCGCGCCGAATTCGGCTGCGCTGCGTAGCCGGAATAACTTTCTCGCGGCCGATCTTTGCCGTGCTCAGAACACCCCAGCGAATTTTGTCCATAGATACGCTAACACATAGCCCGGGCATCATGGCCGGTTTCGACTGGGCCGTTATCGACAGGTATGAATCTTCGTTTATCTATCAACAGTCGCGCCACCGACCCAAGATGGGTCGGCTATATCTTTCGCGCTGCGCTACAAGCAGCGCAGATATTCCACCAGGTCACTCTTCTCTTGCTTGGTGAGCTTGACGCCCAGCACCAGGTTGAAGAACTCGACCGTGTCGTCGAGCGTGAGCAGCCGGCCGTCGTGATGGTACGGCGGCGAATCCTTGATCCCGCGGAGCGTGAACGTCTTGATCGGCCCGTCCTGCATGTTCCGCTGTCCGCCGATCATTTCGATGTTATAGAACCGCTCCAAGTGCAGGTCGTGCATCTGGGTATCAATGAAGAACGGCCCCGCATGGCATTCGTCGCACCGGCCCTTGCCGTGAAACACTTTTTCGCCGGCCAGCTCATGCTCCGTTGATTTCTCCGGAATCAGTCTGCCGAACACATCGAGCTTCGGCGCCGGCGGAAAGTCGAACATGTTCTGCATTTGGGCCATCATCGAAACCTGATCCGAGCGGTTCGGCAAAAACAACCCCTTCTTTGCAGCAATGACCTGGTCGCCATCGAAATATGCCGTTCGCTGCTCGAATTCGGTGAAGTCCTCGACCGAGCGAAGCGATCGCTTCGAGCCGTGAATCTGCTGGTTGAACATCCCACGCAAGCTCACGGTCTCAATCCGTAGTCGGTCTTCTTGCGGCCTCGTGTCCGGATTCAGGTGAAACGTTCCATTCGTGTGGCCGTTAATGTGGCAATCCAAGCAGGTGACGCCGAGAGTTGGATCATGCACCTTTCGGTCTTCGGTCTGGTTGAATTGTTGCTGCGGATTGGGCGTCAACAGCAGCCGCATGCCTTCCATCTGCACAGGCGTAATTATGCCGTCCAGCAGTTTATAGTAATTCTTGATCGTGATGACTTGTCCCTGCGAAACGTCGCCCAAGTCGGGCCGGCTCGTCAGGAACATCGGCGGCGGAAATTCGGGCGTGAATTGGTCCGGAATGTCGAATTCGACGTCGAACCGCTCCAGGTCGCGGCCCTCTTGTTTCTTGATTTCATCGATTTCCTTCTTGGGAAAAACCATGCCGCCGGTCGGGTGCTTCGCGTGCGGCAACGGCCGAAAGCCCATCGGGAATACGTTTTGCCGCTTGATTTGCTCCGGCGACATATTGGCCAGCCGCTCCCAAGTCATACCGTTGGGCAGCTTCACGCGAACGCCTTGCTGAACTGCCTTGCGCTTGCCAGACATCTGCACGTCCGACGGGTCATCGCGCAGATCGTAGCGCTTTTCAAGCAGCGCTTTTTGATGGGCCATGACTTCATCTTTCTCACCGGTGTCTTTCTGATAGATTTGCTCGAAGGTCATGTCGTCGGTGACCGGCATATACGTATGGTCCTTGGCGATGGCCCGGTGCGGAGTCTCGCCTGCGACGACCATAATCAGGCAAAGCAGCCCCAACGAGCCGGCAATTGCGAGCCAGCGCGTTAACGCGGTAATTAGAGCATTCATGTTGTCATTCCTGTCGGCGGTGCGTTCTTGACGGCAGTTCCAATATTCGCCTCAGCGTAACGGCCGAGGGGATTACCAAGATGAAGTCTTTTGGACTGGAAATCAAGTAACAGGAAAGCATATTTTCTGGATGTGGCCGACAGGCGGCCCGGATGGTTGCGCGCGAACCCGCCGCGCGAGTGGAGTATAATTCTGCAACGCGCCTCTCCGGCAAGTGTTGTCTCACGCAGAGGCGCAGAGGTCGCGGAGAATCCGTTTTCGAATTTGAATGTGCAATACTCGACCTGGGATTTGCCTGCCCTGCGTTCTCAACGCCTCTGCCTGAAAAAACCTTTATTCAATGGATTTGAAATGGCGACGCAAAACGACGGCGACCTTTCGATCGGCCAATATCTGATTCGCCGGCTGCACGACTATGGCATCCGCGACGTGTTCGGCATCCCGGGCGACTACATTCTGTCGTTCTACACGATGCTCGAGCAAAGCCCGCTCCGGGCGATCGGTTGCACGCGCGAAGACTGCGCCGGCTTCGCCGCCGATGCCTACGCCCGCGTCAACGGCATGGGGGCGCTGTGCGTTACGTATTGCGTCGGCGGCCTCAGCGTGTGCAATTCGATTGCCGGCGCGTATGCCGAAAAATCGCCCGTCGTGATGATCACCGGCTCCCCCGGCTTGCGCGAGCGGATCCACAATCCGCTGTTGCATCACATGGTCCGCAATTGGCGCACGCAGTACGACGTATTCGAAAAGCTGTGCGTCGCCGGCACCGAGCTGAGCAATCCGCTGACCGCATTCAGCGAGATCGACCGCGCATTAGCAACATGCGCTCGCTTTAAGCGGCCCGTGTACATCGAGATCCCGCGCGACATGGTGCACGTCCGGCCCGAAACCTCGCCGCCCTACCAACAATTGGAAATACGCAGCGATTCGCGGGCACTGGCCGAAGCGATCGATGAAACGGTCGAACGGATCACCGGCGCGCGGCAACCCGTATTGCTTTTGGGAGTCGAAATCCATCGATTCGGGCTGCAGGAAGAAGCCGTGCGACTGGCGGAAGAGTCGGGCATACCAATGGCTGCCACGATGCTCGGCAAGGGAGTCGTCGCCGAAACCCATCCGCTCTACATGGGCCTCTACGAAGGCGCGCTGGGCCACGAAGAGGTTACCAAGTACGTCGAGGCCAGCGACTGCGTCATCATGCTCGGCACGTTCATGACCGATATCAACCTGGGCATTTACACGGCCGAGCTGGACCTGACCGACTGCATTTACGTCACCAGCGAACAGTGCCGCGTCCGCTACCATCATTACCACGACGTGCGGCTGGAGGACTTCGTCCACGCGCTGGCCACCCGGCACCCCAAACCCAAGAACCCGCCGCCGCCGGCGCCAACCGATTTTAAAAAGGAGCCGTTCACGCTGCGGCCGAACGACAAGATCACCGTCACGCGGATGATCGACCGCCTCGACGAGCAGCTCGAAGACGGCACCGTCGTGATCGCCGACGTCGGCGACTCGCTCTTCGGCGCGACCGAGCTCACGACCCGCGGCCGCACCGAGTTCATCAGCCCGGCCTACTACACCTCGATGGGCTTCGCGGTCCCGGCCGCCCTCGGCGTCCACGTGGCCCGGCCGGAGGCCCGCGTGGTGGTGATCGTCGGCGACGGCGCGTTCCAGATGACCGGCATGGAGTTCTCGAACCTGGTGCGGTACAAGTTCCCCACGATCGTGATCGTCCTCGACAACCGTGGCTACGGCACCGAGCGCCTGCTCCACCCCGGCGACTGGAAATTCAACGACATCCCAGCCTGGCAATACCACCGCCTGCCCGAGCTAATCGGCGGCGGCAAAGGCTACCTCATCCAAACCGAATCCGAATTCGACGCGGCACTCAACGCCGCCTGGAAAGAAAAGAGCGCCCCGAGCATCCTGCAAGTCGTCATCGACCCGACCGACTGCAGCCGGGCACTATCCCGCATGGCGGAGCGGATGAGCAAGACGGTTGTGCAGAAATAGTCTCTCGACAATAAGGGAATTCATGGACCGGATCGAATTTCTTCGCCATATCAAGAAGTTAGTTATCCTGGCAATACTGACGGACAAAGAATTCGTCAATCGTCTTGTCCTTAAGGGGGGCAACTTACTCGATGTTGTCTATAAAATATCCGCGCGCGTCGGTGGACGTAGATCTGTCGATGGACGGAGAATTTGACGACGTAGAATCTGCCCGCGAAAAGATAAGGCACGCTCTCGAAACTACTTTTGCAACCCACGGTTTAAGGGTTTTCGACTTGATTCTTCGCGACGTGCCTCCAAAGATATCTGAGGAAATGAAGGATTTCTGGGGAGGGTACAAGATTGAATTCAAAATCATCGATGTCGAGAAATACAATCTGTTGAAGGGAGACGTTGAGCAACTTAGACGCAACGCTGAAGTAGTTGGAAAAAAGGGTTCAACAAAGTTTACAGTTGATATTAGCCGTCACGAATTTTGTGATGAGAAGGAAAAGTATGACGTCGACAACTTTTCGATTTTCGGATACTCGCCTGCTATGTTCGTCGCAGAGAAGGCGCGGGCTATTTGCCAACAAATGAAGGAGTATGTCGATTTAGTGCACCTAAATCCGCGGCCGCGCAAGGGACTTCGTCGACATTTACATTGTGGCGGAACATTATGGCGTCGAATTCGATAGCGAAGATTTTCAAAGAACGCTTAGAAAGGTTTACGACAAGAAGCGATGTCCCATGCATCTAATCGGGGAAATAAAAAATGTGCGCGAACAACATGAGGACGATTTTCTTTTAGTCAAGGAAACTGTCGATCCCGATTATGATCTTCAAGACTTCGAGTTTTATTTCGATTATCTATGCCGGCAGTGTGAACTATTAAAACCCCTTTGGGACGAATAGGCGCCACTTTGCATTGTAAGCCGGGTTCTTCAATTGGTAGTTCAGATAGAAGTCATATTCAATCGGAAACTCTCGAAGTTGAGCTACATCTGAGGGTTTAAAGCCTCGGGCTTTTTCCATGTAAAAGCCGATAGACTGATGGTATGGATATGTGAAGCTTATTGATGTGAGATACTTAACTAGCGCGATACGGATACTTTTTCGGCTGCGGCCTTAAAAGCTCGTGCTACCTGTGAAACGCCTCCAGCGTAGACCGGCCGCACAGTAATATCGATCAATGTTCGTTCGAGGTCAGTCAAGTGGACACTGTAGCCGTTGTCCAATATGGTGGATATAACACCTAGCTTTCCTGTGTTTTGACCATTTAGCTTGTGTATCGTGACATCGCGAAATCTTGTTACGTTACTTGATACTCGACATTTTCCTCGAAATGCGCGGTCAATGTTGGCCTGAGTAAGTGATCCACCACCACTGGATGCTGGTTGTTCCACGTTGAAATAAATCGTCTTTGGTATTTGTTCAGTAAGGTTATGGAACTGTATGGCCGAGAAGTGGCTGAAGTATCCATTGTTGTCAATTGATTGAACGATTTGGTACGTCGGCAATTCGCGTTTGGTGTAGCGAGTTTCGGTACGATATGGGAAAGGCAGGCGATTCCGTAAGAGAATGTCGTGATCCAAAATTGCTTTGGTGATGGACCGGTGTGTTCCGGAGCGTAAGAGTATCAGTCCTTTCTTTTCAAGCGTTTTGGCGTCAGTGTCATCATCTAAAGACTCAACTTGCAGCCATATCTTCCAATGCTTCGTTATCAAAAGGTCTAGCTGCTTGGGTGTGAAGATTTCTTCCTCGATTGCGGCGAAGGTTGCTTTGACTTTGGAAAGTTCAAGCAAATACGGCACGTTTTGCGAATCGGGTTGTGCCATGATGGATGCTTTGAAGGATCAGGAAGGAGATGAGTGATGTATGTATACATCACTCATCTCCTTCCTGATGTCCTAAAGCCCGCTGATTTCTGTTCTGGTTTGTTGATTTGGTTAATTCGAGTGGTTTGGCTGGCGACGTGGTATATATACCACGTCGCCAGCCGAAACCGACTTCTGTATCGACAGCCCTAAGTACGGTCCCCAATGGAGCTTAGGAATATCCATCGAATTGACGCCACAAGTCGTTTGTGGGCAATCAGTTATGGAGCGGATGACAATTTGGCCCGTGCGTCTAGCACTGTAGTATATATACTACAGTGCTAGACGAACGGGTATGTATAAACCTTAGAGGTTGGCCCCCCGACGTAAACGATAGCTTTGCCCACGTGATTGGTTCACCGTTCCTTTCAGCAATCGCTTCATTTCCGCAACCGTCTCCGCGTGCGCACTGTCTTTCGCCAGATTCTTAAATTCGTGCGGGTCGTTCTCGTGGTCGTACAGCTCGCTGCCCTATCGGAAACGCCGAAGGCGTTAGACACCGTAGCCCAGGGTCGCTCCGAGCCTGTCGAGGGGCGCACCCTGGGTTTCGATAGGCGCTCGATCCGTTACGCTGAAGGCGTTACACACGAATGTGTAACGCCTTCAGCGTAAATTTTCATGGTTACGTGCCAACCCAGGGTGCGCCCTTCGCAACGCTACGGGCGACCCTGGGCTACGGTGTGTAACCGCTTCGCGGTAACTTCTCAGAGGAGCATTACTCGGCGAAGCACTTGCCCAAAGCTCGTAATAAACCACCGGCAAAACCAGCGTTGGACGCATTATAATAAATGTTATAATACATGTGAGGTCCACATGGTCACTACTCTCAAGCTCACCACCGTCGGAAGTTCCACCGGCGTCGTGCTCCCGAAGGAGCTACTCGAAAAACTCCGCGTCGGCAAAGGTGATGTGCTGCATGTTGTCGAAACGCCGAACGGCATCGAGCTCACGCCGTACAATCCGGAGTTTGCCAAGCAGATGGCCGTGGCCGAGCAAGTCATGCGCTCCGATCGCGACGTGCTCAAAAAGTTGGCCGAGTAGTGCGCTGATCCATGAAGGAACCCGCTTGGCTACTCGACGAGGTCGTCACCGCCATCCATAGCCGGCAGCTTGCGGAGCACGGCGGGCTCGACGGCATCCGCGACCCAGGGATGTTGTCTTCCGCGCTTGCGCGGCCGAAGAACGCGTTCGCATATTCAGAGCCAAAACCGGATATCGCTGCGCTCGCCGCCGCTTACGCCTTCGGCATTATCAAGAACCAGCCGTTTGTGGACGGAAACAAACGTACCGCCTATGTGCTGTGTCGCACTTTCCTGAAACTTAACGGCCAAGACATCGACGCGACCGACATCGAAAAATATCAAACGTTTCTCTCTGTCGCCGAACGCGCGCTCGACGAATCCCAACTCGCCCAGTGGATTCGATCGAAGCAGGCGTAATCCAATCGTTGCCACTGCTCGGTTTTCACCGGCGCTCGTGCTACAATCGTTGCATGGAAGCCTGGGTCTATTATCTGTGGGCGCTCTTGCTCGTGCTGGCCTGCGGCGCGGCGTGGTTAACAACGCTCGTCACGCTTCCGGGCAATTGGATCATTGTCGGGCTGGCAGCGCTTTTCGCCTGGCTCCAGCCCGCAAATTCCGGGCGCGGCATTTCATGGACAGCCGTCGCCGTGCTGCTGGGGATGGCAGTCCTCGGTGAAATCATCGAGTTCGCTGCCAGTGCCGCCGGCGCCGCGAAGCAGGGTGCGAGCAAACGTGGCGTTGCACTCTCAATGGTCGGCGCTGTTGTCGGCAGCGTGATTGGGATCGCGATCGGTCTGCCGATTCCGATCCTTGGCTCGTTCGTGATGGCACTCTTAGGCGGCGCCGCCGGAGCATTTTTTGGCGCCTATTTGGGCGAAGCGTGGAAAGGCCGCGCGGCACGATGAGCGGGTCGCCGCCGGTCGCGGTGCATTTGCCGGCCGCATCTGGGGAACCGTCGGCAAATTGGCTGTCGGCGCCGTGATGCTCGTGATCGTCGCGTGGGACGCGTTCTTTTGATGAAACCGAGGGTCGAATGCGCATGAGCCGCCATGCCTTGCCACTATTCGCAATCTGCATTTGCAGGCTCATCGCCAATGGGGCCGAACCCGCACGCGACTATGCGATCCGCCCGGTGTCGGCACATCGCACGAATTAAGATCATGCTTCGAATCAAGGTATTCCAAAAACGCAAAGGTCCCGTCCATACGAACGGGACCTTGCCTGGGCAGATGCCGAATCTGCTAACAGCACGTTAGAACTTTTTGGTTTTTGTTGTCCTGGCAAAATGGCCGACGACGCCGGCCGATTTCACGGCATTGGAAATATCCTCGGCCGTGACGTGGTCCGTGCCGCTGATCCGCACGCGCACCGCGCCCTTCTTGCCGTCGATCGTGGAGTTCCGAGCGTCGACGCCCTTGATCTTCTCCAACTGGGCCAATACTTGCGTTTGGTTCTGTTTCGTTAGCGGGGCGAAGTACACGAGCTCGAGCGCCGGCGTCGTTTGTCCTCGCTTGATAATTGCGGCCGATGCGACTGCCTTGCTCCAGGGACTCAAATCCGTCGTGGTATCAATTTGCGCCTCAACGCGCAAAGGCTTTCCGCCCTTTTTGTTTTCTTTCACTTGTGCCGTTAGACCTTGGGCCGCAAATGCTTGCTGAAGAGCCGCGGCGGCCTGTGAATCCGTGGCGCCGGCGATTTCAAGCGTCACCTTTTCTTTGCTATTGTTGGCTTCGCTTTTTACGGTTGGCGTCTTCGACGACTTCAAGCCCTTCGCGGCGAAAGCGGCCGGAGAAAGAATCGCGCAGGCAACGATTGCGACCGTGACGTGAAAGATCGTTTTGCTCATAGGATTTCCAGTAGAACGAGGGAATGGAAGCGGTCTATCTCTATTTACGCTAACCCCGCGAGCAGGTTCTGGTTCTGCTCGATGTTCGGAAAAAGCGCCGCGAGATAGTAAACATTTGCGATCCTACGCACAATGTCGGTTCATCGCAATCGATTTGCCGGCTGTGCGTTACGGCTGCGATCGGCCGCCGCCAGCCGAACGGATCGACCGCGAGCGGCGTTTGCCGTGGGCCCGGCTGTCGCTCTCCAGCTCCGAAAAACGCACTTTTCGGCCGAACACTTTTTCGAACAGGTCGACCTTTCGCTCGGCCGCCCAGACGTCCACGTCGGCGTCGCCCTGCGATTTGACGACGATGCGGACCACATCGTCGCGCACGCGTGCTTTGACTTCGCCAACGTGCTGCTGGTGTGTGCGATCGAGTGCCAGGGCCAGGCGCAAGATCGCGGCCAGCGTACACACGCGCTTCTGGTCTTCCAGCGACAGCTCGCTGAAATTCTCGTGACGCTGCTTGGGCCGGGTGCCGCGATGATAACGGGCGACATTCGCCAGAATCTGCAGCTGCCGCCGCTCGAAACCGGGTAGCTCGCTGTTGACGATCAAATGGTAACTGTGCTTGTGGTGTCCTTCGAAATTGATGAGGTAGCCGACGTTCGCAATCAGCGCGGCCGACTCGATCAGCTCGCGGTCTTCCGGTTTCAGACCAAGCGGCCCCGCAAGCTGCTGCCAAAGCGAGCCGGCGATGCGGGCGACCTGGCGGGCGTGCGAAAGATCGACGCCGCAGTTCTTGGCGAATTCTTCGACAGCCGCGCGGCGCTCCTCGGCCGGCACGGCCGGCGGCGTCGGCGACTGCTGGACCATCGTCAGCATCAGGCCATCGCGCACCCCGCGCGTATGCACTTGCACCACATTCACGCGCAGATGACGCATGATCCGCTCGATGATTGCCAGGCCGGCCACGATGATGTCGGCCCGCTGCGGGCTCAGCCCGATCACTTTGCAGCGACGCTCCAGCGACATGTTGGCCAGATCCGCGACCAGGTGCCGAATTTGTGCGCGGTAACGCGGAATCCCCACATCGGCTGGCCCGACTGGCCTTGTCGGGCCATGATCATCGACGCCAAAGCCGTGAACGTGCCGCCGGTGCCAAACAACATATCGGGAACGAACGGCGGTTTGCCGACTTGCTTTTTCAGTGCCCGATCGATGAAGTCACGCACCTTCTGCACGCGCTTCTCGCTGCTCCGCCCGGTGACGCCAAACTCTTCGGCCACCCGGACCGCCCCGAGCTTCGTTTCGTAAACTTGATCGATCAGGCCGGAGGTCGCGAGCACGATTTCGGTGCTGCCACCGCCGATATCGGCCACGGCCACCTTGCGGCCCGATATATCGAACGCCCGGGCAACGCTCAAAAACGCCAGCCGCGCTTCCTCGTTCGCCGAGATGACTTCGATCGAGAGCTTGAGGTCCTTGCGGACCCGATCGCAGAACTCGCGGCCATCCTCGGCGTCGCGGAGCGCACTCGTGCCAATCGCGCGGACCTGGTTCACGCTGTAACCGGCGGCGATCGACAGAAAGTTGCGGAGCACGGTCACCGTGGTATCGGCCGCCTTCGGATCAAGCCGGCCGGTTTTTGTCATCGCCGCCGCGAGCCGCGTGTTTTCCCGCTCTTCATCCAGCACGCGATACCCGCCCGAGGTGAGCACCTCGGCCACGACGAGCCGAATGCTATTCGACCCGACATCGATCGCGGCGATCCGTGTGCCGGCGGAGGCGGGGTCGGGAGTGGGTTGGGTGTCGGTCACGATGAAATCGGCTTTCCGTTCGTCTCGCGCATAGGCGCGAGGGATCGCGGAGGCGGGAACGCTAATCCTCGCTAATCACCACTCATCTTCCATTTGTGGCGGATTAGCGCGGATCAGAGTTCCATGCAAATTTGTCTTCTCCGCGTCCTCTGCGCCTCTGCCTGAGACATTCGAATCGTCCAATCGATTATAGGCTTTTTTACCCTAAGGCGATTAGCCCTTTATCGTATTGCGACCGGATGGAATCCCTCAGCCGGTCGCTAAAACGCGGCAAAGGGCTCGGCCATCCGCGGCCATTTTACTTTGATCTTGAGCGTCAAAGACGCTTGGCGACGACCTTGAGAGACGATCAAGGCCGCGAGCGCTGCTCTGCAATGTAGCTCGAGCTTGAGCCGGTCGTTACGCGTTGATAGTCGTCGGCCGCGCTGTTCAAAGAGTGCATAAGCGGCGCGGTCACACTCTGGCAACCGGCGTACGGGCAGATTATCGCGAGCAACAAAATGAGAGAAAAACGACGCATGGTTGGGACGACTATCGGCACAAACGAGCGCTGGCATGAGTCAATTTATCCGCCAGCGGCCAGGCAGAGTGGTTCGGCCGGGATTCGCGCGAAGATGCGAGGGCAAATTCTGCTAGCGTTAAAACAACTCGACCGCCTCTTTCTTTAGCAGGCGGATGCGGAAGGGGCCGCATTCGAGGTGGTACGTTTGTTCGTAAATCGTCTTGAACGCTTCCTCACCTGTGCGGCCGTTGCGAGGTTTCATGCCGACGTAAAACCCGGCGTAAATGCGGCGGCGATTTGGCTCGCGAATATCGGTTTACCGATGTCGACGGCCGGCAGCCGCCGGCGTTTCGCCTGTCCATGGGATGACGCCCATTTTGGCGGCCGATCAAGCGGCTGCTACCAGTTCATGTCGCGGGCGTAACCGAATTCAATCAATGTTTCGCCCGCGATTTCTTTGAAAATCCTCCGGTCGTCGTCGCTCATGTCGCGTTGCCAGCGCGAGGGCCGATTTTTTGATCGGTTGATTCGCCTGAGAACTCTGCGGAAAAGTCGTTGCATCGCGATAGATCGACTTTGCTTCGCTATGGGCCAGCACAGCATCGTCCCAAGGTTCGCCGACGAACAGCATCAGTGCTTCAATGGTGGTCCTGGGATCTTCCACCAGCGATTTGTATCGTATGGTGTGGAATCGCGGATTGGACAAAAAGGGTTTGGCGGCGTTTAGCGAGTCGAGCCAGCGCTTGGCACAGTATTTCATCGGCTTCCAGGTGTTTGTCGGCACAAGTCGGCCCTTAACAAGTCGATGCTGCGGATGCGTTCGGAGCGAACAGGCCACATCGCGTCCGTCGCGAAGCACATGAACGAATTTCGAGTTCGGAAACCTTTCGAGTATCCAGGGAAGATTGAGAACGCTCCTGGGAGTTTTTTCTGCCCACCGCGCCTTGCCGGTGGCTGAGCAGCAGATTGCCGCGAGACGATCGACGAACTCCGCCCGGCACCGGCTGGCATAATAGGCCGAGTTAATTGGTTGGGCGGATTCTTTGAAACGGCGCTCCAGCTGTTGCAGATCGAGAACTCGCGACCGGAACACCGACGTCTCTGGACCGCAACAAATTCGTGGATGCGAATCGACGATCAGCCGCACGAGCGTTGTGCCGGAGCGGCCACAGCCACCGATGACAATGTGATCGGCGTTCGATGCATACGAGCCTTCCATGCGGTCGGCGCCGCGTCGGATGGAATATGTACGAATCAAGCGATCCAACTTGGCGAGTACTTGCATCTGATTTCTTCCTCAAACAACTGAAATGCGTTCGCGCAATTCCTCATGAAAAACCGCCGTGAAATCGAGAATTGTCGGCACATGGGTGTGCACCCTGGACTTGAATTTTGTCCGCGACTTTTTTATCGGCGCTTTGCTTCGCGTGGCTGAAGCTTCACCGCCGGCGGTGCACTTCAAATCCGGCGCGAAGTTATGCTACCGCGAGCGCGGATGCTGTCAGCTAGCTGAACTCGTACGGATACGCGCGAAGGGCCATTCATTCGATTTGAGCGTCACTGAATCGCTCGACTATTTGACCGGGTGGTACGGTCGCTTGCCGAGGATGTTAACGTGAGGAAGAAGAAGTCCGGATAGAAACTAACCAATCGGCGACACCGGCCGAAGCTACTGGTTCAGCGACATCAATGGCCGCCAACTTTGAGAATCAAAGAATGGCTGCCGTTTATGCGGCGCTCATTTTGTGCTTGATGACGGCCCCGATGCCGCACATGCTGGCAAGTATCCCCCAGACCGCCGCAGAAAACGGCTCCGGAACAGCAGACGATCGGGGTTCGTAATCGACCGTCAAACGAACGTTGGCCGAGTCTGGGCCATCGCCATAACCAGTATACGTATAAGTGTATTGATACTGGTCTGTGCCGTTCAGGTGCAGGCCGAGCCAGGGCGCCCCCGCGGTCGCTCGGGATTGAACGAGACCGGTCAGGTCGATGCTGTTGCCCCCGAAAGTAGTGGGAGCGACCACGGAACCCAAGTTATCAGGCGGGGTCCAGGTGTACCCCAGATTCCCGTTGGCCGTGAATGAAGTGACGGTCACATTCTGGTCGCCTCCGCTGGCGAGCACGTCGAACGACAGAATGGCGCTGTTAATCGTGACGCCGCTTAGAAAGCCAATGTCCGCCTGCATGGCCGTACGGCTGAAGTCGATCTGCTCGACGCCGAATAAGTGGCCAAACGCTTCGTATCCCACAGCACTGGTGTTGTACATTCCCACGAAACCGGTGCCGGAGTAGCTTTGTCCCGTATTGGGTGTGTAATAGTCGGCAGACGTTCCAATATCCAAAATAGGAATGACTGCGACTGCCGCGTGAGCCGGCACGTTGGCGGCAAAATAGAGGCCGCAGCCGACGATCAACGCCGTGCCCCAACCCGTCACAAAACGCAACCGCATAAACCTTTGAGTGATACTGGCCATTGCAGCTCCTTAAGGCTCTCGATGGGGAAAGTGGATGGCGGGGGCCTAGGCCTCGTGAGGGGGAACGCGGATTATGCTACTCCCCACCAACGGACTATACAAGTAGAATTGGCCAGTATCTAAAGAAAATCAGTCCGCGAGAGGGCTGCGACGCCTTTGCCGGGTATCGAGCGACCGCCAAAGACTGAAGCGGACAAAGCAAGCGGCGGGGATAAACCCCGCCGCTAACTTGTTGTGCGGAAATAGTTTCGGAAAAAACCGAACCCTCCCTAGCCCCTTCCTTTCAGGAAGGGGAACTTCTATTACATGTCATAGTACAGGCAGAACTCGTAGGGATGCGGCCGCAGCGCCATCGCGTCGACTTCGTTCTTCTGCTTGTAGCTGATCCAGGTGTTGATCACGTCTTCGGTGAAAACGTCGCCGCGGAGCAGGAACTCGTGGTCCTTCGCCAGGGCTTGCAGCGACTCGGCCAGCGAGCCGGGGGTCTTCGGCACTTCGGCCAACTCTTCAGGAGCCAGGTCGTAGATGTCCTTATCGAGCGGTTCGCCCGGATGGATCTTGTTTTGGATGCCATCCAAGGCAGCCATCATGACGGTGGCGAACGCAAGGTAAGGGTTCGAGCTCGGATCCGGACAGCGGAACTCGATCGCGCTTGGCCTTCGGGCTCGGGCTGTACATCGGAATGCGGCACGAGGCCGAGCGGTTCCGTTGCGAGTAGGCCAGGTTCACCGGCGCTTCGTAACCCGGCACCAAGCGCTTGTAGCTGTTGGTGGTGGGGTTGGTGAAGGCCAGGATCGCCGGGGCATGCTTCAAGAGTCCGCCGATGGCGAAGAGGCCCATTTCGCTGAGTCCGGCGTAACCGTTGCCGGCAAACAGCGGCTGGCCGCCTTTCCACAGCGAAATGTGCGTGTGCATGCCGGAGCCGTTATCCGCAAACAGCGGCTTGGGCATGAACGTGACGGTCTTGTTGTACTTCTTGGCGACGTTCTTGATGATGTACTTGTACAGGCACATCTTGTCGCTCATCCGCACGAGCTCGTCAAACCGCAGATCGATTTCGCTCTGGCCGGCGGTGGCCACTTCGTGATGCTGGGCTTCGACATCGAGTCCGCACTCGATCATCGTGAGCATCATTTCGTTGCGGATGTCCATCAGGGCGTCGGCCGGCGGCACGGGGAAGTAACCTTCTTTGTGTCGCAGCTTGTAGCCGAGGTTCGTTTTACCCTGGGCCGAATAATCCTTGCCGCGGTTCCACTGGCCTTCTTCGCTGTCGAGATAGAAGTACCCGCTGTTGGGCGTTTGGTCGAAGCGGACGTCGTCGAAGATGAAGAACTCGGCTTCGGGGCCGATGAAGCAGGTATCAGCGACGCCCGTGCTCTTGAGGTAGTTCACGGCCTTGCGAGCGACATTACGCGGATCGCGCGTGTAATCTTCGCGCGTGATCGGGTCCTGCACGTTGCAGATGATGCAGAGCGTCGGGATCACGGTGAATGGATCGATGAACGCGGTGTCGGCGACGCGGGAGCAACAGCATGTCGCTCTCGTTAATCGCCTGCCAGCCGCGGATGCTGGAGCCGTCGAAGCCGAGGCCTTCTTCGAACACTTCTTCTTCAAGCTTCGAAACGGGGATGGTGAAGTGTTGCCAGATGCCGGGGAAATCCATGAACCGCAGGTCGATGGCCTTGATGTCGCGTTCTCGACACATCGCCAGGACTGCTTGAGGAGTCATAGCCATGATCCGATGTCTCCAATGCCAGAAGGGAAGGGGGTGAGGTGTAGGCGAGTAGGAATCAGGTTCAGATTGCGCTGTCATCCTGAGCGCAGCGAAGGATCTTGCGTGACGCTGAGCAGATTCTTCGCTGCGCCCAGAATGACAAGTGTGTGGATCCCCGCGAGTTGAAACTGATTCTTACTCACCTGAATTAAAAAAACGGCCAGCCGCTGGTCGGGCTCGTGCCAACCGCGGTGACCGCCTGGAACCCTACATGGTACCGGATTGGCCGGCGGTTGAAAACGACCGGAAGCCGCTCGGATCGAAAAAAATGTTGATCCGCCGAAACGAGGGAAAACGCGGCGGAATTCGCCTTGTTTCGACCGCGTTTTGGCCGTCCATCTGCCGCCGGCGGAGTCACTTCGGATCGTACCGCGAACCGGCGACGGAAAACGGAAAGAGGCCCAAAGAATTTTGAAGGGGATTCAGCCCCGATGTTGATTTCCTTATTGGGAGGCAGTCGGCCACTGCCTTCGGGAAGGGAACTGAGTCAAAAACGTTCTGGTTGCCCGAGTTTACAGCGAAATCAGCCCTAGAAAGGTAGACCCATGAAGTCCCGCATTTGCCGTTTAATGATCGTTGCTTTTGCCGTTCAAGGCTTCGCCTTTGGTGCCGCGTCGACGGCAATGGCGTACCACGGCGTGTATGGATTCGGAGCGTATGGCGGGTATTGCGGCGGTTATTCGCCCGTGTATCACAGTTACTACGGCTACGGCTACCGCCCGTATATCAACGTCGTATCCCGCGTACACATATACCCGGCCCGTGGTCGTGGTTCCCAGGATCATCACAACCTACCCCAGCATTCCGACGAATGTCGTCACCACCGTCGAAGCGCCGGCACAGGTTCCTCAGCAAACCACCAGCGGCATCCTGATCCGCAATCTCGCCGACAACCAATCGGACGTCCGATTCTTGATTGGTTCGCGACTGGTGTCGTCGCTGACGCCGGGTACAAGCCAGCGTTTGATGGAACCCTGGCACCACAGCATTCGATTCGATCGCGGAAATGGCAACGGCGAGGCCGCGTACCGCCTGGAAGATGGCACCTACGCGTTTGTCGCGACCAACAATGGCTGGGAGTTGTACCGGCAATCGTTTACGCTGACAATCGACAACTCGACCAACCAAAACGGGTTCTCCTATGTGGTCGATAACCGGCAGATGCTCGTGCCGGCCGGCCAGTCGCGTACGCACACCAGCATCTTCCCCATGGACGTGCGGTTCGACCGCGGCAATAGCCAGATGGCCAGCAAGAATTTCGGCAACGAAAACACGATCGTCAGTGTGGCCGTGAATCCGGCCGACGGATTGCTCGACCTGTTTGCCCCCGGAACGAGCCCGGCGATGCCCACGAATTCGATTGCGACGAACACCGCCCCCGCGAATTCGACTCAGTCGGCTTATCTCCAGACGCCGATGAACGCAACTTCGACCCCCACTAACGGCAGCGGTAGCGCGGCCAACGCCGCTCCGCTCGGGCCGACCAACAACAACTCCGGCTCCCTCGCCCAACGTGCTCCCATCGGTAGCTAGGAGGTCACCGCCCCCTCCAGACCGCCCTTCATTTGGGCATCGAAAGCACGCGGGGCAGGCTGCCCCTTCCGAGCCTCAACGGGTTCGGAAGAGGGCAGCCTTGTTTTTTGGTACAGCGAGCCTCAGTGGAAAATCGAGCGGCCCGTGGGACGGACAATCTGTCCGTCTTTCACCAATCGACGGACACGATTGTCCGCCCTACATTCAAACGGCATCGTTGCCTGCGCGTTTCATCACGAGTCAATCGAGTCGATCTCGCCGCCCAGTCGCTTGCGAATCTGTCGCAAACTCCGTTCGACGGTGCTGATCGAACAATCGAGATAGCGGGCGATTTCCGGATTCGTCCGGTCTTCGAGCTTCCACAGCAGAATCAGGCGGTGCGCCGGCTCCTCGAGCGTGTCCATGAATCGCTCGAGCTCGCTCGTAAAAACAGTCATCTCGTCGGGCGACGGCTCGTCGTCGGCAAGGTAGCCGAAGCTTTCCACACCCGATTCAGTTTGGGCCAAATCGGCGGGAGAAATCACCCGGCCACTGTTGCGCCTGTCGCGGTATTCGTAGGCCCGCTGATTGGCGGCTTTCCGCGCGATGATCGTTGCCAGCAGGGCCCACAAACCGGTGGCGTCGACAAGATCCGGATACTGGCCATCCTGGTGCGCCAGCAGAAACTTTGAAACGTGCTCTGCGCGATGTCCTCTTCATCCGTCGCGCGGCGCGGCATATCGCGGAGCTTCACCCGTGCCAGGGCGACCAATCGGCGATTGTACAAGTCCCAGAGTTCCCTCGCCGCGTCCGGATTGCCGCTTTTCAGGCGGCGCAGGCAGTCGGCGACCGAGTCGTTGTCGCTTTGCGATCTGTCTCGACTCGACGCCATGCGCCACCTCGACGATATTTGCCAACCCTGTGATGAACATAGCCCGGCCATCCTGGCTGGGCTAGTATGATACGTTTTGCGAGGCGCGACTATTAGTTGGCGGGCTGCAATTCGCGTTCGGATTTGGGCGCGATCAGTCGCATCTGGACGATCCGCTCGTCGGCCTTGGTCTGCATGCCGTTGACGACCGCGCCGATGATGCGGATGCCGACGCCGCTCAACAGTTCGGCGGCATGGTTGATCTTGGGCATCTGGCTATGATCGCGGCGGACCGACAGGATAGCGCCGTCGCTGTATTGGCCGAAGATCAACGCGTCCGACATGCCAAGTACCGGGGCGCCATCGATGATGATGAAATCGTATTCCGTACGGAGCTTGTCGAACACTGGCTGCATCTGTTCGGTGGCCAGGGCATGGATCGCATCGACGTCACAGTAGCCGGCGGTGAGCAGCCACAGGCCTTCGGCGTGGGTCGGACGAATCACGTCGGCCACATCGACTTCGGCACGCAGCACTTCGCACAACCCGTCTTCCAGCGGCGCATCGAACAGAGCGTGCAGGGCGGGACGGCGGAGGTCGCCATCGATCAGCAGCGTGCGCCGGCCCGCGCGAGCCAAACTGGCAGCAAGCTGGCTGGCGACGGTCGTCCGCCCTTCCATGGTGGCGGCGCTGGTGATCAGCACCACCTGGCGGCGCTTGGCCGTCGAATCGTGCATCAGGATCGTGCGGACGCCATCGATCGATTCGGTGAGTTGGGCAACGATCGGATGATTCGCATCGAGCGCCTTCCGCGACGAGAGCGCGGGCAGGATACCGACGACGCGAATGCCGAGCCCTTCATCCATTTCTTCCGGTCCGTTGAGACGCCGATTGCGGAATTCGGCATACGCGATGCCCAGGCAGGTCAACGCAAAGCCGGCCACGGCGCCCAGAACCGCAATGGAGTAATGCTGGACCATATTGATGTTTTTGGTCGACACGGCCGATTGCACCTGGCGAATCTGGGCGGGCGCTTCCGCATCGATGTCGAGACCTTCGAGCTTGATGCTCATGTCGTTGGCAATTTGTTGAAGCTGCTTGAGCTCCTCGCCGCGTGTTTCGAGCTCCACCGACTTCTCAAGGCGTTTTTCCAAATCCTTCTTCTTTTGCTCCAGCTGTTTGGTGGCCATTGCAAGTTGTTGCTGCAGCGAGCTGGCATTGGTTTTGAACCGGCCCGTGATCTGCTGAAGCGACAAATTGGGCTTGGTCTCCATATCGTGGATCAATTTCTTCTTGGTCAGCGCACTGTACTGATCGATGTTGCGGCTCAGTTGATCGATCATTTTAGAATCGCTCGCGCCGCGCCCGCCGCCGCCGCGCTTGGAGGCACCGGCAGCCTGCAATTGCTGCATGCGGGCCATCACCAATTGCTCTTTCATCATCTGCAGTTGCGGATCCTGATTGAGCCCTTCGTCGGCCATCGCATCCATGAGGTCGGGATCGTTCAGCTCGTTCTTTTCGATGATATAATCGGTTTGCAGCTGCATCAGCGCCGTCGTCAGGTCGCTGACTTTCTTTTGATCTTCGGTAATGGACTGTAGCAGCAACTGGGTTTCGGGATCTTGGCCCTCACTGCCCGGATGCCGGCCCATGCCCTTGGCGATGTCGATGTAATCCTCGTATTTGCGTTTGACTTCGCCTTGAAGGTTTTGCAGGCTCCGCTCGAGCAAGTCTTTGATGGTCAGCTTTCTCGACTTTTCGATGCCGAGAACTTCCTTCTTGTAGGCGGCGGCCACGGCATCAACGAGTAAAACCAGATCATCCGCCGGCGTACCGGACAGGCTGATGCTGAGGATTTCACCGTTTTGAGGGAAATCGACGACGAGGTGCTCCTGCAACCAATCCTCTTTGTCGCCATGGCCGGCGAGAATGCTCAAACTGGCGATTCCCGGATTCACCAATGCGGAAGTGAGGACGTACTTGCTTTTCAGATAAGCCAATTGCGTTTTCTTGAGGATGTCGAAGTCCTGCGTGGAGCGCGTCATGCTGTCGTGAACGATCGACTCGGTTTCGTTGCGAACTT
Organism: Pirellulales bacterium; assembly: GCA_963733825.1. Classification (GTDB taxonomy): domain Bacteria; phylum Planctomycetota; class Planctomycetia; order Pirellulales; family Lacipirellulaceae; genus JABDGM01. Next base: position 216,256 of record CAVTEK010000002.1, read on the forward strand.
CGAACAGCGCGGTTGCGGATGAAGATTCGGGAAAAATGAACCACAGCGCAATGCCGGCGCCTACTGCCACGACCGTACCCATGCAAACCGCGAGCAGCCAGCGGCGGCGCAAGGCATGGAGAAAGGTGTTGGCATCCATTCCGCCGCGCAGGACCTTATGGCTGGGCGGGGCGAGCGTGGCTGGAATTGCCAGCGGCGTCGTCGGCGCGCCATTCGATTGAACCATCAGTGCATCGCCCGGATGTTGTGGCTCTCCGACGAGGGCGTGATGAGGGTCCGGGTTGTGAGGGGCATCGTCGCGATACGTCATGGAAAAGTCTCGTCTGTTCCTGGTTTAAGGCCGGGCAGATGTGGGGAATGAAAAGTCTCGTCAGCGAAACCGGCAATCCGACCGAGAGCCGCAAGTCATGAGCCAATTGCGTGGCCCCCAGCCGAAAAAGTCGTGAACGGCGATTTTTCGCCGCGCCAGGGAGAGCGGGACAACTACCGCTCCCATCGCACGGTGAATTTTTTCAACGCCTGTCGCCATTTTTCAACAACCATTGAACGGTCGGCTAGCGCGAAGGTATGCCTGCCACCCCGCGCACACCGCCAACCGGTCGAAGTTGCACCGTATCGACGGGGATGGTAACCCGTTCGAGCACTTGTAATTCTATCCATAAGAGGAACATGGCAAGTGGCATCATGATGACCAGGCCGGCGTATTTGTGGCAGATTTGCTGGACGGCCAGGTTATCTTGTCCGACGCTGATGTACAGCAAAGCTGTCACAGTAATGCGGACAATATTGACAATTAGCGCGATGGGAATCGCACTCAGGAGGATCACGAACTTGTCCCACCACGGACGATCGATGACGAACACCATCGCCACGGCGAGGGCGCCGAAGATTGTCGCCATACGTAAGCCGGCGCAGGCCTCGGCAACGTTCAGCGGCGTGCCCATTCCCGGAATGGCGATGAGGTTGCCGGTGCGGAAGGCAGCCACGCCCAAAGTTTGCAATACGAACGTGCTGGCGATCGTGGCGATGTGCTGAAGACGCCCCAGCACTTCGACTTCAATGGCACTAGGCAAAGGGAACATGAAGACCAAGAACACCAGAGCCGGCCAGGCCCAGCGGATCGACCGGATCCCGCCCACCAGCATAAACACTCCGAAGATCGAAGGGATAAAAGACAAGCGATCGAGCGGCAGAATCGTATATTCGGCGGCGAGCAAACGCGTCGACAGGCCGACGGCCAATAGGATTAATCCGATCCATCGCTCGTGTCCGGGAACCGGGCCAAAGGGCTGCCAACGCAGCCACAAAAGCCAGCCGGCGAACAGCGGAACGATCCAGCCATGTGAGTAGAGGTCCTCACTCCACGCTGCGCTAGTGAGCGTTAACATGTCCCAGTACGCGGCAGTCAACAGGCCCACGAGCCCTAACAGCAGCATGTTGGGGGTTTGTTGCGACGGATCGAATATGCCGATTTCCGGTTTCGAAGCGGCTGGTTCGCGGGACCCGGGACCTGTGGGGGCAGGGGAACGGCGGGTTTCAACCGAGCGCACGCTATCTGCCGGACGACGCGGACCTTTGGATGGAGGAAGAGTCTGGCTCATCAAAAGAGGTAACCTCAATAATTGCGGTGCGAGCGATCGCTCGCTGAATTGCCTATAGCGCGGATGTTTGACTCTCTGTTCGTCGAAGCGGTCCGAACGGCGCCCGCAGGTTCGGAATCAACATTTGTGCATACGCCGTCTGACCACAGCCGCACGTAAACCGGCGTGTTGCGGCCGGAAATAAAAATCCCTTGGCGTTCGTCTTAGGCCTGCAACACAATGGCCGGCCGGCAGACGCACCTAGATTTGAGAATACGCGGACGCCGGAAATCTGTCAAATAGGTTGTCGTGCCGCAACTCTTGGCTGGGCTTTAGGTTGGGTCGCAAGAATTGCCGTATCGAACGATCTCACCCAGGCCGAATAAGCTTCCAAATCGATCGTGATGAGATAATGCGCGGTGCAAAAAATCGCAATGCGCTGAATTGATGGATTATGCAGGCGACATTGGACGCTACGCACCGACGCGTCTGTTTGTTCACCGTGGGGTAAGAATTTCTATCGCCGTCACCCGAGCGCTTTTCTATCGGCTCGAGCCCGGGGCCGCAGTGGTCCCCCTCAAACCGTACTGCCGTGGGGAACCCGGATCGCCGGCCAATTGGGCAAGCCGATTCGCGACGCACACGGTGCCCCATCACGGATCGCAGCCGTCGATTTGTGCAAGCGACGATGTCGCGGCAGCGATCCGCACGTTTTGTATTCCGCCCATGTTTCGAGCTGCTAGCGTAATTTGGGGCAAGTGGCAGATGTTTTCCGGCTGGTGCAAAGTTGTTGGCAAAGTATTCCGATTAAACAGATCGTGCCGAATATTCCGGCTGCGGAGGATCGGCCTGGTTCCAGCTCGAATCGGTCCGTTTCGCTCTTACCCCATCATGCGAGATCGAAAAGCCATGACACGCATCGCTCGATTAAACGCCATGTCGGCGATTTCCTTGGCCATGGCGATGGTAGCTATCAACGGCGGGTGTACGGCCTTTCTGGAACCGCGCGACCCGTATCCGGTGACGCCGCCCGAACCCTCGCCGATGAGCCAGGTGCCGCGGGAATTGGATATGGTGTCGCTACCGGCGTACGTGATCGAACCGCCCGATATTTTGTTTTTGAACGCGGTAAAAGTCGTTCCTAAGCCACCGCACAAACTCGAGCCGTTCGATGCAGTCTTGATCCGCGTTTCCAATGCACTGGCGGATCAACCGATCGCCGATGCGTTCTACATCAGCCCCGAGGGTGACGTCGATTTAGGACCATCGTACGGCCGGGTGAAGATTTCGGGCCTTACGACCGATGAGGCCCAAGCGGAGATTCGCAAACGACTGGCGCAAGTCGTCGAGAACCCGGACGTATCCATATCGCTGGCGTTTGCTTCTGGCTCGCAGCAAATCAGCGGCGAGCATCTCGTGGGACCGGATGGCCGAGTCAACCTTTCCACTTACGGACAAGTCTACGTGGCCGGGCTGACAGTCGAGCAAGCCCGCAATGCAATCGAAAAACATTTGTCGAACTATCTCGAGGATCCGCAAGTTGCCGTGGATGTCTTCGCCTATAACAGCAAAACGTATTACGTGATTACTGAAGGCGCCGGGCAGGGCGACGACGTGCAGCAGTTCCCGATCACGGGTAACGAAACTGTGCTGGACGCCATCGCCCACGTAGGCGGTCTTTCGCAGCTTTCTTCCACCCGGATCTTCATTGCCCGGCCCGCGCCGAACGGCGTCGGTTGCGAGCAGGTTTTGCCCGTCAACTGGCAAGAAATCAGCCGCGGCGGTTCAACGGCCACGAACTATCAGCTCATGCCCCGCGATCGGCTGTACATCACCGGCGATCCAATGATTAAATTCAACTCGCTCGTGATCAAATACACGCAGCCGTTTGAGAGGATGTTCGGCTTCACCGGGGTCGGCGTTGGTGTGCTCAACCAGATCAAACGCTTTGGCTTAGGCACGTTGTAGCGGAGAGGTCTCAGGTCAGGACGCGCCGATTCGGGTGTTCGGTGCGCCGATAGGGTGTGCGGGAAACGGGGAGTTGCGAGCAGGAGGGGATTCGACGATGAGCTTTGCGAAAAGAATTGCCGGCGGCTTATTGGTAGTGGGAATGGGTCGTGTAGTATCGGCTGAGCCGCCGCCGTCGCTGGATCGGCCGTCGCCACCTCCGTGTTGCGCGGACGGAAAGTGTATTGCCAACCCACTCACTTACGGCTGGTACGCAACGCGTTGGCGACACTGGCCGCTAGAATGTCCGATGGAGATTGCCGGTCCGCAAACCGGGGCGCAGACGCTGCCGTCGCAGGTGCAAAAAGAGATCAAGGCGTACGAAATTCCGCCTGCGGAGCAAGAAGACCGCAAGGCGCCGCCGCCAACTGTGCCGCGGGCCGAGGAAACAGCAATTCCGCCAGGGCCAGGCGGACCCGGTACGCCGCGTCAGCAGGGCGGCCAGCAAGGACCAAACACTCAGACAGGGCCTGGATCTGGGACCAGGACGTCGCCCACATATCCGTCCCCTTCGACGGCGCCGTATTCACAGCCCGATACGTCGGCTCCCAGTACGCAACCTGGAACGCAGCCACGTGTGAACCCATTGCTTCGCAGTCCGGTGCCACCAACATCGCCCCTGTATCGGGGCAATCCATCGAGCGACTTGGATCCGCCACCGTCGCTGCCGTTTGGGCCGCAAGCGGTTCCGCCGAGCGAGCCGGCCCGCCAGGCGAGCCAGCGGACGACGGCTCCGATTTCAGGTCCGCTGGTTAAGCCAGCGCAAACGCCTTCGAACGATCCGCCGCCATCGCTGCCGGTTTCGCTCGCAAGCTGGGAGAATTAGAGCCTGTCCCAGAACCGTCGGGGACTGGCTCATTTTGCGGAGTCTTCGGAGCAAAATGTGCCTGTCCTCTTTCTGCAGACCGTTCTGGGATAGGCTCTTAGTCGCGCTCGATGTGGTGTAGGATGCCGGATGCAGGCGCATGGAAAATCAGTTGATTGCCTTGTCCCTGCCCTCCGCATCCCGCATCCTTCTCTTGCGACCGGTCCAGTTGTAGGGCTTGCGCCGACAGTGCGGCCGTTTGCTTGACACCATTCGGCCATCCGCCTACCGTGAAATGAGTTGGGCTGCCGCCCGGTAGCTGCCGCTGCGCTATTTCCCCGAGGTTTCTCGATGGCTCGTTTTTTGCCGATTGTGTTGGGCGTGTTGCTGATCGTCGGTCTGACAATTCCGCAAATTCGAATGACCGACCGGCTTTCGGGTACGGATTTCAATGCCGAGCAGCGTGCCGAATTGCTCAATAAAGTGCCGAAGAACATCGGCGATTGGCACGGCGAGGACAAGGAAACGGATCCAAACGTGCGAAAGACGGCCGGGGCAATCGGCGCCGTTTCGCGTTCTTACCGGAATGCGCGAACTGGTGAACAAGTTGACCTTTGGTTGATCGTTGGTCACGCCCGCGATATCTCGGCGCACACCCCGGATATCTGCTACCCGGCCTCGGGTTTCAAGGCCCAGGCAACTGAGAATTCGCTGTATCCGATGACGTTTCCGGATCAGCCCGATTCGACGCCGTTTTTGACGAATAAGTTTTTGAAAGAAGATATCACCGGACAGCATCTCGTTCGCGTTTTCTGGTCGTGGTACAACCCCGAAAACAAAGAGAATCAGGGGAAGGTGGTGTGGGAGGCGCCCCACAACGCTCGCTGGCACTTTGGCAACACTCGCGCGCTGTACAAAATGTATTTCACGAGCGGGATGCGCGATTCCAAAGAAACGGCCGAGGCCAGCGCTTGCATTCGTTTCGCCCGTGATTTCCTGCCGGAGGTGAATAAAGCGCTGACGGAGGTTTACAGCGGTGCGCCGGACAGCGAAGCAAATGGCAAACCGGCCGCTGACACAAATGCTAAAACGCCGATGGCGGATTCGGCTAAGTCGGCCGAGAGTTCCACCCACAATACAGCGACGGCGGAGAAAACCAAATCGGCCGAAAAAGTTTCGGAGGAAAACGCCTTCAAAACATTTTCGCCAGCGCCACCTGCGAAACCGTGACGGCAGATAGCATCCGATCCGCTGGCTACATCACGCCGACGCGGCCGTCTTCCAAACCGAGCCGTTTCATCTTTTTGTAGAGCGTCGTACGATTGATGCCGAGCTGGTCGGCCGTGGCGTTGCGGTTCCAGCCGTTGGATTCGAGCACTTCGCGGATGATTTGCCGCTCGGGCGCTTCGAGCGCTTCCTTGAGCGTCTTCTGGCCGGCAGCCGATGTGAACACCACGCCGCTGGAGCCGCGGACTTCCGCCGGCAGGTCGGCAACCGTTATCACCGGCCCTTTACCAAGAAGCACCGCGCGCTCCACGACGTTTTGCAGCTCGCGGACGTTGCCCGGCCAGTGATATCGTTCCATCGTGGCCATGGCATCGTCGGCAAACCCAGTGACCTCGCGGCGCGAATCTTCGCGGACTTGTTCTAGAAAGCTATGGGCCAGCATCGGGATGTCACTCACACGAGAACGCAGCGGCGGCAGCTCGACGTTGATCACGTTGACGCGATAGTACAAGTCCTGACGGAAGCGGCCCTCGGACACCAGGCGGGTGAGGTCCTCATTCGTAGCCAGCACGACACGGACATCGACCTCGAATGTTTTGTTGCCGCCGACCTGTTCAAACTTCAGCTCCTGGAGCACGCGGAGCAGTTTCACCTGCATCGCCGGGCTGGACGTGCCGATTTCGTCGAGGAAGATCGTGCCGCCATCCGCTTGCAGGAACTTGCCCATCTTTTCGCCTGCCGCACCGGTGAAGGCGCCGGCGACGTGGCCGAACAGCTCGCTTTCGAGCAGCGTTTCGGGAAGGGCGCCGCACGCGACTTCGACAAATGGCCCTTTGGCGCGGCCGCTGCGGCGATGGATCGCCCGGGCGATCATGCTTTTGCCAGTACCGCTTTCGCCCGTCACGAGCACGGTGGCCCGAGTATCGGCAACGCTGCCGATCATCTCGAACACTTTCAGCATCCGCGGGTCGCGGCCCACGATGTTGTCCATGCCGTAGCGGCGATCGAGCTGGGCTCGTAGGTTGTCGTTTTCCTGGCGGACGCCTCGTTGCGAGATCGCCCGCTCGATCGTCATCAAGAGCTCATCGTCGATGAGCGGCTTGGTGATGTAATCGAACGCGCCGGCCCGGATCGCTTCGATCGCACCGTCCGGCGAACCGTAACCGGTCATCAGAATGACTTGTGCGGCCGGCCAATTGCGGCGGCATTGTTCGAGCAGATCGAAACCATCGCCGTCGCGAAGCCGGACATCGGCCAGCACGAGGTCGAACGACTTCTGGCGGAGTTTTTCCAGCGCGTCGGCATAACCGGATGATGCGGCCAGCTCGTAACCATGCGAGCGCAGCCAATCGGCCATCGAATCGAGCACGTGCCGGTCGTCGTCAACGAGCAGAAGTTGCGGTTTGGTCATGGCTGGTATTGATATTTCAATCGAGTGCGACTCACGCATCTTCCGTTGACGAAAACATTCCCACGAACCGGCGTATTGCCTGTCGGCAACCTCAGCGCAGTTGTGTCGCCAAATATCTACGTCACAGGTAGTGGCCGGTCAACGAAGAGCGCGGACGGAAACGGCGGGTGACCGGTCGCAACGTTTATTCGCTTTGTGGCGGCATCGACCGGACATATAATCGCAGGCAATTGAGGCCGACGATAACCGTGCCTTCGCGTCGGACCGCATTCCTATCGACTGTCTTGGAAATATGCAAAACAATCCTTGGCTTGCCGCGGTAATTGAAACCATTGATAGCCATCGCCGATTGATCGACGGCGCAGTACAGCAGTTGAGCGACGAAGAGCTCGCGCGGCGACCAGCCGATGGCGTGAACAGCGTGGCAACCATCCTGCGGCATCTTGGCGGCAATCTGCTAAGCCGCTGGACCGATTTCCTCACGGCCGACGGCGAAAAACCCAGCCGCAACCGCGACACGGAATTCGAGGATTGGCCCGGCGATCGGGCATCTCTCTTGGCCTTCTTCGACAACGGCTGGCAAACCTGGCGAAAGTCGATCGAGTCGCTAACGGCGGGCGACGCGGCGAAGACCGTCACAATCCGCGGCGAGCCCCATACAGTTCCACTGGCGATCGAACGCTCGCTGACGCACACCGCTTACCACGTCGGTCAGATCATGCTCATCGCGCGGCTTACGCATGAGGGCAACTGGAATTGGCTGACGATTCGTCCAGGCGGAACCTCACAATTCAATCAGCAAACCTGGGGCACCGCCGCCAGCCGCGGGGCGGCAAGCGGAACTGCGCCGCATTAGAGCCCTGGGAGTTTCGACCAGGATGGGCGGCAGTGCGAGGCTTTAAAATTGGCTTATCGTATCGAATATTCGCCGGACACAGCCGATCACCTTCAAGCGTTGACGGCGAATCAGCGCTTCTCTCGTTTTCGATGCAGTCGACGAGCAACTCGCACACGAACCCCGGGGCGTAAACGCGAAACCGCAAGCCAATGCGGCCAAACCCCGTCGCTCCGTGGGAGCTTCGTGTACGCGAGCTTCGGGTATACTATGAGATAGTAGAACAGCCGGAACCACTTGTGACGATTCTCGCCATTGGCATCAAGAAACGCGATCGTGTCGTCATAGGCGGTAAGGAGTGCCAATTATGAAAGTGGTTGAAAAAGCGGACGCCACGGCGACATTAGCGGAATACACCGCCGAGATCGCTAGCGGAGCGGTCATTGTGACGAGCGAAGGTCGACCAGTGGCTGCCCTAGTACCCATTGAGAATGCCGACTTGGAAACCGTATCGCTCAGCACGAATCGCGAGTTTCTCGAACTGATCAAGCGCTCGCGTGCTCGCGTCTCTGTCGAGGGTGGAATCTCCGCCGAAGAAATGCGCCGCCGCTTTACCTGATTGTTGATCAGAATGAACGACAGCGCCCAATACATTAAATTCGTCGAATGGTCGGATGACGACCAATGTTTCGTCGGCCAATGCCCGGGGATCGTAGGACAGTGTTGCCACGGCGACAATGAGGCTGAAGTCTTCGCGGAGCTTTGCCAAATTGTCGATGAGTGGCTGGACATTCTCAAGCAGGATGGCAAACCATTGCCACCGCCGACGGCCGGCCAGGGAATCGCTGAAAGAATTTCGTCGTCTTGAGAATGGCAGATATGGCAATGGTTATATCTTCTCGAACGCCAGAAGGAACACCTAACTACTGTCCAATCTGTAGGAAGTCGATTTGTCTTGAACCATCGATTCCGTTTGGCGATGCGCCGTGTCCAAACTGCGGTTCATTACTTTGGTTTATTGGGATTGGCCATGATGTCCAGTTCTTTCCGTTCGAGGACTCAAAATGGCTTCGTGAAAGAATGATCAAAGCAACAGCTCAAGTATTGGGGGTCGACGAAGGCGCAGTGCGCAACAATCCTGGCATCTGGAACGACTCCGGGGCCGATTCGCTCGACTTGGTAGAGCTGGTAATGGAGTTAGAAGAAGACTCGCGTTAGCGCTATTCAACTGGTTATGATCGGACGTTCTTAGAACGGCGGGCACTTGACTTCATTTCGCCCGCGGATGAGCCTTCTCATACGCCGCCCGCAAGTTCACCGTGCTCACATGCGTGTAGATTTGCGTCGTGACGAGGCTCTTGTGCCCCAAGAGTTCCTGCACTCTGCGAACGAACGACCATTAGCGTTGGTCGCGAATTTTGGACGGTCTATGGCAACATTGCCTGGACCCGAATTGCGCAGTATCCTCAGAATATGCGTACCGTTGAAGAAGTAGAAGAAGCCCTACGTCGTCTGTCGCCGGATGAACAGGCCACTTTCCGCGCCTGGTACGCCGAATTCGATGCGGAACAATGGGATCGGCAACTCGAAGCCGATGTCGCGGCGGGGCGACTCGATTGGTTGATCGACGAAGCCCGCCAGGATAAGCGAGAGGGTCGCTGCACCGACCGATGAAGCACCGCGCAACTCCACGGTTCTGGGCCCGCTACCGTCGGCTACCGGAGGAGATTCAGCGCCTGGCCGATCGCTGCCATGAGTTGCTCTGCGAGGATCCGCGTCATCCGTCGCTTCATTTCAAAAAGGTCGGCGAGTTAATGGTCTGCTCGCGTTGGGTTGCATTACCGCGCGGTGGCCGTTGAGGACGGCGAAGACTTGTCGTGGGTGTGGATCGGCACGCACGCCGAGTATGATCGGCTGGTACGGCATCGAGCGTGAGACTATTACCGTGCCCGCGGATGCGCCTTCTCATACGCCGCCCGCAGATTTGCGGTGCTCACGTGCGTGTAGATTTGCGTGGTGACGAGGCTTTTGTGTCCCAATAGCTCCTGTACGCTGCGAATATCGGCCCCGCGATCCAAAAGATGTGTGGCGAAGCTGTGGCGGAGCGTGTGGGGCGACGTGCGCGCGTCGAGCCCGTTTTCTTTGATGTGCTTTTCCAGCATCCGGGCCACGCTGCGTGTCGTTAAGCGGGTGCCGAATTTGTTGGTGAATACCGGTGCTTCGCGGCCCGTTTTCTCGCGAGGCGAAAGTATGCGCTTTTCCTGCCAGCTCTTCAAGGCCCGTGCGGCGTACGAGCCAATCGGCGCCAAACGTTCCTTTTTACCCTTGCCGCGGATGCGGACGATGCCGGCGGCGAAATCGAGGTCGCCGTCGTTCAGGCCGACCAGCTCGCTCACCCGCAGACCGGCCGAGTAAAGCGTTTCTAAAATCGCGCGATCGCGAATTGCCGGCGAGGTGTTTCCTTTGGGCGCATCGAGCAACTTGCCAACTTCGTCAGTCGTCAGAAAGTGGGGCAGCTTCCGGCTCTTGCGCGGGTTCCGCAGTGCTTTGGCCGGATTCGATTTAGCCCAGCCTTCGCGCTGACCAAATCGAATGAAGCTCCGCACCGAAGCGAGCCGCCGCGAGATCGAAGTCTTGGCGTAGCCCGCTTCGTGCAACGCCGAAAGAAAGCCACGAAGCTCGTTCGTGGTGATGCTGCCGGGAGCCGGTGTGTGGCCGTCGCCATCGGCCAGGTACTCGGCCAGCGCGTGCAGGTCTTCGCGGTAGCCCTTGAGCGTGTGCGGCGAGGCGCCGCGCTCAACGCTCAGGTATTGCAGGAACTGGCCGATCTGCGGACGCATGGAAGGGAGTCCAGAGCTAAGAGTCGAGAGTCAAGAGTCGGAACACCGTCTGGCTCTTGACTCTTGACCCTCCGCTCTCGACTTTCCGCTAAAACAGCTCTTCGCTGTCGCTTACCTGCGGCATGCGCAAGCGCGAGCGGCGTTGGCGTTCTTCCTGGCGGATCTTCTGGCTGAGCACGGCCGCGTCGTACCAGCTGAAGCTCAGCTCGGGGTTCGAGGCGTGACGACCGAGCATCCGCAGCGCTTCGGCGCGCTGCGAATCGTCGTAGAGAAAGATGTACCGTTCTTTGCCTTTGATCAGGGCCAGCACGTTGATGTCGTCGTTCACGACCAGGACTCCATTCACAGCGGCGGGGGCGGGGGGTTTGCCGACGGTTGCTGGGTTAGCGGGTGGGGTTGTCGGCCGGCGGTGGGTTCGGGGTTCGGGATTCGGGGTTCAGATTGAATTTCTCAACTGAACCCGAAACCCTGAACCCTGAACCCTATCTACCCGGGTTTATCGGCAATCCGACCACTGCCACACTACTCGCGTTTCGCCGGCGCCGCCGCGCCGAGAGCATCTCGCTGATGTGCATATGACAGCAGAAGCGGATGAAGTCGTCGCTGCGCTGCAAGTAGTTTTGCCAGCCGCCGAAGCGAGCGTCGTCGCGGAAGTGATAGTAGCTGGCGAGCGCTTCGGTGAATTCGCTGTCGTTGCCGTGATAAACCCGCGTGTGCGTCATAATCGGACCATTGTAGGGGCAACAAGGCGGAGGCGCCGGGCTTGGCGGAGGCGGAATGAACCCGCGCTCGTCGGGCCAGTTTGCCGGCATTGGACCGTGCGGACCATGCGCGCCGGTGAAAGCGGTCGTAACGCCGGCAACAGCGGGGTCCGATTCTAGCGGCGGCGCTGGTCGCAGTGCTGTCGCCCATTGGCAACTCTTCGTCCGCATTTCGTTCTTCGTAAAGCGCACGGATAATACCATGCTGCCGTCCGCTATCGCCGGTTTTGTTCGAGGGCGACTTGGTGGGTGACGAATTACCGGAACCGCTGCCTTTGCTTTGTGAGTTATCTTTGCCGGTTTCTCTTGGGGTGTTAACGCTGTTTACTGGTGGCGTGGTGGTACCGCCCGGCGCAAGAGTCATTTCAATTGGTCCGGCAGCCTCTGCCGGCGGATCGATCGGGATCCTGTCGCACGCCGGAGATTGAGTTGCAAGCTGCGCCTTGGCGAGCGCGAATTCAGATTCGAACACCAACGGTGCCGGAATATATTCCTCTTCGGGCGTCCCCCAGGGCAGCCCATAGCCGGGCGGGATTTCGTGGAAGCCGGGGTTCGCAGCGTACCATTCCACGTGCAGGCCGCAGCGGGGCGGGTAATACGGCGTGTAATCGGTCACCGAACCGATTACGACCGCATCGACACCCAAAATATTAGCCAGCCGGCGCGCCTCGTTCGGACGCGATAGATCAACCTGGTGCTCGATAATGGCGTTTTCCACCACGCCCAGCGGAACAACCTCGAACCCGGGAATCGCCTGTAGTTCGGCAAAGTAAGCCAAGGCAAACTTGCGGCCATCGACCGTCGGCTCATCGCTCTGGTTGAAGAACGGCGCGACGGCCACTTTATTGAGCTGTGGAAACGGATTGTGAATCACCGGTTGGTGGCTGACATCCGGAAAGATCAAGCTGCATCCCGGCGCGCCGACGAGCACCATGCCAGCAAGCACGGTGGCGACGAACGAGCGAAAATGGGATCGGCGGCGAAACATTGGCTGGATAGCGAACGCCATTCCAGCCCCCCTGCTAGCATAAAGTGCGCGCGTAGAGATACGTGCGCGCTACGGTTATCGACTTATGAAGGATGAGGCTTGAGAGAAAGCGACGATGTCTCAGCCGACTCCAGCGATTGCGGCGCTAGCTCGCGGTTCTCACTCGCGTTGTTGTACGAAGTCGTCCGTGGCGATTGGAGGGCCCGTACATCGCCAATGCGCGCGGCAACGATCAGCTATTCAGCGCCCGAGTCGTTCAAGGCGCTCAACATCGCTCTGAGAATCTTGTTCAGGAATGTCTACACCTTTCATCGCCCAGCAATTTGCAGCAAGTTGCCACATCATGTTCCAGCGGTCTTCGCTCGTCGTATTTCGCACGCAATCGTCGTTGCCTTGCTCCGCGAGCGTCGATAGTTGTTCAATTTGTCGGTTTGCGTCGCTCACATCTCCATTGTAGCATCGATTGAGTATCCCACAGAGAGTACTGAATACTAGAAGCGGTTTCAAAACTACATTGTCATCCCGACGGAGGCTCGGCGACGGACGGATCTACGCTATTTCAGGCTAGATTCTTCGCTGCGCTCCGCTTCGCTCAGAATGACACCCGTTTTGAAACTGCTTCTACGCACAGTGGAAGCTCCTCAAAGGTTTCGAACGATGCGTCTGCATTTTCGCACGATTGTCGCTGCCGCTTGCACGCTCACAATCCCAACCGTCGGCGCGGCTCAACCGAATGCCGGCGCAGCAAAAGTCGCGATCACCGCGGAGCACGTGCTGTCGATTAACGGCCGCAAGGTGTTCCCGATTGGATTCACTGTAGTGCCGCCGCCGGATGCGAAGACGCCGTGGGGAAAGCCTGCGCTCGAGGAACTTCGCGATGCGGGAGCGCTCTTCATTCGCACCGGGCCGATGAGAGATGTTGCCGACGGCGAAAAAAAGTACACCTCTTGGGACGCTGCATGGGCGGAGCGCGAAAAGCAGTACATGCGAGCGGCGGCCCGCGCCGGAATGTACTGCATGCCATTCCTCAAGGAGCTGGGAACCATCGACGGCAAGCATCCTGAGCGAGAGGATCGGCTGCGTCGTGTCGTACGGTTCTTCAAGAATTACCCCGGCATGGGTGTCTGGAAGGGAGCCGACGAGCCGCAATGGGGGAAAATCCCAGTGGCGGCCGTGGAACGCGCATACCAAATCATCCACGAAGAAGATCCCAACCATCCTGTGTGGATCGTGCATGCCCCGCGCGGCACGGCCGAGGACCTTCGCCCGTACGATGCGGTGCTCGACATCGCGGGGATGGATGTTTTCCCTGTGAGCTATCCGATGGGCCGGCACCTGGAAGCAGCCGAAACGAATCGCACGATTTCGGTCGTCGGCGATTACACGCAGAAAATGATGCGCGTCACGGAAGGAAAGAAGCCGGTTTGGATGACGCTCGAAATCGCTTTTAGTGGCACCGTTCCGCCGCGAAAGCCGTTGCGGTTCCCATCGTTTCACCAGCAGCGATTCATGACGTACGACGCCATAATCAATGGCGCTCGCGGGCTGGTATATTTCGGCGGGGGTTTGCCGACGACGCTCTCGGACCGCGATCGCCCGTACGACTGGAATTGGACGTATTGGGAACGAGTTTTGCGCCCCATCGTCGAGGAAGTGGGCGATAAAGGACCGCTGTCCAAGGCGCTTTGTGCGGCCGACGCGGCGCTGCCGATGAAGGCGAGCGGAAACGACATTGAGCTATGCGTCCGCGAAGTCGGCCGCGACGTGTTTGTTCTCGCTTGCTGCCGCAACCCGGAAAAGACGGCTGAAGTCGAGTTTACGGGGTTGCCGGGCAACGCGGGCAAAGGCGACGTTCTCTTCGAATCGCCGCGCACGGTGACCGCGAACAGCGGCACGTTCCGCGATTGGTTCGCGCCATATGACGTGCACGTTTACAAGTTTTCGCGACCTTGAACCGATGTGCGACACCAGCGAAATACCGCCATACAGAAGCAGAAAACAGTCGCGATAGGAAGTGTGACCGGCCAATCAGGCTTTTGTTCTTTCTGGGTGTCTAATCGTTCGAGTGCGTATAGTAGCTCGATCAACGAGATGTATGCGAGAAGCGAAGCCGTCGAAACCCAAAACCACGTAGCGGCGAACAACCCCTGGCGGTGCTCCGGCGGTGTTAATATCCAATTCGCAAAACGATGCGCTGTTATTGTTAGCCATCCGATGATGGGCAGCAAACTCGTAATTAAAAAAATCCCTCGAACACCTCTCGAGTAAAACGTGGGCACTGCGAAAACCGAGGCCAGAATCACCACCGCCAGAAACTCGCGCCACGAAAGGTAATGGTTCCTGGGAGGTGACGGACTGGATGGCGTCGCCGGCTGGTCGTCTGAATCACTGAGTTCCATAGTGTTGAAATCAAGTTAAGCCCGCTAATGATTTCAGCCCAATCGGCTCGCGGCAGGCAAAAGGCTCGCCGTAACGTGTACCGATTGTTTTGCCCCAATAGGCAGCTTCATCGCGTAGGGCGTCGATGAACACGGGCGGCTCTGTCGGCCGGCCGGTGATGAACTGGCTTTCGTAGCAACGGATCGCCGCCAGCTTTTGTTCCCACTCGTCGCTGATATCGAGAATGAATGCCGGCTGAGCGGCCATTTTCAAATGGACGCAATAATAGTTGTAAATCCGCTGCGGATGATGCGGTTCACCCGGCATGTCGGTCTTGGTGAGCTTGGCCCAAAAGCGAGCCGCATCGACAAGTTCGGTCGCGGCGATGTGATCGGGGTGGGCGTCGATCCAGTACGGTGCGAACAGCCAACGCGGGCGCTCACGCCGAATCACGCCGGCGAGCTTGGCGCGGTTTTCGATCGTGGCCTCAAGCGAGCGGTTCGGCAGGCCGAGATTCTCGCGCCAGTCGATGCCGAGGACCGCCGTGGCAGCGGCCGTTTCGCGCTTGCGAATTTCTGGCGTGCCGTGCGGCGTCGGCTCGCCGCTTGTGAGATCCAAGATCCCGACTCGCCGGCCTTCCTTCTTGAACTTCAATATGGCCCCGCCCATGCCGAGTTCGGCATCATCTGGGTGCGGTGCGATGACGAGAATGTCGAGCATGAGGATGGTCGAGAGCTAAAAGTCGAAGTTCGAGGTCACGGCATTGTCCCAACTTAGTATTGCTGGGAACTATTTTGGCGGAGTTGCGTTGGGAATCATAAGGTACGCCCATGCCAATGCACCAACCAGCAAAAAGCCAAAGCCTACAAGCTCATAGCGATTGGTAACGAGCAGGACGGCCCCAGTAAGTGCGATAATCGACGCGCTGATTGCTTTCATTTTTCCGCTTTCCACTTCCCGTCCACCTCACCCGTCGGCGACCGCACGATCGAACAAACCATGATAGCAACGAATTACGCCGCGATTCACCGCTTGCCGGTTTAGTCCAAATCTGCCAGACTTCGCGACCAAAAATCTGTCGCCGTTTGAGGAGGCGAATCTTGTCTCGTCGCCGTGTCTATCTTACCTGCCGCGTTTTGCTTTTGGCAGTCGTGCTCTTGCCGCTTATTCCTCTGGGCGGATGCATGATGTTCCACAAGGACTTCTGGAGCATGGACCGCTACCGCGACGAACGGGCCGTCGATATCGATCATCGGCTGAATAACAAAGAGCCGATCGTAAAAAGCCCGTTCTAAACGGCTTCGAAATCCGCTCTAATACGCGCCCGCGACCCAGCGAGCCGGGCCGTCCTCGGCCCCGTCTTACAAGCCGCCTTCGCAAAAAATCCCCGTTCGCCGGTAGCCACCGGCGCCACACGCCCCCATGACGAACAAACAACAAGCCGCTTACGAACGGCTATGTACGCATGCCCGCGAAGTCGCGTACCTGAACTCGACGCAGGGACTGTTGGGATGGGACGAGCGAACGAAGCTGCCGCCCGCCGGTGGCGAATACCGGGCCGAACAGATGAGCTTCCTGGCCGGCCTGATACATAAGAAACAAACCGCGCCGGAAGTCGGCGAGTGGTTGGCCGAATTGGTCGATAGTCGGCTCGCGGCCGATCCCCATAGCGAAGCGGGCGCGGATATCGTCAATTTGAAGCGAGATTACGATCGCAAGACGAAGCTGCCGCAGACGCTGGTTGAGGAGCTTGCCAAACTATCGGTGCTCGGCCAGCAACTGTGGGTCGAGGCCCGCAAGGCCAATGACTTCGCGCGGTTTCGGCCGCTCCTGGAACGCACCATCGAACTCAAGCGGCAGGAGGCGGCCGCGATCGGGTACGACGACCAGCCCTACGATGCGCTCCTCGATGAATTTGAACCGGGGGCAAAAACGGCCGATGTCGCGGCGGCGCTCCGCGGCCTCCGCGAACAGCTCGTGCCGCTCGTGGCCGCGATTGCCGCCAGCTCGCGGCGTCCCAACATGGATGCTCTTCGCGGCCGGTATCCGGTCGATTTGCAGGAGTCGTTCGGCAAACGGGCGGCTGCCGCAATCGGCTTCGATTTCACGGCCGGCCGGCTCGACGTAACGAATCACCCGTTTTGTGGCGGAGCAGGTCCGCGCGATGTTCGCCTCACTACGCGTTACGACGAAGACACACTATCCGGTTCGTTATTCAGCACGCTGCATGAAGCGGGACACGGAATCTACGAACAAGGGTTGCCGGCGGACCGCTATGGGTTGCCGACGGGCGAGGCCGTATCGTTGGGCATTCACGAATCACAATCGCGGATGTGGGAGAACTTGGTGGGCCGCAGCCGGGCGTTTTGGGAATACTTTTATCCGGAAGCACAAACTGCGTTTTCCGACGCGCTCGCCCGCGTACCGCTCGACGACTTTTATTTCGCGATCAACGACGTGCGGCCGTCGCTCATTCGCACCGAATCGGACGAGGTCACGTACAATTTGCACATCCTGATCCGGTTCGAGCTCGAGCTAGCGCTCATAAACGACGAACTGTCAGTCGCCGATTTGCCGGCGGCCTGGCATGCCAAGTATCAAGAATACCTCGGCATCCAATCTTCGACCGACGCCGACGGCGTGCTGCAGGACGTGCACTGGAGCTCGGGCGCATTCGGCTATTTCCCCACGTATTCGCTCGGCAATCTGTATGCGGCCCAGTTCTTCGAAAAGGCCGAGGCGGATTTGGGAGATTTACAAGCGATGTTCCGCGGCGGCGAGTTTATGCCACTGCGCGATTGGCTCCGTACGAACATTCATTCGCAAGGCCGCCGCTATCCCGCTCCCGAGCTATGCCGACGCGTAACAGGTTCGCCACTTTCGCACGGCGCACTAATGCGGCATTTGCGTACCAAGTTCGGGCCGCTGTATGGAATGGGATAGGGTCTTCGCAGGCTCAATCCTAGAATGGGCAGAGGTGCTTTATCGGCGACTTTGCCGATTGTGCGGGTTACTATAGCGGTCATTGTAAGTTCCTTCGCTCGGAATCGACTAAGGCAGTCGCGACCGGATGTTGTCCCCTATCCGAGAATGGTAGACTGATTTGACGCCTGATTTGCCGATCGTTTCCGGCTTGGCACAATCCGCGCCGGCCCCCCAACGGAGACTGTCGTTCCATGGCCCGAGTCGCAAGCTGTCCGCAGTGCGAACACGATCTGTTCGTTCCCGAAGGTACCGACACGGGCGCCTGGGCAACTTGCCCCGTGTGCCGTGCGTTTTTTGAAATCAAGGACGTGAAGTCTCGCGACGTGCCGGCGATGTTGCTGGTTGATTCCGATATGGAGGCGGCAAACCGTCAAACGGCGCCGACGTTGGCCGATCTCTCCTCACTTGCAACGTGGACGAGCGAACCGCATACGGATGTTCCGAGTGAAGTCGTGAACCAAGATCCCCCCTCGGACTCGACATCGCCCGCCGAGGATGTGCCCTCGTATAAGCCGGCAGGACGGGAGACGCATGAAGCCGCTGCCGAGCGAATCGACCAGTGGTTTCGTTCGGCGAAGACGGCAGCTGACTTTCCGCCGGTGGAAATCGCCACGGCGGATCAAGGTGGTAGCGAGCGGATTGATTCGGCCGACCGAGCGGCGGCCGACGCGGCGATCGGTCTCGGCGACCCAAAAGCCGGCATGGCCGGGTTCAATTCCGACCTCGAGCTGGAGCAGCCGACCGAGCTCCCACCGAGCGCCGCACCTTGGGACGACTCGCAGCACATGGAACGGCTCCTGGCTGGTTTGCAGGATCAGCCGATCGACACGTTTCATGCGACAGGCCACGATGCCACACCGCCCGACTACGACGATCGCAGCGAGCCGGCCAGTACGTGGTCACCGGAAGAACCGCTAACGATGACGTCACGGTCTGGTGAGTCACGCCGCAAGCGGTCGCTTGTGCGGACAATGTTAGTAACGGTCTTCGGCGGGGTCGTCGGTTTGGCACTCGGCTACTACGCGCTTTTATGGATCCGCGGTCCCGAGATTGATTTCCTCGATCTAGCCAAGTATTTGCCAAAGAGCGCGTTGCCGGCATCGTTCAATTCGGCGACAACGCGTTCACCGGAAGCTTCATCGTCAAACGCGGTTGAAAACCTGGCTAATTTGGACGCCGAGCCGGCGGCAAAAACCCCCGATGCTCGGCCCGAAAAACAGGCGGCGTTCAACCAGCCGGTCGCACCGCCGAAGGATACCGACGACGCGATCGAACACAAGCCGTCGCCCCCGGCGAAGGATGTTGCCGCGACACATGAGCCAGCTGTACTCGAAGCACCAACTGCCAAGGCGTTAACCGGAGATGCTTCACGCGAGACCGTTCACATCGCCAATGCGCCATCATTTACCACGGCGGAGTTAGTGGCCGCACTGCAGGCCGCCCGACAGGCGCAACCTGGGCTGGTGAACGGCAACTTTTCGGATGGAAACGACGTCAAGAGCACGAAGGGAAAGAGTTACATGGTACTGGCGGATTTGGCGCAGAAGGCGACCTTCGCCGAGCAAGTCGCCGCGTCGCCCGGAATTGCGAACACGATTCAAGAGATTGACGCATTCTTCCGCCAAACACTTTCCAACCGGCATACCGCCGAGGAACTCGTCCAGATTGTGCCGATGTGGATCGCCTCGCCGCACCGCAAGAGCGGCGGCATTTTCTTTGCCGGCAGCGTATCCCATATCGATGTCCGTGGCTCGATGGTCGAATACCGAGTAGAGCTCAATGGCGGCCCGGCGCTCATCGTGTTGGCGCCATCAACTGGCGGCTCAATTAGTGGTCCACAACGACCGGTGGGAGTGGTGGGCTGGATTGTCGATCATCCGGCCGAGAAGATCAAAGGCTATACTGGGGAGGCGCCGCAAGCGGTTTTTGCGAAACGGCTGCTTTCGCTGGAATAGACATGTCGCACGCCGGGTTTTCCGTGTCCTCTACTGGTCGCTGAAGCGACGAGTCCGTAGGATAGGCGGCCTACGCATTCCCAGTCCCCAGGCGTGTTTCGCACCATGATTGTTGCTGTTCCTAAGGAAACGTATCCGGGTGAGCGCCGGGTCGCACTTGTTCCATCCAGCGTGCCGCCGCTGCTCAAGAGCGGCATGCGCGTACAGATCGAGGCGAAGGCCGGGCTTGAGGCCGGCTTCACCGGTGACGCCTACGCCGACGCCGAGGCCGAGGTCGTGGCGGACCGCGGCGAAATGATCCGCGGCGCAGATATCCTGCTCCAGGTTCGCGGTCTGGGCGCCAATCCGCAGGCAGGGGCGGCCGACCTGGAATTCATGCGCGAAGGCCTGGTGGTTGTCGCGCCGTGCGACCCGCTCGGTAATCCGGAGGCGGTGCGGCAGCTCGCCGAGCGCGGCGTCACGTTGTTTGCCATGGAGTTGATTCCGCGAATCACCCGCGCAGAGTATGGATGTGCTGTCGTCGATGGCGACGATTGCCGGTTACAAGGCAGTCCTTTTGGCGGCGGACCGGTTGCCGAAAATGTTTCCTCTCATGATGACTGCGGCCGGCACGCTTACGCCGGCCAAGGTGTTCGTGATCGGGGCGGGCGTGGCCGGCTTGCAGGCAATCGCCACGTCGCGGCGGCTCGGGGCCGTGGTTCATGCCTACGATGTGCGGCCTGCGGTAAAGGAGCAAGTGGAAAGCCTCGGCGCAACGTTTGTCGAGGTGCCGCTGGAAACCGGCGCCGCCGAAGCGGCCGGCGGATATGCCAAGCAGCTTGGTGAGGATTTCTATCAAAAGCAGCGAGAGTTGATGGCTCGCACGATTGCCGCGAGCGATGTCTGCATCACCACAGCCGCAATTCCCGGCAAGCCGTCGCCGCGGATCATCACGGCCGATGCCGTCGGCGGCATGGCGCCGGGATCGGTGATCGTGGACCTCGCCGCCGAACGAGGCGGCAATTGCGAACTGACCAAGGCCGATGAAAATGTCCTCGTAAACGGCGTAACGATCCTCGGGCCCACGAATCTGCCCAGCGAGGTACCGACCCACGCCAGTCAGATGCTGGCCAAGAATCTTACGAATTTCCTCAAGCTCATCACGGGTGGCGGCCAGTTCCATCTTAATTTGCAGGATGAGGTTGTCCGCGCGACACTGGCCACATATCGAGGCGAAGTGGTCAACCCGCAAATTCGCGAAATGCTGGGCATGGAGCCGCTCAAAACGCCGCCGGCCGACGCGCCGCCGGTGGATCATTTGGCGGTCAAAGCGTAAATATCAACTGTCATTCTGAGGTACTCCGAAGAATCTAGCCGGACCCTTCGGAGTACCGCAGGCCGACGGGCAAACCGACTCACTACCCCGATCATGCAATCAGTGGCATCTTCACTGCCCCCTGCATAAAATAAGTGCGGAGGTGCAAAAACCATGGCAGATAAGGCTACGCAAGAACTGTTACCCCCAGCTGACGACGGCCCGGACCGTTGGTCCGGCATGTTCGATTGGCTTACCGACCCGCTGCCGAAGCGGTTCATGCTGCCGGCCACCGGTTTGTTGATCATGGGCCTGGACTGGCTGTTGTTTTCCGAAGAGGCGGCAACTTTTGGAGTCACGATTCCCATTACATCGGTGGTCGGATTTCTAGCTGGCTGTATCGGCACGTACCACTTACAAACGCGCTATGGTCGCGACTCGAGGGCGGCTGCCTGGTTGAAAGGCCTGGTCGCAGGTATCCTCGTCGGCATTCCGTTCCCGCTCGCGGGCACGATCGCTGGTGCGTGGATTCTGGCAAGCTCTGGTCTGGCCGGCATTCGCTGGCGGCTTCTAAGAGATCGCTTTTCGCGGCGTTGACTCCTACCGGGCGACGGGCGGAGCCGGCCACGCCTCGGTCCTTATCTCTGACGAATTGCCGCAACCGTGCGGGCACTTCCAAACGCCCAGCGTTCCAAGTTTCCCCGCGGCCGCGCTCACGGCCTTCGCACGCATACAGGACCGCACGCGGGCCTTGTTGGCCGGTTTTCAGGCCCACGTCACCAGGCCGGTAGACCCGGCCGAACTCGTTGCCATCGTGGCGACGCTCATGAGGCGAACAGGCACGTCGGGAGATTCCTCCACATAAACAGCGCTATGCGCCCGATCGCAAGCGGCAATACGCGAAGTTTGCCTTGGCGGCGGCATGACGTATGCTTTACGGGGGGGCATCCTCTTTTGTCTGCAAAGCCGTGGCCGCAATTCCTTCGCTTTGTGAGTTTACAACCAATACCATGCCCACGCCGTGCGCCGAACGTTCGCTTGCGGACAATCCACTCTCGGCGACGCATCACGTCGAATTAGCGACCGCGCGCGACCGAGCGAAGCCAATTCGTAAAGCGGCCCGTGTGGCTGCGTTTAACGCCTGGACGACGGCCGCGATCGCGGGGCTCTCGGCGCCGTTTGCGCTGTTCGATCGCAGCGGAGCGTTACTCACAATTGGTTTGGCAATCGTTGCGTACAACGAATTCCGCGGCCGCAAACGGCTGCTCAAATTCGATCCCAGCGCCGCGTCGCTACTTGGCTGGAATCAGCTCGGACTGTTGGCGATGATCGTCGTGTACTGCGTGTGGACGTTGTTTGGAAGCTTCAGCGAAGCTGGCGCCTTATCCGCCGAACTGAAAAACTACTCCGACTTAGACATCGCACTCGGCAGTACCAGCGGCCTGGATGGGCTTTACAAGCAGATCGCCGTTGCAGTATACGGCGGCGTGATTGGGTTGAGCGCTATCTTCCAGGGCGGCAACGCGCTCTATTATTTCTCGCGCCGCCGGCACATCGAAAAGTTCGTCGCGGAAACGCCCGACTGGGTTCGCGACGTGCTCCGCGGGTCACTGTAGGCTGAGCTTTCGCGGCGAGGCGCCCGAGTTCTACAGCCACAAATGCAGCCGGCCGTCGGCGGGTGGCTGGGGTCGAGCCGCAGGCGAGCCCCCAGTGAAGCTGGGGGGTCGCTTCGCTCCACCCCAGCCACCTGCAGAGTGGCACGTCCCGATTGCTAAAGCCACAAGTGCAGCCGGCCGTCGAGCATATCGGGAATTGCTTTCGCGACCAGCGCTCGGACGGTCTTGGAGTGGTAGCGCGTGCTGAGGTGGGCGGCGATTACGAGCTCGTTCTTGAACCGATCGCGGCGCTCCACTAGATCGTCCAGATGCATGTGGCCGAATTTATGGATCTTGTCCTTGCGATGGTCGGGCGCGACAAATGTCAGCTCGCAAATGAGCACTTTGGCTTCGTACATGGCCGGGTTGGCGTCGAGTCCACCGGGGCGCTGTCGCCAAGATACGCGACGATCGGCCGGCGAATCTCCGCGCTTACTTCCGTGCCGGCCATGCGCAAATCTCGAATTTGTTCGCCGCTGAGATCCTGGTATTCGGGCTTAAGTTTTCGCCGGCGGTCCGACACAATGTAGCCCAGCGAAGGAACGGTGTGCCGCACGGCCGTGGCCGTAACCACCAGCTCGCGCGACAATTCAATCTCGTCGCCGGGGGCGATGGCGCGCAGCTCGCAGGGCAGCCGGCCACGGTCGAGCCTGGTGAATTGCCGCAAGATTTCTTCAATCGGCTCGATCGTCTCGGCCGGCATGTAGATCACGGGCGGCGTCATTTTCATCATTCGCCGCCGCGCCACGTAGACCGGCAGGGCAACGATATGATCCAAGTGGCCGTGCGTAACGAACCATGTCTCGGTGCCCATGAACGACCATGGCTGGGCGCCCAAATCGAATCCGAGTTTCAATTCGGGAAACCGCCAATAGGTTTGCACCGCCGCCCGGGAATAACCTTCGATCGTCAGGTCGCCGTGCTTGAGCGTCTTGACGGGTAGATTGTTGATCATCGGATCAGGTGGCGGGTGTCGGGTGTCAGCTATCAGTTATACGGGGAAAATCGAATTGCTGACACCTGACACCCGCCACCCGACACCTATGTTTTCCCGTGCTCGTATTCGGCAACCTCGGCCAGATCCGCGGGCAGCGGCACGTCGCCGGATTCCAGCCAGATTTCGCCAAATAATTCCAACTGAGCGGCGCGGGCGTGTTGATGGCGAACCAGCTCGAGCACGGCCAGGAACATGCCGACGAGCGCCGACTTATGAACCGAGTGCTCGAAGAGTTGGGTAAATGCGATTCGGCCTCCCTCTCGCAGCCGCTCGTCGATGCGCTGCATATAGATGTGAATGGGGGTATCGTCGTAGCGGATGCTCTCGGGGCCAGCCACCGCGTGTTTCGCCTTGAGGACGCGGCCGAATGCGCTCACCAGGTCCCACAATTCCACTTCCTGAATGGGCTGCTGCTCGGGCGATACATTTCGCTCCGGCAAATCACTGGCCTGGCGTGGAAACCGCTCACGCCATTCCTGGCCACGCTCTTCGAGGATACTGGCCGCATCTCGATATTGTTTATACTCCAGCAGCCGGCGTACCAATTCTTGCCGCGGATCCTCCAGCTCGTCGGCGATCTCCTCTTCGCCAGGCAACACTGCGCGGGATTTGCTTTCAATGAGCACGCTGGCGACCTCGAGAAAATCGCCGACCGCATCGACATCGATCTTTTCCAAAATGGCGATGTACGCCAGAAACTGCTCGGCAACGGAAGAGATTTGAATCTCGGTCACATCCAGCTCGTTCTTGCGCACCAGGTACAGCAGCAAGTCGAGCGGGCCGCGAAAAATATCGAGCTCCACGCGAAAGTGCATAGCAATGGCTCCGGCGGGCAATACAGGGTATTTGAGTTTCTTCCTGGACTGGGCGTGTCGAAGTCCGAAACTCGGAATTGGCAGGCTCGCAGACACCGTCCTGCTGGGCGGACCTTAGCAGAAACGGCCGACGTGTTGGGAGCGGAAAGGCGCAAAAAAATCAGCCGGACCACTCCTTCGAGTGGTCCGGCCGATAACGGCTCGTTGCGCCCGGGCGATGCTCCTTTCGCGGTGCAAGCTGCCAGAGTTGGGCACTAGCACCGAGCGTGAGCGAGCTAGGCGCTAGGCACTTTTTTCTTTCTTTTCCATCTTTTCGTGCTTCTCGTCTGGCGGAGCCGGAGCGGCAGAGCCTTCCTCCGACTTCCCTTCGCTGCAGCCGCAGCCGCCGCCGCAACCGGAGTTGCAACCGCTGTTGCATCCGCAGCCGCCGTGGCGGTGATGCCGTCCGCAGCCGTTATCGCAACCGCAGCTCTTCTCGCATCCACACGACTTCTCTTCCTTTTCGCAGTCGCAGGACTTCTCTTCCTTCTCACAGCCGCACGACTGACCGCACGACGAGCCGCCGCATGAGCCGCAGCTGCCGTTGTGGCGGTGGAACAAGCCGCCATGGCTGCCGCCGTGGCTTCCACCGCTGCTGCCACAGCTACCGTGGCCAAACGCTTTGGCCTGCGTTTGCAAGCCGACCAGAACGACGGCCATGGCCGCCAATCCCAGCGTCATTTGAATGACATTTCGCTTCATCTAAAATACCTCCAAAACACATGGACAAATGGAACGATCAACCTCGTCTTCCAACTGCGCGATTGGCGAACCGGCCAAGAACGGCGAGTGTGCTAGCACTCGTTTGTTCTTTTCGCAGTTCGCTCGGGAGAACGTTCACAGTTGCCTGTGCGACATCATTCTCCGATCGTCGCAACCATCCCAAAGCCCGCGACCATCACAGTCGGTGCCGTCAGGATGTCCCATATCTAAACCGATCAGGTTGGTTTCGGCAAGGTGCTCAAGCGACAGGAAAAAAATAAAGTTTTTCGATTGGGATAAATGGACTGATAGCACCCAAATTGGCTGAGGATTTTCCAGCCTCGCCGGCGGCTTTGGCGATTTTATTTTGAATAAAAGAGACGGAAAAAACACGCCGTAACATCAGGCGTAGACGACGTTTGCGCCATGACTGTGGCAACGCACTCGCGGTCGGATCCTGAAATGAGCCGAGCTCTCTACCCGCCGGTTAATGCAAGGCGGCTGAGCAAAATAGATAAGGCAGGCGCGGCCCAAGAGCAAAAAAGAATTTACGAATGGCGACTTGCAACATTCGGCCGTTTGATCCGCCACTCGGCTTTCGTTGCCTCGGCGGGGGTACGGCCTGTCAGCCGGATCAACGTCGTTCGGCAGCGGGAGGCTCTTGCGCACCGCGCGGCGGTGAGGGACGGCTAGCGACGCCGTTGCTTTGCGGCGCCCGCCAGTGGGCTCGGACATTACTTGCCGCGGAATCGGGGTGTTCTGACCCGTTTCGAAGTCGGTAAGCGTCCATGGCTGATCGGGTGAGGTTCCGTATGCAATTCCCGATACGCGCCAATCGTTATCCACGCGTCGCAACAAGCAGCACATCTCTTCGCTGTGCGGCGAACCCTCAGACGTATCGGTCAACACGCACTGCACAATCGCTTGATCCTGCGATGGTGCGCGGACTTCGCCGATTCGGAAGCTGGCGGTTTCCAGCCCTGGCGGGGCGAACTGCTTTCCACTGGCAATTATTCTTTGCATCGCTTGCGGCGAGAGCCGGGCGCTGGCACGCTGCGTGTCGCCTTTGAGAACGGCGTCGAGCCAATCGGTGGTGGCTGCCGTGATCGCTTGGGTCGACGCATCCGGCTGTCCCGCTGTTCGACCGGAGTCCGAAGTGGCCGCACTATTCGACGGCGACGTGTCCCGATTGCAGCCCGCAAATAAAGCGAGACTGAGGACGGTCACAAAGCCAACTCGGGTGATGCCAGCCATGGCTAATCTCCGCGCACGGGGTTTCGGCGATAATCGCTTTGGGAAACGAAGGGCGGGAGTCTGTCAAAACGCTCAGGAGGGGTCAACTCCGATGTAACTGCTAGCTGCTCTCCAATAATGATCCCATCCCTAGCAAATCGATTTGCACAATGAGTTCGGCTGCGCTTTGAAAACGCTGCCTGGGATCGACAGCAAGACATTTGCGGCAAATGTCGGAAAGCGGTCGAGGCAAATCGGCTTCATCGTCGAAACCGCCCGTGGCGTGTGGGACTGAGCCTGTGATCAGCGACCAAAGAAGTGCACCCAAGGCAAAGACGTCGGCCGTGGGACCGGGCAGGCAACCGAAGTCGCGAACTTCGGCGCGATATAGCCGGCAGTGCCACCGATTAGCCAGGGCGGGACGGCTGGGCTTGGACCGCAAAATCGGGCCAGACCGAAGTCCGTGACATGGACGCGATCGGACGGGTCGACCAGGATATTGGCTGGCTTAATATCGCCGTGGACGATTCCCCGCTCATGGGCGTGAGCAATGGCTCGACTGACGATTCCCACGATCCGCACTGCTTCGTCGGCAGTGAACGGACGTGTGACAATTCGCGATTGAAGATCGCTGCCGTCGATGAAATCCATTGCGATGAAATAACCGCCACCTGGGAAACGGCCGATTCCTTGGAATCGGACGATATTTGGGTGGTTCAAACTGGCCAGAATCTCGCCTTCCTGCAGAAACTTTTCAACGGCATTGGTATCTGCCTGTCGCGACTTGAGAAGCGATTTGAGTGCCACCCGCCTTCCCGTGCTGTGCTGAGTCGCTCGATAGACCTTTCCCATGCCACCGGAGCCCACGAGTCGTTCCAGTCGAAAATCGGAATACGACAGCGCAGCGCGTGGGTCAACGCCGCGGTGAACTCCAGTTCCCATGGCGGGGCCGGGTCTACTGTCGTCGTCAATTAATTGCTTCTCAATCTTATGCCGCGTTTGCGCCAATAGCCTGCGAACAGTTCGGGGCGACTTCTGGATTGCAACGGCGATAATCTCGATCGATTCCCCGCGAAGGTGCGCAGTGAGCACGGATTGCTCGGTCGGTGTAAGACTTTTTGTAATTAACTGCAATTGCTCGGTAAGCGCGATCACTTCTGCCGCATTTGGCTCAAGACTGGCCGGATCATTTGGCAAAACTTGGTCTGGTTCATGCTCTTGGTGAATGTTTCGTCGTGCGGCAGTATGCTTTTCGACGTGCGAGTACAGCTTGTTGAGCGTGATGCGCGCGAGAAGCCGCCAAAGGTTGCCCGCTTCGCTCAATACATACTCTTGATTCTTGGCGTGCACGAAGAAGCTGCGGTACGCCGATTGGATAACATCTTCGGCATCAATGCGGCGACCTAACCCAACTTCCCCAACGTTTGACGTAAGTGCTTACGCCGCAACGGGAGGAGCCCCGTTTTTTCCACTACAATTCGGTTTTATGAAGTCGGCTGGGGAGTTCCAGGCCGAGGCGTTCGAGGAGGATTTTCTGGTGGTCGCTCGGCTGCGTCACGTAGCGGGTGCGGATTTCGTGACCGTCTTTGGTGGGTAGCACGACGTCCACCGCGCGGAGCTCGCTCAGTTCGTCCAACACGCGCCGCGGTTCGTTGCCGAGGCCGGCTTTCTGGCAGAGTTGGCCGAGGAACTTCCAGAGCACGTAGGCCAGAAAGCAGACCAGAATGTGGGCCAGCACACGGTCCTCTTTTTGATGCCAGACAGGACGGAGCGAGAGGTCGCTCTTCTGGATGCGGAACGCCGTCTCGGCGTCGGTCAATTGGATGTACGCCCGCCATAGCTCTTCGTCGCTCCACCCGCTGACGTTGGTGCGTAACACATAGGAACCTTCGCTGAGCTGTGTCCAGGCGCGCCACTTCTCGATCTTCTTCCAGGCGATCTGTGCTGCGCCGTTTTCCGCGGCGCGAATCTGGACGTCGAACAAGCCCGCGGCCCGGGTGTTCTGTCCCAGCAAGCGTCCGACGCGCCGCTCGATCGGTCCCACTTCGTGACGACGCTTGGCGCAAGCGGCCGTAATCTTTGTCAGTCCGTCTTCGATGCGTTTCTCGAAACGAGCGTGCATGGCTTGCTCTTTCTCGCGGCGATCGCGGCTCCGGCAAAGAATGTAGGTCTCGGCGCCGCCGTCGGGACAGGCACACAACTTGACCTCCAGCCCCTCGCGGATGGCGTGCCAGTCCTGCGTTGCCAACTGCTGTTCGAATCGCTTGAGTTGGCTCTTGGGCGTCCCCACGATGTACTGCCGCCCGCCCGCTTTCAGGAAGTTGAGGTTCTCTTCAGAGACCATCCCGCGATCCAGTGCCCAGACGCGCTGCGCCCGGCCGTAGCGGGCCTCCATCGTCTCGACGATCTCTTCCAAGGTCGTCGAGTCGTGGCGGTTTCCGGCGAACACTTCGTAGCCCAGCGGCAAGCCGCAGCGCGAGACCACCAAGCCGATGCAGACCTGTTTGCAGTCGGAGCGATGGTCGCGCGAATAGCCGCGCTGCGCCAAGGGATTCACGTGGGCCTGCCCTTCGAAGTACGTGCTCGTCACGTCGTAGAGCAGCAGGTCGTACTCGATGGCGAACAACTCGCCGAACCGCTGTTTGAGAAATGCCTCCAGCGCCGGCTTGTGCGGCAGCAGTTCGTCCAGCCCACGGTACAAGCGGTTGTCGTCCACCTTGTCGAGCGGCACGCCCAGCAGGTCGTCCAGCGCGCTCTGCCGATAGAAGTGTTCGGCGATGTGGAGCTCGCTCGACGGCTCGCAGAGTCGCGCGATCACCAGAATCAGCGCGGTCAGCGACCACGGAACGTGTTCTTGTCCGGCCGGCATCGCCCGCCGCAGGAACTCGTGCAGCCCGAGCTGCTTCACCAGTTCCAGCGCCAGCCACGGCCCACCGAACTGTCGGCAGTTCTCGACCCGCACGCGCGTGCGGTCGATCTCGACGAACCGCGGTTCGGTCTGGGCCTCCGGAAAGAGCTCCTGTTGCCACGACGGCGACTGGGGGTCGGCTGCTTGCTCGACGCCTAACCGGCCCGCTTCGTCCATCAGCCCCAGATAGGCCACGGTTCGCTGCCGCGGACCACGTTCGGTGCGGTAGGATTCGACGAGCGCCCAATACGCTTCGCGTTGCCCGTTGCGCCGACGGAAATGGGGTCGCAGGAACATGCCGCCATGTTAGCGGCGATGCCCGGGACTTTTTTCCACTACACGCCCCGGCGAGGAAAATACTTCGACCAACCCGCTCCGCATCGCCATCGCATCACGACTTACGTCAACACAAAGTCCGAAAAAATCGCCGCCCAAGGGATTTTGTCGAATCGCTGGGGAAGTTGGGCTAATTTCGGTCCGACGCGCACACGAGCAAGTGCCAGTAGCCGCGCGACGTAGCGGTCGAAAACCGCAGCGGCGGCCTGGCTATCGCCAGCCTCGATACGTTGCAGCAATTCTTGGGAATTCATGCTCGAACCAGTGCCATCAAAATCGAATGGAAGTGGCTCAAATTGCTGCGGGACCGCGGTTTGCAGCAATTTATGGCTTTTTTCAGGTTCTTTTGGCCAACACTCAAACGAAATCGGATTTACCTATAGAGAACGATTCGAAAAGGCTCTTTCAAGTTCGGCCTACCACATAGGAACGGATCAAATGGCTTACGTTGTTACATCGCCCTGCTATGGTTGCAAATACACCGACTGTGTTGTGGTTTGCCCCTGCGATTGCTTTCGCGAGGGCGACCAGATGCTGTATATCGAACCGTCAGAATGCATCGACTGCGACGCATGCCGCCTGGAATGCCCCGTGGAAGCCATTTTCCCTGAGTGGGATGTTCCTGACGAGTGGAAAGATTTCATTCCACTCAATGCCGAAATGTCGGCAAAGTGCCCGCCGATCACACAAAAGAAAGCACCGCTGGCCGGTAATTGAACTCGCACGATGGGGGAAAAACTTTCGAACTACCCTGCCTGCAAACCGCGGTCGATGGCGTCCTGGTCGCGGCTGTAGACGGCGAGCGTGGCCTCGAACGTCTCCTTGGGGATCTCCCAGACGGGCTTGTCGTCGGTGTGGGCGTTGCAGTGGGCCACGAGCAGGCGGTAGAGGAACTTGAATAGGTGCCGCGGCACGCGGAGGGCGCGAAACGCGTCGATCAGCCGTTCTTCGCTGATCGAATCATCGAGCAGCGAGCGGAGCGTCGGCTGCCGGCCATCTTCGCCGCAGCTGCGGATGCGGGCGTTCGCCAGGTCGTACAGCGCCTGGCCGGTCCATTCCAGCGACGGGATCATATTTTGCTTGTCCAGCCGGGCTCGCTGGTAAAAGTCGCGGTCTTCGCGCTGCATGAAGTCGGCCAACTCGCGCGGCAGCAGCAACTTGAGACCCAGGCCGGGCTGCTTGAGGAACTTGTTGTCGAGCATCGACCAGACAAGTGCCCGCATCCGCTCGACCGAGCCGGTGATGAGGTGCGGCTCGTCGACGCGATCGACCAGCACGACGACGCCGTCGCAGCCCAGCGACTTGAGCACGCCCTGCAGCTTGGCCAGCAGCTCGAAGCGGTCGTCGGTCCGCTGGCTTTCGGGAAGCGGTTGGCCGTCGATATCGCGCTTCGGGAATCGCATCAGCAGCCGGCGAAGCGACCCGACGTGCGGTTTGAGCACCCGCACGTTGCGGGCGATTCGCCACGCGACGGTGTACCATTTCCACAACCGGGCAATCCACGGGAACCAGCCCACGGCGACGATCGCGTAAGGCCAGGGCGTGACCAGCCAATCCCAGCGCTGGCGAATAGACAGTTGTCGCGATAACGGCAACCGTGACGGCGACGCCGATCAGGCGGTCCCACCACGATTGCCAGGTTTGATAGCGAAGTTTGCGCCGCAACCGTCCCCACCGGGAGACGACGTTCTCTCGCGTCGAGTTATCGTAACATGCGACGAGCAAAAGCAAATCGCGCTTCTGATGGCGATCGAGATTGCGCAAGGCGTTCGGCGCCCAACTGGTTGGCTTCGGGCCCAATGGGGTGCGGCACCCCGAGCAAGTGATCCACCAGGCTTGTTACGCCGAGCGAGAGGATCGCATCCATGTGGTCCCATAACTTCCATTCGGCCAGCACCTTGGCGGGATCGCGTTGCTTGCGGGCACTGAGGCGGTCGGCAAAGTGGTCGAGGAACGGGTTAAAGTCGTCGTACTCGATGACGTACAGCCGGTTGTTCTGCGGCCGGGCATTGTGCAGCGCGATGCGGCCGGCCATTTGCATCCGCATAGCCGTCTTGCCGGCTCCTTTTTCGCCGAACACGATCGATGTGGCTGGGTCCGATGGGTTGCCGTAAACCTTGTCCCAGGCCGGGTGATAGGTCAGGTCGCGGCAACGGTCCTTGAAGACCGGATCCGATTGCGCATCCTCCTCCGCAAACGGATTGACGGCGATGCCGTGGTGCTCGAGAAGTTGCTGGACACGCATAGAAGGCCTGCGGCTCGCCGGTTGATTGCCGTGCCACAATTATAAGTGACGAACGGCACCCCCGCGAACCGGGGCCGGTACAACCGTCAAAGTCGCGCCAGAATGCACGATCTCGAATGAATAGGCGCGATACTGAGGAATGTCTCAAATCGACGATCGCGCAAAAAACGACGGCCGTGGCTGCCCCCTCGCTCAGCCGACGGCCGTCTCGGGTTGCTCTCTTGTCGCGCTAGAAGCCGAACGAAAAGCTGATGTGGTTGTGATCGTGGTGGTGGTCGTGATGTCCGTCATGGAAGTCGAAGTTTCGAACGGCCACCGGAGCACGGTAATACGACACAATTGGCGCGTACGGGTAAGCAGTCGTGTACGTTGGGTAGTATGTGGAGTAGCTCGGGTAGTACGCCGTGCGATAACCGGTGCCGCAATCGTCCCAAGCCATCGCCTTGTTCGTTCCGAATCCGGCCGCGCCCAGCGCGACGACGAACGTGAACGCCAGTAACATACGCTTAAACATTTGTCTCTCCTCGGACGCATCCGCGTCCTTTTCCATTCCACGGGTTTGAAGAATCCGGCAAGCCGCCGGGCTTTTACTTTCTGGCCTATCATCAGAAGCAGCCGCCATGCCGCGGCATCTTGCCAAACGGACAACCGGCGACGAGGAAAAGACTTACGACAAAAAAGCCCGCCCCGGTGAAGGCACCAGGGCGGGCAATTGCGTCGTCGAAATGACGGCAGGCACACTCAATACGCGACAGTGCATCACGCCGAAGCCACGCTCAGTAACCGAACGAAACGCTGACGCCGGCCGGCGGACCGTAGTAGCCGCCCGGACCGTAGTAGGAATAGTCCGGATAGGCGACGTATGGGTAATAACCAGCGTAGTACGGTCGCACGAAGCGAGGACCATAGTAAGCGCGGTACGGAACGGGGGCGTAAAACGCCGCTCGGGGCGCGTAATAATATCCGCCGTATGGTCGGCCCCAGCCCCCGCCCCAACCACCACGCCATGCCTGGGCACTATTTGAAAACCCCATTCCCACACAACTGAACGCCGCCAGAAACGTCGTTACCAACATCAATCGCCGAAACATTGGTCCCTCCCAGCGCCAGTGCGCTATATTCAATTGCAAATCTATATTTGTCGCAAACGCGACAGAATAATAGCTGGTGCAGCTTGCATGCCGAAATGGTCGTCGCGGACAGTCACCCATTGCGACATTTTTGCCGGCACCCGCCCATGTCGAGCGATCCATCATCGGCGCACCCGACTTTCGCGCCAATAACCATTCCGGGTGATGCTTCACGACTGCCAGCGTTGCTTGATCGCGATCAGATGCTCGCGCTCGGGCAGCGTCTTGTAGTACGGATCGAGTGGATAGCAGCCGGAGATGAGGCCGTTGCGCGGGGCAGTCGTGCAATCGCTGAACGTGCGGCAGACACGCTTGCGTTCGAGCGGGCGCCCGGCGAGCGTGTCGGCCGGCAGTTCGGGATAGGCGAGCACCATTCGGCCAAGCCCGACGAAGTCGGTCCAGCCTTCGCGCACGGCAGCCTGTGCCACGTGTGGCAAATAATCTTGCAGATAGCTGTACCCGGTGCCCACAAGCGGAATGGAATTCTTTGGATTCACTTGAGCTTCGGTATCAGACCTGTAGCCCCCGGCTCTGCCAGGGGTTAATGCTTCAGTTGCATCGGCAGTCGCATCCGCGCTAGAACCCCCGGCGGAGCCGGGGGCTGTCGGGTGCCTCGGTGACTCGACGACACTTGGTTGTTGAGCGTTGTTTTCGAGCGCTGACTTGCACCGCCGCACGGTTTCAATCTGCCGCCACACGCCGACGAGCGGATCCTCCGGCGGCTGGTAGCCATCGATCGGCGGAAAGATAGCCGGCCGCTGCATGTGAGGATTGTAGTATGGACTGCCGCAAGTCACGTTGATCGCGGCCACGCCGTGCGAAATTAGCATCCGCATCAGCTCGAGCGGCTCGGTCAGATCGATTGCCAGTGGGTCGTCGGCCGCGACGCCGAAACCGTATTCGTACGGCAGCAGTTTGCCGTAATCCATCGGCCGACCAACTTCGCTGCTGGTAGCGAACGGCACCGAGTCGAACACACTCAGCCGCACGCCGATCGCGAGCTGGGGTATTTCGTCGCGCACACGGTCGACGATCGACAGCAACAGTCGGGCCCGACCGGCAAGGTCGCCGCCGTACGAGCCCGGCCGATGCCGGGCGCTCAGGAACTCATGCAGCAAGTATCCGTGGCACGCCTTGACATCGACGAACTGAAAGCCGACTTCGTGCGCCAGCCGTGCGGCGGCAACGTAGTCGTCGATGAGGCGGTCCAATTCGACATCGGTCCACACGACCGAGTCGTCGTTCGGATCGATCTTGAACTTGGCATCGAGCAGCGGGTGATGGTAGGCGATCCGCGGGGCGCTGCGGAAGTGATCGTCGGGCTTGCAGAACCGGCCGGAATGCGTGAGCTGCAAACCGACCAGCAAGCCGTCGAGCGAACCGAACGCCGCGCGGTGGGCGGCTCTCAATTCGCTCAGCAGCGCGGCAATCCCCGCACGGTTCAAAGCCGTGGCCATCGTCTGGTTGGGATTCGCCCGCCCATCGGGCCGCACGGCCGCCGCCTCGCCGCCCCAAATGAGCTTCGCTCCACTGCGGCCAAAGTTGCCCCATCGCCGCAGCGTGTGCGCCGAAGGTGAGCCGTCGCGATTGGCATCCCAACCTTCCATCGGATGAATGCACCACCGATTGCCGACTTCGAAGCCGCCGACGGTGATTGGCTGCGCCATCGGCGAGCCCTCGGCTGCGGAGAGAATTCGTTCGTCGATGGGGAGCGAGACGCCCAGTTCGCTAAGCCGCAAACGGAAAGCGGCGACGGTTTTGAATTGTGCGATCTTTGGATAAGCGGAGAGGTCGCTCATAGTTACTGAGGCCGGCGTCGCGGCGGAATTTGCGCCGATCCCTCGCTCGCGCCGCGGCTCCGATCGGTCCGTGTTACGCCTGCAACTCCCCGTTGAGATAAACCCGATTTCCGGCCGCCAGGTTGAATTTCGTTCCGCCGCCAGGATACTTGACCAGCGCGCCGCCTGATTCCGAACCGCGAACCCTAAACACGTTTCCGACCCCGTTAATTTTGTTCAGGTTAGAGTGGGATAAATCGAGCACGGTTCCACCCACGGTGCTGCCGACCACATCAAAACGGCAACGTGTGATCGCTTCCAGCACCTTGACGACAGCCCCAGTCTCGCACGCGCCATAAACATCCATCGTGTGCGCCGACCCCGCGACCCGATAGCAATCCGCGTTCCCCGCGCATAGATCGAGCCTTGCACCATCGCGGAGAACACGGATTTGATTTCGACTCCCGCCGCATCGGGTGCAAACTTGGTCGTGATCGTGCCCGTCAGGCCGGTCACTTGGCAGCCATTGCTCTCGATTAGTACTCCCCGGCTCCAGCATGTACCGGGACCAATTTCCAGTCCAGTAATTCTACTATTAGAAGAGTCATGACCTGGACTAAATGCCAGATGTACACCAATCCGAGCCGATTCACAGTACAAATCGGAGGCTGTTATACCACAGTTTGCTACCAAAGCCCGGTCAGCACCATCTAGATGAGCCGTGCGTAGTTTGGTGCCAGGACCATTGATCGTGAGTGCGTCGAAAGCGATTTCATTCGTGTTGATATCGTTGAGTTGGCAATCGCCCGCATCCACCCTGATTCCGTTGAGCGCCAGATTCACGTAGATATTTGAAAGCCGCGAAAACGAGGCGTCATAAATACCATATGCACCAGCCTGAGTTCCGCTGCCCGACCCGAGAATGATTGCCGTACCCGGAATTTGATAGAACCGGAGCCGTTCGCCGACGAAGCCGGAACCCTGAACGCAAAGGCCGTCAGCGCGCCGGGGCAGACCTTGTCCATGCACATCCGAGGGTCCATACGCAAACGGATACGCCCGCAGCGTTGCCTGCCCATCGACTGTGAAGTCGGACGCGCTGGAACAGAGATTGGCCCGCAGCCGGGTGTCGCCGTCGCGGTTATTGTTGTTCCAAAACTGGCCGACAGTGCCGCTGTCATAGCCCTCGGTCTGGATCAGCGCGCCCGTTACAGTCGGGGCGAACCGCAGCACGGTGCCGAATTCGTCGGCGCCGTGGAGCCAGCCGCCTGGGAAGCTCGGGGCCGTGGCCAGAAATGGCGCGGGCACGCCGCCGCCCATCGTCGAGCGCCTGGCCGGGATAATCAACGTGCCAGATAAGTTGCGAACACCTTCGGGAAAATTGAGCAAGTCGGTCATGGGAGAATTATATCGCGATCGTGCAGCGCTCGCCCCTGCGGTATCGCCTCCCCTACAAGCATTGTAGGATGATCGCAGCGAGTAAAAGGGTTTTGGGATAAGCATCCTATGGTCCATAACCTGGAGACGTTGCGAAGTTTACTTGTATCGCTTGCGCATTGGGACATCGAGGACCACCGTCGCTCCGAGCCTGATCTGGCCGCGATGGCCTTTTCTTTTCGCGATTGCCGGCTCGATCTCATGCGGCTTGATTCGCACAAGTTATCCGAAACCCAATTGCATCGTCTCCAGCAAATGGATGACCGACTGCAAATGGTTGTCAGCGGGCATGGTTTGGAAGAAAGCATCGCCGCAGAAGCCAAGCGTGCACTCGAATCATTCGGGTGGTCAATCGACACGTAGTTGTGCGCCGCCGCGGGGTGCCACTGCTCGCTCGTTAGCAGTTTGGGTTTTTGCCGAACCTTGTTGTTGGAATCGGTGCAAGAGTCCAAGCAGCAAGGTGAACGCCTCGATGCGGCACTCCTGGGGAAGCCAACAGCGGCATCTACGTGGAGTTGGCGGAGTCTTCGGAGCAACATGTGCCCGTCCCCTTCTTGGGAGCGAATCCGACTTTGAACCACGAAGCGACGAGGAGCCCTAATTGAAAAGCGCTCGAGTGCAAGCCGGTCCTTGCTCGTCGAGCCCAGAAAGCAACTCCTGGACTCTCCCCATATCGGAGTGCTTAATAGCCGGAACACTGGAACCGAATGATTCGGGACATGCGCTGGCCAAGCCAGCGGCAGTCGGCGCTTAGGCCACGGCTCGAATGCGACGAGTTACGAAGCCCATGGAAAGCATGATCAGCCCCCACGTCGTCATCGCAGTCGCCTCCGGTACGTTGCCGCCACCAGGTGGAACCGGAACCGGGAAAATCTGGTCCTGGTTGTCGGCCTTGGTTAGGGCATAGATGTCGAACGAGTGGGTTACGGGCGGCCCCGTTATGGCCGCCAGCCAAGTATTGGCTGTCGCTATGGATGTTGGGCTAGCGCCCGACGACACGTAAAAAGTTCCATTGCCCGTCGAAACATTGAACGTGTTTGTCGTCTCGTGGGTCAATTCCCAAACAGCCAATTGGAAAGCGGCGAGCTCAGTCGATGTACCCAAGCTGGTATAGGCGATGTCATACAATTTGGTGAGGGCGAGCTCTCGCGCTACGCCAATCTGTCCGCTCGGGAACGGCGACGACGAACTCGGATCGGGAGCATTTTGCACTAGGCCGACGTTCCACGTGCCTGGAGTATGTAAGAACGTTTCCAGTTCAATGCAAAACGTGGTAAAGCCTGGCCCCACCGGTACCAAGGGATCTGTGGATGCCGTGACGTTCCAAGTTAGCTGGCCGATGCCGACCGTAGGGGTCGTAACCTCGCTAGTCGTTTCCTTGTCGTAATACGTCACGCTGCCCGTTAGACCGTTTATGCCGGTGAACGTCATGCTGGCAACACCAAATGCCGCCCGCGCGTCATCCACGCACACGAAACCACTCACGGCAAATACGATCGCAGTTCCAAGCCACGCAATTCTTGCAGCCATATCCATCACCTCGTGTTACCGGAATCCAGTTCCCAATTACGGTCAGACTCAATGAGCACGACATCCTACCCGACTGTCAACGAAAAATCAACAATAGGGGGGTGACAATTTTTCACTAGATTTATTTATCTTTACCAGCGATCAAATCTGCGCTATTTCTCAAAATGAAAAACTCCCGCGAGGGCGAAAGAAAAGGTACGTGGATTGGTAACTTGGAATCAACTCGTCGCAGTTAGGCGTTAGCTGGATAGCAGTTGCGTTTGCTCGACGGGCACCGCCCGCCACCCGGCACCTGCTGGGCGAGAAGTTTTGGTCTGGGAGTCGGTTTCGATCAAATCGATATTGTGGCGGAGCGGAATGAATGAAGCCAATCGGCAATTGGGCGGCGCGAGCACCTGCACCCTACGTTGGTGCTCGGTGACGTGAAGGGGCGCCACTGGCTTCGCCAGTGCTCTTGATGTCAGCATGGATTGTTGGGTTCCCGCTTCGCGGCGAACCCATTCGACGTAACTGTAAAACTCGATGAAAGCAAAAAATCCGGAGCTCCGGGCCCAACTGCCGAATGGGTTTGGTTGGGAAGCGTTGCGGCGGTTCGCGATTCTGACGTTCTCGACCTCATGAGTGTGCGTGGCTGCGGCGACCGTGCGAGGGGCTGCAGCTCACGTTTAAGGGACCCATCGAGAACGGGCGACACCGGCAATCGCTTCGCCGACCACTCGGCGAATCGTGCGAGGGCCCAATCTAATGGATAGTGAACATAGGTTCAATATGCAGAATTGGCCACCCAAGTATTTTTGCCACAGAGGGCACGGAGAGCACGGAGGAAGATGGGGGTGTGGCGGCGCAAGGAATAGCCGAATCGACACGTCGAATGATAGGTTCCCGCTTCGCGGCGAACCCATCCTACATTACTTGCCGATGGCTTGCGGCCGAGAGTCAATCACCGATGCACTAGCTTCGTGACGTCGATTGCAAGCTAGCTCGTGCCCGGACGATTGACGCGGTTGGAGGTGGATCGAAGAAGCACGGGCGGAGCCAGTGGCACCCGCGTTGTAGCCCTATTTACTGTGGCAGGATGGAATTGACGTCGGTATGATTGAGGGGGAGGCTTCCATCATGACACCACAATTTGTGTCGACTGAGCTCAATCATCTGTTGCAGCTTGAATTGGCCGAAGGGTCGTACCGCTCTTCTGAGGAAGTTCTCTTGGCCGGCCTGAAGGCGCTTCGCGAATCGCGTGATGCTGGACGCCGATTAGCGGACCGGCTTGCGTCTTTTCAGAACGGTCGAGCGATTGTTCTTAATGGCGACGAGGCCCTTGGCGAGTTTTTGGATGGGATCGACGCCGAGGTCGACGCTGAGATGCAAGCGCGGTCGCGGCGAAATGCATGAAGCGTTACCGAGTATCGCCGGTGAGAAGGCCTGGTCAGTGAGTGTAGGCGGACTTGTGCTGCAGAAAAAATCATCTCGCCGATTTGATTCCCGTCCCCTTTATTTCACTTCGCCCCTAAACCCATTTTTTGGAGTAACGACTATGGGAGCATCCTCATCGCAGACAATACAGCCGAAAAACGTTGATGAAATGCTTTCTGAGCTGAAGAAAGCAGTTAAAAGTAAGGGCTTTGACCTCAAGGGCGACAAAAAATCGGGGAAGAGTGCCGCCAAGGACGGGGCCACCATCGAGTATGCTGTGAAAGGTCAAGACGTAACGATCACGGTCAGCACCGGGTTGGATTTGGACACGATGGAAAGATATATGAAGGATTGGCTCAAACCGTACAAGTGACCGTCTCGTTTTGCGGTTCCGTAAAAAGGTCGAAAATGGGATCCGGTTTCGATAATAATCAGCAGTAACATTCTTTGTGATTTAGTTCTAAGAGCGGCGAACAAAATGGCCGGGGACTGGCTCATTTTGCGGAGCCTTCGGAGCAAAATGTGCCTGTCCCCTTCTCGGAAGTCCATTTTGTTAGGCGCACTAATACAAACGTCGGCAGCCCCGCTTCTTAAGGACTCCAAAGGCCATTCAAGAACTCCTCGCCGACGTCGTCATTCAGGGGGGCGCCACGCTCACGCGTGCCACGGCTAATACCCCGATTTGATTCCCGTCCCCTTTATTTCAGCCCCAGCCCTTTATTTCAGCCCCTTTATTTCAGCCCTTTATTTCAGCCTTGCGTGCTCAGCCTATATTGAATAGTCGTCCGTGCTGTATTGGAGACCTGCGGTCGGATGGGTGTGCGGGGTCAGGAGACCCGCGCACAACAGAGACCGCGCACAACAGAGGTGGATCGAAGAAGCACTGGCGGAGCCTGTGGCATCCTGCGACCAGTGGAGGCGGTGATTGGATTTGGAATGCATTGGCGGCTTGGATTTACTTAGGGCAATCAGGAGTCGTATCCATGAAGCGCGAATTTAATGTTGTTTACACGACCATCGAAGATGGTTGGATCATGGCGCAGGTACCGGAATTGCCCGGTGCGGTCACGCAGGGGCGCGATATCGACGAGGCGCGTGAAATGATTCAGGAAACGGTGGAACTCTTGCTCCAATCCTATCGCGACAATGCTGCGAAAGTTGCTCCGACCGGGGCGATCTGGGAAACCTTGTCGGTCGACGTGGCCGTTTAATGAAGCGCCGCGATTTCATTCGGCATCTTGAGCAGCATGGATGCGTTCTCGATCGCGAGGGCGGACGGCATACGATCTATCGCAATCCAGTTATTACGGGGAGCACTAAAGGTTGAACACCTAAACGCCTGGGATGCCGAATTTACCGAGTCGTATGGCTCCAATGTGTTCAATATAAAGTGCTCCCAGTAATAACGGACGATGCGCCGCTGTGCCACGGCATCGCGAGATTAAGGATACGACTGCCGGCACGATTTGCGATCAGCTGGAAGTGCCCCGGCCATAATGCCTGCGGCGTTCGGTTTGCGGTGCCGGAGGGTGCCACTGGCTCCGCCAGTGTTCTCATTTGCCGATAGCTTGCGGCCGAAAGTCAATCACCGATGCACTCGCTTCGTAAGGCCAGCGGCAAGCTAGTTCGTGCCCAGACGATTGACGCGGTTGGAGGTGGATCGAAGAAACACTGGCGGACCGGTGGCATCCAGCGCTCAGCTAGACCGCCGATTTGGTTCCCGTCCCCTTTAATTCACTCTCCCCTTTAATTCACTCCGGCGATCAGTTTCACAGAGAACCGGGCGGAATCGGTAACTGTCGAGGATGATCGAGTTGACCATTGCATGCTTTTGTAAAAAGTCCGATCCATCTCTGATGGAAAGAGTCTGCATGCTCGTCGTCGATTGGTTCAGGGCCGAATGCGAATTGGATCAACGAGAGCATCGGAGCTGCCGCCTCATCGGCAACAGCTAGATCGTCGACGGAAAATGGTTCGAATGTTGCCCGACCTGTCATTA
The DNA here is from genome assembly GCA_963733825.1 of Pirellulales bacterium. Lineage (GTDB taxonomy): Bacteria > Planctomycetota > Planctomycetia > Pirellulales > Lacipirellulaceae > JABDGM01. Next base: position 257,540 of record CAVTEK010000002.1, read on the forward strand.
ATGGATTACTGAAATAACCAACCTCATACCACCTGTAGTCTTCGCTGCCTGGTAATTTGGCATACCACAGAGAAGTTGACCAATTGTATTGCGGTTGGCTGGCAATTAGTTTTCCAGAAGCAACAACATCCCACTTTGATCTGGGAAATGCACTAGCTGGGATGTCACGCCGATAACATGTCATCGAAAATTTGCCAGTACCAAGTTGAATGTTCACCGATCCATCGCTGAGTTTCTGGATGTTGACATTTGGCGCATTTGCACCAATGATGTTCGCCAAATCGTCGAATTGTTTTGCAAGGATCGATTCCGCTTCAATTCGCAGTTGCCGCCTTTGCTCAGTCTCTTTAAGGGCTCTCTGCGTTGCAGCTTCTCGTTCGGCGTCTACTTTCGCGACAGCCGCGGCGACTTCTCCAAGTTTATTTAGGGGCCCAGACGACCCATTCCCAGCAACTTCGTTCTCCAGAACAGCTTCCAGTTGCCGTTTGACTCGCAATGCACTTGGGCGGGCACTCGGAGTCTTGCGAAGCATGATTGTCACGAGAGATCGCAATTGCGCGGTGACGGATTCAGGTAGTGGGTCCGGATTTACGGAGCAGTGCTTGTGTTTCAACGATGCCGCGTCACCCGCAAATGGCGGATTTCCAACTAACAATTCATAGGCAATGCAGCCGAGCGAATATATATCGGAAGCGTTCGTCGCATGTTCAAGATTCCATTGCTCGGGTGCTGCATAGGTTGGTGTAAGACAATCTTTAAGCGTGTTTAGCGACGTGGCCTCCTCAACAAAGCGCGCAATTCCAAAATCTGCGACGCTCCAGCTTCCGCCTAAAAGCAAAACATTTTCCGGCTTTAAATCTCGGTGAACGATATCGCTTACTTCTAACAGCCCTTTCACTATCGCTAAGATGATTGATGCAGCTTGGCCGGATGTGTATGGGGCATCATTCTTAATGGCTTGTCGCAAACTGCTGTCTGCGCGAGGCATAACAACGAACAACTCTGCTGATTCGGCATCTTGGCCCGCGTCGAGGACGGGGATTACGTTCGTAAATGATTTCCCTGCTAGTGTAGTGCTTCAAGCAGATGGGACCTTATCGAGGCTGGCCCGAGCGCGGGCGACTTTCTCCAGAATGTCTTCGGCTTTCTTGGTCCACACGAACGTGGTCGGGTCGCTGTTGTGCTGGTCGATGTAGTCGCGAATTGCCTGGATCAACTCGGAAACGCTGCGGAAGACGCCGTTGCGAATCCGATTGTGAGTGATGTCGCGGAACCACCGCTCGATCACGTTGAGCCACGAACTGCTTGTCGGGATGAAGTGGATGTGGAACCGTCGATGCCGCCGGAGCCAGGCCTTGACCTTGGGATGCTTATGCGTGGAATAGTTATCAACAATCAGGTGCAGGTCCAATTCCGGCGGCGTTTCCGCCTCGATCTTCCTCAGGAACTTGATCCATTCCTGGTGTCGGTGTCGCGGCATGCACTCAGCGATGATCTTTCCCGCGGCCAACTCGATTGCCGCGAATAGCGTGGTGGTGCCATGGCGTTTGTAGTCGTGCGTGAGGGTCTTCAGCCGGCCGGGATATATCGGCAGGCTCTTCTGCGTGCGGTCGAGCGCTTGAATCTGACTCTTCTCGTCGCACGAAAGCACGAGCGCATGCTCGGGAGGATTCAAGTACAGGCCGACCACGTCGACCAACTTTTCAGCGAACTGCGGATCGTTCGAGACCTTGAATGATTTTGTGCGGTGCGGCCGCAGGCCGTTGTCTCGCCAGACGCGCTGGACCATCGTATCGCTGCAACCCAACGCCTTGGCCAGTGACCGTGTCGACCACTGCGTGGCATGGGGTGGCGTTTCCTGAGTCGTCTTGCGGATGATCTCGGCCTCGAACGAGGCGCGCCTGGTGGGTGTGCGTCCGCCGCGTGGAGCATCCTGTTCAATGCCTGCCAGACGCGACTCCGCGAAGCGAGTACGCCACGTCCCCACGGTCCGTCGCGTGCAGTCCAGCATAGCGGCGATCTCCTTGCTCTCACGGCCGCCGGCAGCCGCCAGGACAATCTTTGCTCGCAACACCAGTCGCGTCGGCGTGCTGCGTCCTCGCGACCACTTGGTCAACGAAACTCGCTCTTCATCCGTTAAGACAATGGCGCTTGCAATCCGCATGATCGTGATCCTCCATGTTCAGAGGATTCAGACGCCAGCGGCAGCCAATAAGTTCCCGTATTTCTAAAGCACTACACTAGCTCGTCGGCGATTTTCATTTCCCGATGTCCTAATTCGCTAGCTCCTTTATGCAGTTTCTTGACTGCAACAGCGCCAAATTCTGTAGAACTCCCTTCGAAGACGGCGCCGAAACCTCCGGGGCTTCCAAGCGTTTTGGTTGGGTCATAGCTCCACTCTCCGCGTGGAAGCTTAACCACCCTAATCCCAGTTCCCTTAGCTGTTGTCACAGGCATACTGTCGTTCCATCGTTTAAACGTTGCCGCGAACATGCGAAAACCCCGGGACGTGCACTGCACATCCCGGGGCTCTTCGCGGCTTTAAGTGAGCCCGGCGGGACGCCGGGGCCATCTACTAATACATATCATCCATGCCGCCATGACCATGTCCACCGCCACCCTTCTTGTCCTTCTTCGGCGCTTCGGCGATCAGGGCGTCGCTCGTTAGCAACAAGGTTGCAACGCTCGCGGCGTTTTGCAGCGCGGTGCGGGTGACCTTCGTGGGGTCGATGACGCCGGCTTTGACCAGATCCTCGTACTTGTCGGTCGCGGCGTTGTAGCCTTCGTTGCCTTTGCGTTCGGCGACGCGTTCACACACGATTCCGCCGTCCTGGCCGGCGTTTTCGGCGATGGCGCTGACTGGGGAACGGGAAGCGCGGACGACGATGTTGAAGCCGACCTTGTGGTCGTGCGTCGCATCTTCGGCCGGCTTCACCTTGATGCTGGCTCGCAGCAGCGCGACGCCGCCGCCGGGCAAAATGCCTTCTTCGACGGCTGCGCGGGTTGCGTGCAGGGCGTCTTCGACGCGGGCTTTCTTTTCCTTCATCTCGCTCTCGGTCGCGGCGCCGACGTTGATCTTGGCCACGCCGCCGGCCAGCTTCGCCAAGCGCTCTTCGAGCTTTTCGCGATCGTAATCGCTCGTGGTGTTCTCGATCTCGCGGCGGATCTGGTCGATCCGGCCTTTGATATCGGTGCTCTTGCCGCCGCCTTCGATGATCGTCGTGTTGTCCTTGTCGATGATCACCTTCTTGGCCCGGCCCAGCTCGTTGAGCGTGATGCTTTCGAGCTTGATGCCGAGGTCTTCGAAGATGGCCTGGCCGCCGGTGAGGATCGAAATATCTTCGAGCATGGCCTTGCGGCGGTCGCCGAAGCCGGGGGCCTTCACGGCGGCGACGTTGAACGTGCCGCGGAGCTTGTTGATCACGAGCGTGGCGAGCGCTTCGCCTTCGATATCCTCGGCCACGATCAGGAGCGGCTTGCCGGCGTTTACGACGGCTTCGAGCACGGGCACGAGGTCTTTGACGCTCGAGATTTTCTTTTCATGGACGAGCACGTAGGCGTCTTCGAGCTCGCAGGTCATGGTTTGCGGGTCGGTGACGAAGTACGGCGAGAGGTAGCCGCGGTCGAACTGCATGCCCTCGACCCACTCGACTTCGGTGCCGAGGCTTTTGCCTTCGTCGACGGTGATGACGCCGTCCTTGCCGACCTTTTCCATGGCTTCGGCGAGCATCTTGCCGATTTCGGTGTCGCCGTTCGAGGCGACGGTGCCGACCTGGGCCATCTCTTCGGTGCTCTTGATCTTGATCGACATCTTTTTCAGTTCGGCCGTGATGTCTTCAACCGCCTTTTCGATGCCTTCCTTCATGTGGACGGGGTTGACGCCCGCGGCCACGGCCTTGAGGCCTTCGTTAAAAATTGCTTCGGCCAACACGGTCGCCGTGGTGGTGCCGTCGCCGGCGACGTCGCTGGTTTTGCTGGCGACTTCCTTCACCATCTGGGCGCCCATGTTCTCGTAGGTATCTTCCAGCTCAATTTCCTTGGCTACCGTGACGCCGTCTTTGGTGACGGTCGGCGAGCCGAAGGATTTTTGGAGGATGACGTTTCGGCCCTTGGGTCCGAGCGTGATTTTGACGGCCCGGGCCAGTTTCTGAACGCCGCGACGCATCGCATCGCGGGCTTCTTGATCGAAGGCAATCATTTTTGCCATGGGTGGCTCCTTGGTTAGTTCGTTAAATTGTGTGCCGTTGGAAAGCGGCGTGGTTGTTTGTATTTGTTTAGGTTGGTCCGCCAAGAGGTCGGAGGACGGAGGTCAGAGGTCAGATTCGGAATTCCCTGACCTCCGACCTCTGACCTCTCGCCTCTGCGGTCATTCAATGACCGCCAGAATATCGCTTTCGCTCATCAGCAGATATTCTTCGTCGCCGATTTCGATTGTTTCGGGGGCATAGCTCGTGAACAGCACGCGGTCGCCTTTCTTGACTTGCATCTTGCCGCGGGTGCCGTCGTCGAGGACCTTGCCGGTGCCGACGCTGATGATCGTGCCGCGGGTCGGTTTGTCTTTGGCCGCATCGGGGATAAAAATGCCGCCGGCGGTCTTCTCTTGCGATTCCTCGCGCTCGACGACGACTTTATCGCCGAGCGGTTGGAGCGTGACTTTGGAATGCGATTTGGGCTTTGACTTGGTCGCGGTTGCGGGCATGTATGACTCCTGGAATAATTTTGAGAAGCTGTTAGCTATTAGCTGTTAGCTTTTAGCCAGAGGGGGAAGAACCGGGGGCGGGGACGCCCCGGCTCGCTTCTGGCTAACAGCTAAGAGCTAACGGCTAATAGCTGAGTTGGAGCCCCTCATTTGGGCGCAGAATCAGCCAGTTGGCAAGGGGCGAGTAAGCAACCTGCGGGCCAAACTCAAAGCGTGACGTAACTTACGCTGTGCCAAAAAGTTGCAGTGAGGCGCCGCAACTCCGACTGCCGGCCAATTCTGCCATCCTGGCGGGACGCGGGGTGATTGGCCAAAAAGTTGTGCCCGATCTCTGTCAGATTGGCAGGGCGGGCCCTGGGCCCGATCTCCTACATTTCGGGCTGGTCTGCGGTTCGGCGCTTATAAACGAATTGTGCGAAGTGCCCGCCGATGTAGCCAAACAGCGCGGCCCACCAGAATTGCCCGATGGCCATAAAGCTTTCGCTGTGGGGGCGCATTTGATAATAGGCAGGCCGCTTGCCTGCGGGCACTGTAACAGGCACGCTGCCAAACATCCCGCCGCCAGTTCCCTCGTCGCCAAAATTATCTTTGCCAATCTCCACGATGTTCTCCCTCTCCGATGCGGGAATTTGTTCGCCGGTTTTTGGGTCGAAATATTTGGTGCGCTTAATGCCGGCGTACAGGTATCCCAAAAGCATCGAGGTTGGGAGGCTGCCGTCGTATACGTCCAGTTCAGAGTTTATGTTGTTGCTCGCCGGTGGGCTGAATGGCCCGCGAGTGAACGCCGGGGCGTGAATTACGACGAGCAAGTATCCCAACACCGCGACGGAAAAGCCGATCGGGAACGCGCGTCGCGGTCCACGATCAACCATGCCCGTAATCAGGGCGATCATGGCCGAGAGCACCACCGCGATGCCGATGATCAATAGCCACAGGGGCGACGCATAGATCAGCGATACGATGGCCAAGGCAACCGCCGCCACGAGCAGGAACATTTCGCGGAGCGATAGGCGGAACATGGTATCCTCTTGCCGATTGGTCTGTGGGCGTCGAATGGCCGGCTGGTCGCTACTTAGCCTACCAACGTTTAAGTCGTCCGACTACAATTTCCCACGCACATGGAAACGGCCACGGCGGCGACTTCGGCTGCCGACCGGCAAGATGCCGGACGCCGGTTGCGGGAGTTGGCCGCGAATCTGAATGTTCATCGTGGCTTTGCCGACGTGGTCGCCAGCCTAGGGCTGGGGAGCGCGAAAGCGAGGCCCGTCACGGGGCGAACATTTCCGGCAACACGTCCAGCACGCGCATTGCGGTTTTGCGGTCGAGGCGGCCGAGCTTCTTGAAAAGCCGTGTTCGATCCACGGCGCGGATTTGATCGAGGACGACCAGGCCTTCTTTGCCGCGAAATCGGCAAGGCACGCGTGTCGGATAGATTTGTCCCTTCGTCGTCATCGGGGCGACAATGAGCGTGCGGCTAAAACGGTTCGCTTCGTTCGGCGACACGACCAGGCAAGGCCGGGTTTTGCGGATTTCGCCGCCAATCGTGGGGTCGAGCTTCACCAGGTAAACTTCGAATCGGCTTATTCCCATTCCCAGTCATCCTGATCGAAGCTGGATAGATTGGGGACGTCATCTAGTAGTTTGTCGTCGCCGGCCTGGGCCATTTCGCGGAAGGCCTTGCTCCAGCCTGCTCGCGGTTTATGACCAGGCCGGATAACAAGTGAATCCTGCCGGACTTGGATTTCCACCTCACCTTCAAGCCCAGATTGATCAAGCAACGGCTTGGGAATACGAACACCCTTGGAATTGCCGATTTGAACGATGCGTGTTTTCATGGTCGTCCTTTGGTAATCACATTGTAGCTACAAGGTAGTCGATCAGCAAGACGGCATTGTCATCTGCTTTAGCCGCAGCCTTGGGCTACGCGAGTCATCCTCGGCGTCCTATAATTCCCGGCACATGGAAACGGCCACGGCGGCGACTTCTGCCGCGGACCGGATGGGGGCCGGGCTCCGGTTGCGGGAGTTGGCCGCAAATCTGAATTCTCATCGCGGCTTTGCCGATGTGGTCGCCAGCCTGGAAGCGGGGCATGGCGGGACACTCGGCGGAGTCTGGGGGTCTTCGCGCGCGCTGGTGGCGGCGGCGCTGGCTCAATCTTGTCCGGGGCCGCTGGTGGTTGTCGCGCCGCATCAGGCTGAGATCGATGCGATTGCGCGCGATTTGGCGCTCTTCAGCGAGCTATCTGTCGCGGAGTTTCCGGCGTGGGAGGCGGAGCCCGGGGAACGCGTTGTATGTGACGAGATTTATGGGCAGCGGCTGCGGGTGCTGAAGGGGCTCGGGGACTGTCGCCTTTTCTTGTCAACCGGTGATATTGAGCCGAACCGCGTTAAACAAGAAAAGGGGACTGTCCCCCTCGGCGATGCGAGTTCGCAGGGCGAAGGGGTCAGTCCCCTTTTTCTCAGAGCAGAAAAAGGGGACAGACCCCCGGGGGCCCGCATCGTCGTCACGAGTATTCAAAGCCTGCTTCAGCCCGTGCCTTCGCGTGACGCAATGACGGCTGCCACGCGGGAGATTCGTGTTGCGCGCGGCTTGATGAGCAGGAGATGACGCGCTGGCTTACGGAGCGCGGCGGTCATGCGACGACGGCGGTCGAGCTGCCAGGAGAGTTTTCGTTGCGGGGTGGCATTCTCGATGTCTTTGCGCCGGATGCTGAGGACCCGGTGCGGATTGAATTGTTTGGCGATGAGGTGGAGTCGATCCGCCGGTTCGACGCGGCGACGCAACGCAGTTTGGAAACGCTCGAGGCGACGACAATTACTTTGCTGGCGCCGACTTCGTCGGACCGGGCGCACTTTACGTGTTACCTGCCGCCGGAATCGTGGTTCATGCTGATTGAGCCAAATGAATTGCAAGAAGAGGGCAAGTTCTATTTGGAGCGAATGGATCGGCCCGAGGCGTTTCACTCGGTGCGTCCGACGCTTGAGGAGATCTATAAGTTTCCGTCGGTGACGGCGTCGGGCGTGCCGGCCGGATCGGTGGAGACGACGGCGCATTTGGAGTTCGAATCTGTCGAGCGGTTTAGCGGTGAGATTGCCAAGGTTCGCGATGAGCTCGACAAGGTGAGCGAGGGGCACGAAGTGTTCGTCGTTTGCGAGACGGATGCGGAAGTCGAGCGGCTGGGGGAGTTGTTTAAGACGTCGAAGTTGATGAGTGGGGACTGTCCCCTTTTCTGGCCGGGGGACGATGTTGAGCGGCAAACTGTAAAACAAGAAAAGGGGACTGTCCCCCTTGGCGATACCGGTTGGCGGGGCGAGGGGGTCAGTCCCCATTTTCCCAGAGCAGAAAATGGGGACAGACCCCGGGGGAAAGGGGACAGACCCCGGGGGCCCCGGTTGCATTTTGTCGTGGGCCATCTGGAGGCTGGTTTCCGGATTGTGCCGCAGCAAGTGGTGCTGGTGAGCGCAGCCGAGTTGTTTCAGCGGCAGGACTTGGCGCGGACGACGCGGCGCCGCCAGGCCCGTGCGATCGACAGCTTTCTCGAGCTGCGCGAGGGCGATTTGGTCGTACATGTGGCACATGGCATTGGGCGGTATCGCGGACTGCGATTGTTGGAGAAGGACGGCCGGGCGGAGGAGCACTTGGAGCTGGAGTATCACGGCGGCACGAAAATTTATGTGCCGAGCGCGAAGATCGAGCTCGTGCAGAAGTACGTCGGCGGCAAGGGCGGAAAGGTTTTGCTCGCGCATATCGGCGGCAAGGCTTGGGTGCGGCAGAAGGATGCAGCCCAGAAGGCGGTCACTGATCTTGCCGCGGAAATGATCGAATTGCAGGCGGCCCGCGATGCGCGGCCGGGAATCGCATTTCCGCACGACACCGAGTGGCAGCGCGAGTTCGATGCGGCGTTTCCGTATCAAGAAACGCCCGATCAACTAACTTCGATCGACGACATCAAGCGCGACATGCATGCGGCGCGGCCGATGGATCGGCTGCTGTGCGGCGACGTGGGTTTCGGCAAGACGGAGCTGGCGATCCGCGCGGCATTCAAGGCGATCGACGCCGGGTATCAAGTGGCGGTGCTGGTGCCGACAACGGTGTTGGCCGAACAACATCGCCGCACGTTCGCGGCGCGGATGGCCGAGTTTCCGTTTCAAATTGACGCGATCTCGCGGTTTTGCACGGCCAAGGAGCAGCGCGAGATCATCGAGCGGGCCGCCAATGGGCAGCTCGATATTCTGATCGGCACGCATCGGATGGCGTCGCCCGACGTGCAATTCCAGAACCTTGGGCTGCTCATCATCGACGAAGAGCAACGGTTTGGCGTGGAGGTGAAGGAGCGGCTTAAGTCGCTGCGGGCTACGGTGGATGTGCTCACGATGACGGCCACGCCGATCCCGCGCACGCTGCACATGTCGCTGCTGGGAGTGCGGGCCATATCGAATTTGGAAACGCCGCCGGCCGACCGGCTGGCTGTCGAGACGCGGGTGACGCGATTCAGCGACGAGCTCGTGCGGCATGCGATCATGCGCGAGCTGAACCGCGGCGGGCAGATTTATTTCGTTCACAATCGCATCAACGATATCCAGAATGTTGCGGCGAGGCTGGCCGATATCGTGCCCGAAGCGCGGATTGATATCGGCCATGGGCAGATGGCCGAGCATCAATTGGAAGACGTCATGTTGCGTTTTGTCCGCGGCGAGGCGGATATATTGCTTTCGACCACGATCGTGGAAAGCGGGCTCGATATCCCCAATGCGAACACGATGTTCATCGACGACTCCGATCGCTACGGGCTGGCCGATTTGCACCAGCTGCGCGGCCGAGTGGGGCGGTACAAACACCGGGCCTACTGCTACTTGTTAGTGGACGAGAACCGGCATCTTTCGCCGGAGGCGGCGCGGCGGCTGCGGGCGATCGAGGAATTCAGCCAGATGGGGGCCGGGTTCGCGTTGGCGATGCGCGATCTGGAACTTCGCGGCGCCGGCAACATCTTGGGCACTCAGCAGAGCGGGCATATTGCGATGGTGGGGTATGAAATGTATTGCGCACTTTTGGAGCGGGCGGTGCGCCAGCATAAGAAGTTGCCGGCGCGGGAGTCGGTCGATGTGAATATCGATCTGCCGGGCGAGGCGTATCTGCCGCGCAACTACGTGCCCGATATGCGGGCAAAGATCGATCTCTATCGGCGGTTGGCGCGGCTCACGACGGAAGCAACGGTCGATGACTTTGGCAGCGAACTATCGGACCGGTTCGGCCCGCTGCCGCCCGTTGTGGAGCATTTGTTGGAGCTAGCACGGCTGAGGATTTGGGCCCACGGTTGGGGCGTGCACGAAATCCGGCTGGAAGATCGCTACGCGGTGCTGGGCTACACATCGCGAGAGAAAATCACGCGGCTGGTAAAGCGCTCGGGGGGCCGGCTACGCGTGGCGGACGGGAGTAGCGCGTATCTGCCACTGGCTGATAGCGTCGGCGATCCGCTGTCGATATTCGTGGACGTGAAATCCCTCTTGCGGCCGGAACAGCGCGCGGCCTAGAATTTGCCGATTTTTTGCCACAATCGGCGAGGCCGCTCGGTGCGAACCCCAGTCTTAATTTGGATTTCTATTGCGCTTGCAACCGTTGGCGGGTCGCTTGCCGCGCCGACGCGCGCGGAAGATCTGCTTGGCGCGCCGCCGCCGGATGTCGGGCCGTCGAACGCGCCACTGTCGGCGGCCGACGTCGCGAATCTCGAAGGCTGCCAGGTGATTGCTCGAGTCGATGACCAGATCGTACTCGCTTGCGACGTGCTGTGGCGCGTGAACCAGATGCTGGAAAACTTTCAGCAGAGTGCGCCGGCCGGTCAGAAAGTACCACCGGAAAAGATCGAGGAAACTCGGCGGCAAATGATGAAGCACGAGGTTGCGTCGATGGTGGATCGCAAGCTCTTATACAACGAATTTCGCCGCAATGTGCCCGCCGAGAATATACCCCATATCGAAGAGAATTTGCATGAGCCGTTCGAGCAGCACGAGTTGCCGCAGCTCATGAAGCAGTTGAACGTCGATAATAAACGTGCGCTTGAGGTCGAGCTGGCACGGTTAGGTTCGTCGCTGGCCGACGTGCAGCGAGCGTTTAACGAAAAGGTAATCGCCGGCGAATGGCTGCGCACGAAAGTGAAAGTCAATGAGGATGTGGGGCCGGACGAGATGATCGAATACTATCGAGCGCACCTTACCGATTACGACTATCCGAGTCAGGCCCGCTGGGAAGAACTGGTGGTTCGCAAAGACAAGTACAAAAACCCGGGCCAGGCGTATGCCGCACTCGCCCAGATGGGAAATGAGGTCTGGCAGAACGGGACGAAGAAAACGGTTCGCGGGCCGGCCTTCGCCGAAATCGCTAAGGCGAAATCGGACGGTTTCACCGCGAAAGACGGGGGGATCCACGAATGGACCACAAAAGGCGCTTTGCAATGTGCCGAAATCGACCAGGCGCTATTCACGCTTCAAGTCGGCCAAATGAGCACGATAATCGACAGCGGCCCGACCTTTCACATCGTTCGCGTGATCGAGCGCAAGGAAGCCGGTCGCAAGCCTTTCACCGATGTGCAAAGCAACATTCGCGACAAACTCAAAGAAAAGCGATTTCAGGTCGAGGCCGAAAAATACTTGACCAGACTACGTCAGGACGCACGCATCTGGACCGTCTTCACTGGCAATGTCTCGGCCGAAACGCTGCTGGGCCGCAAGCCGGGTGAGACACAGCGGCATTAAATGTTCTGACGGCACATCAATTCTTGTGTTCAGTGACAAATTGCGCAAGTGGCTGCAATGCGCTGCGGGGGACCTTCGGACCAAAGATGCCGAGATAGAGGTCCCAAGTAGCCGCGTGCGATTGCGCCGAAATCGCTAAAGAGGTCGGCGGCGGGCCGATCCAAGCAAAAAATTCCAGGGCTAGAAAACTTCTTGGCAGCGGCAATTCGGTCCTTATCAGACGGGTGGCTGTCGAACCAACCGGTTTTCGATTCGTTGATCAGTTTCTCGATTTTTGGCAAGACTTCGGGAGCCATATGTCGAGCGTGATATGTGATCAGACCAGGAAGATTATCGACACGCTTGCGGTGATCGAGGCTTGCGGACAGTTGCATTTGCGCGAAATTCGTGGCCGCCGAAAGCAAGTGCAATTTTTTCATCGTGTTGGCGAAAGCTGCACTTCCGGCGAAGCAGGTTTCATAACGGTCTGCGTCGAACTCCATCTGACGAAGCATAATACCGCTTACTGCAAAACCGACGTGCAAAAGCGCGTCAGTATTCCGCGTCCAATAATCACAAATAATTGGGCACCGATAAAGATCCACGCAATGCGAAAATCGAGATCGCGCGGCGCCTGCTCAAGCCACACATCCCACTGATCTCGTTGGTATACGACGCGCACGAACCAATGGGCGATGGACCGGACGAGATATGTTAGACGCATGCCCATTCCCTGGGAAAAATGGCCAAGTTCGTGAGCCAAGACGCCGCCGAACTCGCTCAGTTTCAGGCCGGCGACTAAAGGCAGGCCGATCGTCAAAACTAAATCGCGACCGAACATGCTGAGGATTCCGCGCCGAAAGCTGGCCGATGCGTTGACGTTGCAGTCGACATCTATGCGATTTGGCCTGGGTGCGCCAACGTCATCGCAAATTCGATCGACGAAGACGAACAGAAGCGGTTCACTTTGCCGCTTCAACGAACGCGATCGGGATAATTGGCTGGGCCGGGCCAATAGCGGCTTGAACATGAAGAATATGGCAATCGGCCCAGCGATCAGCGGTCCAGCATAGGCCAAAGCGGCGAATATCCGTGACGAGCCGTAACCCATATTTAAAAGCGCCGTATCATGTTGGGCATGGTAGACAATGCCATACGCAATGAGCGCGATGAAGGCCAAGTAGATTAGCGGCAAGATCACCATCGTGAGAGCCGCAAGTAAAATGCCAAGTCGATACGTAATTCTTGTCCATGCGGGCGGAAATGGTTCGCGAAAGGCGGCCAACAACTTCTGTTCGGTTAGAGGGCCCGGCTGTTTTATGGTTGGCGGCGGTGGACTTGCTGTGGAGGAGTTTGGATGCTGGATTGTCATCGCATTGGGAGGAGAGTGATCGGGCTTGATCGCGACAGCCGAAAACTGTTGACCGCATTTTGCGCACTTCGCTCGCTTACCGAGCGCACTGCTGGAGACTCGATATTTTTCCTGGCAATGTACGCACTGGATGAGGATTGGCACGAGATCAGCTCGCGAAAGCGGATGACTAGGTCATCTGTCTAATCCTACCAAAACAGAGTGAATTCGACTGCCAGCTTTCGTGGCGAGCCGATAGTTGATTGCCAGGGATGTAAAACCCCCCTGGTTCAGTTTGACGGATCAAGAATCTCAGCGCTAACGGGGGCGACAATTGGCAAATTCCAGTGTCGCCCCGTTGGGGCTTTATGTCTCGTTGGCCATTGGAACCAGGGCCTCCCGCCCGTGGCTATTGGACGCCGCCGCCTTGCGGCTCACGCTTTTGCCATTAGAGGAATAAGCTCGGAGCTGAGGACTGACTGGTGCGGGGGCGAGCGAGTCGAATTCTTACTTTGCCGATCAGGGGAAGTGACTCAGCAGCTCCAGGTTGCACTTCGCCAGCAGATTTTCCTTGCCCACTCGGTGGCAGAAATCGCCGAAGGATTCGCCGTTTTGGCGGGCGTCTTTGAAATAGTGCAGCACCGGGACGAGCGTGGGGACGACTTCCTGTGTCGGCACGAGATCCTGGAAAACGAAGTTGAGCCGATCGCCGAGCACTCGACCGCCTAGATAGATCGTGTACTTGTCTTTCGTTTTGCCCACGAGGCCGATGTCGGAGTTGTAGGGCCGCGCCAGCCGTTCGGGCACCCGGTCATGCGTGTGGTGAAGACTTCGTTTTCCAGGCCGAGCTTTTCCAACTCAACTTCCAGCTGGTCGATGATCTCGGGCATTACGCGTTCGCTTTCGGCGACAGCCAAACCGCAAGTGGGAAGAGCCGGGCAGGCCATCGCCCAGCGGCGCACGGTAGTGTAATCTTCGGTGAGCGGGACACGATAGCGGCGCAGGATGCCTTCCAGCCAGCCGCGATCCTCGGGGCGGATGTCGCAGAAGATGATGCTTTGGTGGGGTGTGAGCCGAAGGGGCGGCCGCATCGTCTGGCAGATTTCGCGGAGGGCCGATTTCAGGCGCATTTCCGATGAATCTTTGATCCGGCCGTTCTCGATGTTCAGGCCGTAGAACAAGCGGCCGTCGCCTTGTTCGTGCCAGCCCATTCCGTCGTTGAAGCCGTGGACCGGGACCGGCCGTGGCGGGGCGAGCGCATCGCCGAAATACTCTTCGACCTTGCCGCGGAAGCGGTCGAGACCCCAATCGTGAATGAGGTACTTCATGCGGGCGACTTTGCGGTCGGACCGGTTGCCGAAATCGCGCTGCACTTTCACGATTGCAATGCACAAATCGACCGCGCGGTCGGCCTCGATATAGCAAAATGGCTGGGCGACGGCCGGGAATGTTTTCCGGGCACTCGGCGTAACGCCGAAGCCGCCGCCGACGAGCAGGTTGTAGCCAATGACGTTCCAGTTTTCACAAATCGCCAACAGGCCGATGTCGTTGGCGTAAACATCGACACTATTGTCACCGGGCAGACCGATCGCGAGCTTGAATTTTCGCGGCAGATACGTCTTACCGTAAATAGGCTCAATCGGATCATCGCCCGGCGTCGATGGTCCGGCCGGATGTTGGGGCGGGAGGCCGATTTCGCCGATATCGATGCTTTCGCCCGTTTCGCCGTTGCTCAGCCAGATTTGGTGATAGGCTCGTGTGCGTGGATTGAGCTGTTTCACCAATTCGCCGGCCAGCGCGTACATTTGTTCGTGGACGGGGTCACCATTGTACGGGCACGGCGTGCACATGACGTTGCGCTTGACATCGCCGCAGGCAGCCAAGGTTGAGAGCTGCACTTCGTTAATCCGCCGGATGGTCTGCTTGAGATTTTTTTTCAAGATGCCGTGAAGTTGGAGGCCTTGGCGAGTTGTGATGCGGAGCGTGGTGTTGCCCACTTCGTCGCACAGATCGAGCTCGGCCAGGAGCTGATCGCTTGTGATCCGGCCGCCGGGAATAGCCGTGCGGACCATGAAGCTAAAGAACTTGGCTTTGGCCGGCCCATCGACGCGAGCTTCGGCGCGTCGTCCGCGGTCGTCTTGCTGATACGTGCCGTGATGCTTTAAGAGTTGCGTGCTCGCTTTGCCGACGAAATCATTCGCGTCGCGCAGCTCCTCCGCGATTGTGCCGCGAAGATAGTTGCTCGCTTCCTTAGCTATTTCAACAGGACTGAGCTTTTCAGAATGGCCGTTCTCGGATGCGTCCGTCATTGATCTTTACCAAATCGCTAAACATTACCCAGCTTATGCCGATACCAATCGAATGATACCTTGAAACCAACCCCGACGCCAAGCTTGGTCGTGACTTTCGCGGCTGTTTTATGACCCATTCCGGATGACTTAAGGTTCGCGGTCATTAGAAACCTAACCGGCCGAGTCAACATTTGTCTCGCGGGCGGCGTTGCGTCTTGGACCGCAATTTATGCGCAATTCTTACTCAGTGGCGTCAGAGCGCTTGGCGATGTGGCTGGCAACGGGGCTGACCCTCGGTTTGTGGGCCCCGGCGCCAGGGACATTTGGGGCTGCCATTTGGGGATTGCCATTGGCGTGGGCGGTCGGCCAATTGCCGGGCATTGTTCCGCAAATTTGCGCTATTCTGGCCGCAAACCTGATTGGGATTCCCTTGTGCACGACGGCAGGACGCGTGCTTGGAGGCGAAAAGGACAACCAAGCCATTATATGGGACGAAATTGCGACGATGCCCGCCGTTTTCTTGCTGGTGCCGCTGACGAACTGGAAGATTGCACTTCTCGGCTTTGCAATGCACCGGCTGATGGACATCACCAAGCCGCCGCCGGCGAGGCAACTGGAGCGATTGCCGGACGGTCTGGGTGTCATGGCCGATGATTGGATGGCGGCGATTTATGCCTGTCTGGTGATGGCCGGCCTGGCATGGCTTGATAACCGTGCGGGCTGGGCTCTGCTGGCGGTCGCAGTTGGCGGCTGACACTTTCGCCGCGCGTCGATAGAATCGGCGGCAAGAAGATTGTTGCGTCGGCGATCGAGCTAAACCGCCCTTCGACAAAGCTCAGGACAGGCAAGCGGATGAGAGCTTGCGAGTTTGCGGGGCCGTTGTTGTGGAAATTTAAATCGGCATTTCTCACTTTTCATGCCCGCCAAGATTCTCGATGGTCAGCAGTTGTCGCAGCAAATCCGCTCGGAATTGGCGGAAGAAGTGATTGAGTTTATCCAGAACAACGGCGCGGTGCCTTGCCTGGCCGCGGTGATGGTGGGAGATCACCTAGCCAGCGAGGTGTATGTGCGGAACAGCGCCGCGCTTGCGAGACGGTCGGCATCGAAAGCCAATTGCACCGCTTGAATGCCGAAGCATCGTCGGAGGACTTGCTGAAACTTATCGCCAAGTTGAATAAGGACAGCGAGGTGCACGGCATTCTGGTTCAATTGCCGCTACCCCCGCAGATCGATAAGAATCGTGTTTTATCGGCTGTTAGTCCGGTGAAGGATGTGGATGCGTTCCATCCGGAAAACGTCGGCCGGCTAGTGCAAGGCCGCCCGCGATTTTTGCCATGCACGCCGCAAGCCGTGCAACAATTGCTGGTGCGAAACGGGATCGAAATAGCCGGCCGGCATGTCGTGATCTTGGGCCGGAGCGAAATCGTCGGCCGGCCGCTTTCGATCATGCTTTCGCAGCGGGGCGCTGGCGGCGAGGCTACCGTTACGGTGTGCCACAGCCGCACGCGCGACCTGGCAGCCATTGCAAGGACGGCGGATATCTTGATCGCAGCCATTGGCCGGCCGAAATTCGTCAATGCGGAGATGGTGACGCCAGGTGCCGCCGTGATCGATGTCGGCATCAATCGGACGGCGGATGGGGTGGTGGGCGACGTCGATTTTAAGGCCGTGGTCGAGGTGGCCGGAGCGATTACGCCGGTACCGGGTGGTGTGGGACCTTTGACCATTGCCATGCTGCTGCGCAACACGCTGCTGGCCGCCCAATCGCTGGAAACCTAGCGACTCGATCCAGAGTACTCTGCTACCTGGTAAGGCAATTTGCTTAGCATCACCCACCTGTCATTCCGAGGTATTCCGAGGAATCTAGCCGGACCCCTCGGATTACCTCGGGGTGACAGCGCAGAACTAACGCGCCTCTCGGGTTCGGCGTGCTTTGCTTTCCATTCGGGGAATGCTATTCTGATGGGTCGCGGGCCAAATGGTCATTCGACGATTTCACCGGACCGCGCGACTTGTTCCTGTTAAGGAGTTGGACGATGACCGAACCACAATCGCAACCGCAACTTCCGATTTCCTTATCGCGTGTGCTGATGATCGTGGTGCCAGTCGCAATCGTCGGGCTTGCCGCTTACGTGTGGTCGCGCCAGTTGGAGCCCAACGCCCGGAACGAGATGGCGATCAACTCGTTCACTCGGATTCTTGCCGCCAACGTGGCGACCGCCGGCGGCAAGATGAAGTATTCCGATAAGGATGGCGATTTGGTCGCCGACTCGCCCGATGATCCGAAGCTGTGCATCAATCCTGATGTGCTTGTGTTTTCATTTGTGGCTGGCGAATCGGATAGCGTGCCTGAAACTGCGTGGACGGAACTACTGGCTAAGCTTAAGGAAAAAACGGGACACGAAGTCAAGTTCGCACGGTTTGACACGGTGGATGAACAGTTAGCGGCGCTCGACAAAGGCGAGCTGCACATCGCCGGATTGAACACCGGGTTTGTACCGGCGGCCGTGCAGCATGCCGGCTTCGTTCCGCTTTGCACGTTCGGCCACGACGACGGCTCTTTCGGCTACACGATGGAAGTCATCGTTCCGGTAGACAGCCCAATTAAAAAATTGGCCGACTTGAAAGGACATAAAATCATGTTCACGCGGCCCGACTCGAATTCCGGCTGCAAAGCGCTACTGATGCTGCTCAAAGATCAGGGTTTGCAGCCCGATCGCGATTACACATGGGGTTTTTCGACCGGGCATAAAGAATCGATCAAGGGCGTTGCCACGAAGCTTTACGAGGCGGCGCCGGTCGCGAGCGATATTTTGCAGCTCATGGTCGAAAAGGGGGAAGTAGATCCCAATGCGATTCGCAAAGTGTATGAATCGGACCGGTTTCCGCCGGCAACGATCGGTTACGTATACAATCTGAGCCCCGAATTGCGAACCGCGATTCGTGATACTCTCGTCGGCTTCAATTTCAAGGGCACAGGCTTGGAGGGCAAAATGGGCGCGGATGCAACCAAGCTCGTGCCCGTCGATTACAAGAAAGATTGGGCCAGCGCCCGGCAAATCGACAAGCTCGCGGCCGAAGCCCGCACCAAACGCGCTGGGTAGTGGCCTCGCGCCAAATATAGCCGACCCATCTTGGGTTGCTCACCCAACGCCGTCTGCCGGTCGTACCGCGCTGACGTAGACCGGGCCAAGATGACCGGGCTATTTGAATTCTGTGGACCGGTCGCCACTATTGTTGCGCTGCCGCAGTGCCTCATAGAACAGCACGGCTGCGGTGGTCGCTACGTTGAGGCTATCTGCGACGCCGTGCATCGGCAGCCGGACCGCCGTCGCTGCGGGGATCTTCCAGGCATCGCTGAGACCGGCGGCCTCACTCCCCAGAACGATTGCGGCGCCGCGGCGGAGATCGATCGCGGTGTAAAGGCACTCGGCATCGGGCCGCGCGGCGATCATCGAGATTCCGTGCGCTTGCAACCAGTCGATCGTGTCGGACGACGAAGCCTCGCAAATATTCCGGCGAAAAACGGTGCCCAAGCTGGCCCGAATCGCGTTTGGATTATAAAGATCCGTTCGGCCGTCGGCGACGATCACCGCATCGATACCAGCCGCATCGGCACTTCGCAAAATCGCGCCGAGGTTTCCAGGTTTTTCGATACCCTCGAGCACAGCCACCAGCGGCTCGGCCGGCAATTGCAAGTCGTCGAGCGCCCGCCGCGGCGCTTCGGCCACGACGACCAAACCATCGTCGCGATCGCCGAATGCTAGTTTCGCGTGCACATCGGGCGAGACCTGGTATATCTGCGCGTCGCTGGCTTGGACGGCAACCCGGGCCTCGTGAGCATCGGCCGATTTACACACTTCGTCGCACACGAACGCTTCCAGCAAATGAATGCCGGCGGCAAGAGCCCGCCGGATTTCTCGGCGCCATCGATAATGAAACGTCGGCGACGCCGCCGCTCGCGGGCAAGTCGCAGCAGCACCGCATCCTTCACGTGCGGATTCTGACGGCTGGTGATGCGGGCAGGCGGAGCCATGCATTTATGATCAAAGCAAAGGACGGAGGGGTCAACGCCCGTCGTGGAATTGATTCGTGCGAGTTGGTATAGTTCACGCTATGAACGTTTTTACATACGGCACGCTGATGTTCCCAGAGGTTTGGCGGACAGTCGTTGGGAATCAGTTTGAAATGGTGGAGGCGACATTGCCCGGCTACCAGATATTTCGCATCCGCGATGCGGTGTTTCCCGGTATTGCCGCGGCGAACGGTCCCGGCGCAGTGCGAGGCGTGGTTTATCTGGATGTCGATGCGCCATCGGTGGCGCGGCTCGATAAGTTTGAAGACGACTTCTATCGGCGGCGAACGTTGAGCGTCGATTGCGACGACGGCCAACAGCGTTCGGCCGAAGCGTATGTCGTGCCGCCCGCGAATCTGCATGTGCTGACGGATGAACCGTGGCAGCGTGAGGCGTTCGTCGCCAGCGGCGGCCTGGCGGACTTCATTAACCGATTTGCCGGCTTTAGTCGCGTTGCGGACGACGATTAATGTTCTGCCGGCGGCTCGCTCGACGGGTCGCCTTTGCCAAAGAGCAGCTCCAGAACGCGGTCTCGGTGGCGGTAATAAACAATCGCAACTACAGCAATGATGACGAGCAGAACGACAACCGTCGCCCAAAACTCGGTGTGGTGAACCCACGCGGCTACTTGCTCGCCGAATAGGTAGGAGAGGCCGAATACGACGCTAACAACCAGCGAGGCGCTGATCACGTCGTATACCACAAAGCGGCGAAAGGGCAGGCGAACGACTCCTGTCATCACGTAAACGGGCGCCCGAATACCGACCAAGAACCGCGCCACCATCATGACCTTTAGCGCGTGGGCTTCCACAGCCTTTTGGAACTGCTGCTCGTTTTCAGTGGCAAATAGCTTGGCGAAACGCGGGTGGGAAGTGAAAATGCCGTGGCCCCAGCGGTATCCAATCGCGTACATGAAACTGTCGCCGACCACGGCGCCAGCCAGGCAAGTGGCCAGGGCGATCGGCCAGTAGAGTTGCTCTTGAGAGCTAAGTACGCCGGCGACGACGATCGCCGCCTCCTCGGGAATCGGCATGCCGCAACCGGTGGCGGCGATAAACAGGAAGAATCCTAGATAACTGCTCGGATGTAACAGGGAACCAAGCATCGTTTACGCCCGGGGCTAACGGAGTTAGTAGATTGCCGGTGGTTGCAACCGCTCGTCGTCCATGCCAAACGCGATGATCCGGACGTCGCCTTCTCTTTCCCCCGGCGCCACCAGCAGGGCGGCCGTATCGGGCCGGGTGCGGCAGAAATCGGCCACGGCTTCCTCACCCATGACGTAAAACGCGGTGGAAAGTCCCTCGGCTTCGGCGGCGGTTGGGGCAACGACGGTGGCCGAATATAAACCTTCGGCCGGATAACCGCTACGCGGATCGAGAATGTGGCCATAACGGCGTCCGCGGCGGATGAAGAATTGCGTGCCGGCGCCCGAGGTTGAGAGGGCTTCGTCGCGCAGGATTAGTTCGGCGATTCGCTCGGCGGGGCGGAGCGGGTGACGCACGCCGACGCGCCAACCGGCGTTTTCCGACGCCGGCTGTTGGCCGCGGGCGAGGATGCTGCTTTTGCCGCCGTGTAGGATGTAGTCGTTGATCTCGTGGCCGGCCAACAATTCGGCCATCCGATCGAGCGCGTAGCCCTTGCCCATACTGTTGAAATTGATGGACATTCCTTGGCGCTGAAAAGCGACTGACTGTTTGGCATCGTCCAGCAAGACGAATTGCATGCCAACGCGCTGGCGGCCGGCAGCAATTTGATCCTCACTCGGAATCCGCCCTTCGCGGCGGGAAAATCCCCAGGCTTCCGACAGTGGTCCGCTCGTGATGTCTAGCGCGCCGCCCGTTTCATCGTGGAGCTTCTCGGCCAGGCGAAGGAGCGCAAAGAGCCGTGCTTCGACATGCACCGGTTCGTTCGCGGCGCGACGGTTGATCCGGATCACGTCGCTGTCGTCGCGAAAAACAGTCAATTGCGATTCGAGCGACTCGACCAGATCGAGGGCATCGAAAACGTGTTCCATCGAGTTGTCGGTTCGATTCGCGGCAAGTTGCACCTCGAATTCGCAGGCCATCGCACGGCGATGGACGCTGACCAGAAACGAGCTTCGCTCGTCCCTCAGGCCGGCGGAATCGCTCGATGGCCCGCGATTGCCGGAAAGCTCGCGGGCGGCTCCTTCGCCTTGGAGAAAACTACGACGCGTGTGCTGGTCCGGTAACATGCGATCCATTGTACGTTCGCGAGGCTTGTCCCGCACCTGGAGATACTGTCGCCCGCCGATTCCGGCTACCCTATACTTGGTTGCCTGTGGGCGGCAATTCCGGAAAAAATTCGCGTGGCGAACGAACTTATTATCAGCGTATCGGGATTGCGAGGCATCGTCGGCGATACACTTACGGCCGACGTCGCATTTCGCTATGCGGCCGCATTTGCCGCGACATTGGCCGGCGGGCCGGTGGTGGTTACCCGCGATGGCCGGGCCAATGGTCCTGCGCTGCTGGCGCCCGTCGTCGCCGGTCTGTCGCAAGGGGATTCGAGACGGGTGCTCGACGGCGGAATCTCGGCGACGCCGACAACCGGTGTGTTGATCCGGCACCATCACTGCGCGGGCGGCATCCAAATCTCGGCCAGCCACAATCCGGCTTCCTACAACGGGCTGAAGCTGTTTTCAGCGGAAGGTCGAGTCGTGCCGGCCGCTATGGGTGAACGAGTGCTCGAACGGTACCGAATGTTGGATGCTGGATATTCGAAGTTCGACGTCCAACATCCAGCATCGAATGTCGAACATCTGGCTGATACAACGTCTGCGCACCTTGTGCTTATCGAAAAGATCGTCGACGTAGCCCGCATTCGCGAGCGCCGATTTCGCGTACTGCTCGATGCGAACCACGGATCGGGCAGCGTTCTGGGGAAGCCGCTGCTGGAACGACTCGGCTGCGAAGTGACGCTGCTGGGTGGCAATCCGGACGGGCATTTTGCGCACGAGCCAGAGCCGACCGCAGAAAATCTGGCGGGCGTTGTCGAGCAAGTTCGGCAATGTGGCGCCGACGTCAGTTTCTGCCAGGATCCCGATGCCGATCGACTGGCGATTATCGACGAGCGCGGGCGGTACATCGGCGAAGAATACACGCTCGCGATTTGCGTCGATCATGTGCTGCGTCAAAAATCCGGACCGGTCGTCACGAACTGCTCCACAAGTCGAATGACGGAAGACTTGGCGCACAAATATGGAGTGCCATTTTTCCGCTCGGCGGTGGGCGAGGCCAACGTTGTGGATATGATGATTCGCGAGACGGCGCTGATCGGCGGCGAGGGGAACGGCGGCGCCATCGACCCGCGAATCGGCTTCGTGCGCGATAGTTTCGCGGGGATGGCGCTGGTGCTCGATGCAATGGCGGCGCGCAATCGGCCGGTGAGCGCGCTGGCCGATGAGTTGCCCCGATATGAAATCTACAAAACCAAAGCTGCGGTTAGCCGCGAGGTGATATCGGCGGCCTTCCGTTTGTTGGAAAAGCAGTTTCCGGATGCCACAAGTGATCGGCTCGACGGGCTGCGGCTCGATTGGCAAAACGCCGACGGTACCGGCCGATGGTTGTTGGTACGGGCGAGCAATACGGAACCGATCGTGCGAATTGTGGCTGAAGCACCTGATCGGCAAGAGGCGAAAGCAATGTGCGATGCAGCGATCAAGACAATTCGGAGTGCCTAGTGAATCCTTCTTATAGCGATGTCATTCTGAGCGCAGCGAAGAATCTCGTAGTGGCACGTAGATCCTTCGGTTGCCGAGCCTCCCTCAGGATGACCCCTTGAAAAGCCTCCCTCAGGATGACCCCTTGAAAAGCCTCCCTCAGGATGACAAAGAAATTCTAAAACCGATTACTTCGCCGAACCGGATTTCTCGGCCGCCATCCGCAGAGCGACCATAAAGGGCACGGGCTCGATGCCGAGGGCGTTGAGGACCGTGCCGCCGGCGGTGAAAACGTGTGTTGCCGCATGCGGCTCGCCGAATTTCTCGAGCGCTGCCCCGCCCTCGCCGCCGCCGACGTAGACTTCGACGCCGTTGTCGGTCATGCGTTTGAGCTGCGGAATGAACCGTCGCGTACCGCCTTCGAACCGTGGGTCCTCGAACATTCCGAACACGCCGTTATAGAACGCGACCGCTCCGCCCAGTTTAAGAAACTCGCCGATTTCTTGCTCGAACAACTTATTGGTTTTCGGACCGACGTCGAATTGCTCGTCGCTCGGCTTGAGCGTGTCCACGTTGCTGCCATCCTGGATCACGAAATCGACCGGCAGCACGAACTTGATCCCTTTCTTGCGGCCCTCGTCGATCATTCGCCGGGCCTGTTCGATTCGCGCCGGCGGCACATAGTATGGTTGATCTTTTTTGGAGGGATCTTCCGCCACGCCCAGCGAGCACTCGTTGCCGTCGAGCTGGGCGGCCGCTTTGCGGAGAGCTCCGGAAAGGGCGCCGGCGGCAAACACGCGGGTGATTTTGCCGCGGTGGATCATTGCCTCCAGGTCATCGAGCTTGTCGGCTTTCAGGCCGCTGAAAATGACGAGCTGAGCGTCGAGGCAGCGCATCACCGGTCCGGTAAATTCGGCAGCCACGTATTCGCCCAGCGCCACACGTTTCATCGCCGCGGGCACGGCCACGCTGCACGCATCCAGGCTGCCGGCCGAGAATGCTTCGAACACGAATGCCGTAGCTAAATTCTCCGCGAACTGGTTCGCCAGCTTGGCCAACTTCGGCGCAAGCTTGGGCAGGTCGGCCGGCTTGGCTTTCCACAATACGCGCTCGATCTCGTATTTGCGGGTGTTTTCCAGCATGAGCACGGCGCCGGGCTTCGCGGCAGCGAGCTGCAGAGCGACTTTTTGAGGGATTGTCATCGACGATTCGTCCAGCCAATCGGCAATGAGCGGTACATCGAGCTTGAGCAATTCGCCCAACCGGGCGGCAACTTTGGCGAGCGAGCCTTCCGGCTTGCGGCCGATGTGGCCGAAGATGATTTGCTTCCAGCCGCGGGCGATGCCGAATCGCAAAGTGTCTACCATCGAGCGCAGCCGAATGTCGCCATCGCCGATTCGCGGGCCGGGCTTGCAATCGAGGTCGCCGCGGACGAGCACGAGTGTTCCGGCGGGCAGGTCCTGCAGGGAGGCCACGCCGGGGATCGCGCGGATATAGTCGGCGAGCGTCTGGTCGGGAGCGGCCTCCCGGCCGGCCAGCAGCGTTTGGCACCACGATTGCATTTGTTGTTCCGTCACGGCCATGTGTTGTCCTCGGGCGGCGGCTTTTGGATACTTAGGTAGGTCCCGCGAGCCGAGCGGGATCCGATCGTGCAGCGTGATCGTCGAAGAAGCGTCCCGCTCGGCTCGCGGGTCCTACAAGCATCCAGCATCGAGAGTCGTTTGGTCAAGTCGCTCCATCCGATTGACGAAATCGCTGCACGTCTTTCGCGTGTTTCCGCTGATCGTGTGCGCTGAAGCGCGAATTGGAAACGGCGAATGGCGTGCCGGCTGGGAAGAATGTTGATGATATTGTGTCGCGCCGATAGATCCGGTGGAAGCCACGATCGCGGCGTTGGCCGCACCGATCGACTTTCCGCCGCTCTCAGCCGGCATCGTGCCGGGCGATCGAGTGGCGATTGCGCTCGATGATGGGATTCCGTGTGTTGCCGAAATCGTCCGTGGTGCGGTGAGGTCGCTGGAAAGCGCCGGCATCGAACGGGAATCGATTTCGGTCGTGACTGGCGATTCGACCGCGAATCGGATTTGTCGTGACGCGGATGCAAACGAAGAAGCGGTCGGGGTGAAATTCGTCGTGCACGATCCCGATGATAAGGAGAATTTGTGCCCGGTCGGGCACACGAAACGGGGCGAAACGCTGCTTATCAACCGCTCGATCTTCGATGCCGACGTCGTGTTGCCGATTGGATGTGCGCGGGTAAACGGGCGTGGGGCTTACGAAAGCTTATTTCCGCGGTTTTCCGGCGCGGAATTGATCGGCCAGTATCGCACTCCCCAAAAAATCGAATCGCCGGCTGAGCTCGCTTCGAGACTTCGTGAAACAAACGAGGCTGGCTGGCTCATCGGCGTGCCAATGGTCGTCGAAGTTGTTCCAGGGCAGAGTGGAAGCGTGGCGCATGTTGTCGCTGGGGAGCCAAGTGCGGTCGCCCGGAAATGCCAAAAGCTTTCGCAGGAGCGCTGGTCGCTTGAAAGTCCGCAACAAGTAAGTTTGATGATCGCGACGATAACGGGCGGTCCGGAATCGCAGACTTGGACGAGCGTCGGACATGCATTGGTGACGGCGGAGCACCTGGTCGAGGATGGCGGCGCGGTTGCGATTTGTTCAAATCTGAATGAACCGCCGGGGCGCTCGCTCGGCCGGCTGATCGGGAATTCGGATTTAGCGGCGGCCGAGCGAAAGATATCGCACGATCACAATGCCGACAGCTGGCCCGCCTGGCTGCTTGCCCGGGCATTGCAGCGCGGGCCGGTGTATTTTCTTAGCCAGTTGAAACCGGATACGGTTGAGGATTTGGGCCTTGCTCCCATCGAAAACTTAGACGAATTGGTGCGACTCGCCGCCAGGCATGAGAGCGTCGTGGTCGTGGAAGACGCGCAGAATGCAGTGGTCCGAGTAGGCGGTGCGGATGAGCCCTGAGACAACTGCAACTTTTGAAGAACAATACGAGGCGCTACGCTTTGGATGTGGAGTCGTTGAGCTCGTCGATTGGTCGAGCGTGACGGTGACGGGCACCGACCGGCAGACGTTTCTTCACAATTTCTGCACGAACGACGTCAAGCGATTGAGGCCGGGCGAGAGCTGCGAAGCATTTTTCACGAACGTGAAGGGTAGAATCGTCGGACACGGCGTATTATCGTGTCGCGAGCATGAGGTTGTCGCGATCGGCGTTCCGTCGCAGGCGGCGGCGTTGATTGAACATCTCGATCGCTATGTAATTCGCGAAGACGTTCGGCTCCAGGATTCGACACTGGACCGGAAGTATGTGCTGGTTGCCGGCGAGAACAAGGCAGACGAACTTTACCGATCGGCTGCCGATGCGGTGTCGGTGGACTCAACGAGTGTTGCCTGCAATTTGGTCGGAAGTGAATTTGAACGAGTTTTTGAAGTACGTTCGGGCGACTTGGCGCCGATACTCGATTCGCTACGAAACAGCAGAGCCGTGTGGGCGGGACAAGCGTTCAACGCCGCGCGGATTGAAGCGGGAGTTCCCCTGTTTCACGTGGATTTCGATGAGACGAATTTTCCACAAGAGATCGGCCGCGATCTGGCGGCGATCAGTTTTACTAAAGGCTGCTATCTCGGCCAGGAAACGGTAGCCCGGATTGATGCGCTGGGCCATGTCAATCAGCGGCTGGTCGGCGTGCGATTTTTCGGCAAGAACGAACTCGCACCGGGGATGGAGCTTTCGTTTGCGGATCAGATGGCGGGCCGCGTTACATCGGTTGCCCTGTCGCCGAAACTGGGGGCACCGTTGGCGTTGGCGCTGGTCCGCCGCGAGGCGAATTCGCCGGGAACTCGCTTGCAATCGCCAGCGGGTGAGGGAGAAGTCATTGCGCTGCCGCTAGCCGGCGTCGGCGGCTCTTAGGCTACGCATTTGGGCGCGTGGCGACGTGCCAACTTCGATGGCTGGCCAACCATGTCCGCAGGCGGCCAAGTACATCGGCATTCCGTGGCACTTGTCCGGCGACCTCAAATCTTTTCGCGTCGAGTTGATGCGCCAATTCGTGCAAGCGATCGGCCATCTGCCGTATGAATTCAGCCTGCTGCGTTTCAGACAGATCGCGTCTGACAAGGTCGACCTGGTTTTGATGACGAACGCGCTCGAGGGACGCCAGCCGGCCGCGCACCGCTTTGAAAAGCAGTCCGCCGCAATAGGCACGGCGTAATTCGGCGGCAGCGTTGAACTGGTAGACCGGGTCTTCACCGAAGAAGACGCTGAGCGCTCCGTCGGCTCGAAATCCGGCGACAACACGGGAACTGGCTGCATCGTCGGACTCGCTCAATGCGGCAGAGCCGGGCAGGATCAACTCAATCCGCTCGACGAGCGCAGTCGCCTCGCGGAGCAGATCTTCGCGGGTAGATTCCTCGCGTGCCATCCGGCCAGTATACCGGACGCTTAGAGCATTTTTCACATGGCTATACTCAGTTGGGGTGGCTGGGGTGGAGCGAAGCGATCCCCCAGCTTCACTGGGGGCTCGCCTGCGGCTCGACCCCAGCCACCCACCGGTTACGGCAATGTGAAAATGCTCTAGACGGCCGCGGTTTGCGCCGTGGCCAGCTCCGATTGCCAATCGGTGACATCGAGCGACAGCGGGTGTCGCTCGTCCTTGCCGATTCGCCGCAGCACATCGCGGACCTGGAACGCCGCTTCGATGATCTTGGCGTCCCATTGTTTGCCGGCCCCATCGCGCAAAATGGCGTCCAGCTTTTCGTCCGGAATGCCCTTGCGATAGGGGCGGTCGCTCGACATGGCGTCCACCGAGTCGGCCACGGCGACGATCCGTGCCAGCAGCGGTGTGTCTTCGCCTTTCAAACCGGCCGGGTAGCCCGCTCCGTTCCAGGCCTCGTGATGATGCCGGACGACGGGCATGACTTTATCGAGCTGCTTGACGCCTTCGAGAATGCGGCAGCCCAATTCGGGATGCGTTTTAATATGTTCCAACTCGGCCGGCGTGAGCGGTCCCGGCTTGCGCAGAACGTTGTCGTCGATGCCGATCTTGCCGATGTCGTGAAGCAAGCCCGACAGGTAAATCGTGTTCAGGTCGTTCGTATCGCAACCGACCTGGCGCGCCAGGCAAACAGCCAGCCGGGCCACTCGATCGCTGTGACCGCAGGTGTAGGGGTCTTTGGCATCAATGGCCGACGTGAGCGCTCGCACGACACTGCTGAAAAATTCCGATTGCTCGTGGTACAACGCGATGTTGCCGCAGTGAATGCCCAGGATTGTGGCCACGCTGGCCATCAAGCAGGCTTCCACGGTGCCGAACTCGGCTTCGCTGTTGGTGATGTCGCCGGCGCCTGTGTGATTGAGCGCGACCATCCAGCCGAACAGCCGCGAGCGGCCGCCAGCTAATCCTGCCGGCCCGGCGCCGGCTTCGCGAATCGGTACGGAAATGATCTCGCGCACATCCGGATAAAACCAGGTTGGCGAGCTTGTGGCCGCACGGTTCAACACCAGCGGATCGGTAGCCACGCGTGGGCCTAGCCGCTCCATGAATTTTTGGAAATCGGCTTCGGCCAACGGGCAGTTACCGTGCGAGATGAGCACCGGCCTGGTTTCTGCGGCGTGCTCGTGCGGACTTTGCAGATGTTCGAACGAGCTGAACCAGATAGCAACGGCCTTGGCCGGAATCACGTCGCCCAGCCAATTGACGGACAACTCGCAAATATCGGTCACGCTCTGGGAAATCGACAGGTGCTCCGTCAGGCGGTGCAGCAGCGTGATTTCCTCGAACGTCATGAGCAAGTGCGAGGAAATGTCGGCCAGTTGCCGCTTCGTTTGTGTTGTCGCCTGCTGAAGTGAAGCTTTCTCGGCAAGAGCGGAGCTTAGCTCTTGAATGGCTTTTGGCGGCCACGGGGTTTGCGATTGAGCCCAGCGAAATGCCTCCGCGGCTGCGACGCCAAACTCGGCTGCTGCGGCGGCGATGTGAGCTTCGTTTTCGACACGTTCGGTAAGGAACGTGCCGACGGCAATCAGCGCGGGTCCACCGTTCACGAGTGGCAGCGGAATCGCCAACAGCAAGAGCGGCGAAACTTCGTCCAATATCTCGGCTTGGCCGCGCCCGGTGATCTCGTCGCAGGTTGCCAGGCGTGAGTAGAGGTCGATGGGCAGACCGTCTGCCGCGGGGCGCAGTACCTTGCCAGTGCCGCATTCGAGTACGGTGAACGATCGGGCGAAGGAGCGCTCGATGGATCGCAGCAGCTGACTTGCTTCGAGCGGCAGCGCAAAATCCGCGTCGAACGAGGACGAAACACCATCGTCCAGCGACATTTCCGGCGCACAATTTGCTCGTTAAAAACGCTTGCCACGGTTGGCACTCTCCAACTGCAGATCGTGTTGCTCCGCGCCTGGCAACGTGTGCCCAACGGAGAATCTCACCCGAAAGCTTACGTTACAGATGGAAGGGCGATTGGCCGGCAATTGCGTTGGGTGTTTGCGCGGCAAAGAGCGGGCGGCGTGGCGTCGAATCGAATAAATCGATTGCAACAATTCTGAGACTTGATTGGACGCTGCGACAATCTGACTGCCGACCTCATTAGGGCGTCTTCAGCTGCGCAGTTCGTGCACGTTCTCAATTGAATGGCGTCACGGAAATCGTCGTGGTTTTCCACGCTCCCAAAAAGACATGCGTCATGTGGACGTTGGACCTCAAGAATCAACGGAATATGTTTGCCCCAAGACGGCGAAGGTGCTAGGGTCAGGCGCATCGGAGGGCGGTATGAGAACGTTCGTGCTTGCGTGCGGCATGTCACTTGTCTGTTCGGTGGCAATTATCGTGCTGGCAGAAACGACTGCTCAGGATGAAGAGCACGTGATTCCGCTCAAGGATATTTGGGCCTTTCAGATGCCCGGGACGCGCGATGTCCACGATTTAGAGCCGGATAAATTCGGCCCGCGTATCAGCAAGCTGAGTAGCGCTGAGCAATTGAAGGTGACTGGAAAGTCCCTCACGAGCCAAATAGCAACTCACCTCGACTATAACAAGCCGGGGCAGTCCGCGTTGCAAGCCTTCGCCGTCTCCGGAATTGGTGCCGATGCGTTGCGTGAGGCGGCAGCCGTTTTGTCTGGAAAGAAAAAACCACAGACGCTATTTCTTCCAAATAGCGATCTGTCAATTGTCTTTTTCTCACATCCATTCAGCTACTACGTCCATCTGGATAAAGTCGAGCAGCAGCCGGGTCGCGTCGTCATTTCGTATCGCTTTGTGCCGCATGACACAAAGGAAATCACCAGGCACTTTGCTCTAATTCCAATTCGCAAGTTGCCACCGGGCAAAGTAAAGGTTGATATTAAACGCTTGCCAATGTCGAAGAGTCTCCCCGATACAGGATTTAAGGAACTGCCTAGCTCATTTGACGCGCAAGTAGTTGCTCAGTCATTTCTCTTTACGGTGAAAGGAAAGAGCGATTAAGAGATAGTTGCAATCTACTTAAGGAGGTGCGAAATGCGACGTTTAATTTGGGTGGGTCTTTGTGGATTTGTTTTGCTCGCCGGCGCTCCGGCATTCTGACGGCTATCGCGTTGCCTTCCTACGCAATTCATGAACGTTCTCAATCGCTGGTGCATGGGAACCCAACGTGGCGATTATATGTCCAACGAACGTACGACGGGTGTACGTTTGGCCGTTAAGATTCGACAAAATATGTTTGCCAACGTAAGGCGACGGTGTTAGGGTCAGGCGCATCGGAGGACGGTATGAGAAGGTTCGTGCGTGCGTGCGGCATGTCACTTGTCTGTTCGGTGGCAATTATCTTGTTGGCAGAAACGACCGCCCAGCCTGAAGAGCGCGAGATCCCGCTCAAGGATATTTGGGCTCTTCATATGCCCGGAACGATCGACCTTGCAAAGATCGATAACGCGGTCGCGTCGCGAGAAATGGCGTCGATACGACAACTTCTCTCGAGGCCACCGGCAGAAGGAAAGGACGGCAAGGCAGGATTCGTTGTTCTCGGTCGTCCAATGGATGCCCTACATGAGGCGCATGCCGTACTCGTCGATGGCAAGAAAGCTCTCGACACCATCCCGAAGGACAACCTATCGTCAGTCGTATTCTTTTCGCACGAGTTTGGAAGGTACGTTCACGTGCAAAGCGTTGAGCGTCGTGGAAACGATATAGAAATCAAATATAAATTTGTTCCGCACAAGTCAAAGGAGCTGACCGAACATTTTGCCCTGATACCGCTTGGTAAATTGCCGGCCGGTACGATGCGAGTAAACATCTTGCAAACGCCAATGCCAAAAGAGCTGGTAGTCGCCGGGTGGAAACCGATAAGCGCCGACACGGCGCGGCGCGTCGTGTGCAATTCGTTTTCGTTCGTTGTCAAGTGAGGGGTATGAATACCAACATTCAGACCAAATGAGAGAGAGGCTAGTATGAAACGGCTTGTTTCCGCTGCTCTCGAATCGGTAAGCGCAGCACTTCTTCTATGTGGTACTGCGAACGGACAACCGAGCACAATCGGACCGGATGGCATAAATTCGGCTGGGCTTGGCCTTAACGGTACAGGAGTAAGCATAGGGCAAGTAGAAGTTGGCCGGCCTGGAAAGAGAATTGCTGACGGTGGACCAGACGCGCCAGCGAAGTGACCGTACATGACAGCCATGCGGCGAGATGGGGTTGACGCCGTCTATTTTTTCTGGCTGGCCAGTAATCGTCGGCGAGCGTGCCGGGCGCGGCGTCGGTCGACGGCGTCGCGTCGTTCCTCGACTCGATACGTGCGCACCGCCTCGGGATGTTGCTGCTTCCAGCGATCGGCGCGCAGGGACTCCCAGTCGGTCGAGCCGGCCAGGATTTGGTCGAGCACGTCTTTGAGATAGCTCCACACGTCCAAGTCGTTGCGGGCCGCCGTGCTGACGATCGTCATCAAGTTGGCGGCGCGGTGTCCCGCGGCGACGCTGCCAATGTGCAACCAATTCTTGCGACCGGTCGCAATCTGCTTCATCAAGTGTTCGGTCTCGTTGTTGTCGATCGGCAGCCGGCCATCGGTGGTGTACAACAACAGCGCGTCCCAGTTGTTTCTCAAATAACCGATCGCCTCGGCTAAATCGCTCTTGGGCAATAAACGTTCCAGTTGCGGGCTATCGATGTACGCGCGGATTTGTCCCAGGACGTGGAGCGATTCACGTTGCCGCAACTCCAGCCGCTCGCTAATGGTCCACAGCTTGGCACGCTCCTCCAAGTCATACAGCTGGCGAACGAGCGCGAGCAGCATCGTCGTGTGTCGAGGATGGTTCACACGGCACTCATGCAGCTTGCGACGCGCATGCGCCGAACAGGCGGCACGCTGGATCCGCGCATCGCTCCGCAGCTCGATCTTTTGAAATCCGCTCCAGCAATCTCCCAGCAAAAAACCCCTGAAGCCAGACAGCATCCAATCCGGGCCATCGCGATGGCGGCTGACGGTAAAGTCGAAAACGTTGAACGGCAGTTCGAGCGACCGACAAGCCCACATCCGCCCCTGGACGCTCGGGCGCCCTTCCGCCTGGGCCTTGGAAAGCACCTCCAGCATCCGACGGCTGCGCGGATCCTGCGGATCGAGCGCCGGCAGTTGGGGTGGCACAATCAGAATCAGCGGAGTCTCATCGCATCCCAGCACATCGATCTTGCCCAACAAGTCGTGGTAATACTGGACCAACGGCTCGAGAACGAACTCGCTGGCGGTGACGATATTCAATAAGGTCGAACGGCTGGGGGTCCAGCCGCAACCGGCGAACACGTCTTGCTGACGATAGTACGGCAGGTGGTAGAAGAAGCGCTCCGCAATAATCTCCACCGCCACGCTGGTGTCAAAGCGATTGCCCTCGACCAGGCCGGTGGGCCGCTCGGGGCTCTCGACGCCCTGGTGAGGTTGTCGTCGGTCGGCGTACTTGGCGTACTTCGTCACGCGCACCCGGAGCCGGGCCCGCTCAAACTCCAGCGTTTCGACCTCGTCGTAGCCGATGAATGTCTTTCCCGCTTTCTGTTCCTCAGGCAGATCGACGATCTTCTCGTAACGCGGCAAGTGTTCCGGAAACTTTTCGCTCCGCAGGCGTGGCTTGTGCCGTTTGGCTCGGCGCCTGTTCTGGACTTCCTCGATCACGCGTTCAGCTTCCAAGACGGCTTCCGCCAGGGCCTCGGCCGCCGCGGCCGCGTCATCACCAAAGTCGAGTGATATCTGATTGGGATCGGCCAGGAACCGTTCACTCCGCCGACCGTACAGCCGCTCGATGAGTTTTCGGATCGTGAGTTTCAGCTCTTCGTTTTCTTGGAACAGCTTGTGGTGCGACGCTTCTAGATCCACCACGGTCCGCGATTGCTCTTGGGCAAAGGCTGCGCGTGACTCCAGTTCGTGAGACTGCTGATGAAGCTGAGCGTCCTGCGCTTCGAGGCGAGATGAGAGCTCGCGGATCAGCCGATGACAGGCAGCCAGATCTTCGGGGCATGACGATCCGTCGTTCATACCCTTATATACCCAACAACTCGGCAGAGGTTTTCCACAAATTCTGAAAAGGGAACAAAAAAACCGAGCGAGTCTCGCCGGACTCGACCGGTTGTCGTGGCTTCGTCAACACGACCAATGCTTAGGCAGCTTCCATCCGCTTCCGCCGCGCGCGAGCCGAAGCCAAAGGCACGCCTCCAATCAACATGGCCAATTGCGTGGCATCGATCGTCGCATGCGCTTGGCCCTCGGCGGCACGAGGCATTTCAAATGTTCCTTGCTCCAATCGCTTGTACCACAGAACCAGCCCTCCTGGTTCCCACCACAGCGCCTTGATACGATCGTGTCGCCGATTTGTAAACAAGAACAAGTGGCCATCCAGCACGTTCATCGCGAAGACCGATTCGATCATCCCACTCAGCCCATCGAATCCCCGGCGCAAGTCGACGGGCTGGCTGCAGAAATAGATCTTGGCACCGTTCGGCAATCCGAGCATCACGCCTCTCCCTGCGTCGTTCGAGCCATCGCAATCGACTCGATGAAAACCTGCACGTGCTGGCGGGTGTGAGCGCCAAGCGTCAGTCGTGCGCCATTGGGAAAGGTAACCTGCAGGTCGGCTGAACCGGTGACTTGAACGGGGATGAACGTGGCCGGCTGTCGCCCGGCGCCAGCCTCGGACGTGGCGTCAGCCAGCTTCCGCCGCCACTGATAATACGAAGGAACCGAGACTTTTTCGCGACGACAGAATTCGGTCACCGACGCATTCGATCGATTGAACCGATGCATTCGATCCAGCCACTCAGAGCGCTTGCGGGCACGGGCACTGCCGGACATGGTCAGACTCCTACGGGGGGACGGACTTCAAGAATCCCCCGAGTTTAACCACCGCGCCTACAATGGTGCCGGTGTACGGTCACGTCGATTCGACGGCCTCTGCAGCCTCGCCACTTATGAGTTGCGTACGCGAAAGATTGACGAATGCCGAAGCATTGTTTGAAGGTGTCGAAATAGCACTCGCCAGGAACATTGGCAGTGCGGCCACCGAGGCACAGAAAGTTATAGACGCACCAAGCGAGGCTAATCCGAGCCAATGTCGCCAACGAAATCCAGGGCTGCTTGACAAGCTAACTTCGCGCTTCAGATCAGCAGCCGCATTCAAAACTTGCGCAACGGGCAAACAAATGAGAGGGCAAAATAGGACTATTGACAGTAGGCCAACAACACCATGATTTAGACCAAGCAAAAGGTGCACAATTACAAGCCCGGCCATGCCCATGGCAGCTGGTTGTGCAATTTCAAGCCAGCCCAACTGGTGAAACAATAGAATTGCAGCAATTGGCCAGAAGTAGATAAGCGAGGTTACTTTAATCGAATCTGCTATTGGCGTTTGGTTTTCCGGCCACGTACTGGACAAGAGCCAAGATGTAGTCAGGAACGAACCAATGGCAAGTAGCAACATGATCGACGTATTACCTTTCTGTGCACCGGCAAACCAGCGTAGCAGCATTTCGAAGCGGCAGTTCTGGTCAGCTGACTTCGCCGCGTGACCGCTTAATACGTAGCGCGTACGTCCAACGCCCGACAAGTTTTCGTCGGCCGATACTATCAATCCGTCGGCCCCTCGAACCGCAGCGTGCAGAACAGCGGCTTTGAGCGCACCGGAGCGACTTCCGTTTTCTGTTCTTATGTTGCCTAGGATTTGAAATCGCTGTCCAGGCTGTCGCCTAAGTACAGCTACTCGATGGTTGCAATGCCGGCTGGGATTGTAAGAGTCGTCTATGTCTTGACTGGAATCAGAAGTAACGGAGGCTAGGACTTCCGAAAAATGTGCGTGCCAATTATCCAGCAACTCAAGAGACGGAAAAATCAGCCTCAATGTGATATCTTTTCTGAGTCGAGAGACTCGATAGAACCAGCGCCAAAAGTACGGGACAGTGCTAATAAGAGCAAAGAGAGCTATCCGAACCGGCAAATCAAGAAGAGACCTTCGTTGTTTGAGGGGCGTTCGAATATCGGGAATAACCATTTCCAAACACCGGCGTCGCTCGTCACGGCGCACCGCCACAACTGATTGCACGGGGAGTTCGGAGACTTCAATTCCATCGGACAGCCAAATTGCATCATCCGAAATGCCAATGTATACGGAGTTCCAAAATCGATTTGGAAGTATTGCAGCTGGCCATTCACAAACTACGTTCGTTTTAGAGTTGGGCAACGTCAAGAATTGGCATCCGAGGGCAGCGGCGAAGTGCTCGCAACTATCGAAGCGGTCATTGAGTTTCTTGGATAATGCTCGCAGCAATGCATCAGCCGCAAATTGTGAAAGGTTTGGCGCATACGCCTGCGGCGTAGTCGGCGGCTGCTCTTGGTGCATCCGCAACAGTTCGGAAAGACTTTGGGAAGAAAATGGACGCCGTCCCGTGAGCATCTCGTAGACGATGATTGCTAAGGCGTACTGGTCCGCGCGACCATCGGTCGGCAATTCGGCGCATTGCTCCGGTGCCGCGTACGCGGGCGTTCCATTAAAACGCCAATCTTGCTCCTCGCGAAAAAGTCGGGCGAGGCCTAAGTCAAGGATCTTGAACTGACCCTGTTGCGTGACGCGAATATTCTCGGGCTTCAGATCCCTATGAACGACAAAAGTCGCATGTGCAAAATCAATGGCTTGAGCCAACGTGGGCAAAATAACCTGAATCTCACGGAGATCGAATCTACCGCGCTGCCGAATCAGTTCGCGTAGGGTGCTTCCCGCAACGTATTCCATGACGAGATATGGCATGTCGCAGTGGAAGCCATAATCAAATACTGCCGCGATTGCGGGATGCAGCAGCTTCGCACCGAGCCGGGCCTCGGATTGAAACAATTCCCTCATTCGATTTAGTTCTTTCTCCGTGCTGTCGATCCGATGCAGCTGGATGGCTTTGACGGCGATGTCTCGATCCAAGAGCAAATCACGCCCGAGAAAGACGATGCCCATTCCTCCACGCCCTAGTTCTCGCCGCAGCTCGTATCTTTCATTGATGACGACGCCTGGACGGAACGCATCAGCCGTTTCGGATAGCTCGGTTTGGGCGACTGGCCGAGCATAGTCGCCATTTGCAAGCCGAATTGTGTATGTCAGCGCTGGGTCGTCGCCTAACTTCCGCACAAACGCTGTAGTGGACTGTGATGTCGAGTCATCAACGGCCCGAGAGGTTGTCGAGCACTCAGCGCGGTCGCGGAGGCCATCGCAAACGAACAGACGGTTGGCGCTCATCGGTTGAGCTGCTGTGTCGCGAGCCGCGGCGATTACACGCAGTTTGCGTAGCTCTTCACCAATAGCGGGCATTAACTCGGGGTGAGCCGCAATGAGCGCGTCGTCTACTATTGCCTCTCCAGCGACACGCCGCTGAAGGAAATCATTGAGAACGGCACGGACTCGTGCCGCGGCGTCATCGCCGCCGATAATGGGGTTGGTCGGATCGGACATGGCACCCCTGAACTGCCGAAAAATCGACCGAGAGAAAGCCAGTCGATTTTAGCCCGCCCAATTTGCTCATTGCAAGCACTGGCAAGGCTACTCGTTTATCCTCGATCAACTAGAAGACTCCCTTATGCAGATTAGTTGGTACGCCAAGAATTGTTCCATTGCTGGGGCATCCGGGGCCGTCTGAACCCAGATCTGTGTCAAAAGCTCCGAGCAGACGTTTCTCGGCACGCCAAATCTGTGTCAGAGATCGCCGCGTCGATGAGTTTTGGAACGTCGGCGGTCTGGATCAGCCACGACCGCCGAAGCAGGCGGAATCGACGCCCGTAGGAAGTGTCAGCAAGGGTCATTATGTGATTCACACCCCAAACCCACGAGTTGATGGGACTCTAAAGTCCAGATTCGACGGCGAATGCTCGTCGTCAGAATCGAGACTCGAGCAGGGCGAAGACTATCCGGGCTCTGCGCTCGCGGAGAATACTCGCTCAATTGCCTCTGTCAAATCTTCTCGCTTCACAGGCTTGGTTAGGTAGGCCCAACCAATTGAACCGATCCCATCGGGTATCCGGGCCAGCTTGCTGAATGCGGAAATAAGAATAAACGGAATAGGAGTGTCCCGGAGAATCTGCTGTACGGCCACATCACCGTCCATATCTGGCATACGGACGTCGGCAATTATTAGGTCCGGCTTCTTTTCATGACACAATTCCACTAACTCGCGTCCATTGGCCGCCGCCGCTACCACTTCATGGCCCAGCCACGGCAGCATTCGTTGAAAATAGTCACGCATCACCGGTTCATCATCGGCGACCACGATTCGCAGAACTCTAGTCATGGGATTACTCTCAATCGCCGCTGCGCTCGTCGGTATGACTCATGAAAAATCGCGATCGCAGCCGGCGAGAGAATGCGTGCGACTCCGGGTAACGTTAATCAGATGCCCCGATGTCGTCTTGATGCGCTTGCTGCAAAAGTTTGTTTTCCTCACTTTCATGGTGCATCAATTGTTTGCTGAATCCGTGGCACCTGGAACTGAGTTCCCGCCACCACGCCATCGACGGACTACCCGTCTCTGCAAACCGGCACAGTTCCTCGGCCTTGTGCCGCAATTGCTCATGTTCGACGCAAAGCTGGTCGGCTCGGCCCGCCAAACGCGGCGCGTGGGTTGTCACCTCTTCGAAAAACCCGTCCGACTCTTCGTTTGAGAAGTGGACTCTTAAAGCGTTGTGAAACTCGCGTAGCAGCCTCGTCATTTCCTCCGCTGCGATTTCGGGTCCGGCCAACACGTCGTGAATCCGCCGAAACTTCTCGCGCAGCGCATCGTGCTCCTGCTTGACTCTTTCAAATACTTCGTGGCTGGTGATCGTGGGATCCATGGGAATGCTCCGGGGGACATTGGCTCGGCCATTTGGATCTCACGACTATCGTGGGTCCGACGAGCAGGGACATGGCAAGCGAGACAAGCGGTCAGTCGAATGGACAGCGGCAAATCGAATGCCAACTTGCGTGTGGCTCGCTGCTTGTGTGTTTCACGCCGATCGAGTGTCGCCGAGTGGCGGGCACTGCGGTTTTTCCGCTAAATGGCGCTTCGGAATGACACAGAGCGCCCCGACTAGCACAGGGCACTACCGCGCCTCTTCGAGCGATCGCACGTACACTCCAACGCTGCGACCGGCAGCATTGTCTGCCGCTGCCTGTCCGCCTGCAGCGTCGATGATTATCTACGCCCAATACGGAGGACCGAGAAGGGTCATGTCCGGGTCGGCAGAAGGGTAAAAAACGATCCCCGGCGCGTTGGCTTGACTTAGATCATTCGGATTCCACCCGAGTTTGATAACGAGTCGCTCCCAGCCTTCGGAGGAAAGATGCGAAAACACGGCTGTAACCTCCTGCGGCTGGTCGCTTTCGCCGAAGCCACGCACGATTGGGCCATTTCGGGTGACGGTGAGGAGGCGAACAGAGCGTTTCTCCATTCTTCGGCCGGACTCCGTGCACTTACTCAGCACCGAATGCGTAATTTGGAAACCCGAGAGTTGCGGATAGTCGGCGCTTTCAAGCTCCGCGGACCTAAATTGAAGGTAGTCAACAAAGTCATGTCCGAGAGCGTGAAGTCCATTTGCTTGTTCATCCGTGCCGAAAGCACTAAACGCTTTTGCAGTCAATTCGTGAAACTCCGGACGAGCAGGCCAGAGTGTAATCTGAAGGGCTGACGAAATATTGAGGTGGCCGACATTAAATGCAGAAAGTGGCAACGAAATCCCTTCCCTATTGAAACGGCCCTTGGCTGAAGCGTTGTTGGTATGACTGCACAGCTAAACGTATCGTCGAACCGTGGAACGATACTGCCGATATGTCTCGCCAAACTTCTGTTCGAGGTAGCGCTCTTCGCGCAGGACAACTCCGTAGTGCATGATGACTAGCAGCGGAACCAGCATGACTATGCCCCACCAGGTATTGAACGTCAAAGTGAGGCCGAAATAGAGGATGGTCATGGCGAAATAGAGAGGATTGCGGGTGAAGCGAAACGGACCGGATGTTACGATGGCCGTGGTGGGCCGTATGGGATTCACGTTCGTACCAGCGGCGTGCATGGTTCTTCTACCCCACAATGCAATCATCACCGCAAGCACAGCTAACGCGAGGCCAAGCCAAAAAGCCACCGAATGGCCCAAGATTGGCAGCGGCCAGATCCAACGCAGAGCGAGAGCAATGACAAATGCCCCGCCATAGAGAAAAGGTGGCCGCACGGCAACCCCAGGGTTGTTTGCTGATGGAGCCATGCGATTCTCTTTCATGCCCAAAGGGCAATCGACGGCCGAGATACGATTACCGCATTTTCGCGGCCGAGGTTGGCAGCATCAATCTTGACGCGTCACGATGTGCGTGCGAGTCACCGAATGGTGTGTCTACACGGTGGGTTTCCGGCTCGTCTCTCCACTCGATGAGTATATAGGACCAGCGCTCGCCCGGAGGTACCCACGATCATCAAATGTATTTGCCGGCTGATGAATTACGCGCACCGCGACGTTGGATGCTTGCACGGCTCACTTCATGGCCAGCAAGCCAATGACCTTTTCGATCTCACTGGAGTCAAATGCACGAGCCGTTGTCGTCTGGACGTTGCCTTGTGATGACAAATGCAGCATGGCGGCAATTGCTCTTTCGTCGTCGGGAGCGTCAAACACAACGACGCCATCAAAACTGCCGAGGGTCCAATAGATGTCCGTGACCTTGACACCCATTTTCTTTGCGGCTGACTTAAACGCCGCTGCCCGTTTGGGCGACTCGTGAATGTTCTGAATACCTTGTTCGGTGAATTTGATGGTGGTAATAAAGGTGGCCAATGGATCCTCCGATATCTGTGCAGATAGAACACGATCGGCCGGCGGCGATCCCTCGCGGTGTCCGTCCTGTGCAGCTGTTTCGTGTTGCCGAGCAGCACCGGCCGAGCCGTGATTATGCCCATGCACGTTGCGACTGGCAATTACCCCCACAGCCATGTACGGCATGTGAGGAGCTGCTGGTTGCCGAAATTCGGTCGATTCTCGACGCATCTCACCGCTTGACGAGTTTTGGCACGCGCGATGCGACTCCAGCAGCTCCATTTAGACAGAATTGCGGCGGCGAGAATTATCTGCAGCATGGTTGCCGGTTCGGGCACGGTGGCTTGCGACGGCGAGGAACCCGCTACGTCGGTTCCTGCGCCGGATGATTCGCCAAAGCGTTCACGCCATGCAGCGTAGTCGGAAGCGTTTACAGTACCGGGGTTATCGACTTCATTCTGCAGCGGTCCGCCCTTCCGCCAGAGCACATAGTCTGCTGCATCCACTGAGCCGTTGCCGTTATAATCGCCGGGCACGCCGGCCGCCAGGATACTCGCCACACGTAATCCGTAACTGTTGAACGAGGTGTTCGGGTCGCCGCCGGTGTGCAACGAGCGCGCAGGGCGTCCTCGGAATTGTTCCAGCTGCCACCCTCGATTGCGCGAATTTCGCCCGATGCATTATTCACACCGTCAAAAGCACTCTCCTGCCACTCCCACACGTTCCCGTCCTGCCCCATCGTTAGATAGGAGCTCGGCGCACCCGCCAGGTTGACGTCCACTGGTCCACCGGGATAGTCGACCCCGTCAGCGGGTGAGTTGTAAATAGCTGTTCCTTGCGGCGGGATCCCATTGCTTCCCGTTGCGTAGTCCCAGTAGTTCGCCGTCACCCCATCGTTCTTGTGGTAGGCGGCTTTATACCACTCATCCTCGCTCGGCAGAAAGTAATATGCATCCTTGTGGCGATACAAGTTCTCTCCATCGAGTTGCCACGCCTGCGCACTGCTCCACAGCGTCAGCGCCGTCACCCCGGCATTAATCTGATACGCAGCCTGATGCCCCGTGCTGGTGTTTAGCCAGTTCACAAACGCCGCCGCTTCATACCACGTCATGTTTGCGGCCGGCTGGCTGTTGGTCCATGCACCCGCGGTAACGTTGGCCATGCCCAGGTTCGTCGCCTTCGTGATCCAATCCTGGGGCACCTCCGTGACGCCCATGCGGTAGCCGTAGTTCACGCCGCCATACGGCCGAGAGTAGATGCCGCCACCGGCCCCGGCATCATTTGCATTGTCGGGATTGCCGATGGTCGCGAAATCGACAGTGAAGGCATTGCCGCCACTGCCAAATGTGTCGGCGTGGGCGGAGGTGACGGTCAGCGCGAGCACTCCGGCCAACACGCTTGCGAGCCGAAAGGCGGAAGTTGGTTTCACACTAAGAGACTTGCGCACGTTTATCATTCTTCTTCCTCCCATAGAGGGTGGATGGTTTTAGCGTCATTGCCAACATTCCGATGACAAGTAGGACCAGAGTCGCTGGCTCGGGAACGGCGGCATACGTGGTGGCACCTGCACCGCTGCTGGTGGGTTGGCCGAAGTTGGTCCGCCAAATTTTGTAATCGTTCTGCGCGTAGATCGTGCCCAGACCTTTGCGCCACACCACATAGTCGGCCGCGTCGACTGTGCCGTTTTTGTTGTAATCGCCAGCCAGCGCGACGCTCAGCACGCCCGTCGTGTAAAGCTGCGAAGTGTTCCAAACCAATGCACCGTTGAGCGCGGGCAGATCGACGGTCGCGAATGTGCCGACAACGCTGCCCCAATCGAGGATGTCGAACGACTGGCCGGCTTGCGGATTGAAACTGCTGATCAGTGATACAGCAAGCGCACCATCCAGCGACAACTGCTCCGACACATGCACCTGATCGTACTCCGTGCCGGCCGTTGTGCCTCCCAACTCAATTTTCAGCCGAGACGTTGAGCTAAAGTGCAGGTTGCCGCCGAAATCGACAGTCGCAGGGCTGAATCCCGGGCTGACGTCGGCCTCGAGTTGAATATCGTTGGCACTGCCCGTAATGCCCGCGCC
This sequence comes from Pirellulales bacterium, assembly GCA_963733825.1. Lineage (GTDB taxonomy): Bacteria > Planctomycetota > Planctomycetia > Pirellulales > Lacipirellulaceae > JABDGM01. The sequence continues at coordinate 299,709 of CAVTEK010000002.1, forward strand.
ACTATACGTTCCAAAAACTGTGACAGACGACCCACTGGAAACTTTAAACAGCGAACCAGCGCTGTTGGTCACGTCATCCCAAAACGTGACGTCGGCGTTGCCGGAGATGGTGATGCCGCGGGTCGCGGAGCCGGTCGCGTTATTCACGTCGCCAAACACGTCGGTGATGCCGCTCGACAGCGCGAGATTGCCATTATTGGTGAGTCCCGCGCCGCCGGTAATGAGCGTGCCGCGGCCTTCGATTTGTCCGGCCGTGCCGTTGGTGAGCGGCTGCAAAAACTCGGCGGTGCCACCTTGGAGGTTGATTTTGCCGGCGTTCGTGCCGCTGGCAGCTTGAAGCTTGATGCGCTTGCCGTTTTCGGCGCGGATCTCACCGCCAGCATTGTTATTGACGGTTTTGGTCACCACGCCATCCCCGTGTACGAGTCCGGTGTTGGTGATCGCGCCGGTGCCAGCGAGCGTGGCCGCGCCGCCGATCAACAAGACCTCACCGCTGCTGTTGAATGCGCTCGACACGTTGAGCACGCCGGTGTCGACCACTAGCGTACCCGCATTGGTGAGCGGGGTGGAGATCGTGCCATGCCCACCGACGATACCCGAGCTGTTATTGAGTGTAGCGGTGCCGCTAACGGTGCCGCCGCTGAGATTGATCGCGCCCGAGTTGGCCAGGTTGCCTCCGGTAAGCCGCAATTGGAGCCCGGACGGTATGTCGACGTTTCCTGCATTGGCATTGGCGCCGGCATTGCTCAGCGTAAGTGCGCCGCCTGCGACAGTGAGTTGGCCATTGTTCGAGAAGCCGCCGGAACCGCCTACCGTGCCGTGGCCGCTGACGACGGAGTTGTTCACCAGAGCGGCGGTGGCGGTCAATGTCGAATTGTCCAGCAACAAGCCTCCCTGGTTATCCATACCATTCCCGGCCAGATTTAGCGTGATGCCGGACGCCAGGGCCACGCTGCCGGAATTGGCGAGACCGCTGCCGGGCGTGAAGCTGGCGTTGATGGTTGCCGCTCCCTGGTTCACGAGCTGGCCGGGAAACGTGCCGCCGTTGTAAATGAAGGACGCTTGATTCGTAACGACGCTCGACTGCAAGTTCTCATTTTGCACCAGTGCCCCAGCAGCGACTGTCAGACCGCCCGTGAACGTGTTGGCCCCGTTGAGGTTCAGCGTTCCGGCTCCAACTTTCGTGAGCGCGAAGTTACCGACGATTCCGCCATTGAGAGTGAGGCTGCCGCCGCTTTGCGTCACGCCGATCGATGCGTCTTGGTGGAGAGTGATGCTGCCGCCAGTAAGCTGCGTGAAGGAGAGGATCGATGCGGCGCTGGCGCTATTCACCAACGCGCCTTTGCCGCCGATACCTGTTCCCCACAAGCCGAGGCTGGAAATCGTTTCGCTCTTGCCGTTGGTATCGAAAGCACCAGATATTTCGACATGGGCAAAGTCGTAAATCTGGTCGCCCCCCGTGCCGCCAAGTTGCGCTGTACCGATGTCGACCTCTAGCCCTTGACCACCGATCGCGTGGACGCTGGAATTACTCGCCTTCGCCAAGACGGCCGTGCCCCCATAGACCCGCAACCCAAAATCAGTGTTATCAGCGTCGCCGTTCAAGGTAAGCGTGCCATCGTAATACTTGGTCGAAATATACGACGAGCCGCCGATGATACGGCCGGAGAACGTCATGTCCCCCACGCTTTCTAGCTCGAGGTAGCCGACGCCCAGCGATACGTTTCCGGAGAGGCTGGCGGCCGTGCCACTTGAGTTCCACAGGGAAGCACCGCCCAGTAGGGACACACTCTCGCCCCCAACATTCTGCCCGTTGAAGTCCAATGTGGCGCCGGACGCAAGTGTGGTGCCGACCGCGGTGCTTCCAAGCGCGCTGGCATTTCCCAATACCAATTTGCCGGCGCTAATGAAGGTGGCGCCGGTGTACAGGTTCGTGTTAGTGAGCGTGAGCGTACCCCCGCCGGACTTCGTCAGTGACAATGCGCCCCACCCGCGCCGTCCTGCAGGACGCCGGCGTACGTGTTATTGAAGCTGTTGTTGACCGTAAGCGTCGCTGGCGTGGAGCTCACATTTTGGACAAGCGACTGGCTGTCCGTCACGTAGAAAGAGATGAGACCACTCACGGTGACACTGTTGCCGTTAAGCGTGAGTGCTCCGGTACTATTCGCGCCGAAGGAGACGGCGTTCGGCGTCGTCGAGTTCAGCGCCAGCATCGCCCAGAATCACCGGGCCTTTGTTGATCGTCACCCCGCCCGTGAACGTGTTGCTGGCGTTCAGCCTCAATGCCGCGGCGCCGTTCTTCGTCAGACCACCAGTGCCGCTAATTGCGCCGCTGATCGTAGTCGTTGCGGCGCCGTCGATCGTGAGCAGGTTCGCCCCCAGGTTGACGGTACCGCTGGCGGTGAAGATGCCGGCGGAATCGTTGGTCCAGGTCTGTGAGGCGGACAGAATCACCGGGGCCGAAATCGTGTCGGCACCCGCGCCAGCACCGTGCGTGATGCCGCCAGCGCCCAGCGTGAGCGAATTAGCGCTCCCGCCGACCGACGTGCTTTGAATCAAGACTGTCCCGGTACTGTTGAACGAAAGTCCGAGGGCCGACTGGGCGGCGTCGAGGTTCACCGTCTGGGCCGTATTGAGCGTCGTGATATTAAAGTTGGCAGTGTCCGTATTGCCTGTTATTGAGGTCGCATTCGGCGTCGTGGCATTGTTCAATTGGGACCACGGCGTCAGAGCGTTCCAAGTCGTTCCGGTGCCGTCCCAAAAGATGTTCAGCGCCGAGGCAACATCCGGTAATAGCACCAACGCGACGGCCATCGCCAGCAAACCAGCGCAGAATCTTCGCAGAAGTGTGGACATGGGACGACCTCGTCGAGAACACCGACTTGGCCATCTCGCTACGGCGGCTGCGAAGTTGCAGCCGACGCCGACGCGCCCGGCCCGATCCCGGGAGAAGTCGCACCTGAATACCGAAGAAATACAAAGTCTCAGGTGGCGATGCTCGCGGGAAAAGGTGGCTTTGATTGTGAGCCCGCGGTGGGGCATGTTTCGTGCTCCTGTTCGGCGACCGAACTCATGTCGTCGATGAGATAGGTAATGGGTACGAACGGACTCGTGCCCTTATTTTTTTCCACCGCATAGCGAGCATTCCGCAGAACGCCATGAGCCACAGCCCCGCCGGCTCAGGCACGGCGGCCGACAGCGGTTCGGCGGAGGGTAGCGCCGCACCGCCGCCGGCCGTATGCCCGAAGTTGGCGCGCCATGTGTCGTAAGTTGTCGTGATGCCACCGTTCTTGCGCCACGCGACATAATCGGCCGCGTCGACGATGCCATTCTGGTTGTAATCGCCCGCGATGCCGGGGATCCATTCGATGGCATGGATGCCAGAGGAGTTGAACGCGACGCCGAACACGTCGCCCGCATCGTCAATGCTGTAGGCGCGGGAAGACTCAAAGGAACTCGGCAGCAACAGGTGAAGATCGACTGCGGAGGCGGCGGTGCCGGTCCACAGCAGCGCATGCTGGTGGTAGTCGGTGCCGTCGGTGGCCAGCGCATAGCCGACCTGTTTGCCATTCCGCACCCCGTAGGCGTCCGAGCCATAAAACCCCGGCGGATTGAGGTCCACCACCGAATTGGCTGTGCCGCTCCAGAGGAACGCGTGACCGGGCGTTAAGTAGGGAGCTCCCCAGCCAACTTGTTGCAGCCCGTCCGTGGCGAGAGCCTCGGAACTGACGATTCCCGGAAGATTCGTCGGATGGAGGTCGACGGCCGAGGCTGCGCTGCCGGTCCAGAGCAGAGCGTGCGAGTACGAATTGTGGCTGGCGTCAAAGCCGTAGGCGCTGCCGACTTGCTGAGTACCACTGGTGTCATTTGCAAAGTAGTGTTCGAATCCGACGAGATTTGTCGGGCTGAGAATCAATGGGGTTGGCGTCGAGGCTGTTCCACAGCAGCGCACGCGAGGGGCCGGGATTGCCGCTTCCCGACCCAACAAACTGCCCGCCGCCGCCTCCGACAACACTGGCCGAAGGGAAGCCCTGCTTGTTCAAGAACATCGCCGAAGCGGCGCTCCCGCTCCACACGACCGGAGTTGAGGTCGGGAAGTATCCCGGCGTCCCGGTCCTCGCCGAGCCGAACTGATGAATGCCGTTCGTGCCGCCCACGAACGTGGCGTCGAACCCGCCGAGGGTCAGGTCCACCGGCAAGCCGGCGGAATTCCAGAGCGTCGCCTGCGGCGGCTCGCCGTCGCCCAAGTATCCCACGACTTGGCCGGAAGATGCACCGACAGGATTCGCGGCATTTGCGATGGCGTACAGATCGACCGCCGTGTACTGGGCGGCGCACCGCCAAGCCGGGGGCGACAAACGCCATAAAACCCGCTACCATCGCCAGCGCCCGCACCAACCAGCGACTGGCAGCCGAGATCGAACGGTGCCGAACAAGCTTATCGATACGCACAAATCACCTCCTGCCGGCTGGAGTGTGCCCAGCGCGGCCTCAAAGTCTCTCGGAATGGGAGCTATCAGCGAGGCCGAGCGCTACCGCAAGGTCCCCTATTACTGAATTGCGCGACGGAGGAGAGGCGAGACAGGTGCGCGATGAATTAGGAAGAAATTGTGGCCGGGCGATGGACGGCGCGGTTGGGCGCACACTTGTAGATTGTTTGTGTACAAGCGGTTGGCGGCTTGTCGGCTAACGCTTTTATCGCGCCTTCATGGTTGCGGACTCCGCGGCAGCATCAGTCGAGACTACAAGCTTTCGACAGCGTACAGCTTTCTCGGGATTATTTCTTTTCGCTAACACCCAACAGCCCATCAGCCTCGGCGCGGAAGCGGATCATGGTCTCGCTCTTGGCGTTTTTCGCGTCCATCCACTGAGCACCCTTGTCGAACCACTGCCGGGCCTCGTCAGCGTGCCCCAGTCGCCAGTGGGCCATCGCCAGGACGAAAGAGTTGGTCGTGCTTGCCGCGAGCAAGAATCTCGGCACCACGCACACCACCAACGGCTGCTATTGCTTGCACCCCGTCGGATCGAACATCGGCGAAGCCGCCGGCTACCACGCTGCGTTCTGCCTGAGCCAAAACGCCAAGCCTCATGCCATTCACCAAAACGCGGATTTGTTATCCCACTTTCAAAAACTCCTGACCAAAAGCGGCATCCCGTTGCGTGGAACTTCCCATAAGATGACCGATTGAATTTTTTGATTGAAAGATTAATTCACTCAATTGCGCACAGCCGACGGTCCCGCCAAAATCGCACGCCCAAGTACTTTGAGAATCCTCTCATTGTCAGGATTCTTCAGCGCCAACTCCTGCCAGAATTTCGTCGCCTGTTCCCGCTGCAGGCGCGCCGCCGGCGCGTTGCCGGATTTTTCTAATATTTGAATTAATCCAAGCGACGCAGCCTCGAGTTTGTCGCCGAAATCTGGAATCTCCGGATTCTCTTTGACCAGCGATTGAAGCACCATCACCGCATCGGTGTCCATTTTGACAGCTTGCGACCACTGCTTCTGCGATTCATAGAAGTTCGCCGAGCTGCAAAGTGCGCACGCGAGATCACGGCGCGTCCATATCAAGCTGGGACGCAGCAAGTGTGCTTCGGAATCCGTCGGCCGCGTCGGCAGACGCCGCTCCGGCAAGTTCCTGGTCATATCCTCGATGGAACCGGAGCACAGCTCGATCACGCGCGACAGGATCTGCAATGCTTCGGCAACATTCTTGGTGCGCCGCACCGCATGGTCGTATAGACTCTGCGCAGGTTGCGACGTATCTCCGAAGAATGGGGGAATTCCATGAGAAGTTGTTCGCGAAGCTCCTCCGCCTGCACGCTGAAGGGTTCGTCTTTCCCCATCACCTGCCCCTGCTGCGCGAGGCCCCACGCCAAATCAATTCGCGCCAATGGATCAGTAGGATCTTCCTTCACCAGGTTTTCAAAGATTTCCCGGGCCTTGACCGCCGCATTCACCGCCTCTTGGCTCTTCCAGTCGTGCCAGGGATAGATGATATACGTCCAACCAAGATCCGATCGGAGCGCGCGGCTGTTGGGATGCTCACGCAAAAGCTGGCTCTGAATGCGGATTGCGGCTTTATAAGCGGGAACGGTGACGGTTTCTCGATCGGCACCATTTCCGCTCGCGAAGAATCCATATTTCACATATAGCCGCGCTAACTCCGCGCACGGCGCAGGATCCGCCGACGGCCGCTCAAGAAACCTGCGATAGCGATCAATCGCCGACTTCATCAACTGTACGCGAAGTATCTGCATCCCGGGCCTGTCGTGCAGTCCCTCGTCCGCTACCGCCAGCAAATCGCCTACCGCCGCCCGCGCCTCATTGAAATTCTCCTGCACTCGGCCCGCACCGCGCGACGCGGACAGCTTCCCACGTACTGATCGTCGTCCCCAGAATTAAGGCAACCGCGACGATCAACAGGGTTACCAGCGCCATGCGGTGACGTCGCGAAAACTTTTTCAGGCGGTAAGCCGGCGACGGTGGACATGCCAGTACTGCCTCGTCATCCAGATAGCGCTGCACATCCATGGCGAAGCCGTTGGCCGTCTCGTAGCGGCGGTTGCGGTCCTTCTCCAGCGCCTTCATCACAATCCAGTCGAGCTCTCCGCGCACTAGTCGTGTCAGCTTCGCCGGCTCGATCTGGCGCTGCGCGGAGATAGATGGCAGCGTGTCGCGTGACTCGCTTAGCCGGGTGCTGGGCTTAAGTGGCTCCTCCTCGCAAATGATTCGGCGGATCTCGCCCTGCGCCGCCTGCTTGAACCGCTCCTTGTCGAACGGCGTGGTGCCCGTCAGTAGCTCGTATAGCAGCACGCCCAGCGAGTAGACGTCACTGCGGGTGTCGACATCCAGCGCCGCTTTGCCCGGCCTGCTCCGGCGACATGTACAGCGGCGTGCCCAAGAACTGCGCGAACCCAGTGAACAGCGTCTTCTCCGTCAGCGACTGGCCGAGCGCCTTGGCCACGCCGAAGTCGATCACCTTCACCACCGGCGTCGTGTCATGCATCGACACCAGTACATTGGTCGGCTTGATGTCGCGGTGGATGATCCCCTTGGTGTGCGCGTGCTGTACGGCGTGGCAGACCTGCGTGAAAAGCTCAAGCCGCTGCCGCGGCGAGAGCTGGTTCCGATCGCAGTATTCCGTGATCGGCTCGCCCTTGACCAGTTCCATCACGAAGTACGGCCGGCCGGAGTCGGTCATTCCCCCGTCGAACACCTTGGCGATGTTCGCATGGTCCATGATCGCGAGCGCCTGTCGCTCCGCTTCGAAGCGCGCGAGCACCTGCCGGCTGTCCATCCCCGGCTTGACGACCTTCAGAGCTACTTTGCGCCGCACTGGCTGCTGCTGTTCTGCCATGTAGACGACGCCGAAGCCACCCTCGCCGATCCGCTCTAGCAGCTTATAGCGGCCGATGGTTGCGCCCGACACGCTCGGCCGGCGGCGCGAAGTCGCTCGTTGCCCCGAGGCCCCGCTGTTCCATCGCGATCACGGCAGGAAATAGCTCGCGGATGCGATTCGCTAGCTCCGAATGCTTGTTCGCGTACTCGTCCACTGTCGGCTGCTCGCCGGCGCGGTAGCGGCGCACGAAGTCGTCGGCCAGTTCCGCGAGTAAGTCGTCGCCGGCTCGTGTCTGAAGAGCGGGAGTGGATTCGCTCATATCCGCACCTCGGAAAGTCCGCCGGGCATTTCCGAAAGGATCTGCTTCAATCGTTCCAGTGCGCGTAGATAGCGCTTGGCCGCAGCTCGCTCCTGAATTCCCAGCACCTGCGCTGCTTCGGCGTTCGTGAGCTGCTCGAAATGGCGCATCGCCAGGACCTCGCGGTCCATGGAATCCACGCCGCGGAGCGCCTCAGCTAATCGTGACTCTACCTCGCCGCGGACTGCCGCAACGCTGGCGCTCGTTAGGCCCCCGGTCAGGTGCGCCAGAGCGCGGCGGACGTATCGCCCCACGTGCACCGGGCCTCGATCGGCAACTCACGCTTCGCATCGCGCATTCGAGTTCCAAGATGGTGGCGGTGGATTTCCAGAAGCTTGTTACTGACTACACCCCGAAGCCACAGAAACAGCGGCACCGCCTGCGCGCGGAAGTAAACTTCACGGTGAGCCGATGCCTCGACGAATGCCTCCTGCACAACATCCGCTGCGTCAATCCTTCCACGAAGCCGGGCGTCCATGCGGAACGCGACCATCCGCATTAGCCGCTCCTGGTGAGCAGTCAGCAAGGTTCCCCACGCAGCCGCCTCTCCCGCCGCGGCGCGGGCCAGCAATGGATCGGTCGTCAGTGCTTCGTCGGACATGCACATCCTTACGGCTAATTGCGCAGGTCGGGCCACGAGACCCAAATTCTGCCAGTGGCAGACCGATGCCCCCGAGCTCGCATCATCATATCACGCCAAAAGACTTGCATTTGTCAGGCGTTGAAATTCAAACCATAAGTGCGATTGAAGCTACTAAACGAGATCGCAAGTCCATGCCTTCGGTTTGGGAACCCCTAAGCCAACACGCCTCGGTCGCATCGCCCCGAAAGGTTAAAATACGATCAATTAGCTTAGAGCGTCTAACAAAATGATCTAGGTGAATTGAAAGCCACTGTTTAGATTCATGGCAGGACAAGGAGGTGCCGTCATGGCCAAGCCGATTTTGGACGACAGGTTGTGGGAAATCATCGAACCACTTTTACCGTTGCTGAAGAAGCGGCGACGTCGATATCCGGGCGCAAGCCAATCGACAACCGCAAGGCGTTGTGCGCGATTCTGTTCGTGCTCAAGACCGGTCTTCCGTGGGAGTATCTGCCGCAGGAGCTGGGCTGGGGTTCAGGAATGACTGCCTGGCGTCGACTGCACACCTGGCAAAAGCGGGGTGTCTGGCAGAAAGTCCACGAAGCGCTCTTGGCCCATCTGCAGGGGGCCGACCAAATCGACTGGTCGCGGGCGATCATCGATTCTTCTTCCGTGCGTGCCGTGCACGGAGGAAAAAAACGGGGCCCAGTCCCACGGATCGCGCTAAGTCTGGCAGCAAGCATCACCTCGTGACCGATGCGGGCGGCATTCCGCTGGCGGCCACGGTGACGGGCGCCAACCGTCACGACGTGACGCAGATTCTTCCCTTGATTGACGCGATCCCGCCTGTGCGTGGCCAGTGCGGACGTCCCCGCCGCCGCCCCCGCCGACTGCAAGGAGATCGAGCCTACGACTCCGAGCCCCATCGGCAGGCGCTGCGGACACGTGGCATCGAGCCCGTCTTGGCCAGGCGTAATACGGCACATGGAAGCGGTTTGGGAGTTCATCGTTGGGTGGTCGAACGGACTATAAGTTGGCTCCATCAATTGCGCCGACTTCGTACCCGCTACGAACGACGCGACGATATCCACGAAGCCTTTCTTACCCTTGGCTGCATCGTCGTCTGTAGTTACTTCCTCTAATACGTCATTTTGTTAGACGCTCTTAAACGTTCCTTTGCTGACGTGCTTTTGTGGTCAGAATGACCGCCGAGTGTCAGGCCAACCGCGGAGATGAGTTTCCGGAACGGAAAATCTGTGCCATAAAGCTCCGCATCGACGGGTTTAGAGATGCCCATCGAAGGCGTCAGGCGCGGACGCCGGCGGGCAGAGTCTTAACGGTCGGTTATTGACCATTCTCACGCGTCAACGAGTTAATGACTCAGCTGCGCAACGGCAAGAACACATCGCAAGCATTCCAACGATGAGCATGACCAGAGTTGCGGGCTCGGGGACGGCAGCACTCGCAATGGCACCCGCGCCGCTGCCGGCGGTTTGCCCAAAAAAAGCCCGCCAAACGTTGTAATCGTTCTGCGTATACGTCGTACCGAGCCCTTTACGCCACGTGACATAATCGGCCGCATCCACGACGCCGTTCAAATTGTAGTCGCCCGGCAGCGATGTTTGCGCTTTTAGTTGCACGTTGTCCAAGTAGTCGGTATCGGCGCCTGTTTGATATTCAGCGCGGATTCGTAAATCGGTAATTGCAGCCAACACGTTTTTAAATTGCGATTGGTTAGCGGCGGCGCCCGCGATCGAGCCAACGTGCCAGCCGGACTCTGTGAGCGGCACCGTGAAAGTAGTCCACGCTCCATTCAGAGCGGGGTTATTGGGGGTATCGTAAGCCAGAGTCAGACCCGAGGCGGCGAGAATCACGTCATCATTGTCGAATTGACTTGGCGATCCGATAACTTGCTTGAGATCGAACGTCAGCGATTGACCGTAGGTGTCGGAATGGTCGCCAAGGTACTTTGCCGGCGCCACAAAATAAGTGGTGCCGCCGGTAACGGAGTCTTCGATAAAGACGTTGCCGTCCGGGTTGCCGCCGGTTGCTGCCCAGGTCACTGGAGCGGCAAAATCGCCCGCGGCAGACCAGCCGTCGGTGCCAGTGTTAAAAGTGCTGGTGACGTTTGCGGCTCGGATGAACGCAGGGGTTGCCATCGTCGGGCAAATCATCAGCGACGTAATAATCGCGCAGCGGGTAGTAGGAGTTCTCATCGGTGGTTCGCATCTCAGAAGTAAAAAGAGCGTAGCGAATTACCGGCAAATCAACTTACCGCCGTCAAAAGCAGGGGTCAACTTGAATATAAACAGGGTCCAGGTGTGTGCTGTTTGGCGGGTCGGCGCAAGCGGACGCTGATAAGCGAGCCAATAGTTGCACACCGTGCTTCACAAATGGTTGGTTTGATGGAGCCTTCGAGGCGACAAGAACAGGCCCGCGTCTCAGTCCGAGAAAAGGTATGGCTTCTCGGCACGGTTCCGAAGTGCCGTCAAACGCATGAGTAGTTGAGAATGATCGACCGGATCTTTAACGGTCATTACTTGGTTTGTCCCACTCGCAAATCCTACGAGTTAATGCGAACCAACGATTACAGCGTGGGTGCGGTCGGTTGCTTTTCATTAACCACGACGTCATGTCGCGGTCCGTATTGTTAATTTTCACTCACGATGGATGCCAACTGGTTGACACGGACGTTGAACATTCTCTATATCTATCCGCAAGAGTTGATCCGACTCGATAGGCCGCTGGCCATTCTTGCTTGGGAGCAGTCTCGTGAAACAAATGGGACATCTGGATACAAGCCGAGTAGTTCAGTTGTAGCGAACTTTGTTTCGTGCCTTGATCTTATCCGCGGATAAGGCACTTGGGAGACTCTCATGTCTATGACTTACCGACGTGCGCAACGCTGCGCCGCGATCACTTGCAGTTTTGTTTTGGTAGCGTTCCTCGCAGCATCGGCTCGGGCTGGATTCACCGTGACATCCGTAGGCGGCGACGCAACGACGTCTTCGATCCAAGCCTCGGTCGACGCCTTCCGAACCGCTCTCGGTGATCCGAACAACGCCAACAATCCCGGACCGTTAGCCAGCGGCCGCCGTGAGATCAATTGGGACGGTGGCGGCGCAGCCACGGCAACGACCACCGTCGGTTCGCTCACCGCTTTCCAGAATACCCGTGGCGCGACATTCACCACGCCGGGCACTGGCTTCCTGCAGACGCCGCTCAACGCCGTCGAGCTGACCAGCATCAATGCCAACTACACGACGACGTTTAGCACCTTCAGCCCGGTGCGAATCTTCACACCGACGGGCAGTAACATCACCGACGCGACCTTTTCGCTGCCCGGCAGTAGCGGCGCCATCCCTGCAACCATCGCCGGCTTCGGCGTTGTGTTTTCGGACGTCGATCTAGCCAACGTGACCAGCCTCGAGTTCTTCGATGCAAGCGCCAACTCGTTGACGAAGATTTTCGCACCAGCGGCAACCGTCAGCAGCGGCGGTTTGTCGTTCGTGGGAGCGATCGCCAACGCGGGGGAGAAAATTGCTCGCGTGCGGATCACGACCGGCAACTCCGCGTTGGGCCCGAATGATGTGCCATTCGATGGCGCGGAAGTCGTCGTCATGGATGATTTTCTGTACAAAGAGCCTATTGCCGTTCCCGAGCCGGCCGGCGCGGTTCTGGCGCTCGTTGGAGTCGCCAACTTGGTGCTGCGAATTCGACGCGGCCGTCGGGCTAAGCAGGTTAACCAACTCTGACATCAGCGCCGTTACGCCGCATCGGCCAAATGCGCCGTGCGGCCGACGGCAGGATATTGCAGACACAACCGCTTGCGGCGCTGCATCAAGAGGTGCCGCGTGTCGGCGATCATCGAGAGGATGCCTGCAATGGCAAACACTGATCTCGGATGACTATTTGTGGGAGTTCGTCTATGCGCCGTCCATCGGTCATCCTACGCGGCTGTCGGAGCGAAACGAGGTAATGAGTCACATAGCTTGATTCCTAGAAGGCGGAGAATCCCCGCTTATTCGACCTGCGGGTGTATCCCTTTACCGAGCTCGCGTTGCTTCAAATCAGGATGCGTATAACTCCGCCATCTTAGCCAGCAAAAGTTTGGCGGCCACATCGCGGGGCACGGGTGCCGGATAGGTTTGATTTGCTGGGGCTTCCATCGGGCCCAGAACGCCCCCGGATCTCATTTCCAGAAAGCTGACGGGTTCTCGGCACGAGATATCTGTGCCAGAAACCGGCGCGGCGACGAGTTTTGAAATATTCGTAACACTTCAGCCGTCTGAAGCGATTTTTGGCGGTGGCAGGTGCGGTAGTGTGTTGTGTGCGAGGTATTGCTCAATCGCCTGGACGACGGTTTGAATCGGGTCGTGGCCGCGTTGTTTGAGCGTGCGGAAGACGCTCATCAGCACGGCTTGGCAGTCGGTGCCGCGTTGGCTTCGGTTGCCGTAGCTGTTTTTGCGGAGGATCACCGCCGGGCGGATCGATCGTTCGGCGTGGTTGTTGTCGAAGGGAACTCCGGCTTGATCGAGGAACGTGAACAAGTCGTACTGATGCCGCCTGAGGCGCTTTACCAAGCGTCGGGAGTGGGGGTCTTCCCACGGCCCGTCGACGAGCTCGGCCAACCGCCGGTCGAGGCAGTCCCGGCGGGAAGCGTATGTCTCGACGGACAGCTCCGGCTTCCGCCGCCACAGCCGGATCGCGTCCCCCACCAGTCGCCGCAGCTTCTTGGCGAAGGCCGACCAATGCGCGCCCGGCGACTTGTACTGCTCCGTCTGTTCCAACTCGCGCAACAGATGGACCAGGCACGTTTGCCGCGCCGCGCACGAGACCGCGTTGTAGGCGCCCCAAAAGTCGGTCACCAGCGTCCCGGCGAATTCCTGGATGAAGAACTTCGCCAAGGCCGGACTGCCGCGCGAGCGGTCGATCAGGTAGTACGTCAAATGCTGGTTGCCAAAGGACCACAGCCAGTTCGTTTGGCCGTCGTTCCGCCAACCGGTCTCGTCGCCATGCAAGACGGCCGAGTCCAGCGCTTCTTGCTGAATTTGTTCGTACCAGCCGTACAACAACTCCTGCAGCCGCTGCCACATCTGCACCAGACCGCCGGGAGTGATCTTGAACTGCAGGTGAAAGTTGAACACCTCGACGATCTGCGAGAGCGTGTTCCCCAAGGCGTAATGCAGCCACGCCGAGAGCGCCAGCACGCGATTGCCCAGCAAGCACCCCGGCAAAGCGGCGGTCACTGGCGGCTCGACCTTTTTGCGGCACTGCGGGCACCAATCGCGGTGGATCGTATGTTCGGTCGTCTCCGGCTGCACGTCTGGAATGTCTTCGGTGTAGCGGACGCGGGTCTCCGCGCAGCGCTTGAGGCGCGAGCCGCAGTCGGGGCAGCAATCGGCGCGATGCTCGACCTGCCAGTCGACACGTTCGGGCGATGGTCGTCGAGAACCGGGATGCCCACGCTTGCCGCCGGGCCGCTTCTTGCCGCGACGCTTGGCCGGCGGCTTCTCGTACACCGGAACCATCCCCGAGGGAGTCGAGGGGGTCGCCCAAGAACCGTTCTTCTCCTGCGCCTCGGCCAACCGCTTGCTCATTTCCAACAGCGCGAACACAACCGCTTCTTCCCCCTGCTGAAACAGACTCCGCGCTTGCGCCTCGGTCAACTCGCCGCTGCGAAGTGTCTCCAACGTCGATCTTGCGGACAACTTTGCACACGATGCCATACCCCACAGACATAACCCAATACCTTAAAATCAACCAACATCAACTTCAGACGGCTGAAGTGTTACAAATATTCGGGAAGGGCGAAGTCGCGGTCGCCAGAGCTGGCCAGATCGTCGCCCGCAGCGAGTGTCTAAAAGAATCCATGTAAGCCGTGTGCCCCTTGAGAGCGCGGAGAGCTATCAAGGTGGAAGAGTTCCTTCCTCACGCACAGGAGTACATAACGATGAAGATCCTCGCAATCGACCTCGGCAAGTATAAGTCAGTCGCCTGCAATTATGTCACGGCAACCGGCACGGCCAGGTTTACTACGGTCGTGACGCACGTCCTGGAGTTGGATCGACTACTGCAACGGGAAAGCCCCGACCTGGTAGTCATCGAGACCTGCTCGATCGCTGGCTGGGTGTACGACCTGTGCTGCCAGCGAGGCGTGAAGTGTCAGGTTGCCAATCCCAGCAGCGAAGCTTGGAAGTGGAAGAACGTGAAGCGCAAGACCGATCGGGACGACGCTCTTAAACTGGCTCAGCTGGCGGCACTCGAACAACTCCCGACGGTCTATGTCCCGGCGCCCGAAACGCGTCAACGTCGAGCGTTGCTCAAGTATCGGCAATCCTTGATTACTCGGCGCGTCGCGATCCAGAATCACCTCCGCGCCATTGTTCAGCGCGAGGGGATCCTGCTGGATCGTGGCAGGCGGGCCTGGACCGTGGCCGGATTCGAGGTGATCCAACAGCTTGCCAAGCCCCTGGAGGAATGCTCTGCGGAGGAACTTTGGCGTGGCGAAGTGGCCCTCGAACTCCAAGCGTTGCGGGCGGTCACCAAGCTGCTGCGCGAAGTGGAACATAAGCTCGAAACGTTTGCGGCGTCCGACGAGAGCGTCAAGTTGCTACGGACGATCCCTGGCGTTGGACGTTGCACGGCGGAGGTGGTCGTGGCCTACCTCGACAACCCACAGCGGTTTGAGAATCGGCGGCAAGTCTCCGCTTATGCGGGACTGGTGCCCAAACAGTTTCAATCGGGTGAGACCGATCGCCAGGGCCGCATCAGTCGCCGCGGGCCGTCTCTGTTGCGAAAGATGCTGGTCGAAGCGGGCTGGGTCTTGCTGCGTTACAACCCGTGGGCCCAACGGCTGATGCTGCGGCTCTCGCGGGGCCAGAAGACACGCAGGAAGCAAGCGATCGTGGCGCTGGCGCGAAAACTGTTGGTGCGTTGCTGGGCCATGCTGCGGGACAGCACGGAATGGCGCGAACCGCCGCCAGCCACGGCCACCGCGTAGCATGAACCACACCAGAATCATACGTTCAGAAGAATCTCTCTGCCTGATTGGCCAGCTACTTGGGAACGGTCCGCGTCAGCTCGGAAACCACCCAGCGAAGTCGCCGAGGCGACTGGATCGCGTTTAAACGAATGAGCGGCGCGGCGTATTTGGATGAATGAGACTGTGCACGACACGACTCAGCACAGACACCTCGAATAGTCGGATGAATTCCCATCGCTGGCATCGGCACAGGAACATTATTCGAAAGGCGGTCGCTTGGCGAACAATCCAATTGCAGCTTGAAATCAACACGGCTTCATAGTCGGGTGGTTTATTTGCGAGTATCATGCACGATTGAGTTTACGGCACTACTTGACCTCGTCGACGAAAGCACGTTGCGAGTGATCCCATGATGAGCAGTGCGATGGATGCCGGCTCCGGGACGGCGACATTTGCTACGGCGCCTGCGCCGCTGCCGGCGGTTTGGCCGAAGTTAGCCCGCCAGACGTCGTAGTCGCTCTGCCTGTAGGTTGTGCCGAGGCCTTTGCGCCACACGATGTAATCGGCGGCGTCAACCGTGCCATCGTTGTTGTAGTCGCCGGGAATGACGACTTGCGCTTCGATCACGAATCGCATGTGGGAGGCGAGGTTTAATCGCCACTCTGGCGGTTGGCCTGCAAACGGACTGCTCCAGAAAATAAACGAGGAGAGGTTGGTTGGAGGAATGTCGGGCTGATCGTCGCCGTTGTAAATTGCACCGGATCCCGTGGCGCCGAACAGACCTGTGCCGAAGACGAGCGTATAACTTCCCGGCGTTAGCGTTGTGGAAAGCGGCGTGAACACTTCAGCGCTAGGAAATGGTGGTTGGAACGTGGTTGTTGCGACAACCTCCTCCGGAGTGAATGGAGCGCCCATTGGCACTGAGTCAATCGATTGAAGTCGGACTAACGCGGCAAAGATATCGCCTGGCTGATCGGGGATTGAAAGTAAATGACCGCCGATGTGGTCGACGGCCAACGTTTGATTTGTTGCAAATCGCCAGCCGACGTATTGCGACGTGGTGATACTCGTGCCGCCGAACCGACCTGGGGTTCCCATGAGTGCGGACTCAAGTACAACCGGCTGGGCGACCGATTCGTTGCTGTAAAAAAGGCTGGCGAGTGGTAGCGCCGCGCAAATCAGCAACGGAAAGAACCAATGACATGCCACGGCCAAGTACTCCGGGGTACTGATCGGCACGCATCGAAAACCGGGAGCGCTTAAGCTTAGCACACTTATAAAAGTCGCTCACCGCGTCGACCTCAAATCTTCGTTGACTTGCAACTTAATTATTGCGATGGCCATCGACCGATTGCGGACATTCTGTCGCATCGCGGCGAGACTGGGAGACATGGCGAGATACAATTTTCGGAACTGATTACATGCGCAGGAAAACGTGTATCACAACGGTGGTTTGATGAGAATCCCATCAACCGTACTCGGATGACTCCCAACTACCACCGCATAATGAGGGGGAGGCTCAGCCGCAAATCCTGTTGGAGTCCACACTGGTTACCGTCAAACGTCAATTCGAGCAGGTGTTCTGGACCAGCAGTCACCGTCAACATACTGGCTTCAACTATTGCCTGGGCTGTCTGCGACGACTCAAGAAGATCAGGTATCACAATATGAGCAGAAGTCATTTCTCGAATTCCAACTGGATGCTCAAGCCGCTCTTGTAAAGTGTGTTCAACGGCATCGGGTCGCTTGCCAAACTCGACGAAGAACCACATTGGTTCGTTTTGTGGTGCGTCTTCGCTTACCTGGATCGCCAATTCGCTAGAGAGATACGAAGGATGGTATTCCCACGCCGAAAAAGGCGGCTCACGGCTTCCCGAGGAAGAAGGTCGCAAGCACACGCCGAACGGTGAACTGGACTGACCCCTACCAATCCAGCGATCCCACAGCTTCAGGCGCTGCGTGGCGTCGCTTCTTGCCTCGGCAGGATTCGCAACCCACAGTAATTCCAGCATCGAGTTACGAAAAAAGAAGCGACGGTTTTGCGTTCCTTGGCCCTCGTGGCAATTGCCCGAGCCCTCTGTCAATCCGAACGCCGCAAGCAGGTTCGCCTCGGGCGCGCCTATGGAAGCACAGACAAATAGGTGGTCTATTTCATAGGTCATCGGCGCTTGTGTCAGTCTCGGTTTTTTGACAAGAAGTCAGCCGTGCCATCAACGAGATAAGGTTTTACACTACCGGCGAGGTGCGTTCCAAGTCGGTGGTTTGTTAGCCAGCGTCATGCGTCAACGAGTTTTTGAACCTGTCGTGCGCCAGCGAGCGCACATTGCCAACATTCCGGTGACAAGTAGAACCAGAGTCGCTGGCTCGGGAACGGCGGCATCGGCGGTGGCACCCGCAGCGCTGCCGCTCGGTTGGCCGAAGTGAGATCGCCAGACGTCGTAGTCGTTTTGTGAGTAGGTTGTGCCGAGGCCATTGCGCCACACTACGTAATCGGCAGCGTCGACAGTGCCGTTGCCGTTGTAGTCGCCGATCAGCGATGGCGGAGTAGGCGTAGCCAGGGCCACGCCTGTCGCGCCGTTGGCCAAGCCGTAGATGAATGCCAGGTTTCCGCTGCCGCCGGCGTCGAGTCCGAGACTCTCGAAGTCAAGGCTTGTGACGGTGCTTCCGAAGAGCGGCTGGCCGGTCTCAATGACGGCGTTCAGCAGGCCGCCGCTAGCGGCATAGATGCCTTCGCCGCTGGAGGCGCTCGCTTGAAACGCCACAGTGCTGCCGCCGATGGCAGGACGCGAGAGAGTTTCAAACGTTCCGCCGCCCGGTGTTGAATCGCCCATCTTGGCAATGGTTGTCAGCGATCCGCCACTACCGATGAAGATGCCGCTGGCACTGGAAGCGGTTCCCAGAAATGCGACCGTGTTGCCGCTTATCGATGGTGTGCTGACGTCGCTAAACGTACCGCCCGATGGCGCGATGTCTCCGGTCTTCGCGATGGTGGTAATAGCTCCACCGCTCGTCGTGAAGATACCGGCTGAGCCGCCGTAACGCGCCCGGAAGGCTTCGATGCCGTCGCTGGACGCGTAGGCCAGATCAATCCCGCTAAACGTGCCGCCGGGTGGAGCGGAATCGCCAGCGCCGACAATTCGCGTAAAGGTCCCGCCGAGATATGTGTAGATACTGTCAGGCACGTAGACGCTGGGAGATCCCAAAAAAACCAGCGAGGTGCCGATCTGCAGCGGATTGGCGAGGACCAGCATATGCTGGTCACCAGTTTTCACAGTGGTGGACAATCCGCTGCCAGTTCCGAAATACACAGCTTCGCCCGCTCGGACTGGGAACGTGGACGAATAGTGCCCCCAAAAGACGACCGAGTCGCCACTGATCGAAGGTCGGCCCGCCTTGTCCAAGATGCCAATCGGGGGCGCGGATACCAACGTTTTGGCGATCACCGCGAGTGGACCGCCGCTGCCGCGGAAGATGCCGTCGGCGTTCCCGATCGACGCGTTCGCCAAAAAGGTGGCTCCAAAGGCTACATTGTTTCCGCTGACCGCGGCATCGCGAAAGGAAAGCAAAGGGTTGCCCGTTGGCCCGGCGGTCGAACTGTCGGCGATTGACGTAAACGTGTATGCGGCCGTCGCTTCACGCACTGCCAGATGAGCAAATACGACCGCAAAGTTGAATAGCAAACCACCACGAGATGGGCCTCGTCGCAGAGTGGCCACGCCGACGCTAAGCAATCCTAAAACGATCAGCGCGAGGCTTGACGGTTCGGGGATCTGAATGGCGAAGACCGTGCCGTCGCCCGCCGTGCCACCGGAGAACGTCGTCCCATACAGGGTCGAGCCGGACAGGATTAAGTCAGCGGTCGGAAGGGCGCCATCGTCTAGGCCCCCGGCAAAGCTGTGCAGCAGCGTGTAGTTGTTGCCGCTGGTGTCAAGGCTGAAGACTGTTCCGTGACTCTGCATGCCGCCAGGACTCAACGCGCCGCCCGACTGCGTTGTCCCATACAGCATCGAGCCGGAGAGGGTCAATCCGGCCTCAGGATCACGGCCATCGCTCGGACCGCCTGCAAAGCTGTGAAGAACTGTGAATTCGTCGCCGGCGGTGTCGAAGCTGAATACGGTGCCACTTCCAAAACTACCGCCATCTGGAGTTGTCCCATAGAGCTTCGTACCGGAGAGTGTTAGACCGGCACGCCCCGCATGCGAATTGGCGTCAAAACTGTGCAGGACCGTGAGAGCGTTTGTCGCAGTATCGAGGCTGAAGAGGACGCCGTGGTTGAACGCACCGCCTGCGCTCGCGGTCCCATAGAGTGTCGAACCGGAGAGTATCACTTTGGTCTCCGGAATGGCGCCGTCGCTTACTCCTCCCTTGAAGCTGTGTAGGATGCTGATGACGTTCGTGTTGGTATTCAGGCTGAAGAGCGCCCCCGGGCCGCTCTCCGTTACCCCATAGAGTGTCGTGCCGGAAGCGGTCAGTCCGGCCGATGGATGGATGCCGTCACTGGCTCCGCCTGGAAAAAAGTGCAGAATTGTGAGGCCGTTATTCGTGGTGTTAAGGCTGTAGATTGTTCCCCAATTCGACGACCCGCCTTGGTAGGTTGTGCCGAAGAGCATCGAACCAGCAAGCGTAAGATTGCCAGTCGGAGTGGCGCCATCGCTCGCACCCCCGGCAAAGCTGTGTAGGAGCGCGAACGCATTGTTCGTGATGTCCAGCGAGTACGCGACGCCAGCCGGGCCAAAGTCGGCCACGCCGCCTTCCTGGGTTATTCCATAAATCCTTGTGCCAGAGATCGTCAGCGCGGTCGGCCCATAGCCATCGTTAGTCCCCCCCGCGAAATTATGCAGAATCGTGGTCGGAAGCTCGGCGTGGGCCGCAGCGGCGAGTGCAGCGACGATGAATGACGTCGTGCAGATGGTCAGACCGGCGCGGAGCTGTTTCCCACGGAAGGCGGAAGAGTACAAACTGTGCCGGCGGCGTAAGGCGATCAGGCTGAACATCCCCAGCGCGGCGAGGATGAAGGTGGAAGGTTCAGGGACGACTAGTGCGCTGGCGTCGAGCAAGAAGGCGCGGGTACCGTCACTCAATCCACCGGGACCGTCATCATAAGAGCCAGTGCCGGTGATAAGTCCATTATCCGTCAGGCCGTAAGCGATAGCCAGAGTCCACTTGGCACCTTCCGTGGGATTGTTGGCGTCGAGCCAAGCATCCAGATCGATCATCTGTCCGCCGCTGCCGGGCGTGCCGTTGTAGAAAAAGGCGTGCTGATCCACGGTGACGCCGTATCGGCTCCATCCGACGATTTGCCCATTGGCGTTGATTGCCAGGCCTTTGCTTAATGTTCCGCCGAGTGTTCCGAGATCGGCCATATGTCCGTTGGCGCCAGGTGTGCCGCTGTAGAGAAAGGCATGAAACGAGGCGCCTCCGGTTATCAAGCTCATGCCGGTGATCTGGCCCGAGGAGTTGATCGCGATGCCGCTGCTATTCGTTCCACCAAGAGTGCCCAGGTCGGACATGTGCCCGTTGCTGCCAGGTACGCCGCAGTAGAGGAAGGCGTGATCGGCAGCGTCCCCAGTCGTGTTGCCGTCTCCCGCGATTTGGTCGGAGGCATTGATGGCGATTGCGGAACTGCCCGATCCGCCGAGCGTGCCCAAGTCTGTCATGTTGCCTCCACTGCCGGGCACGCCGCTATAAAGAAAAGCGTGAGCGGTGGCATTCCCCGACAAGTTGCTGATACCAACGATCTGGCCTGATGCGCTGATGCCAGATCCAAAGCTTTCGCTGCCGCCAAGCGTGCCCAGGTCGGCCATGTGCCCACCGCTGCCGGGCACGCCGCCGTAGAGAAAAGCGTGATTGGCGATATCGCCGGTTGTGTTGCTGAACCCTGTCAACTGGCCCGAAGCGTTGATGGCGTCTGCAGAACTGGCCGATCCACCGAGCGTACCTAGGTCAACCATAGCACCACCGCTGCCAGGCGCACCGCTATAGAGGAACGCGTGATTGGTAGAGTTGCTCGTCGTATAGCTGCTGATTCCCGTGATCTGCGCCGAGTTATTGATGGCGAAGCCGACGGAGCCGGAAGTTCCGCCCGAGGATTCCCAGGTTGTAAATAGCCGGTGGCACAGCGGACGCAGCGGTAGAGAGAAGCAATAAGGCTGCACTGGCGATGAGTGAATTGAATCCCTGGCGATAGATCCCTGGCTGCTGGAAACGAATCGATAGGTGAAGATATTTCATTGTTAGACCTCGCAGGCATGTTGCCTGCATTTAAGAGCGGTCCGCGATACGAAAAAAAGCCGTGGACTCTGCAAGAACAGCCGTGAAATGGAGCCAAACCGATTCCCGACCGACCCGACCGGGACCAACTAACAAGTGTGTCCCCTATCTCATGCGAAAAACAAACGGGGGCCGGCTCACCCAAATGGGCAGAATTCTAGAAAAGAAATTGGCCGCAAAGAGAGGCGGCTACGGCTGCGGGACTGGTGCAGGCTTCTCCCTGGGCGGTGTCCGCACTTGTGCGGTTGAGCCGGTGTCTCAGCGGTCATCCGCCGGGTGTTTCGCCTGGAGTGCCTTGAGCGTCTCGCGGGTCTTGGCCGCCGCTTCCTTGTCGCCCGCTTGTTCATACGCTGCGGCCAAAGTGCCGACGAAGCCGGCATGCTTGTATTCGGTCAATTCGCATGCCTTCGTGGAAAGCTCGACCGCCCGAGGCGCATTCCGCATCGTCCGCTCGGGAAACGTGATCATCTGCCGCGCAATATCATTCAGCAGGTTTGCGTACATACGGTGTTGATTCTCGTCGTCGGGCGCGGCCGACGCCATTTCGTCAGCTGCCGAGAGGAATTCTCTTCCCAGTTGAAATTCTTTAATCGAGCAGCACGAAGTCGAGAAATTAAGTATCTTTTGAGCGCAACGGAGTCTTGAGCTTCTTTATTTCAGGCAAATTAGCATGGATGTCTTCCATCGTTTGTAGCGCGGCCGCCGTTTCGCCTTGTCGGATCAAGGTCGCTGCCAGCGCCCAGGCTGTGCAAAGCGTGTCGTAATGCGTCAGTCCGAGCTTGCGGTTGCGGGCCGCCAATACCTCACGGAATTCAGCAACTCCCTCGTCGTAGCGTTTGAGATCGACAAGACAAGCGGCGTAGTTGTAGCGCGAACAGGACAACCACGTCGTCGCCGCCTTTGTTGTCACGCAGCCCGTCCGCGGCCTCCTTCGCGTACCGAATTCCTTCGTCGGATTTGGCTCGCCACCGTAAGGCCCAACCGAGCTCGTTTTCAATATTCAAAGTGGCGATGTGGCGTGGTCCAAGTCTTGCCAACGCGGCATCATATGCTTTGCGCAAAACTTCCAGGTCGCGATCGTCCTGTGGCGGCAGCGCCGACCATGACCAGTAGCCGCCGCGACTTTCCATGCAAACGACCGCTAATGCGCACGCGGTTTCGGTCGCTTCCGCGCTGCCTTCGCCGAAAACCTTGGTCTGATCCGCCCAGACTGTTTCCAGCACGTCTCGCGACTCTTTCCAGCGACTCGCCTGATACAACGCCGAGCCAAGTGCTGCGCGGCATTTCATCGTGGCAGGGTCCAGGTTGCCGGCAAGGGAGCGCCGCAATTCAACCGCTTGGCGAAGTTGTATGATTGCGCTTGAAGGTTGATCGATACCGCTGTAAATCTCGCCAAATCGTTCCCGGATTTCGGCCCCAAGGGCGGGGTCGTCCGGAAATTTTCGATCGATCTTTACCGCTGCGATGTTGAGAGCTTCAACCAGACTAATTCCGGCGCGGTCGTAGTGGTTTGGATCGGCCAGGCCGAAGACTTCTTCGGTGAAGAACTTGTTAACGCCGTCGGCGTTTTTGCGACTGAATTCAGCTTGCTCCAAGGCTGCTTTCGCGTTCTTTGCCTCACTTGACGCGGTCGCCGCAAAATACGAAGCTGCTGCCAGGCCGACCGCCAGTGCCGCGACGATCGCCGTTCCTGCAAGCACGCCGACTTGGTTGCGGCGAATGAATTTTTTGAGGCGGTATAGCCGCGTCGGCCGCCGGGCCTCCACCGGTTCGTCGGTGAGATAGCGCTCGATGTCCTTAGCCAGGCCACTGGCCGTTTCGTAGCGCCGCGTGCGGTCCTTTTCCAGACACCGCATCACGATCCAGTCGAGGTCGCCGCGCATCAGTTTTGTGAGCTTTGCCGGCTCCGATTGCCGCTGTGCGGCGATGGACGGAAGCGAGTCCTTGGAATCGACCAGCCGCGTGCTCGGAGGCGGCGGGTCAACTTCGCGGATGATCCGCTGCATCTCCGCATATCCGGCGCTGAGTAGATCCTTCGACTTGAATGGTGTGCTGCCCGTCAGCAGCTCATAGAGCAACACGCCAAGACTATAAATATCGCTCCGCGTGTCGACGTCGATCCCGCTGATTTGCACTGCTCGGGACTCATATACGCTGGAGTCCCGATCATTTGCCGGAATTCTGTAAAAAGCGTCTTCTCGGTGAGCCGCGCTGGGTTGCCTTCGCGATCCCGAAGTCGATGATCTTCGGTACCGGCCGGTCGTCGTGCAGCGTGACCATCACATTCGACGGTTTGAGGTCGCGGTGGATAATTCCTTTTTGATGTGCGTGCTGAACGGCTGAGCACACGGCAATGAATAACTTCAGTCGATCCTTCGTGCTGGCTTTGTTGTCGTCGCAATATTGGGTGATGGGGATGCCTTTGACCAATTCCATCACAAAGTACGGCCGGCCGGTGTCAGTCGCGCCCGCATCGAGCACTTTGGCGATGTTCGGATGGTCCATCATCGCTAGAGCCTGCCGCTCGGCCTCGAAACGGGCCACCACTTGCTTCGTGTCCATTCCCAACTTGATGATTTTCAGCGCGACGCGTCGGCGGCACCGGCTCTTCCTGGTCGGCCATGAACACCACGCCGAAGCCGCCTTCGCCGATTTGTTCGAGCAGTTTGTAGCGGCCGATCTTTGTGCCGGGAGTCTCAGAGACGATGCTCCAGGCAAGGGTGGGAGACGGCGTCGCCGGCAACTCAAGGAACTCACCCGCTCGAAAATAGGCGTCGATCAGTTCTTCGACCCGAAGTCGAAAGGGTTCGTTGCCCGCGCAGGCGCTTGCGATGTAAGCCGCCCGCTCTGTCGGTGAGCCGAGCTCGATCGCGGCAGCGAAGATGGCATCGATATCTGGGCGCACATCGTCCACGGCGGAAATCTCCTCTGGGTCTCCATTAGACCATGCGAGAAGCAGGTTGCTTATGGCTCATCAGACACCAACGAACACGGATCGCGAGGCGAAAGTTCGTTGAACAAGTAGGCCCGAGCATAAGCCCAATGTCGCTTTGCCGTTGCTGGCGAGATTTTTAGTGCCGCGGCCGCCTCTTCGATCGTCAAACCGGCAAAATAGCGAAGCTTGACCAGCTCGCCCTTGAGCGGGGCCTCGGCCGCTAACTTCGTCAGCGCTTCGTCGAGGGCTAACAAGTCATCCACTTCGCCGCACGGAGCCACAATCGCCGGATCGTCATTGTCTAGCTCTATTCGCTCGCGTTGCCCACCTCGCTTGAGGGCGTTTTTACCGCGGGCATGCTCGATGAGAATCCGCCGCATCGCTTCGGCAGCGGCCGCAAAGAAGTGCCCGCGGCCGTCCCAATTCTGTACTGCTGTCGACGATTCCACGAGTCTGAGGTAAGCCTCGTGGACGAGGGCTGTCGCTTGCAGCGTGTGCTCGCCACGCTCCTGCGCCATTTGCTTTGCGCCAGCCGCCGCAATTCTTGATACACCAACGGCAACAACTGTTCGGCGGCCAGCGGATCGCCGTCTTCAATTGCCACCAGCAGCTGCGTCACCTCAGACATGAGGTTGATTATAGGTAGCGTATGGAAGAGATGCGACAACGCCCGGACGATGGCAACAAATGTTGGCTTGATGGGGCGTTTCTACGGCGGAAACGACCATCGAGTGTCACACCGAGCGCGGAGATGAGTTTCCGGGGCGAATTCGCTGTCCCGAAAAGCTGCGCATTGCGAGTTTTGGGACAGCGGCTGGCCGGCCAACTCTGCAGGTGGGGGCCTAGTCGGCTTCTGCTCACAGTTTTCGCTTGTTCATTTGCACATATCGATAATACGTTGACTTAGAGATGTGAAGGGTCGCGCAGACGGCGTACTGGTTTGTTGACAGTCTCACAAGCGAACGACTTCTCGGTGCTTGTTACTCAATACGGCGACGCCGTAACTGAATGCCGACATCCGCCAAAACTAGCAGTTCCAGGTTCGCCGGTTCTGGAGCTGCTGCATTTGCGCTGGCACCCACGCCGCTGCCGGCGGTTTGGCCGAAGTGGACGCGCCAGACGTCGTAGTCGTTCTGCGTATAAAGCGTACCCAGCCCTTTTCGCCACACAACATAGTCGGCCGCGTCAACAATGCCGTTTTGGTTGTAGTCGCCGGGCAAGCCGACGCTCAAGACGACGGCTGTGTAAAGCTGCGAGGTATTCCATGTGAGCCCGGCGGTGAGCATATGACCGATCTTCGCGCGATCGATCTTGCCTGCCGCGTGCAGCGTTGCCAACGATTCCACGACGCGGTGCTTGAGGCCATCTTGATCCTCCAGCTTTCCGCAACCCGAGTCGGTCGCGTCGCGGGGCCCCTCCGGAAAGATCAGGATGATGTTCTGGCCGCTCGCGGCAATCTGCTCGCGAAGCTTGTACTCGGATATTGCCTTACGCACATTGTTGCTCCAGCCGTGCAGATAAACGAGCACTTTAACTTTCGGCGTACGGCGATACCCGCGCGGAATGAACAGGCCAACCGTGCTATCCGAATAATGCGGCTCGCGCGGAATGAGGACTTTGTTGTAAACGTACCCCTTGTCCCGACTCGGATGCGGATACGGCGCCGATTTCATCGGCACGAAGGCCGTCTCGCCTGCTTCGTTCTTTTCTCATTCAACTGGCGGCTGCGGATCCGTCGGCGCCGCCAGCGCAGTGTCGCCCAACGCAACGACGCCAGCACAAACGAGTGCAAAGATCGGCCATCGACTCACGCGACGTTCTCCTGAGCTGATTCCGCAAATCACGGACTAAAGTCCGTGTCACAAAAAATAACACCCCTCCGCCGCCCACACGACAGTATCCGTTTTGAACACACCCATACCCGGCCGACACTCGCCACCGGCAAGTTCATCAAGACTCCCAGCTACCAAACACTTGCCGGAAACACGGCACTTCGATATATTAAACGATATTGAAAAATACGGTCTGCCCCAGGCATTGGCCCGCATATCGGACAACCTTTCAGCGAATCGATAACTGGCGCCAACAATGAAGCGGCTTGCTCTTCTATTTCTGATTGTGGGCGCGTCTGTTCAATCTTCTGTTGGATTGGATCTGATCGGATACGATCCGTACTACCGAATCAACACTTCCGATACTTCCAACACACTTCAGACACAACTTGGAATGCTTAACGAGGTCCGCTACTTCGGCTTGACGGCTGGCAGCGATGGATCGATTGTGCCGCTTGCGAACAGCGGCACACTGCAATCGCACAAAGATAAGATCGCGTTTATCAAACAGAAGATTGGAACATCGTCGACGCGGCTCGATATTACGCTTGGCGGAGCCGGCGAGTCGGCCAACTTCGCCACGATCGCCGCCAGCGCGACGTTGCGTTCGACGTTTGCTCAGAACATCAAGACTTTTCTCGACCAAAACGGCGCGACGTCTGTCGACATCGATTGGGAAAGTCCAAACAACAGTGATGCCACGCAGCTAAACAATTACGCCCTGATGTTGCAACAAATCAAGCATGCGGTTGGGGGTTCCGATCGAGTGTACACCGCCATCGAACCTCAAATTAAGCTGCCAAAGACAGTTTTTGAAGGCGCCGATGCGATCACCGGCATTTCGCTGATGACGTACGATTTGTCGTGGTGGGCCAATGATTCGACCGATCCGAATCGCGGCGAGCACTCATTGCCAGAGTATGTGGCGGACACGGTGTCTGCCTGGACCGACCCCTACCCCACACCCAATCGCCGCGGCTATGTGTTCCCACAATGGGGGCTCACGTCGACCGACGCATCGGACATTCAGCAAGGTAAACTCGACTATGGAACCAAGGATTTGGGAGTCGGCTTACCGTTTTATGGCCGCGTGATCGGCACCAGTGCTCATCCTCAAGGCGGAGCCGATTACACGTATCAACAACTTGTGACGGGGGGAACGGCGGACGCCTCGGGCAATTACTACACGTACGCTGGCCAAACTGTTTGGCTCCCGGGTCCCAGTTTGGCGGCACAGCGAGTGCAATTCGCCAATGATAAAGGTCTGCAGAACTTGTTCATCTGGGAGATCGGACAGGACGTTGATCCGGCGAGCCCGAATTCTTTGCTGCGAGCGGCGTTTTTGAAGAATGAAACGCTTCATGGCGATTTCGATGGCGATCGCGATGTCGACGCGGCCGATTTCGCTATCTGGCGTTCGACGTTCGGGTCGACGACTGATCTCCGCGCCGACGGCAATGGCAACGGCGTTATCGATGCCGGCGATTACGTGACCTGGCGAGTACGCGCGGCAACCTCCGCCGGCGGCGTATCCCTAAACGCCCAGGTGCCCGAACCGCCAACCACCTCGCCGCTTGTCCTGATCGGGTTAGTTCTTGTTGCGATCCGCCGACGAGGCCAACTGCCACGCCGATCGCCCGGTTTTCCCACGTAACCCTGTGGCTTTCAGCAGACGCCATAAATCTCCGCTCTCCGCCAATGAATCTCACAGTGCTCGATTGGTCGGTGATCGCTCTCTATTTCTTGTTCAATCTGGGCATCGGGTTGTACTACGCCCGGCGCGCTCGTGGCAGCACGAGCGAATTCTTTTTATCTGGGCGCGACGTGCCGTGGTGGCTCGCCGGCACGTCGATGGTTGCTACGACGTTCGCGGCCGACACGCCTCTGGCTGTTACAGGCATGGTGGCCGAAAACGGAATCGCCGGCAATTGGTTGTGGTGGAGTCTCGTGATGAGCGGCATGATGACGGTATTTTTCTACGCGCGGCTCTGGCGCAGAGCCGGCGTGATGACCGATATCGAGTTCGCGGAGCTGCGCTATTCGGGCAAGCCGGCCGCGTTCTTGCGGGGTTTCCGGGCTGTGTACTTGGGAATCCCGATCAACTGCATCATCTTAGGTTGGGTCAATTTGGCGATGATCAAAATCATTAAGGGTACGCTCGGCGTCGATGCGTTCGCTGCCGTCGCCATATTGATCGGGATACTCTTGTTTACAGCGTTTTACACAACCATTTCGGGTTTGTGGGGTGTGCTGGTAACCGACTTGTTTCAGTTTGCCCTGAAGATGGGAATGGTGATATTGCTCGCCGTGTTCGCGGTGAGCGCGGTGGGTGGAATTGACGGGCTAAAAGCCAGGATCGCGGATCTCGACGCCGCGAGCGGACAATCGGGGTCGCGCCTGGATTTCTTTCCGCCGCTCAATTCGGCCTGGATGCCAGCCATTACCTTGTGTGTGTATCTTTCGGTCAATTGGTGGGCGAGCTGGTATCCGGGCGCGGAGCCTGGCGGTGGCGGGTACGTTGCGCAACGGATTTTTTCGGCGAAGAATGAACGGCACGGCGTATTGGCCACGCTGTGGTTCAACGTTGCCCACTACGCGCTCCGTCCCTGGCCGTGGATTCTCACTGCGCTCGCCTCGATTGTTCTCTATCCAGAGCTGAAAGATAAGGAAGCAGGATACATCGTAACGCTCATGGACCCGGCGATATTCCCAACGTATCTGCGGGGATTCATGATCGCAGCCTTTGCCGCGGCCTACATGTCAACAATCGGCACGCAGTTGAATTGGGGCGCCTCCTATGTGATCAACGATTTTTATCGACGATTCCTCGTGCGCTCAGGCAGCGAACGTCACTATGTCTTCGCGTCGCAGGTGGTCACCGTCTTGCTGATGGTGATTTCGCTGGTCGTGACGTATTACCTCGGTTCGATCAAGGGTGCATGGAAACTCTTACTGGTGACCGGCGCCGGAACCGGCACGGTGCTTTTGCTGCGATGGTATTGGTGGCGGATTAACGCCTGGTCGGAGGTCTCGGCGATGATCGTGGCCGCCGCAGTTTCGCTATTCCTTCAAATCAAGTTGGGATGGGATAAGGACCGACCGAACGATTTTGCCTATCTAATGCTCGTGACGGTGGGAATCACAACATTGGCGTGGCTACTGGTAACTTGGTTGACTCCTCCCGAGCCGCGCGACAAGCTGGTTGCCTTCTACCGCCGAGTTCGACCGGGAGGACCAGGTTGGAAGCCGATTGCCGCCGTGGCCGGCAAGGTCGACGCCTCGACCGAAAGCCTCGGCATGCAATTCTACAATTGGATACTAGGGTGCGTGCTTATCTATGCCACGCTATTTGGTATCGGCAAGCTGATCTTCAAACAGTGGCCGGCGGGGTTGGCGTACATCGCCGCGGCAATTGTCGCCGGTGCGTTAATCTCTCGTAACCTTGCGCAGGCCAATTGGAGCGATCGGGTGATTAGGGATTAGCGCGGATTGAATCGCTGCTTTTTTCGGCGCCTGCAGGAGCTCGATACCTTTGACCAACGGGTCGAATTCGGCCCAGTTTCCGCGCCGTTGCGACCACGTCGTAAATATGTGCCCGACCAGCCGGCCCTCGAGCTGATGGGCCCGCGCATCGCGAATCAGCGCGAGCGTGGCGTCTGTTTTTTTCCAGCTTGCCGGCAGAACTCGAAAGCCTTTCGCCATGAACATTGGCACCGACTCATATTTTTCGCGCAGCTCGTAATGCCAAGGACAGAGAATGACGTCTTTCGGAATCTTGTCGATCGCCGGCGCCGTGCCGACTTTTGACGCCTCCCATTCTCCCATGTTCAATTGCTTACCGTCGATCAAGCGGTCGGCCCACATCAACATCGTCAAGCCGCGCGTCCCGACGATGTGCGAGTGCAGATCGTTGACGGCTTTGGCAAACACATCGGCCGGGTCGAGGTCTTTTGTCGATTTCGCTTGCGGCGACGACAATAAAAACACTTCATCCATTCCGACGTGAAACGCCTTTGCCTCAAAAGCGTCGATCAGCTCGTCGATCAGCGCGAAAACGATTTCGTTCGTCTTGGGATTCATCGGATCCCATTCGCGGCAGTAAATCCCCTTGTTCTCCAGGAACGACCCGGGCGTCAGGTCGAGCTCCGAATACTTCGAGAGAAGCGGCCCTGTGTTCTTCTGCCAAGACTGGTGACCAAGGCATTGAAACTGCGGGACAAGCTCAATATTGTTTGCGCGGCAGTGGGCCACGAAGCGGCTTGCGCCGACGCGGGTAATTTGCCGCTCGCCTTGCCGCAATTCGGGGTGCGATTGAAATTCAAATCCGTAATCGACTTCCAGGATCAGGCAATTGATGCCCAGCTTGGCCAACTGCGGCAGCTGCTTCGCGAGCCCGTCGAGTCCGTCGTCGCTCGAATAGTTGATGACATGTAACGCTCGCCACGGCTTCTCCGCCGTGGGCGGAACGGCCGCCATTGTCGAGCTGACCGCTAGTCCCGCAACGGCTGAGCATAGCACCAGGGTGTACTCAAGTTTTTGCTTTTTCATGGTGGTTTCCCGAAAGTCGGCCGGCATTAACGGTTGAGTTTAGCCGCAAGCAATCAAAAAAAGCCGCGCGGCCCATGGGGACCGCGCGGCATATCGGATCGTCATCGATGATTTAGACTTAAGTGCTAACGGCGACGGCGACGGCGCATTCCAATCACCACGGCTCCCAGGCTGAACAAAGCCAACCCCGCCGGTTCGGGAACCGAACCGACTCGAACATTGTCGATGTAAACGGTTACCGGCACGTCTGAATTCTTACTGATAAAGAATTGGAACGCGGAGGATACCGTCAGTTGGTTGGCACCGGGACCGAAAATCTGATTAAAGCTCTGGTTCGGATCGCCCGTAACCGGGTTCGTGGCCGAAGTCAGGTCGATTCGAAGATCGTTGTGCTGACCGGGGCCTAAGGCCGCGATTGACTCCGTGTCGGCAAATTGCGCCTGGAGCCCGAATAGCGGACCACCGCCAAAATTCAGCGCGTGACCGAATACCGTCACGCCGATATCGGCAAACGTGCCGCCGTAGGCCGCGGGAATATCCATGTCGAACAACACGTAGTCGACGCCAGGAGGATTGTTGAGCGCCGCTGGTACAACTGTTTCAGTACGCGCACCGACGAACCCACCCGCGCCGACGTCATATTTCATCGAATGCGTCTGCTCGGTCGCGCCGATCGTGTCTTGCGAGACCGTAGCCCCTAGGCCAAAAAATCCATCTGGGCCATTGCCAGCGTGCCCATCAGGCACGACGTCTTCGAACGAATAAAGAAGCGTGTCGGCCGCACGCGCCGTACCGGCAGCAAGCAAGATTGCGATGCCCGTCGCAATACACACTAGCCCGTTTCTCATGTTGAATCTCCTAACGTGTGAAAGAAATCTTTAAGTAGTACCGTCCTATCGGCAATCGCTAAAGTGCGCCACTTCGCGCTCTTCGTGTTAAACCGTAAGCCAAGGCAAAAACCAACAACAGCCCGCTGCCCGGTTCCGGGACCGACCCGGAACTGAAACTGGAACCGCTGCCGGGTGAAGCATTGCCGTATTGCGATCTCCAGAAATTGTAATCCGCGATGCCTACCGTGCCGGTAATGCCGTCGCCGCGATTGTCGATTGAGTCCTGGCCGACATTTTCGCGCCACGTAACATAGTCGGCCGCATTGACTTTCCCATCGCTGTTGTAATCACCCGGCAGGGGAAGCGGGTTGATGCCGGCACGGATGTTGTCGATGTAAACCGTAAGCGGATAATCGGCCCCCACGGTTTTATTGAAGAACAATTCGAAACCGCTGGGAATGAGATCATTCGGACCACTTCCCAGGGTGCCGAAAATCTGATCGAACGTTTGCGGATAATCGCCAGTCAGGGGATGAGCTGCTGAATTCAAGTCGATACGAACCGAGTAGGTACCGGCCGCTTTGCCGTCGATGTGCTCCTGGTCGTCGAACTGGGCTTGTAGGCCGGCACCCGTGGGATCGGCCTGCGTCTTGCCGAACATGGTGACGCCAACGACCGCAAAGCCAGGGACATCTCCCCCGGGACCGAATGGGCTCGTGACCGTCATATCGAATGCGATGTAATCAATCCCCGGCGGATCGCCGATGGCCGCTGGCAATGTTGAGGTGAGTGCCCCAAAAAATCCGGGGCCGACCGGGGCGGAGATTTTTAACGAATGAGTTCCATCCGTCGCGCCAATCGTGTCTTGGGAAACGGTGTCCGTTACGAATCCACCATTCATGGCGAAGCCATCCAATCCGTCTTCGAAGGAATAGACGAGTGTTTCCGATGCGCGAACGTGCGCGGCCAAATTCAAGCCGCTCAGCAGCGCAATGATCGCAGGAAAACGCCAAAGATGGCGAACTGTATTGCACTGACCTATTCTCTTCATTGGATCGATCTCCTCTCCACAACCGACGCCGTGATCGGCAGACCGCGATCCGCCGACGGGCCTTATAGCCGACTTTATAACAGACCATAAAATAATTGCAAGCGAATTGCGAAAATTTTGCCGTCACCCAGTCGCCTTCGCCAATTCCACGCTTGCCTCTTCGCGGCCGTCCGATGAATTCCCCCGAACCAAAATCCCACCCGGCATAGATGCCATTTAACCAGGACCGTCCCTGTCATATCAGCCGTCCGGCATTTGCATCCTGCAAATGAACCGTCCACCCCGGCTGCCAATGCAACGCATTATTTTCGGCAAAAGTCGTTGACAAATATATTCAACGTCATTTAAGATATGGGTCGAGATCGTCCGCAGTCGCCTGCGCCGAGGAGCAGTTTTGCAGCGTCGACAAATGATGCGCAGACGGGTGAAAAACATATCTGCCGAATCGATTCCGCCGGCCAGACGGTCAAAGCTGTCGATGCAGAAACCCGGCAGCTTGGGCACCGTGTTGTTCATCGTCTGCTGGTGGCTCGGCGGAATCTGTGGTTGCCATTCCCGCACGGATCGTTTGGCCGTCAGCGGCGCCATAACTTTAAATGGCCAGCCTCTGGACGGCGCCACGATCCGGTTTGCCGCGTTGGATGGGGCCAAATTCGCCACTGGCGCAATGGTTCACGACGGACGTTTCAATATTCCCAAAGACAAAGGTTTACGTCCGGGGAGGTACCATGTCGAAATCAACGCCCCCGACGACAATGCGCCCAGATTCTCGTCGGCGCCGGTCCCGGGCAGCGCGGCATCCGGACCGCGCCGGAACGCGTCCCGGCCGAATACAACGCCAATAGCAAGCAATCGATCGAGGTCGCCATTGGGGCAGACAATAACTTCACGTTCGATATTGTTAGCGGCACGAAGAAAAAATAGGGACCTTGCTGCTTGCTTTTGGAAGGAAGGTTGTCATGGCACGAACTAATCGCGGTTTCATCTCTGTAGGGCCCGCGAGCCGAGCGGGCCAGTCAGGAGTAAGTCGGCCTCGGCTCGGCCGACCTACTATCCTACATGGTTTTACGTTGGTCGAGCTGCTGGTGGTGATCGCGATCATCGGCATCCTTGTCGCACTTTTACTGCCGGCGATCCAAGCGGCTCGGGAAGCCGCGCGGCGGGCCCAATGCGTCAACAATATCAAGCAAGTTGCCATTGCTTTTCAAAGCGCGGCACGACACCTACCAAGCGCTACCGGCTGGGAATTTCAGTTGCTGCTGGGGAACCTGGCAGACGGCCATCCTACGTTTCATCGAGGAACAACAATTGGCCGACTTGTACGTGTGGCTTCCGAAAGATGCACAGTTCCACGACCAAGCTTGGAGCTACGATCAGAATCACGCGACAAACCCGACCACTCATAACCTGCAAGTCTGCCAATCGAGAATCTCGACGTTAACGTGCCCCAGCGACGTCCCCCAAGTCGATTCGAAGGGCATCACGTTCCATAACTACGTGGCCAACTATGGAAACACGAATCATATCGGATGGGACTATCTAACCGCTGCCAGTCCATCCTACGTCAAGTATTTGGGCAGTCCGTTCATCGGCGAAGACTGGGACCCGCCCTACAATCCGGGAACCAAGTTCAAGAAAATTCCCGATGGCCTCAGTAAGACGATGCTGCTTTCCGAAACGGTTCAAGGCCGGGACGGAGATCTGCGCGGATACACCTGGTGGGGTTGGTCGGCCGGATTCGAGACCTTCGCCACGCCAAATTCAACTGACCCCGATTTACTGCAACAGTCCATTTACTGCAAACCGACCGATCCCAATCCACCGTGCGCAGGTCAGGCGGGTCTCAACTATTTTCGCGCGGCTGCTCGCAGCCGGCATCCTGGCGGCGTCAACGTCGCCATGTGCGATGGATCGGTGCAATTCGTCGTCGACGACGTCGACCTGACGACTTGGCGCGCCGCAAGCACAACCAACGGTTCTGAAGTGTATACCGGTTTGATCCAATGATGGCCGGTGCCATCGAGGCTATCTTCGTTCGATTCGCTAAACCATATGGCCGACCGCATGCAGACCAATGCCAAGCCGGAGCGAACCGCCGCCCGGGCAACCCGACCTGAAACGGCGGACGATAATCTTGTCAAACGACTCGAGGAACGCCGCGTGGGCAACTCCTCGCCGGTACAACCGCAGCTCTTAAGCCGCATCAACGAAGCATTCGTGTTGCGGGCCATTCGCCAGCATGGGCCGGCGACGCGCGGCGAACTTTCCCAGCACATGGGCGTCACCTTTCCCACCGTCGCCAAGGCCGTCGCCTCGCTGCTCGATGCCAGGCTCTTGGAAGAGTTCGACGATGCCATGACCGGTCCCGGCCGGCCCGCCAAGCGGTTGCGATTGTCGCGCGAGAATTCACTGGTCGTCGGTGTCACCGTCGATGTTCTTACGTGCGAAGTCGCGGCAGCCGGGTTCGACGGCGTCGTTCGCGAAGGCACGCAACAGTCGCTGCCCACACCGCAAAGCTACGAGAAGTTGTTAGCCGCCATTGTCGAACGCGTGGAATCGCTCCGCACAGACGACGTGCCCATTCTTTGCGTCGGTGTAAGCGTCGTTGGACTCGTCGACTATCGGCTGCAGGAAATTCGCCTGGCCGCGAATCTGCCGTTTCTGGATGGCAAGAAACTCAGCCACGATTTGGGCCAGCGCTCTGGGTGCCGACTGCGCGCTCGTTCACGACTCGCATGCCCTCTGCCTCGCCGAATATGTGTATGGCGAGGCCAGCAATCTCGACGGCTTCGCCGTGCTGGATATGAGCACCGGCATCGGATTGGGCGTCATGGTGAATCATTTGTTTTTGACCGGACATAGCGGCTTCGCCGGCGAGATGGGCCATATTCCGATCGTGCCCAATGGCCGGCAATGCCATTGCGGTCGGCGGGGGTGCTTGGAGACCGTTGCCAGCGAGTGGGCCTTCCTCGAGCGCGTCTCCGAACGGTTGGAAAGGCGAGTCGATTTCGCCGAAGCCATGGCTTTGGCGCTCAAAGGCGACAAGCGGGTACGTTCCGAGTTGAACCGGCTCTGCAAGTATTTGGCGATCGCCATCGCGCATATTGTGAACCTGTTCGATCCGCAATGCGTGTTCGTCACCGGCCGGCTGTTCGATGAGCTGCCGTGGCTCCGCGAACACCTCGTATCGCGGGCCCGCCTCGTCGCATTGGAACCTGCCTTTGCAAACTGCCGGTTCTTGCCCACGAGCGGCACACACCTGATGGGCGCCATCGCCACGGCAATCAGCGCGGTGACTTCCTCGCGCGTCCACGAGCTCAAAGACACTCTCAACGGCATTACATTCAATGTCACCAGGCGCTCGGTCGTCTGAGTTCTAACAAAATGACTGGGGACTGGCTCATTTTGCGGAGTCTTCGGAGCAAAACGTGCCTGTCCCCTTCTCGGCGGCTCGGCAACCCTCACGTGAAGCCGTTCATTTGCCTCGCCATCGCCATTGCAACCACGTCGCCAGGACGTTTAAATTGCGTTTATGCCTCTCCGCCGGCCGGTTTTGCGCTGTCGCTTTCCTGGCAATTGCTGGATAACCGGCCCGACGATCGATTCGAATCCCAGCTCGTCCTGCGAAATGACGGTCGAGCGGCAGTTTCCGACGGTTGGGAATTGTATTTCAATTCCCCGCGACAGCTAGTGCCCGACTCTGTCGGACCCGGTTGTCGGCTGTCGCATATCAACGGCGATCTGTACGTCCTTCGCCCAACTCCAAGCTTTAAACCGCTCGTCCCCGCCGAACATCGTACGATTTCGCTCGACGGATCACCCTGTGCGATCAATATCAGTGACGCCCCTAGTGGTTTCTACATCGTGCTCGACCGCGGCAACGGGAAAACCAATGTGCCGATGCCCATTCCACTCGAGGTGAAGCCATTTCCAGAGGCCTCAAAGTTGCATCGTGGCGCCAAAGATTCTGTCCCTCTTGCAACCCCCGAGTCGCGTTACCGAGAGAATGAATCGATCACGAGGTTGCCGCCGGAACAGCTCGTCAAAGTGGTTCCGACGCCGGTGGAAATACGGGAAATGTCCGGTCGCGTCACGCTAAACTCGTCCACTTTGGTTTTTTACGAGCCCTCGCTGTCGAACGAAGCGAATTATGCTGCCGACGCAATCGGTGAATTGTTTCATCGACGGCTGACCGCTAAAGAAGGAATTCCAGCAACATCAGATCGTTCTGCCGCCATCCGGTTGCGAGTTGGAGAGATCAAACTTGCCGGGCTGCTCCGGAAAAACGGCGACGAAGCATACCAATTGACGATCGATCCCGAGAAAGGCGTCGAAATCATCGGCAGCGATCCGGCGGGCGTCTTTTACGGCGTGCAAACTCTGCGCGCCCTGCTGCCGATTAAGTCATACCGTCGCGCCCACGACGCGCTTGTCGTCGACGCTGTGCGAATCGCCGATTCGCCCCGCTTCCGCTATCGTGGACTGCATTTGGACGTCGCTCGTAATTTCCAAACAAAGCAGACGGTCCAGAAACTGCTCGATGTAATGTCCTTTTACAAATTAAATCGCCTCCATCTGCATTTGACCGACGATGAGGGCTGGCGAATTGAAATTAAGCAATTGCCCGAGCTAACGGGGGTTGGCGGTCGTCGCGGCCACACGCTCGATGAATCCGATTGCCTGATTCCCTCGCTCGGTTCGGGACCATTTCCGGACCCAGAGAAGTCGCCCGGGAGCGGTTTTTACTCGCAAGATGTTTTTATCGACCTGTTGCGGTACGCGCACGCGCGGCACGTGACCATTGTCCCCGAGCTCGATTTGCCCGGCCATGCCCGAGCCGCAGTAAAAAGTTTGGAAGCCAGGCAGCGTCGCTTGAATCGAGGCGGCAACGATCAAACGGCGACCCCATTGCTGTTGCGTGAACCGGGCGATACGTCTAAGTATGAGTCCGTCCAGATGTGGCGCGATAACGTCGTCGATGTCGGTCGCCCAGACACCTATCGCTTCCTCGAGCTGGTCGTAGGCGAATTAACCGCTATGTACGAGCGCGCGGCATGCTCGCCTTACCACCATTCATCTTGGCGGCGACGAAGTGCCTGATGGCGCCTGGACTAATTCGGCCGCTTGCCGGCAAATCGAGCTGAAAGCGAACTCGAAAATACCACGCCGCGGCCTACTCGAGCTTTATTTTTTGAATCGAGCAAGTGAGATTCTCAGTCGACACTCAATTCAACCGGCGTGCTGGGAGGATTGCCTGCTACTGGATGTTGACGACGATCCGGCGGCTGGCATGCACCGTCGTGCCGCTAGAAAGCCGGCGCCTACAGCGTATGTCTGGAATAACGTGTGGGGCTGGGGCCGTGAAGATGCCGCATATCGCATCGCGAATGCAGGCTTCGATGTCGTATTGTGCAACGCCACGCACCTGTATTTCGACCTTGCCTGCGAGAAGGATCCGCTTGAGCCGGGTTACTACTGGGCCGGCTTCGTTGAGATGCGGGCTCCATTCGAATTCGTTCCGCTGGATGTATTCAAAAACGCTGACCGAAACGCGATGGGACAACCGCTGAACCAAGCCCCGCTTGCCAGTCGCGCACCTTACTTCCGCTGGCGAGCAGCATATTCTCGGAATTCAAGGCGAACTCTGGGGAGAAAATCTCCGCAACGCACAAAGCCTTGAATACATGGGGTTTCCTCGCATAATTTGCCTTGCAGAACGGGCTTGGGCCCGCTCACCCGATTGGGCCCAAATTCAAGATCCCGCGCGGCGCCGTGCGCAACTGGAGCGCGATTGGAACCAATTTGCGAACCGGCTGGGTCAACGCGAGCTGCCGCGCTTCGATTATCTTTCCGGCGGCGTGCAATACCGATTGCCGCCGCCCGCGGTTGTGATCCGCGACGGACATGTCTTCGCCAACGTGGCGTTTCCCGGCCTTGATGTGCGGTATACAACCGATGGAACTGATCCAGACGCCACGGCCATTCCCTTTCATGAACCAATCGAGCAGTCTTCTCAAATCAAGCTGCGAACGTTCGACTCGCGCGGCCGCGGCAGCCGGGTAGTAGATTTGAGCGGCCACAATGCGCGCTGATCTCTTGATCGTCGCGACCTTCAGTCGCAAGTCAGCAGCCGGGATTCAGCATCGAGGCTGTCGACGGCAACACGAATCGGCTTCTCGCTTTCGGCCAGCGAGATCATCGAGCTCAGCCGCTGCCGACTTTCGCTGGTGATAGCCCATTTGGCTAGCTCGTCACGGTGCGCTTGTCGTCGATCCTGAATGCCTCAACAAGAGTGGCACGTGCCGTTAGTTTCGCTCGGCGTTCCGCTTCGCCCGTATCATCGAGGCGCCACGGACGACCGTCCAACACAAGCTATTTCTTCCAGGCATGGCAGTATCGAACGCCGGCCCCATGCTGTGCGGCAAACCATTCGGCATTGCCGTCCGTTGGTTTGCGGACAACTGGGGACGCGGGCAGCAGTCCAGCAGCCGGCTTATGGCACCACCCATCAGTATTACCAACTGAATTCGACGTTTTTCCGATTCCCAACGATCCGAACCTGGGAACCGCATCGAGTCGCACTTGGTCACTCGTTGTATAATGATGGTAGACGCAATCAAAACGCGAATTTGACACGGGGGTGAATGATGTACTCTAAAACCCGAGCGATGTTGATCATCGTACTTTTCACCGCAATCGCCGGAACGAGCTCGCCGGGTTGGGCCGCTCACGGTCACGGCGGCGGCATGGGATGGAGCGGCGGCGGAGGGCACGGATGGAGTGGCGGTGGACACGGTTGGAGCGGCGGAAATGTTCACGCCGGTCATTTCGCTTTTAACAGCGGTTTTCACGACCACTTTGATGACGGCCATTTCCACTCCGGCGTGCATTTCAACGGTTGGCCGTTTGTGTTCGGTTATCCGTATCTGTACGGCTATTACAACTACCCTGGCTACTACTACGGTTATCCGTCGTACTACAGCAGTTATCCGAGCGATTACTACGCCAGCTATCCAAGCAACTACTACGCCTACGGCGGCCCAGACTACGGCGAACAATTGCCGCCGCAGCAATATGTCGTAAGCCGGCCTGTGGCCGATGTCGCCCGCTTGGAAGTGCGGCTGCCCGACCCGCAGGCCAACATTTGGGTACAAGGAAAGGAAATCAGCAGCAGCGGCGCCGTGCGGCAGTTTCAATCGCCGCAACTTGAGCCGATGCACCGATATACGTATACGATCAAAGCCGAATGGAATGAAAACGGCAATTTAACCAGCGACGAGCGTAAGGTTTCGGTACAAGCCGATACCCAATCGGTCGTCGACTTTACGAAACCCGCCCCAACTGCCGCCGATGCGCAAGGCGCCGCATTCCCCGAGCTCCCACCGCCAGAATCTCGATAGAGGAACTATGGTGCGGGGTCGGCCTTCGACCATGCTTGGGCGAGCGGAGACCCGCGCACAACACGGGATCGCGCCCGAGCCACCGCTGGTTTGCTTTGTAGCGCCAACGCGCGATAGACATGCGATCGATTAAGTTGGATGGCGTATTCTCCGCGATAACCGACATCCGTGTGCCCAAGAGATCGATGGGTTCCTCCGCCGAAAGCGGAGGTAAACTCGCCCGATGTCGTCGCGGAGCTCTCCAATCCTTGAAATCGGCGCACTCACCGTTTACCATCGGCAATACTTCCGATCATACCGACTCGTGGCCCCGCAATCTCCTCCTGACGGATACCGAGCCATATA
>CAVTEK010000003.1:0-360740 GCA_963733825.1 Pirellulales bacterium
GCTAACAACTAACAGCTTCATCTCACGCCCAACTCACCTGCAGCAGGTTGTCGATCTGCTGCACACCATCGACACGCCGGATGGCTTCCTGCGCCATCTGCTTCTGGAAGAACGACTTCACATTGCCTTTGAGCACCACTCGCCCCTCTGTCGCTTCAACACGTACCTGGTTGATTGGCACGTGCGGATTGGTCGTTAACGCATCGTTGATTCGTTCAAACAGCGGGCGATCGAGAATGGCGGCGTTCATGGCACTTCGTCGTTCGAGCGTACGCAAATAGCGTTTGGATTGGAAACGGGCGTGCTGTCTCTAAAAAGTAGCACCAACTAATCGCCAAGGCGGCAACATCCAGACAACTTTTTGCAAATCGGGTGACAGCCATGAGACTGTCCCTTCGATATCGGCGGACCAGCCCCCAGGCTCCAGTTTTCGATGGCCGAGGGTGACAAAGATTCCGACGCGCCGCAACCCCGAACCACAACGACAAGCCCGCGGGACGACATTTCGGCGCACTTATTCCGCCTTTGCCGCCTTTAATGCTGCGTTACCGGAGATTTAGCGAGCCAGCGAGTCGTCGACTCCGGCCCGAAAACGAGAACGCCCGGCCTAATGCCGCACATTATCCCTGCAACCACCGCGGCAACTGCCCCGCCGGGGGCAGCCGTACAACCATGGCCGACGTTATCGCCGGATGCTGACGCACCTCCGCCAGGGCCTCGGCCGAAGGCTCGCCATCCAGATTCAACACGCCAACTGCCTCGCCGCCAGGCGCCGCCCGCCCGACCGCCATCTGCCCGATATTCACATTATGCCGGCCAAAAATCGTGCCTACGGCTCCGATGATGCCTGGCACATCGCGATGGCGAAACACCAGCAGCAGGCCGTCCAGATATGCTTCCATCCGGAAGTCGTCGAGCGCCACGAGCCGCGGCATGTGCTGCCCGAAAATCGTCGCGGCCGCCCGATGAACCCCTTGATCGGATGTAACTTCCGCCGTCATCGACGATCGGAACGAACCCATTTCGCTTCGCGATTCCTCGGTCAGCTTGATGCCGCGCTGCCGGAGCAGCAACTCCGCATTGACAAGATTAACTTCCTGGTCCAACGCGCTCTGCAACAGGCCGGCCGTAAACACCGCCGTGAGAATCTTCGTCTCCTTCTCCGCAATTTCGCCCCGATACAGCAGCCGGCATGCCCGCACGCCGCCCGGCTCCAGCCCGGCGAGCAGCATGCCCAAGCGATGGGCGACATCCAGATAACCGCGTAGCGAGGCCAACGTCTTGGAATCGAGCGATGCCACGTTCACGGCATGACGTATTGCGCCCGTCGTCAAATACGCCACGAGCAATTCAACCGCTTCCACGGCAACCTGCGTCTGCGCCTCTTCAGTGCTCGCGCCCAAGTGCGGCGTGCAGACGACGCCCGGCAAACCAAACAACGGGCTATCGGTGCACGGCTCAGTCGCATACACATCGAGCGCCACCCCCGCCACCCGCCCGGACTTCAATCCCTCGGCGAGCGCCGCTTCATCATAGATCCCGCCCCGCGCCGCGTTGATCAGCCGCACACCTCGCTTCATTTTTTCGAGTTGAGCGGCCCCAACCAGCCCGCGCGTCTCATCCGTGAGCGGCGTGTGAACCGTCAAATAATCCACCCGCGGCAACAGCGCTTCGACGGTTTCGGCGGGTTCGATGCCCAGCTCCTGTGCCCGTTCGCGCGACAGAAACGGATCGTAACCCAGCACCTTCATCTCGAGCGCCGCGCTCGCTTCGCCACGGCAACGCCAATTCGCCCCAGGCCGACGATCCCGAGCGTCTTCCCGGCGACCTGGGTTCCCATGTACTTATTGCGCTCCCACTTGCCGGCCATCAAACTCTGATAAGCCGGGGCAATATTCCGCGACAAAGCCAACATCAGCGCGATCGTATGCTCCGCCGTGCTAAGCGTATTGCCGCCCGGCGTGTTCATCACCACGATGCCGTGCGATGTCGCCGCGTCCTTATCGATGTTATCGGTGCCGACGCCGGCCCGCACGATCGCCTTGAGCCGC
Source organism: Pirellulales bacterium (assembly GCA_963733825.1). Taxonomy (GTDB): domain Bacteria; phylum Planctomycetota; class Planctomycetia; order Pirellulales; family Lacipirellulaceae; genus JABDGM01. The sequence continues at coordinate 2,052 of CAVTEK010000003.1, forward strand.
CGGTTCCCCTCCAGAGCATCGGCCGTGATCTGCACGCCACTGCGGCAAATCGCCCCTTCGGATTGCGTGAGCGCTTCCCGCAGCGCATCCCCCTTCAGCCCGGTCCGCACGTCAAACTCGATTCCCGGCGCCGCTTTCAGCAGCTCAAGACCTTCGGGAGCAAGCGTATCGAGAACAATTACTCGGGGCATGGATTTGGATGCTGGATGCTGAATAGCAGATGCTGGATGCTAGATAACGGACTCTCGATGCTTAAGCTTCACACGGAATATCCTGCCCCCGGCCCCTTGCATCCTCCTACCTCTTCTCCCGAAACTCCACCATAAAGTCCCGCAGCTTTTCCACCCCCGCGATCGGCATCGCATTGTAAATCGATGCGCGAATTCCGCCGACCGAACGATGGCCTTTCAAATCCGTCATGCCCCGCTCTTCTGCGGCGGCGACAAACTTCGCCGTTAGTTCTTCGCTCGGCAGTCGGAACGATACGTTCATCATCGAACGGAACGCCGGCTGGGCATGCCCCGCATAGAATCCGTTGCTTTCGTCGATCGCGCCATAAAGCAGTTTCGCCTTCGACCGGTTAAGCGCTTCCATCTTTGCCAACCCGCCAATATCCGTGATCAGCCACTTCGTCACGAGCATCAAGATGTAAATCGCAAACGTCGGAGCCGTGTTCCAAAGCGAGCGGGCTTCCGCGTGAATCTGAAAGTTGAGATAGCCGGGCAGCATCTCATTGCTGCGCTCCAATAAGTCCTTGCGAATGACCACGACCGTGAGCCCCGCCGGGCCCGCGTTCTTCTGAGCGCACGCGTAGTAAATTCCGTACTTGCCGATCTCGACGGGCCGGCTCAAAAAATCGCTCGATGAATCGCACACGAGCGGAATGTCGCCCGCCTGCGGCTCTTTGGCAAATTGCACGCCTTGAATCGTTTCGTTCGAAGCGTAATACAAATAGGAGGCTTTGGGATCCAGCTTCAATTCGCTGCTCGACGGTAACCGATCGTAATTCGTCCCCTTGCCGTCCCACACCACCCGCGCCTCGCCGAACTTCACCGCCTCTTGCGCCGCATATTTGCTCCACGAACCTGTAATCAAATAATTGCTCAGCCGCCGGCCGCCACCCATGAGGTTCATCGGCACCATCGAAAACATCAGCCGTCCGCCACCTTGCAGCATCAGCACGGCGTACTCGTCGGGAATCTGGAGCAATTGCCGCACGTTCGTTTCGGCCTGGTTGATGATATTCTCAAACGTCGGGCTGCGATGGCTGATCTCGAGAATCGACGCCCCCACGCCCGGCAGCGCCATCAAGTCCCGCTGTGCCTCGGCCAATACCGGCTCCGGCAGCACCGCGGGACCACCCGAAAAGTTGAAGACTCGTTGTGTCATCGAAGTTTCATCTTCCGGCCGCAGGCGGCCCTTTTTAACTTGAATTCCCGCACATTGTACCCCGACGAACGCGGCCTGACGATGGCTGTTTCAACAGCGCCGATTCCATCAAGACAATACCCGCCCCCCATGGTTCAGCGACCGAATGGTGACCGCCCAAATCTCGCACCCACCGACAGCGCCCGGCGGCAGCCGGGGGTTTGTGGAAACGACGGCGTTGAAAGATTTAAAGCATTGGACGAACCCCCGGCTGCCGCCGGGGGCTGTCGATCGAATGGCCCGCGCCGTTTCTCAGCGGAAATTCGTCCTGTACAATTCATTGCGAGTCCGGCGACGAATTAGCACCGCCGGCAACCATCCAAAACCAAGGATGCGACACATGGCCACGCGGCTCGTTACCGATCCATTCCAGGCCCGCGACACATTCGAAACCGGCAACGGCAAGGCCGGCATTTACCGCCTGTCCAAACTTCATGATGCCAAGCTGGGAAACATCGCGGCCCTGCCCTATTCCATACGGGTGCTGCTCGAGTCGCTGCTACGAAACTGCGATGGCTACGCCGTCACGGAAGATGATGTGAAAGCGCTCGCCGCCTGGAAAGCGGAAGCACCCGCCCAAGTCGAAATCCCGTTTAAACCGGCCCGCGTTGTTCTGCAGGATTTCACCGGCGTGCCGTGCGTCGTCGATCTGGCCGCAATGCGCGCCGCCATGCACCGCGTCGGCGGCGATCCGAAAAAGATCAATCCGCTCGTGCCCGTCGATCTCGTGATCGACCACTCCGTGCAAGTCGATTACTTCAACTCGGCCGACGCTCTGGAGCTCAACATCGATATGGAATTCGCCCGCAACCGCGAGCGTTACGAATTCCTCCGCTGGGGCCAGGAAGCGTTCAACAACTTCCGCGTCGTCCCGCCCGGCACCGGCATCGTCCACCAGGTAAATCTCGAATATCTCGCGAAGGTCGTTTTCCTCGGCAAAGAACAGAGGGGCCGCTCGTCCGCGAGCCCGGAACTCGTCGCCTACCCCGATTCGCTCGTCGGCACCGACAGCCACACCACGATGATCGACGGCCTCGGCGTTGTCGGCTGGGGCGTCGGCGGCATCGAAGCCGAAGGCGTCATGCTCGGCCAACCCATTTACATGCTGCTCCCCGAAGTCGTCGGCATGGAGCTCACCGGCAAACTCGCGCCCGGCGCAACCGCGACCGATCTTGTGCTCACCGTCACCGAGCTGCTCCGCAAAGAGAAAGTCGTCGGCAAATTCGTCGAATTCTTCGGCGCCGGCGTATCGACCATGGCCGTCGCCGACCGGGCCACGATCGGCAACATGTCGCCCGAATACGGTGCTACGATGGGTTTCTTCCCGGTCGACGATCAAACCCTTCGCTATCTCCGCCAAACGGGCCGCACCAAGGCCGAAGTCGATCTCGTCGAGCGCTACACGAAAGAACAAGCCCTGTTCCGCACGGATAGTGCGCAGGTGCCCACGTTCACGAAAGTAGTACGACTCGATCTTTCCACGGTCGAGCCGAGCCTCGCCGGTCCGAAGCGACCGCAAGACCGCATCGCACTCGCAAACATGAAGTCCGCTTGGCGCAAGCGCTCACGGCCGTTTACGCCAAACAACCGCCCGTCAACGGTTCACCCGAGGGTCGTTGGGAAGGCGAAGGCGGCCACAAGATCGAGCCCAAGCACGCCGCCCATCCTACGCCCGCCGCGCCCGATCCCGGCTTCAGCGGCGTGCCGATCAAGTGGAACGATAAGCTGTTCCCACTAAAACACGGCGACGTCGTCATCGCCGCCATCACCAGCTGCACCAACACGAGCAATCCCAGCGTGATGGTCGCCGCCGGCCTGTTGGCAAAGAAAGCCGTCGAAAAAGGCCTCACCGTACCGCCGCACGTGAAGACCAGCCTCGCCCCCGGTTCGCGTGTCGTCACCGACTACTACAAAAAAGCCGGCCTCGATACGTACCTCGAAAAAGTCGGCTTCTACACCGTCGGCTACGGCTGCACCACCTGCATCGGCAATAGCGGCCCGCTGCCCGAGCCGATCTCCGAAGCCGTGAAGAAAAACGATCTCGTCGTCGCCGGCGTCCTTTCCGGCAATCGCAACTTCGAAGGCCGCATCAACCCCGATGTAAAAGCCAATTACCTGGCCAGCCCGCCTCTTGTCGTCGCCTACGCCCTGGCCGGCACGACCGACATCGATCTGGAAAAGGAGCCGATCGGCAAAGGCAAAAACGGCTCGCCCGTTTACCTCCGCGACATCTGGCCGACGCAATCCGAAGTGCAAACCGTCGTCGACAAGTGCGTGCTGCCCGAAATGTTCGAGGACCAATACGGAGACATCTGGCACAAGAACCCCAAGTGGAACGCCATCAAAACGAGCAAAGGCGAGCTCTACGAATGGAACCCGGATAGCACCTATATCCAGGAGCCACCGTTCCTCACCGACCTCGCCGCCGAGCCCGGCCCGATCGAGCCGATCCGCGGCGCCCGATGCCTGGCCGCGTTCGGCGACTCGGTGACGACCGATCATATCTGCCCCGCCGGCTCGATCGCCAAGGACAGCCCCGCCGGCAAATACCTGATTTCGCTCGGCGTCGAGCCGCGCGACTTCAACAGCTACGGCGCCCGCCGCGGCAACGACCGCGTGATGACCCGCGGCACATTCGCCAACATCCGCATCCGCAACATGCTCGCCCCCGGCACCGAAGGCGGCGTTACGCGCCATTTGCCCGACGGCCAGGTCATGTCGATCTACGACGCCGCGATGAAATACAAATCCGAAGGCGTGCCCACGGTCATCCTCGCCGGCGCCGAATACGGCAGCGGCTCCAGCCGCGACTGGGCCGCCAAGGGCCCGTTCCTGCAAGGCGTCCGCGCCGCGATCGCCGCCAGCTTCGAACGCATCCACCGCAGCAACCTCGTGATGATGGGCATCCTGCCGCTCGAGTTCGCTCCCGGCGTCACCTGGCAATCCGTCGGCCTCAACGGCGAAGAAGTCTTCGACTTCCCCGCGCTTGACGATAGCCTAAAACCTCGCCAAAAACTGAAAGTCGTCGCTTCGACAACCCGATGGCAACAAAAATCGAATTCGAAGCCACCGTCCGCATCGACACCCCCGTCGAACTCGACTACTACCGCAACGGCGGCATTCTGCAAACGGTGCTGCGAAAGCTCCTCAAATCGTAAGGATCGAAGCCCGCAGCGCAAGCAAGGGTGTTTGCCCGTAAACCTTGCTTGCGCTGCGGGCTTCGATCCATTTCAATCCAGCGGCTCAACCGTCCCACTCACCCGCGGCAACTCTGGCAACAACAGTGCAAACCCCGCCGCCGGCAGGAACAAGAAGCTCGAGTAGTAGAGCGCCATCCGATAATCGCCCGCCTGCCCAAACGTGCCGAAGTACACCGTGCCGAATGCCGCCGCCAGGCGGCCGATGTTGTACGAGAATCCGGCGCCCGTCGTCCGCAATAGCGTCGGGAACAGCGGCGGCAAGTACATCGTGAACAGCGCGAACACGCCCTGGCACGTGCCGATCGCCAATAGCCAGCCACACGTGCTGGCGTAGTCGCGCGGCACCCGGTACGCAAAAAACATCGTCGCAAAATACGCCAGGCACATCAGCACGACCGCCGGCCGATAACCGATCCGCCCGGCAACAGCCGCCGCCACGAAATTGCCGACGATCGACGACACCATCACCAGCCCAAGTCCCGCCGTCACCAACTGACTCTTTTCGCCATCGGTCCAGCCGGCCACGTCCGGCAGGTTGCGCAGGTGCTTGTGGAAACCAAAACATGAACGCCCAATGCGCCGTGAGCGACGTGGCGCAGACCAAAATCGAAACAATCGTAATCCGCCGCACCGGCCCCCGAAACAATGCGGCAAACTTGGGTTGATCCGTCGCCGCACGCAACTTGGCCTCATGCCACTCGGCCGGCTCCGGCACCGCACTGCGAATCCAGAGCACGACGAGGGCCGGCAGAACGCCGACGAGAAACACCGTTTGATTCGGCAACTTCGCCAGTGTCAAAATCAAATACCCGGCACCGGCCGCCAGCAGCACGCCCAAGTTCACGCCGGTTTGCAGCACCGCCGCCATCCAATGTCGCCAGGCGCCCGGCCAGGTCTCCGATAGCAGCGACGCGCCCACCGCCCATTCGCCGCCGATCCCGAGCGCCGCCAGGAACCGGAAAATCATTAGCTGCCACCACGTCTGCGAAAAGTAGGACAACCCCGTGAACATCGCATACGTAAGAATCGTAAGCACCAGGGCCCGGCTGCGGCCGACCCGATCGCCAATCCGACCGAAGAACCCGCCGCCCAGCGCCCAGCCGATCAGGAACGCCGCTTGAATCCATGAACTTTTTTCACGTACCGCATCGCTCGCGGATCCATCGCGAGCAACTGGGCAACAAACGGCGTGGCCACGATCGTGTACAGATGCAAATCGAGCCCATCAAAAAACCAACCCAACCAAGCCGCCAAGCCCGATTTCCATTGCGTGCCGGAAATATCCCGCAACCGCTTGATTTCGCCACGATCATTCAGCTGCACTTGAGACATGCGAATTCCCGCCTACGAAATGCGACTTTGTACCGACTACTTCGTACTCCGTGCCTACGCTATAGTACTTCGCCCCGCTCGCCAATGACAACCAGACGTCCACCTGTCGTCGCGCAAACCGGTTTCCAACCACCTGCCAACCGAGCCTCGCAAATACTCCGTCCATAGCCGAACCCGTATCCCGCAGGTTATGATCGAAAGACGTGCGCACCAGGTACTGAGAACCGAGTAAACCCATGAACCGCCTCTCAATTGCAACTGTATTGTTTCTGTTTGTCCTTTGCCTCATCCACAACCCCACCGCTCGCGGCGAGGATTTTTACGTCGCCAGTTGGAATCTCGAAAACCTGTTCGATACGGTGGACGACCCCAATGTTGATGGTGACGAAGAATACACGCCCGATTCCGTCAAGCATTGGACCAAAGAACGGCTCGACATCAAGCTCACGAACCTGGCCCGCATCATCAGCAAGATGAACGAAGGCAAAGGTCCCGACGTGCTCGGCGTGTGCGAAGTTGAAAACCGCAAAGTCGTCGAAATGCTCGTCGAAAAGCTGCGGTCGCTTCACCGCAAATACGAAATCGTTCACAAGGACTCGCCCAGCGAGCGCGGCATCGATTGCGCGATCATCTACGACTCCGGCGTATTCACACTCGTCAATTCCAATTTTCACCACGTCGATGCGGGGAACACCCGCGACATCGTCGAGGCCAATCTGACGCATAACGGCAGCAATCTGTACGTGTTCATGGACCACTGGCCGTCGCGGTTTCACAAGGAATCGTACCGCAATCAGGCCGCCGACGTGCTCCGCAGGCGTGTCGACGAACTTCTCTCCGCCGACCGCAAGGCCGACATCATCATGGTCGGCGACTTCAACGACGAGCCAGACGATTCGTCGATTCGCGATCACCTCCGCGCGGCAAAAAGTGCCGACCATTTGCCGGCCGGTGCGCTGCTCGATACCACCGCTCCGATTCGCGACGCCGGCAAGGGCACGATCGTCTACAAGAACCACTGGGAACTGATCGATCACATCATCATTTCGCCCGGCTTGTTGGACCCGGCCGGATACCACTGGAAAAAGGGCAGCACCAAGCGACTCGACTTTCCCGAGCTAATTTTCCACCCCCGCGGCAAAGACGAAATCGCGCGGCCAAACCAGAGCTATACCCGAAACGACTTTCACAAGACCGGCTATTCCGATCATTTGCCGGTCGGCTGCGTAATCGAGCAGTGACGATCAAACCGTATCACTAGTCTCGCATCATGCCCCGTTTCGCAATACATGGCCTAAGTGTAGAATAAATGCCAGGTGCGATTGCGTCGGCTCGCGGGTCGTTCTCGAGCGCCACTTCGGTGATTCAATAGCCTGCACATTCGCGCGGCTGCGCCGGTGTTTTCATGCCAATTCAGATCGAATGCCCTGGTTGTAAGGCAACGCTGCAAGTAGCCGATGAGCTGGCCGGCAAGCAGGGCAAATGCATCCACTGCGGGCACCGGCTGACGGTGCCCGGCGCGAAGCCGAGCTCGAGCGTCGTCAATTTCGGCAGCTTGTCGCCGTCGCTTTTTGAAGCTACGCCCGAATCCATGGTTCGAGAACTGCACCGGCGCCAAAGCAGCGCGGTGCTGTTGATCTTTCAGCCGCCAGCTGATGGTTCTTACGATCTAACGGCTGTACCGGATGCCGACTTGAAGTGCATTGCCACGGAAGACATCAATCAGGCCCGGTTCGCGCAAATCGTCGAAGGGTTCACCAAGCGCTTCGGTGCGCGGCGTAAAGCCGCGCCCGCCGCGCCTCAGCCACACGACGATCCGCTTTTTGAGCTCAAGGGCGATCGCCTGGGAATGTCGTTCGACGAATTCCGCGGCAAGTACAATCGCAGCGGCGAGGGCGGTGCGAGGCTGCCCATCAGTTCCGATTCCGCCTGGGGCGCGAACAAAGCTTCGCTTCGCAGCGAGGCCTGGCATCGCGCCGCGGGAATCATCCACGCCCGCATCGACCTGCCGTCGGAAGACAATTCGCCAACCGTTGCCGGTGTGAAAACCGATCTGCTGCTGTATCAATTCGTCGATGGCAAGCTGTACCGCATCACCGCCTTCCTGCCGACCGATCAATTCCACGTGATCAGTGAAGCGGCGATCAAGAAATACGGCCCGATTACCCGCGAATCGCACAAGCCACGTGAGCTCATTTGGGAGAATTCGCAGGCCTCGATTATCCTCACCCGCGGCTCCGTCCACCCGCGCGAGGCTTCAATCTTGGAGCTGATTCACAAACAGCTCGACCAGCTAGCCGCCTCCCGCGCCCCCACCGCCGCCGCCGATATCTAGCTTTGGCATCGGGTGGCTGGGGTCGAGCCACCGGCGAGCCGACAGCGCGCTAGGATATCGCAACAAACCGCTTGCGGTTTAGCTACCCCCAGCATACGCGCAACATTCAACTCGCAATCTCGTCCAAGCTTTTCCGATACCGTTCCAACACTTCGCGCGGTTCCAAGTTGAACACCGCCCGCCCCTGCGTGGTCCATCCGCGGCCGTTGTGTGTGAACACCGCAGTCGCCGCCCGCAGATTTCCCACAGCTTCGACATCCTCCATCCCGCCCCCTTCAATTGCTTCGAAGCCGATCGTGACGCCAACCAGCCCAATCAGTTCGCCGTTAGCACGGTCCCGCGCCATCAATACACCATCCTGAAAAGCGCATTGTTTCCATTCCAGTCCGCGCGGCTTGCCGCTCGCCGCTGCGGCTTGAAAGAATTTTGCCTCCAGCGCTGCACGCTTGCGCGCGAATTCGCGCTCAGCGTTTCGGACACGCCGCGCAAACAGTTTCGGCCGCACCGCGACCCATGCCAGCCAGGCCGCAATTACGGCCGCCAATACAATCAGCCAGAATATGTAAGCCAACAGTTTACCCCCTCTCCCTCGGCGAGTCTTCGAGCCGCGGGAGAGGGCCGGGGTGAGGGTGCATGGGAATCGGTTCTCGCACCACTCTAACACGAACCGAGCTACGGTTGAACCGGCGGATCAAAGAGCGGCCGTGCGGCGTCACTGCTGGGAGTCGCATCGCTTGAATTGTCGGCCGCAGGAGCAATAGTCACTGGCGCTTCGACCGGCTGTACTTCCTGTGTCGGCGGGGTCGTCGCTACAATGCCAGCGATCGTGCTCGGCGCATCCATCGAGCGTTCGCATCCGCAGTCGCAAGCATAGGTGCAGCAGCAACACGGCGCGCACCGCAGCCGAATTTCGTTCGGTGCCCTCAACCCGTCGAATTTCATCGGCCCAAGAATAAACGGCGCATGATACCCGCCGCTGTACCCATAGCCGACCCGCTGCGGCAGCGTACCCGGCATGTTCCAGTAGCCGCCCGCCAATACCGCCTGCCGACCCTCCGCACCAATGGCAACTGTCATAGCAACCGTAGCGATCGCAATCAAATAGTACCGGCGCATGTGGTTTGCCTTTGGAACAATCCGAGCTACAGAACGGCTCTGTCTATTCCATCGATCTGGGACGGCAACAAGGAACAGCGAACAGGCGGCACAATGGCGCCGCTTACCCAGACGCTATCAACCAACCGAGCCTTGCCGCGTACGGAGTGCTTCGCGCCTGCCCCATACTTGCCGCACCCGAACGACCGATACAACCAAACGTCCCAGGTCACTCGTTGTAGTCGTGCCGCTCCAGGTACTCGGTCATGAAGTGTCGCGAGATGAGCCGGTCCACGTCGAAGATATGGGCTAACAGGGCGGCACGAATCCACATCCCATTGCGAGCCTGGCGGAAATACATGGCCCTCGGGTCGTTATCGATCTCCGGTGGGATTTCGCCGAAGTGCTGATCGCGCGGGAACGGGTGCAGAATCGGCGCGTACTCTTTCATCCGGCCGACAAGCTCGGGAGTCAAACAATACCGCGAAAAATCGATCGCCGCGAACGATGCCGCGTCCTGCGGATCGTTGTGCTCCTTCTGAATCCGTGTCATGTAGAGAGCGTCGAGCTGCTCAATGACCGGCCGCCCATCTAGCATCTCGTCAAACGATTCAAACTCATAAAATCGAACATTGCGATCTACCAGCCGCTCCCGCAAATCCTCGCGCATCGCCAACCTCGGATGATCGGGCGCGACGAACACCAGCCGCGCGTTCTCGTACAACGCCAGCAGCATTGCGAGCGATCGCACCGTCCGCCCCCGGCCGATATCACCGCAGAAACCGAATGTCTTGTGCGCCAGTCCCTTCGTCAAACCGGCATAACCCTTGCGCTCGCGCAGCTCGTCGAAGCGATTGGCCGCCGGCGAATCTTTCGGGCTGGCGAATTGAAACGACCGCTGCAATGTGTAAATATCCAACAAGGCTTGCGTCGGATGCTCGTCCGCCCCCGAACCCGCATTTACGATTGGCACGCTCCGCTGGCCGCTCGATCCCAGGTCGTTCATCAGGTAAGCACACGACTCGGCCAGCCGCGCCTCGGGGCTCCGCATGATGATCACGTCGAAATAGCTGCTGAACATCCGGATCGAATCGAACCGCGTCTCGCCCTTCGTTTCGCTGGAGGTGCTCGGATCGCGCACCTCGTTGCACGTGATGCCCAAAATCTGGCACGCGGCCGAAAACGATAGAAAGGTCCGCGTCGACGGCTGCGTAAAGTACAGCATCGCCCGCCGGTGGGGCAGCAAATTGATCAGAAAATCCTGCCCGCCGCGGCTCTTGGAAAGCATGCGGATCATATCCGCGATACCGGCCAGTTCCTCCAGAAACGGTACCGCAAACTGCCCCGAGAATATCACGTGACGAATCCGCCCGTTCCGCTCGAACTCGGGCGATTTCATCCGCACCGGCCGCTGCAAACGCGATTCGTACAGCACGAGATCGCGCTCGTCCTGCGTTTTGGGCCGTTGCATCGTAGGGGCGCTCGACATGAATCACTCGGCTGCCATGCCGCACTAGGTCGTTGCCCATTTATCGCACGTTAATCGCTCAATCGTCAAGGGACTGGGAAAAAGCTGTTAGCTTTTAGCTATTAGCTCTTAGCCAGAACAGGACCCATTGGATTTCTGGCTAACAGCTAATTGCTAACAGCTTCTTTTCAATCCAACATCTTGTTCCCACGCTCCGCGTGGGAACACAATACCCCGCCGCTCGGCGGCGAATTAATCGCCGCAACGACGCAGAGCGTCGAAGCACGCGCGTTCCCACGCAGAGCGTGGGAACGAGACTTTTCTGGCTAACAGCTAACAGCTAAGAGCTGACAGCTTCCCTTCAATCCGCCACTCGCCACCGCGCCTGAAACAGCCGCGTCATCGCCAGGATCAGCACCCCGTTGTACAGAATCGACCAGCCGACAAATCCAAAAAACACGCGCAAATCACCTGTCGACGCCGGCGCACTCCCGGCCGCACGCATTTCGTCTTCCCCGATATTCAGCGGCAAAGCAAATGTCGCCGAAAACGGGCTGACCACACCCACTTTCTCCGCCACGGCCGCCTGCACCGTGCCCTTAAAAAACGTCTCCGCAAAAAATCTCACCGCCACCGGGCCCATGAACATGGCCACGATAATGAGATAAGTCGAAATCAGGCTGGTCGCGCTCTTCTGGAAAATCGCCGAACAAAAAAGCGCGGTCACTGCCGTGGTCACGCACGTTAAAGCAACAATCAACACATACCCGGCCATGGTCCCAAGATGATGCCAGAACGGCAGCGGCATCAGGCATGCCAGGAACACGGGCCACAGCAGAAACGACGTAAGCACGCTCGATACGCGCAGCCCCGAGAACAGCTTCCCCCACAGCATCTGCCACGGCGTCACCAGCGTCACCAGCAGCAAATCGAGTGTTTGCCGCTCCCGCTCGCTCGTCACGCTACCGGCCGAAAACACCGGCCCCACCAGCATATTGAACAGCAGTACGTACGCGATGTACCAAGCCGCCAACTGCGGCTGGATGTACAGGCACCCCGCCATCACAAACAGCGCCAACATCATGCTGATCTGAATTACCAGCCGCAACATGAGCGTGCCCTGGCTGAAGATCTCGCTGCGCATCTCCTTGTCGTAAATCGGATTGACGCCTTCTTCCATGAACGAAGTCCGCTTCGGCGGCGCGAATAGCTTATCTGGAAACTCGTCGCGCTTGATGTACAATCCGACCGCCTCGCGAGCCTCCACCTCCAGATCGACGACCTCTTTCCCTTCACTCCCGAGGTCCGGCGGATAAAGCAGCCGGCGGCAAACGTTTTGCCACATCACCGCGATCAGCGACAGGCAAGCCAACGGCACGATCGTTGTCGTCACCAGCAACCGCGCCCTGCCGTGCTGCTCCATTCCATTCCACATCAGCACGCAAACGACCGCCAGCGGCAGAATCATCAAATAGGAAACCACGAGCGACGCGCTGGTCCGTCGAAAATAGCTGCTCGCCCAAAGGCTGATCATGCCGAACAGCGCCACGGTCGAGATCATTCCCAAATACGCCCCGAACACTTCGTACAGCGATACGCCGCCCAACGGCAAGCACAGCATCACGATCGGCAGCGAGCAGATCATGAGAATGCCGAGGTGACACAGCGCCGCAAACAACTTGCCGAGCACGATCGCCCCCGGCCGCAGCGGCGTGGCCAGCAGCATCTCGTAGCTCATCCGCTCCTTCTCACCCGTGATCGCCCCCGCCGCAAAGCTCGGCGCCATCAGCGACGCCAGCATGTACTGCCCAAAGAAAAACAAATTCACCAACCGCTTCGCCGCGATCGGCTGCGCCAAATCAAGCAGTTGTTCCTGCGGCCAGGCCAGATAGACGACGACGCCCAACAGGCCCACGTACATGAACAGCAGCACAAACGCCCGCGACATCCGCAGGTTCGTAAGAAGCTCGCGCTGCAGCACAGGGTTTTCGGTCAGGTACATGAATGGCGGGCACGATAGAAGCGGAAATTGAAAATTGCAAAATGTAAATTGCCGAGCCGCTTCAGCAATTTGCAATTTGCAATTTTCATTTTGCAATCGCCTTTAAAACTAGTACTTCCGCGGTCGCACTCGACCCAGAACTCGGGAAGGCAACCCCTGAATCCGCAAAAACCCTTCTGCGTCGGTCTGATCGTAACTGCCGCCGGCCTCCATACTCGCCGTCGACGCGTCGTACAAACTATTCGGGCTGGTCCGCCCGCGCACAAACACATTGCCCTTATAGAACGCGAGTGTGACTTCGCCATTCACAGCCTGCTGCACCTCGCGGGAAAATGTCATCAGCGCGTCCATCTTCGGCACATACCAGTACCCGTAGTAAACCATTTCCGCCACTTCCGGCGCCAGCCGATCGCGCAAATGCACCGTATCGCGATCCAATGTCAGCTGCTCGACCGCCAGATGCGCCGCGTACAGCGCCGTCATTCCCGGCGCCTCGTACACTCCGCGGCTCTTCATGCCGACAAACCGATTCTCGACGATATCGATCCGCCCCACGCCATTCCGCCCCGCAACCTGATTCAAATCCTGCACCATCTCCAGCGCCGTCCGCCGATTGCGATTTAGCTCAACCGGCACGCCCCGCTCAAACTTAACGCTCACCTCCTCGACCTTATCCGGCGCCTGCTGCGGCGAAACCGTCATCCCAAATTCGATGATCGACACTCCATCGATTGCCGGATCCTCGAGCTTCCCAGCCTCATAGCTAATGTGCAGACAATTCTCATCCGAGCTATAGGGCTTGGCGATCGACGCCTTCACAGGAATCTTCTTCACCGCGCAGAAATCGATCATCTCCTTCCGGCCCGGGAACTTGTCGCGATACTTCTTGATCCTCCACGGCGCCACGACTTTCACGCCCGGCTCGAGCGCTTCGGCCGCCAGTTGAAACCGGCACTGATCGTTCCCCTTGCCCGTCGCCCCGTGCGCAAACGCCTCCGCTCCGACCTCGCGCGCGACTTGCAGACAACACTTGGCGATCAGAGGCCTGGCGATCGACGTCCCCAGCAAATAGATGCCTTCGTACTTCGCCTGCCACCCCAAAACTGGAAACGCAAAATCGCGGCACAATTCCTCGCGGGCATCCACAATCCGCGCCGACGCCGCCCCGCAATCGCGAGCCTTTTTCAAAATCGCCTCGCGGTCCTCGCCCGGCTGCCCCAGGTCCACGTACGCGCAATGCACCTGGTACCCTTCATCTTGCAGCCAACCCAAAATGACCGAAGTATCGAGACCGCCAGAGTAAGCGAGAACGCATTGCATAGGATTCAGGGCGCGGGATGCAGGGGGCAGGGAAGGACGCAAACGTCATATAAGACGCGACCCGCTCATTGTGGTTCGCTCCCGCTGGCGTGACAAGTCGGCGAACAAACGTTGCCTCGAATCCCTGCCCCCAGCATCCCGCATCCTGAATCCTGCAACCTCCTCGGCATCCTCATCGCGCCAACTCCGCCGCGCGAATCTTGCGAAACAAGAAATCCGTCGTCGCGTCGTGCCCTTGAATCGCGATCGCGCCGCCGCCGAGCCGCAGCCCCTCGCGGCCACTTTCCTTCTCCGGCCGCGTATCGGTCCAATCGCTCACCTGGTACCCATTCACCCACACGGCAAAATGCGGCCCGTCGGCGACGATCGTCTTCGTGAACCACTCACGATCGTTCGGCACCACATACCGCGCTGGCTGCCGACGGTAGATCGCCCCCGTCCCAAAATCCTTCGGCTTCGTCCGATCGCCGTCCTTGAAGCCATTCTGAATCTGGCTCTCGTACCCAGCCCACCGCCCTTCGCGCAGCGTGCGGAAAAAGATTCCGGAATTCAATCCTTTGCCGTTCACTTTGCACTCCAGCTGCAATACGAAGTTCCTAAAATCCTTCGCCGTTTCAATTTGCCCGGGACCGTTCGATAAATGCAGCTCGCCATCCTTGGTAACTTCGAACCGGCACTTCTCTGCCCGCTCCTGGTTCCATTCGCTCAAATCATGCCCATTGAACAGCGATTTCAAATACATCGGCTGCAATCGAATATTTCGAAACTCGACCCGACCGCTGTTCGACTGCAATCCGATATGCCCCACGCGAATGGACAAACGCTCCCTGTAGCGATACAGGGAATGACCATCCAAACTGACTCCGATGAAATGGCCGTAGGCAGCCATGCCTAATGTGTGCCATTTCGCAGGGTCGATTGGCGCCGTGTCAGCATCTACTTTTCGGAGGCCGACCACGCTCCCTGTCGGGAACGGGTTGTCGCGCGGTGCTATGTTGATTTCGTAACAATCCCGCGTCGGATCTTTCGGGTTTAAGGGCGTCCGCAGGAAGACCCCACTATTGGTCGCCGCCGCGCGGCGGAATTCGACATTCAACTGGAAGTTCGCCCACTCGCTCGTCGTCATCAGCCAACCCGATTTTTCGCCGCTCGTGCGAATCTCGCCATCTACCACTTCCCACTTGGCGTCTCCCGTCGGCTGCCAGCCAAAAAGCGTCTCGCCGTCAAATAACGATATCCACCCCGCGTCGAGCAACTCCCGCGGCAACAACTTCGGCTCCGCGCCAACAGCACTGCCACACGCAGCAAAGACAACAATAACCGTGCGAAAAAATGTCAACACAACTTTCACCTGTAGGAAATCACCACAAAGGGCACAGAGTGCACAGAGAAGAATCTGTCATTAGTCATTTGTAATTCGTCCTTTCGGATATGGCCAATGACAAATGACAAATTTGCAATGACAAATAGCTTTGTCTTCTCCGTATCCTCTGTGCACTTTGTGGTGAAAATCAATCTTCAATTTCCAATCGCACCTCGCCGATCAAACCGCCGGCCAATTTCGCATCGCTATCGCGGTTGGCCGCTCCACTGGCGCCAATCGCCGGATGCTCCACCACGATCTCCAATCGATTATGATCTTCAAGCATTTCGGTAATATCGAACCGCCCATAAGATTCACCGCAAGAAACCTCGCCCATCCGCTTGCGGTTTAGCTCCACAACCGCGCGCGACCGCGGCCCCTCCACCACGAGCCACACCCGCTCCCCACTTCCCAACCCGGTCGGTTTCTGAAACGTCCGCCGATAGCGCACGCGCCCAAAAAAGTCGGCCCCGAACGGGCCCGACCAATCGGCCGGCATCGTCGCCCGCGTCGCCGGCGGAAGACCTTCGTTCGCCGGCCGGTTCGAACCATCGGCTTGAAGCTCGAACCTCGCGATCGGCTCAACCTGCCAAGGCCCGCGAAGACGAATGGTGTGCATGATAGTCAAGAGCTACGAGTCGAGGGTCAAGAGCCAGAATAACAAAGTATCGCCCGCCCGCCTCTGGCTCTTGACTCTCCGCTCTTGACTCGCCTCATTCCGGCATGAAATGCTGATTCACCCGCACTTGCCGAATCGCCCGGCTGTCGCGCTCGTATGCGCGAATCAGCACCTGCATCCCCCGCAGCGGCTTGTCGTACGGCGGCGTCGTCTCGCGCTCGCCAACGTCATCCGGACCCAAACGAGTGTCCGGGATGATCTTGTTTTGAACTGGATCGTAGTAATTGCCAACGTCATCCAAGCCGTTCGTGCCTTGATCGACGAGCTTATTGGCGTCCTGGTCCTCGTCGATTCCATCGTTCTCGTAGTGGAATGACCACGTATCGTAGACACAATAACCTGGCGCCAGAAGATTTCCCTTAACGTCCATTAGCCCACGCGGATAGAAAAACCAAGGATCGGCCGATGTTGTAAAACCCGACGAGTACTTCGGAAACGGCAATTGCGGCGTGGTAAAGCGCGAATCATATCCGTAGCCGAGGTCTACATAAGCGCCCTGGCCGACATAGGCAAAGTCTTTCGGAAAGCCGGTACTATTTCGTCCAACGCCGGTGGTCGAATCGCTGGCCGAATAGCTTCCCATATTGTCCGCGCTGCATATACGCCCCGTCCGTCCCATCGGTCGGACTGCCGCGCCAACCCGGATCGCTTGGCGTAAGCACAACATCGAGCTCCGGCTGCGGTTTTGTCAGGTCAACTGGTTTCTTCACGGTCGCAAAAATCGGCGCACCCGGATCAAAAACTCGCAGGTCGAACGCCAGCGCGTCGGTCATCATCACATCCTCGCCGCGGCGAGTGCCCCACAGCGGCGCCGGGCCGTGAACCACTCGCACCACCCGCCCATCGTCATTGAGAATCGCTTGTGCCGTCGCGGGCGTCGACGGCGTGTTTTGCGGGGTCGCGGCCACGTACACAAACGGCCTCGCGTAATAACGGCGATCGATATTCGGGTCGACGTTGGCCGCGTCATTCGTATAGGAAACGACCACACCATTGAGACCAGCGACTGTTCGCAGATTCGCCGTCGCCTGAGCCTGGTTGTTCGGTGGCTGAATTTCCGGATCGCTTAGAAATTTCACCGGTTGCGAGCTACCCGAATAACCGCCGCCCATCGATATGAATGCGAATGGATAGATTCGCCGCGACAGATCCGACGCGTTTTTGCCGAAATAATAACCAAAATGACAAAAACGATTTTCGCGCTTCGTCAAATCGCCCAGCGTGTTGGCCACGATCTTCCAGTTTCCCACTGTGTAATCCCACTCCACTCGGGCCGATATATCGTACCGATCCTGAAACGAAATGAGCGATGCAATCGCTTCCGCGACCATCGTTTGCGTGATGGTCGTCGGCAACATTCGCAGCAGGCCTGGCACATGCTTGAAAATCTGCCCCCCCTTCAGCGTAACCATGCCGTTGTTGTCGAGGTCGACTTCCTTGTAGGGATCGAGCCAAGGCGCGATCAGCAGCGTGCGGCGATAAATCGTCCGCATGCCTGGCTCGCCGAAGAAGTGGTTCGCCGACGGATCGGTGAGCGTCGCATCCGTATAGCCTGGATTCTCTACTGCAAACCACATCACTTCCGCCAACGGCGACGTGATCGAATCGTAATTCCAACCGGCGAAACCGGCCGGATCGCCCACGTTGGTCGGACTTTTCCCTACGAACGGCTCGTGCTCGTTCCGCACCGTCAGCATCAGGATGTCGTCGGCATCGCCGAGCCCGGCGCCGTCGGTCGCCCAAGTCGAATCTTTCAGCGCGATATTGCTCGAAGGAATGGTCGACGCCACATGATCGATTTCCGGATTCGTCGCCGACGGCGGCCAATTCGGCGGCAACGTTCCGGTGTTCGGATTGTTCGGATCGGCATCCAGCAAAATGCTCGCGTTGCCTTCCCGGTACTGCCCTTCGATAATCTCGATGTACCCATGGTTCGACTCTGGCCGCTGCCAGGTGACGCCCGGACAAGTCGCCCCTTGCAAATCCTGCTGCAACACGTTGCGAACGTGCCGAAGCTGGCTCGACAACTCGATCGTCGCGCGCCGAATGCGAACGCTGTTGCTGATGTTGGCAAACAGCGTCACCACGGCCCCCATCATCACCAGCGTGATCGCCATCGCGACCAGCATCTCGACCAACGTAAAACCGCGATGCTTGCCCCGCTCGGCACTTGCAGCGCATGTCAGCCCCCGGCTCTGCCGGGGGTTTTCATCTCCATGGGTCGCTGCGACACGAACAAACCCCCGGCAGGGTCGGGGGCTGACAAACGTACGAATCCGCTCGCGGTAATTTAGACGTGCCATGAGAAGACGCCTCTCCATGCGCCGCGGCCCCTTCCGCGACGACTGTTCCACTACCATTATGCCCGCGGAACATGAAATAGTCGAGACTTTTAGTAGCGGGCCAGTTCGCTTAGGGATCAACAACCTGTCATTCCGAGGTACTCCGAGGAATCTAGCCGGCTCCCTCGGAGTACCTCGGAATGACAATAGTGAACTGGCCCACTACCAGACTTTTCCCACAACGCCACTCGCCGTTGGCGTCGGCCGACAGGCCGAATTAGTTCGCGAAGCGCCCCTATATCGGCTTTTGTTTGCCTTTCCCTTGCTTCACCTCTTGCCGCGCTGCGATCAGCGAGGCCACGATCGACAACCCCAACAACCCGATGATCACCACCAGCGACTGCAAGGGATTTGGCTCCCAGTGGAAGGCCTCCTTGACGATCATTTTCACGCCAATGAACCCCAACACCGCCGCCAGCCCGTAGTTGAGATACCGAAACAGCGTCATCACCCCGGCCAATAAAAAGTACAGCGCCCGCAGCCCCATCACGGCAAAGATATTCGACGTGAACACGATGAACGGGTCGGAAGTAATGCCGAAGATCGCCGGTACGCTGTCGATGGCAAACAGCACGTCCGTGAATTCGATCACCGATAGCACCAAAAACAGCGACGTGACAAATGTCTGCCCCTCCATCCGCACAAAAAACTTCTCACCATGCGATCCCGGCGCCACCCGCAAATACCGCCGCCCCAGCCGCACGAATATATTCTGCTCCGGGTGCGACTCCATCCCGTGCGACGTGGCCAGCTTGATCGCCGTGTACACGAGGAACGCTCCAAAGATATAGAACGCCCAATCGAAGTAGTGCAGAAGTCCGGCCGCGGCAACGATCAACAACAGCCGCAACACGATCGCCCCGATGATCCCCCAAAACAACACGCGATACTGGTACTTCATCGGCACGCCGAAGTACGCAAAGATCACCACGAACACGAACACGTTGTCCATCGACAACGACCATTCGACGAGGTAACCCGTCAGAAACGCCAGCGCGTGCGTCGACCCGGGAGGCGCCACCTGTTCGGCCCACCACCACAGCCACAGATTGAACCCTCCGGCCAGCATGCACCAAAACAGCGTCCACATTGCCGACTCGCGCAGCGTCGGCTCGTGCGAGTGCCGGTGGAACACGAACATATCGAGCGCCAAAAGAATCACCGTCCCGGCGCAGAAGGCGATCCAATGCCCCGGGCCCGCTGGCAAATGCTGCCCCTGTGCGCCCGCGATAGCACCGTTGGCTAATTGAGCAAGCACTAGCACGCGCCGACCCGTTCGTGTGAGAGTAGTCGTCTCGCTCCGTTTGGCCGGGCTCACGGCCGAAGCCGCGAGAGGATTTCTACTCGCGGGGCGAGCAGCCTACACTGATCGAGAAGCAGATGGTTGCACCATCATAGGCATTGCTTGCACGACCAGCAACCGCGAGGAATTGGTCTAATGGCGACGCCCATTTTCTGCGATGTTATCGATAGATCATCTGCTCCAATCCGCTAATCATGAAGGAATGAAGCCTGTCATGGATAGCCTGCGATTCGATCCCGAAAAAGTTGCCTGCCGCCGGTCGTTTGCCCGCATTGCGCACTTCAATTCCGACTTGCCGAATGATCTGATAGCAGTGCTGTGGTCGGCACCCGAATCGCTTCTTGATCGGGGCAAGGTCCTCCGGCAACGCGGGGCCCGAAGAACCGTGCACCTGGACTGGAATGGTCAAAGGTTCGTGATCAAACACTACGTCGAGCCGACGTTGCGCCACGCCCTCAAGCAACTGGTCATGCCGTCGCGGGCCGCGCTGACGTGGAATTTCGCACACCGCCTCGCCGACGCCGGCATCGGCACACCCCGCCCGGTCGCCTGCATTGAAAACCGCTGGGGGCTTGCCCGCCGCGACTCGTTCCTGATGTACCCGTACGTCGAAGGGGGCACCCTCCGCAGCTACTTGAACGGCGAAGCCCGCCATCCGACCACGACGCACGAGCGCATGTGGCAACAGTTGCATAAGCTTTGGGACCGCTTGTGCGAATTAAAAGTCGGACTCGCCGACGCCCATTCGGGCAACTTCATCGTCTGCCCGGCCGGCCGACTCTGGCTGATCGACCTGGATAAAAGCCGCTTTCACCGCGCCGCCAAAGTCGCCGCCGCCCGACAGCAGCACGCCTGGCAAAAATTGATGCGAACCGCGACGCAGCCCACCAGTCGAATTCGATAGATCGGCGCGCCATGCCCACCCCTATGCAAACCGCAAACGACGCACAAGGCTATTCGCGCCGCCAATCGCTTGGGCGCGTTGCGATCGTCGATCGCAGCCTGCCAGACGACCTGACTCAACGGTTGTGGCGCGACCCGGCGTCCTTGATTGCCCGCGGCCAAATGATGCGCCGCACCGGATTGCGGCGCACCGTCCGGCTCGATTGGAACTCCAAGTCCTACGTTCTCAAGCAGTACCGACCCACCTGGTGGCATTTCATCCGGCAGTTGCCGCTCCGCTCGTGGGCGTCTGCCACTTTCAAATCCACGACTAAATTGATCGATGCTGGCTTCCCCACGCCGCGGCCAGTCGCCTGCATCGAGAACCGCTGGGGCATTTTCCGCCGCGATTCTTTCCTGATGTATGAATACGTCGAAGGCGTTACGCTGCGTTCCTACCTGGCAGTCAACGGCAAAAAATCGCGACAGCTCACAGACGACTTGTCAAGTCAAATTCGCAAGATCTGGCAGCGGCTCATCGAACTGCGCGTCAGCCTTGACGATACGCACATGGGAAACTTGATCATCGGGCCGGCCGGACGCTTGTGGGTCATCGACCTCGATAAAACTCGTTTCCACCGCACGAATTTTATGGCCGCTCGGCAGCACGAGCGCGGCTGGCAGAAATTTCAACGCTGTGCTGCCAAGGACGGCGTTCCCGACGTCTCGCACATCCGCGCCCAACGCGCGGCGTGATTTTCAACCAGGCGAGCTGGGAGCATCGATCAAAATGAATCCAACCGCCAAGAACGCGAAGATCGCCAAGATAGAACATGGTTGTTTCCTGCTCTACTTGGCGCGCTTGGCGGTATAATTTTGTTAGGTGCCATAAGTACTACGGTACGATGACCGGATTCTCCAGCACCCGAAGCGTTTGCGCATCGGCATCCAGTTCCGCCATCGCGCCCTCCGGCAGCGTCGTGTTGAAGCGCACGTGGCCGAGCGGAAAGCGATTCACGACCGGCACGTGAAGATCGGCGAAAAAGCCCTTGAGAACGTCGTCGATCGATTCGTCATCGTCCCACTTGGCCTCTTCCTTGCGGGCAGAGAACTGGCCCAGAATGATCCCGGCCACGTGATCGAATTTGCCGGCCAGGCGCAGCGTCGTCAGCATGCGATCCACGCGGTAGGGCGCTTCGCCCACGTCTTCAATGAACAGAAGTTTTCCGTCGGTCTGAATCTCGTAGGGCGTTCCCATCATCGCATGCAGAACCGATAAATTGCCTCCTATCAGCCGGCCCCGCGCTTTGCCTCCGTTCATCGTCACCGGTCGCGGCACATCCTTGAACAGCTTCGCGTCATCCGATCTGCCGCCACTACCAGGATGAGTGACGATCAGATAACCGTTGCCTTTTGCTGGATAACATTTCGCCAGAATCGCCCGCCAAAACCATTTCGCGGCAAACGGCGATAAGTTCTTATCGTCGCCCAGCCCCCACTCCGGCAACGGCGAATGGAACGTTACGAGCCCGGTCTGCTGATTGATCGCGATGTGCAGCGCCGTGATATCGGAGAAGCCGACCAGAATCTTCGGGTTCCGGCGGATCACATCGTAGTCGAGTTTGTCTAAAATTCGCGTCGTGCCATATCCGCCCGTGCCGGGCATCACCGCCTTCACTTCCGGATCGGCAAACGCGGCCATGAGTTCCGACGCCCGCTCTTCATCGCTGCCGCCCAAAAAACCTTTCTTGCGAAACAGGTTCTTGGGGAGCCGCACGTGAAAACCCATTGTTTCCAGCCGCTTCTTGGCCAGGCAAACGCGGTCCTTATCGAGATATTTTGCCGGCGCGATGATTTCGATCGTGTCGCCGCGCGCAAGCGCTTTCGGAAAAATCGGCGCCGGCTCAGATTGTTGCCGTTCAGCCGCGGCAGCGACGCCGACGATCGACGCAATAGTGAATACGCAGCAACGACAAGCGGATGACGGCTTCACAAGGCGAATATTCATTGGAATTCAGCAGGACCGGATATCAGGGTTTTCAAGATCGACAGGACGACAATCTGGAGTCATCGCCTCAACGGTGCGGCACGCCAATTGTTGATCGATCCAGTTGATCGTGCCGATCCTGTTGTCCCGTCTAGCAATTGAACTGCATCTCAATCGTTGTGCGCCCGTTCTTCCACCAATTCGTACCGCCGAATCTTGCGGTCCAGCGTCGAGCGCTCGATGCCTAAAATAATTGCCGCTCGGCTCTTGTTCCAGCCGGTTTGCTGGAGCGTATCGAGAATGTGCTGCTTCTCGATATCGGCGAGCGACGCCGGCTCGCTCCGGCCGTTGCGACTCTCGATCTCGCCCGAGTCGGTGTCGCCGGCCGTGCGCAACGTCGAAAGCACCAGGTCGTCGTGATCGATGTATTCGCTGCGGGTGAGCACCACGGCACGCTCGATCACGTTTTTCAGCTCGCGGACGTTTCCCGGCCAGCGATACCGCAGCAGCTCTTCCATCGCCCGCGGCGTAAAACCTTTGATCTTGCTCCCTGTCTCGGCCACAAAGCGGTGCAGAAAATACTCCGCTAACTCGGGAATATCCTCCGGCCGCTTGCGCAACGACGGCACCACGATTTCCAGCACGTGGAGCCGAAAATACAAATCGCGGCGGAAGCTGCCCTCGGCCACGTCTTTCTCCAAATCGCGATTCGTGGCCGCAATCACCCGAACATCCGCCTTGATCTGCTCGCTGCCGCCGACGCGTTCGAACGGATGCCCTTCCAGCACTCGCAAAAACTTGGCCTGCGTCTTGGGGCTCATCTCACCGATTTCATCGAGCATGAGCGTACCTTTGTCGGCCGCCTCGAACTTGCCGATCTTGCGCTCCGTCGCACCGGTGAACGCTCCCTTCTCGTGTCCGAACAGCTCGCTTTCCAGCAGCGTTTCCGATAAGGCCGCGCAATTGATGCAGCCGAACGGTGCTTTGCGGCGCGGACTGGAAAAATGCACCGCCCGCGCCACCAGCTCTTTGCCCACGCCGCTTTCGCCGCGGATCAACACCGTGGCGCGGCTCGGCGCGGCCCGCGCGATTTCTCGCGCTACCTGATTCATGGCCTCGCTCGCGCCGACGATCTCGCTCTGCACCCCCAATCGCTCGCGAAGCTCGACGTTCTCATCGCGAATCTGGTTGAGATTCTCGGCCAATTCCTGCTGTCGGCTGAGATTCTCCAGCGCCACGGCCACCGTGTCGGCCACGGCCAGCGTGAATTCCAGGTCATCCGGATCCGTCGGCTTGCCGGCATCCGTCGAATACAAATGGATGACGCCCAGCACTTTGCCGTCGCGCCGGATCGGCGCGCAAATCACGCTGGTGGCCAGAATATCGCCCTTGCTATCGCGGCTGCCGAGCTGGCTGTCGTCCATCACGTTGCGAGCTAGTACGGCTTGGCCTTCCCGCATCACCGTCGTCGAAAGGAATTGCGAAACCCGATGGTACCGATGCGGCGAATCGCTCCGCGACGCGACCACTTCCAGCTTGTCGGCATGCTGCTTGGGCGAAGGCCGCCGCGCCTGCAACAACAGGGCACCCGCATCCACTTGTGTCCCTTCGAACAACCCGTCGAGCGCCACATTGGCCAACGTCACCACGTCGGTAGCCTTCGCCAGCTCGAATGCCAGCCGGCACAAATTCGCCGCCGCCCGGCCGACCTTCGGCAAAGATACATCGACATCCTCTTCTTCTGGCGGCTCGAGAAAACGGCTCTGGCCACGTCGATGCGTAATCGTCGTCGGCTCGTATGTCTCGAGCACGCTCTCATTATCGGGCGGCCCCACCGTCAGATCGCCGCTCAATTCCTGATCGACTGCCTGCGCCGTGCGCAGCACCGAATGCGAATCCGGAAACGCCTGCGAAAGGTCGTGAACAAACGCCAGGTGCGAATTGCCGATGCGAATGATTTCGCCCGGCTGCAGATTATAATCGTGCTGAATCCGTTGCCCATCGACGAGCGTGCCGTTGCGGCTATCCAGATCGCGAAGCATCCATTGCCCTTGCGATTGAAACACCTCGGCATGATTGCGGCTGCACCGCTCGTCCTTGACGACAATTGCGTTGGTCGGCGCCCGCCCTACCGTGATGGATTCCCCGTCCACCAGGCGGAAAACATCCGTCCATTTCGAGCCTTCGCGAATAACCAGGTATGCCGTCATCGAATATCGATCAGAAAAGCCAAAACCCAACCGGCTGCGACGGCGAATGGCGGCGCACCCTGCGCAGTCCAGGATTTCGGACAGGGCCTCCCGAGCTCACCGGCCAAAACTGCCGCCTTGTGCTCCTACTTACAACTTATTCCCCGCAGGGGTCCATGTTCAAGTCAAATTGCGCAGAACCGCCCTGCCGGACACGGTTTAGGGAAAATAATTGATTTCCTGCGGGACAAAACCAACGCAACACGGACTTTAGTCCTTGAATCCGATACGGACTAAAGTCCGTCCTACTCCCAAATCTGTTGAAACAACTGGAGTTAGCGATTAGGGTGAAGGATGGAGCAGTTTTCTACGAGAAAGTCCTTTCATGTGGCCAGAACCGAACCGCGCTTCGGCGGCCTGGTCGAGCGGCGGAGGCGATTCGAGTATGTCTTGCATCTTAAATCTTAACAGCCAGCGGCTTCTCGCCATTGCCGCCGCCCTTGCGGCCTGTTGTGGATTCAGCAGCAGAGTCGAGGCCCAGGGGGGCTTCGGTTTCCGCTCTGCCGCAGTTGGCGGCGTGAAGATTGATACCGATGGCGTCGTCTCTAACCCGCAAGTCGGCGAATTGAAACAGCTCCAGGCCGCCTGGCAAACAGGCTTGCAACAAGTGCCGGCCGATTTGCAAAAGTGGACCGACCTGCGATTCGTTTCGTTGAGACATTTGGAATCTGAAATTGCTTCCGCCCGGGCGGCCGGAAAACCGTTGACCGATTCCGTAATTTGCCTCGCCGGTTTGCAGCGCGTGCGATACGTGCTCGTGTATCCCGATCGGCAGGATATCGTGCTCGCCGGCCCAGCCGAAGGATGGAAAATCGATTCGCTCGGCAGCGTCGTAGGCGCCACGAGCGGCCGCCCCGTGCTCATGCTCGATGATTTGATGGTCGCCCTCCGCGTCGCCGAATCGTCGAACGCCAGCGGCATCAGTTGTTCGATCGATCCGACCCCCGCGGGATTACAGCGGATGCGGCAAATTGCCGGTCATCTTTCCGCGCACGGCGGTCCGGAATCTGCTGCCCGGCAAATGGAGGAAGCGGTCGGCCCGCAAAAGATTTCCGTCACCGGCATACCGGCTACGAGCCATTTCGCCCGCGTCATCGTGGCCGCCGATTTCCGCATGAAGCGACTCGCCATGAATTTTGAACCCGCTCCCGTGGATGGCATGCCGAGCTTCTTGACGATGATGAAGCGCGGCACGAACTCGCAAAACATGATGCCCCGTTGGTGGCTTGCACCCAAGTACGACCCGTTGCGTCGCGACACCGATGGCCTCGCCTGGCAACTCAGCGGGCAAGGCGTCCGCTGCCTTACCGAGCAGGATTTCCTCAACAGTGCCGGCCAAAAACAGCACAGCGGCAAGTCCGATGCGACCGCCCAAAAATGGGCCGATACGTTCACGAATAAATTCGAAGAACTCGCCCGCGAGGACTCAAGCTTTGGCCAGTTGCGCAACGTAATGGACCTCGCCGTGGTCGGTGCCCTCATGGCCAAAGAACGATTGACGGACAAGTCCGGCCTGCAGGTCCCCAACCTGATGGGCGAGCAGTCGCTCGATGTATATCCGGCGCCGCGCTCTGTGGCATCGCAAGCGAGCTTCGTGAAAGCTGGCCACAATTGGGTCGTAAGCGTTTCCGGTGGCGTGCAGATCTTTCCCTGGCAAGTCGCCGACCGCGTCGAAGTCTCCAACGATTTGGCTAGCGCCCGCCGACAACAGCCGGCCGCGAACTCTTGGTACTGGCAGCGATGATTGCTCCGTAGTCGGCGAACAAGGGACTGCTAATCGGACTGCAAATTCGAATCGCCGATCATGTTGTCGGCGCAGACTTGCGTCCCCCCTGGGGATTTACGTTTTCGTTTGGTGCAACTATCT
Organism: Pirellulales bacterium; assembly: GCA_963733825.1. GTDB lineage: Bacteria > Planctomycetota > Planctomycetia > Pirellulales > Lacipirellulaceae > JABDGM01. Next base: position 28,904 of record CAVTEK010000003.1, read on the forward strand.
TCTAGCGATCCGGAGGGATCATGGTCGCGTGTTCGCCGAAGATCGGCACTCTTTGGGCACTCATCTTGATTCCGTTCTTGCATCTATTCGCGGATTGCGACCCGGCGCAAGCACTCAATATCACGGTGGACTACAAATACGATACGGGCAGTTTCTTCAACACGCAGCAAAAGAAAGATGTGTTGCAGGCCGCCGCGAATCGCTTCGGCGCGATCATCACAACTCAGCTTTCGGCCGTCGCGATTCAGGACGACGCCGTTGACGCGCGGATTGGTTTTACCAATCCTACCAGCGGCAACAACGTGGAGGTGAGCCCGGCGGTGAGTTCCGCTTCCGATGCGGTTTTCGCCAGCGGCGCCCCGGCCGCCAACGATTACCGCGGCCCGTGGTCAATCGCGGCCAATCAATGGATCCTCTACGTCGGCGCCCGCCCCCTGACGGGTGCCGAGGCGGGGGTAGCTGGAGGAGGAACGGTCCATAACTTCTCCAGTGTGTATTTGACTGCAAATTCGCTCTACAATCGCGGCTTTCGCTCGACCGGCTCCGCCCAGAATCTACCCATGTGGGGCGGCTGGATCGCGTTCGACAACGACGGCAGCACCAACTGGAACTTCGATTTGAACTCGCCCGCGCCGCTTGGATCTGTCGATTTTTATTCCGTCGCATTACATGAAATTGGCCACGCGCTTGGGCTCAACTCCGATAGCATGGAGTGGAAACACTTTTCCAACGCCGGGCAATTTACCGGGCCCCAGGCGGTCGCAGCTTACAACGCCGATAATGGGACATCCGTTACGACGCTAGCCGAAGCAAGCGCGAACGATCCACACTGGCAAGACAGTCGATACGACTCGTACATCTTCCATAACGCCAGTCCGAAATACGCGGGCACGGTCGGGCCCAGTGCGCTTCAAGACCTGTTGATGGAACCGTCTGCCGATTTCACGACCGCAGTTAGGCGGTTCGAGTTGACTAACGTCGATGCCGCTGCACTGCGCGATGTCGGCTGGACCACCATTCCTAGTCTCTCCGGCGACTTCAACGGCGATGGCCGCGTCAACGCCGCCGACTACGTGAGCTGGCGCAAGAACATTCACACGACAACCACTTACAATGAGTGGAGATCCAGTTTTGGAGCCACCGGCGTCACCGCGGGTGCCGGAGCTTCCTTATCGACCACAATTCCCGAACCGCCCACGTTAGCCATGATGGTTCTCGCGGCTATGGCGCTCGGGGCTTGCGGTGCACGGGGCACTACCCGATCGCGGCGCAACAACGGCCTCAAGCTATTTTAGCAATTCAGCCCATCGTCACCACGGCACTCGTCAGCGCCGCAATGTTCGCTTGATCGTGGCTGACGAGTAAGGTCGGAACGTTGAATTCGGCAACGATTCGCTCCAAATACTCGACGATGTTCGATTGAAGTTCGCGATCGACGGCGTTCAGCGGCTCGTCCAACAGCAGCAACCGCGGATTGCACAACACGGCCCGGCCGAGCGCCACACGTTGCTTCTGACCCCCGCTCAGCGACGCCGGCATGCGCTCCAATACCTCGGCCAGCTTCAACGTCGAGGCGACCTGCTCGATGGCAAGACCCGGCGATCTTCGCCGCCGGTAGCCGTACCGCAGATTGTCGGCCACCGTCAGATGTGGGAATAGCATGTAGTCCTGAAACACGTAGCCGATTCCACGGTCCTCCGGGCGGACCTCTATCTTCTGGGCGGCGTCGAAAAGCACTCGATCATGTAGCACGATCCTGCCCCGGCTCGGCCGCAACAACCCGGCGATCAGATTGAGCACCGTTGTTTTGCCGACACCGCTGGGCCCGACGAGTCCCGTGACGCCGCTGCCGGCGCAAATGCCAGCACGAGCGAGAAGCCCGACGGATACGCAAACCGGCAGTCGAATTCGAGCACGGTCATCGCGTTACGCCGTCGCTCCCCGCAGCCGGCGCCTCGACGCGCGATCCAACCATTCGCCTGCGACCAGCGCGGCGGCGGCGATGGCCACCGAAATCCACACGAGCCGCATCGCCGATTGCATGCCGCCGGGGGTGTCCAGCATTGAATAAATCAGCAGCGAGATCGTGCGCGTTTCTCCTGGAATGCTTCCCGCGATCATAATCGTCGCGCCGAACTCACCCATGCTGCGCGCAAGCCAAGCAGCGCGCCGCTCAGAATTCCCGATCGTGCCAGCGGCAGCGTGATGGTCGCAAACGCATCGAGCGGACCGGCGCCCAGCGTTCGTGCGGCTTGTACAAGCCGATCGTCCACTGCCGCGAAGCTGAGCCGAATTGGCCGCACCAACAGCGGAAACGAAACGACGGCCGCCGCGAGCGCGGCTCCCTTCCAATCGAAAACGAGCCGCAACCCGAGGTAGCTCTCCAGGAAATTGCCCAAAACTCCCTGGCGACCGAACAACGTCAGCAGCAAATAGCCAGTTACAACCGGTGGCAACACGAGCGGCAAATTGGTCAATGTCTCCACCAGGAATTTTCCAGGAAAATCGCGCTTGGCTAAAAGCCAACCCACGGCGACAGCAAGCGGCAGCGTCGCCGCGACCCCTACGCACGCGACGAGAAGCGTTAGTCGAACGGCCTGCCATTCCGGAGCGGTCAACATGGCGATTGTCTCCGTCGCGAGCGTTTTTGGTGCGATGTCATCTAATCAGCGCGCCCGCCCAAACGCCTGAATCCAAATTCCCGGTACGCTTTCTCAGCCGTCGGCGATTGAAGGAAGTCGTATAGCCGTCGCGTAGCCGCAGTGTGGCTGCCGTGCTTGAGCAGCACCAGAACGTACACAATCTCGTCGTGCAGCTTGGGGTCGAACGCGTAAACGCCTTCCACATCCTGGGTGCTGCGAATGTCCGTCGAATACACGATTCCCGCGTCCACTTCGCCCCGCTCGATGTAACTCAACGTGGCACGTACATCGGCGCCGCGCACGATTTTGCCCACATCCACGAGCGGCTTGAGCAGCGCGAGTTTTGTGAGCGATTGGTCCGCGTACATCCCAGCCGGCACGTTTTCACCGGCGAGCGCCAATTTTTGCACCTCGTCGTTCAGCAAGTCGCCGGGCTCGTGAACATTTGCCGGGTTTCCTTTTGGAACCGCGATCACCAGATCGTTCGTCAGCAAACGAGCCGCCGACTCGGCAACATTCGCTTTCTCAATTTCGTTTGCCCATTTCTCGCTTGCCGATAGAAACAAGTCGGCGGGCGCTCCGGCGAGAATCTGGTTCGCCAGTGTGTTGGATGCGCCAGTATTCACGCGCACTTCGACGCCGTTTGTTTCGCTGAACTGCTTGCACAGCAACTCGATGACTTCCCGCGTGCTGGCCGCCGCTGATACCAGAATCGTCTCTTCCTGGCCGACGCGAGCGCCCGCCGCCGGCGCGGACGAAGGCGACTGCTTCCCACAAGCGGCCGACAACGCGACGAGCGCCATCAAGAAACATCGTCTTGCGCACATGATGTCCGTCCCGCCCGCCCGCTTAAGGACGTCGCTCTTCGTCGCCTTTGCCGTGCGGCGCTTGTAATGGGAAATCCCGCAAATTGACAACGCGAATAGATTGCAAGTTGCGGATCCAGCGGATCTCGTGTTTGTCGTCGGGAATGACCATTCGGTAAAAACCAGTATGCGCGTCGAGCGGCTTGCCATCGCGCTGGTCGGCCACGATCGCCAACCGATCGGTTGTGGCGGGATCGATTTCTAACAGCGTAATGACGACCCGATAACCATCGGCCGCCTCGCAAATTGCCACGGTCGGCGCATGCTTGCCGCGCAGGCCGGACCCAAACTTTACGCCGATCGATTCCAGCAACTCGACCAACGGCGCACCTTGAAATTCCGCGACACCGTCGTGCCCCTTCGCTTTCACGGTTTGCCGCGGCAACTTCAAAAACTCATTGCGGCCAACCTTGTGCGAGGTGCCCGCCTCATCGATCACCGTCAATACATCACGGCCTGTCACTCCCGAATCCAGCCGCCCCGGCGCTTTGCCGCCTGTTTCCGCCGCAGCGATGGGCAGCGCGAACAGCAACCAGATGAAAGTCGATTTTGCGAATGCGGACGCGGCGGTCACGATTTCTCCCGATGCAAGAACCAAACCAAACGCAATATCCTACCGTGCATAACGCTTACCGACCACCGTCCGGCCATATTGGAGTCTTTTCGCGTAGGTCAGGCTTTCTAACCTGACATTCGACGGTATATCTTATCGACGCCAAACGCACGCCGCGATCGGCAGCCAATCGAAGCGCAAAATGCTGGATCAGGTGCTCCACTACTTCGAACGTCATGAAGCACACCTTAACTATGCGAACGAGTTGGCAGCCGACCGCGCGATTCGCAGCGGAACGGTCGAGGGGGCCTGCAAAATTGTCATCGGACGACGCCTCAAACAGACTGGGGCACGCTGGCGAATCCGCCACGCCAATCGCGTGGCAGTCCTCTGCTCCACTCTCGATAGCGACCACTGGGATCAAGACTGGGCCCCCGCCGACTAAATGCCAAAGTCCGCTACTGCAGCCCCCAGCGGGAGGTCGCCGCCCGCTTGTCGCTATTCGGCCGTTTTGGTATAGTTGCTGGTCGCTCGGCGGACGTTTTAGTACGCAAATTCGAACGTCGGCGGGCCGCCGGCGCGGTAGCTCAATTGGTTAGAGTCCCGGACTGTCGATCCGGTGGTTGCGGGTTCGAGTCCCGTCCGCGTCGCTAGTTACAAGTTCAGCCGAATCAAGAGTTTACAATACCTGCCGACGTTCGGCAGTGCGGCATTTCCCGACGGCGCAAAACGGTAGTTACCGTTTTGCACCTTGCACAACATGGGAGAGCTGCACAATGCCACGTCTCAATCAAGCTGTTCCGAAGTATCGAAAGCATCGCGCCACTGGGCAGGCCGTCGTCACGATCAACGGCAAGGACCACTACCTCGGCTTATGGCATTCCAAGGTAAGCCGAATCGAATATGACCGGCTGATAACCGAATGGCTGGCGTCAGGCCGGTCATCCTCGTTTGGCGTGCCTGATCGCGCCGTTTCGATCACCGAGTTAGTGGTCGATTACGTGGAATACGTGCGCGGCTATTATGGCACCGGACCGAACAGCGAATTGCACCGCGTTACCCGCGTCCTACGTCCCGTCCGCGAGCTGTACGGCCGGACTGCTGCTGCCGAGTTTGGCGTACTGGCATTCAAGGCCGTGCGGCAAAAGCTGATCGGCGAAAAGTTGGCGCGCTCATTCGTCAATGCTTCGATGCGCCGTATCGTTCGCATGTTCAAGTGGGGAGTGAGCGAAGGACGAATACCGCCGTCCGTTCCGCAGGCGCTGGCGATGGTTCCTGGATTGAAGCGGGGCAAGACTACAGCGCGCGAAACGGAACCAGTGAAGCCGGTTGACGACAAGCTGGTTGACGCCACCCTGCCCTGCCTTCCCCACGTGCTGGTCGATATGGTTCGCGTTCAGCGACTCACCGGCTGCCGACCGGCAAATAGCAATAGTACACTTCCAACATATACAGGCACATGCAAGTGACGTACAATCGGCCTCCTTGCGTTCCCCACTTATCGCCTCGCGGATCCCAACTTCCGTTTTCCTGACCTACCTCAACCTGATTGGCCGGTAAGAGCTTACGCATTACAGTGTTCCATTTTTGCCAAAAATCGCCACCCATGTGATGGCAAACTTGAGTGGCGTAATACATGTAATAAACGTCTCGATCCGCTGATTTCCATTCGGGAAGATGACCGAGCAAGTATTTCGCGCCGGTTTGAAGTCGAGAATCGTCGCGCGGCCCAGCGAAGGAACGAAATCCGTCAGACCATCGAGCTCAATCGTTTAATCGGAAAAGTCTTTGGAGGGCGTTTAAGAGATAATCTGGTGACCCATTTTCATATTCGTAGCGCAAGGATTCCAAGGGCGGATGAAGCATTTTGGCAAGCAGGCAATCGGCGAATTCACGAATAGCGACACGTGAATGGTTGTCCAAATCGGGCAAGCGCCCGTAGAGCCGATTTAGTTCGTTAGATTGGATGTTTGCTAGCGCGAGACGAAAACGGCCGATGATCGGGTCAGTGGCGTGGCGGCGCGTCTGGGATATTGTGGACTGGTCTGGCTCTAATTCTTCATGAACTGGACCGGCTTCCGACGGTGTGGCCAGGTTGGCGTTCGCATTTTGGTTGACCGGTTCAGATGACTGGGCGCCGTCCTGCAAATACATGCCGTACTCCTCTATTTCACTCGTCGCACGATAGTACATGCGCAAATTGGTAGGACGCAAGCCCGCAAACATGCGATTTGACGGATGCAGTCGCGCACGATTCGGCTTTGACATCCTTCGCGGAGGCTGCTAGCCTTCGCACCCAGTCTGCTCGGCACACCGGGTCAGCTAGCCTCGGACGATCCAACCTGAATTCTTGGCTTAGTCCGACCACGCGCCATGCAAATAATTTCGACATGAGCACAGGAATCAAACTTGCGCTCGCGGCAGTTATCGTTGCCGTGGCAATTGGCTATTTGGCTTTTCTCGGAGCAGCCAGCAGTTGGCAGTACTATTTGTCCGTTGATGAAGCTGTTGTCGATGCTCCACACCTGGCAGGCAAACGGATTCGCGTAAGCGGCCGTGTATTGGCCGGATCACTAACGATGGTCGATGACCGACGGCAAGCAAAGTTCGATTTGGTTGGCGAAATGCACAAATTGCACGTAAGCTGCCGTTGTGCGCTACCGGACAACCTCGCCGAAAACATCGACGTAGTGGTCGAGGGAACGCTCCATAACAAGGATATTCTTGGCCAAAAAGTAATTACGCGGTGCGCAAGCAAGTACAAACAAAAAGACAGATCAATCGCGTCGAATATATCTCCCGATGCATCTCCCAATTTGCACTAGGATCTTTGCGCGAATAGTTCCCTTGTCCATTCGCTTTCGACCATAAACCGGCCAACCACGAGAACCAAGGATGAGAGTGCTTGGCGAGTTCTGCTTATTCATCAGCTTAGCGGCAACGGGGTATGCCGCTTTTCTTGCCGTTTGGCTCGGTCATAAAGCAAGCCGCTTACAGCAGCGGATCGTCATATCTGCCACGACGATTGGGTTGGCGGGCTTGACGATTACCACAGGGCTGCTCATCTGGGCGCTCATCTCGCGTGATTTTCGATTCGAATACGTGGCCCAATATGTCAGCCGACTTTTGCCATGGCGCTATTGTCTCTCGGCACTTTGGGTGGGACAGGCAGGCTCGTTGTTGTTATGGACGTGGATGACGGCTGTCGTCGCCACGCTGCTACGCATGTTGCCCGCACCCGACGTCCATTTGAGGAATACGGCGTTTGGCTTGGTAATGGGGAATGTTTTTTTTCTTTTGTGCGTTATCGTATTCGCCGCCGATCCCATGGCACCAAGCATGATCGCCTCGAATGAAGGCGCCGGCCTAAGTCCGCTGCTTCAACATCCGTCGATGCTCATTCATCCGCCGATCGTGTTCATGGCGTACTCTGTGTGGGGGGTGCCGTGTGCGTTAGCGTTGGCCGCGCTCGCAACTCGACGATTGGACACAACATGGACATACATTGCACGGCCGTGGGCACTCGCAGCATGGACACTTCTCGGGGTGGGTTTACTGCTGGGTGCACATTGGGCTTACCAAGAGCTTGGTTGGGGCGGCTATTGGGGCTGGGATCCGGTTGAAAATGGTTCGCTTTTGCCGTGGCTTACCGGCACGGCGCTCATTCACGGCTTGATGTCGTGGCGTCACCACCGGTCACTAAAGAAAACAGCTATTTCGCTCGCGATCATCACATTCGGGTTATGTAATTTCGCCACGTTTCTGACGCGCAGCGGAATCTTCAGCAGTGTCCACGCGTTCAGCGAATCGCCGATCGGTTGGATGTTTCTCGGGCTCATGGGTGTGCTCTTGGGCGGAGGCGCGACGATGCTGATTCTGCGGCGCGATATGTTACGTGGCCAGCGAGTACGACGCCCCTTGTTGCGCGCGAGACGTTAATTGTTGTTTCGATTTTCCTGCTACTTTCCCTCACGGTCGTGGTACTGATTGGTACGTTGGTCGCGCCGTTGTCCAAGATCCTGGTCGGTCGGATGATTCAGGTTGGGCCAGCGTTTTATAACAACGTGTTGCCGCCAATCGGGCTGGGTCTGCTGGTAATGACCTCGATGGTCCCTTTGTTGCAGTGGGGTGCTCCGCCAACTGCCGGCGCACGCCGTCTTCTTGGTGTTGGCTTCCTAGTTGCATTAATTGCCGTTGCAGCCGCGTGGACTGCGGGTTTGCGGTACCCACTGGCGATCTCTGTAGTCGGCCTAGTAGCGCTTACCCTTACAACTTTGGTGGCGGCTTGGCTTCACGATGCTTGGCTTCACGATGCTTCGCGACACGATGGCGAGCGAAGCGCGCGTTGGCTGCTCACTGTGCTTGGCAAAGGCCGTCGCAAATATGCCGCCTATTGTATCCATCTGGGTTTCGTGTGCGTGGCAATGGGGGTGGCCGGCTCGTCGCTCAGCACCCAACGACAGGAAATGACGCTCGATGAGGGCGCTGTAATTGACTGGGCAGGCGAACGAATTCACTATGTCAGGCTAGAACAACGGCAGTTGCCGGACAAATTGGTGGCGGAGGCGGTATTGGAACTCGACCGCGGCCGTTCGGCGCCAGTCGAATTACGCCCTGCCCGACATTTACACTTGTTACAGAACGAATGGACGACGGAAGTTGCTATTGATTCGACTTGGGCACGCGACTTCTATACGGTGCTCAATGCCGGACTTGGCGGCGGAAAGATCGCGCTGACACTCGTCCATAATCCAATGATACGGTGGATTTGGGCTGGCGGGATGTTGACTACGGTGAGCGCCGTTATCGCCCTTTGGCCAATTCGCCGCAATCGCGAGACGGCCGCAAGAAACTCCTATTCATCCGATGACGAGGCTGCAAGACCCGCGCATGCGGCCTGACTTGCCAAGACGACTATGGTTTCAAATAGAAACAGCATCGTGGAGGCGATCGGCGTGACTGTTGATCGGGGACGTGTGCCCATCCTGCATGAGATCGATCTGGCGATCTCAAAAGGTGAAACGGTTGCCGTTATGGGCCCGAACGGCGCGGGCAAATCCACTCTCCTTGCGTGCATTGCTGGCGCATTACGGCCCACCACTGGCGAAATCTGCTGTTTTGGTAATGCGTCGTGCCGATCGGCGGCAACGAAGCGCCAAATCGGTTTCGTTGGCCATCAAACCGGGCTGTATGGTGAATTGACTGCCTTGGAAAACTTGATTTTTGCGGCTCACATGTATGGTATCGATTGTCCAATTAAACGTGCGCAAACGTTGCTCGCCCAAACAGGGCTCGAATGGATGAGAGATCGTCGAGCCGCACAACTTTCCCAAGGCGCACGGCGCCGGCTCGCTCTTGCCCGTGCTCTAGTTCATGAACCGTTGCTATTTCTGCTTGACGAGCCGTTCGCAAGCCTCGACGCCGACGGAAGCGAATGGTTGGAACTCCTTTTCCAAAGATGGCGCGATACCGAGAGTACCGTTTGTTTCGCTAGTCACGACGTCGAACAAAGTCGTCGCCTGGCCGACCGAATTATCTGGCTGAATGCGGGTCGGATTGTACCGGCCAATCGACTTACACCCCTAACCGCATTTTCGCGCAAACGCGCATGATTTCTGCTCAGACCACGCTTAAATCGCTTTCGTGGCTGATCCATAAGGATCTTACCCGGGAACTCCGTGCGCACAATGTCTGGCCCACAATGTTGCTGTTGGGTCTCATCATGGTGTGCGTTTTGGGAACTCACATCAATTTACTCAACGAGCAGAAAGAGCAAGTGGTCGGCGGGCTGCTATGGGTGGCCATTGTTTTTGCCGGTACGCTGGCTATGGAATCGTCGTTTGCCAGCGAGCGCGAAGACGGTTGTTGGCAGACGTTGAGGCTGTATCCCCTTGCACCGAGCATGCTGTTTTTCGCAAAGATGCTCGTTAATGTCACGTCCATAGTACTGCTGGAACTTGTGCTTATCCCACTATTCGTTGTGATGACGGACGTTCCGCTTCTAGCGCGTCCGGGGGCGATCGCGCTGATTGCCACATTGGGCAATATCGGCTTCGCGGCGGCCGGCACCCTGGTCAGCGCCATTACTGCCGATCTGCGGAGCCGCGGAGGTTTGCTCGCGTTGTTATTTCTGCCACTAGTGATGCCAGTCATATTGGCCTGCGCTCGGACTACGGGCATGATGCTGGCCAATGAGATGGATGCACAGTGGTGGCAGTGGATTCAGTTTCTCGTGGTATCTGCCATCGTCTTCACGGTCGTAGGCGCCGTGTTGTTTGAAGTCGTTATGGAGGAGTGAAATCAATGTCCGTCTTACGCCTCGACCGTTCGCTCCAGCGCAACGTGATGGCTGCAGCCGTGGTCTCGTCCCTGTTGCTAATTGCGCTCGTGCTGATTTGTTTTGTCGCTCCCACCGAGGCTACGATGGGCGACGTGCAGCGAATCCTCTATCTGCACGTTCCGGTCGCCTGGTGTGGTTTGGTCGGCTGCATGGCGATGGCTTTTTGTGGAGGTATGTACCTCCTGCGTCGTCAGTTGACCTGGGACTTTTGGTCACAGGCATCAGGCGAAGTTGGCTGGTTATGTACGACACTTACGCTTTTGAGCGGCTCCGCTTGGGCTCACGAAGCGTGGGGCACGTGGTGGACTTGGGAGCCAAGGCTCACTTCGTCACTTCTGTTGTGGATCATCTACGCGGGCATTTTTCTGGTGCGAGCTAGCATCGAGGACCCAGCCCGCCGAGGGCGAGTTAGCGCCGTGCTGGCAATTGTGGCCGTCTGCGATGTGCCGCTCATCTTTATGGCCACTCGCTGGTTTCGCGGAGTCCATCCGGTATCGCCGGAAATGGAACCAGCAATGCGGTACGTACTCATCGCGGCGGTCGTGAGCTTTACGGCACTGTTCGCATACCTGGTCGTACACCGACAACGCTTGTTGGTGCTCGCTGAATCCGCAGCCAAAATCGACGCTTCGATATGGCATCCAAATGCCATGGGCCGATAGGACTACGTTCGATAGGACTATCTCGGGAGACACAAGTGGAAACGTTAATTGGCACGTATTCGGCTGCGATAATCGTATTGGGCTTATACACGGCATGGATTGCCGTCGGGATAAGGCGTTTGTCGCAGCGATTGAAGCAACTTGGGGCGCGCGTCGAAAACGCACAGGACAACACGACCCGAACGAAGAAACTACTCGACGATGCGGCTTAGTCGATGCGATAGCGGCTTCGTGCCATTGAGACCACACAATGTTTGCTTCCTCGCTCATTCTCGTTTTATTGAGCGCCAGCGCCAATGGCCTGACGCCAGGGGGAACAATTCAAGGCGTCGTCGTAAATGGCACACGTGGTAACGAACCGCTCGCCGACGTTACGGTAACACTGTGTGCCGGTCCCGATGCTGTGCTGACGCCTATTGCTGAGACTCGATCCGACATTTACGGGAAATTTGTATTTGAAGACCTTCCATTAGATTCATCCATCACTTATTTACCTGGCGCCGCACGCGACGGTGTTTACTATCCCGGAGATCGAACTCGTTTCGGTCTCAATAAACGATTTGTGCAGGCAGAGATCGTCGCTTTCGACGCCGTTGAATCGCCTTCCCCGCTTGTCGCAGACAAATACGACATTGAGATCAACATCCGGCGCAACCTGATGGAGGTCAGTGAAACGCTGGTCGTCACAAATCCGTCCCATACTACTTACGTCGGCGAACAGATCGAAGATAAGCCGCGGGCAACGCTGCAACTGTCGATTCCGCCCAACTTCGACCGCGTGACTTTCGAAAGTGAGTTCTACGGGCGACGATTCCGAATCGTCGATCACAAGCCCGTGACCGACATCCCGTGGCCACCGGGCCGCCGCGAATTGAAATTCGCTTATCACGTTCCCCTGGATGAGAGTTCGGGAATGCTTCGTCGCTCGCTGGATCTGCCGTGTGGCGACGTTCGCATCCGAGTCCGAGGTGAGAACGCGAAGCAAGTGTCGTGTAGCCTTCCTCGATCGGCAGCTCTAGTTGACCATCTGGAATTTGCAACAAACGAAAAACACCTGCCGACGGGTTCCACCATCGAGCTGCAAATCGGCAAGCTGCCGATACCATGGATGCGTTACGCGCGATGGAGTTCTATCGGCGTACTTTGCCTGCTGACGGTCGGAACGATCACAATCCATCGGCAGCGCGACCGGCGGGCGACTCTCCGCCCGGCCGCGCAGTAAAGCCCGGTCTCATTGCAATGAGTTTGACTCGAGGCGGTATCAGGCGCAGTCCGAGAGTCAAGATCCAAAACAGTAGGCCAATCTGGCACATAGGTGCGCGGTACCGCTCATCGCGAACATTCGGCCTCCCAGATCCACATCGAGCTTCTCAATGGCGCGACGCCAATCGATCTCGACCGCGCGAATATGCATGAACTTCTTTAAGAAGACTGCGCACGGGACGTTGGTGATTTACGATGGGCAAGATAGGATGCCCCGGGACGCTCCAAGCGGGAGTTTTTCTGGCGCGAATTGAACGAAGCGTTTGCGGCGAGGATTTTGAACGAGAACGGTGATGTCACGCTCAGACTCGCGCACTTCTGCGACGAATACGTCGTGCAGAATGGCTAGCGCGAAAACGAGCACAAATATACCAATCGAGATCGGGAGAGACAGAAATAGGAAGGTTAGAGGCATGGTCGATCTCCGTGCTGCCCGGAACACCGCGCCGTCTTACTTGTTAAAACAATACATGAGCAATCCGGATGCCAGAGGATGCATTTTCATCGGCAGGCGGCAAAACGGGGAAATTTTACATCAATACGACAGATGCGCTTGCCGTCATTCCGAATTAAGCGCGCAAAAACGCGCGCTACATTAGTGAGGTAACTTCTAGACGCAGAGAGATTCTCACTAAACGACCATATTAGAGTACGCTATTTGGTCGGAGTCGCAGTGCGGATAAACTGGTGAATCGCGTCAGCGTTCGACGCGATCGTCTTCTCTGGTCCAGTCGCTTTGACGAAGTGGAGCTGGCCATCGGTGGGAATCACGGCCGCAATCATGCGGTAACCGGATCGCTTTTCGCCGGGTGCGAATGGACCCCGCTGATCGTTGAAGTCGCCGGAGAAATCGACGATTGTCACCTTCAAACCGGCGACATCGACAACTTCCTGTTTTGCTTCTTTTGGCTGCGGCTGGAACTGGCCTTTCCAACGGTCGATGTTGGCCTCGACGCTGCCGCCCGCCGTGCTAATTGTCAGGCGGCCGTCCGCATCGTCGCCTTCGGCGCACGGCAATGTGAATTCAGCGGCAACGAACGACGAACTTGCCGGCTTACTTGCCCAACCAGCTGGTGGAGTGAGGGTGACGCCTTCTAATTCGACAGCTTGGCCTGATGCATCAGACTGCTTTGCCACTGGAGAATCACCGTGTGCGCTATCCACCGACTTCGCATGGCCGAATTCCATTTGATCCGTACCAGCCGCTTTCGGAGGTTCAATTGCTGTTTTGATCGCCGCTTGCTCTCGGCAGCCAGCGACAAGCAAACACACGAGAGCAGCACACCGCATCGCATATCGCATTTCGGATCTCCTAAACCATGCTCGAGGTTCGTGAACCACTTGTAACTTCATCGATTTGCGCAATGATAGCAGCGACAAGTCCACCGTGTCGAGGCGTTATGGGCCTTTATAAAGCGCCGATAGCCGTTGCCATATAGACATTGCATTTGTATTCTATTTCGCCTCATCGGCGAACAGTCCCATCTACATGTTGTTTTCTAAGGACACACGGGTGGCGGTGTATCTACGCAAAGCGAGAACGTATGCGAATGCGCTGATTTACGCGCTTGCTTCGCTCAACGTCGCCGTGGCTGTGATCCTTCTATTGGCAGCCGTAATTGCAGCCGGAACCGTTCTTGAAACGAAGTACGGCCGCCCGTACAGCCAGTGGTTCGTTTATCACAGCGGATGGTTTCTTGGATTATTGGGTTTGCTGGCTGCAAGCGTTTTTTGTGCTGCCTATGTCCGCTTTCCATGGAAGCGACATCAAACGGGTTTCGTCATCACGCACGCCGGTCTGCTCGTTTTGTTAGGCGGATCGATTCTTTCCTATTGGCGGGGCATCGAAGGCCAAATCGTACTCGTCGAAGGCAGGCCCACGGACCAACTGACACTAAATGATCGCAGCCAGATCACTGCCTATTGGGCGAACCGACCAAAGGATCGGCCCTATGTGTTTACGTTCGAAAGCGGGCCGGTGGATTGGAAAGCTGGCAAGACCGTACAAATCGGCAGTGTAGATGGCATGAGCGCTCGCGTGCTCAAGTATTTCCATCGCAGTGAGCCGATCGAAAACTGGGTCGCGGATGGCGACGGACGCAGCGGACCTCTCATACGCTTTCGGCTTCAAACGCCGCCCGGCGGCCATGCCGAGACGACCGCTCTCAGTCAGAACCAGCCGATCACCGGTTTTCTGGCCGATCAGGACTACGGTGCTGAGGCTTTATTTGGACCAATCGCGATCCGACTGCAAAGAACCACCAGCGATGCGATGCTCGCCGATTTTTTGCACCCAACCGATAAAGACCTTGGCGAGAAAGGCGTCCTCACCGTTTACTACAAAGAAAGCGTCGAGCGGGTACTTGTCGATCAGCATCTTGGCCAAGCTGTTAAGATCGGTGACACGGGAGCCAAGGTCGAGCTGGTTCAATATCTGTCCAACGCCAAACTCGATGCCGCGGGGAGATTTCAATCAGTCGGCAATGACGTGCGCAATCCGTTGGTGGAGCTAAAAATCGAGTTGCCAGACGACAAACAGCCATTTCGTCAGGTGTCGTACGCGAAAAGCCCGCTCCTAAATTTCGACGGGGTCTACGAGCGTGAGTGCCCAGTCAAGTTTCGTTATCAGCACCCTAAGGTCAAGCCATCCTCGGCGATTGAGTTTCTCCAAGCCCGAGACAGCAAGCTCTACTGCCGGACGATCACCGACGGCAAATGCAACTCGCAAGGTGAAGTGGCGAACTCCAGCCGATTCAGAATTCAAGGCGGATTTGCATTTACGATTACAGACTACATGCCGCATGCCAAACGCGAAATTTCATTCAAACCTGCCGAATGCACCGCCGGGGAAGTTCAGCCAATCGAATCCGACGCGGCGGAAGTCGAGATCACCACTGCCGGCGCAACGAAAACACTTTGGCTCGAGCGCAATAGTCCCGAATTCGATTCGCGGACCATTGACATGCCCGAAGGCCTGCTTCGCACGCAATTTTCCGCCGGGCAAGCTCCGCTCAGATTTTCCATAGAACTCGTCAATTTCAAGCGCGAGATGAATCCAGGCGCGATCGGCAATGCAAGTTATTCGAGCGAAGTCCGATTGATCGATAAGGAGCGACATATCGATGAAAAGCAATTGATTTCGATGAATGCGCCGCTCGTGCACAATGGCTTTCGGTTCTACCAATCGAGTTTTCGCGATGCAGGCCATGAAAAAGAAGCGTCCATCTTAAGTGTCGCCTATGACCCGGGTCGTGCGCCGAAATATATTGGGAGCCTGATGATTTGCGTCGGAATAACAACAATGTTCTACATGCGGGCGTATTCCTTCAACGGATGCTCGCGCCAACATTCGGGTTCATCGCAGTCAGATGAGACAATGTTCGTAACGCCCGCGGCAAAGATCTCTGCCTAACGATCCGAGCAGCTGGCGGCGGCTGCTATCGCTTGCCTTCCCCTACAAAAGGATCTTTCGTCGTAGCCCATGCGAAAACAACGAAATGCAATGAGTAGATCGCAATCGTTTGTTGTTTCAATTGCTGTGCTGTTGTCGGGGACCGCTTTGGCGGCTGCTCCCACTGATAGAACGGCAATCGACTGGCAATGTTGGCAGAGTTTACCCGTCCAAAATGGCGGTCGTACAAAGCCATTGGACACGCTTGCTTGGGAAACGCTCTACCTGACCAGTAGCCGTGCTTCGGTGATCGATTCAGAGTCCGGCCAACAATTGAATTCAACGGCGACTTATTTAACCTTGCTGTTCGAATGGACCGGATGGGACCACGAGCGCAAAGAAGCTCTGTTGCTCTCACAGGATTGGCCGGCGCAATATTCTTACTTTCATGCGGCGGATCGGTGGGATAAGACCCCCCTTCTTCGACTTGACTATCCTGCGCTGAAACAAATGGTCGGTACGCCCGAGCATGTGAAGTATATTGCGCCGGCCATCCTTGCGACCGCGTCAATCGTCGATCCGAGGACGCAGCAGAGCGTACCGTTTCCGACTTGGGGCCGCATGTTGATGGGGTCGAAGGATGCCGGCAGGTCGCTTACTCTGCTAGAGGAAAAGGGCCTGGAGTTGGCTCATAGGCTAGAGCTTTATCGGACCGAGCGGATGGGAATGGATTTTGAGATCATTCCGCAAGGGGAATCCGAATCAGCCAAGTGGATGACCGTCGGCGAATTATTTCTCACGAAGTTCGACGAATCGAACGATCCGAGAGGCTACTATCGACATGCGCAACGCCTTCTCTGGCAAGCCCGCGCGGCGTTTCGTAATGGTGATGCACCAAAATTCAATGCCACGAGCGAAGAGCTTCGCACCGTATTGCGCACAGCCGGCTCGGCAAACTCGTCGTATCCAAGTCAATTCAAGGCCGATTTGGAAGTGGCCTACAATCACTGGGAGCCGTTTCACTATGCCTGGATGCTGATGCTGCTGGCCGCCGTCGCCATGCTGCTTCATTTGGGTAGTCACTGGCGGGCATTTTACTGGACCGCCATTGGTTCGTACGGAATTGCGGTTATCGCACTTGTTGTTGGCTTTGCGATGCGAGTGATTATTGCTGGCCGGCCGCCGGTTACCAACATGTATGAATCCGTGATTTACGTTGGCTCTGGCGTGGCAATCTTCGGCATTGTCTTCGAAGCGATTTATCGAAAGAAATATGTTCTCACGGCCGCGGCGACAGTGTCGACCGTGGCCTTGATGTTAGCCGACCATTGTCCGGCAATTTTGGATTCGAGCGTGCGCCCGCTCGAACCAGTGCTGCGGAGTAATTTCTGGCTAATGACACATGTCATGACGATTGCACTTAGTTATGCTGCATTTGCATTAGCGCTGGGTATCGCAAATATCACGCTTGGCTTCTACCTGTTTCGATCGGACAAGGCAGATACAATTCGCGCGCTAAGCCTATTTACGTACAAAGCAATTCAAGTCGGTGTTGTGCTGCTTGCCGCGGGAATTATTCTCGGCGGGGTGTGGGCGGACTATTCTTGGGGTCGCTTTTGGGGATGGGACCCGAAGGAAGTCTGGGCTCTGGTGGCGCTTTTGGGCTATCTGGCTGTGCTTCATGCTCGGTACGGAGGCGCGGTCGGCCATCGAGGCTTGGCAGCATTAAGTGTCGTCTGCTTTTCGCTCGTCGTCATGGCTTGGTATGGCGTTAACTTCATACTCGGTGCGGGTCTGCACAGCTATGGCTTCGGCGGTGGCGGCCAAGGCCTTGTCTATACGGCCATTTTCTTTCAATGGGTGTACGCGGTCGCTGCGATCCGGCGCAGCCGGCCGGACTCCGCTTCTGTCGAGCCGCCCCTCGTCGTCCACCGGCCGTCGTACAACCCGTAGGTGCGCACCACGGCGCGAATGTGAAACATGAGCGTCATCTTTGACAAAGATACTGCCGCGCCAGTTGCAGCACTGGCTGCATCGAACATCTGTTCTCGCTGCGAATCTGGTTGATCTAGGCGAGTTGCAGTGAACCAGTCAAGCGGTATGAGGTCAGTTGGCGCTGCCAGCGACTGTGGAATCCAAATCTCTTCGCTTGTTGGCACAAGTATTACCGTCGATTTGATCGAAATAGGTATTACATTTTCGCACGCGCGCCAATCGATGCTGGCACTGCGGGCAGTCCAACGAAGAGCGCGCTTGCGCCCGGCAATTGATTGCCGGTCGTTTTAGTATTCCATGGACGGAACCGTGACTTCGTGCGCCAAGAAATTGAGCGGATCGATCCTCGGCTGGTCTATCGTGATCAGCTTGATTGGTTTGGTCCTTATAAGCGCCGTTTCCTGCCGCGCGCCGAACTCGACGTCGGCTTATCGGGGAGAACCGGCGTCCGTGCCATATGGCGCGGAACCGGTCGCGCGCTGGCGGGAACGCGAAACGACTCAAGTCCGCGCCACCATCCCGGAAGTCCCTAAAGCGGAAATGGTCAACGACGACCAGCTATGCGCCACCTGCCACGAATCCTACGTCAAGTATCACCAAATCAACATCCATCAAAAGCTGTCGTGCGAGTCCTGCCACGGTCCGGCAAGCGAGCACATCCGCACGCGAGGCAAAGAACCTGGCTTGATTCGTAGCTTCAAGCGGATGAAGCCGGCGGAGCGAAGTGAGACTTGCCTTCAATGCCATGAGGACAATAGCTGCCAGCCCGGTAAGGAGTGGCGAGTAAGCGCTCACGCCAACGCCGGCGTGTCATGCACCGACTGCCACACGGGTCACTACACCGTTCCGCCTGGCACAAAATCGACGGATCTCACCAAGGCAGACAATCGGTACGACAACCAAATCGAATTGGTGCGGTTACCGGCCTTGACCGAGGATACGCGTGCGCCCGCGAATCAGTTGCCGGCAAAACACGAGGAAGCAATTCCAGATCCAACGAAATGTAATTTGTCTCCGACACTTGCCGACTCGCGCAAAATGGGCGCAATCACGCCGCACATCTGCTACCGCTGCCACGCGAATATGAAGCGCCAGGAAGAAATTGCTCACCCGCACCAGATTTGCGGCGCGACTCGAATGGATTGCACAAGTTGCCACGATCCGCACGGCAAGATTCGACCGGAGACGCGCACCGATCTATGTCTCAAGTGTCACGACATGAGCTCGCCGACCATGGCTTGGCACTCATCCACACATGCGCAACACGGAGTCGCGTGCGCCGATTGCCACAATCCGCACCCGAATTCCTATGTGCGGCCGGATCTCGATATCGAGCATACGCACATCGAGCGAAAACCTAGGATGCCCATGTCGGTGGACGAACCGCAAACCTGCTACAAGTGCCACCAGGAGATCTATGCCAAGAATGCAATGCCGTCGCACCATCCGATCAAGGAAGGCAAGATGGTTTGCTCCGATTGCCACGACCCGCACGGGGAAACGCAAGACAATTTGAAAGAGCCGACCGTGAACATGGTCTGTTACAAGTGCCACGGGGATAAACAAGGGCCGTTCGCGTACGAACATCCGCCAGTCTCGGAGAATTGTGCGATATGCCACGATCCACACGGCACTGTGGCGAACAACCTGCTCAAGCAGCCAACGCCGTTCCTCTGCCTCAGATGCCACACGGGACATCGCAAAGGGCCGGCTGGGCCAAATCATACGCCGCTACTGGGAGATGTCGGCACTAGCGCCGCCTTGCAGAGGGCTTTCTACACCGACTGCACCCAATGCCACAGCCAGATACACGGAAGCGACGTGCCAGCGCCACATCTACCAGGTGACTTTATGAGATAGACCTCGAAATCAATTCGATTTTCGGAAAACAAAAATGTAAGTGAGTGACCATCATCAAGTGATCTTGGACGCAGAACCGGCGCAATTCCCCCCCCGCTCGCGCCGCGTTCGCTTCCTTGAGGACCCTAAACAGATGATACGCATTGTCTTAACCGTTGCGGTTGTTGCAGTCGTAACAACTGCTGCGAGGGGGAGCGAATCCGATTGGTTCACGGACCAACCGGAGCTTACTCTTGGCTCGCCGCTGATGCACGCCGATTTTGTCGCAGCACCCTCGGAACAAAAGGCATCGGAAGAGGCTCTCCCTGCGCCGGAACAGTAATTACCGACAGCAAAAAAGATAATAAAGAGACAAGCGTCCAGGCCAGGGTCACGCCTAAAACTTGCCAAGAGCGTGAGTATCGCCCCCTGTGCGATTGCGGCTGCCACGTGCCGTGTTTGGATCGTTGGTGCGTATGGGATGTTGCGAATTGCTGCGGGTGTCCGTGCCCTGAAACGCCTTGTGAATGTTCGCATGGAAATTGCCGCATGACGGAAGACGGCGATTGGCTTTGCAACGACGGCTGTTGCGACGTGTGGGGGCCGCCCGTCTATCATTTCGATGCCGCCGTTCGATTCGGTTGGTGGAGCGTCAACAGCGAGGGTTCCCAGGTTAAGACGGGCGAGTTTCAGGACCTGAAATCGTCGCCTTTCTGGGACGCCGACACGATTTCGAGCAATGGCATTCGCACCTTGAACGTCGTATTGTCCGGGCTGGACCAAGAAGCTAATGACGCTCACGTGCAGTATTATGGTCCCGAGGGAACCGGGAACTTGGACTTCGAGCGGTACTTCCGCCAACTCGATCATAAGCCTCTCAGCGGACTCGATCTGCCGCCCGGTAATGTTCCACCAGCGACCCCCGACGGCAACGTCATTACCAACGACCTTAACGTAGGCCAGGACTACGCGATTCGGGTCGATGAGTTAGATGCAAAAGCGCACGGCAAGCTGATGGACAACGTCACGTGGCGGATGGACGTTTGGAGCCAACGCAAGTTTGGCGAACGGCAGGAAAACGCCACCGCGCATTGCTTCAACTTTAATGCTCCTGCGGCTGCGGGCGCAACCGGAAACGTTTGCCATGTTCTGAGCCAGAGCCAGTCCATCGACTGGAAAACGGTTGAAGTAAAACCCGCCATTGAGGCGAAGTTCGACAACGTAACTGTAGAATATTCGCGAACGATGCGTAGTTTCGGTGCGGATGACTCGATTGTTACCCGAGACTACACTCACTTCAACGGCTTCTCGCCGGCTAACGACGTGCTTGGGCCACCTTACGACTATGCGCTGCGTGCCGGATACGTTCACTCAGACCGATCGGATAAAAGTCAGCGCAAACCTGAACGACTGCAATAAGCTTTACGGCAACATGTACATTGGCGAGACACAAGACAACATTCGCGATATGCGCCGCAACTTCAATGGTTATGACTTTCGTCTGACCAATAGTGCAATTGATCAAGTAAAGCTGACTGGTTACGCGAGTCGCTACAAAGAAGACACCACCTACCCGCCATTTTTCCTCACAGCGCCGCCGCTGGCGCCGACTCCTAACCCTCCTACCAATCCCTCGTACGACGAGACATCGCTGGAGCTACCGCTCGCTTACACGAGAACGCGTGCTGGCTTCAATGCGACCTGGCAGCCCTACGGAAACCGTGGGCCACGGTGCTCGAATTACGGGCTGTGGGACGGAACCTCGCTGACAACTGGTTACGAGTTCTACCAGCTCGAACGCGATAATGCCATCTACAAGATAACGCCGGCCAGTCCTGGGTTCTTTGCTCAGTCGGATACCACGACCAATCAGATCGAATTTGGGCCTTCGACAAAATGGTCGCGCGAGTTCGATTCGTTCGTGCGATACCGGTTACAGTTCATCGAAAACCCGCTCGTCGGTGTCAGTCAGTACAGTATCGATGACCCAACCGTGAGCGGCACGTTCAACAGCAACCAGCCGCAACAAGTACACAATGTTGATTTTGGTTACAACTGGTCGCCATATACCAATTTTATGATGTCCGCCGAATTCACCATTCAAAACAGTTGGAATGAATCGCAATTCGCCCACTTTACCGAAACCAACTACCCGATGTCGTTCACGGTCTGGTATGCGCCGACAGACCGCCTGTCGTTCACCGGGGGCTATGCGTACTACTCCGACTGGATCGATCAGGAAATCACGCTAGGGGCCAACCGAGGCATTCCGACCGATACGGAGACAACCCCCTGGAACTACACGGGTAAGAATCATCTGTTCACGATTAACGCCAACTATGCGTGGTCGCGGTGCGTTAAGCTCATGGCTGGCTACGAGTGGGATCGAGGTGCAAATTTCTTTGGGGTACCGCCCTCGCCGAATCCGGGCGTCGATTGGTCCTTGCTGCCGTTTCTTTCCGACGTCAACGTGATAACCCAGCGAGTCACTGCGGGCATCGACTGGAAGCCCCACCATGACCTGGACATGTATCTTCGTTACGTGTACTACGATTTCAACGACATCGGCTCGGGTCTTAACAGTGGTACGACCAACATGATCTTGGCCGGCGCGACGCGGACTTGGTAATTGTCTGTTGCGCCAATCGTAGGCTAGTCGAACTTTTGGGGCAGTTCGATTGCCGGTTCAGCGGTCTTCAGTTCACGGCAAATGGCCCGAAGCTTATCGACTAGAGCACGAAGCAGCGAATCGGCGTAGTGCATATTGTGAATGCTGTTGCCGATGCGCAGGAATTGCAAATCATCCTCCAGATCGCCAAGGCGTTTCTTGATTTGCATCGTATGCGACTCATCCAATTTGGCTGCGCTAGCCGCTTCGCGAGCACGCGATAATTCCGTTTCAATTTTCGACTGCATTCCCGTGAGCTGCTCCTGACGGGCCAGGACTCGATCCTTAGCCGCTTTGTCGTGGCACTGAATGCAAACGGCCGCCGACGCTTTCCACACCGTGGCGCCGGATGCCGAGGTTCCCTTCTCCTGATGGCAGGATGAGCACGAGATTCCCGCTACGGCCATGCCGCCGTGCGCCGCCGGCAGGCTCTTGGCCCCTTCTCCGGACAGCAACCGGACCTGGTCAACATGCACATTCGTGTGACACGACGGACAATTGGACGCGGCGTGCTCCAGCTTGCGCGGATCGAGAGAATGCTGAATTTCCAAATGGCAGTCAAGGCAGTCGATTTTGTGATCGGTCACGTGCTTCTGGTGTAAGAATACGTGATCGCCGATCCGCGCGAGATCGTCCGGGCGATTATGGCAGACGCTGCATCGTTCCTTGGGCACTTCACCGTTGCCACGAATAATATCGCTGTGACAGCTTGCGCAATCGACGCCGCGTTCGTAAGCCAGCTCGTGGGTGAATTTCACGCCGCCCCCTAGATCAAATGTCTTGTCGGGTATTTGATGGCAGCGGGTGCAGGTTCCGAGCCCTTCATTGAGCATCTGGTCCTTGAAATGGCAAAGGAAACAGGTCGAAGTGGTAACCGTCATGTGCGGTCCTTGCACAATCTGGCTGTGGCAACTGGTGCAGCGCAATTTTTTTCCGCGGCGGGTTTCCGTTAGATGAGGTCGGTGATCGAACGGAACGCCGTGAAATTCAACGCGTCCCGCCAGTAGCCGCGTATCGTGACAGCGCAAACAGCTTTCGTCGGGAATCTCTGCCGAGAGCCGAGGAGAAGCGGTCTTCGTGACGTATTTGAGCAATTGGACAAGGCCGAGCATCTTGCCGCGGACTTTTTCCGCAGCACCTGGCGGAAAATGACATTTGATGCACGCCACGTCATGATGGGGTGATTCCTGCCACGAGACGTAGTACGGCGTCATGATATGGCAGGAACTGCAGAATTGCGAGCGAGACGTGTACTCTGCCGCGCCACCAGTCATCAGCAGCAAAATCAGCAGTACGGCGCCAAACACTGCCAAGAGGTGCGCCAGAAGAAGCCGTACGCGCGTGAAATAGGTCGAATCGTTGGGGAGCTCGCCGGCCGCCGACAGGCCCGCCGCGTGTGCTGTCTCCTCCGAATTGGAAGAACGATCGTGGTCGGCCATCCTACGATGCTCCTATTCTTCCAAACTCGCCAAAATAGCGACGGCGAGCAAGCACAAACCGCACGTGAAGACGACCAGGCCCGCCCCGACATCCAACCATACGCTCCGTCGCGAGGGCGGGGCTTGCCGCAGTTTGTCGAGCTTGCCTTCACGTTCCAAGCGGGCGACATAATCCGGGCGATACTTCCTCAGATGCTCTTCGCTGACCATTCCTGTGATCACCGACAAGTCCATCGGAAACTTCTCCGGACGCAGATGGGCGTGGTAGAAATGGATCACGAACAGCATGCTGGCCGTATAAAGTGCAAATTCGGAATGCAACACTTGGGCGACATTCAGCAGGCTACCGGGCACGACTAGGCAAACAAGACTGGGGAACCAAAGGGCAACTCCGGTGAACCCGATCAGGCCAACCACGAGAAAGAATGCCCAGTAGTCGAGCTTTTCCCAATAAGCCCAGCGCTCGAATCCTGGTTTACGCCCGATGCCAAGAAACCACAGAATCATTTTGCCAAAATCGCGGAAATCTCGACTGCTGGCTACTAATGAGTCCGGTCCAATCAAAGCCGTCACCCAACCGCGTTCGCGACGGACTCGCAGTATTGAGGAAATCGCTTTCGCGACATAAAGCGCGAAAACCACAATTGCAAACATAGCAAAGGACTGATGCAGTGTGCCTACCGAACGGTAACCACCCAACGCAATGGCCATTCGCTGCCCCCATTCCTGATTGCTGTACTTCAGCGGCAAACCGGTCAACGTAAGGCCGAGAAACGCCACCAGTAGCGCGACATACAACGTACGCTGCATCGGTTCAAAGCGCGGCAATGCAAAGGTGTCGCGCGCAAGTGTTCGGTCGCTACCATGCTGGAGCCGATCGAAGAATGCACGAAGAAACCAAATGCAGGCATGAATGAAATAGCATAGAAAGAACATATTGGCGATGAGCCGCACCCAGTCATAGACTGTATGCAATCGGGGATAATGCGCTGCATCTTTGAAGTTGGCGTGCGGATCGAATTGTGCGAAGTTGCCGCCCGCAAGCGCATGACATTGCCTGCACGTGCGCGAGCGGTTTACTCCTGCAGCAACTCGCGAATCAGGCGCATTCACCGCTAGAATAGCGTGGGAGGCGTGACAATCGGCGCATCTGGCCGCCGACGTAAACCCGCGGTCCGTGAGCATCGCATGCACCCGAACAGCATTGCGCGAATATAGTTCCGCGTGACAATTGCCGCAGCTTTCATCAATCGGCGGCCGGGGCTCGGCAACATTCGGCGACAAAAAAGGATGTCCTGGGTGGCAATCGGTGCAAACCGGCTGGCGCATGACCTTTGCCGCTGCGGTCGTCGATTGATTGCCTGTTGTCGAGCCGCTTCCGCGGGCATGCACACTCTTTTCCAACCGGGCTTCGATGGATTGATGGCATTTCGAACATGTAGCGCTGATGTTCGAAACATTGAGACTCGATCTTCGATCTGCGGCATAGAAGATGCCGTGTGCGCCATGACAATCGGCGCAAACGGCAGTCACCTTCAGCCCGGATTGAAAGAGTCCCTTTCCATGTGCTGTGATGCGATACGTGTTTTCATCTTCAGCGTGGCACGATCCGCAGGTTCGGACCTGATTCGCGGAATAAACCGGCGAATGCTCGTCGTTAATCGGTAAGATGCCGTGGGCATTTGTTCCGTGACATTTGGTGCAGTCGAGGGGCAAACCACGCCCGCGGTCATCCTTCGCGCCAACTTTAGCATGCACGCCTTCGATCACGCCAAGATTCTCGTCCTTGTGACAAACGGCACATCGATCTCGGATCTGATTCAGTAAGACGAGACCAGCATGGGCATCCGGGTATTTCATACTGGTGGGATCACCTCCATGGCAATCCGAGCAGGCGACGCCCTTCTGCCAGTGAATGTCGTTGTCCAAAAGTTTTTGGGAAACGAACAGTTTCAGCTTTGCCCCTTCCCAAAGCGTCGGTTCTGTGTGGCATGCAGCACAGCGGATTTCTGCATGGGGGATTTGCGAACCTTTCACCGGAACGGAAGCAGGGTTCGCCGCAGCGACCGGCTGAGCACTCGGAGCAGAACGCGAAGCAGACGGCGCTACCGCAGATGGCGCCTTTGGAGCTAAAGAAGCAGGCGGCGGGGAAGTAGCTGGTTGATCACTCAGGTTTTCAGGAAATTGCGAGGATGACGCAGTTGGGGGTGTATCTGCATTGGCAGGCGTAGGCGAGTGGGCAGCTGGTTGATCGCTCAACGTTTCCGGAAAAAGTGAGGACGCCGCCGTCGACTGTTCCTCCCTTTTGGGATTCGAAGCCGAGGGAGCGGCACGTTGCGCACGAGCCGTTCGCGAGCTGTGGGTATCGTGAGGACTGACACGCTCTTCTGCTGAGACCAATGGGTCGGCGAAACATGCCAACCAGAATAGAATGGCCCCGCAACGTGCGATCTTCATCGCCGGCTCCCAAAACCGCTTAGGCCCGTCCACCAAATCCTTGAGCTGCCGTGCCCACGTGTTGGCAGTTACTGTAACGAGTCCTACCGCATGGTGGAATAGAAAATCGCACAACGGTTAGTTCTTCGGCTTCGCATTTACGCCCGAGCGGATACAGTGCCAAATGCCGGAACGGTTGTGTTGCGGCGCCAATTTCCAAGATATTTGGCAAGCCTATTGCTTATCGTATGGCGGATGCTTCTTGTGCGAAGTAGCCAGGTGGCATTCGACGCACACATTCTTTGGCTGCATCAGATAAATCGTGCTGCGAACGTACTTGTCTTCTTGCGGGGTAAGCTTTTTTTGCCCGAACGATTTTGCCACTTTGGCGTGCTCGCTTCCCGGTCCATGGCAATTCTCGCACGTATTAGCCGCCAACATGGGCGTCTCTTGCAAGCTCTTGAAACCCGTCGGTTGGCCAAAGCCCGTCGCGTGACATTTCAAACAGGAGGCATCCGTTTGGTACTTCGCTGGCAAGATTGTAAATGCTTTGGCGTGCGGTGTTGTTTTCCAAATCTGGTATTGTTCGAAATGGCAGGCAGCACATTCTCTAGCGCCAACATAGGTTTGCCCCGCCGGTGGTTGCGCCAGCGGTTGTTGAGCAATCGTCGGCTCGCGCGTGAATATGGAAATCAATATTGCGGCGAACAAAACAACTGCGCCCACAACCCACGAATTGAGCCGAAGAGGAAGAGAGCCGCGGTCCATATGTGACCTCCCAAATCCTAACGTGAGGATCGACGACGTATACGTGTGAGCAGTTTAGCAACTGCTCGGTCTCCTGTCGACTATTTTCTGCGAGTCTTTGTCAATCAGGATTAGTCCGAATAATCGGGGTACCACGTGGAAGCCTGAACCAGCTGCTGAATTTCACTTTTTGGCAACTCAAGCTCACCATTTTGGCGGTGTACTTCCATAAAAACGGCCGCAGCAATCTCAGTGGCTACCGAACGCAACTCGCTTTGATCCGGATAAAGGGCACCCTCAAGGAGGCGCTCCTGAGTGACTAGGCTCGCCAGTCGGCGTGCCGCGACAAGAAACACCGGATCGTGAATCACACGAGCGCGTGACAGAATGCTACCAAGTCCGACGCCAGGAAATACATAAACGTTGTTTGCCTGTCCGATGACGCGACGTTTTCCTTGGGTTTGAACTGGCGAAAAAGCCGATCCTGTGGCAATGATCGCCCGGCCGTCGGTCCAGCAAAGCGCCTCCTCAGGTGTGCATTCGACTTTCGATATAGGATTGCTCAGCGCAAAGATAATGGGCTGATCAATGTGTCGCGACATTTCGCGGAGTACGGCCTCACTGAATATGCCAGGCTGTGCCGTCGTACCGACTAGCACCGTAGGTTTTACTTTTGAGACGACCTCGAGAAGATAGTGCTCTTCATGATTGGTGAATCCATATTGGGCCATAGCCTCCTTGCCCATTGTAAATTTGCGTTTGTGCTCATCGGTAATGTTTCGTCCGTCATACAGCAGGCCATGACTATCGAGGAATATTTGCGATTTGCCCGTGCGCGTCTCATCGTTGTTTTCCTCATTCATAGCCGACGCCATTAGGTGTCCGATACCAACGCCGGCCGCGCCGGCCCCGACGTAAACAATTCTTTGTTCTGAAAGCCGACCGCCCGTAATGCGGAGCGCTGACAGAAGACCAGCGAGAACGACCGCTGCCGTGCCTTGGATATCGTCGTTGAAGCTTGACACCACGTCTCGGTAGCGTTCGAGAACTTGGAACGCGATATTACTGTGAAAATCTTCCCATTGGACGACGCAATTGGGAAAAACTTCGTTAACGGCGGCGACAAAGGCATCCATGACTTTCCAGTAGGCCTCTCCGTGAAGTCGCCGCTGTCGAAAGCCCATGTAATACGGGTCGCTAAGAAGCTCGGCATTATTGGTCCCGATATCGATGCTTACGGGCAGGCAATTATTGGGATGAACGCCCGCAGCGGCAGAATACAATGCCAACTTGCCGACGGGTATTCCCATTCCGCCTGCGCCTTGGTCTCCGAGTCCGAGTATTCGTTCGTTATCTGTCGCCACGATCAGACGGATGTCCGAAGACGGTGCATTGCGGAGTAGATCGGGAATGCAATCGATGTCGTCGGGCGTGATCCAGATTCCGCGAGGATGGCGCAGGATGTGACTATACTGCTGGCACGCGTACCCAACCGTCGGTGTGTACACGATCGGCAATAGCTCAGCGATGTTTTCCGTAAGCAGGCGATAAAACAGCGTCTCATTACGATCCTGAAGTGCGGCCAGGCCGATGTACTTTTCCAAGTCGTCGGCCTTAAGCGCAGATGTTCCAGTTCCAACGCCACCAGTTGTTCGATCGTGAGGGGCGTGGGCGGAATTAATCCTCGGAGCCGCAACCCGTCGCGCTCCTGCTTAGTGAATGCCGGGCCTTTATTGGTGAGCGGATTGCGCAGAAGATGCACACCCTCGTCGCGACGTTCGGCATGTCGAATGCCTTCAATGATTCTCATTTGCGATCATATTGTGGGTGTTGCTTGTGGGTCTGGCGGACGTGGCACTGAATGCATGTAGTTGCGGGTTTTCCTTTACGAATCGAATCTCGAGCCTCTTGTTCCAACTTCGGTCCAAGTGGCGGAGCGTCGATGAACTGCTTCGTGAATTGAATGTGCTGCAGTGCTGGGCCGTGACACAATTCGCATGTGACTCCCACCCAGCTATAGTGCGGATCACCGGCCGCATTCACGTTTCTCACGGCTGCTGGCATATCTGTATGGCAAGTCTGGCAAGTCTGGTCGTTCAAGTATTTGGCCGGCAACATTGCGGCCAATGTTGCGTGCTTACCGGTACGCCACTGTTGATATTGATCATAATGGCAGCCGCCGCATGTCTTCACGCTGTATCGAGAGAAAGCATACGTCACTCCGATTGTTGGCGTTGAATGAACCATAGTCTCAGATCCATTGGCAACTTTGGTACCTACCCCGCGCCCAGAGAATGGAAGCTTTTGGTGAGCTTGCACTAAGTGGCATCCGACGCATACTCTATCCGAAGGAGTCTTGGTAATCGTTTCCTTCATCTCCTTTTCGACCTGGGCTTCCTCGCCCAGATTGGCTAGCACAAACCGCTTGGCCGCATCCACGTGAAGGGAACCCGCACCGTGACACGTTTCACAGCCGACCATTAAGAGGTCTTTATCGGTCCCGGCGACGTATCCGCCTGGCTGGCCAAAACCGGTCACATGGCATTTGATACAGCCGGGGTTGCCCTGATATTCCGTCGGCAGATCGGCAAACGAGTGCGCGTGCTTGGTTTCCGACCAAGTGTTGGTCTGAGGGCGATGGCAGGTGAAACACTGATTCGTTCCGACGTACGATGCCTTTGCCGACGAGGTGGCCCCGCCTGGCGATGCGATCGTTTTTTGGGTGCTTGCCGCGACGCTGCCTTCTTTTGGCACTTCACCGCGAGAACTTGCGCTTGAGGGTGTAGGTAAGTCCTCCGGTGCCGAGAGTACTAAGCGCACGGCAAAACCAATTAGGACTGCCCCACTTAAGCGTCCGGTGATTCGCGAGATCTGTTCTGACATGGTCTACACGCCTTCGACGTTTGCATTGTAACGAGAATAAAGTTGGAACAGTAGGAGTTTACAATATGCTGTGTCCGCTGTTTCAAAGACGGATTCGATCGAGATCCGGCCGCTCGGGAGTGACTATGCCATCGCCGTGGTCACGACGCCCAACGGGCGGGTCATGCCGAAGGGCCAGACCAGACAAAGCTACGTGCTCGCAAAAGGTGCCGGCGACTGGAAGATTGCTCATGGACAGAATGTTCGCGTGGATGCCGAGGCCGCGCAACATGACCCGGTGAATACTCCTCGCAAATAGCAGCCATGTATATGCCGCCGAACCATGCGCTTGAGCGAATGGCAGCGCCCCTCTGTGCCAATCTAGGTGAGACAACTGCCTGTCCTTTTATTACTGTGGAGGGCCAGGAGGTTGTTCGTGATGGATCGACAAGACAGGCAGGATGGGCAGGAGCGAAGTGGCTGCGTGGGTTCGCCCGAGGTGCCGGAAAAAGCGATCCGGCGGCGTTTCGATGTAGCGTACAAGCTGCGAATTTTGGCCGAGGCGGAGCGTCGTCAAGCGCCCGGGCAACTCGGCGAACTGCTGCGTCGTGAGGGGCTCTATTCTTCCCACCTGGCAACATGGCGCAAGCAACGTGACGTGGGCGGCCTGGATGGGCTCGCGTCCAAAAAGCGTGGCCGCAAGCCCGTGCTGAACGCCGCGGAGCGTAAAGAACTGGAGCGTCTGCGGCGCGAGAACGTGCGGCTGACGCACCGCCTCAAGCAGGCAGAGACGATCATCGAGTTTCAAAAAAAAGTTGCGGAGCTGCTGGGGAACCCGATCGACCCGCCGGAGGAGGGGAGGAGCGCATGATGGCCACGAAGGAGCTCAGCCAAGATGTTGGCGTGCGGCAAGTGTGCGCGGCGCTGGGCGTGGCGCGGGCCACGTTCTATCGCCAGCGTGCTGGGCACGCAAAGTCTCAGCCGGAACGGCGGCCGGCGCGTTCACCGCGGCGCTGAGCCGGGCGGAGCGCGACGCCGTGCGCAGCCTGCTCCACAACCAGCGCTTCTGTGACCGGGCGCCACGCGAGGTCTACGCGACGGAACTCGACGCGGGAAGATACCACTGTTCGGTGCGGACGATGTACCGGATTCTGCAGCATGACCAATCGTCGCGCGAGCGGCGCAATCAGCTGCGGCATCCGCACTACCAGAAGCCGGAACTCTTGGCGACCGGGCCGAACCAGGTCTGGTCGTGGGACATCACGAAGCTGTTAGGCCCGCAAAAATGGACCTATTACTACCTGTACGTGATTTTGGATATCTTCAGTCGTTACGTGGTGGGCTGGATGCTGGCGCACCGCGAGAGCGCGGACCTGGCGCGGCGCTTGATTCGCGAAACGGTGGTCAAGCAGAGCGTCGTGGAAGAGCAACTGACGATCCACAGCGATCGTGGGCCGTCGATGACTTCACACGGCGTGGCGCAGCTGTTGGCGTCGCTCGGGGTGACGAAGTCGCATAGCCGTCCACAGGTGTCGAATGACAATCCGTTTTCGGAGAGCCAGTTCAAGACCATCAAGTACTGGCCGGAATTCCCGGACCGGTTCGACGGCTTCGAGCACGCGCACGGTTTTTGCGGGCAGTTCTTCTCGTGGTACAACGACGAGCACTACCACAGCGGGATCGGCCTCGTGACGCCGGCGATGTTGCATTACGGCGCGGCAGAGCGCAGTGCGCGACCAGCGGCAGCGAGCGCTGAGCGCGGCCTACGCGGCGCATCCGGAGCGCTTTGTACAGGGCCTGCCATCGCCGCCGGCGCTGCCGACAGCGGTGTGGATCAACCCACCGTCGGCGCGAGCGAACCTAGCGCGGCGCACGAAAAAAGGCTTCCGGAGGCGCATTGCCCGCAGAAGCCCGGGACGCTCTTGGCGCACCCTTGGCCCGGTTATCCCTGGTTGAGTTGCGTCCCCGCAGAGCTCAACTCCGTTTCACCGGACGAGCGCGAATGTACCGCCGCGGCTACGCCGCTGCAACACCCCTTGGACACCCTTGCCATGCCTGAAAAAATCCTGGGGGTCTGGGGGCAAGCCCCCAGAGAACAAGAGATCATTCCACATTCAGAGCAGTTGCTACACTAAATTCAAATGGCCGTTGTCTCAAACCTATTGACACATTCCGATCCGAACTTTCTGTTCACACTTCCGTGTTAGCACTAACGTATAACACTCCTTTGATTGGTAATCGGTACTTTCGTCGTATTCCTATCCTAGTGGCTGTAAGCCGCTGGAATTCCATATTTTTCGAGCAATCGGTACAGAGTCCGCCGGCTGATGCCCAGTGCCCGGGCAGTTTTCGACTTGTTGCTGTGATGGTTCTGGTACATCTCGAGAACATGTTGCTTGGTGTAGCTAAAGAGATCGGCCTCGTCACTCGCATCACGACGCACCTGTTTGGCCGCGGCGCCATTAAGGATTTCTGGTGGTAAGTTCTGGACACGGATCCGGTCGTCCTCGGCGAGAATCTTGGCGCGGTCAATCGCATTTTGAAGCTGGCGAATATTTCCCGGCCAGGAGTATGAGGCCAGTGTGGGAATCACGTCCGGATCAAGTTGCCAATCCAGACCGGCAAAATGGTGGACCAGCTCTTCTAAATCGCCCACCCGCTCTCGCAAAGGGGGCAACTGAATCGTCAGAACGTTAATGCGATAGAGCAGGTCTTCGCGGAAATGCTTTTCCTTGACCGCTTCGATCAGATTGCGATTGGTAGCAGCCAGCAGTCGCACATGAACGCGACGCTCTTTCACTGAGCCGACGCGGCGCATCGTCCCGTCTTCTAGTACGCGCAATAATTTTGCCTGAAGGCCGATTGCTAGCTCCCCGATTTCGTCGATGAACATCGTGCCGCCGTCAGCCACCTCGAAAAGTCCCTGCTTGGTGCCGGCCGCCCCGGTGAAGGCTCCCTTCTCATAGCCGAACAGTTCGCTTTCCAGAAGCGTTTCGGGCAGAGCCGCGCAATTGATTGTGACGAGCGGCTTGTCCGCCAGTGGACTCGCCTGATGCAACGCCCGTGCGACGATTTCCTTACCCGTTCCACTTTCGCCCTGAATAAGAATTGGCTTATCGGTCGGGCCGACGCGGTCAATCAGTCGGAACACCTCCTGCATTTGTGGTGAATCGCCGATGATGCGCGATGGCGCATGTTGCCGCTTGAGGACGGCTTTTAGCTGCTGATTTTCTTTGCGCAGCTGGTGCGTGTCGTAGGCCTTTCGCACAAGCCGGTCCAGTTCCTTGAGGCTGATGGGTTTGGTGAGGAACTCGCGGGCACCAAGTTTCATGGCTTCCACGGCCGCCTCGATCGTTGCCTCGCCGCTGAGCACAACGACTTCGCACTCTGCGTTCCGGGCCCGTAATTCCTTGAGCAGGTCTAACCCGGACATTCCGGGCATCGCCAGGTCCAGCACCATCACGTCGAAAGCTTTTTGCTCGATGCATTCTAACGCCTCCTTCCCATCTCCACACTGTTCGACTTCCATGCCGTGATGGACAAAGTACTGAGCCATGTCTTGCCGAAGCTCACTGTCGTCATCAACCAATAAAAGACGAAGCCCATTCTGCACGGCACTATTTGTCATAAAACTTCCACCACTGAGAGAATCGGAACGAAATATGCCAACGAAATACAGCATCAGGCAAAGCTCGTGCCGTTGCTATTTCAATTGGCTATAGATGGCACACTTCGAAATTGGCCTATAAAAAAGCCGGCGGATGCGATACCGCGAGTGGAGGCTTTCGCCAGCGCCGCTAAATTGACACGGCGGGCGCGCTTGACCGCACATTGAAGGCCCGCAAAAAAGAGGCTAAATTCACGAATAAGAGGCACTATTCGGTTCGTTTTCGCGTTGGGGGTTGAAATTGTCGCATGGGCGCAAGGTTTGCTCCATCGAATGCGGCTATCGAGTTTTGCGACTTTACTACCGTCAAGTAGTCGTCGAATCCGTATTGGAGAGGTCAGCGCCTATGTTCTCATCTATCCAGCATCTGTCGCGCGACAAATCGCGCCCGGCGCAGGACCTGAAACAACAGGCCCGCGAAATCCTGGAACAACATACCCACTTCCGCGGACGAACCAGCCTCTTTCAGTGAGGTGGACCCCAAAAACTGGACAGCCTGATAAGGTATAAAATCCCCGCTGTGGGATGGCCTATCAGGAGGTTCGGAGGATGGCTCGGAAGCGACGAAGTTTCAGCGGAGCGTTCAAGGCGAAGGTAGCACTGGCGGCATGTCGTGGCGACAAGACCACGGCTCAGCTGGCGGCTGAGTACGAAGTCCACGTGGGCCAGATCACGGCCTGGAAGAAGCAGCTCTTGGATGGAGCGGCGGAGCTATTTGAAGACGGCCGAAGTAAACGAACAACCGAGGATGCGGCGGACGAAGAGGAACTCTACGAGCAGATCGGCCGGCTGAAGATGGAAGTCGAGTGGTTGAAAAAAAAAGCTGCCGAGCTCACCTGAAGGATTAAGGCGATGGATCGAACCGGAACATGGCGAGCTCTCGATCGTGCGGCAGTGCGCTCGTAGGGCTCGCGCACAGCACGCGGTATTATCGCCCGGCCGGCGAATCGGCCCAGAATCTGGCGCTGATGCGGGCGATCGACGAGCAGTATTTGCGGACCCCGTTTTATGGCAGCCGCAAGTTGGCCGTCGTGCTGGGCGTCAATCGCAAGCGTGTGCAGCGGCTGATGCGCGTGATGGGCATCGAAGCGATCTTTCCCAAGCGGCGTACGACCTGGCCCGGCGCCGGGCACAAGATTTACCCGTATTTACTGCGGAATGTGGAGGTCACGCGGCCCGACCAGGTGTGGGCCAGCGACATCACGTACGTGCCGCTGCGTCACGGCTTTCTGTACCTCGTGGCCGTGATGGACTGGTACAGCCGCTACCTGCTGAGTTGGAGGTTGTCGAACACGCTCACCGGCGACTTCTGCCTGGAGGCGCTCGACGAAGCGTTGTCGCGGGCAAAGCCCGAGATCTTCAACAGCGATCAAGGGAGTCAGTTCACGGCAACTGCGTTCACGTCGCGACTGGAATCGAGCGGCATCGCGATCAGCATGGATGGCCGCGGCCGGGCGATCGACAATGTATTCATCGAACGGCTGTGGCGCAGTGTGAAGTACGAGGAGGTGTACCTGCGCGACTACACGGACGGTTGGCACGCCGAAGCATCCCTGGGCGCCTACTTCCGCTTTTACAACGACGAACGAATCCATCAGTCACTCGGCTACCGCACGCCGGCCGAAGTTTATCGCGATCGAGGCTCAAGCGGCGAGCGGCCCCAGGACGAAAAACGAATTGAAATCGTGCGCAACAAGTTGATAGCTGGTTAGTACATCAGAAAGTTAAACCGCTGCAGCGGCCGCGCAAGACCTATGAGGGGTCTTGCGGGCCGCCAGCCCCACTACCTTATTCAAGCCCTTTGGCTGTCCAACCAATGGGGTCCACCTCACAGTACGAATGCGAAACGGATGTGCTCACGGTGCGAGGTATCGTCCCAACCTTTTATCTGAAGCAGCTTCTCCAATCGGCACTTAAAGATTTGAATGTGCGAATCGACAATCAAGTAGCAGTGGCCGGTTACATGCACGCAAATGCAGTCGGCTTGAAACCTGTCGGTTTATAATTCAACCGGTAGTTCCCGTAAGCGTGCTACTTCGCACATCTGTGTCACTTCTCGACGGGCTGCAACGACCGGTCGGGCTTCTTTGCATCGATACGAAGGCTTTCAACCGCAGACTTTGCCTCGTTTTTCGACGAAATCTGCAGCTTCAGGCAAAGTGTCTTTGTCCGTTGATCCTTATGCACTCTTTTGAGGCACTGGACTAGGATTTGCTGTCTTAACAACCGGCACTCTGAATGGAAGGGTAATATGAGCGTGGGGCCAATCTGTGTGCGCGAAGTCGATACGGCACAGCCGGATGAATCGGTTGCTGTTGCCGCGCAGCGAATGCATCAGCGCGCGGTAGGAACACTTGTCGTCGTCAATGATGTGTCTCAAGTCGTCGGCATCGTAACAGATAGGGACCTGGTATCCCGCGTGTTGGCGAGGAACCGGAACCCTGCGGAAACCGCCGTCCGAGACGTGATGACGATGGCCCCCAGGACCGTTTACGAAGATACTCCCATCAAGACGGCACTTCTGACGATGCGGACCGGCAGATTTCGTCGACTGCCGGTCGTTGACCAGACAAGGAGGTTATTGGGCCTACTTACACTCGACGACGTGCTAATGCTCCTGGCCGAAGAATTCACGCAGATCGGGCGTCTACTTAAAAGGGAAACGCCACAGGCAGTAGTCGAAAACAACAATATATCGTCTATGTCTCGATTGCAAAATGAAGAGCGCATTGGCGTAGGAGATTAAGTATGTCATCGCAATCCCATATTGAAATGCACCGCGAACATGGCGCATGGCGTAAAGATGACGAGCTCTAGCGAGATGAGCTCGCCATTTGGGAGCGCGAAATCGATGAGGCCATCCAGGATGTGCCGCGCCTTGAGTTGGCTCTACGAGCATACGCCAAAAACCTGCAAAAGCATGGCAGTTCGATCCGGCTCGATGAACAGGATTTCACCATCCATGAAGAAACGTTGGCAGAGTTTGAGCGTGGCGAGATTCCAGAAGAACTGGTCGTTCAAGCGTAGGAGCACGGCTGCGAGTCGGAACAGCACCGCGCCCAGCGCAAAACTCATGAAACAATCAAGAAGCAGCAGCGCAAAATAATCTCGAAATGGAAACCGCTAATGAGCGCGCTCGCTGCAGAATTATCAACGAAACCGGTGCCGCGGTTGACTGATCATTAGTAGTAGGAACAGCCCAAACGAGCCGAAGGTGTTAGGGTGAATGATATGAGTGCGACGACCGACTTGGCGCATTCTCAGGACGTATGCGAGATGATGCGGCAGCCATCGTCGTATCCCGAGAATCCAACTTCGGTTCACGTCATCGAAACACACATATCGTGGGTGTTTCTCACCGACCGGCACGCATTCAAACTCAAAAAGCCAGTGAAGTTCGATTTTCTCGATTTCTCGACCCTGGAGCTTCGTAAGCGCGCCTGTTTCGACGAGGTGCGGCTCAATCGGCGACTCGCGCCGGACGTTTACATTGGCGTATTGCCGGTAACCCAAGATGGGTCTGGGCGGATTGCCTTGAACGGCGAAGGGCAGCCACTGGATTGGGTCGTACAGATGCGGCGTCTTTCCGCGGAAAAGTCGCTCGACCATATCATCCGAAGCGGCCGTCTTACCGCTCGGGATACTCTGGTTACCGCGAAGCTTTTGGCGGACATCTATTCGAGTTTACCGCCAAAGGCGATTAGTCCTGACAATTATCTTCTTGTGCTTGACACTCATATTCGTGCGAACGGCGCCGCGTTGCTCGATGCGCTGGCTGCAGAATGCGGCGCATCCGGCGAATTCAACATGCTCAATTGCGCTTTTTGAATATCGAGAGCGACTTGATCAGGAACCGGGCGGCTTCGGGGCGCGTGGTCGAAGGTCATGGCGATCTGCGTCCAGATCATATCTACCTGGATGGCCAGCCAATCGTGATCGATTGCATTGAGTTTTCGGATGAGCTTCGAACGCTCGACATCGCCGACGAGCTCAGTTTCTTTAGTATGGAATGCGAGCATTTGGGCGAACTCGAATTTGGAAATACTGTGATAGCCGAATATCAGAGAGATAGTGGTGATCGCGTATCCAAGTCGCTTCTTTCCTTTTACCGCTGCTATCGAGCGTCCGTGGCGCGAAAGTTGCTGCCCTACGACGCGAACAACAGGTGGGCGCACGAACGGCCTCAACTCGGCTCGCAGCCGAATACTTGGAGTTAGCAGGGCAGTATGCAAAAGAATTGGCCCCTCCGATACTATTAGTCGTCGGCGGCCTGATGGGCTCAGGGAAGTCAACGCTTGCCGCGAAACTCGCCGACGTCTTTGCGATCGATTTGCTGTCGACAGACCATATTCGACACGGTCTCGTAGGATCGAGTGAAGTGCCGGCAGCTTATGGTGAGGGCAACTATCGCCCCAACATGCGGCATCGCGTTTATGACGAGCTGTTCCGACAGGCTGAGACACTACTCTCGAAAGGTGAATCCGTAGTGCTTGATGGTACGTTTCTCACATGCTGCTTGCGCGATCGCGCGTATGATTTGGCCCGGCGACATGCTGCCGTCGCCTTGTACGTACAATGCACTTGTCCGCGGGACGTGGCCTATGCACGCATCCAGAAACGAATTGACGGTGGACGAAGTGAGTCCGAGGCCCGGACCGAGTTGTACGATCTTCAATCCCAGGATCTAGAATCACCTTGGGCGGACGAGCCGGCGATGAGCGTCGATTCGACAGCTACTCTGGAGAAACAGGTTCGCGGCATTTGCGATAAGCTAAAGGAGCTTAAGCGTTGTTGAAAACGTTTCCGATCAATTACAAGCTAGGAGGTTCCACCACTATGAGTGCTGCCGCCATTATTGCAATCCGTCGGAAAAGATTGGTCCGGCGTTTCCGCGCGGGTTGGGTCCGCCTTCGCCGATGAGCAGCACAA
Organism: Pirellulales bacterium; assembly: GCA_963733825.1. Lineage (GTDB taxonomy): Bacteria > Planctomycetota > Planctomycetia > Pirellulales > Lacipirellulaceae > JABDGM01. Next base: position 67,203 of record CAVTEK010000003.1, read on the forward strand.
TGATCAGCAGTGCCAGTGCGGCCGCGATGACGCGGGCGGCCCAATGTTCGATTTGCCACGACCAAAGGTGTGTCGAGCGCACCATATAACCTTCCGGATTACTTGTATTCGACAGAAATCTTTCTTCGCTATGCCCTGCATATTGGCGCGCTCTCACGCGGTGAGCCTCGTGAGTGTACAGATCGCTTTTTCCCCGGTTGCAGGATCGGGCGAACGGATGAGAATGCCGTTTGCGCCCGCACGAATGGGCGAAACCCGTCCTCAGTCACGAGGCTCCCTTGCCAGTACGCTCCGCACATCTCTTCCTCGCACCTCCTTTCACATTGTGAACAACTTGTAACCGCCGGGTGAAGAAGCCCGGCTCATCATCATGACGACAAAGGCGAACGCCTATCCTTCTACTGCAAATGGTGCGACGAGCGGTTGTTCGAGCCGGCAATACTCGGCGAAGTTCATTCGAATCGCTTCGTCGTGCGTGTTGCCTTCGAACCAAATATTTTCGTCTTGCGCCAGACTGGAATCAACGATAGTTTTCATGTTGTAACGCGATCCGAATGGCGGCAGGACGCCGAATTCGCAATCCGGACAGTGCTTCTCGATGTCGAACTCGGTGGCGAGCTCTAGTTTCGATCCGCCGAGCAGCTTAGAAGCGCGAGCAAAATCGATTTTCATATTGGCCGGTAATACGGCCACAATGTACTGGTAGCCGCCGTCGGCTCGCAGCAGAACCGTCTTTGCGACTTCGCGGCCGGGGACATGGAGCTCGTGCGCCAGATGCTGGGCGCTGTATGTCGGCCGGTGCGGTACGCGTTCGAACTTATAACGTCCCGCTTCAAGGTACTTTGTGACGATCATCGCGGTGCTCCAATCGAGAGATAAGAATTCGTTTCGATTTGAGGTACAAAACGCCGTGAGCGCAAAGTGCAAAGGCTGTACCGCGCCGCCTGCATGTTCGCGTTCGTGGAAAACTCACATTCGTCTCTGCGAGAACAAACCGAACGAGCGAATTCGCACAGCCAAGTGTGACGTTTTCGCACAAATCCATTAGTTCACCATCCAGGTCAAGACAAGATCTCGGCAGATTTGTGGGTACGTTTTTTGCAACATCTATCGATGGGGAGAGTGGTTTCGATACACGACAACCCAGACGAGAGGAGGTTGGATTATGGCAATGCTTTCGACCCGGAAGGCAGCCCGACTGCCTTCACTTTGGAGCGACCCGTTCACCGCGTTGCGGCAAGAAATGAAGGACCTTCGGTCGCTTATGTTGGGCCAAGAAGATCAAGGATGGTTCGACGGCGCCTTGGTTCCGGCGATTGATCTGTCTGAGAGCGTCTAACAAAATGATCTAGGTGAATTGAAAGCCACTGTTTAGATTCATGGCAGGACAAGGAGGTGCCGTCATGGCCAAGCCGATTTTGGACGACAGGTTGTGGGAAATCATCGAACCACTTTTACCGTTGCTGAAGAAGCGGCGACGTCGATATCCGGGCGCAAGCCAATCGACAACCGCAAGGCGTTGTGCGCGATTCTGTTCGTGCTCAAGACCGGTCTTCCGTGGGAGTATCTGCCGCAGGAGCTGGGCTGGGGTTCAGGAATGACTGCCTGGCGTCGACTGCACACCTGGCAAAAGCGGGGTGTCTGGCAGAAAGTCCACGAAGTGCTCTTGGCCCATCTGCAGGGGGCCGACCAAATCGACTGGTCGCGGGCGATCATCGATTCTTCTTCCGTGCGTGCCGTGCACGGAGGAAAAAAACGGGGCCCAGTCCCACGGATCGCGCTAAGTCTGGCAGCAAGCATCACCTCGTGACCGATGCGGGCGGCATTCCGCTGGCGGCCACGGTGACGGGCGCCAACCGTCACGACGTGACGCAGATTCTTCCCTTGATTGACGCGATCCCGCCTGTGCGTGGCCAGTGCGGACGTCCCCGCCGCCGCCCCCGCCGACTGCAAGGAGATCGAGCCTACGACTCCGAGCCCCATCGGCAGGCGCTGCGGACACGTGGCATCGAGCCCGTCTTGGCCAGGCGTAATACGGCACATGGAAGCGGTTTGGGAGTTCATCGTTGGGTGGTCGAACGGACTATAAGTTGGCTCCATCAATTGCGCCGACTTCGTACCCGCTACGAACGACGCGACGATATCCACGAAGCCTTTCTTACCCTTGGCTGCATCGTCGTCTGTAGTTACTTCCTCTAATACGTCATTTTGTTAGACGCTCTGAATCGGAAACTGCGGTTGATGTTCGCATGGACCTTCCCGGTCTTACCGCGAAAGACATCGACATCCAAGTTAGTGGCAATCTGCTAACCGTGAGCGGTGAGCGAAAGGAAGAGAAGGAAGAGAAAGGAAAGACCTTCCATCGCGTGGAACGCAGCTACGGCAAATTCTCGCGATCGGTTACCTTGCCCTGCGCAGTCATCGAGAGCGAAGTCGCGGCCGAGTACAAGGATGGCGTTCTCACCATCAAGTTGCCGAAAACTGAAGAGTCGAAGACGCACAAGATCGAAGTAAAGGGCTGAGCGCCGGACAGTTGAAGTTCAAGCATTGGGCGGCAACCACCGGATGGTTGGCTGCCCAAAATCATGCGCGAGCTTATCGCCGCGGCGCCAGGCCCCGCAGTGGCAGATGGCGTTGTCATCACACATCTCGTTCCGGCATCAATAGCGAAGATTGCGCACATTGGCAAACCAGCCGGCATCCCATCGCTGGTGGCCGGATACGCAGCTCCGCCGTGCTGCAGTGTCTGCGAGATGGTCAGCTCGATGACATCATACATCGGATCGCGCTTTGACGACGTCTCAATGGTGTTCCGCTCCGGATCGTAGCGGCCATACAGCTCAGCACTGATATCCACAAATAGCGAATCGATCTTGCCTTCGTGGGCGGCCGAAATAATCTCCTCGGTATCTTCCGAAGTTCGATTCCGGTCCAATAGGGTGTGATACCTTGAAATTGCCTGCTGCCGCACAGCTGCACAGATCCGCCTGGCAATTGGCATTGCCTGCTCATAAAGTTGCTGGTCAGCGACATGATCGAAGCCGCCGTGCAGGAACTCCTCGGCAATGTGAGCATTTTCCGAAACCGCACGGTAAATCGCGACTTCATAGTCAACACCCGCCAAAATTACAGGCCAAGGGGTTTGCCGCAGGAAAGGTCGGAGAGTTTCGTCGACAAGCCGAAAATACTCTGACGACTCTTCCTTGATAGTATCACGATGTCCGCCTTGCCCATGAAAGACGCCGGCTTCTTTTCCCAGGTCACCACGCATTCCCGAGTGAACTTGCTCGCCACGGTCAGCCGTTTGCAGATTCAGCGCCTCTTCAATGTTCGTGGGCAGGCCCGGCAGCGAGAGTCTCTCAGAGCCATCCCATGTGCATTTCAGCACACGCACTTGGTTGCGACTAATCGCAAGAATAATGAACCGCGGATTGACGCCGAGTGCCGATATCAACGGTCGAATATAGAATCGCGGGCCGACGATAGATGCCTCATCGAACGGAGTGCCCAGCCAATAGCAAACCAGCTTCTCGTTCGAGCGAAAAACCGCCAAGCCAGTTTTGCGCCGCTCCCATTCCGGATGACGCGGCAGATCCAATAACGGCGCTACACATTTACGAGCGTCGACGCTTCTCATGCCTCGCTCGACTAGCTCTCGTTCTGCAGCTTCAGTGAGGTTCTTCAGGCGTAATTCGTCTTGTTCGCCATCGGCTCTTGGATACGTTGGCATGTAGACCGAAACACACCATTTTTCTTTTGTTGCAGCTAGTTCACGCAAATCCGGCATCGTGACAACGTCCATCGTTAAACTCCGCGATTGTCGTTGCACCCGTGAAAACGCTCATGTCCGCAAACAAGTTCAATTCATGAGTGATGCAAAGGATGCGCCGCGATGGTGATAAGCCATTTCCAGTGCGTTCTAGCATTTCTGGTGCTCGCACATTCCCAAGAGCGCATCGTGTCGGTACTCCTGTGCGAAATCGCACACGTGCGCATTTAAGCAATCGGTTGGAGTGAGCCGCGCATCGTCGATTGTCATTCCAAACCGACCGGCACTCAAATTGCAACCTCTAATAGTGGGTTACCTTGGGGACCTAGATCGCCGGAGGTCGCAAATGAATATCAAGCGAATTCTATTTCCAACCGACCTTTCTGTCTGCAGCCTCGCCGCATTGGACTACGCCGCCGAATTGGCTGCATCGTTTGGAGCCGAGTTGCACATTTTCTATGTAGATGATATTAGGGACCTTATCGCAATGGCGGCGTACACGGCTCCAAGTTTCGTAGCATCGTGTGCGCGAATCGAACTGAAGGAACGATTACAGGCGATCAAACCGACACTTGCAAACGTGCGATCTGTTTACCACTACATTGAAGGTATACCAACAGACGAGATTTGCGCGGTCGTCGACAGCGAGCACATCGATCTCATCGTAATGTCTTCGCACGGTCGGACCGGACTTGCTCGCGTTTTTCTCGGCAGCGTTGCTGAATTAGTACTGCGAAAAGCGAAGTGCCCGGTGCTCATCCTAAAACAGCCAAACCCGGACCGCGGAACCATCGCAACCATTGGAGCAGCTCATACCAACGAATCTCCAGTCGCCAAGCCGGCCGTGGCAACCACGACAAATGTGGGCGCAGCGACGGACGTTAAACGAATTCTTGTTCCGTACGATTTCTCGGAGTGCAGTGCGGCGGCATTGGATTACGCCATCCGGTTCGCTCCTGGAGCTGCGAGAATTTATGTTGCGCACGTAGATGAGCTCTTGGATGCTCATATTTCGGCATTTCCGCCGCTGGACAGCCCCTATATTCATGACTCTTCGGGGGACAGCCGGCGAAGGAAAGTGATGCGTCAACTCGCTAAGATCGCGCCTCACGGCGGAGGGCCGATTTATGAGCACCACTGCCTGATTGGCGCGCCTGCAGACGAAATCCTGGCGTTCGCGGAACGGGTTCAAATCGACCTGATTGTCATGGGATCGCATGGCCGAACCGGACTGTCGCGACTGGTCACCGGCAGCGTAGCCGAACGAGTCATGCGTCGAGCCAAATGCCCGGTCCTGATTTGCAAGGTCAACCGAGACCGATTGAACATCCCGCAATTGCTTCGTTGGAATCTGCCGCGTTACATGTCGGAAAGGACTTCGCGGTGTAAAGGGGCTGCAATGGGAAAGTGGCAAAAATGGTCGTAACTACAAAAACGCGACCTCTCGCAAAAGCGCAGCGAGATCAACGAGCCGAACGCCGCTCGTCTCCGCCCGCCATTAGCAAACCTACGTTCCAAGTGCGAGCCCTATACATCGGCGAGCACATCGACCTGCGCGGTTTCATGCAGTCGAAACGCATTCCGGCGCAGCAACCGGCGGTGGTCCCGATTCCAAGCGGCGGCATGGTTCTGCTTTTCCGATATGGCGCCGCCGTGTTTTTCGACGTGTCACCGTCTGAGCAGCAGCGTTTCTTGGACGAAATTAAGCCACTTGTTACTCAGGAATATGAGCATCCCGAACACGAAGAGCTTCGCGTCTCAATCACAAGCGAAAAACCCGAAGGTGAAATTCGCGAAGCGGTAATCTTGAAAGACGCATCTCTGGAACGGCTGCAAACAGTTGCTGCCGTTCTAAGTAAGTCCGTGGCGTTAGCTCAATATGAAGCCGACGTCGCCGTAAACTTCGAGCTTATTGAGCCGTTTGCCGTTCAACTTGAGCAGTCGGGACGCGGCGGGCATAACATGCGTCTTCTGCTCCGGCACATCGGCCGGGCATTGCTCGACGAACTAAAAATGGTCGCCCGCATCCAGGTCGTCGATCGCCCGGAATTGATCTGGGATCATCCCGACCTTGAACAGCTCTATCTGGGCCTCGAAGACGAATTCGAGCTTCAGGAGCGTGCCGCCATTCTTGATCGGAAACTGGAGTTAATGTCTCGTACGGTAGGCACTGTTTTGGATCTATTGCAAAAGCGCCGTAGCGTACGAGTCGAGTGGTACATCGTCATTTTGATCGTGTTAGAGCTCGTCTTGACAGTGTACCAACTCGTCATCCAATCGGGTCATTAGCGGCCCAGGAGGTTACTATGAGATCGAGCACGATACCAAGAAGCCGAGAGCTGTCGCAAGCAGCCGAACGGCAAATGCGAATATGGGCCTTGGATCTGGAGGCGCATCAACGATTGGAGCAACAACCCAAAGAGCTGAAGGAATTGATTTACCCCTACATCGCTATTTCGCGCGAAAGCGGTGTCGACGGCGGTGAGTCAGCCAAGGCGTTTGCCAGCAGGCTGGGCTGGAAGGTGTTCGATCGTGAACTTCTCGATTACATGGTTGAGCAATACCATTGGTCCAAAGTCGCCCTTGATTATGTCGATGAGAAGACCGTTTCTTGGTTTCGCGATACGTTGGGCAAAATGCTCGATCAACAGATTGTCACGCAAGCCGAATATATCAGTCGCCTCGGCAAAATCATTCTGTTAGCCGCTCAGCATGAAAGTTGCATATTCGTCGGCCGTGGTGCGCAATTCATATTGCCCAGAGACCGCGGATTGAACGTGCGAATCGTCGCGCCGAAGAAGCAACGCATCCAGCGGGTGATGGAACGGCGCAATTGCAGCCACCACGATGCAGAAAAGTTTATCGAAGAGACCGACAACGGCCGGGCTGCACTCGTTCGACGATACTTTCACCACGACATTGCTGATCCGCATTTGTACGACTTAGTCATCAATTTAGAACACACTTCTCGCGATGCTGCGTTGGATTTGATCCTTGGTGATTATCTGATGCGTTTCGAACCGGATAAGTGCGGCTGTGCTTTCCACATCGAAGAAGATCGCGGTAGCCGGCGACTTTAGAGGAACGCGAAATGCGACATCGACGCCGACTATTATCGGAAGACCATTTGAAGACTGGCGATTTGATCGAACAGGTCGCTCGGGTCGCCTTACCGCTCAATAAGCCGGCTGATCTTGATCCGCTGCTGAAACAAATTGGCTTGGCGAGATATGTGCTACTCGGCGAAGCTTCACACGGCACAAGCGATTACTATCGCTGGCGCGCCCTGATTAGCGAGTGGCTCATACGCGAGAAGGGGTTTTCGTTTGTTGCCGTCGAGGGTGACTGGCCTGATTGCTATCGAATAAACCAATACGTCAAAGGCGTTCCAGACGCTGGCACCGATGTTCGCGACGTTTTGGAATCGTTCGTACGCTGGCCAACGTGGATGTGGGCCAATTTGGAAGTTGCCGGTTTTGCCGAGTGGCTGCGGGCGCACAACAAAAGTCTGCCATCCATTAAAAAAGTCGGCTTTTATGGTCTAGACGTTTACAGCCTCTGGGACTCGCTGTACGCCGTTTTAGGGTATCTCCGCAAAACAGATCCGTCACTACTGCCGGCGGCACATCGCGACTCTCGTTTGCTTCCAGCCTTACGGCGAGGATGTCCAGCAGTACGCACGCGCCACTGCTCTTGTACCGACATCGTGCGAAGACGAAGTCGTTGATTTGCTGACGGCTCTGCGGAGAAATGAGCCAAAATACCGATCCGATGGACGCGAGGAGTACTTCACGGCTGAGCAAAACGCCTTCGCGATAAAGAATGCCGAAGCATACTACCGAGCGATGATCCGCGGCGGTCCTGAGTCTTGGAATTTGCGCGACCGCCACATGACCGATACACTCGACCGAGTGATGCGTCACCACGGTCCCGATGCGAAAGCAATTATCTGGGAGCACAACACACATATCGGCGACGCCCGCTACACGGACATGGCCGACGAGGGCATGTTTAACGTCGGCCAGCTTGTGAGAGAGCGCCACTTGAGTGAAGGCGTCTATCTTGTCGGCTTCTCCTCCTATAACGGTTCTGTTATCGCTGCCAAGGATTGGGAGGCACCAATGGAACGGATGCGCGTTCCGCCGGCCCGCGACGGAAGCTGGGAGGACGTTTTGCATCGATCGGGTGCTGCGAACAAGCTTCTGTTACTGAGTGCGGCCCGTAAGTCGGAAGACTTTTTAACCGAGCGCGGCCACCGCGCGATCGGGGTTGTCTATCACCCCGAATACGAACAGTTTGGAAATTACGTGCCTACGATACTCCCTTATCGATATGACGCTCTTTGCTATATTGATGAGAGTCAAGCTTTGCACGCGTTTCAATTGCATCCGGCGATGGAAAAAATTCCTGAGACTTATCCGTTCGGAGTGTGAACGCCAATGGATTGCCGAGGAAAGGAGAGAAACAACATGATCTTCCGAAATCGACGAGATGCCGGCAGATACTTGGCAAGCAAGCTGGCCGCCTATGCTGGCCGCCCGGATTTAATCGTCTTGGCATTGCCACGCGGCGGCGTGCCGGTCGCATTCGAGGTTGCCCAAGCGCTACATACCCCGCTTGATATTTTTTCGGTTCGCAAGCTGGGTGTGCCAGGCCATGAAGAACTAGCCATGGGGGCCATCGCAAGCTGGGGTGCCTGCGTGCTGAATGACGAGGTGATCCGGGCGCTTCGCATTCCCAGCCACTTAATTGAAAAAATTGCAGCACGCGAGCGCCGCGAACTCGATCGCCGAGAGCGAAAATATCGCGCGGGACGGCGTGCGCCCAAAGTACGCGGTCGAACCATCATCCTCGTAGACGACGGCCTGGCTACGGGTTCCACAATGCGGGCAGCAATCGCTGCGCTCAGGCAGCGCGGGCCAGCGCGGATAGTCGTCGCGGTACCAGTCGGTGCACCGGAAACATGCGCCGAGTTTCAACAAGAGGCCGACGAAGCAATTTGCGCTGTAACTCCTGAGCCATTTTATGCAGTTGGAACATGGTACCAAGACTTCTCGCAAACGACGGATGAAGAGGTCCAAATTCTACTGGACGAAGCAGCTGCTTCATTTAACTCCGCCCCGCACGATGGAGCAGCAGTTTAATTGTTGAAACACTATGCATGTAGGGCGGTTACGTCAAACAGCAGATGCGCGACAAGCTGGTCGCACATACCCGCGACAAGCTCGCCGTCCGTCTCAACAAGGAGACGGGAAAGGCGATGTTGTACCCGCTCGAAGATTTCCAGCACGTAATCCAAGTAAACCTTGTGGCACCGGCCTATTGGGCGATGGAAATGATCGGCAAGATCGCAGAAAGTCGCCATGGTCGGGGATTGAAGCAGTGGGGCCCACCGGAGGATATCGAAGGAACTGTGGTTTTCATTAGCTCTGTTTCCTCGCACGGAATTAAAGGTCAGGTGGCCTATTCGGCGACCAAAGCCGGCCTGGATGGGCTTGCTGCGACCTTAATGAAGGAAGCAATTTATCACGGCGTGCGGTGTGCGGTGATCCACCCCGGATTCACCGATACGCCGATGGTACGCGTCTTAGGCGACGAATTCATCCAGACGAAGATTCTTCCACAAACGCATCTTCGTCGACTGATTCGGCCGGAAGAAATCGCCAGCGCGATTTGTTTTATGATCGCCGATTCGGCCATGAGCGGCGAGCTGTGGGTCGATGCGGGATGGCATCCGCAGGCATAGAAGAAGATAGATTCCTTTGGTTAATTGACTGTAGCGAAAGCGACGAATCTTATAAGTTTCGACACGGGCGATTATCGCATTAGTCGCGGAAGGAGGCACGATATGCAACGCAAACTCGACGTCGACCGTATCGAAAGACATTTTCTAGCCCGAGCCAGGGCGAAGCCGAAGATCAAAATGGCTGTAGTACATCCCTGCAGCCACGACGCCTTGCTGGGTGCAATTGACGCCGCACGCGAAGGATTGATCGAACCGGTCTTGATTGGGCCGCGCGCTAAGATTAATGCTATTGCCGAAGCGCAAACACTGGATCTTGCCGCTTACGAGATAGTTGACGTGCCGCACAGCCATGCAGCCGCAGCCGAGGCCGTGCAAATGGCTGCATGTGGTGGCGTGGATGCCCTGATGAAAGGCAGCCTGCATACTGATGAGTTGATGGGCGAAGTCGTAAAGCACGACAGCGGGCTGCGGACCGAGCGGCGCATGAGTCACGCGTTCGTCCTGGCGGATAAGAATTACCACAAACCCTTCATCATCACCGACGCTGCCATCAACATCGCTCCTGATCTGATGACAAAAAGAGACATCGTCCAACACACCGTCGATTTGCAAATCCGCATCGCCGAACACTCGATCACGCCGAAAGTCGCAGTCTTGGCTGCGGTGGAAACCGTCAACCCAGAGATGCGATCTACCGTTGACGCCGCGTGTCTATGCAAGATGGCCGACCGCGGACAAATTGCTCGGGCCATTGTCGATGGTCCACTGGCCTATGACAATGCGATCAACAAGGAAGCCGCTGAAATCAAAGGTATTCATTCGCCGGTCGCAGGCGACGCCGACATTTTTCTAATGCCCGACCTAGAAGCGGGCAACATGCTCGCCAAGCAGCTCATCCTTCTCGGCCACGCTTCGGCGGCTGGTATTGTTCTCGGCGCCAGGGTACCAATCGTCCTTACGAGCCGGGCCGACGGCATAGAGTCGCGTATGGGTTCTTGCGCACTAGCAGTACTGATGGCGGATGTACAGCGCGACAGGCGCATCACGTTTGCAAAATCCGCGTAGCGGCGTCCCTACCCGCGTTAACAATCGCCACAGGTTGTCCGAAAAAAGCATTCGAGCGCGATACCGTTATTACAAAGCGTTTTCCATCCCAGGTTGAGAGGAGCCCTATTATGGCCACCGAAGTAAGCACGTTTTTCGATAATTGGAAGGCTGATCGTCAGAAAATGAAGGCCCAAATACCGGTCGTGGCCGGAGCTTTTGGCACGTTTTATCAAAGCGTCATGAAGGAGGGCGCGCTGTCGATGCGCGATAAGGAGCTGATCGCCATGGCGATCGGCTTGGCGCACCGATGTACGCCCTGTATCCGGCTGCATGTGCAAGGCTGCGTCAAGGCGGGGGCAACGCATGAACAGATTCTTGAGGCGGCCGGCGTGGCAGTAATGATGCAAGGTGGTCCAGCGTTTACTCACTTGCCGGAAGTGATCGAAGCCTTGGACCACTTGCAGAGTAAAGGCGCCGATTGACTCAAAACGTTACCGATATGGTGCCGGCATCCGGATTTAGGGACGGGTTGAAGTGCGGATCGAACGCTTGATAATACTAATTAGCGATAAGTTGCTGTCGGATTGCGATTTGCTTTTCGCCGTCGCACCGAATGGGAAACTGCCTTTAACGGCGATCCGCCCCAGGCGAAACTCAGGGCCGCATGAAAACTAAAACCACGAATACAAAGCCTGCCACGGACGATATCGAATCGCTTATAAAGTCGCTAGGCAGCGCGAGCCCAGCAGCGAGGATGCGGGCGCGAAAGCGTTTGGTCGCTGCCGGCCATGCAGTCGTTATTCCGCTGCTTCACAAGTTGAAGGCGCGATCCGATCAAATGTGTTGGGAAGCCGCCAAAGCACTTAGCGAGATTAAAGACGCGGCATCAGCGGACGCCCTGGCTGAAACACTCGACCACGCCAACCATGACGTGCGCTGGCTGGCCGCAGAAGGGCTGATTGCGATCGGACAGGAGGGGCTCAAGCAGACGCTTATGGCACTATTGACGAGAGCGAAATCGATATGTGTCCGCGAAGGCGCCCATCATGTGATTTCGCATTTCGCACACCGTATGTCTGGTAACTATTTGATTCCGGTTCTGCGAGACCTGGAGAATTTCGAACCGGCGGTGCTGGCTCCTCCTGCCGCGTTGGATGCCTTGCACGAAATGCAAAATCGCAAGGCGGCCCGTGGCAAGCGCTAACCGGAATTGATCAAAAACAGCCGTCGTGCGTAGGGGGGGCGATACAATGTTGCTCTTATCGGCATGAGGCAGGAATTGTGATATTCAGTGGATGAGTGTCTATGTCGCTTCGTCTGGGATGAAGTTGTCCAATTCCATTACACGCGCAGTTCGAGGCCATTTTGTTCGATCTGGATGGTGTGCTCACCACCACTGCACGCGTCCATGCCGCGTGTTGGAAGCAAACATTCAACCACTTTCTCAAGACCCGCAGCACCCGCATCGGCGAACCGTTTCGTCCGTTCGAGATGGCCGATTACCAGCAGTTCGTGGATGGCAAACCGCCGATCGCATTCTCGTGTGCGTCGGCCCAAGTCCCTCCTCTGCCAAAGTCGTGCGTGCGGCGAAGCGACTTGCCGATAAACTCGACGCCGACTGGACAGCAGTGCATATCGAGACTCCATCATCGCTTCGCTGGACACCCAAGGACCGCGAGCAACTGCAGGAGCATTTGCGGCTTGCCGAGCGGCTGGGCGGCGAAGTCGTTCAGCTCTCCGGAAATGACGTTGTATCGGAGATCGTCGACTATGCACAAAAGCGAAACGTCACGAAAATCGTGGTGGGAAAGACGGACGAGAAAAAACGCCGCTTCGTCCTCCGGCCCTCCATGGTGGACAGGCTCATCGAGGATAGCGGCAAGATAGACGTTTTCGTCGTTCGCGGCATTGAGGAATCGCCGGCGCAAGATGCATTGCCACTGCGAGCGGCATGGCCTCCGTTTCCTTGGCTGGGGACGGCGGCGGCCTTGATTGTGGCCAGCGCAGTCGCGGCGTGGTTTCAGTGGCTCGAATTCTCCGAAGCCAATCTCGTTATGGCCTACCTGCTGGCCGTGGCCTTTGTGGCGACTCGCTATGGGATGTTTCCCTCAGCGGTCGCATCGGTCCCTGCGGTGTTGCTATTCGACATGTTTTTTACGCAACCATATTTCAGCATTACGGTTCACGATTCGCAGTACCTTGTTACTTTCTCCGTAATGCTCGGAGTTGGGCTCCTAATCAGCACGCTCAGCGCTCGCAGAAAGTATCAGGCGGACGTGGCCAGGCGAAGTGAGCGGAGGACCGAGGCTCTATCGGCTGAGTAAGAGGCTCACGGCCACTTCTAGCACTGCCAAGGTAGTCAGCGCGGTTGAGGAGACGATCTCCGAAGTGTTTGATTCGTACGCGGTGGTATTTAATCCGGATTCGTCTGGAAAGATTCGGCCGGTCGTCGGCCACGCGGCGAGCTTCGCCGCGAGCGCTCCCGAATTCGCCGCCGCCCAGTGGGTTCTCGACAACAATCGCGAAGCCGGGCTGGGTACCGACACGCTGCCGAACCTGCCGGCGCTCTTTATGCCGCTTGCCACCCCCAACGGTGCGGTCGGCGTACTTGCCATCCAGCCCGGCGGGCGGGGCGAGCTTAGCTCGCCTGAAACCAGGCAATTGCTCCGGACTTATGCGACGCAGATTGCGTTTGCGATGGAGCGAGACAAGCTTGCCGAACAATCACGGGCGCTCACGTCGAAATGGAAACTGAGAAACGGCGGAGCTCACTTCTCAGCGCCGTGTCGCACGATCTGCGGACGCCCCTTGCCGTAATTGCAGGCTCAAGCAGCAGCTTGGCGGAGAGTTTTGATTCGCTCGACCCTGCCACCCGCCGAGAGCTCCTGCAGACGGTCTGCGACGAGTCGAAGCGGCTGAGCCGCCTTGTTGAAAACCTGCTTCAAATGACGCGAATTTCCGCCGGCCGCCTCACGGTGAATAAGCAATGGGAGCCAATTGAAGATGTCATCGGCTCGGCCCTCAACCGAATTGAGCGAAGCGTAGGCGACCGCCCACTTGAAGTGGCGGTGCCTGGCGACTTGCCCTTAGGACACTTCGATGCGGTCCTCATTGAGCAGGTGCTAATCAATCTCTTGGACAACGCGCTCAAATACTCGAAAAGTGACGCAACGATTACCGTGCGTGCCAAAGAAATCGAGAAGGGCCTTGCGGTCGAGATACTGGATGAAGGTCTTGGGGTACAACCGGGCGACGAAGAACGGCTCTTTGAGTTATTTTACCGGGGAGCCGGTGCCAAGCCGGATCGGCGTGGCACGGGGCTCGGGCTTTCCATCTGTCGCGCAATCGTGCAAGCGCACGGCGGCCACATAGAGATCCGTAACAGAGCCGAAGGCGGAACTTGCGTTCGCTTCACGCTTCCAAATTCGGGAAATCCGCCGGTTGTGGTGCTGGACGACGCTGAGCCGGAGACGGTATGAGTCAAAACGCAATCACGGTGGTGGTCGTCGACGACGAAGCCTCCATTCGGCGTTTCCTTAGAGCGTCTTTTTCCGTGGAAGGATTCCGCGTGCTGGAGGCGGTCTCCGCCAAAGAAGCGCTTCGCATGATTACGCAAGAACGCCCCGATCTCATTCTTCTCGACTTGGGTTTACCGGACGGCGACGGCGTGGACGTTATCCGGGAAGTTCGCGGATGGACGGCTGCTCCGATCATTGTTCTATCAGCACGCGGCGAGGAAGAAAGTAAGATCATGGCGCTCGACGCCGGTGCCGACGACTATCTGACCAAGCCCTTTAGCGTTGGAGAGCTGTTGGCACGGATTCGAGTTTCCATGCGCCATGCCGCTAGAGGCGTTGCGGATCAAGAATCCTCCGGCACGTTCACGTGTGGGAGGCTAGAGGTCAATCTTCCCACTCGACAGGTTTTCCTCTCCGGGCAGGAAGTGAAGCTAACCAAATTGGAATTCGATTTGATGACGGCCTTGATTCGGCATGCGGGAAAGGTGGTTACCCACCGCCAGCTTCTGAAGGAAGTGTGGGGCCCGCAGGCAGTGTATGAACCGCATTACGTGCGGGTCTTCATGGCCAGCTTGCGAAAGAAGCTTGAACGAAATCCGGCCCGTCCCGAGTTTCTGCTGACAGAACAAGGGGTGGGCTATCGCTTGAAAACCGAGTGACCGTAGCAAACTGCAAACGAAGGAGAGCGTATCCGTTCAGGCGAGCTTGGGGTGATGCTTTGCAATCCACGCTTCTACCGTCCCGCCAAATTCTTTGGCCTTCTTGAAAAGCTCCTCTGCGTCAGCACTCGATACGACACCTTCCGAGTCGTAGGTCATCTCATTTCGCTTCCGCCGGCAGCGGTCCAAGTAGTCGGCCGTGGCACTAATGGAGCTACCCATCGCAAGCTTCAGCGCCACAAAGGTCGTCTGATGAGCGCCCTGCCCCTTCACGCGGTAGCCCGCACACGCAATCGCCATCTTGGCCGAAAGAAGCGCTGCCTGATAGGCGATGCCGAAGCGGTTATCGTCTGAGAGTTCCTGAATGGAGGCGTCGTCAAGATTCCGTTCCACGACGGCGCGGAGCTCGTCCAGTTCCGCCTTGCTTGTGACGTGCGGGTCGACCTTTCCCTGGCTCTGTAAGCTCTTCCAACTCATGCTCGCTACCTAAGACGAAGATTTTCTCCGCTGCGAGCACCGAACGCAAGAAGTGGTTTTTCCGCTCTATTTTCAGCGCTGAATTCACGCGGCGGATAAACTGTGACGTTCACCGGGCGGCCGAGCCGCTTCTCCGATTTTCCAAGTGCGGGCGCGAGATCCGAGAGCGTCGCCGAGCCGATGACAAGGAGGTCCACGTCACTCTCGGAGCGCTCTTCCCCGGCGGCGATAGACCCATAAACAAAGGCAATCTGAATCTTCTTAGCGACGGGATGAAGGTCATCCCGGAGGATGTCTACGAGTCCCACAGTCTTCGTGAGGATTCCCTGCAGCTCCGGAAGAAACGGGCAATCGGCTTCCCTTTCAAAATAGACTCGGTTTCCTTCCGCCCAGCGGCGAATGATGCCAGCTTTCACGAGCGAGTCGAGCGGCCGCTGGAGAGTGGAGGGTGTCAGGCGAAGGCGCTTGGCCAAGTCGCTAAAATACCAAGGGTCATTCCGTTCAAGGAGAATGGCAGCCAGGATTTGCTGCGTGGTGCGGGAGAAGAGTGGGTCGAGTGTGCTCTTTGTTCGCATACTACGTAAGATTATACGCATAATGCGTACATGTCAAGCCGCTTCCCCTGGTCTTCCCATTTTGCGGGCACATCCTTGTGAATTCGGTCCTTTTGGGCCTCAATTGCCGGAAGTGCGGGGCTTCCGCTAACATGCGCGACACGGATTCCAAGATGAAAGCGGGAAAGTCGGAAAGCCTCAAACTCCTGGTAGGAGAAACGGCCCACGTCGAAAGAGTCACTCGGCGAGAAGCCCGCAAAGTTCTGCAAGATCGCAAACGAACTGGCGACCCCATCGTTGTATTCAGGGACGGCAAAGTCCGGTGGATCCCAGCGGACGAGATTCGGCTTCCACCCCTCGCCTCGCGCTGACTCGAATTTAATCCCATTCGTTACGGGAACATCGCTGTGGAAAAGATACTCGAAACCGCAGACCGCACCAACTCGCCGGACCGGCAACGATACCGGATTGCGATAATCGAGAGGAGCGCCGACTCTGCCTTCATACTCCGCCGCCATTTCGAGCTTCAAGGACACGAAGTTAGGGCCGCGTCCGATGGCCTCACCGGTGTCGAACTTGTGAAACGGATGAAGCCCGATGTGGCTTTAAGCTGCATTGAGCTTCCGGAATTCGATGGCTTTCAAGTGGCGAGTGCGATTCGCGAGAGTCTTCCGCGAAAGCCTCTTAATCCGCAACCGCAATTTCGATTCCAGGCTCCGCTTCGGCTGTCCATTGGGAACTAGAACGCTGTTTATCGGTACCCAACGCCACGTCTGCTTGACGAAGCATTGATACGATCTGTTCTGCACCGTGTCGCTTCTTCATCTCGAATCCTTTCCGGCCCGACGGGCCGGTTGGATTCTCTCATATTCCCTGGATCAGTTTTCGGGAAGGGCCTCATGGCTAGTGGATTTTCTTCAACTCTAAATGTTGCCAAAAAAGTCAGGTGCCCGAGTCAGGTTGTATTGGCTCTCGTATTGACAAGTTTTTGTCGTTGGTCGTCAAAGCGTGGTATCCCTTGTCGCAATGGTCTAATGGTGACCACCTGAGCGCACAAAACAAAACCCGTTGCGAGCGACGGGTTTAGCATGACATGACACGACATGTCATAGCGGAGGGCCGGGAATTCGAACCCCCAACCGGTTTCCCGGCACCTGATTTATTACCTGGTGAGTGTCCTCCTTCAGGAGAATTGCACAGCGATTTCGGTCGCAGGAGATTATGTTGCCTGACTCTTAGTCAGGAACGATGTTCGCCCATTTGCGGATAATCCGCTTGTGCCGATCAGATGCTTGGTTCGCGCCATGTATTCGGGCCTTTTTGTGGCACGAGGCGCACACCGCCGATCCGGGTCGTGCCCATCACGCGCTGTCGGGCACTGCAAAAGCACTACATCTGGTAATAAATACTACCACTGCATAGCGACATACGTTTATCTTTGTAGTGCTTTGCAAATGCGGTTTCATAGATTAAGATAGTTGCGCCGTCAGACTTTGTGGCGATTTTGCACGGAAATTCGGTCCTGCCTGTCGATCCGGTGGTTGCGGGTTCGAGTCCCGTCCGCGTCGCTTACGGTGAGTTGTCACCGAGACAACCGGGGCCGGGGACGGCCCGGCTCGCTTGTGATAAATAGCTTGCCGACGATCGGTCGAGCGGCGTTTTTCCTGTGCGGTCGGATCGCGCGGGATCAGTTTTGCCGCAGCTTTTAGCAATCGAGCCGCGTGTAATGCCGACGTTTGGCTTCTTGATCGACAATCGCAAATGCATCGGCTGCCATGCCTGCACGGTCGCGTGCAAGAGCGAGCACGAGGTGCCGATTGGCGTCGATCGCACCTGGGTGAAGTACATCGAAAAAGGTGAATTCCCCAACACACGGCGGATGTTCACCGTGATGCGGTGCAACCATTGCGAATATGCGCCATGCGTGACGATCTGCCCGGTGACGGCGCTGTATAAGCGAGCCGACGGCGTGGTGGACTTCAATAACGAACGTTGCATCGGCTGCAAAGCGTGTATGCAGGCGTGTCCCTACGATGCGTTGTACATCGATCCCGCGTCGAACACGGCGGCAAAGTGCAACTTTTGCACGCACCGATTGGAAGTCGGGCTCGAGCCTAGTTGCGTGGTAGTTTGTCCCGAACGGGCAATTATTCCGGGTGACCTCGACGACCCAATGAGCGAAATCAGCCGACTGATCAACCGCTTCCCCACACAGGTTCGCAAACCGGAAAAGGGAACGAAGCCGAAATTGTATTACATTGACGGCGACGAGGCGGCGCTCGTGCCGACGGCGGCGAAAGCGGATGGGCAGTATTTGTGGAGCGGTGGACCGGAATTGAAGCAGAACGGAATGGGGAATGGGGAATGGGGAATGGGGAACAATGCCGAAAACCAGTCTCCTACTCTGAGCTCCCAGTCCCCTGCTCCGCCGACGGCGACGAAATTCGATACATCGCCACGGCGCGTTTACGATGTTCGCCCGCGGAAACCGATCTGGGGTTGGGCCGTCGTCGGCTACATCTGGACGAAGTCGATCGCTGCCGGCGGCTTGCTTGCGGCGGCGATGGCACGATTTGCGCTTGGTACCGATAATTCATCCAGCCTGCAGCTTGTGCTCGGCCTGGTGGCGATGGTATTTCTCGTCATCACGGGCGTGCTGCTCGTCGTCGACCTGAAACAGCCGAAGCGATTTCTGTACGTGCTCCTGCGGCCGCAATGGCAATCGTGGTTGGTGCGCGGCGCGTACATCATCACCGGATACGGTGCGGTGCTGACGGCGTGGCTGGCGGCGAGGTTTTTTGATTGGAACCGAATTGCGGATGTGCTGTTGTGGCCAGGGGTCGTACTGGCCGCGCTCACGGCAGTTTACACCGCATTTTTATTTGCCCAGGCAAAGGGCCGCGATTTGTGGCAGAGCCCGTTGTTCAGCATGCATTTGTTGGCGCACGCAGTTCTAGGCGCCGGCGCGGCGTGGCTGCTTGTGGATTGGGTCTGGGGACTAGGGGCTGGGGGCGTGCATTCTTTGGCCCAGGCCCCAGTCACCAACCTCAAGCCCCCGGCGATGCTGTTGGCGATCTCACTCGCGTTCAGCCTGATCGCCCTATTGGCCGAATGTTGTACCGCGCCGCCAACCGACGATTCGCGTCGGGCGATCCATATGATTCTAGGAAAACCGATGGGCGGCTGGTTTTGGGGAGGTGGCATCGCCCTTGGACATATCGTTCCGCTGTTATTACTCACGACCGGTATTGGGTGGCTGACAGCTTTGGCCGCGGTGTTGGCGCTGGCGGGCATGGGCGTGATCGAATGGCTTTGGGTTTCCGTGCCGCAAAGGATTCCGCTGAGCTAGACCTTCCGATTATCCGCGGCCGCCATCCGCGGCTTTATGAAAGGCTATCGCTTTGACGCCGAGTTTTGTTGAACGTTGGGCGGTGAGCTTGGGATTGATTCCCGAGACACCGCCGTATTCGGAAAGCGCGTCGAGCGCTGCGCTGATCACTCACCCGCGGCCGGAAACGTGGGACGACGTGGTGATGATCGATCCGCACGAGTGGCCGGCACAGCGCGAGGAGCGGCATTATCGACTCGTGCCGACGACGTGCTTCAATTGCGAATCGGCGTGCGGGTTATTGGCGTACGTCGATAAGGAAACGTACGAGATTCGTAAGTTCGAGGGCAACCCGTTGCATCCGGCGAGCAGGGGGCGGTTGTGTGCGAAGGGGCCGGCGACGGTCAACCAGATCAATGATGCGGATCGGATTTTGTATCCGATGAAGCGCGTCGGCAAGCGGGGCGAGGGGAAGTGGGAGAGAATCGACTGGCAGGAAGCGATTCAAATGATCGCCGAGCGAATCGCGAAGGCGCTCGAACAGAATCGGCGCGATGAAGTCGTCTATCACGTTGGGCGGCCGGGGAATGAAGGTTACGTCGAGCGGGTGCTGCAGGCGTGGGGTGTGGATGGGCACAACAGTCATACGAACATCTGTTCGGCAGGGGCCCGGTTTGGCTACGCCATCTGGCAAGCGTACGATCGGCCGTGTCCGGATCATGCGAATGCGTCGTTCATCTTGCTGATTTCCGCCCATTTGGAATCGGGACATTATTTCAATCCGCATGCGCAGCGGATCATCGAAGGCAAGATGAATGGGGCGAAGCTGGCCGTGATGGACCCGCGGCTATCGAACACGGCTTCGATGTCGGATTACTGGATGCCGACGCGGCCGGGCACGGAAGCGGCCGTGCTGTTGGCAATGGCCACGGTGATCTTGAACGAAAAGCTGTACGACGCCGAGTTTCTGCGGCGGTGGGTGAATTGGGAAGCATATTTGAAGGCACTGCACCCCTCCAATTCACCCTCACCCCTGCCCTCTCCCAAATGGAGAGGGGGTACGGACGTCGCGTTCGGCGACTTCATTGAGGCGCTCAAAGCCGATTACGCGAAGTTCACGCCCGAATTTGCGGCCACGGAAAGCGGCGTGCCGGCGGAGATGATTATTACGGTGGCGCGACAAATCGGGCGGGCCGGGCACCGCTTTGCTGCGCACAACTGGCGCGGGCCGGCGAGCGCTCACCTGGGCGGTTGGCAGGTTGCGCGGAATTTGCATTTCTTGAGCGTGCTGGTCGGCGCGGTCGGCACCGAGGGTGGGACCAATCCGAACGCCTGGAGTAAGTTTCGGCCACAATTGTTCGACGTGCCCCCGCCGCAGAGCTCTTGGAACGAGCTGCACTTTCCCAACGAGTACCCGCTCGCGCATTACGAGATGAGCTTCCTGCTGCCCCACTTTTTGAAAGAAGGGCGCGGCAAGATCGATGTTTACTTCACCCGCGTGTTCAACCCGGTGTGGACGTATCCGGACGGATTCAGTTGGATCGAGGCGCTTTCGGACGCAAGCAAGATCGGTCTGCACATCGCGCTCACGCCCACGTGGAGCGAGACGGCGTACTTCGCCGACCTGGTTCTGCCGATGGGCATGGGGCCCGAGCGGCACGATCTCAACAGTTACGAAACTCACAGCGGCACGTGGATCGCCTTTCGGCAACCGGTGCAACGGGTGGCGCGCGAGCGGGCCGGCCAACCGGTGCAGTACACTTACGAGGCGAACCCCGGCCGAGTGTGGGAAGAAGACGAGTTTTGGATCGAGTTGTCGTGGCAAATCGACCCGACGGGCAAGCTCGGGGTCCGCAAGCATTTCGAAAGCCCGTATCGGCCGG
The DNA here is from genome assembly GCA_963733825.1 of Pirellulales bacterium. Classification (GTDB taxonomy): domain Bacteria; phylum Planctomycetota; class Planctomycetia; order Pirellulales; family Lacipirellulaceae; genus JABDGM01. The sequence goes on from CAVTEK010000003.1 coordinate 88,184, forward strand.
GCGAAAAGATCACGGTCGATGAATACTACCGCTACATTTTCGAGCGAGTGCCCGGTTTGCCGCAGGCGGCGTCGGCCAAAGGGCTCGATCCGTTGGCGTATATGCGGAAGTACGGGGCATTCGAAGTCGTTCGTTCGACGTACGCGCGGCACGAACGCCGGCTCAGCGCGGATGAATTAAAGGGAACGGAAATCGATAGCGAGCGGCAGATCGTCATCAAGAAAAACATGACGGTCGGCATCGCCCAAGATAACACGGCGGTCGAAGGTTTTCCGACTCCCTCTCGCCGGCAGGAGATCTATTCGCAAACGATGGTCGAATGGGGTTGGCCCGAATACGCAACGCCAGGCTACATCCCAAGTCATGTTGATTGGCACGAAATGGATTTGGCCGATGGCGAATTCTGTTTGCTGCCGACGTTCCGCTTGCCGACGCTCATTCATAGCCGCAGCGGGGCCGCGAAGTGGCTCAACGAAATCTCCCACCGCAATCCGCTGTGGATGCACCCGACCGATGTCGCGCGGCTGGGCCTGGCGCCCGGCGACCTGGTGCGCGTGGAAACCGAGATTGGCTACTTCGTCGATCGGCTCTGGATCACCGAGGCGATACGTCCCGGCGTGGCCGCCTGCTCGCATCACATCGGTCGCTGGCGCCGATCGCAAGATGCCGACGGCAACCGCTGGAGTTCGAACGTCGTGAGCGTTTCGCAGGATGGCGGCAAATGGCGCCTGCGGCAACAGAGCGGCCCGCAGCCCTTCGAGAGCGACGATCCCGACTCATTGCGCCTCTGGTGGCGCGACGGCGGCGTGCCGCAGAATCTCACCTTTCCGGTGCATCCGGACCCGATCAGCGGCATGCACTGTTGGCATCAGAAAGTGCGGATTCGCAAAGCCGAGAGCGCCGACCAGTATGGAGACGTATTTGTCGATACGGCCAAAGCGCACGAAGTCTACAAGCGCTGGCTCGCCAAATGCCGCCCTGCCCCGGGACCTGACGGTTTGCGCCGTCCACTCTGGCTAAATCGCCCGCTGCGACCGACGCTGGAAACGTTCTACCTGCACCCGCCGGGCGCCGCCGACCGCGGCCAATTGCCGAGCGAAGAGACGTGGTATTACACGATCTAATGTCGAATTAGGTCGACGCTCGCGTTCTGCTTTGCATTAACTGCCGCCATGGGACGACGTAATAACGATCCATTTATTTCCCTCATTTTGTTCGGTGCGATTGCCGCGATCGCCGTCGTAGGGCTGATCGTCGCAAACGTGCTGCGGCGCAGACGAACCGACGCCTTGCGGCGGGTCGCGGAAGGGCTGGGCCTGGAATTCGTCCCGCAAGGAAGCGGGCAAATCGTTGCCGGGCTGGGTTGCTTCGCGTTGTTCTCTCGCGGCCGCTCGAAGAAAGTCTTGAATCTGATGCATGGATCGGGTGACGGGCGCGAGGTGGATCTCTTCGACTACCAATATGTCACGGGACACGGCAAAAGCACACGAACGTCTCGCTGCACAGTGGTTTGCTTGCGATTTGACGGGCAAGGTTTGCCCGGCTTCTCGTTGCGCCCGGAAGGCGCTTGGGACAAGATGAAGTCCTGGTTCAGGAGCGCTGATATCGATTTTGACACGCATCCCCAATTTTCGCGCTCGTTCGCGTTGCGGGGTGAAAACGAGCCGGCCATTCGGGCGATTTTTCCGTCTGCCGTGTTAGAATTCTACGAACAGCATCCGGGGCTCAGCACGGAAGGGTTGGACCGCACACTCGTGTTCTATCGTCGGGCCAAGCGCATTCCTCCGGCGGACGTTGGCCAATTCCTAGCGGATGCGCTCGAAGCACTTTCGCTATTTTCCGCGGGGGATCGGACGATTCCAAACTGAATTGCGCTGAGGCGAAGATAAATCAAACGAACGCGTTATTCCCGGGTGGCAAATTCGACGCAGGTGGAGGTGCTAGGACGCAATCGATTTACGTCGAATCGATAGAAAAATAACTGCCATCGTTGCCAACGATAGGATGCTCGATGGTTCTGGAACGCCGGCGAGATCGAGCGCAGCGCCGCCCGCGGCGGCACCGCCGCCGGTTGTCGCCATCTGTTTGCGCCAGATGATATAGTCTGCCGCATCGATGATGCCGTTGCCGTTTCCATCGGCCTTGCTGCTGGGCGCCACGGTGGCGCCGAATCGAGTTGCGCCAGACGGTGTAGTCGGCCGCGTTCACGACGCCGTCGCCGTTGTAATCACCGAGGATCGCTGCGGCGGCGAGCAAGCCGAGCGGGTTGTGCGAGACGTTGTCGAGATAGATTTGCGCGTTTCCGCTGCCGGTGAACCAGATCGAATCAATTGTAATCGTGCCACTAGGCGCGTCGATTTGGCCGTTGGCGCCGCCGGAGTAGGCATCCCAATGATTGGCATTTTGGAGATTCCACTGGTAGAGATGCCATTGGTTATCGGAAATGACGTTTTGCACGTAACCGCGCTCGAGCGCCGAGTTGCCGCCCACGGGATCATCGATCCCGATGCGGACGGAAATCCGGCATCGTCGGTCTTCAGCCAGAAACCTACGTAGCCGGTCGCTTGGAGTGCATCGTTGCCGGTGGGTTCGCCGGCCAGTCCGCTGCCGGTACCGGAAAGATGACGAAGCTGCCAGGCGGCGGTCCCGCTGGCAACCAGGTTGAGCAATTGCGAACCGTTGCTACCGCCTTGGTGCTCGGTGGTGACGCGGTCGATCGTGGTGCTGGAAGCAAGTCCGTACGTTTGGGATGAGGGAGCCGTGTCGTACGCCCAGCCGAAGTGGCCTTCGTTCGCCTCGAAGTCGTCGATAATGTGCCCGGGCGGAGGCGGAGGAGGAGGAGGAGGCATGGTGGCAACATTCAGCCGACCCGTGCCAGTGAGCAACGGGCTCGTATAGGCGGCGCCGGAACCGATCGCGCCCCAAATACCGATCGGTTGGGCAACGCCGTTGAAGAATAGAGCGCGCACGAGGTCGGCGCTGCCAGTGTAGTTGAGATCGAGTGACGAGCTGTTGGATAGGTAGAGATTGGAAGCGTCGGCAAGCGACGCGGTGCCAAGGCGGAGCGTTCCGCCTTGAACCGTCGTATCGCCCGTGTAAGTGTTTACGCCGGTGAGTACGAGCGTGCCGGCACCGCTTTTAGTGAGCGCGCCGATGCCCGATATTTTACCGCTGATCGTGAAAGTACCCGTATTGATGACGGCGTTGAGGCTGCTGGTAAGTTGCACAGGCGTCGCGATCGTGTGATCGCCTTGGGTAGACGACAGCGTGGCGGGACTCGTCGAGTTATTGAACACAAGACTACCGCCGGTGCCGGAGGTAACGGTGTATCTGAAAGGATTGTCGAACGTGAGCTTGCCAACGGTTTTGGTGCCATCGAGGGTGATCGTGCGATCCGCGGTGGTTGTGCGCCAAAAGTTCGCTTCGGCACCGATCGCGTTCGGGACTCCGCCCAGCCAATTCAGCGGCTGGTTCCAGCTTAAAAGGATTGATATCCCATTGATGTTGACCGCGGCATCTGAGAGCCATTGCGGCTTTTGGGAAGGAAGCACCAGCCGGGAACGGTAGTAGTATTCGTGTTGGATTTGCTCGTCCTCGGTAATTCCCATCTGGTTGCCGCCCCAACTGTAGCCGAGGAAGCCGGCGAATCCGATATTGTGGATTGCGTCCTGCCGGATTTGGATGACGGAGTCCCAGTCGGAAGCCGAGATGCCCGCACGTCCCCAACCGGTGCCGGCAATGGTGTTGCCGAAATTTTCGCTGACGAACAGCCGAGACTGAGAGACGCCGACCGCGTTATACGTTGCCATCGATTGTTGATACTGGGCCTGGGCCCAAGCAACGCGGGCGGCGTAATTGCCGCCGCTGTTCATTACTTCTTGTCCGCTGAGATAGTTTTCGATCCCGATGTACGATTTTGCAGCCAACGCCTGCCAGGAAGCGGCATTGCCCGTGCCGACTGTAGCGAACGGCGAGTAGGTGACGACGTTGTAGCCGTAGACGTCGTGCAAGCGAGTCACGCTATCGAGCACCCATTGCCGGTAGACCGATTGGCTCGGCACGCCCGGGTTTTGCGGCCAGAGGCTGGCAGATATCTCGTTGAGAACTACCCACGAAGGTCGCGGACCATTGCTGGTCGAGTGCTGAATGGTGTATTGATTGATTGCATCGGCCTCGGCGGCGGCGTTGAGAGCGCCGGCTCGGTACTGCGTGTTATAGTCGGCCAGGAAGTTGTTGTAGAACTCCGATAAGTCGTTTCCGGTGTTGACCATCTCCGGACGATGGGTATCGGTGGAAGTCATCATGTAGTTGCCGTGGATGCTCGGATAGTTGAGCACATTGAACTGCGCCTGGCCGAAATGAGGATCCGCACCGGGCGAGTTGGCATTGTCGAAAGAGGTGTAATCGTAATGCAGATCGATCGCCATCGCCGCCAGCGGAAGTGCGAGCGTCACGGCGACGACTGTCAACGCGCCCGCCAGTGCCTTGCAGCGACCACGCGATCTAATCGTTCGCTCCGAGTCAGAATACGACGAAGTATCCAATACAAGTTCCGGTGTCCGGCAGGAAGTCAAGGACAAGTGGGAGTTCGTTCGATTCATATTTTACCAGGGTATTAGTCGCTCGGCGCACTCGCATCACCCCCTCGAAATTGGCTAATTTGGTAAAATAGCAGTGGTAGCTGACATGCTTTCGACAGTTTTGCCGGCCCAAAGTTCCATCGAAATTCTGGGGTGATATAGAGTTTTCGCAATCGGCGCTGGTTTATGGCGATTAGTGTTTTCAATTTGTTCACAATCGGCATCGGGCCATCGAGTTCGCATTCGATTGGTCCGATGCGGGCCGCCTGCCGATTCGTCGAGCGGCTTCGCGCGGAGGGCTTGCTCGAACGGTGCGCCGAGGTCGAAGTACGGCTTTACGGATCGCTCGCGCTGACCGGCAAGGGTCACGGAACCGACAAGGCGCTGATGCTTGGGCTGGAAGGGGCGACACCGGAAGCGATCGATCCGGACGAAGTCGAACCGCGGATCGCCGCGATTCGCGCGAGCGGCCGGCTCGCGCTCGCAAATGGACCGGTTATTGCCTGGGACGAGTCGAAACACCTCGTGTTTCTGCGCAAGGAGTCGTTGCCGCAGCATCCCAACGGAATGCGATTTGTCGCTCGCGATGAGGCCGGCCGCGAGCTGCAGGAATACACGTGCTTCTCGATCGGCGGCGGATTTGTCGTCGATGAATCGGATGCCGCCGCGGATCAACTCTCGCGCGACGACACTCGCCTGCCCTACGCGTTTCGCACGGGCGACGACTTGCTGCGAATGGCCGCAGAATCCGGCTTGTCGGTGAGCGAAATGACGCTGGCCAATGAGCGATGTTGGCGGAGCGAGAGCGAGATCCGCTCGGGTTTGCTCGAGCGCTGGCACGTGATGCAAGTTTGCGTTGAGCGCGGTTGCCGACAGGACGGCGTGTTGCCGGGTGGATTGAAAGTTCGCCGCCGCGCGCCGGAGTTGTTTCGCCGGCTGTCGGCACGCGACGAGGAGTCGTCGCGCGATCCGCTGGCAGTCTTGGATTGGGTCGATCTGTTCGCGCTTGCGGTGAGCGAAGAGAATGCCGCGGCCGGACGAGTTGTGACGGCGCCGACTAACGGCGCCGCCGGCATCATCCCCGCGGTGCTGCATTACTATTGGCGTTTCGTGCCGGGGGCAAACGACGACGGGGTTGTGCGCTTTCTGCTTACCGCCGGCGCGATCGGTATCTTGTACAAACTCAACGCATCGATCTCGGCGCGGAAGTTGGTTGCCAGGGCGAAGTCGGGGTCGCCTGCTCGATGGCGGCTGGCGCACTTACCGAAATTCTGGGCGGGAGCGTTCCGCAAGTCGAGATGGCGGCTGAGATTGGCATGGAGCACAACCTGGGCCTGACGTGCGATCCGATCGGCGGGCTGGTGCAGGTGCCGTGCATCGAGCGGTGCGCGATGGCGGCGGTGAAGGCGATCAATGCGTCGCGAATGGCGCTGCGGAGCGACGGCAAGCACCGCGTATCGCTCGACCGTGTGATCAAAACTATGCGCGAAACGGGCCGCGATATGCTGACCAAATACAAGGAGACCTCGCGCGGTGGGCTGGCGGTCGCCGTTACAGAATGCTGATCGAAATGCGGCCGACACGCAGGGCGATGGCCACAACGAACACGAAAAGTCGCGAAAAAGTAATTTTCAGAAGTCATTTTCAACAATGTGGACGACAGTACGTTCATTCTGAGCGAAGCGAAGAATCTCGCTTTGAGGCTACAACACAAATATCGAAGACACTCGCACCCCGGCCCTCTCCCAGAGGGAGAGGGAGATTTCGCATGCGGTCTCTTAATCTTTGCGGAGATCCTGCGGTCGCCGAGCCGCCCGCAGGACGACGAGGTTCTGCTGCGGCTTTTCAATTAGTTTTTGGTTTTCGTGCTTTTTGTGGCAATTAACTGTTCGGAGTTTTGAGTTGTGATTGCTCGCAACGTATCGTCGGTGAATTGCGCTTGTTGCATTCTGGCCGCGACCGGTTCGAACTTGTGCAGGGGCGTACACGGTCCAAAGACGATCCGATCGCGCGACGCGGTGTATATCCCGGGTCGGAGCGTTATTGTTTGCTCGAGTTAAACGTGCTAAACCGCAAGCGGCGGTGGATGCTAGAGATGTCGTCAGATGGCTCGCCGCGCCGGTCGCCGCGTGGAAGTCTCGCCGCGAATAGTCGTCAATTGGTTTCACTTTTCGTTTCTCCCAATTGCTTCTTTTCGTAGTGGCCGAAGACGGCAATGTACTTGCGGCCGCTGATGCCGACGCCGATGCGGTTAAATTTGTAGTTGCGCCATTGGCCGTTCATTTTGAAGTCGCCGCGCATCTGGTGAGCGTGCCCGTCGGAGGTGGACCAACCTTCTACGGCGTCTTCGGGCGATTCGTAGCCGCTGGCGATGTCGTCGGAGGCCCAACCGGTGAAGCCTGCCTCGTGGGCACGGTCCCAACACCATTTGCCGTGGATGCAGTGGCTGAAATACGGCGCCGCATTGCGGGCCACCTTCATTAGGGTCGGATCGACCGTAAGCGGCTCGAGGCCCCTCTTGTCGCGATAGGCGTTGACCGCTTTCACCAGGCGCTGTTCGTTCTCCGAAAGCCGCCCGGCCGGCGGAGATTTTGTGCCGCTATCCGTGCCTGCCGCACTAGCTTTTTCGTGCGACTCGTTGCTGGCGGTGGTTGCGTGCAACGGATGGACAAGGGTTAACAACAACATGGCAACGGTCAACGTGGCCGATACGATTTTGGTCATCGCAGACTCCGATCATTGAAGGAGAAACCAGGCGAAGGGTACGTTGTCGACGGTATCGTCGGCGCGGTCAAGAGGCCCAAAATGTGGTGGCCTTGGGTTAGCGGCGGCGGTTTCCGCAGATTTCCGCACGTCCGGCGAACATTGGCATTTTTGACTTGTTATACTGCGTTGGCTTCCGCCGTGCGATTTACGGAACCGCGTTGGAAAAATGATGGACGGAATGACACCCTGCCAACATTGCCACGCAACCGGCACGTGCGCGAACGGGCCGGCGGGCCAGAGCTGCGCATGCTGTACGGCCTACTGGCGTCGGCGGCGACGGTATCGTATCGATATCGCGACGCCGACCGGATTGATCTGCTCGGTATGCCGGGGAACGGGAATCACGGAAGTTGCCAGCGCCAAGTGGGGCCACCGATACCCGGCATTTATGGCGATTGGAATCGTCGTGCCGAGCTTGATTCTTCTCTTGGTTCTCGGCCTGACGCGTTGCGAGTATTTCAACACGTTGCTGGTGTTTGTCGGCACTCTCATCGGCTGCATCGCGGGTTTCTACTTCGGCGGCGAACGCGCCGGGCGGCAACACAAATCGGCGCCGATGAGGCTCAGCGGCCGGCGAAGGAGCGTAAGAAGTCGAAGAGAAACAAATGAAATTTCCGGGGAGGAGTTCTAGCATCGCGCTTCGTACGACTTCACCTTCGGCCGACTGTATTTGACGTCGCTAATTTTCAGTTTCGATTCCGCCCAAGTGATCTGCCAGTCGGCGGCAGGCTTGTTGGGTTTCTCTTGTGTTTTGTTCGACCTGGAGGCCGAGGCGGATGGCTTGGGCGATGAACAATAGTGTCAACGCCGTAACTGTTGTCCAGAAAAATGCCAGTCCTGTGCCAAGTATTACAGGAATGATCGCTCTTAGTTCTCCAGTTGAAGCGATCGTCCCGATTCCCGTGACCAAGAATAGAATTAGTAAGATGGCGGCAACGACTAGCACGATCATCGCCATGATTTCGTAGGCCCGCGCGACGATTCGCATCGCGGGGAAACGAGGCTGCGATTGATCCTTCTCGAATCCGAGGGCAATTATATACTTGACTCATTAGGCCCGAAATGATAAAATCGGGGCATGAGCACAAACATTGACCTTCCGCAGTCCCTACTAGAAGCCGTTCGTCACTTCTCAGACTTGGATGTATGCCACAAATACATGACCAAGATCAAGTGGCCGGATGGCAAGATCGTATGCCCTAAGTGTGGCGGAGACAATATCGGCGAGATTAAAAGCCGCCGAATGTTTCAATGCAAGTGAAAGGATTGCAGCAAACAATTCTCAACTAAGGTGGGCACGATTTTCGAGGACTCGCCGCTTGGCTTAGATAAATGGTTCGTCGCCGTGTGGATGATCGCCAATTGCAAGAATGGCGCGAGCAGTTGCGAGCTGGCCCGCGCAATCCAGGTAACGCAAAAGTCAGCATGGCACATGCTGCACCGAGTGCGACTCGCAATGAAAACCAAGAGCTTTCGCAAGATAATCGGGGAAGTCGAGAGCGACGAAAGTTTTATCGGTGGGAAAGCCAAGAATATGCACAAGTGGAAACGCAAGGGGCAGCCGCGCGGCGGCAGCGGTGGCAAGGCCGTGGTGCATGGGATGCTGGAGCGAGGCGGCGACGTGCGATGCGTGTGCGTGCCGAACTATCAGATAAACACCTTGCACCAGCACAGTGCGTGAGAAGATCGCGCCCGGCACCACGCTCTACACTGATGCGCTCAAATCCTACAAGGGATTGGACTCAGAATATCTCCACCAAGTAATTGACCACGCCGTGGAATATGTTCGCGGTCGCGTTCACACCAATGGACTGGAAAACTTCTGGTCGCTGCTGAAGCGAGCGATCCAAGGGACATATGTGGCCGTTGATCCGGCTCATCTCGACCGATATCTGGATGAGCAAACCTTCCGATTCAACAAACGGAAAGGGAACGATGCCACGCGGTTCCTGGAAGTGATGCTATCGGTAGTTGGGAAGCGCCTGACTTACCGTGAGCTGACAAGCGCCGGTGAGTCAAGTGCGGTTTAATGGGTGAAAAAATATGACAATTGGCTACTTGAACACCAGCTCACTTGTCGGTTATAAAAGAAATACGGCCCCGCGGCGCAAGCACACCGGGGGCCTAGTAGTCCGGTTCGCCGGACCTGCTGGTAAAAGGTGGTGCGGTCTATCTCGCAAAGGTCGCCGCATCCCTACACTGTATGGGCGGGCGTGACGTTACGACTCACCAGAAGTAACGACACGACCCGCTTTTTTATTTGCTGGGCCGCCATGGCTTTGCCCAGCGGGACGAAATCCGGGGCTACTGATGGGCAGGCCGGGGAATTGGTGGGCAGCTAGAAATGCACCCAAAAAAGAAGGCGTTGCTATCGCTTAGGGAACATGTACTTAACGACCACATACAACAGCCCGATGATGGACGCAGTTGTTCCGCCAATGACGGCAAGCAAAACGTTTTCGGGAATTGTCAATCGGAAGAGATTGCCAGCTTGAAATCCTGAGGCGATCAGCAAATAGAACACGCCAAGAATCCACAAGACGATAAGATAGAAAAGCTTGTCGGCAAATTTATTGCGCACGTCGATGTCCTGCTTGTAATCCTCAAGCTGTAGTCTTCGGAATTCGCTATCGAGGAATTCCTTTTCGTCTACGAACGGCTCAGAGGGCTGGTCTGTCCCAGCACCATCTCGCCCTTGCTCTCGGCAACGGCAGCAGCGTGTTCGATTTTGTCAAGCAACGCCTCCTGCGTGTCGCTTTCGGGAGGCCCACTGTTGCTCATTTTGCGTTGGCCAACTCGCGATAATGAGTGGCGATTGCGTGATTCGGAATTACGCGCTTCTGGCCAGGAACATAGTATTGGCTCCAGGGCGTGTTCGGGCGATGCGTTAGCTCTGACAACTGCGCAGCAGTGTACTTGCGATACACCTCCCAGACTTTCTCAGCCAATCTATCAGACTGGTCATCGCGTAGACCGGGCGGGTTAATAATGCATTCGTCCACAATTGGACGCGAGCCGAAAATCGCATAGGTTGCGTACAGGGGCCGAACTACTGGCCCCCACTGCCAAGCCTCGACATCCCCGCTTATTAGCGGATCGTTATAAAGGCCGAGGTTCCAGCCGTGTGCGATGTAGACAAGCTTTTGCAGCTTCATCTGAGTAAGATACTCGCCCTCGCGGAAGGCACGACTGATAAACCACTGAGCAACGGTTTTCGGATCGTGTTCCATGGCGACGCCCATTCGGGGCATTATTGCCGTTATATGCGTCGCCAGCAAGCAGGGTGCTTACGCTAGCTAATCGCCTCGACAGCCTCGGATTGGCCCCAAAACACCGGGTCGATGCCGAGTTCATACATCGCAGAAATGAGGCAGCAGACATTATGACAGAGAATTTTTGCCAGCACTTCGTTTCGCATAGCCACGTCGGTCTTACTACGAACACCGTCGCCAAACTTGGCTTTCAACATGCTGAAAGTGCTTTCGACATTTGACCGCTGATGATAGCGCGCATGAATTCCTCGCGCTGGAATTGGAAGTAGTGAAACATCTTTGCCCATAGCCCGCCAGCGTTTGGAGTCGCGTTGCAGCGGAATGGAATCAGTGGCGCGGCATTGGCGTCAACAATTGCTTGCAAATTGGCGTGAGTCGAGTAGGCCAAGTCGCCGGATACTTCGCTCACGTTGAATCGTGGCGTTGTTGCATTCAGTAGCGGACGCAACATTGTGCCATCGTTCGTATTCTTGTTGTGAATCTCAACGGCTGTAATGACGTTGGTTTTCGCCCCGCACATAATGTGCGCCTTGCACCACGCGCGCTGAATCTGATACTTGCCCCACTTGTGATCGTACCAGCGATCAAACCGGCGGCCGGAGAAACCGGACGAGTCACACGAAAAATGACTTTCAATCGCCTTGAGCGGATTGGCGGATTCCTCAATCATCGCCTTGAGAACAGCGGTTGTGCTTTCCGATTCCAGCACATTGAAAATGGAGTTGTAGCAAGGGGCATGGCTGATGTGGCCACCGTCCTGCGCCGCGCGAAGGTCAGACATAAAGCGGCGACCACTGACCGTGCTATAAACCTTGAACACGGCGGCGAACACCGCATCGCGGACGCGAAGGCGGCGCTGGCCGCGTCCGACCTGAATCGGTTCGTCGATGCCGGCGCATAGGTCGTGCAGCAGCGTTTGAAATTTCGCCTTTTCGTTCGTCTGGGCCTTGTTATAGGCGGGCCAGTTTTGAGGATAGGTTTTGCGAACTGTCTGCACGGTAATCGTTTCAGTTTCGGTAAGTGATCCGTCATCCGAATACTCGCGCTCAATTGTGTAACGAGCGGCGAAAACGTGTTTGCACGGCTCCCCGCGCTCTTCAAAATCTGGACAGGTACAGGAGCAATGTCCCTCATCTGGGCAAACGGTGTATTTTTTACCGCTGTCTGTTTGCGACGGGACAAGCCACCTACTGCCCTTTGGCTTGATCCGGTGTCGCGCCGCAATGATTAGTCCGCGTTGTTCTCTTGCGTCCACTGTTAGGCTCCCTTTGCTGGAGCCCGTAGCCTAAAATACCGTCAAGGTGCTTTCTGGCGTACAGGCCGGATTGCGCTCGCCCCGGTCGTGTTACAGCACGGCTGGGGTTTCTTGCATTTATTTATTGTTGCAACATTTAATGCCGTTGTCAATACTGTTGCAACAATAATCTTTTAAGCGTATGATTTCGGTATGAGCACCCCAGAACGAGGGCGACCTCCCAAGCCGACCGACGAGAGAAAGTCGGCCCAACTCCGTATTAGGCTCACAGACGAGGAGCGTGCGGCCCTAGATGCCGCAGCAGACGGTCAGACTTCGACCTGGGCAAGAAAGCTGCTTCTGAGGGCGGCATTAAAGCGGAAGCGGTAGACGAAGTTACTCAGACTTTTTCCGCGACTTTTTCGATTGAAGCGGCTTCGCGGCGCCCAATTCCGCTTGCTGGGCTGGCGCTGGTGGTTCTGGCTGGCTTTGTTGAGAGGACGCCACGAGCGCCTCGCAGAACTTTTCAATCTTTATGTGGGCATCGTCTATCACACGAACGTCACTTTCAAGAATCGCTTTGTAGATGCCGTCAGAGCGCTCCTACTATCTCCGCCTGCAAAAAACAAAAACCTCTGGGGGGAGCGATCATAAATAAATCGGTGGCTACTCCTACGCCGGGCGTAACTTCCGCGCACTCTTAGCGATGTACGCTAAGACAAGTGCGCGGGTAAACACACATGAAGGGTCGTATTTCGCGAACATGAGCTGCGACCGCGCATGCCATGCCCCGTCTCCAACCGCTGCGAATCCTAGTGAATTGCTATAGGAAAGGCGCCCGTATTCGTCCAGGGTGTAGATGTGGGCGCCCTTGCTATCGGTTCCGCAGATTATCGTGTTTACGTTAGCCCGTTCTTTCTTAATCTGATCCAGAATCTCTCCGACAAATTCGGGCGTCAAATGTGTTTGTTTGTCGAAAAAGGATCGCATTGTAAATCCAAGCGGCGCAAGAATCTTTCGTTCAGCTTGTTTCCGGTTGTGTTTGGATAGCTCTGCACTGTAAATCTCCGCGGCGTCCCTGACTGTCTGCGGCTTGGCATCAAAAACCTCTACGCAAATCGATGATTGGCTATCTACATCCCCGGCAATAAGCGCCACAATGTTCGGGGCTAGGTTGTGTATTTTTGAAAAACGCGGTTCAAACTCGACATAGTCCCCAGTCAACATCCGATCACATGCCCCGACAATCATCGGGTTCGTCGGCCCTAGGCAGTAGGTTGCAATACAGACGGTCACGGGATGGCTCCTGGGTTTGTCCCCAATAGCCTGACCGGGACTGCGCTGAGAGTCAACAAAATCTTCGTCTGCGCGGTGAATGCGGCGTCGCCTAATCATTTTTCACCTCCCTTCTGATGGGCAGCCACCGGTTCTGTTGGGCAACTGCCTTCCGGTAGGCAAAGCCGGCCGCCATACCGGCCTCGCGTGGGTATTTTCAGTTGTGCCCACCTCCTTCGGGGACTAAGCAATTACGCTTGCCCCGCTTGATGACGCGACCCTTTTGCCGCTGCTGATACAACATCGTGGCGATGAGCTTACGCTTATTTCCAGAATTACTCTCGACCTGCTTTTCGAGCGCGTCAATCACTTCCCGCTCTGTAAGGCCATCGGGGTTCTTTTCGAGTAATTTGAGAATCGCTTCGGTGGGGCGAGGAGACCGGGAACTAACGACGAAAAGATAACGCCCTGGCTGTGGCCATTGCTGCCTGACTTTGGCGCGTCCTGTCCACGGACCTTGCGAAGAATTGCAATCTGTGCATCAATGAGCTTCACTTGCTCTAAATGCACGTCGCGATCACGCTGAAGGCTGGAGAGTTCCGCATCAATCGCGGTATTTTGATGGGTGGATTCCATTCGATTGCCCTAAAAGTAACCGACTTTTCCAGCGCAGGTACAAGCCAACTACCCAAGTGGCTTGGCAAAATTCCCAAAATAGTTTCTTGAGGGTTAGAAAAAATGCAAAAGAAGAACGCACCTTGAGGGTGAAAAACCCTTTGAATCCTTGCTTCACGGGCTGGGCCAAGTGCCAAAAACGGAATTGGATGCGGAGATACGAAAGTATGAGGCCACCAAAAAACGGCGGAAAGCCAAGCGGCAAAGTGGGCATAAGGCATGATGTACCGATTCCATATCCGCGCAGGCCCTGGGCGCGGCACTACTTGTCTCAGGCTGCGGCAAGCCTACCCCGGAGCCTCGCCATGCTGCGATCCGCCCCCCAGAAGCCGGATGGCGCTAAGCTATATCAAGATGCGATGAACGTGATCTCGGCTGAACAAAAGCAACTCGATTGGCTTGGCGACAAGATACGCACCATTCAATCAGACCACGACGCCAAGATCGCCCACCTGGAAGGGCTGGTGAAAGATATCGACGACACGTCAGTTAAGTTTGCGAGCACACTTACCGACGCACAGAAGAAAGAACTGGCGAGTGAGAAGAAAGATTATTGGAAGATGGAAGAGGCAGAAATACCGGCGCTGGCCGATGTACTCGCGCCTTGGCAACGCAAGTACGATGATCAACTTAAAAGGGTGGAGGACGCAAGAGCCAGGGCCGATGCCCTCTCACCAAAATAAAGCATTTGATGAGTCAAGTAAGTAATTGCCAATCCGAGAGATTCGGTGAAGCGGCGCTGGACGGTTTCGCGCGGCGGGGCTTGTCCGTGGGTTGTAGCGGACGCCGTTGGTGCGATCGGCAGGTGGGTGGGAATGCCGGAAAATGATCCCTGTTGCGGCGCGGCGGACTCGATTGTGACGTGAGTCGGAATTTGGGAAATGGAAATCTGCGGCGGCAAGACGGGTGCGCTTGCGACCGGCGGTTGGACCGTGGGCGGCTCCGCGATGGTGAACGGAGTCCCGCATCGCGTACACTTCGTGCGCTTGCCGATCAGATTGCGACGAAGCGTGAAAACGGTGCTGCAATTCGGGCAGGGAACGTCGATGTCCATGGGATTGCCGCCGGGGATATGCTGCGGGCGTTATATACATTATCGCCATAGCAGAATCGGGTTAGCAACAAGGCAATGGAATCGCGTCGCACCGCCGCAAAGCGAATGACGAAAAGTGTTTCCGCCGGGCGACTCGGTTGATCCTTGCTGGCGCTGCGGGCTTCGATCCACGTTTACATCGTGGGGGTGGGAGCTAAACCGCAAGCGGCGGTTGGGATTTGAGTGCGGCTAAGGGGATGCCAGAAACTTGATCAGGTCGGCCATTTCTTGCGGCGTGATTTGCTTTTCGAAACCCTCGGGCATTAGCGACTTGCCGGATGTTGTAAGCGAGTCGAGCTGGCTGCGCAGCAGTTTCGTCTTTTCGCCCTGCTGGCCGAGGAGCGTGATCGCGTTGCTCGTTTCTTCCAGGAGGATGCCGTTCTTGATGATGCCGTCGTTGGTAACGGCGGTATAGGCGGCATAGTGCTGATCGACGGCCCGGTTAGGGTCGAGGATTTCGCGCAAGAGGCCGTCGTTGGATTTGTCCTGCCGGGCGGCGATGTTGGGACCGACTTCGTTGCCGATGCCGTCGAACTTGTGACAAGGGGTGCAGTTCTTTTGGAAGATCGCTTGTCCGCGCTGGGCGTCGCCGTTTTTGAGCGTGGGCTGATAGCGGGCAACGACAGCGACGCGTTCGGCGGAAGTCTGCGCGAAGCTGGCCCGCGCTTTTTTGGAAAGCTCGGGGTCGGGGTAATCGGTAAGCCGGGCCTGGTGCGCGGCGTCGATTTCGGTGGCCAGTACCGTCTGAGCCTGGATGGCCGCGAGCAGCGCAGCGACCCATTGTTTGCGGCTGATCAGCACATCGAGGGCGCGGACGCGAAGCGTCGGAGTGAGGCTGCGCCAGGCACTTAAAAGGTGGTCGGCAACAGCGGGCTGGCTTTGCTCGGACAGCGCGTCGATGGCGGCCAGTTGCAGCTGGGAATCGCGATCCGGCGACAAGAACTCCGCGAGCGTGCTGATGTTTTCATTGGTCGACTGGGGTGTGCCGCCGATAATGTGAAGGCACACGACGCGGGTTTTCACGTCGGCGTGATCATCTTTTGCGATACGCATGCACTCATTGGCGATTTGCTGCAACAAATTCAGTGAGTTTGAATCTATCACGTCTTTCGAGTGCGAGTTTCGATGGAAGCCGGCCAGCAGGGCCTCGACGGTTGTGAATCGACTGGGTTTTTTGCTCTCCAGGTCGGCAGCGGCGAGGTGGATTGCAATCGAGAGCGTGTCTTGGTCGCTGGCCGCACCGGCAAGCTCCATCAAGCTTTTGGCAAGCGTGGAAGACATTTGCGTCTGCCTACGGGCGAATACCTGGTTCAACAGCGGGCCGACGTCGCCATCCTTCAACGAACTCATGATCGCCGTGACGACGTAAGGATCGTCGGCGTGCTTTTGGGCGATCGTAGCGAGCGCGTCGATTTTGCGTGGGTCATCAGTTTCGCCCAAGCTGCACGCCAGTTGGAGCGCGACGAAAGGGTCGCTTTCGTCGGCGAGTTTCAAGAGCGAATCAAGCAGTTGGGGCGAAGAGGCGAGGCGCGTTTCGGCGAGGCGTATCGCTTGGCGCTTGACGGCGGGATGCGGATCGGCCAAAGCGGTTTCGATCAATTCGGTGGGCAGTTTTTCCAACAGGGCAAGTGTGCAAAGGGCTTGGAGACGCACGGCGGGGCGGTTCGAGTTGCGAGCTAAACCGGCAAGCGGTTGGGCGGCGGTTGTGGCGTGGCGCCAGGTGAGGAGTTGCTGGACCATGTCGCGCTGAGGGCCGTTGGGCGAATCCATTGCGGCAACGAGTTGCGCGGTATCGAGCTGGTCGAGGCGCGGCAGCGGTCGATGGGGCGCATCTTGCGGCAATACGCGGTAGATGCGGCCCTTGGTGCTGCCGGCGTAGAGATCGAGTTCATCCAACGTGGGCTTGGGAATCCAGCGCGAGTGCTCGATCACGTAGCGGTACATATCGACGATCCAGAGGGCGCCATCCGGGCCAGTGCGGGCCTGCACCGGGCGGAACCAGTTGTCGGTCGACGAGAGAAATTCGGAATCGGCTTCGTCCGGCGGCTCGCCGCGCGATGAAAGTGGCCCCGTTTGGCTTGAGTAGCATTCGATGGACGAGTTGATGGACCGGTTCGCACGTGAAGACGTTGTCCGTAAACTGCGGACCGAGCAGCTCATCGCGATAAAACGCCAGGCCACAAGCAGCGGTGGCCGATCCGCGCGGGCCAGACAAGGGAAGCAGCACGATTTTGCCGCGCGGCAAGAGCCGTGCGGCCGGGGTGCGAGCAGCGACATAGACGGCGAGCTCGGGCGGAATGAGGTGCGGGTTTCGCCGCAAATAATGATCGGAAAGCGGATAGTGCATGCAGAGCACGCCGTTGTCGCAGCCGAACCAGTTGCCCCAATCGTCGCGAACGCGGCTGTTTTCGGTGCGGCCGTTTTCGAAGTCGATCGCGCCTTGATCTGGTTGCAGGCGGAAGTCGTCGATTCGGAACGTCGATTTCCTCTCCTTTCAGATTGCGGACTTTTCCAGCGCATGGTGCCGGCCTCGAGCCAGCCATCGAGCGCGTATGCGAGCGTGTTCAAACGTGCTTGAGGATTCTCGACACTGAAGCCAGTGAATATTTTTTGGACGACATCGGCCTTGCCGTCGCCATCGGTGTCCTCGGCGTACAGCAGGTCGGGCGCGGCCGAAATCAGCACGCCTTTTCGCCAAACGGTGACAGCGAACGGTTGGGCAATCTTGTCCAGGAACACGGTGGCAGTTTCGAAGGTGCCGTCGTGATCGCGGTCTTCGAGTACGGTGATGCGGCCGGCAGGCGGGCAGGTTTCGCCATCTTTGCAGCCGTAGTCGGCCATTTGGGCGACCCAGACTTTGCCGTCGGGGCCGAAGTCGATCGAGACGGGACTCTTGATCTGCGGCTCGGCGGCAACGAGCTCGACACGCAGACCGGGTCGCATTTGAATCGCGGCGAGCGATTCGGCCGGACTTTTCGATTGGCTTCCTTGCGTACCGCTCGTTTTTCGATTGGTCGTAAACTGGTCGCCCAATTGCGAATGGACGGCGGCGACGATTTCATCTTCGAGTCCGGCGGCGAACGGAGCCGGCAGGCCGTAATAAATCATCGCCCCGCCGCCTTCGTAGCCGCCTTCTTTCAGCACTCGTTCGGAGGGGATGTAGGCCGGCGCATCGTTCGAATAGGCGTTGATCCAGAGCCGCGTCGCGTCGAATTCCTTCTTGAGGCGGAGCGAATAATCAACGACGACTTCGCCGGACAGAAACACGGCGGCCAGCGAATCGCCGAATTTCCAGGTTTGGACCGGATAGGTGATTTCGGTCGGCAGTTTCTGGCCTGCATCGAGCCGAGCGAGCTGCACTTTGGCGTAGTAACCTTCCGGGCCTTTGATTTTCGCGCGCTCCATCCATTCCTGGCGCGAGGGCAGCGGATGCAGTTGCAGCGTGATCGGTTCGAGCTGGCACTCAATGTTGCCGTGGATGTCGGCAAGCTTTGTGTGAAACAGGCGATCGACTTCGTCGGCAATTTGTCTGGCATAGTCGAGCGTGAATTGGGCTTTGTCGCCTGTCACTCCACAGGCCGGATTGGAATCGGCGCCGCAGCCGATTGAAACGAGAGCCACCGATCCGGGATAGCGTTTTTCGAGTTCTTCGGCCGCGGCGCCGGCCCAGTCGCCGCTGACTTTGTAGTCGGAAAGCACGACACAGTGGCAAGCGTAATTGACATAGATGCCGCGAATTTTTCCATTCGGCGCAACGATCGACATGACGGGCAGGTCGTGATCGACCGGCCCTCCCTTCGTGCGGCGGTTGATGGAGAAACCGACCTTGCCGATGCCAAAAGCGAGGTGACTTGGCTTGAGATCGGCGACGGCGGCAAGTCCGGCTTGCTCGAGTTTATCGATAATCTGCCGCGTGTATTCGTCAACGCGCTTTTGCTGGTCGGGCGGCACCGGTTCGCCGAACAACGTGGGAAGAACGCCGGCGATCATGGGCGTGGTGTGGCTGTGCGTGGCGCAAATGGCAACACGCTCGTTGGGGATTTTTTTCTTGGCCTTCAGCCGGCCAGCGACTTCATCGCGAACGGCAGCTGGGATGCCGATGCTGTCGACCGTGATGAGCACGACCGGCTTGTCGTCGCCCGGCGCGGATGGCCATGGCGCGGGCGAAGATGTGCTGCCGAACGCCAATCGACTCGGTGTGACGACTGGCAAAACCGCTCAAGCGGATCGGGCCTTCCGGCGTGATATCGGTCTTCGCGAGGCCGACTTCGTAGGACGCGGCATTCGCGGGCGCAACAAGGCTGGGTTGGGCGACGCCGAGAAGCGCTAACAGAATGATGCAAGCCGCCTGAGAGAATTGCATTGCGGAATGGAACCCTCGACACGTATAACTGTTCGGTTCGGAGAGTACAGTTTAACGCCGTTCGTGGCGACCAGCCATCGGTTGGCGCGGCGGACGTAGGACAGGCTTTAGCCTGTCTTCCGCAAAGAATTGACAGGCTAAAGCCTGTCCTACTTAGCCCGCCGTGTCGAGGTATGGGTCCTGGCTCATTTGGCGCTGCATTTTTTGCGCTCTTTTTCGTGATAGAGCAGGACCTTGCGGTCGCGGAAATGTCGCCGCTCGACTTTTCGTTGCGCTTTGTAGAAGAGCGATTCGAAGCCGGAGATTTGTCCGCGGCCGGCGAATTGCTCTCCGCGTTGTTTTAATCTCGCGGCCTTCTTGGGTCCGAAGGCGGTTTCCAGGATTTCGTCGTCGAGCGCGAGGAATTGGCGGTAGGTGCCCGGATCGCCCTGGCGGCCGCAGCGGCCGATGAGCTGGCGATCGATGCGCGGGGCTTCGTGGAGCTCGGTGCAAATTACGTGCAAGCCGCCGAGTTCGGCCACGCCTTCGCCGAGGCGAATATCGGTACCGCGTCCGGCCATGTTGGTGGCGACAGTGACTTTGCCGCTTTCGCCGGCGTGGCCAACAATTTCTGCTTCCGTCGCGACATGACGGGCGTTCAGAACCAGATGTTCGATGCGGCGCTCGTTGAGCAATTGGGAAAGGTGCTCGCTTTTATCGATCGTGCGCGTGCCGATCAGCACCGGCCGGCCGACCTGGTGTTGCGCCACGATGTCGTCGATGATCGCGTGCCACTTATCGTCGGCGGTGCCGAAAACCATCGTCGGCAGCTTTTGCCGAATCGGCGGACGATTCGTCGGGACGGTAACGACGTGGCAACTGTAGATTTTGTGCAGTTCGCGAGCGCTGGTAGCGGCGGTGCCAGTCATGCCGGCCAAGCGCTCGTAGCGGAGAAAGAAATCCTGCACGGTGATGCGGGCGGCCTGGTTCGTGGCGAAGGTGATTTTAACGCCTTCTTGGGCTTCGACGGCCTGGTGGATGCCGGCTCGCCACTTGCGTCCTTCGCCCAGGCGGCCCGTAAATTCATCGACGATGACGATCTCGCCGTCGCGCACCACGTATTGCCGATCGAGAAACATTTCGCGGGCGACTTTCACCGCGCGCTCGATGTGCTCATAGATCGTCGTAAGGGGCATGCGGTTCAAGGCTTCCGGCTTGCTCAGCTCGCGAACGCGGCGCCGGCCGGCGAGGTTCAGCTCGACAGTTTTCTCCTTGTGGTCGTATTCGTAGTGTTCGTCCTCGGTGAATTCGTTCGCATTTTTTGCGGCCCAGCGGTAGGCTTCGGCTTCCAACTCCTCGTCCTCGCTCGGCAACGCGCTGATGATGAGCGGTGTCCGGGCTTCGTCGATGAGAATGCTGTCGGCTTCGTCCACCAACATGAAGTGCAGATCGCCCTGCACGGGTTGCTCGTGGTCGCGACCGGCCTGGCCAAGCATGGCGCCGAACAAGTCGCGCTGCCCTTCGCTGATGCGCCGTTTGAGCAAGCGATCTCGGAGAAAATCGAACCCCATTTCGTTGGCCGTGCCGTAGGTGATGTCGCAGGCATACTGTTTGGCGCGGTCGGCTTGCTGCATTTGTTGTTGGATGCAGCCGACCTTCATTCCCAACAGTTCGTAGATGGGCCTCATCCATTCGGCGTCGCGTCTGGCCAGGTAATCATTCACGGTGGCCAGGTGAGCGCCTTTGCCTTCCAGCGCGGCGAGATAAAGGGGGAGCGTGGCGGTGAGGGTTTTGCCTTCACCGGTTTGCATCTCGACGATGGAGCTGTTATGGACGGCCGCGCCGCCAAGCAACTGCACATCGAAGTGCCGCATGTTGAGCCTGCGGCGGCCGGCCTCGCGGACCAGTGCAAATGCCTCGGCAAGCAGCCGATCGAGCGGTTCGCCGCTGCGAGCCCGATAGCGCAACGACAGGCTGGCCTTCTTGAGATCGAAGTCGCTCTGCTGCATCAGTGACTCTTCCAGCGCCGCGATCTGCGGAATATACCGCGACCATTGCGCAAGGCGAACCGGCGAGACCGCCGAATAGCGAGCTGATGCGACGGGAGTGGCCGTTGCTTGATGACATGAGACGAAACATGGGTCCATGGCGTGAATAATTATACGGCGCCAGAAGCCGCATTCGATTGTCGCGAATGCTGCAATTATTCGCGGGCAAATGGCGCTAAATCAATCAGCCCGCGTTGGGATCGAGTCCGGCCATGAGGTCGGCGATTGACAAATCTTCGTCGATATCTTGCCAGTGCAGGCTAACACGACCACCGTCGATTTCGTAGTTGAGGGGACATTTGTTCGCTATTGCACGACGCGGATCGACTTGATGACCACCGGTGGGTCCGGCGTTTGAGCGAGGTCCCCGCCGACGTCGGTGGTTGGGGATTTGGAGATTCGGTCGGCCACGGCGAGGCCTTCGGTTACCTGGCCAAAGACGCAGTAGCCGTAGTCGGCGGCGGTGTCGCCGGTGTGGTCGCGCTGCGGGGCATCGGCCAGGTTGATGAAGAATTGCGATGTGGCGCTATCGATGCGCGAAGCATCGCGGGCCATTGCGATTGTGCCGCGAACGTTTTTGAGGCCATTGTGCGCCTCGTTGCGAATGGGGGTGCGCGTCGGTTTGGGCGTGCGATCGGCCGCGTAGCCGCCGGCGACGATCATTTTGCCGGGGTCGACGAAATGGACCAGAGAATTGTCGTAAAAACCGTCGGACGAATAATTCAAAAAGTTGCGCACCGTGCCCGGGCGCGAACGCCGTCTAAATGGAGTGTGATTGGGCCGAGGCTGGTTTCGATTTGAATGACGGGGTTTTCGACGTTAACGCTTTTGGGTGGCGAGCCGGCTGTCGAGGAAATCGCACCTGCCGAATTCCCGCCGCTGGATGACGTCGCTGGGGATGACGAGCGATCACATGCGGCGAAAGCGGCGATGGCCACGCTCGCGAAGATCCGAGCGATCAGGCGAAACGCATGTCGCGTATTGCTTTGATGCTGGCTGGCGGGTGGCATAATTGAGTAGCTCCGTTGAAGCCTTCAAATTTACGGGGAGTACGGTAAAGCAACAATGTCAGGGCCGAAATTGGCCCAACTTGTGTCGCCAGCTAGGACGGGTTCGGGGCCAGAAGTGCCATTTTTGCGTCATTCCACCAAAACTTGGGGCGTCAGCACGGAAGAGTTCATAGCATTTTCCGGGGATTCGGGATAAAATAGCGGCGTCGCATATCGGGCCGATATTTTGCGATACTCGCCACATCCCGCAGGGAGGGGTGTCGAGTCTTCCGCGCATCGAGCCGCACCGGGCGGGTAGGTCGTAAGGAAGGTAGCGCATGGGCAACCGAATTTTTGTCGGCGTCGTCGTGGTATTGTGGGCGGGGACGATGTCGTGGCTGATGGTCGCCCGCATTCTGCCGCCATTTTTTCAGGGCGAGCCGCCGACACACGGAGTGATCGTTCGGGGTGAGCCGGTATGCTGGGAGATTCAATATCGGGGCCGCCCGGTCGGACACGCCGTCAGTCAAGCGGTACCCGGCGTGTTGGGAACGACCGAACTCCACAGCCGGATTCAAATCGAGGGAATCGATATTAAGGAGCTTGCACCCCAATGGATGGGCGGGCTGGTCAGCAGCTTGGGCGAAGTGTCGCTCGATATCCGCAGCACGTTCGTACTCGATTCGCTCGCCAATCTCTCTTCGTTTATTACGAAAGTCCGGCTCAACGACCTTCCACCGATGATGCGCGTGTACGGCAAAGTCGATGGTCGAGATCTTGTGCTAAAGATTCAAACCGGCGGGGTAACACATCTTCCGGTGAGTTACCAGGTCCCATCGGGGTCGTGGTTAGCGAGCGAGCTTGTGCCGGAGCCGAAGCTGCTGCAGATGTACGTCGGCCGCCAATGGCAACAAGAAGTATACAGCCCATTTCGAGTGCGCGGCAGTTCATTGGAAATCTTGCAAGCCGAAGTGATGGATGAGCGGTTAATCGAACATCGGGGCGAACGCGTGCACGGTCGTAGGATCGAATACCGTAGCCTTGCGACCGCGGGCGTATCGGCGAATAATTTGCTTCGCGCGGAGGTCTGGGTGGCCGACGACGGCGTCGTTCTTCGTGAAGACTTGCATATCGTCGATGCCAAGCTTCGATTCGAGCGATGCACGGGACCCGAGGATATCAAATTGGCTGAGAAATTATTGGACGTGGATTCTGTCGCAACCGTTGCTTCCCAGCCTCCGTCGCCGAGATGATCGAATTTCAGCAGGTCTACCGATCGTACGGCGAAAAGGTAGCGGTGGCGGATTTGAACCTGCGAGTGAGCGGCGGCGATTTGTACGCGCTGTTGGGTCACAACGGCGCGGGCAAAACAACCGCCATCAAGATGCTAGTGGGTTTGATTCGGCCCGGCAGCGGCACCGTTTGCGTGGGCGGATACGATCTTGTAAGCCAGACGCGCGAGGCGACCGCGCTGATCGGCTACGTGCCGGACCAGCCGTTCCTTTACGAAAAGCTGACTGGCCGCGAGATCATGCAGTTCGTCGGCCGGATGTACGGCATGGACGTCGCTCAAGTCGGCCGGGCGATCGAGCGAGAGATTCAGCGATTCGAATTGTCGGAGTTCATCGATTCGCTGACGGAAACGTATTCGCACGGCATGAAGCAGCGAGCGGTATTTGCTTCGGCTCTGCTGCATTCGCCGCGGGTCCTGGTCGTCGATGAGCCGATGCTCGGACTAGACCCGCATAGCACGCGCTTGGTGAAGGATTTGCTCCAGCATGAAGTGGCCGGTGGAATGTGCGTGCTGATGTCGACACATACGTTGACGGCGGCGGAGGAGATTGCGAATCGGGTCGGCATTATGAGCCACGGTCGGCTACTGTTCGATGGAACGCTGGACGCGCTCCGCGATCGATTCCCGGCCGGGAGGCAATCGCTGGAAACGATGTACTTGGCGCTCACCGAGACGAACGCCAACCACCCGACGAAAAAGGAATCGGAAGATCTCACGCAAAGGCGCTGAGGCGCAAAAGGGATTTTGGATGATGAATGAAGACGGAAAACAAATGTGCAATTCTATAATTGCATAAGGCCTTATTGATTGAACTTCGCGCCTTGGCGGCTTTGCGTGAAATCAAAATACCGGCGTGCACTCGATGAACGAACTGGCTCTCCAATCACGGTTGGAACGTGTTGGCGATTGGGAAATCGGCACGCGCGGGTTGCCGAGCGAGGATCGCGAAGCGCAGCTGCTGTGGCGGTTGCGATATCGGGTGACGCGCACGCAAATGCGTCAACTTTTAACGACCGCGAGATTACGGACGTTCCTGGTCATAAGTTTGAGCCTGTTCTTTTGGGCGGGTCTGTTTCTGCTCTTCTATGAGGGCTTTAACTTCATTGTGGCCAACGTTGCGCCGGTCGGAGGGACGTATCACGCGCAAACGGTGCAGTTTGTGTTTCATTTGTTCTTCGCATCGCTCAATGTGATGTTAATTTTTTCTTCCGGCATCATTCTGTACACGGGTCTTTATAAGTCGCCGGAAACCCTGCTTCTGCTCACATTGCCGACGAGGCCCGAACGGGTGGTTCTGTACAAATTTCAGGAGGCAGTATTCTTCAGCAGCTGGGGCTTTTTCTTGCTGGCCAGCCCGATCATGATCTCGTACGGAATCGTGGCGGGCACGCCCTGGTATTACTACGTGCTTCTTGTGCCGCTGATTATTTCGTTTGTATACATACCAAGCGGCGTGGGAGCGATTTGCTGCCTGTTTGTGATTCACAAGCTGCCGAGGCTGAGGCGAATCATCGTCGTCGGGCGCATTGCTGGCGCTCGTCGGGGTGATCGGGCCGCTTGTGTGGCGGACGGTGAGCAGTCCGCAATCGAAGCTGTTTGGAAGCGAGTGGTTCCAAGATACGCTGCACCGATTCCGCATTACGGAACAAGAGTGGCTGCCTAGCACGTGGCTGACCAACGGCCTGCTGGAAGCGGCGAGGCCGCCGGCGGTCGTATTCACGGACAAGGTCGCCGATTTGCCGATCGTTCACAGCGTGCTCTATTTAGTGCTGCTGGTTTCGAACGCCTTGTTTTTTCACGTATTAACGGTTTGGGCGGCCAAGCGCTGGTTCCGGGCGAGCCATGCGAACCTGGCGTGCCGGCAGACGCGGCGTCGCCACTTTGCCAGGCCGCTGTTGGATCGAGCTTTCGCCATGCTGCTGATTCCATTTCCACAGCCGATTCAATTACTGTTGATCAAAGATTGGCGATTGCTGCGCCGCGATCCGGTTCAATGGTCGCAGTTCTTAATCTTTTTCGGGCTGCTAGGTTTGTATTTTCTGAACGTTGATCGGTTCAATAACCCGCATAGCGACATTGGCTATATCACCTGGATTAACATGGTCAGTTTCCTCAACCTGGCGGTTGTGGGGTTGATTCTTTCCACGTTCACCACGCGTTTCATTTATCCGATGATCAGCCTGGAAGGACATTGCTTTTGGATCCTGGGCTTATTGCCGATCGATCGCGATACGATCCTGTGGAGCAAATTCTGGTTCGCGTCGCTAGGTTCTTGGGTGCCGTGCTCGCTCCTGGTGCTGCTGAGCGACTTGATGCTGCATGTGCCGATGCTCGTGATCGGGGTCCACCAATTGACGTGTGTGTTGTTGTGCCTGGGATTGGCGTCGATTGCCGTGGGTTTTGGCGCGATGATGCCGAATTTTCACGAAACGTCGCCATCGAAGATCGCGGCCGGGTTTGGCGGGACGCTCAATCTGGTGCTCAGCGCGTTGTACATCATGGTGATTGTGGTTCTTACCGCCCTGCCCTGCCATTTCTATTTATTGGCAGGCAACGGCCCTTTTGGGGCGGCGTTCGTCAATCCGCAATATCTCAAAATGTGGCTTGTGGTTGGAACGGGATCGGCGATCGTGGTCGGCGCGGCGGCAACGATCGTGCCGCTGCGGCGCGGACTGCGAGCCTTCCGCCAACTCGAATTCATTTAGCGGGTTTATACCCGAGCGGCATGGCTGCGGCCAGTTTGACCCGCTGATAACCATTTTTGGTCACCGCGAACTCCGGAATGCAGGGCACGATTTGGGCTCCCGGCGTCGATCGTCGTTTATTTTTCGCTGGCAAAACGGGCGTAACTTCGTAAACGGCGTGGCATCGCATTTGCAATAGTCGGGCCGGTTGCCAAAGTTTTCCGAGCGGCTTCCAAAACGCGCTCAAAAGGGTGATATTCATTGTGCCCTACGATCGGCGCCTCGTCGAAGGACAATCGCTCATGCCGGCACGAATTACTTCGCCCATCGCGTACCTTTGCGTGCTCGTGGTGCTCGCATTATTGACGTGCCTCACCGTTGGTCTGTCGTTCGTTCCATTGCCCGGAAAGTGGCATTTGTTGTTCGGTCTTTTGATCGGCAGTTGCAAGGCATCCCTTGTAGGGCTCTTCTTTATGCATTTAATCCACAGCCGGCCGACGGTTTGGGCCTTGGTATTCGTGTCGCTTTTTTGGCTGACGATGGTATTGGGTGCACTCACGTTCAGCGATTATGCGACGCGTTCTTGGTTCCCGCATGTGCCCGGACACTAAATTTGCCTCGCGTCGCTCCCTGGCAACGATAGCTTTTCGTGACGAATCCCCACCAAGAATCGACGGGTACGATACTTGACCGAGCGCACTTTCCGCCGGTTGGATTGGGCTTGTGTTCGGTAATATTGGGCGCGATCGGGTTGATGATGTTTCTGGTGCCGGTAATCGGGATTCCAATTTGCGGTGCAGGTATCGGAGTGGGGCTGGCGGGAATCGCCAGGGCGGCATTCGGCGGTGTCGTTCGTTTACGATTGAGCGTGGCCGGTGTGCTGCTTTCGGCAAGCAGCGCGGCGATCATTTGGGCGATTGCGGTTGCTCCGAACGGTTATTTTCGGCCTCGGGCCGTGTTTCCGACATTAGCTCCGGCAATCCACTGCCCGTATGTACCACCGCCGGCGGTTCCGCGAAGCGCTTGGCGATCCGGCGTTCAGAGTGCATCGATGACGTGAGGTGAATTACCGGGGTGACGAGATTACAGCACCATGGCACAGGAGTTCCGACGTTGGACGAATGTGGGCTCCAAGGGCAGCATCCTTGGCGCCGTGCTATTCGCTGCGCTATCAACTTGGATTGGTATTGTGACCGTGGGATCGTCGTATGGCACGGGCTCTGGCATCGCGCCGGTGCAGCCAATTCCATTCAGTCATCAGCATCATGCGGGCATGCTGGGTATCGACTGCCGTTACTGCCACACGACCGTGGAGCAAACCGCGTTCGCGGGAATGCCGTCGACCAAAACATGCATGAACTGTCATTCGCAAATGTGGGTTGGCAGCCGAATGCTGGAAAGCGTGCGCGAGAGTTACGCGAGCGATCGCTCGATCGAGTGGAAGCGGGTTTATAACGCGCCGGGATTCGTGTATTTCGACCATAGCATTCACGTGCAAAAAGGGATCGGTTGCTCTTCGTGCCACGGACAAGTTGACCGAATGCCGTTCACGTACCAGGTACCGACGCTGCTGATGAAGTGGTGTCTGGATTGCCACCGTGATCCGGCGAAGGAGATTCGACCGCGCGAAGCGGTATTCGATATGAATTACCGGGCCCCGCACAACCAGGGCGACGTTGGCCGGCAGCTCGTTTCGGAATATCACATTCGTTCTCCCAAAGAGCTGACAAGCTGCACGGTGTGCCATCGATGAACAGCCGCAAGGACCTCAGTTCGAAGCTGGCGACGATCGAGCAGCAGCTCGGCGCAGCGGGCGGGCGCAAATATTGGCAATGCCTGGAGGAGTTGGCCGATACGGACGCGTTTGGGCAGCTAGTGCGGCAGGAATTTCCGGCGCTGGCCGATGTGTGGCCCGATGCGCTAAACCGGCGAAAGTTTTTGGGTTTGATGGGGGCGTCGCTGGCGCTGGCGGGCATCGGCGGTTGTTCGGTGCGGCCAGCGCCGCAGGGCACGATCGTTCCCTACGTGTATCCGCCGGAAGAAATTATTCCCGGCACCCCGCTCTTTTATGCAACGACGATGGTCCACGGAGGCGATGCGGTCGGATTGTTGGTGGAAAGCCACGAGGGCCGGCCGACGAAAATCGAGGGAAATCCGGACCATCCGGCGAGTCTTGGCGCGACGGACATTTTTCATCAGGCGTCCGTCCTGTCGCTCTACGATCCGCTGCGGTCGCAAACGGTGATGCATGGCGATCGCATCATGGGTTGGAACGACGTCGAGGCGGCGATTCATATCGCGATGGCGAATCAGCGGACCCGGCGCGGTGCGGGTTTGCGGATTTTGAGCGAAAGTGTCCTCTCGCCGACGCTCGGTGCCCAACTGGATGCGCTCCTGGACGAGTATCCGGACGCGAAATGGCATCAGTACGAGCCGATTAGTCGAGCGAACAACTACCGGGCGTCGCAAGTCGCTTTTGGCGAACCGGTGGATGTGGTTTTCGATTTTAGAACTGCCAACGTGGTGCTATCGCTAGACGCCGATTTTCTGGCGAGCGAGCCTGGACACGTGCGGTACGCGAACGATTTCATGTCGCGGCGGCGGGTGCGGACGACCGCCGAGGGGCGCAAACGGCTCAGATGAATCGATTGTACGTGGTCGAGACTGAGGTAACTCCGACCGGCGCCAAGGCCGATCATCGGTTGGCGACGCGAATGCGAGACATCGAAGATATTACCGTTGCGATTGCGGCCGGAGTGGGAGTTTCGGGTATATCGGCGAGATCGGGCGAGCACTCGAAGTGGGCGGCCGCAGTGGCCCGCGATTTGACGGCCAATGCCGGTCGGTGCCTCGTCGTAGCCGGATATCGGCAGCCGGCGTCGGTTCATCTGGTCGCGCATGCGATGAACGAACGGCTCGGCAACGTGGGCAAGACAGTGCGTTACATCAAGTCGGCCGTCCATCGGCCGATGGATCCAACGGCTGCGATTCGCGAGCTTGCTGACGACATGGAGCGCGGGGCGGTCGAAGCTTTGTTCATTTTAGGTGGGAATCCGGCGTACACCGCGCCGGCGGATATTGAGTTTGCGGCAACGTTGGGGAACGCGAAGCTGAGTTGCCACCTGAGTCTTTACGAGGATGAGACTTCGCGGCTTTGCACATGGCACTTGCCGCAAGCGCATTACTTGGAATCGTGGAGCGATGCGCGAGCATTTGACGGCACGGCTTCGATCGTGCAGCCGCTCATCGCCCCCCTATACCAGGGTCGATCGCAGCATGAAGTAGTTGCGATGTTGGCGGGTGCGCATGAAATGGACGGGCACAAGATCGTGCAATCGTACTGGAGCGGGCAGTTGAAAGAGCAAACAGAAGGGCGACCGGGGTTCGATAGTTTATGGCAAACGGCGCTGCACGAGGGCGTCATCGGCGATTCGGCTTCTGCGGCACTCAATGTACAATTGAAGGACGGTTGGCAATCGGAATTGTCACCAGCTGGCGCCAACGAAAAGGCTGATGCGCAAAGCGACGAGAGCTTGGAGATTGTTTTTCAAGCCGACCCTACGATATACGACGGCTGCTATGCAACGAACGGCTGGCTGCAGGAGCTGCCCAAACCTATTACCAAGTTGACGTGGGACAATGCGGCGATAGTAAGTCCGCGGACGGCGAAAGACCTTGGTCTGGAGTACGGCGCGTTTGCCCACGGCGGTGAACATGGCGGTTACGATGTACCACTCGTGACCCTGCAACTTGGGACCAGGCAAGTGCGGGCGCCGGTTTGGATCATGCCCGGCCATGCCGACGGCGCGGTCACGATTCATCTGGGCTATGGCCAAAAACATGCCGCCCGGGCGAATGGCGCTTGGCAGGAGAGTTTGGGCTTTAACGCCTACGAATTGCGCACGGCGGATCATCCCTGGTTTGCATCAGGGGTCGCGATCAGCAAGCTCGACTCAACCTATCCTCTGGCCTGCACGCAAGCTCATCAAGTGATGGGCGAAAGCGAAGTGATTCGGCCCGGCACGCTGGAGGAGTATCGCCGCGATCCGCGCCGAATTGCGGCAAAGAAAGAGGAGCCGCGCGGTGCGCTCGGGATGGAAGTCAAGCAACCGCGCGGGACGCTGTACGAGCCGTTCGACTATGGCCCGCCGAAGCACAAATGGGGAATGTCGGTCGATACGACGACGTGCATCGGCTGCAACGCGTGTGTGGTGGCGTGTCAGGCCGAAAATAACATTCCGGTGGTTGGAAAGGAGCAGGTTCGGTTCGGCCGAGAGATGCATTGGCTGCGCGTCGATCGGTATGTCCACGGCGAAGCGGCATCGCCGGACGAGTTTTATTTTCAACCGGTGCCGTGTATGCACTGCGAACACGCGCCGTGCGAATATGTTTGCCCGGTGGAGGCGACGGTGCACAGCGCGGAGGGGCTGAACGAGATGGTTTACAACCGCTGCGTGGGCACCCGCTTTTGTTCGAACAATTGCCCCTATAAGGTGCGGAGATTCAATTTTCTGGATTACGGCGACTTCAAGACGGTGCAACTGCGGCTGCAATACAACCCGGATGTAACAGTGCGCAGCCGCGGCGTGATGGAGAAGTGCAGTTATTGCGTGCAGCGGATTCGCCAGGGTGAGATCAACGCGGAAAAAGCCGGACGACCGTTGCGCGATGGCGAGGTACTTACGGCGTGTCAGGCGGCCTGCCCCACTCAGGCAATCGTCTTCGGCGATATGAACGATGCTTCGAGCGCGGTGGCGAAGTGGAAGGCTTCTCCGCTGGAGTACAGTTTGCTCGAGGAGCTGAATACGTATCCGCGTACGACGTACCTGGCGGCGCTGCGAAACCCGAATCCCGAACTCGAGGGGACGTGAGATGGCGACAGACACGGCTCCCATCGTGATCGCAGATGAAGAGCTTCACCGGTACGGATTGAAGCCGCAATATGTACCGGTGAATTACACGCTTGCGGCGGTAAACGACAAAATCAGCTCGCTTGTAGTTGGTCGCCGGCCTCGGCCGATTTGGTTGGCGCTATTTCTGTTTAGCGGGATGCTCGTGTCCATCTTTGGCGCCGCGGTTGTTTATTTGCTGGTGCGCGGCGTCGGCATTTGGGGAATCAACATTCCGGTGGCGTGGGGCTTTGCGATTACGTCGTTCGTGTGGTGGATTGGGATCGGCCATGCCGGCACGCTCATTTCGGCATTTCTGCTGCTAATGCACCAGCCGTGGCGGACATCGATCAATCGACTGGCCGAGGCGATGACGATTTTTGCGGTGATGACGGCGGGTCTGTACCCGCTGATTCATCTTGGCAGGCCGTGGTTTTTCTATTGGCTGTTGCCGTACTCCGACACGATGGGCCTGTGGCCGCAGTTTCGCAGCGCGCTGGTGTGGGACGTTTTCGCGGTGAGCACCTACTTCCTGGTGTCGCTGTTGTTTTGGTACATGGGGATGATTCCCGATTTGGCGAAGCTGCGCGACCGGGCGCCGACGCCGTTGCGGCGGGCAATCTACGGCGTCCTGGCGATGGGCTGGCGGAACTCGGCCCGCCATTGGCATCGCTATGAAACGACGTATTTGATGTTGGCCGGGCTCGCGACGCCGCTAGTGGTTTCGGTTCACTCGGTCGTGAGCTCGGATTTCGCGATGGCGCTGGTGCCGGGGTGGCACGAAACGGTGTTTCCGCCGTACTTTGTGGCGGGTGCGATTCTTTCTGGCTTCGCGATGGTGATCGTGCTGTGCGTTGCCGTTCGAATTGGGTATGGCATGCAGGATTTTATCACGCGCGATCATCTGGACGTGATGGGCAAGCTGCTGCTCGCGACCAGCCTGATCACGTCGTACGGCTACCTTTCCGAGCAGACCGTCACCTACTTCGGCGGCGAGACGTTCGACGTCCATGTTTATTGGTACCGCCTGACGGATTTCAGCAAGTACGCGGGGATCGTGTGGCTGTTGTTTACTTGCAATACGATCGTGCCGCAAGTGTTGTGGGTGCGCGCGCTGCGCCGCAACCAGGCGGTGCTGCTCGCGGTTTCGCTGATCGTGCTGGTGGGGATGTGGTTCGAGCGGTTCATGATCATCACGAGCAGTTTAAGCGAGGATTTCTTGCCGTCGTCCTACGGCATATTCAAGCCGACGATTTGGGACATCCTTACTTTTTTGGGTTCAATTGGATTTTTTATGGTTCCGTTTCTGTTGTTCGCGCGGTTCCTGCCGGTGATGTCGATTTCCGAAACGCAGGCTTTGTTACCGGGTTCGCATGGGCCGCAAGTGGGACGATGACCACCGAAATCAGAATTCATGGCTTGATGGTCGAGTTCCTGACGCCCGAAGCGGTGCTGGCGGCAACGCGCCGGGCGCGGGAGGTGGGCTACCGGGCGATGGACGCGTACACGCCTTACACGGTCGATGGTTTGGCTACGGAACTCGGGATGAAGCGGTCGCGAATTCCGTCGGTGGTGTTTATCGGCGCGTTGGTCGGCGCCGGCACCGGATTCTTCATGCAGTATTATTCGATGGCGGTGAATTATACATTCAACTCGGGCGGCCGGCCGTACAACAGTTGGCCGGCGTTCATTCCGATCACGTTCGAGGTGATGGTGCTTGTCGGCGCGCTCGCGGCCTTCTTTAGCATGGTGTTTCTCAACGCGCTGCCCCACCCGAATCACCCGGTGTTCAACGTGCCGGAATTTGTGCGGGCGAGTCAGGACCGGTTTTTTCTCTGTATCGAGGCGGATGATCCGCTGTTTGATCTGCGCGACACGGCCCGGTTCCTTGCCAGTTTGACTCCGCATGGCGATGTGATTGCGGTGCCAGTGGCGCCAGAAGCGGTCGAAGAACCGGAGCCGGGGGATAAATCGGCAGAGGAGCCGCGCGTGGTGGCGGCAACGAACGAGGGGGAGTTGATCGGATAGCGCGATGAACAAACGGCGTTCAACTTCGTGGAGCAGAGTCGGGCCGAAACGCTTGTGCGTCGTCGCGGCAGTCATACTCTGCGGCTGCCAACAACAGATGGCGGATCAGCCAAGCTTCAAACCGCTCGAACCGAGCGAGTTCTTTCCAGATGGACGATCGGCACGGCCTGTGGTTGCGGGGACGGTGGCCCGCGGCAATTTGCGGGTTGATACGGCGTTTTTCACGGGTCGAATCGCGGGAGCGCGCACTGAGAACGTGGCCGGCAACGCGGCCACTGTCGCGGCGCCAACCGCTGGTCCGTCCACAACGCCGGATTCCCCGCCGACAACGGCCGGGACGGATGTTGTACCTCCCGCGTTTCGCGACGACGCGGCATTCGTTCGCGAGTTTCCGGTGGCGATGAGCGAATCGCTGGTCGAGCACGGTTACAACCGCTACATGATTTACTGTGTGGTGTGCCACGATCCGTTGGGTACGGGGCGTGGAAAGATCATCGAGCGCGGTTATACGCCGCCGCCTTCGCTGCACATCGAACGGCTGCGCAACGCGCCGGACGGCCGGATATTTGCGATTATCACGGAGGGATACGGTTCGATGCCGTCGTACGCGGGTCAGATTCCGCCGGCGGATCGATGGGCGATCGTGGCGTACGTGCGAGCACTTCAGTTGAGCCAGCGGTTTGCCAAGGTCGACCTGACGCCGGAGATGCGCCAGGAGTTTGACCGAGGCGTTCCGAGCAACGGCCAAGATTTAAATAGTAAGCGTGAGTCGAAGGATAGCGCACAATGACGACGGGCGTTATGAGTGAACACATCGATCGTTGGCAATGGTCGTCGTTGATGATCGGTGTCGTAGCGTCGGCGGTATCCATTGTCGGAGCATGGTTCGACGTGGAACAGTTCCTGCGCGCTTACCTTTACACGTATTTGTTCTTGCTGGGACTTTCGCTTGGTGGGCTGGCGCTGGTGATGATCCACCATTTGACGGGCGGTGCTTGGGGTTTTGTCATCCGGCGAACGGCCGAAGCCCAAATGAAGACGTTGCCGCTCATGGCGTTGTTGTTTTTGCCGATCGCGTTTGGTCTGCGGCACCTCTACCCGTGGGCGACCGTTCGCGTTGACGATGCGGTATCAACTGCGTCGTTTTCGGCGCACTACCTGGAGCCGCGATTCTTTTACTTGCGGGCGGCCGGTTATTTTGCGGCATGGCTGATACTGGCGGCCCTGATGACTGCCTGGTCGCGGCGGCAAGACGCCTTGCCGAACGTGCGGAGCTACTGGCGAGCATACAAGGCTAGCGGTTTCGGGCTTGTCGTGCTCGGCGTATCGTTGCACTTCGCGGCTATTGATTGGATTATGTCGCTGCAATCTGGATTCACATCCACGATTTTCGGGCCGCTCATTTTTTCCAGCCAACTGGTATCTAGCTATGCGCTGTGTGCCTTTTTGTTTTGCTGGTTGATCGACCGACCGGAATTCGAGAGCGTCGTTTCCAGCAAGCTGATGAATGACCTGGGGAGCTTGCTGTTCACGCTTTTGACGTTGTGGGCGTACATGGCGTGGTTCCAGTACATGTTGATCTGGATCGCCGATGTGCCGCACGGCAACGTGTGGTACCTGGTGCGTTGGCGGGGTGCGTGGAGTCGGGTTGAGTCGATCGCCGTGTCGTTTCAATTCGTGATTCCGTTCGTCCTTCTTCTGTTCCGAATTGTCAAGCAAAGCCGGCGCGGGTTGGCCCTCGTTTCCGCAATGATTTTCGTCGGGCAATGGGTTTTCATGTATTACAACGTGATGCCTGTTTTTGCAGCGCCGCGCTGGACCGAGCACTGGATGGATGTTGTGATGCCGCTCGGTTTGAGCGGCATTTGGTTTGCAGCGTATCTGTGGATTTTAGGCCGCCGGCAGTTGTTGTCGGCCAATGACTTGAATTATTCGCAAGCAACCCTTCTTCGCGAACTGGATTCGGAGGAATTGGGGCGAGAGGAGGCCGTGGCGCATGAGTGACCAATCATTGCCGGTACCCGCTGCGACCGATGCCGGCCAACCGCTGGAGGGCGAACCTCGACTGCACGAAGAGATCCGGTATGAGGAATCGGATATTTCAGTACGGGGCGTCATTGCAGTGCTGGTCGGCATCACCATCGTGTTTGCGGGCGTGATCGGCGTCGCTTATTGGTTTTTGCGGGCCAACGAGACCAGCGCAGGATCGGGCCGGCAATGCGTCGATTTATCGCATGCCGTCCGACGCTAAGCCGGCGCCGCCGCGGCTCGAGCCGCTCGATTTTAATGAAATGGGCAGCGGGGTGTTTGCAAAACAACTGGCGATGGAAGACGCGCTGCATCGCTACGGCGATAGCGCGGAGCCGGGCTTCGTTCATATTCCGATCGCGCGGGCGACGAAACTTGTCGTTCCGACGATACGCGTGCGACCGGGCGCCACGCAGCCGCCAGCGAAAAGCTTTGGCCTCATTGGCGATGGTGAATCGAATTCGGGCCGATTGTATTCGGAGGCGCCGTCATGGTTACGCGAAAAGAAATAGTGAGATGGGGTGTTTGTGCAGCGATTGTCGTCGGCGCGGCGGCGACCGCGTACGGACACGTGCCGCCGGCATCGAAGGAGTGGGGTTCGATCAACGATTGAACCACCAGGTTCCTCTCGATATTCGGTTCACCGACGAGACAGGTAAGTCGGTTCAGCTGGGCGATTATTTCGGGTCGAAGCCAGTCATACTCGTGCTCGCTTATTACCAATGCCCGCGGTTGTGCACGCTGGTTCTCAATGGAGTTGTGCAAGGGATGCTCGAAATGCGGCTGGATGCGGGCAAGGATTTTAACGTCGTAACGGTGAGTTTCGATCCGCGCGAGGATTGGCGGCTGGCGGCCAGCAAGAAGGAGAGTTATCTGGCGCGTTACGGGCGGCCCGGTGCGGAAAAGGGCTGGCACTTCCTTACGGGCGAGCCGGATCAGATCAAGCGGCTGACCGAGGCAGTTGGATTTCGTTACCGATTCGATCCGGTACAAAACCAGTTCGTTCACGCCAGCGGGATTATGATTCTCACGCCGACGGGAAGGCTTTCGCGCTATTTTTACGATGTAAATTATCCGGGACGCGATCTGCGGCTGGGACTTGTCGAGGCCTCGAACAACCAGATCGGCTCGCCGGTCGATCAGATACTGCTGTATTGCTTTCACTACGATGCGCTGCTTGGGCGCTATTCGGCCAGCATCATGAATCTGGTTCGGCTGGCGGGGGTGGGCACGATGCTGGCGATTGGCGCGTTTGTTATGTTCCTGCAGCGCAGACATTCGCGGAGTTTGGGAACATCCCATCTTGCGCCGGAAGGGGTGCGGATGAACTCGAATCGGCGCAGCCTGATTCACCCGCGCCCGGCCCTCCTCCGACAGGAGAGGATTCCCCAAATACAGTTACGGTTGAGAGTGCGGCACGATGAATATCAGCCTGTGGACAAGCGCGGCATCGACAACGGCGCACGGCGTCGACATGCTGTTCTTTTTCTTGATGGGCGTTTGCGGAAGCGTCGGGCTGCTCGTAGCAATATTGCTGATCTTTTTTTGCGTGCGCTATCGGCGGCGAAGCAGCGACGTCGGCAATCCGCCGGAAGTCAATGAATCTCGACTGCTGGAATGGTTCTGGACCGTTGCGCCCCTGGGAATCTTCGCAGTCCTTTTTGCCTGGGGAGGCGAGGTGTATTTTTCGGCGTATATCCCGCCGGCAGACGCGACGCCCGTGTATGTCGTCGCCAAACAGTGGATGTGGAAATTTCAGCATCTCGAGGGGCAGCGCGAGATCAATACCTTGCATGTTCCAGTCGGCCGGCCGATCAAGCTGCTGATGATTTCCGAAGACGTCATCCACAGCTTTTTCGTGCCGGCGTTTCGGATTCACATGGATGTGTTGCCGCAGCGGTATACGTCGGTGTGGTTTCAGGCGACCCAGCCCGGCGAATATCATTTGTTCTGTTCGCAATTTTGCGGGACGAACCACGCCGGGATGGTGGGCCGGGTGATCGTGATGCGGGCGGCCGAGTACCAGAATTGGCTGAATTTCGCTGCAGAAGGTTCGCTCGCGCTTCGCGGCCGGCAGGTGTTTCTTCAACACCGGTGCTTGAGTTGCCACAGTGCAGATTCGGCCGCCCGCGGCCCCGTGCTCGAAGAACTTATACGGAAAAACGGTGGCTCTTGCGGACAATCGGGTGACCCTGGCCGACGATACCTATTTGCGCAACTCGATCCTGCATCCGAGCGCGCAGATTGTGGCCGGCTACACGGATATCATGCCACCGTTCGAGGGCCAGTTGAGCGAGGAACAGGTGCTCGCGCTGGTGGCGTTTATCCAATCACTTAAGGCGGGCGAGACGCCGCGGCGGGTGGAAGCTTATCCGCCGCCGACGAAGACGCAAATCGGTCCAGTAGATAGGAAGATTCCATGACGACGTTGTTGGAAGTCCCCCGCCCCGCCCCATTGCCGTCGGCCGGTCAACCGCGCGCAACTATCTAAACTCATCGCGCGGCTTCGCATCGTGGCTGCTGGCCAAGGATCATAAGCGGAT
The DNA here is from genome assembly GCA_963733825.1 of Pirellulales bacterium. Taxonomy (GTDB): domain Bacteria; phylum Planctomycetota; class Planctomycetia; order Pirellulales; family Lacipirellulaceae; genus JABDGM01. The sequence goes on from CAVTEK010000003.1 coordinate 125,924, forward strand.
TGCGATCTTGTATCTGTTCCCGGTGACGGCGATGTTTTTTATCGGGGCCTATTTCATGGCGATCGTGAGGCTCAATCTTCTGACACCCACGGGGGCGCTGGTGACGCGCCGATACGTACAACAAAAGTTTCACGGCGCACGGCGTAATCATGGTGTTCTTCTTTCTGGTGCCGGTTGTGCCAACGGTGCTCGGGAACTTCTGTCTGCCGCTGATGATCGGCGCGAAGGACCTGGCGTTTCCGCGGCTGAACTTGTTGAGCTGGTACACATATATGTTCGCCGCGATGTGGGCGCTGGTCGCTATTATTGCGGGCGGCGTGGATACGGGCTGGACATTTTATACGCCCTACAGCTCGCAATCGAGCCACTACAACGTGATTCCGGCGATGATCGGGGTGGTGATCGCGGGATTCTCGTCGATGATGACGGGGATCAACTTCATCGCCACGATTCATTGGCTCCGGGCGCCGGGGCTGCGATGGTTTCGGTTGCCGATTTTTGTGTGGACGCTTTACGCCACGAGCTTCATCTTTCTGTTGGCGGTGCCGGTGCTGGCGATCGCGCTCGTGCTGGTGATTGTCGAGCGGTTGTTCCAGATCGGCATTTACGATCCGGCGCTTGGCGGCGATCCGCTCTTGTTCCAGCATCTATTCTGGTTCTATTCACACCCGGCTGTTTACATCATGATTCTGCCGGGGATGGGCGTTGTCAGCGAAGTGATTCCGTGTTTCTCCCGCAAACGCCTGTTTGGGTACAAGTTTGTGGCATTCGCCAGTTTCGGCATCGCCTGGATTGGGTTTTTTGTGTGGGCTCATCACATGTTTGTGGCTGGCATTTCGACTTATGCGGCGCTGATTTTTTCGGGGCTTAGCTTTCTGGTGGCAGTGCCGTCGGCGATCAAAGTGTTTAACTGGACGGCGACGCTTTACAAAGGCTCGATCAGCTTCGAAGCGCCGATGCTATTTTGTTTGGGGTTTGTGGTGTTGTTCACGTTTGGCGGCCTTGCCGGTTTGTTTCTGGCGACGCTGGGCATCGATATGCACGTGCACGACACGTATTTCGTCATCGCCCATTTTCATTTCATCATGGTGGGCGGAATGGTGACGGCGTACATGGGCGGGCTGCACTACTGGTGGCCGAAGATGACCGGGCGGATGTATTCGGAGTGGTGGTCGCGGCTGAGCGCAATCATCATCTGCGTGGGATTCTTTTTGACATTTTTGCCGCAATACGTTCTCGGTTACCAGGGCATGCCGCGGCGTTATCATACATACGCGCCCGAATTTCAGACGTGGAATGTGCTTTCGACGGCGGGGTCTTCGATTCTCGGCGTGGGCTACTTATTGCCGCTGTTTTACTTTCCGTACTCGATTCGGCACGGGAAGATTGCCGGGCCGAATCCATGGAGGGCGACGGGACTGGAGTGGCAGACGCCGTCGCCGCCGCCGCGCGACAACTTTGCCGAGACACCCGTCGTCGTGCGCGATCCGTACGACTACGCCACAGGGAAGGCGGAAAATGAGCCGTGAAGACAGTTTTTTGACTGCCGACATCGGCGACATGTTCAAGCACACGGTCGTCGTACGCCATCCGTTGGAGGAACAATTTCGCGACTTCGAGCACCAATCGGAGACGGCTCGGCTCGGCATTTGGCTGTTCTTGGCGACGGAAGTGATGTTTTTTGGCGCACTGTTTCTAACGCTGGGGATCTACCGCTACGAATACGCGGAAGCGTTTGAAATGGCGAGCGCACGATTGAACTGGCAAATCGGCAGCATCAATACGCTTGTGCTCCTGGTAAGCAGCCTGACGATGGTGCTTGCCGTGCATTACGCGCGGGGCGGCAATCGGCGATCGTTGATTTTGTATTTGCTGCTGACGGCGGCGCTGGGCGTTGTCTTTCTCGCGCTCAAGGGCATCGAGTATTATATCGATTACCGTGAGAATCTGATTCCTGGCTGGAGATTCGAACCAAGCGAGTGGATTGGCCAAGGAGGATTGGAGCCCGACGCCGTTCCGCAGGTAAAGATATTTCTGATCTTGTATTTCACGATGACGGCAATCCATGCGTTGCATCTGACGATCGGGATTGGCATCGTGTTGATACTCGCGGCACTGGCGACACGGCGATGCTTCACGGTCGAATACTACTCGCCGATAGATGTGGTGGGACTATACTGGCATTTCGTGGATATTGTGTGGATATTTCTGCTGCCAATGCTGTATTTGATGGGGACGCATCGGTTGAGTGGTTAGGCGGACGTGGCAGTTTCGAGCTAAACCGCAAGCGGTCGAGGCGGTCATTGCAAAAGTAGCTTTATGGATCCAATAAGTACGAATCCGTTTGGGATACTCACGTTTATCGCCGCACCGGCGATTCTTACCAATGCGTCTTCGATCAACACGCTGGCGACATCGAACCGGCTGGCGCGATCGATTGACCGGGCGCGGACCATTTCCCGCGAAATTGAAGCTCACGAGGGAGAACCGGACGCGGGAATCGCGGTGCGGAAAACGCTGTTGAAATTTGCCGAGAGGCGGATCCTGTTGCTCGTTCGAGCTCTTAACGCGTTCTATATTTCCATTGGCTCGTTCGCCGCGGCGAGCCTGATTTCACTGATCGGGGCGTGCCTGTTCGCTGCGCATCAGGAATTGTTGCGGGGACTTACGCTCGGGTTTTCGCTCGTGGCGGGAATTGTCGGAGTTGGCGGACTTACGCTTGGCTCCGCGCTGCTGGCGTTCGAGTCACGGCTGGCACTTCGTGGCCTGGCGGAGGAAACGCGATTCATGCAGGGTCATCACAAGCAGCCGCCACCGGACGTATAGGGAGTACGAGACAGCGTCATTTGGTTTCGTGAAATCGAAAATATCCGCGACTGGATTCGAACCAGTAACCTTCGGCTTCGGAGGCCGACGCTCTATCCAGTTGAGCTACGCGGACGCGAAAAATGGAAGTTACGAGCGGGGAACGTGGAGCGGGGAGTAGACGTTCTGCGCCGTATCAATAAGCCTATCGCCGATGGCGGCGGCGTTCAACCTGAGCGAGAATTTCGGCCGAATTGAGGGGGCGTTAGGTGGCGAGCGTCGGGAGAGCTCGCAATCGCAGTTCTTTGCGCAATGTCAAGAGTGCCGAGTGCACGACATTGGCGGCGCCATGTTACGGCAAATCTTCCAGCGCCAGCCGGGCGATCAGTTTACCGTGATGTTGCAACAAATCGATCCAGCTTGCGCTGACGACCTTGCACTGCCGTACGGGGTTCGTGAACAACACTTGATCGCCTACTCTCGGAACGGCTGGCCATTCCCGAGAGCCAATCTCCGTCATGTTTTCACCCGTGCGCACATCGACAAACTGGATCATGACCATAAAAGCCCCAAGATCGATAATCAAATGAATAAATGGAAAGCCGACAGGCCCTTAGCGCCTGATGCGCACGTATAAGGGGGTAAGTCGCGCACTGGCAGTTTATGGTATTGAAAAATGGCAGAAAGCTTAGAAACCTTGATTCCCGGCCTGGAGAGGGGGCTTCTTTGATTCGAAGCGAGAAATGACTGCGCAGAATCGACCTTGCGGCAATGCTTTTGTGCGATGGCTACTCGTACCGCAACGCTTCGATTGGGTCGAGTCGCGCGGCTTTCCAAGCAGGGTAGTAGCCGAAGATGACGCCGACACCCGCCGAGACGGTGACCGCCAGCACGACGGCGGGCATCGAGGGCCTGACGGGCCAGTGCAGCAGCGAGTGGACCAGAAACGATCCACCGCGGCCGAGCAGAATTCCGAACGCACCGCCGAGCAAGCACAACACGACCGCTTCAATCAGGAACTGGCGCAGCACATCCTGCGCGCGGCGCCGACTGCCATGCGGAGGCCGATCTCGCGCGTGCGTTCGGTGACCGAGACCATCATGATGTTCATGATGCCGACGCCGCCGACGACCAAGGAGATGAGAGCGACGCAGAGCAGCAAGATGCCCATCAGGTTGGATGTGGAGGCCAGCGCTTTGGTCATTTCGGTCATATCGCGGATGTTGAAGTCGTCGGTTTCGCCGGCGCCGATGTGGTGGCGCTCGTGCAACACGTGGGTAATCTGCTTGATCGCCGCGGGAATCGCTGTCTCCGAGTTGGCTTTGACGAGTATTTGGTCGATGTTGGTAAAGCGAACCGGTTGCGGGGTGTCGGCCAATTGTGTGGCCGACGGTTGGATGTAGGTGCGAGCCATCGAATTGACGACGGGGTACAAGGCATTGAGGGGCGTGGGCGGAATTGCCGTACTGCCGTTTAGAGCAGCTGCGGCGGCAGCGCCGGCCGAGCTTTGGTTGGTGGTGCTGGCCGAAACTCCGGCGACGCGGTATTTGATCGTGGTCCAGGGCGCGAGTAACATGTCGTCTTGATCGATGCCCATCATGTTGGCGCCCTTTCGGCTCAAAACGCCAATCACTTTGAACGACACATTTTGCACGCGCACATCCTTGCCGATGGGGGATTCGCCTGGAAAAAGTTGCCGAACTATGGTGCGGCCAAGTACACAAACCTTGCGGGCGTTCCGCACGTCGCGTTCGGTGAATGGTTCGCCTTCGTCGAATTCGTGCCAGTCGCGCACGTCGTGAAAGGTCGGCGTCGTGCCGTAGATGTAAGTCGGCACCCAATTTCGATTACCATACACGACTTGGGTGCGCACACGGACGAGCGGCGCCACACCGGATACGGCCGGGCAATCGCGGGCGATCGAATCGGCGTCCTGGGGCGTGAGTGTGACGGCCGAACCAGCGCCGAGACTGACGCCGCCGCTCGCTCCGGCGCCCGGTTGGATGGTTAGGTTGTTTGCGCCCATACTGGCGATCGTTGCTCGCACGGATGCGGAAGAACCCTGGCCAATATCGACCATCGCGATGACGGCCGCCACGCCGATCACAATGCCGAGCGTCGTGAGCGCCGAACGGAGGACGTTGCGCCGTAGCGCGCGTAAGGCCACGCGAAGCGTTCGGTAGAGGTTGAAGGGGGTCATCGGTGTAGTTGTCCGTTGTCCGTTGTGAGAGAATTCCGACGTGCCACCTGACACTTGACACCATTTCGTCGATGGCGCATCGAACTCGGAACTAGTGCACGCCGGCCGCGGCGCAGTTCTTCCGCGTTATGTTCGACCAAGCCGTCGCGAATGTGGATAACTCTGTTGGCGTATTCGGCGACATGGGCATCGTGTGTCACGATGATAATGGTGATTTTCTGCTCCCGATTAAGCTGTTGAAAAAGGTGCATCGTCTCGTCGCCTGTAATTGAATCGAGCGCGCCGGTTGGCTCGTCGGCCAAAAGGATCGAAGGGTTGTTGATCAGCGCGCGGGCGATCGCGACACGCTGCTGCTGTCCGCCCGATAGCTGCGAGGGCTCATTTCCAAAACGTTGGGCAAGGCCGAGTCGTTCTAGCAAGCCCTTCGCGCGGTTTCGACCTTCATGAGTCGAAACCCCATCGTGCGCGTATTCCAGCGGCATGGTGACGTTATCGAGTGCGGTTGTGCGCGGCAGCAGATTGAAGTTCTGGAAAACGAAGCCGATTTTGGAATTGCGGGCATGGGCGCGGTCGGTGGCGGAGGCTTCGGACATATCGTCGCCATCGAGCCAATAGCTGCCGGAACTAGGTCGATCGAGACATCCTACGATGTTCATGAGAGTCGTCTTACCGGATCCGGAGGCTCCCATCAGAGCGACCATTTCGCCCGACTCGATGGAGAGCGACACACCGCGCAAAACCGGCACATCGATCTCACCAAGATGATAGGTCTTGTGAATATCCCGAAGTTGGATCAAAGACATGTGGGAATCACTGTTGCGGGCGACGGCTGCCGAATACTTTTGGCGAAAATGGATCGGTTGTTTCGGTGCCGCCGGCTACGGCTTCCTCGCCAACGACGACCCGCGCACCTTCGTCGAGGCCATCGGCGGAAACTTCGGTGCGGGCACCATCGCTCAATAAGGTACGCACCGGGACGGGTTTCAGACGGTCGTTTTCGTCGGCCAGCCAGATCGTAGCTTCCGCGGGGGAACCGTTGTCGGCTTCTTGTTCGGCACGTTTTCCGGCTCCGCGCGCTCGGTGCCGGCTCTCGATTGGGGCAAGCCGGCGGCTGCTACCCGCTCGGGCGATGGCTGCCATCGCAAGGCGGCGTTGGGAACCAGGAGCACCTTGCTGTGACGTGCAACTTCAAATTGCAGATCGGCAGTCAGGTAGGGGATTAGGCGGCCGGAAGTGTTATCGGTGTTCACGACCACGGTGTAAGTAACAACGTTTTGATTCATGCTCGCATTGAGCCGGGGCTGATCGGCGCGACCACCCCTTGAAACGATTGGCCCGGGTAGGCATCGACCGTGAAGCGGACCGGTTGGCCTGGGTGAATGTGACCGATATCGGCTTCATTAACCGATGCCCAAACTTGCAGCCGCTTGAGATCCTTGGCAATCAGAAAGAGGCTTGGCGTGTTGAGGCTGGAAACGACCGTTTGGCCGACGTTGATCCGGCGGTCGATGATCACGCCCTCGACGGGCGACTTAATGGTGCAATAGCCAAGATTCGTTTGGGCCCGTTTGAGAAGCGCACGGGCATTGCTGAGGTCTGCATTGGCTTTGGTGACAGAGGCTTTCGCATTCGCGAGGGCGGCCTTGGATTGCGCGATGGCGGCATTGCCGACGCCAACCGCGGCATCGGCGCCTTCATAAGTGGACTTGGCCAAATCGTAATCGGATTCCGATATCGCACCGGGCGACGTCTTCCAGGTTTCCTGTGCCCGGCCCCAATCGCGCTGGGCCTGATAGAGCTTCGCTTGCATTTGAAGGAGGTCTTTATCCGCACGCTGAACGTTTGCTTCGGCTTCTTGCACTTGGGCGGCTGAGGCCTCGGCAATAGCCTGCGACGATTCGACCTGGGCCTGCGCCTGGTCGACTTCGGATTGAAAAACGGCATCATCGATTCGAGCCAGCACGGTGCCATCGTTGACGGGGGATCCGTAATCGATCGTCCGGCTCGCGTTGCGAGGATCGGCGCCGAGACTTTGGACTTTTCCGGCGACCTGTGCGCCGACATCGACCACTTCCTCGGGTTCAACCGTTCCAGTGGCATCGATCGTGAATTGAAGCTCGCCGCGCTCGACCGCCACAGTGCGCAACGGGGGGAGCGACTTGTCGCCTTCGTGTCGGTAGAAATAGGCGGCCGCGCCGGAAGCGACAATCAGAACAAGCGCTGCAATGGCTGACTTGAGCATCGTTAGAGCATGTCGAATGAAAGGGAATTGAGCGTTCGCGGGCATTCCGGCGAGCGAGCGGCTGCCATGATTGATATTATATTCTCACTGCCTAGGCGATGCATCCCGGTGCACTGGCGGTCGTGCGGGCATTCGAGGAAGCTCAGCCTTCGGGCTGACATAAAGGGTAGGATGTCAGGCTGAAATCCTGACCTACGCAATTGGCGAAAATCGGGTCAGTTTGGCGGGTGCTAAGGTAAGCGTCCCGACGGCCCGTCACGGTCGATCAACCTGGTGGCCACGCAGTTCTCGACCGCCGAGGAGGTGGAAGTGCAAGTGATCGACCGATTGACCACCGTCGCGGCCGCAATTGACGACCACCCGGTAACCGCGGTCAAGCTTGAGTTGCCTTGCCAAATCACGAATTACAAGAAACATGTGGGCAACGAGGTCGGCGTCGTTGTCGCTCAACGTGGCGACGGAGGCGACGGGCTGCTTTGGAATTACCAGGAGATGTATCGGGGCTTGCGGAGCGACATCATGAAATGCGAGGCAACGATCGTCTTCGTAGATGATTTTTGCCGGAATTTCTTTGTCGATAATCCGCTGGAAGATCGTCTTTTCGGCCATGGCTGATTATCTCGGACTTTTGGGCGATGGAAAAAATGACGCTACATTGAATGCGGCAAATCTGGTCGAGAACTGTGCTGGCCGCGCGTGAGCTGATTGAGGAAGATCGCCTCCTCGCGAACCAGGACGGGAATGCCGTCGATGATCGGATAAATCAAATCGCCGCCGGCTCTTGCGAGCGCACCACCGAATGTATTCTCGATCAGCCTGCCTGCTCGATTGCGCAGCTCTCCACGACGAATCGCCCGATTGATTTCCGAAATGAGCGATTCGCTGGCAGGCGTTAGTGCGGAGTGGTCTTCCGGGCAGCATAGAATCGCGAGCGCTTCGGGTTGCAACATGTGGCTTACCTTGCATGCCAGCAGATCGGCCGCGGAGAGTATTTCCGGTGATTTAGCCAGCCGGCTGCTATCGAGCCGCCAAAGCAGCGTGGCGGATTTTCTTCGGAATTTCAAGAGGCGGACGCCATCGGAGCCCGGATGTGCGATCGGCCGCTAGCAATTCAGCAAGGGCTGATGATGCCGCAAGAGGCATGCCGATATTGACGAAGAGCGACGTTGGGCAGGCCGTCCGGATTCTATCTTTGGACCTGCCTGGCGTCGGCCGTGTACGGGGAACAAGCCCGGAGGCTACGGAAATGAAGAAGTCGCTAATTACATTCGCTTGCGCTGCGGTGGCCACGATTGTCGCGCCAGCGCGGGCCCAACAGCCGACCACAACGTATGAGGATGGTCCTGATGGAGTCCGCTATCGCGTGACTCACCAAACCATTCAGCGGTCGATTCCATCGACCGAGTATCAGTCGCGCGAACAAAAGGTTTACCGGCCACAAATCTCGACGGAGTATCAATCGTACCAGCAGACGTACTACACGCCGGTGACGGAGTACCAATGGGTTCCTCGATTGAGGAACTGGTGGAATCCGTTCGGGGAAGCCTACTGGACCCACGAGTTAACGCCAGTAACTCATTGGGAAGCCCGTCCGGCGACCGTGCAAATTCCGGTGGCGCGCACCAACTGGGTCGAGGAGACGCATACCACGCAGGTACCCGTTACTACGTACCGCACGGTGCCGGAGGAATACACTCAAAAAGTGGTCGAGAGTGTCGCGCCGCGCGGAACGAGTATTGGCCCGACTGATCCTAATTCGACGAGTATCGCGAGTCGTCCGATCGGCGGTCAGCAGCTTCAAAGTGATCCGCCGCGCACACAAAGCCCGTGGGCGACGGCGCCACCCGCCGATGGATACCGGCGCTAGCAGCTCAGCGGCCCTCAGTCTGTGGCAAATCAACTCGGGGTCGTTCGGCGCCGGCGGCTGCGCGAGGTGTTCGTGGCCGACCATTCCTTTGTAAGCGTTTCGAAAACTTCCGGAGTCTCATAACGAACGACGCCTTTGCCTTCCGGCATCGGGTCCGATGAGTCCGCGAAAGAGTGGCAGTCCACGCAAGCTGAGGTCGGTGCTGCAATCGTCGATGCCGATTTGCGTGTGCATCTTCAACACGGTCTCGTGTTTCTCGTAGTCTTTGGTGCGGAGTTCACCGTTGTTGCCACGCGTAACGATGCGGATCGTAGGGTTCATTCAGGGTTTCACTTTCGAAAACGGGAGGGAGGACGGGCGCTGGTACCCATCGGTTTGGTCGGCCGTGATCGAAGACAAAACGGCGAGAAGCATTCAGCGGCGACCGCAACCTGGATGCTAATTGCTATCGGCGAGAATTCGCGGCAAACCGCGATCGGAACGAGTGGCCCGGGCGCGCAACGCGCAGTACGGCAAATCGTCAAATTCGCTGCCGTGGCGTCATCCGGCACGAACAGGGCGGCGTTTTTCGACCAATCGTCGCCGTCCTACCCGGCCACAGCGGCTAGTCGGTTAATCCAGTCTCCAAAACGTGCGAATGCCGCTACGATTGGCACCAGCGGTTTTTTTAGAGTGCTTTGCACCGGCGGCCGCAGAATTCGCATTCTCCGCTTATCTTGCCTGCGCACGACGGTTGGCGTCCATGACTCGTGAGCCATCGGACCAGATATGGGTCGAACGTCAAATTTGGCCATCGCACGCTTTCTATTGCGTGCCCCCCGGCTACATCAGACAGCGGGCGTGAAAAAAGTTAGTGTGAAATACGGGCATTGTTCCCGCAATTTGATTAGAAGCAGTTTCAAAACCGGTGTCATTCTGAGCGAAGCGGAGCGCAGCGAAGAATCTAGCCCGAAGTAGCGTAGATCCCTCCGTCGCCGAGCCTCCGTCGGGATGACAAGGTAGTTTTGAAACCGCTTCTAGTTCTACAGCAAGGGTTTTCGCTGTTGAGTCTTTCGGTGATTTGGACGTATATCTGTGGTGATCCATGGTCGTCGTAAGAACTGGCCAGTTCGTTGTTTGGGAGTTGAAGTCAGGAGGACCTCTCCATGGCAACGAACAGGGTGCGCGCATGCGCGAGGAAGATAACGTGTTTTCATGAGCGATTCGAGTCGCGGTTCGGACGCACCGAAGCGAGGACTCATTCGTTGGTGTATCTGAAAGGTTTGATTCTTGGAGAAGGTCGCAAGAACGTGGAACGCATTGCACTGCGGTTCTCGACCGCCCGGGACGGCAGTCCGCCGATGCAAAACGAGGTGGTTGCATTGCAAGAATTCTTGACCCTCTCGCCGTGGCAAGCCCGCGGCGTGCAAGAGGAGATCCAGGCCGTGTTCGCCGAAGAGCTGGTCCCCAGCACTTCCACGTCGCCGATCGGAACCGTGGGCGTGGTGGATGAATCGGCGTTCGTCAAAAGCGGACCTGAAAGTTGCGGCGTGGCGCGGCAATGGTGCGGCCGGCTGGGCAAAAAAGAAAACTGCCAAGTCGGGGTTTATCTGCTGGGCGTCACGCCGGCCGGGACGGCGCTGTTGGATCACGGACTGTACCTGCCCAGAACGTGGGCCGGGGACCGGGCGCGGCGCGAGAAGACGCGCGTCCCCGAAGAGGTGAAGTTTCAAACCAAACCCGAGATGGCGAGCGAGCAAATCCGCCGCACGCGCCGAGCGGGACACGTCACGTTCGACTGGATTACGGCCGATGAACTCTACGGCCGCGACGGCAACTTCCTTGATGCATTGGAAGCGGACGGGCAACGATATGTCGTGGAAATACCCGTCAACACCAGCGTCTGGACCCTTGACCCCAGCATGCAGATGCGCGCGTGGTGCGGCAACGGCCGGCCTCCGAAGAACCCCCGCCGGGACAGCGTCCGCAGCGTGAAGGCAGTCGCCGAATCGTTGCCGCCCGGAGCGTGGCAAGTCCTCCAGTTGCGCGATGGCGCCAAAGGACCGTTGGCTTTCCAATTCGCGCGCGTTCGCGTCTGGGCGATGCGACACAAGAAACCGGGACCGCCCGTGTGGCTCGTGATTCGCCGCAGTCTGGCCGACGACCCGGAAGTGAAGTATTACGTCTCCAACGCGGATGAAAGCACACCCCTCGAAACACTGGCCTTGGTCACAGGAACCCGCTGGCGAGTAGAAGAGTTCTTTGAAGACGGCAAAGGGGACTTCGGCATGTCGGACTACGAAGCCCGTGCCTGGACCAGTTGGCATCATCACATGACCATGGTCGCCTTGGCCCACTTGTTCATGACGACGACCAAACACGAGCTGCAAGAAGAGATGCCCGAGCTGACGCTGCCGCTGGCACTGGAACTGATGAAGGCCACCATGAGCCGTCCCACGATGACTGAAGCCGACGCGCTGCGACTCACCGAGTACCATCTTCATCGCAACAAAATTGCTCGCCAATCTCACCATAAGTCCTGGAAACGTAAACACAAACGACTCAAACTAAAACGGTTGCTGTAGAACTAGTACGTAGCTTAAATGCTTTCCCGAACAGCACCTCCTTTTCGATCAGGCCGTTGTCCTTCCCATTGTCACAAATCGCTCGAATTAAAGAAATGAATTTCCCAACCGGCGACGAACCCCACTGCCTCGACATTTTCGCTTTAATTTCTTGAAAGTCGTCCGGCCGCAGGTCGTTAATCGCGCGGTGTAATCCGCAATCTGCAACTAGCAAGTCGCACTCCTCGGCATACTCCCGAAAACTGAGCGGTCGAAGGTCCGGCTCTTTCGCCTCGATACGCTGGCGGTGGTAATGGAGGAAGTTGCTGCAAAGCTCACCGAAGCGAAGCCCGTCGGAATCGCTCATACTAGTGTAGTGCTTCAAGCAGATGGGACCTTATCGAGGCTGGCCCGAGCGCGGGCGACTTTCTCCAGAATGTCTTCGGCTTTCTTGGTCCACACGAACGTGGTCGGGTCGCTGTTGTGCTGGTCGATGTAGTCGCGAATTGCCTGGATCAACTCGGAAACGCTGCGGAAGACGCCGTTGCGAATCCGATTGTGAGTGATGTCGCGGAACCACCGCTCGATCACGTTGAGCCACGAACTGCTTGTCGGGATGAAGTGGATGTGGAACCGTCGATGCCGCCGGAGCCAGGCCTTGACCTTGGGATGCTTATGCGTGGAATAGTTATCAACAATCAGGTGCAGGTCCAATTCCGGCGGCGTTTCCGCCTCGATCTTCCTCAGGAACTTGATCCATTCCTGGTGTCGGTGTCGCGGCATGCACTCAGCGATGATCTTTCCCGCGGCCAACTCGATTGCCGCGAATAGCGTGGTGGTGCCATGGCGTTTGTAGTCGTGCGTGAGGGTCTTCAGCCGGCCGGGATATATCGGCAGGCTCTTCTGCGTGCGGTCGAGCGCTTGAATCTGACTCTTCTCGTCGCACGAAAGCACGAGCGCATGCTCGGGAGGATTCAAGTACAGGCCGACCACGTCGACCAACTTTTCAGCGAACTGCGGATCGTTCGAGACCTTGAATGATTTTGTGCGGTGCGGCCGCAGGCCGTTGTCTCGCCAGACGCGCTGGACCATCGTATCGCTGCAACCCAACGCCTTGGCCAGTGACCGTGTCGACCACTGCGTGGCATGGGGTGGCGTTTCCTGAGTCGTCTTGCGGATGATCTCGGCCTCGAACGAGGCGCGCCTGGTGGGTGTGCGTCCGCCGCGTGGAGCATCCTGTTCAATGCCTGCCAGACGCGACTCCGCGAAGCGAGTACGCCACGTCCCCACGGTCCGTCGCGTGCAGTCCAGCATAGCGGCGATCTCCTTGCTCTCACGGCCGCCGGCAGCCGCCAGGACAATCTTTGCTCGCAACACCAGTCGCGTCGGCGTGCTGCGTCCTCGCGACCACTTGGTCAACGAAACTCGCTCTTCATCCGTTAAGACAATGGCGCCTTGCAATCCGCATGATCGTGATCCTCCATGTTCAGAGGATTCAGACGCCAGCGGCAGCCAATAAGTTCCCGTATTTCTAAAGCACTACACTAGTTCGCGGCGATCGATCTGCTTTCAGGTCATCCTTTTCTGCTTTATACGTAGTGAGAGCAGCCCGCCGATTGCCGCCATCAGGCAGAATAGTCAGACGATCATTTTTTCCTCTCAGCCCATCTGCCAAAGTAGTACAGCGGCCCGCGAATTGTTTTGGGCCGATAGCCACTGCCGTGCGGCTGCAATGGAAAGTCAGCGTCAGTTGGTGCTGGTCGATCGGTGCGTCGTTTACTACGTACCTTGGGCTCTGTAGAATTACCGTTCATGGCGGAACCTCGCGATTATAAGGAGAGGGGTTTCGTCAGGCCCCGCGTTGCTCGTAACAACACGCGGCCGACTTTGTACGCCCCAGAATAACAGCGCGGGCGTACCTCCAGGCGTATACCCAAACGCTACGGTTTTTTTGGAGAGAAAAAGTCCTATATTTATAGGCTCGGCCGAGTGGCGGAATGGCAGACGCTACGGACTTAAAATCCGTTGGGGGGCAACCCCCGTGCGGGTTCGACTCCCGCCTCGGCCACATTATTTCGCGTGAATTGCAGTCTCTTTTGAGCGCCGGTTATCGTCGGCGTTTTTGTTGCGCTGGTCGGTGTCCACTAAAGTGTCAACAAACCCCGCCCACAGCGCGTCGGCGGTCGCTTCGGCATCTTCGCCCACGTAATAGGCCAGCGTTGTGTTGATCGACGCATGGCGCATAATCTCGCGGAGTTGCGTCGGCCTCAGCTTCGCCGCCATGCGTTTACCGAACGCCCGGCGTAGGTCGTGAGCGCTGGCGAATTTCCGAACCGTCTCGTTGCCCTTCTGCCGTTCATCGACCACGACGCCCGCTTTCTTGCCGATAGCCGCCACGACGCGGCTGACTTCGCACGTAGAGACGTGAAACGGCTTCCCGCTGGCCGCAAGCAGCTTGAACACCCTGCCCCGTCTGTCGGCCTCTGGCACGCTCACAAGCAGCGTGGCAAACTCTGGCGTAATCGGTAGCAGGCGGTCCCGGTTCCCCTTCTCGGCTTCCGCGGGGATCCGCAGCATCGGCCGGCGGCCGTCCAGGTCAACCACGATGGCGCCGGGTGCATCGTCCCACCGCAGCGTCAAGGATTCCGACAGCCGCAGACCGCTTTCCCATAGTCCGTTCAGGTAGAACGTCCACGACTTGCCCGCGATGTTTTCAACCACGGCCGGAACCACCTTTAACATGCGCTCATATTCTTCGGTGGTGATCGGCCTGCCCCGCATTACCTTGGCGCCCTTCACACGCTTGGGCATCGTAAATTGAGGCAACGCGAGCAAGAGCCCTTGCCGGTGCGCCCAACGCATCGCCGCTTTCAGGTGGCGCAGGTGGTGCGCTATCGTGGCTTCCGCCGCGTTCTCGGTTCGCAGCATTGTAACGAACGACGTCAACCGCGATGTCGTCACATCGGCCAGGCGGCCCGGCTTGCATTTCGTCTCGAATACGTTCAGCGACGATTCGTAAGTGTCGGCCGTGCGTCGTGCGAGCCCGGGCAAGGCGTTCGCGCTATAGTGCTCGCGGAACGCTTCCCACGTCATGCGGTTCGGTTTCTGGTAGCGTCCTTCCCGCAGCTCGGCTTGCCATGCGCCGGCCGCTTCGAACGCGGCTTTTTGCTTCGCGGTCTTTGCGCTCTTTTCAACCGGCCTGCCCGTCAACGGGTCGATGTAGCGCAGGTACAGATACTTGCGCCTTTTGTTGATTACATAGACTTTGATTTCTTCGCTCATGGTTTCCTCGATTGGTTATTGTGCCAGCCGAAACAGCACGTCGGCCGGGGGTGAATGGTTAAATCGCTGGCGGCAAAAATACTTCGCCCGCCAGTTGCGCATGGTAGTGCGCGTTAAAAACTTGGGCCGTGTTCCCTACGCCCGATGCCCGGCGCCCGGATGCTCAGCCTCTACATGCGAGCCCGTGGACCGCCGCAGCCACTTGAACGAGCCGCGTTCTAATCCGGCTTCCGCAACAATGCGCTGAAACTGATAGCCGAACGATTCGTTGTGAGCGAGCGGCCACGCTAGCGGAATCGGTAAATCTATCTTGTCGATTGCCGCTACGGTTTTCGGCCGCAGCATCCGGCGGATCGGCTTGCGGGTCTTGTGCTGCGTCATTCGGAACGTGCCATCGGCCTCAACCGATGCCCGCTCGAATCGCCAGCAGTCGCCACGGCGCAAGCCGGTATCCCACGCGAAACGAACCACTGCCGACCAATAGTAACGACGGGCTACGCCGTTATCGAAAACACCGGCCAGCCGTTCAGCCGCTGCCACGAGCGCCCGCGTTTCCTCCACCGTGTAACACTCGACCGATGGGGCGTCGCGCTTCACCTTGCGAATCCGCCGCGGCCTTGGATATTCGCACAGATCGTCGTCAGCCGCAGCGCTCTCAAAGTGTCAGCAAGTCTTGCCGCCACTTGTTGACGGTCCAAGGCGAGCCCGTGCCCTCAAGCGCCGTGAGAAAAGCATTCAGCGCCGCTTCGGTAAACAGTTTTTTGATGGCAGTCGTTTGATGCCATAGCTCATACTGTGCGGCCCGCTTAACCAATATATTGGCGTAGCCGCTGCTAAGTGTTCGCTGTGAGACATAGAGCGTAGCGAATCTGGAAAGCGATTTTATCTTTCCGCGTGTCGTCTTGCTCACTTCGATTACAACTTCACGCCGCATCATCGCCAGCGCAAATGTCGTCTTGCAGCGCCGTGGGAAAAGATTTCGATTGTTCATTGCCAATAGCGACCAAAGATTAGAAACAAGTTGCCGGCGTCGATGGCTTTTGTCAGCCGCGAATTTATCGACCATTGCTGGCGTAATGTGTTCAATGTCCGGGTCGCTGCCCAGCCAGTCGCAAAACGCCTCAACCGCCACGCGCGTTTCGTTGACGGTTTTCGGGTGTCGATGGTCGCGGAGCCATTGCTCGCGGCATTTGAAGTATTCGTTTAGCGTCATACGGCACCCCCTTGCTTCCACCAATTGGCGCCGTCGTCATCGTCGCAATCGTCTATGTCGTATCCCTCAGTCTTGTGCGACGTGGAAACCGGCTGTCGCTCATGGCCACAGTACGGCTCGCCATCCATCATCGAAAACATAATCGCGATGCCACTCCGCACGGTTGAGCGGTCAACGCTTTGGCAGTGCGCTGAGTTTGTTTCCGGCATCGAGACATTCGAGCACAATCTCTAAACCCCACTTGTCCAGGTGCTTGGCTTCTCGAAGCGCCCGAGCGTAGTCACCCGGCCGCGGGTGCTTGCCGTTTTTGACCGGCACACCGTACCAGTCGCAAGCGGCTATCACGAATCGAGCGACGGATTCCCGCAGCCGGACACCGGCGCCAATCAGGTCGCCAGCGTCGATACACGAGAGCGCGGCAAATAACATCGGTTTGGCGAGACAAGGTTTCGGCACGTAGCCGAGACGATACACAGCAAGAGCAACCATCACGCACTCCAGATAAGCAATCAAGCCCGGCAATGCGTTAGAAAGTGGAAGACCACCCGCGGCCCTTGCTAGTCCGCTAAACGGATTCGCTTGGGTTGCGCACACACTGCCGGGCTTGATTGCCCTAATGCAAAACATCAGATACTCTCTTCCGGGTTTCTAGGCCCGCTGGTCACAAGAAACATTTCGTGACGCCTGCCATTTTGCCGCTCATGCCTCGAAAATGTCAAGTTGAGTTAAAAACGGCCTCCTACGATGCCCCAGGAACGCAACCGACAAGGTAGGTCGATACTTTGTACGTTCCGGCCTTCACTTCCTCGAATAAGTCCGGCCGCGCCGCATCGGCGAAGCCTTGAGCCATCGCCGCGGCTCGAATCGTCTTATCGGTTATCGGTTGAGTTTTCGCCGCCATGTTCTAAAATCCAATTCGCTGCAAGCTGCTGTAGGTCTTGCCGTAGTTGCATCCCCTCAATTGGTGTCGCGTTGACTCTGACCGCGAGCCATGTCGACGCATTCGACAACATCGCAAACGCAATTGCTGTTTGCAGCTCCGGCCCGGCGAGGTTGTATGCCTTCGCCATCGTCAGGGGCATGAGCGTAAACAGCTTCACCAGCAAACGATCCAGGTCGAGCACCGCGGCTTCAAACGGACTGTCGGCGAATTCGGTCATTCCTGCAGCCCGCTCGGTGGCGGTGGTGAACTCTGGCGGCCGCGCATCATTTCGGTTTGCTCTTTAATGTACGCGAGAATTTCCTTTTGTGTTTCGTCGCTGACATTCGGGAAACCGTGAGCGGCTTCGGCGCTGATCGTTCGTCGCATCTGGTATTACCCGGCCCCACCGTGCTCTCAACCATCGATTCGGCCGTTGCACTCCAAAAGCCTTCGCTGTCGGCCACCCGTTGCCGGCCCGCCCATACTGCCCTAGCCAGATTTGATCGCGTAGCAGATTTCTGCCGTTGGTTCTGCAATAGGCCTTGCTCACCCTCGAGAGCCTTGCCCGAGGCCAATTCGGGAACGGTGCCAAGCAAGTCTGGCAAATCCTCAGTCGGCGCACCTTGAATGCGCGGCAACTCTACCGCGTAGGCTGTGGCCTGTGGACCGGTTAACTCGTATTTGCCCTCGAAGTAATCTCCGATGCGAGCCGTCGCCGTTCTCTTGCTTTTCGTTGTTCGGGCAATCGCCGTGTACGCTGCAATCGCCTGAGTCGGCGACATGCCAGCATCGCTTGCCTTCTGTCCCACGTCCGCCAGTTGAAGCGCCATCTCTTCCGGTGAGACGCGGCCGAGCGTATCGGCCGAGCCCCTAATGATTTCCTTGCTCACGTCGGCGAACGATCCGGCCGACGCGCCGTATGCTTCCTGGAAGGCGCCGGCATTGAGAATGAACGATGGCAGGTTTTCTGCCCGAATGCGTTTTTGTTCAGCCAGGCCAAACGCGAATCGCTTGTCAGTCGGCGACATACCCCCGCCGATAACAGCGGTTGAAATTTGCGCCCTAAATCTTGCTGCTCCGGTTTGACGATCCCGCGCGGACCAGCTCGTTTACCATTTGCACGCGCTGAGCGTATGCCTCTGGAGTTTGCGCGCCGACGTTTTGCAATCCGCCAAAACCGGGGATCGCTTGATTGACATTCTCAGCCGCGTGCCTGCGCGCTCAGCGACCGCTTCGAAGCCATGCATAACCGTGCTGAGGGCCGAGCCAACGCCCAATACTTGCGCCGCGAAGCCAGCGACCTCGGCGGCCGCATGTTGGCCAAACGCGCCTTCGCGAGCCTCGCCAGTCTCTTGCAACCCTTTAGCCAGCCGTTCGGTTTGCTCGACGTACCGGTAAGCGTTGATCTTCCCCTGTCCGAGCTTTTCCGCGAGTTCCTGACACTTGCGGATGTAGGTATCGATCGGCTGTTCGTTCAGCGCTTTTTCGAGCTGCTCGCGAATCTGGTCGGCCGACTGGGCGGTTTTCTGGAATTCCTGCCCGAGCTTTTTCACGCCGGCAGCCACGTCAGACGTGGCGCGGACAGCTCCTCTGGCATCTCCATCGAGACTCAAGGTGGGAATTTTACTACCCTCGCTTTCTAAAAAACAACCGGGCGGGTCTCGACGCGATGCCACGGAGCCCGCGCCCGGTTTTCCACGGCCGGCCCGCCCGCGGAGTTGATCACGGGTGCCGGCCGTTGGTGCGCTAAACTATCGTTCTAAAACTTCCGGCGCACCAAACGCTTTGCATGCGGCGTTGCCGTACTTTTGCTTGATCGCGAGACACGCTTCCGACCAGCGGACCTTGTGCTCTTTCATGAATGCCGTCGCCTCTTGGCGAAAATCTTCAATCGTCTTTTCCTTCGTCGCTGTCGTTGACATTTTTCTCTTCTCCAAAACAGGGTTTCGATTCGCGCCGGCCACAGCGGTCGACGAATTTAGTTAATGCCAGCTGCGCCGAATTGAGCCCATCGGACAATCGGTGCGTTGATTACATCGACAACCTTTTGCCACTCGGCTGCCAACCGATCACGCTCGGCAACCAGCCTCGGACGCTCGACACTTCTCAGCCACTCGACGCGCGCTTTGAACTTTTGCGAATCGATCATCGTCGATTTCTGGCCATCGGCTCGCGTTTCGAGCGCTTCCGGGTAGCGAGCTTCGGCGTACTGGATGAAAAGGAAATTGTCGCGATTCGTCCGGCCGCCGTGCTGCACGTTGAATGGGCCGCCCATGACAGTGCCTTGGGTTGACACCTCGACTTGTTGCTCCATATCCCATTGGCCGATGGTCCGCGTAACCAGATTGATTTCCTCATTGATCTTTTCGAGCGCGCAATAGTTTGGATCGCGCCAGCGAACGGCATTGATTGCACGCTCGCACGAATCGATCAAGTGTTTCGGGGCCAAGTCGCGGAGCTGCTTTCCGGCTTCGGGATCGGCGGGATTCCGCCTGAGTTGTTTCGCGCGCTGGTGCCGAGCGATTTCCTGGTGAATCTCTCGCTCCGATTCGAACCCCAGGTCACAAGCCAGTAGTTGCGCCGTTCGCGATATGCGAACATTGGCCGGGTTCGGTTGCTGGTCGCCGCACTGGTCGGCCCATTCGTCAAGCATTCCCTCCCAGATAAAATCTTTCGAGGCGTAGCAGTCGCGTTCGCGATCGATGCTGTCCCGTGCCGATTCCGTATTGCTGGTCGGTGCTGGCTGCGATCGTGGCTTTGTGGCTGCGGTCACTGGTGGTTTCCTTTCGGTTAGCGGCGAGCGAATCGCCGCCGTGGCTGCGAATCGTGCTCACGGGCTGCCGCGGTGAGCCGCGGGAATTGCGTTGATAGGCTGGCTGCGATCGACGGCAGCACGTCTTCGAGATCTAGGAATTCGTCGTCTTCCGAACGGCCGTCATTGGCCAGCGCCAAAAACTGATCGACTGCCGCTTGGCCGGTCAGCCCGAAAAATCTCTCAGGCTGATACTTGGCCGAGATTTTCGCAATCGCGTCTTCGAAGAGTTCAACATTGTCGATCAGTCCTTTGATCTTTGCGCCAGCCGCGTACCACACGCTGGCATCCGTGACAGCGTTTAGTTTGTCGCCGGTAAGTTTGCGGCCGCGGGAGATTGCCGATTCGAATTGAGCGTAGGAAACATCGACAAGGTATCGTAGCACGCCAACGTGCTCGGGTGTCACTTCGACGCCAGGCACGCCCACGGACTTTAATTCGCTTGACGCAACGGTGACAACCCTCACCCCGAGTTGTTTGAACAATTCGCTATCGTCAATCAAAAGGTAAATGACGCCAATCGAACCGACGAGCGTGCTCGGGCTCGCTGTGATGCTGGTCGCTCCCGCTGCCACCCACATTGCACCGCTGGCCAAATAGTTTTCGGCGATAACGTGAATCGGTTTTACTTTCGCGACACGCCGAACCGCTTCCGCCAGTTCTGGCGTCGATTGAACCAGACCACCGGGCGAATCGACATATAAAACGACCGCCGCAACCGAATCGTCGGCAGCGTACCGTAGCAGTCGGGACGTCAGCGGCGCGTTTACTTCTGGCGTGAGAATGCCGATCAACTCTTCGAACACAAGCCGCGATCCCTTGGCCGGCGTGAAACTGCTGCTGTGTCGCTCGCGTGGCATGGTGGCCAGCTCGGCAATCGAATTGACGAACGCGGGCGAAATGGCCAGCGGTTGATTCTTGAAATTCATAGCATCCTCGCAAAGAGTTTTACTGTGTTCGGCACGTCGGCCGTCAGTGGGTGATTGACGATGCCGCTTCAATGCGCGTCGATGCCGTCGATCGATTTCGAAATGAGGCTACCTGCAAACCCTTCGGAGAGTTGCGGACGCGCACTGGCGAAGTCGGCGGCCAGCATGTTTTCGAAGTAGCTCAACGGTGGATGGTTGCTCGGGTCGTCAAGAAACGGATAGTCGCAGGTCAGCAGCCCGAGCCGTGAGTCGGCAGTGGCGGCCACCGTTTCGCATGCCAACGCCGCGATCAGAGCGCTGCCGTACGCGCGATCAATGTGCGCTGCGATTGGCTTGACTTTTCGCAGTCGCTTGGCGCTTTCAATGAAGTCGTCTACCGCGCCGCAAACCTGACACGCTGCGGCGTCGACCACGATCACGACGCCAAGCGTTGAACGGTCGGCGATGGCCTCTGCCAGTGCCGCACGCAATTCATGCCACTGGTTCCCGGTGAGAATTGGCGGAGTTGAGATTACCGCGATACCGCTCGCATCGATGCGAATAACATCCTCTAAATCTTCGGTCTCTGGGTGCGCAGTTGCCGAGTGTCGACGTGTCGCCACTCCACAGCGGATGAAACCAATCCGTATTGTTTTGCATCGGTAAAACCATCACGGACACAAACCTTTCTTGGCGCATTTCGCGCAAGCCGCGTCATACGTGGCATAACCGATCGGTGTTGGCAGGTCGCGCCACTGGCGGCCCCAACGATATTTGTTGCAACCGCGGCAAACGTCGACAAACCTCAAATCCATTTCCGCACCCCACATTGGCAAATCGGCAATCCGCCGAGCGGCTTCGGCTTGAATCTCCTCCGCAGTCGGCGGTGTGCAATGCGGACTGTCGCCGCACACTTCCAATTGATTTTCGATTTCGGTGAGAATCAGATTCGCGACAGCGGCCATGCCGGGCACGCCGTACCGATCGCGGATCGCTTTCAGAATTCGAATGGCGCCGCGTCGCGTCGTTTCGAAAGCGCTCGCGGAATACTCAGCGATTCGCAGCGCGCTTTCCAGGTCGGTGTCAGTTAGATCGGCCGCCTCGACTTGCGAGCGCATCATGCCGCCCAGCGCAGCGCGACCGTCATACGTTGAATCGCTGTTGCGCGAAAACGTGTGCGTTTTCCTTGACCCAAGACACCGGCTTGCCGACCAGCCACGCGAACTCTGATTGCGTCATGCGCTGTAGGTCGGTTGCCCGTGTTTTCGCCGTTCTTTTTTCAGCGGTGGCCATGGAGAGAGAGAGACGGGGGTTTCAGTTGTTAAAAATTGCCGCACACGAAAAAACAGGGCGATATCTCCCGGCGGAGCCCGACCGGCGGGGTGGCACCGAAGGACCCACGTTTTACCTGTAAAACAAAGCTGTTTTTGAATGCATTATTCATCGGGACATACGCATAACTCACGAAAAGTGCTTGTTTTCCAGTCTCAGTTCTCATCGGTAATTCAAGGCTCGGTGCCGCGGGCAAGTCGCCGACGTGCGTACTCAGCGAGCCGCTCCAAATCGGCCTCGTCGAAGTGATCGACACCGTTGATTCGAATGGCAGGCAGCACGTGCAAGGCTTCAGCCGCTTGCCGGATTCGCTGCGGGGTCAGTTGAATCAGGGAGCACGCTTTGCCAATTGATACGATCTTGGTTGCTGTCATGCCGTCACCTTACCAGGCCCAAATAATTTCAATTCCCGAATCGGGAAACTCTGTACAGATTTTGAAGTGGCCGCCGCAAGATCGACACGTGCATAGCTTCGTCGAGCTGCCGTCGCCGTTGGCGTTGGTGCGGAGACGGTCGTACTTCTCATGGCCGCAGTGCGGACACGCGGGCCGCGGAATTAAGAGCGTCGGGACCTTTGACCAATCAGTACGCATCCTTCAATCCGTTCCCATTCGTACTGTCTTCATACTCATCGCCCGTTGGAGGGTTCGCTGGACAGAGCCCCCCTTCCCCCCAGCGAAAAACTGGGGTTCGGAAGGGGCTTTATCGCCCGTCGGATGGGACGCCGTTTTGGAGCCCGTCGCTGTTTCTTGTTACACCACGCCCTTGCGCTCGGCCGAACCGTTTAAGATGCGCTCAGCGACACGTGGGACATAATTCAATCAATGCAACACTTCGGCAGTCGTGCGCCTGCTATGTATTTCCCAGGTCGAGTTTGCCGAGCGCATCGTGCACCGTGCGGCGCACTCCCTCAAGGAAAGCCGCGTCGTGCGCTTCGGCTGCAATCTCTTCTCTGTACGCATCGCGATCGATTACGCTTTCAATCGACTCGCGTATAAGTCTCTGCAATTCGTCAGGCGGCAGCGCCTCCAACTCGAAAACATCGTCACCGTGCCGATCGGCGAATTTTTTATAGCGCGACGATGTAGCTTTGGCCTGCATCATCGGCGGCAAATCAAACTCCGCTACCTGCTGCGCCGTCAACGCCAGCTTGATAGCGTGAATCGCGTCGATACCAAAATCATCGCGCATCGATCGTGCGAACGATTCCGGAATTGACTCGCCTTCCGGGTCAAAGTCGGCAACGAACAAAAGCACCAGCTTGTCCCGGCCGCTACGTTCGAACCGCTCCGCAAGAGCGTGTCGCGGTGGCAGCGAACAAAAGCCGCGGCCCGTCGTCATTGTGATCGTGTAATCTGCGGCAACGGGTTTCACGATCGGCGCTACCGTGTTTTTCTCCGCGACAATTTCAATGTGGTTCGGTTGCGACTGCATCAGGTCGCGCCAGTAGCCCTTAAGCATTCCATCGAGCTCGCGGCGAATGAACGGGCGGGTGTCCTGGTGCGTGGCCCACACCTCCACCGGGCGGGTCTCGTCGCCGATGGCTTCGAATGCAATCGAACCATCCAATCGCGCACGTGTGAGAAGATCAATCAACGCCCGATAGCTCGGCACGTCGTTCCGATAAACCGAGTCCGGTTTGCTGGCGTGAATCAGTGGCGGATCATTCTGCAGCGCGTAATGGATTTGCCGATCAGTCAGCGGCCAGAATCGTTGCCGCTCCCTGATGATCGCTTTCACGGCGTTGAGCATCGGAAACTTTGCCGAGCTGATTGCCTTGCGGCCACAATATCCGCTCATCGTGAGCGCGGGGACCGGCACAGCGGCCGCTGCTCGTCGATACTGCAGAAGCGACTCCCGGGCGTTTTCGGGGTCGATGCTCACCAACTCTTCGCGAAGCTTTTCGGTTGCCGTCTTATCCCGTTGACGGTTGTGCTCCCGCAACAGTTTCAGGAATTTATTCGGATCGGTGGAACGCCTGATTCGCAATCGTCGAACCGGAACGCTTGTGAGCCCAGCCAGGCCGGCGGCCACGTGGCGCCTGTGACCACTCACGATGTATCCATCAGCGGTGATAATCAGCGGCTCGAGGATTCCGTGTCGCCGAATCGACTCGGCAAGGGCGATGATTTCAGGATCAGCTCGATCGGGCGGCCGGTAGAGCTGATCGTTCTCGGGCGATGGAAAGATTTCCGAAAGTCGTTCTAGATCGACTTTGGGGCGGTTGCCTTTTCCTTTCCGCGTTTTGGCTGTAGAATTTCCCATGTTTCACTCAACCCGGTTGCGCCGCATGCCCTGCTAGAACAGCGGCCCCCGGGTTTCTTATGCGCTCAGTCGCCGATTGCTGCGAGCTGCTCTAAATACGCGATCGCATCGACGCCACGGACAAATTTTCGGCGGCCAACTTCCAGAGTCGGTAGCACAATTCCGGCGGCGCGGCCTTCCCTCATACGCGTCGAGCTGACGCCGGCCGCAGCCTGGAAGCCGCGAATGGAATAGAGTCGCTCGGGGGCTATAAACGTCGGCGCCTTGGTCGTCACGGTGGCCATTAGATGATTCTCCGATTGCAGATCAGCCGTTAAGAATTACGGCGTACAATCGAGAAGATACACGACGATGAACGCCGCAAGAGAGCGAAAGCCGAGCGTGTTAGCAAATGTTAGTAAATGTTAGAAAATGGTAGATTCACGTTATATTGTCGCGTGCAGCCGCTGGGAATTCATCTACCACCCATCGGCGATTCCTTCCCGTACCGATCGGCGGTGTCAGCACACCATCCCGGTACAATCGACTGAGAAACTGAGACGCATTACTCTTTGATTCGCCGCTAAAGTATTTCGCCGCTTCATCAACGCTCAGCGGCCTCGTGCGCACAATATCGTCGAGAGCCAATTCAGCTTTCAGCAACATTCGAAGGTTTGATATAGCCCGCGCACAATCGGTATCGTCAATGTGAAACCAATGTGCTGCCACGTCCCCAAACGCTTTGGTGGCGAGGTAACGATTTGCCGGCGCTACGCGATTTGCCATTTCGACGCCCAGCAACTCAGCCAACTCGCTTACTCGCTCTGCTTTAATGCCATGCTGTATCTTGTGGTGCTGTTTGGCATCGAGCGACTGATTTCGGGCGGCGTCGAATTCTTCTAGCAACGGCAGTGCTTCGCGAGCTTCCATGAATGTCTCCCGACCAACCTGCCCGCCCGCGGCCGACGTCGGGAGACGCTTACGGCCGCGGGCAGACAACGCCGGGAGCAAGCCGGCTGATTGGCTCATTGTGTCAACAAAAGTGTCACCTAAACCGCGTTTGCGTTCTCTAATCGCAGTTTGGAACGTGCTTGTTTTCTCGCACTTAAAATCTAACGGCTACCTATCCGTGCGTACACGGGTGACTTAAAATCCGTTGGGGGGCAACCCCCGTGCGGGTTCGACTCCCGCCTCGGCCAGTTTGTTAGCGTTCATGCAGGCGGTACTGTCCGTTCAGCATTCTTTCAAATCGACCGCTCCGGGGCGAAAAATACGTCGATGTCGCCGGAGAGGTGAGGAACTTAATCCGTAACAGTAGGCCCGGTTTCGCAGAGGATAAACATCGCAAATCTTTACCTGGCGGAATTCAAATGTCTAATTCTAATAATCTTCCGACGTCGACCGTCTCCCGTCGCGACTTCCTTCAAACATCGGCGATCGCCGGCGCTGCCGCGTACACGGCGCTGCGGGCACCCTATGTGCATGCGGCGGGAGGCGACAATTTCGCCGTGAAGATCGGCCTCATTGGCTGCGGCGGTCGCGGCACCGGCGACATTGCTCGATGCCATCGGGGCCGGCACCAAAATCATTTACCCGCAATCGGGCTATCACACTGAAGACGTCGAGGACGGCACCACCGTCGCCCACAAAGATATCCAGGTACTCGCCCTTGCCGATATGTTCGACAATCGCCTGGAAGACTGCCATCGCAACCTCGAAAAGATCGGCAAGTCGGTCCCTAAGGAAAACCGCTTCCTCGGCTGGGATGCCTACCAAAAACTTCTGGCCATCCCCGATATCAACTACGTGATCCTGGCCACGCCGCCCCACTTTCGCCCGATGCATCTCAAGGCAGCGATCGAAGCTGGCAAAAACGTGTTCATGGAAAAACCGGCCGCCGTCGATGTGCCAGGCGTCAAAATGGTGATGGAAGCGGGCCGGCTGGCCAAAGAAAAACATCTTGGCATCGCGGCCGGCACGCAGCGCCGCCATTCGCCGAATTACGTGGAAACCATCAAGCGGATCCACGACGGGGCGATCGGCGACATCGTCTACGCCAAATGCTACTGGAACGGCGGCCAGATCTGGGTCATCGACCGCGAGCCCGGCTGGAGCGACGTCGAATGGCAGCTTCGCAACTGGAACTATTTCACGTGGCTCGGCGGCGATCACATCGTCGAGCAGCACGTTCACAACCTGGATGTTATGAACTGGGTTCTGGGAACGCACCCGATCAAGGCAACCTCCGGCCTTGGCGGCCGACAAACCCGCACGGGCACGCGCCACGGCTACATCTTCGACCATTTTGCCGTCGAGTTCGAGTATCCCAACGGCGTCACGATGTTCAGCCAATGCCGGCAGATCAACAACTGCAAAGGCATCGTCGGTGAATTCGTTCGCGGAGAGCGCGGCATTAGCAATTGCGAAAACACAATCTCTCCTAGCACAGGGGAAACCTGGCGTTACCGAAAAAAGATGGGTGCCCCCTATCAGCTCGAACACGCCGACCTGATCGCGAGCATCCGTGCCGGCGAGCCGATCAACGAGGCCCAAAACGTCGCCGAAAGTACGCTGACCGGCATCATCGGCCGCGAAGCTTGCTACAGCGGCCAGGAGATCACCTGGGATCAGGCCATGAAATCAACTACCCACCTCGGGCCCGACAAATATGAGTTCGGGCCATTCGAGGTGCCGCCAATCGCGAGGCCGGGGATTTATCGCTTCACGTAGGCGTGTGTCCCGCCTGATGTGAAGTCGCCGAGGCTGGGTTTACTTCGCGCATCCGGTGCCGAAAACTCGGGGAAATTCATGTCACGCTCGATTGGGAGAGCGTCTGGAAATGCAACCGCGACATCGGCCGAAGCGGGTAAGCTGGCAATCAAGGCAAAAAACGCTTGCCATCACGAATGATGACGGCTCAGGAAGGGATTGCCGCATGGCAGCCGGGAATGCGCCCTGTGACATGCCGAGTTTGGCGGCAAAGGCCGAAATGTCGTCGAAGGTGAGTTTGCCGTCCGGGAATCCTTCGGGGCCGCCGAGATCGCCGCCGGCCTGGCCGTTGTCGCAGATGCAGGCGCCGTTCATCGTGTGGGATTCGGGCCGCGCCGGGACTAAACTCATGTCGTCTAGGAAACGGCGCGATTTCTGGATTCAGCGTGAATGCGCAACATCGTGACCGTTGGGGCCCCCATGGTCACGATGTTGCGCATGATCGCAATCGTGATGGACGCCTACGCGCACACAATGCAGGCCGAATTGTTTTTCAGCTCGTAAGTTATACGTCAGGGATGATGACTTACTGCATCTTCCTGATACAGAGGCAAATATCGATAGTAAATTTCCAGCATGTACAAACACATACACGTGACGTATAAGCGCCCTCCCTGTGTTCCCCACTTATCCCCCTGTGGATCCCAGCTACCGCTTTCCTTTCCTTGTCTAACCTGATTTGCGGGTAGTTGCTCGCGCATGACGGTATTCCACTTACTCCAGTAGTCCCCGCCCATGTGATGGCAAACCTGGGTGGCGTAATACATGTAGTAAACGTCCCGACTCGTCGAATTCCATTTGGGCGGCTGCGTGAGCAAATATTTTGCACCATTCTGAAGTCGGGGGTCGTCGCGCCGCCAGCCGAGATATTGGCGACAAAGCAAAGCCTCCGCCGTCATGCTTGGTGTCGCGGCCAATCCAGGTTGATAGCTGTATTGATTGCCGGAAGTCGACGACGCCTTATCCAGGTAGGTCGAGACGCCTTTGAATGTTTGATTTGGTAGCTTCAACCCGGCCATACGACCACTTTGGAGGCCCATCACGAACCAGCCAGTGATTGAAGTGTCGGAGTCGTGCCGCGATAAATATCTCCAGCCTCCTTCGTCGGACTGTGCGTCCAGACAATATTGAATTGCTTGGAAGGCAGGCTTTCTCAATTTGCTGTCGTGCGTCATGCCATAGAGCTCGCAAATTGCCATAGTGCACATTGCTTGGGTGTAGCCACCTCCTTGCCCATTTTCCTCGATTGGATTTTTGTTTCCGGAGACTTGCTTTAGTAACGCGGACGATCCTCGTGCAACTACACGCGTAAATTTTTCATCAGTGCTCCCTTGATGCGTGTGGCCAGCGCCTTGAAAGGCCAATAATGCCATCGCAGTAGCCGCGGCACTGTTATCCAAATGACTGCCGTTTCCGTAAGGCCCCTGAAGGCTCCAAAGTCCATTGGGCTGCTGATTCTTCGCTAACCATTCGAGCCCAAGTTTCACTGCTGCTTCCGTTCCTTCCGTACCTCCATGCGCTCGAAGCATATCCTCTTTTGCGCCCGGGGTTCGTCCAGAAAAAGCATCGTTTCTTAATGTCGATTCAGGAAGTCGTTTTTCACTAACATCTGAACGTCCAATCTGTTCGCTTGTATTCCCTAGCGTAAAGAATTGGTTGTTATTCGACGTTTCGGTATTGTCTCGCTCAGGCAGTTCCGCGTTTTTATTTTCCTGGTCGCCACCTTCGACTGTCGCCGGACGATGTTCCGGTACGTGCATGCTCGCAGTGGGCTTGGACGCAGCCGTATGTCGGAAGAGTAATCTTACCTCACGCTCTTGGTCCTCGTTGCTCCGTTCAGATTGCAGGTCGCTCGAATACCGCGTATAAATCACGGGTCGTCGCCGATTGATGTACGCGGCGGCGAAGGCCGTGACGGCGACGTAGAGGACGGCGGCGCCGGCCAGCGCGGCGGGGCCACCGGAGATAAATTTGTCCCTGTTTTGTCCCTGTTCATGACCTCCAAGACGGGCAATAACGGGACATGACGAGGAATAACGAGACGACGCTAAATTGCCGTGCCGCAAAGAGTTAGATGCAAATGCATCACTTCCACGAGAGTTACGAATAGCGGCGGGATAGAGTCCCCTGCCCTCCGCTATGTCACGGATCAACGAGGCTTAACATATCGACGAAAGTGCGCTGAACGGAATCATCGGCCGCGAAGCCTGTTACAGCGGCCGGGAGATCGCCTGGGATCAGGCCATAAAATCAACCGCCCACCTCAGGCCGGACAAATATGAAACCGAGGCGTACGAAGTGCCGCCAGTCGCGCGGCCGAGGGACGTATCACTCCGCGTCGGCGTGGGCGCCGTCGCTGATTGATTCAGGCCACCGCCGCGCCGCAGTGATCGCAGAAGCGAGCATTGGCATTATTCAGCTCGCCGCATTGTTCGCAACGCTTCGTTTTGGCGAGCGGCGATCCACACTCGCGGCAAAAATTGGCCGATGTTTCGTTGTCGGTGCCGCATTTAGTGCAGCGCAGGCCGTGAGGTGTTTTTGCGGCGGCGAAACCTTCTCCAACCGCGATTGCCGCGTCACGAATCGAATCCTTGGTCCCCTCGACCATGTAGTTGGTAACGTCCTTGCCAACCGGCGCCACTTCGCCTGCCACAAACCGTGTTACGGTGCCCAAGTAGGCGAATTTGGAGATCATCATTCCGACTCCCGCTAACGGCATCCCCACAAAGGCGCACCAGAAGTAGCGCGGCGGCTCAAAGCTGCCGAACGCGGTAAAAAAGCTGCCGAATCCGATCACGATAAAAATCAACCCGATCGCCACCATCGCCGGGCCGATCGTCCGCAACAGGGACCGCACGTCGTCGTGGCCCGGATCTTCCAAATCGCTCATGATTGCTCCCATCCACTACGTTATTTGCTTAATCCAGAATAACGGTGCGCACCTTCCTGGCACAACTGCGACCCTTCGTACACGCATCCGTTCGCCCCGAGCCAGAATTGGCGAAAATCGGTGAAGAGCAAAGAATCGCTGGAAGTATCCGCACTATTCTTAATTCGCGGCTTGGTTGCCTATTCTACCCGGCGGCCTCGCGATTTGCCAAACAACCGACGACCACGCGGATCCGCTCGTATGCAATCTGTCCGTGCAGCGCCTCGTAAATTGGTTTCAAACGTTGCATGCCGGCGTGCCGAGCGACTGATTCGATTTGATCGCGCTCGGAAGGTGGAATCCATCGGGTGGCATCGGTCACTTTGCGCTGGCGGATGTACGCGTCGAGATATCCGTAGGCGGTCGAGACGGCGCGACCGAGTCGCTCCGCCACTTGTTCGGCGCTCAGGCCTTCATCGAACAGCGGAAACGCCTGCATGGCGCTGACGGATAGAGTCGGCGCTGGTGGGCGCGGAGATGATTCTGGTTCAGGGCGAACATCCATCGCAACGCCATGTTGCTGGCAGTACGACGTGACGCAGCTTACGAATTGCTGGCCGAAGTCGGCGGCTTTCTTTTGGCCGACGCCATTCACTTCCAGAAACTGTTCGACCGACGACGGCCGACGGCGGGCCATGTCGCGAAGCGTGGCGTCACTAAACACGATATAGGCTGGCACACTGCGCCGGTCGCCTCGTTACGCCGCAATGTGCGTAGCGTATCGAACAACTCCCGGTCGACGCCCTCCCAAGAATCGAGAATTGCCGCGGATGCCAGTTCGCGGGAATCTTTCGCGGGCCGGAGTAGCGTGGGAGTTAACTGACGGGCCAGCAACTGGCGGCCCTTATCCGTCACGCGGACAATCTGATATTCACCCTCCTTGCACAAAAACTCTTGGCTCACCAGCTGCTCGATCCATTGCCGCACATCCTGTCGGCGAAACTCGTCCAGAATATTCCAGGTGCTAAGCTGGTCGTGTCCGGCCGCCACAATGCGCTGTTCCCGCGAGCCGGTCAGGACGAGCGAAACGTACTCGGCCCCAAATCGTTCGCCGACTCGCAGCACGCACGACAGAATCTTTTGACCGATCACGAGCGCATCGTCCATCACTTCGAGTTTGCCCAGGCAAACGTCGCATGAATTGCACGAGCCGTAGCTCCACTCCTGGCCGAAGTGTTCGAGGAGACTTGCGTGCCGGCATTGAACCGACGTTGCGTATTTGTCGATCTTATCGAGCGCGGCCGCGGCTGATTCGTGAGCTTCGCCGGGCATGCGCTCGATCATACGCTTCCAAGTCATCAGGTCGCGGCCGGAGTATAACAGCCAGCACTCGGCCTCGACGCCGTCTCGCCCGGCCCGGCCGCTCTCCTGCTGATAATTCTCGAGCGACTTCGGCATGCCCGCGTGGATGACATACCGCACGTTCGATTTGTCGATCCCCATGCCAAAGGCGATCGTGGCCACGATCGTATCGGTCTGTTCGGTGAGAAAGGCTTCCTGATTGCGAATGCGGTCGGCATCGGCCATGCCCGCGTGATAGGGCAGCGCCGAATATCCCGATTCGCGCAACAGAGCGCAGGTCTTTTCAACCTCGGCGCGCGTAATGCAGTACACAATTCCCGACTGGCCGCGGAAGCGGTCGATCACCCGGCAAATCTGGACGAGCCCACGCTCGCGGCGAGCCACATGATATTGGAGGTTCGACCGGCGAAAGTCGCCGACCAACACGGTCGCATCGCGAAGACCCAATTGCTCGGCGATGTCGCGGCGAACCGTTTCCGTGGCGGTAGCCGTGTAGGCGTGAATCGCCGATTCAGGAAACCGGTCGCGCAGCAGGCGCAAGTCGCGGTACTCCGGCCGGAAATCGTGCCCCCACGCGCTAATGCAATGCGCTTCGTCGATCGCGAAAAAGGAAACTTGCTGATTTTGCAGGAACTCGATCGTTCGCGGCACAACCAGCCGCTCGGGCGACATATATAATAGCCGCAGATGCTCTGCTTCTACCTGTTGGGCGATTCGGCGCTTTTCGTTCATCGAAAGCATGCTATTCACCGCAGCCGCCGGAATACCGCAAGCCGTGAGCGCATCGACTTGGTCCTTCATGAGCGCGAATAGAGGTGAGACGACGACAGCTAGCCCGTCGCGGCACAACGCAGGCGCCTGGAAGCAAAGCGACTTGCCGCCGCCGGTCGGCAGCACGACGAGCGAATCGCGATCCTCGAGCACGCATTGCATGGCTTCGCGCTGCAGTGGCAGGTAATTATCGAAACCCCAAAACGTCTTGAGAACTTGCAACAACGGATCGTGCTGAGCTGAACCGGAGTTACCGACCGCTGCCTGCGCGTGACTGCCGGGTTGACGTCGATGACGTAGCCATTGGACAATGTCTCGGATGTCCGAGTTCTGAGGCGATAGTTGGCCCCTAAGTTTAACTGACCGGCGGACCGGTCCGTCAAGCAGCCGACAGACTTGTCGGTTACCCATTGTAGTAGTCGTCGCAAATGGGCTCAAAACGTTTTTTGTTGGCGCTGGACCAAGGCACAACGTCGTCGCGCGCCATTGTTTTCGATAGGGGGGGAGATACCGTTGCCATCGCCCAGCGCGAATTTCGCCAGCACTTCCCGCAGCCGGGCTGGGTGGAGCACGACGCCGAAGAAATCTGGTCGAGCCAGCGCGACATGGCCTGTGAAGCACTGGCGAAAGCCGGGCTTAAATCGGCCGATCTCGCCGCGATTGGCATCACGAATCAACGTGAAACGGTGGTAGTATGGGACCGCGGCAGCGGGCAGCCGATTCATCGCGCGATCGTTTGGCAGGACCGCCGTACCGCCGGCGACTGCGATCGGCTTCGCTCGGCCGGCCGCGAGCCGATGATCGGCAAAAGAACCGGCCTGGTCCTCGATCCCTACTTCAGCGCCACGAAACTCGCGTGGATACTCGACCATGTGCCGGCCGCCCGCGCTGCCGCAGAAGCCGGCCGGCTGGCGTTCGGCACTGTCGATTCGTGGCTCATTTATCGGCTGACCGGCGGGAAGGTTCACGTGACGGACGCCTCGAATGCCTCGCGCACGCTGCTCATGAACATTCACACCGGCCAGTGGGACGACGAGCTGCTGGCATGTTTTAACGTGCCGCGGACGATGCTGCCGGAAATCCGCTCGTCGAGTGAGGTGTACGGAGAGGTGGAGACGGTCGCCGAAATGTCGGGCGTTGCGATTGCGGGAGTGGCGGGCGATCAGCAGGCCGCCCTGTTCGGCCAGGCATGTTTCCGACCCGGTCTGGCAAAGAATACGTACGGAACTGGCTGCTTCATGCTGACGAACACCGGCGGCGAAGCGGTCGAATCCAAGAATCGGCTGCTCACCACCGTGGCGTGGCGCATTGGCGGAAAGCTTGAGTACGCGATCGAAGGCGGCGTGTTTGTCGGCGGCGCGGTAGTTGCCTGGCTCCGCGATGGGCTCGGCATCATCAAGTCGTCTGCGGAGGTTGGACCACTTGCCCGAAGTGTTCCTGACAGCGGGGGCGTTTATTTCGTGCCGGCGTTTGTCGGACTGGGTGCTCCACACTGGGACCCGTATGCTCGCGGGGCGATTTTGGGCATTACGCGCGGCACCACGGCCGCCCATATTGCCCGCGCCGCAGTCGAAAGCATTGCGCTGCAGGTAGCCGACCTTGCCGAGGCTATGCGAAATGACGCTGCCAATGCGCTGGCCGAACTTCGTGTGGATGGCGGAGCAAGCGTGAACAATGGTCTGCTTCAGTATCAGGCGGATATTCTGCAGCTTCCCGTCGTGCGTCCCAAAGTAACCGAAACCACGGCGCTCGGCGCCGCGTACCTGGCCGGCCTGGCGACGGGTGTGTGGGAGGACCGCCAAGAGGTCGCCGCACACTGGCACGTGGATCGCCGCTTCGAGCCGCAAATGTCGGCCGACCAGGCGGCCGCGACCCGCGCCCGCTGGGCAGACGCTGTTGAACGCTCTCGTGGCTGGGCCAAAGATAGTTAGCAAACGGTCGAACATGATTGCGTACTTCGCAGAGTTTATTGGAACGGCCTTGCTGATTCTTCTCGGCAATGGCGTGGTGGCGAATGCCGTGCTGCCGAAAACCAAAGGCAGCGGATCGGGTTGGATAGTGATTACGTTTGGGTGGGGAATGGCGGTGTTCGTGGCCGTTTGGTGCGTTGAGCCAATTAGCGGCGCGCATATTAATCCGGCCATTACGCTTGGCCTGGCGATCGCGGGCAAGTTTGCGTGGCAGTCGGTGCCAGGCTTTATCGCGGCACAATTATTGGGCGGCCTCGTCGGAGCCGCTCTCGTGTATCTGTTTTATCGAGATCACTACGCCGCCTCGAGCGATTCCGACGCGAAGTTGGCGACGTTCGCGACTTCGCCCGCCATCCGCAATCTACCGAACAATCTTGTCAGCGAAATCATCGGAACGTTCGTGCTGATGTTTGCCGTGCTAATGGCAGTTGAGCCATCGATTACTCGCGACGACACGCTTAATCCCACGGCCTCCGGCTTGAAGATTGGCTTGGGGTCGCTGGGCGCCTTGCGCGTTGGGCTGCTGGTGCTGTCGATCGGCCTGTCACTCGGCGGTACGACCGGTTATGCGATCAATCCAGCGCGCGATTTAGGGCCGCGAATCGCCCACGCGGTGTTGCCGATTCCCGGTAATCGCGATAGCGATTGGAGCTACGCGTGGGTGCCGATTGCGGGCCCGGTCTTTGGTTCGATCGTTGCCGTACTCTTGTGGAGTGTGCTGCTGTAGGAGTATTGCATTGCGAATTGGCAAGTGACTTTTTTGCACCCGTTGCGCCGTTGTGGTCAAGCCAAAGTGCGGTGATCCTCCAGGTACCTTGGGGGCTCGCGTTTGGCTCGACCCCAGTTACGCGTCGGCGACAACGGCGGCGGGATTTGGCTGCATCGGTTATAATTCATTCCGATGGGCACTTCGACAGGATCTTGGCTCGCGGGCACGATGGCAAGCGCGAGTGACTACCGACGACGCAGCAGAAGTGCCGACCTTACGGTCGGTGCTCTATGCATTTCGTTGTCGTGTTTCGTTGCGAAGTGCGCTATTGCAGACGAGAATACCGCCGCGGCGCACTTTCGCGAACGTGTGCAACCGGTTTTGGAAACATATTGCTACGCCTGCCATGGCTACGGCGAGCACAAAGGTGGGCGGGCGTTCGATGGATTTAAGTCGAATAAGGAGCTGGTGGGCGACACCAAATTGTGGTGGGCTGCGCTCAAAAACGTCCGGGCCGGTATCATGCCGCCGCATGGCGAGGCGCGGCCCGACACGGATGAGCAGCGGCGGCTCTTTGATTGGATCGAGTTCGATGCGTTTGGAATCGATCCGGCCGATCCCGATCCGGGACGCGTTACGCTGCGTCGGCTCAATCGAGTCGAATATCGCAATACGATTCGCGACTTAATGGGCGTCGATTACAACACGACCGATGAGTTTCCAATCGATGATGCCGGTTATGGGTTCGACAACGTCGGTGATGCTTTAAGCATCTCGCCGCTGTTGATGGAGAAGTATCTCAACGCGGCGGAGGCCATCGTTGCCAAAGCGGTGCCGACGAAAGCGGCGGATGACCGCGATCCGGTGCTTCGAGCGCAGTATCGGCGTTTCTTCCCGCGCGGGCCGGCTCCGAGCGATGCGGCGAAGGTCGATGTTTATGCGCACGAGGTTCTGGCCGCGTTTACCCGGTGCGCTTATCGGCGTCCGGTCGACGGCCAGACGATCGATCGGCTCGCCGCGTTGGCGAAAATCGCTTACAGCAGCTCGGGCCAAACGTTCGAAGCGGGGATCGGCCGGGCGATCGTAGCGGTGTTGGCATCGCCGCGATTTCTGTTTCGCGTGGAGGATGTGGCGGCCGGTTCTGCAAATCAGCGATTTCCGCTGATCGACGAATATGCGCTGGCGTCGCGGCTGTCGTATTTCCTTTGGTCGACGATGCCGGACGATGAATTAACGCGGCTTGCGGAGCGCCGCGAGTTGCGGTCAAAACTGACCGCTCAAGTGCAGCGGATGCTCAAGGACCCGCGCTCCAAGGCGTTGTCGGAAAACTTCGCCGGGCAATGGCTGCGGGCCCGCGACATCGAGCACATGGAGATCGAGCCGATATATTCGCTGGGTCTGCAGGATGAAATTGAAAAATATGAGGTAGACGAATTTAAGTTGCACCATACAGCCGAGCAGGACGTTCGCTGGGAGGACCGCGAGCGGGTTCGAGCCGAGCATCGCCGCCTCGTCGTACTATCCCAAATGTTCAACAGCGACCTGCGCAGGGCGATGCGCGACGAGACGGTCGCCTACTTCGACTACATTGTGCACGAGAATCGCAACGTGCTGGAGCTGATCGACAGCAACTACACGTTTGTGAATGAAGCGCTCGCCAAACATTACGGGATCGATGGCGTAACGGGCAATGCGTTGCGTCGCGTGGAATTGCGGGAGGGCAGTCCGCGGGGCGGCGTGCTGACGCAAGGGACGCTGCTGGCGGTTACATCGAATCCGAGCCGCACGTCGCCGGTGAAGCGTGGGCTTTTTATCTTGGAGAACATATTGGGATCGCCGCCGCCTCCGCCACCGCCTCCCAACGTGCCGTTGTTGGACACGGCCCGCGACGCGATCAAGGACCATCACCCGACTGTTCGCGAGTCGCAGGAGCTGCATCGTCGCGACCCGATGTGCCATGCCTGCCATGCCCGAATGGACCCGCTGGGGCTGGCGCTAGAGAATTTCAACGCCATGGGAATGTGGCGCGACACCGAACAGGGCCAACGAATCGATGCCTCAGGAACGCTGCTGACGGGCGAGAAATTTGACGGAATTCGCGGCCTCAAATCAATTATCAAGGAGCAGCACCGGCTCGACTTTTATCGTTGTTTGACCGAAAAACTGCTAACCTACGGTGTCGGGCGGGGTTTGGAGTATTATGATGAACACACCGTGGACCAGATCGTGGAGCGACTGGATCACAACCAAGGAAAATTATCAGCCGTGCTAATGGGCGTCATCGAGTCGGCACCGTTCCAAAAAGAGCGGCGCACGAACGGAGTGGCGCAGAATTGATACGATTAGGCAATCGGCTCCGCTAAACTAGATGGAGATGCCTGCCATGGAACGCAATCCGTCGTCCGGTCAAAACGCTCGAGAGCGTCACGCCGCGATGAGCCGTCGCAACTTTCTGCGTGGCGTCGGAGCATGCGTGGCCTTGCCGGCGTTGCCGTCGATTCTGCCGCGTTTGTCGCGGGCGGCTGAAGTCGTGACGAGCGGCGGTGCCGCCGGCGTCGCCCGCACCGTGCCGCTGCGGATGGCGTTTGTCACGATCCCCAACGGTGTGAATCTCGACCAGTGGTGGCCAACGGGTGAAGGCAAAACATTTCAACTTGCCTCCACAATGCAACCCCTCGCAGGGCTCAAAGATCAAATCCAAGTCATCTCCGGATTGGACCACGTCAACGCGACGGCCGGTTCCGACGGTGCCGGCGACCACGCACGGGCGAACGCTTCACTGCTCACCGGTTGTCGAGCAAAAAAGACGGCGGGAGCCGATATCCGTGTCGGACCATCCATCGACCAGGTGGCGGCGCAGCACATTGGGCACCTGACGCGTTTTTCGTCGTTGGAGCTGACGTGCGACACCGAGCGCCCCAGCGGCAATTGCGATAGCGGCTACGCGTGTGCTTACGAATACAACGTTTCGTGGCGCTCGGCCACCGCTCCGATGCCGCCCGAGTCGAACCCGCGGCTGGTTTTCGAGCGGCTATTGGGCAGTGGCACGCCCGAGGAGCGGCGCAAAAGCTTCGCGCTGCGGCAGCAGACCAGCCGTTCGATCCTCGACTTCGTTCGCGACGATGCGCGGTCGCTCGGCCAAAAGCTGAGCGCGCAAGACGGCCAGAAGCTCGACGAGTATCTTACGAGCGTGCGGGAAATCGAACAGCGAATTACGAACTTTGGGCAATCGGTCAGGATGCCGGATGCCCAATTCAAGGTTCCCAGCGCTCCGCCTCACCGATTCGAAGAGCGGCTGCAAGTGATGTTCGATCTGCTTGCGATTGCGTTTCAGACCGATTCGACCCGCATCGCGACTTTGATGCTCGCGCATGAAGGCAACAATCAACCGTATCCGGAGATCGGCATTTCTCGCGGGCATCATGACCTGTCGCATCACGGTGGCAAGCCGGAAAATCTGGAGATGGTCGCGCAAATCGATAAGCATCACCTGTCGTACTTTGCCCGGTTTTTAGAGAAGCTCGCGCTATTGCGCGATGCCGACGGAAGCTCGATCCTTCACAACTCGATGGTCGTTTACGCCGGCGGCAACGGCGACGGGAATGCCCACTCGCACACGAATTTGCCGGTCATTCTGGCCGGCTCCGGCGGCGGGACGCTCCAAACGGGTCGGTTCCAAAAGGTCGGATCGATGCCCATGTCGAACATGTATCTGGAAATGCTCGAGCACTTGGGCGTACACGGCATTGATCGGTTTGGCGATTCCGATAGTCGCAACGTGGCGATCTAAGGAACTCTTTAACCACTACGACACGACGGGAACGACGAATGGCAAGATTGTTTTCTGTTCGTCGTGCCCGTCGTGTCGTAGTGGTTTATTTCTTTGCATCTTTGTTCCTGCTGCATGGCACTGCTACGGCGGCACAGCGGAATGTGGTGCTCATCGTTACCGATGACCAGGGGATGGTTGCCGGTTGCTACGGCAATTCGGTGATCAAGACGCCGAACATTGATGTGCTGGCCACGGGCGGCACGCGATTCACGAATGCGTTTTGCACTACGTCGAGCTGCAGTCCCAGCCGGTCGGTGATTCTTACGGGGCTATTCAATCACGCGAATGGCATGTACGGACTGGAGCATGGTTACAATCACTTTCGCAGCTTCGATACTGTGAAGAGCCTGCCGGTGATGCTCGGTGAGGCCGGATATCGCACGGCGCGGGTCGGCAAGTACCACGTCGGCCCTGAACCCGTCTACCATTTCGATCGCGTGCTGGGCGGCAATTCGCGTAATCCGGTCGATATGGCCGAGCGAAGCCGGAAATTCTTAGAAGCCAAATCAGATCAACCGTTCTTCCTCTATTACGCGACGAACGATCCGCACCGGGGCGCACGGGCGAACTGGGCGCCCTTGAAGCCGAACAGTTTTGGGAACGAGCCGCCGGGAAAGGAGCCGCCGGGTGTCGTTCCGGTGCACTACAAGCCGGCGGATGTCATCGTGCCGCCCTTTTTGCCCGATACGCCCGTGTGCCGGTCAGAACTTGCTCAATACTATGAGTCGATCTCGCGCGTCGATCAGGGGGTCGGCCGGCTGATCGAGATCCTCAAAGGCGCCGGCAAGTTCGACGACACGCTAATTGTTTACATTTCGGATAACGGCGTTCCGTGGCCGGGCGCCAAGACAACCGTGTACGAACCAGGTCTGAACCTGCCGTGCATTGTGCGCAATCCGGCGGCAAAGAAGCACGGCGTCGTCAACGAGGCGTTCGTAAGCTGGGTCGATATCACGCCCACGATTCTCGATTATGCCGGCATCAAAGTGCCCGACGACCAAAAACGACATGGCCGGTCGTTCCTAGCGATCCTCGACCAGAAAAAGCCAGCCGGTTGGGATGAAGTGTACGCATCGCACACGTTTCATGAAGTGACCATGTATTATCCGATGCGCGTGGTCCGCAGCGGCCGATACAAGCTGATCTGGAACATCGCCTATCCCCTGTCCTACCCGTTTGCATCCGACCTGTATGGCTCGCCCACGTGGCAGGACACTATCAAGCGCGGCGAATACTACGTGTACGGCAAGCGGACGGTGAAGGACTACGAGCACCATCCGCAGTTTGAACTCTATGATCTCGACGCGGATCCCGATGAACTCCACAACCTGGCCGACGAATCGGATCACCACGATACGCTATTGGCATTGCAGCAAAAGCTGAAGCAGTTTCAGAAACGAACCGGTGACCCGTGGATTATCAAGTGGCAGCACGAATGATGAAGGCGTAGGTCAGGCTGTGCCTGGCAACGTGTGCCCTTGAAATGCCGTTGTCAGACATTAGCGTGGCCCACTCGCTTGATAATCGACGGTGCTTTGTTACGATAAGGGTAGCCGAACGGCGCGAACTATCATGAAATCCTACGACACATTTACAACGGTCCAGCCGCAGGGCGACATTCGCGTGCCAGGGGTGCCTTTTGCGCCCGGCACCGAGGTTGAGGTTTCTATTGTGCCCAAGCGGCGCAGCCCGAGCGAATTCGCTGAAACATGGAATCGCGTGGTCGAAGAACTGCGCCACTCACTAGGCCTGCGAGAAATCACGGATGATGAGATTCAGCGCGAAATCAACGAATATCGCACCTCGCGATGAAAATCGTTGTTGACACCAACGTTCTCCTCTCCGCGGCGCTGCGCGATCGACTTCCCGAAAGAGTCGTAATCCACATTGCGACCAATGACGAATGCCGGTGGCTTGTTTGCGCGGAAATACTCGAAGAATACGTCGATGTTCTGCGCCGACCCAAATTTGCATTGTCTCGCGAGCTTATTCGGCGCTGGGTCGAGATAATCGAAATGCGAACAATCTTGGTTCCGAGTCCACCGATCGACCCGGCCTTTGTGCGTGATCCCAAGGATATTGTGTTCCTGTCAACTGCGATTGCCACCGGTGCGGATTTTCTGATCACCGGCGACCGCGATTTGCTCTGCGTAACGATGACTGCTTCAACGCGAATAATCTCGGCTGCGGACTTCGCGTCGGTGTTCCAGATTACGTGATACAGCGGAATTGGGCCCCGGCCGCAATTCGAGTTGTAGGACCTGAAAACGGATCCCGATGAACTCCACAACCTGGCTGACGAATCGGATCATCACGATACGCTTTTGGCGTTACAGCAAAAGCTGAAGCAGTTTCAGAAGCGGACGGGCGATCCGTGGATTTTGAAATGGGAACATGAGTAGTGGTCCGC
Organism: Pirellulales bacterium; assembly: GCA_963733825.1. Classification (GTDB taxonomy): domain Bacteria; phylum Planctomycetota; class Planctomycetia; order Pirellulales; family Lacipirellulaceae; genus JABDGM01. The sequence goes on from CAVTEK010000003.1 coordinate 166,986, forward strand.
TCTCCCACTCTATCTGAGCCGCTGCTTTCCATCCCAAAGCTCTGGCTACGCGACGCGGCGATAGCATTGCGCAGACGGACGCCAAATGCCACCCATCGCTACAACTAGGGGCAATAATTCAACCTAGCTTGAATATACCGGGCCGCGCGCCGGAACGAAATATAAAGCCCAAGAATCAACTCGACCCCGACGGAAACCGTTCTGTTTTCGCTTTAAATACTTGGCGCGAAGCAATGTTGCACTCCAGCTACGACGGCGGTACTCTTTCACGCCGCCGCCAAGCGCTCGAAGCACAATAAGATTGCATCTCGGCTTTAAGTTGCGTCTTGTGACGCCTCGATATCACGCAAGACCTCGGTGCTAACTTTTTGCCGACGCGTCAACTGCTGCGCGTCAGGTGTATGCCTGGTTCCGTCTTCTCTTCTTCTCACATCTGATCTCCGAGCCAGCGCAATAGGGCTTTAAAAATGTTCAGTATATTACTCGCTGCCGTTCTCTTTGCGCCAACGAATGTGGCAAAGCAACAGGGCCGATACGACACAAGTCGGCAACAATTGGAGCAGCTCGCTAAGGCCCATGGTTTTGTAATTGGTCAGCAATACTCGCTCGAATTGATAAGTCGCCAATTCCCAGAGCTGTCGAGCGATGTCAATGAGGCTTGGCGGGTGTTTGAGTCAAGCGCACTGGGAGAAGGAAACCGTGGGACAGAAATGACGTTGTCCGAACTTCTTGGCGATCAGTGGCCGGGATTTGACGCGAATATGCGACAACAAGTGAAGGCTAGCTTCGATCAGCGGATATTTGACCGAGACGACGCGATAACTTTTGTTGCGCAAGTGAAGGCGCGCGCAAGAGGAGAGCTTCCTGAATCGATTCGCGCAGCACTACTCTCCGCTAATCCGCGCTACTCAAAGAACCCAGCACAAGAGTTCCTCGATGGATGGAAGAAGTCGTATACATCCACCGGACACCCGATGGCTAAGGGCGCGAGCTTTAACATCACCTACCCCACCTCGTGGGCAGCTACCGAAGGTGAGTTACCGGACACACTCCAAAACTTTCGGAGTGAAGGAGGCTACGGCCTAGAAATGGTTACGATTGTGACGAAAAGCCTTCCGGTAACAACTGACGGTGTGATCACGCAACAAGACCGGCTCGATATTTTCTCGCCTCCAAATATGCGAGATTTTCTGCCCGGGAATGCAACGCTTATAGGCGGCCAAACGGCTAAAATCGACGGAAATCCTGCCGGCGTCATTGAGTATACGATGATCCTCGAACGCGGGAGCGTGAGCTCCCCGGTCCATGCTTGGACCATAAACTTCCTTTCCGACAATACGCTCGTTTCGCTTCAGTTCTTTGTATTCGCAGTACACAAATCGGAAAGTGAGCTCGCAGGTCGGATGGATTCTTTTAAACCGTTGTTCTTGTTAATGGCCAACAGCGTTGTATTTGCCGACAAGCGGGCGCTTGAAACGCCGTTACAGGCTCCAAGCCGTAGTGGAAGCTACCCGATCGCGACGTTACAGGGGTTAGGCAATCCCAAGACCTTTGCGATTGCGGTCGTGCTCACATGGGCAATCGGCTTGGCGCCGCCGCTAATCGTTCGCTACGTGAACCTAGGGCCCTTGGACAGGAGGACCGCGTCGTGGGTTGCGGCCTGCTTGTGTATCGCCTTTTGGATAGTTGACGAAGGAGTTGCGCAAGCGGATGGTTGTTACGCGGGTGGACACCGCGCAGTATTTATAATCATGTTCGCCGTCAGTCGGTGGATTATGTCTCATGGCCATGTTTCTTCAACGTCTCGGCGCGAGCAGGTAGCCCATGAGATCAATGCGTGATTCAACCGCCGGCGTCGAAGGATTGTCGCCGAGCCGTTTGATGAACGGTACAAAGTGTTAGGAATCCAAAACCCAATTCGCGAAAGTTTGCCCAATAGGGCGTTAGGAAAGTCCGTTGGCTACCTGTGACCCTCGCATTGTACAGCTTCGCGAGAAGCGAGCGAAGTGGTTGGGTTGGCTTTGCGGTGAGGACGTAAATACAATCGAACAACAGTTGATTCGAATGACCTGGAACGTCACAGTCTATCGAATCGCGATTGAGGCACATCGACTGGCCCCGAGTGCTGAGGAAGGTGGGAAGCAATTAAATGGTCCGCTCTTCCGAATGTTGCACTTGTGCTTCGTTGAGAGTTTCTTGTTAGGGATTCGGCGCTTAATGGAAGATGAGGGAACAGATGGTAAGTGGGGTGTTTATTCCCTAAAGGCCTTACTTAAGGACATGAGCGAAAACGTTCACCTGCTCACGCGCAGCGCCATCATAGGAGTTGGACCTGACGAATCATCGGGCACGCACTGGAAGAGTAACAGCGAATACTCGGCCGATTGGACGTATGCTCGGAATCAAATGATCGACAAGTGGGTCGCTCTTACCGAAGCCGAAAGGTTGCCACTTGATCAGATTTCCGCAAGTTTGTTTGATGATCCGCGAACATTGTTGGAGCAGAAGTTTGCGCCGGTGAAGCTGGTGGTCGATAAAGCGATCGCCCATGCCGCGACGGAAATGAGCCGTGGGGAAGTACACTTTGAAAACATTCCTCTCGACGACTTATACGGCCTGCATGCCGAAATGTGCAAAACCGCACATTTCCTCCGAAACCTAATCTCGGACTCGATGATGAGTTCATTTCTTCCGAATCCATTGTACGATCAATTTCAATACCTCTCACGTCCAATTGTCGCCGAAGCGGATATTCCGAAGCTCGCAAAATGTTGGCGTGAATTAGCAAAAGAATACGAGCGTCACAGCGACGGTTGATGCGATGGCGGCAATGCGGAGACCATTCGCTTTGACGCCCAACTTCATTCACTTTGGAACCGAATCGGTTCCCGACGCCTTTGGCTCTTCGGCCCGCAGTTGACCCCCGCCGCCATTCGGCGATTTGGTGTTTCTCCGCAAGATCGGTATACTTGAAGCGCAGCAGGATTTGCGTTGTATATGGAGATATGTGGGGTATCCGATGTTGCAATACAAAGCGGGTTATAAGTTTGTGGCGGGCGGCGTGCACGCCCAAGTCGTGGACTTTCCCGCCGCGATTACCTGTGCAGCCGACCTTACCGAGGCGCGCCGATTACTGGCGGCGGCACTTCTCGACGTGGCGGAAACGCGTTTGGAGCTCGGCCAATCATTGTCGACGCCGAATCCAAGTGCAACCGATCCCGAGATGGATTTCGAGGAACCGATCTACCTGCACTTAAGCGCGAGCAGCGAGGTCGACCAGATACCGGCCGGCGAGGTCGCTTCGTGAAGCGAAAGGAATTCCTGAAGCATTTACGCCGACTCGGGTGTGAACTTTTGCGCGAGGGGCGGAGTCATTCGGTGTGGGTGAATGCGGCCAACGCTCAGCAAGCCTCGATACCAAGGCATCGCGAGATCAACGAATACACGGCTCGGGGCATTTGCCGGCAGCTCGGCATTTCCGAGCCATGAGCGGCCCGCACAAATGCGAAGCGTGGTAGATCGTCAACGATCACTTACTCGCCGTACCCGTGAGGATGCTCACGCTGCCACGCCCAAGCGCTTTCGATGATCTCACGGATCGTGTAGCGCGCTTGCCAGCCAAGCTCCCGCTTGGCGGCGGAGGCGTCGGCGACAAGTGCCGGTGGATCGCCTTCGCGGCGACCGACGATGTTGGCCGGAATTGGTCGCCCTGTTACCTCGCGGCAAAGGTCAATAACTTCTTGTACGCTGGCGCCGTGGCCGGTGCCCAGATTGAGCTTCAACTCCATTCCCGGTTCGAGCTTTTCGAGCGCCGCAACATGCGCCGTCGCCAGATCGTCGACGTGAATGTAATCGCGGATGCAGGTGCCGTCGGGCGTGGGATAATCCGTGCCAAAGACGTCGATATGTTCGCGCTGTCCCAATGCCACTTGCAGGATCAGCGGAATCAGGTGCGTTTCTGGATCGTGGTCTTCGCCGAGCGTGCCATCCGCCGCGGCGCCCGCCGCGTTGAAATAGCGTAGCGCCGCGTAGCCCAGGCCATAGGCGTGCGAGTAATCGGCGAGCGCCCGCTCGATGACCAGTTTCGTATAGCCATACGGACTGATCGGATTTTGCGGATGATCTTCGGTGATGGGTACCTTTTGGGGAACGCCGTAGGTTGCGCAAGTGCTGGAAAAGACAATCCGCTCGACGTTGGCCTCTCGCATGGCGGCTAACAACGAAAGCGAGCCGACGATGTTGTTGTGATAGTATTGGGCCGGATCCCGGACCGAAACGCCGACGTACGCGAACGCCGCGAAATGCATCACGGCCTCCGTCTTATGATCCTTCATCGCGGCAATGATTCGCTCGGATTCGAGCAGGCTGGCCGATACAAACGGCAACGCACGGGCAGCGAGCCGATGTCCTTCCGCCAGGCTGTCGACGATCAGTACATCGTGTCCGCTTTGGACCAGCTGCTTTGCCGCATGCGAACCGACGTAGCCGGCGCCACCGGTGACCAGGACGCGCATGTGTTTCATCTCCTCGATTTGGGTGAACGACCGCGATCGGGAACGACCCGGCACGCGGGGGCTCGCCAATCGGGTCCGCGGACATTAGGTTACGATTTCTTGATCGGCCGTGCTATACGCGCCGGGCGATGAGCCGCGAAAAACTTGGATTTGGCAGCCGGTAAAGTTCGACATCGCAACATTGCCGTTTATGCGGTGCCAGTAAGCTCGAATTCCTCAAGCAATTCATTCAGGACGGGCTCGATCTCTACGTGCAACTGCCGGTTCGCGTAGCCGATCCAGGCCACGTTGGTATCGGTGTCGAGCGGCGCGTCGATTGGGCCGCCCCCCGGCGCCGTCACGATCACGCCAGCCTCTTCGGCGATCAGCTTCGTGCACAAATCGTACGGGTGGCAACAGTGGCCCGGCGCAATTCCCCGTTGCTGGGCAAATCGCTGCACCAAGGGGCGAAGATCGGCGACAAACCGGTCCTGGCCAATCGCCAGTGCATAAAGCTGCCCGCCGGTACACGCGTATTGATCTTCGAATACGCCGACTTCGCCGTGCTCGCGCGTGAGCACGCGATCGCATAGTTTTTCATCGAGCGCGGCCAATACATCGCGGCCACCGGGAAAGAATCGGCACACGGTCGCGAAGCCGTGCCGCAAGCTGGACGCCGGCGACGGTTGAACGGCCAACGCGCGCCGGTCGCCCGTCAACCGATTTTGCCGCGTCGCGTGTAAGCCTTGGCCACGGACTGCCCACAGCTGATCGCACAGATGCTGCTTCACCAGGGGGATTTCGGTTTGAACCGCGACCTCGATATCAGCCAAAGACGTATCCTCACCGCGATTGGTCGCGACGCCGGTGAGAATCCAAGCCGGCCGTTTCTGATACATCAGCCCGCGGGTGCCGTCGATCGGATCGACGATCACGCGCCAGCGGGCATCGGTATCTTTGGCACCGTCGGGAAGTGTCATTCGGCCGCCCGGCAGCCCCTCGCCAACGAGCACGATCGGCTCGTGCGCGGCGATTTCGCGATCAAACCACTCGACGATCGCCGCTTCGCTAATCTGGTCGATGGCGTAGATGACATCGCCCGCGCCCTCTTGCGCCACACGCACTAATTCATCGGCCGAGCGCTCTTCGCACGCCGCTACGACCAGGCCGCGAATCACGTCGTGCAGGCGGCAAAGCGGTTCGATGAATTCGGCGAGAGTGATCACTCGTATGATCCCGCGACGGCTACTTTGCAGCCGCTACTCGCCCGCGCTCGTAGCTCGACCGCTTTTACTTCGGACGATGGACCTCTCATGAATTTGCATCTGCCGATCTCGGTGCAATCCAGGTATTTCAAGAGATTCCCAGATTCGCCTTCGAAATGAGTTTTTTTGGCCAGGCGTCAAGGACGCTAACCCAACTTCCCCAACGTTTGACGTAAGTGCTTACGCCGCAACGGGAGGAGCCCCGTTTTTTCCACTACAATTCGGTTTTATGAAGTCGGCTGGGGAGTTCCAGGCCGAGGCGTTCGAGGAGGATTTTCTGGTGGTCGCTCGGCTGCGTCACGTAGCGGGTGCGGATTTCGTGACCGTCTTTGGTGGGTAGCACGACGTCCACCGCGCGGAGCTCGCTCAGTTCGTCCAACATGCGCCGCGGTTCGTTGCCGAGGCCGGCTTTCTGGCAGAGTTGGCCGAGGAACTTCCAGAGCACGTAGGCCAGAAAGCAGACCAGAATGTGGGCCAGCACACGGTCCTCTTTTTGATGCCAGACAGGACGGAGCGAGAGGTCGCTCTTCTGGATGCGGAACGCCGTCTCGGCGTCGGTCAATTGGATGTACGCCCGCCATAGCTCTTCGTCGCTCCACCCGCTGACGTTGGTGCGTAACACATAGGAACCTTCGCTGAGCTGTGTCCAGGCGCGCCACTTCTCGATCTTCTTCCAGGCGATCTGTGCTGCGCCGTTTTCCGCGGCGCGAATCTGGACGTCGAACAAGCCCGCGGCCCGGGTGTTCTGTCCCAGCAAGCGTCCGACGCGCCGCTCGATCGGTCCCACTTCGTGACGACGCTTGGCGCAAGCGGCCGTAATCTTTGTCAGTCCGTCTTCGATGCGTTTCTCGAAACGAGCGTGCATGGCTTGCTCTTTCTCGCGGCGATCGCGGCTCCGGCAAAGAATGTAGGTCTCGGCGCCGCCGTCGGGACAGGCACACAACTTGACCTCCAGCCCCTCGCGGATGGCGTGCCAGTCCTGCGTTGCCAACTGCTGTTCGAATCGCTTGAGTTGGCTCTTGGGCGTCCCCACGATGTACTGCCGCCCGCCCGCTTTCAGGAAGTTGAGGTTCTCTTCAGAGACCATCCCGCGATCCAGTGCCCAGACGCGCTGCGCCCGGCCGTAGCGGGCCTCCATCGTCTCGACGATCTCTTCCAAGGTCGTCGAGTCGTGGCGGTTTCCGGCGAACACTTCGTAGCCCAGCGGCAAGCCGCAGCGCGAGACCACCAAGCCGATGCAGACCTGTTTGCAGTCGGAGCGATGGTCGCGCGAATAGCCGCGCTGCGCCAAGGGATTCACGTGGGCCTGCCCTTCGAAGTACGTGCTCGTCACGTCGTAGAGCAGCAGGTCGTACTCGATGGCGAACAACTCGCCGAACCGCTGTTTGAGAAATGCCTCCAGCGCCGGCTTGTGCGGCAGCAGTTCGTCCAGCCCACGGTACAAGCGGTTGTCGTCCACCTTGTCGAGCGGCACGCCCAGCAGGTCGTCCAGCGCGCTCTGCCGATAGAAGTGTTCGGCGATGTGGAGCTCGCTCGACGGCTCGCAGAGTGCGCGATCACCAGAATCAGCGCGGTCAGCGACCACGGAACGTGTTCTTGTCCGGCCGGCATCGCCCGCCGCAGGAACTCGTGCAGCCCGAGCTGCTTCACCAGTTCCAGCGCCAGCCACGGCCCACCGAACTGTCGGCAGTTCTCGACCCGCACGCGCGTGCGGTCGATCTCGACGAACCGCGGTTCGGTCTGGGCCTCCGGAAAGAGCTCCTGTTGCCACGACGGCGACTGGGGGTCGGCTGCTTGCTCGACGCCTAACCGGCCCGCTTCGTCCATCAGCCCCAGATAGGCCACGGTTCGCTGCCGCGGACCACGTTCGGTGCGGTAGGATTCGACGAGCGCCCAATACGCTTCGCGTTGCCCGTTGCGCCGACGGAAATGGGGTCGCAGGAACATGCCGCCATGTTAGCGGCGATGCCCGGGACTTTTTTCCACTACACGCCCCGGCGAGGAAAATACTTCGACCAACCCGCTCCGCATCGCCATCGCATCACGACTTACGTCAACACAAAGTCCGAAAAAATCGCCGCCCAAGGGATTTTGTCGAATCGCTGGGGAAGTTGGGCTAACACCTGGCAGATCTCTCCGGAATGCCATCGACCATTCAACTCTAAGCGAAACTCGATCCAGCGGGCTAGGCATTCGGGCCGATTTCGGATTGAATGCTCTAATTGGCCGCGGCGAACGACTCCGAAATCGACCCCGGCTAACTCTTGTCCCTTCCCAACAAGGCGGATCCATGACGCTCACGGCCATCGACTGGCTCATCATGGCGGTTTACCTGGTGTTCGTATTGGGCATCGGCTTTTGGCTGCGGCGCTCGATCCGGACAAGCACCGATTTTTTTCTATCGGGGCGGTCAATTCCAGCTTGGGTTTGCGGACTGGCGTTTATCTCGGCGAATCTGGGCGCCCAGGAAGTCATCGGCATGGGGGCCTCGGGAGCCCAGTATGGAATCGCGACGAGTCATTTCTATTGGATCGGCGCGATACCCGCGATGGTGTTCGTGGGGATTTTCATGATGCCTTTTTATTACGGCTCGCGGGCCCGCTCGGTGCCCGAGTACTTGAAGTTGCGGTTCGACGAGAAGACGCGAGGCTTCAATGCGATCACGTTTGCGGTGATGACGGTATTCTCGTCCGGCATTTCGATGTATGCGATGGCGAAGATCATCAAATCGCTGCACTTGTTCGACGCAGCGTTTGCGTGGGCAAACGTGGCGCCGGAGCGGATCTTCGATGCGTCCATCGTCATTTCCTCGCTGATCGTACTTGTCTATATCTTCCTGGGCGGCCTGACGAGCGCCATTTACAACGAAGTGCTGCAGTTTTTCTTGATCGTGGCCGGCTTTCTGCCGCTAGTTTGGTTGGGATTGAAAAATGTTGGCGGTCTGCAGGGGCTGGCCGAGAAAGCGCCGGCCGGATTCATGCACTCCTGGAAAGGCATGGCACATGCCTCGGACAACCCGATGGGTATCGAATGGTTTGGTCTCGCGATGGGTTTGGGGTTTGTGCTTTCGTTCGGATATTGGTGTACCGATTTCCTCGTCGTACAGCGGGCGATGGCCGCGGAATCGATGAGCGCGGCGCGGCGCACGCCCTTGATCGCCGCGGTGCCCAAGATGTTTTTCCCCTTCCTCGTGATCGTACCGGGGATCGTCGCTGTATCTCTGCCCTCGACCGTTCCGATGCCGAATACGGTTGCGAACAGCAGCTCGGGTATCGCGCTTGCGCGAAAGGGCATTATTCCCCAAAAAGTTGATGAAAAAACCGGGAAGCCGGAATTTGATACGGCGGGCAAGCCCGTGTTCGATTACACGCTGGCGACCCCGAATATGCTGATTTATTATTTTCCGACGGGCATCCTCGGGTTGGGACTGACGGCGTTGTTGGCGAGCTTCATGTCTGGCATGGCCGGGAATGTTACGGCGTTCAATACGGTTTTTACGTACGATATTTACCAGAGCTACATCCATCCGGGCGCAAGTGACCGTCATTACTTGTGGGTAGGTCGCGTGGCCACGGTGGGTGGCATCGCGCTCTCGATCGCCGCCGCTTATGCTGCGATGCGGTCCGAAAACATCATGAACATGCTTCAACTGGTGTTTGGATTTGTAAACGCTCCGCTGCTGGCCACATTTCTTCTCGGCATGTTTTGGAAGCGGGCGACCGGGAATGGTGCGTTCTGTGGCTTGATTGCTGGTACGCTCGCCGCTTCGATTCACCACGGGCTGACCTTACCGGAAGGCGCAGCTGGGGAATCAAAGGCGGTTGGCTGACAGGCGGAAATTGGATCGCCCACTCGTATCACAGTGAAATGGCCGCAAATTTCTGGACCGCAATTTGGGCGTGGTCCACTTGTTTCGTGGTGACGATCATCGTGAGTTTATTCACCGCTCCCCACGACGACAGCGAGCTCGTTGGATTGGTTTATTCGCTCACGGAAAAACCGCGCGAGGCGGGTGTGGCATGGTATGCGCGACCGGCGGTATTGGGCATCGTTGTGCTTGCCGCGGTGGTCGCGCTTAATTTTGTGTTCTGGTGATTTTGGTTCTTGCTTGAGGAACTCGCGATGCGGCTCGATATTCGACTTCCCATCGGCCTGATGTTCGGCGTGCTCGGTGCGATGCTGGGGGTCTTTGGATTGTGTTCGCAGTTCGGCTTGTTTGCCGATCCGTCGATTTACGATCGGTCGCTCGGCATCAACGTCAACATTTGGTGGGGACTAGTACTTTTGGCATTCGGCATCGCCATGTACGTGCTCGGACGTCGTGGCACATCGGCGGTTCGGCCGGCGGACGATACCGCCGAGGGGCGACGCATGGAACAACGCGAACAGTCGCTAGAAAACGAAGGCCGCCGCCCCCGACACTGAAGCCGCCCCCCTCATCGACACAATCCAGCAGCAATGCATAATCCAGCAGCTGGCAGCCCACGGTCGCCGGACCGCCCTAAACAAGTGCATCAATTGCAATTCATCGATTCGCGCGCACCACATGAGCCCCGCGCGACGGCCGGCTCATTAGAATGCTTGGCTCAATCCCAGTTTTCGCGCGATAAGACTCCGCGAGCTCATCCGCGACACAATTAACTTTTGCCGTTTCCGCCAACGACACCGTGCAGCCGCCGAAGCCGCCGCCCGTCATCCGCGAACCGATGACGCCGCCCGCGGGGCCAATTGTCGAAGCCATCTCGACGAGCAGGTCAAGTTCCTGGCAGCTGACTTCGTAGTCATCGCGAAGCGATGCGTGGCTGGCGTACATCAGCCTGCCCACCAGCGGCCACATCCCGGCTTTCACCGCAGCCGCGGCTTCGATCGTCCGCGCGATCTCGCTTACTGCGTGGCGCGCACGGCGATATTCGACATCGCTGAGCTTGTCGCGATGAACTTCGAGCTGCTCACTCGTCGTATCGCGCAGCGATTGGACATCGAGTTTGCGGGCGGCCGATTCGCACTGGCCGCGTCGCTCCGCATATTCGCCGCCGGAAAGCGCGTGCTTCACATTCGTATTGATGATCAGCACCGTCACATTTGGGTCCGAAAGCGGTATGTGCTCAACCCGTTGTGACCGGCAATCGAGCAGCATGAGATGGTCGGTCCGGCACATGACAGATGCAAATTGATCCATGATTCCGCACGGCACGCCTGCATATTCGTGCTCGGCCTTCTGACACAAAAGGGCTTTTTCAACCGGATCCAGAGCGGTGCCCGCCATTGCTTCGACGAGGGTTGCGGTTGCGACTTCGATCGCGGCGCTGCTCGACAGGCCCCCGCCGACGGGAACGCTCGATTCGATCACCGCTTGAAAGCCACCGGGCCGAAGTTTGTGAGCGGAACAGCCTGCGATCACTCCAGCGACGTAATTCGACCAATGACCGTGAGCAGGATGGCGCACCGGGTCGGCAAGTGGAATTGTCGCTTCTTCGTCGGCGGCGACACTAAACGTCTTTGCACTTTCAGCTTCGCTTGTCGTCGCGGCAATTACGCAGTAGTGGTCGATCGCCATCGGCAGGACGAAACCATCGTTGTAGTCGATGTGCTCGCCGATAAGATTGACGCGGCCGGGTGCGGCGACGATCCATTTGGGATGTTGGCCGCACCACTGTCTCAATCTATTGGACGCCGACTCGACGAGTTGAGGGAGCATAGTGTACGACATGAGACCTTGAAAATATCAACAAATCCAGCGAACTTCACGTCGCGTTCAGCCACCGCGTCAACAGCATCGTGGGAATCAGCAAGGCGAGGACGATAAACCCCCAAATCGGCACGATGTAGCCGTACAACGCATGCCACGGCGTGTAGCCGACGCAGACGGCTGCATCCAATGCGATGATCGAATGGACGCAGTGTCTTACGGCAGCTTGTACCCGTTGCGGAACTGGGTCAACAATGGCTATCGCGCAGTGCCGGCATACGACGACGGCGAGGGCCGCCCAGAGCAAGTACCAGCGGCCGTGCGACATCTCAATCGAGAGCGGCGGACGGTCGGCGGTCAAACGGGGCACGGCGGCCAAAAATGCCATGCCGGCGAGCAGCACGATCAGTCCATTCGCTAAGCGAGTGCGCAAACTTATACGCGCATCCGTCCGCGCGAAGATAGTCACGCCGATGATATAAATGCCGATGCCAATTGCGATCATTACCTCGGCCTTGCCCCACGGAATGACGAAGAGGCTCATGCCCAGTAGCACGTTCAGCATGCGGCATTCGCCCATCAGAAGCGGCGCGAACCGGGTACGCTTGAGCGCGCCGTCGTACAAGAGAATGCAGGAAGCTAACAGGATAGCAACGGCGCCCGGCCGCCAGTCGTTAGCCGCGATGCTGATCCACCAGGCGATGAGAACCCCCGTGGCGAGCATCGCCCAGCCGGCCGCCGCGGCAGCTTTGCGCGATACATGCCCGGAAGGAATCGGCCGATCGGGCCGGTCGCGGGCGTCGATTTCAGCGTCGAACACGTCGTTGAGCACCATGCCACTCAAATAGAGCAGGCATGAGACGATGACCAACATCGCGAAATCCCAAGCCGGCTCCAATTCGCCGTGCGTGACGAGGTAGCCCATCGCCACATCGGCAATTGCCGTAAATGCATTTGGCAGCCGAAGCAACTGTAACCACGCGATAAACTTGCTGCACTGACCCAAAGCTATTTTCCTCCGTTTCCTCTGTTATCTCCTGTTCGACCAGATTTTTGAACAGGAGGAAACAGAGATAACGGAGAAAAAGATGTCGCCTGCATTTATTTTGACGCGAGTTTGTTCAATTCGGTGACGATGAAGTTTTTTGCTTCCTTGGCCGCCGCATCGGGATCGTCGATGTACGGGTAAAGCTCGATGGTCAACCAGCCTGTATACCCGGTTGTTTGGATCGCGGCGAGCGTGGCTGCAAAATCGATCGCGCCCCGGCCGGGCACGAGATGTTGGTGTATCCGCGTGGCCGCAATGTCTTCGAAATGGTAGTGCCGAGTATGCTCGGCCATCCTCGCAACCCAATCTTGCGGGTCTTCGCCGACGCAATACGCGTGGCCGATATCAAAATTGAGGCCGATCATCGGCGAGTCGATGCGCCCGGCAAATTCCAAGTATTGCTCGAAACGTTCGATCAATAGCTCGGGCTCTGGTTCGATGAGAATCGGCACGCCGATCCGCTCCGCAACTTCGACACACGGCATGAGCTCGTCGTAAAAGATCGCTGCCGCCGCTTGCCACGTTTGTCCTTTTGCGACGGGGCCGCCCGGTTCCGTGGTGATGTGCGGGGCGCCAAGTTCGCAGGCCAGATGAAGCGTTCGCTTCGTGTGCTCGCGGCGGATGGCCCGGTAATGCGGATCGGGTTCGATCCAGCTCGGATGCCAATACGGCTGCCGCGGATCGGCCACGGCATTCATCATGAACGCGTTGATGTTCGAGATTGCCAGGTTGTTTTTCGTCAGCGAGTCGCGGATCGACTTTTTTTGTCCCTCCAATAGTCCGGCCGGCCAGGCATGGGGCACATCCGCCAGCAGCTCGATACCGCGATAGCCCAAAGTGGCGATGCGCTCGATGGTCTCTTCGATCGGGAATCGCAGATAAGCGTTCGAGCTGAAGGCGAGTTGCATCATAGAATGACCAATGACCAAGCCCCAATGACCAACGCCACCGTCTCCGGATGGTCATTGGTGCTTGGTCATTGGTGCTTCACTTGCTTCGCTCGTGTTTCCATACCGGATCAACGTGCGAGTCATCCGACTTCGGCCAACGGGTGAGCGTCACTTTTTGGCGTGTGTAGAACTGGATGCTCTCGGTGCCTTGAATGTGCAGGTCGCCGAAGAACGAGCGGTTCCAGCCCGTGAATGGGAACCACGCCATCGGGGCCGGCACGCCGACGTTGATGCCGATCATGCCAGCGTTGAAATGCTGCTTGAATTGGCGGGCGGCGTATCCGCTGCGAGTGAAGATGGCGGCTCCGTTGCCGTATTCACAATCGTTTCCGACGGCCAACGCTTCGTCGAGGTCGGCGGCGCGGACGACCGCGAGCACCGGTCCAAAAATCTCTTCCTTCCACACTCGCATCTCGAGTCGAACATGGTCGATCACACTTGGACCTAGCAAAAACCCGTCCGAATCGAATTCACGGCGCCCATCAAGCGCGACGGTGGCCCCTTCCCCTTTCGCGATATCCAGGTAGCTGGCGACACGGTCGCGGTGTTCGGCTCGAATGACGGGACCCATGTCGACGCCTTCGTTGCCATCGGTCGGACCAACTCGTAGCGAACCGGCATAGTCGACGAGCCCTTCGACCACCGGGTCGCCGGCCTTGCCGACGGCCACGGCCACACTTCCGGCCATGCACCGCTGACCGGCACACCCGTAGGCCGAGGCGGCAAGTGCCTTCACCGTTTGATCCATTTCGGCATCGGGCATGATGATGAGATGGTTCTTCGCGCCACCGGCCGATTGCACGCGCTTGCCGGCTGCCGTGCCGCGCTCGTAGATGTACTTTGCGATCGTCGTCGACCCGACGAACGAGATGGCGGCCACCTTGGGGTGATCCAGCAGCGCGTCCACACATTCGCGGTCGCCGTGCACCACATTGAACACACCGTCCGGAAGGCCAGCCTCGGTGAGCAATTCACCGAGCCGCACAGACGACAAGGGCACTTTTTCGGAAGGCTTCAACACGAACGTGTTGCCGCACGTGAGCGCGATCGGGAACATCCACAGCGGCACCATGAATGGAAAGTTGTACGGCGTGATGCCCACGCAAACGCCCATCGGGTGTCGCACCGCTTCGGCATCGACGTCGCCGGCGATGTTCGGCAAAATTTCGCCCATGATGAGGCTCGGGATGCCGCAGGCAAATTCGACGACTTCGATGCCGCGGTTCACCTCGGCCCGCGCTTCGGCCAGCGTCTTGCCATGCTCACGTGTGACGAGCGCGGCGAGCTCTTCGAAGTGCTGTTCCAGCAGCGCGCGGAAGCGGAACATCAGGCGAGCCCGCTCGACAACCGGCGTTTGACTCCAGGTCGGCAATGCGGCGGCGGCCGCCTCAACGACTTGCCCGGTTTGTTCGGCCGTTGCAAACGGCACGCGGGCAATCACCTGGCCGGTGGACGGGTTGTAAACATCGCCGGTGCGTTTGGAACGCAAATCCGTCCATTTGCCGCCGGAAAGGATTGCGATGGATTTTACGCTGGGCGAGGCAGTGGCTGTTGCTGACATGGTTGCGCCTGCTGAAAACGGACGACGTTAAGTTAGTTGGGGATAATCTGTTATATTAACAGTTTCTTGGCCGACGGCCAGATCCGTTAGATCCCCAATGCGAATCAGCAATGGACCGTTCGTCGTGGCAAGACTGTCGGCTGGTTCGAGGACTACGAAGTATTGCGTGCATTGTGTCCGTGCTGCTTTGTACACTATCTGTCGTTTTATGGGCGCGTAGTTATCGTATATCCGATGTCGCCCATGGGCATTTTGGTGCTGCCCGAGTGTTTAAGTTGGTATCAGCGCGCGGCGTTTTGACATTTGTATCGTTTCTGGCTTGGGGCGGCGACTTTAAAACAAAGTGGGGTTTCAACCGCCCCGATGATCCTGACCGATTTGTGCCGATTAAGGACAGACACGCCTACGACACGACGCTTGGGTTTACTGTGCGACGGGCCTCGATCCCGTTAGGTTCATCGAACGTATCGATTGTTTCGCTTCCGCATTGGTCGCTCACGGCAATAACTGGGCTCCTGCTGCTCGCGTTGAAGAGGGCGCCCCGTCGTCAGTTCTCGCTTCTCAACGTATTTGTTCTCTTAACCTGCGTAGCTGTCGTCCTAGGTACGTTCGCGGTCTTGGACCGAGCCACCGCAGATTACGAACGCGCATTGGGGTCCAGTGAGGTTGATTCTTGAAGGTGGACCAGCGCTCATCGGCTTCTAGAAGTAGCGCCGTGGCGGTGGTATATTAAATCGTCGCGCAATAACTGACTGAAGGCTCGCATTATTGATCCCTGCGCAGCTAATGAACACGGTCTGGCTGAAAGCTGACGGCTGATAGCTGATAGCCGAACTTGAACGAGGCTCATTAGCTGCGCAGTTCTCAATAGATGTTATTTTGAAAGGTCTCGTCATGCCCAGAGTCGTTCGCGGGGGTCTGATCCAGGCAACGTTGTGTGAGCCGGCCACGTCGCCGGTCGAAAAGATCAAGAAGGCGATGATCGACAAGCACGTTGCGCATGATTGGCCAGGCTGCCCGAAAAGGGCGTCGAGGTCATCTGCCTGCAGGAGTTGTTCTACGGGCCGTACTTCTGCGCCGAGCAAGAGATCAAATGGTACGACCTGACCGAGCAGATTCCCGGGACCGACGACGAAGCTGATGCAGGACCTCGCCAAGAAGCACAAGATGGTGATCGTCGTGCCGATGTACGAGGAGGATCTGCCGGGCGTTTATTACAATTCGGCGGCGGTGATCGATGCGACGGGCGAATACTTGGGCAAGTTCCGCAAGATCCACATTCCGCACTGCAACCCTGGATTCTGGGAGAAATTTTATTTCCGGCCCGGCAACATGGGATACCCGGTGTTCGACACGAAGATCGGCAAGGTCGGCGTTTACATTTGTTACGACCGGCACTTCCCCGACGGCGCCCGCTGCCTGGGCCTCAACGGCGCCGAGATCGTGTTCAATCCGTCGGCGACGGTGGCCGGTCTAAGCGAATATCTTTGGAAACTCGAGCAGCCTGCCCACGCGGTGGCGAACCAGTATTTCGTCGGCGCGATCAATCGGCCTGGTTGGGAAGAGCCGTGGCGCATCGGCGAGTTTTATGGGCAAAGCTACTTCGTCGATCCACGCGGCCAGTTTATCGCCAAGAGCGAAAAGCGGACGGAGGATGATATCGTGGTCGCCGACATGGATCTCGATCTGATCCGCGAAGTGCGGAACACCTGGCAATTCTTCCGCGACCGCCGGCCGGAAACGTACGGGGCGATTACGGCGCTGTAAGCGCAGCACAATTCTGTTGACATGATAACAGGAACGGCAGGATTTACAGGATAAAGAAACACGTGGAGGTTGCAAAGACAATCCGATCCTGTTGATCCTGCGAATCCTGTTATCCGGTCGGTATCTCTTCTGACATAGAGCTCAGTCGCGCGGCCCAGGTGCCCACGATTGCGCCGAGTACGCTGCCGGCGACTACGTCGCCCACGAAATGGTAATTCATAGCCACGAGCGCAACGAGCATCGGCAGCCCCAGAACCGTCCACAGCCAACGACATCGCGGCAATGCAATCCAGAATACGGTCGCAAACCCGCAAATCCGTGCCGCGTGGCCGGAAGGGAAGCTGCCGATGTCGTCGCCCACTTGGAATGGATGGAAGCCGTACGTGCCCGTTCCGATTAGCGAGGGATTGTTATTGTGCCAGGTCTCTGGCCAGTAACGGCCGAATATGTCGCCGAGCGATTCGCGGAATTGATCGGCCACGATCAGAGCTAACGCACGCCAGAAATAGCACGTGCTGCCAACGGCCCCAGGGGCTCAGGGTTCGCCTTACAACTAGCACCGTAAGAACGAGTGGCGCCCAAAGCTGCACCAGCGGCGGCGGTTCGGTCAGCCAGCGCAGTTCATCGAACCGGGCAATTTGATGATCGTGCACGAAGTACGCGACCGGCCGATCGACGAAATAGTAGCAGACGACAACCGATACGGAGCACGCCGCAACCGCGACGAGTGTCTCGCGCATCAGCCGATGAAATTGTTGGCTGCCCGCCATCTCGGCATTTTCAGCCATCGGGGTTGTCGAGCAATTCCTGAAGTCGTGGGGCCAATTCAGGCTGCAAACGGTCTAACCAACTGCGATCGATCAACCCAACCTCAATTAGATCGAGCAGATGGACTTGGTCTTTTCGCCGGAAGGAAGTTAGCTTCATTTGCACTAGTTGCTCAAGAGCGAGAAGCTTATAGGCATCACCTTGCTCGATTTCCCCAAGGTCGGGCGCCGGGGCGGCATAATGGGGCCGCACTTTCTCGCCGGCAAACAGCAGGTGCACGGCGTCGCGCGGGCTTCCATCTGGTCCGTCGAGAAACACCGCGCCGCCAAGCAAGTCTTGATACACGAAGCCCGCGTTCGCCAAAGCGCCTTTCACGACCTCAAAGTCGGTGCGATCCACCATCAAATTAACGTCAACGGTGTTACGCGCGGCGCCGGGATCGACCTTCGATACCCAGGCCGCCACGGCATTGCCGCCGATTACCGCGTAAGGAATGCTGGCCCCGTCGAGTGCCGCCGTCGCTCGCCGTAATCGCTCGCGAACCTTTGCCACGGCCAAGACCATCCTTTCCAGCACATCTTCGCCAAAGGATACGACAGTTGGTGTGGTTTCGCTCGTGCTCATGAAATTCGTTGCCAAGATGACTATGCCATTTTAACACGACGAACACTCATCAGCACAACGTAAACCACAAACGAAATCCCAAAGCTGATGAACCAGGCGTAGTGATAGAGTTCGGTCCAAATTGGCGGAATGGATTCCGCCATCTTTGTGGAAACAGTGGCCAGAAAACCGGGGACGCACGGGGCAATGCCTAACACCAGGGCAAAAATGGCAATGGGATTAAACCCGGCCGCGTACCAGTAGGGCCCATTCTTCTGATAGAGCCCGGCAAACTCAGCTGCGTGCGGCGAATGACGAAGTAATCGCCGATCAGCACGCCGCCGACGGCACCGAGAAGCGCCGAGTAGGCAATGAGCCACAGGACGATGTAGCCCGTCGGGTCGGCGACGAGCTTCCATGGCCGCATCAAGATGCCGATCACGCCGGTGATAAATCCGCCAACTCGAAACGAAATGACGCGCGGCCAAAGATGCGCAAAATCGTTTGCTGGGCTCACGACGTTCGCGGCGATATTGGTGGCGAGCGTCGCCAGGCAGAGCGAGACCATGGCGACAACCAGAACGGCTGGGTTTTTGAACTTGCTCAGAACGACGACTGGGTCCCACTCGGTGGCTCCGTAGATCACAGAAGTCGCGCTCGTCACGGCCACGCCGATGAACGAGAAGAGTGCCATCGTGGTGGGAAGTCCGAGCGCCTGGCCCCATATCTGGTCGCGTTGCGAATAGGCGTAGCGGCTGAAATCGGGAATGTTGAGCGAGAGGGTGGCCCAGAACCCTACGTTACCGGTGAGCGAGATAAAAAAGAAGGACCAGAACTGTCCGGCTTTTGTCCCGCCGGGCGCGAAATCGGACGGTTTGGAAAGCATCGGTCCGAAACCGTTAGCAGCATAGTAGGCCCAAGCGAGCAATGCCAGTCCGAGCGCAATCAATAAAGGCGCCTTGATGTTGAGCAACAGACGGATCGACTCGATTCCCTTGTAGATGACTAGCATGTTGATCGACCAAAAGAACAAGAAGCAAATCAGTTGGGCGATATTGATACCGACCACAGGAAGAACGGCCAATTGATCCCACTCGGGATTCCAAACGGTCAGGATTTTGTAGATTGCCCAGCCGCCAATCCAGGTTTGGATGCCGAACCAGCCGCAGGCCACGAGCGCCCGCAGCAGCGCCGGCACGTTCGCCCCGAGAATCCCGAACGACGCGCGGCAATAGACGGGAAACGGGATGCCATATTTCGTACCCGACATGCGCGTTAAGCACCATCGGCACAAGCACGATGAGGTTTGCCAGAAAAATCGTGGCCACCGCCTGCCACCAGCTCATTCCTTCTTTAATCATGCTCGAGGCCATCATGTACGTCGGCACGCAGGCGCTCATTGAGATCCAGAGCACCATCATGTCCTTCATCCCCCAACGCCGGCCGGCGCGGGCACTGGGGCCATATCCGCGCTGTGATAGGGCGAGTCGGCAACGCCCGCCATCAGCTCGTCGACCCCACCGCTCAGAGCGTCCAAGGTTGGCCCTGTCACACAGTTGTCCTTTGGCTTGGATGGAAGAAAGTACCCGAAAAGGAAAGCACGGCCGCCCGGTGATTGGCCTTCAGTAAAACCCGCGATCAGGATTTGGTCAACGGGAATCGCTCCAACTAGTCGGTGCTCGGCGACGTGCCGGCCGGCGACGTGCGTTGCGGGTCGCGACGGTAAACGAGGTACGAGTAGACAACTATCCAGACGACGCACAAAACGTCGAAGACCAGTGCCGCCAAGAGCGTCCAGCCGTTGGGCGCCAACAGCATCAGGAAAAACACCGTGCCCATTAACATAAATAACCAGCCGGCAAGGCGATGCGTTTTGTCCCAGGAGAGTTTACTGGAAAGCGTCCACGGCGTGCGCACGCCGACAAACCAATTCGGCCGGAGCTTACTCATGAAGTTGCCGAGCACAATGAATAGTAAGCCCGCCATTGGAAAGACGATCATTGTTATATTGAACGTGTGCCCAAAGGCGTTGACCAGCATGCTCCCATAGATCGAGGCCATGAAGACAACGAGCGCAATTCGAATCACGGCGTACGCCTTGGCGAAGTTTTGGTAGTTCATCTTTCCGGGATCAAAGAGCGGCACGATCAGTGTGAGGAAATACATTCCCAGCACGGTCAAGGGCAGCAACAACAGTCCGACGAACTTGTTACTCCAACCATCGACTTCACCACGGATATTCCAATGCGTCGGTAGTCGCTCGGGTAGTTGAGGCCACGCCCATGCGGCAACGGCGAACATTGCGGCAATGATAATCAATTGCGAAAGTTCAACACGCCAAGAAAGTTTCATGATTTTCCCTTTTTTGTGGATTTGTCGACATCTAACAAGTCGAGCACGGCCGCCATTGTCTGCTCGACGACCGAGACATTGAGACTGTAAACCACGCTCGTGCCGTTCTTCTCCGCCACGATGAGCCCAGAGTTTTTCAAGATGCTGAAATGGCCGGACAGCGTGGACCGGGCCAGCGGAAATCGCTCGGCGATTTCGCCGGCCGTCATTTCGCTTGCGCAGCAGTCGCAAGATTTCGCGGCGGGTGGGATCGCTAAGGGCTTGAAAAACGGTATTCATGATTCATCGTATATTTCGGTATTTCGCCAATTACCGAAATAGTATCTGCTGCCGTGAGCCGCGTCAAGCGTTCTCTAAGGATTTCCCAACAATGCCGTTTGCTTGGTCGAACGGACAATTTTGCCTGTCAGTTCAGTTAGACCGATAACAATTCCGTCGGTGGGCCAGGGTGGACAGGATTATCCGCCCTACGCGTAGTGGGTCAGTTCGCTCTTGTCACCCCGAGGTACTCCGAGGGGTCCGGCTAGATTCCTCGTAGTACCTCGGAATGACAGGTTGTTTATCTGACCCACTGCCGCCCTGCGGGTGGATGTAGCAGATTGTTGAGCTCGGCGGTAAAATCACGGTTTGCATGGAGCAGCGTAAATTACCGATCCGGAGTCTTGCCGTGGCCACCGAATTGCGATCGTCACTACCGATTTGCGACCACAAACCCGCCAAGTACGATGGCCCGACAAAAGAAGAGGTGCTGGCCCTGCGGCATCAGTACCTATCGCCCGGCATCATCACGTACTATCGCGATCCGCTGATGATCGTGGAAGGGAATATGCAGTATGTGTGGGACGAAGCGGGCCGGCGCTATTTGGATGCTTTCGCGGGCATCGTCACGATTAGCGTGGGTCATTGCCACCCGAAGATTGTCGAGCGGGTTCGCGAGCAGACGGGGCGGCTGCAGCACACAACCACCATTTATCTGCACCCAGCGATTGTGCAGTTTGCGGAAAAGCTTGCCGAAAAAATGCCGCCGGGCCTCACGCGCTCGTATTTCACCAATAGCGGTAGTGAAGCCAACGAGGTCGCGATTCTCTCGGCCCGCGAGTACACGGGCAATCAGGACGTGATTGCGCTCCGGAACGGATATCACGGCGGCACGTCGGTGCCGATGAGTCTTACCGCGCATGGCTCGTGGAAGTTCAAAAGCAACAACGGCACGAACGTGCATCATACGCTGGCCGGTTATTGCTACCGCTGCCCGTTCGGGCTGGAATACCCGAGCTGCGGCGTGAAGTGCGCTCAAGATATCAAGAACGTGATTCAATACGAAACGCCAGGCGAAATCGCCTGCTTCATTGGCGAACCGATTCAGGGCGTCGGCGGCACAGTCACGCCTCCGAAAGAGTTTTTCAAAATCATCTACGACGTTGTCCGCCAGCATGGCGGGATCTGCATCGCCGACGAAGTGCAAGGCGGCTTCGGCCGCACCGGGCACCATTATTGGGCCCATCAGAATTGGGACGTTGTGCCCGACATGATCACGATGGCCAAAGGCATTGGCAACGGCTCCCCCCTCGGCGCGATGACGACCACGGTCGGTATTTCCGAGGTGATGAAGAAGCGAGTCCACTTCAACACATTCGGGGGCAACCCGATCAGCATGACGCAGGGCCTGGCGACGCTTGAAATCATCGATGAGGAAAACATCCAGCAAAACGCCCTGGAAGTCGGCACGCACCTGAAGGATGCCCTGACAGATTTGCAAGACAAGCACGAGCTCATCGGCGAAGTGCGCGGCTTGGGCCTCATGCTGGGCGTCGAGCTGGTGCGCGATCGAGTCACCAAGGAGCCGGCCAATACCGAGGCGGCCGAAGTGATGGAACGCATGAAGGAGCGTGGCGTATTGATCGGCAAAGGCGGCCTGTTCGGCAACACGCTCCGCATCAAGCCGCCGATGTGCATTACAAAGGACGATGCCGATTACATGGTGGCCATGCTGGATGAAGTGCTAGGCGAAATTGCACCGTCATGAAATATCGCGATTTGATCAAGAAGATCGAAGACGCCGGATGGGTGCACGAATCAACGAAGGGCAGCCACATGCAGTTCGGACACCCGCTACGTCAAGGTAAGGTGACGGTGCCTGGCGGTGGAAAGTTGTCCCGCGATGTCCCTCCGGGCACCCTCAACAGTATACTTAAACAAGCACGGCTTAAAGAAAGTGTAACACTTCAGCCGTCTGAAGTTGATGTTGGTTGATTTTAAGGTATTGGGTTATGTCTGTGGGGTATGGCATCGTGTGCAAAGTTGTCCGCAAGATCGACGTTGGAGACACTTCGCAGCGGCGAGTTGACCGAGGCGCAAGCGCGGAGTCTGTTTCAGCAGGGGGAAGAAGCGGTTGTGTTCGCGCTGTTGGAAATGAGCAAGCGGTTGGCCGAGGCGCAGGAGAAGAACGGTTCTTGGGCGACCCCCTCGACTCCCTCGGGGATGGTTCCGGTGTACGAGAAGCCGCCGGCCAAGCGTCGCGGCAAGAAGCGGCCCGGCGGCAAGCGTGGGCATCCCGGTTCTCGACGACCATCGCCCGAACGTGTCGACTGGCAGGTCGAGCATCGCGCCGATTGCTGCCCCGACTGCGGCTCGCGCCTCAAGCGCTGCGCGGAGACCCGCGTCCGCTACACCGAAGACATTCCAGACGTGCAGCCGGAGACGACCGAACATACGATCCACCGCGATTGGTGCCCGCAGTGCCGCAAAAAGGTCGAGCCGCCAGTGACCGCCGCTTTGCCGGGGTGCTTGCTGGGCAATCGCGTGCTGGCGCTCTCGGCGTGGCTGCATTACGCCTTGGGGAACACGCTCTCGCAGATCGTCGAGGTGTTCAACTTTCACCTGCAGTTCAAGATCACTCCCGGCGGTCTGGTGCAGATGTGGCAGCGGCTGCAGGAGTTGTTGTACGGCTGGTACGAACAAATTCAGCAAGAAGCGCTGGACTCGGCCGTCTTGCATGGCGACGAGACCGGTTGGCGGAACGACGGCCAAACGAACTGGCTGTGGTCCTTTGGCAACCAGCATTTGACGTACTACCTGATCGACCGCTCGCGCGGCAGTCCGGCCTTGGCGAAGTTCTTCATCCAGGAATTCGCCGGGACGCTGGTGACCGACTTTTGGGCGCCTACAACGCGGTCTCGTCGCGGCGCGGCAAACGTGCCTGGTCCATCTGTTGCGCGAGTTGGAACAGACGGAGCAGTACAAGTCGCCGGGCGCGCATTGGTCGGCCTTCGCCAAGAAGCTGCGGCGACTGGTGGGGGACGCGATCCGGCTGTGGCGGCGGAAGCCGGAGCTGTCCGTCGAGACATACGCTTCCCGCCGGGACTGCCTCGACCGGCGGTTGGCCGAGCTCGTCGACGGGCCGTGGGAAGACCCCCACTCCCGACGCTTGGTAAAGCGCCTCAGGCGGCATCAGTACGACTTGTTCACGTTCCTCGATCAAGCCGGAGTTCCCTTCGACAACAACCACGCCGAACGATCGATCCGCCCGGCGGTGATCCTCCGCAAAAACAGCTACGGCAACCGAAGCCAACGCGGCACCGACTGCCAAGCCGTGCTGATGAGCGTCTTCCGCACGCTCAAACAACGCGGCCACGACCCGATTCAAACCGTCGTCCAGGCGATTGAGCAATACCTCGCACACAACACACTACCGCACCTGCCACCGCCAAAAATCGCTTCAGACGGCTGAAGTGTTACAAGAAAGTAAGCAATGAACGACAAGTACCTCGTGATCATCGAGCAGGCGGAAGACGGTAGTTTTAGCGCCTACTTGCCAGATGTGCCTGGTTGCGTATCCTGTGGTGATTCCATCGACGAAGTCAAAGCGATGATCCAAGAAGCGCTGGAGTTTCATCTGGACGGAATGCGCCGAGCCGGATTGCCGATCCCGCCAGCCACCACTGTGTCCGATTACGTTGGAGCCGCGACAGGTTGAACTGAGGTAGCAATATGGAATCTGAATTTGCTGAAACGGCGTTGTAGATGTCAATCAAACTCGTCAGCTAACCTCATCTTTTCACTATGGCAAATCTTGAAACGACAGTTAACGGTTTGAAACTCCCAAATCCGTTCGTCATTGGTTCCGGCCCGCCTGGCACGAACGCCAATGTTATTTGCAAGGCGCTCGATGAGGGTTGGGGCGCCGTGATATGCAAGACGGTCAGCCTGGACGCCGGCAAAGTGACAAACGTGCAGCCACGATATGCGCGGCTGCGGAGCCGCGAATCGGGTGAAATCTATGGTTGGGAGAACATCGAGCTGATCTCGGACCGCAGCTTCGACACGTGGATCGACGAGTTCCACCAGGTCAAAGATAAGTATCCGGAAGGAATTCTGATCGCCTCGATCATGGAGGAATACAACCGCGATGCTTGGCACGAGATTGTGGAGCGGTGCCAGGCCGCGGGTTGCGACGCGTTCGAGTTGAACATGTCGTGCCCACACGGTTTGCCCGAGCGGAAGATGGGCGCCGCGATGGGCGAGAATCCGGACATACTGGGAGAAGTTTGCGGCTGGGTGATGGAAGTGGCAAAAAAACCAGTGTGGGCCAAGATGACGCCTAACGTCACGCACATCGAAGACCCGACGCGGGCGTCGCTCCGTGCCGGATGCGACGGTATCGCAGCAATTAATACGATTCGCAGTGTGCTTGGCGTCGATCTCGATACGCTTCGGCCGGAGCCGACCGTCGAAGGTTTTACCACGCCGGGTGGTTACTCCTGCCAGGCTGTGATGCCGATCGCCCTGAGGATGTGCATGGAGATTGCGAAGGTCATTCAAAGTGAGTTTCCGGGCAAAACGCTCAGCGGCATCGGCGGCATTGAAACGGGCAACGATGCGGCTCAGTTTATTTTGCTGGGCTGCGATACGGTGCAAGTGTGCACGGGCGTGATGAAATTCGGTTACCCGATCATTCACGAAATGACCGAGCAGCTTCTGGCATTCATGGAGAAGCACAAGTTCAAGAAGCTAGCCGACTTCAAAGGCCACAGCCTGCAATTCTTCACCACGCACGCCGACCTGGTCACTCGTCAGGCGAAAGCCCGGGAAGCCAAGAAGGCCGAGCACGAACGCAAGAAAGGCATCCGCTCCGATGCCGAATGGGAGGGCGAGGATTTTGTGAAGCAGACCGAGGCCCTGGCGCGGGGCTAAGCCGCAATCGAAAAATCGCCGAGCGCTTGCGATAGGGCGAGCGTCGGCGATCGGAACGACAACCATCCGTCTTTAGCGGATGTTGCGCATACTATTGTCCAGGTCTCGCAGTGCAAGCTGCACATGTTCCTGGTGATTCTTCCAATTGGCCAAGTCGGCGCCTTTAAGATCATTAAGGGCTTTCTGGGCCATGTCGCGCTGGGTCTTGAGCATATCGACCTGGCGATTGATGGCGTCCTTGTCGGCGCCTTGGGCATTCGAGGCCTTTTGCTTGAGTCCGTCGATTTGCTTATCAGTATCGGCCAGTTTCTGCACGACTTCCTTTACATAGGCGTCGCGGGCCTGAGTGTCTTTGAAAGCTTGCTCTTTATCGGCCAGATTGCCGGCGGCTTCGCGTTCCTTTTCCTTTTGCTTGGCGATCTTTTCAGCGGCGTTCACTTGTGCATCGGCGACTTTGTTTTGATCGGCACTTTCATTTGCAGGTGTCTGATCGGTCGTCACCGGTTTGGCGACGGTATGTTCCTGGGCCCGCTGCTGAGCGTCGGCTACGTCACGCTGGCCTTGGTGGGCCGTGTCGGCCGTTTGCTGCTGCTCTTTTTGCAATTTATCGCGAGCGCTGGCGACGTCCTTGCGCGTTGTCTCTTGGCTGCAACCCATCGTCACCAGCACCGCAATGGTTGCCAGTGCCGAAAGCGCTATGCGCGAAATGTTGGTAGTAATCTTCATTTCGATACTCCTCAATTACTGTGGTTTGCTGGTAGCGCCCGCCACGATGGGAACGCTCGATGTTTCGCAATATCATCGTGCCTGGATATCCGCGCTCGCGGATGACGTGGACGCAACTAGTGTGCCGGGACGAGACGAACGGCCGTCATTTTTCCAGGTAATTGCCGGCGGAGACGGCGTTATTGGCCGCGATCGGGCCAACGATTCGACTTGCCGTGCGTAAGCGGCCACGGATGCGACCGATTGAAAACCAGCTTGAGCAACGAATGGCCACCGGCCGCCGAGTGCTGCTATCGAATCGTCAATGGGTGGTCCAAGCCGGCTGCTGTCGTCACGAATTTACGGCGCACGAATGGAATCTTGATGCCCCAGCGAGCGAACGCTTCGCGGAGAAGCCGCACGAGGAATGAATCCGCAACAACCATTCGTGAGATTAGTTCAATGCGCTTGACGACCCGGCGATCGACCGGTTCGCGTAGCCCGGCGTAGCGAGCGAGCTGACCGGCCGCGGCAAGTTGGGCGAAGACCCAGGCGTCCTCCAGTCCGAGATTCATGCCGTGCGCACCGATGGGCGAATGCACGTGGGCCGCATCGCCGGCAAAGTACACATTGCCGACTTGCAGGTGCTCGCTCATTCGATGAGCGATATGGAAACTCGACTCCCAAACCGGCGGCCCCGCCGGCTCGGCTTCCACGAGCTGCTCGATCGGATTCGGCCGATTGCTGATGACCCGCCACACTGGCCGAGCGTCTGCGCCAGGCGACTCGTCATCGACAACTCGGATGAGAAAAACAAACCCGCCCTCAACAAAGAACGCGTGCGCGCGATCGCTTTCCAGAGCGGTGGCCAGCGGCAGATCGGCCAGATACCAGGGCGAATCGAAGCTGGACCCTGGGAAACCGACATCGAGCGCATGACGCGCCGTACTATGGGCGCCGTCGGCAGCCAACAGCCAGGGACATTCGCCGGTTTCGTACTTGCCGCCCGGCTGGTGTTGAAGCTCGGCCGTCACGCCGCCAGCCGAATTGCGGCAACGGACCAAGCCGACTTCGCGTTCGACGCTGCCGCCAAGCTGTTCCAACGCGTCGCCCAACAATCGTTCGGTAACGGCTTGCGACAGGGCGAGCATGAATGGGTACTTGCTCGGAAGCTGGTCGAACGAAATATCGACGACGGTTTTACCATTGTGCATCCGGGCCCCGCGCATCTTCAGGCCGATCGCGAGCATTTGTTCGGTGACGCCCGTTGGCTCGAGGAGCTCCAACGTCCGCGGATTGACGGCCAGCGCCTTCGACTGCCGCGATGGCACCGGCGCGATATCGATTACGCGAGTCGCGATTCCCGCCCGCGCAAGGAACAGTGCGGCCCCCTTCCCCGTTGGTCCGGCGCCGACAATCAAAGGCCTAGGTTGGCTAGTCACGGTCATTTGTCACTGAGAAATGAGATTTGAGTCGCACGGCTTACGTATGCGTCGGCCGGTGCGAGAAATTGTCCGTGGCCTAACTCGCCGATGAACTTGCCCTCGCGCCGAGAATTTGCCGTCGCGAACCTGCACTTTGCCGCGGACCGTGACGGCGCTCGGCCGGCCCTCCAGCTCCCAGCCTTCAAACGCGCTATAATCGACGTTCATCTGTTGCGTCTTGGCTGAAATCTTGCCGCGGTATTCGGGATCGTAGACGACCAGGTCGGCATCGCTCCCCAACGCGATGGTGCCTTTGCGCGGGAAGAGGCCGAAGAGTTTCGCGGCCTGCGTGCTGCAGGCATCGACCAATGTGTGCAGATCGATCCGGCCCCGCTTCACGCCGTACGTGTAAACCAGGTTCACGCGATCTTCGACGCTGGGAATGCCGTTGGGGATCTTGGTGAAATCGCCGCGGCCCATCTCTTTCTGGCCTTTGAAATCGAACGGCGCATGATCGGTGGCAATCGTGCTGACGGTGCGGGAAGCAAGTGCGTTCCAAATCGCGTCCTGGTGTCGCTTCGCTCGCAACGGCGGCGACATAACGAATTTCGCGCCCTCGAAATTCGGCTTTTGGGCATAGGTTTCGTCGAGCACCAGGTACGGCGCCACGGTTTCGATCCACACGTGAACACCCCGTTGCCTGGCGGCCGCGGCGACCCAAATTGCGTCGCTGTTGCTGGTGTGAACAATATAGACGTGTGCGCCGGTTTCCTCGGCAAACGTCATCAGGTGATGCACGCCCTCGGCCTCGACCCGCACCGGCCGCGAGGGTTCGTGCCACTCCGGCCCCGTTTTGCCCTCGCCGATGAGCCGTTTCTGCAGCTCGGCGACAAGCGTTTCATTTTCGCAGTGGGCGGTCACGATCACGCCGAGCTCCTTGGCCAGCCGCAATGTGTTGAACAGCTCCGTATCATTGAGGCCGAAGAAATCCTTGTAGGCAAGAAAGATTTTGAACGACGCAATTCCGCGCTTCACTATCTGGCGGAGTTGTTCTTCCGTTTTGGCGTCGAACCGCGAAACGGACATGTGAAATGTAAAGTCGCATGCCGAGATTCCCTCGGCTTTGGATAGCCAAAGATTAAAACCCTCGAGCGCGTCCTCTTGCCGGCTGGGGCAGCACATTTCGATCAGCGTGGTCGTTCCGCCCACGAGCGCCGCCCGGCTGGCCGAGTCGTAATCGTCTTTCGCGAACGTGCCCATGAACGGCAAGTAGATGTGCACGTGCGGATCAATGAATCCCGGAAACACATACTTACCGCTGGCATCGATCACATCGGCCCCGCTCGGCGCGGCTAGGTTGCGGCCAATCGCGGCGATCGTTTCGCGTTCGCACAGGATATCGGCCATGTACTGGTCGGTAGCGGTGGTAATCTGGCCGTTTTTGATGAGCAGAGTCATGACGGGTCAGTCTCGTGAATTGCCTTGAATCGCGCCCAAATCGCCAATGACTGGTTATACATCGGCGGGGCAGCAGGGCGAAGCGCTGGCTCCGCGGGCACTCTCGAAATAGTTGCCCAAAGACGTCTTGCGACGTAGGATTCTTGCGATTGACGACAGCAGGGCAGGCTCTTTTTGACGCCGTCAGACGCAGGACTTGCTCCCGGAACCGGCACCACTATTGATCCACATTATGCATCGGGATTCCACCGGGCAAACGGAATTGCTCGTCGATACTCACGTTCACACGCGCTACTCCGACGGCCTCGCCGGTGTGCCGCGGATCGAGCGATTCTGTCGCGATCGCGGGCTCGGCGTGGCCGTCACTGATCACAACGAGATTCGCGGCTCGATCAGCATGTTCGAGCGCGAGCGCGTGCCGGTGATCCCGGGAATTGAAGTCGGCACGGAAGAGGGCGTTGATCTGCTGGTCTACTTTGCCGAGGCCAGTCGGCTCGAGGAGTTTTATAAGGCAGCGATCGAGCCGTATTTGCGTCCGCGATTCATGAGCCGTTCCTGGGTTTGCACGATCGATTGCTTGCGTGCTGCGAATGAGATGGAGGCCTACGTCTCACTCGCACATCCGTTCGCCTTTGGGCGCAAATCGCTCGACTATCAACATGGCCGCCGCGGACGGCCGTTCGTCGAATCCGTGATGCGAGCCGTGGATGCCATCGAGTTATATAACGGAGGCATTCATCGTCAGGCCAATCGCAAAGCCAAGGAATATGCTGTGACGGCGGGCAAACGCCTCACCGTCGGTAGCGATTCGCACCGGTTAGGTACGATCGGCTCGTGCGGCACGTACTTGCGGCCGGCGGCGGACAACAAATCGACCGCGATGTTCGAGTCGCTGAAAACCACGGACGATTTGCGGTTCAAAATGAAAGGGAGTGCCTCGACTACGACCATCCCCATGTTCGGCCTCATCGCGCTCAAGCACACGCATCATTTCATGCGAGCCAACCGGCGAAGCAATTAAGGGTCTGCCTGCCCTGCGGCGCCTTTACACGGCCCTTCTGCCGGGCGAGAATAATCGTCTACTTTCGCGATTATCCTGAGATATTCGGCCAAAGTGGAGAACTGAACAGTGGCCGCCAATCCGCAGAACCGCGACAACTCTCTCCTCCGCGAGCAGCGGTTACTGAGCCTCGATGCGCTCCGCGGGTTCGACATGCTGTGGATCATCGGCGGCAGTTTCATTGTGGCCGCCGCGGCCGATGTCACAGGCTGGCCGTGGCTCGCGACGTTGAAACAACAGTTCAGCCATACCGATTGGAACGGGTTCACGCCCTACGATCTGATTTTTCCGTTATTTTTGTTCATTGCCGGCGTGTCGATGCCCTTCTCGTTCGAAAAGCGCCTTGCGCGAGGCGACAGTAAACTCGTGCTCGCGCGCCACGTGGTTGTGCGCGGCCTTGTATTGGTGCTCTTCGGGATGATCTTCAACGGCCTCTTGAAATTCGACTGGGCGACGATGCGATATCCAAGCGTGCTTGGACGTATCGGCCTGGCGTATTTATTCGCTGGGCTGATCGTGCTCTGCGCCGGCGCTGGCGGGCAAGTCGCCTGGATGGTCGGTGTGCTCGCGGGCTATTGGGCCGCCATGAAGTTCATTCCAGTGCCCGGCTTCGGCGCGGGCGACCTCGCGCCGGACATAACCTGGCCGATTTTATCGACAGCCGGTTAATTCCCGGGGCGCTGCTGCATGTAAATCCCAGCCGCGACCCCGAGGGCATTTTGTCGACGATCCCCGCGATCGGCACCGCCCTGGCAGGCGCACTCACGGGCCGCTTTTTAAAGAACTCATCCTACAGTGGATACATGAAAACGCTATGGATGCTCGTCGCGGGCGTGGTCTCGCTTGCTCTCGCTTTATTATGGAATCACGATTTCCCGATCAATAAGAATCTCTGGAGCAGCTCGTTCGTGTTATTCTGCGCTGGTTGGAGCCTGCTGCTGCTGGCCGCTTTTTACCTGGTGATCGACGTGTGGCAATTACGCGCGTGGACGCTGCCCTTTGTCGTAATTGGCAGCAACTCGATTTTGATTTACATGTCGCAAAGGTTTATCGACTTTAACTACACCACGCATTTCTTTTTCGACGGACTGTTGAAGAACACTTCCGCGTATCAACCGCTTCTATTCACAATTGCCGTGCTCGGCATCAAATGGCTGATGTTGTATCTGCTTTATCGCAAACGGATATTTCTCCGCGTCTAACCAACAGTCCGAATCGATATTCCTAGAGCGTCGTACGGATTGTCGTAACGGGTGGGTGGCTGGGGTCGACCGCAAGGAGTCCCCAGCGCGCTGGGGGGTCGCTTCGCGCCACCCCAGCCACCCGGTCCGCCTGCACGCGGTCGGTCATCGCTGAAAGATCGGCAGAAACTGGTTCGGCGCTCCCAGCGCAAGAATAACCATCGCGGTCGTGTAGCAGTTGCCGTATTTTCGGTCGCGTTGAAAACTCTCGGCCTCCCAAGAACCGTCTGGCTGCTGATGCGCGAGCACGGCTCGAACGGTGCGAGGAAAGAACTGTTCCCAATAGGGGCTGCCCATTTGATACATCCCTTGGCAGCACATGAAAACGCTGTAATGGTACCGATCGAACGCCGGATAAGGACCGCTGTCGTTGTATCCGTCGAAGCTATAGCCCAACAGCGTTTCGGCGGCCTGCTTGGCTTCGGCCGAGTTGTGGAAACCGGCGTGGCCGAGCGCAAGGATTCCGGCGCCCGTCATACCTCGGCTCCGCGTATCACCGCGCTTGATGGTATAGGTGAACGTGCCATATCGGTCGTTAAACGTGCGACGGACATACGCGATCGCATCCGTAATGGCCTGATCGGGCACCTTGAATCCGGCATTTCGAGCCGAGCGCAAAAACATCAAGTGCCAGCCCGTGGCCGAAAGGTCAGAATCCGATTGGTCGAAATTGTTGATGTAGCGCCAGCCGCCTTCATCGTAGGGCAAATCCTTCGGCCAGCGCTGCATCTGCAAAGTGACATCGAGTGATTTCTTAATGACGTTCTGCAAGTATGCCGCGTTTTTCTCTGGGTTCATTCCGTACAGTTCGCATAAGGTCAGCGACGAAATGGCGTGATCGTAACTGCCAAGGGCACCGACCATGTGTTCCACGTCGCGATCGACTTCCGGGCCGTCCTCGCCCACCAGCATGACGAGGCCGCTTGGCTTCTGACACCCGACGATGAACTTCACGGCACGCTCCAAGCGTTCGCCGAAGGGACCGGTGCCCGGATTGTGGCCGTGAGCCATGAACGCGAGCAGACACAAGCTGGTCACGGCTGGTTGCGCGTTGGCATACGACGGAAAGGAGCCATCCGCCTGCTGCCGGGTTGCTAAAAAGGCGAGCCCGCGATCCACGCCGCTATCGACACGCCGCCATTCGCCGGCCGAGAGCACGTTTTTCGGTGTGTCGTCCGGCCGAGCAATGGCCGATTTCGCGCTTCGCGGGCCTAGGTTTGCCTTGGTGTCTTGTGCGAACACTCGAGGCAACGCGGCCGCGAACACCAGCCAACAAACCGGAATGAAAATTGCGCGAGTCATTTAACGTTGAAAAATAGGCAAAAGCTGATTCGCCGATCCGAGCGACAAGATCACTAAAGCAGTGGTGTACGAGTTCCCGTATTGTCGATCTCGCTTGTAGCCTTCAGCGTCCCATGAGCCTTCAGGTTGCTGATTTTCGAGTATCACTTGAACGGTCGGCGGAAAAAACTGCTCCCAATACGGACTTCCCATTTGGTACATACCCTGGCAGCACAGGAATAAGCTGTAGTGATACCGATCGCGACCCGGAAATGGGCCGTTGCCGTTGTAGTTGCCGAAGCGATATTTCAGAAGCCATTGGGCGGCGCACTGCGCTTCGACGGAGTTGTGAAAACCTGCATGGCCAAGCGCAAGAATTCCGGCTCCGGCCATGCCGCGGCTCCGTCGTTCGCCGATGCCCGTAATATTGTACGTAAATGTACCGTAATCTTTATCGAACGTGCGACGAATATAAGCAACGGCGGCGTCGATTGCTTCCTTGGGAACCTGAAAGCCGGCATCCCGCGCAGAGCGCAAAAACATCAACTGCCAACCGGTGACAGACAAATCTGAGTCGGTGGTATTGAAGTCGTTCACATAACGCCAGCCGCCGCGATCAACCGCCTCGTCTTTAGGCCACTTCTGCATTTGCAGCGTGGCGGCGACCCCCTTTCCGATTATTGATTGCAGGGAGGATGATCTTTTCGCTTCGACAATTCCATACATTTGGGAAAGCGCTAAGCAAGAGATTGCATGGTTGTAAGCAGCCGCAACGCCGACCGATAGTTCGACATTCCGCGAAATAGTCGCTCCCTCCGGTGCATACAACGCGACGAGGCCGTTCCGTTTTTGGCACGATGCAATAAAATTCTTTGCGCGGTCCAAGCGATTTCCATATTCGCCCTCGCCCGGATTATGGCCATGTGACATGAACGCCAATAAACAGAGACTCGTTACCGCCGGCTGGGCATGACCGACACTTGGAAATGAGCCGTCTGCCTGTTGTTGCGAAGCCAAGAAAGCGAGCCCCCGATCGACCGCCGAATCGAGGCGGCGCCATTCCTCAGGGGATAACACGTTGCCGGGCGTGTCAGCCTTGCGGATAGCCGACAGGTTTGCGCGGCTCGGATGGCCCTGTGGCGCGATGTCGGGATTTTGAGCTACCACTTGTTGCGGCACCGTGCCCAACACGAGGCCTGCAACCAAGATTAGAATTGCGGGCGGCATGTTATCGTTGAAAAATCGGCAGGAGCTGGTTCGGAGCGCCGAGCGTCATGACTACCAGCGCCGTCGTGTATGTGCTGCCAAATTGGCCATCGTGCCAGTGGATATCCACGGGCCAGGAACCGTCCGGCCGCTGGTTGGCAAGCAGCGTGGCCACCGTGGGCGGAAAAAAATCCTGCCAGTACCGGCCCCCAAGCTGATACATCGCCTGGCAACAAGTGAACAGCGCATAGTGATAGCGATCGTGGCGATGCCCACCAAAAGGTCGAACCACGTTGTACGCGTTAAGGTTGTTGCGCAACAGCCACGTTCCTGAGCTTTGAGCTTCTGGTGACCCATGAAAACCGGCATGGGCAAGCGCCAGAATTCCGGCCCCGGCCATCGCGCGGCTGCGATCGTCGTCGTCGCTCGCGAAGTATTGAAAGGTGCCGTACTTCTGCGAATAGCAACGCCGAACATAAGCCACCGCATCATCGATCCGTTCCTTGGGAACATCGAAGCCCGCGTTGCGCCAGCGCAGAAACATCAATTGCCAGCCCGTAATCGACAAATCGGAATCGTACACCGAGTCGTTGCCTCCGTCGTCGATATAGCGCCATCCGCCTCGATCGGCGGCGCGATCTTTGGGCCAGTGCTGCATTTGGAGAGTCGCGTTGAGGGATCGCTCGATCACGCCCTGAAGGCGTTTGGCCCGCTCGGCGCCGCTCATGCCGTACACCTCGCTCATTGTAAGCGACGAAATCGCGTGATTGTAAGCGGCGCAACAACCGACTTCGTGATCGATATCCCGATCGATCTGTGGGCCCTCCGGTCCCATCAGGGTGATTAGACCATTCGGTTTCTGGCACGAAATGACGAAATCCGTCGCTTGTTCCAATCGTTTGCCAAAACGTGAATCGCCCGGCACGTGACCCTGCGAAATAAACGCCATCATGCACAGGCAGGTCACGCCCGGCTGACCGGTATCCAACGTCAGAAACGATCCGTTCGGCTGCTGTTGTGTTGCGAGCCAATCGAGCGCACGATTTACGGCGAGATCAACGCGTTGCCATTCGTCGCTCGAAAGCACCTTGGTGGCGGCGCTATTGCTACTTCGGTTAACCGTTGGTGCGGATACAATCGCGCCGGTTGGTCGAGCGGTCGTCGTCACCTGTGCAAATGTCGGCCCAGCTGTCATGAACAGCAGAAACCAAAAGATCGCGAGCGTATCCTGACGAGCCGACATTTCGTTAGTCTATCATGGGAGAGGTGGGTGCGAGCTGATTTGGAGATCCGAGAAACTACACCGCTGGAACCGAGACTTATTTCGTTGCGAATAGCTATCGCTGATAGATCGGCAGCAACTGATTCGGCGCACCGAGCGTCAGTAGCACGAGTGCTGTGGTGTAGGCGTTGCCGTACCGGGCATCGTAGTGATGGTTCTCCGCCGGCCACGATCCGTTTGGCCGCTGATTGGCCAACAAGGTTTCGACCACCGGCGGAAAAAACGCTTCCCAATACCGACCGCCCAACTGGTACATCCCCTGGCAACTCATGAACAGCCCATAGTGGTAGCGATCGTGAACAAACCTCCGGTTGAAGTTCTCATGGACGTTGTATTCTTTGAAGTCATGCGCAAGGATCCAATCGCCGGTTTTAAGCGCTTCGGGCGCATTGTGGAACCCCGCATGTGCGAGCGCCAGAATCCCCGCGCCGGCCGTTCCGCGACTGCGTGAGTCGTTGCTGTCGGCCGAATAAACGAACGCTCCATACTTCGGGTCGTAGCAGCGCCTTACAAAGGCCACCGCGTCGTCGATTGGTTGCTTCGGCACATCGAATCCTGCATTGCGCCGATCGCAGAAACTTCAATTGCCAGCCGGTAACCGTTAGATCGGAATCGGTGGCATCGTAGTCCTTCAGATATCGCCATCCACCCTTGTCTACAGGCCGATCCTTGGGCCATTGTTGCATTTGAAGCGTAGCAGCCAGCGCTTTTTTTATGGCCGTCTCAATCCGCCCGGCATAGGCCGTTTGGGTCGTGCCGTATAGCTCGGAGATGGTCAGCGAAGAGATCCCATGGTTGTACACGGCGCAGTTGCCAAGTTCCTGGTCAACATCGCGCAAAATAAGCGGCCCGTCGGGTGCTTCAAGGGCGATGATGCCGTTCTCTTTCTGGCATTGAAGTACGAATTCGACAGCCCGATCGATTCGCTTGCCATATACGCCGTCGCCCGGACCATGGCCGTGTGCCATAAACGCCAGAATGCACAGGCTGGTAACGCCTGGCTGGCCGAGTTCCAACGTGGGAAATGAACCATCGTTTTGCTGTTGTGATGCGAGCCAGGTTAGCCCCCGGTTCACCGCCGCGTCCACGCGCCGCCACTGATTGTGCGATAGCACATTAACAGGTGCGTCGTCGACGTTTGGCCGAGTCGTCGAAGGCGCCGACTCTCTTCGGCTTGCAGGAGCGGTAGACGGACTTTGTGCCGTGGCCGGGGCGGCTGCGATCAGCAGCAGACAGCCAACGTTTGCAACCAGACAATGGTATGCCGCCATGGTGCCACCTTCATCGCTGAAATATTGGCAGTAATTGGTTGGGCGCCCCGAGGGACAAAACAACCAGAGCCGTCGTATACGTGTTGCCGAATCGAGCATCATTGAAATGACTCTCGGCGGGCCAGGAGCCGTCGGGCTTCTGGTTGGCGAGCAGGGTGTGCACGGCTCGCGGATAAAACTGCTCCCATTGGCGGCCGCCAAGTTGGTACATTGCCTGGCAGCAAATGAACAGGCCGTAGTGGTAACGGTCGTTAAACCATGGGTTCGTAAACGGCACAACCTTGTTGTATTCGTCGAAATTCAAACTCAGAATCCAGTCGCCCGATCGGGTGACCTCCGGCGCGCCGTGGAACCCAGCGTGGGCCAATGCGAGAATTCCCGCGCCGGCCATGCCGCGACTTCGCCAATCGGCACTATCCGCCGCATAACCAAATGCGCCATATTTTTCGGAGTACGTTCGGCGAACGTAACCGGTTGCGTCGTTGATCGATTGTTCCGGTACGTCGAACCCCGCATTCCGAGCCGATCTCAGGAACATCAATTCCCAGCCTGTAACTGAAAGGTCGGAGTCGTGCTCATCGAAATCTTGGACGTACCGCCAACCACCCTTGTCGATTTCCAGGTCTTTTGGCCAACGCTGCATTTCCAAGGACGTGGCGATCGATTTCGTAATCGTTGCCTTGAGCCGTATGGAGGGGGTTTTGCTCGTGCCGTACACTTCGCTCAACATAAGCGACGAGATCGCGTGATTGTAAGCTTGCACCACGCCGACCTCGTGCTTGACCGCCCGCGAGATTTTCGGGCCATTTGGACCCACGACGGCAACGAGCCCATTCGCTTTTTGGCAGCGCATGGTGTATTCGATTGCCAGATCAAGTTGCTTGCCATAGTCGCCTTCGCCGGCGACGTGCCCGTGAGCCATGAAGGCCATTGTGCAGAAACTTGTTACAGCGGGCTGGCCAGTCTTCAAAGTGGGAAATGAACCGTCGGCTTGTTGGTGTGCTGCCAGCCACGAGAGTGCCTTGTTGACGGCGGCGTCGAGACGCTTCCATTCTTCCCGCGACAGTACATCGGCCGGAGCATTGGCGCTGGCGCGCTTGGTGGTTGCGACCGGTGCGCTTTGCTGGGCAAACCCTGGCGATGCGGCCATCAGCAGCAGACAGCAAACGTTTGCAACCAGGTAATGGTATGCCGCCATGGTGCTACCTTCATCGCTGAAAAATCGGCAGAAGCACAAGTGTGCGGATCGTTCGGAT
Organism: Pirellulales bacterium; assembly: GCA_963733825.1. Classification (GTDB taxonomy): domain Bacteria; phylum Planctomycetota; class Planctomycetia; order Pirellulales; family Lacipirellulaceae; genus JABDGM01. The sequence goes on from CAVTEK010000003.1 coordinate 204,859, forward strand.
GGCGATCAGTTTGTCGATCAGCAGGGTAAGCACCACGATCTGCCCTCGACGCTTGCCGCGGATCGTATCCATCTGGCGTCTCGCATCACTGCGATTGTTTTTCCTGCTCCGCCAACTCGCGGCTGATCTGCCCGAAATACTGTTCAATCGCCCGCCGATACTGTTCTGGCGGGGCCTTGTCTCGCCCTTGTTGCAGGTCGTTGTCCAAGTGCGATACCAGCCGATTCCAATCCGAGAGCTTCGTGCTCTTGGCCAGGGCAACTGTCTGTTTCGGTTTGGACTCCTTCAGCGCGAGCGATCGCCCGCTGGTACGCTGCCTTGAGCTTCTCTTGAGACTTGTTTTGGTCCTGCTTGATTTGGTTCATGGCGAGGCGGCGCCAACCGCCGCCACCCCCCCCGCCTCGTCCGGGTCGCAGCCAATCATCGACAATGTTCAAATTCGAGCGGCGCAGCGGTATGCCGAGCTCTTCGGCTAGTGGCAGTTCGCGCTCAAGCTGGGCCAGAAGCTCGTCCAGCGTGGGGTCCTCCAGAAGCGACGCGATTGGGTCTTGGACCGGCAGCTTATCCATTTCCGTGATCGCCAGCCGCATGAGCTCGTCGTACAGCTTTTCGGATTTCGCAAGCGCCGTTCCGGCCGCTTGTTGGTGCTGGGTCGCCCGAGGCAATTGGTTGCCGTGCAGCGCGTACACGGCGGCCAGTTGATTGGGCGAGGCGTCTTTATCCAGCGTGGCCATGAATTCGCCCGACTTCACGGCGATCGGTTCGGGCAGGCTTCCGTCGGTTCGTTCGAGCATTCCCGAAAGAGTGCGTTCGAGATCGCCGAGCTTGCCGGCGAGCTCGTCGGTCTTCGTCGCAAGGCGATATTGCGTGACTTCTGCCGCTCCGGTGTAACTGCCCGCTTTGTGAGCGCGAATCTGCCGCACCCAGGCCGATGTATCGGCAATCAGTCGGCGTGTATCGACCAGGCGATTGGCGGCGAACAACGCCACGTCTGCCTGATCCTCCCTCGATGCAAGCTGCCGCAGCGCCAGTTCCAATTGTGTTAGCTGGTTGTATAACGACTCGGATGTGGCAATTAGCTGATCCAGCGCCTGCCCACCATCTGCAGTCGCTTGCGGTTTAGCGTCCGGATTTGCCGGGGCACCAGCGAGCGCGGCCGGAGCGGGCGCCGCCTGCTGCGCATTTGCAATAAATCTCGCAGCCTGTGGCGCAACTCCCCTGCCCCGGTCGCTACTTCCTGAACCTTCTTATTCACCGCCGCCAAGCTCGCATCCTGCGACTCTTTCTGCAGCGGCAACCAGGACTGATACCGGTCCTGGAGCTTGCTGGCCGAGGTCGCAATCTTTGTTGCTTCTTGCAAGTTCTGCATTAAGAGAAGCTGTGCCATCTGTGGTTTTTCCGCTTCTGTCGTGGCGCTCCACGCACGGACTTCGCGGTTGAGTCCTTCTTGCCTGGCCGACAGATCGGCCAGTTGCTCTCGCAAATTATTCGACTTGGCTCGCAAGTTATCCATAAAACGGCGCAGCAATCGCGGATCTTCGGCGAAAATTCGGGCCAGCTCGGCCTGCAAATCGGCCCGCATCTGCAACACTTCCTTGAGCCGCTTCAAATACTCGTCATCGAGTTGGAATTCGGCCATCTTGCGCGCATACCGTTCTGGATCCGTATCCTGAACTTGCAAGAGTGCCTGGGTGTTTTCGATATAAACCTGGTACATCTTCTTCACTCGCTCCATCGATTCGGCCAATTGGAATTCGCGACGCGAGCGTTCGAACTGGCCGCGCAGATCGGCCAACAACTGGCGTGCGCGGCCGACGTGCTGCCAGCCGTCGCGAACCGAACCAATTCGGTCGTCGCTCTTCGATTGGATTGCGTTCCAAAAGCCGCTGCGTGCCGGCTCGAGGTGGGCCGCGCCAATATCAGCGACTTGCAAGCCGATAAACGCATACGGCGTATCTTTGCTTTGCGCAACCAGCTTCTCGACGATGTCCTTTCCGTCTGCCACGAACTGCTGGGCGCTGGCGACATCGCGATCGTAGGCGACTTGCCATTTTCGTTCGGCTTCGAGGCCGTCCAATACGCCGCGAGCCGTGCGCTCGGCCTTGGCCAGTTTCTCATCGAGTGCCACGAGCTCCGGCTCGATTGCCATTTCGAGTTTGGCCCGCCGCTGCCCGGCGAAGCTGCCCGCCCATTGATCGACTTTTACGCGCATCCGCTGGCTGGATGCCGATTGCGGAACATCGAGCGAGCGGCGCCTCATGTTGTCGCCGGGAGGAGGCGTTGACTGCGCCGACGCAGTTTGCGGCTGATTGCCGGCCGCCGTTTGGCTTGCGGTCCGCGATTGCGTTTGCTTTGCAGCCGCGGCGGAATTATCCGGCTTCGATTCGCTTTTCATTTCCTTGGCAGTGCTGTTCGCCTGCGGCTGCGAATTCGCGAGTTGTTCTTGTTTCATGGCAGCTGGGGAGTTATTCGCAGGGGTCGAACTCGCGTTGGGCGTTTGATTGGCCTGGGTGTTTGCCGATGGCTCGCCACCTTTCGGTTTGCTGCTCGCCATGACCGACTGCCGGCCGCTGGAGGCCATGCGCGGTTTTGGCGGCTCTGCCGAATTTTTTCCTGTCGGCGTCGTCGGTGCCGTTGAATCGGCCATCGCCGGCGTGGGAGGCTGAATAGCTGCCTTCCCTGTCGGCATCTCAGCCGGCTTTTCGGATGCCGCCGATGCTGTTCTGTTTTCTGCGGTCGATGGTGCCGGCGCAGCAGATTGTTTAGTTGACCCCGCCGCGGATTTCTCGCCAGATTGCGGCTGCGCAGGCGTCGGCGACGGCTGCGCTTTTGCATTCTCGTTGGCGGCCATAGTGCCAATATCCGGTTTGGTCGGCATTTTTTGCTGCGACGAAGTCGCTGCTTGATTCGCCGCGCCTGGCCAGTGGCACTCGGCATTTTTTGCCCTTTCGGCATCGGCGAAGACGACGTCTGGCTGGTCGCACTGTTTGCGGCCAGCGACTTGGTCGGCGTTGCCGACGCAGTGGTGGTTGTCTGCGGCTCGTTTGCCGTTTCGCCCTTCTTCGATTCGCGGCCCGCCATCGCCGGCGATTGCTTCGCGATTTTGTTTCCGCTCGCGTCTTGAGGCGCCGATTGCTTCGCAGCGCCGGCGGGGCTCGATGCCGAGGTTTTGTTCTGGCTCGAGTTTTGAGACGTCGTTTGAGACGACGCTTGTTCGGAAGCTTCTCCACGGTCCTCGCGAACTCGAATCTCGAAGCTCAGCTCGGTGCCGTCTTTCGCGCCAAATTTCTTCAGGTCCAAATCGACGGTCTGCTGGACCGAACGCGATCCCTGCTGTTTGCCCAATTCGATCGGTATATCTGCAAGTTGCGTTGAGTCTTTCGAGCCATTCTCCTGGTAGACAACCAGCTCGGCCGAGCCGATGCCGACGTCGTCGGTCGCCGAAAATGTAATCGGAAACGTGTCGTCCGGGCGCACCGCTGTTTTGTCATCGGGGCTCAGAACCTTGACCGTTGGCGGCTGGTCTTCGTAGGCAATCAATTGGCATTTCGGCGCGCGGCGATTGGTCAAACCATGTTGTTCGGTGAGAATCGGTGTGAAAGAGCAACTTTCGTTTAGCGTCGTCGTCCATCGGAACCAGCCGTCTGATCCCAACGGCATCGGCGCCGAGCGATTGTTATCCAGTTTCAAGTGTGCGCTTGCGACGGGCACCTTAGGGCGGACCGCGATCTCGACACGACTATTGCGCAACGCCGAAACGCGTTCCGGGAGTTTCTCGAACGTCTTTGCCGGCTGCCTGGTGTACGCCGGCGGTGTCACGGTGAATTTTATGCGATCGATCTCTGGCCGGTCTGCAACATCGACGTTGAACCATTCCGTCTGCCCATCGCCGGCTCGAAACCGATACGCGAACGGTTCTTCGACCGCGCGCATGCGATGCGAAAACCCGATCGGTTCTTGGCGCTCGGCAACGAGCATTATCGTTTGCGGCGCCTTCGCCTCGGGTTGGAGAAACAAAGTCGCGTTCTCCACCGGCGTGCCTTCGATGGCCGCGTTGAGCGCCAACGGCTCGCCCCGGGCGATGACCAGGTCGCCCGGCACATTCACCAGTTTTGTGGCGGAAATCGACGAACCGGGCATCAGGAATCGATGCGCGAGCACGAGTACCTCGCGGGTATTCAAGACAACGGCCAGCGCGAGAACCGCAGTGATTGCGGTTAGAGCCAGCATCGTGCGCATCAGCGACGAGAGCGACACGACATTTTCCGGTTCGATCCGCGGCTCCCAGCTGGCCGCTTCCAGCGACAAGCGTCGCAGCATGGCCGGATGGATCACGTTGGGCTTGGCGGCGTCCTCGCCCAGCCGGGTCATGGTCGTCCATCGTTCCTCGAGCCGCGGGACCTGCCGATCGACCTCGGCCGCAACCTGCTCCAATCGCAGCGCCCGTCGCCAGGCAAGTATGATCCAGCCGATACTTGTCGCAACGGCAGCGATCAGCGCCGTCGCGGTTAACACCAGCCGCCATCGCGAATCGTACAGCGTCGCCAGCCAATCGATCAACATCGCGATGCCCATCGCGGCCAGCAGCACTGCCGCGGCCGCCACGAGCGCGCTGGCGACGTGAACGAGCATCGTCCGCTTGCGCACCAAATGCAGCTTGCGCAAAACTGCTGCCGGCACTGCGGAATTTGACATGGATTGTTTCATGATCGCGCCTCGTCAGTATCGATTAACTGTTCGAAGATTAACTCTCAAGGTTTTCGCAAGGAGCATGGTGCGGGAAGCCGAGCATGATTTCCCACGCCCCACTCCCCACTCCTAAACCAGCCCCTTCCCTTTTCTCACCACCCACTCTGTAAACAAGCAGCCCAACACGAGCAGCAGGTCCGACCAGCGGTTCCAAAGCGGCGTGCGCTGAACGGTTTCGCTCATTTCGGGCGCGAATGAAGCCAGGTTCAAGACTTCGCCGATCGCAGTGGGCGGAATCACCTGGCCACCCGTAATCTGGGCGATTTGCTCGAGCAGCGGCCGGTTGCACTCGGTGTTGAGCATTTCAACGCTACCGACACGCTGCACGCTGATCGTGGCCTGGACCTGGGCCGCCTCGGCGGCGTGCGGCAACAGTTGATCGATGATTTTGCCGCGCGGACGAATCTTATACGCGCCGGGCGCCAAATCGTTGAGTGTGCCAAAGTATCGCCCCGGCACTTGCTTGTCTGCCGTGAGCTCCACGCCGACCCCATCCCCCTTGAAAGGCTGGGCTTCGGCTTGGATCGTTTCGCCCGCGAGCGGCCGGCCCGTGTTATCCTTGAGCCACACCGTAACCTCGACCGGTTCGCGTTCGGAATATCGCGTGCGATCGGTTTGCAACCGAACGATTTCCGACCCGGCTCCGACGTTTGCCGCCGTGAGCCACCGCAAGAATTGGCCCCAAAACCGGTGGTGGTACTGGTCGCCTCGGCGCCACCGCAATCGATAGGTATCCCCGGCCGCCAGGTAAGCAACGCGGCCGGCGCCCACCCGCTGCCAACATAAAAACGCATAATCAACCTTGTGGTCGGTATTCTCCTCCGTCACCTGACCGGCCGATTGCGCTACGGCTTCGATGAGCGTGCGCGCCGACGACTTCGGCCGGCAATATTCCGACAGGCCGTACACTGGGAATCGCTCGTACGTTTCTTGCCAGGCGGTTCGACTGGCTTCGGGCGAATCCTCAATCAACAGCGAGCTGTTTACCCGGCCCTCGTCCGTCAGGCGCAGCGAATAACCCTGCTGCGGTGTGACGGTCGTCGCTCGCTCAGCGGGCAGTAAATCGGCAAGCGGTTGGCCGATGAACGCCGCGGGCATCGAATTCTGACCCGCGACCACGATCACATTCCCGCCGCGGGTGCGCACGAACTCGTCGAGCGCCTTTTGGCTGGCAACCGGAAGCTGCTGCGGGCTGATGTCGCCCAGGATGACGATGTCGTAACGGGCGAAGCCTTCCGCATCCTGCGGGAATTCGGGCCGGTCGGCCAGCCTTCCGCTCCCATGTACCGTGGGCGAAAACAGCAGTTCATCGAACTCGATGCGCTCGTCGCGTCGAAATAGTTGGTTTAAGTAACGATATTCCCACCGCGGCACGCCGTCGGCCAACAAAATTCGCAACCGGTCGCGCACTACCTCGAACGACACGGGGTAGTAATTATTCGCGAGATTGGTCTCGCCTTCGATTGGCTCCACGCCAACGACATATTCCTGCCAGCCAAGGTCTTTGGCGACAACCGTAAACCGGACCCGGCAGTCGGGGCCCTCGCGGAACGAAATTGGTTTCCGTTCGATCTCGCGGCCCTCGTGCCGCAGCACCACTTGTGTCGAGCGGCCTTCGCAATCGAGACCGCTAACGATAACGTCGATCACGGCGGAATCCTTCTGGGCGACGGCCGCGGGCGCCTCGACGCGCAATAACATGACGTCGCGCTGCGGTTTCGCGTTGCCGATCGGGACGACAAATACCGGCAACTTGCTAAGTTGGCGAGCCGCTTCCTGGGGGGCAACGGCTGCGCTGTCGTTATGTCGCCCGTCGGACAGCAAGATCGCCAGACGAGTCGACTGGCCGGACCGTTTGGCCGCCAATTGTCCGAGCACCGATGAAAGGTTTGTCACCGATTCATCGGGCGCATCGATTCCAGTCTGGTTGACCGAATCATCATTCGCCGCGGCCGGTGGTGATGACGCGGACGCGTCCTCTGCGCGCTTGGAATCGAGCGAGCGCGCCCAGCCGGCTGTCGTTGATACCGGCGTTACCGCGCGATCGAACCGAAACCGCTCGATGTGCATGGTCTTTGAAAGCTCATCGCTCAATTGACGTTCCAGTGCATCGAGCGCTTTGCCGGTCTGCTGGCGACGCGTAACGGTGCCTTTTCCGGCATTCTGCGCCGACAAACGGCCGGCTTTATCGTGCGCCAAATCGCTGGCGATGCCGGTGGCGTGGCGCTTGGCGCTGGTCAGGCTTTCGGAAAGCTGCTCGAGTTGGGCGGCGAATTCGTCGCCCACGGCGTTCTTTGGGTGTTCCAGCGATGAACGAATGCCAGGGAGAAGCTTATCCGACGCGCCGCTCAAAACAGCGACGATTCGATTCGCCCGTTCCGCAGTTGCCGAATCCTTGCCCGACAAAGAGGCAGCCAGCGCGTCGGCGCGTGATTTAGCGCGATCGGACGCGGCTCGAACCTTGGCTTGCAAAGCGCTTAACTCTTTGGTTGGCCGGTGCTCCTTGACGGCCAGCGAAAGCTCGCCGCAAGCGCTCACCGCGCCGCCAAGCGCCACCGTCAGCCGGTCGGCGAGCACTACGGACTCCTTCGCCGCGTCGCCGGTTGCCGCTAAAGTCCATCGCAGTGCGTCGGACTCTTCGGGCGGATCGACGACGTCCATGCTTTCGCTGTCGTCCGCGAAGATCGAGACGGACTGGTTCGTGGCAATTCGTTCGATATGCTCATGCGTCGGTCCGGCCAGCATCCACAGCACGCAGCCGAATGCCAGAATGCGCATCACCCAAAAAACGGCAGCCCAGCCGCGACCCACGGCATGCCGCTCTCGCCAAAGAAACCAAGCCGAGATCCCCGCTGCAAGGATCCATAGCACGAGCGCCGTGCGGGCGCCGACCACGCCGTCCCACGCTAACTGCTCGATGATTTCCGATTTATCGATTGGCATGTTGATCAACGACCCGCTAGCTCATGGCGCTTTCTGCGGAAAAACTGGAACGCTGCCGGGACAACCGATTGGCCATGATGAATTCGCCGCCCAACAATAGCGCCAGCGCGGCCAGCAACAGTCCCCACAGCGGCTCGCGGCGCGGCGAGCTTTTGGTCGAGCTCGGTAATTGGACTTCGACACTGAAAAAATGCAGTCCAGCCGGTTCCAGGATGTTGCGTTGTGCGATCGCCCCTAGTGCGTGCAGATCGGATTCGGTCGCGTCTCGCGCCACATAAAAAGGCACTTCGCCCGCCGGTGCGCCGTCGCTCGTAAACCGAACCCGGTACATACCCGGGTGCTGCGTCTGCGCAAAACGAAAACCGGAATTCGCATCGGCGTTGGCGATCGAAAGCGGAATTGGCCGTCCGCGCGGCGTGATCACTTCGGCAATCGCGTGCGGCGCGTCTTTCGGGGCCGAGGCGATGATCGCCGTGCCCGGCGTAAGGTTATAGCGGGCCGAGGTCGGCGCCGTGACATACGCGAGCCAATCATGAATCATCACGACGTATGCTTTGAGCACCGGCAGATTGCTCCACTCCAATCCGAGCGGAAACGACTGCACAAGGACGCGGCCTTGCCCAACATACTTTTCCACCACAAGTGGTCCCCCGCCGCCAGATTCCAACAGAACAGATACCGGCTCCTCTGCGGCCGGCCGTTTGGCGAACGACCAGTGTCGCCGGAGCCGCGCTTCATCGATATCCAGCTGCGTGGTGTTGGCAAGTTGAAGCGTGGCAGCATGATCGCGCGATGGCGGATGAACCGTGGACGCCACGTCGTCGGCCTTTTCGATCACCGCGAGCGAATCGAGCCCAAGCGGGCTCAGCCCGTCGCCGTCCTTGTACCAGTCGCGATTGAATTTCAAAGGCTCGATTCGGTCGCCCAGCGCAATCCACAACCCGCCGCCGTTGCGAACGAACGCCTCCAATCGATCCATGGTCGCGGCATCCAACTCGGAAAGATTGTCGATCACGATCGCCCGATAATCGGCAATCGGATGCGTGCCAAGCGCCGCCGGCGCAATCACCTCCGGTCGATACACCGAATGCCAGGCCTCGGCCTCCTTCCCCTTAAAACCCAGCGCGGCTGCAAACAATTCCGACGACGAAACGGACCCCTCGGGTTCGTTCTCCGATCGAACGAACAGCACGGGCAGCTCGCCGGCAACCTGGGCCACGAGCCAGTTCTCCTGATCGAGCGGCAATTGGTCTGCCCGATCAAGCCGGCAACCAATGGCAAAAATTCCCGACTCGGCAAGATTCAGCGTCGTAACCGCTTCGGTCTTGGTATGTGGCTCGAGTGGCGCGATCGGCGATTCCTGGACAACTTTGTTCCCCACGAGCCATTGCACGTGCATACCGGGGACCGGCACGTCGCCCACGTTTGCGATCTCGGCCTTCAATTCCAAAGCTTCGCCCGGCTGAACAAGATTCTTGACCGCGCTGATCGATGTCACGGCGACATTATCAATTTTGCCGGCTTCCAATCCGCAATCGACGACTTCAATCGTCGTCGGCACGGCGGCAGCTTTGCATTCGGCGCCGAATTGGCGCCAGGCTCCGACCCGGTCCGTGTGCCAGCTTCCAGCTTGACTATCGGTGAGCACCACGACATGCCGGCCAGTTAATTGTTCGTTCGCTTCCAGGTGAATTGCCGCTTGTAGACAATCGAGCAAATCGGCGCTACCCAGCGTCGGCTCGCTCGCCGCAATGATTTCCTTCAAGCGTCGTTTGCCACTGGCGTCAGCCGATACGGGCTCGGCCGTCGCCCAATCGCTTCCCGCAGCCAACAGGATCTGCACGCCATCGGCGCCGGAAAGCGAATCGATGAATTTCAGAGCCTTTTCCTGCATGCGATCGGCCGCGCTTTGCTTGCCGACGACGCGCGACATCGACATCGAGTTATCGAGCACGAGAACGACCTCGCGCTCGGTGGCATGGCCGAGCCAGGTGCTGCGGACCATCGGCCGCGCCAGCGCCAGTACCAATGCCGCAACCGCAGCCAATCGCAGCGCCATGAGCAGCAGCTCTTCCAGCCGCTCCATGCGTCGACCCTTGGTAACGGCCGCCGCGAGAAACTGCATGGCGCCCCAGAGTACGACGTCGTTCCGCCTGCCGCGATACAGGTGAATCAACACCGGTACGGCCACAAGCGGCAACGCCAACAAAAATGCGGCACTTAGAAAACTCATAAGCTAGTCAGTAGCTGCCGCGAGCCGAGCGGCATCTCCAATTACGCTCTTTCTCGCACCCGGCCGACATTCTTCATCGCCGCACGCCGGCGAAGATGATAGGCCAGCATCTCGCCCAGGTCATCCTTTGTGGAAAACGTCATCAAGTCGGCGCCAATTTCCGTCATCGCCGCGCGCAGCTTTTCCATGAACGCTCGAAACTCGGCTAGGTAAGCTCGCCGAACGGTGTTCGGATTGATTTGCATCCGCTGGTTTAGTTCGAGGTCCTGAAACAAGGCATCGCGGCGGAACGGAAACGTCAACTCTTCTGGAGCCAGAATCTGGCACACCACCACGTCGTGCCCATGATAAACATACTGCTGCAGCGCGTGCTTGAGCTGACCGACGTCGCCGAAACAATCCGAGAGCAGGATCACCATCCCGCGCCGCTTGAGCCGGCCGGTCATTTCTCGTAGCACCGCGGGCAAATTCGACGCCCCAGCGGGTTTCGCATCGCCAAGTAAATTCAACAATCGCGCCAGGTGATTCGATCGCGGTTGGGGCTTGACGAAATCCATTAGTTCATTTGCCACGAGCGCCAGCCCGACCGAATCTCGCTGCCGCAATAAAAGATGAGCCAGGCTCGCCGCGGCCATTTGGGCGTATCGCCACTTTCTGACCGTCGATATTCCGAAGTTCATCGACCCGCTGACATCGACCATCACAAGAGCCTGCAAATTCGTTTCGTCGTCGTAGCGCTTCACGTAGTAGCGGTCGGTTCGCGCGTAGTGACGCCAATCCAGCAGGCGAACATCGTCGCCGCGCGAGTACGGCCGGAATTCGGCAAAGTCGGTGCATCCGCCTTTGTGGGTCGAACGGTGCTTGCCGGACAGGAATCCATCGACCACCGTTTTGGCGATCAGGTCCAAATGCCCGAGTTTCGCCAGCATCTGCGGATCGAATACGGGGTCGGAGGGGCCAGGACGGGCCGCGGAACTGCCGGTCTCCGGCGCGCGCGAACCCGTTTGCGGCGCACCCGGAGCACTCGGCTGCTTCTGCCGCTCGCGCAGCGATGTCATAAACTTGCTGACTCGATTTTGATCCACAATTGTGCTTCTCTTCTCGGGATCGTCCAAACAATTGCAAGTCGCCGAACTTTCACAACTGTTGTACTGTTCTGTGGCTGAGGATTATTTCTCCGGTTTGAGCGGGACGCGTCGCTTAAAGATCCAGTGCGAATCAAATCTTTCATCTCGTTGATACGACGCCAGTTCCCATCCTTGAAAGCCGAGGTGATTCAAAAGCCGTAAGCGATGAAGGCCCTCGAGTTCTTTCTTGTCCGTACCCTTTTCGGTGATTTTGAGTAGGTCCTTTTTCAATGCTGGTGCGTTCAGTTTATCTGCCATTCCTTGCCATCCGTAACCTCGCACGAACCCCTCACCGCTTATCCAGTCGACGGCCGATCTAAATACGTGGTCCGGGTTGTCGGAACTACCCGCGTTTTCGTAGAAGTGCAACTCTCCGTATTCCCACTTATCCGCCAACTTGTCGGATTGAGCGAACGTTAAGCACGGCGACAGGCACAAAACCAACGTGCATGCGGAACAAACATTTGAGACAAGGGTCATGTTTCAATCCTTGGAAGTGCTAAACAATGGATCAACAACACAGCTAGTTTCCACTTCGGTGCTGCCTCTCCCCTACTCCCTACTCCACTACTCCCTTACTCCACTACTCCACTAGCTTCGCAACGTCGCACGATGACGTTCGACGAGCGTTTTCACAATGATGTCGATGTCCAATCCGGCGGCTTCCGCGTTGAACGTTGGGATAATCCGGTGCCGCAACACGGGCGGCGCAACGGCACAAATATCCTCGGTTGTCGCATGGCAGCGCTTGTGCAACAACGCGCGGGCTTTGCCGGCCATCAGCAATGCCATGCTGGCCCGCGGGCCGGCGCCGTATTGAATCTTGTCGCGAAGCTCGATCGGCAGCTTGCCCTCTTCTGGCCGGCTCATCCGCGCCAAATCGATTGCCGCCTCGTAGACGTGGTCGGCGACGATCACTTTCGGCACCATCGATTGCATAGCTGCGCAGTGTTTGCACATCAATTACATGCTCGATGTCGTGGCTGTAATCGGTGGTTTGCCGTCGGCAGATTTCCCACTCATCGTCGCGGCTCGGATAATGCACCTTGATCTTCATCAGGAAGCGATCGAGCTGCGCTTCGGGCAACGGGTACGTGCCTTCCACTTCGATCGGGTTCTGCGTCGCCAACACGAAAAATGGCTCGGGCAACGGGTAGGTGGTGCCGCCAACCGATAGTTGCCGCTCCTCCATCGCTTCCAGGAGCGCACTTTGAGTTTTGGGCGGCGTGCGATTAATCTCGTCGGCCAAAATGAGATTCGCAAACAGGGGGCCCTTCAAAAAGCGGAACACACGCTTGCCGGTGGTTCGATCTTCTTCCAGCACGTCGCCGCCCGTGATATCGGCCGGCATCAGGTCGGGGGTGAACTGGATGCGGTGGAACGACAGGTCCATCAGCCGCGCCAATTGCGAAATGAGCAACGTTTTGGCCAGACCCGGCATGCCCTGCAGGATGCAATGCCCGCGGCACAGGATCGCGATCATGAGCTGCTCCGTAACGTCTTTCATCCCGACGATCGTGCCCGATAGCTCGTTGCACATCTGCTGGTACTTTGCGTGCACGTTTTCCATCACCCGGGCAACTTCCTCGCTGGTGGAATTGTGCGTCAAAACCTGTTCATTCGTTGTGGTTGTGGCCATGCGTCGTCCGCGTTCTCTGTTCGAAAGTGGTGAAATAGAAACCGTACTTGAGAATAAAAGTGTGATGCGGAATTACTTACCCGATTTGAGTTTCAGAGCCTCCGGAACGCTTAACAGCCCGTCGCCGTTGGTGTCGAGCTGTTTAAACTGTTCCGTAGTGCCCAGGAATTCGCTGCGCGACAGGTCGCCATCGCCGTTCTTGTCCATGCTCGTAAACCAGCTCGGCGCCGTGGGTGCTGAAGTTCGAGACGTGGCCGCACGCGCGGCGGCAGTCGGCGACGCTAACAATTCGTGCACGTGTGGACCAAGCGTCACAGCAAATCGAATCGGGACGGGCACTTCATCTTGGCTCACTTGTCCGTCGCCGTTGCGGTCGAGCGATGCGAACAAGCCGCTCAATTCTTGCCGTTCGCGCCGGGTGAGCCGGCTGTCGTTGTCTCGGTCCAACAAGCGCAGGAGCGGGTTTCCATCGAGCACTGCTCCGATCGCAATTTGGGTTGCGGCCGCGTCCGATTCCCGGCCGGCCTGCCCCTGGGCGGCCGAAAACTCGACGTAGTCGCCGTCCAACTCGAGCGTTACCACTTCGGCCGCTGCTGTTACGGCACTGGTGGAATTAGAAAACTCGGGCCCGATCGACAACACGGAAACTCCCGTTGGAGTTTGCCCCGCTGTGTTAAAGCTTACCTGCAGCGTGATATCGGCCGGGCGCGCTTGCAACTCGGCCGCATCGAAACGACGATTCCCATAGAGCTTGGCCATGGTTGTCTTCGAGCGATTGCCAATCGGTATTCGCGTCGAGCACCACGACCAGCGAATAGCCGCCGACCGCCGGCGCGGCCGCCGGACGATCAACGAGCCGGCGAATTTCGCTCAGGTCCACCACATCGTTCGAATCCACGTCGGCCTTCCGAAGCATCGCGTCGGCTTCCGCGATTTCCTCTCGCGAAAACACTCCATCACCGTTTCGGTCCAGATATGTTTCCAATGGCGCCCTCGCCGAGCGTTGCCATGAATGACTGGGATCAAGTAGGACCACCCCTGGGCCAGCGCCCCATGCGGCAATGAGCCACTGGATTTCCTTTCGATCGACTTGCGCGTGATTTGTTGCCAGGTAATCGGCCAGACGTGCCCGCATCGTGGGGGCCTGGCGGGATTGCGCGTGAACGGTCGGGACGGCAGCCGGTTTGGCTTTTTCGGCACTCACCTTGATCGTCTTTGGCGATGCGCTTGCAGACGCTGTCGCCACCGGTTCAGTTCCCGTCGCGGCGGATTTATTATTCCCCTTTTTCGCTGCGGGAGATTCGGCGGTCGGTTGCGGACCTTTGCCCGACGACGTTACAAGCTCATCGATCCATGCGTCGCGCTTATCGCGAAACGACTTGCCTTCAACCAGCACGGCCAGATCGATCACGACCGGCCGCTTGCGGCTAAGCAGAACGAGCCGCAGCCAGGGATCATTCCGCTCGGCATCGGCCGCCATCCGCCAATCGCCCAACGGAGTTCGCTCATAATTGGTCAGCGGATCTTCCGCCGGCGGCTGCCCATAGAACAATACCGGTGGCGTTTCGTTCGCCGGAGCTCGCTTCGATGCGATCACCTGCAACTTACACGCGGCAATCGGCTTTGCCGTTGCAATATCGGGCCGGCTCGGCGCGCCGACAGCGCGAACCCCGCTAACCAGCGCAAGAACCAAACACGCACTGCAGCCCCCGGCTCTGCCAGGGGTTTTTCGAAGAAGCCAGTTATGAACGAAGCGTCTCATTCAAGGAACCCCCGGCGGAGCCGGGGGCTGTCGACCTTCTCACGGTATTAAACCAGCAGTTGCTTGATCGCCGCGCCATCCACGATCTTGATCGGCCGGCCGGAGTTCGATTCGTTTTCTGTCTCCGGCGGCACGCCCAGTGCAGAGCATAAGGTTGCCAACACGTCGGTTACTCCCACCGGGTTTTCTTCAATCGTCATGCCATCCTTGCTCGTGCGACCAAACGCCTGGCCGCCGGCAATGCCGCCGCCCGCCAACACGCACGACCAGGCCTTCGGGAAATGATCGCGTCCGGCCTGGCCGTTGATTCGGGGCGTCCGGCCGAATTCACCCATCCAGACGATTGTCGTTCGATCCAGCAATCCGCGTTGCTTAAGGTCCGATAGGAGCGACGACCAGCCGGCGTCGAGCTCGGCCGACAGCGCCTTCACGATCTCGAAGTTGTTGCTGTGCGTATCCCAGCCAAATCCGCCCGACACCGACGAGCTTAGCGACACCTCGACAAACGGCACCCCCTGCTCGATCAACCGCCGTGCGAGCAGGCAGCCTTGGCCGAATACGCCCTTGCCATATTGTTCGCGGACTTTGGCCGGTTCTTGAGATAAATCGAAAGCCGCGGCCGCATCACTATGGATCATCCGCAGGGCGTTGTCGTAAACGGTGCGGTGCGCGTGGGGCGAGGCGCTGGCGTGGTTATTCAGAAAGCCGTCTTCCAAAACCTTCCACAGTTCCAATCGCCGCCCCGCCTGATCGGCCGAAACGCCCGCTGGCGGCTTAATCGAATCCACCGTCAATTCCGCATAGCCGGCGGCGGAAGCCGCTCCGGTTGCCGGCTTCCCGCCCGCCATCTGATTTCCGCCCGCCACGACCAGCGGCGCATATTTCGGACCCAAAAACCCAGGCCCGAACCCGCCCCGACCGAAGCCCCGGCTGGGGGCGATGCTCACATAGCCCGGAAGTGCGTCATCCGCCGCTGCCAATTGTTTGGCCAATGCCGCGCCGACAGATGGATAATCCACCACGCTCATCGGCCGCCGGCCAGTGCGCATTAGATAGGTGCCGCGCTCGTGATCCCCTTCTTTTGTTTCCAGGCTGCGGATGATTGCCAACTTATCAGCATGCTGCGCCAGTTTCGGCAGGTGCTCGCTGAACCGAACACCCGGCGCATTGGTCGCGATTTCCTTGAACTCGCCGCCGTTTTCATGGCCGGGCTTCATGTCCCAGGTATCGGTCTGGCTCGGTCCACCCGCCATCCACAGCAAAATGCAATGCCGCCGGCGGCGCGGATCCTCGGCCAATTGCGCGGCGAGTGCCGGCAGCCAGCCGCTCACGCTCATTCCACAGGCCCCGCAAGCCATCGCATGCAGCAAACGCCGCCGATCGATCAGATTCATGTCGGCCATTACGTCGTCCCTTGTGCAAGTAAGTGGTGCAGCAATCTTGTCTGCCGGCAGGCAGAAATGTTTGCCCCACGTATTCGATCGCTTCTAATGGTTAAACGTAAATTCCGCGCTGTTCAATAGTGCCCACAATACGTCGCCGAGCGCCCGTTGGCGTTCGCTGTCCGACTTGGCAACGGCGATGGTTTTGAGCATCACGTCGCGTTCCGTCGGCTCCGGATGGCGCGACAGTGTGGAAAGGAACAACGTATCGAGCCGTTGCTCGTCGGTGAAAAACGGGGCCGCCAGCGAATTCAACAGCCCGCTGGTGCCCAAATCGGTCGCGCTTTGGATCAAACCGCCGTGCATCAGCGTCAGCGCCTGCGGAATGCCGGCGTGATAGTCGGTCACCTGATTGGTCGGAGCGCGAAATTCTTCTACGAATGCCTGCCGGCTCGTATCTTCAAAACGTACCAGTCCCTGCACGTTCGGTGTCGCTCCGCTGGATTTACTCTTTTGCGTCGCCACCGCGATGCAGTCGTAAAGCTGCTCAGCGGTGAAGCTCTTGATGTTCATCTGGGCGAAATTGAGCGTGCGCGATGGATCGCTCTCCTGCGATCGGCTGGAAAGCTGATACGTTTTGGTCAAGACTAGCGCCCGGGTGAGCCGTCGCAAATCGAAGCCGCTTGCGGCAAAATCGCGGCTGAGCGTATCCAACAGTTCCGGCGCAATGGGCGCGTTTGCAGGCCGCATGTCGTCCACCGGTTCCACGAGACCTCGCGCGAAGAGTTGCGCCCAAACGCGATTTACCGCTGCCCGCGCAAATTGACCGTTGTTGGATGCGGTCAGCCAATCGACCAGTTCTTTGCGCCGCGCCGGTCCGCCCGGCTTGTCTGCGAGATTATCGTCGGTCAGCGGCAACCGCGGCGGCACAATCTCCTT
Source organism: Pirellulales bacterium (assembly GCA_963733825.1). Taxonomy (GTDB): domain Bacteria; phylum Planctomycetota; class Planctomycetia; order Pirellulales; family Lacipirellulaceae; genus JABDGM01. The sequence goes on from CAVTEK010000003.1 coordinate 221,633, forward strand.
CGAGTTTGGAATCGAAACGTCGCCGCGCTCGTTGTCACGCACTGCAAGCACGTTCGACGTCATCTCCATCTTGCCGCGCGGCCGCGAGATGCGGGCGAAGAAGGCCGCGAAGCTCCAGAAATCCTGCTGCGAGATATCGTCGAACGGATGATTGTGACACTGGGCGCATTCCATCCGCACTCCCAGAAACGCCCGCGAAGTCCGCGCTGCCAGCTCTTCGGGATTCAATTTCAAAGCCGCATAGAACAACAACGGCCCAGATTCCGAGACCCGCCCTTCGGCCAGCAGCAGCTCGCGCACGATTTGATCGTACGGCATGTTCGCGGCAAACCGATCGGCCAGCCATTCATCGAATTTCTCCGCCCCGCCGATCCGGCTCAAATCCACTTCGGCCGGCAGCAAGATCGAGTGCCACAACGCGGCTTCGTGCGTCGCGTGATCGCGGTGCTCGAGCAGCCGATCGACCAACAACTCGCGGCGGTTGGTCGAGGTATCGTCGAAGAACTCGTGCACTTCACTAACGGTCGGAATGCGGCCAGTCAAATCGAGGTACACCCGCCGCATGAATTCCGCATCCGAGGCGGCCTCGACCGGATGAATCCCGTTCTTTCGCCAGACTGCTGCCAACTCCTTATCCACACATTGCGACAACTCGCCAGCTGGCAGCGGCTTATCGAAGGGCTTCCAATCCGGGTTGTTCACATGAGGATGATGGGCGACAGCCGGTTTGTCGGCCGCTTTTTCCATTGCCTTTTGCACCGGCGGTGCGATCACACTCAAAACTTTCACGTCAACTTGTGCTTCCCGCCGTCCAACCGCTTGCGGTTTAGCTTCTTCCCCGGCGACTGGCGCTCGTGCTTCAACCGCATCCACTTGGGCGCATCATTTGCCACGCCGCCCGTCGCGAACTGCTCAATGCGCAGAACAATCGCCCGCACGGCCGCTGCCCAAGCCGGCGGGTTGATCAAAACCGCGCCCGCCAGAAGTACCGACGCCGCCACAACCAGACTCAATACCCAACGTCGTCGTGGACGGCCCGGCACTTCGCCTTTGGCGGCAACGTCGAAATCGGCGGTTTCGGCCCGCCACTTCGCCGGAGAAGGATGCACTGAACCATTTTTCGCCGGCGCGGCAACCGTTGCCTTGAACGAACCGCCCGAGTGCAACGACGCGAATTCATCATCCAAACGCCCCTTGAGCGCGCTAAGAAATTCGCGGCGCATCTCCGGTGCATCGTGCGCGGACGTTAAGAGCCACGCCACTTGGGCGTCGTCGCCGTCGTCTAGATTTTCCAGATCAGTGGACATAATTCGCGGGCGCACGTACGCGCCAAGTTACGGGTGTGTCTTGTCCCGAGCAACCTCATCACCATTCCTGACAAGCACCGGGTCGAGTAAGCGCTGTAAATCGAACAATCGACGAAATTCACGTCGGGCTCGATACAGCACTGCCTCCACCGCCTTTTCCGTTTCGCCTAACCGCGCGGCGATCTCGCGTACCGTAAGAGATTCAAAGTATTTCAATTCCAGAACGATCCGTTGTCGTTCCGTGAGCGATTCCAACGAAAGCTGCACGCGCCGTTTCGTTTCAACCGCTTCTAACGGGGCGGATGGAACCGATTGCGAATTGAGTCCGTTGGTCTCCGCACGGCTCGCCGCGACGGCCATCTTCGTACGCGAGCGAATGATGGCTCGTTGGTAGTCGGCCGACTTGAACCGCACGACCGCCCGCAACCACCCACCCAGTTTGTGAACGTCGCTTTCAAGGTCTTTGACATTCCGCAGCAGCGCCAGCATCACTTCCGACGTAATGTCCTCCGCCGCATGAATGTCCCCCACGAGCGCACTGCGCCTGCCGCCAGACGAACGGCAAATAGCGCTCGTAGAGCGCACGCCAGGCCATAGCGTCGCCGCGTCGAGCACCGTCTAGCAGTTCGACATCCGTCAATCCACACCTCGCCCACATCCGACCTGAAAAAGTCGTTCGCCGCAGCCAAATCCCGCAAAGAAGTTCTACGGACGACCCGATGCGGCCGTTCTCGAAAAGCCAAAACCCATTGTACGACAAGCCCTTGCGCCCCGAAACTGCTTGGGCCGATAGTTTGGACAAGTAAGAAACGGTGGTATATTGTGGCGAGCCGGGCGGTCCCCCGCCCCGGTCACCAACGAACAGCATTTCACCCATGGTTCCTTAACGGCGGTCAATGAAATGCCTTACCCCGCCTGCGACTGTTCTCGCCGAGGATTTCTGGGCCAGCTTGGGGCCGGCTTCGGCACATTGGCATTCGAGGCGCTGTTGCGCGGGGAGGCCCGCGCCGCCGCGCCGAGCCATCGGCCCGCGATCGACCCACTTCAACCGTTCGCTCCGCGCCCGCCCCACTTTGCGGCGCGAGCCAAGTCGGTGATTTTCCTGTACCTCGTGGGCGGACCGTCACAGGTCGATACCTTCGACTACAAGCCAGAACTACAACGACTCAGCGGCCAGCCATTGCCGGCTTCGATGCGGCAAGCGATCGCGCAATCGAAGTTCGCGAACATCACGAATAGTTGCGAAGACAAGCTGCTCGGCAGCCCCTTCTCGTGGCGGCAGCATGGCGAGTCGGGAATGTGGATCAGCGAGCTGTTCCCGCAACTCGGACAGCACGTCGATAAGCTGTGCTTCATTCACTCGATGCAGGCCGACTCGAATAATCACGCACCGGCCAGCTACCAGTTCCACACCGGCGACGTGCGCGTCGGCAAGGCCAGCCTCGGCTCGTGGACCACCTACGGCCTTGGCTCCGAAAATCAGGACCTGCCCGGTTACGTGGTGTTGTTCGATATCGGGCCCCTCGGCGGCGCCGCGAATTATTCGAATGGATTCTTACCCGCCGCGTTTCAACCCACGCGGTTGCGCGACAAAGGCACCCCCGTCCTCGATCTGCTGCCATCGGCCGAATTTGCCAAGGGGCAACGGGCGTCGCTCGATTTGATCCGCGAGTTGAATCTGCGGCACCGGCAGTCGCACCAGGGATTCACTGAGCTCGACGCCCGGCTGGCAAGCTACGAGCTCGCCTATCGCATGCAATCGAGCGCGTTGGAAGTCGGCAACTTGGAACAAGAAACGCTTGCGACACGGCAGAGCTATGGCCTCGAACAAAGCGACGAAAAAATGCAAGGCTTCGGCCGCAAGTGTCTGCTTGCCCGCCGGCTCGTCGAACGCGGCGTTCGGTTTGTGCAGATTTATGATATGCCCGACAAAAACGGCTGGGACGCGCACGGAAAGCTCAAGGAGAATCACGCGCCACTTGCTCGTTCGATCGATCAGCCCGTCGCGGCTCTTCTCGCGGACCTCGATGACCGCGGCATGCTCGACGAGACACTGGTGATCTTCGGCAGCGAGTTTGGCCGCACTCCATTGATGCAAGGCGACAACGGTCGCAATCACAACGCGGCCGGCTTCACGATCTGGCTCGCCGGTGGCGGCGTGAAACCCGGGCAGCGCATCGGCGCCACGGATGAAATCGGTTATCTCGCGGTCGATCGCCCGACGCCGTTTCGCGATCTGCATGCGACGATCCTGACCGCGCTCGGGCTGAATCATGAAGAGCTCTCATTCTATACCAACGGTCGCCAAGAACGGCTCACCGGCGTGGCGGGAATCGCGAAAGTCATCCCGGGATTGCTCACATGAAGTGCTTTGGCCGAATTGCAAATTGCAAAATGAAAATTGCAAATTGTAAATTGGGGAACGAATTCCGCAATTTGCAATTCAAAATTTGCAATTTGCAATTTGCAATCATCCCGGCATGTGCTTTTGTGCTTGGAATTCTGCTCAGTGCGGGGGCATTTGCGGCTGGTTCGCCTGTCGATGGCAGCCCCACAGCCGCGGATCGCCATTTCCACGAACAAGTCAAACCACTGCTTGCTTCGCACTGCACGAGCTGCCATGGACCCGACAAGGCGGAAGGCGGTTTGCGCCTCGATTCTCGCGAAGCGGCGTTGAAAGGTGGCGATTCGGGCCCGGCGCTAGTGCCCGGCAATCCCGACCAATCTTTACTTTTGGCGGCCGTCAAACGCACCCATAAAATCCTGGAAATGCCGCCGAAGCAGAAGCTTTCCGGAAGCGACATTGCCGTGCTCGAACGCTGGATTCGCGATGGCGCTCCGTGGCCGGCCGCCTCAGCATCGTCCGGCGACTTGGCGGTCGCTCAGAATCCGCATGTCGGCGACGCATGGTCCGATCCGCGAAATCCGATCGTGCAACTTTTCGGCGGTCAGCGGCTCGATTTGTGGTCGCTCAAGCCGGTGAAGCGCCCCGCTTTGCCAAATGTCAAGCAGGCTGATTGGCCGAAGAGAGATCTGGATCGTTTCATCCTCGCACGGTTCGAGCAAGAAGGTGTATCCCCACCCGCGATGGCCGAGCCACGCACCATTGCGCGGCGATTGTTTTTCGACCTCATCGGTCTGCCGCCCACGCCCGAGCAGGTCGCTGCTTTTCAAAAATCCGTTGACGAACTTGGGAGCGAAGAAGCGGCTCACGCGTTGGTCGATCAATTACTGAGCAGTCCACGATTCGGCGAGCACTTCGCGCGGTTGTGGCTCGACGTGGTTCGCTACAGCGATAGCAATGGGTTCGATTGGGATGAATTCCGTCCACAGGCCTGGCGATATCGCGATTACGTCGTCCGCTCGTTCGCTGCCGATAAACCCTTCGACCAGTTCATCCGCGAGCAAGTCGCCGGTGACGAGCTCTTTGAAGGCGCGCCGACGACGCCGGCCCAACAAGATGACTTGATTGCGACAGGCTACCTGCGGCTCGGTCCGCACGACAACGCAGCCAAATTGTTTAACGAGCAAGATCGGAGCCGGGCCGAGCTGCTGGCCGACGTCACCGAAACCACCGCCGGCGCGTTCCTCGGCCTCACGATGACCTGTTGCCGCTGTCACGACCATAAATACGATCCGCTGTCGCAGGCCGACCACTACCGCTTTCGGGCATTTTTCGCGGCGATGCAATTTGCAGACGACGTGCCAATCGATCTGGCCGCGGATCAAGCCGCGATCAACAAGTGTAACGAGCAATTGGAGGCAGAGGCAAAACCACTCCGGGAAAAACTGGCCGCACTGCCGGCAACGGATAAACCGGCGCGCGACGGTTTGCAGAAACAAATCGCGGCCATCGAATCGAAGCGGCGAGCCGTTACCCACGCTTTGTTGATGACCGATAACCCGGCAAACGTTCCCATCACCCACGTTCTGTTCCAGGGCGACTACAAATCACCGCGCGATGCGGTCGAGCCCGGTTTCCCTTCGATATTCGATCCGCAGCCGGCAACGATCGCCAAACCCAGCAACAGCAAAACAACGGGCCGCAGGTTGACCCTGGCAAAATGGATCGCCTCGCCGCAAAACCCCCTCACTGCCCGCGTATTCGTGAACCGAATCTGGACCAGCCTGATGGGCCACCCACTAGCGGCAACGCCGAATGATTTCGGTTTGGCCGGCTCGCGCCCGAAGATTGCGCACTTCTCGATTGGCTGGCCAGCGATTTCACCGAACAAGGTTGGTCGGTCAAAAAACTCGTCCGCGAAATCGCAACCAGCGCCGCGTACCGGCAGGCGCCGTCGTTCACTTCCGATGATTTCGCCCTTCGTTCGCCCCGCCGAGAAAGCGCCGAGCAGCTTCGCGATTCGCTGCTATTCGTCAGCGGCCTGCTCACGCCAAAGAGCGATGGCCCGCCGGTCTGGCCCGATTTGCCACACGAAGTGCTGGACTCCAATCCGGCATTTTTCGACGACAACCCCGAAAAAACGAAGGGCTGGTATCCGTCGCCCAAATCCGATCAGTATTGCCGCAGCCTGTTTCTGGTTCAGAAACGCAACACACGCACCCCGTTGTTGGAGTCGTTCGATCTTCCAGACAACTCCACTTCGTGCCCGCGCCGCCAGGTTTCGACGATCGCGCCGCAAGCGCTCATGTTGCTCAACAGCGCGCTCTCGGCCGACGCGGCGCATGCCTTCGCGGGGCGTGTCGAGCGCGACGCCGGAAAGGAGCCCACGCAACAAGTGCGACGAGCCTTCGAACTCGCACTTCAACGAGTTCCAGACGATGCGGAAACGGCAGCCTGCAAGCGCTTATTGACCGAACGCAATCTGGCCGAACTCTGCCGGGCGCTCGTCAATCTCGACGAATTCGTGTACATAGACTAATCGCCGCTATGCCTCCTTCCGGTCCCCTCCCCTTCGACGGGGAGGGAGCCGGAAGGACTATTTCTCAGACTGCCCTGTCCATGAAAGCCGTCGTCTATCACGAGTTTGGCGGACCGATCTCGACAGCTACGCTGAGAGATCCGTCACCGGAGCCCGATGGCGCCGTCATTCAAGTCGAGGCAACGGGTTTATGCCGTAGCGATTGGTATGGCTGGCGCGGGCACGACCCAGACATCAAGCACTTCCCACATGTGCCGGGACACGAGTTCGCGGGCACCGTCGTCGCCGTCGGCCGCGACGTGCCGCGAACGTGGATCGGACAGCGAGTCACGATGCCGTTCGTCGCAGGTTGCGGCGATTGCGTCGAATGCCGCGGCGGCAATCAGCACATTTGCGACTCTCAGTTCCAGCCCGGATTCACGGGCTGGGGCTCCTTCGCGGAATTTGTGGCCGTGCGATATGCGGATGAAAACCTGGTGCTGCTGCCGGAAGAACTGTCCAGCGCTGTCGCTGCGGCGCTGGGTTGCCGCTTCGCAACCGCCTATCGCGCCGTCGCCGCGCAGGGCGAGGTGCAACCAGGCGAATGGGTTGCCATACACGGCTGCGGCGGCGCAGGACTTTCCGCGGTAATGCTCGCGCATGCGTTCGGAGCGCGCGTGATTGCCATCGATATTCGCGGCGAGCCCTTGGAGTTGGCCGGCCGTCTCGGCGCCGAAGTTTTGCTGAATGCTCGCGAAACGCCCGATATACCGGGCGCGATTTGCGAGATCACCGGCCGCGGGGCCGATCTCTCGATCGACACCGCCGGCAGCGTGGCAACGATCGCCAATTCGATTCTTTCGCTCCGCAAACGTGGCCGGCATGTGCAGGTCGGCCATCTGACTGATCAGGAAATGCTGCCAGCCGCGCTCGTCCGCCGCGTGATTGGCTGCGAGCTGACAATCAAGGGTAGCCATGGCCTACAGGCCCACGCATACCCGATATTATTCGACCTGATTCGAACTGTAAAACTAAACCCAACGATGCTCATCGAACGAACAACGGCGCTCGATGAAGCGCCTCGCGCTTGCATCACTCGACGAATTTCGCGGTTGCGGCGTCACCATTTTCACGCCTGAATCGGCCGCATCTACTTCGTCTTAATAATCTCGATTCGATAGGCCCGCGGCCTTGCGGTCTTGCGCTCCAGCTCGATGAGGCCGTCGTCGAGTTTCTGATAGGCCTCGTGCAGCTCGCCGCTCTTCGGATCGTTGGGATCGTACGTCCTTTGCAGAAGCCCGGCAAACAGCAGGCGGTCGCGGGCATCCACCAGCTCCTTGACGACATCCGACTGCGCGTCCCACGCTCCGCCCGGCTCCCACGCGTCAGCCGTCATCGATGCGATATTGACTCCCCGCGACAATTGCTCGGCGGTAAGTGTGCCCAGTGATCGTTCGTCCGCGCGAACCGAGTATTTGCCGGCCGTCAGATTGGTTACCCGCAGCTCGTACCGGTTCAGTCGATCGGGCACGGGCACCCAGCGGTAATCGAGGCCCGAAAGGATGCCGCGATTGAGCGGCAGCCCATCATCGTTCCGCGTGAAAGCAACTCCATCAGGGAGCACGTCGATATCGGTCACGCGGCAACCGGCCGTTGCTGAGACCTTGCCATTTTTGCCATCAACCGTCGCCGACGACACCAGATCGGGCGCACCCAAACCCTTCAAAATTGCAAACGCCATAGCCAACTGACCGAGATCGTTCAAATGCACGCCATCGGCGGCGTGCAGCGTGACGTGTTTTGCGGCATCCGGCTCACCGGCGTTGAATTTCCACATCGCCCGCTGAATTTCGCGCATCCCGCGTTGAACGTCGATCGTTCCGGCGCCAAGTGATTTCGCTTCCTCCAGCCCCTCGTCCGCCATTCGCTGCAGAAAGCCCTTCTCCGCCGTCTCGGGATTCTCGGCCGTGATCGCCGGCGAGCAAACAATCACGCGCACCTGCTTTTCCTTGCATTTGGCAATGAGAGTTCGAATGCCTTCGAGATACATTCGCTTGTGTTCAGCGTCCGCCTTGGCTCCCCAGCCGATGTCGTTCACACCCAACGCAACCAGCATTACGGTCGTGTTGTGAGAAAACACGTCGCGCTCCAGCCGCGCGATGCTGCTTTGCGCTGTATCGCCTCCTTTGCCGGCGTTGTAGAAGCGGATCTTCCGATCCGGAAAACGCATCACCGTATAGTGTTCGATAATCTTCGGATACCCGCGCGCTGCCGTGATGCTATCGCCAAGGAAAGCAACTGTATCGTGGTCGCGAAGCTTGAAATCTTCCGCATGCGACGTCGCAAGCGGAGCATGACAAATCCAGCCGAATGCGGTCAGTGCGAAAACAGAAGACCTCGCTATCGAACGCATAGCAATTCTCTCCGCCACTAGAGAGCGTCCTTCCACGAAACGCACGTTATTTCTTTTTTTATTCATCGGTCTTTACTGTGCGAGCAATCCGAAAGCCGACAATTGCCCACTGGTCGCCCGCTGCATTGGCATTGCGCCGCGCCGAGCGAAGGTTCTCATCACTGTGGTCGAAATTTCCGCCGCGGGTAGTGCGCATCGAGTCGGCGTTCACCAACAACTCGTCTTGCGTCGACACTCCGGAGGCCGTTTGCTTAGTATCCCCTGGGTAAATGGCCATTGCGTCCTGGCACCGCTCCGCGACGTTCCCCAATACGTCGAACAACCCGAAATTGTTGGGCTTGAGTCGTCCGACGGGCCACGCACGATTGTCCGAGTTCTTTAAATACCACGCATATCGCGACAATAGCTCTTCGCCGGGACCACAAAAACGATTTGCCGTGACACCGCCGCGGCACGCGTACTCCCACTCCGCTTCCGTAGGAAGCCGGTAGCCGGTCCGCTCGCAGCCAATTCTCCGGCAGTTTCGTCCCCGGGCGAATTTCGGCGACAGGCGGATAGCACATTTGATCTTCCGGCAGGCCATCTTGCTCGCTGATCGCACGGCAATAGGCGGCTGCGTCGAACCACGTGATGTTATTTGCCGGGCAATCCGCCGTCGGACAGTAACGAGTGTTGAAGTACCGGTCGCGGAACTTGCGACATTGTGCGATCGTTACTTCCTCCGTCGAGATCGCGAAGCCGTGTGGAATCGATTGGTTGTGTACCGCCTCATCTTCTTCGCGCGATGCCTCTTGGGAAGGTGAACCCATCGAAAACGTGCTTGGATGGGTGAAAACTGTAAACAAATGGGCATTGGGACCGACGTACCAGCGACGGGACGCTGTTACACCACCGCGAAGACCGTTGTCGGCGGTCAATATCACTATCCGCCGCATTCAGTCGATTCCTTAACAGCCAGCGGCAGGCCGAATGGACTCCGGCATCCGGATTGCGCTGATAGATTTGAAGTACTCCTTCAATTATTCCTTGCCGATCGATAGGACTCATCGTTGCCAGTTCTGCCTGGCCAATGGCCAATAGCAGTGATTGGCGAGTTCCATCGTTGGCCGTACTATTTGCTAGCGCCCACAAGCGATCGGTCGGCACTCCCAGTGGCGCAAGCAGCTCGATCAGCCAACCGCGCAAAGCTGGATCGGCATCGTAGCCAAGCGCGCCGAGTCCCGCGTCGGTCTCGCCCAGCCTCCACATCGCCACCAGGACGTTGGCTCGCCTCCGCAGGACCAAATCGTACGCCCGATTGAGATCGTGCTTCGACTGCCCGGAGGGATCGGCGGCCAGTTGCTCGAAACTCACTTGCTGGTTGGCGATCGATTCCAGGCGTGGTAACGTCGCCGCGCTTTGATCTTGTAATTCGCAGAGCAGCAAGCGGAAACTAACTGCATCTGCGTCGCCAATCAAATCGGCCAGCGTCGCCGGTTGGTCGTCGGCAAATCGCGCCAGAATTCCGGCGGCCACATCGCGCGCAATCGCATCGGTCGCAGGACCGCGATAGAGCGCCACGAGGGGTGGAACCAGCGCCGCTCGCGCCGGCCGCAAGGCAGCGGTGTAGATGCCGATGTCCACAGGATGCTGACGAACCAGCGCCCGCGAAACTGCCGGCGCGATTGCTGACCATCGTTCATCATCCGCGGAGATTTGTGCTGCTAAGCAGCCCAGGCGAAGTTGGGCCTCATCGCTCGCACCAGCGCTTTGTAGCGCACGCCATATCGAAGGGCGAAGCGACTCGGATCGCGGCGTAAGCGCGTCGACAATAGCCGGCACCTCGACGGGCCGTGCATTGGGCAAATACCCGAGCAGCGGCTTGCCCGTCGCGCCGGGATCGGCCGCCAGTTCGGCCACGGATAAGTTTACCCACTTGTTTTCGTCGGCGCGCGATGCGGCCAGCTCCGCGCGAATCATCGGCAAGAACTCACTGGGCTCAGCCGAAATCTTTCCTAGCAACAGCGGCAACGAGTGTGAGTCGGCCGTGGTAATTGATGCAACCAGCGACTCCGAGGAAAGCCGCTGCTTCTGCTCAAGAATCATCCAACGCGCCGCGATCAACATCCGACGAGAGTAGCGAATATCGCGATTGCCGCAGAGGCTGCCGGCTTGCGCCGGACCAGCCGCGCGAGTCGCTCCGCGGATCCCGGCAATCGAGCGACGATCGGCTCGCCATCACGAAATCGGCGCAAATCATCGGCCAGCGCACCGGCTGTGGAGTAACGCAGTTTTTGATTTTTCTCCAGGCACTTGAGACAAATTATCTCCAAATCGCGCGGCGTTTTCGGCTGCAGCCGGCGCGGCGGCACGGGCTCCTGGGAGCGAATCAACGATAATGTATCCAGCACCGTCGCGCCCAGGAATGGCGGCCGCCCCGTGAGCAACTCGTACAGGATCGCGCCCAGCGAATAAACATCTGCTTCCGGTCCAACGGCGTGCGCCTCGCCGATTGCCTGTTCGGGCGCCATGTAACTTGGGGTTCCCAATACCGAATCGGTCGTCGTGAGCAGGTTGGCGCTCGATTGCAGTTTGGCAAGGCCAAAGTCGGTGACTTTCAGTTCTCCGGCCGTCGTCGTGAGCACATTCGATGGTTTGAGATCGCGGTGCAAAACGCCATTTTCATGAACGACTTGAATTGTATCTGCCAGCGCAAGCGCCAGCCGCGCGGATTCATCGGGCGTCGCCGGTCGTCCCTGCAAGTGCTCGGCTAACGTCGTGCCTTCGACATATTCCATCACCAGGTTCAGGCACCCTCGATGCTCCAGCATTTCGTAGACGTGAACCACGTTCGGATGGTGCAATCGTGCGAGAATCTCCGCTTCTTGCCGCTGCCGCGCGAGCTGCTTGGCATCTGCGCCGCCGACGCGAAGCACTTTGATCGCGACCAATCGATCGAGTGATAGTTGCCGCGCCTTGTACACGACGCTCGACGAGCCCCGCCCGATCTCGGCCAGGAATAGGTAACCCGGCAGTTGAACGTCGACCCGGTAGTCCTCGGCGTCGATCGCCTCGATATCGGCCGCTGCGCCCAAAATGCGATCGACGTCAAACTGCAATGCGATATTCTCTGCCAACTCGGGAAAGCGCCGCTGGTATTCGATCAGTCCCGGCGAATCGCCCACTTCCCGCCGCAACTGCACTTCGCCGTTGATCAGTACGAGCGCTTCTTCGATTTCGCCCCGCATTTCCGGCAACTGTTGGAAGTAAACTTCGGCCGGGATTCCTAACCCTTTCCGCCAGCGAATCGATTGGTCGCTGCGCGCGAGGTCCAGCCATTGATCGCGGGGAAATCGCCGCAGTTCGTCGAGCGCCTGATCGATGGTCGCTGCGGTCGCGAGACTTGGGTGCACGCTTTTCCCGTTGATCGACATGCAATCGCTCTATTCGATTTCCAGGGATTGGGCGATGCTGTCCATCGCGCGGCGAAATTGCTTGCGGCGCGCTTCCGCGGTTCCACCCAATTGGGCGGCGATTTCCGACCACTTCGTGCCGTCAGCGCGGCAATCCGCCATCTGCCGGACTTCTGGCTCCATCAGTGCATAGGCCCGATGAATTAAATCGCGGTTGATAACCTGCTCGTCTGGTCCCGGATTTTTGGCCGTCGGTGTTGCCCAGTCATCCGACATGCTGCTGACCCGCCGCACGTCGCGCCGCTGGCGATAGTGGCCACGGGCGTGCATCGCCAATTTGTTGTGGGCCATTTTTGTAAGCAGGGCCACGAGCTGCCCAGGTTCATTGAGATCGTACTGGCCGGCCGCCGCTCGCAGGAAGAAGCTGGCCAACACGCTCTGACAGATGTCCATAGAATCAAATTGCTGTCGGAGCGCCGGATCGGACAAACGGGTCCGAATCGCGACCCGGACGGCCGACTCATAGCGCCGCACCAACTCGTAGGCAGCGTTTGGCTCGCCAAGACGAACCCGCAGCAGAAGTTCGTCGAATCGTTCTTCAGCGGGCATATTGCCACCAGCCTGGTTTCAAAGCCTGAGTGACCCTCATTTTACGGCGAGTGCGCACCGACCGACAGAATCAACTGGCCGGACGGCCGGTTTCGCCGGTTCCGCCAATGCGCGCATGCTGACATTCGTGCTCGCCAGCGGCCGGGTCCGCGTTGTTCGAACTACCAAAGACTGCCGTTTTAGACCCAACGGTTATCTCGCCCGCGGCTCCCATCGATTGTCGTAACTGGCCATCTGCCAGCAACTTAGCGACCAAAAGCGCGTCCATTTTTGCCGCCCTGGATATTTGGCGACACAACTTCGCATTTTTTACTCGCCGGCCGTCCGAATCGCCGCTCGATGGCAATTCAATGGAGGTGTAACCGTTGCAGACTATCCAGTTTTTGAAAGGTCGTTTGGATGACACGACATCTTGGTTTGATGCGCGCGATTGGCCTCGCCGTCGCGATGCTATCGGGCACGCAACACGCGGCGGCCGTTGCCTACACGGCGACCATCATCTCGCCGATGGGATTCGACGACGCGGAAGCGTCGGTATTTCGGGAACTAGTATCCTCGGTTTCGGTACTCCATCCTCGGGTCAAGGCGACTTTGCCTTCCTGTTGAACACCTCGACCAACACCGTTGTCGGACTCAATCCTGACGGCTGGTTCGCGCAGCCCCGCGGTGTTTCAGACGATAGTCAAATCGGTGATGGGCCTGGGCCGACCACGGGCGGCAACACGCACGCTGTCTTGTGGCACGGTACAGCCGCGAGCTTGGTCGATCTGAATCCCGCGGGGCTCGACAATTCCTTCGGCATGGGCGTCTCCGGAAACAATCAGGTGGGATTTGGTTGCGCGACTGGCAAGCGGCCCGACCCACGCGCTGCTCTGGCATGGCACGGCCGCGAGCGTCGTCGATCTTCATCCGGCCGGGTATTTGGGTTCGCATCGCCTACGGCGTCTTCGATGACAACATCGTCGGATCTTGGCCAGACACGCTTCCGGAAAGTGGCGGCGCTGCTTTGGCAGGGGGCGGAACACACTGTCGTAAATCTCCATAACGCGGCATATCCCGAAACTTTCGCCAGCGACGCTTCAGCAGACAGCCAAGTTGGAACCGGTGTCTTTTCTCCATATGCATCGACGGCGAACGACACGCCCTACTATGGCATGGCACCGCGGCCAGCGTGGTCGACTTGAATCCGCCAGGTTTCACTCAAACCGGCGCAAACGCGGTCGCGGGAAACCTCCAGGTCGGCTTCGGCGCAGGAACCGCCACCGGCGGCCAGCAGCACGCGATGCTGTGGCAAGGGACCGCCGCGAGCTACGTCGATCTAAACTCGTTTCTCACCGGCCTCGGTCCTACGTTCGTCGGCTCTTACGCGTATGACATCGACGAGAGCGGAGTCATCGTCGGTTCCGCGGTCGCTAGTGATGGTAGTAACTTCGTCGGCTACGCCGTGATGTGGACGCCGGTCCCCGAGCCGGCGACAGCAATTATGTTTCTTTTCGGTCTCGCGATCGCCGGAGTCGCTACTCGACGTATCAAGTAATTCAATTCGCTCTTGTTGGTGTCGGCATCCGACCGGATACGCCCGTAGCTAGACGCTGATTAAATTCTCCCTCAGTAGTGAAGGACACATCGGTGAGTCAAAAAACATTTGCCGCTATTGCAATCGTACTCTCGCTGTCGCCGTTGTCGGCATCAGGCCTGGACTTTGATTACGTCAAGATCGCCGACTTCAACACTACAGTGCCCGACGGGGGGTCAACCCCGTTCGGTCTTTTTCAATTGCCGGCGCTTAACGGATACAGTGTGGCCTTTCGTGGAAACAAGGCTGCTGTCGGTGGCGGCAGTATGGGAAAGGACGCGCTGTACATCAGCGCTGGCGGAACTCTGACGCAAGTTGTCAGCAGTAGCACCACGATTCCGGCCGGAAGCGGCACGTTCATCTCATTTGGTGATCCATCCCCAAGCGCCGGCAACATTGCATTCACCGGGTTTAACGGCAGCAATGTGCCGGGAATTTACAGTAACGTCGGTGGTTTGAATCGCGTCGCGGACGTAAGCACGAACATTCCCAGCGGTTCGGGAACCTTCACAAGTTTTGGAAATGCTACTGCATTGGATGGCGGCAACGTGCTGTTTTACGGTCTGGGCGCGAGCGGACAGCAGGGATTGTACAGCTCGGTGGGCGGACTGCACGCTGTGGCGAATACCGGAACTCCGATTCCAAGTGGAACGGGTAACTTCGCGAGTTTTTCTAACGGCGCGAGCTTCAATAACGACAATGTGGCGTTCATTGGCACTGGTAGCGGCGGTCAGTCGGGCGTTTATACCGACGTAGGTGGTTCGTTGCATGTCGTAGCCGACAAGAACACGCTGACCCCCGAAGCCCCGGTCACGTTTACCAGCTTCGGCACCGCGCCTTCGATTAGCAACGGCAACGTGGCATTTCAGGCGAATTCGCCGTCGCAATCGGGAATTTACACCGACATCGGCGGATTAAATGTGGTTGCCGATCTGTCGACGCCGTACGCGGCTGGTGAAGTGGATCGGTGTCGGTATGAGCAAGTTCTACGACTGGCGCAGAGCGCTTCGGCAAAGTGAACGAGCACAACGTGCTCGTGCCGCGCGATCACTGGCTCGAAGCCTGGGAGCGGGAGGCGATCCTCACCTTCTACGCCGAACATCCACTGGAAGGTTATCGCCGGCTCACGTACATGATGATGGACGCGGACGTGGTGGCGGCCGGCGCGGCGACCGTGTACCGCGTCCTCCAGCGGGCCGGCTGCTTCCGCTCGTTGGAATCGCAGCGAGAGCGCGAAAGGTAAAGGATTTCAGCAGCCTTTAACGCCCCATGAGCATTGGCACATGGACATCAGTTACGTCAACGTCTGCGGTACGTTTTACTACCTCACCAGCGTCTTGGATGGCGCGAGCCGCTTTCTCGTCCACTGGGAACTCCGCGAATCGATGGCGAGGCTGATATCGAGATCGTCCTCGAGCGAGCGCGGGAAAAATTCCCCGACGCTCATCCCCGAGTGATCACCGACAACGGCCCGCAGTTCATCGCCCGCGACTTCCACGAGTTCATCCGCCTCTGCGGCATGACTCATGTCAGGACGAGCCCCTACTACCCGCAGAGTAACGGCAAAGTGGAACGTTGGCACGGCACACTCAAGCGCGATTGCCTGCGGCGCACGTACCGCTGTCGCTCGATGAGGCGCGTCGTCTCGTCGAAAGCTTCGTGGAGCATTACAACCACGTCCGCTTGCACCGCGCGATCGGCTACGTCACGCCGGCCGTCAAGCTCGCCGGCCGTGACGCGGAGATCTTCGCCGCGCGAGACCGGAAACTCGAAGCCGCCCGTGAACGAAGACGCCAAGCCCGGTGGCTTGCATCTGCCTGTGATGATGGATTACAACACCAAACGACCTGGGCGGAGGATAGGGCAACGCAGAGGTGCGACCCGAGCGCAGACCCAGGGGACCGAGATCGAAGGATGGACGGTGCGCTCAACGTGCCGTCCTCCTTCTTTTATTCCCGACGGGTCTGGGAATTTCGGAACGTTCGGCAGCACGCCGTCTCTCAGTAATGGAAGCGTGGCTTTCGTGGGAGGCAGTGGCGGCGCGCCCACCGGGATTTTTACCAATTATGGCGGCGCGCTCAGCCCGGTAATTACCACTGCTTCTTTTTTGGACGGCAGAAAAATCAACAGCTTTTCACCGAACTTCAACTCGAGAGCAAATAGCAATGGCAACGTGGCATTTTTGACATCGTTTACCGATGGCACGGCTGGTATCTACGTGGCGGAACTGTCCTACGATTACGCCGCGAACGCCAGCGGCGGCGTGGGACACGGCCAGCAGTTTGGGCTTTGGCCTGAAGCCACGCACGGTGGTTTACACCAACATTCATCCCGACAACGGCGCGGTAATCACCGGGCCGTCGTCGGCCACAACGATCCGCGGCCTCGATCTTGGCGCAACGACGAGCGGCCAGGCAGAGTTGCGACTTCAACCGAGCGGGCAACTGACGGCGAACGAATATATTTACGTCGAGCCGCTTGGCAAGTTAAGCGTCATCGGCGGCGTCGCAACCGCGGCTTACGGCATTTACAACTGGGGCGACATCGACCTCGGCAATGGGGGCCAGATCAACGGTGGCGTGCTGCAAAATTCCGGCACGCTGCACGGCACGGGTACGGTCCGTAGTTACGTCTACAACTACAACAAAATACAAGCAATCGGCACCCAACTGACTTTCACGCAGGGGGTTTACAACCTGACCAGCGCCGCTTCGATCCAGGCGCGCAGCGCCTTGCTGCAATTCAACGGTGGACTGAGCGACGCTGGGAGCGTGAATTTTTCGTTCGGGACGAGTGACGTATTCGGAGCGGTTGATAACGTGGCTGCCGATCCGGAAAACAGCATTCCGGGCGGCCAAATCATCGTCAGCGGCAACAGCAACGTGACCTTTTACGATCCTGTTGTTCACAACGGCGACGTGTTCCGCGTCAGCACCGGCAGCACCTTGGTGTTTTTTGGCCAGGTTAGCGGCGCGGGAGCTTTCACCGGCGGCGGCGCGACGTTCTTCGAAGGCGGTTATAGCCCTGGCAACAGTCCCGCCGCGGTCTCGCTCGATGGCCGTGTTACATTCGGCGACACCAACGTGCTAAAGATCGAGCTCGGCGGCACAACGCTCGGCACGCAATACGACCACGTCGCCGTCGCCGGACAGTTGACCCTGGACGGCAAACTGCAGGTTTCGAAAATCGACCTGTCGAACGGCTTCAATTTCGCCCCCGGCCAGTCGTTCGACATTCTCGATTGGTCCAGTCTCAGCGGAACGTTTTCTACGCTGCAATTGCCGACGCTCTCGGCGGGGTTGATGTGGAACACCTCGCAACTTTACACGGCCGGTATTTTGAGCGTCGGCCTGCCTGGTGATTTCAACGGCAACGGCATGGTTGACGCAGCCGACTTTATCGCGTGGCGCAAAGGTCTCGGCACGCTCTACACGCAGGACGACTACAACCTCTGGCGCTCCAACTTCGGCCATACGGCGGGCAGCGGCGCGGGTGCCGGTGGCTTCAACAGTTCAGTTATCGCTGGCTCTGCCAGAGTCGCAGTGCCGGAGCCGAGCGGATTGGCACTATTGATCCTGGCCGGATCTTTGCTTTCGTTGCACCGCCGCGTCGATTTCATTGATGCCGCAGATCGCGGCAAGGACTAACTACGCGCCAACGAAACCACATTCCGCCATCCCGCACGTGCGTGCCTCTGACCCGGAATACGTGCGCGGCAACCGGTTTTCACTTCGTTTTGCGGTCTGCTATTCCAAATGTTGTTACTCGCTCTGCGTTCTTCCGGCGCGACTTGTCAATGAATGTTATGCGTCGCGTTACTGCAGCGCCGGTTCTCATGTTGAATCCTCGAAATAGGTGTTCTATGTCGCGGTGCCCCGTCCTCGTGATCACCGTCTGTGCTGTTTCATTTTCGTGAGCATTGCCCGCTCACGCCCTCCTCAATACTTGGACCAATCCGGTTTGCGATAGCCCAGGACTTTCGGACAGTGTCGGGGACCGGATAATGGTTCCTGTAAGAGGTCCGAAGGATGAGCGAGTTACGGCGGGAAGCGTCCCGTTGTTGGCGGCGGTTTTGTGAAGAGTTCAAGCGAGATGCGGTGCGGTTGGTAGTCGAGGAGGGCTACACCTTTAAGGCGGCTGCGGCAGCAGTGGGCATGGGCGACCAGAGCTTGCGGGCCTGGCATGCCAAGCACGCTCCGCGCCCCGAGCCGTGTGGCGAGAACGCCAGCGTGGAAGAGCTTCGGGAAGAGAACAAGCGTCTTCGCAAAGAGCTGCGAAGAGCTGAACTCGAGCGTGAGATCTTAAAAACGCGACGGCGACGTTTTACTATTGATCCCTGCGCAGCTAATGAACACGGTCTGGCTGAAAGCTGACGGCTGATAGCTAATCGCCGAGCTTGAACGAGGCTCATTAGCTGCGCAGTTCTCAATAGGAACACTGGCGCGAAGGAGTCGCTGTGAAACACGCCTGGATCAGTGAGCACCGCGACTCGTTTCCAGTGGCCCTGTTGTGCGAAGTGCTCGACGTTTCGACGTCGGGCTACTACGCTTCGACGGGTCGTGAGCCGAGCGAGCCTGCACAGCGACACAAGCGGATCAAGGCGGCCGTGGCCCAAGTCCATGCCCAGTCGCACGGCATCTACGGCAGCCTGAAGATTGCCCAAGCGTTGCAGCAAGCGACGATCTGGAGTCGGCGTGCCGCAACACGGTGGCGGCCGCGATGCGAGAAATGGGCCTCGCAGCCGAGTTCGCAAGGCAATTCACTCCGACCACCACCCAAGTCGATCCCGACGAAGCGGCCGGCCCCCAACCGGCTCGACCGCGACTTCACCGCCGCGGCGCCAATCGCAAGTGGGTCACCGACATCACGCTACCTCGCGACTGCCCAAGGCTGGGCGTACCTGGCCGTGGTGCTTGACCTGTTCAGCCGCAAAGTGGTCGGCTGGACGATCGGCCATTCGCTGGCCACGGAGTTGGTCAGCGCGGCGCTGCGGGCGGCGATCGAACACGCCGGCCGGCCGGCAAAGAATTGCTGCACCACAGCGACCGCGGCTCGCAGTACACGAGCGACGCTTACCAACAGACCTTGAGGACGTTCGGCATCGAGTGCTCGATGAGTCGCACGCGGTTCCTGCTATGACAACGCCGTCATGGAGCGGTTCTTCTGGTCGCTCAAGCATGAGTGGACCAAGCATGAGAACTTCGAGAACCTGGCGGCGGCCCGCCTGAGCGTGTTCAAGTACATCGAAACGTTTTACAATACCCAGCGACTGCACCAGACGCTCGGCTACAAATCCCCAGTTAAGTTCGAAGCCGAATACGCCCCGCTTGTTGCGGCGTAAACTATCGCCCCGCCACTGTCCGAAAGTACTGGGCTATCGCAACAAACAACTTTCTTTACGCGAACTGCTGGATGGCGATACCACTGATTGGCAAAGTGCTTGCGTCATGGTGGGCGCAAGAATCTAGACGCGTACATCGTTCCCCTGCCCACCGGGTTTCCGGAAAACCAGCTACAAACAACAGCTCGAGAAAATCAATGAACCATCAAATTCCACTTCCGCCGGCTGAAAAATGGGTCGGATTTTGACCGGTGTCACGCACGAACGAGTTTTCGACAATATCGCGCCACGGCGAGAGCACATCACGAGCGCTCCTGAGGATGAGCAAGACCGAGGCCGCGGGTTCCGGCACGACGGTGAGCGAATTCAAACTGCTGCCGGAGCCCGGTATCGTCTGGCCGAACTGGTATCGCCAGACGTAATAATCGGACTGCGTATACGTGGTTCCCAGACCCGTGCGCCAGGCAACGTAGTCGGCCGCGTCGACTTTGTGGTCGTTATTAAAGTCGCCGCTATACGCGGCCAGCGGCGAGTTGGCCAGTATGAAATACGACCGGAAACCGGCGTTGAGGTCGTCGGTCGTCAGGCTGAGCCGCACGGTGACATCCAGCATGTTATTGATGGCGCCCGTTCCGATGTTGCCAAAGTTGAACACAAAGTCGTTGAACATACCGAGCATCGAAGGGGCCTCGCTCGTCGTGAAATCGACGACTGAAACATTTTCGCGGATTACTTCCACACGCAACGAGTCGAAACCGGCGCCAAATTGTTCGGCGTCCAGCGCGGCCAATTGCAAATCGTGAGACGACGAAAGCTGGGTGAGATCGATTGTGAACGATGCAGAGCTCACGAAAGTCTTCGATGTCCCCGAGCCGCCGCTGGAATAGGCGCCGCCAAGCAGCATCATGCCGAGCGCGTTTGCCCCGCCGGCGGCCATTTGCGTCGCGTGCGGGTTTCCGACAACCGCGGCCGTCACGTCGCTCGCCGTCGGCATACCGACTACGTAGGCGGTAGCTTGCAATCCATTGGCAAGACTAGAACTTGGAAACAACTTGCCGGCGGCCGCGCGGCTTTCGCTTGTGCTCGTGCTGGCGAATGGCGCAACGGCCAACGTCGATACGTTCACCGTGGCACCTCCGCTGGAGTAAGCCTTAGCCGTGGCGGTGCCCGATGTCCCTGTGCCCTGGGAACGAGACACCGCGGAACCGTCGGCGAGCGCGCCGGGCGAAGCCCCGCCGTAGGCCTCGGTGCTAATGTTCGCGGCGCCGGTCGAGGTCCCCGTGGCGCTTGCCGAGGCATCGCCGCCGATCCCGGAGCTGAAACCGATACCATTGGCCATTCCGCCAGCGCCGCCGTAGGCATACGCTTGAACACTCACGCCCTGCACGTTTGTGGTGGAACCGTTGCCCATCGCTATTGCTGTGGCGCTGCCGCCGTTTCCGCCGTTGGCATTCAACACAGGCGTGGCGCTTCCGCCGTCTCCGCCGCGGCCGCCTTCGGCGTCCGACCCGGCGCTGAATGAATTGGGACCGGAATTCCCCTGACTGTTGGCCGAAGCGATCGCGTTGCCGCCCGGTCCGCCGTTTCCTCCACCAGGAAAGATGTGATTGGAGCCTCCTCCCTCGCCGCCGATGGACTGGCTTCCGGACGCGACAAAACCGCCGTTTGAACCCGAACTATAGGCTGAACCTTGCGCATCGCCGCCGGCGCCACTTGTGGCGCCGGTCGTATCGGCCGATCCGCCATTGCCGCCGAAGACGGTATCACC
The DNA here is from genome assembly GCA_963733825.1 of Pirellulales bacterium. Lineage (GTDB taxonomy): Bacteria > Planctomycetota > Planctomycetia > Pirellulales > Lacipirellulaceae > JABDGM01. The sequence continues at coordinate 242,901 of CAVTEK010000003.1, forward strand.
GGCTTGTGCGGACTGATTAAATGCATTGACGATCGCAGTCTCGCTCGATGCGGCGGCGCCGCCCGCGCCACCCGAAGCACCGCCCAAACCGTAGCCCCCAATCCCGCCATGGATCAATGAGTACGCGGCGGCGGTACCGGAGGTGGATTCGGAGCGGACTTCGCCGATCGCGTTGCCGCCCGCGCCGGCGACTCCGGAGGCAGCGGTCTTATTGCCGCCATCACCGGCCCGGTCGAAAACTGTTACAGACTTTGAGGTGACAATGGTCGAGGAAAGATCGCGGAGCCGGTTTTCGACCGCCCCGCCGTTGCCGGCGAATCCGCTATTGGCGCTGCCGCCGCTGCCGCCGAAGGCGTCTTGTTCGAGCGAGAGCGAATTGGTCGCCGAGCCGTGTGTTGCATCGATAATCGTTTCGCTGGCGCCCTGTCCGCCGTTACCCGAACCAAGAGCCTTGCCGCCGCTTCCGCCCGCGATACTTAGTGCAGAATAAACATTCGTGATGGCAGAAGGGTTAGCGGAACCAGTGATATCGATCGAGCCACTGGCAGTGCCGCCGTTGCCACCGTCGCTGATGCCGGAACCTTCGCCGCCGACGCTGCCGTCGGCCTCGCTCCGTGCGTACGTAGTCGTGTTTGTGGACAAAGAATTGGTGAGGGTGAGATACGAGCCGGCGTTTCCCGTTGAGCCGACGAAACCGCCGTTTGAGCCGCCTGCCCTGCCGCCGTAGGCGTACTGATTCAAGTTGAGCGTGCTTCCGCCGGCGCCGCTGATGCCGTTGGTAAGGAACGAGTCGGCCCCGGAACCGCCGTTGGCATTGGCGTAGCCATAACCGCCGGCGCCGCCGGTTTGGGTGACTGTTACCGTTCCCGCCGCGTCGAAACCTCCGCCGGACGACAAAATGGTTGCCGCCCCTCCGCTGCCGGCAGTGAAGCCGAGGCCGGTCGCGTAACCGCCTGCGCCGCCGAGCGCTGTGACCGTGATGGATGGCGAGAAAAGAAAGCTAGGCGTAAGACCCGAAGCCTCTCCGGACGCTGTTCCACCGTTGCCGCCATTACCCCGCGCGCGCCAATGGCGCCGACGGTATCACCACCATTGCCGCCGTTCCCGCCATACGCCTTGGCGGTTATTTGATAATCTCCGTTGGAGATGTGTCCGGTCGCGGTGGCGTTCGCGTTCCCCCCGGCGCCGCCGTTGCCGCGGCCGGCCATCGGCGCTCCGCCGCCGTTCCCGCCATACGCTTCGCTATCGGCAACGAGCGCGCCGGACGGATTTCCAGTGCTGTCGGCAAGGCTCGTGGCGTTACCGCCCACTCCACCAATCCGTCCAGTTGCGGCAACCGTTCCGCCATCCCCTCCAACGGCAATGGAAGTGGCACTTGCCGCAGGGTTGACTCCGCCATGGCTGTTTGAATGGGCGTCGGAGTTTGCGTTTCCGCCTTGTCCGCCATTGGCCCCACCGGCGAGCCCACCCGCCGTGCCGCCCGCGCCTCCGCGCGCATCGCTATCGGTGGTAACCGAGCCGGTCGAGCTGTCGATATCCGCCGTCGTAGCCGCGTCGCCGCCGATGCCGGAAATGCCGGGACCGGAAGTCTTGTCGCCGCCTTTTCCGGCTTTGGCATATGTGGTGACAATAGTTCCGTTACTCGTGGAGTTCTGCGTTAGACGGCTGGTCGCGGCACCGCCGATACCCGCCAGGCCCGTCGTAGAATTTCCGCCGTCACCGCCGAGGGACCATTGCGTGAGCGTCAGGTCAAGCGGCGTTGAGCCGGTCGTTTGATTGACCGATGAAACTGTCGCGCCGTTTCCGGCATTGCCTGTTCCCGTAACATTCCCGCCGTTGCCGCCAATTACGTCGAGATAGGCATTTACCGAATCCGGACCTGTCAGATTAATCGAACCGGATGCGGTGCCACCGATACCGCCATTCGTGATGCTGGAGCCATCGCCGCCGTATCCACCCCTCGCATCGCTCGTTCCAAAAAAATCACCGCCAGATGGTTTATTCGCGGTAAGGTTCGAGATCGCATTGCCAGCTGTACCAACGGTGCCGCCTTGCGAACCTCCGGCGTTTCCTCCAACGGCGTATTGAAAGAGTTGCAGCACGTCGCCCGCGGAACCGCTCACCGCATTGTTGAGAAGCGAATCGGCGCCATTTCCGCCCGTTGCTCCACCAGTGCCTAATCCGCCCGCTCCGCCGGTTTGACTCGCCAGTACGTAACCATTGCTGCCAAAGTTTCCGTTGACGGGAGAGGTAATCGTTGCGGCTCCGCCATTTCCGCCGACTAATCCGCCGATGCCGCCCGCGCCGCCGGTCGCGTAGGCGGTGACGTAGTTATCGTTGAGCGCGCCTGCGCCGTTATTCGCGCCGTTTGCTGCGGCAGTCGCAGATCCGCCGTTGCCGGCAAAACCGCCGCCGTTGCCGGCGAGGCCGCCCATTGCCACCGACGTTACGTGGAAGACACTGGTAAATCCATTTCCAACGGCCAGGGAATTGGCGTCACCGCCGGCCGCGCCGGCGCCTCCGCCTCCGCCATACCCGCCGTAAGCCCAACAATTGGAATTGAGCGCGCTGGCGAAAAATGATGTTGCATCGGAATTGCTCTGGGCGTTGCCGCCGATGCCGCCGACGCCTTGGAAGCCCATGCCGCCAAACCCGGCGGGCGTGCCGCTGAGACCGCCGAAGCCGCCGCCGCCAGCCGTGGCGACGGACGACGCATTTGCAACGCCGGCAAGCACCGGATTGGTGATTGCCATCGCTTGAGCACTTGCGCCATTCCCGCCGGCGCCGCCGCTGCCAGCCGACGCGTTTGGGTTGAGAAAAGCATCGCCGTCGCCCCCTTTGCCGCCGTCGCCGCCGTTGCCGCCAGTTGCCTGTGCATCGTTCGTGTTGTCAGGGTTCCCGCTGGCGATTGCCACCACGGGATCCGGAAAGCCGGGACCACCTGGACCGCCGATCGAACCTGGGTCGCCGGGAAATCCTGCTGGGCCGGGGAATCCGTTGGTGCCCGTTTGAGTCACGGTCGCGGCGCGACACTTGCCGCCGCCGTCTCCCACGTTCGCTGCCGCGCCGAGCAGAAACGTGGCGAACAACGTTACGGTAATTCTTGCCCGACACATTGCAAGTGTGTGCCGACTCGTTCTCAAACGAACATTCCGAGAGTGGCAAATGTCGATGCGCATACGACCTCCCCAACAACGTTGAAATGACCCGCCAGAGAACGACCCAGACACGGCCGGCTGATGAGGACCAGTCGTTGGACGTGCCCGATGCCGTAACCCGCACTATGCAGCCAAGATACAACTCGACATTCGGAAAAACAATCCTGCGTCGGCAGCTTTTTCGGGCGACATATACCCTACTGGCGATTTGTCAACCGCCCATTTTCACACACGCACAGCGAAAGGTGTTTTATTACGGTCTCGACGAACTTTTGGTCTTCAATCGCCCGGCCGTCACTATCGAACAGAGGCAGCAGAATTTCGAACCTGATCGTTGGCAGCCTTTACCTCATCGTCGGCGGCGCGACGGTAGTTGATATGCTCTGATTCGAGCAGCGGAAGGCCGTCGATCGGAACCTGATAGATTTGCCCCGGCAGGCTGCTAATGCGCGAACGCTTGGCCATCGTGGCGATGCCACGAGCGCGATCGTTTTCGGTAGTGAATCGAATGAAAACGCTTTGCACGATCGGGCACCTTTCACTTGTGGCAATGCGGCGGAAAGCGCCAATAAAAAACCCGGCAGTGAGGAGGCTAGCCCTCACGCCGGGTTTCTCGATATCAATCTGGTAAGCTCGCGTTACGGACCGCCGGGATAAACCCGGAGGCTCGCTATGCGATCCAATTCAAGTCAGGCACAAGACTCCCCACATAACTGCTGTACCGGCGATGCGTAGCATCGCGGCTATTAACTTGATATCCGAGGACATCGAGTTAATGAGCAGCTAAGTGATATCCTTAGAAAGGAGGTGATCCAGCCGCAGGTTCCCCTACGGCTACCTTGTTACGACTTAGTCCCAATCGCGGAATTCGCTCTAGACGCCTGCTTCCTTACGGTTAGCGCAGCGGCTTTAAGCGCCTCCCACTTTCGTGGCTTGACGGGCGGTGTGTACAAGGCTCAGGAACACATTCACCGCGGTATGATGACCCGCGATTACTAGCGATTCCGGCTTCATGCAGGCGGGTTTCAGCCTGCAATCCGAACTGGGCTGCGTTTTTTGGGATTTGCTTACTCTCGCGAGCTTGCTTCCCTTTGTACGCAGCATTGTAGGACGTGTGCAGCCCTAGTCATAAAGGCCATGAGGACTTGACGTCATCCCCACCTTCCTCCGGTTTAACACCGGCGGTCTCGCTAGAGTCCCCGACATGACTCGCTGGCAACTAGCGACAAGGGTTTCGCTCGTTAAGGGACTTAACCCGACATCTCACGACACGAGCTGACGACAGCCATGCAGCACCTGTGCACGTTCCACCCGAAGGCGTGGAGAGCGCTTTCACCGGCTTGAATCCGTGCATGCGAAAATTGTCATGCCGCCTTTTCGATTCGTGCGTGGGAGCACGAAAGCGACTGGTTCTATGGAGGGCGGAGATTACAATGCATGCATGGACCGATGCCCTGAAAAGGCCATTTCGTCACCGCGTGGCAATAGCTCGTTTGCCACGACACAGTGGAACATCGTGCTGACCGCCGGACACCTGTCTTCGCCGAACGCGGACCGTGCGCTGGCCGCGCTGTGCGAGGCGTACTGGTTTCCGCTGTACGCCTACGTTCGCCACCGGGTGCCGAATGTCCACGAAGCGCAAGACTTGACGCAAGCGTTCTTCGCCGAACTTTTAGAAAAGAATTACCTTGGCCCGGCCCGGCCCGAGCGCGGGCGGTTCCGGGCCTACCTTCTCGCATGTTTCAAGCACTTCTTGTCGAATCAGTGGCAAAAGGCCAAGGCCCGGAAACGAGGAGGCGGAAAGGCCCTTCTATCTCTCGATTTTCACGTTGGCGATTCCCGGCTTCGCATCGAGCCCAGCACGCAGGTTACGCCGGAAGAGCTTTATGAGCGTCAATGGGCTATTGCTATGCTGGAGCGGGTGATGGGGCGTCTACGGCGTGAGGAAGCTCAGGCCGGAAAAGCCGAACGGTTCGACCTTCTCAAGGTGTTCCTTGTCGGCGAGCAACAAGGAGAAACGTATGTTGACTTGGCGGCGCGATTAGACACAACGGCCGCAGCGGCAAAAATGGCCGCCTCGCGGCTTCGTCGCCGCTACCGCCAGTTGCTGCGTGAGGAAATCGCCCAGACGGTCGCCACCCCGGAAGAGGTTGAGGGCGAAATTCGCGACCTATTCACAACACTCGAAAAATGAGCGAAAAAAATCGGTTACGATCGCCGCCGTTTCCGTCAGAATGAGGTAGCAAGCCAATTCGACGGAGGCGCTGCCATGACCGACCCCGTGAGAAAATGTCCGAAATGCGGTGGGGAACTGCCAGCCGACGCGCCAGCGGGGCTGTGCCCAAAATGCCTGCTAGAGGCGGGCCTGGCCAGCGACACCGGTGTCGGAGCATCTGAGGGCGCGCCGACGACGCCGCATCCCGGCTCGCCCGGCTTTGTCCCGCTCTCACCGGCCGAGTTGGCGACTCACTTTCCGCAGCTCGAAATCCTGGAACTCATTGGTGCCGGGGGAATGGGCGCGGTTTACAAGGCGCTGCAGCCGGGGCTGAATCGACTGGTGGCGGTAAAAATCCTGCCGCCGGAAATCGGGGCCGACCCCGTCTTCGCCCAGCGATTCACGCGCGAGGCCCAAGCCCTGGCCAAGCTCGGCCATCAGCACATCGTAACGGTCTACGACTTCGGCGTGGTCGACGGGCTCTGCTACTTCATCATGGAATACGTCGACGGGACCAATTTGCGGCGGCTCATCAAGACCGGCCAATTGCGGCCGGCCGAAGCGCTCGCCATCGTGCCCGCAGATTTGCGAGGCGCTGCAATTCGCCCACGACGAAGGCATCGTTCATCGGGACATCAAGCCGGAAAACATTCTCGTCGACCAGCAGGGCCGCGTGAAGATCGCCGACTTCGGCCTGGCCCGGTTGCTCGGTAAGGAGCGGCCCGAACTGTCGCTCACCGGCACGCATCAGGTGCTCGGCACGATCCGATACATGGCCCCGGAGCAAATGGAAGGCTCCGCGCGGTCGACCACCGGGCCGACATCTACTCGTTGGGTGTTGTGTTCTACGAGATGCTGACGGGCGAGGTGCCGGCCGGCCACTTCGAGCCGCCGTCGAAGAAAGTCGAGGTCGACGTGCGGCTGGATGAGGTCATACTGCGAGCCCTGGAGCGCGAGCCGGAGCGCCGCTATCAGCACGCGAGCGACGTGAAGTCGGACGTGGATTCGATCTCCCACACTGCGCCGCCGGCACAAACTGCTCGCACACTCGGAGGATCCCCATCCAGTGACCCTCAGATCGAGGCTGCCAGGCAACAGGTCCGAGTTCCTGCTACCTGGCTGATCGTAATCGGCAGTCTTTGGTCAGCCGTAGTTGCGATCGGGGTGCTTCCGCTGCTGGCGTGGTTGCTTCCACGTGCTGCCAATCAGCCACCCCACGGTGCCTTTCATGTCCTAAACGTGACACTAGCCATCGTCGCGCTGGTTGTACTTCCGCTGGCGATGATCGTCGGCGCTTTGAAAATGCTGCGGCTTACTTCGTACCGATGGGCCGTCGGCGCCGCCGTGCTGGCCCTGTCGCCGTTTCCGTTCATCCCGCCAACCTGGCTGGTGACATTTCCGCTGGGCATCTGGTCGCTCGTCGTGCTCAGCACGCCGGCGGTGAAACGCGGTTTCGCCCTGCAGAAATATAGGGGCTCGCAAGAGCAACCGCTGTTGGCAGAAGCGGAGAGCGATAAGAAGGACGACGTGAAGAAGTGACCGAGATGCAGGTGCAAAAAAAACCCGGCGTAAGGTGGCTAACCTCACGCCGGGTTTCTCGATATCAATCTGGTAAGCTCGCTTGGCAGAGCCGTCAGCCTATTTCCGTCAGTTAAATGCTGACGGCTGAGGGCTGACGGATTAGTCGCCAAATAATCGCGAAGGTTTCAGGGTGGCGGACGGAAGAGCAAGCGGATGGATTTCGTCGTCAGTTCGATGGACTGAATGTTCCTGGTACGAGCGGCCGCTCGGTTTTCGATAGACTTCGATTTGCTCGTCGATTAGATTTACGATCCAGTATTCGGCGACGCCCGCGAGTGCGTAATTGGGTAACTTGACCGTTCGATCGTAGGCCAAAGACGACTCCGCAACTTCGATCAGGAGAGCAACGCGATCAGGTTGGGGAGGCTTATCGCTCGGACCTTGACGTCGGACCCAGACGACGTCCGGCTCTGGCTCGCTTTGTAGCGCGGGAATTCGTATCGGCATTTGAACACGAACCATGAACTGCTTCTGGTCGATAAATTCATAACTCCATTCAGTGAGCGCGACGACAGTAAGCGAGTGGGGCTCGCCAATCGGACTCATCATGAGAATCTCTCCTTCGATTAGTTCGGCCGGAATATTGAATGGCGGATCGAAGGCACCGACTCGAATCATGTGTTCGTAATGGTCGAGGCTGAATTTTGCGGGGCTTCCGACACCTTTTTCGACAATGATCCCGCGAATCAACTCGACATGGATGTTGTACGGGGGCGCGAACGCACCCAGCTCGACCATGCGTTCGTAGTGGTCCAGAGAGAACTTCGCGGTCATTGCGACTGGAAGTGTTAGAGTGCTCATGATATCAAGACCTCAAAACGGCAAACCGAAAACCCAATTCGATTTTAACACAACGGGCGCAATAAAAAACCCGGCGGTGAGGAGGCTAGCCCTCACGCCGGGTTTCTCAATATCAATCTGGTAAGCTCTAGGGGGTCCGGCACCTTTTTGCCGTATTGTGTCGAACGTACTTCAACACGAGTTCACGGCAAAAAGGAGCCAGACCCCTTCGATCCAATTTCCGTCAGATCAAGACTCCCCACATAACTGCTGTACCGGCGATGCGTAGCATCGCGGCCATTAACTTGATATCCGAAGAGATCGAGTCAATGAGCAGCTAGTGATAATCCTTAGAAAGGAGGTGATCCAGCCGCAGGTTCCCCTACGGCTACCTTGTTACGACTTAGTCCCAATCGCGGAATTCGCTCTAGACGCCTGCTTCCTTACGGTTAGCGCAGCGGCTTTAACGCCTCCCACTTTCGTGGCTTGACGGGCGGTGTGTACAAGGCTCAGGAACACATTCACCGCGGTATGATGACCCGCGATTACTAGCGATTCCGGCTTCATGCAGGCGGGTTTCAGCCTGCAATCCGAACTGGGCTGCGTTTTTTGGGATTTGCTTACTCTCGCGAGCTTGCTTCCCTTTGTACGCAGCATTGTAGGACGTGTGCAGCCCTAGTCATAAAGGCCATGAGGACTTGACGTCATCCCCACCTTCCTCCGGTTTAACACCGGCGGTCTCGCTAGAGTCCCCGACATGACTCGCTGGCAACTAGCGACAAGGGTTTCGCTCGTTAAGGGACTTAACCCGACATCTCACGACACGAGCTGACGACAGCCATGCAGCACCTGTGCACGTTCCACCCGAAGGCGTGGCCCGGCTTTCACCGGGTTGATCCGTGCATGTCAAGACTAGGATAAGGTTTTTCGCGTAGCCTCGAATTAAGCCACATCCTCCACCGCTTGTGTGAGCCCCCGTCAATTTCTTTGAGTTTCAGCCTTGCGACCATACTCCCCAGGCGGAGCACTTAACACTTTCGCTACGACCGAGAGCCTATGGGGGGGCCCTCGATCAAGTGCTCATCGTTTACGGCTAGGACTACGGGGGTATCTAATCCCCTTCGCTACCCTAGCTTTCGTATCTCAGCGTCAGAAGAGACCCAGTAAGCCGCTTTCGCCACCGGTGTTCCTGATGATATCAACGCATTTCACCGCTCCACCATCAGTTCCGCTTACCTCTGTCTCCCTCAAGCACTGCAGTATCGGGCGCAATTCCACGGTTGAGCCGTGGGATTTCACACCCGACTGACAGCGCCGCCTACATACCCTTTAAGCCCAGTAATTCCGAATAACGTTTGGACGGTACGTATTACCGCGGCTGCTGGCACGTACTTAGCCCGTCCTTCCTCCTAGAATAGGTCAATGACTGGGGAGAACCCCAATCAACTTCCTCCTCTACGACAGTGGTTTACAACCCGAAGGCCTTCATCCCACACGCGGCGTCGCTCGGTCAGGCTTTCGCCCATTGCCGAAGATTCTCGACTGCAGCCACCCGTAGGTGTCTGGGCAGTGTCTCAGTCCCAGTGAGACGGGTCATGCTCTCACACCCGCTATGCATCATAGCCTTGGTAGGCCATTACCCTACCAACAAGCTAGTACAACGCAGTCCGCTCCCGGGGCGGAATCACACCTTTGATCCGAAGATGTTATCGGGCATTACCCACAGTTTCCCGTGGCTATTCCCGACCCCGGGGTACGTAACTACGCGTTACTCTCCCTTTCGCCGCTCTCAGGAACTGCTCACGCGACCCACTTAGCCCCCGGTTATTGACCGGGGGCTAAATGAACCCCGTGAGCAGTTCCCTACCGCTCGACTTGCATGCCTAATCCACGCCGCCAACGTTCATTCTGAGCCAGAATCAAACCCTTCAATTGGTGTATACATGAACTGCGAGTTCGAACCGCGGTCTTCCGACTGCGGCTGTTGCCCGGCAGCTTATGAGCCATTCGAAACAGTTTGAGAGGCTAATTTGAGGCGCGCCGCCAACGGCCGACCAACCGAAGTTGGACGTCGCTGCCGACACTCCTCAGCCAATTTAGAACAGTCTTGGCTGACAAAAAAATTGGAGGTCACTTACCAAATTGTCAAAGAGCAAACAGGCTCGCCTGCGGCGAGCGCTTAGCAACGCTGAGCCAAGCATTCTAGCAGCGCCCAATCTGACGACAAGGCGGAGAAGAAAAAATCCCACCCGAGAAGACTTCCGCAGAGCGGGTCGACTTCCCGACTGAGACCAGATGTAATATTACGTATCGGGTTCGGGCCGTCAACCACCAAAACCGCGATTTTTCGGCCTCATAAACGGCCTCGGATTGTCATCCTAAATTGCCGGAACAGACCATTTCCCCAGCTAAGTGATTGAGAATGTTAAGTCGGATGGGCCGGCATGCGGCAATGGTGGCCGCGCGCGGTTAAAATGGGCCGATATGGCTCGGCCGGATTTTGGCAGGGGTTGTGGGCATGACGTGCTGTCGTGGAGTTCGTGGGGCAACCACCGTTACCGCAAATACGCGCGATGAAATCCTCGCCGCGACCAGGCAGCTGATTGCGCTCTTAGTCCGCCGAAATGGCATCGATCGCCAAGACGTGGCAAGCGCCATTTTCACGACCTCGCCCGATCTCGATGCCGAGTTCCCGGCGCTCGCGGCCAGGCAGTTGGGATGGCTCGATGTGCCGCTGTTGTGCGGTCACGAAATGGCGACACCGGCGGCGTTACAGCGGTGCATCCGAGTTTTGGTGCATTGGAACACCGATTTGCCGCAGGACGCGATTCACCACGTTTACATCCGCGACGCCGTCAAGCTGCGGCCGGATTTGTGCAAGTTGCCGCCAGTGAATTGGGAAGATCTCGAGTCCTGGATTCGCGAGCAAATGGGCGAAAATCAGTAAAATATCGGGCCTTTTTTGGCGTCCCACGGAGTGGTCGTTTCCGCAAAGCATGTTAGTATAAAGGGTTGCCAGGAGATGGCTCCCATGATTTCAATCACTTGGATGCAGGCACCAGTTTGAATGGGGCAGACACAGCACAATTCGATCCTGTTAGGGCAAAGCAACTATTCTTTTGGGATAGGTCGCATTAGGTACAGGTCGCCGAGATTGTCGCTGCCGCTATCTCTGTGCGTGATGTGTCTTGTATGCCCGCCTGGACTTGCGGCACCGCCGCAAGTTCCGAGCCTGCCGACGCAAACTGCCGGTTATCTGCAATATCGGTACGACGATCTGCCGGCAAGCTTTGCAAACTCATCGGTCGCTGCCAAGGACAACATGCCGGCAGACAACCTGTTGACCGATGCTGGGGCAACGCTTGGCCGCGTGCTGTTTTACGACAAACGGCTTTCGCACGACAGCAGCACGGCATGTGCATCTTGCCATCGGCAGGCGAACGGTTTTTCGGATCCGAACCAATTTAGCGCGGGAATCAACGGCCAACTGACCGGCCGCCACTCGATGGGATTGTCGAACGTGACGTACTACGAGAGTGGCGCGATGTTTTGGGATGAACGCGCCACTTCGATCGAGGATCAGGCGCTCAAGCCGATCCAAAGTCCAACGGAGATGGGCTCGACCCTTAACGAGGTTGTGGGAAAGCTGAGCCAAACGACGTTCTATCCGACCCTGTTTCAAGCCGCTTTCGGCACGCCCGAGGTGACGTCGGATCGTATTGCCGCAGCGATCGCGCAATTTGAGCGCTCAATGGTTTCCTATAAGTCGAAGTTTGACACGGCCTTTGCGCCGGGGTCGACGACTCCGAATTTTGCCGCGGTCTTTACGCCACAAGAGCAAGCGGGGGAAGCACTGTTCGAGGGTGCGGCGCGGTGTAGCGCGTGTCACCAGACAAATGCCCAAGTGGCCGACCAGGCGCGTAACATTGGGCTTGATTCAACTGTCGTCGATCCTGGTGCAGGCGAGGGACGGTTCAAAGCGCCGTCGCTGCGCAACGTCGCCGTCCGCGGGCGATTCATGCACGATGGCCGTTTTAGCACCCTTCAACAAGTGGTTGAATTCTATAATTCGGACGTCCAAAATACTCCGGAATTGGACGGTACGCTTCAAAATCCACTGCAACTTGGACTTACCTCGGATCAGGTCCAAGATTTGGTGGCGTTTTTGAATACGCTGACGGACAGCTCGTTCCTGACCAACCCGATGTTTTCGAACCCCTTTGTGACGCTACCGGGCGATTACGACGGCAATGGTGTTGTGGACACGGCCGACTACGTGGTTTGGCGAATGAACCTTGGCGATACGACGTCACTCGTCGCCGACGGCAGCGGTAACCACGTTGTTGATCAAGCTGATTACGACGTCTGGCGGCAAAACTTTGGAAGAACGTGGCTCGATTTGGCGACGGGCGCCGGGGCGCTCGGCCAGACGGTGCCGGAACCGTCCGGAGCTGCGTTGGCGATCATTCTGCTTGCTTGGGGCACTTGGTCCCGGGCACTAGCGCGCACACGGCGTGCCCCCAGCTAGTTCTACAGCAAGACTTCGCTGCTGCTCGCACTACAATTTGCGAGCTAGCGACCCTTGACAACCGCAATGCGTTGTGGCGCCCGCATGAAAACCTTGCTGTAGAAATAGAAGCAGTTTCAAAACCACATTGTCATCCCGACGGAGGCTCGGCGACCGAGGGATCTATGCTACTTCGGGCTGGATCCTTCGCTGCGCCTCAGAATGACACCGGTTTTGAAACCGCTTCTAGTTCTACAGCAAGACTTCTGCTGCTGCTCGCACTACAATTTGCGAGCTAGCGACCCTTGACAACCGCAATGCGTTGTGGCGCCCGCATGAAAACCTTGCTGTAGAACTAGGCTCCGTCTCAAAACGCGCCGCAGGAATCAGCCGGACCGCGCTAGCGGCCGGTTTTGCGGACAAAACCGGTTGCTAGCGCCCTGCGGCTAATTGTTTTGGGACAAAGCCTAGTTCTACAGCAACCGTTTTAGTTTGAGTCGTTTGTGTTTACGTTTCCAGGACTTATGGTGAGATTGGCGAGCAATTTTGTTGCGATGAAGATGGTACTCGGTGAGTCGCAGCGCGTCGGCTTCAGTCATCGTGGGACGGCTCATGGTGGCCTTCATCAGTTCCAGTGCCAGCGGCAGCGTCAGCTCGGGCATCTCTTCTTGCAGCTCGTGTTTGGTCGTCGTCATGAACAAGTGGGCCAAGGCGACCATGGTCATGTGATGATGCCAACTGGTCCAGGCACGGGCTTCGTAGTCCGACATGCCGAAGTCCCCTTTGCCGTCTTCAAAGAACTCTTCTACTCGCCAGCGGGTTCCTGTGACCAAGGCCAGTGTTTCGAGGGGTGTGCTTTCATCCGCGTTGGAGACGTAATACTTCACTTCCGGGTCGTCGGCCAGACTGCGGCGAATCACGAGCCACACGGGCGGTCCCGGTTTCTTGTGTCGCATCGCCCAGACGCGAACGCGCGCGAATTGGAAAGCCAACGGTCCTTTGGCGCCATCGCGCAACTGGAGGACTTGCCACGCTCCGGGCGGCAACGATTCGGCGACTGCCTTCACGCTGCGGACGCTGTCCCGGCGGGGGTTCTTCGGAGGCCGGCCGTTGCCGCACCACGGCGCATCTGCATGCTGGGGTCAAGGGTCCAGACGCTGGTGTTGACGGGTATTTCCACGACATATCGTTGCCCGTCCGCTTCCAATGCATCAAGGAAGTTGCCGTCGCGGCCGTAGAGTTCATCGGCCGTAATCCAGTCGAACGTGACGTGTCCCGCTCGGCGCGTGCGGCGGATTTGCTCGCTCGCCATCTCGGGTTTGGTTTGAAACTTCACCTCTTCGGGGACGCGCGTCTTCTCGCGCCGCGCCCGGTCCCCGGCCCACGTTCTGGGCAGGTACAGTCCGTGATCCAACAGCACCGTCCCGGCCGGCGTGACGCCCAGCAGATAAACCCCGACTTGGCAGTTTTCTTTTTTGCCCAGCCGGCCGCACCATTGCCGCGCCACGCCGCAACTTTCAGGTCCGCTTTTGACGAACGCCGATTCATCCACCACGCCCACGGTTCCGATCGGCGACGTGGAAGTGCTGGGGACCAGCTCTTCGGCGAACACGGCCTGGATCTCCTCTTGCACGCCGCGGGCTTGCCACGGCGAGAGGGTCAAGAATTCTTGCAATGCAACCACCTCGTTTTGCATCGGCGGACTGCCGTCCCGGGCGGTCGAGAACCGCAGTGCAATGCGTTCCACGTTCTTGCGACCTTCTCCAAGAATCAAACCTTTCAGATACACCAACGAATGAGTCCTCGCTTCGGTGCGTCCGAACCGCGACTCGAATCGCTCATGAAAACACGTTATCTTCCTCGCGCATGCGCGCACCCTGTTCGTTGCCATGGAGAGGTCCTCCTGACTTCAACTCCCAAACAACGAACTGGCCAGTTCTTACGACGACCATGGATCACCACAGATATACGTCCCAATCACCGAAAGACTCAACAGCGAAAACCCTTGCTGTAGAACTAGTCTTGTTCGAACGCAGCATCATGCCGGCTTGCACCGGGAAGCAGTGCGCGTGCTTTAACTTCATGAAGCGCAAAGTGAGCCGGGGCGTCCTCGCCCCCGACGGGGCGGAGGACCGCCCGTCTCGCTGTTTTCGATGCGACGGCCACACCACACGGCCGTAATCTATAATGTTTGCATGCCCGCCTATTGTCGCGCTCCCGCGTATGATGCGTTCGCTGCCGAGATGCCACGGGTAGATACTACCGCGGCGTTATTCCGCGCCGCGTTTGCGATTGCGCGGCATGAATTTCCGAATGCCAAAATCGGGGCGGCCGAGGCGACGATCGCCGAATTGGGCGATACGGTGCGGCGGCGAGTGCGTTCGAAGAATATCGAGGCGATACTCGCCCACCTGCACGATGTATTGTTCGATGTTGTCGGTTTCGTCGGCAATGTCGAAGATTACTACGACCCGGCCAACAGCTACGTGCCGGAAGTGCTCCGCACGCATCGCGGGCTGCCGATCACGCTGGTGCTCGTTTACAAGTGCATCGCCGAACGAGTCGGATTGGACGTGCGCGGCATCAATTCGCCCGGACATTTTTTAGCGGCGGTGAGGAGTAGCCAATCGCTCGATGCAAATGAGACAAATGTGAGCTGGATGTACGTCGATCCGTTCTACGGCGGCGAGCTATTAGATCGGGACGATGTGTGCCGCCGCATCGCCGAAACGACGGGTCTGATGCCGGTAGATTCGTCGCAGTGGCTAGTGCCGGCGACACATCGGCAGTGGCTCGGCCGCATACTCAACAATCTGCAAGCGATCTTCGCGCATACAGGCCGCGAACGCGATCTTTATGCGATGCAGGAGTTACAGGGATTGTTGAGGCTCGCTTAACGGCGGCCTCGAATGAGAGCAGCAAAAATCGCAATCAAGCAGAGCAATATCGAAGTCGGCTCTGGCACCTGAAACGCAATTGCATCGAGTTGAGCTACCGACGCGCCTAAGTCGGCTATCGCCCCGGTGGCAGTATTCAACGTTACAAGCTCCGTGGGTTTTCCAGCTGAATCGGGACCGAGATCAAGGCCATATAACGTGCTGCCATCAAAAGCGAGAGCGGCATATGCGCCGCCGACCGGCTTGGTGGGGCTGGTGATATTCGTATACGCCCCGGTCACTGAGTTGTAGGTGCCAAATCGAGTGGATGTCGGGGTGCCGAAAACCGAGCCGTCTGGCCCGATGGCAACACCGCCGCCTGACGTAGACGTAAGGCCGGTTCCTGCGCCCACCTGAGTCGCCTGCCCTGTCGCAAGGCTAATTGAATAAAGCTGTGGACCTCCGATTGACCCCACGCCAAACAAGTTTCCGGCCGAATCGAATGCAATGTCGGCCATAGTTGCCGGATCGCCGCTTCCGTTGATAGGACCCGCATTGAAAGCACCCACGACAGTGACCAAAGCGGTCGCTGGATTGATGGTCACGAGCGTGGCTTGAGATGCGGGATTACTGTTACCAGTCGACCCGTACAGAATGCCTGTTGTGGGACTGAATGCGAGGCCGGTGACCGGATAATTCAGACCGGAGCTGTCATTTAATGGTCCGAAATCTTGAACCATCGCGCCGTTGGTCGGGTCCAACGTGTACAATTCGCCGGGGCCCCCTGCCGCGCTGGACGCATAGAGTGTCGCGCCATAGGACGGGGCAGACACGCTCAGGATGAGCACCGTAAAAAGAGTCGTCGTATAGAACTTCATTAGACACCTCCCGTTGAGAAACTACGTGTCGCTTGGATAGTTGTCACAGTCCTAGGGTATCGAGAAGTGATGTCAAGTCAATTATCGTTTCCAGTTAAATAGGAAAACCTGCGCATTTCGGAGGGTTGTGTGCGCTCTGGCTGAGACAATTCGACGTCCATTCTCAATGCTGCTCGCGCACCCAAGTGGCAATCTCCTCGCGGAATTGCGGCTTCATTATGCAGTTGTGGTGGCCGGCGTCGGCGATCTCGACTACGGGCCAATCGGGCCGCGCTTTTTGCAGCGGCTCCACGTACAGCCGCTTCACGGGGTCGCGGCTGCCTACGATGATCTTCACTGGCGCGTCGATTTTTCTGACTTCGTCGTCTGTGAGGGCGAGTTGGCCAACAGTGTGCATAAACGCCGGCGGGGTGCGACCAGTTTGGCGGCTGGGGAGGCGCTCCCAGAATGTTTGCAGGCGGCTTCCTTCACGGAGCCAGCCCATTCCGCCGAGCGTGCTGGAAAGTGTGCGGTCAAGATGCATCGCGATGAATTTGAGCGCAACCATGCCGCCGAGCGAATAGCCGACGATGTGTGCCTTCTTCAGCTTCAAATGGTCCATGAGTTGGACCACGTCTTCCACGATCTGCCGGCCGTAGGCGTCGTCGCTGGTCGGTTTGTCGGACCGCCCGTGGCCCGGCATGTCGAAGGCGACGACCTCGTGATCCTTGGCGAGTTCGCCCACAACGCCATTTACGTTCCAATTAATCTCGGCGCTGGAGTCGAGGCCGTGGATCAAAACGACCGGTTCGCCGCTGCCGGCCAAGAGGTAGTGAATCTTCACGCCCTTGGCGTCGAACGAATCGGATTTGGGCGCGGTGGCAAATGCTACGACCGGCGCTGTTATCGCCAGTATGACGAACACGATTGATCGTTTCGTCGTACGGACCATAGTCGCCTCGCTGTTTCGCAATACAATTACAGGATGCCTGAGCGATTCATGTCCTGCTTCCATCCGACGCTAGTAACGGCGCTCTTTTTCGCGCTCTCGGCAACTCCATTGTGCGCCGCCCGGGCCGACGTCATCGTACTCGCCAATCGGGCCGGCGTACAAGTTCCTTTGCGGTTCGTGCCGGCATCGGGCGAAGCGCAGCAGCTGACATTGGGCGTCGAGGAAACAGTGCCGATGTTTCTCGACGGCAAAGGCGACGTGACCTTCGCTTCCCAGGGCGCACCGCGGCATTACACGCTCGATTCGAACTGCGCGTACTTTTTTTGGCGCAGCCCGAACGGCCAGGTCGATTTGCAAAAGATCGGGCTTGGCGAGGACGGCACCGCGGCTGAAGGCCGGAATTTACCGGGCAGTGCCGGTCACACTCCCACTGTGATGATCCCGGTGAAGATTCTGGTGGACGAAGAGGAACCGGCACGCCGGACCGTTTGGGAGCGGCGATTACGGGCGCACGTCGAGGCCGCCTCGGCGATTTTTGAAAAGTATTGCCGCGTCGGTTTTCGCGTTGTGGCGGTCGATACGTGGAACTCCGACAACGCGATCACCGATTTTTTCGAATCGCTCGGAGATTTCGAGCGCAAAGTCGACCCGGCGCCGGCGAAAATTGCGATCGGGTTTACAAGCCAATGGCCGATGGCTCGCGGCCGCATTCACATGGCAGGAACTCGCGGGCCGCTGCATAGTCATATCTTGGTGCGCGAAGGATCGCCGGAAGTTAACGAGGCCGAGCGGTTGGAATTTCTCGTGCACGAGCTGGGCCACTACTTGGGCGCCGCCCACAGCCCCGAGTTGGCAAGCGTGATGCGGCCCGTGATTAGCAGTCGGCGCACGGGCCGGGCGGCTTTCGAATCCAATTCGATCCCGTCAACACACTCGCGATGGCCATGATTTGCGAAGAGATTCGCCGGTCGCACGTAACGCGGGCCATCGAGCTGGAGCCGGTCACGCGCCGCCGATTGGAACAGATATACATGGAGCTGGCCCGCGCCCTTCCCGACGACAAGGCCGGGATGCAATATGCGATGATCATGCGTTCGGGGGAAACGCCGATAACCGAGGCCACGAAACGTGTGCTGCAGCAAATTGTTGCGGCGGCCATCAACAACCGATCGCTAGCGGTAGGAATAAGTACCGGTCCGAATCAGCCGGCGCACCGCGACGGCGACGCACTGACCGATTACCTTGTGCGCGAAGCCGCGCGGGCTGCCCAGGCATTGCCGGAAGAGGTCGCGCCGCAGGCATTCTTACTCGCGCTGGCAATTGGCTTGGATAGCTCCAAGCCGGCCGACGATGTGGCGGGTGGCACAAGCGCCTTGCGAGCTATTGAGCAGCCCAGCGAGCGCATGACTCGTTTGGCAATGCTTGGCAAACCGACAATGCGCGGCCGGCTCGACCTGCTTCAGCATTTTTTTGCAGCCGCCTTTCTTACTGCGACCAATGGCGCCGATGCCGCGCAAGCGGCATCGGTGGAACGCGAGTTACAGAACGCCCAATTACCGGTCGGGTGCAGCTTCAAACTTTTGGCGGCCGACCGGGCTGGCGGCCGCTTCGGACGAAGCGTCGCTACGGATCACCGATTCTCGCTGGGGATGCTCAATTCGATTTTTTCTGGTGAGATGTTCATGCCCGCGGTCGATTCGTTTCCCGATGGCATTTCGTCCAAAGACCTGGCAGCCCAGTTTGGCGCGAAAGACGATCCACGGTTTCTGAAGAAGCTTACGGAAATCGATCAGCAGACGCTGCTCTTGCCCGGCTATCGCAAGACGGGCACCAGCCTCGGCCGTTAAGGGCAGTAGAACGGACAATTCTGTCCGTC
The DNA here is from genome assembly GCA_963733825.1 of Pirellulales bacterium. Taxonomy (GTDB): domain Bacteria; phylum Planctomycetota; class Planctomycetia; order Pirellulales; family Lacipirellulaceae; genus JABDGM01. The sequence goes on from CAVTEK010000003.1 coordinate 261,703, forward strand.
TTGCACGAATCGACGGACAGGATTGTCCGTCCCACAATCGAACCGTATCACGATCAGTTCTCGACACGACCTCGACCATCGCGGCAGTGACCAGTAAAATGCGGCCGATGATTTCCCTTTCGCCGCAGCACGATTATCTGGTTGGGATCGATTCGGACGGGTGCGTGTTCGATTCGATGGAAATCAAGCACAAAGAATGCTTCATTCCCAACTTCATCAATCATTACGGGCTGCAGGGCGTGAGTAAATACGCCCGCGAGGCGGCTGAGTTTGTCAACCTGTATTCGAAAAGCCGCGGGGTCAATCGGTTCCCGGCTTTGATCGAGCAACTGGATTGGCTGCGCCGGCGACCCGAAGTGAAATCGCGCGGCGTCGATGTGCCGAAGCCCCACGGGCTGATCGATTGGGTCGAACGCGAATCGAAGCTCGGCAACCCGGCGCTCGAAAAAGCCGTCGCTGAGTCGGGTCACGAAGACTTGAAGCAGGCGCTGGCCTGGTCCAAGGCCGTGAACCAGGCGATCGCCGATATGGTGCGGTGCGTGCCTCCGTTTCCGCACGTGCGGCAAACGCTCGAGCGGCTCAAGGGCCGGGCCGACATGATCGTTTGCTCGCAAACGCCCTGCGCCGCGCTTGAGGCCGAATGGAAGGAGCACGACCTCGCCCGATACGTTGTCGCTATTTGCGGTCAGGAGGTTGCCAGCAAAAAGGAAGCATTGGGCACAGCCACCCAATACGAGCCAAATCATACGCTCATGATTGGCGACGCGCCGGGCGATTACAACGCGGCGGTTGCGAACAACTGCTTATTTTTTCCGATCAACCCAGGGGCCGAGGAACACAGTTGGCGGCGACTGTTCGACGAGGGAATCGCCCGATTCTTCGAAGGCAGCTTTGCCGGAGAGTACCAGAAACAACTGCTCGATGAATTCGATGCGTTCTTGCCCGAGCGGCCGCCGTGGAAGGTCGAGGATTAGGATAGCCACAAAAAACACAAGAAGGCACGCAAGCTTTCTTGACAACTAAACAATTAAATCAACCGTCAAGAACGCCAAGTTCGTTAAGAGCTTTTATTGAAGCTTTTGCATTTCTTGGCGCTCTTGGCGTCCTCGGCGGTTCAGTTTTTGTGTTTTTTGCGGCCATTGAATTAAGGCGATGAATTTATGACGCAGCAATGTGACGTCGGTTTGATCGGTCTCGCCGTGATGGGCGAGAACCTGGCGCTGAACATCGAAAGCCGCGGCTATCGCGTGGCCGTGCATAACCGCACGACGAGCAAGGTGGATGATTTCATCGCCGGTCGGGCGAAGGGCAAGCAATTCGTCGGCTGCCACACGCTGGAGGATCTGGTCGCCAACCTCGCGAAGCCGCGCAAGGTGATGATGATGGTCAAGGCCGGCCCGGCGGTAGACGACTTGATCGACTCACTCGTGCCGCTCTTGGAGAAGGGCGACATCCTGATCGACGGCGGCAACACGTATTACGCCGATACCGAGCGGCGGACCAAATCTGTCGAGGCGAAAGGGTTGCTCTACATCGGCACCGGCGTTTCCGGCGGCGAAGAGGGGGCTCTCAAGGGACCCAGCATGATGCCGGGCGGCAGCCGCGATGCCTGGCCTGCCGTGAAACCGATCTTTCAGGCGATCGCGGCCAAGGTAGGCCCGAAGGGCGATATACCCTGCTGCGAATGGGTCGGGCCGCGCGGGGCCGGGCACTACGTGAAGATGGTGCACAACGGCATCGAATACGGCGACATGCAACTGATCTGCGAAGCGTATTTCATGATGCGCGAGGCGCTCGGCCTGTCGAACGACGAGCTGTTCAACGTGTTCGCCGAATGGAACCGGGGCGAGTTGGACAGCTACCTCATTGAGATCACGCGCGACATTTTCACCGTCAAAGACAAAGGCGGCGACGGTTGGCTGGTGGATAAGATCATGGACAAAGCCGGTGCGAAGGGCACCGGCAAATGGATGAGCCAACTCGCGCTCGACCACGGAGTACCCAGCACGCTGGTCACCGAAGCCGTGTACGCGAGGTGCCTCTCGGCGATGAAAGATGGCCGCGTGCGGGCGAGCAAGGTGCTCAAGGGTCCCTCGGCGAAGTACGCCGGCGACCGCAAGAAGTTTGTCGAGCAAATTCGCCACGCGCTGTACGCCTCGAAGATTTGCAGCTACGCTCAAGGGTTCGTGCAGCTGCAAGCGGCGGCAGCCGAATACGAATGGCCGCTCAACTACGGAGACTGTGCACTCTTGTGGCGCGGCGGATGCATCATTCGAGCCGTGTTTTTGGATCGCATCAAGGAAGCGTTCGACGCCGATGCGAAGTTGGAGAATTTGTTGCTCGCGCCCTATTTCGCAAAAGCGCTCGCCGATGCGCAGGAGCCCTGGCGGCACGTGGTCGCGACCGCGGCAGAGCTCGGCATTCCCGTACCCGCCTTCGCGACGGCGCTGGCGTATTACGACGGCTATCGCCGCGACCGATTGCCGGCGAACCTGCTGCAAGCCCAGCGCGACTATTTCGGCGCGCACACCTACGAACGGATCGACAAACCCGGAACGTTCCACACAGATTGGATCCGAGAACGCACCAAGTAGATGCCGCGAGCCGCGCGGCATCGGAAACGGAAGTCCGCCTCGGCTCGGCCGACCTACAACCCATGTCTGATTACCTGCAAAAACTATTTGGCTTCGATGGCCGCGTGGCGGTGGTGATCGGCGGCACGGGCGCGTTGGGCGGCGAAATTTGCAGCGGTCTGGCTCAAGCCGGAGCGACCGTGATTGTGGCCGGGAGGAGCGCCGAGCGGGGCGCCTCGCGGGTCAAGGTAATCGAGGCTCTGGGCGGCAAAGCGGCGTTTGTCGAAGTCGAGGCGACGAGCCGCGAGTCGGTGACGCAGCTTCTCGATACCGTCGTTCAGGTGCACGGCAAAGTCGATGCGCTCGTCAACTCGGCCGGCGTGAATTCGCCGACACCGTACTTCGACGTCACCGATGAGGAGTTCGAGCTGATCATCAAAACGAACCTGTATGCCACGCACGCGGCCTGCCAGGTATTCGGCCGGTACATGGTTGGCGAAGGTGGCGGCGCGATTCTGAACATTGGCAGCGTGACGAGCTGGCGGCCTCTGTCGCGCGTGTTCGTTTACTCGGCCACGAAGGCCGCCGTTCTGAGCCTGACGCAGAACGTGGCCCGCGAATTCGCGCCGCACGGCGTGCGCGTCAATTGCTTGTGCCCTGGGTTTTTCCCGGCCGAGCAGAATCGCAAAATTCTGGACAAGTCGCGCGTCGAAGCAATCATCCATCACACGCCGATGGGCCGGCTGGGCGATGCGCCGGAGCTGGTCGGGGCTGCCCTGCTCCTGCTCTCGCCGATCGCCGGCAGTTTCATCACAGGCGAAGCGATCTATGTCGATGGCGGATTTACGGCCATGACGATCTGAACCAAACGGGGAACGGGGAGTCGGGAAGGCGGAATCGGAGGCACAATACTCGACCGGCGTTCCGACCTCGGTTTGTTTGATGTACAACGATGGCTGAGCATCGCTTCGGCCTTCCCCATTCCGCCCTCCCCCTTCCCCCTTTCCAGTCATGGCCCACACATTTGTCATCCTTGGCGCGTCGGGCGATCTTACGCATCGCAAACTCGTGCCAGCGCTTTATCACCTGTTTCGCAAGGGGCGCCTGCCAAATAATACGCGGATCGTCGGTTTTTCGCGGACCGACTTTTCGCACGACGCCTGGCGGAACGACCTCGCGAAGGCGGTTGCCCGGTATGTGGGGAACGATTTCGAGCCCGGTTTGTGGGACCGCTTTTCGCAAAACATATACTATCATCCCGGCGACATTGGCCGGGCGGAAGACTTCACCACGCTGGCCCGTCTGCTGCGGGATATCGAAAAATCGGACGAAAGCACGCGAGTCTATTACCTGGCGACCGCGCCCAATTCTACGAGATGGCGATCGAGCAACTGGGCCGCTCGGGGCTGGCGGATGAGTCGCACGGCCGGCGCCGCGTGATTATCGAAAAGCCGTTCGGGACCGACCTGGCGTCGGCGATGCACCTCAACGCTGCCGTGCACGCGGTGTTCAGCGAACGGCAGGTGTATCGTATCGATCATTATTTGGGTAAGGAAACCGTGCAAAACTTGTTGGTTTTGCGGTTCGCCAATACGATTTTCGAGCCGATCTGGAATCGCAATTTCATCGACCACGTGCAGATCACGGTGGCGGAGGCGGTGGATGTCGGCCGGCGGGCCGGTTATTACGACTCTGCCGGCGTCGTGCGCGACATGTTCCAGAATCATTTGCTCCAGCTGGTGATGATCACCGCGATGGAAGCGCCCGTGCGATACGAGGCCGACGCAGTCCGCAATGAAAAGGTCAAGGTGTTGCAGGCGATTCGGCCGATGCGGGGCGAGGACGTATACCGCGACACGCTTCGCGGCCAATATCGCGGCTACTCGGCGACGGATGGCGTACGGCAGGGCAGCCGCACGGCCACTTTCGCCGCCCTCAAGCTTTGGATCGACAACTGGCGATGGCAGGGCGTGCCGTTTTATTTGCGCAGCGGCAAAGCGATGTCGTGCCGCACGACGCAAATCGTCGTTCAATTCCAAGAGCCGCCGTTTATGCTGTTTCCTGACGGGCCGAAGAACGCGTGCGAATCGAATCGTTTGGTGATCCAGGTGCAACCGGCCGAAGGAATGCAACTCGAGTTCGAAACCAAGGTTCCCGATGCCGGCATGAAGCTGCGGCAGACGGCGCTCGACTTCCGCTACCAGCGCGAGTTTCGCGGCATGATCCCCGAGGCATACGAGCGATTGCTGCTCGATGCGCTCGAGGGTGACGCCAGCTTGTTCGCCCGCGCGGATGAAGTCGAAGCGGCCTGGGCGATTTGCGATCCGATCTTGGCCGAGTGGCAGCGCAGTGACAAGCCGACGCTACACATGTACGAGCCGAGCCTGTGGGGCCCGGAGGAATCGACCGAGTGGATGGCCAAGCAGGGCCGGCAGTGGTTCGATAATTGTCCAGTGCTGCATTAATTCCGGCCGCCGGTTATTGTCGAGTTCGGATAGCCACAAAGAACACAAAAAATTCACACTAAGGGAATTCAACTTCGATTGAACATGATGAGCAGTGGAAGAATCTCTGCTGCATTCTTGTGTTTTTTGTGGCAATCAATATAGTCAGGCCGATGCTCGAAAAACTACCGCTTGCTCGCTGGGGATGGAAAGATCTCAACCTCTTCGGTTGGCCGCTTGTTGCTGCAATTGTCGCACTTGTGCTTAGCGGTGCGCCCTGGTGCTGGCTGGCGATTGTGCCGGGTGTGCTACTCGTTTGGCTGATCAGTTTCTTTCGCGATCCGCGGCGCGTGATACCGCAAATGCCGCTGGCGATTGTAGCCCCGGCCGACGGGCTGGTCGTCGACGTAACGCCGTTTCCGCACTACGACTTCATCGGAGGCCCGGCCGTTCGCCTCGGGATTTTTCTGTCGATCTTCAACGTGCATATCAACCGGGCGCCGATGGCGGGGCGGGTCGTGGAATTGCATTACCATCCGGGCGAGTTTCTGAACGCCATGCGGCCGGAAAGTGGGGAACGCAACGAATTCATGTGGATTGGCTTCGAGCAAGTCGAGTCGCCCGCGCGGCGGTTTGCCGTGCGGCAAATCTCGGGCATGCTGGCGCGGCGGATTGTCTGTTCGCTCGTGTCCGGACAGACGGTCTCACGCGGCGAGAAGTTTGGTATGATAAAACTTGGCTCGCGAACCGAGCTGATCCTGCCTGCCGATGCCGTGGAGATCGTCGCACGCGTCGGCGACAAGGTGCGGGCCGGCAGCGACATTGTCGCCCGCTGGAGATAAGCCCCCTCTCCCTTTGGGAGAGGGTTGGGGTGAGGGTGCCTTCGAAATCTTTTGTTATGTTCGCTACCTGCAAACGCCGGCTGTATTAGCATCGTTTATCGGCTGAAAGGCATATTATGAAACCAATGCGCGCCGTAGCCGTTCTGCCGACGCTGTTTACGCTCGGCAATTTGATCTGCGGTTTCTTCGCGATCGTGGTGCTGTCGCGCATCGAACGGCCACTATCGCCTGATGTTCCGCCGGCGGCAAAAATCGAGGTGCGGGCGAAAACGGCGGAGGAGTTTAAGGAGTCGGCACGCGAGCTCATCGATAGCGACGATCCCACGCACAACCTCATGCTTTCCGGGGCGCTGATCCTGCTTGCCATGCTGTTCGATGCCGTAGACGGGCAACTGGCCCGGATCACCCGCGGCGTGAGCGATTTCGGAGCCCAACTCGATAGCCTGTGCGACCTCGTGTCGTTTGGCCTCGCGCCGGCGATCCTGCTGGTGAAAATGTGCCCGGAATTCACATACTGGCATCGCGACGCAATTTGGAGCGTCTCGGCGGTGTTCGCCTGCTGCGCCGCCTTGCGGCTCGCACGGTTCAACGTGGAAACCGACATGGATGATGAGCATACGTCGTTCGCCGGTCTGCCGACGCCGGCAGCGGCGGCCACGATCGGCAGCTTCGCGATCCTGTCGTATGCGCTGCGCAATGAGGCGGCAGTCGTGACGCACGAAAATTTCCACCTTTACGATTCGTGGATGCAGCGCCTCGTGCCGCTGTTCGCGATCGTGATTTCGATTCTCATGGTCTCGCGGATTCGCTACCCGCATCCGCTCACCCAGTTTGTCCGCGGTCAGCGATCGTTCGCACAGTTGATTGCGATCGTTTTCTCGTTGATGGTTCTCCCAACCGTGGCCAGTTACGCGATCCCACTCCTGTGCGTCGTCTTCGTGTGCTGGCCACCAGTTAAGTATGCCTGGGTCCACCTCTGGCATCGGCGAGCGAGCGAAGAATCGCTGTTTTAGTCGGTCGGGCTTCAGCCTGTCAGAGTCCAAACGTCAGGCTAAAGGCCTGACCTACGTTGATGTTTACCGGTTTGGTTCAAAGCCTGGCAGAAGTCGCCGAAGTGATTGCGGAGCCGCCGGGTGTGCGGCTCATTGTTCGCAAAGCGCGGATTGCGGCCGAATCGAAGCCGGGCGACAGCATCGCGATCAACGGCTGTTGTCTGACAGTGGTCGGAGTCGACCGACGAACTTTTGTCGTTTCAGGCGGGCGAAGAAACACTGTCGCGGACGAACCTCGGTGCGTTGGCACCGGCCGATTTGGTCAATCTCGAACAATCGCTCCGAGCCGGCGAGACCCGATTGGCGGGCACTTACGTCACCGGTCACATCGATGCCGTCGGCACGGTCGGTGCGCGTGAACGACGAGGGCGAATGGTGCCGCATGTGGTTCACTGCCCCCGCGCCGTTCAACTTGCTCAAATGGCCAGCAAAGGCTCGGTCGCCGTGGATGGTGTCAGCCTGACGCTCGTCGATGTAGAGAGAGAACGGTTCAGCGTGGCGCTCATTCCTCACACACTTTCCATGACAACGCTGGGCCGGCGGAAGGTGGGTGATCGAGTAAACATCGAGACTGACGTGCTGGCCAAATATGTCGAGAAATCTCTTTTGGCCGCTCGAACCAATTGATGTCTGGTGACATCGCCGACAACTGCTTGCCGCGCACGCGACGTTCCGTTATGCCCCGACAGACGAAAACCTTTCTGCTCGAACGTTTCCGCGAGATGGGCATCCGCCCCGCCACGCGACATGGGCAAAATTTTCTTATCGATCTGAATCTGGTTCAGATCATTATCGATGCCGCCGAGCTGACAAGCGACGACGTCGTGCTGGAAGTCGGCACCGGCACGGGTTCGCTTACGGCGATGATGGCGGCCCAAGCGGCCGCGGTTGTGACGGTGGAAATCGATGCCCATCTGTTTGAGCTGGCGAGTGAGCAGCTTATCGAACTCCCAAATGTAACGATGCTTCGGCTCGAACGCGCTGCGCAACAAGAACAACATCGACGATCGGATAATGGACGCCCTGGGCGAGCAGCTATCCGCCGCGCCGGGCCGGCGTTTGAAGCTTGTGGCGAACTTGCCGTACAACATTGCCACGCCCGTGATATCGAATTTGCTGTTGGCCCGGCACGTGCCGCATTCGATGACGGTGACGATCCAGAAGGAGCTGGCCGAGCGGATAACGGCCCAACCATCGACCAAGGACTATGGCGCCTTGAGCGTGTGGATTCAGAGCCAATGCCATGCGGAGATTGTCCGTCTTCTGCCGCCCAGCGTCTTTTGGCCAGCGCCGAAGGTCTCATCGGCCATTCTGCGAATCGTCGTCGAACCGGAGCGGCGAAACGCGATTGCGAACCTGCCGTTTTTCCACCAGATTACGAAAGCACTTTTCTTACACCGCCGCAAGTTTTTACGGGCCAACGTGGTCGCCGCTCTCAAGCGCCAATTGACCAAGGAACAGGTCGATTCGCTGCTGGACACGATGGGCTTTGCGCCGGATGCGCGCACCGAACAACTCGCTGTCGCGACACTGATCAAGCTTGCGGACAAGATTCGTGCGCTGGCGCCCGATTGGAAGCTGCAGTAGGGCGAATGGCTTGCTAGCGCGTCGCGAAATAGCCGCGACGCTACGCGTCACAGGGAATCGCTTTTCCTCGCTCCGGCGATTCGAGGAACCCCGGCGACCGCGCAATCGTGCAATCCTGCTGACAAACTCGCGACGGCGCGTTAGAATATCGCCGGACGAATCGTTCTCCCATTCCGCGCTCGATAAACAGGAAGCCGTCCCAATGTCGTTCATCGAAATGACCGGTGCCACCCTCGAACGGATTGTCGCCGACGACGAGCTTCATCACGACGACCTGGCCGCGGCAGGCGTCAAAGACAACACGATCGTGCGAGTGAATCGGCAAGGCGACATCGAAGTCCGCCGGCCCGGTGGCTGGGATGTCATCGGCGGTTTATTGGGCGAATTCAACGAGCGCATCCGCCGCGAAACCGGCCTCGATTGGGCCTGATTGTAGCGAAGTTTTCGATTGGCCAGAACTTTCCGCCGGTGACGTGTGTCTTTGGAATACAGCGGTGCCGTGCGCACTCGCGGCGTATCGGCTGCGGTGCTACGATGTGATAGCCGCCACTTCTTTACCGGCCTATTCCATGGCACGAACCGCGACGATCGAACGTAAAACCGCCGAGACCGATATACGGCTGCGCCTCGATCTGGACGGCACCGGCCAGGCCGACGTAGCGACCGGCGTCGGCTTTCTGGACCACATGCTGACGCTGTTGGCCAAGCATTCGGTGGTGGATCTCTCGGTGCACGCCGATGGCGATCTGGATGTGGACCAGCACCACACGGTGGAAGACGTGGGAATTTGCCTCGGCCAGGCGCTCAAGCAAGCGCTCGGCGACAAAGCGGGCATTCGCCGCTATGGCCACTTCACGCTGCCGATGGATGAGACGCTCGCCACCGTTGCGCTAGATCTCGGCGGACGATTCGCGCTAGTGTTTCGCGCCGATTTTCCGTCGGCCAAAATCGGTGATTTCGACAGCGAGTTGGTCGAGGATTTCTGGCAGGCCGTGGCAGCCAACGCGTTGTGCAACCTGCACATCCTGGTACACTACGGCCGCAACAGCCACCACATGAGCGAAGCCATTTTCAAGTGTGCGGCCCGCGCGCTGCGAACGGCCGCGGAATCGGACCCGCGAGTTCCGGGCGTTCCAAGCACGAAGGGCACGCTCGATGGCTGAACGCGACCTTCCGGCCTTAACGCGTTGAGTCATGTATTCCATGCACGTTGGCAATCAAACCAGCCCGGGCCCACGCAAGTACCGCTTCTCGTTGGGCACGTTGTTGGCGCTCGTCACTCTCGTGGCATTGTCGTTAGGCACATGGAAAATTTGGACCTACGAGCCGCCCACGAACCGCATCGCGGAATATGAGAAAGCCGAAGGGACGCGCCAGAATTGGTTCGACGTCGGCCCGAATCGCGTCAGCCTGTCTGCGATCGCGCGGAACGACCGCGACGGAACGCTGCACGTTGAAGATGGCGACCACCACGCCGCACCGCAATCGGCCGTCCCCGACGCCGCGATTATTTCCGCCGCTGCTCCGTGGCTCGACGTGGCCGAAATCCGCCTTGCGCCCGGTCCCGAAAAAATCGACCTAATGGATGCCCGAATTTTCGACACGAAAAAACGCAAACTTATTTCCCAGATCGATCCCGCCTATGGCTGGCGGATCACCGATCGCAACGTCGTGCAGCTTTATGGGCTGGGAAAGCCGCTCCCTGAGCGGCTCGATGTTTGGTTCCGTCTGAACAGTTATTCGTCCGACTCGCCAGTCGTCAAACTGCGGCCGACCGCGGGCGCCAGTTGCAGCCTTTCCGGTACAACCTTCACACTGCAGGAAATCCGCGACGGCGAATGGAACTTTAATAGTACAACGTTTGTCGGCGCCGGTACCGAACAGGGCGGTACGATTTCGATACTTCTGGCGATGCAAAGCAATGCGCCGGGTAACCGCTACCAGATCACCGCCGTTTCTCGCTCCGGTGAATTGTTCTACACGAATTCGCTGCATTTCCTGGCATCGCAGACACCAGCGCTGGCTGAGCCTATCTACTTCGACGTAGGGCACAAAGAGCTCGACCATTTTGAAATCAGAACTTTCGGCGGAAGAGAACGCTTCTTTTTCGAAGACGTACATTTGCCCAAAATATCCAAGGCAGTGTTTGCCCCTCCGCCGAAGGTAAAGATTGCGATCGCCGGCAAAGCGATCGAGCAGAACATCACCGCTTTTGCGCCCTTGGAAATGAAAATTGCAACCTATGTAGGGTCGGAATTCTGCGGAATCGCTGTAAACGAACAGCGCGCCACGTTGATGCGTCCCGGCATCACGCTTGCCAATCCGAAACAGGAACTAACGCTGGCGTATTGGACGCAAGGACTTTACCCGGAGCTTTTGCATTTCCAATATCTCGACGCCAAGACGGGGAGGCCGCTGACTGGGAGCAGCAACCGCAGCGTTGGCGGCAACTGGCGGCACGGCGCCGGGTACGTGAGCATGCCCCAGCCGCTCGAACAACTTGGCGACGTCGAAATCACACTTGCGGCGCCGGCGATTACGCGAACGCGTCCACCGGGCTCGACAGTAAGCACCGCAAACGGAAAAAACGCAGAAGACGATTCACAATAGCCGGCGGGCTACGTCCCGCCGGACCGGTCCGGCGAGCGTAGCTCGCCGGCTACTGGCCTGCTTAGCGATGCGGCGCCGCAATTTGGCGCCGCGTCAGCTCTTCTTCGTTGACGTAGGTCTCCAGAAAGCGCGTCAGCCGTTGGAAATCGCTCTCGGGCTCAATATGCCGCACGACCGTCACCAGCGTGCTCGGGTCGACCAATTCTTCGAACGGCACATAGTGCAGCTGTAACTGACCCGATACCGAAACCATGACGCCGTTGAGATGCTTTTCCACGAGCGCCCGGTAGGCGCCTACGCCGAGCTGGCAACCGAGCATGACGTCGAACGCATGCGGCTTGGCGCAGCGGGCTTCGTAGCCCAGTTGGAGCGCGGTGATTTTGCGTTTTTTGCCGGTTTGGGCCGCGTACTCTTTGGAGATCAGGCCCTGAAAAACGTCGTGCAAATTTACTGCCGCCACGCTGATGTGGCCATGCTCGTCGCGGCCAATGCCCTCTAAATACTTCTCCGGCAGCAGCTCCGCGAGACCTTCCGCGATGACAATCACGCCGTACTCTTTGCCTTCGCGCTCGCGGGTGGTCATCGTCAACACGATCCGCTTGATGACCTTATCGACATCCATTGTCTTGCGCTGCTCACTTGCCCGGTTTTCGGATGAACGACATCCTCGGTCGCCGCATAGGGGCCTTCGATATCCTCGACGCTAATGACGAGGCTGGCTTCGCCGGAAATGGCGACACCGTATGCCAGCCATCCCGCGCTGCGACCCATCGATTCAACCAAAAAGTACGCACGATTGGCCTCCGCATCAGCGATCAGGTTGCGCACTTCGCCGGCCAGGAAATCGACGGCCGTAAAATACCCGAATGTGAAATCGATGCCGCGGTAGTCGTTATCGATCGTCTTTGGCAAATGGACAACGGGAATGCGCGGCGCATCGGCCGGCAGTCGTTCCTGATAGAGCTTGAACTTATTGGCCGACTTCAGCGTATCGTCGCCGCCAATCGAAATCAGGGCATCGACTTTGATCGAGCGCAAAGCCTCGTAGACCGTTTTCAGCGGTTTGACCCGCGCCGGATCGTCGAGGTGCGTGGGGTGCGAAACGTCTTTGCCGGGATTCGTGCGGGCGGTGCCGAGAAGAATGCCCTGCGAATTGCGCGTCCGCCCCAGCATGCGATGGGAGATCATCACGTAGTCGCGGCCCTCGACGAGCGGGCGCTCCGGCGAATATTCGACCAGGTGCGAGTAACCGTGCAGCGCGCCGACGACTTCGATCTCGTTTCGCAAAAAGGCGGTGGCCGCGGTGGAGATGACGGCGTTGGCGGCCGTGCCGGCCCGCCGGCAAACAGGATCGCCACGCGGTGAAAATTATGCCGCATCCGCGGCGGGCGGGCCATTGTTGAAACAGGGCTATCAGGCATCGCAGCTTCCATAAGGACTGTTGTTATTCTCTTCCGAATTTTTTCGCCTTCGAGATATTCTAACAAATCAGCGTGCAACGCACCAAGTTCGGACGAATACGCTCGAATCTAGACAGAATTTCCTTGACCCCACGTCGGAGTATCCTCAAAATGCCGACTGGTTTAATTCACCAGCGTCAAGCAAACATCGTTTCTGTGAGATCGCTAATTCGACTGTGTATTGTTCTTGATTCGTTCTAACTGATTTCGTAGACAGTTCTTTACGGCATGGATTGTCGGAGAAGGGAGCTGTCGATGGAACGGCGTTATCAGGTGCGATTACAGGAGTTGTTGGACGATGCGGTGGTGGAACCCGAGCAGTTGCAGGGGATGCTTGCACGACTGGAACAGTTCGTGGAGCCATTCGCGGCGAATCTGGTGCGGACCAAGCAGCGAACGCTGGCTCGGCAGTACGTCGCCGGTTTGGCATCGCAGGTGAATCGCAAGAACGTGGAGTCGATTGCGTACCACCATGACCAAGACCGCCAGATGTTGCAGAAGTTTATCGGCCAGTATACCTGGGACCATCGGCCGCTCGTGGGCGAACTGGTGCGGCAGGTTGGCGCGGCGTTGGGACGAGCCGACGCAGTGCTGGTGATCGACCCCTCGGCGTTCGCCAAGAAAGGGACCGAGTCGGTCGGCGTCCAACGGCAATGGTGCGGTCGGTTGGGAAAGATCGACAACTGCCAAGTGGGTGTGTTTATGGCGTATGTCTCGGCGGAGGAACAGGCGTTGGTCGATATGCGGTTGTACTTGCCGAAGAGTTGGGCCCGTTCGAAAGCACGCCGCGCCAAAGCAGGCGTGCCGGCGGAGGTGAAGTTCCGCACGCGGCATAAGCTGGCTTTGGAGATGTTCGACGAGCACACCGCTGCGCTGCCGCATGCCTGGGTGGCGGGAGACGACGAAATGGGAAAAGTCCCTGAATTTCGCGGCGAACTCGACACTCGCAAGGAGCGTTACCTGCTGGCCGTTCCCGCGAACACGCTGGTTCGCGACTTGGAAGTCGAACCGCCGCCGTACTCGGGCCGCGGCCGAGTGCCGAAGTCGCCATGGCTGCGCGTCGACAAGTGGTGCCGCGGATTGACCAAGACTGCTTGGACGGCGCTCGATGTTCGGGACGGCGAAAAAGGACCGCTGGCGATCGAAGCGGTGAAAGTCCGCGTCCGCGCGAAGACCGCGCCGGGCCAGGGCTATGACGAGACGCTGGTCGTGATCCGCGAGCGGCAAACCGACGGCTCGCTGAAGCATGACTACTATCTGTCGAACGCGCCGCCCGACACGCCACTCGCGGAGTTCGCCCGCGTCGCCAAGGCGGCGCATCGCATCGAGGAATGCTTCCACCGCGCCAAGAGCGAAGCCGGCTTGGCGGATTACGAAGTGCGGACGTGGCGGGGTTGGCATCATCATCAAACGCTTTCGTTGTTGGCCACCTGGTTCCTCACGCAGGAAACCCGGCAGGGGAAAAAAATCCACGCCGGCGATCACCGTCCCGCAGATTCGGGCATTGCTGGCTTCGTCGCTGCATAGGAAACTCAACTGCGATCATCCCGAGGTCATCTGTCGACAAACCACCCGTCGACTCCAGCGAAACGAAATCGCCAGATTCTACCACTGGAAAAAACGTAACCGCTTGGCGCCTAAACGCATCCATCAACGGCGATAACCAGATACAGTCGAACTAATGACTTCGAAGAACTTTGGGCCAGCCTTCTTATTTCTTTTAATTCCCTCTGCAGTGCTCGCTCAACCGACTTTGTCGGTGATCCCGGCCGGGCTTCAGTCGGGCAACTGGGTGTGGAATGTAGACGTCACACCCGACCTCGTTCTTGCCGGTGGAAATACACCTTTGTGCTAGCCCAACTTCCCCAGCGATTCGACAAAATCCCTTGGGCGGCGATTTTTTCGGACTTTGTGTTGACGTAAGTCGTGATGCGATGGCGATGCGGAGCGGGTTGGTCGAAGTATTTTCCTCGCCGGGGCGTGTAGTGGAAAAAAGTCCCGGGCATCGCCGCTAACATGGCGGCATGTTCCTGCGACCCCATTTCCGTCGGCGCAACGGGCAACGCGAAGCGTATTGGGCGCTTGTCGAATCCTACCGCACCGAACGTGGTCCGCGGCAGCGAACCGTGGCCTATCTGGGGCTGATGGACGAAGCGGGCCGGTTAGGCGTCGAGCAAGCAGCCGACCCCCAGTCGCCGTCGTGGCAACAGGAGCTCTTTCCGGAGGCCCAGACCGAACCGCGGTTCGTCGAGATCGACCGCACGCGCGTGCGGGTCGAGAACTGCCGACAGTTCGGTGGGCCGTGGCTGGCGCTGGAACTGGTGAAGCAGCTCGGGCTGCACGAGTTCCTGCGGCGGGCGATGCCGGCCGGACAAGAACACGTTCCGTGGTCGCTGACCGCGCTGATTCTGGTGATCGCGCGACTCTGCGAGCCGTCGAGCGAGCTCCACATCGCCGAACACTTCATCGGCAGAGCGCGCTGGACGACCTGCTGGGCGTGCCGCTCGACAAGGTGGACGACAACCGCTTGTACCGTGGGCTGGACGAACTGCTGCCGCACAAGCCGGCGCTGGAGGCATTTCTCAAACAGCGGTTCGGCGAGTTGTTCGCCATCGAGTACGACCTGCTGCTCTACGACGTGACGAGCACGTACTTCGAAGGGCAGGCCCACGTGAATCCCTTGGCGCAGCGCGGCTATTCGCGCGACCATCGCTCCGACTGCAAACAGGTCTGCATCGGCTTGGTGGTCTCGCGCTGCGGCTTGCCGCTGGGCTACGAAGTGTTCGCCGGAAACCGCCACGACTCGACGACCTTGGAAGAGATCGTCGAGACGATGGAGGCCCGCTACGGCCGGGCGCAGCGCGTCTGGGCACTGGATCGCGGGATGGTCTCTGAAGAGAACCTCAACTTCCTGAAAGCGGGCGGGCGGCAGTACATCGTGGGGACGCCCAAGAGCCAACTCAAGCGATTCGAACAGCAGTTGGCAACGCAGGACTGGCACGCCATCCGCGAGGGGCTGGAGGTCAAGTTGTGTGCCTGTCCCGACGGCGGCGCCGAGACCTACATTCTTTGCCGGAGCCGCGATCGCCGCGAGAAAGAGCAAGCCATGCACGCTCGTTTCGAGAAACGCATCGAAGACGGACTGACAAAGATTACGGCCGCTTGCGCCAAGCGTCGTCACGAAGTGGGACCGATCGAGCGGCGCGTCGGACGCTTGCTGGGACAGAACACCCGGGCCGCGGGCTTGTTCGACGTCCAGATTCGCGCCGCGGAAAACGGCGCAGCACAGATCGCCTGGAAGAAGATCGAGAAGTGTGCGCCTGGACACAGCTCAGCGAAGGTTCCTATGTGTTACGCACCAACGTCAGCGGGTGGAGCGACGAAGAGCTATGGCGGGCGTACATCCAATTGACCGACGCCGAGACGGCGTTCCGCATCCAGAAGAGCGACCTCTCGCTCCGTCCTGTCTGGCATCAAAAAGAGGACCGTGTGCTGGCCCACATTCTGGTCTGCTTTCTGGCCTACGTGCTCTGGAAGTTCCTCGGCCAACTCTGCCAGAAAGCCGGCCTCGGCAACGAACCGCGGCGCGTGTTGGACGAACTGAGCGAGCTCCGCGCGGTGGACGTCGTGCTACCCACCAAAGACGGTCACGAAATCCGCACCCGCTACGTGACGCAGCCGAGCGACCACCAGAAAATCCTCCTCGAACGCCTCGGCCTGGAACTCCCCAGCCGACTTCATAAAACCGAATTGTAGTGGAAAAAACGGGGCTCCTCCCGTTGCGGCGTAAGCACTTACGTCAAACGTTGGGGAAGTTGGGCTAGAATTAGGCTTCCGATTAACGGACTCGCCGCTCCTCAGTACGACGAATGTCAATCCAAGTCAATTCGATACCAATAATCCGGGCAATGTGATTTTTGGATGGGAGACGACGTATGGAAGTCCGGCTGTTCCGGAAGGCATCGAAGTGAATTGCACAGGTTGCACGGCTACCAACTCGGCCGTTCTTGGCGGCCATGCTGCGACCGTAGTGACCGGCACTAACAATGAGATCTTTGCCGCGATGGGCACAGGGAATTTCAGCACGCCCGGTCCGAAACACTTTCTACAGATCGTCGCCTTGGGACCAGACAACGGCGGACCGTCTTCCAGCACGATTCAATGGCTCGGTGCCTACGCTCTTGGTGAGGGGCGGATTGCGCAAGTTGTGGGCGGTTTCAATTTTACGAATTTCGATCTCTACTCCGGAACGGCCACGCAGTCAGTACCCGAACCGGCGAGTGCTGCGCTACTCGCAGTCGCCTGGGCACTCTTGGCAAGCGGCCGAAGCCGGCGCTGGGCGGTGGTGAATCGCTAATCCGGCAGAAAAGTACGCTCGACAAACGTGGTGTCGATCCGACCTTCGACAAACGCCGAATGGGCGAGAATATCCTGGTGAATCGGCACCGTGGTCTGGATTCCTTCCACACGAAACTCGGCGAGCGCACGCTGCATACAGGCGATTGCTTCCGCCCGGGTTGGCTGGTGAACGATCAACTTCCCGATCATGGAATCGTAATAAGGCGGCACGATGTATCCGCTGTGGGCGTGAGAATCGAAGCGTACGCCGAAGCCGCCAGGGGCAATGAGCTGCTCGATTCGACCGGGTGAAGGCTGGAAATTGCGGCGGGGATTCTCGGCATTGATGCGGCACTCGATTGCCGCGCCGCGCTGCACGATGTCTTGTTGCAACCACGGCAATTTTTCACCGGCGGCGACTCGGATTTGCGACTTAATGAGATCGATTCCCGTAACCATTTCCGTCACGGGGTGCTCGACCTGGATCCGCGCATTGACCTCGATAAAGTAAAAGCTGCCACTTTTATCGACAATGAATTCCACGGTCGCAGCATTGGTGTACTTGGCGGCGTGAATCAATTTGCGGGCCGCGTCGCACATGGCGTTGCGCGTTTCGGCATTGATGCTCGTGCTCGGGCTTTCTTCGATCAACTTTTGATGACGCCGCTGCACGCTGCAATCGCGCTCCCAAAGGTGGACGACATTGCCATGGTGATCGGCCATCACCTGCACCTCGACGTGCCGCGGATGCTCGATGTATTTTTCGAGATACACGTCTCCGTTGCCGAAGGCGGCCTCCGCCTCGGCCCGCGCTTGCTGTAGCGCCGACTTGAGCGCCAGATCATTCGATGCCACACGCATCCCGCGACCTCCGCCACCGGCCACGGCCTTGATCAGCACCGGAAAGCCGACTTCGTGCGCAAA
This sequence comes from Pirellulales bacterium, assembly GCA_963733825.1. GTDB lineage: Bacteria > Planctomycetota > Planctomycetia > Pirellulales > Lacipirellulaceae > JABDGM01. Next base: position 279,533 of record CAVTEK010000003.1, read on the forward strand.
GCGGAGCGCTTCGGCCTCGTCACCGACTATGCCCTCGCTGCCGGGGACCACCGGAACGCCTGTCTGCCGGGCCAGGTCGCGGGCGGCGTTTTTGTCGCCAAGGCGGGCCATTGCGTCCGGCGTTGGCCCAATAAAATCAATGTTGCAACTGCGGCAGATTTCGTTGAAGTGGGCGTTTTCGGCCAGAAATCCGTAGCCCGGATGGATCGCCTGCACATTGCCGACTTCGGCCGCGCTAATCACGCTCGAGATTTTGAGGTAGCTGTCGGCGGCCTTCGCCGGACCGACGCAGTACGCTTCATCGGCCAGTTCCAGATAGCGGGCCCCGCGATCGCCCTCGCTATAAATGGCTACCGTTTCGACGCCCAGCTCCTGGCACGCCCGGATGATCCGCAACGCGATTTCACCACGGTTGGCTACGAGAATGCGTTGGTACATCGGTTGGGTTCAGGGTTCGGGGTTCGGGGTTCGGGATCAGCTTTTTTACTGAACCCCGAGCCCTCAACCCCGAACCCTCAACTCGGCTCCACGCGGAATAGGGGCTGATTGAATTCGACGGGGTCGCCACTCTGGGCGAGCACTGCGACGATGCGGCCGGCGCATTCGGCGGGAATCTCGTTAAAGACCTTCATCGCTTCGACAATGCACACGGTCGTTTCCGGGCCGACGCGATCGCCGACTTTCACGAAAGCGGGCGACTCCGGGTTCGCCGCAGCATAAAACGTGCCGACCATCGGACTGCGGATGAGACGCGCCGTACCATCCTCGATCGGCGGCTCGGACGACCTCCGGTCGCTGCCGGCGCTGGAGCCAGCCGCGGCACTCGGAGCCGAACTATACGGCATCGCCGAGACGGTCATGGTTTCGGGCCCCCGCCGTAACCGAATGCGTTGATCACCTTGCCGCAAATCGATCTCGGCCAGGTCGTGCTCATTCATCAATTCGACAAATTTGCGCACCTTTTTCACATCGAATACGTCGCCGGGGATCGATCCTGAATTCGTGCTCATTGCGATTCTTCGGCGTAGCGTCGGCGGCAACGCCGGACCTTATATCTATACTTCCGGCGTTGCCGCCGGCGCGAAAAATGCACCGCTTACCCACCACTGGCGATCAAGACGCCAACACGCACTCGTCGAGCTGCTTCGGCACGTCGGTGAGCACTTCGTGACCGGTGCGCGTGACCAACACGTCGTCCTCGATTCTCACACCGCCCCACCCCGGCACGTAAATCCCCGGCTCTACCGTGACAATCATTCCCGGCCGCAGCTTGGTTTTTTGTCCGACGGCCAGCCGCGGCGCTTCGTGAATGTCCAGGCCGGTACCGTGCCCCAACCCATGGCCAAACGACTTGCCGAAACCGGCTCGCGTGATGATTCGCCGCGCGACGCGATCGATTTCTTCGCACGATCGGCCAGGTCGAATGGCCTCGATCGCCGCGAGCTGCGCTTTGAGCACCACTCCATAAATCTTGGTCAATTTTGGCGAAATTCTACCGGTCACGATGATTCGCGTCAAGTCGCTCATGTAGAGGCCCGAGTTCGCGCCCCAATCGACAAGTGTGAAATCGCTGTGGCTCAGCTTTCGCTTGGTTGGCGTTGCATGAGGCAGCGCCGCGCGATCACCCACGGCAACGATCGCAGGAAAGCTCAGCGCCTTCGCACCGAAGCGCCGCGCCTGGTATTCCAATTCCGCCGCCACTTCCAGCTCGGTCATGTTCGGCGTCAAGCTTGTGCGGACCACATCGTACGCCCGGCGAGCCTGCTGGCAGGCGATGCGCGTCGCTTCGATTTCGCTTTTGTCCTTGATAAGGCGTAGCCGTTCGACAAGGTTTTCCGTCGCCACAATCTGCAGCTTGGGCATTGCTTTGGCGAGCGATTGTTGAAACGACACCGTGGCCGACGTACCTTCGATGCCGAGCCGTTCGATCCTTTTGGCGCCGATCGACTTGGTAACCGCCGACAGCATTTTGACACCGGGCGCACGAATTTCTAAAGGGAGTCCGGGGCATTCCTCTTCTAGCTGAGTCGTGTAACGCGGGTCGGTGATCAGGATTTCGCCGTCGAGCGTCGCCAGCAGGTAACTGTCGTCGCCGGTGAAGCCGGTTAGATAGGTCACGTTCTTGAAGTTCGTGACCAGCAGCGCATCGACCTTCGCCTGATGAAAGAGGGAACAAAGTTTCTTGCGACGCACAGCGAACGACATGCCGCCATGATACTGTGCGTAGGATGGCGGGCAAAGGGAGATCGCCCACCGCGCGATTGCGATTACACGGTTTGCCGGACCCGCCGGCGCCGGCCACACAATGTAAGCAAGATGGCGGGCGCAGCGGCCAGGATGATGGATGCGGGCTCTGGCACTTCGCCGGAGCCGAGGTCATCTCCCAAGAGTGCGGTCAGTTCGGCGCCGGCGGCTGGGCTGAGTCCGCTGCGCATCCGCAGGAAATCGGCGACGTCCACCTTCCCGTCGTGATTCAGATCGCCGTGCATCCACGACGTCATCGTTCCCGCACCGGTTCCGTTGTTGTAGCGCCAGCCGGCCACGAAGGCGGCAATGTCGTCGGCGCCGCCGGCTACGCCATCGAGATTCAGATCGCCGACGATCGAATAATCTGGGTGGGTATTGATAATCGACAGAATGTTATTGCGATAGCTGGACAGGTCGGCGAAGGCGGAAGCGTCTCCGTACACGGAATACCCTGCATCTTGGCCCGGGTAACGGTAAATTGCCAACGTAATCCCGGCTAATTCCCATTGTGGTTGCGACTGGGTACCGCGATTGTGAAACACCGGACTGCCCGAGTCCCCATTAACAACTTGAGTCTCGTAAGGATTGCTGCTGAATCGGTCGAACGTGGTGAGGTTCGCAATCGTGGCGTGGCCTACGTTGGTCGTGATATCGGCATCGGAAGCATCGCATTGATCGGCGGGATTGGACGGATCGCAACTATGACTAGGATGAGTGATCGGATCGTAAACGAATTGATCACCGAGAATGTTGTCGTTCGCGATGTTGTTGGTGCCCCACCGCTTGCCACCCCCTCCGATGACGTAGCCCGAATACGTGCCACCGCTGGGGACGCTCGTCCAATTGGGCGGAACACTGTTATCAACGACCCAATGGCTCTCGGGCAGCGCTAGAGTCAGGCCTTTTGAAATAAACACAACTTTATCATTCACTCCCAACGGCTGCGATGCGATTGTCAGCGATGGCAAACCCGGGTCGGCGTTAATGCGATACAGCAACAGGTCCGCGTATGCCGCCGAAAGCCCCGGCACACCCATTGGATTCGGCACCTGAAAGCTTTGGCTGGGAACCGGTTGATACGTCGTGCCCGGAACGACGAAGTTAACGCCCGCCGCCCCCGCGTGGTGGGCGGTCAACATCCATCCATCGCCGATGTACACGGCGTTTAAGAAAAAAACCGTTTGACCTTCATTGGCCCAGCCGGGGTCGCCGTCGGGCAGCTTGGAACCATCGATCGGAGAAGCTATGGCCGGATTCCCAGACGTATCGGGAATCACATTGGGAGTTGTGCCGACGTTGATTGCCAGCGCGCTGGCAGAAGCGGCAACCACCGCAGCCACAGTAAGTCCGATAAGAATCGGCACACCATAGCGACGGCGCGAGCCCCGACTCATTGCACGCCAAATGCGATCCACAGCCATACTCTGGGATGAAGCAAGAAGAACTCTGTTCCCTAGACATGCGAGTGCCGAAGTCGCGAGATCAAGCGACTCAGCGAGCGCCCAGTCCATCAAACTTCATTTTAGCCGAATCTCGGGATTGGGCCAGCAAAAATCGGCCAGAATTCCATCGAAATGGCCGGCCCAAGATCGGCTAACCGGCCGATCCGTTGTAAAATGATATGCCGAGTCAGGCCGAAAAATTCGGTTCTGTGAATCCGAGTTTCCCAGAGCAATGGCCAATTTCCAAACATGAGAGACCATTTGGAGCCGCCGGAAACCGGCTTGCTCTTGAGCGGCGGCATCGATAGTGCCGTCTTGCTGGACCAGCTTCTGGATGGCGGCTGGCAGGTCGTTTCGTTTTACGTTCGGGCCGGCTGCATTTGGCAATCGTGCGAATTGAAGGCGATTGAGCGGTTCTTAGCACGCGTGGAGCAGCGCGGGTTAAGGGAATTGGTCGTGCTGGATATGCCGCTGGGCGACCTCTACGGCAAGCACTGGAGCCTTTCGGGCGGCGACGTGCCCGACGAACGATCGCCGGACGAAGCCGTCTTTCTGCCCGGTCGCAACCCGCTGCTGCTCTTGAAACCGGCGTTGTGGTGCCGGATGCATGGGATTGGCCACCTGGCATTGGCCACCCTCGCCAACAACCCGTTCCGCGACGCCACGCCGGCCTTCTTCGCGCGCTTCGAGGAGATGCTCGCCGAAGCCATGGGGGGCGGCGTCGCAATCGCCCGGCCGTTCGCAGGACGAACGAAAAAACAGGTGCTCGAAATGGGCCGCCACTTGCCGCTGGAGCTCACGTTCTCGTGTCTGGCTCCCACCGACGGCTTGCATTGCGGCCACTGCAACAAGTGCGCGGAGCGGCAAAGGGTTTTCCGGGAATTGGGCATGGATGATCCGACCGAGTATACAGCGGCGGCGTCTGACCATGTAGCACGGAGCGGCCTCTGGCGAACATAAAGGGGACGGGAGTCATTGTCGCCCACATTTGACTCCCGTCCCCTTTACTTCTCCTTTCAAATCAGACAAATGCGTTTGGGCTGCGTACGCTTCGACGGAGTTATAAATAAGTCAAACGTATGTTTGTCAATGGAGATCGAATACACTTGCTAGGCGTGCGCACTGCGTGCTTCGACTACGCTTGTTAAACAAAGTTGCATGAAACGATCGACGTATAGCTGTTATTAATGATGAAGATAGCGCATCCGTTTCCGTCTCACGTCGTTGTGAAGGTTCTGCCAGCATGCCCCGAAGGGCTCGCAGTACGGTTGATGTTCGAGATGAGCGAAAAGAACCACTTCAATTACACAGTTTTCGTTGGTTCGGAGAGTGTCGCAGACGTAAGTGGCGTGGAACTTCTCCGCTCGTTTGATGATACGCGAAACATTTACATCATGGACTACAACGACCCGCGCTTATGCTTCACTGGAAAGATCAAAGGCAAAATCCTCAGCCACTCCGATCTCAAAAAAAAACTGGAAATGTACGAAAGGTTCGTCGACGTATATCCGTTACGAGCAGACTTTAAAGATAAATTGCGGGCTGCATTACAACTCGGGCAAGATCCAGAAAAGTACATCGCTCGGATTGAACCGTATTATGAGCGCTAGCCTGCGTGGTATATATGGGGCGAAAATAAAGGCGACGGGAGTCATTGTCGCCCACATTTGACTCCCGTCCCCTTTACTTCTTCCGTTTACTTCGGCCGTCTTCAAATAGCTCCGCCGCTCCATCCAAGAGCTGCTTCTTCCAGGCCGTGATCTGGCCCACGTGGACTTCGTACTCAGCCGCCAGCTGAGCCGTGGTCTTGTCGCCACGACATGCCGCCAGTGCTACCTTCGCCTTGAACGCTCCGCTGAAACTTCGTCGCTTCCGAGCCATCCTCCGAACCTCCTGATAGGCCATCCCACAGCGGGGATTTTATACCTTATCAGGCTGTCCAGTTTTTGGGGTCCACCTCAACTTGTTGCGCGATTTCAATTCGTTTTTCGTCCTGAGGGAAGAAAAAGGTGGGGAAGAAAAAGGTGTCAGGAACCTTTTTGTGATCGTGCGCAAAAAAGGCATCCGCTGGAAGGACCCGGCCGCTGCTCGAACTGTTCCGGTTTCTGTGTCGTATCGGTGGTTTGAGCGCGATCGAAGGTTGTTCAGAATTCCAACGCGATTGTCGCGTTGGTCTCTGTTATCGTTCTGATCGTTTCGATCTTTAAAACCTTGGTCCGAGGGAACGACGTCGCGCTGCGCGGTACGCTCGTTGCGGCGGTCCCCACGATCGTCGCTCGAAATCTCGGCCTTCAGGCCGTGCGTCCGGTCGCCGCGGCGGACTTGAACGTCGACTTCGCCAGGTTTCCAGGTTCGCGAGTCTCTCGAAGCACCCTTGCTTGCGCTGCGGGCTTCAAGCCAACTCGATTCTTGAGTTGCCAGCAAAAAAAGCAGTCCGGGTGGCTCGCTTTGAGCCAGCACCGGACTGCGCCCCTGGGAATGCTCTTAGCGTGCAGCGTCCTATGGCATGTGAGGTTATCGGCTCTTACGCGAGGAACCTTTGCAAAAGTGTGCTGGTTCTAGCGAACATGCGGATTGGCGAACCAGGGCGAAATCGGCGCGACTTTCACTCATCAACTTTGCCGGTTAGGTCGATTTTGAGGGACGAGGGTGCGCAATCCCGTCTTAGGCGCTGCGCCGGTTCTTGGGAGTGATAGCACATTGTTGGGCTTCAGGCCCGACCACGAAGTGGAAACACGCTGATGAACGCGATTGCAATGATCGAACTTGGGATCGCTTTGGCGGTCGTCGCCGCTGCGCTGGCGGCGTTCAATGCGCTCGTGGGCAAGGGGCCGCGCGGGACCGTGTGGATTGTGGCCGCCGCCATCTTTACGTGGGCTTCCTTCCTTCCGTTCGGGCTGGGCGACCCGGACGGTTTGCCGCTTGCCCGCGAACTCGATTTGCTTGTGGCAGTACTGCGGATTTGCGGGATCGTTGGGCTCGTCGTGGGAATTGTCGACGTTTTGCAGCAACGCACATCGGGCGAGCGGCACGCGGTGGCCGAATCGGTCGTGCGGCAGCCGCTGGTGTGGGGTGTTATTTTTGTCGTGAATTTTTTCGCGCTACTGTACCAAGGCGCGTTTCACAGTCCGCTGCTATCGCGGTATTGTGCCCGGCATCCGATTGAGATCATCGAGATGACGGTGTTCTTTGTCGGGCTCGCGACGCTGGTGCTGCGGTTTGTCGACGTGCTGGCGCAGTTTCCCTCGTTGCGCGGTTCGCTCCTGATGCCGATTCCGGCCGGTGGACAACGCACGGACGAGTGCGAGGGCTTGCTGGACGCAGTTGGCCGATCGGGTCGGGCTCCAAGACACATATATCGTGCGACGTCTGCGCGAAGCGATCGAATTTGTCCGCCGCAAGAATTCAGCCGATGCGCTCGACCAGCATCTGAGACACCTCGAAGAATTGGAATCGATTCGCGTAAACGGAGCGTATTCGATGGTCCGGATCATCATCTGGGCCATCCCGATTCTCGGTTTGCTGGGCACGGTGATCGGGATCACGATCGCCGTGGCGAACTTGAATCCGGAAACGCTCGAAGAATCGATGACCAAGGTGACGCAGGGCCTGGGGGTCGCGTTCGATCACACGGCGACGGCCTTGTCGCTGACCATGATGCTGATGTTTGTGAAGGCCGCCGTCGAGCGGCTCGAGGACCACTTGTTGGCTCGCGTGGACGAGCGAGTAGCCCAGGAGCTTGTCGGCCGGTTCCAGGAAACGGGCGCCGGCGATGACCCGAATTCGTTGGCCATCCGCCGGATGTCTGAGCAGGTGGTCGTGGCGATTGAAACGCTGGCCGGGCGGCAGGCGGAGATCTGGAAATCGACGATCGACGACACGCAAGAGCAGTGGCTTGAAGTCAACGTGGCGGCGGCAAAGACAATAAAAACGGCGCTGTCGGAAGCGGTCAAAGAGAATCTGACACGGCACGCCAAGTCGATAAACGACGGCGCGATGACGCTGGTCGATCGGCTCGAGTCCAGTTCTTCACAACATGCCGAGCAGCTCGATCGCAGTTCGCAACAGACGGCCGCCCGGCTCCGCGAAGGGCTGGAAAAACTGGCCGAGCTTCTCATTGAAGCGCTCGAGCGGCATGGCGAAGTCATGACGAGCAGCGAAAAGGAGCTCGCCGAACAAAACCGGCAGCATCTTTCCGAGGTCGAAGCTGCCCTGGGTAACTCGATGGTGAATGCGGCCGAGCGGCAGGAGAAGCTCATTCAACAGAGCGAAAACCTGCTCAAGGAAATGCAGATCGCGCTCGTCGAGGCGGCCGGTGCTACCGTCAGGCAGCAGGAGCAGCTTGTTCGGCAGGGCGACGTGCTCTTGAAAGTCGTAGACGCGACAGGCCAGATCAAGTCGCTCGAAGAAACGCTGGCCGACAACCTGGCCGCCGTGCAGAAAACGCACAACTTCGAGGAAATGGCGCTCAACCTGTCGGCCGCGATCCAATTGCTCGGTGCGCGGCTTGGGCATTATCCGGCGGCGCGACTCCGGGAGGTGGCTGGCGGAGACGCGGCCAAAGAAGCGGCATGAGTCGTGCCCGCGTACACGAAGTTTCCAGCCCCATCTCACTGTTTCCCTTCATCGGGATCCTGCTGTGCACGATGGGTGCGCTGCTGGTGATTCTGGTGGCGGTGAGCCGGACGGCTCGCACTACGGCACAGTGCGCTATTCAAATTCAATCGCGCACGACCGCCCGGCCGGAAGATGATGAATTCCACAAAAAACTGAACGAAGTCAAAACGTACGTCGGCAGCCTGAACAACGTGCGCGGCGAAACCGAGCGCAGGCTTCACGACCAGCAGACTCGGTTGAGCAACGTTGAAGACCATATCCGCCGTTTGCAGGAGAAGATGCGCTCGCTGCAGTCTGCGGCCGACGAGCTCCACGGACTCGAAGAGGAGCATTACGACGATCGCCAACAGGCGGAACGGGAAGTTGCCCGGCTTCATCAGCTCATCGATGATTCTCAAAAGACGGTTGCATCGCTCCGCGAAGCGAGCGCCAAGGAATCGCATTCGTACGCGGTTGTTCCCTACGAAGGCCCGAACGGCACGTTTCGACGACCGATTTATATTGAGTGCATCAAAAACGAGCTTGTCCTTCAGCCGGAAGGCGTTCGCCTGACTGCGGACGATCTGCGCCCGCCGATCGGGCCGGGGAATCCGTTGGCGTCGGTGCTGCGGGCTGGCCGCGAGCATATCGTCCGGCTGAATCCAAAAGTGGGCCAAAGCCGCGATACGGAACCGTACCCGCTGCTGCTCGTTCGGCCCGACGGATTGGTGGTCTACGATCGGGCCCGGCAAGCGATTGAAGCGGGCGACTTTGAGCTCGGTTTCGAGCTGGTTGAAAGCGATTGGAAACTGAAATATCCGGAGCCTGATCCGCAACTGGCGGCGACCGAACAACAGGCGCTCGACCAGGCCCGCGCCCGCCAAGAGGTGCTCGCGGCAGCGGCGCCGCGGGCGTATCGCAATGCATCGTTGTCCGCAGACGGCGAATTCGACTTCGAAGACGAGGGCGATGGGGGCGGCGTATCTGGCGGTTCGGGGTCGGCACGCGGCGGACCTGGTGCTGGACCAGGAGCAGGCGGCGGCGCACGCGCCTACGTCGTCCGCAGCAACCGGCATGGCGGCGGCGCGGAATCGGGCGGTGATGAAAGCGGCGATGGTTCCGCCGGAGGAAGGGCGCCGGGCGATGGAAATAGCAGCCCACTGGCAGGATCCGGTTCGGGCGGTTCAGATTCGCGCGGTGGAACGAGCGACCATGGCGGCGACGGCAACAATGCGGTAGCCTCCCAATCGGGCGGCCCGGGTGGCGCCGGCGGTGCGAGCGGCGGCGCGAGCGGCGGCGATGGCGGAGACACACAAGGCGGCGCAAACGTCGCGGCTGGCGCCGGCGGCGCAGTTGGGATCTCTGGGACTAACGGAGGGTCACCGGGCAGCGGCCCAGGAGGCGGAGGCCCGGCGGGCGGGAGCCCGGCCGACAAAGCTTTGGTACCAGACGGATATCAAACGGCGCAGGACGTATCGGTCCAAGCTAGCACCTCGGCGCCGCCCGGCTCCGAGTTGCGCAGCGAGAAAGAGCGAATGAACCAGATGCGCGCTCGTGGCAAAGATTGGGCGTTGCCGCAAAAACCGGCCCGAGCCGTCGCGGTTCGCCGCACAATCCACGTCACAGTGCGCGGCGATCAGCTCGCGGTTCTGCCCGACTCCGCACCGGCGACGGCCGCGGCTTCGGGCAAGCAAATTCCGATGCGCGGCGACACCGTCGAGTCGCTGGATGAGTTCGTGAAACAGGTGCGCGATCACGTCGACGGCTGGGGCATGGCCGGCAACGGGCTTTATTGGCGACCGGTTATCGCGCTCTCGGTCGGCCCCGACGGAGAGCGGCGCGCGGCCGATTTGGCGCGCCTGCTCAAAAACAGCGGCCTTGAAATCCGCAACGACGAAACTGCCAAGAATCTGCCGCAAGGAGCAGCGCATGAAACGCGTTGAATTGGAAGCGGACCAGATGCCTGGTCAAGATTCGTTTCTCGACGTGATTACCAACATCGTCGGCATCCTCATCCTGTTGGTGCTGGTGGTCGGGCTGCGCTCGTCGCGTGCCGTTCACGATGCGCCGAGCGTGAAGCCAGGCAACGTTGCCGACTCACAAGACCAACTGCGCCAAGCCTACAACAGCGCGCTCACGACCGAGTTGAACGTGAGAGATTTGGTTCACCGAGTTGGCAATGCCTACAACGAAGTCAATCTCCGCGATGAAGAGCGATTATGGCTGAATACCGCCGTTGCCAAGGGGGAGCAGGAAATTGCCGAGCGCCGGTCCAAATTGAGCACCGATGCCCAGCGCGATTTCGATGTTCGACGAAAACTGAAAGAGGCTCAATCGACGCTCGATGACCTGACCAGGGAGCAAATCGCGCTGGCCAGCCAGGAGCCTGCAACGGAGCAGATCGAGTGCCAGCCGACCGCGCTCGCCAAGGCCGTTACCGGCAAGGAGATTCACTTGCTGCTTTCGGATGACCACGTCGCCATCGTGCCGTTCGATGAGCTGATGGCCGAGATGAAGGAAGATGTCAACGACAACGCCTGGCGGCTGCGGCAACAGGACGAGATGGAGCGAACGATCGGGCCGATCAACGGCTTTCGGCTGCGGTATTGTTTTGTGAAGGAAGATATTATGCGGAGCAGCGACGCGGGTACGTTCATGACCGGAACCATTTCACGGTTTTCGCACTGCTACTTCCTGCCCGTAGCGACGCCGGTGGGCGAACCGGCGGGCGAAGCGATGCGGTCCAATTCGGAATTGTTCCAACAGTTGCAGAAACTGCGGCCCGATGGGACCACCGTCACTATTTGGACCTACCCGGGCAACTACGATCGGTTGCGACAACTCAAGCGCGAGATTCGAGAAGCCGGTTTTCAAATCGCGGTGCGGCCATTACCCAAGGGAATGCCGCTGGGAGCTTCCCGCCATGGCAGCGAATCGCTCAGCGAATAGTTGCCGATTCACCATTCTCTGTGTCGCAGTCGATCGGTCCAAGGACTGGAACAGCGAAGGCGGCCGACGACATTTTGTTGGCGCAGATTCGGTCGATCTGCTGACCGTCATACGCAGCCAGGTCGGCGACCGTCATCTTTTGTAGCTCGGCGCGGGCGGCTTGGGCAACGCTTTGAAGAATCGCGACAACTTTGGAATGCACGTCGGGTGAGAGGCTTTCCAAGACGGGAAGGCGAGCTTCCAAGGGATTGTCGAATGCCTCGATAATGTCCAGCAGCGTGATCTTTTCCGGCGAGCGCGATAATGAATACCCGCCTGCTACGCCGCAAACAGATTCAAGCAGCCCATGCGTCACCAGACACCGCAGAATCTGCAACAAGAACCGTTCCGGCATGTGGCCTTCTCTGGCGAGTTGGCTGCATGGAACCGGCACGCCACGCGCGGAACGTGCTAACATCACCGTCGCATGAACACCATAGGCAATCGTACGCGAGACTTTCATGGCAAATTTCTCAGTGGCGGAAAGGGAGCATCAAGCCGTTCCATCGAGGCGATTATTTGCACAAACTGGAAGGGGTTTGTTTTTGTCGAACCGCCCGTGCGGTAATTCGGCTCGCCAAGTCTCTGTATCGCCCGCCTCTACCGTTTCTAGTGTCCCCTCCAAGGGGGAGTCAAAGCCACTTTCGAAGCCAGTTTGAGATGCGAGTGACAGAGGGGTGACACAGGCGCGGTGACGCCGGCCACGAAATGGCCGAACAAGTCAGACGGTTTGACGCGGCCTCGAACGATCGAACGGCGAGTTTCGCGAAGAACTCGGGTACCGCTCAGCTCGGCTGCTTGGTGGGCACCGAAGACGCAGGGAAAACTGCGTGGAGCATAAGAATGCCGACGCCGACAACCAGAAGTGAATCAGCAATGTTGAAGTTCGGCCAGCGCCAGCTATCGTTTGCTTGCCACAGAATCCAGTCGCGCACGGCGTGGAGTCCTTGCGGGGATGCGAAGTCTGGTCCTACCCATTCGTCGCCCGACAAGCCGAGCCGGTCGTAAAGGTTGCCGAGGACACCGGCCATCACGCAACCGAGCGCACTAGTGAGCCAAGGGTCGCGCGCTGCGCGAAACCAAAAGAGCCAAACCGGAATGGCGATCGCGGCAATGATGCTAAGTGCGGCGAAGTACCCCACTTTTCCTTGCCCGATGCCAAACAAAGCTCCCAGATTGCGGCTAAGCTGAATGCCGATGTGGCCGCGCCACAGCCAAATGACATCGCCCGCCCGCAACTTTGGCGAGGAAAAGCACCAGGCCTTGGTGGCCAAATCGGCCGCGCCGCCAATAACCGCAATCGATAAAAAGACGAGATAACGGCCAGGCGGAATCGCACCGGTGGCGCCGATTGCAGGGGACGCTGTCGAACCAGCATTCGCGGCGAGATTTGTGGGGCGATCCATTCGAACCCCGTGCGAAGCGCGATCGTCGATCGCTGGTTAGTGCGGAATGCGCTCGCCGTTGCCTTCCTGTCGTTCCGCGCACTTGATGCAAACCGGCGTGTAAGGAATTGCGTTGAGGCGGGCCTTGGCGATCTGGCCTTCGCACTGGACGCAGCGGCCGTACTGCCCCTCGTTGATTCGTTCCAGCGCGGCGTCGATCAAGTCGAGCGTTCCTTCGTCTGCTTCCATCAAACCCAACGTAAATTCTTGTTCGAAATTGTCGCTGCCAAGTTCGGCCATATGAATCGGCATGGCATTGCTGTCGCTGCCTTCGATTCCCGATTTTCGCAGTGCGACTTCCGCCATGGCGGTGACGTCGCCGCGCAACCGGCGCGAAGGGCCTGAAGCTTGTCCTTGTACGCGATCATTTCCGACTTCTTCATGTTGCGTTCTCCATCGCTCTAAATCGCTTTGCCGCCCAATCAAGCCACGGTCGGCGAAGACTCGTTATTTTAAGTCGAAAAAACCGGAGTGTCCAGCGGCTGTTTTCCGCCGGCGCTGCCACGCTTTGGTTGCGTGCGTAGTGGCTTAACAGTAGACTGGCACGTAGGCTGCCTCTAGCTAGCAGACGCATTTCTTTAAGGGCCGGGCGTCGCGGTGGGCGACGGTTCTCGAGTCGTCTCGCCGGCTTTGTGCGCCTTGGCCGCGGGATAATCAGCACGGGACACCATCGACCGGCGAAGGTATTGCGGTGGCATCTACGGTGAAAACCAAGACCGATCTCGCCTTTCAGCGCTGCGTGTTGCCTAGTTGCGGTGCAACGTACGATGTGGGTGAAGTGCGCACCAGTTGCGATGCTTGCGGATCGCTTCTGGACGTGGACTACGATTGGGATTCGCTACCGGTACCAGGTTCGCTCGCATCCTTCGAAGACAAGTGGGCCCGGCGAAACGAACCTCTTTGCCACAGCGGCGTGTGGCGATTCTACGAGCTCCTGCCGTTCGCCCCGCCGAACAAGATCGTCACGATCGGCGAAGGCCAGACGCTGCTTCATTCATCCGAAGGCGTGGCTCGTTTCGTCGGCGTTCAGCCGGGCAACTTGTTCTTGCAGTATGAGGGAATGAATCCCTCGGGCAGCTTCAAAGACAACGGAATGACGGCGGCGTTTACGCATGCCCACACCACGGGCGCACGCCGCGCCGCGTGCGCATCAACGGGTAACACCAGCGCTTCGTTGGCCCTGTACTGCGGCGTCAGCAAGCTGATGCAGGCTGTGATCTTCATCGGTTCCGGCAAAATCTCATACGGCAAACTTTCGCAAGCGCTCGATTACGGTGCGCTCACGATTCAGATCGCGGGCGATTTTGACGATGCCATGCTCCGCGTGCAACAAGTCAGCACGAAGCTGGGAATCTATCTGGTCAACAGCGTCAATCCGTTCCGGCTCGAGGGGCAGAAAACGATCATGTTCCGCGTGCTCGAGGCGCTGCGCTGGAAAGTTCCGGATTGGATCGTCGTGCCCGGTGGAAATTTGGGCAACAGCAGCGCGTTCGGCAAAGCATTTCATGAGCTGCATCAATTGGGACTCATCGACCGGATGCCCCGGCTGGCTGTAATCAATGCGGCCGGGGCAAACACGCTGTACGAGCTGTACGAGCGCCGCGGCCTGCGCTGGAATCACGGCCGGCCGGATGCCAGCATCGTCAACAATTACTATGCCGAGCTCGATGATGCATCGCGGCGGGCATCCACAATCGCCAGCGCGATCGAGATCAATCGGCCGGTAAATTTGTACAAGTGCGTGCGGGCGCTGGAATGCTGTAATGGCGTCGTCCGCGAGGTGACCGATGAACAAATGCTCGACGCCAAGGCCCAGGTCGGCGCCAACGGTCTGGGGTGTGAACCGGCCAGCGCCGCCAGCGTCGCCGGCGCGAAGTTACTTTGCGATGAAGGAGTGATCGAGCGCGGCGAGCGCGTGGTCTGCATTCTGACCGGGCACCAGCTCAAAGACCCGACCGCCACGGTTGCATACCACACGGCCGATCAGGCCGAGTTCAACCGCGTGCTTGGCAGCCGCGGTGTGAGCCGGGCCGCATTTGCCAATCGGGCCGTGCAGGTCGATAATAACCTCGATGAAATCATTCGGGCGATTGCCTTGAATAGTTGAACCCATTTAGCCCCCGGCCACTGACCGGGGGCTAATTTCAGGACCTCCATGAAACTCGCTATTCACGGCGCCGCGGGACGGATGGGGCAGCGGGTTACGGCGCTGGCGGTCAAGGATCCGCGGTTTCAAGTTGTCGCGGCGCTGGAATCTGCCGATCATCCGTTGCTCGGGAAGGACGCCGGCTTACTCGCTGGAGTCGGCGAAATTGGCGTCCCGCTGGGCGTCGTCGGCGAGTCGAATGCCGACGTGGTGATCGACTTCTCGGTGCCCGATGCGGCGGTGGCGGTGGTAGCGCATTGCGTGGCGACGTCGCGGCCAGTCGTCGTTGCGACGACCGGTCTCGATCGAGAGCAGCAAGCCTACATCGCCAAGGCGGCACAAAAAATTCCGGTCGTTTGGTCGCCCAGCATGAGCACCGCGGTCAATGTCGCCATGAAGCTCACCGATGTGGCGGCGCGTGCTCTTAAAGATTTGCCGACTGGCGTCGATGTCGAAATCATCGAGTGCCACCACCGTTTCAAAGAAGATGCACCCAGCGGCACCGCGCTGAAGTTCGGCAAGATTGCCGCCGAGGCGATGGATATTACGGAGCACACCCACGGGCGCTCCGGCCGGCCGGGCCCTCGGCCGCGAAATGAAATCGGTTATCACGCCGTGCGAGCCGGCGATAATCCGGGTGAGCACATCATTATCTTCGGTATGCTCGGTGAAACGCTCGAGCTGCGAGTTGCGGCGTCGAGTCGCGATTGCTATGCGCAAGGAGCACTGCTCGCGGCCGAATGGCTCATCGGCAAAAAGCCGCGACTGTATGGAATGCACGACGTGCTGGGGCTTTAGCTGATAGCTGTCAGCTCTAAGCCAATCATTCTGGTTAGAAGCGGTTTCAAAACTACATTGTCATCCCGACGGAGGCTCGGCGACGGAGGGATCTACGCTACTTCCGGCTAGATTCTTCGCTGCGCTCCGCTTCGCTCAGAATGACACCGGTTTTGAAACTGCTTCTAATAACTAAGAGCTAACAGCTAAGAGCTTTTCTCAATGGCCAAATGCGACGAAGGCTATCTGTGCGAAGTGTGCGGCCAGGATGTGGCCGAGCTGACGGATAGTGACCTCTATCTTCGTTACATCGTTGGCATGCTCGACCCGGAGGTGCTGCACACAACGGCCGAGCGCCACATCCGCTGTAATCCGACGCTCGCGCAATATATTGTTGCGGATGACTTCGAGCCCGTCGTCGTTGACGGACCGTTCGACAAGCGGCAGCTTGATCCGATTTATGCGCAAGATCGCGAACGGCTGATCACCCGGGGATGGAAACGCCTAAAAGAAGTGTCCGCGTTGGGTGTTCCAATCATCGAATATCCACTGCCAGAGGTGATGGCAAAGATCAAAGCTCGCAGCATTGGGCCTCAGTAAGCTCGTCTTGGTACTTGCGAGTTGCGATTGGTACAATACTCGATAATGGATTAGATTGCTTCCGAGCGTCGAATGGATATCTGTTATTACATCGACCAGGAAACGGGTGAGCCGCACATCCATGACCACAATGTCGGCGAGGACGAAGTGGGACAGGTGATGCGGGGCCCGGGATAAGATCTTCCGGCAAAGAACGGTGCGCGGATGAAACTTGGACAGACGGCGGCGGGCCGCTATTTACAAGTCATTTACGTGCCGGACGAACACCAAGACAGCGTCTTTGTAATCACCGCTTATGAATTGCGCGGGAAAGCAAAGACTGCTTTTCGGCGTCGTCGAAGGAGAAAACCGCGATGAGTGTAAGTAATCTTCCGCCCGGCTGGGATGAGGCTCGCATTCGCAAGGTGATCGCGCAGTACGAAAATCAGTCGGAAGACGAGCAATTCGCTGATATTGAAGCGGCCTTGGAGTCGGAGGGTACTACACTAATAGCAGTGCCGACCGATTTAGTTCCTGAAGTTCGCGCATTGTTGGCGCGGGCACGATAATTGAGCGGCCGTTCATTTTAAGCCGCCGCTTCGAGTCGGGGTGAATGACCTTGTGGCATTCATCTCGCCCCCGTCATAATTTTAGCAATGACGGTCCCTTCCATACGCAAAACGCAAGAGTCGCCGCGACCCGTATTGCGCGTAGCCTCGATCGAAGGCGCGACGTTGCACGTTGCGCTCCCCGAGCTCTACCAGGACACCAGCTTCTGGGCGATGGCGACGACGCAGTTTCTTGGGGCCTTCAACGACAACCTGTTCAAGCAGCTCATTCTGTTGCTGGCAACGCCGAGCCTGGCGCAGTTGCAATCGGGATCGGCTGACGACCTCCAGTCAAACGCACAATTTGTGTTTGCCGCCGCCTTTCTGATTTTTTCCGGCTTTGCCGGGTACCTCTCCGATCGCTACAGCAAGCGGCGAATCGTCGTCATTTGCAAAGTGGTCGAGATTTTCGTGGCCCTCATGGGCATGATCGGCTTTTTGTATTTCGATCGCATCGGCGTCAGTGGAATGTTTTTTGTGCTCTTCCTGATGGGCACTCATACGCGCATTTTTCGGACCGGCGAAGTACGGCATCTTGCCCGAAATGATTCGGAGCAAAGACTTGCCGCGCGCCAACGGCATTTTCTTGATGCTGACGTTTTTGGCGATCATTTTTGGAATGGCCACCGCGGGCGCGCTGCTGCATCTGTTTCACGATCGTGTTTGGTTCGGCTCGATCGCCTGCATATTGGTGGCGGTTCTTGGAACAATTACCTCGCTGCGGATCCGGCCGTTGCCCGCCGCGCAGCCCGATTTAAAGTACGACTGGTCGTGTTGGCTGATCCCCCGGGAAACATTGCAAATCCTGCGACGAAACGGGCAACTACTGGGGGCGATGACCGCCGTCACTATTTTTTGGATGGTGGGCGGCGTGGTGCTGCAAACCGTCAACGCACTCGGCAAGTCGCAGCTCGGTCTCGATGAACTACCCACCAGCGCCCTGGCTGCCTCGATCGGGTTAGGCACCGCGATCGGTTGCATACTGGGCGGCTACCTGTCGCGCGGCCGTATCAACCGGTCGGTCGTGACGAGCGGCGCGATCGGCACGGTCGTCACATTAATTCTGATGAGCTTACCTGGCCGCAACCACGGCCACTTGCTCGGTTTCTACGGCAGCCTTCCCGTACTCATGCTGCTGGGGACATTCAGTGGAATGTTCATCGTGCCGGTGCAGGTGACGCTTCAGTCGGTGCCGCCGCCCGAGGAAAAGGGGCGAATGATCGCCACCATGAATCAATTCAGTTGGGTGGGAGTGATTCTCGGCGCGATCGTGTACAAAGCCTGCCTCCCCGTACTCGACGCAACCGCCTGGCCGCGGAGCGCGATCTTCGCTGTAACGGCCCTCTTGATGCTGCCCGTTGCGATCTTCTATCGTCCGAAAGACGAGCGGCTGGCCGACGAAGCAACCCCATAGCCGACCCATCCTGGGTCGGAACTTTGAAGCCGTAGGGAATGGGAAACAGATACGATCCGCATTCGGCCAGGATGCCCGGGCTATCTGTTATTGAAGCTGGGTTGCTTGTGTGGCAGTGGCGCCCGCTACGGCGTTCTTCACCGCCGAATGATTGAACTGATGATCCTTAAGCGCCGCCACCGCCTGCTTGGCATCGAATTTATCTTTGTCGATCGCTACGGTCGCCGTTCTGGCTGGAAAATCGACGAACACATCCGTCGCTCCCGGCTGCTCCGAAAGGATTTCCTTCACCTTCGCACCGCAGCCTTCGGGACACATCATATCGGGCACGCTGAACTCGATGGTCGGTGCGCCGGCGGTGTTGAAGACCGCAGGGGTTGTCGCCTGAGCGGAAACAGCGCCGGATTCGTCTGCCGCGCGCGTGCAGCCGATGGCCCCAAGCGATAAGCACAAAATGGCCAAGCGATAGAATCGTGAGGTCATAATCTTGTTCAATGTTTCCTGTAAGGATTCGTCAGAGCTACATTCACCTTATGTTATAAAAATACAACAATCCCGCCCAGCCAGACGGCACGATTTCGGGCGCCGTCTGCAATTCTTTGCCGTATTTGACGGCCATTTCTAAAAAATATTTGGCATGGAAAAATGCCTCCAAAAACGGCCGGGTGTGCGTGGTCCAGTCCTTATTGTGTTCCATCTCGAACCGCTTGCCGCTCGCACCGGCTCGGTAGATTTCTTCAAACCAAGGATTCATGCCCGCTCCCGCGGGCGCTACTCTTTGTAGCACCTCAACAATTCTCTTGGTTTCAGCCTGAAGGTCATAAACCTTTAAGGACTGATGATAGAAGCGGTAAACGCGATCTTCATATACCCAATGGGAGCTTATTTCTTCGAGAAGGGCAGTCAATTCAGGCAGTTTCGCCTGAATGTTCGCTAGCAATTCAGCGTCCGTTACCAGTGATCCGCGCATCGACGAACCTCACGAGCCAAGTGGGCGTGAATCCAGGCTACTCATGTGCCTTCTTCCGACTACGCGCGTTCGGCGCGAAGCTTCATCAGCGAGAACATGTCCACCAATTCTGTGAGTGCTTCCGCCTCGCGCCCCTCGGCCTGCGTCAGCTTACCCTCATCGTCCTGCCGATCAAGCAGTTCTTGCAGACGCTCATGAAGGGCGGGCGGTAAGCGGAAGTTGCGCCAGTCGCTAGGCAGATCGAGTTCGACTAAAACGTGGCTCATTGTCGCTTCTCTTTAAGTTGGAATCTCCGCAGTCATGATCGTCTCATTGCTCAGCGATTGAGCGGCGAAATTCAGTGCCTCCTCAACGTCTTCTGCCTTCAACTGCGAGTATAAACGAACGATATCATCGCGGCTCGCGCCGGAGGCCACCCATTCCAAAATCATCTCGACGCTGATTCGCGTGCCCTTGATGTACGGCTTGCCACCGAGAATCGCCGGATTGGAAACGATGCGAGTAAACATGGCGTGAACCTCCACCGCAATTATAGCAGACCGCGCGGCTAAACGACCAAGTTCAGTTGCCGAGAAACGGCTTGCGGGAGCCGGCCTTCGACTTGGCCACGAGTGCCTGGAAGCTCGGGTTTGACGTCAGCAGTTCGTCGATCAACGAATCCTCTTCGCCACGATCCATCGCGGAATAACCGCTGCTATCAGCTGCGGCGCATGTCTCGGCTCGAATGTCGTGTCCGTCCGACTTGCCGCATTCAAGAGAGCGCAACCATTTCTCAACGCGCGCCACGTGTGATGCTGGTATCCATCGACCGGCCCCAGCGCAGTTTAACAGAGCCGCTGAGACCAAGCTTGTCCTGCATCTCATTCAAAACTTCTTGTTCCGCATCGGACAATGGTATTGCGATCGCAAAAAGGCTGCTTGCCATGGGTGCGCCGACAGCTACGACTAAGCCAGGATCGCAAGCATTACGCCTAAAATGGGCGTTCGTCCACAGATGTTGCAACCTGGGTGGCGGCCAAGGGAACGCGGCATCGCAATTGTAAATGCTCTCGATAGTGAAGTACCCGATCAAGTAAAGTCGCGATCCGCTTCGTTGATTTGGCGGACGTAAACCGGCGTAGAAAACAAGCAGGTCTCCCCGCGTCAGCCGAAGCAACTGGCCTCGTTTGTTTTTCGTCGGGTCTCCGTACGTGAACGTCTCAAATTCCGGATCGTAATGTGCCGGGCCCCGACGGAAACGCGCCGGCGCGAACTGGTCAAGAAAGCCACCGGAACGAGCCGGTATTTGCGAAAACATGAGCGATCGTGAACAAGTTTTCGTAGGATTTTCCGGAATGGGCACATACTCAAAACTGCCGTCCGGAAAGATAGGACCTAGCCCTCCATAGCCAAGGTCCATTCCTACGCGAAGAAGAAGAATTTGGCTTGCCGCCATAATACGAACGAAAATTGCTAACAGCTGCACGATTGCGGTACAGCGCAGTCGTCTAATGTTGTTGGACCGACTTGACGGATTATTGTGGCTTCACGTTCAGCAGCAAGCCGTTCGTTGTTGATCCGAGCACGGCATAATTTCAAAAGCTCTTTGGGTTTCCGTGTTTCCAGGTGTATTCCCCTGAAAAAACGTCCAAAGGCAATCGGATTTTTCTTTTTTCCTTCATTTCGTCCCAAGGTGCGACTCCCGGGTCCAAATACGTCACAGTTATTCAGAAAAGCCAAGATTTCATCGTCAATTTCCGGACCGCTCGCACCAAGCCAGGGTAACCCACCGATCTTTGGACAACAGATGAAGAAGCGATCCAGGTTTGGCGAAGCAAAGTCACGTTCCCATCTTTTGCGGTGCGTAGAACCGGGGATGTGCTCATAATGCGATCGCGGAAATGAACCTTTGCCTTTAATTGGCTGAACGTGGATTGGCCCCTCTGGACCGCGAAGCTCTCGGTAGCGATGGTATGCTTCCGCAAAGTTGATGCATTCGTCGATCCGCGCGGCAAATACGATTCTCCGGGGCCGAGTTTTCGAGGAAGAAATGCCAAAAATGTAGTCGCCTTCATTCATTCTAGGACGCATCCGCTTTTTACACGCCCCAAAGTACAGCAAGGCCCCACACGGAGTCGGTACGTTGTAGAAGGCTTTTTGCGTGTAGTCCTTCTTCGTTGATGCGACGATGTAAATGAATCCTGTAGACATGGTTTACCCCGGCTACTTACTCTTTACTACTTTGCCGCCACCGGCACTTCCAGCGGCCTCTCCGCCGCCATCGCGCGAATCTCTTCCGTGATTTTCATCGAGCAATACTTCGGTCCGCACATGCTGCAGAAGTGGGCGCTCTTGAACGTATCGGCCGGAAGAGTGGCGTCGTGGTAGGCTTGCGCCGTTTCGGGATCGAGGGAGAGGCGGAATTGTTCGTTCCAGTCGAACGCGAAACGGGCGCGCGAAAGAGCATCATCGCGATCTTGGGCGCCGGGCGCTTGCGGGCGACGTCGGCGGCGTGGGCTGCGATCTTGTACGCGATCATGCCTTGCTTGACGTCCTCTTTCTCGGGCAACCCGAGGTGCTCTTTGGGGGTGACGTAGCAGAGCATCGCGGCGCCGTGCCAGCCGGCCAGCGCGGCGCCGATGCAGCTGGTGATGTGGTCGTAGCCGGGAGCGAAGTCGGTCACCAGCGGGCCGAGGACGTAGAACGGCGCGCCATTGCAGATTTCGATTTCCTTCTCGATGTTCATCTGGATCTGGTCCATCGGGATGTGGCCCGGACCTTCGACCATCACCTGCGTGCCGCGCTCCTGGCCGCGGCGAGTGAGTTCACCCAGCACATCCAGCTCCGCAAATTGCGCTTTGTCGCTGGCATCGGCGATCGAGCCGGGACGCAGGCCGTCGCCCAGGCTCCAAGTAACGTCGTATTGCCGCATGATGTCGCACAGGTCGTCGAAGTGCGCGTAGAGCGGGTTTTGTTGGCGATGCGTCATCATCCATTTGGCGATCAGCGAGCCGCCGCGGCTGACGATGCCGGTGACGCGGTTCATCGTGAGGTGCAGGTGCTCGAGCATCACGCCGCAATGCACCGTCATGTAATCGACGCCCTGTTTCGCCTGGTGCTCGACCATATCGAGAAAATGTTGCGGGCGCATTTCTTCAATCTCGCCGCCGAGCTCTTCGAGCATCTGATAGATCGGCACGGTGCCGATCGGCACGGGGGAAGCTGCGATAATTGCGGCACGGATTTCATCGATGTTCTTCCCCGTCGATAAATCCATCACCGTGTCGGCGCCGTAATGAACGGCGAAGTGCAGTTTTTCCATCTCGCCCTCCAAACTGCTGGTGACGGCCGAGTTGCCGATGTTGGCGTTCACCTTGCAGTGCGCGGCGATGCCGATGCCCATCGGCTCGAGCCGGCCCTTCAGGTGCACCTTATTGGCTGGAATAACCAAGCGGCCGGCGGCCACTTCGCTGCGAACGAGTTCGGGCTCCAGCTTCTCGCGCTCGGCGACAAAAATCATTTCCGGCGTGATATTGCCGGCGCGGGAATGTTCAAGTTGCGTAACGGGTTCCGACATGGCGCGACCTCCGTGAGTTTTGAGGGGAATACGTAAATCGTATCGCTCCGGCAAAGAAACTGTCAACGAATGCCGCGAACGCGCACTTCGGCGAGCCATTTCGCCGGCGCTAGCTGCGAATGACTCTTATGTTTCGCTACCCCCTGCTGTTGGCATGGTGGCGCGCTCGTTCAACGCAGCGAGAAGGCCCTGTGCGCCAGGCCTCGAACCACTTTTTGATATTGCTCAAATAATCGTCCGTCAATTCAAATCAGGCGCAATTGCAGGTATTTGCTTAAGCCGTGACAATTGATGCTTGCCTTCAAACCGAGTTTGGTCCAAATGTCTTCTCGTGTGATAGCCATTGGCGATAGTCACGGGTGTGCCAACGCCCTTCGTACACTCGTGGAGATCATTCGACCCCAACCGGCCGATACACTCGTCCTATTAGGCGACTGTGTCGATAGGGGGCCGGACAGCCGCCAGCTTCTCGACGATGTTCTAGCTCTGCGCGAACGATGCCATCTCGTCCCGCTGCTCGGAAACCATGAAGAAATGATGTTGAACTTTTTGGATGACAAACAGCAACCAGACAACTGGTTGGACGTTGGCGGCGTCGCCACATTGAAATCGTATAGCTCCAAATTGGATCCGAAAGAGATTCCATCGGAGCACGTCGATTTCATTCGCAGTTGGGGGGATTATTTCGAGACCGACTCACACTTTTTTGTACACGCCAGCTACGAGCCCGAGCGCCGACTCGCCGAACAACACTGGCAAACGATGCGCTGGCAGTCGCTGAAAAATGGTATTCCAGAGCCGCACGTATCTGGCAAAACCGCAATCGTCGGACACACGTCGCTCAAGGACGGTGAGATTCTCGATCGGGGCCACCTCATCTGCATCGATACCTATTGCTGGGGAGGCGGCTGGCTCACGGCGCTGGATACAACAACCGGCCAAATTTGGCAGACCGATCGCGAAGGCCGCCCAAGACCCGATTCCAAGTCGCGCCAACCCGCAAATCCCGTGTAAACCGGCTATTTCGTTGTCCTTTATGCAGCGGCTTGTTACGATAGTATCTGGATGGGGATCGGGCGCACAAAGAGAAAACGCGCGGGTCGAAGCCCGCAGCGCAGGCAAGTGTTATGAGCGAATTCCCTTGCTTGCGCTGCGGGCTTCGGATCATTTATTACGACTGAGAAGCGGCAATGTCGCAACGATTGTTGTTGGCTGGTATCGTTTGCCTCGCGTTGGGCTCGCGCGGCTAGCCGATAGCCTGGACGCCCAATTGTTTCCTCTCACTGGCGAGATTCGCTACCACAATCCGAATGCCTTCGCCGTTCCTTTCGTGTACTCGTCGATTACCTCGCTTACGCGCAAAGCGGAGCGCTCAATCCGGCCCAATGGAGATCGATTTCCGATTACTACGACGTAAGCGGGAATGGATTCATCGATCCAACTCGCAATTGGACCAAACTATCGGCGACTTCGACCGAGTTGACGGAGGGATTGTTTGCCGGACCGGGCACGTTTGGAAGTCTGGCCGCGTTTAGCTCCGTGAGCTTCGGATCGATTTGGAACCCGGGCGTCGTTCCATCGAGCGATATTGGGTTCGACGTTGAGCAGGATTCCCAGCCGGTAACGATTAACATCCAAACGGCTCTCGACGGCGACTACGATCACAACCACACTGTCGATCTGGCCGACTACGCGGTTTGGCGGCTGAATTTTGGTTCGACCTCGGCACTCGATGCCGATGGCAACATCGACGGTGTAGTGAATGCCGCCGACTATATCGTTTGGCGGAAGAACTTCGGGGCTTCGATCCCAGGCGCGGGCTCGTCGCAGGAGCTCAGCTCCGGAGAATCGCTCTTGGTTGGCGGCCAAGTGCCCGAACCGGCCGCTGGCGTTCTCGCTTCGATTGGCGTTTTTGTCCTCACTTCCCGCCGCTCGCGGCAGGTTGCGTGAGACGAATGTCGAACTTGCTGCCCACGTCTCGGGTAGCGGCTTGAAACTCCGCGGGAGTCGTCACCCGCTTGCCTCCCACGTGACTGATGAACATCCCTGTTCGCACGCCGGCGTTCCAGGCCGTGCTTCCTTGTTCCACTTCGCTAACAAGCACGCAGCCTTCCGGATCGTAAGCACCCGACGCGACAGCTTGAGTAAACTCGCCACCCGCGAGCGCGGTGGAGTAATCAACTCGCAGCCCGCGCCAGGCAGCGGGGCGCACGGTAATAATCTTCATGCCGGCGACTTCCATTTTTGCGAGCGTGACGCGGGTTGTCGCGGGCCGACCCTGACGGACGTAGTCGACCGATGTGACCGTTCCGGGCGGCATCGTGCTGATCGCTCGTTGCACCGCGTCCACGTCGGCAACAGGCCGCTCGGCAATGCGCGTGATCACGTCGGCCTCTTGAAGCCCGGCCCGCGCGGCCGGAGTTCCGGGAAAGACCCGCAGCAGTCTTGGCCGCGAATCATCGCTTGTGGCCGTTGCCAATGCCGCGTGGCCTAACGCGACGCCCAGCATTCCGTATTCGACTTCGCGGCCTTGTTTGAGCGTATCGATGATCCGGCAGATCGAGGCGCTCATGGGAATCGCGTATCCGGCCGGTTGCTCGTGTCCGGCGATCGTGGCCGCGGTTGTGGTCAGTCCCACCAGTTCGCCCCGAAGGTTGATGAGCGCTCCGCCGGCGGCGTTGAAGCCAAGTTTGGCGTCGGTTTGGATGAGCGTGCCCAGATGATGCAGCGTCGTGCGATAATCGCGCTCCGGGCCAGGTGCATCGTTCAGGTTCGTCCCGATTGGCGCCTTGCGGCCAAAATTGGTCACGATGCCCCAACTGGCAGTTGGCTGGCCATCGGTCTGGATTGCATACGGGTTGCCGATCGCAACGACGAATTGACCTTTGCGCAGGCTTTCGGCATCGCCCAAGCGGATCGCCGGGAAGTTTCCGGCGCGGAATTATGCTCGTGCGAACCGGCTCGCTGAAGCGGGCCGGCCGCATGATCGATTGCCAGTACGGCCAGCCCGCTGTGTGGGTCGGCGGCGCGAATCGTGGCATGGTAGGTCGTGCGATCGATCGTGGTGACGCGATGCTCATCCCCGTCGTGGATGGACAAATAGTCTGTCAGCACGAGGCCAGCCCGATCGATTATCACTCCCGCGCCAACAGTAATCGGGGCCGCCGCGCCGGATGCGTTCTCCCGACGGTCGCCGAATACATCACCGGGGCGCAAGTCGATGTGCGTCGACTGCTTTGCCGGAATGCGGGCAATCGCAACGACGCTCGGCTCGGCGCGGGCAATCACGTCAACGAGCGACTGTTCGATTTGAAGCGCAGCCGACAAGCGGTCCGGGTTTGGACCGCGCGGCTGCTGTGCTAGACCGGCAAGCGGATAGATGCCAGCTAATACGAGTGTTGTCGCAACGCGTGTCACAGCGTTCATCGTACGGGAGGGCGAGGCTCCCGCCGAGCCGAAATTGACCGGCGGGGTCTTCGCCCTCTCGACTTCAGCCAAACGTCTATGCGTCTGCTTCTTCGTTCGAATCTCCATCGCTGCCGAACGACTTTGCCAGGCCATTGTGGCCGCCCGCCGCCAAAATCTTCTCCTTCAGCTCCTCGAGGAGCTTGGGGTTCTCCTTGAGGAATAGCCGGGCTTTTTCCTTCCCTTGGCCGAGCTGCATTTCGCCGTAGCGGAACCATGCACCCGTGCGGCCAATGATTTTTTGCTCCAGGCCCATGTCCAGGATATCGCCTTCGTAGCTGATGCCGTCGGTGTGCATCATGTCGAACTCGGCCGACCGGAACGGCGGGGCAACCTTGTTCTTAACCACTTTGGCCCGCACGCGCTGGCCGACGACTTCCTCACCCTCTTTCAACTGGCCGATCCGGCGGACATCGATCCGGCACGAGGCGTAGAATTTCAGCGCCCGCCCGCCCGGCGTCGTTTCCGGGCTACCGAACATCACGCCGATCTTCTCGCGAATCTGGTTGATAAAGATCACCGAGGTGCGGCTCTTGGCGATCGCGGCCGTGAGCTTGCGAAGCGACTGGCTCATGAGCCGGGCCTGCAGGCCGACGTGCGTGTCGCCGATATCGCCGTCGAGCTCCTTCTTGGGCACCAGCGCGGCAACCGAATCGATCACGATCACATCGACTGCGTTCGATTTGATCAGCATTTCGGTGATGTGCATCGCCTCCTCGCCGTAGCTCGGCTGGCTGACGAGCAGCATTTCCAGATCGACGCCGAGCTTCTTGGCCCAGCTGGGGTCGAGCGCGTGTTCGGCGTCGATGAACGCGGCGATGCCGCCGGCCTTTTGGGCCTGAGCCACCACGTGCAGGGCGAGCGTCGTTTTGCCACTCGATTCGGGGCCGAAGACCTCGATCACGCGGCCGCGGGGAATCCCCTGCCCACCCAATGCGATATCGAGCGACAGGCTGCCGGTCGAAATGCCTTCAATCACGTGGACCGTGTCGGCCCCCAGGGGCATGATCGCCCCTTCGCCGAATTGCTTTTCGATCGCAGCCAGCGTGTTACGCAGTTCCGGGCTGACTTCCAGCACGCCGGTCGGTTTGTCCGCGCGCTTCGGCGGCTTTTTGGACGTTTTCTCAGCTTTGGCCATGCGATTATTTGGGACAGTTTGAGGAGCGGGGCGATGATTCGTGGCAGCGGTGGTAACCATGAACTGAATCCTTTTATCTAGTGGAATGAATGAGCGAGCAAGTCCCTGGTACGCACTCTCTTTGTGATCGACTCCAAGTCGTCAGGTAGCCTCCGGCTCTGCCGGGGGCTGGACGACGCCAGATGTTGTTTAAACATTGTCTTTTTGCCAGTAAAACCCCCGGCGGAGCCGGGGGCTGCCAGCGTAAACGGTTCTCAAACCGCTCCCTAAAGGAGAGGCTGGGCGAGTGGCAGACGCCGAGTGACATGCGACGAATCCGGCCAGCCCAGCCCCTCCGGGTAAGGGAGGAGAGTGCAGGTGCGTGGTGTACGCATGTGTACTATATCGGCCTGGAAAAGCAGATACAAGAGGCGATCGCGAATCGGCTGCAATTTGTGGAGCGCGGACATTGCGATCACAAGTGATAGTGGGTGTAACCCCGGAACGACCCGTACACCGTTACGCTCCGGCCTCGCCCGACAGGCCATAGACATGGCGCATAATTCGAAGGCCTGGAATCGGCCGCGCGGTTACGACTAGGATTTCGCCGCTATCGACTTGATTTCTCGCCTGTTTTGCGTGCTTCGAGGCGCAATGAGGACTGCCAAATTCTTGGGGGGTGGAGGGGCATTATTTATTTCCGATAAATTCCCGGATTTTCAACAGATTCAAATTGACAATACGCCTTTAAGGGGCGAAATTAGGAACGCCCAGCCAATTGGGTGGGGAACACGTACAACTTGTCGCACATTCAAAAATTATTGAGGCCAGTCATGAGACTAGTGGGGACAATCTACAAAGCGGCTCTTACGTCATTGATTTGCCTGGCCGCATCGAACGCAATGGCGCATTCCATGCTCTATGCGCCGAGCGAGGATGACGACCCCGTCTTCCGCGCCGCGGTTTCCGCATTGATCGGTGGACCTGTGGATTACTTTGATGCCCGCATTGCCACGCCAACGGTTGAGCAACTTTCGGCGTACGACTGTGTCCATACGTGGGCAGATTCCAGCTACGCAGACAGTACCACTTTTGGCAACAATCTGGCCAGCTATGTGGATGCCGGCGGCCGAGCAATTTTGGGTGTATTCGACACGTACATCGGTGGAAATCATCTGACTGGAGCGATCATGACATCGGCTTACTCGCCGGTCTACTCACCCGGCGGGGACAACCATTACTCCAATTCGAGCTACGCTGGAGATGGAACGGTATTCCACAGCGGTATTGTGTCGTACGGAATTGATTATCGCGACTACCTTGCGCTTCAAGGTAGCGGTATCGTCGACGCTCATTATGCGGATGGCGAAATCGCGGTTGCGTATCGGCCAGACCTAGCTGTCGTCTATGTGAATGGGTCGGGCGCGAGCCAACTAGGCGGAACCGGCCAATGGGCTCAACTATTGGCCAATACGTGCCTCGTCGAGTCGGTCACATCCTCCGTCCCAGAGCCGGCTATGATAGTGATAGTGCCGCTACTGATTGTGATGGCGCCTTTTGCCGTCCGCGGCGTGAAAGTGCTGGCCGGTTAAACTGGCACGGCACGAAGACGCGTCGTTCGACGGGGCCTGCAAAAAGAGCCGGCGGACCCTTTCCTACTTGGCCCGTTTGCGCGCCGGTGTGCCCCCAACTGCGCCACCCGAGCGGCCGGAAAGCGGTGTGCGATCGTCCGTACGGTCGTCCTCGACATCGAAGTTGCCGCTAGCCGTTGCTTCATCGAGCTCGGCAACAATCGGGTCGCCGGCCCCTTCATTGCCGCCGGCCAGTCCTCCGACGGCCGTGCCGCCGCCCGCCGTGCCGGCCGCGTGTACATCACCCCGGTGTATCCGCGGCGGTGGGAACTCCAGTGGATCGGTCCGCGTCACCCCATCCTCATCCATTTCGCCTTCCGGTGCGAGCGTGTCTTTGGGTGAATGCGGGCGGCCCGCGTCGAGGCTCACTTCCGGCGTTTGATCATTCGTTTCCGCACAGACAACGCAGAATCGCGTATACGGAATCGCTTCCAAGCGGGCCGAAGCAATCCGCTTCCCGCACGATTCGCAGATGCCATACGTACCGAGGTCCATGCGGTTCAATGCTTCGCGCGCTTCTGCCACGATGTACTGCTCGTTGGCGAGCAACGTGGTGTTCATATCGTAGAGAAACTCGTCGGTCCCCATATCGCCCAGATGAAACGGAGCGTTGGAGAGATCGCTGCCGCCGTTTCCACCGCTGCCAGATCGTGCCTGTTCGACCATTCCCTCGGCATCCGACCGCACGCGCAATGAAATGGCTTCCAGCGCGTCGCGATATTTTTTCTGATCCTTCGGATTCGACTTCTTCATTGGGTGGCTCCCGCAAAAAGCAATGTATTCCAACAGGCCGGCGCCCGTGTCAGATTGCCGCAGTAGTTAAGTTACCACGTTTCAGCACTGCCATGTAGGACTGCAAAACGTGCGCCGTGAGCAACGGGAGTGATTCGCGCAAAAACGCATTGCGGCAGAGCGGCGCAGAAGTTGCAGCGGTGAATGCAGAAAGTGATTTGTAGAAGGAGGACATTTCCTATGATCCGCAAACTCGCATCCGGCGAATACCGGCTCTACTCGCGAGAGAAGAATCCGAGCACCGGTAAACGCCGCAATCTGGGCACATTCAAAACACGCCAGGCGGCCGAGCAGCACGAACGGGAAGTTCAGTACTTCAAGCGGCATTGAGGGCCGATGGATGCTCCAGCGCCGATTCGCGCTTCAGACGAATATCTAACCAGACGGAACGATGGTCGGTAGCGGTAATTGCATCCGCGCCTGGCTGGCCGGGCGGCGGCCAGAAAATACCGCCCTTCACCACCTCAAATTCACGCGCGGGCAATACGTAGTCGATCCGCAGGCAACCATGGTGCTCTTCGGTGAAATCGGACGTTACCCGGCTCGGATCACCGCGATTCTTCGCGAATTGGTCCGCGTGCTCCTTCACGACTAGCGGACCGCCCTCGCTGGTGGGTATGAATGAAGCGTTCACGCGGCCGTTCTTGAGAAGCTGGTCCATGGTCGACCGCATTCCCTCGCCATCGATCGGATCGCAATTCAAATCGCCGACGATTACGAACAGCGCGTCGGCGGCGAGCCCGCCGCGGCGGCCTGAATCGTCCACCAGGTAACCGCTTTTATCGGGATCGATATAATCGGCAAACAAGCGAACTTCGTCGTGGTTGCGGTGGCCATTGCGGTCTTCGGGGCCATCGAAAACGGGTGGGGTGGGGTGCGAGCAGAGAAGGTGGAGGGTGAACGGCCGGCTTCCGCCGGTCGCTGTGTCGTCGGGCGTTATGTTGATTGGCACGTCCCAATGGCTTTTCGAGGAGAGGCGGAGTACGGCGAGATCGCCCTCGTCGTAGAATGGTTTCCCCGTTTTGGGCACCGTGGGCAGCAGCGCACCCGGCATGTCCTTCCATAAAAACTTCTGGAAGCTGCGAACGTGATCGCGGTCGATCGGAAACTTCGACAGTAAGAGCATGCCGTACTGGCCCTTGTGCCGGCCAAAACCGATGGCGTCGTCGGGTCCGCCCAGCTTGCCATTGTGGTTCAGGTCGCGCCCGCTGGGCTGACCCGTGTTGACCGGCCCGGTGAAAAAATACCCGAACTTGATCGGCTCGCAACCGTTTTGGCCGACAGCCAGATACTTCGTGCGAAACAATTCGGCGGCCTCGTGGGCGTCGTCGTAATCGAATTCGTTGACGAACAGAATATCCGGCCGCACACGCTGAACGATTTCAGCAATTTTCGCGCCTGCTCGTTGTCGCCGGCCGCCAGGTCGCGAACTAATTCGCCGTCGGTGTCGCGAAACAATGACGTGTTGTAAGTCGCCACGCGAATCGCCGATTTGTCGGCCGCCGTGGCGAAGTTTGACGACGCCACGAGGCAAATCGCCGTCGAACTGAGCAGCAGAACGCGAATTGTTTTCATAGGTTCCCAAATTGTCGGTCGAAGTTGCCGTGGCGGCCCCGGAACCCGATCGAGCGGAGAAAAAACAGGCGGAATACGAACATTGTATCGACGGCCGAGACCTCTGCGACTGCCTCGGGGGAAAAACTCGCCGAGCAGCGGCCCTGATTCTTTTCATGCCCCGCACCGGAAGTTAGAATAGATCGCAACTTACTCGGAGCGTAGCATGCGGCTCCGTGGTTAGGACGTTGTTGCGGCGACCAGCACGATCCATGTTGAGGGGTTGAAACCATGTCTGCGACACTGTCTGCGAAAGCGCCTCCGGTCCAACGACTCCCGGAAGCTTTCACCGAGGCGTTTATGAGTGGTGTGTTCGAAGTCCAGCATCCGTTAATCGCCTGCCACCTGACCCGGCTGCGCGACAAGACCACGCCGCCGGCCGAGTTCCGGCAATTGGTCAATCGATTGGCTTCGCTACTGGCGTACGAAGCAACCAAAGATTTGCTCGCCGAGCCTGTCACCGTACAGACTCCGTTGGCAAAAACCGAAGGCCGCCGGCTGGCGCAACGGATCGGCCTGATCCCGATTCTCCGCGCCGGGTTGGGCATGATCGACCCGGTTCTCGAGTTGATTCCGACGGCCGAGGTTTGGCATTTGGGTTTGTATCGCGACGAAGAAACAGCTCAGCCGGTGAAGTATTATTCGAAGCTGCCGCCGGAGCGGCCCGTTGATATCGCGCTCATACTCGATCCGATGCTGGCCACGGGCGGGTCGGCCATCGATGCGCTGACCACGCTTCGCGATTGGGGCGTGCCGCACGTGAAGCTGCTTTCGCTCATCGCCGCCGAAGAAGGCGTGAAGCGCGTCGAATGCGAGTTCCCCAACTCGCAAATCTATGTTTGCCAGATCGATCCCGATCTGAACGATCGCAAGTTCATCGTCCCCGGTTTGGGCGACGCCGGCGACCGGATATTCAACACCGTGAACGAATAAATACTGTTCTGCTCCTCGACTCTGCTCTCCCTTATGCAACAACGCCTCATCAGCGCCTTGGGCATTTTAGTCTTCATCTGCCTGGCGTGGCTGATGAGCTCCCACAAACGCCGCGTCAGCCCGCGGATCGTCTTTGGCGGCCTTCTCCTGCAATTCGCGTTTGCCGCAATCATTTTGCAAACCACCTACGGCAGCCGGTTTTTCGACGCAGTCGATTTCGCGTTTACATCTCTGCTCAGCTGCGTGAGCGCCGGCTCGATTTTCGTATTTGGCGAGAAATTCACCGACCACTTCTTCGCGTTCAAGGTGCTGCCGACAATCATCTTCTTCTCCGCCTTCATGTCGATTTTCTACTACTACGGCGTGATGCAATTCGTCGTCAGCCAACTCGCGCGTCTGCTGCAATTAACGCTGGGCACCAGTGGTGCCGAAACGCTTTCCGCCGCGGCAAACATTTTTGTCGGTCAGACCGAGGCGCCCTTGGTGATTCGCCCATACATCTCCACGATGACCATCTCCGAATTGAATGCCATCATGATTGGCGGGTTCGCCACGATGGCCGGTGGCGTGCTGGCCGCCTATGTCGATATGGGAATCAGCGCCAAGCATCTGCTGAGCGCCTCGGTGATGGCCGCGCCGGCAGGTCTCATGATCGCGAAAATCCTCCAGCCCGAGGTTGATGAACCAAAGACCCTCGGCCACGTTAAGCTCGACATTAAGGATCCCAGCGCGAATGTCCTGGAGGCGATCGCCAATGGGGCAGTCGGCGGCTTGCAGCTTGCCCTGAATGTCGGCGCCATGCTGATCGTATTCCTGGCCCTTATCGCACTAATCAATCTATTGTTGGGTTGGGCCGGTACGCAGTTCGGCTATGGCGATAATCAACATTATGTCTGGTCGCTGGAAGCCGGCCTGGGCCGCCTTTTCCAGCCGTTTGCCTGGCTCATGGGAATCGAGTGGCAAGACACCGCCCGCGCCGGCGAGTTGCTCGGCCTCAAAATGGGCGCCAACGAGTTTATCGCTTATGGTCGACTTTCCGAATGGACGAAAGCCGCCGGCAACCCCGTGATCAGCGAGCACACTGCGAAAATCCTCACTTATGCCTTGTGCGGCTTTGCCAACTTCAGCTCAATCGGCATTCAGTTGGGCGGCATCGGCGGCATCGCACCCGACCGCCGCGGCGATTTAGCCCGCCTCGGTCTGAGGGCGATGCTGGGCGGCACCCTCGTCGCCTTCATCAATGCCTGCGTCGCCAACATCATGATGAGTTAAGCGAATCCTCACACCCCCGCAATCGGCGCGCACCGACCATTTTTGTCGCAACGAGCACTTTATTTATGAAAACCCTGCTCAGCAAGGAACAGCTTCACGACGGCGTCACCCGGATGGCCGATGAAATCGCCGGTTGCTATGAGGATCGCCAATTGACGATCGTCGGCGTGCTGACGGGCAGCGTCGTCCTCATGGCCGACTTGATCCGCGTGCTCGAACTTCCGATGCGGGTAGGCGTTTTGCAGGCCAGCAGCTACCGCGGGGCCACGACCACTCGCGGCGAACTAGCAATCAACTCCGAGCTCATGCTCGATATTTCGGGCCGCGACGTGCTGCTGGTCGACGATATTTTCGACACCGGCCACACGCTGATGCAGGTCGTCGAGAAAATGCGCGAGTTCGGCCCAACCACGATTCGCTCGGCCGTTCTGCTGCGCAAGCACGGGCGCCAGGAAGTTGAGTACCGGCCCGATTTCGTGGCGTTCGACATTCCGGATGAATTCGTCGTCGGCTATGGCCTCGACTATGAAGATATGTATCGAAACCTGCCGTACCTGGCGGCGCTGGAGCCGGAAGATATCGCGCGGCACAAAGAGGCGACGGCCTTTAATCAGCCGCAGGGCGGCTAGCCCCCGGTTTTGAAGTTGGTTCTACACGGGTCCTTCAAATCGACTGGGCAGGAGCCGGTCAAGCGTTGCGCGGTGTCCTTCGCTCGGCTTGAGCGAATCGACCATGACGATCAGCAGGTTTGGATTGAATTCCGCCAGGAACTGCCGGCATGCGCCGCAGGGTGAAACGCCGCCGCGGCTGACGACGGCGATTGCCGTGAATTCTTGTTCGCCGGCGGCGACCGCGGCACCGGCCGCAACGCGCTCGGCGCAAATCGTCAGGCCGAACGAGGCGTTCTCGACGTTCACGCCTTGAAAAATTCGCCCGCTGGCTGTTCGGAGCGCTGCGCCGACCGGAAAATTGGAAAATGGGCAATAGGCGCGCGTTTGAGCGTCGAGTGCCGATTGGACCAATTCGTCGATTTGATTTTTGTCCATGAATCATCCGCGACCAGCGGTCGCGGCTTTATGAGATGCGTTCGACGATCAGCACCGGCGGCTCGATTCGATTGTCGCCGATCTGGATGGCGGCAAGCAAGTCGCCGCGAACTCGTTCGGCGGCCTCCCGGTCGGCAAACATGCGGACGATTGGCTGGTTCCGATTCACCCTGTCGCCAAGTCGGACACATATTTCCAGGCCAACCGATAGATCGAGCTTGTCGCCAAGCTGCTTTCGGCCGCCGCCAAGCTCGATAATCACCCGGCCAACCTGCTCGGTGTCGATCGCCGTGATATATCCATCGCAAGGAGCCAGGATATCCTGGGCCGGCGCGACAGGCCGTGGCGCATCCAGATTGCCGCCCTGGGCGGCCACCATTTCGCGGAATTTTTCGAGTCCGGCGCCGGAAGCGATCGCCTTTTCCAGCCGTTTGCGAGCGGCCGCCGTTGTCGATTCGCGTTTTGCCAACACCAGAACTTCGGCGCCAAGCTCGAGCGTAACATCCATAAGATCGGCTGGAGCCTCGCCGCGAAGCGCGGCGACCGATTCATTCACTTCGACTGCGTTGCCCGCCATCCGGCCGAGCGGCTGATTCATGTCCGTGACGCAGCGCGGTCGTGGGGACTCCCATCCGCCGCCCCGTATCGACCATCGAGCGGGCCAGCGCGCGGGCGTCTTCCAGCGTCTTCATGAACGCGCCGCTGCCGTGCTTCACATCGAGCACGAGCGCATCGAGGCCCTCGGCGAGCTTCTTGCTCATGATGCTCGCCGTGATGAGCGGGATCGAAGGCACGGTGCCCGTCACGTCGCGGAGCGCATACAGCTTGCGGTCGGCCGGCACCAGGTCGGCCGTGGCGCCGCTGATCACGCAGCCGACATCGCGGCATACTTGTTGAAACTCGGCTGTGCTCAGGTTAGTGCGAAAACCCGGAATCGCTTCCAGCTTGTCGAGTGTGCCGCCGGTGGCTCCGAGGCCACGGCCGGAGATCATCGGCACCTGCAAGTCGCAACAGGCAAGTAGCGGCGCGAGCGGCAGCGAGACTTTGTCGCCGATGCCCCCCGTCGAATGCTTGTCGACTTTTGGCGATTCGCCGGCCGGCCATTTGAACGTGACGCCCGAGTGAAGCATGTGCTCCGTGAGCGCCGCGATTTCGGCCACGGTCATCCCGCGCAGATACACGGCCATCGCCCAGGATGCCATCTGGTAGTCGGGTACCGAGCCATCCACGTAGCCCTTGACGAGCAAACCGATTTCGTCGGCCGAAAGTTCGCCGCCGTCACGCTTCTTCGAGATGAGACTAACAACGTTCATCACAGGAATTAGCCACGAAAAACACGAAAAGTCACTCGAAGCGGTTTCAAAACTACATTGTCATCGCGACGGAGGCTCGGCGACCGAGGGATCTATGCTACTTCGGACTAGATTCTTCGCTGCGCTCCGCTTCGCTCAGAATGACACCGGTTTTGAAACTGCTTCTAAGAAATTAAATCGTCGATCGCTCTTTTTGTGACTTTTTGTGTTTTTTTGCGGCTATCTAGCGGTTTCCAAATTCCTCAGCGATTACTCCGGTCACAATCGCCAGCAGCTTATCGCGGGCAGTTTCCGCTGTGGCGACGACTTCGTCGCCGCTGGTCGTGTGCGGTTTATCGGGCGAGCAAATATTGGTGATGGTCGAGAGACCAAGCACGCGCAGGCCCGCATGCGCCGCGACAATTGCTTCGGGAACCGTCGACATGCCCACAACATCACCGCCAATATATCGCGACATGCGAATTTCCGCCCGGGTTTCGTAGGTCGGACCCAAGTTGGCAATGTACACGCCCCGATGGCAAGCGAAATCATGACGCCGAGCGATCGCCAGGGCCAGGTCGCCGAGACGGCGATCGTACGGGGCCGACATATCGGGAAATCGCGGGCCGAGCTCATCGTCGTTCACGCCGATGAGCGGGTTGCGATTGAGCAGGTTGATGTGGTCGTCGATGATCATCACATCGCCGCACGCAAAATTTGGGTTCAGGCCGCCGCACGCGTTCGAGACGATCAATAGCTCGATGCCGAGGGCATTCATCACGCGGACCGGAAACGTGGCCCGCTCTGCCGAGTAACCTTCGTAGCAATGAAAGCGGCCCTGCATGGCGATAACCGGTACGCCGCTTAGCTTTCCGCAGAGCAGTCGACCGCGATGGCCGACGGCGGTCGATTTCAAAAAATGGGGCACGTCGCCATAATCGATCGCCTCATCGAGCTCGATCGCCTCGCCGACAGAACCAAGCCCGGAGCCGAGAATGATTCCGCACCGCGGCTTGCCGCTCCAGCGGCCACGGATGTACGCGGCGGATTCGTCGATTTGTTCTGAGAGGTGATGCATTAAGTGATTTGCCACAGAGATCACAGAGATAGGCGGCGAACACCATCTACAAGGCGCTTTTCACTAAAGTTGATGACCAGCCCGCGCTTAAGTCGGGTTGCCTTTAAGTACGATAGAACTTGCGCAGTCGCGACGTCGGGCAATCGTGAAACCGATTTCAAATCAACAACAGCTCTATCGTCTGCGTCTTCAACAATTAGATCAATCCGCTGATCCTTGATTGCTTTGTTCTTGTAATGCATCTCGACAGGCGCTTGGCGACGATACCGAATGCCCCTCAAATCAAATTCATAACACAAAGCTTCCTCATAAACGGATTCCAACAAACCCGGACCTAAAATCCGATGAACTTCGATTGCGGCGCCGATGATCTTTTCCGTTAACGGATCGGGCACTTGAGAGTTCATTATTTCTCTCCGTGACCTCGGTGATCTCTGTGGCTAAACATGATTCTTCGCGGCGTCGTATTTCAGTACGCCGCAGACAAGTGCCCGCAGCTTCGGCCCCGCGGCATTTGCTGTCGCGATAATTTGCTCGACGTTCACCGGTTCAGCCTGGTCGGGGTAGCACATGTCGGTGATGACCGAGAGGCCGAACGTGCGGAGTCCGCAATGGACAGCCACGATCGCCTCCGGGATTGTTGACATCCCAACCACATCGGCGCCGATCCGCCGCAGAAACCGATACTCGGCCCGCGTTTCGAGATTCGGCCCCGTAACGGCCACCGTCACGCCCCGATGGGCAACGAAGTTTTCCTTACGGGCAATTTCCAGGCCCTTGTCAATGAGCTCGGGGTTGTACGGTTGCGACATATCAGGGAACCGCGGACCGAGGCGGTCGTCGTTGATGCCCACGAGCGGATTGTCGCCCATGAGGTTGATCTGGTCATCGATGATCATGATGTCGCCGGCCCGATACATCGTGTTCAGTCCGCCGACCGCCTGCGAAACGATCATCAACTTCGCGCCCAGCCGCTTGAACACGCGCACCGGCAGCGTGATCTGCTTAAGCGGATAGCCTTCGTATTGGTGGAACCGGCCTTCCATCACGACAACCGGCACGCCTTCCAGCCGCCCGCAGACCAGTCGGCCACGGTGGCTTGTGGCAGTCGATTTTGGGAAGTTCGGAATCGACTCGTAATCGAGCGTTGCGGCGATTTCGATCTTCTCGACCAACCCGCCGAGCCCCGTGCCCAGGATGATCCCGGCGTGCGGCGTTTCCTTGAATTTGGCCTGGATGGCGGCCGCTGCCGCTTCAATTTGATTGTAGAGTTCGAGCATCACATACCCACCCGAGGACAAGTATGTGAGTATGGAGAATGGACGTGCGCGGGACAAGTCCCGCCGCGAACTTGGCAACCGCTTGTCAGGCGATATCGACCGAATCGACGACGCCCACGACGACCGATCGAATCGGCGCTTGAGAATTGCCAAGAATTTGGCGGGCGCCGTTGCCTTCATCAAGCACCAGCACGCGGTCGCCGACGCCCGCGTCGACGGCAGCCACGGCGATCAGGTAGCCGCCCGCCGGCTTGCCGCCGGGGTCGAGCCGGTCGACGACCAGCAGCCGCCGATTGTCGTAATCGGGGTGATTGATCGTCGACGTGATTTCACCAGTGACCTGGCCGACAAACATGATTCAATTCCCGTAAATCCGGATTGGAGCCCGCAGCGCAAGCAAGGGGAACTGCGCCGTCGAATGAACCCTTGCTTGCGCTGCGGGCTCCAATCCAATTCAATTTTTAATTGGTGTTCACATCGTCCACAATGCCGATGATCGTGTGGTCGACCGGCACAAATGTCTCGCGCAGCGCCATCGCAGCCTCTCGGCCGCCTTCGTAATACACCAATTCGTCGGGCCCGGCCATCGAGGTCGAATCGGCACAAACGATCGGTTCGCCTTTGGCCTTGCACGATTTCGTGAGCGGCTGCACCACAAGCATCGGCACACCTTCGAGGCCTTCGTACACCTCGCAAGCAACCAGCGTCCCGATGACTTTTCCCAGCAACATGGAATACTCCAAGTCGGGTGGCTGGGGTGGAGCGAAGCGACCCCCCCAGCGCTGGGGGCTCGCGTTGCTCGACCCCAGCCACCCATTTTACTTACCGCCGAAAAACCGGCTCGATTCTCCCAAGCGTTCTGCAATCTGGTCGTGCACGTTCGAAATGATGGAATGGCACAACGTCACATTCCGCCCCTGCAAAGACCGCGTGGCGACATCTGCGGCCGCTTCGACATCCGGCCGCTCCCCTGTCAGGATCGCCAGGCCGCGACCGCCCAGGCCGCTGCCGAGCCGCAACTCGGCCACTTCCACTTGCGCGCCCTTGGCGGCGGCATCGGTGGCCCGCACGATCGCGGCGATCGTCGAAGTCTCCAACACAATCAATGATTCAAATTTCGCGAACGACCGCTCGCCATCGAGCGCTTTCACCACTTGCCGATGCACTTGCGGCAGCATCACTTCGTCCAATATCTCGGCCGGCGCGGCCTGCATCCCCTCGCGGTAGCTTTCTTCGACTTCCGCCGTCCCGCCCCCGATCAGAATAAGATACTTGCCCGGCTGCACCGTACCCGCGTGCAACAGTTCCACCGGCGCACGCTTGACCATGCGATCCGCGGCATACGTGCCGGCAGCGATGCTGCTTAATTCGATCAGAGCAATGGCCGGTAGCTTCGTCATACGATTCGAAAATGATCCACCAAAACGCAGCGGCGGAGGCGGGAAAACGTGCGGGCGTCGGTCATGCCTTCGCCGGTCGGCGAGGCGATCGTGAACGAAGTATGCCCTTCGCCCCCTTGACCGAGCCCCGCGTAGCAGGGGGCGTTCTTCACAAAAATGCTGCAATTGATCAACTTGGCCATTCGCGACAGGTTGCGGATGTTCATCGAGTGCATGACCGCCGTGTGCCGCCGACCACCTTCGGCAGAAACGGCCAGATCGATTGCCTCGTTCGCATCGCGAACGCGCACCACCGGCATGATGGGCATCATCTGCTCCGTCCACACCAGCGGATGGTCGACGCCCACGTCGATCACGCCCAGGCGAAGATCCTCGGGCACGTTCATGCCAATCTTCTGCAGGATGACGCCCGCATTCTTGCCGATAAACTCGCGGTTGATCTTGCCCGATTGCCGCGGGCCGCGGATTTCGGTGAAGATCAGATTTTCGAGTTGCTTGGTTTGCGATTGGGTGAGCACCACCGCGCCATTGGCACGCATGACTCCTAGCAGCTTATCGGCGATTCCGGCAACGGCAAATGTTTCTTTCTCGTCGGTGCAAATGACGTTGTTGTCGAACGATGCGCCGAGCACGACGTCGCGCCCGGCCTGCTCCAAATCGGCCGTTTCATCGACGACGATTGGCGGATTGCCCGGCCCGGCGCAGATCGCCCGTTTGCCGCTCTTCATCGCCGCCTCCACAACGCCTGCCCCGCCCGTGACCACCACCAATCGTATGCCGCGGTGCACCATCAGCGCTTGGGCCGATTCTTGCGTCGGCTCGGCCATCGTGACGATCAAATTCGCCGGCCCGCCGACCTCAACAATTGCCCGGTTGATGATATCGACGCAGCGAATCGAACATTCTTTGGCCGATGGATGGACGTTGAACACGACGGCGTTGCCCGCCGCAACCATCGAGATCGTATTGTTGATGATCGTCGAAGTCGGGTTGGTCGAGGGCGTAATCGAACCGATCACGCCGAACGGGGCCCGCTCGAACAGCGACATGCCGCGGTCGCCGGTCTCGACCTCGGCTCGCAGCACCTCCGTGCCTGGTGTTTTGTTGGATACGAGCCGATTCTTGATGATCTTGTCTTCGTAACGTCCGAAGCCGGTTTCGCGATTCGCGGCGAAGGCCAGCGATTCGGCCTCCTCGAGCGTGCGTTTGCGAACGTTCGCGATGATCTCGTCGCGCTTCAGCAGTTGGAGCTTGCCGAGCGCTTCAAACGCCGCTTGCGCCGCTTTCACGGCCGCATCCATGTCCTGAAAAACACCCAATCGCTGTTGGCCGCCGCCATCTTTCTGGCCGGGGTTCGCCGGTGCAGCCCCGTCCTGTCCCGCAGATATTTGTCGCAGAACCTGTTGCGCAATCACATCGACTTGTTGATCGGAAAGACGCGTCACTTAGAAGTTCCCACTTAGCCCCCGGTCACTGACCGGGGGGCTGATTGACCGGTTAATCGTCGCTCTTGCGGTATTTGTACTCGCCACCAACCTCCCAGTTATCGACGATCGCCATCACCACCGCATCGACTGGCCGATTCTGCGTGGCAACTGTTTGCCGGGCAGAGCTGCCGCTGGCGTAAAGAATCATTTCGCCCACGCCGGCCCCCACCGCGTCGGCGGCCACCACAGGCGCGCCGGCGTTGTCGCCCTCCGCGTTCACTGGCTGGCAAACCAAGAGGCGCAGGCCTTCGATCGTCGGCTCCTTGCGAGTCGACACGACCGTGCCAATCACCCGGGCAATCATCATGGCGAAAAATCTCCACACATATCCGGGCCAACTACTTGTCGTCGGCCGCCGGCGTCAGGCCGGCCGTTTCGATCACTACTTCTTTTCTGATTCGCCGCGGCCCAGCGGAACGACACTGTCCACATTTGCATGCGGCCGAGCGATCACGTGGGTAACGACGACTTCGCCGATCCGCGACGCAGCGGCCTGTCCGGCGTCGCATGCGGCCTTCACGGCGGCCACGTCGCCCCGAATGACGGCCGTCACATAGCCGCCGCCCGTCTTCTCGTACGATACAAGTTCGACTTTTGCCGCTTTGACCATCGCATCGGCCGCTTCCACCATCGTGGGAAAGCTGCGGCATTCGATCATTCCAAGCGCTTCAGACATGGTGCTTTTCTCCGGACTAAAAGGATGTTGATCTTTACCGGGTGGCTGGGGTCGAGCAAACCGAGCCCCCAGCGCGCTGGGGGCTCGCCTTCGGCTCGACCCCAACCACCCCTTTTTAGTGATATGTCATCGCTGTTTCGAACTCTTCCCCGTTACTCCCTCGATCGCGGCCACAGCGGCGCGGTAGCCGACGTCGATATCCCGCTCTTCCCCGCCCAAATACAGCCGGCCGAAGCTGCCGAACGTGCGAACCTCCAACAAGTTGATGTTGGCGGCCTTCTCCGCCTCATTCGCCGCCAGGGCTGCATAGCCGGCCGGTTCGCATTCCATGATGTACAGCGTTTGCCCGGCCAAAATCATGTTGCCGTGCCGCATCCGATTGATGAGTTGCGTCTGATGGTCATCCACGCGGCGAATAATCTGGCTGGATACGATCGTTGGCTTCGTTCGGTCGTCCTCGTTCAGTTCTAACGCCGCGAGAATCGCCCTGCCCGCCTCGCGAATTTCGGCCTGCGACTCGGAATGAATTTCGAGCATCCCAAACTGCCGCTCGACGATCTGCATGCCCGGCACCACGCGATTGCTTTTGAGTGCGATGTCGGTGATGCGATTGATTTCGATGCCGGGAGCGATTTCCACGTAAAGCGCCGCCATGCCCTGCGTCGGCAGGAACCCCTGCGCGATCGTCGCAATGAACGACGCATATTGGGGCTGCATGCTATCGAGGAAAACGTAAGTTCTTAAATCAACTGCCACGGCTATTTCTCGCTGCCTGGTATTTAGCCCCCGGTCAATGACCGGGGGCTAATTGGAATATCAATATTTGGAACCGCCCACTTCCGAAACCGTCACGCCTTGTGATTCTTTTACAATTCGCACGCCCGCACTAGCGCCGATCCGCGTGGCCCCGGCGCGGATCATTTGCTCCGCGTCTTTCAAGTTGCGGATGCCGCCCGAAGCTTTGACGCCCATCTTCGTGCCCGAGACGGCGCGGCTCATCAAGGCCACGTCGTCGGCCGTCGCCCCGCCGGGGCCGAATCCTGTGGCGGTCTTCACGAAATCGGCCCGGGCCCGCCGGGCCGCCTGGCATCCGCGCACCTTTTCGTCGTCCGTCAGCAGCGACGTCTCCAAAATGACCTTGCAAATCGCGCCGCCATCCATCGCCGCTTCCACCACGGCGCGAATATCGCGGTAAACTACCTCATCGCGGCCACTCTTGAGCGCGCCGACGTTGATCACCATGTCGACTTCGGTGGCCCCCTCCCGGATGGCACGCCGGGCTTCGAGCGCCTTCGTCTCCGTTACGTTCGCACCTAACGGAAAG
Source organism: Pirellulales bacterium (assembly GCA_963733825.1). Lineage (GTDB taxonomy): Bacteria > Planctomycetota > Planctomycetia > Pirellulales > Lacipirellulaceae > JABDGM01. The sequence continues at coordinate 322,708 of CAVTEK010000003.1, forward strand.
CCAATCACCGTGCAAACCTTTACCGACGAGCCACGCAGCAACCCTGCTGAGTGACGCACATAGCATGGATTCACACAGACCGAGGCGAAGCCAAACTCGCGGGCCTCGTTGCACAGCTTCGTTACCTGGTCGAACGTGGCGTCTGGCTTAAGGAGTGTATGATCGATGTACTTGGCAATATCTTTGGGAACCGACTCGCCACTTCCTCGGTGCATGATGCGGTCGGCGCCCAAGTTGATGAAGCTCCGCACAACCTCGGGGTTAAGCTCCGCGCAGCTTTGGCAAAAGCCGCAAGCTTCGGTACACGCGTGCCCCGCGTGGCCGCCGCCGGCATTTGCGCCGAGCAACTGCGAAATGCGATCCGCGACTCGCCGCAGATCGGGTTCAGACAATTCGGTCAAAGCTGTCTCCTGATAGCCCTCTCCCTTTGGGAGAGGGTTGGGTGAGGGTGCATTGTTATCTTGCCGGCGTGCCGAGCCACCCTCACCCCGGCCCTCTCCCAAAGGGAGAGGGAGTGAACCAGTGCGTATCTGAGCGTCAATCTCATCAATCATCGCCGCCCGGCGCAAGTGCCGTTCGGCCGTGCATTCAGTATCCAAAAACGTGTCAACAATTTGCCGGGCCAGGCCCGGCCCGATGAGCGACGCGCCGAGCGTCAGCACATTGGCGTTGTTATGCTCGCGGCTATTGCGCGCGGTGGACAAGTCGTAGCACAACGCGGCCCGCACGCCGGGAAACTTGTTGGCCGTCATGGCCGAGCCGATCCCCGCACCGTCCACGATCACGCCAAACCGGGCCCTTCCATCAGCAACCCGCTGAGCCACTTCCGCCGCAATTTTCGGATAATCAACCGCTTCGGTGCTATGCGTGCCGCAGTCTTCGACCGCAAAGCCACGCGAGCGAATGTGTTCGGCAAGCTGCTGCTTGAGTTCGAACCCGCCGTGGTCAGCGCCAATTGCTACGGTTTGCATCAGGAAGGGAGGACAAGCCCGCCAAGGGAGATCGCGAGAGCTACGGCTCCATAGTAAATAGGGCGAACTGGGGTGTCAAACGGGCCGGCGACGTATCTCGCGATGGCGCAGCGAGTTAGGCCCAGAGCCGGCTGCCACTTTTCGCCAGAATGCGCGGCGGATCGGTGGCTTACGGTCCCTCACAAACCCTGTCATTCCGAGGTACGCCGAGGAATCTAGCCGAATCGCTCAGCGTACCTCGGCATGATAGGGGCCAACTGAGCTAGTCCGGAAAGCCACTTCAAGGCGGCGCGAGACTATTTCTTTACATCAAGATCGATCGAGTTATCGCCCGGCTTCACCTCGACCACGAGCGGTGTTGTCATAAAATTTCGATAGGAAGAGGGAATCCACGATGGCTTCGGCTGTTGGCCTTGAGGAGCAACGCCAACTTTACTGTCAATTATGGTGGCCCTTTGCCACCCGACCGGCGCGCCGAGTCCCTCCTTGCCACGATACTCATATTTCAACGTGTATTTCCCTTGCTCATCCGTCTTTCCGGAAGCGAAAGCTGGCATCCCATTGCCTTTCTGCGGGTCAGGCGAAAAGCTCACGAAAAGCCCGCGCTCCGGACTTCCATTCACGCGCACGACACCGTGGACCATCGCAATTTCAGGCCCCTTGGTCCGTCCGCAGCCACCCGTCACCGCCGCGAACACCAGTACAACGGCCATTTTCCAGAGACGCTGCATAGGCATGTGATCGAAAACTGAATCAGGCTGCTTTACATTCGCGATGAACTATCAAAAGTCATCCGTCAAAGACTCATTGCCGTTGCGGGTGCTGAGCGCAACCAGGACAGTCGGACTAACCGAATCTGAAATGAACCGGGTCGAGCTGTCGGCAAGCACAAAGTTGGCCCCGCCGGGATGGCCACTGCCCCATGTCTGGAGGCGGTCGTCCTCACAATAATAGTCACTGGCATTCGCACAAGAAGCGGGGCATTGCCGATTTATCACGCCTTTAAAATGTATCGAATTGCCGGCGCTGCGCGTTGCGTGAGCCGTGCCGTAAAATCCCCCCATCCAACCCCACAATGCCCATTGATGGATAAAAAGGTCGTTGCGGTTCGGCGCCGATATGCTATCGAAAATCGCGTCTTCGTTGTAGCGTTCGCCAAAAAACAACGTTTTGCTCGTTCCATCGGTCACACTCTTGAGCGTGACACCTTTGTCGTGCCGTACGCACGGTTTCATAGGATTGAGGAGATTGGGATAACAGACGCCCGCAGTCGATGGTGGCGTAGAAATAACATAAAACATGCCATCATCGGTTGAATCATCACCGGTCAGGCTTGACGTCGGATAATAGTTTTTCGTCCCGTGGTTCCCGGCATAACTGGTGACTGAGTAGTAGCCGCTAAATCCCGCTGCGTTTGAACCGCTTGCCGTCACAAGCGTGACTTTTTCCGCCGGGTTATCGGACGGGCAGAGGAGCGATGGAAATCGAGTGTGCAGCGGGCGATTTTTGCGTCGCGCAGTTATTCCCCCGGCTCGTCGAACTCGTCGTGCCGAAATCCCATTGGTCGTAGATAATCTGGTATTCCATGTACGGCATCAAGTAAACAAAAAACGTTTGCCCTTGATAGCCGCCCGGAGTCTTGAATTCCTGGAACAGTCCGCCCGGCAACACGTCTTTTTTTGCCGAGAGATAATTGTGCGCGGCGATTCCCAGTTGCTTCAAATTGTTCATGCACTGCGCACGGCGAGCCGCCTCTCGAGCCGCTTGAATCGCGGGCAGCAACAGCGCCACTAAGATTCCGATAATCGCGATGACAACCAGCAGTTCAACCAGAGTAAACGCTCGCGTCTTGGAATGATGCAGGTTCATTGTCAAACCTCGGCTTCGATAAGGTTGTTAAAGCCTGGGCAATCTCCGAGAAAAACAACTGGGCTTCAGCGCTCCGCCTATTTTTTCACATCGAGATCAAGCGTATTGTCGCCCGATTTGACTTCGACCAACAACGGCGTTGTAGCTGGCGTGCCGTATTCCTTGGGAATTGCCGACGGTTTCGGCGTTTGCCCTTGTCGGGTAACACCTACGGTCGTGTCCGAAAGGAAAACCCGATGCCAACCTACTGGTGCGCCGTCTCCCGCTTTCCCTTGATAGGAATACTTCAGCGTGTATTTTCCTTGATCGTCGCTCATGCCGCTCGCAAATGCCGGCAAACCATTGCCTTTCTCTCGATCAGGAGTGAGCTGCACCCCGACTGCGGGCTGCGGGCGCCCGTTGATTCGAACGGTTCCTTGCACCTTCGCGAATTCAACGCTCGAACCACCTTTGCACCCGGCAAGACCAATTGCGAGCCAAACTCCATTCACGATTACGCGCGTCGATGCGACATTAGCGTCATTGCTCGATCCGTTTCCATTCGTCCCGGAATATCCAACGGCCTAATAACCCTCAGCGGGAATTTCTCCGCCGTTGCGCGTGCTTATCGCAGCCAGCGTCGTGGGGTTGATTCCATCAGCAATGAATGTGGTCGAGCCATCCGCGAACCCGAAATTCGCCCCACCCGGATGGCCGCTTCCCCACGTCCTAAGGCGCTCATCCTGGCAGCAAGTTGAACCCCCAGGCAGAGGACAAGGGAATACGCATTGCTTATTGATCGCTTGCGTAAATCCGCCACTACGCGTCACGTGCCCGGTACCCTTAAAACCCCCGGTCCAACCCCATAAGGCCCACTGGTGAATCGACAAGCCGCTCTGCGTCGTATAGTTCGCGTCGAAAACGGGGTCTTCATTGTATCGCTCGCCGAACATGAGCGTCTTGCTGGTCCCGTCTGTCACCGATCTCAGCGACACGCCTTTCGTCGGACGAAAGCACGGTTTGGGTGCCGGCCTGTCATAGCAAACGCCCGCCGTCGAACCTTCCGCGGCCCAAACGTAGAACATGCCGTCATCCGTCGAGGCTTGCGTTGAATTGCATGAACTAGTACTCGGATAATAGTTCAGCGTTCCGTGGTTGCCGGCGTAACTCGTCACCGAGTAGTAACCCGGAAAGACCATGCCGGCGGCGGTAACGGGGCTTGAAAAATTACATACTTTCTCGGCCGGATTGTCCGATGGACAGAGCAGCCCCGCGATTTGGATCGCTGCCGGCGACGTCTCGGTCAGCGAATTGTTTTTGCGACCATCGACCACGGTCTTGGCAAAGTCCCACCTGTCGTAAATCGTTTGGTTCTCCATGTAGGGCATCAAATACACAAAAAACGATTCGCCTTGGTAACCGCCAGGCGTCTTGAACTCCTGAAAGTAACCGCCGGGCAGTGTGTCTTTCTTGGCAGAAAGGTAGTTGTGAATGGCCAATCCCAGTTGCTTAAGACCATTCGTGCATTGCGTGCGCCGTGCCGCCTCGCGAGCCGCTTGAATCGCCGGTAAGAGCAAGGCCACCAGGATCCCAATGATCGCAATTACGACGAAAAGTTCGACAAGTGTAAAACCGCGATTGCGACCGAACTTCATACCGCGTCTCCTTTTCCAATGCCCCTACTGCCGGCGATCGAAAAGACCCAGCGCCAAACGTTGCCGAAGGTGAATAGTTGTCGATGCGCCTGTGGATTCCGACTCGGCTCTCGTTCCAAGCCTGTTCCTTGAATATCTGGGCACCGAGACACATCGCCACCCCCGGCGATTCGCCGTGAGCGGATGATCGCTATCATAGCGTCCCGACTGGCACGACGTCTATTTCCCGTGCGAAATTTTCACCGAGTTTTGCGCAAACTTTCAACTCCGGCGACGGAACAAACCACCCAGAATCGGCCCCTCACCGCGAGCGTCAAGCGATCGGTTTAGGGAAAAACAAAACCGCCGCGTTCGCTTGCCGAACGCGGCGGTCAAATCGGAATTCAGTCCGAGATTTCTTGTCGATGTCCTAGCGTCTCGCTTGGCGAACGACCAATCCCAAAAGACCAGCAAGGCTGCAAAGTACCAGGCTGCATGGCTCCGGCACTTGTTCCACTTGCAGGTTGTCGACCTTCACGGCCGCAGCATTGCTTGCTGATCCTTGCCGAAAATTGACCTCGGAGATAAAGGTGGGCTCGGATGTAACACTGGTCCACGTATGACTGAGGTATGGAGAACCACCCACCGAGACATCGAAAGTATCGTTAGTGGCTCCCGATACGGAATTCCAGTTGATGTCCACATGATACGTATCGCCAAGATTCAATACCGTGGTTCCATAAGTTGTCGTCGCACCCGTGCCCGACGTCTCCGTGAGGCCCAGCAAATACCCGCCAGTCGTGGACTTGGCGAATAACCGCTGATAAAAATTCGTCGTGGTGCCAACGGGATCGCCAAGGTGCAAGAAATAGTCGCCGGTTGCCTGTGCGGAGCTCACGGTGAGGTCCAGGCTGGTGTGAATACCATTACCGGGCACAATCCAACCCGTCAAAGCCGCATAAGCATCTTGACCCGAGGTACCAAGCGAAGCCTGATTGCTTGCGACCTGAATCGGGGTGGTCGAGATGGTACCGGTTTGCGTCCAATCACCTGTGCTCAGATCAGGCGTGGTGCCAACCAGGTTCCCGTCAGAATGAGTGAACGTGTCGTTAAACACGAGGGCCGCTAAGGCCGGTGACGACGCAGTTGTGAGAACAGCGCCAACAAAAAGAGCTACAAAACAACGCAAAGATCGAAGCATGACTTTTCCCTTCAAGATCAACTTCATTAGGCAACTCCCTATCCTTAAAGTCTTAAAACTCGATAATCGCCTGATACCAATGGAGAGAGGCCAAAGGCGTTAGCCCACGTTCCCACACCATACTGCCATCTATCGTACCCGCCGATTATGACGATGAAAAGGGTTTTGCAAAAAAAATCGGTTAAAGAAATGTGTGGTTATCTTAACATCACGACGAAATGGCAGGTGGCTAGTACTGAAAATGCTTAATCATCTCGCCTTTTTCGCCGATTTCGGCCAGCGAATCGATCCCGATCGAGAGGTGAACGTCCGACCAATCGCGGCTCACCCGGGCATCGCTTTCGCTCGTTTTTACGCCTTCCGGCGTTAGCGGCTTGTCCGAAACCAGGAGCAGGGCTCCCCGGGCGATTTGGTTCTTGTGGCCGACCACGAAAATCGTGGCCGTTTCCATGTCGATCCCGATCGGCGTCATTTCCTGGAGCTGCTCGCGGAATTTCAGGTCGTGCTCCCACACCCGGCGATTGGTCGTATAAATCACGCCCGTGCGGTAATCGAGGCCCCGTTCGACCAGCTTCTGGGATACGAATTTATGCAGCTTGAACGACGGCAAAGCGGGCACCAACGGCGAGAGATAGTCGTCGGACGTTCCCTCGCCCCGGATCGCACCGATCGGCAGGATGAAATGCCCGATTTCGGTCGCATGCTTGAGGCCGCCGCACTTTCCCAGAAACAATACCGCCTCGGGATGATACGCGGTCAGCAGGTCCATGATGGTCGCCGCATTCGGCGAGCCGATACCAAAGTTGATGATCGTCAGCCCAGCGTCATTGGTTGCCGCCTGCATCGGGCGGTTGTCGCCGTAGATGTCGCAAGCGAACCGGGCCGCGAACCGCTGCACATAATCGCGAAAATTCGTCAGCAGCACGAAATTGCCAAAACGGTCGAGCGGCATGCCCGTATAACGAGTAAGCCAATCCGCGGCGATTTCGATTTTGGTGACCATTTTGACTGGGGACCGGGGACTGGGGACCAGGGACTAGAGCCTGGGTTATTTATTACCTTCAGGCCGATTGATTCTCGTTCGTAACGATTTAGTAAGGTTTCGTACCTGTTTTCCCAGGCGATTTGCCTTGTCTAGTAACTCAGTAGCCACCGCCGGCCGAGCGTAAGCGCAGTTCTTGCGAGAGATAAATTTGAGTTTCCAGTTCGGCTAGGGAACCGAGCGAAATCGATAAGTGGCGCAGAAAATCACGTGTCGACAATCGGGCATGCCCCTCGGCGATGTTTGATGGAACAGATATAGCGCATCGACGCATCTGACTCACCAAACCAAACCGCTCATGAGCCGGAAACTTGCCAGTCAGCTCATAAACAGCAACGGTAAGCGCAATGCCTTCCCTCCATACATTGAGATCTCGGTAACTCGCAATCTCCATCGCTAGTCCCCAGCCCCGAGCCCCCAGCCCCTAATAAACAATTCTCTCCGGGTTCGCCTTCCATTCATCGAACAATTTACAGCAATCCATTTTCAGGATATTCGGCACTAGCTTCAACTTGCTGCCGCCCAAGCGCAGCAATTCGGCGGCGGGCAGTTGCAGCTCATTGAAGCCGGCCGTGTCCGCATCCGCGATCGTCGCTCCGTAATACACGGTTTCCACGCGGGCCCAATGCAGGGCAGCCATGCACATCGGACACGGTTCGCAGGTTGTCGCAACGATGGCGCCCTCAAGAAAAATATCGCCGATTTGGCGGCACGCCTCGCGAATCGCGTTGACCTCGGCGTGTGCCGTGATGTCGGTCGTCAGCACCACGGTGTTGTGCGAACACGACAAAAGCTCTCCATCGCGTGCGATCGCACACCCAAAAGGGCTCTGCCCCAGTGCCAAGCCGGCGCGGCACTTCTCGATCGCCAACCGCATCAAATCCGATGGATCCATGACTCGTCTGCCAGCTTGTGGACGTAAACCCCGTTAGTATCATACTTTAGGCAGAATTATCGCGCACCACAAGACGGCTTCCTCGCAACTGGTAAAATCAGCAATAGGTTTTCGGACAATGTAGCTCAGGTAAAAAAGTCCAACGGTAGTCTGGCAGCCCTCGGCTCTGCCGGGGGTTTAACCCTCTGATCCAAATCATTAACTCGTAGCATTTCGTAGGAGCCCCCGGCAGAGCCGGAGGATGACAGAGTGCACAATTCGGGCCGTCGCACGTAAACTAAAAAGCCGCGTGCAAAGCGGCCTATCGAGCGACTTCTGAATCGGAGAAACTTTTTACGTCGTTTGGGGTTAAGTCGAGTAGCGGCAACGCAAAATCTTCTCTTTTCGTGGAGACAAAGTGATGAAACGGAAGCGGGTTCTATGCGCGTTAACGGCCGTGGCGTTTTGGATGGTCTGCTCTGCATTGCCAAGTTTTGCCCAGCCGGCCCAACCAGGCAGCGATCAGGGGCCGCGCGGGCCGGGCGGACCTCCCGGAGGCGGTGGACCGGGCGGACCGGGCGGATTTACACCGTTTTTCGGCGGCGGCATGATCGGCCTGGCCGCGCGCGATGAGGTCCAGCAAGAACTTCAACTGGTTGACGAACAAAAGGATAAGGTCCGCGCCATTACCGACGACATGCGCACCAAGATCCGCGACCAAATGCGCGACGCATTCAACCCGGGTCAAAACCAGAGCGACGAAGATCGCCGCGCCCGCTTTGCCGAGATTCGAACGAAAATGGAATCGCTCAACGCCGATATGGAAAAACAATTGGAAGCCGTGCTCTTGCCTCACCAGCTCGAGCGATTGAAACAAATTCAGCTGCAGTCGCAAGTCCAGCAGCGCGGCGCCTCGGCACTCACCAGCGGCGACGTGGCCAAAGCCCTTAACCTTACCGATGACCAGCGCGAAAAACTTGAAAAACGGGCCGCCGAAGTTCAGGACGACCTGCAAAAACAAATCCGTCAGTTACAAGCCGATGCCCGCAAAAAGATGCTCGATGTGCTCACCTCCGACCAACGCGCTCAGTTGGACAAGATGATGGGCCAGCAATTTGATTTGCCGGACCCGAACTTTGGCGGCGGTTTCCGCGGACGCTTCCGCGGACGGGGCGGAGCCCAACCCGGCGGACAACCGGGCCAACCGCCCACGCGACCGAATAATCAATCGATCTGAAAAACAACACAAAATTTAGCGTCGGCGGCCACGCCGACTTCGCTATCGAAAACCGTTGCCGACGCAAATCTGGCCTGGCGGCCGACGCTAACGGTATGCCCTGCCGTCGTTTGCGGCGCGGCTCGCAAAGCCGCATAATGGACTGAGTTCGATCCTTTTTAGCGAAATTCTCCCCAGCGGATACTCCATGGAAGCAGGTTCAATCCTCGTCAAGCGCGGTCTAATATCGTCGAAGCAGCTCGACCAGCTTCGGCTCGACCGGCCGGACGCTACGCGCCTCGACGTCGCCGCCGTCGACCTCGGCCTGGTCACTGAAGAAGCCGCTCTGCCGCGCTGGGCGACGAGGTTGGCATCCCATTCGTCGATCTGGAACAACAAAAGATCGACCTTTCGCTGTTGAAAGGCTTTCCGCTCAAACTCATCCATCGGCATTCGCTCTTTCCGCTCAAGCGCCAAAATGGGACCTTGCGGGTGGCCACCAGCGACCCGTTCGACCTCTACCCACTCGACGAATTAAGCGCCACGACCGGCCTCACGATCGAACCAGTGCTGGCCCCGCGGGAACAAATCGCCCGGCAGATCAAGACCCACTTGGGCGTCGCCAGCGAAACGATCGACGATCTGCTCGCCCTGCAGGAAGAAGAGGATATTCAGCTCCTCGATGAAATCGACGTCGATGGAGAGCTCTCCGAGGAAGCCCAGGAAGCTTCGGTCATTCGGCTCGTGAACGAGATTCTCATCGAGGCGATCGAGTCGCGGCCAGCGACGTCCACGTCGAATCGCAGGCCTCCGGCGTCAAGGTTCGCTACCGCATCGACGGCATGCTCCACGCGCAGCCTATTCCGCCGGAGATCAACCGCTTCCAGGCCGCCATCATCAGCCGGCTCAAAATCATGGCCCGGCTCAACATCGCCGAGAAGCGCCTGCCGCAAGACGGCCGGATCAAGCTCCGCGTTTCCGGCCGCGAAATCGACGTCCGCGTTTCGGTGATCCCGATGCTGCACGGTGAAGGGATCGTGATGCGGCTGTTGGACAAAGGCCGCATGAAGCTTTCGCTCGAAGGCCTCGGCATGGAGCCCGACTTGCACGTGCTGTACAGCGAGCTGATTCGGATACCACACGGTATCGTGCTGGTCACGGGCCCAACCGGCTCCGGCAAAACGACCACACTCTACAGCTCGCTTTTGGAGATTAAAAACGAAGCCACGAAGATCATTACGACCGAAGACCCCGTCGAGTATCAGCTGGAAGGCATCAACCAGATTCAGGTGCACCCGAAAATCGGCCTGACGTTCGCCCATTCGTTGCGTTCGATTTTGCGTCACGACCCGGATATCGTGTTGGTCGGTGAAATCCGCGATATGGAAACGGCCGAGAATGCCATCCAGGCCTCGCTCACGGGCCACCTGGTGTTTAGCACGTTGCACACGAACGATGCGCCCAGCGCCTACACGCGGCTCGTCGATATGGGAGTCGAACCATTCTTGGTCGCCAGCACGGTCGAAGCGGTCATGGCTCAGCGATTAGTACGCACGCTATGCACGAAATGCAAAGAAACATTCGAACCGAAGCGCGAGGAGCTGCCCAAGGATTTTCCCTGGGACGAGTTCACCAAGCGCGGCAAACCGCTCTATCGGCCGCGGGGTTGCCGAGCCTGCCGTCAGCTCGGTTTCGACGGCCGCCAAGGCATTTTCGAACTTTGCGTGACCACCGATTCCGTCCGCCAACTGGCCCACGACCGCGCCAGCAGCTGGGAAATCCGCCAGGCCGCCCGAGCCGCCGGCATGCGCACCCTCCGGGAGGACGCCTGGTTGAAAGTCCTCAGCGGCTTGACCACGATTGATGAAGTGCTCCGCGTGACGAAGGGCGACAGAATCTAGTGTGGAATGTGGAGTGTGGAGTGCGGAGTGAAGCATAGGCTCTCCGGATTCCACACTCCCCCTTCCACACTCCCCACTAGAAACATGCCTGAATTCGCCTACATCGCCCGAGATCTCACCGGCAACCGCATCGAAGGTACCCTCGCGGCCGGAAACGAGCGTGAAGCCGTCGCGACGCTCTCGGGCCGCGACCTGTTCCCGCTCAGGGTCGCAGCCGCTGACGGCCGCGCGACCGGCGCCAAGCGTTCGCCGCGCGTGCGGGCTCGCATCATGGCGGGCACGTACGGCCAGCTTTCGGCCCTCTTGGGCAGCGGCGTTCCGCTGTTGCGCTCGCTGGAAGTGATTCGCGAGCAAACGCCGCACAAGAACCTGGCCACCGTGCTCGAAGACGTGCACTCGCGCGTCCAGGAAGGTGCCACATTGGCCGATGCCATGTCCCGCCATCCGCGGGCGTTCGGCGAACTGGCCACCAGCATCGTCCGCGCCGGTGGCGAGGGCGGCTTCCTGGAAGAAGCCCTCGATCGGCTCGCCAAATTCACCGAGCAGCAGGACGAGCTGAAGAGCCGAGTCGTCGGCGCACTTGCCTATCCGACGATCTTATTCGTGTTGGGTACGGTCGTCGTCAACGTGCTCATCATCTTTTTCGTACCCAAGTTCGAACGGCTTTTCGCCCGCTTGCGAGAACGCGGCGAGCTGCCGGCCGTCACCGATTGGCTGCTCTGGACGAGCCACATGTTGCAGCGTTACGGCATCTTCATCGTAGCCGGGTTCGTTATCGTCGGTATGATCGTCCGCAGCCGCATGCAAACGGCCGAAGGCCGCTTGTGGCTCGACCGCTGGCGGTTGAAGGTGCCGGTGGCCAGCGGGATTTATTTGAGCCTGGCCGTGTCGCGGTTTTGCCGCGTTCTGGGCACGCTCCTGGGCGGCGGCGTTCCGATCGTGCGGTCGCTCGAGATCAGCGCCGACTCGACCGGCAACCGCGTGCTCTCGACCGCCGTCCGCGAAGCGGCCGAAAACATCTCGGCTGGCCAGTCGTTGGCAACGCCACTTCAGGCCAGCGGCAAATTCCCCCCCGATGTCGTCGAAATGATCGCTGTGGCCGAGCAATCGAACAGCCTCGAAACTGTGTTGCCGCACATCGCCGATTCGCTCGAGCGCGATACCTGGCGGCGGCTCGATTTGTTCGTCCGCCTGCTCGAACCACTGATGCTTATTCTGCTCGCGGGCGTGGTGTTGATGGTGGTCATCGCCCTGCTGGTTCCCGTGCTCAGGATGAGCACTGCGGTGTGATTTGGGTATATAATCGGTTGATGAGGAATGGGTTAAACAAATAATGAAGAATCTCACGCAGAGGCGCAGAGAACGCAGAGAGTTTGCTAGTCTTTCTGCACTCCGCGTCCTCAGCGCCTCTGCGTGAAACAATTAGAAATACTGGGCACAAACAGGAGCATTGCCATGACGTCGATATTCAACCAACAAAACAGGATTCGCCGGACCAATCGACCGAGGGCGCACGGGGGTTTCACCCTCATCGAATTGCTGCTCGTGCTGGCGATCTTGGTCGTGCTCGCCTCGATGGTGCTGACCATGTTCAGTGGCACGCAAGAAAAAGCGTACAAGGACGCCGCCAAGGGACAAGTCGGAATCTTCAAAAGCGCGGTCAACCTGTACAAGTATCACACGAGAGCCTATCCCCAGGCGCTGGATGGTCTGATCACCAAGCCGGGCGACGCCGGACTCTCCGACCGCTGGGCCGGCCCGTACCTCGACGCCACCAAGTTGCCGCTCGATCCGTGGGATCATGAATACAAGTTCGCCGCCCCCGGAAAGCACAATCCCGATTCGTTCGATATCTGGTCGATGGGCCCCGACGGCCAGGACGGCACCGCCGACGACATCGGCAATTGGGAATGATTCCCTCTCCCTTCGGGAGAGGGCTGGGGTGAGGGTGTCTTGCTTCCCTGCCAACCTATGCCCAATTCTGCACTACGTTCGGATGCGAAAAAGGTGTCAGACACCTTTTTCGGGCCCCCGCACAAAAGGTGGCTGCCACCTTTTTCGCGCCGCGCGGCGCAACGGCCTCACGCTCGTCGAAGTCATTCTTGTCCTCTCGCTGTTGGTCATCGTCAGTGCCGTGAGCGTCCCGCTTTTGACCGGCGCGTTTTCCAGTGCCGGATTGTATGGCGCCAGCGACTTATTGCGCGGCGCCTGGTCGAGCGCCCGGTTGGCCGCCATGCAATCGGGGCAGCCCTATGCGTTTCGCTGCGAACTTCGCGGCGGCCGATTCCAGATCGTCGCGTTGGATCAGTTGGGATTGCCTGAAAGCCAAGAGTCGCAGCCCGAAGACCCCGACGCCCAGCACGAGGCGACCGATATCCTGCGGCTCTCGCGCAACCGATTGCCCGATGGCGTGATTTTCGCCAACGGCGATGTTTCCAATTCCAATCTGGTGACAGCAACCATGGGCTCGACCAGCGACGGCGCCTGGTCCGAGCCGATCCTGTTTCGCCCCGACGGCACAAGCTCCGATGCATCGCTACTGCTTCAGAACGACCAGGGCCAAACGGTCCGAGTTAGTTTGCGCGGCTTGACGGGCATCTCAAGCGCATCGGATATCGGTCACGAGGCGGTGAAATGAATAAGGCGCTCGCAACGCGTCGCTCGCCGCGCATTTCCGCCCTCTCCCAAGGGGAGAGGGTAAATCGTGGCGGTTTCACCCTTCTGGAAATCATCCTTTCACTGGCCATTCTCGCCGGTTCGCTCGCTGCACTAGGCGAAGTGATGCGCATGGCGGATCAAAGCGCCACGGCCAGCGAAGAAGAAACCCAGGCCCAAATTCTCGCCGCTTCGCTCATGGACGAGCTTGCCGCTGGCGCTCGCGAGCTCACAGCCGTCAGTGGAGCCGCCTTCGACGAAGAAGGCGTCGATTCGACCTGGGTCTATTCGATCGCACTGGAGCCGACCTCGTACGATGCACTTGTCGCGGTTCGCGTGCGGGTCGAACAAAATCTGGACGCCAACCTGCAGCCAGCCCATTTCGAGCTCGTGCGCTGGATGCCGAACCCGAATTACACGCCGCCCGACAGCACCGATCAGTCGAGCTCGTCCGCGTCGTCCAGTTCATCGGGCTCCTCGAGCACGGGAAGCGGAGGGAGCCAAAAATGACGAGGAAAAGGGGACTGGTCCATTTTTGCCATAAGACAATGCAGCGGGACGTACTCCATCAAAGCCGAAAAGGGGACAGGTCCATTTTTCGGCTGCGATTAAGGGCAGCTCCGCGTCTCATCAGGAAAGATGGACCAGTCCCCTTTTCCCGCCCAGGCTTCACGCTCTTCGAGCTAATTCTCTCCATCGCGCTGTCGGCCGTATTCCTGTCGCTCATCGGCATGGCGATCAACTTGTATCTGAAGCGCGTCGACGCGAGCCGTTCACGAGTCGAAGAAGCCCAAATCGCCCGCAGCGTCCTGGCCATGATTGCCGACGACATCCGGGCCACGACGATCTACCAGCCTCAAAACACTTCGGCGATCGCGCAATTGATGGCCAGCAACGCGGCGTTCGACGTCGACTCGATCGACAAGGCCAAAAGCGCCGGCCTGGGCACTCCCGGCGGCACGGGCGGCGTCGGCGGCGTTGGGGCTAGCTCGACGGTCGCCAGTATCGCGTCATCCTCGACGAGCCAAACATCCACCGGCAACTCGTCGAGCAATTCTTCCGAAACCGACAACACCTTGCCCCTCGGCGTTAACGGCTCGCTCGACGAACTCTACGTGGATCCGGCCCGCCTGCCCAAACAAGAGGAATTGTTTACGACCACGACCGGCTACACCAACGCGCCGTCGCCAACCGCCGACGGCGCGGCCGGCGGCTCCACGTCTTCCGGCGTCGCGCCGCCGACCGATCTCAAAAATGTGCACTATTTCGTGCGGCCGGGCGACGCCGTGGAACCCGGGAGTGCCGGTTCCACCTCGCTGGATCCTGCGGCGCAGCTTCGCGCCGGGGGCCTGGTGCGTCAGGAAATTCCCCGCGCCGCACGTCTCTTCGCCGAACAGAACGGCGGATCAGACGTGTTGGATTCGGGCGAGGTGCTCATCGCCCCTGAAGTCGTGCACATCGAGTTTCGCTATTTCGATGGCAGCCAAATTACCGACACGTGGGACATGAAAGAGCAAAAGGCATTGCCGGTGGCCATCGAAGTTTGTGTCTGGGTGAGATCATCCGCAGCCGCCGACCAGCCGATAACATCGACCTTCGATGCCTCCGCGCTCGCCAGTTCATCGCGCGAGTATCGACAAAGGGTGTATTTGCCAATGGCCCAGCTCATGAATTCGAGCTCTTCGAGCGATTCATCGTCCGCAGATTCGTCCTCCACGGATTCGTCGACCAGTTCTTCGTCGTCCCAATCAGGATCCAGCTTTGACCAGACACAGTAAAAAGTGAAGGATGAAAGATGAAAGACGAAAGATATTCCACAATAAACAAGTAAAACCCCCTTCCATCCTTCATCCTTCATCCTTCATCCTTCATCCTTCATCCTTCATCCTTCATCCTTCATCCTTCATCCTTCATCCTTCATCCTTCATCCTTCATCCTTCATCCTTCATCCTTCATCCTTCATCCTTCATCCTTCCCCATGCGCCACTCCTCTCGCCATCATCGACGCCGCGGAAGCATGCTGGTGCTCACACTGATCGTGGTGGCGATGCTCACGCTCGGCGCCGCGGCCTTTTTCGAACGCATGTTCGCCGAACATCAGGCCGAGCGCGCCCACGGCCAGCAGCTCCAGGCCACTCAACTGGTCGAGTCGGGCGTCGAGTACATCAAAACGCTGCTCAGCGCAGGATCCCAACACTTTGCAACAATCGGGCGGCCTCTACGGTAATGCGAATTTGTTTCAGGGTATTTTGGTCAGCGATGACCCGCTGGCGGCCTTTCGCGGTCGATTCACCATCCTTGCCCCCGACCTGACGAACGACGGCTACTTCGGCGGCGTCCGTTACGGCCTGGAAAACGAGTCCGCCAGGCTTAATCTGAACACGGTCCTGTTGGCCGACAACTCGGCCCCTGGCACAGCCCATAAAATCTTGATGGCCTTGCCCGGAATGACCGACACAATCGCCGATGCGATCCTCGATTGGATCGACGCGGACGACGAACAACGCGAAAATGGCGCCGAGCGCGACTACTACGCGACGCTCAGCCCGCCCTATGCGCCGCGCAATGGCCCGCTCGGCTCGATTGAAGAACTGTTATTGGTTCGTGGCGTGACCCCGGCCTTGCTGTTCGGCGCCGATCTGAATCGAAACTGCGCTATCGACGGCAACGAGCAGAACCTCACGACGATCGATAACGCCGATAATTCGACCGGTCTCTTGAACCGCGGTTGGGCCGCCTACCTTACGGTCGATAGCGCCGAAGCGAATGTCCGGCCCGATGGCACGCCGAAGATCGACGTCAACATGAACGACCTCGGGGAGCTGCACAAACAACTCGCCGCGGTGCTCGATCCGGACCAGGCCGACTTTATCGTCGCCTATCGCCAAGGCGGCCCCTACACCGGCACCGACGCGGGCCAGAAAATATCCGGCACGAAAGTCGATCTCACCCAAAAAGGCAACGTGCGGCTTTCGACAATTCTCGACTTGATCGGCGTCCGCACGCGAATCGCCAAACAAACTGGGTCGGGCGGCAATAATCAAAATTCCTCGCCAAACGGTAACAACCAACCATCGAATTCGCCCGCCAGTCCCAACCGTCAACAAGCGTCCCCCGTGTCGGCGAACCCGGGCGCATCTCCGCAGTCGGGCGGCCAAGGAAGTTCCGCCGGCGGGTCCGGCGGCGGCGGCAACAACAGCCGAACCGTGATCGATCCGGCGTTCCCCAGCGATCGATCGTCGATGCAAACGTATCTTCCCAAGCTGATGGACAATCTGGCCGTCAATGCCGCCCCGACGATTCCAGGCCGGCTCAATATCAATCAGGCGCCCTGCGCGCTGCTAGCCGGCATTCCCGGACTCACGCCCGACGCGGTCGATCAAATCATTTCCAACCGCGACGTGACCTTGGGACAGCAGCAGCCGGAGCAGAAATACGAAACCTGGATCCTCACCAACGGAATTGTCGACCTCTCCGCGATGAAAAAGCTGATCGGAATGGTGACGTCCGGCGGCAGCGTGTACCGAGCTCAGGTTGTGGGCGGCTTTTTCTCCGATCCGCAGGGGGCGGTTCACCGGACCGAGGTGCTCATCGATGCCACGAAAACGCCGGCCGTTGTCCGCCGGCGCTGGGATTTGCAGGACTTGGGCCGCGGTTTTACCCCTGAAGTGCTCGGCGCCGAGGCGGAGGACGTCAAGTAATCCGGCTGTGTACAATGGGATAGTGGAATCCCAAGCCGCCGATTTATCGGCGGACGTTCGACGGCAATACGTCGGCGTCGGAACATTTCAAATCGCCAGACGTCCTTTCGCATCCAATGCCCCGCATCCTTGCCATCGACTGGGACCGCTGCGAAGTTCGCGGCCTCTTGATCTCCTCCGGCCCTACCGGCCTGTCGGTTGCGGCGCATGGGCCGCGTCGCTGGCGACCTCTGAAGCCAACGGACTTAGTGGAAAACAAATAGGCGTACGGCTGGCCGCCGCGATGTCGGGACAAGTGTCCGGGAAAGTCACGACGCTGGTCGGCGTCGGCCGCGACAACGTGCAAATTAAGCTGCTCTCGCTGCCTCCGGCCCCGGCCGAAGAGCTGCCCGACCTGGTTCGCTTTCAGGCCGAGCGCGAATTCACCGCGCTGGGCAGCGACGCGGCGCTCGATTTCATCCCACTCTCCGGCGATGCACAATCGACGCATCAAGTGCTGGCCCTCGCGCTGAGCCCCGCCGGTTTGACCGAAGCGCGCGAAGTTTGCCAGGCGCTGGGCGTCGAACCAGACCGGATGCCCGCGCGGGTCTGCGCCGCAACATCACTCGCGATTCGAGCCGGCGCCATCAGCGCCGGCCAGGTAGCGCTCGTCGTACAACCGCTCGGCGAAGAAGCCGACCTCGTCGTTCAGGCCGATGAAAAAGTTGTGCTCTTGCGCACCGTGCGCTTGCCCGATTCAAGCCAGCCAGAGGGGCGGCAACGGGCCTTGGTCGGCGAAATTCGCCGCACCATCGCCGCCGTCCGCCAGCAGTTGGCCGATCGTCAGGTCAATAAAATCGTGCTTTGCGGGAACGATGCCGCACTCGGGGTCAGCGGCAACATTGCGGATGAGCTGGAGTTGCCAGTCACCGTCATGGATCCCGTCGCCGAAGCGCCGGCCGGTCTCTCGTCTAAAGGCGTGCCGGCGGAAAGCTTGGGCCGCTTTGCGGCCGTCCTCGGAATGGCACTGGCGGAAGCGGATCGGCGTCCTCCGATCGTCGATTTCGCCAACGTTCGCCAACGAATCGAAGCTCGTCGATTTGGCCGAGTACACGCACTTGCCGTCGCGGCGGCGGCGGTCGCTGTTTTAGCGTTTGCAGTCCACCTTTGGCGGCAAATCTCGGAGCCCTCCCGTGAGGTCGCCGAGTTGCAAGTCCGAATCCACGATCTCCAAACGCAAGCCGACAAGTACAAGACAGTAACCGCCCAAGCGGCGCTGGTCGACCACTGGCTCGCGACCGACGTCAACTGGCTCGATGAGCTCGAACAGTTGGCCCGCCGCGTGAGACCCAAGCCGCTTTCGGCAAAGGATTTTGCGGTCGCCAGCGACGCCGTCATGACCCAAATGACCATCTCGCGCCCAACGGGCCCCACCGCGGCCGGCGGCCACATCGACTTCCAAGGCGTCGCCAAAAGCCCAGGGGCCGTCGCCGATTTGGAACAGCGACTGCGCGACGAGCAGCATCACGTTTCGACCGGCATCGGCAAGCAGGACAAAACCGTACCCGGCTACGATTGGTCCTTCGGGTTGGCCGTGCAAGTTGCTCGTCCAAGCGACGAAGCTAGCGGGGCGGCCAAACCATGAACCAGCGGGAAAAAAAACTGGCTGCTGCGATCGTAGTGCTCGTCGCACTATTCGCTGGTTACAAGCTGTATGCGCGGTACACCGAATCGCTGCACGCACGCCAGGCCGAAAAGCAAGATGCCGAAGCGAAACTCCAGGACGCCAATCTCAAGCTTGCCGAAGGACGCAACGCGATCAAAAAAATGGAAGCCTGGCAGCAGCGGTCGTTGCCGTCTAACGTCGAAAAGGCGTCGTCCCTCTACAAGGCGTGGCTGCTGGCAAAAGCCACGGGCGCGGGGTTGACCGTGAACGATATCAAGCTCACGCCGACGACCAACAACTCGGCCGCCTTCAAGTCGATTGGTTACCAATTGGTCGCCGGCGGTTCGCTCTCCAATGTGACGGCCATGCTGTACGAATTCTACCACAGCCCCCAACTGCACCAGATTACACGGCTGCAGCTCAGCCGCCCGCCCGGTTCGTCGCAACTGCAGGTGACGCTCGATGTCGAAGCCCTCAGCTTAAAAGGCGCGGTTGCCGCCGATAAGTTGCCCGACGGCGATTCGAAGCGC
The DNA here is from genome assembly GCA_963733825.1 of Pirellulales bacterium. Classification (GTDB taxonomy): domain Bacteria; phylum Planctomycetota; class Planctomycetia; order Pirellulales; family Lacipirellulaceae; genus JABDGM01. Next base: position 341,926 of record CAVTEK010000003.1, read on the forward strand.
CTGAAACTGGCGAGCGTCGATGATTACAAGAAGAGCATGGGCGAGCGAGACCTGGCCACAACGTACTCGCCGCCGCGCCCGCCCGGCCCGCCGCGCGAACGCCGTGAGTCGCCCGCGCCGCCGAAATTCGACGACTCCGATCTCGCGTTTTTCACCGCATCGGTCAGCAGCGACAAGGGCTTGCAAGCGTGGATTAACGTTCGCACTACCAACGAAACCTTGCACTTGGTGGCCGGCGATCCGGTGAAGGTCGGAGCGCTAGATGGCGAAATCGTCAGCGTGGAGCCGCGGTCTCTGGTCTATAAAGCGGGCGATAAAAAATTCCGCGTCACGCTTGGCCAATCGCTCCGCAAAGGCAAAGAACTCGACGCCAAAGGTGAAGCGAAGAGCAGTCCACCTACAGAGCCACCAAAGAGTTAAACCGCCAACCCCGCCGCTTTCGCCTTCTGCACGCCGACGAACGACATGTTGGCCTTCAGGCACGTATGCCGAAACGTTTCCGGCCGCGGCACTCCAGAAATCCGAAACGTTTCCGTCGTGCCTTGGCGAAACACCAGGTCGCCCGCTTTGAACCACGCCTGCCCCGGTTCCACCACGACATCAATCGCGTCGAACCGATCGAGTGAAACGGCCTTGATCTCTCCGCCGAACGGGTTTTCGACAATCACGCGACGGTTCGTGAGCCGATACTGCCAGCACCAAGAGTTCCGAAACCCGATGACGATGCCCGGGAACCGCGGCAAGCGCATCAGAAAATAAAGCGCCAACATAAACGGAATCGAAGCCAGCGCGAACAACCGGCCGAGCGTAATCGGCACCCCAAACACCCGGAAACCAACTTCGATGGCAAACAGTCGGCCCCACAAACGGCCGAACGCCGTGGCCGAAAGCGACGGCCAGACCACCATCACGGTCACTTCTTTCAATTGCGTCGGTGCGACGCCGGCAACGGGTTGAGCCATGCAAGTCGAGAGTCAAGAGTCGAGAGTCGAGAGCCAGAAAACACTTGCATGACCCTAACAAGACTAGGCTCATTTGGCTAGTCCTAGCCGGTGAGATATGCTTCTACAAAAGAACGTTCGCTCGCCCTCTGACCCTCGACCCTCAACCCTCAACTCTCGACCCTTCATGCACATCTGTTTCCTCGATATCGACGGCACCCTCGTGCTTACCGGAGGCGCCGGGAAGTCCGCCTTCGCGGAAACGCTCAGGGCCGATTTCGGCGTTTCAGTCCTCGACTCCAATGTGCCATTCGCCGGCCGCAGCGATCGAGCGATTGCAACCGAGTTGTTCAAAAATCATGGTGTCGAACCATCCGACGAAAACTGGACGCGGTTTTGCACCGGCTACCTGGCACGGTTAGACACCGCGTTGGCCTCACACCAAGGCTGGGTCCTTCCCGGCGTATGCGAATTGCTGTCCGCGCTCGCTGAGCGAGGCGACGTGGCCCTCGGCCTCTTGACCGGCAACGTGCGGGAAGGCGCCCGGCGAAAGCTCGCCCATTTCGGCTTGTGGCACTGGTTCGCCTTCGGCGGCTTTGGAGACAATTATTTGGAACGTTGCGACATCGCAGCGGCCGCCATGGCGGCCGCTCGACTGCACTTCAACGGGCAACCAGACCCTGATCGAAATGGCGTAAACAATAGCCGTCAACAAGTGATCGTGATTGGCGACACGCCGCACGACATCGACTGCGGCCGCTCGATCGGCGGCACGCTGCGTCGCCGTGGCCAGTGGTCACACTCCTTCTTCGGCCCTCGCAGAACGAAACCCCGATGTCCTTCTCAAAACGCTCGAAGACGTCGAGCCGATTATGGCGCTTTTGGACTCCGACGCGGCAAAAGTGGCCGCATCCAATCGACCCCGGTCGAGCAACCCACCATAATGCTCGGCCTGGGTGGCAGGTGTCTCCCCTCCCATCTCATTCAATCGCGATAAACGGCCCGCCGCGATGCGGCGTCTCGTTTCATGTGGGACATGGTCGCGCGGTCGCTGCCGCGGTCAGCTAAGTTTGCATATTCCCGCAAGTTGCGATTCTGCTTGCGCCATGATTGTGGCCCGTGGCAAGAGTCGCCAAATCGAAAGACCGCCGCATGCGATACGACCTGATTGTAGTGGGCAGCGGCCCGGCCGGACAAAAAGCAGCCATCGCCGCCGCCAAGCAAAATTGGCGCGTGCTCGTCGTCGAACGGCGACAAGAACTGTTGGGCGGCGTCTCGCTCCATACCGGCACGATCCCCTCGAAGACCATTCGCGAAGCCATTATGCACCTCACCGGCTATCGTCATCGCGACGTCTACGAAGAAAGCTATCGCCGCAAACGAGAAATCACGATGGACGACCTGCGGCTGATGATCCGCAACGTCGGCCAATCGGAGTGGCAGGTCATTCAGGACCAGTTCGCCCGCAACCGCGTGCACGTGGTCGTGCGGCGAGGCATCGTTCCTCGATCCGCACCGCATCGAAATTACCGGCCGGGGCGAAACGCAAATCCTCGAAGGACGCCACATCCTGCTGGCACCGGGCACGCGGCCAACTCGCGCCCGACCATATCCCGTTCAACGGCCGAACACGATCTTCGACTCCGATGAAGTCCTCGCGCTGGCGGGCGTGCCCGCGTTCGATGATCGTCGTCGGCGGCGGCGTGATCGGCCTGGAATACGCCATCATGTTCGCCACGCTCGGCGTGCAGGTGACGGTCATCGACGGCCGCTCTCAGCTGCTCGAATTCTGCGACCGCGAAATCATCGAAACGCTGCTTCACCACGCCCGCTCGCTCGGCATGATTTTCCGTCTGGGCGAAAGCGTCGTCGAGATTCGCGAGCCAAAGCCGGGCCGCGTCGCCGTCGAGCTGGAAAGCGGCAAGCGGCTGCTGGGCGAAACGGTTCTCTTCAGCGTCGGCCGCGTCGGCGACACCGCCGCGTCTGCACCTCGAACGCGCCGGCTTGGAAGCCGACAAACGCGGACGCATCCGCTGCAACGCGCAATTCCAAACCGCGGTGCCGCACATTTATGCCGTTGGCGACGTCGTCGGTTTCCCCGCGCTCGCCAGCACCTCGATGGAACAAGGTCGCCGGGCCGCCTGCCACATGCTGGGACGCGAGTTCGAGCCCTGTGACCATCATGCCCTACGGACTGTTTACGATCCCCGAAATTTCGATGGTCGGACAAAACGAGGAGCAGCTAACCGATGCACGCGTGCCGTACGAAGTCGGCATGGCCCGCTTCAGCGAAATTGCCCGCGGCCAAATCGCCGGCGACACTCGGGCATGCTTAAGCTTCTTTTCCACCGCGATACGCGAAAGCTGCTAGGCGTCCACGTCATCGGCGAATCGGCCACCGAAATCATCCACATCGGCCAGGCCGTCATGGCGCTCGGCGGCACGATCGATTACTTCCGCGATACGGTCTTCAATTACCCCACGATGGCCGAATGCTACAAGGTCGCGGCTCTCGACGGCCTCAATAAACTTTCGCTGTGGGAAGAGGCCGAGAAGGCAACTTCGGATAAGTTTCCGGCAATCGACATCGCGACCGAAGCGATCCAAGCCGCCGTGCTCGTGTGATAGTAGGTCCGCCGAGCCGAGGCGGACCGGGAAGTCGCCGCTCGGCTCGCGAGCGCTCTACGCTCTCCCCCTCTCCTCCCCTCCCCGTCTCCTAAAATAGCGGCATGAACAACCGCGACGTCGCCACGCTCTTCGACGAAATCGCCGACCTGCTCGAATTCCAAAACGCGAACCCGTTTCGCGTGCGCGCCTATCGCAATGCGGCCCGGCGGATCACCGATCTTCCCGAGCCGTTGGCCAACGTCGCAGCCGACCCTAAGCGCGACCTGACCGAAATCGAAGGCATCGGCAAAGACCTGGCCCAAAAGATCGAAGAGTTGCTCGAAACCGGCTCGATCGGCATGCTCGATGAACTGCGCTCCGAAATTCCCGGCGGGGTGTTGGCGATGGTCCGCATCCCCGGCATGGGCCCGAAAAAGGCGGCCGCCCTCTTCAAGGAGCTTCGGCATCACGTCGCTCGACGCCTTGCAAGCCGCCTGCGAAGCCGACCAGGTGCAAGCTCTCAAAGGCTTCGGCAAGAAAACACAAGAGAAAATTCTCGCCGGCATCGACCTGGCCGCCCGTGCGCATGAGCGGATGTACTGGGCGCACGCCGACGAAATCGTGCAGGAACTGCTCGCCCACATGCGCAAGGTGAACGGCATTCGCCAGATGGAGGTCGCCGGCAGCTACCGCCGCGGCCGCGAAACCATTGGCGACATCGATCTCCTGGTCGACGCCGACGACCCGCAGAACGCGATGGACCAGCTCGGCCGATTCGAAGAGCTGGCCACGGTGATCGGCCGCGGCGACACGAAAATGTCGATCCGCCTCGCTCGCGGCCTGCAAATCGACTTGCGCGTCGTGCCGACGAAATCGTTTGGTGCAGCGCCTGCAGTATTTCACCGGCTCGAAGGACCATAACATTATTCTGCGCGGCATGGCCAAGGATCGCGGCCTTCTGATCAATGAATACGGCGTGTTCCGCATGGGTGCACTTGCCGACTCGCCCAGCAGTGCGGCTTGAAACCCACTAAGAAGGTCTCCAAAGCGGAATCCGCCGGACGAAGCCGACTGCGGAAGAGCCGAATTTCAAAGATCCAAACTCGCCGAACTACGTCGCCGGCCGCACCGAGGAGGAAGTTTACGCGGCGATGGATCTGCCCTGGTTTCCGCCTGAAATCCGCGAAGCGCGACAGGAATTCGCCTGGGCCGCCGCCGGCACACTGCCCAAGTTGATCGAGGTGACCGATCTCGTCGGCGACCTCCACATGCACACCACCGCCAGCGACGGCAAGGCCAGCCTCCGCGAAATGGCCGAGGCGGCGATCGAACGCGGCCTGAAGTACATCGCCATCACCGACCACTCGCCTCGCGTCAGCATGGCCAACGGCCTCAACCCGAGCGCCTCCGCGCCCAGTGGAAAGAAATCGACAAGCTCAACCGCGAATTCGACAACTTCACGATCCTCAAAGGCATCGAGTGCGACATCCTCGAAAAAGGCGGCATGGACCTGCCCGACGACGTGCTGGCCGAGGCCGACTGGGTCATCGCCAGCGTCCACTACGGCCAGCAACAACCGCGCGAACAAATCACCGATCGCATCCTCGGCGCGCTCGAGAATCCACACGTCTCCATCATCGCCCATCCCACGGGCCGCCTCATCGGCCGCCGCGAACCGTACGCCGTCGACCTCGAAGCCATTTTTTCCGCCGCCGCCCGCAACAGAAAGTTCATGGAGATCAACGCTAACCCGGCCCGCCTCGATTTGGACGACGTGGCTTGCGCCGCCGCCAAGCGCCACGGCATCCCCATCGTCATCAGCAGCGACGCCCACAGCACGGGCGGCCTCGACGTCCTCCGCTACGGCGTCCTCCAAGCCCGCCGCGGCGGCCTCACGGCCGCGGACGTCGCCAACACACGGCCGTGGCCAACTGCGTATTGAGCAAGCACTGCAGGGTTGCCAACGGCCAAGTAGCTCAGGACTGTGCTGAGACACACGCAGAACACAGCGAACCGTCAGGCACACCCCGACCTACCGACTGCTGAAAGCACTGGCAAAGCCCAGGTTACAATTGATGTATGAACGACTGTCTTGATCCCGAATGGCAAGAATGGTATGCCTTGACGCCGATCGAGCGATGGCGCGAGTCGGGAAAGTTGTGGGAGTTCTACCTGAGCGTGGGAGGTTCGCTTGATCCCGAACCCGATTCAGAAAGTTCCTTTCGACGCTCTCTTCACACCAGGTCCGATACCTGCTGATGGGCGGCCAGGCCGCGTGTTCTACGGCGGAGCAGAGTTTAGCCGCGATTGTGACGTCGCCATTCTGTGCGAGCCGCAGAATCTCGTGCGGCTGCAATCGGCGCTCGATGAACTTGCGGCTCGCACAATTGCCGTACCGCCATTCGAAGCCGATTACTTATTGCGGGGCCACGCCGTTCATTTTCGTAGCCATGTTCCCGACGTGGAAAACGTTCGCCTGGAAGAGAGCGCACGCAGTGCCGCGCTTGTATCGCCCTGCCATGCTCCCGACGTGGAAAACATTCGCCTGGACGCGATGGCTCGCATGCGTGGCGTGGCCTCGTTCGATGAATTGTGGTCGCGGCGGGCGACGCTTGAAAATGAATAGGACAAATCATTGAGCTGATGTCGTTGGCGGTCAGCGGTGTGAGCCCTTCCTCGGTCTGCTCTGGCAAGAAAGTAGGCAGCGAGATCAAGGATTGGCCGTCCAACGTGACGTCACTTCGCCGACTCGCGATGGCGAGTCCGAAGTCAATGAGATACGGCTGGCCATCTGCATCGATCATGATGTTCGCCGGCTTGAGATCGCGAAGAACAACACCTTGTTCGTGTGCGTGGTGCAGAGCGTCGGCGATCTTGGTGCATAGCTCGGCCGCCTCGCGACTAGTGAGCTGCTGACCAGTGAGCCAGTCGCCAAGCGAACGCACGCACAAAGCGCTCACGATGTGGACGCTGTCGCCGTCGCGGCCGACCTCGTGGAAGCTGACGATGCTTGGATGACGCAGATGCGCCGAGCGCGGGCTTCGCGGAAAAACTTCTCCGGTTCTCGGGCGTCATGCCACCGGCACGCGGAATCTTGAGCGCGACTGTGCGGTCGAGCTCTTTGTCGCGGGCTTTCCAAACGCTGCCGTAGCCGCCAACTCCTAATCGCTCGATGATTTCAAAGCGTCCAAGCTTTGTGAGCGACGGCGCGATTCGAGTCGCCTGACTCTGGTCCACCAGGCTGAAATGGCTGCCGCAAGAATCGCAAGTCAGGTCCGTTAACTGCGTATCGACCGCCACATCCATCGGCACGTGACAACTCGGGCAGCGGACTTCGAGCTGGCCCGAGGCACTGCCGTCGCGCGATTCTGTACCCCGTTCACGCTGGGTAGGTTTCGCCTCGACGTGCGTGCGAGTGACGCCATCAGATGGTGGTTCGACCGCGTCCGACATACCAACACAGCATGATTGGCGATGAGGTTTTCCCGCAATTCCCGATTGGATTTTAGTCTCGGCCAATCGCCGACGGCAAGCGCAAAGTGGCGGGGAGCCACTGGCTCTGCCAGTGTCCCCAGAAAATCATCGCCGACGGCCACACCGTGCCGAGCATACATCAGCTTGCACGACTCATTGCATTTGCCGGTCGAGTCTACTTCCGGCCGCAAGGTCCTCGCACTGAAAGACTGGCAAATCCAGTGGCACCGATCGTCAACGAAGATCGGTAAATCCGCCCAACTACTCCACCGACTTCCATTTGCCGAGCTTCACCTTGAACTCCATCGGCTTGTCGTTACGAAGAACTTCCAGCTTGATCTCATCGCCCGGTTGGTGGTCGCCGATCTTTTGCGTCAAGGCTTTGAAACTGGCAACCGGTTCGCCGTTGAATTTCTGGATAACGTCGCCACGCTGGATTCCGGCCACTGCCGCAGCACTGCCCGGCTGCACCCCATCTACTTTGGCCGGTCCGACTTCCTCCGGCGAGCGAGTCACGCCCAACAGGCCGCCGCGCCGGTAGTCGATCAACACCTGCTCCGGCAACATCTTGCGAAGCTTGGCCACATCCTCCGGCGTCAACCTGGTTCCATACAACCAAACGTCTTGCAGCGATTCGCAATGCTGTAACTCCTTGAGGCCTTCGATCGTAATATCGGTTCCAAGGATTTTGACCTGCCGCAGTCCCGCAAGGTTCCGCAAATGCACCAGGCCAGCGTTGCCCCCGTGCCACCGCTCGTCGAGAATGACGCGGGGGGTGAAGTTGGGGCCGGGGCCGAACTGGGCGATGAATTCGTTTTCGGCCACGTATTGTCCGCCGAACTGCTCAATTGCCTGGAGCGCTTCCTGGCGTGCGATTTCGATCAAGGTTAGCCGGGCGGCGGCCGCCACTTGCGGCCGTTTCTTTAATTTCGACAAATGTTCCAGGGCTTCCCGGCGCAACCCGGCGTCTTTCGCGGTGCTCAATCGTTGCAAAATCCAAACCGAGCGGTCGGCCGGCTCGGGGCGGCCCGCATCGGCCGTGGCCAACAGCGGGTCGAGCGCGCCGCCGCCCGATTCCATCAATTGTCGAGTCGCTCGCTCACGCACGAGGTACCGATCGTCGTCGAGCTGGGCGATCCACTTGGAGATTTCGGCAGCCGTTGCCACCGGTCGTTTCTTGTTCGCGCGAGCGGCATGCGGTTCGGTCGTGTCGGCGAGCGCCAGCGGTGTGGCCATGAACCACATCAGCAACACAATCCAATAGAGCCGATTCCAAACCATATTCACTGCAAATCCGGCGTAGTAAGGGCAGCGGATCCGATTGGCTTTGATTAGCAATCTGTCATTCTGAGGTACTCCGAAGAATCTAGCCGGACCCTTCGGAGTACCTCAGGGTGACATGGGCAACGACATCGTCCGTGGGAGCGAAACGCTATCGCGATTTATCCTGCTACAATCTTACACCAAAACACGTTACCGGCGATAATCCAGTTCCAAACTACAGGAACGTCAACGTCGTTTTGTCCGATCTATGAAATTGGCGATTCTCGGCACCGATTCAGACATCGTCGACCTCGCGGCTGCCGCGCGAAACGCGAACCACGAAATCGTCTGGCTGGGCGATGTTCGTCCGCAGGACACCGCCGCGATCGCCCCGTTCACCACCGGGCTGGCCGACCGCGCCGGACAGTGGGAACTGTTACTCGACCGGGCGATTAGCGACGCCGTGCTTGTTGGAAGGGGCACGGCGCCTGGCGAACTGCGCGCCGAGCGCATCAAGCGCATCGTCACCGAAGGCGTGCCACTACTGGTCGTGCACCCCGCGTTCGATTCCGTGCTGCCGTATTACGAAATCGATATGACGCGGCGCGAATCGGGCGACGTCGTGCAACATTTTAATCCGCTGATGGGGCACCCGGTCACGTCTCAATTCGCCGCCTGGGTCCGCGATGGTCATCCCACGATTGGTCAAATTCACCAGCTTACGTGCGAACGCCGATTGGTTACCGCGATGCGCGAAGAGGCCTTGGCCCAATTCGCGCACGATATTGAATTGCTGGCCGCCGTTGCCGGCGATATCCGGCGGGTGACCGCCATCGGCCCCGCCGACGATGCGGCGTCGTTTGCTTCGCTGCAGATTCAAATGACGGCCGGCGGAAATGCGTCGCTGCGATGGAGCGTCGCTTGCGCGGCAACGGCCGAGGCTGGAATGGAATTGTCGCTCCTCGGAGAACGTGGAATCGCCACCCTTCGAATTCCCGACGTTGCCCGCAGTCGCCAGCTGGATTCGCAAGTCGAAATCAGCGAGCAAGGTGTTCGCAAGAGCGCGCCCCTCGCGCCGTACGATCCGGCGCGCGCGGCCATCGACCGCCTGGCAAGCACCGTCGGTGGATCAATCACGGCGCGGTCTGCAGCTGCTTCGACTTGGGATTCGGCCACGCGTGCGATGGAGGTCGTCGATGCTGCCGAGCTCAGTCGGCAAAAGGGACGCACGATGGAAGTTTATCAGCAGCAGCTTACCGAGCAGCTTGCCTTCCGCGGGACAATGGCGGCCATTGGCTGCGGATTGCTGCTCGTCGCGTTCGCCGCGGTGGTTGTCGTCGGGCTGCTCGGCGGCGCCGAGGGAATCGTGCGGCAACGCCTCGCCCCTTCCTGGCCTCTGGTCTTACTTGCAGTGCTGGCGTTCTTCTTACTGCTGCAAGCGGTGCCGTTGTTAGCGACAAAAAACCCAGGCGCGAAAGCCGATTCTCGCGCCAAAACCGATCGGGGCGATTGACCGTAGCACGGACAACCTGTCCGTCGATTTGCGCAAAACGGACCGGGTTGTCCGTCCTACGGGCCACTCTACGTATCGCGCAAGTTGTGACGATTGCGTAAGAATTTCCAGTCTATCGGACGATAAATGATGCCATGCCGCTCTGCGCATCGGCAATTACTGCGGCGGGACTCCTCGCTTGATAGCACAACTTTCAACTAGCATCCGGTCGCGGGCCGCAATCTGCATGTTGCTGGCCGTCGGACTCTTTCCAGGCTGCGTATGGCCGTTCCGCAGCGCGAATCCGTGCCAGTCTTGCGGCGAGCACGTCGACGACCCCGGCAGTCGCGGCCCGTCATGCTCAAGCGATGGCTGCGGCAACGAATGCTGCCAACAGGGAGTGCTGGGATGTGCCTGCCACACGGTTGTCCACGCGGCCTGCTTGCCCTGTTCCATCTGCTGCCGGGCGTTCAACCTCTGCGCCTCCCGATGGATTTGTCGGACCGCCCGATATCGCGGGACCCGGCCGATTTCATCCAGTGCCCACTCATCCGGTTTTTGCTCCGGCCCCGGAGCCGGCCAGCGATTCAGCCGCATCGGAGTTCGATCGCTAATCGCGGCACGTTGCTAGCAGATACGAAACCCATTAGCCGGCTTGCGTCAAGCTAGGCCGTCTGTAAGCCCCGGTTTTGTAGGGTTTAAGCGGATCATAGCGGTGGGTCGATGTTGCTTGCGTGGCGTGCTCGCACCCGCTTCCGCATCGAGGGCGAACTGGCCCGCACATAGCCAGGCTCCCTTCATCGAGTCACGATCGAACCCGCTCGGCCCGCAGTTGATGACCCATCCACCGCGCGACCAACGTCGTTGTCTTTGCGCCGCTCGTGCGCGCATGGCGCTATTTGCGTCGGCCGTGATCCTATTGCCGATTGGCCACGATCGCGCGACGGCCCATGAAGTTTCGCCCGAGCGCCTAACGCCGGTGGTTGTTGCGGTGCGGAATGCTCGCGCTTCGGTCGTGAGCATCAAGGGCCAAAAAACAATCACCGAGCCGGCCGATTCCGGCAATGCGGCCGATGCCGCGGAAGTCCCCCGGCAAGTCAACGGGATGGGCACCGGCACCATCATCGACGAGCGCGGTTACATCCTCACAAACTACCACGTGGTTTCAGACGTGCGGAAGATCGAAGTCACCCTCGACGATGGCCGCGCGGCGATCGCCGATCTGGTCGCCTACGACGCGGCCGCCGACCTGGCCGTCGTAAAAATTCCGGCGCCAAAGCCTTTCGGCGTAATCCGGCTGGGCACGTCGGCCGACCTGATGGTTGGCGAATCGGTGATCGCGCTCGGCAATGCGTTTGGCTACGAGCAAACCGTTACCCGCGGGGTGATCAGCGCGCTGGGCCGCGACGTCCAAGTCAGCGAGACTCAGTCGTACGACCATTTGATTCAAACCGACGCCAGCATCAATCCCGGCAATTCGGGCGGCCCGTTGCTGAACATCGATGGTGAAATGATTGGCGTGAACGTGGCGGTTCGAGCCGGGGCGCAAGGAATTGGTTTCGCAATTCCAATCGACGACGCTCTGGCGGTCGCCGCCCGCTTGATCAACGTGCAACGGTTGCGCAACAAATGGCACGGCCTGGTCACCCAACCGGAAGACTGCCCGGATGGGCCGCTCCGCGTAACGAAAGTCGAAGACAACAGTCCCGCTCAGCGCATCGGCATTCGACCGGGCGACCAGATCGTGCGGATCGGCACGCGCAGCGTGTCTCGGCCTCTGGACTTGGAGCGTGCCTTCCTGGACCGCGCCGCCGGCGAACCGGTGCCCGTAGAAGTGCGACGCGGCGGGCAGACATTGGCCGTGGACCTGTCGCTTGCCGAATCGCAACTTCGCGCCGTCGGCAACGCGCCACCCGTGGACCCCGATGCCGCGCGCGTTTGGGATGTGCTCGGATTGAATCTCTCGTCCGAGCCCCGCAGCACTTTCGAGCATCGCAGCACCCGCTACCGCGGCGGCATGCACGTCGATGGCGTGCGGCCAAACAGCCCCGCCGCCGAAGAGGGAATCTTGCCCGGCGACATCCTCGTCGGCATGCACAAATGGGAAACCGCCTCGCCGCAAGATATCCAGTACATCATCACCCGGCCCAACCTTAGCCAAATGGGCAAACTGAAGTTCTACGTCCTCCGCGGCCAGAACACACTTTACGGCCATCTCGACGTAGCAGCCAAATCCAACGGCAACGACCAGGTCACGTTGCATCGCTAGCGCGCCTTCCGAACCGCTTGCGGTTTAGCTCGAATCGCAAGTAGCGGATCGAACACTCCCGCCGCGCGCCGCGCGACGATACAGTGAATGAATGGAACTCGAGTTCATTCAGTGGCTCCGCGAGCACGTCCCCAATGATCCGCGCAAAGCTCGGACTGCGCGACGACGCCGCGATCCTTTCACTCACTAGCAACTCCGACGTTGTCGTGACCACCGACCTGTTAACCGACGGCGTCGATTTTCGCGTCGGCGTCGACGACCCGCGGCGGATTGGCCGACAGGCTTTGGCGGCCAACCTGAGTGACCTCGCCGCAATGGCCGCCAAGCCGCTCGCCGCGTTCATTTCCCTGGCATTGCCGCGAAACGGAAACAGCGAATTGGAACCGCTGCGGCTGGCGATCGCCTTGTACGAGGGCTTGTTGCCACTAGCCAAGGAATTCGACGTCGCGATCGCGGGTGGTGATACCAACACGTACGATGGTCCCCTCGTCATTAGTGTTACGGCGCTTGGCGAGCCGTCGCCGCGCGGCCCTCTTACTCGGTCCGGAGGCCGCCCCGGCGATTGGCTGTTGGTGACCGGTTCGCTCGGCGGCAGTATTTTGGGTCACATGTTCGATTTCACGCCGCGCGTGCGCGAAGCGACTCGATTGCAAGAACGGTATCAACTTAAGGCGGGTATCGATATCAGCGACGGCCTGGCACTCGACGCATCGCGCTTGGCAAAAGAGAGCGGCTGCGGCGCCGTAATTTTTTTGGAACAGGTACCGGTATCGGACGCCGCATTTCAACTCGCGAAGAATGACGGCGCAACGGATCTCAAGACCGCCGCGATGCAGCACGCGCTCGGCGACGGCCAGGATTTCGAGCTGCTGTTGGCCGTTGCTCCGAAAACGGCTCGCGACATGCTGCGCGACCGGCCGCTAGATTGCCCCCTGACGCACATTGGCGAGCTAGTTGCCGACGCCGGACTCTGGCAACAATCGCCCAATGGCCGTCGCACTCCGCTCGAAGCCGTCGGTTGGCGGCACTAAAATGTTTACCTTCAACGCCAACAACGAGCGCGACTCCGAACGCTTCGGCGCAGCCCTGGCGAGCATTTTGCCGCCGGGAATCGTGATCGGACTCATCGGCCCGTTGGGCGCCGGTAAAACGCGCCTCGTGCAAGCCGTTGCCACCGCGCTCGGCGTTCCGGCCCGCAGCGTGACCAGCCCCACGTTCGTGCTCGTGAACGAATACACGGGCGGCCGGTTGCCGGTGTACCATTTCGACACCTACCGCCTCAAAGACGACGACGAGTTCCTGAATCTCGGTCCCGATGAATACTTCGACGCCGGCGGCATCACGTTTGTCGAATGGGCCGACCGCGTCGTCAAATTGCTGCCCCAAGAGCGCTTGGAAATCGCAATCGAAGTAGCGGGCGAAACCCAGCGCCGCTTTTCCCTCCAAGGCACCACGCCGCGAATCGAAGCACTCGTCGCCCGCCTCCAACCGCTTGCGGTTTAGCTCCCCTTCTACGCCGCATTCGTCGATGTCTTTCTTCGCCGCCTTCCGCGCCTTGAGCACCGGATCCGACGCCAACGGTAACTTCACCGTTTTGCCGGTTTCCGCGGCCTTATAAACGCCGAGGATAATCTCCACCGACTTCCGGCCTTCGTTCCCATCGATCGCCGGCGCCCGATTCTTCTTCACGGCTTCGACAAATTCCCGAAATTGCATCGCATGGCCGTGATGCCCCATAGCCGCCGGGTCGCTCGCGCCGCCGCCGGTGCTTTTGTGCTGCTTCATCTCGGCGAGGATGGCTTTGTCCTCCTTGCGCGGCATAGCAAAATCCCACGCTTTAAGATCTTCCTCCTCGAGTACCGCCGAACCTTCCGAGCCGTGAATTTCGATTCGTTTCAAATAGCCCGGGTAGGCGGCGGTCGTCGCTTCCAAAACGCCTAGCGCTCCGTTGGCGAATCGCAACGTCGCGACGACCGCATCTTCTACTTCGATTCGCACATGGGCGAGCGTTGCCGCGTTCGCCTGGATTTCCACGACCGGCCCCATCAGCCAGGTAAGTATATCGACGCTGTGAATAGCCTGGTTCATCAGCGCGCCGCCGCCATCGAGCGCCCAAGTGCCGCGCCACGCTCCGCTGTCGTAATACTGCTGCGTGCGATACCACTTCACGTACGCGTCGCCCAAGGTGAGCCGCCCGAACCGGCCGCCGTCGATCGCCTTCTTGAGCTTGACGCTTGAATCGTGAAACCGCGAGGGAAAAATCGCGCCCAGCTGGACCCGGGCCTTTTTGCACTCTTCGATGATCCGGTCGCATCTCTTGAGCGTGATTTCGAGCGGCTTCTCGACGATCACATGATTCCCGGCCCGGGCCGCCGCGATGGCCGGCTCCATGTGCGCACCGCTCGGCGTCGCGATCGTCACGATGGAAACGTTACGGTCCGCCAGCATCGCATCCAAATCGGTGTACGCTTTGCAGCCATGTTCGGCCGCGAACTTCTCGGCCGCTTCCTTTCGCGTATCGAAACAGGCCTCGAGCTCAGCGCCCCGCACATCGGCAATCGCCCGCGCGTGAAACGAGCTGATCATGCCGCAGCCGACGATGCCGAAACCGTATGTCATGGAGGCTCCTTAAATACTTGTCAGTTCCGAGCTCGTCTACTACGTGTCATTCCGAGCTCGTCTACTACGTTGTCGATTCCGAGGTCTTCCGAGGATCTACTCGACCACTCGGCGGACTCGGGGCTGACAGTAGACGAAGGGGCCGCTATTATAGGCATTGCACCGCACCATCCCAAGCGTCTATGCCCGAATCACATCTCCAATACGAACCGCGACTGCACGTCGTCCTTCACCAGCCGGAGATTCCCTACAACACGGGCAGCGTTGGCCGCACGTGCGTGGCGGTCGGCGCGAAGCTGTGGCTCGTCCGGCCGCTCGGTTTTCGGGTCGATGACTATTACCTGCGCCGGGCCGGGCTTGGATTACTGGGAACACCTCGTATGGCAAGTCGTTGACAATTGGGATGAACTCGCAAGCGTCTCTCCCCGCCGAACCAAAATGGTTCTTCACAAAAAAAGCCGAGCGATCCTACCTGGACGCCCAATTCCAGCCGGCCGACGTGTTCGTCTTCGGCAGCGAGTCGGCCGGCCTGCCCGATTCGCTGCTCGAAGCCCATCCAACCGACTCGCAACTGCGAATCCCCACACGGCCAGAGGTCCGCAGCCTGAACCTTTCGAACGCGGTGGCGGTTGCGGCGTATGAAGCGCTGAGGCAGTGGGATGCCGCGGGGCGTTAGCCCAACTTCCCCAGCGATTCGACAAAATCCCTTGGGCGGCGATTTTTTCGGACTTTGTGTTGACGTAAGTCGTGATGCGATGGCGATGCGGAGCGGGTTGGTCGAAGTATTTTCCTCGCCGGGGCGTGTAGTGGAAAAAAGTCCCGGGCATCGCCGCTAACATGGCGGCATGTTCCTGCGACCCCATTTCCGTCGGCGCAACGGGCAACGCGAAGCGTATTGGGCGCTTGTCGAATCCTACCGCACCGAACGTGGTCCGCGGCAGCGAACCGTGGCCTATCTGGGGCTGATGGACGAAGCGGGCCGGTTAGGCGTCGAGCAAGCAGCCGACCCCCAGTCGCCGTCGTGGCAACAGGAGCTCTTTCCGGAGGCCCAGACCGAACCGCGGTTCGTCGAGATCGACCGCACGCGCGTGCGGGTCGAGAACTGCCGACAGTTCGGTGGGCCGTGGCTGGCGCTGGAACTGGTGAAGCAGCTCGGGCTGCACGAGTTCCTGCGGCGGGCGATGCCGGCCGGACAAGAACACGTTCCGTGGTCGCTGACCGCGCTGATTCTGGTGATCGCGCGACTCTGCGAGCCGTCGAGCGAGCTCCACATCGCCGAACACTTCTATCGGCAGAGCGCGCTGGACGACCTGCTGGGCGTGCCGCTCGACAAGGTGGACGACAACCGCTTGTACCGTGGGCTGGACGAACTGCTGCCGCACAAGCCGGCGCTGGAGGCATTTCTCAAACAGCGGTTCGGCGAGTTGTTCGCCATCGAGTACGACCTGCTGCTCTACGACGTGACGAGCACGTACTTCGAAGGGCAGGCCCACGTGAATCCCTTGCGCAGCGCGGCTATTCGCGCGACCATCGCTCCGACTGCAAACAGGTCTGCATCGGCTTGGTGGTCTCGCGCTGCGGCTTGCCGCTGGGCTACGAAGTGTTCGCCGGAAACCGCCACGACTCGACGACCTTGGAAGAGATCGTCGAGACGATGGAGGCCCGCTACGGCCGGGCGCAGTGCGTCTGGGCACTGGATCGCGGGATGGTCTCTGAAGAGAACCTCAACTTCCTGAAAGCGGGCGGGCGGCAGTACATCGTGGGGACGCCCAAGAGCCAACTCAAGCGATTCGAACAGCAGTTGGCAACGCAGGACTGGCACGCCATCCGCGAGGGGCTGGAGGTCAAGTTGTGTGCCTGTCCCGACGGCGGCGCCGAGACCTACATTCTTTGCCGGAGCCGCGATCGCCGCGAGAAAGAGCAAGCCATGCACGCTCGTTTCGAGAAACGCATCGAAGACGGACTGACAAAGATTACGGCCGCTTGCGCCAAGCGTCGTCACGAAGCGGGACCGATCGAGCGGCGCGTCGGACGCTTGCTGGGACAGAACACCCGGGCCGCGGGCTTGTTCGACGTCCAGATTCGCGCCGCGGAAAACGGCGCAGCACAGATCGCCTGGAAGAAGATCGAGAAGCGGCGCGCCTGGACACAGCTCAGCGAAGGTTCCTATGTGTTACGCACCAACGTCAGCGGGTGGAGCGACGAAGAGCTATGGCGGGCGTACATCCAATTGACCGACGCCGAGACGGCGTTCCGCATCCAGAAGAGCGACCTCTCGCTCCGTCCTGTCTGGCATCAAAAAGAGGACCGTGTGCTGGCCCACATTCTGGTCTGCTTTCTGGCCTACGTGCTCTGGAAGTTCCTCGGCCAACTCTGCCAGAAAGCCGGCCTCGGCAACGAACCGCGGCGCGTGTCGGACGAACTGAGCCAGCTCCGCGCGGTGGACGTCGTGCTACCCACCAAAGACGGTCACGAAATCCGCACCCGCTACGTGACGCAGCCGAGCGACCACCAGAAAATCCTCCTCGAACGCCTCGGCCTGGAACTCCCCAGCCGACTTCATAAAACCGAATTGTAGTGGAAAAAACGGGGCTCCTCCCGTTGCGGCGTAAGCACTTACGTCAAACGTTGGGGAAGTTGGGTTAGGCGTTGGTTGTGGGGCGCGCAGAGTGGGGATTGGAACGAACCCTCTCCTCTCGTCTCTCCCGATAACAGCGTGATGCAAGTGCAAGGGGGATGGAGTCCGAGGTATCAGCCCCGTAGGGGCGGTATCGTGTAGCCGGTGGGGCGTGAGCCCCCGAAGAAGATTCGCTTTATCGGGCAAGCCCCGCAGAGGCGACATGGAATTCATGGCCAAATTGCGATGATCCTGCACTTGGGCGAAACGCCAAGCTGCGTCGGCTTGTCCAACCTTCTGCAGGACAGCCGACTGCGAACTGCGGGAGGTGGATTTCACCGACCGCAGTTTCTTTAAATGGGCGCCAAGCGACTTCCGATGTCCGTTCCCCGAAGTTTTTTTGGACCTGCAGATGCAAGTTCTATTTGTATTCCAAAATATCTCCGGGCTGGCATTCGAGTGATTTGCAAATCGCGTTCAGAGTTGACAGCCGAATCGCCTTTGCCTTGCCGTTTTTCAAGATGGAAATGTTGGCCATCGTGATACCGACTTTCTCGGCAAGTTCGGTGACGCTCATCTTCCGCTTCGCCAACATGACGTCGATGTTGATAATGATTGCCATGCTGGTCTCGTTATACCGTTAAGTCGTTCTCGGATTTTATATCCACGGCATTTTGCAAAATCCGTTCAAACATAGCCGCCGCGGTGGCGATGACGATCGAAGGAAAAGTAATGAGGACGCCTATAAAAACCGGGGCTCCAGGATTGTCACTGTCACGGTTGTTCATCAACATGATGAAGATTTCCTCTACCACAACAAAACCAATAATGGCTAGTGCGCAATATTTTATAGTCCGCAGAGCTTTCACGACTTCCGGTGAGAATACCTTATTTCGTCCGACATATCCCAACACCTTGAACGCCTGATAGAGTGCAATGAAGAATGGAATGGAGCCCGTATACACAAGCGCCAGAAATGGATCTTTGAAGTATATTTCGAAGTTCGTGGCGTGCGCGTTCACGCCCTCGATTTGAGGTTCCCAAAGCAGGAGAGCAAGAGCGCCAATGCCTAGAGCCACAATGACGATCTGCAGAAATATGGTTGCGCTTCTTTTCATGGGTGTTGCACTTTCTCAGAAGTTCTAGGAATTGATATCACGCGCGGGCGACGTCGCGGTCGACCGGCGAAATACGGCCCACCAAAGATCAGCTTGGTCAAGCGCGCTGGTCAGGTTCGAGTTTGGCAAACCGTGGAATGCAAGGTGTATGGAGAGACGGTCACCAAGCTCTACACAACGTTCCTGGCGACCTATGCGCCTGTCGGGAGCATGATCCGTGTGGTCCCGGTAGACGAAGTTTATGGCTCGATCGGCGAAGGCCAACATGGCTTCTCAGAAAGTGCAGATGGATGGTTTTTATGAACCTTTTGTATTCCCATCGTACTCTGGTGCTTATCGTTTGTCAATATATATTTATCGTTATTCGTGGACCGGAGGTCCAATACACGACGGCGGTGATTCGCCGCTCCGCAGT
>CAVTEK010000004.1:0-47006 GCA_963733825.1 Pirellulales bacterium
TGGCCTGAGCCGAGATAATCGCGACGGCTCCCAATGCCACGGTTGCGCGAATCGCATTTGTCCATACGTGTGAAATCTGTCTCATCGAATTCTCCCGTCTTTTACCGTCAACATGCCTGTTTTGTACGCTGTTTGCCGCTACAAATGGCGTGGTGCCACACTCAATCCGCACGCCAATCGAATACGAAATGGCATCCCCTCGACTGGGCCGCCCATGTACGGACGATGCCAAGTACTGATTGTAGCCGTACCGTACCGGTCGTCAATGAATTCCCTACGAATTCGCCCAATTTTCGTGGTTTTTTGCCCGATTCTTCACTTATTTTACCGACTTCCGTGCAAACAAATGCGTCGCAGGCTTTTCGCGCAAACTCGGCGACTTCGATAATTCGCCACGCTTCACCAGCGCAAATTCGAAGTGCGATTCGCTCGTGCATGCTAGAATACGTGCTTACATTGAGCTCGCTTGGCGGAGAGTATTCGGCAATGCTGCTATGTTTTTTTTCGGGCTGCGGTCCTGATCGACCGGCTCAACGCCGATCGCTCCAACGTAGCACGCGGCTGGGCGTTGCCCTCAGCATCATCGCGGTGCTTTTTGTTTCGGCCGCCTCCGGGCAGATCTTGCGCGTGGCCACGTATAACATCGACGCCGATACGACCGGCTCGGGTGGTTCCCAAGCCGGGCCCGGACTTACGACCGTTCTGCAAGCCATCGGCAACGTGCACCTGGCCGGTCATGCGCAGCCGATCGACGTGCTGGCGCTCCAGGAACTGTACGGTACCTCGGCAACGACTCTGGGATATATCACCACTCAACTGAACGCGATCTACCCTACAGCCAATTACGTCTACGATACCACCTACAACCCGAACGAAGGCGATTTCGGAATCGGCAACGGCCCCAACGGCCTGATTTATAACGCGAATACTGTCCAGAAATTAAATGCCGGCGCGGTTACAGTGCCCAGCGACGTGCCCGCGCACCGATGCGTTATACGCTCGCCCCGAAGGGGTACAACGATCACTCCGCCGATTTCACGATCTATGTCAGTCACATGAAGTCTGGCAGCACGGGATCCGGGCTATCGGGATCGAATGGGTTCAAAAGAAACGACGAAGCAGTTGCCATTCGGAACGACGCTTACGGCCTCGGCCCGAATGCGCACATCATTTATGCCGGCGATTACAATCTCAACGACAGCACGGAAGCGGCCTACCAAACCATGATTTCGACGACTGTTCATCTCGGGATTGGCAAGGCGATCGATACGCTGAACCCGGCGAATAATTGGGATGATACTTCGACCTACAAAAGTTTGCTCACCGAATCGGCCGACTACCTGCAATACCGAGACGACGTGCAATATGTCACCGACCCGATGACCCTCCATACCCCGAGCGACGTTCAACCGGGCATGAAGCTGCTCTCGGCCACGCTCGGGGCATTTGGTAATGGCGGGAGCGTGTATCACAAGCCGGTCACCGATAGCAGCAACAGCGCGGCGCTTGCCGAATTCAACAATACTCAGTTGTATCCGCCCGGATACCGGAGCACCGTACTCAACGCACTGTTGACCGCCACCGACCACCTGCCCGTCGTCGCCGATTACAGCTTCGCTTCCGCTGTGGGAGCCCCGGGCGACTTCGATCGCAGCGGCGCCATGAGCTCGGCCGATTACGCACTGTGGCGGAGCACATTCGGCTCGACGACCGATCTTGTTGCCGACGGAAACCACAACGGGGTTGTGGATGCCGCCGACTACATCATTTGGCGCCGCAATGCGGCGAGCGGCGCCGGAGCCGCGCTTCTCGACTCGGAAACGGGCGTCCCCGAGCCTGCCGCTTGGGCGCTGATGCTCGTCGGCTGTCTCGCAGGTCTCAGGCGGAGTAGACTGAGGGCATGAGCCCTCAGGATCGTCCCGCAACCGCGGCACATCTTCCGACCGCCACGATCGATCTCGATCGCCGCCGCCGCTGTGGTTATCCCGAAGTCGTTTTTGGACCTGGGAAAACGATCGAACAGCTTTGTCAGATTGTCGCCACACTCATTCAGCACGGCGAGCCGATTCTCGCCACGCGGATCGATACCACGCAAGCTGCGGGTTTACTCGCGGCGTTTCCGCAAGGGAAATACAATCAGCTCGCGCGGACGTTTCGAATTGCCGACGAACCCTCCCCGAGCCCTTCGCCAAAAGGGAGGGGAATGGTTGCGGTGATCTCTGCCGGCACCGGCGACCTGCCTGTCGCCGAGGAAGCCCGCGAAACGCTCGATTGGATGGGCGTCGCGGTGACCATGATCCACGATGTCGGTGTCGCCGGTCCGCACCGTCTTCCGGCTCGACTCGCCGATTTCGAACACGCCGATGCAATTGTCGTCGTGGCCGGCATGGAAGGCGCGTTGCCGAGCGTCGTTGGCGGATACGTGTCGTGCCCCATCATTGCCGTGCCGACGAGCGTCGGCTACGGCGCCAACTTCGGCGGCGTTTCGGCGCTGTTGTCGATGCTCAACAGTTGTGCGAACAACGTCGCGGTCGTCAACATCGACGCCGGCTTCAAAGCCGGTTTCCTGGCCGGCCTGATCGCCACCAGGTTGCATCAACCCAATTAGCGTCGGCGGCCACGCCGAACTCCATCCGGAAAATCCCTTAATCCTCATGAAACTCGACGACCTCACCGACACTCCCTTGCCGCTCCTGCCGCCACGGCGGCCCGAGAGCCACAAAGGCGATTTCGGACGGGCACTGCTCATCGGCGGTTCGCGCGGAATGAGCGGCGCCATTTCACTGGCGGGCCAGTCCGCGCTTCGCAGCGGCGCCGGCCTGGTGACGTTGGCCGTGCCACGCAGCGTGCAGAAAGTCGTCGCCGCGATCGAGCCATCGTACATGACCCATGGATTGGCTGAGGACGAAGGCGTTATCGCCGACTCTGCCGCCGATGGTTTGCTCGCACTCACCGGAAATGCCACGGCCGTGGCGTTGGGTCCCGGCCTGGGCCGCGCGCGGGATGCCGAATCTTGTCGAACGACTCTACCGAGAAGTCATGCAACCAATGGTCGTCGACGCCGATGCATTGTTCGCCCTGGCGGAACGTCGCCAGGCAATCGGCATGGCCCGTGCGCCGCGCATCTTAACCCCGCATCCCGGCGAGTTCGAGCGCCTCACCGGCAAGCTTCCACACGGCGACAATCGAATCACCGCAGCCGCCGAACTCGCCCTCAACTCCGCCGGCGGCAAAGTCGCCGACGGCGACACCGCAAGCGGCGAGGCCGCGAGCGGCGAGGCCGCTTCAGCGGCCGGGCGAATTTGCGAAAACCTCATCGTCGTCCTCAAAGGCCACAACACCGTCGTCACCGACGGCCACCGCTTCGCCATCAATCAAACCGGCAACCCCGGCATGGCCACCGGCGGCACGGGCGATGTGCTCACCGGCATCATCACAGCCCTCCTCTGCCAAGGACTGGCACCGTTCGACGCCGCCCGGCTCGGCGTGCACGTACACGGTTTGGCGGGCGACCTGGCCGCGGAGGAGCTTGGCCAGGTCTCCCTGATCGCCAGCGATCTGATCCACTATTTACCAAAAGCATTCCGCGCCGTCGTCGGCTAAACCGCAAGTGGAGGTAAAGCGAATCCGTCTTTTTACTCCCTGACCTCTGACCTCCGCCCCCTGCCCTCTCCCCGATGCACATCGTTCGCGACCTGAAATTGCTCCCCGCCGAAGCCCGCGGCGGCGCCGTATCGATCGGCAATTTCGACGGCGTCCACCGCGGACACGCCGCAATCGTGCGGCGATTGCTGGAACGGGCCGAAGCAGTGGGCGGGCCCGCTATCGTCTTTACGTTCGATCCTCACCCCGTTCGCCTGCTACGTCCCGAGCAATGCCCGCCCCCCTTGACCTGGACCGAGCGAAAAGCCGAGCTGCTCGCCGCGCAGGGTGTCGATTGGATCGTCGCATATCCGACTGATGAAGCGCTGCTGCAACTCTCCGCGGCCCAGTTCTTTGACCAGATCATTCGCGACGCGCTCTCCGCCCGCGCCTTGGTCGAAGGGCCAAATTTTTATTTCGGACACAATCGCGAAGGAACCATCGGGCGCCTGTCCGAGCTCGCCTCGGCCAGTGGAATCACGCTCGATATCGTTCCATCGGTCGTAATCGAAGGTGAAGTTGTATCCAGCTCGCGCGTGCGCGAATTGATCCGCGCCGGCAAAGTCGAGCAGGCCGCGAAGCTTCTCTCGGCCCCCTATCGCATCCGCGGAATGGTGACGCACGGCGCCGGCCGCGGCGCCAAAATCGGCTTTCCCACCGCGAATCTCAGCGCGATCGATACCCTGCTGCCGGGCGAAGGCGTCTACGCCGGCCGCGCCTGGCCAGCGAGCCGGGTCGTCCCCGACTCGGAATCGGCATGGTATCCAGCCGCCATCAATCTTGGCCCCAGCCCCACGTTCGGTGATCGAACGCTCCGTGTCGAAGTTCACATTATCGGCCTCGCTGAACCCCTCTATGGCCAACCGTTGGAGGTTGACTTTCTCGCCCGATTGCGAGACATTCGGCCGTTTGATTCACCCGCCGCACTAATCGAACAGCTGCAGCACGATATCGCGCAAACACAGCAAATCGCCTCCGCCCCCTGACCTCTGATCTCCGACCTCTGACCTCTTCTTCAATGTCCATTGATTGGCGCCCATTCACGAAAATTGTAAGCGACGCGCAATCGTTCGTGCTCACCAGCCACATGCGGCCGGATTGCGATGCCATCGGCAGCGAGATCGGCCTGGCTCTCGCTCTCCGCTCACTTGGCAAGACGGTGCGAATTTTGAACGGCGATCCCGTGCCGCCGCATATTGCGTTCATCGATCCGATGCACGACGTGGAGGTTCTCAACGGCGATACGATCGAGTCGCCCCTCAACTGCGACGTGCTGGCCGTCCTCGACACCAGTGCCTGGAGCCAGCTTGGCCCGATGGCCGAGATCGTGAAAAAGACAGGATCGCGCAAAGTCGTCATCGATCATCATGTCAGCCAGGACGACATGGGCGCCAAAGTGTTTAAGGAGACTTCATCCGAATCGACGGGTCGGCTGATTCTGCAAGCGATTGAATCGCTCGGCGCACCCGTCACGCCGCAAATTGCGGTCGCGCTGTTCGCCGCCATCGCTACCGACACGGGCTGGTTCCGTTTCGCCTCAGTCGGCGAAGCGACGTTCGCGGCCGTCACTCGCTTGGTTGCGGCGGGAGCGAAACCGCACGAAACTTTCGCCGCGCTTTACGAACAAAACAGTTTGCCGCGGCTGTTGTTGCAAGGTCGCATCTTGAGCAACACCAAATCGCAACTTGGCGGCAAACTCCTGTCGAGCGCGATCACGCAGGCCGATCTGAAGGCCGTTTCGGCCGAACCCACCGATACCGAGGACGTCATCAACCGTTTACTCGGCGTCTCCGGCGTCGAAGTGGCTCTGCTCTTTCTCGAGCTGGGCCCGAAAGAAACCAAGGTCAGCTTGCGCAGCCGCTCGGCCATCGATGTGAATCAAATTGCGGCCGTCTTCGGCGGCGGCGGCCACCGCGCCGCGGCCGGGGTGCGTTTTCGCGGTCCACTCAGCGAAGCCGAGCCGACCGTTCTCGCTGCGGTCCGCGATGCCATGCAGAAACCGTCGAAGCAAAAACCGCACGAGATTGAAGTCGCCGATTAGCCAGCTCACCTTAAACTCTCGACCCTCCGCTCTCAATTCTCTACGATGGGTGACATGCAAACGGACGTTTCTTCGGCACCCACGACGGAACCCCCGCGTCGCTCGTTTCTTGTTCGCCTAGCCGCCGCCGTGGCCGGCGCCATTGCGGCCCTGTTCCCGTTCGCCGCCGGTTGGGGCGTCATTACCGATCCGTGCGCGCGCGCTCGCAAGACAGCCGGTAACGACGGTCGCAATTCCGATAAATTCGTGCCCGTGTGCCCGCTCGATGCGCTGCCGGCCGATGGAGTCCCCCGCCCGTTCGCCATTATCGCCGACGCTACCGACGCCTGGACGCACTCCCTCGCCCAACGAATTGGCGCCGTGTTTCTTTCTCGCACCGACAAAGATCCCGCTCGCGTGACGGCATTTTCGGCCACCTGTCCTCACCTGGGCTGCGCGGTCGATTTCGACCAGGCTAACAATCGGTTCGAGTGCCCTTGCCATAAGAGCAGCTTCGCGACAGACGGCCAGAAACTGTTCGGACCGAGCCGCCGCGGACTCGACCCGTTACCGGTGAAGCTCGCAGAAAAAGCCGGCGCCAAGGAAATCATGGTAGCATTCGAGCGTTTTGAAGCCGGCATCGCGGAAAGGAAGCCGATTGAATGAGCCGCTTCTTGGATTGGCTGGACCACCGCACCGGAATCCGCACCGTGGTTCACGCCGCGCTGTACGAACACATTCCGGGCGGCGCCCGCTGGCGATACGTTTGGGGCAGCACGCTCAGCTTTTGCTTCTTCGTGCAGGTCGTTACCGGTTTAACTCTCTGGACGGCCTATAGTCCCAGCGCGCAAACCGCCTGGGAAAGCGTTTACTACATTCAGAATCAGATGACGGCCGGCTGGCTGCTGCGCGGCGTACATCATGCAACCGCCCACCTCATGGTGATTTTGCTGGCGATTCACTTCTTGCAGGTAGTGATCGACGGAGCTTATCGGGCGCCCCGTGAAATCAATTTCTGGCTCGGGCTCATCTTGATGCAGATAGTGCTCGGCCTCGCGCTCACGGGATACCTGCTGCCGTGGGACCAGAAGGGATATTGGGCCACGCGCGTGGCGACGAAGATGATGGGTCTGGTGCCCCTGGTCGGCCAGCCGCTGCAGCGCATGGTGGTCGGCGGAAGCGAGTATGGGCACCATACTCTCACCCGCTTCTTCGCACTGCACGCCGGCGTGCTGCCGGCGCTGCTCACGATCTTTCTGATCCTGCACGTGCTTTTGTTCCGCCGCCACGGCCTCACTGTCCGTGAGCCGAACCGCGCGCCCGATACAACGTTCTGGCCCGAGCAGCTGTTGCGCGACGCGGTGGCTTGCCTGGGTGTGGCCCTCGTCGTGATGGTGCTCGTGCTCTGGAATTATCCGCACGTTGAAGCAGGAACTCCGCTGGCTAGCCACCTGGGCGCCGAGCTCGGCGCACCCGCCAACCCGGCCGAAAGCTACGCGGCCGCCAGGCCCGAAGTTTACTTCCTGTTTCTGTTCCAAACGCTTAAATACTTGGACGTATTCCCGCCCATCTTCGGGGCGATTGTCGTGCCGGGCATCGTCATGCTATCGCTGTTCCTGATGCCAATTGTCGGCCGTTGGAATTTGGGTCATCGGTTCAACGTGGTTTGGACGATCGCGCTCCTGTTAGGCGCCGCCGTCCTCACCTCGTTAGCGTGGTACGACGACCATTACAGCGGCACCCCCGAATCGCAGCACTACCTGGCCGCCGTTGCCAACGCGAAAGTAGAAGCGGAGCGCGCCGTTGAATTGGCGAACTCACCCACCGGCATCCCACCCACGGGAGCGCTCGCCTTGCTGCAAAGTGATCCTAAAATTCAGGGACCGAAGCTTTTTCGCAAACACTGCGCAGCCTGCCACAGCCACACTGCGGAGAACAGCTCGGCCGACGAATCACAGATGATTGCCGCCGAAAAACCAAGCGCATCGAACCTGTGGGGCTTCGGCAGCCGCGATTGGGTCCGCGGCATCTTGGACCCAAAGCAAGTCGGCGGCCCACACTACTTCGGCAACACCGCGCTCAAAGATGGCGACATGGTCACTTGGGTGAACGATACCATTGCGAAGCGGCTGGCTAATCCGAAAGCCGACGAATTGAAAAAACTCCGCGATAAAATCGACGACGTGACGCTGGTCCTCGCCCATGAAGAAGCGGATTTGCCCGTTAGCCGGGTCGATCTGAAAAAAGCAATTCCATCGGGCCGCGACGCCATCGTCAATGAATTCGCTTGCACAGAATGCCACAAGTTCCACGACAACGGCGAACTTGGCAACGCTCCAGACCTGACCGGCTACGCTTCGCGCGAATGGCTCACTGCTTTCCTCAGCAACCCGGCCGGCAAACGCTTCTACGGCGACAAGAACGACCGCATGCCCGCGTTCGCGTCGCACCCCAACGACCCGACCGCGAACCGCCTCAGCCCGCAAGAGCTTGCGCTCCTCGTCTCCTGGCTCCGCGGCGAATGGTACGAACCCACCGCGACAATCAATGCATCCAAGCCGTAGCGCCAAACCCTACGGAATCGTTACAGTTCCGCGCACGCGCGCCGATGTCAGTGACGAAACCCTAAACTTGCGGAGAACTCGCGGCCCTTTGCTAGCTGCTAGTCACGCTAGTAACTCAAAAAGAAATCGTCCATGTGGTGCAGCAACTGTCAGCAGGAAACGCCCGGCGTGGCCCACGCGGCCAGCGGCAAACTCGTCTGCTCGCGCTGTCAGCAGCCCATGCGCAAACGCGGGGCCCCGCACACCGCGCGGATCTGCGACGAGGGGCTCGCCCTCGATGAGCCACCCACACGTGCGGCTGCAAAAGCACCATCGTTCCAGGCCGACGACTGGACCGCTCGCCAGCGCGTCCGCACCGCCGTCCGCGAGCTGCGCCGGCCAAATCCGGCGACAGCAAGTTCGATCAGTCGCCCGGCGTCTGACAGTCGCCGGTTCGATCCGCCACACGATTTGTTCAGCCAGATCGACCAAGCCACGATCCCAACCCTCGCAAACGTTGCGCCCCCGCTCAATACAAATTCAACACTGCGAAAACAAGGCTCCCCTGGCAGCCAAATCCTCGCGTGGATCATTGTGCTGATCGGCGCCGCCGCTTTGACATGCGGCATCTGGCTCATTGCCTGGTCGCTTTCAACCGGCCAGTTGCGGCATTGGAATCTGGCCGTCGGTCTGGCGCTTGGCGGCCAGGGCGGATTGATCTTGGGACTCGTGCTAGTGATTTCGCGATTGTGGCGATCCAGCCGCTATGCCGCCGCTCGGCTGCTGGAAGTCCACGCCCGGCTCGGCCAACTAGTACAAGCCACCGATACGCTCGCCGCCACGCGCACGACCAGCGCCCCGGCGTTCTACGCCGACCTGGTCCGCGGCTCCAGCCCCCACGTGCTCTTGGCCAATCTCAAAGGCCAGGTCGACCAATTGGCGACGCGCGTCGGCGGCTATTAGTGCCATCTCTCATCGCCAAAGGCGTCAAATCGGCCAAACCGAGATGACTCGAACCTCGCGTCGGTCGTCATCTACCGTAAAAGAGATGCCAAGCGGCCATACGAACGTAACTCGTCGACCGCGATCGCGCGATTCTCCGCACTCATGCGGTTCTGATTCTAGTTCGGCATCAATCCGATCCGCCGCACGGGTGATTGCAACTCGCAGTCGTGATCTTAGCCAAATCGCCGTGAGGTCACGTTCAGCTGCCGCTTCCCACACGACAACGTATTTCATAGTTTCGACAGATCGTTAAGAATATCCTTGAGAGGTCGACCGCCTCGCTCCGCGCTTCGGCGGTCGAGTTCCTCCTCTGAAATAGGAACGATGATGTTACCGTTCGTATCGCGCGGCGGACCGGGCAGGAAATGCCCCCAAATCCTTCCCGCCTCGTCACAAAGCTCGATCATCTCACGGACGTCCCTGAGTTTGGCTAGTGTGGCGGCATCGAGCGTTATTCGAGTCATGGGTGGCGGACCTATCGAGTTTAAGAATAATCCTTCTCCATTATACGCTGCGTCTCAGCAAGTGCGCACAAGGTTTACGCCTCGACCCGCTTGGCAATCTCTTCCACCACGTCTGCCGTCTTCACACGCCACTGCTCGAGCGTATCGCGATCGCGGATCGTAACGGTGTGATCCTGCAACGTTTGTCCATCGACCGTGATGCAATACGGCGTGCCTGCTTCGTCCTGCCGGCGATAGCGCCGCCCGACCGCTCCCTTCTCGTCGTAGAACACCACGAACCGCCGCTTGAGTGCCGTGTAGATCTCCTTCGCCGCCTCCGGCATACCATCCTTCTTCACAAGTGGAAACACGGCCGCCTTCACGGGCGCAATCCGCGGATGGAACTTCATCACCGTGCGAGTTTGCATGTCGCCCTTGTCGTCGGGCGCCTGATCTTCGTGGTATGCCTCGCATAAGAACGCGAGCGTGCCGCGGTCGGCGCCCGCTGAGGGCTCGATCACGTGCGGTGTGAATCGCTCGTTCGTCGCATCGTCGCGATACGTGAGATCGCGACCGCTGCCTTTGTGCTTGGGCTTACCCTGAGCATCGAGTTCCAGCTCCAAGCAGCCTTGCGCATTCTTCGCCAGCTTGCCCTCCATGTGGCTCCGCAAGTCGAAATCACCCCGATGGGCGATCCCTTCCAACTCGCCGAATTCACCGGCCGCCAGGAACGGAAACGCGTATTCAATATCGGCTGTGCCGACCGAGTAGTGACTCAACTCGTCTTGTCCATGCTCGCGCAACTGCAACCGATCGCCAGACAACCCCAGGTTCTTATACCAGGCTATTCGCCGATCGCGCCAAAACTCGTACCACTTCCGCGACGTCGTCGGATGGCAGAAAAACTCGATCTCCATCTGTTCGAATTCGCGCGAGCGAAACGTAAAATTCCGCGGCGTAATCTCGTTGCGAAAGCTCTTGCCGACCTGGGCAATTCCAAACGGGATTTTCACCCGGGTGCTATCCGTCACGTTCTTGAAATTGACGAAAATCCCCTGCGCCGTCTCCGGCCGCAAAAATGCCGCATCCTCTTCGCCGCCCATCGCGCCCACGATCGTTTTGAACATCAGGTTGAATTCTCGCGGCTCCGTCAGCCGACATTTTTCGGCCTCGCCTGGCCGCTTGCTCGGCTTCTGCGGACACTCGCCCGACTGCAAATGATCGGCCCGCCAGCGCCCCTTGCACTCCTTGCAATCAACCATCATGTCGTGGAACAAATCGTAATGTCCGGAACACTTCCACACTTGCGGGTGCATGATGATCGAACAATCGAGTCCAACCATTTCGAACGTCGACGGCGCCCCGGCCGGCTTCACCAGCTCGTTGTGCCCGGTGACCATATCGCGCCACCAGGCTTCCTTGATGTTCCGCTTCAGCTCGACGCCCAACGGCCCATAGTCCCAAAACCCGTTCAGCCCGCCGTAGATTTCGCTCGACTGGAACAAAAACCCCCGCCGCCGGCACAGCGCAACTAGTTTGTCCATATCCATGATGAATCGCTCATTTGAAAATCAAGGCAATTCACCACAGAGGTCACCGAGAGCACGGAGGAAAGAAATTGGAACAGGAGGAAACAGAGGCAACAGTGTTTGATAAATTGCACCTTTCTGTTTCCTATATTATCTCCTGTTAAACATTCTTCTCGGTGAACTCCGTGTACCCTGTGGTGGAATCTACTTGGATTTAATTGAATCTTGGAAGTCCGCTATTTTACCGCCGATGATCAGCAAGAGTCCAGCGCGTTGATGTTCAGCATTGCAATGCTGTGATTCGCCAATTGGCCACATCGAGTTCCGGCACGATATCTAGTCGATCGATCTGAGCGCAATCGGCCAGATCACTTCCCAATCCAACGTCGATCAGGTTCCGCCCGCCGGGCGTAAATTCCAGCGCGATCGCAAGTTGCTCGTTGATCGGCCCGAGTGCCATTGCCGAATCTTTGAAATCTACCCAGCACATGGTGGCTTGTTGCGCTCGTTTATTTACCTGCCAATCGCTGTTCGAGAGTTCGTAAATCTTCCCTGCTAATGCACCCGCGGTAAGAATATCTTCGAGCGTTTCGTGACCATCGGTGCCGGCGCACAAGATATTAACCCGCGACTCACCCTTCACAGACTCAGCCACGGCCGACAGGTTCACCATCGCGCCGACCACGACGCGCCGCGCCAACCTGGCATGATACAATGCTTGCGTCCCATTGGTTGTCGTGAGGTACACCGGCCGGCCGGCCACCGCGCTGCGCGTGTACTCGCGTGGCGAATTGCCCAAATCGAACCCGTCGATCCGCCGGCCACCCCTTTCGCCGCCGAGTACAACTTGATCGCGACCCGCTTTCGCCGCTGCCGCAAGTGTTTCTTCAATCGTTCGAAAGGGAACAACTTCGCTGGCCCCCCACGCAAGAGCCCAACAGATCGTCGTCGTCGCCCGCAACAAATCGATGACGACGACCGTGCCGCCCTCGAGCTCGCGCTCGTCGACTTCGCTCGGCAAATTGTACACGTTTAGATAACGGTCGCTCATAGGATCGATTCGCCGCAAAACTCTCGATTCCCTCCGTGCTCTCCGTGCTCTCCGTGGTTAGAATCTCCCTCATGCCCGTTGACAAGTCATCCGATCGAGTCCGCCAGATGTTCGGCCGGATTGCCGGCCGATATGACTTCCTCAATCATCTGCTCTCGCTTGGCATCGACCATTACTGGCGCTGGCGCACCGTTCGCCTCGTGCCGCCGACGGGCCCGCTGCCGATCCTCGATGTTTGCACCGGTACGGGCGACCTTGCGCTCGCCTACGACCGCGCCGCCGGTCGGCGCACGCCGATCGTCGCCGCCGATTTCACTCACGAAATGCTCGCGATTGGACGCCAGAAAGCCGAGCGGGCAGGCGCGGCGGCCCGGATCACGTTCATCGAAGCCGATGCCCAGGATTTGCCGGTTCCCAGCAATGCGTTCCAAATCGTGTGCGTCGCCTTCGGTTTGCGCAACGTCGCCGACACCGATCGCGGACTGGCCGAAATGACGCGCGCCTGCGCCCCGGACGGCCACGTCGCCGTGCTGGAATTCACAACGCCAACCTGGCAGCCGTTCAAAGCCGTCTACGGCTGGTACTTTCGACATGTGCTGCCACGCATCGGCCAGTTCTTCGCTCGCAATTCGGCCGATGCGTACGAATATCTACCAACCAGCGTCGGCGAGTTCCCGCAAGGCGAAGCGCTCGCCGAACGCATGCGCACCGCCGGCCTCACCGATGTCCGCAGCTATCCGCTTACATTCGGGGTGGCTACACTTTATGTAGGGAGGAACACTGTTAGCTGTTAACTGTTCGCTCGCAAACCGGCCTGTCATCCTGAGCGAAGCGAAGGATCTAGCCTCGACGCCGATGAGATTCTTCGCGTCGCTCAGAATGACATTTAGCCCGCATGACGGAACCCCCCATCATCCTCGGCATCACCGGCGCCAGCGGCGCGATCTACGCCAGGCGCTGCTCGATGTGCTCCTCGCCGCCGGGCGCGATGTCCACCTCTCGATCAGCCCCTCCGGCCGCGACGTCATCAAACAAGAACTGAATCTCGATGTCGACCTCGACCATTTCGACTTCAGCCGCTTATCGCTCGATCAAGACCGATCATTCGAGGGACCGACGAGCGGGAAATCTTCGCCAGCCCCCAGCCCCCAGCCCCCGGCCCCCGGCCGCCTTCACTACTACCACCACCAGGATTTCATGGCCCCCATGGCCAGCGGTTCGTTTCTCACCGCCGGCATGGTTGTCTGCCCGTGCAGCGGCACGACGCTGAGTGCCGTCGCCACTGGCGCGGCGAATAACCTTATTCAACGCGCCGCCGAAGTGCAGCTCAAAGAACGCCGCAAACTGATCCTCGTGCCTCGCGAAGCGCCCCTCTCGCTCGCCCATATCGACAACATGCGCCGCGTCACCGAAGCCGGCGGCGTCATCCTGCCCGCGTCCCCTGGCTTCTACCATGGCGCAACTTCGATGGGCGACCTCGTCGACTTCGTCGTCGCCCGCATCTGCGATCAGCTCGGCGTTGTGCAGACGCTCACCAAGCGCTGGGGAACAGAATAGTCTCACGCAAAGGCGCGAAGAAGTCAGCTGAACACTAATCGGGACTAATCTTCGCTAATCAAGTAGTGTAGATTAGCGCAGATTAGTGTTCCTTCTTTTGAATTCTTTCTACGTGCTCAAAACGATCCGCTATTTGCTCGAACTCATCCGCTTCAGCCACACGCTGTTTGCGTTGCCGTTCGCGCTGTTGGCCGCGGTGATGGCGTGGAGTGCGACGGCGCAAGAAGTCCGCCAATACAACTGGTTTATCGAAACGAGCGAAAGCGTGGCGCGTGCGACGCCCGTGTTGCAGACTCCAGGTGGAGGGCCGGGCGACTGGATCATTGCCCAGCGAGATCAATCGGATAAGAAACGCGTCGCCTTTCGCTGGCAGGAAGTTGCCGGCATCCTGCTGTGCATGGTCGCCGCCCGCAGCTTCGCAATGGCGTTCAACCGGTTAGCCGATCGGCATATCGACGCGGCCAATCCGCGCACGGCCGCCCGCCATCTGCCCGCCGGCATCCTCAGCGTTTGGCAAGTAACGGCGTTCACCGCAATCTGCGCGTTGGTCTTCATCGCCAGCACACTGCTTTTTTTGCCGAATCCGCTCCCGCTCTATTTTTCGGTACCCGTCCTCGCGTTCCTCGCCGGTTACAGCTTTACCAAGCGATTCACGATGCTCGCCCACTTCTGGCTCGGCACGGCGCTCGCGCTGTCGCCCGTCGCCGCCTGGATTGCGATTCGCGGTGAAATTGTGCTCGCACAGCCCAGCGACCTGTTGCCGGCGATCGTGCTCGGCGGAGCCGTTCTCACCTGGGTCGCTGGCTTCGACATCATCTATGCCTGCCAGGATTACGACGTCGATGTCGCCGCCGGGCACTTCAGCATCCCGGCCCGCTTCGGCATTCCGCGCGCGCTCCGCCTCGCCGCCGGATGCCACCTGCTAACCGTTTTGTGTCTGGCTTGCCTGCCGTTGGTGTATCCGTTGTTTGGTTGGGTGTTCTGGCTGGCGATCGTCGCGGTCGCAATTCTACTCGTCTACGAGCATTTGCTTGTGCGTCCCGATAATCTTTCACGCGTCAACGCCGCGTTTTTCCACGTGAATGCAATCATTAGTCTCGGCTTGTTTGCCGTCGGCAGTCTGGACCTATGGTTAGGGCATGGGTGATACTAGATAGAGCGTGAGCGCGTTCCACAGAAACGACTCTCCGGTCCCCTCCCCTCGACGGGGAGGGCTAGGGAGGGGTGACGGAAACTGTTCGCGCACCGCTCCCCCTCCCCAACCCTTTCCGCAAAGGGGAGGGAGCCGGAAGTGCGTTACGTTGAGAGCCCGGTGCTGATCATGTTGCGTACCTCTTCAACCATCCTCCAGTTCATCCGCGAAAAGATCGAAGCCGGCGAGCGCCTCTCGCTGGAAGATGGCCTCGTGCTCGAGCGGCCCGATGTCGCGCTCCCTGAGCTGGGCGAACTGGCCAACCTTGTCCGCGAGCGCAAGAACGGCAACTTCGCTTACTACAACATCAACACGCATCTCAACCCCACGAACGTCTGCGTCTACCGCTGCGTGTTTTGCGCCTTTCGCTCCGACCTACGCGATCCCAAAGGCTACGTGATGACGGACGAGCAGATCCTCGCCCGCGGCGCCGAAGCGGTCGAAACCGGCTGCACCGAAATGCACATCGTCGGCGGCCTGCACCACCAGAAGAATTACGACTGGTACGTCGGCATCATCCGCCTGCTGCACGACGCCTATCCCGAGCTGCACCTCAAAGCCTGGACGCCCGTCGAAATCGATTGGTTCTGCCGGCTCGCGAAGAAGCCCATCCGCAACGTGCTGCAAGACATGATCGACGCCGGCCTCGGCAGCCTGCCCGGCGGCGGCGCGGAAATTTTCCATCCCGAAGTCCGCAACCAGATTTGCGAACACAAGGCCGATGCGCGCCGCTGGTTCGAAATCCATCGCACGGCCCACGAGCTCGGCCTCCGCTCGAACTGCACGATGCTCTACGGACACATCGAGCAGCCGTACCACCGAATCGACCACCTTATCCGCCTCCGTGAGCTGCAAGACGAGACCGGCGGCTTCCAGACCTTCATCCCACTGGCGTTCCACCCCGAAAACACCGGCCTATCGCACATTAAGAAACCCTCCAGCCTGATGGATCTCCGCGTCATGGCCGTGAGCCGATTGATGCTCGACAATGTCCCGCACATGAAGGCCTATTGGATCATGCTCGGCATCGGCACGGCCCAAGTGGCTCTCTCGTACGGGGCCGACGACCTCGACGGCACGGTCCGCCACGAGCTCATCTATCACGACGCCGGCGCAACGACGCCGGAAATCCTCTCCGTCGAGGCAATCCGCCGCCTGATCACCGAAGCCGGCCGCGAGCCGGTCGAACGCGATACGCTGTATCATCGGATCACCCGCGACGGCACCCACTGGCAAACTGGCGCAGCGATCACGGCAGGGGCGTGACAACGAAGAGGCCGCGGGTGGCTGGGCGCCAGCGAAAGAGCTGCGGCATGAGTAGCCGTAGCCAAACACCCCATGAACAGACCGGATCGGAGCCCGCAGCGCAAGCAAGGGTTTGTTAGCGCGCTCCACTGCGCACCTTGCTTGCGCTGCGGCGGGTGGCTGGGGTCGAGGCTTGGCGAGCCCCCACCATGGCGACGAACTGGGGGCTCGCTGTCGCTCGACCCCAGCCACCCGAATTTCGCTTTTCTTGAACCCTTTGCCGGCCCCGCGCACTTCTACCAGCATGACGGCCATCGACCAGCAGCCGCAAACGGACGAGCCGACCGATCTTGCCAGCCTCGTGCAGCGGCACCAGGCAGGCGTTTGGCGGTACGTGCGGTTTCTGGGCGCGGGCGTCGCCGAGGCCGACGACCTTACCCAGGAGACGTTCCTGGCGCTGGCCCGAGGCAAGTTCGTCGAACGAGGCGAGCGGCAAACGGCCGGCTACTTGCGCGTGGTCGCCCGCAACCAACTGCTGGCACTTCGCCGCAAGCAAAACCGCGAGGTCAGCACGGTTGAGCTCGAGGCAGCCGACACCGCTTGGGCCGCCGCGGCCGGACCCGATGGCAGTCTTACGAACTACCTCGACGCGCTTCGCGACTGCGTCGCGCAGCTCGAAGGCCGCTCCCGCCAGGCGATCGATTTGCATTACCGCGACCAGGCCGGCCGCGATGCCATTGCGTCGCAACTCGGCATGCAGCCGGACGGCGTAAAAACGCTCCTGCGCCGCACCCGAGAAGTGCTCCGCGACTGCGTCGAACGAAAACTCAAAACCGAATCACCCCCTTAGCGTCGGCGGCCACGCCGAATCTACCGCCATGAACCCCTCACCAGAAAACCAAGACGCCACGCAATTTGACGACCTGCCCGATCGCCTGATCGATCTCGGCCTCAGCGAATTAGTCGGCCGCAAAACACCGCCCGATCTGTCGGCACGAATTCTAGCGGCGCAGCCGCTGCACACTCGGTACACGAGCATGCCCGCCGCCATCAATCGCGAACTGAGCAGTTTCAAATGGTTCAGCTTGGCGATCGCCGCCATGCTCCTGGTCGGCCTGACAACGTTGTTGTTGCCGAGCGTCCATCGCGCCGGGAAGCAGCTCTTCGTGATCGTTCGGTATCCGCGAGACTGCAAAACCATCACGACGCTGCAAGTGCTTTCCCACTCCCGCAATTGGTGAACGAGAGCATGGCATCGAAAGCCACGCGCGGCATCTGACTTCGGCGGTATCGGGTGGCGCGCGAAGTTCGAGTTCCGATCGAAAACAAATTAGAGAAGGCAAAACAACCTTGTCGTTGAAGTCGTGGGTGACGCAAGAATCCGGATCCGATTTAGGGTCTCTCGCTGCAAATCCTGCTCCCCAATCGCCGCAACCAGCATCGGTCCAAGATGGTGAATTCATTGGTGCGCCGGTCTCCGATCTTAGAATGCCGGCCAGTTCTTCCGCACCTGGGTTCGACGTTAGCGGCCCCATGCGGCAGTCGCAGGATCGGCTTGGCGCGCTTGCGCTGACAACCGATGGAACCCAGGCCGGAAACCGCAACAAAAATCTCGGCGAGGAGGGTCGCCGGCTTCGGCTCGGTTATGAATGGCGCGATTCAAACCAAACCGCCGAAGGCACCGGCCCTCGCCTGTCCGGCGACAAGTACACGCCCATCGTCGAAAACCCATTCGTAAAGGCCGAGGGCGGCGCGGCGGTCTCGACCTTTTCGATCGACGTCGATACGGCCTCCTACGCCAACGTCCGACAATTCCTGATGGAGATGAACCAGCTTCCGCCACCCGATGCCGTGCGGATCGAAGAACTCATCAACTATTTCCAATACGACTACGCACCGCCACCGCCGATTGCCGCGAGCCACCCGCCAGCCCCCGGCTCCGCCGGGGGTTCGACCGAGGCAGACTCCCCTCCCTTCGCCGCCCACGTCGAAGTCGCCGGCTGCCCCTGGAATCCCGAGCACCGACTCGCGCGCATCGCCGTGAAAGGCCGCGAAATGGACCGCGACAAGCGGCCCCAATCGAATCTCGTATTTCTGATCGATGTATCGGGCTCGATGAACGAGCCGGCCAAGCTGCCGCTCGTGGTCTATGGCCTGGAGCAGCTAACCCGCGAGCTCGGCGAGAACGATCACATCGCGATCGTCGTCTATGCCGGCACCGAAGGGCTGGTGCTGCCCAGCACCTCGGGCAGCAAGCAGGACACGATTCTCGCGGCCCTCGCGAAGTTGCAGGCGGGCGGCTCCACGGCCGGCGGCGCCGGCATCCAGCTCGCCTACCAAATCGCCGAGGACAATTTCATCAAGGGCGGCACGAACCGCGTCATCCTTTGCACGGATGGCGACTTCAACGTCGGCGTCACCAGCACCGCCGACCTTCAGCGGATGGTCGAAAAGAAAGCCAAGGAAACCGGCGTATTCATTTCCACGCTCGGCTTCGGCCGCGGAAACCTCAACGATGCGATGATGGTCGCGATCAGCGACCACGGCAACGGCAACTACCATTACATCGATAATCGCACCGAGGCCCGCCGCGTGCTGGTCCAGGAAATGACCGGCACGCTCGTGACGATCGCCAAGGACGTAAAAATCCAGGTCGAGTTCAACCCGGCCCAGGTCGCCGGCTACCGGCTGATCGGCTACGAAAAGCGCATGCTGCGAACCGAGGACTTCAACGACGACAAAAAAGACGCCGGCGAAATCGGCGCAGGCCACACCGTCACGGCCCTCTACGAAATCGTGCCGGCCGACAAGAAAGTCGAAGTCGGCGCGTGTCGATGAGCTGAAGTATCAAAAGCCCGTAGGACGGACAATCCTGTCCGTCGAGGATCGGGCGAAAGAAGAAGGTAAGGATCAGACGGACACGATTGTCCGTCCTACGCAGAGCCCGATGCCTCCCACGAGCTTCTCACGCTCAAAATGCGCTACAAAGCGCCCGATGGCGACACGAGCAAGAAACT
This sequence comes from Pirellulales bacterium, assembly GCA_963733825.1. Classification (GTDB taxonomy): domain Bacteria; phylum Planctomycetota; class Planctomycetia; order Pirellulales; family Lacipirellulaceae; genus JABDGM01. The sequence continues at coordinate 19,245 of CAVTEK010000004.1, forward strand.
CGAATGGCCCATCACCGACGACGGCAAGTCGTTCGCCGCCGCCTCGGGCGACCTGAAGTTCGCCGCCTCCGTCGCCGGCTTCGGCCTGTTGCTTCGCGACTCGCAGTACAAAGGCAACCTAACGTTTGCCGCGGTGCAGGAACTGGCCCAGGGCGGCATCGGCGAAGACCCGCACGGCTATCGCAGGGAGTTTCTCGAATTGGTCCGCCGAGCGAAAGAGCTGCGGCATGAGTAGCCGTAGCCAAACACCCCACGAACAGACCGGATTGGAGCCCGCAGCACAAGCAAGGGTTTGCTACGCGCTCCACTGCGCACTTTGCTTGCGCTGCGGGCTTCGACCCATTATTTTTCCAAGTCAGCCTACGTCGCTCAACTCCAGCGCGTTGCCGTAGCGCATGAGCATCTGCCGACGCAGCCGGGTGTGATCCCGATGCTTCAGTCCCGGATCGGCGGCAAATAGTTGCTGCGCTTCGCGACGTGCCTCTTCCAAAATCGCCCGATCGCGCCGCAGGTCGGCAACTCGCAGCGGCGGCAGGCCGTGCTGCTGCGTGCCGAACAAATCGCCCGGACCGCGAAGATCGAAATCCATTTCGGCCAGCTCGAAGCCGTCGCTCGTCGTGGCAAACGCATCGAGCCGTGCGCGGGCCGCCTCCGACATTTCGTCGCCAACCAAGAGCCCGCAAAAGCCGGCCAGTTTCCCACGCCCCACGCGGCCCCGCAGTTGGTGCAACTGCGCGAGCCCGAACCGCTCCGGCGAATCGATCACCATGATGCAGGCGTTCGTGCACGTCGACGCCCACCTCGATCACACTCGTCGAGACCAGCACATCCAGCCGGCCCGCTCGAAAACTTTCCATCGCTTCGGCCTTCTCCGCCGGCAGACAGACGGCCATGAATGATCCCGACGCGAAACGCCGCCAACTCGCCGTTGGTCAGCCGCTCGAATGCCTCCGACACGCTGGCCGCGGCAATATTCTCCGATTCATCCACCAGCGGCGCGACAACATACGCCTGCCGACCGGCACGCAGCTTCTCGCGCACGAAATTCCACCAACGCGCCTGCTCGCCGGGCGTCACGACGTACGTCCGCACCTCCTGCCGCCCCGGCGGCATCTCGCGCAGCGTCGTTACATCCAGGTCGCCGAACAGCGTCATGCTGATCGTTCGCGGTATCGGCGTGGCGGTCATCACCAGGTAATGCGGCGACTTCTCGCCTTGCCGCAACGCCGCCCGCTGCCGCACGCCAAACTTGTGCTGCTCGTCGATGATCACCAGCCCCAGCTTGGCGAATCGCACGTCGTCCTGCACGATCGCGTGCGTTCCGATCACCAGGTCGATCTGCCCGGCGGCAATTTCAGCGAGCGCCGTTTCACGCTGCTTCGCCGTCAGTCCGCCCACCAACAGCGAATACCGCACGCGGCTGGCCTTGAGCAGCTCGGCAAGCGTCTCCGCATGTTGCCGCGCCAAAATTTCGGTCGGCGCCATCAGCGCCGCCTGATATCCGCGGGCGACGCACACCAGCATCGCGTACACGGCGATGACCGTCTTGCCGCTCCCCACGTCGCCCTGCAGCAAGCGATTCATCGGCGTTTCGCTGGCCAGATCCGCGGCAACTTCGCTAATGGCCGCCCGCTGGCCGGCCGTCCACTGAAACGGAAACAACCGCTCGATCCGCGCATTGATATCCGCCGACGCGACCAAGGGCGGCGCCGAAAGCCGACTTGTTGCTGCCACCGCCGCGCCACCACCGCCAGCTGCAAAATGAAAAGCTCCTGAAAAACAAACCGTCGCCGCGCCCGTTCCAGTTGCGCATCATCCTGCGGCGAATGAATCGCCGGCAGCGCCTCGGCCAGCGGCATCAAATCGTATTGCCGCAAAAGAGGCTCCGGGAAAACTTCTTCCAGAACATGGCCGAAGTTTTCCAGCGCACTCGCCGCCATCCGCCGCACCTGGTACTGCGTCAGACCCTCCGTCAGCGGATACAGCGGCAACAGCCGCATCTCGGGCTGGTCCTCGGCGCCATCGAGCCAGGTCACCCGCGGATGCGGCATCTCCCACCGCCCGCCGCGAAACCGCGGCTTCGCCGAAAGCAACAGGTGTTGCCCCTCGCGAAATTTCTCCCGCATGAACGGCTGGTTGAACCACATCGCGCGCAAATAATCTGGCCCATTCTTTACCAACACGCCGACCACACTCTTGCCGAACCCGCTGCTGCGGGCATCGATTTCCACGACCTCGCCGCGCACGGTCTGCACGTGCTCCTCGTCCAAATCGCCAATCTCGCGCCGATCGGTCAGGTCTTCGTAGTCTCGCGGGAACAGAAAGATGAGCTCGCCCGCCGTCCGCACGCTCAGCCGCGCCAGCAACTCGGCCCGTTGCGGCCCCACGCCCCGCACAAACTCGACCGGCGTCGCCAGCACCTCCGCCGCCGTCGGCTCCCGCCGACTCGATACTTGCTGCTCGCTCCTCTGCGGCACAACGCTCATGCCGTCATTGTACGGCGCGAACGAGCCGGCAGACAGCAACCCATTGGCTGAAGATCGGCTACTCCTCCGCCGGTCGATTGATGCGGATAAGTTGGCCGCACAATTCACCGAGTGAGCGAATCGCCTCGTCAATTCGCCGCGCATTGCGGGCAAAGTCCGGATCAAAAGTGCAGGCAACAATACCTGCGTGGATCGGTTGCCGATGATGTAACCGGATAAAGTGCTTACGGTTCAATGTGAGACGCCCGGTCATCCTGAATGGCGAATTCCAGCACATCTTCATCGGGCCACGCCTGTTCCGCCTTCCCAGTCTCCGCAACCGTAATGACGTCGTGGCCTGCCGCACGAAGCCCCTCAACCACCGGCAGCGGGAAGTTCTCGTTGGCGTAGAGCCGCGCCATCTATTTCGCTTCCTCATTATCGCGAATCTGCTGCTCAATCTCTTCGCGATGGTTGCGTACGTAGCTCCAGGCGTTGACCAAATCGGCGGCGTGCAGCGTTGGATAGGCGCGTAGCAACTCGGACTCGCTGGTACCAAGTCGCCGAGCTTGCTCGAGGAGCCAAACGGGAATCCGCGTGCGTACGATACATGGTTCACCGCCACAGACATGTGGGTTAGTCTCAATGCCCGGAAAGGCTGTGCCCAAATCGCGCACGACGACTTCTAACAACTGGGCTTTTTCGGCTTGCGAAAGTTTGGAAACCGCATCCTCGGCTTCTTGGAACTTGCTCATCTCATCATCCTATCCGCACTCTTTTGTTTGAGCTACGTCGGCGCTTGTTTCTGGAACGCACTATAAGAACTGCTGATACGCCGCCACCGCCAGCTCATCGACACGGTCGTTTTCCGTGTGACCGCTATGTCCGGTGACACGCGTGTATCGCACCTCATGTTTCGCCAGCAGCGCATCCAGTTTCCGCCACAGCGGCTCGTTGGCGATCGGCACCAGCTTGTTGCGCTCCTTCCGTCTCCAGCCGTTGGCCTTCCACTTCGGCAGCCACTCGGTGATTCCCTTGCCGACGTACACGCTGTCGGTGAGCAATTCGACGTGGCTGCGGCGCTTGAGCGCCTCCAGCCCGCGGACGGCGGCCGTCAGCTCCATCTTATTGTTGGTGCTTTGCGGCTCGCCGCCCGAACGCTCCATCTCTTTACCCGTAGCAGGATGGCGCAAGATGAACGCCCAACCGCCCGGCCCCGGATTGCCGCTGCAGGCGCCGTCGGTGAAAAGTTGAACAGACGGAAGTCGAGAGTCGAGAGTCAAGGGTCAAGAGTCAAGGGCCAGAATTCGGATTTCGGATTGAAACATAACAATCCGCAATCCGCAATCCGAAATCCACAATCGAATCACACTCCCGATCCCTGGTTCTCGTAAGTATGAAGCCCATTGGGCATTGCATCGGCCACCCGCGCGGTTCGCGTAAGCACCTCTAAATCCTCGCGGAATTGCGAATCGAGCTTGGGCGTTTCTTCCAGCCGCCACGGCAATCGCACCGTGAACGTGCTGCCCTTGCCCAGCTCGCTTTCCAGCGAAACATCGCCGCCCAACAATCGGCACAATTCCCGCACGATCGACAGACCGAGCCCCGTGCCCGAATGCTCGCGCGTCATCGCATCCCCATCAGGATGCCCGCTCGAACCTTGCCGGAATTTCTCAAACACTAGCTGCTGTTCGTCCGGACTGATTCCGATGCCCGTGTCCGCGACCTTGATCCGCAAGTCGCCCAAATCATCGCGCTCCGCGGATACAAAAATGCGTCCGCCCTCTGGAGTAAACTTAATGGCATTGGATAGCAGATTATTGAGGATTTGCTGCACCTTCGCCTGATCTTGCCGCAGCGGCGGTAAAGTTGCCGGGGCGTCGCAATCCAAGTCGATGTTCTTCTTTTCCGCCAGTGGCCTTGCCATTTCACACTGCCCCGCGATCAGCGCACCGACTTTGAACTCGCTGAGACGAATCTCCATCTTGCCGCTTTCCACTTTGGCCAGATCCAAAATGTCGTTGATCATTTCGAGCAGCATTCGCCCCGATCGCTGAATATTGAATACGTATCGCAACTGCTTGTCGTCGAGTGCATGGACGCTGCTGAGCACGTCGCTAAAACCCAAAATGCTGTTGAGCGGCGTTCGCAGCTCGTGGCTCACCGTGGCCAAAAAGTCGCTTTTCAAACGATTCATCTCGTACAGCCGCATGTTGGCTTGGGCCAGCTCGTCCAACCGCTCGTCCAGTTCGCCTTTGCTCTGCTGCAACTCGCTCTGTTGGCTCAACAGTTGGCGCAACATGCGGTTAAACGCGGCCGCCAGCTCTTCGAACTCATCACCCGTGCGAATCGATGCCCGCTGCTCGATATCGCCCGCCCGAACCGCGTTGGCCACGTCGCGCAAATGCGTTACCGGCTTCACGATCACGTAGCGAACCACGGCCCAAAGCGAGAACATCGAAACGAAGCCAACCACGATCGCGGCCGTCCACAATAACGCTCGCCCCTTCGCCACCTCGGTCGCAGTCGGACCGTAATCGGTCGTCACCCGAATCATCGCCATCAAGTCGCCAACTTTAAGATGCGGCCGCGGTCCCGCGCCGCTCAACATATACCTGTGGCAGACCAGGCAGGAGTCGTCGGCATACTTTGGTTGATAGTATCGATATAATCGATGACCGCTTTTGTCGTCGATATACCGCTCGTGATAAAGACTCTCTTCGGCTTCCGGTTGACTGGCACCCGAGTCGTCCGCCTGATTATCGGCAAGCGGCGCCTGGGCACCCGCATTCGGCGCCGCCCACTCCGCCAGCCACTTCTCCTCCAATTGGCCATGTGGGCGATTTTTGTCCGGTACCTGATCGACGAACCCGGTTTGGGGAAGAATTGCATCCCACTCAAATTTTTTTCCCAACTTCTTACTGCTCTCGACCAGATCGCCGTAGAACTTGTCGTCCATGTCGTTCGTCCGGTTGCCGCCGGCGGCAGCGGCGCTTCGCTCATCGCGCGGAATTCGGGCGATATCCGCCAGGTGCCGCAAGTGAATTTCCAGCCACCCGGCACGCACCAATTCGGGCCCGATGAACTTCGGATTCAAATCCTGCACGATCGATTCGGTTCGCCGCCCGTACCACGTGAAACTAAGCGTCAGCAAAATGACGAGCGAGACGCCAAACCACCAGCGACACTTTCGCTCCAGGTTGGTTTCACCCAGCACACGCTTAATCGTCCGGTAGGACATACCTTAATTGTAAGCCCCGCCGCGAAATCGGTCCAAGTGCGATATGGACGACGGTCGAAAGTCAAGAGTCGAGAGTCAAGAGCCAGCGTAGTGTCATCATATACCCTCTGGCTCTTGACTCTCGGCTCTCAGCTCTTGACTTTCACATCATATCCAGCGGATCGATATCCACGATCCACGCCATCCCCTCCGGTGCTTTCATGTCGCCCGTCGCGTCGCGAACCACGTTGCGCAAAAGCTCGCCATCGGTCGAGTGCAACTGGATCTGATATCGATAGTTGCCGCGCAGCTTTGCCATCGGAGCCGGGGCCGGGCCCAGGATGCGCACCGGCGGAGAAGCGCTTTCCGCGCGATCGTGCAGCTGGCGCGAAATTTCGTGTGAAAACGCCTCCGTCGACGTTTCGCGACTTCCTCGAATCACGATTCGAACCATCGATGCAAATGGCGGGTAGCCGAGCGCCTCGCGATGCGGCAACTCGTTCGTGGCGAACGCGGCCAGATCGTGTCGCACCGCCGCCATGATCGCCGGCGCATCCGGCGACAACGTTTGCACCAACACGCGACCCCCCTTGGGACCACGGCCAGTCCTTCCCGCCACTTGCGTCACCAGTTGAAACGTTCGCTCGGCCGCGCGGAAATCGGGCAGGTGCATCGCCGTATCCGCATTCACGACGCCCACCAACGTCACGTTCGGAAAGTCCAGCCCCTTGGCGATCATCTGCGTGCCCAGCAAGATTCGATGCCGGCCGTCCCGAAATGCCGAGAGCGCCTCTTCGTGGCTGCCGCGACCGCGCATGCTGTCCGTATCCATGCGTACGCACGGGTAATCGGGGAATCGAGCCCGCACTTCCGCCTCGAGCTTCTGCGTCCCCAGCCCGCTGAATCGTATGCCGCGAAAATTGCATTCCGGGCAAGTAGTCGGCGCCGCCGCATGATAGTCGCAGTAATGGCACACGGCCGTGTTATCGTGCCGGTGAAACGTCAGCGACAGCTCGCACTGCGGGCAACGCAGCGAATGGCCGCACGCCGGGCATTGAATATGCGTCGAATGCCCGCGGCGATTCAGCATCAGGATCACCTGCCCCCCCTCGCGCAAGGCTTCCTCCATCGCCCGGTGCAGCGGCCTGCTGATCGCACCTCGTGAATACTTACTGTGAACTTCATCTCGCAGATCGATGGTCTGCACGGCCGGCAGCGGCCGATCGAGCACGCGCCGCGGCATCTCGACAAGCTGATACTCGCCCTGCCCAGCCCGGTACCAGCTTTCCAGCGACGGCGTAGCGCTGGCTAGCACCAGCGGCACGTTCTGGTCGGCCGCGCGGCGAATCGCCACGTCGCGGGCGTGGTAACGTGGCGCTGATTCCTGCTTGAATGTCGATTCATGTTCCTCATCAAGGACAATCAAACCCAGGTGCGGCGTGGGAGCGAAAATTGCGCTCCGCGCCCCGACGACCACTTCCACTTCCCCCTTGGCAATTCGCCGCCAATGCTCGTGACGCTCCACGTCGCTCATGTGGCTATGAAGCACCGCGACGCGATCGAACCGCGCACGGAATCGGGACACCGTTTGCGGCGTGAGGCTGATCTCCGGCACTAGCAAAATCGCTTGCCGTCCAAATCGCACCACTTCCTGAATCGCCTGTATATAGACTTCCGTCTTCCCGCTGCCCGTCACGCCGTGGATTAGGATCGTGCGATGCTCGGCCGCGTGGAGAGCTTCCCGAATCGTAGCCAGTGCCCGGGCTTGATCGGGATTCAACTCGAACGGCTCCTGCCGCGGATGAAGAGTCTGTTCGGAGGGCGCCGCATCAATTCGTCCCACCGTCGCTACAATAAGCCCTTTCTTGCGCAACAAGTTGATGCGGCGCGACCGTACACCCGGCCCGCGCCGCGAGCTCTTTCGACGTAACCGGACGTGCGCTCGCCGCGAGCAACCGCAGCAATTCCGTTTGCTTTGCCGAGAGCTTCAATTGCCGGGCGCGTTCAAGAGCGTCTGGCGCTGCCGCGAGCAGCGTCACTTCGCGGCCGCCCGCATCATGCCGAACCCCGGCCGGCACCACTGCCTCTAGCACCTGGCCCCATGGACTCAGATAATATTCGGCCATCCATCGCGTGAGCCGGAGCATCGCTGGCGAAAGCAGCGGCGTGCGGTCGAGCACCGCGGCCACCGCCTTGAGCTTTCGACTTCCAGCAGGCTTCATGGCCACGTCCACGCAGTAACCCACGACGCTTCGGTTGCTCCGCCCCAGCGGCACCCGCACCCGCCGCCCTGCTTCCAACGTTCGCTCGGGCCGCGCGCCGCCGAGCATCTCTTCTGGCACCAGGTAATCGAATTCGCCCGCCGGGCCGCTCGGCAATATCACCGTCGCGACGAGTGCCATCGCCGAATCGTCCACTTCCCACGCCGGCGGCTGAGTTTCGAACAAGGATTGTTGAATAGACGGCATGCCGGAAAATTGCGGCTCGGGACTTGGGAAATGAACGCGATCCAAAAAAGTGGCTCAATACGCCACGATCGCTGTATCGTATCCTGTTAAATAGGTTCGCCCCTAGCCCCCAGCCCCCAAACTCCAGCCCCCAGTCCCCAGCCCATGCGTCTCGGCATTTTCGGCGGCAGCTTCGATCCGGTGCACAATGCCCATTTGGCAATCGCCCACGCCTGCCAGCGTGACGCCATACTCGACGAGGTTTGGTTCACACCCACCGCAATCCAGCCCTTGAAACAACGCGGGCCCCACGCCACCGATGCGCAGCGCGTTGAAATGCTTCGGCTTGCGACCAATGCCGAGCCTTCATGGCGCGTTTGTACGCTCGAGATCGACCGCGGCGGATTAAGTTACACGGTCGAAACACTTCGGCAAATTCATATCGAATTGCCCGGCGCTCAACTATTCTTTCCGATCGGCGCCGACGCACTTTGCGACGTGCCCCGCTGGAAAGAACCTCGCGAAATCTTTCGTCTGGCAAGGCCACTCGTCGTTCGTCGCGCCGCAACACCCGTGCCCGATCTCGATCGGCTGAAGCTACTCTGCACCGAGGACACACAGCCGCAATCGATCGAGCTGCCCGCGATGGACGTAAGCAGCTCGGAAATCCGCCGACGCATCGCCGCCCGTAAGTCAATCGACAGCTTCGTACCGCCCACAGTTGCCGCGTTCATTGCGCAGCACAACCTTTACGCCCAGAAGTCGCACGAACATTAATCACCTTTTCGCCGGTAGAACGACGGCAACAGCATTGGCGTGCGTTCGCGGTAGCGCCCGTACGGCTCACCCAAAAACCGTACTAAATCGCGCTCTTCAATCTGGATCGCAATCAGGATCCAGACCGTCGTCACGACGGCGAACAGCAGGCGGCCCTGCGACATGGTCGGCGCCGACCAAAATGCGGCGATGAAGCCCAGCATCAGCGGATGTCGCACCCAGCGATAGAGCGATCGTTCACTGAATGGCGAATGGACCGGTTCGCTTCCGCGAAAGTACGTCCAAACTTGCTTCAGTCCGAATAGCTCGAAGTGGTCGATGACAAAGCTGCTGTAAAATACAATCGCCCAACCGGCGAAATACAGCGCCCACAACACGCCGCGGCCAACCGGGTTCTCGACGTGCCAAACCACGTCTGGCAAAGGCCGCCATTGCCAATAAAGAAGCAACAAAATCAAGCTGGACGCCGTTACGTACGTGCTTCGCTCGATCGGCCGCGGCACGTATTGCGTCCACCAGTCCTTGAACCAGGGCCGGGCCATCACATTGTGTTGAATCGCAAACAATAGAAGCAGCAATAGATCAACTGCAATCGCCGCCGCAAGGGGCCTTACGTCGCCGCCGTCGATTCCCTTGGGCACGTAGAGATCGCCGACAAACCCAATCCCGTACAGAATCGCAACCTGGAACAGAAGATACGCAATCAGGCCATAGAGAAGGCTGCCGATTCGAGACATGGCCGGATTCTAACATGCGAGCCACGCGAATAGTAGCAGGCGACTTCAGGCAGCGCTACGCGCCTCGATGTGATCGGCAAGATCCGCCGACTTGACGACCGGTTTGGCTGCGGTTTCGCCACGCATGCGCCTCGGACACAACGTCGAGTTGCTCGTCCACCGTCTGCGCGACATCCAATAGCAGCCACTTCCGGCCGCGCACCAGGCAGTGACCGCCGCCATTTCCGCCCAGCCAATCCAGGCGAACCTCGTAGCCTAGCCGCGTGCGGCTCCCACTGCTTGGTTCAACAATTCAACTGTGTGCATCGCGTGCCGTTCCTTAAAAGTGCTCGTAGCGAGTTGCCATTCGCCACATGGTGCTAATAGCTAACAGCTAAAAGCTAATGGCTTTTTTTGGGGGGCGGATTCTATCGTCGCATCCTGTAGTTCACCAGTCAGATTCGACGATACAACGCTATAGACATAACCAATTTGATGGCAATGAGTTAAGAATTGTTTGCTCGGCAAGCGAGCATCGTTGCGGCAGACAGTGAAGGTGCGGTGAAAGATCGGAGTCGGTGCTTTTTTCCGGCTGCTTTCACGAGATTGCCAAAGTAAGCAGCGATTTAGATTGCGTAAACTTCGCCCGCAACGCCCGCAACGCCCGCAATGCTCGCGTTGCTGGCTTCCCCCATTCAACTTCCTTCCCACAAGTCACGATGCCCGACAAACCCGCCTCTCCTGAACGCCAAATCGAACTCCTCCAAGCCGAGCTCCGCCATGCGCGGCGGATGGCCTCGCTGGGCGAGCTGGTCAGCACGACCACGCACGAGTTCAACAACATCCTCATGACGATCATCAACTACGCGAAACTAGGCCTGCGCCACAAAGACGAAGCGTCTCGCGATAAGGCCCTGACGAAAATCCTTGCCGCCTCCGTGCGGGCTGAAAAGATTACCAACAGCGTGTTGGGCCTGGCGCGAAACCGGGGAAACGACCGCGTCCCAACCGACCTCGCCAAGCTCATCGAGTCGTCGCTGGTGCTGCTCGAACGCGAGATGCAAAAGTATCGCATTCTGGTCGAGGTCCAGATCGAACCGGCCCCGCTGGCGTTCGTTTGCGGCAACGAGATCCAGCAAGTGCTCCTGAATTTGCTCACCAACGCCCGGCAGGCTATGCCGCGCGGCGGACAGATTACGATTCGCATTGCGCCCGATCCGGCCGCACACACCGTGGACCTCACCGTGCGCGATACGGGCAGCGGAATTCCCGCCGACGTCCTCCCTCGGATTTTCGACCGCTATTTCACGACCAAACACGGTCCCGATTCCAGCGGCAAGGGCGGTACCGGCGTGGGCCTGGCAACCTGCCGCGAAATCATCGAATTCCACCAGGGCAAAATCCGCGTCGAAAGCACCGTCGGAGTCGGCACCGCATTCACGCTCAAACTGCCGGTCGCAAGAATTGAAGCGCCGACTGCCGTGCCACTGCCAAAGCTCGGCATTCCAACAACGACCGCCTATCAAGCGAGCTAGAAGCGGTTTCAACATCACATTGTCATCCCGACGGAGGCTCGGCGACCGAGGGATCTATGCTACTTCGGGCTAGATTCTTCGCTCCGCTCCGCTTCGCTCAGAATGACACCGGTTTTGAAACTGCTTCTAGTTCTACAGCAAGACTTCGCTGCTGCTCGCACTACAATTTGCGAGCTAGCGACCCTTGACAACCGCAATGCGTTGTGGCGCCCGCATGAAAACCTTGCTGTAGAACTAGCTAAAAAGACAAATCCTAACAGCTCGAAGCCAGACGATACGCCGAAACGAAATCGCTCTGCAGGTTCGGCCCTGGCGACGGAAGGGTTTGTAGATAAACTTGCCAAGCCTTCTCGCAGTCGCGGCGACTGGCCCAGCGATACACGCCTTCGCAGTCGATCAGCCATATCCGCCAGCGGTTGCCGCCAAGATCTTCCGGATAGAAGTGCTTGGCCTTCATCGAACGCCACGAAATTCTGTCGCGATGCAATCGGGCGACAACCTTGCTTGCGGCCGCAATCAATGAATCGCGGCCGGCTGGCGCCATTCGCTCGAACGCGCCACTGATCAACATGTCGTCGATCGAGTGTGAGGGCGGCACCGCTCTGGTGACGACCGCGCCGGAGGAAAACCCCAGGCCACGCCAAAACACCGCGAGCGGCTCCGATACGTGAAAGCCCGCCGCCTGCATAATTCGCAAGCCACGCCACTCGTGGACCGGCGAACATTGCAACCCGATGCGGTGACGCAAATCTGTCAGGCGCGGTATCAATCGCCCGCGGCTCCATTGCCGCTTGATATACACGGTCGTCGGTCCCGTGGCACTCTTCAGTTCGAGCTTGACCACTAGCTTATGAGCGTGCCGAGTGGCTCGCCGCTCGTGCAGTCCGTCGATCGAGTCACCTGCCTCGAAGGCCGACGCCAGATCGTGAATCCCATTGGACGCCAACAGCCGGGCAACTTCGTCCGAGGCAAAACGACATTGTTCGCTCACGCTGCAGCCCTTCTCATTTATTCTGATGCTGGCCAATCCCTCGCGGCCGGCGATCACCTGCCCGTCACTCGCAATACATTCGTGTTGCGATTCAACCAGCGCAGCACAAAATAGATCGTCAGCCCACCGAAAAGCAGCGTCGCCCAAAACACTTCCCACACGACCCGGTGCTGCTTCATCCACTGCTCGAAAAATTCCTGTCCGGCGTGGCAAAGAATCACGAGCATCAGGCCGCTGTATTCGCGGCGCAACACATTGATCCACGAAAACGGCAACGACGCCTTCCGCCATTGCCTGAACCGCGGCAAAAAGGCGGGCGTTGTCGCCGCCCAGTGCCGGTAGTCGTCGCCGAACTTCTGCCCCAAAAACGCTTCTTCGGCAAACATGATCCGTTCGTAGTACAGCCAGAAAGCAAGACTGTATATGACCGGCAACCACCACACACCTTGCACGAGCGAGATACCGAGCCCAATCAAATAATTGCCCAAGTAGAGCGGGTGACGCACAACCGAATAGATGCCGCTGGTATTCAACTCGCTGGCGATTTGCCGCTTCGTATTTCGGCCCGACGTATGCTGCGGCACGTAAGCAACTGTCATCACACGAACGAACAGCCCCAGAAAGGAAACGCCGAGGCAGAAATAATCCCAGCAACTATCGCCCCACTTATCGATGGCACTGATGTCGATTTGCGTCATCGCGACGCCAATCAACGGAATCAGGATCAGCGGCAAGAAGCTTCGCCATCGGAACAACCATTCGCCTTGCTCTTTGAATTCATCGGTCAATGCCATGGGATGACTCTTTGTTTCAGTGTGGAACGCCTGGCCAAATCAAATTGGCCACCGCCGATTCATCGATTGGGCCGTAATACGACCGCGAAGAAAACCAGGTAAACGGGGCGATAAACTATCCAAATAGTTCAGCGCCTGCAAGACGGGTCTCGTAGCCGTTTTTTTCGGGAAGACATGCGATTTAGACCGCCAGCATGCGAATAAATGGTGTCAGGATTCCTGACGCTTCTTTTCTTCCCGCCATCAGGCCGCGTGTTTGCCGCCGGCGCGATTGGCCGCTTGCCGCCGGCTGAGCACGAGGAACCAGCGCGACGAGATGCCCCAGACGGCGGCCATTTTCGCGTCGATCCCCAGGCCCGCGTCCGCGATTTCCGCCGAAAACTTCTTCAGCGAAATCGGCAGCACGCGGTCGTATAGCGGCGTGCCCAATTTCCGGTAGTGAACGATGCGGTCTTTGATCCAGTACCGCGCATAGTCCACGGCAAGCGAACGCCGAAACGTCAGCACGATCGGCCCGCGACAAATTCGCCGCAACTCGCGAAGCGCGCTGCGACGCGTTTCCGACTCGTAAAAATGATGGAACAACCGGATGCAGGTCACGCCATCGAACTCGTCGTTCGCGTAGCCGGTCGCGAGCAGGTCGCGCCGCTCGAACTTCACGGGAGCGCCCTTTAAGCCATGCCGCTTTTGATAGGCGAGGTAATTTTCCCGCGCGTGGTTCACCTGGCTCTCAGACGCATCGGCGGCCGTTACGAGGTAGCCGCGCTCAACGAGCACCTTTGTCAAACAACCCAAGCCGCACGGCAGATCGAGAACCCGGCTGCCAAACGGGATATCTTTCAGGCATTTCACAATGCTAGCCAATTCGCGCCGGCCATGTAGATGACGATCGTACGCTAATGAATTCATGTCAGCTCCCGACGGAGGGTCGCGCGACTCTTCCGCCGATTGGTGCGCCGGGCCACAGCGCGAAAGTAAGATTCTGCCAAAGATAACTCTGTCCGCATTTTGCTAGCAGCGCTAAATTGCAGCCGTACTACATATATAGTTCGGCAAACGCTACAAAAACGCTTGATGCGAAACAATAGCAAACGACTGCCAAACTCAATCGGCGTGAATTCAACTAAGCTAGCATCGCGACCTGGCGCGTCGCGGTAAATTTACTGGCCAAACACCGATTGCGGGCCGCTGATGCCGTTCAGCCGGGCGTGGATTTCCGCCAGAATTCGTTGCTCGAGCGCCGGATCGCGACCGAGCGGGATCCAATTCGGCGACGAATGCGTGCGTGTGATTTCTTCCAATCGTTCGCTGGGAAGCGTTTGATCGCTTCCAAATGCCGATGGCCCCACCCTGGCCTTTTCCGGTTTCGGAAGGTCTTCAAGCTCCTTTTCCACGATGACCTCGACCAGGTACCCATTCGCGTCGGGAATGACGCGCACGATCGCCCGTCGGCGAATCGACTGGAACGTGCTTTCCCAGCGGTTGAACGTGCTGACCGAGTCGTGCCGCCACGGCTCGAGCACCGTCGCGCCAGTTAGCGGCACCGTTTCGATCCGCCCCTCCATCCAGGCCTCGCCGTTGCGCCGCACCCGCTGTTCGCGTGCGATCTTGAAGTAGTCGCTCACCACGTCCGCGATTTGATCCCATGCCCGCTCCTCATCGACCACCGGCACGATGATCGGATTCGGCGGGCCCGCGACAACGGGTGGCTGGGGCAACGCCCCAGGTGGAAATCGGCGCACCCGGCGCCGCTACCACGCCCGGCGGCCCGAAAATCGAGCCCGGCGTTTGGCTCGGCAACGGAACCAATGCCGATTGCGGCGGGTAAATCGGCTCAACCGTCGGCGCCGGTTGAAACACCGGCGGACCCTGCATATTTGGCGGGCCAAACACGACTGGCGGGGCGGCAATCGCCGGATAGGGCGTCGCCATCGGCTGAGACGACGGCCCCGGTTGCTGGGCCGACAAAGGCTGGTAACCGGCCAGAAAAACAAGCGGCGCCAGAATAATTTTGGACGTGTTCATCGATTAGAAGGTGCTTCCACTGGATCGACCCCGCGGTGCCTACGGGGAAGTTGCGTTCTCATCCCACGGCGGGCGCTCTGCCGCGCTTAAATTCGCAGGGCTCGCGAATTGCGGCAGTTCGCCCATGAAGAGGCAAGACGCGGCAGGGACGCCGCGGCTGGCCTTGAACTTCCGAGCGGAGCCGGGACGTCCTCGTCCCCGGTCCTCATCCCCGGTTTTCGGCCCGGAATCATCTTTTAACCCGCCAAACACCGCAAGGCGAACTCCATTGGTGATTCGGGCTAAATACACAATTTGCAGGCCCGCGCCATTTCTGCCTGAAACCTTTTCAAATCATCTGTCGTCTAAGCACCGCTACGCAAACATCCAACACACGCGTTACCCAGCCTCAATCCGTTCGTGCAGGAGCTTTTCATGAGCCGCCATCGTTACGCTTCGTCGATCGTTGCCATGTTGACGCTTGCCAGCATCGCCACCAGCGCGATCGCACAAGGTATCCTGGTCGACGTGCATACCGGACACGCCATCCGCCTGCCGCGACCGATTCCGTGGCCGCCGCGTCCCGTCCCGCAACCAATCTCGAGCTACAAGATCGATTCCATCGAAGTCAATGCCCGCCTCAACGACCAGATTGCCCGCGTGCAAGTGTCTCAATCGTTCGACAACACGGGCAGCGCGCCGATGGAAGTGAGCTTCATGTTTCCACTGCCCTACGACGGCGCGATCGACCAGTTGACGCTGCTCATCGATGGCAAAGAAACACAGGCCAAATTGCTGTCGAAAGAAGAAGCCCGCCGGCGCTACGAGGAAATCGTCCGCAAGAACCGCGACCCGGCCCTGTTGGAATGGGTCGGAACCGGCATGTTCCAAACGAATGTGTTTCCAATCCCACCAGGTGCGAAGCGCACAATTACGCTCCGCTATTCGCAGCTCCTGCGCAAGAACTATGGCCTCACCGATTTCATCTTCCCGCTCAGCACGGCCAAGTATACGTGTGCGCCGGTTGGCAAAGTGAGCCTTCAATTGGCGATCGAAAGCAGCGCCCCGATAAAAAATATCTACTCGGCGACTCACGCGGTAAATATCGAACGGCCGGACAAGACTCACGCGCTCGTCAAATACGAAGCCCGCGAGACCGTACCGGGCGAAGACTTCCGACTGTTCTTCGACACGGGCGCGGAAAGCGTCGCCGCAAGTGTTGTCAGCTATCGGCCGAAAGCGGATGAGGATGGCTATTTCCTGATGCTTGCCAGCCCGGAAGTGAAAGCGGCCGACGCCAGGCCGGTCGCCAAAACCGTCGTGCTCGTGGTCGATCGCTCCGGCAGCATGAGCGGTGAAAAGATCGAGCAAGCTAAGGGCGCCGCCAAGTTTGTGCTCAATAACTTGCGCGAAGGCGACCTGTTCAACATCATCGCCTACGACAGCGAAATCAGCACGTTCCGGCCGGAGCTCGAAAAATTCAACAGCGAGACCCGTGCCGCCGCCACCGGCTTTGTCGATGGGCTCTTCGCCGGCGGCAGTACCGATATCAACGGCGCCCTCAATCGGGCCCTCGGCATGCTCGCCGACAACAAGCGGCCAACCTATGTCTTGTTCCTCACCGACGGCCTCCCCACCAGCGGCGAAACCGGCGAAGCGGCAATCGTGAAACACAGCGAAGAGACCAACCACGTGCATGCCCGCGTCTTCACCTTCGGCGTCGGCTACGACGTCAACAGCCGCCTACTCGACAAGCTGGCCCGCGCCAACTTCGGCCTCAGTCAATACGTGCGGCCGAACGAAAACATCGAGGCCTCGGTCAGTGCGCTCTATCGCAAGATCGGAGCGCCCGTGATGACGGGAGTTACGCTAGCGTTCGATGTCGAAGGCGCAACGACTCCCTCTCCCTCCGGGAGAGGGCCGGGTGAGGGTGCCTTGAAAGGCGCGCCGGCCGTCAATCGCATTTATCCCAAAGGTGAATTCGATCTATTTGCCGGCGACCAGGCGGTGCTCGTCGGCCGCTATCACACCAGCGGCAAGGCCAAGGTGAAGCTCAAAGGCAGAGTTGGCGACGAGGAAAAGTCGTTCGACTTCCCCGCCGACCTCGTCGCCAAGAGCGACGACGATACCAACGCTTTCGTCGCCAAGCTCTGGGCCACGCGCCGAGTCGGCGACATCATCGACGAGCTCGATCTCAAAGGCCGCAACGAAGAATTGATAAAAGAATTGGTCGCCTTGGCCACCGAGCACGGCATCCTCACGCCTTACACGTCGTTCTTGGCCACCGAAGAGAGCGATGTGCGCCGCGTTGCCGAAAACCGCAGCCGTGCTCTTCAAGAATCAGAAGCACTAGACGCATCCTCCGGCCAATATGGCTTCGCAGCGCGCCGAGAAGCTCTCACTCCAAACCGCGTCACGCGCTCCCTCGTCGTCGGTAAGCGGTCCCGCCGGGGGACCGATGGCCGCAAAGCTGCAAAGTGCCGGTGGCGGTTACTTCGGAGGCAATTCCTTGTACTACGACGCCAAGAAAGATTCGCACGAGCTCGCCGCCAATTGCCGCCAGATCGGCCGCAAAACATTCTTCCAACGCGGCGATCGGCTCGTCGATTCCACCGTCACCGAAGCCCAGGAAAAATCCGCCAAAAAGATCGAACGCTACAGTGCCGAGTACTTCGATCTCATCGAACGCTACGGCAAACACGTGGCCCAATACCTGGCGCTCGACGAACCGGTCTGCATCAACCTCGGCGGCGAAACCTACGAGTGGTAACGCGTTAGCGTCGGCGGCCACGCCGAATCTCGACCAGCACCCATTCCGACGTGTCTCGCCATTGCCGCCTACGCTAAGGGCTCCTACGCTCACGTTATGACTGTCTCAGCCCTCACCCGCGACCAATGCCGAGAAATCGATCGCCGCGCGACCGCCGATTATGGCATCCCGAGCATCGTCCTGATGGAAAACGCCGGCCGCGGCTGCACCGATGTGCTCGAGCGCCTCGGCATTGATGGCCCCGTCGTTATCCTCTGCGGCAAAGGCAACAACGCCGGCGACGGCTTCGTCATCGCCCGGCACTTAGAAATCCGCGGCCATACCTGCCGCGTGCTGCTCCTCTGCCCACCGTACGAACTCCGCGGCGACGCTGCGACAAACTTCGCGATTCTGCAAAAGACGGGCGTGCCAATCGTTGAAGTAGGCGCCGCGAGCCAAGTGGCACTTGATCCAGGTCCGCCTCGGCTCGGCGGACCTACTTCCGAACTCACCACCCACGCCCACGACGCCACCTGGCTCATCGACGCCCTCCTCGGCACCGGCGCCACCGGCGACCCGCGCCCACCGTTCGATACCGCCATCGATTGGATGAACGCCCACCCCGCCCGAAAACTCGCCGTCGACGTCCCCAGCGGCCTCGATTGCGACACCGGCGAGCCGAGCGCGCACACCGTCCGCGCCGATCTCACCTGCACCTTAACCGCCATGAAAATCGGCTTTACCCAACCCGCAGCCAAAGAATTCACCGGCACGATCCACATCTGCGACATCGGCCTGCCGCCGCAGTTGATTGAATTTGGCCAACAGAGCATTTAGCCCCGGGCGATTCGCCCGGGGCTAAATAGTGTGCAACAAAGACTCGGCTTAACCTGGTACGCTACGCGTTCAGCTTCACCCCCGGATCGTCCGCCACGTTCACCCACACGTGCACGTGCGGCGCACCGCGATAGTGCCACACGAACGACGGCCCTTCGATCCGCCAGATGTCCCACACGCCATCTTTGCCGATGTCCTGCTGCGCGTAGTACGCCAGGTGGCACGCATCGAGGCCGCCTTGCGATTTGAGGCACTTCGTTACTTCGTCGCGATCGCTCTGGCGGTACGGCTCGACGAGCATCGACATCACCTTTTGCAGATGCTCCTTCTGATCGCTCGACAGGTCGGTGACAGCCAGGCCTTGGAATTCGCCTTTCTCGCCGCGGAAGCCGACCTTTTGCTCCGCCGGCAAACCGCTTTTCAGCAACGCTTGCTCCTGCTGCTGCTTGTCGAGCATTTGATACAGCTTGTTGGCCTCTTCGCGCCTGCGGCCAAAACACGTTGCCCGGGTGCGTCGCCTTTTCGTTGAAGCCCTGGGCCGCATGGCCGTAGAAGATCGGGCCGCCGAACGCCACGTGATCAGCCGAGTGGCCATCGCAGCGAATCGTCATGTGCCGGCCCGTCATGACGAATTCAAACTTGTCGGCACCCGGGTGTCCGAAGATGGCGATACTGTTGTGCGTTCCGTAGCCGCCCGAATCGTCGCCAAGCTGCTTGTCGATCCGCGCGTGCCACTCGGGGCTGATGATGCCTTCGAAGATGCCGCGAATAATGGCCCGCTGATCGTCGGTGTAGAAATCGCTTTTAATGAATTCGTTGGTGATATCCCAGTTGTTCGCCACGCGCGTCCGCAGCAGGCCCCGCTTCGGATCCTGATAATCCCAGGCGAAGCAAATCGTCTCGCGCTGCTTGGGCGACAGCGTATCGTACAGCGTCTTCACCAGCGACTCGGGCGACTTCGCGGCAGCACTGGCCGATGCGGCCGATTTCGCCTTCGCCCACACGCGGCCCGCCGGCAACACGCTGCCGATCGCACTCGCGCCCAGCACCACGCCGCCCGCCGCTGAGAAAAACTCCCGCCGCGGCATCCGGCGCTCTTCGTGCGCTTCTTGGCAACAATCACAGGTCGGAATTTTGTCCAGAGGGTTCGTGCGAGATTCCATGACGACTCCTTTTCATTCCAGCGGAAGAAGTGAACGCCAGCGTCCCCCATCATTAGAGCGAAACCGCGCCGCCAACGCAAAGTTCCGGTGAAAACGGCCGGTCGGCGCACGGGGCAACGCCCCAGAGTTTTCGCTGAAGCGTAACTCCGATCACCTGCAGAGCGAGACATCCACCTTATCTTTTCCTCTGGCAAATTGGGCAAAAAAACGTCGCCCGCTGGGCCTGGACGATTCGTACAATTCGGTTGCCGGCCCCACAACTCGAACACGCCTCACCTGCTCGATCATACACACGATGATGATTCTGAAAGTCGCCCGCCTGGTTGAGCGCATTGCGATAGGTGCCGTCGCCAAGCGTCGAGCCTTCATAGCGAATGGCCTGCTCGAGCACCGCGTGCGTCGCATTGGCAACCAGTTGCCACTGGGCTCGCGTAAGCTTGTCGCATCGCCTTGCCGGATGGATGCGGGCAAGATGCAAAATCTCGGACGCATATAAATTGCCGATCCCGGCCACTGCCTTCTGATCGAGCAACGCCACTTTCACCGCCCGCTGGCTGCCGCCCAATCGCTCCCGATAGAGTTCCGCAGTCACCGTCAAGGCGTCGGGCCCAAGTTTCGCGGGCCCAAACGCCTCGTCGAACTCAGTAGGCGAAATCAAGCGAACATTTCCCAGCCCGCGGCGGTCCCAATACAGAAACTCACCGATGCCATTGCCCGACAGCGCGCACCGGAACCGCAAATGCTCGCGTGTCGGAGGCTCGGCCACAAGCACCAGCCCCGTCATCCGCGGCTCCAGCACGATGGCGTCGCCCGAGTCCAAATGCACAACGACACGCTTCCCGACGCGACCAACCTCTGTAACAAAGCACCCCACGGCCCGTCGACGAAACCGATCGATCCGCGGCTCAATCGCAATCGGCCGCCGCCGGCACGCAGTCCGCTCGACATCCTCAATCCGTGAACCGACGATGCCCACTATGCCGCGCCGCATCGTTTCGACTTCCGGCAATTCAGGCATGGTAATTCACCACGGAGGACACAGAGAGCACAGAGAAGACAGAATTTGACCGCTAATCCATGCTAAGACTCGCAATTCCATTTCGGAAATAATCGTCGGCCACAGATCATCCATTCTTATATTAGCGAACGATGAGCGTCCATTGGCGGTTAAAAATATCCGGATTCGACTCCGTGTCCTCCGTGTACTCCGTGGTGAATTTGTTGGCGGCTTGATTTGCGCGGCCCGCAGTTGAGAATCGACGTAATGACTAAAAGTACGGCAACCACGCAAGTCCCCGATTCCGCCGGCCGCTTCGGCCAGTTTGGCGGACGATACGTGCCCGAAACGCTCATCCGTGCGCTCGATGAGCTGGCCATCGAATACGACAAAGCCTGTCAGGATGCAGCTTTTCAATCCGAGCTTGCGCAACTTCTGAAACATTACGTAGGCCGCCCTTCGCCGCTTTACCACGCCAATCGTCTTAGCCAGCAGATCGGTGGGGCGCAAATCTGGCTCAAGCGCGAAGACCTCAATCACACCGGCGCCCACAAGATCAACAACACGCTCGGCCAGGGGCTCCTCACGCTGCAAATGGGCAAGAAGCGCGTGATCGCCGAAACCGGAGCCGGCCAGCACGGCGTGGCCACCGCCACCGCTTGCGCTCATTTCGGTTTGGATTGCGTCGTCTACATGGGCGAGGAAGATATCCGCCGCCAGGCGCCGAATGTCTTCAGCATGAAGCTGCTCGGCGCCGAAGTGCGGCCCGTCTCCAGCGGCTCACGTACTCTTCGCGACGCCATCAACGAAGCCATGCGCGATTGGATGGCCAGCGTTGAAACCACGCATTACATCCTCGGCTCAGTCGTCGGCCCCCACCCGTTCCCGCGAATCGTTCGCGATTTCCAGTCGGTGATCGGCCGCGAAACGATCGATCAATCACGCGAACAACTCGGCCGGCTGCCGGAAACGGTCGTCGCCTGCGTCGGCGGCGGCAGCAATGCGGCCGGCATGTTCTATCCATTCATCGAACACGAGCAGGTTGCCCTCGTCGGCGTCGAAGCCGGCGGACGCAGCGCGAAGCCCGGCGACCACGCCGCTCCGCTCAGCCACGGCCGCCCCGGCGTCCTCCACGGCAGCTATAGCTACGTGATGCAGGATGATGATGGCCAAACGTGTGACGTCCACTCGATGTCGGCCGGCCTCGACTACCCGGGCGTCGGCCCCGAACATAGCTATTGGAAAGACGCCGGCCGCGTCACCTACACCAATTGCCTCGACAAAGACGCCCTCGCCGCATTCGATGCGCTCGCCCGCAGCGAAGGCATTTTGGCCGCCCTGGAAAGTTCGCACGCCGTCGCCGCCGCCATGGAACTCGCCCGCGGCAAACCGAAAGAGCACGCCATCGTCGTCTGCCTCTCCGGCCGCGGCGATAAAGACGCGGCCGAGATCGCACGATTGAAGCATGAAACCACGAAAGGTACGAAATAGTCGAAAATCAAATTGTGAAGGCGATCCATGGAGATTATCTACCGTGAAGAAAGCTACGCGATTATGGGAGCGTGCTTCGAAGTATACAAAGAAAAAGGGTGTGGTTTCCTTGAAGGGGTTTACCAGGAATGTCTGGGCTTGGAATTTGCGATACAACAGATTCCATTTAACGCACAATTTTTCCTCTGGCATTGAGTTACAAAGGGCGGTCCCTTCAGCAAAAGTATATTCCGGACTTCATTTGCTTCGAGAGAATAATCTTGGAAATCAAAGCAGTGTCAAAGCTCGACGAAATTCATCGCGCTCAAGTCCACAATTATCTGAAGTCGACTGGCTACAAATTGGTCTGTTGGTCAACTTCGGACACCACCCATTGTTAGAGCACGAGCGCATCGTTCGTTAGCAATTCCCAAATAGCTCCTTTCGTCATTTTCGTCTCTTTCGTGGTTCAATGACGTCCATCGAATCTCTATTCTCAAACCTCCGCCGCGAAAAGCAAACAGCCCTGATGCCGTTCATCACCGCCGGCGACCCCGACCTCGCGTTCACCGCCGCGATCCTGAAAGAAGTGGTGGGCCGCGGCGCGCACTTGTGCGAAGTCGGCATTCCCTATAGCGATCCGATCGCTGATGGCCCCGTGATTCAAGCGTCGTACACCCGAGCGCTCGCACACAAAATCAAGCTCGCCGACATCCTGGAAACGCTCGGCGAAGTGGCGCCGCCGGTTGCCGCGCCGCTCGTCACCATGGTTAGCTACGCGATCGTGTATCGCCACGGACTCGAGAAATACGTGACTGAAATCAACGATCGCGGCCTGGCCGGCCTCATCGTGCCCGACTTGCCGGTCGAGGAATCGGCCCAATTGGCCGCCATTTGCCGCAAACGCGAGATCAGCCTCATCCAGCTCGTGACGCCCACCACGCCGCGCGAACGGGCCGTTCGCATTGCCGAAACTTCGACCGGTTTTCTCTATTATGTCTCGGTCGCCGGCATCACGGGCGAAAGAACCGCCCTGCCGCCGGACCTGGTGGATAACGTCGGCTGGCTCCGCACGCAGACTGACCTACCGATCTGCATCGGCTTCGGAATTAGCACACCCGAACATGTACGGCTGCTCGCGCCCGTGGCCGATGGCCTCATCGTCGGCTCCGCCATCGTACGACGCATCGCCGCGGCGGCAGAAAAACCTCGCGAACAAGTCATCCGCGCAGTTGGCGATTACGTAGCTGAGCTACTCGCCGCGCTGAACAAATAGCCCGGCCATCCTGGCCGGATCCGCGAATGCCCAAAACTCAATTCTGCGCTTGCGGCCCAAGATGGGCCGGCTATTCTCCCTATTCCGCGCTCGGCGCCGGCGGCGGCTCGACATCGAAGTCGATCCATTTCATTGCCCGCCGGAACGGCTCGATGCGGAGCATCACTTCACCATTTTGAAATAGCCGCACCGTGCCCGTTGATTCGCTGACCGAGATGGCCACCGCCGAAGTGGCCCGCGTAACTTCCGCCGCCGCCCAATGCCGGGCCCCAAATCCCTTCGGCAGCGACAAATCGGTCGAACGCGGCGCGTTGACCTGCTGGCGCCCGCCACCACGTGCCCATCCGACGATACGACAAATGCCCCATCGAGCTGGGCGATCTCCTTGATGCCCTCGCGAACTTTGCCATCGCCCAGGTGACGTTCGGCCCGGCTATAGCCTTTCAGCGGATCGAATCCCATCGGCCGGCAGAAGGTGAGCACCTTGCGATGGTCGCCCACCACAAAGATCGTCCCGACCGGTTTGCCCTCGCGGCCTTCGCGGCCGATATCGACGGCCAGATCGACCACCGTCTTCAGCGTATCGAGCGGAATCCGCGTTTTGAGTTGGCGCAAGTCGCGCACGGTTAGTTGGCCCAAATGCTCGCCCAAACGGATGATGCTGAGCGAGTCGATGACCGTCGGTTCAAACCCACTATAAACCGCCACGACCAACGCCCCAGGCGGAACCAGCTCCCGCGACACCGCTTCCAAAAGAGCCTGCGTCAGCCGCTCGTACACCGGCGCCTCCGACGGCCTGTTCAACAGGATGGTGGAGAACTC
Organism: Pirellulales bacterium; assembly: GCA_963733825.1. GTDB lineage: Bacteria > Planctomycetota > Planctomycetia > Pirellulales > Lacipirellulaceae > JABDGM01. Next base: position 43,508 of record CAVTEK010000004.1, read on the forward strand.
TTCTTCGCTGGCGCCCTCCAAGGTCTCCGCCGTATCGCCCGCCAGCACCACCGCATGCTGCCCGCTGGCTTGCCGAAGCCGAGTCCAATCCGTTGGCCGCTCCATCAAAAACAGCATCGCATTGGCTTCGTGGAGCGTGGCCAATCGGTCGGCCAGCTCGCAAAACGCCTGCAATTGATCGGTGAATTTTCGCGGGAACGCCATGCTAGATTCCGCCCATCGCACACGAAAGAAATACGGCCCCGAAGCAATGTAAACCGCCGCGACCGCGAGCACAATGCGCGGCTAGCGAGGCCGACCGCCAGGCGTAGGTCAGGCTTTAGCCTGACAACGAGAACGTCAGGCTAAAGCCTGACCTACCGCGACTAGCGGCGGATCGTACTGCCGCCGCTTTGGATCCGCTTCGCCACCGACTGCTTGGGCTGGTACACCGCCACGTCGCCGTCTTTATCGAACGGCTGGAAAACGCGCTGATCGTAGAGCAAAGCGCGTGCGTCGCGTGGCTCCGCGGCCCGATCTCCCATTCGTTGTCGTAATTGCTGTACATCAAGTTCGCCAGATACGTGACGGCCCGGATCGTATGCGGTTCGCGAAGCTCGTCGTCACTGAGCGAATAGCAGAGCCATTCGAGGATGTGGCCGGTCGTCTTGATCCGCCGATCGATGTCCTCTTCATCGCCGCTGCCGCGGAACCACGACGTGCTCAAGCTGCCGTCATGATTCTGCAGCCGGAACGCATACATCTGATACCTCTTCACGAAGTCGGCCGCTTTCTGATACTCGCCGTCCAACGGCTCGCCCCGTCGCAAGCGGGTTTTTACCGCCAGGCTAAGCCCGACAGGCGGTGCGTGCCGCCGCAGCCGCCCCGCGAATCGGCTGGGCCAATTCCTCTCGCATCAACCGTGGAAAGTCCCATTCAGGCCCTGATCGTTCACCCACTTGTCGTTCAAATCTGCGTAGTGCTGCAGCGCAATGAGCTTGAACGTCAGTTCCGCTTTGGGATAGCACGTCTTCTTTTCCGCTTCGATCAGATCTTATCGTAAACTGGTGATCGCCGACGTGAATCGGATAGTCGGGCGAAACATGGCATTGCGCGAGCATCGCCAGGAACTGCCCCAAGTGCCCCTGCAATCCGACGCCGTACTTGGCCCGCAGCTCGCCCGCGGGCGTTACGTAGAGCAGCGTCTGACCCTTGCACGGCTTGTTGTAGCAAAGCCAACCGACGCTCGTGATCAGCTGGCCATTCGGGCCGCCGTCATGGATGCGGCTCTGCACGCCATACGCGAGCATCCGTGCATCGCTTCCCAAGGATCGTTCTCTTTGCTGTTGAAGCCTTGCGATAATAGCCCTTGAGCACCGTGCGAACGCGGTTCTTCAAAGCGATCATCTGCCGCGACAAGGGCGGCATATCCGTGACGGGCGTAACACGGGCTGCGGGGGCGCTTTGGCCGAAGAAACCGGCGCGCGCCTGCGGAACGCCGCGGCGCTGCCGCCGGAAAGGGAGCAATCGCCGCAGCTTCAGGCCGCCGACTACTCGTAGCTTCAATTCACCGGCGTCTGTATCCCGCACGGGCATCTCTATTTCGATTGACTTGGAGCCACTTCCACAGCGGTCGTGGCACGGCCGTGCCTCCGGGCGGGGCTCGGATCATCCTTAGAAGCTTCTTCGATCGAAGCGTTAGCTAGAACCGGCGATTCCCCTTCGGTCTGGTGCAGCCGTGCGGGATTCGACAACTGCGGGCAAACTTGGCCCTGAAGCTTGCCGGGCAATCGAGCCGCATCCGCTTTCCCCCCGCTCATTCACGCTAAATCCCGCTGCAATCACATTCGACTTCGAAGGTCCGCTTTTGAAGGCGAATTGGTCGCGGTCGCTTGTTGTGCTGACTATTTTGGGCGGTCGAATTCATCATGGGCAGGCCCCAGTGACGCTGGACCACGGCCCGCCAGCCATCCGGTGACTCGGGCCGCGCCGCAAGACGCTGACCAGTTGGCCGCGTCCATCCGTCGGCTGCGCCTGGCTTCGGCTCCCGGCGCGCAGCAGTGGCTGCCGAGTTTGTTCCAAAACGTGACGAATCACGAGCTTTGTTCCGGGTTCGGCGTCGCGGACCCGAAGCCAGCGGCGACGGACCCGCCACCGCCCAACCCGAATCCACTTGCTCCGCGCGATCGCGAACCACCAGCATGAACCAGCAGGCCAGCGCTCCAATCGCCACGAGCACCAACTCGCCGGTGTCACTCGGGGACCGATTTCTCCGAAACTGCCAAGTTTTGGGGCAACCCGATGGCGGCGCATTGAACGGTTCACTTTTATCATTCGTGGGGTTTCTGGGTCGTTGTCAATTCAACTGAATAAAAGCAATCGTTACTCGGCAGTGGGGTTTGCGCTTGCCACGTGGAATAAAAGTGCGGCATTTAGCTCGGGATCGAACCAAATGAAAGTGCCTCTCGAATGCAATGGTTTCGCGACGCCGGTGCGATCCGCTTGGTTGACCCAGACGAACACTCACCACCGGTCCGGCGTTAGATGGCCCCCCGACAGCACGACCGGCGCATTTAACAAACTCACTGCCCCTTGAGATGGTATCGGGCCGGGGCGAGCCGAAATTCAGGCCAAGCCGCGAGTTTCTCGCGGCCACTCAGCGTCCAGAGAGGCTAGTCAAAGTCTACCGACAGACTTTTTTTTGCCAAAGCTAGCAGAGCCGCGCGGCGAGCGAGCCGCCCGGAGCGAGGGGCAAGTGTTTTTGGCATCTCGTTATCAGGCACTCGTGGGAGCAAGTAGTCGGACTCCCCACTCCCCACTCCCAGCTCCCCACTAGAACGGCAACACCTTCTTCAAGCGTTCCGCCACCGTACGGCGTCGCCACCGGCGTAATCTCACCCGCCGCCACCTGCCTCCATGCTTGCACGTCGGGACCCGGTCGCGACCGGTGATCGCCTTCAGTGATTGCACGCCAGCGTATTGAAACGCCGGGTCACGATCTTCGAGCGCAACCGCAGCGCCTTCATCGCTCGGGCGAGTTGATTTTCCCAAGCGCTTCCGCCGCCGCCAGCCGAACGTCGACATCCTTGTCCCGCGCAGCGCAGCCGCCAAACTCGGCAGCCGACCGCCTCGCCCCGCCTGCCAATCGCCCGGCAACAGGCAACCGCACGGCGGCGTTTTCGTCGTTAAGGCCAGCTTCCAAAACCTGCATCTGCCATCGGCGTATGAGAACACGGATGCGATCGAAGTGACCACCGCTTGCCGCACGAGCGGATCCGGCTCCACCTGAATTTGCCGGGCCAGATTGATCGGTAATTTGCCGCTGTTCCGGCGAATCGACGCCCGTGGCTTGCTGTGCAAACGCCTGTACCGCGTCGACCCGCATCGACGGCGTATGAAACGTCGTCAGCTTCCGCTCGGGAAACGGCCAAAACGTCGGCCGATAACTATCTGACGTGGCGCAGCCTCCCAGCCCAATTAGCAGCAGCGCAACCACGATCCCACTCCCTCTCCCTCTGGG
>CAVTEK010000005.1:0-300830 GCA_963733825.1 Pirellulales bacterium
CGGCGGCCAGCGCGCGGGCATGTTCGTCGGTATCGGAGCCGGCGTCCTTCACTTGCGCAATGCGCCGCAACACTTGAATGAACTCGGTCCTGGCCGCGAAGAACGCCCCTCGTTGGGCCAGGTTGTAACCACGCTGCACCGCCGGCAGCAGTTGCGCCGTCACCTCGCTTGACGTCGGCGGAATCGCCAACGCCGCAGGCGCCGGATGCGAGACGCTTTCATCCGTCGCGAGCCGGGCCGCGGGCACCACTCGCTGCGAGTGGTCGGGCCCCGGTCTCACCGCATCGCTACGCATCGCCACTCGCTCCGGCGGTGGATCGAAAATACCCACCACCGGCAACCGATACGTTGCCGGCGAATTGGGATCAACCATCTCGCCGCGAACCGGGATCGACGTTGCGCTCTGCGGCTCCTCGCCGTCAACCCGCGGATTAACGAGAAAAACCGCCGCAACGCAACCGGCGCACCAACAGGCAGTATAAAACGATGGCCGAGTCATTCGTCGTCCAATCAGCGAGTCTTGCGAGCGGCCTCGCGCCCATCGGCGCGAACCGTCATCGTCGTCGTCTTGCGAACGATCCGTAAAATCAGAATTCGACTACAAAGAAGGCCGATAACCAGCAAAATCGGCCCTACCCGACGAGGTTCGGCCACGCGCGCCGGCACAGCCGGTACAAAGCGACAAGACGCGCGGCCGAACGTTGCTAGCGGCCGAATATCTTGCCGACCCCCGGCAGATCCGGGGGCTGTCAGCGTGTGTGAGGGTTTGCGCGAAGCCGGATACCAGCTGTCAGCCCTCGGCTCTGCCGGGGGTTTATCTCAACTCAACAAAACAGCCGCCGCTGGGCCGGAGGATGGAGCGGATATGCGCTGAAGCCGAGCTCGCACAGGTGGTCGGCAAATTCGGCGGGGCCGTGCGTGCAGTACACCTCGCGCGGCTCGACCTGCCGGACTGTTTCGATCAAGTCGTCGTAGTCCGCGTGGTCGGATAGAGGCAGCGCATGATCGACCCCCAGCCGATACTTCGTGCTTTCATCTTTGGCCCAACCTGTGACCGCGATCGAAGCGGTCTTACCGAGCCGCGGCAGCCGGAATTCCCGGGCCGAGCGCGGCAGCGTGACCACGGCGTGGCCGCCCAGCACTTGGCCATTGAACAGTGCGAAGTCGCCCAAATCGATACCGCATTGTTCGTAAACGCAACTGATTTCGTAAATCACGCGGTGTTGCAATACCGGAACCCCATTCGACGTCAATAGCTTGGTTATCTCCTGCGATTTGCCCAGCGGATACGCGTGAACCACCGGCGTGATGCCGTCGGCCAGCGCGGCAAACACGATTTCCAACAGCCGCTCGATAACTGCTGCGCGCCGCGGCAAGCGATACTGGGGCCGGCCAAACGTGCATTCCATGATCAGGATATCCGCGTGCGGCAACTCAGCCGGCTCCGACGTGGCCGACGCTCCCAACTTGAAGTCGCCCGTGTAAAGCAACGAGCGCTCGCCGTCGTCGGCCAGCAGCATGGCCGACCCCAGGCAATGTCCGGCCGGCAGTGCGGTCAGCCGCAAGCCGCCGAACTCTATCGGCGTCCGATACGACATTTCCAGCACCCGATGCCGCGGCCCCAACCGGTGCCGATACAGGCACCCTGTCGCGCGTGTCGCCAATGCCAATTCATGCCGCGCGATGTGATCGGCATGAGCGTGCGAAACGAAGCAGCGCGGCTGCCGCCGGCGAACATCGACCCCCAATTGGGCAAGCGTCAGAAACAGGCCGCCATCGTAGTGAAACATCGCCCGTACTCGCTACTTTGCCGCAATTATCGCTCAATAGCCGCAAGCGGAAGCTTGCGGTTCATGTGCGATAAACCGCCGGCTTCCGCCGGCGGCTAGCGGCGGAGTTCATCGCATGAAACGTTTGTAAAGTTGCCATTCAGTGTCTTCGCCGCCGGCGTAAATCCTATATTATCACATCTCCTGTTTTTGAACCCTTGAACGTGGCTCACTCGCCCGGCGTCGTTTTTTCTCCCTCCCCACCTCTGACCTCACGCCTGTCTTCGATGTCGTGGCTTGAAATCATCGTGCTGGCAATCGTCCAAGGCCTGACGGAATTCATTCCAATCAGCAGCACGGCGCATCTGCGCATCGTGCCGGTGCTCGTCGGCTGGCCAGATCCGGGCGCCGCATTCACGGCCGTGCTGCAAATCGGAACGCTGGCGGCCCTGGTGTCGTACTATTGGCGTGATATCGTTCGTATCGCCGGCGCAATGCTCGCCGACATCCGACGCGACAAATTAGCGACCAATGACGATGCCCGGCTAGGCTGGATGATCGTCGTCGGCACGCTGCCAATCATCGTTATCGGGGTATTCTTTCGGCATCAAATCAAGTCCACGCTGAGATCGCTGTGGGTGATGAGCGCGGCGCTGGGCGGCGTTGCGCTCTTGTTGGCGCTCGCCGAATGGTACGTGAAACGCCGCGCCGCGGCCGGTTTTCGCGGCCGTGAAACAAATGAAGTCGGCCCGCGCGATGCGCTGGTCGTCGGAATCGCACAAGCGGCCGCGCTCGTGCCCGGCACGTCGCGATCCGGGGCGACGATCTTAGGCGGTCTGATTTGTGGCTTGTCGCGTGAATCCGCCGCGCAGTTCTCGTTTCTGCTTTCCATTCCGTCCGTATTTGCCGCGGGCGTATTCGAACTCGTCGAAGCCCGAAAAGAACTTTCGGCGAGTTCCCTTGGTCCCGCGAAGATGATCGTATCGATCATCGTCGCCGGAATAGTCGGTTACGTCACGATCCCCTGGCTGCTGGGCTACCTGCGCAAGCACACGATGTACTTGTTCATCGTGTATCGCCTGCTGCTTGCCGCACTGCTCGTTTATTTACTTGCCAGCGGGCGGCTTGTCGCTTCTTCGTGACGATTCGGCCGAGTGAATCTCGCCGAACAGGTTGCCGCCCTGATCGCCGTGCTTCCAATAGCCGGCGTAGTGGCCGTCGAAAAACATCACGCGGGCCGATACCGCGCCGAAACCGGGCAGCGCCAATTCATCGACAGTCACCACCGGCGTGTCGCCCGCCCAGCGGATCGGCAGCATGATCGGCAGCGTGATGTCCCGCTCGCCATATTGGATGCGAGCCGGAATCTGCCACACCTCGCCGCGAACCTTTTTCACTTCGCCAAGCGTGTACTTCTCGCGCGATAACTTGGTCGGATCGGCGCCGCCGCCCGTTCGCGTGAAGCTCCCTTCCAGCGTGGCGCCGCTCAGCATTTTCGCGAGCGCCGCTTCGAGCGCAGCCTGCCGGGCCGGCGAATTCGCCGCCGGCTGCCCCGATGACGCCGGTTTTTCAGCCGACGATTCCTCGGCCGCGACCGGCAACGTGAAAACACCGAGCGAACTGCTCGCGAACAGCAAATGAAAAGCGACACGACGAATCGACGGGCACCACATGGCTAGACTCCTGCAGATCGAGAAGGCCGAACGAATCTCGACAGTCTAAGCCGTTTGAACCCCGGATTGAAGCCCGCAGCGCTAGCAAGGGTTCATCGCGCGTCCCTTGCTTGCGCTGCGGGCTCCAAATCGATCAGGAATTCGCGTCCCCGCTAGGGACGCAGTCGCTAGCGCTGATACGCCGGGTAGAATTGCGCCGTATCCATATAGCGGGCGGGCGAGTTCATGCTCGCCGATGACTGCTGCCCGCCGCCCCCGGTCGACATCTTTTGCACCTGCGTGCGCAGTTGTTGAATCTCGCGCTGCTGCTGGCGGCTCGCGTCTTGTGCATCCAACTGCGGACGCACGAACGCGAGGTAGTTGGTCACGAGATTCCCGTTGTTCATGCTGCTGTTCAAGTACATGTACGGACTGATCGTGGGCTCGCTCGGCACCGATTGAAACGGCTTTCCACCGCGGCGATTTTGCGATACACGCGGCGACGGACGCGACGGCTGAACCGGCGGCGGACCCTGGATCTGGTTAAACGTGTTGCGGCTCGAGGAGGTTGGATTGAGGCCAACTGGTGTGCGCGGCAAGCGGGCCCGCGGCGCTTCAACCTGCCGTCTTGCAACATCCGGTTGCGCGTCTGGCGTCGAGGTTGAATCACTTTCCGCCGTCGAATCCCCGTCCGATTCGGCCGATTGTTCAACGGCAGGCGCCGGCGCCGCCGACTCTTCCGCCGCCCGCGATGCTACGGGCGCGGCCGACTGGGAAGCGTTCTCAGCCGGCGCCGGCTCGTTCGCCGACACCAGCCTGATGGTCGATCTTTGCGCATCATCCTGCGCGCGAACTTGCAAACTCGGCGCTGACAAAACAACGGCTATCGAACAAGCCAACGGTACGAGGAAGAATCGATGGGTGCGCGCACGAGGGCCTCCTTGCCAAAACGGTCGGGGACTGGCTCATTTTGCGGAGTCTTCGGAGCAAAACGTGCCTGTCCCCTTCGAGGGGAGCCGCACGAACGGCGGCCGCACGGTTTACCTAATCGTCAAACTCGAGCACACAACTTGCGGCCACCACGCGAAATAAGCAAACCGCATCGGTTGCGAGCACCGCTAGCTTTAGCGACGTCGCTTCCCGCAAGCCAACACCAGCGAAATGCCCGATAGCAGCATCGCCAGGCTGGCAGGCTCCGGCACGTTATCGGCCAGGCTGCTTCCTGCGCCGCTCCACGGGCCCGGATGTCCGGCATTCCGCTGCCAGAACAGGAAGTCGGCCCCATCGACTTTGCCATCTCCGTTCGCGTCGCCTTGCAGCACCGTGGCGCCGGAAGGGATGCCGTTGTTCATCTTCCAAATTAGATAGTCCAGCCCATCGACGACGCCATCGCCATTGAAATCCGGACCCATCGCGCCGGTCGAAAAGGGGTTCAAAAACGCGATGTCGATTTCTTGCCCGATGCGCTGCGCCACGGGAAAGAAATTATTGAACGTCGGCCCGAGCAACGCCGCCAGACTCGGACCCGACACGCCCAAACCGGGCACAAAACATATGCTTACTCCCGTGCAATCCGGTATCGGCTTCGTTTGGTCCGGTATCGCAATGCCGTCTGTCCCTACCTTGGTTTGAAAGGCCCCGCCGCCGAAATCGATGATCTTGTACTTCTGGGTCGGGCCGTGGGCCGCCAGGTCGGCGAGCAAGTCGCTCGAATAGGTGAGAATGATCGCGCCGCCGATCCCCAAGTCGCCGGGCGTTCCGATCGCATCCCCATTGTTCAGCCTCAGTTGCAAATTCGACGTGCCGACAATCGTCATACTGCTCAGGTCTAGAATTCGGAACGTGTTGCTAAGCACCGGAGGCGTGTTGGGCAAGACGAAAGTAGGAATCGGACCAATGTATTCGCCATAAACGAAAAGGGCCGCACCGGGGCCAATTTCGAGTTTCCCTGTATTCAACAAATCGCCTTGAACGAAGTTCTGTCCAGATGTGAACGACATCAGGCCTTGGTTCCAGACCCCCGTGTCGCTATGAATCGTAGCCCATTGACGCCGAGATGACTCCACCGTCGAAGCCCGTCGGATAGGGCGCCGGAAACGCTGGCTTGTTCACCAGCCACGTGCGGTTCACTGCCGCCGTTCCCGGCGGATCGGGCGCCCGCTCGAAGTTGAGTTCGGCTCGCGTTTGGGAAGTGCCGATGATCTCCAACAAACCATAGTTAGCGACCGGACCGTCCGGCGGCGTTGGATTAGTGGGGGGCGTGGTGGCGGCTTGCTCGCCACTAAAGGGTGCAGCCGAGGGGGCGATCGTCAATGTCTGCCCCGCATTGACGGTAACTCGCCCTAAGTAGCGGTTATCGAACATGCCGGTCTCGATACGCCCGCTGCCGGTAATCACTCCGTCGTTGAGCACCCGGATGCGATCCCGTTTTGCTTCGAGACTATTGTTTGGGTTGACGTTACCAACAACGATTGTCCCACCGTTAAGCTGGACGGTGCCGACCTTGCCGATCGCCAGATTCAAGTCGAGATTCAAGCTCGGAGTCCACTTGCGCAGCACGAATGTTGACCAGCCCGCCATCGTTCACATAGAGCGTGCCGTGGCCGGCCCCGTTGTCGTACTGAACCGTCGTACCCGACAAAATCAACCTTTGCTATGGAGTTTATTGTAGGGCCAAGGATATCAAAACCTCCCACTTGCAACGTTCCGCCTACGATCCATCGCGACCCAGGCCCGGTAACAGTCACGATTCCACTTCCGCCAGGCCTGGGTGCCGAAGCGGGCTGTGCAGGATTATTATTAGTAAATGGACTACTGCCAAGAACCGCGCCAATCGGGCCGTATCCACTTTGCTGGTCCTGCGGATTCCCTTCCGTATCGACGGTTGCTCCGGCCACCGTTCCGGTTCCACCGCCACCGGTCGCATTACTAATTGTCATCGTTCCGGTACCCTGGCGGCCGAAGATCGCCGTATGCCAAACCGTAGTATTGCCCGGGCCCCCGCTTGCAAGTGGAGGGTCGCCAGGAGGCACCGGCGGCCTAACCACATCGGGATCTGACCCAGCCGACCCAGAAATCAAAAATGAATCAATCCCGTCGACGACCACATTGCCGACGGTGCCCGCCGAATCGCCCACAAGCAAGGCATCTTGGATTTCAACCCGGCCGCCCGCGCTGATATCGAGCGTACCGTTGCCTTGGTTACCGATAATCGCATCATAGCCGAGCGTGGCATTGCGCAGTGCTCGAAAACTGGCTAGGCGTCGTATCGCTGGAGTTTGGCGTGGCGCGTAGTTGAGCTAGTCCATACCCAGCCGAATGGCAAGATTTTAGGATCGTTATTGTATAGCGCACCAAAACCCGAAACGCGAAACACACCAGTACCGGTCGCCGTGCCGCCAAGTATCAAATCTTGGTCACGGAGCGCTGTATTTCCACTGATCACCACTTCGCCATAGCTTGTCGGGCCAACGTTGACTTGGGCCTTGAGATGGGTGGCATCAAACGTCGGACTACTGGGGTTGCAATAGTTGTTGCCATTGCCATCAAGTACACACTCGAAATTATTTTGCGTCGTCGGATTATTTCCTGGAATATTGAGCGGTCCCACTGCCGGAGCAATTACTATGTTGCCGTTTACATCAGTGTAAAAGGCGTCGATGAAATTACCCGCTGTCGGCAATCCCAGCGAGCTATTGAAAGGAAAGCGCGCCGGCGTTACGTTTCCGGTCACCTGCACGTCCGCGCACACCTGCGTTGCCAATAGCACCAATAAGGCCAGTGGCGCAAGAGCGGTGCAAGCCGCCGTCAGGCGAGGCGGTCGTCGATTGACGAAATTGCTGTTTGTCGATTTATCACACCACATAACGCGCCTCTTTCTGTTCCCCAGAGCCAAAGTGGACTTTTCCACACTGGCTAAAACCTCGTAGCCGAAACTACATCCCACCGCTGCTTGGCTCCCCGCAAGCTTGGTACTGTCAAACCGCAATGGCATGGAACGTTTGAATCGATCGATAAAGGCGTTGTTGCCAGCGGCGACACACTCAAGCCTGCGCACGACCGTCGCAGCAGTGGAATCATGTTCCGTGGAGGGATTTGCTTGGAGCAAGCTGGCGCACGGTGTTGCCGCCGCCAGCCAAGTATGGGAATGTTCCGGTATTCACCCTCCATCATCGCCCAGGAGCGAGCAAAATGCAATCAATTTGCAGGCCCGGTCCGCTCCCGAACAACCTGAAATTCTTGAGAAACGGCCGGTAGTCCGACTGCCGAAACACGTTGTAGGAAGCCTCTCCAAGGCCGATTGACCGTTCAAATGCCGAGGACGTGGGTCCGTTTGCCCCCGTCAGATTGCTGATGAAATGCCCGGCTATATCGGAATCACCCTGATCGCCGTTCCAGCCGCCAGAATTTGCTTTTCGGCCGTTAAGGCACGCCAATCCATTGGCTCTGCGTGAGTGCGAAAATATCGGCCGAGCCGTGCCACGGCAGAATCTCCACGCGCAAATCCGACGATTCGCCACTTCCCACCGCTGGCGGGCACGACTGCCAGTTCGGCGATTCATTCTTCGAAGCATTTGTCACCAGCGCGGGAAGGCACGCCGCGCGGCCTCCCTTATGATCGTACGCCCGGATCAACCTGGCTTCGATCGTCGACTTGTTCACTGAAACCGCGGCCGGCCAGCGCCGCGATCGCCGGTCGAACGAACAGCTCGAAACAAACCAGGCTGCTCACCGGATTGCCCGGCAACGCAAACACGAGCACGCGCCGCGAACCATCGGGGACTGGCCGGGCACCATCGCCGCGATGGTCGTGCGCAGTCTTCGGAGCAAAATGTGCCTGTCCCCCTCCCCCTCCCCCTTTTCGCCCCACGCCGAACCACAGCGGCTTACCCGGCCGCAGCGACACCTTGATAAAAAATCTGCTCCACCCCCAGCTCGGCCAGCACTTCTGGCACCAGGTCGAACTTACCGGCCGACACGCCGCCGCTTAGCACCAGCACGTCGGCCGAAAGACCTTGTTCGATCCAGTGAGCAAGCTCGTCGCGGTTGTCGCGCGCGATACCCAGCTCGACCGCCTCGGCGCCCGCGCGAGTCGCAGCCGCCCGCAGCATCGGGCCGTTGCTGTTGCAAATCTGGCCGCTCGCCGGCCGCTCGCCCACGGGAACCAGTTCATTTCCGGTTGGCAAAATTGCCAAGCGCGGTCGCGGAACGACGCAGATAACCGCGCGTCCGATTTCGGCCAGTACCGCGATTTCAATCGCACGCAGTGCAGCGCCCGCGTGCAGCACCGTTTGGCCCGCCCGCAACGAGGCCCCCAGCGGAAGCACATTCTGGCCGGGAACTCCATCGACGCTGTGAATTCGAACTGTCGATTCGTCAACCAACTCGGTTTGTTCGACGGGCACGACGGCATCGGCCCCTTCGGGCAACGGTGCGCCCGTCATGATTCGCGACGCCGTCCCGTCCGTCAGCGCAAACCGCGGCACGGCTCCAGCCGCAATTTCCTCCAAAATATGCCGCTGCGGCCCGTGATCCGCGCTCCGCACTGCATAGCCATCCATCAAGGCCTTGTCGTACGGCGGCGAGTTGACGTCGCTGGTTATCTCCTCGGCCAACACCAGCCCCGCGGCTTCACCCAACGGCACCCAATGCGGCTCGAGCGGTCGAGCCTGTTCGGCAACCATCTTCAATGCTTCTTCGATCGAGAGCATTTTTTTGTTAGCCACAGAGCACACAGCGATCGCCGAGAAAAAATTATTATCCGCAGATAAACGCAGATAATTATTCAAGCCATAATCATCTGCCTTATCTGCGTCTATCTGCGTTCATCTGCGGACCCTTAAATAGCTTCTCCGTGATCTCTGTGTGCTCTGTGGCTTAAATCAAACGGCAAGAAACGCCCGCAGGATATCGAACCCCGAATGCGTTAAAAAACTTTCCGGATGAAACTGCACGCCGAACAGCGGATACTCGCGATGCGCGATCCCCATGATCTCGCGATAGCCGCCCGGCTCTTCGGCCCAGGCCGTAACTTCAAATTCGTCGGGCAACGTATCGGGCTGAATCACGAGGCTGTGATACCGGGTCGCCTGAAACGGATTGTCGAGCCCGGCGAATAACCGCCGGGCATCGTGGTGGATCATGTCGGTCTTGCCGTGCATCAAGTTCTTGGCCCGCACGATCGTCGCCCCGAACGCCTCGCCCATCGACTGGTGGCCGAGGCACACGCCCAACAACGGCAATCGGCCCTTCAATCGCCGGCAACACTCGACCGAGATCCCGGCCTCCGACGGCGTACACGGCCCCGGCGAGATAATCACACGATCGGGCGCCAGCTCGAAAATCTCGTCCACCCCGATGCGATCGTTGCGGAAGACTTGAATATCGAGTCCAGGATCGATCTCGCCCAACCGCTGCACGAGGTTGTACGTGAACGAGTCGTAATTATCGATGATCAGGATCATGGCGGGAAAAACACTGCCTCATTGACTCCATTGCCTCGAAGACCCGACAATCGCTCAGCCAAGGTTTTCGACCTCAGATAAACAGACAACCTGTCATTCCGAGGTACTCCGAGGAATCTAGCCGGACCCCGCGGAGTACCTCGGGTTGACATCGGCGAACTGACCCAAATCCGGTAATCCACTTTTATCTGCGTCCATCAGCGTTCATCCGCGGTTAATTTCATCAGTCTACTGCGAATAAGTTTCGACGTCCAAGATGGCTAAATCAACTCTGAAGAACAAAGTGAGCGATGCGGAAGCCTTTAAGCTGGTAATGGAAATGATGGCGATTCCCGGCCGCAGCGGCGAGGAAACCGCCACGATGGATTTCATTCGCGGCAAATTGATCGGCGCCGGTTATCCGGCCAGCGCTCTGGCCATGGACGACGCCAATCGCCACACGCCGATCGGCGGGCAGGTTGGCAACATGATTCTCAAACTGCCCGGCACCGTGCGAGCGCCCCGCCGCATGCTCGCCGCCCACACAGACACGGTGCCGATCTGCGTGGGTTCGCGCCCCGTGAAAAAACAAAACAAGGTTGTTAGCGGCAATAAAGACACCGGCCTCGGCGCCGACGACCGATCCGGCTCCGCCGTGCTGCTCACGACCGCGCTGGCCATACAGCGGGCGAAGCTGCCCCATCCACCACTTACCTTTCTCTGGACCGTGCAAGAAGAGACCGGCCTGTATGGCGTCCGCTATTTGAACCTGTCGAAGCTCGGCAAGCCGCAATTGGCGTTTAATTTCGACGGTGACCCGGCCGACAAACTGACGATTGGCGCGACGGGCGGCTATCGCATGGCAATCGAGATTCGCGGCATCGCCAGCCACGCCGGCAATCGGCCCGAGATGGGAGTGAGCGCGATCGCCATCGCCTCGCTGGCGATTGCCGATTTGGTCGGCGGCGGCTGGCACGGTCTCATTGCCAAAGGTGGCTCGACTGGCACGAGCAACGTCGGCGTCATCCAGGGCGGCCAGGCGACCAATGTTGTCACCGAACTCGTTAAAATCCGCGCCGAAGCCCGCAGCCACGATCCGAAATTTCGAAAGCAGATCGTGGGCGAAATCGAGGCCGCATTCCACCGTGCGGCCGTCGGCGTGCGAAACGCGGCCGGCAAATGTGGCAGCGTGAAAATCGACGGCCAGCTCGATTATGAATCGTTCCGGCTAACGCGCGATGAACCCTGCGTCGTCGCCGCCATGGCGGCGATCGAGGCCGAAGGATTGCAACCCGAGATTGGAATCACAAACGGTGGATTGGACGCCAATTGGCTCACCGCACGCGGCATTCCGACCGTGACACTCGGCTGCGGCCAGCGTAACATTCACACAGTCGACGAAGAGCTCGACATCCGCCAATATCACCTTGCCCGCCGGGTCGCACTTCGCCTAGCCACGGCGGCGGTTTAATTCGGACTCAAAAACCAAATCTGTCAGCGCGCCTCGGGCTCTGTAGCTGTACGAATTGCCCCCTGATTGACATTTAAAGGCAAGCGCGTAAATAGCGTTGTTGCGGGATGCCGCAGCACATCGTGAATACGCCCATTAACGTCAAAATATCGAAGCACGCAGATACATAGAGCAAGTAGTGAAGCAAATGCGAGCAGCGGAAGTTGGAATAGAACAAGGACAATCGCCAAAACTAGGAAGACTATGATGAGTCGCACACTTTTTTGGCGGGCGCGGCGGAACTCCGCTACAAGCCGATCAAGGCGTTCTTGTGCTAATCTTGCTTCTAGATCGCCTGGTTGTTCAGTCATTGAATTGCTCGCGGAGGTTATCGTATTCCCAGCAATCCTCTATCCACAGCTATGCCCTTCGCCACGATGACCGAAGTCTCAAGTAAAAGGACGATTTCCGAAGAACTGTCATATGCGGTGCTGAGCATTCGCTCGCACTCAACTCGCCAATCTCGCTCGATGAACCGCTTCGGATGGCGCTCGTCGGCCGAGAGTTTTAGCAACCCGTCGATCCAGTCGTTAACGCGGTACTTATATCTTCGCCATCGCCAACTGTCGACGTAAAATCTAAGGACAGCCAACGCCGCAGCCATGAGCCCCAGGTCGACGAATATTTGGATAATTGTCGACGCCAGTTTGAGCCTTTCATTTAAAGCGGGAAAGTCCAATTGCGTGCCCTCCCCGTTACTGACAAGATAAGTTGCTTCGCAGTCTATCGCCGGTGCTAGCTGGATTCAAGAATCATTACGCACCGTTGCTGCCCGACTCCCATCGGCGAATCCTCCCTCCATGATCGACCCCAAGCACATTCGCAACTTCTCGATCGTGGCCCACATCGACCATGGCAAAAGCACGCTCGCCGATCGGCTCCTGGAGCTCACCGGCACCGTGAGCCGGCGCGAGATGAAGGAGCAACTGCTCGACGACATGGCGCTTGAAGCGCGAACGCGGCATCACGATCAAGGCCCATCCCGTTTCAATGAAGTACAAGCACGCCGGGCAAGAATATGAGTTGAACCTGATCGATACGCCGGGCCACGTCGATTTCCACTACGAAGTATCGCGCTCGCTCGTCTGCTGCGAAGGCGCGGTGTTGTTGGTCGATGCCTTTCAAGGCGTCGAGGCCCAAACCGTCGCCAATGCGTATGCCGCGATGCAGCACGACTTGGCGATCGTTCCCGTGATCAACAAAATCGACCTCACGCATGCCCGCGTCGAGGAAGTCAAAGAGGAAATCGAGCATACGCTCGCGATCGATGCCGATGAAGTGATCGGCTGCAGCGCAAAGACCGGTCTCAATTGCGAAGCCGTGCTCAAGGCCGTGCTGGAGCGCGTGCCGCCGCCCAAAGGCGATCCGAAGGCCGTGCTGCAAGCCATGGTGTTCGACTCGGTTTACGACGAGTACCGCGGCGCCGTGACCTACGTGCGGATCATGAATGGCAGTGTCCGAAAGGGAGATCGGATCAAGTTCCTGCAGGCCAATACCCTGCACGACGTGATCGAACTCGGCCAGTTCACGCCGCGCAGGGTCGGGCGCGAAGAGCTGACCGCCGGGCAAGTCGGCTACCTGATTTGCAACATCAAGTCGCTCGGCAACATTCACATCGGCGACACGGTAACGAGAGCCGAGGGCGAACCGGCCGTCGCCCTGGCCGGGTATCATGAGCCCAAGCGAATGGTGTTCTGCGGCTTGTATCCGTCCGATGGTCAGGACTTCGAGCAGTTGCGCAACGCGCTCGATAAGCTTTCGATCAATGATCCGAGCTTCGAGTTCGAGCCCGAGTCGAGCGACGCGCTGGGTTTCGGCTTCCGCTGCGGGTTTTTGGGCCTCCTGCACATGGAGATCGTGCAGCAGCGGCTCGAACAGGACTCCGATATCGACCTGGTTCAAACCGCGCCAAACGTCACCTACGAGCTAACAACCATCCGCGGCGAACAAATGGAAGTCCACACGCCGCAGAAGGTGCCCGACCAGGGCGAAATCGACGAATTCCGCCAGCCGATTGTGCGCGTGAACTTCGTACTGCCCACCGAATACATCGGCCCCATCATGAAGCTCTGCACCGACCGGCGCGGCGAATACGTCCGTACCGAGTATCTTTCGCCGACCCGCGCGATGCTCACCTACGACCTGGCGCTGGCCGACGTCATTTACGACATGCACGACAAGCTCAAGAGCGCCACCCGCGGTTACGGCACGATGGACTACGAACTCCTGGGCTACCGGCCGGGCGACCTCGTGCGCCTCGATATCTTGGTGAAAGGCGACCGGATCGACGCGCTCTCGATCATCTGCGATCGGCGTGATGCGGATATTCGCGGACGGGCCGTCATCAAGAAGCTCAAAAAGGAAATCCCCCGCCACATGTTCGAGGTCCCGCTGCAGGCGGCCATCGGCGGCAAAATTATCGCCCGCGAAACGATCAGCGCCATGCGAAAGAACGTCACCGCCAAATGCTACGGCGGCGACATCACGCGCAAACGCAAGCTCTGGGAAAAGCAAAAGGAAGGCAAGAAGCGCATGAAGTCGATCGGCCAGGTCGATATCCCGCAAAAAGCCTTCCTCGCCGTTCTGGAAACGGGCGAAGAAGAAGGCAAAAAGAAATAGCCCCGAAGCGATTTCTTAACACGCCTTCTCGTCAAAAGGGCGCGCAGCGAAAGGTGATTTCCGCGGTATTTGCACCGCTTGACTTTTCATTACATTATATTATAGTATATTATATGAGGCGAGATCATCCTATTCAGAAGGCTTTGAGCCGCGTCGAGGCGGATTTGCTAAAGGTACTGGCCACCGCTGCCCACGACGCAGATTTGGAGCTACTGGATAAAGCCAGGTGGGTGATTGGCCAGATTCAACAGATTTCAAATGGGCTCCGGCAAAATGGGAAAGAAAACACCGCTTCATCCGCCCGCGGCAAGGGTCGAGTAGCCGAAAGTGGGGAACACATAGTTGAAACAGCCAATGCGTATCCCAGTTTTCGTGTTCAAAATTGCACTCTATATCGAGCCGCATGGTCTCGAAAGAAAAAATGTGAATATGAACACAAGGTGCCCAAATCAGTTGTTGACACAATGGTTCAAGCGATGGCGAACATTACGACGGCTGACGGGCGACCAGTAACTGTGGATGAAATTCTTACTTCAGCTAATTCTGTCAGTGTTCTCCAGATTCCTCAGTATCAGGCATACCTCGTTGTTAGCTGGCTCAGAGATGCGCGTTGCGTGAATCAAGTCGGCCGCGATGGATATCGTGTGCCAACTGACATTTCGAAAATTGCCGAACGAGAATGGCAAAAACTGTTGTCCCAAGCTTCATAAAGTCTGTCGTAACACTTCAGCCGTCTGAAGTTGATGTTGGTTGATTTTAAGGTATTGGGTTATGTCTGTGGGGTATGGCATCGTGTGCAAAGTTGTCCGCAAGATCGACGTTGGAGACACTTCGCAGCGGCGAGTTGACCGAGGCGCAAGCGCGGAGTCTGTTTCAGCAGGGGGAAGAAGCGGTTGTGTTCGCGCTGTTGGAAATGAGCAAGCGGTTGGCCGAGGCGCAGGAGAAGAACGGTTCTTGGGCAACCCCCTCGACTCCCTCGGGGATGGTTCCGGTGTACGAGAAGCCGCCGGCCAAGCGTCGCGGCAAGAAGCGGCCCGGCGGCAAGCGTGGGCATCCCGGTTCTCGACGACCATCGCCCGAACGTGTCGACTGGCAGGTCGAGCATCGCGCCGATTGCTGCCCCGACTGCGGCTCGCGCTCAAGCGCTGCGCGGAGACCCGCGTCCGCTACACCGAAGACATTCCAGACGTGCAGCCGGAGACGACCGAACATACGATCCACCGCGATTGGTGCCCGCAGTGCCGCAAAAAGGTCGAGCCGCCAGTGACCGCCGCTTTGCCGGGGTGCTTGCTGGGCAATCGCGTGCTGGCGCTCTCGGCGTGGCTGCATTACGCCTTGGGGAACACGCTCTCGCAGATCGTCGAGGTGTTCAACTTTCACCTGCAGTTCAAGATCACTCCCGGCGGTCTGGTGCAGATGTGGCAGCGGCTGCAGGAGTTGTTGTACGGCTGGTACGAACAAATTCAGCAAGAAGCGCTGGACTCGGCCGTCTTGCATGGCGACGAGACCGGTTGGCGGAACGACGGCCAAACGAACTGGCTGTGGTCCTTTGGCAACCAGCATTTGACGTACTACCTGATCGACCGCTCGCGCGGCAGTCCGGCCTTGGCGAAGTTCTTCATCCAGGAATTCGCCGGGACGCTGGTGACCGACTTTTGGGGCGCCTACAACGCGGTCTCGTGCGCGGCGCGGCAAACGTGCCTGGTCCATCTGTTGCGCGAGTTGGAACAGACGGAGCAGTACAAGTCGCCGGGCGCGCATTGGTCGGCCTTCGCCAAGAAGCTGCGGCGACTGGTGGGGGACGCGATCCGGCTGTGGCGGCGGAAGCCGGAGCTGTCCGTCGAGACATACGCTTCCCGCCGGGACTGCCTCGACCGGCGGTTGGCCGAGCTCGTCGACGGGCCGTGGGAAGACCCCCACTCCCGACGCTTGGTAAAGCGCCTCAGGCGGCATCAGTACGACTTGTTCACGTTCCTCGATCAAGCCGGAGTTCCCTTCGACAACAACCACGCCGAACGATCGATCCGCCCGGCGGTGATCCTCCGCAAAAACAGCTACGGCAACCGAAGCCAACGCGGCACCGACTGCCAAGCCGTGCTGATGAGCGTCTTCCGCACGCTCAAACAACGCGGCCACGACCCGATTCAAACCGTCGTCCAGGCGATTGAGCAATACCTCGCACACAACACACTACCGCACCTGCCACCGCCAAAAATCGCTTCAGACGGCTGAAGTGTTACAGTCTGTCATTGTTCGAAAGGGTGGTAATTATGACGATCGAACGCGACTCGCAAATCCGATTTCACGAGCTGGGTACACTCAATTCCGTAACCCGTTGGATTCGATCTCACGACGAAGGTCTCGCGGAATGGCTAAAAAATGCGAGACGCGCCTATCAGAATGACCGCGCGAACGTCGCCGATAAAGATCGCGCGGCGTTATTGCTCTTTAAGGATGGCGAGGGCTCCTCGGCGCGAATCGGTTTGCTGGATGTGGGAGGCGCGTCACTTGAAGATGTTGAGCGGTGGAGCACGTGGCAAGATCCCGAAGCGTCCAGCCGCGGGTCATCTCTTAGCGAGGAAGAGACGCAAGGCAACGGCGGAAAGGCCTATATGTATCGGCTATTTGGCGGCCCAGCGGAAATATTAGGCATTAAAGGTGGGCGCCTTAATCGGAAGGGAATGGAAGGGAAAATCGGTTCACTGGACCGCGGCATTCCTGGCTTCATTCCAGACACACAAAATGGCCGAAACCGTGAAGTGTCGTCCTGGGAGGCAGAATTAAAGATTGTCTTGGATCGATATGATGTCCGCATCGAGGAGCTGCCAAGCGATTTGCGACGCGCACTTGAACGTAGACGATCGTTCACCTTGGTCGAAGGTGCGAGTCCGACGGGGCTATACGGAAATCGGATTGATGTCCAGGATTTAATCCGTCGGCTGCTACGACACGACCAATCTACGCTTGCCGTCCAACAACTGCGTCTCTATGCAGCCCACAATGGCAGCATGCTTAACCAAGGACAGCCTCTATCGCTTGAGCCGATCGCCCCATTCCCAGGATTCGAGCAACCAATTATCTGCCAAATACCCGAGGAGTTACCCGATGAAGTTGGTCGCAACCAGTCAACCACGCAAAACGGTCAAAAACCAATTGGGCGCCTTACGCTCCACACGTTGCGCGAGAATATGTGGCGTTGTCACAAAGAGTTGCGGTCGCGGTGGCGAGTCTCGTATCGCGCCGGCCTTAATATGATTGGCTCAAAGCTTGTTTCCGAATTGGTACCGACGACGCCAGGAAAGGAATTCGTCTATGCGACGGTCGAGTTGGAATCGCTTGAACCGGACTACGTGGCACTTGGTCGCATACGGCCGAATGACGGGCCGTTGATTCAGGCGCTCGACATATTTGTCGCTGATCGAATTCGAGAGTTGGCGAAGCAAATCAATGAGCAGCGGCGCCAAGAACTGGATGAAACGCAGCTAGACGAAGTCCAAGCGGAGAATCGTAAGCTCGATGAATTCAAAAACCGGTTTCTTCCCGATGCATTTACTGATGGAGGCGACGGACCAAATCCTGGAGAAGGCGACGGCGAAAGCGAGATTCAGACGATCATTACTGATCCGCCACCTCGCGACGAAGAAAAAGAAATCGTCGCGATTGAGGTTGCACGCCCAACCGACAGACCCACACGGATCGCGCACGGCGTCTCACTGAGACTTGGCCCACTATTTCGCCCACGCGCGGTCGGACCGACGGGAAACACCGTGCCGAGGGTGCGATTCAATTGGACCTCGAGCGATCGACATGTTATCGAGATCATCAATGGCGACACGGCCGTTGCGCGGAAAAGGGGCTGCGACCACGCCTGTTCGGCACGGCGTTTGCGCTTTCCTATTTTGACTTGCGCGATGTCTTCTGATCGCGCATGTTAACAGGATGCCGAGCCAACGCCGAGACGAGCGTGCACCGATTCGCGAAGAAGATGTTCAGGGCTTGAAGTATTTTCGCAAGCTCTGGCCGCTGTTCGAGCGGTTGCACGAAGTGGGCTGCGGCCGGGACAAGGCGGGCAACCGCGAGCTGTTCATGGACCAGTACTGCGGGTTGGTGCTGCTGTTCATGTTCAATCCCTGCCTGCGTAGTCTGCGTGCGTTGCAGCAGGCCTCGGAATTGCAGAACGTGCAGCGTAAGCTGCGTTGCGGCCGGGCCTCGTTGGGTTCGCTCTCCGAAGCGACCGACGTGTTCGATCCGGAGCGGCTCCGGGAGATCATCGGCGAACTGGCCCGAGAGGTGCAGCCAATGCGTCGCGTCGGCGGCCAGCACCTCGACCAACTTCTTGTGGCCGTCGATGGCAGCGTCGTGAAGACGCTCTCCACCATCGCCCAGGCGGCCTACTTGAAGAACGTGCACGGCCACAGCAAGTCGGCTTGGCGATTGCACACGCACTTCGACGTCGACCGCGGCGTGCCGACGCGGATCGACGTCACCGGCGGCAAGAACAGCGGCAAGAATGACGAGAAGAATGTGCTCCGCGCCCATCTGGAGGCGGATCACTGTTACGTGATGGACCGCTGGTATGCCCAGTTCCAACTGTTCAACGACATCCACGCCGCCCACAGCAGCTACGTCTGCCGCGTGCGGGATAACAGTCGCTATGAAGTGATCGAAACGCGGCCCTTGTCAGACGAGGCGATTGCAGTCGGAGTTCTTAGTGACGAGATTGTCGAATTGGGCGCGGGCAGCCCCGAATCAAAACGTCCCGACCACCGCGTGCGGCTCGTTCGAGTTCGCACGACTCCCTCACGGCCCCGCGGCAAGAGCCCGGGCGGCAAGACCGGCCCACCCTCGGACGGCATCCTGCGAATTGCCACGAATCTCCTGGACGTGCCGGCTGAGATCATCGCCGAAATTTATCGGCAGCGATGGACGATCGAATTGTTCTTCCGCTTCTTCAAGCACGTCTTGGGCTGCCGGCACTTATTGAGCACGGCCCGCGCAGGGATCGAGATTCAGACCTACTGTGCGATCATCGCTTGCCTGCTATTGGCGCTGTGGACCGGCGGCAAGCCGACCCTGCGGACATTCGAAATGGTCTGCCTCTATCTGCAAGGTTGGGCCGACGAAGAAGAGCTGCTGGCGCACCTTAAAAAACTCCAGCCTCGTGCCCTCTAACCCCGCTCTTGTCTTCGAGCCCGGAGTCTTCTACGCTGCGCGCCACGCGGCCCCACTCACACCCTTCGTCCCTTTAATCCGCGATGGGACGCCGTCCACGGCGCCCCCATCTGCTACACTACACGGTGAGCAATCCTTGAGCCGAACAGGCGTGGGCTGCGACCATTAAAGTCCAAGTGCCAGGCGAACCGCTTAGAGCGGAGATTCCAATAGAGGTGTGGCAAGTGGACCATGTGCTCTTAACACCGCGAAGTCTTCAAATTGAATTGGGCAAGCGTAAGCAAGTTGTAGCTGAGGTAACCAACGATGAAGGAGCGCGGAGCACGGAAGTGATTCTTAACTGGCGTCACGATGCTGATGACCAGTTAATCGTAAGAATAAATCCAAGCGGTTGGGTAACTGGCAACCGCGTAGGACATACGAATGTTACCGCTGGTGCGGGTGACGAGCGAGAGGGGGGAATTTGGGCACGCATCCAAGCGGAGGTTGAGGTGGTACCAAGCGATGAGGAAATACAGCAAGGGACTGGATTCCCAAGTCTGCTCTTGACCGGCCGCGACATAGACCCGGAAACTGGAGAAGTTCGCCCAGGCGATCCGGAGCAGCCAGCACTTTGGCAGGAGGTTTCGGATTTTAAGAATAACGTATGGTGGCTCAACCTTGAACAACCAGCGGCGCTCGACCATTTTTCTCAGCGAGCCGAGCGACCAGAACTTTGGCGATCATATCATGCTCAAAAAGTCGTCGAAATGGTCCAGCAAGTTCATATGAAAGCCGAATATACCCAGCAACAAGAGGGTGAGCGGCCAGAACTTTGGGCAGGACATAAGGCGACGCTCGAGCGAATAGAAACACAACTTGTTCAGATGATGTGGGATCAGCTCAAATCTTACGTGATTTCCGGCGAAGGGATCGATTGAGATGTCATCGACGACATTATCTCTAAAGGAAAAGATTCTAATTGCCGTAGTGGAAGGTACACACGGAGATACCTCCGCTTCATTTACGATTGAAGACCTAGCCGTTTGGGCATGGGAGCGCGACCGTACTGCATGGGGATTGCGTGGGTATGAAAAAGACTATCCAGACCTCGACAAAGTTCGTAAAGATATGGGTGCACGTGGTGCGGACTCGCCCGGCCTTGTGCAACTGGGCTGGGTGGAGCGCATTGATCCACGAATGTATCGGCTGACGTCCGTGGGATTGGGCGAATACGCGGTGCTATCGAGTTCGATGAGTGGTTTGGTCTCTGAGCTTCAGGACAAAGCAAGCCGCAAGCTTGAAGTGGAAATACGCCGAGTTTTGGAGCACACTGTATTTAGGGAATGGCTTGCAGATTCAACCAAGCCCAAATACTTCCGGGATGCTGGCCATTTCTGGGGTATTGCGCCAGGCACGCCGGCTAGCGTCGTACGTAACAGAGTCGGCGGTGTAGACAGAATCTTATTATCAGCGAGAAAGCTATTGGACGAAAAGGGCGTCGACGAAATTGCGGCCTCTCGTGGAAAGATATTATTTAGCCGAGAAGACGTACAGCGCTGCATTGAATTTCAAGAGACAATGAAGAACCGATTCTCAAAGGAACTCGGCA
Source organism: Pirellulales bacterium (assembly GCA_963733825.1). Lineage (GTDB taxonomy): Bacteria > Planctomycetota > Planctomycetia > Pirellulales > Lacipirellulaceae > JABDGM01. Next base: position 20,757 of record CAVTEK010000005.1, read on the forward strand.
TTCTGGATCCTAATTTCGCGAAACCCGCGTAGTTGCACGCGGCGCATGAAGTCGATCGGCCAGGTCGATATCCCGCAAAAAGCCTTCCTCGCCGTTCTGGAAACGGGCGAAGAAGAAGGCAAAAAGAAATAACTCGCCATAAAGCCGCGACCGCTGGTCGCGCACTCCGCACCGACTAGCGATCGCTGCTCGCGGCCTGGGCGCCTCTCGTCGCGCAACTCGTTACGATCGCTACGACCATAGGTCCCCGCAAGGACCGAAATCGCATATCTCGCGGTATCGCCTCCACACTGCCTACCCGCGAAAAACCGCGAGCCGGACCTGACATAGATTTCAGGTAGCATCCTCAAATGGTCGCAATATGCGCGGGCATCGCACAATTCATCGCGGATTTACGCTGATCGAGCTGGTTGTCGTGGTGATGATCCTCGGCATTCTGGCGGCAATTGCGGCCCCGCGCCTGTTGGGTGCGTCGAACCAGGCCGTCGATAATGGCGTGCGCCAATCGCTGTCGGTCGTCCGCAACGCGATCGACCATTTCTCGGCCGAGCACGATGGTTCGCTCCCGGGCGCCGATGGCAAGGAGCAAACATTCAAGGACGACCTCACAAACTATCTCCGCGGTACGGATTTTCCGACCTGCCCCGTGGCCGCGAAGAATAACGCCGTGCGGATGATGAGCGGCAGCGGCTCGATCGTCCCCAGCATCGGCCCCACTTCGACGACACACAGCTGGGTTTACCAGTTCGAAACGGGCGAGTTCTTCATCAATAGCGGCGCGAAAGTCTACGACGGATTGACGACCTACGACCAGTTTTAAGCGATGAATGATAAAAGATCAGGGATGAAGGATGACACAAGCAGGCTCTTTCATCCCTCATCTTTCATCCCTCATCTGAAAAAAACGGCGGGCGAAACTCCCCCGGCATTGACCAACTTCGCGGTCACATGTCGGCTCGCCGCATCCTTGTCGTTGCGACGCTTAGGAGATTCACCCGCCGGTCCGGCTTACAATCCTGTCCCAGTCCGCGGAGCGTGCGATTGCTGACAAACCGTGTCTGCGAATCCACCTCGGCCGAGCAGGGACAGCCCGTTGGCCAGGAAATGTCTTGTCTCTCGATTGTTGGATAAGTGTTGCAGGAATCCGGGGTTCAATGGTTGCGGTGCTGCCGTCAAGGCCGAGTTAGTCGTGTGTCGTCCTCTCCTACGCGGAGACTATGATGCCGTTACAACCCGCGCAGAAAACACTCCGTAGCGCAGCGAAACTCTCGCTGAGCCGCGTAAGTTGCTGAGTGCTAACGCGCTTCAAGCGTCGCCCGTCCGTTCATCACCACTGCGGCGGCGGCGCATAAGGCGCCACGGGAGCAACCGGTGCTCCATACGTGACCGGCGCGGTGGTGCAGGGATTGCACGCAGGCGGCGGCGGGGGGCATACCGCCACGGGAGGCGCCGGGCGGCGAAGCCAATTACAGCAACAACAGCCGGCGCTCGGCGGCGCCAGCGCTAACATCGCCAAAAGAAGCGATATCCTCTTCATGATTGTGTCTCCGTACTTGAGGATCATCCGTTGAATCTTCTACGGCAAGTCGCCACCGGCAGTTCGATGCTGCCAGTGCCGGCTCGCGCGCCGCAGAAATTGGCACTCAACCATACCCGACCCCCAGCGATGTGCAATTTAATCGGTTGAGATTTCGCAACATTTGTCGGGCGAGCGGTCGGCCTGTAATGATTTTTCAGATTACAACGAACGGCCGGCCGCCGGTCGGGTGCCTGGGGTCGAGCCGCAGGCGAGCCCCCAGATTCGCCGGCTGGTCGCTGTCTCCGCCCCCAACCGCCCCACGCCTGTCTACCGTCGCTAAGCGCTTGGAAGAAACAATGTTAAGCCGCTAGCGTACAAACGCTGTACGGGCTTTGTGATAACGCCAAAACAAGTTCGATCCAGTTGGGCTGTATTTTCGCCCCGGCAGCGAATAACCTTGGGCGACTTGCTTGGCAGTCCTTGCCGGGCCAATAGCCGCAGGCGGCAGCCGCGGTCATTATCCGCCCGAGCCGCCGCCGGCTAGCACGACGTCAACAATCTCTGAAATCCGAAGCCTCACAAATCGCCATGTCCAAATCGAAGCCAAAACCGCCTTCGAAATCACCCGAACCGGCGGCACCCGCCTCGCATGCCATACGCGAGACGGTCGAGTCGATCGTCATCGCATTCGTCTTGGCATTCCTATTTCGCACATTCGAAGCCGAAGCCTTTGTCATTCCCACCGGCTCGATGGCGCCCACCTTGATGGGCCGGCATAAAGACGTCGTCTGTCCCAAATGCGGTTACTCCTATCAAGTCAGCGCCAGCGAGGAAGAGAGCGAGGATCCGCACCATCAAACGTCCGACTGCATCGCGGGACGGTGCCCGATCTGCCATTACGTGCTGCCGATGCGGCCCGATCTGCCCTGGGGCATGCAGCCCGATATTCCGATGCAACCGTCGTACAACGGCGATCGGATTCTCGTCAACAAATACATCTACGCGTTCAGCGATCCCCAGCGCTGGGATGTGATCGTGTTCAAATTCCCCGGCGACGCAAAAGTCAATTACATCAAACGATTGGTGGGGTTGCCGGGCGAAAAATTGCGGATATATCGCGGCGACGTCTTTCTGGGCAAAGGCGAAAACCCGCAAGACAAGGATTATGAAATCGTCCGTAAGCCCCCCAATAAAATCCTCGCGATGCGCCAGCTCGTACACGACACAAACTACGATCCGGCCGACCTCGAAAATGCCGGCTGGCCTTTGCGATGGCATCCTCAACCCGAAAGCGGCGCGAGCGCTTGGAACGTTGAAAAGTCGATCGTTGGCACAAATGTGCGGCAACGTTACAGCGTCGACGCGGCAAGCGGCGTCGAATCGTGGCTCCGCTACGAAAATCTGATACCGACATTCGAAGTGTGGCAGAAAGTCGCGGGCGCTCAAGCGAGCGAGAAATTGCCGCTATTCTCCGACGCCAACCGCGCCCAATGGCGCCGCCTGGTCGTAGATGCCAATCCCTACGACGGCCGAATCGATCGGTCTCAAGCCGCGTTCGCCGATAGTCTCAAGATCAACCAACAGCGGGGTGGTCTGCATTGGGTCGGCGACCTCATGCTCGAAGCCAACGTCGAAATTGAATCCGCAAACGGTGAGCTGCTGTTAGACCTGGTCGAAGCCGGCAAGCATTTCACGTGTCGCATCGATCTGACGAATGGCGAAGCAAAGCTCTCAGCCGGCGACTTCGCCGGCTTCGCGCCTACAGCGAAGACGCCTCTCAAAGGGCCCGGCAAATACAAGGTCGCCTTTTCCAACTTCGACGATCAACTGCTGTTGTGGGTTGACGGCAAGGTTGTCGCCTTCGACGGCAGCACCGCCTACGATGCCGAACGGGTGTTCGGCAATCGCGACCGCATCCTTCCCGAAACGAGCGCGAAAGATTTGGGCGATTTCGCGCCCGCCGGCATCGGTTCGCGCGGCGCTAAGCTGGCCGTCAGCCGCTTGCGCGTTTGGCGAGACATTTACTACATCGCCGACGATTGGCAGCGGATTACTCGCGGCGGACCCGTAACCGATTTCGACCAAAGTGTTGACGGAATATCTGAATTGCCCTCGAATCCGAATTTGTGGGACCAATTTGCCAAGCGGCACCACGCCGATTTTGAGCTCAACGACGAGCAACTCTTCGTGATGGGCGATAATAGCGCCGAAAGTTCCGATGCCCGCCTCTGGCTGAACAGCGAGCGCGGCCGCCCCGGCGGCCCTTACCTGGAAAAACGCCTGCTCATCGGCAAAGCGCTCTGCGTCTATTGGCCCCATTCCTGGAATAGAATTCCCGGAACGCCGATCCCGTTCCCACTGTTTCCAAATTTCGCGGATATGAGGTTGGTGAGATAAGAGTCAAGAGTCGAGTGTCAAGAGTCAAGAGCCAGAAGAAGGTACTCTGGCTCTTGACTCTTGACTCTAGGCTCTCGACTTCCCAGTCATGGAGGACTCCCAAGTGTCCCTACTCTTAGCACGCGGCCTGGTGAAATCGTACGGTCGACGCCGCGTCGTCGATGGCGTCGATTTCGAGGTCAACCCGGGCGAAATCGTCGGACTGCTCGGCCCCAACGGGGCCGGCAAAACTACGTCCTTTCGCATGGTCTGCGGAATGATCGATCTCGATGCCGGCCAGGTCACGCTCGCCGGCAAGGATGTCACCACCTGGCCCATGTATCGCCGCGCCAAAGAAGGCGGCATGGGTTACCTGGCCCAGGAATCCAGCGTGTTCCGTAAGCTTTCCGTGCATAAGAATCTGCTCGGCGTCATGGAAATGCTCGGCATGAACCGCAAACTACGCCACCGCCGGGCCGACCAGTTATTAGAGCAATTCGGCATCGCGAAACTGCGGAAGAGCAAGGCAATGTCTCTCTCCGGCGGCGAGCGCCGCCGCCTCGAAATCGCCCGAGCCCTGGTCTCTGATCCGCAAATCATCCTGCTCGATGAACCGTTTACCGGAATCGATCCGGTCACGATCGACAGCATTCAGACGATCATTCGCGATCTGCGCGACCGCGGCATCGCCATCCTCATCACCGACCACCAGGTCCGCGAAACGCTCGAGATCACCGACCGCAGCTATGTGATCCGCGCAGGCCAGGTGCTCTGCCACGGCCGGCGAAACGAAGTCCTCAACCACCCCGAAGCCCGCAAGCACTACTTCGGCGAAGGCATGCAAGCCGGCCTGGGTGGCGCCGCCTAGAGCAAATTACTTCTTTCCGATCCTGATGACGCGTGAATGATGACGATTGCTAGCGAAAGCGGGAATCTCATCGGGAACGAAATAAGGAAATTTGCTCTAGCCCAAGCCGCTGCTCCGAATGTTCCCATTCGCAGTCTGATTTTGCGCTATCCCCAATGCAGCCGCGGCCCAGATGTGGCTTGAAAAAGGCAGAAATCCGACAGCCGCGCCTTTTTTCTTGTCACGATTCGTCGAAACGGGTAGGATACGACCGCTTTCGACCCCCTGACTGCGGAGGCCGTTCATGCGTGCTACGCCCATCCGCGAAAAACGAGCGCGGCGGCGCGTGCTTCTAGCCGCACTCGCAGTTGCCGGCGTCTCCATATTGATTGGGTCGCGTGCCGAAGCGGACATCAATTTCTACCGCCTCGGCAAACGAATCGCTTACAATCAGACGACCGACAGCCCGCCAACGACGCCTGTGAGCATGGATGGCGGCGTCGACATTTCTGCCAGCAACCCACTCGACTTCTTGTCAGTCCGCGTCTTCTCGACAAGTCCGACGCATTTTAGCCCGGCGTCGCCCTTCACGCTCACGCAATTTTCTCCAGGGTATTGGGGTTCGTCACAATTCTACCCATCGCAGAGTGCGATGGACACCAATCTCCCGCCAGGCGACACATTCGGGTACCTGATCGAAGGCGGCCTTTTGGGCGATCGATTGGCGCTACTGCATATTCCAGCGAACGACCTGTTCACGTCGGACATACCGTTCTATACCGGCGCCGCGTATACCACACTCAATGGCATGAACACCGCCGCGCCCCAAACCATTACCTGGAACGGATACACTCCCGCGCCCGGCACCAACAGCTCGCCAATCTTTTTCAATATCTATCGCGTATCCGACGGGCAGTCGGTCGCTGGAACCGTCGTCGCGAATAATGTGACTTCCTATTTTCTCCCGCCGAACACGCTCCAGCCAGGAACGCAGTACCGAGCAGACATCGATTACAGCAGCCGTCTCGATGTCGCGGACGCCGGCTTCATCAATGGCGATGCGAGCCTGAACTACGATTTGTTGACTTCTCTTACGTTCACGACGGGCATCGGGATGGGCGGCGGCGCTTTGTTAGCTCCCGAACCCACCAGTCTCGTCTTGGCATTTGCGGCATTTCTGGCGATCGCCAGTTTACGCACCGTGCGGCGAGCGCGCACTGCCGGGCTTTTGCTGGCAAGCATCGCGCTCGCCATGCAGGCAACTCCCGCAAACGCGGCCATCGATTTCTATCGCTTTGGCAAAACGTTGGCGTACCAACAAACGAGCAATAGTCAGCCCACCACGCCGACGTCGATTTACGGCGGTGTCGATATGTTCACCCCTGCGCCCTCCGACTTCACGTCGGCTCGCGCCTTTTCAACCACCACCACTCCCCCGAGCCCCGTTCCCGAGTTTGTACTTTCTCAAGTTTCGCCCGGTTATTGGCTCTCGCAACAAGTATACTCTTCGTTGTCGGAAATGGACTCGCAGCTCCCGCCCGGTGATACCTTCGGATACTTGGTCGAAGGAGGCACTCTCGGCTCGCAATTGGCATTGCTGCCGGTGCCGGCCACCAATTTGTTCTCGCCCAATATCCCCTATTTCACCGGAAACGCGTTCAGCCAATTGAACGATATGGATACCCGGTTGCCATTTACGCTCAATTGGAACACGTTTGCTCTCGCGCCGGGCGTAAACAACGCCCCGATCTTCTTCAACGTGTATCGTGTCTCCGATGGCCAGTCGATGGCCGGCGGAACGTTGAGCAGCTCGACCACTTCCTTCCTAATCCCGGCCAATACGCTTTCACCCCACACCCAATACAAAGCAAACATCGACTTCAGCAGTCGGCAAGACACGACCGACGCTGGCTTTACGACCGCCGATTCGTCGGCCAATTACGATTCCGTCACCGAACTTGTCTTCACGCCGCCCACTTTCGCCGCAGGCGATTACAATCGTGACCACCGCGTGGACGCGGCCGACTACGTCCTCTGGCGCAAGACGCTCGGCCAAACCGGCCTTGTCGCATTCTCAGGCGCCGACGGCGACGGCGACGGCAATATCCTGGCGACCGACTACAACGTTTGGCGAGCAAATTTCGGCACCGTCGCATCCGGCAGCGGCCTACTTTCCTCGGCTGTCCCGGAACCGTCGGCCACGATTCTTGTGATTTGCGGACTCACCGTGACTCTTGCCGTCAAGCGTCGTCGAAACGTCCAATCGTGGTGATGCCGTCAAGCGGGTTTTGCTCCCGGCGCGCCTGCCTCGACGACGAACGATGCCCGCGTCACCGCCGATGCTCCCGGCTTCGTAATATCGGGCACCGTTCGATAGTCGCTTCGCCAAAGATCGCGCGTCACCGTGCAGCGGACGTAGCCACGCTCGTCGTTGAAAAATCGCACGGCCGGGTTTCGGGCCATGAGAGCTTTAGCCAGGCCGTGGTGCTCGCTGCCGTTGCCGCCGCTGGTAATGCTGGTGCCGACAAACTCCGTGGCAACAACCGGTGTTTCAGGCCGCAAGCCGTCCAGTCGCAAATCGTTCACCCAGTTCTTATGATTGTCGCCGGTCAGCACGATCGCGTTGCCGATTTGCCGATCCTTGATGAACTTTGTGAGCTTGTTCCGCTCGTAAACGTAGCCGGACCAGTCATCCATCGGATAACCGTGATCCGAATCCGGCTTTTCATCGATGATCGCCATAATGACCTGATTCGCGAGCACGTTCCACGTGGCCTTCGACTCGGCCAGTGAATCTGTCAGCCAGCCAAATTGGCGCTTGCCGAGCATCGTGTTGTGCGGCGATCGGGCCGCGTCGTTGATGTCGCTCGCCTTGTCTTCATTGGGCTGCGGCGTTCGATACTGGCGGCCATCGAGCACAACGAATTCCGCCAGTCGGCCAAACGGCTGCTTGCGGTACATTTGCATCTTCGGCCCATGTGGCAACGACGAATGCCGCAGCGGCATGTGCTCGTAATATGCCTGGTAGGCGCCCGCCCGGCGTGCAAGGAACTTGACCGGATCCATCGGATGCTTGTATTCCGCATGATCGTTCGCATAGTCGTTGGCCACATCGTGGTCGTCCCACGTCACGAGCCACGGGCAACGCGCGTGCACCGCCTGTAAGAACGCATCGGTTTTGTACTGCGCGTGTCGCGTGCGATAGTCGTCGAGTGTTTCGCATTCGCCGCCGACGTGTTTGCGCACCTGACCATGCTTCGACGCGTACTCGTAGATGTAATCGCCCAAGTGGACTACGAGGTCGAGCTCGTCCTTGGCCATGTGCTCGTATGCCGTGTACAGTCCGGTCTCGAAATGTTGGCAGGAAGCGAACGCCAGCCGCAGCTCGGCCGGGTTCGAATCGTCCGGCGGCATCGTTCGCGCCCGGCCGATCCGGCTTTCGGCGTCGCCGGCCCGGAAGCGATACCAGTACCACCGATCGGGCTCGAGGTGGTCCGCCTCAACGTGTACCGAATGAGCCAGTTGAGGCGACGCGGCCGCCGTGCCGCGGCGAACAACGCGACGCATTGCATCGTCCGTCGCAATCTCCCAATCCACGCGCACGTTGTGCGGCTCCATGCCGCCCGTCGGTTCCAGCGGCTCCGGCGCCAAGCGTGTCCAAATCACGACGCCGTTCGATGTCGGATCGCCGGACGCCACTCCCAACTTGAATGGATCGCTGCCGCCCTTGTGCTTGATCGATTTCGCGGCTGAACGCTGGCCCAACATCGGCACGGCCGATAAACTGGCCGCGTACGCGAGAAACAGCCGGCGGCTGATGCCGCCTTCACAACGTACTGCTTCCTGCAGTTTGGACAAATCGAGCATATTCGATTCCTGTCTGGTCACCCTCATTCTGCTTCGGTCCGCTGGCAATCGCGCCGGCGATTCAGTCTAGGGCGATTGCATGAAGAATTAAAGAATCACACCCGCAAACACGCGGCAAAGCGCGGCTGGGCACGATACGTGCCCTGGGGTGTTTGATCTTGCCGCGATCACGGTGGGTAGCTACCATCGCGGCCCCTTAATCCATTGAACACGCAACGCGCCCATTCGGACCGGTAAAACCGCTGGTCTCGAATTCCCTGGCATGGAAACATCACGGATGAGCAAACTATCGACCACTTTGGGCCATCTTGCGGAACTCGTCGGTGGCCGGCATCACGGCGATCCCCAACTCGCGATTCACGGTGCGGCGGTCCTCGGCGAAGTGGCCCGCGGGGAAATTACGTTGGTCGATCACGTCGACCGGATCAGGCAATTGAACGCCACGCCGGCATGCGCAGTGTTGCTTGCCGAAAAGATCGCCGGCGACTATATCGCCACGAACGAAGATCCGGCTCGCAAAGCGGCAATCGTCGTCGCCGATGTGCACACGGCCTTCGCCACGATCGTCTGCCACTTTCGACCGCAACGATTCGCGCTGCGATCGGCATCAGCCCACTGGCGATTGTCAGCCCCTCGGCCCGCTGCGGTAAAAACGTCAATATCCACCCCGGCGCGACGATCGGCGATGACTGCCTTATCGGCGACGGCACTACCGTCCTGCCCGGCGCAAATACTCGCTGGCTGCCAACTCGGAAGCGATGTGCTGATCGGTCCCGGCGCCATGCTCTACGAAAATACCGTCGTCGGCGATCGGGCCATTATCCACGGCGGCGCCGTGATCGGCGCCTATGGATTCGGCTATTCCCAAGCCGGCGGACGCCACGTTTTGTCCGCGCAGCTTGGCTACGTGCGCATCGGCGACGATGTGGAAATTGGGGCCGCATCCACGATCGACCGCGGCACCTACGGCGCGACTTCCATCGGCGAGGGAACCAAGATCGACAACATGGTGCAAATTGCCCACAACTGCCGCATCGGGCGCCACAACCTCATTTGCGCCCAGGTTGGCATCGCCGGCAGCTCGACCACCGGCGACTACGTCGTCATCGGCGGCCAGGCCGGCCTCCGCGACCACGTGCATATTGGCACCGGCGCTCGGCTCAGCGCGATGGCCGGAATCACTAACGACGTGCCGGATGGCGCCGTCATGATGGGCATCCCCGCGACTCCCGAGCGGGAACAAAAACTTAAGCTGGCCGCCATGGCCAAGCTGCCCGAAATGCGCCAGGAATTTAAGGCCCAGCGCCGCGCAATTCAAGAATTGCAAAAGGCCGCCGGCCTCGATAATCAGGCATCCGGAAACCAACAGTCTTCATCCAAATCATCGGATCAGGCCGCATGAGCGAAGAAAAACGAATCGGCTTGCTGGCCGCCTGGGGACGGTATCCCGTCCTGGTGGCCGAAGCCCTGCGCCGCCAGAATTACCACGTCAGCTGCATCGGCGTCGCCGACCTTGCCGACCCCGCGCTGGCGAGCATCTGTCAGGATTTTCATTGGCTCGGCTGGGGCCAGCTCGGCGGTGCGATTCGCTTCTTTCGCCGCTGCGGCGTCGATCAAGCCACCATGGCCGGCAAGTTTCACAAGGCCCTGATCTATCACCCACGCGTCTGGTGGCGGCACAGGCCCGATTGGACGTTCATCAAGACGTTCTATCATTACTTCATCACCCACAAGCGCGACAACAAAGACGACACGCTGCTCGGCGCCCTCACCGACGCCTTCGCCGCCCATGGAATCACCTTCCAACCGGCTACCAATTTTGCCCCGGAACTGCTGGTCAAATCCGGCCAAATCGCCGGACGTATTCCCTCTTCGGCTCAACAAGCCGACATTGAATTCGGCTGGCAAGTCGCCAAGCAGCTCGGCGCGCTCGATATCGGGCAGAGCGTCTGCGTGAAAGACCGGGCCGTGTTGGCAGTCGAAGCCATTGAAGGAACCGACGCCGCGATCCTCCGCGCCGGCGACCTTTGCAAAAAAGGCGAGTTCGTCGTGGTGAAGGTCGCCAAGCCGCAACAGGATATGCGTTTCGACGTGCCGACCGTCGGAGTGCGCACACTTCGCACGATGCTGGCTGCCGGCGCGGGTTCTTGCGATCGAAGGCGGCCGAACGATTCTGCTGGATGACAACGAGTTTCGCCGCTTTGCAACTACGCATAAAATTTCCGTCGTCGCACTCTCCGACCGACCCATTTCGCAAGTTGCAGCGTAAAACACATTCATGCTCGGATCGAAGCCCGCAGCGCGAGCAAGGTTCTTCCGCACCGCTTCGATCGCGAGATTGGCAGTCCCCGCAACGGCATTCTGATATACTGCCTTCCGCGCCGCTGCATGGAGTTCCGTCACACCGATGTCTCGGCGTTCGCGGCGGGAATAACCGCTCGACAAAACCGCGATGAGCCTTCAAAAAGAGAATATCGCCCGTATGAAATCGGCCCCCGACGCCGCTCGCGGCGATGTCGCATCACTCATCGTCAAAGCCGCCAATACGTCAGCCGGGTCCTCAGCGACCCCGCTAAAAACCGCTCGCCCGACTCACCTCGGACCGCAAATCGCCCCAAGTATTTCTCGCTTCGAACGAATATTCCGTGTTCTAATTTGGCTCGTCACGCTTTCGCTATTGGCAGTCGTTGCCCTCCGCGTTCTCGATCACGACGGATTCCGGCTTCTCATTTGGCTAAATGCTTTCACACGGTACGTCTACCTGCCCGCCTACGCCTGCCTGGCGTGGGCCGTTTGGAAGCGACGATGGATTTTGGCCGTCGCAAACGTGGCGGTCGTAGTCTTCCACATTGGGCTGCTGGCCCCCGACTTTGTTCGTGACCGCCGCTTCGATCAAGCGGGCAGCACGCTCACCGATGCTGCCGCCGCGCCCCACGTGCGAATATTCTTTGCCAACGTCGCTAACTTGAACGACGAGCATGATGCCATGCTCCGCGAGATCAAACAGGCCGACCCGGACGTCGTCGTCTTGGCCGAGTTCACCTGGCTCTGGCGCGCCGCATTTTTACGATCGCCGATCATCGCCGCATATCCGTATGGCAACGGCCCGACTGATGTAAACTACGGAACCGTGAACGTCTTTTCCAGGATTCCATTGAAGAAACAGCAACAACATTCGATCGCCGGCAGATGCATTCAAGCCATCGAAATACCTGTCGGTTCGCAGACGCTCCGCATCGTCGGGCTGCATGCGCCGCGACCCATGAACCTGCCTAATTATGACTACGACGGTTTTTGCGCGGCGCGATTCCCTTGCTCCTCTCCGAGAAAGGCCCACTTGTCGTCGTCGGCGATTGCAATGCGACGCAATATTCTCGCGTCTACAAACAGCTCACTGCCGAGCGGCTCCGTTCGGCCCACCAAGACCGCGGCCGCGGATTTGCAACCTCCTGGCCGAATGGCCAGTTTTGGCTCCCGCCGATCCGCATCGATCAGGCATTTCTATCGCCCGAGGTCGAGTGCCTGGACATCCGTGAAGGTGAAGGACGCGGCTCGGACCATAAGCCGCTCATCGTCGATGTTGAAATTCGCCCGCACCGCTAAGCCCTGCGAGCTTCTTCTTTGCCTGCCCGGTTGAGCTGTCCACATCGCGACTTGCGCACCGATCGCGCCACTTTGCGCAACCCAATAATCGAAAATATGGCACGGGTCCCTTTCACGCAAAGCCCTAAGCTAGCAAGATTTAGGTCGGGTTCGGGACTCCCCGTGCAACCCGCAGAATCTGCGTAAAACAGAGCCCGGCCCCGATTTTCCATCCTTTTGCAATTCATTTCGTTGAGCTATTCGGACGCTCGGCTACAATGAGAGGTACGGGTCGAATCGGTCTTGGCTACCCTCGACCAATTCGACAAAACTATCCAAAAGCACCCTGGGATGGGACGCTAGTGAGGACGACCACGCTTAAACTGCCTTTCGTCGCGGATTGCGACTAAGTGCTTGTCAACTGGCAGTTTAATGGCGAATGATTCGGCGATGAGGCTCGTCGATTACCGCACAGAGAAGTCATGGCTCAATCAACCGTTGCCCCCTCAATTGAGTCGCTGCTCAAGCTCACTCCGGAAGATCCCGAGAGCTGGGTGTTGGGCGCGAATCCCAAAGTCAATCGCATTGTGCGCGATGTTGAGCGCGCTGCCGATGTCGAATGCACCGTACTCCTCAGCGGAGAAACGGGCACCGGCAAAGAGCTTTGGGCCCGGCTGCTGCATCGCTTGGGTCCGCGGCGCGACAAACCGTTCGTACCCGTCAACTGCGCCGCCCTGACTGCAACGCTGGCCGAGAGCCAATTGTTCGGCCACGAGAAGGGCGCGTTTACCGGCGCCGCTGGTCGCAGCCTCGGTGTGTTCCGCGCCGCCGAAGGCGGCATCGTCTTCCTCGACGAAGTTGGCGAGATGCCGCTCGAGTTGCAACCCAAGCTGCTGCGCGTGCTTCAGCAATTCGAGGTGACGTCGGTTGGCTCTTCGATGCCGACGCACGTCGATGTGCAGGTCGTCGCGGCAACCAACCGCGATTTGGAATTGGAAGTCGTCGAGGGCCGCTTCCGCGAAGACTTGTACTATCGCTTGAACATGGTCGAGTTCCACGTTCCGCCACTGCGGCACCGCGTGGACGACATTCCGCAGTTCGTCGAGTATTTCTCACGTAAATTTGCCGCCCGCTATCAGCGCCCACTCTGGATGCCAACGAGCGAAACGCTGCGGCAATTCTGCGAGTACCGTTGGCCTGGCAATGTCCGCCAATTGGCCAATATTATCGAGCAGGCGTATGTGCTCGATTGCGAGCCGCGGCTGCCCGAGCGGCCCAGTTCCCGTCGAATGGCCGAGGCGTCGCTCCCCTTTATGGACCTCGCCCAATTGCGCCGCGCTGCCGTGAGGCAAGCCCTCCGTGCCACACGCGGCCACAAGAGCCGGGCCGCTCGCCTGTTGGGCATTCATCCCAATACGATGACGCGCCTGCTGGCGCAGCTCCGTCTCGATGACGCAAACGATCCGCCGACCGACGATCTGAGCTAGCCTGCCGCCCGTAAGAATTTCGCGCGTCCCACTAGCCCGCGGCGGCAGCCGGGGGTTGTCCCACGAAACTCCCACCGATTACTCCGCGCTTTCTTTCCACGCCGCACGGGCCTTCACCCGCAGCTCATCGCTCGTCCATCCCCCGCGGTCGGCTTCTTGAAGCAATCGCTTCTGTTGATCGACTGGCAGCCGGGCCACCGCGGCGTGTGCCGACCACGATAGGCTAGCCACCCGGTTCTCGATCGGCACGCGCCGCGCTGACCGACGCATACCGATTGAGCATTTCCGCCGATACGGCCCCTTCGCACATCTGCGAAAACGACTCGCCAAAACGGTCCTCACCCGCGTTCAGCAAATCGCCAATCCACCACGGCCCGGCTCGCTGGCACCACAACGCGAATTGCAGCGGGCCATTCCAGTCGGGCAGGTCCGGCTTCCCGGATATTCGTACGCCGACCGACGTGAAATGAAACGGACCTACGGAGATTTTCGGTGGCATCGCAGGCATGGCCTAGAGCGCTAAACCCTATAAAGCCGCGACCGTTGGTCGCGGGTCGTCTGAATTCCCCAAAGGATATTCCATCTCTACACCTAACTCCTCGCACTGTACCGTTGTGAGCGCTAATCCAAGCATATAGTATTGAAGATATGAACGATTGGGCAACTTCCGCAGCGCTCTGGGGCCAATATCCGCAAACGCGATTACGACGCTTGCGCCGCTACGAATGGTCGCGCCGCCTGGTAGCCGAGCAGCACCTGAACGTCAGCGATTTGATCTTGCCCTTATTTGTCCACGAAGGCCAAAAACGCCGGGAATCCGTAGTTTCGATGCCCGGTATCGAGCGATTGTCCATTGATTTGCTTGTCGAAACGGTTGGCACCGCGATTGAGCTTGGAATTCCCGCGATTGCCCTGTTTCCCGCGACGGAGCCAGCAAAAAAAACTGCCGACGCCAAGGAGGCGACAAATCCCCAGAATCTGGTTTGCCGCGCGGCCCGAGCCGTAAAAGCCGCCCATGGCGACGCGATTGGCGTGATTTGCGACGTCGCCCTCGATCCCTATACGAGCCACGGACACGATGGCCTCCTGCGCGACAACTTTGTCGTCAACGACGAAACGATCGACGTGCTTTGCCGCCAAGCCGTTGTGCAGGCCGATGCCGGCTGCGACGTGATTGCCCCGTCAGACATGATGGACGGCCGCGTCGGCCGCATCCGCCGAGCCCTCGACGAAGCTGGTTTCGAACACGTTAGTATTCTCGCGTATGCGGCCAAATATGCGTCCGCATTTTACGGCCCGTTTCGCGATGCGGTCGGCTCCGCCACTAACCTCGCCGGCGGCGACAAGCGCACGTATCAAATGGACCCCGCCAACAGCGACGAAGCCCTCCGCGAGGTCGCCCTCGATATCGCCGAAGGCGCAGATATGGTGATGGTCAAACCCGGCCTGCCTTACCTGGACGTGGTTCGCCGCGTCAAAGACGCCTTTGGGATCCCCACGTTTGCTTATCAAGTGAGCGGCGAATACGCGATGCTGTGCGCGGCTGCTCAAAACGGATGGCTCGACCGCCAAAAAAGCGTGCTCGAAAGTCTCTTGTCTTTCAAACGCGCCGGTGCGGATGCAATTCTCACCTACTTCGCACTCGAAGCGGCCCGACTGTTGCGCCACTGCGCCCCAGTGTCGCAGCCTGCCACTTACGGCGCCGTGATTTTCCTGTATTGCCCGGCGACACCTTCGACGTGCGCGCTTTAACCGCACCACCGTTTGCCACCGTTAAAGTGACGATTCACCAAGGCTGTGACATTTTCCGTAAGTACTTTAGGCATCCGTACTTACAACAGTGCTTGCATTGCCGGCTCACTGCCCTGGTGAATCGCCTGGCCGGCCTCTCGGCCACACGTGGAAATTGCCTTGCGTGCAAGTCGTTGAAGCGCTGCCGCTTACGTTAACGGGCATGATTCTTGGCCATTCTGGCATGCCACTCGCGTATGTCACACGCGGAATAAAGCGCACAGCGCGCGGCGCGGTGACTACGTGCGCAGGGACCGTATGGAGCGGTTCCGACAACTTTTTGGGACGGATTCGAGAAAGGACATGCATCAATGAGCCACAAGCAGCAGTACGACGGCGCGGAGTTGGATTACACGGTGAACAGCTTTCGCGAGACGGAGCGGTTCGATAGTGCGAACCGGCGCAAGCCGAGTATGGGTCGGCGGCGCGGCAAGACACCGCAATCATTCAATGGCATTCATCGGCGACGGAAACGAAAGATGGCGTGGTAGCGCACCGGACGATGTCCGGCTGCGCATTTACTGTGCGCTGTCCGACAAAGTCGGCGCGTGATCGTTCCGCGTTGATCTTTGGGATTTTTTGCGGCGGTTGTGGAGTTGCCGCGATGCAGGGATGGTTTGCGGGACGAGGGAGAGGTTCGCGTCGGGGCGTCGTGCACTCGGCCATCGTGCGATGGCTGTTTGAGCGTGCGCGGGAGACGTGGTTGAGGGGCGTAATGCGGGCAATGACTGATTTACCGCTGGGCGTGTTGATGCGGACGGGGTGGCCGTGATTGCTCGTTGGCGGGACGAAAGATCTGTGATGGGCCTACTTCATGAGTGAATTGCAAACGAGTTCGCCGGCGACCCTGGTGTCGCCGGATGCACGGGCCCCGGTCAAGCACCGGACCCCGGTGACGTTTCAAACGTGCTTGGTTGTTTCGACTTCCGCGCGTTGCGCCCAGCTTTGGGTACGCGCCGCGCACGAAGGGCAATGGGCGACGATCGTCTGCACTACCGCCGACGACGCGATTCGCCAGTCGGTGCGGCAGCGGGTCGATTTGGCTTTGGTTGATTTGCAGTCGGCCTCTTCGGACCAGGAGGATCGGCTGAAAAAACTGGTGCAGCAATTGGCCGCGCGAAACGGCTTGTTGTTGGCCGTTTGCGGCAAGCCCGACGACACCACCGGCGAAGTTTGGTCGCGGCAGTTGGGAGTTTGGATGTATTTGCCGGGGGTCGACGGAGAAAGCGATATCGCACTGTTGTGCGGTGAAGCAAAGAACATTTTGAAGAAGCTGGGGGATGCTGCCGCCGGGACCAGGGACTAGCGGCAAACGTGACACTAACTGTTCGAAACAAGATTTCGCAAGGCAAGTATTCAGTGCATAGCTGGAAAGGATTGATCCATGCGTTCGACGTTGTCCGCTGAGTTCGACGAGCTCGACGGCGAGGATGAAAACTCGCGCCGAGCCACCGGTTCGCCGCCAAAATCATTTCGGCGGCGGCAGTCGATTCAGCGGACAAATAAGCGCGCGCGGCGCAATCGGGCAAACGACGTAGCAAGGCGTGGCATGCACCAGCGACGCAATAAACGCGCTTGGTAAAGAACGGGCCAGTTGGCAGGAGTTTTACTCACATCAAACCGTTGGCCCCCGCGCCACATTGAATTGCACCAAATGAAAAGGACCTCACGAATGCTACGGACGCAACCGATACGATCACGCTACGTCATCACCAGCCTCGCTACGATCGCGATCATTACCGCCTATGCCTCGCGGTGCAGCGCAGGCATGATCTCTTACGGGAATTTTGGACCGGTACCGCCCGGAATCAGTTTTCTCAATGTCACCGAATCTTCCGGCACCGATCCGGTGCCGCTCTTCGGCCCGCCGACTCCCTTCTCAATTGGATTGGATTTCACTCCCACCAGCTTCGTATCGACGTCAAACAACGGCAATTTGGACGTCACCGATGGCCAATTGAACTTTACAGTCGCGGGCAGCAATGCGTTTCCCGTGAACGGCGTGGGGCTGGCTGAGTCCGGCGACTACACTCTATTCGGTGCTGGCACCGCCCTGACGCAGGCCGTGGCGGGAGCCATCATTCGCGCAATGGTGACGGAAATCAACGGTCTCCCCGTCGCGCCTTTCGGCGTTCCGACCGCCAACGCATCCGTCAGTTTCAATCTCGCAGCGAATCCGGGAATCGTACAACCGTGGTCGTTAGCTACGTTCCTGCCAATTAACTTGCCACAGGGCCAACGCGCGACGAAGGTTGATATTTCGATCGATAACCAACTGTTAACCGCCAGCGAGTCCGGCACGCTGTCGTTTATCGCCAAGAAAGACTTTCGGATTGATGTCGGCACAAACCCGCCGGTACCGGAACCTGGCCCAATGCTTGTTGCCCTTATCGGCAGCACGATTTTCGGCGCCTGGACGAGGCGAAATCGGCGCTAAACGGCGATTGTCGCACGATCATTGCAAGACGGGCGACGATTAGCCGGGACGCTCTTGCATCCTGTCCCGGTCATTTGGATATCACGTTGCCTTGCGCGATTCTTGCTGCCGGGCGATGCAAACGCAACAGTGGGTCGCCGATCAGCTCGTACATCAGCACGTGCTCGAGCCGTTCGCCTGCCAAATCGACGGGTGGCGGGCTCAATGCCGACGCCATCGAATCGAGCGTTGCCCGCAGTTGATCCTTCGCAGTCGCCGTTAAAACGCGCTGCTGGGCGATACGCATCATGTCTCCCAATGTCGCCGGCTCATCCTGAAAGCAGGCCCGCAGCAGCTCATAGCCCATCACTGCGTTGCCATAGGGCATCGTGACGCGCGTCGCGGCGATCACCGCCACCGGGCCTTGCTCGGCGAGCAGCAGCTCCTCGGCCAAACATTCGTGCGGCGCATCCATCGCGCCTGTGTAACATGCGATCAGAACCGCCAGCGGGTTGTGCGGGCTGCTGTGTAAGTGGGGTACGTCCTCGACGGAAAGGAGCGGTTTCGCGTCGGCCTTACACGTACAAACCAGCTCCGTCGGCAACCCATGGCCCAGGTAAATCCAGGCCAGGCCGCCATTGCCCAATTGGCGCCGCGCCTCCGCGGCGAAATCGATTTCCGGCTGCCCGTCGCTGGACGCCGCCGCGCAAATGTGCTGTACGCTGTAAAGCGAGGGCACCGTTTGCGTGATCACTTGCCGCCCGGCCGCCGCCAACACGGCGTCGGTCACCGCGCCGAAACCGCCGCTCCCGGAAACGACATTGAGACTTTTCTCCCAGGAACCGTGGTCCGACTGCTCGTAGCGGATCACTTTGCGAAGCACGGCCGCCAGTTCTTCCGCCGAATGTGCCGGGATACGGCCAACCGCCAGGTCGGGCACTCCGTCGCCATCCAGATCGGCATACGGCATATCGGTAGCGATCTCGGGCTCCGAACCCCAGCGAACATTGACCTTTGCCGCCACATAATTGGTCGGCACCGTGCGAAAATGTTGTGCGCGGGTCTCAATCTCGTGTTGTGCACCGGTCTCCTGACCCCGCACCGTCTCATCGCCGATCAGCACGAGATATTTTAGCCGGGCGAACCGGGCGGCGCCGCGGATGGTTGTTTGCAATTGTTCGGCGGTCGCCCGCGGTTCGACGAACAACATTTCGTGACCCTGAGTGCGCCGATACGCGACCCAATCCGTAAGCGCTGGCCGAAACTCGATCGGACACACGACCAGCGTATCAGGCGCCACCGGCGGTGCGGCCACGACCGCAAGCAACATGAAGAGAACGTTCAAGGAGTCTTCGCGAGGGATTTCAAGTTCGGAAAAGTCGCCAATCGTAGTGGCCGACGCCGTATTACGACAAGACCAGCGGCCGCCGCCAATTCCGGCCGCCAGCTAGTGGCTCAGTTTGCTGACGATCAACAACCTGTCGTTCCGAGGTACTCCGAGGAATCTAGCAGGACCCCTCGGAATTCCTCGGGGTGACAGGGGCGACTAGATCCATACCCGCTGCCCTCCCTTGCTTGCCAGCCGCGACAAGCGAGAGGTAAACTGAAGCTCTTCCTAACTCCCTCTCCTGCCGGGAGAGGGCAGGGGTGAGAGTGCTTCCTGCGGGCGTAACTCAGTTGGTAGAGTGCTAGCTTCCCAAGCTGGATGTCGCCGGTTCGAGTCCGGTCGCCCGCTCTTTGTAGAATAACCGGCTGAATCAAGCACGTCGTGCTTTGGGGTAGTGGCTCAGTTCGCCGCTGTCACCCCGTGGTACCCCGAGGGGTCCGGCCAGATTCCTCGGCGTACCTCGGTATGACAGGTTGCGCTGGCTTCGGGATCGAACAGGATTATTTTCGTGACCGCGATACCCGACCGGACGACGTTCGAATCGCTCTACGCAGGCGGCGCCCCGTGGGACATCGGCAAGCCTCAGCAGGCATTCAGCGGTGTGGCCGATTCCATTCGCGGGTCGGTCCTGGACGCCGGTTGTGGCACCGGCGATATCGCGTTGTTCCTCGCCGGACGCGGTAATACGGTCACCGGAATCGACTTTCTCAAGGATCCGATCGGCCGCGCGAAACGCAAAGCGGCCCAAATGGGTCTGCCGGTCACGTTTCTGGTCAAGGATGCGATGACGCTCAAGAGCTGGAACGAGCGATTCGATAACGTCGTCGACAGCGGCCTTTTTCACGTGTTCTCCGACGAGGATCGGCGAACATACGTTGCCGGCCTGGCGACCGTGCTGAAACCGGGCGGCCGGCTGTGGCTGGTGTGCTTCAGCGACCAGGAGCCCGGCACCGAGGGCCCACGGCGCATTGCCAGGCAAGAGTTGCAAGAAGCATTCGCGCGCGGTTGGCAGATTGAATCCATCGAGCCGGTGCGGTTCGAAACGCGACCCGACTTGAAGGGTTTCACGTTCAGCGAAGGTGGCCCGAAAGCGTGGTTCGCGACCATCCGCCGCAAAGATTGAGCTGCCAATCCGGCGAACTAACGGCGCCGAGATACGCCTTGCGAATCTCATCGCTGGCCGCCAGCTCGGCCGCCGGGCCTTCCATGCGGATTTTGCCGACTTCGATCACGTACGCGCGTTTCGCCACGTGGAGTGCCATATTCGCGTTCTGTTCGACCAGCAGAATCGTCGTGCCCTCGCGATTGATTTCGCGAATCACTTGAAAGATGCTCCGCACCAGCTGCGGAGCCAATCCGAGCGACGGCTCATCGAGCATCAGCAGCTTCGGCCGAGCCACCAGCGCCCGCGCAATGGCCAGCATCTGCTGCTCGCCGCCCGAGAGCGTGCCCGCTTGTTGGCGCAGCCGTTCACGAATCCGCGGGAACAATTCCAGTGCCCGGTCGCGATCGCTGCGAATGGCAGCCCGATCTCTGCGCAAGAACGCTGCCAGTTGCAGGTTCTCATCCACCGTAAGATTGGCGAAAATTTCGCGCCCTTCCGGTACCTGAACGACGCCACTTTTCACCACGCGATGCGGCGCCCAACCTTGAATTTCCTGGCCCGCAAACCGGATGGCCCCCCGCTTCGGCTCGAGCAGCCCGGAGATCGTGCGAAGCGTCGTCGATTTACCAGCCCCATTCGCCCCAATGAGCGTCACCACCTCGCCCTCCTCCACGCGCAGCGAAATACCCCGCAACGCCTCGATCGAGCCGTAAAACACGCACAGGTTTTCAACTTCTAAGAGCGACATAGTCGGAACTGGCAAACATTACAAAATCTCACGCAAAGGCGCTAAGCCGCAAATGAATATCGATTCACCATAACGGCAGCAAGGACACGACGGATGCAAAATCCACTTTGATCTACTATGTATTCGCGTCGTGCTCGTTGTGTCGTCGTGGTTGCAAGTTTGATTATTACTTTGCGCCTTCGCGCCTTTGCGTGAGCTTTTTCTTCTTCACACTCGAAGTCACGCATCTGAATCCACCTCGCAGCCCAGGTACGCCGTAATTACCGTCGGATCGTTCTGAATCGTCTTCGGCGGACCGTGAGCGATGATCTCGCCGTGATCGAGCACCGTGATTTGCTCGCAGATCTCCATCACCAAACCCATGTCGTGTTCGATCAACAAAATCGCAACCGCGAAGCGGTCGCGAATTTGCCGGATCGATTGGGCCAACTCGCGCTTCTCCTGCGAATTCAAACCGGCCGCCGGTTCATCGAGCAACAGCACCTTCGGTCGCGCGGCCAACGCTCGGACGATTTCCAAATGGCGCTGATGACCATAGCTCAGCGAATCGGCCTGCTCCAACGCGCGGTGCTGCAAATCGAAGATCTCCAGCAGCCCGAGCGCACGGCGGCGGATTTCATCCTCCTCGGCTCGATAGCGGCTCGTGCGCAAAAGCGTTTCGGCGAGGCCGTGCCGCGCGTGCAATTGACCCGCCAGCCGCACGTTATCGAGCACGTTCAGACCAGGAAATAACCGGATGTTCTGAAACGTGCGAGCGATTCCCGCCGCCGCCACCTGATGCGGCTTCAATCCTACGAGGCTTCGCGACTCAAGTACCATCTGACCACACATCGTCTCGTAGACGCCGGTGAGCAAATTGAAGACGGTCGTCTTGCCCGCGCCGTTCGGGCCGATCAACCCGTACAGCGCCCCGCGCGGCAAGTGGACCGAAAAATGCTGAACCGCCTTGAGCCCACCGAACGAAATGCCGATGTCGTCGATGTCCAACAGGGAGCTCGGAGCAGGGAGCGTGGAATCAGCCATCCGACGGTTCTCCTTCCGACTCCCTGCTCCGCGCTCCCTGCTTCCGGCTTTTTCCCGGCCAGAAGTCCCAGATTTCGTGGATGCCGAACAATCCTTGCGGCCGCACGAGCATCATGCCGATCAGCAGTAGGGCGTATGCGATCAGGCGATACTCAGAGAAGCCCCGGAGCAATTCGGGGAGCGACGTGAGGATCATCGCGGCCAGCATTACGCCGGTGATCGAGCCGCGGCCGCCCAGCACCGTCATAATCAGATAATCGAACGAGCGTTGGAAACCGGCATCCTCGGGGCTGATGTTGAGCCCGAATTCGTGCGCGTACAGGCCGCCTGCCGCGCCGGCGAAAAATGCGGCCAGCACGAAGGCCAGAATCTTCACCCGCGCCACGTTGATACCCATCGCCTGCGCGGCAAACTCATCCTCGCGCACGCTGATCATCGCCCGCCCCAACCCAGATTGCTTGAGCCGAAATGCGGCGATAACCGTGACCGTTAGAAACGCGTATACCCAAAACAAATTGGTATACTTCGGAACGCCGAAAAAGCCTTCCGATCCGCCGACGGGCAGCGGCAAGAAATCGGACAAGTGGGCCGAACGCACTTTTTCAGGATCATCGATGACCGCGCCGGTTTGCTGCAGGACGACGCGCATGATTTCGCCGAAGCCGAGCGTGACAATCGCCAGGTAATCGCCGCGCAAGCGAAGCGAGGGCAGACCAACCAGATACCCGGCAGCGGCCGCGACAAGCCCGCCCGCAACGCAGGCTGCGACAAACAGCCATGCGCCGACGCCAAACAATCCGCCGTGCGTCGCGTTCGAACCCCAGAGTAGCATCGAGCCGTAGTAGGTGATGAACGCGGCCACGTATCCGCCGCAGGCCATGAACCCAGCGTGCCCCATCGAAAATTGACCCGTTAGTCCGCTAACGATGTTCAGCGACACCGCCAGAATCATCGCAATCCCGGCATCCAGCAAAATTCGCGAGTAGTAGGAGGCGAAAGCCCCGGGCAAACATAGGTACATCGCCATGGCTAGCACGAAGCCGATGACGAACGGGCCTAGTTGTTTCAGAGATTGAATCATGCGTTTGGTGTTGCCCAAGGCGGATATTCACAAAATCGATGTGCGTCCACGCGCCGCGCCGCTCACACCTTTTCCTGAAACGGCGAGCCCAGAATGCCAGTCGGGCGCACCAGCAGAATCAGGATCAACATGGCGAACACATACACGTCGCGGTAATTCGACGAGATGTAAAATGCTCCGAACTGCTCGACGAACGCGATCACGAAACCTCCCAACACCGCCCCGCGCACGTTGCCGATGCCACCGATCACGGCCGCCACGAACGCCTTGAGACCCAGCAGAACCCAAACCGCCTCGCCCGGGTGCTTCAAGTTCGGATACTTCAAGACATAGAGGAAACCGGCCGCGCCGGCCAACGCGGATCCCAGTACGAACGTAAACGACACCACGCGATCGACCGGCACGCCCATCAGCGCGGCGGCATCGACGTCGAACGACACGGCCCGCATTGCCGTTCCCAGCTTCGTACGATAGACGAGGTACTCCAGGATCAACATCAGGGCGACCGCGGTCAACAAAATGATGCCGTCCAACAGCCCGATCGCGACGACTTGCCTCGCATCCCCACTGCCGATCGTGAGCCGCGCAAGGTCCCAATGCGGCAGCAAGTCGGGCATCTTTTGCGGGCTCGAGCCAAACACGTATTTGAGCTGGCCGACGTTTTGCAAAAAGAGCGACACGCCGATGGCCGTGATCAGCACGTTGAGCCGCGGCGCCCGCCGGAGCGGCCGGTAAGCCAGCCGCTCGATCGTGAAACCGACCAGCCCGCAAACCAACATCGCGCCGAGAAGAATCAAACCGCCGACCCAAAGCGGCGGAATTTCACGCCCATCGATCCCCAATTGCGGCAGAATCTTGCCCGCCAGCGTGTAGCTGATCCAGGCGCCGAGAACCACCATGTCGCTGTGTGCAAAATTGATGAACTGCAGAATGCCATACACCATCGTGTACCCAAGCGCAATCAGCCCATACAGGCTGCCGACTTCGATCGTGGTGATCAGCGTTTGAACGAAGTCGGCCATGGGGTAGCTCTTAGCCGTCAGCTATAAGCTGTTTGTCAAACGGCAGTGAAATTAAAAACAGGTTCCGGCTAATAGCTTAAAGCTAACAGCGGATTCACGGCGCAATCGTCGTCACATACGTCGGCTCGCCGTTCTTGATTTCCAGTATGACGGCCGGTTTCACTGCGTTGCGATGATCATCGATTGTGATTTTGCCGGTGACACCGTCGAAATCCTTCGTCGTGGCAAGCTGGGCCGCGATGGCCGCGCCCGAAAGTGATTTCGCTTGCTCGATCGCGTTACTCAGAATGTTCGTTGCATCATAAGCCAACGCCGCCATGCTGTCGGGGGTGCTGTGGTAACGCTCTTTGTATTTCTTGATAAAGTTCTGAACGCGCGGACTGGGGTCCTGCGGCGAATAATGGTTCGAGTAGTAACATCCGTTGATCGCCTCTCCGGCAATTTCGGCAAGCTTGGGCGATTCCCAGCCGTCGCCGCCCAACAACGGAACCGTGATTCCCAGCTTGCGCGCTTGAACGGCGATCGTGCCGACGTCGTTGTAATAGCCGGGAATAAACACGACATCCGGCTTACTGCCCCGAATCGACGTAAGCTGGGCGCTGAAGTCTTGTTCTCCTTTTTGATAAGCCTGCTTGGTGGTGATTTTGCCGCCAAGCTTAAGGAAGGCCTTTTCGAACTCGGCCTGCAAACCAACGGAATACGTCTGCGATTGGTCGTAAAGGATCGCCGCCTTTTCCGCCTTTAAACTCTCACGGGCGAACTTGGCACACACGAGCCCCTGGAACGGATCGATAAAACACACTCGAAAAATCATGTCGCCGACCTCCGTGACCTTCGGATTCGTCGACGACGGCGTAATCATGGGAACACCGTTCGCCTGGCAGATCGGAGCGCCCTCCAGCGATAGCTTGGACGCCACTTCTCCCAAAACCGCGGTCACTTTATCGCTCGTCACCAGCCGCGTCACCGACGTCGCCGCTTCGCGCGGGTCGCCCTTGTCATCGTACGTGATGAGACGAAGTTTTTTTCCGTCCACGCCACCGGCCTCGTCGATTTCATCCACCGCCATTCGAATTCCATTATCCGTCGATTGACCAAACGTCGCCTCCGAACCAGTCATCGATGCGTAATGCCCGATCACGATTTCGTCCGAGCTGCGGCTGGAACGGCAGCCGTTCGACGATACGGCGCACAGCGCCGCTACAACGATCGGAACGATTTCCCGTATATGGCGAGTCCATAAAGAACCGCCTGTCGCGCAAAGCGATGCCATGATGCTCTCGTTGGTTGAAGAGTGAACGCAGGATAAGTCCGCCCCAGTATATCGCAGGCGTTCGCGCTATCTCAAGCGGGACATCGCGACCAAGAAACGCCGGGCTGCGAACCGCGAGACTCAAAACACACGGGCCAGCATCGGCGCCGTTCAATGGCTCAGCATTCCGTGCTGATACAGCGGCAAATGGCGATAATAGACTTCCAGGATGTAGATCGACAGGCAAGTCACGTACAACCGCCCGGCCGTGCCGCCCCAGCGGTCGCCCATCGGCTCCCAGCTGCCGCGCTCGCCGCCCCGCTTCTCCTGATGTTCGGGCAGAAGCTGGCGCGTGACCTCGTTCCACTTTTGCCAATCCTTGCCTTCCATGTGGTGGCAAACTTGCGTGCCGTAGTACCAGTAGTACACGTTGCGATCGTTCCAGTTCGGCAAATTGGCCAGCAGAAAATCGACGCCGCCCCTCAGTCGCTTATCGTCGTGCGCCCAACCCAGATATTGGCGCGTCAACAAGCCTTCGGCCGTCAGCGGTTTTGTCGCTCCCGCGTTGAATTGGTACGCATAACGGGCCCCTTCATCGCGCTGCACCGAGTCCAGAAATTTACCGATCCGATCGAAGACGGGGCTGGGAACTTCCAAGCCTGCCATCCGCGCGCTCTGCATCGCCATCCCAAACCAGCCTGTCACCGACATGTCGCTATCGACGCCCGGTTGATAACGCCAGCCCCCCTCCGGCGTTTGAATCTTGACGCAGTAATCAACCGCCTTCTGGGCCGGATCGAGGTACGACTCATCGTGCGTCATTCCGTACAGCTCGCACAACGCGATCGTGCACAAGGCCTGCGTATAGAGCTGATGTTGTTCCGGCGTGAGGTTCGCGAAAAAGTGGCCGTCCGATTGCTCGCTTTTGAGCAGCGACTTCCAACCCCGCATCACCACCCGCGTAAACGGATCGCTAATCTTGCCGGCAGGCGTGTAGCCGGCGCCTTGAAAAGCGATCAGCGCCATCGCGCTGGCCGCTTCTTCGTTTTCGATGGGCGAACCTTCCTTATAAGGCCCGCGCATGCTCCATGATCCCTTCGGGCGCTGCTGCCGCGACAGCCACGCCAAACCGGCTCGCACCGAATCTTCCGTCAGAGCCGTTCCTCCGTACGCTTTGAGCAGCGTTTTTTTGAAACCCTCTTCGCGACCGGAGAATTGCAATGCGATATTCGGCGTGTTGACCGTGCCGACCGACATCGTGCCACCCAGCGTCGGGTCGAGCACCGGCGGACCCACCAGCGGATGTTCCACTTCCGGCAACGCCGTGTTCGTGGCGAGCGCGGCAACGTCGTCCTTCGAGGGTTGCAAGCCGTCGCTGCTGATTTTCTGCGTCGGATCGGTAAGTTGTTCCCCCAATGTCTCGGCGTAAATCTCGTCGTCCTTCCGATTCGAGAGATCGACCTCGATGGCCATCTCTTTTTTCACGACGGCATGCGCCCCCAGCACGGCCAGCCCGAGCACGATCATGACGCTGAAATGGAAAATCAGGCTGATCAGCCAGGGCGGCGTCGATGAGATCAGCTTTCCCAGCAAATCGGCCGGCGCATCATCTTCCGGCAGGCTGAAGCGTTGAAGCACGGCTCCAATCGCACGGTTCGGCGCCGCGATAAGCGCGGCTGAACGCCGAAGGCGGCTGCGACGGAGGGGACCAGGCATCCGGCAACGGCGGATTCTCGGCCCTGGGCGCCGGCGGCGGCTGTGGCACAGCCCCGGGAACGATCACCGGAGCTTCCTGCCACGCACTGTTGTCGCCCGATATTCGATGCGCTTCGATATCTTGATTGGGAGACATGAGTGAGCTTAGCGCGCCTCGACGTGTCGCGTGTCGAGCGCAAGTTTCTTCAGTCCCAGCGACTCCAACAAGTCGACGACCTTCATCACCTCGCCGTAGGCAATACCGCGATCGGCCGACAGAGAAACCGGCTGGTCCTTGTTGAACTTCTTGCTTCCGCCGAACTTCTGGCGCACGCCGGCCTCGTCGACCGGATTGTCGTTGAGGTACAGCGTCGGTTGCCCCGTTTCATTCCGCTTCAACGCAAACACGAGCGGCAAATTTTCCGATTGGGCCTCGACCGACGTCGTTTCCGGCACGTCCACTTTCACGCGCGCGCTCCCCACAATCACCGGCACCGTGATCATGAACACGATCAGCAGCACCAACGTAACGTCCACCAGCGGCGTCACGTTAATGGCACTCATCGCGCCGTCTTCTTCATCCGCATAGCCCGCTGAAATGTTGCCTGCCATCACGCGACCCTGGTTGGAGTGCCGGTTGCCGCGGGAGCTGCCGCGCCACGCGGCGTCTCGATCCTGCGCGGTGGAAAGAATCAAGTGCGCCAGCGAATCGACTTGCGCGATCCTTTTCCTCACCCGTCGCTGGAACAAATTGTATGCGACCACCGCCGGAATGGCGACGAACAAACCCACCGCCGTCGCCACCAACGCCTCGAAAACGCCCGACATAACCGCGTTCGGGCTGCTTTGCGCGGCCTCCGACGTGAGCTCGTGGGCCGCCTTGATGATGCCCAAGACAGTTCCCATCAGGCCGATGAACGGGGCGTTGCTGCCGATCGTGGCCAGGATCGAAAGATTCGCATCCAGCGCAGGGCGCATCCGCGCCTTCACGCTTTGCATCGCTTCGGCGCTCGCGTGGGCGCCGTTGCGCAGGGCAATCAAGCCCGCCGCCACCACCGCCGTTTCGATCGATGAATTATGCGTGTCCTTCACCAGCTGCCATGCGCCCTGCAGGTTGCGGGCGCGCATTTGCTCGTCCAACCGGGCCGCTAACTCGTCGCCGTCGATGTTGGTGCGGAAAAAATATAACCACCGCTCCACCATCAACGCGATGCTGATAATACTCAGCAGCAGCAACAACCACAGAACCCACTCGGCCCCCACATAGGTCAACTTAAGGAATAGCTGTGTTAACATAGGCGATATCGTTTCGTGTGCCGGTCAAAGAATTATTCCACCGTATTTCTTGCAGACGACTCCGAGCCGTTTGAAAACCGGTAGTTTCTCTAAAGCGAAAGAAAAACGCACGGACCGTGACGCCTCGAATTATACCGGCCGACGACCGAACGGTCGCGATGAAAACGCGGCAACTTCTACAGGCTCGAATTTGCCCGCGCAATCAAAACCGGAAATGTAAAACGGATTCGAGCTGCCGCTCCGATTCCGCTGATTGCCAATCGATAGAAGTCTGTTCCGGATTGCGGCGTCGGAGCGGCGGCAAACCGAGCCATCTATTCAGTGTAATAGGCTGCCGCAAATGCGGCAATACTCGGCCTGTTTGTAGGACGCTCGACCCCGATTCGGCCCAATCGCCACTCACCGAACGCTGTCCCACAGCCACTGCGGCGCGACGAATATCGCGATCGTACCGATTGCGCAGAGTGCGCCGGCAAGCCACGGCGCAACGATGATCCCGCGGCGCTGGGTTTCGTCTTGCTCGGCCGGTTCGAGAAACATCACGGCCACGATCCGCAAGTAATACCAGGCGCTGATCGCGGCGTTGAAAGCCAGCGAAATCGCCAGCGCGCGCCCACATACGTCGCCTGTGACCAGGCCGCTAAAAACAGATTGAGCTTCCCCAGAAACCCGGCCGTCGGCGGCAACCCAGTCAGGCTGAACAGGCAGACCGCCAACAACAGCGCGACCGACGGTTGTGAACGACTCAGACCGCGAAGATCATCGAGCGTGGAGCAGGGGGCAGGCAGCTGAGAGTTTGAACGTCTGTCTCCCCACTCCCCACTCCCCGCTCCCCACTGTCTTCCGACCGCGCTCAAGAGCGCGAATACGCCGAGCGTCATCAAGCCGTAGACCGCCAGGTAAAACAAAAGTGCATCGCGGCCACCGACCGGCTCGACGTCGCCGACCGCCAAACCAATCAGCATATAGCCGGCATGGGCGATGCTTGAATATGCCATCAGCCGATAAAGGTGCTGCTGACGCAGTGCCATGAGATTACCGACAAACATGCTCAGCACGGCCAACATGCCAAACAGCAAAGTCGTCGAGTGTTCCGGCACCCAACGAATCCAGCCTTCGTTCGCGCCGCTCAAGGGAACCAACCGCAGCAAGGCCGCGAATCCCACAATCTTCGGTATATACGACAGCAATGCGGCATTGGCCGCCGTCGTGCCCTGAAACACGTCCGGGGCATAGAAGTGAAACGGCGCCGCGGCGATTCGAAAACACAAACCGGCTAACAACAGCGCGAACGAAAGTTCCAGCATCTCTTCACCCGCATGCGGCGGGCGACTCAAGAGCACATCCCGGATGGCCGCGAAGTTCGTCGAACCGGCCACACCATACAACCAGCTCATGCCGTACAAAACCAAGGCCGAAGAGAAAATGCTCAACAGAAAATACTTGAGCGCCGCCTCGCCGCCGGTGCGGTCGCGGCGCGGCAAATAGAGAATGACGTAGGTCGGGATGCTCACCAGCTCCAACGAAAGAAACATCGAGACCAAATCGTTCGCGGCAGCCACGAGGCTCGTTCCCGCCAGGATCGCCAACAAGCAGGCCTGCGCCTCGGCCACGTGGCTATTTCCGACCTGGTTCCACATCACCAACACCAGCAAGACGCCGGCACAAAGCGACAGCCCCCGCACGTACCATACCAGGTGGTCCACGTGAAACAGCGGGCCGTCGACGATCGCCCTGCCTTCATGCAACCAGACCAATAAAGCGACGCACAGCCCGACCAGCGACATGAATCCGCACCGATGTCGGAACCCGCGAGCGGTTTCCCCCGTCTCGCTCACCGCGAGCGGCCCGACGACGAACAACGCGCACGCCGTGGCCAGCAAGATTATCTCCGGCACAAGGAGTGATGCGGTTCCGCGAATTTGTTCGATGGTGTATGGCACGTATCAAAACCCGGCGACTATTGGTCCGGCGTAGGCAAAACCCGGCGAGCGGCGGGGTTTATCCCCGCCGTTTCAAGCGCGTCGGCTCGCGATGATCGAACTTCATCCGTTCTCAACGCGATGCTGCCGATGTTGGACGCATCGGGTTGAATGGCAACCCGCTCTTCATCGTTCAGTTTCGGCGCGTACGCCGCCACCACGGCGTCCACGTCCGGCCGAATCGTATCCAGTAGCGGCTGCGGCATGACGCCAATCCACAAACAAAGCGCGCCGATCGGCGCAACGGCAAATATCTCGCGGGCACCGATATCGAATATGGAGTGCCCACCATGCGCCGGCTCACGCAGCGGTCCGAAAAGTGCCTGCTGGAGCATCGTGAGCAGGTACCAGGCGCCTAGCACCACGCCGCTGGTGCCAAGAATCGCGTACAGCGGGTTTCGCCGAAACATGCCGGCCAGCGAAAGCACTTCGCCAATAAAACCATTCAGTCCCGGCAGGCCGATGCTGGCCATCGAGATGAACACCATGATCGTGGCAAGCAACGGCAAGCGAGCGGCCAACCCGCCCAGGTCGTCGAGCTGCCGCGTGTGGTAGCGGTCATAAATCATTCCCACCAGCAAGAACAACGCGCCCGTAGAAAGGCCATGGTTAATCATCTGCAACACGCCGCCGGAAACGCCGGCCCGGTTGAGCGCGAATAACCCCAGCACGCAAAAACCCAGATGGGCCACGCTGCTGTACGCCACCAGCTTCTTGATATCGCGCTGCGCCAGCGCGCACAGCGATCCATAGATGATGCCAGCCACGGCGAGCGCCGCCATCAGCGGAACGCCAATCGTCTGGCACGCGTACGGAAACATCGGCAAGCACAGCCGCAGGATGCCGTACGTGCCCAGCTTCAACAGCACACCGGCCAGCATCACGCTGCCCGCCGTCGGCGCTTCGACATGCGCCAGTGGCAACCAGGTATGCAGCGGAAACACTGGAATCTTCACCATGAAACCGACGGAAATCGCCAAAAACAGCGCAACTTGCCAATTCGGATCGAGCGGGTTTTGGGCCAACCAACGCGCAAGATCGGGAATCGACGTCGGCGTTGCCAGGCCTTTCGAATATGCGACCAGCGCCAGAGCCACGAGTCCCAACAGCGTCACCAGGCTGCCGACGAATGTGTACAAAAAGAATTTGATCGCCGCATAACGCCGCTGCGGCCCGCCCCATATCCCGACTAAAAAGAACAGCGGAACGAGCGTGAATTCAAAAAACACATAGAACATCACCAGGTCGAACGACGTGAACACGCCGATCAGACCGGCCTCCAACAGCAGCAGGCAAGCGTAGAAACCGGCCGCCCGATCGCGAATCGTCTCCCACGATATCAGCACGGAAGAAACGGTGAGCAGCGTCGTCAGCACGATCAGCAGCAGGCTGATGCTGTCGATTCCCAACAAAAACTTGAATTGCAACTGCGGGCCGCCCGTCGCGCCTTCGTCGCCATAGCCGTATGCGAGCCAATGATAAGGAATCAAAAAACGCGGCTGAACGGCCGCCCGCGGCCCGACATCCGTTGGCAGTTGCACGTACTTGTTCGCCAGCGCAAGCGAAAGGACCAACGTAGCGCCTGCCGCGATAAGCGCGATCCGGCGGGCCGCTTCGCGCGAAAACGCGGCCCGGCCGATCAGCAGAATGAGCGCCGCGGCCAACGGTAAAATCAATGTTGTAAGAATCAATCCATTCATCGCGGATAATAAGGCAACAGTCGCATCGCGACTAACACGCAGGCCAACAACCCCAGCCACATAATCATCGCGTACGACGGCACCAACCCGTTGTGCAGCCAACGCGGCACGCCGCTCAGCACACGCGGGATTCGAGCCAAACCATCGACGATCGGATCGATGATCGTTCGATCGATCCAATAGGAAAGCCAGGCCAAGCCACGCAATGGCGCAACGAGCAGTGCGACATAAATCTCGTCGCAATAAAACTTGTTCAACGAAAGCAGGTAGAGCGGCTCGATGGCCGTCGCAATTCGTGCCGGCAATTCCGGCCGGCGAATGTACAGGAACCACGCCAGGACGATGCCCGCCACCACCACGGCAATGCTCACCATCACCAGACCAACGACAAACCCGTGCTCGTGAGCCGCCGCCAGCCCGCCGGCGTGATGCAGGTAGCCCGCGAACCACGCCGTTGGACCGACCGCAAACCCGATGAACACGGCAAAGACAGCCAATATCCGCAGCGGCCACGCCATCACCGGCGGCGCATCGTGCGGATGATGGCCGGCCTCGGCCGGAAAACGCTCCTCACCCCAGAACGTCAGGAAATACGCCCGGAACGTGTAGAACGCCGTCAAAAACGCGGTCAGCACGGCAACGGCCAGGATCAGCCAAAAAAAGGCCTCGCGACCCGGCGCGTGCGCGGCCGTGTAAAGCGACGCGAAGATTTCGTCCTTGCTCCAAAAGCCGGAGAGCGGCGGCAAACCGGCCAAAGCGGCGGCGCCGCATAGGAACGTCCAATGGGTTATCGGCAATGTGCGGCGCAAGCCGCTGAACTTGCCGCATGTCGATCACATCGCCCATGGCGTGCATCACGCTTCCGGCGGCCACGAACAACAAGGCCTTGAAGAATGCGTGCGTGAACAGATGAAACATCGCGGCGGTCGTCCCCAGCGTCGCGGCCTCCGCGCCCGCCGCGCCGGCCCCCAACGCCATAAACATGTAACCCAGCTGGCTGACCGTCGAATACGCGAGCACGCGCTTGAGATCGTTTTGCGTGAGTGCGATCAATGCGGCCAACAGCGCGGTCGTAGCCCCGATGCCGCTAACCACCATGTGCGCCGTCGGAGAAAACACGAACAGCGGCGTACACCGCGCGACCACATAGACGCCGGCCGTTACCATCGTCGCCGCATGGATCAGCGCGCTTACCGGCGACGGGCCTTCCATCGCGTCTGGCAACCACACGTGCAGCGGAAACTGCGCCGATTTACCGATCGCCCCCATGAACAGCAGCAGGCAAATGAGCGTGACCCGGCCCGGTTGAACCGCGGCTAACTGCGCTAATACGTCGGTCCGGCCAAGCACGCTGACAAAATCGAGCGAGCGAAACGTCGTCCACATCAGGAAGATGCCGGTCAGAAATCCGAAGTCGCCGATCCGGTTGACGACGAACGCCTTTTTGGCCGCGGCCGCCGCGCTCGGCCGCTGGTACCAGAAACCGATCAGCAAATAGCTGCACAAGCCGACCCCTTCCCAGAACACAAACAGCTGCAAAAAGTTGGCCGAGAGCACCAACATGCACATCGAAAACACGAACAGCGAGAAGCAGGCGAAAAATCGCGCGTAGCCGCCGTCGCCGTGCATGTAACCGGCCGCATACACGGCCACCAGCAAACTCACGGTCGTGACCATCGCCAGCATGAGCGCCGTCATCGCGTCGGCCCGGAGATCCATCCGCACATCCATGCCGCCCACGCTGATCCACTGATATCCGTCGGCGATTGCGGGCGACCCGCCATGTTCCTTGAACCCCGCCGGCACGATCGAAAACAACAGCACGTAAGCGCACACCATCGCCACCGCCAGCCCAAACCAACACGGCAAGTGGCTGCGCTGGCGCAACATTCTTGGCCCGACCAGCGCCGTAACGACCGCCGCAATCAGCGGCGCGACGGGGATCAGCCACATGACAATTCGTTGAACGTATTCAGGCATCGATCGCTAGTTTGCCAATGACATAAACTGAGGATCTCTCGCAAAGGCGCGAAGCCGCAAAGTAATGATTAAATATGAAACCACAACGACACGACGGCCACGACGTAAATTCGCAAAAGATCGATTGCGATTTTCCGTCCGTCGTGTTCGTAGTTTCGTCGTGGTAAACCCATATTCCTTTGCGCCGTTGCGCCTTTGCGTGAGATTCTGTCGACCATTTACATTTTCAGTCAATGTGTAACCGATTTGATCACATCCTGCGGGTTCGGCGGCTCGGTCGGCGTGCCGGCGGTCTGGCTGGCTGCATCGTCGACCAATGTGGGATCGTGCGTGTCGATGTTCTCCGGCACCAACCCGGCCGGCGTGAGGCGCGGGAAGTGCATCGGCGGCGGCGGAATGAACGGTGGCTTGCCGGCGTCCTCCGCCAACATCGGCGGCGGCAGGTCCGGCTCGCGCAAGCTGGTCCAGAACTCCACGTCGAGCGACTTCGATTTTTGATAAAGCGCCAAAATCAACGCCAGCGCCAGCCCCGCTTCGCACGCGGCTACGGTCAGGATGAAGATCGTAAAGCTCTGACCTTCGAAACTGTGATGCGCCGGCCGAACGTCACTAGCGTCAGCGACACGCCGTGCAACATCGTCTCGGCTGACAACACCATCACGATCAAATTCCGCCGCGTAAAGAACCCCAACGCGCCGAGCACGAACAACACGGCGCCAATAGCCAGGAAGGATTCGATGTCGCCCATTACAAAGTCCCCTGGCGGCGGCGGGGCGCGATCGCGATCGCGCCAATCGTGGCCACCAACAGCAACGTGCCGGCTAGTTCGACGGCAAACAAGTAGTCGCCAAACAGCGATCGGCCCAACCCGACCATCGTGTCGAGCGACTCTGTTTTCGCCGGATGGCTCAGCGCGTTGGCGCCCACGGCCGAAGAATGAGCGTTGGCGAATTGAAAATCCTCCGGGTTCGCGGCCTCGAGCGTCCCCAATAGCGCGGCCAACAGCAGCATGGCAAACAGCGTGGCAAAAAACGGTTGCCGCGAGCGCTGGTCGTACACCGTCGCCCCGCTTTGTTGGGCCAGCATGATCACGAACACAAATGTCACCACGATCGCACCGGCGTACACGATCACAGTGGCCGCCGCCAAAAACGGCGCCGATTGGAGCAAGAACAAACCGCAGACGCTCAACGTCACGATCGCAAACCACAGCGCCGAATAAACCGGGTTCCGGTTCGTGATCATCAGGATCGCCGAAAGAATCGCGGCCGCGGCGAACGTGGAGAACAGAATTGTTCGCGCAGTCGGCCCGGCCGCCGGGTTAAGCCGCATCGCCAGCCAGCCGGCGCCGGCAATCGCCAGAATCAATCCGACGACCTTCGGAAGCCGCATCTGTCGCGGCATCATCCACCACACGCCGCTCGCTATCAGCGCAAGCGCGGCGATCTCCGGCCAATACCGCATCACAATATACTGAAACATATTCCCAGAATGTTAACCCACTCGCAGCCGGATGGGCACCCCAAAGCGCCGGCAGAGGCCTCGGAGCCAATCGCGACTGTCTACGGAATCGAATCCGCCGGCGGCGGCCCAATCACGCCTGGACTCGGCGCGCGGCCGCCCGGTCGTCGCGGACCACCGTCGTCGCCGGCATCAGCGCCGGCAAATCGTCAAATTCAGACGCCGGCCCCAGTCGCCCGCGCTCCGTGCGAACCGGGTCTTTCGGATTATCTTTCGTCTGATCGTAGACCGCGAGCAGCTTCTCCTTATCGAATACCATCGCCTTGCGCGTCTCGCTCGTCATGTCGTAAATGTGCGTCAACTCGATCGCATCGACCGGACATGCTTCCTCGCACATGCCGCAGTAGATGCAGCGCAATTCATCCAGCACGAACTGCGACGGGAATTTGTCCCGGTCGGGCCAATCGGGCGGGGCCGGAGCCGCTTCGATCGCGATGCAATTCGCCGGGCAAGCCGTCGCACACAGCATACAAGCCACGCACTTCACTCGGCCCTGCTCATCGCGATTGAGCCGGTGCACGCCCCGATAATGTCCCGGCAACTCGGGCCGCTGCTCCGGGTACTGCTGCGTCACCGGCTTGTATTGCGTGATGTGGCCCAGCGTCGTCTTGAGCCCCTTGGCGATCGCCGGCAAAAACGTCGCCTCCCAGAAGCCAAGCTCCGGCTCCTTCACCCAGGTCACGTCTTTCGGATTGATTGGCATAACTCTAAATCAGTTTCGCGCAGTGGCGCAGAGGTCGCGGAAGGACGGAACACCAATCGGCGCCAAGCATCGCTGATAATCTATTGATTCCATCAGCGAGTATTACGGTAGCTTAGTATCGACAATATTCGCGAAAAACTCGGCGGCCTCCGCGCCTCTGCGTGAAACTTCTTGTATTATCTCCTTCCACATTAACTCATCGCCAGCGATGCCCGGCGACGACGCTTGATTTCCATCCGCTTGCTGATCGTCGAAAGCACGCCCGACGTGATCAGTAATCCTAACGAGATCGGCAACAGCGACCACCAATTCCAGTCGAACTGGCGCACGGTCATCACGGCCACGATATTCGCCAGCGAAAGTGGGATGAACACCTTCCATGAGAGCTCCATCAATTGATCGAAGCGAAACCGGGGCATCGTCCAGCGAATCAGCATGATCAGGAAAATGCTGGTGACAACCTTCGCCAGCAGCACCAGCAGCTTCACCAGCCAGGCGCCGGCGTACGCACTCTCGGGCGTGGCGATCCAGGGAAAATGCCAGCCGCCGAAAAACAAAATCGCCGTCAGGAAACTAATCGTAATGAGATGCGTGTACTCACCCACGAAGAACAGTACCAGCCGCAAGCCGCCGTACTCGGTGTGATACCCGCCCACCAGCTCCTGCTCGCACTCCGAAAGATCGAACGGCAACCGGTTCGACTCGGCCAACGAGCTGACGTAAAAAATCAAGCACGCCAACGGCTGATACCAAACGTTCCACCGCAGGAGCCCGCCCGCCGCTTGCTCGTTGAGAATCTTTTCCAAATTGAGCGTGCCCGAGAGCAACACCACGCCCAGCACCGACATGCCGAGCGGGATTTCGTAGCTGACGACTTGCGCGCTGCGCGCAGCGACCCCAGCGCGCTGTATTTGTTGTTCGACGCCCAACCGCCCAGAATCACACCGTAAACCGCCAGGCTCCCGACCGCGAAGATGAACACCAGGCCGATGTCGATATTCGGGGCAATGATGAACCGCAACCACGTTGGCGCATCCTTCACCGGCCCGAACGGCACCACCGCAAATGCCAACATCGTTGTGAACATGGAGATCGCCGGCGCGATCATGAACAGCCCCTTATCCACGTGCGACGGCACGATGCCCTCTTTCAGCAACACCTTAAGCCCATCCGCAATCGGCTGAAACAGCCCGTACGGTCCCACCCGGTTCGGCCCGATGCGGTCCTGCATCCACGCCGATACCTTCCGCTCGGCCAGCACCAAATACATGCACGCGCCCAGGATGCAGCCCAAGGCAACGAAGATGGTCAGCAGCGTGACAAGGAGGTCATTCATAATTTATTCAAGAGCAGAAGTGAATTTGGATTGGAGCCCGCAGCGCAAGCAAGGGAATGTGTTTCAATTGCCTTGTTTGCGCTGCGGGCTTCGATCAACTACTGTCACTACTCCACTACTGCTCTACCCTCACCCCGTACTCGCCCAATTCCGCATTAGCTATCGCACTTAACTCCGGAATCACTCCGCCGATTTCCCGGCGCAGCAAAGGCAAATTCAGCAGCCCGTGCCGCCCAGCGAGGTCCCACAAAATGCGGCCGTCCGGCTTTGCTTCGACCGGCGAACGAATCGCTCGGTGGATTTCCTGCGCCAAACCGGCGTGATTGACCAATGTTCCGTCCCGCTCGGCAAACGAACCGCCTGCGAGCACGAACGTCGCGCGGCGGCTTGCCGGCGATGGCAAAATATCCTGCACGATCACCGTTTCAACTTTCTCGAGCGCCGCGGCCTGCAACTCGCTGATCCAACCTTCCGGATCGCCGCCAACCAAATAGATGGCGGCCAAATCGCCCGATGCACCGCGGCCCAGCACATCGCCCATCGGCAGCACGTCGCCCACAAAATGGCGAAGCACCGCCTCCACGCCGCGCCGATTCGGGCATTTCTCCGCACGGATCGTAAACTTCACCGGCTCGACCGATCGGCCATGCACGTCTTTCGGATATTTGTCGTCTTCGCCAACGACGCGCACCGGACCCATCGCCAACGAAACGTTGCTCGACAGCGACTTCAAATAGCTGGCCAGCAGATAGGCCTCTTCGACTGTCATCCACGGCGACAGAATCGCGGCAATACCCTGGCCGCTTCCCGCGGCTTGCACGAGCGCTCGCCGCACTTCGGGCAGAATCACATCCCAATCGCGCGAAACGATTTTTCCGCCCCGTCGCTGCTCGGGCAGCGCGAGCCGTTCATCGTTGTGAATGTACTTCCAGCCGAACCGGCCCTCGTCGCACATGAAGTGCCCCTGAGCCTGCGGATTTTCGCGCGGCCGCAACCGGTACACGCGGTCTTCGCATTCATCCACGTGGATACTGCACCCCGTGCTGCAGTTCGGGCACACGCTATCCGTCGATTTCAGCCACCACACCCGCTGCTTGTACAGAAAATCCTTGCTGCACAGCGCGCCGACCGGGCACAAATCAACCACGTTGCCCGCCAGCTTGTTGTTGCACGGTCGGCCCGGAAAGATATCGATCTCCGCATGATTGCCCCGATTGATGATCTCGAGTTCCGCCGTGCCGCTGATCTCGCGCGTGAACCGCACGCACCGGCTGCACATGATGCACCGATCGGTAAACAGCGTGATCTGCTCGCCGATGTAGTCCTTATCTGGCGGCTGTTCCTTGGGCTCCTGCAACCGGCTATAGCCGCGGCCATACTTAAAGCTGTAGTCCTGTAAAAAGCATTCGCCCGCCTGGTCGCACGTCGGGCAATCGAGCGGATGGTCGAGCAGCAGATATTCGAGCGTCGCCTTTTGCGACGCCTTTACCTTGTCGCTATCGGCGACGATCACCATTCCATCCGTCACCGGCGTTTGGCAGCCCGGTATGAGCTTGGGCTGCATCGCCACGCTGCCATCGGGCTTTTTCTGACCAATTTCCACCAGGCACATGCGGCAGCTTGCAACCACGTTCAACGCGGGATGCCAACAATAACTCGGAATCTCCACGCCCACCCGCTGCGCCGCCTGGATGCAATTCAGCTTCTCCTCGGCGCCGAATTCAAGAGGCGTATTGTTGACGTAAACCGTGGACATGACATTTTTGAACAGGAGGTAACAGAGGAAACGGAGATTAATTATTTAGTTCTCTGTTCTCTCTGTTACCTCCTGTTCAATTTCTTTTTTTGATTGTATTTCTTTGCGCCTTCGCGCCTTTGCGTGAAATCTTTTACTCAACAAGTAATTATTCAGTGTGCCGCCATCAATTCCTGCGCCGCCGTAACCGTTCGCCGGCCGCTGCGGATGTACTGCTCGAACTCGCCGCGGAATTTCGTGATCGCGTTTTTCACCGGCCACGCCGCCCCGTCTGCCAATCCGCAAATCGTCGTGCCTGGAATAATCCCCATCGAGTTGGCGATCTCCAGCAGCATATCGATATCTTCCAGCTTGCCGCGCCCGGCACGAATGCGGGCTAGAATTTTCGTCATCCAATCGGTGCCTTCGCGGCAGGGCGTGCATTGGCCGCACGATTCGTGCGCCATGAACCGGCAACAGTTATACAACACGTCGACCATGCTCGTCTGGTCGTCGATCACGACGACCGCCGCCGTCCCCAGCCCTAGACACCCGACCTTGCCCGGCCCTTCGAAATCGAGCGTCGTATCCAATTCGTTGGCCGACAGAAAACCCATGCTGATGCCGCCCGGCACTACCGCCTTCGCCTTGCGGCCCTTCCATACGCCGCCGCCGTGTACCTCGATCAGCTCGCGCGTCGAAACGCCCAGCGGCAGCTCCACGCAGCACGGTTTATTCACGTGGCCACTGATGCAGTAGAGCTTCGGCCCGTAACTGCCTTGGTCGCGCTTGTTGTTAGGGTCCGGCGGCACACCGACCGAGCGAAACCAATCGGCCCCTCGGCCAATGATATGCGTTACGCAGCACAACGTCTCGACGTTGTTCACGATCGTCGGCTTGCGAAACAAGCCTTCGATGGCCGGATACGGCGGCTTGATCCGCGGCCAGGCTCGCTTCCCCTCGAGGCTTTCGATGAGCCCGGTCTCTTCGCCGCAGATATAAGCGCCGGCGCCGCGATGCAGAAACACATCGAGATTGAAATCCGAGCCCAAAACTTTCTTGCCCAGGATACCGGCCGCATAACATTCCTTGATCGCCGCGTCCAGCACGCGATAGCTCCGCCCGTACTCATAGCGCAGATAAATGTAAGCCGTGTGCGAGCGGATCGCATGGCACGCGATCGCGATGCCCTCGAGCAATTGGTGCGGGTCTTGCTCCATCAAGATGCGATTGTTGAACGTGCCCGGCTCGCTCTCGTCGGCGTTCACACACAAATAGATCGGCCCCGGATGGTTCTTCGGCAAAAACCCCCACTTGGCTCCCGCCGAGAAACCGGCCCCGCCCCGGCCACGCAAACCGGCCTCCTTCACAATCTTCGTCACATCATCTGGCGGCATGCCGAGCGCTTCTCGCAGCGCTTCATAACCGCCGTCGGCACGGTAACCGGCGAGCGACGTATTGTCCGCCTTGTTGATGCGAGCCAGTAGTACAGGTTCAAACGCAGCCATCGCGGCCTTTATCGCATTCAATGTTCAAGTTCGGAAATTGCAAATTGAAACGGGTCGCCTTCGAACTCCGCAATTTGCAATTTGCAATTTACATTTTGCAATTTTCAATTTCCGCTCCTTCCAATCAACTTCAACGCCGACTCTTCCGTCATATTCAAATGACACTCGTCATTCACCAACAAACACGGCGCGCCCTCGCACGCGCCCAGGCATTCGGCAAACTCCATCGTCACGCGGCCATCGGCCGTGGTGTCTCCCGCGGTCACGTTTAGTCGTCGGCATAATCCCGCGAGCAGCTCCTCGCCGCCTCGCAGCATGCAGGAAATGCTTCGGCACACCCACACCCGCTGCGCCCCCATCGGCCGATCCGGTTCGCGGAAGAAACCGTAGAACGTCATCGTGTCCAACACTTCCGACGGATGCAGTTCGAGCAATTCCGCGATTTCGACAATCGCCTCGGACGACACGGCATGCTGCGCATCGTGAACGATGTGCAGCGCAGGCAGCGTCACGGCCCGTTTATCCGGATACTTCGGGAACTCGGCCCGAATTTGCTTTCGGATGTTGTCACTGAGCACGGGCATATATACTTTTCACCACGACGGCACAACGACCACGACGAACGGAAATGACCGATCACCAAATTCCAATGACCAATGTGGGTTGCAGAATTTGGTCATTGGTGCTTGGGAATTGGTCATTAACGTCGTGTCCTTCGTGTCGTTGTGGTTAATTGCTTTCTTACTATCGATCCAACTCCGCCGCGATAATATTGATACTTCCCAGCACCGCCACCACATCGCTCAATTGATATCCGCGAATCAGGTGCGGGAATATGCGCGAAATGGATATACGACGGTGGCCGCGTGCGGGCTCGGTACGCCCGCACGTTGCCGTCGGCAACGATATAAAAGCCCAGCTCGCCGTTCGGCGATTCGGTCGCCGCGTAAATCTCTTCGCAAGGCACATCATATCCGCGGTTCGGCATCAGCACTTCAAAATGCTGAATCAGCCCCTCGATGCTGCGATACACGGCCGGCTTGGCCGGCAAAACCACGTCGCTCCGCGGATCCACGTTCACCGGACCCGCCGGAATGTTTTCGATCGCCTGTTCGATGATCCTGAGGCTCTCGCGCATCTCGCGCATCCGCACCAGATAGCGAGCGTAGCAATCGCCACCTTCGGCGCAGATGACTTGAAAGTCGAGGTCCGGATATGCCAAATACGGTTCGTCTTTGCGCAGGTCGCGCACCACACCGCTGGCCCGCGCCATCGGCCCCGTCGCGCCGAAATTGATCGCATCGGCTTTGTGCAATACACCGATGCCTTTGGTGCGGTCGATGAAGATGCGGTTGCGCGTCAGCAGTTTGTCGATTTCATCGATCGTGGCCGGCAGGTCGCGAATAAACTTCCGCACCTTCTCGACCCACGCATTGTTAACATCGAATAGCACGCCGCCGACGCGCGTGTAACTGCAATGGAACCGTTGCCCCGAGGCGTACTCGACGATGTCGTAAATGTTCTCGCGTTCCTGAAAGCCGTACAGAAACGCCGTGAACGCGCCCAAGTCGAGCGCCGCCGTCCCCACATTGAGCAAGTGATCGTGCAACCGCATCAGCTCGGCCAAAATCGTCCGCAGGTATTTGCACCGCGGCGTCAGCTCGATTCCCAGCAGTTTCTCGACCGCGTGGTGCCAGGCGATTTCGTTCGCCACCGGCGAGACGTAGTTCATCCGATCGACGATCGTCACGTACTGGTTGAAATCCAGATGCTCGCCCAGCTTTTCGAACCCGCTGTGCAAGTACCCGATGTGCGGCACCGCATCGACGACGCGCTCGCCATCCAGCGTCAGAATAATCCGCAACGTCGTATGCGTCGCCGGATGCTGCGGACCGAAGTTGAGCGTCCACAAATACTCGCGCTCGTTCGTCTCGGTCGGCAGCGTATCGGCGAGTGTGAGCGGCATGAGGAATTACAAACTTCAACAACTAACCACAGAGAACACAGAGATCACGGAGGAAGACATGCATATCCAAAGCAAGAAATAAAACGAATAATGACTTTCGATCAGAAGTGAATTTCTCTGTCTTCCTTCCTCTCCGTGCTCTCTGTGTACTCTGTGGTGAAAAATCAACTCTCGGCCCGTGTGATTACCGGGAAATTATGCCGCTCGCCGCGGCCCTTGAGCGGGTAGTCCTTGCGGAGCGGAAACGCCGTGAATTCTTCCGGCATCAAAATCCGCCGCAAGTCCGGATGCCCGGCGAACGTGATCCCGAACATGTCGTAAACTTCTCGCTCCATCCAATCGGCACTCCGCCACAGCGGATAAACCGACGGCAGCCGCAGCTCCGGCGGATTCAAATGCGTCTTCACAATCAGCCGCTCGCCGCTAAACGTGTTGACCAACACATACATCACGCCGAACCGGTCGGTCGCCCCCGGATACTCCAGGTAATCTGCGGCGGTCAGCTCGGCCAGCATGTCGAACCCTTGCTCGCGCCACAAATACTCGAGCACAAAATACACTTTCTCACTCGGCACGACGATCCGCCGATTATCGCGAAACGTCGATTCCGCAATATCGTACCCGAACCGGTCATGAAGCGTTTTGAGGTCGAGCATGGTTGCTGAGATGTAAGATGTTGGATGTTAGGTATCAGATGTCAGCAGTCCTCTGACTTCATCGATCTTACATCTCACGTCGAA
Source organism: Pirellulales bacterium (assembly GCA_963733825.1). Lineage (GTDB taxonomy): Bacteria > Planctomycetota > Planctomycetia > Pirellulales > Lacipirellulaceae > JABDGM01. The sequence continues at coordinate 64,422 of CAVTEK010000005.1, forward strand.
CATTCCTACTTAATATGCACTTCCGGCTGCCGGTACAGTTCTAATCCTCCCACGGGCGTCGCTTCCTGCAGCCGGCGAATCTCATCGCGGTCGAATGGCGGCGGGCCATCCGACGTGGTCCGCGTGGCAAACTCGCGCCCCGTAATCGTGCCGGTCCGCATGATCTTCTCTTGCATCTCGATGATCGCCGCCAGCAATTGTTCCGGCCGCGGCGGGCAGCCCGGCACGTACATATCGACCGGAATGAATCGATCCACGCCTTGCACCACCGCGTACGTATCGAACACGCCCCCCGTGCACGCACAGGCGCCCATCGAGATGCACCACTTCGGCTCCGGCATCTGCAGCCAAATCCGCTGCAGCACCGGCAGCATCTTCATCACGACTCGCCCGGCGACGATCAACAAATCGCATTGCCGCGGGCTGAACCGCATCACCTCGGCCCCGAACCGGGCCATATCGTGCCGCGACGCCGCCGTCGCCATCAGCTCGATGCCGCAGCAGGCCGTGGCGAACGGCATCGGCCAAAGACTGTTCGACCGGGCCCAACTGGCCGCCGCGTCGAGCCGCGTCAGGAACAAATTTTCCGGCAGGCCTACCGCCATCGGAACACGCCCTTCCGCCAGGCATAGATATACGCGATCACCAGCGTCGCCATGAACACCAGCATCACCATGAACACGGTGCCCCGCAGCTCGAGCGGAATGCCATTGTCCGCGTACGCCGCCACCGCCCACGGATAAAGAAACAGCAGCTCCACGTCGAACACCAGGAACAGGATCGCCACTAAATAGAACTTCACGTCGAACGGCTGCCGGGCATCGCCCACGGGATCCATGCCCGATTCATAGGGCATTTCCTTGATCGATGTTTTCTTTCTCGGACCGGCAACCTGCGCCAAGATAAGGTTCGTGGCCACAAAACCGAGCAGCACGAGCCCATACACGAAGAGTGGATAATAGGTCTCCATGAATTGGCCGCGTCCGACGAAAAATCTCGCCCACCCTCGCCAAAAATCATAATGCTCGACGTTCAACCGAGCAAGGCGGACAAACCGCGCCCGGGTGGCACGCCCTGAGTTTTGCGAAGGGCGTGGCTGGCGAATTCCGCGAGCCTGTCCACGCCCTCCGCAGACTCTCGGCGTGCCACCCTCCTCGAACCACGCCGCCCGAGCAATCACCCCGGCAATCCCCGCCAAATTGTTACGCTCGTTACAAGTGGACCCCGGTGCAATGCCGTATCCTCGCCACCTGCCCCATTACGCTTCATGCGCGTAAAATGGGAGCGTCGGCCGCCCGCATTTGTCGATTCGTATTCTGCGGGCCGTGGTACGCTAAATTGTGGCCACGATCGCCGCTGTTGGCCCTGCGTTTCGGATCGTAGCGGGGCTTGAGTTTGATTTTCGTCAAAGGTTGTTCACATGCGTTCTGCCCTACGGACCGTCGTTCCATTATTCGCATTCATTTGTTTCGCATCCGTTGCGACCGCGTTTTTACCTGTCTCAGCGGCCGCTCAGGAAAAGACCTCGCCGACTGCCAGCACGCCGCCAGCGAGCGATACTCCGCCTGCCGGTTCAGCGGCGACGACCGGGGCGTCGGGCGCAACCGCCGACGTCGATACCAAGGAGCTTTTGGCCAAAGGCGAGGCCGCGATGAAAGCCGGCGACTTCGCCGCTGCCGCCGCCGCGTTCAACGACGCGCGCCAAGCCGCTGAACAGAAACCCGGCGTCGAAAGTTTGCAAGACCATGCCAAAGCTCTCGTTGGGCACGGCCGCGCGCTCACCGCCATGAAAGAATACGACGCCGCCGCCAACGATTTCAAATCGGTCCTCAGCGATTATCCCACCGAGCCGTCCGCGCTTGTCGGCCGTGCCCAGATGAAACTCGAAAACAACAAACCCGATGAAGCGCTCGACGACTTCCAGAAAGCTCTCAAAGCCGATCCGACAAACATCGAAGCTCAATTCGGCTACGGAAAATGCCTGGTCACTCTCGGCCACTCAGACGAAGCGATCGCGCCGCTGACGAAGGTGATCACGGCCGATCCCAAAAACGGCGAAGCCTATCGGCTCCGTGGTGCAGCCTATGCCGGCGTTTTCAAAAACAAGCAGGCGATCGAAAATCTTCAACAAGCCGTTCAAATCAATCCCGAGGACTACGAGGCCTATTTCACGCTCGGTCTCATCGGTGAACGGGCCGAGGATTACCAATCGGCTGCCGAAGAGTTCGGCAAAGCGATCGAACACTTCAAGCCGAAAGCGGGCATGGAAGACGTGCCCTACCTGCAAGGTTATCTCCATCGCTCATCCGCATTTATCGAGCTGGGAAAAGCTACCAAGGATCCGGCCGCCCGCAAAGCCGCTTACCAGGCGGCCGTCGACGCCTCGCAGAAGCTGATCAGTCAATTGGACCCCAAGAATCCCGCGCACGGTCAAGTTCTCGGGGCTGCGATGTACGCTCGCGGAATCGGCGAGCGCATGCTTCTGGACTATGGCGCCGCCATCCGAACTCTGACGCGTGCCATCGAACTCAATCCCGATTTCAGTGACGCCTACTTCCGTCGCGGCATTTGTTTTCAACTGATCGGCGAAGACAAAATGGCCATTTCCGATTTCCAGCAAGCCGCCAATCTCGCCCTCAACGCCGGCGAGCGCGACCCGCGATCCAATCTTTGGGAAGGCTTCACCTACGCCAAACTCGGCGATTATCACCAGGCCCTGCGCGCTTACGGCAACGCCATCGCCGCCAGCGACCGCTACACGCCCGCCTATTACAATCGCGCCCTCACCTACATGATGCTCGGCGAATACAACAAAGCTATTTCCGATTTCAACGACGCGATTCGAGTCGATCCCACCAACGCCGATTACTATTTCAAGCGCGGTATAGCGTATCAATTGCTTGGCGATAACCAGAAGGCGTCCGAATCCTTCGCCGCTGCCCTCAACTTCGATAAGACCCACGCCGGCGCGTATCGCCACATGGCCGAAGTCATGCAAGCGCTCGGCCGCACCGAGCTGGCCACCCAATACCGCCAAAAAGCCGACCAGCTCGCGCCGGCGAAGACGTCGCAGTAGCCCGACCGACCGAGAATCTAATTGCGGCCCAAGCTTCGGCTCCGCAGCAGGCCGATCAGCGATATCGCCAGCAGCATCACGGTCGACGGCTCAGGCACCTCGCTCTCGTAATCGAACGAAATCGTCGGGCCCGCCGCCGTCGAGTTCGTGTATCCGGCAAACGTTGCCGCGCCAGTTCCATCGTCCGGCGTGATCACGATGCGGAATGTCGAACCGGAATTCAGGGCTGCCAAAAACGCGGACGCTTGCGCCACACTGAACGACAACGGCACGTCGTCCACCTGACCGCTATTCGTATTGCCGCTCGTCGCGAATGCATACGTGGCAAGAGCCGGTGTCGTCGGCAGCAAGGTGGGATCTACGCTCGGTAAACCATTGGTGTCATCTTGGAATTTCACCTGGGCAGCGTCACCCGGCTGAATGATATTCGAAGCCGTGTTGGTCGCAGGATAAACGCTGATATTTCCCGGCGCCGTAAACGCGGCATTCGCTTCGGTCAACAACAGGTGCACGTTGCTGACGCTCGTCACAACGCCCAGCGCGCCGAAATTAAAATCCGCCGCGCCAAAACTGCGAAAACTCGCGCCACCGGCGACCGTCCCTTCCATGTTAAAGAATGCCTTGCCACTGGCGCCCGTCCGCGGCCCGGCGGCCTGAACGGTGGCGTTGTCGAAGGCCACCGAAGAAATGCTGGCCGCACGCGCGGCGGCGGCCAGAAGGAACATGGCCATACAGGCCACCACCGAGACTTGAATCTTCTTCATTAGACGTCCTCAGCTAGCAGTGTCGATGTTCTGAAGTCTTCTGCCTGTAACAGATCACGTTGCACGTTCCGCCTTCAGAGCAGGCGATTCAACCGGAACGCATTTTATGGCCGCCGCAACCGCGAAACAACCACCTTCACGCAAATTTAAACAAAAACCGACCAGCGCCTGTTTCCGCAGCAATGTTTTCGCATTTTGGCCGATTATTTGTCATAATCGCCAGCGATGTCCATCCGGTCCCCCTGGCTTCTGGCTTGCTGCGCAACGGCGTTAGCGAACGCTTGCGTCTTCGCGCAACCAGTCCCGGGACTGGCTCATTTTGCGCAGTCTTCGGAACAAAATGTGCCCGTCCCCTTTCACGCCGATGCTCCGCGCTTCCTCGAAATCCCCGCCGACGAACTCGACGACAAAATCCGCGGCGGCATGTTGGCCCAGGTCATCGGCAACCTCAACGGCCTGCCGCACGAATTCAAATACATCAATCATCCGGGAAAGGTTGAACATTACACGCCTTCGCTTCCCAAAGGCGCCGTCACCGACGACGACACCGATATCGAATGGGTGTACCTCAGCGAAATCGCCCGCAGCCGAGACAACATGCTGCCGGCCGGACGCATCGCGGCGCTCTGGAAGCGGCACATCAATCGGCGCATCTTCTGCGCCAATCGTTACGCCCGCGATCTCATGGACCTCGGCATCGAGCCGCCCTGGACCGGCAACATCGGCCTGAACCCCTGGTCCGACTTCAACATCTCGGGCCAATTCGTGTGCGAATCCTTCGGCCTGATGTCGCCCGCCATGCCGCAGACCGCCGCCCGGCTCGGCCTCAACTACACACGCGTCGCCATCGACGGCGAACCGGCCCAGGCCACGCAACTCTTCACCACGATGATCGCCACCGCGTTCGTCGAACACGACGTCCAAAAAATCCTCGACGCCGGACTCGCTGCCGTCGATCCGCACTGCGAAATTGCCGATGTCGTCGTCACCGTCCGCAAATGGTGCCACGACAACCCAGACGATTGGAAAAAAACTCGCGCCGCCATGAAAGCTCGCTGGCAAACACAAGGCGGCATCGTCCGCGAAAAAAATGGTTACCAGCTCAACACCGGCTGCGTCATCGCCGCCGTCATCTACGGCCACAACGATTTCGTCGAAACGCTCCGCACCGCTTTCAACTTCGGCTGGGATGCCGACTGCGACGCCGCCACCGCCGCCACGATCGTCGGCGTCATGAAAGGCCGCCGCTGGATGAATGAACAAGGCTGGAACATCAAAGACATCTACCGCAACACCGCGCGCGACGACATGCCGATGGACGAAACCCTCACCGGCCTGGAAAACCTGGCCATCGAAGCCGCCCGCATCACCATCCAAAAAAACGGCGGCCAGCTCCCCCATATAGTCCCACCCTCCGGGCGAGCCAAGCCATCAGAACCCTCTCCCTCTGGGAGAGGGCAGGGTGAGGGTGCCTTGAACTCATTGTCGCCCGTGATGCTCTACCGCATCCCCGCCGAACATCCCGCCAACATCAAGCCCCTCGCAACTCAAGCGGACCAATCACGCGCACCTCAAAAAACAATTCGCTCCACAACTGCAACAAGACCTCACCACTCCCGGCGTTACCCGCGCCCGCGCCGCCTACATCGCCATCTGCCTCGGCGAAGCCGAAAAGCTTAAAAGCGAAGCTCCTGCAGCCTGGTCCGCCGCGATCGCCGAATTACAAAAGCACCCCGCCGTCGTCCACGACATGTTCCACGCTCCCGAACCGCTGGGCGATCAACTTCGTCACAACGCCGAACTCGCCGGCCTGCACGAACCACAAAATCTAAAACTCACAGAACGCCCGCTCGAAGATTAGCGCGGCCGAAACTCCTTCTCACCACGGGAAACCGGTGGTGAGCCCCGTCGAGCCGGGGCCGGGATGACGGTGCCTTGGCCTTCCGCCTTTCGCACTCCCCCTTACTTCAGCTTGCCTGGTAGATGAGCGGACGATACTTCGGTTCTGGTATCGGTTTGCCTTCCACTCGAGCGGCCTCTAACCACCCCGCCCTCGCCAACTCGACCTCCCGCAACGCTTCCTCGGCCGTCGCGCCAAACGCACTGCAAGCCTTCAGGTCGGGAATATCGGCGATGTACCCACCGTCGTCGTCGCTATAGAAGATATTGATGTGGTAATCTTTCACGGCTCGTCGTCCTCCAACTTAAGATTATACTCTTCCACTAGCTTGAGGAACTGCCGAACTTGATACGGCTTGGCCTTCCCCCGAACTTCCTGCAAATTCGCTAATTCCGGCACGCTGTCATGGACAAAGATGTGATGGCTACCCTTAATTCTCGACAGCCGAAACCCAAACGCCTCAACCAGCTTGCGCATGTCTGCGAACGAGACATTCGCCGCACTGTCCAGCGCCTTTTCTAATATTTTACGCGCGTTCAATTCGTCACGCTCCCTTCCACACTCCCCACTCCCCATTACTTCGTCGCCCCTTCCACAAGCGCAATCTCCTCCTCACTCAGCCCATACAACTCGTACACCAACCGGTCAATCTCCCGATCCGTCGCCTCGATCTGACGCTCGATCGCAATCGGCTTATTGAAAACCGCTGTAATTCTTTTCACGAGGAATTCGGTTGCGGCGACGCAACCAAACTGTTACCATTGCTAACAGTTGGTGGACGAAACTCGGCTCCATGCCGTGTGGGTGTCTTCGGACGCCCCTATATTCACCAGCTATTCTTTTGCGCGGACTCATTCGTCGTCTCGCGCCGTTCATCGCCTTTTTTCTTATTTCCGCGCGGTTTGGGCTTGGGTGCTTGCTCAGTGAGGCGCCGTACCGCTTGATCGAAGTCACTCGTATCGGCTTTCGTTACGACGCGACGGCCATGATCGAATCGTTCGTATTGAGCGAAGGCGTGCTCCTCGGCGTCAACGTGTGAGACCCGGCCCGCATGAGTAAGAATTTCGCGGTCGCTGAGGCGAAGAAAATCGTCGAGCTTAGCGACCCAATCCGCCATGTGCATTGGCTTATGAGCCCGAGCTTGCAATTCGGCAAAATCAAGATAGGCCGACACGATCAAATTCAGAATGTCGATTTCTTCCCGGCTCAAATAGTTTTTTGCGACGGCAACGTCACCCTTCCGGACTGGTCCGGCAGGCGCGTTCTTCCAGGTTGTTAGGCCCATGCTCGGCTTCGTAGCATCGGCGCGGTTGCGGATGACTTCAGCGGCCGTATGACCGTGCGCGGCCCAATGCATCTTGTTTTGCACTGCTTGGAAAAACAGCTTGGTAAGTTCTGCATCCACTTCGTAATCGATGCTGGTGGCATAGATGTCGGTAATCTTTTGGTAGAAGAGTCGTTCGCTGGCCCGAATATCCCGGATACGCGCGAGCAGCTCGTCAAAATAATCGGCGCCAATTGTGCGGCCAGCTTTGATCCGCTCATCGTCTAGTGTGAATCCTTTGACGAGAAGCTCGCGGAGACGTGCCGTAGCCCATTGCCGAAACAGCGTCCCGCGCCGAGAACGAACGCGGTATCCCACAGCAAGGATCACATCGAGACTGTAATACTTCAGCGAACGCTCGACTTGTCGCTTTCCCTCCTGACGAACTTGTAAGTATTCCTTACAAGTTGAGTCTTCTGGCAACTCGCGGTCGTCGTAAACGCTTTGGATATGTAATGTTATGTTTTGGGGCGTGGTCTGGTAAAGCTCGGCCATTTGGGCTTGGGTCAGCCACACGGTTTGGCCGTCCAGCCGGACCTGCAAATTCAGCCGGCCATCATCGTAGATGAGGAGTTGGCCCTTAGGAGCGTCTTCGTCCGTCATGCCGTCGCCTCCTCCACCAACGCGATCTCCTCCTAAGTCAGACCGTACAACTCGTACACCAACCGATCAATCTCCCGATCCGTCGCCTCGATCACCGTTCGCGCGTGATCGGTTTTTACCTTACGGTAATTCGCCCTAAGATCGAGCGATTGCTCAGAACGACATCCGTATCTCTCCACGTGAAAAGCCTTATTTTCCCCTTGCTGTCGGAGGCATCACATCGGGATACGGCCCTAGAAATCGCGCACCATTAAAATGGATGACGTGGTCTGGTTCAGCCGCGATCCACACTTCTGTTTCCCATGAGATATGCCTTTGAAACCGGCCAAAAACGTCACGGCTTTCAAACGCTGTAACAAATACGAGACCGGCCCTACTGCCGGAAAACAGAGATTTCAGTTCTTGGCGACGTTTTGCGTCGATGCTACCGGCCGAAACTACTGCTTCAATCAGAAGCAGCCAGTTTCTATCCTTGGCATGAGCTATCACATCCGGCATTTTCGCGGATGGCGCTATTACGACACCCAGGCCATTCAAGTAGGCAGCATCAAGATGTAAAAACTTGTTCTCGGCATCTCCCACGTACGCAATCAACGCGCCAGGCGCATACCTCGGGCAAAATTCTTCGACGACGGATTTTATTAACGGATTTTGGCCACCGGGTGAAATTGTAATCGCATTTCCATCCGACAATTTTACCGGTATTCGCGGGATTTCGCGCCAACGTTCGAGACTCCGCTTTAATCTTGGCTCTGCTAGCCCTAAACGCATTCAGTTGTTGCGCCCATGCCCGCGTACCAAATGTTCGAATCAGCGAGAGAGCGGTCGTCTCGATCTGGTAAACGGTCTGGCCGCTATTGGTTGGTCTCGCCGGCTTGTCCGGGTTGCGGAGAACCAATCCTTCCTCGACGAAATATTTGACAGCCTCATCGCGTATCGTCTCGCGTGTGTTTGGAGCATAGTCCTTCTTGTAGATAGTTCGCAGAAACTCAATTATCGGTGTTATACCACGTAGCGGGGTTGTGGCAGCGCTCCACGACTGCGCGGGAGATAAATCCAGAAGCGCCAGAAATACATACCCGGCAGTTTCATTCGATTGCTTCGGCCCGAAACCGAGACTTTTCAGAATGTCGATGGCTTCACGCAATTTCCGGGTGCCCTTAGACTGCGCGGCCCACGTTTAGACAAAGCCATTAGAACACCTTTGAATGAACGAGCTCATCCAGGCGCCGATTGGTTGAACGCAATTTGAGCGACCCGTTTTCCCAAGGCTTGAAGTTTCGCCAGTGAAGGGAATGGAATTGAACGTAAGTCAGTCGCATTTACTTGCGTATGGCCGCTAAATTGACGAAAGTACACGTCGACCGGTGTGGAGTTCAAATATGCTGCTAAACCAAAAGCCAGGGCAGGATACATCCCATGGCCGTCCGTATGTAGAAAGTTCAGATGATTTTCGAAACCGGTGGTTTCGCTCTTGATTTTTGTTGGATCGTACACGCATGCAACTATTCTTTTCCGTTCCTCTTTTGCGGAAAATCGCTTTACCAGCACGTAATAACCATTTGGCACCAATAAATCGCGTATGGCTTCTACGTTTACAATCGCGCAGGGTTTTCTTTCTTTAGCACCGGGCCAACGAGCAAAGAAACCGTCAAAATGACATGGTCGGATCAAGGGAACGGTAGAGCGCGAGTGGCGCATCCGTAGGAAATCAGTCGCGCGAAAGTCGACAACTCTTCCAGTTGAAACAGAAACACCTAAATCCAAAACTGAGGACTTAAGCCGTGTGATGTCGTCTCGGACATTCTTGTCCGCCGAATCGTGCATGAGATGAATGAATGCTTCGGAGTCGGCTGGGTTAACAACCTCATCGTAACTACATTTCCGGCTAGTTATATTGCCACCAATATCGCCGGTACTTTTCGATACAACCACCGCGTGCGGTTCTTGTCGCGATTTCACCGCATGTACGATCACGTTTTCTTGTAACACGGAATCATGCGAAAATGCGGCGGAACGGGATTCGAATACATGTATCCGCCGTAATGACATCGAATTCAAAAACTGATGCCGAAAAGCGCGAAAATACGGCCCGTTACAAAAGCTGCGTGGAGTTATCGCGACAAGTTCCCCCGATGGGCACAATAGTGACGATGCAAGGGCAAGAAATCCGGTGTATAAGTTACTTGTTTCGATTCCCGCACTGCGGAGTACCTTCCGTGTTGGCGAATCGCTATTGATTTTCCGGTACGGAGGATTGAGGATCACGGTGTTGAAGGCGGATCCATTCGAGGAAAATAAGTCGCGACGCACAACATTCAATGCGCATTCAATGAAATCAGCGTTCAGGATGGTGGCATGGAAGCTAATCCCAGTGTCGTCACATTGCCTCTGCAAATGTTCATATTCGCGGCGAAGAGCTGGAATAATCGTGCGGTCCAACTCGTATGCAGTGATCTTTATGACACTGCCGACTCGTCTTGCTTTACAAACGCGATGCACTAATGCCTTAGTCAATGCACCGGCGCCAGCGCCCGCATCCAGGATTTTCCACTCCGATTGCGAGGCAGTAAACATTGACGCCATGAACTCGGCAATTGGTGCGGGAGTTAGGAATTGACCCAGTTCTCGCTTCGTGGCGACTTTTCCGTGCAGTGTGACTCCCATGTCGCTTGTATGATCCCCCGTCGAGCGCATTATTATTGATTCACTTTACTATACTGGTGTATATCATACAGGACGGCGATGACTTGAAAAGGTCGCCATTGCGAATGGCATAGATTTTTCGCCATCGCTTCGCTTCGCGCCACGCCTCAATCTCTTCTAAAAACGCCGCGTCGACCTCGGCCGTGCCCCGCTTTTTCTTGTTCGAGTCGGCAAACTTGTCGAATGCGCCGCGCAGAATCGACTCCCGCGAAAACACCGACGCAATTTCGCCCCACTGCTCCAAATAATCGGTGTAGTTCAAAAACAGCACGCGGGCGGTCGATGCCGGATCGTCCTTGTCCGGCTTCACGCGGCAGTCGTAGACCGCAAACTCTTCAAAGTCAGTGAGAATCGATAGCGGCAGCTTCGCCGTCCAAGCGTACCGCCGCAATTGAAACGCCGGTCCCACGTCGCTCTTGATGTCTACGGCCGGCTTCTTGGCCTCGACAAAAAACTTCGCCGTCCCGCCAATCCGAAAACAATAGTCAGGCGCGCGGACCGATTGCTCAACCTTGAGCCCCTGCTCGAGAATCACATCGCGATACGCCTCGGCGAATCCCTGCTGATTGAAAACGTCCCAGCCGAGTGCGACGAAGAACGGATCCAAAAAATCCTGACGCAACTGCGTCTCGTTATACCCGGCGCGGCGATACGTCTCACGATGCTCGGCGAACTTCTCGACTAGCTGCGCAATCACTGCCGGCGCGGTAACGCCGTCCGCCCCTGTCAAGCTGCTCTTTTTGGCCATCGCGCGGCTTCCCCAATCGCAAAATCCTCTCGCGCCAATGTAACCACCCGCGCACATTCCGTGTAGCCACGTAGGTCGGGCTTTAATCCGGCACAATCCGAGCGCGGCCAATAATTATCGTGGAATTGCCCAGCTCAACGTGTTACATTCCACCCCACGCTGCACCGAGTTTTACCATTCGCAGCGCCCGCTCTTTGAAAACTTGAACCACAAACAGCGAGCGGCCGGGTTCACCCCCGCCGTGTCGAGCGGCCCATTCACCGAGGCCGATAAAAACTGGGCACCCATTGAGAAATCGATGTTGATGTTGCATCTCAGCCGCGACAGCGGCGGCAGAGCTTAGCCGTGGGTGTAAACCCACGGAACGCAGGGCTAAAAGCCTTAAAGCCGCGCAGCGGCGACATAAGCATTGTCGCCGCTGCGCGGCTTTCGATCGATATCCAGACCGGCGCCGTGGGCTCACGCCCACGGCTAAGCGACTCCGCCGCTGCGCGGCTCAGATCGTGGACGCAATAGAAATCAGCTCGCGGCAGTTTCCATCCGACGCGGCAACCGGCTCTTCGCCCAGCGCGTGAATCGCACCGCTTGAGATCGCCACGAATCGAGCGGCGTATACGTGAGCCGGTACGTCGATTCCGTTCGCGTCCGCAGCCGGCGTTTGTGCTCGCGTTCGCCGGGACCGAAGTCGATCGTGCGGTCGCCGCGCTGGCAACTGTCTTCGATCGATTGGAGCATGAGCGCCGAGCCGAGGCCGCCGCTGATTGAGGCGTCGAAGCCGGTTCGCAGGGCCGAGACGAGGCCCTGGTAATGGTAGCCGTACAAAAACGCCGCCGGCTGGCCGCCCAATGTCAGCACGTTGACATCGACCATTCCCAAGCGAGCCGCCGCCTGGTGCGCCGCGTGGAAGTATTCGCGAACCCGCTCGTGCGTGAGCGTGTTGCCGTTGACGACGTGCGATTGCCAACTCGCCTGGGCGACCGATTCGCACATGCAGTACAAATCCCAGCGCGGGTCACCGTCGCCTTCGGCAGCCGGAAGCGGGCGGTGGCGAATGTATTCGGCATGTCCATCGGCAATTAAATCGCGAAGCGTGCGGCGGAATTGCCGGCGCAGCGACGGCGATTTGTTGGCCAGATATTCGTCCCAGCTCGCGGGCAGATCAATCAGAGATGTCCACTGGTATTCCTGCCTTTCACTGAACAAGCCGGCGATGCGCATGGCCCGGGCGCTCTTACCGCCTTGCGTCCGCTCGTCAGCCACCCAGCGCAGCTCGATCATGTCCCAATCTCGCGGCGTGCGGCGCAGGTGCTGCATCGCGGCCAGCATCGTCGAGGCCGGGTTCGGTCCGATCGGCCCGTACCACGTGCTCCAGTCTTGGAGCGGATACGTAAGAACGCGCACTTTGCTCAGGCGGTACGTTTCTGTGCGTACGCACAGCGGCAGAATGCCGATCGGCTGGTCGGCCACGGACACGATCAGCACGCGCAACTTCTGGTCGTGACCAAAATAACGCCAATACGTTTCGAGCCAGTCGATCGTCAGGAAGAACGTGGCGTTCGGCGTGGATGGAAACAGCGAGTTCCACAACAGCCGATATTGCGAGAGTTCCTCGACGTCGTTGATTTCAACAACTTCAACCATAAGCGGCAGAAATTCGGAATGACGGGACGAGACGACAGACAAGCGGCCAATGCCGATCGCGAAGAATTGCAACCAACGTGCCGGCGAGAACTCGCGCCAAAATGGGCCGTTTTTCCGGCATGTTGCCAAGCGATGTTGCACAAAAACAACTTCTGGCCGACAGCCGTGTTGCGACATTGCTTCAGCCAATCCACCGCGGGGCAGCCATTCCAGTCGGCTAACCCTGTCTTGGCAGACACGAATGTCTGCTCCACGACGCTCCGGTGGGTACACTGAGTTACGTGAACGAACCATCAAATCTTATTGAGCGAATTCACGCGTCCGAAAGGCCGCTCGTCCTGGCGGTTACCGGCGGCGGCAGCAGGGCAATCGCCGCCCTTCTGCAAGTGCCAGGCGCCTCGGCCAGCGTGCTCGAGGCGGTCGTGCCCTACGCGGCCACGGCATTGCGACAATGGCTCGGCGGAGCGCCGGACCACTACTGTAGCGAACGAACCGCGCGGGCCATGGCCATGGCCGCGTTCGAACGTGCGCGCCTGCTTTCCGACGCCGACCCGCACACCCTTCGCGGCATCGGAGCGACCGCGAGCCTGGCATCGACGCGTCCCAAGCGCGGTCCGCATCGCGTGCATGTCGCATGGCAATCGGCCGATACGACGGCCGTGAGGTCCTGCGTGTTGGCCGGCGACCAATCGCGATCCGACGAAGAGCAACTCGCGACCGAACTGATTTTGGATACGATCGCCTCGGCATGTGCGGTGGAGCGACCGGTTTTGCCTTCGGCACTAGATGGCGCCATCGAGCAGCGACGTCAGGTCGCGCCAATCGAGTGGACCGATTTATTACTTGGCAAGCGAAAATTTGTTGACGTCAGGCAGACAGGCGCTGAAGCACAAGCGACTTCTTCAGGCTCCCCGCCAGCTGCGCCGCGCGTTTTATTTCCAGGCGCATTCAATCCGTTTCATTCGGGACACAAGCGGATGGCCCAAATCGCGGCGGCTCGGTACGGCAGCCCTGTGACGTTTGAGCTTTCGATCACGAACGTCGATAAGCCGCCGCTGGATTTCATCGAAATTGCCGATCGAATTTCCCAATTGCAACCCGAGCGAGTGTTGCTGACTCGGGCCGCGACGTTTGTCGAAAAAGCGCAAATTGAGCCGGGTTGCATCTTCGTCGTCGGCGCCGACACGCTCGAACGCATCGGAAATCCCGTGTACTATGGCGACAACCGGGCACGCAGAGATGCTGCAATTGCGGCTATTGCTGAAGCTGGTTGCCGTTTTCTCGTGTTCGGCCGATCGACGGGCGCGCAGTTTTATTCGCTGTCGGATTACAATCTGCCGGCGGCGCTGCGAGCATTGTGCGACGAGGTGCCTGAGGCGGAATTCCGCGAAGACGTATCATCGACCGAATTGCGCGGCGCTTAGCCGAATGACCGCACGATTGCCGGTTCGATTCGGCCGCGCTATACTCCGAGGTGTATTTTAGCAATCGGACCGAGTTCATTTCGATCGATGGTTGCCGTTACAATGGCTGTTGCGAAAACGTCAAGCTCCGGGTCCGGAGGGAAAAAGCCCTTTTTCGTCGGCATCGATGTGGGCGGTACGAACATCAAGTTCGGACTCGTCGACGACGACGGCCAAACGCTCGCGTATCACTCGATCCGCACCGAGCAGGATAAAGGCGCGGAAGACGCTTGCACGCGCATGGGGCAGGCGGTCGATCAATTGATTCGCGACGCCGCCGTCCAGCGGACCGATATCGTTCGCGCCGGCCTGGCGACGCCCGGGCCGATGGACATTGGCAAAGGCATGATCTTGCGGCCCGGAAACTTGCCCGGCTGGTGGGATTTTCCGATTCGCGATCGTGTCAGCCATCACGTTCGCATGCCCGTTACGTTTGCCAATGATGCGAACGCGGCGGCATACGGTGAATTCTGGTCGGGGGCCGGCAAGCAGTATCACAGCCTGATTCTGCTCACGTTGGGGACCGGCGTGGGCGGCGGCATTATCGTGGGGGATACCCTTATCGAGGGCGAGCACAGTTGCGGCAGCGAATGTGGTCACATTCTTATAAATCCCGCCGACGACGCTCCGATGGATTCGCTCGGCAAGCGCGGCTCGCTCGAGAGTTACACGAACGCCACCGCTGTTGTCGATCGGGCGTTGGCGGCATTGGGAAGCGTTACCGCTACTTCGTTGGCAAAGCGACGAGCTGCTCGCGAGGAAATTACGCCGCGCATGATCGCCGACGAAGCCGAACGGGGCGACGAAGTGGCCCGCAAGGTGATCATGGAAACGGGTTACTGGCTGGCCATCGGCATCGTGTCGCTGGTGCATACGATTGATCCGGATGCCGTGCTCTTGGGTGGCGCCATGACGTTCGGCGGCAACGACACCGAAGTCGGCCGGGCGTTTTTGCAGCGAATTCGCGACGAAGTTCGGCCCCGGCTTTTGGAGCCGCTGCGAGACACCGTGCGGATTGAATTCGCGTCGCTTGGTGGCGACGCGGGCTATATCGGGGCCGCCGGTTTGGCTCGGCTGGAACATAGTAAGGGACGGCAGAGAACGGCGTAGCATGCAACTCGACGATGAGCTGTGTCTTTGCTTTCACGTTACCAAACGCAAAGTAATTAACTTTCTGCGCGTCGAACGGCCACAGCGCGAAAGCCAGTTGGCCGAGTGTCACGGCGCCGGAACCGGTTGCGGATGGTGCCGGCCGTTTCTCAAAAAGCTGTTCGAGGCGCGACTTTCCGCGGAAGCCGACGCGGCAGATTTGCCGGACGCGAGCGATTATGCGCTCGGCCGCACCAAGTACGTGCGGGCCGGCAAAGGCAGTCCGCCGCCCGGCGCGACGCCAATTGGGCCGCAATAGAATAAAGCGAGCTGGTCGCAATTATTTGGGCGGCACGGGAGCGGCTGGCGCATCTTCCGGCACAGGTTCCGGCGCGCTAGATTCCTCTTGCGCCGATGCGGGCACGACGCCGCCCGAGTCGGTTGGCAATTCACCGGCCGGTTTTACCGTCGAGTCTTCGCCGCGGCTGGTTTCGCGGGCAGGCGATCGGTCGGCGTCTCCCAGCAGTTGCTGCAACAGTGCGCCGAGCCGCGGGCCCCGAGCGTCTGTGGAAACGACGTTGCCGCTTCGATCGACGAGGATCACGCACGGGATACCGGTGATTCCGTACTTCACCGCCAGGGGATGGTTCCATCCGATCGCTTTCGGCTCTTCGCCGAAGACGACCGGGAATTTGAAGCCGGTTTCGTCGACGTACTTTTGAGCGCCGGCGTGATTCGAGTCCAAATTGACGCCGACGACTTCAAAGCCTTTGTCGTGATAGGCGCGGTAGTTTTCCAAAATGTTGGGAACTTCCGCCCGGCAGGGACCGCACCAACTTGCGTGAAAATCGACGAGTACGACTTTGCCGCGGTAGGAACTCCAATCGAGCGTGGCGCCGTCGAGAAGCGTGCCTGCCATTTCCAGCGGTTTGCCCGGGAGATCCAAGCGGCGGATGATGCCTTCGTAGACGGCGGCCATACGCTTGATGTGGTCGTCTTTGGAATCGCGGGCCTGCGGCAAGAGCTCAGTGAGCGCCTTGGCGAGTAGCTTGCTGTCGGGCGTATCGTCGAGCCGGCTGGCCAGGCGCATCAGTAGCTTGCCTTCTCCTTGTGTCAGTCCGGTCTGCTTTACATCGTCGACGAAACCATCAATGGCGGCGGCCCGTTCGGCTTTATTCAACTGTTCCCATTGGCGAAGTGCGTTTCCGAGGCGCGTTTCAATGAGGGCCTCGACGATTGCCGGGTGTGTTCCCTGTTGGATGCTGGTCAACAGTTGACCGGCCTGCGGATTGGAGTCGAAGTCGCCGAGCGTGCCGACGATTCGCAATGCTTCGAGCGACATTTGGGCTGTCTGCATCGCTTCATCATCCGATTTGGCTGAGGCAACGCGGTCTTTGGCGGCCGTTACGATCGAGGCGGCTGCCTGCTTCAAATCACCCGTGCCATGAGCTTCGCCGGCGGCCTGCTGCTGATTTTCGGCCTGCAGGGAGAAGACGCGGTCGCCGAATGCGAACCAGGCGACACCTAGCGCGACGGGCACAAGCAGCAGGATGAGATTGCGTTGTGGTTTAGCCATGATTGAATTCCCCCTTTTTAGTGACTCCATTACCGTGGGACGTTCGTGGGCATTATACGGCGATGCGCAGCCAAGCGAGCGCAGCTTCACCGGGCATTGGGCTTCGGCTAGCTTCCGGCAACGAGCTTTTCGCGACTTTGGAACGTGTTGTCAGGGCTTTTGAACAGGAGGAAACGGAGATAACAGAGAGATCATATTCTCAGTTTCCTCTGTTTCCTCCTGGTCTTCCTCCTATTCGCATCTTGCAGACTCGATTGTTTTGATGCGACTTTGGATTTTTCCTGTTGTCGATGTTTGCTTTACGAGTGCTACCACGTGGAACAAAAAAAAGAAGGGGATCCCCTCCGGCGAACGATCCGGAGCTCCGGCGCCTGATCGGCCGAATAGATCGTGATGCGGAGGGGGCCGGACCCGCGCTTGATTCGTCCCCGACCTCTAGAGTTACATTTCGCAGCGGCAACCGGTGAGGGGCTGCAGCGAAACGGCGGCCAATCGGAAACGGGCGAATCCGGTGACTAAAACCTCCGCCGATCACTCGGCGATCATGCGAGAGGTAACGTAGCAGGTATTGAACGGATGTTCAATAATTATTATTGGCCAGTAGCGGAAAAGCTGTTGATACTCTGCCGCGTCAGAACGACTGCAAGCCGCTATTTTGCGTCAAGCGGGGCGAGAGTTTCGCATAAACCGATCACCGCCCAGCAAGTTCCCCAAAACGTGGCCGTCGGTTGAATTTGATCTTTCTTGTTCATTTTCGTTCCGCGAACAGGCCAGGAACCGTCGCTGTTCTGTTTTTGAAGCAGAAACCGACGCGCCTTGACGACAGTGGGGTCGGTCGCAGGCAATTTATCTTGGGCCAATGCAAAGAGGGCGATTCCAGTACCCAGCCCATCGCTCTCGTCATCGCAGAGCCAGCCCCAGCCGCCGTCCGCTCGTTGACGCTTCAGGAGGCCCTTGCGGAACCGATCGGCTTTTTCAGCGTTTCCAAGTTTTCGTTCGAACATAAGGCGTGTCGCCCACCATTCCGTGGACAGACCGATTGTTTCATCGCCGAGCCAGGCACGAGCTTTATCCAACGCGGTTGATGCCGCGGGATCGTTCGGTATATTTGGGTCGCTAAGTGCCAAGAGTGACCACATGGTGCTAACTTCCTGCGTCTCGCGCTTGGGCCTTTTCTGGGACGGAAGCTGTCCGCCGGATTTCCATGAGCCGTCTGGCTGCTGTACTTTCAGCAGATCGGAAGCGTAGTCCAGACACCATTGCGGTGGTTTCGCTCCGGAGCTGATCGCCGTTCGACCTAACAGCAATTGGGCGAGCGTATCGGGTTGGTCGCGCAGCGTGTCTTCGCGGACGGCCGTCTCTCGAACGGAAGCAATGACGAGGTGTTGCCAGTTAGTAGCCCAGTCGGTCCACGCAGCAAGCTTCGCTTGATCGACGGGAATCCCATTTCGCTTTGCCGCGTTAAGAGACCACACCATGAACGAGGTGTGGTGGCACGATAGGCAATCCTTTTTCGTGATCCATTCGGCGCCCTCGCGCTCGATAAAAGGCACGCTGCGCTGGATCGCAAGCCGAACAGCGTCCCGCTGCGAATTTGGCTCTCCTGCGGACGTCGCCGGCCAGATTGCAAGTGCGATGATGCAAAGCCGAGGCGCGAGCCGGATTACCGAGGAGCTGCGCGGACGACCCGTTCGAGTTCTGCGTTCATAACTGTCGGAAATCATTTTCGTGATCGTATCCATGGCCGATAGCGCGCCCAGGATGGACCGTTTGCGTTTGTACCGACTGGCGTTGGGCATACTGCAAAGATAACGCCGCTGAAGAGTTGTGGACAGCCAGCGGCGGCACGAAGAGCGACACTTGGCGGGCAAATGCAAAGCCAGATTGCTTGTTTTGTCGGCTAAGTGGTATGGTTGGCAGCGCGTGGTGGTAGCCAGGCGTCCTCAATCAGGAGAAAAGCATGACCCGATTTGTTCGAGACGTTGGGTTGTACATCGTACTGGTTGGATCTTCGGTTTCATCGGTGTGTTTGGCCGGTGCTCCCTCCGTTGAGGAAGTGCTGAAGGCTTGCCGCGAGAATCGCGCGAAGCTCGATCCGCTGCACGTGCAGGCGACGCACATCGAAGAGCGGACGGAGGCGTACGCGAAGAGTGAGCAGAAGCAAGCGGCGAATCTTGAAATGCTGCTCAAGACGTTGGAGGATCCGAAAGCCGCCAAGGAGTTGGAGAAGCAGGTGCCTGGAATCAGCTCGGCGCAATACAAGACGATGCTTCAGCAGTCGGTGAAGAACAATCGAACTCTCGCGCAAAGCGTGCGGTTCGAGCACAAATATGAGTTTTTCGTGCGGGGCGAGAATTACCAGGTTCGGTCGGATTTGGAGGACATCGAAAAAGATAAGAAGGGTTGGGAATTTCCCACGGCGCCGCTGACGCCCGCCGCGTTCGCGAAGGATTACGCGGGCATTCGGATTTACTCGCGAGCGGCCGGTCGGACTCCGCCGGCGAAGATCTGGCCCGGGCAGCCTTCGCCAAACTCGGAAACGTACGCGATGATTACGGCGAAGCACATCGGTGAGACGCACAACATGCGTTTTCCGGCGTTCATGCAGGCGATGCACCCGCAGGCGGTTTACACACATCCGATCGACACGTTCTTCTCGGCACCGGCGGACCGCTACAGCATCGTCGGACAAGAGGAAAAGGACGGGCGGCGGTTGACGATCGTGGATGTACTGGTGCCCACGGAAGAAAAAAGCAGCAGGACCGGTCCTGACGGCAAACCGGAGCAGTTTGACGCGGCCTATTGGTATCGAGCCTGGCTCGACCTCGATCGGGGCGGCATTCCGGTCGTGCTTAAATTCTGGTACGGCGAAGAAGGCAAGCCGTTTGACGAGCACTACCGCGGTGCGCGCAACGCGAGTGACGACAACGACGGACATCAAAAGGTTGGATAACGGCGGTTATTATCCGTCCCGAACGGTGGAGGAGGATTTCAATACGGATCCCGAGGCGCCGGCGCTGAGCGAAGCCGAAGGGGTGGAAGCGCGGGCGGGCAAACGCAAGGCGCCGCCGAGCGTCGTGTACGAGCGCTACACGTGGACCTGTAACGCAATTGATACGAACGTTTCAGGCGGGGATGACTTTTTTGTGCTGACGTTTCCCGAGGGACAGGGTTACTTTGACCTGGACAAAGGGAAGACAGTTGGGGCGCTGGAACAAACACCGGCGGTGAAAGCGGGCGAGAAGGCGCCGGCGTTCAAGGTGGCGCGGTGGCTGGATGGGAAGCAACACTCATTGGACGAGTTTCGCGGCAAGGTGGTCGTGGTCGACTTCTGGGGATTGTGGTGCAGCGCGTGTCGGAATTCGGTGCCGGCGATGGCGACGGTGCAAGAGAAATATAAAGACAAGCCGGTGGTGTGGGTGAGCATTCACACGGCGGACAAAGATGCCGCGAAGTTGACCGAGCGCATCGAAAAGTTTGCGGCCGATCAGAATTGGCACTTTCTGGCGGCGATCGACTCCGGGACGATGTCGGCAAATTCCGTGACGAGCAACTCGTACGGATGCCAGGGATTTCCGACTGAGGTAGTGATCGGGCCGGACGGCCGGGTGAGCTACAACAGTTCGGTGCCGCCGCCGGGAATGGAAGGGATTTACGGCAAGACGTGCGAGCAGATTACGCCGGAAGACCAGGTGAAAATCGATGCCTTCGAGAAGGCGCAGTTCGAAGAGGCGGGCGAGAAATGGCCGCTGGCGAAGGATATCAGCGAGCAGGAAGGCGTTGCGGTATCGAACCGGATGCAGGTCTTCGATTTGAGTCGGCGGATTGGGGAGGCGCAATCGGGCACTGGCAAACAGCAACGCTAGCCATTGGGCCAACTCAGCGGTATTTCCGCTTAGCGATTGCCATTGCCACGTGCAGCGGCGCATTTTTTCTGGAAGAAAATCGCGGCCATTTAGTAAACCAAGTTAGCGCCGAATTGGGGGACCTGGCCGGCAATTACTTGTGTTGTCCAATCATCGAGACGATCGCTGCCCGATGTCCAAAACTTCCGGCATAATGCGAAGTATTTCAGAACCGTATCTTTCTCACCTGCTTGCAAGAGCTCCTTGGCCAGGCTCATGTTGGGGCCAAATGAGTCGAGCTGGGGCGAGCCGGGGGTCTCGCCTGCCTTCAGTAGGAATTCGTCGGCCTGTTTGACATTCCCTTGTTTCAGAGCGATTTGGCCGAGCACGTTATTTCCGCAATGGACGGAATTTCCATAATTCCAGTCCTTTGGATGTTTGGCGCCGGCATTGAGCAACTCCTTGGCATAATGAGACGACTTTTCAATTTCGCCGGCTGCAAACGCCGATTTCGCCAGGGACGTCAGCCGATAGAACTTAGACATTTCTGAAGTGTCGGCAGTTTGTGCCTTCTCAAATTCTGCCAACGCCTTCGTGGCGGCTTCCTTGCTTTTTTGCAACGCGTAAAGCTGACCCAACTGGTCGGACCAATTCGGATTCGTTGGCTCGAGCTTTTCCGCCTGCTTCAACAGATCTTCCGCCAGGGCACGGTCGTGGAGAAATACGAATTGTGCGGCATGGCCAAGGATGATGGCGTCTTTGGGATTCACTCGCGTCTTTTCCAACCAAAGTTGCTTGGCCTCGTGATAGCCGTCGGCATCCACAAATGCGGTGATTTGGCAGAACGGCGTACCGGCGATTTCGGCTTCGGGACGGTTTTTGATGATCCACAGAACATGTTTGCGCTTCGCCTCTTTTGCATCATCGGCGCCTTGCCGCGGCATGAAATAATAACCGAGCAACTTCGTGCGAGCAGATAAATCATCTGGGTTGCTGGCAATCAATTTTTCTAAATCGCCGGCTTCGCTGGCATTCATTTTTCCGCCAGCCATTGCGTCGGCACTCGCATCGGATTTTTTTTGAGCGTCACCGTTTGACTTGGCGTGAACGATCGCCGAACCGAAGAAGATGGCCAATAGTATGAGGAGAGATTTCATGGAATGCCCAGTGGGGGAGAGCGAGTGAGTTGAGTTGACGGTTCCGTTGTGTTGTGTAGAGGAATTGTAACATATTAGGAGCCGCGTATTAGCGAAAAAACGATGTCGCCGCTGCGCGGCTGAGAACGGGATTCTTGCGCGGTTCTGGTTGGTCGGGGCGACGCGCTCCGCTGCGCGTCGCGGCTAACGGCGAGGGCTGGCGAGGGAAGGGGACAGGGGGCGGATGTCAGCCGGTTTCGCCGATCGTGCGGCCGCCGTCGACGGGGAGGCAGCGCCGGTGATGAAGTCGTTTTCCAGCAAGCCGGCGACTGCGAGCGCAATGTTTTCGGGGCGGCCGGGGCGGCCGACGAGCGTGCCGGCGATTGCGCGGCGGCGATCTTCTGCGGAGAGACTTTCCGGCAATAGGACGGGGCCGGGAAGCACGGCGTTGACGCGCACTTTCGGCGCGAGCTCGACTGCGAACATGCGCGTGAGCGTGGGGATCGCGCCCTTGGAGATGAAGTAGGCGCTGAAAACCGCGGTACGGGCGCTCGGTTGCCCAATCGCCGATGTTCACGATCGCGCCGCCCCGCTGCTGCTCGGTCATGATCAGGCCGGCGTGTTGGCAGCAGACGAACGCGCTCAACACGTTGACTTCGAAGAAGCGGCGGACGTCGTCGGCCATAACCTCTTCGAGGGGTGTGGGGGACCAGGTTGCGGCGCTGTTGACGAGCGCATCGAGACGGCCGAAATGGCGGCGGACGCGGTCGATCATGGCGCGCGTGGCGTCTTCGTTACGGAGGTCGGCGCCGAATGCGGCGGCGGTGTGGCCGGCTTTGGTGAGCTCGGTAACCAGGTCTTGGGCGCGGTCGAGGCTGGTATTCGCATGGATGGCGACTCGGAAACCACGGCGGGCCAGTTCGAGAACGATCGCGCGGCCGACGCGGATGGCGCCGCCGGTGACGAGGGCGACAGGAGAATCGACAGGATCGATCATGGCGCGATTTAGCCCCCGGTCATTGACCGGGGGCTAAATGGGTTAAGCCGTGGAATTCGGCGATGATTTGCCAGGCTTCTTGAGGCGACTCGGCGTAGTTTACCAGCTTGAGATCTTCATCATCAATCACGCCTTCGTCGGCCAGACCTTGGAAGTTGATGATCGAGTCCCAGTACTGTCGGCTGTAGAGGATTACGGGGATTTGCTGCATCCGGTGTGTTTGACTCAGGCAGAGGGTATCGAACAACTCGTCGAGCGTGCCGAAGCCGCCGGGGAAGACCACGAGCGCGGCGGCCCGCAAGACGAAGTGGAATTTTCGCATCGCGAAATAGTGGAACTGAAAGCAGAGATCCGGTGTGATGTAGGGGTTCGGTTCCTGCTCGTGCGGCAGGTCGATGTTGAGGCCGACGCTTTTGGCGCCGACTTCGAACGCGCCGCGGTTGGCGGCTTCCATGACGCCGGGACCGCCGCCGGTCATGATGTACAGTTTGGGATGCCCGTCGCTTTCGCGGGCGGACGAAACGATGCGACCGAATTCGCGGGCTTCGTCGTAGAAGTGGCTCTTGGCCATAATGCGTTTGGCGCGTTGGAGCGCGCGAGCGACTTTGAGATCGTCGGGCGAGTTTTTCGCATTGAGAGTAGCCTCCCGGAGGACGGCTTCCGCCTGTTCGCGGGGCATGATCTGGGTGCCGCCAAAAACGACGACGGTTGAATCGATCTGATGCTCGCGCAGAAGCGTTTCCGTTTTCAAGAGCTCCAATTGCATGCGGAGCGGGCGGTTTTCTTTGCGTTTGAGGAAGTTGATATCGACTTCGGCCAGCTCGTAGCTCGGAGACATGAGGATCGCGAGGCGATTGGCGGCGGCCTCGGCGGAGATGGGCGGGGTCTGCAGGACTTCGGCGCGCGTCGCTTCACCGGCCGCCAGCGGCTGGGCAAATTTCGGCTCGATGCCGGGCCCGATCTTGCGGGTGGGATCGCTTCTGCTGGACGAGGTCGAGGCGCGGGGTTCGGATGGCGGCGCGGAATTGCGCCGGGTTCGCCGCGCGGAGGTTGGGATTCGCGATCCGGTTTTGTTTGCTTGCTTTTCGCCATCAGGGTGGGAGTCCTTCGCTCGTAGATAATATATCTGCCGGCGGTGCGCGTCAGGTGGCAAAGGGCTGGGGAGTGGGTTACTTCGTTCTTGTCACCCGAGGGGTCCGGCTAGATTCCTCGGGGTACCTCGCAATGACAAGTGTTGATGCTACAAGTGCGGAAGGATTGCCCGGCCGATCAGGATAAAAATTAGCGCGAAAAAGGCTTCGATGAGCGGATGTTTGAACGGGATGGGGCTGCCGCAATCGTAGCAGCGTCCGCCGAGCAGAAACCAGCCCACGATCGGAATGTTGTGATACCAGCGGATCGGATGATCGCACTCGGGGCAGCGGGAGCGCGGGAGGACAAATCCTTCGCCGGTGCCGAGGCGGTCCCAGACGACCGTGAGAAAACTGCCGACGCAGCCGCCCAGGCAGCCGAACCAGAGAATGGCGACCCACCACAAGATCGTGGTCAGCAAACGATCTTGGGTCTGAAAGCCAATTGCGGCGAAAGTGAACAGGCCGGTCATTCAGCAAGTTTAGGATATTCGGCGGGGCGACGTAACGGCGGTGTTCGTAGGACGGACAATCCTGTCCGTCAATTGCACAAGACGGACAGGATTGTCCGTCCTACAAAGAAGCTAAATGATGCCGTGAAGGGGGCCGCCGGGGGCGGCGAATGCGTCGACGCGGCGCGAGGTTTCGGGGTCTTCGATGAGTGGCGGGGCGTGGTGTGGTTTGAGTCGCGCATCGATCACCAGCGGACCGCGGCAGCCCCAGTGTTTGTTTTCGGTGAAGGCGTCGATGCCGTGGATATCGGCGGCGGGGTTGGCGCGCGTGAACGTGACCCAGAGGAAGTTGCGGAGGGATTCGGCGACGAATTGCGTGTTGTCGACGATAACGATGAGGCGGAAACGGGCAAGTGCGGAGTGGGAAGTGGGGCGTGGGGAATGCGGATCTAAGGCATCGGAATATTTCGGGCCCTCGACGGCGACAATGCCCGGTAAGATCAATCGCGGATTCTTGAACTCTTCGCCAAGTTGCAGGTTGGAGGGGAGTTCGGCGGCGAGTTCGAAGCGCGGTCGGCCGACCGCGGCGATGACGACTTTCGAGCCGGCGTTCAGCGCGGTGCCGGAGTAATCGAGCGTGTCGATGGTGGTTTCCGTTTGGAAGTGGAGGTCGCGCGTCCAATCGGCCCGTTCGAGAATGTGGCGGAAGAAGCGGGGGATGTCGTCGAGTTTCAGTCGCGGATCGTCGGCCTGGTTGGCGATGAGTAGGAACTTGGCGAGTGACAGTTGGCCCTGGCCGAGGATGGCGTTGGCTTGTGTGAGCAGTTCTTGCGGCGCTGGGTTTCGGCAAACGGCCAGTAACGTTCGCTGCCGATAGCGAGCAGCAACGGATGGACGCCGGCCGCATCGACGGCGTGGACGCCAACGACGCCGGGCAGCACGGAGGGAATGATGGGGCCGGTCAGCTCGTGGATGAGTTGGCCGAAGATGGTGTCTTCCTGTGGGGGGCGGCCGACGACGGTGAATGGCCAGATCGCGCCGTCGCGGTGATAGACGTGCTCGACTTTCAGGACAGGGAAGTCGTGCGCGAGGCTGTAGTAGCCGAGGTGATCGCCGAAGGGGCCTTCGGGCAGCAGCTTGTTGGGGATGACCGTGCCGCAGATGCAGAAATCGGTATCGGCGTGGATAGGGAGATTCAAGGCACCCTCAGCCGAAAAGGCACCCTCACCCCGACCCTCTCCCGGAGGGAGAGGGAGGCGGAACATGCGGATGCGGTGGCCGCCGAGGGCGCCGGCGAATGTTAGTTCGCTCATGCCTTCGGGCAGCGGCAATACAGCGGCGAGCATCATCGCGGGCGGGCCGCCCACGAATACGTTCACTGGGAACGGCTTGCCGGCGCGGACGGCAGCCGCGTGATGCACGCCGATCGAACGTTGGATTTGATAGTGCAGGCCGACTTCGTGATCGGGAACGTACTGGCCGCCGGATAACTGGATGCGGTACATGCCGAGGTTGGAGTGCCGCCAACCGGGCTGAGAAACATCTTCCGTATACACTTGCGGCAGCGTGATAAAAGCTCCGGCGTCGCCCGGCCAACTCATCTGTTTCGGCAACTGCGAGATAGTTGTTTCGTTTGCCGTAACATCGGCCCGACCAACAAACCGCGCAATCATCGACAACGCGTTCCACGGCGCGCTCGCATACCGTAGCGGCCGGCGGAAGCCGGCCGTTGGATCGATCTTCAGCTCAATCAGTTTCCGCACACGCGAGAGCCCATCGCGAAACATGAAGCGGGCCCGATCCATCGTGCCAAACAGATTGCTGACCATCGGGAAGCGGCAATCCTTGACGCGGGTGAAGAGCAAGGCGGGACCGCCCGCGGCGCACACGCGGCGCTGAATCTCGGCGACTTCGAGGCGGGCATCGACGGGATCATTGATGCGCACGAGATGTTTGTTGCGCTCCAGATCGTCGACGCATTCGCGAAGTGTGCGATAGCCCATGAAGAAATATTAACCACGGAGACACGGAGGGCACAGAGGAAACCGATTCGATTTGTCATTGCAAATTTGTCATTTGTAATTTGTCATTTCAGCAATGGCCAATGACAAATTACAAATTTGCAATGACAAATCATTCTTCTCTGTGACGTCTGTGGTGAATTTCAAGCACGCCGCTTTCGCTGGAGTCGTACGCCTTCGAGGCCGTGGTACGTTAGCAACAGCGCGCCGGTGGCGGCGTGGTCGGCGAAGAGGTCGAAGATGATTTGTTCTTCGCCGGGCCAAGGATAGGCAAAGATGAGGTCGAAGTCGTCGGGCGCGAGGTCGAGGTCGTCGTAGGCGACGGGGCCGGTCGTCGAGAGCCAGGCAAAGTCGTCGGCGGTGCCGACCGTCACGTTGGTGCCGTGCGGCACGAAGCTGCCGCAGATGAATTCGGAATCGAGCCCGTGATCGGCTGCCAGGCGTTCGGCCAGATCGACGAGCGGCGATTCGATTTCGATGCCAATGGCGTCGAAACCGAGCCGGGTCGCCAGGCAGGCGACGACGCCGATACCGCTGCCCCATTCGAGGAAACGGCGGCCGGTGGCCAAGTTGGCGGTTTGGATCGCGGCGAGCGCGCGGTAGGCCAGCTCGAAATCGCTGGGGACGAACGCCGGCATGGCGGCGCGCGAATTGTCTTCGAGCGACTCGATTTGTTGCTTTGCGTCGCTCAAAAGCGCGGCTACGTCGTCGGGAATCGGCGATTTGCTCGAACTCGAGCTCAATGTCGGCCAGTCGATTGGCTTGGGAAGTTCTCATACACGAATCGCCCAGCCAAGAAGCGACATCAGCCAGCACACCAGCCACCAGAAAGTGACGATCATCAGGGCGAAGCCGAGCGAGGCGAGCGGGGGATCGTGAATCCACGAAGTGATCAGATGATGGTATAGCCACGCGTGGCCGGAGACTCCTTCGATGCGAGCGTCTCTCAGCAAGATGCCGAGGAGTCCGGACATCACGAACACGAAGATCGCGTTGATGCCCACGACTTCGAACGGGCGCGCGAAACGGCGCCAGCCGCGAATATCGAAGATCGCGAGGCAGGCGGCGAGGACAGTCATTGCCAGGCCGCCGGTGAGGAGGACGAAGCTGCTGGTCCAAAGTTTTTTGTTGATGGGGAAGACGAAATGCCAACTTTGGCCGAGGGCGGCGAAGCTAAACCGGTCGCGGCGAGCAAAACGACGGTTCGGTAGTTGACGCCGCGGCGTTGGATGAAGAGGCCGGTCCAGTAGCCCATGAGCGCGCTGACGATCGCGGGGAATGTGCTCAAAAAACCTTCGGGTTCGGTGGGAGGGTCGCCGTGGTACATATGCTTGTCGCCAACTAGAGCGCGGTCGACGACGACGGTGACGTTGTCGTTGTTGGAGAGGTTTTTCCAGTAGTCGTGCGGGTTCGGCAGAAAGGCCAGCGTGGCCCAGTAGCCGAGCAGGATGACGACGGCGAGAGCAACCTGGCCGCGGAGCGGAACGTTGAGCACGATCAGCGAGGTGAAAAAGTAGACGAGCGCGATCCGCACGAGGACACCGAAGATGCGGAGGTTGCTCAGATCGAATGTTGTACCGTGGAAGGCGGCGATCGTTTTCAGGAGCAGGGTCGGCATCCAACCGAGGAAAATCAGCATCGCGGTGCGGCGGACGATTCGCCAGTAGACGGCCGAGTCGATCTGGGCGCCGTGGCGATATTTGCGGAACGAATAGGAAATCGACGTGCCGACGATGAACAGGAAGAACGGAAAGATGAGGTCAGTGGGCGTCCAGCCGTGCCAGGGGGCGTGCTCCAACGGCCAATAGCCTTCGCCGCCCCCCGGGTTGTTGACGAGGATCATGCCAAGGATCGTGAGACCGCGGAAGACATCGAGCGAGAGGAGGCGGTTGGTCCGCGAAGGAGCGACAACTGAAGCGGATTGGTCGTGAAGCTCGTTGGCCATACGGGCTTTCGCGCGACGGCGAGCCGTCGGCTTGGGAACTGCTGGGAACTACCCGGAGTATATCGCCGGGCACTTGCGATTCCAATTCGGCTCGCGGTAGGCTGTACGAAACTCGGCACACGCGACTCGCAGGAAAGGACCATTTATGGCGGCTAAAACGGTGAATGTTGGCCTGATCGGCACAAAATTCATGGGCAAGGCGCATTCGAACGCTTATTTGAAGGTGGCCAAGTTTTTTGATGTCGAGCCGCAACCGGTGATGAAGGCGATTTGCGGGCGGCATGCGGATGAGACGGCTGAGTTCGCCAAGCGGTTTGGCTGGGAGAGTTTCGAGAGCGATTGGAAGAAGCTGTGCGGGCGGCCGGATATCGACGTGGTCGATATCGCGGCACCGGGCGGCACGCATCACGATATCGCGGTGGCCGCGGCGAAGGCGGGAAAACATGTGTATTGCGAGAAGCCGTTGGCGTTCAATTTGAAGGATGCTCGCGAGATGCTCGATGCGGCGCGGAAGGCGGGCGTGGTGCACATGGTGAATTTCAACTACCGCGTGGTGCCGGCGCTGGCGCTGGCGAAGCAGATGATCAAGGCGGGCGAGATTGGCGAAATTCGCCATTTTCGCGCGACGTATTTGCAGGACTGGCTGAACGATCCGAAGTTTCCGATGAACTGGCGGTTGCGGAAGGAGGCGGCCGGGTCTGGGGCGAACGGCGATCTCGAATGCGCACCACGTGGATATGGCGCGATTTTTGGTGGGCGAAATCGGTGAGGTCGTCGGCATGAAGAAGACATTCATCGGCGAGCGACCGGCCGAGGGGCGATCGGCGGGACTGACGGCGACTGCTGGCGAGGGAACCGAGAAAGTTACGGTCGATGATGCGACGTTGTTCCTGGCAAAGTTTACGAGCGGTGCGCTCGGCTCGTTCGAGGCGACGCGGATGGCGCCGGGGCGGAAGAATTTCAACCGGGTCGAGATCAACGGCAGCAAGGGCTCGCTCGTGTTCAACTTCGAAGAAATGAACGTGCTGCAGTTTTACAACTGTGCCGATCCAGCGGGGCGGCAGGGTTTTCGGGCGATCATGGCGACCGAGGGCGTGCACCCATACGTATCGGCGTGGTGGCCGCCGGGGCACGTTTTGGGTTACGAGCACACGTTTGTGCACGCGGTGTACGAGCTGATGGGCGCAATCAACAAAAAGCCCACGATCATGGCCGATTTCCGCGATGGGGCACAGTGTGTGGCGGTGCTGGATGCGGTTGAGAGATCGATTGAGGAAGGGAAGTGGGCGAAGGTTGAGAAGGTTGAGTAAGCGCGCGTGGGTGAAGCGGTGAAGTATGGAAAGTAGGCTGCTTGGTTACTTTCCAAAGCGAACGATGAAACGGCCGGAGTGGCTCTGCGCGCAAACGTGGACGAGATTTGCAGTGTTTCAACCTGTATGTCCACAGCGCCCGACAATTGGATCGATGCGTGGCGACACAATAACCGGTGGATGTATGACACTCCTGAAGCCGCCTGGAGTGTCGTGAGTGACAATGGTCGCCGAGACTTTGATTTGTACGGCTACCGTCAGTTTGCGGTTGAGTTTCAAAACGGTATTCCATCGCCGATAAAGTTGCCGGATCTGAATGTGGTACCGTTCGACAGAACGTTCGAGGAATTGGGGTTTGATGTCGTAAGTTCAAGTACTGGAGATGGGTTTGAGTGTTCGCCGCTGTCGTGTAACGGGATGGCGTCGGAAGTCCAAACTAACCAGTATTGTTTGCTCGCCACACTAGAATCTGCTCTTGAATTTGCACGAACGTGTGAAGGAGAAGGTTGCGAACCGGGGCCATATTACGTGATCGCAGTGTTTCGGCAAAAGAAACTTGAGTCGTAAGGGTTGGATGGCCGAATCCCAACGGGATTCAATCATTCAGCCCAGGGTTGGTCGCGCAGCGACCTACCCTGGGTCCGCAACACAAACGCATTGGTCAACCCTGAAAGGGTTGCATCATTCGCAAGCGACGGTATCGTAACGGGCATGTCGCAATCGCTGGCGAAGATTCTGTTGCACACCGTGTTTTCGACTAAGGATCGCCGGCCGTTTCTAAAGGATGTCGCGGTCAGGGGTGAAATGCATTGTTACATTGGCGGAATCCTATCCAGCCTGCAATGTCAGCCGATCATCGTGGGCGGGGTGGAAGATCACGTTCATTTTTTGTGCGCGCTGGTACGCACCTGCGACGCGGCCGAGATGGTGAAGGAGGTGAAGCGGGGGTCGTCGTTGTGGGTAAAAACCAAGGGCCTCGCGTACGACGATTTCCATTGGCAGAACGGGTATGGTGTATTCTCGATCGGTTTTTCACAAATTCAGGACGTGAAGAGTTACATTGACGGCCAGGTTGAGCATCACCGAAAGATATCATTTCAGGATGAATATCGGGCGTTGCTTGAGCGTTACGAGATTGAATACGACGAACTCTATGTTTGGGATTGATACCAACCCTTTCAGGGTTGTGTGGTGGTGCGGACATCGTATCCCAGGGTAGTCCGCCAGGGCGGACAACCCTGGGCTGAATGATGCAATCCCTTCGGGATTGAAGAAGTGGCGCGGTCAAATGATCGCTCTGTATCGTTTTCAGTTGCGATCTTTTACAAACAGATATCAACAACCATGACCACAATCAAAACAGGCATCATCGGAACTGGATTCATTGGGCCCGCGCATGTCGAGGCGTTGCGGCGACTGGGATTTGTCGAGGTGGCGGCGGTCGCGGAGCGCGGGGATGAGTTGGCCAAGGCTAAGGCGGAGCAGCTTTCGATTCCCAAGGCGTATGGCGATTACAAGAAGCTGCTGGCCGATCCGGAGATTCAGGTCGTGCATAACTGCACGCCGAATCATTTGCACTTTGCGGTGAATAAGGAAATTCTCGCGGCGAAGAAGCATGTTGTTTCCGAGAAGCCGCTGGCGATGACGTCGGCCGAGTCGCGCGATTTGGTGCGGCTGGCGAAAGAGGCCGGCGTGGTGAACGCGGTCGATTTCAATTACCGCTACATGCCACTGGTGCAGCAGGCGCGGCAGATGTGCCAGGGGGCTGGCGACGTGGGGCGGATCTATGCCGTGCACGGATCGTATTTGCAGGATTGGCTGCTGTTGGCGAACGACTGGAACTGGCGGTTGGTGCCGGAACTGAGCGGCGACTCCCGGGCCGTGGCCGACGTGGGCAGCCATTGGTGCGACCTGGTGCAGTTCATCACGGGCATGAAAATTGTGCGCGTGATGGCCGATTTGGTGACGATCCACCCGGTACGCAAGCGGCCGAAGGTTGAAGTGGAAACATATGCCGGCAAGGTGCTGCGGCCGGAGGATCTGGAAGATGTGAAGATCAACACGGAGGACTATGGTTCGATTCTGCTGGAGTTCGATTCGGCGCGCACGGCTCGCTGACGGTGAACCAATGCGCGGCCGGGCGGAAGAACAGGCTCTACTTGGAAATCGACGGTGAGAAATGCGCTGGCGTGGAACCAGGAGCGGCCGAATGAATTATGGGTGGGCCGGCGCGACGGACCCAATCAGACTATTCTCAAAGATCCAAGCCTGCTCTATCCGGCGGCGCGAGTATGCTCATTATCCGGGAGGTCACAACGAAGGTTATCCGGACGGGCCGAAGAATTTGTTCCGCAACGTGTATGGGTGCATCGCCGGCACGCGCAAGGGGGGCGATTTTTCGACATTCGCCGATGGGCACAACGAGATTGCGATATGCGATGCGGTGCTCAAGAGCTCGCGCGAGCGAAAGTGGGTGGACGTCGCGTACTGAAATGCCAATCGCCGGATGTCGTCATGCGATTTTCGCTAAAGACTCTGCTCGTGTCGTTCACCGCGATTGCCGTTAGCATCGCCGGCGTGCGGTTCGCCAACCCCGTATGGGGTTCGTGCTTTTACACGGTGGCGTTTGTGCTCGTATTGACAGGAATCGTCGGCGCACTCGTGCGGCGTGGGCCAGCCCGGCCGTTTTGGATTGGCTTCGCCGTGTTTGGCACGGGCTACTTCCTTCTGGCGCTGGTCGGTGAAGTTGCTCTCGCGCAAATCGTCGCCGATTTCCGACAAATGCGTCCGGAGCCCAAGCTGCCAACGACCCGATTGCTGACATGGGCCGAGCCGTATCTTCGTTCGACCCCGGGGATGAACCCCAATACGAACTTGATTCGGCGGGGCATCATCGTTCCTGTCGCGAATGGCGATTACATCGAAGTCGGTCACTCCATTTTGACGGTCATCTTTGCGCTCGTCGGTGGCTGGGTCGGCTGGTTGTTTTCGCGCGTTCGGACGGCCGAAGAACCAGAGCCTAGATCGGTGGAGACGTGACAGCCAAACGAAT
This sequence comes from Pirellulales bacterium, assembly GCA_963733825.1. Classification (GTDB taxonomy): domain Bacteria; phylum Planctomycetota; class Planctomycetia; order Pirellulales; family Lacipirellulaceae; genus JABDGM01. Next base: position 97,200 of record CAVTEK010000005.1, read on the forward strand.
GATTGTCATCGCGCTTGCGATTCTCTTCGCCTCGATCTTAGCTGGCCGGAGCGCGATCGAGTATCCAATCATCGCAACGTTCGTTTACGCGATCACTTTATTGGGTCTAGCCGCGGGGATGATGATCGTCATCGTCTCCAGCGGGCGGGTCCGTTCGTTTTGGTGCGGCGGCATTGTATTTGCCGCCGCATTTTTTTGTTCGCCGTCGTCGGGCCAGATGTGTGGAGTTACGTTATGGGACTTCCGTTTGCGAGGGCGCCTCTAATGACGGGCTATTGGTTGGCCTGGCTGTACGATCAGATTGGCGGCCGGCAAACGGTAATTTGGACCGGCGGAGGCTCGCGAGCGCCGCGCTGTTTTTGATGCAGGTTTCGCAACGGCAGATTCCGCATGATATGGACCTGGGCATGTTGGACACGTTCATGCGCACCGGCCATTGCATATTGACTTGGCTTGCTGGTTTCGTGGGCGGCATGGTCGGAAGCTGGATGTCGCGACCCATTGAGTTGGCATCTGTTTCGCGTCCAATCCGCTGATACTGATCTGGACGGGGTTTCGGCGGGGCGCGTAAACTTCGCCACTATGTCGAACCAGCTCTCAGTCATCATTCCCTGCAAGAACGAGTGCGAGAATATCGGTGCGTGCGTGGCGAGTGCGCAGCAGGTGGCGGATGAAGTGCTCGTGGCCGACTCGGGTTCCACCGACGGCACATTGGAAATAGCTCGCGGGATGGGCTGCCGCGTCGTTGAGCGCGAGTATGGCACGAGTGGCGACTTCAAAAACTGGGCGATACCGCAAGCGGCCAACGAGTGGGTTTTTGTTCTCGACGCGGATGAGCGAATCACCGAAGACCTGGCGGCGGAAATTCGCCAGACGCTGGACGATCCGAATCGCGATGGCTATTGGGTCTATCGGCGTAACCATTTCATGGGTCACCCGATCCGATTTGGGCCGTGGCGGAACGATCGATGTCTGCGGCTGTTTCGACGAGACGTGGGGCGTTACATTGGGCCGACCGATCATGCGGAGGTGGAACTTCGAACGCCGGATGAAACGTCCGGCGAAGGGGACAGGCACATTTTGCTCCGAAGACTCCGCAAAATGAGCCAGTCCCCGCGACGACTCCGCAAAAAGAACCAGTCCCCGGCGGGCACCGTTGGTCGGCTGAGTGCGCGGCTGACCCATTACACGTGCACGTCGTATTCGCAGTACTTGCCGAAACTTTCACGGTATGCCGACGTGCAAGCTCGCATCTGGCTGGATCAGGGGCGTTCGGCGAGCTTGCGGCAATTGTTGCTGCGATTTCCGTTGCGATTTTTGCAAGGGTTTGTGGTGCGGCTGGGTTTTTTGGACGGCCTGGCCGGATTGCAGGTTTGCGTGCTCGTGGCGTATCTCTCGTGGTTGAAACAAGCGAATTTGTGGCAGCTTCAGTCGGGTCGAAAGCCACAAGAACTCGTTGGGCCCGCGTACTCGCCGACAGCCCCCGGATCTGCCGGGGGTATTGAAGCGGAGGACACGTGCGTCGCGGAAATAACCCCCGGCGGAGCCGGGGGCTGTCGGGGTGACTGTGAGGCGGACAGAAACAGCAGGCGGAGTTTGCGCGTGCTGCGGCGGCGGATGGTGCCGGGATGGTTTGGATTGGAGGCGCGGCGGCGGTGGCGCGATATTCTGTTGCGGCGGATCGGTATGCAGCGCTGCCACACGCCGCCGATCTTGGCGCGCGATCAGACGCTGGGTGTGCGCAGTTGCCTGCCGTTCGTGGTTGCGGCTGAGCTACTCAGAAATCCGCGGATGACGTTTTTGCAAATCGGCGCGTTCGACGGAGTGGGCGAGGACGATTTGCGCGAGCTGAATCGTGGCGCACAAACTGCGCGGCGTTCTTGTGGAGCCGCAACCGGTGGCGTTCGCCCGATTGCAGCAAACGTACCGGCAGCAGCCGCAGGTGACGCTGCTGCAGGCGGCGATCGCCGAGAGTGAAGGTGTGCGCGAGTTTTTCTGCCGGCGTGGCGAGCCTTCGATGGCGGCGTCGTTCGACCGCGAGCATCTGCGCAAGCACGGGATTCCGAACGAACAAATTGTGGCGCAACAGGTGCCGTGTCATACCGTCGAGAGCGCGCTTGCGCGGCCGGCATCGAGCAAGTCGACCTGATCCAGATCGATGCGGAAGGGTACGACTGGCCCATCATCCGTTCGATCGACTTTGCGCGGTTGCGGCCGCGAATTTTGCGGTTCGAATACCGGCACATGTTGGGGCGGGATGCTGATGCGTGTCTGGCGCTGCTCGCAGATCACGGCTACCGATTTATCATTGAAGTGCGCGATATCATTGCGGTTCGGACTGCAAATTCTTTTGACGCCGTCGAAAATACGGTGCGGCGCAGCGCGTGATTCGGTAGATTTGTAGGGTGGGCCGAGTCTTCGAGACCCACCATCGCGCCGTTGATAGCGGTGGGTCTCGAAGACTCGGCCCACCCTACGACTCGGCTACGATTCGTCGCGGTCCGCGTGTTTTAGGCAGGTTTCTTGCCGCTGCCTTGCGGGGCTTCGGCGTCTGAAATAGGCTGGAGGATTCGATCAATTGGCCTCCCAGCGTTGCCGCCGGACGCCGTTCCGAGGCAACCCGACGATACATGAGCGACCTTGCAGCACGAGTCGCCGGCCTGTCGCCGGCCCAGCGGAAACTATTGGAACAGCGGCTCAAGCGGCAGCAGCCGGCGGCGGGGCCGCTCGCCGAGCCGATCGCCATCATTGGGATGGCGTGCCGGTTTCCGGGTGCGCCAAATCTGCATGAATACTGGCGGCTAATTGACGAACGGCGGAGCGGGGTTCGCGAAGTGCCGGCCGAGCGTTGGAACGCGGACGCGTTCTACGATCCGACAGGCGAGACGCCGGGCAAGATGTCGGTGCGATGGGCCGCGTTCATCGAAGGGCCCGACCAATTCGATCCGCAGTTTTTTGGCATCACGCCGCGCGAAGCGGTGCGGATGGACCCGCAGCAACGGCTGCTGTTGGAAGTCGCATGGGAGGCGATGGAGAACGCGGGCCGGCCGGCCGAGGAGCTGGCGGGTACGAAGACCGGCGTATTCGTCGGCATCGGCGGCACCGACTACTCGAAGGTGGGCGTGCCTTACGACGACTATTTCCAGCAGATCGACGCCCACTTGGGTACCGGTAACGCGCTTTCAATCGCGGCCAACCGCCTGTCGTATATTTTCGATTTTCACGGGCCCAGCGCGGCGATCGATACGGCGTGCAGCAGCTCGTCGCTGGCGATTCACTTTGCGGTCGAAAGTCTGCGCCGCGGCGAATCGGATGCGGCGCTGGCCGGCGGCGTCAACATGATCCTGACGCCCGAGACGACGATCGCCTTTTCGAAAGCGCGGATGCTCTCGCCCGAAGGGGTGTGCCGGCCGTTCGATGCGCGGGCCAATGGTTACGTCCGCGGCGAAGGGTGCGGGCTGGTGCTGCTGAAGCGATTGGCCGATGCCGAGCGCGACGGCGACAATATACTGGCCGTGCTGCGAGCGACCAGCGTAAACCAGGACGGCCGCACGTCGGGTATCAGTGCGCCGAACAGCCAGTCGCAATTGGCTTGCATTCGCGAAGCGCAGAAGCAAGCGGGCTTCACGCCGGATGATATCGATTACATCGAAGCCCACGGCACGGGCACGCCGCTGGGTGATCCGATTGAGATGATCGCGCTCAGTGAGATTTTTCGAGTTCGGCAGGGCGACGGTGAAGCAGGGGTGTCCAAGACACCCTCACCCTGCCCTCTCCCGGAAGGAGAGGGTTCAACGCGGCCGTGCTACGTTGCGAGCGTGAAGGCGAACGTGGGGCATATGGAAACGGTGTCGGGCGTGGCGGGGCTGATCAAGGTGGTGCTGATGATGGAGCACGACCAGATTGCGCCGCAGACCCATTTCGAAACGCTCAATCCGCACATCAAGCTGGATGAAACACGGTTGGTGATTCCGACCGAGCCTATCGCCTGGCCGCGGACGAGAGGACGACGGGCAGCGGGAATCAGCTCGTTTGGGTTTGGCGGCACGAATACTCATATGATTGTGGAGTCGGTTAATTTGCAATTGGGCGAAAGTCTGTTGGCAGGATGCCCGCCCGCTGAAGCGGGCTCGCCGGGGAGACCGCTGCAGGTGTTGAAGCTTGCGGCGAAGAATGAAGCGGCGCTCAAGAGCCAGGCGGAGCGGTTGGCGGCGTATCTCGACGAACATCCGGATGCGGCGGTGGCCGACGTGTGCTGGTCGGCGAATACGGGTTGGGCCGATTTCAATCAGCGGGCGGCGGTTATCGCGAAAGATGGCGAGGAGCTCAAGCAGCGTTTGCGGGCGTTTGCCGCGGCCGACGGGCGCTGCCGGCGGGCGTTAAGCAGGGTACGGCGCGATCGATCGGGCGGCCAGGCATCGCGTTTTTGTTTACGGGGCAAGGGGCCCAATACATCGGGATGGGGCGGGAGCTGTACGAAACGCAACCGGTTTTTCGCGAGGCGATTCTGCGGTGCGACGCGGTGTTGAAGGAATGTTGGGGAGGTGAGTCGCTGGTGGGCGCGATTTACCCGGCCGCTGAAGCGGCCTCGCCGGCGGGGTCGCGTCTGCATGAGACAAAGTACACGCAGCCGGCGTTGTTTGCGATTGAGTATGCGCTCGCGGAGTTGTGGGCGTCGTGGGGCGTCGTGCCGGATATCGTGCTTGGTCATAGTGTGGGCGAATACGCGGCGGCATGCGTGGCGGGGGTCATGTCGCTGGAAGATGGCCTGGTGCTGATCGCGGAGCGAGCGCGGCTGATGCAAAGCGTGCGGCGGCCGGGAAAGATGGCCGTCGTGTTTGCGTCGCGCGAACGCGTTGCGAAGGAGATGGCGAGCGCGGGCGGCGAAGTGGTGATTGCCGTCATCAACGGGCCGGAGAACATCGTCGTCTCGGGCGACGCGGCTGCGGTCGAACAATTGGCGGCGAAGTTCGCGGCCGACGGCATCCAGGTGAAGCCGCTCAACGTGTCGCACGCATTTCACTCGCCGCTGATGGATGAAATGCTCGACGAATTCGAAGCCTTTGCCGCGAAGATCGAATACCGGCGACCCGAGGTGCCGCTGGCGGCGAATCTCACGGGCCAGTTGATGACCGACGCGCCGACGGCCCGCTACTGGCGCGATCATTTGCGGAACACGGTGCAATTTGCGGCGGGGATGGCTCGCGTTGCCGAATCGCGGCCGGCCATCGTCATCGAGATGGGTCCGACGGCCAGCTTGCTCGGTATGGGCCGGCGCTGCGAGCCGGATTTGGCGGCCGCCTGGTTGCCGTCGTTGCGCGAGGGGCAGGACGATTGGCAAGTGATCGCCGGGAGCCTGGCCGAATACTACGTGCGCGGCGGACGGATCGCGTGGCGCGGTTGGGACCAGCCGTGGCGCCGGCGGCGGTTGCTGTTGCCCAATTATCCGTTTCAGCGGTCGCGGCATTGGTTCACGCTCGATCCATCGCGACGGCGGTCGTTGAATGGCGACGCCGGCTTCGCGACACCAATCTCGGCAGATGAGCAGAGCCTTCATCCGTTGTTAGGTGCGCCGCTGGCGACGGTCTGGGCGAACAAGTTGTTCGAAGTGTTGTTGGGTGCGAATTCGCCGGCTTATCTGGCGGATCACCAGGTGCAAGGATCGGCCGTGACGCCGGCCGCGGCGTACATCGAGCAAGGATTGGCGGCGGCAGAGAAAGTGTTCGGACCGGGCCGGCATGGCCTGGCCGATCTCACGATTCAGCAAGCCATGTTTTTGCCCGAAGGGGTGCGGCGGCGGGTACAGGTTTCGGTTGCGCCGGAATCGGGTGGCGAATCGACGTTCGAATCGTACAGCCGGCTGGTGGGGGAGGGTGGGGCGGCGGGTGCTTGGACGTTGCATGCGCGGGGGGCACTGGTGCATGGATCGACGATTGGTGAAGTCGGCCCGCCCGCTGAAGCGGGCTCGCCATCGGATCGTTCGTTGGAAGAGGCGTGCAACCACATCGATTTGGATGAGGCGCGGGGGCGGGCTGTCACGATTTTGTCGCGGGACGAATTCTACAAGCTGGTGGCTGAGCGGGGTCTGCTTTACGGTCCGTCGTTCCAGGTGCTGAACGAATTGCATCGGGGCGTGGAGGATGCCGTTGCGGCGGTGCAGTTGCCGGCGGCGGTGTTGCGCGAGGCGGGCGGGTATCGGCTGCATCCGGCGCTGGGCGACGCGATGTTGCAAGTTATGGCGGGCGCGGTGCCGCTCGAAGAGGATGGCTCGTTCAGCCCGTTCACCTATATGCCGGTGGCGATTCGCAGCGTTCGCAGGCTGTCGAACATCGAGGATTTCGGTCAGCCATTGTACACATACGCGGTGCGAACCAGTGCTGAATCGGGTCCGAGCCCGGAACGCGTGGAAGCCAATATTTACCTGACGAATGCGGACGGCGCGGTGCTCGTGGCCTTCGAAGGCGTTCAAGTGCAGCGCTTGGGCCGAAGAGATGCAGCGGATTCGGAGCTTGACACCAGTCGGTGGCTGTACCAAATCGCTTGGCGCGAGGAACCGCTACGAGTCGTCGGCGAATCGCCGGAAGGAACGGCAGTTCATCAGCGACCGGCGGGCGAACGATGGCTCGTGTTCACTGATTCGAGCGGCGTTGGATTGAAGCTGGCCGAGGAACTTGCGGCCAAGGGGAACTCGTGCGTTTTGGTTGAGCACGGCGCTGGATTCGAAGCCGGCGGCAGCACCGCGGAAAACGGCCACACAGCGAATCGCGACCGCTTCCGAATCGATCCGCTCGACGAAGGCCATTATCAACGGCTAATCGAGGAAGCGTTCGGTTCGGCGCAGCAACCGTGCGCGGGCATCGTGCATTTGTGGTCGCTGGATATTCCTGAAGACCACGCGCAACAAGAGAACGAACTTGATTCGCGCGCACGCTCGGTTGCGGCAGCGTGTTGCAGCTCGTTCGGGCATTGTCGAGAAAAGCGCCGGCGGGCCAGCCGGCGCTGTGGTTAGTGACGGCCGGCGCCCAGCCGATCGAGCCGGCAGTTGCCGGAGGTGCGCAGGCGTTGGCGGTTCAGCAATCGCCGCTGGTGGGAATGGGCCGCGTTGCCGCGTTGGAATTGCCGGACCTGCGGCCGCGGCTGCTCGATCTTGATCCGGCCGGCATCGCGCAGGCGGAAGCATCTGCGGCGCTCGTCGCGGAGGAATTGCGCGGCAGCCGACCGGGAAGGCGAGGTTGCCTATCGCGATGGCAAACGCTACGTCGCACGGCTGGTGCGCAGCGCATCGATGATTTCTGACGGCGGACAAGGGAACTCGGCCGCGTTGGCAATCCCCAACGGGCCCTTTCAACTTCGTATCACGCAAGCGGGCTCGTTCGATGCCCTGAAGTTCGCGCCCGTCGAGCGCGGCCGCCGGCGCCGGGCCAGGTCGAGATTGAAGTCCGTGCCGCCGGTTTGAACTTCAGCGACGTGCTCAAAGCGCTGGGCTTGTACCCAGGGATTAAGGACAGCGTCGTGCCGCTGGGCATCGAGGCGTCGGGAGTCGTAACGGCGGTCGGCGAAGACGTCGACCGGTTTCAAGTGGGCGATGAAGTGTTCGGCGTCGCCCCGTACGCGTTCGCGTCGCATACTCGAACGGCCCAGTACGCACTCGTGCATAAGCCGGCGACGATCGGGCATGACGAGGCGTGCACGGTTCCGATCACATTTCTCACGGCCTACTATGGCCTGGTGCGGCTGGCCCAATTGCAGCCGGGCGAGAGGGTGCTGATTCACGCGGGCGCCGGCGGCGTGGGCCTGGCCGCGATCCAAATTGCTCAGCAGATCGGCGCCGAAGTTTTCGCCACGGCGGGGAGCGATGCCAAGCGCGAGATTTTGCGGTCGCTGGGTGTGAAGCACGTGTATAGCAGCCGCTCGACCGCGTTTGCCGAAGAAATTCTGGCCGACACGAACCGGGAAGGCGTCGATGTGGTGCTCAATTCGCTGCCGGGCGAGGCGATCACGAAGAGCCTGGCGGTATTGCGTGCGTACGGCCGCTTCCTGGAAATCGGCAAGACGGATATCTACCAGAACCGCATGCTGGGCCTGCTGCCGTTCCAGGATAATCTTTCTTACTTTGCGATCGACCTCGACCGAATGCTGCGGCAGCGGCCCGATTACATTCGCGAATTGTTCGCCGAAGTGATGCAGCACTTCGCGGTGGGGGACTACCGGCCGCTCGCGTTCACGCGTTTCGAGGCGGACCAGACGGTCGATGCGTTCCGGTATATGTCGCAGCGGAAGAACGTGGGGAAGGTGGTGGTGTCGATTGAAAGTCGAGAGTCGAGAGTCGAGAGTCGAGAGCCGAACGAGAGTTCGATTCCCGAGAAGAAGGTTCGGTCGGATGGCGCTTATTTGGTGACGGGTGGCACTGGGGCGCTTGGCTTGCGCGTGGCCGGCTGGCTGGCGGAGCAGGGGGCAGGCGCCATCGCGCTATTGTCCCGGCGCGGTTCGACGGCGGATGTCGAGCAATCGCTCGATACGATTCGCGAAAAGGGGAGCCAGGTTTTCGTATTGCGCGGGGACGTGGCCGATGCTGAATCGCTTGCGGGTGCGCTGGCGCAGCTTCCAGCGCGACTGCCCACCGTTGCGCGGGGTTGTTCATGCGGCCGGCGTGTTGGCGGACGGCATCATGAGCGAGATGACGCTCGAACAGTTGGATCGGGCGATGGCGCCAAAGGTCAGCGGAGCGTGGAATCTTCACGCCGCCACAATCGATTCGCCGCTCGATTTCTTCGTGATGTTTTCATCGGTTGCCAGCGTGCTTGGTTCGCCGGGCCAGGCGAACTACGCGGCCGGCAATGCGTTTTTGGATGCGTTGGCGCACGCTGCGCCGTGGGCAAGGTCTGCCGGCGACTTCAATCAATTGGGGGCCGTGGTCCGGTTCCGGTATGGCTGCGGAGGCCGGTCGAGATGCATCGGTCAAATCGCGCGGAATGGCGCTGATCGATCCCGAGATCGGCCTGGAACTTCTGGGCCGGTTGATGAAATCGGATGCCGCGCAGGTTGCCGTCATGGATGCCCAATGGGGCGACCTGCTGCGGCTATTGGGTTCTCGGCGGCCGGCTTTGCTGGCGGAGATTGCGGCGGAAGTTCAGGAATCGAGCGGCGAGACCGTCGGCAGCCGCGTCGATCACGCGTTCCGGCAACGGCTACTGGATGCCGATGAGGCGACTCGCACGTCGCTGGTGCAGGATTACATCCGCCAGGAATTGGCGCGGATCATGGGGATCGAGCCGTGCCGGTTTGGAAACGGATCAACCGCTGAGCACGTTCGGCCTCGATTCGTTATTGGCGTTGGAATTGAAAAACAATCTCGAGGGCCGGCTCGATTTCACGTTGCCGATGGCCAAGCTGATGGAAGGTCCCAGCATCGTGTCGCTGGCGGCGGCGACAGCCCAATTGTTGACGGGCGGATCGCAAGCGACGAGCGAGGCGGACAGCGGCGCGGGCCCACCCTCTGTCGACGCCTGGTCGCCGTTGTTGGCGTTGCGCAAGCGGCAGCCGGACGCCGCTCTTGCTGCTGCCTGCACTGGGTGGCGACGTGCGCTGCTACGCCGCGTTGGTGCAGCAACTGAGCGATGAGCAACCGATTTACGCGTTCCGCCCGCGCGGGGTCGATCAGGACTTGCCGCCGCATCTGGCGATCGACGAGATGATCGGCGACTACCTGGCGGCGTTGCGGACCTTGCAGCCTGCGGGCCCGTATTATCTGGCCGGCTGGTCGGCGGGCGGAATCTTCGCATTTGCTTTGGCCGAAGCGATCGAACGAGCGGGCGAAGAAGTTGGTCTGATCGCAATGATCGACGCGCCGTTACCGTCGATTTTCGATAACGTCAACGTCGAGGACGATGCACGATTCCTGTGCGAGCTTGTAAGTTTCGCGAGCCGCTTTTCCGGAACGGATGTTCAGATTCCGTACGAAGAGCTATCGAAGCTTCCGCCCGAGGAGCAGTTCCCCGCTGCGCTGGCCGAGGCCCGCAAAAGCGGCATCGTGCCGGCGGACACGCCCGAGTCGTTCATTCGGCGATTGGTCCGCGTCGGCGAAGCCAACGTGCGCGCTGCTGCAGGGTTACGAGCCCAATCGGCTATTGAAGCCGATCCAGTTGTTCGTGCCGGCCAGCAAAACGGCACTAGCGGATCTCTCGGGCGTCGTTCCTGCGAGCGACGAGGACTTGGGGTGGTCGAGCCAGATTGGCCAGGCGGTCGAACTCCAAGAAGTGCCCGGCGATCATTTCACGATGCTGCTGGGCGACGGGGCAGCCCACTTGCGCGGGAGTTGGAACGGCATCTCGCGAGCGGTGCGGAATCGATACGTGCCGAGGCAGAATCGGCAGCCCGCTAGCTTGCGCTGCTATCAGCAATTGCGAATGCTATTTGGGCGGATGTAAAGCCGGCGTAGCTGCGACTCTTTGCCGTGCGCATTCCAGCGGCCTCGACTCGGTATTGCTGTCGTAGGTAAAAGGCTCACCCTGCGCGAAGCCTGCGCTCCGATGGCACTTCAAGCTGGATTCTCGTCGATGGATCTTCGAGACGGGCGTCTGGCGTCGGTGCGGCGCCGCTTTGGTTGCGGCAGCTAAACCGTAAGCGGTAATTCATGCCGATTCGTGTTGAGGAGGCATTGTGATTGCGCGGTATGCATACTTGGGATGGATCCGCAGTAAGCGACGCCGTTTCGTTGCGGATTCGCGGGCGGCGCGGGCATTCCAGCACCGGGCCCTGTTAGAAAAAATTGCCCGCAACCAAGACAGCGATTTTGGTCGCGACCACGGCTTCGGCACGATTCGCACGGTCGCCGATTTTCGCGCGAGTGCCGGTGCGCACCTACGACGAACACCGCCCATACATCGACAAGGTGCTGCGCGGCGACGTGACCGGACTATTTGCGCCGGGCACGAAAGTTCTCATGTTTGCCATGACCTCGGGCACGACCGGGGAGCCGAAACGGCTGCCGATTACCGAAGAGCTGTTTCGTGAGTACCGCCGGGGTTGGCTGATTTGGGGCGGCGGCGTTTATGGCGACTATCCGGGCCTGATGCTCAAGAGGTCGCTTCAACTCAGCAGCGACTGGCAGCAACTGCGTGCGCCGAGTGGTGTGGCGTGCGGACAGATCAGCGGGCTGGCCGCCACGACGCGGCCGAAACTGGGGCAGTACTTGTTCGAGCCGCCGGCGCCGACGACGCGGATTCACGACTCGGCGGCCCGGCACTATGCGACGTTGCGTTTCGCCCTGGCAACGAAAGGTATCGGAATCATCATTACGGCCAACCCCAGCTCGCTGGTCGAGTTTGCGCGGCAGGCGGATCATGAGTGCGAACACCTTCTGCGCGATATTCATGATGGGACGCTATCGTGCGCCGTACCGCCGGAGGTGCGCGGGGCACTCGCGCCGTGGATCGGCCGGCGGCGGGCGCGGCGGCGCGCGAGCTCGAACGTTTGGCCAATCGCCACGGTGCGTTACTGCCGAAACATGCGTGGCCCCGTCTCTCGGTACTGGCGGTTTGGACCGGCGGCTCCGTCGGCGTTTTCTTATCGAAGCTGCCGGAATTGTATGGCAATGTCGCGGTTCGAGATCATGGCCTGTCGGCCAGTGAAGGACGGATGACCATCCCGCTGGCCGACGGCACATCGGCCGGGCTGCTCGATTTTTACCACCATTATTTTGAATTCATTCCGGTGGAGGAACACGGCCAAGTATCGCCCAATGTATTGGAAGGGCACGAGCTGCAGGAGGGTTGCGACTACTACATTTTGCTGACAACGTCGGGCGGGCTGTACCGGTACGATATCCACGACGTGGTCCGCTGCGTTGGCTTTCGCGGCGAGGCGCCGTTGTTGCAGTTTTTGAATAAAGGCAAGAACTTTTCGAATCTGACGGGCGAAAAGCTCAGCGAATACCAGGTGGTGCGGGCCGCCCAAAAGAGTTTCGCCGGATTGGGCCTGCCGATGGAGTACTTTGCCGTTGCGCCCGTGATGGAGGGACAACCGCGTTATGTGTTGCTCGTGGAGCCGAAGCACGGTTATGAGCGCAATACGCGGCTGGCGGCTCGCGTTCAGGCAAACCTGGCGTCGCTCAACGAAGAATACGCGGCCAAATGTGCGAGCGGCCGGTTGCTGAAGGTAGCGGTGCGCGAGGTGCCGGCCGGCACGTGGAACCGGATTCGGGGCGAAAAGACGGGGGCGCGGGGCAACGTTGAGGAGTATAAGCACGTTTATCTGGTGCAGGACTTGGAGTACGTCGAGCGATTGACGGCGGCAAACTCCGATTCCGCTGCGCCGCCGGTCGCGATACCATTGGATGGCGGCGCCAGTTCGCCACGGTGGACGCCGGCGGCGGCGTGACGCACAGTAAAGATATCGCGCGGATCGGAGCCCGCCGCGCAAGCAAGGGTATTTTACGGATATTCCCTGGCTTGCGCTGGGGGCTCCCAAGCAAAGATGAAGAATACGAATGTCCTAATAACCGGCGCGACGGGTTTAGTTGGCCAGAACTTAGCGCGGCGGGCGGTTGCGGCGGGCTTCGATGTGCTGGCGATGGTGCGGCCGAACTCGGATCGCGGTGCCCTCGAGGCCGTGCCGGTGCGGTTCGTCGAGGGCGACCTGGCCGATCCGGAAACGCTGCCAGGGGTATTGGCCGAGGCCGACGTCGTCGTTCACGCGGCGGCTCAACTTGGCGATTGGGGGCCCCCGGAGAAATATCGGGCGATCAACGTGGTCGCGCTTGCGCACATGCTCAACTCGGCGTTGCGTACCGGGCGGTTGCGGCGGTGGATCCAAATCAGCTCGCAGGGCGTGTATCCGGTTCGCCATCATTATGGCACCGATGAAACCGAGCCGCCCGAATTGAACAACCTCGACGGTTATACGCAGACTAAGGCGGAGGCCGAGGTAATTGTACAGCGACACGTGGGCGAGTACGGCCTGCCAGCGGTGATCCTGCGGCCAGGATTCGTTTACGGCCCGGGCGAACGGCATGCGCTGATGCGCGTCGTGGAAAAGATTCAAGCCGGCAAAATGAAGCTGATCGGCCGCGGAGACCGGCTCCTCAACAACACGGCCATCGAGAACCTGTGCGACGCGATTCTGCTGGCGATTGAAACGCCGAACATCGAGGGCGAGACGTTCAACATCCGCGACGAACGGCTGGTGACGCGCGAAGAATTCGTGCATACGATCGCCGATTATCTGGGCAAACCGCATCCGGGGCACGTGCCGGAGTGGCTAGCTCGCGCGGTTGTTGAGCCGATCGAAAGGATCGCGCGGCTGCGCGGACGCCAAACGCCGCCCGTTTTGACGCACGGGCAGATAAAATTCCTCACGCAGAATCTTGACTATTCGATCGCCAAGGCGAAGCGCGTGCTCGGATACGAGCCACGGGTCGACTTTCAGGACGGGATCGTTGCGGCGCTCGACGCGATCGTGGGAGTGCGCACGCCGCCCGCTGAAGCGGGCTCGCCGCCGACCTTCGCGTCGGCCGTAGCATGATAATCCATGCGCATTCGCAAGCTCACTGCGCACGTCGTCCGGCTTCCGCTGAAGCGGTCGTTCGCGCACGCTTCGGCCACGCGGCACAAAAGCGATAACGTGCTTGTGCGGTGCGAGCTGGCCGATGGCAAGACGGGATGGGGCGAGGGCGTGCCGCGAAGCTACGTCACGGGCGAGACGCCGGATGGTTGCCTTGCGCAACTAACGGCCACGCCGGTCGCGGAGCAGCTTTCCGGCGATTGCAATTCGTGGCCGGATGTGATTCGCCTGTGCGAGCAATTCAAGCCGGCCATCGATCGCGAAGACCCTCGTGGCAGTTATGGAAATGCGCTGTGCGCGGCGGTTGAACTGAGCATGTTGGACGCGTTCGGCCGGCTGTTTGGCGAACCGGTAAGCAAAGTGGCAACGCATTTCGAGCCAGCGAGGCCGCTTCTTACTAAGTGTGCGAAAGTTCAATACAGTGCGGCGATCGATTCGGGCAGCCGCGCGCTGCGACGGAAGTCGCTTGTGCGGCGGCTGTATGGTTTTCGACATTGCAAGGTGAAGGTTGGAGCAGCCGGCGACGACGACGTGGTGCGCCTGCGTACGATTCGACGATGGATCGGCCCGAAGATGGATTTGCGGCTTGATGTGAACGAAGCCTGGAGTATTGCCGCGGCCCACGGCCGGATCGAACCGCTGCTTCCATTTGGCATCAGCTGCATCGAGCAGCCGGTGCCGCACGAAGAGGTCGGCCGGCTTGCCGAGGTACGTCAGCAAATCAATGTGCCGATCATGTTGGATGAATCGTTGACGAGCCAGGCCGATGCACACGCGGCAATCGACGGTCGGACGTGCGACCTTTTCAATATCCGGCTGTCGAAATGTGGAGGTTTTTTGAACAGTCTGCGGCTGGCGGCAATTGCCGATGCGGCGGGGCTGGGGTTTCAACTGGGCTGTCATCCGGGCGAAACGGGGATTCTCTCGGCGGCCGGCCGCCATTGGGCATGTCGCGTGAAGGGTATTCGTTACCTGGAAGGGTCGTACGATCGGCACTTACTACGGCGGTTGTTGACGAATGAGGATATCACGTTCGGCTACGGCGGCCGGGCGCCGGCATTGAGCGGTCGCGGCCTGGGTGTGACGGTGAACGAGTCGGTTCTTAACGAGATGATGGTCGCGCAGCAAGAATTCATCCTGTGAGATTAGCCTGCGATCAATCAACCTGTCATTCCGAGGTACTGCGAGGAATCTAGCCGGCCCCCTCGGAGTACCTCGGGGTGACAACGGCGAACTGACCCATGACCGTCTCGCTCGGCCAGACGCTCTTTCCTCTCGCGGAGCGAGAGGACTACACTTTCCGCATGGAAGCCTCGGCCGTGCCGGCTCGTATTGCATTTTATTCGGCTCATGATGGCCGCCGGCTGGCTGCGCGCGTGTGGCCAGCAGCCGAGTCGCCGCGGGGCGCATTGTTTTTCTTCATGGGATCACGAGTCACGGGGGTTGGTACGAGCAGGTTGCGCGCGATTTGGCGGCAGCGGATTTCGAGGTGCACTTTCTCGATCGGCGCGGATCGGGGCTTAATGCGGAGCAACCGGGCGACGTCGACCGCTGGCTGACTTGGGTTGACGATGTGGCAGCTTATTTGAGCACCAGCCTTACGGCTGGTGCTATGGGAGCTGGCGCGATGGCGGACTCGCGTGCGGGGCGGTTGCCGACGGTGCTTTGCGGAATTAGTTGGGGCGGTAAGTTGGCGCCGGTGGTGGCGCGGCGGCATGCGGCTTTGGTCGATGCTGTGGCACTGGTTTGCCCGGGGATTTATTCGCCATTTTTACCGGGGCTCATGAAAAGGGCCGCGCTGGCTGCGCCTGCGCCGCCGCGGCTACAACAGCGGCGGATGCGGATTCCGCTTCGGCGTCCGGAGCTATTCACGAACGCGCCGCGATGGCAGGAATTCATCGCGAGCGATCCGCTGGCTCTGCGGAGGGTAACGTGGCGGTTTGCACAGGAAGATCGTCGTTTGACCTTCTATGCGCCGCTTCGGCGCCGTTTCTGCATATGCCCGCGCTCGTCGCACTCGCCGGGCAGGATCGGATTGTCGATAATTGCCGCACGCGCGATTTCTTTGGGCGGTTGGCCAGTCGCAAAAAGACGCTGGTGGAGTACGCAGGAGCGGCCCACACGCTCGAATTCGAAGCCGATCCGATGCCGTATTTTGCGGATTTGACGGCGTGGATTGAGGGGAGGGTACGGGAGTGTTAATGCGCCTCGATAAAACCCCCGGCGGGGACGGAGATTACGATTGGGTGCTCGTCAGCACGCCGGTGACTTGAGATAGGTGGCTGGTGATCTTGCTGGTGATGTGGAAGCCCATGATGCCGAGAATCAACAGAGCCGTGATGAGCATGCTGAACCAGCTGTTGTCGATTTTGCCGAGGTTCACGATGAAGATCGCTGCGACGATGGGGATTGAGACGGCCAGGAGCTCCACGCGATTGAGCTGACGATTGACGGCGGCAAGTTCGTCTCGGGCGACCGCGGTGAAATGACGCGCAGTCGCGCCACAGACCCGGGTACAGGACCCGCAGCACGACGAACTCAACGCCGCAAAGTGAATAGGCGAGTGCGATAAGTCCGGATATGCAGAACGAGGCGACGAAGTGAGCGGCGAGCGTGAGATCGAGACCGATCGTCAATTGAATCGCCAATGGAAACATCACGCTTCCCGGGAACCAGCCGATAGCGGTGAGGGCGGCGATCCAACGGGGCAGGCGAAGCGCGCGGCGGCGGGCGGCGGTTACTTCGTCGTTTGGCAGTCGCTCTGCGTTCGAAAGTGCCCGCCAACATTGCGATACGCGGCGAATCGCGATGACGAAAGCAACAATCGCCAGCGGGTACACGATGGCGTTGTAGCCGATGACCCAACGTTTGAACGTGACTTTCTGGGTGTCGTTGAGCGCGCCGACGATTTGGGTTGTGTTGTAGGCGATGTTGACGATGCTGGCCGCGATTTGCGGTAGAACGACTAACAACACGATCCACAGGAACGGACGGCGGAGAATCGGCGCGAAAATCGTCGGGACGCGCGGCAACTGCCGCTCCGCTTCGCGGAGCCGGCGGCAGCCATCGAGCTGGTCGGCCAGCTCCGCGCAGCTGGCGAAGCGGTCGGCGGGATTTGGTTCGAGGCAGCGGCCGATTGTGCGCTCCAATGTCATGCGGGCCGAAGGCAGGCCAGGGTTGCAGACGGGCGCCGCTTGTCGCCGCTCGAGCGACATCGCGCAAGGTGTCGGCCATTTTTCCTTTGCGCCGGACGACGGGAAAACTCATGCGGCCATCGAGCATTTGGTTGAGCACGAGGCCGAGCGAATACATGTCGGAACGAGCGGTGACGGCCTCGTGGCCGGTGTCATCGGCGGGATTGAAGGCGTCCAGGTGTTCGGGCGACATGTAGGCGAACGTGCCGCCGAACATTTCTTCGCCGCTGGGTTCGGTGCCGACGGGCTGGGAAGAGATGTTGAAATCGGCGAGCATCGGCCGGCCATAGGGATTGACGAGAATATTCGCCGGCTTGATGTCGCGGTGCAGGACGCCGTGGCCGTGGGCGAAATCGAGCGCTTCGGCTAAGCGCGCCGAACCAGGCCGTGGTTTCGATTGCGTCCATCCGGCCGAGCGCTTCGCGGTCGTGGAGGGCGGCTGGGTCGAGTGTGGTTGGGAGCGAGCCGGAGCGGTCGATGAAGCTGAGGAGCTCGGGGCCGGTCCAATCGGAAGTGGGGAGTGGGGAGTGGGGAGTGGGGAGTTCGGATGGACCGCCGGTTCCGTGCTCGCGGCTCCCCGCTCTGGCGGCGTGGAGCTGGCCGATTAGCTTGTCGAGACCGACGCCGGGGACCAGCTGCATACATAGGAGGCGCTGGTTGAACTCGGGATCGACGGTTTCGGAGAAGACCTGAACGATGTGCTGGTGCTCGAGCCGAGCCATCGTGCGACCTTCGCTGCCGCGGTTGGCCGAGATTTTGAGCGCCACCTGGCGATCGAGCGACAGTTGCCGGGCCAGGTACACGTGGCCGAACGCCCCCCGGCCGAGCAAACGGACAATTTCGAAATCATCGACTTTCGCGCCGGGCAGGAGGGCCATTGGCGCCTGATCGCGACGGGCGCGATTTTCGTTCGGGCGCAGCTCGATGGTCTTTGGCGGCTGAGGAGCGCGAAAACTGGGGGCGCGAATTGTCTCCGACTCGGCGAGGACCACGTCCGAGACTTCGGCCGCGGATTTTGATTCGGCGGCAGGTTCAGGTTGTGAAGTCTTTTCGTCGGGCATCAGATTTATTTCACCACGGAGGCACAGAGAGCACGGAGAAGGAATAGAAGAATGCAAAATGCAAAATATTAAATGTAAAATGCAAAACGAAAGTCTGCATTGAGCATTTTGCATTCGTCATTTTGCATTTTGCATTGATCCAAGTTGCTCGGCGCCCTCTGTGGCTCAGTGGTTTATTTCTTCTCTTCGCGGCGCTTTTCCAGTGCGGGGCGGCAGTATTCGTGTAATTCGAGGTCGATCAGCTCCTGCTCGGCTTCATCGAGCGAGTCATTGGTGAGCGATTCCGCGACCTCATCGAGCAGCAATTCGCCGAACAGCTCGCGGGCCCGGTGCAGCAGCACGCGAACGGTGCCGGCGTTGATTGGCTTGCCGAGCTTTTCGCTCAAACCGGCCGCCAGTTCCGGCGAACGCAAATCGGGATGATCGACGCGGTATCGCAAGACGCTGTGATACGGTTTGCCGGAATCGCGCTCGTCGTCGGCCAGTCGCTGCCAGCAGCGGGCCAGCAGCTCGTCGCGCCAACTGGTACGAAACAGGGCATCTTCATCTTTGGTATCGTTTGAATCGGCCACGGGTTCGGCGACATTGGAATGCAGGGCTCCCTCGCGTCCGAGTTTTTTGGCGCACCGTTGGTAATCGACGATCAACCGGTAAACGACGGTCTTCACAAACGCGCGAAAGCGACCGCGCTGTGGGTCGGCATTGCCAAAATCGCCGCGGACAAACCGGAGGGCAAATTCTTGAGAAACTTCATCGGCCGCATCTTCATCGCGAAGCGCGGAGAGGGCGTAACGCCGGATCGCCCCGCCATAGCGTTCGAGCAGGCGCTCTTGGGCCGATTGGACGGCGGTGTGATCGCCGTGGGCCTCGCGGACCATCGACCAGGCGGTCTGAATGCGGCTGATGTGGAGGTCTTCGTCGTCCATTTGAGGGGGCTGAATGTGTGGGAGTGGGAGTGGGATCGGGGTCTGGGACGGGGCCGCGGACGGCCCGGCTCGCTGGGATTGAATCCATTCTACCCGCCCAACCGGGCGGCGGGATGTGGGCGGTGCGGCACAAAAATGGCCCGATTTCCCGGCATTTGTGCTCGTGGCCGGCAAATCGTGCCGTGCCGCTGTAACAGGCCGGCGGCTGGCCGTATGAGATGGTGGAACGGGACACCAATCGTCCCGACGACCCAGAAGTTTCTAAACCCCATTTTTCTCAAGGAGTCACTACCATGACAACTTCCACGACCAAATTGATCACGATCCTGGCAACCGCAGCCGGCCTCCTGACGAGCGGTTCAGTGCTGGCCAAAGGCAACGGCAGCAACAACAACGGTAAAAGCAGCAGCAATTTCAAGATCAGCTTTGGCACGAACAAAGATTGCCACAAGCCATGCTACGACAATCACTGCTATGATCATCGCTGCTATTCGAATTACGGATGCTATACGAACTGCCAGCTCAATAGCCAAGCGTATGAGCCGTTCCACAGCACTTACACGGTGCTGCCCGGCGACACGTTCTACACGGTATCGTTGAAGGAATACGGCACAAGCGGCAACTCCCGCTCGATCGCGCAGTTCAACCGGTTGGCGGACAATTCAGCCTTGGTGCCCGGCCAACAGCTGATGCTGCCCTCGATCAGCCCGAACGGGATCCTGAGTGTTTCCCGAGCCCCGGCCGGCGAGACAAACTTCAACGGTTTCAACAACACATTTTCCAGCTCGCCCGTTACGTCGCCTTCCTTCGTGGCTCCGACCTCGTTCACGGCTCCCGTTAGCACTGTGAAGCCAGTGGTCGAACAGCCTCGCCCGACGATCGCAGTCGGCAGCACGCTGCTGGTAGACGGCCAGACGTTTGGCGATAAACCGGGTGCTGCCCACGTGAGTGTGGCCGGCCTGGCACTGCCGGTCGAAGTGATCGAATGGAGCACGAGCGCGGTGAAGATCCGGCTGCCGAAAGTGGAAATCACGACGACCACATACGGCAACATCGAAGTGGTGCGGGCCGACGGCAGCCTGGCGTCGCGGACGGCGGTCGAACTGACCAAGGCCGTCGAACCAATCGCACTCAGCAAGTAAGGCTTCCGAGAAGGGGACAGGCACATTTTGCTCCGAAGACTACGCAAAATGAGCCAGTCCCCGGGAAACCTAAGGAAATTGCCTATGAAACAACCGAATGCCAACTCCTCTCACGAATGCTCCTGATCCCTCCGCAAATGCCGCCTGCCCAGTAACACTGGGCAGGCGGTTTCTTTTGCGCGGGTTCGGCGTGGGGCAGACATTCTTGTCTGCCGTTACCTCGCTCTGCAGACAGGAACATCTTCCCACAAGTTCGGGATCAGGTTACGGCGATGAGTTGATCTTGAAGGGCTTGCAGATTGATCTGGTCGACGACGTGGTCGGCCGGGTTGTTGTCGCCGAAGTACACGTCGCGGCCGGCGTTGCCGACGAGGACATCGTGATCATCGTCGTCGAAGACCGCCACGCCAACTTGCAGCAATCCGCCCGAGGCGGTGAGCGAAGCAGACTCGCGAGCTAAAGCTGGCCGACGAGCCCCAGATAGTCATGATCGCGTCGAGTGCGGCCACGTCGTTGTCGTGAGTCGTGTAGCCGCCGATGAGCATGTCCTCGTCGCCACCGCCGTCGAGAGTATCCTCGTCCTGGCTGCCAATGAGCACGTCGCGGCCGCTGCCTCCGCAGAGGATATCGTTGCCGTTGCCGCCGACGAGCACATCGTTTCCGTCGCCGCCGAAGAGATCGTCGTTGCCGTCGCCGCCGAGCAGGATATCGTTGCCGGCCGCGCCGTACAGGATATCGTTGCCGGTGCCGCCGATGATCACGCTGCGTGCGCCGCCACCCGTCAACAGGTCGTTGCCCGATCCGCCGTCGATTGTCATCGTCTTGGTGACGTCGCCCGTGGTCAGCACGATGTCGTTGCCGCCGCGCATGCGGACCTGGATATCGGTAATCGTCGAAGCGTTGAACGTTAGTGGATTGTTGGAATTAAACGTGGCGAGGACGCTGATCGTGTTGTTGCACTGCGTGATCAGCACGATGTCGTTCGCCGTGTTGCTGCCGACGATGTACAGCACGCCGCCGATAACGGCGGTGCCCTGGCCGAGGATCTGAATCGTGGTCGTGGCGACGGTGATACCGCCATCGCCATCGTTGACCTGCAGTTTCACGGTCTGCGTCGTGTTGGCGAGTCCGGTCGGATTGAAAGTCGGGTTGGTGCCGGTTTCGTTGCCGCGCGCCGCGGCCGGGCCGGTCTCGCCAAACATGCCGTCGCCATCGAGGTCCCAGCTGAAGTTGAGCGGGTCGGCCGGGCCAGCCGGATCCGTTCCCGAGCCGTTCAGGGTGATCGGGGTGTCGTCGAACGTGACGTATGGTCCGCCCGTATTGGCGGTTGGCGGCACGTTGTTGACGGTCAGGCTAACGGTATTGCCGGCTGCGAATGTGCCGTCTTCGTCGGTCGCGGTGGCACTGATCGTGTAGTTGTTAGTGCCGTCGGCGTAGGTGTGGGTGACGCTCGATGGGTTTCCGGACACGACCTGAGTGCTGTCGCCCCAATTGATCGTCCAGGAAGTGATCGTGTCGGCGCCCGGATCGGATGACGACAGGTTGAGCGTGTAAGGCGAACCTTCATTCACGCTGGCGGCGCCGCTGAGTGTTAGCGTCGGTGCGACGTTATTCACCGCCACGCTCACCGTATTGCCGGCGGAATAAGTTCCGTCTTCATCCGTGGCGGTCGCGCTGATCGTGTAACCGTTGGGGCCATCGGCATAGGTATGCGTCGCGCTGGACGGATTGCCAGAGACGACTTCGGTCGTGTCGCCCCAGTTGATCGTCCAGGAAGTGATCGTGTCGGCGCCCGGGTCGAACGACGACAGGTTGAGCGTGTAGACCGATGCCTCGTCGACCGTGGACGCACCGCTGATGGTTAACGTGGGAGCGACATTATGAACGGCCACCGAAACGGTGTTGCCGGCCACGAATGTGCCGTCCTCGTTGGTCGCGTCGGCGCTGATCGTATAGCTCGCATCGCCGTCGGCGTACGTGTGGGTCAGGCTGGCCGGGTTGCCGCTGACGATTTGAGTGGTGTCTCCCCAGTTAATGGCCCACGACGAGATTGTATCGGCGCCTGGATCGAACGACGACAGGTTGAGCGTGTAAGGCGAACCTTCGTCGGTGTCGGCGGCACCACTTATCGCGAGCGAGGGCGCCACGTCGTTCACCGTGACACTCACCGAATTCGCCGAATACGTGCCGTCTTCGTCGGTCGCGGTAGCGCTGATCGTGTAACTCGCGTCGCCATCGGCATACGTGTGTGCGACGCTCGACGGATTTCCCGAGACGACTTCAGTTGTGTCGCCCCAGTTGATCGTCCAGGAGCTGATCGTATCGGTGCCTGGATCGAATGAGGTCAGATTGAGCGTGTAGGGCGAACCCTCGTCGACCGCCGCCGCACCGCTGATTGCCAAAGTCGGCGCGACATTGTTTACGGTAACGTCAACGGTGTTGCCGGCCGAATACGTGCCGTCTTCATCGGTCGCGGTGGCACTGATCGTGTAGCTGTTCTCGCCATCGGCGTAGGTGTGTGTCGCGCTGGACGGGTTGCCCGAGACGATTTCAGTGGTGTCGCCCCAGTTGATCGTCCAGGAGCTAATCGTATCGGTGCCAGGATCGGATGAGGACAGGCTGAGCGTGTAAAGCGATCCCTCGGCGACCGTGGCCGGGCCGGCAATAGCGAGCGTCGGCGCGACATTGTTTACGGTAACGTCAACGGTGTTTCCGGCCGAATACGTGCCGTCTTCGTCGGTGGCGGTGGCACTGATCGTGTAGCTGGCGTCGCCGTCGGCGTAGGTATGGATGACGGAAGTCGGATTGCCGGAGATAACTTCCGCGGTGTCACCCCAGTTAACGGTCCACGACGTGATGGTGTCGTGCCTGGGTCGAATGAGGACAGATTGAGCGTGTAGGACGAGCCTTCGTTCACGTCTGAGGCGCCGCTGATCGTGAGCGCCGGCGCCACGTTGCTGGCATTGACGAAGAACGTCTTAGTATCGGACCCACCCGCGCTGCCGGTGACAGTCGCCGTAACGGAGTACAAGCCATCATCCGCGTAGGTATGGCTGCCATCGAAAGAGCCTTGAACGGTGTCGCCAATGTTCACGCCAGGGACGTCAATGGTCGCCGCGCCTGCGTCGGCAGGTGAACCATCGCCCCAATTAATCGTGTAATCGTAGGTTTCAATGAGCGGGACCGCCGAGTTCTGAGCAACAATGTTCACAACACCTGCGTTGCCGTTCTGGGCGAAGCTTCCTCCTGCGGAGCCGCCGAGCACGGATTGGGTTCCGCCGGAGTTATCGAACGAACCGCTGGTGCTGTAGGCGACGGTGACCGCTCCTCCGCCACCGCCACCGCCGCTGTTGGGTCCGGCTCCGCCGTTGCCGCCGTTGGCGCTCAAGAGGCCATGTTGGGTGACGTTGGTGGCATGGAGGAGGATTCCGCCACCGGCTCCGCCGCCGCCGGCGCCAGTTGGGTTAATGAAGACGCCATCGCGGCCAAAACCGCCGTTGGCAAGCACCATTCCGCTGCCTGTAATGGTGATCGTGCCCACGGCGCCCAGCTCGACGCCGCCGCCGCCGCCACCGCCACCGGCCAGGAATCCACTACCGCCAAAGAACCCGACACCCGCCGTGCCGCCGCCGCTGCCGCCTTGGATTGCAAGCGCGAGATTGGCATACGCCTGACCGGCTTCGCTCGGATCGGATGTGCTGCCGCCGATGACGGAGGCGCCGCCGCCGATGCCTCCGAACCCGGCGCCGGTGCCGCCGCCGTGTCCAAAACTGGGGTCGTCGGTCGCCTGGCCGACGCTATTGGCCGGCGCGCCTGCGGCGGGCGAACCATCGTGGCGCGAATTCAGAGCGCTGCCTTGTCCACCATCGCCGCCGCCGGGACCAGCAATCCGCTGGCCATTAAAACCGTCTCCGTCGCTCGTCGCACTCGCATCAATAGTACCCTGAAGAGTGATGTCACTCTGCGACAGGATTGCCAGCGGTCGCGAGCCGGACGCGGTGATGGTGATCCCGGCGCCCAGGTTAAAGCTGCTGAAGTCGAACACCGCAATCTGGAATGTGCCAGATCCAATATCCGCGTTGACCGTCGTGCCCGTCCCGGAAAAACCACCCGAGACGGTCAATGTCGAGGTATCGATTTGCACATTCGACGCGGGATTAAAGGCGCCGAGCGACGTGAAGTTCGCAGGGTTCAGGCCGATCGAGGGGCCGCCAGCGGTGCCTTCGACGACGTCGGTAAACGTTCCCAGATTCGAGATGACCAGTGGCGAGCCTTCGTTAACGAGCTGATTCGGCACGACGGTGAGAATTGGACTGGCGCTGAGCATTTGGCGGCTCTCGAGCGGCTCGAAGCCAAGGGAGATCGTGCGACCGGCGTTGAAAGTGCGCCCTACTCGAGAATTGCGACCGCGGCGCTTTGCCCCGGAGCTGCGAGTTGCGGAGAGACCGGTTCGTTTGCGCTTCATATAAATACTCCAACTTCTCGATAAAAAGGGTCTCGAGACGGTCGCGACGAGAAGGCGCGGCATCCCAAAGTTTTCAAAACGCGTCGCAGTCGGCTCGGGGCGAGGCCAAGCGGAGCTGCTCGTCATTACAAATCTCAGAAGCCCATCCCGCCAAAGGCCGGCGTCTAAGATGGATCAGGCTACGCGAAATCGAACGAACAAATAAAGAGAGGATTTGGCCGCGCCCACATTACGGCCAAAGCCAACCGCGCCTGACGTTACCGGGATTGACAGGAAAAGTCAAGGAAAATCGGGCGGATAGCACGATGGCCAGATTGACGGATCGTCCGCGGTTTGCCTTTCCAGCGGGCGGGGTGTCGGCGGGCTGCCGGGCGTTCCAAGACATTTGACACCAACGGCGCCGGCGGGTACCGTACTATTACTGTAGTACAGTGAGTGGTAGTTGATCATGTTTCTTCACATTGACGCCCGAAACGGGTTGGCGGTTTACGATCAGATCGTCCGGCAGGTGAAATTTGCCGTGGCCGACGGAGCGGTGCGGAGCGGCGAGCTGGTGCCGAGCGTGCGCGAACTGGCCCGCGAACTGGCGATCAATCCGAACACGGTCGCGCGCGCTTATCGGCAATTGCAGGACGACGGCGTGCTCGAGGCGGTGCGCGGCACCGGGCTTTCTGTCGCCGCGGCGGCTCGCCGCCAATGCCAGGCGGAACGCACCAAACTCATCCGAGCCCGCGTACGCCTGGTGCTTGAAGAAGCGCTGCATAGCGGCTTGGACCCGCACGATATTGACAGTCTGATGCAAGACGAGCTGGCCAGCGCTCGCCGCAATAAACAGAGATGAATGGCCACAAGAAACACAAAAAGACACGAAGAAATCATCGAAATGACCGCTCGACTGATATTGAAGTCTAATCCGCTGCTGTTTTGTGACTTTTCGTGCTTTTCGCGGCCATTGTTCGGTGTTTCGATTAAGTGAGATCCACTCGTAACGGTGTTGTCTATGTCCGCAGTTATTCAATTGGCAAGTGTCACGAAGAACTATGGCCAGCATGCCGCACTAAGGGATGTTTCTTTGGAAGTGCCCTCGGGTGTGGTGTTCGCGTTGCTGGGCGAGAACGGGGCCGGCAAAACGACGGCCATCCGGCTGATGCTGGGTCTGACGGAGCCGACACGCGGCGAGCTGCGCGTGCTCGGCCTGGATAGCCGTCGCGACGGCCTGGCGATCCGCCGCCGCGTGGGCTATTTGCCCGAACGGCCGACACTGTACGAATGGATGACGGCGGCGGAAATCGGCTGGTTTACTGCCGGATTCTACGGCAACGGCTTCGAGCAACAATTTCGCACGTTCGTATCCGGCTTTCGCGTGCCGCTC
This sequence comes from Pirellulales bacterium, assembly GCA_963733825.1. Lineage (GTDB taxonomy): Bacteria > Planctomycetota > Planctomycetia > Pirellulales > Lacipirellulaceae > JABDGM01. Next base: position 122,920 of record CAVTEK010000005.1, read on the forward strand.
GATCGCAAGCTCAGTCAACTATCGAAGGGGATGCGGGCAAAGGTCGCGCTGTCGTTGGCGATGGCCCACGAGCCCCAGCTGCTGGTGCTCGACGAGCCGACATCGGGACTCGACACGATGGTCCGCCGCGAGTTTCTGGAGAGCATGGTCGATGTCGGGGCCGAAGGGCGGACGGTGCTGCTCTCGAGCCATCAAATCGGCGAGGTCGAGCAGGTGGCCGATATTGTGGCGATCGTGCATGGCGGGCAGCTGCTGGCGGTCGAACGGCTCGATCAGCTGAAGCAGTCCACGAGGCAATTGACCGTGACGGTCAACGATGCGGCGGCCCCGCTGCCGCCGATCGCGGGCCAGACGATTCAACAGCGCAGGCACGGCCGACAGTGGGACGTACTGGTGCGCGGGCTCGAAGCGGCGGACCTCGAAAGGTTGCGATTCGCCGAGGGGATCGTGGCGATCGAATCGCGCACGCCCTCGTTGGAGGAGATTTTTGTCGCGTACATGACGCGGTCGGGGGCTGATACGTTGCCGTCGCCCCAACCGCTTGCGGTTTAACTCGATGCCGTGCAAAAGCATCCTGATGCAATGAGTACATCCATCGCCAAATCGAGCGTCACGCAAACGGAATCGTCCGGCCGAACGATGTTTTGGCGATTCGTGTGGAAGGAATTCCGCATGCTTCGGGGTCTGTGGTTGGCGGTGGCGATATTGGGGGCAATCGTGCAACTCGGTCCGAAGTTGTTGGAAACGCCCGCCTACGAATTGCCGGGTACATTGTTCGCCATGGCTCTGTCGGCGGCGGTACTGTACACGGTCGGCGCAGCCGCTACGACTTTCTCGGTGGAGCACGAAGAAGAAACGTACGATTTTCTGACTCGCCTGCCAGCCCGATGGTGGCCGCTGTTTGCGGCCAAGCTGTTGGTGACCGTCATAACGGCCGTGCTATTGACGACCACATTATCGATTACCGGTTGGGCTTTGTGCGGTTTCAAATCGGTCAGTGGGCCCGATGCGCGGAGCTTGCTCGGCATGCTGGGATTCGCGATTTTCGAAGCACTGGCGTGGGGCACACTGTTTTCGCTGCTCATCAAGCGGCCGCTACTGGCGGCCATCGTAACGCTCGTGACCGGCATCGTCGTGGTGAATGTGGCCGTAAACGTCGTGGGCAAGTATTCGGTGGCCAGCATTACGCCGGAGGCGTATGTCGAGGCGATTCCATTGCGACTGGCGATTGTGGCGGTCGTTCTTGCCTGTTGCGTAGCGACGGCGCGGGGCTGGCTGAACGCGGGTGGGCGGCCGGCGGTTTCGGGGTCCGCACTTGGTGCGGCCTGGTCACGATTGCGTGGCAACGAAATCGAGGCGGCGCCTCGTTCGGGTCGGCGGTCAATGGCGCGCTTGTTGTGGCAGACGTGGCGCGAATGTTGGAAGCTGCTCGTCGTGCCACTTTTGCTTGGCTTGCTTTTTCTGATGGGGATCAGTGCCGCCGTCGGTTTATCAAGCGAGCATCTGCTGGGCCTGAGCGAATACATCGTCGGTTCGACGCTGCTGTTCGTGCCCGCGCTGTACGGTGCGATGGCATTCTACTGCGATCAGAGGCGGAATCATTATCGATTTCTGGCCGAGCACGCGGCCCGACCGCGCCATATATGGTTTGCCCGGAATGCGGTTTGGTTGGGATCGCTTGCGGTCGTTGTCACGTCGTTGACGGGTATGTGTTTGGCGTTGGCCAGCACCATATTGAGGCGAACGACGTGGGAATCTTTTGAGAATTACATACTCTGGGGATATTTTCCGACTTACACCAGTGCAGGGGATATCGTCTATCAAATTTCGCGCGGCACGGAGTTTGGGATGCGGATTGTGATCCTCGGTTCGTTCGGCGCACTGGTGGCGTACGGCCTGGGCCAGCTTTGTTCTATGGTGGTGCGCAGCGAGATCATGGCCGCATTTCTCGCGCTGCTGCTTTCGTGCGTCGTGACCGCGTGGGTCGCCATATTGTTCGCCTGGCAGCTTTCCGGCTGCCTGTTTTTACTGCCGCTCTTCTTGGGATTCATGTTGGCCACGTGGCTCCGCGCCGGATTGGATTGCGGGGCGAAACTCAGTGCGCGCGTGGCTGAAGCCGGCGTTGGCGGCTGTGGCGCCACTGCTCTTGGTCGGTGCCGTGTTACCGTCGGCACGACTCGCACAACAGCCCGCGACGGCTCTCCTTCAATCGGGCCAAACGATCGCCGTCGATGACGGAATTGCCCAAGAAATACATGCGTTCAGGAGCGGAAATACGCCGGAGGCCCGCGAGACGGCGGAAATGTATCTCAAAGCGGCCGAACGAAATTCGACCGAGTTGGAAGACGTCCTCATACCTTGGGAAAAAGCTCGGTTCCAGGACACCACCGGGCATTCAGATTTCGGCATCGATGAACACAAGATTCCACACAATCGACTCGATGCGTTTCGCGCGGCAAAGAAACAGCAGCTCGTACTGTTCCACAACGCGAATGAGGCCGTAATGAAAGTGGTGCAAGAGGGGAACAACCGGCCCACTTGTCGTTTTGAGTTCGATTTACATTCAATCGGTATCCGCCCAAACGACCCGAACGGCCGGGACGACCTGTGGCGTGCCTGCCCTCTTTACGCCAGGTTGAATGTCCTGCTCGACAACTTCGTGTACTACCCGTTTGCAAAGAACAATCAATTGGAGCGCCTGTTGTTGGGGCTGCGCATGAGCGCCCGCCTGCGCCGGCCAGCCTTCGGTAATATTCGTCCATCAACTCAAGCGGGAGCAAAAGATTCTCGATTGGATCGGCGAGTGGGCAACGGAAAAACAACGTACGAAGGCTGAGCTGCACGATGCGATGGACAAACTACTGGCGGATGGCCGCGCTTCGCCCACTCCGCAGTCTTCGCTGATCGCCGATCATTTGCTCGTGCGCGATGCAATTCTCGGCAAAGATATGCCGCTCGTTCTGGCCGCGACCCCAGTTCCGCTACGCAACTATCTCGCGTATCTGGCCAACGAATTGCCGTGGGAACGCGCGCGAGCGCTGGCGGCGCTCGACCGGATCACAGGGCGAAATATCCGAGACACCAGCGGATTAGTGAACCGAGTCGAGGGCCGCAAGCTGGGCGAGTTTGTCGGCAGCGACGTTCGCAGTTGGGTGCGGCCGCCGTGGCGCGACTTGCCAGAGCGGTGGGAGATCGAGGAGCCAGCCGCGACGACAAGTTACCTGGCCGCCCTGGAATACAAAGCGCGCGTGTCGGTTTCCGAGCTGAATCGAGCGTATTGCAATAACGTCGTCTGCCGGCGGGCTGCGCTTCTGCAAATTGCGCTGGCCATGTATCGACTCGACCATAAAGAGTACCCGCCGCGCTTGGCGAACCTGGTGCCCGAATATCTGGCGGAACTCCCGCTGGATCCCTATTCAAGCCAGCCCTTCGAGTTCGAGCGAGCGGGTCTCGAACTTCCGCTGGAAGAACGCAGCGGCGCGGCCAACTTCCAACGCATCGAAGCTCACACGCCGTTTTTCTGGAGTGTCGGGGCTGGAGATTTCCGGTTAGTACAACAATCACACTCACAATCTCAGCCGGGCGAGGAAAGCGATCCGGACCATCCGAGGCAACAGGTTGCCGTGTCCACGTACGTGTTCTTCAGCGAAGAGTGGCCGTGGGACGGCGACGTGTTTGCCTTTCCGCTGCCCGAATGAAGGGCGAAAGTCGATCTGCAGCGGTTTGGGGCTGAGAGTTAGAATAGAAGATGGCGGAGCGCTGAAATTCCCTTGCTTGCGCTGCGGGCTTCGAACAGTCGGTGTAAACGGCTGAAATCGCACTAAATGAATGCTCCTATTCGAGCGTGCTGTTGGCTTTTTCTTGCGCTCGTCGCAACATGCGCGACCGGTGCGTCGGAAGCGGAAAAGCGGGCCAGCGAGAACGGTAAAGCGAAGAAAATGCCGGTAGCCGCGGAGACGGTTGCGGAAACCGTGACCTTTCGGCTCAACGGACAGACGCAAACCATAAAGGGTCGCGTGATTGTTGAAGCCGCGGATGGCGGATTGCTCGTGCAGGGTGTCGACGGCGCCTTGTGGAGCATCGAGCACAATGAAGTGCAAGGTCGCGAGCGGTTGGGCCGGCCGTTCAAGCCGCTCACGCCGACGGAACTTTCCGAGCAGCTGTTGGCCGAGCTGCCGGCCGGGTTCCGGGCGTACACAACGCCGCATTCGCACTATATCGTGTGCTACAACACGTCGCGGGCGTACGCGCAGTGGACGAGCTCGCTGCTGGAGCGGCTGTACAACGCGTTCACCAACTATTGGCAGCACCAAGGGCTGGAGCTGCACGAGCCAGAGTTCCCACTGCCCGTGGTCGTATTCGCCGATCGGCAGTCGTACGACAAGGCCAGCCGCGACGATCTGCCCGGCGGCACGGGCAACATCGTCGGGTTCTACAGTTTGCGTTCGAATCGGATCAATATGTTCGATTTGACGGGGACTGAAGCGGCGCATGAAATGAGCGCGAGCATCAGCCTTACGGCTGGTGCTGGGGGCGATCAAGGCGGTTTCATCAAGGCGAATGTGCGCCAGGCTGCTGCTGGGAGTAATGGCAGCCGCCGCGGCAGTATGCGCGAAATCAACCAGATGCTCTCGCAACCGGCGGCCGAGCCGCTGGTGGCGACGGTGGTCCATGAGGCGACGCACCAGATCGCGTTCAACTGCGGCATGCAAGCTCGCTATGCGGATATCCCGCTGTGGCTGTGCGAGGGAATGGCGGTCTACTTCGAGGCGCCCGATCTATCGAGCAGTCGCGGCTGGCGGGGCATCGGGCGGGTGAATTATCCACGACTGGAAAAATTCCGCGACAACCTGGCGAGCTGGCACGAAGGGTCGCTCGAGGAAATGCTCCGCGACAGCCGCCGCTTCCGGGACCCGAAAACGGCCGTCGATGCCTACGCCGATGCGTGGGCACTCAACTATTATTTGATCAAGTTTGAACCCAAGGCCTACACCGAGTATCTCAGGGTGCTGGCCGATAAGCGCCCGCTCATCGACGACGATCCGCCCACGCGGCTGGCCGAATTCCGCAAGCACTTCGGCGACTTGCACAAGCTCGAACAGGATTTTTTGAAGCAGATGTCGCGGGTGAAGTAGTTGGGGAGCCGACGCAAACCGTTAAGTGCTGACCGGAATTCCAGGCCTTTCACTTTTTTAGGCGCCACTGGCTGAATGTGCGTCCGCTTCCCGGAGGGCATGTGAAATCAATGGGTCGGGGCTGGCTGGATGCGGCCATGCAGAAACAGGCTTCGTCGCCGATCCAGCGCAAGAGCCCATGTTGGATGGCGCCCTTGCACGCTCCGCCAAGATTGTAATAGTCAACGTGCATGGGGTCCGTGCTCTCGTCGAGTCGAACGAGCGCGTGGATCATCGTCTGGCCGCCAAAGGAAATCGTCACGTCATTTTTGGTGGCCGAACGACGTCCGGTGCGGAGCATCATCTTTGGAAGTTCTTGTCCGTCGCGGACGATTTTGACTGCCGTCCATTGACCCTGAAGCCTGGCCAGTGTCGGGCAGTCAACGAACTCAAATCCGACGCATTCCGCAGCGGACGCGGCTTGCTCGTTCGCGGGTGAAGTGCCGCCGGTGACATCCTGCGGTCGCGCACTCGAGGTACGTGTCAGCGTCTCGTATGCATGACCGCTGCCAGGCGAAGTGCAAAACCGGGCCGGTCGCGGCTTGCCGTTCATGTCGAGGCAGAGTTCGAGTTTATCGCCGTCCAGCCGAAAGATGCCGAAGTTCCAGTTTCCAGCTTCGGGCCCCTCGACGAATTCGATATCGATTTCGTGCGGTTGGGCCTCGACGTTGATGTTAAAAACCCCTTCGTACGTCGCCTCAGGCGATTCGGTGCGAAAACGGTCTCCATCGATGAGCAAACGGGAAGCACCGAGCGCGCTGGCGGGTATAACGGTGCCGTCGATTTCCAAGCGAGCAAATGACCAGATTCCTTCCAGCGCACGAAGCTGTTCCACATGGCGCGCCAAATGTGGCCAACCGGCGAATCCGTTCTTTCTCGCGACCGCCGATTGCGCATCGGCCAATCGGAAGCCTGCCTTACGCACCTGTTCCGCGCTCATGCCATGGGCCGCGGGAAGGTGTTCCAGAATTGTTGAAATTGCTTCCGTGTCACCGGATTCGAGCGCGGAAAGAAGCGATTTCGCCTGGCGCCGAAGATGATCGAGATTCGGGCGGGCCGGAAGGTTGTTTTCCACGATAAGTTCTCCATGATATCGCCTGGATCCGCAAACAGGCGGCACGAAGAACGTGTGGTTAAGCACCGATTGTGAGGAAGTGAAGCCGGGTTAAACCCTTCCCGCGGATCCGGTGGCTCTCTTCTAGCCTGGGCGCAATTATACAGCGTCAAATCCTCGATGCTAGCGCCTTTTTGGACGTCACTTGGCACCTCGGAAATTCATTGGACGGGCCAGCCGAGTGCCCTCTGCAATTGAAATTGGGCCACATTGAAATCGACCGTGGCATCGACGAGGTCGCGTTGGGTCGCGTCGAGCGATTGAATTGCTTGCAGCACTTCGATCGGCAATCCTTGGCCGCCGCGGATGCGGCTGAAATTCCGGTCGTAGGAAGCGCGGGCCGACTGGATACCGGCTTGAGCGACTGCAATTCGCTTGCGGCGTGCGGTGACTCGGGCCTGAGCCTCGACCACTTCGCGGGCAACCTGGTCCATCACCTGCACTTCCCGAAAACGCGCTTGCTGAAGGCGGCGCACAGGCCGATTCTCGGGCCGCTTGTTCGCCGAAGCCCAGGTTGCGAATTTGCCAAACGGCGACGGCGTCGAAATCGGTTCGATCATTGAAATCGGCGATGGTGTCGCCTGTACCTCCCCCGAAACCGCCGTATGAGGCGCCCAATAGCATGCTCGGCACGAGCGGGGCGTACTTCTCGCGTCGTAATCGTTCGCAGGCGAGGGCCACAAGATCGCGACTTTCCTTTAGCTCGGGCCGATTCGCCAGCGCGGTTGCGACGCTGTCCTGCGGCGCACCATCCAGTGGGATCAGATCGATCGGGGTGACGGCATTTTCTACCGGTCGAATGTTCGCGGCGCCGTTGATGCTGATTACCTGGGCCAGTCGCGCGGAGGCAACGGCCACGGCCTCTTCACTTCGAACGGCATCGTTTCTTCGCAGCGCCAGTTCGGCGCTGGAGCGGTCGGCGTCGGCCTGCGTGCCTTGACCGGCTTTTGCAAAATCGCCAGTTAGTTGCACAAGCTTTTCGCTGCCAGCCACCGTTTCATCGGCGACGGCCTGAAGTTGATAGGCGCGTAGAAGTTCCTGGTAAGCAAGAGCGGCTTCCAGCAATTGATCGTTGAGTACGGCATCGCTCGCGTGTTGTTGGGCCCAGACGTTGCGTTCGGCAATTCTTGGCTGGAAGATCGCGTCTACCAAGTAAAACTGGGCGACGATGCCCGGCTGCGTGGTCGTCCCGGCACCGACGGCACCTGCGCCCAGGCCGGCTTGCAACGACGAGCGGTTCACATCGAGGATGGCGCCGGACGAATCCTGCAGGTTGCCTTCGTTGCGGTGATAACTCACGCCGGTTTGTATCGTGGGCAGCCACAGCACGTTTGCCGCCTGTAAATTAGCGTACGCTTCGCGAATGCGCGATTGAGCATAAGCGACCTGCGGGTTCTGACCGGCGACGAGCGCGAGCGCCGTGGACATATCGAGTGGGTGATCGGACTCCGGCGTTTTCGGGGCGGGAATTTCTTCGGCTGCGTTCTGTTGAAACGCGACCGGATGGATATTTGCAGATGACGAATCGGGCAAGGGCGCGGCAGGCGAAGTCTTTTCGGTTGCGTCGCCCCGTGCCGCCGGGGAAGCGGGCACCTGCGGCGGATCGGTATTCGCCGTGTTGACGAATCGAAGATTCGACACCGCACAACCGGCGGTAATCAGCAACAAAATCAGCAGGAGTGGCGGTAGAAACCCCTTACGGCGACAGGGGCGAGACGTGCAATGTGACATGTGCGTAGCGCCCCAACTATACTGAAACGTGGGGCCCGGCCCCTCGATTGCGGGTTGTGCGGTTCGCCCTAGATAAGATCGTCCTAACGGCTAGAAGGATTTCACGGCGCGTGCGGATGCAAGCGGCTTTACCGGCTGTAAACGCGCCGAATGTGCCGGTTGTGACGAATCTCCGCACGCGTACCGCAAGTCCCCGGTGCGTGCAGGCCGGCTGGGTCTTCGACAATCGCTTGCCGGCGATTGTTAAGATTTGCGGCCTGCGTTGACAGAATCAATTGCCAAGAAAAACACCCCGAGCTTGTCGGCGGAACGCGAACCAGCATTGCCAAGGTAAATTCAAGTATGAAGCTGGTTCTTTTGGCCTTACGACGCCCGCTGACAGTGATGGTAATCATCGTGGCGATCGCCCTGGGGGCCTTTCTCGCGGTGGGCAATTCCCTGTTTGAGCAATGGGGGCTGCCGTATCCGGAAGGCCTGCCCAAAGGCATGGAAGTCGATATCTTCCCGAATCTGAATCTGCCGGTGATCTATGTCTGCCAACCGTACGGCGGCATGGATCCGGCCCAGATGGAAGGCTTCATCACCAACTACTACGAATATCATTTCCTCTATATCGGCGGCATCCACCACGTCGAATCGCGGAACGTGCAGGGCATGGCCCTGATGAAGCTCTATTTTCATCCTGGGACCGATATGGCCCAGGCGATGGCCGAGACGATCAACTACATCAATCGCTCGCACGCCTTTATGCCGCCGGGCACCGTATCGCCGTTTGTCATGCGATTCGACACGGGCAGCGTGCCGGTCGGATATCTCGTACTCTCCAGCGATACGCGATCGATCGCCGAGATTCAGGACCTGGCGCTGTTCCGCGTGCGGCCGATGTTTTCGACGTTGCCCGGCGTTTCCGCACCGCCGCCGTTCGGCGGCAGTGCGCGAACCGTCGTCATCACGCTTGATCCGCAACGATTACAGTCGTACGGCATGTCGCCGGACGAAGTTACCGAGGCGCTGGTCCGCGGAAATTCGATCAGCCCATCCGGCAATATCCCGGTGGGAGATAAGTTTCCCATCGTGCCGGTGAATTCAGTCGTGCGTGATGTGAATCAATTGGGGACCATTCCGATCCGCACGGGTGGGTCGCCCGTTTACATTCGCGACGTGGGAACCATCCAGGATGCGGCCGATGCGCCCGCCGGCTACGCGCTCGCCAATGGCCGGAGAGCTGTTTATATCCTAGCAACGAAGCGCTCCGACGCATCGACGCTGACTGTTATTAACAATATCAAACGAGCGCTGCCCAAGATGAAGGACGCCCTGGGAAAGGAAGGCGAAGGGATTGACGTGCGCTTCGAGTTCGATCAATCGCCTTACGTCACGCGTGCGGTCGCCGGTGTCGCGACCGAAGGGCTGTTGGGCGCGGCCCTGGTGGGCGTGATGATTCTGCTCTTCCTGCGCGATTGGCGGAGCGCACTCGTCGTGGTGCTCAATATACCTTTAGCACTGATGGCAGCGGTGCTCGCGCTGTGGCTGACGGGGCAAACCATTAACCTGATGACGCTCGGTGGATTGGCGCTGGCCATCGGTATCCTGGTTGATGAAGCGACCGTTGAAATCGAGAACATCAACGTGCAACGGCGGCGGGGACTGCCGCCCGCGCGGGCCGTATTGGAAGGTTCCGCCAGAACTGCCGTACCTCGTCTATTGGCGATGCTGTGCATTCTGGCCGTTTTCGTTTCGTCGTTTTTCATGCGGGGGGCTGCGCGTTCGTTATTCGTGCCGTTGTCGCTGGCCGTCGGATTTGCGATGGTGGCTTCGTATCTTTTGTCGAGCACGCTTGTACCCGTGTTATCGGTTTGGCTGCTGAAGGAAAAGCCGGGCGATCGAATCGCAGACGCTGAAACGCATTTCGACCGGCTCCGGATGTGGTACCGACGGTCGCTGACTCGAATCGTCTCCTGGCGCTGGTTGCTGGTCGCTGCCTACCTTGTCGGGAGCTGTTTGCTGATCGCCGGCGCGGCAATGCTCCTGGGCCGCGATATCTTTCCCGTGGTCGACGCCGGCCAGTTTCGCCTGCGAATGCGGGCGCCCGATGGCACTCATATTGCCCGCACGGAACAATACGCCAAACAGGCGCTTGAGCTGATCGGAGAAGAGCTCGGCGCAGCGAACGTCAATCTGACACTGGGCTACGTCGGCATGATCCACTCGAACTTCCCGGTAAACGCCGTTTACCAATGGTCGCGCGGACCGGAAGAAGTCATTCTTTATGTGGATCTGAACAAGCACCTCGGCATTCGCGACGAAGAGCTGAAGGAGCGATTGCGTAAACGTTTGTCGGCGGCGATGCCGGAAGTGCGTTTCTCATTCGAGCCATCCGACATTGTCAACGAGGTGATGAGCTTCGGCTCACCGACCCCCGTCGAGATCGCCGTCAGCGGCCCTGCGTTCACCGATGATCGGCAATATGCCGAGAAAGTTCGGCAAGAGCTGGCCCGGATTCCGTTTCTGCGCGATCTGCAAGTCGGACAATCGCTCGACTATCCAACGATTGAAGTGAATGTGGATCGGGAGAAGGCGGGCCTCGCCGGCTTGGAACCGGCCGATGTGTCTCGCGCAATCGTGACAGCGACTTCATCCAGCCGGTTTGTCGTACCCAACTACTGGGCAGATCCCAAGAGCGGAATTGCCTACCAGGTGCAGGTCGAAATCCCGCGCTCCATCCTTCGCAAGCCGGATAACACGAGCACCATCGGTTCGGCCGAAGCCTTGGCCCAAATCCCATTGAAACGAACGGACAAAGGAGAGGTTCTGATCGGCGACGTAGCCGAACTTCGGCCGGGAACCATGCCGGGGCAATATGATCGCTACAACATGCGGCGGCAGATCACATTGACGGCGAACGTATCCAACGTCGACCTGGCCACGGTAACGCGGGAAGTTGAGCGCGCACTCAAACGAGCGGGCACTCCACCTGCCGGCGTGCAAATTGAAACGCGCGGACAGATTCCGCCGATGCGCGAGATGCAATCGGGACTAACGATCGGTCTGGGCCTTGCCGTGGTTGCGGTTTTCTTGCTGCTTGCGGCGAACTATCAATCGGTGCGGCTGGCGTTGGTAACGGTGTCGACCGTTCCCGCGGTTGTGGCGGGAGTGCTGGTGATACTGCTCATCACGGGAACCACATTGAACATTCAGTCATCCATCGGCGCGATCATGGCGATCGGCGTCGCGATGGCGAATGCGATTTTGCTGGTCACGTTCGCCGAAACTCGCCGCCAGCAAGGACTGAGCGCACACGACGCGGCGATCGAAGGCGCTTCGAGCCGCCTGCGGGCAATTCTCATGACAAGCTGCGCAATGATCGCCGGCATGCTACCGATGGCCCTCGCCCTGGGCGAGGCCGGCCAGCAAAACGCCCCGCTGGGCCGAGCCGTTATCGGGGGACTGCTCGCGGCCACGTTCGCCACGCTGTTTGTGCTGCCCAGTTTGTTTTCCATCATCCAGAACCGAGCGAGCAACACATCGGCTTCGCTTGATCCGACCGATCCGCACAGCATGCATTTCGAACCTGCAACGGATTCGTCCGCTGCCGCCGACTGATCCAGGAAACGATCCATGAAATGGTTACTCTCACACTTCGGTACCGTGTGCGTCGTCAGCTTGGTGCTCGCGCACAGCGGCTGCCATCGGCAAGCGGCCAAGCCGACATCAACTGCCGCGGACTCGACAGACGCCGTCGATCGAGTTACGGCGGGCAAGCCCGTGCGGAAATCGCTCACACTTTCGACCACGCAACCGGGCCGCATCGAAGCTTTTGAGGCGGCGCCGCTCTATCCCAAGTTGGCTGGCTACGTACAACAAGTTCTCGTCGATATTGGTGACTCGGTTCAGAAAGATCAGTTGCTGATCAAGTTATCGATTCCGGAAATGTTGGACGAAGTTAAACAGATGGAAGCGCTGGTCGCCCAGGCCGACGCCGATGTCAGCCAGGCGGAAGCGGCCGTTAAGGCAGCCGAAGCGGCGGTGAGCGTGGCGGAAGCCAAGGTCGCACAAGCACAAGCGGGGGTCGTTCGCGCGGCCGGTGAATACGAGCGATGGCAGGCGGAACACGCGCGCATGAAGGAATTGGCCTCCGGCGGTTCCGTAACTGAGAAGTTAGTGGACGAAACTCTTAACCAACTCCGGGCCTCCGAGGCCGCGCGCGAGGAAGCGGCCGCCACCGTCAAGTCGGCCGAGGCTTCGCTGCGGGCCGCACACGCCAACGTTCAAAAGTCGCGTGCGGACGCCGTGGCTGCCGGCGCACACCGGCAAGTGGCCTCGGCAAATCTGGCCCGGGCGAAAACTATGCTGGATTACACGGAGATCAAGGCACCCTTTAAGGGCGTCGTGACGCAACGAAACGTAGACACGGGGCATTACGTACATCCGGTCAGCGGCGGCGCCACGGAACCGCTGCTCGTCATCGAGCATACCGACAAGGTTCGCGTGTTTGTCGATGTGCCGGAGATGGAAGCGCCGCTGGTCGACGCCGGCGACCATCCCGATACGGCTGTCGTTCGCGTTCAAGCTCTCGGCGACAAGGGAATTAATGGCGCCGTCACGCGAACAAGTCGATCGTTGAACGCGTCGAATCGATCTCTGCGCGTTGAAATCGATTTGCCGAATTCGGGCGGAATTCTGCGGCCCGGAATGTACGCCAACGTTGATATCCTGCTCGACAAGCGCGAAAACGTCCTGACGCTGCCGACAACTGCGATCGTTCGTGACGGAGGCCTGACCTACTGCTGTTGTATCGAGGCAGGAAAAATCGATCGCCGAAAAATCGAGCTCGGACTACGCAGCGGCGGCGAGGTGGAAGTCCGCTCCGGCCTCGATGCGGATCAGGTCGTTGTGCTTGCCAGAGCTGATTCACTTAAACCAGGCCAGGCGGTCGAGATCATCGCGCCGCCTAAGTAGTGGTATCGATGACAGCGGTGCGGCAATCGGGCCCGGTTTTGAACCGCTGTTCAGTGGCTGGGTGGTGCAAACACCGCATCTTCAAGGTGTTGCTGGGCGGCGCGCACATCGGTAATGGTGTAATCCTTGTGGACCGTCGCCTTCATGCGTTTCTTGGCTTCCGCCGAAAGATGATGCTCGACGAGCCCGGCAAAATGCGGCGGCGCGACCAGGACTAAGCCGTTGAAATTCTGTTGTTTGGCGCCATCGTTCGCGACTTCGGCAAGTTGACGGGCGAAGTGCTCTTTCTCGGCTTGTTTGGGACTGGTGGAAGATTCCATCACGGTGTGCCGGGTTCCGCCCTTGGATTTCAACGAGTGACCGGGCTCAGTGGGACTTAACTCGGAACTCTTCATGCGACTTTCCGGATGGCTGTACGTGCCGATGGACTGCCATTCGTCCCCACGTTTTTCGGTGGCATAGAGGACTGCGCGGCTCGCATCGCAGACAAGGATCCAAATTGACATAGCTCCTCCTAGTGTTTACGTTTTTGGCGTGAATTGTGCGAGGTCGTAGATGCCGAGTTTCTTTTCGATTCCGGCCACCTTATCGACCATCCTCTCGAAACCCTCTTCGCCGAACAGTTCATTTTCCTTCTTCTCGAAATCTTCGCCCAGAGAATCATATTCGTTGGCGGACACCAGGCTGCGAAAGGCGGGAAACAAGACGGTGTCTTCGCGAGCCTCGTGGGGGACATACATGCGGTTGAATTGGCGAATGGCCTCTGCCACTTTCGCTCTTTCTGCCGCATCTTTCAAATCCCTGGAATTGGCCCGTTGCAAGACGATGTCGGTGACTTTACGCCCCGCCTGGTGCTGAGCCTTCAAGGTTTTCACAAGTTCGGTAAGCTTATTTGCTTTCTCGAACCGAGGAAATAAATAATCCTCTTCGAGCTTCTCATGGTAGTCTTCGACGAAGTGCCGGATCATGCCCGAGGCATCGGCCAGGATTTCGGGAGGCACATCCTGTTTTTCGTCCCAGCGCCGCAGCACTTCGTCGTACACCAACATCAACCGTTTGAGCACGCCATGCTCGCGCATCAGGTCTTCGGCTGGTGAAACATCTTCCTCTGGTTTAGGTTTTGCCCCAGGTTTCGCGTGCGCGAGATCGGCTGCCCAGGTTTGAGCCACGCCGGTCAACAGCAGCCCGGTGCCGGCCAAAGTGGAATGGCGCAAAAAAACCCGCCGGGTGGAGGATTCATTGATCATGGAACGCTCCTGCATGGAATCGATGGAGTTCGTAGACTTACACGCCGATATATTTTGGCAAGGTCGGACCGATGAAGTACAGACCCAACGAAAAGCTCCTTCACATTTGAATTAACTGGTCCGGTGCAAGCTAGTGATCACGATTGATGCCGTGGCAAGGCCTCGGCAAAAATTGGTCATTCATCTCCGCGCTACGACGATTCCGCTCGACGCCAGTCGCGCTTGGGCTTACGTTAATTGCTTCGCGATTGCAACACCGCCAAGTCGCACGCGCTGCTTTGAGACGTGCTTTTTTGCCAGTCTGTTGGGACCAAATTGGCAGGCTCGCTTTCGCGACTTCGCTCAATGATTTCGATGAGGGGGAACGGGGTGTTTTCCCAATGTCGACTGTATCCATCCCAAAAAAACTCCTGCCGGCACTTCGGCGGCGTACCGGGCCGATCCGCGTTTCACCGATATTGCTCGAGCTCGCCGCGCTGACGGCCGACGGCGTTTACCCGCGCCTCCAAACCGCACCCTGCGGACTGACAACGGACGAGGCCGCGGCTCGCCGGGAAAAACTCGGGCCAAACGTCGTGGCGGCCGACAGTCGCAAAGGCGTTTGGCTCTTGCTTTGGCACGCGTTTATCAACCCGCTCGTTCTCCTGTTGGCAGCGTTGTCGTCGGTCGCGATCGCCACGGGGGACCTGCGATCCGCCGTCGTCATGTCGTTGATGATCGCGCTGGGCGTGAGCATCAAGCTGATTCAAGAGGCCAAAGCCGATAATGCGGCGGCGAAGCTCAAGGCGATGATCACAGTAACCGCAGCGGCCATGCGCGACGGGCAGGTCCGTGAATTGCCTGTCTCACAGCTTGTTGTTGGCGACGTGGTGAAGCTGGCGGCCGGCGATATGATTCCCGCCGACGTGCGGATCGTATCGGCCAAGGATCTGTTCGTCATTCAGGGCTCGCTCACGGGCGAATCGTTTCCAGTCGAGAAGTTCGAGGTCGACAAAGGCGAGCCCGCCAAGTCGCCGCTGGAGCTCGACAACATTGCCTTTCTCGGAACCAGCGTCGAAAGCGGCTCTGCCCTGGCGGTCGTCGCGGCAACGGGACGCGAAACGTACATCGGCAGCATGGCTCAAACTCTCGCCGAACAGCCGGAGCAAACGGCCTTCGACCGGGGTATCGCACGTTTCACGTGGCTCATGCTCCGCTTCATGATCGTCATGGTCCCTTTGGTGTTCGCGATTAACTGGGTGACGAAGGGGAGCTGGCACGAAGCGTTTTTCTTCGCCCTGGCCGTGGCCGTGGGACTGACGCCCGAAATGCTGCCGATGATCGTGACGGTTTGCCTCTCGAAAGGCGCCCTGGCGATGGCTCGCGAAAAGGTCATCGTCAAGCGGATCAATGCCATCCAGAATCTCGGCGCCATGGATGTGCTCTGCACTGACAAGACCGGCACGCTCACAATGGACCACGTGATCCTGGAGTGGCATTGCGACGTCGTGCTTGAGGAAGACGATGGCGTGTTAGCCCTGGCCTATCTCAATAGTTATTTTCAAACGGGGCTCAAGAACGTGCTGGACCGCGCGGTGCTCGATCACCCCCAGATGCAAGATCATGCAATAACTCCCAATTTCGAGAAGATCGATGAAATTCCGTTCGACTTTAAGCGCCGCGTGATGAGCGTGGTCGTTCGCACGCCCGAGGGGAAGGACCGGATTATCAGCAAGGGGGCACCGGAGGCGATCTTTCCGCGCTGCAAAAACTTTGAGCTCGACGGCGAATTGTACTCGATGGAACATATCCTGATCGTCGAACTCCAGGAGGAATACGAACGGCTCAGCAGGGACGGGTTTCGAGTGCTGGCCATCGCCAGTAAGGATGTTCCGCCCAAAGCCGCCGTCGGCAGCGGCAAAACGCCGTACACGCAGGCCGATGAGTGCGACCTGGTGCTCAACGGCTATGTCGCCTTCCTCGACCCGCCGAAAGAAACGGCGGCCGCCGCCATTCGGATCCTGCAACAGCACGGCATCAACGTGAAAGTCGTGACAGGCGACAACGACCTCGTGGCGCGGAAGATCTGCAAGGAAGTGGGCTTGCCGACGGAGCGAGTTATGCTCGGAGCGGACGTTGTACGGATGAGCGACGCGGAGCTTGCCGCTGCGGCCGAGGGAACGACACTGTTTGCCCGCGTCTCGCCGGCCGACAAGCAGCGGATCATCCGGGCTTTGCAGGCGGGAGGTCACACGGTCGGGTTCATGGGCGACGGCATCAACGATGCCCCGGCTCTACGGGCGGCCGATGTGGGGATCAGCGTCGATACGGCGGTCGACATCGCCAAGGAATCGGCGGATATGATTCTGCTGGAAAAGAGTCTACTTGTGCTCGAACAAGGAGTCATGGAAGGCCGCAAGGTCTTTGCCAATATCCTCAAATACATTCGGATGGGCGCCAGCAGCAATTTCGGCAATATGTTCAGCGTGCTGGGGGCGAGCGTCCTGGTGCCGTATCTGCCGATGACCCCGATCCAGATTCTCACGAACAATCTGCTTTACGACATGTCGCAGACGGGGATTCCCACCGACGACGTCGATCCGGATCAAATCGCCAAACCCCGGCCCTGGGACATCGGTTCGCTCACCAAGTTCATCCTGTTCATCGGACCGTGCTCCTCGGTCTTCGACTACACGACCTTTTTTATGATGCTCTACGTCTTCAATTGCTGGGCGGTTGCAAAAGCTCCGCTGTTCCAGACGGGCTGGTTTGTCGAGAGCCTGCTGACGCAAACTCTCATTATTCACGTGATCCGGACGAGTAAGATTCCTTTTATCCAAAGCCGCGCTTCGTGGCCTTTGATTGCGACGACGGCGGTCATCATGTCGATCGGCGTGTTGCTGCCGATGACATCGTTGGGTTCCTACCTGGGCTTCACCGAGCTCCCGGCGCTGTACTGGCCGCTGCTGGTGCTGACCTTGCTCTGTTACATGGCGCTCACGCAAGGCGTTAAAACATGGCTCGTTCGGCGGAACTGGATATAGTTTGGAGCGGACGTACGGGCGCCCCGAGGCAAGCCCCGATTGTTGGGGCCACGATTGGAACCTGCGATGCGTTTCAGTTTTCAACTCGGATCGGCCGACGACGCGGCAACGCTCTCTACGCTGCATACTGCAGTTGCCGAGCACCTGACCCGCCTGCATAGCCGCGGGCCCTGGTCCACGAAAACGTCGGAAAAGGGGGTTCTGTATGCGATGCGCACGTCGCACGTTTATGTCGCACGACAGGGCGACGAGATTGTCGCGACGCTGCGGCTCGCCACCAAAAAGCCCTGGGCGATCGACACGAGTTACTTTGCGAAATGCCGCAGGCCGTTGTATCTTCTCGCGATGGCAGTGACGCCGATGAAACAACGGCAGGGAATCGGGCGTCGGTGTCTCAACGAGGTCCGGCGGATTGCCAAGGCGTGGCCGGCAGACGCGATTCGCCTCGACGCATACGACGCCGATGCGGGGGCCGGCTGCTTCTATGCGCGCTGCGGTTACGCGGAAGTGGGACGGGCGACCTATCGAGGTACGCCTCTGATCTATTACGAATCGCTGCTGGGAAGTGCCGAGGAGTCGAACGATTCATAGGTCTTTCGGTTTATCGACTAGTTTGGGAACGGTTGTGGATGCAAGGCGCGATGCGTAAAAACACGTGCCATCAAGGCAACGCATTTTCGGTGATAGCCGGCGTTGGTACGTTGGCTCCCGGCAGGTGTCCCGTCATCAGGTCGGACAGCATCCGCGTGGTGTCGAAATGATGGAAAACGATTCGCAGCATGGCAACGATCGGCACGGCCAGCACCATGCCGACGACGCCCCACAAGAGTCCCCAAAAAGCCAACGACAAAAGAACGGTCACCGGATGCAATTCCAACCCGCGGCCCATTAACCTGGGCGCCACCAGGTTGCCGATGACGGATTGGATCACGCCGGGAACAACTATGACCGCGAGAATCATTCCCGGGTCTTGGAATTGCGCGACGGCGACCGGCACGGGCAATAACGTCGCAATAATCGATCCAACATTCGGAATGAAATTCAAGAAGAAAACGAGCAGCGCAAACAGCCAGGCCATGTGTACCCCGAACGCCCAGAGCGTGACGCCAACGAGCAGCGCGGTGATGGCTGCGAGCAACGTCATCGTCGTAATGTATCCGCGGATCGTCGCTTCGATTTCCGCGTAGATGCCCCTTCGCTTGTGATGCGGGTTCCGGCCGATCAGCAGAAATACGACGAAGAACACGATCAAAAAACCGTGCGATACGACCGACGTAACGGTGCCGGCCGTTTGCGTGATGATTCCCGGCAGGCGCGATTCCAACTCCTTGGAAATGCGCACTTGATCGACTTGGATGTGATGCGAGTTCAACTCGGCCAACGTACGTTCGGCCATATTGACGACTTGCTCGCTATATTCGCCGGCGACTCGGACCATCGTCTGGACGGCGACAATCAGCACCACGCCGATGAGCGACAATATCGCCAACACAAGTAAGAGCGTCGTCAGAACCGCGAACCAGTTGGGCAGCCGCCAGTGCCTGACCTGGAAGTCGACGACTGGCGCAACGGCAATCGTGACGAAGATGGCCAGCACAAACGGAATCGTTACGTCGCGCGTGTAAACAAGCGCAAACGCCAACGCCACGGTGGCCAGGATCATCAACGATCCGACAGCCAGCCAGACCTGCTCGTTACGAAACTCGGCATTTTTCATCCAACAGGATTCCTGGATCCCAACTCGGTCGGGCAACTCGAAAAGCTAACACGGCCGGCGGATAGTTGCTAGACAAGCCTGGCCGCACGGCGGCTGGGGCCGACAATCGCGAAGAATTCGCCCAAATAACGCGTTGTGATCGAGGTGACCCGACGACGCGGAGTAGGGCGCAGCAGTCGCGATGCGAAGAGGTGCGTGGACGATACGACGCCTGACGATGAGAATGCGGAGCCAACAATTTCGCAGCTTGCCGCAAATGCCTTAGATTCAACGGCTTTGTACGACGCGGCGCGATCCGGTACAATGCTGTGCGATAACTGGCTCCCTTAGCTCAACTGGCAGAGCAACTGACTCTTAATCACTTATGTAGTGCGATTATCGCGCGTATCCCCGTGAATTCTCGTCATTCTTGATTGGAGCAGGGACGCTCAATCGTCCCATGTAGTGCAAGATCGTCCCGAAATGTAGTGCGGGGCCTTGCATCGCCGTAGAACGCCGTTATAATCGGGGTCTCACACTAGCACACTATTGGCGTGACGGACTGGTCTCTCCAGCCCTTCACGCGAATGGTGTGTTTTTTTTGTAGATGCGGTATGCGCCGCGGTGTCGGAACCCAGAGTTAACAAAGGAGAAGAAATGGCAAAAGCAAAAGCCCCACCAAAGAGCGACAAGATATATCGTTCTACAGCCAAGGCGGAGTATCATCTCACCGATCGCGAGCTGAATACGCTCCCCGCCGAACTCGTTGTCAACCCGCATTACCGGAGCGGGCCAAAATCTCGAATCTATTTGCGTGCGGATGTGAAACGTCTGGCGCAATCCGCTGCGGTCAAGAAACGATTGGGGAAGAAAGCACAGCAGGATAATCCGGCCGCAAAGCACGCTCGACGTGAACAACGTCACGCGCGGATGATCCGGGCATATCCCACGTGGAAGGATGCACTGCTACCCGCCTGCGAAGCGATGTTCAATCTTAACCGGTACGCAAAGCACGAATCGTGTCGCTCCGGCGAAGAGATATACGCGCTTAAGAATCAACTGGTAAAACTCCTGTACGAGCACGGCGCGTGCATCGAATGCTTGGCACACGAGCGGACACAAGCTGAAAAAGAATGCTTTGGTTGCAAAGGAACAGGTGAACGCTGGTCGGGGGAAGAATGCGAACGGTGCGATGGAACGGGTGTGTACCGGGAAGCGAGAATACTCCGCGACATCGCGTTCAAGTTCATGGTCTGCGGCAGAGTATTTGCCTGGCATCAACCTGAGTCGCTCGTAAATTTCCCATACGAAGTATCTGCCGTCGAACAAGGTTGTCCCGCCGAAGAAAAACCGCTGGAAATGTCGCTCGTTAAAATGCGCGATGGCAAGGCGGTGATCCGCTACGTGTTGTCGCAAGTGTGATCCTACGTATGATGGCAGCCGATGCCCCGCTGCCTTCGCTACCTGCGAATCGCGTGGTCGGTGTTCTGGGGGGTGGCCGCGGTCGCGTTGGCGGATCGTGTGGTCGTTACGGTGAGCAGTCGACCTCGATGTCCTTCGACATCGATCTCGGCGGCTGCGTCCATCCTTACCCTTACGGGCAGGTGGATCAGAGCAACTGTCATCCGATGACAGTTGCTTCCGGACCTCACTGACGAAGTTGTTGCTGACGCCACACTTCTCGGCGTCACCCGGCCGGACCACGTGCTCGATGATCTCACACTCGCGCTCGATGTACTCGCGGTGGTGCTCGATGTGGGGCTGGTACGATGGTGAGCAGCAATGATGATCGAGGGTGCCAAGGGGCGAATAAATAACTTTCTGCGCCATAGGATTTTGGAGCGGCAGGGAGTCAAAATCCCAAATATGAAAATGGTAGTCGTGTGGAGGATGATGCCGGACCATACTGTACGTCTGTATAGGCAAGGAATTCCCCGATGGTTGTGGTAGCAGGCCACAGAGGCACCCCCCCGATTTAGTGGGTGTACCGGTGTCCACACCTAAACGAGTATGTCGTCCGGTGCGGTTAGTTTGGCCGCGAGCATCCGCATGATCGTCATTGTCTCAAACGCCTTCCCTCGAACCGTGACGTGGCCTTCGCTGTTCAGCCAATCGGCAATCTCACGATAGGATTGACCAGCACTACGCTTTGCCCGTACATCGGTTATCAAGAATGAGTAATTATCCTCGCGCCGTTGCGCGGCATTGGCCTTTGCCTTACGTCGCGCTCGTGGCAGCCCCTTTTCCGTCCCCTTCTCGCGCCAGTCAGCAGGGACTTTCTTTTTATGCTTTCGATTTAGGCAGCCGAGTTTCTTGCCACGCTTCTTTGCGACCGCTAGAGCGGCCTTCGTGCGATCCGAACAATCCTTTGCCTCTTTCTCCGCCACGCTGGCCAGAATGTTGATCGTGAACGTATCCGCGTGGGGGTTATCGCAGCAGACAAAGGCAACGCCCGATTCTCTGAGGCACGCGGTAAACGCCACGTTGCGGGCCAACCTGCTGATATTGGCGATGCACAGCGTTCCCCGTTGCGCCCTTGCCCGTGCGACGGCCCGTTGAATCTCTACGCGGTCGCTACGCTTCCCCGATTCGACTTCGGTAAACTCCGCGATGATCTTGGCGCCGTGCTGTTTGGCGAGGTCTGACACGGCCTTACGCTGTGCATCTAGCCCTAAACCGGATGCACCTTGTTTCTTCGTACTACACCTGTAATATGCCACAATTCGTTCAATCTGCTTTTCCATGATATATCCTTCCACAAATGCGTTCCGACTGCCACTATGGCAATCTTAACAACGTGCTAGACGTTCGTCAAGCAGAATGTTAAACCCGGTATCGGAATACTTTTGGGCGGCTCTTGACCAGTTCCGGTTGCGGCACACCAGGATTGCGTATGACGGCCGCGGTGCGGTCTGGTCGGTGTTCACTCGTACCCGATTCGCGGTCGCGCGTACGAGTCGCGTAGGCTGCGGCGGACAGCGTGAATGAGTGTGGCCGCGACCAGCGTGTGTGAGTGAGTACGAGTGTGGAGACCGCCCGCCGGCGCCGTGGCTGCCTAGTTTGGGGTGAAAATAGATGCGTAGGGTGGGCAGGCAACCAGCGAGCGAGCCATCTGGCCGTGTATCCAGGACTCCCATGTGCCCACTTAACGGGTGATCGCGACTTCGAAGGGGGGCGTTCACGGCAAAACAGCCAGTGTTCTCTCGGGTCTCCGCTGCTTGCTCATGCGTGTCTCTCGAATCGCTTGTTGATATTTACATTGCGTCACGCTGGTCGACCGGTGTGACAGGGGGTGGGCGAACGTGCGAGTCGTCCGCAAATGTGAGTACAAATAAGCAAATGGCTGGAAAGTGATGTTGCCATCATTTTCTGGTTGTTCGATAATATAGCCACTGATCTACTGTAGATCACAGCGGAAGAACGCGGTTCCACCAGCAGCTCGGAAAACGCTGCACTACTATGGGAACCATCTCAATGCTTCAGCCCCTTTCTAAGGGCTCGGCCAGCCCGGTTGCGGCTGATCCGCTGCGATCCGTCAGGTACACAGCCGACTATCTGTCTGTCAGCCCGAGCACCCTCGTGCGTCTACGTCTGGAGGGATTGATCCCGCTCAAACTATCAGAGCGCAGCCGCAATCTCTACTACCGCGACTCTGACATTCGCAGATATTTGGCCGAGCGCGAAGCGCGTTCCAAGTCTGCCGATCTTCAAAACGACGAGTCGTCTGCACCGTTGACGAATACGCAATCGACGAGTGAGACACCGGTGAGTGTCGTCGGTTGATCTCTCGCGCGTACGTTCCATCCGTCATCGCCGCACGTGTGGCGTCGGCACATCTTCAATCCGTTTTTCTAAAAGGCAATCCATGAAAAAAAACTCAACACCCGCCGCTGGGCCAGGACAGCACATAGTCTCGGTGGACCAACTGTCCGTTTATCTGGATTCGATCGAACAAATCGCACGGCGTTGGGGTATCCCGAAACACCGACTGTTTAGCGCGGTCGTCGACTTGGAGACGCTGTTTGAGCAGCACATCCAAGCATCGGGCGCGGCTGGGTGACGAAGCAGCGGCAATAGTGTTTCGTTCTTCAATCAAGGCATCTTCTAAACTAAAAGGGGTTTCAATGCGTTCGTTTAGTTCCTGTTTACGGTCTCATGGTTTCTTTCCACTTGTAACGTTCGCGCCCGATAACGGTGGTGGCACCGGTGGCCACGGCGCGATGGGCTGGACCGCTGCCGCCGATCTGATGACCGAGGCGGAAGTTTGCGCCGACTTAGGGTGGACTGCGGACGAACTGCTGGATGTTCGCAGGACGCTCAAACTGCTGCGCCCGGTTTACGACCCAAAAACAGGCGAGCTGCGGATACTACGCATCGATCTTTCGTCCGCCCGCGTGGCCGGCGCGGACTATGTGATGAGCATGCGCAAGGCAGCAAAGAAAAAACCTGAAGAGGTTCGGCAGCTCGGTGGTACGCAGCACCGGACCGTCGAATTCCTGGCCGAGCGCAACGGAGTGTTACCCGAAGTGCTTTTGCAGCTGATGACAGACAACGCCTTTGAGGCCGACGTGTGCCCGGCGACCGGAGTGTTGATCCCACACCTTCCGTCGTTCGACCAGTTCTGGAGAAACGGCGGCGCGCAGAAAGCTAGACGGATGAGTTCCAATATCCTTGCGCAGAGGAGCGCGGATGAAGTGAAGGCTGCTGCCGCGAAGAAATCGCGCGATCAAATAATCAAAGAAGGGCGCGAGCAAGAGACGATTCGAGCGGCGGAGCAACGTGCCCGCTTTAATAAATTTTGATTCGAGCCATGCCTGCCTGGCGAACGGGCTGTACACGATGTGCAGTCCGTTCGCCGGGTTTTTACAATCACTCTCACCCTAGCTATTTTTGGTATTAAGGCATGGCAACGAACTATATAACACCCCAACAAATGTTGGGAGCTGCGCTCTGAATACGCTGATCGCGGTTGGCGGGTGCTCCCCTGCTACGGCATAGTACCCGGCCTGAACGTCTGTACTTGCCGCGGTAAGGTCGAGGGGTGTAAGCCGGGCAAGCACCCGTGGTGTCAGCACGGTTTTTACGATGCGACGGACGATCCGGCAAAGATCAAAAAGTGGTATCCAAAGTTTAAGCAGGGCGCGAATCTCGCGGTACGGACGGGCGCCGGATTATTGACCCTCGACTTTGATTTATACAAACCTGGAGTCGCCGAAACACTGGCCGCCCTCGAATCGGAGTATGGCCAGATACCGCGAGATTGGATGCAGAGAACGCATGGTGACGGGCGCCATCTTGTTTTCACGCTGCCCGATGGTATCCACGTTAAGAGCCAGAATGATTGGCGTCCTGGTATCGATATACGGTGCAACGATGGGTACATCCTGGTCTGGCCGAGCCGTCACATATCCGGTGAGTTGTACGAGTGGTTATCCGAGGTCGGTGACAAGCCGCCGATGATCCCACAAGCCTGGCTTCCAATTCTGCCTGACACTGATTCTCCCGAGTCTGCTTCTCCACCTGCATCCCGCAAACCTGCCCTGTCCAACTGGCACAAGCGAACGCCTAACAAGTCTGCCCAACATGTTGAACAACCCACACACACAGATAACACTGATAACTCTGATAACTACTCAATAGTATCTGGTTTATCAGTGTTATCTGTGTGTTCGCCCGTACGTGAGAAGATTATTGAAGCTATCAACATGACGTTCCCACGCCGGGAAAGTATCAGGAACTTAAAACTAATGGAGTTGGGCAGGTGGCTGTTTCGCATTGAAGAGTTGCAGGAGAAGGACGCGGAGTGGTTCAGGCCAGTTATCAAGTTGTGGCTGGACCTGGCGCAGCAGTGGATCGGTCCCCGTGAGTTCGAGGAAACATGGGCGGAGTGGTTGAGCATCTGGACGTTATGGGTCAGTAAGTCGATCGACGAACATCCGGTTTTCAAGGCAGCCGAACTTATGAAGAAAAGACAAACCCCACCGTTACCGCCGAATGGTTATCGATCAGACAACGCCCGGCGACTCGTCGCGCTGTGTGCTGCACTCTCCGAAGTAGCGGCCGATGGTGACGGCGTGTTCTTCGTCAGTTGTAGAGATGCCGCGCGTGTGATCGGGCTGGACCCTGAGGAGTATTGCCGGTTCGTGGGATCGGTGTTTCGTCAGATGGTGAAGGATGGCATCTTGGAAAAGATCGGTGAGCACGTTCAGGGCAGCATGCGTGCGCAGAGATACAAGTATCACCCGTACACACCCGCCCCAGCCACGTCGAGTTCGACGGCGGCGTGATGACAGAAACAGAGTACGAACTATTGATCCAAGCCCACGGCCGGTTGTCAACGGCGTTTTTAATGACAGAACGATCCGCTGCGAATATGAATAGGGCATATTCGTCCCTGCAATCGGTCGTGGGCTGATCTTTACAAGCATTGCATGTGTCGCGCTGAGTCACCGGTATATCGTTGTATCCGGTGCGCCGATTGTCGGTGTGACCAGCTCGGCGCGACACATCATTTACAAGGTGCAATCGCAATGATCGACCTGAGAAAGCTCTTCCACACTTTCCCGTACATCATCACATCGTCCGCCGAGGACACGACCAATTTGGAAGCTCATCGCGGCCACATTTATGCCGATGGTGATTCGCTGGTAGCCGCGCTCGACAATGGCACCCGGGCCGAATGCCGAGCACTTCGCCAACTGGGAACTCCGGTCATGGACGGTGATGACGGCGAGTTGAGCGTGAAGTTCACGTACACCCCGGCCACGTGGCGAGCCGTCCGCACGATCATGAGGCCCAAGCAGTCTGCCGCATTGGCCGCATGACCGAGCCTATGGAAAAAATGAACCCTTTAACAACGAAGCGTCTAAAAACAGAGCCTATAAAACAAGGGGGTTTTGGAAGCCACTTCGACCAAGGACGCGATCCGCGCGAAAACCCGTACAAAGTATCGAACCGACCCGCCCGCGCAATTCTGAGGGCATCGTGTGCGATCAAATTTGAGACAGTAAACCTATGACCGTTGAACTAGCCCACCGATGGTTGAGCTGTGAAGAGATACGCAAGCAACAACGCTGCCGCCGGCAAGCCGTGCTCACGGCCATGGAAACTGGCCAGTTACCGTACGAGCAGCGTGGGCGTGTTCGGTATGCTCGCGTGTGTGACGTAGAGAAGTGGGAGCTGTCGCGCCTGCATTCCAATCCCGATCCGTCAAGTGTGAGAATCCACCCCGCTCTAGTCCACCTCGCATAACAAGGTCTGATATATGCACTCCGATCCGTACGCGCCGCCACGCCGGGGACTCGCCGGCCACCGTTGCGATGGTCGTGCGCAGTCCGCGGAGCAAAACGTGCCTGTCCCCTTGGACGAGACTTTTAGCTCACCACCGCCAGCTCCATCCCATATTGCGCGAACATCAAATCGGCGTCAGCCGTATCGATCTGCCCGTCCCCGTTGAGGTCCCCGTCTGCATGTGTCGGGTTCGACATCCCCATGTTGCCGGCGAGCGTTTGCAGGTCGGTGTCGTTTACTTTCCAGTCACCATTCAAGTCGGCCTGCATCCAAGCACTTTGTAAATTCGCTCCCCAGGTAGCGTACAAGAGGTCATAGTCTTCGGACATCACGGCGCCGTCGCCCGTGAAGTCGGCATCCGTAAACAAGAACCAGTCGGCCAACCCGTAGTCGAAGCCAACCAGCAAAATGTCCTCGTCCGTACCATCGACTATCCCATCCCGATTCGCGTCGCCCGCCAACAGCGTCATGACGAAGTTAAACGCCCCGCCCGCATGGCCGTCGCCGGAGGGGAATTCGCTTACTACCGAGTTAGTCGTGTATAGGCTGACCGGGTTGACCCACTCGCCGTCGAGCCGGTAGCCCTCGGTATTGGTCACGGCGTCGCTGAGCGAAATTAAGTATTGATCGTTCGCCGTGAGGTTCTCGAACCGCCAGGTCGCTGTCATCGTTAGCGGATCATAGCTGAAATCAACGAGCGTGGGCACGAACCCCGACCATAGCCCAACCACGCGCAGGAAAGATGCTTCGACGTTCACCTCCTCGTCAAACGTGATCGAAATCGTATCGGCCCCTCCGACCGGCACAGTCCGCAACTGATCTCCGCTGCCGACGTGTGACGCAAACGAGTACGGATCGTGGGTCGAATTGAAGCCGCTAATGGTGACATTTACCACGTGCGGCGCATCGGTCGAGTCAATTATGGAAATGCCTGCCCCAAAGCCAGGTACCGCGTCGTACCACGCTCCGAAACTGTTGTTCCATAGTGCCCACGTCACGTAGTCGGCGGCATCGACAATTCCATTTCCACTCCCATCGGCCGCCGTATATTCAGGATGGTCCGGAACCAGCGTATTTCCCAACTCCATTCGCCAGAGATAGTAGTCCTGGACGTTTACCGCGCCGTCGTGGTTGTAGTCGCCCTGATAACTCTGAAACCACAATAACGATGCGTACGCGTCACGCCAAACATTGTAGTCGCCGATCTGATTGGGATTGCCATCGCCATCGCCGTCGATTCCCGGGGCAAAGCGCCACGCGACATAGTCCGCCGCCTCCACCACTCCATTCTGGTTGTAATCGCCCGGCAACAGCGCGAATTTGAATTGGAAGTCCGACCCGCCCATACCGTTGCCGGCTGTGGAGAGGAATGTGCGCTCCTTTGGATCATCCGTCCAATCGTAGAGCGTGCCGTTCGTTTCGCTTACCCAATGGCCGTCGAGATGGCCGGCGAGACCGGTCACGAGAGCCGCGTTGACGTCGATTCGATAGCGATCGCCCGGAAGCGGACTGGTAAACGTCAACATCGCGGTATTGTCGGTTGGGTATGTGATCGAGTCTGCGCAAGCGTTCCGACAGTCCCGCCGTGTTGCGTTCCGCTGTTCTGCAGCGTGAACGCATCCGTATCCGCGGTTATCGCTTCGCTGAAGACGATCTCAATCTGGTTCGTGCCATACCGGTAAATCGGCGAAGCTGCTGGCCGAGCGGGACTAGTTTGGCATACGAAATCTCATTTACCCAGGGCGTCTCGCCGCCGGGCTGTACGCCATTCAGCCGAACGTCGATCACTTTGGGGAGGCCGATTTCGTAGGCGCCGATGTCAACGATCACACCAGGGTCAGGACTGCCGTAGCCAGAAATGTCGAACTTCCGACCAAAACCGGTGCCACGTTGGTCCGTTGTAAGCGGCGTGTCATCACTTGGATCAACAGGATCAACACCTGTGAGAGGAATCGTAGCCCAGTAATTATCCCCGGCGTCGATGGCCGCGCTGCCACTCAAAAGCGCGTGCGTCGGTGTCGGTCCGCCGTTGTTTTGCAGCAGTCCCAGATTTGGATCGTCATCGACAATCCAAGCATTGTTTGTGACCAGTGTACTAAGGGAAAGGGAACTGAAATCGGATGAATCGAGTACCGCTGAATCGCTTCCCACCAAATTGTTATACGATTCATCGACGACAATCGGCCCGACCAGGTTGTTCTGAGCCCGGTTTGGGTCACTATCGTCTGCAAGGTTGAAATTCTCCGAAATGATCGAATTGTCGACTCGCACTCGCACGTTCTCTACCGCCTTCGCCCAGACGCCACCCCCCAATATGCTTGCGTTCTGCGTTACCGTGATATTACGCAGAAATACATCAACCGAATCACCGGCGACAGGATCGTGCGCAATATAAACACCGCCACCTTCGCCGTCGTCTTCGTCGGTCGTACGGTTCGCGGACAACGTCGAATTGACGACAACTAATATTCCGCCGCCCTTCGGGCAAACAAATACGCCACCTCCCCCGTAGTAGGCGTTGTTGTTGTCAATCGTCGAGCCGGCGATCGTAATCTTCGCCGGTTCTAAGCCGGAGTGCTCGTCCTCAAGGGCGGCATAAATCCCACCGCCGCCGGGATTGCTGACTGCAATGGTTTGAGGCACGTCATTACCAGTGATGCGTGAATCTTCAATGAGAGCTTCAGTCCCCTCGCTGTTGAATGTGTATATGCCTCCTCCGTGGTGGGCGGCCGTGTTGCCAGAAATCGTGGACCGCGAAACGATAATCATCGAGGGTGATGATGTGAGATCAAGATTTTTGGCGTAAGCAAATACGCCTCCACCGTCTCCATTGTTGGCAAAGTTTCCAGAGACGGCGGAATCCGCAATCTGCAACGATGAAGACTCGCGCAACCTTACATACATTCCACCGCCCGCGCCGCTCGTATTACCAGAGATTGTCGACTCAGAGACAAGGATATGTGAGTCGTTATAAGCACGGGCGAAAACTCCTCCGCCCGAATATGCCGCAGTGTTGTCGCCGCTGATTGAGCTACCCTGTGTAATCGATAAGTCGATTCCCGAGACACCGTCCTCGTCGATCGCACCGCCGTAGCCAGCTGTTGCGTGATTATGCTCGAAAAGCGTCGAAAGGATATTAACGGCATCATTCCCATCGGAACCGCCCGCGATATATAGCGCGCCACCTCCGTTGGTACATTGATTTTGCGAAAAAACGGAATTATCGATTCGAACATTGTCCCCGTGCTCTCTGCGGAGTTGAATAAGACGACCACTCCGCCGCCGTTGTAATCGCTCGAATTGGATTCAACATGCGAATTAGAAATAGTCATGAGCGTCTCTGGACTCGTCCCATTGCCCGCGATAGAAGCATAAATACCGCCGCCGTGAAACGCGTGATTCCCCGTGACACTGCTGTCGGCGATAGTGAGCTCAGCACCAACTAGCTGTGCGTATATCCCGCCTCCGTTGCCAGTGCCAGCGAGTGTGTTCCCGGAAATCATGCTTGCTGACAAAACATTGATACTGTCAGCCGTCGGCGAACCAGAGGTTCCTGAAATTACCTTGATACCCGCGCCGTTGAAAGCGTGATTGTTTTCGATCGTGCTGCCTTCGATTCGTAGAATCTCGCGAGGTGTTGACGGGTCGCCGCCCGCGACATTCATCCAAACGCCGCCACCCGCAAACCCGAGATTGTCTGTTATCGTGCAGTCGTCGAGCACCAGCATCGCTTCAGACCGAATCGCGCCGCCGAATCCATAAAGGCCGTCGTCCTGGTTCGGATCGCCGCCCGTTAGCGTTAGCCCTTTTAGCGTCACCAGCGGCGGATCGGTGTGGTTCGTCGAAGTATCGATGATATTAAAGATGCGAATCCCATCGCCGAATGCCTCGTTGGGGGAACCCCATGGCGTGAGATCGTCCGCGTCGATCGTGATGCCGAGCGAGAGCATGGTGGCATCGATAGTCAACGGCTTCGAAAACGGAATCTCTCCATGCGCAAGTGTGATTGTCCCGCCATTTATGCCGGATACATTCGGGTCGAAGTTAATCGTATCACCGGACGGAGCCGCTGCATTGATCGCGTCACGCAATGAGACGCCACCGACATTTATGCCGTCGTCTTCATCGGTCAAAGTGTTGACCATTATGGAAAGCATTTTCCGATCTTCAAGCGTCTCCATCCGAAGATGTCGAGTGAAACGACCGGAGAAACGAGGTGCTTTCTTGTGATGTCCCGGTCGTATTTTGCTGCTAGCCGTCGCAAAACGTGCGAACCAATTCTTCATTTCGGGATTCCTTTCCAATAGTAACCGTCGCGTGCGCCGCGACACGGAAACCTCAATGCCGCTACTCGCCGTGTTTTTTGCGAACGGCAAACTTACTATAGCGCTGTATGTCGCAAAGGCTTAAAAGTAAAAATCCAATTAAAACAACGTTAATGACGGCAGGCTCAGGAATGATGGACGATACCCGGAATCCACTGTAGGGCCGCTCGACAAACGGTGCTATACCGTTCGGATTCGATCCTAAGAGGAGGGTAGAGCCGTCGACCCAACTTCCACCGAGTCTTCCACGACTCTTGGTTGTGCCGTCGTTCGTCCGATCGAAGGCTGTCTCGGACCACTCGTCGACATTTCCACCCTGACCAAATGTTCCGTAGGCACTCGGGACACCTACATCGCTAACCAAGTTAGGATTCGAGTTCAATCCGCCGTCATAGAACACTGCCTCGAAATTTGGATCTCCTACAAAATCCACCCCATCCGGCATCGCATCGCTTCTGGTCGGATAATCGTAATATTCACCCAGAACCGGATCGTAGTATGCGGCTTTATGCCACTCATCAATGCTGGGCAGAAAGTACGTCGCCAGCTTGTTGCGGTAGAGATTCGTCGCGTCGTACCCTGGATCGCTCGGTGTCCACAGTTGAAAATTGCCACTGGCGTCGAACTTGTACGCTGGTACCGAGCCTGTCGAGGTATCGAGCCAGTTGACGAACTTGGCCGCCTCATACCATGTCACACTGGTAGCCGGGTAATCGGGGCTGCGGGTATCCTTGGTGATGCCGAGGCCGCCGAGCGAGTTGGCCTTGTCGATCATCTGCTCCGAAATCTCGTACTTGCCGACACGGTACTCGTACGGCACCGCCCCGGCCGGGTTCGGATTGGCGTCCGGCGGATTGCCCGGATTGCCTATCGTAACGAAATCGATCGAAAAAGAATTCGCCCCGCTGCCGAACGTATCGGCCCACGCGGTCGCCGCGAAGAAACCGGCGACGAAGAGATCCACAAAAAGAAACAGTCGAAGAATGCAGTTCATGAGACTCACCTCGAAATGCAATGGGTGGAAGTAGCCTACCACAAGAGGGGGGCGCTTTGCAAACACTAATCGGCCAGCATTCAGTATAACCCCTCATCCGCCGATCCCGCCGGTTCCTCCGGTTCCTCCGGTGATGACGACGACGGCCGCCCCGAGCATGTTGGACGCGGCATTACAATGCGCAATGCACCGGCTCAGGGTGTTCCCCTGCCACAGCATCTTTCCGATGTTGGGCGGGTGCGATTGCCGAAAACGAGATGCGTGTACAACACCAGCCAAGCATCCGCATATCAAACAGTGGCCGGATAAAGCGACGACAGACAGCGGGCAAATTCAAAGATGGTGGAAGCAATGGCCGGATGCGAATGTGGCTGTCTGCTGCGGAGGAAACGTGTTGGTCGTCGACATCGACCCGGATCGTGGTGGCATTGAGACGCTCGCCAGATTGGAAGGTGAGTATGGCGCACTACCACGTTCGTGGGAGGTCGCGACTGGCGGCGGCGGTCAACATCTCTATTTTTCCGTCCCCTACGATGTCGAGATCGTGAAGCCTGATCGGTGGAAGGCAGATGGAGTCGAGATAAAGCATGAGGGACACTACGTCATCGGTCCCGGTTCCAATCATGTGAGTGGTAAACGATACACCCAGACCTCTTCCGTCGGAGACCGGCCGCCAATTTTCCCGGCAAAGTGGCTTGAACTGGTTAGTATTTTTACTCCTGTTTCGGATGCGCATTCAACTTCTAAACCTGCCTCCCGTTCTCCATCCGCCGGCAAGCCTGCCCTATCCACGTGGCACAAGCGATCAACTCACAAGTCTGACAAGTCTGCCGAACATGTTGAACAAGCCCCAAGCACAGATAGTTCTGATAACTCTGATAACTACTCAATAGTATCTGACATATCAGACATATCTGTGTGTTCGGCAGTACGTGAGAAGATTATTGAAGCGGTCAAGATGACATACCCACGCCGCAAAGGTATCCGGAATTTGAAACTAATGGAACTGGGTAGGTGGCTGTTTCGCATTGAAGAGTTGCAGGAAAAGGACGCGGAGTGGTTCCGACCGATAATCAAGTTGTGGCTTGACCTGGCGCAGCAATGGATCGGCCCCCGAGAATTTGCTGAGACATGGGCAGAGTGGTTGGACATCTGGACGTTGTGGGTCAGTAGGTCGATTGACGATCATCCCGTTTTCAAAGCGAACGAACTAATGAAGAAAAGACAAACCCCACCTTTACCACCGAACGGTTATCGGTCTGATAATGCTCGCAGACTCGTCGCGCTGTGCGCTGCACTCGCCGATGTAGCTGCCGATGCTGACGGCATTTTCTTCGTCAGTTGTAGAGATGCCGCGCGTGTGATCGGGCTCGACCCCGAAGAGTATTGTCGATTTGTAGGATCGGTGTTTCGTCAGATGACGAAGGATGGCATCCTGGAGAAGGTCGGTGAGCACAAACGGGGGAGCATGAAAGCGCAGCGTTATAAGTATCACCAGTACACACCCGCCCCGGCCAACGTCGAGCAGGCGGCGGCGTGATGAACGAAACAGAGAACTATTGATCCAAGCCCACGGCCGATTGTCAACGGCGTTTTTAATGACAGAACGATCCGCTGCGAATATGAATAGGGCATATTCGTCCCTGCAATCGGTCGTGGGCTGATCTTACACACAATTTTCAAATGAACTATGGATCGCGGTCGGCGTGAGTTCCCCAGGTTGCAAAATACTGGGCGGGCGCGTTGCCCGGGCCAGACGCACACGGCCGCGGTCTTTTATTTTTACAAAGGTGCAATCGTGATCGACTTGAAAGAGCTGCTCGGACATCAATACTGTGTTTGGAGAGAGTCTCACACTGATTGTCGAACCAATTCGGCGGAGATGTTCGACAAGACCGCTGGCAGTGATCCCGCTCGCATGGTCATCCCAGCTAAGTTCGGACACATCTATGTGCACAGCCACGATCTGCTTGGAGCGGCGACCACGAAACACGGACGAACAGCACGACGTTTAGCCAATCTGGAATGTGTTCGTGTCACCCAGGATGCAGATGACGGGATTAATGTCGTGTTCGACCCGGACGACTTCGAGGCAGTGGCCGCGATCCTCAGACCGAGGCGCAGGCGACGATTGACACCCGCACAAGTGGCCGAGGCGGCCGAACGGCTCCGCCGCTACCAGTTTGCGCCCGCAGCCCAGTGCGATTGTAGCGACCTAGGAAGCGTCCGGGCCGCCTAAGGCTACTTTTACACCCCTTAGCCCCCCGGGGCCGCAGATATGATCGAGTTAGCAAACCGATGGCTGTCGTGTGAAGAAATCCGCAAGCAACAACGCTGCCGCCGGCAAGCCGTGCTCCATGCCATGGATTCTGGCCAGTTGCCATACGAGCAGCGTGGGCGGGTTCGGTATGCTCGCGTGTGTGACGTAGAGAAGTGGGAGTTGTCCCGGTTGCATTGTCAGCCCGAGCGATCTGCGGTCCCCATTCATGCACTTCTGCTTGATCTAGCGTAACGTAAGATCGACCTTACCAGTCGAGAGCGCTTTGCGAACCCACTCCACTACCGCTTTGTATTCGGGCGAGATCGGTTTCGAGTACCTGTCGGCTACCGCGCTACTTGCCGAATGACCAAGCCAGCGGCGCATACCCGAGATAGAGCAACCTGGACGTGATCCGTACTCGGTAGCACCCAAATGGCGAAACGAGTAGAACCCGTTCAGGTTGCTGCCGTCTTCTTTCAGCGATCTTCTCAGTTCATCCCACCACTGCACCACGCTATCCGTATGTCCGTGTACCAGTGGCATCCCCTTTTCTGTCACAAACAGTAATGCATCTTTGTCCCGAGGATTTTTGGCCAAGTAGTTTTGGATGCAGCGCCAGACTAACCGCGGTACATCACCGTAACGCTCAATACCAGTCTTGGCCCGACGCATATCGTAGGATTCCTCGTCGAAGTGCTCGACCCGCGCTACTGACAAATCGCCTTGCCCAAATCCGAGCCCGATGGCCATCCATATCATGCACGTGCGCCGCTCGTCACACTTGCCAAGAATCAGTTTCAACTGCTTGACGCTCGGCAACGTGATAGGCTTGTCCGGTTTGCCGCTGTATGGGTCCCTACTATCCCAGTTCCATGGAAGCAGTTGCTTCCCGTATTCAGGGCGGCCAGCACGATCGATGATCGCTTTGACGACTTGCATACTTTTCGTAACCAGACTGTCGGAACGACCGTCGTGTGCTAACTTCCGGTTGTACTCTTCAACATCTTCCATACGAAGATCAACGAGCGTCATCCGGGTGACGGCGCCCTTGCCGTGGCGAGAGTTCAAGAATTCGAGGAAGTTCCGGGCTAGATCGCGGCGCGAATCGAATTGCTTGTGGCCGATGGTCCCTTTGGTCCGTGGTGCGCCATCCTTCCGCAGTCGTGACTGGTCGAACGTCAACAGCCCCGAGGCCACGTGCAACAAGCTGCCCTGCACAATGTCCGCCTGGACTGTGTCCGCTGCCGCAGGGATGACAACGGGTATCGGCTGTTTCTTGCTCGGGGTCTTACCCAGGAGATGGGCCGCAAGCCACTGGTTATACAATTCGCCGGCTTGTTCCCGAGGTATCATCCCAAAGACGTGCTTCCGAGGCTTCCCGGTTGTAGGGTCGCGGTACGCGACGTAGAATCCTGTCTTCCGGTTTGCCGTGTAACTTAGCTTTGGTATCCGCTTTTTTTGGTGCTTCGCCATGACCACCTCCACTACATATCCCAGTACATTTTCGACCACGACCGCCCGAATTGTAGTGTTGAATGGCGAGTTTTTCAAGAATTGTAGTGTGAGCGGAAAAGAGACGTTTCGAGAACGTCGCGTAAAATACGATACACTAAAGACTTAGGATTAGACGCTCCCTTAGCTCAACTGGCAGAGCAACTGACTCTTAATCAGTAGGTTGTTGGTTCGAGTCCAACAGGGAGCACTTACGCAAACGTAAGCAGTACAACTGCTTACGGCGTCGCGTAAATCTTCCTGACCATCTGCTTAAACTGCGTTGGTACAGAATGCGGTACAGAAAAGCCCCAGGTAGGTGGAACTACCTGAGGGCCATCGCGAACTTTTCAGCTCGCTCAGGTGATTCATCCGTAAAGACCGTGACAACTGGTTCGTCACAATCAACGGCTGCCAATACAACCTCGGCCCCGACCGTGACGCCGCCCACCATCGGTTTCATGAGGTGATGTTGACGGGTGGCGAAGGTGACACCGCCGCAGTCGCCGTGTTCCAACTCTTTGACGACTTCCTTGAATGGACGAAGGCTCAGCGAGTCCCGCGTACCTACGAGTGGTACCGCGTCTTGCTCCAACGGTTTTCCACCTACTTGAAAACCGACCGCGCGGCGTTGCGATTGAAGCCCGTCGATGTACTTCGCTGGACGGCGAAGCATCGGCTCCTGCGGACGCGCGCCGGTTTGCGGTGCCGATCTTATCGCTGGTGCTCTTCGGCTGCAACACTCTCCACAAGATGCATTCGTATGTTCCACCGGGATCGCCTTGCTAACTCGCGCTTCTTCGGATTTAATTGGTGTTCTCTGCCTGGAGGGTAAGCGAATGGTTAGCGGCCTGACTCGAAATCAGGTGCCGGGAAACCGGTTGAGGGTTCGAATCCCTTGCCCTCCGCTCGATCGTACCTCCGGCATCGGGAGGTCTTTGAGAACTCGCAGCTAATGAGCTCGTTCAAGTTCGGCTATCAGCTATCAGCCGTCAGCTTTCAGCCAGACCGTGTTCATTAGCTCCAGAATAAAGATCGGTAACTGAAACCAACGTCGATGAATTCGTGAAGTAGATCGAACGTAGCGCCCACAAGTTTGCTTCCAAGCTAAATTGCTCCATTACATGCTGTAGATCGAGAACCGGTACAGAACCTCTTGCAAACTGTGCAAAATCACGTAATTCATGTAGTATTGTGAGTGCGCTGGATTCGCGCACATTCTGTTTGCAGCAACGAGTTTAGAAGTTTGCTCGGGAGCCGCTCTTAATCAGCAGGTTGTTGGTTCAAGTCCAACAGGGAGCACTAAATTGTCGCTCGAGTAAAGCCGACTACGGCTACGATCCCGAAGAGGACCAATGCCAGGGCCTGGGGCTCCGGCACCGCGGTATATGCGGCCGCGCTTCGAGCTACTGCCGGTCGCAGAACCGGCCAAAGTGGCTCCAAAATTGGTGCGCCATAGTTGGTAGTCGTCGGGGGTGTATGTCGTTCCCAGGCCGCTCCGCCACTCGACATAGTCACTGGCGTTTACCGTGCCGTCGCCATTGAAATCTCCCGGAATCTGGTAGACGACGATGCCCGTCAGCGTTTCGTCTCCTTCCTGCAAGAAAAACTGGAATTGCAAGTCCTGGTGATTGCCGCTCGTATTGAACAGGTGGCCGAGTGACAGGGAGCCGCCTTTTGCAAACTGATAGTAGCTGCTGAATTTCAATTCGCTGACGCGATTGGCGCTGACGTTGGCCTCCTGCCAGTCGCCGCCCGCGGCTCCCTGGTCGGCCAGGCTGGTCCAGTTGCCGTTTTGATAGAGCAGCGAACCGGAATCCGATGTGATCGTGTAGGCCTCGAGTCCGACGTTGAATCGCGAGTGATTCCGTAAGACGGCGTTTCCCGTGAGCGGGTCGACCATGACGACCAGATTGCCGTACCCTGAATACTGAACAATGCCGTTGCGGATTTCGCCGGTCGGGGTTGTGTATTCAAATGTTACATCATTCTGTTTGAGAGCTTGCGGCAAAGTCGTAGCTGTGGGCAGGTAGGCGGAGCCAAGTTGCAGAGTGGCCGCGCCGTTAATCGTCAGTGAGCCGAACGGGTTGACTTCGTTCAATCGCGTCGAGCTGGGGCTGGCCTCCTGCCACTGGGCATTCCCTTGATCGTGAAGGCTATTCCAATTGCTGACGCTGAGCGAACCGGAAGGAGAAAAAATCGAATATCCATCGATCGCTACGGCGCCCCCGGTTCCATTCTGAAGCGTCACTCCGCCGGTATCGCGGTTGACGGTGAGCGTAAGCTTGGGGGCGTGCAAGTCGTAAAAGAACTTCTTCGAATCCCACTCCAGCACCGACACCGGCGAACTCGTCTGGCCGAGTGTGGTGGGCTGATAAAGAAAACTTAGCACACGGTCTTTATTCCAGCGATTGCTATCGATTGCTGGTTCCCAATCTCCCAAATCCCCTGTTGTGATATCGACAAACTTCCAATCGTTGCGATTAGTGTTTTCACTGTAAGCGATGGTGACGCCGTTCGTGCCCTCCTTGTCGCGGTACGCGACAATGACGCGATTGGAATCGTCCGTCACGACGATCGGCCGAGATAGCGGCGTGTTGTCTTCATTCAGCACGTTCGGATTATCACTCGTGCGGTGCGAGATCTGCGACGTGCGCCATTGCTGTTGAGAATTGTCGTACCAGGCCAACATATACTGGCGCTGATTGTTTCCCTGCGCCGCTCCCGGCGCCCACCAGGTAGCCACCACTGGCTGATTGAACTTGTCCACGGCCATACCGGTGGTGTTGATGAGGCTATTGTTTTCCGGAATAGCTAACCGCCACTTGCGAGTTGGTTTCGTAGATGGGCGTCGTGTACGGCGTCCCACTCATGGTGGTCCAGGTCGCACCGCCATCGGACGAGCGGGCATAGTCAATATTATGGTTCGTTTCATAGGTGGCCCCGCTGGTGCGCCACGTCCACGTCGCATGGATGTTGCCCTGCGAGTCGAAGGCCAATGCGTTGGGGTACGCGTTGACGTCCGGCAAGCCGCTCCCGGGCTCCTGCCGACCTAACCATATTTGGCTGGCGCCGCGCCCAGCTCGGACCATTGATCGGTGGCGGTGTCGTATCGGCGGAGCCGATAGTCGCCGCTTCCGGACGAACCATTGCGATACATGAACAGCAAGTCGCCGTCGGGTAAATTGTAAAACGCGGGATAGGTAACGCTCGTGTCATAAAGGCCGGTCATCGAGTTGAGCGCGGCCGAGTTTCCCGTATTGCCGCCGATCAAATTGATTGGATTCGAATTGAGGACCGAGGCAGTTGATTTCGTGTACAAGAAGTTGTTGACATGCATTCCCCACGACATGTGCAGGATGCCGTCGCCGTCGATGGCGATACTGCTGACGTCGTGCGCGTCGTTGATGTTATCGGCGGTAAATTGCGTTCGGAACAGATCCCACGTGGCGCCGCCGACCGGCCGGCGCCCGACGAGCAACTTGCCATCGCCTTGGTAATACGAGATGAACTGATAGTTACCGACCGTCGTCAGGGCGTTAAATCGAAACGATACCGCATTGATTTTGACGTTGGCGCGGCCCGAGTCGTCGGTCGCCGGGTTGCCATCGCTGACCAATTGGACCGAGGAATAAGTCGTGGCTCGCACCGGCGCAACGATACTCACTGCAAAGACAACGATTGCCAACGCAGCCAATCGTCGGCAGCAATGAACTGCTTGAACAGATCATGCTGATGCTGCATCAAAGTGGCTGCCGGATGGTGCTGCATCGAATGGAATTTACTGGGTTCGCTCGACGAACGGTTTACCGCCTTTCCACGTAAGATTAATCACGACATCGTCGGTCGGGCCATCGACCGTTAACTCCAAGCCTGAGGTCTTGATATCGGCGTAATCTTGGGGGCCTCCCAGCGTATTGCCGTCTCGCTAATATGTCTGTGCCCCGGTGACACTGACTCGATGCGATCCGAGCACCGCGCCGTCGCCATGCCCGTAGCACGTCAGCGCGAAGTGACCGTTTTTATCGATGGCGCTCCCGGAGGGGCGTGCGCTCCTTGGGGACAAATGCGACTGAGCCCAACGTAAGCGGCTGGCCATCGATCAGCACATTTCCTGATACGGGAACGCGTCTTGGCTTGCCGTCGCTGCAGCCGGGAACGAGTGCCAACATTGTCACCAGGGCGGATAATTGCCGACCTCGAACCGTTGCACGTCGCATGAATTCGAAACTCCCAGCCCGAGTTGTTAGTTGGTACTGTCGGTCGCGACTCTTCACCGCCCGCTCGAGTGGCAAGCGCTTTGTATACGATAAGGTCGATCGAGTCTTGGAGAAACGTAATGTGCCCGTCGCCATAGCCAAAATTGGCTCCTCCCGGATGCCGGCTCTGAAATGCGCCGTTCGCGATATTGGTGCCCGTGGCGGCATCTAGCAAATAGCCGCAGGGGCCATTTTTATCGCCGGGCGGCCAATTGATCGGATTACAAGCCACACGCATCGTCGAGTTCAGCCGATTGCCGTTCGTCCAAAGATTCGAGCCAATCGCCAAATCTCCCTGAATCGTTTCGCCGGCAAATAGTGTATGACTCAAGCCATCGGTGATTTCAGACACCTTTGATGCGACGGTTGTAAAAAAATACGCCGTCGTTCGCATATTTTAGGTTGCCCGAATTTGCTCCCAGCGTGCCGGCGACGTTCGCGTAGCTGCCGGTGGTGACGTCGACGCGAGCTGGGACCACATGCTTGTATTCGGCAAAGATCGGCAAATCGCCATCCGATGGACACACGTACGTGGCGGGCCGAGTTCCGATCGCAATTTTCACATCGGGCTCCAAATACCAGGTCGACGTGGTGTCGGAGTTCCAAATCGAAACGACATCAACTCGAAACTGGTCAAAAAGAGCTTGCTCTTCAATGTACGGCAGGATGTAAACAAGCGCGCTGGCGCCTTGCAACGCAAGTTCATAGTTGGCCGAGCTCTTGTTGGAAGTGCAATCAACGCCCGGATAGACAAGATTAAGACCATCGCAGCCTTTCCTTGCTGCCGGGAACCTTTTCTTTACGCCTTCGTATTGTAACAATGCAAAGTGATTTGCTTCAAATTGTTGACGCATTGCGAACGCCGCGAGGCTTCACGTGCCGCCTGCACGGCCGGCAGCAAAAGCGCTACGAGAATGCCGATAATGGCGATCACGACCAGAAGTTCGACAAGCGTAAACCCGGAGCGCTTCTGCCGGCCCACTGCGCTGAACCTGTCGAACGGCAATCCAACAAAACTGAACGCACGCCGTTGCGGTGTCTTAGTGGAGACTCTCATTCTCTGTTCATCCGTTGATAATTCTGGGTCCACGGACATTCACACGTCCGTGGACCCCCTGCCCCACTATGCAAACGTGCCGAATTACGATTTCCGTCGCCGGGTAGCGCCAATCGTGATTACTCCCAGCGTCAGCAACAGAATCGATGCCGGCTCGGGAACCGCGTCGTAGCTCAGATCAAAACTAACAAGCGTTCCGGCCAGGGTTCCGGACGTTCGAGCCACGCCCACCATTCCGATATCCTGCGCCAACAGATTCAGCGGACCGGCCGAAACCTCTGTGTACGTCGAATCGCTGGGGCGCTTCGCCAAGAAATCTGCCGTCCACGTGGCGCCACTTGTATTCAGCACGATTTTCATGTCGATGTCACCGCCTTCGGCGCGAACCAGCGTGGGGTCCGACCAATTGGAATTGGATGCTGTTCCCGTCGCGGCATTGCCTAGCTGAATCTTATTGGGGCTGTCAGTTGGGGTGGTCGGATTGTTGGGACGGAAAAAAAACCAGGCACGCCCTAGTGATCCGCCCGAAATGAACCGATTATCTGCCCCGTCCGTGAAAGGCGACGGTACGCTCTTGCCAAATGCTAAAGCGTGCCAGGAAACGCTCGCGCCGTCTGGGCCAACGCCCGTGAAGCGAGCCGTTAATGTATAAATGTTGCCGGCCGCCGGCGTGAAAGGCAAAAATGCTCCCGAGTTGACGCCTGTTCCCGTCGGCGTCGCACCGTTCTCTTTGTACCCCGAGTTGGCCACCCATGTATTCGCGCCACCGTTGTTGTCGACATCGAGCGGTTGTCCATTTACCGCAGTCGACGCCGAACCGTTGAAGTCATCGTGGTAGATAATCGTGGACGCTTGCACGCCGGCGCAACACACACGATGAGAATTGTTGCCGTAATGAACGCTGGTAATCTCTTCATTAGTCAGTCTCCCCAAAAAAAAATCAGCATGAAACGTTGCAGACACGAATCCTCTTCTCAACGAATCGCTTACCTGCAAACTGCCAGTTCCCGCCAAACACTTCGCCTTCCGAGTATCGTTGCAAACGCCATCCCTGCAGCTATTAAGAACAAAGTGAACGAACCCGGCTCAGGCACCATCTGGCCGTCGACGAGCCCGCTGCCGCTGCCGGCCGTCTCGCCGTAGTGGGTACGCCAGGTCGTGTAACCAGTCGGCCCGCCGAACGCCGATGGATTCATTCGCCACGCCACGTAATCCGCCGCGTCGACCCGCTGGTCGC
Source organism: Pirellulales bacterium (assembly GCA_963733825.1). Taxonomy (GTDB): domain Bacteria; phylum Planctomycetota; class Planctomycetia; order Pirellulales; family Lacipirellulaceae; genus JABDGM01. The sequence goes on from CAVTEK010000005.1 coordinate 164,777, forward strand.
CGTTGTAGTCGCCCTGGAGCGAGGCGGAAATCGATTCATAAACGACCACACCCGTGCGGGGCGTCGATTCGCCATGCAGCAGGTACTGGAACAGCAGGTCGCGCTTTCCCAATACTTCATTGAATGCATTGCCGATATTGAAAAACTGGCCAATACCGAATGTTGTCGAGCCCGCATATTTGATTTCCGACAAACGATTCGCACTGATGTTGGCTTCCTCCCAGTCGCCGCCGGCCGCATTTTGATCGTCGAGGCTGTTCCACTGCGACGTATCGAGCGATCCCAAGGCTGAGGAGATCGTGTATCCGTCGATATCCTCCGAGAACGACGAAGTGTTTTTCAGCTGGGTTGCGCCGGTCGTCGGATCAACGCGCAACACCAGGTTGTTGATACCGGTCGATCCGATGTAGTTCACGCTGGCAGTTCGGGTCGTTCCACCAAAGGCATCGTCCTGCGTGTATTGAAACGTCAGGTCTTCCGTCGGAGTTCCAAATGCCGCCGGAGTGGGAGGTGAAAAGATCGCGCCGAGCGACGTTGTGCTTCCGATCGCAAACGTTGGCGACCCGCTGGGATTTACCTGACTAATTCGATCGGCGCCTAAATTCGCCGTTTGCCACGTTCCGCCGAGCGGAGTGAAATTTGCCGTATTGAGCTCGTTCAGCGACGTCGAATGCACCGAGTAGCCGTCGATCGCGATATTTGATCCACCCGGATTCGAAATCGAGACAACGTGCGTCGCGCGATCCACGTTGAGCACGAGCTGCTCTTCAACCGCAAGTTGCATGATCTTGCCTAGTCCGCCGGCCTGCTTGCGAACGATGTACCCTTGATTGATCGGCAACGACGGCGCGTTGGAAATGGCCACGGAAGTAAACCCGCCGGCAAGGTTGGTCGCGTTGATCAAGTTCCAGGTCGAACCCAACGCTGCCGTCACGCCCGGATCGAATTGGATCGACAATGTCCCGCCAAGGGTCGCCGTGTTCGTGGCCTTGAGCGCTGAATGGCTGCTAGAAGTGAGTTCGTCGATGAGCGTGCCGCCGGTAAGATTCAGGTTCGTCGACGTAAAATCCACATTCGGTCCGACGACTCGCGTTGTTCGGGCCAGATTTGCGTCGCCCACATTAACCAGAGCGGTTCCGCTCCCTGTCCCCAGCCGGATTGTGCTGGATGCGTTGCCCGACACGTTAAGCGCGACGGCCGAGAGCGAGCCACCGCCGTCAACATTCAAGGTTCCTGTGCCCGACAGGCCCACGTACACTTTTCCGTCGCCATTAAAGCCCGTGACGGCAGCGGTGATGCTTCCGCCATTCGAGATCTGCAGCGTGCCGGAATCAGCTGCTGCTACGCCCATCGTAATTCCACCCGGCATATCCGTGATATTGGAATCAATCGTTGCCGCGCCGGTGGAAACGCCGTTGGCGCCGCTCGTGCCGCCAATAATGGCAAAGTCATCGGTCGATTGGCCATTGGGAAGGGTGCCAAGACTCCAATTGCTCGGAACGTTCCAATTGCCCGACGCCTGCGTCCAATAGTTCAAAACGCCAGAGGTCTGCGCATCGGCAGGCGGCGTTGTCAGTAGCAGTATGCCTGCCGAACCGGCCAGCAAGAATTTCTTAATGTAAGACATGATGTGCACTTCCGAAGGATGATGGCGAGAATTCTGTCCAGACAGACGAGACAACTGATGGGGTATGTCTTACAGAATTCGCTTGGTGCGGCGTGCCCGTCCCGCAACGCAACCCATCCATGTGGCAATCATCGCCAATACGGCGCTTGCCGGTTCGGGAATCAAGACGTCAAGACTTGATCCCGCTCCAGATCCCTCGTGGGCCGTCTTCCATTGGCGGAAGTCGCTGAAGTCAACGTAGCCGTCGCCTGTCAAATCGCCTTGAGCGCGTGAGCCATTTGAGAAGAGATTGTCGCGAATGAAGCCAAAGTCGACATCGTCCACGTCGCCGTCGCCGTCGACGTCTCCAAGAACGAGGCCGGTATCGCTCTTTTCCAGCATGAATTTAGTGAGCGTTCCAGTCAGAGTGCCGGAGGTGCGGCCAACTCCAACCATTCCGATGTCTTGAGCCAGGAGACTCAATGGACCGCCCGATACATCGGTGTAGCTCGAGTCGGTCGGCCGCTTGGCGAAGAAGTCGGCGGTCCACGTGAGCGGATTTGTATCGAGCACGATCTTCAAATCAATATCGCCGCCTTCGCCTCGTGCCAGCGTGGCATCCGTCCAAACCGGACTCGATGCTGTTCCCGTCCCGGCATTTCCGAGTTGAATCTTATTGGGGCTGTCGGTTGGAGTGGTTGGATTGTTGGGACGGAAGAAAAACCAGGCACGGCCTAGTGATCCGCCCGAAATGAACCGATTATCTGCCCCGTCCGTAAAAGGCGACGGTACGCTCTTACCAAATGCTAAAGCGTGCCAGGATACGCTCGTGCCGTCCGGGCCGATGCCCGTGAAGCTGGCGGACAATGTATAAACGTTGCCGGCCACCGGCGTGAACGGCAAATACGCCCCCGAATTCACGCCGGTCCCGGTCGGCGTCGCACCGTTCAATTTGTATCCCGAGTTCGCCACCCAGGTATTCGTGCCGCCGTTGTTGTCTGTGTCGACCAGCGACCCATTCAACGGCGTCGATGCCGAACCAGTGAAATTCTCCTGATAAATAACGATTGCGGTTGCCCTTTGCGCAATTGCGCAAACGCCAACCACCAGCGCCGTGAACATGCAAACGGATCGCCGCCTGTTAACCGAAATCATTGATAATTCTCCTCAATAAGAACCAAAGTGCGATGGCACGATTCAGAATCTGGTGCCGCCTCTTTCCGCCTAGGTGGCCCCGTTGGGGCCGGTAACAAGATTCGCCGAGACGCCCGCGGCCGTCTCGCGATGAATGTTCAGCCGTCCAAAGCCCTGAAACTCTACCCGCAACGCCATCGGATTCGGATCATGCTCCGAACCGGCCATTCGATAGGTTCCATTCCATACGTCGATTTCAATTTTGTTTTTTCCGGGCACGAAACCATCTCGGATTTCGACCAGCCGGAATTGATCGCTGTTGAAAGTCTGCGCGAAATCGTTGTCATCCCAGGGCACGATCGGTACCGATTGGCCGTTAATCCGCACCGCGTGGACACCATTATCCGCCACCATCTGGGCGGCGACGATCACGGTCGACGGATCAAAGCCGGTCAAGTCGAACGTCGTTTCGAACGTGTAGACCGATTTGGCGAGCCCGCCCGGACGCACATCTTTGGCGAACGAAAGCCATTGAGATCGTTGCGGCTCGTTGGTCGCATAACGTGGATCGGGCGTGCAAACCACGCCGAACTGGGGCTTCTTGAAACTCGCGCCGAATGGACCGCGGGTAATGTGCCAATGCGGATCCTCGTCGCCCTCCGCGAGCGCAATCCCCGAATTGAATAATGCGACCGGTTTGAACGGTCGAAATTTTTCCGTTGTCTCCGGGACTCGCTCCTTCTGTGCCACGAAACGAACGGGCTCGTCGGCGCCCGAATCAACACGAATGCCTTCGCCTTGTGCAAGCAAGACGCTCCGGCGGCCGCTCACGGTCGACGCCAGCGGCTGCACGCGGACTTGCCCCTGCAACACATGGGTTTCGACGTCTTGGGTTGAGGCGGAAACGGAGAACCGCGTACCCAGGTCGACGACGCGCATGGCGCTCGTGTCGACCGTGAACCCGGATCCCCACGCGGCAACGTGCGCGGTCAACACACCGCGCCGAAGCTCGACGTGATTGGCCGAGTCAAACTTTAAATCGGCCGGACCCTTGAGAACAAATTCGGCCCCGGAAGCCAGGCTTACATGAGCCTCGCCACTGTCGAGCACAATGACATCACCCTCGGTAAACGAATCTCCCACACGCGGTGACAGGCCGACAAATTTCGCTTCCGGCGCCGACTTGAGGCTGCCGACGGGCTGTGGCACCCGCTTCACAAGGTTCACCGCCGGAGTGGAGGGAACAACGGGAACGACCTCTCGGCTAATGAAAAACGGCGCCGCTACGCCCAAAAGCAAGCAAGCCAACGCTGCTCGCGGAAACCAACGAGAAAACAAACTGCTTCTGCGGCGCGTGCGTTTTCTCTTCGTTGGAGTGTACGCGCTGGCGCTCGCGTCGCTGGTAATCGCTTCGAGCGCCCGGTCCTGAGCCGCTTCTTCACTGGCATGCACGGCCAGTTCAGCATCCATAATCCCGCAAAACAGCAGGGCCCGGCAGGCATCGTCGCTCGACTCGAGCAGATCATTGAGTCGCTTCCGTTGAGCTCCGCTGAGCCGATCGTCGCTGGCTCGCATCGCCAAATCGCAGATTTCGACGAACAAATCTCGTGGCGACATTATCACAGCCTCACTCGCGATTCGCTGTTCAATGCAGGACAGCAGCGCTTTACGAATCCGAGAAAGCGCCACGTACAGCGCTCCCACCGATCGACTTTCCTGTTTGGCGATTTGAGCCATCGAGTACTCGCCGTGATATCGCAGCATGAGCAAGCGACGGTGGTTCGACGATAAAGTTTCGAGACAGCGTTTCAATGCTTCGGACCGGGCGGAAATTTCCCGATCGCTAATCGTCGCCTGCGTTTCGACGAGGCGCGCCAAAACCGCGCCGCTGAAGAGCATCCGCCGCCGCGATTGCCTGCGCAGGAAATTGACCGCGTTGTAGTGGGCGACACTTGTCGCCCAAGCTCCAAAATCGGAACCTGATTCGTATTCGTGGAATTTCTCCCACAGGACAAGCGCCGTTTGCTGATAGAGATCTTCTGCATCCGAGAGATTCTGGGCCAGCGCCAGCAAATAACCAAAAACGCGACTGCGGCTTTCTCGCAGCAATGTCGCAAAAAGGACCGGATCGCGCTGGTCATCAGCCGCTTCCGACCGCTCGGTCATCGCCAGGGGTAAATTCATGCTCAAATCCGCCAAGTCCGGCACGAATCAACAAAGGGAAATTTGCCTGAAGGTAATGTCGCGAACCGGGCCATCCTTACAGAAAATAACGGAGGATTTTGCAAAAAACGCCCGCATTTTCTCCATTCCGCCTATTTTTCTAGCCAGTTTAGGCAAATTCAGCCAAATTAGCCACGTTCGCGGGATGCGTGCCGTTCTGGCGACGTCGGCTGGTGTCTGGAACGGGCAAATTTCGTGCGTGATTCCTCCCGGGTTGGGGTTTAGTATGCCTGCTATGAAACGCACCGTTGTGACTATGCTCGCCGTTGCCGCCCTCGCAATTGCCTCGGGGACGACACTCTTCGCGGCCGACATTTCGACGACCGCGTCGCGACCCAATATCGTGTTGATCCTGGCCGACGATCTTGGGATCAACGACCTCGCATGTTACGGACGGAAAGAGCACCGCACTCTGAATTTGGATCGATTGGCGTCGCAAGGTATGCGATTTACGTGCGCTTACGCTCAACCGGTTTGTTCTCCATCGCGGGCTGCACTCATGACGGGCAAATGCCCGGCGCGGCTCAACTTGACGAATTTCCTCTTTGGCCGTCCCGATGCACCTTCGCAGCGACTTCTCCAGCCGCGGATCGAAGGTCAGTTGCCGCTCGAGGAAGTGACCATCGCCGAGGTTCTCAGAAGTGCCGGATACGCCACCGGGATGTTTGGTAAGTGGCACTTGGGCGGTCCGGGCTTCGGTCCGAAACAGCAAGGCTTTGATGTGGCGTTCGAGCCGCCGGCAACGAACCCGCCGACGCTTTCCGCCGGCGGCAAAGGAGAGTTCGCGATCGAGGCCGCAGCGGAAAAATTCATGGTAGACCATCGTGACCAGCCGTTCTTCTGTTATGTGCCGCATAACAATCCTCACATTCCACTCTCTGCGGCACCCGAACTCGTTGAGAAGTATCAGGGCGCTTTCAACCCCACGTACGCCGCGATGGTCGAAACACTCGACGACTCTGTTGGCCGGTTGATGGCAAAGGTCGAATCTCTTGGCCTGACGGGCCGCACGATCTTCGTATTCACGAGCGACAATGGTGGGCTACATGTGCTTGAATTCCCGGGCACCCCGGCCACCCATAACACGCCGTTTCGCGCCGGCAAGGGTTTCCTTTACGAAGGCGGCCTGCGCGAACCGCTGATTGTCCGCTGGCCCGGTGTGGTCGCGACCGGCAGCACGTGCGATACACCGGTCGAGCTCACCGATCTGTTTCCGACGTTCATCCAGGCGGCAGGCATCGACCTTGCGAAAGCGGTCGGACCCGTGGATGGCACGGACATCACGAAATTGCTCCGGGGTGAATCGCTGCCGCCCCGAACGCTGTACTGGCACTACCCGAACTACACGAATCAAGGTGGCCGCCCCGCTGGAGCGATTCGCGATGGGGATTGGAAACTAGTGGAGAATTTCGAGGACGACAGCGTCGAGCTTTACAACCTGGCACGAGACCTAAGCGAACAGAAGAACGTTGCCGCATCCGAACCTGCGCGGACCGCCGACCTTCGCAACAAACTGAATGCGTGGCGCGTGGAGGTTGGTGCGCGGATGCCGACACCAAATCCGGATTTTGATGCGGAACTAAATCGGCGGCTGTACATCGATCAGGATGTGTCGAAGCTCTCGGCCGCATCAACGGCCGCCGCCACCGGCGCTGAAATGGAAGGCTTGGCGCGAAGAGATGAACGCGGCGGTCAAGGGACGCAAGCCGTCGGTCACGCCCGCGGCCGGTGACATCCGATTGCACGCCAAAGACGCTCGCGTTCACGGACAGTCGCTGCGCTACGAGCCGGAGACCAACAAGAACGTGCTCGGCTACTGGACGAACGCCGACGACTGGGCCGAATGGGACTTCGAGATTAAAAGGCCCGGCCTGTACGAAGTCGAAATCCAGCAAGGTTGCGGCCCCGGCAGCGGCGGTGCGAAGGTCGCGGTGGAAATCGAGGGCCGCACGCTCTTGTTCACCGTGCAGGATACGGGTCACTTTCAGAATATGATTCTGCGGATCGTTGGCGAAGTGAAACTCGCCCCGGGCAAGCACACGCTGTCGGTGAAGCCGCAGACGAAGCCGGGAGCGGCGGTGATGGACCTGCGCCGCGTCGTGCTGCGGACGGTGCCGCGAGCACGATAGTTTGCGTCTGACGAAGCACACTACTCTGACGGCAGCGTCACCGTCATATAATGTCCGACGCGATCAACGTGGCGAACATCCCACTCAAATCTGAACCAGTGCCAAAAGGGTGCTTTCTCGGTGAGTCTCACAACTTGACGAGTTTTGGTACGCGTCGCTGGTGACCTGTGAGATGGACTGACCGTCTGCATTAGGATTGCGTCGGTTTCCCAATCCTTCACAGGCGAATGCGCCATCCCGCGCAGTCTGCCGGTTCCTTGCAGCTGCAAATCCGCCCAACCAGGTCGCGCGTATCTGGCCAATGTCACACCCACATTTGCGCTCAGAAATTGAGATCTAATTCCCTTGAATGTCGCTACCGACTGGGGCCACCGTCTCGTGATGCGGATGACTCACGACAGCACATATATCTTTGTCGCGGATGTTCGCGCAACTTGTAAGACGACGAATTAAAGGCCGGGGAAAGTCTGATGGTGAATTGGGCATTTCGGTACTTTAATGTACGATAATCGCGTACCGCTGATTCTCACAGGAAGGACAAATCATGAAGGGTTTGCTGCTTGGGTGCCTGCTGACGAGCGCATTCGCCGGTGGTGCTTCTGGCCGAGAGTGGTTCGTGCGCCAGGCAGATCCCAACGCCACCGACGCGGCCGACGGCTCAAGCGATCACCCGCTCCGCACCATCAATGCGGCTGCGCAACTCGCGAAACCGGGGGACGTCGTCACGGTTGGCGCCGGCATCTATCACGAATGGGTATCTCCTGCCCGCGGGGGCAGCGAGAAGGCGCCCATCGTGTATCGTTCGATTCCCGAGCATGCCGCGATTGTTCGCGGCGCCGACTTGCTAGAAGCGAAGTGGCAACCGCTGCCCGAGGCGCCGGGCGTATTCATCGCACCGCTGCCGCAGAAGTCGTTTACCTTCGGCAACCCGTTCGTCCGACCGCCACAGCCGAAGGGAAAGCCCGAATGGGTGAGTAAGTGCGATGCGCTCGTATTCCTCCATGACCAGCAGCTAATCCAGATGACCTCGCGGGAACAGCTCATCCAGACTCCGGGGGGTTGGCTGTCGACCAACGACGGCCAGCAGTTGCTAATCCATCTTCAGGGCAACACCGCTCCCGCTACGGGCGCGATTGAAATCACAACGCGAGATCGCATCTTCGCCCCACATCGCCGCGGCTTGGGATATATTCAGGTCGAAGGCTTCGTCTTCGAGCGCTGCGCGACGCGACCTGACTGGCCACAGTTGGGCGCGCTCAGTACCCGCACCGGCAATCACTGGTGGATCCGCAACAACATCGTTCGCGACACCACTGGCAAGGGCATCGACTGCGGCAGTGAAGCTTGGACTCCCGAATCGCTGATCGATACCGAACCGCAGGACAAGCGAATTCTCATCGGCGGGCATCATCTGGTCGAAGGGAATCTCGTCACCGGCAACGCGCAGTGCGGCATCGCCGCATGGAATACGGACTACGTACGCATCATCGGCAACATCATCCGCGACAACGCCAGCCGCGGCGGCGAAAAACCGATTAACTTCTTAGCCGATGCCGAGGCGGCGGGCATCAAAGTCCATGCCTTTCGGCACGGAGTAATCGAGAGCAATCTCGTCACGCACAATTCATCTTTCGGCATTTGGTTGGACAATGGTTGGGAGAACGCCCGCGTGACCAGGAACTTATGCATCGGTAATCGCGGCGCCGGCATCTTCGTCGAACTAGGCTTCGGGCCCATGCTCATTGATCATAACCTCTCTGCCTCCAATACCCGCCTTTGGCCTCCCTATTTAGGTGATGGTATTTATACTCATGATGCGTCCGGCGTCACCATTGTGCATAACACCTTGCTCGAAAATGCTCACTACGGACTGCAACAACTCGTGGTGACTGAGCGATCGTACGCAAACCGGCGTCTGGCGGAAGCCTCCAACGAAACAATTACCGGCAATCTCTTGCATGGCAATCACGAAGCCGCCGTCTCGCTGCCGCTCGATTCGCCGCGGTCTCGCAACAACCGCTCGGATTATAATGCTGTCGAGCCTGGCGAACGCTTCGTGATCAATAACAATGAAGGCCGCATCCTCGTCAATGAGATTCAAAAATACTGCCGTGACCAACTGCAGGCGGCACACGTGCCAGAAAACGAGGTTCCAGACCTGTCCGATCTTAAGCGCTTGCCCGTGTTGTCGCTGTCGGCGTGGAGGGTGGCAATGCAGATGGACCAGAATACTGCGGCGTTGCCCGCCAATCTTTATATCCACGTCGACCGGGGCAAAAACCGGCTTCAAGTCGATCTGCCAAGCGCCGATGCGGTTCCAACAGTACCCGCCGGTCCGGCCGACGATTTCGACCTGTTGGGACAGCCCGTGAACGCCGGTAATCCGCTCGCGGGTGCGATCGAACGTTTGCACGCAGGAAGTCAAACGATAAATCTGTGGCCACTGCCCGCGGTAGGTCGCCCCGACTCCGCCCGCTAATGAAGATGCTCATCATCCTGATGCTGTGCGTCCCGCTGATGGCGGCTGAAAAGGCGCCCGAGCGATTCGACGTTCGTGCATTTGGCGCGGTGGGGGATGGGATTGCGGACGATCAGCCGGCAATAACGCGTGCAGCGCAGGCGATGACGCAGAACAAGGGTGGTGTGCTGAACTTTCCCCGTGGCACGTATCGATGCGGCAGACGGAAGCCCAATGGCATCGAATTCGATGGTGTTTCAAATGTCACAATCCTCTTCGATCCCGGCGCTGTGCTGCTTATGGACAACCTCAACCCGCAAAGCGGTGTCGGCGACCGCGGACATGGCATTCTTTTCCGCGGACCGTGCCACGATATTACGCTCATAAACGTCTCCGTGAAATGGGCGAAGAAACCGACCAACAGGAGCATGGGCGATGCCTTTCGCTTCGAGGGATTTCCGTCCAATGATCGCTGCATCTCTAAAATTCGCATGCTTCAGTGCAGCGCGGAGCTCAGCCCTCAAACTGGCGCGGTCCTGATGGGTTGCTCCGACATTGACGTGAAGGACTTCCGCATTACCCGCACTTGGGCCGACGGAATGCATTTCAACGCCTGCCGGCGCGTACATGTCAATGGTGTCACCGGCATCGAGACGGGCGACGACGCACTCTCCTTCGTCACCTATCAAGACGGCAAGGCAGTCAACGCGTACATTGGTGGGCCAGGTTCGTATGCGCGGGCAGATTTCGGGGAATGGAATTCAAACGGCTCGAACGCGACCAACATCTATGCAAAGGGCGGGGGTGCGAATGGCGTCCGGCTGGCGGGAGCAGTGGATGTCGCGCTGTCGAATGTGATCGTGCAGGGCAAACTTCGCGCTGTCATCTCAGACTGCGGGAAGAAGGAAGGTAACAAACATAGTTGGTCCTGGCTCGCCAGTCGCGGGATCACCATCTCCGACGTGGCAGCAACCGACTGCACATCCGGATTTTATGTCTCAAACTTCAATCAGCCGATGACGGTGGATGACAAGTGGTGGCGATTCGATATTCAGCTCTCGAATTTTAGCGCGAAGAATTGCAAGGACGATAGCCTGCTGATCGCCGATGCGGCCGGGGTAAAGGTAAACGGAGTCACGGCAGCGAACTGCAGACTTCGCATCCTTCACGCTCGCGACTGCGTTCTGAATGGGATCGATCTCAAGAACTGCGCGTTTATCGTCGAGGGCTACCCAAAAACCTCGCCGATGCAGTCCGCGCCGCCCCTGGACCTGGAATTGCGAAATGTCCACATCGACGGCGGCTATCTGGATATTCACAATTGTCGAGGTCTCACCTGTACCGGCGTGCAAATCATGCGTCCTACCGGCGTGGGCTTCTCTGCAAGTGATGTTTTCGGCTCGCGCCTAAACGCGATCTCCGTCGCTAATTCAGTGGGGCCAGCAACCAGCGCGACGTCACCGTCCCAATAGCGCAGCGCGGTAGGCGCCCAGGCGAACGTCCGTCGCGAAACAATCGACCAACCTTCGTATCCCGGATTCCGTTTTGGACTCTCACCATCATGCAATTCCCGATACCTAATGTAATTAGCTGCTGTGAGTGCGCGGTGTAAATGGGAACTGGTAGGAGGACGTCCAGATCGCCCTGGACGAATCCGACATTGCTCGCGAAACTCGTGTCGACAGATGCTGTCAAAATCGTTCTTTTGCTGGGGCTTTCCGCCGGGCCCCGAACGCACCGAATCTCAATCTGAGAAAGCTGACGGGTTCTCGGCACGAAATATCAGTGCCACAAACCAGGCACGTCGATGAGTTTTGGCGTGTTCTGGAACAGGGACATAGCCGTTGCCGGAGAAGGCCGGATCGTCGACCTATATGCGGTGTCTAAAAGAATCCATGTAAGCCGTGTGCCCCTTGAGAGCCCGGAGAGCTATCAAGGTGGAAGAGTTCCTTCCTCACGCACAGGAGTACATGACGATGAAGATCCTCGCAATCGACCTCGGCAAGTATAAGTCAGTCGCCTGCAATTATGTCACGGCAACGGGCACGGCCAGGTTTACTACGGTCGTGACGCACGTCCTGGAGTTAGATCGACTACTGCTTCGGGAAAGCCCCGACCTGGTGGTCATCGAGACCTGCTCGATCGCTGGTTGGGTGTACGACCTGTGCTGCCAGCGGGGCGTGAAGTGTCAGGTTGCCAATCCCAGCAGCGAAGCTTGGAAGTGGAAGAACGTGAAGCGCAAGACCGATCGGGACGACGCTCTTAAACTGGCTCAGCTCGCGGCACTCGGACAGCTTCCAACGGTCTATGTCCCGGCGCCCGAAACGCGTCAACGTCGAGCGTTGCTCAACTATCGGCAATCCTTGATTACTCGGCGCGTCGCGATCCAGAATCACCTGCGAGCCATCGTTCAGCGCGAGGGGATCCTGCTGGATCGTGGCAGGCGGGCCTGGACCGTGGCCGGATTCGAGGTGATCCAACAGCTTGCCAAGCCCTTAGAGCAATGTTCTGCGGACGAGCTGTGGCGCGGCGAAGCGGCGCTCGAGCTGCAGGCGCTCAAGGCGGTCACCAAGCTGCTGCGCGAAGTGGAACATAAGCTCGAAACGTTTGCGGCGTCGAGCGAGAGCGTCAAGTTGTTGCGGACGATCCCCGGTGTCGGACGTTGCACGGCGGAGGTGGTCGTCGCTTACCTGGACGACCCGCATCGGTTTGAGAATGGGCGGCAAGTCTCCGCTTATGCGGGGCTGGTGCCCAAACAGTTTCAATCGGGTGAGACCGATCGCCAGGGACGCATCAGTCGTCGCGGGCCGTCGCTGTTGCGAAAGATGCTGGTCGAAGCGGGCTGGGTCTTGCTGCGTTACAACCCGTGGGCCCAACGGCTGATGTTGCGGCTCTCGCGGGGCCAGAAGACACGCAGGAAGCAAGCGATCGTGGCGTTGGCGCGAAAACTGTTGGTGCGTTGCTGGGCCATGTTGCGGGACAGCACGGAATGGCGCGAACCGCCGCCAGCCGCGGCCACCGCGTAGCATGAACCACACCAGAATCATACGTTCAGAAGAATCTCTCTGCCTGATTGGCCAGCTACTTGGGAACGGTCCGCGTCAGCTCGGAACCCACCCTGCGAAGTCGCCGAGGCGACTGGATCGCGTTTAAACGAATGAGCGGCGTGGCGTATTTGGATAAATGAGACTGTGCACGACACGATTCAGCACAGACACCTCGAATAGTCGGATGAATTCCCATCGCTGGCAGCGGCACAGGAAGTTTCTTCGAAAGGCGATCGCCTAGCGAACAATCCATGCTTCATAGTCGCTGGCAGCGGCACAGGAAGTTTCTTCGAAAGGCGATCGCCTAGCGAACAATCCAATTGCAGCTTGAAATCAACACGGCTTCATAGTCGCTGGCAGCGGCACAGGAAGTTTCTTCGAAAGGCGATCGCCTAGCGAACAATCCAATTGCAGCTTGAAATCAACACGGCTTCATAGTCGCTGGCAGCGGCACAGGAAGTTTCTTCGAAAGGCGATCGCCTAGCGAACAATCCAATTGCAGCTTGAAATCAACACGGCTTCATAGTCGCTGGCAGCGGCACAGGAAGTTTCTTCGAAAGGCGATCGCCTAGCGAACAATCCAATTGCAGCTTGAAATCAACACGGCTTCATAGTCGGTGGGTTATTGGCGCGTCTGAAAAACGTATGAGATTGCGGGACTGTAGAAGCGACACCAGGAACAACTTCTAGCCGCAGGGCCGAACTCCAAGAGCCACTTGTCCCGTCAGCCCGACTGCTTACGGTTTTGCTTGTACCGCAGTGAGCAGTCCCTCCAAGAGACCCCACGAACGCTGATCCAGTTTTCGATAAACGGTTGTGCTCGCGGCATCCTCCGATTGAGATTGTGCCAGTTGCGCACGGCCATACCCTTGGGCGGGGAACGATGCTTGGAAACTTCGCAGAGAAAAGATTCCCGGAGCGACGTGACATTTCGAGCACGAATTGCGCACCAGTCCTTGTAGCTTTGTTGCTCCGCCGCTGTCCAAGTCTGCTCGCTCGAGCGCATCGATTCCCATGCTCTGGAACTGAACGAAGAGGAAGTCCGATTCGGGTGAAAAGAGTCCTCCCGCTTCGCCTGCAAATAGTTTTTTGCGGCTAAGTTGAAACTCGTAGACGTCTTGGTCTTGCTCGTCACGCCCCACACGGTCATTGAGTGGTCCTGGGACTTTGCGAAAGTGCCTAAGCTGGATGCCCTCAACGAGTCGCGTCGCAACTGGTTTGCCTTGGTCATCGATCAGAATCGCGCGTCGTACGAGGGCGACCTCGGTCCCCGCAGGAAACTGCGGCAATTCGGGATTTAGGTCTGGCTGACGCTCACTCATATCCTTCCAAGGATTTTGAAAGTTCCGTAGTTTGGCGAGGTAGTCGAGTGTAGCCTTTCGACCCTCGGGTAAACGCAAGAGCACCAGGAACACGGATCGGTTGCCGAAGCCATAATCGTGCATCGGCGTAATCGTCCGGCCGTCATTTGCTTTCAGACAGATCCACGGTCCGTTCGCATCCAGAAGGTCCGGCGGGAGAAACTCGACCTGGGGATGCATGCTTTCATACCGCGCAGCGAACGACTTGGATGCCACCGCGGCGGCAACGTTGTCCGGGAGATTTCGAATTTGAGCGTTGGTTAGTGCAACACGGCCGATTGCGGCGGCTAGTCGAACGAGCAACTTACTTCGTTCCTCTTTCTGTTCCGTCGTACCGACACGACCGGCGGCCCAATCGAAAACAGCCCACAGGTCGCGCTGCAGAATTGCGCGTCGCAGAGGATCAGCTATTAGCCGCTCGCCGTGGTGATTCAGGAATTCATCCAAAACCGCCACAGCCTCTTCGTGGGATTTTCCGGTTAATAGATGGCGCGTGTTTGCCCACAACAGCGGATCGAGTCGGTCGGCGCCGACCTCCTGTCCGTCGGGGGTAGTCCGGACATAGAGCGCACGATGCAATCGATTCCACAGATGCTGGGGGTCGGTGTCGTAGATAGTAACGCCGCTCGTTGACACCAGCTCAGATTTCGTATTCTCTCCGCGCCCCACGTTCACCAATGCACCGACGAACACCGGCAACGTGATTATCGCGATCACATTTCTCAACATGTTATCATTGCTCGAATACGGTACGCCGTGGGAAGCAGCCTGCGACTATCTTACCGACGAGTAACGCGATTGCATGTAACGGTTCTGTAACATTTGTGGCCAAACATGTGACAGAATTGGCTGGTAGGCTGATAAGTCTAAGAAAAGTCCTTTGCTGCGAGACCTTGGTTTGCCAGCACTTGCCCCCCGTAAGTCGAGATGCCGACAAATTTGCGGGCGACGGTGTGCCTAATCTCATGTCTTCAAACAAAACTCCGAGTAGTCGTCAAAAACTACAACTAGTTTCAAAACCGCCGAATTAAACCGGACGCTAGCGCGTTCCGGCTAATTGGATCAGCCGCAGGGCGCTAGCCCCCGGTTTTGAAACGGGTTCTAGCTGCTCAGAGTCGTAGGCCTCAGTGGGTTAGCCGCGCGGTGGAACGACCGTCCCACCACTTGTCTAAGGCGCCCTCCATCGTGTTGACGACTTCGCTGTGATTCGCGACCAGATTGTGCTCCTCGTTTGGATCGTTGGCCAGATCGTAGAGCTCAACCTTATCGTTTGGCCGATTGTGCGGATCGGGAACGATCAGCTTCCACTTGCCGTCGATCATCCAGCGCCACTTCAAGCTGGCGGCCGGGTTGTTGGGTTCTACCGAATCTTGCAAAAAGCACTCGCCGAAGACCTCTTTCCGCGCCGCAACTGCCTGCCGATCGAGTAAGTTCACTCCAGTCATCCGGGGCGTCGGTTGAAGCTTGGCCGCCGCCAGCAACGTCGGGGCAAAGTCGATCGACGATGCCAGGGCTTCGGATCGCTCGGGTTTCACATGGCCGGGCCAGCGCACCATGATCGGTGTGCGGACGCCGCCATCGTATTGCGATTGCTTGGATTTCGGCGCGTAGCTGCCTGTTTTGGGGTTGGTGATCCAGCCGTTATCGATGACAAACAGCACGATGGTGTTGTCGGACAATTTCTGGTCGTCGAGGTGCTTCAGCAGGTCTCCCACCGTTTCGTCAAACCACTCGACCATGCCCCAGTACTTAGCGACTTGCCGCGTGGGGGCCACCTTTGCGTATTTATCTTCCAAACGTTTCGGCGGATTATGGGGTTCGTGCGGCATCATCGGCGCGTACCAGATAAAGAACGGTTTCTTATCGCGCTGGGCCGTGGCGATGAAATCGTAGATCGGCTGCATCGTTTTTCGGCCGATGTCGAGCCCCACGTCGCCATGGCGTTCACCTTTGGTCATCCCCTGGGTAAATCCGCCGCGGCTGAAATTCCCCTGCCACCATTTACCAGTTTGCAGGCTTACGTAGCCGGCGTCAGCCAACAGGCGCGGCAGCGTGGGCACCGCTTCCAGGTGGCGATTCATGATTTCGCGCCCTTGCTGAAATGCGGCCGATTTTCGAAAGTCGGCCGGTTTCATCCCCTTGGGAGCGATCGGGTCGTTGCTCGTGATCATGTTTTCGTGCGGGTAGAGCCCCGTGATGATGGCGGCCAGGCTCGGACAGCACAAACTCGACGGCACGTACCCACGGGTGAACGTCAAGCTCTCGTTCGCCAGGCGATCGAGATTGGGCGTTTGAATGTGCGGGTGGCCCATGAACGAGAAATCGTTCCAGCATTGGTCATCCGAAATAATCAGAACGATGTTGGGCAGCGATGCCGCGGAACCTTTTTCATTCGGCGCAGCAGCGCCGGCGGGCAGTGCCAGGCACTCAAGAACTATGACAGCAAGAACTGCTAGTGTGAATTTCCGAGTCATCTCGCCTCCCGATAATTCGTATCGACTGTGAGTGAGGGGATTCAATCAATGAACGCCATACTCGATCATAATACACCGACGGGCCACTGCATCGTCAACTTGCCCGGTCGCGACTCATGCGGAAAATGGATTTTTAGGTTGTAGCGTCGAGAGTAGACGAGCATCAAGTGCGTCGCGAGTCGTCACAGGGGTCTTCTACGGCGTGCCTGCGGCCTCGAAATGGCGGTGTACCTCGTCGGGAGCGAGCGCGCGATCGTAGATCGCCGCCTCGCTCAGTTTTCCTTCCAAATTGGAGGAGTTGTCGTTTCGGCCGGCGAAGAACCAGTCTTTGCTCGGCGTCTGTGGATCGCTGGCCGCGTTGCCGGAGAGTTCTGGGTCGTTATGGCCGTTCAGGTACACGCGCACTTTTTCGCGATCGCGCACCAACACGAGGTGATTCCAGGTCCTCGGCTCAATCGTCGTTCGGCCTTCGGTAATCTGCTTCGCTTGATTGCCGTTAGCGAAGAACAGGTGTCCCGTGGCGTTTCGCGATCCGCCGATTCCGAGGTGATCGCCGCGCACTTCGATGTCGCGGCCAGGTCCGCGGGAAAAGAGAAATCCACTCACGGGCCGGGCATTATCGGGTAAGCCGTTCCAAAACCAGAATTCGACACTGTAGGTGTCGCCCACATTGGGTAGCTCGGCTCGCAGGCGGCCGCCCGCAAAATGGGCCGACGCGGCTGGACTGGCCGGCGGCCGGCGAGGCCACTGTTGGGCGGGCCGGGCAAATAGTGGGCGACGCCATCTTCGTAGCGGGCATCGAGATGGTTGCCGCTGATGTCGGCGGCCGTGTTGCCGCCAATATCTGCAAGCCGCCAATAGGCGCGCGGCTTCGATTGGAGGACGGCGGCGGCATAGGCGCCGCCGATATCGGGCAATGCGCGGCGGGGCTTTTCGGTTACATCTTCTAACAGCTTCAACAGGTGCTCGACGATTTTTGGCTCGGCATCGACTTCGAGACCAGCGGTCCGGGCGGCCCAAGTCGTGTAGCCGCCCAACTTGTGCTGCTCGGGCGGCGGGATGTAACCCTCGTTGCCGTTGGCCAGCTCGATGTTGAAAGTTTGCGGCAGCGGACTTTGCATTTTCAGTTTGAGGCCGGTGATGGCGAAGACTTCATCGGGAAGCGCGGCGATGGCCACGTCGCCGACGCGGACAGCTTGGAGCTTTAATTCGCGCCGGGGTTCATCGGCGAGCATGATTTGCTCGAGTGCGTAGACCTCCGGCCAACCTTTGGGCCGCCGGTCGCCGATCTTTGCCGCCATCGTTTTGCCCACGCCAGGCGCTCGGCATCCGGCACGCGCCGTTCGAGCGTAAGCTTTGTCTCTTGCATGGCGAGCGATACCGCATGTTCGTATTTCACTTGGCGGTATGCCTGGTGGGCAATTTCGGCAAGTTCATCGGCGTAACGATCGTATTCGCGTGTGGCGGTGCGGGCGTTGTAATTCATGCTCGCCAGGTCGCCGCTCGTGCCCTGCGACATTGAAACGATGCAGGATGACGACCCGTCGCCTCCGTCCAGCCGTTTGCCCAAGTGCTCGGCAAACCGGCCGAAATAGTCGGCCGAGAGGAGCGGCGACTCGACATAGTGCATCGAGAAATTGGCCAACACGCCGAGCGGTTTGCCGTCCCGCGTTTGCATGGCGAGCAGCGACAGCTCATCGTCAACCGGCCCAGATGGCCCGACGGCGTCGGGGCTGAGAAAGCCGGGATGCATGTTTGCGCGCACATTGAGTTGGCCAAACGGATCCTTAGTGATTCGATCGGGCCGGCGGATGTAGCGGCGGCAAAACGTATAGTTCGGCGCCGAACTTTGGCGAAGCCGATTTGGGCCGGCTGCAGTCGCTCATTTGCGAGTTGAACGGCCCGCGCGAGCTGCGGCACTAAAAAGGATTGATACTGCGGGTCGGGCCGCGATCCGAGGCAACCCATCGATGAGGGCGCCGAGTGGGTGTGCGTCGCCGAGATCAACATGTGCTCGACGGGAATACCGGTCATCTTGGCGGCCCGCGCCTTGGCCTCGTCCAGCAATTCGCGCGGCAACATGCAGCTATCGACAACGACGATGGCGATGCGCAGCTTTGCCGTCGTCCAGCACGAACGCGCGGGCAAACAGCGGATCGACGTCTCGATCCGCCGTCCGCTCTTCGAACATGCCGTTGACGATCACCGGATACTGGACCGGCGTGACGTTTACCGCGATCGCGCCGATTTGCAGACCGGTTCTTGAGGACGAGGATTGGGGCTCATTTGCGCGACCGGTTCGGGCGAATGCTGCGAGTTGCAGAAGCATAAGTGCGCCAATCAATCGGTGGCGAACTGCCGCCATGAACTTGTCCTCAATGGAGTCGGTAACAAGCAGCGGAAAACGTCAACCGCTTTCTTTTGCCTGCACGGCATGATAGTCTGGTCGAAGTCGTTCTGGTACCAGGAAACGCAATATGACCCGCTTCCACCGACGCAGTTTCTTACAGTATTCGGCCGCACTTGGCGGTGCAGCGCTCGCGACCGGCCTGGTTCGGGCTCGAAATATCAACGAACGGTTGAACATCGGCTTTATCGGCTTGGGAGGCCGCAGCAAGGAATTGTTGCCGCAATTCACGGCGCTGTCCGATGTGCGGATCGCGGCGCTGTGCGACGTCGATGAAGAGCGTCTGCATCAAACGGCCGCCAGCCATCCCGGCGCCAAGAAATATGGCGATTTGCGAAAACTACTCGACGAGGGCGACATCGATGCCGTGGTGATCGCGACGTGCAATCATTGGCACGCGCTGGCCGCAATCTTGGCGTGCAAAGCGGGCAAGGACGTCTATGTCGAAAAGCCGCTCGCGCACAATCATTGGGAGGGCCAGCAGCTCGTTCGGGCGGCGCGGAAGTACGATCGCATCGTGCAGATCGGCACGCAGCAGCGATCCGATCCGTTGCAAGCCGAGCTCAAACAGTATTTGCACGAAGACAAAAAGCTGGGCGCGATTCAATTTGCACAAGTTTGCCGCCTCGATCGGCGGCAGCCGATCGGCAAGCGGCCGTCGCCGTTGGAAATTCCAAAAACGGTGAACTACGATCTGTGGCTGGGGCCGGCGCAAGATCTGCCCATCTATCGCGACAAGCTGCATTACGACTGGCACTGGGAATATAACACGGGCAACGGCGAACTTGGCAACTGGGGTGTGCACGTGCTCGATGATGCCGTGAATGTCGTGCTGCTCGATCGATGCCCGTTCCCGAAGCGGATCGCCGCGGGCGGCGGCCGTTTGGTGTGGGACGATGCGGGCGAGACGCCTAACGTGTGCTTCGCTTACTACGACACGGGCTCGGTTCCCTTGCTGTTCGGACTCAGTAATTTGGGCGAGGCTTCCCAGAACAAGCACGCCTTTAAGATCGACAACATGGGCACCGGATACGTTATTCACTGCGAAGGCGGTTATTATGCGGGCGGCCGCGGTCACGGAGCCGCCTACGACACCGGCGGCAAACTCATTCGCAATTTCAAGGGCGATTCGGGGGCGGGGCACCCTCGGAATTTTGTCGATGCCGTCGATGGCGCACGATCGCAGGCGGCTCAATGCCGAGGTGCAAATTGGCCACCAATCGACCGCCTGGTGCAACCTGACCGATGTCGCGCTGCGTGCCGGCCGGCACTATACGCATGAGCAAGCAATCGCCGTCGGAAACAACTTCGAACCATGGGGCAAACTGGTCGATGCTATCGAGCAGCACCTCGAGCGCAACAAGGTCAATATCAAGAAATCAAAGCTGCAGCTTGGGCCATTGCTCGAATTCGATTCCGAAAAGGAGCAGTTCGTCGGCGAATCGGCCGAGAACGCGAACCGCTATTTGCACCGCGAATACCGCCGGCAATTCGAGGTGCCGGCGATTGCGTAAGGCGGGCCAAACGACGTTGTCATTCTGAGCGAAGCGAAGAATCTGCGCGGCGGTGGAAGGCAACGTAGATCCTTCGCTGCGCTCAGGATGACGGTGCGGCGCTGCGCCAGCGATCGCGCTCTTGGATCAACTGGGCCACGACGCTGATCGCGATTTCGCCGGGTTGGTTGGTGCCGAGATCCAGGCCGATGGGGCAGTCGAAATGCGTCGGCTTTATCCGCCGGAATGCCGGCGGCAACCAGCTCCTTGTGCAGCACGGCCCGCTTGGCTTTGCTGCCGATAACGCCTAAGAACGGGAACTGCCGGCCCTGCCGGAAAATCTCTTCGAGAATCGGCCGGTCGGTCGCATGGCCCATGGTCATGCAAATGACAAACGCGTCATCAGGTAAATCGGCGACTAGCGTGCGTGGCTGGTCGCTTTGAATTCTTCGCAACCGATTTCGCGATGGGATGCGGTCGAGCCATTCGGCTCGTGGATCGATGCACGTGACGTGGCAGTCGAGGCGGCCTAAACAATCGACGACGGCGCTCGCGACGTGACCGGCGCCGAAGACGACGATTCGCCAATCGCTGTGGTTGTACGTTTCGAAGAAGAGCTTCACGGAACCGCCGCATGTCATGCCGACATCGCGCTTGAGGTTCCATTCGAGGAGGATGCAGGATGCAGGAGGCGGGGGGCAGGGACCATCGGGCGCGGCCTGTTCGGGCGATGCGGCGAGCATAGCCTGCGCGTACTGAATGGCTTGATGCTCGACCCGCCCACCACCGACGGTGCCCGTGTCGAGGCCGCTCGCCGTGACCAGCATCTTGCTGCCAGCGTCTTGCGGTGTGCTGCCTTGAGCGGCTCGACCAACGTCACGCACACGAACGGCAAGCCGCTTTGCGACAGCTCGGCCAGTCGTTCGACAAATCCGTGCGGCGATGGGCATCGGTGGGAGGGGGAAGGGGGAGGGCGGAGGGCGGAAGGAAGAAGATCTTGCGCGACGATTAGCTGAGGGAATTCGGCGTAGCCGCCGAGGCTAAGGACATTTGCGGCGGTTGGTGGATTGTCGATTGGGTCAAACAGCGGAGCATTTCTTCGCCGGTGGCTGGTAGTCGCAGTTCGGCGGCGGCGCTCGGACCGATATACGCCAGCGCATTTTTGGCCGCCGCCCAGACCGCGATCGCCAGCATCAAGGGCGGCTCGCCGACGGCTTTGCTGCGGTAGACGTTTCGCACATTGTCGTTGTTGTCGAACGTGGCGACGTTGAACACTTCGGGCACGTCGGTGATCGCGGGGATCTTGTACGTCGTCGGCGAGTGTGAGAGCAAGTCGCCTTTCTCATCGTAGATGAGAGCTTCGGTTGTGACCCAACCCATGCCCTGAATGAAACCGCCGATCACTTGCCCGCGGTCGACTCCCGGATTGATCGATCGGCCGATATCGATCAGCAAATCGACGCGCGGCACACGAAGCTCGCCCGTGAACCGATCGACGAGCACCTCGGCCACGGCGGCGCCTTGCGTGTAATAGAAGAACGGCGTTCCCTGACCAGTCTCGCGATTGAAATCGACGCCCGGCGTAGCATAGAAACCGCGGGCTCCCAGATCGACGCGATCTCGACGGGCCTCGGCACACAGTTCGCCGAAGGGGATTCGCCGCTCCGGGCGGCGGCTGTCGTAAACGTGGCCGTCGCGGAATTGCACGTGCGATGCCGAAGGGCCAAGGCCGGCCTTCGCGTCGGCCAGCTTGCCGGCTGCGAATCGGCGCAGCCGCCGCTTGATCGAGCGGCACGCTTTCACGGCCGCGGCGCCGTTGAGGTCGGTGCCGGCGGAGGCCGCGGTCGGCGAAGTGTTGATGTTTTTTTCCGTACTGGTCGGCATGAGCACGACGCGTCCCACGTCGATCGCGAACTCGTCGGCCACGAGCTGGCGAATTTTCACGTTCACGCCCTGGCCCATCTCGGTGGCGCCGGTGGAAACCTGCACGGTGCCATCGGTGTAGATGTTGACCAGGGCATTGCCCTGATTGAGAAAACTGGTTGTGAACGAAATACCGAACTTCACGCCCGTCATCGCCAGACCGCGAACTTGGGTCGGCGACGCCGCGTTGAAGCGGGCGACTTCGTCGCGCCGTTTGCGATACTGCGAACGGGCGGCGAGCGTCGCGAAGATTTCCGGCAAATGGTTTTGATCAAAGACCTGGCCGTAGGGCGTGGTGTTGCGTTCGCCCACGCCGTACATGTTTCGCATCCTTACGTCGAACGCATCGACGCCAGTGTGTTCGGCAATCGACTCCAGAATGTTTTCGATGACCGTCATTCCTTGCGGTCCGCCGAAGCCGCGAAAGGCAGTGTTCGACGGCAAATTTGTAAAGCAGACCTGGCCGGTCAGTTCGACGTGCGGCAGATAATAGCAGTTATCGGTGTGAAGCAATGTGCGCTCCATGACGGCCAGCGACAGATCGGTCGACACGCCGCCGTTCGAATAGTAGGCGACGCGAATCGCTCGAATCCGGCCATCGTCGTCGAAGCCCACTTCCCACTCGCTGCGGTAGGCGTGCCGCTTGCCGGTGACGCGCATGTCGTCGTCTTTGTTGTAGATAACGCGGGCAGGGCGGCCCGTTTTGTGTGCGACGAGCGCAGCCATCATTGCTGGAATGGCCGCCTGGGTTTCCTTGCCGCCGAAGGCGCCGCCCATGCGCTTGCAGATGCAGACAACTTCGTGCTGGCCGACGCCCAGCATTTCGGCTACGACGGCTTGAATCTCGGTCGGATTCTGCGTGGACGAATGGACGATCATTTGCCCCTGCTCGCCCGGATAAGCGATTGCCGCTTGCGACTCGAGATAGAATTGCTCCTGACCGCCGCTGGTGAACATGCCGCTGAGACGGTGCGGCGCGGCGGCGAGTTGCGAATCGACGTCACCGCGGGAAATCCGCCGACAGGGTCCCAAAAACTTCTGACGGCGGATCGATTCGGCCAAGTCCAAAATCGGCTCGGTTCCTTTACACTCAACGCGCACCGCCTGGCGGCCTCTTTCGAGCGCGGCCGGGCTTTCCGCCGCCACGATTGCAACGGGTTGTCCCAGATACAGCAGCTCGCCATCGGCCAGGAACGGTTCGTCCAGAACCACGACGCCAAACATGTTGTGACCCGGCACGTCGGCCACCGTATAACAGCCGACAACGCCAGGAACATCCATCGCGGCGCTCGGATCGACGTTCAGCAATTGGCCAGCGGCAACCGGGCTGCCAACAAAACCGACATACAGCTCGCCGGCGAGCGGCCGCAGGTCGTCGATATACGGCGCCTGGCCCGTCGCGTGGCCGAGCGCCGAATCATGCGGTATGGCTTTCCCGGCAGCTGGCATCGCACTCGCTCCTACCACAAAAGTTCTCACGCAAAGGCGCTGAGGCGCAAAGAAAGACAAAAACAAAGACAGTTAACCGCTAATCGACGCTAATCGCTCGCTAATGAAATCAATTGAATTCATTAGTGATCATTAGCGTAGATTAGCGTTCGAAAAAGTTCTTCTTACTTTGCGCCTTCGCGCCTTTGCGTGAACAACACTTGTATCAAGCAATCAAACTGGCACAGCAACTGTTTGTGAGTCGTAAAAGAATTTCAGTAGTGCATTTCGCGTCAATTGATATCGATAGTCGGCAGCCCCACGGACGTCGCTGATCGGTGTGATCTCCTTGATAGCCACGTCGCCGGCGGCCCGCATCGTCTCCTCATCCAGCGGTCTGCCGCGCAAGTACGACTCGGTCTTTCTCGCGCGGATCACCGTCGGTCCAACGGCGCCGAACGCAATCGCCGCTTCGGCGATCGAATCGCCATCGAGCCGCATGCGGATCGCGGCCGTAAAGCTGGAGATATCCAGATCTCGCCGCCGGGAAACTTTGTAAAGTCGCAGCAATTCGCCATCCGCAGGCAGGGGGATTCGCACTTGCGCGATGAGTTCGCCCGGCTGCAGATCGAACTTTTTGTAGCCTTTGTAAAACTCGTTGATGTTGACATCTCGCTTGCCGCCGGCGCTGCGCAGCTCCAAGACGGCGTCCATGACGTACAGAAACGGCAACGAATCGGCGATCGGCGAGGCGTTGGCGATGTTGCCGCCGATCGTGCCAACGTGGCGAATTTGCGGCGCCCCAAATACAGAAACGATCTTATAGAATTCCGGAACGGCACTTTCGCAAATCTCCTTGATCGCCGTCCAACTTGCCCGTGAGCCCAATACCAGTTCGCCCTCCCCAACCGCCACCTCTTCCAGCTCGTCAACGCGGTTCAAGTCGAGAATCTTCCGCGGTATGGCCAGCGATTTGTTGATCCGCACGCCGATATCGGTGGCCCCGGCGATGATCGTGGCATCCGGATGTGCGGCCAGGAATTCCAGGGCCGCGTCGAGATTCGGCGGCGACATGAATAGATGCTCTTGGTCGTCCCACTCGGCGCGCACTTCAATCGGCTGCTCGCGCCGCTGGCTGAACTCGCGGCGCATATACTGGCTGGGATAAAGTTTTTCGGCCCGCTGATGGCGCGCGACGTCGATTGTCCGGCCGGCGTCGACAATCGGCAAATAGCCGGTGCAGCGGCATAAATTGCCGGTTAATCCGCAGCGCATGGCGGCTTCGTCCAATTCGTCGCAATCCTCCAGCAGCCCGGTCATGGCGACGACAAAGCCCGGCGTACAGAAACCGCATTGCGAGCCGTGACACTCGATCATCGCCTGCTGCACCGGGCTGGGCTCGGCTTCGCCGCCCAATCCTTCGACGGTGACGATGTGCGTGCCATCGAGCTGAAACATGAATTGGATGCATGAATCGACGGGAAGATAAACCAGCCGACTTCCGTCGGCGGCTGCTCGTCCGATGAGGACGCTGCAGGCGCCGCAGTCGCCTTCGCTGCAGACGATTTTCGTGCCCATCAGACCATGGACGCGGCGCAAATAATCGGAGAGCGACAGGAATGCATCGCGAGCGCGCACCTCGTGGCGGCGACCATTCAGCCAAATCAAAACATGGTCGAGCATGAGATACACGCTCCGTTATTGCCGGTCGCCGGTTTTCGGGACGAGAACTCGAGTCACGGACGCCAGTTACGGTGTCGGCGGCTGGTAACCCTATATTATTCAGCCCGGTTTATGATGGGTCAACACGAGGGTGTAGGACGGACAACCTGTCCGTCTTTCCGCAATTGACGGACAGGTTGTCCGTCCTACAATCAAACGCCAAGTTTCGCGACGCGTTCGGCGGCCACTTGCCAATCGGCGCCAGCGTGCGGTTCGTACGTTATCAACTCGAATGAAAGGGAAACGATGCGCCGCAAATGCGCGAGATCGGTAACCTGGCCGACGGCCATGCCTTGCACAAGAAAATTGCCCATTGCGGTAGCCTCATACGGTCCAACGACGACCGGGCATTGCGTGGCATCGGCGGTCATTTGCGATAACAGTTCGTTTTTTCCGCCGCCGCCGACGATGTGAAGCACATCGAAATGCGTGCCGAGAATCGACTGAAGCGTCGCGAGCTTTTCTCGGTACGCCAGCGCGAGGCTCTCCAGACAGCAGCGAATGAATTGGCCGGGTGATTCGGGCGACGGCTGGCCGGTTGCGCGGGCAAACTCGACGATCTTTTTGGGCATGTTGCCGGGCAATTGGAAGAGGTCGTGCGCCGGATCGACCAACGTGCGAAACGCGGTTGCTTCGCCTGCCAGCCGGGTGAGCGTGGGATAATCGAGTTCTTGGCCGCGGCGGGCGAAGTCGCGCCGACATTCTTGCACGAGCCAAAGTCCGGGGATGTTTTTCAAGAAGCGAAACTTGCCCGCGACTCCGAGCTCGTTGGTGAATGATGCGGCCTGGGCTTCTTTTGAGACGCACGGTTTGTCCAACTCCGCGCCCAATAGCGACCAGGTGCCGCTCGAAAGATAACACCAGTTCGAAGGGGGCCCGCCCGCTGAAGCGGGCTCGCCGGGGACTGCTGCTACCGCGCTTGCGGTATCGTGGGTGGCGGGGGCGACGATTTGCAGCGCGGGCGAAAGACTCGTTTCTTCCACGAGCTTCGGACGCAGTTTACCGATGGTGGTACCTGGGGGGATCAACGGACCCAAAATGTTCGTCGGTATGCCCAGCTCGGCGATCATGTCGCGGGCCCAATCGCCCGTGTGGCAATCGATCATTTGGCTCGTCGAGGCGATTGTGGCTTCCGTGGTTCGCTCGCCGCTGAGCCAGTAGTGGAGCAAATCGGGAATGAACAAGAGCCGATCGGCAGCGGCGAACGCCTGTGGATCGGCTTGCCTATGGGCGTACAGCGAATAGAGCGAATTGAGCGGCATGAACTGGATACCGGTCGTGCGGTAAATGCGATCGGCGCCCAGTTTCGCAAGAACGGCATCGTAGGCGGCTGCGTTGCGGGGATCGCGATAGGCGTGCGGCAAACCGACCAGCTCACCGGCCTTGTCGAGCAGCGCCCAATCAACGCCCCAGGTATCGACGCCGACCGAAACGAGTTCGATCCGATTCGACTGGCCCCATTCGGCGGCCAGCCGTAAGCCGGCGACAATTTCCCGCCAAATCGCGGTGATATTCCAGTGCAGGCCGGTCGGCAACCAGACGGGTTCGTGGAGAAAACGATGGACCTCTTCCAGCCGCAATCGTTCGTTCTCGAGCACGCCGACAATCACGCGGCCCGATTCGGCGCCCAGATCAATCGCGATATAACCTTGCGACATACTGCACATCGTATTCCGCATACGTTCGCCCTACAATCATGGAAGGATATAGTGGTATGAATGTCGGCTTATTCATTCCTTGTTACATTGACCAGTTTTATCCACGGGTGGGCCTAGCCACTCTTGCGCTGCTCGAACAACATGGATTAGACGTCGAGTTTCCGGATGCCCAAACGTGCTGCGGTCAGCCGATGGCGAACGCCGGGTTTCACGACGACGCCCGGCCGCTGGCGGAGCGGTTTTTGCGCGTCTTCGCCGACTATGATTACGTGGTTTCGCCTTCCGGCAGTTGCGTCGCGATGGTGCGGCACCATTACGAGCAAGTGCTGGGACATTCCCGGCTACTCGACGACGTCGCCCACAAGACGTTTGAGCTGTGTGAGTTTTTCACGGATGTTCTGAAGATCGATCGCCTGGCTGGCTCGTTTCCGCACCGGGTGGGATTGCATCAAAGCTGCCATGGTTTGCGCGAGCTGCGAACCGCCTCGGACAGTGAATTGGTCGGCCCGGAATTCAACAAGCCGCGGCAATTGTTGGCGTCGCTGGACGGCATTATCCTGAGCGAGCTTTCGCGGCCGGATGAATGCTGCGGTTTTGGCGGATTGTTTGCCGTGTCGGAAGAAGCCGTGTCGTGCATGATGGGCCTCGATCGAATCGCCGACCACCAGCGGGCGGGCACGGAAGTGCTTACATCCACCGATATGTCGTGCTTGATGCATTTGGAAGGCCTGATCCGCCGCCAGCAGAAGCCAATCCGCGTGATGCACATCGCCGAGATTTTTGCGGAAGCAACACGTTCGCGCTAACCCCCGGCCGAGCCGGGGGCTGCCGGGCGGAATTCACGTAGGAAAATCATCCACCATGGACCACCCCACCGAGGCCGCTCAGTTTATCGCCAACGGCGGGCGCGTGCGCTGGCACGATGCGGCGGTCTGGTCGGCGCGGCAGCGGCGCGATAATGCGGCGCGTTCAGTGCCCGAATGGGAAACGCTGCGCGAATTGGCGGCGCGGATCAAACAGCATACGTTGTCGCGGCTCGACGAGTATCTCGAGGAATTTGCCGCCCACGCCACGCGGCTGGGCGCCGAAGTCCATTGGGCCCGCGATGCGGCCGAGCACAATGCAATTGTGGCAGAAATATTGCAGCGGCACGGCGCCACGCGGGTGGTGAAAAGCAAATCGATGCTCACCGAAGAGTGTGGTCTCAACCCACATCTGGAGCAGCTCGGCATCGAAGTCACCGACACCGACCTGGGCGAATGGATCGTGCAGCTTCGTCACGAGCATCCCAGCCACATCGTCACGCCGGCCATTCATATTATGAAGGAGGAGGTCGGCCAGCTCTTTCATGAAAAGCTGGGCACGGCGGCCGGGGCGACCGATCCCAAATACCTGGCCGACGCCGCACGCCAGCACTTGCGGGAAGTTTTTTTGGCGGCGCAGGCAGGGATCACCGGCGTGAACTTTGCCGTTGCCGAATCGGGAGGCTTTGTCGTTTGCACGAACGAAGGTAACGCCGATCTGGGCGTCTCGCTGCCTAAGCTGCACATCGCCTCGATGGGCATCGAAAAACTGATCCCGCGCGTGGCCGACCTCGGCGTGTTTTTGCGACTGCTGGCCCGCTCGGCGACCGGCCAGCCGATCACGACGTATTCGTCACATTTCCACGGCCCGCTGCCGGGCGGCGAATTGCACATTGTGCTGGTCGATAACGGGCGGAGCGCACTACTGGGTAGCGCGGATTTCCGCCGCTCGCTGCGCTGCATCCGTTGCGGAGCCTGCTTCAATACGTGCCCCGTGTATCGCCGCAGCGGCGGACACAGCTACGGAGTCACCGTCGGCGGGCCGATCGGCTCGATCATCAACGCGGCTCTCGACCCCGAGCATCACAAGAGCCTGCCGTTCGCGAGCAGCTTGTGCGGCTCGTGCAGCGACGTGTGCCCGGTTAAAATCGACCTGCACCAGCAGCTATTCATCTCGCGGCGACGATTGGCCGGGCTTGGACTTGTTCCCAAGGGGAAACGGTTCGGTATCAAGTTGGCTGCAATCGTCCTGAATCGGCCGTGGCTGTACGGAATCGTCGGCGGTTTGGCGCGGTTCGTGCTGCGAATCGCGCCGCGGTCGCTGATCTATAGTCGGTTTAACGTTTGGGGACGCCAGCGCGAGTTGCCCTCTGCGCCGCGGCAGTCGTTTCGCGAGCTAAACCGCAAGCGGAAGCGGAGCGGTGGAGCGCACGGATGACGAGCAAGGAAAACATATTGAGCGCAATCCGCGGTAATCGGCCGGCGGCGGCCGAATTGCCCGAGCTCGACCACAACTGGACGAAGTTCGCCGATCAACGCGCGAAGTTTATCGAGGTCCTCGAAGCCGTCGGCGGCAAGACGCTCATCGCTCGCGATTCAGCTGATCTTAATGCACAACTACAACAATTGCCGCACTGTACGGGGGCGCGACGAAGAGCGTCGCTCGTTGCCGATATCGGGTCACCGAATGTCGATGTGGCGGGCGCGAATTCACCGCAAGAGCTGGCGGCGGTGGATGTGGCGATCCTGCCGGGTGAATTCGCTGTGGCCGAGAATGCCGCGGTCTGGGTCACCGATCGCGACTTAACGCACCGGGTTCTCTACTTCTTGTGCCAGCACCTGGTCTTGGTCGTGTCGGCGGATGCGATCGTGGATCACATGCACGCGGCTTACGAGCGCATCGCAGCAGGTCCGGCGAGCCAAGCCGGGCAGGTGCCGCTCGGCTCGCGGCACCTACTGCCTTTTTCCGAGCCGGTTTTTGGCGTTTTCATCTCTGGCCCGTCGAAGACGGCCGACATCGAACAGTCGCTCGTGATCGGCGCCCACGGCCCACGGTCGCTCACGGTCTGCCTGGTGGAAAAATGAATGCCAGCATCCCCCAATTCGGCTTATTTTCTCGGTTAGATTGACAGTATCGTGTGCCCTGATACGATCAAGGGTTGCCTTCATATCGGCAACTTGAGTTTTTGGGAGTTCACTGCGCAACTTCGAAAGAGCAACACCATGACGTGGTCCTTTTTTGGCAGCAGACAACCGGGCAAGCGAAACAAATCACGCCGGCAGGAAAAGCGTCGTGGGTTAACGAGTACAGCCGGACGCTTGAACCGGTTCGAACAACTGGAAAAGCGAAACCTGCTGGCCGTGTTGACGGTTAACACGGACAGCGGCGCGAACACTTCGAACGCGGAACTGTCGCTGCGTGAAGCAATCGCAATTGTTAACTTTGGATCGACCAGCGGCACAATTCCGGATTTGGGGCGCATACTCACAACGGGCGCGATTAGCGAGACGGCTCAGGTCGACACGACCACTAATCCGCTCGGGACGAACGACACAATCATATTTTCATCGTTCTTCGCCACGGACAAGACAATTTCGTTGTCAGTAGACGGAGAGTTAGGAATTGACGCACCCGTCGTAATCAATGGACCGACGGGCAGCATCCTGACCGTTAGCGCGGGCAGCAACTTCCGTATTTTTAACATCTCAGGCGCCGCCGGTGATGTGACCCTTACCCACCTCACGTTGTCGGATGGAGATCCAGGCGCGACTGCCGATGGCGGTGCGATTTTTTCAGATGCTTCCGGCCTGCTGACGATCGCCGATAGTTTTATCACCGGAAATGCCGCCTCAGACGGAAGCGGCGGCGGAGTTTATTCGACCGGCGACGTGGTGCTTTCGCACACCACGGTAGGCGGGGCCGGACCGCTAACAAATACGGCCACGAAGTACGGTGGCGGCGTTTTTGCCGCGGGCACCGTGACGGTAATCAACAATAGCACCATTACCGGAAACACAGCCGATAAGTATGGCGGGGGCATCTATGGTGGCGGAGACGTTGACGTAGAAAACAGCACGGTTAGCGGCAACACGGCCACTAGCAATGACGGCGGTGGAATCTATGCCGGCGGCAATGCGACCGTAAAAAATAGCACGGTATCAGGTAACACGGCTGGCGGTTATGGCGGCGGTATTTATGCGCACGGGAACGTGATTGTGCAGAACAGCACGATCGGAGGAATCGCTGCGAGTACCACCAATATCGCTGGCGCAATCGGGGGTGGCATTTTTGGCGGCGGTAATGTCACTGTCCAAAACAGCACTGTGTCGGAAAATCAAGCGAATGGCGTCTCTGTGGGAGGCGGAGGTGGTATTTTTGGCAATAAGGTTACGGTCAAGAATAGCACCGTGTCGTATAACAAGGCCAATATATCGGGTGGAGGCATACTGGGCTTCGACGTCACGATTCAAAACTCCACAATCGCAAAAAACACCGCCGACGCGGATAACTCAGGGGCAACACCTGGCGACGGAACTGGGGGCGGCGTTTTCGCCACGACCCGGTTCAAGATGCAAAATTCCATCGTCTTTGGAAATTCCGATACGGGCGACGGCTTTCCGGACTTGGATATACCAACCGGCAGCGCCAGTACGGTTCGATTCAGTTTGATCGGCGACAAAACGGGGCTCCCCGCGGGAGGGCAATTCACCGTTAGCGGCCCGGCGGCTCCAAACGCTTTTGGGAATTTTATCGGCGACACCAGCGGCGCAATGGTGATACCGCTCACGGCCCCAGCCGCAACGAAGTCGGCTTTTGGCAGCGGTGTGGGGGCGGGCACATTGGCTGTTAACGGCGCGGCCCCGCCAACGTTCGCAATAACAACCGACAGCATCGCGATCGACACGGGAAAAAATAGCCTGGCGACGCCCGCCAGCCTGGGCGATGAGCGCGGGTTGCCGTTTGTCCGGATCTTCGGCGCCAACGTCGATATGGGAGCTTTCGAGTTTCAATTGCCCGCTCCCGAGATCGACGTGCTGGTCAACAACGTCAGCGTCGCTTCCGGGAGCGCCGCGGCCGACGTTGGATCTCTAAGCGGCGTGTTTCACATCCCCATCAAGATCAAGAACACAGGTAACGCCGCGTTGACAGTCACATCCGCGACCATTTCGGGCGGCAATGCCGGCGACTTCGTTGTGGAGTCGCCAGGACCAGCATCTCCCGTTGCTGCAAGCGGCGGAGAGACGACTTTTTTTGTGGCGTTCACGCCATCCGCGAATGGACCGCGATCGACGACTCTGACAATTCTCAACAACGACAGTGATGAAGGCACATATACGGTCACATTGCAGGGAACCGGCTTGGGGGTCGTTACCACCGCACCGGAAATCAACGTGCAGATCGACGGCGCTACCGTCGCTTCCAACAACGTTACTGCGGTAGATCTTGGTTCCACGCATGGTGCGATAAACAAATTGGTGACGATCCAAAATTTGGGCACGAGCGTTTTGAATCTCACGGGCCCTGGGCCGCTGTTCGTCACCTCCAACTCGACCGATTTCGTCGTGACGCAACCGTTGTTGACGGCCATACCACCAAGCGGAAGCGTTTCTTTTAATGTCTCGTTCATGCCGACCGCCAATGGCGTGCGCACGGCCACACTGTCGATCCCCAATAATGACACGACCGGTAGCGAGAATCCCTATCTCATCAATTTGTCGGGAACAGGAACTGGTTTCGTCGGTCCGGCTCCCGAGATCAACCTGCAATCGGATGGCGCCGATATCCTCAGTGGAGATACGAAGGATGTTGGATCAACATCGGCCTCCACGACAAAGACCTTCACCGTGCAAAATGTCGGCACGGCGCCGCTGAATCTTACATTGCCCATTAGCGTTACGGGCACGAACGCGAGTGAGTTCCTGGTGACAACGCCGCCGGCGCTAACTACGATTCCTAATCCAGGCAGCACGACTTTCATCGTCACGTTTACGCCGACCTTTAACGGTTCCCACACGGCCCAGTTAAGGATTACCAACGACGACACCACCGGTAATGAGAACCCCTATATCATCAACTTGACGGGCACCGGCACCGGCTTTGCCACGGGCGTGGTGTTTAACGAGAACTTCAACGCCGATCCGGTGAGTCCTCTTTTGGTAACACAGACAGGAAGCTTCGTGCGCTCCGGCAACGCGTATTTCGGCACCCGCCCAAGCGTCGGGGGCACGGCGATTGTCACGATACCGTCGCTCACGCCGGGCATTCTCACTCCCCACTATCAAGTGGAAACCAAGGTAACTTTGACGCCGAATGGTCACGATCTGTACCAAAACGGTTTCATCGTGTTTGACTATCACAGTCCGACCGACTTCAAATACGCCGGGGCGTTCGGCCTGTTGGACCGGTTCGTGATTGGACAAGTAACCGGCGGTGTGAACCGGCAGCTCGCTACGAGTCGGGCCGTGATTACCGCCGGCGTCCAACTGAGTCTTCGCCTGGAAATCAATGGTTTGGTGGCGACGCTCTTTAATGGTGCGACTCAAGTCGCTCAACATCTATTCACCTCCTCGTTTACAGGCACGGTCGGCAATGGCACCATCAACGCCAATACGAGTTTCGATGACTTAACGGTGACGACGTTATAGTGAATCGCGGTAAGGCGCGGCCAAGGGGACAGGCACATATTGCTCCGAGGACTGCGCAAAATGAGCCAGTCCCCAACCTATGCCGCTGCCCGGCGGCCGATGCGGCTCTGAAACAGCCGCAGGAGTTCGGCCACGTTGCGTTCGAAGGGATGCCGCAGCGCGACGTTCCGGGCGGCACATCCCAA
Source organism: Pirellulales bacterium (assembly GCA_963733825.1). Lineage (GTDB taxonomy): Bacteria > Planctomycetota > Planctomycetia > Pirellulales > Lacipirellulaceae > JABDGM01. The sequence continues at coordinate 198,474 of CAVTEK010000005.1, forward strand.
GTTTTGGCGCCGGCGTTCATCGAAAAGGGATTCCACGCGTTCGCAGAGCGCATCGGTGTCGCGTGGATCGGCCACGGTGAGTATTTCTTCTCCTTCGCGGAATAACTCGGCCGCTCCATTGAAGCGGCGAGTCGTCACGATCGGCAGACCCGAGGCCGCGGCTTCTAAGAGCACCAGACTGCACGGATCGTAGTACGTCGGATGGACGTAGGCGTCCGCGGCGGCGTAGTACGGAACCAGGTCGGGGACGGAGCCTAAAAACGTAGCGCAGTTGGCAAGGCCGTGGCTTCGAGCTCTCCGCCGCCACTTTTCCAGACGTTTGCCGCCGGCCACGAGCACGTGTAGCGGCCGCCCGTTCGCCGAAAGCCGCGACGCAACTCGAAGCAGCTCGGGAACGCCTTTGAGGCGGAAGTTGTGAGCGGCCAATAACAACACGATCGTCTCGTCGCCGATGCCCAGCCGCCGGCGCACCGTCTCGCGGTAGCATGTGCGGTGTGCTGGCGAAAACCGCCGGCAATCGACGCCATTGTAGACGAGCACGATCTGCTCCGGCCGGATCGCATGCAGGCCAACGAAGTCATCGGCCACCATTTGAGAAAGTGCGATGAAGGTTGTATCTTTTGCTCGGAGCTCGGCGTATTGTCTCCGCCAATGCCGGTCAAAATCGCGGTAGCGCGGCAAGAACGCATCGATTGGCCGCTTGACGGCGCGAAACCACGGTGCGTGCATTTCGAGGTTGCGCTTCTGCCACGCCGCGTGCGAACCGCCGTGCGGCTGAAAGATATCGCACGACGAGCCGGTACCCATGTCGTGGACAAGATCGACTTTCAGATTGCGCAACTTTTGCGCAGCGACATCGGCGAAAGCTGCGCAGGATTTAGTCGGAACGAGGTGCCGGAAAACTCGTCCGCTCGGAGTTTCTTCATCGAACTGCTGCGCGACGACATGCACGTCATAGTCGTGCCCAGCGAGCGCGGTTACGAATTGGTAACACCACTGGCCCAAGCCGCCACTTCCCCGGCGGAGCTCCGCCGTGACGATGCCGATTCTCGGAGAAAACCGCTTCATGCAGCCCGCTTCCAAGACCGCTGCTCAATCAATTTGTTGTAGGGCCAACCGAGCCGCGCAAGAAGCCAGCGAATGGGTTTCCGTCCTGTTTCCCATTTGTAGCGGCGCGTCGCCGCAAAGCTGGGCATAATTGAAACGTCGTCCGCGTCAGGGTCGCACGCGTCGGCCAGTTGAGACGGGTAGCCGTTCGCTTCGTTAAAATCGCCGAATTGCGCTTCGAGCCACTTGAGATCGCCGGCCGGCAAGCGCGGAACTTGCGCCCGCTGCCGATACCGGGAGATCGTTTCCTCGAGCCCGTTGCCGCGAGTTTTCCAAAATGAATCATTTCCATATTCGCGGTCGGCGAATTGCGACGGCGATTTTGGCCACGTCAGCATCGCCTCATCCCAGGGCAAGCCGAGTTGATCGCAGGTCTGCCTCAACGCGGTTGCGGGCGCGGCAATGAAGTCCTCGTAGCGTAAGATCGGCAGGCCGCGGCTTACGAAAACCTGCCAGTCGTCGATGAATCGTCGGAAGCGCAACCGCAGCGGTGGATCCTCCGCCGTGATGCCGTTGCAACCGTATTCCTTTTTTCGGAGCGAAGCCCAAACTGCCCGGAGGTCTCGCACGACGAGCAGCGGCCGGACTTTCCAGCCGAAATCGCGATAGAAATCCGCAGTCTCGACCAGGCGGAAACAGCTGATCTTGGCTTTGTACCAGGCGATCGGACGCGCTAACCGGGGATCGATCGCCGGCAAGAGATCGGTCGGGGCGTCCAGCACGCCGTCCGTGTCGCCGCGCTGTAAAAAGCAACACGAGATAAGTGTCGTGCCGCTGCTCTGCAAGCCGCCGCACAAAATTAGCGTTTTTTCGGCTGGCAGCGTCATGGGGCGGCGTCTTCCATCGGGCCAAGTTCACCCAATGAAGTCTCGGTCCCCCAATGGCTGGAAGATTAGGAGAATGGCTATCACCGCCGTATGCGCTTGATCCGGCAGTGATAGCGACCGCGGTTCGTACCGCGACCGACGCCATTGACGAAAACTGCTAGCTGGCAGCATGTAGTCGTAGTAGCGGTCGACGTTGGCCTTTGGTAGTCTCCCGGCCCGCGCGGTGGCATCATGTCGTCGACAAAAGAGTTTTACCGCGATTCACGACCGCGTCGAATAAATACGAAGCACTTTATCTTGTCGGCGACCTTGCACGGAAAGTGCTCCTCCTCGAATCTCTCATTCCCGGAACCGAATCATGGCGCGGAATCATTTGTTTACTCAAAGGATTTGGAAAGCCTCGGCCGTGCGCAGAGCGCGGCACGCTTTTTCGATTCCGCGGTTGTACAGGCATCTTAGCGCTGGCCGGCGCCGTCTGCCCGATTTTATTGTCGCCGGAGCAGCCAAGGCGGGCACGACGTCGCTCTGGGCTTATCTGGTCGAGCATCCGCAGGTCGAACGGCCGTTGACGAAGGAAGTGGGCTACTTCGACGTAAACTTCCATCGCGGCAACCGTTGGTATCGGATGCATTTTCCGGTGGACGACTTGGCCTCGCCAACCACCGGCTCGAATCGGGGAATGCTCACCGGCGAGTCAACCCCCTATTACCTCTTTCATCCGTTAGTCCCGGCGCGAGTTGCCGCGACACTGCCGAATGTGCAGATCATTATTCTGCTGCGCAATCCGGTCGATCGCGCTTTTTCCCACTATCAGCTGAAGATCAAACGCCGGCACGAGACACTTTGTTTTGACGACGCCATCCGGGCTGAGGCCGATCGCCTCGCCGGTGAGCATGAAAAGATCATCAAGGACCCGCGGTACTATAGCCCGGCCCACGACCGCTATTCTTACTTGCGCGGGGCTTGTACCTGGAACAGATTCGCCGCTGGCAACAGTATTTTCCTCCCCACCAACTTTTGATTTTGGAGAGCAGTGAGTTTTTCCGGCAAACGGCCGACGTTTATCAGCGCGTGGTCGACTTCCTTGGCTTGTCGCGGTGGCAGCCAAACCAGTTTGGCAACCGCTACCCCGGTAAATACAGCGAAAAGATGAGTGCGGAGACGCGCCGCCGGCTGATCGAATACTTCGCACCCCACAACGAGCAGCTCTATGCCCATCTGGGCACGCGCTTTGATTGGGATCGTCCGCAAAAACGCGAGAGCCACCAATCGCTTACCGCGGCCTAGCTGGGCGCCAGCGGCAAGACTAGAACAACGAGCGCTGAACCTCGATACAGCCCGGGTGATCGTTCGCGACTCGATTGACCTGCGTGCTGACCGGCTCGGCCACGAGCTCGTCTTCGGCACACGGCGCCAGCAAGTGCTGGAGGGCGGCCGGATCTTCAATATTGGAATCGAGCCACGTATCGTAGTCGCCCGGCGCCAGGACAACCGGCATGCGCTCGTGCAGTTCGCGCAATGTGGCATTTGCCTCTGTCGTCACAATTGTGCAGCTCTCGATGCTTAACGACTCGTCGCCAGGCGAAAGTTCGTTGGCCGGTTGCTGCCAGATCTCCCACAATCCGGCGAACGCAAATGGCCCATGATCGGGGCGGTGTATATAGTACGGTTGCTTCTTGCTCCGTGCGCCGCCCGGCAGTTGCTGCCATTCGTAGAAACCATCGGCCGGAATCAGGCAGCGGCGACGCCGCACGGCGCTGCGAAACATCGGCTTGTCCGCCAATGTCTCGGCCCGGGCGTTGATCATCGGTGGGCCGCTTGCCGCTTGAGCACCGGCCTTACGGCCGGTGCTCCACGACGGAATCAATCCCCATCGCATCATCGCGCCGGTCCGCTTGCCATCCGCCTGGTTCACCCGCACGACCAAAACTTCCTGCGTCGGCGCGATATTGTAACGCGGCTCAAACAACGGAAGCTGCCGGTCGCCGCGCACGTCCAAATCAAAGTGCTCGATCAGCACAGAAGCCGGCGTCCGCAACGTAAATCGCCCACACATTTTCCTGATCCGCCCAATCGCTTGCCGGTTTAGCTTTCCAGCTGTTCGCCAAGCCACTTCAAATACGCCTGATTGCCATCCACGATGGGCATCGCAATTACCTCCGGCACCTCGTAGGGATGAATTTCTTCGAATAGTTTCTGAATCGCGCCAAGCTGCGCCCGGTCGGTTTTCACGATGCACATCCATTCCTCGGCCGTTTCGACTTTGCCCTGCCAACGAAACGTGCTGGAAATCGGGCCAATGATTTGGACACAACCAGCCAGCCGCCGCGACACCAGCTCGGCGGCAATTTGCTCGGCGTCGTGCCGGGTGCCCGTCGTCGTGGTGATTTGCACGTATTCGCTCATAACAAATTCTCCCTCTCCCTCCGGGAGAGGGCCGGGGTGAGGGCGATTTGTCAGCGCCCCAACAACCGATCGACGGCCGCGCCAATATCCAGTTCGCGCATGAGCGATTCGCCCACCAGGATCGCATCCACGCCCGCCGATTCGAGCCGTTGCACATCCTCACGCGTTTTGATGCCGCTTTCGCCCACGAGCACGCATTCATCGGGCACTCGGTCACGCATCCGAATTGAATGCTCCAATTCGACCTGAAAAGTATGCAGGTCGCGATTGTTCACGCCAATCAGGGTGGCCCCGGCATCGAATACGCGTTGCAAATTCTCCGGCCGATACAGCTCGACGAGCGGCGTCATACCCAACTCGCAGGTGACGTTGAATAACTTTCGCAAATTGCAATCGTCCAAACACTCGACAATCAACAGCACCGCATCGGCCCCGGCTGCGCGTGCTTCAACGACTTGATAGGTATCGAGAATGAAATCCTTGCGCAAGACGGGCACATCGACGGCCCGACGAATTTGGCTGAGAAATTCGATCCGACCTTGGAAATACGCCTCATCGGTCAAAACACTGATGCACGTTGCGCCGTGGGCTTCGTATGTGCGTGCGATCGACACGGGGTCAAAATCCGCGCGAATGACGCCGGCCGAGGGACTGGCCTTCTTAACTTCCGCGATCAACTTGATCGGCCCGCCAGCAGCGAGCGGCGTGAAGAAATCGCGCACCGGCGGCGCGTTGGCCAGCCGCGCGCGAAGCTCAACTTCCGGGGTTGCCGCCTTCACACGGTCGATGTCGGCGCGCTTCGTGGCCATAATTTTATCGAGAATCGTTGACATAGTATGCGCCGTTTGTCATTCCCGCCTGCGGCGTTTGTCATTCCCGCGAAGGCGGAAATCTAGTTTCCCATGTGCGCAGCGAGCCCAAGCACCCGCTCCGCGCTCTGGATTCCCGTCTGCGCGGGAACGACAATGAGAGGTCCTACACCATCTTAACGCGTGCGCTCAAAAACGCTATCGTTGATAGCGTAAAACCGCTTCGCTAGCGGGCCAATTCACCATTCCGCCGCGCGAAGCTTGTCGGTATCATTGCCCCGATTTTCTCTCTAGCTAGCTGAGGTTACGACAACGATGAGCGCCTTCCGCACCGAACGCGACACGATGGGCGAAATGCAAGTGCCCGCCGAGGCCTTGTACGGGGCCTCGACCGCTCGCGCGATCGAGAATTTTCCGGTGGCCCACGAGCCCGTGCCGGCCGCCGTCATCCACGCGTTCGGATATCTGAAGGCCGCCTGCGCACAGGCCAACTTGGAACTCGGCAAGCTCGACGAGAAGTGCGCCAAGTCGATCATCGCCGCGTGTGAAGAAGTGGCCGCCGGCAAACACGATGGTCATTTTCCGGTGGATATCTATCAAACCGGCTCCGGCACTTCGACCAACACCAACGCGAACGAAGTGATTGCAAACCTGGCCAACCAGCGATTGGGGTTCGGTGTGGGCGCCAAGGGCAAGGAAGGGTCGGTTCATCCGAACGATCACGTCAACATGGGCCAGTCGTCGAACGACACGTTTCCGACGGCGATGCACATCGGGGCCGCGGCGGCCATCGCCCGCAATTTGATTCCGGCGCTCGATCGGCTGCACGAAGACCTTGCCGGCAAGGCCCGGCAATGGGACAAGATCGTGAAAATCGGCCGCACGCATTTGATGGATGCGACGCCGATTCGCGTCGGCCAGGTATTTTCGGGATACGCGGCACAGGCCCAATACGCAGGCGTGCGCGCCCGCCGGGCATTGAAATGCCTCGAAGAGAACATGCCGATCGGCGGAACGGCGGTTGGCACGGGCATCAACACGCACCCTCGTTTTGCGGCCAAGGTTTGCACGGCGCTCTCCAATACGCTGGGTGGCAAATTCACCGAAGCGGCCAATCACCCGGAGGCTCAGGCTGCTAAAGATTCGTTCGTCGAAGCTCACGGCGAGTTGAAGACGATCGCCGTTTCACTCTCGAAAATCGCGAGCGATATCCGGCTGCTCGGTTCCGGCCCGCGATGCGGCGTGTTCGAGCTCTCGCTGCCGGCGACGCAGCCTGGGTCCTCGATCATGCCGGGCAAGGTGAATCCCGTGATTGCCGAATCGGCGGTCCAAGTCGTTTGCCGCGTGATGGGCAACGACATCGTCGTCACAACCGCCGGTTTGGGCGGCATCGGCTCGCTGTTCGAGCTCAACGTGGCAATGCCTGTGATGATCGATGCCTTCCTGGAATCGGTAAAGCTGCTCGCCAATGTGACGAACGTGGTTGTCGACAAACTGCTCGCCGGCCTGGTGGTCAACGAGGAGCGTTGCCGCGAGTTGATCGAGCAATCGCTGATGATGGTAACGTCGCTCGCTCCGAAAATCGGCTACGAAAAGGCCGCCACTTTCGCCCAGGAAGCGTTCGACGGCGGCAAGACGATCCGGGAGCTTTGCCGCGAGCGAAAGGTGCTCCCCGACAAGGAACTGGATGATGCGCTCGATCCCTGGAACATGACCGAACCGCACGAGTAAGCCGGCAAAAGCCCCCTGCGGATTGGCTCGTCGGAACACTATTTGGAGTTCGAAACGATGGCAAGGAAGCTGTCACAAATCGCACGTTGCGCACGTTTTTTCTTGATCGCCGGCTCTGCTTTTGTCGCGACAGAGAATTTGCGGCGCAAGAAGACATTCAAGTCAACGAGCCGACGGATGTGATCGAAAACCCGTTCGCAGCTAAAAAGCCGAAGCCGCGAGTCGTGCTTGAGGAACCGCAAACCTCGCATCGCGCGCCAATTACCTATCAGAATCCGTTTGCCGCGATGTCGAAGTCGCCGCCGGTCGATACGTCGCTGCGGCCCGGACCGGTCAGCCGCTGGCAACCTATGAGGGATGCCGACGATGAAGACTCGATGATCAAATCGGCGATTCTGTCCACGCAACCCGGAGAGATCGTTCACGCGCAATGGGACCAGTTGCCGCCCGCCGAAAACCTCCAACATCGAACTCCGGCTCGCGACAACGAAACCGACCCGACGTTCTACTCCCGGCTGGTTCAGCCGCCAGAAACGATACAGTTTACGCCGAAACCGCTCACGCAACCTGTCTGGCTCACCGCCGGCTCAGAAGAGAGCTTGTCCGGCGGATCGAATCGCGTACCGCTCGATCCGGCATTGTTTGAGACACCTGTTGATACGGCCGCATTGGTCCAAAATACAATTTCGTCGCCGGCAACTCCCAGTGGCGATCGCATGACCCACGCCGCCAGCGCGATCGTGACGGAGTCGTTGAGCAAATCTCAAACAAAAGATGAGCTTTCTCAGCCGATTGCCGCCGAGCGCGTGGATACGCCGTTAGCATTGCTGGATCGGGCCCAGCGAAGTGCGGCGAGAGCCGGCTCTCCGGAAGATTTATCCGCGGTCATTGAACTGTGCGACCGTGGAATGCGCGGCCGACCGACGGAAAAACTAGCGACATCGCTTCGACGACTTGCCGCCTGGGCTCACAATCGGCGAGGCGAATTGCGAGCCGAAGCCGGCCAGACCGACAGTGCACTCGACGACTTCCAGGCGGCCATCTCGCTCGATTCGACGTGTTCGCTGGCCTTTCACAATCGCGCGGTGACCCTGGCACAACAGAATCAATTCGCCGCCGCGCTGCGCGATTTCAACCGGGTGATCGAGCTGAACCCCGGCCTGGCGGTCGCCTATTGCAACCGGGCCGAGCTTTTGGCCACACTCGGCCGAATGGACGAAGCAATTGCCGATTACAACCAGGCCGTCGAGAGCTTGCCGGATGATGCGCAACTCTACCGCGGCCGGGCGTTTGCTTATCAACGATTGGGTAATTTCCCGAAAGCCGCCGCCGACCTCAACCGGGCGATTACCATATCGCCTAACGATGCCGGCTCGTTAACGCAGCGCGGAAATCTGGCCGCAGAGCAGGGCAATTACGATCGCGCAGTGGCCGATTTTCGGCGGGCACTTGCTCTCGATCCAAATTTGACCGACGCCTGTCGCAGCCTGGCATGGCTCGAGGCGACTTGCCCGAATCCGCGATTTCAGAACCCGCAGCAGGCAATCGCCGAGGCCGAGCAGGCGGCAAAGTGCTCTCCGGCCAACGATTACCTGGTTCTCGACACTCTGGCCGCTGCCCGGGCCAGTGCCGGGCAGTTCCATCAAGCGATAGAAATCCAAGAGCAGGCCTTGGCCGGCGCACCGCCAGAGTTGCGCACCTCCCTCGAGCGGCGTCTGGCGCTTTATCGACAGGGACGGGCATTTCGTAGCGTTGCGCCGTCGCCACCGGTTCGCGCCGCTTCGCACGAGACGCCGGCAGAACTGCCGCCAGCGTCCACATTGGGCGAACCCTTACGCTAACGCCGCGCACTCCGCATTCCGGCGTCGCTCGTTTGCCAGATAGCGCGCACTGCCACCAGCGCAATCGCCGCGCGACTGGCGAGAATGGCGAATCTTTGCCGATTTTGGCGAGTTTTTGGGTAATTCCAATTAGGTTGAGCGCGGCTACCGGTCGATAGACAGCGGACAAGCGAAAGCTTGTGTAAGCCGGGAACGGCGCGCATCGCTTGTTCCCCATGCTTGCCGCTCCTCGCGGGGCGACGAATTTTCCCCTCAATCTACGTTGGATGGGCTTAGCGATGCGTCTGGTACGTTACCTTCCCATGGTTGTGTTGGCTGGTTTCAGTTGTCCGGCCGCGATGCCACTGTCTGCATCCGCTTGGGACAATCCGGCCTACGAATCACCCGAACCGTTGTCGGCGGCGCAGAACGGCGGCCGCATCTACGATGAATCGGTGCAACAAGCTCGGTACTTCGACTCGCGGCCCAATCCGTCGGCGAATTCGTCGTCTGATTCGGGAGCGAAAGACCGAAACGGTCCGTTGTTCCGAGGAAAGACGTTGCATTTTCCCACGCTGCCGTTCGGACGGCAAAAGCCGAATAACGCGGCCTCCGGTCAGCAACCGCAAAATGCCTCGAATCAACGGCGCGGAATTCCCACCAATTCAAACCAGGCGCAACCGCGCCCAGGCAGCCAACCAATCGCCGGCCGGCCAATGCAGCAACGCGCCATGAATGTCGCGCCTTCGGCCAACGGCAACAGCAATTTCCAGACAACGCGAAATGCGTCGAATTTGCCGCCGCAACCGCTTCGGCAGGCAGGCTCACCCTACCCGATTCCGATCGCAACTCGTCCGGCCGTTACTACGCCGGCAATGCCAAACTCGACGTCTGTTTCACCGTGGAAGAAGGCTCCGGTTGCCGCTGGAGTTGCCGCGCCGGTCGCCGTTGCCGCAACTGTCGGACGCGCCACGCCGCCAACGCATGCTGGGCCGTTGTCGCCTGCCGATCGGCTGGTGGCGCAGGCTCACGAATGGAGCACCACCGCGAAAACCGATCAAGAGTTCACACGCATCATCGAGACTTGCTGCCGGGCACAGGCCAGCCAGGCGAGCCCGGAAACGGCCAAATATGCCAGCAATTTGACGGCTTGGGCTTACAATCGCCGCGGCCAATTGAAGGCCGAGGCGGGACACGACAAAGAAGCCATCCTCGATTTCGATGATGCCATCCGATCGGATCGGACTTGCTGGCGAGCGATCCACAATCGCGGCGTGCTGCTCGCCCAAGCCGGCCAGTTCGAAAAGGCATTCGACGATTTCAGCAGCACCATTCAATTGAATTCACATTTCGCGAAGGCCTATTCGAATCGGGCCGCGCTATTTATGGTAGCGAATAATTTGAACGGTGCCTTGCAGGATTACAAACGCGCAATTGAGCTCGATCCGAATTTGGCCGTTGCTCATCGCGGTTGTGGGCGAGTATGCCAGCTGCTTGGCCGGCTCGATGAGGCCATCGGACATTGTGACGCCGCCGTGCAGCTCGCCCCGGGCGATGCGTATGCCGCCGCGTGCCGCGCCGATTTGCTGACCGATCTCGGCCGTTACTCCGATGCCCTTGCCGAATACAACCGCGCACTCGAGCTCGATCCCAAATCGAGCCAGGCCCATTGCGGTTCGGCCTGGTTATTGGCCACTTGCCCGGACAGCTCGCTTCGCAATCCGCAGTTGGCGGTTGAACGGGCCGAGCACGCGATCGAGTACGGCGGCGAAAAAGATGCGGTCAGCTTCGATTCGCTGGCCGCAGCACAGGCCAGCGCCGGCAACTACTCGGCCGCCATGCAGTCGATGCGCAAAGCGATCGAAATGGCGCCCGCTGACGAACGCGACACGTACAACGGCCGCCTCGCGCTGTACCAGCACGCCAAGCCTTATCGCATCGCGCCCGTCGAGCGCATCGCGCAGCAAGCGAGCTATCATACCAAGTAACCGTGACGCATTCCGTTGATTGGCTAACAGCTAACGGCTAGCAGCTATTCTTTGGGGGGAACGCAAGAGCCTGGTTGCGAAAGCGGCCGGGCTCTTGCGCGCGCGGATATCGGTCATTCTGTGCGTAGCGAAGAATCTATTTTGCCCTTGCTCTAGATCCTTCGCAACGCTCAGGATGACACTGGGTCTGGTGGTTGATATTGCATCGTTTACACGGCTCGGCCGACAATCGGCCCCATGTCCACGCGGCTTCGTTATCTTTACCGCGCCTATCGCTACCGCTATCGAGTCGATCCGGCCGAAATCCGCTTCGTTCGCCAAAGCCTGCAGGCCGGTCAGGTCGCAATCGATATCGGCTGCCACAAAGGCGCTTACACGTATTGGATGCGTCGCTCTGTCGGCCCCACCGGCATCGTCTTTGCGTTCGAACCGCAGCCGCGGCAGGTGGCTTACTTGCGTCAAGTATTCTCGGCGATGAATTACAACAACGTCGAAATCGTGCCCATGGCCGTTTCCGACCGGTGCGGCCAGATGCCGCTCTACATGCCGGCTGAATCGACCCACGGAGCGTCGTTAGAAGTAGGTTCGCCGAGCCGAGGCGGACTTGAAGGCGCCACTCGGCTCGCGGCTCCTGCTTGCTCCCAGCTACTCGTCGATGTTACCACGTTAGACGGTTTCTTCGCGAACACCGGCCTTCCGGCCGGTGCTAACGACGCCAAACATCGCGGCCCGCACTTCCTCAAGATCGACGTCGAAGGTCATGAGTTAGCCGTCCTGAAGGGCGCACGACGCATTCTCGAATCGCACCATCCAACGATCCTCATCGAATGCGAAGCCCGCCACCGTCCGGATGGCGACGTGCGTCCGGTCTTCGCGTTTCTCGAATCGATCGGCTACACGGGCAGCTTTTTCAAAAATGGCGCACGTCGACCGCTGGCCGAATTCGATGCGGCCGTGCATCAGCGCGTCGATCAGGATTCCGACCGCTTGCCCGACGGCTACATGAACAACTTTGCGTTCACCCTATAAAGCCGCGACCGTTGGTCGCGGAATGTGCTTGGATCCCGTACGAATCGTCGCCATATTACCAACGTAGCACCGTTCCGCAACCGCCGGTCGCAGCTTGCTACCAGAGTTGCCACTGATGTTGCGTAACGACATACAGACCTAGCAACAGGTTCGTCACCGCGTGCGCGGCGATGCAATCCCAGATGTTGCGAGTGCGCCACATCAACCAGGTGACCAGGCTGAACCAAACCGCTGCGGCCAAAAGCTCGGCCGGGTGCATCGCCATGGGGACAACGGTGCCAATGATCGCGGCTGTGGGAGTAACCTCGGATTTCGGTTCCTGGAACCTTTGATTTGCCTGCCGTCAACGGTTTCTCGAACCTTTCACTGCCCCCTAGCTTCTCAACGGCCGAATCCTTTTTTCATCATTTCCTGCCCGTCAAGTACTTGTTGCGCTCCTCGCTTGATTGCATGCCGAACCATGAACTCCGTGAAGGTGTCTGGATCGTAGACTTGAAATGCGAGATTCAAATTCGACAGGCATGCGAGCCCAGTTGGCCCGCCGTCAGGATTGTAGCCACCAGCGCCTAAACAGATGCTCCATATTTCGTCGCCGTAGCGGTCCATCAGCCGTCGCGCCGTTTTCCGAAGGCTGACCTCGTGTGCAGAATGGGGGTCATTCGATGGCTCTGCCAACGGATTCCAAGGTCGGATCAGACTACAGTCGGTTGCTTCGGCGACAAGTTGTCGGAGAGTATCGATCGTGTAGGTGTCTTGAAGCCAATCCCAGAAATTCACGTTTCGTCTGAGACTGAGCGACCAGCGTAGGTCATCCAACATGACCTGAATCTCTCTAGGCATTGAAGCGTGACCGCTACCCCCGCTTGGCCCGCGAGTAGTCGGATCGGTTCGTGTAGCGAAGACGGTTCACCCTCTTCATTTAATCGCTCCCGCCACAAGGATGGCTGGCGAAGGAACGGCGGGCTGAGTATTCGCGATACAGAACTTGGTTTCGCCGTGTGACCGGCCCGTTGGTTTGCGGGCGGGGCAGATTATAGTAGCGTTGCAGCGCGCGGACATACGGCAGTTGGCGGCTGGCTGGCGCAATGCTATCGCGGCGCCCGATCGGCAGAAGTTTTTAGCGCAAAGGCGACGGTGCGTGTCACTTACCGAGGAGTTTGATACCCAGTTTCTTGGCCGACTTGCGTAGCGGCTCATCGAGCGTGGCCAAAGGCAGTTTTCGGCGGAGGGCGAGGTCAAGGTAGGTCGCGTCGTAGCTGGTTCGTTGGTAGGCGCGGCACAGCGATAGCAGTTCGTTGAACGCGCGGGTTGCCGACTCGTGGTCGATTTCGATATCGAGTTTGCCAAGTTCACTGATAAACGCGTCTGATTCGTCCGGAGAAATGCGGCCCTGACGCTCGGCGACGGCAATCACGTTGGTCACTTCCAGATGCCACAATGCCGGCACGAGCGCGATCTCCGACTCCAGTCGCTGCAACAATTTCGTGGTGTGCGGCGTGACTTCGTCCTTGAAGAGCCAAGTCATGGCCACCGAGCAATCGACGATGAAGGAAGCACTCATCGACGGCCTTCGTTGATGAGGTCACGAATTTTCAGCCCGCCGAGGCTGGGGCCCTCCCGGAGTTTCAAGATTCGCTCGATGGCGGCGCGGCGCTCGTCTCGGCTGTATTTTTTCTTGATCGGGACCAATCGGGCGATTGGTGTGCCGTGTTTGGTGATCGTGAATTCTTCGCCGGCCTCGACTTTCTCGAGCAGCTCGGAAAAGTGCGACTTGGCTTCGTAGGCCCCGACAGCGGATTGGGTGGTCATGGCGTGCGCTCCTGTACTTAGACCGGTCTACGACTAGTCTACTTTGTAGCGATGCCTGCGTCAAGGTTCACCGCAAATGCGAATTGGAGGACGTTAACATCGAATTGGCGATCTACCAAAGCTGCCACTGGTGCTGCGTGACGACGTACAGGCCGAGCAACAGATTCGTGACTGCGTGCGCGGCGATGCAATCCCAGATGTTGCGCGTGCGCCACATCAACCAGGTGACCAGGCTGAACCAAACTGCTGCGGCGAGAAGCTCGGCCGGGTGCATCGCCATCGGGACGACGGTGCCGATGATCGCGGCTGCCGGGGTGAGCGTACCGAAGGGAACGGTCCACCAATTGTCGCGAATGACGTATCGCATCAAGAAACCGCGGAGAAAGAATTCTTCGATGATCGGCACGATGAGCGCGAGGCCCAGAAATCGGATGAACAGGAACGTGTAGGCCCAAGCGGGTGTGGCGGAAAGCTCGCCCAGCGGATTGAACGCCGGGCGTCGCCGAGGCCGAGAAACTTCTCCAAGCCAATGGGAACCAGCAGCGTCCGCTCCAACTGCATGCGGCAGATGCCGATCCAGAGGATAACTCCGACAATGCCGACCGCAATCGCCAGCACGGACACTCGAAATGGGGTCTGGCGATAGCCGGGCAAAACGAAAAGCATCGCGGCGGCGGTTAGCGCGATCTTCACGGTATAAACGATCGGGTAGTGTTTGTATTCGAGACCGAACCAGTTTTCATTGACGGCCGCCCGCGTGCGGCCATCGGACAGCGTTTTGGCCGGCTTCGGCGCGGCCGGCTCGAACGAGCCGACGACCATGTACACAACGAAGGGGAAAAGGAATGTGAGCCATGGGTTCCACCGGTCCCAACCGTCCGTTGCGGGCTCAAGCGGCTGCCCGACCGGCAGTTGATCTTGCCCTTTTTCCCGCCGTGGTTTAGAAGCTTCGTTGTCCAAAATCGGGCCCATTCGGGAGACGGAGTGTCCGATCGAAGGCGGCTGCAAAAGCCGTCGGCCGACAACCTCACAAACGCCAAACGTGCTATCTTTGAGCCATTTTTGGCCAAAGGTGCAGCTTAGCCACGCCGAAAATTAACGAAATTGGGCTAGTCTTACCGACAGAACCAATTACTATACATAGTTCTCCCACCGTTTTCAGGACCGCTTTGATGAAAGACTCGCGGCGGGACTGATTCTTGTCAGGCGCCAGGCCTGACCTGTGCCGGGCGACATTCCGTTTTGGAGACCCCTTCCAATGCAAGACGTGCTGTAACATAGGCCGGCGGCCAACGCCGCTGTGCGCTTTGCGGCGTGCTTTGCGATGGAAGTTTCCGCCCGGCCTCACGACTTCAGCGATTAACAGACGCTGGGCGTGTTCCCTTTATTGTCAACACCGGCCTTCCGGCCGGTGCTTATACTAGTGATCGATTTAGAACGCCAATCGGATGGTTGGCGCCGGTGAGACAGAGCCATGAACCTCAAACAATTACGAAACATCGGTATCTCGGCCCACATCGACTCGGGTAAAACCACCTTGAGCGAACGAATCCTGTATTACGCGGGCCGCATCCACAAGATGGAGGACGTCCGCGGCGGCGGCGACGGCGCCACCATGGACTACATGGAGCTCGAAAAAGAGCGCGGCATCACGATCACCAGCGCCGCCACCACGCTCAAGTGGCAAGACCACACGATCAACCTGATCGATACACCGGGGCACGTCGATTTCACGGTCGAAGTGGAGCGCAGCTTGCGCGTGCTCGATGGCGCGATCCTCGTGCTGTGCGCGGTGGGCGGCGTACAGTCGCAATCGATTACGGTCGATCGCCAGATGAAACGCTACCACGTGCCGCGGCTGGCGTTCATCAACAAGATGGACCGCACCGGCGCGAATCCGGAGTCGGTCGTGAAACAACTAAAGGAGAAGCTCGGCTGCGATGCTGTGCTGATGCAGATTTCGATCGGCCGCGAGGAAAAGTTTGAGGGCATCATCGATCTCGTGCGGATGAAGGCGATCTATTTCGACGGCTCGAACGGCGAGAAGGTTCGCGAGGAAGCGATACCGGCCAACTTGCAGAAAGAAGCTGAGGCTGCACGCCATCAGATGCTTGAATCGCTCTCCATGTATAGCGACAAGCTCATGGAGATGATGCTCAGCGAAGAAACAATCACCGAGGAACTTATCCACGATATCATTCGCCACGCCGTCATCGAGCAGGAGTTTACGCCAGTCTACTTGGGTACTGCGTATCGCAACAAAGGCATTCAGCCGTTGTTGGACGCGATCGTCAAATATCTGCCCACGCCGCTGGATTCGCCGAGCAGGGGCAAAGACCCGACGGACATGGAAAAAGTCGTCGAGCTCGAGCCCAATCCGAACAAGCCGTTTGTGGGCATGGCGTTCAAGATCGTGGAAGACGAATTCGGCCAGCTCACATTTACGCGCATTTACCAGGGCAAGATCGAGAAGGGCGGCAGCTACTTCAATCAACGCACCGGTAAGAAGGACCGCTTCAGCCGCATCGTGAAGATGCACGCCGATAAGCGCGAGGAAATCGACTCGGCCGAGGCCGGCGACATCGTAGCCATTATGGGCATCGATTGCGCGAGTGGTGATACCTACAGCAGCGAGCCGAAATATTGCACGTTGGAGAACATTTTTGTGGCCAAGCCGGTGATCAAGATGTCGATCGCGCCGCTGTCGCGAGATAACGCCGATCGGCTCAGCAAGGCGTTGCAGCGGTTCCGCAAGGAAGACCCGACGTTCCAGGTGATGACCGATGAGGAAACCGGCGAGCAGGTGATCGCCGGGATGGGCGAGTTGCACCTGGAAATTTACGTGGAGCGAATTCGCCGCGAGTATCGCGTCGAGGTCGAGGTGGGCGCGCCGAAGGTAAGCTACCGCGAATCGGCCACCAAGCCGGTGGCATACGATTTCACGCACAAGAAGCAAACGGGCGGTTCCGGACAGTACGCTCACATTGTGGGCTCGATGAGCCCGATGACCGACGAAGAAGCGGCCGAGGCCGAAGGCGAACTGCTATTCGTCGATAACGTCGTTGGCGGCCGCATTCCGAAGAACTTCATTCCGGCGATCGAAAAGGGCTTCCGCAACATGCTGGCCAAGGGCCCCGTGGCCGGCTTCCCGGTGGTCAGCATCAAAATCGAGCTCAACGACGGCAAGCACCACGAAGTCGACAGCTCGGACATGGCGTTCATGGTTTGTGCCCAGAATTGTTTCCGCGAGACGTTCCCCAAGATGAAGCCGGTCCTCTTGGAGCCCATCATGCTGATGGAGCTCGAAGTGCCGGAGAATTTCCAAGGGCTCGGTGGTAGGCAACATCTCGGCCCGCCGCGGCATCGTGATGTCAACCGATATGGTCGGCAAACTCACGAAAATCATCGCCGAGGTGCCGCTGGCCGAGACGTTTGGCTACTCGACCGACCTGCGCTCGATGACGCAAGGGCAGGGCACGTTCACGATGGAGCTGGCCAAGTATCGCCCGGTGCCCGCGAGTATCCAAACCGAGGTCATTGCGGAGCGGAAGGCTGAGCTGCAGCCCGCATAACGCGACGCTGTTAGCCGACAACGTGTAGCAAATCATTTAGCCCCGGGCGATTCGCCCGGGGCTTTTTCGTCGACGCTTGGTGGCACTGGCTATGCCAGTGCATTGGTACCTGGGCCTTGCAGTACGAATTTGCGAACCGCAACCCAGCAGCGATCGCAGGTACAAGCTAATTCATTCCCTGGCGTGTTCGCCGGGTGGTTAATTGTTCAACGGAGCACTGGCGGAGCCAGTGGCACCCATCGTCCGATATCCGGCGACTAACCACCGATCGGACCCGCCGAAGCTGGTGGCGTGCGCTTCAACTGCTCCGCAATCTGCAGCAGGTTGGCGTTGATCTGACGAAAGGTTGCGGTCCGCGAGCGCGTGAGCAGCAGTACCGTCGCGAGTCCGGCGAAGACTAGTAACATGAACGACGCCGTGCCGAACACCATGCACATAGCGGTCAACTTGGCGAGCAACGTAAACGGCGTGTTGGGATTCTCGAGCGTGCCGGGTGATGACTGGATAGCTTTAGCGGTATCAGCAGCCGTCGCACCGGCCTTAGTAGACCCTTCCGCGACCTTCGCCTGGTTCTCTTCCAAGATCATCTTGGCGATCGCGGGAAACGCCAAGCCACCCATAATGAAAATCAACAATGCCCCCAGAGCCGCGAGAATCCACAGCGCTACAGCAATGCGCGTCCAGCGCTGTACGCGCCGCCGATCGGTATCGATGATTCGTTCTATTTGTGTTGAGGGCGCGTCGCTCTGTGGCGATAGGTCGAGCTTCAGTAGTGCGTCGCCGACATTTTTATCCAACATCATAGCTCCTTGTCTTATATGTCAGGCGACTAACCGCCATCGGTCTGAAGCAACCGCTGCAGCGCCGCCTTCGCGTAGTAAATGCGCGATCGAACGGTTCCCACCGGGCAATCGACGATTTGTCCAATTTCGTCGTAACTCAGTTCCTCCAAAAACCGCAGCACCAGCACCTCGCGATGTGCCGGTTCCAGCTGGTCGAGCGCCGCGTGAATGCGGGCCGCGTCTTCCGTCGAAAAACTCTCTTCCGGCTGCTCAGCGGTCCTTTCCGCGTCCGGCATCGTACTGGGAGTGCGCCCGTTGCGACGGCCGTCCAGCATGGCTTTACCGTGGGCAATGCGATACAGCCACGTCGTGAACGCGGCCGCATTTTTCAACCGCGGCAATTGCCGTAGCACGTCGAGCCATACTTCTTGCACGAGGTCGTCGGCGCGATCGCTGCGGCCAACCAGCTTGCGCAGGAAATAACGCAGCCGGGGACCAAAGCGGCCGACTAACTCTCGGTACGCATCCTCATCGCCCGTCTGGCAGCGAAGCACCAGCAGACGCTCGAACAGCCGCTCCGCCTCGTCATTCATACGAGCTCCCAAGGAAGGGAGAAAAAGCGTGACTCGTCTATATGGTTGCGCCCGAGAGAGAAAAGTTCAAAGTTTTCGCACGGGCGCGGCTATTTTGCCAAACTAACCCGGATCAGCTCTCCATCATTGCGGGCGAACACGCTGTGCATGGCGAACGCCGGGTGCGACCAGACGGTCATCCGCCGCTGAATCGGTTGCGTCGGCTCGATCAGTTTGGCGCGGCTGAGCTCCTGGTATCCGTGTCGCGAAAGTTTGGCGAAGATGATTTCGCCCTGCTCGTTGCATAGTACGACTCGATCATCGTGCGGCACGAGAAATGCGTTCCACCATCGTCCCTGGCCGGTCGCATCGTGAGTCTCCCAAACAATCTTTCCCGTCTTTGTGTCGAGACATCGCAGTTCGCCATAGCTTCCGACACCGTAAATGCAGTCCTCCGTCACAATCGGCGTGCACATGATAGCGTGCAGACTGTTGTTGTGGATTTCGTTGTTTTCGGCGTCCGATTGCCAAAGCACTTGCGGCGAATGGCCGTCCGCGCCTAAATCGATCATCAAGGGACCGTTGTAAAAGCAGGTAACAAAGAGCCGCCGGTCGAGCTTGCGCGGCGTCGGAATCGTGAGCCCAGCTTTGACGTCGAACGGCACCTGCCAGAGTACTTTCCCATCGGCCGGGTCGAGGCCGACAACCGCCGCCGGGTGCCAGATGATCAACTGCCGGCGGCCGCCGAATTCCAAGATCACCGGCGCAATAACCGGGCTCGGCCCCATCCAATGCACGCCACCGCTCAGTCCCGGTCTTCTTGTCGAGACTGACAACCATCGCGTTGGGTGCACCGGCCAATACAATTAGCTGGTCGCCATCCACTAACGGCGCGCACGCCGTGCCCCATTGCGGCAACTTCGTGCCAAAATCGGCCGGCAGGTTTTTCTGCCACACAACCTGGCCGCTGGCCGCGTCTAAACAGAACAAATTGCCGACGGCCCCCAGCACGAACACGCGATCCCCGTCGACCGTCGGCGTTGCTCGCGGCCCGAGCGGGTAGCTGATCGTGTAACGAGCTTGATACTCGTGCTTCCACAATTCCTTGCCACTTTCGGCGTCGAAACAGAGCGCGCGCTCCAAATTCTGGTCGGCCATCCGATCGACGACAAATACTCGGCCATCGGCCACCGCGGGCCCGGCATAACCGGCTCCAATTTTCGCTGTCCACATCCGCGGCAGCATGCCGGTCTTCGGATCAACCGCCGGAAGAGTCTCGACGATGTCCTTTTCGCGCCACACCAAATCGCGCTGCGGTCCGCCCCATTGCGGCCAGTCCTCGGCGATCAAACAATTGCCGGCGTTGAAACAAAGAAGAGCAATGATGACTCGGCTGCGTATCATATTTCACCTGCTGGGGCATTTTTCACGTTGCTGTGCTTAGTTGGGGTGGCTGGGGTGGAGCGAAGCGACCCCCCAGCTTCACTGGGGCCTCGCCTGCGGCTCGACCCCAGCCACCCACCAGTTACGGCAATGTGAAACATGCAATAGATCGATCCTGGCTCATTCGGCAGCGACGTGAGCGCCCTTCTCCGCAACAGAACGGCGCATCAGGAAAATCAATGCGACCAATCCGATGGCGAGTACAGCACATGCCCAAAAGATATCGAAATACGCGAGCGACAGCGCCTGTTGGTCGCGCAGATTTTCCAGTGTTCCGAGCGTCAATTGGCGCGACATGACCGGATCGCCTGTCTGCTGCTGAAAGAACGCCCGACCGTCATGGAAGAACGGGGCCAGAGCCGGGTTGAGCGGATCGAGCGATTCATTGAGCCGCAGCGTATGGAATTGTTCGCGCCGATCGAGAATAATTTTGCCGACCGACGTTCCAACGCTCCCACCCTCGTTGCGTAAGAGCGCGAGCAAACCGACCGCCGCCCCGCGCAATTCCTTGGGAATATACAAAAACGCGGCTACATTGAGGGGCGCGAAAATCATCGATAGCCCAATGATCACGACCACCCGCGGCCAAACCACGTGCCAGGGACCAATCGACAGGTTCAGTTGCGACATCCAGTAATTGCCCACGCTGATTGTAATGAATCCGGCCGTCATCAGGTAACGGGCATCGACGCCCCGAGTGAGAAGAGCGCCGACGATAAAGAGCATGATCACCGCGAACACGCCGGCGGGTGAAAGCACGAGGCCCGACGTCGTGGCGTCGTAGCCGAACAGTGTTTGCAGCATGCCCGGCAGTGCCGTCGTGTTCGCGTAGAGCACGCCGAACGCGCAAAAGATAAAAATACAGCACGCGCGGAAATTCCGGTCCTTGAGCGTACGGAAATTGATCAGCGGATTGGCGATTCCGGTTTCGCGCACGACCAGCGCAAACAGACTCACCACAAAAATTGCGGTGAGCGATTGGATCCGTCCGAACGGGTCGCCGAACCAGTCCCACTCCTGGCCTTTGCTCAGCAATACTTCCCAGGCAATCATCGCCAGACTCAACAGCACGAGGCCCACGGTATCGAAACGATCGCGCCGCTTGCGCAGCTCCGCCCGCTGTTTACTTAGATACTCAGGGTCCGATACGACCGTACCGCACAATGCCAGCGCCAACAAACCGAACGGCAAGTTGAGATAGAAAATCCACCGCCAGCCGTAATTATCGGTGATGTATCCGCCCAGCGTGGGTCCGAGGATGGGCGCCAAAAGCGCCGCGACGGCGAACACCGTCA
Organism: Pirellulales bacterium; assembly: GCA_963733825.1. Taxonomy (GTDB): domain Bacteria; phylum Planctomycetota; class Planctomycetia; order Pirellulales; family Lacipirellulaceae; genus JABDGM01. The sequence continues at coordinate 219,664 of CAVTEK010000005.1, forward strand.
TCGCAATCCCCTGCTTCTCCGGCGGAAATGCATCGAGCAGGATGGCCTGGCTCGACGGTTGCAATCCCCCGCCGGCGACGCCTTGCAGCACGCGCGCCGCAATCAACATCCCGAGCCCGGTGGCCATGCCACAGAGTGCCGAGGCCAGCGTGAAGACTCCGATCGAAATTAAAAAATAATTCCGCCGTCCAAGCCGCATCGCCAGCCAGCCCGAGATCGGCAGAATGATCGCGTTGGCCGCCAGGTAGCTGGTTATCACCCATTCGCTATCGTTCGATGGGGCGGAAAGTCCGCCTGCAATGTACCTCAGCGCCACGTTCGCAATCGTCGTATCGAGCACCTCCATAAACGTTGGAATCACGACCGCGATGGCCACTAACCAGGGGCCAGCCGCCGGCCGAACCAACGGCCGTTCGAGCGCGACGGTGCTCACGGCTTGCTCCCCGACGTCGGCGCCGAAGTCGTGGTAGGCACAGAAGCCTGGAGAAACATCCCGGCATTAGGCCCGGTCGGCTCTTGGCGAAAATGGACGTAGGGGGTCACCGAGAGACCGATGAACAAGGGAACCTTTGCCGGGTCATAATCCAACAGATCGATTCGAACCGGCAATCGTTGAACGACCTTCACGAAGTTCCCGGTCGCGTTCTGTGGTGGCAGCAGCGCCAGGGTCGACCCGGTACCCATCGTGAAACCCGAAATTCGGCCCGAAAAATTCTGCCGCCGGCCATACATATCGACGTCGATCGTCACCGGCTGCCCGATCCGCAGATTGGCAAGCTGGGTTTCTTTGAAATTCGCGTCGATCCAGATATCGCTGATTGACCGAATGGCCATCAGGCTCTGGCCGGCCACCACATTGTTACCCGGGTTCACGTTCCGCCGCGTGATGACGCCATCGATTTCCGCGACGATCTTGCAATACCGAAGATTCAGCTTCGCTTCCTCCAGGTTGTTCCGTGCCTGGAGCAACTTGGCGTCCACTTGCTTTACGGCTGGGGCGTTTTTTACCAAACCGGCATAGATGCGATCGATGTCGCCCTTGGGATCGCGCTTGTAAAACTCCTCGACCATTTGCCGAGGTGATAGATTGAACGAACTGGTAGTGACTCCCAGCGAGGCGGCCGCTTGCATTAACCGCGCCTGCGCCTCGCGCACCGAGGAAAACGTTTGATTCAAATCGGGCGGCACCTGCGTAAGGTCGTCGCCCGACACAGGCACCGGCGGCAAACCGAGCGACACGCGAATCTGATACACCGCTTGCAGCGCCTCTTGAACCTCGGCTTGGGCCACCGATTTCGCTTCCGTATAGGCATCCATCTCTTGCTGCGTGACCGTGCCAGTCGCCACAAGTGGTTTGTTGCGGTTGTAGTCGGCTTGAGCCTTCGTGAGTGATGCTTCTTTTGAATGGAGCGTCGCTACTCGGAGCTTGAGTGTGGCCACCTTGTCGTCCACATCCTCGATGGCGTGCTCCAAGCTGAATCGCAAACTACGGGCAAGTCCCTCGCTGCCGCGCACCCCAGCTTCCGCGGCGATCTTGTCGGCCTCTGCCGACGTTAACGCCGCCTGGGCGATATCCACTTGCACCTGATTCGGCTCCGGATCGAGTTCCACCAAGACGTCGTCCTTGTGCACGAAATTATTGTCGTCCACAAGCACGCGCAGCACCTGGCCCGGTACGCGCGGAGCGACAAACGTCACATGCCCGTTGACATAGGCATCATCCGTGGAAACCGTCGACAGCGACGCCCAAAACCACGGGACAATATAGAATGCTGCGACGCCGGCTAACACAATGCCTGCCACCCAAGGCCAAATGCGCCGACCGGCAGCCGTACGAACCGGCACAGGCTTCGGCTGCTCGCTATTCGGCCTCGAATGAGCGTCGCCTCCCACAGGCGAATGCGCCACAGATGCTTGCTCGGGTGCGGACATGGCGGCTCCCATGACGACAGTCGTATCCAGCAACGCCCGTGCCGATCTTCTTTGATGCAATGCCAAAACGCAATGGCCCGGCTAGCCAACTGTTGCCCGGCTCTGATATCGAAACCCGTTCGACGGGTCGGACGAAATTAGAACTTTCGCTCTCGCCCCAGTTTGCGCCGCAAGGCGACCCATTGGCCGCTGTGCATCGCCCAGTGAGTGCCGACGGTCACGAAACAGTCGCCCGCCCGCTTGACGAAGGGCGGGACCCTTCCGCTAATCGGTTTATCGAGATCCGCATCACTTAGGCCGTCGAGTACCTTCAGGGTGCCAGCTCGAACCGTTTTCGCTAACTTGAGATACTCGTCCTTCGAAAGGAAGTCGGCCGGATTGTTGCTCGCCGCCGTGTCCTTCGTGTGTCGCTCGGCGAATCCCGCCGGCAGTTCCGGCATCGAGCCGGGTGCCGCGGCCTCAACCAACCGCTTCTCCGCCGAAATTAAATGGCCAAGTTGCCAGGCGACATGGTTGGCCGCCGGCGACGGTCGCTCCATCATTTCTTGCGGCGTGATATCGCCGAGATAACTCTCGACCATAAAGTCGCCAATCGTCATTGCCGTGCGGGCAGCGTCTTTCACATTCATATTTGGCTCCCATTCACAGTTTGTCACTACTTGCAACCGGTCGGCAAGGCCCTTAATTGTCATTCCCGCGAATGCGAGAATCCAGATCGATTTTTCACCGAGGTTCGTGACCTTCTTGTCAAGAATCTCGCGCGACTGCTTTTTTAGTGGAGCACGGGACGGTGACGGCCGTTTACGACCGTTTACGCCGTAGGCGATGTTAGGCCCGTCGTTTACGGCGGGTTAACGGTACGCGTATCCTTCTCTCGTCGGTTCGGCTGCGGCGATGCCGCAGCCGAACCGACGAGAGAAGTTTTTGGGCGCAAATGACCCGGCATAAATGCCGGGCCGAATAGTGCCGAAAGGTCGTGAACCACCTTCATCAATGAGCGCGCCCCGTTGTTCGGAACTAGATTCCGGCCTGCCCGGGAATGACCGAGGGCGGCCGAGGCCTCCCGGCTCGCGTGTGGGTCTTAGGCCGCTTTGCGATAGAGCGCGCGGGCCTGACGAGCCTCGCGGCCCGTCCAGCGGCGGAGCGCGACCGCGGCAAGATGACCGCCGAAAGCGATCGAGAGCTTCAGCGCATGCTCAAGCGGCTGCACGCGGCCGAAGAGTGGAATGCAATCCAGATCGCATTCCGGATCGGGATCCGTTAGATTCATCGTGGGCGGCGCAAAGCCATCACGCAGCGCCAGCGCCGTGATCGCCAACTCCACACTGCCGGAGGCATTCACCAGGTGGCCGAGCATCGCCTTGTTCGCGCTCACACAAACCGAGTTGGCCGCCCGGCCGAACGCGGCACGTATGCCGCGGCTTTCGAGCAGGTCGTTCTGCTTCGTGCCCGTACCATGGGCATTAATGTACGTCACGTCGCGAGGCACGAGGCCCGAATTGCGCAGCGTGCCTCGAATGAGTTCCGTCAACGCATCGCTATTGGCATCCAGGCTGGTCACATGCCGGGCATCGTTGAGGATCCGGCCGCCGAGCACCTCGGCATAAATGGCAGCGCCGCGCTCTTGAGCATGATTGAGCCGTTCGAGCACGAACATCGCGGCTCCTTCTCCCATGACGAAACCGCTGCGATTCATATCGAACGGCCGGCACGCTTGCGATGGCTCGGCGTGATCGGCCAGCACGCCCATGTTATAAAAACCGGCGGCAAACAGCGGGTGGATCGCTTCGGAGCTGCCGGCCAGCGCGAGGTCGCACTGGCCATCTTGGATCGCGCGGACTGCTTTGAGGACGGCAATGGTGCCGCTGGCACAAGCCGTCGAATTGCTGAGCCGTGGACCACACAGGTCGTAATCGTGCGCCACCATCGCGCAGGCAGTGTTGGGCATCCACTGCTGCCACCAGGGCCATTTGCCGGGCGGAATCAGCCGATCTTGCAACGATAGTCGCTCGACGACGAAGTCGGTGTCGCCCATGTGAGCGCCGATCGAGCAGCCGAACCGGTCGCGATCGACGTTGGCGAAGTGAATGCGGGCATCGGCCAGCGCTTCGGCGGCCGACTGCCGGCAGAGCGGAATGTTTTTGAGCTGGCCCGGAAATTCGCCGTCGATGTCGACCGTCGCGCCGAGCAGCAGGCCGTCGGGAATGCCGAGCACGCCAGTCAACCGGCGGACCCCGCAATCGCCGCGTTGGATCGCCTGCCAAACGGCCTCACGCGAGTGGCCGATGGCTGTAACCAGCCCGATGCCGGTAATCACCACGCGGTCGTCGTTCGTTGAATAGTGCGGCACTGATCGATAATCGGCCCGGCGATTTGGCGTCAAAAGGCTCGAAAGCTGCCTGCTGGATCGGCTGCGTAGGACGGACAATTCTGTCCGTCATCAGCGATCTGCGGATCAGTGGGGGTTCGACAGACAGGATTGTCCGTCCTACGTCATCCGCCGACCGACGAATCTATACAGAAAAAACGATGAGTTCACCACTTTAGATCGTCGTTTGCGCCGAGTCTTCGTGAGGGCAATCGATGCTAGCAATGCTAGAAATGAAACTCACCAAAAAATCGGGCGACTTCACCGAAAGTTGCTTGATCGACCGCCGCACGAAGACCACAATACGTCGGCCAACATCGCATTGGCCGACACAAACATCGTCCAGGAGCAACTCGCAAGAATCATCCACACCCAGCGCAGACGCGTGTGCCGCCAGATATCCGCCCTTGTCAAGCGGATGGGAGTGCAAGGTGACCTGTTAGCGGCCACGCTGGCATTCGTTGCCAGCAACGTTCCGCTGGGTGTGGATTTCAGTTGCTAGGCCGGGGGCGCGGTTTGGATGAACAGCATCCGCAATTGATGCAGGATGCTGTCGAGTACCTGCTGCTCGGCATCCGTAAGATTTCCCGCCGTCTTCTCCCGCAACACGTCCACCGTATCGATCAAAAACTTGGCCTGGTTGCGTTGCGTTTGAGCCTTTCCGGTGACGGGGTGCGGCACCTGGCCGAGCGCCACCAGCGCTTCGGTCGCCAGCGTCGTGAGCAGCAGCTCGAACGAAGCCGGCGGCATCGGTGGATCGATCCCTTCAGAAGAATCGGAACTCGCCTCCGCCGCGGTCGGCTTCTCTTTTGCGGCCTGCTCTTTCTCGGCCTGGACCTGCGACTTCCAATCCTCGTCGATGATGATCTTTTTCTCGTCTGGCATACGTATTTCTACAGGTCCTCTGTCTTATCGCGAGAATATTCCTCGATCAGCCGGCGCAATTCCATCTCATCCGCCTCGTGAGATCGAGCGTATTCCTGCAAAGCTTCTTTGCGAAAGTTCCGCCACCAGGGATCCGGTCGCGGATCCAGTTGATCCTCAACCCGCATCCGTCGCGCGCGTTCCCCAGCAGAGAACTGGCTTTGGATTGCATCCACCGTTTCCATCAGATCGAGAAACATAGCTGTGCGCTCCGCCGCCGATTTCCCCTCGCTGCTGTGGGCATCTCTTCTTACGGCTTCGGACTCGGATTGCGCAAAGATTTGCATAACTGCGTTCTCAAAAGAACAAGCGGATAACTATACTGGCTGGTCCGCCGGGGCCGCCGACTGCTCCTTCGCGACCGGCTTTTTCACCGCAGCACGCTCACCGCGGGCCTTGCTGTGTGCGACCGCCGCACCGATAAATCCGGCAAACAATGGCTGCGGCTTGGTTGGCTTCGACTTGAACTCCGGATGATATTGAACTGCTACGAACCACGGATGCTCCGGCAGCTCGATGACCTCGACGAGCGAGTTGTCCGGGCTCGTGCCCGAGAATCGCATTCCGTGCGCCGTGAACTGGTCGCGGTAACGATTGTTGAATTCGTAGCGGTGCCGATGCCGCTCCGAGATTTCTGACTTTCCGTAGCACTTGGCCGCGACGCTGAGGGGCTCCAGCTTCGCCGGTTGTGCGCCCAGCCGCATGGTACCGCCCTTATCGGTGATTGCTTTCTGCGCGTCGAGCAAGCAGATTACCGGGTGCGGCGAATTCTTATCAAATTCGGTCGAGTGTGCGCCTTCCAAATTGCAAACGTTGCGGCCGAATTCAATCACCGCGCATTGCATCCCCAGACACAGCCCCAAAAACGGAATGCCCTTGGTGCGGGCGTAACGAATCGCCGTCACCTTGCCTTCGATGCCGCGTTCGCCGAACCCGCCCGGCACCAGGATCCCGTCATAACCGCTTAAGAACCGCTCGGGCCCGTCTGTTTCAATGTCTTCGCTGCGGATGCGGCCGATGCGGACCTGGGCGGTGTGCGCGATTCCCGCGTGGTCGAGCGCTTCGTAAATCGATTTATACGCATCGTGATGCTCGGCATACTTGCCGACGATCGCGATGCTGATTTCGCGAGCCGGGTTCCGCAGTTTCTGCAACAGCTCGCGCCAGTCCGTAAGATCGGGCTCCGCGGTCTTCAACCCCAGCTTATCGACAATCAAGCGATCGAGATTGTTATCGACGAGGCTCAGCGGCACTTCGTAGATCGAGAAATCCTTGTCCTTTTCCTCGATCACGGCATCAATCGAGATATTGCAGAACAACGCGATCTTCTCGCGATCTTCGCGCGAAAGCGAATGTTCGGTGCGGCAAATGAGCACATCGGGTTGGATGCCGATTTGCCGAAGCTGGCCGACCGAATGCTGCGTGGGCTTGGTCTTCAGCTCCTTGGCAGCCTTCAAATACGGCACGAGCGTCAGGTGGATATACAGACAATTTTCTTTGCCGACATCCAGCGCGAACTGGCGAATCGCTTCCAGGAAAGGCAGGCTCTCGATGTCGCCCACCGTGCCGCCGATCTCCGTGATGACGACGTCCACGTGCTCGTTGCGGTCTTCGCCCAACTTCGAAATTACGCTTTTGATTTCGTTCGTGATGTGCGGAATCACCTGCACCGTTTTGCCAAGGAACTCGCCGCGACGCTCCTTGTTGATGACCGACAGATAGATTTGCCCGGTGGTGTAGTTGGAATCCCGCGTGAGCGGACTGTGCGTGAACCGCTCATAATGGCCCAGGTCGAGATCGGTCTCGCTGCCGTCGTCGAGCACGTACACCTCGCCGTGCTGGTACGGGCTCATCGTGCCCGGGTCGACGTTGATGTACGGGTCGAGCTTCTGCATCCGCACCGAGAGCCCGCGCTTTTCCAGCAGCATGCCGACAGAGGCACTAGTAAGGCCTTTGCCGAGGGAGCTGACGACGCCGCCAGTGACAAATATGTATTTCGTCATGATTCGTTTCACCTTCCTGGTCAGGACATTCCATTTTATGCCGCGCGAAAACGCGCTCGCACGATTTCATTATAACGCTCGCAAAGCGCCCTGAGCAGGGCGCGACCAACGCCCGGAAATGAGCCCGCTTTTTCCACGTCCACCATCATGTCATTCCGAGGTACTCCGAGGAATCTATCCAGACCCCTCGGAGTACCTCAGGGTGACGTGGGCGAACAGACTCACTGCCAATTTCTACGCCTTCTTGATCTGCGCTCGACGCGACGACAGAATTAGTGACATGAGAATCATCCTGCTCCTTTCAATGCTGTGTGCGCAAAGTGCCCTCGGATCGGACCACCCTGGCAACGTTTTTCTCGCCGGCAACGACGTGCGTGTGCCCGTGCCGAAAGCCTGGAAAAGTTGGCGTGCGATTGATATCGACCGAAAAGAGATCGGCCACGGCTCCGCGGAAAATGGCACGGCCGAACTAGGAAAATTGCCAATCGGTTATTTTGAAATTCATCCGAACGATGGAGCCGGCCTGGTAACGGCGGCCGTTTTGGCCAAATCAACCACTTCCGAAGATACACCGATCGCACTCGATGCCTCAATGTCGTGGTTTTACTCCGACCCTCAACAAGTACGCGACGCCTGCCGAATCTGCCGGCTGGCCGGTGTGAAGTGGGTCCGCGACCGGGCCAGTTGGCCCGAGCTCGAAACAGCCCGCGGAACTTGGGCTGGCGAAACGCGCTACGAGCGGACGATGCGCATCGAGCACGAAGAAGGCCTCAAGATCCTCCAGGTGAATCACATCTCGCCCGCCTGGGCCTCGAAGGATCCCAAACATTTCCCCGACGATCTTCGCGACGTTTACAACTTCTACCGCGAGTTGGCCAAACGCTGGAAAGACCTCGCCGATGCCATCGAGCCCTGGAATGAGCCCGATATTGATCCATTCGGCGCTCACACCGGCTGCGAAATCGCATCATTCCAGAAAGCCGCCTTTTTGGGCCTGAAGGCGGGCGACCCCAAGAAGCCGGTGAACCAGGCCGTATTCGCGATCGACCGGCCCGAAACGCTCGATGAATTCGGCGCGAACGAAGTCTATCCCTATTTCGATCGCTACGATTTGCATCACTACATCAAGCTGGCGCGTCTACCCGCGGGCCTATGCCCGCCATCGGGCGGTGAGCGGCGGCCGGCCAATGTGGACCACCGAGTTCAACCTCAACATTTTTTGGACCGACGAAAAAACCCACGACATCTCCGACGACGATCTGCGCATCCAGGCCTACCGAATCTCAAAAGCATTTGCCGAAGCGCTCCAGGAACGGCCCGAAAAGCTGTTCTACTTCATTCTGGGACAATATGTAGAGCACAACGTGGCGTATGGCATCGTGCACCCCGACCTCACGCCCCGGCCGGCGTACGTCGCCTTCGCGGCCGTTGGCCGGCTACTCAATGCGGCCGAGCCCATCGGTCGCGTCGATTTCGGCAACGATAAGTTGATGGGATACGTCTTCCGAACCGAAATCGACGGCGCCGAGCGCGAGACAATGGTCGTCTGGAGCGAAGCAAATCCCACAACCGTTGCGATTCCGCATGTAGTGAAAATATATGACTATCTGGGTCGCAAAATGCCCGCGTCCGAGAAAGTCGAGCTGTCGCGACCGCCCATTTTTCTGGTGCTCCCGCGCGGCGGCGCGAAAGGCCTGAAAATCGTCGCGCCGCCGGCCAAAGCGAAATGGCTCGCCGGCATGGCGTGTCCCGTCGTGCTGCAATTGATCGGAAAAGGCGACGAGAAGAAGTCGGCGTTTCAATTGGACAAGACCAACGAACTGCGGTTGGTGGCCTACAACTTCGGCGAAAAGGAAGCCCGCGGCAAGTTGAACGTGGAAGGCGCGACAGCCGCGAAAACTGAAATCGACCTCGCACCCGGCGTTCGAGAAGAACAAACGATCAAGACAGATGGCGCCAAAACGGTAACGGCCAAGCTCGACCTAGACGATTTCGGACATGCGATCGTTTCGGCAAGAACGATATCATCGCCGCCGACCAAGTCCGGCGACTAACGGCGACTAACTCGGAAAATCATGGAATGTGCTTTGAGCCGTGTCTGTTAAGGATCGAAGCTTCATGGAACTTTTCGCGATTGTGCTTTCGATCCCTGGCGGACTGGTGCTGGGACTGATATACGCCAACACGGTATGTCGGATCGTATCGCATTACAGAATGCTATCCAAACTCTTCATCGTCGCTTCGTTCATAGTACTATTCGCACTCATTCTGGAAATACTTCTTCTCGTTTCGCTTGGTGCCGTTAACTCACGCCGAATGTTTGGTCCTGCATTTTCGATTATGCATCTCATCGTCTTTGTGTTGGGTGCGCCCGCAATAGCAAACATCCTGACACTTCCGCAACGGATGCATTTTCGCGGTTATCGATTGGTCGCTGGCGTTGCATTTGGAATATTCTTTACGTCGCTGGTCGTAATGCAATACGCGGTTTCTGAGGAGCTGTATGGCATCGACGGCGATACCGGCCCATTTTCCGCGGTAATTCAAAGCAATCACGTCGCCTGATTGCACGGCATGATCGCCATCACCGGCTGATGAACTAGCGTCAACAAAAAAACTGACCCGCGCCGACGGGAGAGAAAGCATTCTTATAGTGCTCAATCGTCGGCCGCTCGGCATTTTCTGGCCACGTGATCGCGACCACATCGAATCGCGCCGCATGTTCCAGCAAACGATTTTTTTTGAGATATCCCAGCGCACTCTGCGTCATCCGTTGCTGCTTGCGAGAATCGATGGCCTCGGCCGGATGACCCGCATCGCCCGAGCGGCGTGTCTTGACTTCGACGAACACGATCGTCCGCCCTTCGACCGCGATGATATCCAGCTCGCCCAGCCGCGAATCGTGCCCGCGCCAGAATGCGATAGCCGTGACGCTTCAGATAGCGGGCGGCCGCATCTTCGCCCCGATCGCCCAGCGATTTTGCCGGAAACCGCGCGGCCAGCCAGGCACGAAATCGCGATGACCAAGACATTTCGAACAGGGGTTAACAGAGAAAACGGAGAAGCGGGTAGCGGTTCGGTTTGCTTAGATTCAAAAACCTGTCATTCCGAGGTACTCCGAGGAATCTAGCCGGACCCCTCGGAGTACCTCGGCGTGACATTAGCGAACTGACGACTACCGAGGATCGAAAAGCCTCGACTGACTTAGGTGCTCTTCAATTTGCATTTTTCAATTCGCAAATTGCAATTCCTCTGCTATCTCTGCGTCCTTCTGTTCAAAAACTATTCGGCCGTCTCGCGGCGCCGCTCCTTGAGCCGCGTCGACTTGCCGGTGCGCTTACGAAGGTAATACAGCTTCGCCCGGCGCGTCTCGCCGCTGCGGACCACTTCGATCTTTTCAATCTTCGGCGAGTGCAGTGGGAACTTCCGCTCAACGCCTTCATTCGCCACGATCCGCCGCACCGTGAACATCTCGCGGCTACCCGAACCGCTGCGGGCGATCACGACCCCCGTGAAAATCTGGATCCGCTCCTTATCGCCTTCCAGAATCTTCGTGTGCACGTCGACCGTATCGCCGATCGCGAAATCCGCAACCTCGGCCTTGAGCACTGGTTTTTCCACCATTTCAAGGATTTGTTGACTCATGTTTTATTCCTTATCGTCTAAATTCGATTTTCACCACGACGACACAACGGACTCGACGGACACGACCCATTTACGCTCGATCAAACGATTTCGTTATTTCCGTCGTGCTCGTAGTGCCGTTGTGGTTTTTCTAGTTTGTCTTATACGTCCGAGCGCCGCTCCAGATCATCCTCACCCAGCAAATCGGCCCGCCGTTGTCTTGTGCGGTCTAATTGTTGTTCTTCTCGCCAGCGGGCGATGTCCGGGTGATTGCCCGTCATCAACACCTCCGGCACGTTCAAACCTCGATACTCCCGCGGCCGCGTGTACTGCGGGAATTCCAGCAGCGGCCGCTCGCCCGAAAATGAATCTTGTTTGTTGCTCTCCTCGTCGCCCAACACACCCGGGATCAACCGGGCGACCGCGTCGATGACGACCATCGCCGCGACTTCGCCGCCGCCCAATATGTAGTCGCCGATCGAAACCTCATCCGGTTCGAGCAGGTCGATCACGCGTTGGTCAACGCCCTCGTACCTTCCGCAAATCAATATCAACCGTTCGTATTTGGCCAGTTCGCCGGCAATCCGCTGATCGAGCCGCCGCCCTTGCGGCGAGAGCAGGATCAAATGCCCCGGCTCGCTGTCGAACTCCCTCACCGCTTCGACGCTTTCAACCACCGGCTCGGGCCGCAACACCATGCCCGGTCCGCCGCCGAATGGCCGATCGTCGACTTGCCGATGCTTTCCCTGCGCCCAGTCGCGAATGTTATGGACATGGACGCCGACCAGCCCGGCCACAATCGCTCGCTTCAACACGCTCTGCCCCAAATAGCCGGAAAATATCTCCGGAAACAGGGTCAGCACATCGATACGCATCGTAGCTGAACTCGCCAGAGTTCAGAAATCGGCGAGACTGAATCCTTGCGAATTCAGTTACCCTAAACCTATGCTCCCTCGACCGCAGCAACCTCGGCCTCTGCCGCAGGCGCCGCGTCTGTCTTTTCTGACGCCGCTTCGGCGCTCGCGGCCGCGGCTTCCGCCGCTGCGGCTTCCGCAGCCACTTCTGCTTTTGTCTTCTTTGGCTTCGGCAAGCTGGCCGGCGCGCCTGGATCGGGCACAGACTTCGGCTGTGCGAGTTTCTCCAGGGCTGCCTTCTGTGCAGCCGCATGGGTGCCATTGGTGCCATACTTCTTGATCAGCACGGCAACGTTGTCGGATGGCTGCGCCCCGACACCGATCCAATAGTCCACACGCTCCGCATTGAGGATCGCGCGGGCATCAGTCTCCGGCACGCGCGGATCGTACGTGCCGAGCTCCTCGAGCACGCGGCCGTCGCGCGGGCGCGCTTATCAACTGCACAGATACGGAAAAAGGCCTGGTGCGACCGGCCCAACTTCTTCATGCGAATACGGACTGACACAGATTTACTCCGAGTCGATGCCGCGAGCCGAGCGGCACCTTGAAAATGTTTCAATGACGAATGAACGCCGTCCACTCAGGGATATTCCCATTCGTCATTCGTCATTCGTAATTCGGAAATTCGTCGTTTGCCCTGCCCGCCTCGGCACAACGGGACAACCTTCCAACCCGAGAACCCATCATTTTGCCGGAAATAGGGCCATCCTGACAAGGCCTACCCCAGCATTGAGAGGGGCTCAGTTTTCTGTCATTCCGAGGTACTCCGAGGAATCTAGCCGGACGCCTCGGAGTACCTCGGCGTGACAGGGGCGGAGTGACCCGCTACCCCAACGTTCGCGGCCGATAAAGACCGGTGATTCTGGGCAGTTTGCCGACCGATCCCGTTACCGCTTCAGATGCCGGTCAAAAAACCGGGCGATCTCGCCCAACCCGTCCCGCGATTCGGGCGAAGGGAAACTGGTTAGATACATGGCATGAGACATCCCTTCATAGACGTGCAGATCGGCCTCGACCCCGGCGCTCCGCAGTTTTCGATGCGTGCGAATCGTTGCGCTCAGCAGCAGGTCTCTCGTTCCCGAAATCAGGATTGTTGGCGGAAAGCCCGCAAGATCGCCGTACACCGGCGATACGAGCGGGTCCTGCAAATCCCGACCGTTGGCATACAGCCGGGCGCACGCTTCCAGCCGCCCTTCGTAGCGCCCGAGCATGTTATCCACCTCGGCGTTCAGAAAAACGGTGTCCCCGGTTTTTGAAAGGTCAGCGCCAGGAGTTCCGAGAAAGATCGCCGCCGGATGGGGCGCTTTGGTTTCTTTCAGTCGCAGCATCGTCGTCATGATGAGGCCGCCGCCTGCGCTCGTACCGGCCATGGCCGTCTTCTCTGGATCATGCTCGGCCGCGACTGCCGTCCAAACAGACATCACATCGTCGGGCGGCGCCGGAAATGGGTGATCGGGCGGCGTGCGGTAATCGATCGACAAGACGCGGGTTTTGCAGACGTCTGCGAGCAGCGCCGCTTCGCCGATCGCCGCCACTCCTCCATTGAAGACAAACGCGCCGCCATGCACGTGAACGATCAACCGATCTTGATGCTCGGGCGCGACAGTTTTAGGCGTCACTCGAAAGCACCGCACTCCGGCCACGGATGTGTCTTCGTATTTTGCCTCGACGAATCCCACAGCCGCCAGCGTGAGTTTCGTCGCCTCCGCATCGGATTCCGTTTGCAGTGCACGCCATCCGTCGGCGGTGTCAGGCAGCGGCAATTCAGGCGGCACCGGTTCCGCAATGAACTTACGGAGCTGAGGCGAAACGGTCGTCGGCAGCGGAATGGCCAATGTTTACTTGATCAGCTCCTGCGTCGGATCGGTGACTTCGCCGAATCGCTTGAGAATCAGCTCCGGCAGCTCTTTGTAGATCTCCAACAGCGGGGCGTTCACTTCCTCCGCATGGTCGGCCACGTAGCTGTTCCCTTCGCTGTCGCCATCCACGAGCAGCGGGCCCAGCTCGTTGACCTCCAGGAGCCACATCCCCTCGCTGATGCCGAGGCGATCCTTCCAATACACGTCGCGGACGCCGGTGACCGCTTTGCCGTAAATCGCGCCAATGCCGTAGGGCATCGTCGATAGACAGACCACGCCGTGTTTCTTGAAAACGGTCTGGTACATTTCCTGCGACATGCCGCCCTTGTTGAGGACCGCTTTCACACCATGCCGCTCGAACAGGCGATCCATCCACTGGGCGTAGCGGAAGCCGGCCGTGGCCTGGAGCGAATTCACCATGTACTTGCCCGGACTGACTTCCGTACCGGCCGGCGACGACTGGGTGGTGACGTTGAACATGTCGCGGATCTGGATCGGCGGCTCGTGCCCCTCGTCGATCATGTATTTGAAGACGCCGTCGCGGGCAGTAAAGATGCAGCCCGTCAGGTAAACAACGTCGCCGGCGCGCAGCTGGCGAACGTCTTTATCCTTTAACGGAACGTTGAGGTGCCACTCGCGCGGCTCGCGTTGCGACGGGACTGCGGGTTTGGGGCTGGCGGCTGGTTTTTTCCCGTTCCCTGACCTCTGACCTCCGACCTCTGACCTCTGCGCGAGCGCCGCGAGCCCCTTCATTCCCTCGCCGCCCTTGGTAGACGGCTGCGGATCGTTGGGGTCGAATTCGACGCCCTCGCGGCGGTAATACGGGGTAAACCATTGCGGGTCGTCGCGGTACTCGACACGGCCATCGTTATAGATCCGCGCCGTCGCCCGCCGCACGGCGTGGCACAACTCGCTGATGCCGATCGGCAGCCCGCCGGTGTGGGCATAGGCGATCTCGCAATGCACATCGAGCACAGGCGTATCGCTTTGGAACCCCATGATGCCGATCATCGTGCGGTTTCCCAGTTCCAATAGCTCCAATTCGAGCTTGGCCAGCAGCGGATCGGGGTGCCGGTTGCCCACGATTCGCAGGCAGGATGCTTCTTTGCCGAGCGTGACGCACTGATCTTTCGCACCACCAATACCGACGCCAACGATCACTGGCGGGCAGGAAAGACCACGATGGCCGAAGGAAACCAGCGTATCGACAAAAAACCGTTTGATGCCAGGAACGCCGTCGCCGGGGAAGAGCATGCGGTAGTCGCTGCCGAACAGGCCGCCTTTGTGCACGGCGGTGAGGTCGATCCAATCGCCCTCGGGCTCGAAGCGGTAATCGACGTTCGGCGCCATCACGCCGACGTTGAAGCCGGGGTTGCGGCGAGTGAGCGGATGCACGCGGTTGGAGCGCAAGGGCACGTCTTTGGTGGCACGCTCTGTCGCCGCGCGAAGCGCCTTTTCCAGCGCCACGAATCCGCCTTCGAGTTGCACGTCGTTGCCGGCCTTCACATAGAACCGCGGCAGGCCCGTATCGCCGCACATCGAGCTTTGTTGCCCGACCGCGACATCGGCGTTATTGATGACGGCCAGCAGCGCCCGCTTTGCGTCCGGATGTGTCTCGCGTTCGGCTGCTTTCACGAACGCTTGCTTGGCATCGAGCGGCACGGCGATTGCCGCCCGGCGGTTGAGTTCGTAGGCTACTTCTTCGAGTTTTTTATAGGAAATGTTCATACTGAAATTGTATGCGGTCGTGCGGAAATCTGATAGGCATCGCCGCCCCCGGACGCGGGCGGAAAAATCGCTCATCGGCCGAGCGCGCCGCCCGGGGCAAGGCTGCGGCCGCCGATCGGATCAATTTGCTTCCAACTCATGCGGGACGTCCCTACCGTCCCGGTCCGTGCTCGATTTTAGGGCCGGCTGAGGTGCGTCGAGTTGTGCGAGCAGCTTGCGGACCGCCGCGTTGTCGGGCTCGAATTTCGCCCACGCCGTCAGCACCTGGCGGGCAAGCTCGGCGTCTTGCAATTGCTGCGCCAGCAGAAGCTGTTCGGTGTAGACAAGTTTGAGAAACTGGTGGACATGGCTTGCCGGCCAGGTGCGCGGCACGGGCAGGTCCAAGGCGCGTTGCAGATACTGGCGCGCTTCGGGCCACGCGGCGTTGCGCCGGGCGATTTGACCCAGGAAGAATCGCGGCACCGGATCGGTGGCGTCGAGCCGCACGGCCTCGCTGAGCAGCCGATTGGCAGCCTGTTCGTCTCCGTATTCATAACAGGCGATCGCGAGCGAGCACTGGGGTGAATAAACGAACGGCGCCAACTTTCTCGCCGCCGCAAAACTGGCGAGGCTAGCCTCGTAATTTTTCTGGCGGGCATAGATATTAGCCTGCTTCAACAGAGGCAAATGCTCGTCCGGAGCAAGTTCAACTGCCGTCTTGGCCGCCGCGGCGGCCTCGTCTAACCGCTGCCGGCGAACAAGCAGATCGACAAAATCCAAGCGTGCCACCGTCAATCGGGGTGCAATCGCCAGAGCACGGCCGAACGCTTTCTCCGCAGCGTCATAATCTTCGATCGCAACTAACGCTTGACCCAATCCAAGCCAGGCGAGCGGCAATTGATCGTCGGCGTGGATCACTTGCCGCATGCATTCGGCCGCCGACTTCGCATCTCCGCTCACCAGACTGGCCATTCCAAGAATGATCGTCGCCTGAGTCGAATCCTGGGCTATTTGCGTGCGATCTTTGAGCAGTTTGACGGCCTCGTTCGGCCGGTGATCGGCAACGTAGCACGAGGCCAGGCCTTCGAGGCTCCATATATCGGTCGGATATAATTCGAGCGTCTTCCCATACCCGACAATTTTGGAGCGCACTTCGGCATGTTGTTGGTGCTCTTCCAGCACCGCGTATTGATCAGGGTAAACCGGAGTGACCTGCAGGTAAACATCCGACATCTCATCGCTCGCGTTCGAGCCGTAGACCACCCGCTGCGGCGGATCGTGCGGATTTCGCACGTTGGCGGCCGAATTGTCGTAGGTGAAGTGAGTCGCCAGCCGCGTCCCCTGCGGCAAACGCAACGGCTCGGCAAATCGATACTTGTCGTGCCACTTCTCGTCGAAATGTCGAATTGCGATCAGCGAATGCGTGGTCCCATCCGGCAATTTGGCCGTTACCTTAATCTCCTGGCAAAGTTTGTGCGCATGCGGGAAGATCGACCGCACGTCGACGTCGATCGGCAGCGTGTATTCGTCGTTCGCTTCGTATCGGTTCGCACCGGCCGGAATATCGATGTCGCGGCTGCCGATCCGCAGGATGAACGGGTAAACTGACGGCGCCGAATCCGCGTAATGCAGACCCACGCGGAAACGAACCACTTCCGGCTTGCCGGACGTCTGCATGTGCGTGTGCAGTACGAGCTTGGTTTCCGGCGAAAGCTTCCAGGCAGCGCCCGCAGTGCCGAAATCGGGCAGCATGCCGGGCGTCCAGGTGATCAATTGGCCCTTCGGATCTTGCCCCCAAGCCATTCCTTCATAGCCGGGCTGCGGGTCTGCCGCGTCGCGCCGCTCGGATTCTCGCGTGGTGTCGATCCCCAACCGGGCATGATGCGTCACGCGCGGATTTTCCGGGCGAAGCTCCACGGCGCGAATCCAGCGAGTCTGTTTCAACGGCACCGTCAGCACAAAGTTGCGGAACCGATCCGGCCCGTCGGCCGAAAGCTCAAACGCGGGGCTTTCCACAACCAGGTCGGGCGTGCCCAATTGCCAACCCGATGTAAACTTCGGCTGCGGAGGCAAATCTCGCGCGTCACCTTCCGGAGTGCCGGCCGCGACCCACTTGCCCAACAACTCGATTTCCGCTTCGCTCAACCGCCGCTCTCCCTGAAATATGTAATCGCCTCCGTCCGGGAGCCAGGGCGGCATGAAGCGGCGGTGCGTCACATCGCGAATTTGTGCCGCCCGCGCTTTGGCATTTCGATAAGTCAACAAACTAAAGGGCGCCGTTTCGCCAGGCCGATGACAATTTGCGCAGCGGGTATACAAAATGGGCGCGATATCGCGGCAAAAGGTTACGGAGTCCGCCGAACCGCTGGGCGCGACCTGTGCGTTACCGCAACCAGACAGCAGCGGCAACATTGTCAAAAGCGGCCAGCCAGAGCGACGCAACATAAGCGGCAAACAACAGCCATTTGCTATTTTGTCAGTACGAAAGGGACAGACCTGGCACGCGTGTCCTCCGTCCACACCGGCAAATCGCGGTCGGTGTGCGAATTCTTCTATCCAATATATATTCTCCGATGCAAAAATCCATTATAGTGGTTTATCGAGTGCCTAGTTGGCCAGCTAGGTGTCCAGGGGCTAAGAAACGGACATCGTGCTATGGTCATCCGCAATCGCCTGTTTTTCGCAATCGCGAGTTCCTTTCTCTACGTAAGCTCGTGCATGGTAATTTTCATCTGATGCAAATCGAGCAGGTCATCGGTGGAGTAAACGGTGACCCCACGGCTCAAGCAATCCAGTTGCGCATGCGTTCCGCTGGACAGAACGTCGTCTCCCAGGCAAGTTTGTGGGCTACCGATGCAACGGGCGCGAATCGGGTTTTGCTGTTGAATATCGCTTCCAATGTTTCAAGTAGTGCAGCAGGGGCCCACGTGCTGCTTGCCACATCCAACTTTTCCAACTACGTAAGCGGCGCATTCACGCCTGATTTCACGTTGACCAATCCAATCCCGGCATCGGATCTGGCCGCGGGACAGTTGAGGTTTGAAGGCGACGGTGGTACGGCCACCACGCCGGGTACGACCCTTTGGATGGTGAGTTGGGGAGGCGCGGGCTTCACCGGGCCCGCCACCACGACCGATTTATCCAATGACACCGACGGCAATTTTAACCCGCCCTTTGGCTCCGCCTTGCCGAGTACAAGTCTCCAGTCGTTGATTTTCCCAGGAACCGCCTCGGCGCCGAGCACCACGAACTTGGCCAACTACAGCGTATCGGCCGGAGCTGCGACATTAACGAATAACGCCGGAACAAACTTTGCCCTCTCACTTCTGCCGGGCGATTACCAGAGAAATAAGATCGTCGACGCGGCCGACTACGCGGTGTGGCGGCAAAACTTTGGCTCGACGGTGGCCGCCCCTTTCAACGGCGCGGATGGAAACGGCAACGCGGTTGTCGACGCCGCCGACTATGTCGTCTGGCGACGCGCAGCGACCGCCGCGGCTTCTGGCAGCGGCACGAGCCAATTGCCAGGCAATGGATTCGAAGTGCCCGAGCCGGCCGCGATCGCGGTGCTCCTCCTGGCACTTGCCGGCACTTATTTGCGGCGCTATCGTTGCGCGTTGTGATATCTCTCCGGGAGCAGCTATCGCCGCCGAACGCAAATCGCGATTAGTCCGGCGGTAAACACCAGCATTGCGGAAACCGGCTCGGGCACGGCGGCGCCATCGGCCAACGATCCACTGCCAGCCGAAGTGCCGAAATTGGCCCGCCATAGATAGTAGTCGCCGATCGAATTCGGGTTCGGACTATTGCCTTTTCGCCACGCAACGTAGTCTGCGGCATCGACCCGGCCCGCTATCCTCCGAGAGGCCCCTTGTAACAAAATGACTGGTGCCAGTGTCTAGCTTACCGGGGATTTTTTCTCACTTATTCTGAACCGGGGTCGGTTGCCAGGCGGCCATCGCCCTCATTTCGCTAGAATGGGCTCGCGGAAAAAGGGCCAAATCGAGATTCCCTCAATCCAGCAAATGGCGCCTCTCATGGATGAAGCTATGCCCGGTGCAGCCGCTCCGAGCAACTTGCGGCTTGAACCACTCTCCCGACGACCGGTGGTGTTTGCGCTGTCCGTTGTCTACGTGCTGACAGACTTCTTGGTCATCGACGCGGCCGACCGTTTTCGAGTCTGGGCTGGCCTGTTCAGCACCAGTCCATGGAATTGGTTCGGCAAGATCGCCAGCATTGGATTCTCATGCGCGGTGTTGGCCTGCTCGCCTTGGCTACGCCAAAACGCGGGGCTGCGACGGCGGCAATCGCCCGGTTCGGCACGGTTGTCGATTGGTTGCTTCGTCGCCTGTGTCGCTTGCGCAATCGGCCTTGGGTTCGCCATGCCTCGAATTGCGTTTTCCGCCGATACGCTGGCGTTTCAATTCTTCGTTCCCGCAATCGATGAGGAGCTGATGCTTCGCGGAATTACCCTGGCGCTCTTGGAGCGGGCTTTCGGACAATCTCCCATGAGTTGCCGATTACGGTTCGGATTTGCTGCGCTGATCACTTCGCTATTCTTTGGCTTAGCGCACGCGATTTCTATCGTGAACCGCCTCCCAGAGTTTTCCATCGCGATCTTTGCGTGCACGACGGCATGGGCTGCCGTATTGACTCTGGTTCGCACTCGATCCGGAAGTCTGCTCTGGCCAATTCTCATCCACGGTGCCTGGAATGGCCTTATCTTTCTGGCGGCAATGTTGCAGTAAACGCGGCTATTCCGACGAATTTAGACGTTGGAATCATCCGTAACGGCTATTTTACTGGCGTTCGCCGAGCCGTTTGATATACTTGAAGGTGCACCTGGATTCGCACCTCTGAGATTCACAACTCGACGGCGCAAATGACTCTGATTCATCCCGACCCTCATAAGCGCAGGCGCAAGGCCGGCTGCTTGTGGCGGCTGCGGCGGTCGTTGTCGTTTCCATCTCCGCTGTGCCGTCTTTCGCTCAACGTGTCTTCGGCGTTGATACGGCCGACGTGGCGAATGCTAGCGCGCCCAGCCAGGCCGCGTGGAACAACGCCTTCAATGACGCCGATGGTGACGGCGTTCACTATTCGTTCGCGATCGTTCGCGCGCTGTACGGCAATAGCAGCGCCGCCGACACGCAGTTTTATACGAACATCTCGCGGGCAACTACCGCCGGCCTCTTGGTCGGCTCCTATCATTACGTTACGCCGGATACCACTACCGGCGTCATCGAGGCAAACAATTACATCGCAAAAGCCGGCATGTACATGAAGCCCGGCTACTTGCTGCCCGTGCTCGATTTGGAGTCTGGCAGCGGCCAGAGTCAGTCGGCGCTGAGCCAGTGGTGCCTCGACTATATCAATACGATCATGGCATCCAAGGGTATTGCCCCGATCGTTTACACGAACAGTGCATACAACAACGACGAAGTAAACGCGACGGTGGCATTCGCTGGCACTTCGAGATCTCCGCACACCGGACCCATCACGTATCAATGGCTCGCGCGGCCCGGCAGCGCCAGCCTCGCGACCGGGCAACCTCAGCCCGCCCTGCCCACTTATCCCGATCCGTACGGCGCGTGGGACCCAAATTTTACTACCAGAAGTGCCAGCGTCGACCCGGCTGTCAAGCCGTGGGTGTTCTGGCAAAACGGCAGCGGGGCGCCGAACGGATTCACCGTCGATTACAACGCCGCCAACGGCAATATCGAATTTGTGAAGGATTTCCTCGTCCCCGCGCTGTGGACCAAGTCCGGCAGCGGCGACTGGGCGACGATCGCCAACTGGAACAGCAACAACCCCGGCGGCGGCACGGCATCGACCGGCCCGGCGTCGCGCCTGCCAAACAGTCTCGACTGGGTCAAGCTGCAGAACGGCACCAGTACTGTCACGCTCTCGACCGGCACTCAAAGCGTGCGAAAATTCTACACGCAGCAGCCGCTGAATATCACGGGCGGATCACTCAGCATCGGCTACATCCCTGGCTCGGGTGGAAAGTTCGATTTGCCCTCCGAGTTCAATGCTGCCGTCACGCTCTCCGGCTCCGCCGCCTATAGCGCGCACACCACGCAAGTCGATGGCGGCGCACAGTTCAAAATCAACGGCGGCACTGTTACCTTTCGCAACATCAACCTCGCCTCGAATACCACTATCGCCGGCAAAATAGTAATGGGCGGAAATGTAACGTTCACACCGTCCACTCTTGGCGGCGCCGCGACTGCCGTGATCCAATCCACCGGCGGGTTGGCGCAGGCCGGGACTGTCGATCTCGGCGCCGCCACCCGCACGTTTACGATTAGCAACGGAACGCCGTCGGTTGATGTCTCGATCCTGGCGGCCGTCACCGGGACTGGCGGAATTACCAAAGCCGGCGCCGGTACGCTGCAACTATCGGGCGCCGATACTTACACCGGTGGAACAACCGTGGCCGCTGGTCTGTTGTCTGTCTCAGGCGCTTCCGCCAAGCTCGGCACCGGCAACGTGACGGTGCTCGGTACGACGGCCGGCTCCGCGCTGGCGATTCAGAGCGGCGTTACCAACGCCATCGCCAACACGGCGACGCTCTCGCTGCTTGGCGGCGGCACTGCCGGCGTTGCGGATCAGGGTTATGCCAATCTGGGCACCGGAATCAACGAGACCGTCAATATGTTGCTGTTGAACGGAGTGGTCCAAGCGCCTGGCACTTACGGCAGTTCTCTCAGCGGCGCAACGTTCAAACTCAACGAGTTCTTTGCCGGTAGCGGCATCGTTACGGTCCTCATACCGGAGCCGACGAGCGTTGTTCTCATGCTGCTTGCTTTCTCCGCGCTGGTGACTCGGCGCCCCCGAGCGTTAGGCCAAGGTTCTCACCACTGAGGACACAGAGTTCACGGAGTGAGTGAATAAGTTCTCCGTGCCCTCTTTGATCCCTGTGGCAAAACCTTCTTGCGAAATAGGCTATGGTTTTGCCGCACTCGGCGTGGTCGTTTCATCCGCCTGATGCAGAGTGCCGGATTCGGCCGCGACGATTGTCTGGTATTGGGCGAGCCGTTTTTCGTCTTTGAGTCGTTGGAGATTCTCGCGAAGGATCACGTCCTCGGCGGTGCGGATGAAGCGTTCGAACTTTACGCGTCGTTTTCGCGGGTCGGGCTCGCGGGTCGCGAGCTCCTTTTGCTCGCGGTATTCTTTGTATTTCGGATGCTGCTCGACGGCTTCGACAAATTCCTGGCTCCGCTTCGTAAGCAGCTCGACCGCTTCCGGGTTCAACACGTTGGCAAGCTCCGGCCAGCGCAGCTTGAGATCCTCGGCGATCGTATCGCGAAGGCGTGTGGATCGCCGGCGGGCCGATGCCTCGCCGCCGCGCGAGCGCCTGCGACGAAAGGGCCCGCTTTCGCGCCGGGCGGACGCGATGCGGGCGTCGCCGGTGAGATCCAATTGCTTCGAAAGACCGTCGAGAACTGCCCTTTCGGCAGGCGTCGCCAGTTCGTGAATCGTGCCGAATGGCGCGTCGTTCGCCAGCAGGTCCGGATAGTCGCGATCCTTAAATTGACTTTCCACGCTCAAGAATTCGCTCGATGAGGTGAGTGGCAAATCGATCGTATCCGCATTGAGCACCGTATACGCGTGCGCCTCGGCAAACGAGGTCTTCCCATCGCCGTCGTAGTCGGGGCGCACGATCGGCTTACCCGTGCGCGTGTGCCCGGAGAGCGCTTCCCAAAAGTACGTGCTGTATTCGACGTACGTCGTCTCGTCGACATCCGGCGTGCAGCCGGCCGCCTCGCGGTCGTGCACCGTGGCGAAGAAGCCGCAGCGATTTTGTTTGGCGACGCCGTTGTCGGGATCGGCCTTGTCGTAGATGAACCGCGCAAAGCCGCCCGTGTAGCATTGCACCATAACGGCCACGACGCTGACCCCGTCGGGCAGCTTGTCGAGCAGCGCGACGAGTTCGCTCACCGTGAGCTTCTCCTCGTTCCACAGTGCGATCGACGTTTCGTAAGGATTGTCGCGATCTTCGGACTTCTCGCCGTGGGCAGTGACATAAATGATGAGCCGGTCGCCCGGCTTGAGCGTCGGGCCGACATCGCTGAACCATTTTTGAATGTTGTCGCGAGTCGTGGCGCCGCGGACGCCGGGTATCTCGCTGTTGCGAAAGTGCAGGCCCAGGTCGCTCTCACTGCCGAAGAACTCGGCCATCAAACGGTTTGCCTTGGGGAGCGACTCGGCATCGACCACTTTCACGTCCTTGCTGGCGGCCAATCCATCGGCAAAGTAAACCGCCTGCTGCTCCGCCGGCACGTGTTGCTCCTTGAGCACTTGCTGCGAAAAGATCACGTTCTTTTCGAGCGAGGCCTGGTTGTTTTCCGGCGAGGGTCCGCCGCCGATCGTGAGGAAATAATCACTGGCGGCGGCGGCGGATGCCAGGAAGAGGATACAGAGCGGGACGGCAAGAATGAAGCGCTTCATAGCTGCGATTTTACAACGGCGATGGCGCGGGCGGCCAATGGTTTATCGGTCACGCGTTTTGCGTGTTTTGCGCGGTGGCACGCGATTCCGGGTGTTCATAATGTGCTGGACTCCGACGATTTTTGAGTTTTGCACCAGGCGGTTTGATCCGCCGCCAAAAACGCGCGAGCGAAGTCGTTGGTCGGCCGCAGGTTAGGACGCGGCGAGTTTCGCTTCATCGGTAGGGGTCCCATAAAACGCGTGTAGAACTGTTTAGTTTTGCTTCCTCCGTCCTCAGGAAAACGCTGCACGTGCGCGACATGATTGTATTCGGGTCGAGCGATACTCGACGCATTTACGTTCGTTGTTGCGCAAGTGGAGCGATTCTGAGCTTGGCACACGTGGCCGGAAGCCGAGAGCTGGCATGCATGTTTTCAAAGAGCGCGTGCGGTTGTTCGCGTGGTGTACATTAACACACTAGGTGGCCAAATTCAAGATAGCGACGCGGAAGAACTTGCCACAGCCCGGCCGTTGGCCGGAACCACAGTCTTTTTTAACAGGAGGAAACAGAGGCAGCAGAGGGAACAGAATGCGATTCTTCACAAACATTGCTCCCGATTCTGCTTCGTCTTTCTCCGTTTCCTCTGTTATCTCCTGTTCAACGTATTCCGTCCAAAATCAATCATGTAGTGTTCAAACAACTATACGAAATCTGAATAGACGGAACGCCAATCCTCGCTAATCTTCACTGATGGGGTTCTCGATCGGGACTGGCTGCATTTGTCGTTCGTCGATTAGCGAAGATCAGTGCTGATTAGAAACAGTTTCAAAACCCGCTTCGGCGAAGTTGTCATTCTGAGCGGAGCGAAGAATCTCACGGTGGCAACGTAGATCCTTCGGTCGCCGAGCCTCCCTCAGGATGACAGGACGGTTTCGAAACGGGTTCTAGTTCTACAGCAAGGTTTTCATGCGGGCGCCACAACGCATTGCGGTTGTCAAGGGTCGCTAGCTCGCAAATTGTAGTGCGAGCAGCAGCGAAGTCTTGCTGTAGAACTAGTGTTCTTCTGCTTGCCTTGTCTCAGTAGTGAATCATTCTGGCAAACCGCGGCCGATGCTCTGCGGTTGGTGCAAAAGCGTCCGGCGAGAGCGTGGCTATTGGGTTTTGATGGTTCGAGTTGGTGGCGGTATAATGCGAGGTAGAATCGCTCCGTTTTCGCGAATTCTAAGCTAGTCGTTATTGAGCTGAATATGTCTACGACAGAACGCGATATCGCCAGTTTCACCAACTTCGCGATGCAGAAAATCGAGGCTGGCCAGGGCGATCTCACGATCGATGAGCTGTTCGACCAGTGGCGAATCGAGAATCCGTCGGACGAGCTGTATGCGGAAAACGTTGCCGCGGTCCAGGCATCGATCCGGGATTTCAAAGCAGGCGAGCGCGGTACGATTGCTGGTGAACACTCGGCGCAGCTTCGTCGCGAGTGGCCTTGCGACGTCGAGCGCGGATTGTGAATTGACGTTCGGCGTTCACCTTTCAAAATTCGTCGCGGCCGCTAGGGAGCTGGCCAAATCTCCACGGCAAGTTCAGCCAGCTTGGCGGATCGATCATCAACTTGCTCGAATCGGAATTCCGGATACTCCGTCGGTAGAGAATTAGTAAGTTTGATCGCAGATTCCTTGTAAGCGATTTTTTTTCGCTCATAAGGATTGTTAGAAGCGCCTATATTTAGAGGCCCGGCAAAGATTGTTAAATTGCCAATTCGCGGGACATAGTCTCGATGCATCGCTTCGGATTTGTCTCCGAGATATTCCGGCCAATCACCAAATTCCTTCTTTGCATTTTTGGTTTTGATCTTCTGTGGGATAATATGCTCGACGTGAACTGCATCAGCACTGCCGACGACAAGCTCCGTGTATTTTCCCTGTCGCTTGTACTCAAACTGTTCCAAACAGTACCGCGCTCTCTCGATCAAATTTGCGTTATACTCGGCCTTAGTAAATGCTTCACGGAATCGTCCATCTGTTGGACAATAACGGCGAAACTCTTCAGTTACCTCTTCCACCGGATTTGAGCAATCAACACCACAAAGGCGTGCAAACAGTAACTCGTTTTCATTGGCACGCTCGCGACACGTGTGTCGACGCAACATGAAGGACTCAGTCAACCGCAAAATGGTCTCAAAATGCGCTTCGCTGCAACCACTGACGCGTAACTGCATGAGAAACCCGTAAGTTTGTAGCGACCGAATCATGCGGAGGTTTCGCAGTCGGCGGTCAATTTGCGAAACACCCGTTTTCGCGAGCACTAATTGGCCGTACGCTTTGGCGCAATCAATCAAGTCAGCCAAGAAGTCGGCAAACGATATCGTCCTATCGTTTACTTTGATTTCTGTTGGCGATTCAAGACCGGCTTCTGTGCCGTCTTCATCCTCCTCTTCGATTTCCTTATCATCTACGTACCAATGCCGCTCCGGCAATTGCGATGCCTCCGCCACGCTTTGCATAAAGAGGGCCTTAAAGTATTGAATCACATATGAGGCCGTTACCCGCTTTTTCATCCGCGCGATTAGAAACTGTCGCAAAAATCCGTCAATGCTCGCACCATCCAGATTGCGGATCAATTCGGCCCATCGCTGCCTTGCCAAATGTAATTGATCTGCCCCGAACCTAGCCGCGTTCCCCAGTATAAAGTTCTTGATTATGTCGGTTGGGCTCAGCTTGAGGCCGCGGTTGTTAATCGTCTCAAACAACTTAAATGCATCTTTGGCTTCGCTCACATCAAGGCGAATCACTATCGCTTGGTTTTTAAGTCGGTACAGAAAGGTTCCAAGATCCGGCAACTTTTGCTCCTCAACCCACTGCCTAAACAACGAGAAAGCGTACGCGAGGTGCGGA
Organism: Pirellulales bacterium; assembly: GCA_963733825.1. Lineage (GTDB taxonomy): Bacteria > Planctomycetota > Planctomycetia > Pirellulales > Lacipirellulaceae > JABDGM01. Next base: position 246,320 of record CAVTEK010000005.1, read on the forward strand.
TTGTCTGGATGTTCCAGCGTCTCTTCGGCAGCCAGCTTGTCAAATTCATCGGCGTCGATTGAATCAAGAGAGATTTTTCTTACTGGTGATCCACCAAGCGCCTTCGCTTGCAGAAGGCGTTGAACGTCTTGTGCCTCGCTTAGTTCATTTTCTCGGACTAGCCGATCATAGATACACTCTAGAAGAATACTAATCGTAGTAAGACGCTGTTGGCCGTCCACTAACTCCAATTTATTGATGCCTGCAACGTGGTGCCCGGTCAGACATACGATGCTTCCCAGCAGATGTGTGTCCGCGCCCTCAAGTAGTTTTATGTCATCAACCAGCTCCCACAGTTGCTTCTCTCGCCACGAGAATCGTCGTTGATACGCCGGAATAATGTATTGCTCATTCACCGAACTGAGTAATTGCGTGATGGTGAGTGACGTTGGAGTAATGATCATGAATCAAGCCCTAGTGTCTCATTCGTCGTTGATGGCTGTTAGGATTCTAAACCCGCGACTTGGCGGTGTTCCTTAAAGACTCGGTGGCGTCTACATCCCCGCCCTTGATCGATCTCGGTGGCAAGTCAAAAATCGGATCTCGCATTATTGTGTCCCACCAACGGGGAATGCACAATTACCCGCAGCGCGTGTCGGCGGCAGCACAAGCAGATAACTGCGATGGCCGGCACGCGGGGCGGTGGAAGCTCGGTGCGGGCGAGTCATTAGGAAGGAGCGAGACTGCAGAGCCGGAATCTGTTGTCGCTACTAACGAAGTTTCGTCACGTGCCGTACGTGCTTCGCAAACGGCGTCGATGATATCGCGTTAACGAAACGCTCGTCGGCGGTTACGAAGCGACATTTGCGGTCGATTGCCAGTGCCAGGTACATGCAGTCGTAGACGGTACGATCGGTGGCGATTGCAAGTTCCAGCGCAGGGGAGAGGAGCGACTGCGTCGGGCTGGTGTCCAAAGGCAAACGGATCAGGTCGGCGACGAATTGGGCTGCCTCGTCCGCGCTTATTTCGCCGCGGCGGACGCGTTTCCAGGCGATGTTTCCGACCTCGCTCCAAATCAGGTCGGGGGCCAGCAGCGTGCGCCGCGGGGAGAGCAGACGTCGCGATTCGGCCGAGTGTTCTTCTGGGAAAAACCACTTGGCGACAACGCTGGCATCGACCACAAGCGGGCCGCGCCCCGTCATCGCCCTCGGTCCTCGGCGAGCAGCCGGGCGCTATCGGAAAACTTGCGGCCGGCCAGCCGGCGTTGCCAGTCGCTCACGACTCGGCGTGCTTCCTCGGCGGTGAAGCCGGTGGCCGATTCAAGAATCGAGCGCGCTTCGCTTTCGAGCGAGCGGCGATGCGACGTCGCTCGGTCTTTGAGCCGAGCAACGACTTCATCTTCCAATCCGCGGACGAGAATTTGTGCCATGGCTGGCTCCTTTTGCACGCATCAAAATGATAGCATAATGCTATCACTTTGTCCAGGCCGGACGCGGTGAGAAGCAGAGAGCGGGGAGCTTGGAATCGGAAAGAAAGGCACCCTCACCCCAACCCTCTCCCGCAGGAGAGGGAGCAAGATTTCGGGTGCCTGATGTCGAACGTAAGCTGCCGGCTACTCAGCCTTCCGGTGTCCGGTTTAAGGCAACCCGAATTCTTGCGAATTCATCTACGGACGGATTGTTAGCCGAAGCGCACTCGCGGATAATGATGATATGGACAGCGATATCATCTCCACATCGCCAGATATCATGAGCGGCACGCCTGTTTTTGCCGGCACGCGGGTTCCCGTTCAATCGCTGATCGATTGTTTGGAAGCCGGCGACTCGATCGATGATTTTCTCGAGGGCTTCCCGACCGTTTCGCGCGAGCGAGTGGTCGCGTTTCTCGAAGAGGCCAAGAACCGCATGATCGTTGCGAGCAAGTAGCGTGCGAGTTTTGCTCGACGTGCCTGAGAAGGGGACAGGCACATTTTGCTCCGAAGACTCCGCAAAATGAGCCAGTCCCCGGTCGGCGGGTAATTCAAGCATGAAAATCCGCTGTCGGCAGGAATTGGGGCGGTTTGCGATGCCGGGTGGCCTGTTCGAAGGCGTAGGCCAGTTTCACGAGCGTGGGTTCGCTCCACGCGCGGCCGAAGAAGGAGAGGCCGACGGGGAGGCCGAACACGAAGCCGGCCGGGACGGTGATGCTCGGATAACCGGCCATCGCGGAGGGGCTGGTGCTGCCGCCGAGTGAGCGGTTGCCGTTCAATAGGTCGGTGACACAGGCCGGGCCGGTGGTGGGGGCTACGAAGGCGTCGAGTTTGTGTTTGTCCATGACTGCGTCGATGCCTTCGGTGCGAGAGAGTCGGCGACTCTTGGCGAGTGCGTCCAGATATTCTTTATCGGTGAGGGGGCCTTTCTCGTTGGCGGCAAGGAAAGTTTCCTGGCCGAAGTATTGCAGCTCCTGGTCGTGGTGGCGGTTGTTGAAGTCGATGATGTCTTTCAAATTCTTGACGGGAGCGTTCGGGCCACGATGGGCCAGGTAGGCGGCCATGTCGGCCTTCAGCTCGTAACGCAAAACGGTCGACTCGGCCGACCCGGCGGCGTCGATCGACGCCAACTCTTTCGTTTCGATGAGCGTCGCCCCGGCCTTTTTCAGCGCCTCGAGCGCGTCCGCCATCAAAGCGTCGACGACATCCTTGAAGCCGAAGAAGTTGCGGGCGACGCCGATCGTGGCACCCTTGAGGCCGGCAGCGTCGAGATACTGCGTGTAGTCGGGCAGCGCGTGACCTTTGCTCTCGGCGGTGGCCGGGTCCTCGGGATCGATTCCGGCCAGCGCGCCGAGCAGGATGGCCGCATCGCGAACGGTGCGGGCCATTGGGCCGGGCGTGTCTTGCGTGTGCGAGATCGGTACGACTCCGCTGCGGCTGACGAGGCCCACCGTCGGCTTGATGCCGACGATGCCGCAGACCGAGGCGGGGCAGAGGACCGAGCCATCGGTTTCCGTGCCGACTGCCACGGCGCAGAGGTTGGCCGCGACGGCGACCGCGGAGCCGGAACTTGAGCCGGACGGGTTTCGGTCGAGTGCGTAAGGATTGCGCGTGAGCCCGCCGCGGCCGCTCCAGCCGCCGGTGGAATTTCGGCCGCGAATGTTGGCCCACTCGGTGAGGTTGGTTTTGCCGAGCAGCACCGCTCCTGCGCCACGCAATTGCCGGATGACGAACGAATCGTGGATCGGCTTCTCGCCCACGAGGGCCAGCGAACCGGCGGTGGTTTCCATCTTGTCGGCCGAGTCGAAGTTGTCCTTCACAAGAACGGGGATGCCATGCAGCGGGCCGCGCGGGCCCTTGGCGCGCCGCTCGCGATCGAGCTCATCGGCGATCGCGAGGGCATCGGGATTCACTCCGATCACGGCTCGCAAACTGGGTCCGTGCCGGTCGATGGCTTCGATCCGGGCGAGATACTTTTGCGCGAGCGAACGAGCCGAGTAGCGGCCCGCCTCGATGCCGCGTTGGAGGGCGGCGATCGTCGATTCATCCAATTCGAATGGCGCGACGCCGGCGGGCGACGGCTGACGAGGCGCGTCCTGCCCGGCGTGCACGGCGGTGGGCAAGATCGACGCCGACAGGCCGGCCGCGAGGCCGCCGGCGAGAAAGCGCGGCGGTCGGGCTGCCCTGGTCCGGTGGAGTTACTTTGCTCGCGTGGCATTGGTGGCCCGGTGGCGATCGACTTCGATTCGGTTAGCAATGAACGGCGGGCGCCGCGAAGCGGCGCGGTGTGAGGGCGATCTTGTGCGGCGGCCATTCTACAACGGCAGGACCTTCAACCGCAAAGCTGGGTGATTGGCGGAACTTTTTTTCCAGCCGACGTGCAGACGGGCGTGCAAGGAATTAACCGCGGAGACACGGAGGGCACGGAGGTAGATCGAGAGGATCGAGTGCTCTCGCAATGCGCCCCCTCACCCTGGCCCTTTCCCGAAGGGCGAGGGTTTCAAGTGAGCCGGCTAGAAGGTTATCCGTGGGTCAAGGCGACGGCGATGGCGAGGATCAATCCGAGGCCGCCGAAGACACTGACCAGAACGATGGCCATCAAGGCGCCTTGGGAAATGCCGTACGTGGTGCGGTAGGGGTCGATGCCTGGCGGAGACGGCATGTTGCGGGCCGACGCGGGGCGTTTGAAGCGGAGGCGGGTATCGTCAAACTTTTCGACCAGCGCCCAACCCGAGCGGGCTTCCTCGGCGCACACTTGCTGCATGACGGCGCTGTTGCGGAAGGCGGCCGTGTTCGCTCGGACGATTTTAAACTCCCAACCTTGAGCCAGCTCTTCTGGTGAGTAGCCTGTCAATCGTTCCTCCTCCTCATGGAGCGCACGTACGCGAGCGGCGGCGGCGGCAGCGGCCGCACCGGCAGAAGCGATCATGTGGGCTCCGATTTGATTTGAATTCGAGTTCGGGACGGAAGCGCTACTGTAATCGGCAAGTCGACTGGTCGCAACTTAATAGCAGGGAGCAGGGAGCAGGGATCAGGGAGCGCAGAGGAGAAAATAAGGCGCCGTCACACGACCTTCTCCTGTATGGCGACCGCGTTGGTCATGTCGGCGATGCGTGATTGGCAGTGGGGACGGCGGGCTCTGTTTGGCTCGGGGGCGTTTGCGTTGCAATCGGCCAATGCTTAACACACCAGGCGATGATCGGAATGCTGACCAGACCGAAGGGAACGAGCATCGCCTCGATTGTCCAGGGCGATATTTTGCCCACCTGGTCGGTCAGATACAGGTACGTCGCAAATGCATCCGCGCCGCTCAGCAACAGGAATCCGTACCAGAAAAGGACCCGCCGACGCTGGGCGACGGCCAACAACACCAGGACCCGCGAGGCAATGTGGCACGGAATAGCGATCAGGCGTTCTACTGCGGGAGCGAGCGCTATCGACCAGGTCGGGCGACCGCGCCTGCAAACAGGGTCGCGGCAGCGGCCGCGATGGCCAACAGCGCCGCTTCAAACGCTCCGGCGCCAGCTCCAACGGCAACGGCGCGGTCGGCGGTGGCCGCCATTTGTCGCCACCGCAGCCCGGCGATGTACGTGAACAGAACCTCGGTAACGCCCGTCAAGGCGCCGCCGTAGATCGAACCCAAACTGAGGTAGGCCCAATACGGCAACGACGACTTGAGTCCGCTCAGCAGCGGATGGTTCAGGGGGATGGCGATAGCGAACTTGACGGCGACGGCCACCGTCCACAGCGCGGCGCCCACCCAGAACCATCGCCACGGCGCATGGGTCCATCGGCGGCAGAACCACACACTGGCACCCGCCACAATCATCATGGCCAAAGCCGAAGCTATGCCGGGGCCGAGCAGAGGTTTCGGTGGAGTTGGGCCGCCGAAAACGCGCAGATGCCAACTTCCGACGGCGCCGGTCGTGGTGAGTTCAAGCGTGTAAGTGCCGGGTGCTAACGCACTGGCGATCGGCTGATCTTTGAGAGTGCAGCTTTCCGCACCACTCGATTGGACCCGGCGGCCGGCCGGATCGAGGATTCGCAGGTCCGCCCGCCCCTGCGACATCTGAATGGTCAGGTCGAAATAAGGATAGAGATCGTCGCTTGCCCGCGTGAGTTTGAATCGCTCGGTCGTCGACTGCGGCTTCCCGGCGATTGTCCGGCTCTCGTTGACATAGTCCTCGGCGACGGTTGCCGCAGGCGCCAGCAATAACATGCCGGCGAACCACGACAACAGGACTACACGCTTGATTTGCAAAGCTCGACTCCGCCGAAGTGCTCGATATCGGTCCAAATCGATTGCATCAAATTCATGTGCATTATGTCAGAACCGCAATGGCCGTGCGAGTTGCGGCGAAAACCCTCCTGGGCTGCGCATTACTCGTCGTCGATAGCAGGCAAGGTTTTCAGCCCAGCACGCTCCCGATGTTCTTTTAGCTCCGCAGGTGTGAGGCGGGTAAACTGCACCGGGCGGTAATCGATTTGGAAGTCGCCGTCGGGCAGCGGCGCCATGTGAATGTTCTTCAGCCACTCGATCTTCTGCGTGGGGAAGTCGCTGCGGTAGTGGGCGCCGCGCGATTCTTCGCGTGCCAGCGCGCTGCGGGTGAGCATCTCGGCGATGAGTGACAAGTTCTCGGTGTTGATCGTTTCGTTCCAGGGGGCATTGTAGACGGAGTTGAGAGCTGAGGGTTTAGAGTTGAGAGTCGCTGCGGAGCCGGAGGCGTTTCTAATGCGCTCTCTTATTTCTTGGATTTCGGGGAGGGCTTCCTGCATGTCTTTGCCGTTGCGGACGACGCCGACTTTGGCCCACATCGTGCGCTCGAGGCGGTCGCGAAGTTGGAAGGGGTTTTCGCCACCCACGCGTTCCAGCGGCGACATCCACCGCGCGAAATGTTTTCAACTTCTGACTTGCCTGGCGGAGAGCGGACGGCGGACGGCGGACGGCCAATGTACTCCACCATCGTATCCCCCGCCCGCGCGCCGAATACAATCGAGTCGGCCACACCGTTGCCGCCCAGGCGATTCGCGCCGTGGACGCCGCCTGTATCTTCGCCGGCGGCGAACAGGCCTTCGATATTCGTGCGGCAGTTGACGTCGATCACGATACCGCCCATGTGGTAGTGGCTGCTGGGGCTGACTTCGACGCGGCTGTGCACGAGGTCGAAGCCATACTCGCGGCAGCGGTCGACCATACCGGCGAAGTGCTTGGCGACATCCTTCATGTGAGTGGCGTCGATGAGGACGCCGCCGTTGGGTGTCCCCCGGCCGGCCATGATCTCCATGTAGCTGCTGCGGCTGACGACATCGCGCGTGGCGCGTTCGAGTTTGTCGGGCGAGTAGCGTTCCATGTAGCGCTCGCCGAGCGCGTTGTAGAGGTCGGCGCCTGCGCCGCGGAGCCCTTCTTCGAGGATCGCGCCGGTGGCGCTCGACTTACCACAGAGCAGTCCGGTGGGATGAAATTGCATCATCTCCATGTCGACAAATTCCGCGCCGAGCCGGGCGGCCATCGCCTGGCCGTCGGCCGCTTTTTCCAGCGAGGGGCTCGAGATTTGGTACATCGTTGCGCCCGCTCCGGTGCAGACGAGCGTTGCCTTTGCCGCCGCGGCCAGGAAGCGGCCGCGGCGGTTGTCGAGCAGTACGGCGCCGACGACGCGCGAGCCGGCCGTGAGAAAATCGAGGCCACGGGTTTCTTCGAGCACCGTCACGTTCGGCTGCTCGAAGACCCAGTCGCGGAGGTTCGACATGATCTCGATGCCGGTGAGATCGCCCTTATGCACTGTGCGATCAAAACTCTGGCCGGCGAACGGCTTCTGGTGAATCGTGCCGTCGGCGTTGCGGTCGAACAGGCAGCCGACGCGGTTTTCGAGCTCGATGATCCGCTCGGGCGAATCGTGCACCAGGGTCCAAGCAAGCTCCTGGTTATTGAGAAATTGACCGCCGCGGATTGTGTCGTCGAAATGCTTGTCGAACGAGTCGGCCGAGTTGAGGACGCAGTTGTAGCCGCCCTGGACCATCCGAGTGCAACCCGATTGGCCGATGAGGCCTTTTACCGCAATGATGATTCGCGCCCGCGGGTTGGCGGTGGTGACGTGCAGCGCGGCGAGCATGCCGGCGCCGCCGGCGCCGAGGATCAGGATGTCGCAGGTGAGGTCGTCGATGGGGAGCATGGGACAGACGTTAGGCTTTAGTCGTTAGGCGTAAGTAGGAGCGTAATTCGGTATACAGTTGTCGCCGGCTACCTAATTTGGCGAAATATTGCTGTTGGCATGCCCGTTCGTTTCCTCGACGACTAGCCATTCAAACCGGTCTTTGAAGTCATTGAAACAGGTCTTGCAAATCCAGTGATAGTCATCCTCCGTTGTATACCCATGTTGTTGGGCGTCGTTGTAGCCAGCTTTTTCTTCCGCGAACCTTGCCCAACAAAACGCACAGTGATCATGGTCCCAGGTTTCGGATGGTTGTTTGTAGCGCGACCAATGCAACGCAGCACCCTTGAGGTAGTTCTCTTGTCCGCGTATTCGCCAGTCGTCGTCGTGTGCTGCCATTCCGTCCTCATAACCATGTTCACATTGAAGGCGTTAGATGTGGATTCCCAGTGAACGCAGTGATGCCCCAATATGCGACTATGATTCCGACGATCACGATGGCGATCGTGATCGGCATGCGGAAGCGTGCACCCCAAGTGTAATCGAGGCAGATGTTGCGGATGCCATTGAGGCCGTGGTAGAGAGCGATGAACAGGAACGTGATGTCGACGGCGACGAACCACGGGTTGTGGAAGAAGCGGCGCTGGATGACTTCGAACGTGAGGCCGGCCGGCGTGCGCACTTCGGCGGCGAAGTGCTCGACCCAGAAGTGCATGATAAGCAGCACGAGCAGGGCAGCGCCCGTGATGCGTTGCAGGTACCAGTTGATCGCTCTTCCCGACATATATCTAATCCAAAATTGTCTCACGCAAAGGCGCGAGGCGCAAAGTAGGAAATGAAACCACAACGGCACGACGAGCACGACGACAGGATGCGGCAATCATTCATATCAAATCTTGTTTTGGTCCGTTGTGATCGTCGTATCGTCGTGGTTAATTCAACCTTCTTTGCGCCTTCGCGCCTTTGCGTGAGATCTTATGAATGCCTCAGAATTCCGTAAATGAACATCGGTATCGCGCCGGCCAGGAACAGCACGGCGCCGACGCCGATCGCGAAGTACCAGAACACCTGCCGCTGCCGCGTGAGGCCGACGCCCAGGTCAACCATCGTCAGCCGGATGCCATTGAGGGCGTGGAGGATCACGGTTGCCAAGAGGCCGATCTCGGCCAGCTTGAACAGGGGCGTGCTGAAAAGCTTCAAGGCCTCATCGAACTTTTCCGGGTTCTGTAGATCGTGGATCGTATGGACGTGCAGGATCAGGTACCCCACCAGCGCGACGCCGGTAAGCCGCTGGATCCAGAAGGCGACGTTGCCGACGTACCGCCAGGCGTATTTCCTGGTCGCAAGGGTCAGCGAGTTGGGGCCGTCCGGCTCAGGAAATTGGTCGGCCGGCCTTGAAGTCGTTTCGGTCATAGGTCCCAATATAGACAGTAACCACCTGCGCCGTTAGACGCAGCAATTTGTGGGTAGCGAGACAGTCCGTCGCTGTCGCCCCGACGTACTGCGAGTGGTCCGGCCAGATTCCTCGGAGTACCTCGGAATGACAGATTGTCGACCGTAAGCAAACTGATCCACTACCAATTTGTGCAACACGAGCGACCTTAAGATATCGATTCGGTGTTCTATGAAAATCCTATTAATACCGGTAATGGTCGTTTTGGCAACGACTGGAATCTGCCACGGAGCGGAGGCGCGTAAGGCGTCGCGGAGCATCGCTTCTCTTAAGCTGTCGCCCAAGGCCGAGAAGGCGGCAAAGCTACTCCTCAAGGAGTACCCCGATATCGTGTTCACCAGTGGCCGTCGCGACCTGGCCGGGCAGGCACATGCGATGGCCGGGAACGTGGTGAAGAAGCGCGACTGGATTGGCAAGACGTACGCATCGAACGACGCCAGCAAGGCCTGCCAGAAGTGGGTTGACGATCATCCGGAGGCCAGGACGCAAAAAGAGATCGCGGCCGGATTATTGGAGACGCTCAAAGGACTTGGCCCGAAGGCAGGGCAGATGTCGAAGCATCTCAGCGGCGACGCGTTCGATATTCAGCCGGTGAAAGATAAAGAAAAGGCCGAGGCCATCAAGAAGTCGATCCGCGAGTTGCCGGGCGTGAAACAATTCCTCGATAAGGAAGGCGGGCTGGAGATATGGCACGTGGGGTTTTGATGTGCCACAAAAAACACAAAAAGCTGCCCGAAGGAAACCAAGAATCCTCGTCGGAAATGCAACGGACGCGAATGAATCATGTTTCGCGTTTTTTCGTGCTTTTTGTGGCCAATGAATGGTGATTGAATCTGTGGAAGATTAGCGATTGATGACCAAGTGCGCTCATTCGTAGTCTTGGCCACCGTGCTCTCGTCCTCCTCGAATCCCGGAATGCCAAACACGGCAAGCAAGTTTGGCGAATCGAGGACCATATTGCGGATGGCTTCAACCAGGCTCTCTTTGGATTGCTTGGGCAATACTTCGAGCCAGTCGTCCAAGTTGAAAAAGCTTTCAGGCTTTTTGTCCCACGTCGCCCGCAGGGCATGGATGTGCTTGCACGGCTGCAACTCCGAGGGACACGTGCATTCTCCCTTTACTTTCTTCGCCTTCAAATCGACGGTCGTTCGATACGAGCCGAAATTGCCGCGAATCTGTGCCGACACGCATTTCTCGTGGCGCAAGCGTCGCGTCATCATCGGGCTATCGACGTATTCCTTGACCCGTTCCTCGAAATTGGGTTTTTGTCGCGAGGCCATTCGTGCGATCCTTTCCGGACAGCAAACGAGAATCCGACCGTTACCGTAGGGAGCAATTATTTTCCAAGTCCTATTAGGCGGGTCGAATATCGAAAGATGAAAACAAGTAAGACAATGGCATACAACGCGTGAAGGCCAGCAACTACTTGCAATCCCCATGGGCTGTAGAATCTATCGATCAAAGCTGCCAACCCCCAAAAGAACAGCGGAAATATCGGTATAATTGGAAATAAGCTAACGCCCCCTCTTTTTTCAACCGGAAGCCCGGAATTCTTAACAGCCTTTTCGAGTATTGCGGTAGCTCCCCATAGCAGCCAAACGAAGAACACAAAAGCAATTAGCAGCAACGACGCCATTTGCGACCTCGCTACTTGTCCCGAAACTTCTTGGGAAACAGCATCGCCCGTTTCATCTTCATGATCGAGTCGGTCAGGTTGATGCTCTTGGGACACGCGGCGACGCAGTTGAATTGGGTGTGGCAGCGCCAGACGCCGTTGTCGTCGTCGAGCACTTGGAGCCGATCGTCGACGTTGCCGTCGCGCGGGTCGAGCAGGCGAAGCATGGCCTTGTTGATCGCGGCCGGGCCGAGGTACGCCTCGTTGCTGCCGGTGATGCCGCACACGCTGTAACACGCGCCGCACGTGATGCAGTCGCGTTTCACCAGGGCCTGCTTGCCGAACTCACTGTCTGGCCGCACGATCGCCAGATCTTTGGAATCTTTGTTCTTGGGATGCAGCGCGGGCCGCACTTTTTTCCACTTGGCGAAAAACGGGCCGAGATCGACGACCAGGTCTTTCGAAACCGGCAGACTGGCCAGCGGTTCGATGGTGATCGCCTCCGCCTTCAGCGTTTCCACGCGGGTCTGGCACGCCAGCCGGGGCATCCAGTTGATCCGCATCGCGCACGTGCCGCACATGCCAACACGGCACGAGCAGCGGAACGACAGCGACGGATCGTGCTCGCGCTGGATGATGAACAGGGCATCGAGCACCGTCATCCGGCTATCGAGTTCGAGCGTGAAGTGCCGTTCCGCGTTCGAGTCGGTGCGAGCGAGCTTGAAGCGGTACGTTGCCATATACTGCAAGGGTACTTAAAAGTGAGTTGCTTTTCCACCCAAGAACAATGCAATGTCGGAGAAAAGACCGCTCGGCATACTATTGATCCCTGCGCAGCTAATGAACAAGGTCTGGCTGAAAGCTGACGGCTGATAGCTGATAGCCGAACTTGAACGAGGCTCATTAGCTGCGCAGTTCTCAATAATAAGCATCGCGCTTGCGCATTCGATACGGTTCGGAACTGAAACGATATTCGCGACTGCACGTGCCGTGGAGCACCGTGTCTATACCGGCAACACCGCCTCGCATACGAGCGCCCGCGCGGAACACTTTGCGCTGGCGAAGAAAAACGGCTGTGACTTTTATGCTACGACGGACCATTCGCAGGAGGCCGCCTTTAACCCGGTGAGTGCGAGCAACGAAAGTTGAAGCGCTGAATATATGAACGCTCTGGCCAAAGGAATTGATCTACCGTTTTTATACTCTTGGCTGAAAACGGCCAATCCGAATGGCGCCGGGCCGATCGTCGTCTGCTTCAATCACTCGGGCGCGCATGAAGGAGAAAAGCCGTCTCAACGCTCATTCGCGTTATCTAGCGCGAGTGCGATACGGTGGGCTGTGGGTTACGGTTTCCCGGCGGGGTGGTGCGCTCTGAGGCGTAGTCGGTGACGCCGACGGCGGGCCGGGTTCTGTCGGCCGGGTCGATCAGCACCGCCGATATGAATGCCGGTTTGGGCGGTTGGATATCGTAACCGACTTGCTTCAAATAACGGATCTCGGCCGGCGGGCGGCCCGGTTCGACGTGCAGCTCCAAGCCGCCTTCGGTGTGCAGGCGCGGATCGGACGCCGCGTCCTCGAGACTGCTCCCATCGGCGATCATCTTCAAGAGAACTTGAAACACGGCGTTGGGGATACGCCGGCCGCCGACCGCACCGATGGCCATCATCGGCTTACCGCCTTTGAGCACGACGGACGGGCACATGTTGTCGAGCGGCCGTTTGCCTGGCGCGATCGAGTTCAGCTTGCCGGGCGCCGGCTCGAAGCGCGACATGCCGTGCCCCAAAATGAGTCCGAGTCCCTCAACGGTGACTTGCGCTCCGAACGCGTCGCCGTGCGTGAGCGTCATCGCCGCCGCCATGCCGCTTGAATCCACGACCGACAGATTGACGGTGCCACTGGCCGTGCTGCCGTCGGTGGCGACTGGAACGGGCCGCTTCTGGTTGATTGCGGAGTGGACCTTTACGGCCGATTCGTCGGCATACTTTTCCGAGAGCAACCGCTCGACGGGCACATCCACAAATCGCGGATCGCCAAACAGCCGCAGCCGGTCGCCCCAGGCGATGCGCAGTGCTTCGAGCCAAGCCTGCGTCCGTTTAGGATCATCCATCGACAATCGGCTCCATTCGACGCCAAGTGCTTTCAAAGTGGCGATCGTTTGCAAAATGGTGAGTCCACCGGCCGTGAGCGGCGCAGTGGCAATCGTGTGGCCACGCCAGTCGAGCTTCAGCGGCGCCATTTCGAGCGGCTTATACGAGGCCAAGTCGTGCTCGGTAACGAGACCGCCATTCTTCTTGAACGCCGAGGCGATCTGCCGGGCGATCTCGCCGTGGTAGAAGTCGTCCACCGAACCTCGTTCGGCAAGTCGCTGCAACAAATCGGCGACGTCAGGATTGCGGAAGGTGTCGCCTTTTTCGAGCGCCTTGCCGTCGTGGAAGAACAGTCGGGCCGACCCGGGATCGCGCCGCAGGTTCGCCTCCGACGGATTGAGCCAAAACTTGAGCGTCGCATCCACCGGGAAGCCGCCGCGCGCGTAGCGGATTGCCGGCTGAACGATGCGCCGAAACGGCTGCGAACCATATTTATCGAGTGCCAACTGCAGGCCGGCGAGCGTCCCTGGCACACCGGCGGCCAGCCAGCCGTGATTATTCACGTCGCCCTTGACGTGCCCCTCGGCATCGAGCCGAAACATATCCGCCCGCGCGGCCGCCGGCGCTTCCGAATTGAAGTCGATCGAGGTGAGCTTGCCGTTGGGCAAGCCGATTGTGAGGTGCCCGCCATAACCGCCGATGCCGCACTTCGAAACGGCGACTACACCCGCGACGAACGCCGCCGTCACGATCGCGTCGACGGCGTTTCCCCCTGCCGACAGCGCCGCCATTCCGGCTTGGGCTCCCTCGGGATGACCGGTCACCAAGCCATGACCCGTAGAGTTCGGCGCGGCGACCAGGATTTTCCCAGCGGCTAAACCGGCAAGCGTACCGCTCGCGGCTGCCAGGAATGAACGGCGGTCGTAATGAGATGACATCGTAGGTTAATTGCAAGTCTATCCAGCGTGGATGATGGTCGGATGCCGATCACGGGCTTCGCGCGGCTGCGTTGGCGGACTATCGGCCACCCCCACAGCGTATCCGCCGCGTTTCGCGCGGTCGATTTCCACGGCGGAAACATAACATTGCTGCGGTCCGACGATGGAATAACCGATTTGCGTCAGGTATTGAATCTCGCTTTCCGGCCGGCCGCGTTCGACATGAAGAGCCATGCCGCCCTCGGTGTGCAGGCGCGGTTCGGTCATCGCGCCCTCGAGGTCATGTCCGTCGATAATTCGATTAAACAGCACTTCGAACACGCCGTTCACGATTCGCCGGCCGCCGGCTGCGCCAATCGCCAACATCGGCATGCTATTGTGGAGCACGATTGTCGGGCTCATGTTGTCGAGCGGTCGCTTGCCCGGGGCGATCGAATTGGGCCTTCCGGGAATTGGATCGAACCGCGACATGCCATGCCCCAACAAAAGGCCCAGGCCGTCGACCGTGACTTCGGCGCCGAACGAATCGCCGTGCGTCAACGTCACGCAAGCCATCATACCGTTTCCGTCGACGGCCGATAGATTGACGGTGCCGCCCGCGGTGCGGCCGTCGGTCGCGACCGGCACCGGCCGCTTTTCCGCAATCGCCGCGCGGACCCTTTCGGCAGATTCTTGCGCGAATGATTCGGACAGCAATCGCTCGGCGGGAACATCCACGTGCCGCGGGTCGCCAAACAGCCGTAGACGGTCGCCCCAAGCAATGCGCATTGCTTCGAGACGCGCGTGCGTGCGTATCGGGCGGTCCTTTGGCAGGCGTTCCCAACCGGTTCCCAGCGCCTTGATGGTAGCGATGGTTTGCAAAATTGTCAGGCCGCCGGCGGTGAGCGGCGCGGTGGCAATCTTGTAGTCACGCCAGTCGACCTGCAGCGGCGCCAGCTCCAGTGGCCGATAGTTGGCCATGTCTTCGGCGGTGACAAGTCCGCCATTTTTTTGGAATGCCGCGGCAATCCGCCGTCCGATTTCGCCCCGATAAAAGTCGTCGGCCGATCCCTTCTCGGCAAGCGACTGCAGCATATTGGCCAGATCGAGATTGCGATACTGTTCGCCTTTCTTGAGCGGCTTTCCATTGCGAAAAAACAGCTTTGCGGAACCCGGGTTGCGCGCACTAGACCGGGTGTCGTTGGCCAATAGACGGCGAAGCCCTCGCGCGCGTAGCGAATCGCCGGTTGGACGACTCGGGCGAACGGTTGCGTGCCGTATTTGCCGAGGGCCAATTGCAGCCCGGCCATTGTTCCCGGCACTCCGGCCGCCAGCCAGCCGTGGTTGTTCACATTCCCTTTGACATTGCCTTTTCCGTCGAGCGCAAACATATCGGCTCGCGCAGCGGCAGGCGCTGTCGAATTGAAATCGATTGACGTCACCGTGCCATTCGGGAGCCCGATCGTCATGTGCCCGCCATAGCCGCCGATTCCGCACCGGCTCACGGCGACGACACCCGCGACAAGCGCCGCGGCCACAATCGCATCGACGGCGTTGCCGCCATCGCCCAACACGCTCATCCCGGCTTCGGCGCCCTCCGGATGGCCGACGACCAGGCCGTGTCCCTTTGATGCCGGCGCCGCTCCGATTGTTTGCCTGGCCGCCAAGCCGGCAAGCGCACCGCTCGTAATGGCCATGAACGACCGGCGATCGACTCTCGGCGCGATTCGCGAATCTGTCATTTCCGTGTAAACCCGTGCGAGGCGGCCGGTCCGTTACCGATATTTAGAATCTGATCGAAGCCCGCAGCGCAAGCAAGGGACGTTGTGCAATTTATTTCGTTCAATCTTAGCCCCCTTGCTTGCGCTGCGGGCTTCCATCCGTTGAACGACGGATTCCAGGCTTCTGCGATTTACGATGGCGGCGCGTAATCGCTCCGGTCCCATCCGGCGGCCCGGACTTCTTCTTCCGCGATTTCGGCCACGTTGAATTTCGCCTTTAGCCGATAGAGAATCGAACGGAATCCGAAAATATGTCGCGATATCGAAGGCGTGCACGGCCGGCTGCGCGTATAGCGCTTGAAGCCCATTTGCAGGAATAAATCCACGCCGCGGCGAAAATCGGCTTCGTCGCCGAAGTCGAATTGGCCGCCGCAATAGCGGGCCCGCCAGCTCCAATCGGCGTATTCATCGCTTAACCGCAGACGCTCCCGGTCGCTCGGCTCATCGCTGATCCACGACCATTCTTTGATCACCGCCAGGCGGTCCTCGCGCCGCCCCGTCGTTAGCGGCCGGTCGATCTTGCGGAACAGGTCCCACAGCGTGTCGTCGAGTTCCAGCATAAACCCAAAGTCGATCACGCCAAGCCGGCCATCGTCCATAAACAAAAAGTTGCCGGGATGCAGATCGACGTTGAGTATGCGGCCGGCAAACAGCATGCGATACCACGACTTCAAAATCTTTCGAGCGAATTCGTTGCGGACCTCCTGCGACGGATTCGTCGCCAGGAACTCCTCGAGATGCACACCGGGCAGCCGCTCCATTGTCAAAACGCGGGCCGTTGAGAATTGGGGAAATACCCGCGGCACGACGATCCCATCATCCTCTTTGTACAGCGCGCGGATTCTTTCCTGCGCAGCCGCTTCCCGCTGATAGTCGGTTTCGCGTTCGAGCCGGATGCCCAGGTCGTCGAACTGCTCCTTGGTGTTTTCCCAGTCGCGGCTCAATCGGGCGGGAAGCATGAACAGGATTAAGTTGCGAATATCCTGGCGAATCGTGCGGGCAATGCCCGGGTATTGGATCTTGATGGCAACATCTTCTCCCGTTTTCAATCGTGCCCCGTGAACCTGCCCCAGCGAGGCGGCCGCGAATGCCCGTTTTTCGAACGCCGCAAACAGATTCTCCGGATCGTCGCCCAACTCGTTGAACACCATCTCTTTGAGCAGCGACCAGTGCATGGGAGGTGCGTTGAAGTGCAGTTGTTCGAACGTTTCGACAAACTCGCGCGGGGCAATGTCTGGAAAATTGGCCAGCGTTTGGCCGACTTTCATGACGGCGCCTCGCAGGTAGCTCATCTTGTCCAGCAAGCGCAGGGCCGTACGCCAGTGAGTTTCGGCCAGCAGTCGCTTATTTTCGTCGGCGTCCTTAAACCAGCCGCGCAGCCAGTAAAAAAGATAGGCGGCGCCGATTTGCGCCTGCAAAGTGCCCAGTGTTCGCAGCCGGCGGAACCGGCCAACCGGAACGGCACGCTTCGACCACGCTTCTAGAATCGAGTTCAACGGCGATTGCAGTTCCGGCTCGGAAAGTTCAAGCGGTTCGGGCAACGCAGCGATAAGCTCTGCAACAGATGGCATGGAATCACCTTTCGTTTCGCGAATCCTTGTTCGATTTCAGAGTTGGTTTTTCGGAATTGTTTGCATTCAGCCAGCCGACGAACATCGATAGCGACCCGTCGACGAGCGCCAACGTATCCTCTTGCCGCGGCGACGTGTCCTGCGCCCAGAACGCCAGCACGCCGGTGTACAGCGACCAATACAACTGAAGGGCAGTCGATGAAGGCGCTCGTCGTCCGAATGCCGGGAAAGAATTTGGCCGACCGTTTCCAGATGATCGGCTCGAAGCGACGCAGTCTCACCCGTGCCATCGATCGCCAACGGCGATAGCGATGTCTCCAGCGCGGCCGGCAAATACTTGCGATACGGCTTTAAGGCGCGAAGCAGCGCGGCGACGTAGCCGAACAACTCTTCTTCCATCGATAGTGACTCGACCGTTCGCTTGGACTCTTCGGCGCTTTTCCCGGCATATTCTTCGGTAACGCGGTGGCTTGCGTCGCCAACAAGCGAAGCAACGATCGACTCCTTGGTCGGAAAATAATTGAACAGCGTGCCGGCGGCGATCTTCGCGGAGCGGGCAACATCGCGCGTCGTGGTCGCTTCGAACCCGTGCTCGGCGAACTGCTTTTGGGCCACCGCAAGGATGCGTTTTCGAGTGGCGTTCTTGGTGGCTTCTGTGACTCGCATGGTGCTTTCGTCCACAACCGTTATATGAGCACGCTCATATTATATCGATCTGGCCCCGCCCGAATCAAGAGGTAAAATGAGCACGCTCATATATTTTGGAGGAATGCCGGCCGGCCAGGGCGGCCCTATCTGCGACCTATTTCAGCCTCGCGACGACGCTGCAATGGCCCCGCTGGCCCGATAGGTCGATTGTGTCGGGGCTGTCCGTGCGGAAATTGGCGGTGGCGATTTCTTTGCCCGGTGGCAGGCGAAGCCGCAGCAGAATGTGCTCCGGGGCACGAGGCGGAAGGTCGATTTCGGCGGTGACGCGGTTGTGTTTCAGATCGGAGTGGATGCGGAACGAGACCTGGCCGAATTGTGTCGGCGCCCGTTCGACGACGATTTCTTTGCCGTCTTCCAACCAACGCCGCGGCGTGGCGAAGCACAGCCGCAGCGTGTCGGCGCGGCCGTCGCCGGTCGTGTCATAATCTTGCACGAGCATGTAGCGGAGCATCAAGAGAAAATGCGCGTTTGCCGTCGAATTGGGCGGCAGGCCCATTTGGCGGCCGTATTGATCGAGCGGTTCGATGCCGCTCGATTCGCCGTCGATGAACGTCTCGCGAGTCATTCCCTGCGCCAGCTTGCCGTAAAACGTTACAAGCGCGCGGTCGGGCTCGTCGCGCTCCAACAGTGCCAGCACATAGCGCGTCGTGTAGAGGTCATCGATCTGCTGCACGTTTACCCAGGCGCCGCGGTTCGATTGGCAGCGGATCATGCCCATGCACAAGCCGCCGCGCGTTTGCATGTACCGCAAGACGTCGCCGAATGGCTGCGACTTGGCCGGATATATTCCAGAGAACAGCACTTGCGAAACGACCAGGTTCCAATAACTGCCCAGCCGCGTGCCCGTGATAGGGTCGTGTACCGTTTCTTCACCCAGCGCGATCGGCATGAAAGGCGGATCGACGCTGCGATCCATGTTCTTGTCGATTGCGGCCAGGATCACTTTCCGATACTCGGCCGCAATCTTTGCCAGCTTGGCCGCTTGCTCACTTTCGCCAAGCTCGTCCAGCACCAGCCCCATATCGCGCAGGCCGCGCCAACAGTTGGCGTTGGCGACCACGGAAACGACCGGCGTATCGATGTCGCTGCAATACTTTTCGCGCGGCAACAGCCCCGTCGTCGAGTCGCGCGATTTCACAATCAGGTCGATCTCGCGCTGCCATAATTCTCGGGTCTTACGCACCAGGTCGGCATCGTGTGTGACACAATAGTAGTGCGCCAGACCTTCCAGTTTGTACGCCGCGTCGTGGAACTCGATATTCCTTCGCCGATACTCGAAGATCGGCCGAATCGCATCGGCCGCGTCGCGTTCGTGTCCCCATAACAGCAGCGAGCGCATCGCCTCGCCCGATTCGTGCGCGTACTTGCGGGCGTATTGATTGCCGGCCGAATAATTCAGCTGGTCGCCGGCGTAGATCATGTACGTGCCCACCAGCAACGACCGCCAGGCGTTGTTCACATACGGCTCGGGCACGCTGACGTTCATGCCGGCGGCGAGCAGGCCGTTCCAGGTCTTCACGCATTTGTCGCGCTCGCGCTGGTACCATTGCTCGCGATTACGAACGAGGAGGGACGGATCGGCGGGGGTTGTGAACACGACCGCATACGCCGTCTGAGCGTGCTTCTCCTTGCTCATCAGGCAGTTTCGGCTCGGACGCCACTCGAAGTTGTCGTCATACGCGAGGCGAACTTTCTTCGTCGGGTCCGGTACAATGTGTTGCGGCCCGCCGCCGGTCAGCAGCTCGTTTGCGCTTTCCATTTCGAGATCGATGCGGCCGCGGTCTTCGCCGGGAAATTCGAGTCGCACGAAGATCGCGCCGGCGGCGGCAAGCTGCGGGTCGGTCGCGGCGAAACACTCTTCGCGATAGTCGCCATCGTCGCTCTTGTACTCAAATCGAACGATCGGTAGATAACCGTCGGCGAAGTGCGGGCCGTCGAGATTCGCCAGGTCGTCGCCGAACGGCAGATGCCGGGGCCCCAGCGTCACATGCCAAGGAATGCCCGTCTCGCCGATCCATTCGTAGCGCCGCGCGAGCGGATTGATGATCGCCCCGTTGCTGAGCAGCTTCCCTTTCACCAGCGAGCGCGGACCAGCCAGCACGATTGGGTAATGCTTGTACAGCGCATCGACGTACCGCAGCGGCGGCAATTTGTCCGCGAAAAACTCCAAGCTCGGGCCGCCCGGCTGATTCAACGCCGCTTCGCCTAATAAATCAATTTTCGATTCGATGATCTGCTGCGGCGAGAATTGGCCGAGTGCCGCAGCAGATGCCACGATCGAGAGAACAAAGACAAACGAACGAGTGTAGATCATGGGCGGCGGCTGCGCTAATCGGAACCCGCTTTGATGGCCACAAAAAACACAAAACGACGTGGGTGAGAATTAGCGATGTAACGAATCGTTTGGCAAAGGAGTATTGTTGGTTCCTTTTCGTGCCTTTTTGTGTTTTTCGTGGCTATTTCGTTTGCACACGCGAGCGCCGGAAAACGCCGCACGCAATTGACGCAATCGTTAGCAGCGCGAGGCTTGATGCTTCTGGAACCTCGCTGCCCGCCATTTCGCCGAGACTGGCCCCGGTTCCACCCATTGTATGGCCATATTGGGCACGCCAGCGGGCAAAGTCATCCAGATCAACACCCGGTGTGTCGTCGTTGGGAAGCGAGGTGCTGCTACCCATATGTTCGCGCCATGTCACATAGTCGGCCGCGTCGACGGCGCCGTTCTGATTGTAATCTCCCAAAAGCGGCGTGGTGAACGTTGAACTGGCTACGATCTGGCCTGCAAGCGTGAGGTGAACTGTCGTCGACGCATCGAGCGCGAGCGTAAACGTCGAATTAACGGGAACGGTCAGCGTATCGGTGGTCTGCGTTCCCTGAACCAGGCTGGTTAGTAAACCGGTTCCGCTCAGCAAGCTGCTCTGACCGGCGAATGAGGTGGCTCCCATCGGGCTGCCGTTGGGACCCCGGTAAGCAAGGTCGCCCGATGCGAATGAAACCGTGGTCGTCGACATGTCGAAATTTCCGCTGCCGTCGACGGGTACGACGTTGCTGGTCAATCCCGCGACGAAGTTTCGTCCCGCGAAATTCGTCGTCAGTATCAAAAGAAATGTTACTTTTCCGCCATAGTCGGCCGCCGCTGCGCCATCGGATCCGTCTGCCAGCGGCTTCCAATTCCCCGTCGTGTTTGCATCGATAAAGCTCCCCGGCAAAAATGAAATCCCGCTGGCAAACAGATCGGTTTTGATCGTGCCGGCGTAATGGGCGTTCAAGCTGCCGGTCCCTTGCGGCTGAATCGGTGCGCTCGACCCCGAAAGATCGACGGTGCCGGAAACCGCGATCGAGCTCTGACTCGTCAGGATGTTGAAATCGTGCGGGATGGCCCACGCGCTCTTTGCCACCATCCCCATCGCACCGATCATCGCCAACACGCCGACGAACCTCCAACGAGCAATTCTCGAAATGCACAGACTGTTCAAAGTTGCACCTCTGGATTGTAGGGGGTGCCGATCACGTTTCTCCGTTGTTGCTTTCGCCTCCGCGTTTCTCCTCGCGCTTGCGGCGGCGCAATTCCTTCTCGCGCTCCTTCTTGAACTTGGCTCGTTCCTGGGTGGATAGCCGCTTGCCGGTGCCGATTTTTTTTCGCGCCAGGCCGTTCGGGTTCTGGGCGAGCCCGCTTTGCATTTCGCGGACCATTTTCATCCGTTCGCGCATGCCTTTGCCGGCCAGCGACGTCATCATCTGGTGCATCACGTCGAACTGCTTGACCAGTTCGTTCACTTCGTGCGGCTCGACTCCGGCCCCGGCCGCGATCCGCCGCCGCCGCGGCTGGTCGATCGTCTTCGATGGACTGCGGCGCTCGGCCGGCGTCATCGAATCGATGATGCCGAACAGCCGCTTCATATCGGTTTCGGGATCGATATCACCCATCATATCCTGCATGCCGCCCATGCCGGGAATCATGCCCATTACTTTTTGCAACGGGCCCAGTTTGCCGATCTGTGAGAGCTGTTTGCGGAAATCCTCCAGCGTGAATTCGCCCTTCTTGAGCCGCTCCTCCTGCCGCTGCATTTCCTCCTGGTCGAATTCCTGCTGGGCTTTTTCGACAAGACTGAGGAGGTCGCCCTGGCCAAGAATCCGGCCGGCCATGCGATCGGGATGAAACTCTTCGAGCGCATCGAGGTGTTCGCCCGTGCCGATGAACTTGATCGGCACGCCAGTTACTTGCTTCACCGAAAGCGCCGCCCCGCCACGGGCGTCGCCATCGAGCTTCGTCAGGATGACGCCGTCCAGCTCGAGCTTCTCGTTAAACACCTTCGCGCTGTTGACGGCGTCCTGTCCAGTCATGCTGTCGACGACCAGGTACACCTGCTGCGGCGCCACCTGCCGATCGATCCGTTCGAGCTGCTGCATCAGCTCATCATCGATGTGCAGCCGGCCGGCCGTATCGAGGATCACGACATCGGCGTTGTGCTTCTTCGCCTCGCGAACTGCCGCGTTGGCAACCGCCACCGGGTCCTTGTTCGTGCGATCCGAATAAACCGGAATCTCCAGCTGCTCGCCCAACACGTGCAGCTGGTCGATGGCCGCTGGCCGCTGCAAGTCGCATGCGACCAACATCGGCCGGCGTCCGCGCGCCTTCAGCATCCGCCCCAGCTTGCCGGTCGACGTCGTTTTGCCGGAGCCTTGCAGGCCGCACATCATCAGCACAGTGACTTCGTTCGCGCCTTTGAGATGCAGTGAATGGTCGACCGGGCCCATCAAATTGACGAGCTCCTGGTAGACGATGCCCACCACCTGCTGACTCGGATTGAGCGCCTTCAGTACCTTCTCGCCAACCGCCTGCTCCGTGACGTGCGACATGAAATCGCGCACAACCTGGAAGCTAACATCCGCCTCGAGCAGCGACTTCTCGACGAGCTTCAGCCCGTCGCGCATGTTGGATTCCGACAGCTTCCCCTGGCCGCGGAGCGTTTTGAGCGCGGAACCAAGGCCATCTTGAAGGGCTTCGAACATGGGAAGTGGAGCGAGGATCCGGGAGCACAGAGTAAGACAAAATAGCCGCGAGCCTACTACTCGCCGGGAACTGGCAATTCTACCGGATAGCCGCACGTGCGGTCGAGTCTGCCGCGACGGACCTAAAACGTCCAAACGCGGAGCACGTGAACGGTGTCGGAGGCATCGTCTATTTCGAAGAATACACGCAACGGTGAGCAAAAAATAATGCGAATATCTTCTGTACGAGACTCGCCCGCTTCATGCGGCTGTGACGCCAGACAAAATATCGGTCAAGTGATCAAGCGCAGTCCGTTTCCAACGAACGGCGTACATTAGAGATTACGCAGACGATCCAAAACTTCCGCCGTCGTGAAGCTTTCGGTTTCTCGCCGACAGGCCTCAAGTTCCTCGGCTGTCACTTGCGCATTTGCCCAGCGGCAGACCAATTGCCGATACACCTCGTCGGGCAAAAAATATCCGACCCTGCGCCCTGCAGAATCGCATAACTCGGCCTCCTGCCGACCGGCACCCAGCTGCCCAAGTAGAGCTTCATTTACTGTGACGCGTGTCATGCTACAATCATACCGCAAATCACGTCACTTGCCAAATTTAGCGTCGCAACCACTTGAATCATGACAACTGAATCCGACCTCATCATCATCGGCGGCGGGATCGTCGGCCTGGCCACCGCCTACCGGTTTCTCGAACGTTTTCCCGACAAGCGCGTGACCGTTCTGGAAAAAGAATCGTCCGTCGCCAAACATCAAACGGGCCGCAACTCGGGCGTGATGCACACGGGAATTTACTACCGCCCCGGCTCGCTCAAAGCGCTCAACTGCCGCGCCGGCAAGAAGGCGATGGAAGAGTTCTGCACCCGCGAAAACATCCCGTTCCTGCTGTGCGGCAAGATCATCGTCGCCGTTGAAGAATCGGAGATGCCGCGGCTCGAAGCGCTCGTTGAACGCGGACCGCAGAATGGCGTCGTCTGCAATCGCATCGGCCCGGAACAAATTCGCGAGCTCGAACCTTACTGTGTCGGCCTCGCGGGCATCCACGTCCCCGAAGCGGGCGTTGTCGACTATGGGCAGGTCTGTAAACGCCTCGCCGAGATCGTCGGCGAGAAGGGCAGCCGCGTCGTCACCAATGCCAAAGCCATCGCCATTCGCCGCGACACCTCGCGCGTCGTTGTCGAAACGACGGCCGGCGAATTTGCCGCACAGCAGGTCGTCAATTGCGCGGGCCTCTACAGCGATCGCGTCACACGACTCAGCGGCGCCAAACCGTCGGCACTCGTCGTCCCCTTCCGCGGCGAGTTTTATGCACTGCGCCCGGAGGCGCAGTACCTGGTGAAGATGCTGATCTATCCGGTGCCCGACCCGGCCTACCCGTTCCTCGGCGTCCACTTCACGCGGCGGATGAGCGGCATGATCGAATGCGGCCCGAACGCCGTCCTGGCCTTCGCCCGCGAAGGTTACACCAACACCACCGTGAATCTCCGCGACTTGGGCGAAACACTCACCTACCCGGGATTCTGGCGATTGGCGATGAAGTACTGGCGGATTGGCATGAACGAAATGCACCGCAGCTTCAGCAAGCGGGCGTTCGTCCGCGCGCTGCAACGCCTGGTGCCCGGAGATCAAATCGGAATATCTTGGACTGGGCCCCCGCCGGCGTCCGCGCCCAAACGGTCAGCCCGGACGGCAAAATGGTCGACGACTTCGTGATCGACGAAACCGATCGCGTCGTCAACGTAGAAAACGCCCCGTCACCGGCCGCCACCGCCTCGCTCAACGTTGGCAAGTTAGTCGTCGACCGCCTCGCCCCACGTTTCGCCTCCTAAACCCTCTACCCTTGGGAGAGGGCAGGGTGATGGTGCCTTGTAATCAAGAGATGGCAGGGCGAGAATTCATCTTCGTCCCAGCTCACATCCAACCAATCAAAACCACCATGAAAACCGTCCTCGGCATCTGTCTCGTTCTTGCCGCCGCGCCGTTTGCACTCGCGGCCGAAAAGTCCGACGATCACAAAGCAGCGGGCGAGCTCAAAGCACTTCAGGGCGATTGGATTCCCGTAAAGGCCGAACTCGCCGGCCAGCCGATGCCCGAGGCCGTCTTAAAGACGATCAGCCTCAAGCTGATCAAAAATGATTACGAGGTGCTAGTCGCAGGCAAACCGGACAAAGGAACTTGGACGTTCGACGCCACCACCAAGCCGAAAAGCATGAAGATCGTCGGCGTCAAAGGCCCCAACGCGGGAAAGACTTTCCCCGCCATCTACGAACTCACTGCGGATTCGCTCCGCATCTGCTACGACCTTTCCGGCAAGAAACGCCCAACGGAGTTCAAGACCAAAGCCGGCACGAAACTCTACCTCGTGACCTACAAACGGAAGAGAGAAGCGGCGGGAAACTACCCGGACAAATCGAATTTTGAAAAATCGATTTGACCCCACGCGTCGCCTCCCAAACCCTCTCCCATTGGGAGAGGGCAGGGTGAGGGTGCCTTTCTCCAGCTAACAGCTATCAGCTATTTCACGCTACACTGGCATTTGCGTTGGCCCGCGTTTACTTCCCACTCTTTCGCACAGCCGGGCGAATTCCAAAAGGCCCGCTCCCACGATGGACGAATTAGCCGAGTACCTGGCAACCACCGCCGACGACGGCGTCTGGGAGCAAATTCAAACCGAGGCCCGGCAGGAGGCGGAGCGCGAACCGGCGCTGGTCAGCTTCTTGTTCGCCACGGTGCTCCGGCACGCCACGCTCGAAGACGGCCTCAGCGTGATCCTGGCCAACAAGCTGCAGACGCCCGAGCTGCCCGCGATGCTCATTCGCGACCTGATCCACGGCGCCCTGGCCGACGATGTAACCATCCGCGCGTCGATCCGCGCCGACCTGCTGGCCGCGCGCACCCGCGACCCGGCCGCCCGCGGCTACGCCCAACCGTTCTTGTACTACAAAGGCTTCCACGCGCTCCAAGCCTATCGTGTGACCCACTGGCTCTGGGGCCATGAGCGATATGGACTGGCGGCCCACCTCCAGAATCGCATCTCGGAGTCGTTCGGCGTCGACGTCCATCCGGCCGCCCGCATCGGTTGTGGCGTGATCATCGACCACGGCACGAGCGTCGTCATCGGCGAGACGGCCGTGGTGGAAGATAATGTCTCGCTGCTGCACGAAGTCACGCTCGGCGGCACCGGCAAGGAACGGGGCGATCGCCACCCCAAAGTCCGCCGCGGCGTGCTCATCGGCGCAGGCGCGAAAGTGCTGGGTAACATCGAAATCGGCCGAGTGCGCAAAGTCGCCGCCGGCAGCGTCGTGCTCCGCAACGTGCCGCCACACACGACGGTCGCGGGAATCCCGGCCCGCGTCGTCGGCAAATGCACCGTCGCCGAACCGGCCCTCGAAATGGACGCGACGTTTCCGTTTCCGCTCGATGGGGGAGCGGGCATTTAATCTCATGTAGGATGGGTTCTCGCCCAGCGGAACCCATCACAAAGTGCAGCATGGGTTCTTCGCACGGCGAGAACCGATCGATGGTGCTGGTGTTTTTGGGCTCGATGGGTTCCCGCTCCGCGGCGAACCCATCCTACAAAACCGCAAGGTGGTCCGTTTTGCTGGGAAATTCAGCGTTCGGCGGTGTCTTTAACATACTTATGGCAATAAATACGATGCTTTCGTGAACTAAATCTGAGGTGGGCGCAACCAATTGCTAGCCGACACCCTCGTGCGAAAGTCAGTCCATGAAACATTTTATTGCGGCAACCGCGGTTTCAGCCGCAATCGCGTTGATTTCGCAGTTCGCGGCCGCGGCGAATGTTGCCGACTTCATCGATTTTTCGCTGCGCAATGCCAGCAACCAGGTGATTCTGCCGGGCCGGCTTTATGTGCCGCCGGAGGCGACGAGCGATCCGACGACGCCGCGACCCTTCATATTGTTTATGCACGGCGCCGGCGAAGACGGCACCAACAACACGAGCCAGGTCAACGTCAACATCGACAACTTGCTGGCCGAGGCGAAACGGCGCGGCGCCTATCTTTATGCGCCGCAAACAATCGATAACTGGAGCAGCACGACCACCACGGCGAATGTGATGAAGATGGTCGGACAGGCCGAGGCGACGCAAGACGTCGACGAGCAGCGGCTGTATGTGACGGGCCTCTCGAACGGCGGGGGCGGCACTTGGAACATTGCGAGCCGATATCCGGGCGTGTTCGCGGCCGCGCTGCCGATCGCGGGCGTGGCACCCGCGTCCGACTTCTCGGCTTTGCGGCTGGTCAATGAGCCGGTGTGGGCATTCCATGCTCGCAACGACACAACCGTTTCCGTAAATGTGTCGCACAGTGTTGTGAACAGTATCCTGAGCGCGGCCCACGCGCCGCTGCCGACCTATCCGCCGCCCGGTTCGACGACCGACTTTTTCATTTCCAATCCCGATCTGCCTTTGCACCAAACGGTGGAGGCGCTCCTTCAAGGCGGAGGCGCATCGGAATTTCGCATTCCCGGCAGCGGGCTCGATCTGATGTACTACGAGCTCTCGACCGGCGGCCACGGCATCTGGCCGAGCGTGTACGCGTCGCCGCCGGTGTACGATTGGCTGTTTGCCCACGCGACCGTGCCGGAGCCTGCGACGATCGTGGCGATGCTGATGGGCGGTTTTATGTTGATGGGCGCGGGCCGATTCCGACGCTGCTAGTGCTTTGTCACAGCTTGATTTTGGGGTTAGCCGGCGGACGCTAGCCCCCGGTTGGCGTGGCAAAAACCGTGGGCTAGTGCCCTGCGGCTGAATTGCCTATCCCAATCTTTAGCTGTGACAGAGCACTAGCCACCGCGTCCTTGCCCTTCGCGGGAGAGTTCAGGATCAGGGCTCCTTCTGCCTCGCCGTCTGGCTTCGGCCGACTTTGCGATTTTCCGCTCGCCGGGCGAATCAATGACTCCCGTCCCCTTTGTTTCTTTGTTTGTTTCTTTGAAAAACGAAGTTGCACCGCGTTCACACCGCCCCAAAATTCACCGAGCACCACACCGCCCAACGAGTTGCGCAAACCGGTCTCCAAACAACCAATTTCCAATAATCGAAAAAAAACCCGAGCGCCAGACCCTTATGGAATCCCGACCCACAACCGACGCTCCAAAACTCCCGACAACTGACCACGGACAACGGACAACTAACGACGAACAACTAACCCCGATCCCTGCTCCCTGCTCCCTGCTATACTTCAATCAATGGTCAAACCTGCAAAACTCGCACTGGAAGACGGCACCGTTTTCACCGGCACTTCGATCGGCGCCGATGGGGAAGTCGATGGGGAAGTGTGCTTCAACACGTCGATGACCGGCTATCAGGAGATCCTCACCGACCCGAGCTACCGCGGGCAGATCGTCACGATGACTTACCCGCAGATCGGCAACTATGGCGTGAACGCCGAGGACGTGGAAAGCCAGCGGCCGCAGTTGGCCGGTTTCGTGGTCCGCGAACACAGCCGCACGCAAAGTAATTTCCGCTCCGAGCAAAGTCTCAGCGAGTATCTGGTGCAGCACGGCATCGTGGCGATCGAGTCGATCGATACCCGCTCGCTCGTTCGCCGGCTGCGATCGAGTGGCGCTCTCAAGGGCGTGCTTTCCACCGTGGACCTGGATGATGCCAGTCTGGTGGCGAAAGCGAAAGCCAGCCCCGGCCTGGTCGGCCGCGACCTGGTACGCGAAGTGCTGCCCGATCAGCCGTTCGAATGGGAACAGCCGTTAAGTGAATGGACGCGGCTAAAAAGGGTTCAGGGTTCAGGGTCCAGGGTTCAGGAATCGGATTCTAGCTCTCGACTCTCGACTCTCGACTCTCGACGCCACGTAGTGGCGCTCGACTTCGGCATGAAGTGGAACATCCCACGCCACCTGGTAGACCAGGGTTGCCGCGTGACTATTTTGCCCGGGACCGCGACGGCCGACGAAGTGCTCGCACAAGAGCCCGACGGCGTGTTCCTCTCGAACGGACCCGGCGACCCCGAGCCACTGGAATATGCAATCTCCACCATTCGCGGCCTCTTGGGCAAGAAGCCGATCTTTGGCATCTGCCTCGGCCACCAACTACTCGGCCTCGCTTGCGGCGCGAAAACATTCAAACTCAAGTTCGGTCATCGCGGCGCGAATCACCCGGTGCAGAATCTGGAGACCGGCGCCGTGGAAATCACATCGCAGAACCACGGCTTCGCCGTCGCCGAGGATACACTTCCCAAATTCTTGCAAGTCACGCACCGCAGCCTCAACGACGGCACGATCGAAGGCTTCACTCATCTCGACGTGCCCGCGTACAGCGTGCAGTATCATCCCGAAGCCTCCGCCGGCCCGCACGACAGCCACTACTTGTTCCAACGGTTTCTCGGCTCGATGCACTTAACCGCGCCGTCGAAGACGTAGAACCCCTGCTACCGCTATTCGGAGTTCCTCCAAGAAATCGATTTTTTCCCGAGATAAAACTCTGCTGACCCATTGACATTCTATGGGAACGCGGTAGATTCGGTGAGCAACCAACGTGGACCCGGCCTGTGGCACAGAAGCAAGAGAAGACCGACCTGATGCAGGGGACGCTCGACTTGCTGATCCTGCGTACCTTGCGCGGGGACCATGCACGGATACGCGGTCGCCCGCCATATCCAGGAAACCAGCGGCGGTTTCCTGCAAGTCGAGGAGGGCTCGCTGTACCCGGCTCTGCATCGCATGGAGCGGCGCCGTTGGATCGAAGCCGAATGGGGCTTATCCGAAACCAAGCGCAAAGCAAAGTATTATCGGCTCACGAATTCGGGCCGCGCACAGCTTATAGCTAAAACAAAGACGTGGCACTCTCTCGTCGGTGCGATCGCGAGCGTGCTAGGCTCGCGAGCGACGGAGGCGTAAATGATGACACCCATTCATACGCTTTCTGCTCGATTGCCGGCTATCGATTCGCGGCCCGTCCCTCAGATTGAACAAGAAATTGTTGACGAACTTGATTTCCACATCGCGATGCGGACGGAGGAAAATATGAGTCGCGGCATGTTACCCGAAGCGGCGCGATTCCGCGGCCTTAGCGCAATTCGGCGACTTCGCAGCAGTCCACCAAAAGTGTCGCCGCGCTCTTCTAGGAGCACAAATCATGTGGCAACGCATTCAAATGGGGTTATCGATCGTGTTGTTGGGCGCGGTCGTGCTTCTCGCGATGCAGCTTTATAACGGTCAGCGGGCAAACCGGGAGTCGATTGACGATATTACGTCCGCGCTTAAGCGGCTGACGCCGCCGGCGTCTGGAGGTGCGGCAATTGCGGCGGACGAAAAAGCCGCGAAAGCCGAGACACCGGCAGTGGCACAGGATCCCGGGCCAGTCGTATCCGATTGCGATCAACGCGGACAAAAGTGCGCGAATTCGAATCGCTATCTGTCGACTTTGGAAAACTGAAACTTAACGGTGCGTCGGTCTCAGTGGTGCCCATTACGACGGAGTTGGGTATTACGGGAGCCGTCCTCATCGGTAGCGGAACATACAGCTACGCACCCGAAGCCGGTAAGGAATTCAAAGGCCACTTCCATTCGGCGATGCTGCGGTTCAATCCCAAGGACGCGGATGCAGTTATCAAGATGAGCCCGGCAAGACGGTCGTCAATCGTGGCGCTGCAGAACTCGCGAAAGCGGTATTGGGTAAAATATTCGGCCACTGCTATCACGCCGGCAACGAAGCTCTGATTCCTCCCGAACACTCGATTGCTGCCGATGTGTTCTCGCGTGAAATGGGCAACGTGCTGTTTTCCAGCAGCGATACGGAAGGCGCCGTATTCAATTTCAGTAGCCGCAAGATGCTGTACGAGAAGAAATAAGCAGAGCCCAACGCTTACCGCGTCTTACCAGCTAACAGCGAGATAATCTCGATCGCCGCGAAGACTTTGTGCGGCGGATGATTGGGCTCGCCGCGGAGCGAATGCCACACGGATTGCGCGCGCCGCAAGTATTGGTGCCGCGATTCCTCCAGCGCGGAGGTCCCGAGATCATCCACCGACTTTCGCCAGGCCTCGCCCGCGCAGTCGAGCGCCACCGGGTCGCCGTCGATCGCGGCGAACATCAAATCGTCGAGCCATTCCAGCCGCGCCATCGGGTCGACCTCCGACTCGGCATCGCAAGTTCGGGGCGGGTGCGACCAGCCGAATGTCGCGCTTTCCTGTTTCGGCGCGGGCACGGCGGTCGGCTGAAACAGCGCTTGTTCGAAGTGTTCGCGATCGTGAGGGGACATCCAAAACTCCGTTGTCGCTGGGAATCTCAGTGCGATCGGTTGCAAAAACGGCTGACAAGGCCCGGCTTATTCCAGTTCTCGTCCAATGACGTCATTAACCAACCGAACGGTTCAATCACGCCGTGCGGCTCGATTCGCATCGGCACTTGCTGCCGCCGGCCGTAGTTGTCGCGATAGGCTGTCGCGCCCGTCACCGAGCACGAAAATACTTCGTGTCGTGGAAACCGCGAACGGCAATCGGCCCAGAGGGCAGCCGCATGCGCTTCGGCAAACTCGCCAGGATTATCGATCAGGCCATCGCACCTGTCCGCCTTGGTGAACACGAGCGCGAGCGGCCGGCGTTCGACGCTGCGATTTCGCCATGAATGAGCCTTCTCATCACGCAACTCGCCAATGAGCGAAAGCAACTTGAGCGCCACGAAATCCTGCGAGTGGTCGCCCGCCTGCAATGGCTCCGCATCGGCGAGGACCATCACTCCGGCCGCTTTGGCCAGCAACGATCGGATGGCCGGATAGCGGCCGGCACGCTCGGTCTCCACCGCCAGCGATTCGCCCGATATATCCGGAACCACCAGCTCCAGCGGGCGGCGACGCCGCCGGCAATTGAACTGACAATGCACCCAGTGCCAATGTTCGGGCGACGTCGCGGTTTTTTCCGGGAACCAACCGGTCGCCAGCGCCGTGGTCGTGGTCTGCTGTAACGAGATCGACATCGGCCCGCGGGCGGTCGATCGCAACAGGCCCACGTGCCGAGTCAGCATTTCCATCAAGAGGCCGAGATACACGGTCTTTCCGGCGCCGCTGGCGCCGATGACCGCGATCAATTGCGGCTGCCTTTTCGATGACCGTGAATTATGGGCGAGCGACATCGGCGCAGAGCAATTGCGGCAGCGGGCCGCTGAACAGCAGTTTTCATGGTCGCACACCAAGCAGGCGATCGGCGCGGCTTGCTCGGCAAGCAAATAACTTTCGAGCGGGATTTGAGCGAGGTGAGACATGGTAGAAGGATGCAGGATGTAGGATGCGGGATACAGGGGCCGGACAGCGGCCACGATTTATCTGGTTGCCACGAGCAGTTCTGCGGACGACTCTCCGAGTTCCTCCGCTTCCACCTGTGGCGTTTGCAAATCGGCTTCAGGCGGTGCTTCCATAGCGCTCATGGGTATCGCGAGCCGGAAGCCGATGTTTCGGCGGCGCGAGAGCGCATGTTCGCCGCTCTGGAAATGGCACGTCGCCTGGTTTTCAAAATAAGTGTCGAATGCGCCGCCGCGAACCGTCATCACCGATTCCGGTACGTGCAGCGTCGTGTCGGCGACTGCCGCCAGCGAAGTGGTCGTCCATTCCCAAACGTTGCCGATCAATTGGTGAATGCCGCCAATGCTTGTGCCGCCGGGAAACTCGTCAACCGCCACGGGTGCAATCGGCCCAGAGCCGTATAAGTGAGCCCGCCGCACGTCGAACGACTCGCCCCACGGATAGCGGCGTTGTGCGATCCGTCCAGGAGCCGATTCGACCGGCCAGGCGGCCGCTTTCGTCCATTCCGCGTCGCTCGGCAACCGCTTTCCGACCCACCGCGCATAGGCCCACGCCTCGTACCAACTGATGCCCACGACCGGCAATCTCTGATCGTCGGACGGGTATTGCCCATCCGACCAATAGCACGGCCCCGGCGCGCCCGATTGGTCAACGAAATCCAACAGCGCCGGCAGCGCTTCTTCGTGCCAGAATTCGAGCCGCTCGTAGCCGCCCGCATCGACGAATCGCTGGTACTCGGCATTCGTGACGCAATAGCGGTCCAAGTAAATCGGTTCCACTGCCACCATATCGTGCGCAACCAATTTCGCATCGATTTCGCTTTGACCGGACAACGAATTCGATATCTCGGCAAGCTGCCCAATCAACACGCGACCGGCCGGCACCAGCGACATCGCCTCATCGAGCTGCCGGATCGCGCGCATGACTTGAAATTGGGTCAGGTGTTGTTTTGTCTCTGGCCTCAACATCAGCGCGTATCGGCCGTTTGCCAAGAGTTCGTTCACCAACGCATCTGTGCTTTTCGGCGCAAAGTTCTGCAGCGACGATCCAACCGATGACACGTCTTCGTCAACGGACTGCCGTTCGCTTGCATTGCTGCGAACACGATGAGTTGTGCCGGCCGTCAGGCGGTTGCCGCTGTTTTGCGAACCGGTCGCATCTGGTTTTGCTGCCTCCCACGCGCGCCGGAGCAAAAAGCACAAGGTCGCTGCGCCGATGCCCAGCAAATTGACGCTGCGCCACACGAGCCCGCCAACAAAGACCGACGCCGCGAGCGCCGCCATCGAACACCGCGAAAGAGTGCTAGCCCGATCCGACGAATAGTTCCACTGTTTCATCGATTCCTACCTTGGCCGTTTACGGCCTGTCGCTCGACTGCCCGTTGCTGACGCAATTTGCCGAATTGTTCGACGATCGAACCAAGCACGGCATTCTCGCTCGGCACGACACTCGCCCCGCGCCCCGATTGCGAATTTGCCGGCGGCTCCGCGGCCTGCGCCGGCCGCTCCGTCGCCCTGGCTGCCGCGGCCTCTTCGACAACCGGCGAATCCAGTTGCCGTTCGAGAACTTCGCGAAGCTCCTTGAGTTCTTCGGCCCATTCCGATCGCTCGTGCTCGATCGAGCGAGTGTGCTCGTCGAGCGCCGCTTTCAGTTCCCGTTCCCGCGCCCTCGACAGTTCAAGCTCGGTCTGAACCTCGGCTCGTTTGTTGTCCAACGTGCGAAGCTCCTCGGTCCGATTTAACAGGAGCGTTGTCAATGCGGTAATCTTTTCGCGAGCCCCGTTCAATTCGTTGCCCATCGTCGCGGACGACTCCGCATGGCTTTGATCGGCGGTGGTCCGCTCGCGAGCAATTTGCTCGCGAGCGACACACAATTCGTCGCGATCGCGATCGATTTGTTCCCGCGTTTTTCGCAGTTCGTCCTGCTGGCAAACGACCGAGTCTTTCGAAGTTCGAATTTCAGCCTGTTCGCGCTCGAGCGACTCGCGCGTTGCGCATAGTTCCTCGCGGTCTTTTGCCAGTCGCTCCTGCCAGCCGTCGAGATGCGATTGATAGGCCGAGAGCGCGGCGAGCGATTCGTTTAGCTGCGAATCGAGCGACTCGCGCTGGGCGTTCCATGCCTGAAACGATTCGCGAACCGCGTCGGTCTGGATTATTTGTGCGGCGGTCATGGCGAATCCATGCGCGTGCGGCGGTAGCATGCGCCCGAATGAGCGCGAACCCAACGCCATCTGCCCGGTGGAAAAGAATAAGTGAAAAGGTTTCGGCGAGTGCGGCGCCCCAGCCTGCGCTGCGCGTACGGCGCTCGCCATTGAAAAGATAGGTCAGATTTTGCCGGTTCGCAAATCGATCCGCATCGGGCCGTTCGTAGCGGATGTAACGATCGGCCGAAGTAGGACGGACAATCTGTCCGTCGATTGATGAAAGACGGACAGATTGTCCGTCCTACCGGACCGCCATCAAAACTCGGCGTTTCCCGGCGTGCGCGGGAAGGGGATCACATCGCGAATATTGGCCATCCCGGTCACGAATTGAACCATTCGCTCCAGGCCCAGGCCGAAACCTGCGTGCGGCACCGTGCCGAACCGCCGCAGGTCGAGATACCACCAGTAGTCGGCCGTGTTGAGACCCTGCTGGCGCATCCGCGACTCGAGTACATCCAGCCGCTCCTCGCGTTGGCTGCCGCCGATGATTTCGCCCACACCTGGCACGAGTACGTCCATCGCCCGCACCGTTTTGCCATCGTCATTCACTCGCATGTAAAAAGGTTTGATCGACGCCGGATAGTCGTGCAGGATGAGCGGCGCGCTGAACTTTTCTTCGGTGAGATAGCGTTCGTGCTCGGCCTGCAAGTCGTGTCCCCATTCAACCTGGTACTCAAAAGTCTTACCCGATGCTTTCAGAATTTCGACGGCTTCGGTGTAGCTGAGGCGCCGAAACTCCATCGCGACGACGCTTTGCAGCCGCTCGATAACGGTTTTGTCCACATGTTCGGCAAATAGCTGCAGATCCTCCTGGCAATTGGCCAATACATCGGTGCCGATTCGCTTCAGGAATCGCTCGGCAAGCGCCATGTTGTCTTCGAGTTCGAAGAAGGCGGCCTCGGGTTCGACCATCCAGAACTCGGCCAGGTGCCGAGTCGTGTTTGAATTCTCGGCGCGAAACGTCGGACCGAACGTGTAAATCTTGCCGAGGGCCGTGGCGTAGATTTCGCCCTCTAGCTGTCCCGAAACCGTGAGGTACGCGGGCCGGTGAAAGAAGTCCTGGCCATAATCCACGTCGCCCTTGTCGTTGCGAGGCGGCTTTGCCGGATCGATTGTCGAGACGCGGAACATCTGCCCGGCGCCTTCGCAATCGCTGGCCGTTATGATCGGCGTGTGCAGATATAGGAAACCTTCTTCCTGGAAGAAGTCGTGAATCGATCGACAGATCCGATTTCGCACGCGGGCGACCGCGCCGAACGTGTTGGTCCGCGGCCGCAGGTGGGCCCATTCGCGCAGCTTCTCGAACGAATGCCTTTTCTTCTGCAGCGGGTACGCTTCCGGATCGGCCCATCCGTGCACGATAATCTCGGCCGCGTGAATTTCGGTCGCCTGTTCCTTACCGCCGGAAGCATTCACTTCGCCGCGCACGGTGATACTGCAACCGGCCGAGAGTTGCTTGATCTCCGATTCATAGTTCGCCAGTTTTGCATCGGCGACGATTTGGATATTCGACAGGCAAGAGCCGTCGTTCAGTTCCAGAAAACTGAAGCCGCCCTTGGAATCGCGCCGTGTGCGGATCCAGCCCTGGAGCGTGACAGCTTTTCCAACCGCGTCCGGATTGCGGGCCGCTTGAACCGTGAACCTCTCCATGGCGCAAACTTCCCCGATGTTACGATACGATCGCGTCCGCTTCGATTTCGATGAGCGCGGCGGCGTCGATCAGTTTCGCGACTTCGACAATGGTCGTTGCCGGGCGGATATCTTTGAACACGTTTCCATGGACGCGGGCGACCTCTTCCCACTTGCTGACATCGGTCACGAACATCCGCGTGCGGACAATGTGCTCTAGCTTGCCCCCGAGCGCTTCGACGGCCGCCCGAATGATAGCCAGCGAGCGGGCAGTTTGTTCGCCGAATGACTTCGCGTAGGTTCCGTCGGCATTGATGCCGACGCAGCCAGTGACGGCGATCGTGTTGCCGCTGCGAACCGCACGGCTGTAGCCCATGATCGGTTCCCACTTCGATCCGCTCGATGCGCACTTTCTCCCGTTTCGCTCTTCTACGGTGATCTTGATATCTGACATAAATGTATTAAAGCTCGCCTAATTCTTTTTTGTCCGCAGATAAACGCAGATGTACGCAGATGCGAAACTCATCCGAACGACTTCCGATTCATCTGCGGTTATCTGCGCCATTTGTGGACAAAGGCCTGGAAA
Source organism: Pirellulales bacterium (assembly GCA_963733825.1). Lineage (GTDB taxonomy): Bacteria > Planctomycetota > Planctomycetia > Pirellulales > Lacipirellulaceae > JABDGM01. Next base: position 282,740 of record CAVTEK010000005.1, read on the forward strand.
CTCTTAATGAATCCCCTTCGACGCCAACCATCGCTCCGCGTCGAGTGCCGCCATGCAGCCAGTGCCGGCCGACGTGATGGCCTGTTTGTAATAGTCGTCGGCAACGTCGCCGGCTGCAAACACGCCTTCCACGCTGGTGTCCGTGCGAAATGGTTTTTGCCAGCGAATGTAACCCTTCTCGGTTAGCTCCACCTGACCTTTCAACATACCCGTATTCGGCGTGTGGCCGATCGCGAGAAAAACGCCGCTCGCCGGCAGTTCGCGCGTGCCTTCGCCCACCGTGCTGGCCAGTCGTACGGCCGTCACGCCTTCCTTGTCGTTGCCGAGGACTTCCTCGAGCGCGTGGTTCCACTCGAATTGGATCTTGTCGTTCGACGCAGCGCGCTCACGCATGATCATGCTGGCGCGCAGTTTGTCGCGGCGGTGGACCATGTGGACCTTCGACGCATATTTGGTCAGGAACGTCGCTTCCTCGACCGCCGAGTCGCCGCCGCCGACTACGATGAGCGGCCTGTTACGGAAGCGGGGCAGGGCCCCGTCGCACACCGCACACGCGCTGACGCCCCGATTCTTGTACGCTTCTTCCGATGGCAGCCCCAAGTAATTCGCGCGCGCACCGGTGGCAATAATGAGTGTGTGCGCTTCGTACCGATTGCCTTCGAGGGTCCGCACGATGAACGGCCGGCTCTTTAAATCGACGTCGACGACGTCATCGGTAATAATCCGCGTGCCGAAGTTGAACGCCTGCTGCCGCATAAGCTCCATCAGTTCCGGGCCGGTGACGGCATGTTTGTGCTCGATGCAGTTCATGTATTGGAGCCGGTCGGGCTCGATGGCAGTCTGCAGAAAACTCTTCAGGTCGCCGGAGGGAAAACCGGCGTAATTTTCCACCTCGGTCGTTAGTGCAAGCTGGCCCAGCGGCAACGTGCCCGCGAGCCGGTTTTCTTCCGTGATCGCGCCTTCAAACAACAGCGGCTTCAGCTCCGCTCGCGCCGCATAGATTGCCGCCGACCAACCCGCCGGTCCGCTACCGATGACGATGACATGCTCTGCCACAAATACTCCTGTTCTCGAAATGATCGCTGATGGGCAGAATTATAGAGCGTGGGCCGCGCCCGTCCAACCACTCGGCTTGCTCCTCGTGCGCACGGCCGTTATCGTGCAAGTAGAGGGAAAACACGCTTTGAACTCACTTTGGCTCATCATTGGCTCGGCGGCCGCTTTTGCGGTGGCCTATCGGTTATATGGGGCGTTCCTCGCCGCGCACGTGGCGATGCTCGATGATCGACGGACCACGCCCGCCTACAAGCTGCGCGATGGTTGCGACTATCACCCGACGAATAAGTGGGTGCTGTTCGGGCACCACTTCGCTGCTATCGCCGGTCCTGGGCCGCTGATTGGTCCAGTGCTCGCAGCTCAATGGGGATTTGCACCGGGCTTTGTTTGGCTCGTTATCGGCGCCTGCCTAGGTGGCGCGGTGCACGATTTTGTGATTCTCTGGGCCTCTGTGCGGCAGCGCGGACTCAGCCTGCCGAAAATCGCGCGGGAGACGATCGGCCCCGTAGCGGGAGTCACGACCAGTATTGCCACGCTATTCATTATTGTGTGTACCCTGTCGAGTGTCGGGATCGTCGTCGTCAACGCCCTGAGTAAAAGCTCATGGGGTATGTTCACGATCCTCGTGACGATCCCGGCCGCTCTTCTGACCAGTTTATGGATGTACAAGGTTCGCCCCGGCCGCGTTCTCGAAGCGTCGGCAATTGGAGTGACCTGCGTGCTTGCCGGCGTGGTTGGCGGGCAGGTGTTTGCGGATTCGTCATGGGGATACATGCTCAAGTTCGAGCCGCAAACACTTAAGCTTATACTTCCGATCTACGCCGCGATTGCCTCGATCCTGCCCGTATGGGTGCTGATGTGTCCGCGCGACTACTTGTCGAGTTACATGAAGATCGGCGTGATTGTCGTGCTGGGAGTCGGGATTGTCGTGGCCCATCCCGCGCTGAAGATGCCAGCGACGACGCCCTTCATTGCCGGCGGCGGACCAGTAATCAGCGGGCCGGTGTGGCCGTTCGTTTGCATTGTCATCATGTGCGGCGCGATTTCGGGCTTTCATGCGCTCATTGCATCCGGGACGACGCCGAAAATGATCGACAAGGAATCGGACATTCGCCCGATTGGCTACGGCGCGATGGTCGTCGAAGGCTTCGTCGCTGTGACTGCGCTCGTCGCAGCCTGCGCCCTGGAGCCGGGCGACTATTTCCTGATCAATGCCGATAGGACTACGCCGGCGCTCTTGGCCAATTACGATACGATGAGTCGCACGAGCCCCGATCGACTAGGGTTCGATCCGACTCCTAAGGAGATCGACTCGTTAGAAAGCAGTACTGGGGAATCCAAGGAGCAAGGAGGTGGCGGACTTCGCAACAAGCCCGGCGGAGCCGTCACACTCGCGGTTGGCATGGCGAAGGTGTTCGCGAGCGTGCCCGGCATGAAGTCGCTGATGGCCTATTGGTATCACTTCGTGATCATGTTCGAGGCACTCTTCATTCTCACCCTGCTCGAAACAGGCACGCGCGTCGCGCGGTTCGTGTTTCAGGAGACGTTCACTTCGCTTGGCTCGATCGAGGAGCCGGCTCGAAGTCCGGCGACCGAATATGCGGCTGGTGCAGACGCTGAAGCGCCTTCAGGCGGGCTGGCACATCGGCCTCACTGGGGGCTGAACATCATCATGACGCTGGTGGTTTGCTCGGGTTGGGGCTACCTGCTTTATATGGGCACGCTGGACGTTTTGTGGCGGATGCTGGGGATTGCGAACCAGCTTCTGGCCTCGATCGCGCTGGCAGTTGGCACGACCTACTTATTGCTCCACGCCCCGAAACGCCGCTACGCGTTGTGCACCGGGATTCCGTTTGCGTTCATACTTGTCACCGTGGTAACGGCCAGCGTGATGAGCATCTACGGCTGGTGGGTTCGCGATATTCCCGCGGCAGCGCCGGACAAGGTGTTTCTCTTGAAACTGCTCTGCGTCCTGGCGTCGGCGATGCTGGTACTGACGATCCTGATCACGGCCGACGCCGTGCGACGCTGGATTGAGATTCTTTCCGGACCCGCTCGGCGCGCGACGTGGAACCGGTTGCGCTATCGTAAGTCACGATGAGTTCAGAAAAGAGTGGCTGGGGTCGAACGAAGTGAGCACCCAGGCGCTGGGGGCTCGCCTTCGGCTCGACCCCAGCCACCCCGTCGAGGATCGCCTCAGGAGTTGATGAGTCCGACAACTTCAATCGCCTTACGGCCTTTGAATGCGCCCGGCTTAGCATGGAATTTGGGTCGGCCTTCGACGGAAACCACCAACGGCCGCTCGACATCCTTTTCAGTCGCGATGATGTCGCCAACTCGCAGGTCGATCAGGTCGGACGTCGAAATGTTCGTTTCGGCCAGATCGACGACCACTTCGACCAGCGCCTCGCTCAATTGGCCGCTGATCCGCTTGATATTTTCCGGCGTGGCTAACTTTTTGCCGTAGCTGACCCAGCTATTGGCCGAAAGCCGGGCGCTGATTCGCTCGATCGCATTGAACGGAATGCAAAAGTTCATCATTCCGCGCGAGTCGCCAATTGAAAGCTCGAAGCTGATCAGCACCACCACTTCGTTCGGCGGCACAATCTGCACCAGCTGCGGATTGCTCTCCACCCGATCGATCGAAAGCGTAAGATCGAGCACGTTCTCCCAGGCGTGCTTCATTTCCTTGCAGAATAAATCGGTGATCCGGGCGACGAGGCGCAGCTCGATTTCCGTCAGCGGCCGCCGCACAACGGCGGTCGTGTCGTTGCCGCCGCCAAGCAGCCGATCGATGATCGGAAACAACAGCGACAGGTTGACATCCAGAATCAACTGCCCCTCGAGCGGCGCGGCGTTGATCAGGTTGAAACAGGTCGGGTTCTCCAGGCTGAAAACAAACTCGCTGTACGTGAGTTGATCGACGCTCGTCAGTTTCACTTCGACGATCGTCCGCAAGAGCGCCGAAAGGCTGGCCCCGAAATTGCGGCCAAAACCCTCGTGCATCGTTTGCAACGAGCGCATCTGCTCCTTGCCGACGCGCTCCGGCCGCTTGAAATCGTACGGCGAAATCTTGTCGCGATGCCGGATACGACTCGTGGCGGCGTCGGCAATCACGTCCGACTCGCGACTATCCATCGCGCTCAAGAGACTTTCAACTTCCGCCTGGCTGAGAACGTCGCCGCTCATGGCTGCCTCCTTGCAGCGTAGGACGGACAATCCTGTCCGTCACTCGCATTGATGACGGACAGGATTGTCCGTCCTACACTTTACTCTCGTATTTGTCCCTTGCCATACACCACATACTTGTAACTCGTCAGCTCCTCCAGCCCGCACGGTCCGCGGGCGTGGAATTTATCGGTGCTGATGCCGATCTCGGCCCCGAGGCCGAACTCGCCGCCGTCGTTGAATCGCGTGCTGGCGTTGATCATCACCGCCGCACTATCGACCCGTGCGGCAAACTGTTGGGCTGCCGCATCGTCGCTAGTTACGATCGCATCGGTGTGCTTCGACCCAAATCGATTAATGTGCTCGATCGCATCATCAACCGAACCCACGACGCGGGACGAAATCACCGGGCCCAGAAACTCCGCCGCGTAATCGGCATCGCTTGCCGGTTTAGCACCGGGCACCAACTCGCACGTACGATCATCGCCGCGGACCTCGACACCGCAGGCGGCAAGCTCTTTGCCAATCGCGGGCAAAAATTCGCCCGCTACGTCGGCATGTACCACCAGCGACTCGGCCGCGTTGCACACGCCCATTCGCTGGCACTTGCTATTGAGGACAATTTCCCTGGCCATTGCGAGGTCGGCCGCCGCATCGATGTACACGTGGCAATTGCCCGTGAAATGCTTGATGACGGGCATCTTTGCCTCGGCCGCCACGCGCCGAATGAGCCCCTCGCCGCCGCGCGGAATCGCCAGGTCGATAAACTGCGGCATCGCCAGGAACTTGCCCACGGCCGCCCGGTCGGTCGTGCTCACAAGCTGCACCGCGTCGGCCGGCAGACCAACTTCGTCGGCCGCCTCGGCCAATAGTTCGACAATCGCCTGGCTGGAATGAATAGCCTCCTTGCCGCCGCGGAGGATCACCGCGTTACCACTCTTCACGCAAATCGCCGCCGCGTCGGCCGTCACGTTCGGCCGCGATTCGTAAATAAAAAACACTACGCCCAGCGGCACCCGCACCTTATCGATCCGCAAGCCATTGGGCCGATTCGTCGTGCGAATCACCTCCCCAATCGGATCCGGCAATCCGGCGATTTGCTCCAACCCGTCGGCAATCTCCCCAATCCGCTTGCGGTTCAGCTTCAGCCGATCGATCGCCGCAGCCGAAAGCCCATACCCGGGCGCCGCCGCCAGATCGCGCGCATTCGCCTCAGTAATCCGCTCCTCGTTCTCGCGCAAGAGTTGGGCCGATCGGCGCAGCCATTTGTCTTTCACCGTGCGCGACACCGTCGCCAAGTCCACTGACGCGCGCTTGGCGTGCGCAGCAACGTCCGCACAATACCGATCGAGATCAACCTTGGTTACCGTGGCCATTTGCCTCACCACCTCGTTCCCACGCACTGCGTGGGAATGCATTGCGCCGACGCCCTGCGTCGAACCCATTAAGTATCGGCAATATCAGGACTTGCGTCAATGTTGGCCTGGCGGGACTTAGGTCAGGCTTTAGCCTGAATGCTTGCAAAATGTCAGGCTAAAGCCTGGCCTTCCGAAAGCCCGCCGCAAGATTCGAATGTGACCAATGCCTCCCGGACTGGTCGCACGTCGTGGACACGCACGATCTGCACGCCCTGCACCGCAAGCGCGATGGCAGCCCCGACCGTCGCACTCGTGCGGTCGGCCTCCCTGTCGCCGATTAGCTTCCCCAAGAAACCTTTGCGGGAATGGCCGACTAGCAGTGGACAGCCCAGTGCGTGGAATTCATGGCAATGTCGCATGAGCGTAATGTTGTGCTCGTGCGTTTTGCCGAAGCCAATGCCTGGGTCGAGGCAAATTCGCTCTAGCGAGATTCCGGCCGCCATGAGCGCATTTCGACGTGCATGCAAATAATCGCGCACCTCGGCAACGACATCCGTGTACGTCGGCTGATCCTGCATGGTTTGCGGTGTACCCTGCATGTGCATCACGCACACGCCAACATTAGTCTCTGCCGCGAGATCAACCATCGCCGGATCGCCCGTGAGCCCGGTTACGTCGTTCACGATCTGTGCACCCGCCCCAATCGCCGCGCTGGCGACGGCCGCTTTGCTGGTATCGACCGAGATCGGAATCTCTATTTGCGTGGCGAGCTTTTCGATGACGGTCAGGATGCGGCGCTGTTCTTCCTCGGCGGTTACCGGTTCCGAATATGGCCGCGTGCTTTCGCCGCCGATATCGAGCAAATCGGCCCCGTCGCTCACCAATTGCAGAGCAAGATCAATCGCCGCAGCCGTTTCGAAAAACCGTCCGCCGTCTGAAAAGCTATCCGGCGTCACATTGACAATGCCCATTACCAGCGGCCGACGCGGAAACTCCAGCGTGCGAGTGCGAAGTTGCCATCGTGGTGCACGGACATTGGCGGTATCGGCTGGCATCTCTCCAGGTTAGCTCAAACGTTTCGCTTAGGCCAAGCGACCCATCTCGTGGCCGAGGACGGCCCGGCTCGCTATTTTGTTTTCTTCCATCCAGCGTCCAGTATCCGGCAAGCGGTGTCACCATGGCGCTTCCATCGTCCCGACAATCTGCTGCGCCAGCCGCTCGATGGCCTGCTGCTGCGAGGTGGCGACCGACTGCCCGGCTTCGGGAATCAGATTGCTGGTTTGACTGATTGCCATCAGCTCGGCGGGAATCGGAATCGTTTGTGCCGGCACCAACGGTTGTCGCCGCCGATTGAGCCAGCTCACCTCGGCCCGAATCTCCGTTTCCGAAACGCGCGGATCGCTGAAGCCGTTCTGGATGATCCGTTTTCGGGTGTCGGTCTGCAGCCGGGCGGACAGAATGCTATCGGCATTCGGAGTGCTGACAACTTTGTAAGGCGTTTTGAGTTCGATCTCCTTCACGACGGCTTCGGTGAGCCGCTCGCCCAGATCGCGGCGATAGCTGTCGGATTCGATCATCGGCACGTACACAGTCGCGACATCCGGCGCATAGAGCGAGCCGGCGCCGGCATGGTAGCCGATACAACCGCTAATGAAAAGCAATTGCAAAATGCAAATTGCAAAATGCAAATTGCAAATTGCGGATCGCGCGGGCCAGCGTTGATGGTTTAAATCCATAAAGCAGAGAAGAATCACGCAGCGGGGCAGAGATCGCAGAGGATAAGGCGATAAACTGGGACAGATGGGATATCGCCATTCTTCAATTTGCAATTTGCAATTTGCAATTTGCAATTTTGTAACACTTCAGCCGTCTGAAGTTGATGTTGGTTGATTTTAAGGTATTGGGTTATGTCTGTGGGGTATGGCATCGTGTGCAAAGTTGTCCGCAAGATCGACGTTGGAGACACTTCGCAGCGGCGAGTTGACCGAGGTGCAGCGCGGAGTCTGTTTCAGCAGGGGGAAGAAGCGGTTGTGTTCGCGCTGTTGGAAATGAGCAAGCGGTTGGCCGAGCGCAGGAGAAGAACGGTTCTTGGGCGACCCCCTCGACTCCCTCGGGGATGGTTCCGGTGTACGAGAAGCCGCCGGCCAAGCGTCGCGGCAAGAAGCGGCCCGGCGGCAAGCGTGGGCATCCCGGTTCTCGACGACCATCGCCCGAACGTGTCGACTGGCAGGTCGAGCATCGCGCCGATTGCTGCCCCGACTGCGGCTCGCGCCTCAAGCGCTGCGCGGAGACCCGCGTCCGCTACACCGAAGACATTCCAGACGTGCAGCCGGAGACGACCGAACATACGATCCACCGCGATTGGTGCCCGCAGTGCCGCAAAAAGGTCGAGCCGCCAGTGACCGCCGCTTTGCCGGGGTGCTTGCTGGGCAATCGCGTGCTGGCGCTCTCGGCGTGGCTGCATTACGCCTTGGGGAACACGCTCTCGCAGATCGTCGAGGTGTTCAACTTTCACCTGCAGTTCAAGATCACTCCCGGCGGTCTGGTGCAGATGTGGCAGCGGCTGCAGGAGTTGTTGTACGGCTGGTACGAACAAATTCAGCAAGAAGCGCTGGACTCGGCCGTCTTGCATGGCGACGAGACCGGTTGGCGGAACGACGGCCAAACGAACTGGCTGTGGTCCTTTGGCAACCAGCATTTGACGTACTACCTGATCGACCGCTCGCGCGGCAGTCCGGCCTTGGCGAAGTTCTTCATCCAGGAATTCGCCGGGACGCTGGTGACCGACTTTTGGGCGCCTACAACGCGGTCTCGTGCGCGGCGCGGCAAACGTGCCTGGTCCATCTGTTGCGCGAGTTGGAACAGACGGAGCAGTACAAGTCGCCGGGCGCGCATTGGTCGGCCTTCGCCAAGAAGCTGCGGCGACTGGTGGGGGACGCGATCCGGCTGTGGCGGCGGAAGCCGGAGCTGTCCGTCGAGACATACGCTTCCCGCCGGGACTGCCTCGACCGGCGGTTGGCCGAGCTCGTCGACGGGCCGTGGGAAGACCCCCACTCCCGACGCTTGGTAAAGCGCCTCAGGCGGCATCAGTACGACTTGTTCACGTTCCTCGATCAAGCCGGAGTTCCCTTCGACAACAACCACGCCGAACGATCGATCCGCCCGGCGGTGATCCTCCGCAAAAACAGCTACGGCAACCGAAGCCAACGCGGCACCGACTGCCAAGCCGTGCTGATGAGCGTCTTCCGCACGCTCAAACAACGCGGCCACGACCCGATTCAAACCGTCGTCCAGGCGATTGAGCAATACCTCGCACACAACACACTACCGCACCTGCCACCGCCAAAAATCGCTTCAGACGGCTGAAGTGTTACGCAATTTTCATTCTCCCCTTCCGCGTTATCTGCGCCTCTGCGTGCGACCAATTACGCCCAATGACTATTTAATCGTCGTCGGCTGCGACGCGGTTTCTGTCTGATTTGTGTCGGTGCTTTCGGCGTTTGCCAAGCGCGTGCCGCCGTTTTTCAGTTCAGGAATCCGCGCCACGCGAGTCCGCTCGCGGTTTTCGGGCAGCCGGTCCACGAGGAACCCGAGCGGCTTGGAGGGACTCTCCGGCTCGCCCTTGATCTCGGCCACTCGATCGCTCGATTTTTTGGCCAAGTCCGTATCCGGATATTTCTTGATGACCTCGACATAATAATGGCGTGCCGCGCCGTAATCCTTCTTCTTGTCGTAATAGCCGGCCATTCGGTAATCGCGCGAGGCGATTTCCTGATTCAGCTGCGCTGAAACCGTCACGAGTCGCTGCTTTTCCTCAGGGCTGAGACGGCCCGAGAACTGCGAATTCAGCTCTTTTACCAGCGTCTTGGCTTCTTCGAGAGGCGTGCCGTCGTAGTCCTGGCCCTGGTATTTACGCAGCTTGGCTTGCAATCCGAGCAGGTGAGCCTCGAATTGCAGCTCGCTGCGCGGGTATTCGCGCCGTAGCAGCGTGTAATGGTAATCGGCATCGTCGTAGCGGCCGTGCGCAAAGTAAATATTCGCGGTCGCCATAATGGCGTCGTCGGCCCGCGGGCCCGTGGGGTCGTTTAGGCGGATGTTGTCGTAGGTCTTGATCGAGTGGCCGAGCGTATCGAACCACGGCCGCGTCTTGTCGTAAAAATTCGGCGTCAGCGGCCAATCGGGATGACGTTGATCGTATTGTTCCCACCAACGGGCAATTTTCCACTCGCGATCAATCACCGTGTCGAGATACCGCGTGTTGGTGAATTCCTTCACCAAGGCGTCGTAGGAATCGCGGGCCTTGATATAGCGGTCGTCGAAGAAGTAGCTTTCGGCCAGCATGAACATCGCGTCTTGCCGGATGGTCGAATGCGGGCCCCGATCGACAGCCGCCTGGAACTGCGCCGCCGCCGCCTTGTATTTCTTCTCGCGGAACAGTCGATCGCCTTCGGCATAATCGCGTCGGGCGATCTCTTCGTTTGGCCCGAGACCCACCGCGGTCTTCACCTTGTCGTATTGAACGCGCGGATCAAGTTGCGGAATGAGACCCGTTTCGTCCTTGGTTTCGCCGGCGGCAATCACGCGCTCGGTAGCGACGGGTCCTTGCATGGGCCGGCCGGCGCCGTCGAAATAGCCGTCCACGCCCGGTATCGTATATCCTTTGCCTTCCACGAAAACCTTTTCCGACTGGTGCTTCTTCCACCATTGGGCCGACCCGACCGGGGCTTCGGCCGCGCTGAACGGCCAAATGGCATGCGCCGCGCGGCGCCGCCAGACAAAACGCGACCGATGCGGCGCCGCATAACACGGCGCTGGATACGTGAGCGCGCAACGAGAGGAAACGCGGCATCCGGAAAAATTTACCCATGAAGGCCACAGCGCAAGCGCAGAACTGCCCAGGACGACGAGGCGGGGAAAATACGCGCGATGCTGGCGTGCCGTCAAGAGCAGCCCAATCACCAGCACTGGATCGAAGCCCGCAGCGCAAGCAAGGGCGCAGAAAAACCCTTGCTTGCGCTGCGGGCTCCGATCAGGCCTGAATCAGTCGCCCCATCACACCGCTTCCAGCGATTCCTTGCGAATCCGCTCCAACCGCACTCGATTCACCCGCCGCCGCGATGCTTCCAATACCGTCACCCGCACCGAGTCGTGCCAGGTGATGGTTTCGCCAGCAGCAGGCACGCGGCCGAATTCGGCAAATACGAAACCGCCGATCGTGTCGAAATCCGCCTCATCCGGCAAATCGAAGGCCATCAGCTCGTTGATCTTGTCGATATGGGCCCGGCCGAGAGCTTCGCACACGTCGTCATCGATCTTCCGCATCATGTCTTCCGATTGCTCGTCATATTCATCGTCGATCTCGCCGACAATTTCCTCGAGCACGTCTTCGATCGTGACCAGCCCCGCGACGCCCCCATACTCATCGAGCACGACGGCAATGTGCGTGCGGCTCTTCTGGAACAACTGCAGCAAATCATCGACAGGCTTGGTGTCGGGTACGAAGAGCGGCTTGCGCAACAGCTCGGCCAGCGGTTGACGCGGCTCATCGGCCGATTTTGCCAGTTCGGGCAACAGGTCCTTGCTGTACAAAATTCCCACGATGTCGTCGCGCGTTTTGTCGTAAACGGGCAGGCGTGTATGACCCGAGTCGATGATCCGCTCGATCACCTCATCCCAGGCCGAGTGGAGCTGGACCATTTGGATTTCGGTCCGCGGCGTCATGATGTGCGAGACGGCCGCGTCGCCCAGCTCGATCACTCCCTCGATCATTTCGCGCGCCTCTTCCTCCAACAGCCCTTCGCGGTGGCCCTCGCTCACGATCGTACGAATTTCCTCTTCGATCGATTCCTCATCGGCCCGCTGTTGAGGACGACCCAGCACACGATGCATGAGTACGTCGATCGCCCGCGCGCTCCACACCAGCGGCATTGCGCAGCGGCCTACGAATCGCCACAGCGGCCAGCTCGAAAAAAGAAACCGAGCCGCGCCCAGCCGAGCCGCCGACCAGGGAAACCAGACCGTCGCAACGCCGACGAGGAGCCCGACTGCAATCATCGTCAGCGAAAAGAGTTCCCATGGCCACGATTGCGCCCACGCGTTAGCTTGCCATATCCACAAAACGCCCGCGCCGATCGCGACCGCAACGAGCATCATCAAGGCCATTTCAACGCCCATCGCGACCGATTCATGGCATCGCAGGATTTCAGCAAATCGCTCCGGCGCTTGGCGTTGTTGGCAGATCTCCTCCAACTCATGACGCGAAAACGAGTGCAGCGACCTCGCCGCAATGGCCGTCACGCACGCGGCCAACAAGCTGAGAATCGCGATCAGAAGGAGGGCTTCGGCATTCATGGCGCCGACCTCGGCGACACCGCCACTGCGTGTTTTTGCAAATAGCGAGCTTCCGCCGCCCGCATTTCTTGCGCTTCGGCCGCCGATTTGTCGCGGTAACCGACGAGGTGCAGCATCCCGTGTATCACGTACAACAACTGCTCATCGTTGGCCGAGCACCCATTTTCCTCGGCAGCCGCGGCGGCTGTTTCGGCGCTAATAATCACTTCACCTTCCAAATGGCCATCCTGCTCTTCGAGTGTGAAACTCAGCACATCGGTCGGCCAATCGTGGTCCAAATGCCGCCGATTCAGCTCGTGAATCGCGGCATCATCAACTACCGCCAGGCTAATGATGGACGTCGAAAACTCCGATTCCAGCAAAACGGCACGTGCCGCCTCGATCAATCGCGGTTCGTCCACCGGATACCGATTCTGTTGATTCGCAAGCGCGATTTCGTAACGACTTGCCGTGCGGTCGCGTCTAACTGAATCGTTGGGCATACGTTGGATTGGAGCTTTGATTTTGCATGTCGAATGTTCGGCACTGGTAAGGCAAGTAGTGGGATTCACCGGCTGGCTTCTTTTTGGAATATGCTATGCTTTCTATGCCTTAATTTAACGAGAGGAGGAGGCATGTTCCGAACCGTATTCCAAAAAATCTGGACCGCAATTGTTGCTGCCACCACTGGTGCTGTGCTCGGTTTGGTAGCCTCTATTGTCATGGCTCAGCAGCACATAGCTCCCGTCAACACTGGGCTAAACGCAGTTTGGATACTTTCCGGCTCCGGGTCTGTACTGGGGCTTATTTTCGGCGGTCGAAAAAAAACCTCCCCCACCACTTAGGTTACCAGCGCCGAACGTTCGATGTTGGACGGCATTTGCAACGTACGGCATCCAAAATCTAACATCGAACATCCCGACTACGCCGTTTCCTGATCCGGATACTTCACGCGTCCGTGGTACACGGCCGTGAGCGATTTCACCAAACTATCGCCGATCTTGCGAACCTCTTCCAGCGTCAGTCCGCATTCATCAAACTGCCCATCGAGCAGCCGCTTGCGGCTGATGTCTTCCACCAGGCTTTCGATCCGCGACGGCGTTGGTTCCACCAGCACTCGGCTTGCACTTTCCACCGCATCGGCCATCATCAGGATGCCGGCCTCTTTGGTTTGCGGTTTGGGGCCGGGATAGCGGAACGAGCTTTCATCCACCTCGCCGCCGTCGGGATTCGATTTCTTACTCTCGCTGGCCTGGTGGTAGAAATACTCGACCAGCGTCGTGCCATGATGCTGCTGGATAAAGTCAATGATCGGCTCGGGAATTTTCGATTGCCGCGCCAAATCGGCGCCATCTTTCACGTGCGCAATAATCACCAGCGTGCTCATCGCCGGAACTAGCGACCGGTGCCGATTATCGCCCTGGCCCTGGTTTTCGGCGAAGTAGCCCGGTTTGAGCATTTTGCCGATGTCGTGAAAATACGCCCCTACACGAACCAACAATCCCCGCGCCCCGATCGCTTCGGCCGCCGATTCGGCCAGCGACGCCACCGTAATCGAATGGTTGTAGGTCCCCGGCGCGGCGGATCAATTCCTGCAGCAACGGATGGGCCGGATCGCCCAGATCGATCAAACTCAGATCGGTCTGAACATTGAACAGCTTCTCCACCATCGGCAGCAGGCACGTCATCAGCGAACCGGCAATGACAGCCCAGACACACAAAAACGCAGCGGTTTTCAACGTTACGCTGATCGGATGTCCTTCGAGCGTGCCGACACCGATCATGGTGAGCGCGGCGACGCCGGCCGCTAAAACGCCAACTGAAAGCAGCTTGCTGCGACTGCGCACGCGGCCCAGAAGCAAGATCGCCCCGGCCGTCGCGGCTAAGAAAACGATGGCGTCGGATAATCCGTGCCCCAGCGCCACGACGGTAATTAACGTCACGGCCGCCGAGAGCAACAGGGCGATCTCCTGCTCGTAAGCAATCGCGACCGTCATGCCGAACAGCATCAGCGGAATCATTTCCGCTCGCCAATCGTTTGCCGTCACGATGATGAGCGTCACGGTCACAACGACGAGTGCCAGCAGGGTGGCCAACCGGCCCAGGTCATCGATAATCCGCGGTTCCCGCTGGTAGATGTAAAATCCGCACAGCACGTACAAGGCAATGTACATGCCGAGTACGGCAAACGTGCGCGATAGTCTCGCTAAAAACGGCAGGTGGTCGAGCTCAGCCCGGTATTCAAGTTTCAGCTTCTGCATCGCGGCGTCGTCGATTTGTAGCGGGTTGCCGTGTTCGTCCTGGGCATGCGCCAATACGGTGCCGGCGGGTATGACCTCGGTTTGCGTTTTTACTTCGGCCGCCCTGATCTTTTGTTCCTTGCGTGTGGCATCCACGTCCAACGTGAGTGTCGTAGGCAGCGCGGCTTTCAAGCGGGCGAAAACCCGATCCGCGACGTCCAAAGACGGCATCTTCTTTTGCAGAGCCTTCTGCAGCGCGCTTGCCACGTTCTCAGCGAGCACGTCGCTGACGGGCACCTTCTGCTCGAAACCTGCTTCGCTTCCCACCGGCCGCACCGCGATGGTTTCGGCATTTGCGTCGTGCTCGGGCGGTAGCTTTTCCAGCACGCCTTTTTGCGACAAGGGCGCAAACGCCTCATTCAGCGCTGTCTTGAACTTCAAGGCGCCGTCGCCGGCCAAAGCCTCCCGGAATTTTTGATACTGCTGCTCGCGTTCCTGGGCCGTGGGCTTCGGCGTGTCTTCCGCCAGTGGCAGCCGGAAGGAGTCCCACAGCTTATCGACCTCTTTGAGCGATTTGGCCGCTGTCAATGCGGCGACTTCATTATCTACTTTGGCTCGGAGCTGCTCGAGCCGAGCTGGGTCTTGGATGTAAGTCGCGATCGCGAGACTACGCGCCAGATCGTGCGCCTTTCGGGTCGCCTCGGGATCCTCTCGCTCGAATTGAGTGCGTGCGACAACATCGCGCCGCGGCGCATCGCCCCGATGAAACGGAAGTGGCGGCGCCCAACCGCGGGTAACTGCCCACAAAAGCACCGCCGCAAAAGCGCACAGCGCCAACCGCACGAGCACGTGACCGCGGCGCAAATGCCCCCACAAATTCCCCAGCACACCGGGCGGCAATTCCAACGAGGTGACGCGATCGATGCGCCGCTTCTTTTTGCTGCCCGTGCTCATTCGTGGTTCCAACTAAACTCGAACTGACCCGACGTAAAACACTAAATCACTTTCCCAATTGGCAAACAGACAAGGAGAGGGGGAGAAGGGGAGACAAGGAGACGATGCTTCTAACCGCGCTCTCCTTTTCTCGCCCTCTCCTTGTCTCCCCCTCTATCTCTTCTTCCGCGGTCCTTCCTCGTAGCAGCGAACAATCTCCTGCACCAGCTTATGCCGCACGATGTCTTCTCGCGTCAGCACCACGTTGGCGTAGCCTTCCAGATCGCGCAGCCGGCCAATGGCGTCGATCAGCCCGCTTTTCGTGTGGGCCGGCAAATCTACCTGCGACGTATCGCCCGACACGACGACTTTCGACTGCAATCCCATTCGCGTGAGAAACATTTTCATCTGCGGCACGGTCGTATTCTGGGCCTCGTCCATAATGATGAATGCGTTGTTGAGCGTTCGGCCCCGCATGTAGGCCAGCGGAACCACTTCAATCACGTCGTCGGCCATGTACCGCTTGACTTGCTCGTATTCCATCATCTCGCGCAGCGCGTCGAGCAACGGGCGCAGGTACGGGTTAATCTTGGCCTGCATGTCGCCGGGCAAGAAGCCCAGGTTTTCACCCGCCTCGACCGCCGGCCGCACCAGCACGATCTTGCCGATCTGCTTCTGCTTCAGTGATTCGACCGCCGTGGCCACCGCCAGATACGTTTTGCCGGTGCCGGCCGGGCCGCTGCAAAACACCAGGTCATGCGTGCGGATCGCCTCGACGTATTCTGCCTGGCCCGGGGTTCGCGGCCGAATGATCCGTCCGGCCTGTTTCACATCCACCGGCGCCGAGCGGCCGTTGGTCGACCCGCCCGTCACCTGCCGAATAATGTGCGTGACCTGCTCCGGCGAAACGGCCCGATCGCGGCCGACTGCGTTCTTGATCTGCTCGATAATCTCGGTCGCCTGAAGCACAGCCTGCTCATCGCCGCTGACGTGAATCTTGCCGTCGCGCGCCTGAATCTTCGCCGGCACCGAATCGCGAATGCGCCGCAGATGTTGGTCGCTCGCGCCCAGCAGCATCACCAATTCGTCGGCGTTGCCGACCGGAATTGTCGCTTCGATCATCAAAAGACGCGGCGGCATCGCTCCACACGGCAATCGGTTTAGCCGGTGCCGTTCGGCCGCCACTGTGGCTCCCAGGTTATTTCGCTATCTAACTAACAACTATACCCAATTGCTTGCGCGCCGCACTAGCAATTGACGAAACTCGCGTCGCAACGTCTTGCCGGCTAACCGATTGCGGCCGAACTTACAATTATAGGGGCCCTGACGAAGGCGGCTAGATCAGCCGGCTGCTACCGGCTGCGTGGGTCAGAAATTCCTGTCGGCCAAGTTGCGGCCTAAACCCGCACCACCCCCAAAGCCCACAGCAGATAAGCCACTGGCGCCGCCACCAGCAGCGAATCCAGCAAATCCAACACGCCGCCAAAGCCGGGCAGCCAGGTGCTCGAATCTTTCACCTCCGCGTCCCGTTTCAACATCGACTCGGCGAGATCACCCAATAGTCCGGCCGCCGCTACCACGACCGCAAAGAAGACAACTCGCGCCGCCCATTGGCGTTTCGGTCAACGGCAGCAAGCCCTTGGGCGCATCGACGATTTGCCGCGCCGGCCAGCCGAACAAAAACCACGCTGCTCCGATCGCAAACACCAAACCGCCGATCACGCCCTCCCACGTTTTGCCCGGACTAACGGCCGGCGCCAGCTTGTGCCGCCCGATGAGCCGGCCCACCGCGTACTGACCCGTATCGCTCATCTTCACGGTCGCAATCAGGCTCACGAGCGCGAGCATACCGACGCGGCCGTCGCCCACGCCCACAACGCCCGCCAGTAGCCGCAATTGCACCATGAATCCCATCAGCCCGCCGATGTAGGTGATCGCCAGCATGCACAAACCAACGTTGAGCGTCGAATGCCATTGACCGCCGTAGCGCTGCAGCTCACCGAAAAGTGCCAGAATGAATCCGCTCACCAGCCCAATCGCCAACCAACCGAGCGGGCCGATCGAACGCAGCTCCGCCACTTCCGGCCAGAAAATCGGCATGCCGGACAGCACTACCGTCGAGAGCGCGCCCGCATAGATCACCCAGGCCAAAGGGTATCTCCCGCGTTTGTTGAGCATGGCCAACAATTCTTCCACACTGAGCCAGCTCAACATCAGCGCCAGCGGTAGCAAAAATGCGCCCGGCCGCGTAACGTTCGCATCGAGCCAGCACCAGAGCGCGAGCGCCGCAATGAACAAGGCACCGAAGAGAAGTCGCCAGCGAAGCATGCGATGAGTTATAGCGAGGGCGGAGCCCGAATGCCACCGCGGCTCACTATCGCTAGAGTGCCCGGAACCCCGCTTGTTCGAAGTGATGGTCGCCCGTAAGGGCATCGTCGATGCGGCGATTCTGCATGACAACGAATGAAATGCAATCCGTTAGCGACCATTCCTTATCATCACGGTTCCGATAAAGTTCCCAGCCGGCATCGAACAATTCTCGCGATGCGGGTGCGATTTCGACGCGGGACGACCGGCTTAAGTCCTCAAGGAATTCGACACATCCGCGGCGATTCGCCGGATCGCAGAGCGCATCTGCCGTTTCGACCAAGACCCAATCCGTCGTTACTAATCCACCCAACAACTGCATCGATGCCGCGACGGCTCGTTCATGGGCTGCATCGCGACCATTGAACAACGCCAGCAGATAGAAGCTGTCGGCAAAGGTCTGCGTCACCGTTTCGGCTTTCCATGCGCGTAATGATCGTGCTGCGCGGCAAGATCCGTTGGCAAATCCTGTCCTTGGCCCGCGTGACGCAACAAGACAGCGTTCAAATCGTCATCGTTGCTAGGTTTTTTTTCAACCAGCGCCACGACAACTTCAGCCCCTTCCGGAAAACGGATCGGATCATCCAACGTGATCTGTCCGTTTTTAACGTGGCCTCGGGACGTCATCGGTGCACCTAA
>CAVTEK010000006.1:0-90198 GCA_963733825.1 Pirellulales bacterium
TAACCCAATAAGACTGTAAGGCCAAGAACCGCTGACACTACCGAACTTGGCTCCGGTATCACGGCGAAATCTGAAAGATCAACCGTAGTGCGAAAAGCGTAAACTATGGAGCTAGGTTCGGCGCTCACAGCTGAATCAAAGGGACTCAGGTCGAATCCAGGGAAGTTAGCCGCCAACTCATTGAGGCTAATTGTACCCAAAGGAGTTGCGAGATATTCCTGGGTGAGGCCAATAAACTTTTCGTCGGTAAATAACAGCTCGGGTTGAGCTGCGTCGAATCCTCCCGCTACGATGTCTGAACCCGATGGGTTCAGGTCATGGCCGTAAATCGTGGTGATATCCGCTTGGTAGCCTCCAGTAAGTTGTTCAAAGGCGAAGCCCACGGCCGGGACAGCGCTAAGAGCGGGGTTAACCACAAATATGCTGTCGAGGATTTCACCGCAGTTCTCAAATTCTGCTGGGCAACCCCCGGAAGGGCCGACAGTAGGGCCAGCAAACCCAGTGTCATGAAAAAAAGGAGCGATAGGTATCGTCGTGCGAAAGTCGACATAATACGGCAAATAGGCAAAACTTTGACTGGCAAATAGCACAAGAACAGCGGATGCCAACCCGATGTCGCGAGTCTTAGATGGAATCATTATACCCTCCGTACGCTCTAGCCGACATTTCCCATATGGACTGAGTCTGAAGCCGATCCAGACTCGAAATCGCTGCTATTGTAACATCGCGCCCCCCCGCGTCTCAGCGCCCAGTGAATTTTCCTCCATTTTTCACCTAACCCTCCGGCTTCTGAATTCCTACGGCCGGAGCCATGCCCCATAAGGTGCTTTTCAGGGCTTCGGCACCGGCAGTGCGCGGACTGCCCCCCTGAATCTAAAGCCTTTTCCGAACGCCCCGGCATTCTACGTATACATCCGGCAGGCAATTGGCGGCGGCATCGCCAACCGCGCGATGCGGTCGAGGATCGCCCCGAACAAGTTCCGCGTGACCGCCACCTCGGCAAGTTGGAACGTCACGTACTTGGAGTGCCGCGTCACCTTGGCCCCGATCTTGATCAGTTTCTCCCGCAGCGTCGTCAGCGACCAGTGTCGCACTGGTTTCGGCAAGGCCAGCCGACGCAAGAAGTTGCCCAGGTTGTAGGCCAACGAGAACAACTGCAAGCGGGCTTGGTTGTCCTTGAATGTGCGGCAGGAGAGCTTGGTCCACTTGACGGCGTTCTTGCCTTCCTTGATCCACTGCTCGGACGTGCCGCGACCGTTGTAGAACTTGACCACGTTCTTGGACCGCCAGGAGAGATTGGTGACGATGAACCCAACACGTGCGAACAACTCGCCGGCGTGCCACTCGATCTTGGCCACCACGCAGCGCGACTGTTGCCACGATTTCGCCTGGTACTGGAAGCTGTAGTAGAACACCTTGGGTTTGTGCGAAGGCCGCCCCACCGGACGCTTCAGTAGGTGCTCGATTGCCCGCTCCAGCACAGCGTTGGCCGCAATCCGAATGGCATAGCGATAGCCTTCTTCCTCCAGCACGCGGTAGAGCCCGGATTCGCAAACGCCGCGTCGCCGCGAAAGAACTTGGGAATGCTCAAGTGGCGATACCGCTCGATCACCGGCAACAGCACACGCCGCCAGAACTTTGCGCTGGCGTGGTTGCCGCGCCGCAGCATGGCTCGCTCCAAGTCGCCGAACTGGTTGAACAGAAACAGCGGATGGTAGCAGACGCAAAGGAAATGCCCGTTGTAGGCCGTGCCCTCTTGCCTTCCATAGGTCTCGCTGACCGAGCTGTCCATATCGAGGATCAGTTGCCTGAGCGGCTGCCGCTGGTGGACCTTGTCGATCCATCGGCCAGGGAGATTCATCAGCGCCGTGAGATTGCGCTGGGTGCTGAGGATTTCCGTTTCAAACCGGCCGACCTCACTGGTCGAAGCGGCTTGCTTCTCCGGCAACGTTGCACGCCCACCGACAACATGGCGCATCGCGGGATCGACGCATAACCGCTCGGCATCGTTGACGTCCTCGTAGCCGGCGAGTCGTCCGTAGATCGACTGCCGCAACAGCGGCGACAAACCGTGCTGCTTGTTGCTCCCCACGCGGCTGTCCTGGAGCGCGTGTTGGGCCATTTCAGTCAGCCCGAGCATTTCGTCGAGTTCTCGATACGCCAGTAACCCCGCGTCGGTCGTGACCTGGCTCCCCAGGAACTTGAGCTTCAAGCGACTGTCGAACCTGACCCGCAAATCCTCGTTTTGGCAGTCACCCATTGGGTTCCCCTCTCAGCATAGCACGAATTGGCAGAACACCCCTGTTGTTCAAGGGTGTAGCGCAAATCGCATGCCAAAGCGCGGGAAGCTATCTGGGAAATCCGGGGTAAGCAGTCTTTCCAATGTGATACCTGTCAGTTTCTTCAACGCGGCAGTTCGCGTTGATTTCAATTCTCATTTCAAAGGGGGTGGATTTTGGGTAGCGGGTTATTACAGGGTAAAGCGATGGCCAAAGCGCTATCGCCTGATACAGGTGTTGGCCTAGCGCCAATTGTGGCGGACGCAGTTTATCCGCTAGAAGATTTTAAGCGTCGAACTGGCCTAGAAACCGCAAGTATTCGACGAATGCGTCAGGAAGGCTTTATCGTCCGGCGAATCGGGCGACGGAGCTACGTGCGAGGTCGTGATTTTCTCGCGTGGTGCGAGAAACGCGCCGCAGGTTAGTGCTTGAAGTCTGTTGGTGAATTTTGAATAATGCAGCCGTCAAAGCTCTTCACGAGCACAATTGAAGTTATGTCGACAGCTCAAATGAGTACAGTGCGCTGCTGCGCGGGTATGGCCGTAGGTAACGATCGGCCGGGCGGGATTCAATTGCCGCCTGACAATGCCATCGCAGCAGCGCACTTTTATTTTTTGTATAGGTGAATGGATGACTGAAAAGAAAAACAGAATCCCGAAGGTACGGCTATCGAGGCCGCAGGAACACAAGATTGCGCAGGGCCGGAAAATCGAGCTTCGATACACTGACCCGGAAACGAAAAAAGAGATTCGCATATCAACGGGTACGTTGGATGAGACAGAAGCGTTGGAACAGAAGAAAACTTTAGAAGCAAAATTATTGCTGGGAATGGACGCCAAGCCCAAAAAACGTATCGGCGGTCCGCACATGGACTGGCAGGACTTCCGCGAGCGTTACCGAGAATTGCAGTTAAGCGGACTGCGAAAAAAATCGGTCGATGCGGTCGAGAGTCGTTTGGACATTGCCGAGCGAATTCTAAAACCTAAAACCCTTGGCGATATGGCAAACCCAGAGGCATTGCACGATCTACAGGCAAAACTATTGGCAGGTGCTGAAAGCAAGAAGTCCAGTCGGTCGCCGCATACAGTTAAAGGTTACATTACAGCGATTCTGACACCTCTAAAGTGGGCACACGACCCAATGGGTTGGTTGCCGACAATACCACGAGTTCGGAAGCCCAAAGTTTCCAAGCGCCGGCAGATGAAAGGGCGGCCGATTTGCGCCGAAGAGTTTGATAAAGTGCTCGCCAAAGTGAAGGATGTGGTGGGCGCGGAAGCTGAGCCATCCTGGAAATACCTTCTGCGAGGATTGTGGGAAAGCAGTTTGCGTATTGAAGAGCTAATGCACTTGCATTGGTCTGATGATAGGTACATCGTACCCAAATGGCGAAAGGGCGCCTTGTCAGTGCTCGCAATTCCAGCAGAGATGCAAAAAAATGATACGGAAGAATGTATCCCGTTGCTCCCCTCGCTGGAATCGCTGTTACTTGAGACTCCCAAGGCACAGCACTTTGGGTGGTGCTTTAACCCCGTATCGCTACAACTTAATCAAGGAAGGCGCGTACGGCATCAGCGGCCCAGCGCGGAATGGGTTGGCAAGATTATCAGCCGTATCGGCGAGAAGGCTGGCGTAATCGTTCAGCCGGCCAAGGGGGACGGTAAACCTGAAGTTTGTGTCGGCGCACGATCTGCGCCGAAGTTGTGCCGAACGGCTTGCGTCGGCTGGCGTGCCAGAGCGGGAAATCGCTAAGGTTCTTCGTCATGCTGACGTAGAAACAACTCGAAAGTTCTATGCACCCGGTACCGTGCAAGAGTCAGCAGGTATCATACGGAAGAAATTGACTGTTCCTAGGGACAGTGAAGCCGTCCAATCGACGTAAGTGCAGTGCCCCCGGCATGATTCGAACATGCGACCAACGGTTTAGGAAACCGCTGCTCTATCCCCTGAGCTACGAGGGCGAAAAAGTCCATTCTAGCACTCGTTGGGTGTCAGGCGAACGGTGGGGTCGGGAACAGTAGGGTCCTAATTTGTAGCAGGCAAACTTCGCGGCGTACTGCTGCTTACTTCTTAGTATTGCTCGTTTGTTCGGCCTCCCGGCAGCTCTTCGTTGAGTGACGTTCATTGACACATTCGGCTGCAAGGTGTTCGCCCCATTCTCACTGCTGGGCAAGCCAGCAATGGCACCCCGGCGAAGGCTGTCTCTGATAAAGTGTTCCTTCCGATGGTTGGGAGGAGACCGTGCCCACCGGTCGCGGCTTTGTTGGAAAAAATGCTAGGCTTTGGGTGGGGACCATCACCAGTTCGAGGAGCGTGGTATGCGATGCATCGCGGGGCTTGCGCTGTTTTTGGCTCTCTATTTCGGCAGCTGCACCATTCTTGGTGGCGTTGTTCGCAATACGTCCGGCGCGGCGGCTGGGGCTGAAGCGCTACGAAAGTATCATGCGATTCTCGCCGTTGGCGCGGGGGCCGTGTCTCTCGCCGCCTGCTGGCTGCCGGGGATACTTGCCAAGAAGAGCCGCGAGGCAGAGTGGCGCAAGTGGGAAGAATGGAACTGACGGTCGGTCGGCTCTGCGAGTGTCGTAGGAGGTCGGAGGTCGGAGGGCTGAGGGGAACCGGGGGGCGGGGACGCCCCGGCTCGCTGGGTGCGACTGCTCACTTGTTAGAGACTGCAACAAAACGAATTCGAAAAAACGGACGCTAGCGCGTTCCGGCTGATTCAATCAGCCGCGGGCGCTAGCCCCCGGTTTTGTTACAGGCTCTTGGCAGTGCTCGTTTGTTTGGCCGGCTTGCAGCTCTTTGCAGCTTAACGTTTATTGCCACATTGGGCCGCAAGGTGTTCGCCCGTATTCTTACTGCTGGGCGAGCCAGCGGTGGCGCCCGGCTACGAAGGCGAGCGGTTCATTTTAGCAGTCGACTCGCCGCGGACGAACAGGCCGACGGGCGGCGTTTTGTTGCCACGAAAAACACGAAAAGAAGCAACCGCCGCGTGGTCCTAGATCAAGTCACCCCTCCCTTAATCCCTCCCGGTCGACAGAATTATGCAAATGCTATCGGGCCCCGGAAGGGCGACATAGTTCATTGCAATTAGACAATGATTTCTATGTCGCCCCTCCGGGGCTTGCCGGACAAATCGAATCCTTTCCGGGGGCTGACGCCCCCCGCTACACGATACCGCCCCGACGGGGCTGATACGATCGGACTCCATCCCGCTTGCAATTGGATAATCCTGGTCGAGGGGAGGGAGACAGAAGAGTTGGTCGTCAGTGGTCCGTGCGCTTTTGAGAGCGCGCGGCGGCTGCGGCTGTCAGTGCCAGGGTCATCAGCACGAATGTTGCCGGCTCGGGGACTTCGGCGCCGACAAGATCGGTTCCGCCGGCGAGCGAAACGCCGAAGTTTTGGCGCCAGGTGTTGTAGTCGCTCTGCGTGTAGGTGGTTCCCATTCCTTTGCGCCAGACGAGGTAATCGGCGGCGTTGACGGCGCCGTCGTGGTTGAAGTCGCCGGGGTGGGCTGTGAGGAAGTAGGTGGGCGTCGAGTAGGCGCTCCAGTCGCCGTAGTTGTCCTGGTAACGGACTTTCCACGAGTAAGTGAACCCGAGGCCGAGGTTTCCCGTGGGGACGGTCAAGGACGTGAGGTGCGCAGTATCGGTGCCACTGTCATACAGAATGGTTCCTCTGGCATCAAAGATCTGCCATTCGGCCGCCTTTTGCGAGCCGCCGAGGACGGTGTCGGCGAATACGCTGCCGGCGAGTACGGGGGTCGCGGCTCGTAACATACAAGCCTGCGCCCGGCGAGCCGTTAGTCGGCGTGCTCGGCACGTTGATATCAGGAAGAGTGATGTGAATAAAGAAATAGTCGCCGGCGCCGCCAAGAGTCCAGTTGCGCCTAGATGAGAAGTGGCATGGCAATCAACCAGGCCGTTGCCGATATAGACGACGGTGTGATCGATGGTGCTCATGTCTCCGCCGCTGCTGACGCCCCAGTTGTAGCCAATGACATCGCCGGGCGTTAACTGGCTGACGGATGTAACCAGTTCGCCATATTTATACATAGTGCCGTGACTTCCTAACGGAGAGCCTACCAACAATTCGTCAAGCGCGGCCGCCCCGGGTTCGCCGTAGGTGCCGGCGCGGTTGGGTATGGTCAAACCGCCACCTTTCTCGTGAGGCTCGCTGCCGAGCACACTCGAAACGAAGTGGGCGCAATCGTCACCAATGCCGCCGGCTTCGTTGGGGGCATTCACCGGCACAGCGGTTCCGGCGCCGTAATTATTGGCCGTGCTGCCGTTGATCCAGAAGTAGCCGTCGCTGACAACTTTATTCCAGTACTTGTTGGCGTACGCTACGGCTGCATTGCGGTTGTATACGGTGATCGCCGAAGCGGTGTGCGCAATGGCGCCGAGCAAGATCGCACAGAGGGCCGAGATCGCAACAGTTTTAGCGATTCTCACGAAACGGTTCACAATGCACCCTCGTTCCGGCCCTCTTCCAAAGGAAAAGGGAAGTTTTGATACGGGCTCTTCGCCTTTTCGCGTCCGCGCGACGATTGATGATGATCGCCGGATACCATCGCCTATCATAACAAATCGCCCGGAAACTGCAAGGAAAGGGCGTCCGTCGCCAGGCGTCAGCCTTGCCACGACTAACTTGTTGGCAATGCTCATTCGCTCGGCCGGCTTGCAGTTCTTCGTCGCTTGACGTTCCTTGCCATATTCGGCCGCAAGGCGTTCCTCCGTGCCCAAACTGCCGGACAAGCCGTGGCAGCCGGCGAACCGCTGGAGATGTGCAGGCGGTGATCGTTTCGCTTAGTTCGACAGCCTTTTGTGCCGCCCGGTCACGATTTCACGGGTGGCTGCGGCGATGGCGCCGATGATCGCTCCGACGCAGGCCAGCAAAAGGCTGATGCCGCTCCAATCGGGATACTGTCCAAAGAACACGAACCCGAGTCCTGCCCCGAGCACGGCAGTGAGCAGGGACACGCCGATGAGTCTTGCGATGATCGCCATGACCAGGCCTTTCTTGTGAGAAATCAATCCGCATCAAACGGCCGGACAGATGCTCGAATTATAGCGGGGGAGACACGGTGTGGAAAGCGGAGTGGGGAGTGGGGAGTGGGGAGTGGGGAGTGGGGAAGGACTGGCCGTTACTATTGTGGCAACTGGTATCACGCCCACACCGTGCGTGATGTGCCGGCGGCGGTTATTTTCTTCTGGCTTTGGTTTGCGTTTTTTTGACGCTCTTGCGAACGGTGCGGTGCTTGCGATCGGTCGGCTTGTCCCAGAGGCGAAAGCCGCCGAGGAACGCGTTGGCGTTGTCGCCGGCGCGGCAACCAGGCGGGAACTCCTTGAGTTGCTTCACGTTGCCTCCGCCGAGCATGACGTCGTCGGGCTCGAGCGCCGCCACCAATTGTTTTACGACATCGGCTACGTGCCGTCGCCATTTGTGCTGGCCGTGCTTTTCCAATCCGCGCTGGCCGACGTAGTCTTCGAAAGTGGCCTTCTTGTAAGGCAGATGGCCGAGCTCCATCGGCTCGACGATTCCATCGACAATCAGCGCGGTGCCCAAGCCGGTGCCCAAGCCGAGGAAGAGCATCTTGCCGCCCTTGTAGCTTCCGAGCGCTTGCATGGCCGCATCGTTGATCACTTTGACCGGACGTCCGAACGCGGCGCGAAAATCGAACCCGACCCAGCCCGGCGCCAGGTTGTGCGGCTCGGCGACCGGTTTGTCGTGCAGAACGGGTCCAGGATAGCCAATCGACACCGCGTCGTATTTCCAATCGCCCGCGAGTTTTTTGACGCCGGCAACCATTTGCGCAGCGGAGAGTTTCGGACCGGAATCGAACTTTCGCGGTTCGTCTTGCCCGGTGGCGAGGATCTTGACGTGAGTCCCGCCGACGTCGATGGCCAGTACATTCATGGCGAACCCTTTGTTCCGAGAGAGGTTCAGAGATTATAACAAGATGACGAGAAGCAGTTTGAAAACCGGTGGCCGTCATTCTGAGGGAGGCTTTGCGACCGAAGAATCTAGTGCGCTTGGGCGAGATTCTTCGCTCCGCTGCGCTGCGCTCAGAATGACAATTCACGGCAACACATCGCGATGAAGACACAGGACAGATCATTGACAGCGGAACGGGCCCGGCTGCAAGAGGCCGATGAGAAAGGCATTCCGTGGCGGCTGTGGGGACCTTACGTCTCGGAACGGCAGTGGGGCACCGTTCGCGAAGACTACAGCCCGGGCGGCGACGCTTGGGGCTACTTGCCGCACGATCATGCGCGGAGCCGGGCGTATCGCTGGGGCGAAGATGGGTTGGCCGGCGTGTGCGATGAGCATGCTCGGCTCTGCCTGGCACTCGCACTTTGGAACGGCAACGATCCGATTCTGAAGGAGCGATTATTCGGACTCGCCAACACCGAAGGGAATCACGGCGAGGATGTGAAAGAGCTTTACTATTACCTCGACGCGACGCCCACCCATTCGTACTTGAAGATGCTCTACAAGTATCCGCAGCGCGCGTTTCCTTACGATCAGCTGATCGAGGAAAACCATCGCCGCAGCCGGCAGGAGCCGGAGTACGAGCTGCTCGATACGGCGATCTTCGACGACGATCGCTATTTCGACGTGTTCGTCGAGTACGCGAAAGCCGGTCCGGAAGACCTGCTCATGCTGGTGACGGTTCACAACCGCGGCCCGGACGCGGCCGACCTGCACGTACTGCCGCACCTCTGGTTTCGAAACACGTGGACGTGGGGCGGCCTGCCGGAGCGTTCGCAGCTGACGCGGTCGGATGATGGGAGCTTGGAAGCAAACCATGCGAAACTTGGTCGCTATCGGTGTGTCGTCGAGGGCCAGCCGCCGTGGCTGTTTTGCGAAAATGAGACGAATTCGCAACGAATCTTCGGTGAAGCCGACGGCCCCCAATATCCGAAGGATGCGTTTCACGAGTACGTGGTCCACGGGCGCGCCGACGCCATCAATCCCGCAAACGTGGGCACAAAGGCCGCGGCGCACTGCCGGCTATCTATCGGCGCCGGCCAATCGCAGCAAGTGCGGCTTCGATTGACGGGCGGGGCGCCGACCAATGCTGCAGTTGCAAATTTCTCGGCCGATTTCGATGCGGTTATGGCCGCCCGACGCCGCGAGGCGGATGAATTCTACGCCGATTTGCAGCAGCATCTGGGCGACGAAGACACGCGACGCGTTCAGCGCCAAGCACTCGCCGGAATGATTTGGGGCAAGCAGTACTACAGTTACGACGTGCGGCAGTGGCTGCGTGGCGATGCGGCGGAGCCGACGCCGCCGCCGGAGCGAAAACATGGTCGAAATAGCCAGTGGTTGCATCTCAACAATGCCGAAATCATCTCGATGCCGGACAAGTGGGAGTATCCGTGGTACGCCGCTTGGGATCTGGCGTTTCACTGCCTGCCGCTGGCGCTGGTGGATGCCGAGTTCGCGAAGAACCAGCTCGTGCTGCTCACGCGCGAATGGTACATGCACCCTAACGGGCAGCTGCCGGCCTATGAATGGGCGTTCGGCGACGTGAATCCGCCGGTCCATGCCTGGGCCGCCTATCGTGTGTTCGAGATCGATCGAGCGCAGCGCGGCGGCGACGGCGATCTGGCATTTCTCGAACGCGTGTTTCACAAACTGCTGATGAACTTCACCTGGTGGGTGAACCGCAAAGACTCGCAAGATCGAAACATTTTTCAAGGCGGTTTCCTGGGACTGGATAACATCGGCGTCTTCGACCGCAACATGCCACTCCACTCGGGCGATTCGTTGGAGCAGGCCGACGCGACGGCGTGGATGGCGATGTACACGCTCAACCTGTTGAAGATCGCGTTGGAACTTGCGCTTCACAACCCGGTCTACGAAGACATCGCCACGAAATTTTTCGAGCATTTTCTGGGCATCGTGTGGGCTATGAATAATCCGGGCGGCGAATTGCAGGTGCCCGGACTGTGGGATGATGAGGACGAATTCTATTACGACAAATTGACGAGCGAAGACTGCAAGGCGCGGCGGCTGAAGGTTCGTTCGATGGTGGGTCTGATTCCGCTCTACGCGGTCGAAGTGCTCGAACCTGAAATGCTGGAAAAGCTGCCCGGTTTCCGGCGACGTCTGAAATGGTATCTCAACTACCGGCCGGATCTGGCGGCCGAGGTTTCGCGGTGGTTCGAGCCGGGACACGGAGAACGCCGGTTGCTTTCGATCCTGCGCGGCCACCGGATGAAGTGTTTGCTGCGCCGGATGCTGGACGAAACGGAGTTTCTATCGGATTACGGTGTGCGGGCGCTATCGCGCGTTTATCGCGACCATCCGTATGAAGTCGATCTCGATGGCAGCCACTTGTCGGTCCATTACTGGCCCGGCGAATCGGAATCCGCAATGTTTGGCGGCAACTCGAACTGGCGGGGACCGGTCTGGTTCCCCGTGAACTATTTAATTATCGAATCGCTCCAACGCTTCCATTCTTACTACGGCGATGAGTTCAAGGTGGAGTGCCCAACCGGCTCGGGGCAGATGCTCACCCTCAACCAGGTCGCCGACGAACTAACTCGCCGGCTATCGCGTCTGTTCCTGCGCGACGAGCAACAACGACGGCCCGTATTCGGCACTCAGGAAAAATTACAGACCGATCCGAATTTTCGCGACTACATTCCGTTCCACGAGTATTTCCACGGCGACTCGGGGCATGGCCTCGGTGCATCGCACCAGACGGGCTGGACGGGGCTTATCGCCAAGTTGTTGGCTCCCGGTTCACACCTTCTGGAAGATAGCCATAGCGACCGACCGTGACCGTTCTAATTGCGTCACGACAACAGTTTTGTGTACCGCCGCTGCATTTCTTCGGGGCTGACTTCCTCGACGTGTTGGCCGAGCATCCAGATGTGACCAAAGGGGTCTTGGATTTTGGAGGAGCGCTCGCCGTAGAACTGCGTTTTAGGTTCGACGAGGATTTTTGCGCCGGCTTCGGCGGCCAGCTTCGTTAGCTCATCGACGTTCGCGACGTGGAGGTGAAGCATCGAGCCGGAACCACCGTAGGCCAGAGGGCTCAGCACGCCGCGGTCGGGGTGTTCTTCGGCGAGCATGACCATCGCGGCGCCCAGTTTCAGCTCGGCATGGCCGATGCGGCCGCCGGGCTCGGCGAGACGCATGTTCTCTTCGGCGCCGAACACGCGTTTGTAGAAATCGATCGCGGCGGGGCAGTTGCGCACGATCAGGTAGGGAAAGACTTGCTGGATCGTGTTGGTGGGGTCGAGGTGGGGCAACGTTGGAGAGGGGAAGAGGTCGGAGGTCGGAGGTCGGAGGTCAGGAAAAAGGCACACTCACCCAGGCCCTCGCCCGGAGTGCGAGGGGGATAGGATCGGCTTGAGCAGGTCGTTCCAAATTGCATAGCCTTTGAGGTTCATGTGCAGGCCGTCGTTGCGGAAGAGGTCTTTTTGCGGTTGGCCGTCGGGGCCGAGGATGGGGGTGGCGGCGTCGACGTACGTTAAGCGCGGCGACTTTTGCGAAAGTTCTTTTACCAGATCGTTCACGGTTTTGTCTTTGGGCCACATCTTCCAACGGAGCGGGCTAGGTTTGATCGCGAGAAAGATCAGCCGGGCATTGGGCAGGCGCTCATGAACCGATTCGGCGAACGTCTGGAAGTCGGCGAAGACGTTTTTCGGCGCACGGCCGGCGGCGATGTCGTTGTCGCCGGCATAGAACACGATCGTGCGCGGTCTGTACTTGAAGACGATCCGGTCGGCGAAGTAGTTGACGTCGGCGATGGTCGAGCCGCCGAAGCCGCGGTTGATGACCGGCAGGTCGGGGAAGGCGTCGGCCGTTTGCCAGAGGCGGATGCTGGAGCTGCCGACGAAGAGGATCGCGTCGCGCGGGACGGCGTTTTGATGGTCCCACTTTTCGAAGGCGGCGATTTCGGATTCGAACCGCTCGGGACCTTTGGCAGCGGGCTTGGTCGCGGCCGCAGCGGCTTCTTTGGCGAAGGAATGGCAATCAGATAGCCACGAAAAGGCACAAAAAGACACGAAAAGAAAAAACAGAAACCGTGAGGCAAATGCAATTGCTGATTTCATCATTTCTATTATTTGTGTTTTTTGTGGCCAATCTTACTCATCTTGCACGGTGACTTTTTCCATTTTGTCGCCCTGGCGGACTTTGTTGACGACTTTCTGCGTGTCTTCGATGACCTGGCCGAAGATCGAATGCTTGTTGTCGAGCCAGGATGTGGCGACGTGGGTGATGAAGAATTGCGAGCCGTTCGAGTTGGGACCGGAGTTGGCCATCGAGAGGACGCCGGGGCCGCTGTGCTTGAGGTCCTTGTGGAATTCATCTTCGAAGGAATAGCCCGGGCCGCCGGTGCCGTTGCCTTTGGGGCAGCCGGCTTGGATCATGAAATCCGCGATGACGCGGTGAAAGGTGAGGCCGTCGTAGAAGCCGTCGCCCGCCAGCTTCTCGAAGTTCGCGACGGTTTTCGGAGCTTTGTCGTCGTGCAACTTGAGGCGGATATCACCGTGCTTGGTTTTGATCGTGGCGGTTTTCATGGGATTTGTCCGTTGTCCGTGGTCCGTTGTTTGTTGTGCGTCGGTCATTCAGAATACAACGGACCACAGACGACGGACAACGGACCGGCAGCAAAAAACTGAGAAGTATTAGCGGGCAAGCACAGATGACCCTCCTACGGAAAAATTTGCGACGGTTATGGACGGCCCATCGGAGTTTTCAAGAGCATGAGGGGACGCTTTCGGCGGCGGGGATTGCCTATTACGTGGCTCTGTCGTTTTTCCCGCTCTTGCTCGTCCTGGTGGCCGGGCTGAGCAGTATCTTGCAATGGACGGAAATCGGTCGGAGCGCTCACGAGGAATTGCGCAAGGTCATCGCGCAGCAGGCGTCGCCCGACCTGGCGAAGCAAGTGGATCGGTCGCTTCGCGTGGTGAGCGACCGGGCGGTTTCCGGCGGGCCGATTGGATTCCTGGTGCTGGTGATCTCGGCGATTGCGATTTTTGCGCAGCTCGACGCGGCGTTCGACCGCATCTGGCGCCTGCCACCCGATCCGCACTCAACCTGGATGCAATGGCTCGAGCGGTTGGTGTTTCAGCGATTGAAGGCGCTGGGGATGCTGATGGGCGTGGGCGGCTTCATCATCCTGGCGATGATTCTTTCGGGGCTGGCGCATGCGCTTGCGTCGCGCGTGGAAATCGGGGCATGGGTCGAGTGGGCGAGCAGCTTATGGGTGAATGTGCTCTTGAACCTGTTCGCATTGACGTTGATTTACCGCGTCGTGCCGAAGTCCGAAATCCGATGGTGGGATGCGTTTCGAGGGGGCGTGGTGGCGGCAGCGCTATGGGAGGTAGGTCGGCAAGCGCTCACGGCCTATTTCCTGCACCTCAATTATCCGAGCGCGTACGGCGTTATCGGGTCATTTATTGCCGTGATGTTGTGGGCCTACTATGTGTCGCTGGTTGTCCTGTTCGGAGCCGAGTATGTGCGGGTGTTGCGCGACGAAGAACTGCAGGTAAGAAAGGGAGACAAAGAGACAAGGAGACAAGGAGACGCGGTTTGAACATGGGTCTCCTTGTCTCCCCTTCTCCTTGTTCTCCTGGTCTTTTCCTTACTTGTTGTGGCAAACCACCTGCGCGAAAAATGTCGATCGAGTTGGACTCGCTATTGGCGGAGCGTGTCGCTGGTGTAGGCGGCGATGGGGGCGAAGATCATCAGCGGTAGCCAGGCGGCCAGCGGCGGGACCAGCCAGCCGCTCGAGCCGAGCGATTTGCTGCTCAACTCGACGAGCATGAACACGGTGACCACCGCCAGGCACATTCCGAGGGCGATGAACGGGTTGCGGTTCGTTCGCGACACGACGAACGGCAATCCCAGGAAAAGGAGCGTAGTATCGAGAAACGGCTGCAGGAAGCGGCTGTGAATGGCGACGCGAACATCGGCGCCGAGGTCGGTGCTGGGACTTTTGAGCTGGTCGATCATTTCGCGGGTCGAGGCGAAGTCGCTCCAATTGGCGCCGGCCGAAAGAAACTCGAACGATACGCCGCTGACGACGAAGATTTGTTCGCGCTCCAGCCAGTTGCTGCTGACTGGTGTCATGATGACGGGTTTGCCGTCAATCGGAAGCGATGGGCTTTTCAACATTGTCTTGGGCGCGATGACGCCTGTGAGCAGGTAACCGCTGGGATGATCGGTGTTGGCTGGTAGGTAACGTGCTTCTTTGGCGGTGAGCTGTTTGCCGAACTGGTCGAATTGGCGCGGCAGCACGAAGGAGGGACCGACGATCTTTTCGGCGGCGGGAACGATTTTATCGCCGCCGATCAGGATATCGGTTTCGCTATCGAATCGCGATTGCATCATCGCTTCCTCCTCGCCGCCGATGTTTTTGGAATCGGTGGCCAGGTGCTCGCGGATTTTTGGCATCACGATCTCGCGGTTGGCGGCGGCGGCCAGCGCGACGCCGATGGCGGCAATGAGCACGGGCCGCAACACGCGCGTGCGAGAAATCCCGGCCGCCATGAGGGCGGTCATTTCGTTGTGCCGCTGAATCCACGTAACGGTGAACATGACCGCAATGAGCGTGAGTACACCGCTGGTGCGGTCGAAAAATGCGATCGCCCGGTAGGCGTAGTATTCGGACATGATTTTGAGCAGGTTGCCATGCTTGCCGGCGTAATCGATGAAGTGGTCGAGATGGCTGAAGGCGTCGATCACGATGTACAGCCCGATCAGACTCATCAAGCAGATGACGAATACGTCGACGAACTGCCGGAGCATGTAGCGATCGATGATCGTGGGCATTGGCGGAGGGGGCAGGATGCGGGATGCTGGGGGCGGGGACGAGACTTCAACGCGAGAGGGTAACGTGGGGGTGAAACACGGGTCAATATGGAAGGGGCACTGTGATATAATTCGGCGGATGCTAGCTATCGCAATTCCGTCATTCGCACAATGCTTCGAACCAAGTCTACATTCCGCAACGGTTTGCTTCGGCTGAAAGATGGTGCGAAGCAGGTGGGGCGATTTGAACCGCGCGCGAACGTATTGCGAGCGGCGAGATTCATGCGCAGCGGTCTGGTGGGCTTGTTGTATCCACCGTGTTGTATGATCTGCAACGCGGAAATGGGGGCGCGGGAATTGGGGGTGGAAAAAGCACCGCCCTTACGGGACGGTGCTTGGGGCGGTGCTCGGGATATGGCGCTTTGCGATGAATGCTTGGAAGGAATGGAGCTATTCTCGGAACCGATGTGCTTCAAGTGCGGAGCGCCGATTCCTGGCGTCGCAGCCGGCGCAAACGGGACTGCTGGCGAGTCACAGAAACGAACGGGATGCTTTCGCTGCGCCGGACGCAAACTGTGGTTCGATGAAACGATTGCGCTGGGGCTTTACAGCGGGAAGTTGCGGGAAATAATTCTGCGCATGAAGCGGGCTGATGGGGATTCTCTGTCGCTGACGATAGGCCGACTTCTTGTTGAACAACGCGCTTCGCGGCTGGCGGAAGTTCGGGCCGATGTGATCGCGCCGATTCCGCTTCATTGGCGTCGGCGACTGGCGCACCGCACGAATTCGGCCACAGTGATGGCGGAAGTTCTCGCAGGCCGACTCGGACTGCCGCTGGGCGAACGGCTGCTGCGGAGGAACCGGTCCACGGTCCGGCAATTCGACCTAACCCCGCCGGAACGCTGGAAAAATGTGCGTCGGGCCTTTTGCGTACGAGCGGGCTATCATTTAAGGAAGGCCCACGTGCTGCTGGTGGACGATGTACTTACGACGGGCGCCACGTGCAGCGAGGCGGCCCGGGCGTTGCGAGAGGCGGGAGCCGAGCGCGTGACCGTGGCAGTCGCCGCCAGGGCGATGGGATAGTTAACCGAAATGCACGAGAGTTTGCCACAGAGATCACAGAGAAGATCAGAATGATTTGTCATTGCAAATTTGGTAACACTTCAGCCGTCTGAAGCGATTTTTGGCGGTGGCAGGTGCGGTAGTGTGTTGTGTGCGAGGTATTGCTCAATCGCCTGGACGACGGTTTGAATCGGGTCGTGGCCGCGTTGTTTGAGCGTGCGGAAGACGCTCATCAGCACGGCTTGGCAGTCGGTGCCGCGTTGGCTTCGGTTGCCGTAGCTGTTTTTGCGGAGGATCACCGCCGGGCGGATCGATCGTTCGGCGTGGTTGTTGTCGAAGGGAACTCCGGCTTGATCGAGGAACGTGAACAAGTCGTACTGATGCCGCCTGAGGCGCTTTACCAAGCGTCGGGAGTGGGGGTCTTCCCACGGCCCGTCGACGAGCTCGGCCAACCGCCGGTCGAGGCAGTCCCGGCGGGAAGCGTATGTCTCGACGGACAGCTCCGGCTTCCGCCGCCACAGCCGGATCGCGTCCCCCACCAGTCGCCGCAGCTTCTTGGCGAAGGCCGACCAATGCGCGCCCGGCGACTTGTACTGCTCCGTCTGTTCCAACTCGCGCAACAGATGGACCAGGCACGTTTGCCGCGCCGCGCACGAGACCGCGTTGTAGGCGCCCCAAAAGTCGGTCACCAGCGTCCCGGCGAATTCCTGGATGAAGAACTTCGCCAAGGCCGGACTGCCGCGCGAGCGGTCGATCAGGTAGTACGTCAAATGCTGGTTGCCAAAGGACCACAGCCAGTTCGTTTGGCCGTCGTTCCGCCAACCGGTCTCGTCGCCATGCAAGACGGCCGAGTCCAGCGCTTCTTGCTGAATTTGTTCGTACCAGCCGTACAACAACTCCTGCAGCCGCTGCCACATCTGCACCAGACCGCCGGGAGTGATCTTGAACTGCAGGTGAAAGTTGAACACCTCGACGATCTGCGAGAGCGTGTTCCCCAAGGCGTAATGCAGCCACGCCGAGAGCGCCAGCACGCGATTGCCCAGCAAGCACCCCGGCAAAGCGGCGGTCACTGGCGGCTCGACCTTTTTGCGGCACTGCGGGCACCAATCGCGGTGGATCGTATGTTCGGTCGTCTCCGGCTGCACGTCTGGAATGTCTTCGGTGTAGCGGACGCGGGTCTCCGCGCAGCGCTTGAGGCGCGAGCCGCAGTCGGGGCAGCAATCGGCGCGATGCTCGACCTGCCAGTCGACACGTTCGGGCGATGGTCGTCGAGAACCGGGATGCCCACGCTTGCCGCCGGGCCGCTTCTTGCCGCGACGCTTGGCCGGCGGCTTCTCGTACACCGGAACCATCCCCGAGGGAGTCGAGGGGGTCGCCCAAGAACCGTTCTTCTCCTGCGCCTCGGCCAACCGCTTGCTCATTTCCAACAGCGCGAACACAACCGCTTCTTCCCCCTGCTGAAACAGACTCCGCGCTGCGCCTCGGTCAACTCGCCGCTGCGAAGTGTCTCCAACGTCGATCTTGCGGACAACTTTGCACACGATGCCATACCCCACAGACATAACCCAATACCTTAAAATCAACCAACATCAACTTCAGACGGCTGAAGTGTTACCAAATTTGCTATTTTTGATTGGCCATATCGGACAATGACAAACATCAAATGACAAATTGTAACGACGACTCGCAATTGCTCTGTGTTCTCTGTGATCTCTGTGGCTTCAGTGAATTGGCGAACGAGATTGGAAGAGCGTACCGTGAACGAACATGAAGTTGAAAAAGCTTTAGGGCGTGGGAAGCGGCTGGGGCCGTTTCGGCGGGCCGTGTTGCGCGGGCTGGGCATTTTGCTGCCGCCGCTGTTGACGATCGTTATTTTCGTGTGGATCGGTCACACGGTGAGCGTGTACATGCTCGATCCGCTCGAGCATTCGGTACGCGCGGTGATGGTCAGCCGCGCCGATATTCGCACACCCGATAGCCTGAAAGTCGACTCGAATCGCCAGGTGACGATCGGCCGCGAGCGCTATCCGGTCTCGCTGTCGGGAACGGTCGTGATCGCGGATAAGGAATACCAGCGGACTGGCGATGGCCGGTTCATTCCGGCGAGCATTTACGGATACGTCGAAAAACATATCGGCAAAGACCCGATACCGGCGGACGCCAAAGGAGTTTACACGTGGTATATCGACCACTACTGGCTGCCGCGTCGGTACGTCGTGCCCTTGTTCTTATCCGTCTTCCTGCTCGTGCTGTATTTGTTGGGCAAGTTTCTAGCGGCCGGGGTGGGGCGATTCTTTTTTAACCGCGTCGAGTGGCTCATTCACCGCTTGCCACTGGTGAGCAACGTGTACTCTTCGATCAAGCAGGTGACCGACTTCATCTTCTCGGAGCCGGAGATGCAGTACACCCGCGTCGTGGCGGTCGAATATCCACGCCGGGGAATCTGGACCCTCGGCTTTGTCACGGGCGACGGGATGCACGATATTCAGATCTCCGTCGATGAGCCGGTCGTCTCCGTATTTGTGCCCCATTCGCCGATGCCGTTTACGGGCTTTGCCGTCACCGTGAAGAAAAGTGAGACAGTGGACCTCAACATCTCGGTCGACCAGGCGATTCAGTGGGTCGTAAGCTGCGGCGTTGTGATTCCGCCGCCACGGATCGCCGATGTTGAAATTGGATCTGCGATTCATGAAGGACGGTTGGCGCTGTCCGGCGCGGTGAGCGACGATGACTAGGTCGGCGGCAAACCCCAGGGCGCTGCGGCTGGGGACGCGCGGCAGCAAGCTGGCCCGATGGCAGGCCGAGTGGGTTGCCAATGAGCTGCGCCGGCTTGGCTGCGAAATAGAGCTCATCGAGATTGCTACCCGCGGCGATACGCAGCGGGCCACATCGATCGAAGAGATTGGCACCCGGGGCGTATTCACGAAAGAAATTCAGCGGGCACTTCTGGCCGGCGACGTTGATCTCGCCGTTCATAGTCTCAAGGACTTGCCGACGGAGCCGGTCGAGGGGCTAGTGTTGGTGGCGGTGCCGGCTCGCGAAAGTTCGGCGGATGTGCTGGTGGTCGGAGCTGGGAGCGGGGAGCAGGGAGCGGGGAGTAAGAGCATACTTATCGAACTTGTGCGGGCTGTGCGCGTCGGCACGGGCAGTTTGCGGCGTCAGGCGCAGCTGCTGCACGTGAGGCCCGATTTGCTGGTCAAAGACGTGCGCGGGAACGTCGATACGCGGTTGCGGAAGCTCGACGACGGGCTGTTCGATGCGATCGTGCTGGCAGAGGCCGGGTTGCGGCGGCTTGGGTTGGCGGATCGAGTGACGCAAGTATTGCCGCCGAATATCATGCTTCCGGCCGTGGGCCAGGGGGCGCTGGCGATCGAATGTCGCACGGATGATGACAGAACGCGCACGTTTCTCGCACCACTGGAGGATCCGGCGACGCGGGCCGCCGTCACCGCGGAGCGGTCGCTGTTGGAGCATCTTCGCGGTGGGTGTATGGCTCCGATTGGTGCGTTGGGCCGGATGGACGCCGGCGCGCTCCATTTGTCCGCGGTCGTGCTGAGTGCAAATGGTTCCAGGCGAATTGCGGAAAGTGACTCGGCCGCACCGAGCGACGCTGAACAACTTGGGCGGCGTTTGGCGGCGAAATTGATCGCGCAGGGCGCTGCCGAGCTGATTGCGTCGGCACGCCAATCCTAACGGCAAATCAAGGTTTGACAGGGCACTAGCACATTGGGCTCGGCGGTGGTGGGGTGATGGACAACGTATTGCGGACGTATTTCGACGAGCAGCTGGAAGTTGTGCTGGCGGAGCTGCCGCAGCAGGTGAAAGATTTCATGGATGAAGTGCCGCTCGTGGTCGAGGATTTCCCTTCGTCCGAAGTGATGCGGCGGATGCGGGTACGGCACCCTGCGAATTTGCTGGGTTTGTACACTGGCATTCCGCTCACTGCTAAAAGCATCTGGCATTCGGGCGTGATGCCGGATGCGATTCATATCTACCGGTTGGGAATCATGAGAATGGCCCGATCGCGTGAGGCCGGAGAGAACGCGGCGGCTTTACGCGAGCAGATCCGGCGGACGATCTTGCACGAATATGGGCATCACGTGGGGCTGAACGAAGCCGATTTGCGAAGGCTTGGATACGGATAGCAGCCAATTTTTGTTGTCCGCAGATGAACGCAGATAGACGCAGATTTTGGAATTCGAATTGTTCAATCCGTACGAGATTCGGCTCGCCACGCAACTTTCCTGCCTGGTCATCTGTATTTATCTGCGTTCATCTGCGGACAAAAACGAGCGAAACCTGCCGGACAAGGGCTTGCCAATCGGCAGACTTCGCCGATTGCATCGTGCCTGATGTGCTGGCGCGCGGTTGCGATTAGCGCATCATCTTTTTCATTTCTAGCTGAATTCGCAGCGGTTGCGGCTGCGCGATCGTTGCCAGCGTTTGGTTCGGCATGGCTGTTGCTTAGAGGCGGATCGACGCAGGGGGGCTCACCTGCGACCGCTCATCTGTCATGCCGTACGGAATGTACATCTCGGCCGAAGGGGCCGCCGCGCAGGCCCAGCGGTTGGAAGTCATTGCCAATAACCTGGCGAACGTGGATACGGCCGGCTTCAAGCAGGACGTGCCGACGTTCCAGGCTCGCTTTGCCGAGGCGATTCAAAAGGGCCAGGCCCGCTCGGGCGATCGCTCGATTAACGACATCGGCGGCGGCGTCAAGGTCATCGACGTCGCGACCGACCACTCGGTCGGCCAGTTGAAGCACACCGGCAACGACCTGGACCTGGCAATTACCGGCAAGGGTTTCTTTCACGTCAAAGGCGATGACGGACAGCAATACCTAACTCGCGCCGGCGAGTTCGCGCTCGATACCCAGGGCCGACTCGTGACGCAAAACGGTCATCGGCCCGTACTCGATCAGCAAGGCGGCGAAATTCAACTTGCCCGCAATGTGCCGTACTCGATTTCGCAGGACGGGTTCATCAATCAGGCCGGCACCATTCGCCCACTGGGGATGTCGCAGCCGAAATCGCTCAACGAGCTGGTGAAAGTCGGAAATAACATGTTCAAGCCGACCGGGTCGGTCAAGCCGCTCGAATTGCCCGAGCGAAGTATCCGCCAAGGTTATTTGGAGATGTCGGGCGCGAACCCGGTGCGGCAGATGATGGCAATGATCGAAACGACCCGCGCGTTCGAGGCCAATACGCGAATGATTCAGAACCAGGATTCCATGCTCGGAACGCTAATCAGCAGGGTGCTGCAAGCGTAAAAACTCATTCACCACGACGACACGACGACACGACGAAGGTTTGACAGGATAACAGGATTAGCAGGATGGACGGGATCGCATTAGAGATAAGACATGCTGTGAAATCAATTCTTTCATCCCGTCGATCCTGCAAATCCTATGATCCTGTCGCGATTCTTCACGTCGTGCTCGTTGTGTCGTCGTGGTTCAAAGAATAGTCAGGCAGGACTCGGAGACAACTGATGACAGTTCAAACGCTATACACGGCCGCCACCGGCATGGAGGCCATGGAGTCGAAGCTCGATGTGATCGCCAATAATATGGCGAACATCAATACGACGGGCTTCAAAAAGGACCGGGCGAATTTCGAGGATGTGTTCTATCGCCAATACCGGCTGCCGGGAGCTGAGGACGCCGACAGCACCCGCACGGCGACCGGCATCGAAGTCGGTTTGGGCACGCGGGTTTCCAGCACGCAGTCGAACTTCAAGCAGGGTTCGTTTCAAACGACCAGCAATCCCTTGGACATCGCCATCGAGGGCGATGGATTTTTCCGCGTGCAGAATCCCAATGGAGATTTTTATTACACTCGCGCCGGCAACTTCAACATGAACTCTACCGGGCAGATCGTGCTCGGTTCGGCAACTAAGGGTTATGTGCTCGACCCGGGACTAACCGTGCCGCAGGACGCGACGGGAATTGTCATCACGTCCGACGGGCAGGTGCAGTACAGCACGCAGAATTCCACGAGTCTGCAGACGCTCGGGCAGATTCAGCTTTCGAAGTTCGTGAATCCGGACGGGCTATTGAAGCTGGGCGACAATTTGTACCAGAAGACCGACGCCTCGGGCGACGAACAAACGGGCACGCCGGGACAAGAAGGCTTTGGCAATATGCGGCAAGGATTTTTAGAGGCGTCGAACGTCGAGCCGGTGAATGAGCTCATCGACTTGATCACGACGCAGCGGTCGTTCGAGCTTAACTCGCAGGTCGTCCAGGCCGGCGACCAGATCATGCAGCTGGTGGCCAATCTCAGGCGATTGGGTTAATTGAGCCCGATCGGATCTCACGCCAAGGCGCAAAGGCGCAAACATGACTCGAATCAAAAAAAGGTATAGCTGTCTGCTCGCACTTATCATTTCAATGAGTGCGGCAGCGACTGCGTTGGCGGATGTCGAAATCAAACTGCGCGGCCGGGCGGCGCCGCACGGGTCGGTGGTGCGGTTGGGAGACGTGGCCGATATTTCCTCAGACGATCGGCAGCAAGCGCGACAGCTAGGTGGGCTGCCCTTGATGCCGGCGCCGGCGCCTGGCACCGAACGGTATTTGAGGACTCGCGAAATCGAAGACATGCTGGCAGCCCAAGGCATCGAGGTTGGCGATTTTCGTTTTGGCGGTGTCGACCAGGTGGCCATCTCGGCGACGGACGCGAGTGCAGCCTCGGATGACGGTGGTAAAGTCGGCGGCAAAGCCGGCGACAGCGCGGGCGACGATGTTCGCAAGCCGATGAATCGGCACGCGGCAATTCTGGCCGGTTTCAACAGCGAACGGCCGACTAAGGCGATGGATGATTCACGGGCTAAGGAACTTCGGCAGCGGCTGAACAGGATTGTGTTGAAATATCTTGACGCGAAAACGGGGCGCGTGGACGCCTGGAAAGTCGAGTGCGACGTGGTCGACCGCGAGCTGGCGAAGTTGAATGTGGCAACATCGGACCCGGTTTGCCAAGGTGGAAGCGAGCCGTGGACTGGCCGGCAACGATTTCTGATGTCGTTCGCGACGGCGGACGGGCAAGTGCAGATGCCGATTTTCGCCGATGTCGCGCCACCGGCGGTTCCGGTCGTTGTGGCAATTCGGCCAATTGTCCACGGCGACGTGATCAAAGCGGCTGACATCGAGATGCGGACGGTGGATTCCGGGTCGAAGATGATGAGCCAACGAGCGGTCGCCGAATCGGTGGAAAAGCTCATCGGCATGGAAGCTCGCCAATCGATCCAGGCGGGCGAGATCGTGTTCGCCGACCAGGTGCAATCTCCCATTTTGGTGAAGCGCGGCGATTTGATCACGGTTACATCGCAAAGCGGCGGCATTCGAGTGCGAACGAGCGCCCTTGCGCTGAAGGACGGTGCGCACGGTGAGTTGGTGCAAGTCGAATCGTTGGGGTCGCGCCAGAAGTACGATGCGCGGATCGTCGGGCCACGCGAGGCGGCGGTGTTTGCGTTGTCGCGACCGGAAGCGCCTGAACAGCCACAACGAATTAATACAGCGCGACGATAAGCGATAATCTCACGCGAAGGCGCAAAAGCAACGAATGGCTAAGCATTTGGAACAGGAATCGATGTCAAACCAACTCTATAAAATTGATTTCTTCGCGGCTTTGCGACTTTGCGTGAGACATACCTTCCCACCGTTTTTTGGGATCGCGATATGTTTGGCTTTATCGTTCCATAACTCGGCGAGCGGGCAAGATGCCAGCCTTTTGCTCGCGCCGCCGGTTCCACCGAAACAGAAGGCGCCGCTGACGCTGGAAAACAGTTCGTTCATCTACCGAAAGTTGCCGCCGGAGTCGGAGCAGCGCGAGTTGCAACTCAACGACATCATCAAGGTGGTCGTCGATTACAAATCGGCGCTGACGAGCGACGGCGATGCGAACAGCAAGAAGACTGCCAGCTTCAACGCGGTGCTTTCGGACTGGCTGAAGTTCGACGGAAAAAACATCCTCCCGGCCCCGCAGACGCACGGCGATCCCACGGTCAACGGTTCGCTCACGAGCCAATATAAGACGCAAGCCGATGTGCAGCAGAAAGATGCGTTGACGTTCACGATCGCGGTGCGAGTGGTGGACATTCGGCCGAACGGCAACCTCGTGATCGAAGGCACGAGCGAAGTGCAGAACGACGACGAAGTGTGGGAGCAATCGCTGACCGGCGTGGTTCGGCGGCAATCGATCGGTCCGGACCGGACGGTCCGCGGCGACGACGTGTCGGAGCGGCGGATCCGCATTCGCAAAAAGGGCTTCATTCACGACGCCAGCGAACGCGGATGGTTTACGAAATGGTATGACCAGGTGAAGCCGTTCTAGTGAGAGAAAAGTTCCGGTCGATAAGGTCTGCCGCAGAAAACACTGAGCTCACCGAGGAAGACAGACAATCAATTGGCGGCACGATTCGAAATGACAACCGTTCTTTCATTTATTTGTATTCTCTGTGATCTCTGTGGCCTCTGTGGCTAAACGGGTTTTCAATATGAACAAAAAGCTGCTCATTGCCTGCTTGATTGTGACGATGCCCGCCGGACTCGCGAGCGCGCGGACGCGGTTGCAAAACATTTGCCGTGTGAAGGGGCAGGAAGAGAATGTGCTGCGCGGGATCGGGCTGGTCGTGGGACTTAACGGCACAGGCGAGGTAAACGATGGGCCGACGATGCGGGCGATCGCCCGGGCAATGGAGGTCATGGGTAATCCGGTCGCGCCGCCGGATGCCAAGCAAACGGGACTCGACGAGCTCAAAAAGGTTAAAAACGCGGCGCTGGTCATCGTGACGGCGACCGTGCCGGCGACCGGCGCTCGGCGCGGCGACCGGGTCGATTGTTTCGTAAGCGCGATCAACGGCAAGAGCCTCGACGGCGGCCGGCTGGCGTTCGCTTCCTTGCAAGGCCCAAACACTCAGGACCCGCGGGTGTACGCGTTGTGCCAGGGGCAGTTGACGATCGACAATCCGCAGCAGCCGATGGTCGGTGTCGTGCATTCGGGGTGCCAGATCGAGGCCGATATTTTCACGCCGTTCTATCGCGACGGGAAAATCACGCTGATCCTCGACAAAAATCATGCCGACTTCTTTATGGCCAGCGAAATCGTGAAATTGATTCGCGAGCAATTGGGCTATACGGAAACTGGCGATTCGAACGTTACTGAAGAGATGGTGCGGGCAATCGACGCGTCGAACATCGAAGTGCGGATACCGAAGAATTCGATGAACGATCCGGTTGGGTTTGCCTCGGACCTGCTGGAAATCAGGATTGAAGAACCGCAGACAGAATCGCGGGTGGTGATCAATCCGCGAGCGGGAACGATCGTCATTAGCGGCGACGTGGAAATCGGCGACGTAATCGTTTCGCACAAGAACGTGGTGGTCGATGCCACGACGGCGCCCACATTCGCTCCGATCGACGTCGATCAGTCGAGCGCGCCAAAGCTGCAGACGCTCGTCGATCAGCTCAATTCATTGAAGGTGCCCACGGCGGACATGATCGAGATTATCAAGGGCATCGAACGGAATGGAAAGTTGCACGGGCGGCTGATTATTGAGTAGTCCGTGGTCCGTGGTCAGTCGCTCGAAAGTGAAATGCAACGGACAACGAACAATCATGAATACGATCAGCAAACACAGTGTGGCGTCCGCGTTACAACTCGCAGGAAATATCCCGTCGCAGGGTGGACTTGGGGCGGATCCCACCTCTGGCCTCTCTTCAATCGGCAAGGGAAAGAATGGCGAACTGCGCGATAAGTTTACGCAGTTTGTGGGTGAGGCGTTTTACGGGCAAATGCTCAAATCGATGCGGGCGACAGTAGGAAAGCCCGCGTATTTTTATGGTGGCCATGCGGAAGAGGTGTTTCAGGGGCAGCTCGATCAGACGATGGCCGAGCAGCTCACCAAGCAGAGCGCGTCGAAATTCGCCGAGCCAATGTTTGAAAGACAATTTCCGCAATTAGCCGAGGCGAAAACGACCAGCGGTTTGAACGACCTTTCGCAACTGCGGCGGCAATAGACAGGGAGACTGGGAGACAAGGCGATGAAGATCCAAAAACATACCGATCTTGACGTCTACAAGAAATCATTTGACGTTGCGATGCAAATATTTCGCGCGACTAAAGCATTTCCAAAGGAGGAAACTTATTCTCTCACCGACCAGATTCGACGGTCGTCGCGATCTGTTTGCGCAAACTTGGCTGAAGCGTGGCGAAAACGTAGGTATGAAGCAGCTTTCATCGCAAAACTATCAGACTCCG
Source organism: Pirellulales bacterium (assembly GCA_963733825.1). Lineage (GTDB taxonomy): Bacteria > Planctomycetota > Planctomycetia > Pirellulales > Lacipirellulaceae > JABDGM01. The sequence continues at coordinate 26,375 of CAVTEK010000006.1, forward strand.
AAAGCGAAGCAGTCGAGACACAAGTTTGGACCGAATTTGCCGTGAATTGCGGTTATCTGGAGCGATCCGCGGCCAAGTCGTTCTACCGAGCGCACGACGAGATATTGCGAATGATCGTGGCGATGATCAACAAACCCGAATCGTGGGTCATTCGAGCATAACGGCTTCCTGCTCCTTGTCTCCCCATCTCCTTGTCTCCTTGTCTCCTTGTCTACTACATGAACGATAACTACGAAGCCGAAATTGGCGCACTACTGACCGAGCTCTCGGATGTGCAGAGCTCGTTATTGAATGTGCTCAATGAGAAGCGGCAATTGCTCGTCGCAGGAAACATTGAAGCGCTGTCCGCGATCGGGCCACGCGAGCAAGAACTCGCCGCTCGGCTGCAAGCATGTCACGATCGGCGCCAGCAGCTACTAGCGCGGGCCGACGCGGAAGGATTGCCTGCAGATAGCATCCAATCGCTGAGCGATCGGCTGCCGGCGGCGAGCCGGGGCCAAGTCCAAGCCAGCATTCGCGAAGCGGCCAATCGCTCGCAACTTTTGCGGCATCAATGCCTCACGAATTGGGTCGTCGTGCAGCGATCGCTGCTACATCTATCGCAGTTGATCGAGATTGTTGCTACCGGCGGGCGGCCAAAGCCGACATATGATAAAGGCTCCGACCGCCTTTCAGCTGCTGGCCACCAATCAGGGGGCGCGCTGGTGGATCGGGCCGCGTAGCGCGACGTGGGGCAGGGGGATCGCCGGGGTGGTCGAATAAATACCGTCGAACGCTAAACCGCAAGCGGTTGGAGCGATTAGCGGTCGAATATTCGGCGACGCCGCTTCTTTACCGCTCCGCTCGACTCATCTTTGGTAGCGGTGACGCATGAGTCTTTTCGGCTCGATTCAAATGGGCGGCAACACGCTCCAGGCGATGCAAATCGGCCTGCAGGTGGTCGGCAATAATATTGCCAACGCCAACACGCCCGGCTATGTGCGACAAGAGGCAATCTACACGCCTGCGCCGGTCCAGCGAGTTGGTGGACTGATCGTCGGTTCGGGCGTTGAAGTCGCGAGCATCGTCCAGCAGCTGGACAAGTTCGTCCAGTCACGGCTTAGTGGGGCACACGGCGACCGGGCGAACGCCGACGTGCAAGAGCAAACTTACAAAGACTTGGAAACGGTCCTCAACGAGCTCTCCGACAGTGGCGACCTGAGCAGTCAGCTCGTCGGTTTCTTCAACTCGGTCGACGAAGTCCTCAAAGACCCAGGCAACGCCGCTACGCGCAACCTGGCCGTGGGCAACGGCGTGGCGCTGACGGAAAACATCAACAACTTGCACAGCCGCGTGTCCGACCTGCAAACGCAGCTCGACCAGAAGGTATCGGCCGATGCCGACGAGATCAACAACCTGACGGAACAAATCCGCAAGCTCAACATCCAAATTGCCTCAACCGAAGGGGGCAACTCGTCGGCGAGCGAAGCGGGTGGTCTGCGCGTGCAGCGGCAGACCGCGGTGGATCGTCTTTCGGAATTGGTCGGGATCCAAGTGACAGAGCAGCCAAGCGGCGGGATAAGCGTCGCCGTGGGCGGCGACTTTCTCGTATTCGAAGGGCAGCGCCGACAGGTCGAGGTCAGCAAAAGCACCCAAGGCGGCGCCACGACGGGAATCATCCAGTTCACAGACACGCACGGAAAGCTCAACACGACTTCCGGAGAAATCAACGGACTCTACACCGCGCGCGACAATGTGATTGGCGGCTTTCTCACAAAGCTGGATAACCTGGCCGGAACTCTCGCGTTTGAGTTCAATAAAGTGTATTCGCAGGGCCAAGGCCTCGTCGGTTTTCAAAAGCTGACGAGCGTGAACTCCGTGAATAACAGCAACGCCGCGTTGGACTCGGCCGGTTTGGCATTCACGCCCGTCAGCGGCACGTTCGATTTGCTCGTCCATAGCAAGGGCGATGATTTAACGCACACCCACACGATTCACATCGATCTGGACGGTTTGGATGAGGATACGTCGCTCAATAGCCTAGCGCAACAGCTCAATGCCATCGACGGGATTTCGGCAAGCGTGACGGCGACGGGGCAACTGCAGCTAAATGCGGATTCAACGGACATCGAGTTTGCCTTTTCGGGCGATACGAGCGGCACGCTGGCGGCGCTGGGCCTCAATACGTTCTTCACGGGCTCCACGGCCGCGACGATTGGCGTGAACGGCGAATTAACGGGCATCGCGAACGCCGGCAAGTTCGCCGCGAGCTTGGGCGGCATCGGCCAGGATTCGGCCAACGCGGAACGCCTTTCCGGGTTTTTAGACCAGCCGCTCGAATCGGCCGGTAACACGTCGCTGACCGATTTATATAGCCAGATGCTCAACGAGGTCACGCAGGGCTCGTCTGTGGCGCAATCGGTGGCCCAGGGCTTTCGCACCTTTGAGAGCACACTACAAGGCCAGCAGCAGGCGGTGAGCGGAGTCAGCATCGACGAAGAAGCTGTGAACATGCTGACGCTGCAGCGAATTTACCAGGCCTCGGCGAAGTATATTCAGACGATTTCGGATTTGCTCGATATGTTGGTGAAAATTTGACGCAATCAGCGCGTTGCCAGCGACGCCGCCAAAGGACTCTGACCTCTAACCTCCAGCTTCTAGTAATGTCCAGCATCGCTCCCATACCGACGACACGCGTGGGCGACTTGTTTGTCACCCAGCGATTGATATCGCAAATGCAGGACGACCAGCTTGCACTATTCAAGCTGCAGAACCAGATCAGCACGGGTCAGCGGATTCAATTGCCGAGCGACGATGCACCCGCCGCGTTGCGGGCGATCGGCCTGCAGCGCCTTTTGCAACGGAAGAGCCAAGTCCAGACGAACATCCAAGCCAGCAATTCGTACCTTACCGCCGCGGACTCGAACCTCAGCTCCGTGTCCGACTTGCTCAACACGCTGAAAGGAAGCGTCGTCGCGACTACGGGTACACTTAGCACCGACGCGGACCGGCAAACGCTCGTGCAGCAGATCGACCAGGCCATACAAACATTGATGGCGGCCGGCAACGCCCAATCACAGGGGCGCTACTTGTTTTCCGGCTCGGTGTCGCAGGTTCAACCGTATAATTTCGACGGGAATTATGTGTCCTATTCAGGCAACGACGGCGTACTGCGGAACTTCGTCGATTTGGATCAGCTATTCGCTTCCAACGTCGCTGGCACTGACGTGTTCGGCGGCACTTCAGGCCAGATTCAGGGGACGGCCCTGGCGCCACAACTGTCGGCCGATACGCTTCTCAGCACGATCAATGGCGGCCAAGGCATTAGCCGCAACGCGGCGATTTCGATTTCGATCAATACGGGCTCCGCGACCAAAACGAGCGTGATCGATCTCAGTTCGGCGGTGACGCTCGGCGATGTGGCCCGTGCGATTGAACGGGGCGCACCGCAAGGGACACAAATTGTCGCCGATGTTACGGGCGAGGGGCTGAAGCTCAGCTCCACAAGCGGCACGATTAGCGTGGCGGAAGTCGCCGAAGGGCAGGCCGCCCGAGAGTTAGGATTCCAGCCGGGCACGGCGCCGAGCACGACGCTCGTCGGCAGGCCGTTGAATCCGGCCGTGCTGAAAACGACTCGCCTGGATTCACTGTTGGGAACGAGGGCTCAAGGGCGGATCGTTTCAAGCGGTCAAAACAACGACATCGTGCTTACTGCGCGCGAAAACGGCGCGGACCTCAACGACGTGCGGGTGATATTCCAACCGACGGCGGGCGTCACCGCTGGTTCCGAAGTCGTGACGTACGACGACAGCGATCCGCTAAACAAAACACTGACTGTTGAGATTCAGGCTGGTGTTTCCACAGCCAACCAGGTTGCCGCGGCGATTACAGCCCAAGGCACGTTCCAGGCGGTCGTCGATTACCACGACGCTAATTCAACAAACGCGGCCGGCACGAACCCGGTCGGATCGGGAGACTTCGGGCCACTAACCTCCGGCGGCAGCGGCGGAAATTTGGATTCGACCTCGGGCCTGGTTCTCACCAACGGCGGCAAAACTAAGACGATCGATACCAGCTCGGCGCAAACCGTCGAGGATCTGCTGAACCTGATCAACGGCGCCGGGCTTAATCTGTCGGCAGAGATTAACGCGACGCACGACGGCATCCAAGTGCGATCGACGCTGAGCGGCGCCGATTTTGCAATCGGCGAGAATGGCGGAACGACCGCCACCCAATTGGGCATTCGCACCTACACCGACTCGTCCGCGCTTGCGGATTTCAATCGGGGAGTCGGCGTGCTCACCGACGATGCGCAGCTCGATACGACGAAGCTCGATAGCCTGCGAATTGTTGCCCGCGATGGTACGACGCTCGATGTCAACCTGACCGGATCAACTTCGCTGCAGGACGTGGTGGATCGAATCAATACCGCGTCAGGAAATAACACCGGCACGACGGCCGTCCTGGCCCAATTGTCGGCTAACCACAATTCGGTCGAGCTTGTCGATTCCAGCACCGCGACTCCGGGAGGAAAGCTGACGGTCCAAGTGCCGTCCGGCAATCAGGCGGCGGCTTACCTCGGATTCGTAAGCCCGGGCGACACGCAGCACAGCTCGACTACGACAGACTCACTCGGTAATGATTTTCTTTCGGGAACCAAAGTCATCGGCAACGATTTGGAAATCGTTGCGAGCGACGGCACCCAATTGTGGATCGATGTAACGGGCGCAAAGACCGTGAAAGACGTGATCGATCGAATTAACACAGATCCGGCGAACGGCGGCAAAATTGCGGCACGCCTGGCCGATGTCGGAAACGGTATCGAGCTTGTCGATAACGCAGCCGGGGCGGGGACGCTCAGCGTGCACGCTACCGAAGGAAGTCAGGCGGCCCAGCTCCTGGGTTTTGTTGCAGCCGGACAAACACAATCGGATCCATTAAACGTCCACGTCGATGGATCGGGCCATCAAACGCTCACCAGCTCCGACCATCATACACTCCAAGTCGACAGCGTATTCGACACGTTGTTGCGGTTGAAAACGGCGCTTCAGCAGAACGACACGGAGGAGATCGGCAGATCGCTGAGCCGGCTCGATGCGGATATCAGCCGAGTTACGTTCGCGCGCTCGGATATCGGTTCGCGACTGCAAAGCCTCGATACGATCGGGAACAAGTTGAAAGACGAAAACGTGCAATTGAAATCGGCGTTGTCGGACGACATGGACGTGGACCTGGTCGACGCGATCTCAAGCATGACCTCTCGTCAGTATGCCTTCCAAGCTTCGCTGCAAACGGCCGCCAGCGTGCTGAAGCTATCGCTGTTAGACTTTATCTAAACGAATCCATCGAGTGACATCACTCGATGTTGGGTCCGAGCTAAGTTCAGTTTGGTTGGTTTAGCGCGAGCGGGCTGTCCGAAGTAAACTGATAGCGCACAGCCCCCGGCTTTGTCGGGGGTTTTTTGTTCGCGGTATGAAGCGGCGGCATTCCGAATGTGAAATAACTTCCGCAGAGCTGGGAGCTGCCTGGAACTTCAGCATGAACATTTCCACCACGCGATTTGGCAGTTTGACGATCGAGGACGGCGACATTCTTACATTTGTCGATGGCCTGATCGGAATGGAGGACTGCCGCCGATGGGTGCTGCTGGGGGACGCGGAGAACGAGGCACTTGGCTGGCTGCAAAGTCTCGACCGGCCCGACCTGGCGTTGGGGGTCGTGAGCCCGCGGCGGTTTGTGGCCGATTATCAGGCTCGGGTCGCCAAACGGGAAATCGCGCCGCTGGGACTGGAAAACCCCAATGACGCGCAATTGCTCGTTGTTATCAGCCACGTGGCCGGTGAGCTGTCGCTCAATCTTAAAGCCCCGCTGGTGATTCACCTGGCGGAGCGGGTTGGCCGACAGATTGTTGCCCGCGACGACCATGCGGTGCAGCATCGCCTCCAATCGGCAGCGCGGCGGAAATCGGCGTAGGTCCAAGACCAAATGACGATTGACGAATGCAGGTCAAGTCGGAATATTCGTCATCCGTCGTCCTTCACTCGTCGTTTGCGGTTCTGGCCTTCCCTATAACCGCTATGTTCTAAATGTGGCTGAGCTTTCTTGAGTGCGTCCGTTAAGGCTTCCGATCATGCAAGTATCATGCTCGTCCTCTCCCGACAGCGCGACGAAAGTATCATCATAGGCGACAATATCGTCGTAACGATCGTCGATGTGCGCGGCGATAAGGTGCGGCTGGGAATCGAAGCGCCGCGGGAGGTATCGGTTCATCGCCGCGAAGTGTACGAGGCGATCCAGCGCGAGAACCAACAAGCGGCCCAGATTCGGCTGGACGAAGCACGCCAAATCGGCCGCGGTCCTGGCGATCGGAAATAACGCGGCCGGCGGCCGGCGATCGGACTCTTCCGGTTGTGACGCCTGTGCCGGTTTCATTCTGGTCTTACGATCAGAATCCAAACGAGCCGCGTAAAGAGCCTAATTTGACACGACGATATCTTTCCGTAGGCGACAGAGGCGCAGGCTAGCTGGGGGTCCAAATTATTGGACCGACGGATTCCGGCGCAATAATCGCAACCTAGGCTTGCTCAGTTTGATTATGTTCCTGATACGCGGGTATTGGGAGCGCGCTCTGAGCTGACGAGCAATAGGGCACGTTGGGGCAGGTAAGTCGGACTGGCGATCAAGACGCGTGGTCTTGGATCGCAGAATATTACAAACAAACAACAAGTGCTGGGCAGCCGCGCGGCGGCGGACTCCGGCCTAGGTTGGAACAAGTTCCTGTCCCAAAGGGGGGTTTGCGATGACAAGAATCAACACGAACGTTAGCTCGCTGGTTGCCCAGAACACGTTGAGCAAGTCCAACTCGGATTTGCAACAATCCCTCACGCGATTGAGCACCGGTTTGCGGATCAACACGGGTAAAGACGACCCGGCCGGTTTGATCGCCAGCGAAAATCTTCGCAGCGACATCACCAGCATCACCAAGGCCATCAGCAATACGGACCGCGCGAACGAAGTTATCGCCACGGCCGATAGCGCTTTGGGCCAGGTGAGCGGCCTGTTGAACGACATTCGTGGTCTTGTGACCGAAGCCGCCAACAGTGGCGCCTCGGGTGCCGACCAGATTGCTGCTAACCAGCTCCAGATTGATCAATCGCTCAAGGCTTTGAACCAGATTGCCCAAACGGTTACGTTCCAAGGTCGCAAGTTGCTCGACGGCAGCTTGGACTTCATCACGCAAGCCGGCACGAACTTCAACAAGCTCAGCGGTCTGTCGATTGACCAGGCCAACTTGGGCGCCATAGGCTCGCTCTCGGTAGATGTTAACGTTACGACGGCAGCCACCAAGGCTGCCTTGGACATCACCGGCATTACGGCCTCGACCGATGCTGCGAATGCCTCGACGACCGCGACGCTGACGAATACGGCGACGCAGGCGAGTGGTATCATCACGACGGATTCGACGAATTCCGCGGGCTTTACGGTGACTGCCAAGGTGGGCGGCCTTGCCGCCGGTGCGGAAGGCAATGGTACCAAGAACCTGGTGATCGTGGACGGTGCTTCGGAAGGCGCGACCTATGATGCCAACACCGACACGATTACAGCCACGATCGACATCACGGGCGGCAGCGACACGGTTACGCACCTGGCCAGCGTGATCAACGCCGGCACCGACTTCGCCACGTCGAATGTGACCAATGGTACGGATACGGTTACCGCGACGAACACTGGTACGGGTCCGCTCAACGGTGGCCGCGACGCAGGCAGCGGTGTCATCACCGTGACGGCCGATACGGCCGGTGCGGCTGCGAACGGTCTAACGCTGACCCTTGCCGAAGTGATCACGGGCACGGCCAATACCGCCACCGCCACGGTCGACAACAGCGGCAACATCACGGTTAACATCAACGGTAACGTCACGAAGACCGCGATTAAGAACGCCATCGACAGCCTGACCGGTTACAGCGCTTCGATCGCGATCACAGGCGACCAGAACTACGCTTCGGCGAGCGATTCCGTTCCGGGTTCGGCCTCGACGTTCGCCAACGGTGCCGACGCGACCGGTGGTTTGGCTGCTGGCGCGACCTTCGAGTTGTCGGGTGCAACGGGTGCCGAGGTTCTGACCTTCGGTGCTGGCACCTCGGCTCAGAAGGTCATCGACGCCGTCAATCAAGTGAAAGATTCGACCGGTGTCGAAGCCTCGCTGAGCGGCACGACCATCAAGTTGGCATCGACGAATTACGGCTCGTCGCAGTTCATCGACCTGAAGCTGCAAAACAGCACGACGATCGGCAGCGTGACCTCCAACACCCGCAATGCCGGTACGGACGTCGTGGCGACGGTCAACGGTATTGCCGCCAAGGGCGATGGCAACGTGCTATCGGTAAACACCTCGACGCTCGACCTGAAGACGACCGTTCAAGCCGGCTTCACTGGTACCTCGAGCTTCGATATTACCGGTGGCGGTGCCTTGTTCCAACTCGGCCCGGACGTGGTCAGCAACCAGCAGACCCGCATCGGTATCTCGAGCGTGAACACGGCCAAGTTGGGCGGTTCGGACGGCACGCTGTTCGAGCTGGCCTCGGGCGGCGACGCCGACCTGTTGGCCAACCCGACCAAGGCCGCCAGCATCGTCGAGCAGGCGATCACGCAGGTCACCTCGCTCCGCGGTCGGCTGGGTGCGTTCCAGAGCACGTCGCTCGAGACGAACAAGAACACGCTCAACGACACGCTGGTGAACCTGACCGAAGCCCAGAGCTCGATCCGCGACGCCGACTTCGCTGCGGAATCGGCCGCTCTGACCCGGGCCCAGATCCTGGTGCAATCCGGCACGACCGTGCTCAAGGTTGCCAACCAGAACCCGCAAAACGTGCTGGCACTGCTCCAATAGTCGCACGCTACGCGATGATTTGAAATTGACAGGCCGGTTCGGTCCTTTCGGGGGCCGAGCCGGCTTTTTTTTTGGCTCGTGCTGGCAATGCCTCTAAACGCTAAGCTTGCCCATTCATGCTGGCGCGAGACGCAATTGATATTGGTCGGTTGCGTGGTCGATATATTCGATAGGGTTTCGCGCGCCGTGCTAGCGGCTGCGCGTAGAGTTTCGCGGGTGCAGTACTTTCGGTCCCGCGAAACGTGCCGCGGGTCACTTTTGGTCGACTGCTTATGAGCGCGATCCAATCGAGCGTGGGACTGGTAACCGGTCTCAATATCCAGGATATCGTTGATAAGCTGATGTCGATTGCGGGTCAATCGAAAGACAACCTGACGGCTCGAACGACCACGCTGCAGAATGAGAAGTTAGCTGTAACGCAACTGACGTCGCTCTTGGTGGCGTTTCAGTTCGAGTCGAACCAGCTAGGCAACGACAGCGTTTTCAATTCGCGAAACATCACGTCGAGCAACGACAGTGCGCTGTCGGCCGCGGTCTCTTCCAGCGGAAACCCAGCGGTCGGGAGCTATGTTTTTACGCCGGTGCAAACGGCGTCGTCTCAGCAACTTCTGAGCCAGAGCTACGGGGCTACAGAAGCAGTCGGCGCCGGAAAGTTGTCCTTTGGCACGGGCGGTTTCGTCGATCCTGGAATCTCGCTCGATGAGCTGAATGCCGGCTTGGGAGTGCAGCGAGGCAAGATTCGCATTACCGATCGCAGTGGAGCGAGCGCGGTAATCGACCTGAGCTTTGCTCGCACCGTCGATGATGTGCTGAATGCCATTAACGGAAGCACGGACATCAGCGTAACGGCCTCGACCGCCGGTGATTCATTTACGTTGACCGATAATAGTGGCGGAAGCGGCAATCTTAAAGTACAGGATATATCCGGTGGAAAAACGGCGGCTGGCCTGGGCATCGCTAATATCGACGTGGCGGCAAATTCGGCCACCGGCAGCGACGTTTTCACGCTGAGCTCGAAGACGGCTCTCTCGTCGCTCAACGACGGCACGGGAGTCCAGCTCAAAAGCGGCAACGATTTAAGCGTCGCGCTAGCCGATGGTTCGACCCTCGGCATCGATTTAGGCGCCGCGAAAACTCTTGGCGACGTGATCAATGCGATCAACGCTGCGGGAGCCGGCAAGCTGACGGCTGCAATCGGTGCCGACGGCAACCGCATCGAGCTAATAGACCTGACGTCGGGATCCAGCACCTTCGCCGTTTCCAACGTCGGTACCGGCACTGCGGCGGACGACCTGGGACTGACCAAGGCGGCGGCCGGCAACACGATATCCGGCACCCGCCTCGTAAGTGGCCTGCGAGATACGCTCATTTCGAGCTTAAAGGGGGGAGCCGGTCTCGGAACGCTCGGCCATATCAGCATTACGAATCGCAACAACGTCACGTCCGACGTAGACGTGAGTGCCGCGGAAACGCTTGGCGACATTGTGAAAGCGATCAATTCGCATGCGACCGGCGTAACGGCCTCGATCAATACCGCTCGAAACGGCATTCAACTGACAGATATCACCGGCGCTACCGCGAGCAACTTCACGGTCACCGACGGCGACGCAAACGGCTCCGCCACGGCTCTGGGAATTACCACCGACGGCGTGAATACGACCGTCAATAGCGGTGGCCTGCAGCGGCGACAAATTGCCGATGGCACGCTGCTTTCGTCGCTCAATGGCGGTGCTGGTATCTATGTCGGCGATTTCAACGTCAAGGATACGAACGGCGTAACCGCGGCGGTCGACCTGAACAAGGTGGACGATGTTGCGACGACCGTCGGCGATGTCATCAACCGGATCAACTCCCTTGGCATTGGTGTCCAGGCGCGAATCAACGAGCGCGGCGACGGCATCGAGATCGTCGATACGGCGGGCGGCAGCGGCAGTATCACAGTAACCGCAGTCGGCAATCAAACGACGGCCAAAGACCTGCACCTGCTCGGCACTTCCACCGCCAAGACGATTGACGGCGTACAGAAACAAGTGATCGATGGCACCGCGACCGCAACCGTCGCGATTGATGCTACCGATACGCTGAGCGACGTTGTTAAAAAGATCAATGCTCTCAATCGAGGCGTCACGGCCAGCATTCTAAACGATGGCACACGGCAGCGGCTATCGATCTCGGCAAACAATTCAGGCGCCGCCAGTGAATTGTTGATCGATACAAGCGACACCTCGCTCTCGCTGCAGGAAATCACCAGCGGCCGCGATGCACTCGTAGTGTACGGATCGAGCGGTTCCGGAGGCGTGCTAGTGAGCTCGAGCACGAATCAGTTCAGCAACATCGTGAGCGGCCTCGATCTGACGGTGAACAGCGGCACGCAAAGTCCCGTGACGATCAACGTCGCGTCGACGAGCAGCTCACTTGTGAGCGGCGTAAAGCAATTCGTGTCGGCCTACAATTCGATTCGGACCACGCTGGATAAACTCACGGCATTCGACCCAACCGCCTTGACGACAGGCCTGTTGTTCGGCAGCTCGGAGACGCTGCGAGTCGACACCGACCTGTCACGGCTAGTCGGGGCAACGTATTCCGGCGTTGGCCAATTCAATTCGCTCGCGTCAGTGGGAATCACGCTTGATAAAGACGGCCAAATGCAGCTGGACCAGGATAAGCTGACGGCGGCGTTTAACAAGGATCCCGATTCAGTCAAAAGCCTATTTGCCGACGATAAGAACGGCATCTCGGTGAAGCTCAACGACACGCTAGAGCAATTGGCCGGCGCCCAAAACTCATTGTTGTCGGCGAAGGCCGACTCTTTGTCCAAAACGATCGATAGCAACAACGACCGAATCACACAGATGAGCGACCGATTGGATAAGCAGCGCACGAGTTTGCTCGAGGAATTTGATCGATTGGAAACTACGATATCGAATTTGAAGAATAACCTCAACGCGCTCGATTCACTACAAATCATCCCGCCCTTGGGCGGCACTACGTCGAACAGCTCAAGTTCCTCTTAATCGGAAGCGCGTCGCGTTATTCGCCGCCGGAGTCCGCGATTGGATGGGCGGAACGGAACGTTCACACGATAGGAATCCGATGCACCACTCGGCCTATTTGGAGTCCAAGGTTCTCACCGCACCGCCGGAGCGGCTGCACTTGCTGCTGATCGAGGCGGCGATTCGCTTCGGCCGGCAGGCGGAAAACGAATTGCGAAAGGGCGAGCCGTCGACCGCTGCCGGACCGCTGCTGCGCGTGATCGATATCGTGGGCGAGATGCTGGCCGGTGTGCGCGAGAATAAGACCGAGCTGAACCGCCGGCTGACCGATGTCTACTGGTTTTTATTTCGGCGCGTGTCGGAGGCGAAAATCAATTCCGATGCGGCGGCACTTGCCGAAGCGATCCAAATCCTCGAGTACGAGCGGCACACCTGGCTGCTTGTGTGCGAGAAGTTTGGCGGCGCGAATGGGACCATAGCGCCGCCGGCGCCCATACGCGGGCAATCAATTTGAGCGATTCTCGCAGCGGGAAATCCGGCGTCTCCTGGCAGGCATAACGAGCTGCGCCCGTCTCAGTATTCGACGGAACTCGACGGCGCATCGTTGCGCTGCGGCCGCCTCTATGTTATCATGCGACTATTCTTTCCATCGCATGAGGACCCCAATTTTGACCGCCACCAAGCAATTGATTCGCGTCGGCCATAGCCCCGATCCGGACGATGCGTTCATGTTCTATGCGCTGGCCAGCGGCCGGCTGGATACGGGCGAATTCGAGTTCACGCACGAGCTCGTGGATATCGAAACACTCAACCGCCGGGCGTTTGATGCCAAGCTCGAATTGACGGCAGTAAGTATCCACGCTTATGCGTATCTGCACGATAAGTATGCCCTGTGCACGTGCGGCGCGAGCATGGGCGACGGCTACGGGCCGATGGTGGTTGCCCGCGAAGCCATGACGGCCGATCGGCTGCGCAGCGTACGCATCGCGGTGCCGGGAAAGCTTACGAGCGCCTACCTGGCGCTGCGGCTATTTTTGGGCAACGATTTTGCCTGCGTCGAGGTGCCGTTTGATGAAATCATTCCAGCGATCGTCGCCGGCCAATATGGCGGCCAGCCGATCGAAGCGGGCCTCATCATTCATGAAGGGCAGCTGACGTACGGTCAACAGAATCTCAAGCTGATCGTCGATTTGGGCCAATGGTGGAAAGAGAACACCGGCTTGCCGCTGCCGCTTGGCGCCAACGCGGTGCGAAAGAATCTGGGCACCGAAACGGTGCGTGAAGTGCAGCGGCTCCTGAAGGCAAGCATCGAATATGGCCTTTCGCACCGCGAGAAGGCGCTGCAATACGCGCAAAAATTTCGGCGCGATCTGAGCGATACGCAGGCCGACCAGTTTGTCGGCATGTACGTAAACGACTGGACGATCGACTTCGGCCCGCGCGGACGCGAAGCAGTGGCGGAATTTCTCGCGCAAGGTTTCCAAGCGGGTGTCTTGCCGGAACTCGTCGTCCCCGAGTTCGTAAAATAGCCACAGAGGCCACGGAGAAATCTTCTTTTAGATAGAATTGGCGTCAGTTAGCGATTCGCAATTCTTCTCTCTGTGATCTCTGTGGCAAAAAGTATGACAAACGATTGGCGTGACAAAGTCGATGCCGCGGTGGATGAATCGCTGGAGCGGATGATCGCGTTGCGGCGGCATTTGCACGCGCATCCCGAGCCCAGCGGCGAGGAACTGCAAACCAGCCTGCATCTGTATCAGTTGTTCAATGATATGGGCCTCGCGGTGCGGATGGGGCCCGAAGGTTGCGGCATCGTGGTTGAGAGCCGCAATCCGGTTGGCGGGCGGCGCATTGCCTTGCGAGCTGATATCGATGCGTTACGAATTGCCGACCAGAAGCAGACGCCGTACCGGAGCACCGCGCCGGAGGTAATGCACGCCTGCGGGCACGACGCGCACACGGCCACGGTGTTCGGCGCCCTGGTGGCGCTCGATCGGCTCGAGTGCGAGCGCGCACTGCCCTGGCAAGTGACTTGGCGGGGCATTTTTCAGCCGGCCGAGGAATCGGGCGACGGGGCGAAAGCAATGATCGGGGCCGGGGCCTTGCAGGACGTCGCACGCGATCGTCGCGACGCACGTCGATCCGACACGTCGGGCCGGTACGATTGGTGTTCGCTCGGGGCCGCTCACCGCGAGCTGCGACGACATGCGAATCACCGTTCGCGGGCGCGGCGGCCATGCGGCCCGGCCGCACGAATCGAACGATCCGATCGCGGCTGCCGCCGAGCTGGTGAGCACGCTCTACCAGTTTGTGCCGCGGGCGACCGACAGCCAGGACGCCGTGGTCGTGTCGTTCGGCCAGATTCATGGCGGGCAAAATTCAAACGTGATTCCCGAAGAAGTCACGCTGGAGGGCACCGTGCGGACGCTCAATCGCGACGTCCGCGAGAAAACGGTGCAACATATTCGCACGCTGGCCGAGGGGATTGAACGGGTGACCGGGGCGCGGGTCGAGGTTTGTTTTCGGCGCGGCAGTCCGAGCGTGCAGAACGACGAAGTTCTGACGAACCTCGTGTCGCGCGTCGCCCGGGAATCACTGGGCGAAGAAAATGTGACCGCGATGCCGCGGCCGAGCATGGGAAGCGAGGATTTTGCCTACTATTTGGAGCACGTGCCGGGGACGATGTTCCGGCTCGGCTCAGCGGCGCCGAACGGCGCGTGGCCCGGTTTGCACACGCCGCTGTTCGACGTCGATGAACGGTGCCTGGCGGTGGGGGCGAAGATATTTGCGCGGACCGTTGTTGAATGGTCGGCGCCAAACAAAGGCGGTGTCCGTAGTCCGTAGTCCGTTGTAAAAAACGGTTTGGACGGGTCTTTGCAACGGACAACGGACAAATTGGTAATGGCGAAAATTGATTTCCATCGCAATGACCGTCCGACGGTCGGTATCGAGCTGGAGCTTGGCTTGCTGGATGCCAAGACGCTTGCACTCTCGAGTGCCTACGGCTTGGTTAGCGCTCGGTTGACGGCCGAAGGGTATCCGAACGACGAATCCGCTTTCTTCAAACAGGAATTGATGCAGTGTGTGCTGGAGATCATTACCGGTGTCTGCGATACGGTTTCCGATGCGGAGCGCGATTTGCGCGGCAAGCTGGCCATCGTCGAATCGGCCTGCGACGCGCTGGGCTTGCGGCTGTGGTGGGGGGCGACGCATCCGTTTTCGAGCTGGGAGGAGCAACGGATCACGCCCGACGATCGCTATTTGCAGCTTGTGAACCTGTTGCAGGAGATGGCCCGGCGGCTGGTGACGTTCGGCCTGCACGTGCACGTGGGCGTGGATTCGGGCGACAAAGCGGTGATGATTTGCGACCGGATAATGCGGCATTTGCCGACGCTTTTGGCGCTCAGCGTCAGCAGCCCGTTTTGGGAGGGGAGACGAACCGGGCTGCACTCGCATCGCTCGAAGGTGATGGAGGGCTTGCCGACGGCCGGATTGCCGACGCAGATGCGCAATTGGAGCGAGTACGTGTGGCTGGTGAACCACATGATCGAGACCGGGTTCATCAATACGGTTCGCGAGATTTGGTGGGACGTAAGGCCGCACCATAATTTCGGCACCGTCGAGGTGCGCGTGTGCGATATGCCGGGCAACTTGCCAGACACGCTGGCGCTCGCCGCGCTCGTGCAATGTTTGGTGAAGGCGCTTTCCGACGAGATCGACAACGGCACGTATCAGCACGACAGCCACCCGATGATGGTTCAGCAGAACAAGTGGCGGGCCGCGCGGTTCGGAAACCAGGCGAGACTCGTGGATACGAATACGTACCGCTCGGCGTCGGTCGTGGATACGGTCGACCACCTGGTGAGGGCGCTGCGGGAGTCGGCGGCTGAGCTGAAGTGTGAGAAATACCTGGAGCACTGCCTTTCGATGGCCCGAAACCCAAGCGCGGCGCAGCGGCAGATCGATCTGATGGCAGAAACGAGCGACCCGCGGGAAACGGTGCGGAAGCTCGTTGAGGAGGCGCGGATCACGGAGCCGCAGCGTGCGTAGCTGGAAACGGCCGGCTTCCGCCGGCCGCTATTCGAGGGTGGCTGAATCTTGTATCTTCACGGTGTGGCGACTGTCGAATTACTGCCGACCGTGGAGCGACGTACCGCGCCTGCTGTGCGCACTTGCTACGATCTGATGACGGTCGCGCCCGTTTGTGGCGTAACCGATCTTACCGACGGCAAGTATCTCGATGATCGCAACGACCGTGCGGCATATCTGGCGGCGCAAGAGCGGCAGGCCGAGTATTTGCTGGATCAGGCGCAGTGCGGGGCCGAGACGCGGCTGCTGGATATCGGCTGCGGCTATGGGCGCATTCTGGAGCAAGCGGTTCGTCGCGGGGCCAGCGCAACTGGGATTACGGTTTCGCCGCCGCAAGTCGCGAACGGCCGCTCTCGCGGGCTTGATGTTCGCGAATTGAATTATCGTCACATTTTTAATCGCGGCGACGATTCATGGCAGCATGCGTTCGACGCGATTGTGGCGAATGGGTCGCTGGAGCACTTCGTGCAAGCCGCCGATGCTGCCGCCGGGCGTGCGGATGCGATGTATGAGGAGATGTTCGCCATTTGCCGGCGGTTACTGGCGGACAGCGGGCGGTTCGTGACGACCGCAATCCACTTTCGCGATGCGGAGCAATTCGATCCCCACCAAATTGCCCTCGGGGCGGCCGACCAACCGCGACGAGCGGCGCGTATCAGTTCGCGATGCTCACCCAGTGGTTTGGCGGCTGGTATCCCGAGCCGGGGCAGTTGGCCAGGTGCGCCCGGCCACACTTCGAACTCATCGAAGAAGAAGACGGCACGCACGACTATCATCTTACGAGCGAGTACTGGCTGGCGCGGTTCAAGCGCTCGATGGCTTTCGACCCGCGTGTGTGGTGGGCAGTAGCGGGACAGTTATGGTACCGGCCGCGAGCAGCCTGGCAGATGCTGCGACTGCAGCTTTGGGATCAATCGTGGGCCTGGCAGTTCCGGCCGCCGGCGCCCATGCGGCTGCTGCGGCAGACCTGGGTGGCGAAGTAAGTGCCGCGAGCCGAGCGGCACCTGGTCGGCCAATCAGAAAGGTCCGCCTCGGCTCGGCGGACCTACAACGTCGCCAATTCGACGTTTCGTCATCCGTCCGTTGTAGTACTTGCGGAATTCAACCTTGCGCTCGAGATCTTCGATTATGGCCCGGGCGAAATCGACGCCGGCGAATTCGCTGCTGCTGCCGATGCCGCCGGGGCTGAAGACGTTTACTTCGATAAGCTTGTCGGCCACGATGTCGAGCCCGACCAGAAACATGCCGTCGTTCATCAGTTTGGGGCGCACGATTTCGACCAGGCGAAGCATTTCGTCGGTGACTTCGACGGGTTCGCTTTCGCCGCCGGAGCTCATGTTGCTGCGGGCGTCGCCCGTTTTGTTGATGCGACGGAAAGCGGCAAACTTACCGTCGCGCGCGAGCGGTCGGCCGTTCATCACGAACAGCCGCACGTCGCCTTCGGCGGCGGCCGGCAGGTATTCTTGTACCACGCAGTAACCATCTCGCAACACCGCATCGATCATCTGGTTGAGATTCGCTTTGTCTTCAGGCCCGACGAGAAACACGTTTTTGCCGCCCGAGCCTTGCAGCGGTTTGATGACGACCCGGCCGTGCTGCTCGTCGATGAATCGTTTGATTTCTTCCGCGCTGCGACTGATGCACGTTTTTGGGCGAACCTCTTCCGGGAATTGTTGGAAGTACGTTTTGTTAATGGCGTGGCTGAGGTTTTCGGGATCATTGAGGACCATCACTCCGCGGCTGGCCACGAGCTGGCCGAAGAGGATGCCGGAGGCTTGGGCCCAAGGACGTTCGATCGCGTCGGTCGATGGATCGTTGCGGAGCATAAGTACGTCCAACTCGTCGAGATCGATCGACTTGGCCGGATGATCGGCCGATTGCAATTCGGCCAGGAATTTCTCCAACGACTTGTAGTTCTTCGCGCGGGCGTACGAGCGCGGGCGTGAATCGAACCATTGGCGGCGCACAAGAAATCGCCCACGCCGAAAACGAAGCTCTGGTGCCCCATGTTCGCGGCGGCCATTGCCAGGCGCGTGGTCGTGTAGCCGGCGACTTCGGTTTGGACGTCGTTAACGGCGAAGGCGATTTTCATAGATCACAGAGCCAGGCCATGTCGGCCCGGAATTCATCCGGCCAAGATGGCCGGGCTATATCGGACGAAAATCCGATCCTGACCCTGCAAGAGTTGTGCCAAGCCGCCCGCTGTAGTTCGGGCCTTCAACCTGACGTGATCGCGGTTTCAATCAGATTAGAGCCTGACCGACTTAGTTCCGGCTATTCCCGCTGAAACGCATGATGAAATAGAGCAGCGTAAGCACGGACTGCAACGTGCCGGCGACATAGGTCCAAGCGGCCGCGTTGAGCACCGAGCGGACATACTGCTGGTCTTGCCGCGCCACGATGCCCAGCGCGTCGAGCTGGGCCTTGGCGCGGTTGCTGGCGTCGAATTCAACGGGCAGGTTGATGATTTGAAAAAACACGGCCACGCTAAACAACACGATGCCGATTTGGACCAAGGCGGCCAATTGCAAAAACAATCCGATCATGAGCAGCGTCATGCTTATGCCGCCGCCAAAGCTGGCCACGGGCACGATGGCATTGCGGATCATCAGCGGCGCGTAATGCTTCTGATCTTGAATCGCGTGCCCCGATTCGTGCGCCGCGACACCGACAGCCGCCATCGTGCGGCCAGAATAAACGGGTTCGCTGAGGCGAAGCACTTTCGCGCACGGGTCGTAGTGATCGGAAAGCGATCCGGCGACTGGCTCGATCGAAATGTTTTGCAGGCCAGCCGAATCGAGAACATAGCGGGCCGCGGCGGCGCCAGTCATCGGCGCCGGCACTTGCTGGGCTTTCGCGAACGCGGAGCGGACACGCATTTGGGCCCACAGCCCCAACAAGAGGGCTGGCGCTAACATTATCCAGTACCGTGGGTCAAAAGTCAGCAACATGAGATTGGCTCCATGATCATCGCTTGCGGCGATTCGCCTGCGGCAATGGGTGCAGTTTGGTTTTCTAAATTATATGCACTGCGCGGGTTCTGTCAGGTGCATTTGGACGGATTGCCGGAGCGACCAGTCGGCCGTGAATCCGACGAGCAAGCGCTTCGCGATCGCCCGGTCGGGTTGCGTCAATTAAGGGCGAAGATCTGGCACACCGATCAAGCGTCCGTATTGGGAGAGCATGTCCGCCGGCGTACTATGATAGGCGTCCTTGAGCGCCTCTTCCCACTTTATCCCCTCTTTAAGGTTTTCGATGAAGCGGACATATTCTTGGCGATTAGATTCGAGCAAGAAGCGAGTCAGGTTGCTGGCGGCGCCGTATTGCCAGGCCTCGATCCGCTTGGCAGAAAGCATGCCGCCGAGCGAGCCCGTCTCGGCCAGTTGACCGATGGCCCGCCGCTCGCGATTTTGCACGGCCGTACTGGCCGGCACGATTTCGGCGCCGATGAGGTCGGCCATGCCTTCATCGACCCAATTGGGAAGCTGGACCTTGGTTTTGTATCGGTGAATGAAGCCGTGGCTGGTTTCGTGAACGATCATTTGGCCGAAATCGTTGCGGTCATTGCCGCTGTAGCAGGCGATAACAACTTCCCCCGTTTGACTCAGATGGCTCAGGCCGTACACGTTGTCGAGTGTGCGTAATGATTCGCGCCTCGGGAAAAAAGCGATCTTCGAAATTGTCGAACTGCTCCTTTTCGAGGAAGGCGAAAATCGGCGCCTTGCCGCCCAGCCAGACTTTGTGAGTCCGCGGCACGCCATAGAGCTTGCACATCCATTCGTACATCCGGTCGAGTGACGCGATGTAAGGCCCGACTTGTTGCGGAGGGATGTTCGAGACAAACAGAAAGTGCTGGGTTTCGTGGAGTCGGCTACCGGGGAAAAGCGATATGACGTCGGCGGCCATCTCGCGCGATTTTTTAAAAGTCGCGGCGTGCTCCTCGTCCGTTTCATTTTCGGGCCACGCTTCGACACCGCGGGCTTTGAGACGCTCGAGCCATTTGGCACGATCAGCGTCCTTCTTGGCTTGTGCGGCGCTCTTGTGCGGCGGGCGACGGTCCGTGTTGCGCGTGGCGGATTTCGAATCCGGTTCGGCTGCGAATGCAACGAGCGGTAATGTTAGAATGAACCACGGCACAATCGATGAGCGAGCAAGCGGCGGCATGCTGTAAGTGTAACATTCCAGCCTGCCCTGAGTCGAACACTTACTTCTGTCGCTAGTGGGTCCGTTTGCCTGTGTCACCCTGAGGTACTCCGAAGGGTCCGGCTAGATTCTTCGGAGTACCTCAGAATGACAGATTACGGATCAAAGCCAAACGGACCCACTACCCTTCTGTCCCACGCCCGAAAGATTACACCGAACCGTCGAAACAAGCCGGGGTCGCGCTTCGCCCGACCCCGGCTTGCAATTGAATTCCCACCGTTGTTCGCGGGTCTCCCGACCTAGCACTCTGCTAGGAAACTCGCACGTCGATCTTCTTAGGTTGCGCTTCGGGCACCTTGGTGATCGTGACATGAAGAACGCCATTGGTGAGTTCGGCCGTGATCGTCTCTGGATCAACCGTCTCGGGCAGCGATACGCTCCGCGAGACTTTGCCGTAGCCGCGCTCGTTGTGCCAATTGGTGCGTTCGCCTTCCGGCACTTGCGCTCCAGGGAGATTTGCAGCGCCCCTTGTCAAATGTAAGCGCGACGTCTTCCTTCGCAACTCCGGGGGCATCGATTTCGATGTGGAATGTGTTGTCGGCCTCCCAAATCGAAGCGGGGGCACGCCACATGGCCACTTCCTCTGCGCGGAAGAACTGGTTGAACAAGTTGTCGAATTCCGGCAAGCCGGCCGACAATACCCGACCAAGTCGATTGCGTTGAAGTGTATTGGACATAATAGATCTCCTTTCGTGTTTGAATCGTTTAGACGCTTCGATTGAAACCCTAAATGTTGGTAAATGGTGAGCGGAGGTTTAGCTGCCGTCGGCAGCCCATCACCCCGACGCAAATAAAAGCACGTGCTATGCCAAGTCGCATTCTCTGTCGCTGCAGAATTCAAACTGAAACGCAAATCATTGGCGGACAATCACTTGCAATTTGCGTTGGAGATGTGCGCCGCGAAGATGCCAAATTGGCGGGCGCAATACTGGCAAAACAGGACCGGCGACACGGATTGTGACTGCCAAAACGGCATTGCCGCACGTGGAAGCTGCGCACCGCAGCGAAGCGCTAGTCGCGTTCGTATCCGGCCAGCAAACCGCCGGGAGCGCAAGCCGGCAGCACGACATAGGAGCCGTTGAAAGAAACGGCCGGGCCCTCGCCGCCGGCGACTTCGACGGCCAGATCCAGCTTCCCCTGCCCCTTGTCGTCGAGCATTTCGAGAAAGTATTGGCGCGCGACGGGGTTAATCGGCTGGCAGCGGGCAAAAATCTCCGGCGTAGTGACCGGCGCCAGATATTTAATCGTGCTGCGGCGGATAACAATATTGCCCCGCCGGCCGAGCTGGCGCAGCAACAGGTAAATTGAGCCCCACCCGGTGATGGTGCAGAGCGCGTTGAGGCTACCGGCAAAGGCGGTTTGCTGGTGATTACGGTTGGGGTTCAAGGGGAGGCCCATGACGAGGCCATCGGCGCCGCCGTCGTGGACTCGGATGCCCATCTGGGCGCTCATCGGAATTTCGCGTTCCAACGTGGCCTGCAGTTCGTTAAGCAGCGGCGAGGTTGTCGCGGAAGTCGGCTTGGTGGACGAATCGGGCATGAAAAAAAACGCATAGTGTTGCGATCGGGCCAATCCATTCATCGTAGTCAAATAAAAAAAACTTCACCAGCCGAATCGATTTGACTGGCGGCTGGAGGCTCGGAGCTGGGGAAATGCGTACATGCAACATTGACGCACGTCGGCTCACAAAAACATTACGCGCGGATCGAGTCCTGGCTGGCATATAATAGCTTTCAGCTGGCCCAAGAATCCCCAGACCCCAGACCCAAGTTCCCAGCTTCCAGCCCCTTTTTCACAGCTTCAGCAACAACAGCACCGAGTAATTCACCAGGTGTGGGTTGACTCCATCGGGCGTGCTGTCGTACCGGTCGGTTGCGGAGATTTTCAGGCTCAAATTTGATGGCCGCACTAGTTCTATTTCCCAGCCAGTGTCGGCCACCATCCGGTACTCGCCAACCTGGTCCCATTGCGGGTAGTAATCGAGTTTGCCGTAAAGTTTTTGGGTTTGGGTGATGCGTTGGGAGTACTCGAAGCCGACGAGCGACTCGGGCACCCAGTGGTCGTCGGGTCCGCCAAACTCGCGCGAGGCGCCGCCGCCCAATCGACCCATCAGTTCGAGCTCGGGCATGTGGACGAAGCGGTAGCCGATGCCCGTATTGAAATTTGTCTGCAAATTGAATTCGGCGAACTTATCGAAAAACACGTCGGTGGCAGCGAATAGCGTCCACGGCGAGTGCTCGTCGGGCAACCAATCGTTCGTGACGTCGAATTGGGCGTTATCTTGAGTCGCCGTGCCGCCGCTCATCGTGAGGTTGTAATCGGAACTCAAATCGAGCTTTGAAAATCGGCTTTCGCACTTGATATACATGCCTGTCCGCAAACTGATCGAGTCGCTCGTACCCGATGAGCCATTGAGACCAAGTTCAATGCCGGAGTCCCAGGGGGCGGGCCCGAGCCAAAGAACGGGCGCGTACCACGGCGCGGGCTGCTCGACGATCAGGTTGGAATTCGCGTCCGCCAAATGTTCGGCTGATGCTGGCAACGGCAGATCGGCAGGAGCGGACCCCGGCGGCTGCCACGGTTCGGACGGCGGGAGCGCTTCTGCCGTTGCCGGGCTTGGCTGCGGCGGCGCCGCTGGGCGAATTGCTTCCTCGTCAGCCGCCGCAATTGAATTTGCCAGCAGCAGACCGAACGACAGAAGATAGCGAGTGACCGAACGCATGGCAGCCTTGTCGAAGCCTCAGCAGTTGCAGGGGCGGCGGTTTTAGCGGCTGCTTGCGGTTCGTTCAATCCCCGTTCGCTCGAATGAGTTCGAAGCCCGCAGCGCAAGCAAGGTTTCGCTGGCTCGATTTCCCCTGCTTGCGCTGCGGGCTTCGAACAATCAATATTGATAGCGAAAAAAAACCGGCCGGGCTTCGTGCGAAGCCCGGCCGGCGCGTTTCAATTTAGGTTAGGCAGCGAACTAGCCGCCGCAGCCGCAGCTGCTGCAGCCGCCACAGCAGTTGCAGGGTACTTCAATCTGCTTCTGCACCATGTGGCAAACCTTCACTTCGATCTCCTTCTTCACCGTGTGAGGAACGCACACGTTGTAGGTGATCGTCTTCTTCTCGGGATGGCACTCCATGTGGCAAACGGTGTACTTGCGGGTCTTTTCGACCGGCTTGCACACGGTGTAGCAGACTTCGCGCTCCTTCGTCTCCGGCACCATCTTGCAGACCTTGTACTCGCAGGTGCGGGTTTCATTCTTATACTTGCAAACCTGGACCTTGCAGGTCCGCTCTTCTTGCTTGTACTTGCAGACCTGAACCTTGCAGGTGCGAGTTTCGGGAACCATCTTGCAGACTTTGTAGCTGCAGGACCGCTCTTCTTGCTTGTACTTGCAGACCTTGACTTTGCAGGTCCGCTCTTCGGGCACCATCTTGCAGACCTTGTACTTGCAGGTCCGCTCTTCCGGCACCATCTTGCAGACGGTGTACGTGCAGGGCACGTCTTCGCAAACTTGCTTGTAGGTCGTGCAGGTGATTTCCTTTTCATGCTCTTCCGGAACCCAATTGCGGCAGCACACCGTGCGCTTGCAGCACGGGTTGCACGGATCATCGACTTCTTTCGTCGTCGATTCCCAGTGACCACCGCAGACCTTGATCGTCTTCTTGGTGGTCTCAGGAACGCACTTGAAAACCTTGCGGGTGCTCTTCACTTCTTCAGTCTTGGGCACGCACACCGTGTACTTGCGCTCTTTGGTTTCCCATTGGGCAACGCAAACGGTGTACTTGTGGTCCTGCAATTCGGTGTACGGCACACAAACCGTGTACTTGCGCTCCTTGGTTTCCCATTGGGGAACGCAGACGGTGTAGTGGCGCTCTTGCGTTTCCGTGTAGGGAACGCAGACCGTGTATTTGTGCTCGACGGTGTCGGTGTAGGGAACGCAGACCGTGTACTCACGCTTCTTCGTTTCCCAGACCGGCTTGCAGACGGTGTACGACTCCTTGCGGGTCTTCTGCTCGGGGACCATTACCGTGTAGGTGCAGGTCTTCTCTTCGCTGACCGGGACCTGCTTGTAGCAGGTGATTTCCCTCGTGCGCTGCTCGGTCTTGTACTCGCAAGATTCGACCGTGCGCTTCTCGGTCGTGTATTCCGGACAGCAAATTGTTTTGGTGATCGTGCCGCAATGGCCCGAATCACTCTTGCCCTCTTTGTCGTCACCAGCCAAGGCGGGCAACGTGATCAGGGCCGCCAGCGCAACGGCTGGCAACACATGAAAACAGCGGCGAATCATCAACATGTCCTCCATCATCACAACTTGAGTTTCAACCGAGCCCGCTAGAAGCCGGCAAGTCATCAGGGAAGCCCCAGTTTATCGTCGATAACAGGGACTACGCAAACTGGGCAAATAACGCTGCCGATTCTAATTGGAAAGAACTGCCAGTCAAGCAAGCAGCCCCGACAACGTGTCGGTGGCCACGGTAATATAGGTTGCTGCGGACATTCGGCCAGTAAGAGGGGCCGATTTCCTCCGGCCTCACATAACCGTTAAAGTCGCCCCAGAATATCCTAATTACCATCCGGCGGAAAGCGACTCGGGCGGAAAAATCCGCGAATCTGGCAAAAACAGTCTGCGAAGACGAGGCGCTGCCGGCGGGCCGCCGACGCAATCCTTCGGTCTCGATTGCGTCAGTGGCGAACCATGAAGGACCAATCACCAAGCCCCAATGACCAACCGAGTATCGGTCCTTGGACCTTCGTCATTGGGAGTTTCCGCACTGGCCTACTTCTTCACGATGTCGAGGAGCTCGATTTCAAACACGAGCATGTGTCCCGGCTCGATGGGCGGGCGCGGCGGGCGCATGTCGTATGCCAGGTTCGGCGGCACGAACAATTGCCATTTGTCTCCGACGTGCATCTTCTGCAAGGCTTCCTTCCAACCGTCGATGACTTCGCCGACGCTGAACTCGGCCGGCTTGCCTGGGGCCGATTTGTCGAACTCTGTGCCGTTAAGAAGGGTGCCTCGGTAATTGCAACGGACAACATCGCCCGCTGTGGGCGACGGCCCGTTTCCCTGCTTCAGCACGCGATATTGCAAACCGCTGGGAGTGGTTTGCACACCTTGCTGCCGGCCGTTTTGGGCCAAGAACGTGGCTGCTTCCTGTTTATTTTTGGCCCCCGTTTGCTGCATGCGCGTCAGCTGCTTTTGCTGCATTTCCTTGCTAAAGCGCTCGAGCGTCGCTTCGAGTTGCTGCTCGCCGTACTTGGGTTGGGAGCCGCGGAGCGCATCGCTGATTCCGGCCATTAAGGAATTGAAATCGAAGTCGAATTCCAGGTCGCGGAGGTTCATGGCGAAGTTTCTGCCGAGCCCGTAGCTGACCTGTTGCTGGTATGCGGGGTCCTGTGCACCGCCGGGCGCCGCATTGCCGGGAGCATTTGAAAATGACTGGCCTGCTTGGCCGAACGCCTGTTGGGCGGCGGATTGCCGGGGCTGCGACCCGGGCTGGCCGGCGGGTGGCAAATTGTCCTGTGAATAGACGCTTGCCGTGGACGCGAGACAAAAAATGGCTAAGACCAAGTTGAAACTTCGCATGGGACCTTCCCAATCTGAGGGTGTTTAAATAACGGGGGGGGTATCCGTGTAAATCGATCAAATGATTGGCCCCTGATTGTAGGCAACGTTCATTTCCTAGCTATACTGATTTCTAGATGCCACCGCGGGCCGGAAATTCATGCCGGCAGGGGCCGTTGGCCTGTTTTCTCGGCGTTTCCCCGGGCATTCGACTCTGTTGCCTCTTCATGATCCGGTCCTCTGGCAGATTTCGACGCGCGGGACACTACCGCCGCGGCACGGGACAGCGATTCACCCCGTTCCCGCTGGCTGGCGGTTTTACGTTGGCCGAGCTCCTCATTGTCATTGCCATCATTGGCATTCTGACAGCATTGCTCCTACCTGCCGTACAGGCTGCCCGGGCCAGTGCTCGGCGAACGCACTGCGTGAATAATATCCGCCAAATAGCTCTTGGCCTGCTCAACTACGAACAGGCGAATAAAAAATTCCCCGCGGGCAACGAGATCGACATAGCGAACCTGCCGCATAACGGGATGTGCCGCGCCTACGGTGACGTGTCGTACCTTAACAAGTCCAGTTGGTGGAGTTGGATCGTTCGGATCCTTCCTCAACTCGAGGAGACGCCGCTGTTCAATAATGTCAATTTCAATTCAAACGCATTTAGCTACGCCGACCGGGACGCGAATCACGCCGTCTACAGCACGGTCATTAATTTGCTGGGTTGCCCGGAAGATCCCCTATCGCACCGCGTTGGTCATCCCAGCTGCGGCGGCGAACCTTGGTGCGAGTGGGCGTACACAAGCTACTTGGGAGTCGCGGGCACGCAGGGCGGAATCACAGCAATTCAAGACGGCTATAAGGCCGATGGCATGTTTCCGGACACAAATGTTTCTGTCGAATTACGCTCGGTGACCGACGGCACGTCTCATACTTTGCTCGTCGGCGAGCGTCCAGTGATCGACTTCTTCGGTTCTTCCGGCGACTTTGGCTGGTGGGCGGCCGGAGCTGGGCTCGATTGGCCTCCTTGCGGTCGTGGCGACAACATACTTGATTCGTCCGAGGGCTTGTACGCCGGCGACCCACAATCCGGCGCCGACGTTTTCCATTGGTGGAGCTACCACGGCGACGGGGCCCACTTCGTGTTTGTCGATGGCAGCGCCACTTTTTTATCGTATTCCATCGACCAAAGTGTAATGCTTGCCCTCTCGTCGCGAAACGGCGGAGAACCGTTTGATCGTCCTTAGGATTCACCAAAGTTGATTCGAATTCACCTGCCGCTGCGATTTCGCCGCCTCCTTTGGATGTCGATTCTCGTTTTCGTGCCAGCTTGCCAACGCAGCGACGGCCAGTCCCGAGTCGAGGTCCGCGGAAGCGTGACCTATCAAGGCACTCCGGTTGAACACGGAATGATTACGTTTCAGCCCGCGCACGGATCGAAAGGCCCGGCCGCCGGAACCGGGATCGTCGGGGGAAAATTCTTCCTGCCGGCCGCCAAGGGTCCGACCGCAGGTCCGCATGAAGTCGAAGTTAAAATAGTAGAGGTCACTGAGGACTCATCGAAACCTGACGTTTCCCGACTCATGACGCACGGCATCGAACAAGTGATGTCGTTTTCGCAGCATGTTGAGGTCGGACGTGGCGCTACTGAGTTTAAGTTCTCATTTCCTCCTGGCCCATAGTAGCGCGACTGGCAATCAGCCGAACGCGTTTTTGGCACTACGTGCACGGGAAACCCGTGCCCGACCGCTCGGGCGGCTCGCGTTGAGCTATTGGCCATTTTTTTCTATATTGGCCACTCGTTACACGACCGTTAAGTCTCTCGAGCAAAGCGAGTACCGCAGTGAGCAGCCATTTGAATGCCCCGCATGGGGGCACGTTAGTCGATTTATGTGTCTCTGAGAAACGAGCCGCGGAGATCAAGTCGCAGTCGCGCGATTGGCCTTCGTGGGACCTCACGCCGCGGCAGTTGTGCGATCTGGAATTGTTGTGCAACGGCGGCTTCTCGCCCCTTACGGGGTTCATGGGAAAGGCCGATTATGAATCGGTTTGCGACAAGATGCGGCTGGCCAACGGCACGCTCTGGACAATGCCGATCACGCTCGACGTGACGAAAGAGTTTGCCGAAACGCTCAAGCCCGGCGCGATGGTCGCGCTCCGCGATGCCGAGGGCGTGATGCTGGCCGTGATCAAGGTCGACGACATCTGGGTGCCGGATCGGGCCAGTGAGGCCCAACGGGTGTTCGGCACGGCGAGCGCCGAGCATCCGGCGGTCAATTACCTCATGAATCAGAGCAAGCCGGCCTACCTGGGCGGCAAGGTCGAGTGCCTGCAACTGCCGATGCACTACGATTACAAATCGCTCCGCCTGACGCCGGCCCAAATGCGCGAGGAGTTCGCGCGCCGCGGTTGGCGTAAAATCGTCGCGTTCCAGACGCGCAATCCGATGCACCGCGCGCACCACGAGCTCACGCTGCGCACGGCCAAAGAAGAAGAGGCCAATTTGCTGGTGCATCCGGTGGTTGGCATGACCAAACCGGGCGACGTCGATCACTATACTCGCGTGCGGTGTTACCAGGCGCTGATGTCGCACTATCCGCAAAACACGGCGTTCCTCTCGCTCTTGCCGCTGGCGATGCGGATGGGCGGTCCGCGCGAAGCGATCTGGCACGCGATCATCCGCAAGAATCACGGTTGCACGCACCTGGTGGTGGGCCGCGATCACGCCGGCCCGGGCAAAGACAAGAGCGGCAAGCCGTTTTACGGACCGTACGACGCCCAGGAACTTTTGCAGAAGCACGAGCAAGAGCTGGGCGTGAAGATGGTCGATTTCAAACAGATGGTTTTCGTTCCGGACGAGGACCGATACTATCCGGTCGATGAAGTGCCGCAAGGCAAAAAAACGCTCGATATCAGCGGCACCGAGCTGCGCGACCGGCTGGCCCGGGGCACCGATATCCCGAATTGGTTTTCGTACGCGGAAGTCGTGAAAGAGCTGCGCCGCAGCCATCCGGCCCGGGCGCGGCAGGGATTTACGGTGTTCTTCACCGGTTTAAGCGGCTCCGGAAAGAGCACGATCGCCAACGTGCTGCTCTCGAAGCTGCTGGAACTTGGCGGCCGGCCGATCACGCTGCTCGATGGCGACCTGGTGCGGAAAAACCTGTCGAGCGAGCTGGGTTTCTCGAAAGAACACCGCAACATCAACATCAAGCGCATCGGCTACGTGGCGGCCGAAATCACCAAGCATCGCGGCATCGCCGTCTGCGCCCCGATTGCCCCCTACGACGACATCCGCAAGGAAGTCCGGGCCGCGATCGCCCCACACGGCGGGTTCATCCTGGTGTACGTGAACACCAGCGTCGAAGAGTGCGAGAAGCGCGACCGCAAAGGCCTCTACGCCAAGGCCCGCGCCGGCATCATCAAGGAATTCACCGGCATCAGCGATCCGTATGATGTGCCTGCGGACGCCGAAGTGACGATCGATACGCTGGCCCTCTCGGCCGAAGAAGCGGCCCAGGAAATCTTCCTGCGCTTAGAAAAAGAAGGATACATCGGCGCGGAGGTT
The DNA here is from genome assembly GCA_963733825.1 of Pirellulales bacterium. Taxonomy (GTDB): domain Bacteria; phylum Planctomycetota; class Planctomycetia; order Pirellulales; family Lacipirellulaceae; genus JABDGM01. The sequence goes on from CAVTEK010000006.1 coordinate 55,645, forward strand.
TGACCGTATGCCCGAAATGGAAAAACCGAAGCGTCACTGGTTTCGTTTCAGCCTGGCGACGCTTCTTTTCGTATCACTCTGCTTGGGCGGCCTTCTGGCTGGTTACAAATCCGGTTATCGGCGCGGCTATAACTCCGGCGCCGCCGATCGCTACGACGAAACGCAGGCCGTCGAAACATACAGCACGGCCGCGGTTGTGTGGCCTGATCTGCCGGCGGACGAACGTGTGAAGGCGGTCGAGGAATTAAAGGCGCTCATCACATCGACAGTGCTTCCGGACATCTGGGCCACCGGCACTGGCAACGAAATCCGCGACTTTCCAGAAAACCAGTCGCTTATCATCACCGCTCCCGGCACAGCCCACCGCGAAATTCGTGACCTGTTGCAGCAACTTGAAAACCTTAAAACTCGCGGCTTGGCCGACCAGCTATTGCCGGCGCTGCAACAAATGGCGTCGATCGGAAAACCGAAACAGTTCGAGATCCCCATTCAGGCGCCGAAGAACAGTCACATGGCAGTCGCCTGGATGGAAAAATACTTCGACGCCACGGTCCAGGGCACCGCCCAGCATTGGGGCGGTCCCAAGTTTCAAGGCAAGTGCACCGATGCCGGCTTCCCCCAGTGGTCGCTCGACCAGCGGATCGCCACATGGAACCGCGGCAACGGCATCGCCTACCTGGCACTTCGCTGTACCGACGACGGCCAGCCACAAATCATTGCCGGCTGGCGTGAGAGCTCATGATGTTTAGAGCAACTATAGGAGTTTCTTGAAGCCCGCCTGTTCAAAATGGACGTCGGAAGTGAGCGCCTCTGTCACGCCTAACTCTTCCATTACCACAAAGGAGATGCAATCCGTAAGCGACCATTTCTTATCGGGTCGATTTCCGTATAACTCAATTCCGCGATTGAGGAGTTGCCGCGAAGCTTCAACAATTTGAAATTGCGGGTCGGCACGTATGCTTTGCAAGATTGCTGCAAAAGAGGATCGATCTCTCAACCGGCGAAGATAGTTGCCCAGTTCGAGGATCACGAAATCCGTGGTGATCACATCTCCCATGTAATCGTGCATTGACCTATTGGCACGTTCGTGGTGAGAGTCGCGCGATCCGATCGCGGCCACGAAGTACGACGTGTCCGCAAATATAAGACTCATTTTTCGTCGCGGCCGTAGAGGATTTCGTCGATTCGCGACGATGCGTCGGGTGGTAGGTCCTTCGCGATGCCAATAATTGGCTTCATTCGCTCGTAGAGCGAGCGGATCTCGCGTTTCTCGGCCGTTGCTTCGGCCGGCGGGGCAATGGTGACGACGACCGGCGTACCGTTGGGTAGGGTAACACCGCCGTCGAGAATGACGTGACCGTTTTCGACGTGGCCTTGGTATGTCATGACGCACCTGGAATTGCTGTTCGAACGTACGTGCTAGATTCTATCCAGAATCGCGAAAAGCCGCCAATTCGCGATTTGCACGGCGGAATCGTTGGACGGGGTCCGCGCGACTTGACGACGAGGTATAATGGATATAAAGCCAATGTTCCCGGCCTGGAAGCCCGGGCTATGTTTGGGGACGTTTTTGGGATGGAACCTGAACCTTATCAACCCGTCAGGAGTCCTGAACCATAGTGAAGGAAACAGACCGTAAACAGGGCGTACAAAGCGAGTCGGCCATTCTGGTCGGCGTCGAGCTGCCCAATAGCCAGGCCGCCCGCGATAACTTGGACGAGTTGGCCGGGCTGGTAGAAACCGCTGGGGCCGAAGTCGTCGGCCGCCTCACTCAACGTCGGGCCACCCCCGATCAAACGACGTATCTTGGCAAAGGCAAAGTCGAGCAACTGCAGCTCATGATCCGCGCGACGGATGCCGACGCCGTTGTATTCGATAATAACCTTTCGCCGGCGCAAATTCGCAATTTGGAGACCGCGCTCGCGGTGAAGGTGCTCGATCGCACCGAGGTGATCCTGGATATTTTCTCGACTCGTGCCCAAACGCACGAAGCCCGGCTGGCGGTGGAGCTTGCGCAGCTCGAGTATTCGCTGCCGCGGCTCAAACGGATGTGGACCCACTTGTCGCGGATCAAAGCGGGCGTCGGCATGCGCGGCCCCGGTGAAAAGCAACTGGAAACCGACCGCCGGCTGGTCGAGCGCCGGATCGTCGAACTGCGCGGTGAACTGAACCGCGTACTGCGGCGGAAAGAACGGGAGGTGGCCGCGCGGAGCGATCACATGACCGTCTCGCTGATCGGCTACACGAACGCCGGCAAGAGCACGCTGCTGAACAAGCTAACCGGCTCGTCGGAGTTTGTCGAAGACAAGCTCTTCGCCACGCTCGATACCCGCACCCGGCGCTGGCAACTTCCGAGCTGGGGGCCGGTGCTGCTTTCCGATACCGTTGGCTTTATTCGCGAACTGCCGCACAGCCTGATCGCCAGTTTCAAAGCGACGCTGGAAGAAGCGCGGCAGGCCGACTTGCTGCTGCACGTGGTCGATGCGAGCGACCCCAACATAGAAGAACAAATTGGGGCCGTTTACACGGTGCTGGAAGAGCTCGGAATCCAGCAGAAAGACACGATTCTGGTGCTCAATCAGATCGACGCCATCCACGAGCCGGGAATGCTCGACATGCTCGAGCGGCGTTACCCGCTGGCTATTCCCATCAGCGCGCGAACGGGCGCGGGTCTATCGCGGTTGGCCGCGGCGGTCAGCGATGCACTAACGCAGCATTTTGTGGACGTGGATGTGGAAACAGACGTTGCGAATGGCCGGCTTTTGGCATCACTGGCGAAAAACACCGAGATTCTCAGCCGCACGTACACCGATGGCCGCGTGTCGGTTCACTGCCGGATACCGCGAAAATTCTTGGGACAGCTCGCGCCCGAAAATGCCACGATCCGGCTGCGCCGCGACGGCAATGGTTCGGCGAACGGGCACTCCGAAGCGCGGTCCGTGTTTCGCAACGACGAATCGATCGACGAAGTGGCGTAATTGCGGGAAGCAGGGAGCATGGAGTAAGAAATCTCCGGCTCTTGGCTCCAAGCTCCCCGCTCCTTGCTCTTATGGCCAAGCGACGACTCACCAATCGGCGCGCACTGGTCACCGGGGCATCCAGCGGCATCGGCCGGGCGCTTACGATCGAGCTGGCCCGGCACGGCGTTGATCTGGTTCTTTTGCGCGGCGCGAGGATCGGCTGGCTGAAGTATCGCAAGATATATCTCGGCTTGGGCGTCGCGCCGTTTGCGTTGCCGGCGACGTAACGAATCCGGACGACCGCAAGCGTGCGCTTTCAGCGGCCCGCGATCAGCTTGGCGGCCTCGACATCCTCGTCAACAACGCCGGCGTCGCCGCGCATGGCCGATTCGCCGAGGCCGACCCGGCTCGATTGCGGCCGATCATGGAGGTGAATTTCTTCGCACCCGTCGAATTGATTCGCGAAGCAATCCCGCTACTGCGCGAGGGTGTGCAGCCGATCGTCGTAAACATCGGCTCGATCCTCGGTCGCCGCGGCAGCCCGCACAAGAGCGAGTACTCGGCCAGCAAGTTCGCGATTCACGGTTTCAGCGAGGCAGTGCGGCCCGAACTGGCGCGGCTGGGCATCGACGTGCTGGTAGTTGCCGCCGGCCCGACCGAGACCGAGCACTTTGACGTGCTTCTGGAAGGCACCCCCGAATTGCCGTGGGGCAATCCGCCACGACAGCCTGCGAATAAGGTCGCTGAGGCGGTTGTTCGGGCGATCGAAAGCGGTCGGAATGAGATCGCTAGCGGGTGGCGGAGTCGGCTGTTGCTGCTCGCTAATCGTCTGGCGCCGCGATTGGTCGATCGGGTTATGGCGCGGTATGGGTGACGATGCGGTTTGGGGGGCCGGCCCGGCGGACCGGGCTTTTTAGCGCGTGGTGGCCAATTCCATGCATTGCCAACGGGCGTCAAATCTCCTAATATTCGGGGGCATGGAGGTTGCGGCTCCGGCCGGCGCGGACCTCTTTTTTGCTGCACATCCCCACCTTTGTTGGAGTCACTCCCATGAAAGCGCGCTGGATTGTTTTGTCGCTGTGTGCCGCGGTGCTCATCACCGTGGGCGGACTGCAGGCGGCCAAGGAGGAGTCGGCCAGTAAGGAATTCAAAGCAACGTGCCCCGTGTCGGGCAAACCGGCTGGCGAAAGCCACGTCGTCGAATTGAAGAACGGCGAAAAGGTTTACTTCTGTTGTGATAATTGCCCGAAGGCCTTCAAGGCCAACCCCAAGAAATACAACCAACAGGTCAATCGCCAATTGCTGGAAACTGACCAGGTGGTGCAAGTCGCCTGTCCGTTCACAGGCAAGCCGGTGAGCAAGGACCACATGGCCGAGATGGGAGATGTGAAGGTTGGCTTCTGCAGCGACAAGTGCGAAGAGAAATTCAAAGCAGCCACTGACGATGCGGCCAAATTGAAACTCGTGTTCGCGAACGGCCCGTTCAACAAGGGCTTCACGCGCCAAACGACGTGCCCGGTGAGCGGCAAGCCGATCGACCCGGAACATTCGGTCGAGTACAAGGGCAAGAAGGTTTACTTCTGCTGCCCGAAGTGCCCGGCCGCCTTCGAGGCGGATCCTGAGAAATTCGTGGCCAAGCTGCCACAGTTCGCCAAGGGCGGTGGGAAGAAAGCCAAGGCCGAAACGAACTAGTCTGCCATTAGCACTAACATGGTGGACCTCCGAACGTGGGACTGGCCTAGCTGGTCCCACGTTTTTTTATGTGCCGGAATTAAAGTCTGCCAATTTGGCACGGGCCGATTTTGAACGATGCCCTGCTTATTTCGGCAGATTTGCTCTAAACCGTTCTGAAACCGCAATTTGCAGTTTCAGGCCCTAGTCGTGGCACGCGCGTTGCGTAATACTGCGGAATCTCGCGGTGCGCTGCCATTTTTGGCAGAAAGCTGCGACGAACCAGCAACCAATCGCGGGACGTTTCTCGCCCCGTGTTCCTAAGATTAACTGTCATCCTGTGAGGAACCCATTGTCATCCTGAGCGGAGCGAAGGATCTCCCCAACGGAAAGCTAGATTCTTCGCTTCGCTCAGAATGACTCCGGCCGCTGAGTAATGACTCAGCCCGCTCAGAATGACGCCCGACGAAAACTTGCACTTGATGGAAGGAATATCGCGTGGCAGCAAAACAGATGTTGTTTGACGATGAAGCCCGGGCGCCATTGGCCGTGGGTGTCGAAAAACTGGCCCGGGCCGTTCGCAGTACCCTCGGTCCCCGCGGCCGCAATGCGGTGCTCGATAAGGGTTGGGGCTCGCCAAAAGTGACGAAGGACGGTGTCACGGTTGCGCAGGATATCGAGCTCGATGATCCGTTCGAGAATCTCGGGCGCAACTCGTCAAGGAAGCGGCCAGCAAGACGAGTGACGTCGCCGGCGATGGCACGACGACCGCGACCGTTCTGGCTGAAGGTATCTTTCGCGAAGGTCTCAAGATGATCGCGGCCGGTGCCGATGCGATGGCCCTCAGCCGGGGAATCGGCAAAGCGGTGCAAGCCGTGAGCGAAGCGATCGGCAAACAGGCCGAACCGGTCGATGTCAAAGACAAAAAGAGTTTGCAGCAGGTAGCAACGATTGCGGGCAATAACGACCCGTCGATCGGCAATGTGCTGGCCGACGCGTTTACGAAGGTCGGCAAGGACGGCGTCATCACGGTCGACGAGGGCCGCAGCAGTGAGACGACCGTCGAAGTCGTCGAAGGAATGCAATTCGATCGCGGTTTTCTTTCGCCCCATTTCGTCACCAACCCGGATGAGCAAGAAGTCGAGCTCGAAAACTGCCTGATCCTAGTCTATGAAGAGAAGATTTCGTCCGCGAAGAATCTCGTGCCGATTTTGGAGGCAATTTCCAAGGCCGGTAAGCCGCTGCTCGTGATCGCCGAGGACGTCGAAGGCGAGGCATTGGCCACGCTGGTAGTGAACAAGCTCCGCGGCATCCTCCAGGTTTGCGCGGTGAAAGCCCCGGGCTACGGCGATCGCCGCAAGGCTATTTTGGGCGACATCGCGACGCTCACCGGCGCCACCGCGATCTTCAAGGACCTCGGCATCAAGCTGGACGGCATCAAAATCTCCGATCTTGGCAAAGCCAAGAAGGTGACCGTCACGAGCGACAACACCACGATCATCAGCGGCGGCGGCGAAAAGAGCGCGATCACTGGTCGTGCCGAACAAATTCGCCGCGAGATCGAAACCACCGACAGCGATTACGATCGCGAGAAGCTGCAGGAACGCCTGGCGAAACTGGCGGGCGGGGTGGCGCAAATCAAAGTCGGCGCGGCGACCGAATCGGAATTGAAGGAACGCAAGGCGCTGTTCGACGATGCCAAGTCGGCGACCGCGGCCGCACTTGCCGAGGGTGTGGTGGTCGGCGGCGGCGTCGCCCTGTTGCGTTGCGAAAAACTAGTCAAAAAGTTGGATCTCGAAGGCGATGAAAAGCACGGCGCCGAAATCGTGGCAAATGTGTTGCACTACCCGTTGCGATATATCGCCGAAAACGCCGGCGTCGATGGCGAAGTCGTCGTCAACCGGGTGCGGCAACTGAAAGGCAAAAACGAAGGCTACAACGCCGACAAGGACGAGTATGGCGACCTTGTCGCAGCCGGTGTCATCGACCCGGCAAAGGTGGTGCGTACCGCGCTGCAAAATGCCGCGAGCGTCGCATCGTTGTTGCTGACCACCGAATCGCTCGTCACCGAGATTCCCAAGAAGGAAGAAGAAGCCGCCGGCGGCCATCATCACGATCACGGCATGGGCGGAATGGGTGGTATGGGTGGAGGCATGGGCGGAATGGGTGGCATGGGCGGAATGATGTAGTTCAAAAGCTGTCAGCCATCAGCCGTTTGCTTTCAGCTGGTTTAGCTGACGGCTGCGAGCTGAAGGCTGACGGCCATCGTTGCCATTCTAGGTAACAAGAATACACAAACAGTTTTCCAATAGAACAAAAGTCTGCACAAGGAAACTTACACATGGCAAAAATCAAATTACGTCCGCTGGATGATCGGGTCGTTGTCGAGCCGCTCGAGGCCGAGGAAATGACGGCCGGCGGAATCGTGTTGCCGGATGCGGCCCAGGAAAAACCGCAGCGCGGCAAGGTCGTCGCGACCGGGCCTGGCAAACTGCTCGATTCGGGCAACCGCGGCGAGCTTTCCGTCAGCGTCGGCGACGAGGTGATCTTCGGCAAATACGGCGGCTCGGAAGTTGAGATCAACGGCGAAGAGTATAAGATTCTGCGCGAGTCGGACATTCTCGCGAAAGTCGTTAGTTAACATACGAATAACAAGACAGTTTCACGCAGAGGCGCCGAGACCGCAGAGAGAAGAAAGAAGAAAAGAAAGAACACTAATCAACACTAATCAAACAGTTCTATCAGCGAAGATTAGTGCAGATTAGTGTTCCAAGTTTTGCTCTTTTTCTCTGCGACCTCTGCGCCTTTGCGTGAGACATCCATACAGGAAACCTAACTGTGGCAAAACAACTCATGTTCGACGACGCCGCGCGGGCCAAGATGCTCGCCGGCGTGGATAAGCTGGCCGACGCGGTGGCCATTACGCTGGGGCCACGCGGCCGCAACGTGATTATCAACAAATCGTTTGGCGGCCCGACCGTCACCAAAGACGGCGTCACGGTCAGCAAGGAAATCGAGCTGGAAGATCCATTCGAGAACATGGGCGCCAAGCTCGTGCATGAGGTGGCAGATAAAACGTCGTCGTTGGCCGGTGACGGCACCACGACGGCCACCGTGCTGGCCCGGGCGATTCTGCGCGAAGGCACGCGGAATATCGTGGCCGGCAGTAATCCGATGGCCGTCCGCCGCGGGATCGAGAAGGCGGTGGCCGCCGCAACCGAGCAGCTCGATAAGATGTCGAAGAAAGTTTCCAGCAAGCAGGAGATCGCCCACGTCGGCGCGATCAGCGCGAACAACGATCACGTGATTGGCGACCTGCTGGCCGATGCGATGGAAAAAGTCGGCAAAGACGGCGTCATCACGGTCGAGGAAGGCAAGTCGACCGAGACGACGCTGGAATTGGTCGAGGGTATGCAATTCGACAAGGGATACCTGTCGCCGTATTTCATCAATGAGCCGGCGACGATGGAGTGCGTGTTGGAAGACGCGTACATCTTGATTCACGAAAAGAAGATCAGCAATCTTCGCGAGATGCTGCCGATTTTGGAGCAGACCAGCCAGAAGGCGAAGCCGCTCTTGATCATCGCGGAAGACGTCGAAGGCGAGTCGCTGGCCGCGCTGGTGGTCAACAAGCTCCGCGGCGTTCTCAACGTGTGTGCCGTGAAGGCGCCGGGTTTCGGCGATCGCCGCAAGGCGATGCTGGCCGATATCGCGACACTCACCGGCGGCACGGTGATCAGCGAAGACCTCGGCAAGAAGCTCGAAAATATCACGCTCGAAGAGCTCGGTCGGTCGAAGAAGATCACGGTCACCAAGGATAACACCACGGTCGTTCAAGGCGCCGGTCGCCGGGAAGACGTGCAGAAGCGGATCGAGCAAATCCGCAAGGCGATCGAGGGAACCACGAGCGATTACGATCGCGAGAAGTTGCAGGAACGGCTCGCAAAGCTGACGGGCGGCGTGGCAATCATCTCGGTCGGCGCCTCGAGCGAGGCCGATATGAAACAGAAGAAGGCCCGCGTCGAAGACGCGCTGCACGCGACCCGTGCAGCCGTCGAGGAAGGCATTTTGCCGGGCGGTGGCGTCGCACTATTGCGTTGCCGCGAGGCGGTTGAAAAGGCCCGCTCCGGCGCGAAGGGCGATGAACGAATTGGCGTCGATATCGTGCTGGGCGTGCTCGCGGCGCCGCTGAAGCAGATCGCCGACAATTGCGGCCTGTCGGGCAGCGTGGTTGCCGACGAAGTCAGCCAGAAGCCCACGAACACCGGTTACGATGCCAATGCGGGTGAGTATGTCGACCTGGTGAAGGCCGGCATCCTTGACCCCACGAAGGTCGTAAAAACTGCGCTATCGAACGCGGCCAGTATCGCCGGATTGATGCTTACCACCGAGGCACTCGTCACGAGCTACGACTCGAAGGACGAAGACAAGAAAGGCGTCGTCGGCAGCATCCGATGATCCGCAACTGAATTTGGTTGACAGCCGCAAGCGGGCCACTTCGCCTTTGGGCAAGTGGCCCGCTTGCATAGAATAGTGTATCGAAATCTCGTTCCCTCGCTCCGCGTGGAAAGGCACGACCTCGCCGCTCCCGCGGCGCTCCTGACGCAGAGCGTCATAAGTATTGTGTTCCCACGCGGAGCGTGGGAACAAGGTATGTTTGACCATGGCAGCGCAGCGAGATTATTACGAAGTGCTCGGCATCGAGCGAACCGCCGGCAATGGCGAAATCGCTGGCGCTTATCGTAAGCTCGCCGTAAAGTACCATCCCGACAAGAACCCGGGCGACCAGGAGGCCATCGAACGGTTCAAGGAGGCGGCCGAAGCCTTCGAGGTGCTCAACGACCCAGACAAGCGTGGCCGCTACGATCGCTATGGCCATGCGGGTCTGAATGGCCAGTTCGGCGCACATCACTTCACCGACGTCGAAGATATCTTCTCGGCGTTCGGCGATTTGTTCGGCGACTTGCTTGGCGGCCGGTCGCGAAATCAGCGCCGCAAAGGTCGCGACGTTCGCTGCGATGTCACGCTCACGCTCAAAGAAGCGGCCCACGGCGTCACGAAAACGGTCGAGTTCCAACGCCATGAGCACTGCCATAGCTGCAACGGCTCGGGCGCCGCCGAGGGCAGCCGGCGCGAAGTCTGCGGTTATTGCCGCGGGCAAGGCCGGGTCATTCAATCGGCCGGAATCGTGCGGATCCAAACAACTTGCCCGCAATGCCACGGCCAGGGCTCCGTCATCAAACATCCGTGCCCGAATTGCCGCGGCAGCGGCCAGATCCTCAAGAAAGTTACGACCGAAGTTCAGATTCCAGCCGGCGTCGATGATGAAATGCGCGTACGGATCGCCGGCGAAGGCGAACCGAGCCCGAGTGGCGGGCCGCCAGGAGATTGCTACTGTTTTATTTCCGTGTTGCCGCATCCGCTCTTTGAGCGCGACGGTCAGCACCTCGTGTGCCGGATTCCGATTACATACGCCCAAGCGGCGCTTGGCACGACGCTGGAAGTGCCGACGCTCGAGGGACGCGGCGAGGTGGAAATTCCGGCCGGCACGCAATCCGGAGCGGTCTTCAAGCTGGGCGGCAAAGGCATGCCCGACCCGCGTCGCCGCGGCCTGGGCGACCTGTTGGTCCAGGTTTTCATTGAAGTCCCCAAAAAGCTCAGCAAAGAGGAACAGGCTTTGCTGCGAGATTTGGCGGAACTGGAACACAAACACGTCGCGCCCGAACGCAAAAGCTTCTTCGTCAAACTCAAGGACTATTTCACTGCGCATGAACAAGAAACCAAGCATGCTGATTGAAAGGTGTTGCCGCAATGCCTGCATCTAAAGACAGAAATCCCGACCCCGCGAACGAGTCGTCACAACGCGATTCGCAACAAGCGGCCGCCCAGAACCGGGCGGATAACGGCGGGGAACAAAATGCCGATTTCGGCGCCGCCGGCACGTCGGGCAGCGTCGACGAGTTGACCGGCACGAACGACCGCCTATTGCGCCTGCAGGCCGAAATGCAGAACTTGCGCAATCGCACTTCGCGCGAGATCGCCGACGAACGCCGCTATGCGGCGATGCCCGTGTTGCGCGATCTGTTGCCCGTGGTCGACAACATCGATCGGGCAATTGAATCGGCCGAAAAGGCCGGCGAGGCGGAGAACCTGCTGGCCGGTTTCCGTTTAGTGAAACAACAATTGCATACCCTATTGACCAGCCACCAGTGCGAGCCAATCGTTGCCGACCATCAACCATTCGATCCGCATTTCCACCAGGCGATTTTGCAACAGCCTTCAGCCGACGTGCCGGCCGGAAATGTCATCCAGGTGACGCAGCCGGGGTATAAATTGCATGAGCGCGTCGTGCGGCCGGCACAGGTGATTGTGTCGAGTGGTGCGCCGGCGACTGGCGGGTGAGTGACGCTGCTCCGGCAAGCATAGCTCGCCGGCTATTTTCTTTCCTCCGACCTCCGACCTCCGACCTCCGACCTCCGACCTCCGACCTCCGACCTCCGACCTCTACTCCCTTCCGACATGCCTACCTACGACTACGAATGCGATGCCTGCGGCCACACGTTTGAGCTGTTCCAATCGATCACCGAACCGGTGAAGAAGAAATGCCCCAAGTGCGGCAAATCAAAACTGCGCCGGCTATTCGGCACCGGTGCCGCAATCGTGTTCAAAGGGTCCGGTTTCTATCAAACCGATTACCGCAGCGACTCCTACAAAAAGGCTGCGGAGAAGGACAAACCTGCCAGCGAATCGAAGGGTGACGGCAAAAGCGAATCCAAATCGGAATCGAAGGGCGAGTCTAAATCGACTTCGGAACAAAAGCCCGCGAAGGGCGGAGGCAAAAGCGATAAAAAGAAATCTTCCAAGTCGGATTAACGGCTAACATGCGCAGGGTTCTCTACATACAAAACGTCCGCGCTGGTTCTAATCGCGACGAATGTGTTGCCGCTATTTGGCGTGCTTTTCTTGGGTTGGGATACGTTCTCGATCGTCCTGCTGTATTGGGTCGAAAACGTGATCATCGGCGCGATCAATGTCTTAAAAATGCTCGCCTGTGATCCCGATGCCGAGCTGCTCGTTTTGGGGAAAGTTGATCCAAACGATAGACTGAACCGGGAGCGCATGGAACGATCGCGGAGCGATTCCGTGCGAGCTCTGCGTTGGGGTAGTCAGGCCAGCAAGTTGTTCTTTGTCCCGTTCTTCGTGTTTCACTACGGCCTCTTCTGCCTCGTTCACGGTGTATTCGTGTTTGTGCTGTTCGGGCACGAATCGTTGGTTGGATCCGGCCCCTTCGGACCGCTAAGCAATATCGCGCAAGTGTTTTCCGAGCAGCGGATGTGGTGGTGTGTCATCGCGCTGGCGGCCAGTCACCTGTGGTCTTTCCTAGTCAATTTCCTGGGCCGCGGCGAGTACCGCCGCACGGCCTTGATGACGCTCATGATGCAGCCTTATGGGCGAATCGTGTTGCTCCACGTTGCGATCTTGCTGGGCGGCTTCATTTCGCTCGCGCTGGGAAGCAATATCGGGATTCTCGCCTTGCTGATTGCCGGCAAGACGATTTTTGATCTCGGCTTGCACCTGCACGAGCGCGAGAAAAACGCCACCGCGCAACGGCAGCCAATCATGCCAGATGTTATTCCCGGTATGATGGAAGAATCGCCTGCCAGGTCGGCGAACACGGAGCGATGATATTCACCGGCTCGTTCGTCATCGGATGATTGAAACCGAGCTGGCGGGCGTGGAGCGCGATGGCCCGCAGCCGCTCGTCGGCGAATTGCTCGCCGAATGGAAGCTGGGAGCCGTACTGCGTGTCGCCAATGACCGCGTGGCCACGCGAAGCGGCTTGCACGCGAATTTGGTGCGTGCGGCCCGTTTCGAGCTCGACTTCGAGCCACGTGCACAAAGCCCGGCCATCCTGGCCGGAGTGTGGCGCGTTGCCATCGGAACCGACCCAAAATGGGTCGGCCATATGTAACCGGTCGAGCACGCGGTACCGCATCACGGCGCGTTTGCCGCGCCGGTCGCCCTCCGGCACGATGATCGATTGAGGCATCCCGTGCCGCTTGTGCAGGTAGTCGGTCCATGTGTCCTCATCCGGCCGGACATCGCCTTCCACCACCGCCCAATAAACCTTCGTCACCGTCCGGTTCTCGAACTGAGCCGACAATCGCTGGGCCGCCCGAACATGCCTGGCAAGAACGATCGCGCCCGATACGGGCCGATCGAGCCGGTGTGGCAAGCCCAGGTAGATATTCCCTTCCTTTTGTTCCCGCTCGCGGTAGAACGCCTTCACTTGCACTTCAAGGCTATCGATGCCGGCAGGCGCCTGGGTGAGAATGCCAGACGGCTTGTTCACGACAAGGCACGGGCCGTTGTCGTACAGGATGTCGAGCATAGACATCTGGCGTAGGTCAGGCCCAGAGCCTGACATGTGATCGTTGGCTGTCAGGCTCAAGGCCTGACCTGCGGTGAACCCCATCAGAACGGCGGCTGTCCATTCCCGCAAGCGGCCTTACCGCGGGGCGGCAGCGCGCCATGGCGATTTGCCGCAATCGCAGCTACAATCGCGGCTTGATAATTTGTAGGGTGCAGGCCGTTAACAAGAAATGATTCGCGTTGCCATCCTCGGTGCGTCGGGCTATTCAGCATTGGAGCTGATCCGCATTCTCGTGCGCCATCCAGAAGTTCAGATTACGGCGCTGACGACGCGCAAAGCCGAATCGCGGAACCTGTGCGAGGTGCATCCGGCGCTGGGCGGTTTGCTGAATGCGACGGTCGAAAACCTGTCCGCCGACGAGGTTGCCAGGCGGGCCGATTGCGTGTTCTGTTGCTTGCCGCATGGAGCAAGCGCCGCGGCCGTCGCCGAGCTTTTGCCCCGCGGCAAGAAGGTTATCGACTTGAGCGCCGACTACCGGCTCAACGACGCCGCCGCTTACCAAAAATGGTATGGGTTGGAGCACGCCGATCCGGGGCGACTGGGGAAAACCGCCTACGGGCTGCCAGAAATCTATCGAGAACGAATTCAACGGGCCGAGCTTGTGGCCAATCCCGGATGTTACCCGACGTCGGCGATTCTTGCGCTCGCGCCGCTGCTGCGAGCAGGCGCTATTCTGCCGCGCGGAATAATCATCGATAGCAAAAGCGGCGTGACCGGCGCCGGCCGCGAGCCCAAACCGCATCTGCACTTTCCCGAATGCAATGAAAGTGTTTCAGCATACGGCGTGGGAACGCATCGTCACATGCCGGAGATCGACCAGGTGCTCTCCGAAGTCGCCGACAGCGAGATTCAAGTTGTGTTCACGCCCCACCTGATCCCAATGGATCGCGGCATTCTTTCGACGTGCTACGCCGAGCCAACCGGCGAATTCGACGACCAATCGCTGCTAAGTCTGATCAAGGAGTTTTATGCCAAGGAGCGATTCGTGCGCGTGATGGAAATAATGCCCTCGACCAAGCAAGTTTCGGGAACAAACTTTTGCGATATCACGGTCCGCAGCGTCCGCGGGCGGGTGGTCGTATTCAGCGCGATCGATAATCTAATTAAGGGCGCCTCCGGTGCCGCCGTGCAAAACTTTAATCTTATGCACGGATTCGACGAAACAACCTCACTCCTCTGAATTAGTTGATTGATCCGCAGATAACGCAAATGAGCGCAGATAGAAATGCAATTTAGATCGAATCCGAATATCTGCGTACATCTGCGTGAATCTGCGGACGAACTGTTTCGCTAGGCGCCGACCATCGATGTCTATCCAACTTCCACAAGGTTTCCGAGCTGCCGGCGTATATTCCGGCGTCAAGCGCAGCGATGCGAAGCTCGATCTGTCGCTCATCGCAAGCGATCGGCCATGCGTTGCGGTCGGAGTGTACACGAAGAATCTGGTATGCGCCGCCCCTGTGACGCTCGATCGTGAGCGGACACCGAGCGATTCGATCCGCGTCGTGGCGATCAACTCGGGCGTCGCCAACGCGTGCACCGGCGAACAGGGCGATGTGGATGCGCGACAAATGGCGGCGTGGGCCGCTGAAGCCTGTGGAGCGAAGCCCGAACAAGCGCTCGTGATGTCGACCGGCGTCATCGGCTCGATGCTGCCGATGGAGAAAATTCGCGCCGGCATTCAAGCGGCGGCCAAGCAGCTCGGCGATGATGAACGATCGCTCGAAAACGCCGCCCGCGGAATCATGACGACCGATACGGTTCCGAAAATCTGTGGCCGCGAGGTCACGATCGGCGGCGTGCCAACGCGGATCACGGGCATCGCCAAGGGAGCCGCAATGATCGGGCCCAATATGGCGACGATGCTTTCGCTCATCATGACCGATGCCGCGATTCAGAAGCACGATGCGCACGTGGCGCTCGTCGATGCCGTGGATGAATCGTTTCATTGCATCAGCGTCGATGGCCACATGAGTACGAACGATACTGTGATCCTGCTGGCGAACGGCGCAGCGATTGAGCGAGCCGGGTCGTCCCCGACCCCGTTATCCGGCAAGGCCCTCGATGATTTTCGCGCGACGCTCTTCGAGGTTTGCGAGGACCTGGCTCAATCGATCCCTGCCGACGGCGAGGGCGCAACCCACCTCATCACCGTCGAAGTCCACGGGTGTCGCAGCCGGCCGGATGCGCTGCAGATCAGCAAAACGATTGCCGATAGCCCGCTGGTGAAAACGGCGATCGCCGGGGCCGATCCGAACTGGGGCCGGATCGTTTCGGCCGCCGGCTACGCGGGCGTGCAATTCGATCCTGCGAAGGTGACGCTCTATCTCAACGGCCTGCTCTTGTACGAGCGAGGCGCACCCGGTCGATTTCAGCCCGGACGCCGCCGCCCAATCGATCGCCGCCGATCGCGACACGAGCATCGTCCTCATTCTGGAGGAAGGCAAATCGTGCGCCCGGTTCTGGACGACCGACCTCACGGCCGAGTACGTCCGGCTGAATGCCGATTATCACACGTAGGCGACGACAAGACCAAATCGTGGGTCGTCTCGTAAATAGGCACCGCTATCCGGCTTTCACATGGATTTGGCCCCGCGCTCTGGGCCTGGGGCGCGAGATGGTGATTCGCACGTCGCAGCCGAGGGCGTTGAGAAATCGGAACAGGCGATCGGTGGAGAAGCCGTCGAGGCGACCGTTGAGCAAGGCCGATACTTTCGGTTGACTGATTCCCAGCAGTTTGCCGGCAGCGGCCTGGGTGAGTCGGCGACTTTCGGATGATCTTGAAAATTCTGGCTGCCAACTCGGCTTTTGCCAAATACTCCGCAGCATTCGGAATTCGAAGATCTGCAAAAACGTTACCGCTGCTGTGCTCGATTGGCATGTCAATTGTCTTCATGGCTGATTGCTCCCGTAAAGCCGCTCATAGTGCTCGGCGGCGATCCTTAATCTGCCTTGATCAGATCGATATTTGATTTCGGCGTGGCAATCCCCTTCTTGGACTTTTTCTGAAAGGCGTGCAGCACGTAGATTGCTTTGGCAAAATTAACCGTGTAGATGGCCCGGTATGCGTTTCCGTCGTGATCGGCAACGACTTCCAGTACACCGGCACCGCCGAAACCTTTCAATGACTTGGCCTTCGTCGCTCGGTGCACAGTTTGGGCAAGATACAGCGCATAGCCGGCCTCTCGCCGCGCGGGACCGGGAAATGCGCCCAGCTCTGCCTTTGATGAGGCTACCCATTCGAGCGGCTTGAGCACGGCTTTTCCCGTTGAGTCGCCACATAGAGAGTATCCCATTTCTGGGATGTTTTGTCAAATGAGGTTGCTGAGAATGGGCAGCGCTTCCTGGTATTGGCGATTTAGTCGCATTGTTGAACCGCTTTATTCGGTTGCCGCGGGAGCGGATTCGATGCGGTAAAGGCTCGTCCTCGTCCGCAGAAAGAGCGTGCCCATCGGCAGCGGGGCAAGCCAAGCAGCCGTCGTCGAGTGAATTGGTGGCCAGCTTCTCGAACGTGCGGCCCGCTTTGATGACCGTTGTTTCGCCGTCGCGATTGGCGAAATAGATTTTTCCATCGGCAAAGATCGGCGAGGCGGCAAACGAACCGCCAATCCGCTGCTGCCAGACCTTGTCGCTGGTTTTGGCGTCGATGCAGGTGACGATCCCGTCGTCACTGACCATGTAGATCAGCCCGTCGATCAAAATGGGCGAGGCGGTCTTTGGCACGTGTGCTTTGAGCCGCCAAAGGATATTGTCGGCGTCCGTCAGATCGCCCTTGCCGTCGACGCGAATGGCCCACAGCTCGGGGTGTGTCAGGCCCGTGACGAGATAGACGACACCGTCTTCGCAAATAGGTCGTGGAGCGGCCGAGAAATCGTCGTAACGGACCCGCCAGATTTCGTGCCCGGTTCGCGGATCATAAGCGAACGCCGCTTTCGCGCCGGCGCTCACAAGCTGCGGCTGGCCGGCCGAATCGCTCACCAAAAGCGGCGTGCTATGGGCCTTGCGGCGGTCGCCGTCGCGCACGAGTTCGATCTGGCGCTGGTTCATTCCGGTCGTGTCCTGATCGTTCCATTGAACATCGCGGTCGGTCTTCCACACGTTTTTACCGGTTTGCTTGTCGAGCGCGACCGTGTATTGAAGATCGACGCCGTCGAACGTGAGAATCACGAGGTTCTCGAACAGCACGACCGACGATGACGGCCCGCGGTAATGGCGGCAGCGTAAGTCGTCGCGCTTCCAGAGCACGTCGCCCGCCTTCGTATCGAGGCAGGCGGTGCCAAAGCTGCCGAAGTGGACGTAAACGCGGCCCGGCTCGATCGCGGCCGACGGCGTAGAGTAAGAATTCACATTGTTTCCCAAGGGCTCCGGCTCGTCCGAATGGAATAACTTTTTGTTGTGCAGAATCTTACCGCTGTTTTCGTCGATGCAAAGGACGTAAAAGTCGTGGCCGTCTTCGGTCGCTGTGGTGAGCCAAATCTGGCCGCCCATAATGACGGGCGTGGACCAACCTCGATAGGGAATCGGCGTCTTCCAGCGGATGTTTTGCGATTCGCTCCAGTTCAGCGGCAAGTCGGCCGAATGTTTATCACCCGGCGCGGCGACGTGGCCATTGGCGAATGGACCACGAAACTCGGGCCAATCGGCACGGGCCAAGGCACACGATGATCCAGCAATGACACAAACCGCGGCGACAAGCGAGTATCGAACCATAATGTCCGTTGTCCGTGGTCCGTGGTCAGTTGTCAAGCAACGGACAACGGGGTAGTGGGCCAGTCTAATCCAAAGAATCTGTAGACGCATCCGGCCAGTCGCGTGATAATTCTTGCATGGCCAAGAAGAAACGACCGCGGGACGCAAATCAGGTAGCCAAGCGCGCATCGTTGACGAGGCCGACAGGGGAATCGCCGAAGGACACCGATTCTAAGAATGCTGCGGCTGTCGCATTAGGCAGACAAGGCGGCCTGAAGGGCGGCAAGTCCCGCGCTGCGAAATTAAGCAAGGAGCAGCTAAGCGAAGAGCGCCAAAAAGGCGGCTCGTGCCCGATGGCATCGAAAAGGCACGTAGCTATTCAATTCGCGATCTGATTTGAAGATTGCTGATCTTCCAATTCAGTCTGGTCATTTCCCGGACCAGGCTATCGTAGACAAAGGCATGGTTGTTTGGGTCACGAATCGTTATTAGCAGCGTAACGTTCTGCGGAGCGGCCTGCCAACCCGTTCCGTTGCAGCATTCTAAGCACCAGTCGCCAATTCTTTTTCGATGATTTCGTCTTCTTGAATTGTCGGTAGTAGAGTTTTATTGGTGACCATTTCATCCCCTTTTCAATCAAATCCTTTTCCATTCCCTCTTCTAATTCTCGCGCGATGGATGTAGCTGCCGGACGTGTCGCAGCTTCCCCTCTTTGTTTCGCCTGACAACCCCTAGGCTCGCGTCGATGTTCGTCCTGCAATACTCTGGCCCACAATGCCACTCAACGGGGGGACGATACAGAAGCGTCATAAAGGCTTCTGCCCTGAGAAACGAGCGGCCACCCCTGCGCCTGCGAACATTTAGACACAAGGGCATCGGAAAATGTCTTTTCTCGAAATACTCGCGCCGAAATAGAGACGGTTGCATAATGATCGTTGCCGACGACTGAAGGCAATTAAGGATGCTGTCGATGTCTTCAGGCATCCCCACGCCACAGTAATTGAAGCGGTCGCTTTGTATTGGTGCGCTGCGGACGAACGCGGAATGAACAAGCAATGCCTTTACTAATTCTGGGTCAGTTTTTGTGTCCGACACATCCAGTTCTCGAAAGATGTTTGCCGCCAGTGAGGCGATAGGTCCGACTGGAAAACTGGTGCCGATATCCTCCGAGAGACCGCCATCGCCGTCAGTCGAAATTACTCCCGACTGATGGCAATTTCCGTCGATATCGCAATTGCCGCCGATGTGGCGAAGCTCTGGCTTGAGGGCATACGCAGGACCGGGGCCGCGTCGCGAGAACGGCGATGGCTCGCCTGCTTTTACGCAGGTACTCTCCGTGTCGCGATGAGCGATTGAACCAACTGTAATAGAGAAGAGCGAATCGGCTGGAGAACCAATTCGGTCAGCCCCATTTATCCCGCTTGATGGCGGCCACGAGCGCATGCGTGGGTAATTACCTGCCGCAACGACAAATAGCACACGATGCTGCTCCGACAAAAAATCAAGTGGCAGTGCCCAGCTTGGAGAACTCATCAAAGCTTTCGGGGCCATCGACGCCTTCCAATGAAAGTGCCGACACTCGAACATGCGGGAATCGCTTCAGCGAAGCCTTCCGGCGTTGCGCTAGCAAGATGTTGACCAAGGGCATCGCATCCGATCACCGGACACGTCGATTCGTTCAGGATGGTTTTCGGAAAATGCGACTTCGCAACCGCTGCCAGTTTAAAGGTATTCCTGGCCACGGCGGGTACGTTAGGTCGTGCAGCAAATGACGAAGCGAAGAAGCTTTTGACGTCAGATATTTGGCTTGCGAGGTTCTCCCGGATTGTTTGCGTAACGTCGCCGAACACCTTACGACCACCGCCGCCGCCATTGGGCCGACGAAAATCGCTACTAAGCGGTTCGGAGACTACTATCGGGAGATACTTTGGATCGACCATTGAACCGTTTCTCGATATACGAGACGTGTGACTGGCTGATGTTAAAAAGCTCAGCCACCCGTTTCTGGGTAAACACTTTCCGATCAATGTCTCGCACGGCGAGAACCCGATCATCAAGCGAATTTGCGTCCCTCAGGTCGGCTCGTGAAGACAGAACGGAATCAACAGCCTGCTTCAATTGGATCTGTTTTGCATTAGCGAGAATCGCGGCACGCGCAGAATTATCCGTAATCTCGCGAATCTGACCGCCGCTCATTCCTTCCGAAAGTGCACCTAGCACGTCAATCAGTTCGTCGGTACCAAAATCTCCCAGGAATTGCGATAGCATGGCGCGCCGTGCTTCAACGGCTGGCATTGGAATATGGAAGCTGTAAGAGAATCGCCGCCAAATCGCTGGATCGAGAAGATGCTCGTGATTGGTTGCTGCCAGCAACACAGTGTCTTTGCCGAGTGCATCGATGTTTTGAAGTAGACTTATAACAACACGCTTCAATTCGCCAAGCTCGCGCCCATTGTCCCGCATCTTGGCAATCGCATCGAATTCATCCAGGAATAGGACGCACGGCCGTGAAGCAGCATGCTCAAATAGCAGGCGAATGTTTTTCGCCGTGCTGCCGAGGTATGAGGAAATCAGACCATCCGTGCGAGCCGTTATGAGCGGCATTTTTAATTCGGCGGCAATATGTGCGCCAGCTTTGTCTTGCCGCAACCGGGCGGCCCGTAGATGAGCATAGTGGCCGACACGCCGACTCCGTTTGCCACAAGCTTGTCGGCTGCGCGAAAAAACGATATGAATTGGCTTACCTGCGCCTTACAGTCGCGGGCAGAATTACTTGCTCATCATCTGGCGATAGATATTCTTCGTCGGCAACCGGCATTCGAGATTCTGAATCGACCGGCACATGATGGGGCGACTGTTCTCCAAGGGCTCTTGCCGCCATCAACTTTCCAGCCCTGCTTTTGGAGACAATTTGCCGTATCCGTTTCGCCGCCTCCTTTTCTCCGGCGGCTTCAAGGCGTTCCCCAGCTGGCGCGAATAGGCCAAAACCTTTTCTGGGTCGTCGTTTGTCGACTTCCACAATTTTGGCGACGTCGAATAGGAATTCGCGGATGATTCATTTTCCTCCCAGGGTTGATGGCTGGCAGGCCATTCGTGATAATAATAGCCTAATTGTGATATTTCGGCATGGCAATTCGATAGATTTAATTGATTTTGTGATATTATGGCCATTAAACTGATTGAAAAAGCGTAACCGCTCACGCATAATGGTCAGTATGAAACAGCTAAACACTGAAAAACGTGCCGCAATCGTCAGAGCGCGAGTGAGGGAAATAGCATCCGTCGCACGGTTCGGATGACTGGGGTGGTAAAAAACACCGTCGCGAAACTACTTGTCGATGTCGGTGCAGCCTGTTCGCAGTTTCAAGATCAGGTGCTCCGCAATCTGCCGTGTAAACGCTTGCAGTGTGACGAAATCTGGTCGTGGTGTTATGCGAAATCTAAGAACGTACCACCAGAAATGAAGGGCCAGCCGGGTGTCGGCGACATTTGGACGTGGACTGCAATTTGTGCGGACACGAAACTCGTTCCGAGCTGGCAGGTCGGCGAAACACGCCGCAACAGCATTTCGATTCATGTCTGATCTGTCAGAGCGGCTTGCGAATAGGGTTCAACTAACAACCGATGGCAACCGTGTCTACATCGAAGCGGTTGGAAATTATTTTGGATCGAACATTGATTACGCGATGCTCATTAAGCAATACGGCGGCGAGGGTAGCAACGCAAAGCCGGAAACTCGCTATAGTCCAGGCAAAGTTTTTTCAGTCAGTTTCGCGGATTCGCGGCAACCCCGACGCCGACCATGTATCGACTAGCTACGCAGAGCGAGCTAATTTGACCATGAGAATGTGCATGCGAAGATTTACACGGTTAACAAATGCGTTCTCGAAAAAAATCGAGAACCATTCTGCCGCGATCAGTTCGCATTTCATGTATTACAACTTTGTCCGCCGTCATCAAACGCTACGGATAACGCCAGCGATGGCTGCGGGTGTCACTAACAGACTTTGGAGCATCGAGACGTAGTTGGACTCCTCCCCGAATTGCACTACAACACCCGGCCGAAGAAAAACGCAGGGTAGGAGAACCAAATGGCAAGAATATGTCCAAATTGCAATGAACAGTACAAAGAGACAATTCATGGCGAGCCCCGGCCGACATTAGCCTTTGAATCTCGCAATGGCGGTGAGCAGAAGCAGGTCGCGGCGTACGACGTTAGCTACAAAATGGAATGCAAGTGCGGGGTTAAATACGAAACGCGGATGACCGACCACTGGCCCCGTGGATTAGACTGACCCACTACTGACTACGGACTACGGACTAACCGACGAGGATTGCGATAAAGAATTTGCGCCAAGAGTTCGCGCGAGCCGGGTTCGCCGGTCCGCTCGAAATGCCACTCGCGATGCGTCGGCACGTAGGCGTCGTCGCAGGGCCAGCCATCGAGCGGATCGTCGTCAAGGACTTCGGCCAGGGCGGTCGAGTTCATCGTCACATCGCCGGCCCGCGGCGGGATCGGACCCGCCTGGCGGCGCGGACAACCCATCAGCAATTTCGGGTCGTAACCTCCGACGCGGTTGACGATTTGCGCGATCTGGTAGAGCGACAACGCGCGCGGGCCGCCGGCATGGTACAGGCCGCTCAAATTGCTTGCCAGCACGCGCTCGTACAAACGATTGAGGCAATCAGTATAGGCGGGCGTGCGAACCTCATCGAAATACAGCGTTGCTGGCCGGCCTTTTTTGAAACGCGATTGAATCCAGTCGATCGCGCCAGCGTGGCCATTGAAGCTGATTCCCATCGGCAAAGAGATGCGGAGAACGCACGACGCGGGCATCCAATCGGCCAAAAGCTGTTCGGCCGAAACCATTGTTTTGCCATAGACGGTAACCGGGTCGGTGGGATCGGTTTCCACGTAGGTCGAGCGAGCCGGGGCGTCCTCGCCCCCGAACGGGCTCGAGGACGAGCCGGCTCGCTCTCCCGAGTACACAAGGTCGATCGATAGATGTACCAGCCGCACCTCGCGCTCGACGACGATCGAGAGCAAGTTGATCAGGCCTTCGACGTTTGTGCGCCAGGCGAGGCGTGAGTCGAGTTCACAGGCCCGCAGCGCGCAGTTGCCCGCGCAATTGAGGATCGATTGAAATTGATATTCGTCGAAAAGTGCCCGCAGCCGGCCGTGGTCCTCGGCATTGCAGGGAACGACGCCGTCGCCGGTGAGCGGCCAGTTGTCTTCCTGGCGGATCGCGACGACCTGGCCCGGATAGCGAGCCCGAAAGTAATGGAACGCGTTATAGCCGGCGACGCCGGCCACGCCGGTGATCAGCAGGGGCAGGGGCAGCGGTTCGTCAGCGCGTGCAATCACGCGGGCATTGTAACGCATGCCAAGGGGGAGTGCGGAGTGCCGAGTGCGGAAGGCAAACGGCAGTTTTTGATTGCCTTCCACCTTCCCCACTCCGCTTTCCGCATTAGCCGGCGGCCCGGCGACGGGCGACGAACGCGGCGTAGTCGGCCGGCGTGTCGATGCCGCTGGACGCATGCTGGACCACCGCCACCAGGATCGTTCCGCCCGCTTGCAACATCCGCAGCTGCTCCAGCTTTTCCGCTTGCTCCAGCGACGAGGCGGGCAACGTGGACATGCTTAACAGCACATCGCGGCGGAAAGCGTAGATGCCCAAATGTTGATAGAAAAGCGGCGGGTCGTTGAAGGGTGGCTGGGGTCGAGCCGAAGGCGAGCCCCCAGAATCATTGCCCGCTGGGGGCTCGCTGGCGCTCGACCCCAGCCACCCAGCAATTGGATTGTCGCGAACAAATGGGATCGGGCTGCGGCTGAAATACAGCGCCCGGCCCGCATGGTCGAACACAACTTTCACGCACGCCGGGTTCGCAAGTTGTTCGGCCGAAGGCATCGGGGCACAAAGCGTCGCCATGCCGGCTGATGGGTTCTGTTCCAACAGCTCGATCACGCGGTCGACGTTTTCCGGCGACATTTCCGGCTCGTCTCCCTGCACGTTGACGAGGATATCGGCCCGCGGCAACTTGCGGGCAACTTCCGCCACACGGTCGGTGCCGCTGGCGCAATCCGGGCTCGTCATCACGAAGTCGCCGCCGAACCGCTCGATGTCGCGAGCGATCTCGGCGTGGTCGGTGGCGATCAACACACCCGCCGGTTTGCTGGCAGCGCAGGCCGCTTCATAAGTGTGCTGCAACAGGCTCTTGCCCGTTTCACGCAGTAGCATCTTTTGAGGTAGCCGGGTCGAAGCATACCGGGCCGGGATCACGACGTAACTGCGCGGCGAGGACGAGGGTTCGGATTGTCGAGGCATAAGATCTCCTTTTCGGCGGCAATTCATAGCCGATTTCGCGGAATCGGGGTAGGTTGAAAAAGCCCGGCAAACATACAATTGTGAAGGTGCATTTCGAAGCCTCTCCCTGCTCGGCGGCCGAGCCGGGAGAGGGCAGGGTGAGGGAGGATCAACAACCTGTCATTCCGAGGTACTCCGAGGAATCTAGCCGGATCCCTCGGAGTACCTCGGGATGACAGTGGCAAACTGGCCCACAACTACCCGACAGCAGAACGGATCAGCATATGTGTGGCATCGTCGGATATATCGGGCCTCATCAGGCAGTCGATTTTCTGATCGAAGGTCTGCGCCGCTTGGAGTATCGCGGCTACGATAGCAGCGGCGTCGTCACGATCGACCAGGGCGAATTCGCGATCACCAAATCGGTCGGCCGCGTCGACAAACTCGTAGCCAAGCTGGACGAACAGCCGGCCCCCGGCCGCATCGGCCTGGGTCACACGCGCTGGGCAACGCACGGACCGGCCACCGATGTGAATGCCCATCCGCACGTCGGCGGCGAGAACGTCTTGGCGCTCGTGCATAACGGCGTCATCGAGAACTTCCGCGAGCTCAAGCAGCAGTTGGCCGAGCGTGGCTATTACTGCAAATCGGCCACCGATACCGAAGTGGTGGCCCATTTGGTAGCGGCCGAGTTAGACGCACGCCCCGCGGCGGCAAGCAACACGCCTCCCGCCGATCGATACGCCCCATTGGTGGAAGCCGTGCAAGCAGCTCTCGCGCAACTGCGCGGCACCTACGGCCTGGCGATGTTTTTTCGCGATTGGCCAGATGTGATCGTGGCGGCCCGCTTGGGCAGTCCGCTGGTAATCGGCATCGGCGACGGCGAGCATTTCATCGCCAGCGACGGCTCCCCGCTCGTCGGACACACCGATCAGATCGTGTACCTGGCCGATCATGAGCTGGCCGTCGTCACGGCCGATTCGATTCGCGTGATTCATCGCGACGAAGGCCACGTGCGGCATAGCGTCGAGCAGCTCGACATCGACACCACGCAGGTTGATCTGGGCGGTTTCCCCCATTACATGCTCAAGGAGATTTTCGAGCAGCCCGAAACCGTGACCGCTGCCATGTTGGGCCGGCTCAATCGCGAGGAAGCGACCGCGGTCTTCGGCGGCCTGAATCTTACGCCGCAGCAATTGCGGATGATCGACCGGATCGTGCTCACGGCGTGCGGCACGAGCTGGCATGCGGCGCTCGTCGGCGAATATATGATCGAAGCGTACGCGCGGATTCCGGTCGAGGTGGAATACGCCAGCGAGCTGCGTTACCGCAACCCGCCGATGTCGCCGCAAACCGTGCTATTCGCCATCACACAAAGCGGCGAAACAATCGACACGCTCGCTGCGCTCCGCGAAATGAAGCGCAAGGGCCATCCGACGCTGGCGATTTGCAACGTCGTGGGCAGCACGATTGCCCGCGAGGCGGATGGCGGAGTTTACCTGCACGCGGGTCCCGAGATTGGCGTAGCTTCGACCAAAGCTTTCACATCGCAGTGCGTCGTGATGGCGCTGCTGGCCCTGTACTTTGGCCGCATCCGGCACCTCAGTTACGAGGCGGGGCTGCGGATCATCGACGAGCTATCGGCACTATCGGGACACATCGAGGAAGCGCTCGACACCAACAACGAAGCCCGCCGCATCGCGGCCAAGTATGCCTCCTGCAACAACTTCCTCTACCTGGGCCGGCAGTTCAATTTCCCCACGGCCTTGGAGGGTGCGCTGAAGTTGAAGGAAATCAGCTACATCCACGCCGAGGGCTACCCGGCCGCCGAAATGAAACACGGGCCGATCGCACTGGTGGACGAGCAAACGCCCAGCGTATTCATCGTGCCGCAAGGGGGCGTCTACAGCAAAGTGATCTCGAACATGGAAGAGATCAAGGCCCGCGGCGGACCCGTGATTGCAATCGTCGATAAAGACGATTCGCAAGCCGTCGAACTTGCCGACGATGTAATTCGCGTGCCGGCCGTGCCCGATTTTCTGCAGCCGATCGTGACCGTCGTGCCGCTGCAATTGTTGGCTTACCACACGGCGATTCTGCGCGGCTGCGATGTGGACAAACCGCGGAATCTGGCGAAAAGCGTGACGGTGGAATAAACGAATTTGGCGAACAACTGCAAACATTATACAATAGACTGCAGTTTTTTCGTCATTCGTGCAGAAGCAGTATTATGTCGCCAATCACCAAGGAACTTCAGAGTTTTTACCAGTTTGCCGATGATCGCCTTCGCCGCGATGACGACGACTCGCAATCGTTGGACCAGCTATATGCCGAATGGCGCGCTCAACATCCGAGTGTTGAAGGGCTGAAAAAGGATGTTCTTGCGGTTCGCGCGTCGTTACGCGATCTTGAGAATGGAGAAACGGGTCGTCCTATTGAAGAGTTCGAGCGGGAATTTCGTCAGCGGAATGGATTGTAGCCGCGTATGGCGTTCCGTGTCCGAATACTGCCACGCGGAGAATTGGATCTTCAGCTAATCGTCGATTGGATTCGTGATCGATCGCCCGATGGTGCGCGATGCTGGTGGGACGCGTATATCGAAGCAAGGAGCAAGCTCCAAAACGCACCTTTGACTTTTGCGCGGGCACCCGAAGCTGCACAAACCGATCGCGACATTCGGCATCTGCTATTTAAAACCGCACATGGCAAATACTATCGTTTGCTTTTTGTCGTTGTCGAGGGCGAGGTCCAAATTCTTCGCGTGCGCGGTCTGGGGCAACCGGATCTAGCCGACGACGAATTGGAGTAATGGCAGCTGCCGTGCCCGAACAAAATCAATTCGCATTGGTACTTACACAACTGGCTCGCGGGCCGGCCACGGTGCGCGAGTTGATCTACGAGATGCCGCCGGAATTGCGGAAGCGGCGGCCGGCGCCTGGTGTGTGGTCCGCACACGAGCATGCGGTGCACTTACCGGCCGTGCAACCGATTATGATGCGGCGGCTCGATCAAATGCTCGCACGACCGGGACTGTTGATAAAATCCTACGAGCCTTCCCGCGATGATGCGGATGACGCGCTATTGAAGCTCGATCTCGACGCCGAAATGGCCCGCTTCGAACGCGAGCGATCGGCGATGATCGCACGGCTCCGCATGCTCACGCCGGAACAATGGGAGATTGCGGCCGAACACGAACAATACTCGCACTACGGCGTATACATCATGTTCCGGCACATCGCTCTGCACGATTTGCATCACGCCTGCAAGATCGAGGAGCGGTTGCTGCGGAAAAGTTGGGATTAGGCCGCACGCCGGCAACTTACGACGCGCGACGGTCAGTCGCCAGTGCGTGTACTTCTCGCTCCAGCCGTTTCCCAAGTCGATCCTTCTCTTTTTCGAGATCGTAATGCGATTGCAGATTTAGCCAGAAACGCTCCGAAGTACCGAAGTACCGCGCAAGACGCAAGGCGGTGTCCGCGCTAATGGAACGCTGCCCGCGGACAATTTCATTGATTCGGCGCGGTGGCACGCTCGTATCCTTGGCGAGCCGATATTGGCTGATATCGAGCGGAACCAGAAACTCTTCATGCAGAATCTCGCCCGGATGTATTGGCGGCAATTTCTTGCGGCGGGCCATATACGCTCCTAATGATAGTCAACGATTTCGACGTCGTATGCGTCGCTGTTAAGCCATCGAAAACAAATGCGCCATTGGTTGTTAATACGAATACTATATTGCCCGACGCGATCACCCGACAACTTTTCCAAGCGATTCCCTGGCGGGACGCGGAGATCGTTGAGCGATTCAGCCGCATTCAGTAACAGCAGCTTTCGCAACGCGGCTCGCTGGATGGCGCGGGCGAATTTGGTCCGCGGCTCCCGGCCGAAGACTTTTTCGGTTTCCCCATCGCGAAAGCTGCGAATCATGCCGTTCAATAATAACGCATGGCGTTAATAACGTCAAGCGCTATCATTTCGATTTTCGGCGGATTCAACGCGCTAAACTACCGGTTATCCGTTGAGTGCAGACTCTTGTAAAACTCTTGCACTTGGCGATTCTCAGGATCATATTTGATCCACTCCGTCACGGCCCGCCGCGCCAGATCGATATCCTGCACCTGCTGCGCCAATTTGAATCGCTCGGTTTCGAGCAGCACCATGAACCGCTTTTTGTGGCTTTCCGGCCAGTTCGCCGGTATCGGCCGCGACGCGGCGCTCTCCAGGTATTCGCGTGCGTTGGCGAAATCCTTTTCTCGCAGGGCAAATTGGCCGAGGAACAATTCGGGAACGGGATGCTGGGGCGACTCGATGCGTGCTTCGCGCAACAGCTTCTTGCTCTGCTCCGCGTCGCCATTCTGGTAATAGAAGACGGCCAGCAACACCTTGGGTGGATGCGTGTAAGGCGCGAGCTGTTGGGCCGTAACGAGGTAGCGCAGGCATTCGTCGTACTTTTTTTGCCGCGCCAGGATGCCGGCCAGCTTCACGTACGCATCTGCCATGTCGGGCGACGACTTGATCGCCTCGCTGCATGCCGCGGCTGCTTCCGCCAGTTTTCCCTGCTTGACGAAGTTGTCGGCCAGCTCCAGGTGAGCATCCGTAAGCGCTGGCGCCAGCTCGGACGCTTTGCGAAACGCTTGTTCGGCGTCTTGAATCCTGCTCTCGGCCGTTAGAGCCTTTCCGAGCCCAAGCCAGGCATCGGAATAGGCGGGGTCCTTGGCCAATACCTGGCGTTCGACCTTTTCCGCCCGGTCGAAATCGCCGACGGCCACACGCGCCAACCCCAGTGAAACTAACGCATGATTAGTGTCGGCCGCACTCAATTTTAGTCGATCCTCGAGCAACCGAATCGCCTCGGCCGGTTTGCCCAATGCCACCTCGCATGCGGCCAAATCCTCCCGGCTCCAAGGATCTTGCGGATACTTTTGCAGCGTTTTGTTAAACCCCACGATTTGCGACCGCATGTTGTACTGGTCGAGATCCTCCATGAACGCCGCCCGCTCATCGGGATGGGCCGTGGTCACCTGCAGATAAACGTCGGCCATTTCATCCGCAACGTTCGAGCCGTAAACCACGCGCGTCGGCGGATGATGGCGATTGCGAATGTTTTCGTCCGTATTTTCATAGCGGAAACCGGAACGCAGCTTCGTTCCTCGCGGCAGTCGCACCGGATTGATAGACCGGTAGCTCTCCTGCCAGCTCTCGTCGAAATCCTTGATCCAGATCAGCGATTTAGTCGAGCCATCGGGCAGCTCGGCCAGAACTGCGCGTTTCGCGGCAAATCGCGTGCGCGTGCGGGAAAACCGAATAAACATCCAAATCAACCGGCAGAATGTAATCGTCGGTCGCGATGTAACGCACCGCACCGACTGGGATGTCGATATTGCGGCTGCCAATCCTCATCGTCACGGGCTTGAGTTTGGGCGATGCCTTCGCGAAGTGAAGGCCGATGTGAAATTGCACGACCTCCGGTTTGCCCGTGGGCCGCATGTGCGCATGCAGCACGAAACACGTTTTCGGATAAATCCGCCACGCGGCGCCCGGCATTCCCGGATGAGCGATCGTCCCAGGCACCCAGGTTACAAGCTGGCCATTCGGGTCCTGTCCCCAGTCCATGCCTTCGTAACCGGGAAGCTTGTCCTCCGCATCGCGGCGAAGCGATTCATGCGAACGATCGACGCCGAGCCGAGCGTGACGCGTAGCGCGCGGATTGGACGGCCGAAGCTCGATCGTTTCTACCCATTGCGGCAACTTCAAATCGAACGGGATGACAAAATTGCGAAATTGATCGCCGCCATCGGCGGATAGTGTGTACGGTGGGCTATCGACCACGAGATCGGGCGGCCCCAATTGCCAGGCTTCCACAAACTTGGGCGCCGGCGGCAGATCGGAAGGGTTTCCCCGCGGCGCACCCGCTTTGGCCCATTTGTCCAGCGCCTGGATGTCCTGGTCGGAGAGCCGCCGGGCCCCGGCAAACTCGCCGTGGCCGGGCTCGGGCAGCCACGGCGGCATGAAGCGGCGCCGCGTGACATCGGCGATTTGACCGGAACGTCGGCGCGTCTTCGTAGGTAAGCAAATTGAACGGCGCCGCTTCGCCCGAATGATGGCATGAAGAGCAATTGGCAAACAGAATCGGCGCCACGTCGCGATTGAACGTTACGTGGGGCGTATCGGACGCGACGGCAACGGCATCGGCCGCGCGGACCCTATCACGCCCACCGATCGGGAAAACAAGCACGCCAGAAACGGCAACTAGAAACCTGCGAACTTTGTTGCTTTGCACAGAGATCATGATGAGCGAGCAAAGTCGGCCCACTTATTGCGCCGGCTATTTCGCCTTCAAGTCGCCGATGTAACAGCCGATCGCCTTGGTAACAGGCTCAGCGACAGGCACACCGGCCAGGGTCGCGATGATGGCATCCTGCAGGTCGTGCTTGGTTGCCGCAGGGCGCGGCGTGCCGAGATCCACATACAGGTCGTTCACGCGGCCACGGTACGTGACTTTCCAATCACGATTGAACACAACCGCTTCCGGCGTAATCGTTGCACCCGTTTGAGCAACGAGCGTGTGATGCGGATCGCGAATGCCTGGGCACGGGTACTTGAACTCGCGCAGATGCTCGCGAATGGCTTCCGGCTTTTCATCCGGATCGACGTAAACCAAATAGAAGTCCACGCCCTTGGCATGAAGACTTTCGTACAAGCTGCGAATCTCGGGTGCGTACCGGTTCGAGATCGGGCAATCGGAGGCGCGTGAATACCACAACGCGTACGGGGCCTTTGCTCGACTGATGTAAATCAAACGGCTTGCCGTCGACGTCGAGCAATCGCAGCGGCGCGGCTTTTTGGGTGACGTCCGGCGTGGGAGCGGCCGTTGCAACGCCGTCATTTTTTTCGAAAAAGCCCGCCGCCGCAACCAGAATCGCGACGGCGACCATCGACACCATGCGGTCGTACAGCGATATGGCCATAGCAAATCCCCCCTAGAATTCACAGCGACGAACGGCCCGCCGTCGTCGCTGCGTCAAAGCCCTTATCCGTATTATAACTCAAACAGAAAGCTTTCGCTGGTACATCAAAATCGCCACGAGGGTCTTGCCGTCCTGGATTTCGCCGCGGTCGATCATGGCCAGGGCCTCCTCCCATGGGACGACGTAATTCTCGATTTCCTCGTTCGCTTCGCGAGCATGCCGGCCGGGTGTTAGTCCGTGCGCCACGTAGATCCACATCCGCTCGCTCAAAACGCCCGGGGACGGGTAATAGGAGACGAGTTCTTCAAACTCGCGTGCTCGATAGCCGGTTTCCTCGGCAAGCTCGCGACGCGCCGTTTCGAGCGGCCTCTCGTCCGGCTCCCGGGTGCCTGCCGGCACTTCGATGAGGGTTTGGTTCACGGTAACTCGGCGGCTAAAAATCAGGCAAACGCGCCCGTCATCGAGCAACGGCAAAATCGCGACAGACCCGCCATGCTTCACAAACTGGCAGCTCGCAACTTGCCCATCTGGTCGAGTCACCGCTTTTTCAACCACGGCGAAGCGGCGAGTTTCGAGGAGTGTTTGTTCGTCGTTTGGCATGGAATACTACCCTTAGGGGATGGCGCATTTTGCCCAAACTTTGGGGCACTTGCTGCGTAGAAGTGATGATGCCGGCAGACATTTGCCCGCGATTGCTTTGGCTGGTACGATACATTCGGCCTTTGCAGTTGTCGAGCAGCTTTATCGGACCCAGTTTGCCGCGATTCTTTTCGTCTTCGATTCGCTGATGCGAGTGTGCCATGCCCGCTCTCTCTGTCCAACGCTGGAGTTTGAGCTTGGGGCGATGGTGGGGCGTCGCCGTCTACCTGCACGTTTTCTTCGTCCTCTCGGCTCTGCTCGCGCTCGCTTTCATGCTGCCCGAGCCCGATCTGCTGAGTACCGGTTTGTTGATGGTGGGCATCCTGCTTGTGAGCGTCACCTTGCACGAGGTCGGCCACGCGCTGGCCGCTCTTCGTGTCGGCGGCCGCGTGGACGCGATTGTTCTCGGCCCGGTCGGAGGGCTCATTTCGCCTCGCGTGCCCGATGAACCGGAGGTCCATTTATTCGTGGCACTGGCCGGGCCGATCGTGCATTTGCTGCTCGCGGTTTTGGCAGCCATTGTTCTCGCCGCGGCTCATAACACCCAATTGTTAGGCCTCCTGAATCCATTCCGTACTCCGGAAGATCTCGTCGTGGGCAGTTCGGCGGTCGTCGCGGCCAAGCTAACCCTTTGGCTCAATTGGATCCTGATGCTTTTGAACTTGCTGCCCGCGTACCCGTTCGATGGCGGTGCGGTGCTTCGGGCCATGCTTTGGCCCGCCTTCGGTCGGCGAACCGCTCGCGTCGTGACGGCTCGCGTGGCGATGGGCGTCGCTTTTTTGCTCTGTCTGGCGTCGCTGTTAACGATTGCCGGCGAGTTGCAAACGCACTTGCCGATGTGGATCCCGCTGCTGACGCTTGGGCTGTTCCTGTTTTTCAGTGCCCGCCAGGATCTGGCCGCGGCATCGTCGCCCGAGTGGAACGACGAACCGGCCGGCTACCAGCTCAGCTCGGACGGTCTCGATCTGCTCGACGTGATGTGGTCGAGCGAAGATGACGACGACGGCGTCCTCGTCGAGCATCAGCAACGGCCGGCAACGCGGGACCGCCGCGAACAGGAAGCCGTGGAAGACGCCCGCGTCGACGACATTCTGGCCCGGCTCTACGACTCCAGTTGGGACGCGCTCTCGCCGGAGGAGATCGCGATCTTGCAACGCGCCAGCCAGCGTTATCGGCGACGTCGCCATTCGGCGGACAATTCTTAACTCGGTGCACTCCGCGGCCGTCTCGGCGATTTTCCAGCACCAACCAGGCGCCGATTACTGCTAGCGCCAATACTGACGGCTCCGGCACCGAAGCCAGGCTGCTGCCCGCGCCAGCGGCCGCGAGGCTTTGGCGCCACACGACATAGTCGGCGGCGTCAATACGTCCATCGCCATTGCCGTCCGCGCCAGTTCCAGGAGTAACAGTCTCGCCAAAACTGTTTCTCCATACGATGTAATCCTCTGGACCTACGCTACCGTTATGGTCGTAGTCAGCTTCGAGAAATGTGCCCTCTGCCCACCAGGCCAAAGCATAGTTTGTGGCATTGCCAAACTGACTGCTAAACTGATGTACCCAAATCTCGTAATTGCCACCTGCGAGCGGTGGAATCTTAAAAAAGATATGCTCCAAGCTATCGTAAGGAAATTCGGCGACGGATGAAGTGATCGCATCGTCAAGGCTAGTAGAACCCGCTGGCACGAGGTACAGATCGAGATTGGAAAAACAACAATCTCCGACAAACGTGTCGCCAACGTCGTATGCGCCATTCCCATTCGCATCGTTGGAAAAGAGCAGTTGCCGGTCCCATGCCAATGTGATCGATATAAAGCTCTCCGATAGAATTGGTTCACTAATAATGTACTTATTTATTGCATCGTCGCCGCTCGTTGTCCCATAATCCCACCCCCGTACGGGCACAGGTCCAGCGGTCGCGTGAAATTCGCCAGGCGAATACTGCTTAAGCGCACGAGTTGCGTTGAGTTGGCCGGCACCCAACCGTAGATCGAGTGGTACTGCAGCATTATTATAGGCATTTGAATCAAGCCATGTTCTGGTTCCGTCGGTATCTACTACGGTCTTTTCCATTCCCAAGAGCCCGCCAACCGGAGCGTATGTGCCATCGTCCTTTAGTTTGTCGGCCGAATTGATAAGAGTGGCCTTCATTACTTCGTGCCGGTGCGCGTCAGCTGTCCAACGGGGCGCGTTCGGAGTGTGTTGGTCAGCGTATTGTTGAAGCAGGGCGACAGTGCCCGTCACAAGCGGGGCGGCAATGCTAGTGCCGCTGGCAAATGCGTGAGTGTCGCCTAAGTCTGTTAATTCGATATCCCTGCCGGGTGCAATTAAATCCACGGATGTTCGCGGACCTATGGCATCTTCGCCGTAATAATTACCAGAATCGAGTTGCCGATATACGCCGCTAATCGTCGTAGAAAACGCGACAGTCACCCCATTATAGTTGTCCGTGGGAACTGGGATGCCACCAGTTCCTTCGTTCCCGGCAACAACGTAAAGCACATCATGTACAGTTGCCGACCAATCGACAAACTGAGTGAGCAGCGAGTTGCCATCCAAGTCTTCACCCCCGTTCAATGCCTCACCAAAACTGAAGTTGATGGCCGAAATATTGCCAGAATTTTGCAGAGCCACGTGCTGTGCCGAAATTGCTGCCTCAGGCTCTCCCGGACCGGTCGGTACATTGTAGGCAGATGCGTGGAGCAATGCGCCGGGCGACACCCCAGTCGGTGACACGCCGTTGGCAAAGATGCCGGTTCCGTCGCTCGTATCGGTCGAGATCATTACGCCTGCCACTTCTTCTGAATGTGGATCAATATCGGCCGTATTCGGTGGGCCATTTTGCCGGAAAACGGCAGCGGGTACGACATTATAGTTTGCATTCGCTGGGT
>CAVTEK010000007.1:0-116812 GCA_963733825.1 Pirellulales bacterium
ATTTTGATTGGCGGAGGCTCGAGGAAAGTAGCATGCAGATAAGCAATAGTGTGCAGCATGCCGGCTCGGGAACGGCGGTCGGATCCAACCAATCGAAACTCGCGCCGCTGCCCGAGGTTTGACCGAAATGCGAGCGCCAGACGGCGTAGTCGGCCAGATCAATTCGGCCGTTGAGATCAATGTCGGCGGCCAGTCCCCAGCCGGTTTGGCCGTAGGAACTACGCCAGACGACGTAATCGGCGGCATCGACGACGCCGTTATGGTTGAAATCCCCGGCGATGGGAGCCGAGTTTTTCCAGGGCGTGGTGGGTAGCTCGTTGAGCGTGATTATGTCGGAGTCGCCCAATAGCGTCTGTACTTGAGCGGCACTGTAATTATTCAGGTAATTAACGTCCCAGGGCATGAACCAACTCCACTTGTTGCCGAGCTCGCGGAGCAAATTGGCATTAGGCAAAGTACCGGTTTCGGAAAGAGTGACCATTTTGCGGCCATCGTAGGAGTCGAGCATGTTGAGCCATTGACCGCTCATGCTGGAGCTGGCGTTGGTGTAAACATCTTCGCCGACGATGTCGACGACGTCGTCGCCCGGGTACCAATCTTGGTGAGTTTCGACCGCGTCGGAGGAGGTGAAGACCCAAATGAGATTGTGCAGACCGGGAAAATTATCGGCGGGGCGAGGGGTCGAGAGCCGGTTGTACATAAGTCGCCACAGGTCCTTGAACGCTTGCGGCCCTTTGGCGCCCCACCAGAACCACGCGCTGGATCCGACAGGCGGTGAATTGCCTTGTGCCTCGTGCAGCGGCCGCCAAAGGACAGGAACGCCGGCGTCCTGGAATTTCTTGAGCTCGCTGCCGATGGCGTCGATATCGCGCAACAGGAGTTGGTATTTGGGGCCGGTTGGATTGGCGAGAGCAGCTTGGACGTCGAAGCTCGTGTTTTGAGTGTAGAACGCCTGGTACCAGGTTCCGGTGATATCTGTCGGCGCGTTCCAATGCCAGGAAAATTCCGGGATTCCACCCGTTTGCTTCGCCCAATTGATGACGCGCTCGGATTCGCCATTGCGGGCATCTTGATGCTCAAGAAACGAAGGCGAGTAATTGAGAAAATCGGAGCCACGCACGGCCGGAACAAGCCCGCCCGATTTGTTCAGATAACTTAGCGACGGGAAAGGGTCGTTTTGGCCAACAAGACCTTGCTGCCCGGCAAGGGTCTTGACGCCGTAGTTCGCTGCCAGATAGTTCATGAGCGCTTGCGTGTGGGCATCGGCCGACGGATCGGATAAATGCGAGGAGACGGGCACCGGCGTGCGAACCGTGGCCGGGCGAAGCTCCAGATAGTCGACGTCGTAATAGCCCCAGCCTTTGGTAATTTTGAGCGTGTTGGTCGTGCCGGTGAGGTTGAACAGACCGGCCCGGTCAAGCGCGAATTGATTGTTCGTGGTGTCGAACGTGGCATCGCTAATTTCGGAATCAACCTGCACGCCGTAGCCCTTGTGACCAGACGGCGAGTTGTAGCGGACCCAAAGTTCGTAGAGGCCATCGGGCAGATTGTTGACTTGGATCGTGAGCTGGTCGCTGTCGTTGTCGAAGCCGGTGACGTAGCCAGTGCCGGAATAGCCGGGGGTGGAAGTGGCGGTGTTGATGCCTGTGAGGGTGCCGTTTTCAGCTTCGAATCGGTAGACCTGGCCGACGACCTGCGATGCACACAACAGTGCGGTCATTAGGACGACAACGCTTTTCATGGCAGCATCCCCGGCCAAAGCGTGGGCGGGCTCAAGCGGTGCGCGTTCGGGAACGACGTAGCGCTGCACCGCAAATTGTGAATAGCAGCAGTGCACCGGCTGCCGGTTCGGGAATCGAGTTGCCGGCGCCTATATCGACCGTCGAAGTGGCGCCGAAGTTCAATCGCCAGATCATGTAATCGTCCTGATCGACGACCTTATTCCCATTGCCGTCGGCCCCAACGAACAGGTCGGAAACAGGTTGGCCATAGGTTTTGCGCCACATGACGTAGTCGCTGGCGTCGACATTTCCATCGCCATTGTAGTCGCCGGGTAGAAGGTTGCGTGCAAAGCGCGACAACCAGAGGGCAACACGCCGATTGCCTTGCTGATCGGCCGATTGGCTCGGATTGATGTTCCAGATACTGCCGTTTGATCCGGACATTTCCCATTGCCAAATATCGACCGCTTGTAACAGGTCTTTGCGGCCATCGAGCGCGCGCAGCAAGCCTTCAAATGCCATGAGCTGCTCGGCGGTATCGAGCGATCCCGAAGAGGTCTGCGGCGACGCGGACGAGTTATTGTAGTAATTGTAGCCTTGTTCGGTGAATTGGAGCTTCATGCCGGTGTTGCCTTTGCGGGCCGCGGCATAGGCCATCACGCCATCCAGGTCGAAATAGTTCTTGCCGCCCGACGAGACGGCTGTCGAGTCGACATCCAAAAACTTGTTCCAAGCGTTCGTCATGACGTCGACAAACGACTTGCTGGGGTACGTTTGGATGGGATTTGTGTTGCCGTTAACGAGCGAGTTGATCTGCGAGGTGGTGAAAGTTGGATTCAAATACTTGTAGTAGTCGGACAAGATTCGATCGAAATACGAGTCGATGCCGATGTAATCGATCTTTGGATTCTCCCAAATGTTGGCCTGGAGATTGGGATTGCGATAATCGTCCCAGTTCGCGGCATAGCCCAACGGACCTTGGTACACATTATCGACGGCGTTGATGACCGAAGTCCAATGAGCGGCATTGTTGTTGTCGTCGTCCATGGCCTTCAGCTCGGTGCCGACGTTCATTGCATCGGCGCCGCGGTTTTGAGCGATTTGGGCAACCGCCACCAGGTAGTTTTGATAGTCGTTCCAAAACGTGGTGCCGGCCGCGCCCTGTGGGTTGTAGGTGCCGCGCCAGTTGGAACCGGTTCCTGGCTCGACGAACGGGTTCAGCGTGACGCGCATCCCGAGCTGTTTGGCCTTCTGGACCGCGGCATCGATCGACGTCAGCTCGGGGCCGCGGCCGGAGCTGGCGGCGATGGAAAAGGTCGTAGTATCGAAATAGCGGACCGGATCGATGGAAACCTCGCGGAAGCCAGCATCGTAAATCGATTGAATGGCGTTTTGCCAGACTGGGACGCCTTCATCGACTCCCGGCGTACCCGCGTTATCGAAATTCCACCAAGAAATAAGATTGAAGCCGAGAGTTGGATCGGTGCTGGGTTCGTAAACGGCGGGGTTCGCGCAGCATGGCCCGGCCGCCGACATGGCGGCGAGCAGATACAAATGAGACCGAATCGACAGTTCACCGAATGGTCGCAGCATCGATCACTTGTTTCGCTTTCGGTTTCGGGACCTTGATGTCGAATGGCGCGTTGGCGGTGTCGACTTCAAGCGGCGTCGTGGCGACGCTGGTATACTCTTTGGGAACGAGCGGTTTGGCTATCGAGCCCGTTGCTGAGATCGATGCTAACTTTGTGCCGGCCGGGAATCAGGCCGTCCCCGAACTTGTAGCTTGTGACGCAGTTCGAATTCGCCTTTTTCATTCACGCGGGCAATTGCCGGACGGGGATAGGCCTTATCGAGCTTCGGGGCGTCGAGAGCGGTGAAGCGGAGCTCCATGCCACCAGCCGGGATCGGAGTGCCATCTTCATAGGCGATCTTGCCGGAGACCTTAACGTAGCTGAACGGACTATTGCGATCCACAGCCGGCAAGACACGTGCAAACCAAACAACAGACCACTCGAATTCGCAGAAGTTGGATTGCATGAATCAACACGAAAGGACGTTGGTTGCTTGAAAAGCGAGCGGGCAGAAATCGATTTTAAAATGAGGTCTCGATGGAGTACGCATCGCCGGACACCAATAGCCGCTGCCAAGTGCGAAACACGTTCGGATCGTTCCATTGCTGGGCGGTGATGTTCGCGCCGATGGGCATGTTGCCAGTGTCGATAAAGTCGGTGAGGAAATGGACGCTGCCGTCGGCCATGGCGA
Source organism: Pirellulales bacterium (assembly GCA_963733825.1). Lineage (GTDB taxonomy): Bacteria > Planctomycetota > Planctomycetia > Pirellulales > Lacipirellulaceae > JABDGM01. Next base: position 3,984 of record CAVTEK010000007.1, read on the forward strand.
CATGGCGCCGCCCGGATGTCGGCTGCGGACCGTTGATTGACCGCTGGCGTCGACACTGCTGTCGGGATGCATACACTCGGCCTAGAAGGTTGCCGTCGCCAACATCGGAGATAACGGTTGCGGAACCGAAGAGATCGTCGTCATATCCACTGCAGCTGTTGATGCCGTTGGCGGCGTGGCGGCAATGAAAATTGGAGCCACACATCCCCATGGCCCAGACACCGCGACGATCGCGCGGGCTAAGCCCGACGCACATTTCGGCTAGCGCGATCGTGTGCGTTGTTCCGTCGACGATTTTGGCGAGGCTTAGCGATTTGCTTCTGGTTCCGCGCCATGCGAGATTGAAGCCACCCATCCCCATGTTGACTTTATAGATTGGTTTCGGGAATGGATCGGTAAAGAACATTGGCCACAAGTACTGGTTCGGCCAGAATTCAAACGCGTTGTAGCCGTAATTTCCGCGGGCCCAGTTGCCGCCGCTGTCCTCGAAACGGCTGCCTCGCCCGTTATCGCTGGGGCAGAGCATGACCGGGAGCTCGGTGCCGCGGGCGGTGTAGTTGCGACTGCCGACGGTCGGATCGGTTAGCTTGAAGTGAAATCGAACGTGTCGTAGAGCGTTTGCTCCTCGATATAGGGAAGGATCAGGTGGGCCCAGCTCGGACGGTACAGCCGGGTGTCGTTCAAAATGGGGTCGTTAATATCACGGAGCGTTATTGCGGGCGGAAATTCTTTGCGGACGTCATGGTAGTTTTGAAGGGCGAGCGCGACGTTTTTGATGTTGGCGGAGCATTGGCTGCGGCGCGCGGCCTCGCGGGCCTGGATGGCCGGCAATAGCAATGCGACGAGGATGCCAATGATTGCAATGACAACGAGCAATTCGACCAACGTAAAGCCGTCGCAGGATGGCGATCGACCGAGCCGAGGACCGACCAGCGGCAGAAACGACGGTCAGAAACGCTGCATAGCTGAAGCCGCTTAACAACGAAATGAGGCGAACATCGGGAGAACCTCCGCCTACCTGTCGATGCTTTGGCTGTTAAAGCACTTGAACAAATGATAATACACATCGGCAGAAAATACTAGTCATGGGTTGGCAAACCGGGGAGAAAAATGGCCTGCCAGCCGGTCGCATTATACGGCAAAGGACAAAATGCCACAAATCAATTGCTCGCGCAAGCGACCAAATAGCGGTGAGCACACGTTTTACAATCGTCAAACTTTGCGTTGGACCGCCCCAGCAGCAGACGGCCAACGTAGTCAACAACAAGGCAAATGCGGAAGGTTCCGGCACGGCGGTGTCGGCCGAGAGCGTACTGCCGCTGCCGGGGGCCACGGTGCCGAAGTTGCGCACCAGATGGCATAGTCTTCGATGGTGTCGGAACCGGGTGTCGCGTTCGTGTCTTCGTTCAAGAGTTGATAGCCCGACTGCCCCAGATGCTGGCGCCAAACGACGTAATCGGCGGCATCGACTCGGCCATCGTTGTTGTAATCACCTTTGGCGCCTGAGATCTCGGTGATCAGCCGGAAATTGTCAACTTGGAAGTCGATAGGTGTCGACGCCCCGCCGGCGAAGAGGCCGTTCACGTTGGTGGACATCGTGATCCGGAAGTAATGTGTAGCGGTATCGAGATCCGTCGTGCCGAGATTGAGGCCGCCCGTGGTAAAGGCCGTGAGTGGCATGTCCATGGTGATCGTGGTTGGGCCGCTTGAATCAAGGGGATTGAAGGAGGGAAATTCCGCTTGGAATGAATGTGTTCCATCCTCGACGCTAAGCCCGAACCGGGCGAATGACGGATTGGCATCGAACGAATTGGGATCGAAGCTGACATCGAACGCGACGCGCGTGGCAGAGTTGATTTTGCCGGTGAGCGCGCCGATTTTTTGCTGAACCGTGTCGTCGATTTGCCCGTTTTGGTTGGGATCGGAATTTAATATATATTGGCTGCCCCAGGTGAAGAATGCACTATTGGAATCATCCGGCGCGTTGTCGAGGTCGACGCGATGGATGTTAAGGGCATGGCTTCGCTCGGTCGGACCGTGTGCCGGAAGGGCAACAATCGAATGGGTGTGGCCGGGCTGGTAGCCTTCGGTCCAGCCTTCGAATTGTTCGTTGACAGTGGGCGTGGCGGGATTGTCGGGGGTTTCCCAGGAGAACAGGAGTTCCGAAACGGTTTGCTTCGGAGGCGCGAGCACTGAGAAGTGAATGTTATCGACGTAATAGCGAAGACCTTCGCCGTTCGGTCCCGGCGTGTAGGTGGAGCTGTTTGAGCCGAAGTTCAGTTGGTAGTAGCCCGAGTTCGGCTCGACCGCCAGTTGGGTCATGGGAATGCTTGCATGCCAGGTCGTGATCGTGTTCAGCATGTTTCCCGGCGGCGCGACGTTGTAAACTGTTTTGAAGGCGTTTTGCTGCGCCGTTCGGTGGACACATCCAGCAAGAAGTAGCCGGAGGAACTGATATCTGGCGCGTGCGCGAAGCTATCCGCGGTGGTGATGACGTCGAAATCAAGCGTATAGCCAGCCAGATTCGAGGCCACGGCGTTCCAGAGCGGGTAGCGAACGGTGTCGGTCGCATTGATCGTATCGCTTACATCCCACTGATAACCGGGTTGCTTTTCGATTTTCAGCGCATGAGTTCCGTCGCTGGCGGCCTCCGTTGTAGTACCGAAGCTAACGGCGGTACCGAAGCCGCGATCCCAGCCTTCAAGCGATTCGTCGACGTCGGAGGTGCTGGGGTTATCGGGCGTTTCAAACGAATAGAGTTGTTGGGCGTTGGCAACATTCATTGCCACAGTGAACGCGAGAAGCGAAAGTGTTGTTGCCAAGTAAAGCCGAACCGCGCCTGAAACCTTTGCCTTCATCATCGCACCATTCCTTACTGGTTCCTGTATGATGGTCGGGTGAACCTGCCAGAAAGCAGATTGGCCGCCCGACCACGGCATAAAATTTTCACCGCGAAAAAGGCCGGCCCGACGAAAATCCTTCGTATCGGGCCGGCTCAAAATACCTCAACTTCCGTCTATTGAAAGACGGTTTGCAATCGACCCGGCGGTCGATTTCTATTTTTTTACCTTCATCGATCAGCTGACGCAACGGACTCGTCGAACCATGCCCAGACAGCTCGCCAGAGCGATCCCGATGAGCCCAAGGGACGTAGGTTCAGGAACTCGCGAATAAATCACGCTATCGACGTTAATGACTAGGTCACTGGCATGGCTGCCGAGGTTGATACCATTTGTATCGACATAATTTAAGTCCGCGATTCCGGCCAGAGGAATCACGACATCGTGAAATTGTCCGTCAACCGGCAAATTTCCGAAGTTGACCCCTTGGTAAGTAAATGCGCCACCAGTTTGCATATAAAATTGGACGAAAACCGATGGGTCTGGCCCGTTGCAGACATGCGGATTGTGGCTGTGTCATAATTCGACAAATCGACCGGTTTAGCATTAAACGAGCCGCCGCTGTTTTGAGTTCCATTTCCCCAGGTGACGGCCGCGCCTGGACCTCCGCCCAGATCGGTCCATTGTGCGGCGCCGCCGACGACGGACATGCCGCTATTGTTCTGGCCGCCGTTACCGCCGCCAATCGCGGCGCAATCAAAATTGCAGATGACGCCATCGAAGTCGGCCGCTCCGCCATCATGATCGGCAATCGTCCGCGAAAAGAGTGGCGTGCCGGTGCTCTTGATGTTGTCGAGCGTAAAGGTGAGATTGCCTTCTGTGAGATGGTCGCGAATGCTGACGCCGATCGTGCGAATGAAGGCAATTTGGTTGGCAGTCATCCCACTGAGCGGCAGGTTGTATGTCGTCGTGGCTGGGCCAGCGGCGATATCGGTGCCGCCGGGATTCAAGACGACATAGGTGCTGCTCGTATCCGCTTGCGTAAAGAATTGCACGTTTACGGGATTCGCGCCGTTGTGGCCGAAGTCGAGCGATATTGAGGATAAACCAGTGAGGTCGACCCCGCCGCAGCATCCGCTTGTGAACGGTGCCGAGTCGCTGATCGGTATTGAACCCGTCCGACCAGGCCGCACCGGTGCCGGGAGTTGCGCGGTCTCGGCGATTGCCAAAGCCCCCCGAGTTACCAAGAGTTCCGGTACCCGTGCCGAAGTTCTTGAACCAATCCTGGGTGCCGGATGGAAACGTATACAAGTTGCTTGGCGATTGCGCGCGGCTTGCGTGATCAAGAGCGCCAAGCTGCTTGTCAACGCGAGACAAGCAATCAACAATCGTCGCGACTTCATTAGTACTCCTCCCGCCTTTGCGAATTACTCAAACGAATTCGATGTGACAACCGATCGAAGAAACCGCCTCTTTCCGTTCGTCCGCAAAACTATGAAACGGCTGACGTCTATCGACGTACCCAACGAAGATGTCCGCTTGTCGCCGCTTCGCAATTACTAGAAAAGTGTTTTCCGCCAGTAGGAAACTGCTCAACTACTTGAACACAATGTAACCGCCCCAAAATGATTTGTCCATCGGCCTGTAGTGTTTAAAAAGGAAAAACGAGAAAAATTAGCCAGAGCCAGTTTGACGCCGAGGAAAACCACCCAAAACGGGGTCTATGGTACCGGCATAGGCACAGCACGGTTGTGTTTTTCGATAGCCGACATGATCTCCGGATCGGAGAATTCAGACTGCCGCTGGCCGATCGGATCCCAGGAGCCCATGCTCCAGAAAAACGCGGCCGACACGCGCCAGGGCGCCGGTTGGTCGGCGAGAAACTGCAACAGTGCCGCATGATATTGGCGGCGAAGTGCTCGCATGGAATCCGTTCGCCAGGGATTGTTGCGGGGGTTGGCATTTCCGTCCCAGGGAGATTGCACGGCCTTCACCGGATCGGGCTCCTCGCCAAACCGCACCCGTCCTCCGCCGATTCCAACCTCCGAGAATTGCAGCGGCTTGGTCGTCGGCACCGACAACCCGTATTGCTTGAACTCGCCCATGTACCGCTCGATGCCGCGAACGAAGTCGTCGGGCGTCGGCGAGCTGGAAATCGGCGCGTAAAACGACATGCCGACAAAATCGCATTCGTCGATCAGTTTTTGCATTTGTTGACGCTTGTCGTCGGACAATGCGATGTCTTTGGCGCCGGCCGGGTTGCGGTTCCCAGCGATGCCCCCGTGATTAAGGCTAATTCCCAGTTTCAATTGCTTGAGCTTCGGCCGCTCGTGAAGTTGCCGAACGATCGTGCGGTAGGATTCCGGGTAATGGAACAAACTGGTTCCCATTTCGCCGGACAGAGCCATCTCACAATGAGTATTTGGCGTGGCGGTCTCCGCGAGGGCGTCGGCAATCGTACCGAGCAACAGGTCGGCGTAGGTGTAGCCGCCGTAGGATTCGAGCGGATCGAAGTTTACCCAGTTGCGCCAGGTTTGAACTTTGCCGCCCGAGTCGATGTGGGGCAGGATGTAAATGGCCATGTCGTGCTTGACCATTCGCGCAAAAACCTGGCGGAGCTTGTCCTTGAGCTCGTTTCGCCTGGTATCATCCATCGACTTGAACTGGGGGTCGGCCGTGAAGCCGCCGAAACTTTTGATCCGCAGGTCATCGGTTAGATCCACAAGGACGGTCACGACGACGTTGAGCTGCCGTTCGCCGCGCTTGGCGGCCGCGTCGATAGCCTGAAGTGTATCGTCCAGGGGATGACCGCCATCAACAAAAACGGACGAGTTTAGCTGGGCTGCCGCACGCTTCGTACGCGAAGCCGAAACGGTGGAATTCGGTGCGCCTCCGTACTCGATTTCGATGCGAGATAGCTCGATTGCGCCGGACTGGCCCGCTGGCTGCGGCTGGCTCGCGTTTCCTGATGTCTTGCCACTGGTTCCGTTCGGTATTTCGATACGGAGGTACGTCGCGTCGCCGGCCGTCAATTCGCCGGTATACAAGATGGGCGTCAGGTAGCCGTAAATTGTTTCACTCGACGGGAAGGAGCTGCGTCGAATCTCGGCAGAATGGAAATTCTTACCGTCGGTAGAAACGCTCAACAAGAGCTGCGCATCTGGCGAGGAGAAGCTGAATATTCGCCACTGACGGATCGGTTCCTTGACGTGGTAAACGATCGCCGATCCGAGATGGAGGGCAAGGCGGTGACAATCTTCCTGGACAGTACGGGCGTCTTCACTAGCGGGCGATACATCGCCTGTCGTTGTCGAGGCCAGGGAAAGATCGCGGCATTCATCGACAAGCGTGCGCGATTCGACGCTCGCGGGGCCGATCATGTTCGATGGCTCGGAGTCGCCGGCGGTGTTGCGGGCAACGACGCGGTACCAGTACTGCTGGCCGGGAATGGCCGAATCGTCGTTGAACAGAGGCCGATATTGGACGTCTGCGTCGGAAACATCTTTCGCGATGCGTTTCCACGGCCCTGCTGCGGCGGAAGCGCGCCAGACATCATACGACGCGGCTCCGGCCGCGCCCTGCCAGGAGATTTCGCTGACCTTCTCGATCGGCAATAAAGTGGGCGAGGCGGGCCGCTCGAGCGGCGGCGGTTCAAGTCCGCGAATCTCGAATGCTTTTTTGCGGAGGAGTTTGTCGACTGCCCGCTCGTCGTAGCGGTCGCCAGAAGTGAAGCCGGGCCAATGGAAGGCTTTATAGATATTGTGGCCGGTCCCGACTTCCATGTGCCAGTAGAAACCACCTTCGCGACGGTGCATTCGCAGGCTCCAGAGGAGCGCGCCGGGGATCCCGTCGTCGATGACGGTTTGAATTGCTCGCTCGATGTGCGGAGTTTCGACGAAGCCGAACTCTCCGACGACGTAAGCCTTCTTGCCTTTGACGAGCGTGTGGGCCGCACGAATGGGTTTAACGAAGTCGTGGTCCTGGCCCCATGGATAATGGTGCGTCGTGATGATATCGATGTTCGGGTCGTCGAGCGATTCGGTGGGGACGCCGTGCAAGGACTTGCCGTCGATGATGAGATGATTTTTATCGAGCTGGCGGATGTAGGCGGAAATGTCGCGTGTCCATTTTGGCGTTGGACTGATCTCATTGCCGGTTTCCCAACCGAAGACGGCCGGTTCGTCTCGATAGGCCACGCCGGTGTACGTGTTTTTTCGCGTGAGCAGGTAACGGATCGTGTCTTTGAAATCGTCGATGACCTGTGGATCGGACCAGAATGCGTCGGCCGGTTTGCCGCGGAACGCGGCATACTCGCCGATGCCGCCCCACCACTTGGCCTGATCGACAAAGGGAATGATCACACGAATTCCCTTGCGATGTGCGACTTCGATGACCTTATCGAGCGCGCGAAAACCCTCCTCGTTGAATTGGCCCGGGCGGCGGACGTGGACGCACTCGCCCATGTCGGAGCCCGTGCGATAAACACTGAGGACATACGTGCGGACAACCTGCCCGCCCATTTGGCGAACCGATTCGAGCGCGTCTTCAATTTCGTAATCGTTGGGCCAGCGCCAAGGGTTGGGCCTGGTGAACTCGTAAGCATCCTCGATGACCATCAGGTTCGGGACGTTGAACGAGATGAAGCGGAATTCCCGGTTGCCGTCGAAGAGTTTGTCGCCGCGGCAGGTGAGGAAGTTTTTCAGGTCGCCTGTTGCGGCAAGGGCGTTTGCGGGGAACGATGCTGCGGCCGCAACCAGCACGATCAAACTCGTCAATAGAAGTCTAGTTTTCATTGTGATCCGGCCGGTTCTATCGGCGGAAGTTTATTGTACCAATTCAGTTTGATGAATATGGTTGTCGGCAGCAGCAACAGAAATATAGCGCCTGCCCAAACCCACGAGCGTAATACAAGAAAAATAGGCAACGACGTAAGACATAGTTGCCAGACGATTCCAACAGCGACATTTGTGCAGTCGCGGAGCGCATTGTCGTTGGGCACAAAGGACGGGTCTTCGGCGACGACCTGGTCGCGGATCGGTCCCCAGCAGCCCCAGGGACGAGTTGTTTTGTAGAAATGCTTGAGGATTTCGGGATCTTCCGGCTCACTCAGGTAGGTGCCAAGCAAGCAGCCAAGGAGCGAAAGGACGATTAGAACCGGGATCAAATAGAGCGAATTCGACTGAACGACCGCCGCGACCTCGGCTGAAAACATAAGTGGCGCGACTTTGGGCACAAGACTGGGAACGATCATCGCGCCCAATATGCCAGCCAACATTCCCCAGAAGTAACCGTAACCGTTAAACCGCCACCAATACCATTTCAAAACATTCGCGATCACATATCCTCCATAGAGCGCGCCGACGATCCACATCATGACGCCGAGGATGTTGTTCGTTAAGAGACCGAACGCAATTCCCACGAGCAGTACGCCTAGTGACGCGGCGCGGCTCATTGCGACTTCAACTTTCGGAGCCGTGTTGGGATTGATAAATCGCTTGTAGATATCGTTCACGATGTAGGCGGGCGCGGCGTTGATTGTCGCGGCGAAATTCGACATGAAGGCGGCCAGCAGTCCGGCCAAAAGCAGGCCGACGACGCCGGTAGGCACGTCGCGGGTGAGCACCATGGGAAGTAAGCGTTCGAAATCGGGCTTGTCCATGGCTCTCAACTCGGGCATCCAAAAAGCCAGCGCGAGCACCGTAATACCGGCGATCATCAAGTAGCGGGGAAAGTAAAGCACGACGTTGACCATGCCATTCATGAGAGAGGCTTCTCTCGCGTTGCGGGTGGCCAACACACGCTGCATATCGTAATTCGGCGCAGGGCCGGCGAGGCTGGCGAGAACGCCTTTGAAAAACATGAGTCCGAAAAGGATACCGAACCATTCGTTGCCATCTTGCTGAATGGCGCCGTTTACGCTGGACAGAATTCCGGACCAATCGAGATTCAGCTTCCAACCGAAAAACGGATCGCTCCATCCGTGCGGTACGGCATTGGCGATCATCTCGGGAGCGACCTTTGCCATCGCAATGCCGCCAATGATGAGAGACGCCGTCGTAAGAATCGTGAACTGCATCACCTCGGTGGCGACGACACTCACCATGCCGCCCTTGATTGCGTAAAGCGAGGTGAGCGCCAAAATAATCATGGCGTAAATGTTTTCGTTGGTAAACAGTCCGTCGGATTGGGCCGAGAGCTGCCAGGGAAGCATCGTAACGGCAAATTTGCCGATCCCTTTGAAGGCGTACGCCAGCATTCCAATCGTGTTTACGAGCGCGAAGAATACGACGCTGAGATGGGCGAGATTTGCCCCCCGGCCGCGGCCGAATCGAAATTGGATCCATTCGGCGCCGGTCAATACATTCGAGCGCCGGAGCCAGGCGCTCAAAAACATCATCAAAAAAATCTGGTTGAAAACGGGCCAAAGAAATGGCAGCCAGATGCTCTTGAGGCCATACACGAATAGCCAGTAAACCATCACCATCGTGCCGGAGATATCGAACATGCCGGAGGCATCGGAAATTCCCAGCATATACCACGGCAGCGTCTTGCCGCCGAGGAAATACGAGTCCATATCCTTAGCCCCGCGCTTGGAAACCCACAGACCAACGAGAATGGTCGCTGCGAAGTAGAGAAGCAGGACGGCGAGATCGACGGAATGGATTTTCATTGGGCCCGCCGCCAAACGGGACTATTCCGAGTATTGAGGGGCGCGGGGGCGACGGGCAGGAATTCGGGGCCGAGGACGGCCCGGCTCGCTGGGTGGTTAGAAGAGTGCCGAGTTTTCTTTCGTGAAATTGATCAGTTCGTCGAGATGCGCGAACGCGAGGCAGCACGAGGTATCGGCGGCGCCGTAATAGATGGCCAAACGATCGGCCGCTTGATCGTGCAGAGCTGCGCACGGGAACACGACGTTTGGCACATGGCCGGAAACTTCGTAGTCGGTCTCGGGGGTGAGAATGTGCTGATTCGTGCGATACAGCACGCGCCAGGGCTCGTCGAGATCCAACAATGCGGCGCCCATGCTGTAGACGAACCCATTGCAGGTATCCATCACGCCGTGATAAATCATGAGCCAGCCGTCGTCGGTTTCGATCGGGATCGGGCCGGCGCCGACCTTGGTGCGCTGCCACCATTGGCCGACTTCGTTGCCGCCGCGGCGCATCACCAGGCGATGCATTCCCCAAAAACACATATCGGGACTTTGGCTGAGGTAGATGTCGCCGAACGGCGTATGGCCATCGTCGCTTGGCCGGCTCAGCATGAAAAACCTGCCGCCAATCTTGCGGGGAAAAAGCACGCCGTTGCGATTGAATGGCAGGAACGCGTTTTCCAGCCGGTCGAAGGCTCGGAAGTCGCGTGTGGCGGCGACGCTGATGGTCGGGCCGTTGTGGCCGCCACACCATGTGATGTAATACGTGCCATCGATTTTGCAGAGTCGGGGGTCGTATGCGTAATCGGCCGGCGATGAGGGGCCGTGGGAAAACTCGATCGGCTGGGGCTCGATCTGCCAATCGATTCCGTCGTCGCTCCAGCCGACGTGAAGATGCGGAAATCGATCGGTTTTTTCCAAGCGAAAGACGCCGGCAAACCCATCTCCAAACGGCGCGATGGCGCTGTTATAAATACCTTGTACGCCCGGCGAGTGATGCCGGCCAATGATTGGATTGCCGGCGTAGCGCCAAACGACGGCTCGGCTGCCTGCGGGGCGATCTTGCCAAGGAATCGTCGCAACGGCGGCGGCATTCGAATTCGTCTTGGCCGCGGAGCCAGATGACCCATTTCCGTGAGCCCCATCGCGGGAACTGGCAGTCCGAACTTTCGATCCTACATCGCTTTTCATGGACTGGACCCAGGTTCCAAAGGTTTGACCAATGCAACGCTTGATTCCGATTGACCGGCACCTGACGCCGCGAATACGATAATGTAAACTAGTTTACTCCGGCGGTTTCAAGATGTCTACGCCTTTGGGATTATCCGGACCTCGACGCGAATATCGGGCAGTGGACATAGGCATTTTTTTTTTGCCGATTTGTGCTTCCGCCACCCTATTACGCATACTATGGGTATTTCTCACGTACCTCGATTGAAAGACGTGGCGAAAGCCGCGAACGTGTCGTTGGCGGCCGCGTCTCGAATTCTCCGCGGTGACTGCGAGCGGTTTGGCGAAGAAACGTGCCGCCGGGTGTTGGAGGCGTCGCAGAAACTGGGTTGGCGACGCAATTTGCTCGTCAATGGCATGCAGACCGGTCGTACGCAGACGATCGGCGTGATGATCCCGCCGTTCGATTCGTTTTGGGTGAGCGTCCTTTCCGGCATTCACAATGCGCTTGCCGAATGCGATTACCTGCCGATCACGGTTTGGACCGGCAGCCTTGGCGACATGCCGCATTTCGAGAAAGAGGAAGTCGATGGTTTGGGGCAAATCAATCGGCTGCTCGATCGGCGGGTCGATGGGCTGATCATGTGGCCGCCATTTAGCGTAGCCTATTATCACCACTTTCCCGAGTTCGTCGAGCGGCGCGTGCCCGTCGCGGTGATCGATCATTATTCGACGGTGGCCGATTCGGTAGAGACTGATGAGGAACAGGCGACATCGGCCGTTGCTAAACATTTGCTGGATTTGGGACATCGCCGAATTGCGTGTCTTTCGAGCCGCGAGACGCCTTCGCAAACTTGGGCCGTCAAACGGCGCAGCTCGTTCGAAGAAGCCGTCGGGCGTTGCCCCGGTGCGCAAGTGAAAAGCTGGCATTTGAACGTGCAAGGCAGTAACGGCTTGGAAGTGGCCGGGGAATTGTTGCAGGACGAGTTGCGGCCGACGGCAGTCTTCGCAGTGTCGGACCACGAAGCGGCGCTCGTCAAGCAGGTCGCCGATGAGCTGGGCATGAAAGTGCCGCGCGACCTATCGATTGTAGGTTTCTCCGATCTGGATTTCGCGGCCACAATGAATCCGCCGCTGACAACAATGCGGCAGAAGCCGCACGAAATTGGCCGGCTGGCCGCGAAACTCATTATGGACCGAATCGATGGAGTCATCTCCGACGACGCCGACCCTACGACGATCAAAGTGGCGGCGGAATTGATCGTTCGCAAGTCGACTGCGAAACCTCGGAACGCGAATTAGCTTGAACATGGAATGTGGCTGCCGCCCTGCCGAATCGACATGATCAAGCTAGGATTCTTTGGCGCCGCCGGCGAGGTGACTGGCTCGTGCTATGTGCTGACGAGCGATAAAGCCCGGGTCATGGTCGATATGGGCATGCACCAGGGTGAGAAGGTGGCGGATGAGCATAACCGCCGTCTGCCGCCGACTGATCTGGACAAGTTGAATGCCGTAGTTCTTACGCACGCCCATCTCGACCATTGTGGGCGGCTGCCACTCGTAGTGAAAAACGGCTATCGCGGCAATATTCATTGCACGAGCGCGACGGCGCAAATTACCGAGATCATTCTCCGCGATTCGGCCCGATTGCAGGCCGAAGATTATGCCCGTTTCATGCGGCATATTCACGGCGGGGAGCGCGTGCGCGAACCGCTCTACATTGAACCGGATGTAGAACGCACGCTGCCGCTATTGACGAGCATGGCATACGACCAGGTAAAGACAGTCGCGGAGGGTATCAGCATCAAGCTCGTCGATGCGGGACATATTCTCGGCGCCGCGAGCGTGCAGATGACTGTGACCGATGGGAACCGCACGGTGACCATCGATTTTTCGGGTGACGTCGGCCCGATCGGCGCGCCGATCCTGCGCGACCCGACGACGCCGTTGCCGGCCGACGTTGTGCTGCTCGAATCGACGTACGGCGACCACGATCACCAATCGCTGGATCAAACGCGCGATGAATTGTTAGCGATCCTCGTTAAAGCACAAGCTGCGGGCAGCAAGGTAATCATTCCAGCGTTTGCAGTCGGCCGAGCGCAGGACCTCATCTATCACATTGGCGAGTTCCTTCGTTCCGGTGCGCTCAAGAGTATCAAGGTCTTTATTGATAGCCCGATGGCCACGTCGGTTTCGAATCTCTACGCGCATTACGCCGACCTGTACGACGAACCGGCCAAGAAGCTACTTGGTCAGCACACGCCACCGCTCGCGTTTCCTGGTTTGAGCTTTACGCAGAGCGTCGACGAGTCGAAGCGGCTGAACGACGCGAAGGGGCCGATGGTGATTATCGCGGGTAACGGGATGTGTACGGGCGGGAGAATCTTGCACCACCTGTCTCATCACTTGCCGGAACCGGAGACTCAGGTTGTGATCGTGGGTTATCAAGGGCAAGGAACACTTGGCAGACGATTGGTGGATGGAGCGACGCAGGTTTCAATTTACGGACGTCATTTGCCCGTGCGAGCGGCGGTGCATACTCTGGGCGGGTTTTCGGCGCACGCGGGGCAAACTGGCCTATTGAATTGGGCGGCGCCCTTCGAGCAGTCGAAGCCGCGGATATTTCTTACCCACGGCGAAGATGGGCCGCGGAAAGCGTTGCACGATCAGCTCCAAGCGCGGTTCGCTTTGGAGTCGGCGATGCCGATGTATGGGGATGAGGTGGAGCTGTGAGAGGTCACTGCGTTGCCGCGGGTGGGTGCAGCGGGCCCTCGGGAATCGCGCGAATCTCGATATTGCGGTAGTAGATTTCGGCGAACTCCGATTGCAGCGCGATGCGGCCGTGCGCGAGCGGCTCCCAGGTTTTCTTGTCTTTGGCCAGTTGCCGCAAGTCTTTTGCCTCGAACACGGTCTGACCGTTGACGATGTGCCGCGCTCCTTCGCTGCCCCGGACAATCACTTCGACGGTGTTCCAACCCTCGTGTTCCGGCGTTTTCGACTTGATGATGCGGTTGATGCCCGCACTGCCGACCGTTTTTGCCTCGCCGCCATTGGCAGCCGGTTTATATTGGGGCAGCTTTTTTGGACCGCCCGGCGTATCAACTGTCACCATCTCGACGGAGGTGGCGACTTGCGCGCCCATGACCGTGTAGCAATCGCCGACGTCGTTTTCTTGAACCTGGCATTCGATGCAGCGTGGCCAAACGCCGTCGCGGCCGACGATGTGGTAAATCAGGCCGGCATCGCGGCGCTCTTTGGCGCACGGCTTAAAGCGTTTCGTGCCCCATTTGTAATCGAATCGCAAATCGTAAAACGCATATTCGGAATCGCTGGAGATGTAGCCGCTGGGCACCTCGATACCCTCAGGCTGGTCTTTGTAAACATGGATGACGCCGTCCTCGACTTGGAAGATCTTGTCCGGGTCTTCGTTCTGTTTGTGCTTTTGCAGCACGGTGTACCAACCGTGCAAAGTATTGCCGTCGAATAAGCGGGTCCAGCCGGTGTCGGATGAAGTGCTCGCACCGTCTTTCGAAGTCTGCTCGGCAAAGGCGCCAAGAGCAGCCAAAAGGAACAACGACGGGGCAATTGCCAAATAAAGCAGGCGTTGCATAAAAGTGTTCGCGATGACAAGGTTAGCGGTAGAGGACTTGTTGATTCGATATTGTGGTGGATCGCAAGCGATTCAGCAATGATTTCGAATAGTAATCATTTCTGATAAAATGCCTTGCCAGGTTCGGTAATTGAAATTGTTGGGCAGTGGGTCCGTTTGGCTTTGATCAGTAAATTGTCATTCTGAGGTACTCCGAAGAATCTAGCCGGACCCTTCGGAGTACCTCAGCGTGACAAGGGCAAACGCACCGACTACCAATTATTTGCATCCAGTCGAGTGAACGACAAACGTATGAAGAACCGTTTTCGCGCTTTGGTGATTTTGCTGTTGTTCGTTGGGACAACCAACGCAGGCGATTGGCCGCAGTTTCGCGGACCGACGGGCGATGGGGTTTCGACAGCGACCGACGTCCCGATCGAGTGGGGGCCTGCCGATCATGTGGTGTGGAAGCAGTCGATACCGGGCAGCGGCTGGTCGTCGCCCGTGCTCTCGGGCGGCAAGCTTTACTTGACATCGGCGGTTGGCCAGGCTGGCACGGAATCGTTGCATGCTTTATGCGTCGATGCGGCAGATGGGCACATTGTTTGGGACGTCGAAGTGTTGCGGCCGGAGGCCAGTGCAGCGACGCAGATGCATACGAAGAACAGCCTCGCGAGCCCTACTCCGATCATTGAAGGGGACCGGTTGTACGTGCATTTCGGTCACATGGGTACGGCGGCGCTCGACCTCAATGGCAAGATCCTGTGGCGACAAACGACACTCGGCTACAAACCTAGGCACGGCACCGGCGGGTCGCCCATCGTGGTCGGTGACAAGCTGATTTTCAGTTGCGACGGCCAGGAAGACCCATTTCTGGTTGCGCTCGACCGGGCGAGCGGCGACGTGCGTTGGAAACGGCCGCGAAATACGACAGCTAAAAAGACCTTCTCTTTTTGCACGCCAACGATCATCGAAACGGGCGGCGTACAACAAATCATCAGCCCTGGCAGTGGGCTGGTTGGTGGTTACGATCCGCAAGACGGCCGCGAAATTTGGCGAGTCAACTACGGGGAAGGTTATTCCGTGGTGCCGCGGCCCGTGTGGGCCGATGGGCTGCTGTTCATCGCGACTGGATTCGATCGGCCACGACTGATGGCGATCGATCCGAAGGGGGCGGAAGGGGACGCGACCGAGACGCATGTCCGCTGGTCTTATGACAAAGCGCCCTTGACGCCGTCGATGCTTGCGGCCGGCGATGAGCTTTATATCGTGACGGATAATGGAGTCGGCGTGTGCTTCGACGCGCGGACCGGCAAAGTCCATTGGACGAAGCGGTTGGGCGGGGACTTTTCGGCATCGCCCGTATTGGCCGAGGGCCGAATTTATTTTCAGAACGAGGCGGGCGTTACTTACGTGGTCAAGGCCAGCACAACATTCGAACAATTGGCCACCAACGATTTGCAGGAGCGCACGCTAGCCTCGCCGGCGGTGACGGATGGGGCGATTTTTTTGCGGGCGGAATCGCATTTGTGGCGGATTGGGAAATGAGGCCACCGCCAAGCGGCCTGCATTCGGGGCAGTATGACTCAAGCACTTGCAACGTACGATTTCGCGGACGGAGGCGTTGAGGCGGCCATCGCATTTTTTCGCCGCACTCGGAGCGAATTGCGCACGCTCCGGTTCGTGCGCGTGTCGATCGATTGGGTGCAGCTCTTCGACATCAACGGCGATTATTTCGAGCTGCGCGGGTTGGGATACGCCGACCCGGAGATTATTCCCGTGCTCAAGTCGTTCGACACGCCGTTCAATCCTGAGTCGATCCACGTGCCGATCGCGGGGCCGTACAAAGAGTTCAAGACCGGCCGGCGTTATCCCTGGGCAGCCGATCGAGTTATGTGACGATTGTTGCGGCAACGCTAACCGCGGTTCAGTTTTTTGCGATTCTCATGGCGTAGAACGATCGCCACACGAAAACGAGTGCGGCGGCAAATAGCGCGGCAGCCCAAAACATCCGCCAGCCGGGCGAGACCTTGATCGCCAGCTCGACGGCCAACAGGCCAAAGAGGGTGGTGAACTTGATGATCGGGTTCAGCGCGACCGACGACGTGTCCTTGAATGGGTCGCCCACCGTATCACCAACAACCGTGGCATCGTGCAGAGGAGTGCCTTTCTCGCGGAGGGTTACTTCGACAATCTTCTTGGCGTTGTCCCAAGCGCCGCCGGCGTTCGCCATGAAGATGGCCTGGTACAAGCCAAAGATGGCGATTGAAATCAGGTATCCGATAAAGAAGAACTCGCCGACGCAGGCGAAAGCCAGCGTAATGAAAAAGACGGCGAGGAAGATGTTGAACATGCCGCGCTGAGCATATTGCGTGCAAATCGCGACGACGCGCCTGCTGTCCTCCAGCGAGGCCCGACCCGCGCCTGAATCGAGCCGGATGTTGGCCTTGATGAATTCGACGGCCCGGTAAGCGCCGGTCACGACCGCCTGGGTCGAAGCGCCCGTGAACCAGTAGATGACGGCGCCACCGGTTACGAGCCCAAGCAAAAACGGCGGATGGAGCAGCGACAGATTGGGAATGAGCGCCGGATCGAGTTTGTTGGTAAGCACCATGATGATCGAGAAGATCAGCGTGGTGGCGCCCACGACCGCGGTGCCGATCAGCACGGGTTTAGCCGTCGCTTTGAAGGTATTCCCGGCGCCGTCGTTTTCCTCCAGAAACCGCTTGCCCTTTTCGAAATCCGGTTCGAAGCCGAATTCGCGGCTAATCTCCTGCCGCGCATTGGGCTGAGTGGCAAGTGTTGACAGCTCGAAAATGGATTGGGCATTATCGGAAACGGGTCCGTAGGAATCGACGGCAATCGTGACCGGTCCCATGCCCAAGAATCCGAATGCCACTAGGCCGAAGGCAAAAACTGCCGGGGCTTTCATGAGATCGTCCAATGAACCCCCGGCCGTGCTCACGCCGTAGGCGACCCCCATCAGCCCGACAATCACAAGTCCCATCCAAAACGCGCAGAAGTTGCCGGCCGTGAGGCCGGACAGGATGTTGAGCGACGCGCCGCCCTCGCGCGATGCGGCAACAATCTCCTGGACGTGTTGAGAATTTGTCGAAGTGAAAATCCTGACAAGCTCGGGGATGATTGCTCCGGCGAGTGTGCCGCAAGTAATGATCGTGGCCAGCTTGAACCAAACGGTGCCGTCGCCGAGATCATGGATTAGCAAGACCGAGGCCAGATAGGTCATTGCCACGGAAATTGCGGACGTGAGCCAGACAAGAGAAGTGAGCGGCTTTTCGAAATCCATCGTCTCGGCGTTTGCGTATTTGTCGTGCGCCCACCGTTCGTTGAGCAAATAGGCCGCAATGCTGGTCACGATCATCAGGATGCGCATGACGAAGATCCAGACCAGTAACTGGACCTGAATGTTTACGGTAGCCGCGAGCATGATGAACACGATTAGGGCGACGCCGGTAACGCCGTAGGTTTCGAAGCCGTCGGCCGTGGGACCGACCGAATCACCCGCGTTGTCGCCCGTGCAATCGGCAATGACGCCCGGGTTGCGGGCATCGTCCTCTTCGATTTTGAAGACAATCTTCATGAGGTCGGCGCCGATATCGGCAATTTTGGTGAAGATGCCGCCGGCGATCCGCAGGGCGGCGGCGCCCAGCGATTCGCCGATCGCGAAGCCGATGAAGCACGGGCCGGCGTAGTCGCCCGGAACGAACAGCAGGATGGCGAGCATGATCGCCAACTCGACGCTAATGAGCAGCGTGCCGATGCTGATGCCGGCCTCCAGCGGAATCGAATAGACGGGATACGGTTTGCCGGCCAGGCTGGCAAACGCAGTTCTGGAATTGGCATAGGTGTTGATGCGAATTCCGAACCAGGCAACTCCGTAACTGCCGGCGATGCCGACGAGGCTGAACGCAACGATGGTTGCGACAACGCTGGCCGATTTGCCTTGCAGCCCGCCGAAATAAATCACCATCACGGTGCCGATGAACACTTCGAGGAGCAGGATGAATTTGCCCTGGTTGATTAAATAGGTTTTGCAGGTTTGATAAATGAGCTCGGAAACATCGCGCATCGATTGGTGTACGGGCAAATTGCGAAGCCGATTGAATATCACTATGCCGAATGCGCCGCCGCCGATGCACACGAGCAGCCCCGCCATCAGCAGGATGCGGCCGCTGATGCCGTGAAAAGTCGCCTGGCCGACGTCGGGCAAGATGAGGTCCGCTTCGCTCGCCATTGCGGCGGCTTCGCTGGCCATCGCGGTGGACACGGATACAAGCACAAGCAGCGCCGCGGCGCCGGCACGAATGAGAGAACGGATCACGATGCAACAACCTCCCGAAACTTGCCAACGCTGGCGTGAACAACCGATGAATGGTCCCGCGGCCTGGCGAATCGGCCCGATTCTTTTGGCCGCTTCACCTGTCGCAAACCGTTAGAACCGGCCGGCTTAGGACGCGCCCAAGCGTTGGCCGGGAAACTGGTTAGACAACTTTAGCACACCCATAGGCTGGCCGCCTACCGCCAATTCTGTGCCTGGCTAATTATCTTTTCTGCCCGGATGGGTGCCGGCCGAGAGGCTATTCACCACATATGGAAGAGGCACGTTTGGGAGTGGCCGCTGGGGCGGACAAATCGGTCAACTCCTCGCACCAATGCTGAATAATCAGCCCCATATTTGCATTGCGATCGATTTGTTCCAAAGCCGCCAGGCACGAATCCAAAGCGCCGATGGTTGCTTCCAGCGGCGGGTCGGCTCGTAGATTCGATCGATAATACTCCAGGGCAAATCCGACGACGAGCCTCAAACGATCGCGGCGCAGCGACGCCTCTTTTCCGGCTTCATCGACGAACGCCTGAACGGCCCGCGCCAAGCGAACGTTGTCGGGGCGAGATACGCTAAGTGCGGCCAACACCTGGTCCCGGAAACCCCACAACTCAGGGTCCGCCAATTGCCTGGCGCGCTCGATACTCCCCTCGCTCAGCTCGGCCGCTTGACGTGCTAAATCGCGATCGTCCGTCGCACCTGTGTCGATCAGGATATTGCCGATTGTTTCGACATCGAGCGGCCGAAAGCGGACGATCTGCGACCGCGAGCGGATGGTGGGCAGTTGCCGGCTGGGGCTGGTGCCGATCAGGATCAAGAGCGCACTTGGCGGCGGCTCTTCGAGCGTTTTGAGCAAGCAATTGGCGCTGGCGATTCCGAAGTGGTCGGCATCATCGATGATCGCAACTTTTCGCCGGCCGAAGAATGGCTTCAATCCAATTCGATGGCAGAGGCCTTCCTGATTACGATGTTCACGATCGCCGATAAAGAGTTCGATTGGCAACGTGGCCTTATCCGGCGGCAAACCGATGACTTCGAGGTCTGGATGATTGCCGGCGGCGAACATGTGGCACGACTCGCACTTGCCGCATGGCTCCAGGCTTGCCGGGTCGGCATCGGTGCACACCAGCGAATGAGCAAGATCGAGCGCGAAACGTCGCTTTCCGACACCCGGCGGTCCGACGAACAGGTAGGTGCTCGCAAGTCGGCCGGAAGCTAGAGTCCGGCGAAACTGATCGACTACGTCGTCGTGTCCAAGAATGCCACGCCACATGCGGAGACCGTCCGTCGAGGAAGAAGGTTATTCGTATTATTGCCGAAAAGCGTCGCGCCGCGAAGTTGACCGAGGCATCCATGGAGTTGGCACGTTTTTCGTGGAACACGACAGTCGGATATACTGGCTTATATAGCGATATTCTGTGTGGTTGGAGCTAAAACGCAAGCGTTGGGCCATGGGCGCTATTAAATCGGAAACTGGTGTCGTTTCATGCCCTGGGTGTGGCGCCCGATTCGCGGTGAATTTGTCGATGGTGGGGCGGCGCGCCCGCTGTGCGGCTTGCGATGCGGCGTTCACGGTGCCCGCTCCGACCGCGGAGCAAATCAAATCGCCCGCACTGGCTGAAAAGAAAAAAGAAACGCAAAGCGAGCCGGAGCAATATATCGGCCTCGAATGCCGGGTTTGCGGGACGCGGATGTACGGCCGGTTGGATCAGGAAGGTAAAAAGCTTGAATGTCCAGACTGCGGCGCGCGTACGGTGGTTCCCCCGCCGCCGAAGCCCAAGGAAAAGAACATGCCGGCGGCGCTCGAAGGCGAACAATACGAACTATGGGAGGTCGATGAGCAACCTCTTCCCAGCCAATTGATTGCCTCGCAGCCCAAGTATATTTCCGTCACGTGCCGGGCGTGCGGCACGTTGATGCATGCAACCGAGCTGCAGGTCGGCCAACCGATCCGCTGCCCCGATTGCGGCACTTCACATCTCGTTCCGCCCATGGCGACGCCCGTTGTGAAGCGATCGGTGTTGGCGCCCGAATCCCAGACGCCGAAGCTCGATGCGGCCGCACATCCGGGTGAAGTTCCCACGCACATTCCCTCATCGCACCGACTTTTTCACGAAGAGGCACAGGATGCCGAGTACGCGGCCGCATTGGAAAAATCGCAGCGTACCGGAAAGCCGATGGAGCTGGACAGCCGCGGCCGGCCGGTATTGCCTCGCTTTCCGCTACTGACCGGGATATTGGGATTTCCATTCACCGCCGGGTGTCCGCAGCGGTGGGTCGCTCTCACGCTCGGGCTTGTGGCAGCAGCTGGCTTGATGGTCGATGGCGTGCCGGGCTGGCTGCTTTGGAACGGCGCCATGGACGGCGCCAAAGCCGCATTCGGAGGATTGATCGAGACCATTATTGGCGCCGTGTTCTTGATCATCTGGCTGGCGGCCGCGTCCAATTTTTTCATCGCAATTGTTTCACACAGTGCGGTGGGAGCGAAACGCATCGAAGAGTGGCCATCGATGAATTTTATCAGCTCGATGGCTGAGATGCTGCCGGTGATTGTGGCCGTCGTGTTTAGCGCGGCGCCCGGCCTGATGCTGGGCCAACTAATCGGCGCCGATTGGGTGCTGTTTGGATTGATTGCCGGATGCAGCTTACTCCTCATCTTTCCGATTGCACACCTGTCGCAATTAGCGGGCGGGGCGACTTGGGAGCTCACTGATTTAGGCGTCATTGGCGCCGCATTTCGCTGCCCGTTTTCGATGATCCTTATATACACTCAATCGGCGTGCCTTGGCGCGATATGCGTCGCGGCGACCGAGGCGCTCGTCCAAATCAACCTGTACTTACTGCTGGCGGCGGCGCCGCTGTATGTGGGGTGCCTGATTGTCTATGCCCGCTTGTTGGGTCGGCTGGCCTGGCGGCTGAGTGAGAAAATTCCGGCGGAAGTTTCGGATGACGACGGGGATGACGTTCGGCGAGCAAAGAACACGGCGCTGCCGGGGTAAGCGGCGAAAACGCTATAGGAAATACGCATACGGCGTTCTGAAACACGCGGATCCCATCACCGGATTCGCGAGCCGGCAGTCGGGTCCAGCGCGGGTGCTGGGTCGGATCGACGAATCTTTCCGGGTGCGGCATGAGACCGAGGACTCGGCCGGTTGCGTCGCAGATTCCGGCGACGTCGCCCGCTGCGCCATTGGGATTATCAGGGTATGGGACGGACGGATCGAGTGCGGAGTGCGGAGTGTGGAGTGCGGAGTGCTGGATTAATGTTTCCGCTAACTTGTAGCGCAGAACGAAGCGACCTTCCTTTTGCATGGTTGCAAACGCGTTTGCGTCGCGGACGGCGAATCTTCCCTCGCCGTGTGCGACAGGCAATTCCATCTCTCCGATGCCGTTGAGGAAAACGCAGTTGCCGGGTGCTACATCCAAGCGGACCCAACGGGCCTCGAATCGGCCCGAATCGTTGGGGGCAAGCGTGGCCGCGAGGCCATTTTTGTCTGCCGGCACGAGCAGGTTCGTCTTCAGCAGCACCTGGAATCCATTGCAAATGCCGAGGATCAATTTGCCGGCTGCGCGAAATGCTTCCAGGGCATCGGCCAGATGGTGCTGAAGCTGATTGCCCAGAATCCGCCCGGCGCCGATGTCGTCGCCAAAGCTGAAGCCGCCCGGTATACAGAGGACTTGATAATCGGTCAATCGGGCCGGCGTTTCTAATATGCGATTGATATGCCATCGTTCGGGCACGCCGCCGGCCAACGCGAAAGCATGCGCGGTTTCTTCGTCGCAATTCGCGCCGGGGGATCGCAATACTAAAACGCGGGGTCGTGCCATTTAAATAGCGGCGTGGCAATTAGCGTGCGTTGCGCTACCATCGCAACGTTGCCTGCCACGCCTCCTTTGCCGTCGTCACGTCTACATCGATTACTGGGCCCGATCCGGAATTACCGTGGATTCGCAGTCGCGAATCATCGCGCACTTCGCCAATTCGTCCCAATGGAATGCCTCGAAACAAGTTCTCAAAAGTGGTTGCGTGTTCTGGGATGATCTCACACAAGAACCGCGAATTTGACTCCGAAAACAGCAGAATCGGTTCAGTCGCGGCTTGATCGTCGCTAGTCCAAAGCGGCGATGGAACTGCATTGAGATCCACCGAAAGGCCCAAACCGCCGGCAAATGCCATTTCGGCGGCAGCGACTGCGAGTCCGCCTTCGCTCAGATCGTGGCAGGCGCGCAACAATCGGGCATCGATCGCGCGATGGACTGCCGCGAAAGTCGCCTGCGCACGTTCCGGATCGACGGTTGGCACGTCGCCGCCCTGCAATTCATTCACGAGCGCGAAGTGAGATCCGCCAAGCTCCTCGCGCGTTTCGCCGACGAGATAGAGCAGGTTGCCTGGCTGCTTCAGGTCCATCGTGACGCACTTGCCCACATCATCAATCTGCCCGATCGCGCTGATGAGCAGCGAGGGCGGGATGGCGATGGTTTGACGCTGGCCGCGATCATCAATGTAGCTGAATTCGTTGTTGAGGCTGTCTTTGCCGCTGATGTAGGGCGTGCCGAGAGCGACCGCCAAATCGTGACAGGCCATGGCGGCCCGCACCAGGCTGCCGAGTGTTTCGGGCCGCTCGCAGTCGCCCCAGCAGAAATTGTCGAGCAGCGCGATTCGCGTGGGATCGGCGCCGACGGCCACGCAGTTGCGAATGGCCTCGTCGATGGCGCTTGTAGCCATGTGATAGGTGTCGAAATCGCCGTAGCGCGGATTCATTCCACAGGCAATGACCATCCCGCGGCGAGAACCGAGAACGGGACGCAAGACGGCCGCGTCGCTCGGCCCGTTGTTCGCTGCGCCGACAAACGGCTTCACGACGCTCCGGCCCTGAACCTCGTGATCGTATTGGCGGACGATCGATTCTTTGCTTGCGACGTTGGGCGAGGAGAGAATTTGGAGCAGGTTGTCGGTATAGTCGGCACGTTCATAAAGCCGCGACCGTTGGTCGCGGTTATCAATCCCGCGACCACCGATCGCGGCTTTATCGTAGACGGCCTGCCGCACGACGGGCGGGCGGCCTTTGTGGAGGAACTCCATCTCCAAATCGGCGACGCGATTGGACTCGTAGTAAAGCTGCAGGCGGCCGGTCGGAACAAACCGGCCGATTGCGGTCGCTTCAACATTCTCTGATCGGCACAACTGCTCGAGCTCGGGCCAGGATTCCTCGGGCACTGCGAGCACCATACGTTCCTGGGCTTCGGAGATCCAGATTTCGGTATACGAAAGTCCTGCATACTTCAGCGGCGCCCGATCGAGGTGAACTTCGGCGCCAATCATTTCGCCCATCTCGCCGACGGCGCTGCTAAAGCCCCCTGCCCCGCAGTCGGTCACGGCGTGAAAGAGTCCGCGGTCGCGCGCGGCCAGCAGCACGTCGAGCACTTTCTTTTCTTCGATGGCGTTTCCGATCTGCACGGCCCCGCCGGAAAGCTGCTCGCTTTGACTCGTCAGCTCGGCACTGGAAAACGTAGCGCCATGAATCCCGTCGCGGCCGGTGCGACCACCGACAGCGACAATGAGATCGCCTGGCTCCGGCCGTTTGTGCGCCTTGTCGCGTGGCAACAGGCCGACATTGCCGCAGTAGACAAGCGGATTGCCCAAATAACGATCGTCGAAATAGACGGCGCCGCCCACGGTCGGAATCCCCATGCGATTGCCGTAATCTCGCACCCCTTCGACGACGCCCCGCATCACGCGGCGCGGGCTCAAGACACCGGGCGGCAGAGACGAGAGGGGGAGAGGGGGAGACGGGGAGAAGGTTAGATTCGATTTAGAACCGGTAGCATTGGTCTCGTCTCCCGCTCTCCCCGTCTCCCCCTCTCCCGATCTTTCATAATCAGGCGGCGCGAAGCAGAAAACATCCGTGCTGCAGATCGGCTTGCGCCTAGGCCGGTGCCCATGATGTCGCGGATCACGCCTCCGACGCCGGTGTTAGCGCCGCCGTAGGGTTCCAAGGCGGATGGGTGATTGTGCGTCTCGACTTTGAATGCCAGGTGGAAGTTTTCATCGAACCGCACCACGCCCGCGTTGTCTTCGAAGACACTCACGCACCAATCATCGGTTCCGAGCCGCTGCCGGATTTTTTGCGTCGCGGCAAAAATTGTTTCCTTGAGCATATTGCCAAATTGCCGCTCGCCGTGCTCGTCGCGATAGGCGATCCGGCCCGTCAGGGTCTTATGGCTGCAATGCTCGCTCCAGGTTTGGGCAATAGTTTCCAATTCGACGTCCGTCGGATCGCGGCCCAAGTCGCGAAAATGGTGTCGGATCGTTTGCATTTCGGCCGGTTGCAAATAGAGCTGACCCTCACGGCTCAGTTTGATGAGCCCATCGTCGTCGAGGTTTCGAATTGCAACCGTACGCAGCTCGAAGCGGTATGGCCGGCCAAGTTCGAGACGCTCGAGGTTAAGCGGGCCGAAATACGTCTGTTCGATCGCATCGTTGGCCAAAAGGCGGATGCTTAGCAGTTTCACTTGTACGTCACTCGCGCCGGAGAGCCAGTATTTGCGAATGGTTGCCGCTGCTTGCGGAAGAATTCCTAAATCGGCGGCGGCGGACAATACGCTCTGCGCCACCGGGTCCATGACGCCGGGTTTTAGGAGGACCGTGAGGGAAGTGGTTGCCGATTGCAGACTGTGGATTGCCGACTGGGGAATGGAGCGCGATCCGACTTGTTCGACGGTGGCGCGTTCGATCACGGGGTCGGTTAATAGTTCGCTGGCGAGGCGTTCGATATCGGAGCGCTCGAGCGAATCGGCTTGGATCAAGTATCCATGGGCGGCGGCGACTTGCAGGTCGTCGGCGATTCCCAATTCGCGCGCGGCGGCCGCCACGCGCGCGGCCGTTCGGTCGGGCACGCCTTCGGCGGGATGGATGTCAATCTCCCAGAGCATCTCGGTCCCGTTTCTTTTTGGCGGCTGCCTCCAGAATGGAGAGCAAGCTCTCGTAATCGCCTTGTTCCAATGACTCGCGAAGGTTGCCGAGGGTTTGGTCGAGGACGTCGAGGGCATCGAGCACGTGCTGCCGATTGGCCGTGAGAATGGCCTGCCACAGTTTGGGGTCGCCGCCGGCGATTCGAGTCGTGTCGCGCCAGCCGCTGGCGGAAAGCGGGAGAAATTCGCTGGGGGTTGCCACGGCAAGTGCCACGGCGGCCAGATGCGGCATATGACTCGTCAGGGCCAGCGCGGCGTCGTGCCGCGCCGGCGGCATATTTCGCACGGTCGCGCCCAGTGCTTGCCACAAGCCGCTGACTTCCGTCACGGCCGCTGTCTTGGTCAGCTCGGTCGGCGTCACAACGACGGTTCGGCCATCGAACAAGTCGGCGCGGGCGTGTTCCGGTCCTGTGCGATGGTCGCCCGCAAGCGGGTGGCTGCCTACGAATCGGGGGCCACTGCGTCGTCCGGCCAAACCGGCATCGACCGTCGCGACGATTGTTTCTTTTGTGCTGCCGACATCGGTGATGAGCGATGTAGCCGGGCAGATCGCTGCGACCTGGATCACACGTTCGGCGATCGTATCGACCGGCGTCGCGATGATGACCAACTGGGCTGCAGCAACGCCGTTCGCCAGATTGGTTACTCCGTGATCGATGGCGCCGAGCGTGCGCGCGGCATCCAAGCTCAATTGACGCCGGCCGATGCCGATGATCTTTTGCGCCAGCCGGCGCTCGCGGAGTGCCAGGCCAACCGATCCGCCAATCAATCCGACGCCGACAATGGCTACTGTGTCGTACTCGACCATTATGGAATTCTAAGGATCGAGCTGGCGCGTGACGAGGGGGCGGTTTGTGGGGTACGGGTTACCTTGCGACGAGCGGTCGGTTTTGCGGGGATCAGCTAAACCGCAAGCGATGGTTTACGTCGCGTGGAACACCGACTATTTTGGTGCGCTCAGCCCTTCGATCGTAAGCGTGGTCACACGATACGGCGCGGTTAGATCGATGACTCGAATCAGATGGTTGTTCGTATCGGCGACAAATAGCTTGCCGGCGGCCGCCGAGATGCCGGCAGGCTCGTTGAATGTCGCTGCAGTCGCTTTTTCCGCGTCCGCGTTTCCGTTCTTGCCGGTGCCGGCAAACGTTTGGCAGGTTCGCCGCTCGACATCGATTATTTTGATCTTGTTGTTATATGTATCCGCAACATAGAGCTTGCCGCCGTTCCAGGCCACATCGAGCGGGTGTTGCAATCGAACGTCGCGATCCGATCCATCCACGTCGCCGAAGTCGAAGAGCGTACCGGTGAGACCGATCAGCGTTTGCACGGCGCCGGCCGGATCGAAAGGCACGGAACGAACGGTGCTTCCTTCACTATCGGCGACGAACAGCCGATTGCCGTCGGACGATAGGCCGCTCGGCTGCGCGAATGACGCGAAACCGGGATCGAAGGGCATGTTGGGCAGCAACGGGCCGTCTTCGATATCCTCACGGCCGTTGCCCGCGAAGGGACCGATCGTCGATTCGTCGAGCGCCATTTTCCAGATTTGATGCATGCCGGCCATGGCGATGTATAAGTCGCTGCCGTGGGCATAAAGGGCCCACGGGCTGGAGAGCGCGGTTGAGCGGAGGTTGGACGGGGTCGAGGACGACCCGGCTCGCTGGGCATTCGGGTGGACGATTTCCAGAGATGCATTTCCCTGCTCGCCTGTTCCGGCAATTGTGGTTACTCGGCGAGCGGTCAGGTCGGCTTTGCGCAGCAAGTGGTTCTCGGTGTCGGCGACATATAGCACGTTGCCGACGAGTGCCATGCCTTGCGGATGGTTAAATGTGCACGCGTCGAAAGCGCCATCGTCGTGCCCGATCGCGCCGGAGCCGATGATTCGTTCGAGCCGGCCATCGAGTTTTGCGATAACCACGCGGTTGTGATTGCTATCGGCGATAAATAGCCGCCCGCCCATCTCATCGGCAAGAATCTTGCCGGGAAATCTCAGCGGAGCGGCCGACTGGCTTTTCGCATCGATGATTGCTGGCCGCGGACCTGGCTTGAGCAATCCGTGAGTTCGGTAGTAGGGCAGCCCGCGATCGATGACGGCCTTGATATCTTCGAACTTGCGTTCGCCGCTGGAGGCCCAAACGACGTCGCCGGCCGGATCGATCAGTACGAGGGTTGGCCAGCTTTGGGCGCCGTACGTGTTCCAGATGGTCATCTTGGCGTCGTTGACGACAGGGTGCTCGAGCTCATAGCGCAGGGCAGCTTCGCGAATGTTTTCGGTCACACGCTCGCCGGCGAATTTGGCCGAATGGATGCCGACCACGACAAGCTCAGTGGGATAGGCGTGCTCGAGTTTCTTGATTTCCGGCAGCACGTGCATGCAGTTGATGCAGCAAAAGGTCCAAAAATCGAGCAGCACGAATCGGCCCCGAAAATCGGCAAGCGAAAGGGGCGCGGGTGTATTGACCCATTCGGCGCCAGTCAGCGGCGGTGCGGGCAATCGATGCGGATAGGGGTTTTCAACCGGATTCGTACCGGGCGACGCCGCCGCTTGCGCTTGGGCAATCTGCCCGACGACGTTTGATCCGCCGCATCCGCAACAAGCGGCGATCACCAAGGCGATGAGAATCGAATTCTTAGGCACTGTTAAACCAGATTAATCGGTTGTAGCGGTTGGTGTAAGGGTGAACGGATACACGCGGCTTGAAAAACGCTCGTGCGGGGTGTGAAGAACGAAATCGATGCCAAATCCATGCTCGGCTCCCGCCGAGCACTGCCGTTACCTCTGTCATATTCTATCCAAACTTCGGCATTGTTGAATCGGGCGATGCGGTCGGCCGATTGTCCAAGATAGCGGTGCGTCGCGGCCGAATTGTTGCGGGTTGGCGTCGCCCCTGGCCGGATTCACGGTCTATAATTGAGCCGACGGATATGCGTGCGCCGAGCCTATGGGGCCGGCATCCATCAACGACATTTTGACGAGTCAGCGTCGCGAGTCCGACGCACCGGGGGGTTTGGGTTCCATGCGTATGCGCTTCCTTTCTGCCGCTGCCATAGTCGTCGCGTTCGCGACCAGTTCGTGCCTGGCCGAACCTTGGGTAACAAAAATGTTTTCCGAAACGAAGCACGATTTCGGAACCGTGGCCCGCGGCTCGGATACATCGTTTCGCTTCGCAGCGAAAAACATTTATAAGCAAGACGTTGAGTTGCTCAGCGTAAGTTCGAGCTGCGGCTGCACCAGCCCGACGATTGACAAGAAAGTGCTGAAGACCGGCGAGATTGGTTACGTCACCGCAGTGTTTAACACTCGAACGTTCACGGGCATCCACGGGGCGACTCTCACGGTCCAGGTGCGATGGAACGACGGCGGAAACTGGCTCCACGGCGAGACGCAGCTACGGGTCGATGGCAACATTCGGGGCGATATTGTTTTCAGCCCCGGGGCGATCAAGTTCGACGACATCGACCAGGGCGCCAAGAGTGAGCAAAAAGTTGAAGTAACCTACGCCGGGCGGTCGAGTTGGAAAATTGTCGATGTGCGCGGAGCCAGCGACGCGCTGGAAGTGGAACTATCGCAAACGCAGCGGTACTCGGGCCGCGTCGGCTACGATTTGCTGGTTCGGCTCAAGGACTCGGCGGCGGCCGGCTATTTCAACGAACAGTTGGTGTTGGTGACCAACGACGAAGAGAACCCGCGGATTCCGATGTACGTGAGCGGCCGGGTCGTGCCGCAGATATCCGTCGCGCCGGAATCGGTGCTCTTCAACGACGTGGCACATGGCCAGCAAGTGTCGAAGAAGATCTTTGTGCGCGGCAAGAAGCCGTTTCGGATTACGTCGATTCAGTGCGACGACGAGGATTGCTTTCAATTCAAAACGGACGATCAATCGAACAATACGCATATTGTGGAAGTCATCTTTACCGCCAAGAAAGACGCCGGCAATTTGAAAGAGCCGGTTCGCATCGCCACCGACTTGGGCGAGAAGTTTCGCACAGCTCTGACGGTGTATGCCACGATCGTGCCGGCCCCCTCGACGGCGACGGCAAATGGCTCTTCCGCGGCAGCGCCCATCGAACGCAGCACCGCGAAGCCCGCAATCACCGCTGGCACCGATAGCGCCACTGGCAGTGAGAGTGACCCAGCCACGACGGCGGCCGGCGTTGCTCGCCAGTAAGACCCGGCCGAGACGGCCGAGCTATATAGCCGACCCGTCCCGGGTCCGACACCGCCGAGATTGACAGTATCGGCCAGGGCCTGAATAATCCGGCCGCTTTTCTCTAATTCTCATCGGTTCGGATTGCGCGAATCGCGCCCCTTACGGGAGGGTGACCGAGTTGCTGCGCCGTTGGTTTTACGTTGCGCTAGTGTTCGCGCTGCTCTTGGTGCGCATTGCACCAGGGCAGCCGCTCGCACGGCCATTGGATGCGCAACGCGAAACGGTCGGACCGAACGGTTCAGCGACGCTCGATGTTAATCCGCGGCCGGAGATCGAGCCAAACATTAATCCGGATGAACCCCTGGCACTGCCGCCGGATGCCCATCCGTTTGCCTCGGTACCCGTCGAAAATAGCGCCGAACCGGAAACTCAGTGCGCGCCGCAACCCGAGCCCGAATCGTATTTTTCAAATTTGAAATGGCTCGGCTTGCGCCATTCCTCAAACTCTGGCCGCAACGTCGGGATGGGCATTCCGCTGGTGGGCACGAGTTGGCTGAACCGTCCCTATTATTTTGGCGGCGATCTTGGCACGGTATGGTTGACCCGGCCTGTGGCGGACAACCTGACGACGGACGTCGATATGTTCGGCGGCGTCTTCGGCGGTTGCGATTGGGATTATTACTGGGGCACCGAGCTAGCGGTCAACCGGGCGACGCCGGAAATAGTCAATCAGCGCGCTCCCGATGCCGAACGGGGCGATCGGCTGATGGAGTTCACCACCAGCCTGATGTACTATCCGTGGGGCGATGCGCAATGGCGTCCCTATTGGCGGTGTGGCATCGGGGAAACGGAAATCGATTACCCGATGGACGACGGCCATCGGCGCAACGAGGAACTGTGGACGATTCCGATCGGCATCGGCGTGAAATACCCGTTCCGGCATTGGCTTGCCGGGCGTGCTGAATTTGCCGACCAGCTGGCGTTGGGAAATCACGGCGTCGCCACGCAGCACGATCTCACGCTTACGTTCGGACTCGAATGGCGTTTCGGGCGCACCCAAGGTCGTATTGGCCCTGGAATCCGAGCCGGCATATCTGGTAGCGGGGAGCAGCGAGCGGGGAGTTTGGAGTATACTTCGCCTAGTTGTTATTCCGTACTCTCTGCCCCTGCCCCCTGCTCCCTGCCGAGTTGTGAACGACGAGTCAAGTGAATCGCGCATCAACATTCCGCGCGTTGCAATCATCGGTGGCGGCATTAGCGGTTTGGCCGCGGCGCATCGGCTGCTTGAGTTGCTGCCGACGGCGCAACTGTCGCTGTTTGAGGCTTCGGGGCGTCTGGGCGGCGTTCTCGAAACTGTCCAGCGCGAGGGATTTCTCATCGAGCGGTCGGCCGATAACTTTCTCGCAACGCCGCCCACTGCCGTCGATCTGTGCCGGCAGCTAGGAATCGGCGGCGATCTTGTGGCGACCGACGAAACTCGTCGCCGGGCTTTTGTCGTTCGCGACGGCCAAATAGTTGGCATACCCGCGGGGTTTTACCTTATGTCGCCGCGAAAGCTCTGGCCTGTGCTGCGGTCGCCGCTGCTAAGCATCGGCGGCAAATTGCGTTTGCTCGCCGAACCGTTCATTTGCGCGGGCCTGAACGGGACGAAAGCGTCGCCTCTTTCGCCCGGCGCCGGCTCGGCGCGAGGTTTTTGAGCATCTCGTCCAACCCCTCGTTGCCGGCATCTATACGGCCGATCCCGAAAAACTCAGCATGGCCGCCACAATGCTCAAGTTTCGCGAATTGGAACGAAGCGGGCGAAGCCTGCTTCGCGCGAAAATCCAGTCCGCCAGTGGCAAAGCAGATGACCTTGGCGACGCCGAAGAGAGCGGCGCTCGCTATGGCCTGTTTGTCGCGCCCCGACTTGGCATGCAGCAAATAATCGCCTCACTTGCCGACGCCATCCCGCGCGATCGAATCCATCTCAACACCGCCGTAAGCAGCCTACGTAGCGAACACAACGTCTGGCATCTTGCCTTCAATTCGCAATCCAAAATCCGCAGCTCGACCGGGCTAGCCCCAGGCAATCCGCAATCCGCCTTTGATGCTCTCATCATTGCCACCCCTGCGCAATCTGCGGCAAAAGTATTGGAATCGGCCGTTCCAGAACTCGCCGGGGAGCTCGCGGCCATCGAGTATGCCGGTTGCGCCGTCGTGAGTTTTGGCTTTCATCGTCGGCAAATTGGCCATGCACTCGACGGCTTCGGTTTTGTTGTGCCCCAGATTGAACGGCGCCGGATCATCGCCGCGAGTTTCGCGAGCCTGAAATTCCCGGAACGCGCTCCGACTGGCGACGTGCTGATTCGTGTCTTCATCGGCGGAGCGCTGCAGCCGGAGCTACTCGATGAGGCCGACGCCGATCTTCGCCGCATCGCGATGGAAGAATTGGCGAGTTTATTGCACACAGTGGGCGAGCCACTCTTCGCCGATATCGCCCGCTGGCCCCGCTCGATGCCACAATACCACGTCGGCCATCTCGATCGGATCGCGCGAATTGAGCGTTTGGTTGCACGCCACCGGGGCTTAGCGCTAGCCGGCAACGCATACCGCGGAGTCGGCATTCCGCAATGCATTGCCAGCGGTCGGGCTGCGGCGGAGCGAATTGTCTCTGGCTTGGATGCGGGCTAACCTGATTCTGTAATTGGTCCCTTCGTTAGCGGCCATTACTATCTAACTTTCCCGACGGCTTAACACCAAAAACCACCGCGAGGAGACTCCCCAATGGGCGGCTATTCGTTTGTCAACCTTTAAGCCGGCCGCCTCGATATCGGCGGCAAACGCCTTAAAACTAATTGGCAGTTGAGAAACCTGCTTTTTGCCACGAACCCAAGCCTTAAACCGGGAAGCTATAGGATCGAGTGCGAATGAATTGAGGAATGTTACGACAATCGGCCCTCGGCAAACGCGGCGGAGTTCCTGGAAAGCTTTACGACGGGTCTCGGCGTCCGCAAAGTGGTGAAATAGACGGATGCAAGTTACCCCATCGAACGCATCGTCGTCGAATCCCGTGTCCAAGATATCGCACCGCGCAAACTCAACGATCGACTTCGCGCCGCGGCCCTGCTGGCGATACGAGCGGTAGTTATCGCGAGCTCGATGCAGCATTGCCTCAGACACGTCTGCCGCAGTTACTCGATAGCCACGTTCAATCAGAATTCGCGTCAATCGACCAGTGCCGCAGGGAAGATCGAGGACGCGCGCACCCGACGGAATCGACTTCAAGCAATCAAGGATGCACTTTCTCTCACGTCGATCTCGCCGACGATCGCTGTATTCGGACGGATATTTGTCGGCCATGGATTGGAGCGTGAATCGCTCGATTGCAAGTTGATGCGATGCGCTGATCGTAAACTGCGTCGAGGAACTACCAACATCGGCTTCACTCATATCTGTTCCCATGTAAAGACTCTCGGGCGTTCTTTTTACGGCGGCCGGTTACCAAGTGATTGTTTTTGGGACCGCGGAAGGCCATTCACAGAAAGCCAGGCGATTCCCAATACATAACTCGACAATTTGGATGCAGCTGTGAAGATCAGAATTGCATTCGGCCATCCTTTATGAAGCCGAATTTACCTTTGCCTTATGTGGATTTGACAATGGCCGAATAGAACTAGACGGCCACGTACAGTTCATGCGAAAAGGGACGTAGGATCGAAGTGTGGCGGGTCTGGCACTGGTCGATTAAGTGGTGGGATTGAAATCATTCGTCGTTCAATTTGCGCTTCGATCGGGGAATGTAGCTTGCTGCGGAAATGACGGCGACTGCAAGTATCGCCAACAGCGTGGATTGACGCCAGAATGCTACGCACATAAGCGATATGCCCACGATCAGCAGAACGACACTAATCCACCAAAGCAATTTTCGTATATTCATCGCGTGCGGGTATACAAAGTGAAGTTCAGAAAAACGAAGCCGGCGATTCCCGCACCAATGGCGTACTGGGTTTGGTGGTAATAAGGAAAAAGAATGCAAGCGACACCGCAAGCGTTGGCCGCTAGTCCAAACTCGATTGAATCTTTGTCCAACTCCGCGTAGCCCTGATTTATCCCTCGGCCAGGTCGCAACTATGGATATAGTATTAGATTCAGGTTTCGCGTCCAGCCCAATTTGCCGTTCCTTTTCGAGATTAAATGCTCATTACGAGATTGCCGCTCGCTCAATCAATTCATTGATCGTTCAAACGTGGTCCGTTAGCTTGCTGGCGGAGTTGGATAAACGCATCCATCCCGCTTTGATCACAGCACCGAATCAGCAGAAAAAGTGGGACCGATCAATCCCACTATTTTTATTAATCGACCAGTGCCGCGGGTCTGCACCGTCAGCATGAATCGAGTGCTGCCCGAACCATCTTGTTGGTTTGGCGGTGCGCGTCGTTCGCCGCAACAGAATCATCCATGAAGGCTAAGCACGTGAACGATTTGCCGCGAAGTTGCGACACGGGCGATTGGATCAGCAAAGTGCCGCCGGTCACCCTCATGTTTTGGATGATCAAGATCTGGGCCACGACGGTGGGCGAAACGGGCGGCGACGCGCTTTCCATGACGCTACAGCTAGGTTACGCGGTAAGTACCTTGATCTTTCTCGCATTCTTTGCCGTCACTCTAGCCGCGCAAGTTAGATCCAAACGTTACCATCCAATGCTGTATTGGGCCGTTGTGGTCGCGACAACAACGGTGGGCACAACGATGTCGGATTACTTCGACCGGACACTCGGTCTGGGATATATAAAATCGTCGGTCCTATTGCTTTGCGGCGTGATCGCAATTCTGGTCATGTGGCGAAGCGCGACAGGACACGTCAGATTCGAGCACATTCACCGTAGAACGGATGAAGTTTTTTACTGGGTAACGATCCTCGTATCCAATACGCTCGGCACCGCGCTTGGCGATTTTGTTGCCACCGATGCGGGGCTTGGCTTCGAGCGCGGAGCCTTTTTGTTCGCTGCGTTGCTGGGCGCAGTGTTGGCATTTCACCTGTTCACGACCTTGCCCAAAACCGTGCTCTTTTGGGCTGCGTATGTTTTAACGCGACCACTGGGCGCGACTCTGGGGGATACGCTTACAAAGCCGCGCGGCGAAGCAGGCTTCGAGTTGGATCGCATCACATCTTCCCTCGTTATCACAGTACTGATGATCGTCACGATCGTTTTGTTTTCCAGAAAGTCGGTCGACAGATCTCGATCTTACGCATGCGCCGAGGAGTAACAACTCTCTCTACGAAGGGGCGTCGCGGGCCAGGCAACGGCGCCGCAGCCGGCTCAATCTTCATGGCGTGCGCCAGGCCAATCGTTCGACCGGACTATTCTCTTTCGAAACGCAGCAAACGATACGTCTTGAATTTCTGAAAATTCTCAGCGGTTTGCTCATGGCTGAAGTATTTGTGCGTCACCTTCGCAATGCGCTTTCCAAAAAACGCATTCACGCATTTCGACCAAATCGGATGCGTCATGGCAAACGCTCGTTGAACTTCGTTTGTAATTGGTTTTAACACCTGACTAAACGCCTCGTCGATAACGGTGTAAGTCGGAGCCGTTTGCCGAGTAATCTCTATTTCCTCCACTAAACGAAAAGCCAATTGAGAAATAATCTGTTGAAATTCGGTAATCGAGTGCCCCCCACCGATGGGACATTCCTCGCTCGTAGGCAAGCGGAAAAAATCGCATATCAATAGGCTTCCGCCGGCTCGCAGCAGAGAGCAGGCGCGTGAAAGTCCTTCCTCCATATTTACATATTGGAAGCTTTCGCAGAAAAGCACGACATCGTAGATGTCCGTTGTCCGAAAGTCTTCAAACCTGCACTCAAACAGCCGTGCTCGCCGTTCAAGCAGCTTGTTCACTTGTGCATTCAATAGCGACGACGGACTTACACAATCAACGTCGTACCCATTGTCAACCAGTTTGGACGCAACGCCACCTGCGCCGCAGCCGACGTCCAATATCCGACGGGCGTTCTTCGGAATGTGATCGAGGAGAAAGTTGGAGTAGCATTCCTGGGCTGGGGCCAAATTCCGGAGCACCGGTTCCACGCCCTCTTGCCAATATCCGTAATGCAGATCGCTGGTACCAAGAAAGTGACGACCAGCAAGAAATCCAGCTGCCAGCGCGACTTCCTGCCAGGCGGCGCGTTCTCGACGACGAGTCGCGATGGAACGAAGATGAATGGACATAGCTGCTCCCGTTGACCGTTTCTCGCGCGTAATATGTAATATGTTGCTTCAGAGGAATTCAGGTCGCGCTCAAGTAATCTTCCTCGTCAAAAAGCCGATAGCAACCGCCGTCGATACCGCAAGTAAAACAATTGCTGGTTCCGACAGGATAAACACGAAGCTGATAAACAAGGCGACTTTAAGACCAAGTGACAGACCGGCGATAACGGTAAGTGCCAACTGGGTACTAAGCACAATTGCTCCACCGATGAGAAACGACAGAATCTCCGCCATGAACAGCCACCTGGACGTAAGGCCAACAAATCCCATCGCGGCGCCGATAACTATGCCGACAACAAGCGAAACCGCGACAGAGATTTCGATTCCCGGAAGTAAATAAGGGGCCATCATCTGTGTTTGCACCGATTGAGTCAGGTAATTCGTTTCCCCGTGCGGCTCGTTGCGGCGCCCCGGTGTAATGATCCGCATTAGGGTCGGACGCTAAGGCTTGCGGAAAACCGTCGTTGGCGACACCTTTACTCGTCAATCTGCGGCTCGATGTGAAGATCAGAACTTACTTCAAGCGCGATAAATAAGCCGGAATTTATATTAAGGTGATGATGAATCCAGGTTTGGCAATTAGACTTAGATCGCATTTACGAGAATCAACCTCGTAAGCGGGGTCCTTAGCTACTCTTTCTTGAACGGAGATATCGGATGCGAACGGCGATGCGGCGATCCATGGTGGCAGCGGCAATGATCATATCTCTGCAGTCCCGCGGGGCTGCGGAGGAAGTTAAGATCAAGCCAGACGAACTTCCGAAGCAAGTCGCCGATACGGTTGGGGCTCGATTTCCCGGGCTGACGTATGTTAGCGTCGCAAAAGAATCGAATGCCGCAGGCGAAGTTGTCTACGATATCGAATTAATACAACGCGATCGCAAGTTCGAAACAGACATTAAAGCCGACGGGACCATGCTCGAAGTCGAGAAGGAGTTAACGAAAAAGGCCTGGCCTAAGGCACTCCGTTCGACTATCGAGAATAAATACCCCAAGTCGACGGTCAAGGAGGTCTTGGAAGTCGATAAGGTGGACGGACGTAAGGAAGTGCCCGACCACCTCGAAGTGACGATCCAGACCGCCGGCGACAAGAGCGTCGAAATCCTCTTATCGTTGGACGGCAAAAAAGTCACGGAAGATTCGCAAAAGGAAACATCGACAGCCGCCGCCGATGAAGATATCAAACCCAGCGATTTGCCCAAAGCGATAAAGGACGCACTCAGAGCCAGATTTCCCAAGGCGAAAATAACGAGCGCTGAAAAGGGAACCGAGGAGGGAAAGCCCATATTCGAAGTGAGTATTAAGAACCAACAGCGTAACATTGACGTGACGCTGAGCCCTCGAGGAGAAATCCTCTCGTTCGAGAAAACACTGTTGCCATCGGATCGACCCAAAAGAATGATGGAAACGCTGAATGCCAAATATCCGCACGCTTCGATCAAAATAATCGAGGAGGTTTGGGAGCATGACAAACGCACGGGCTACGAGGGATCGATTATTACCGAAGGCAAGAAAACGGTCGAAGTAGCGTTTGATGCCAATGGCAAACTTGTCGAGAGCGACAAAAAGAATTAAGACCATTTGGTCGAGAGCAGAGGCGGTGGCAACGGGAACGCCCATGCCGTCGCCTTTTTCATGGCCCTCAGGTTCATTTCGCGCGGGGGAACGACGCTCGCGAACGCAGGGTGGATACTTCACTCAGAACGATCCGGCTGGCGAGTCGGCCATTGAACCAATGAGTATCCGCATATTGGTAG
Source organism: Pirellulales bacterium (assembly GCA_963733825.1). GTDB lineage: Bacteria > Planctomycetota > Planctomycetia > Pirellulales > Lacipirellulaceae > JABDGM01. The sequence continues at coordinate 41,707 of CAVTEK010000007.1, forward strand.
TTGAAGATGACACTACAATCGCCGATTTTCTGGTTCGAGGTTTGCGGGAAGAGGGGTATGCGGTGGCGTATGCGGCCGATGGCGAAGAGGGCCGGCAACGCTTGCAGACCGAAACCTTCGACGTTGTACTGCTTGATTGTTGGTTGCCCAAAACGGACGGATTGACCGTGCTGCGACAATTCCGTCAACAAGGCGGCGTATCGCCCGTGCTGTTGCTCACCGCGCGAGACGCTGTTGCCGATCGTGTTCGCGGCCTGGACAGTGGCGCCGACGACTACCTATGTAAGCCGTTCGCATTTGACGAGCTTTTAGCGCGGATTCGGTCGTTGTCTCGGCGTCAAGACCGGCGTGGAAGCACCCTGATAAGCTTCGCGGACGTAAGCGTTGATCTAACTTCTCAACGCTCGGAGCGAAATGGCAAGCGGCTTGATTTGACGAGCAAAGAACAGTCGCTGCTGGTGTACTTTCTTCGCAATCCCGGAAAAGTGCTGACGCGAGCGTCGATTTACGAGCAAGTTTGGAACGAACAATATGACGGACTATCAAATACTCTGGAAGTCCACATCATGGATTTGCGCCGCAAATTGGAAGCCCATGGCCCACGACTGATCTTTACGCGTCGCGGGCGCGGATATGTAATGACCGACGAGCCCCCAACCGAACAGGGTTAAGCGTGAATCTGGCAAAGCGGATATCACTGTTCTTCTTGGTCGCGTTAGCGGTCGTGTTGGCTGGCTTCTCGGCCTCCATCTTTTACCTGGACCGCTCTCACTTGTACCATCAATTGAGCGAGGTAACAGAGGCGGCGTTCGATACATTGAATGCCGCCGTCGAATCGGGGCCCCGAGGCTTGGAGTGGGAGACAAACGATCGAAAATTGGCGATTGATCAGCCCGACGGCGGAACGCTGGTTTGGGCGGTTTTCGATGATGCCGGGGCCCGGCTAGAAGGCGCACAAGGACCGGTACTTTCGTTAATACAACCGCGCGGCGCCTTCACCGAGGAAACGCAACAGTCGGAAGATACGGAGTGGAATGGTGAATGCTGGAAAATCCAACGCCGCGAAATCCGCGCTGAGGCGCGGGACGATAAATCCTCTCTCAGCGGCGCGACCCGCGATGATGATCCGGCTGCAAAACGCTATCCATCTTTGGTGATCGCCGTTGGCACTTCGCTTAGCCATATCGCGAATCAATTGCGATCCTTGGCCATGACTCTCGTCGGATTGTCGGTTTTGATTTGGCTCTCGGCTGCATTTCTCGGCAGGTGGCTGTGCCGCAACGCGCTAGCACCTTTGACCCACATGACGGAATCGATGGCGAGAATCTCGGCGGCCGATCTGAATCAGCGATTACTCACACCTTCAACCGGAGATGAATTGGAAGGTTTAAGTCGCGCGTTCAACGATCTGCTCGATCGTCTTCAGATCTCGTTTGATCGGCAACGTCAATTCGCCGCCGAAGCATCGCACCAATTGCGGACGCCGCTCACTGCGATGTTGGGCCAGGTCGACGTAGCCTTGCGCCGCGACCGCTCGCCAGCCGAATATCGTAGAACACTTCAGACAGTCGATGAACAGGCGACACGACTGCGGCGGATTGTGGAAATGCTGTTGTTTTTGACGCGCGAAGCAACTGATATGGCTCTCCCGCCGTTTAATAGCATCGAGCTTAATGATTGGTTAATACACCAGCTGCCGTCCTGGCAACAACACCCACGCTACCGGGACTTGCGCGTCGAATTGGAGCCAAATGGGCGGCTTTGGATCGAGGCGCATGAAGAGCTGCTGGGGGAAGTCGTCGGTAATTTGATCGACAATGCATGCAAGTATAGCGCGCCAAACTCGGCCATTGTCGTCCGCACAATGCAATCAGACGATGGCGTTACGCTCGTGATCGAAGACAACGGCTTTGGCATTTCCGAAAACGAATTAGATCGCGTCGTCGATCCTTTTTTCCGGTCTCCCGATGCACGCCAGCGTGGAATCGCTGGCAGCGGATTGGGTTTATCGATCGTACATCGGATCGTTCGCGCATTCGGTGCCAAAATGTCCGTCGAGAGTCGTGTCGGATGTGGTAGCACTTTCAGCATCACGTTTCGAGCATCGGCTGAAACCAGGCAGCAATGTGCGTAGGCGCCGTAGTAAGGACCGCCGATACCAAAATCCAACCCTTCCCGTACATCCGAGATGAATAGAATGAACAACAGATAGTGAAGCTTTCGGGCCACACCGCATGCTTGTCGGAAGGAGGTGCAGCATGTCGCGAAAAATGGCTCTTCTTGCCCTGCTGGGTTGGATTGGCAGCAGCAGTTTTCTATTCAAAAGCAACACCATGGTTGCGCAGATCGTTGATTTCTCGCCGCGCGGAGGGGTACACGTGCGGGCTCCGTTTGTTCGGGTAGACGTATTTCCGTACGGCGGCGTTTCGGTGCGAGCGCCTTTTGCCGCCGTGGACGTTCCGGGAAGGCGTTTTCGCTACGGGCCGGAACCAATCATCACGAGTGAGCCACAATGGTATGGGCCCAATATGCCCGCGTCGCAGCAACTCGCGACGATGCGCGATGAATCGCTGTGGCGGCTATTGCAAATCGATGCCAACAGGCTCCGCGACGAATTAAGACGCTTTGATACGGCGGTTCGCTGGCAGCGGTATTTGCGAGTACCGGAGGCTGGGCTTGCCGATTCGCCTGCGTCTGCCGACGAACGGCGCGTTGCGCTCGAGGACGCGATCGAGCGATTTGGCAAAACGGCCGCGGACCCTCAGTTTGCAATGATCGCTCAGCTTCCCGCTTTCGTCGCAACGCAGATGGTCCTGACGGAGCTATGGGCGCGATTGGGCCATCCGATTAAGGCGGGCGGCGGCGTCGAAGATTTGCCGCTTCCTCCGCCGGCTCAGCCTGGCGCGGAAAGTCCGTTAATTCCGGTTCCGTCTCATTGATCTACGCCGTTCGACCGGCTTTAGGTCTGTACGACGAATACCAGCAAACCGAGGAAATGGCAGGCGCTTCCCGCGATCACCCAAAGATGCCAGGCGGCGTGAAAATGCCGCACTCGCTCGTCGTTCAACAGGAAGAACGTGCCGATTGAGTAACAGACGCCGCCGGCGATGATCAGGGCAAATTCGCCGCTTGGAGCCAGTCGCCAGATCGCGGGCAACGCAATGATCGACATCCAACCCAGGAACAAGTAGGACAGGATCGATCCATTATCGATGCGATGCGCGAAAAAGGCCTTGGAGGCAAAACCGGTAAGCCCCACGCACCACATGGCCGCGAGGAGCACCGACCAAAATCCGCCGTGCAGATATGCCAACGAATACGGGGTGTACGTACCCACGATCAACAGATAAATAAAGGCCTGATCAAGCTGCCGGAATAGCATTCTCCATTTCGGATTTGTGAGGCAATGCGATATCGTGCTCATTGCGTAAACGGCTACCAGCGTAAATAAATATGCCGCACAGCCAACGGCGAGCAAAACATCGGGTCGGGTCGATACGCCGGTCATCATCACCAGGGATCCGACCACGGCAAAAGCGAGACCAATGCCATGCGTCACGGCATTTACCAGCTCCTCGTCGGCCGCCGGGCGTAATACGGTAAAGTCTGGTCGCGAAGTTGTCGTAACGTTTTCCATAAGACTCCCGCCTTGAACAAAAAGTGGTGTGGATCTTCCTGTCCCACGCTCCATACGGCGTGCTGAAACGTCAGCGCATGCATGGACGCGGTGAGAAGAGTCTCATTGCTCTTCGTCAACGGCATTGATGGAATTGCCGTCAATGGCGGCGGGACCATTCATGCCCCGTCACCGGCAAACTTTACCTAACCGGAAAAATGATGGATTTCGCCGCGCTAACCGCTGAATTGAGGCCCGCCGCCGATGGTTTTGCCGGTTGCGCCGAAATGGGGACGATTGCGCGGAAGCCCGTAAACTCTTCACCCTGCGAGTCGCCGTGGCCACGCCAAGTGACGCGGACATCGTTGATGTTGGCCGTTGCGATGCTGCATCCGCGGAGGATGAAACCGCCGGGTTTCTCGGTATCCTGGCACCATTCGGCCGCGTTGCCGAGGGCGTGCATCAGTCCGAGCGGACTGGCGCCGGCCGTCAGTTGCTCGACCGGCACTGGGCCCCCTTCGCCGCGTTCGAGTTTTTCGCCGTAGAAGATTCGGCAGCGCTCGCGGTTTGGCTCGGCGCTTCCCCAGGGATACGGATAACCTTTATCCTGTGGGCCGCGGACGGCGGATTCCCATTCGATTTCTGTCGGAAGCCGGCCGCCGATCCACGTGCAAAACGCCTGCGCTTCATCGATCGAGACGTTCGTCGCCGGGAGTTGATTCTTGATTGGGTCGAGATGCTGGGGCTCGGCCCATTTGCGGGCCGCTTTTTGCCAGCGGTTGCCGGCTTTCGCTTCGCCCTCGGCTTCGAAAAAGCGATTGTATTGGGCGTTGGTCGTTTCCGTGAGCGCGATGTAGAAAGGTTGTTCGACGCGCACCGAGCGCCTAGCCAATTCGTTTGGGCGAAGTTTCGTCTCCGAGGAGCCGAAGTTGTAGGCGCCTGGCTTGACGAGCGCAAACTCCATGGCCTCACGGCCCGAGAGTCGTGCAGCAAGGGCGCGGGTGGGAAGTTGAACATCGGGGTCGATGGGTGCGCCACGCTTGGCAACAAGCGACGCCGGCAAACGCGGCTTCTCGCGCTCGCAGCGCAATCGCAATCTTGTTGCCGAGCTTCGCAATCTCCGCCGCCGCGAATGTGTGCGCAATAGGCTCGTAACCATCGAGACGAGCGTCAATCTCGAGTGGCTTTCCTTCTTCAAGTTTTTGAACGTGGGCGCCGTTTACGAGCGACTGCGAGGCGCCGTCGATCTTCAGTTCGGCGTTTGCGGGCGTCACTTGGATCGTCACATCGTTCGACTTGATGATCGGTTCAAGCTTCACGGGGAAAGTGTTGTGCTCGGCCGAAATGTCGAACTCGGTGGTCAGTGGCTGAAATCCGGATTTGCGGAACGTAAATGTATGGTGGCCAGGTTGGAGCGCGTACTTGCCGTCGGCCGTTGGCTGTTGTTTCACTTCGCCCTCAGCGACTTCCAGGCTGCTTGAATCCGGACCGGCGTCGAACTTCACGGAGATTGTCGCGAGGACGATTGGTTTCGGCGGCTCGGGCTTTTTCGCGGCAGCACTTTTGGCGGGCGGGCCGCCGGACGAGCGGCCGAAACTGAACCAGAGAGTGCCGAGGATGATCACGCCGCACAACGGATACAGCACGTACGGTCGCCCCAATTGTTGATTGAACCAATCTTTGCTGAACCGTTCGGGCGGCCGGACACCGGTCTTCGCCATTTTCGCCGCAGATGCAGACTTCGCCGCAGCCGGTGATCGTCCCGTGGCCTGATCACCAACGCTCGTCAACGGACTCTTGCCGCGCGGCAGCACGGTTTGCGGCGTGGCCAAGGTGCGGACTATCGCTGGCCCACCGATATGTTGTTCCGGGTTGACGGCAGTGTCGGTTTCGACGCCCGCAATCGGCACCGCAATCAGCGGCCGATCGGCCAGGTCTTTGAGAACTTCTTGCGCCGATTGCGGCCGGTCGGCGACCCGCTTCTTGAGCATCCGATCGAGCACCGTGGGCCAGATCGTCCGGAATGTTTTTCACGAGTTTCCTGCGTCGGACGCAAGCTCCTCCGGCGAACTATGCCAACGAAGCCAGGCAATATCGGCGTCGATCGCCCCTTTGCCCGTGCCGGGAAACAAGGCTTTCGAACTGCGGGCCTTTCAGCAGCTCCAGCGCGGTGAAACCCAGGCAATACAAATCGAGCGCGGACCGAATTCGCCGAACTCCGGGTCGGATCAACTCGGGGGCCAGGTACTTCTTACTTCCCTTCGGCGCGCGCAACTCGCCGCCGACGGCGGTTTGCTCGAATTCGCTGAGCTTCACGCGGCCCGCTTCGTTGATCAGCAGGTTCGTCGGCCGGACCGTGCCGTGAACTTTGTTCTTTTCGTGCAGGAAGGCCAATGCGTCAAGCGTTTGCTTGAGCACGCTGCGGACGAGGTCGGGATCGCTCGGCCCGGCGGCGATCATCGACGCCAGCGTGCCCTTCATCAGTTCCATAATGATCCAGCCGCGCTCCGGATCGACCGAATAGACCCGCAGCACGTTGTCGTGCTCGAACTGGGCGAGGAACTGGGCCTCTCGCAGAAACTGCTCGCGCTGCCGCGGATCGCGGCGGCTGTTTTCATCCAGCTCCTTGATCGCCACTTCACGGCCGAGCGAAAGGTCGTAACTGCGATAGACAACCGTGTTCGCGCCGCGGCCCAATTCTTCGAACAGTTCGTAGGCGGGATGCTGGTTCATGATTGGGCCTCGGCCGACGATTTCAGATTCCTGATTGCCTGTGGCGAGCCTGGTCGAGCTGCGGTTTGCCGTTGATGACTGGTTAAATCCGAAATCGGACAATCCGCAATCTAGCGATTGGTCCTTTTAGCATAATACGTACTGGACCGCATGTCTGTTACAATAGTGGCGTAGCGGGGAACTGTCATGGAATCGAAGGATATCTACGCCGAAACGGTCCGGCACTTTTTGGAGCCGGTGCTTCCGCTGTTGGATGATCCGTCGGTGACGGAAATTCTGATTAACGGCCATCGGACGGTGTATTTCGAGCGCGACGGCAAGCTGAATCGCTCCGAATTCGCTTTTCCGAGTCCGGCGCTGCTGATGGCCGCGGCCCGAAATATCGCCGAGTACACGGGCCGCTCGATCGACGACGACAACCACAGCATGGATGCCCGCCTGCCCGATGGCTCGCGCGTCCACGTAATCGTGCCGCCCAGCTCCCGCAACGGCGTTTGCATTTCGATTCGCAAATTCAAGCAGTCGACGTTCAATTTGTCGTCGCTGGTGAAGTCGGGCAGCATGTCGGACGAGGGCAAGGAGTTTTTGAGCCTGTGCGGTGCTGCTGCATAAGAACATGGTCATCGCCGGCGGCACGGGCAGCGGAAAAACTTCGCTCCTCAACGCACTCTCGGCCGAAATCCCGGAAAACGAGCGGATCGTGGTCATCGAAGACAGCTCCGAGCTGCAGCTTCACCAGCCGCACACGGTCTACCTTGAAGCCCAACCGGCCAAGCCAGACGGCACGGGCCGCGTCACGATCCGCGACCTGTTCGTCGATTCGCTGCGGATGCGGCCCGACCGGATCGTCGTGGGCGAAATCCGCCGCGGCGAGGCGCTGGACCTCGTTCAATCGATGATCTCGGGCCATGCCGGGCTCACTCACCACCGTCCACGCCACGACCGCGAACGATGCCGCGATCCGCTTGGAAACGCTGAGCCTGATGAGCGACGTCGCCTTGCCCGTGCATGTCGCCCGCATGCAAGTGGCCTCGGCCGTTCAAGCTCATCGTGCAAATCAGCCGGTTCCTCGATGGTTCGCGTAAGATCCGGGCGATCACCGAATGCCTGGGCCTCGACGATAAAGGCAACTACCGCTTTCAGGACCTGTATCGATTCGAGGCCGAAGGCCTCGAACGCGGAAGGCCGCCTGTTGGGTGAGCTCCGCCCGACGGGTGCGGTTCCCACATTTGCCGACGAGGTCGGGCAAATGGGCCTCCAAAGACCGCGTGAATTTGACTCGCAAGCTGTTCGCCGCCAGTTAGGCAGCAGCCAAACTGCGGGTTTCCGGGTTTTTCCTGCCGGACTGTAACACCCCCGTTCGGCCGTAGGAGACAGTGTCGCAGGAGCCAACGGGACCTGCAAAACTTACTCATACAACCGATTATTGAAGGAGTTACGACCATGACCACGAAACTGACCAACCTGATCCGCAAGTTCCACAACGATGAAGAAGGCCTCGAAGCCCTCCAAGTAGTCATGATTATCGCGATTGCCGCGATGGTCATGATTGCCTGTGCGACCCTCGGCCAACGGCAGTTACCTGGATGCAAGGCAAATGGAGCACGCTGCAAGGCACAAATATCACGGCTGATGGTTCTGGGGCGACCGGCGGTGCGGGTGGCTTCGGCACATTGCCACCCGGCTTCCCGTACGGCGGTGGCGGCCGCGCTGGCACGGGTGCGACCGGTCTCTAAACCGAAACATCCTGAAAAACCAAAAGCCAGGTGGCCCGCGTGGCTGCCTGGCTTTTTTTGTTGAAGAGAGGACGGGTCAATCCCTGGGGGGCGAGGTCGAGGCCGACCGGGTCGCTGGAACTATTTTTCTGTCTGGTGTAACAGGGCGGTTCTGGAGCGTAAGAGACAGTGTCGCAGGGACCAAGTGGGACCTGCCAAACACGAAAACAGTTCCCCATTTTCTAAAAGGATTCACTAAGATGACCACGAAACTGACCAACCTGGTCCGCAAGTTCCACAACGATGAAGAAGGCCTCGAAGCTCTGCAAGTAGTCATGATTATCGCGATTGCCGCCATGGTTATGATCGCCTGTGCGACCCTCGGCCAGTCCGCCGTGACCTGGATGCAAGGCAAATGGAGCACGTTGCAAGGCACCAATATCACCGCAGACGGCAGCGGTGCGGCTGGTGGCGCGGGCGGTGCGAATGGCATGGCTGGCTTACTTGGCGGTCTCGTTGGTGGTGGCAAGTAATAAGCCAAAGAACGCCGTAACCAAGATTTGTAACTCCTGGCCAGGTGGTCCGGCCGACCTGAAAATCGCCGCGACCACCTGGCCTCGTTTTATCTCTGGCCTTCACCAATTACATTAGGTGACGGTGCACCGATGTCTCACGCACGAACCTTAGCCTCGATCCGGCCAAAATCCCGGACGCTCACGATGACGAAAAAAACGCTGTGGCTCGTGAGTCTCTTGTTTCCGGCCGTTGTCGGGCCGATATGGTGCCTTGCGTGGCACGGTAACGGCGGACGAGTCGGTACGCTCGCCGGCTTGATTCTGCTTGGCGTCATCATCGCGAGCGCGATCACCGATTACCGGCGCCACCGAATTTACAATTGGGCCACCTATTCCGCGTTTCTATGGGCGCTGGCAATTAACGTGGTGGCGTCCGCTGCGAGCTTTCACACGGAGCCACTTTTGCCGACCTTCCAGCCGGCCGCAGTCGTCGGACCGACGTGGCTTGGCGGCGTCGGCCTCGGTGAATTCGTTGCCGGCGCCGGCGTTTGCTTCTTGATTACGCTGTTTGGTTTCGATCTCTCGGGCGGCGGGGCGGGCGACGTGAAGCTGGCCACGGTGATCGGTGGCGTCTTAGGATTGCACGCAGGTATTTTTGCGGTCGCCTACAGCTATGCAATTGCGGGGGTTGCGATCATTGCCTGGTCGATTTGGCGGCACGGCCCCTTGGCATTGGTGAAAGCCGCCGTGCGAAGCTTGGGGCGACTCCTTGGCCCGCTTTGGCCGTTCCCCTCGACTTCGGAAGACCACGCGCTGTTGATGAAACCGGTTCCGCTTGGTCCGTTTTTTGCCTTCGGCACGTTACTCATATTATTGGGGCTTGTTCCGTCATGAAAATCAATCGACGAATTCCGCGCGAGCGCAGCGTCGCCGCGCCGGCATGATGAGCATCGAGGTAGTGGCAACCATCGCGGTGATGGTGCCGATTGCCGGGGCGTTGTTTTTTCTCGGTATCAAAATGTGTGCGACTCTCAATGAGGCAATCGGCGCCATGGTTTCGTGGCCATTTTTATAGAAATCGACGATGAACCAATCGCGGAACCAACATCGAATGCCTCAGCTGCCCGGCCCGGCAACTATGCGCCGGCTGGCAGTCGAAGAAGACGGAGCGGCCTACACGCTTTCGTACGTTATGGTAATTCCCACCTATGCACTGCTCCTGTGCATGATCATCGAAAGCGTACTGATGCTGGTCGCGAAACTGGGAACGGAATATTCAGCATTTGCGGCGGCGCGGACGGCATCCGTCTGGTCCTCGGCCACAACTTGGGAAAAGGCAATGGAAAAAGCCAAGGCAGCCGCGACCAAATCGATGACGCCATTCGCCAGCGGAACACATGGCGGTTTGACCAAGGCCGTTTCGGTGGATGCCTTGGCCTACGTGGCCGCGTATGAAGCTTACGGCAAGCATTCGATTTCAGAGAAATACCTGCTGTCGAAGTACGGATACGCCCAGGAGCACGTCAAGGTCGAGATCGCGGGGCCGCCCGAACATTGGGACTCGGACATCACAGCCAAAGTCACGTATGAATTTCCGTTCAACATCCCGGGAATCGCCCGTTTGCTCGGTAAGCGCGGGGCCGACGGAAATTATTACTACAACCTCACATCCGCAGCAACGGTGCCCAACGAAGGCCCGCAAGACGACCGCAAAACGATTGGAATCGGTTATGGAACGCTCGAATAAAACAAGCAACTCTCTCTCCCAAAGGGAGAGGGTTCTGAACGCGTCCGATCGCCAGGGCAAAATCACGATCGTCACGATGTTCGCGCTTCTTGGTCTGATCGTGATGGCCGGTTTCGTTGGCAACGTGGGTCAGACTGTCACCACGAAAATCGCGGCGCAAAACGCCGCCGATGCCGTCGCGTTCTCCAGCGCGCAGTGGATGGCCCGGGGGATGAATGCCGCGACGGCCACGAATCATCTGCTTGGTGAAGTCACTGGGCTGGTCGTGGTGATCGAAGGCCTGGGCGGCCCGGAAATGGACGCGGGCATGGAATACTATTCGCCGCAGAATCAAACGCTCGATTCGGTGATCGGCACGCTCAAGGATATGGCGCCTGCGCCGGCGGCGTCGCCCTATGCCACGTCGATCCTCAATAGCGTGGAAAAGCCGCTGTTCAAGTTTCTCGCCGATCAAATGGCGCCGGAATCGGAGGATGCGAAGAAAAGCAAGGCGTTCGCGACCATTTACGATTCGAAGCTCGAGCTGAAAGTGGATTTCAACAAGTGGCTGCTGGTCAACACGATCGCGAACCTGGGTTTCTTCGTGCCGCCGCCGTGGGGTTACATTTCGGCCGCGATCGCTTACGCCGCGCATATTTATGCCGATGTGCAGATCGTGGAAATCGGCAAGGAATGGTTCATTTTGCAAGGCATCGAGCTGCTGGTCCGAAACCCGGTCACGCACCAAATCAAGGACAAATTGGAAACCTTATTGATTCCCGCCCTGGCGGCTCACGGCGACTTCATCGCCGGCCGGCTCGGTAAAAAATCGAGCGACAAGCCACAAGCGGATTCGGGAATCGTGAACGTCGGCGTGGGCGATGCGCTGACGCACCTGAACGAAGTCTACGGCATGAAGTCATTTATATACCCGGCGGCAACCAGTTTTCGCATGCCGATCGAGGCCGAGCCGCGGCCGTCGCTACAGGAAGGTACGCCGCAAGGCAAGGATGAACCCGAATGGGGCAAGGACGAAGTCATCACGCTGGGCGATTCCGACGATACGCTATCGAAGATTCAAGACAACATCAACGACAGCAAATCAAAAATCCAGGATCGGATCCAGCATCTGCAAGAAGGCCTGCGGTTGCTCGACAAATTGGAGGCCGACATCAACAAGATGGAGGCGGCCGAGGGCGTCACGCCCGAAGAAAAGAAAAAGTTCGAAGATGAGAAGCGCGAAATCGCGCGGGCTCGGAGCGAAAAGCAAGCGCGGCTGGCCAAGCTCCAAAAGGAATTGCAAGAGCTGAAAAACAAAGAGGCGCAAACATATAAGGCCCTCGACGCCATGCAAAAGATGCCGCCGGGCACCGGAAACCTCAGCGCCAAACGCCCGCACCTGGCGCTCGAACGCGGCCAAATGAAGCAATCTGAGGAACGCTACACGCAATGGGTGCGGGCGACGTTTCCGTACGTCGATTCCTTCCGTGCGCCCATCCTCAAGCAATTCGACGAGTGGCTGAACCGGTCGGAAGCGGCCAAGCATTACGAAAAATGGACGAATCGATACACATTGACCAAGGCCTGGCAATTTCGCAGCGGTTACCGTTTCAAGCCGATCGGCGGCAGCAAAACCGATGGCCAATGGAGTAAGGATTCGAACGCCCAACCGTTGGAGATGTACGTCATGCTGGGCGCGTTTGCGAAAAACGGAGCGCGGCGCGACCAGAAGGGGCATGAGTCGTGGACACCCGCCACGGACGACGGCAAGCAGCAGGCCGAGCAGTTGTTTACCGTGATCGGGCTTTCGCACCACGATGTGACGCCACTGTTTTCGCCCGCGATCTACCCATCGGGCAGCAAGCACGGCGCGACGACGTTCGCCCAAGCGGTGTTTTACAATGGCAATGAACAGCAGCCAGCGGCGATCGGCGCCAAGTCGGCTACGCAAGCCAAGCTTGGCTGGGACACGCTGAATTGGGATCCGGCGGCAAATGCGCCCGAATGGGGCCATAAGCTGGCGACTTCCAGCGCCAAATGGCCCTGGGAGATTTTCAGCTCCGATACAGCCATGTCGAGCTCCGCTAAAGTGCGGCTTAACTGGCAGGCCAAGTTGATGCCGGTGACGAAGACTCGGCTCAAGGGGGCCGTCACCATGCCGATGTCGGTGGATATGAATGCGAATGTGGCCGAGGCGTATTTGTTGTTCGACAAGATGGTGACACATTGAGCGGCGCGAATTGGCCAGGCGCGAGCTAACTCGCAAGTGGTTGGCAACTTGGTAACAGCGCGGTTTGTTTTTCGTATGAGACGTAGTTAAATGGATGACGAACCAGTTATGGGTATTACTTGCGCAGATTATCGAGCCTGCACCGCCCGCCGCGGGATCGCGACGCTTGAATTTGCCATGGCGCTGCCGTTCCTGCTGCTGTTGATGGTGGGGATCACCTGGCTGGGCTTCTCGGTCATCACGCAGAGCGAGGTTCTCGTCCAAGCCCGCAACAAGGCATGGAAGCGGCGGTTCGACAATCCAGCGCAAAAGCCGCTGGTGTTTCCGGCTGGGCTGGTGGTCGCCAAAAACCCATTTTACTCGTACTCGGACGACTACGTGACGGAAACCGTGACGAAAGCGGTGGATGTCAGCCCGATATTCAAACTCGCGCCACCGCCGAAGGGTTCGCACACGATTCTGTCTGGCTCGTGGGATCATCGAGCGATGGATCTGAATAGCCCACCGAACTTCAAACTTTACTTGATTGCCGCGGCCAATGCGGCCACTAAGGATATTCAATCGCAACTCGGCAGCATTACGAATCTCTTGAATAGTTTCCAGCAGTCCGGCGCGGCGGCGATCGCGCAGGCACTTACTCAGGGCAACAGTTTTAACGGCATGAGCTCGCAGTCGAATTCGGCCGGGCAGGCAGCCGAGCAGGAATCGAAACAGAAGGAAGAAGCCGACAAGGCCGCGCTTGCAAAACGATTGCAGCAGTTGGGCGGCGTGGTCAATCCGCTAACCAACAAAGTGATGCCGAGCTCCAGCGGCGAGCTCCAACAAACGATCGACGCAATCGATAAGGCACAGGCTGAGCTTTCATCCAAACAGAAAGCGGCGCCCGATAAGGACGCGACCAGGGAAAAGCAGCGGCAAGCAGATCTGGCGGCTTTGCAGCGACAAATCGAGCTGCTTACCGACAAACGCCAGCGAATCGAATCCGAAATCCGCGACATCACCGAAGAGCTGAGGGCATTCCGTGACTGACGGTCCGCAAGAAATCTGGCGACGACGACTCGTCCGTGGAATGCGCGTTGCCTTGACGGTCGCAATCGTGGTCTCGGCCTGTTACGTCTCGTACGGCTTTGGCCGTATGTGGCACGATCGGCGGGAAAAATCCCCTTCGACATCGATGGATCGTGCGACGGCGAATCGCGGCGACATGTTCGAGCTGCTTCCGACGGCCGGACAATGGTCGTTCGGGGATCTCGATTGGAATTTCCGTTCCCAAATAGTTTCGCAGCAGGAAATTGCCGATCGGTTCCGCGCGATGAGCGGTTCGGCGGCCGGTGATGCCGCAGCACAGCTTCCCGACCTTGGCCAAGAATTTGTCGATTTTGTCCGAAATTTACACATCGAGCCAATTCAGCGCGGCGGCAACGACATTTATTTGTTGGACCGGCCCAACTTGAAAGCCCAGCTGGTGGTCCGGCCTGTCGGCGCGAGAACGAAGGCCGTCGGGCTTATTGCGGCGTACCCCGAAGAAACGGGGGGATGGCAGCTATTCGAATTCACGCCGCGCGCGTCGGGCGGCGAATCTATCGCGAACGCTCCCCATTTATTGCCGCTCCCGACGACGGCACGACGCAGCGGCGGGCGATTCGCCGACGACGGCCAGCTCCTGTTGGAGCTGATTACAATCGAAGCGGATGCCGATGTGCTCGTCTCGAGCTGGATGAAGAGCGGCTTCCAGGTTCGACCGACCGAGTTTGCCGGCCCCAACGACTTCAGTTACGTGTGCGATCGTGGCGACGAAGTGATTTACGCCTGGTCCGCCAGCCCGCGCGGCGCGCTGCACAACTTGATGCTTGTCCGCAGCCCGGCGAACGCCGATACTCAAACGCAGTAAACAACTTCCAAATGAGGCGAAATGAGCATGAGTAGCACCACAAAACTTGTGCTAGCGGTGGTGTTGGCGCTGGCCGCGGCGGCGCTCAATGCCGTTTGGCTCAGCGCCGAAAAGCATCCGCCGTCGTTCGTTGCCGCCGGCACCGATTTACCGGCCGGTCAGGTCATCACCGAAGCCATGCTCATGCCGGTGCCGATCCCAGGCGATCCTGACAAGCTGCGTGCATCGCTGATCCCGTTCGGCGCCAGGGCTACTTTGCTCGGCCTCAAAACGGCGCGACCCTACATTCGCGGCGACATGTTCTTTCAGAGCGATATCAAGGCGCCGCTGCAACTCGCCGAATTCGAGGTGCTTGGACCGTTCAAACTGATTAGTGTCGGTTCGCGATTTGCCGAATCCCAAACCAAGCAGGATGAATCGCAAATCGACGCCAGCGGCAACAACATCACGATCGCCGTAAACGCAAATTTCGACGAACGGACGCGCCGCCTGCTGCAGATCATCGATCCGAGCCGAGGTCCGAATCGCGACCGCTCGACGCGGATCATCGCGATCCAGGTGATCCCGAAGGAGGAGCAAAAAGGAAGCCCGCCGGCAGAGGACAAAAACGTGGTGTATCAAACTATTCCACTGGACGGCATCGCGAACGTTCCGCGCGTGCTCTTGGCGGGCGATGTGATTCGCTTCGTGATCCCGGCCCACGCCTTGCCATAAGCATCTTGTCATGAAAATCTGGTACAACAATATCATCGATACCGAGCGGCACGTCGTCGACGTGCAAGGCGACCGAATTCGCATTGGGCGCGCCGCTCGAAAACGAAATCGTGCTCGATAGCCCCTACGTTGCCGATGAAGCGGCCGTGCTCTATCGCCGCAACAACGGCTGGGAGCTGGTGGCGCTCGGTATGAATGGTGTGACGCTCGACGACCGCCAACTCTACGGTGGCGAGCGCTGCGATATCCGCGGCAGCCAAACGATTTCGCTCTTCCCGTACTCGCTTACGCTCGATTTACCCAAGGCCGAAGAAACCACGCGCGAGCGCCAGCGCCAATTGCTCGACGATCGGATGTCGGCGCTGATTCGCGAGATGCACGTCGATCTATTGCGGCGAATGGACCTCACCGGCGACGGCGCGGCCGCCATGGCCGAGTGATGATGAGTATCTGCTCCGCCTGGAACGCACGCTCGACAACATCGCTCGCGGTCGCGAGGAGCTGACGAACGCCAATTCGCCGCTGGTCGCGCACATTGCCGGCTACGGGCTCCGCGATCGGCTGCTCGCCAGTCTCACTTCGGAACCGGCCGCCAAGCGTGAACGAGGCTTGTTTACCGATCGGCATTGGAGCCGGCTGGTTACAGCTGTGCCGGAGCGCGAAAACGAAGTCGATGCCACGGGCCAATATATCGAAAAAATCATTCTGCCCGGCCCGGATTGCAGCCTCTCCGAGCGTGTCGACGCGGTGGAACACAAGTTCTGGCCCGCCTGGGATTCGATTGGCGACCGCATTCACGAGGGCTTCAAAACATACCTCGCCCTGCGGCACCTCAAGAAGGAGCTGAAGGACATCGTCTTTGGCTATGGGCCGCTCGAAGACTTGCTGCGGCTGCCGAATGTTTCAGAAATCATGGTCGTCGATAAGCAGCACATTTACATCGAGCGGGCCGGCAACTTGCAGAATTCGGGACGACGGTTCATCTCGGACGCCGTGATCGAGGCGATTATTCAGCGGATCGTTGCCAATGTGGGCCGCCGCATCGACCGCTCGCAACCGCTCGTGGATGCCCGGCTTGCGGATGGCAGCCGCGTGAACGCGGTGATCGCGCCGCTCGCCGTCAGTGGACCAACGCTCACGATCCGGAAGTTTCCCGAGCGAAAGATGATCGTCGACGACCTCATTTCCAAAGGCGCGATGACGCGCACGGCCGCCGAATTCCTGCGGGCGGCGGTGCTGGGACGGCGAAATATTCTCATCTCCGGCGGCACGGGCACCGGCAAAACGACGCTGCTCAATTGCCTCAGCGATTTCATTCCCGATAAGGAGCGGATCGTGACGGTCGAAGATACGGCCGAGTTGCAGCTCGCCAAGGAGCACGTCGTGCGGCTGGAAACCAAGGTCGCCAACGTCGAAGGGGCCGGCGAATACACGATCCGCGACCTCGTGAAAAACGCCGCTCCGCATGCGGCCCGATCGGATCGTCGTCGGCGAATGCCGCGGGCCCGAAGCGCTCGATATGCTGCAGGCGATGAACACCGGCCACGATGGCTCGCTCACCACGATCCACGCCAACAACTCGAACGACGTCATCCTGCGGCTGGAAGTGCTGGTGCAAATGGCGGCCGATTTACCCGTCGAGTCGATCCGGCAGCAGATCGCCTCGGCCGTCGATGTAATCGTTCAGCTTAAGCGGATGCGCGACGGCCGCCGCTGCCTGAGCCAGATCACCGAGGTTGCCGGCCTCAATCCCGTCACTGGCAAGCTCGAAATGCGGGACTTGTTCCTGCTGGATGATCCGGACGCGGCCGGCGCCCAGTTGCAGCCAACCGGCCGGCTGCCGACGTTCATCGACGAACTGATTTCGACCGGGATGTTGAACCTCAAAACGTTTTACGCCGATCAACCAGGACGCGCTTAGCGGATCCGGCTTGCTTACGATCGACAACGCGTCATTCCGAGGTGCTCCGAGGAATCCAGCCAGTTCCCTCGGCGTACCTCGGGATGACAGGGGCGAACTGACGGACTACCGGCATTCTTGCGAATTGCGCTACCAATCATGGTTCCCATTATCTTAAGTTCGACGCTGGTATTTGCGGCCGTGTTTCTGGCGTGCCGCTCGGCCGGCAGCGTTTGGGACGACGTGACCGCGCGTTACGTGGCCGACGTCACGCCGATGCTCGATTCACTCTCGCTCGATCACAGCCGGTTGCCGAAGTGGCTGCGAATTTGGGGCATCTCGCTGGTCGCCGCGTTCGTAGTCGTCGCGTTCGTGCTGCGCATGCCGCCCGTGGCGCTGGCGGCCGTCTACCTGGTGTATGTTTCGCCGCGCATCATTTTGGAGTTCATGATTCGCCGGCGCCGGGCCATCTTGCGCGATCAAATGGTCGCGGCGACCGTGGCCCTGGCCAACACCAGCCGAGCCGGCCTATCGCTCGCGCAAGGGCTCGAAACGATCGGTGAAGAAACGCCCGAGCCGCTGGCCGCCGAATTGCGGCGCATCGTACATGAGTACCGGCACGGCCGGCCCCTCTCCGAGGCCATTCGTTCGACGAAGGAGCGGCTCAAGATCGAAAGCTTTACGCTGTTTTCCGCCGCCATTCTGGTTTGTCTCGAGCGGGGCGGCCGCATTACCGACGCGCTCGAACGTATCAGTCACAGTTTGCAAGAGCTACAACGCATCGAGCGCAAATTGGAAGTCGATACGGCCAGCGGCACCAAGGTCGTCTACATCCTCACGGCGTTTCCGGTGTTATTTATGGGGTTGTCGTATGTAACGAACCCGTCTGGCACCGACGTGCTGCTGCATTCGATTTTGGGCCAGGTGATTTTGCTGCTCGTGATCGGACTGACGTATTTCAGTTTTCGTTGGAGTCAAAAAATCCTAGCCATCGAAGTCTGACACCATCCCATTCCAACACTTGCTCCGCACTCCCCCTTCCCCACATGAACGCACTCATCAACAACCCGTGGTTTCAAGCGAACGGCTGGATGTGTGCGTCGGCCCTGGTGGCGGTCGCGGTTGCCTGGTCGTTTTATCAGGTGACGTCGGTCGTCACATATCCTCGCGATTTGTTGGGTGATGCGCATCCATTCGAGCGACAACGGCGCGAGGAGTTGCGAGCCGGCAGCTTCGTGTACCGCTGGCTGGAACCCGTGATTGATGAAATCGCTGCGCTGGTCGGACGGAAAGAAAGCGCGCCGCTCGAATCGCTGCGCGTCAGTCTCGTGGCCGGGCGCGAAAAACTGCCGTGGAAACCCGAAGAATTCGTCGCGGCCAAATGGGTGGAAGGCATCCTCATTGGCGGCCTCATTTTTCTCGCGCTGTGGTTCATCGGGTGGACGACTTTGGGAATCGTGCTGGCTATTGGCGTTGCGTTGATCTACGGGCTGATCTCGCCGAGGTCTGTCCGCGATCGGGCGAAGAAACGTCTGTCGCGGATTCGCATTCGGCTGCCGTTTGCCGTCGACCTGATCGCGCTCACGATGGAGGCCGGCGGCGGGTTCCAGGAGTGCCTGCGAACGGCAGTCGAAGAGAATGGCGACCATCCCCTCACCGATGAGCTGGCCGAGGTGTTGCGGCAAATTTCGCTGGGTCGCCCGCGGCACGAAGCGCTCGTTGCACTCCAGCAGCGGCTGCACGACGCCGATATCGATGAGCTCGTGTTTGCCATCAACAAGGGCGAAGAGCTGGGCACACCGCTGAGTGCGATCCTGCGCGAGCAGGCCGAGCAGATGCGGCTCAAACGCTCGCAGCGCGGCGAAAAGGCGGCGGCCGAGGCCGAGGTCAGCATCGTGTTTCCGGGAATGGTGCTCATGATCGCCTGCTTGCTGGTTGTGATCGCGCCGATCATTTTGCCGGCGATCCTGGCGTTGCTTTAGACGAGGTTCAAGAGTATGTCTGCCAGTATTCGCATCGAATCGGGCATCGCCGCGGGAACGAGCTACTGGATCGACCGGCCTGTGCTGCGGATTGGCAGCGATCCGCAGTGCGAAATCTGTGTGCCCTCGGCCGACCTCGCGCCGCACGCGCTCACGCTGGAATTTCGCGGGGGAACGTATCGCGCCTACAATCGCGGATCGTCGCCCGTCTCGATCGGCTCCACGACGTTGCAACCGGGCACAGCGGCCGCTTGGGAAGAAGATCAGGCTGCGACGCTGCCGGGTGGCTTGCGGCTGGTTCTTTCGTTCGATGGCGACCCCCGTCCATCGCCTCGCCCCGAATCACGGATCGAC
The DNA here is from genome assembly GCA_963733825.1 of Pirellulales bacterium. Taxonomy (GTDB): domain Bacteria; phylum Planctomycetota; class Planctomycetia; order Pirellulales; family Lacipirellulaceae; genus JABDGM01. The sequence goes on from CAVTEK010000007.1 coordinate 61,083, forward strand.
GACGCGTTCGATGATGACGGCCCCGTAGTCGTCACCGATGGGCAGACCATCGCAACGCCGGCTGCGGCCAAAACTTCGAAGACGAAAACGCTCATACAATTGGCTGTGATCGGAATCTGCATCGCCGCGATGGCCGCTTTTCTCATGTTGAGCCGCGGCGGGGCCCAAGCGCCGGCGCAAAATCAGCCATCGTTCGACGCGATTGTCGTGGCGTCGCTAAACCAGGACGATAAAATTCGCACGCTCGTTCAGAAATTGCAGTTCGCTCAATCGTTTCTCGTCCGCGGGCACAACGATTTCGCGAAGTTGTGCTTCGCCGATCTGCGTGATCAATTGATCCACCAAACCGATTCGCTCCCGCCAGCCGACCGCCAGTACGCCGCCGTGATCCGCAACTACGTCGAAATGCGCCTAAGCCAATTGCAATGACGCGACATCTCGCACCAAGACCTGGCCCAGACAATGTCATTCCGAGGTACTCCGAGGAATCGAGAGCATTTTTTACATTGCCGTAACCGGTGGGTGCCTGGGGTCGAGCCGCAGGCGAGCCCCCAGAGAAGCTGGGGGGTCGCTTCGCTCCACCCCAGCCACCCCAACTGAGCACAGCAATGTGAAAAATGCTCTGGCTGGCCCCCTCGGCTACCCCGCGATAACAGGGGCGAACCGACCCGCTACCCAGAATTCTCAATTTGGCTGTAACGGCCTCGTTTCTCGTCGTATGAGAGGTTGAAGAACGCCTCTGTTGGGCGCCTGAAACCCGTCAATTTGCCTCGATTGTTTTGCATACGAAGGAGAAAACGATGAAATCCACCACTTTATTCAGCCTGTTCTCAGTTGCGGCCGTTTTGAGCCTCGTCGGGCACGCCGATGCGTGCGGGCCCAGCTCCTACGGTCGATCGAACGCTTGCTACAGCAACACGAGCCCCTACCCCCCTTACCCGACGGCCACCATGTCGCCCTTTGCACCGGTTGCAGGCGTCTCGTCAAACTTTGCTGGCGCAACACCGCCTTCGTTCTCGCAAAGCCATCTTACGGTTGTGCCAACGACGAGCGAATCCACAACCTCAACCAGTGCCAGCCTGCATGTCGTATCGGAGGTACAAAACACTGTTATTTCGAAGCCGGCACTGAAGGTTAATCCAGCGACGAGCAATGCAGCCACCGCCAGTGCGGCCGCCAATGCCGTCAGCTCCACGATAGCCGACGGGCTCAAAGGTCTCGTGGGGACTTGGATGGCCGTGGCGCGTCATGGCGACGGCGAGTTGACGACGATTGAATTGCAGCTCGACAAGAGCGGTTGGGCCAAGCTGACGGTGCCCGGCGCCGATGGCAAGCCCTCGACGATCACCCGCCAGGTTGAATTCAATAACGACGAGATCAAATTGACGGGCGCCGATGCCGATTTGGCTCTTGGCAAGCTCGTCGAGTCCAGCAGCCGGCAGTTTGTTCTGGACCGTGCCGACGGCCAAGTGACGTTTGTGCGGCCGTAGATTCGGCCTGGTTTCCATCAACTCCAACACAGGCCGGACGGATCACCGCTCACGCGGCGGTCCGTCCGGCTTCTTTTCTATTTCGATTCCGTCGTAGTCGCATGCGGAATGCGGCGCAACGGCTGACCGGCAAGCACATCTTGCGGCGCCCCGTCGGCGATTGCGATTCGGCCGTTGAGAATGAGCCATCGCACACCGACTGATGGCTTGAAAGGCTCTTCGAAGGTTGCCCGGTCTTCGAGCTGCTTCGGGTCGAAGACAACCAAATCGGCGACAAGTTTTTCGCGAACGTAGCCGCGGTCCGTCATGCCCAGGATATCGGCCGGCAGACCGGTGGCGCTGCGAATCGCGGCGGGCAACGACAACACGTGCTCCTGAATTGCATAGCGCCCGATCTTACGCGGAAAAGTACCGAAACTGCGTGGGTGCGGGCGAGTTCCATCGTCGATCTTGCTGCTGCCGTCGGAAGACGTCGCGACCCAGGGAAGGGTCATGACAAAACGCACGTCGGCTTCATCCATGCCGAAATTCACGCCATCGGCATCCGGGTCGTCACGAAGCATTTCGAGTGCGATATCGACGGGCTCGCGATGTTCTTCGGTGGCGATGTCGGCGATCATCTTGCCGACCCACTGGGGCTTTTTCTTCGAGGTGGCGACCATGATTCGGCCACGGGCATCGAGCTGTTTGGCAATGATCGGTCGGAGCCGTTCGGCCTGCTTCGGGTCCTTCATGCGCTCGGCCGTTGCCTTTTCGCCGCCTTCGCGTTCTTCATCGGGCAGGAGAATGCCATGATGGAAGTGGATGAGGCCGTATATGGATATTGATCGGCCGTAATCCTCAAACCGTCGTGCTGCGCTTGTTCGATCAGATGGGCGGCAACTCGGACTTTGCCCCAGTTGGGCTTCTTGCTCGATTTGAGATGTGAAACGTGGCAAGGCAAATTCGCACGCTTGGCGATTTCGATTACCTCTTCAATCGATTCGATGAGTGTATCGCCTTCGTCGCGAATATGGCTGGCGTAGAAGCCGCCGCGTTTGCCGACGACTCGCGACGGCGACTAATTCGTCAGTCTTGGCAAACGCGCCCGGCACATATTGCAGACCGGTCGACATGCCCCAGGCACCCTGTTGCATGCCGGCATCGGCGAGGTCTTGCATCTGTTTTAATTCCGCGTCGGTAGGCGCACGACGGACGTTGCCCATCACCTTCTCACGCACGGAACCGTGCGGAACGAGCTGCGCGATGTTGATTCCGGTGCCGTTCGCGGCCAATTCATCGTAGAACTTGCCCACGTCCGCGCGGCCGCCGCCGCAATTGCCGGTCACGAGAGTAGTGCAACCCTGTGTGAGATAGCAGCGGGCACTGCGGGCTTCCGGTTTGAATATCGTGTAGTCGCTGTGGTTGTGCAGGTCGATAAAGCCGGGGGAAATTATCAGCCCCTGGCAATCGATGGTTTTTCCGGCGCCGCCGGAGTTCGCAACTTGGCCCACTGCGACGATTCGGCCGTCACGAATCAATACGCTACCTTCGTAGGGCGGGCCGCCGGTGCCATCGATGATTGTGCCGCCTTTGAGCAGAATGTCTGCGTCGGCTGCCTCTTCGGCATGAAGCGCACTTAGGTGAAAAAGAACAAGCCAACTCGCTACGAGTGCGCGGAAGCAGGACATTCGACGAATTCGTTTTGGGATTTTTGGAACCTGCTTGCCCGCGCTAACAGTGAAGTATTCGTGATTCATTAATCTACCAGAAACCCGCGACCGGCGGTCGCGGCTTTGTAGACGAGACATGCGATTATCGCCAGGATCCAGGCCGAGGGCTCGGGAACGCCGGCAGCGTCGGGCAGCGTACTGCCGGAACCGGCGACCGTCTCAGCTGTGGCGCCGAAGCGGGATCGCCAGAAGTTGTAGTCTGCGGCGTCGATCACGCCGGGTGTGATGCCACCATCGTTCGGCAGGGTTCCCGAGCCAATTGTTTTTCGCCAAAGGATGTAATCCGCGGCATCGACGATGCCGTTGTTATTGAAATCGCCGGGAACAAGTTTGGCGAGCGGTAGATACTGCAGAAATTGAGCGATGTATTGCAGATGCTCGAGGTGGGCATCGCCATCTGTGCCGGTTGCGCCCACAAGCGAAAGTTTCCGGTCTGGGCGTATCGGTAGAAGTGCAGCGTTCCCAGCCCATTGGTATTGATGGGCGTGGCGGAAATCCCCAGGTATTGCATCAGCTCGTCGCCGCATTCCTGGGTGCTTTCGTAGGTGTAGGTTGGCACTTGAGAATGGCTGAACAGAAAGGTTTTCGTCCCGTTCTTTGCCAGGCCGGCGAACGTTTTGTAATCGACCATCTGCGAATCGAGGGGCGTGCCGTCGGATGCTGTGGTCGCATACAACGAATCGGCGGCGAGCAGCGAGTTGATCTCGTTGCGATACGTCGAGCTTTTGAGGATTTCTCGCACCGCGCCGTAACCCGCGCTGAACGAGGAAACGGCAATTTTATCCCATTGAAGATTATCCGGGATATCGGCTTGGGCACGCACGGTCGAAAGAGTCTGGTCCAGAACCGATTGAAATAGCGCGGTGTTTGAGAACGGTGTCTGGTACGCGCTCGACAGGCCGTTGTAGTTCACGGTGACGATGATTGCATTCAAATTGGCATACTTCGCGTTGTTCCAATAAGTTTGCGGGTCACCGTGAAAGTGAACGATGACGTCGGCCACATTGCCGGACCGCTGGTAATAGGTGCTCGGAATGAAGACCTTCCAGGCTGGATCGCTGAGCGTGAATTGCCGGCCAGTCGCGGTGGGAAGCTGCGCGTCGACTGCACGAGAAGTGATCAATGCAGTCAGCGTGGCGGCGGCGAGGATCAGGGCAATTCGCATGTGGTTCACATCCCGGCGACTTTCATAGTTTAACAAAGAATTGCGGCTCGGGCATGCGTTGGGAAGCAAATCCGCCGCTCGACTATCGCCGACCGTCGCCACGAATTGGATAGAATTTTCGGCATAATCGGAACAATGGAGCCATTGCGAGATGTATTGCCGAGTGCGACAATTTGCAATCGTGAGTCCTTCGAATCACGATGGATTCAAGCCGTTGGCCCGACAAATCTGGGCGTTTTTGCCCTCGTCCTCCGTATGAGATCGAATGGATTGGTCACTCGGCTTTGCGGCAGCAATCACCAAACTAGGAAGAAAACGGAAATACGATGGCGATTGAAACGAGAATTCCGCTGATTGCTGTAGTTTTCGCCAACTTGATCGCTGCGCTGGCGAGCAATATCCAAGCCGAACAGCCATATCCAGAATTCAATGCGAAGAACTTCAGCCACTCGACCGTGATCGACAACGCTTGGTACCCGATCAAGCCCGGGATGCGTTACACGTGGGACGGCTTTGCTGTCGACGAGGAAGGGGATGAGGAAGCACATTCCGTCGTGTTCGTCGTTACTGATCTCGTCAAAGAGATCGCCGGCGTACGCACCGTAGTTTGTTGGGATCGAGATTTCGTCGACAAGGAATTGGAAGAGGCCGAAATCATGTTTCTGGCCCAAGATAATGAGGGAGCGGTTTGGCTGCTTGGCGAATATCCCGAGGAGTATTCGGATAAAGTATTCGTAAAGCAATCCAGCTGGATTCAGGGTTGTAAAGATGGGCACGCCGGCATCTTGATGCCCAAAGAACCGAAGCTTGGATTCGAGTATTCCGAAGGCTGGGCGCCGTCGGTCGAATATACGGATCACGCGATGGTGTACAAGGTCGGCCAGAAGGTGAAAACTCCGGCTGGCAGCTTCGATAATTTGGTCGTCATTGATGAGTCAAATCAGGAAAATAAGGGCGCGCACCACTTGAAGTATTACGCGCGAGGTACGGGCGTGGTGCATATCGGGTGGCGCGGCAAGAAAACCGATCAGGAAGACATGAATCTGATTAAAGTTGAAAAGATCGGTCCCGATCAAATGGCCAAGGCGCGAGAAGCGGCGCTCAAGCTCGATAAGCACGGCTACGAGGTCAGCAAGGATGTCTACGCTCTGACGAAACCCATCAAAATCAATAGCGCAAACGCGGCCGGAGAATGAGCATGTTTGCGGCGAGATCTATGCGCTGGCTGCTCTTGAGCATCATTTCAATATGCGCTGCCGCATGCAGCCGGGTGTCCGAATCTAGTGTTCCGTCGGTTCCTCCCGGCACGGAAGAATTCGGGATGAACATGAAGGAGCTGGTCCAGTCTGTCGAGAAGGTCGAAGCGTTAATCGCGCAATGCATGAAGGAACAGGGGTTCGCTTATACGCCAGTCGATTATAAGACCGTGCGTCACGGGATGATTGCCGATAAGACAATCCCCGGCATGGATGAAGAAGAGTTCGCACAAACGTACGGGTTTGGCGTGTCAACACTGTATACGGGACTCGCTCCCCAGCTAGTCGACGGCTACAGCCCAGGAAGAGTCGGATTGGGCGAACAGAATGTAGAGGCTTTCAAAAAGCTCTCGCCGGCCGACCAGGCCGCGTACAATCGCGCCTTGTTAGGAGATAACCCGGATACCACGTTTGCCGTGGCTTTGGAGGCCGAAAACTTCTCGCGATGCGGCGGCTGCACCCTCAAAGCGATCCAGCAGGTTTTCAAAGCCGACCAATTAAGTGCGACGTACTACAATCCGAAGGATGCGATCATCAACAAGGATCCGCGAATGAAGGCCGCATTGCGAAAGTATTCCGATCAGATGCGGGTCGAAGGATTCGATTATAGTCATCCTGACCAGGTCGAGCCGGATATCCGGGAGCGACTTGCGAAAATCACCGATGGCCAGTCGATACCTTTTGAAAAACTGACACCCGAGAAGAAAAAGGGGTTGAAAAAGCTCCAGGAATATGAACGTCGAGTCGGCGCACTATCTTATAAGTTACAAAAGCAACTCTTCGATCCTGTCGAAGAAAAAATCGAAAAGGAAATGTACGCTCGCCCGGTGCAATGATGACGAGCGCACGGCCATCGACAGAGGAAAACAGGCGAAGCTGCTTTGTCACATCTCGTCGGAAAAGGTTTCAGTCATGAACAGAAATCGAGTCATTCTCCTGTGTTGTGTTCTGGCTTTAATGGCCGTTTCCGCGGGAGGCGCTTGGGTTGCCGGTGAGCGCATCGTCTCTCCGGCCGAAGCCGCCGCCCGGACGGCGCCGCCGACGCCATCGCCGATCCTCGTGCCGATCGAAAAGCGGGTGTTGAGTTCTCAAATCATAACGCGCGGGACCGCCCGGTTCGGAACGCCGCTGCCGATTGCGCTTGCGCCGTCGCCGCTGAAAACCAATGCGGCCGGGCTGCTGACGACCGTGCCGCGGCCGAACACGCAATTCAATGAGGGGGATGTCATTTGCACGTCGTCGGGACGTCCGGTGCATATTCTTAAGGGAGCAACGCCGGCGTATCGCGACATGGTCCCCGGCGCGTCCGGGGCGGACGTGAAACAATTAGAAGAAGCGCTGCAGCGTCTGGGATTCGATCCTGGCCCGATCGACGGCAATTTTGATGAGCGGACGAGCGAGGCGGTTGCGAAGTGGTACAAATCGAAGGGCTACGAGCCCTTTGGACCGACAGCCGAACAATTGGCAAATTTGCGCATGCTGGAGACCGCTTTCGGAGACGCGACAAAGAACAAATTAGCCGCCGCCACTGCCGCGTCGACCGCTGGGCTGGCGGTTAAAGCGGCCAAAACAAAAGCGGATCACACGTACAGAATGGCCAACGCTGAAATTGCCACGAAGATTTCCGATCGGGCGCTGATCGCGCTGGATCCGCGGGCGCTACAAACGGCGCGAGCAGCTGCCGACGCGAATCTTGAACTGGCGCGATCGAGTGTGCATACGGCCGAGCTCGAGGGTGAAGTTACGTACCGGGCGGCGCAAGACGCCCAAAAAGTCGCCCAGTTCGAAGCGAAATTGACCGCCGACCGAGCCGAGAGAGCAACCGCCGATCTGGATCGAGCCAGACAAAAGCTCGGTTTTCAGGTGCCGCTCGATGAGATCGTGTTTATTCCCGCGCTGCCGGTGCGGGTTGAGCAAGTCAACGGAGTTGTCGGCGCCGCGGCCAGCGGCCCCGTGATGTCGGTGACCGATAATCAAATCGTGATTGATTCATCGTTGCCGCTCGATGTGGCGCCGCTGGTGAAGCCAGGAATGGAAGTCGCGATCGATGAACCGTCCCTCGGGTACAAGGCCAAAGGCAAGGTGGAGTCGGTTGCGGCGTCGCCCGGAACTCGCGGCGTCGATGGCTATCACTTCTACTATGCGATTCGCGTTGGCGAGTCGACGACGCCGCTGCAAGGATTTTCTCTGCGGCTCACGATGCCCATCAAATCGACCGAGGGCGCCGTCACGACGGTGCCGATGAGCGCGTTGTCGCTGTCGGCGGACGGAAAATCGCGAATCCAGGTCCAACGAGGCACCGACCTTGCGTACGTCGCCGTCGAGCCCGGGTTGGCCGCCGATGGTTTCGTCGAAGTCAAGCCGATTGAAGGGAAAATCGAGGCCGGCCAGCTCGTCGTCGTCGGCAACGGACACACCGAGACGGGCGACAGTCTGCCGAAGCAACCATGACGACATTGAACGAGCCCACAACGACTAATTGTGTTCTCGAGCTGATCAAAGTCGGTAAAACGTATGGAAGCGACCCGGCGGTTGATGCGCTCGTAGACGTCGATCTTGTGCTCGAGCGCGGCGAATGGCTGTCCATAACCGGCCCATCCGGTGCGGGGAAATCGACGCTGCTTAACATCATCGGCTGTCTGGACCATCCCACCAGCGGCCAATACCTGTTCGACGGCATCGACGCGGCAAACCTGACGGATGGCCAGCGGGCCGGCTTGCGCAGCCAACGGATCGGCTTCGTATTTCAATCGTTTCACCTCCTGCCCTATCGCACCGTATTGGAAAACGTGATGCTGGCCGAGGTGTATCGGAAACAACCGACGCGAGATCGCGAGGCCCGTGCGATTGCTGCGATCGAGCGCGTTGGTCTCAGCCACCGTGCCAACTTTCTGCCGAGCAAGCTTTCGGGCGGCGAGCAGCAACGAGTCGCGATCGCCCGAGCGCTCGTCGGTTCGCCCAGCCTTTTGCTTTGCGACGAGCCGACCGGAAACCTGGACTCGACGACATCGGCCAACCTGCTCGACCTGTTTAAGAAACTGAACGACGAAGGCCTTACGATCGTCGTTGTGACGCACGATGAAAAAGTCGCTAACCGAGCTGGCCGTCGAGTGCATATTATTGACGGTCGTTTAACCGACATCACGAATGCAAGCGAGGTGGCGAAAACTGAGAGACTGCCGCAACCGGTTTCAATTGCCAAACAGGTTTCGCGGTCGGGAATTACACTTCGCGATCTGTTCAACGAAGCATTGGCCGGCATGTTTGCCCGCCCGGGGCGCATGATGCTGACCGTGGTTGGTGTTGTCATTGGACTTACCGCATTGGTTGCGACACTCGGGTTGTCGCGCACGGCCGGCAACCGCATCACGAGTGAGTTCGACCCACTTGCGGCCACGGAGCTATTTGTCACGGCCAAGCCAAGCGCGGCCGGAATGATCGATCCTAAGGCAATCCCCTGGGACGCCCCGGCGCGGCTCCGCCGCTTGAATGGCGTTGTCGCCGCCGGAACCATGAGCGAAGTCGACGTTCGCGATGCGCTGGTGAGCTCGTCGGCCGCAAAGGATCCGCTCAATCAAACGTCGTTCAAGCTGGCCGTTCATGCGGCGTCGCCGGAACTATTTCGGGCGGTGCGAGCCGATTTGGCAGTTGGCCGCGTACCCGATGAAGGTCATTCCGAACGGGCGGATCGCGTTGCCGTGCTGGGGGCCGATGCGGCCCGCCGGCTTGGAATCTCCGGCCTCGGGGCCCTGCCAGCAATTTACATCGGCGACCATTTGTATCTGGTGATGGGAATTTTGAAGGATGTGGCGCGCAAGCCGGAATTGCTCGGCTCGGTAATCATTCCCGAAGGAACCGCGCGACACGACTTCCGTCTGGCCGGTCCGGGGACCGTCGTGATCGAAACGCAAATAGGCGCCGCGTATTTGATTGCCGACCAAACGCGAGCGGCGCTACGTCCCGACGCTCCGCGGGTGCTGAAAGTGGAGATGCCGCAGGAGCCGCGTCGCGTGCGCGACGAAGTGCAAAGCGACGTGAATGTCTTGTTCCTGCTATTGGGCGCATTATCTTTGGTCGTCGGTGCGATCGGTATCGCCAACATCACGCTGGTTTCCGTAATGGAACGGACGGCGGAAATTGGATTGCGCCGCGCCATCGGGGCGACCCGTCGACACATCGCCGCGCAGTTCCTGCTCGAAAGCGCGTCGATGGGAGTAATTGGCGGCATTTTGGGCGCCAGCCTGGGCGTGATCATCGTTGTTGCCGTTTCGGCGTACGAACTTTGGACGCCCGTCCTCGACCCCTGGGCCCCGGTCATCGCCCCCCTAATCGGCGCCGCTATCGGCCTGTTGTCGGGCCTCTATCCGGCGCTACGGGCTGCCCACCTGGAACCCGTGGAAGCCTTCCGGAAATAGCGATTTCCACGCAGGCCGCCCTTTCCACTGCCAACGCACCAGCACGCGACATCGGCCCGATTTGGCAAAAGTTGGCGGTTGCAACGTCCGCGACACGTTAACGGCACCGCAGACTCACCGCAATCGTACTTTCACCGGACAGAGTATTCCGAAACTGCGGATTCTGTCGGTTTTGATTCCCGCACCGTCAACGACGAATGCTCTGTTTTAAGCGAAAAAACCAGCCGAAATAAGCTGATAACGCATACTGTCGTTAGCGTTTTTTCAACCGGTAAATAAGTCACTGTCGAGAAAAGCAGCTCCATGAGGATTTTCCATTTACTCGGCAGTAAGTGCGGCAACAAAATCGCAAACAGTGTTACCGCGCCGCGGTCGCTGTTCCGCAGCGTTTTTGCGTGTCTCGCACTGGCTTCTCTCGGTCGTCTTGCCGGGAGCTCTGAAGTTTTGGCGCAATCCGAGTGGGGGCTGAAGCCCGTCGAAACTACGTTCCAATTCTCGGATCACCTCTTGATGAATGCCGGTACTTCGGGCGGAAAGCTGGCGGCGAACGAGCGGGCGTTTTCGACCGGCAGCGCGTTCGAGGTTAATCCGCAACACGGAGTTGACAGTGCCGTTGCACCGGCCGAGTTCGCCGAACCTACGACCGAGGAACAGCTACCGCGGCCGTCGTTTCTCGAATCGAATGAACCAAATCTGACGATTACCGAGGAATTGGAGCGACTGAAGCAGCGAATGAACGAGCTGGAGACAACGAAAGCGGCTAATGAAGACGCGGTTCGCACGATCATCGGGCAGAGTTTTGCCCAGCGCGGTTCGAATATTACGGATACGGTCACCTTCGGCGGCACGCTCGAAACGCTCACTTTCTGGCAGGAAGATTTCAACCGTACTGCGGAAAGCGATATCCGATTGGATACATTCGAGCTAGACTTCGACATCCACATGAACACATGGAGTCGGGCCAGTATGGTCGTCGATTACTTCGACGGCAGCAATTTTCTCTTTCAAACCAACGAAAACGACGAAGTCGCCATTGACCGGCTCACCGTTCGGCGCGGCATCATAACGATCGGCGACACGACGCGGTATCCGTTGTTTGTTACGTGCGGACGGGACGTGATTCCGTTTGGTATTTCCACGGGCGATCCCGTTACCGACGTGCTCACGATCAACGATCCGCTCACGGTCGAGGTATTTGAAACTCGCGAGGACTTTCTGTTGTTCGGTTTTGAAATGCCGGTGCCCCCGCCGCCGGCGCCATTGTCGCCCGGAGCGCCGGCTGCTCCGCCGGCGCCGCGGCCAATCCTGTTCAACCCGCTCGGGCGGATGGTCGCGAATTGTATTTGCCCGTATTGCGGACCGCCGCCAGTACCCAAGAAGCCGACCGCATGGCCGCCGTCCCAATGCCCGGCGCCCTTCGTCGGCGGGATCTATTTCTACAACGGCGACACCTTTCCCGGGCCGAATTCAGAGGATCACATTCAGCAAATGGGCGGCACGCTCGGGTATCGCACAAAGGGAACGCTCGCGAATTCGTGCATCCCCTGGAACCTGCAGGCAAATGTCGATATCAACAGCTCGGTGTTCGACAGCAATTTTCTCCAGCACGAATACCGGAGCTTCCTCGACCAGATCGGTTTCGTGCCGGGGATGGCGGCACACGTTAAATCGAGCCTGGGTCCCGTGGGTCTCGTCGTGGAATGGAACGGCGCGATTCACGATGCCGAATTCACCGATGATGCCGGGAACCCAGTCTCGATAACGCCGGAAGCCTGGCAAGTGGCCCTGAACTATCAGTTCGATTGGAACCCGGCGGTCGAAAGTATTCGTGCGCAAGGAACCTATCTCGCCATGGGCTATTCACAAAGTAGCGACCTGGCCGGCGTGACGAGGATCGTCGATCCCGCTAATCCGGTGCCCGAACGGGTTGGATTCGTACCCGAGCGCCGGTTCTCGATCGGCATCGGTGAATGGGTGTTGGATGGCCTCCGCGTGGCCTTCGAGTATTCCCGCATTGTGGACTACAATCAAGCGCAGGGCGGCACCGGCAATTCTGCCAACGGCTACTTCATGCAGATGACGTACGAGTTTTAGAGCGTGTAACAGAACTAGTTCCGGGAAAGCGATCGCTAGCCACCCAGAGGGTACCCGCCGGCTGTTTTCATCAGCCGCAGGGCGCTCGCCCCGCTTTTAATACAGGCTCTTAAGCAAAACCGCATGCGGGCACGTCAGACCCCCGGAAGCCAACCGTTTCGGTATTCGCAGGCCCAAAGTTTGTCGGCCGCCGAGTCATTTTTGATGTGACCGTTGGTTGGGTCAATTTCGAGCGAATGGCCCGTGCGGTAGGAAATGTTGCCGAGATGGCAGAGCATCGTACTTTTGTGGCCCTCTTCGACATCGCAATTTGGCCGCGTGCCTTTGCGAACGGCATCGAGGAAGTTGCTCAAGTGATCGGCTTCGCCGCGGGCGCCCTTTTCCTGCTCCACCAGCTTTCGCTTGAGATCGAAGATTTTGTACCCGCTGTCGTCGGCGAAAATGGCGCCGTTTTCGCCACGCAGCTCGATAAAAATTCCGCTGCTCGGTTCGTATGCAGGCGACCAACTAATCCCTTCCCAGACGAGCGTCCGGCCGTCGAAGTTGGCGGTGACGGTGCACGTATCGGGCGTTTCCTGGTCGTCGTCGTATCGCAACTTGGCGCCCGAGGCGGTGACCTTCGTAGGAAAATCGACGCCCAAGGCCCAGCGACAAACGTCGATCGTGTGCACGCCATTATTTCCGAGCTCGCCGTTGCCCCAGTGCCAGAAAACGTGCCAATGATAAGGGATCACATTGTCCCGATACGGCCGCTCGGTAACCGGACCTTGCCACAAATTGTAGTCGAGCGAGGCCGGCGGCGCGGTTTCCTTTCCGTGGCCAATCGAGGGGCGGTTCTGACAGTATGTCGAGCGCGCATACAGCACGCGGCCGATGGCGCCCTCGCGCACCTTATCGATCATCTGCCGATAAAGTGGATTGCTGCGACGCTGCAGGCCGATTTGCACGACTCGCTTTGCGCCGTGCGCGGCCGCGATCATTCGCTCGCCTTCATCCGCCGTGTGGCTTGCCGGCTTTTCGCTGTACACGTGTTTGCCGGCGGCACAGGCGAGAATGGTGGCCGTTGCGTGCCAATGATTGGGAGCGGCGCAGCACCAGCCCGTCGACCGCACGATCGTCGAGCGCCTGGCGAAAGTCCTTGATTCCCTTCGGCGCGCGGCCACCCTGCGAAGTCGCGGCCTCGATCCCTTTTTTCACTGCGTTCTCATCACAATCGCAAATATAGGCGATTTCCGCGCCGGGAATTTTGGCAAGAACAGTGGCCAACTGCGACCCGCGGTTATTCGCGCCCATAATTGCCAGGACGACTTTGTCGCTGGCAGCAGTGGCGCGCGCCGGTCGAGGCGAGGCGAGAACTGCCGTTGCGGCCGTGGCGCCCGCCAGAAAACTTCGGCGATTGATCTCGATCATTATTTGTCCTCGGCGGCGGCTGCCGTCGTTTCGGCCGATTTCGCTCGAGCGCGTTCGATAATATCGGCCAGTGCGATCGGTTTGCCGCCCTGTTTTTTGCTTTCGTCGGCGGCTTCCATGAACGCGTAGATTTCGATCGTCTCCTCGTGGGCGACGGGCGGTTTGCCGCTCTTGAAGAATTTGCAAATTTCGGCGACTGCCAGTTCGTAACCCGGAGAAGGCGCCGTCCATTGCACCACGTGTTTCGTGCCGAACGCGCTGAAACTGTAATAATAACCCTTCTTGATGCCCCGATAGGATCCGATCCTTCCATCCTTCCATTTTCCGACCACGACGGTCGTAAGCGGCGAGTCGGTGCGCGAAACCGTCTCGCAACCGGTTCCCATCATGGCGAACAAGGGCTCGACACCGTGGATGCCGTACCAAAACAGATCGGGATGGAACCGTTGCGTGGACATCGGGCTCGACGTTGCGCAGCCGAGCAAGTCGCCGAACGCCTTGTCCTTCTCCTTGATTGCCGCGCAAATCTCTTGAACATCCTTCACAAATCGAAGCGACGACGATGAATAGACGGGCGTGTGCGTTTCGTCGGCGATTCGAAATATCGTCATCACGTCTGCGAGCGACGCCGCGGCCGGCTTATCGACGAACACCGGTTTGCCCTTCGCGACAGCTCGAAATTGCTTCAAATGCGGGCGGCCATCCACGCTTTCCAACAGAATGGCGTCGCACTGATCGGCAAGCTCCGCGAGCGAATCGACGATCTTGATTCCCTTGCCGCGCAGTTTTTTCACGTAGCCATCGACCCGATTCCGGCTATCGGGAATGTCGGGGCTGCCGCCGGGAAAGGCGGCCGTCACTTTCACATCGGCGAACGGTCCGGCGGCATTCGGGTTATTGATCAGGTCCGTGAACGCGATGACGTGCGACGTGTCGCAGCCAACGATGCCAGCGCGGATGACGCCCTCTTTGGCGAATAGTGGGTGCCAAACGGCAAGAGAATACCCAAAGACGGCGATATAAACCCAATTACGGTTTTGCATGTTGTAGATTAAAAGAACAAAGGAATCAGTAGTCGGTCGGTCGGTTTCGGATCAGCAACCTGTCATTCCGAGGTACTCCGAGGAATCTAGCCGGACCCCTCGGAGTACCTCGGGGTGACACGCGCGAACCGACCCAATCCGAAGGAATCGGTAGCGCTCGATTTGCGCGTGGAAAACGTCTACATTTAATAAACCGGCGAGGCACGGCTGTCAATCAACGACGTGGGACGGACAATCCTGTCCGTCTTTCGCAAATCGACGGACAGGTTGTCCGTCCTACCATCAAACGGTGTCGTCATCCAGGAGAACAACCTCGCTGGTGAAATCGCCCCATTGGAGCCACTTATGAAAATTGCGATTGGATGCGATCACGCCGGTTTTGCCCTTAAAACGCAGCTAATCGCCGAGGCGGAGCGGATGGGCTATACCATTGTCGACTGCGGCGCGATGGACGATCGGCCGTCGGATTACCCCGATTTTGCCCGCGCAGTGGGCGAAGCATTGCTTACTGGAAAAGCGGAGCGAGGCGTCTTGGTGTGCGGCAGCGGCGTCGGCGCGTCGGTCGCGGCAAACAAGATCCACGGCATCCGCGCCGGCCTGTGCCACGATACGTATTCGGCTCACCAGGGCGTCGAACACGACGACATGAACGTGCTATGCCTCGGTTCGCGAGTCGTGGGAGAAGCGCTCGCGGCCGAATTGATGCGGGCCTACCTGCCCGCGAAATTCACGCATGAAGAGCGTCACGTGCGACGACTCGAGAAGGTATTGGAAATCGAGAGTCAGAATTAGACGCGACTCGAATCCGGAGCAACGTCGGAACCGCTACGCATGAACAAGGACGTCCGCGTCCGCGTTGCGACTTATGCGCCGCGTAAATTGACAGCGCCGAGCCAAACCGCGCCGATCCCGTGGTTTTTTGAGTTATGCACCAGTGTTTTTCGGGTTGCGGTTCGTAAGTCGTTGCACACGTTGGTGCTAGGTTTTGCACCGTGTGCTGGGGTCCCATAGAACGCGGGCAATACCGGAAGTTTCGCACGAGTGTGAAGGCCGTTCGATGCCACAGTCAAGTGCGAACAACAACGCGCCGCGTGCAAAACGCGCGGAGTTTACGTTCGTTTCGTGCGCCGACGTGGCTAACCGGTAACAGCTGAGTTGTCAAAGAGCAACCGCCCTTCGGGCGTTCGGCAAGCTGCCGACCGACAAGCTCAGGGCGGGCTGAGATGATTCAGCGTGGAGCGATTGTAGCTCTTTGGCGAGAGAATTCAACGGCTATTTTTGGCCACCCGTGGGGAGAATTGATTCCCGTCCCCTTTAAGTTCTCCCCTTTAAGTTCTTTCCCTTTAAGTTCTTTAAGAAGTTCTTCCCTTCCTTTAGTTCGTCTCTACAAATCTACGAAGCTACTTCTTAACCAATGTATCCGCGCAAAATCTCGTAGTCCTTCAGGAAGGATCTGACCAGCTCCGGAGCGTTGCGGATCACCAGCAGGTTTTCCGTGTTGCGGTTATCGGCAGCCGTAGTGAAGTTGTAGCTGCCGGTCAGCACGATCGCGTCGTCGATGACGATGTATTTGTTGTGCTGAAAGCCTCGTCTGTGGCGCGTGCGCACTTCGATGCCTGCGTTGATCAGATCAGGAGCGCGGCAGGTCGTTAATCGCGATTGCGTATAGTCCATGAGAAAATGGACACGCACGTCGCGCTGGTGCGCCCGGATCAGGGCATTGGAGATGTCAGGATGCGAGAAAGTAAATGCCGCGACATCAATTGATCGTTGTGCGCCGTCAATCATCTTCACGACTGTCTTTGCAATTTCCTCTTCCGGAGAAAAATGCGACTCGACCGAGACGCGAGAATCGACTGCTGATCGGCTTGTCGTCGGTGCCGGTGCTGTCGTCGGCGTCTGCGAAGACGCTCGATCCGCAGCAACCGTCAGGATCGCCAAGAGAGCCGCAGCGGCAAATTTTCCGGATGCCGGTTTCACTATGGACGAAGCAAAGGGGACGGGAGTCATTTCTCGCTCGCAGTTGGCAGCGGTTCGATTCGAGTAATGTCTTTCTTAATGGCTTGCGCCGCATCCCACAAATCCACGGCGCGCTGGGTGTTCAGCCAGAACTCTGGCGTGTTGCAAAATAGCCGGGCCAGCCGCAGCGACATCTCCGGGCCCAGCACTAGGCCTCGCAACCGTAGAGGCCTGTTACCTCGCATCCGAAACTGTATTTCAGGCCGCCTAACGAAAAAACTCAGTTGCCGGCGCCGCCTGAGAAGGCGTTGAACACGGAGAAACCGGAATGGCGGCCCCGGTCGGTTGCGGCGCCTCATTCGGGACGGTTTGACGCGCGATGCCGGCAACGAACTTGTGGCCACACTTTTTTTCCCGCTCCTTGATGTCTTGAAAGATCGCGTCCAGATCGTAATGGAAGCGGGCGGCGTGAGCGTCACGAATCTGACGCACTTCTTCTACAATAGGATCGTTCATGGCTTGGACTCTAAAAGTTCCTCAGGCGTACAGATGATGGATGCTTTGAATCCGTTCGCTTCACAGACGGATTCGATAACCGGTCGCATCGCTGCATTAGCCAGGTCCGCCGTATAGCAATGGCCGCAGTTTACGCTTTTGAGAACGGCGTTGCAATTACGTCGGAGCCGGCCAACCCGCCGCGGGTAAACGCGTAAACAAAGGGGAACGGGAGATCATTTCTGGCTCGCAGTTGGCAACGGTTTGATTCGGGTGACGTCTTTCTTAATGGCTTGCGCCGCATCCCACAGATCGACTAGCGCGCTGGGCGTTCAGCCAGAACTCTGCCGAGTTGCCAAATAGCCTCGCCAGGCGCAGCGACACCGGCGAAGGGCGACACATGCGGCGGTTGCGCAAGGTTGCGGAGATCGAGTCCGAATAACGAATGTTAAATGCGAAGTAATAAACGCGGAGCGCCGCGACAGCCGCTGCCAATAAAACCTTCCGGCTCCCTCCCCCGCCGCGGGGAGGGCTGGGGGAGGGGGCAATCGTTGCGAAAACACGTCAGAACCACCCCTCCCTAACCCTCCCCGTCAAAGGGGAGGGGACTGGATGATTCGTTGTTCGACTTTCTTCGTGGCTTGGCGACACGACTGGCTTGCCGCAAGCAGTGGCAAACCCCGGGTCTACACTTCCAGCAACATTCTCGACGGGTCTTCGACCGTTTCCTTGACTCGCCGCAAGAAGAGCACGGCGTCGCGGCCATCGATGAGGCGATGATCATACGTGAGCGCGACGTACATCATTGGGCGGATCACGACCTGGCCGTTGCGCGCGACCGGCCGGTCCTGTATCGCGTGCATTCCCAGCACGCCACTCTGCGGCGGATTGACGATCGGCGTCGAGAGCAGCGAGCCGAAGGTGCCCCCGTTGGTGATTGTAAAAGTGCCGCCATCGAGGTCCTTGGGTTCCAGTTTGTTATTGGCGGCGCGCTGGCCGAAATCATCGATTGCCTGCTCGATCTCCGCAAAGCTGAGTCGCTCGGCGAATCGCAGCACCGGCACAACCAGGCCTTTCGCGCTGCTGACGGCGATCCCGATGTGATAATAGTTGCGGTACACGATCGTCTCGCCGCGGATTTCGGCGTTGAGTGCCGGGTGCAACTTGAGTGCGTCGATCGCCGCCTTCACGAAGAACGACATGAAGCCGAGCTTGACGCCAAATTTCGCCTGGAACGGCTCGCGGTAGGCGGACCGCAATTCTTTTACGGCCCACATATCGATTTCGTTGAACGTTGTCAGCAACGCCGCCTGCTGTTGGGCGCTGACGAGCCGCTCGGCGATCCGGCGGCGGATGAGACTCATCGGCACGATTTCTTCGAGCTCGCCGTCGGCGTGCTGCGCGAGTTCTTCGCGAATTTTCGATCGGGGCTCTTGTGTGGTTGCTTTGACAGCGGCCGGCTTGTTTTTTTGCTCGTCGACGTGTCGCAGGACGTCTTTACGCCGGAGGCTGGGACCTTTCGCTTCCACTTCGGCAGCGGTCAGGCCGTGCTCGCGGAGCGCACGGCGTGCGGCGGGGGTGATGGGGATTTCGGAATCGTGCTTTTCAGGCGTTCGCTGCAACGAATCGTCCGCAGTTGGTCCGATTGTGGGCTGTGGGATTTCTTCGCGGGTGGATTTGATTGCGGCGGTTTTGTTCCCGGCCGCTGAAGCGGCCTCGCCGTCGGTGGGAGCGGGCGCTGGCTCGATAGATCGTTGCTGGGACGACGTTTCCAGGTGGCCGATTACTTCGCCTACGGCGACGGTTTCGCCTTCGTGTTTCAGGATTTTGCCGAGTACGCCTGCTGCCGGGGCCGGCAGTTCCATCGAGGCTTTGTCGGTTTCCAGCTCGACGACGTTCTCGTCCTGCGCGACGGAGTCGCCTTCGCGCTTCAGCCAGCGGCCGATTTGCACTTCGCGGATAGACTCGCCGACGTCGGGAATTTTCAGCTCGATATTCATTGCGATGTACTATTGAGAACTGCGATGCCAAAGAGCCTCGTGCAAGTTCGGCTGTCGGCTATCAGCCGTCCGCTTTCAGCCAGACCGTGGTTCATTAGCTGCGCCGGGGTCAATAAAGGCTCGTGCGATTAAATCTTCCTGCTCGCGGTGATGGGCGGCCGAGGAACCGGTCGCCGGGCTGGCCGAGGCGGGTCGCGCCACGACCGAAAACGCATATCGGTCCAAGAGCCGATGGCAGAAGCGGTTTTTCCAATAGGGCCACGCGCCCATGTTGGCCGGCTCCTCTTGCACCCAGCGCACGGGCGTCTCTGCCGAGTATTCGCCCAGGACCTGGGACAAGGCTTCGTTGCGAAGCGGATAAAATTGTTCGACTCGGACAATCGCCAGATCGCGCCGCTGTTGCTTCTCGCGGGCTTCGACAAGGTCGTAATACATTTTTCCGCTGGTCAGTAGCACACAGGCAGTTTCGGCTAGTTTTTCGCGCATCGCCGAGAACGCGGCGAAACCGGCCGCCAGCCAGGTCTTCCAGCTTCGACGCGACCAACGGATGGCGCAACAAGCTTTTTGGCGTGAGCACAACCAGCGGCTTTCGCCAATTGCGCTTCACCTGACGGCGCAGACAGTGAAAGTATTGGGCCGGAGTCGAGGGCGTAACGATCTGCATGTTGTCTTCAGCGGTCATGGACAAAAAACGTTCAAGCCGGGCACTGGAATGTTCCGGCCCTTTTCCCTCGAAGGCGTGTGGCAAAAGCAGCACCAGTCCGCTCAATCGACGCCATTTGTCTTCTGCGCTACTGATGAACTGATCGATGATCACCTGCCCCGCGTTGACAAAGTCGCCGTACTGGGCCTCCCACAGGATGAGCCCTTCGGGATAGTCCACCGAATAGCCGTACTCGAAACCCATCGTGCCGGTTTCGCAGAGCGGGCTGTTGATGATGTCCACCGGCGCTTGTCCACCAGCCAGATACTGAAAGACTTCGTAACGGTGGCCATCGACAATATCGTGCAACACCGCGTGCCGCTGGCTGAAAGTGCCGCGCTCCGAATCTTGGCCGGAAAGCCGCACAGGATGTCCTTCCACGGCGAGCGATGCAAATGCCAACGCTTCGGCGGCCGACCAGTCGATCGGCTCTTCGCCGGTTGCCATTTTTAGCCGACGTTCGACGGAGCGCTGCAGTTTTTTATGCAGGTGAAAGCCATCCGGAATTGCGGCCAGCTTTTCGAGCAGGTTTTTCAGTTGCCCCACGGGGACACCGGTTTCAGGCCCGTCATCTGGTTCGCTGCCGCCAACAAACGGCCGCCAGAAACCGGCGGGCGCCTGCTGCTCCGGCGCCGGCGCCTTCTTTGCCTCTTCGAATTGCGTTTCCAAATCGAGGCGCTCGTCGTCGGCGATCTGGCGAGCTTCGTCTTCAGTTACCTTGCCCAGTTCGAGCAGGTGTTTGAGATAACTGTCGCGGATCGATGGCCGATGTTCGATCGCTTTGTAGGCCAAGGGCTGGGTGAAACTCGGCTCATCGGCCTCGTTGTGTCCCCAACGGCGATAGCCGTACATGTCGATCACAACATCGCGCTGGAAGGCGGTGCGGAAATCCATCGCCAGCTCGACGACATGGGCAACCGCTTGCGGATATTCGCCGTTCACATGGAAAATCGGCACCGGCAACATTCGTGCGACGCTACTGGCGTACGTTGTCGAACGGCCCTCACCGGGCGAAGTCGTGAACCCAAGCTGGTTGTTGACGATCACATGCAGCGTGCCGCCCGAGGCATATGCCGCCAGCTCGCTGAGGTTGAGCGATTCCTGCACGACACCTTCGCCGGCGAACGCCGCGTCGCCGTGGACCAAAAGAGCCATCCCCTTTCGACGCTCGCGATCGGCGATGCGATCCTGCTTGGCACGGATGCGTCCCATCGCGACCGGATCGACGTATTCCAAGTGGCTCGGATTGAAACAGAGAGAAACGTGAATTCGCGAGCCGTTGGCGGCTTGCCAATCGCCGCTGGCGCCAAGATGGTATTTCACATCGCCGCGGCCGCGCCACCATTCGGAGTACGGGTCGTCGAACTCGCGAAAGATGTCGGCCGGCCGCTTGCCGACGATGTTCGCCAGCACGTTCAACCGGCCGCGATGGGCCATCGCCATCACAACCTCGACGACGCCATCGTGGGCAGCGGCCTCAAGCGCCAAGTCCAAGAGCGGCACGAGCGTTTCGGCGCCTTCTAGAGAAAATGTCTGCGCACCAAATACTTTTTGTGGACAAATTCCTCGAAGATCACGGCATCGGTGAGCCGCGTGAGGATTCGAAGCTGAATCTCGCGAGGCGGAGACCGGTCGATATCGTCGTTTTCAATCCGCTGCTGAATCCATTCGCGAACATTACGGTCGGCAATGTGCATGTACTCGAAACCGATGTGATTGCAATAGGTTCGGTTCAAGCGATCGATGAGCTCGCGCAGCGGCATGGACCGCGATTCGCGGCCGCCGAAGGTCGTCATGGCTTTGCGATCAAGGTCGGCCGCTGTGAGTTCGTACCGAGCCGGATCGAGCGGCAACCGGTTTCGCGGAGCAAGGCCGAGCGGATCCAACTTCGCTGCCAGATGACCATGGACGCGATACGCGACCACCAGTTGATCGACGCGCTGCTGAAAGAGCTGCGCAGGACTGATCCGATCCGGTATCGGCCCGACGCACGCCGGCCGGATTAAAAATGCTGCTGGGTTTGAATGATTGCCGCAGTGGCGCCGCAAGGACATCCCCATTTCCGGCCGTCAACTCACGAAAATACGCCCGCCACGCGTCGGGTACGTTGCCAGAATTCTGCAGATATTCCTCGAGCAGGCTTTCGACATAGGCCGCATTGCGGGAATCCAGTTCGATCGCGTTGTTCGCGTTTTTTGCAGCCATCGATGCGTCGGTCAGGCTTTTGCCTGACAAAATAAGGCAACCCCAGCCTTTATTGTAATTGTAGCCAAATCAACGCGCAGCCCCCGCCCTACCTCGTTCTGAATTCCCCGCACACCGATTGGAGGATTATGCAAATGCTGTCAATTATTTCCAAGCACGAGCGGAAAGACCCGATTCGCCGATTTAAGGGCCGTTTACGGTCCTTCATCGCGCAGCGATACTACGCCCGCGGTTCACCGCGGGTCATGGAATGAACGAACGATGAATCCGATAGCCCCATTCATGGGGCTTCTCGCTGTAATTGGCTTAAGCCACCCGCAGCGAGAAGCCCTGTAAACAGGGCTGCGGCAGATGTGATTACGAGTCTTCGATTACCCGTCGTAAACGACGCGCCTAATAGAGAAGAAGGACCGTAAACGGCCCTCACGTTGCGCAAAAACAGCCACTACTTGCTTAATCCTCGATTGTCATCGGACTGGTCGCCCAACGCCGGAAATGGGTCTGGCATCGGCTAGGCCTGAAACGGAAACGTGTCGTCCAACTTCGCGTTGGACAGTTCGACGAGAAACGTCGCCAGTTCCCGCGTTACGGCATCAAAGAATCGGGCGCCCTTCTCGGCCGTTGCCGCCCGCGGGTCGCCCGCGCCGGAATCTTGCGTATAGCGTTCCCAGGGGCGCGGTGCGCGTGCCCAGCCGGCGCGCATGCCGGCCAAACGAAAACTGCCTGTCGCCTGGGGGCCCGCTTCATTCATGTTTACCAATTCGGGTCGCAGGTAGAGGACCAAACTGGTTTCCATGTCGTTCGCATGGTCGCCGCCGGGGGTGAACAGCTCATTGGCCAGTTCGCGACACATCGAAAACCAGTTTACTTGCACGAGAAAAACCTTTCGCTTGCCGAACATCTCCTTGAGATGCGTATAAAAATCGTTGCCGCCGTGTCCATTCAGGATGACGGCCTTTTCGATGCCCGAATTATCGAGCGACTCCGAGAGATCGGAAAGAATCTGGTTCAACGTGCTCGGATAAAGATTCATCGCGAGCGGGTAGCCTTGCTGCGAGGTTTGTACGCCGAAAGGAATCGTCGGAAGTGCAACGACTTTTCCGCCTTGCTCGCACGCTAGTTGGCAGGCGCGATCGGCGATCGCGGCCGTTTCAATGATATCGGTGCCATAGGGAAGGTGGCCGCCGTGCGGTTCCGTGGCGGCAAAGGGCAGGACGACGGTGTTCGGCCGTTTCGATTGAAGCTGCGGAAGCGTGAGCTCCGAAAGCCGGTAGGTTTGCCGTTCTGCCACGTGCGGCGGCCTTTCATTCTTTTGCGCATGAGTGCGTGCATTCCAGCGCAGTTTCATGCGGAACAGGGTCCGTAATCCCTGCAATCGTAACCCGGTTAACGTCGCAAACCAAGTCTCCATCCGTAGAACGGACAATCCTGTCCGTCAAACTCAACGACGGACAGGATTGTCCGTCCTACAAACCGGCCGCTCGCCAATTGTCAACTCGCACGCCGGTGGGTTAACCTTTAAGTTCGGTTCCAAGCGAAATTCGTACTGTATGAGGGTAAGAAATGGAAGTAATTGTTCTGCCGACGTATGAAGAGATGAGCCGATCCGCGGCTCTGATCGTGGCCGAATCACTCAACACCAAACCCAACGCCGTTCTCGGTATGGCGACTGGCTCGACGCCGTTGGGGTTATATCAAGAGCTCGTTCGGATGCACCGCGAAGAGGGTCTCGATTTCACGCAAGTAACCACGTTCAACCTCGACGAGTACGTGGGTCTGCGGCCCGAGCATCCGCAAAGTTATCACTATTTCATGCAGGAGAATTTCTTTCGGCATGTAAATATCGCGCCGGGCAATGTCTACATACCGTCTGGCACGACTAGCAATTACCGTTCATTTTGCGATTGGTACGAGCGGCGGATCGAGGAATGCGGCGGGATCGACGTGCAGATTCTCGGCATCGGATCGGACGGGCATATTGCGTTCAACGAACCGGGCAGCTCACTGAGTTCGCGCACCCGGCTCAAGACGTTGGCCAGCTCGACGATCGAAGACAACGCGCGCTTTTTCGAGCGGTCGGAAGACGTGCCGATTTACGCGATCACGATGGGAGTCGGCACGATCCTCGAGGCCCGAACGCTCGTGCTGTTGGCGAGTGGCAAGAACAAGGCGGCGGCCGTGGCGGCCATGGTCGAAGGACCCGTCACATCGATGACGACCGCCAGCGCTCTGCAGTTGCATCCCTCGGCGAAGGTTTTTGTCGATGAGAGCGCCGCCAGCCAATTGAAGATGCGCGACTATTACGATTGGGTGCAGAAGAAAAAGCCGGATGCGCCGAAAGTGTGATCACTCTACGTGGGGCAGACATTCCTGTCTGCCTTCCCACCAGCCTGGCAGGCGCGAATGTCTGCCCCACGATTATGGACCTCGTCAAGCACTTTATCTCGGCATCGAAAGGCCGCGGGCAGACGGTTGTGCTGCCCGAGGGTGCTGATGCGCGTGTGATCGCCGCGGCCCGCCGACTGGTCGATGAACAGATCGCCCAGCCGATCGTTCTCGGAAACCAGCAGGAGATCGATGCCGCGGCCAAGCAGGCGGGGGTTCCGCTAAACGGGCTTCGCATCGTGAATCCCGCGGAGAGCGAATCATTTAGCGCCTACACGGCTGCCTACGCCGCCGACCGAGGCTTGAAAGAGTCGGTTGCCAGGCGGATGGTCGCCCGGCCCGTTTTCTACGGCGGCATGATGGTGAAACGGGGCGACGCCGACACGATGGTTGCCGGCGTGTGTACCGCCACCGCGAACGTCATTCAGGCCGGGGCGCTCACGGTCGGTTATGCCCACGGCATCACGACGGCATCGAGTTTCTTCCTGATGATTCTTCCCGAGTTCCGCGGGCAGAAAGATTGTCCACTTGTGTTCGCCGATTGCGCGGTGAATATCGCGCCGACGCCCGAGCAGCTCGCCGATATCGCGCTGGCATCGGCCGCAAGTGCGGCCAAACTTCTGGGAGAACAGCCGCGCGTGGCGATGCTTTCGTTTTCGACGCAGGGAAGCGCGGCGCACGCAGCCGTCGATCAAGTCATGCGTGCGCTCGAAATCATCCGCCAGCGGCGCCGGACGTACAAATCGACGGCGAGTTCCAGGCGGATACGGCGCTCATGCCGCAAGTTGCCGCGAAGAAAATCAAGCGGCCGAGCAACGTGGCGGGCAAGGCGAATGTACTGGTTTTTCCCGATTTGAACTCAGGGAATATCGGCTACAAGCTGACGCAGTATTTGGCTGGGGCGCGGGCCATCGGTCCGTTTCTACAGGGCTTCGCCAAGCCGATCAGCGATTTGTCGCGCGGGGCGAGTGTGGACGACATCGTAGCCACCGTGGCGGTTTGCCTGGCTCAAACGCGCGAGGCCGCCATCGCATGAAAGTGCTCGTTCTCAACTGCGGCAGCTCGTCGATCAAGTACCAAATGTTCAACATGCCGGCGCGGACGCTTCTGGCCAAAGGCATGGTCGAGCGGATCGGTGACGCGCAGGCCGCCATGATTCACCAGGAGGGCAACGACAAGCAGCGGCAGCCAATCGCGGCCGCCGATCATGAACAAGCGATGGCTGCGATTTTGGCCAAGCTGACGCACGCGGATGGCGGCAAACGATCGGCCGAGGAACCGATCGGCGCGGTCGGCCATCGCGTCGTCCACGGCGGCGAGGAGTTCACCGGGTCGGTGCTCATCGATGACGCGGTGATCGCGTCGATCAAGAAGACGGCCCAACTGGCGCCGCTGCATAATCCGCCCAATCTAACCGGAATTCGAGCGGCCATGCATGCGCTGCCCAATGCTCCGCAGATCGCCTGCTTCGATACCGCGTTTCATTCATCGATCCCGGAAGTGGCGTACATGTACGCACTACCTTACGAAATCTACGAGAAATTTGGCGTGCGGCGCTATGGGTTTCACGGCACTTCGCATCGCTACGTGGCCCGCCGAGCGGCGGAAATCCTGGGCCGCCACAAATACAAGATCAATTGCATTACCTGCCACCTCGGCAACGGCAGCTCGATGGCCGCCGTCAAGGAGGGGCACTCGATCGACACGTCGATGGGCCTGACGCCGCTGGAGGGTCTCGTGATGGGCACTCGCTGCGGCGATATCGATCCAGCAATTCTATTTCACCTGGCCGGCAACGGTTACGACCTGAAGACGCTCAACGACCTGTGCAACAAGAAGAGCGGCGTCCTGGGGGTTTCCGGTTGCTCGAACGACATGCGAACGCTCGTCGAGGAAGCCGAGAAAGGCAACCGGCGCGCCCAATTGGCGATCGATATGTTTTGCTACCGCATCAAAAAATATATCGGCGCCTATTATGCCGCGTTGGGGCACCTCGATGCGATCGTCTTCACGGGCGGCATCGGCGAAAACGCGGCGATCGTTCGCGAAAAGGTTTGCGATGGGCTGGAGGAACTGGGCATCCAGCTCGATCCACAACGAAACAATGCGGCAAGCCACGACGAGCGGCGAATCGAACTCCCGGGCGGACGTGTTGCCGTGCTCGTTATTCCAACCGATGAGGAAGGCGTGATCGCCGCGGATACGTACCAATTGGCGACAACGGGACCATGACGAACGACGAATGAGTGAGTTATGACCGATAGTTCCAAACGAAATTATCGTTCGTTGTCGGCGGACGAAATTCAGCAGCTGACGGAACAAGGATGCACCGCGCTGGATTGGGCTGGTGTGCAGGCGACGGAGCCGTTCCTCGCGGAGCGGCTGCGCAATGTGGAATTCGTCGGCAATGTGCTGCTAGGATCACTGGGGGGCGATGTTCAGCGGTCCGGCACACGGGCGAAACCTTGTGGCATTTACAACGCCCGGGTGCAGGATTGCGTGATCGGCAATGGCGCGCGAATCGCGAATGTCGGCAGCCATCTCGCCGGCTATCATCTCGGCGACCGAGCGCTTGTTGAAAACATTGGCGTGATGGAAACGAATGCGGGCGGGCGATTTGGAAACGGCGTGGAAGTAGTCGCGCTTAACGAAGCGGGCGGGCGCGACGTTCCATTATTTAACCACCTGTCGTCGCAATTCGCGTATCTTGTTAGCGTTTATCGCTATCGCACCGATTTGTTGAAGTGCCTGCTTGAAATGGCTCGCCGCGAGGTGGATGCCGCGAAAAAGGATTACGGCACGGTCGGCCAAGACGCCTGGATCGTCGGCGTGCCGAAAATTGTCGATGTGAACATTGGCCCGTCGGCGACAGTCGATTCGGCCCAATCGCTCGTGAATGGCACGATCCTGAGTCATTCCGATTCGCCGGCCGTCATCGGCGACGCGGTTATCGCCAAGGATTTTATTGTGGCCGAAGGGGCGCATGTTGTCGGCGGCGCGATTATCCAGAAATCGTTTGTCGGCCAGGGCTGCCGGCTGGGCAACCAGTTTTCGGCTGAGAATAGTTTGTTCTTTGCCAATTGCGAGGGATTTCATGGCGAAGCAGTCAGCGCGTTCGCGGGACCGTACACCGTAACTCATCACAAATCGACGCTGCTGATCGGCGGGCTGTTCAGCTTTTACAACGCGGGCAGCGGCACGAACCAGTCGAACCATCGCTACAAGCTGGGGCCGACGCATGAAGGCAAGCTGGAGCGCGGCTGCAAGACCGGGTCATTCGCGTACATGATGTGGCCGTGCCGCGTGGGGCCGTTTTCGGTGGTGCTGGGGAAACACACGCGCAGCTTCAATACGGCCGATCTGCCTTTCAGCCACTTGGAAGCCGACAGCAGCGGCCGCTGCGAATTGATTCCCGGCCACTATATTGCGACCGTTGGCACGCTCCGCGACGGGGCGAAATGGCCCAAACGCGATCGCCGCAGCGGTCCCGAGTTGCGGGACGTTTTGTGTTTCGACGTGTTTAACCCGCTGACCGTCGGGCGAATGGTCGCGGGAGCCGCGCTGTTGGCCGGACTTCAGGAATCCACAGAACGCAGCGTTGCCTCGGTTAATGTCGGCGGAGTGGATATCAAGCGCGTGTTGCTGCGAATGGGCGCGAAGCGATATTCCGGCGCCGTCGAGCGTTATTTGTTGGAACAAGTATTTCAGCGCATGGAGCAAAAGCTCAAAGGATCTGCGAGCCAGGTAAAACAGGCGCTGGCCGCCGATGCTAAAGCGGTGGATAGCAATGAATGGTTTGATATTGGCGGTCAATTGCTGCCGCGAGCACGATTCGAGAGCATTGCCGGCGCCGTCACGAGCGGCGAGATTAATAGCATCGAAAAGCTTCGGCGGGCGCTGCAAAACGCCCACGATGCCTACGATGAGGATGTTTGGTTGTGGAGCCGCAATCAGATCAAGGACTCGCTGGGCGTAGACCTGGACAATATTACGGCGGATCAGGCGCGGGAACTTGCCGAACGATACAGCGATCAGCAGCAGAAATTTCTGCGGCTGGTGCTCATCGACGCCGAACGCGAGTATGATGACGCCAGCCGAATCGGGTTCGGCATCGACGGCGACGCGGCCGCTCGAGATCAGGACTTTGCCGCCGTCCGCGGCAAGATTGAAGAGAATAGTTTTGTGAAGCAGCTCCATGCTGATATCGCACAAGTCGCCAAACGGTGCGAAGCGATTCGGCAACGTTTGTCGAGTGGAAGTTAAGTAGCAGCGGTTTCAAAATCTTACTGTCATCCTGAGGGAGGCTCGGCGACCGAAGGATCTCGGTGAATCATGCGAGATTCTTCGCTCCGCTGCGCTTCGCTCAGAATGACAGCGTGAATTATTGAGAGGTAATCGAAATGTCTGAAAATGCAGATCGAGTCAAGCGGGTTGTGGCGGAGACGCTGCACGTTGATTTGGGCCGTGTGACGGATAACGCGCGGTTCGTCGAAGACCTCGGCGCCGAATCGGTGCAGAGCGTCGAGCTCGTCGCGGCGTTCGAAGAAGAGTTCGACATCGACATGGATGAAGAAGCGGCGCTACAAGTCAAAAGTGTTGGCGATGCGGTCGGGTTCATCTCGAAGTATCTCGACTAACGCCCCCCCGGCCATTTCAACCCTTCAATGTTTCGCAGCGCGGCCTAACGACCGTTTTTATTGATCCCTGCGCAGCTAATGAACACGGTCTGGCTGAAAGCTGATAGCTGATAGCCGAACTTGAACGAGGCTCATTAGCTGCGCCGTTCTCAATAGTAAAGCCAACCCGAGATGAAATCCGAACCATTAACGACACCCAAGGCCGAGTACGGCGAAATCATTGAACGCATCAGCTTGCGCGATTCGCCCGTCGGAATCAACGCGCAATACACGCATGCGATCATCATTACTTACTTACAGCAGATATGCGAACGGCTGGATAAGTTGGAATCGCAGGTGGCTCGCTTGGGAAAATAACAACTCTAATCGAATTTTTGCGCAATTGTTGCGCCGCCGCGACTTCATTTTTCAGCTTTGTGTAGACCTCGTCGAGTGGACTAAAGGGGACGGGAGTCATATCCGGACGAAACGACTACCGTCGCTTTTACGTCATTCCCTTTTTGAACGCTCAGTCTGTCAACTATATTTCTCGCGCAGCCGTCGGGCGGCGGCGACTTCGTTTTTGAGTTTCGTAAAGACTTCATCGAGGCTAACGTCGGCGCCAGACCCTGGGGCAAAGCCGCAATCGGGATTAAGCGTGATCCGCTCCGGCGCGACGTGTTTCACGGCGGTTTCAACGCGGCTTACGATAGTTGCCACCGAATCGATTTGCCCCGGTTGGCAACTTACGCAACCCAGCCCGATTTCAACGTGTTCCGGCAGCCGTTGGAAGACCGACATGTCGCCCGCGCCGGGCGACGTGAATTCCATCGTGATGTGATCTACCTTGAGCCGGCCAAGCTGCTCGAGAATTGGGTCATAACTGCCGCGGTGATCGACTTCGCCTCTTCCGCGCACCAGCTCGGCGGCACAAATGGACGGCCAGCTTGACGCCCTTCACGCCGTCGACGACCTGGTTATCCATGTCCACGGCAAAATCGGCCGCCCGGTCGGCATCTGCGTATTGGCTGCGGACATTCGGATCGACAAACAAGCACAGATGCGGATCATCCACCTGCACGATGGAGACGCCTTCATCGCGCAGCAGCTCGACCTCGCGCCGCAGGATCGGCACGCAATCGCGGACAAAATCCTCGCGATTCGGATATGCCTTTGCCGATTTGACCGGGTCCCACATCCGTTCGCCCAACAGCGCCGGCGCCGGCACGGTCGCCTTCAAGTCGCGCCCCGACAATTGTTTGAGAAAGGCAATCTCCTTGGCGATAAAGCCCGGCTGTTTGGGCGACAGCTTGTCGACGACGATTGTCCACGGGCGCCCATCAGCCGGATTCCGACTGAGCTCGAACCCGTGGGCCAATTCGGCGATCACGCCGATGTAACTTTTGCGCCACCACTCACCATCGGTGATGACATCCAGGCCGGCCATTTCCTGAAGGGCAACCGCCGCGCGAATGGCATTTCCCATCAGCCGGCGATACTCGTCAGGTGCGATTTGGCTATCGTCCGCGATCAAGTCGCGAACAAACTGCGGACGCGGCAGCGAACCGATCACCGACGTAGGAAATAATACATCGGCCATAAATGTCTCACTTGTCAAACTCCCTCTCCTTTTGGGAGAGGGCCGGGGTGAGGGTGTATTGTACAGCGTCCTGGTCCGTCACTTCAGCAGGTGGTTCGCCGTCCAGTTTCGCCGCGCGTACTCGAAATCCTGTTGCGTGTCGACTTCGATGTAGCCGCCAGCCGTATCGACGTGTGCAAACTGCTCACCCTGTTCGATCATGTCTTGGAACAGCAGGATTTTATACGCGTTTTCGAAGCTGGCCGCATCGCGCCACGGTCGGCCGGCGAACTCATCGCGTCGTTGTGCGTGCTGCTGACGCAAACGCTGGGCGCCGGCCGGTGAAAATTTGGCGACGCCGACATACTCGCCATAGGCTTCGCGCTCCGGGATTTTCCGGTCCACTCGCGTAACGCACCCATTGGCAACCGTGACTTTTTCCGCATCATCCGGCGGATGATCGGAGCGATGCGCATACCGTTCGAGCCACGCCGTATCGACTCCCAGCGCCATATCCTGGGGTGCGCGAGCCAGCCGCGCGATAAGGTCGGGCGTGAAGAGCACATCGCTGTAGCAGCAAATGAAACCGTCATCCATCAGGTCGGCTGCACAGAATAGCGAGCTCAAGATGTTCGTGCGCTCCCAATCCGCATTGAACCGAAACGTGAATTCGGGATAGGCCTGTTTTACTTTTTCGATCTGGTAACCGCCGATGAAACAGACACGGTCGAGCCCGTTCGCGGCAAATGCTTCGACTGCCCAATCGAGCAGGCGCTTGCCGGCTACTTCGGCAAAGCACTTCGGGGCATCGGCGGTGGTGGGCATAAGCCGGCGTCCCCGCCCGGCGCCAATCACAATCACTTGCATGATTTCCCGAGGCCGTCCGGCCTAGGCCTTCGATTACCGCGTTATCTTGAGCAACGCGCCCTGCCCCGGCGCAAGCCAAACATACTCGCCCGTATAGGGGCCGAGCGTGCCGTCGTAAGGCGATACAAATTCGAGTTTCGATACCGGTTGGCGAAATTCCGGCTGGCACGGAATCGAAGTCGCGAAATCCTTGTTGACCACCATGACGTATCGGCTGCCGTCGGCGTGCGTGAAATCACCCACGAGCATTTGCCCCGCAATCGACTTCACCAAGCTTTTGTCGTCCGGCCCGGTACAACCGGCCGGCACGCTTCCGAAATGGTACACGCGATCGGATGTGAGCTTCAACAAGGTGGATCCAAGTTTGCCGACTTGCAGATTGACTTGCCGCATGATTTGCCACATCGGCGTTTCGTGGCCGAACGGATCGATCGGCCCATTGCGATAGTTGCCCTCGCCGGGCGTGAAATACTTGAAATACGCCAGGCCGCGCGCGCCCATACGCCAACGAGGTATAGATTTGAAACCGCATGTCGGTCGGCGAGGGCTCACGATAATTCAAGCAGCCGACCGACAACACGATCTGCCAAAAGGGCAATTTATGTTTCACCGCGGCCCTGCGCATCGACTCGAGATTCGCGAAGTATTCGCCGCGCAGGCCCCCGCCCTCCAGCATCGCATAGTGATCATAACTCAAGACCGGCGGATGGCAGACCTCGATGAACTTCTCGATATACTGATCGTAGGTCGAAGCTTCGAGCTGATCCGGTGTGGCATAGTTCGGAAACAAATTGATGTACGGCCACACGCCCGGATGGAGCTCTTTCACCACGCTGCTAACCGTCGCCAAACCGGGAAAGTAACTCGCTGGCGGTTCATCGCGCAAGTAATATCCAAAAACCGCCGGGTGATGACGCACCTGGCCGATCAATTCGGTCACCTGTTTCCGAGCTAAACTCGGATCCACGTGCTGCCAGTCGTAACCGCCCACGCGTGCGTCGGAAACGATCGCCTTCAACCCGGCGGCCTGGCAGGCGTCCAACGCCGCGGGCGGCGCGAAGCCGGCGACCGTCAGGCCGCAGTCGTGCATCTTCACCAGCACGGCCCGGTCGTTCGGAACGCCGTCCCAGGCCATGATCGGAAAGAAATCGGCCCGTGCATCGGCCGCGCTCACCAAGCGGCCGAGCGCCAGACGCGGCCACGAAAAATAGAATGAACAGGCTCTGAGCCGGCACCTTGGAGATTCGGCACGACAATCGGTCCGAATACCCCCGACCGTAGGCATGAATCGACTCGGTGCAAATCGCCATGGATTGCCGTCCGGAAGTGGTAAGTGTGGGAAAGTGGCGAGTATAATCGGTCCACCAACGCGTGCCACGCCCTAGCCGGGACGTTCGTGTGATGGAACGCCAGAAGCACAACATGTCATTCCGAGGTACTCCGAGGAATCTAGCCAGACCTATTCGCGCCGCAAGTTATTGGAGCGAGAAGACTTACGGTGCGCCAGATTTTACCCCGCAAAAAATGCGCGTCAACTGACGTTGCCTTTTGGTGGTACGCATGTTTGCCCGATTGAAACGCACTTCATGCGGAATTGATCAGCGAGGCGGCTGATGTCTGTAGATGCGACCGATATGCCCTCAGGCGATCCTTCTGGCTTAGACCAAGAGGAGTTTGCCCGCCTGTTCTCCCGCAACGCGCGGCGGATCTACGGCTTCATCATGACGCTCGTGTTCAATCACCACGATGCGGAAGAGGTGTTCCAGAACACCAACGTCGTGCTCTGGAATAAGTTTGCTGATTTCCGGCCGGGGAGCAATTTTTTCGCCTGGGCCAGCCGAATTGCCTACTTCGAAGTGCTGAGTCTGATGAAACACCAACGACGAAGCCGAACCTTCAGCGACGAAGCGCTCGAATTACTGGCCAACGAGGCGGTCGCCTTATCCGACAAATCTTCCGATCGATTCGAAGCGCTGGACGATTGTCTTACGCGGCTGACTGTCGCTGATCGTGAGTTGCTCGAGGAGCGTTATTACTACCAACGGCCACCAAAACAAATCGCCGCAAACCAGTCGCGATCGGTTCATTCCGTTTATCGCGCACTCGGCCGGATCCACAACGTGTTGCTGAATTGTGTCGAGCGGAAACTAAAAACGGACACGCCATGAGCCAGCAACCAGCGCAGGAACGCGAAATACGAGAAATCGCCATCGCCGCCAATAGCGGCGAAGCGACCGACGAACAGATTGCCCGATTGGACGTGCTCATCCGGTCGGATCGCCATTTGGCCAATTACGCGGCTCGGATGCTGGATCAACAGGCATCGCTCGCCTGGCAAGGCTCGATGGGAACGTGGGCTCGACAACAGAAAACTTCCAGCCCTGCTGGCGACGCGGTTCGCTCGACGCCAGCCGCCCAGGAATTTCGCGCACAACGGGCCTCCTGGACTTGGGCCACGATGGCCGTTGGCATCGGTTTCATTTTGGGCGGGCTTTCCGCGGCAATCATTTATCGCTCGGTACGTCCCGAAACTACTGCGCAAGTCGCTGATGCGGCCGATACAAAAACCGCTGCACCTCCCACATACGAAGCTCGGCTCGTTGGCAGCACGGCCTGCCTCTGGGACGGCAACTCGGTCGGATCACGCGAAATTGGCAGCTGGCTCACCAGCGGCGAGTCGATGCATCTGCTCGAAGGTTTGGCCCAATTCGAACTGCAATGGGGGGCCAGCGGCAGCGCAAAGCTGTCGCTTGAAGGCCCCGCGGCCATGATGCTCAACACCGACGGAATGCCCACCCTTCGATTTGGTCGGCTCACGGCCACGATTCGAACTTCTTATCGCCCGTTCGTGCTGGAAACATCGGTTGGCCGCGTCGTGTTGGATGAATACGGCTCGATCGGTGTTTCCGCGTTCGGCAATGAAGGCGAAATTCACGTGTTCAATGGGACGGCGATTTTGGAGCCCGCCTGGCGGACCTCCGATCAGGATCCCGAGCCGCTGCGAATCGAAGCCGGTCAGGCCTTGCATATTCAGCCCGGTGAGAACGGTCAGCCGAGCATCGCGCGCCACTCGGCCGATCCCGATTATTTTGCCGCCCAGGTTTCCATGTCGTCGGACGGCCTGGCAATCCCGCCCGGTTACGTGCAAGCGGTCAAAAACGCCAAGCCCATCGGCTATTGGCGGTTCGACCGCGAGAAATGGCCGCAGGTGCCAAACGTAATGGGCAGCGGGCTCGATTGCCAGGTCACCGGCGCCGTTGGCCGCACCATCTTTCACGGAAACCAATCGGTCGACTTCGGTGTGACCGACGAAGATGGCGCAATTGTGTCGAACCAGGCCATCGATAAGTCGATCAGCAACAGTTACTCGATCGAATTCTGGGTCAAGCCGAGTCACTATCACGTCGGGGCCGTGATCTCACTCGTCGGCGACAAGCCGATGCCCAACGGAATCCTGCCTCACGGCATGCTCATCGAATTGGGCGGCACCGGCAAAATTCCCACGGCCGTGCAGCATCCCGGTTGCATTCGCTTCCTGCACCGCAGCCCGGCCAGTGATTCCACGTCCGAGGGTACTTCCTGCTATTCGAAGTCGCCCTACACGTTGCGCAAATGGCAGCATGTGGTCGCGACCAAAGACGGCGCCGACATGCGCCTGTTCGTTAACGGCGAACTGGCTGCCGAAGGGGCCGATGCCAGCGACTTGCCTTCCGGTTTGCGGCTGCTCGTAGGGCGGCTCTATCCGGCCCAGGGAGGCCGGCGTTTCATCGGCCAGCTCGATGAGTTGGCCCTGTATAACCGCGCACTCAAGGCGGAAGAAATTGCCCAACACTATGAACTCGTTCGGCCAAAGACGGCCAGCAGACACGACATTTGACGACAAAACTTGTAGCTGAAGTCGCCAGACTTCATATTGTTCGGCTGAATTCTGGCGAATTCAGCTACGTATTCAGGCACTGATAGAAACTCTTAGAATCGCGGTCTTTTCTGTCATTTGATTTTGGGGAGGTTTGACTAATGAAATTTGGAATCCGATCGGAGTTGCGCTTTCCGCTAATTGCTCTCGCCGCTGCGGCAGTAATGCCGTGCGCCACTGTACTTCCAACTCGTGCAGCACTGATGAACTACGATCCTTTTGCCTATAGTGGAACAACACTGAATGGACAGAATGGTGGGACCGGGTGGAACGGCGGATGGTTCCAAACCGGTTCGTCGCCGTCCGATCAACTCTCGGATGACGGCGTCAGCTTGACTTATCCCGGGACCTTCGAGTCGCCGCTCTCGACGCCGCCCACGTCGGGCTCGCGCGTTGACACCGGCGGGCTGAACGCGAGCAGCTCCCGATTGCTTGCTCAAACAATTCCCTTGAACGTGGACGGCACGGTTGCGTACGTGAGCGCGCTAATACGAAAAAATGCGGCCAACGGAGGCGGCGTGACCACCGACAACATCCTGCTTGAATTCGTCGACTCCTCCGCAAATCGCCGCTGGGGCGTCGGCATCGAAGGCACTGGCGACAAGCCGTGGCTCAACGCCAACGGTTCTACGACACCAGCTTCAGGCCCCGCCGTGACACCGGGCGACACCTATTTCATGGTGGCGAAGATCGTCTCGAGCGCTTCGAGTGTCGATACGGCGTACTTGAAGGTCTTCGGCACTGGTTATTCCTCGCAAGTGCCGGTTGCCGAGCCGACCACGTGGGATGCCACGCTAACCGAATCGACCGGGGCGATTTTGGACCGCATCCGCGTTCGCATTGACTCGGGCAATACGGCGGCAGCAGCGGGCGAAGTCGACGAAATTCGCATTGGAGACTCGTGGGCAGATGTGATCGGCGTGCCCGAGCCCGCAAGTGGGCTGCTGGCGATCGGAGCGGTAGTTGCCACCACGCTCGCCGCTCGTCGCCGCACGATATCATCTTGCAACTGATTCGCTGAACTACGAAAAGATTCGAGAAAATACACCGGAGAAAACTTTATGAGAAAGATAATCAATGCGCTCGTCGCGATTTGCGCGATGGCGTGGTTGCTGCTAGGCAGCGGTCGAACCGCGTTGGCCGAGGCCGTCGACGGGACGTGGGAGAATGCGGATACCTTTGGAGACGGCCCGTATTCAACTACCACTTCCAACACTTTTGTGCTTGGCGAAGATCCGGACGATCCGAGCATCAACTCGAATTGGGCCACGCAAGAAATGATCTTTTCGCCTTTCACGCAGATGACGCTGGCCAATCCGGGCGACAAGGTTGTGTTCACCGGCAGCATCTTGCTCACCGGCACAACCAACAGCCCGCTGTCGAGCGGCACGCCGCGTACTCAATTTCGCTTCGGTTTGTTTCAAAGTAACGCGAACACCGATGAAACAGGCTGGACCGGTTACTACATGAGCAACAAGCACGGAAATTCCGGGTCGCCCCAGGGAATTCTGGCCGTGAAGCCCGTGGGCAACACGAGTGCCTTTCTGTCCGTAACGGGTCAGGTCGGTATTGCATCGCAGAACGGCGACGGCACCGAGGCCAGCTTGTTCAACGACGGCACCTACAATTTGATGATGAGCATCGAACGAGACGCCACAGGTCAATTGGTGCTTAACTCTTCCATTATCGGAGTCGGCAACCGGCCCGCGACAGGTGTTACTGCCGGCGATTTTAACGGCGACGGCTTTGTGAACGCGGCCGACTATGTAACCTGGCGAATGGGCGGGCCGCTCGCGAACGATACCGACCCGCCAGGAGCCGGCCCGGAAGACTATGCTGCCTGGCGGCAAAACTATGGGCACGGACCGGCAGCGAACCAGTTCGCGCAAATCATGAATGGAACCCATACGACGGCTTCCACGGCGGGAACGTACACCTTCGACCGACTCGGGTTCTTGCTCGGGCAGAACTTGGGTACCGACCGGGCCGCTTTTTCGAACCTCGATGTGACGTTCATCCCGGCCCCGACCGGATCGGGCAGCGGAACGTCTCTGGTCCCGGAACCCGCCACCACCGCGCTGTTTGCTTTGGCCGCAATGCTGTTCGCCGGCTGCCGCAGGCGCACGGTTTCGAGCCGGCCTTCCGACTGAGCCGATGCATCGCGACGTCACACGTGGGAGCTAACGATGCCGGGTGAACCTCTTAAATTGGATCGGTATTTGCGCAGGCTGCCGCAGCTCGGTGTCAGCTATGTAGCGGCCGCGAGCCGAGCCGCCCGTCGACCTCGGCTCGGCCGACCTACTTCACACGCTTTTACGCTTGTCGAACTGCTGGTCGTGATCGCAATTATTGGGATTCTCGTGGCCCTCCTGTTGCCGGCGATTCAAGCTGCGCGAATCGGCGCGGCGAAGTCGGTGCACGAACAACTTGCACCAAATCGGAATCGCGATCATCGACTACGAGAGCGCGCACAAAACACTGCCGCCCGGCTCCGGCTACATGCACAAAGAAGCGATCGGAACGTGGGTCCTGCAAATCGCGCCGTTTCTCGAGGAACAAGCCATCAAGGATCGCTGGGATTTCGACGAGCTCGGCGACACCAACGACCCCGACGGCGACGGCAAGTCGAACGTCAAAACCGCGGCGGAAACCATTATTTCGGTCCTGATTTGTCCCAGCGACGAGATCGCCGGCGATCCCATCCTTA
Organism: Pirellulales bacterium; assembly: GCA_963733825.1. Taxonomy (GTDB): domain Bacteria; phylum Planctomycetota; class Planctomycetia; order Pirellulales; family Lacipirellulaceae; genus JABDGM01. The sequence continues at coordinate 99,100 of CAVTEK010000007.1, forward strand.
CCGGACGGCGCACCGGAACTACCGGCACGATCACCAAGGATGGCAACAATCCGCCAACCGCCCAAGGACTGTGGTACACCGGATCGATGGGACCCACGATTCCGACCGATTGCGACTTTGGCCCGCCGCAGATCAATCCGATTTCGGCCTGGAAAGCATCTTCGGAAATTGTCTGCGGTGGTAGCGATTTCGGCTCGCTCACCCCGCTCACCGATCCCAACCCCGAATGTCCGAAGGAAGACTCTGCTTCTCCGTTCTGGGTCAAGAATGTGTGCAACCGAAAGAATTGCCTGGGAATGATCTGCCGGAGGCACATCGGCATTAGTCTGAAATCCGTCACCGATGGCGTCTCGAATACTTTTTTGGCAGGCGAAACGCTGCCTGCCCATTGGAATCGGAACTGTGTGTTTTGTGACAATTTCCCCGTCTCATCGACCCATATCCCGATCAACACCATGGAGCGGCGCCCGAACGCGACCATCACCGATCCAAACGCCGATTATTGGCGCACGAGCGGTTTCAAAAGCCTGCACCCCGGCGGTGCGAACATGCTCATGGGCGACGGGGCCGTCCACTTCGTAAATGAAACCATCGACTGGTTTGCCTGGAACATGCTGGGCAGCACCTTCAATGGAGACGGTTCGAAAAGCGCGTTAACCGAATAGCGCATCCCATCAAGCCGCGACCGCTGGTCGCGGAACCGCCCCGTCCATCACAAAATGGCGTCGACCTTCGTTCCCAAAGAAAGTTTTCATGAAACGGCGTTTTGCGCTTTACCTTACCGTCGCGTGGCTCGGATCGATCGTCGGTTGCAGCGATAAGGGCTTACCGGTCGTTCCCGTGCGCGGTACGGTGACATTCGCCGGTGGACCTCCTCCGAAACCCGGCGTAATCACGTTTATGCCGCTTACCGTTGCCGAAAATTTGCCGCGGCGGCCCGGAACGGCCACCTTCAATTCGTCTGGCGAATATCAAGTAACGTCGTTTGCAAACAACGATGGCTTGGTGGTCGGCACCTACCGGGCATCGATCAAATGCTGGACCAAGACCCCGTATGCCAGCGACCCGACCACGTTCGAACGCTTCAACCTAGTCCCCAAGGATTTTCAACCTCCCGATATTACATTGGAACCCGGCAGTGCCGAAGTTGTTGTAAACTTCGATATTCCCAAGAAGCAGTAACCTCCGCGATCATCACACGGTCGCCGACTGGAGCACACAGTGAAGTTGTCCCATATGGGTGTTACCTGCCGTCACGAAGTCGCCCAAAACTCTCGCGGCCCGATTTCGTTGGTGCTTGCGATTCTGGCGCTCTTGATGATGGCTGCGCCAAGTCCGGCGGTGAACGACGTCGCCGGTCCGTTGATCACGTTCAACGACAACGGCGGCTGGTCGTGGTTCGAAGACGAACGCGCCGTCGTCGACACAATCGCGGGAAAGATCGTCGTTAGCTCCGTCGCCAACGCGGCCGGAGTCGATGGTGGAACTCGAATTGGCGACGTGGAGATCGCCTCGCTGAATTTGGCTACCGGCGCGATCAACCGATCGACCCTTGCCGATTCGCTGCAGGCCGACGATCACGATTCGGCCGCGATCTGGATTCGCCCGGATGGCCGTTACCTGACTTCCTATTCCAAGCACAGCAGCGACCCGACCATTCATTTTCGCATTTCGACAAATCCGCGCGACATCTCGGCTTGGAACACGGAGCAAACGCTGACCGTTCCGGCGAACACCGCATACTCGAATCTGTACTATCTTCCCAACGACAACGGCGGCAACGGGCGGTTGTACGATTTCTCGCGAAACTTAAACTTCGATCCAAACGTGGCCGTTTCTTACGACAACGGAGATACCTGGTCGTACGGTGGAAAGCTGCTCACGGAGGGCGGCAGTTCCGACCGACCCTACGTGCGCTACGCCTCCGACGGGCAGCGGATTCAACTCACTACGACCAACCGGCATCCACGCAATTACGACAACAACGTGTATGCCGGCTACGTGCAGGACGGTGCGTTATACAACTCATTCGGCACAGTCGTCGATGGCAACGTGCTGGATAGCAACGGGCAGCCACCAGCCAGTTTGACACCTGTGTTCGTCACCGGCACCCAGTTCGGCGGCGTGCCAATGCACCGTGCCTGGACCATCGATGAAGCCATCGACAGCGCCGGAATGCCCTATGTGATATTTCAGGCCCGCGCAAACGATTCCGACACCGATCACCGCTTCTTCTACGCGCGGTTCAATGGCTCTGCCTGGAACATTTATCAGCTGGCCAAGGCAGGCGGTTATCTCTACAGCTCCGAGAACGACTACACGGGCCTCGCCGCGCTCGATCCGAGCAATCCCAACCGTCTGTTCATCTCCACGAAGATCGACCCCCGCACCAACATCAACATGCCGCGCTACGAAATCTTCGAAGGCGTGACTAACAATGGCGGCGCGAACTGGGACTGGCAGCCCATTACCTACAACTCGACGATGGACAACCTGCGGCCGATCGTTCCCAAGTGGGACACAGATCACACCGCGCTCATGTGGCTCCGCGGCAATTACTCGTCCTATACCAATTACAATCTCCAGGTTGTCGGTCTGACGGATTTCAAACCGATCACAGGCGGAGGCACGATTACGGCGCCGCCCGTGCTGCTGCCGGCCGTCGGGCCGTGGAAGAACGCCATCGGCTTTGGAAACGGACCCATCACCAATTCGACGACGTCATCGCCCACCGTCGGTGACGGATCGTCCAACAGTGCGACGCAGCAGATGATTTATTCGGCCTTTCCGACCGTCACGTTGGCCCATTCGGGAGACAAGATCGTCTTCACCGGCAGCGTGACACTCAGCGGCACCGTCAATAGCCCAGCCAGTAGCGGTGCTCCGCGCACGCAGTTCCGTTTCGGCCTGTTCGACGGCGACAACGTCGGACCCGACGACAACGGATGGGTCGGCTATTACATGAGCAACCGCCATGGCGACCCCGGTAGCCCGGCTGGCGTGCTGGCGCTGAAGCCGAGCGGCAACACGTCGGCCTATCTTTCAACGGCCGGGCAAACCGTTCTAGCCTCCGCCGGCGGTGATGGCACGGGCGCCAGCCTGTTCCACGACGACACCTATGCGATGTCACTCACGATCGAGCGCTCAGGCGACGATCTGGTAATTTCCGCCGCCCTGGCGGGCGCAAATGGATTCGTGCAGTCCTTGTCCGCCATGGACCAGTCTGCCTCCACAGCCGGCACTTATGCGTTCGATCGGCTGGGCTTCCTCTTGGGCAATAACCTCCAAGCCGACAAGGCGGAGTTCTCGAACCTGCTGGTGACGTTCATCGCGGCAGCGATCCCCGGCGATTTCAACGGTGACAACAAAGTCGATGCCGCCGATTATGTCGTATGGCGCAAGGCCATCAACACGCCGGCAGCCTACAACGCCTGGCGCGAATTTCGGCGCGACCGCTGGCAGCGGTTCGGCCCTGGAAAACGGCGCCAGCGTGCCCGAACCGGCGGTGCCACTCATGCTCGCGATCCCAGCCGCGATCGCCAGCGCACGGCATCGACAATTCGCCGTGCGCGTCGCATAATCACGGCATGCAACGCCTCGCGCGACATACGACCATTTCTGCGATCATTCTCTGCGCATGGGCTGTGCGCAGCCATCTGGCGGCGGACGATGCAGTGCCGCCGCCCGTCATGGAATATAAAGGCCGCGAGATCGCCCAGACCATGCACTACCTGGGTGCGCCGTGGCTCACGCGAGAGTCGCGCGATCGCGAAGAGGACTGCAAAACACTGCTTGCCGCGCTCAAGATCAGGCCGGGAGACACCGTCTGCGATATGGGCTGCGGCAACGGCTTCTATTCGCTGAAACTCGCCAGGTTGGTCGGCGGTCGCGGACGCGTCATCGCCGTCGATATTCAGCGCGAAATGCTCGAACTATTGAAAGACCGGGCCGCGGCCCAGAAGATCGCCAACATCGAGCCGGTGCTCGGCACGACCGTCGACCCGAAGCTGCCCGTTGGCAGCCGTCGACCTTGTGCTGCTGGTCGATGTGTATCACGAGTTTTCCAACCCCGAACAGATGCTCGCCGCGATTCGCAAGAGCCTCAAGCCGGCTGGCCGGGTCGCATTGGCCGAGTTTCGTGCCGAGGACCCGAAGGTGCCGATCAAGCCGCTCCACAAAATGAGCAAAGCTCAAATCATGAAGGAATTTCCGCCCAACGGGTTCAAATTGGTCGAAGAGTTCGACAAGTTGCCGTGGCAGCATCTGATGTTCTTCGAGCGCGATGACGCTCCGAATACGCGCAAGTGATCCGCTGGCTTTCCGATTCGCGGCAGCGGTTTTTGATTCTTACGGTAATGGCGGCGGTCAATGCGTGCTTAGAATTTTTCTGGGATTGTCGATTGTAAGCTGCGCTATCTGTGCGTCGTTTAGACCGAGCGCCTGCCGCAGGTTCGTTGCCGACCGCTCCATTGTACCGGCAGAGCCCATCAAGTGGCTGCCGTCTGCCGACCACGTTGCCAGGTTCTCATCGACGACGACCCGCTGCTCCCCGATCGAGTATTCGCCGGGCCCGAGCCCTGCCCCGCAAATCGCATCGGTAACAACAAATGCTCGGTCAAGCCCACAGCATTTGAGATAATTCGCCAGGGCGACAAACGGCACGTGCACGCCGTCGGCGATGAAGCCGATGTGTAAGCGGTCGGAAAGTGCGAGCGCTCGCTGAATGATGTTGTCATGCCGAGGCAGCGTCGCGGGGCAGCCGTTGCCGAGATGCGTAAATAATGAGAGTCCCGCGTCGACGGCGGCTCGCAACTCGTCGAGCGATGGATTGCAATGGCCGGCGGAAACGCGAATCCCGTGTTTTACCAGATGCTTCGTCACGCGCACTTGTCGTCCCGTTCCGGGGCCAGCGTGACAATTCTTACCAGTCCCTCCGCCGCGTGAAGCAATTTCGTGATGGTTTCGATATCGGCCGGCCGGGCAAATTGGGCCGGATGAGCGCCAATGTAGCCCGGCTGCTCGTTGAGGAATGGACCTTCGATATGAATGCCCCAAATCATCGCGGCGATCGCCGGGTCGGCCTCGCGAACGCGGCAAATGTTCGATAACCGGCGGCACATCGCGTCCAGATCAGCCGTGATGACGGTCGCCAGAATTCCAGCCACGCCCTCGTCGCGCAATCTTCGGCAAATGGCAGCTACTCGTTCGGCCGAAAGCTGGTCGGCATTGAAATCGACATCTGCGTAGCCGTTTACTTGCAGGTCGACGTAGCCGCTGAGCGGATTTTCGGGATTTGAATTGGCGTCGGATTTCATTTTTGGGTAGTTGGTCCGCTTGGCTTCGCTCAGCAATCTGTCATTCTGAGGTACTCCGAAGAATCTAGCCGGACCCTTCGGAGTACCTCAGCGTGACGTGGGCAAACGCACCCACTACCCATTTTTGCTAAGAGTTGCAGTCGCTCATGCTTTCCCCGAAAATGGAGCCCGATCCCATTTTCCAATTTCTGGAGGTTAGCGTCGGATGGACATCAAGATTATGCCGGACAAAGCGCAGATGGGAAAGGCAGCGGCCGCCGCCGGCGCCGAGCACATTCGGCGGGCAATTGCCGATCGCGGCGCGGCCAACATCATTGTCGCCACGGGAGCTTCGCAGTTCGAGATGCTCGGCCAGCTTGTGCAAGAGCCAGGTATCAATTGGAACCACGTAACCGGCTTTCATCTCGACGAATACGTTGGCTTGCCGATTTCGCATCCGGCGTCGTTTCGCCGGTATTTGTGGGAACGATTCGTGAGCCGGCTGCCGCTTCCAATGCGGGCGTTTCATTTTCTGGATGCCGAAGAGCGACCCGCGAGCCGAATGCCGCCGCGTCGCCGAGATCATTCGCAGGCATCCGACCGACGTTGCCTTTGTCGGCATCGGCGAGAATGGGCACCTGGCCTTCAACGATCCGCCGGCCGATTTCGAAACAGAAGAGCCCTACCTGGTCGTGGAACTCGACGACGCCTGCCGCCGGCAACAACTGGGCGAGGGTTGGTTCCCCACGTTCGACGACGTGCCGAAGCAAGCGATCTCGATGTGCGTGCGACAGATCATGAAGAGCCGAGCGATCGTCTGCACGGTTCCTGATGAGCGAAAGGCGGAGGCGGTTCGCAATGCGGTCGAAGGTGGCGTCAGCGCCCGAAGTCCCGGCTTCGATTCTCCAGCAGCACGAGCAATGCACGCTATACCTGGATAAGCCGGCGTCTTCGCTATTGCGACAAGCTCTAAAACGATGATCGGAGCATAAGCCACGATTGGCATTCGTACCGTTTTCCTTCTATAATCGGAGCATGAGCAGTATCGTTAGCTGCAATCCAAAAGTGCTCGGCGGCACCCCCGTCTTTACTGGCACTCGCGTACCGGTTGAGTCATTGTTTGACTATCTGAGGGGGGGCTACACGATCGACTACTTTCTTGAGCAGTTCCCTACCGTCCATCGGAAACAAGTCGAAACGCTGCTCGATGAAGCAAAGGCGAAGACGTTGTCGCGAGACGCGACAGTATGAAGCTGCTTCTTGACGAGAATTTGCCCCATCAGCTTCGCCATGAGATTTCCGGACACGATTGTGCCACGGTTGCTTACATGGGATGGGCGGGAACTGAAAACGGGGAGTTGCTCAGCCGGGCCGAATCGGCGGCGTTCGACGCGCTTCTAACCAAAGATGAAGGTATTGAATACGAACTCAATCTCGTAAATTTGCCGGTCGCGGTTGTTGTCCTGCACGCTCCATCAAACAAGCTGGATGACATCGCACCTCTTTTGCCGTCGCTGCACCGAGCATTGTTGAATTTGCCGGACCGGCAAGTTACGCACGTATTCTAATTTAAACTAAATCGCATCCCGTTCATCTTAGTTCTAGCTTGATGTTTCGAAACCGCACCTCGGTCGGCCCTCCCGCGTGGAGTTGCAGCGCGAACAAGCCCTGCGTTCTTGGCGCCGGATCATTGAAATCGACGCAAGGCTGACCGTTGAGCCAAGTCCGGATGTGGCTGCCGATGGCTTCGATTTCGTAACGATTCCAATCGCCCTTCTTGAGATACGGCTCGCCCGACTTGTCCGAAAGCACGGCGCGGCCGTTTTCTTCGTACAACTTGCCCCACCAACCGGGGCCGATATCGGCCTGGTAGCCGCGCATCTCTTCGAATCCTTTCAATGATTCCGAACGAAACTGCACTCCGCTGTTGCCCTCATCCTTTGCCAGTTTCACGTCGAGCGAGAGGCGGAAATCTTTCGCCGACAGGTCGCTTAGCAGAAATGTGTTGTGACCGATTCCCGGGCTAAGGCCGACAATCTCGCCGTTTTTTACCGACCACAGCTTGAGATCCCCTGTCCAGCCCGCAAGGTCGCGGCCGTTGAAGAACGCGCCTGCGTTCTCCTTGGTCGCGAGCATCGGAACTTGCGATTTGCCCCGCAGATACGCAATGAGTCCACGAATCTCGTCCGAGGAAAACTGCTTGAGCTGGTCCTCCGGCATCATCGACGTCTTGCTCAAAGTTCGTTCGTCGATTTCGTTCTTGGGCAGAATGATCGTCTCGGTCGCCGTTCGGATGGTCACCGATTTTTCGTTTTCCCCGCTCACGATGCCCGTGATGACGCGCCCGTCGACCGTGTTAAAAATCGTCGGCTGGTATTCCTTGGCGATCAGCGCGCTGGGGTCGACGATGTTCGTAAGCAGGTACTCCAAATCGGCGCGATTCGAGCCGGTCAGATCGGGTCCGATATTCGCGCCGACGCCGTAGAGCGTGTGGCACTGCTGGCATGTTTTCCCAAATACGGCCCGGCCCAATAATGGATCGGGCGGCGGATCCGAGGCCTTGGTCAATAAGTCGCGATACGTAGAGATCAGGGCCGCTTTGTCGGCCGCGGTGCTCCGGACCTGGCCCCAGATGCTACCTAGCGATTCATCGATCTTTTTATTGTTCAGATTGTGGAGCTGGCGAATCAGGTCGGCCGACAGGTCGGTCTTGGGAACCTGTTTTTGCTCGACGGCTGCTAATAGCTCGAGCCCGTACGGCGGGCGTGAAGCCATAGTCGAGAGGGCCGACCTTTTTTCGGCGGGCGAAAGCGTTGGATAGGCGGCCAGGATTTTGGTCGGCGTGTGAGGATCATCGTAGAGTGCCAGGCCGGCAAGTGCCGCATCGCGCAACGCCGGCTCGGCCAAAAGCGCCTGAAGAGTCGTGACCAGCGCCGGGTCTTTGGCGGCCAACAACGCTTTCAGCGCATTTCGCCGCGGAGATTCATCGGCCCGTTGGGAGCTAACGAGCGCACGCAGCGATTCGAGAGCCTCTCGATCGCCAAACGTCACCCCCAGCATCGTGGCTTCGTTGCGAATGTCTTCTTGCCCACTCTGAGTGAGCTTCTGATAGACGGTTTGCCATTCGGCCGGCGGCTCAACGTGCCGTTGCCCGGCAAGCGAACTACTGATGGCACGGAGCAGCGTAAGTTGCTCGTCGGCATCGCTGGATTTCTGCAACGCCCGAACGAGCACCGGCAGCCCGGCGTTACCGTGCAAACTACCGATGCGGCGGAGCATGAATTCTCGCAGCATGGGAATCGCTTTGCCGCAGCTCAAACCAAAGCCGAGGGCCCGATCCGGATCGGCCATGGCCATAGGCTCGGCCGCGTACCAATACATGAAGGGCAGGTTTTGGTCCTTCGCGTCATCTCGATGTTGGGCTAAGACTTCAAGCATGCTCCACCGAGCGTCGACCGGCAGCCGCTGCAGCGCAGAGGCCAGGTATAGTCGCACAACCGACGACGGGTCGTGACGGGCCATCGCGGTGAATTTCGGCAGCAAACTATCCAAGTCTGGTTTCTCGCGATCGAGCGCCAGTTGCACCGTCCACGCCCGGACATATTCATCGGGCCTCTCGAGCAGCGACGATACAACTTGATCCGGTAAGCCGCCGGTGACGTGCAGTGCCCACATGGCACGTAGCTGCGAAGTCGGTTGCGGTTGGCCGATCGCCATTTGGCTCAGTCGCTCGCGGACTTTCGGATCGAGCTTGCCGGCCGCTGCGCGTTCCTGCAAAAGTCCTCGAGCATGTCGCACATACCAGTCGTTCCGATTCGTCGTCAGGTCGACAAGCTCATCGTCGCTCAACTTCGCCAGATCGACCGGCGTGCTGACCGGCTTGCCATAGCTCACCTTGTAAATGCGACCGTTCGACCGATCGACCGCTTCGACCGCCGTCGTGTGGCAGGCGGTGGTGTCGTACCAGTCGTTGATGTAAACCTGGCCGTCGGGGCCATATCGCAGATTGAGCATTTGCGATGCGAGGTCATCGGTCAAAAGAAAGTCGTGACCGTGATGGCCCACGTAGCCGGAACCTTGCCGCTCGAGAATATCGTTGTTGACGCGCTGGCCGTGGATGTTGTTCATGAAGATCGTGTGTCGATATTCGTCCGGCCAGGCCCCACCCAGGTAGATCATCGCGCCGCAATGCGCATGCCCGCCGCCCGCGTCGCCCGATCGGCCATTTCCTTCGTGCGGCGTTTTGCCGATGTAATGCCGATGGTCGGCGATTGTTTGAATATCGGCATACGTGTACGGATTCAAATGCTCGCCCGCTTGGCGCTGGTAGCGGGCGCCTTGAATGATGTGGAATAAATGCGGAATGACGCACGCCGTGCAGAACGCTTGCCCTTCGTCGTCCCAATCGATGCCCCAGGGATTGCTGGTTCCCTCGGCGAAGACTTCGAACACGTGCCGCGTCGGATGGTATCGCCAGATTCCGGCGTTGATGGGCACGCGCTTCGACGCGGGCGTGCCCGGCTGGCCGACGCGCGAATGTGTGAATACCCCGTGGCAACCGTACAGCCAGCCGTCGGGGCCCCAATTGAACGTGTTGAGCGTTTCGTGCGTGTCCTCGTAGCCAAAGCCGTCGAGCAGCACCTCGGGCTTGCCGTCGGGAATGTCGTCGCCGTTGCGATCGGGGATGAAGAGCAGATAGGGGGCTGCACCAACGTACACGCCGCCAAAACCGACCTCTAGCCCGCTTACGAGATTGAGCCCCTCGATGAACACCTTGCGCTTATCAAATCGGCCGTCGCCATCGGTATCTTCGAAAATGAGAATCCGGTCGCGGCCCTGCCCTTCCGGAGCACGAATCGGATAGGTGTACGCTTCGGCAACCCAGAGCCGGCCGCGATCGTCGAGCGCCATCGCGATGGGCTGCTTTACATCCGGCTCGGCGGCAGCCACAGTCACGGAGAAGCCCTCCGGCAATTTCATAACTTTGGCTGCCTGCTCGGCAGGCAGGCCGGCGTATTTGTACACGTCGGAAGTTGCGGCCTGCGGCACACGCTTGGCTATCGTCGGCGGCGCGTCGTGAAAGCGAAAGTGGTCGAAGTTGATATGCCCCCAACCAGAACTTCCATGATCCACGACTCGCAAAAAAACCTGTTTGCCGATTAGCTTGCGCAAATCCGCCACCGCGGGAAGCATTTCTTCCGCGTTCGTACCGCTGGCTTGAAAGACAACCTCATCGGTATCGGCCCGCACAATCTCGACGCGTTGCGATGCGCCGGCCCCGCCGCCAACGAGGAAACTCGCATACGGGTGCGTTACGACAAATGGAACCGACGTGAGCGTTCCCTGCAATTTGTCGCCGGCACGCTCGAATGTGCCAACCCAATACGTCCCTTTGTGCCCGCTCACGCTGTCGCCCCGGCGAGTGTGGACCGTGTCGCCCGCTATCGGCTGATCTTTGAACGCGTCGCCGGTAGCGGTCCAGTCTGACAGATCACCCTTTTCGAAATCGAGATTGAGAACTCGACCCTCGATGGATGTGGCGGGGAAGCCATCCTTCGGATCAATGGGCGGTTGGTTGAGGGCCGGTTGCGAAGGCCGCGGCTTGGTGGGCATCGGTTGCGCCGCCTCCCAAGTGTGCTTATCCACCTTCTTCACTTGGTGGGTAAACACAAACGTGCCCTTCTTGTTGCCCACAACGACATCGGGCCACGAGTCGCCGTTGATGTCGCCGACGACCACCTGCGTGCCGACACCCGAGTTCATATCGATTTTATGTGGGATGAAATGGACGTCGCCACGATCGCGGACAGTCTGGAACCAATACAGCACGGCCGGTTCGAGCGCCCGGGATCTCTGTCGGCATGGGCCCAATAGCGCTTGCCAGTAATGATGTCTGGTATGCCATCGTGGTCCATGTCGGCGATCGCGATTGCGTGCATCTCTGAAATCTCAAGACCGTATTCGTTTTCCTCCGGGCGTTGGCCCATGAACTGGTGTTCTTTGAACGTGATCTCGCCGTTGGGGCCGGCGACGTTTTCGAACCACGATAAGCCGTATGCGTGCGCCGCCTTGCTGGTGACGACATCGTTTCGCCCGTCGCCATTGACGTCGAAGGCGTACATTTGAGCGCCGCCGCCTTCGGAAAACTTCACCGGGTGAAACGTCCAAAACTCCGCTTTGGAGCCGGGCGCCGGATGCTCCCACCAGCCATCTTTTTCCAACAGGTCCTGCCGGCCGTCGCCGTTCACGTCGCCGACGCCAAGGCCGTGGGTAAATCGCTGGTAGCCGCGCTTCGGCGTGATCGCATGAAACGTCCACTCCTTCGTCGGATCATCCTTGGGAATCTCGGCATAGCCAAATTGGCCGCCGGTGGCACAGACCAAATCCGGCACACCGTCGCCCGTGATATCGGTAAACGTCGGCGACTCGTCATCGACCTTCGGCAGCATCACGTGCCGATCCCATGTTTCCTTTTTGCCGTGCGGGTTTTCGAACCACCACGCCTCCTCGCCGGGGAAGCCGATGATGATGATGTCCGTCCAACCGTCATGATTCACGTCATAAGTGAACGCGAAGAAGTTCTTCGAATACGCCGCGATATTGAACGGGACCGCCGGATAATATTCGTGCCGCTCCGTAAACTTCGGTCCTGCGTACCAGTAAGGACCGGAGACAATATCCATCACGCCGTCGTGGTTAAAGTCGCCAAAGTTGGCGCCTTCGCTGAAGAATTTGTCGGTAAGCTGCGTCTTTTCGAACGAATGAAGCGTGTATTTCTCGGCAGCCCCTACCGACGACACCGTAACGAGCACGAACAAACCACAGGCCAAATTCTGTCTGATAAAACTCATCGCATACTTGCCTATGCCAAAGAAGATCTCACACAAAGGCGCGAGCGCGCAAGTTCGGCCGATCTGTTTGCTTCGCGCCTTTGCGCCTTTGCGTGAGACTATAACTCTTATCACTTCCGCGTGAACGCCGGCAACTGCCGAATCTCGCCGCCCGCCAGCGCCGATTCGTGCGCCAGGATGCCGACGCATGTCCAATTGGCGCTCGTCGCCGCGTTGGGCCACGGATCGCGGTCCTCCACCAGCGCATTGACAAATTCATTTACGAGGTGTGGGTGCGACCCGCCATGCCCCGAGCCCTGCAGGAACGACAGGTGGTCGGCGTCCACAATCGATCGGGTAAATGGCCGAATCTCTTCCGGCAACAGATGGGCGAAATCGGGTACTTCTACGTGCGAGGCAATCTCCGGCTCTGGCCGCTTAGCGGTGTGCATGACGTGCTGCTCGCCCTCGACGAGCGTCCATTCGAACGCTTTTTTCGAACCGTACACATCGAAACTCTCGCGGTACTGGCGGGCTGTATCATAGAGGAACCGCCAAATGTGGGCCGCGACATCGCTGTCGGCAATCTTGATGTGGCACGATTCGACGGCGAACGCATTTCCCGATTTCTCACGGATGTCGTCGCGCACCGCGCCCGAACCGAAGCACGATACGAATTCGGCCCGCTTATTCATCAGCCCTAGCACCGGGCTGACCACGTGCGTGGCGTAGTGCATCGGAATCATCCGTTCCCAGTATTCGGGCCAGCCGTCCATGTCCTGAGGATGGGACGCCTGCAGATATTGAATCCTGCCGAACTCGCCGCTTTCGTACATTTGCTTGATGAAGAGAAACTCGCGGCTGTAAACCACGGTTTCCGCCATCATGTACTTGAGCCCGGTATCGGCCACGAGTTGGCAAATCTTCTCGCAGTCGGCAACCGTCGTCGCCATCGGAACCGTGCACATCACGTGCTTACCGGCCCGCAGCGCTTCCTGGCTCATCCAGGCGTGGTCCGGGATCGGACTGTTGATGTGGACGAAGTCGATATCCGGGTCGGATAGCACCTGGCCAAAATCGGTGTACCGCTTGGCGATCTTGAAGGCATCGCCCAGCTTGTTCAGCTCCGCCTGATTGCGCCGGCAAACCGCCACCACCTCAGCCTTCGGATGCCGCTGGTAGATGGGAATGAACTCAGCCCCAAAACCCAAACCGATCATCGCAACTCTTACCGGGCCCGATTTCTTCATTGATTCGTATCCGCTTGAATCTGACTATTTCGAAAGAATCTCACGCAGAGGCGCAGGGAACGCGGAGGGCTTTTCCTGTTTTCCGGCCTCTCCGCCCCTCTGCGCCTCTGCGTGAACCTTCTTATCGATAATGGGATAATGATTCGCTAATATTCCCGATCGATGACTCGCCCCGGCTGGGGCACAGGGTACTTGCCCTCCGCATCGGCCACCAGCGGCGCCGGCGAGTCCATCGTCAATTTGTCGACGCCCGGCGCGAACTCGTGTTTGTGTTTGACCAAGGCGTCGCGTTTGATTACCTGGCCCGTATGCGCTGCCATGCGACCCATCACGGCCTGCAAGCTGGCTTCGGCGCCGCGCTCGACTTCGTTGTAGGGACGGTCCTCCCTTACGGCAGCGATCAAATCGACCCATTCCATCTGATAGGGATTGGGCTCGGGTTTACCATAGGCCCAAATGATATTGGCCGCTTCCATCGCCGGGTTTTTGAAGTCTTCGTTTTTCTGGCCTTTGAACAGCCGGCATTTCGATGGCATGTGCCCCGACTCGGAAATAATGGCCGAGCCCTTTGTGCCATGCGCGAGGCTCGAGTGCCGGCTATAGCAACCGTCGATCGTGCGACCATCGAGGAGTAACTTCGTCCCGTCGCCAAACGTGTACTCCACCGCGTACGTGTCGAAATTCTGATCGACGTTCTCGCCCCGGTAATGCCGGCCGCCCAATGCCTGGGCCTGAACCGGCCAGGCGTTCTTCATCCAGCAGCATTCATCCACGTTGTGGATGAGGAAATCGCTGTAAGCGCCGCCGCTGGCCCACAGGAACGAATGAAACCATTTGATTTGCCACAGCAACTCACTCGGTTCGCTGTCCGGTTTGCGCGGGACCGATTCCTTGGCCGTATGCCCAGCGATCCGGTAAGCCCGCAGCATATTGAGGTCGCCGATTTCGCCGTCTTGAATTCGTTGATATAGCTCGCCGCGCGCCCGGCAATGTCGGCACATCAGTCCGACGCCCACCTTTTGGTTCTTTTTCACGGATTCCTTGCCGAGCTCAAACATCCGCATGGCGGTCGGGGCATCGACGGCGACCGGCTTTTCCATGAAAACATTCAGGCCCTTATCCATGGCGTGCTTGAAATGGACCCAGCGAAAGGCGGGGGGCGTTCCCAGGATCACGATATCGCCCGGCCGCAGACAATCCATCGCCTTTTGATAACCATCGAAACCGACAAATTGGTGCTCTTTCGGCACATTGAACTGCTTGCCGTGGCCGCTCAAAGAATGGGCCGCATTCGTCACGTGGTCGTCGAAAACGTCGGCGAGGGCCACGATTTGAAGTGGACCGTTCTTGACCGACAGGGCATCATGGGCCGCACCGGTACCACGTCCGCCGCAGCCGACCAGGGCCAGGCGGATCGTATTGTCCTCGCCGGCATGGACAAACGGGGCCGTGGCCGAAACGATCGTCGTCGCCGCCGCGATTCGGCCCGTGTGTTTGAGGAAGTCGCGCCGCGTGTTTCCGTTACCCGGTTGCATGTTCATAGACCACCTGTGTTCTCTTGACGTTGCTATCTGACAGCCACCATGTTAATTTAGCCAACTCATGGCCCGGATTGAATGAGAAAAAGCGCATCGCAGTCGCGTTTTTTCGCAGGTCGTCTTCTTATCTTCATGCAACTTTCGGTAGGTGCCGCGAGCCGAGCGGCACATTCCTGATCGGTGAACAGCGTCCGGATCGGCTCGCCGGACCCACGATCGAGGCGGTATGGCCAACCAAAATCAGGCGCGGCGGCTGTTTCTCGGGTGTTTCATGGCCCTCGTGGCGACGGCCTTCGCCTTCTCGCTCCGCGGAGCGGTGCTGTCCGATTGGCAGCGACAATTCAACCTGCACGAGGAGGACAACGGAATTCTTGGCGGCGTCGGTCTGTATCCATTTGCCATTTCGATCATCATCTTCAGCCTGTTTGTCGACCGTATTGGATACGGCACGGCGATGGCTATCGGCTTCATGGGTCACCTGGCCGCAACCGTTTTGACCATTTTTGCACCCAATTTCCAAGTGCTTTACATCGCGATTTTCATCTATACGTTTGCAAACGGGGTCGTCGAGTCGGTCATCAACCCGGTCGTCGCCACCGTCTATAAGGACAACAAAACACACTGGCTCAATATTCTGCACGCCGGCTGGCCCGGTGGGTTGGCGGTCGCCAGCCTGTTGTTCATTGGACTATCGTGGCTCCTGAAGCAGATCGGACCTTCGCTGCCAGGTGAACACTGGAGATGGCTCATGGCCGTGCCGCTCATTCCGACTCTGATCTACGGCTATCTCCTGTTCGGTTTGCGTTTTCCTGCGCAGGAACGCGTCGAGGCGGGCGTCTCTTACCGCGAGATGCTTGCCGAATTCGGCTGGGCCAGCGCGTATATCGTCTCGTTCTTGTTGATTATGGGCGTCAGTCAACTACTGGCCGTGTTTAAGATCGCCGATCCCGTTCCACCTCAATACGCATTATTGTACGCCATTGTTCCTGCCGTTTTCTTTGCGTTCTACATCCATTCCTTCGGCCGTCCCATGTTTGTCTTCTTACTGCTGGTCATGATGCTGCTGGCCACGACCGAACTGGGAACCGACAGCTGGATTCAAAACATCATTAGCTCAGTCCTGACCAGTCCCACGAAAGGCGCATTGTTTTTCGTATGGACATCGACCGTCATGTTCGTCCTCCGCTTCTTTGCCGGGCCAATTGTCCATAGGATTTCGCCGCTGGGACTGCTTGCGGCTAGCGCGGCCATCGCCTGTTGTGGCCTGCTGTGGCTTGGCAATGCCGGCAACAGCATTATCGTGCTGTTTTTCGCGGCGACGCTTTACGCTTTGGGCAAGACGTTTTTCTGGCCCACAACCTTGGGCGTCGTCTCGGAACAGTACCCGCGCGGCGGCGCGCTCCTGATTGAGCGGCATTGGCGGCGTCGGCATGATTGCCGTCGGTACGCTGGGCGCACCCGCCATCGGCACGCTGCAAGATACCGCCCTCAACCGCGCCGTCGAGCAACAGCAGGCCGGTATCTATCCCCAAGTCGAAGCCACCAACGACAAAGGTCTGTTCGGAAAATATCAATTCGTCGACCAGGCAAAGGTCAAGCTCCTTCCCGAAGTGGACCAGGATAAGATCAACGCGATTGAACGCCAAACCAAGCAATACACGCTGGCCAAGATCGCCGTCCTGCCGGCCATCATGTGCGTCTGCTATCTCGGTCTGATCGCCTACTTCCGCTCGCGCGGCGGCTACGAGGCCCAAGTCCTCACCGGCCACGCGGCCGAAGACGAAAAATTCACCGGCGGCATCGTGGGCCCCGGTGAGGCCTAACGATCTACTGGTACCGTCGGAGCAACTCGCCAGCGATTTCTGTGTCGGCCTCATTCAGCCGCGCAGCGGCGACAGCGCTTAGCCGTGGGCGGAAGCCCACGGTTGCGATGTGCGACAAATTCAAAAGCCGCGCAGCGGCTTGCGCTTCGCCGACGAACGCCGTGGGCTCACGCCGACGGCTAAACGATACCGCCGCTGGCGCGGCTGAGAACATGGCAGGAGGTTGTTTGACGGTCCTTTTCCGCCGGTCGTAGGCGCGGCATTGATACAGGTTCCGCCTAATGAATCGTCGCCCCATGATCGGTGATCTTACCGGCGCGGCCCTCGCTCCACAATTTCCAGCCCGGCGTTTCGATCGTGACTCGGCAGAAGCCGGCGCTGGCCTGGATGACGATCGCTGGGTGGTCCTGCTTGAGGCCGTTGTCGAGCGCCTGCCGCACGGCCCCGGCAACCGTTTGGGCTTCGGCATCGCTCTTCGCCTGCGAGATCGCCGCCGACATGTTGTCGACCGCTTTGCCAGTTTGCTTCAGCGCGGCGACGAGTTGATCGTTCGCTGCGACACCTTGCGCGGCGAACAAAAGGGTTGCAATGATTGCCGTTAACGCTTTCGATCGCATGGTTCGCTTCCGGTGCCTGGTTTTGGTTGCCTTGGGAAGCTTAGCTTATTTGGCGGGCGGCTCAGGGGCGGCGGGACTGGATCACGGGTTACTGTCGATTCGCGCATCCCCACCGCGAGCGGCGTTGCCCAGGGGAGCCGCGACGCGAGCTGGCTTGGATTCAGTTACCTGGCACCTAGTGCAACGCGCGTTAGCAGGGTCGTTTACGACCCTTTTTCCGCAATCGTAGGCCCGGCATTCATGCCGGGTATCGCGGCGGCGGCGCCCCCTCGTTTCGCATTGGCCGCGGCAACGCCGCGGCCAATGCGATACGAGGAACGTTGCGGCTCAGGTTACCCGGCATGAATGCCGGGCCTATTAC
>CAVTEK010000008.1:0-396066 GCA_963733825.1 Pirellulales bacterium
GGTGGCCGAGCCGGGCTGAAATCACGTGTCGATTATGACGGTTGCGCTACCTTCCCGGTTCGCGCCGCTGGCCGCTCGACCTTTCTGCCATTTGCCTCGGCGCAGATTTGCGACTCGGTCCGGGCGTAATTACGCTGGAAATCAGGCCGATCGAATTCCCTTTGCGATCGGCCACCAGCTTTTTTTACTCTTCTGCCACCGGAGGTCCCGGATGAAATTCTCCCCCGCAATCTATTGCCTGGCGATTGTTGCAACATGCGGCGCAATTCCGGTAATTGCCCAGGAGCAGCCGACATCGCAAGCTCGAATCGCCGCTCGGCGCGATTTGGCACTCGCGAAGCTCGATTTGCAGAACTACTGGCAGATCGAGTATCCGCGGCAGCGCCGCGAGCTCAATGCTGCGATCGAGTTGACCGAAGCTGAAATCCGCATGTACGAAGCGCACAAAATCGCCTTTCGGCCGTATACGAGTTTTTGCATCGGCGAGCCGTTCCCGCTCACAATTCAAGAACTGAACATGTGCGGCAAAGAAGCCGAGGTCCGCCTCAACAATCTCTACGCCGAACGCAATGCGCTGATCCGCTTTCACGGCGACCAGTTTGAAGCGTTGAAAATGAAGGTCGAGGAAGCCCGCTTCCGCGTCGCCGAATTGGAAGCCAACGACTCGATTGCGGCAGTGCCGGCCGCGAAGCAGCCCTAATTGCTTCCCACTCAAATCGCCGGCGATCTCAGTCGTGCAATCCGTAGGACGGACAACCCTGTCCATCTTCCGCATTTCGACGGACAGGATTGTCCGTCCTACAATCAAACCTCATCAACACCTCGATTTCCGGGCGGTTGAGAGCAGGGGGCTTTCCCTCTAGAATTATCTAAACGATCCTGCCGCGTCGCGGCAACGATCCGATAGCCAAGACTTGCCAGCAGGCGATGCGACAGGTTCGGCGGTTTCCATGAGCCAGCTACATCACGAGTGCGGACTTGCCGCCGTTTACCATTTGTCTGGTGAGGCGATCAGCCCCCTTTGCCCGGTTCAGGGTCCCGACCAGGCTTCCCGACTCATTCCAAAGATCCTGCTCGATGTGCAAAACCGCGGCCAGCTTTCGGCCGGCATGACGAGCTATCATCCCGAGCGGCAGCAATTGCTCGATACGTATCGCGGCGTCGGCACCGTTAACGAAGTTTTCCGGCTGGGCCACCGCGGCAAGGCCGAGAGCATCATGACGCGAATGGCTGGCCGCGCCGCCATTGGTCACGTTCGCTATGCCACGTGTGGGCAAGACGATTTGAATTACGCCCAACCGTTTGAGCGGCACCACTTGCAGAAGCACAAGTGGTTCAGCTTCGCATTTAACGGCCAGTTGGCCAATTACGCCGAGCTTCGCGACAAGCTCCTCGCCGATGACGACCATCATCTGTCGCGGGCGACCGACACCGAAATCATCATGCATGAGATCAGCCGCGAGCTCTCCGGCGATCGGCGGCCGCCCCTGGTGGAAGTGATGCACAACGTGGCCGAGCGCTTCGATGGCGCGTACTGCCTCGTGCTGCTGAACGCGTTGGGCGAAATGATTCTGGCCCGCGATCCGTGGGGATTCCGGCCGCTGTGTTATGCGATTGAAGGTCCGCTTTTGGCGGCCGCCAGCGAAAGTGTTGCGCTCTTAAATCTTGGCTTCTCGCACCAAAACATCCGCTCGCTGGAGCCGGGGCACATGATCACCGTTAGCGGCGGCGAGATCCGCTTCGACCGATTTGCCGACAGCCCGCGGCGCGCTCACTGCTACTTCGAGTGGATTTATTTTGCCAACGTGGCCAGCACGCTCGATGATCGCAGTGTCTACCTCGCGCAAATCGCTGGGTGAGGAATTGGCGCGGCTCGAAGATGTGCCGATCGACGCGGACACGATCGTCGTGCCGGTCCCGGATACGAGCAAATGCGCGGCCGACGCGATGGCCTACGAGCTCGGCGTGCCTAGCGCCGAAGGCTTGATCCGCAACCGCTACAGCGGCCGCACGTTCATCGAAGGTACGGCCGCGCGGGCCAACAAAGCGGCCACCAAATACACGCCGCTTCGCGAAGTCCTCGAAGGCAAGCGTGTGCTCCTGGTGGAAGATTCGATCGTGCGGTCAACCACGATGCGAGTGCTCATTTCACGCATGCGCACCGTGGGCCAGGCACGCGAGATCCATGTACGTGTCGCCTGCCCGCCGATCATCGCGCCCTGCTTTTACGGCATCGACATGTCCACAGTATCCGAGTTGTTTGCGCCCCGTTTCATGAACGAGGACCGGCCGCGCGAAGAGATCTTCGCGGAAATGGCCAACGAGCTGGGCGCTGATTCTCTCCGCTACCTGCCCATCGAATCGATCGCGCGAGCGCTCCATCGACCAGCCGAGGAATTGTGTCGCGCCTGCATCACCGGCCGATACCCGACGCCACACGGCCAGAAACTCTATCAAGTCGCGCTAGCCAACGCCGAAGCCGACCCGCCCGCCGATGGCGTGCAAGTTCGCGCCGGCCGTACGTACGAAGCGCCCGCCGTGCGCACATAAAGTCGGCAGCTTTGCTGAGCTTTTCGATTTGGCGTAACAAATGGGTGGCTGGGGTCGACCGCAGGGAGCCCCCAGCGTGCTGGGGGGTCGCTTCGCTCCACCCCAGCCACCCGTCGTACCTACGAAGCGCCCGCCGGACGCACATAAAAAGTCGGGCCGTTTTACGTATACCGCACGCCTTGAAATTGCGCTTCGAAGAAGGCTGGCAAGAGTGAATCGACTTGCAATAGGCCTTGCCGGGTTAATCGCACCCGCTCGCGATCGCGATCCATCGTGCAGAGTTCGTCCTGCTCGTAACGGGTCCATATTTCGGCCCAGCGATCGAGAATATCCACGCCGAACTTCTGCTGGAAATACCCTACGCTCAGGTAACCTCGCTTGAGCTGCAAGATCATCTCACGGATCAACCGCTCCTCGGCCATCATCTGCAGACCGCGCATCAGCGGCAACTCGCCTGCTTCCAGCGCTCCGCAATACTGCTCCCACTCAGCTTGATTCTGATAGTGAACGCCGCTGACCTGGCCAAAGCTCGCGATCCCGGTGGCCAATAAGTCGCTGCCCTGCCACAAATTGTCGCGGTAGCTGAAATTGACCTTCTTGGGGTCCTTCACCATCGTGTACGCGCTCGAAGCGCTGTAGCCGGCCGCCGCCAGCTCGTCGAATGCGTAGTCGACCCATGCGCGTTTGGTCGCCCAGTCGGCGACGGGCGTTTCGATCACGCCGCCCAGAATATCTTTGGAGTAAACTGTATTGAACGGCAGCTCCATTTGGTAAATCGTCACGCTGTCGGCGTCCAATTCGATCGCGCGGCGGACCGTCTCGCGCCATTTGTCCCGCGTCTCGCCCACCATGCCGGCGATCAAGTCGATATTCGTATTGGTGAAACCGGCAGCCTTGATCCACGGCCACGCACGATAGATTTCGGGCGATTCATGCGCCCTGCCGTTTTCGCGCAGGATATCGTCGTCGAAATGTTCGACGCCGAGGCTCAGCCGCGTCACGCCGATCTCGCGCAGCGTGTGTATCTTTGCCTCCGACAACGTGCCCGGCTCACACTCAAACGTCACTTCCTCGGCCAGGTCCCAGGAAACATTTGCTCGCAGCCGATCAACCAGCCGCTCGAGTTGCCGCGAACTGAGAAAAGAAGGCGTGCCGCCGCCAAAGTACACGAAACGAAACGGCCGCCCGCCGATCACGGGTAATTTGCTGACCAGCTCGATCTCGCGCGCAACGCTGCCAGGTAACGCTCGACCTCTGCCGAATTCTTGTCGGTGAACACTCGGAAATAACAGAATTTGCAGCGCTTCCGGCAGAACGGAATATGCAGATAAAGGCCGAGCGGTACATCCGCAGGTGGCGCATTCATCACCGCGCGCACCACATCCAATTGGTCCGCCGACCATGCCGAAAACGGCGGGTAGTTACTGATGAAGTAACTGCCGACTTCAGTTTTGGCGGCGCTGGTTGACATGAAATCTATTCACCACAGAGGACACGGAGAGCACAGAGCAGACTTAATGACCCAAACCAACAACGCGATGATATTGGTGCGGATTACAATGTGGAATACACGTTTATCATTTTGAATTGTCCAGCTTCTTCTCCGCGTCCTCTGTGACCTCCGTGGTGAGTTTTCTTGTTTTATCTTTCGCTCCGAAGCAATACAACGTGCCGTCGGTATTGCCCAAGATAATGCGTCCATCCACGACCGCCGGAGAAGCCGTGAAGCCGCCGCCGGCGTCATACTCCCATTTTACGTCGCCGGTCGCCGTTCCCAACACGTAAATTTTACCGGTTGTGGTCGCGACGATCACCCGATCCCCGGCGATGACGGGCGAACTTTCGACGCGGCTGCGCGTCGGCAGTTTCCATTTTTCCCCGCCAGTGGCCAGCTCGAGACCGTAGATCGCCTTCCCTTGCGAACCATACACGATGAGCCGATCGGAAACCGCCGCGGCGGTGCGAATCGGCTGGCTTCGCTTCGCGTCCTGGTACTTCCATGCCACGGAGGCCTTTTTACCCGCCGCCGACGGAATTTGAATGGCGAAAAAAGTGCCCCCCTCCGTACCGAAAAAGACTCGCTGATCGCGCATGGCCGGCGTTGATCCAGTCGGGCCGTCGATCTCCACGCTATCCGTCTCCTTGCCGTCGGCCACGTTGATCAGGTGTAGCCGGCTGTCGCAGCCGGCAAGCACGACGCGGCCATTGGAAATCGTCGGCGTGCACCGCAGCGGCGCCTCGATATGAAACGTCCATTTCGTCTGCCCGTCTTTCTCGTTCAGACAAGCAAGTGTTCCAGCCTCGCAAGTGAACAGGATATCGTCGCCGTTTGGCGTCGGTCCGGCATAGACCTCGCCGTCGAGCTTCTCGTTCCAGCGTTCGCTGCCATCAGAGGCCGCGAGACAGCGTACAATTCCATCGTCGTCGCCGACAAATATCGATCCCTTGTCGATCGCCGCGCCGGCTAAGAAACCGCTGTCTTTAAACTTCTTCGTCCATACCGGTTTGCCGTCGGCGACTCGCAAAGCGTAAAACGTGCCCGCGCTATCGCCAACGTAGATCACGCCGTCTGCAACCACGGCTGTCGCATCGAACCCAGCATCCTTGGAAGTGGAAAAAGTCCAAACGACTTCCAACTGATTGGGCAGCGAGCTGCGGGCAATACCTGTCCCGAACGCATCGCCGCGAACCAGCGGCCAGTCGTCGGCATGCGCTGCTGCGAGCTCAACAATCCAAAAGGCGATCGCGAACCGAAATAGCAAATCAAAACGCGGCTTCATAAAGTTTCAAATAATCGTCTTGCGTCAGTTGGACAGGATTAAATGTGCCGGTCCACTGCTGGGCCGCGGCGGCCGCCAGCTTGGGCAGCTCCTCGCGCAGCACGTGGCACTTGCTAAGTGTATCCGCCAGACCCGCCTTCCGCGAAACGCCGGTTACGAATTCCGCTAGCGCTTCGGTCGCGTTTCCCGCACCGCCACCGTAATTTATGCCAGGTACGATGTCGGCCAATTCTCGATACCATGCTTCGACATTTCGGCCGTTATGACGAATCACGTGTGGCAGCATCAGCGCAATCGCCTCGCCGTGGGCAATGCCATACGAGGCCGTCAATGGATTTGCCAGGGCATGCGCAGAGCCGAGCATCGAATTCTCGATCGCCAAGCCGGCCAGGCACGCGCCGAGCTGCATCGCACCGCGGGCCGGCAAGTCATTGGGCTCGGCCAATACGCGCGGAAGGTTTGGCGCCAGATGCCGCCAGGCTTCGCGACTGAACGCCAGCGAAAGCGAATTCCGGCGTTTCGTGGCAAACGTTTCGATTGCATGTGCGATCGCATCGATGCCGGTAAGTGCGGTAACGCGCGGCGGCTGGGTTAGCGTTAGCTCCGGGTCCAGAAGTGCGACGCGAAACGCGGCCCGTTTATCGCCGCACGCCATTTTTACGTGCGTCTCGGCGTCCGCGATTAAGGCGTATGATTGGGTCTCGCTCCCGGTGCCGGCGGTGGTCGGAATCGCGATCATCGGTAGCAGCGGCCGAGTCGCCTTTCCTTCGCCCCAATAATCCTGCATTCGCCCGCCGCATGAATAGAGAAAGTTGATTCCCTTTGCGCAATCCATCGAGCTGCCGCCGCCAATGCCGACAATCAAATCGGGCTCGAATTCCTTGCCTATCGCGAGCCCGCGGTCCACGTGTGTGGTTGTGGGGTTTTCTTCGACTCCATCGAAGAGCGTCACGACGAGGCCGGTTCGCTCGAGTGACTGAATGCCGCGCGATGTGTGCCCGACCGCAACGATTCCGCGATCGCTCACGACGAGCGCGCGTTTCGCGCCGAGTCCAGCTGCAATCGCCCCCACCTCGTTCAGCGTGCCAGGGCCGAAAACGATCCGCGTCGGACAATTGAAATCGAATGGGATCATCAGGCAGGAGGCAAGGGTGGGACTATTTCGGCTCTCTGGTGGGTCAATTCCGGCTCCCTCCCCTCGGCGGGGAGGGCTGGGGAGGGGGAATGAATTAGCCGTTCGTTCGACGCTAGGGCCCTTATATATTTGACGTCAAGGGGAGGGAACTGAGACTTGCAGCGCACGCCCCCGGAACAGGAAATCGATGAGATTCCCTTCGTGTGGCTGCAGCCAATTGAGCTTGGTGGTGGGAATCGGTCCGAGATTGAGCCGATCGATGTTCGTCGCCCCCGTGGCCGCCTCTCGGAACGACTCATCGTTGCTGATTACGGTGCCCACAAGCGTCGCGCCGATCCGCCCCAGCATCTCTGCTTGCGGGCACTCAACGACCGTCGCGAATGGGAACATGTACTCTTTCTGAGCCACCGGCGCTTCCGGCGACGGCGCATGGACAATCGTCGGCCGCAGGTAGCTGGCTCGTTCGAGTTCGACCAGCCGTGGACCATACTTCTCTGTTGCATGAGTGACGCCGGGCGTTTGCAGGTCCAGCTCGATTTGTTTCCAAACGCCTGCTCCCATACCGGGAACTGTAAACGCCGCTAGCTCGGCCTTGGGGTCGGTCGGCGGCAGCACGTCGATCGGACCCAATCGCTCGGCGAGCGCATCGGCAATCTCGCGCGTATGGCGCGATGCCCAAATCCCGGAGCAATTGATGCATCCTCGGCCGCTGTTGAGATAAATGCTTTCGACCATCAAATCGAGATACTCGGGCCAGCGATCGACCACGTCGTCGCCAAGCAGGATTTTGGAAAAACCTGGGCCGTGCGCCTGCACCTTCGGATTGCCGCGGTAGCGATCGACCGTTGCCGTGCCGCCAAAAATCATCGCGCGGTCGCAGGCTTCGAGCACAGCCGCTCCCGCTTCGGCCTCTCCCGGATACAGCGAGAAGGCTTCGCGCGGCACGCCCGATTCGGTGAACGCGGCAAAAACTCGGTACGGCGTCCACGGCTCCTGAGGGCCCGGCTTTAGCACCAATCCCATTTGCAGCGCGATCACCGGCAGCCACAACGTGTGAACGCCCGGCGAGTTCGACGGGAGCACCGCCGCCAGCACCGGCGATTGCGCCTGGTAGCTGATCGTGACTCCCCGGCCCTCCTCACCATAACCGCGGCTGAGGATTTGCAAATCCAGTCCGCGCGTCAGGCTGCCCAGAATCTTCTCCATGTTCTTCAGCACGAACGAGTTCTTGGACATGTTCGCCCGGCACATGTGCTCTGGCATGCCCGTGCTGGCCGATTGCTGGTGCACAAAATCATCGGGCGACTGCCGGCCGTCGCCCATCGGCAGCGTGCCGTGCTCGTATAGATCGGCCGCCTTGCCGAGCATCGCGATCAGCTCGCCGCACGAATAGCGGAGCAGGGTGTCGCGCGCCCGCTGTGCCTGCCGCATATCGCGCTTGATGATCCCGCCACCGGCCTGACTCACTTTTGCGATCGGCTCGCCCGTCGCGAAGTGATTCACCTCGGCAACTTCCAGCGAGTCGTACGGCTGGCCCCAGCGGATGACGGGAAGTATGATCATGGGACATGATTTGAGGCTGCAAAACACGACGCTCGCCGCGAAACAGACTCATTTTACCGGTCGAATTCGATACTCGTAGCGCGAAAGACGGATTATCTCGACTTCGTCGCCTGGTTGAAGTCGATGTTTCTCGAAGAAATCTTTACTCTCGCGGTGAGCGGCACGAAGCGATTTGTGGCGTCCAGAAATAGCAGTCGTGATTCGTCCCACGCCGTGAAACTCCACGATTAATCTCTTGTCCGACATCTTCGTGTTCTCTCCGACACACTCCTCAGGTCAAAAATCGTCGATAGGTCGGACGATAATATAGCCATTCTTGATGCCACCTTCCGTTAGCTTCACTCGGCGTGTCTGGACCGGTTCGGCGACGCGCACTCGTTTCAAGGGAGTTGAATGCTTCGCTTGTGCGTCTGCGGTGAATTGTTTGAGACTTAATACCGGAACCGGGCAGACATCCCAGTCGTGTTCCCAACAAACAATTAAGTCACAACCGTGCGGATCGTGGCCATGACGACAAAAGTTACTGCTTGCGAACTCAAACTCGATCGCCACTCGTTCCCAACCCTTATCGATCTGGCGACGCGCAACGCAATCGGGAAACCCTGCCTTTACCTCTTCGATAATAAAGCCCAGTTCCTCGCTAACCTTGGCAAACAGGGCCACGACGCCCATTTCGTTGACAGGCCCATATACCAAGCCGCGAAAATTAATCGCATCGCCGACGATGCTCTTGTTGGCCATAATTACGATACTGGGCGATGGAGAGTGATGATTCTGACTTACTTCCGACGTTTTTGATCGAGCGCTTCCAACCGCCGCTTGGCTTCTTCCCATGGAATCGTCGTCTCCCGGCGCCGTTGCTCGATCATTGCCCAAAATTCCGCGGAATGTGCCAATTCCGCAGTTTCCAAGTCGTCGTCGACTCCATGCAGGACCGCGCATGGGCGTCCTTCCCGAGTGACGACGATTGCTTCCTGCTGCGAATCGTTGACATATTGTTGCGGATTCGCACTGAATTGAGCGATATCGATCGTTTTCATATGATTTCCTCCGTTGTCGCGTGCAGCGGCTTCTCACGCACCGCCCGGATCAACACTAACCCTTCACCCGCATTCACGTCGTAAAACACCCTGAATCGTTCCACGCGAAGCTGCCAGAGCGGTGGTACGTGTTCGAAGTCCGGTTTTGCGCCGGAAATTGGTTTTCGATTTCTAGTCTCGACGGTTGGTTGATTCATCAATTGTTGGTCAATCGCGTCAAGAATTCGATGTCGATAAAATGGTTTGACTGATTCTAATTCATTGAATGCGCTTGCGGTAATCTCGATTTCATATGTCATCGTCGAAGAACCTGGCGAATATAATTCGCGTCCAGCTACTTTCAGTATACTCCCACCGTCGTCGCCTCGGCCAATCGGCGGAATGGCCGCGTCCCGCTGATGCCGTCCCAAGGAAATTGTTCGCACGGCGGTTCGCGCTCGCCTTCATCGCGCTCCAAGAAGCCCGGCATGAAAAACTCTTGAGTGAGCGTCGTGAGTTTCGCCCGGCCGGTTTCGCCGTAGCCGACCAAACGGTTCGCATCGTCGAAATTGACAACCTCAACAACGGCCCGAGGCTGCGGCGCGTAGTAGCTGATCTTGTAACCCTCGGCCGCGGTCACAGGTTTCGAGCAGGCCAGTCCCATCAGCGTATTTCCGTAGGTCGGCGTCATGTAGATACCGCTCACTTCCGGCGGGCCGCCGAACATCTCTTCGATGCAGAACCTCGTCCACTGCGGCGTAAACTCGGTGCCGCCCGAAAAGATCCCCGTGATGCCGGTTTCACGCAAGCTGCTGCCGCGCTCTTCCAACGCCAGGCAGAGCGCTTCAATCAATTTCGGCGTGCCGAACATGCATTTGATTTCGTGGCCCGCCCCCAGAATCGTGAGCGCCTGATCGATGCAATGCTGCTTATACGCCTCGAGCTGCTCCATCCAACCTTTTTTGATCAGCTTGATGACCCACCGCGGATCGAGGTCGATACAAAAGCAGATGCCGCCACGGTGCTGGGCCAGATGCTCGACCGCCAGACGCAACCGCCGCGGACCCGATGGGCCCAGCATCAGCCAGTTCGAGCCGAGCGGGAAATATTTTTCCGGCAGCGTTGCGCTGAATAACGAATAGTCGATGCGAAAATCCTCGATTGCGATCCGGCTTTTCGGCACGCCGGTCGTCCCGCCCGTTTCGAAAACGTACACCGGCTTACCGGCCAACCCCTTTGGCACCCACCGTCGCACCGGCCCGCCGCGCAGCCACTCATCTTCGAACGCCGGAAACTTTTGCAGATCGTCGAATGACTTAATTTCCCTCAGCGGATCGAATTTCAATCGCTTTTTCGACTCGAGCCAGAACGGGCAGCCCGTCGATTCATGGAAATGCCAGGCCACTGTCTCGACGACATGCGTGTCCAGGCTTTTGTGCGCCTCGTGTACCGCGTTCGCTACTCCACTGCTCATATTACTCAGCTTATCACGCACGCTGCGACGCCGGTAGGAGAACGGTTTAGGCAAGCTCGATTGTAGGACGGACAATCCTGTCCGTCGATTTCTAAATGACGGACAGGATTGTCCGTCCTACGTGCCCCACGCGCAGCAAAAAGGCCTTGCTCTCGCAAGGCCTTTGCCGATGATACCGCCGTTCGATTTTGGCAGCCTAACTCTGCTGAGAATTCGCCGGGTTGGGCACGCTGCTCAATTGGGCTAGCACTTGGATAACGCCGTTCAAATGCGCCAGACGCGGTCCGTAGCGATCGACAAATTCGTTGAGCAGGAACTCACCTTCGACCATGTCGTCGCTGGTGTCGTTGATTTCTTCGGTCATCCGCTCAAGATATTCGATCTGCACGTGAGTCAGCGCTTCCGCAGCTTCGCGACAAGCGCTAGCCAGCGCCGGGTGAGCGTTCCGCCACTGGCTCAACTCCGTGGTGCGCTGTTTCTGCGTCGCCGCCAGCGAAGTGCCGAGCTCTTCCAACAATTCGTTCGTTCGATCCTGCGCGGCCAGAATCTCTCGAAGTAGTTCGGTTTGGTCATCGCGTGACGCTGCGACCGGGTGGGAATGCGTCGCACTCGACACATCGAGCTGCGAAAACAATTGCGGCGCGGGACGGCGGGTGATTGTCATGTCCGATCGATTCCTGTGTGATTGGCGATTCGTGATAAATCGTAGGATGGCGCGGCGTTGTTCGGCTTCGAAATTATGCTCAACTACTTTTCCAACTTTCGGTGGCGCTGAATACACCGTGTCCGCTATGCAAAATCACCGGTCCGGTTAGAGTTTGACCGCTGAATAGGCGGGAAACCTCAGGTTCTGCTGGGAAACCACGCCTTCCGATCGTAAGACATCCCACGACTGCTCCCGTTAGTTTAACGAGACCTTCGGGATATTTCCAGGTTTTGGCGGACTTTTCTTTGGCCCTGTCGGCCGACCTTAACAACGGTACCCTTCGGCCGCGCATGGACTTACAACTCGTCCCGTGCTGTCGGCGGCCAATCTAAAGTCATTGCCCGCTTGGTCCCGATGCAATCTGTACTCCCAGGGCAGCTCGGCAATAGCCCACAAAGTTTGCCCAATTTGACGCGCCAGCACCGTCCCATCGCCGGTCGATACGAACCATGTCGCACGAAAGCACCGGCCAACAAACGACTTTCGGCTATCTGTCCATCGTCGAATCCGCCGAGCACGGGTACTTTGGCGGCTATTTAATTGTCTCGCTTCTTGGCCGGCCTTTAGAGTTTCATTGCACCGCGCCCGTCCGGCCCAGTCGCGCGCAACGAATTCTTTATGGGGCGACGTTGGAGCCGTATTTGCTCGGCGAACAACTCGCGGGCGCATTGCTGACGGCTGCGAAATTGTTGCCCGGTTTAATCCTCACCAATTGCGAGACAATTTTACATGCTCGCTCGCGAGCCGGCGCGCCTATCGTCTTCGTGAATAAAGTCGCAACGCATCAACCCGAAGTCGCTCCGACCGATACTTCAAGCATACTGCTGGATGGTAGCAGCGTTCCTGGCCGTCGAATTCTGCAGGGCGGCGCCTCGAAACGAACGTTTACGCTGGGTTCAAACGACTTCGAGCTGCCGGTGGGATACGAGTCAGAACAAGACACGGTGATTGGTCTCCTAAACGAATTGGAAGCCCGACTCGAGCTTGTCGAGCCCTTCGCTCGGATCGACGAGGCGATTCGCGAAGCACAACGGCTCGGCGGCAGCAGCGGTGAAACGCATGATCAGGCCGCTTAATCGCCAAAACCGAACAGACCTTGCTTGGTCGTTCGACCGAGCGAATCTCGCGCTTTTGCAGGTTGTCGGCGTTGAGAGCTGGCCCGTCTCGAATGTTGGCGGTGGGGATGAATCCAGCGCCGGCACATCGCTTCTTGAGCTTTCGCAAGCACAGCTTGAACGGAACCTGGCGACTGCCGGTGTCATTTCGACGCTCCTCGAGCCGCCGACAATTTGCACGACTAGTTGTCAGTTTGCACAAAGCATGGAGCAGGAACCGTGGAGCAGCGAGCGGAAAATCGCCGCCGTCACGTCGGATACTCCCCGCTCCCCGCTCCCCACTCCCCGTTACACCCGCATTCGGCCTCCGCGCGACCTGATCAAGCTCGAAGACCGTCTGCGGTTCTTACTGCAACCGCCGCTGGAGACGCTGCTTTCGGCTGGCGAACTTCACTTTCCTAGCCAGCCGTTCAGCTTTCAATTGGATGGAATTGCTTTCCTTTACCCGCGGCGAAACGCCGTGCTTGCCGACGAAATGGGATTAGGAAAGACGATGCAAGCAATCACGGCGATTCGACTTCTGGCCCATCATGGGCAGTTACGCCGTGTCCTGTTGATTTGCCCAAAACCATTGGTGACAAACTGGCAGCGCGAGTTTGCCCGGTGGGCGCCGGAGATCAGCGTCACGACCATCGAAGGCGGCCCGAGCCGTCGCCAATGGTTTTGGCGGGCCAGCAGCGATCTGGTCCGCGTCGCCAATTATGAAACGGTCGTTCGCGATCGCGACGAGGTTTGCAATCCCGACGTCGTATACGACCTCGTGGTGCTCGATGAGTCACAACGAATCAAAAACCTGACGAGCATTACCAACGAAGTCACGCGCTCGATTCCCCGTGTCCGCAGCTGGGCTCTAACCGGCACCCCAATCGAAAACGGCGTCGACGACCTGTGCGGCATCTTCGAATTTGTCGCACCGGGCCGATTGAAACCGAAGATGAAGCCAAGGGCGGTCGGCCGGGCCGTATCCGACTACGTGCTCAGACGCACCAAAGACAAAGTTCTTTCGGACCTCCCGCCCAAATTGTTCCGCGACGCCGAAATCGAGCTGTCGCCCGAACAGGCCGAGTCGTATCGCCGCGCCGAGGAAGATGGCGTCGTGCGGCTCCGGCAGATGAAGTGCGAACTGACCATCCAGCATGTATTCGAGCTGATCTTGCGGCTGAAGCAGATTTGCAACTTCGATCCGACCACCGGCACAAGCAGCAAGCTCGAGCGACTCGAGGCCGATTTGGAAGAATGCGTTGCCAGCGGGCGAAAGGCGATCGTCTTCAGCCAATGGGTGCAGACGCTTGTCGAAATCCGCTCGCGGCTGTCGCGCTTTGGGCCGCTCGAATTTCATGGCCAGGTACCCTCCCGGCTACGCGACCCATTGATCACGCAATTTCGCGACGACCCCAGCTCTCAAGTCATGTTGATGACCTACGGCGCCGGCGGCGTGGGGTTGAACCTGCAATTCGCCAACTACGTCTTTCTGTTCGACCGCTGGTGGAACCCTGCTGTGGAAGACCAGGCGATCAATCGGGCCCATCGGATCGGCGTGCAGCGGGCCGTGACCGTCACGCGATTCCTGGCACTCAACACAATCGAACAGCGAATCAACGAGATTCTCCAGCGCAAGCGCGAAGCTTTTGATTCGGTCTTCAACGATTCGAACGCGACCCCCGCGAACAACCTTTCTCGCGAGGAAATCTTCTCGCTCTTCAATCTGAGCATGCGCGAAGCCGCGTGATCGCCGGCTCTCGACGGTCGCTGCAAATCGACTGGCTCTTTCGTGACAGACCAGTTTGCCGCGTTAAACTTTTCCGTGCAGTCCGCGTTTGCGGACACGCTCCCCATTCTCGGGCACAAAAACCTGCGGCCTACGTTTGCAATACGCCAACCCGTGGGGCATGCTTCCATATCGCCACGCTCTCAATGCGCTAATTGGTCCACGGAGGGTCAGATGAAACGTGCTTTTTACAAGGTCGTTCTCCAAATCCTGCCGATTCTCGGCGCGTTTCTGATGCCCGCCCGGGCCGGTCTTGCCGCTGAATGTGAACCGGCCGAATGCGGCCAGCGACCGAATTGGTACAGATACTCCCATTGGGAAGGCTTCGACGGCAGCATGATTTGCGCCTGGAAGCGAACCTGGCACGGTCCCAACGCCCTCGCGACGCCTCTCCGCTCATATTACATGCCGCGTGTCCCAAGCTACTGCTGCGGCCACAGCGATGGCATCCCCGGACCCGTCGTCTATGGTTCCGGTTGTATTGCCTACGCCAATGGTTGCAATGGTTGTGTTGACGGCTGTGGTTGCTCGGTCGGAGAGTCGTTCGCCATGCCGGGTGGCGCCAGTTGCCAATGCCAGAACGGTCCGGTCAGTTCGGCCTATCCACCAGAAGCCGCCATCGGTTTCCAACCGACTCAATTCGAGCGCCTGGGCAGAATTGCCAATGAACTGGACCCCCCCGCAGCCGCCGGCACACCGGGCCGCACACAAGCTGGGTCTCGCTAACGCACAGTTTGCCCGGCCCACAACTTCCCGGCGACCCTCATAACTTCGCGCCGCCGCGCCCGAAAATCCTTCCAGTTGAACTTTGCCGGCTCTTCCGTTCGAGACCGCGCGCGCCCGCGCCGATAACAACAATGTAACGGGAGGGCAAAGCACAACTGTGTTTTGCTTCAGGATAGAGGTCATCGCAAGGCGACGGATCGGCTTGCGATGACCTTTTTTGTCGCCTAAGAGCCGATCCCAGAACCGTCGGGGACTGGCTCATTTTGCGGAGTCTTCGGAGCAAAATGTGCCTGTCCCCTTTCTGCAGACGGTTCTGGGATCGGCTCTAAGTGTGGCACGCCCTGAGTTTTCGAAGGGCGTGGGTGAATCAGAACCCGGTCATGCCGCTTGGCCCAATGCCGAGCCTTCTCGATACGTGCCACACAAACAATTCGATCACTTATTCAGCTTATCGTACAAAGCCTGGGCATCTTGCCGGTAAATGAAGATGCCGGGCGACTCGGTGTCGAGCGCCGCCTTGAGGAGCTGCTTCGCCGGATCGGCTTTGCCCTGATCCGCCAGGATTTTGGCGACCAGGTAACTGCTATCCGGGCTCGGATTGCCGAGCTGCAGGCCGTTGCGCAGCGCTGTTTCGGCATCCGCCACTCGGCCAAGCTGGTACAGCACCCAAGCGAACGTAATCTGGGCATCGGCGCTCTGATTGTTCAGCTGCGAGCTCATTCCGGCAAATTGCAGGGCACGGTTACGCTTAGTGTCATCAGCCTGATCGATCAACAGCAACGCCAGTTGATTGATCACATCTCCGTTCGCCGGCGCGATGCCCAATGCCTCGATAAAGTAGTCCTCGGCCGGTTTCATTTTCTTGGTCATCCGCGCCGCGACACCGCTCAGGATCAACAGGTTGAGATTCCCTGGATTCGCCTTGCGGGCCGAAGCGAGCAGCGACTCCGCTTTCGCCAATTGATCCGGGGACCCCGATTTGATCAGCCACTGCGCATAAGCGGTGATCGTGTTGGCGTCGGTTTTGTTCGAAGTCAACGCTCGCTCGAAAAACTGTTCTGACTTGGACGGGGTTTTGAGCTGGTCGTACATCAGGGCGGTCGCAACATTCGGATCGGGCTGGTTCTTGTCCAGCTTCTTCGCTTGCTCGAACTCGTTGTATCCTTCTTGATATTGCTTTTGCATGAACAGCGTTTGGCCGAGAAAATTGTGGGCTCGGGCGTTTTCGGGATCGATTTTCAACAGCGCCCGAAGATCGCTGACCGCCTGATCCCAGTTCTTGCGCCGCTGCGCCACACCCGCCCGACCAGCCCGTCCGCGGATTTCGAAATTCCGCTTGCGCTTGCTGGAGCCGTTGAATTTCGCGATCGCCTCCAGGCCCTTTTCATACAGTGCGTCGGCTTCGATCGTGCGCCCTTGCTGCATCGCCTGATCGCCGAGAATCAAATACGGCTCCGGGTCGTCCGGATTGTCCATGGCGGTCTTTTCGATCGCTGCCCGTCCCGCGACCGGATTGCCGGCCAGGAAATACATCTTCGCCAACATCAAATCGACCGGCGGAAGATTCGGGTCCTTCTTTTTTGCCGTTTCGAGAAACTGCCGGGCGGCCAGCACGTCGCGATTGATGAATCGTTTGATCGCCTCGTCAACATCGGTGTACTTCGCGAGATTGTTCGTGTCCACCGCGTCGCCGATGATCATTTGGGTCGTCATCGTTTGAGCTCGTGCGTTATCCGCCCCGCCCATGACGATCGACCACGCGGCACACACCAAGACGGCACCAAACGGACGAACAACTCGACAAGACACCCCCCGCACGCGACAAGACAAAAACATGTTAAATCCTCGCCTAACTGAAAAAAGACGGTTGCTGTGATATCTCGAGAATGCGACGTTTCGCACTCGACGGCTTCCTTTGATTGTAAATTAATCCCGCGCCGTTCGGCAGTCTTTAAAGTAAAGTGTTGGTGAGATTATTCGAACTGACCGGTTGTTTTGCCGACGGCGGTTTGCGAAAAATAAGAAAGAAATTGGGACGCAAACGCGAACCAATCTCCGCCGGCGAGCGCATAACACATGATGCGCTAAAATACGATTGCGTGGCACTCCCAGCGACCCCGCGGCGGATGTGGCCAAAAACTTGAACGCACTTGGCGAATCACGCCCCTCGAAGACTCAGGGCGTGCCACCCATTTTAAGGACATTCAAGGCGAGGATGGCTGATTGATCGGTCCAATGTTTACACGTGAAGCGGCCGTGGCGCCGCGGCGGGTCTCGTTTTACGCGGCTCGCTCACTGTTCGTGGCCGCACTCTTTGGGCTGACGCTCACCGCTTGGCAGCTCTTCGTAGGATCGCAGCGACTGGAAAGCATCGGCGACCTGGCCTGGTTCGGCGCGGCGGCGTTTCAGATCCTCGCTCCGCTCCAATTGGCCGTCGCCGTGCCCTTTTCCGCGTTGCTGGTTGCCTCCGCCGTAGCGTTGGAGAAGGACCGCAAAACCCTCGACCTGCTGCTGTTGACCAGCCTGTCGAATACCGACCTGGTTCTCGGCAAACTGCTGGCCGGCATGTTATCGGTGATCGTGGTCGTCGTGGCCACGTTGCCGCTGCTGATGATCGTTGCCTTGTTAGGCGGCGTTTCCAACGGCCAGATTATCCGCGTGCAAGCGGTTACGCTAGCCAGCGCACTGGCTGCCGGAAGTCTGGGCTCGACCGTCGCACTCTGGCGCGAAAAGACCTTTCAAGCCCTGGCAATGACCGTTCTTATTCTTGTCCTATGGCTTTTGGGTTGGGAGATCGTGACGGCCGTCGGCGCAGATACCGCGTGGTTCGGCCTGCCCGTCAAGTCGTGGACAATTGCGATGAGTCCCTGGCAAGCCGTTCAGGCCGCGGCACGGCCCACCTTCGCTGATATCGGGCCAGGACTTCCGCCGTTCGATCCCGTCGTCCTCTTTCTAATCACGTCGTTCGTCCTGGCGTTGGTACTGAATCTTGTTTCGATCACTCGGCTGCGAGTTTGGAACCCTCGGCAGGATATCGTGCCAAGGCTCGATGATGAGCGCGAACGAGTGGCCGCCGATGGCAGCGCCCCAGACCTCGCCCGGTTGCCCGCCGTCGCCATCCACAGCGCGGGCGGAAAAACTCGTTCCGTCTGGGACAATCCGATCTTATGGCGCGAGATCAAAACCTGGGCCTACGGCAAGCGAATTCTCGTGATTCGGCTGGCGTACTGGGCTGTTTTCATCGCTTGTGCAGCCGTGCTTATTTCGCACTCTTCGAGCAAAACGCCATCGGAAGCCGCTATCCCGGCCGCAGCGGAACCAATCGTCACCCTGTTGGTTGTCGGTTTGATTTTGCTCAACGCGCTCGCCGTCACCTCGCTTACAAACGAACGCGATAGCCGGGCATTGGACCTGCTCCTGGTAACCGATTTATCACCGAAAGAGATCGTTTTCGGCAAGCTGGGCGGCGCATTCTACAACGCCAAGGAGATGATTCTCCTGCCGATTGCATTATGTGTCTATCTTTGGTTCACAGGCGCAATCTCAACGGAAAACGTCGTCTTTTGCCTCTGCGGCATCGCGGTAATGAACGCCTTTGCCGCGATGCTCGGCGTTCACACCGGCATGAATTACGCCAATTCGCGCACCGCCATATCCACCAGCATCGGCACGCTATTGTTTCTTTTTCTGGGCGTCGCGACCTGCATGCGAATCATGCTCGCTTTCAATTCGTTCGAAAATCAATTCACGACGTTTCTCGCGTTCATCGCCGGCGGCAGCATCGGGCTGTATGTCGCCCTGAATTGGCGCGTGCAATCGAACGCCCTGACCGTCGTCGCCGGCACGGCCCCCTTCGCAACGATCTTCGCCATTACGAGCTTTTTGGTCGGCAACTACGGCGCGGTTTTCCTCGTGGTCGTCTGCACCTACGGCTTCGCGACCTGGGCCATGTTAGTCCCGGCCCTCTACGTATTCGACGTTGCCACTGGCCGCACGACAGCGCGGGAAGAATGATCGTGGGCGCCGCGAGCCGAGCAGCACCGATAGTGGCAGATCCGCCTCGGCTCGGCCGACCTACTGTTTGCTACCGCCGGTAGCCCAGCGACTTCATCACCGCCAACATTTCTTCGAACGTGATAAAGCGGCGGCGGTGTTGGACTTTATAGCCGTCGATCGCACGCGCCAGCTCGGCCGCGTCGGGCGAAAGCTCCTCATAGCTGTTGGCGAATTGCCGTCGCTCAAACACAGGCTGATCGGCGTAGACCGATCCGCGCCGATCGATAAACGATTCCGCTTCGATACTCGCGCTGGCAGACATTCGACGAATCTCCTGACACGCTAACAGCCGGACTTCGGGCGCACGGTCCGCGAGCGCCCCTTAAAAGATACACCATAAAACCGGTTCGGCGCAATACGCGGTTTCGATTGGCTGATGACACTAGCGGATGTAACGATTGTGGCGCGCGTCGGGGAGGGTCGGGGACTGGCTCGATTTGCGCAGTCTTCGGAGCAAATTGTGCCTGTCCCCCTCGACGAGCTACCGCCGCTGCGGTGCCTCAGCAGCCCGTCGTGAAGCCAATTGGGCCAATAGCTGCTGGCTTGGGGCGTGGGCGCCGTTGATCGCCAGCGCTTGTCGGGCCGCGGCCGAGGCCTCGGCGGTTTGCCCGGCGGCCGAATAGGATTCGGCCACGTAAAAATACAAATCGGCGCTGGGTGGTCCGTGCTGCAAAGCCGCCAAAAGAACATCATTGGCCTGGCGAGCTCGGCCCAAATCCAGCAGCGTTAGCCCTTGCATCACCAGCACCGATTGCGGCTCTTCGCCGGGCGTGTACGACTCGAGCAAATGATAGATCGCCGTCAGGCACCGCGCGCTCTGGCCCCGCTGGCGATAAATCGCCGCCACATCCATCAGCACATCCGAACTATTCGGGGCCAGCTCCAGCGATCGTTCCAGGTCGGCAAGCGCCCGATCCGGCTGATTCATCTGCTGGAAGCATCGACCCCGCAGCGCCCAAGCGACCGCCAATTTTGGATCGAGTCGAATCGCACGTTCGGCATAATCAAGCCCGAGGTCGTATCGCCCGCTGGCCAGCGACATCTCGCCCGCGCGCTCGACGAGCCCCGCATTCGCCGGTTCGAGTCGAATCGCCTCGGTCATTTGAGCCAGCGCTTCGGGGCGCGCATTGCGGCGCCACAGCGCCTCGGCCATGTAATGGCGCGTGGAAGCATCATTGGGCGACGTTGCCAGGGCCTTTTTGAGCAAGTCCTCGGCCTGCTGCGGTTGGCCCATCTCGAGCGACGCCACGCCTTGCCGCGACAACTCGCGGGCGGTCGCAATGCTCTCCGCCGATGGGCTATGCCGACCGAAAATCGCGCAGCCGGAACTGCTCGTCAGCATGAAGGCAACCAGTACCAGGCATGAAACGAAGCCGCCACCGGGCACTGCTGACGCAGCGCCGTCTGAATTCGGGCGCATGGAACCGAATCTCGACAGCGTGAGCACCGGTTCTCTCGTGCGTGCGAGGAGGATGGCCGAGTAGAATATCAGTTTGCCCCAGTCATCCTGAGGTGTCCGAGGGATCCGGCGAGATTCCTTGGAGTACCTCGGAATGACAGGTCGTTGATTCGAAGCAACCTGGCCCACTGCCTGCCGATTGCCGCGAATGAATGAAAATGGCCGCAAATACTACCTAAGCCCACCTCTCACCACAACGGAAATCGCGATGCCACTCGGACGCCGGTCCATCTGCCGGTTGGACCCAGCCATGCTGGCACCTTTCTTACAATGCCAGCATCGAAATTGTAAAAGGTACAACGCGACAATCGATGTTTTCCTAGTCGTGGGCCTTGTCCGAACGTCAATCTTCGACACAAGCAAACTCACATCGCGGGTGAAAACCACGTGCAAATGGGCGTCGATGGGGGCTTGGCCTCACGATCGTCTCAGACTTTTTCTGGTTTTGGCAAACGGTCTGGCACGGCGAATGCAATAACTCGCTCCCGAACCGGACGCGTCGCCACAGCGGATTATTTTGTGACGCTGTGGCGACGCCCGAACAACTTATCCGTTTGTGATTCTAAGCAAACTGTCGCCGAAGTCTGGCGACCATGCCCGTCACGGGATACTGCACGTTTCACACAACCAGGGAGAGTAGGTACCGAAGGGCCGATCGGTACGGGTGCAACCTTTGGGAGAGACGCTTGTCCGGCTCGGCTCGCCGGACGCATAAGTAGCCGCTGGTGCACGGCGATTCCCGCCATCCGCCTTTTGTGCCGGATGATGCTGTACACCGAGCCGCGGCCGTCCTCCCCAAACACTGGACCCGGTTGGCTTCCTCGCAGGGCCAACCGGGTCCTTTACTTTTATCTGCACGGTAGAAACGCACGATCAAGAGGAATACGGCCGCGAATGGAAAGGCGGCCGCCGGTTGACGATGGCGTCAAGAAACCCTAGACTATCAATGTGCGACTGATGGGTCGCGCCCTATTCGAGTTCAGGCCGACTCGAATCCGTATACTAAAAATGGCCCTATATTAGGCAGTGTTTTATGTTCGAGAATTCTTGGATTGCGCAGATTTTTCTTTCCTACGCAGCGCAAAACGGGGGAATCGTCCGTCGGCATGTCTCCGACGTTCTGCGGTTCTCTTCTCCCAGCGAGCTTGAGCGGGCTGTTCGAGCGCACGGTTTTCACATGTTTTTGTCTGGCGATCAATACGTGATCGTTTGTGATGCGGAGGCGATATTGCAGATCGTCTGCTAGTGTTGTCCGTCGCCAGTGTAGCGTCTGCCCCTGGCTCTGTAGATCAAATTCTTAGTTTATGGAGTTTTAATATGATTCGTGAAAACAAATCGGTCGGCGAAGTAACAGCGGAAATTGAAGCAGCTTTTTCACGGCTTCGGAGAGCACAGCTACCTGCAGGGCTAGAGTCACTCCGCTACCTCGCGCCGCCGACAGGACTCGCTGCACGAATTCTTCTGCAGTACGAAGATGGAAAAAAAATTAAGCGAACAGATGACGCAGGTTCCTGGAATCCGCAGACGTGCCGAGCGACTATTTCCTTCGAGCTGGAGGATGATGAATCCACGGAAACGATCGATCATGCGTCGAACGGTGAGTCCGGGCAAATCGCCGTTGAGATCCAGCTGCGCAACCTGATACTTGCGTTGGATGTTGCCGAACGCGATGTACGATTCGTCGGATTTGTCGGGCTGAAGGCCTTTCGTGATCAGTTCCTTCTCGCTCGTGGCCTGACATGGGCGACTGACCCAGAGGTTCGACACTACGCTCTGGCCAAAGCTATCAATAGTGGACTGATCCTGCGAACAAGCGTTCCAAATCCAAAGCGGCCTGACTTCCCAACGACCGCAGTAAAGGTGA
The DNA here is from genome assembly GCA_963733825.1 of Pirellulales bacterium. Classification (GTDB taxonomy): domain Bacteria; phylum Planctomycetota; class Planctomycetia; order Pirellulales; family Lacipirellulaceae; genus JABDGM01. Next base: position 22,216 of record CAVTEK010000008.1, read on the forward strand.
ATAAGGAGCATCCCATTGTAACGGAAATCTTGCGGGAAGCGGACTCCGACCGAGCGGTATTCAAGCCGGTGAAAATTCGAGGGAAATCGTTATCCTCAACCATTATCGAGGAGCGGCGATAAGGCGTGGCTTTGCTGTACCTCGATACAAGCGCGTTGGTGAAACTCTATGTCCAGGAACAGGGCACGGAGAAGATGCTTGAGCTTGCGCACCCCGATGCTGGAAATCGACTGATTATTCTCTCGCTGTCGCGCATCGAGTTTCCGCGGCGGTGCGCCGTCGCGCGAAAATGGGTGATATTGACGCAAAACTATCCGACGAGCTGATCAACGAATTCAATGGGCACGTTACGAGTGTGTTTCAATTGCAACCGGTCAATGAGCCGGTAATGGACGCGGCTGGCACTGCAATCGATCAGTATTATCTTCGTGCGTACGACGCGATGCAGCTTGGTGGCTACATCGAGCTGCGAACCAGCGTCGGCGAAGAGGTGCAAAGTGTTTTTGTGTGCGCAGATAACAATCTTTTGAACGCCGCGCAGGATCAAGGCTTTTCAACCGTTAATCCGGTTGCAGAGGAAATCTAACCGCGCGTACAAAAAGCTTATCCCGATGTCATCCGCCGCAGCAGCCAGTCGCCAAACCGTGGCGAGAGTTGCGAAACTGCAAAAAGTAGCCGTGCGCACTTCGGAATCACGAGCTCCGCCCGCCGCTCTTCGCATGCGCAGAATCTTCCTTGCCAGCCAGTGCGGATTGATCGCCCGCACTTTCGCCCCGCCGCCCGGTTGATGGGCGGCTGCCGGCACCTCGGATCCTTCCGCCGAATAACGCGCGCCGGATGGCGGCCGGTCTTGGCGAGCAATCGGTCCCGGGCAAACCAGCAGCGTATGGAGCCCGCGCTGCTCCGTCTCCAGCCGCATTTGTTGGGCAAGCGCCGCTAGCGGAAACTTGCTCGCCGGGTAGGCCCCCAAATAACCGGCCGCTACTTTGCTCGCCAGTGAGCCAATCAAAACCACGTGGCCCCGATTCTGAATCAGCGGCTCGGCAAATTGTTGGATGCACCGCACGGCAGACAAAAAGTTCGTCTCCCACAGCTCGCGAAAATCGTCCGGCGTGGTCGCCAGGGCAGTCCCGCGCATCGATCGGCCCGCGCAATGACAAAGAAGATCGATACCACCGAAGGCACTCAGTATCGTCGAGCTAATGCGTGCAATGTCGTCGGCGTTCGTCACATCGGCCGAGATGCCGATGACGTCGGTTCCGCGGCCTTTCAACTCTTGGACGGTCGCTTCGACGAGCGCCTGGCATCGCGCAACAATTGCCAACCGCGCTCCCTGCTCCGCGAGCACGTCGGCCAGCACCGGCCCAAACCGGCCGAACCGCCGATGATTACCGCTCGCTTGCCACGCCAGTATGACATCATATTCCACGCTTGTTCCCACGCTCCGCGTGGGAACACACTACCTCGCCGCTCCCGCGGCGAACGCCCAACTTTAGCTCCACCACTAGACGCCGCGCTTACGCAACACACGTTCCCACGCGGAGCGTGGGAACGAGAGAATCTTTACCGAAAATCGAACCGCGTCACCCGCCAATAAACTTCCGGACCCCCGCTCACCAACCGATGATACCGCCGCGGAAAGCCAAGCTTCGAATCGAATTCGCACCGCAGACGCCACGTCGTTCCGGGCGCAGCCTGAATCGCCTGTTCCGGATTTTCCGCGATCTGTAAGTCCTCAGCCAGTGTGTCGAACATCCCGGGAACCGACCACGTATCCCATGTCCATTTCGGCGGCACGCGCCCGTCGCGGGTTGTCTCCGTTACAACGCGGTTGCGAACCACGACATGCACGCTGCCAGGTTGCGCGCCACGGAGTTCGATATCCAGCTCATAATTCGCCGGTCCGTGCTCTTTCCAAAGTTTGGCGGCACTCTCGATAGTCTCGTCGGTGAGCGTCGGCATCCGCTCATCAACAAAAAACCGCAGCGCCCAAACGACGCACACAACCGCAAAAGCCCCGGTTGCCAACACAAAAAATGTTTTCCACCAATTCAAACGAAATTCGCGAGCCTCGCCATCGCCTGTTTGACGCTCCCGCATATACGTTCCGATTCGATTTCTGGGTCGCCAAGAAGTCCAGCGGAGTTGAGGCCGAACGAGATTGAAAAGAGTATCACGCATTCGCATAGGCGAAATCAAGCCGATCCGAGCCAACCTATTCCCGAAATCTTGGTGCGCGTGCACAATGATTGCGTTCAATTTCGCGAAATCTTCTCGCCTTTGCGTGAGATCCGCGAAGCAGCCCTCAATTGAGTGCATGTGGGCCTCTTATGCTTCTTGATCCCCGAAAGCGATCCCGCACGAAAATTATCGCCACGGTTGGCCCAGCTTGCTCGACGCGCGATCAGCTCGCCACGCTTGTTGGGGCCGGCGTCGATGTGTTCAGGCTGAACATGGCCCACGCCGAACCGGACGTTCAGCAGCAACATGTCGACAATGTTCGCTCGCTCAGCGAAGAATTTAACGAGCCGATCGCGATCTTGGTCGATCTGGCCGGACCGAAGATTCGGCTCGGCAACATCGAGGGCGACCGCATTATTTGCGAACTGGGGATGGAGTTCTTTTTTATCACGGGCCGCGAGCCGCGCACGCCGAATGAGCTCACGTCAACCTACCTCCTGCTCGTCGACGAGCTGCAAATCGGCGACCGCGCCATGCTGGCCGATGGAACCGTCTGTATGGAGGTCATATCGAAAGAAAAAGGCCGAGCCCGCCTCCATGTCGTCCAGCGCGGCGCCATTCGCAGCCATCAAGGCATCAACCTGCCCGGCGTGAAACTTAGCGCACCGGCAATCAGCGACATCGGACTGTGCTCACGCCATTTGGGCGGCCGACGCGGGCGTCGATTTCGTCGGCCTCAGCTTCGTCCGCTCGCCCGACGATATCCGCGCCTTGAAAAACATCGTCGAATCCCGCGAATCGAATACTCGTGTCGTCGCCAAGATCGAAAAACGCGAAGCGCTCGAGCAGCTCGAAAAGATCGTGGCAATCGCCGACGCCGTCATGGTCGCCCGTGGTGATCTCGGCGTTGAGATCGACGTGGCCCAAATGCCCGTCGAGCAGAAGCGGATCATCTCGATGTGCCAGCAATACCAGCGCCCACGATCATCGCCACGCAAATGCTCGAAAGCATGCAGGAATCGCCCCGGCCGACTCGCGCCGAAGCCACCGACGTGGCCAACGCTATTCTCGACGGCGCCGACGCCTGCATGCTTTCCGGTGAAACGGCGGTCGGCCGATTTCCGGTGGAAGCGGTCGAGATGATGAACCGCATCGCACTGGCCACGGAGTCGAGTTTACAGCACCGCCCGCCGCGCAACCTCATCATCAATTCCGCCGTGGTCCACGATATCACGCGCGCCGCTGTGCGCGCCGCCGGCCGAATGGCCTACGATTTCGGCGCCAAGCTCGTGTTCGTGGCGAGCCATTCGGGCCGCACGGCGCTGGCGCTCTCTCAACATCGAAGCTACGTGCCAATCGTCGGCATCAGCTCGCGCGAATCCACGCTCCGCCAAATGTGCCTGTATTGGGGCGTGATGCCGCTGCGCGGCGCCCCGGCCGGCAACCTGCAGGAACTCATCCAGCACGCCGACAAGTGGGCCCGCCACGAGGGCTACGCCTCCAAAGGCGACCGCATCGTCATCGTCGGCGGCTCTCATCTGGCCGCCGGGCCCGATCGGGAAGAACTAAGCGGCGGCGTCCACGACATCGTCCTCGTCCACGAAATCGAGGGTTCGTAGATGATCTCGAAGTTATTCAGCCAGGTTCAGGCGCACGGGGTCGCCCGTTAATAGCCGGGGACGGGAGTCCCCGGTTTTACTCAGCGCCGATACGACTTCGACTGTTGCTGCGATTGCGACCGGTTGGCCGTTTGCGTCGTGCGAGTTGGCTTATGATTGCTCGCCGTCGTCGTGCTTTTTTTCTTGGCCGCCGTCTTCGGTTCGCCAATAACCAGAGTTTCTTCCATCTTCATCACGTACTGCACGCTGCTGGTCGGGCCGGCGAACCCCAGGATCCGCTTATCGACGTCCATTTTCTGGCTGATGATTCGGCCCTTTGCGATGTCGAATTTCACTTCGCCGTTCATCAGCCGATCGACGATCTGCAGCTCGACCGGCGCATCGATCGGCGACAACACCTGGTAGGTCACCCCGATCGTAGCGACGTTGTCCTTGACGTCTACCAGTTTGTAGTGCCGCCGCGTTTGGATTGCTTTGCTGCCCCCCTTGGGCAACTTCACCGAAACGTCGAACAGCTCATCCCAAGTGTCGCCGATGGCCACAGGTCGTTCCGGCAGGCGAAGCACGATCGGCGCATCTTCATCGGACGAATGCTTGCCGACTTTGACTTCGCGCCTTAATGATTTTTCCATACGGTGTCATCCGCACGCTGTTGAGCGGAACGCCAACCGCCTTCGCCGCGTCTTCGAAACCGGGCGGCGTAGTTTTATCGCGGGTGCTGTCGTATTCCGCCGACTTTCGGTCTGGCAGCTGGTTCACCATGTGGACCCGCTCGACGACATTCATAAATTCAATGTCGCCTTCTGGCACCACGTCGGTCACTTTCCAGGCCTTCAGCGAAACGGTTCTGGTCTGGGCATCTTGCGTTGTTTGATCGATCGTGCTGTGGATCGATGCGCTGATGCGTGACGTCGTAACGCAGCACGTCGCCGCGCAAGAACTTATAACGCAAATCGTATTTGTTGATTTCATGCTTTGCCGGCAATTGCGCGATCAGCAGAGGCCCTTCCACCGCCGGCCCTTTATTGTCGTCTGAAAAGGCGCCTGCCGCGCACGACAGCACGACCGCGAACAAAAACATTTGCCGAGCAGCGAAAGACAACAACGCTCGTGAATGGCTCATGATATTGCTTCCTTGCAATTAGGCGCCGCGTACACACGCCGCACTTAGGATTGAAAACTTTCGAGATTCGGTCTCCACCAAATCTCCTTGTCTCCCCCTCTCCCGGTCTCCTTGTCTCAATTCCTCCGCATCTGCCCGCCCCAGCCAAGCTTGTCGTGCAGTGTGCGGTAATACGCCTGACCGCGGACCTGTACCATCTGAAACCGTGCCTCCGACCGCACAATCTTGATGCGATCGTCGGCCTCGATCGTTCCCAGCACGCGGCCATCCACCACGAGCGACGTGCCCTCGTGGGGCTGCGGCACCGCCAGCTCGATCACCCGGTCGGCCGAATCGACGACCGGCCGATGGGTCAGCGTATGCGGGCTGATCGGCAGGATCACCAGCGCTTGAATGTCGTTGCGCAGGATCGGCCCGCCGGCCGATAGACTGTGTGCCGTCGAACCGACCGGCGTGCTGACGATCAGGCCGTCGCAACTGTAGGTAGTAACCAATTCTCCGTCAACATAAAGCTGGATATCGACCATCCGGAACGGCGGACCTGCTAGCACCGATGCCTCGTTCAAGCCGAGCGATTGGTAAATCGGCCTGCCAGCACGAGTCGCCGTGCATTCAATCATCAGGTGCTCGACGACGTGATGTTTCCGCGCGGCGATTTCCGGCAAAGCCTGATCGAGCTGTTCAGGCTGCAGCGCTGCCAGAAAACCCAGCCGTCCCAAATTCACGCCCAGCACGGGCAACTGCCGGTAGCCCATCTGATGCGCCGCCCGCAGGATCGATCCGTCGCCGCCGAGCACGATCGCCAGTTCCGCCCCGCTTCCATCAAGCTTGGAAGCGAAATCCAACGACACCCCGACCACGCTCAGGTATCGTTCGATGATCGGCCGCAGCCCAGCGACCGCAGCGCGAATATCCGGCCGCGTGCCGTCCGCAAGGATAACCGTCGGCGGTGATTCACGCTCGGCCATGGCTTGCTCACTCCCAAGCCGCCGATTCGTCGGCGGCCCGACGATCCGCTTTCGCGCCAATCATCGCGCGGCAAATCGATGCAATCCCCACCGCGTCCAGCCCCAAATCGGCCAGCAGTTCGCCCCGTTCGCCGTGTTCGATGTATTTGTCCGGAATACCAAGCCTGCGAACATGGTTGGTGATCAATCCCGCATCGGCCGCAGTTTCCAACACCGCTGAGCCAAATCCGCCCATCAGCGCCGCCTCTTCGACCGTTGCGACGAAACCGCACTCGCGAACCGCGCGCAGGATGACCTCGTGATCGAGCGGCTTTACGAACCGAGCGTTGATTACGCCCACGTTGAGACCCTCGTCGCGCAACAGGCCGACCGCTTTCAAGCATTCGGGCAACAGCGCGCCGCAGCATACGATCGCGCCCTCCTCGCTCCAGGACAGGATTTCGCTCTTTCCGAAATCAACCGGCGCCCGCTCGGCGTCGATCGTCGTCAGGACACCCTTCGGATAGCGAATCGCGCATGGCCCGTTATGGCGCAACGCCAGATCGAGCATTTGCGATAAGTCGGCCTCGTCCGCCGGCGCCATCATCGTCAGATTCGGTAAGACGCGCAGGTACCCAATGTCGAACGCGCCATGATGCGTCGGCCCATCCGGACCAGCGAGGCCAGCCCGATCGAGCATGAACGTCACCGGCAGGTTTTGCAGCGCGACCTCTTGGAATATCTGATCGTACGACCGCTGCAGAAACGTGCTGTAGATATCGACGATCGGCCGCAGACCCACTTTGGCTTGCCCGGCCGCAAACGCAACCGCGTGCCCTTCGCAAATTCCCGTGTCGAAAAACCGGTCCGGGAACGCATCGCGAACGCGTTCGAGGTTGTTGCCCTGGCACATGGCCGCCGTAATAACGGTCACGCACGGGTTGTCCGTCATCTGCCGAAAGATTGCGGCCGAGGCAGCGTGTGTAAATGCCCGTGCCGAGCTTTTCTTCATCTGCACGATCTGGTCCGCTCGCCGTTCGAATTGCGGCGGCGCATGAAAGAAGACCGGGTCTTCCGCCGCGGGCCGAAAACCGTGACCCTTTTCCGTCACCACGTGCAGCAGGATCGGCCCTTCCACCTTGCGAATCATCCGCAGATACTTCCGCAACAGCCCGATGTTGTGCCCGTCGATCGGCCCGAAATAATGCAAGCCAAGATCCTCGAACAACATGCCGCCGTGCAGACCGGCCTTTGCCGCCTCCTTGAGCTGCGCCAGAAAACGCTCCACCGGGTCGCCCAGCAGCGGCACCTTGCCGAGCACCTTGACGACCTCTTCTTTGAGTCCCGAATACACGCGGTTCATCCGCAGGCGGTCCAGGTAATCGGCCATGCCGCCGACGCGCGGGCAAATCGACATCTTGTTGTCGTTCAGGATCACCAGCAGCCGCTGGCTTCCCCGGCCCAAATTATTGAGCGATTCGTACACGATCCCAGAAGGAAATGCGCCGTCGCCGATCACCGCGACGCACCATCGTCCTTCATCATCCCGTAGCAGTTCATCGCCGCTGGCGAGGCCCAATGTCGTCGAAACGCTGGCCCCCGCGTGACCCGTCATAAACAGATCGTATTCGCTTTCCTCGGGATTCGGGTAACCCATCAGCCCGCCTTTGGTCCGCATCGTTTGGAACTGCGGATAGCGGCCCGTGATCAGCTTGTGCGGATAAATCTGATGACCCGTATCCCAAATCAGCCGGTCGTGCTGGAAATCGAACGTTTGATGCAGTGCCAGGCAGAGTTCGACGACACCCAGATTCGAGGCGAAATGCGCACTGCGGCAACTCACGAGGTTGCACAGCACCTCGCGCATCTCAGCCGCCAGCCGCTCGAGCTGCAGCAGCGAAAGCCCCCGCAAATCGTGCGGAGATTGAATCGTCGGCAAAATTGGCGTCTTATTCACGTTCTAGTCGCTGCCGCGAGCCGAGCGGCACTTCGAAGTTTGATTGAGTATCAGCAAGTCAGCGAGCCGGGCCGTCCTCGGCCCCGGTCACACTCCAGATGCGACGAGGCCCGAACTCGCCCTCATTTCTTCCGCGTCAGCACCATCCGTGCCAACTCCCGCAGCGGTTCGCCCTTCGAACCCAATACTTCGATCATAGCACAACCATCGTCCACGAGTCGTTCCGCATGCTGCCGGCTCGCTTCAATTCCCATCAACTGCGGGAACGTAAGTTTGCCCCGACTGGCGTCCTTGGCAAGCCTTTTACCCACGGCCGCCTGAGTGCCCGATACATCGAGCAAATCGTCCGTAATTTGAAACGCCAGTCCGATATTTCGACCATACGCTTTCAGAGCCGCGAGATGCTCCGGCGTCGCATCAGCGACCATCCCGCCAAGCTCCAGCGCCGCCACGAACAACGCGCCCGTCTTCCGCTGGTGGATCGATTCCAGCTCCTCCAAATCGCCATTACGGGCCGGATTCGTCCCTTCGCCTGTGGCAAGATCATCGGCCTGGCCACCCACGAGTGCCAACGCGCCCGCCGCATGTCCTAATACAGCGCAACAGCTTGCCGCCCTGGCGGGCGGCGCGATTTCACTTGCCAGAATCTCGAAGGCACGCGCCAACAGCGCATCTCCCACCAGGATCGCCACCGCTTCACCGAACCGTTTGTGACACGTTGGCCGGCCGCGACGCAAATCGTCGTCATCCATTGCCGGAAGATCGTCGTGCACCAGCGAATAGGCGTGCACCATCTCGACCGCGCACGCAGCCGGCAGCGCCGCTTCCAGCGATCCGCCGCAAGCAGCCGCGGCCATCAGCACCAATTGCGGCCGCAGCCGCTTGCCCGGGCCGAGCAGCCGCGTAACGAATTGCCGCGGCCAGTTGCTCGGGACAACCGTCATCGAATTGCAAGTACCGGCCAAGCGCGGCATCGATGCGCTCGCGCAGATCGGTCGCAATCGAGTGCGGGTCGCTGTTCGATCGATAATGCCACGTGGTACGACTGCAATGTTGCCGAAATAGGTAAGGGCGAGGTTCCTGCCGCTCGACAGGAGCTTCGCCCTCCCCGAAGACCGTCTCATTCAATCGCCATTCTAAAACAGCCGCGGGACCTCGTCTATGTCATTGCCGCGCATCGTGATTTTCGCCGGCGTTGATTTGGCCCCGCTCGTGCGCCGCTGCCCACGTGCCGCCGCCTTCGCTTCCAGCGACTCGGCATCGCCTTCGTCGAACGGTTCCGTGATCGGATTGCCGTCGGCATCCACGCCGCTCAGAAGCTCGATCTTCCGCTCTGCCGTCTCCAACAGCCGTTGGCACCCCTTCAGATGCTTCACGCCTTCTTCATACCGGGCAAGCGCATCCGACAACCCGAGCTTGCCACTCTCCAGCTCGGCGACGATTTTTTCCAGTTCTTCCAGCGACTCTTCGAACGAGCCGGCGCACTCATCGCGTGCAGTCGTTTTCTTCTTCGCCATTTGCAATAAACCCGCCCGCCACCAACACACGCCGCTTGCGGTTTAGCTCAATCCGTAGCGGCCTAAGAATCTTCCATCTCGACCGATTCAATTTTACTAACAGCCGCCCCCTCGCTAAATCGGGTCACGAGCGACTGCCCAACGCGCAACCGGCCCGCCGAACGAATCACCCCGCCCGTGGCCGCGTCCTGCGTAATCGTATACCCCCGCGCGAGCACTGCCAACGGGCTGAGCGATTCCATCTTGCCAGCCATCGTTGCCAGCCGGCCTTCGTATTCGCGCATCAGCCGCTGCACGGCCGAATTGCCGTGCACCGACAATTCGTCCAATCCGCGACTTCGATCGTGAATCAGATCGAACGGCCTGCGGAAAGGTCGCTGCCCGGCGACCCCATCATACCGTGCCCGCAGCCACATCACGCGCCGATGCGCCGCGTGCCGAAGCCGCCCATGATACGAGCGCATCCGCGCGCTGATCTCGTCGGCTGCCGGTACGATTCGCTCCGCCGCTTCGCTGGGCGTGAGCGCCCGCACGTCGGCGGCCAGATCGGCAAGCGTCACGTCGATCTCATGCCCCACGGCCGACACCGTCGGAATCTTCGATGCCGCGATCGCCCGCACGACGGGCTCTTCATTGAACGCCCAAAGGTCTTCGAGACTGCCCCCGCCGCGACCGACAATCAACACGTCCGGCCGCGGCGAAATGCGATTCGCCATGCGGATTCCCGCGACGATCTCTTGCGCCGCGCCCTCGCCCTGCACGCGCGCCGGGATCACCAGCACATCGACGCCGCGCCAGCGCCGCCCGAGCACTTGCAGAAAATCATGAATCGCCGCCCCGGTTGGGCTCGTGACAAACGCCACGCGCCGCGGAAATACCGGCAACTTGCGCTTTCGCGCGGCATCGAACAATCCTTCCGCCGCGAGTTTCTCCCGCAGCTTTCGCAACGCGAGTTCCAGTGCACCGACGCCCTTCGGCTGCAATTCGTCGACCACCAACTGGTAGCTGCCGCGCGGAGCGTAAACATCGATGTGCCCGTGACAAACGACATCCAATCCATCGGCCAAATCGAACTTCAGCCTGGCCGCCGCCGATCGCCACATGACGGCCCGAATCTGCGCCTGATCATCCTTGAGCGTGAAATACGAATGTCCCGACTGCGGCCGCGAGTAATTCGAAATCTCGCCCACGACCCACACGCTCGGAAACTCGCCCTCCAGCGCGTTCTTGATCTGCGCAGTCAGCTGCGAAACGCTGAGCGTTTGCTGCGCCGAGGGAATCGAGGTAACCGACATCGCGACTTAGCCGCAACAAGCAAAGGGTGGCTGGGGTCGAGCCAAAGGCGAGCCCCCAGGCGCGCTGGGGGTTCGCGTCGCTCAACCCCAGCCACCCGAAGCCCGCGCAAGAGCAGGCGCTCATGACCGTTCAAGATACCCGGCCCCAATCCGCGAGTCGATTCGTCTTTGGCTTAAGCGGCGCGGGAGGATGCCATGCCGTGCGGATATTGCGCTCCGTTCGATTCAATCCCCGGCGGGCCATCTGCATGGTCCCGCATAATAACAACTTCGCCAGCTTTGCGTGTGCCGGCCACCGCCCACGCTTCCGCCTCGCACGTGAAACCGTTGAGTAAGTGCTCCACTCGCACGCGGCAATGCTCCAAGCCGTCGCGGTCCAGATCGCGCGGCAGCATGAGTGGCGGGCTGATCACGGCCCGGGCTCGCGAGAATGGCCGCGGCACGGCAAACCGGTCCCAACTCTTCGCGCGCCACGGTCGGTCGTAGCCAAAACCCATTACCACCAGCGGCAATTGCAACCGCGACGCCAAATAAATTGGCCCCGGGGCCAGATGTCGGCGCGGCCCACGCGGACCATCGGGTGTAATCGTCAGATGCTGGTGGCGACTCCGCTCGAACAGTTCCCAGATCGCCTTCGCGCCGCCGCGATAAGTCGAACCGCGTACGCAATCAAATCCCATATGGTAAGCAACCCGCGCCAGAATTTCGGCATCGGCGTGCTGGCTCAGCAACATCGCCAGATTGCAATGCCCGCGCAGGTACAGCGGGATGAGAATGTTTTCGTGCCAGAAGATGTATATCCGCGGCCCGCCGGAGCACAGCACAGGATCAACCGATCGATCGTAAAACGCGGCTCGATAATCGAGCGTGCTCATCCACGCACGAATGCCCTCGGCCGCCATCAGCCCGCCGAGCTTCATCAAAAACGCCGGCATCCGCTTCTTCTTTTTCTTCTTCTTGTCTGCCATCGTTGCGCATCCTTGCATCCCAAATAGCCCGGCCATCTTGGCCGGGACTGTGCTTACGGCCAAGTCGTCCGACCCAAGATGGGTCGGCTATATCGGCCATTCTCCACTAAATACTTCCGCCGCCGGACCCGTCATATATACGTGATTGTTCGACTCGTTCCATTCAATCGACAGGTCGCCGCCGCGCAAATGAACCTGCACCTTCCGATCGCAGCGTCCCGTCAACACGCCGGCGACGCACGCCCCGCACGCCCCGCTGCCACAGGCAAACGTCTCGCCCGACCCGCGCTCCCAAGTCCGCTGCGCAGCTCGTTTCGCGACACCACTTTTACAAACGGCACATTGATTCGCCTCGGAAAATGCGGATCGACTTCGACCTTCGGCCCGATCCCGAGCACCCAATCATCCGTCGGTTCATCGACGAACACGACGCACAGCGGGTTGCCCATCGAAACGCACGAAACCTTGAATTCCCGTCCGCCAATGGCGACCGGCACGTCCATCACCGGCTTTTCCGCACCGGCGGCGGAGCGGAGTGTCGTCGGAATCTGTGCCGGAATCAATATCGGCTCGCCCATATCGACCCGCACGTGCTCCACTTTCCCCTGGGATAGCAACAAGTCGAGTGACAGCACGCGCCCAGCCGATTCGATCTTCAGCGTCTCGCGCCGCTGAATGCCGTGATCGTATACGTACTTGGCGACGCACCGAATTCCGTTGCCGCACATCTCGGCCGGCGAGCCGTCGGCATTGAACATCCGCATCTCGGCATCTGCCTGCTCCGATGGGCAAATAAGAATAAGCCCATCCGAGCCGACGCCGAACCGGCGATTGGATATCCGCCGCGCCAACTCCGGAATATCGCGCGGCAGCGGCTGCGCAAAGCAATCGACGTACACATAGTCGTTGCCGGCGCCGTGCATCTTGGTGAAACGCATCTTACGCAGGACCGTGGTGGTTCGTGGGTCGCAATTGGAAGTTGTATATTAAGGTGTTGGGTGTCGGGTGTCAGGTGTCAGTCGTTGATTGTCTGACACCTGACACCGAACAACTTCCCCTCACCCCGTCAAATCCAGCTTCGTTCCCGATTGTCCCGAAGGATCCTTGCTTTGCCGCGATTGCGCCGCTGCATCATCAGTCGGCGCTTCCTCCTTGCGCGCTTCGCGGGCGCCTCCCACAGCCGACGGCCATCGGCATCGCGCTCGGAGCTCTCCTGGTCCTGCTCGGTTTGTCCAATTCCCGCCGCCCGCTCCGATCGCTGGTTCGAATCGATCTCGCGATGCTGAGCGAGAGAGTCCTTTTGGGCGCGTTCCGTTTCGCTGCCCGCTGTTTGCGATATTGGTGCGCCAGCGGCACTATTTACGATTCCGCCGACCGATCCCATGCTCATCGCAATTCTCCGTTCTCACTTGGGCGGCACGCGAAGCCCGCGCGCTGCCGTGCCCGGCGACATCGTGGCCGCACCCTCCTGCAGCCCGCTCTGTATGTGATCCAGCATGTCATTAACCGCCGGCAATGCCTTCCGCTCGGTCTCCGGATGGTCGAACGTGCCGATCACTTTCAGCTGCAAACCTTGCTGGCTCACGTGGCCCACAATCGTCTTCACAATGGGAATCGGCAGGTCGGCCGGCCCAATCAAAGTATAGAACACCAGGTTCAACTTGCGATTGAAGTCGACTTCGCCCTTGCCGTATAAGCTGACCGCGTCGCCCATTAAATCGAGCTGGTCGAACTGAACGTGTTCGCCCTCGATTGCGAACTTCATGTCGCAGCGATTGAATGCGGTCGTATCGGGCGTTCGATTGCGAAGAACTTTGAGCATCGAAACGAGCGGCGGCAACTGATAGATGCTGCCGTCTACAACGTGCAAATCCCCTTGGCCGCGCAGCGTTTCGGTCGTATGGCCGGTGCCCGTGATGACGAGCGCGCCCGATACGGTGCCGCTCATGTCGTTCGACCCGCCAAGCCGCTCGTTGGCGAACCGCGCCAGATTCACGCCCCCCACGCGAAGGTCCAATTTGTAACTTGGGTTTGGATCGTGCAGCAGCTCAATATTCGCGGCCAGGCTGCCGCCGTAGGCGTCGGCCGTTAGCCGTCGCGGCGGCTGGTTCTGCTGTTGGCACGCCGCTTCACCCAGCAGCAGATGCGTCCCGTCGGTCCACAGCGGGCCATGAACGTTCGTCAATTGCACGTCCTTGCACATCAGCGAATCGATCGCCAATTCGGCGGCGGCGGATGCCGAACGACCATCGCTGCGGCCGACGAGGTGAACTCCTCCCGTGATGCCGCGCAGCGGAACCGCTCCCTGAATCGAAGCCTGCTGGCACTCCAAATTGATGTCCCACGACGACGCCATGCCAGCGAACTGCGGCGACTTCGAAAAACTCAGATTGCTTTTATACAGTCCAAACGTGCCGCTCGGCTGAAACTGGTCGATGGCCGATTGCAGCGCCGGCGGCGCGGCAACGAGCAAATCGCGGCCGATTTCCAGCCGATCGGCCGTTACATTCGATAAGCCGATCTGCCAACTGCCGTCCGTCCCGTTTTGCCAGGCGCCCGATTCGGCCGAGTACAGCGTTCGACCGTGTTCCGCCGTGATCGCTTTCAGATCCACGTGGCCGCGTTGATACGACGCTTTTCCCTGAATTCGTTCCAGCCGGTACGGGAACAAGCGAGGCTCGATCGACACCGATTTGTCGCGCGGTTCGAGAAAGACTTGAATGACCGGCTCGGGCTCTCCAACCTGCTTGGTAACGTGCGCGTCAAAATTCACGCGCCCTTGCGGCCGGAGCTCGAGCCAGGCTTGCTGCCCCGGCGGCGTAAGGGAGCTCTTCAAAGTGTCGTCCAACGGCACATCCTGCGCGTTAAACGTCAAATCGAGGTTGTACCCGGCCGCTGCGGTCGTTGCTTCGCCGCGGCACTTCACCGTCGTTGCGTCGGTTGCGCCCTGAGCTTCGATATCTTGAAGCGCCCAATGCGCAGTTGTTCGCCCTCACCAGACCGTGTACATGCTGCAGCGGATAAGCAAATCGATCGAATTGAATCCGGCAATCCTTCAGCCGAATCTCCTGCGTCACCTCGGCCCGCGGTTGCGACAAATCCTTCCATTCCGCGCTGAATTGGAAATCGATGCGACCCTGCGGCTGCAGCGAGCGCGTCAGCGCTTGGGCTTTTTCCGGCAACGCCGCGAGCAGTTGTTCGTGGATTGGAATATCGCTGCCGGAGATTTTGACAAAACCCAATGGATGCGGCGGCGGTGACGACGGCCCAATCGTGTAGCGAAGCCCCCGATAACCGGCCGCATGCTCGCCCTCGTTTTGCGACTCACCTGCGGCGGCGACGCCCGTCGCCGTCGTGATTCCTTCCGGTTCGGTCCGCACGACGTGCGTCAATTCAGCTTGGACCTTGATCGGCTGGCCGCCTCCGATGCCAGTCAGATTCATCCGCAACCGGTCGGTCCCGCCATTCTCGGCCGGCTGATATTCGACGCGGCCGGTCGTTTGCTCCAGCGGGTAGTTAAACTTCTCCACATCGGTTAAAGAGAGTCCACGGCAATCGGCGATGAGCACCGGCCGCCACTTCTCTCCGTCGAACGTTATCTTGACCTCGGCATCCACCAATCCGGCCGGCTTGAATCGATCCCACATGCGGGCGTAAGACTCCGGAAGAGCGGTTCGCAGCCGGTCGTCGATCCTCAAGCCTGCGACCTTCGCCGATAGGCCCAAGGGTGCGTTGTCCGTCCAGCCAGATCGATCGAGCGCGGCCACCACGATTGCCGATCCGCACTTGCCGCTGAGCCGCTCGACCAGCAGATGCTGGGAATCGGCGCGGCCCAGAAGCGAAACATCGGTCAACGGATCGGGCAAAAGTGGATGAGCAATTCGGCCACGATCTAGCCGCATCGATGCCGACCAGCCGATCGCCGCGTTGGCGTTTGATCGAGTCAATTTTACAACCAAATCGGCGCGGCCCGATAAGTCGGCCCCGTGCAGCCTGTCCGACGTCGATCCTGGCAAATTCGCCAGCAGCTCGGGCGAAATCTCCAGCCCAACCGCGGTCACGAGTAGATCAAATTCGCCGCCGGCCACGCCGATTTCGCCTTTGATTTGAACCTCTTTTGCCGGCAATCCGGTCGTGGTCCCTTCCAGCGAGAAGCGTTTCTCGGAATTATCGCTGGGCGTTGTCGATTGAACCGCCGTTAACTGTAAATTAACGCCGGTAATCGTCCACGGCTTCGATGCCGGCGTCGCCGCATCCTCGATCGTTGCCGATGCGCCCTCGATCTTTACCTTGGGCGACTGGGCGCCGAAGTGCGGCAGCGGCAAGAGCGCTCGCGCGTTCCACTGGCCATCGATTTGTCGCACCATTCGCAGCTTCGCCCCGTGTACGACGATCTCATCAATCTGCATCTGGCCGGTAACGAGTTGGTCCATCCGCATCTTGCCCGCCATGTACATCTCTTGCATGGCCAATAACGGCTGCGAATTCACTCCCGGCGCTTTCGGAGTCAGCGTAAGATTTGTAATCGATATGCCGCGGTTATCATCGAACCGAGCGCTTCCCACGCGAACGTCGAAATCCCGATAGAATTCCGCAAGCCGCCGTTCGACTTGCCGGCGGATTTCGTCATCCAGCCGGAAGTACAAATAGCCGCCCACCGCCAGTGCTGATGCAATGAGCAGCAACAAGCACCACTGGAATAGCGACCAGCAGAAGTTGACCAGGCGAGTGAAAATCGGCGCGGTCCTCGATTGAGCTGGTAAGGCTTTCGCCCACCAACGTGATCCCTGCACGCACATACGCGGCGCACGCGCAGGCGCGAACCGCGCACGGTTTCGTGGCGGCATAATTTACCGTGGCTGCGCAATTTAGGGCGGCGTATAGTAGAAGCCGCCTCACTTGGGGGTCAAGGGACGACGCGCTTCAGACCTGTCGGCTCAGCACGAGATACCGCCCATCGCGCTCGGCGCGAATATTGCCCGGTAGATTAACGACACTTTGAAAACCCTCTCCCTTTGGAAGAGGGCGGGGCGAGGATGCCTTTCCCGCCAGCCTTGCTAGCTGCTGCCACTGATCGAAGCCCATCGATTGCTCGCTCCAGCCCGCCTCACGCCACGCAACCCGGCAGATCTCGCGTAACACAATCAGCGGCTGTCCCACGAGCTTCGCGCAATCGATTCGCGCACCATCCGCACTTACGACCAGGCAATCCCCAACAAACTCAGCGGCCCGGGCCGAAATGAACTCCATCGCCTCGCGTGCTTGGGCCGCAAGGCGCGCGAACACATCATCGACCTTTGGATTGTATTGCGACCGCAGTTCCGGTAATAACTGTCGCCGCAGGCGATTGCGCGTCCAATACGTATCCTGATTTGTTGCGTCGGTTCGATATTCTTGCCCGATCGCCCTGAGATACTCGATTATCTCACTGCGTTTTACCAGCAACAACGGCCGAACTAGGGCGATACTCGGTGACAGCGGCCGAACTTGTGCCATACCGGCTAAACCGTCGAGACCTGTGCCCCTGAGGACGCGATGTAAAACCGTTTCGACCTGGTCATCGGCCGTGTGGCCGGTGGCAACGAAGCGCGCCCCAGCCGCTCGGCTGTTTGGCGCAAGAAATCATAGCGCGCCGTCCGGGCCGCCGCTTCGAAGCCGTCGCCCTGTTCGCCGGCGATCGCGGCAACGTCGGCGCTGCCAATTTCTGCGGGAATACCTAAACGTTCGCAGAGAATCTTCAGCCAAGTCTCGTCGTCGTTGGCGGCAATTCCGCGCAAGCCGTGATTCAGATGAGCTACGTAAAGCTTCCCATTTCCGCCAATCGCTACTTTCAAAGCAGCCATCGCACGAAGCAGCGCAACACTGTCAGGTCCTCCCGAAACGGCCAGCACCACGTGCGATTCGCTCCACTCGCGAGCCGGCCAGCTCTTGGCCAAGCGGTTTTCAAGCGCGCATGGGTGTGGATCATCCAACATTTTCGACTTGCCCGTCCGATCGCGAACGATGTTCATACGTCGTGAATTCCGTTTGCATACGCCCGCCATCATGTCATTCCGAGGTCTTCCGAGGAATCCGGCCAGACTCCTCGGAGGACCTCGGGCTGACAATCCATAACGGTATCACGACTTGTTCGAAGTACCGGGTTGCCAGCCGCAGCCGTCATTTGCTAATATACATTTACACCCCCTGCCAACGGCGGAGGGATTGCTATTCTTTCGGAATTTGATGTGTTTGAGTCGGCAGCAAATGGCTGCCGGACAGAACGCAACGCTACATACGAACGCTTGTGCATGAGTTCAAGTCCATTGTTGACCATTCCTGAATCGCACGGGTTTCGCGCCCTGATGGCGGCGATGATCGCATTCGTCGGCGTCATCTGCTCGCTGGGGCGCGGATTGCGGAACCTCGCGTGCCTCAACACACAGCTTGCCAATCGGGATGCTGGCCCCACGTTCTGGGTCTGCAACTTGTTCGGCCAAGATGCGTGCCCACGCCAGGTGCCAGTGCTTTGGTTCGACACTTCGGGAGGGCGCGAAGGTCCGGTTATCCGCGGCCTTGGCTCTCAACCATCGCTGATTTGTTGCAGCTTTGACCATTCTCCCTCCGATCCGCTCGCCCAGCAACTCGCTGCGATCGGCCCCGGGCGGAGCAATTTCTGGACTTGATTCGCTTGCACGGCGTCCGATGTTGCGCTTGCGCGGCAGGCGCACACTGGCGCACTGCCGTGAACGAGCCGATAGGCAACTACGCCGGTCCGCTCCTTTCTGTCCGCGGCATTGCCGTTCTGCTGCCAGTCGGCACCCATACGTTCTCGAGGCAGGCGGACCACGTCCATTGGTCGCTGACCGGCTGCCTCGGCGAATTTTACAATTAAGGAGTTGCGGCCGTGCTGCCCAACATTTGCATGTTCGTCCTTGCGGCTGCCGAAGAAGGCACGAGTCCGTGGACGATTGTTCTGGTCGCCGTTGGTGCCGCCCTGATGGGAATGGCCGTCGTCAAGCTCATCGGTTATTTGCGCAAGCACGATGCCGAAAAGGAAGCCCGCCAGATCCTTGAAAAAGCCGAAATCCAAGCGGCCGCCCGGCACAAAGAAGCCGAGGTTGAAGCCAAGGAAATGGCGCTGCGCGAAAAATCGCGCATCGAAGACCAGCTCAACGAAGCTCGCCAAAAAACCTTCGAACGCGAGCGCCATCTCGACAAGCAGCAGGATATACTCGAATCGCGCTCCGAGCAAATCCAGAAACAGGAGAAGATGGTTGAAAACAACCAGCGCAAGCTCGCCGAAAAGATCGAAGACGTCGGCCGCCGCCAGACCGAGCTCGATAATCTGCTCGACGCCCAGCGGCAAGCCCTCCATCAAATCAGCGGCCTCAGCCCCGAGGAAGCCAAGAAACGCCTGCTCGAGCGGCTCGATCAGGAGCTTTCGCACGAGCAGGGCGCGCTGATCTTGAAAAAGGAAAAAGAGGTCGCCGCGATTGCCGATGTCAAAGCCAAAGAAATCCTGCTCACCTCGATTCAGCGTTTTGCGGCCGCCCATACCGCCGAGGCCACGACCAGCACCGTCGATATTCCCAGCGACGAAATGAAAGGCCGCATCATCGGCCGCGAAGGGCGGAACATTCGTGCGTTCGAAAAGGCGACCGGCGTCGACGTGATCATCGACGACACGCCGGGCGTGGTGATCGTCAGCGCGTTCGACCCTGTTCGCCGCGAAATTGCCCGCATCGCACTCAACAAGCTCATCGCCGACGGCCGAATCCATCCGTCGCGCATCGAGGAGCTGGTCGCCGAAACGCAGAAGGATATCGAGCAGCAAATTCGCCGGTTCGGCGAGGAGGCCGTGCAAGAAACGCAGATCCGCGGTCTGAACGAACGCATCGTGAACCTGCTGGGCCGCCTGCACTATCGCACCAGCTATAGCCAGAACGTGCTGCGGCACTCGATCGAAGTGGCATTTGTGGCCAGCACGATCGCGGAAGAATTGAAGATGAATCCCGACGTGGCCCGCCGCGCCGGCCTGCTGCACGACATCGGCAAAGCGGCCGACCACGACACCGAAGGCGGCCACCCGCAAATCGGCGCCGACATCCTCAAGCGTTACGGCGAAAGCGCGGAAGTCGTCCACGCCGCCCTCGGCCATCACGACGACATCCGCCCCGACATGCCGTACACGGTACTCGTCGCCGCGGCCGACGCTTGCAGCGCTTGCGCCCGGCGCCCGCCGCGAAACGCTCGATCGCTACATCAAGCGGATGCAGGAGCTGGAAACGATCGCCACCGGCTTTCAGGGCGTCGAACAGGCATTTGCCATTCAAGCCGGCCGCGAAGTCCGCGTGATTGCCAGTACGAAATCAACAACCGACGAGTCGGCGGCCAAAATCTGCCGCGAAATCGCCAAAGCCTTCGAAGAACAGCTAACGTACCCCGGCGAAATCAAAGTCACCATGATCCGCGAAAGCCGCTTCACCGAAACGGCGAAGTAGGCGCCGCACTTAGTGCAGGCGGCCACGCCGGCGTCTCCATAAGAATATTATCCCCGCAGGCCACACCAATGTCATTGAGTTCGGCTCGGGAGTCGCGATGTCCACAATTGCCAGATAACTCCAGGCGCTTGCTGCATCGCTTGCGCTGTTGCGGGCGAAGAATGCTGTTCCTTCGTCCGTACCGTCCAAGGTGATACTCGAAATATCTATCCCGTAAAACGAGAACTGATAACCGGCCAACATCAAGCGCCCGTTTGTCGAGTCAACGGCGATTCCGGCGGGACTAAAATTATTTTGCGCTCGCCAAACCATCGGGTCGCTCAGATCGAGCCGCATGCGAATAATCCCGTCTTGCGCGGACACGTACAAATACCTATGTTCGGCATCGATTGCCAATTCGCCAAGCGGGGCCGCCAAATTGATTATGCTTGTGTCTGAACCGTCGAGCGAGGTGCGGTGTAAGTCTCCCCCTAAACCGGTCCAGTAGTAGTAACCATCGAGCGGATCCACCGCCACACTTACCGGTGTCCTCGAAAGTGTAGTGGTGCTAAACAGAAGCTCGCGGTCTGTACCGTCCAGGTTGCTGCGGCGAATGTCGTTGGGAAAGCCATAATCGACCCAATATGCTTTTCGGTTCACAGTGTCAATCGCCACTTTCCGCGGCATCGCGATTCCGGAAATAGCGGTCTCAATATCCGTGCCGTCGTAATTTGCACGCTCGATCCCGCCCGCCGCTGCAGACGGCCAATACATTTTTTGGTCAGCCGTATCAAATGCCACATTCGGAAATTCGCCTAAAGGCGATTGGATGATATCCTCGGCAAGCGTTCCATCGAGATTGGCGCAATGGATGTCTCCGTCGCTCCAATACAGTTTCAATGTCGCTGCCGTGGCACATTGTGAAACGGCTATTAATTGGACAAAAAAGAACCCAGCCATAAACCTCTCGACGAGCAGCATAGGCCTTTCCGCGAGCGCTCGGTGGTTCCATCCAAAATGAAATACTTGCATCGTCGAACTCCATTTCGTAGATTTGATAGCGTTTCTCCACGTAATCTCGACTATCTCAACGGGGGCTATCTATGACACACGCATATCCTAATGAGTGCGGTCGCTTGCGGACTATATCATTCCCTACCGCTGTCCTTTGCGCGGTTTTGTGGTGTGCTAGTGTAGTGCTTCAAGCAGATGGGACCTTATCGAGGCTGGCCCGAGCGCGGGCGACTTTCTCCAGAATGTCTTCGGCTTTCTTGGTCCACACGAACGTGGTCGGGTCGCTGTTGTGCTGGTCGATGTAGTCGCGAATTGCCTGGATCAACTCGGAAACGCTGCGGAAGACGCCGTTGCGAATCCGATTGTGAGTGATGTCGCGGAACCACCGCTCGATCACGTTGAGCCACGAACTGCTTGTCGGGATGAAGTGGATGTGGAACCGTCGATGCCGCCGGAGCCAGGCCTTGACCTTGGGATGCTTATGCGTGGAATAGTTATCAACAATCAGGTGCAGGTCCAATTCCGGCGGCGTTTCCGCCTCGATCTTCCTCAGGAACTTGATCCATTCCTGGTGTCGGTGTCGCGGCATGCACTCAGCGATGATCTTTCCCGCGGCCAACTCGATTGCCGCGAATAGCGTGGTGGTGCCATGGCGTTTGTAGTCGTGCGTGAGGGTCTTCAGCCGGCCGGGATATATCGGCAGGCTCTTCTGCGTGCGGTCGAGCGCTTGAATCTGACTCTTCTCGTCGCACGAAAGCACGAGCGCATGCTCGGGAGGATTCAAGTACAGGCCGACCACGTCGACCAACTTTTCAGCGAACTGCGGATCGTTCGAGACCTTGAATGATTTTGTGCGGTGCGGCCGCAGGCCGTTGTCTCGCCAGACGCGCTGGACCATCGTATCGCTGCAACCCAACGCCTTGGCCAGTGACCGTGTCGACCACTGCGTGGCATGGGGTGGCGTTTCCTGAGTCGTCTTGCGGATGATCTCGGCCTCGAACGAGGCGCGCCTGGTGGGTGTGCGTCCGCCGCGTGGAGCATCCTGTTCAATGCCTGCCAGACGCGACTCCGCGAAGCGAGTACGCCACGTCCCCACGGTCCGTCGCGTGCAGTCCAGCATAGCGGCGATCTCCTTGCTCTCACGGCCGCCGGCAGCCGCCAGGACAATCTTTGCTCGCAACACCAGTCGCGTCGGCGTGCTGCGTCCTCGCGACCACTTGGTCAACGAAACTCGCTCTTCATCCGTTAAGACAATGGCGCTTGCAATCCGCATGATCGTGATCCTCCATGTTCAGAGGATTCAGACGCCAGCGGCAGCCAATAAGTTCCCGTATTTCTAAAGCACTACACTAGCAATTGCGCTGCCTACGATGTCTCTAACACGAGCGATGGGGCATCGCCGGGGCCGACCGGCAGTTTGCGTAAAGCAATCAGCGATTTGAACGCGGGCGGTAGCCCAGCGGTAATCCGGTTTTTGCTTAGTCCGAACAGTCAGATTACTCTTACCGCCGGTTCGCTTCCAAGCATCGCGAAGTCTGTGGTGATTAACTCCACGAATGTTGCCGGGATTAAGATCGACGGCAACAACGATTCAGGTGACGGGTTAGTATTTGCGGAATCAACGGTCCAGGGCAGCACCGTCAATTTCTTAACCATTCAACACTTTTCTGGAAAGGGTGTTGTCATATCGGCAGGTACAAATGAGCCAGTGACGCTACTAAGCTGCACCGTTCAAAACAACACGCAAGGTGGAATATCAATTACAAGTAACGCACATCACGCCGTGTTTAACTCGGTCATTCAACTTAATGGTGGCTTTGGCGTCACGATAGGCTCAGCGGTTAACGGTGTGCAGGTCGCTGATTCCGTCATTTTCCACAATCAGCTGGGAGGCGGTATTCAACTCGCCGGTAGCAACCACGTAATCTCAGGGTGCATTATTGATTCAAATGGCAAAGCGGAATCTGCTGGCGACAACTTTGGGGGAGTTGTGTTCGGTGGCGGTCTAACATCCGCGACGGATTGCCTGGTCAACAATTGCACACTGTCGCAGAATAACCCCTACGGAGCGAAACTGGTTGCCGGTGCCGGAAATAAACTCAGCCAGAATGAGACGTACCTGAATACGACAAAAGGATTCCAAGCGCTAACGAATGTGCCGATCCTTTCACATTTCGTGCTCGATACTGTCCATAACAAAGTAATCGTAAATGCGAGCGTGTCGGGTCCTGCCAACGAGCAAGTTACGGTCGAGTTTTTCGACACGTACCCTGCCGGAAGCGGTCAAGGAGCTGTGTTTTGCCATGCTGAACTTGTCACCTTGAATTCATCGGGCCAGGGCAGTGTTCTAGCTTCATTTGACAGACACCAGGTTTTCCAGGCTGAGGCGTTCGGAACCGGACCTGTGGAGTTCGATATCGACAACACCGATCGCCTCGTCGCCACCACGACAAGTGGGGCCGGTACGACGGAGTTTTCAACACTGTCCTATCCGACGCTTCCAGGCGACTACAATCTCGACGGGAATGTGGACGCTGCCGATTATTTGGTTTGGCGAATAAACGATGGCACTACAAACGCCGTGTACACGCAAGGAGACGGCAATTTCGATGGCGTTGTCAATCAGGCCGACTATGATGTTTGGCGTTCCAATTTCGGGCAGACACCCTAATTCACTCGGCGTCGTTCTCCAAAGTTCGTGCGTATTCTATTTATTGGCGACATCGTTGGGAAACCCGGCCGCGATATCGTGTGCGCCGCAGTGGAACGTTTGGTCGCTGCGCACAATCTCGACCTGGTAATCGCCAATGCCGAAAACGCTGCCTTCTTCAACCTCGCATCCACAACTTCTGGTTATATCTCCGAAGCTTGGCCGACTTGGCGGTGACGCAAGACTAGCGACATCGCTAATCCGCCCATGCACGCTAGGGCGACGGAGTTTGGCTCTGGTGTCGCCGCAGGTATCGCAATATTCGCAATCGCCAAGTGTTGGACCATCCCCGGTGTAAAGTCATTCCACAAAGGATAGAAATCGACTCGCTGGTCAGCTCCGGCGAAATTCACGCTGGAGATATTCGAGTCATTAGGGGACGTGGGAGATGTTGCTTGATTGCTCCATATTACACGTCCATCGGCTAGGTCGACGGCGATCCCTTCCGGATTTGAGACTCCTGCCGTGACCCAGAGCGTCGGCTGACTGAAATCGAGCTTCATGCGAATAACGGCCTGAAGCGAAGAATCGGTCGCATAAACGTAGCCGTTGAGCGGGTCGATTGCCAATTGTCGAGCAGAGCGGGCAAAGAGGCTCTCATCGGTCTGTGTACCATCGAAAGATGTACGATGGATATCGCCAAAAAAGCCTACCCAGTAATAAAAGCCGTGAACGGGATCGACTTGTATGTCGCGAGGGGCAACCACATTGTCAACGATCTGCTCGCGAGATGATCCGTCGAGATTGCTACGCCAAATCGTGCTCGGCAAGCCATAGTCGGCCCACTACGCCTTACGGTTCACTGAGTCAAGTGCAACGCGAGTGGGCTCCGTGATTCCGGGAATGCTCGTAATGACGTTCGTGCCGTCGTAGTTTGCACTTTGGATGCCGCCAGCCACTGGTGATGGCCAATACATTCTTTGTTCAACGGGATCGAACGCGATGCTAGGTATTACACCGCCAGGACTCTCAACAACTTGCTCGCTTTCTCTGCCGTCGAGATTCGACCGATGAATTACATTGCTTTCCTGCGAGCTCCAGTACAGTTTGACTGTACCCGCTGTCGTGGACGAGCCGTTTCCAACAATAGCTACTAAAGAAATGCACGTTATGGCCGTATTGAAGGCAGGTGCGACAAGATTGTTAACAATTCGCACCTTCCATTTATGACAGGATACTTGCATCATCGAACTCCCTTGAGTAGGTTCGTTGGTTTACCCAAAGACACCTGATTGAGCGGGTATACTATGTACTACCGTAATGCTAACGTTCACTCACGATTTTGCACCATATCGATTGCGGTCGCTGTGGCTGGCGCTACGAACGCTGTCTATACACAAGGCGACGGCAATTTCGATGGCGTCGTTAATCAAGCCGACTATGATGTTTGGCGATCTCATTTCGGGCAGACACCCTAATTCACTCGGCGTCGTTCTCCAAAGTTCGTGCGTATTCTATTTATTGGCGACATCGTTGGGAAACCCGGCCGCGATATCGTGTGCGCCGCAGTGGAACGTTTGGTCGCCGCGCACAGCTCGATCTTGTCATCGCCAACGCCGAAAACGCCGCCGGCGGCTCCGGCGTGACGCCCGCCATTTACCGTGAGCTGATCCGCGCCGGCGTCGATGCCATCACGCTGGGAGATCACATCTATCGCCGTAAAGAAATCTACTCGGTGCTCGAAAACGAGCCGAACATCGTCAAGCCCGCCAACCTGCCGCCGGAATCGGTCGGTCGCGAGTGGGCCGTTGTCAACGCCCGCAACGGCGTGCAAGTTGGTATCGCCTGCTTGCTGGGCCAACTCTTTATGAAGCCCGTCGATAGTCCGTGGCAAGCCGCCGATCGTGTGCTAGCGGCGATGCCCAACGATGTCCGAATCCGCCTGATCGATTTCCACGCCGAAGCGACCAGCGAAATGCAGCTCATGGGCCGTCACCTCGACGGCCGCGTCACCGCAGTTCTTGGCACGCATACGCACGTCCCCACCGCCGATGAGTGCATTCTTCCCGGCGGCACTGCCTTCCAATGCGACGTCGGCATGACCGGCCCGTTCGAAAGCATCATCGGCCGCCGGATCGATCGCGTAATGGAAACCACGCTCACCGGCCGGCCAACCGAGTTCGATGTTGCGACTCGCGACGTGCGACTCTGCGGCACGATCGTCACCGCCGACCCCGCAACCGGTCAAGCCACGGCCATCGAAAGGTTATGTGTTACGGAGGAAGATGTAGCGCGGTTGCAGTAATGCCGTCGCCATTCCCGGCCAGGACGGCCGGGCTATATAGCCGACCCATTTGGGGTCGGGTATCTTGGTATCGTTCACGCCGTTACTGAACGCATCCATCTAAGAAACTAGAAGCGGTTTCAAAACTACATTGTCATCCCGACGGAGGCTCGGCGACGGAGGGATCTACGCTACTTCGGGCTAGATTCTTCGCTGCGCTCCGCTTCGCTCAGAATGACATCGGTTTTGAAACTGCTTCCAGCCAAAAGTTTTCTATCACATGCATTCTTGGAAAACTCGCAATTAACAGGAGATAACAGAGCCAACAGAGAAAGCGACCTCTGTTTTCTCTGTTCCCTCCTGTTCAAAAACTCTGTTGAAGCAAGTCGCCTGACGACAGAACACTGCGAGTGTAGCAAAGCTTTTGGGTACCCGCTAAACCGTTTAGGAATTGCCATGAGACGCAACAAACTTGTCGCCGCGATCGGAGTATTTGGCCTGATTTGCATAGCGAGTGCCGCCAACTGGCCGCAGTGGCGCGGGCCGAACCGCGATGGCATCTCGAAGGAAACTGGCTTGCTCCAGGAGTGGCCGGCCGAGGGACCGAAGCTGCTCTGGCAGCAATCGCAAGTCGGCGACGGATACTCGACGCCCGCGGTCGTCGGCGATCGACTCTACCTCATCAGCAACAAAGGACTCGAAGACGAGTTTGTTCAAGCCCGCAGCGTCAAGGACGGGCAACAAATCTGGTCGACGCACATCGGCAAAGTCGGCAATCCCAACCAGAAACCGCCGTATCCCGGCGCGCGATCCACGCCCACCATCGATGGCAACGTGCTGTACGCGCTCGGGTCCGACGGCGACCTCGCCTGTCTGGACACCGAGAAAGGTAAAATCGTCTGGCAGAAAAGCCTCCGCACCGATTTCGGCGGCAAGCCCGGCGTGTGGGCCTACGCCGAATCGCCGCTGGTGGATGGCAACGTCGTCGTCGTGACGCCCGGCGGCGCCGATGCCACGATCATCGCGCTCAACAAGCAAAACGGCGAAATCGTTCGCAAATATCCCGTGCCCGATGGCGATGCGGCCGGGTACTCCTCGATCATCATCGTGAATGCGGCCGGAGTGAAACAGTACGTTCAATTCCTTGCGAAGGGAGTCGTGGGGGTAGATGCAAACACCGGTAAGTTCTTGTGGCGTTACGATCACACCACCGGTCACAGCCCCGCAAACATTGCCACGCCGGTTGAACAGGCTGGTTACATTTACACGGGCACACATTACACGGGCGGAGGAGCCGTGAAATTGAGCGCCGATGCCGGCGGTGTCAAAGCCGATGAAGTCTATTTCGACAAGAAGCTGATCACCGCGATCGGCGGCGCCGTTCTCATCGGCGATTATCTGTACGGCACCAATCAAACATTATTCCTCTGCCTCAACTTCAAGACCGGTGAAGTGAAGTGGCAGAAAGAACGCACGATGTGCCCGTCGTCGTTGTGCTACGCCGACGGCAAGCTCTTTGCCCACGGCGAAACGACCGGCGACGTCGCGTTAATTGAAGCGACGCCGGATGGCTACAAGGAACACGGCCACTTCAGTCCGCCGAACCTGCCGGAACAACGCCAGGGCAAAGCGTGGTCCTACCCGGTCGTCGCCGACGGCCGGCTTTACATCCAAGACTGGGGCATGCTCTGGTGCTACGACGTGAAGTCGCCCAACGCCGCGCGCTCCGCCGGCCGGCCGACCACGCCGACCCGAAATTGAACGCCGAAAGTAAGTCCGCCGAGCCGAGGCGGACCTTTGCGCAAGTGACTCTCGGCTCGCGGCGCCTACCAAGCCAACCCGAAATTGAACGCAGTGCCTTCGAAGCCCGGGTTGAACTCGCTGGGAAGCGAAGAACTTTCCCACCGTTGAAACTCGGGCACGATATCGAAGTACCAATACTTGTCCTCGAGCCGGCCGAACCGCCGGCGAATCTCGAGTCCCCAGGCCAACTCGATGATCGACATCACGTCGTTGTTCGTGTCGTCGACGAACGGTGTGCCGCGGTCGTTCCACTGGCCGGTTAAAAGTGCGATCCGCGCCCGGCCGATCGAACCGACGTCGGTCTTGGCAAACCGCCACAGCGGGTAAAAGCCCTCGCCAAAAATGCTGATGCCACCGGCGCTGAGCGTCGCCCGCTCGCCCCAGTCCTTCAAGTCATATTCCAGATTGGCCCCCGCGACGCCGCCGCCCAGAACCAGCTCAGCCTGCTCGACGAAAAACCGCTTGTAGAAATCCAAATAAAACGTCGAGGCGGTCAGGTCCACGCGCCCAGCCAGCGTGTCTGCTTCATCGTCGACGCCCCAGAACACCGCCCGCGTGCCGAACCCCTCGTCATCTTCGTAACCCAAGTTGAGCCGCAGCGCGAGCGATCCGTTATTCGACCAGTCGCCGAACGCCATTTCCGAAACGTGCGACATCATCGGAATCAAATCGACTTCGATCCGCCACGCACTGTTTTTATACGGCGACGCACACCACGGCGGCTCGCCCATCGGGCTCGGATAATTGGTAAGCGGCTGACTGTAATCTGGCCCAGCTGCGCCGGCCGGAATCGGCGGAAGCCCAGGCTGCTGAAACGGCGGTGCGGGCGCCCCCGCAGCCGGTGATGGAATCGGTATCTCACCTGGCTGCGCGCGCACTCTGGCCGCAACGAGAAGCAACATTCCAATGGTTAGAAATGTCGGGCGCATCACAAGGCGGCTTACGCAACGAACACAATTGCCAAATCAGGGCGAAGAGTGATAGCATAGCGATTCAACTTTCACAATACGGGTCGCCAGGATCGGCGCCCGCAGCGCCAGCAAGGAAACAACGCATTGCTTTCCCAGCATTGAGATACGGGGCGAGACAAACTTTTTCAAACCAAGAAAAAACCCCGCGCGGACCTGCGTCCGGCGGGGCTTTGAGCTGACCATGCTATGCCATCTGTCCTAGCGCCGAGTCGTGTGGTTCTTCGGCATGCGCTTCGAGACGTCGGTTTTGGCTTCCGTCGGTTGGGCCGCGGTCGGCTGCTTTTCGGTCGGCTCGGTCTGGGCCGATTCCGTGCCAGTGTAGGTTTGCTGCTTGGTTAGCTTACCGGTTTCGTCCCACCAGCGCCAGTCGCCGATCAGCGCGCCTTTGGTGTACTTGCCGACGGCCGACTTCTGGCCGTTCTCGTGCCACCAAACCCATTCGCCATCGGCCAAGTCGTCTTTGTATTCGCCGGTGGCCGCCACCTGGCCGTTTTCGTGCCAGAAGGTAAACGTTCCGGTTTTCTTGCCGTAAGCATACGAGCCGTCTTGTTCCGGTTTGCCGTTGGCATACCAGGTTTTTGACGAACCGTTCCGCATGTCGCCGCCTTCGGCGCCGTACTTCGCGAGCTTCACCGCCCAGTAATCATCGGCGGTCTCCTCGATCGTTTTCGCGGCCAGATACATGATCTCCGACTGCTTCTTACGCGAGCCGGGGAAGTAGTTGGTCTTCGTGACAACCTTGCGGCCTTCTTCATACGTCGCGGTCCGGGCGACTTCGCCGGTCTTGGTGTTGACTTCGAGCAGGTCGCCCGTGGGGATGCCGTTCTCGTACGTCGTTTGCTTCAGCACCTTACCGTTCGGCAACCACGTGGTCGCCTGGCCGTTGCGCTGGCCGGCTTTGAATGTGATCAGCAGGACCTTGCGATCGTTGGCGTCGGTGATGACCCAATCGCCATCCAGTTTGCCGTCGATGAAGGTCGCCTGCGACATGAAGGGGGCCTTGAAGTGGTTGAACGGAAATTCGTTCAACGTCGGCGAATCATTGCGGCCATTCCAACGGGTCCATAAACCGTTGCGCTGACCGAAGTTGTACTTGCCTTCGGCGGCAACGTCGCCGCTCGGGGAATACATCTTCCAGGCGCCGTGGTTCACGTAGTTCCCGTCGCCGTTGAGCGTGACTTGCCGCTCGACGCGAACTTTTCCGTCGGCGTAGCGCTCGCGTACTAGCTCGACCTCGCCGGTGACGCCCGGTTCGGCCTTGATTTCCGAATAATCGATTGCCGAGATGTCGCTGAGCAGTGGGATGGGCAGGCTGGCCGGCATCCGCAGCTTGCCGTGTTCCTCGGCCCGCCCGGCCGTGTTCATGCTCATCGCAAATGCGAGGGCCACGCAGCCGGATGCGCCCGTAGCTAGAAAGTAGCCGTTTCATTGTCGAGTCCCTGACGTGTTGTGGTTGCTGTCACCGACGGCGCTACCAACATGATCGCGCCAGTCTACGGTGGGAGAAACGTAGTTGCGTCCCATACCACCGGATCGACCGCAAGCAACGGATTCTTTGGCTGCGGGAGCACTGGCGGCATTAGCAGCAAGAACTGGAGATATTACCGCGTCGGCATAAACGGCGTGGATGAGATAAACCCAACGTGTTTTGCGAAGGTGCGAAAACCTTGCGGGGCGACAAAGGAATTTCCGTCAATACGAGCAGTATCTTCGCCAACACACCGCAATCGGTGCGACGCGCACATTTCCCCGTGTCCGGCCGGGCCGAACATGTCATCTGAATTGCTCGCATACCGGTTATGCAATATCACGCGTTGCCGGACGATTACGATGGGAAATGCTCGGCGATCTTCATTCGCACAAACCGCACGCTTTCGCGAAGTTCGTCGATGCCGTTAACACCGTCTTCGATGCTGATCCAGCCGTCGAAGCCAATGCCAGCCAGCTCGCCAAAAATGGCGTCATAGTCGTTGAGCCCGCGGCCGATGACACCGTGGCGCAAGCGCTTTGCGTAGCCAACGGAGTTTTCCTCGCGCCGCAAGTCTTCCAGCATTCCTTCTGCCAGGTAGCGGTCGCTGGCGTGCATCGTTACCACGCGGTGCTTCACGCGCCGCAACAACGCAAGCGGATCGTCGCCCGCCAGGATCGCATTGCTGGGATCGAAATTGACGCCAAAGTGCGGCGAGCTGATTCGTTCCAGCAGTTCGCAAAAGTCGTCCGTCTTTTGCACGAATTCCGGATGCGTCCAATAGTCATCTTTGTAGTGGTTTTCCAAAACCAATGTGACGCCACACGCCGCGGCGTGCGGCAGGCACGCTTCGATACTTTCGACCGCCAGCTGCAAACCGGCGTCTCGCGACAACTCGGGCCGACGTTGGCCGCTCAGCACGCGGCAGTATCGGCCGCCGAGTGCGGCGCAAACATCGATCCAATGCTTTTGTGAATCAATTTGCTGTTGGCGGAATTCGGCATCGGGATGCGTAAAGTCGGGAGATGCGCACAGCATCGGGATTTCTAACCCGTGATCGGCGGCAACCCGGCGTGCGTTTTCGACTCCGCCCGGCGACTGAAGCTCGAGGAAGCGCGTGTAAAACTCCAGGCCGTCGACCCCGAGATCGGCGCCGATTTCAATCCATTGGCGGAGCGTCATCGTGCCGCTCGCGCAAAGGGCATCGACGAATGCCTTGGGAAATGCGGCCAGCCGCGGCATCAGTCACCCTTCTTTACCGGGTTGCGGCCGATCATCGGAAACTGCTCGAGCTCGATCACGCTGCCGCTAATCGGCCGGCTTTCATCGCTCAGCCAATAGACGGCCGCCTCGGCGATCTTTTCCGGCGGCATGATTTTCCCCGATGGTGCATATTGAGGCTCGACGCGCTCAAACCAATTCGGCGGCAGGCCGTCGGCAATTTTGGTTTTGATCTCGTTCGGCGTCAGTACCCAGCCGACGTTGAAATGATTCACGCGAATCTTTTCGTAGCACAGCGCGTCGGCCAGATTGCGCGACAGCGTCATGAGCGCGCCCTTCGAAATGCTGTAGGCAACAAGATTGCTTTCGCCGCAGTAGGCATTGATCGAGCCGATGTTGAGTACGCAGCCCTGCGAGCGCTTTAAATGCGGATAAGCCGCGCGGATCAAGAGGAGTGGAGCGCGGACGTTGACGGCAATCATCTGGTCGAAAAACGCCGCGTCGGTGCGAGCTAAATCTCCGCGGGTTGTCAACGCGGCGTTGTTCACCAGGCCATCGAGCTTGCCGAATGCCTGGACGGTCGCGTCGATCAGCCGCGCCGCCGCTGCCGGATCGCTAAGATCGGCCTCGACAAAACGGGCACGTTCGCCGGCCTTCCCCGCCAGCGCCTGGCCGCGCTCGCTGTTTCGCCCATGAAACATCGCCCGACCGCCCTCGGCAAGTACGCGCTGGGCAATCGCTTCGCCAATACCGGTCGTGCTGCCGGTGACCAGGATGACTTTATCTTGCAAACGCATCATTCGGCCAGCTTCGATTAGTTTTGAACAGGAGGAAACGGAGGCAACAGAGAATTACTCGTTCATGAACTCCGTTCTCTCTGTTCCCTACTGTTAAAAATATAATTCGGTAAAGACTGTTCGAGTCAGTTTCCTGGCTTGAGAATCGCCTTGACGATTTTCCCTGAATGCATACTTTCGAACGCATCCTGCCATTGGTTGAGGGGCCATACGCCGCCGGTGATTGGGCGGACGTCGAGCGCGTTCGACGCGATCAAACGAATCACGCGTTCCCAAATCGGCCAGTTGTGACTGAAGCTGCCTTGCAGCGTGACGTTTTTTTGAACGAGCTTGTCGAGCGAGAACCCGAGTGGCTGCGGGCCCCAGCCGACTTTGCTGATCCAGCCGCCAGGCCGCACCAGATCGAGCGCGGTGGCCAGCGCGGCGCTGGCGCCGGTCGCATCCACGATGCCGTCTGCGCCGAGGCCATCGACTTCCCGCGCCCAAACCGATGCATCGCCGATAATCGGTTCGCAACCGTACTGCCTGGCGACATCGAGCCGCGCCCGATCGTTTTCCAAACCGACGATGGCGACGCTCGCTCCGCACAATCGGGCAATCGCGCCGCTCAAAACGCCGATCGGTCCGGGTCCCAACACGACGATGCGATCGCCGGGCCGAATGTGAGCGTTATTGACCACTGCGTTGTAGGCCACGCAGCAGGGCTCGGTGAGCGCGGCCTCGTCGAACGCGAGCCCGGCCGGCATGCGGTGCAGAATTCGCTGCGGTACCGGCACGAACCGGCGCATTGCGCCGTCGATGAGCGATCCAAATCCGAGACGGGTTGGGTCCAAATTGTATCGGCCCGAACGCGAGAGCGGGCTGTTCGGATCGATGACTGCGGCGGTTTCCGAGACAACGCGATCGCCTTCTTTCCAGCCCGCAACGTCGCGACCGACTTCGCGAATGATGCCGCAAAACTCGTGGCCCAGCACCATCGGGTACTTCATTGGCCAGCTTTGCTGCGCGGTCCACATGTGTAAATCGCTGCCACAAACGCCCACGGCTTGGACTTCGACGAGCACTTCATCGTCCTCGATCGTGGCGCGAGGAATCTCGCGCAGCTCGACGCTAAATTTCTCCGGCCCGTAGTTGACAACAGCGGTATCGAACATGAGTATTCAGCGCAACAAGCAAACGATAGGAGGCATCTCCGACGCCGATTGATTTCCATTGTACCAGACTATTTTCAAGAATCTCACGCAGAGGCGCAAAGGGCGCGGAGAGGCGGGAATACGGGAAAAGCTCTCCGCGCCCGCTGCGCCTCTGCGCGACACTTCTTCTCAATGCAAAGTCTGGACACGTTACTTTCTGCCCGCATGCAACCGGGCTGTGAGCTTCGCGACGAGCTCGGCGTTTTCGGGGCGGTCGGCGATGTTGGTTTTTTCGAGCGGATCGTTTTGCTCATCATACAATTCAAGGACGGCTTTCTTCGATTTTGGGCCGCTCCATTCGACAAAGCGGTAGCGGTCGTTGCGGATCGCGCGGCCGAAGCCGGTGCCCATTTCGGGCAGTGGTTTGTAGTACGTCGTGAAGGCCGCGTCTTTCCAGGACAAATCGGGATTGCGCAACAGCGGGACGAAGCTGCGGCCTTCGAGGCCGGTGGGCGGCATGAGACCGCAAAGTTGCGCGAGCGTCGGATACATATCCAATAGTTCGACAAGCGCGGCGGTTTGTTCGCCGGTATGCTGTTGGCCGGGGATGCTGATGATCAGCGGCACGCGGGCAGCCACTTCCCAGTTAGTGCGCTTATTCCAGGTGCCGTGCTCGCCGAGTTGGTAGCCGTGGTCGCCCCACAGGATGATGACGGTGTTCTTGCGGAGGTCGAGCCGATCGAGCTGAGCGAGGACCTTGCCGATTTGGGCATCTGTATAACTGACGCAGGCGTAATAGCTGTGAATGGCATCGCGTTGCGTTTTCTTGGGGATCGGGCCTTCTTTCGGAATGCCTTTGTAGCTGCGGAACTCGCCGGCCTCATTGCTGGCGAACTCTGGCGCGCCCGCCGGCAGTTGTTGATACTCGGCCAGATGAATGTCGTCGTCGTGATACAAGTCCCAATACTTTTTGGGTGCCACCCAGGGCATGTGCGGCTTGTGGAAGCCGACGGCGAGGAAGAACGGCTTATCCTTGATCTCGTTCATTACGCTGATGGCTTTGTCGGCGATTTGGCCGTCGAGGAGCTTGTTGTCGGCGACGTTTGGCGATTCGTAAGGCAGCATATCGGCCCTTGGTTCATAGGGTTCGGCACCGACTTTGCGTTTTCCCGATTTGGTTCGTCCGTCGCTTGGTTGGGGTTTGCGCCGGACCACGCCATTGGCATCCGGCTCAAAATCTTCGCCGGGGGCGAGCGTCCGTTTTACCGCAACGTTTTTTGCTTTGAGTTGCGGATGGTCGTCCTTGGGAGATTGCCAGGCGTGCGTGCTCCAGGAGATGTCGTCCTCGTGGTTGCCGTTGGTGACGTGGAAGATCTTGCCGATGCTGCGGGCTTCGTAGCCATTGTTCTTGAAGAGCTGCGGCAGCGTTACGACATCGTCCACGTGCGTGCGAACGAATGTTTGGAGGTTGTAGACTTGGATCGTCTCCGGCCGCAGGCCGGAGAGGAGCGACGAGCGCGACGGATTGCACAACGCAAACTGGCAATAGGCACGATTGAACTGTAGGCCCTGCCTGGCGAGTTCGTCGATATTGGGCGACTTGATTTGGGCATGGCCGTAGCAACCGAGTTCGGGCCGCAGGTCGTCGACGGCAATGAAGAGGACGTTCAGTTTGGAGTTCGCCGGCTCAGCGGCCGACGCGGCGCGGAGAACAAAAAAGGGCAGCGTGGCGGCGCAGATAACGGCGATCGAAATGAATCTTTTCATCGTATATGTATTGAGTTCATGAAATGTGGGCGCGGACAGTCACCTTGAACGACGCAAAATCTAGCGTCATTGACTCGTCTTCAGGCTGCAAGTGGGATCGACCAAAATGCCGACATCCATCGGTCAGGCTGTAGCCTGACGACCTGCGGATGCCGTTGGCATATACCATGGTTTTCGGGTAGTTGTCAGGGTGTTGGGGGCTGTCAGGCTAAAGCCTGACCTACGAAAAAAGAAATGATGGTACCACTGGGGCGACGATCGAGCGGTGCGCGTGGGTAAAGCAGCACCGGCCTTACGGCGGGTGCTACTGGCGACGCGACGCTTGATCCAATTCCCAACCGTTCGGCTTGGGCCCTGCGACTATCGATAGCCCGACGGTCGCGCCGAGAGCTTTCACGCTGACATGAGGGAGGTGGCGAACCTGTCGATGGGCGTGAATGGAAGTTCGGTGCGCGACGCCGGCAAGAGCTCTTCCGCAGCCAGGCCGAGCGGTCATTTCACGTGCGAGCCTAGCACAGGTCGTGGCACAAAAGCAAAGGAAAAAAGGATGCAGGATGTGGGGCAGGGGCGGATGTGCCGTGGGTTGATTTATCGCTCGTTGTGGCGGCGGGGCGACGTGCGGCGGGGCCAGATCAAAAGAACGGCGGCGGAAAGCAATGCAAACGTGCCTGGCTCGGGGATTCCGAAGGAGTTGACCGTCGCACCTTCGAGGCTAAAGCTGCTGGTCCACGTGCTGGGCAGCGCGACGCCCGCGATTCGTAACAAGCCGAGATTGGCTGGGGCGTAGACCCCGACGTTTGGATCGGGGTTATCGGTTTGCAGTGCGCCACCGGTAATGGAATAGAGAACGTCTAGGGTGTCGTCGCCCGTGGCATCGAGCAGGACTTCGAGCACGGAGCCTTGGAGCAGCGTGCTTCCGTCGGCGATGCCGTAGTCGGCGCCGATGCTGTCAGCGGCGCCGCTGTTAAAAACCATGGAAACGGTCCCGCCGTTGGAGACCGAGCCGTTCGGTTCGATGATGACCCCGCTGACCGACAGCGTGGCCGAAAACGGCCCGCCCAAAATGCCGCCCGGGCCGTAGTCGCGTCCGGGGTTGCTGGGACCGAATTG
Organism: Pirellulales bacterium; assembly: GCA_963733825.1. Classification (GTDB taxonomy): domain Bacteria; phylum Planctomycetota; class Planctomycetia; order Pirellulales; family Lacipirellulaceae; genus JABDGM01. The sequence goes on from CAVTEK010000008.1 coordinate 58,503, forward strand.
GGAACCGATTTCGAGGTCGTCGGAGGGACTTGCTGAAATCGAGAGCGTTTTGGTTCCGGCGTTGAAACTGCCGGTCACGCCGGTTGCGTAAGCCATGTCGGACCAGGCATCTTGCTCGGTTGGCAACGGCAGAATGGCGGCCCTCGCGTGGCCGGTGAATATCACGGACGTCAACAGCGCACACCCTGTGATAATAGTCGCCAATAGGTTGGCGAAAGTCGTCTGTCTGCCCGCGAACATTCGCCTGGTCCTTTTTGGTATAGAGCCGGAATTGTGCCACCTTGCGGCGGAAGCGGCCTGGCCCGGATGGCCGCCCGCAGTGGCGTCGAACTCTTGCGTTTCAGCAATCCGATACGCTAAAAAATGATCTCAACGATGCGCAAAAAATAACCGGCGCAGCGGAGCGAATTCCACTGGTGCCGGTTTCAATTTGCGATCTTCAGTAGCGACAGTCCAATTTGAAGCTGTTCGACCAGGCCCGTGTAAGGAACCCTTGGAAGGGAATCAAGCAACTTTCCCCCAGTTTTCAAAAAAAGGGAACCTTAGCCAAAAACCGGGCTGGATCACTCGTTTCGATGGGACCTTTACACAACAATGAGTTGAACGGGAGACACTGCATTGGCAATCGCGGGGCCCAAATTAGACCGGCCGGTGAAGCTCGCGAACCTGCTCGACATCGGCCTGAAATCGAAGCCAGACGCGGCGGCGCTGATCTTGCTGCAGCGAACCTGGACGTGGCGTGAGTTGGATCAGGATTCCACTCGGCTCGCCAAACAGTACCTGGCGATGGGTCTCGCTCCGGGCGATCGCGTGGCTTCGCTGCTGCCGAATCGCGGGTCGCTGATTATTCATTACCTTGCGTGTTGCAAGGCAGGGCTCGTGGCCACGCCGCTCAATTATCGGTACCAGACGCCGGAGATCGATCATGCTTTGGAAGTCAGCGGGGCGTCGCTGATTGTTGCACATGCTGAGCGGGAGGATTCACTGGCGGCGAGCAAGTTGGTTGGTCAACTTCGTTTGGGCCACATTACCTTCGAGGCGACGAACGGCACGCCTCGTCGATTGGAAGACTTGATGACGGCGGATGGTCCGTCGATGGCGCTACCGCCGCCTCCGGCGGCCGATGCGCCGGTGTTTATCTTTTTCACGTCTGGCAGTACGGGTAAGCCGAAAGGTGTCACGCACACGCACGAGACGTTTGGCTGGATGGTAGCCAGCGCGATCCCCGGGCTTGGGATTACGCCAGACGACGTTTTTCTGCCGGCGACGTCGGCATCGCACGTTGCCTGTTCATCGCTCACTTTTGCCGGTCTGGCGGCTGGCGCTTGCATCGCGATGGCGCGAACGTTCGGACCGGACGAATTGCTGCCGCTGATTCGTCGCGCGCGGCCGACGCTGTTGTGCACGCTGCCGACGCCGCTGTTTAATTTGGTGCGCGACCACGGCGCCACGCTGGCCGATTTCCAATCGATCCGGCGATGCGTTTCCGGCGGCGACAAGATTTCGGCGGAGCTGGAGCACGAATACACGGCTCTTACTGGGCACACTATCGAAGAATTGTACGGGATGACTGAAACCGGCACGGCGACATACAACCCGAGCGGCCCGCTGAATCGGGTTGGCTCGATCGGCCGGATGGCGCCCGGTTTCATCGCCTCGGTTCGCGAGGATCATGGGGCGGAAGTGCCGGCCGGGACAATCGGCCGGCTGTGGATGAAGTCGGCCAGCAACATGATTGGCTATTGGAATCGGCCGGACGCGACCGCGGAAACGATTGTCGCGGGGTGGCTCGACACGGGAGACCTGGTGGCGGCCGACGAGGAGAACTACTTGTGGTTCCGCGGTCGCAAGAAGCAGATCATCATTCACGACGGCTCGAACATTTGTCCGCAGGAGGTCGAGGAATCGTTGCTCGAACACCCGGCCGTTGCCTGCGCAGGCGTGATTGGTATTCACGATCTGGTGCACGGCGAGAACGTGCGGGCGTACGTTACGCTGCGGCCGGACGCGAAGCGCCCGACGATGGCGGAGTTGGTTCAGTTCTCGAAGGCGCGTGTCGGATACAAGGCGCCGGATGAGATCATCGTGCTCGATGAAATGCCGACTACGGCTGTGGGGAAGGTGGATCGCATGGCGTTGAAGGGGTTGGTGGAAGCAGCGGTCAATCGACACCTTGCTCGACCTATTGATCCCTGCGCAGCTAATGAACACAGTCTGGCTGAAAGCTGACGGCTGATAGCTGATAGCCGAACTTGAACGAGGCTCATTGGCTGCGCAGTTCTCAATAGTTATGTAGGCAAAGTGATGGGTCCCCGCTTTGCGGCGATCCCAACCGACTGATTTAGATAAAGGAATTGGGAATGGAAATCAAACGAGTTGGCTTACAACCCTCGGGCACAGGACCGGCCGATTGGTTTACTGGCACTGTTCGGATCGATCCACTTTTCAATGCGCCGGAACCAGCGCGCGTTGTCGGCGCCAGCGTGACGTTCGAGCCGGGTGCGCGGACGGCGTGGCACACGCATCCACTGGGGCAGACACTGGTCGTAATGACCGGTTGCGGCTGGGCGCAGCGTTGGGGCGGGCCAGTCGAGGAAATCCGGCCGGGTGATGTGGTCTGGTTTTCGCCGGGTGAAAAGCATTGGCACGGCGCGACGGCAACCACGGCCATGACGCACATTGCGGTTCAGGAGAAGCTCGATGGTAAGGCGGTCGACTGGATGGAACAGGTTACAGACGAGCAGTACCAAGGTAAAGCGGCTGGAGGTTAGAGGTCGGAGGTCGGCGAGTTCAATGGGGACACACGATGAAGAATCGCCGAGCTTGGAAGCGTCGAACCAGCTTCGAATCGCAAGGTGTTCGCCGCATTGCAGCACTGCTGGGCAAGCCAGCAGTGGCACCCCCACAAAAATGGGGGAACGGTCAGGTGGGGTTGGTTGGTTTGCGGCAGGCTTGGGCGCGCTCACCATAGAGGATGTCGATGATCCAATCGCTTTCGTAGCGTGGGCCGTGGAGGGCGATCGTCACGAGGAGTGAGATCACTTGCCACGGTGTGACGACGTTCAATTTTGCGCGGACGTGATGACGGCGGGGCCCGGGACGACGAAGCGGCCGACTTTTTTGATGGCCTGGCAGAAGGCCATGTCCTCGCCGGCGCGAAGTTCTTCGTTGAAGCCGCCGATCGCGTTGAAGGCGTCGCGCGTGCAGAACTGGAAGCAGCCGCCGACGAGGCGGATGCGGCGGGCCGCTTTCACGGCGAACCAAATGATGATGCGTGCCCACAATGCGATTGGGCCGTCGAAACCGGGGGCGCAACCGCCGCCGGCGGCTCCGCCGCGGAGGGCGGCCAGGGCCGCGCGGATGGCGGATTCGTTCGCTTGGGTGTCGGCGTCGATGAAGAAGAGGATATCGCCGTTGGCCACGCGGGCGCCGGCGTTGCGAACAGCGGAGATTTTGCGAAGCTCGACTTGAAGCAAGCGGGCTCCCATCTGCTGGGCAATTTGGCGAGTCGCATCCGTGGATGCATCATCGACGACGATCACCTCATAAGGCTCCGCGACCTTTTCCATTGCCGCGCGGACGCTGTCGATGCACTTGCCGATCCAAAGCTCTTCATTGTGGGCGGGGATGATAAAGGAGAGCATGGTAGGGTAGCTTGACCGGCGACATTGTTATTGGCGTTGCAATGATTCGGATGTAACAGGTCAGCACTGCATATTACTGATCAGTTGGCATCAGAGTAAGTTTGAAATTCCGACCCGCGTAATTAGCTGCCTGTCTTATCTTGGCATCAGCGTGGGGATCACGGCTCGGCCGCTTTTGCGGTAGACGCGGAAGTCGCTGTCGAGTGTTAGCACCGGCGACGTAGAGAACTGCTCGGCCATGCGCACCAGGCAGGCGTCGGCGAGGGACATCGGCACGGAGGCGTAGCGTGTAAGCAGCCGGGTGACGGCGGGAAGTTCGTCGGTGAGGCGGAATGGAATCGTCAGGTGCCCGCGTTCGAGAAGCTGCATGAGAGAATCAACAGCATTGTCGGATTCGCGGACAAGGTAGTACGCCTCGGCAACGACCGCTTCGCATGTGATGGCTGGAGATTTGATTGCTGCGAACTGTTCGTTTGCCCATGCGTGGTGACGTTCCCGACGGTTAAGAAGCGCGACGAGTGGCCCGGCGTCGATAATGACCGGGCCATTCATCGGCCAAAGCCGCGCATGTATTTCGGATTGGTCGCCAGATCGACCGGCCCGTCGAAACAACCAATGAGATCGCCGGCTAACTCGGCGATTGACGGCTGTCGTCCCTTCTTGCCGTTTGCGAGATAGGCTTCGAGGGCGTCGCGGATGATGGCGGACTTGGCGGCGCCGCGGTCTTTGGAAGCGCGTGACAACTTGGCGTGGAGGTCGTCGGGCAGTTTTAGCGAGATGTTTTTCATGATTTGAGGGCGAAGCTGCTTCGCGACCTGCAGTGGTAATACAGTTATGTCATAAGTGTACTACACCGGGTCGTCGTGGTCAACCTCCGACCGCCGGCAGGAAACTGGGCTAGTTGCGAGTTTGGTTTGCGGCCGAAATCTTGAAGGCGTCGTCGATGAATTGGAGGACATCAGCGCCCCAGATGGTTGTGCCGAGGGTCCAGCAGGCGAAGGCGGCGTGGCCGTGTTCGTGGGTGGGGCCGAAGGATGGGTAGAGTTTGTGGCGGCTGGGTGGGCCCAGTTTGTCGAGGATCGGGCCTAATACTTCGCTCGGGCCGGTGCTGAAATCGTTCTGAGCTTGGAGCAAGAAGACGGGGGCTTTGGCGCCGCGGGCGGCTTTTTCGAGGCGCTCGCGCAGTGGCGGGCTGGTCCAGGACATGGCGCCCGCGCGAAGGGAATGAACGCGCGGATGCCGAGTCCTTTTTCGGCCGTGAGAATCGTTTGGATGCCGCCGTATGACACGCCGGACATAACGAGGCGATTCTTATCAATGAACGGCTGCGTTTTGAGCCACGCGACGGCGGCGACCACGTCGGCGTTGAAGCGGTCGTGGAGCGGGACGATATCGGCGAGCGCTTGTATGCCTTTTTCGCGCGAAGATTTGCTTCTGCATGTCCAGGATGTAATCGCCGGGGGCATTGCCGTGGCCTTCGCGGATTGGTTCGAAGAAGGCGAAGCCGTGCTGAGTGTAGAAGCGGGCCAACTCGGCTTGGGCCACCGGCAATTTTTCGCTGCCGTGGTTCCAGATGACGGCGGGGTAGGGACCGCCCGCTGACTTCGACAAGCTCAGTCCAGGGGAAGCGGGTTCGCCTGTGGGAAGGTAGAGCCAGCCGGGGAGCTTGAGCTGGCCGGCGGGGTACTGGACGTGCTGGGCCGTTTTGCGGAATTCGATGATCGCGGCGATTTGCGTACGCGGGGCGTTTTCGGCGAGCAGCTTCTGTTCGAGGTCGGCCTGCTGTTGCGAGATTGGGTCGAGCTTGAACGGCTCGGCTGGGAGAAACGGCGCGGGCAGAGCGAGGATCGAGGCGCAAAAGATAAAGAGAGATGCTCGTTGCATGGCAGGGGCGACGCTGCGCAGGATCGACGGACGCCTTCGAGGTTAAACTGATCGAATGTGACCCAATCAATCGTCGCTCCCGAAGCCCCTTCCTTCAAGGGAGGAGAAATTCGAGCAAAAACCCCGTATGGTCAAGTGACCGGCCGTGTTTGGGAAGGAAGCAGGAGTTTTCTTTTGGACGATCGGGACTATTTGGCAGCCGACATCGTAATCTCATAGTTCACCGGAACGTAGCGAAGCGTTGGACCCTTTAGAAATGCTTTCGCTCCGTCGCGACTGTAGAGGAATGCCTTGCCTGTTACGGGGTCGTCGGGAATCGGAACCTCGGTAACGTCGGTGAGTTGTTGTGGCAGCTTGCCGTCGTGGTCGGCCGCGTAAGTGCGCAGAGCTTCGAACACTCGCAACAAGGCAAATTGACGGTCGTTGCAGGCGATTGCAGTGCGTGTCGATTGGAGCGCAAGTAGGGTGTGCCCAGTGATCGGAACTATTTCACGCGTTTCGTCGGTAGCGTGTTTTGCTTGTTCGATCGTCGCATCGATCCCTTGAATTGCTTGCCGATAAGGCAGCGAATAAGACCTGGACGCGTCGTCGAACAAGATGTGGTACGCGTGAAGTGAGTAGAGCAGGGCGAGCTGATGGACCAGCATCGCCTCGACTTTATCCGCCGGCATGCCGGTGGCGATTAGAGCGCGTTTCGCGGCCGGGGCGAATTGCTGACAAAGTTTGTCGAGTTCCTCAGGCGATTGCTGCGGGGCTGGATCTTCACCACTTCGATTCCATTCCAAAGTCTGTTTCGTAAAGCGGTGAAACAGATCGCGCCACTCATCGGGGGTGCGTCTCGCGTTTTCAAGATCGCGAAGCTCTGGAAAGGTAAGTTCAAGGGCCTGCGACTCAACGTCCAGCGCGTCGTCCATCGTGACAAACGGGCGTGGCAGATTTGTCAGCGCCCAATACAGTTTTGCGCCTGCGGCTGCTGAACGAACTCGGTTACTTGCGGAAACATGAGACCGCTTATGGCAATGCCGACTAGCCCACTGACCAGAGTTTCACCCTTGGCGACGTTGTGGCCCAAGGCGTAATTTGTTTGGAATGTTTTGATCGCGTCGTCGAATTTTCCGTTGGCGATTTCTGTCCTTGCCTTAACGGCCAGGATGCGCCCGTAGCTGCGAGATTGCTGCGCATCGGGGAGCAAGATCGTGTAGTAGGGCATTTGGCCGATCGGGAGTTGCCAATCGCAGTATTTACATTTGCGCCCTGCTCGAGGAAGAAAATGGAGCTCGTCGGCAGCGCGATTCTTTCTGAACGCAGTTTGTCCAACGGCATTTCGGGCCATACATCCTCGATTTTGTCCCATAGCTTTCGATCCTTATAGCTAAAGAACGTCCACTCCTCCGCCGTCACTTTGCCGTACGGGACGGCCGCATTTCCGGATGTCAGATCGGTCGCAGCGGGAAGCAATCGATACTTCAGGGCCGGTTTCGGCGGCGCCATTGGATGGAGCGCTAGTTTGATGGGCTGTTCGTCGTCGGCCTGGAGCGGCGCGGTGCAACCGAGTACGACGATGCACGAAGCGGCCCAAGCGAGCTTACACTTTGCCGCGGGTCACGTATTGATCCCTTGAATTGGAGACAAGCTGGAAGATTTGCGAGTTGACGGTTTGGCAGGTTCGGTCTCGTTGATGACTTGCTGCCACGCGGAGGGCGTGAAGACCGGGCGAGTGAGATCGCCGACCGGCGATGATGATGTGTCGGCGCCGGTTCGATCCGCGTCGAGTTTTGCAAGGCGCGTTTCGATATCGGCTAGATGCGCGTCTCGCGTGGTCAGCATCGCGGTGCCGCTGACGATTTCGATGGCAAATTGTGGACCGTTTTGCCAGCGAGTATCGGCGGCGATCGGCGGCACTTTGGGCATTTCCGGGCGTGTTATCGGCAGGCAAAGCAGGGTCGCGGCGACGGCGCTCATGGCGGCGAACGCGGCAGGCCACGGGCGACTTTCGAGGCGGAGGCCGGGCGCTTTTGCGGGTTTGGATTGTTCCTGAACGATCGACGCCTGGCCGGCGAGGAATGCCAGTCGCTCGCGGTCCAAGCGATCTTCGCGCGGTGCAGTGCGATAAATGCGCGGCGAAACGCCGCAGCTCGCTGCTCAATTCGGGACTATCTTCCCCGCCGACGACAGGATCGTTATTCATTGCGAATTCCTTTGTTGCGAACAGCAAGCTGACCGCAGAGTTTCCAGGCCCGTTTCGAAACGGCGATGCGCCGTACTTGTGGATTTGCCGATTAGCTCGGCAATCTCGTCGAACGATCGGCCACCCCAGATTCGCAAGACGACGACCTCGCGCTGGTCAATCGCGAGCGAATCGAGAGCGGCCGCCGCTGTGCTGGCGTCCATTGCGTCATCCAGCAACGGCTTAAACCAAGGCTCGCGGTGGCTGGCGGCGGACGTTTCGTGGCGGACTCTTCGCGCGGTGGAGCGCGAAGCGGAAATGGCTCCATTGCGGACAACGCGGTAGAGCCACCCGGGAACATTGTTGGGCAGCGGTCGTTGTTGCATAAGGTGGATAAACGCCTCCTGAACGACATCTTCGGGGCTGCCACACCATTGCTGCGCGTAGAGCACGAGCGCTGCGCTATGCTCGTCCAATAACCGCGACAGCAATTCCTGGTCGGCAACGTGCATCGGCGAAGTGCGATTGAGTGTTCAGTGAATAGACGCTTCCCAGCGGCTATTTTCCCGCGCCGGGGATGACAAAACTGGGCGTCCGGACGGAAATCGCGAAAAATCATGAGGCGATTACGGCTGCGGTTCGCAATGCGTTTTCTTTCCTGACAGGCGCACAATGCAAAACACCCCGCTCGATCGGTCGATCGGTCGATCGGCGGGGTTTGGATCGAGGTTTGTTGGCGTTTTGGCTATGCTGCGTCGCGCTTCGGCGGTTGGGGTGGCGCGGGGGCAGAACGGGATGCAGGGTCTGGGTCATTGGTCCGTGCGGCCTGCGGAACTTCATTTCGATTACTTGCTCGAGGCCGTTGTCGATGCCGATCTTGGTGGCCGCGGAAGTGAGATTCTTGACGTTTTCGGGCGAGATATCGCAGACGACGTTCACCAAAAGCTGGCCGCCGTGACCGCCGACGATAACGAACACGCCGCGAATGGATTCGTCCCGGTGAATGACGAAGACGCGGACGTTTTCATCGCCTTTGCGAAGCACGATTGTTTTTTCCCATGCGCCGTCGTGAATCTGTTTGTCGAAGCGCGACGACAGGTCGTCGGCCATTTTCTCAAACGCGCGGATGCGCACTTCGCGAACGACTTTGCCGGTGAGCCCGATGATTTGCCGGACTGCTGCGAGCTGATCGGCGGCCAGTCGCGTCGTTTCGGCATGGTCGCCCTTGGCGGATTTCAGCAGCGATTCTGCCACGCCGGCGACGGCGGCATCGCCAATGCCAAACAGGTCGCCGAACATGCCTTGGCTGAGGTCCAGCTCGACATTGGCCTGCGGCAGATTAGCGTCGTCGAAATTGATGCGGCCAACCGCGGCGGCGTTCGACGATTCGGCCGCGTTGGCGTGAGCCGCCGCACTGTAGAACAACAGGCCCGCGACCGCGGCGACCGTGCCGGCGCGGCGGGAAATGAGATACAACGGTTCGAACATAGGTTGCTCCTTTCGAAACGGGTGAGCGAAGAGGGCAGGGACAGGCGATACATTCCGCCGACTAGGTCGGTATTCGCCCGCCAATGGCGGATATTGGGCGGACGAGTCCGGGTGAGAGAGCGGAAGCTCACGGGCAGCGTGCCGGCAAGCACAGCCTCGGCAGCTTGAATTGGCGGGGTTTTTGAGAATAAAGCTGGCGACAGCTGCTTTCGCGCCTGCCAGGCACTATCATCGGCCCGAAAGCTTAACGGCTGTGTTCGCTCCTGGGAACAGAGGGGACGCTCCGAACAGTCTGGAAGCAAACCGAGCTTGTTTTCATTCCTTCTCGTGGATTTGCTTCACTCGGCGAAACACCTCAACTCCGTCGAGATCAAACTGTTCCCCAGCTTTCGACGGCGTCACGAATTCGTCGAGCTGCTTCGCGGGGGAATCAAGAAGGACTTCCAATTGTTTCCCTTTCCTCGTGACTTTGCCCGACAGCTTGCCCAATTCAATTGCGCGAGCAAACGTCTCGGCGTGGGGCAGGGCTAATAGGAGATATTCACTATCCGGGCCCTGTGCGGCAGGATTTCGAATTTCGGTTTCTTACTGTCTTGTTGTAGATCGGTCACATTCACATACCGCTGGTTTTCGTCTTCGGTGACAAACGCCTTGAATTGGACCAAGCGGTATTCGGATTGCTTCCAATCAACCATTGCAATGCGCAACTCATTATCCTTCAAATGGTTGACCCAAAAGGGTTCGCCGTCGGACGTGAGCCACACGCCCTGGAACTCTTTCGCCACTTCCGCTGAAACCGGTTTTCCGATCTGCGATGTCGACGTGACGGAGGAACAACCGGCGCATAAAATCAATGTGATTGGCCACGCGCGAATTGGTCGCATATCGCACCTTTGCGTATTCGATTTTGAGGATTACTCATTTCTCTTGGTTGCGACTTTTTTTCTCGTGGGCGAGCAATTCGAAAACACACACGGTGCGGTCGCCACTACCAGAGGCCAGATAGCGCCCATCGGGAGAAAAAGCGATACACATTACCGCATACCGGTGTTCCTTGAGGGTCGCGATTGGCTTCTGTGTAGCAATTTCCCATAGTCTTACGGTGGAATCTTCCCCTCCGGTAGCGATCAGCCGCCCATCGGGTGAAATGGCCACGTCAGTAATTCCGTACTTATTCCCCGCGAAGCTGGCCTTCTGCTTGCCTGATTCGACATCCCAAAGCGTTGCATCGCACGCACTGAAGTAGTGATTATCACTATTCCCGACGGCGCCGGCAGCTAAGATTTTCCCATCGGGCGAGAAGGCCACGGTGTCCACGGCATAAACCGGCTTGTAGGCGGCGATGGTCTTTGACAGATGTTTGTCCACTACGTCCCAGAGCTGGATTTTACCCTCTGCGTGAGCCATGGCTAGAATCTTCGCGTCTGGCGACAATGAAATTCCTCCCGAGAACTGCACTGCTCCCCAATTGACGCCAGGCCCTTCAATCGAACGTAATTGCTTACGTGATGAGAAGTCCCAAATATCGATGTCCTTCATACCACTAATTACGGCTAGCGTCTTTCCGTCGCGGGAAATCACAGCATTGGTTGCTCCGCCTGGGTCCTGCCACAAGAGCGTGTGTTTGCCGGTGGAAACTTCCCACAACATTAGCTCGCCGTCGCCACTCGCAGAAATGAGATTGCGACCGTCCGACGAGTAACGGATGAAATTCGAACTGTTGTTATCTGTCTTGAATGTGGCTGTCTCCTTGCCCGTTTCAAGGTTCCAAAGCCTAATTTGGGGACCCGCGCTGGCGAGCGTTTTCCCGTCCGGTGAGAATGCGATGGACGAAATGTAAGCGGAATGTCCGCGTAGTTTGAAATGGAGTTTGGCGCCGACCTGCTTGGCCGCAGGCATTGCCAGACATTGCGAAGAGTAAGAGCAGTACTGGAAGCCGGAGTGTTGCCCGCGGCGTGGACTAGGATCCGCGAATGAGTTGGTCTGTCGCGAAAAGTGCGCGATCTATCTTGAGTTGGCGTGATTCGCATTTTGGCGCGGCGACGATTGGTCACGATGTAAGTCAATCGCAATGGCGCACGAGCGCAATCCGAAGATAAACTCGGCCAGCACCATTCCATCATCCCTGTCCCAGCCCCGTCAAGGGTGGGAAATTCCAAGCAAACACCCCGCTCGACCCATTTGAATCGGCGGGGTTATGTTGGGCACCGCCCTTACGGGACGGCGTTGTGTAAAAACTTGGCGATACCTACTTTCGGCGCTGGTAGGAGGAGGGTAGGTGTCAGGTTTCGGGACAAGGCGGCCCCTCCCCGGCGACGGGGAGGGAGCAGATACAGAAGCATAATTGCTCGCGATGATGGTCGGGCGTTATTCGAACTGGGATTTGGGGAGCTTGCTGTCGCGGTCGTAGGGTGGGTCGACGTGGGGTGGGATTACGTCGTTGGGGAAGTCACGGCGCCATTGTTCGCGCCATTCTTCATCGGCGTAGTATTTGAGGTAGAGATTGTTATCTTCGTCGCTGCCGCCGGAGAGGAAGTCGATGTGGCAGTTCCAGCCGGAGTTCGGCGGGAAATCGGCCGTGATTTCGTGGAGCGTATCGTGCCAGAGCTTTTCGTAGAGTTCGCGGTCGCTCCAGTGATTCGTAGTCGAAAGAAAGACGTTGCGTTTCGCCAGGCCGTGGATGACTTCCCAGAGTTTGGCGGTGAGAGCCGTGTCAGCAAGTTCTTCGGGGGCGGGCAGATCGATGCCTTGTTCGGTGAGTTGGTTGAAGTGGCAGGTTTCGCCGGCCGACTCGTACGCCAAGACGTTACCCCAGAACTGCTCGGCGATCCCGGGCGGCGTATCGGGATTTTCCCAGGCGGTCATTTCACCGCCGGCCGCCGCACGGGCGGCTTCGCGGAGCTCGTTGATGCGGATTTCGTGATCGATGTCGGCTTGCTCGTCGTCCATGCTGAAAGATTCCAACGGGCGCAATCAGCCTAAGCGGAGTTTCATTGGCCGCAGCTCGCGTTTGAACGGGTCGAGGATTAGGCCGAGGTTTTCGAGCGTGATGATGCCGAGGAGCGGATCGTCTCCCGGTTCGCCGAGAATTACCGGCGTATGGCCATCGTCGCCATTGAGGGCGATGTGGCATTCCGAGACTTTGCGCTCAATCGTGGTGCCATCGGCGAGCGTGAATTCTGCTTTTTTCTTGGGCTTGAGCTTGATTGCCTTCCAAACGGTTGTTGGTAGCAATGAGTACGCGGCGCCGCTGTCGACCATCAGCTTTAGTTTGCGTGATTGGCCGGTAGGGCCCGTAACGGTGGCTTCGACGTACGTTAGTCCCATGATTGCTCCATCAAGTGCAATGTTATTATGCGGACGCCGCGACGAAATGACAACGGACAACTGGCGCATGCAAGAACCCCGCTCGACTCGGTTGAATCGGCGGGGTTATGGGAGCACCTGCCCGACGGCTAGCACAGCACCACCCTTACGGGACGGTGAGCACCAGCCTTACGGCGTGGTGTTATAAAACCTGGCGATACCGACTTTCGCGCTGGTAGGCCCTATCATCGGCCCGGAAAGCTTAACGGCTGTGTTCGGAATGGGAACAGGTGTTTCCTTTCCGGTATGTTGGGAGCCGAACCACTTTTTTTGACGCTAACAACGACCTGCCAGTCGACGAATGCGGGGAGAACGACTGTCATTGGCTCAGCTCGTGGATTAGCCGGCGTGCACGCCAGCGTCCTCGCACCCACAGCATTCCGCCCACAAACACCGAGCGATTCCTCGGTGCGAGCAGTTCCTTGGCGTGATGGTTTGCGTCCTCCAATGATAGTTTCGTCAACGTGCCGATCAGCTGGCTTGCATTTAGAAGTTGATCTTCTGGGATTCGATGAGCTTCAAGGGCGAGATACGCGGAGAGCCCCTGCGGATGATCGATTCCCATTTCGTGATAGCGCCGTATTTGAGCCCTTGCCTGCTCAAATTGCTGCTCGGTCAGCCCTTCGCGTGAGATTGCATTTTGATGTTCGAGCATCACGCGTAGCGCTTCCAAAGCCGAGCGGCAATGGACCGTCGAATGGCATGAAACGGACGTAAAGTCCAGGTGCCGCGCCTTCCATGTTCCAACATCGTAAGCGAGCGATCGCTCGTCGCGCAGTCCACGAAACAGATGAGAATGGGGCCCGCCGCCAAGCAGATCACCGACAATCTCCGCGACCAACCGCATTCGTGGAGTCGTGGATGCGACGATGTGCGACGAGATGAGCCAGACGTAGCGGTAATTGTCTGCATAGATTTTGATCACTCGCTCCCGCTCGCGGCGGTTCGGTCGTCGCACTTCGGAAGTTTCCGGCGCCGTATCCGGTCCCAAATATTGCTCAAGCGAAGTGCAGAGGGTGCTTGAATTCGCTGGGCCAACAATCGCTAAGCGGGCGTTTGCCGGCTGCAAAAAGTCACGTTGAAATGCGGATATTTCGTCGGAAGTAATCTTCTTCAGGCACTTACGGAGATAGCGCGCGTTGTAACTGCTCGCCGTGCCGAATACCTTCGCATAATACGAGTTCAGCGCCGCTCCGCGACGCCCCTCGCGACGGTTGGCGTACTCGTGACCTATGATTCGCTTCTCGGCATCGATTTGGGTTGATGAAAGCGGTTCAGGCCTGAGCACGTTTGCGCATAACTGCAGCGCGGAATTCAACTGATCGACGTGTCCCGTGATGTACCACGCGGTGACTTCGGAACCGGTAAACGCGTTGACTCTCGCGCCATTGCTCGTAAGTTCCCTTGATAAAATCAAATTAGCACCAAAGAAGCTAACGTGCTCGACGGCATGCGCGAGGCCAGGAATCCCGGGAGGATCATGATCGCGACCGCGCGCACGACGAGCGACGCTGCGAACGTCTTGGTGGCAGGGCGCTCAACGGTGAGGACTTGCAATCCACTGGCGAGTCGCGCGACGACGGGTGCGTAGAGGTCGGTCATGTTCGCACGTGCAATTGTCGTCGCGTAGGCAGCTTCGGCAGAATTATGGCAACTGAGCTTACGTTCCCGTCCGCTGGATTGTATTCGGCCAGAATGGCGCATGCAAAAACCCCGCGGGAGTGTTTGGAACTCACGCGGGGTTGTGCGAGCACCGGCCTTACGGCCGGTGTTACAAATAAAACCTGGCGATACCTACTTTCGCGCTGGTAGGCACTATCATCGGCCCGGAAAGCTTAACGGCTGTGTTCGGAATGGGAACAGGTGTTTCCTTCCCGGTATGGTCGCCAGAAAGAGGTCGCACCGCGGTTAGACGCTGCGAACTCGGTTGGTTTGGTTTGATTGCAAGAGCAACGGCTAAGAGATCAGAGGTCAGAGGTCAGAGGTCAGAAAAAAGACCTCGGTCCTCACCACTCATATTCTCAGCACACTTTATTGTCCTCGATCTTGTTTGGGGTGTGAGCAAAGTCGTGCACAGGGAACAGGGTTTCCTAAGAATCCCTGACCTCTGGCCTCCGACCTCTCATCCCTTCTTCAAGAGCGTTAGATAAATGTGGCCAAGCGTTCGTCCGTTAGTACCGGTTAGCTGAACGTATTGCTACGCTTACACATCCGGCCTATCAACCTGGTCGTCTTCCAGGGGACTTTCGGGCAATTGCCCAACGAAACCTAATCTTGGAGCGGGCTTCACGCTTATATGCCTTCAGCGTTTATCCTGTCCGACCATAGCTATCCAGCCATACCGCTAGCGCGATAACTGGAACACCAGAGGGCCGTCCTTCTAAATCCTCTCGTACTAAAGAAGAACCTCCGCAAGTTTCGTGCGCCCACAGTAGATAGGGACCGACCTGTCTCACGACGGTCTGAACCCAGCTCACGTACCACTTTCATCGGCGAACAGCCGAACCCTTGGGAGCTTCTCCACCCCCAGGATGTGATGAGCCGACATCGAGGTGCCAAACCGCTCCGCCGCTATGGACGCTCGGGAGCGATAAGCCTGTTATCCCCGGAGTACCTTTTATCTGTTGAGCGATAACCCTTCCATACGGGATTACCGGATCACTATGCCCTACTTTCGTACCTGCTCGACTGATGAGTCTCGCAGTTTAGCACCCTTCTACCATTGCGCTCGAAGCCTGATTGCCAACCAGGCTGAGGGTACCTATTGGGCTCCTCCGTTACTCTTTAGGCACGTTGTTACATGCGTCGGGGCCGAGCTATTAGGTGTTAGCTATTAGCTGTTAGCCAGAAACGCGATGACATGGACATTTCTGCCATGCTCTCTACGTCGCCGTAGAGGTCAGACTGTATCACCATCCGCTTAATTAGCGGATGCCTGGCGTTCAGTCGTTGAGGGGTCAAAAGCCACGAGCGCTTCGACTTCCCTGCTGATTGTCCGCACCGAGAGCATTTTCAGTCGCTGCTGGCGACTAGCTTCGGATACTACATTGCCTGGCCGACATCCGTAACGGAGGATGTGCGGTTGGCAAACGGAGATTCCAGCATACAGCCAAGAACATTCTCAATGTTGCCATTGAGACGCCCCAAATTGAGGAGACCGCCCCAGTCAAACTGCCCAACTGACAATGTCCGCTGCCCGGTTGCACGGGAATCAGCGTTAGAACTAAAGCATGAAAAGGGTGGTATTTCACCGACGACTCCCCCCGCACTGGCGTGCGGGGATCAAAGTCTCCCACCTATCCTACACAGTTCATACCACAGCCCAATATCAGCCTGCAGTGAAGGTTCACGGGGTCTTTCCGTCTAGCTGCGGGAACGTGGCATCTTCACCACGACTACAATTTCACCGGGTTAGTGGTTGAGACAGTGCTTCTGTCGTTGCGCCTTTCATGCAGGTCGGAACTTACCCGACAAGGAGCTTCGCTACCTTAGGACCGTCATAGTTACGGCCGCCGTTTATCGGGGCTTCGGTCGTGAGCTTCGCCTTGCGGCTAACCCTCTACCTTAACCTACCGACACCGGGCAGGCGTCAGACTCTATACATCCACTTGCGTGTTAGCAGAGTCCTGTGTTTTTGATAAACAGTCGCAGAAGCCGATTTACTGTGGCCGGGGGCAGCGTGAACCGCTCCCGGCACCCCTTATCGCGAACTTACGGGGTCATTTTGCAGAGTTCCTTAACCACTATTCTCCCGAGCGCCTTAGACTACTCGTCTCGCCTACCTGTGTCAGTTTTAGTACGGTCAACTAGATTTTAACCCTACGAAGATTTTCTTGAAAATCCTTCCGATGACTTCGTGAACATAAACGCACTCAGTCCCCCCGCTTGATTTTGTGTGGGCGGATTTACCTTTCCCACATCTCGCGAGGATCCACGGACATTTCTATTCGTACCGCTCACCTTCCGGACTTTGTCCCTCCATCGGTTCACCTAGCTGGCGCAGGAATGTTGACCTGCTGTCCATCGTCTACGCCTTTCGGCCTCGACTAAGGCACCGGCTAACCCTGGGCGGATTTACCTTCCCCAGGAAACCTTAGGCTTTCGGCGGGCAGGATTCTCACCTGCCTTATCGTTACTCATTCCGGCATAATCACCACCAGGCCCCACCAGCGCTCCTTACGGTACGCCTTGTATCTGACCTGGTGCGCTCTCCTACCACGTATGTCGCCCGCAGGCTTCATACATCTACTGCTTCGGTGTAATACTTACTCCCGTTCATTATCGGCGCAGATCTGCTCGACCAGTAAGCTGTTACGCACTTTTTAAATGGTGGCTGCTTCTAAGCCAACATCCTGGTTGTCTCGGCAAATCAACTTCCTTAGTGACTAAGTATTACTTCGGGACCTTAGCAGGTAGTCTGGGTTGTTTCCCTCTCGACCGCGAAGCTTATCCCTCGCGGACTGACTCCTGAGATAGTCACACTAGTATTCGGAGTTTGGTTCGGCAGAGTAGTCGGTGAGGACCCTCAAACCAATTCAGTCTCTCTACCCCTAGTGCGTAGTTGCTCAAGGCTAGCCCTAAAGCTATTTCGGAGAGAACGAGCTATCTCCACGTTTGATTGCACTTTCAGCCCTCCCCACAAGTCATCCCCTCGGTTTTCAACCCAAGTGGGTTCGGTCCTCCACGCAGTATAACCCGCGCTTCAACCTGCTCATGGGTAGATCACGTGGTTTCGCGTCTACCGCCAACGACCAATTGTCGCCCTATTCAGACTCGGTTTCCCTATGGCTTCGGCCCGAAGAGCCTTAACCAAGCCGCAGACGGTAACTCGCCGGATCATTATGCAAAAGGCACGCCGTCACACATTGCTCCGAAGAGCCATAGTGCTCCGACCGCTTGTAAGCGTATGGTTTCAGGTTCACATTCCTCCCCTAGCAGGGGTTCTTCTCATCTTTCAATCGACATACTGAGTTCACTATCGGTCATCAGGGAGTATTTAGCCTTACGGGATGGTCCCCGTAGATTCAACCGGGATTCCACGTGGCCCGGCTTACTCAGGTACCCCTCGAGAGACTGCTGGTTGCCGCATACGGGACTGTCACCCTCTATGGTTCAACTTTCCAAAAGATTCTGCTAACCAGCAATTTTGTAACTCTCATGTGAAGGGCCCTACAACCCCGCAGAGGAAACCTCCGCGGTTTGGGCTGTTGCGCTTTCGCTCGCCACTACTAACGCAATCGATTTTTCTTTCTTTTCCAGTGGGTACTTAGATGTTTCAGTTCCCCACGTTGGCCGACCGCCGCTATGTATTCACGACGGCCTGATTCGGGAATCTCGGGATCATCACTTGTTTGTCAACTCCCCCGAGCTTTTCGCAGACTTCCACGCCCTTCATCGCCTCCTGATGCCAAGACATCCCCCATACGCCCTTAGTAGCTTGGCCACATTTATCGAACGCTCTTTGGACAGCGGGGATAAACCCCGCCGCTTGCTGAACATCGATCAATGATTGGTGAGTCGGTTGCATATCCGACCCACGCTACGTTTGTCCACGTCGCCGTCGAAGACGACTTGGACGAGTAACGCTCATTCAAACAAACAAATCTAAGGACAAAAAAAGAGTCTTGGCCAAGCATTGTTCACCTTACGGACCGGGCTCGCGGACGAGCCAGCTCGCTGCGGACCGGGCGGATAAACCGCACGGCTCGCTTCGCCGTGCTTGCGCACGTCGACCGGTGACATGCTTAGCAAAGATGTCACTCTTGCTTTCAAAACCAAATTGTCAAAGATCGGCCGCCCGGTCACATGCTACCGGGCTCTGTCCGTAACTCAGGCTTTCGCCTGACATACGAACTATTTGCCAGGCTTAAGCCTGACCTACGATTCGCCAATGGACAGAGGCCGACAAGGCAGGCTTAAATCCTTCCTGGATATCGGGCTGCCTTACCAGCCTCTGGCCACTCACGGTGGCTTCTCCACCGATGAGTTGGCCGCAAACGGCTGAACTCCTTCGGCGGAATCGCAAAATATAACGGCTCCACGGAGCCGTGTCAAACGCGAGCAAGTTTGATTGTACGCCTGCCTAGCCGCCGGACAAGGGGTAATTCCGAGCGAAAGTACGGCGGACTTTTTTCGTTCAGATCACGGTAAAATGGGTAGTTTTCGCGGGGCCGAAGTTCGTTGCATCTCACGACGGATCATGATCGATCCATCGCCGCGTTGCCACGCCGACGACGCCGCAGACGCAGCCCATGACAAGCAACCATACGATTTCCCAAAACCCGCCCCAGAAGCCATCGGGGGACCAAGGGATTCGCAGGATTAGCGCCACGACCCAGGGAACGAAGGCCCCGATGGCAAATGCCCGGAAGTCACGCCGGCCATAGATTACACACGTGACCAAGACCGTCGGCACGACGCAGGCCACGATCGAATACAGAATGATGCCGAGGAACGCGCCGACCTTGGTCGCGAGAAACAGCACAATGGCCACGACGGTGATGGCGATCATCAACCGGGCAAGGCTGTATTGGAATCTTGGCAGCGAAATCAGCGACGCGCGATTGCTTGGTTTGAGAACGTTCCGACTTTGGCATGACTGCATCAACCGCGAACGAGTGCCGTCCAAAAGGCGCACGGACATCATACCATTTTTGGAAAGCAAATCACCAGTCTCAGGCGTTCGCCGAGCGCGGACCCAACACGTTCGCGGTCAGCCCTTGGCGTGCGCGGGCGATCAGCTCTTGCGCGGTTTCGCTCGGTTTGAGCTCGGCGATGCAATGGAGAAGTCGAACCGGCAGCTCGCGATCCACGAGCGGGAGCACACAATGGGACGAGGCCGTTCGCATGCGCTTGGCTACCTGGCTCGTCTCGGCCTGAGTGCTGCCAGGGAGCATGACGATGAATTCGCCATTGTCGAGCCTGGCCATGATGTCCATCTCTCTGAGTCCTTTGTTCAGGACGGGAGCGGTCAGGTCAACCAATTGACGCGCGATCGCGGCTCCCTGCTCGCGATTGACAACTTCGTATTCGTCAATTTTTAGGTACAAAACGGTCAGCGGCACTCCGAAACGATGGCTTTCGGTTACACGGCGCTTGAGGTTTTGAATAAACGTAGCCCCATTCGGCGTCAGGGAATCGGCAGGCTGATCGGCCGGCGGCTCAGGCGGGGGAGGAACCTCGGCTACGGGGGCCGTTTCCGGCGCATTGATGGGCACATGTGTTGTGCCCGTGTGCCAGTGACCGCAATTTCGCCCGGCTTTCTTCGACGTGTACAGTGCATCATCGGAACGACGAATCAAGCGCGCGACATCGTCATCGTCGAGGAATTGCGTGATCCCCAAGCTGCAGGTGACCTTGAGCGTTTTTCCGTCGCAGACCGTGGTCGATTCTTCGATGGCCGCCCGAATCCGCTCGGCCACTTTGCAGGCCTTCGACGCCTCGGTGGCGGGCAAGATCATGGCGAATTCTTCGCCGCCATATCGGCATGGCACGTCCATATCGCGGGATTGCTTGGCCAACACCTTGGCGACGCTTCGCAATACTTCGTCGCCGACCTGATGGCCGTGCGTGTCGTTGAACTTCTTGAAGAAGTCGATATCCATCAGGACGAGGGTGCACTGGGTGCCTTTGCGTTGCCATTCACTAAATCGTCGTTTGAGCTCGTCGTCGAAGGCTCGGCGATTGGATAGGCCGGTCAGCGAGTCGGTTCGGGCTTCGGACTCGTGTGTCTTAATTTCCTCAGCTTGCGTGGCGAGCTGTTTCTCGGCCTGTTCGAGCCGTTGCTGCAGCTCGGAATTGGCCACCAACATTTGATCCATCGCGCCGAACACGGCCGCATTCGCGCCGTCGGATTTGCGGTCGATGCCGGCCAGATCGGCGGAAATCGCCTTCATTTTGGCGGCGTGGTCGCCCACGTCGGTGGCGACGTTTTTAGCCAAGTCGGCGACGCGACTTGCCGCCATGGCTGCGCGCTCGGCCGCGCGCTGCGGGTCTTCTTTTGGCTTTGGGGCGAGGTTCTTGACCGGGGCGTTTGCCGCCGGCTTGGCCATTTTGGCTCCGAAGAACCAAACGCCTGCGGCAAAGCCAACGCCGAGCGCAATACACGCGCAGCAGGAGATTGACGAGCACGAACGTACCAATGGCGGCGGGCAAGACAAACATCGTGCTCGTTCCTAAAAGTCCACTCGCCATCTGGATGTTTTATCGGTTGCGCAGTTGGAGATCGCCAGCATTCGAATTGGTTGCCGACAACCGCTTTATTCGGAGTATTCTTGAAAACTTACGATTCTGCTGGCGCATGTCAACGGACTAATATGGATGTAGTTGCTTTCCGGGCTGGACGTCGATAAATGCGAGGCCGTCCGAGCGGTTGTGACGGTTATACGGAATGGGGCAGGAAACAGGAAAATCCGAATGGCGGCGACCCAGCATGGCCGCCCGCAAACCGCCGCCGCAAACCGCAACGAAAAAAAGAGGCCCGGTTCCCGCCACGCGAGAACCGGGCTCTATTGGTTGCTTTTTGAACAGGGCCTCACATGACCCAGCTGAAGTCAGTTTCGGCGCTCCGCTCAGAAGCAGGTGGTGGTCGCCTGAGGCGACCCGCCGGCCAAACTCAGGTTAAACCACCTCGTTGGCTATTAGAACTGTCGTACAAAGACCACCTCCTTCCTACTAGCTTGCCATGGCAAGACGGACCTAAACGCCAAAACTAGATAGATCTGCCGTGCCCTCTAGTAATGTCGTGCCGCGTAAGCACGAACCCGTCGCCTATCATTATAATCGGTCGTCCGATCGAGGCTACACAATTATTGCGGGGATTTCGCGGGTTTTTAATTTGGACCGTTCCAACGCACGGGAGGTTCGCAAGTACTGTAATAACGATGCGGGATGCCGGGGGCAGCGGGCTGGGATAGGCATGCCGATGGTTTTCCCCGCTCCCCGCATCCGCCATCCTGCATCCTTCTACCCTATGAACCGCAAGCAGCTTCAAAAACTTGGGGTTCCGCCCGATTGCGCGAAGGCAGCGATTCAGGCTCTTTCAAGGGCGGCGGAGCAGGGGAGGGGCATGGGTCTTAAGGGTCAGCGTGCCCGACAACTGGTGACTGCCGTCGTCGGCGATCCCCGATCTTATGAAACCGATCCGATCTGGGGCGAGTTCGCCCGCGAGCTGCTCGCCGAATCGATGCCGGTAAGCCACGCGCCGATTAACTACCGGACCTGGGGGACCGATATCGATACGGGCGCTCACGAGCAAATGCGGATCGCGTGCCAGGTGCCGAACGCGGTCGGCGCCGCACTCATGCCAGATGCCCACGTCGGTTACGGCCTTCCGATCGGCGGCGTGCTAGCGTGCGAGAACGCGGTGATTCCCTACGCCGTTGGCGTCGACATCGCTTGCCGGATGAAGCTTTCCGTACTCGACCGGCCGGTCGATTCGCTCACGAAAGATTTCAATCGCTACAAGGAAGCAATCAACGGCGGGACCAGGTTTGGCGTTGGCGTCGAGCACCGGCCGGCTCAGTCGCATCCTGTGATGGACCGAGATTGGAATGTCACCCGCATTACGCGCGAACGAAAAGATTGCGCATGGCGCCAGCTCGGCACGAGCGGCTCGGGCAATCATTTCGTCGAGTTTGGTGTACTCTCACTTCCGACCGCAGACAAGCAGCTCGGACTTGAAGCGGGCGAATACGTTGCCTTACTGAGCCATAGCGGCAGCCGCGGCGCCGGCGCGGCCGTATGCAGCACCTACAGCGCGATTGCGCAGGCTTCGTTGCCGCGCCGGTACAACGATTTGGGACGACTTGCCTGGTTAAGTCTCGACAGCGAAGCCGGCCAGGAGTACTGGGAGGCGATGAATCTCATGGGCGAATACGCTGCGGCGAACCATGCGGTGATCCATCGGTTAGTCGCGAAATTACTGGGAGCCGAGATCGTCGGTGGCGTGGAAAACCACCACAATTTCGCCTGGAAAGAGCGGCACCAGGGGCGCGAGCTGATCGTGCACCGAAAAGGCGCGACGCCGGCGGGCGCCGGCGTTTTGGGAGTCATTCCCGGCACGATGGCCGATCCTGCATTTGTGGTTCGAGGACTGGGCAATCCGCAAAGTTTCAATTCGGCATCACACGGCGCGGGCCGCCGCATGTCGCGCAAGAAAGCGAACGACATGTTTCGCATTCAGGCCGTTCGCAAGGATTTGGAGGCGCGGGGAATACACATACTGGCCGCTGGCTCGGACGAAGTGCCGGGCGTGTATAAGGATATCCGCGAGGTAATGGCGGCGCAGGAGGATCTGGTGGAAATCATAGGGCAGTTTGATCCGAAGATCGTGCGGATGTGCGGCGACGGCAGCCGGGCCGAGGATTAGATGATAAAAAGCTGGATTTCTTCCAAGCATTTTGTAACGTTTCCTATTCGGTTTACGTTAAGATTCGGCAGGTTTGGCGTACGCGGAAATCCCGCGAGTGCCATCCGGAATAGGTCACGAATTCCGCGAGTGAAAGAATATTTCGCGAATGTTCTTTCATTTTTTTGAGTTTGGACTAGAATCGAGACACGTTGATCCGGGCTGGCCGCAACGCATTCGCACAAGGCGAAATGTGTTGCGACCGTTGCCGTTCAAATGACGGAGAGAGTTCAGAGCCAACCTGCCGCATGAATGAAGTAGAACCGAACGAAATCTAATTTCGGAGCAAATGCGAGAGATCGGGCATTTGCGAATCGTTTTTACTCACATTGCAAAGGAAACGCTCATGAAACTTTCCGTATCAAATTATGTCGTCGGATCGCTGAAGAATCGCGGTTTCGCGCGGGTTTTTGTTCTTGTGATTGCGCAGTTCGCTTTGTGGCAAGTCATGTCGCCAAGTGCGCATGCCGGTATCATCACCAACACGAACAGTCCGGCCGTGTGGTTGGCTCAGGTGGCAGGGGTGCAAAACGAACCGTTCGAGAACGTCCCTTCGTCGTTCGCGCAATACCCAAGTCCTCCGGGATTGACCCGAAACCTGATCAACTACTCCATCGACCGTGCCATCGATACGGGCGGCCGGCTGTTGGAAGTGTCGCCAGGCGGTTATGCGCCAACGGGAGTCCTTTCGATGCAAGATACCCCCAATGGTGAATTTTCGAATGTGCTGATTACCCCCGGCTCTCCGATCGATTCATTCGCGGTGCGGCATGCGACGTGGCGCGGAACGCAGCTGAAATTCACGCTGACCTACACGAATTCAACGACCGAGAGCTTTTTTGCCAATACGGTCACGGTATCGGCGCTAACCGTCAGCGGCGCCACGCCGATGGAATTTACCGGCGTGACGACGAATACGCTGATTTCGAGCATTCTTATCGAAACAACGGTGACGGCGAACGACGCATTCGCACGTGGATTTAATATCGATGATTTTTCGACGGCGCAAGCGGTGCCAGAGCCGGCGGCCGCTTGTTTATTCCTCATTGCCGCGGTGTGTTTTGGCTTCCGGACGCGACACTGACAACGCACGGATTGACAGCCAAACAGCCAGCGTACGCATCAGGCTTTCCGCCCGATTTCCAGTGGAGCAAATAGTGACAATCAGTTGTGATCCGCGCTAGGTCCATCGCCGCTGAGATGGCGTCGTAGATAAGCGGCGCGCTCGATATTGCGGTCGGAGGAGTCGAGCTCCATGCCGGTCAGTTTTTGCAGGTGGGCCGGCTGGGTGTGGACGAAGAGCTTGTTGACCGTGGGGATCGCCACGTCGCGAATCAGGCCAAGATTCACGCCCATTCGCAAGCTCGAAAGTAGGTGCATCGTCTCTTCGGAGCTGATCGTCTGAGCAGTTCGCAGGATGCCGTATGCCCGGCTGACGCGGTCGTGGAGGGTTTCCTGGCTTTCGCGAATGAGGAAATCGCGGGCTTTGCGCTCGTAATCGATGAGCACCGGCACGACGTCGGCAACCTTTTTCGTGAGTTCTTCTTCGCTTTGGCCGAGGGTGACCTGGTTGCTGACCTGGTAGAAATCGCCTTGGGCCTGCGAGCCTTCGCCGTAGAGGCCGCGGACGGCGAGGTTGATTTTCTGCAGGCTGCGGAAGACTTTGTCGATTTGCCGGGTGATCACGAGCGCTGGCAGATGGAGCATGACGCTTACTCGCAAACCGGTGCCGACGTTGGTCGGGCAGGCGGTGAGATAGCCGAACCGGTCGTTGTAGGCGTATGTAACGCGGGCTTCGATGAGGTCATCGAGCTCGTTGATCTGCTCCCAGGCGGCCCCAAGATCGAGACCGCTCTTGAGGACCTGAATCCGCAGGTGGTCCTCTTCGTTAATCATCACGCTCATCTGCTCGCGCTGATCGATGAGCACCGCCCGAGCGCCTTCGGCGTCGGCATGCTCGCGGCTGATGAGCTGCCGTTCGACCAGGAACTGACGATCGACGGCTTCCAGCGTGCTGACATCGACGTAGATCAATTGGCCGGTGAATTTGCCAAGTTCATGCAGCTTTTCGATTCGGCCGCGAAGGATTTTTCCGATTTCGGCGCGGTCGGTATCGGTCGCCCGCGAGATGAATGGAAAATCGGCCAGATTGCGCGAGGCGGATGCGGCTCGAAATGACGATATCCGATTCCGGGCCGGAGCCGCGCAGCCATTCGCCGCTGGTTTTGGCTAACTCCTGCATGTTCAGCGTGGAAAAATCCATTTGGTCGTCAATTATTTGAATGGCCACAAAAAACGCGAAAAGACACAATAAGAAAATCGGCTCAATTCACATCCCAGCCCGTAGCGCAAGCAAGAGAATGGAACGCTCTTTCCATTGCTCGCGCGGCGGGCTTCGATCCTTGGTTTTTGTGCTTCTTTGTGCTTTTCGTGACTATTTGTCTTCCTTATTCTTATCGTGCGCCTGCTCGATGTTGCGAATTTCGTCGCGAAGCGTCGAAGCTTGTTCGTATTCCTCAGCCGCAATGGCTTCCTTCATCTCGCGGCGCAGGCGGATCAATTGCGTTTGCTGTTCGGCGCCGCTTGCGCAGAATTTGGGTACTTTGCCGACGTGCCGGGTCTCACCATGAATGTTTAACAGCAGCGGCTCTAATTCGGCGGCGAAACCGATGTAATCGTGCGGGCAGCCGAGCCGCCCCTGCTTGCGGAATTCTAAAAAGGTGATGCCACAGACCGGACAGGAGGCGCTGATCGAGGCGAGCCAGCTCCTCGGCCGTCTCGCCGACGGCCAGGTGCTGGGCCAACAGGCCCGCCATCGCCGGCAGCACTTCCGAGGCATCGTCCGGCGAAGGAGCCAGAAACTTGTGCGCGCATTCCTCGCACAAATGCAGCTCGTTCGGTTTGCCGTCCACCAAGTCGGTGATATGGAATGTGGCCGGCTTATCGCACTTTTGGCATTTCATTGACGTTTCTCTGCGCCGCGCGAACCAATGCGCGCCGCACCACACTTATTGTGAGCACCATTCGACGCCTCAGAACGACAGACAAACCGTCGGGAAAGCGTTCCAATTCAACGCGGCTAGAGGGATTCTAGCCCGGGGTATCCTAGTGTCAAGACGAAGCGGTGTAGACCGGCCTCGCTATTAAATTGCTGGAACGACAGAAGAAAATAGGGCCGGTTCGACAGGCAGGAAGACCTCGCCGCGAGTTCTCCTATCGTGGTACGATGGCGGCGAAAACCGCAGACGTACCGCGGCCGGTTGAGCGTTCCGCTTAGCTAGAACAGATTGGCCGCGACGCGCAAAGCGCGCTGGAAACCGCCGGCAGGCACCCAATGGCCCATTTTCCCGACTTCGCCACATTCTGCACGCTGGCCGATGGCGTCGATTATGTACCCGTGTATCGCCGCGTGTTGAGCGACGTGCTGACGCCGGTCAGCGCGTTTCACAAGATCGACGACGGGGGCAGCGCATGCCTGTTCGAGAGCGTTATCGGCGGCGAGAAGGTCGGGCGGTATAGCTTTCTGGCGGCGGAACCGTTCATGATTATGGAAGCGCACGGCTGCGATGTGCATACTTCTTCTGGCGACTCGACGGCGGCGCATGATCAAAGAATAACCGACGCTACAAATGTTAATCCGCTCGATGTGCTGCGCGAAAAAATGCAGGCCGTTCGAGTGGCAAAGTTAACCGAGTTGCCGCCGTTTGTGGGGGGGGCGGTTGGATACGCTGGCTACGACACGGTTCGATATATCGAAAACCTGCCGAATGCACCCCAGGACGATCGCAACCTGCCGGATCTGGCGTTCGCGTTCTACGATCACATGATCGTGTTCGACAATGTGCAAAAGACGGCGATTGTCGTCGCGCTGGCGAATGTCGAAGAGGCGCGAGGAGCGAGTGGCGAGGCGCGAGTCAAGAAGGCATATGAGAATGCGTGCCGCCGAGTCGATAGGTTTGTGGAAAAACTTTCGACGCCGACCGATTCACTGGCGCCGACGGATATCGTGACGACCGGCGAATCGCATTTGAAGTACGAGTCGAACTTTACGAAGGCCGAATTCGAGGCGGCGGTTCGCAAATCCAACGAGTACATTCGGGCCGGCGACATTTTTCAGGTCGTGATCAGTCAGCGGCTTGCCGTGCCGCTCTCGGTCGATCCGTTCGAGGTGTATCGCACGTTGCGCGTGGTAAATCCCAGCCCTTTCATGTTCTTCCTGCGTACGCCGAAATGCACGCTGGTGGGCAGCTCGCCGGAGATTATGGTGCGAGTTGTCGATGGGAAAGTGACCGTGCGGCCGCTGGCCGGCACGCGCCGACGCGGCCGCACCGACGAAGAAGATCAGCAACTGGCCGAGGAGCTGCTGGCCGACCCGAAGGAGCGAGCCGAGCACGCGATGCTGGTCGATCTGGGGCGCAACGACGTGGGCCGAGTCGCCCGCTATGGCTCGGTCGAGCTTTCCGATGTGATGGTCATCGAGCGCTATAGCCACGTGATGCACATTACGTCGAACGTCACCGGTCAGCTTACGGAAGACCGCGATGCATTCGATGCGCTGGCCGCGTGCCTTCCCGCGGGGACCGTCTCGGGCGCGCCGAAAGTCCGCGCGATGCAAATTATCGACGAGCTGGAACCACACCGCCGCGGGCCGTACGGCGGCGCGGTCGGTTACATCGATTTCGCCGGCAACATGGACACGTGCATCGCGTTGCGGACGGTCGTCGTTCAAAACGGCACGGCCTACGTTCAAGTCGGCGCGGGCATCGTCGCCGATAGCGTGCCCGAGCGCGAATACGAGGAAACGCTGAACAAGGCGCGGGGGCTACTGAAGGCGATTGAGATCACCAACAATCGCGCAATCGACTAATAACGGCCCGCGATATAGCGATGAGCCACCGCGGCCGATACAATACAGCTATGTCCACGATTTCGCAACCTTCGGCTAATGTCCTTGAGATTGCCGCGGTGCATCGCTTTCGCACTGCAGACTACTTGGACATGATTGAGAAGGGTGTGTTGGGTCGGAAAGATCATGTGGAACTTATCGGAGGCGTAATCGTTGAAATGTCGCCCGCAGGAATTCCTCGCAATCATTTTCTAATCACGCTCGTCGAATTGTTCGCGCCTCTTTTGGGGAAACACAAGTTCTCGATTCGAGGTACCTTAACGGTATCCGAAGGTCAGGTGTTCGATCCAGATTTCATGTTGCTGAGACTCCGATCTGACGGTTATAAGACGAAATTACCAGATGCTTTAGACGTGCAACTAGTAATTGAGGCGGCCGATTCTTCGATGCGACGTGATCGGCAAATCAAGCTGCCGGTTTATGCCGCGGCAGGCATTCCCGAATATTGGATTGCCGACCTCGAGAACGAGCAATTATTCATCTATCGAGATCCGGACGGCGCTAACTACCGCGCCGTCGAAACCCGTCAGGGCGACGATCTTGTTTCTCCGCTGGCTGCGCCGGAATTATCGTTTGCCGTGCGCAAGGCGTTTGATTGAAACGGCGCTCGCGGCGCTTATTCGATCATCCATAGCGTCACGGAGTCTTTATCTTTGACGTAGATTCCATGACCGGCGGGGATCGGATATGCATACGTGCCGCCATCGGCGACTTTGTAGCGGGCCAATTCGGTGAAAGCGTCGCCCGATGGTTTGAACACGACAAGTTCGCCCGCGGGTGTAAGCCCTAGCATTGCGGAGCCGGCATCGACGATCGAGCCATATCCGCGGGAGGCCATGCCCATGCCGCGGCCCATTCCGCCGCGACCGAATCCGCGGCCTGGTCCTTGGCCGGGTCCGCGACCAGGTCCTTGATCGGGCCGCTGCTGGTCCGGCTGCTTTTGATCTTGCTGTTGCACAAACTGAGCGAATCGCGCCTGGACCGGCCGTGGGCGCGATTCTCCGACGCCGCTTTTCGAGCCATCCTGATTGTTCGCGGCCGGCTTGGCGATCGGCGCCGACCACGCCGTCTTCTGTGTTTCCGTGTTAATACAGAACAACTGGTCGCTGCCGGAAATACCAAACAGCAAGCCCTTCTTGAGAACCGGCGTGTCGAAGCCGACCGAATTATCGGTGTTGCTCCACAGCTTTTCTTCGACAATTTTGTCGCCCTGCTTCTTCATTTTGAAGGCGCTCATGCCGGTGCCGGGTCCGGCGACGATGAGGGTGGAACCATCGACGATCGGCGTCGTCGCAATGTAGCGAACTTCGGAATATGGCATTTCCCAAAGCAGCTTTCCATCGGCGGCGGAGAGGGCAACCAACGAGCCTTGGTTCCGTCCTGCGTCGGTCGGCGCGATGATCACCTTGGTGTCGCCCACGGTCATGAGCACGGGCGAGGCGTACGCGGGGCCGGATTTCATCCATTGCCACTTTTCCTTGCCCGTTGCCAGGTCATACGCGATAACGCCGCCGTCCTCGCCGCCCCCCAGCTGCGCGATACACAAGCCATCGACGACGAGTGGCGAGCTAGCGGTGAAGAACATCGGCCATGAATTCGCATGGTCATCTTTAAACCAAAGCTGCTTGCCGGTCGCCGCGTCGCGACACTTGAGAATTCCGCGCACGCCGAGAGTCACGACCTTTCCCTCGGCGACGATCGGGGAGCTGCGCGGGCCGGGGAAGTTGCCGGCGGCGCCCTCGGCCGGATCCTCCTCGTACTGTTGCTTCCAGATTTCGTTGCCGCTGGCCGCGTCGAGACAGCGGAGGACCTCGACTTCACCCTCGCGAGCGAAGACGAAGAGCTTTCCGTCGACGAGCGCGGGCGTTGCAACACCGTCGCCAACCTTCACTTGCCATTTCTTTGTGAGAGTCTTGGGCCATGCCGCGGGCGCTTGAAAGCCGGTGGCCCTGGCGTCACGATTCGGACCACGCCATTGTGGCCAATCCTGAGCCAGGCCGCTTCGACTACAAGCCATCCCGAGGAAAGCCACGATCGTGGTTAATTGGGTTGCGCGCTGCATGGTGGATCTCCCTTATTGGTAGAAGGAGTTTCAAAACCGGTGTCATTCTGAGCGCAGCGGAGCGCAGCGAAGAATCTCGCCCGAAGTAGCATAGATCCCTCGTTCGCCGAGCCTCCGTCGGGATGACAATGTGGTTTTGAAACCGCTTTTATTGAGAACTGCGCAGCTAATGAGCCTCGTTCAAGTTCGGCTATCAGCTATCAGCCGTCAGCTTTCAGCCAGACCGTGTTCATTAGCTGGGCAGGGCTCAATAAACACTCCGAGTGCCGCATGATACCGCGCATTACCACGGCATGGGAGCGTGTGTGTGGGAGGATGCGGGATGCGGGGGGCAGGGACAGGGCATCCAATTTTCCAGCCCTGCCCCTGCATCCCGCATCCTTCTCGCAACATCCCTCTCGTGGAGCGTGCAACCACCGCCCGGCGACGCTTTCATCTCCGGTTTGTGGCAGATAGAATGAATTGCGGTGCTTACAGATTCTCGCCTCGCTATTTGAATAAGTTGTCCGATCATGGCCGATCTTTCGCTCGCCGGTCATTTTCTCGTCGCGTCTCGGTATTTGCGCGATCCCAACTTTGCGCAATCGGTCGTGCTGATGATCCACCACGATCGAGAGGGCGCGGTGGGCGTGGTCATCAATCGCCCGTCGGATAAGACGGTTCGCGACGTGTGGGAATTGATCGGCAACGATCCGTGTGATCGCGACGATTTCATTTATGTGGGTGGTCCGGTGCCGGGGCCGCTGCTTGCGCTGCACCTTCTTGAAGCGTTTTCCGATCATGAGGTGCTGCCCGGCTTGTATGTTTCCAAGAACCGCGATGCGTTGGATTTAATCGTCCGTAAGAAAAACATCCCGTTGCGTTTGTGCAGCGGAAACGCCGGCTGGGGCAGCGGACAACTGGAAGGCGAAATGGAAGCCGGCGGCTGGCTATCGACGCGGGCAACTCTCGACGACGTGTTTGCGGACCACGAATCGATTTGGAAAACCGTCACGCAGCGGATCGGATTGGAGATCATGGCGCCCGATTTGGATAGCGAACACGTGCCGCCGGATCCTTCGCTGAATTGATGGGTTTCGTCGTGGATTTCTTGCCATCCTCGTTTCCGCGCTGTGCGTGGGAACGCACGACCGCGACGCTCTGCGTCGCTCTGGCCCGCGATTGAAACCGTTTTTGTTTGAACCGGCCGCGGGAGCGGCCGCCCAGTCCGTTCCCACGCGGAGCGTGGGAACGAGGAATCGAAATTCGCGTATCGGAGAAACGCGGCGACGATTGGCCGATTCCTGCGCCACGGGCGGCAAGGTCTACCGGGCCGCACGGGCCGTCTTTGCGGATAAAACCCGTGCGCCGTTTTATGTGCGGCGGCTCGCATTCTTGCGACGACTAAGGCGTATGAGTCCGCCCCTCTCTCTGGCTTGCTCTGATGCAATTCCGCAGCGCATTTTCGGCGTTCCTGTTTTCGGTTGCCTGCTTCGCCCACAGCGCGATTGCAGTGTGCGCCGATGCTATTTTTCTTTCGTTCGTATATGGATGGTTGCAGTGTATGTGTTTGCTGCAGCGGGTGTATGGGTTGCTCGGGTTATGGATGGAACGGGGTGGTTTGTTTGATATCATCAGTTGTATTTGGATATTGGTGGAGTGGTTGTGGGTTGTGTTGGTGTATGTAGTTGGTTTGTCGTTGTAACAATTGGACGTAGATATGTAGGAATGTGAGTTTCTGGAAGGTGTCGAGATTAGTATGACGCTCAGATAGCTTTGGGGACAGATAGTCGCAGAGGTGGCGGTAGTCACATCTTGGCAACGCAGGAATTTGAAGTTTACGAGAAACTGGTGTTAACGTGGTGGCAACAGAAGTGAGGATGGTTTAGTAGGTGGTTAGCTGCAGGATTGTAAAGAGGAAAAAAAAAGACGGGCCGTCGACGCTGCTGCATTGGAATTACGGCAAGAGTGAGGAGCGCGGATCGGACCTCGATAAGCCGCTCGAAACCGACCGGCCCGATTTCACCGAATCACCGAAAACGGTCGGCCGGGGCGTCGTGCAGCTCGAGGGGGGCTACACGTACACGCTCGACAACGAAGCCGTGCGCGGATGACCAATCATTCGTTTCCGGAAACGTTGCTGCGCGTCGGCGTGCTGGCCGATTGGCTGGAGTTGCGAGCCGATTGGAATTACGAGGTGCAGCGCACGAAAATCGGCGCGGTCGTCAGCAACGAATCGGGCGCCGACGATTTGAATCTCGGCATGAAGATCGCGCTAACGTCGCAGCAATGCTGCCTGCCGGAAACCGGCGTCATCATCGAGATGTCGGTGCCGACGGGTGGCGACGACTTCACGGCCAACAAAGTGCTGCCCGGCGTCGAATACTGCTACGATTGGGAACTCAATGAAGACTGGTCGCTCGCCGGCATGACGGCGATGGTCGGCGCCGTGGACGATGTCACAAACGACCTTTATAGCCAGTTCGAGCAATCATTGTCGCTGGAACATTCTTGGACCGAGCAGATCAAAAGCTACACGGAATGGTACGTTCTCTCGCCCATCAGTGCCGACACGAACCGGCCGCAGGAATATTTCAACGCGGGGTTCACCGTGCTAATCAACAAAGACACGCAATGGGATATTCGGGCGGGCGTGGGACTCAACGAGGCCGCGGATAATTTCTTTGCCGGCTCGGGGCTGTCGCTGCGGTACTATTAACCAAACGCGTGGTACGGACGTAAGTCCGTGCTACTTCCTCGTTCCCACGCTCTGCGTGGGAAAGCGATTGGCTGACGCTCTGCGTCGTCGTACCAGAAACTTATGGTTTGCGTGCGCTCTTCGCCGCAGAGCGGCGGGGTATTGCGTTCCCACGCGGAGCGTGGGAACGACAGTAACGTGGGAACGTGGGGGGGCAGGGCCGGCCCCGCTCGGCGCGGGGGACTACAGAACCGGCGCGAGAGCCGCGCCGCTCGCACGGCAAATTGGAAATAGAAGGGACGGTTCGCTAACTCTTCTGCTCCGACCTGACGGCAGACTAGAAAGTCCTTTTCGAGCATTGCGCAGACGGATGCTGCGAACGGTCGGTCGGCGAACACGAGCATCATTTCGAAATTCAGCCTCACCGAGCGATTGTCGAAATTGGCCGTGCCGACAGCCGCCAGGTCATCATCCACCAGAATCACCTTGTGGTGCATGAAGCCCGGCTGGTAACGATAGAATTTCACGCCGGAAGGCTCGGCTTCAGCGATGTAGGAGAAGGCCGCCAGGTACACCATTTTGTGGTCGGGCTTTTGGGGCAGCATCACGCGGACATCGACGCCGCGGAGCGCCGCAAGTTGCAGTGCATACATCAACGATGTATCCGGGACGAAATACGGGGTGGCGATCCAAATCCGCCGTTCGGCTGAGTTAATCGCGTGCATGAAAAACAGTCCGCACGTTTCAAACATGTCGGATGGGTCGGAAGCGAGACAGAGGGCGTTTTTGTTTTTCTCATCGGGCGCCGGAAGGGGCGTCCAATCGAAATTGGGCACGTCGCCGGTCGCCCAGTACCAATCTTCCAAAAAGGCAAACTGAATTGCCTGCACCACCGGTCCCCGCACTTCGACTTGCGTATCGCGCCAGGGCCCGAACTCCGGATGCCGGCCCATGTATTCGTCGCCCACGTTCAATCCGCCGACGTAGGCCACGCGTCCATCGACGAGGACGATCTTGCGATGGTTGCGAAAGTTGATCTGAAACCGATTGCGAAATCCGCGCGACGTGCGGAACGGCAAGATGACGACGCCCGCTTCGGCCAATTCGCGCCGATAAGCCCACGGCAGATCGTAACTACCAATTTCGTCGTAGAGGACGTACACGCGTACGCCTTCGCCTGCTTTGCGCCGAGCAGCTCCTTGAGCTGCCGGCCGAGCGTGTCGTCGCGAACAATGTAGAACTGAACGATGATGTATTCCTTGGCGTCCTCCATGCCGGCGAACATGGCCGGAAATGCCTGGCCGCCGTTGATGAGGAGTTTCGCATCGTTGTGGCTGGTGAATGGCATCTCGGCCAGTTCATCAAGCGCAGCGTGCTTGGGGTCGAAGTCTTCGTCACGCACGCGAAACAGGTGCATCTTCTTTTCGAGCGATCGGGCAATGTGATCGATCTGCGAGTCGCCGGCCCGGCGGGCCTTGACGTATCCGCCGAACTTTCCGCGACCGAATGCCGCGTACGCGAAGAGGGTCACGTAGGGGATGAGAACGAGAAGCAGCGCCCAGGCGATCGCCCCCTGCGAGGTGCGGGCGGTCATCACGGCATGAATTGCCGCCAGAATGCCCAGCGTGTGGAACAGAAAAACGGCGAGCCCGACCCACTCCAGCTTGACGATATCGATCAGCATGAGGATGCGGGAAGCCGGATGCGGGGGGCAGGTGACAAGCGACGACGATTGTGATTGTACTACCGACGGTAAATTCATGCTTCCCAAATAGACCCGCAGTCACGAAAATGAAGCATGTGGTTGCCGTTCGAAGGCGGCCGGCCATCTCCCCGCACCCTCCCTCCCGCATCCTGCATCCTGGTTTTCATCATGAGCCTTACCATCATGCGGCGGATTAAGTTCTGCGCCGGCCACCGCTTGCACAAGCACGGCGGCAAATGCGAGTATTTCCACGGGCACAATTACACGGCCGATTTCTACGTGACGGGCCACGAGGTCGATGACGTGGGCCGCGTGATCGATTTCGCCGAGCTCAAGAAGCTCTTCAAAGGCTGGCTCGACGAGAATTGGGACCACGGCTTTGTACTCAACGAGGCGGATGAAAACGGCCTGGCCGCCGTCGAGATCGTCGAGCCGCGCCGATACTACGTGCTGCCTTACAATCCGACGTCGGAGAACATGGCCACTTACTTGTTACATGAAGTGTGCCCGAAACTTCTCGCCGGCACGGGCGTTACGGCGACGAAAGTCGTCATTTGGGAGAGCGACGAGTCGTTCGCCGAGGCATCGCTCACAAACGCCAGCATTTCTTCGAATACGTGCGGGTCGTAAGTCGGGCTTTAACCTGACCGCCCCTGTCATCCCGAGGTACTCCGAGGGATCCGGCTAGATTCCTCGGAGTACCTCGGAATGACAATGGAGTACCTCGGAATGACAGTTTGTTGTTCAAGCCACTACCGACCTACGTTGGCTGGTTGGCAAAAGCACTTCCTCTGATTAGTTTGAAGGAGTGGCCATTTTCTGGAAAACCACCTCGGCTGCGATCGTTTACCATGCGAAATATGCCCTTCACGATGATTGCTGTTACGACCTTCGTCTTAGCGGCGTCTTTGCTGATTGTCGGTCCCGCGCAGGCTGCAGATACGTCAACTCCGGCAAAAGAAAAAGTCGCGAACGCCAACGCCGATGAGAAGAAAGAGAAGTCCGACGAGAAGGACAAGAAGGACGAACTCAAGGATAAGGTCACGGTTACAAAACACGCGGCGACGATTCAGGGCAAGGAGATCAAGTACACCGTCACTGCCGGCACGCTGGTGATGAAGGACGATGAGGGCAAACCAAAAGCGCTGGTCTTCTTCATCGCGTACACGAAGGACGGCGTCGCCGACCTGAGCCGGCGGCCTGTCACTTTTGCTTTCAACGGCGGGCCCGGCTCCTCGAGTGTCTGGCTGCACCTGGGAATGCTCGGGCCGCGCCGCGTGAAATTGCCCGAGGGCGTTTCGCAGTCGCCGCCGCCGTATGACCTGTCCGACAATCCCTATTCGTTGCTCGACATCAGCGACCTGGTGTTCATCGATCCGGTGAGCACGGGCTACAGCCGGGCGGCGAAAGGCGAGAAGGACGAACAATTTCACGGTTACCAGGAAGACCTGCGCAGCGTCGGCCAGTTCATTCACGACTACACGACCAAATACGGCCGGTGGCGTTCGCCGAAATTCCTGATCGGCGAAAGTTACGGCGGGATCCGGGCAGCCGGTCTGTCGGGCTATCTGCGGCGGCGATACGACATGGTGCTCAACGGCATCCTGATGGTTTCGCCGGCTCTGAATTTCCAGACGATCGATTTCAACTTCGGCAACGATCTGCCGTATATTCTGTTCGTACCCGGTTATGCGGCGGCGGCCTGGTACCACAAGGCGCTGCCGGGCGACTTGCAGGCGCTTTCTTTGGAAGAAGTCGTGAAGCAGGCCACTTCCTTTGCGCTCAATGAGTACACACTGACCATGATGAAAGGCCAGGCGGCAAGCGACGAGGAACGCAACGCGGTGGCCGAAAAGCTGGCGCGATTTACGGGGCTGTCGAAAGAGTACGTCGACCAGGCCAAACTGCGCATCAGTATGGAGCGATTCGGCAAAGAGCTTTTGCGCAAACGGGGCCGCTCGGTCGGACGGTACGACAGCCGTTACGAAGGAATCGACGAAGACGACGCCGGCGAAACGTCCGATTACGACGCCGCCGCCGCCGCTGTATTCGGCGCATTCACGGCGGCGATCAACGACTATTTGCGAACGGATTTGAAGGTCGACGACGAACACGTGTACGAAATCCTGAGCGACAAAGTGCGGCCCTGGAGCTACGGCCGCTTTATGTCGAGCTTTCCCGACGCCTCGAGCACGCTCCGCGACTCCCTGGGGGAGAATCCGTTCGTCAAACTTTTTGTGGCGAGCGGCTACTACGACCTCGCCACGCCGCCGGCGACGGTGCGGTACAGCCTCGACCATATGCGTTTGCCGCCCGAGTTGCAGAAAAATGTGGAGCAACACTTCTATGAAGGCGGCCACATGATGTACACGAACGAGCCGGCGCTGAAAAAGCTGCGCAAGGATTTGGCCGCATTTTATGAAAGAGCGCTGAGGACCGACGAGAAAAAATAATCGTAGGTCAGGCTTTTGCCTGATAGTCGGTTCAATGTCAGGCTAACGCCTGACCTACGAATGGACTCAAATAGGACCCGAATACTGCGATGCTCGGCCGCGACCACGATACTACCGGGTCACTTTTTCGATCGATTCTGGATGAGTGTCGCGAGCTCTACGTTTCCAGCGGCAAACTCTGCGCCCAACAGTTCCCACAATTGATCGAGCAGTCGGGCGATAAGTTTGTGCAACTCATGGACGACTTGCACCGGGCGCTGGTACTCAAGATTTACGTTACCATCTGCGAGGCAGACCAACAGTGGTCGCCGGCCGAACGAGAATTGGCCGTGATTCTGTTCGAGCATCTGTGGAACCAGCACCTCTCCGGAGAAAAGCTGTGCATGGCAGCGCGCGAGGCGGCCCACGAATCGGAAAAGCTCAAGTGGTACAGCATGATCCGGCCATTCGATCGCATCGCGCCGCTCCGCGAACGAATCGGCACGCTCGAAACGCTTGTCATGCGCTTGGCAAACGTGATTGCCCGCGCCGATGGCACGCTCCACGAGAAAGAAGCGGCCGTTATCCAGACGATACGCGAGGAGTTGCGCGTGGACCTTCGTCCCGTGCCGGTCGATGAGCCCACGAGGCACGACGAACCGCACGCCATGAGCGGCCAGGCGATCGCCACGATGCAAGAGGACGCCGGCGGGATCCGCCACGCCACTCGGCAAGGCGCTGGCCAGACTCCGCCGGGCACCGGCGCAGCCTGACGTTCGTCAGGCACAGCCTGATCTACAGCAAGTGCTCGGCGAACTCGATGAGCTTATCGGTCTTGCGCCAATCAAGAACGAAGTCCGCACGCTCGCCAATTATTTGAAGCTCGAACGTCGGCGTGGCGAGGCAGGACTCTCCGACACTGAAATCAGCCTTCACATGGTGTTCACCGGCAATCCGGGCACCGGCAAGACGACGGTAGCCCGCATAATCGGCAAGATTTTCGCCGCGATGGGCGTGTTGAAGAAAGGCCATCTTGTCGAGACGGACCGCTCCGGTTTGGTCGCCGGTTACGCGGGTCAAACCGGCCCGAAGACGAACGCAAAAATCGACGAAGCGCTCGACGGGGTTTTGTTCATCGACGAAGCCTACAGCCTCGTGGCTCAAGACGGCCAGGATCCGTATGGCGGCGAGGCGGTGCAGGCCGTGCTGAAGCGGGCAGAGGACAACCGAGGCCGGCTCGTTGTCATCTTGGCCGGCTATCCGGACGAAATGAGCACGCTGCTGGATTCGAACCCCGGTTTGACGTCGCGGTTCAATCGGCAACTTCATTTCGACGACTACTCGCCAGTCGAGCTAGCCCGCATCTTTGCGTGGCTGTGCGACAAGAACCATTACAAGCTAGCCGACGGCACGCGCCCCAAGCTGATGCTGGGCCTGACAGAATTGTATCGCGATCGCGACCGCCGCTTCGGCAACGGCCGGGCGGTCCGCAACCTGTTCGAACAGGCGATCCGCCGAATGGCCAACCGAATTGCCGATCTCCGCGAGATTTCCGGCGATCAGTTAATGCTTCTGGAAAAGGACGATATCGAGTTCACCGGCCTGCCCGCCGGTTTGAAACTCGACGCGAGCGACGATGGACCGACGAAGTTCCTGGTGGTCTGTCCGAAATGTTCGCACGCGAGCAAAGCGCACGGCTCGTTCCTCGGCAAGAAGGTTCGGTGCCCGAAGTGCCATGCGGATTTTGTGGCGGATTGGGGCGAGCCGGAGTAATGTTAATGCGCTGAAATCGGCTTTGACAATTCAGGGCGAACCGGGTGTATAATCCAGCTATGTCAATGCTTACTACCATTCTCGACCACTATTTCGAGCCGGTGACATCCCTGTTCAACCGAGAGATGGCCGAGGCGATCGTTAATCGGAAACCAGATCCCCAGATTGTCGCGCGAGTGGTCGAACTTGGCCGAAAATCCGATGATGGCACGTTGACCGAAGAAGAGCGCGACGAATACAGAGATTTGGTGGATGCTGGTGACTTGATCTCCCTACTCAAATCAAAGGCCCGCCGTTTTTTGGATGAGAATCCGGGCTAATTCATGGATGCAGAGGTACGAGACTTCGTCCGACAACGTGCT
Source organism: Pirellulales bacterium (assembly GCA_963733825.1). Lineage (GTDB taxonomy): Bacteria > Planctomycetota > Planctomycetia > Pirellulales > Lacipirellulaceae > JABDGM01. The sequence goes on from CAVTEK010000008.1 coordinate 97,377, forward strand.
GGCAATCGATGCGAATACTGTCTCTTGCCAGAGGAGTCCGATGAATGGCCGTTCCACGTCGAGCATGTGATTGCTAGGCAGCATGGAGGCAGCGAAGAATTGGAAAACCTCTGCTGGTCTTGCAGCCGTTGCAATCTTTATAAGGGACCAAACATAGCCAGTTTAGATCGTGAGACGCGTGAACTGGCCGGCCTTTACGATCCTCGCAAACTGTCGTGGAATGACCATTTCACAATGCGCAATGCGCATATCGTGGGGCTTAGTCCGATCGGAAGAGTTACCGTTCGGCTGCTCCGGGTGAACGATATTCGCCGATTGGATTTACGACGCGATTTAATTCGCCGTGGCATCATTCAGGCTTGAGCTGAAGTAGTGTCGTAGTAAGGATGTGTGTTATGCCGCAGGATGAACGAAGTACATCCCGCAATTTCATTCAGCAAATCATTGACACCGACCGCGCTGCGGGCAAGAACGGCGGGCGTGTGCATACGCGGTTTCCGCCGGAGCCGAACGGGTATCTGCACATCGGCCATGCCAAGAGCATTTGCCTGAACTTCGGGCTCGCGCGGGAGTTCGCCGGCAAATTCAACCTGCGGTTTGACGACACCAATCCAACCAAGGAGGAGCAGGAGTACGTCGATTCGATCATCGACGACGTTCGCTGGCTTGGCGGCAATTGGGAGGATCGCCTTTTTTATGCGTCCGACTACTTCCAGCAGCTCTTCGAGTGGGCGATTCAGCTTATCAAGGAGGGCAAGGCGTATGTGTGCGATCTGAGTGCCGAGGAGGTGCGCGCACATCGGGGCACGCTCAGTGAGCCGGGTAAGAATAGTCCATACCGTAACCGCTCGGTGGAAGAAAACCTCGATCTCTTTCAGCGGATGGAGCAGGGCGAGTTTCCGGACGGTGCGCGCACGCTGCGGGCGAAGATCGATATGGCATCGCCGAATATCAACCTGCGCAATCCGGTGATGTACCGCATCAAGCATGCATCGCATCACCGCTCCGGCGATCGCTGGTGTATCTACCCGTCGTACGATTACACGCACGGCCAGAGCGATTCGATCGAAGGCATCACGCATTCGATCTGCACGCTGGAGTTCGAGAACCATCGGCCGCTTTACGATTGGTTTTGCAAAGAGCTGCGCATCCACCATCCACAGCAAATCGAATTCGCGCGACTTAACCTCACATACACGGTGATGAGCAAGCGCAAGCTGTTGCAGCTCGTGCAAGAGAAGCACGTCTCCGGCTGGGACGACCCGCGGATGCTCACGATTCGCGGCCTGCGCCGCCGCGGCTATACGCCGGAGTCGATACGCGCTTTCTGCGAACGGATCGGCGTGGCGAAGTTCAACAGCACGATCGACATGGCCTGGCTCGAAGACGCGATTCGCGAGGATCTCAACGAACGGGCCCCGCGCGTGATGGCGGTGCTGCGGCCATTAAAGGTCGTCATGACCAATTATCCCGAGGGTCAAATCGAACAACTCGAAGCGGCCAACCACCCGCAAAAAGCGGAGATCGGATCGCGCAGCGTGCCATTCTCCCGAGAACTCTTTATCGAAGCCGACGATTTCATGGAGGATGCCCCCAAAAAATTCTTCCGCCTCGCACCCGGCCGCGAAGTGCGGCTGCGCTATGCCTACTTCATCACGTGCAACGAAGTGGTTAAAGACAAGTCGGGAAACATCACCGAGCTACGCTGTACGTATGATCCCGCAACGCGCGGCGGCAACGCTCCAGACGGCCGCAAAGTGAAGGGGACGATCCATTGGGTATCGGCGCAACACGCAGCGAGCGCCGAAATCCGGGTGTACGATCACCTCTTCAAGACCGAGTATCCGGACGATGCACCTGAAGGCAAAACGTTCCTCGATAACATCAATCCGGATTCGCTCGCGATAGTGCGCGATGCGAAGCTGGAACCGTCACTGGCCGCAGCCGGACCGGGGCAGCACTTCCAATTTGAGCGCCTCGGCTACTTCTTTACCGACCCTGTGGATTCAAAACCGGGCCGCCCCGTTTTCAACCGCACTGCTACGCTCCGTGATACGTGGGCGAAAGAGGCCGCGAAAGAGTAACGCGACCCTCAGAGCTCGTCCTGCTCGGCCTGCTCGGCCTCAAGGATTTTCTTAAGCTGGTCGCGAAGCCCGGGCACTTTGTTTTGTACAACGTCCCAGACGATCTCGAAATCGACGGCGAAGTAACCATGAATAAGGCGGTCCCGCATCCCCGCAATCGATTGCCATGGAACCGTCGGATACCTGACACGAAACGATGCGGGCACACCTTTCGCAGCTTCGCCGATGATTTCGATGCTGCGAACAAATGCGCGTCGAAATGTGTCGTGCCTCACAAATTGTTCGCGGCTTAGCGAGCGCGACTCGGCGAGTAAATACTCGCATTCGTCGAGCATGTGCCGCAGCAAATCAGTCACCAGCGCGACATCTTCCACTTCCGCCAGTATCCGCGGCCCGAGGTAGGGACTGAGAGACTCGGTGGTCACGAGCTCCACGCGCCGCTGTAGCAGTTCCTCCAAAAGTTCGGCCAACGACATGAAATTGTCGAATGTTTTTCTCCCTGGCCGGAATTCAACCAAGAGATCGACGTCGCTATCGACGTTCGGCTGGTCGTGGACAAACGACCCGAACAATCCCAGCCGTCGCACGCCATGCGCTTTGATCCGACCGGCCTGTTCAGCGAGTCGTTGAAGGAGTTCGTTTTTACCACTTACCGCGCTTACCATATCAGAATTCTAGCCCATTTCGTGCTGTGCTCCCACGCCTTCTTTTACCGCAAATCCGACGGCCAAGGCGATTTTCGTTGCCGCCGCCAGGCCGGGGCAGCATTTCCAATTCGAGCGACTCGGCTACTTCTTTACCGATTCGGTCAATTCAAAACCGGGCCGCCCGGTCTTCAACCGCACCGCCACCCTCCGCGACACTTGGGCCAAAGAAGCGGCGAAGGATCTTTGAGGTCGTACGACTTCAACTATTCCCTCATACTTTCCACCCAGTCGCGATCGGTGTAGGCTGCCGAGTTGAATCTACTTGTCAAATACCATCGACTATGATGATCTCCATCCGTAATGCCACTAGACTGTTTGGCGTCGCCTGCGTTCTGCTGACGAGTGGGTGCGGAGGAAAGCACAACGCTCGACCTGGTCGACAGGTCCAAGAAACGCCCGCAAGTGAGGTAGCCATGAAATTCAAGTTAACATCGACGCGTTTGCGGCGGGTGCAGCGATTCCATCAAAGTATTCGGGCGAAGGCGGCGACGTTTCGCCGCCGCTCGCTTGGGACGGTGCACCTGAGGGCACGAAAGAATTCGCGCTGATTTGCGACGATCCCGATGCGCCCACGCCCGAGCCCTGGGTCCATTGGGTTATCTATGGTATTGCGCCGGCTGTGCGCGCGCTGCCGGAAGGAGTGAAGTCGGACGCGCCGCAGATAACGGAGCCCGTCGACGCCCGGCAGGGAAAGAATTCCTGGCCATCGGGCGTCACGACCGGCTATCGCGGCCCGTTGCCGCCAGCCGGCCACGGCGTGCACCATTATCACTTCAAGCTCTACGCGCTCGATACGCGGCTCGGCCTGTCGCCAGGCGCTACCAAGCAACAACTCCTCGCTGCCATGCAGGGGCACGTGCTTGCTGAAGCGAAACTTACGGGCACGTATGAAATCAAGCGTTAGTCGGAAATGAGGGCGGAACGGATCGGGTCTCATTTCTGAGCGAGGTTTCGGAGTTGGATCATGCGTGCTGATGAAAATGCGAGTCGATCCTCGCTCTTCCCCTATTTGTGTTATTCGGTTTTTGGATCCAACATGAAGTTTTTTCTGATTCTATTGCTGGTATCCTCTGCGCCGCAAAAGATCTTTACCAAATTCATAGTCTTTCCGAGCAGGAAATCCTGCGAACGTACACTCAGCTTCTGCGCGACGCTTGTCGTTACGCCGACCGCGATTGGAAAACGTTTGATTCCGCGTCGGGTTACTGGGGCGACGGTACGAGCATCGGCAACGGAGGCATCCGCACGATCGCCGGTATGGTGCTGGCGTCCGCAACGCTCTTGAAATATGACGACACCCTGACTGGCGACGAAAACCGGCAGTTGTCGGCCAAAGCCGTTGCCGCGATTCGTTATATGACGAACACGCATGTCAGCGGCACGCAAAAGTGCGCCGATGGAAAACGATGGGGCGCCGCCGATAAAGTCGGAGCCGTAAGTTGGCAATCGGGCATGTGGACCGGCACGCTGGCCTGGGGCGCCTGGCTGATGTGGGACAAGCTCGATCCCGAGCTGCAACGAGGCGTCGGCCGGGTCGTCGCCTGGGAAGATGATATTCTGCTCGATAAGAAACCGCGCAATAACCTCTGGCTCGATACTAAAGCCGAGGAAAACGGCTGGGAAGTTCCCGCGCTAGTCCTCGGCGAATTGATGCTTCCTTCTCACCCTCACGCCGCCGCCTGGCACGAGGCGGCGCTCGGATACATGATGAACACCCTGTGCACCGCAGACGACATGCACGACACAAAAATGGTCGAGGGTGGTGCCGTGAACCGGTGGGTCGGCGGCCCAAATCTGCAACCTGATTACACGCTCGAAAACCACAACATTTTTCATCCCTCGTATGTTGGCTGCAGCTCCTATTTTCTAACGCAGGCGACCATGTATTACACCTATGCCAGCCGGCCAGTTCCGCAGGCCGCGACCCATCACGTGACGGACACCTGGCAAATGTTTAAGACCATCATGCTGCCTTGGGGAGAGGCCGCTTATCCGCAGGGGATGGATTGGGAATTACATGGTCTTCCCTTCATCAACCTGTTCGCGACGCTCGCCACACGCGATCGCGATCCATTCGCCGCCCGCATGGAGCAATCGAGCCTGCAATGTCTTCGCACGTGGCAGCTCATGGCCGGAGGAAGCCTGGCCCCGCCCGGTTCACGCCTGGGAATCATTCGACATTCGATTAACGCGGAACAAGCCTCCTATGGCCTCCTGGCGCACAAAGTGTTTGGACCGGCTGAGAAAGAACTGACCGGCCGCGAGGCGGCCGAGCAGGAACAGGGTGTGCGCGAATATCCATTCGTCCAATTCATTTCCCATCGCACGCAAGAGAAGTTCGTATCGTTTTCATGGAAGAATAGAATCATGGGCCTGCTGGTCCCAATCGGGACAGGGCGCGAAGGCAATCCCGATTTTGCGGTTCCGATCGCCGATGGATTTGTCGGTTCGTTTGAACTCACTCCACAAGGCAACGCCACGACAACTGTGGTCGAACATTCCTGGAAAAAAACTGCCGATGGCTTTGAAACGACCGGCGCCTTGCTGCTGGACGGCGGAAGACTGAAACAAACCCTGCGGATGACCTCGATCGGGAGCCAGACGGTGGTTTACGAAGACCGTGTCACCGCGCTTGCCGATGTTACGGTGCAAAGCGAGCGGGGCGTCCCGATAGGCATCGAAAATGACCAGATCACTGGTGGCACTCGGGTTCTAACGGACGAGAATGGCGAAATAAAACTTGATTGGCGGAAACCGCGGCCACCCGTTGCCGTTTCGGGAGCGTGGGCCAATGTGGATGGCCGAATCGGCGTTGTCAGGGCGGCCGGCGCCGGACTCACCTACGCGCAAGCCTCCCGATATTCGCCGGGCATTTCAGTCTATTCCGACATCCTCTACGGCTCGTACTCCGATCGTCCTCGCCAATTCAAAGCCGGCGACGAAGTTGCGCGTCGGGTCGTAATCTTTTTAGCCGAGGCGACGCCAGAAGAAACACGGGCGCTTGCCCAGTCGTGCCGGATAGACGCTAAGCCCAACGCCCAGACGTTGCACTTCAAGCCGCCTGGGCGCACGGACGTTGAATTGCATTTGTTGTAATCATGAAGATGTTGCCCGTTTCACGAAAAGCAATACAGATGTGGGCACGTCGGCCCGAGTATATTTGTTTGCTAATCGCGGCGCTGATATTTGCCGGCGCCACGAACGCGCAATCGCTGCCGACCGAGCATTTGGTGCGCGAGACATACGGCGCGATCATTCGCGGCGACCCGGGCGTCAAAAAGCTGGCGCTCGTATTCACCGGTGGCGATTTTGGTGAAAGCGCGGAGCCGATTCTCGATGTGCTGAAACAACGAAAGATCGAGGCGGGATTCTTTGTCACCGGTAATTTTTTACGTCAGGCGCCGTTGCGGATGTTGATGCGGCGGGCGGTCGCCGAAGGCCATTACGTTGGGCCCCACTCCGACTCGCATCCACTGTACGCAGCGTGGGATGAGCGCGATAAGTCGCTGGTAACCCAGCAATTCTTCCAAGCGGATTTGCGCAAGAATCTTGCCGATTTGCGCGCATCGGAGCACTCCGCGCGGGGCTGCCCGTCTTCTTTATCCCTCCCTACGAGCAATACAATCGCGACCAGGCGACATGGGCGCGCGCGATGGGCGTCACGCTGATCAACTTCACACCCGGCAGCGGCTCAAATCGCGATTATGCCCGGGAGGACGACCCGCATTTCGTCGGCGCACAGAAAATTTACGACGATATACTCGCTTACGAGCGAAAAGACCCGCATGGGCTTAACGGGTTTCTCTTACTGCTTCACTTGGGCTCCGGTCGAAAAGACCCATTTCATTCGCGCCTCGGACCCCTTTGTGACGAGCTGATCAAACGCGGCTACACGTTCGAGCGAGTCGACAGGCTGCTCTACGAGAAATAGCGCGTATTTGCTTGTAGGACGGACAACCTGTCCGTCAATTTACGAAAGACGGACAGGATTGTCCGTCCTACGGCGCAGCAATTCTCACTATGGCGCGGCCGCCGCTTGCGTCGTGCCGGCTGCCTTATCGACCACCTCGGTCAGCAGAAAGATTTCGACGCAATTGTTTTCGTTCTGCCACGAAGTCTCGAGTCGATTTGTGAGCGGTTCGAACGCTGCCGATTCGCTGAGTCGAATCCGCTCTGGTTCCACGCCATTGGCCTTCAGGAACAACATCGTGGAGACGCTGCGTTGGAAGCAGAGCTGCCAATGGTCGCGATACGGGCTGCTCGACGGCAGCGGCCGGTACGTGGAATGGGCCCGCAGCTCGATCCGATTTTGTTTTCCCAAGAGGGCGGGCAACAACGCTTTGAGACGCTTTTGCGCTTCCTGCGGTAGCTCGGCCGTGCTGTCGTCGAAGTTCACGACCAGCGCCGGCAAATTCCGATCGACGTTGGTAAGCAGATGAAGCTTCTCTTTCTGCTGCCACACCGACGCTGCCCCGGGTTGCTTTTCCGTGGCGTTCTCCTGGTTCGCTTGTGGCCAGCGGTTCGGCAGGATGCCTGTCGTGCTGTCGGCGAATGGCGCATCGCCCTTGAGCCCGGCCGGCGTCTTTATCGTGGGGGTCGTATTCTCGGAAAACGATCCCCATGGATCCTGAAAGTAGCCGCCAATCGCCTTCTTCACGTCGGCGTTCTGCGACGTGATCCACATGACGAGAAAAAACGCCATCATCGCGGTCACGAAGTCCGCGTAAGCCACTTTCCAAGCACCGCCGCCGTGACCTGCCATGTGTCGCTCCGAAGGCAAGAGTCAAGAGTCGAGAGTCAAGAGTTCGAACGTCTGGCTCTTGACTCTCGACTCCTAGCTCTGAACTATCATGCTGCTTCTGCTTCCTTAAACCACGCATCCAGCTCGTCGCGTTCGGGACGGAACTCGCGCGTAATGCCGCGGCGGGCCATTTCGATCGCCACCTTTGGCGGTAAGTTGTTGGCAAAACCCACGACCACAGCGGATATCGTGCGGAAAAACGCGCCCTCGGCTTCTCCGAGAAATTCCATCCGCGTCGCCAGCGGAGCCGCAAAACCGTACGACAGCAAGATTCCCAGAAACGTTCCCACGAGCGCGGCGCCGACCCGTTCGCCAATTTCACCCGGCGGGCCGTCGATGTGCGCCATCGTGACGACGATCCCGAGCACCGCCGCCACGATGCCGAAGCCGGGCAGGGCGTCGGCCATCTTCTGCAGCGCAAGCATCGGCGCATGATGCTCTTCGTGCATTACTTTGAGCTCCGCTTCCAGGAGTTCGGCCATCTGCTCTGGTTTTACCGTCGCGTCGACCAGCGGGCCCATGCCACCGCAAATGAAATGCAGCAGGTGATGATTATGGGCGACGCGCGGATATTTTCCAAAGATGCTGCTTTCCTCGGGTTTGGAGATGTGCGGCTCCAGGGCGAGCATGCCGTCGCGACGGGCTAGCCGCAACAGGTCGTACAGGCACTTGAACGCATCTTCATACGCCTTTTTGTTGAACGGCGTGCCTTTGAGCGATGCGATCAGGCCCTTCGCGAGATCGACCAGGACTTTTTTCGGCGAGCTGACAACCAGCGCGCCGATTGCGGCGCCGCCGATCGTGAGCAGTTCCGAAGGATGAATCAGCGCGCCGATGTGCCCGCCGGCCATCGAAAAGCCGCCCAGCACCGCCCCGACCACTATGATGGCACCGACAATAACTATCATGGAATAATCAGTTTGGAGTGCGGCTCGGCCGACAGCGCGATCCGACGGAAACAGGATCCGCCCTAATTACGTCTTTATGCCCCGCCGAAACCTGGCCCGCGCCTGAGCAACCATAGCATCGAGAATGTGCAAGAACGCCCTGCAAAAAAGGCGTTTTCAGCCCTGGAACGACGGAAATTCCGCTTGAAATCGGCCAGCGGCGCTCAGTCGCTATAACCGGTTTTTATCGCATGCGCAATCGTTGCGATGAGAACCACCGGACCGGCGAAGGAGAAATCCCAATTTCCAAATTCCAACGACCGATGCAGCTTCGGCGCCCGTTTTTTGCTCATTGGTGCTTGGTCATTGGTCATTTGATTGAGGTTGGCCATGGCCCCACCATTCGCTGATGCTCTGCATGACCACGAAAAACGCCGGCACAAAGAATACGGCCAGCATGGTCGAGGCCAGCATGCCGCCGAACACCGCGGTTCCGAGCGCCTGCTGGCCGGCGGCGCCGGCGCCATGGGCAACCATCAGCGGCACGACGCCGAGAATGAATGCGAACGACGTCATCAAGATCGGGCGAAAACGCATCCGTGCCGCGTGTGCGGCCGCATGTTGAATCGTTTCGCCGCGGCCACGCAATTCGCGGGCGAATTCCACAATCAAAATCGAGTTCTTGCTCGCCAGCGCAATGATCAGCACGATGCCGATTTGCGTGTACACGTTGTTTTCGAAGCCGCGAATCGACACGGCCGCGACCGCCCCCATCAGCCCCAACGGCACGACCAGAATCACGGCCCAGGGAATGAACCAACTTTCATACTGGGCGGCCAGCACCAAATAAACCAGCAACACAGCCATTGCGAAAATCCAAACCGCCTCGCCGCCGACGCGTTTTTCCTGATAGGCCATCCCGGTCCATTCGTAGTTCATGCCTTCCGGTAAATTGCGAGTGGCCAGCTCTTCCATGATCTCGAGCGCCTGTCCGGTACTGCGGCCGGCCGCCGGTTCGCCGGTAATCGACGCCGCGGGATACATGTTGTAGCGATTTACGATTTGGGCGCCGAACGATTTTTTGACCGTCGCCAGCGTGCTGAGCGGCACCATTTCGCCTTGCCGATTACGCACTTCGAGCCGGCGGACATCGGCGGGCTCGGCCCGAAACTTCGGTTCGGCCTGCAGGCGGACCTGGTACACGCGGCCGTATTTGTTGAAATCGTTGACGTAGCTCGAGCCCAAATACGTCTGCATCGTGCCGAATACTTCGCTCAGCGGGATATTCAGCAGCTTCACTTTCTCGCGGTTGATATCAACGTACAACTGGGGTACGCCCGCACGGAAGGTCGTATTCAGCGCGCTCAAGCCCGATTGCGTTTTGGCATCCTCGATAATTCCCGTCACAACTTGCCCGAGAACGTTTCGACCGAGGTCGCCGCGGTCCTGAACTTCCATTTCAAAACCACCGCGCACGCCCAGTCCACGAATGGCCGGCGGCGCAAAGGGAAATACGACCGCCTCCTGGATCTTGCTGAAGTCGCCGCGGAGCTTACCAAGCATCGTATCCAGCGTGAGGCCCTTCTTCAGCCTTTCTTCGAACGGACTGAAGGTGACGAATAGCGTTCCGCTGTTTGGCGCCGAACTTTGATCGAGAATCGATAATCCGCCAATCGTGATCCAGGTTTTGATGCCATCCGTCTTGGCCAGCAGTTTGTCGATTTGGCGCATGACGGCTTTCGACCGCTCCTGCGACGCCGCATCGGGCAGCTGCACCAGGATGAAACAATAACCTTGGTCCTCGGTCGGAATAAAGCCGGTGGGAACGTGTTCATACCACCATACGGTCAGGCCGATCAAACCGGCAAAAACGAGCATCATGACGAGCGAGATTTTCACGACGCGGCGGACAACAGCGGCATAGGCCGACTCGAGCCAGCCGTAGCTGCGATCGAACCAACGGGTAAAAGCATTCTTTCGGCCACTGTGCCGACGCAGCCACAGGGCGCACTGTGCCGGTTTCAGCGTGAGCGCGTTAATGGCGCTGATGAACGCCGTAGCCGCGATCGTGAGGGCAAATTGCTGATAAAGCTGTCCCGTAATGCCGCTCATAAAAGCACTCGGCAGGAAGACCGCCATCAACACCAGAGTGATCGCGATGATTGGCCCGAGCACCTCGTTCATGGCCTGGATCGTTGCCGGCTTGGGCGCCATGCCCTCCTCGATGTGGTGCGTCGCGTTCTCGACTACCACGATCGCGTCATCGACGACAATGCCGATCGCCAGTACCAAGCCAAACAACGTCAGCATGTTGACGGAAAAGCCCAACAGCCACATCGCGAAGAACGCGCCGATCAGGGTCACCGGCACCGTCGTGGCAGGCACCAGCAGCGCTCGCCAATCCTGCAGGAACACCAGGATCACGAGCAGCACCAGCACGCCGGCTTCGATCAGCGTTTCGTAAACCGCGTGAATCGACTCGTCGACGAATTTCGTCGTATCGAGCGGAAACTCGTAACCCATGCCCTTGGGGAACGATTTGCTGAGTTTTTCCACGGCCTTGCGAACGTCGCGGACGACGTCCAGTGCGTTGCTGCCTGGCAACTGAAAGATGCCGATGTTGGCCGTCGGCCGGCCCTTGATGAGGTTGTATTGATCGTAAGTTTGCGCCTCCCTGCTCGACCCGGGCGACATCTTTGAGCCTGGTGATCTGTGTGCGATTGGCCGCTCGCACGATCACGTTTTCGAACTGCTCCACGTTGCTCAACCGGCCCAGCGTCGTCACCGTGTATTGAAAATCGGGTTGATTTTTTTCCGCGATCGGCGGCTGGCCGACTTGCCCGGCCGCCACTTGCACGTTTTGCTCGCGGAGCGCCGCCGCGATGTCCTCGGTGGTGAGTCCACGCGATTTGAGTTTGTCGGCGTTGAGCCAGATCCGCATGCTGTAGTTGGCCGTGCCGAAAACGGTGACATCGCCCACCCCGTGCAAGCGGCTCAATTCATCGCGCAGTGCGCGGGTAGCGTAATTCGCAAGGTACAGACTATCGAACGTGTTATCCGGCGACGTCAGCGAAATCACGAGCAGAATATTCGTCGATTGCTTCTTGACCGTCACGCCCTGCCGACGCACTTCTTCCGGCAACTGGGGCTCCGCGATCGCCACGCGGTTTTGGACGAGCACCTGGGCCGTATCGAGATTCGTGCCAATTTCAAACGTGATCGTATTCGAGTAGCCGCCGTCGCCGGATGAGGTGGACGACATGTACAGCATGTTTTCCACGCCGTTCACTTGGGTTTCGATCGGCGCGGCCACGGTGTTGGCCACCACCGTGGCATTGGCCCCGGGGTAATTCGTGGTGACGCGCACCGTGGGCGGCGTGATTTGCGGATACTGCTCGACCGGCAGCCGCCAGACCGATATCGCGCCGAGCAGGATTGTCACCAGCGCGATGACATTCGCAAAAATCGGCCGCTCGATAAAGAACCGGGAAATCATCGCTACAGAAGTCGATCAGTTCGATTTCCCTGTGGTTTCATCGGCGGCCTTCGTCGGCGCAGTCGCCGCCGGCTTGGGCTCAGACTCCGCGCTCGCAACGTTCTGTTCCGGCATCGCCGTCCGATCGGGCACAGACCACTGCACCGGGCCGGGCCCGCTGCAGTCCGTTCACGATCACCCAATCGCCTTTGCGAATGCCATCGTTGATCACTCGCATCCCGCCGATCCGGCTTCCAAGTTGGACGATGCGATACTCGACCACGTTCTTGTCGTTGACAACCAGCAGATAGTCGCCGCGTTGATCGGTTCCGATCGCCCGCTCGTCCACAAGCAAGCGCGGCTTCGGTTCGCCGACGTCCGCCTGGACCTTCACGTCCATTCCCGGCAGAATTTGCCAACCGGGGTTCGGGAAAATGGCCCGGCGCATCGCGGTGCCGGTGTCTCGAGCGATCGTCAAGTCGCGGTAATCGAGTTTGCCGGCGTGAGGAAATCCTTGTTCGTTCGCGAGGGCCAGGTGGAGCACGGGCGGGTTTTTATCGGGATCGGCCAGTTGGTTTTTGCGGAGCATATCCATGAACCGCAGCAGATCGTTTTCGCTAACGTCGAAAATCGCATAGATCGGGTCGATGCACTGGATGTTCGCCAGTGGCGTTACCTGCGCTGAACCAGGTTGCCCACATCGACGAGGTGTCTGGCGATGCGACCGGCGACCGGCGCCCGAATCTCCGTGTAGCCAAGGTCCTGCTCCGCCTTCTTTACCGCGGCCTCGGCGGCAGCCACGTCGGCCTTGGCCGTTGCCACCTGGGCCAATTGGACGTCGAACTCTTCCTGCGTTACGACTCCCGTCTTGACCAGAGGCGACATTCGCTTCAATTGGCTTTCGGCCAATATGAGTGCCGCCTCGGCCTTTTGCTGCGCGGCTTTTGCGCCGTCGAGAGCGACCTGATAGGGTGCCTGGTCGATCACGAACAGCACGTCGCCTTGCTTCACGTTGTCGCCGTCGGTGAAAAGAATCTGTTTCAAGTAGCCGCCCACTCGAGCGCGCAGATCGACCATGATCGTCGGTTCGGCCGTGCCGATGAACTCGACCGTGTCGGCAACCGAACGTTCGACAGGTTGAGCGACCGTCACCGTCGGAGGAGGTGGCGGCACAAACTGATTGGCCGGCCGGCAACCAGCGAGGAACGCCAGGATTACCGGCAAGCAAATGCGTCGCATGGGCAACTTCATTCGATTTCCTCGTTCTGGCGGCGCGCTGATTCGAACTCGCGGGGTATCTCAAATTGTACGTCACGCTGGCCCGTCTGCCTGTTCGACCTGGGTTGGCAATCACTGCTTTTGGGACAGCAAAATCGGCGGCGTTTTGCTCTCGAATAGCAGTCAACTTCATTATGGTTCAACCACGGAAGCCAGCCGAGCCCCGCCGCGAGTTTGACGCGTCCGCCGGCGGCCTCTAAGCTAACTTTCGCAGCCAATAGCCGCAAAAATAGCGCCTCAACGCTAAAACACTAGGGACAGCGATACTCTCACTAGAGGGAAATCACTATGGCAATACGATCCGTTCGCGCCCGCTGGATGCACCGCATGCTATGTCCATTTCTTGCGTTGGCGTCGCCGCCTCGCCTTCCATGTGTGCGATGGCACAGACCAATGCCGCCGCGATGGCTGTCCGACAACGGGTTCAGGGACTCGACGGCGCGTCCGAGCGGGCCTCGGGGCCGTAGTCGCCGCCGCAGCGCAAAGCTGCCGGTGCCAGGGCAGCCCGTGCCCGGTCAGCCGAACGCCGGGATGATCGATACGCGATTTGTCTCGCCCAATGCGGCGATCGTCGTGGTGCTGCGGCCAGCGCAGATCATGGCGGCGCCGATTGCCCAGATATTTCCGGTAGAGGTCGCTACGGCGGCTGGCTTGCAATACATGGGATTCGATCCGGCGCAGATCGACGAAGTGGTGGCATTTGCCGAAATGTCGAATCCGACCGCGCCCGGTTATTGCGTCACATTCAAGTTCAAGAACCCAATCCGCGCGTCGTCCATTCCGGTGGAGGCCCGTGCGCATGCACAGCTGGCTGAATTCAATGGGAAAAAATATCTGAAGAGCTCGATACCAATGCAATACAGCCTGTACGGCCCGAATAATCATACGCTGGTCATGGCGGCACCGATGCCACGCTCCAACAATTGGTGTCACTCGGCATCGAAACCGAAATCGGGTCCGCTGATGGATCGCATTCAGCGACATCCCGGCGGGAAGCGATCTGTTCCTGGCGGTAGATTTAGCCGCCATTGCGGCCGTTGATACACATGGGTTCCCAGGCAATTCAAGCGAAGATGCCACCGGAGGCCAAACCGTTCCTGGAAATTCCATCAACTTGATTTCCGCGGTGGAGTTGACACTTAATCTGTCTGAATTCCGGTCCTACGTCGTTGGTGATTCACGGAAACGACGACGCGGCAGCTCAGAGATTGAAAAGCCCTCATGCAAGACACGATTCAAAAATCACCGAACCGCACCGGTTGATCCGCAGGCGGCCGCGGTGATCCGATCTCGCAGGCGATGGTGCCCATACATGAGCGGATGTCGAGCAGTACTACGGAGCTTTCAGCCGCAACGCAAGGGCACCCAGCTGACTTGCTTCCATGTCGACGGCCAAAATCCGGCACAGCAACAATCGGCTAGCGATTGCCGTTGTCGGCATAGCGGTCGCGGCAACAATGGGGCTACTCAAACTGTCCCCAACATGCCCAGAGCGCCAAAGCCGCGCCGCCCGGTAAAACTGTCAACGGCGGTCCGGCGCACCCGGCCAACCGGGCGGGCCGACCTCGCCAGGAGGGACGCCGCCGCCATGAGGCTAACCATCGCGAGCCAGAGAGTTGCCGGTTCCGGCACGGCAGCAGAGCCGAACGCGGTGCCCGCGCCGCTCGCCGTTTGCCCAAAGTTTTCACGCCAGACCTGATAGTCATTCGCATCGATCGCCGTGTTGCCGTCGCCATCGGCGCCGCTATAGGGCGTGACGCCGGTTTGGCCTACCGACTGCCGCCAGACCACGTAATCGCTCGCATCGACCCGGCCGTCGCCGTTGTAATCGCCCGCCAATCGGACTGTGCCAGTCAGCGTGAGCGAGATCGATTTGCTTTGCGCGCCCGGCAAGTCCTCGTCCGAGAACATCAGCGTATAAGTAGCCAGAAAGGTGCCAACCGCCGTCGCGTTCATGGATGTCATAAATGTGTGCCCGTCGCCGGCGGCAATTTGAAGCAATCCGGCCGAAGCGGCGAGATTCGTCGTAAACGCCGCGCTGTTTCCCGACGGCGTCACGCTGTCGAAATCCATATTGGCCGTGGAACCGACGACTCCTTCCAGGTCGAACACATCGAAGTTCAGCGTCGGCGAGCTGCTGCCGAGCGCAAGATTGCCGAAGTCGAGCGTTTTGGTCGTGACGAGCGATGGCGACGTGAACGACGGCGTCATGTGATCGAGCACGTTGAGACTCATGTTAAACGTGTCGTTCGCATCGTTCGCGCCTTTGCCTGCGCCGCCCCCAGCTGTAACGTCGAGATTGTCGACGGTTACGGTCCCGCTCCGCATGCCGGCGGTCGCGGTTGTCGTGTCCAATCCGACGCTGATCGCCGCGCTGTCCGTCTGATTCGTACGAAACGCGTTCAGCCGGCCGAGAACCGAGCTGGTTGCTTCGCCGCTGGTTGTAACTTCGTAATACGTGCCGTTGCTGCCAGTCTTATTGAGCGAAAACGCCCGGGGACTCGGCACCGCGCCATTGACGAGAACGCGGCCTAAATCGACCGTTTTTGAAGAACCGCCGTTTGCGTCGACCGCGGTTCCCGCAATCGAGATCTGGCTGTTGTTCGCCTGGTTGACGAACACCGACCAGACCCATTCAGGATGATCGACGAACGGATCGCGATTGTGCTGATACGAGGTGAAAATGATCTGGTTGCGGTTGCGCTCAAACGAATCGGGAGGTGCGGCGTAGTGCCATTCCAGCAGCCGCGTAAGATTCCCAAGCTGCGGCGGCAAATCTTCGCTGCCCGACGGATTCGCAACGTTGCCAGTTCCAATTTCCAGATCTTGCGTATTTGCTTCCGTCCCATCATAGCGAACGGCCATGTAAAACTCTTGGCGGGCAATCATGCCGGCGTCGGCGTCGCCAGGGTACCAATAGGTTTGCCCCCCGTCGACGACCGTGCCATACGACTGAGCGCCAAACGCGCCGCCAAAATTCAAGTCAGCCCGATCGCCATTTTTCGAGGTGAGGGAGGGCCTGATCTCGAACAAGTCGCTGTCATCCGGACCGCTCGAACCGACGCCCCGGCTTCTCGGCCACGTATGCTCCCGGTTCCAGGTCGTCCCGTTGTCCCAACCGGGAATCGTCCCCCCCGGATTGATGGCCGCCACGTGGACAGAAGTCCGATCATAGACCGACAACATGTAACCGGCGTGGTTGGGGTCAGCATCGGTCACTTGCAGAGTGGAACGCGCCGCATCGTACGACATCGGAGTTTCCACGACGTCGTCGATATTCGGATCATCAACCGCATCGATCAGAACGTGCAGCTGCTGTTTCAGCGTGGCGCCGCTCCCGGAGGCGTAATCGTAGTAACCGGCCGGCGGGTCGAAATCGGCCAGGGCGCGATGACTCACGAGTGGAACGACACAAAACAGTGCCAGAATCGGTCCTATTGCTCCCTGCGCAGCTAATGAACACGGTCTGGCTGAAAGCTGACGACCGATAGCTGATAGCCGAACTTGAACGAGGTTCATTAGCTGCGCAGTTCTCAATAGTCGCCGCATCCCGATGTCGCCTCGTCTTTGATTCCAGCCGGCGTCAATTCGAACCACCGGGGCCGCGCTTTCGAGACGAACTCGTGGCACAGTCCCTTAGCATAACTACTTTTTGAGAATTTGCCGAGTATTTGCGAGACCGTTCAGCAATTACCATGTAAAGTCGAGAAGTTCCCGGCGGACTTGCGGGCAACAAACGGCATACCGATAATCGCCCGCTGACTAACTATTCCATCCCTGCTTCCCCGCGCTCATGCCCTTACTCGTCGTCGGCTCGGTCGCTATCGATAACGTGGAAACCCCCAAAGCACGCCGCGATGGTCTGCTCGGCGGCTCGGCCACACATTTCTCGTATGCCGCCAGTTTTTTTACCGAGGTGCAGCTCGTCGGCGTCGTGGGCGAGGATTGGCCCCCCGAGCATACCGCGCTGTTGCAAAGTCGGGGCATCGACACGTCCGGCTTGCAAATCGCTCGCGGCGGCAAAACATTTACCTGGACCGGCCGTTATGAACCCAATATGAACGACCGGGAAACGCTCGACGTCCAGCTTAATGTTTTTGGCCAGTTCGATCCGGTTCTTTCCGAAACATACCGCCGCACCGAGTACGTGTTCCTGGCCAATGGCGTGCCCGCGCTGCAAATGAAGGTTCTCGACCAGGTTCCCGGTTGCCGGCTCGTCGTTGCCGACACGATGGAGCTGTGGATCCAAACCACGCACGCGGAGCTCATGAAGCTTTTCAAACGGATCGACGGCCTGGTCATCAACGACAGTGAAGCGAAGCTGCTCGCCGACACTGAAAACCTGGTGTTGGCCGGCCACCGAGTGCGCGAAATGGGTCCACGGTTCGTCGTCATCAAGAAGGGCGAGCACGGCGCCATGTTCTTCAGCGAACACGAAACGTACGTCATGCCCGCCTTCCCGACCGAAAAAGTGATCGACCCGACCGGCGCCGGCGATAGTTTTGCCGGCGGCATGATGGGCTACCTGGCCCAACACGACAACTTCGATGCGCTGGCGCTAAAAACCGCCATGGCCTATGGCATCCTTGTCGCTAGCTTCAACGTAGAAGGCTTCGGCCTGGAACGCATGCAACAGATTTCGCGCGAAGACATCGAAGACCGGATGGCGGCGTATCGGAAAATGCTGAGTTTTTAGAAGCATGGGCGCAGAGCATTGGCATTCGGATGTAAGATCGAAGATGACCGAATTCAGCCTCTGACATCTGCTATCTAACGTCACACATCTTACATTCGCCGCGCCGTCGCACTTGCCGCCCACGACTATGCCCGTACGCACCTTCATTGCTGTGCCGGCCTCTCCCAGCATCCGGCAAGCGGCACAGAAGCTGGCCGAGTTGCTCGGCCCCGCGGCCGGCGATGTGAAATGGGTCGAGCCGCATAATCTGCACTGGACTTTGCAGTTTCTCGGCGATATCGATCAATTGGAAATACCGGCCGTATGCAATGTCGTATCGTCGGCGGTTATCGAGCTCGATTCGTTCGAGCTGGAAGCCCGCGGCGCCGGTGCTTTTCCCGCGCCCGAGCGGCCGCGCACGCTTTGGCTCGGCGCCGGCGCCGGCGCACAAGCGATGGTCGCGCTGCACGGCGCGATCCAGCGCAAGCTCGACCGTCTCGGCTACCGGGCCGAACACCGCCGCTTCGTCCCACACGTTACACTGGGAAGGGCGGGCCGAAACTCGCCGCCCCGGCCATTAGTCCGCGAGCTCGCCGGCCTCGCCGAATTCGAGGGCGGCTCGATGCTCGTCGATGAAGTTACGGTCTTCGCGAGCAAGCTGACGCCGGATGGCTCGCAGTACGACGTGCTCGCGCGCGCACCGCTAGCGGAATAAGTGCGCTAGGCTTGTTTAGATCGAATCCCGCAGCACGGCAAGAATATGCAACTGCGACTACTGAATCCCAACGGGATTCGATCTTTCAGCCCAGGGTTGTCCGCATTGGCGGACTACCCTGGGTCTACGTGCCGGCGACGTGCGATCAACCCTGAAAGGGTTGCATCCAATGCCGAGGATGCAACCCTTTCAGGGTAGATCCATTGAACTGCATCCGGTAACCCAGGGTAGCCTTCGACAAGCTCAGGCAACCCTGGGCTGAATGATTCAATCCCTTCGGGATAGTCCGCAAGCCGCCGCGCATCTGCTCGATCGATGAATTCGAAGCTCCGTTTATTCTCCTCGCTAGCAGTTGCATAATGTTGGCAAGTAAGCGTTTGCGGGCAAGTGCGATCCGTCGAACCCTTGCTTGCGCTGCGCGCCTCCAATCGATCCATTCGTGCGAACCTCGGTTGACGCACATAACTCAATCGCTATACTTCGCTCGCTTTTCTACTGCTTCTCGATCGATCTCATCTTATCTCATCTAACCCGCCGGAACGACGGCCGGCCAGCGAATGAGCGGGCCACTTGCCTGCCGCTTTGCGCTCGCTGCCGCGCGCTATTACTATGTCCTTTGTAGACATCCACTGCCACCTGCTGCCGGCGATCGATGACGGCGCCGAGGATTGGGATGAGTCATTGGCAATGGCCAGGCTGGCCGCCGACGACGGCACGACCACGATCATTGCTACCCCACATCAGCTTGGCAGCTTCGGCGAAAACCGCGGACCCGATATTCGGCAACGAGTCGCCGAATTGCAAACCCGGCTGGTGGCGGCCGGCATTCCGATCAGGGTGTTGCCAGGCGCCGATGTTCGGATCGAACCCCGAATGATCGAGGAGCTTCTCACCGGCGAGGTGCTCACGCTAGGCGATCACCGTCGGCACGTGCTGCTGGAATTGCCTCACGATATCTATCTGCCGATTCAGCCAATCGTCGACGAGCTGGCGCGCCACGACATGGTTGGCATCCTTTCGCATCCCGAACGAAACGAGGGGATTTTGCGTCGACCCGAAGTTATTCCACCGCTGGTCGATGCCGGCTGTCTGCTGCAAATCACGGCCGGCAGCGTGTGCGGAACCTTTGGCGACGATTGCCGGCAGTTGTCCGAGTGGTTGCTTACGGAGGGATTCGCTCACTTTGTCGCCACCGACGCCCACGGACCGCGTTCGCGCCGGCCGCTGATGCGCCGCGCATACGAACGAGTCGCCGAGCTGACCAACGCCGAGCTGGCGATTGAACTGTGCAGCGATAATCCGGCCGCCGTGGCCGCAGGGCAGGGCGTGCGGCCCGGTCGCCGTCCCGCGACCAGGCGTAGAAAAAAATGGTTCAGCAATAGATTGGTTGCCTGATGCGATCGAGCAAGCGACGCGACAATTTGGTTCTGGCGGCACTGCTCGCCTTGGCGACGTCGCTGGCGGCGGGCGCCTCCAGCGGCACGACCGACAAGGATGCTTGGATCGATTCGCGGCAAGTCGGTCCGTTTATCATTCAAGCGACCTTTCCTCTCGGTCCGTACGAAAAACTCTTCGCCGAGCTTCCGGATCTCCAGCGCGAGCTGATTCGCACGCTGGGAATCTCGCCGGCGAAAGACCCGATCTACGTGTACTTGTTCTCGACGACCGAATCGTACCGCGCGTACATGCAGCAACATTTTCCCAAGGTGCCCTATCGGTCGGCGCTCTTCGTGCTCGACAGCGGCTCGCCCAGTGTTTACACGTTCCGCAAGGCGGACCTCGATATCGATCTTCGTCATGAGTGCACACACGCGCTGCTCCACGCCGCGCTGCCGGTGGTTCCGCTTTGGCTTGATGAAGGGATCGCAAAATACTTCGAGGTGCCGGCCAGCCAGCGAGCCTTCGACCACCCCTATTTCGATGATCTCAAGTGGAAATGGAGCTTGCGGCTCGGCATGATCCGGACGATCGAATCGCTCGAAGAACGCGACGACCTGAGCCAGATGGACGGCGCGGATTACCGCTACTCGTGGGCGTGGGTGCATTTCATGCTGCACGGTCCCGAGGCGGCGCATCGAACTTTGGTTCAATACCTGGCCTGCTATCAGCAAGCGACGCCGCCGGGGAAACTGTCCGTGCGACTCGCCGAGGCGGTGCCGAACCCAACGGAGCAAATGATCCAACATTTCAAACACTGGCAGAAGTAAGCCTTGTCACGCTGAGGTACTCCGAAGGGTCCGGCTAGATTCTTCGGAGTACCTCAGAATGACAGATTGCTGATCAAAGCCAAACGGAGGCGCTACCCGCCATCCCGCAGCCTTAAAGAAAGTTAATCGAGTCAAGTCTGGTAATTTGTACGGCCGATAAGGGTTGCGTGAGTGCCGGCCCGTTTTCGGCCGCCGAAAGTGCCTCGAACGTATTTCGCTGCTGGCACGCAAACGAAATTACGAGAGAGAGCGCACTCACTTACGGAGGAGTTTTCATGAAGTTTCAAGCGATTGGAAAGTTTGCGGCGTCGGCCGCTTGTGTTGCGATGGCGCTGCCACTGCCGGCCTTTGCCGTGGCGCCGACCGCTCCCGCGACGAACGACGTGGCGCTGCGCGCGGGTGGCCTGCTCGTGGGCCAGGTGCTCGACCAACAGGGAGTTGCCAAGGCTGGCACGCCTGTTTCGGTTCAATTCGCCGGCAAAGAAGTCGTCAATACAACTTCGGATGCAAACGGCGTTTTTGCCGCGAAGGGACTTCGCGGCGGCCAGTATCAACTGGTAACCCCGCAAGGCGGCAGCGTTTGCCGGCTGTGGGCCCCCGACACTGCGCCCCCGTCCGCGCGTCCAGCCGCTTTGGTTATTTCTGGCAATGAAGTTGTTCGCGCAGGGTGGTGGTCCGATAAATAGTTGGGTGGGATGGATGAAAATGCACCCGTACATCGTGGCCGGGACGGTAACGGCCGGCATCGCGATTCCCGTGGCATTGGCCAGCACCGACTTTGGTAACGGAGTCGGCGGCAGCGACACTGGCAGCGGAAGCTGACTCGCCCCGGTTACCAATAAAATCCAAGCTCAAATGCGGCCCCGCGGCCGGTCTGTAAGTGGCAGCTTTGCGTGCCAAACACAGTCGCTCCGCCGGGCCGCTGGCTTGCGCAGTCACTTCTTTCTATGCGATAGCCCCCGGCTCTGCCGGGGGTTTTTGCAATTGCACTGCCGCCCGCGTTGAGCGGTTTCACCCCGGGAGTGCCGAGTTCTGCCAGCGTGTTTAGTTTTCGGTCGGCCCCGGCGCGTTGTCGTTTCTCTTGCTCGCGCGCGTCCCGTCAACGTCGACGATCGTGGCAAAACGCTTTCGATCATCAACCGCCGAAAATTCGGTACATTCTTTGCGCGCAGTTTTCCGATCACTAACAATGCTCTCCCGCCATTACCCGACGCTGTTTTGATCGATCCCGCGCGTCGCCCCCGACTCCCGCCGCCAGGAAGACCCCGCCTGTGGCAGCCGCCAATTGGTTTCGTTACGTCAAGCTGGCCCACTTGTCGCGGCCCCAGGGCAATCGTCAACTTTACCGGCTGGTGAAGCGCGATGGAATTTGCCGGATCGTGGAAATCGGAATTAGCAATCTGTCGCGGGCCGTCTCGCTGATCGAGGTTGCTCAGCGATTTGCCGGCGATCAGAAAGTTTGGTACACCGGCATCGATTGGTTCGAGGCGCGCCCGGCGAATTTAGCCCCCATATCACTCAAGGAGGCATACTGCCTTTTGCGGGCGACCGGCGCCAATGTGCGGCTCGTTCCCGGGTGCTCGCCACGTCGCTGGCGACCGCCGCCAACGCCCATCAAAACACCGGCTTGATCCTCATCGGACCGGACGTGAGCGAAACGGAGCTAGCAGGGGCCTGGTTCTATGTGCCTCGCATGCTCAACGCGTCGTCGACTATTTTGACCGAGCATCGTTCCGGCGACGGGCACCCAGTTTACACCGCTCTCACGCGATCGCAAATCGCCGAGTGGGCCTGTCAAACGTCTACGACCGGAACAGCAATCGCGGGCCGCGCCGCATAGACGCGGCGATCGACTTTTCAACCTCAGACGTAAGCCAACTGCCTGCGGTTTAGCTCGCGAACATTCCGTGCCCTCTGCACGAAACCGCTGCGGCAGAGTACGATAATAGGTCGTCCCCAGGCGGCTTTTGCGCCGGCGGCGAAGGGAGAAAGTGCCGCGGCCTTGTTATCGCGAGAAAGGCATGTTTCCATGGCCCACGTAGAGCAGCAAGAACGCCCCGATGGACGACTGTCGTCCAGCACGGGCGACGAGACGGTAATCGCGCCGCGGCCAATCATTTCCGGCCATAAGGACTCAAGCAGCGATCAACTTCGGGCCGAGGCCCGTCGTGGCGTGGCCCTGGTAGAAGGCAGCACGCCTCGCCTCAGCAACGAGACGCGCGACCTGCTGCGGAATCGGCTCCGCCTCGCCGCCATCATGTTCTTCGTTGGCTTTCTGGCGTTTCTCATTCGCTGGGCGTTCTATTGGAGCGAATGGGGCAAAGCCGAACACATGCCGATGTTCTACACGCATGCCGTCATTACCGTCGTGCTCGGCGCGTTTGCCGTCCGATTGTGCCGCCATTGCGCATATTCCCTGACGAAATTGCGCGTCGCCGAGCTCGTGATCTTCGGTTGTCCGAGCGTGTACTTTCTGATGCACGCTCTCGATTTGAATTCGTACCTGGTCGGCTTGCCGGCCGGCGAGACCCGAATCGAGACGATCGTTACACCCTGGCTGTTTCTGATCTTCACTTATGCGCTGTTCATTCCCAACACCTGGCAGCGGGCTGCGGCCGTGCTCGGCGCGATTCGCGCTATTCCGATTGGCGTTCTGGTCTATTTCGAGACTGCCGAGAAGTATCGGCAGATTCTCGCGCACGAAAATTACAGCGGCTTCATCAGCGCGCAGGTGCTCATCATTTTGATCTCGCTACTGACAGGCATCGTCGGTGTATACACCATCGGCACGCTGCGGCGTGAGGCCTTTGCCGCCAAGCAACTGGGCCAGTACCGGCTCAAGAAACTTCTCGGCTCCGGCGGCATGGGCGAGGTGTATCTGGCCGAGCATCAAATGATGAAGCGGCCCTGCGCGGTGAAACTGATCCGGCCCGAAAAGGCCGGTGATCCCCGCATGCTCGCCCGCTTCGAACGCGAAGTGCGTGCCACCGCGAAACTTTCGCATTGGAATTCGATCGATATCTACGATTACGGCCGCACGGCGGACGGCACGTTTTATTACGTCATGGAGTATCTTGCCGGGACACAACATCGGCGAGATGGTGGAGAGCTACGGCGCCATCCCCGCGGGGCGAGCCGTTTACCTGCTTGGACCAGGTTTGCGCCGCGCTGGCCGAGGCCCACGGCATCGGCCTGGTGCATCGCGACATCAAGCCGGCCAATATCTTTTGCGCCTATCGCGGTGGCGTGTTCGACGTTGTCAAGCTGCTCGACTTCGGCCTTGCCAAACCGACTATGGAGACCACCGCAGACGCCCAACTCACCATGGCCGGCACCGTCACCGGTTCGCCGCTATTCATGTCGCCCGAGCAAGCCAGCGGCGACGACAGCGTCGACGCCCGCAGCGACATCTACTCGCTTGGCGCGGTGATGTACTACATGCTTACCGGCCAACCGCCGTTTATGGCCGACAACCCGCTCAAGGTAATGATCGCTCATGCTTCGCAGGAAGTCGTGCCGCCGCGGCAGATCAACCCAGAAATTCCGCAAGAACTGGAAGAGATCGTACTGCGGTGCCTGGAAAAGGACCCCGAGCACCGCTTCCAGGACGTGCCCGCGCTGCGCAGCGCGCTGCGCGACGTGGCACTCGACGAAGTTTGGTCGAGCGATCTGGCCGCCCAATGGTGGAGTTGCAACGGCTGCCCCGAACGCAAGAAGATGGCTGCCGAGTTGGTCGAAGCCGCGGCCGTGTAAATTATTGTCCGCAGATACGCGCAGATAATGCGCAGATGTACGTTGACAAAATCCTAAGTTCGTTGGCAAACCATCGGCAAGAGCGAGGGTTCGATAAGTGAATATCTGCGTTCATCTGCGCTATCTGCGGACAAAAGACCAGGTCCGCGTGGCCATTGTCTTTCTTTTTGTGCTTTTTGCGGCCAGCCAAGTGTTAGCCGCCGAGCGCTGGTCAGCCGAAAGGGCCAACGACTGGTACCATGCCCAGCCGTGGCTCGTCGGCTGCAACTTCATCCCCAGCACGGCAATCAACCAACTCGAAATGTGGCAACCGGAGACGTTTGACGCCAAGACGATCGATCGTGAGCTGGGTTGGGCCCAGTCGCTCGGCTTCAACACGGTTCGCGTGTTCCTGCACAACCTTCCCTGGCACGACGACCGCGATGCGTTTCTCAAGAACATCGACAAATTCCTCGAAATTTCCGACCGCCACAAGATTCGCCCCCTGCTCGTCTTCTTCGATGGCGTGTGGGACCCCGATCCGCAAAGCGGCCGGCAGAACCGGCCGCGCCCGGCGTTCACAACAGCGGCTGGGTGCAAAGCCCCGGCCGCATCGTGCTGGCCGATGATGCCAAACAGGATGGACTGCGATCCTACGTTTCCGATGTCCTCAAGCGTTATGCCAACGACAAGCGCGTGCTGGCCTGGGACTTGTTCAACGAGCCAGACAACCTCAACGCCAACAGCTACGGCCCGCTGGAGTTGAAGAATAAAGACGAAGTAGCAGCCCGCCTCGTGCGAAAAACATTCGATTGGGCCCGCGAGGTTGGTCCCTCGCAGCCGCTGACCGTATGCTTGTGGGGCCACGGAAACTGGGACGAACCGAAGTCGCTCAACCAGGTGCATCAGGCCGCGATCGAGCTGAGCGACGTGATGTCGTTCCACGACTACGGCAACCCCGACTCGATGACCGGCCGCATCAACCGGCTGCGAAAGTATGGTCGCCCGCTGCTCTGCACCGAGTACATGGCCCGCGGCAACGGCAGCACGTTCGCGGCGATCCTGCCGATCCTGAAGAAAGAAAAAGTCGCCGCCTATAACTGGGGCCTGGTCGACGGCAAGACGCAAACCAAATACGCCTGGAACACCTGGCAGATGCCGGTCCTCGGCGAGCCCGACCTATGGCACCACGACATCTTCCACACCGACGGCCGCCCTTACCGCGACGATGAAGTGAAACTCATCCGTGAGTTGACAATGCACGAGAAGTAAGAGGCCGTCGGTCGCTGCAAACTGCTCGGTTGCCGCGAACACAAAACATGTCACGCGTTCGATACCGCAACGCGGTTAAACCCCTCAGCCCAGGGTTGGCCGCGCCAGCGGACTACCCTGGGTAACAATTGAATGTAACACCTTCCTCGGACAAGAACCGACGGCCGAACGCAAGAGAGCGGGCGTCGGCGGCATCTTCAAAGTCAGCGCCTTGCTAAATGATAATTAGTCGCTGGACATCCCGGTGATGACAACGCAGCGACCGGCATCCGAATGGTGTATAAGGTAAGCGAAGAACCAGAATACGTAATAACCGGGAAGACCGACATCGCTGCTGTACGAAAAAATTGACGATGATTCCAGTGGTGCGAGAGCACCCACTTGCCGCCAATAGTTGGGTATAAGTGTTCCGGTAAGCTGCTCGATTCGCTCGCCGGTAAATTGCGGCCCCGCCGATGCATCACCGTCGTAAGTGAGACATTCAGTAACGTCATTCACAAGCGCTTCGGAGCCAACTGGTAGGATTTTTGCGTTGTGCGGTGTTGATTCAGGATAAAAAACCGTCATTAATTCTTTGATGGGCAGATTCGATACGGGAAGCGTTGCAGCGTTTACGGACAGCGTTATGGCATAATTGTACCCGTAAAGCAACTTTTCGATTTGTGTGAGCGTTGATCTAATAGGGACTAAGTCAGGTTCACCAAGGGGTTCGATTTGTTGCAGGATTTGCGGATCTAGCGCGGACGGCGAGGCTGGTACAGGAAATCGTGACGGCTGCTCCTTTCGGAGTTGTTCGAGGCGTCGATCGATGAACCTTTTGGCGTCGACTAATTGAGCACCTGTGAAGCTACGATAATCCCGAATGGCGGCGATCACGTTCCCGGCGAAAAGCTGCTCGTCGATCGTCGCAATGCGTTTGGCGCTGAGTTTCGTTCCGTTGAGAATCCATTCAATGCTACGGATTAGTCGCATAACTTGCTATCAGACAGAAAGGAAAGGACAAACTAATGGGGACGTCGTTTCGCCCGAATACGGCTTCTCGTTCCCATTTACTTCTTCTAACGTCGAAATTCCGCCCCGCAGTTCGCACAATGCGCCATGGTCGTGTATTTGCCGATCCTGATAGTCGCGCCACAACCAGGACAATTCATATCGCCATATCCGGGCGCGGCCCCTGGCACCAGCCCGAAGCCACGCGTGCGCTATCGCCGGCGTGAAAGCCGTCCCACCAGCGCTTTCCATCAGCAATGAAGGACTCCATACCAATCGGCAAGCCCGTGGGCGTGTTTACAGCTAAGAAATCGAACCAAACACTCAAGTCGAAGGTCCAATTGCGGCCCTGCGGTGACAATGTGATGGAATGAGTTCTACCGTCGGAGCCTGATTCCCAATCCAGGCTCCGTCCGCGATCTGAATCACGTAACCACGACTCATGGGCGTCGAAGTATTTCCATCCATGAATCGAAGGGAATTCCAAACTAAGAACGATTGTGAGCAAGTCAACGATTCCAAAGGTCACCGTTTGCCACGGCGCGCCCCAGTTCAGACCGCTGCAAATAACGAGCAGCCACACGACCTACCGGATAAAAGAGGAGTTGCACGCGGCCGTCGGCCGGCACCGGGCCATGTTCTGGCAACATATATACCGAAAAGGTGCCGCCAGCCATTCTTTCAGACGGATCGACCTCGAAGCCAAGCAAACGCACTCGTGAAGTGCGATGTTCAGGCCAATGCGTTGATCTTTGCTAAGTGGCACGGACACCACCGTTCGCCGAACTTGTTATTAGACACAAAGATTGCGGATAAGCCGTTCTAATCAAGAGGGAAGCATAATAAACCGGACGAACCGCTGCTAGCGCGGTTATCCCGCGTGATCAGCGAATCGACAAGCAAGCATTTCGAATTGCCAACGCAGCGGACGCGGCTCTTTTTACCATCTTCCTTCTTGAAATTGAGCCACCACTTGTGGTAGAGTTCTGCCTGAGTATACAAATGACCACGTATCGGCCCGCCACGCGGCCGACCCGCTGCGCTCGCGACCGGCTTGTCCCTGCGCTCACCGAATTGGCGTACTAGCCAACACGTCGAACCGCGATTACTGATCACGAACAAATGCCAACCGATCTCGAAACCCTGACCGCCATCACCCCGCAAATTCCCCGCGAATTTGCCACAACCGCGCGGCACGATTCGGGAATATTGGAACGAAAAACGAAGTTTCACATCCCGCGCACCATCGACAAATCCCACCTATCCACCGACCACACGCCTAAAGCCCAAGGCCTAACGCCTCGTTTCCCTTCCCCCTCCCCAAGAGCTAAAATCATGAATTACCCACCCGGAAGCCCTTCATGACCAAGAAACCTCGCACACTTTTCGAAAAGATTTGGGACGAGCACGTCGTCTACGACGAGCCAGGCCGGCAGACGATTCTCTACATCGACCTGCACCTGGTGCACGAAGTCACAAGCCCACAGGCCTTCGAGAGCCTGCGCCTCTCCGGCCGCACGGTTCGCCGGCCAGAGCGGACGCTTTCGACGGTCGATCACAACGTGCCGACGACCGATCGCAGCCTGCCGATTGTTGATCTCATCTCGAAGCAACAGATCGAAACCTTGCGGAATAACTGTCGCGAGTTCGGCATCCAGCTTTACGACATCCATGACCCGCGGCAAGGCATCGTCCACGTTATCGGCCCCGAGCAAGGATACACGCAGCCAGGCATGACCATCGTCTGCGGCGACAGCCACACCTCGACCCACGGCGCGTTCGGCGCGCTGGCCTTCGGCATCGGCACGAGCGAGGTCGAGCACGTGCTCGCCACGCAGACGCTGCTGCAATCGAAACCGAAAACGCTTGAGCTGCGCGTCGATGGCAGCCTGAAACCCGGCATCACAGCCAAAGACGTCATTCTGTATCTCATCGGCCAGATCAGCACTTCGGGCGGCGTGGGATACTGCGTCGAATACACGGGCGACGTGATCCGTTCCCTGTCGATGGAAAACCGGATGACGGTTTGCAACATGTCGATCGAAGGCGGCGCCCGCGCCGGACTCATCGCGCCCGATGAAAAAACCTACGAATACCTCCGCGGCCGGCCGCATGCACCTCAAGGCGCCGAGTTCGACAGGGCCGTTGCGCTGGCGAAAGCTGCCCACCGACGCCGGTGCGAAATACGACAAGTCGCTCGCGTTCGATGGCGCGAAGGTCGCCCCGCAAGTTTCCTGGGGCACCAATCCAGGCCAGGTGGTGCCGGTGACCGGTCACATCCCGAAGCCGGCCGAGTTCGCCGACCCGCACGAACAAAAAGCGGCTGCCAGCGCGCTGCAATACATGGGTCTCGCCGGTGGCGAGCCAATCTGCGACCTCGTGCTCGACCGCGTGTTCATCGGCTCCTGTACCAACGCGCGAATCGAAGATCTGCGCGCCGCCGCGTCGGTCGTGAATGGTCACAAAGTGGCAGGTCACGTGAGCGCGATGGTCGTCCCCGGCAGCGGCCTCGTGAAACAGCAGGCGGAAAAGGAAGGCCTCGACCGCATCTTCAAAGAGGCCGGTTTCGAGTGGCGCGAGGCCGGCTGCAGCATGTGCCTCGCGATGAACCCCGACAAGCTCGAACCCGGCGAACGCTGCGCCTCGACCTCGAATCGCAATTTCGAAGGCCGCCAAGGCCGCGGTGGACGAACGCACCTGGTCTCGCCAGCTATGGCAGCAGCAGCAGCCTGCGCAGGTCACTTTGTGGATATCCGTGATTGGCGATAAATAGTCATTCACAGTGAGGGTGGACCAGATATCGCATGTCCGGCATCTTCCGATCGATGATTGCCGACGGGAATATGCCCACTGTCGGAAGTGCCAGTAAGATGTTGGGAGTTCGCGACGATGGATATGATATCCCGATCGAACCGAATGGAAACGTGAGACCCCATACGGGCGGGCTTTCTGTGTCGCCCGATTGGCGCAGCTTGCCGCCATTTCTGGTTCCGCACCGATTGCGAACCATGATCAATTCCGCCAGGGGAAGTAATCGATTGGCGTGTTTTCGGCTCGATGTCCTTCCGTTCCAAGAAGTTCAAATCACTGAACTCTTAGTTTTACGGCCAAATACTAGCGAGCATGGTACAATTGAACCAAGCCGGGATATGCTGCTAAGCGAATTTCAAGACGCGTTGGCAGTCACCCGTGAATCGTGGATTATCGACGAGCGATAAAAATGACTTTTGTTCCGCAAACATTCTCGCCAGCATTCCATGAATCGGTGGAATTACTTCGGCAATTGCATGGTGAAATGGCCAACGGCAACGCCGACGGCGAACGCGCTGATGATATCAGAGACGCGATGGAACGCCCGTGGTATGCATTAACCGAGACAGAGAGAAAATTCATACGCGTTCTGTCGGCCGATTTGTACACTCTTGGTCACCCCTGGAGTGCGGAACAGTCAATCCCTAGTGATGTCGCAGAGGCCATTGTGACTGCATTGAGGCACGAACATTGGGAAGAACTCTTCGATATACTTCAACAGCATGAGCGAGTGATACCGCCGGACGGAGTGGCATATTTCCGCGGGTTGGCATGGTTCCGACTCGGGCATCCTCTGGTTGCTTTGGAATTCTTTGAGGAAGCTGTGCACGTATCGGCAAATCAATTGCCTGCATATATGCATTGTTGGCTTACCGTGCTTGGTGCCTTGGATCGAATGGACGTCGCCATGCCCCAAGCCGAACGAATTGCCGCCGACAGTGATGATCCGTTGCTTCTGCTCGATGCGGCACAAATCTTTTTTGTGAGATCTACCGAGGTTTCAGGTTCCGACGTGGATCAAATGATACAAAGGGCGGTTGAGACTGCAGAGCGCGGGCTAGAACTTACGACGCAAGGTGCGTTAGACGAGGTTTTAGCGTCTCAAGCCGCAACCATCTATTCATGGCTTGCATTGAATCAAGCCCGGCTAGGCGACATGGTTGCAGCATTCCACACAATCGGAATTGCTCGAAATCTTTCACCGAACCAACCCGGTATTTTGTTTGTTGAGGAAATCCTGAAGCAGCGCTCGAGTCCGTCTGCTTGGGAGCAAGGCGTGGGAAGAGGATTAGGCAAGCTGCCGCAATTCCCAACGGATGTATCACGGTTTGCTCCCGATGTATTCGCTGTCCATTCTTGAACAGCGCCGACGATTGTAGCAACTGAAATGAAACCTTTCACCAAACATACCGGTCGTGTCGTCGCGATGGACCGCGCGAATGTTGACACCGATCAGATCATTCCCAAGCAATTCTTGAAGCGTATTGAACGCACAGGCTTCGGCGAGTTTCTGTTCTGGGATTGGGCTCGTAATGGAGATGGAAGCTTAATTCCAGATTTCGAGTTGAACCGCCCGGAAGCCAAGGGCGCCAGCGTGCTGCTGACTCGCCGCAATTTCGGCTGCGGGTCGAGTCGCGAGCACGCCCCGTGGGCACTCGAGGACTGGGGCTTCCGCGTGATCATTGCCCCCAGCTTCGCCGACATCTTTTACAACAACTGCTTCAAAAACGGCATGCTGCCGATCGTGCTCAGCGAGGAGCAGGTCGAAGAGTTGTTCCAAAGGGCCGCCAAACATTCGCCCTACGAATTGACCGCCGATTTGGAAAGCTGCACGCTCACCGACCGCCACGGCCTCGCGCTCAAGTTCGATGTCGAAGAGTTTCGCCGGCAATGCCTGCTCCACGGCCTCGACGACATCGGCCTCACGCTCGAACACGAGGATAAGATCGCCGCGTACGAACGCGCTCACGCAATCGTTGCTTAGTTACAGTGCGCTAATTCTTTTTAACCGCTAAACCACGCTAATAGGCACCAATCTATTAGCGAAACATTAGCGTCCATTAGCGGTTCAAAAATGTCGCGTCGCGAAAAGATCGAAGCCATGCTCGCCGATGATCCGGCCGATGTCTTCTTGCGCTACAGTCTCGCGATGGAGCTCGACAAAGAAGGCGATCACACCGCGAGCCTGGCCAAATTCGCCGAGCTGGCCCGCGATGAGCCGCCCTACGTGCCCGCTTTCTTCATGGCCGGCCAGCAATTGGCGCGTCTCGGACGCAACGACGAAGCCCGCACGATCCTTCGCAACGGCATCGCCGCCGCTCATGCCATAAGCGATGCCCACGCGGCCCGCGAAATGAGCGAGTTCCTGACCTCGCTCTCGTGACGCCGTCTACGACTTGGCACCGGTACGTTAAGTGACGGAATTTAGCTTATTTGTTGCCGCAAGCTGCCAGGCCGAGCAAGATTGCGGCAATCGTCATAACGATCAGCAGCTCGCGCATGGCAAAGCGGCGCGGAAAGCCGTCGGTCACCGGGTAGCCCGAAGCAACGCGACGAATAGAGAATGCTATCACCAGAGCTAACAGCTCGAACACAATTTTAACTGCATACGTCATCTACTATGCTGCTCGCTCTATCAACTCTTTGATCGTCCTGAGCTTACCGGTGCCTACGACTTCGGCTTCGGTGGCGCATTCAGCTCCCTCAGCTTGATATTCTTAAACCACGCGTTGTAACCGTGGTCCTGCAGGCCGATGTAGCCTTTGCGGGGGAAGTCCTTGACCGACTTTTTGAATTTGTCGGACGTGCCATCGGGCCGCTTGCCGGGGACGCCCCATTCATCGCAATCGATCGAGGTCACATGCTCGCCGTTTACGGTGACATCGATCTTCGGCCCCTCGCAGCGGATTTCGACTGAGTCCCATTTGCCTGGGCCGAGCGTGGCATTCTTCTCCGGTGCCACTAGGTCGTACAGAGCACCGAAGCCGTGGAGATCGGGGTTCTTATCGCTGATCACTTGCACTTCTATTCCCGACTGCACTGGACTGGCCAAATCACCAGTCCGCACAAAAATTCCAGAATTGCAAAACGGCTGGTCCATCTTCACATCGCACTTGAGCACGAAATCGCTGAATTGCTTGTCGTACACCAGCAGGTAGCCGCCTGACCCATGCGGGTTCAGCGCGGCGCTTTCGACTTTGGCTGCTACCGGTTTTTTCGTGTTATTGATCCACCCTGTTCTGTTCTTGCCGTTGAACAAGAGCTTCCAACCTTCGGCCTTTTCCGCCGGCGTTAGTTCATTATCAGCCGCGTGCAGAGTTGCCGAGAGCGACATCATCGCCACAAGGCAAACGGCCAGGCGAAAACGCACCGTCGAAACCAACGAACCGATAAACGATGAAAGATGAAAGACGAAAGATTCAGGGCCAACGAACATACTACTTTGCTTCACATCACTCATCTCTCATCCCTCTTCTGCCCTTGGGAAATCTACTGGCCGGATGCGCGAATCACAGTCTCGGCAGTATATCAGCGCTTTGTCCCGCAGGCACCGGCCACTGCGCAAGAAGTGCAGCTTTCGCAGCCGCCGCGTCCCTTTACCTCGTCGGTTCCGCAGCCTGGCCCGCAGCCTTCGATGAGCGTCTCCGTGAACTTGCGAAATTGCACCTTCGCCTCGTACGTTTCCGCCAGCCGTTCGGTGTATGCCTCAAGTTCGGGCGAGACATCGCCCAGGAAATAAAAGAACAGCCCCTGGCCATCGAACAAATGCTCGACATCGACCAGCACCGCCGGCACGAGGCTTTCCGCCAGCATCGCCGAGCAGGAGACGAAAGCCTCCTGGCGATTCCTTTCCAGGCGGGCCTGTAGAAGCTCATCCTGCACGGTTACGCCGCGCAACAATTGGCCATCGGCGAACGAGTCGCGATCGATGCTGTCATCCGGGGGACAAAGAACCTCGCCGATCTCCAAGCCACGGTGAGTCCGCACGATCACCCGGCTGCGGCGCAGGATAGCGCACCGCGTCGACCGCTGTAAACCGGCCGACCTGGCCCATGGCCCCCACCCGAACTAAGTGATGATGCGACATACTACGTATATTCTGACCCGGCCTTAGTCGAATGCCAAGCTTAAACGGCTCGACGTAGCGGGTCCGTTCTGGCCTTGGTCAGCAATCTGTCATTCTGAGGTACTCCGAAGAATCTAGCCGGACCCTTCGGAGTACCTCGGGTGACAAGGGCAAACGAACCCACTACCCGGCTCAGGCCTCTCGCCCCGACAAAGGATTTTCGCTCGCCAGGTAAATAGGTTGCATTCGCCTTCCCCTTGCGTTAACGAGAGGGGCTGGCATACTACGGAACGACAATAACCACTGGAGTAGCACAACCGTGACTGCAACTTGGATCAACGCAGAGACAAACCCCGTCATTTCGCCCAGCGTCTGGCAGCAACTCGCAGATGAGGTGCTTGCCGGCGAGACACTTTCCGCGATCAGGCGCTCGCCATCCTCGATTCCCCGGACGACGAACTGCTCGACCTGCTGGCGGCTACCTACCGCGTGCGGCGCCGCTGGTTTGGCAACGAGGTGCAACTTTACTTTTTGATGAACGCCAAGAGTGGCCTTTGTCCCGAAGATTGCTCGTATTGTTCGCAGTCGAAAGTTTCGGAGGCCGAGATTCCGCGCTACAACCTGCTGAGCCGCGAGAAACTGCTCGACGGCGCTCGCCTGGCCGCCGAGCGCAAGGCGCGAACTTATTGCATCGTGATCTCCGCGCGCGGACCCAACGAACGCGAGATGCACGCCGTCACCACGATCGTTCCCGAAATCAAGCAGCGGTACAACGTCAAGATTTGCGCATGCCTGGGCCTGCTCACGCCGGAGCAAGCCCGGCAACTCAAGGCGTGCGGTGTCGATCGTGTGAACCACAATCTCAACACCAGCGATTCGTATTACGGCGAAATCTGCACCACTCACTCATTCGCCGACCGCCTCGCGACGCTCCGCGCCGTCCGCGACGCCGGCATGGAAATGTGCTCCGGCGGCATCATCGGCATGGGCGAGCGGCGCGACGACGTCGTCGATCTCGCGATGACGCTCCGCGATCTGGGCGTGCAATCGATCCCGGTAAATTTTCTCAACCCGATCGATGGCACGCCGCTGGCCGACCGCCGCGACCTGAACCCGCGTTATTGCCTCAAAGTGCTCGCGATGTTTCGCCTGCTCAACCCCGACCGCGAGATTCGCATTGCGGGCGGCCGCGAAATCCACCTCGGCAGCATGCAAGCACTAGGCCTGTACGCGGCCAATTCGATTTTCGTCGGCGATTATCTCACGACCCAAGGCCAGCCGCCCGAAGCCGATTACCAGATGATCCGCGATCTGGGGTTCGAAATCGTTCGCAATCCTGAGTTTGAATAGAGGCATTGGGCCATTGGATCCAAGCCCGCGGCGCAAACAAGGGTTCAGCGATTCAATGGTTAAAAACCTTGCTTGCGCTGCGGGCACCAATCCAAATTATCAATGTAGATTCTCTGGTTTGCCCAAAGCAACTTATCGGAATTCTTTCCAAATTCGGGCTAAACCAACTCTGCCTCACACGCCGATAAACGACCGACAGTAGCAGATACTAGTTAGCCCCGGACCGCGCCCGTCCATCGAGCAACAAACGCGGTCAGGCGATTCTCCCCCTGATGGCAAGGATGCGATCATGACTCGTCGTTGGTTCGCGCTCACAAGCAGCTTGATTCTCACCACCGCACTCGCCGCCTCGACGATGGCTCAGGATTCGACGACCAGCCACTCGTTTTTTGGCAATTGGTTTGGTTGGCGAGACGGCTCGTCCTCGCAACAAAACAGCCGAATGAACCAATCGGGCAACGGCGTCCGGCAGATGACGGACACTCAGGGCGGATCGCAGCAGTCGTCGCGATACGATCAAATGCCGCCAGACCCGGCAGCGACGCAAAATGATGGATTGCCCGGACTGGGTGGATCGCCTCTACCGCGTAACTCGATGCAAAAGACCGCCAATGGATCTCCGTCCAAAAGCGCGGCGGCAACAACCGCCCCGTCACGAGCTCAAACGACCCGCCGCAACGCCGTTCGCCAACTGGATATTTCGGCGCCGGCGCAGCAACCCCGAACAATCCGCCGATGTCAACCGCGCGGCAATCGCCACCGCACCGCACGACGCCGCACGTCAATTCAAACGATCTTCGCAACGAGCTTTCCGGCTCGTTCTCGAGTCCGGCGACGACCGGTCAGCCGGCCGCCGGCGACCGCGTAGCCGATGAGCGCGCCAGCACACCCCGCAACTCACCCGTGGCGGAAAAATCGGCGAAAAAAGAAGCCCAGTCTGTCGCCGAGCCCAAGCACGAAGCCGCGGTGGCCGAACATGAACCTCATAACGCGACGGAAGCCTTCGGCGCGACGATCGAGTCCCATTCGAGTCTCGGCGCAAGCAGCTTTGTGCGGACTCCGTACTCGAACGCCATTCCTGCCGGACCTCAAACAACGCGCGGGAAAGAAGCCTTCGGTGAAGCTCTGCAAGTCGCCAGCGGCGGCGATCCCAATGTGTTGGCTT
Source organism: Pirellulales bacterium (assembly GCA_963733825.1). Taxonomy (GTDB): domain Bacteria; phylum Planctomycetota; class Planctomycetia; order Pirellulales; family Lacipirellulaceae; genus JABDGM01. Next base: position 133,592 of record CAVTEK010000008.1, read on the forward strand.
CCAACCAAACCCCGATCCTGACCGCCGATATCCGCGGCCCGAAGCAGATCCTCATCGGCCGCGAAGCCGTGTATCACATCCGCCTGCAGAACCAAAGCGAAGTGCCGGCCGAGGGAATCGTCGCCACCGTGCGCGTGCCAGCGGGCTGCGACGTCACCAACGCCACTGGATCACAAGGCGTCGTGCAGCAATTGCAGGACTCACAAGCCAAGGGCCAGCTGCAGTGGCAAATTTCCCGGTTGGATCGCCATGCGGCTGAAACCCTCGAGTTGCGGGTGATTCCCCGCGAAAGCCAGCCGTTGGAATTGGGCATTACCTGGACGACCGCGCCCGTCGGCTCGCGGGCTGTTGTCGAAGTGCAGGAACCAAAACTGCAACTCGAAATCGCCGGGCCGGCTGAGGTGTATTTCGACAAGCCCCAGATCTTCAAACTAACGATCAGCAATCCCGGCACGGGCCCGGCAGAAAACGTGAAAATCGACTTGATGCCGCCGGGCGCCGGAAAAGACGGCGGCGACAAGGCGGCTGTCACGAGCCACCCGCTCGGAGACCTGTTGCCGGGCGGTAGTCAGACGGTGGAAGTCGAATTAACGGCGCGCGAAGCCGGCAAAATTTTCATCAAGGCGGTTGCCTCGTCCGAAGGCGGACTCGTGTGCAACGCCGCCAAGGAAGTCTTTTGTCGCAAACCCGAGTTGGAAGTCGACTGGCGCGGTCCGGCCACGAAATACGCCGGCACGATGGCCACGTACTTCCTGCGTGTCCGCAATCCGGGCACCGCGCCGGCCGACGATGTCACGGTGCGGGCAACGTTGCCAGAGGGCGCCGAATTCAGCAGTGCCAGCGAAGGCCAGTTGTTCGACACCAAGCAGCATGAAGTTGTCTGGCACGTTGGTACCCTGCGTCCCGGCGACGACAATTACATGGAACTCAAGTGCATTCTCAAGACGGCAGGCACGAATCAGCTGAAGATTACCGCGGCCACAGCCGCCGGCAATCTCACCGATTCCAAAACCGCCGCGACGAACGTGGTCGCCCTGGCCGACTTGAAGCTCGACGTGATCGACCCCACCGGTCCGGTCGCCGTCGGGAGCCCGGCCGTGTACGAGATCCACATCAAGAACCGCGGATCGAATTCCGCCAAGGACGTGACCGTAGTTGGCTTGTTCTCCGACGGCATCGAACCCGAACAGGCCGAAGGCGCGATGTACAGCGTGGCCGATGGTCGCGTGTCGTTCAAAACCATCGAGAACATTCCGGCGGGCCGCGATGTTGAGCTGCGAATTCGCGCCCATGCAATCCAGCCGGGCACGCACATCTTCCGGGCCGAGGTGCTCTGCCGCGACTTGGAGATCAAGCTCGCTGCCGAAGAAACCACCCGCTTCTACACCGACGACACGGCGCCCGGCAGCGGCAAGCCTGAAAAGCAAGCCGCCGGTGGCAGTGAAGCATTTCGCCCGACGGTGCGATAACGGGCAAACGGAAAGCAGCGGAAAAAATCCTGATTGCCACCGAAAACGATCCCGGAAGGATTGTATCATTCAGCCCAAGGTTGGTTGCATAGCAACCTACCCCGGGGTTTGCTTTTTCGCTGTATTGACGGCTCTCTTCTGCTCTTTTGGCCCTCGGCCAGTCCGCTATAATCCGTGCCCCGACACGCGGACATGATAGCACTCGACTGCCGCGTGCTCCTCCACGGCTTCCCGACCGCCGCGATACAGCGCCCATGCATTGGTTCTACCGCTCATATTCTGTCGCCGTGATCTTCGCCGCCGCGGTGTTGCCGCTCGCCGGCTGTGGTACGACGCGCTCGACGGATACCAATCGCACTGCCACCGAGCAGCTTCTCGTGTCCGATGCGATCGACCGGGCCGTTCAGAGCATGAACGTGCGAACCCTTTCGGGCCAAAGCGTCTTTCTCGACGATAGCAAGCTCACCGACGTGGTCGATAAGAATTACCTCGTCAGCACGCTGCGGCAGTACTTGCTGGCCAACGGCTGCCAGCTCCGCGATAAACGCGACGAGGCCGATTTCATTGTCGAGGCGCGGGCCGGCGCCGTCGGCACCGACCGCAACGACTTGCTGTTTGGCCTGCCCTCGATGAACGTCCCGCAAATACCGTTGGTCCAGCCGATACCGGCCGTGATCCCCGAAATCCCCATTGCCAAGCGAAAGGACCAGCGCGGCATCGCCAAGATTGCGATTTTTGCCTATCACCGCCAAACCGGCACGCCGGTCTGGCAATCGGGGATCGTACAGCAAGAAAGTTCTGAGAACGACGTCTGGATCCTCGGTGCCGGGCCCTTTCAACGCGGCACGATCTACCAGGGCACCGAGTTCGCCGGCAGCGCCCTCGGTAACGAGCCTTCCACGACAAAGTCTGGCGTTCACCGCCTGCCGCCCGTCGATTTGGCCCACGAGAACACGTTCTCGCCGCCACAGCATTTTGCCAAGCAAACGCCCGCCGCCGACCCAAAGGTCGTTCAAGCAACGCACCAAGAACCAGCGGCTCCGAAATCCGCCGCCACGACCGCCACTGTAACGGCGCCCAATCCGTCAGCTCCGCAACAAACGGCTTCCAAACCGCCAGCAACACCGACGCCCGCTTCCGCTCCACCAGGGCTCTCTGCCAGCATCGACCCAACGAAATCGCAGCCACCCATGTCAGCCTACTTGCAGGCGCCCGAATCCGCCGCGCTACCGCAGCCGCGATTCAATTCGCCGAAATAGTCGCCGACTCGATAGCGCGCCGGGCCGTCCTTGGCCCCGTCCACCATTGGGGCCGAGGACGGCCCGGCTCACTTGAAAAGGACGTTCTCGTCGCTTGCGGCAGAAGATCGGCTTCGTCTCAATTCTGGACGTTCGTCTCGAAACGAGATGACTTATCGCTCTTTTGGGGCTCGTCTCGACTTCTGATGGCACGCGATCAATAACGAATATATCGCGAATTTCCCGGCAATTACGCCGCAAATTAACGAACACCCGTTATCTCCTGGTGCACGACAACTCGTGCGGCATGCGCCTTGCTTTCTCTTCATGCCAGTCGCAACGCGCGACCGCACGGCCCATCCAAACAATCGATGAGGCCCACACGCTGTTCAAGCAAGGACAAAGGAGTTTATGACCATGTTGGTACTCAGTCGAAAAGTTGGTGAAAGGATTCACGTGGGCGATAATATCGTCCTGGAGATCCGGCGAATTGCCGGAAATCGGGTGACGGTGGCACTCGACGCACCGCGCGACGTACGGATTCTACGCGGTGAATTGGAAGGGCCGGCGCCGAGTTCCGCACTCCGCCTTCCAGCTGTGATGCCGAGAGCGATCCGCTGGTCACACCGGCCCGCGCCGCCGTCCTCCAGAACCTGCCGGTGCAGCCCGCTGAACGCCATTACGTGACGTAATCATTCGATTCGAGAAATTATTCGATTCTCGCGTTCAACTAGCTCCGCCCAAGCCAGGCCCCCGGTTGCTTGCAGTTGCTGCAGCACTGGCGGCCTGGCTTTTTTTGTACTCCCTCTCCCTCTGGGAGAGGGCCGGGGTGAGCGTGCCCTGTATGCTAGCGGTCCCTCTTCGGTTGATACGAGCGGTCAGTTTTACTATCCTTCCGCCCCGCCGATAACCTCGGCGTTTATTCTCTCGTCCTTGCCAACGTCACGGTGCGATTGTCCGCTCGCCCGAGGCGGGCCACCTTGGCCTTTCGCGTATCGCCAGTGCGCTTGCATTTTCCTCAAAATCGACGGCCGCTCACACATCTCATGCTCCTCGCCGGGCTGGCGGCGGTGCTCACCGGCGGCTGCGCTTCTAATTCCGAATGGGTCAAAGTACGGGATACTGCCGCAATCCGCTCGCTGGCACGCTCGACCTGCTTTCACGCGGCGGACCCAAGCCCACCGATCGGACCATACAGCTACTCCGCCGATACAACCTCGAGGGCGAGCTCGATGGCGACCGCGCCGCCCTCCTGGCCCGGTTGGAAGACATTCAACGCCGCGAACCCGATCGCGAACACGAATACGCGATGGCCGAGATCGCCTACATTACGGCCACCCCGGCAGAGAAACTACATCGCTCGCGGGCCCTGCAGTTCTACGGCACCGCACTCATTCACGCGTATCGCTATCTATTCGAATACGAGGATGATCGGATCCGGGGACGGACCGGCTCGCTCGATCCGTTGGCGATCAATCCGTACGACCCGCAATTTCGCGGCGCATCGGATTTGTACAACCAGTCGCTGGAAGGCATGCTGCGATTGGTTCGGCAGGAAGGCGAGCTGCGACCCGGCATGTCGCGAACCGTCACCACCGCCAACAACACGTGCTCGTTCGACGTCACGATGTACAGCACGGGCTGGCACGCCGAGGACATCGACCGCTTGGAATTCGTCAGCGACTATCAAATCCAGGGCCTGCAAAACCACTACCATACGTATGGCCTGGGAGTGCCGCTGATCGCCGTGCGGCGCGGCCATCCCGGTCGCAGCGCAGCGGAGCATTTTTATCCGAAAGACGTGTGTTTCCCCGTGACCGCGTTTTTGCGAGTCGAAAGGCCGGCCGGCGACGTGGGGCAGACTTTCTTGTCTGCCAATCCAGTCAGTCAGCCAAGAATGACTGCCCCGCGATCAGCCGCGACACCCCTTTGCGCAGACCCGACGGCCCCCCATTTCGTGCTCGAGTTGTACGACCCGCTCGACCGGCAGTCGATCGAGGTGGCCAATCGCGGTGTTCCGCTGGAAGCCGATCTCAGCACGCCCCTGGCTTACTTCCTCAACCAACCCCAATTTCGCGATCACGACCTTTCCACCATCGGATTGCTGCGCCCCGGCGAGGCGAAAAAGCTCGAAGGGCTGTACATGTTGGAGCCGTTCGACCCGAACAAAATGCCCGTCGTCATGGTCCACGGTTTGTGGTCGAGCCCCATCACGTGGATGGAAATGTACAACGACCTGCGCAGCGATCCGCTCGTCAGACAAAACTACCAGTTCTGGTTCTATCTGTACCCGACGGGTCAACCGTTCTGGAACAGCGCCACGCAGATGCGCGAAGACCTCGCGATGATGCGCCGCGAAGTCGATCCCTCGCGGCAAGATCCGGCGCTGGATGAAATGGTGTTGGTCGGCCACAGCATGGGCGGGCTTATCGCGAAGCTGCAGACGGTCGATAGCGCCGACGCCTTCTGGAAAGCCAACAGCGAGCATCCGTTTGCCGAGCTGAAGGCCGACCCGGATGCCGTGCGAGCCCTTGCTACAACTTATTTCTTTAGCCCGAACCCATCCGTGCGGCGCGTGGTGACACTTGGCACGCCTCACCGCGGCAGCCCAATTGCCAACGATCTGACGCGTTGGGCCGCCGATGAAGTCATCAAGCTGCCGCGCAAGATGCTCGAAGGGCACGATCAATTAGTGGCGGAGAACCGCCACTTCTTCCGCCCCAACGCACCGCTCAATATCAAGACAAGCATCGATTCGCTTTCACCCCATTCGCCGCTGTTGGAGCCGCTGCTCGCGGCAAACCCGGCGCCCTGGGTCTCGTACCATAACGTCATCGGCCGCGACCCCAATCCGAATTTTTTGAGTAAATACATCGTCGGCGAAGGCGATGGCGTCGTTTCACTCGCCAGCGCCCGGCTCGACGACACGCCGAACTTGAGATCGCAAATCATCGTGCAGTCCGACCACAGCAACGTACATCGCCATCCGGAAAGCGTGCTCGAAGTCCGCCGCATTCTGTTCGAGCAAATTGCCGAGCTGGAGGATTTCCCCAATTCCAGCGGCCAGCATGTCGCCCACCGCTAGCTTCGCTAACGAACCGTGCGCTGATCCATCATCACCCGCAACGGTGCATCGCCCGAAATCAGCCTCGGCAGAACGTCGGCAACTTTGCCGCGGGGAACCCGGCTCAAGCTAACCGTCGCGTCCGCTTCACGCTCGGTCGCCCAGCGCGTGCCAGTCGCCGCGCCGCTGGCGCGTAAAGGCCGCACGGCAACTTCGACCGCGCCATCGTCATCACCTGAAGTCTTAGCCGAGGGCTCCGCTTCATTTTGAAAAGTCAATTCGCCGCGAATGACCGGCACGTCCGTCGGCGCTTCGATGCCCAGCCGCACCGCTTTGCCCTTCGTTCGCAAAACGGTAATCGTGATGTTGTCGCCAATCCGAATCTTTTCCTGGTACTTCCGTGTTAAGACCAACATAAAACACTCCCTTGGTTGGTAAAAGAAACTGTTCCGTCCACAGATCAGAAAATGACCACCCGCCCGTGCAAGCATCGCGGCCGAAAGTCGCCGCAGTTGCAAGCCACCTTTCAGCTGGCCCGCAGAGTACTACGCACTATGCGTGCCAAGGTGCGGCAAAGAAATGCACGATTGCGCGGAAGCTGCGCGGTGCAAAGAACTTAGCAACGTTTGCCAGCTAGATTTTTGTACACTGCCAGCAGTGAACTCTTACACAAGATATTGCAAAAAAGTACGCCGCGCGTTGGTCAAAAATGCGCCGCTACGACGCAGAAACAGCCTGCCGCCAATCGACGGGCGGCTACGAATCACCCTTGCGAATCTCACCCTTCGCCGCCGTCGTCGACCAGGATCGATTCTTGAAGCAGCTCGACTTCTTGCTCGTTGTGGCGATCGACGTCCGCAATCAGTTCCCTTAGCGCTTCGCAAACCTGATTGAACCGTGGTTCATCCCATTCTTTGATTTCGTTGAGCTGCGGGATCAAGCTGCGAAGCCGGTCGCGAAACCGCGAATGATCGCCGGCGAGCTGGCGGATGCGATCTTCCATATAAGGTTTGGCTTCCACCACATCGTCCATATAACCGCCCTCCGTCTCAATCGAGATCACTCGCTCGAAGTGGCGTTGAAACGATTTGATCGTGAATTGCAAACTGGAAAGCTTCCGCGGCATGCTCACCGCCGGCGCTTGCCAATTGAGAGTGACCAAGAGAGCCTGCTTGATATGCTCGAAAACCTGATGCTCCATGCAGGCGGTCGAGGCAGTGGAATCTTGAAGCGTGGCCATGGTACGTCCCTCCAAACTGTCGCACCTGAATAAGATCGTAAGCTAGTTTCGGAGATACCGCTGAATAATGATTAGGCAGCGATGATCGATATCTCCGCGAAAAGAACTACGTCAATATAGCGGAGCCGCCCAAAAGTTTCACCTGGCAAACTTTCGAGCGGGGCACACTTTGTGGAGCAACTATTGTGCCAGCCTTCCCCATCGACGCGAGATCGAGATAAATATAAACTAGTCGTCGAGGCCCGGACGATGACGACTCCGCTTTTTTTCACCGACCGATCGCTTCTGGTCGAGCCGAGCCTCTCGTGCCGATTTCGGCAAGCGAGTTTTTTTACGCTTCTTACGCACTTTAACAGCCGCTGCGACTAGCTCGCCCATCTTTTCCAGACAATCTTCGACGTTTCTGGCCTGGTCTCGGTATCGTTGGCTGGCCAGTACAAGCTCACCGCGGTCGTTCATCCGCCTTCCAAGCTGAGCGATCAAACGAGGCCGCAGTTCGTCCGGGATGGCACGGCTATCCATCACCGGCCATCGCAGCACCGCCTTCGATGCGACTTTATTCACATTCTGGCCGCCGGGACCGGAACTGCGGACGAACGAGAATCGAATTTCGCGACGAGGAATCGCGATTTGCGAGTTGATGCGAACTACCGACGAAACCGCCATAACGGTGCTTTGCCTTAATACAAGCCGCCGTAGGACGGACAATCCTGTCCGTCTTTCGCGAATCGACGGACAGGATTGTCCGTCCTACGATCAAACGCTATTAAACCCGGTCATACCAGCGAGCGCTGAACCGGGAGCGGGGCGAACTCGCCGAACGCCACCTGCGATTTCTCCAGCAGGTTCCAGTAATTCGAAGTTTCGATATCCGGACCCATTAGCTTCACGTCGTACGCTCCCGAATAGCCAACATCTTGCAGCGTCGTCATGATCTCACCCAGCGGCAACCGGCCGTGACCCAACGGGCTCCGCTCCTGTTCCATGCTGGGCGGCTGCAGACGGTCGCCGAGGAACACAATTCCTATATGGGGCGCCAATTGGGCCAGCAAATACCGCCGGCGGCTGCCCAGCGGAAAATGATACGTATCATACGCGATCTTCAAATAGGGACTATCGATCTCCTCGACCAATTCGATCGCCGATTCAAGACGCGTCAGAAACGTCCAATCGGCCGCGCATGCCGCGTGCATCGGCTCGATCGCCAGCGGCACCTCCCACATTTCGGCCAGCGGCAACAGCTCATCCAATGCTAAACGCAAGAGCCGGCCCGCGTGTCGAAACGTGTGGTTGTTCCGGCCGCCCGAATAAATTACCAGGCAGCGTGCCATGATTGCCGCAGCCAGCCTGATCGCATCGGCTGCGTCGTCCACGCTTTCCTCGAGCGTGCGACCGTCGCTTCCTGTGAATCCGCCCGCCCACGACAAGTTCGTTACGCTAAGCCCGCTGCGCCAATAGATCGACCGCACGATCTTCTTCGTCGTCGATGAGTTTATGTCGCCAAACTCCGATTCCGCTGTACCCGGCCTCTCGATAGTTTTCGACGTCCTGGGCCAACGACCACCGATAGGTCGTCATCTCGTTCATCGAGAGTAGCGTCATAGGTGAAGGTCCTCTTTGCAACAGATTCGTCTCAATTCATTCGCGTTCGTCGCGAAACAGGGCGTGAGTATGTGGCAGCCCATCGCGCTTGTAAAGCTGAGCCCATAACATGGTACAAAGTGCGGATTTTAGGCGATATCGGTCATTCGCCCGCTTTCGAAACGTTTCCGATCATTGTTAAACGAGCGAACGTTTCCCGCTTGACACAAATGCTGCTAGCAAGGACGACCGAGCAATCGGAGCCGTGGAGATGCATCACTTGCGCGTTGTATGCACATCGCATCGACACGCGCACTCGACCAACCGGAACCCAAAATCCGAGTCGCGTTTTTTTCCAGCAGGTCGCCGTGACGGCGTCGGCGCCAACGTGCGTTGAACTGGCGACTCCGTTATTTGAACAATGGTTTTTGGCAATTAGCTCGAACCGGGGAATGTTATGAACACGTCCACTTTGTCAACGGGCGGCTCGGCCAAAATTGTCGGTCGGCGCCGTTTGCACGGATTCGCCTCGCGGCAAAAACGGCCTCGTTTGCGGGTTGTCCCGACAGTGGCCGTTCATGCTTCGCGGGGTATCCCCAATGAGGGGAAAGTCCGCTCCCCCGTTGATGAATTCATTTGTTCGCATACACTGCATGTATGGAGCATGCCAATCACGCTGCTCATCGGAACGAACGGAGAGTTTGAGGCATTCTCACGCCAGGCCACTTGTCTGCGAGACAGACTGAGTATTTTCAGCATTAATGGCCTGCCAAGCGTTAGTCCATTCCGCTTCGCTGAACAGCCAGGCGGATCGCAATCGCTAGGAGCCGTGGAAGCCGGACGTTCGCGAATGGTTCGTGGAAAAACACTTTAGGGAAACGACACATGGCTATTGATTTGCTGATTGCCGACGACCACGAAGTCGTTCGGGCCGGTTTACGTACACTGCTCGAAGGCACCGATATCCGCATCATCGCGGAAGCAACGGGCGGCGACGCCGCGTTGAAACTCACGAAGAAACATAAACCCGATCTGGTGCTTCTCGACGTGCGTATGCCCGACGGAAACGGATTGGATTGCCTCGCCCGGATCAAGCTCGATCTGCCCGACACCCCGGTGGTGATGTTCAGCAGCTTCGATAATCCAACGTACGTGGCCCGTGCCGTGGCGCTGGGCGCCGCCGGATACGTTTCGAAGGGCGCCGGTCGCAAAGAGCTAGTCGATGCGATCCGCGCCGCGGCGAGTGGCGAAACGATCTGGACGCGCGAAGAGCTGCGCCGCGTCACAGGCGCATTGGCCGCCCCCCGCAATGGATCCGAAAACGACGTCTCACTTACCAAACGCGAGAGCGAAGTCCTCAAACAGCTCGCGTTCGGGCTGACGAATAAAGAAATCGCTCAATCGCTGGGCATCAGTTACGAGACGGTGAAGGAGCACGTCCAGCACATCCTGCGAAAGATTGGCGTCTCCGATCGCACGCAGGCAGCCGTTTGGGCCGTCCGGCGAAATCTCGTTTAGGATGGTGCGGCAGACATCCCTGTCCGCCATCCAGCTTGTTTGGCAGACAACCATGTCTGCACCATGTGCGTTGCGCAAAAAAAAGCGGGCCTCGAATGAGCCAATCACAAAATTGACTCGACATAGCGGTCAGGGGCAAGGCAACCACTATGCCATTCGCATTCGAGGCCCCGCGGGCCAGCACGTTGAGTTCGACGGGCTGTTTTCCGTATGGAACACCAGCCTGTCGCTGTGCCAAAGTAGACGCAGTCGATATACCAATCTCGTTTGTTTGTCCGCGCCCGCGTCTTCGACAAGCGCGAGTAAGTCTTTGAGCAGTAGGCGTTTAGCGTGAGACAAAACGCGTCGATTTTTGCCAATATCGGCCGTGGATATTACCATCGTGGAACTACGTGCGTGTCTCACGGTGCAGTAATGCCATGCAGTTTTGATTCAATGTGACGCAGTTTTCGCTGCCATGTCGTCGCAGCGCCGACGAGGCTCCGCGGCGCACCATTTTGAGACAAAGCTCCGGGTTCCGACGACCTAAGTCCGGGCAGTACAATGAGTTTCCGTCCACCTGCGGCGATGCCCAAAGTCTGCAACGCAAAACCGCCCTCCATCGCAATATGTCTGCCCTATCTCAACCTGAGACGGATCAATGGCCGCTGCCGAGAGCGACATCTCCGCATCCAGACGCACACATCGTTCTGATCAGCATGAACCCGCGCGCGGCGCCCGGGCTCGCCACGACCTTGTTTCGGCGATTGGGAAGTCGCTAACGAACAGCAGTTACGATGTCCGCCTGGCACCTGATCTCGGCGAATTGAAAAGCCAGGCTGCCGCTGGCCAGAAATCGGGACAGTTATGTGCCGTGATTGCCGTCGGCGGCGATGGCACGGCGTCGGTGGTTCGAAATCATGTACCCCTCGATATTCCGCTCCTTCCCGTGCCGCTGGGTACGGAAAACCTGCTGGGCCGATACCTGGGCCAGGTTCCGACGCCGCAAGCGGTTTGCCGAACGATCCAGCAAGGCGTGACCATATCACTCGACCTTGGCCGGGCCGGCGACAAGGTTTTTCTGATCATGATCAGCGCCGGTTTCGACGCCGAGGTGGTCCGTTCGCTGCATGAAAATCGACGCGGCAACATTCGCCGCACCGCCTATTTTCTGCCAACTTTACGGACGATGCTCAGTTACACCTATCCGCAGATGCGGCTATATTTGGAAACCGGCGGCGAGCCGGCCAAGGCCCTGAAGGTTTGCCGATGGCTATTCGGCTTCAATCTGCCGCTCTACGCGCTCGGACTATCCATCGCACCGGATGCGGTGGCCACTGACGGTTTGCTGGACGTGTGTACGTTCGACCGCGGGGCAGTATGGAGTGTGGGCCGGTATTTATGGCACGTCGCGAGGAAAATGCACCTCACGCTGCCCGATGCTGGCCTTTGCCGTGCTCGGCGGTTTCGCTTAGAACCAACCACTTCGGCCGCCGTTGCGTACCAATTGGATGGCGACTACAGCGGAACACTACCGGTCGACGTCGAGGTACTTGAGGGCCAATCGCGGTTGATGGTACCGCGAGAAACCGCCCGCCGTTTAGGCTTTGCAATAGACGACCTGTCGCGAGCCGGGTCGCCCGCGACGCCGGTGGGTGGCACACCCTGAGGCTCGGCGAAGGGCCGTGGGACGGCATAAAAAAAGCCACGCCCTTCGAAGTCTCAGGCCGTGCCGCCCGTAACAAAGAAACACTCGTGCCCAATAATCCCGCACAAATTGGTCCGTATCACTGCGGCAGTGGTCAAAGACTGCTTGTCGTCGCCGGGCCGTGCGTAATCGAGAATGAATCGCTGACGCTCACTATCGCCGAACGGCTGGCGGACATCGCACGCGATTTGCCCGTGCAGCTCGTGTTCAAAGCCTCGTTCGACAAGGCCAATCGAACCAGTCTCAGCGCTTACCGCGGCTCCGGGTTGGACGCGGGGCTGAAAGTACTGGGCAAGGTCGCTCAATCGACGGGCCTGCCCGTGACGACCGATATCCACGAATCCGGGCAAGCGGCGGCCGTCGCCGAAGTGTGCGCGCTGCTGCAGGTTCCCGCTTTTCTTTCTCGGCAAACCGACCTGCTGATCGCCGCCGCAAAAACAGGCCGGGCCGTCCACGTAAAAAAGGGCCAATTCATGGCCCCTGGCGACATGCGGCTACGTCGTCGATAAATTGGCCGGCGCCGGCTGCGCGAACATTGTCCTCGGCGAGCGGGGCACCTTTTTTGGCTACGGTCGGCTCGTGAACGACATGCGGTCGATCCCCCAAATGCAAGCGCTCGGCGTGCCGGTCATTTTCGACGCCACACACAGCGTTCAAGAACCTGGCGGACTCGGCGGCGCGACGGGCGGAAATCGGGCAATGGTCGAGCCGCTGGCCCGCGCCGCCATGGCGATCGGGGCCGACGGCCTGTTTTGCGAGACTCATCCCGATCCCGACCGTTCGCCGAGCGACGGCCCGAACATGGTGCGGCTCGACGATTTCGGCTCCTTCCTCTCTCGCCTGGTTGAAATTCGCACGATGATCAGTCAGCTAAATCGCGGCGCCGCGCCAGTCGCCGGAGGAGACAGTTGAGGATTTTGGTAACCAATTCGCAGCGTGTTGCCTCCCGTTTTCGCACACCGTTATTCGCCGCCACAACAATGGCGATAGTCGCTGTTGCCTTGACTGGTTGCCGAAAAGACGCGCCGTCTGCCACCAACCAGAATCCACAAGTTCCGCATCGCCAGTTCGGTAGCGGTGATGCGCTCCTGAAGGCCGCGGCCTCGCAGCTCAACGATTTGCCGGCCTCTGTGGATACCGAGCTTCGAGCACCGGTTGTCATCCTCGACTCGCGCAAGTTCGAGCCTCGCCACGATATATTGGCCACCTGCACGGTGAACCCGACCGCGCGCGATGGCGCGATCAACGTCATCCGCGTGCCGGCCGGAAACAGCGGCTTCCGAAGCTTCGGTGTGCGTGCCGGCGACATCCTCAAGTACTACGTGCTCGAAGACAAAACGGTCGATGAGGATAGCCGCAAGGCCGGTTACTCGCGCCAGCTCGCAATGGACCTGACCGTCGCCCAAGTTCTCGACGACAGCACGCTGTTGGTTGAAAACGGATTGAATCAAGAGGTAACCGAGCCCCGAAAAATCGAAGTCTGGCGGAATGCCGATGATCGGCTCCACGAAATCCGCGAAGAATTCGGACTCTATGAGGTTTATCGCAATCCACCGATCGCGTGGGAGCCGGCGCCCGATGAAGTGGTGCTGAACCAGGTCATGGCCTGGCTGAAGCAATGGATCCGGCAAAACGATCCCAAGACCGATTGGCGGCCCGATCCGTTGCTGGAAACGCTGGGCGCCGATCTCAGCGGAAATAAAGAGCTTGCAGCCTCTCTCGCGCCCGCGGCTCTCTCGGCGACCACCTTTCGACCCGAGGATGGCCGCACGCTCCAGGAAGCCATCTGGCTCCGCGACATCTCGCGCTGGGCACACGGCGAGAGCTTCGACGATCTTCCGCGCACCACCGCGCTTTTCGATTGGACCGTGCGAAACATCCAGTTGGAAGCCGACAAGAATGCGCCGCCACATCGCCCGTGGCAAACATTGCTGTACGGTCGCGGCACGGCCGACCAGCGCACGTGGGTCTTTGCCATGCTTTGCCGGCAGCAGGGTTTAGATGTCGTGATGCTCACCGCCGCGCCAACCGTGGCACAAGAAAAATCGGATGCGACGCCAGCGTCCTCAAGATTCGCGTTGCCGGCGCTGCTCTCGGAAGGGCAGCTCTACCTGTTCGACCCACGGCTCGGGCTACCCCTGCCCGGACCCGGCGGCAAAGGCGTCGCCACACTCGAACAAGTGCGCAAGGACGATTCACTTTTGCGGCAGCTCGACATTGGCGACGCGAAGTATCCGCTTCATGCCGATTCGTTCAAGAACATCAAAGTGGATCTGGTGGCCGATCCATTTTCTCTGTCACGTCGCGCCAGCCAAATTGAAGCCAGCTTATCTGGCGATGACCGCATGATACTATCGGCAAAACCGAGTGAATTGGCGGCCCGGCTGAAGGGGATTGCTGGAATCACGGCGATTCAGCTTTGGAAGTATCCGTTTAGCACGCTGCGCGACCAACTTTCGCTGGGTAAAGCGGCCCGGCATTTGGAAGCGCTCGAATTCGAGCCATTCGCTCAACGGCCAACCCTGTGGAAAGCCCGCACGCGGCATTTTCAAGGCCGCAGGCAGGAAGCCGGCGCGAAGAATGCTGATCCGCTCGCCGACAACCTCGACGATCACCAGGAAGCCGCCCGACTGTACATGAGCAAATCGGTTCGCCCGACGGACAAGGAAATCGGCGAATCCGAATCCGAGGGCAAACGGCGGGTCGATTCCGCGGCTAAGTTGAACGCCGCGTATTGGCTTGGACTGATGTCGTTCGACGACGGCAAATATTCTGTAGCGGTCAACTGGCTGGGTCGGCCCGAACTCAAATCGGCCGACTCGCCCTGGCTTTCGGGAGCAAACTATAACCGGGCCCGAGCCCTCGAAGCCCAAGGCAAATTCGACGAAGCGCGTGCCATCCTCGAGCACGACACTTCACCGCAACAACAAGGCAACAAACTCCGCGCGACATGTTGCAGGGGCGGGCCAAGGCACCGAAGCAGTCTGAATGAAATCTTCTTCAGCTGTTAGCTATTAGCCAAACATCACACTACAAGAGTCTGGCTAATAGCTAAAAGCTAATAGCTTTCTCGATGCTCACCTTCATCCGCAAGCGCTCGTTTCTTTTCGCGCTCGTCGCCGTGCTGTGGGCGGGAATGGCGTGGCCCGACCAAACCAAACCGGCGGCCCGATTTCTTCCGGCCAGTGCCTTCGTCGCGGTGGTTACGTTCATCATGGCGTTGCCGCTGGAAACGAGCGCTCTCTGGAACGCTTTCCGCCGCCCCGGCCCCGCCTGGCTGGCCGCAACGATCAACAGCGGCGTCGCGCCGCCGTTGGGCTGGCTCGCCAGCTTGCTGCTGCCGCCGGAGCTGGCAATTGGAATGATCCTGGCGGCCTCGGCACCCTGCACGCTCGCCACCGCCGCCGTTTGGACGCGCCGGGCCGGCGGCAACGATGCCGTCGCCTTTCTCGTCACGATGATCACCAACCTGAGCTGCTTCATCGTCGTTCCCGTGTGGTTCTGGTTGTTGATCGGAATGCAGCCCGATGTCGATTATCGCGATATTATCGGCGGATTGATTCTGTATGTCGTCGTGCCGATCCTCGCGGCACAACTTCTCCGGCAGTCGCCGGCGATAGGCTTCTGGGCGGCTGCGCACAAGCACGCACTTAGCCGCTTGGCGCAAGCCGGCGTGCTCGTCATGGTCTTCGCCGGGGCCGTGAAATGCGGGGAAAAGCTCCAGGCGATTACCGACCATTCGCTGCTTTCGTTCGGCCACGTCGCAACGATGATCGGCGGCGTCGTTGCCGTTCACACAGCACTCTTGCTGCTCGGCATCGGTTGCGCACGAGCACTGCAATTCGACCGACCCGATACGATTGCGGTCGCCTTTTCTGGCAGTCAGAACTCGCTGATGGTCGGCGCGTATCTGGCTCAGGCGATCGGTCCTCTGGCGATTTTGCCCATGGTGACCTACCATGCATCGCAACTCATCATCGATACGTTGGTCGCCGACCGCTGGCGGCGCAGTGATCCGGCCAGTTGAAGACTCCACATGCCGAATCCGTGGTCCGAAACCCCAAGCAGCGGAAAAGTGACCGGGCCGCTCGGCGAAATCCGGCCGCCGGCCGCGGCTGATGTCGATCGCTTCCCGGTGCAAACCTGGCTGATCGCGTTCACCGGCTGGATGTTCGATTTCTACGACCTGGTCCTGTTCTCGTTCTTGCTGATCCCAATTGGGCGCGAGCTGAATCTGACCGACGGCCAGGAATCCGTCCTGCTCGGCGCCGCGCTGGGCGCTTCCGGCATCGGCGGCATTGTTTTCGGTTACCTATCCGATGTCGTTGGCCGCAAACGAGTGCTGATGTGGACCGTTTGTTTGTACTCGCTTGGCACGGCGCTCACCGCTTGCTCAACCGGCCCGCTGACCTTGTGCGTGTTCCGCCTGATAACCGGCCTGGGAGTCGGCGGCGAATGGGCCGTGGGGCACGCGCTCTTGGCCGAGTCGAGTCCAAAACACTTTCGCGGCCGGGCCTCTGCATTGTTGCAAGCGGGAGAACCAATCGGAGTTGCGTTGGCAGCCGTCGTCGGCTTGCTGCTGACGCCGTTGGCGGGTTGGCGGTTAATCTTTCTGTTTTCTTCGATCTCCGCATCGATCGCCATCGTCGCCCGCCATTATCTGCCCGAGTCACCCGTTTGGGAAACTCAACGCGAAAAGACCTTGCCGCCGATCGCCGCGCTCAAGCTCATCGGCGAGTATCACCTTTGGGGAAAAGTGCTCAAAGGATGGCTCCTCGGCGTGTTCAAGCTGGGAACGTATTGGACGTGCTATATCTGGCTCCCAAAATTCCTGCAGAACGAGTTGCAACAGCCCATCGGCCGCTCCGCGCTTTGGATTCTCACGGCTCAGCTCGGACAACTGATCGGCATGATGGCGTTTGGAATCGTAGCCGATCGTTTTGGCCGGCGGCGCGCTTTCACCGCGTATTCGCTGCTGACAGCCGCCGCTCTGTATCCGCTCGCTTTTCATTGGCGCCAGATGTTGGCACAGCCGAGTTGGTTCTGGGCAGATTTGTTTGCCTTGGGACTAGGCTCGGGCTGCACGGCCGGCTTCGGCGCACTGTTAGCCGAACTATTCCCCACGCAGATTCGCAACTTCGCAATGGGGACCACCTACAATGCGGCGCGCGGCGTACAATTCCTGGCGCCGATTGTGGTTGGCTATTTTGCATCCGCGTATGGCATTGGCGGTGCGTTGGCGATACCCATGGTTCTCGCGCTCGCGACCGCGGCCTGGGTCTGGACGCTGCCTGAAACGCGCCTGCGCGATCTTACGCTCATTGCTGCTGAACCGGATTGATTTCAAACACTCTCCCCCGCCAGCCAGCCCGTGCTGAACGCCGCCTGGAAGTTGTACCCGCCGATGAACCCGTCGAGGTCGAGAACTTCGCCCGCTAAATACAAATTCGGCACCAACTTGCTCTGCATATCGCGAGAATCAACTTCTTCCAGCGCCACGCCGCCCGCGGTCACCTCGGCTTTTTCGAAGCCGCGGCTGCCGCTGACCCGAATTTCGCAACGTTTCAATTGATTGATCAATCGATCGCGTTCGGCATTCGATAGCTCGGCCACCCGCCGATCGGCCGCGATCTGGGCGTGGGCGAGCAACGAATCGACGAGCCGCCGTGGTAAATTTTCGGCAACGACTCCTGCCACGAGTCGATTGCCTTTGACCACCGGGTCGCGAAGCTGCCGCTCCACTTCACTTGCCGTTGTCCCCGGCAAAAAATCGATCGTCACCACGAGCGCGTCGGGGTTGGCCGCGCCGGTGATCGCCCGGCTCACATCGAGCACCGCCGGGCCCGACAATCCGAAATGGGTGAACAGCATCGCACCGCGACGCTCGATCATGACGCCATGCGGCAGGCCGCCGCGCCGCTTGCTTTTGGCGTTTTCTTCCCTATTCGGATCGGCGACTTGCAACATGACGTCGGCAACCGTTATCCCCTTGAGCTCGCGGATCCACGGCTCGTTGCTCGTGAGCGGCACGAGCGCGGGCCGCGGCCGGCGGATCGTGTGTCCCAGCTCCGCGAGCCAACGATAAGCATCCCCGGTCGTGCCGCAACCCGGATAGCTTTTTCCGCCCGTCGTGACGATTAGCTTTTCGCATACAATCGTTCGTTGTGACGTCACGATCGAGAACTGTTCGGCAGGGCGTCCGATACTCGACACCGGCTCGCCGAGCGCAAGCTCCGCGCCGCTGCGGTCGAGCCGCCGCAACAGCGCGCCCAGAACATCCGCCGCCCGATCGCTCTGCGGAAATATTTTTCCGCCAGGCTCGACCTTGGTGGCCAATCCTTCGGCATGCAGCAGGTCGACCAGTTCGTGTGGACCCAGCGCCGCCAGCGGCGAATGCAGAAACGCCCCGGCCGAGCCAAACCCGGCGATAATTCCTGCCGCGTCGCAGTCGTGCGTAATATTGCAGCGAGTGCCGCCGGACATCAGTATCTTGACGCCCGGTTTACGATTCTTCTCCAGCAAGAGCGTCCGCCGACCCCGCTCCGCACTTCGGGCCGCCGCCAGCAAGCCCGCCGCCCCGGCCCCGGCAACGACCACTTCATACGAATCGACCGACGGCACGGAAATGGTCATGGCGAATCCGTTTTCAACAGCACCAAATAAGAAACGCGACGTCCGGCTGGCGATTCTATGTACCAATCCCGCCCATAGCCGGATCGCTGAAGCTTATTTTGCCGCACTCCACACGGCCCGCGTATCGCTTGATTGTCTGCTCCTGCCCGCTGATTGCGACTGATAAGTCATACCACCCGAAACTGTTTTCACAGTTGAATGTCAGCGTCGCGGATTCGCCCGGTGACACCGTCGCCTCTTGTGGATCGTTTTTGTAGGAACGATCTACGACTTGAATCGTGTGCGGGTGATGGTCGTCGCGGCTTGTAATCTCGATTGCCACGATGCGCGCAGCCGGCGCGTGGGGGACCGGTCCGCCACACTTGCAACAAATCGTCAGCGGCGGATCGTCGGCGCTGCCGCGAAAATCGCGATGGAATCCGTTCGGCCCGTAAACGGCAAGTTGATAACGCTGGTTAACGAATTTGTCCAATGACCATGAGTCGTCCAATCGGTCGCCGGCGGCCACGGCGTAGTTACGCGTTTGCACGTCGTTGGCGGCGAAGCGGGCGTAAACTGTAAACGGCGCACCGCTCGCGGCCTTCCCGAACCGTTCATTGCGCGCTTCCATGGCGATGGTGAATTTCCCTCGGTCCTCCGCCAGGTTCCCATCAACGACAAGATCGTAGGGAAGCCCGCACGACGGCCGAATCCCGCGTTCCTGCCGGGGCAGTTTCGCCGCCCCCGTCGGATTCCCACGAATCTGTTCGATATCGGCCCGAGTCAATTTCTGATAACCCGACGGCAAATCCTTGAACTGGGAACGGTGGATCTGCTCGATGAACGCGTCCCGGGCGGGAAATGAGAGGGTTTGTTCAGCGTTTGTTGCATGCAATTGAAACGCCGATGTTAAATCGCCGCAGACCGTTCGCCGCCATTCGCTGATGTTGGTTTCCAAAACTTGCTTGCCAAGCTTCTTGGTCAAAAACTTTTCCAGAAACTGCAGCGGCGAAGTGTGATCGAACACCTGCGAACAGACAAAGCCACCGCGGGTCCAGGGCGACGCAATGATCAGCGGCACTCGATACCCGAGTCCAATCGAGTTATCGCGAGCCTCCCAGGGCCGTTTTCGCGTCAGTTCATCGTCGCGCATCACATACTCAGCCGCGGCGTCGATGCCCTTCGAGACGCGGCCGGTTTCCGGCCGGCGCGGGTCCGGCGCCGCGAACGGCGGCACGTGATCGAAGTATCCATCGTTTTCGTCATAAGTCAGGATGAAAATCGTCTTCTTCCACACCGCCGGATTGTGCGTCAGGATGTCGAGCAATTCCGCGATGTACCACGGGCCATACCAGGCCGAGCCCGGGTGGTCCGAGAATCGCTCGGGCGGGACTACCCACGAAACGGCCGGCAGGTTGCCGTTCTGCACGTCTTGCCGAAATTGGTGGAGCAAATCGCCCTTGGGAACGTGTAAGCGGCGCGCCTGGTTTCCGTCGCGGTAGGTTATCTCGGTAAGCTTGCGGTAGTTTGGATCGCCGCTGTTCGACGAGAACGCCTTCGCCAACAGGCTTTTTTCCCGAGGCGTCAACCGGTCGAATTTTGCCTGGTTCCATCGTCCTCGCTCTTGTTGGACACTGGCCAGCTGCTTCTCTTTTTCGCGGATCAAGGTCGTCAATTTTTTCGATTCCGAAGTCGGGCCGTTCTTGTCAGCCGCCGCACGTTTGAGTTCTTCGATCTCGCGCGGCAACGATTGAACGCTCTCCGCCAGATATTGGCGATGTGCCGGAGTGAGTCGCACGTTGAACTGGGCGAAGTACTCGAGCGGATTGTCGCCGAAGTTCGACAACCAGGCGTCTTCTTCCTCAGTGAATCCGACGCCCACGCTGATCTCGTTTTGATAGACCTTCCAGGAAACGCCAAGGTCTTCAAGGCGTTCGGGAAACGTCGGCCAGCTGACGTTCGTGTCGTGATCGGCGTCCTCATTGAGCAGCTTGGCCGGCGATTGGGCGTTTTGCTGCGCCCGGATCGTGCCGCTCCACAAATAACAGCGGTTCGGCGTCGTGCCGGTCAGGCTCGAGCAGAAGTGCTGGTCACAGATCGTAAAAGCGTCTGCCAGCTCATAGTAAAAAGGAATGTCGTCGCGGCTATAGTATCCGAGCGTGAGCGGGATGTTGGCGTATTGGCGCTTGTCCGATCGTTTTACCTGAAGCCAGCGGTCGTACTTTCCGTGGTTTCGCGCATCGACCTGGTCCGTCCAGCCATGCGGCAGCGAGCCCATCCAAGTCGCATTCGTATCCCTGATGTTCAATCGAAAAGGGACAAAACTCTCGCCCGCCGCGTTGGTCTGCACCCAAACGGGGTTGCCGTCGGGCAGCGTGATCGCGCGGGGATCGTTGAAGCCTCGCACGCCGCGTAACGTGCCGAACGCGTGGTCGAAGGATCGATTCTCCTGCATGAGAATGACCACATGCTCGGCGTCCCAAAACGTGCTGTTTTGATCCGGCTCAATGGCCAGCGCGCGTTGGATCGCACCGACCAGGCCGCTAGAAAGCCCAGCCGCGCCGGTTAGAAGTGCCTTCGCGAGAAAATGGCGCCGGGTTTCCATATCGGAATCTTGCTGCTCGCCCGCCGCCATTGGAATTTATTACGTCAGTCCGTACCGTCGATTCGCCCTCAACTCGATCTTAGGACCAGCGAATCATCCGTCAAATAGCGCCGCGGGTCGAAATGCGCACGATATCGTTTCCAACCCGAGCTAATGCCCGAGATCGTAGTACGTCTCGTAATAATGCTGGGCTTCACGCCGCGCGGCGCACCAACCCCAGGATTGCTCGAATCGATCCGGACTCAGACTTCTAACGTATGGTGATGGATGCGGGTCGAGCACCGACTCGACAACGTGCCGGCCAATGCCGGCCGAGCCCGAAACGCCATGTGCGTTGCAACCGCCTGCCATGACAAAGCCCTTAACGCGAGAGCTTTCGCCCACGATAAATCGGCCATCCGGCGTGAACGTGGGCCATCCTTTGAACACACTGCGAATGCCCATTTGCTCCACCGACGGCATTTCGGGAGCCAGTTGTTTGGCGAACCAACCGAGCACGTCCCAGTCGCTATCGATGAGCGGCAGCGTGCCTTCGAGCGGAAATTCGCGGGGATCCGCCGACATGCCCGTCCGCTCCCAACCGCCACAAAGCAGTGAATTGATTTCGGCGCGGAGATACAGCGTGGTATCTGGAATCCGCACGACCGGCAGGCTTGGTTCCAGGCCGTCGGCCTGCACCGTGACAAAGTATTCGTGCCGCACCGGTACAATTGGCAGCTCGAGGCCGACGCCGCGGGCAATATGATAAGCGTGCGCCCCGGCCGCATTGATAACCATTTCGCAACGAACGATGCCGTCGTCCGTTTCCACGCCCGTCACGCGGCCGTTTTCCACCACGACCCGGCGGACCGGAGAGTTTGTTTGAAAGCGAACTCCCAACTTTCGCGCGTGCGCGACGTACGACATCGTCAAATCGGACGGCTGCAAGTAGCCGTCGCTGGAGCACCACAGAATGGCTTTAGCCCGCTGGAAATTCATTGCTGGCCACTTCCGCTCCGCCGATTTGGCGTCGATAAAATCGACTTCGAGTCCCGATTCATCCGCGACCGCTTTCATTCGCCGAAACTCGGCCACCCGTTCATCGCAAAGCGCGATCCGCAGCGAACCGACTTGACGCCAACCCGGTTTGGGATGCTCGGCTTGCTCGAGTTGCGAAAATGTCTTGACCGACCACATCGCGAGCTTGGTGCGTTCGATCGTGTTGCGAACCTGACCGACCAACCCGGCCGCTTGCGGCGTTGTTACAGCGGCTACTGTTGGTTCCTTCTCAAGCAAGAGAACATCGGTCTTGCCGGCCTTTGCCAGGCTGTAGGCGACGGCACAACCAACGGCGCCCCCGCCAATGATGACGATTTCTGCGTGAAGTCGACCGTTGTTCATGCCGAATTTGTGCCCCACGCTGCGCGAAGAATTCTCCGCGAACCGCACGCCCCCGTTTTACGGATTCGATTCATTGCCCAGTTGGCACAAATACCATCGCAAGAACGCATCGACATTGTATTCCTTGAATGTCGACAGCGGTCCAGGCATGTACCTTGACGAGTTGATGCCTCGTTGGGCCTGCTCGCACAACGCCCAATCCTGCTCCGACGTCAATTGCCAAAACGGCAAGATGTCGTCCAAACGATAATCGCGTCCCTCCACGGCATCTTCGTGCACGAGCCAGGTTACGCGGATCGCCGTGTGCTGCAAACCGGCTGGCAATAAACGCGTGGTCACTGCGTGATCGCAACTGGCGTGGTGCCACATGTTGGGCAACGTTCGAATTCGCAGCGTTCCCACGTCGGCATGCGGATAATCGCCCATCAAGGGCGCGACTTGCTGCCCGTTCATCGTTTCGCTGACGTATCCCTCGACAAGCGGCGTCCGGTTCGCGGCATACCAGCAATTTCGCTCGGCGTCTGGAAACGGCGTCATGCCAGATTCACGATGGCTCACCGCGATCCCGGCCGCTGCCCATTTTTCTTCGCTGCGAGCAACGGTCGCGTCGATCCGCGCCTGAATTCTCTCGCTCGTGTCGTCGGCGTTAAAATGATCGAAATTTGCCTTGATGTACTGCGGGTGATTCACATTGCAGTGGTAACACTCGCGATTGTTCTCCCAAACAATTTTCCAATTGGCAGCCACATCGTAGTCCACAGTTTTCGCGACTTTGGCGCGGTCCAGACCCTGCGGCCGGGCGACGCAGTCGATCACGCTATCGGCTTCATTGAAGTTGGGCGGATTGTCGGACAAAGAGACGTAGATCAAACCGGCCACCTGGTGCACGGGTGCGCGATGCAAACCGAACTCTTCCTTTTTCAAATCGTCTTGCATTCCGCGGCAGGACACTAACTCCCCGTTGCGGGCGTACGTCCACTGATGGTAAAAACATACGAGCCGGCCGGCCGTACCCGACGGTTCATCGCAGATCTGCGTGCCGCGGTGCCGGCAGACGTTCCACAAGGCGTTGATTTCGCCCGCGTCGCCGCGGATGACGATCAGCGAATCGTTGGCGACATTGAAGGTTACATAGTCGCCGGGTTGGGGAATTTCGCACGTGTGGCAAACAAACAACCAGCCACGGTTCCAAATGTTGTCGAGTTCGGCGCGGTAGACAAGTTCGTCGGCATAGAAGCCGCCCTGTAAGCTGAAACCGGCTTGCGCGACGCGATCAACTCCGCGAGATGCTGACGTTGGTGAGGATCGAGTCGCGTCATAACCATCTATCTCGAACGCCAGCCACCTTGTCGCAGTCGACGACCTGCCGCCAATTTTTCACATTGCTGTGCTCAATTGGGGTGGCTGGGGTGGAGCGAAGCGACCCCCCAGCTTCACTGGGGGCTCGCCTACGGCTCGACCCCAGCCACCCACCGCTTACGGCAATGTAGAAAATGCTCCGAAGGGCGAAGCTACATTTATTTTGGTTGGGATTTACAAGGTCGATCACCCTGTTTTTGCGCAATGCGTTTGGACAAAAGCTGCTCGCCCAACACGACTTTTTGACAGCGCGTATTGTGCTCCCTGGGGACATCGCCGTCACGATTATCGGCTCGTGGCTTAGTGACCATCGTATCGCTCGATTTCGCGTACCGGTTCCGGACTTGATATCGCGGGCGAGTCGGCAATCGGGCGCTGATCCTTGAGCCGGACACCCGTTAGTCGTCGGTTGCGGGCTTCGGTTAGCAGATAATGAATCGTGTCGGCCGCGGCCAAGTGCGAAAGTCCTTCCCGACGGATGTTGGAGACGCAGTTGCGATTCGCGTCGGTATTACCGGCCCGCGGCGCGTAGACAAGATATGCTCCCAGGCTATCCGGCGAGCCGAGTCCCGGCCGCTCACCTATCAGAATCAGTGCTAACCGCGCGGCGAAGAGTTGGCCGATTTCGTCTTCGAGCGCCACGCGGCCAAAGCGCGCAACGACGATCGGGGCGAGTTGCCAGCCGGCAACCCGTAATTTTGGCAACAACGACTCTAACAAAGGTCGAGCCTGCCGATGAATGGCGATCGCGGAGAGGCCGTCGGTGACGGTGATCGAGAGATCGATGTTCGCCGCGGTTTGCAGCTGCTGCAGCGTGAATCGCGATTGGTCGTCGAGCCGTCGACCTAAGTCGGGCCGTTCGAGATATATGCGGCGATCGGCCGCCGCGCTGTTCACAATGGCGACATCAGCTCCCAGCGAGACAACCTCACCGGCGATCTGTTCGGCATCGAACGGGAAGTGAACGGCGTCGCGGGCTGCGGCGTGCGACGTTTTGAAATTCAACCACGCACGCGTCGGTAAGCTGCCGCCGGCGCGCCCCAGCGCGATGCGGGCCGAGGTCGAGCTGCGCAGACACTCCCATTGATCGGCGGTAACGAAGTCGCTGTTTGGCATCTGGTTAGCTAAGCTCAATAGTCACGTCGAGCGATCTACAGCACCAATCAAGCGGTGTTGCGGAGGAATGGGCAATAATCGGTTGCCGCCCTCGGCAATTCGCATCTGATCCAGCCACTGTTCGAATTCCGGAGCGGGCCGCAGGCCCAAAACCTGCCGCAGATAGTGGCTGTCGTGAAACGACGTGGACTGGTAGTTGAGCATGATGTCGTCCGCCCCGGGCACACCCATGAAGTAATTGCAGCCAGCGACGGCCAGCAATGTAAGCAGGTTGTCCATATCGTCCTGATCGGCTTCGGCGTGATTCGTGTAGCACACGTCGCAGCCCATCGGCAGCCCCAGCAATTTGCCGCAAAAGTGATCTTCCAGTCCAGCGCGAATGATTTGCTTTCCGTCGTATAGATATTCGGGACCGATGAAGCCGACGACGGTGTTCACGAGCAGCGGCTGGAAATGCCGGGCGACGGCGTAAGCGCGGGCTTCCAGCGTTTGCTGATCGACGCCGTGATGCCCGCCGGCCGAAAGACAGGAGCCCTGCCCGGTTTCGAAGTACATCACGTTGTCGCCGAGCGTGCCTCGGTTTAGCGATTGGGCGGCGCTGCGGGCCTCTTCGAGCAGCTTCAGATTGATGCCGAAGCTGCTATTCGCCGCTTCGGTGCCCGCGATCGATTGAAAGACCAGATCGACCGGCGCGCTGCGCTCGATCGCCGCGAGCTGGGTGGTCACATGGGCCAGCACGCAACCTTGCGTTGGAATCGCATAGCGCTGGATTATCTCGTCCAACATGCCGAGCAATCGAATCACCGTTTCGACCGAGTCGGTCGCCGGATTGATGCCGATGACAGCATCGCCGCAACCGTACAAAAGCCCATCAAGGATCGACGCACCGATTCCCACCAGGTCGTCGGTCGGGTGATTGGGCTGGAGACGAATCGAAAGCCGGCCCGCCAGACCGAGCGTGTTGCGAAACCGGGTAACGACTCGACATTTGCTCGCGACGAGTATCAGGTCCTGGTTGCGCATGAGCTTGCTGACGGCGGCAACCATCTCGGGCGTCAGCCCAGGCGCTAAGTTCGCCATTACCTCGCCAGTTGTTTCGTAGCGCAGCAACCAGTCGCGAAAAGCGCCGACAGTCAACTCGGAAATCGGCCCAAAAGCGGCGCGATCGTGCCCATCCACAACAAGCCGCGTGACTTCATCCTCGTCGCACGGAATAATTGGCTCGTCGATAAAATCAGTGAGCGGCACATCGGCCAGGGCCAATTGCGCGGCAACTCGCTCTTCGTCGTTCGCCGCCGCGACGCCGGCAAGAACGTCGCCACTGCGCGGGCGAGGCTTTGGCCAGCAGCACCTTCAAACTCTCGAACGTGTACGATTTATTCGAGATGTTGGCGCGAAATTGCGGCATGGAGATTTCTCGACGTCGCAAGTGACAAAAGTTAATCGGTCGATGGCTTGACGTTCCACAGCGGAAGGAGCACGACCGCCGACACGATCAGGCCGACGAACATTACGGCAAATAGTGGTGTCCAATCGTTGCCAGTCGTAATGCGCCCGGGAGCCAACCACCCAGTATACCGCCGATGGACCCGATCCCATTCACGATTCCGACCGCGGTGCCAGCGCCTCGCTTCGTGCCAAAGTCGATCGAAGCCGTGGCGGAAATCATGGAGTCGGGGCCGAATAGGAAGACTCCCACGAAGAAGAAGAACGCCGCCAAAATCCACACGTTGTGTACGCTCACAAGTCCGACGGTCATCATGACGGCGGCGGCCAGCAAAGACAGGACCGTTACTGGTGCCCGGCGCGCTTGAAAGAGTTTGTCGCTGAGATAGCCGCCAGCGATCACGCCGACCAGGCCGCCAATCGGCATCGCAGCGGCGATGACCGTACTTGCGAACGCGTCGCTGTGAAGGGTTTCGGCGACGTATTTTGGTCCCCAGAAATAGAAAGCGTAACGCACGAGCTTGACGGAAAAATAGGCGAGTGCGAGCCTCCAAATCCGAGGTGTGGTCAGCACGGCGCCGATCGTCTGCCAAGAACCTTCCGGCGCTTCGGCGATGGGTGCATCAGACACTTGCTGTGGAAGCTCATCGCCGTGGTATTCTTCGATCGGCGGCAGACCGACATCTTCCGGGCGATCCCGCAGCAGCAGCCACGCGAGCACGAAAACAATTGCGACAACAACAGCCGGCGCCCAAAATGCCGCGGGCCAAAATGGAGCAACCGTGCCGAACAGCATCACGGGAGCCAGGCCGGCAATGGGAGAGCATGAGAGAGCGGGACCGGCCAACGCCGCTGCCGGCAAAACAAACGTGGTGAAACGCGCGCGGCCGAAATAGTCCATCGCCCAACCGGCGAAGGGCAGGGCGATCGCGGCGCCCAGCGTGTAATGCGTGCACCACCAGCCGATCACGCGGCCGCGCTCGTTGATTGAAAACCAGGAGCTCATGGTCTTAGTCGTGTTGCTCCAACCCGTGCTTTGAGCGACGCCTTGCAGCACCGACCACAGCAGAAATGCGACCAGCGTCGTCGACAGGCCGAAGCCTGCCGCGGCCAGCACGCTCAGTCCCAAACCGAACAATAGAATTCGACGTGGTCCAAATCGATCTCCGAGCGGCCCGAAAACGAATTGGCCGATCATGTACACCGTCAGATACGTGGAATCGATGAGTCCCAGGTCGCTCCGCGTGAGCGACACGCTGGGATCAAATGGTATTGCCACCTTGGCGACTGCAAACGACTGGCGGGTCAGATAAAAACTCGCGTAGATCAGCCAGGTGATGCCGAACGTTCGCCAGCGCCAGCGCTCGTACCGAGGATTCAACGGTCGCTCTCGATGGACTTGATTGATTTGAAACCTAGCATCCGGAATGCGGAACGGCATTCGGCGGAAAAGCATAGAGACCACCGGCTTGATGATACGTTTCGCAGGTTATCGTGAGAACCGGCGCGAAAAAAGATCATTACGGGCAACGGCGCCACGCGCAATTCGACCGGCGATTTGCGCCCTCAAACCTGGGAGTTTCGTTGCCTTGCAAGTACATTAAATGGCATGCCAGTAAGCAATACGGCAGACGTAATCATCATCGGCGGCGGCGTGGCCGGGCTGAGCACGGCGATGCAGCTCGCCGGCCGCGGTGCCCGCGTGATCGTTCTGGAGCGCGATCGACTCGGCAATGGATCGACGGGCCGGGCGGCCGGTTTGCTCGGTCAGTTGCGCGGCAACGTTGAACATACGCGGATGCTCGTCGACGGCCTGGCGATCGTCCACGAGTTAGAAAAGCTGGCCGCTGTCGACGTTTTTGTGCAGACCGGCTCGATGCGGATCGCCGCGAATGCCGACCGGGCGGCCGAGATCGCCGCGCTGGTCGAGATGGGTAAATCGATCGGGTTCGACATCGATCACATGTCGATCGCCGAAGTCGCGCGGCACTTGCCGTACATGCGCACGCAACGACCTTGCGGACGCGTGCTACTGCCCGACCGACGGCCACTTGCAGCCAGCCGAACTCACTGGCGCCTATGTGAAAGTCGGCCGTCAACGCGGCGTGCACTACGAAACGAATACGCCGGTGACCGACGTGATGCTCGAATCGGGCCGCGTTCGCGGCGTGCGAACGGCCACAGGTGAATATCATGCGCCGGTGGTCGTCAACGCGGGGGGGCCCTGGTCGTATCTCAATGCCGAGCTGGCGGAAACGGTGCTGCCAACCGCCGCCATCGGGCACTACTATCTGACAACTCGGCCCGATCCGATCCAACCCGTCGATCGTCTCAGCCCGGCTGTGCGAGACCGTGAATTGCACATCTACACGCGGCCAGAAAGCGGCGGGTTGATCGTTGGTATCTACGACGCCGAGCCGGAACTGTACGACATGCACAAGTTGCCCGCGGATTTCGACATGTCGCGAATGAAAGCGGCGCGTGACTCGATTCAAGTGGCGCGGCTCATCGAAGCAGCACACCATCGTTTCCCGTGGATCGACGAACGCACGCCGATGTCGATTACGACGGGCATCATGACGTTCACGCCCGATGCGCGGCCTTTCTGCGGCATGATGCCGGACATCACCGGCTTGTATCACTGCTCCGGTTTCTCCGGGCACGGGATCGTGCAAAGCCCCGTGATCGGCCTGATTATGTCGCAGTTGATCCTCGATGGCCGCAGCTCGTACGACGTTTCGTCGATCGAGGCCGACCGGTATTTCGACTCGCCGGGGTACACCGATCGCAGAGACATCGAGGCCCACTGCCTGTCGATGGCCGGCAATTACTACGGCAAGATCGAGCGGCCCACGCCGTTAGTCGGTGCGCATTCGTCCCGATGAAGATTCTCGTCCCCACCAAGCGCGTTCCGGACACGGACCAAAAGATCTTTGCCAGCGAAGACGGCAGCCATGTCAAGGTCGAGCAAATTCCGTTCGTCATCAACCCGTTTGATGTGATTGCGCTGGAAGAAGCCGTCCGCATCAGCGAGCAACGAGCCGATCCCGTCGAGGTTGTGGCGGTTGGGATCGGTGGGGACGAATACGAGAAACAACTGAGAACAGCGCTGGCAATGGGCGCGTCGCGGGCGATTCATGTCCAATGCGACGGGCCGATTGATTCCTGGAACGCCGCCCGGGTGCTCAAGACGGTTGTCGCAATGGAACAACCGCAGCTGGTAATGATGGGCAAGCAGGCGGTCGACGATGATGCGAATCAGGCAGGCCAAATCCTTGCCGCGCTATTGGATTGGCCGCAAGCAACATTCGCCTCACGATTGGAGTTGGCCGGCGGCGTGATTACGGTCGACCGCGAAACCGATCATGGCATTGAAACCATCCGGCTGCCGTTGCCGGCAGTGGTAACGGTCGACTTGCGGCTCAACGAACCGCGCTACGCTTCGCTGGCCAGCATCCTCAAGGCTCGGCAAAAGCCGCTGGATCGGTTAACCTGCGGCGAGTTGGGTGTGTCCATTGAACTTCGCGCGAAAGTAATCCGGTATCGATCGGCCGAAAAGCGTGGCCGTGGCGAGCGTGTGAAATCGGTAGACGAGCTCCTCGAGCGACTGATGAGGCCGGGAGCAGCTTTAAACAACCGCGGCTGAGTTACTGACCCTAGCCGGTGATGCCATGAGAGTTTTAGTAATCGCCGAGCACGATGGGAAGACGCTGCGAGAAGCGAGCCTGTCGTGCTTGACATTTGCCAAACAAGTGGCGGAAACAACCGGCGGTGATGTCACTTGGCTAATTCTCGGCGAGCATGTCAAAATGGTGTCTGCCCATGCATCTCACTTTGCGCCGGTGCTCGAGGTGGATTCGCCGCTGCTAGCGCGGCCGCTCGCAGATTCGTTTGCTCGAGCGATCGGGGTCGTCGTCAGAACGAAGCAGTTCGATCTCATCGCCGCGGCGTCGACGACATTTTCTAAGGACGTGCTGCCGCGTGCTGCCGGAGTGCTCGACGGCGCAATGGCCAGCGACGTTGTTGGGTTCGAAACCACCGAAGAAGGCTTGACGTTTGAATGCCCACAATTTGCGGGCGCCGTGACGGCGACGATCCGATTAATTGGCTCGCCGCTGGTAGTCAGCGTGCGTGCGTCGGCATTTCCGGCAACGACGACGGGGCAAACGGATATACACCCCGTCGAGCGGCTTGAAATCGATGATGCAACGCTCGCTTCGCGCTGCCAATACGTTGAGTTGAAGTCCAAGCAAAGCGCCAGGCCGGACGTGACCGAAGCGCGAATCGTGGTCTCCGGCGGGCGCGCCCTCAAAAGCAGCGCAGACTTCGAGCGCCTCGCTGGCAAATTGGCCGACGTCCTGGGCGGCGCCGTTGGCAGTTCGCGGGCGCTCGTCGACGCGGGCATCACGCCGAACGAGCTGCAAGTGGGCCAAACCGGCAAGATCGTAGCGCCTGAGCTGTACATCGCCCTTGGAATCTCAGGTGCCGTGCAGCATCTGGCCGGTATGAAAAACTCGCGCACGATCGTGGCGATCAACAGCGACCCGGACGCGCCGATCTTCGACGTCGCCGATTTCGGACTGGTGGGCGACGTGTACCAAATCGTGCCCGAGCTGATCGAGAAATTACAGAGCAAGCCGGCGCCGGCGGCCCCTTGATCGGCCGTGATTTGCGAACGCGAAAACCCACGCGAAACCGCAGAAACCCATCAGTCCGGCCGCCGGTTCCGGCACGATGCTCAGCATTGCGGCCAATGCTCCACTGCCATGCGCATTGTCGTATGCATCCTTAAACAACACGAAATCGGCGCGATCGTTGCGAAAATCGCCGTTCAGGTCGCACCTGGCGTATGGCTGGACGTGAGTGTGCCCAGCTCATTTGGCATTGGGCACGGCGGCAATACGTTTTCGCGGAGAATTTATGTTTTTTTGGGGCGGCCCGCTGCGACAGGGTAACTTATTCCCAGTGCTTTGCACTTTGTTTTGGGACCACGAATCGAACGCGGATCGGCTCGCCAGGAGCCATGTTTCAGCGTGTCTGGGGCAGTTTCCCGGGGGGCGGCTGGGTACTGCTTTATCACTTACGACTCTCGGATAATAATCGGAGTCTCCGCGCCGCAGCCCAGATATTTGCTCACGCAGCGGGGCGAAAAACGATGTCGAATTCCTCCCTTGATCCATCGATTTGCGGTTTTCGGGCACAAGGTCTGCTTGATCGACGATGCGTTGACGCCCAGCGTCTCGGCTTGTGAGAAATAATCGCGCATGATTCAAAGCCGTCGCGTTTGCCTGCTGATCGATACCTCGACTTCCTGGGGTTCGCGCCTCATTCGTGGCGTTAGTCGGCATGCGCAAGAAGCCGGCGATTGGTTGATCCACGTCGAACCCTGGGGACGCTACGAGCGCTTTCGCGTGCCAGAGGGTTGGGAGGGCCACGGGATCATTGCCCGCGTCAATCACCAGCTACTCGCTGAAGACATCGCGGCGACTGGGCTACCCGCCATCAACCTTTCCTGGTATCCCTTCTCCGGTGAGCGCATCGTGCGCTGCACGGTCGATCCACTCGCCAGCGGCCAGATGGCCGCGGAGTATTTTTTGTCGGCCGGCCACCAACAGTTCGCGTTTTGCGGCCCGCTCCAACAATTGGGTTACCGTGACGATTTTGGCGACGCTTTTCGAGACTGCCTCAAGAGGAAAGGATTTGCCTGCAACGTCTATCCATCGCTGCACGGCGACCAACGATCGGTGGCCTGGAGCACACATCTGGCCAGCCTGGTCGATTGGCTCAAACAACTGCCGCGCCCCGTGGCGATGCTCTGCTGGAGTGCCGCCCGCGGCCGGCAAGTCACCGAGGCGTGCCACTACGCCGGCATTCGCGTGCCCGACGATGTCTCCGTGCTGGGCGGCGATCACGACGATTTGATGTCGCACATTTCGAGCCCGCCCCTTTCCACGATCGACCAGCCCGCCGATCAGATCGGCTATGAAGCGGCTCGATTGTTGGAAGGCATGATGCACGGTAAGAAACCCCGCAAGCGGCCCCTCCTGTTTCCGCCGACGCGGATCATCGTCCGTCACTCGACAGATACTCTGGCGATCGACGACGAAATCGTGCGCGATGCCCTGCAACTCATTCGGAAACGGTCTCACGAGGGCGTTCGTGTCTCCGACGTGGTTCGAGAACTGGCCGTAGCCCGCCGGGCGTTGGAGCAACGGTTTGTGCGATTGGTTGGCCGCACGCCGGCGGCCGAAATCCGCCGGGTCCGCATTGAGGCGGCAAAACAGCTGCTGGTCGAGTCCGATCGCTCCATCGCCCACATCAGTCGCGCCACCGGCTTCGGGCATCAGGACCTGTTCTCGCGAGTGTTTCGCCGCAGCGTTGGGTTGACCCCCAGCCAGTTTCGAAATCAGCACCAGCACGTCTGATCGCCGGCAGAATCTGGGTACAGGGCAACGCAGACGCTGCCGCGGTTGATGATTCCGTTTGGCTCTATACCGGCGATGTTACGAACAACGGCACGTTTAACGCGGCAGATAAAGCGGCATTCATCGCCGGATGGATGCACAGAAATGTGGTAATCGGCGGGCAAATCGGAGATGTGTTTTCGCACAGCCAGGGCGACCTCAATCTCGACGGCATTACCGATATTCAGGATTTGCTGTTGATGTAAAATGCGCTTGCCAACGCCGGTATGGGAGCGATTACCGACAATGAACTCTTCGCAGTCCCCGAGCCGGCGACGCTCGTACTGATTCTAGGCTGCCATTCGACAATGCTGCTGGGCTCGCGCTGCCGTATGCCGTAGAATCGCTCGGAGCGGCTCCGCGATGCGCCGTTCTTTCAACATTGCGTTCCGGCAGAACACCGCCCAGATCGTTGGCGGCGCCAACAGAAATACCGGTCTTTCTCCGGCTCGCTCCGGCCATCCGCCGTGCCCAGGACAATTTGTCCTGTGCACGGACCTCGATTTCTCGCAATGGACAGGGGCGGGATCGAACCGCCGACACCAGGATTTTCAGCGAAGCCTTGCCGAGCCAAAAGATTCAGCTTTCCCCCTGTGATTGACGCGATTCTACCGCGCTGAGTGACATTGCAACCATTACATTCGATTTCACTACGTATAGCTGAATTTCGGTATCAGGTTCGGCGCAAAACGGTTTTTCAGTCCTGTGCTCTACCAACTGAGCTACCTGTCCAAGAGCTTACAAATATAGGCAATTTCCCAGCTTCGACAACGGGGGTACGCATGAATTGGCCGTTTTGCGTCGTCGACTGAAGCTGCCGCGAACAGGCGCACTATTCCGGCAATTCCTGCCGGCTAGTTTCCGGCAGGAACAGTATCAGCACGGCGCCGAAAATGAAAAACACGCCCATCACCGTAACGCCCCACCGCAAATCGATCCCGTGCGGCCCATACAGCCAGGCAGACAAAACGAGCGATGGTATCGCGACGATCCGCCCGCCGTTGAAGCAGAAGCTTGTGCCGGTTGCCCGCAGGTGCGTCGGAAACAGCTCGGGGAAATACATCGCGTAACCCGAGTGGAAACCTTGCGTGAAGAATCCGTATAACGGCAACAAGGCCAGCAGCTGATAATAGGTTTGTGGGACGAAGCAGGTAATCGGCACGATGACGAACGCCAGCAAATTGAACGCTATGAACGCCGCCCGCCGGCCGATCCGGGCGCTGATCGGTCCGAACGCCAACAGCCCTAATCCGCTGCCGGCCGTCTGCACGATTCCATAGGCGAACTTGGTTTTCGTTCCGATCTCTTCCGGGTTCGTGCCGATCCGAATGAGAAAATCGCGCGTCAAATCGGCGCCTACGACCATCACGGCCCAAAATGTGGCGAGACCGGCGGCCGCGAACGCGCAGCCCAGGATCGCGTTCCACCGCCAGCGCGGCGTTTCAAATAGCTCTTTATAACTGCCCAGCCGCTTCCGGTCGGTGTTTGAATGTTGAAACGCCTCGGCCTTGGCTTCCCACCGCTGCGGCTCGTGCAAATTGGCGAGTACGAAGAACACCAGCAGGGCAGGGAGGATGCCGATCAAATATGCGTAACGCCAGTGGTCGCCGGTCGCCAGGCCGGCCAGCCTGCGCCCAGAAACCGATGACTTGCGATGCATGAAAAATGCCGGCCGCGTAGGCGCGGTGCGCGTCGGAAAAACTTCCGCCACGAAACTCGCCGCCACAGCCCACTCGCCCCCCACCCCGGCAGCGACCAGAAAGCGAATCGCCGCCAGTTGCCATAAGTTTTGTGCGAAATAAGTCAGCCCCGTAAAAAGCGAATAAAACAAAATCGTGGCGATGAGCAGCGGCCGGCGGCCGAATCGGTCGGCCATGGTGCCGGCCAGCAGGCCGCCCAGCGCGTGACCGGAAAGAAAAATGGCAAATAAATACTGCGTCCATTTATTCAGCTCGGCGCCCTGTGCACCGGCAAGCTCGGCAAAAATCTGGTCCTTGGTAACGACGAAGACCTGTGCCTCATATTGATCGAACGCCCAGCCGGCCGCGGCAATCGCCAGCACGAGCCATTGGTAGCCCGTCACGCCCGAATACCAAGGCTCGCTTCCGGCCGACCGGTTCGGCATGTGATTCCTTTTGCAGTAAGCGTTCGTTGACAGATGTCTTCGACACGACAACGATACCATCGTCATCCAGCAAATTCCAGCAGAGATCGCCGGGAGAACTTCGGCGCAATCCTGCTCGTTTACTTGGACAGTGGGTCTCTTCAACCGCCTACAGGACGCCTAAAATGGCAGTGGCGAGACGCGGCTTCAAAACCAGCTTCGGCGAGGCTGTCATTCTGAGCGAAGCGCAGCGGAGCGAAGAATCTCGCAGTGGCAACGTAGATCCTGCGGTCGCCGAGCCTCCCTCAGGATGACACGACAGTTTTGAAACGACATATAGCCTCAACCATATGTTTTTCCACGCAATACCCCATCATCGGGCCAAGACTGCCAGCGCGGCGACTGCCTCCTGGCTCTGCGCTGCTGCGCTCGTCGTTGCGACTTGCCGGAACGAGCGCGGGCCGGGCTCACGCCCGAGAGCCCCGAAGTTCAAGCACTCGTCGCCCGTGCGCTTCACTTTATGGAAACCCACCCGGACAATCGTCTGGGTGGAAAATGCCTTCAGGGTCTGGCATTTTTCAAAGCGGGCAAGCCCAATCATCCGCGTGTGAGCGAAGCCGTCGCCGAGTGTCTGAAGGTCATGCGGGCCAATCCGAACGAAAATGAGCTCGACGTGTATAGTAACGGCCTGGCCGTCATTTTCTTGTGCGAAGTCTCGCCGCAAAAATACGTGCGAGAGATCGAATACTTTCTCAGCCGGCTCAAGGCACGCCAAAAACCGCACGGCGGCTGGGGCTATTTCGGCATGGAAACCGGCGATACTTCGCAAACCCAATACGGCGCCCTGGCCTATTGGGAAGCCCATCGGCACGGCTTCCACGTCGACGGTGCTTCGCTCGAAAATCTTGCCGATTGGCTGATGCGCACGCAGGATCCCAGCGGCGGATGGGGCTATCAGGGGCGGTTGCCAACGGGCAATGAGCTAACTGCCCAGAGCGAAATGAGCTGTTCCTTGTCCGCCGCCGGACTTGGCTCCGCCTACATCTGCGCCGATCTGTTTGGATTTCGCACCCCCACTGCGGCCTCGGCGGAAAGTGCAACCGTCGCAGTCCCAGCTGCGCTGCGCCGCGTCGAGGAAAACGGTCTATCCAACGATTCAAAAATGATTCACGCACAGCACACCAGCGCCTCGCGACTCTTCCGCACGATCTCCGCGCTCTTGCCTGGATGGACCAACACTACGCGATCGACATCGGCCCAAAGTGCTATTACTATTTGTACGGACTGGAGCGTTACAAAAGCTTCCAGGAGTCGTTCGACGCCAGCGACGACCAATCCCCCCAGTGGTACAACGATGGCTACGCTTTCTTGGCCAAGGGGCAGGGCCCCGACGGCGGCTGGGCCGGTTATTGCGGACCGGAATGCGATACGGCATTCGCCACCCTGTTTTTGCTCCGCTCGACGCAGAGGAGCATGTGCGCAAGACTCGGCGAAGGGACGCTGCTTGCCGGTCGCGGTCTGCCGAACAATTTAGCTCGCGCGAAGCTTCACAACGGCCAGCTCATCGTCGAACAGGTGCACACCCGGGTGGATGAGCTGCTTTCGATGATCGACGACCGAAACGAAGGCGTGCTCGATGATCTGGCTCGCGATCCGACTCAATTGGTCGTCGATCGCGTCGATGAAAAAGCGCCCGCCGATTGCAGCAATTGGTCCGTGGCGGTCAGCCAGACGTGCGGCTATTGGCGGTCCGAGCCTTGGGTCGCAGTGGGAACCTGGACTACGTCCCGACGCTGTTGTATGCGCTGACCGACCCCGATCGTCGCGTTGTCCTCGAAGCTCGCAACGAGCTTCGGTTCATCAGTCGCACTTTCGACGGCATCGGCCCGCCAGACGATTTCACCGAACAACAGCGTTTCGCAGCCATCGACGCCTGGAAGAAATGGTACAAATCGGTCCGCCCGGCCGCGATGTTGCAGAAATAAAAACTTGACCTCCCGTAGATCCAGCATGCCGACCGTGGGCCCCAAATCACGTCATCAACTCCGCCTCAGCCAATACGACCGCGTCTCGGGTTGGCTGGTTTCTCTTCTGATCGTGACCTGCGTCACGGTCGGCGCACTCGTGATTAGATTTTTCACGCAAAAGTTGCTCGTCACGAACTATGCGGTGCCGGTGACTCCCGTGGCCTCGGGCGGCGGCGGCACCGGCGGCGTTAGCGGAATGGCGACCGGCAGCGACCTCGAATCGCCCGGCATCGAAGACGCGCCCCCGGGCAATGAATCGCAGCTTCAAGAGACGCTCAGTGCGATTTCGTCGGCCGTTTCGAAACGAACGGCCATATTGGCCGATGAACAGATCGACGTCGGCGTTCAACCAGCCGGCGGCGAAGGCGCCGGCGACAATCGCACACCCGGCTTTGGCGGTGGACGCGGCGGCGGGGCTGGCGGCGGAATCGGCTCCGGCTTCGGCCCCGGCCGAGGTGGTCCGAGCGAGCCGCGACGCGAAATCCGCTTCGAACCCGCCAGCCTGCTCGAATATGCGCAGTGGCTCGACTATTTCAAGATCGAGCTGGGCGTCTTGGGCCGGGACAACAAGGTCTACTACGCCTATAATTTAAGCCGCGAGAAGCCGGATGTTCGCACTGGCGATCCCGTCCAAGAACAGCGGCTCTTCATGAATCCGACCGACAGCCAGTTCGCGGCGCTCGACCGCCAACTGGCCGTGAAGGCGGGCATCGCCGACAAGGGCCCAATCATCCTGCAATTCTACCCACCCGAAGCGCAGGAAATCCTTTTCGGCCTGGAACAGAAACATGCCGAGCCGCGCAAACCAGAGACAATCCGCGCCACGGTCTTCCGCGTCAAGCACACGGGAAACCGTTTCGATTTCAGCGTGGAAGATCAGTCCTATCGCTAACCAGTCACACCCGAGCAGTTGCAAAGGATTGGAGCCCGCGGCGCAACAACATTATGCGACTGCTAGCGAGGAGAATAAACGGAGCTTCGAATTCATCGATCGAGCAGATGCGCTGCGGCTTGCGGACTATCCCGAAGGGATTGAATCGTTCAGCCCAGGGTTGCCTGAGCTTGTCGAAGGCTACCCTGGGTTACCGGATGCAGTTTAATGAATCTACCCTAAAAGGGTTGCATCCTCGGCATTGGATGCAACCCTTTCAGGGTTGATCGCACGTCGCCGGCACGGAGACCCAGGGTAGTCCGCCAATGCGGACAAGCCTGGGCTGAAAGATCGAATCCCGTTGGGATTCAGTAGTGGCAGTTGCATATTCTTGGCAAGCAAGCGAGTCCCTCCGCAACCCTTGGTTGCGCCGCGGCCTTTAATCCATGCGAGTTTCCGACATCAAATATCCAACATCTAACATCTGACATTCCCCCCCTTTGTCCGCAACGAAATTTATCGACGAGCTCCAGCGCCGCCGCCTGCTGCCCGATCCGCAGATGGACAGGCTCCGCGATTCGTTAGCCGGACACGATCATCCGCAATCGGCCCAGGCGCTTGCTAGTTTTCTTGTCGAAAAGGAGCAACTATCCGAGGAGCAGGCGGCGAACGTTTTGCGTGGGTTGTCGCAAAGCGGCATCGATCTCAACGCGGTGGACGGCCCCGATCCGCGCCGCGAGTTTTATGTGCCCGCGGATGACGACGAGGATGAAATCCGCCTGGTGCCCTTGGACGAAGACTTCGGCAGCCCGAACCAGACCGGCGCAGCGGACGACGAATTGCCGATCCTCGGCGCTAAATCGCCCGCCGAAGTGCCGCTGTCGGGCTGGTCGATCGCGCCGCAAGTGAGCGAACTGCCGGAGCCCGAGCTGGACACCGAAGAAGTCCACATTATCGATAAACGAGCGAGCGCAAGAGTCGAAGAAGAACCGCCGAAGGCAGCGCCACCGACTCCGAACCGAACCACCGCGTTGCGCCGCACCGCAAAGGATCGAGCGAAAGCGAAAGCCAAAGCGGCCAAAGCACGAAAACGCTGGGACTCGCCGCTGATCCTTGCCGGCGGCGGAGGTCTGGTCTTTCTCATTCTTCTCGGCGGCACGCTGTGGTGGCTGTTAGGCCGAGAATCGGGAGACCAGGTTCTCGGCCGCGCAGATCAAGCCCTCAAAAGCGGTCAATATGTAGCGGCTATCGATCAATATGCCCATTTCCTCAAAGACTTCCCGGGGCACCCCGAGCACAGCCGCGCCCGTGTGCAATTGGCGATGGTCCGCATCCGCCAGCCAACCGAGTCCAAAGATTTTGCCGCCGCCGTAATATCCGCCGAGAACGAACTCAAAGCCGTCGAGGACGAAAAGGCGTTCAAAGAACTCGACGTGCATGGCGAGCTCGCCGCGCTGCTGCCGCAAATCGCACAAGGGCTCGCCGACCAGGCCGATAAAGCGAATCCAACTTCCGACGATGCAAAAAAGTTTTCCGATCTCGCCGGCCAGGCAATCGCACTTTACAACAATGCAGCTTACGTCCCGAAGTCGCTTCGCGATGAAGCGAAACTCGCCAGCGTGCAAGACACGCTCGACCACGCGGTGCGCCGAAAGCTGTCGCAACTCGCGCTTGGCGAGGGGCTAAAAGCAATGCTGCAAGCGGTTGCCGATGGCAAGCCGATCGCGGCCTACACAGTCCACAGGAAGCTTCTGAAAGAGCATCCGGAGTTGACCGGTGAGCCGGCTCTGGCCGGGGCCATCCAAAAAGCAACCGCGGTCGAACAGGCGGCCGTTCGCTATGTTAAGGAAAATGCAGCCGCCGAAACCAGCGAGCGGCCAATGCCGTGGCGTGCCGCGTTGGCCGTCGCTAATCGCCGATTGAAACCAGCAACGCCGGCGGCCGCAGCCGGTGCGACGGCGTGCATTCGCGTGAATGGCGCCGTGTACGCAATGGATGTCGCCAGCGGGCGCCTGCTCTGGCGCAGGCACGTTGGCTTTGGCACGTCGGCGACGCCCATACTCATCGGGCCGGATGTACTCATCGTCGATCCGGCGCATAACGAATTGTGGCGGCTCGAAGCCGCCAGCGGCCGGCTTGTCTGGCGACAAGCCATCGGCCAACGAATCGCCGAGCTGCTGGTTGCCGGAAACGTGGTCCTCGCGCCCACCGATTCCGGCCGCTTGTACGCCATCGATCTGGAGTCGGGCGAGCGCACCGGTTATCTGCAATTTGGCCAGCCGCTTCGCGTCGCGCCGGCCATCGATCGCCAAAAAACCCGCATTTATTTCCCCGGCGACGAGGCCTGCCTCTATACGGTTTCGCTCGCCGATATGAAATGTATCGGCGTGCGTTATCTGGGCCACTCGCCCGGCAGCATCCGCGTTTCGCTGGCCCCCGTAATGGATAAAGTCGCCCTGGTCGAAAACGAAGGCGTAGAAACCAGCCGGCTCCGGCTGATGGCGCTCGACGAAAAGGGCGCCATCGGCAAATCGATCGCCGACCGGCGACTTAACGGCTTGGTGTCCATGCCTCCGATCGTCACCGGCCGAGGCATGATCGTCGTCACCGATCGCGGCCAGATCGAAGTGTACGACATTGCCTCTGGCGCCGGCGCCAAGCCGCTTTCGGTCCTGGCGACGCGCGAAGCCAACAGCACGCAGCCGTTGGTGCGCTGACGCAACCGTGGTCGGTCGCAATATCTGGATTGCCGACACCCAGCTCACGAAATACTCGATTGTGCCGACCGGCGATCAGTTGCCGGTTGAAGAAATTGAAGACAACTTTGCCGGCGCGACGTTCGACCATCCGCTCGCCACCTTTGGCGATACGCTGGTTCACGTTCGCCGTCCCAAAGACCGCTCCGGGTTCGTCGTCGCCGCGAGCGACATCAGGAGCGGCCACCCGCTTTGGGAAACCGATTTGGCGATGCCGCTGGCAGGTCCGCCCGTTGTCGATGACGCCGGCAAATCGCTCGCGGTCGCCAGCGCCGAAGGCTACGTTTTCCGATTCAATGAAGCGGCCATCCGCCAGCGCGTGCAGGATGAGCCGGTGGCCAACGAAATGGTACCTGCCGAGCTGCCGCCGCTGGTGGCCGCCACCGAATTGGGGCAAGGCCGAGCCGTTTTTTCCGCTCCCGGCTCCAATCGCATCTTGCTCTACAATCCGGCGCAGGCGGCGCCCGCGAAGTGGCTGCCGTTGGAAAGCCCGCTCACTTGCCCCGTCACGTCCCTGGGTCAAGGCTTTCTTGCGCCGCTCACGATCGGGCAAGTCTTCTATTTGAGTTCGGCCGACGGGGCCCGTCTCGCCGTGCCGTTTCAGCCGCGGCTCGATCCGCAAACGACGCTCGCTTACAAACCGGCCGCCGCCGTTGGCAAAGACGGTCGCCAATTCCTGATCACCGACGGCTTGCAAAAAATTTATCTCGTCGCGCTCGCCGACAAACCGCAGCCGCATTTGGAAGAAGTGAAGCAGGCCGACGTGGGCCCGCATCCGATCGAATCGCCGCTCGTCGTACTGGGCGACGAAGTTCTCGCCGTCGCCGGCGGTACGCACCTGCTTCGATTTCACGTGCCAACGCTGGAAACTGTCGGCGAGACCAATCTGCCGGGGTCAATCGAATGGGGACCGTATCGCGTCGGCGACGTCGCGCTCTTGGCCACTGCCGACCACAAGCTCATCGCCGTATCGGCCGGCGGCGAAACCAAATGGCAAGCCGCAACAAGCCAAGGTGCACTGGCCGGACCGCCACTGTCGTTGCCCGATGGCGTGTTACTAGCTTATCGCAAGGGCATCATCGAGCGTCGGTCGATTGCCGACGGCAAGCGAATCGCCACGGTGAACGTCGAGCAACCATTGGCGACGGGCCCCGTCGAATTCCTGCAACACCTGGTCGTTGCCACGCCCGATGGAACACTGCTCGTCGTCGACAAGCCGTAGCCAGGGAAGGGGACGCATTCATGTCCAGATATTGCAAATTGCAAATTGCAAATTGCAAAATGAAAAATGCGGAAAGGGCTACCGCAAGGCGCCCGTTCTTCACCCATCGGCTTGCAATTTACAATTTGCAATTTGCATTTTGCATGTTGCATTTCTTCGTACTCCCGCCAGCCGGCGAAAGCCGAATTTCGCTCGCCGCTGAAAACCCGCCCGCCAAACAGCGACTCCTCGATCGCACACCCTTCGACGAGGTCACGCTCAATCAGGCCGGCGGCGGCAACAAACTCGAAGTGCTGCCCCTCCGCTTGCCGCACCGCCCGCTCGTCACGATTCCCACCGAGGGGAAGCTTAAGCTTCGCTTGTTGGATCGGCCGACCGAAGATTTCGAGGTTGCCTGGACCAACATCGCCCAGGTTCGGGTTTTCGAGCAGATTCTCTTGGCCGAAGCTCAGCGACTCACCGCCGACGGCCAGTTCGACCAGGCCTACGATTATTTCGCGCTTGCGGGCCGAGTACCCCAACTTTCCTGGCCTCGACAATGCGATCTGCGATTATCTGCAGCGCAACGCGCTCGCGCTCGATCAGCAAAAGCAGCCCGATCGCTCGCTCGCTCTGCTCGTCACGCTCCACGACCGAAATCCTTCGTATGCCGCTCTGCCGGACGCCGTGAAGACAGTGGCCAGCGAAATCATTCAGCGTCAGCTGCGCGAAGGCAATTACGCCGAGGCCCGCCGGGTGCTCGATCTGTGGCAAACTGAATTCCGTGGCGTAGCGACACAGGCCGCGGCCGATTGGCAGCGCCAATTCGAATCGGCGGCCGAAACGCAAGCCGCGGATGCCGCTCGCCACCTCGCGGAAAAACAATACGTTGCCGCGCAAGGAGGCCAATCGTGCGCTGGCGATTTGGCCGGCCCTCGACTCGGCCACGCGCGTCATGGCTCAAATCGAGCGCGAATTTCCCTTCGTCTCCGTCGGCGTATTCGAGACCGCGCCGCGCCGGCCGGTCCGCCGGATTGATGATTGGGCCAGCTTGCGCCAGCCGCCTCAACCAGAGTTTGCTCGCGGAAGAGGTCGATTTCGGCTCCGAGGGCGGCATTTACCGCTCTCCGTTTGGCACGTGGACGATCGATGAAAGCGGACGCGAGCTCACTCTCAAACTCAATTCCTCACAAAGCGCCGATGCGCCAACCGCCGACGCCATCTCGCGATTCCTGGTCTCCATGGCCGCGCCGGGCAGCGCGAATTTCCGCGCCGATTTCGCTTCGCTGTTGGCGAGCGTTTCGCTTCTGCCCGATAACTCGCTCACGCTGCATCTGAAGCGTGCATACGTCCGACCCGAGGCGCTGCTCCAAGTCGCGTTGCCGGATTCTAGTGGCCAGGTTGGCACGTATTCCATCGCTGGGTACGAGCCCAATCAGATCGTATTTAGCCGGCAGGACGAGGCGGCGCGGCCGTCTGCCCCGCGGGCAGTCGTCGAGCAAACGATGCCTACCGACGAAGCTGCCGTGGCCGCGCTGCTGGCTGGCGAAGTCGATGTGCTCGATCGCGTGCCGCCCTGGCAATTAGAACGACTCCGCGCGCGCCAGGCGTGCATATCGCGAATTACAAACTCCCCACCGTCCACGTGCTGATCCCCAATTTGAAGCGCCCGCTCCTGGCAAAGCGCGAGTTTCGCCGAGCGCTCTGTTTTGGCATCGATCGCCAGGCGATTGTCGAGCGCGTACTTTTGGGCGGCCGATCGATACAAGGTTTTGAACCACTCAGCGGTCCATTCCCGGCCGGTGCGTCGCTCAACGACCCGGCCGGCTACGCCTATAACCATCAAATCGCGCCGCGGCAGTTTGAACCACGATTGGCCGCTATCCTGGCGACCGTCGCCTGGTCGAGCGTGCAGCATCCAACCGGCAAGAATAAGGAACAAATTGCTGCGACCGACATTCCCGAGCTAACGCTCGCGCACCCGGAAGATCCCGTTGCCCGCGTCGCCTGCCAATCGATTCAAACCATGCTTGTGCACGAAGGTATTCCGGTGAAGCTTCGCGAATTCACGGCCGATGAGCTTACCACGGGCAAGGTCGATTGCGATCTGCGTTACGCCGAGCTGACGATCGGAGAACCCGTCGCAGACGCCCGCTCGATCCTCGGCCCAGGCGGCCTGGCTGGCGATACGCAAAGTTCGTATCTCAATGCGACCGTTCGCGATTTAAACAAGGCCACCAATTGGAAAGACGTTCGCGCGCACCTGGCCGAGCTACATGAAATCGCCAACCACGAGCTGCCGGTCATTCCGCTCTGGCAAACCGTTAACTACTTTGCATTTCGCGATTCCATCCGCGGAATTGACGCGTCGCCGGTCGCGCTTTATCAGAACATCGAGCAATGGTCGATCTCCGCCGGGGCGAACGTTGCCCGCGCCGAAGCGGC
This sequence comes from Pirellulales bacterium, assembly GCA_963733825.1. Taxonomy (GTDB): domain Bacteria; phylum Planctomycetota; class Planctomycetia; order Pirellulales; family Lacipirellulaceae; genus JABDGM01. The sequence goes on from CAVTEK010000008.1 coordinate 177,775, forward strand.
CGGCCCCTAGCGCCAAGATCATGTCGCACCCCACCTCAAACCAACCGGCACGAGTTTTTCGCCGCCCCGCGCCGCACCGCCGCTTGCGGTTTAGCTTCCTCGCCGCAGTCGCATTCGTGCTGATTCAATCGAATTCGCGCGTCCGCGCAGAAGGGCCAAGTTGGGATTTCGCTCCCTATCACATCCAAATCATCATCGCGATCGATGCACCGGGCGGAATGGCCGAGCACCTGTCCCGCGAACTGCCCGCGTACATTCAGCGCCGCATCGAGGCAGCGCTCGTGCCCCTTTGGTCGTGCGATGTGCGATGTGCGACCGGCGTCGAACGGGCGAGCACATTCGCCGAGGTAGCCGCGTCCTCCGATCCCCCGCCGCCGGAATTGCCGGCCGATAAAGACAAATTGCTCCTGGCATCGATCCGGTGGACTCCCGATGCCTTCGAACTCACGGCGCGGGAATTCGACCGCTTGCTCCAGCGCTGGAGCGCACCCATCCGCCGCGAGTCTCGGCAAGAAGCCGCCCTGCCGGACCAGCTGTTCGCGCTCATTTGGCAGACATTTTCGCCGGTTGCGCAACTCGAATTCGATGCTGCTGATCCAAAAACCGTAAGGCTCAGGCCGCGCGGCGCCTCCTTGCCGCGCGCTGCCGAGGTTCCATCGCAGGTCAAACCCGGCGATGTCTTTTTGCCAATCATGCGCCGCACCGCGCGGCGGCGAACTCGAAAAAAATGGCATCCGCGTTATACCGTGGACCTACATCCAAGCCAGCGAAGTCAACCGCAACACGATTTCCGGCCGGATCGAAAGCGCGAGCCGCCGGCCCTTTGTTGGCCGGCGCCAAGGCCGAATCGAACAATTTGCGATTGCGCTGCGAAGTGATCCCGGCATCACAACGCTGCGGATTCAGTCGCGCTCTGCCGACGCCAAACCGCTCGCCGACTATGAAGTCTTTTCGCAAAATCCCGGCGAGGACTCGCTCGCGCGAATCGGAATGAGCGATAGCACGGGCCGGCTCCGCATTCCGCCCGGAAAAACGCCCGTTCAGTTTATCCTCGTCAAACATGGCGACCGGCTGCTCGCGCGATTTCCGTTGGTTGCCGGCGCCGAGCCGGAACTCGACATTCGGCTGCCCGATGACGGCGCCCGTTTGTCGGCCGAAGCCTACCTGGCCTCGGTCCGCGAAGACCTGATCGACGTCGTTGCCCAGCGCAATATCCTCATCGCCCGCGCCCGGCAAAAAGTCGACAAGAAAGACTTCGCCGCCGCCGACGAATTGCTGCGGACTCTCGACGATCTGCCAGCCCGGCCACAATTCAATCCGACGCTCGATACCGCGGCCCGATTACTACGCAGCGACGACCCGCAAATGCAGCGGCGAATCGATCAACTCTTCGATGCCACGCGCTCCCTCGTAACCCAATACCTCGACGTGCGTCCCATCAACGAATTACACGACGAGCTTCGCGAAGCTGAGCGCAACGCCGGCGAAAAGACGAACGCACCTCGCCGGACAGGAAAAAATTGACGATTTGATTCAAAGAATTCGGAACCACTTGGCCGCCAGCGCCGCTGCCGCCAAAGCCACAACAACACCAACAAAGACAATTATCGGCCAACGTCGTGGCGATTTCGCCACTACCGGCGGCGGAATCGGCCGCGCAGGTGCTCGCCGCGGCGCTTGCACGCCCGCGAGCGTGTCCTCTGTTCCCGCGGCCACCGGCAACGTACCCTGCGAGATTTGGCTCGGGCTTTCTACCTGCCCCGGCGCAAGTTCCATGTCGTCGAGCACGTACGACGCCGTTTCTTCGAGCGCTGCCGAGGCTGGCGGCGCCGGCGCTCCGCCGCGGACGAAGATCCCCGATCCACTCGGCGTCACTTCCACCAAATGTCTCGTCGCGTTTTCGTCGCTCCACGGCCGCAACAACTCGACCACCGCGGCAGCCGTCGGTGTGCGCGTATCCGGATTCTTGTCCATCATGGCCGCAATCGCATCGCAGAAGGCTGGCGGCAAGTCGGGATTGAAGTGGAGCGGGTTGAGCGGCGTCTCGTCCAGGTGCCGGCGAATTTTGTCAGCCGTGTTGCCGCCCGGAAAGGGTACCTTTCCCGTCACCGCGTAATATAACGTGCACCCCAGCGCGTACACGTCGCTGACCGGCACGATCTTATCCGGCTGGCGAATCGCTTCCGGCGCCAGATAATCGGCCGTGCCCACCAGTGAGCTCACTTTGCCGACGTGCGGAGCACTTCCAGCTCTTCCATCAGGAACCAGGCCAGCCCCAAGTCGGTGATCTTCGTGCGGCCATCCGGTGTAACCAGCAAGTTGCCCGGCTTCACGTCGCGATGTACCAGCCCGCGCCGATGTGCGTAATGCAACCCTTCGGCAGCCTGCGAAATAATGGCCGCCGCGATCGGATAGGGCAGTGGACCGCTGCGCCGCACCAGTTTCCGCAAATCGGTGCCCGGCACGTACTCTGTCACGAAGAAATAGGTATCGCCCTCATAATCGGCGTACGACACGCGCACCAGGTTCGGATGGTCGAGCTGCGCCTGGGCACGAATCTCGCGCTGGAACGCCGCCACCGCTTCCGGCGTGCTCTTCGTCTTTGGCAGAACCTTGATCGCTTCAATGCGACCGAGCAACTTGTGCTCGGCCTTGAACACGTGGCCCATGCCGCCCTGGCCGATCGCGTTCACGATCCGGTATGGCCCGAGATTGAACTTCGTCCGCCCTTCCTTGAGCTGTTCCACCTGCCAGCGGTTCAAATAGCCCAAGTCCACGAGCCGCTGGCCAAGCACTTCATCGCTGATCGGCTCGGCCGCCACCCCGCTGCCCGAATTCCGAGCCGCCAGCCCGGCCAGAGCATCATCGAGCTGCTGCTGAGAGAGCAGGCCGCTGGCCAGTGCCGCGTTGCAAAACACGGAGTGAGAAATGGACGCCGTCATTCGTTCGATCCGCTACGGATTCCCTCGCCGAATGGACCGTAAACGCCGCCTAAAATCGTAACCGTTCAAGCGGTGCCGCGCCAAGCAGCCGGTTTCCCTGGAAACGCTCGAATCAACCGCTTGCAGTTTAGCTCCGTCCCCGTAGAAACCGCCCCCATGATGCTGGCAGCGGCACTTCGATCTCCAATTGCATCTTACTCACCGGATGCTCAATGACCAACCGCCTGCTATGGAGTGCGATACCCAATGGAAAGGCCAGCGAACCGCCATATTTGCGATCCCCCGCGATTGGGAAACCGGCGTGGGACAGTTGCAAGCGAATCTGGTGCTTGCGTCCCGTGAGAGGGTGAATTTCCAACAGCGAAACCGAGTCATGAATGGGAGAGGGGGCGAGTGGCAGAGGGGGAGAAAATGATTGAATGCGAATCTCCTCTCCTCCCACTCTCCCCCTTTCCCACTCTGGCCGCTCCCACTCTGGCCGCAACACGCGATACGTCAATTCCGCGCACTGAGCCCCCGCTGCGCCGCCCCCGGTCACATGCATCCGACGATGCCGCTCATCCTTGCGCAGGTAATCGATCAATCGCCCATCGTCCGGTTCGATGCTTCCTTCCACGATCGCCCAATACACTTTCTCGACGTCGCGTTCGCGAAATTGCTGGGACAACCGCCCGGCCGCCTTCGAAGTCCGCGCCAACAACACCACTCCCGTTACTGGCGCATCGAGCCGGCTGACAATCCCCAAATACACGTTGCCCGGTTTGTTATACTTTCGCCTGATATATTCCTTCGCCTCCACCAACAGCGACGGCCGGTCCTCCGCCACGCCCATCGTCGGCAACTTCGCCGGCTTGTTCACCACCAGCAGATGGTTGTCTTCGAAAAGAACTTCAAGCATGGGAGTCGGGATTGGGGGCTGGAGACCGGGGCTCGGAACCAGGAGACTCAAAGTGCAGCGTGCATACAATAGTCCCAGCAATCATTTTGTCGTGATCAAAGAAAACAAGTAAATGCCGAACCCCGAATCCCCAGTCCCCAGCCCCCAGCCACTCCTGATTCTTGCCAGTGGTTCTCCACGACGCCGCGAACTACTGTGTGCGGCCGGCTACCATTTCGTCGTTGTCTCGCCCGATGAGGACGTCGAATGCGGCGTCTGCAGCGAATTCGGTCCGGCCGGCCTGGTCACGGATCTGGCGTATCGAAAAGCCGCCGCCGTTCGCGAAAAGCTGGAAACGGAATCTCCTCCTCTTCCCCTCTCCGCATCTCCCACTCTGATCCTGGCGGCCGATACGATCGCCGAATGCGACGGGATGATCCTCGGCAAACCGCGCGATGAAACCGACGCCCGCGCCATGCTAACGCAGCTCAGCGGCCGCGAACACCGCGTTCTCACCGGGGTTTGCCTCCTCCCTCTCCCTCCGGGAGAGGGCCGGGGTGAGGTCACTCCCATCATCCGCGTCGCCGTCACGAAGCTGCGAATGGATTCACTCACTCGCGACGAGCTCGACGACTACATCGCCAGCGGCCAATGGGAAGGTAAGGCCGGCGCATTCGGCTACCAGGACCGGCTTGGCTGGGTCCACATTGTCGAGGGCAGCGCCTCGAACGTCGTCGGCCTTCCGCTCGAGTTATTGGCCGAAATGCTCGCCGAATTGGCAGCCGGGAACAAGGAGCGGGGAGCCAAGCGTCCGGAATAACGAATCAAACTCGTGTACAATTCATCTTGTCGTTCGCTGCCAAAAATACGACAGTTGAAGATATGTGTTTTCCAATGCCTTTCTCCCTGCCCCCTGCATCCCCCATCCTGCATCCTCCCCAATGAAACTTCGCGTCGGCGTCGTCGGACTCGGCCAGGCGTGGGAGACTCGCCACGCACCGGCCCTGCGCAGCTTGCCGATCGGTTCGAAGTGCGCCGCGTTCTGCGACCCCGTGGCTCATCGAGCGGCCGAAATCGCCCATCGCTGGCCGGCACGCACCTGCGACGGCTTCCGCGCACTGGCCGACAGCGGCGATATTGACGCCGTGCTGCTCCTGTCCGCTCGTTGGTACGGCGCGCTTCCAATCCTGGCCGCTTGCGACGCCGGCAAGGCGATCTACTGCTCGGCCGCGCTCGATTTGGATACGCACGAAGCCGACGAAGTTCGCCGCCGCGTCCGGCAGGCCGGAGTCGCCTTTATGGCGGAGTTTCCCTGCCGGCTCGCTCCGGCCACGTTGCGGCTCAAAGAATTGATGGCCACCCGCCTGGGCCTCCCGCGCCTGTTATTTTGCAACCGCCGTTTCACCTCGAAGCCGGAAAACGGCCACTCGTTCTACACCTCCGACATGCGGCAGCTGATTGAGATGGTTGATTGGTGCCGCGACGTCGTCGGTATCGAAGCCACGAGCGTCGTCGGCGCTTCGCACACTTCGGCCGCGCAGCGGCGCCGCCGAGCGCCACGAAAAAGCCCCGCAAGATTATCTGGTGATGACACTCGATTTCTCCGCCCAGGGCGAAATCGGCACGGGACCTGTGGCACAAATCGCCTGCGGAAGTTACGTCGCCCCGCAGTGGCACGAAGCGGCCGCCTTCCGCCGGCCGGCCGATCTGCAGGTCGTCTGCCAGCGCGGCATCGCATTCCTCGACCTGCCGCATACGTTGGTCTGGTTCGATGAAGCAGGCCAGCACTCCGAGCTGCTCGATCACGACCGCCCGGTCGGCGAGCAACTCTTCATGCACTTCCACCGCCACGTCGGCAGCCTCGTGCTAAAAACTTCCAGCCTGGAAGATGCCTACCGAGCGCTGGCGATCGTCAACAAAGCCCAGGAAAGCTACGGCCAAGGCTGCCGCTTAGAACTCTGAATTCCCTCTCCCATTCGGAGAGGGTTAGGGTGAGGGTGCCATCGAAACCATCTCCCTTTCGGAGAGGGTGGCCGCGGGCGCGGCCCGGGTGAGGGTGACATGCATCCCGATGCTACAATGGAGTTAATGACCCCGGCCCTTGAAGAAGCGATTGAACGCTTGCGGCAGATGCCCCCGGAGCGCCAGGAGGCGTTCGCGCATGCTGCTACGCGAGATTGTCGCCGACGATCACTGGCTGCGATTGACGGCCGTAAACACCGAATCGCGGCAGCAGCAACCCGCGAATGGCGTCGCACCGGCCAAATAGCAAATAGCAATGTATTCTGTCGCAGGGGTCTGCGACCTCATCCGCCAAACGTGACTGTTGCACGGACTTGCTGTAGGCCGTGCGAACCGCGGTGGCAACGTCCAGCCGAGTCGGTCGCGTTGACGCTTCCGATTGGGAGCATTAAAATCGCTCGATCGGTTTCAGTCGGCTCTCGTTTCTTCAGTTATTCGTTCTCGCCTATGTCCACCGTCGCCCAAAGCGTCGAGCAAACGTCGATCAACACAATCCGCACGCTGGCGATGGACGCAGTACAGGCCGCCAACAGCGGCCATCCCGGCACGCCGATGGCACTGGCGCCAGTGGCGTACCAGTTGTGGACGCAGCATCTGCGTTATGATCCGGCTGGGCCGCTCTGGCCGAACCGTGATCGGTTCGTCCTGTCGTGCGGGCACGCGTCGATGTTGCTCTATTCGCTAATTCATTTGTCGGGCATCCGCGAAGTTACGCCCGCTGGCAAAGTGACCGACAAGCTGTCGCTGCCGCTGGAGGAGATCAAGAATTTCCGGCAGTGGGGCAGCCGAACGCCAGGGCACCCGGAATACAAGCACACCAGCGGCGTCGAAACGACCACCGGCCCGCTCGGCCAAGGATGCGGCAATAGCGTCGGCATGGCGATCGCCTCGAATTGGCTCGCGGCCCGCTTTAACAAGCCCGGCTTCGAGATTTTCAATTTCAACGTCTGGACGATGTGCAGCGACGGCGATTTGATGGAGGGCGTCACGAACGAAGCCGCCTCGATCGCCGGCCATCTCAAACTCTCGAACTTGTGCTGGATTTACGACAACAACCACATCACGATCGAAGGCCGCACCCCGCTGGCGTTCGATGAAGATGTGGCGACGCGGTTCCGCGGATTGGGCTGGCACGTGCTGGCCGTGCCGGATGCCAACGATTTGGCCGCGATCGACAAAGCATATCGCGGCTTCCTTTCGCACGAAGGCAGCCCGACGTTGATCATCGTCAAGAGCATCATCGGCTATGGCGCACCGACCAAGGCCGATACCAATAAGGCACACGGCGAGCCGCTGGGTGATGAAGAGATCGCCAAGACGAAAGGGTTTTACGGCTGGCCGACCGACAAGAAATTCCTGGTGCCTCCCGAGGTTCCCAAGCATTTTCAGGAAACGCTCGGCAAACGCGGCGCGCAGGTGCACAGGGAATGGGAGAAGCTCTTCGGTGAATATGAGAAGAAGTATTCGGAGCTTGCCCAGGAACTTTGGATGATTCAGAAGAGCGAGCTGCCGAAAGCTTGGGACAAGGATTTGCCCACATTCCCGGCCGATGCCAAGGGTCTGGCGAGCCGCATATCGGGCGGGAAAGCGGAGAACGCGATCGCGAAGAATGTGCCCTGGATGCTCGGCGGTTCGGCCGACCTTGCGCCTTCAACCAAGACGCTGCTGACATTCGAACAGGCAGGCGGCGATTTGGAGGCGAACAACTTCGGTGGCCGCAACATGCACTTCGGCATTCGCGAACATGGCATGGTGGCAGCAGTGAACGGCATGGTCCTGTCCGGCCTGCGCGCTTTTGGCGCAACGTTTTTCGTATTCTCCGATTATTGCCGGCCTTCGATCCGGCTGGCGGCGATCATGAAGATTCCGACCATCATCGTGTTCACGCACGATTCGATCGGCGTCGGCGAAGACGGTCCCACGCACGAGCCGGTCGAGCAGCTCGCCGCCTGCCGGGCGATCCCGCGTCTCCTGGTGCTGCGGCCCGGCGATGCGAACGAAACGGCCGAAGCCTGGCGCGTGGCGATGCAGCAAACCGAGCGGCCGGCAATTCTGTGCCTCACCCGCCAGGATCTCCCAACGCTCGATCGGACCAAATATGCGCCAGCCGCCGGCCTGGCCCGCGGCGGCTATGTCCTGGCCGAGGCGCCCGGCAAGGGCAAGCCGGACGTCATCCTCATGGCCACCGGCAGCGAAGTCCAGTTTGCGATTGCCGCGCACGAGCAATTGGTGTCCCAGGGAATTCGCAGCCGCGTCGTCAGCTTGCCGTCGTTCGAGTTGTTCGATGAAGAACCGGCCGCGTATCGCGACGAGGTGCTGCCGCCTGCCGTCACGGCGCGGATCGGCGTTGAAGCGGGCGTCCGCCAATGTTGGGACAAATACCTCGGTCCGCAGGGCGCGTTCATCGGCCTCGACACGTACGGCGCCTCGGCCCCTTACCAGGAAATCTACAAGCACCGCGGCCTCACGACCGAAGCAATCGTCGCCAAAGCACGGGAACTGTGCGCACGTTAATCTTCGACAACAGCCTGTCATTCCGAGGTCCTCCGAAGAATCTGGCCGGACCCCTCGGAGTACCTCGGCGTGACAGGAGCGAATTGACCCATCACCGGACGCCGCGTTATTCTTGCCGCCCCTACCGCAACGGAAGATAATAGATTTTGGATCCGCAATTCCACCCGATCGCCGAGACGAATCATGCTCCGCCGTGGCTTTCTTTCGAGCGCGCTGTTCGCGGTCGTGTTAATCGGCCAGCAAAGCATTGCGCCGGCGACGATATCCTGTCGCAAATACCGGCCGACGCACTCGGATTTGTGCGAATCCATAACCTAACCGCAGTGGATGCGAAGGTTGGCCAATTGGCTTCGATGTTGCACCGCGACTTGCCGCGGCCGCTGGTATTCTTGAAGGCGGTGACCGGAATCAGCGCGGGCCTCGATCAGAATGGCGACTTCCTGCTCGTCTTCTTTCCCTCTGCAGACGAAAAGACCAAGGAGCCGCGCTTCGGCGTCTGGCTGCCGGTTGCCGACTACGATCGGTTCCTTCAATCGCTGGGCATCCGCCGCGCTGAGGGGATTGTGAACGCCAAGATCGGCGGCGAGAAACTGCTGGTCGCGCGTCACGATCAGTGGGTCATCGTAATGGACCCCGAAGAGCGCGATCGATTGGCAAAGCTCCTGGCCGCCGCGCCGTCGCGGCCGCCGCAAATCGCGGCTTGGAAGAATTGGATCGACGCCAACGATGTAACGGCAGTGGCGATGCCTGCGGGGATCAAGCCGATCCTGGCCTGGATCGAAACCGACGAATTTGGCCTGATGCCGGACCCGTCTGCCGCCGGGTCCGATGACGAAATAAACGATATTTTCGGCGCGGCCGAACCAAACTCGCAAGATGCGTTTGTCGCTTCTCGCGAGAATGGCGCAAACCACAATTTATTCCTCGCGGCGAAAATTGAGATCCGAAAATGGTTGGCCGCGTCGCCCGACCTTGTCCGCACGCTTACCGAAGCCCACGCGATCGGGTGCGGCGTCCGACTGGACCGAGCCGGCAACGCGATCGGCGGGTTGCGCATTGCACTGGATACGAACTACGACGACAAACCAAACGAAGGCCAGTCGCACCGCGCCGGCCGCCTTCCGCCAACGTTGTACGAACGCGGCGGATTCGTTCTGAATGGCGCCGGCCGCCTTCCGGCACACGTGGCCGTTGCGCTCAGCTCGGCCTACATGCGCCGGTTCATCAAAGAGCTGGAAGCCGAGGAGCGCTTTCAGGTAGACGCCGCCGAAGTCGAATTGCTCCAACACGCCGTCGAACAGGCGGCCGCAAATGTTCGCGCGGCCAGCCTGCTGACTCAGCCTGGCGATAATCCTCAAACTGTGTATACAAACGATTTCGTAACGCTTGATGTTGATTCGGCCGACGGCTTTTTAAATCACGCGAACGAGGTGATCAATCTTTGGAACAGGATTATCGCTGAGGCGAAGGACGAAGAGGAACTGATTTTCAAACAAGAAGACGCGAAAGTCGGCCTGCGAAACGCCAAACTGTATTCGCTCGATTTCGCCGCCATCCACGACACGCCCGCAGTGTCCGAAATTCGCCAGGCGATGGAAAAATTCTTCGGCCCCGGCGGCAAGCTGCGGCTGTGGCTGGTTCCCGCCGATACGCATACCGTGCTGCTCGTCGTGGGCACGCCGGAACAGGCAACCGCCGCATTGAAGACGCTCGATCGAAAACTGCCTGCCAATTGGGAGTTTAAGGCGAGCAAATTGCTCGACCGCGGCGAATGGCGGTTGTTCTTCGATGCGCACGGTTATTTCGCCTGGCTCAAGCGCGAGACCGATGCCGAAATCGGCGTGCCCGTCGTCGGCGGCCCGCTGGTGAAGGAATTCCCCCCATCGCCGCCGATCGGTTTTGCCGGCGGTTTCCACGGTCGCGATCTCTGGCTCGACGCGGCCGCCCCGGCCGAAACGATCAAGAGCGCCGGCGCGTTTCTAAATAAGTAACCTCCATGGTTCGGAGCCCGCAGCGCGTGCAAGTCTATGCAAGCGCTTGATTAAGTTTATGGCCGAAAGCCATCGATCTACGTAGCCTGGGGCACCGCCCCAGGTTCGGGGAAATCCCGCATTTGGCCGTCGGCCATATTCAAACGCACGTGATGATCGAACGCGATGAATATGGCAGTTAGCCAAAGGATGCACGCGACTTTCCTTCTAGGGCGTTGCCCTAGGCTACGATGAACATGGCCTTTGGCCAATGGAGGCACTCGCCAACTTCCGCCCCCGAATCCACACTGCCGACACGGGCGACTCGTCGCTCAATACCGCGGTAAGAATCTCATCGGCGTCACCGCATGACGCTTCAGGCAACGGCACGGCCACCAGATTCGCCACTTTCCCCGGCGTGATGCTTCCCACATCCGGATCGCGCCCGAGCGCTTCCGCACCGGCCAGTGTCGCCATTTCCAAAATCTGCCGCGGAGCAACGGCCGGATGCGTCTCGAACACGTGTCGCATTTCCCCCAATACATTTAAATCGGGGTTCGACGCCCGGCTATCGGTGCCCAGCGCCACGCGAACGCCGCTCCGAAGCGCGTGTTCGAGCGGATACGGCGCATGTGCGAAATAGGCATGTGTCCGCGGACAATAGATGAGCGACATCCGTTCGCGCTTTTCGGCTAGAAACCCCAACTCTTCGTTATCGAGATAATTGCCATGAATCACCAGCGAACGTGGCGCGCCTGAGAGCATCTGTAAATAATTCAGGGGGCGGCTGCCACGCGGAATTGCGCACGCATCCCACATGCTCCGCTCTTCGAGCAATTTGTTGAACGGGCCGCTGCCATCACGCAACAGCGTCAGCTCCTCGCGACTTTCCGCCATGTGCATCGCCAACGCGAATTTCAATCGGTCCGCAACGAGCACCAGTTTGTCGAGCAACATGGGCGAAACCGTATACGGCGCGTGCGGGCTGAGGCCAACGCTCATCCGAGCCGTTTCGTTGCCTTTGTGCTCGCCGATTGCGTTCCCCAATAAACGAACGCGTTCTATCGCATTGTCGAACGCCGAAGCCGCTCGAGCGCGTGAGAAACCAATGACCTCGACAAAAGCGGTGCCGTCACATCCCTGTGGCGGCACACCGGTGACGATATCGCCAATCGTGGTTGCCCCACAACCAATGCATTCGCGCACCCCGCGATCAAACGCATCGCTTGCCGATTTCTCACCGTTTGCCCGCGCGGCGATCACCAACCGGATCCAATCGACGAGCGACATGCCAAACTGGCCCAGCGGCTCGCGCAAATAGCTGAACTCCAAGTGAGTGTGCGCGTTGACGAACCCCGGCAAAATCGCGACATCGCCCAAGTCGATCACATCGCCGTCTTCGGTCGGCTTACCGACGGCGACGATCCGCTGGCCGTCGATCGTTACGACCCCGTGCTCAATTGGCGGCCGATCGACAGGAAAAACAACTCGCGCTCGCAGCGAAAATGGCATGTCCCAATTGTAGCCGAATTGCTCCTTGTTCCCACGCTCTGCGTGGGAACACATGACCTCGCCGCTCCCCCGTGCTGCCCGGCAAACGACGCAGAGCGTCGCCCTCTTGCGTTCCCACGCGGAGCGTGAGAGCGAGAATCATTCCACGCTGCCGGGCGCGCTTGCCGTCATGGGGTGATGCGGCTGCCGCGCCCGCGCGTCGCTGATCTGCTCTTCGCGCGTGGCTAGGTACGGCAACCGGTGCAACCAGAGAATCGCCGTAACGGCCCCAATCGCACAAAACGCAATCACCGGCCAATTATAGAGAATTTGTCCCGGCGCCGTTTCGTGAAAGAGCTCGGCCAAAACGGGCCGTTCTTCCGCAAGCGTCGGCAACATCGGCGTGGCAAACATCACGCCGTTGTATGTTACGTGAAACAGAATACAAGGGATCAGGCTGCCCGTTTGCACGGCGATGTAGCCGATCACGACGCCCAACGCAGCCGCCGAAAGCGATTGCTGGATGATCCCATGCGCCATACCGAAGAACACCGCGGCCAAACCGATCGCCCACCGCTTGCTGCCCAAATGCCGCAGTCCCGAAAGGATGAATCCGCGAAATGCGAGCTCCTCGCAGATCGCCGGCAGGACCGCCATCATCACGTACGGCAGCCAAGGATACGGGGCCGTCCTGAGCAACAGCGAGAACGACTCCAACTCGCTTTGCACCCGTTCTTGCACCGGGTACACATCGCGAATCCAATTCGAGAGTTGCAAGCCGAACGGGTGCAAGAGAATTGCCAGCACCATCGCAACGCCGCACGCCACCGCGCTCGGCGCCCGATCGAGCAGCAATGTCTTGAGCGGCCGGCCCGTCAGCATCATCGCCATCAACAGCGCCGGCAGCGCAATGCATACCACCTGGCTGATAAACAACAGCATCGCCAGATAACCGAATTGAGGTTCGGTCGGAGCATTGGCCGCTAGTGCGATCTGCATGAAGAATTGAATCACGAAAATCAGCACGACGCAGAAAAACGCCTCGGCCAACGAGGGCGTATCGCGCCGGTCGCGAATCAAATGCACGATCCATCGCCGTGGATCGAGCCGTTCGCTTTCGCGGAACAGAACCGTTTCCTGGTTGAATTGGTAAACCGCCCAGCGGATCGCCAAATGGCAACACATCAGAGTGATGCCGATAACGGGTACACAGTATCGCAGCGCCTCGGAGAATTCGCCTTGCACGAGGCTCATCACCAGCAGCACCACGCCGGTGATTGGAATCAGGCTATTGCCCAAGTTCAGCTCCGTGCCCGGCGACATCGGCAGCATCATCAGCGGCATGCTCACCAGCAACAACGGCATGAGATAATACTGGCCTTCTTTCGTGCTGCGCAAACGACGCCAGTGCCAGGCACAAGGCGCTGAATAGCGCCGACATTGGCAACAACGCCGCGAACAACCACAGCGCGGCCGAAACCGGCGGCAGGTTCAAGCCTTCGCCAATCTCCTTCGTTGGCAACATGCTCAGTTGCGAAATAACGTATCTGGCGGTGATTCCCAGGCTCGTCAGGTTCAGTACGGCCGTCGCGGTGCTGAACGTCATCACCGTGAGCAGCTTGCCCCAGACAATCTCGATCCGCAGGGCGGGGCTGGACAGCAGCGTCTCCAGCGTGCCGCGCTCCTTTTCCCCCGCGCACAAATCCACGGCCGGATAAAAGGCCCCGGTGAGAGCCCAAATGAACAACACGAACGGCAGAATCTTCGACCACAGCAGCGCCTCTTGCTGTTGGCGCTCCGCCACGTCCTGCGGCTCGAGGTCGAACGGCCGCGAGACGCTGGCCGGCACCTTGCTGGCCAGCAAGTTTTCCCGCTCGATTTTTGCCTTCCACGTCTGGACCACATGCTCCACCTGCATGTGGGCCACGCGCGACTTTTCCTTGCCCAGGTTGTATAGCAGTTGCAGCTTGGGAATTCCAAGATCATCGATCGATTTGACGGCCGGCGGGCCGCCGGCGCCGCTGGCCTGCGCTTTGATCTGCGAGCGCAGTTCGTACAGCCGCTTCCCAAGATTCTCCGGAAGGACCAGCACGACCTGCACGTCGCCGGCCTTCAACCGATCCTCCGCTCGCTTCAGCGCCTGGGCCCGATCGTGTCCGCCGGTCGCCGGGTTTTCCGGGGGCGATTTTGTCTCGCCCTTGCCGGCTTTCGCATCGTTCGGCGTGTCGCCGGCAAATTCCAGATGAAGCCAACCGACAGAATCGGGATCGCCGAACAAATCGGCCGCAAAGTGGCCATCTTCCACCAGCGGCGGCAGATCGCCCGCCTGCTGCAGCTCCTCGCCGCCCACCACCACCACCTTCGGCTCGCTCTTTCGCAAGAACTGCGAAAGCTGAAACACACTCATCCCCAACAGCGGATAGAGCAACAGCGGCAACACCGCAATCATGAACAACGTCCGCCGATCGCGCAGCTGATCGCGAATCTCGCGGGCGTATATCAAACGTATGTTGCGCCAACTCATAGTAAATCTGGTCTCGCCAATCTCACTCGCCAAATAGCCGCAGGCGGAAGCCCGCGGTTGATCATTCGAACCACCGGCTACCGCCGGCGGCTAGTAACCAAGCGATCGCAATTTCTAGCTCCGCATATTTATCGCGTCGCGAGCTCGTCGCTCTGCTGCTTGCTGATCAAATGAAAGAACAACTCTTCCAAGTCCCGCTCTTCGTGCTGGTCGCGAACCGCTTCCAGCGTGCCCTCCGCCAAAATGTGTCCGCGGTGCATGATCGCGATTCGATCGCAAAGCCGCTCGGCCTCGCGCATGATATGCGTGGAAAATAAAATGCACTTGCCCTGATCGCGCAGCTCGGCCACCGCATCCAATAGCGCTCGCGCCACGAGCACGTCCAGGCCGGTCGTCGCTTCATCGAAGATCAACACGGGCGGATCGTGCACGATCGCCCGGGCGATCGACACCTTCTGCTTCATGCCGGTGCTCATCTTCGCGCCGAGCAGGTCGCGAATTTCCTGCATCTGAAAGCGCTCGAACAACAACTCCATTCGCTCGCGGAGCGCGTCTTCGTCCATGCCGTATAGCCGGCCAAAATAGGCGACCATTTCCCAGGCCGTCATCCGGTCGTACACGGCCGTGTTGGCCGAGATGAAGCCGATTTGATGGCGGACCATTTCCGGCTGCGTTACGCAATCGTATCCGCCGACGATGGCCGTCCCGCTGGTCGGCTGCAGCACCGTGCTGAGAATCCGCAGAGCCGTCGTCTTGCCGGCGCCATTCGGACCCAACAGCCCGTAGACCTGCCCGGCGGCAGCGGAGAAAGTGACGTCCCACAGCGCCAGAACCTCGCCGCGCATCAGATCGGAGTACGCCTTGGTAAGGGACCTGGCTTCGATCATGACCCACGACTCACTGTGCGCGACGCTTATCCGGCAAACGCCCGCAGAGAGCCGACCCTCCAGGCGATAACTCCATACTACAGTTTAGCTTATCTCTGAAAGCTTGGGCAGCGAAAACGATCGTATAAAAGCGGTCGATTCGCCGGTTTGGGCTATGCCGTGCTGTCGCCCGCTACAATCGAAAGCGGCACGATTGTTTTCGGCGGCCTGTTGCTGCTGCGGTCGCGTTGGGCAGCACGAATTTGGGTATATCGCGCGTGATTCGCCTCAATCGCCCGCCGCTCCCGTGCTGCATCGAACAGCTCGTACCGCACATTGCGCTGCCGTGGCACGTAACCCAACTCCGCGATCGCGCCGCGAATCTCATCGAGCGACAAATGGTGCACCGTGCCCGCCTCGGCCACCACGTTCTCTTCGATCATGAGGCTGCCCATGTCGTTCGCGCCGTAGAGCAGGGCGAGCTGTCCGATCTTGAGGCCCTGCGTCACCCAGCTCGATTGGATATTGGCAAAGTTATCGAGATACAGCCGCGCGACGGAGTTCGTTTTGAGATACTCGAACGCCCCGGCCGGCGGCACGTCGGCCATGTCGGTGTGCTCGGGTTGAAACGTCCAACAGATGAATGCCGTGAAGCCGCCCGTTTCGTCCTGCAGTTGCCGGAGCCTTTCGAGGTGCTCGATCCGCTCGGGAAGCGTTTCGACGTGCCCGAACATCATCGTCGCCGTACTTCGACCGCCGAGCTCGTGCCACACGCGGTTCACCGCCAGCCAATCGTCCGTGAGCACTTTGCCGCGGGTAATCTCGCGACGCACCCGATCGACCAGGATCTCGGCCCCGCCGCCCGGCAAGCTGCCCAAGCCAGCCGCCTTCAATCGCTCAAGCACTGTCCGCAGAGGCAGCTTTGAAACCTTCGTAAAATGGTAAATCTCCGGCGGGCTGAAGCCGTGCACGTTGAGCTGCGGAAAGCGTGACTTGATATCCCGCAGCAGCTCCTCGTACCACTCCAGCTTGAATTCCGGATGCAGCCCGCCCTGCATCAGAATCTGGTCGCCGCCCAGCTCGATCGTTTCCTCGATCTTCTGGTATAGCTCCTCGCGCTCGAGCACGTACCCTTCATTCGACTTCGGTGGCCGATAGAATGCGCAGAAATCGCACACCGCCGTGCAGACGTTCGTGTAATTGATGTTGCGGTCGATGTTGTACGTGCGGTAATTCTCGGGATGCAACCGCCGCGTGACTTCATCGGCCGCCCGCCCCAGCGCCGCCAAATCGTGCGACTCCAATAGCCGCAAACCCTCCGCGGGAGTCAGCCGCTCGCCGGCAACGGCCTTCGCCAGCAAATCACGAATACCTCGAATCGCAACCATTCCTTACCCGTGTGCCACCACTTGCGGCCGACCACTACCCAAAAAAAAATCAACTCGCCTTACTTTTCACGAACCGAAGCGATTCCTGGCAAAGCAAGCCGTGCCTCCGCGCCACTTGGCGCTAACCCATGCCGGACGCATAAATCATAAAACGTCCGCAACCCGGCCTGCTCGTCATCACCCAATACAAAATGCAAGTTGTCGCGCAAATACCGAGTGGCCAATTCGCGGGAAATGTCCAGTAACGGCGCCTCGCGAGCCGCAATCCCGGCCAAGTGCCGCACCCCGTGGTCACGTACTGTTGTCAGCGTCGTCGCGACCTCTGCCACATCCACGCCCGCCCGCGCGATCCACATCGCAAACACAAATGGCAACCCAGTCCAATCGCACCAACGCTGGCCAAGATCCCAAACCTCGCAAAATTCTTGCTCCCCACTCCCCACTCCCCACTCCTCACTTGCAATCGCCCGATCGCCAATCAACAGCACCGCATCCGCGTCCGACGTCTCCAGCCCGCACCCGATCGGCAGCGGCTCCGACTGGGGACGAACTCCACATATTTCGGCCAACAGGATTTGCGTCAGCGCGGCACTCGTGCGCGATCCCTCGTCTAGTGCGACCCGCCGCACCTCGGCTGGCGGTACACGGAAGTACAGCTTCACGCTCAGCACCGGACCGGCACAGGCCACGCATGCATCCGACACGATCGCATATTCGGACGCCCGAAAGAACTCGACCGATGGCACCAGCGCCACATCCAATCGCCCGGCGACAAGCGAATCGGCCAATCGGCTCGGCAAATCGTAGGACAGCCGCACCTCGGGCGCAGCGCCTCCAATCCGTACACCAGCGGCTTCGAGTTCAGATAGTTGACGGCCCCAATTCGCATGGCAGACCGCATTATAAGCCGGCCCGCCCCAGGCCGTCAGCCCAGGTGATTGGCTTCGTCCGCGCCGCCCAAAAATCAGCGTGGCCAAATATTCTTGTGGAAAATGTGCCACGGCTTGTGTTAAGGTGACTTCCACAAATGACCGTCCGAGCGTGGCTGCAGAAGAGCTCTCGCCGGCCGCGTGTCGCAACTCGACAGCTTTCGCGCTTGCACAGGTTTGCAACCTCCCTCTTGTCGCGACAGCAGCTCTGCGACACGCCCTCCGGAACCATTGGTTGCAGGGCCCACGGCGGACGGGTGGGATTCCGATCGAGCGTCGTCGCTTCGAGCGCACCGCCCTCGATCGCCGGCCCAGTGGGCCCATCATTTTTTTATTTTCACCACGACGACACGACGATCACGACGGGAAAACCACCAATCACCAAGCACTGATGACCAGGCCGAACTGGACGAAACAGGAAAATATTGGTGATTGGGATTTGGTCATTGGGATTTTTCTCGGGGAACTTTTCGTACCCAGCCTCGTCTAAACCACGAAAGCTCCTGTTTTCGTGGACTCATTCAACTGGGTACGAGTATGCAAATTGCGTCTTTTTTTCCCCTGTTTGGATCACGCCGACGCATCTCGCATTGGATGATCGCGTTCGCCGCGGCTCTGTCAATTTTTTCAAACACGGCAGCCGCCCGGGTGAAACTCATCACGCTTCCCGTGCGCAGAGCGCGTCGAAATCGAGCTCGATAACCCGGGCGCCACGCTCGTCGAAGAGGAGCGAATCGTCCCCCTGGTAAAGGGCGAGAACCAAGTCGATTTCTCCTGGGCCAATACGCAGATCGATCCGAACACGATCGTCTTCCGCGTCATCGGCCCAGCGACGGGCCGGGCAGCGGCCGCCCCGCTCGATGTGAAAGTTGCCAGTGTGAGTTACCCGCCGAATGAAGCGTCGCTCGTGTGGACCGTTGGCGCGAGCGACTCGGGACCGGCGCGGGTGCGGATCAGCTACCTGCTGGGCAACCTCACGAAGAGTTTCAATTACAGGGCTGTCGCATCGCACGACGAAAAAACGCTCGTCCTCTCCCAGTACATGCGGCTGGCGAACCTGGCCAATGAGGAATATCGCGATACGAGCCTGTGGGCCGGGTTCGGCCCCCGGTTCCAAAAGCCGATCGGGCTCAATGAAACCAAGGAAGTGCTCGTCGAAAAATACCAATCCGTACCTATCGACAAAACGTACACGTGTAACCCGGCCGAGTTTGATTACATCGACCGCCCGCAGAACAAACTCCGCGTGCCGATGCACTACGTGCTCAAGAACGACGCGGCTCACAAACTGGGGCAGGCCGCACTGCCGTACGGCAAGGTCCGCATCTTCATCGAAGGGGCGGGCGAAAATGCGCAGGCAGCCACCGCGTTTCTCGGCGAAGATTGGGGCAAGTTCACACCCAAGGACGACGAGATGCGGCTCTACCTTGGCGTCGCTCAGGACATCGTCGTCAAGCGCACGATTGAAAAGAATGAGTTAAAACGCGTGACCGGCAATCTCTTTAACCACGACGTCGTCGTGAAATACGAGATCGAGAATTTCAAGAAGCAGCCCGTTACGCTCGATGTCGTCGAAAACCCCCGCTATATCCGCAACGAAATCCGCGGCGACACTGGCCGCGACGTCGATTGGCAGCTGCAGGACGACACGACCTTCACGTGGCCTGACCCCACGGAACCGCCAATTGTTTATTACGCAAGAGTCATCGGCCACGGCGACCCCGCGGAGCAACGCCGACAAACTAGTTTTTCACGCCAAGCTTCCACCCGCCGATTCCAACGGCAAGGCTCAAAAGATCGTGCATAAATTGCATCTGACACTCAAAAACGAATGGTAAACCGATGTCGAACGCGCCCCAACACATAGCCCGGCCATCCTGGCCGGGTTCCGCAGCACCGTTCTTCTCGCGGATGATCCGGACTTGGGCAACCGACCCAAAATGGGTCGGCTATATTTTCGTCGCCACCGCAATCTGCGCTTGCCAAACGGCCTGGTCGTCGAATATCGATCTCTCGACCGTGCCGCGGCGCAACACCGTGCAGCTCACGATCTACAACAGCGAAGATATCACGCTAGTGCGCGAAACCCGGGTTGTCACGTTCAAAAAGGGCACGAACCCGCTCCAATTCTCTTGGGCCAATACGCTCATCGATCCGTCGTCGGTCGATTTGAAGTTTCTCACCTCCGCCGACAAGCTCGATGTGCTCGACACCACCTTCCCGCACGACAAGCCGCAAATGCTCTATTGGAACGTGAAGAGCGACTTCGACGGCGAAGCCACGATCCAGATCACTTATTTCACCAGCGGCATTACCTGGAACGCCGATTACATTGCGATCGCCGACAAGGACGAAAATACGCTCGACATCGACGGCTATGTCCGTATCACCAACAACAGCGGCGAAGAGTACGAAAACGCCCAGGTGCGGCTCGTCGTGGGCACGATCAATCTCGTGGAGAAAATCGCGGAACTGGCCAAGATTCCAATGAAGGACGTCAGAGGCTTAGAAAAGGAGCAACTTGGCCGTCTCCGCCGGTCCGTGGAGCTCAAAACCATGGACCGATTCGCAGTCGGCGGCGCGATGCCGGCATCAACGGCCGACGCCGTCAAGGAAAAAGAAATCTTCAAGGAAGGCCTCAGCGAATACTTCATCTACGCCATCGAAGGAACCGAGACGATCCCCAACGGCTGGTCGAAGCGGATGCGCAGCTTCAACGGCAACAGCGTCCCGCTCAAAATTCAATACCGCTTTCGCCCCCGAGAGTATGGCGACCAGCTCGTGCGCTTGTACCTGTTGACGAACAACACCGAATCGAAGCTTGGCACCACGCCGCTGCCCGACGGCACCGTGCGAATCTTCCGCCACAATGGCCGCGACGGACTTTCCTATCTCACGCAACAATCGATCAAATACATCCCCATCGGCGACAAGATCGAGCTCAACCTCGGCCCCAACCCGGAAGTGATCTTCGAGCTCGAAAAGCTGCGGGCGTCGCGCGACAACTTGTGGATGCAGATTCACGGCAAGAACAAGTTCTTCGAGATTGGTCGCGATACGACGGAGGCCGAAGTCAATTCGTCCGTCATCGGCTGGGACAACCGCGGCATCTACCGCCAGCAAATTCGCAATTACACGGATAAGCCCATCGACGTCGAAATCCGCCGCAGCTTCGACGGCCATGTCGTATTTCGCAGCCAACTGGAACCCAAACTGCACGATTATCAAACCGTCGAGTTCACCGCGCAAATTGCCCCCGGTGCGAAGCAAGACCTGCGCTACGAAATCGTCCAGCACCAGGGCCGCAACGCAAAGCAAAACAATGTGACGCTCGAAACGGCGGAAATCACGCCATAATCTCACGCAAAGGCGCAAAGGCGCGAAGAACTGAAAGATTTCAACCGCGGATGAACGCGGATAAACGCGGATGGCATCGATTCATTTCCTGATCTGCGTTCATCTGCGTCCGTCTGCGGACAAAAAATAACCCCGCTCGCCGTTTGCGCCTTCGCGCCTTTGCGTGAGACAGCACGTGGATCAAAAGTCAGGGGATGAAAAAGCCACAGTGCCACGCTATACTCCAGCGGTACTTTGTCATGCTCCGTTGGAGTTTGCGGTATGAAGATTCGGGCCAATTGTTTGATCTTGGTCATCGGGCTTGCAGCGGTTAATTCGGTTTTGGCCATTGACGTCCCCCCAACCGCGCCGCCGCTTCCCAATGTGCCGGCCGGGTTTTCGATCGAGCTTGCTGCCGGGCCGCCGATCGTCGAGCGGCCGATTGTCGCGGCGTTTGATGATGAAGGCCGGCTCTATGTGGCCGAGTCTTCCGGCTCCAACGAAAAAGTGCAAACACAGCTCGAAAAGAAGCCGCATCGCATCGTTCGCCTTGAAGACACCGATGGCGACGGCAAGTTCGACAAGCGCACGGTCTTCGCCGACCACATGATGTTCCCGGAAGGCGCACTGTTCTTCGACGGCTCGCTCTACGTCTCCGCCCCGCCCAGCATTTGGAAACTCACCGATACGGATGGCGACGGCGTCGCTGACCAGCGCGTCGAATGGTTCAAAGGCGGCACGCTTACCGGCTGTGCGAACGATTTGCACGGCCCCTATGCCGGACCGGACGGCTGGATCTACTGGTGCAAAGGCGCGTTCGCCGAACAAACGCACATGGTCAACGGCCACGAATGGACGAGCAAAGCCTCGCACATTTTCCGCTGCCGGCCAGACGGCACTGGTTTCGAGCCCGTGATCACCTGCGGCATGGACAACCCGGTCGATATCGCGTTCATGCCCGATGGCGAGCGAATTCTCTCCGGCACATACTTCGCCGATGGCCCGCGGCACGACGGCCTGGCACACGCCGATTTACGGCGGCGTTTACGGCAAAAACAATCGCGAGGTTCTCGCCGGTCATCCGCGCACCGGCGAACTCATGCCGCTGTTGGTGACGATGAGCCCTGCCGCGTGCTGCGGTTTGGAACGCTACGACGCCGATGTTTTCGGACCGGAATATCGCGACAACCTGTTCCTCTGCCAATTCAATCTCCGCAAAGTTTCGCGGCACGTTTTGAAACCGTCCGGCAGCACCTTCGCGAGCACAGATAGCGACTTCGTGTGGTCCGATTTCGTTGATTTTCACCCGACCGACGTGCAAGTCGATGCCGACGGCAGCCTGCTGGTGATCGATACGGGCGGCTGGTACAAAATCTGTTGCCCTACGTCGCAACTTTGGAAGCCCGACGTGCTGGGCGGCATCTACCGCGTGCGAAAAATCGGAGCCAAGCCGCCCACCGATCCGCGCGGAAAGCAAATCGACTGGAAAAAGCAAACAGTCGCACAGCTTTGGTCGCTGCTCGGCGACAATCGTTTCGCCGTGCGGCAGCGGGCCAGCCGCGAGCTCGTAAGCCGCAGCAAATCGCCGGAGCTGCAGCGGTTCGTTTCCGATCTACAGAAAACTCTGGCCCCGTATTCGGCGGAAGCCGACCGCTCGCCGCAACAAAGTGCGCCGACGCAGATCGGCGATTCGGTCGCCGCGATCGCTCGCGTGTGGCTGCTCTCGCAAATCGATTTGCCGCCATCGCGCAAGCTCATTCGCGACTATTACCTTGTGCGCGGCGGCAAATCGGTCCGCCACACGGCGATGCAATCGATCAGCCTCAACCACGACGCTGCCGCCTATCGGCAACTGATCGATCGGCTCGCCAGCGACACGGCCGCCAATCGACGTATCGCCGCCGAAGCGCTCGGCCGCATCGGGAACCGCGATGCCGTCAAACCACTACTCAGCGCCGCCGGGGAAGCGAACGATCGCATCTCGCAACATTCGGTGATCTTTGCGCTCATTGAGTTGGCGGACCCGCTCGACACTCGCGTCGGCCTGATCGCCAGTCCGCCGCGAACGATGGCCGCCGCGCTGATCGCGCTCGATCAAATGCCCGGCGGCGACTTGAAACCTAACGACGTCATTCCCCGCTTGGGATCTTCCGATGCCACGCTCCGCGACGCGGCCCGTTGGATCGCCACGCAGCATCCCGAGTGGGGCAGCGAGCTGGCCCAGTGGTTCCGTGAACAACTCTCGTCGCTTGCGCATGCCTCGCGATCCGAAACGAGCGGCGTCACGCGAACCGAGCTGGCCGATTTGCTCGATGTGTTCTCGTCCGATCCGGCGATCGAGCAGCTGCTGGGCGATGCGGTGACGCGTCCCGATTCAACCGCCGCCGAGCGTGCGCTGGTATTGGGTGTGATAACCCGCTCGAAGATTCAGGGCTTGCCGCCGTCGATCTGGAAGACGGCCATCAACACGGCGATCGACCATGCCGACGCCAAGCAGTTGCCGCTCGCGATCGCGGCCGCCCGCCGCTTCCCCATCGCGTCGGCGACCGATCCCGGGATTTCGCAAGCGCTGGCCTCGATTGCCGACGATGCCAAATACCCACAACCGCTTCGTGTCGATGCGCTTTCCATCCTGGTTGGCAAACGGCCGCAACTCAGCGAAAAGCAATTCGCCTTGTTGCGGCAGTCGCTCTCGGCCGAGACGCCGGTTCCCGTTCGCTCGGCAGCGGCCGACGCCATTTCGAAAGCGCAGCTCACTTCGGCGCAATTCGACGAACTGTGCGCGGTCATTCAATCGGCGAGCCCGCTGGAATTGAACCGGCTATTGAAGCCATTCGACCGTTCCGCCAATGACGCACTTGGGTTGAAGCTGATTGCGGCGCTCAGAAAAGCGTCGTCGCTACCGTCGCTGCGGCTCGACTTACTCCGCGAGGCACTGGCCAAATATGGCCCGCCGGTGCAGAAGGGCGTCGCCGAGATCGAATCGCTCGTCAATGTCGACGCGGCCGCCCAGCGGAAACACATCGAAGAACTGCTGCCACTTGTCGCGAAAGGCGACATCCGCCGCGGTAACGCCGTGTTTTACAGCTCGAAAGCCGCCTGCTCGTCTTGCCATCGGCTCGGCATCGCCGGCGGCACGACCGGTCCCGAACTTACGCACGTCGGCAAGACACGCACCGAGCGAGACATCCTGGAATCGATTCTGTATCCCAGCCTGAGCTTCGTCCGAAGTTACGAGCCCGTGCTCATCACCACGCAAGACGGCCGCCAAATCAACGGCGTCATCAAAGACGAAACAGCGACCGAATACGTTGTCGCCACGGGCCCCGATCAACTCGTGCGAATTGCACACACGGACGTCGACGAAATGCAGCCCAGCAAAGTTTCGATCATGCCGGCAGGTCTCGACAAACAACTTACGCCACAAGAACTGGCCGACCTCGTCGCGTTTCTAAAAAACGGCGCCGGCCACTAATCATTGCCGATTTCGTGTGGCCACACAAAACACGAGAAGACGCGAAAAGTTATGCGAGCACCCATTTTACCGAAATGGTTGCTTGGCCCGAATTATTGTGACTTCGCGTTGGGTCGGTTGTTGGGCCGCACGAGCCCGCGGCAAATTGAGACGCTTCTAGCCGGCCAGGATGGCCGAGCTATGTTTTCAGCAGCCCGAGCGCGTGCGGCTTTCGATTTTTCGTCTTCATCATTTCCAAACTCAGTGCTCTCTGTGACCTCTGTGGCAAAACTCGCTTCGACGAAATCATTTGCGCGTACACAAATACTCGACCACATCCAGAAACTCGGCCGGCGCGAGCGTGCTCGCCAGATTTTCGGGCATGCTGCTTTGCTTGGTTTCGCTGATTTCGTCGATGTTGTCCTTGTCGATTGTGGCCGTCTTGCCGCCGGCCATGAGCAGTGTCGTCGCGTCTTTGGTCTTCGCGGTGACAAAACCTTCGAGTACGAGGCCGTCGTTGGTAATGATTTTGGTCGTGATGTACTTGGGATCGACTTTCTTGCTCGGCTCGATGATCGATTCGACAATATCGTGCCGCTTGAGCCGTTTGCCGACGTCCGTCAATTCGGGGCCGAACGCGAAGCCGACTTTGCCGATCTTGTGGCAACTCGCACAGACTCGGCCAAAGATATGACTGCCGTTGTTCGGATCGCCCGACAGTTTCTCGATCGACTCGTAGGCTTGTGCTCGTTTTTTAGCGGATGCTTCCGGATTAACGAGCGTTTTTATCTGCGCCTGAGCGAGTATGGAGGGCGCTCGCCGGGCAATGTATCGATCGACAAACTGCTTCGCGCGGGCATTTCCAGCGGCGAAAGTGCCGTTCTGAAATGCACCGCGCCATGCCGGCTCGAGTGCGGCAAGCGTGTGTTCCAGCGTGTAGTCAATCCAGGAGTCGCTCGGCGACTCGAGCACCGCCAGCGCCGCCTTCGCGGAATCCAACGTCGGGAAGAAGCTCAATCCGCGGATCGCCTCCAATCGCACGCGCGGATTTTCATCGCGAACGCCGGCCGCCAATAATTTCGGTGCGTTCGGCAAATAGTCGCCGTCGTCGGAGACAAGATGCATGGCAGCCGCCCGGGCATTGGGCGTTCTTGCTCGAAGCACCTCGGCGAGCAACGTCTCATCCACCGCGTGATGACCTTGCAAGACCCAAAGCGCCTCGCAACGCAACCGGTCGTACTGCGGATCGTTAGTGTCGAGGCCTGCGACCCATCGTTTCACAGCCGCCACGACAACAGGCGTCGGCCGATCGCGCAGCTCGCGCCGCGCCCGGTAGCGCGTCCGCGGTTCGTACTCGCGCAATTGATCGAGCAGCTCGGTCTCGCTCTTGCCGTATTGCGTGACCGGTTCCAGCAGCGGTTTCTTGGTGTACACCAATCGATAGATGCGGCCCCGCTGGTGATCGCGATTCGGATCGCGCTGCGAATACTGCATGTGACCGATGAGTGCGTTGCACCAATCGCCGAACCAGAGCGCACCGTCCGGGCCAATCTGCGGATCGATCGGCCGGAAATTCTTGTCCGTGCTGACGAGCAAATCATCCGGAACCTGAGAGCCCTCTCCCTTTGGGAGAGGGTTGGGTGAGGGTGTCTTGGACTCTGCTGCTGCACCCTCACCCCGGCCCTCTCTCAAAGGGAGAGGGGGCGATTTCATCAGCCGGCTGCCCGCGTAACCGGCGCCGTCGTCGTGAATCTCGAACCGGGGCATGCCGTTCATGTTGATCACGCAGGCGTAAATGAACTGGCCCTGCACGTCGTCGGGAAACTGCCGCGAGCGCAGAAACTCACTGCCCACGCAGGGCCGCATGCCCTGGTTATTGAAAACTGGATCCATCCCTCGCCGGCCGGAAACTTCGGCGCCCGACAGCGGCGAATCCCAATGTTGTTGAGCCGTCGTACCGTCGCCGACAAATCCCTGGCCCCACGAATCAAACACGTAGCACCACGGGTTGCCGTAGCCCGGCGTGTTGTAGTGCCGCCACTTGAGCGTGCGCAGGTCGATGATGTATGAGCCGGACGCATCCTTGCGGCGAAATGGGCCCCACGGCGTTTCGATCGTCGTGCTCATCGAGATGCCTTCGAGCGTGTGCAGCAAACCGCCGTTCGAGTATTCGCTCTTGCCGATCGCGTGATGCGTGTCGTCGCTGGCATCGCCGTCGAAGAGCCGCACAACCTGGTCGGCCTTGTCGTCGCCGTCGGTGTCCTTGAGCCAGATCAGCCGCGGTTGATCGCTCACAATCACGCCGCCGTTCCAGAATTCAAAGCCCGTGGGGCAATGCAGCTTGTCGTAAAATACCGTGCACTTGTCGGCGCGGCCATCGTGATCGGTGTCTTCGAGAATCAGAAGCCGATCATTGGGCCGCGGGTCGCCCGGCTTCCACTGCGGATAGGTCGGCATGCAGCACACCCACAGGCGTCCCTTGTTATCGAAGTTGATTTGATCCGGTTTGGCGAGCATGGGAAACTCGCGCTCGCTGGCAAACGGTTGCACCTCGAAGCCAGCGGGCACCTTCATGCTCTTGGCGCACTCCTCGGGCGACAAGTATTTCAACTCGGCCGGTTCCGAGTAATGTTGCTGTGGATTGCCGAAGCGCGTTGGCGGCACGACCAGTTCGCCCGTCGCGTTGTCGTTGGGCGGCGCGGGCGACTTTCCCCGTGCCAGGTCCCAAACGTAATGATCGCGGAGATCGGCCATCGCGCGGATCTTCTTAATCTCGCGCGGGAATGTTTCGGTATCCCACGTGCGACGCCCGCCGTACACGTACCAACCGTTGAGCATGCGATAGTCCTGAAAGTGGACCCAGGACTTATCGTTCACCGCCGCTCGGAGCTTCTGGAACGCTGGAGAATCCATGTTCGCCGCGGTCGTGTCGCCGAATAGCGCGCGATCGAGCAGCACCGCCATTTCACGGTCGCCGGCCTCGTTGAGATGGCAGCCGTTGATCGTGAATTGCATTCCAGGCTTTTCCGCAAACAGCGGCTCGCTCGGCGTGAACAAATCGACATACGCCAACCCACGGTCGCGCGCCACTTGAGCCACGACCGCTGCGTAGCGGCGCAATTTCCGGTTGCGCTCACCCGCGTCGGGCCAAAGCGGGTTGCCAGTTGGTTCCCACGCTGTCGGCGAAATCAGCACAAACCGCAGCGGCTTACCACCGGCGCAGCGTACTGCTGCGCCATTTCATCCAGGTACTTGCCGTAGGCGATGCGGAATTGCTCTTCGCCCGCGGCGCCGGCAAACGACTCATTGAATCCGAAGAAGCAAAGAAGCGTATCGGGGCCAAATACCTTCATGGGATCATCGAGCGCCGTGTAACTATTCGGCCGCTGGCGGTTGCCCACCGCATCGCAAGGGCGCGCGAAGTTTCGCACCACAAGCTCCAATTGCGGAAACCGCGTATGCAATAAGGCTTCGAAATTGCCGAACAAATTCATCCGCTCCGCCAGCGAGCCGCCGACGAACGCGATCTTTTCGTGCGCTGAAAAATGCAATGGGAGCTTGCCTGGCGATCGGGCGATGGTTTCGGCACCCGGCAGAGAAGCTTTCGATCTGCCGGAAGGCGTCGCGGCAATGCAGATCACGCCCGCTCCAATACATAGCAGGCCAATTAGAATAAATCGCGAACGCATCGATCTCATGTGTGAGTTATTTAATTGGGATGGATGCAACGGGAGCGACACACTTATTACGCCGGCAGTTCGATGGGCGAGTAGTCGAGCGCCTGGGTGAGTGGTTACGCCAATACCTCGCGCACCACGCGCGCCGGAATTACGCCGGTCAGCTTTTGGTCGAGGCCCAGATGCCTGAACGTGAAGCGCTCGTGGTCGAAGCCCAGCTGATTCAGCACCGTGGCATGGAAATCGCGAACGTGCACCGGGTCTTTCGTAATGTTGTAGGAGAAATCGTCGGTCTCACCGAGCACCGTGCCGCCTTTGAATCCGCCGCCGGCCATCCACATCGTGAAGCAGCGCGGGTGATGGTCGCGGCCGTAATTCTGCTTCGAGAGGCCGCCTTGCGAATAGATCGTGCGGCCGAATTCGCCGCCCCAGATGACGAGCGTTTCATCGAGCATGCCGCGCTGTTTCAAATCCTGAATCAGCGCGTAGCAGGGTTGATCGACGTCGCGGCATTGGTCGGGCAACCGGCCGGCGACGTTTGAATGCGTATCCCAGTTGTTGTGATAGATCTGCACGAACCGCACGCCGCGCTCGACCATCCGCCGAGCCAACAGCGCCGTGTTGGCGAAGCTGCCCGGTTGTTTGGCCGCATTGCCGTACAGCTTGTACGTTGATTCCGGCTCGCTCGCCAAATCGGTCAGCTCGGGCACGCTGGCCTGCATGCGATAGGCCAGCTCAAACTGCTGGATGCGCGTTTCGGTTTGCGGGTCGCCCACGCGCTGGAACTCGAGCTGGTTGAGCGCGTTGACACCATCGAGGCTCGCGCGGCGAACATCACGCGATACGCCGGGCGGATCGTTGATATAGAGGATCGGGTCGCCCGCCGTGCGCAAGCTTACACCGGCATGCTGGCCGGGCAGGAAACCGCTCGACCACAATCGGGCCGAGATCGCCTGCACCTGTTCGGTGTTCGTGCTCTTGGCAACCATCACGACAAACGTCGGCAGGTTGTCGTTGAGCGAGCCGAGTCCGTACGAGGTCCATGCGCCGAGGCACGGCCGGCCAGTGATCTGGTTGCCCGATTGCATGAGCGTGATCGCCGGCTCGTGGTTGATCGCCTCGGTGTGCATGCTGCGGATGAAGACCATGTCGTCGACCGATTTCTTGAGCCACGGCAACAGCTCACCCATCCACATTCCCGATTGGCCGCAGCGCTCGAATTTGTACATCGACGGCGCGATCGGAAACCGCGCCTGCCCGCTGGTCATGCCTGTCAGCCGCTGGCCCATGCGCACTGAATCGGGCAGATCCTTGTCGAACCACTGGTTCATGACGGGCTTGTAATCGAACAAATCGAGCTGCGACGGCCCGCCGACCATGTGCAGATAGATCACCTGCTTGGCCTTCGGCGCGAAGTTTGTGCGGATTGCATGATGAGCACCGGCCGTAAGGCCGGTGCTGCCTGCAAATGCCTTACCCGCGAGCGCGGTGAGCGCGGCGCCACCCAATAAGTGCGAGCCGGCCGAAAGAAAATATCGGCGTGTTACCTGTTGGCGGAATTCTTCGAATGTAGTCATGGTGGTCTTAATTCTATTGCAAAATGCAAAATGCAAATTGCAAATTCATAATTGCAGAAACGGCTTCTTCAATTTGCATTTTGCATTTTGCAATTTCCATGCTCATTTATTCAACACTTCATCCAAATTCATCAGCTCGTTGGCGACCATCGTCCAAGCAGCCAATTGCGGCGCAGGAATCTTCGGCTCCGGCTTTGATTCGCCCACCGTGACGAGCTTCTTGGCATCGTCCGCGTCGGCCGTGTAGTGCTTTTCGAATTTATCGAGCGAGCCGCGTACGATCGCGGTTTCGTCCGGCCGCAGGTGGTCGCGCGAGCAACCGTTCGGCCAGAAAATCGAGTCGCCGATCCACCTCACCGCTCGAGTCGATCGCATGCTGGGCCAGCGTGCGAGCTGATTCGACAAATTGCGGATCGTTGAGCGTCACGAGCGCCTGCAGCGGGGTGTTCGTGCGTTCGCGGACCATCGTGCACGTTTCACGAGTCGGGGCGTTGAAGATATCCATTGATGCCGGCGGCGCCGCCCGCTTCCAGAAGGTGTACATGCTGCGCCGATAAAGCGCCTCGCCGGTGTCTTGTTTGTAGTCGCGCGTGTTGCTGCCGATCATGGCGACGGCTTCCCACACGCCGGGCGGCTGGTATGGCTTCACGCTTGGCCCGCCAATTTTGTTCGACAACAGGCCGCTGGCTGCGAGCGCGTAATCGCGAACCATTTCGGCATCCATTCGGAAGCGGGGGCCACGGGACAGGAGCCGATTCTCCGGGTCCTTCTCGAGCTTCTCTTTCGTGATGTCTGCGCTTTGGCGGTAGGTCGCCGACATGACCATCAGCTTGAAAAACTTTTTTACATCCCAGCCCGATTCGCGAAACTCGACCGCCAGCCAATCGAGCAATTCGGGATGCGATGGCAACTCTCCCGTTACGCCGAAATCGCCGGCCGTCTTCACCAGGCCGACGCCGAATAGTTCGCTCCAATATCGATTCACCGTCACGCGCGCCGTGAGCGGATGCTCAGGCCGCAGCAGCCACTTGGCGAATCCGAGCCGATTGCGCGGCAAGTCGGCAGGGAAGGGCGGCAGCATCGCCGGCGTTCCGGGCGAGACCTTATCTTTGCGTTGATCGTACTCGCCGCGATTCAAGATGTACGCAATCGGCGCTTCAGGCTTTTCCTGCATCACGTAACCGGTCGTGCTGCGGGCCTTAATATCGGCCTCTTCGCGCACCAGCGCCTCGTGCTTTTTGGAGAGTGATTGATAGTTGCCGTCGAGACTGGTCAGCCACCAGTCGTAGAGATTTTCAAGATCCTCCTTCGTGCGCTTTTCCGGCGGCGCGGCCACAACCGCCGATAGCGCCGAGAGAGCCAGCGACGCGACATCACCATCGGCCAGTTTGCGCGCATACATCCGCACGTCCTGAATCGATGCGCCCGATAGCGGCGCCGATTTATTTCGCTGCCCGATCTTCAGCGGCACGGTCGTGCGAATCGTTCCGTTGAGTGTATCGGCCACTACGTTCGTTGGCTGCGGCTTGCCGTTCACGTACACGTGCACGCCCGCCGCCTTGCTGCTGCCATCGTACGTGACGGCGACGTGCACCCATTCGTTGGCCGGCAACTGGTCGCGCGTGACAACCTTAATCGCGTTGCCGGGCCACTGGCTGATGATGTGCCCACCAACGTGTCGGCCTTCGACCCACATGTCGAACCCGCGATAGTTGTCGTCCTCGTTCATGCGCGCGAGAATCGAACCCGAGCCGTCGTTGGCCGGAAGCTTCACCCAGGCGGCGTACGAGAATGCCTGCTTGGTATCGAAATCGCCGGCGTCGGCGACTTCCAGGACGGCGCCTTGGTTCAAGTACGCGGCCTTCGCGCCACTCGGCCGGTGCGCCACTCGGTCGTCGGCGGCAACGGTTTTTCCGCACGCTGGCCGCGAATCTCATAGCGAACCGTGGCGCCGCCGTCGTCGAGCGGCGCGTAGAGTTCAAGGTCGGAAGTCGGCATTTCGCCCGCAACTTCCTCGGGCTTCGCGTGTGCCAGCCAGGCGGCGAACTCGGGTCGCGCATCGCGCCGGCGGTCGTCGAGCTGTTTTTTCGTCTCGGGAACTCGCTTCGTTAGTTGAGTCAGGCGCTTCGCGTCCTTTTTCTGCGGCACCATGACGACCGGCGGCGTATCTTTGATGTTGCCGTCCATTGGTTGCTGCGTCGTGTTGTTGAAGAACGCCGCCATCTGGTAGAACTCGCGCTGCGTGAGCGGGTCGAATTTGTGATCGTGACACACGGCGCAGCCCGCGGTGAGGCCCATCCACACTTTCGACGTCGTTTCGACGCGATCGCGCGTGTAGAGCACGGCGTACTCCTCTGGAATCGCGCCGCCTTCACTGGTGGTGATGTTGCAACGGTTGAAACCGGAGCCGAGTTTCTGTTCGAGCGTTGCGTGCGGAAGCAGATCTCCCGCCAGGTTTTCGATCGTGAACTGGTCGAACGGCATATTCTTGTTGAAGGCATCGATCACCCAGTCGCGATACGACCAGATCTCGCGGTAGTTATCGATGTGAATGCCGTGCGTATCGCCATAACGGGCCGCGTCGAGCCAATACCGGCCGCGATGCTCGCCCCACTTGGGAGACGCGAGCAGTTTATCGACGAGCCGCTCGTAGGCATCCGGCGGCGCTGTCGTTCACGAATTGTTCAACCTGTTCGGGCGACGGCGGCAGTCCCGTTAGGTCGAGACTGACACGCCTGATAAGCGTTCGACGATCCGCTTCCGGCGCGGGAGAGAGCCCGTCTGATTCCAAGCGGGCCGCGACAAAACTATCGATCGGATTGCGGACCCAATTCCTAACTTTCACCGTCGGCACGGCCGGCCGCACGGGCGCAATGAGCGACCAGGTTGGCTGGTATTCGGCGCCTTCTTTGATCCAGCGGACGAGCGTTTGCTTTTCGGCGTCGGTGAGTTTCTTCTTTGTCTCCGGCGGCGGCATATGTTCCTCCGGATCATCCGAAAGAATTCGCCGAATCATTTCGCTGGAATCGGGGTCACCTGGCACGATCGCAGTCTTGTCGACTGCCACTTCGCGCTTGTCCAACCGCAGCTCGGCTTGTCGCGATGCGCTATCGGGCCCATGGCACGACAGGCAATTTTCGAACAGAATGGGGCGGACGTCGCGATTGTATTTCACCCGGGTGTCGGCACCGCACGCAGTTCGGATACCGCCGCTGGCGCACACGATCAGTGCGAGAACGGTCGGCGCCAGTCGCGGTAAAGCGAAATTCATCACGTGTGTTTGCCGTCTGGTCAGGTGGGATTGAAAGCAGGAACAGCAATTCGGCAAAGAGCGCTCGCTTCAGCCGTTCCGGCGGGCAAACTATCGCTAGTGGATATGATAACAGACTTTCGGCTGAAAGCCAAGGGTCTGCGGCAAACAAGATGGTAGGGCGGTCGTATAGCGATGTGCGATCGGGCGCACGACTTTCAGCACAGTCGCGCATTCGTCACTCAATTAGGAATCTCAAGTTGCCAACGAAACTTTTTGCGGCGTTCTGTGTTTTATTCTTTAGCGGCCCTCTCGCGGCGCAAATGCCGCCCGAGCTGCGCCTTGGGCGGGCCAATCACGCGTTCGATCATCTGGGCGGCATCGGCGGGCAAGCGGACGCGGCCGCCGCCAGCGGCGCGACAATTATCTACGCCAGCGGCATCGGCGAGGCCGGTTACCACGGTTTGCCGTCGCAACAAGATTTCCAGGCGCTGCGTGAAAATGTCGCAGCGTACAATCGCCGCGCGAAGGAGCATGGCATCGAGCTGGCGATCGGCTATCTGTGCGCGACCTCGATCATCAAGCTCGATACGTTCGACAAGAATTGGACGGACGAATTCCGCGGGCAATTCAAAACGCAGCCGGCCGAATGGCGGCAGCAGGATCGGCACGGCAAACCGCTGCCGTCGTGGTACGGCGGCGACTACGCGCCGGCGTGCATGAGCAACCCCGATTGGCGGGCGTATGAGCGCGCGATGGTTCGCTACCAATTGGAAACTGGCGCCGACGGCATATTCTTCGACAATCCTACCGTGCATCCACAAGGGTGTTATTGCGAACATTGCATGAAGGCGTTTGCAAAATTCTTTGGTCAGAATGCGGAAAAACCCGCGGGGCCGGAAATAACGGACAATATCGAAGCGATTCGTGGTCTTGCGGATTCGCACCCGAATTTATTTCTGCGGTTCCGTACGACGATCGCCCGCGACTTCCTCGCGAACATGCGCGAATACGCTCGGACGATCAATCCGCGCGCCCTGATGACGTGTAACAACAGTCTCAACTCGCCGGGTGTCTTCTTCTCGCAATGCCGCAGGTATGGTTACGACATCGAGGAGATGAGCAAGGCCGAAGATTACGTTGTTGTGGAAGATCAGAGCACGCAACCGCGCATCGAGGCTAACGGCCAGACGGTCGAATACGGCCCGATCTACAAGATGCTGCAGGCCATCAGCCACGAGAAGCCGGTCGTCGCGGTGACGATTGCCAATGGCGACTATCACACGCCGCCGAACTTGATGCGGCTGGCGATGGCGGAGGCGGCGGCCAACAACGCATCCTATTTATCGTGGCCTACCTGGCCCGAACAGCAACGCAAGCGGATGATCGCCGCCGTGCGTCCTCAGGCCGATTTCTTGCGCCGCAATGCGGAACTGCTGAACGATGCGCCATTCCGGGCCGATGTCGTTTTGTATTTGCCGTTCAAGCGTTGGACCGAGACCGATGCATGCACCGCTTTGACGTTAGCCGCCGCGCTCGCAAAAGCAAACATCCAGTACAAGGTTTTCGACAGTGCGCTGGATGCACCCGCCTACGTCCATTGGCCCGTGCTGCTAACGGAGTCCCGAACGCTGCTCACGGAAAGCGACGTGTCTTGGAACGACGACCTGGAAAAGGGAGGTTTCACAATTGTTGAGGCGAACAAGCCGGATTGGCTGGCCACGCTGCGAAAAGCGATCGGCCAACCGTCGCTCACCATCGACGGGCCGTCCAGCGTTCGCGCGGTGGTGCATGACCAGGTGCCGTCCGGAAAGGTCTGGCCGGCGCGGTCGATCATTCATCTATACAATCTGAACGTGCAACGCTTGTCTTCGTTCGACGACAAGGTCACGCCGGCGACCAACATAAAGATTGCCTTGCTCGCGCCGTTCCAGAAGATCAAGACGGTGCGACTCGATTCGGCTGATCCAGCGGCGGCCGCCGGAAAGCTTCCATTCACGGAAGAAGAAGTCGATGGCAAAGACGTGGTGACTTTCACCGTTCCGCGCCTGGACGTGAGCGTGATCGTGGTCGTTGAACGCTGACGCGTTCCCACACGTGGCCATCGGGGAGTGGGTGAGGATACCTGGGGCAACGCCCCAGAGAGTTTTTGAAACTGAGGCGTTGCCCCAGCCACCCTCGCCGCAGGCACGCCGCGCATCAGCCGGCACGGGCATCGGGTTCGCCGGTTTTGTGGCGGATGTAGCCGGGTTCGCGGGCGTTGGAGATGGCCATGTCGTAGGTGATTTCGCCCCGCTGGTAGAGATCCAGCAGCACTTGGTCCATCGTCTGCATCTTGTGTTTGCGGCCGGTCTGGATATCGGTGTAGAGCAGATGCACTTCGCCGTCGCGAATGCGATTGCGGATGGCATGCGTGGCAATGCACACTTCGCAGGCCAGCACCCGGCCCGTCGCCGCGATGCGCGCGGCAAGAGCTTCTGCGCGATGATCGCCTGCAGGCTGTTGGCCAGCTGCATGATGATCGAATTTTGCTGTCGGCCGGGAAACACGCTGTAGATCCGCTGAACGGTTTGCACGGCATCCGGCGTGTGGAGCGTGGCGATCACGAGGTGGCCGGTTTCGGCGGCCATGAGCGCGGTTTCGATCGTCTCGAGGTCGCGCATTTCGCCGATGACGATCACGTCGGGGTCCTGCCGCAGCACGTGGCGCAGGGCGCTCTTGAACGAGCGGACGTCGCTGAGCACTTCTTCTTGAATGATGATGCTGCGGCGATTTTCGTGGGCGAACTCGACGGGATCCTCGATCGTGACGATCTTGGCGCGGCGATCTTCGTTGATCGCGTTGATCATGAAGTTGAGCGTGGTCGTTTTGCCCATGCCGGTCGGGCCGGTGACGAGAATCAGGCCGCCCGGCAGGCGGGTCAGTTCCTCGATGACGGGCGGCAGGCCGAGTTCCTCGGCCGAACGAATCACGGTTTCGCACAGCCGAATCGAAAACTCGGGACAGCCGGCGTGCAGATAGACGCTGATGCGGAAGCGGCCGATGCCCGGAAGGTGCCGCGAAAAGCAAGACTGCCATTCGCTTTCGAATAGCTCCTTCTGTTTGTCGTTGAGGACCGAATCGTAGAGCGCCTGCAAGTCCTCGGCTTCGATGGGCGGACCTTCGATCGGGCCGAATCTCGCCGTTGACGCGCAGCGCCGGCGCGATGCCGCGCACGAGGTGCACATCGCTGGCATGATGCGTGCGGGCGCCTTTGAGAATTCGTTCGAGTGTCCAAGCCATCCAAATGCTTCCGTTAATGCCCATAGAATCGGCCAACAGCCGGCGCATCAGCGGCCAATGGGGTCGCTTCAAGCTCGGCCAGTGCGACAGCGCTTCGGCGTGTCGCGGACAAAGATCCAAACAGCGGTTGAAGCTGGTGATGGCCGACGTATCGAAACCGAGCTTCGCCTGGCAAAGTCCCAACACGTACCACGGATAATAGGCATCGGCGCTTTTTCGACCGTCATCTGGCCGCGCTGCTGGGCCATACTGTACACGGCGTAGTAGCAATAGATCAGGGCCGATTCGAGCGGCACCAGCCAGTCGTGATCGGAAGTTGGGCTTTGTCGAAACAGTGGCGATCCTTCTTTGCTTTGCCGGCGACCACCAACTCGCCGCGGACCTGCCAGCGATAGGCCGATTCGCCGCGCTGTCGGAAGGCCGCGTCGCTCAGACGCATACGCCTTCTTCAAATTGCCCATGCGGCACTCGGCTTGCGCCTGGCCGGCCATCAGGTCGCCGTGCGAAGGAAACAGCTCCAGCGCCTTCTGACTCCACAAGCTGGCCTGGGGATACTCTTGGAGCTGAACGAGCATCTGCACCTGGCCGACCCAGGCCGGGCACGAGCATTCGATCGACCTCCAATGCGCGCGAATAAAATCGCAGGGCGTTTTCGTAGTTGCCGGTGCGGCGGTTGTCGTCGCCCAAGTGTGACCAATATTTCTCATCTTTTTCGACTCGCAGCTCCGGCTCGCCCTTTGCGGGCCGCTGTTCAGGCTGTTCGAATTCAAGTTTATCAAGGTGCGCATGGCAATTACTGATTCCGCTGATCGTGGAGATCCGCCAGAGCGGCTGAGAACGAAAGAAGATGCGGCCGTCGATGCTCGATCAGGGATGAGGCTAAATCGCTGCAAAGCAGCGGCATTAATTGCGGCGCCCTCGGTCGCCAAACTATCTGGAGGAATGAAGACCTGACCGTTCGGGAACGATGAATTCCCAGTTGTCGCCACGCGAAATTTTCACGGGCTGCCAGGGGCTGAGATTGCCATCGACAAACAGCTTTCCATCTTTCAACTGCACGCGTTGGCCCGTCCACGCCGCCACGCGATTGATGCTTCGATCGCGAAACAGATATCGCGTGTGGTTGTTATACCCGGTAATCGTTGTTTCCGGCACGGAATAGAGGACAAAATCGCCCGGGGAGTATTGTGACGCCGGCTTATACCACAACACATCGCCGGCCAGGAACGGTTCGATCGAATCGAGTGAGCTGGACGGAATCGCAACGCGCGCGACGAGCCGACCGATCGGGAAGTACAACACGAGGCCGAGGATCGCGGCGCAGTCGAACGTGAAGATCAGTCGATCGCCCAACCTCGCGAATCGGCCGACGAGGCCGTCTGCTCGTCGCGGCCACGTGCATCCCAAATGCCAACCCCAACAAAATGCTTCCGAGCCCGGTGCCCAAGAAAAGCAACGCGGGAAGCAGCAGAGCGAGATAGCTGACGAAGAAGACAATGGCGCGCGGATTGTTTCCCCGAAAACGCTGGGCCCAGCCGGGCACGATGGTTCGCACGATGGTGCCGAGGCGAAAATCGGTGTTCTCGAACCGAGAAAAGAGTTGCTGGATTGGCTGCGTCAGCGAGGTTTGAATGTTGGCCCACGTGCGGCGCAGCGACCAGAAGCGGCCCCACAGCCGCGGCATCCGGCGCGACAAACGGGTTGCGCGGGGCGGGTTCACGTCGATCGCCGCGGTCGCGAGCGCCAAGAATCCGCCACAACGCGCACACCGACCGCTGCCGGGCATGTTTTCGAATTGGCAGCTTGGGCATTGCATGGCGAGTCAGCTCCAATCACTTATTTTGAGCTCTTCGCCGTTCTCGCCCACGCGATAATAATGCTTGCGAACCGCGTCGCGTACGACCGTACCGACCGGATATTCTAGCGCGAACAAACTTTCGGGCACGTCTTCATTCACGGCGAGCCTTTTTATTCGGCGGACGTCGCACCGAAACGGGTCGCCAAATCGCGAGTCCTTCTCGTCGTAGAAGTACCCCACCACGTTGATGCGGCACGGTAACCAACAGCCATCCGTCGTACGACGGTGATCTGAAAACGCTACTCGCGTCGTCAACGGCCATTTCTCGAAACTGGATTTCTTTACTCGACGGTAGTCTTCGAGAACCGGACGCCGAAGCCGATTTCGGGATCAATCCAGACTTTGTCTTTGAACTTGGACTGCAGCACGTGGCACATGCGCACCGTCGACCATTTCGAGGCACGGAAGCACTTCCCATGCCAACGTCGGTCGACGAACTGGTATAACCATGGCCGAATGCATGTCCCTTTCACATGCGCCCATTCCTGTTCGAATGATTCAATGGGCACGCCGGCCGTAGATAAATAAATGTCGTGTTCGACCCATTCGTCTTTTTCAGTCTTGATGTATGCATCTTTGGAATCGACGTTGAAATTTTGCTGTAGCTGCGCATCCCAGGCCCAGAAGTGATGTGGATAAACATATCGTCCGTCGGTCGTCACAATCGATTGGGCTTTGAAGCGATTGGGACCAGAAAACGCAAAGTGATACTCGGCAAACGGAACGTGACGTTCATCCTCGACGAAAGTTCGTGAAGTGTAGTCGTACTCGATCTCAAGCGCGTGGATACGGTCGTAACGGTGGTGAATTCCGTCGCAAATTTGAGTAGCTGTAAGGAAAGCGGGAATACCGGTCGGAATTGCCGGCGCGATTTTGGTCGTCGGTTCGCGGTCCGCATTGTCGGGCGGACGGCAGTTCTTCATACTGTCTGAAAGTTGGAGCATGGGAAATCCGCCGGCAATTACCGCCGTCGATGCACGTCGATGTGCGTTTGCGTGGTTTGTTCAGTTTCGTAGTACTCGTTCGTGAGCTCCGCGACTCCTCGCGGCCGAGAATTCGGGTCAGCTCTTCGGCGATTTTCAGGCAGCTGTTGCCTTTGTAGCCCTTGGTGTGGACCGTGACGTGGCCTTGAGCGTCGATTTCGATTTCGAGTTCTTCTTCGAGGCATAATGTACAATTTCCTTCAACTATTTCACCATGGAGGACACGGAGTTCACAGAGAAAGAAGAAAATGCTAAGTGCAAATGATCAATGCGGATTTTCATTTTGCATTTTTTCATTGATCATTTTGCATTTAACACTCTTCCTTTAATTTCTCTCCATGCCCTCTGTGTCCTCCGTGTCCTCCGTGGTAAATCTTCATTGATTTCTTACCAATTGCGGACACGGATTTTTACGGTCTGATCTTTCGTTACCTGTTCGTCGACGATCGTCATGTTGCGCTGCTTCAGCTCGGTGACGATGCGGTGATAGGCGTACTGTTGCGTGACGCGGCCGATCAGTTCCTCGCCCAGCTTGCTGGAGCTCCGATTTCGAGAGGCCGCCGCCTTCCATGCAGAGCTTGAGAGCGCCGCGGGCGTCGCGGCTGAAGATTGCGCGGACGCCGTCGCGCTCGACGACGATCTGCTCGCCGTGCCCCGGCGCGCTTGCAGGATATCGCTATCTTCGACCTCGATTTCCTCGCGGTTGGTCGTCGAAACGTGGCGAATCCTGGCTGACATCGCCTTGCTGAACGGCGGCGAAGCCGATCGAGCCGACCGCGGCGGTGACGGCCGCCGTGATCGCCGGCCAATTGGCGATGATGATCGGCGTGATCACCATCACCGTACTCATGATTCGCTTTCCTTTCGCGCATAGACGCCATCACGAACTCGATCTTGCGTCGGCTTTCTTCAGCGACGTGGCTTGTCGTTCCCGACGCGGGCCGCGAGCGGCCGCTGGCCCAAGTGCGCAGCCGGCTCAACTCTTCGCTCATGGTTTTCGAGAGCGGCACCGTCTCGGCGATGGCTCGTTTCAAGATCGTTGTGTTCAGCTCGCGCTGCCTGCTGAAGGCATCGAACAGGCCGGCGATCACGGCCTCTTCGATCTCGGCGCCGCTGAAGCCTTCGCTGACGCGGGCCAGCTCGTCGCAGGTCGAAATTGGCCGGGTTCGCGGCCCCGCTTTTCGAGGTGGATGCGAAAGATTTCGTGCCGCTCGGCGTCGGTGGGCAGATCGACGAAGAAGATCTCGTCCAGCCGGCCCTTGCGCAGCAGTTCCGGCGGCAGATGGCTGATGTCGTTGGCCGTGGCGATCACGAACACCGGCGACGTCTTTTCCGAGAGCCAGGTCAGGAGCGTGCCGAAGACGCGGGCGGCGGTGCCGCCGTCGCTGCCGGCGGAGCTGGCCGCGCCGGCCAAGGCCTTGTCGATTTCGTCGATCCAGAGGATGACGGGCGCGACGCTTTCGGCGATTTGAATGGCGCGGCGGACGTTCTCTTCGCTCGAACCACGAGGCTGCTGAACATGCGGCCGACGTCGAACCGCAAGCAGCGGCAGATTCCACAGGCCGGAGACGGCCTTGGCGCACAGGCTCTTGCCGCAACCCTGCACGCCCAGCAGCAGCACCCCGCGCGGCGCCGGCAGGCCGAACTTCGCGGCCCGCTCGGTAAACGCGATCGCCGCTTGCTGAGCCATTCCTTGAGATTGTCCAGGCCCGCGACGTTGCTGAATTTTTCTTGCGTCTCGTAATATTCCAGCAGGCCGCTCTTCTTGATGATCTGCTGCTTTTCGCTGAAGACCACGTTCACGTCGTCGGCGTTCAGCTTGCCGTCGAGGACCAGCGTCTTGGCAAAGACGTTTTCGGCTTCCTTGAGCGTCAGCCCGCGGGCGGCGTGAGCAGGCGCTCGCGGCCTTCGGCCGCGAAGTTCGATCTTCACCTTCGGATTGTCCTTCACGTCGTCGATGATCCGATCCAGAAGCCGGTTGAAATCCTCGGGGCCGGGCAGGCCGAAATCGACCACCGTCACATCCTTCGCCAGCTCCGGCGCGATCCGCATCAGCGGCGACGTGATGACGATCGTTTTGTACGTGTCGCGCAGATGATGGGCCACGTCGCGCAGCCGGCGGATCACCGACAGATTGCAGCGTCATCCTCGGTGAAGCGGTGGAAATCCTTGAACAGGTAAATCGCCGGCTCCACCTGGTTGATCACGGCATCCAGCGCGGCCAGCGGGATCGGCCGTGTTGCCGCCGCCCGCTTTGCTCTGCTGCGGCTCGCTGCCCGACTTCACGATGCCTTGCGTGACCGTCCAGACGAAGAGATTCTTTTTCGGCGCCTCGGCGATTTCGCGCAGGCATTGCTCGACCCGCTCTTCTTCCCAACTGACCACGTAGATGATCGGATAGCGGGCGCGGATCAGGACATCCAGCTCCTGCTGGGCGGAGCAAACATGCGCGAGGCAGTCGCGGGCTGGCTTCGCATTGGTCGGCGGCCGGTTTCGCATCTGGCAGCGTCCGCTGCGGCGGCTTGTGCACCGACCGGTTTCTGCGGCGGTTGGG
Source organism: Pirellulales bacterium (assembly GCA_963733825.1). Lineage (GTDB taxonomy): Bacteria > Planctomycetota > Planctomycetia > Pirellulales > Lacipirellulaceae > JABDGM01. Next base: position 219,269 of record CAVTEK010000008.1, read on the forward strand.
TTGGGCGTTCGGCTCTTCGAAGGGGCTGATCGGTCATTCATTCTAACCTTGCTTTTGTGCGATATTGCGTGTGAATTACAGCTGGCGTGCCGCCCTTTCCCTGGAGCCGTAGCCGAATGGCTCGGATCCGTTCAATTCTGAAGATCATCCAAAACATCGAGCACTTCGAGCGACATGCCGAAAATACAAATGCGGCCGTCCGGCAGCAGCTCATTTCGGTGATGTGGTTTCGTCGTGGCGAGCATCGTTCTAATCAACTACATTAAAGTCCGACTTGAAGTCTGCCAGTTCGCAGGCTCGCGGCCGCCAGCCTCGAATCCAGCGGATGCGCCAGACTCGCCATAATGCCGGGCTTGCCAGAGGCAGATAGCCGTCGCGAATGCTGAATTTCGCGCCCGGCAAATCGCGGGCGATCCAGTCGACGATCGGACGATAACAACAATCGAAGTGGCCGGGAAGCAGCAGGTGCCGAACGATAAGATCAGCCTGCCCGGCGGCAATATCCAGATTGCGCGTAACGATGGTGACGAATCGATCGACTTTAGCAAGCCGGTCGGCGCAGGCGTCATTGCCAAACTTAAAATCGGCCACATAGACATCGATGATTCCGTGCAGCAGCTCGAAAGCGCCGGGGTGCCATAAAAATCGGATTTCCAGACCATCGGCGGCAGCTCGCCGCAGCCGGACATTGCCCAAGAATCGCCGGGAAGTGGATGGTCGGTTCGCCGCCGACCCATTGAATGTTGCGGGCGCCTGCGGTCGCGTCCCCAGCGAATTGCGTCGGCAAGAAAGGACGCTGTAGAGCTCGGTGCCGACTGCTCGGGTTGAATGCGTTCGCGACTCGGCGATGCAAATCGCAGCAGCGCAGATCGCAGCCGGATAAGTAGAACAAATGCGAGGGAACCAGTTCGAATTCTTCCCCATATTCGATGCGATGGCGAAAGACCCGGGCCTCGGGACCGGCCCGGCACGGTCCGCGCTCGCCCGACTAGGCGGTCGACGCCGCAACGATGCTCGCACAAAAGCACACTTGGCTAAGTGCTGCTCGGCGCGTAAGAAGCCGCTCTCGTTCGATCGCATCGACTACCATCGCGCACCTTGCGAAGAAAAGGCCGCGTGCGTGGGGTGCGAAAACCCCTGTTCCGAAGAGTACACCCGGATTATAGAGAGGCGCGAGCGGTATTGTCAAAGCGGGAAACGTCGGACGGACAATCCTGTCGGTCGAATCGTAAGATGAGCGGACAGGTGTTCGTCCGTCCTACGGGTGTGCAGCATTGACCGGCACTGTTCGACTTGGCATAACATAATGTACTCACGATGCGGTATTTCCTTTCCATAATCTGTTGCGTTTCTCAATTTCGCGCGCTCGGGCTGGCGGAAAACGCAAGACGAAGCGTCCGGCCACGATGCTTGTCGTCGGCCGATTTGGACGGCCGACGATCGCCATCCGTGGGCCGAGGCAGTTGCGGTTCGCGACGATAAAATCGCCGCGGTCGGAATGCGCGACGAGCTGGATCGCTATCGCGGCGAGAAGACCCGCGTGATCGACGCCGGCACCGGCATGGTCGTGCCAGGGATGATCGATTCGCACATCCATCTGATCGACGGCGGTTTGCAGTTGGCGTCGGTGCAGCTTCGCGGGGCAGCGTCGCGCGACGAATTCGTGCGCCGTATCGGCGAGTATGCCAAGAAGCAGGTGAAAGGCGCGTGGATCATGGGCGGCGATTGGGACCATACGCTGTGGGGCAGCGAACTGCCGACCCGCGATTGGATCGACGCCGTAACGCCCGACAACCCGGTGTGGCTGAACCGGCTCGATGGCCACATGTCGCTGGCCAACACGGAGGCGATCCGGGCCGCGCATGTGGCGGATGACGTAAAGGACGTGCCGGGCGGCGAGATCGTGCGCGATTCCGCCGGACGGCCGACGGGAGTGTTCAAAGATAATGCGCTCAGCCTCATTGATCGCGAGGTGCCCGATCCAACCATGCAACAGCGGCTCGATGCAACCATTGCCGCGATGAACTATCTGGGTGCGCGCGGTGTTACATCGGTACACCATCTTGGGACATGGGCTCAGCTCGAAATCTTTCGCATCGCAGAACGTCGTGGCCTGCTGAAGACGCGAATTTACGCGTGCACGCCGCTGGCCGATTGGCATCGGCTGGCGAATGAAGTGAACGAGCGCGGGCGCGGCGACGACTGGCTGAGGATCGGAGGCCTGAAAGGATTTGTCGATGGATCGCTCGGATCGCACACGGCGGCATTCTTGGAACCGTTTAGCGACAAGCCGGGCGACCGCGGCTTGTTGGTCAACAGCGAGGAGGACTTGGAGAAATGGACGCTCGCCGCCGATAAGGCCGGTCTGCAAGTCGTCGTGCATGCCATCGGCGATCGGGCGATTCGGATGCAGCTCGATATTTACGAGCGTGTGGCGAAAGCGAACGGACCGCGCGATCGGCGATTTCGGATCGAGCATGCGCAGCACATCGCGCCGGCCGACTTGCCACGATTCGCCAAGTTGGGCGTGATCGCGAGCATGCAGCCGTACCACTGCATCGACGACGGCCGCTGGGCGGAACGATCGATCGGCGCCAAACGTTGCGAAACGACGTACGCATTTCGCTCGCTGCTCGATAGCGGCGCGCGGCTGGCGTTCGGCAGCGACTGGTTCGTCGCGCCGCCGACGCCGATCGAAGGCGTTTACGCGGCTGTCACTCGCCGCACGCTCGACGGCAAGAATCCCGACGGTTGGGTGCCCCAACAGAAAATCAAGGTCGACGAGGCATTGCGGGCGTATACAATTGATGCCGCGTATGCGGGTTTCAGCGAGAAGTCGCTGGGCTCGATCGAACCCGGTAAACTGGCTGATATGGTGGTTCTCGGAGGCAACTTGTTCGAGACGCCGCCGGAGGAATTGAACCAGGTTCCGATCCGGACGACGATCGTAGGGGGCAAAGTGGTGTATCGCCAATCGAAGTAAGAGCAAGAAGTTGCGCGAGAGAGCGCAGAGGGCGCGGAGGGCAAAAAGATCGGTAAGCTCTCGGCGTCCTCCGCGCCTCTGCGAGATAAAATTAGGAACATGAAATGTTACAACGCGGACTATGGATCGCTGTTGCAATGATTGCCGTTCTTCCTTCGCAGGGGAGGACGGCGGAGAACCAGTGGCAGGCCGGGGTTGCCAAGGTAAATATCTCACCCGAGTTGCCGATCTGGCTTTCCGGGTATGGCGGCCGCAACCGGCCGGCGAATAGCAAGCACGATGAGCTGTGGGCCAAGGCGCTGGTGCTCGAGGATGCCGATGGGAAGCGCGCGGTGCTCGTGACGATGGACCTCGTGGGCATACCGCGCGAAATCTCGCAGGACGCCTGCAAACAGATCGAAGAGCGTTACAAATTGCCGCGTTCGGCGATTGCGCTGTGCACATCGCATACGCACAGCGGGCCGGTGGTTCGCGGAAATCTGATGGCAATGTACTCGCTAGATGAGGATCAAAGCCGGCGCATCAAGGAATACAGAGTGAAACTGGTGGGGCATCTTGTCGACGCCGTCGATGCCGCGTTTCATTCGCTCCGGCCGGCAAAGCTCTCATGGGGAATTGGCGAGGCCGATTTCGCCGTGAATCGGCGCAATAACAAGGAAGGGGAAATCAAAAAGCTGATCGCAGAAAACAAGCTGGTCGGCCCGACCGATCATGATCTGCCGGTGCTTGCGGTGTACGGCGACGACGGCAACTTGCGAGCGGTCGTCGGCGGGTATGCGTGTCATGCCACGGTGCTGAGCGATTACTTCATCTCGGCCGACTGGCCGGGGGCGGCGCAAAACGAACTCGAAAAGCGGCACCCAGGAGCGATTGCGATGTTCGTCGCCGGCTGCGGCGGCGATCAAAATCCGCTGCCGCGGCGGAGTATTCCGTTGATGAACAAGTATGGCGGCGAGTTTGCCGATGGGGTCGATGCGGTGCTGAAGTCGTCGCTCAAGCCACTTGCGCCATCGCTCAAAACGGCGTACGAAGAAATCGATTTGAAGTTCGGTACGATGCCGACGAAGGCCGAGCTCACGGCCTTGACCGAAGAGAAACCGCCGCGAGGCAGGTGGTCGAAGTACATGCTAAAGAAGTGGGACGAGGAAGGCAGCTTGCCGTCGAACTATCCGTATCCGGTCCAAGCGTGGCGGCTTGGCAACGAGCTGACGTGGATTTTGCTGGGCGGCGAGGTGGTCGTCGATTACTCGCTGCGTCTCAAAAGCGAGCTGGGTCCGAAAACAACCTGGGTTTCAAGTTATTCGAACGACGTGATGGCGTACATTCCATCGCGACGCGTGTTGGCAGAGGGCGGGTACGAGGGCGGGCTTGCTCGATATCCGTATGGGCTGCCGGCGCCATGGGACGCGAGCGTCGAGAATTCGATTGTGGATGAGGTGCATAAGCTGACCGAAAAATTAGGCATGCATGATTGACTTACTGACCCACGTACGCAGCCTGATGATCGTACGGTATAATTAGATTACCGCAGTGCAAGGTTTTGCGATTGTGGCTGATCATCAGAATAAGCATATCCGGGAGGCAATTCGTTACGCAGAACAGCACGGCTGGACCGTTCAGAAAGCGGGTCCGCGAGCGCATATTTGGGGAACGTTGTACTGTCGCCATCACGAACGCGACGGCTGCCGGGTTCGTATTATGTCAACGCCGCGAAATCCGCAAGCACATGCTCGAGATATTCGACGTGACGTCGACAAATGCCCTCATTAGGAGTGCCGTGTAAGCGTGGAACTAAAAATGCGAGAACATGAATTTATTCTGGTCCTGACTCGCGAGCCGGACGAGTCAGAGGCCGATCGGTTGTACGGTTTGTTTAACGACGGCACAATTTCAACGATAGTGGGAACTCCTCAAATCCAATTTCATCGACTGGCTATGTCGCTCGAAGATGCCATACGTTCAGCCGTTGGCGAGGTACGATCCGTCGGTTTTGACGTGCAACGCGTAGAGTTACAACCTGATATGTTGTCGGTTTAATTACGCTGGCGCGGCATTCGTCGCGGGAAGATTTGTGTTTTATTTTATCGGCGCGCGGTAAACGCTGATGCTGTACGGCGGCACTTTCAGTTGATCGCCGAACGGGATGTTCTTTTCCTCGACGATCGTCACCTTTTGCTTTTCGACCGTGTTGATCGCTTCGGGGTCGTTGCCGGCGATTCGCCAGACGTTTGCCGCCGTATGCAGCTTCATGCCGGCGACGTGCACGTGAACCGTTTGCGGAGTCGACTGTGGATTGACGATGCCGACCGTAAGCGCCGAGCCATCGCGCGTGCGGGCGGCGACCACATCGAGTGAATGCTTCTCGTAATTGCCGCTCACGGCAAGCGGCACCTCGCCGAATTCGCGGCGGTAGAGCAGCAAGGGAAGGGCCGTGGTGTCGAGGAAGGCGGCGGTTTTCGTAGTCTTGATGCAGCCGATGACGTTCACCGTCTGCGCGTAATTGGCCATGTGCACGATGTCGCTGTTGCGAAAATATTCGTGCAGGCCGGCAGCGACGCCCAGCGCATCGGCCAATGTGTACTGGCAGCCCAGTTCGCCGTACACGTAACCGTGATGCCAGTAATTCCATTCGTCCATCGCGATCGGCACAAAGTGATCGGGTGAGCGCCCCAGTTTCGTTTGCAGCTCGCGATGACGGGCCGATTTCTTGCGGATTTCGTCCTTGAGCAGCGAGACGTAGGCGGGAATTTCATCGGGCGTCTTCTCGCCCCAAGGAGTTCGGCCCTTGTAAAAGTGCTCGGAGATGAAGTCCATCGCGCCGGCACATTGTTCAAGCATTCCTTCGGACCAGCTAACTTCACGCTTGTCCTTGCCACCGAGCTCGGCTTTCGAGCCGAAGTCGCCAGAACCGACGAAAATCAGCTTCGGATCGACTTTTCGCATCGCGGCGGCAAAGCGATTGTGCTTTTGGGTGTACTGGCTGAGTTCCATGTGGCCAAGCTGCCACGGTCCCCACATTTCGTTGCCGATGCACCAGTACTTCACGCGGTAAGGATCGGCGTGCCCGTTCTCGACGCGCCAAGACCCGCCGATCGATCGGTCGGATCCGTTCGCGTATTCGACTTCCTGGGCGGCCGAGTAATCGTCGCCGAAGCCGGAGTTGACGGCGATCATCGGCTCGGCGCCGATTTCGTGGCAAAGGTCGAGAAACTCGTCGAGGCCGACGTCGTTGTGCTCGACGCCGCTCCAAGCCGGATTCTTGCGCGGCGGTCGCCGATCGCGCGGGCCGATGCCGTCGCGCCAATCGTAACCGCTGACGAAATTGCCGCCGGGCCAGCGATAGATCGTTGCATGGAGCTGCTTCAATAGGGCGAGTGTGTCGGCGCGAAAGCCGCGGACGTTGTCGGCCGGCATCAGGGAGATAGTGCCAATGACGCATGGGCCGCCGGTAACTTTTATGACTAACCTACCGTGTTCTGTCGTTCGCAAAGCCCTGAGCCCGATGCGATGTTCTTCGTAGTCGTTTGTTTTGACGTGCATTAAGTTGACATCGCGATTCTCCTCGCCGTCGCCCGACACAAGCGAAACTTCCAATTCCGATTTGCCGCTCGGCGCACGCACGCGGACGTGGCCGACGTATTCTAGTCGTTCGATAAGTCCCAGGTCGTTTTGCTGGATGCCGGAGCCCGCAGCGATTTGCGGCGAGTGCTCGCCGACGAACGCGTTTTCCTTGACCATCGTCACGGAACCCGCTGGGCCGATCACCTGCCACGGCGAAGCCGACACGACGGGGAACTTGGTGCCTTTTTGTTCGCCGTACGGTTGGTACTTGTCTGTAATCGGATAATAGAATTTGCGATCTTCGAGCATTTCGGCCCAAATGCCACCGTAAATGCAGCGGCCCAAGTGCTCGATGAACTGGCCGTAAATAAACGGATTGATCGGCGGCCCTGGTTTCGCTGCATCGACGGCAACTCGAATTATATTTCCATCGTCCGGCCGCGATTCTTCCGCGCGAATAGTGCCCACGATTGCCAACAGAATTGCAGGTACGAAGTAATGGTGTAACCGCATAGATCGTGCCTTTGCAAGGATCGAAGCCCGCAGCGCCAACAAGGGAGCGCCCCGCAACCCTTGCTGGCGCTGCGGGCTCCTATCCAATGCAGTTTTTTCGTGCAACCGAATTTCCTGGCGACCTCCGGTAAGTGTAATCGCCAAAAGCGTTGTGGCAACAAGCAGATGTTGAACTAGGCCCCGCCGTTCGATGCGCGGTAACATTCTTTGAGGTTGTAACAAGATTCTTCCCAAGGCACCCTCACCCGGCTCGCCGAGTGAGCCACCCTCTCCCAATGGGCGAGGGGGATCCTAATCCGATGCGACTTGGCGTGTTTCTGCCGAATTGGGTCGGCGACGTGGTGATGGCCACGCCCGCGATTCGCGCCCTGCGCGGATTCGTCGGCCCCGATGGACAGCTTATTGGCGTGATGCGGCCCTACGTCGCCGAGGTTCTGGCGGGCACAACCTGGTGGGACGAACAGATCATCTATGAAAAGCCGGCGAGGCGATTGAGCATTGCGCGGCCGGATGTTTACCGGGCACTTCGGGCTGCGCGGTTCGACTGCGTGGTCGTGCTGACCAACTCACTGCGCACCGCGTGGATGGCCTGGCGAAGCGGGGCGCACGAGCGGATCGGTTATCGCGGCGATGGACGGGCGTGGTTGCTGACGAAGCGGATCAAGATGCCGCGCGCGGGCGACGGCGGGCCTGTGCCGACCATCGACGGGTATTTGAATCTCGCACAAGCGGCCGGTTGCGAACTGGCAACGCCGCGCCTGGAGTTGGCCACGACCGCGGCCGATGAACGAGCGGCCGACGCCATTTGGCAACGGCTCGGGTTACCAGCGGGCGAGCGCATCGTCGTTTTCAATACGGGCGGCGCCTACGGTCCGGCAAAGCACTGGCCGGCCGAATACTTCGCCGACTTGGCGCGGCGGATCGTCAAGGGCGGCGAGCATTCCGTGCTGATCAATTGCGGACCGGCCGAGCGCGATGATGTCCGAGCGATCGCGGCGCAAGCGAACGATCCGCGGGTCGTCACGCTGGCCGACATCGAGCACCTGCCGGTTGGACTAACGAAAGCCTGCATGCGCCGGTCGCGCTTGTTGGTGACTACCGACAGCGGCCCGCGGTACTTCGGCATAGCCTTTGGCCTGCCGGTGGTGACGCTCTTCGGTCCCACCGATCCGCGCCACACCACGACCCACTATGCGGGCGAAACTTGCCTATCGCTGTCGCTCGACTGCCAACCGTGCATGGCGCGCTCCTGTCCGCTTGGTCATCATCGCTGTATGCGCGAGCTGGCGGTGGATACGGTTTACGATGCCGTGGTGGAAAAGCTGGCGGCAGGATTCAAAGGTTGGGCCGATTGACCACACGGCGGCGGAATTGCAAACGCACATGCAGCGATATCGCCGCCACGCGGCTCTTGGATACGGACCAGGTCATCGCCGATGAGTGCCGATTGAATGTTGGGCAGTAGACTTCTGCGGCACCGTTACATCCGATGTTGTCGGCTGCAATGGCCGCACGACCTGGCCGAGCACGACGACTCGCGGGTTGTCGTCGTACACTTGCCGCTCGACGCAAATCGAAAGGATCTCTTTCCAGGCGAACGGCAACGTGCCGGTCGTTTTGTACGGGGTGCGTCCGCGGCCAGATTTACGCGCTCGGCCGTGTCGCCGGGTTGGCGCATGAAACAAAAGTAGTTCACGTCCGGCGGCAAGTCGTCTGTCGTCCGCGGCCAGTCCAACTCGGGAAGCGGATCGCCGAAATAGTACGCAAAGCGGTGCTCGATGGGACTGAAGCTGACGAGGCTTGTCCCCGGCGGAAGATGATGCTTCAACTCGGCCACTGCGCCGACCGGATTGATCCAACCCGCAACGTTTACGTTCACCACTAAGCCGGCGGCCCCAATTCCTGCGATCGCCCCGATCGCAATGACGGCGCCAATCGGCCGAAACTTGTTCGCGCGACGGTATGCATACCAGAGCAAACAGGCGGCGCTTCCAGCGATCGCCGCGTACAGGAGGGCGAACCAACGCGGCTGGTAAAAACGCGACGCCGGGTCCGTCGTAAACAAGCTGAGCGCACCCATCAGTATGCCACTGACGCCGATGAACGTACCCCACAGCAGCAAGAATTGATGCCAGGCCCGGCGCGGGTAGCTGTTCAGCACGGCATGCGAACAGCGATCAACCACCAGCCCGACCAGCACTGCAACCAGCGGATAGAGCGGCATGAAATAACGGCCACGAGCGCCGGCTGCGAGCCAAACCGTCGGATAAGCGACGATGATTGCCGTTATCAGAAATGTTGTGATCGGGTCGAGATTTGCCAAGGCACCCTCATCCGGCCCGCCGAGCGAGCCGCCCTCTCCCGGCTCGGCAGACCGAGCAGGGAGAGGGAGTAAAGACATTCGCGTTTGGCGGCTGGCCAGCGCGACCAATATGGGCGACCACGGCAGCAGGCACACGAACGTTTCGAGTGGATACGTCACAAGATGTGAGAGAACGCCGCGAAGGGCGAAGCGATCGGCGGCCAGGCCGGACCACGTCGCCACGACGGCATTCCAATCGGTCGCAAGGTAAAACGGGATTTGCCAAGCGGCGACGATCGCGAGAAAAACGGCGCCGCCGGCGATGAATTGCCAACTGATTGCGTAGCGCAGGTCTTTGCGCACGACGAGGTACGCAAAAACGATCGCCGTAAAATACGCGGGCGCTTGCGGTCCCTTAACGAGCGCGGCCAAAGCGGCGAGCGCGAATCCGACGGTCCACACCGCGAGCGGCCTCCATCCTCGCATATAACCGAGATGCCAGCCTAGCAGCGATCCGCCAACCAGTAGCGCGAACAGCGCTTCGGATTCGCCATGCCGGCCGATTTGCAAGACCTGCCCCATCGTCGCATAGGACAATGCCGCGGTCGTTGCCGCGAATGTGGAGGCGAACGCGCGGGCGTATCCGAATACCAACAGACTCGTAGCCACGACGGCGAGCACGCTCGGCAGCCGGATCGCGATCGGATCCACTTCGCCGCGCAAGCGACCCGCGATGGCCATCATCCACATTGTCATCGGTGGCCGCTCGGGGAACACGCGGCCTTGCTGCCGCGGCACGATCCAATCGCCGGTGGCGAGCATTTCGCGGCGCCGGTGGCCCACCGCGTTTCCTCGCCCACTAACGGCTGTAAGCCGAGTCGAGCGCCAAAGATCGCCGATATCGCGAGAATCAGGAAAATAACCGCGAGCAAGTCGGTCCGGTACGACGCGGAACGAATTGCTGGTCGAGACAGAGCGGTGGCAGCGCGGGCACGCATCGGATCGATATGGGCGGGAGCGATCGCGGAAAGGTACGGTGAGGGTGGAACGATAGCGGAATGGCCGGAATGCGACAAGATCGGTGCTGGCATGTTTCGCAGGCCGGGCAGCGACATTGCGGCGGGTGAGAACGCAGTCTATTGTTTGCTGCTTCTCCGCTCGGGAGGTGCTGGCTTGAAGCCCGCAGCGCAAGCAAGGCGCGTTCACAGTTAACCCTTGCTGGCGCATCGGGCTCCGAACCTTGAAGGGTTTGTAACTTGAGCGCCATTCGTTACCGCAATCGCATCACGAACAAGTCGTCGTCGTAGTACCGTGCTACAACGAGGCGAAGCGGCTCACTCCGAATTCGTTCAGCGAATTCCTTGTCGGCTCGGCGAACGTGTCGCTGATGTTCGTCGACGATGGAAGCACCGACGACACGCCGCTCGTGATGGAACGCCTGCGACAACAGCACCCGCGGCAAATCTGCACGCTTCGGCTGAGCCGAAACGTGGGAAAGGCAGAAGCGGTGCGGCGGGGCGTTCAAATTGCGCTGCGGCGGCGGCCGGCGATGGTCGGCTATTGGGACGCCGACCTGGCGACGCCGTTGGACTCGATCACGAAGTTTGCCGAAGTGCTGCGCGGGCGGCCCGAGCTCACGCTGGTGATGGGCAGCCGCGTCGCATTGTTGGGGCGGCAGATTCGGCGCAGCGGGCGGCGTCACTTCGTAGGCCGGGTGTTCGCCACGGCCGCTTCGTTGGTGCTTGGCCTGAGCGTTTACGACACCCAGTGCGGCGCGAAACTATTTCGCGTTACGGATGCAACGCGCGCGATATTTTCTCGGCCATTTTATTCGCGTTGGGTGTTCGATGTGGAAATTCTGGCGCGGATGGTGGTCGCGGCTCATCGCGATACCGGCGGGTCGGTGCGCGAAACGATTTACGAGTACCCGCTCGAATCGTGGCAGGATGTCCACGGGTCGCGCTTGATGCGATTGGATTTTTTCGTCGCGGGAATCGATCTGGCCGGTATTTACTGGCGATACCGGCGACGAGCGAACATGCCGGCGGCGGGCGAATCTTTGCCCGGCATCCCGCATCGTGCACCCGGCATTCCGCATCGCGACGCCGCTTAGGAACCTCATTCGCCATGGACGCGGCACTCTACGACGAACTGCACCGCCTCGAGCAAACGCATTGGTGGTTTCGCGCGCGGCGGCATATCGTGTGGTCGCTTGTTCACCGATATGCGGGCGGCGAGCCGAACCGGCGGTTGCGAATATGCGAGCTGGGCTGCGGCACGGGCGGCAATCTCGCGGAAGTTGCTCGGAAGCACGACGTGGTCGGCGTCGAATGTTCGCCACAGGGCTTGGCTTATGCGCGGCGAATGCTGGGAAATCGCGTCCGCTATGGCCGGCTGCCGGCCGAAATTGATCTCGCGCCGGAAAGTTTTGATGTCGTGCTCATGACCGACGTGCTGGAGCACATCGAGAATGATGCCGCGTCGGCAGAACGCGCGATTCGCTTGTTGCGCCGGGCGGAATCGTGGTCGCGACGGTTCCTGCGTATCAATGGCTGTATTCGCCGCGCAACGCGCACCATCATCATTTTCGGCGCTACAGCAAACGAAGATTTGCCGCGTTGTGGCGGGCGCCGGATGCCAGAGCGATGCTGGTCAGTCATTACAACACGCTGTTGTTTCCGCCGGCTGCCGCGGCGCGACTGGCAAGCAAGATTGCAGGGCGCAGCAAGCCGGGCGACCTTGTGCTGCCGCCGAGAACGATCAACAACCTGCTCGCCCGAGTGATGCGAAGTGAAGCAAACGCGTTGGGCCGCTTGCCGTTTCCGTTCGGCCTTTCGCTGGTGGCGGTCGTTCGAAAGAATCCTGCGACCGCCGGCGATCGGCGCACCGCCGCATGATCGCGTCTCATTTACGCCGAAGCGGCCCGCCACGATTGCTTTCGCGGAAACCGGTAAATGTAGTTCAGAAAGGGCGCGGGAATCTTGGACCGCAATGCGTTCCATTCCTCGATGCCGACCAGCTGTCGCCGATAAAAGAAATGGCCTCGATAACCGAGGCTGCACAAGAATCGAGAGAGCTCGCCGGAGCGGAAGCAATCGTCAGTTTGTTCGATCAGCAGGGTGGGTCTTTGGGTGGCGAGAAGATTGGCTCCGCCGCGCATGACCTGAAACTCGTGGTCCTGCACGTCGCACTTGATGAAGCTCACGTCGCCCAAATCGTGGTTGGCAAAATGCTCATCGAGAGTGCTGACCGGCACGGAAATGACATCGCAATCGGGCTGCTCGGGCTCCAAGTGGAAGCTGGCCCCACCCCAATGCGTGCGCGGCCGAACGAGCGGTAAACGGCCCGGACGGTCCGACAGCGCGGCGGGGACGATCGTCAGATTGCCGAGCCGCAGCGACCGCTTCAGCCGTCCTAAGTATTCGGTCAATTCGGGCTGCGGCTCGAAAGCGACAACGCGCCCTTCGGCTCCGGCGTAGCGGTGCATCCAATAGCTGTAAGCGCCGCGGTTGGCGCCGATATCGACAACGGTGGATCTCGGCCAGGCGCTGATTGAGCAGGTAGGCGATTTCATCGCGCTCGGTGCGCAACCGGTAACGCAAAATCCGGTGGTAGGCGCAGATAAATTCCCAGGGCCGCATGGCGGAAATCTCGGTACTTGTACTCTGCGGCTAAAAAAGCAGTGTCGAGAGTGTATTGGCAATGGCGATTCATCGCAATGTCAGGCGAAACGGGATCGCAGGCGATTTGTTATTATCGACCGGCGAATTGCTGGACGACGACTTCGTTTGTGCGGTACAATCGTATTATGACTCGCACGATCACCGCCATATTTGATGCCGGCGTCTTCCGTCCGCTTGAGCCGGTCGGACTCGCTGACGGTACGCAAGTTGAGTTAAAGTTGCAAATGCCAAGCATACCGACAGCCGAAATCGGCGATGCAACCAAAAAGACTGGCTAGATTATTTGGATCGAATGGAAGCGCTGCCGGATAATTCGCCGAAGGACGGATTAACCAATCGTGACCACGACCGCATCATTTACGGAGGTTAGGTGGCGGTTTTTGTCGACACCGGCGCTTGGTTCGCGGCGAGCGTGCCCAGTGACGCCGACCATGCCGCCGCGAAGGCCTTTATCCGCTCAGATATTGAGCCCTTCGTGACGACCGATTATGTCTACGACGAGCTTCTAACGCTTTTTCAAACGCGCGGGCATCTAAATCGCGCCAGGGACTGGGTTGGCCAGGTGCGTGCCGGCCGCTGCGAGATCGTTCGAGTCACGGGCGACGATGTGGAGAAAGCCACCGACGTCTTCTTTCGCTTCGGCGACAAGGATTGGAGTTTCACGGATTGCGCAAGCGTCGTCGTCATGCAGCGACTAAATATCCGGCTCGCGTTCTCATTTGACGATCACTTCCGGCAGTTCGGCACGGTAACGGTAGTACCATAGCGCTACACGTACGTATTGATCAGATTCTCAATCATCTCCTGCCGGCCGCTGCGGTTGGGGGTGATGTCGCCTTTTTCGAGCATGTATTTTTCGAGCGACTTGAAGCTTTGTTTGCCGGATTCGATTTCTTTGCCGAGGCCGCTGTCCCAGCTTGCGTAGCGGTCGCGGAGCAGCTCTTCGAGCTTGCCATCGGCGAGCATCGCGTGGGCGATTTTGAGGCCGCGGGCGAAGGCGTCCATGCCGCCGATGTGGGCGTAGAACAGGTCGATGGGCTCGAAGCTTTCGCGGCGGACCTTGGCGTCGAAGTTGACGCCGCCCTTGGTGAACCCGCCGTATTTTAGCACCGAGTACATGCACTGCGTGGTGAGGTAGATATCGGTCGGGAACTGGTCGGTGTCCCAGCCGAGCAGCATGTCGCCGGTGTTGGCGTCGATCGAGCCGAGGATGCCGGAGCTGCCGGCGACTTCGAGCTCGTGCTGGATCGAATGGCCGGCGAGCGTGGCGTGGTTGGTTTCCAAGTTCAGTTTCAAATGATCGATTAGATCGTACTCGCGGAGGAAGTTGGCGCAGGCGGCCGCGTCGGCATCGTATTGGTGCTTGGTCGGCTCTTTGGGCTTCGGTTCGATGTAGAACTGGCCGGTGAAGCCGATTTCTTTTGCGTAATCGACGGCCATGTGCAGGAAGCGGGCGAGGTGCTCGAGCTCGCGCTTCATGTTTGTGTTCCACAGGTTCTGGTAACCTTCGCGGCCGCCCCAGAACGTGTACCCACTGCCGCCGAGCTCCTTGGTGACGTCGAGCGCTTTCTTCACTTGGGCGGCGGCGAATGCGAAGGCGTCGGCATTGGGGCTGGTGGCGGCGCCGTGCATGTAGCGGCGATTGCTGAACAGGTTCGCGGTGCCCCACAGCAGCTTGATGCCCGTGCGCTGCTGCTCTTCCTTGAGCACTTTCACGACCTCGTCGAGATTCTTATTGGTCTCGGCGAGCGAATTGCCTTCGGGGGCGACATCGCGATCGTGGAACGCATAGAACGGGTTGCCGAGCTTCTGCATGAACTCGAAAGCGACGCGAGCTCGGTTTTTGGCGTTCTCGACTGAGTCGGTGCCGTCTTCCCAGGGCCGCACGGCGCAGCCTGGTCCAAACGGGTCGGCCCCGGTGCCGCGGAAGGTGTGCCAATAGACGACGCTGAACCGCAGGTGGTCGCGCATCGTTTTGTTGCCGACTTTTTCGTCGGGATTGTAATGGTGGAACGCTAGTGGGTTCTTCGATTGCGGACCTTCGTAGCGGATGGGTTCGACCTCTGGAAATGCGGCCTTCATGGTTCACCTGTGGTTTGGAATTCGGTAGGTATTTCGGCGTGGAAATGAATCGTCGTGCGTGAGTTCGCGGGTGGGGGCGCTAAACCGCAAGCGGGTGGATGGATGTCCCTTTTGTCGGGCTGAAGAGCCTGGTTTAGCGAGTGTCTGGCATTGCCGGACGGAATTGAAATCAAGTCGAACGGCCTATTCTAGCGAATTGCGCGGTTGTGCCGGGAGGGGTTTGTTGGACAGATTTGCGGCCCACGTGTAGGCTGAAAGGATAAGAGAACTGGCGGGCCGGCGGCACTCTTGCCCGTGTTTTTGCCGGCAAAGGAACAGAGAAGATGGGTGTGTTTTTCGGTGCCTGTGCGCTTTTCTAGGGGTGCGGCTGTGCGCCGCGGCCATGCGCGAGGAGTTGCATCGTGCGCGCCGAATGGCACTGCTGGCCCTCGTATTCGGTGGTTTGAGTTTGGGATATGGTGCTCGGCCTGCCGCTGGCACGTATGTCGAGTTTGACTATAACATCGCGAGTACAAACCGTGCTCGGGCCAGCGTTTTTATTCAGCTCTTCGATACCGACCGACCGCTGACGACGACGAACTTTCTGAAATACGTGAATAATGGGGCGTACAATAGCAGCCTGATGCATCGATTGGCGCTCGATCTGTCGAACGGTGCCCCGTTTGTCCTTCAGGGCGGTGGGTATTATCCTTCGTATCAAAGCGAGCCAGCTCCGCTCAATACTTCTCTCAATCCGGGCGCCATCGTCGATCTGGACGGCAACCTCGCGACGGCCAATCCGACGGTGAACAACGAATACAGCAATTCCCCAACTCGGCCGAACGTGGCGGGAACGATTGCGATGGCGAAGTTGTCAGGCGATCCGAACAGCGCCAGCAACCAGTTCTTTTTTAACCTCGAAGACAACAGCACGGCGTTAAATCAAAACAACAACGGGGGTTTCACGGTTTTTGGCCAAGTGGTCGGCGATGGTATGTCGCTCATCAACGGGTACGCCACGCAGCTTCCGATCATCAATATGAATCCTGATACGAACGACGACAGCACGCGCGACGGCGGTCCATTCGGTGAGCTGCCGGCGCTGCTCAACTCGAACACGTTCCTGCCCCTGATTTTGAGCCGGGCGAAAGTCGTGGACTATCTGGGAAACAACCTGGTCACGACCATTCCGGCCGGCGGATTGACGTTTGCCAATAAGGACGCGTTCATCGACACGGGCACCACGATTACGGGAACCGATGCTCTGACCATCGGCGCCGGCCGCACGCTGGGCGTTCGCGAAGGTTACAAGCTCAGTCAAACTTTGATCAACCACGGCACGCTGGCGCCCGGCTTGAGCCTGGGATCGATCACGGTGCAATCGACGTACTTTCAATACTCCGATGGTGCGCTGAACATCGACCTCGCCGGAACGACGGCCGATACGCAATATGATCAGCTGATTACCACCGGCACTTCATTTCTTGCCGGCAAGCTCGGTGTATCGTTGGTTTCCGGGTTCGTGCCGGCGGCCGGTAATTCGTTTACGGTGCTAAGCGCGGGCTCGATCATCGGGAAATTCGGTACTTTCGATCTGCCGCAGCTTACGGCCGGACTGGTGTGGAATATCAATACGACGACGACGGCGGTCACGCTTTCGGTTGCGGACGCCGACTACAACCATGATGGCGTCGTGAACGCAGCCGATTACGCGATGTGGCGCAAAACGCGCGGACAGACGGTTACGAAGTACTCCGGTGCCGACGGTAATGGCGACGGCATCGTCAACGACGCGGACTATATGGTCTGGCGGAGTAATATAGGAAACACGTCGGGTGGAACACATGGCGCCGGCAGCCTGGTGGATTTCACCGTGCCGGAGCCGTCGAGTTGTTCGCTGGTTCTCTTCGCTGCTTTCCTGACCATTCTGTCACGGCGCAGGTCGGTCATTGCGCGGTGCTGAACCGAGCCGCTTTGAGACGCGGAATAAGTCGGCTCCAGATCCGCTCGTACCTTGCCAGACCGTCCTGTTGGACATATTTTCAGGTGGCAGGTAATCTGGGGGGAGATTGCTGCAGGGCTGCCGATTGCCTGAAACATGAGACACGGCGCGGGAACAAACCCTGTTTCAACGATATCGATCGTCGCCCGCTGAATTCGCAAGATGGCGAACCCCACTTTGGAGTTTAACGTGGAGACATTGTACCGCCAGCGCCGGGAACGGCATTACCCGTATCTAGCGGCG
Source organism: Pirellulales bacterium (assembly GCA_963733825.1). Taxonomy (GTDB): domain Bacteria; phylum Planctomycetota; class Planctomycetia; order Pirellulales; family Lacipirellulaceae; genus JABDGM01. The sequence goes on from CAVTEK010000008.1 coordinate 236,617, forward strand.
TTTGCGCTGGCGTGGTTGGCGATCAACACCGCTTCGGCTGCGGCCGTCACGCCGACGAATAAAGTGCGGTTTTACACGAACATGGGAACCGTGGAAATCGAGTTGTACGGTGGCGCAGGCTACTCGCCGCTGAACGTGACGAATTTTTTGAAATATGTCGATGATGGATGCTTACAACAATTCATTCGTTCATCGCACACGGGCTTTGGACCCGGTGCAGCCGCTGGGCTATGATCTATTCGCGCAGGGCGGAAGCTTCAAATACCCGACGACCTCTTACCTCGGCAGCAATCCGATCAATCCGACGTACGGGACGGTGAACAATGAGTTCAACGCGGCAAATGGTTTGTCGAACGTCGCCTACACTCTATCTGCCGCGCGCGGGAACGATGTAAACAGCGCATCGAGCGGATGGTTTATTAACCAAACCAACAACATCGATTTCAATTCCGGACCGTACACGGTTATGGGCAAGGTCACGCTGGGAACGAATATCATCGACCAGATTCCTTTTTTACCGAATCTTCCGGGCTCGGGTGGATCGGCTTTCGAGAGCACTCCGTTTTACAACAGCGATCTTGTCGTCATCCAGAAGGCTGTGCGAATTCCTATTTTGCGGGGCGATTACAATTCCAGCGGGTCGGTAACTACGGCTGACTACACGTATTGGCGGCAGAACTTTGGCTCGACAACCAACACCGCGGCCGACGGGAACGGCGACGGCAAAGTGAATGCCGCCGATTATATCGTCTGGCGGCGAGCGATGGCCGGGCTCGCGAGCGGCGCCGGCGACGGGCATTTGACGTCGATCGAGGCGCCCGAGCCAGCGGGCGCTATGCTCATTCTATTGGGCATTCTTATTGCCGCCTTCTCTCGGAGCCGCGTCGCGCGCGTAGACGACGTGCGGCCAGCCAGTTGTCGGCTTGCGATCCAGCGCCTCTTGTGTCAACATCTGGGTTGCGCGTGGGCTGGGCTTTAGCCCGGCGCGCTTGCCTCCCTTGCTTTTTCGTCAGGCTGAAGCCTGACTTACGGCGATGTCCACCATCAAAGATCGGCTGGCTGCGGGGCAAATCGTGCGGACAATGCATGTCGTCGGCTATGCCACGCCGCGCGTGATTGAATTGGCCGGCATGCTGGGCAATTTTCATGGGATCTGGTTCGACCAGGAGCATTCGGCAATCCCGCACGCCGAATTGGAGCTGATGCTGATCGCCTGCCGCTCGGCGGGTGTGGATGCGTTCGCCCGCGTGCCGCCGACAGATTACGCGACCGTGATGCGTCCGATGGAAGCCGGTTGCAGCGGCGTGATGATCGCCCAAGTACGTACCCTGGCCGAAGTCGAGCAAGCCGTGGCATGGGCCAAGTATCCGCCGGTCGGGATTCGCGGCACGTTCACGGGAAACGTCGAATCGAAATACGGCAAGATCGGCTTGGCCGACCACGTGGCGGCCGCCAATCGCGATCGCTGGGTGTCGATCCAAATTGAAACACCCGAAGCGGTGGAAATCGTGGATCAGATTGCCGCGACCAAGGGCGTCGATTGGCTCTTTGTGGGGCCGGCCGATTTATCGGTGACGCTCGGGGTGCCGGGCGAATATCTGCATCCGAAGTGCATCGAGGCGCTCAAGCGTGTTGCCGCGGCGGCGAAGAAAGCCGGCAAGGCGTGGGGGATTTTGTCTCGCGATATGGAACACGCGCGAAAGTGCCGCGAATTGGGATGTCAATTGTTTAGCATCTTCGGCGACGTCGATTTCATCCGCGTCGGTTTGGAGACATTGGAGCAGCGCTTCGCGGAGTTGATGGACGATTAGTCCACCACAACGGCACGACGGACACGACGGCCAGTCGATTTAATTGATCGTCTTTTTTCCGTCGTGCTCGTCCTGTCGTCGTGGTTTTCAATAGAATGGAGTTTTTAATGACCAAGAAATCACAGTTGAAAAACATCGTTGAAGTGAAAGCGGCGCTGGCCGACAAGTACGAGCGGTTGGCTCGCACTCGCAAGAGCAAGCCGGCTCGGGCCACGCTGCTGCGGCATGCGAAGCGGTTCCGCAACCAGGCCATGAACGGGGCCAAAGGCGTTTCGAAATGAACTACCGGGTCGAGAGCGCCGCAAACCGCATGGCCGACTCTTCGAATTTGGAGGCCAACGGCGACTCTTCCGATGCCGTCGATGTGCGTTTACTCACGACGTCGACGGATGTTTTCGAACCGCCGGAACACCAGAGCTTTTGGCTGTGGGTGATGTGCCTCACGGGCGTGGATTATTTCAGCACGCTCGGGTACCAGCCATCGATTGCATTCGAAGCGGTAGGGCTGCTCGCGCCGATCGCGACGATTGTGTTGATCGCCGTCACGTTAGGTTGCGCGCTGCCGGTTTACTCGCGAGTAGCCGAGGAGTCACCGCTCGGTCACGGCTCGATTTCGATGCTGGAACGGCTGCTGCGCGGTTGGACCGCCAAATTCCTGGTGCTGATCTTACTCGGCTTCGCGGCGACCGATTTTGTGATCACGCAAACGCTATCGGCGGCGGATGCGGCCGAGCACCTGATCCACAACCCGTTCTTTGTGGGGGCCCCGGCCGTTCTGCAAAGCCAGATGGTGCTGACGTTGATCATGCTCGTGCTTTTGGGCGGCATGTTTCTGCGGGGATTCAAGGAAGTGATCGCGATCGCCGTCGTGATTGTCGGCGTGTATCTGGCTCTTAATGTTTTTGTCCTCGTCAGCGGCATCACGTATCTCGCATTTCATCCAGGCCGAGTGGCCGCTTGGTACGGGTCGATCGTCGCGGGCGATTGGCAAATGAAATTCGAGGGCCGCGGGATAGTGGCCGCGATATTGGCCTGCCTGATTTTCTTTCCCAAGCTCGCGCTCGGGCTGAGTGGTTTTGAGACGGGTGTCGCCGTGATGCCGTTGGTTCGCGGCGATCGACACGACGATCCGCACCACCCGCTCGGCCGCATCCGCAATACGCGCAAATTGCTGGTTACTGCCGGGCTCATCATGTCGGTGATGTTGCTTGGCTCGAGCATCGTAACCGCGATGTTGATCGAGCCCCATGCGCTGCATACGGAAGGCCAGGCAGCCAATCGGGCGCTGGCGTACGTGGCGCATGCCGAGGACGAGAACATCGTCATTAATCCGTTGTTCGGCGCGGTGTTCGGCACGATCTACGACATCAGCACGGTATCGATCTTGTGGTTTGCCGGTGCGAGCGCGATGTCGGGGCTGTTGAACCTGGTCCCGCGATATCTGCCGCGGTTTGGCATGGCGCCGAAATGGGCCGAGGCCATTCGCTGGTTGGTCGTGCAGTTTACGGTCATCAACCTCATCGTCACATGGATATTCGGCGCCAGCGTGGTGGCCCAGGGGGGCGCGTACGCCACGGGCGTGATGGTGCTGATGACGAGCGCCGCGGTGGCAGTGGTCATCGACAATTGGCGAAAAAGCGGGGGAGTGTGGTGGCGGCGACTGCATTGGGGGTATCTTGTTACCACGGGCGTGTTCTTTTACACCACGGTGGCGATCGTCATCGAGAAACCGGACGGGATCAAAATCGCGGGCGCATTCGTACTCTCGGTGCTCGTATTCTCGATCATTTCGCGGACGCGGCGGAGCACGGAGCTGCGGTTCGAGAAGTTCGAGTTTGTCGACGAGACCTCGCGATTCCTGTGGGATGCAATGCGGCACTTGGAGTTTCCGGTGCTGGTGCCACATCGGCCCGGTCACCATTCGATCGCCGAAAAGGACGAAAAGATTCGCCGCGTGCACCGGCTGGATCCGAAGACGCCGATCGTGTTTGTCGAGGCGACGGTGGGCGATCCGAGCGAGTTTAATCACAACCCCGTGATCGAAGTGACCGAACAAGACGAGCGGTTCGTGCTGCGGCTACGCGGTGCGCCTCGGTCGCGCACGCGGTGGCGACAGTGGCGCTGGAGCTTTCGAAGACAGGCAAGCCGCCGGAGATTCATTTCGGCTGGTCGGGCGAAAGCCCGTTGGCGGCAAATCTCAGTTTTCTGTTGTTCGGCGAGGGGAACGTGCCGTGGTTGGTGCGCGAGTTGATTCTCAAGGCGGAGAGCGATCCGGCGAAACAGCCGCGGGTGATTATTGGGTGATTTTCACCACAACGACACGACGAACACGACGACAAGCAAGAGCTGAGCAGGCTTACACAACTGAACATCGTGACCGTGGAGCCGTCGTGGTAAAAGAATGAAACGTTCGCCACTACGACGAGCGCAAAGACTTTGCTAGAATAGCGGTTCGAATTGACCGTCACCGTTTCGTTTCTCCCATTCTCCCAAGCGAATTATGGACGAATCACCGCGGCTGACGCCGATTCAATGGACGATTTGCGTGATCGCTGCGATCGGGTTTGCGTTCGATACATATACGCTCCTGCAATTGCCGCTGATCCTGCGGCCGGCGTTGCAGGAACTCCTGAAGGCGGCCCCCAACACCGAACCGTTCAACCTGTGGCGTGGGCTGTTTTTTTTCATTCCGGCCATCGTGGGCGGCCTGTTCGGTCTGTTGGGCGGGTATCTGACCGATCGGCTCGGACGGCGGCGGGTCCTGACCTGGAGCATTTTGCTCTACGCAATTACGGCGTTCGCATCGGGCTACGCGACATCGATGCCGATGCTGCTGGTGCTGCGCAGCCTGTCGTTCATCGGCGTGTGCGTGGAATTCGTAGCCGCCGTGGCGTGGCTCGCCGAGCTGTTTCCCGACCCGGTGCAGCGCGAGCGCGTGCTGGGTTACACGCAGTTTTTCTCCTCGTTCGGCGGGATCATGGTGGCGTATGTCAACTATTGGATCATCGACCATGCGGCCAGTTTTCCGGCCATCGAGTTGCCGAGCTGGCTGAGCTCGCTCGGCCAAATCGGAAATGCACATGCACCGTGGCGGTATACGATGATGTCGGGAATTTTGCCGGCGCTGCCGCTCATTTTGATTCGACCGTTTCTGCCCGAGTCGCCCGCGTGGCAAGCGAAGCGCGCGGCTGGAACGCTTCGGCGGCCTTCGATCGGCGAGCTTTTCCGGCCCGAGCTTCGCCGTACGACGATCGTGACGACGCTCATGTTCGCGTGCAGTTTCGGCGCGGCGTTCGGCGCGATCCAGCAGATTCCGCAAATCGTGCCGGCGCTGCCGGAGGTGAAGTCGGCGCTCGCGGAAAAAACCAAGGATTTGCCGAAACCACAGGCCGCAAAGGTTTCGGGCGAGTTCGTGCAGAGCACCGGGCACACGTGACCAAGGTTCAAGAATGGGGTGGCCTGGCGGGCCGGCTGGCGCTGGCAGCGCTCGTAATTGCGGTTGCGAGCCGGCGAAAATTGATACGGGCGTTCCTGTTCCCGGGCCTGATCGCGCTGCCGCTTGCGTTTGGCTTCCTGGTGCACCAGAGCCAGTCGGCGTTTCAAGTGGGCGTGTTTCTCGTCGGCTTCTTCACGGTCGCCCAATTCAGCTTTTGGGGCAACTACTTGCCGCGCGTGTACCCGCTCCATTTGCGCGGGACGGGCGAGGGCTTTGCAGCCAATATCGGCGGGCGGATGATCGGGACATCGTTCGCCCTGGTGACCAGCGAATTGGCGCTGGTGATGCCGGGCGACTCGGACGCGGTGAAAATGGCGGCCGCGGCCGCGGCCGTGGGAACGTTCGTGTACGTCGCGAACATCATACTCTCGTGCTGGCTGCCCGAGCCGCAGCAGGCCGAACTGCCAGAAGAAATTTAGACGAGCATGAAGCAAGAACGCCAGCGCTGGACACGCGAGCTGAGTGGCTACCATTGGTTTGTGTTTTTAGTCGCCAGTGCGGCCTGGTTCTTCGACTGTCTCGACCAGCGGCTGTTTTCCTTGGCTCGCAATCCGGCACTCCGCGATTTGATGCCGCCGACGGGCGATGCGCAATCCCTCGGCAAGGCCGTGACCGCGCTGTTTCTGATTGGCTGGGGCGTGGGCGGGTTAGTGTTTGGGCCGCTCGGCGATCGGTATGGCCGCTCGAAAATGCTGACGTTCGCCGTGTTGATTTACTCGGCTTGCACGGGCCTGACTTTTTTCAGCGGCTCGTACTGGGACTTCGCCTTGTTTCGCTTTTTGACGGGCTTGGGCGTGGGCGGTGTCTTCGGTCTCGCCGTCGCCCTGATTGCCGAATCGCTGCCCGATAGCGCCGGGCCGGCGCTTTGGGAATGCTCCAAATTCTTTCCACAATTGGCAACCTGTCTGCGGCCGGGTTCAAATTTCTCATCGACTACGCGGAGCATACGGGCGCAATTGCGCCGGGCTACGGCTGGCGCTGCATGTTTCTGGTCGGTGCGCTACCGGCCTTGCTCGTCGTGCTCACGATGCGCTATCTCCGCGAGCCGGAGCCGTGGTTAAAGCTCAAGGCGGAAGGACGTTTGCCCAAGGGTGGCATCTGGGGACCTTATCGCGGCTTGTTGGCGGAAAGCCGCTGGCGGAAAAACCTTGTCGTCGGAGGCGCTCATTGCTTCGACGGGCGTCGTCGGCTTGTGGGCCATTGGCGAGTATTTCACTGATTTGCAGTCATCGGTGTTCAAGCAATACTTTGACGCGCAGGGCTTGCCGGCCGATCGCGCTAGGGCGGCCGTCGAGCAAGCCCGAAATTGGGCCTATGTGCTCAATATGATCGGCGCAGGCGTCGGCATGTGGATCTTTACGAAGGTCGCCATCGCCTGGGGGCGGCGTGCCGCATTCGCTCTGGGTTTCCTGGCCGCGCTTGTCACCACGCTTTATGTGTATTGGAAAATGAGCTCACCGACAGATGCCTACTGGATGATGCCGCTGGTGGGCGCGGCGCAGCTTTCGGTATTCGCCGGTTTCGCGATCTATCTTCCCGAATTGTTTCCGAGCCGGCTGCGCAGTACGGGGACGTCGTTTTGTTACAATCTGGGCCGGTTTGCGGCTGCGGGCGGAAGTTTTTTTTCTGCTACACTGGCGACGCATGTTTTTGGCAGCTACGGCTCACCGCTCAAGGAACGCTATTCGGCGATGGCGATGTGCTCGATCTTCCTGGTTGGATTGTTGACGCTGCCGTTTGCGCCTGAGACCAAGGACCGGCCGTTGCCGGAATAGAGGGGAGAACGAGAAGCGGGGAGCGAAGACCAAACAAGACGTCGGAATGGAGCCCGCAGCGCAAGCAAGGGTCGGGTCGCGTGCCGCTTAACAAAACCCTTGCTTGCGCTTCGGGCTTCAATCCAGGTCTGCGGTGTGCCGTTATCGACATGAGTTCTGGTTTATTTTCAAGTGAATCCGCACCGTCGGTCGTGATCGTCGGCGGCGGTTTTGGGGGGCTGAACGCCGCGTTGGCGTTGCGGCGCGCGCCGGTGGAGATCTCGCTCATCGATCGGCGGAATTTTCATTTGTTCCAGCCGCTGTTGTACCAGGTGGCGACAGGCGGGTTGTCGCCGGCGAATATCGCGGCGCCGCTGCGGTGGATCGTCGAGCGGCAAAAGAATTGCGAAGTCGTGTGGGGGGAGGTGCGCGGCTTCGATGTTAGCCGCCGGGTGGTGCACGTCGACGACACGGAAATCAAATACGATACGTTGATTGTCGCCGCGGGCTCCCGGCACAGTTATTTTGGGCATCCCGAGTGGGAAGCGTTTGCACCGGGGCTCAAGACGATTGAAGACGCGACGCGGATTCGCGGACGAGTGCTAACGGCGTTCGAGCTGGCCGAGCGGGAAACCGATGTCGAGCGCCGGCGGATGTTGCTGACGCTGGTCATCGTCGGCGGTGGGCCAACCGGAGTGGAGATGGCCGGGACGATGGCCGAGATCGCGCGGTTCACGTTGCTGCACGAGTTCCGCAACATCGATCCGGCCGATGCGCAGATTCTGCTGATCGAGGCGGGCGAGCGGATTCTGGCCGCGTATCCGCCCGATTTATCGGCCAAAGCGCAGCAATCGCTCGAGCGGCTGGGGGTGGTGGTGCGCACGAAGACGATGGTGGCCGACGTGGCGGCGGAACACGTACTGCTGAAGTTTGGCGGCACCGAGGAGCGGCTGGCGACGCAAACGATCGTGTGGGCCGCGGGAGTCGAGGCGTCGCCGCTGGGGAAGATGCTCGCCGATTCGACGGGCGCGGCGTTGGATCGAGCGGGGCGGATTTCGGTCGGGCCCGATCTGTCGTTGCCCGGTCATCCGGAAATTTTCGTGCTCGGCGATATGGCGAGCTACGCACATCAAGACGGCAAGCCGCTGCCGGGCGTTGCGCCGGTGGCGATTCAGCAGGGCCGATTCGCGGCGAAGTTAATTCAGGCGCGGCTCCGCGGCCGGCCGCTGCCGACGTTTCACTATCACGATCGTGGCAACCTGGCAACGATTGGCCGATCGGCCGCGGTGGCCGATTTTGGCAAGTTGCATTTCAGCGGTTTTTTGGCGTGGATGATGTGGCTGGTGGTTCACCTGATGAACCTGGTGAGTTTTCGCAATCGGTTGCTGGTGCTTATACAGTGGGGCTGGAATTATTTCACGTACGATCGCGCGGCGCGGTTGATTACGGAATCGGCGGCCGACGAGATGCGCCGCGAGACGCCTTTCGTGTAGGAATTTCGGTCCGGTCGGCTGGAACCGCGGACGGGGCCGCGAGATGTGACCACCTTTCGCGGAGCGAGAGAACTACACTTTTTCGTCGTACCTCGCCACAAATGGGCCTGCGGCTGGTAGAATGTGGGCCTCGCGGCACGAAAGCGCACAACATCGCTTTACAACCGAGAGGCACTATGACGAACGATACGGCCGCCGAAACGTCGCTGCGGATTCTTGCTGGATTGTGCCGGGGCTTCCCCGGCAACTTCAATGTTCGATTGTGGAACGACCGCACGTGGCAGCCCCACAAGGGCTCGGCGCGATTTACATTGGTGCTGCAACATCCGGGCGCGTTGCGGGCGATGTTCCGGCCACGGAAGCCGGCGGTCGCGTTCGGCGAGGCATATATCTTCGACGACTTTGATATTGAAGGCGACATCTTCGCCTTCACCGATTGGCTGCGATACCTGGTCGAGCAGGGGGAGCGGAAGAGTTTGTGGGAGCGGCTGCGGCTGCTGCTTGCCTTGCGAAATCTGCCGCAACAAGAGAAGCCGCGCGACGCGATTCAAGCCGGCAACCCCACCCGGGGCAACCACAGCATCCACCGGGATCGCGAGTCGATCGAGTACACGTACAACATTCCGGGCGAAGTCTACGAGCTGTTTCTCGACAGGAACTTTCAATACACGTGTGGGTATTTCGCTCATCCAGCTGAGGACTTGGACGCGGCGCAGCTACGCAAGATGGATTACATCTGCCGCAAATTGCGGCTCGCATCGGGGGAGCGGTTCGTCGATTTCGGCTGCGGTTGGGGGCATCTGATTATTCACGCTGCGCGGCACTATGGCGTGGAAGCCGTGGGAGTCACACTATCCGAGACGCAAGCAAAATGGGCCGAGCGCGAGATTGCGGAGGCCGGCTTGAAGGGGCGAGCTCGTGTCGAATTGTGCGACTACCGCGAGTTTCAGCCTCGCGAGCGCTTCGACAAGGCAACGAGCGTGGGCATGGGCGAGCACGTTGGCCACAAGTATCTGCCGACGTTCTTTCGCAAGATTTACGAATGTTTGCGGCCGGGTGGGGCGTATTTGCATCACACGATCAACCTGGCGCCGAACGCAAAACCGCCGCGATGGACCGCCTTTTCTCACAAGTATGTATTCCCGAACGGCGAAATGCAGACGCCAATTTTCGTGCTGGCGACCGCCGCCAACGCGGGGTTCGAGATCCGGGACCTGGAAAACCTACGCGAGCATTATGTACTCACCCTCGAAAACTGGGTGCGCCGCCTGGAGGCCAACCGGCAAAAAGTCATCGAGATGGCGGGGGAGGTTCGGTACCGCATCTTTCGCTTGTATATGTCGGGCGCCATGCTAGGATTCCGCAGCGGCAAGTACAATCTTGTGCAGAGCCTGATCGTCAAGCCAGACGGCGACCGGGCCGGTCTGCCGCTGATGCGATCGGATTGGTACGTGGATGGTTCCAACACATTATTGGAACGTGAATTCGACCCGTCTCGTGAGAAGTCGACGAATGGCAACGAGGCAACTAAATCGATGGCCGGTCTTTCGAAGGGAGCTTGACCATGAGTAAGCATTCACGCCGTACTTTCTTGAAGCAGGCGGTAGGTACGGCGGCGGCATGCTGCGTGCTGCCTCGAATCGCGCGGGCCGATGTGAACAGCCAAATCCGCATGGCCGTCGTGGGATTCAACGGGCGCGGCAAGAGTCACATCGACGGGTTTCAGGAAAACTTAGTCGCACTGTGCGATTGCGATGCAAAGGTGTTGGGTAAGACGGCCGAGGCGTTTGAGAAAAAGCACGGCCGCAAGCTCGATCAAATTCGCGACTTTCGCCGGCTGCTGGAGCGCAAGGATATCGACGCGATATCCATCGCCACGCCGAACCATACGCATTCCTTGATCGCGATTTCGGCTGCACAGGCCGGCAAAGATGTGTACGTCGAGAAGCCGGTCAGCCAGCGCGTGTGGGAAGGCCGGCAGCTTGTCAACGCGGCGGATCACGACCAACGCATCATTCAATGCGGCACGCAAGGCCGGTCGTGCGAGTCGATTCGGCAGGCAGTCGAATTCGTGCACAGCGGCAAGTTGGGCAAGATCCAATACATCGTCGGCACGTGTTACAAACCGCGGCCTTCGATCGGCAAGAGCGAAGCGGCACTCAAAATCCCCAAACAGATCGATTATGACTTGTGGTGCGGGCCGGCTGCGAAGGTCGATCTGCACCGGCCGGAGCGGAATTCGATGGGCGGCTACAACCCCCATTACGATTGGCATTGGGATTTCAACACGGGCTGCGGCGACATGGGGAACCAGGGAATCCATCAGATGGATATCGCCCGCTGGTTCCTCGGCGCCGAGACGGTCTCGCCGCGCGTGATCAGTTTTGGCGGGCGGTTCGGTTATGAAGACGCCGGCAACACGGCTAATACACAGGTGGTGCTGCACGATTATCCGGGTGCCCCAATCCTGTTCGAAACGCGGGGCCTGCCGAAATCGAAGGCGGCGCGAAGCAACATGGGCACGTGGAGCAGCTCGATGGACATGTTCCGCGGCTCGCAAGTGGGAGTCGTCGTGCAGTGCGAGCGTGGGTCGGTGCTCTCGACGTCAAACTATGCATTGGCGCAGGCGTTTGGACCGGACGGCGAGCAAATTCAAGCCTGGCACGGCGGCGCGGAGCATCTCCATTTCCAGAATTTTCTTAAAGCGGTGCGGTCGCGCAAGCGGAGCGATCTGCACGCCGACGTGCTGGAAGGCCATTTATCGAGCGCACTGTGCCATACGGGCAACATCTCACATCAATTGGGCGAGCCGCGGTCGGCGAAGGACATTTTGACGTCGGACGTTGTCGCGAAGCACGATCGGCTGCTAGATTCTCTGGATCGGATGTTCGCCCATTTGCGGGCGAATGAAGTTGATATCGATCTGCCGGTAATTACCGTTGGAGCGTTGCTGGAGATGGACCCGGCCCGCGAACGATTCACCGATAACTCGGCCGCCAATGGTCTATTGCGCCGCGTGGATCGCAAGCCGTTTGTCGTTCCGGAGATCGCGTAGAAATTGGACCACGACGGCACGACGAGCACGACGAAGAATGACCAATGACCAAGCACGAATGACCAAGCATCGTCGGGAATCTGTCATAGGGATTTGGTCATCGGGGCATTTCCTACGTCGTGTTCTTTGTGTCGTCGTGGTTGGTATTCTGCCCCTTATTGCCCGCGCGGATGTGACCGCAGAGCGGAGCGAGCACGGTGTGGTCATCAAGATCGATGGCAAGCTCTTTACGGAATACCTGGCTAAGGCGGGCCATGCGCCTGCGATGTGGCCGCTCATTGGACCGACGGGTAAGCCGGTGACGCGGGCATTTCCGCTTGGTCCTCCGGTTGCGGGTGGAACAAACGACCATCCGCATCACGAGTCGTTCTGGTTCGCGCACGATGAAGTAAATGGCGCACACTTCTGGCGCGAAAACGTTCAAGACCAGGGGAAAGACGGGGCGCAGATTGTTCAGCGGGAGCTGGTGGAACTCAAAAGCCTTGGACCAACGGTCCGGATCGTCACGCGCAACGACTGGATGAATGGCAGCGATCGCGTGTGTACGGATGAGCGGACGATTGTGTATGGCACCGGGCCGGCCGATAGCCGTTGGATCGATTTCACGATCACGCTCAAAGCGTCGAATGGCGACGTGACGTTTGGCGACACCAAGGAAGGCACATTTGCGCTGCGAGTGGCCGATTCGATGCGAGTGGACGCGAAAAAAGGCGGGCGGATCGTCAACAGCGAAGGGCAGCAGAACGAAGCCGCGTGGGGCATGCCGGCTCGATGGGTCGATTACACTGGGCCGCTCGATGGTGAAACGGTCGGCATCGCGATGATGAGCTATCCCAAAAGCTTTCGGCCGATGCCGCGGTGGCACGTTCGCACGTACGGCCTGTTTGCGGCGAATCCGTTTGGGGAAAAGGATTTCCCACCGGCTGAAGCTGGCGGGCGCCCGGTAAAACAAGGCGCCGTTACGATCAAGAACGGTGATTCGCTCGCACTGCGATACCGCGTATTATTGCATCGGGGCGCAACGAATCCTGCGGAGATCGAGCGCGCGTTTCGCGAGTTCGCGGAGAAATAGTTTGGTGTTTGTTATTGGCTTGTGTCTTAGCTAAACCGCAAGCGGCGGTTGCGCGGCCGACGCTGGCAAGCAGCCGGAGCTATTTTTTTTATTTTTTTTGGCCGCATTCGCGGATTTTTCGTTAAAGTTTGCCCTCCGCGATGCCGATAGAAATATTTGCGACGCCCCGGTGCGCTCGCAACTCATCTACCAATCTTTTCGGCTACGCGGGACACAATCGTGACAGCAAAACTCACCGTGCTCATCCCCTGCAAGGATGAGCGGCGGAACATCCGTGCTTGCATCGAATCGGTGCAAGCGTTTGCCGACGAAATTCTCATCGCCGATTCCGGCTCGACCGATGGCACGCTCGAAGTCGTCCGCGATATCGGCGGCTGCCGGATTATCGAGCGCGAATACATCAACTCGGCCAATTTCAAGAATTGGGCGATTCCCCAGGCGCGCCACGAATGGGTGCTGGTGGTCGATGCCGACGAACGGGTGACGCCGGAGCTAGCGACAGAAATCCGCGAATTGCTGGCATCACCGCTGAGCGACAAGGACGGCTTTTGGATCGATCGGGGCAACCACTACCTTGGTTACCGCATCAAGCATTGCGGTTGGAACAGCGACGCGGTGATCCGGCTGTTTCGCCGCGAATGCCGCTACGAAACGCGGTGGGTGCATGCGGAGGTGGATTTGCCTTCCAGTCGACTCGGAAAGCTGAAGCACTCGCTGCTGCATTACACGACTTGGGACTCGGACCAGTATCTGTACAAACTGAACCGGTATGCCGGCTGGGGTGCGCTCAACATGCGCGATGCCAAGCGCCGTCCGAATGTGCTGGCGATGGTGACGCGGGCGCCGCTGCGATTTTTGCAATTGTATTTTCTGCGACTCGGTTTCCTCGATGGCGCCGCTGGCTTTCAGATTTGTATGCACACGGCGTATTATGCGTTCCTCAAGCAAGCCAAGCTGTGGGAATTGCATCACGCGATGTCGCAGCCCGATCCGGAGGCCGAGCGTTCTACGCAATTCGTTGAGCAGCCGATCCTGGCGTTTTCAGCCGAGAAGCAACAGGCGGAAAATCGCCATCCAGAAGAGAAGCGGCAACGTCGGGTTGCCTGAGCAAAGCGGGGCTTGGCTTGTTCTTCAGGGTCCCGTCAGCGACACGTTGTAAATTCTGCGGCACGCTGTTAGCCCCCGGCTCAGCCGGGGGTTTCTTTTGAATAGACGACGCCGCATGAAATAAGCGCCGCTTCAACCCCCGGCAGAGCCGGGGGCTAATGCAGTGAATCCCGAAGCGGTTGCTTTTCGGGTCCGCAGCGGCGACAATCGGTTGACCTGCCGCCTTGCATCCCGGCTGAATGAGGGCCCGATTCTATGGTCACCCGAGTCGACTGTAGCCGCCGTGAATTCCTGCAGACTTCCGCCGCCGCGCTGGCAGGCGCCGCGATGTTGGGCACCTCACGCAACAGCATCGCTGCGCCACAGCCGGCCACGGGTGAGGCCGATTTCGCCGGCAAGGGCCGAATTTTTAAGGCCGTGAAGTGGGGCATGATCGGCACGGGCGGCAGCGTGCTGGAAAAGTTTCGGCTGCAAAAGGAGCTGGGCTTCGACGGCATGGAGCTGGTGAGCCCCTGGCGGCGCGACGCAAACGAAGTCCGCCATGCGATCGACGAGACCGGCATGCAAGTGCACGCACTTGTGGATATGAAGCATTGGGAGGTCCGCCTGTCGTCGCCCGATCCGAAAGGTGCGCGAGCAGGGGGTGGCGTTTCTCGAACAGAGCTTGCGCGATGCGCATGCGTTCGGCGGCAGCGCGGTGCTGCTCGTACCGGGAAAAGTCACCGGGCCGGAAGAAACACACGACGATGTTTGGAAGCGGTCGATCCCGGAAATTCGCAAGGTGTTGCCGCTGGCCGGCAAGTTGGGCGTGCGGGTGTGTATCGAAAACGTCTGGAACGGTTTCTGCGAAACGCCGGAGCAGCATCGCGATTACATCGATGCGATCGATAGCTGTTGGGTCGGGGCGTGGTTCGACATCGGCAATTGCCGCAAGTTCGGGCCGAGCGAAACGTGGATCCGCACGCTCGGGGACCGCATCGTCAAACTCGACTGCAAAGACTGGAGCAAGAAGAACGGTTTCAAAAGCAAGATCGGCGACGGCGACATCGATTGGCCGGCGGTGCGGCAGGCACTCGCGGAAATCGGCTACTCGGGCTGGTGCACGGCGGAAGTGGACGGCGGCGGGCGCGAGGTGCTGGCGGATGTTGCCGAGCGGATGAATCGGGTATTGCTGCTTTACGCACGGACATCGCATGCTGCGCAGCCCCGGCTCTGCCGGGGGTTATCGCATTATTGAGTTGAACAGTGAATTAACCCCCGGCAGAGCCGGGGGCTGTCGGGGTTTCATCGAGGTTAGCATGTTAGATAGAAACGCAAACAAAACGCGGCGGGAGTTTTTGAAGACATCGACCGGGCTGGCCGTCGGCGCGACGTTGGCTGGCACGATGGCGATTCCTCGGGCGGTTCATGCCGGGGCGAGCGAACGAATTCGCGTCGGGCTGATCGGATGCGGCGGGCGAGGAAGTGCGGCGGCGGAGAATGCGCTCGATGCCAGTCCGGACAATGTGCTCGTGGCTGTTGGCGATACGTTTGCCGACTTTGCCAAGGGGAGTATCGATAAGCTCCGCCGCAACGAGGCAACCAAAGACCGCGTGCAGGTTGCGGAAGATCATGTTTTCGTGGGCTTCGATGCGTACAAACAAGTGATCGACAGCGAGGTGGATGTAATTCTGCTCGCCACGCCGCCCCATTTTCGGCCGCAACATCTGGCGTACGCGGTCGAGAAGGGCAAGCACGCGTTCGTGGAGAAGCCGGTGGCGGTCGATGCGCCGGGCGTCCGCAGCATCATCGAGACGTGCAACAAGGCGAAGGAAAAGAACCTGGCCGTCGTGTCGGGACTTTGCTGGCGGTATCATCCGATGGTGCGCGAAACGGTTCGGCGGATCGTTGAGGACAAAGCCATTGGCGACATTGTGGCCATCCAATCGTGCTACAACGCCAGCCAATTGTGGCACCGCGGCGACAACCCGAAATGGAGCCGGATGGAATATCAAATTCGCAATTGGCTGTATTTCCATTGGCTATCGGGCGACCACATTTGCGAACAGGCGGTCCACAGCCTCGATAAAACGGCATGGCTGCAGGGCGATATTCATCCCACGCAAGCGTTTGGCATGGGCGGCCGGCAACAACGCGTGCAGCCGGAATTCGGCGACGTGTACGATCATCACACGGTGTTTTACGAATACCCGACCGGCGTGCGGGTGTACTTCACGTGCCGGCAGCAGAACGATTGCACGAACTTTGGTGGACGAGATCGTGCTCGGCACGAAAGGCAGGGCGAAGATTTTGGATTTCCGCATCGAAGGCGAGCATGCGTGGCACGGGAAGAAAGACCCTAAGATCGACATGTATGTCATCGAGCACCAGGCGCTGTTCAAGAGCATTCGCGACGGCCGGCCGATCAACAACGGACACTACATGGCCAACAGCACGATGCTGGCGATCATGGGGCGGATGTGTACGTACACGGGGCAGGCACTCACGTGGGATCAATGTTTCAACAGCCAGGAGCGATTGGGTCCGGCGGAGTACGCATGGACGAACGACGTGCCGCCCGTTGTCGTGGCGATACCGGGGAAGACGAAGCTGGCTTGAAAAACGTGTCGCGCCACAAACTCTTGATTGGGGCCCGCAGCGCAAGCAAGGGTCTTTTCAAATGATGTTCCGTTTGACCCTTGCTTGCGCTGCGGGCTCCGATCCATTTAATGTTTGATGAAGTGGTTTCAATTGTCACTGGCCCTGTGTATGGCGTTCGCGATGCGAGCTGCGCCCTGCGTCGCGGCAAAAGCCGAGAACCGCGACGAGAGTCGCGTGCCGCCATACACGCTTCCCGATCCGCTCACCGATGCGCACGGCAAGCGAATCGCCACGGCCGACGAATGGGTGAAGAAACGGCGGCCCGAGATTCTGCGGCTGTTCGAAACCGAGGTGTATGGCCGAGCGCCCGCACAAAAACCGGAAATGCGCTACCAAGTGACGTCCGAGGACCGCGGCGCACTCGGTGGCAAGGCGATTCGCAAGGAAGTGACGATCCAGCTTTCGACGCCACGCGGTCAGCTTCCGCTGCACGTGTTGCTCTATTTGCCGAAGTCCGATCGGCCAGTGCCGGTTTTTCTGGGGCTGAACTTTCATGGCAATCAGGCGGTTCACTCCGATCCGGCGATAACGCTCGCGAGCTGCTGGGTGCTAAGCCGACCCGAAGTGCACGGCATCGTCGATAATCGGGCGACAGAGGCATCGCGCGGGGTCGAGGCATCGCGGTGGCAGGTGGAACAAGTCGTATCGCGCGGTTATGGAGTCGCGACGATGTGTTGCGGGGACATCGACCCGGACTTTGACGATGGTTTTCAGAATGGCGTCCATCCGCTGTTCTATCGGGCCGGACAGACCGCTCCGGAGGCCGACGAATGGGGCACGATCGCGGCCTGGGCCTGGGGCCTGAGCCTGCGCGCTGGATTATCTCGAAACCGATTCCGCGGTCGATGCCAAGCGCGTGGCGGTTTGGGGCCACTCGCGACTGGGCAAGACGGCCTTGTGGGCCGGCGCGAGCGATCAGCGTTTCGCCATGGTGATATCGAATTGTTCAGGCTGCGGCGGGGCGGCGCTGAGCAAACGCATATTCGGCGAAACGGTTGGGCTCATCAATAAGAACTTTCCGCATTGGTTCTGCCGCAACTTTCGCAAATACAACGATCGCGAAGAGCAGCTTCCGGTGGATCAGCACGAGTTGATCGCGCTCGTTGCGCCGCGGCCCGTGTATGTGGCCAGCGCATCGCAGGATCGCTCGGCGGATCCTCGCGGCGAGTTTCTTGTCGGCCAAGAACGCGGAGCCCGTGTACCGGTTGTTCGAACTTGGCGGGCTCGGCGTGGATGACATGCCGCCGGCCGATCATCCGGTGGGAGAGGTGATCCGGTATCATGTCCGCACCGGCAAGCACGACGCGACGGCGTTCGATTGGCAGCAGTATCTGGATTTTGCGGACCGGTTTATGCGTGGCAAAGGCAAATAGCGGCAGTCCGCTCGATTGAGAACTGCGCAGCTAATGAGCCTCGTTCAAGTTCGGCTATCAGCTATCAGCCGTCAGCTTTCAGCCAGACCGTGTTCATTAGCTGCGCAGGGATCGATAAATATTGCCGCGGGGATTGTGTCGGTCACACAGATACTTGCCGGCACGCGTGATCGATGTGACTCTAATCGAACGACCACGCACTTAAACGCCGGCGTTTTGCTTTGCGGATCCACGTTGCGACTGAGGAGGATGTTGCACTCGGGGTAGTACATCGCGGCGTTGCCGGGTTTGATTTGGGCGAAGGCCGTGGCGCGGATATTGGGCATGCTGCCGGCGGGGCCGTGGATGGTGATGCGGTCGCCGTCGCTAAGCCGCAAGCGGCCGAGGTCGTCGGGGTGGAGCATGATTACGTCTCGGCGATCCATGCCGCGGTAAATGTCTTCATCCTCGTAGACGACCGTGTTGAACTGGCCTTCGCTGCGGATGGTCATCAGGCGCAGCTCGCCGACGCCGGTGCCGACGAGGTCCGGCAATTCGTACGTGTGAATGACCGCGCGGCCATGGGGAGTGGCGAATTGTGGCGTGTGGAACGTGCGGCCGCCGATTTGGAATTCTTGCTTCGTGCGGTCGATGTCGGCCATTTTCTCGAAGCCGGGAACGATGCTGGCGATGGCATTGCGGATTTGCGCGGTGGAGCGCATTTTGGACCAATCCAAGGGCCGTCAGACCGCGGACTGTGCCGGGGGTTGGAACGCGCGAATGCCATTCGTGTTCTGTGCTGTGTGCCGGTGTAAACCCCCGGCGGAGCCGGCTCACGGGCCTTCGCGCGTTCGGCAGACGAGTGAGTCGTTCGGCGATGGATGCGATCACGTCGATTTCGCTGCGGGGGCCTTCGTGGCGGCGCGGGCCGCCGTCGCTGAGGCGGACGTAGTTGAACATCGATTCCTGGGTGGTCGGCTGCGGTTCTTCGTCGCGGGCCAGTACGGGCAGGATGATTGTTTCGCGGGCCAGGCCGTGCGCGTGGCCGGTGTTGAGCGTCGTGCTGAGATACGTGATTTGATCGAGGCTGCCGATCGCCTGGGCGGCGAATTGCGCGTCGGGGTTCGAGCCAAAGAGGTTGCCGCCGAGGCAGAAGCCGAGTTTCAATTCACCGGCGGCGGCGCCTTCGATGCAGGCCATCGTGTCGCGCCCGGGCGTCGTCGGCAGCTCGACGCCGAAATGGGTTTGCAGGCGCTCGAAGATGGCATCTTTGAGTTTCGGCGTGACGCCGACCGAGCCGATACCTTGCACGTTGGAATGGCCGCGGATGGGCATCAGGCCGCAGCCAGGCCGGCCGACCATCCCGCGCAACAGGGCGAGGTTGGCGATCGCTTGCACGTTTTTCACGCCGTGGGCGTGTTGCGTGATGCCCATCGTCCAACTGAAGACGACGTTTTTGGCGTTCGCATAGCGCAGCGCGATGTCTTCGATTTCATCGATTGCGACGCCGCTCTTGGCGACGATTTCTTGCCAGGGAGTCGCGTCGATCCGGGCCTTCCAGTTCGGGCCATCCCTGGCAATGATCGTTGAGGAACGATTCGTCGTGGGCTTTGTACTCGACAATGCACTTGGCGACTCCGGTGAGCAGTGCCAAGTCGCCACCGATGTGAGGTTGCACGTAACAACTGGCGATTTTGGTGCCGAAGAGCAAACTGCGGACGTCGCTGGGCACGTTGAATCGGACGAGGCCCGTTTCGACGATCGGGTTGATCACGATGACTTCGCCGCCGCGGCGGCGGACTTGCATGAGCGTGCGTATCAGCCGCGGATGATTGCTGGCCGGGTTGCCGCCGATGAGAAAAACGAGATCGGCGTGTTCGAGGTCTTCGAGCTCGATCGTCGCGGTGCCGCTGCCGGTAACGCTCGCCAGACCGACACCGCTGGCCTGATGGCAGTAGTAACTGCAATTGTTGACGTTGTTCGTGCCGTAGAGGCGGGCGAAAAGCTGCAGCAGGAAGCCGGCTTCGTTGCTGCTGCGGCCGCTGAAGTACCAGAATGTTTCATCGGGTGTTATGGCGCGGAGCTTGGCGACGATGCGATCCAGGGCGTCGTGCCAGGTGATGGGCATGTAGCGGCCGGTTTCGGCCGTGTAGACGACCGGTTCGACGAGCCGGCCGCAGGCTTCGAGCTCGCGGGGCGAAAGTTGCTGCAGCTCGCGGGGCGAGTACTGCTGCCAGAAGTCGGTGCGGATGGCGCCCTGCATATCGGCAACCATCGCTTGCAAACTTTTTTTGCAGACCTCGGGAAAATGGCCGAGCTCGTTGACCATGCCGCCGCGCTGGCCGCCCATGCCCAGCGCGCAGGTCTTGCAGGCGTTCTTGGAGCGCATGGCCCGCCAGAGCTTGAGGATTCCGCCGGCCTGGCGGGCTTTTCTCCAGGTGTACCAGACAGCGGGCCAGCCGCCGCCGGATTTCAGCTTCTTCATTGATGTGGTAAGGCTTCTTTGCCTGGAGATGGAATGGTTTGTGCGATACGCTAACAGATAGTTTAACCAATCGTTGCGTTTTTCCGAAGCACACGGCCGCTGAAGCGGCCTCGCCAGCGTATGATTGATCCGTTCGAAATTGAACCCGTTGCGGGGCCGATTCGGGGGCGCGTTCGGCCGCCGGGATCGAAGAGTATTACGAATCGGGCGCTGGTTTGCGCGGCGCTGGCGCGATGGCGTTTCGACGCTGAGCGGGGCTCTGGATAGCGAAGACACGCGGGTCATGATCGAGGGCCTGGCACGGCTGGGGATCGAGATCGAGTCGCGGGACTCGGGCCGAATCCTGGTCGTGCACGGCGAGGGGGGCCAAATACCAGCGTTGGAAGCCGAGTTGTTTTGCGCCAATAGCGGCACGACGATTCGCTTTCTCACAGCGCTTGCCACGCTCGGACACGGTTCGTTCCGGCTGGACGGCGCCCTGCGGATGCGCGAGCGGCCAATTGCCGATTTACTCGATGCGCTCGGTCAATTGCGGGCGTACCCGATCAGCGAAAATGGCAACGGCTGTCCGCCGGTAGTCGTGCACGCGAATGGTCTGCCGGGCGGGACGGCAAAAATCCGTGGCGATATTTCCAGCCAATTCCTTAGCGGCATTCTGATGGCTGCGCCGGCGGCTCACGCGCCGGTTGCACTTCAGATCGATGGGCCCCTGGTGTCGCAGCCGTATGTGGAGATGACGCTCGCGGTGATGCGGTCTTTTGGCGCCGAAGTAGAAGCCGACGAGGGACTCGCGCATTTTCGGATCGCTGCGCCGCAACGGTACCAGCCGCGCGAATACGCGATCGAACCCGACGCATCGGCGGCGAGTTACTTTTGGGCGGCGGCGGCAATCACGGGCGGCGAAGTGACGGTAGAAGGATTGTCTGCCGAAAGCTTGCAAGGCGACGTGGCGTTCGTCGACTGTCTCGAAAAAATGGGCTGTGAGGTGCGCCGCGACTCCGGCGGCATCACGGTCGTCGGTCGCGCACTTCATGGGATCGAGATCGATATGAACGCGATCAGCGACACGGTGCAAACGCTAGCAGTGATCGCGATTTTCGCCGATCGGCCGACGCGGATTCGCAATGTGGCTCATATTCGGCACAAAGAAACGGATCGGATTGCGGCTCTCACGACGGAGTTGCGAAAACTAGGTGTCGAAGTGTCGGAGTATGACGACGGTGTTCTGATCGAACCGTGCCCAGACAAATTGAGCGCGAGCGCGACCGTTGAAACCTACGACGATCACCGGATGGCAATGAGCTTTTCGCTCGCCGGGCTGCGAATCCCGGGAGTGCGGATCGGCAACCCGCAGTGTGTGGAAAAAACTTACCCGCGGTTTTTCGAGGATTTGGCGGAGATTGTTGGCGGATCGACGTAACTGAGGCCGCCAAGTTGTTTGGAGGCAAGAATCTCACGCAGAGGTGCAGAGGACGCGGGGAGCTTTTCTTGCTTTCCAGCCTCTCCGCGTCCTCTGCGCCTCAGCGTGAAACTTCCTATCGATTATGCGCCAACCCTGGATCGACAACGGATTGCGTCACTTTGGCCGCGCGGGGATGACGTCGCTGGTCAGACCGGACGCAAAGCTGGCCTGGGAAGCACTTGCGGTTTGAAGCAATTGTTCGGCCCGTTCCATTAAGGAAATGCTGGAAGTTGGGGGCGGATAGGCCGCGGATGTTGGGTCGTACGCTTCGAACCGGGCACCGCAATGTTGGCAGAGGACCTGTTTGCCCAAGTATTGGACGCGGACCTGCAGATTGCGGCCGCAAGTGGGGCATTCCTGCACAAAATAAGTGCTACGCGACATTACGACGTCTCCTACTACGTACCCCGCGTGTTCCCCCAACCAATCCATGCAATAGCGTCTCAGTATAGGCGTGGGGTTTCGGAAAATCAATAATCTTCTGCGCTATTGAGAGACGAAGGATACTTGGGGGCGTGCTAAGGGATTACAGGCAGACAACTTGCGACAGGACCGATATTCGGCGAGTTTTGTTTGTCCCACCGCCTCCCGTTTTTCCTGGCGCTTCACACCGAGAAATGACATGATCGAGTTCCGAACTTTCGCCCAAACGCACTCCAAGGACCGCGGCAACCCCGCGCGGGTTCGCACGCAAATCGTGATGTCCCTTGCGCTGGCTATTTACATGACCGGTTTGGCCGGCGGTGCGCAACACCCGCGTTCGATCGACGATCGCACGCTAACTCGAGCGATCGAATCCTATTTTGCGTCGCAGCCGGGTTACCAGAAGGGCGATCTCATTACGCGTGGCGCAAATTGAAAAAGTACTCGCGAAGCTGGAGGCAGCCAAAGTGAAAGTGCCGGATGCGGCGCGTATCGTGAAACTTGGATTGGGCGATGATTCGTTTCTGGTGCGCGAGCTTTCGACGGCCGAAGGGCGGAAGTTCATGCGCAAGATCGCGCAGGAGCCGGGCACCTATTCGCGACTCGATCGTTTGAGCACCATTCCGCGCGGTCAGTCGCTGATCCACGACCTGGTGCGCCAGAAAGACGGCGACAAGCTGCTCGAGTATCTGGCCACAACCAAGGGCGGACAGAACATGGGCGGCATGATGGCCCAGGCGCGCGGAGGTGTCGATCTTAACAAGCCGACCGGTCGCATTTACACGGCCGACGATCTGATCGCTGCGATCAAGACTGCGCTTTCCAAGTAGGCGCGGCCTGTAGGAATGCGCCAAGCTAAACCGCAAGCGGCGAGTTGGGCTATTGCATGCTGGTGCGTGGGCGGAAACCATCGGCGGCGCCGACTTGCGCGGTTTCGATGTAGCCGGGCGGGCGAACTCGCGGCATCGGGTCGCCGGGTTCTGGTGGCGGCGATGCGACGGCGCAAAGTGACTCCCATTGAATTCGCCTCGGCCGCAACCGGTGGTTGCATTGGCAGGCTGGGCGGCGCGGGAAGCGCAAGCGGCGCGGCACCGATCGGCTGCACAGCAGCGGATATCGACGGCGCAATTTGCGGCGAGCGCCAGGGCGAACTGGATTGTTGAGGCGGGGCGGATGCCGGCGCACTGGCGGGCGGAATTGGCGGAGTTGGCGCCGTTGTTACGGTTGGCGGAATGGTTGGCGCCGGTTGATTGTAAGAAACCGGTAGCACAGCTTGATTTAGTGGCGGAGCCTGGGGCTGCATCGGCGGAGCGGCCGGTGGCTTTGCGGTGGCAATCGGAACGTCGTTCGCAGCTTCACGGGGCGCCGGCATCGGGAACCGCAAGGGGTCGGCATCGGCGGGGACGGCAACAGATGCCTCATTCGCGGCAGCAATCGGGGCGGACGGCGTCGGGCTCGCCGCGGGCGGCGGTGAGCTGCCCGGCGAGGCCCAGGGCAACGTGCGACCGCTCGATGATCGGGCGTCTGCGTCGTTTGGAATGGCGGCTACAGCGCCGGCGGGCGGGCGGGCCGCACTTTGCATCGCGGGCAACGGGTCGCCCTGGTAATAGGGCTGGGCCTGGCCTGGAAGCAATGCGCGAGTAGAAGGCGGCGGCACGCGATCGGGTGCAAGGAACGGACTACCGGCGATTCCGCTGGAGGACGAACGACAACCGCCGCCCACGAGCGCGATCGCGATCAGGGCGCCGATAATCGGGCAGCTTAAATTCGGATGAACGCATCTCATCCGTGTGTTCCTATGAGAAGAGCGGCGGCTCGCGCCGGCGGCGCGAACGGCATGTGGAGGCCGCAAGCTTAGCGTTTGGACAGGTTGTGTCCAGTGCGGATTCGACCACCGATACGATTGAAGCCCGCAGCGCAAGCAGGGGAAAGCACGTTGCAATTCCTTGCTTGCGCTGCGGGCTTCGATCCAGTCGTGTGGCGCAAAAGAAAAGCCGGCGATAGCATCGCCGGCTTTATGCGATCCATCAGGGTAGCGTAATTTATGAGCCGCTTTTGGCCACTTCGCGATTCGGCGTAACGAACGGATTCATGATTAGCAGGGGCTCGGGGCTCGTCGCTGTGCTGGCAGACCGATCGGTCTTCGCCGCGGTCGATGCCGGCTTTGTGCCCGGAACGTACGGATTGACGATTGTGACCGGCTTGGATTCTTCGACAACATCCGGCGTCATAACTCCCGGCGGATAAGCGAACGGGCTGTAGCCGTACGTGCGCGGCACCGGTTCGCTGTAATAGACGGGCGGGTGGAGTGCGAAATAGGGCAGGTTGTTGTAGAGCTGGCGGTAGAGTTCGGCCAGGTCGTAACCGTCGTCGTATCCACCGAAACCGCCGCCGAAGCCGGCGCCAAATCCGCGGCCAAAGCCGCGGCCGGCCCCATGACCGAATCCGCTGATGACTCCAGGACCACGGCTATGACCGCGACCGCCATCGCCGGCGCGGGTTGAATTCAGAGGGAGGCAAGCCAGCATGGCCGTGAGCGCGGTGAGGATCAAAAGATGTCGTGTCATGGAAAATTCCTAGGGGACAATAGTGGGTGCGGACAAGCCGTAATTAAGTCCGCTATCTTCAGGCTAATTAGGGGGCAAGGTGAATTCAACTCAGGCCGATGATTTCGCCGGGGAATTCCTGGGCGATTTGGGCGTCCACCGCGGCTCGGCGGATTCGCTTCGCGCTTAGAATAGCGGAATGGAACGAGGCGAATTGACCGGCGAACTGAAGCGGCGAGCGGCCACATGGGGCTTTTCGCTGTGCGGCGTGACGCCGGCGATTTCGCCACCAGGCGCCCGCCGGCTGGACGAATGGCTGGCGGCGGGCTATGCGGGGCAGATGCATTATTTGGCCGATCGCCGGGAGGCATACGGCGACCCGAACAAGGTTCTGGACGGGGTTCGCAGCGTCGTAATGTTGGCGATGAACTATCGGACCGAGGATCCGGCTAAACCGCAAGCGGGCGAGGGGCGAGTTTCGCGGTATGCGTGGGGAGAGGCGGATTACCACGATTTGATTCACGGGCGGTTGGAGCGGTTGGCAGCATTCTTGCGAGAGCAGGCGCCGGATTGTCGAGTGCGCGGCGTGGTGGATACGGCGCCGGTGTTGGAGCGTGAATTCGCACAGTTGGCCGGGCTGGGGTGGGTTGGAAAGAACACGCTCTTGATCAACCGACGCGAAGGGAGTTGGTTCTTCCTCGCGGCACTGCTCACGGATATTGAGCTCATCTACGACTCGGTGCAGGAAACGGATCACTGCGGGACGTGCCGAGCTTGTTTGGATGCGTGTCCGACGGGCGCGTTTCCGCGGCCGTATTTGCTGGATGCCACGCGCTGCATCAGCTATCTCACGATCGAGTTGCGAGATGCGATTCCGAACGAATTGCGGGCGGGAGTTGGCGATTGGTTGTTTGGTTGCGATGTTTGCCAGGAAGTTTGTCCGTGGAATTCGCACGGGGAGCTAAACCGGCAAGCGGAGTTTGCGCCGCGCGGGGATAGCAATCCGATCGATTTGATTAGGTTGTTCGATCTGGATGAGGCGGCGTTTCGCGCGCGGTTTCGGGACACGCCGTTGTGGCGGGCGCGCCGGCGCGGTCTGATTGCGCAATGCGGCGATCGTGCTCGGAAACCGGCCGACGCCGAGGGCGGTGTCGGCACTTGTTCGCGGTCTTAACGACGTGGAGCCGCTTGTGCGCGGGGCATGTGCGTGGGCACTAGGGAATTACGAGGCAGCTGTCGCCTTGCCTCCGCTCGCGAATCGTCGCAAAGTGGAAACGGATTCGGGAGTGCTCGATGAAATCAAAGTGGCTTTAAACAAGGTTGACATGGTGGCGATACCTTAATGGCCCTTGTCAATTAGCGCTTTGAGCAACGGCGAACAACGCAGTTGACCACCGGAACGCGAACGGCACAAAATCTATGGCGATATGAAGTCGAACTTGGGCGATCTCTGGATTGGTACGTTACAACTGGATTTTCCAGTGGTGCAGGCCGCGCTATCTGGCTACAGCGACATGCCGATGCGTTTGATCGCGCGGCGGCTGGGCGCGCCGTACACGTTATGCGAGGTGATGCTCGATCAGTTTCTGGTTCAACTGAAACCGCGGCGGCGGAATCGGCATTTTCTGTGCGTGGCGGATGAGGAGCATCCGACGGGCGGGCAGTTGATGGGGGCCGAGCCGGCCGATTTCGCTCCCGCTGCGCTGCGGTTAGTGGAAAGCGGTTTTGATGTGATCGACATCAACTTCGGGTGCCCGGTAAAGAAAGTTCTGGGTCGTTGCCGGGGCGGATTTCACTTGAGCCAGCCGGCGGTGGCGTTGGAGATTATTGGCCGGGTGCGCGATGCGGTGCCGGCGGCGATTCCCGTGACCGTGAAAATGCGGCGCGGAATCGATGACGCAGCGGAAAGCCGCGAGAAGTTTTTCGAGATTTTCGACGGCGCGTATGATCGCGGCGTGGCGGCGATTACAGTTCATGGCCGGACGGTTCGCCAGCGCTACGACGGGCCGTCGCGATGGGAGTTCCTGCGCGAGCTGAAGCGATTGGCCGGCGACCGCGTCGTGCTCGGCAGCGGCGACCTATTCACAGCTCAGGCATGCATCGACATGATGCGCTACACGGGTGTGGACGGCGTGACCGTGGCACGGGGCGCGATCGGCAACCCGTGGATTTTCGCCCAAACCCGGGCGTTGGCGGCCGGAGAGCCGCTGCCTGATCCGCCGACGCTGCACGAACAGCGGGCCATTATCAGCGAGCACTATCGATTGGCGGAGGAGTTGTACGGTCCGGAGCGATGTTTGCCCGACATGCGGAAGTTCGCAATCAAGTACGCGCAGCCTGCATCCCAATCACAGCGAAGTGCGTGAGGACTTTTGCCGGGTATCGATGCCTGGGGCCTGGCGGGACGTGCTGACCAAGTGGTATGGAGCGGATGGGGCAGGCGTTCATCCGTCGGTTGAGGAACCAAATCCACTCGCGAGCGACGCGGCGCTTGCGCCGGCGTGACGCCGAGCTAAACGGCAAGCGTTGGTTTGCGCGGTTTGGTAATAGCCGATTGGGGGTGGTCGCATTCGCGCCATGCTGATCGCGCTTGATCGCGCTTGATCGCCACGTTCGCCCGTATTCTTCAAGAAGTACACCGGGGGCATTCGCTGACCCAGCGACTCAAACTGCAACAAGTGTGGCTTAAATCGATACAGGATGTACGAGTGACGGTGGCAGGGGGCGGTTCGCAGATGACTTTGCCGCCGATTTTGAGCGGCGGGACGAGCGTAGCCACGCGGCGAGGGGTTGTCGATGCCACTTCGGCACGCGATTCGCATGGAGAATTAAAGCGGAGTCGAGGAGTCGTGTCCGACATTAATTTGTCGGTCGAGGCTGGGACCTTCCGATGCGGTTGCGGAACAAAACGAGGTGTGGGGATGTGCGTTTTATTTTTGCGCGAATTCGCTCGTTCACGAATGGCTCGACATGCCACTGGCCAGGGCGCAGCGGCAGACGCTGCAACTTCGTGCTCTCTGTCCCAATGATCCGTTTGCGGGCGAGGCGTATTTGAGCGGTGGTACGCACCAAGTGGCCGTCATGCAACTGGAAAAGGCGGCGCCACCTTGCCTGATGAAACGCTCGGCGTGGATTCAGGCATATTGCCATCGGGTAGCGCAACGCCGGGCGTCAGCGCAAGATCGGCACAAAACTTTTGATGCGATCGCTAATGCCTGGGGACGGTTCTTGTCGCTCGTTGGGCTGCGGTGGTGAGACAAGTTGTCCGGCGGCCGCGTTCGGGATCGGCGGCTGAACCGGCGGGCGATAGGCCAGGACGAAGCGAGGCCAATAGCTATTGAGAATCCCGGCGCAATCACTGATTTGTCGCGCGTCGAACGCACTTTTGGCGGCGTGAATCTGCTTGGAGAGCTGGAAGATTTCGGCCTGACCGTTGGGGTAGAACTTGTTTGGAAAGAGCAAGTAGTACAATTTGGCGTTGTCCAGCCAGACTTCTCCCGGGCCCGTAAGCTGAAATGCGATGCGCATTTGTCCGCGCGATTCGAGCGGCAGGTCGTTGAGGAAGACAACAAACGAGCTCCCCCATTCATTGTTGGGGTGCTGCATTTCTTTGGCCGTGACTCGAGCGGATTGTCGATAGGTTTGGCCGTCGCGATCGACCTCAAATACGAGTCGCAATTCGGTGGCTGCAGCGAGGTTCTGTCCACGCGCGTAGACCATCAGGGCAAGCTGGCCGGTGGGCGGGACGGGGAACGGGTCGCTTTCGATCGTGGCGGGTTGGGCCTCGCAGCGGAAATACAGAGACGTTTTTCCATCCTGCGGATTGGTCGCATCCAATTCGGCTGTGGCGTTTTGAGAGCCTGCCGCCAGGCGCCAGCCAGGGAGTCGTCCGCCGCTCAGTGGTTCAAAGCTTGGATTCGCTAGCGCCGGATAGATGCACGGCGCGGTCAGGTCCCGATTCGTGAGATCGGTGATCTTTGCCGCCAGCTCGACGTTCGCGGCATCTTCCAGATCGACTTGCACATCGACCACTTTGGCGCCGGCAATCGGAATCCGCAGCGCTTGCATTTGGTAGGGTGCGAGTGCGCCGGGCCACGACTGCCGACCTGCAGAAAGCTGAATTGGCTTGGTGATCGCGGTTTCATTCGAGGTGGAAGCGGCCAGCGGCTCGAGTGTGGTGGCCTGAGGAAGATCGACCGTGACGATTGCTTTGCATTGCCACGGAGACATATTCATGATGACGAGCATGGTACGGTCGGCCTCGGCATAGGTCCTCACGATGATTGGCTGCTTGGCGATTTCTGAGACATCGGCCGAAGTCGGCAGCTGGGCGAGGGTGGACCGCGTGTCGCGCAGGGCGTCTTCCTGTCCGAGCGGAAGCAGTTCGCCACCGTCGATGAGAACGGCCGGATCATTCGCGGCGAGAGCTTCCAAATAGGGTTGCCGCGCCGCTTCACCCGCCGGCAACGACTGGCAGACAAGCTGCAAATCACCGGCCACGCGCCACGGGGGCCTGGCTGCCTCGAAGGAAGCGATTTTTTGCCGTAGCGGGCGATGATAGAGGACCGCGGACCGCGATTGAGCGTGACTCGATGGCTGGCGCCACTGGCTGAACGTCTCGTTCAGCTCAAGATCGTGCGCGACGTCCGGCAGGGAGGAAGTCGGTTCGACATACCGCGTGGGGCTAAGCACAATTCCAGGCACTCGCTCCAGCGCTTCGCGATCGAGGCCCAGATCGAGCAGGATCGAAGCGACTGTGGTCGCGGAATTCTCAGCCAGCAAATTTGGCCGCAAGCGGGCCGCCGTTTGCGAAAGTGCAAACGAGTTTTCAGTGGTTAGCACGAGCCGGCGGTCGGTGTTGCCTCTGACTATCGCAGCGAGCTGAGCGTAAAACGCGCTGACCTGTGCGGCACGCCACGAGCGCCAGACGGCCGCGTGCTGGCCGGTTAGCAGCGCGTGGCGTGAGGCAAAGCGCTCGGGGCCGGTATCGGGGAGTTGAATGCGCGTATCGCGTTCGAAACGGGCAATCGTGGCATCATCCATTCCCCAATCGAGCGGCGGAAGCTGGGCATAGCCATCACCAGATAGCTGGATCGAGAGGCCGGCGAACGCGCGATGAGGGCCGTAACGATCGATGATGCCGCGAACGGTTTGCAGCATTGCTTGTTGGACGCGCGGGTCGAGAAGATTGTAGTACGGTGCGAGGCCGTGGCGGCTGCCGTTGGCTTCGAGCCAGGTTCGCCCATCGGCTCCGACCCATTCGAGACCGGACGTTTGCGGATCGCTCGCACGGCGGAGTGGCTCCAACAGCGGCAGGGGCGCGGCGAAATCGAGAGCGGGCAAGAGTGCGAGCTGCTCGCGATCGAAAACGCGAAGCGTCAGCTCGGTGCGATCGACGTCGAGCGGTTTGCCCTCACCCCGGCCCTCTCCCAGAGGGCGAGGGGACATGCTGATGATCGCGCTGTTGTAGCCGCCGTAGCGGAGATAATCGGCCAACCGCGTGGCGCTTTCGTACGACGTTTGACTATCGTCGATGCAATCGGCGGTAGGGCCAGCGGTCGCGCTGGACGGATCGATCGTTCGGGTGGCGCCAAAGGTTTCGGCAAGTGTCGGGCGCGCTAAATAGGCCGCGATCAACCGGTCGTGAGCCGGCGGAGCAATTGGGGCGTCGCTCAAGCGATTGGTGCTCCGCTTGAAGACTCGAATTTGACCAAAGTGGGCGGCGGCGGTCGGATGCAGGTTGGTAACGACAAGGAGCGGCGCCTGTGTGCGCGGCCAGAAGACCATGCGCTGCGATTGTTTTTGTTTGGCTTCGTTGCGGCCGAGTCCTTCGACGAACACACCCGCATCGCGATTGATTCCGCTGACCACGCCGGCGGCGTTCGGCTCGATGATGCTCACGCCGATGTGTTGCTCGCGATCGGCCGGATAATCGATCTCCAACATGTGCGGAATACCGACCGCCTCGAGCGGCAACGAGTAGGCTTGCCAATGGGGGTCGGCGGCAGGCGCGGTGGGAGGCAATTCGATAAACCGGCCCAAGGGCAGATCGACCGCGCCTGCGCGGATGCTTCCGAGCGCGCCGTGATTGAGGCCCGGGATGCGGCGGACCTGCGTCCAACGCGGCAGGCGATCGACCCAACCCGGATTGGTTGGGTCGATTTCCAGAACGCTTTCCCAGCGGGCATTGGACTGGGCCGGCTGAGGCTGCGGGTCGAAAACTACCACTTGGAAGGTTCGTTCGGCTAGGCGCGTCGAAGCAGACCAGAAGCGTTCGAAGCCGCTCGGTCGCGTTGCGGCAACATGAATCGAATAGACACCTTCCGCTTTGGGAAGCGGTACGTTGAGCTGGAGTTTAGGATGACCGTCGACGGGAACAGCCAATCGCTGGTTGTCGCTCCACAACGTTTCTTTATGCCGAGCGGCCGACAAGGTTGTTTGCACATTTAGCTCCGTTCCCGGCGCCAAATTCGCGATGGCCGGCGACATTTCGAACGAGCATTGCTCACCCGCGCAAAGATGAGCGGAGCGCGGCCGGTATTAATTCGCAGGGCCGGCGCCGGGACGAACTGAATTTCGATTGTATTGCCGCGATCATCGAGGCGAGCTTGATAAGGATGCCGAGGCAAATCGGCAATCGATAATTCCAAGCGGGGGCAAGCGCCCTTGTCGGTGGCAAATTCAATTTGAAGCTTCGCGTTGGGGCCGGGTTGGGTGGAAATTTCGATGCAGTCGAGTTTGTGAGGACTGAGGTCGGCGACGTGCAGTTGGCCCTCTTCAATCCATACCGAACCGGCCGCATCGGCATCGGCAGACAGCACCTGCAGGCCCGAGAGGGAACCGCTATCGAGTGTCACTTTGCCAAGCCAACGATTTGTTTCGCCGCCACCCCAGGTGATGCGCAGCTGCATTGGTTCGCCGGGCAGCGGGTTCTGGGCCGCAACCTGGCCAATGAGACAGGCGCAGAGAGCGACCGTTGCGCACAAGCGCAAGTGCCGACAATGCCGGACGTCCGTGTCCGATCATAGCGCGTGTGGTTCTGTGGAAGAGTGCGCAGGGCGAACCGCGGTCGGCCCCACCGGGAACGTTTAAATGCTGGCTTGGCAACGGGTTATCGGGCGCGCTGCGCGCCCGCGAAGCAAGCGGCGGATTGTATGGGCGGCGAGCGGCGGCAACCAGATCAGCTTGCACTTTGCGGTGAGCGGATCACTGCGGCGTTTTCGACGCTAGCATGGAGCGGCTCGGTTGCCCGAGCGTGTAGCTCCGCAACGACCTCGGGACAAAGTTTGGCGACGTCGTTGGCTTCCCAGCGGTCGTCGGGGCGAACGTAGAGTTCCGGCAGCGACGCGGAGTCGGGCCCGATGTCGTCGCGCAAGCACCAGTTGGCGGTTCGGATCGCCCGCGCGGTGGTGCTTGTTGAAATGATCGCGTCTCGCCAGGCGCTGGTGGCCGCGGATGCGAGCGGCAAGATGCTCGAACCATTAAAGACCGAGGGTTCGAGTTTCGTGCCGTCGCTGAGCCAATCGAACAACGTCGGGAGTACGTCCAGATGAGAGGTGAGCTGGCTATTCCTGGCCAAGCGGCCAAGATTGCCGGGAAACCGAATCAGCCACGGAACATGCAGTTGGTCGGAGTACAAGCGAGGATCGACGCCGCCGACGCGGCCGTGTTCGCCGAGCGGGAAGCCGCGGGCTCCCATCAGCGTGACGAGCCACGGGCCGTGCGCGGAGGCGCTGATGTTTTCGAGGATGCTTTCCCAGCAAGCGTCGAGGACCATAACCTGGGCGGCGTAGGCACACGAGTAGCGGAACACGTCGTCGGAGTCGTCGCGGGTTTTCAGCACTAAATCGGGCGGCAGCGTGGAATCAACCGGCGGTGGGTCACCTTCATCCCGCAACGATTGTTGGAATTCGAGCGGCGCATCCCATGCGCCGTACATGCCGCGTGCGTGGAGCCAGAAGAGCCGCGGTTGATCGTCGCCTAAGCGGGCGGCTTCGTTCGTTGCCGCGGCAAACAAGTGAGCCAGGTCAGTTTGGGCCGGGTCGTCAACTCTTCGGCTTTGTTCGTTTGCTCCCGACAAGCGGTTCGTCTGAATGACTTCGTCGAAATCAGAGGACGGCGCGAGCGAAGTCAATATTGGTTCATCTGTGATGAGGGTTGTGGTGTAACCGTGCTGGGAGAAAACTTGTGGGAAGGTAACTTTGGGGCGAGCACCGGCCTTACGGCCTGTGCCAGGAGTCGATTGCGGGGGCCGCTCGGAGTGCCAGAGGGCGCGATAGACGTCTTCTAAGTCGGGCGAGGGGGCGAAGCACCAATCGAGCAGGAAGCTTTCGGCGGCGAAGGAGTCGAGCGCGGGGGTGGGAACCGACGTGTTGCCGTAGGCGCCTAGCGCCGATGCGCGGAGTCCGTCGATCGCGACTACCAAAACGTTTGGGGGCATTACGGCGAATATAGCCGTATTGCATTGGGGTGGCACGCCCAGAGTTTTCGATGGGTGTGCCAAGGTGGGTGCCGACCACGCCCTTCGCGGACTCAGGGCGTGCCACACGGGTCGGTCAGGCTGAGGCGCGTCGCCATTGTTGCCACACGAGTTGCGGCAGCACCCAGGCGTCGCGTGCATAGCGGCCGGCCAGGCGGCGCGGCTCGGCACAGAGGCGATAGAGCCACTCCAAACCGGAGCGTCGCATCCAAACGGGTGATCGGCGGCGATGGCCGGCGAGAAAGTCGATCGTTGCGCCGGCACAGATCACGACTTTGGCCTGCAATTGGCGATGATGGCGATGGACCCAGATTTCCTGTTTCGGCGCGCCGAGACCGACGATCACAAGATCGGGCGCCGCGGCGCCAATTGCGGATAAGATGCGGCCGTTTTCGGCAGAATCGTTTTCGAAGCCAATCGGTGGCGAGAGCGTGCCGACGACTTGTATGCCAGGGTAATCACGCGCGATACGGGCCGCGGCCAACCTGGCGACGCCGGGCTCGGCGCCCAGCAGAAAAACGCGGAGCGGAGTTTGGGCCGCTTGGAACAAGCGCGGCACCAAGTCGCTGCCCGCTACGCGCTCGGGGAGCTGCCGGCCGAGCAGGCGTGCGGTCCACACGAGCGGCGCGCCATCGGCTAGCACGAGCGATGCTTCCCGATATGCGGCGCGCAGGTCGGCCCGCCGCTGAAAGAGCACGGCGTGGTCGGTGTTCGGCGTGACGACATAGTGGCAGATGCCGCTTAGTGGTTCGCGGCACCAACCGAGGATCGTGGCAGCGGCTTGCTCCATCGTGAATCGGGATAGTTCCATACCGAACAGATTGGCGTGGGTAGCGGAGGCGGAATAACCCCCGGCAGAGCCGGGGGCTGTCGGGTTGGTCCATGGTCGAACAACGGTTCGGTTGCAAAGCCGCAGGCCCACTTGGTCGAGAAGGGAGACGCTGATGGAGATTTACGGTGATTGCGGCAAAGGTGAAGAGGAGCAATTCTTGTGACGCCAGTAGGGTCAGATCGTGAAACACGGCCGAGCACATAAAGTTGGCGATGAGCGCGAGCATCAAGATGCCTTGCGCTCGCACCCAATTCGACGACCCGGCGCCCACCGTCAGCCGCCACGCGCAGCGAATCCAAAAGGCAAAGACGCCGACGAATGCGGCCAGGCCTACGAGCCCTGTCTCGGTCAGCACGCTTAGCAGCGTGTTGTGGTGATGCAGCGGGCGGAGCGACTCCAGCTCGAAGTTTTGCGAGCGATCGGAGAGATAGGGCAATTTTTGATCGTAGAAGCGGCCGAAGCCGACGCCGAGAATCGGGTGATCGCAAAACATTTGCCAGGACACGTAGGTGAACGATTCGCGTTGATCGACCGAGTGTTCCGAATCCTCGACGGTGCCTTCCCGTTTCAGGCCGATGAGCTGGCCCCAAGAGGCGGTGACGACCACCAATCCGACCAGGGCGGCGCCGACGACCGCCGGCACCCGCCATTGGCGCGGAATTGAATGGGCAGCGACAACGATTGCGCTTGCCGCCAGGCCGATCCAGGTGGACCGCGTGAACGTGAACAGGACGCCGAACGCCATCAGCGGCATGACGACTAGCAACAGGAGCTGGTGCGATCGGCGACCGGCAAGGTAAAACAACGTCCAAGCCGCCAACAGGCAAGCCGTGAGATACAAACCGAGACTCACCGCGTTCAGCTCCGGACCGCGGGCTCGACCGAAATGAATGCCGAGGTTGGGATTGGCAATGTAGCGCGGAAAGACGAGCGACCAATTGCCGGTGACTTCAAACGCACCGGTGAAGGCGAGATAGATTCCCAATACGACGAGCGCGGCGAGCAGCCGCGACCATTGGCGGCGCGTGATATCGAGTTGCCGAATGATGGCGTAGAGCACTCCGGGCAACAAGAAACCGGTGATCAAGCGGCCCCATTTCGAGGTGACGCCGTCGGTGATTTCGGGCTGGCCGCTAAATGTCGCACTCGCGACAAAGAGCGCGAGCATGGCGGCCAACATCCAGTCGGCGGCGGTGAAGGGACGAATGGTAATGCGGCCCAATCGCCATTGATAGGCGAACATCGCCAGCAGCCCGACAAGAAGCAAGCGGTCGAGCGTGATCGGGATCGGGCCAATTCTGATGTTCCAGAAATCGTGGCCGAGCGCGTACGCGACGACAATCAGCATCCCGCATCCGGCCAGGAGCGAACCGCGTCGGGCGCAGATGGCACCCCACGTGATGGCGACGAGACCGAAAACGGCGACGACGATGGGCATGATGGACGTGGGGAGTGGGGAGTGGGGACTCCGATTTATCGATTGGTCATTGCTGTGCGCGTTCTTGTACGCTGCGGACGGCTTCCTGGAGCGTCATTCCGTGGAACATGCCGAAGCCTTGTTGCCGGCCGCGAGCGGCATGATCGGCGATGTCGTCGGCCACGATGGTTCTGCGCGGCGGCACTGCCGTACTCGGCTCCAGTGATTGCGAAGCGGTTGGTGCGTCGGCGCCCGACGTGCGAATGGGATTGGCAAAGAGGAAAATCAATCCGAATCCCAGGAAAAGTCCGCCGAGACCGCCGGCGGCGGTGATTGTTTTGCGGGACGGACCGATGGGCCAAACGCCGGCTTCGACGCCGTCGATGCGACTGATCACGCTGGCGCTGCGGGCGCCGGCCTGGCGGGCGCGGGCATCGGCCAGGTTTTTGCGGGCGGTTTCCACGAGCCGCGTGCGATTCTGCACCGAGGCGACGAGATTGGCGTATTCGGCGCGGTTTTCGGCGAGCCGCGACATCCGCGCTCGGGCCGCGTCGTAGTTCGCCGATAACGATTTCTCGCGATCGGCCGCCAGATCGATATCCACTTGCAAGCCGCGGATGGCCACGGCCACTTCGCTATTCAGCTGGCGGCGGATCAAATCTTCGGACTCGCGGGCGGCGATCACGAATGGATGCTCCTCGGAGCGGCTGCCGAGCAAACTGGCGGTACGAAGTTGGGCGCTGATGAGGGCGTCCCTTGAGCTGGCTCACGGCCGGCTGCGACACGAGCAAACTATTTGGAGTGGCGAGGAACTGCTGCGGGTCACCTTTTGCGGCGACGAGCAACTTAAGCAGGCGCTGGTCTTCGCGGAGGCTCGAATCATTGGCGCGACGCTCGGTTTCGATCGATTGCAGCTCTTGCGAAACTTCGCCTTGCACACCGCCTTCGGCATTGAGGCTGCGCAGCTCGGCGAGGTCGGCGCCGATTTTAGCTTCGAAGGCGGAGAGGCGGCCGATATCCTTGGCCAAGTCACCGTCGGCCATGGCGACGGTGCGCTGCAGCTCGGTCATCATGCCTGCGGCGCTCTGCTCACGAATTTCCTGCATGCGTTGTTCGAGTTGTTTGCAGAGGGCGGCAACGAGCACGCCGGCTCGATCTCGATTCGAATTACGGACCGAGAGATAGAAGACCTCGGTTTTGCCGAATTCGGCGCCGCCGGGCGGACGCATATCGATAGCGGTGCGAAAGGTTTGTACGTCGTACGGAGTGGCCGGCATGCCGACTTCGCGAAGCGTTTGCTGCACGACGCATTGGCTCTTAGCGAGCTCCAAAATCGTTTCTTGCAAGGTTTTCATTTCGGACAGATCGGCGAATTTGCCGAGGTGTTCTTCGGAAACGCTGGCCGCTTCGGGGCGGATGATCAGTGCTTGTGTCGCCTGCCACTGGCGCGAGCGCGACGAGGCTGTAGAGGCCGGCGACAACGGCACAGGCGACTGCCGGAATCGCCCACCAGCGAACGTGCGTGCGCAGCAGGCGGACAAAATCGGCCGGGCTGCAAAGCTGCGCCGGAGAATGATTGCGGCGAAGATTCGTGATTGCGGACCATAAGGTGATGTCTCTGAGGGAACAGTGAGGTCTGGAAGCGGTCGTGCCGGCCGTACTAGGCAAAGGCCGTGCCCGGTGCGCAGGGGCGTGGCCGCGTGTGGACGGACGGGGCCGAGCTTCGGCGAATCTTGGCGAAATTACCGGCGTTTTTGCGCCGAGAGCTGGATGGGGCGAATGCCGGTGCGTGCCCTCGCCGTGTTGCGTTTAGGCAACGTGTCGTCGCCGCGCGACGCAACGGATAGGCCGCGCATGTCGCATAATCGGCTCGCTGCGGAGTCTCTACGGGGGTCGCCGTTTGCTTTCGACGGCGATTGCGGCAGAGTTTCGTTGCGACGGGCAATAACAGGCCCGCTGGCAGCTTGCTCGGGCATTGGCTTTGCATAACGGGCGAACATGCACGTCGAACAAATTACATCGCGGGAGGCCCTGGCTGCGCTGGAACCCCAGTGGAACGCGCTCGCGGGCGGCATGCCGTTTCGATCTTGGGAATGGTTAACAACGTGGTGGAAACACTATGGAGACGGAGGCGCCGGGCGGGCGACCGCAGCGAGACGCGAATCAGTGAGCGGCAACTGTACGTGTTGGCGGTATTTGATGACGGGCTTGCGACGAGGCGAAGACGGCGAGCGATTGATCGGCATTGTGCCATGGTATCTCAATCGAACGCGAATCAAAGGCAACATTATCCGGTGGCTGGGTAGCGGCGAAATTTGCACCGATCACTTGTCGGCGCTGTGCCGACCCGAATGTGAGATGGAAGTGGCTCAAGCCGTTGCCGAGTCGCTAACGGCGCGGTTCGATGACTGGGACCGCGTCGACCTCGGTGCCGTCGATTCCAATGATGCGTTCATCCAGAATCTTCTGACTTCTTTCGAGAGCGCGAGTGCCTGGTTTCACGCCAGAGGGCCGATTCGTGCTGGGTGCTCGATTTGCCGGCGAGTTGGGATGAATATCTGGCCGGCGTCTCGAAGTCACATCGCAAGCAATTGCGGCAATTGGAGCGGCGGGTGCTGGAATCTGAACGCGTTCGGTGGCACCGGGTGCAAAATGCCGCCGAGTTCGACGAAGCGTGGCCCGTGTTGGTTGATCTTCATCAGCGGCGTCGGCACAGCCTGGATGAGCCTGGGTGCTTTGCTTCGCGAGTGTTCCACGATTTTCACCGCGAGGTGGCCGGCCGGCTGCTCGACCGCGGGCAGCTTCGGTTGTCGTGGATGGAATTAGACGGCGTGCCGGCGGCGGCCGAGTATCACCTGGCCGATGGAACGACGACCTACGCCTACCAGGGTGGCGTCGATCCGGATCGGCTCGCCGAGGAGCCGGGCCGGCTATCGACGATTCTTTGCCTGCGCGCGGCGATTGAAGAAGGTCACCGGCGAATCGATTTTCTGCGCGGCGACGAACCGTACAAAGCCCATTGGCGCGCGACCCGCGTGCGCAACATACGACTACCGAGTAATACCGAATCGCCGGCTGGCTCGGTTGCGCGGCCGTGTGTGGGATGTGACTGACGTGCTGGGCGATTTGGTGCGGCTGGGCGCAGGAAAAAGTGCTGGGTTAGGGACCTCTGACAATGTGGAAAAGAATTGCATTAGAGACATACTACGTTTCGACGCTGCGAGCGCGGCGGCGGGCTGCTGCTGTGCGCTGCAGATGCCAGTGCGAACCGATTCAAGTCGTGTTCTACCACCGCGTCGCGGACGAGCATCCGAATAGTTGGACGCATATCGACGCGTTCGTTTGCCCGGCAACTGGACTGGCTGCGCGCGCCGATTCACAATCGTCAGCCTGGCGGAGGCCCAGACTCAAATCGCGACGGGCAGAAATTGCCGGCCGATGGCGTGCATTACGTTCGACGACGGCTATGCCGACAACCGCCGTTTCGCGGTCCCGCTGCTGCTCCGGCACCGGATTCCGTTTACGTACTTCGTTTCGACGAACCACGTGCTGCGCGGCCAGCCTTTTCCGCACGACGTCGCGGCGGGCCGACCGTTGGCGGTCAATCGCTTCGTCACTTGCGTGAAATGGCGGCCGCTGGTGTCGAGATTGGCGCGCATACCCGCCGACATTTCAATCTGGGCGGACAGTTGTCGTACGAAGTGCTGTTCAACGAAATCGCCGGATCCAAGCGCGAGTTGGAGGAGGCGATCGGCTGCAACGTTCGGTACTTCGCCTTTCCATACGGAATGCACGAGAACCTGTCGGTCGCGGCGTTTCGCGTGGCGGTGGAAGCCGGTTTCGCCGGCGTCTGCTCGGCGTACGGCGGATACAACTTTCCCGGCAGCGACCCCTTTCACTTGCGCCGCTTTCATGCGGACCCGGAATTCGTGCGGTTCAAAAACTGGACGACGATCGATCCGCGCAAATTGCGGAAGCACCGCGATTTCGACCCGGGCGAATATCGGGCCGGAGTGCGGATTGCTCCGGGAATTGCGGTTGCGAATCCTTAGCACACGCTAACCCCCGGCTTCCGCCGGGGGCTGTCGGGCGGAATCCCATTGGGGCCGAACTTAACTGCGTGAAAACTTCATGATTACTACTTGCGACACTGTTGGTGAGTCGGAAACTCAAGCATTCGCGGCGGAGGTCACGTTGGCCAGCGGTCGAGTGGTGTCGTTGGCTGAGATGAACGTCGACGAGCTGCAAGCGCTGCAGTGGCAGCAGGAGCAGCTTTGCGCTCAGGCGATCATGGCGCATCCTAAGGGCTCGCGCGAACGCGGCCAGGCGATCGGTCAGGCGTACGACACGATCTGCACGATTCTCGCGGCGCAGGCAGCCGACGCCGGGCAGCCGCTCGTGATGGGGCTAGATCCCCGATACGTGCGGCTCGTGCTCAAACTATTGCGCCAGCAAAGCGAGTCGGGCACGTATCATCCGCGACTGTTCGAAGTCGGTTACGGGTGCGGAGCCCTGCTTGCGGAAGTGTCTGGACACGGCTACCCGATCGGCGGCATCGAAGTATCGGAGATAATGCGCGCCCAGGCGATCGAGCAGTTGGGCGGGCGCCACGCGGCGTCGCTGCTGCTGGGTGATATGCGGAAAATCCGCTTGGAATCGCTAGGCGGGCGGCCAACACTGATCTACTGGAACGACGTGTTGGAGCACATTCCGCCCGATGAGGTCGGCGAGTATGTGGACCGTATCTATCAACTGCTCGCGCCGGGCGGAATGCTGGTGACGATTACGCCAAACTGGTTGCTGCGGCCCTCGGACGTAACAGGCGACTTCTGCCCACACCGAACCGAGGCGCGCGGGCTGCACCTCAAGGAGTACCGTCTGGCCGAAGTGACACGGCTGTTGCGGCAGGCTGGATTCCGACGCGTGGCCACGCCGCTGCTGGCGACGCACGGGCGGCTGCTCACGTGTGGGAACGGTGGACGCCTGACGAAGCAGTGTATCGAACCGTGGCTCGACCGCTTGCCTGTGCGAGTGGCGCGGCTCGTGTGCCGCGGATTGGCGATGAGCGTAACGATCGCGAGGAAGTGATGGGCTCTCGAACGACCGCCGCCACTGATTCAGCGACGATGCCCGCTTCGCGCCTGCGTCCCGATACGTTGGCCGCGAGCGTGACGATTTTGATCGTGGCCAATCTGGTGCAGCGGTCGATTGGTTTTGGCCGCAGCCTGTTGTTGTGTCGCTGGCTGTCGCGCGAGGAGCTGGGCACTTGGGAAATGGCGTACAGCTTTTTGCTGTTGGCCGCGCCGGTGATTGTGTTCGGTCTGCCCGGTTCGTTCGGCCGCTACTTGGAACGGTTTCGCCAGCGGGGACAGCTGCGGACGTTTTTGCGGCGGGCGACGCTGTGGTCGGCCGGGCTCACGATCGCGGGTTGCAGCTTGATTGTTTACGCGGCCCCAACTTTTTCCAAGGTGATCTTCGATAATTGGGACCAATCGCAGACGGTAATCGTGCTGGCGCTGAGCCTGGCGGCGGTGATTTTGCACCACTTTGCCGAGGCGTTGTTTTCGGCACTTCGCAAGTTCAGCATCGTTTCCACGATGCACTTTTGCCAAAGCATTTCGTTCGCGATCATTTCGCTCGGCTTGGTTTGGAGCTGGCGTTCGGCGGCCGAGAGCATTGTGATCGCTTACGGCGCGGCCTGCTTTGTGTCGGTCTTGGTGATCTTCGTTTGGAAGGGCAGGGCAGTGCTGGCCGAGGCGCCGCCGGATGATGGAATCGCCCACGGCGAGTTCCTGCCGTTTATCCGGTTTGCGTTCTGGGTGTGGCTGATCAACTTGTTTTGCCACCTGTTTGGGATCGTCGACCGGTACATGCTGCTCCATTGGAGCGGCCTGGACAACGAAGCGGCGCTCGGTCTGGTGGGCGATTATCACGCCAGCCGCGTGATTCCGATTCTGTTTCTGTCGGTTGCCGACCTGTTGGGCGGAGCGGTGATGCCGTATTTGAGCCACGATTGGGAAATCGGATTGCGGCAACAAGTGTCGAACATGGTCAATTCGGTTTTGAAAGTGACGGCGCTGGTGATGCTGGCCGGCGGAGTCGCGGTGCTGTGGATCGCGCCACTGATATTTCACGTGGCGTTCGCTGGGCGGTTGGATAACGGGTTGGCGGTGATGCCGTGGACGATGACGTACTGTGTTTGGTATTCGCTATTGCTCGTGGCGCAAAACTATGCGTGGTGTGCGGAGAAGGCCCGGCTGGCGATTTTGCCGCTGGTGGCAGGGCTGACGATCAACGTCGCGATTGATATGGCGCTGATTCCAACCTGGGGATTGCTGGGAGCCGTGATCGGCACGACGGTAGCTACCGGCTTCGCAACAGCGGTGCTGTATTGGATCAACGCGGCGGCGGGAATGGAGATGCAGCGCGGCATGATTTTGCTCACGATTGCGCCGGTGGCGCTATGCGGGGGTGCATGGTGTGGCACCGCGGTGCTGCTGCTCATCGGCGTGTGCCTGCCGTTTTCGCGAACGTTGGTGACTGATGCCGAGCGCCAGTCGCTTGCCAAACTCATGGCGACGGCGAAGAACCGGTGGAAAGATTTTTGGCCGCCTGCGGTTGAAGTTGCGGAGACAAGCCATGCAATGTGAGACGGCGGGCGAGTGTGGAGTGGGGAGTGCCGAGCGGGGGATGAAGCTCGCGGATCGCGATCCGCAATCCGAAATCCGAAATCCGAGATTTCCCTTGCGGGTGATGTTCATCCAGACCGACATGCGCATTGGCGGCGCGGAAATGCTCACAGCGAATATCATGCGGCGGATGGACCGGCGGCGGTTCGCGGTCGAACTCTGCTGTTTGAAAGAGCTCGGCACGCTCGGCGAGGAGCTGGCAAACGAGATCCCAGCGCATTGCGACTTGC
Organism: Pirellulales bacterium; assembly: GCA_963733825.1. Classification (GTDB taxonomy): domain Bacteria; phylum Planctomycetota; class Planctomycetia; order Pirellulales; family Lacipirellulaceae; genus JABDGM01. The sequence continues at coordinate 278,960 of CAVTEK010000008.1, forward strand.
TCGCGGGCAAGTTCGACTTGCGGGTTTGGCCAAGGTTGACGCGGCTGTTGCGCAGGCGGCGGATCGATGCGGTCGTTACGGTCGGCGCCGGCGACAAGATGTTTTGGGGACGGCTGGCGGCTCACCGCGTTGGTGTGCCGGTGATACTTTCCGCGTTGCACAGCACCGGGTGGCCCGATGGCGTCGGTCGGTTGAATCGGAGGCTGACACCGATCACCGATGCGTTCATCGCGGTAGCCGAATCGCACGGACGGTTCCTGGCGAAAAACTTAGGCATTCACGAAAGCAGAGTCGCAGTGATTCCGAACGGAGTCGATACCGAGCGCTCTGCGCCTCGTGCCGATATGCCGGCTGTTCGAGAAGAGTTGGGAATCGGGCCGGCGGACCCGGTAGTGGGAATCGTTGCCGCGTTGCGGCCGGAAAAGAATCACGAGCTGTTTTTGGAAATGGCGCGGCGTGTTGCGGAGAAGCTGCCCCAGGCGCGGTTCCTGGTTATCGGCGACGGACCTTGCGGGAACGCCATCCGGCAACGAACGCACGATTTGGGATTTGCCGCGCAGGTTTCGTTTTTGGGTTCGCGCGATGATGTGCCGCGAGTGCTGGCGGCGATGGACGTGTTCGCACTGACGTCGCAAATCGAAGCCAATCCGGTTTCCATCCTGGAGGCAATGAGCACAGGCCTGCCAGTCGTTTCGACCAACGTGGGCTCGATCCATGAAGCGGTTATGGAAGGGCAGACGGGCTTTTTAGTGCCGCCGGGCGATGCGGATTCGTTGGCCAAGCGAGTGCTGCAACTGCTGTACGAGCCGATCTTGAGCCGATCGATGGGTGCGGCGGTGCGCGAGGCGGTGATCCGCCGCTGGTCGCTCGACGCCACGGTTGGCGGCTATGAACGGCTAATCGAATCGACCTACGCTGCGCAAGACCGGCGGCCCTCGCGCTGGAATTGCACAAAGGTTATTGGCCAGTCGATAATGATAAGATGCTCACGTGGCATCTGATCGCTCGTTCCCACGCTCTGAGTGGGGACGCAAAGCATCGACGCTCTGCGTCAAGCGTTGGCGCGGGCTGTCCTAGTTGGCAATGGTCAAATCGACGCAGAGCGTCGGCATCGTGTGTTCCCACTCAGAGCGTGGGAACAAGGTTTGATTGTGAACAATGCTTACGGAGCTAATAATAACTACCCTGGCGCGATTCCTTAGCGGGGCGAGCGTGCGTTGGATCGATTGCCAGCCGGATACCTGCCAACGGGTATACTTCGCGAATCACACCAGCCATTTGGATATGATCCTGATCTGGTCGGCGTTGCCATACGACGTGCGGCAACTGACACGGCCGGTGGCGGCCAAGGACTATTGGGACCGCGGGCCGATCCGGCGCTACATGGCAAAAACGTATAACGCGCTGCTGGTCGATCGCAAGGAAATCAAGGTGCACCAGAGTCCGGTCGACTTGATGGTGCGGGAAATCGGCTCGACTCAGTCGCTGATACTTTTCCCCGAGGGGGGCCGGACCGCCGGGGAAACGGTGGGCGAGTTCAAGAGCGGACTGTATTATCTGAGCAAGAAGCGACCGGATTTGGAATTGGTGCCGGTGTATATCGACAACATGAATCGCGTACTGCCGCGGGGCGAGTTCCTGCCGGTGCCGCTGCTCTCGTGCATTACGTTCGGGCCGCCGATGTGGCTCGAGGCGGGCGAGACGAAGAATGAGTTTTTGGCGCGGGCCCGGCTCGCCGTTCAGCGACTGAAGGAAGTGGATTAACCATGGGGCCACGAGATTGGGTACTTGCGGCCGTCGTTGTGGTGCTGCTTTCGGCGGCAACCGTGATCGGCCAGATCGTGCAGCGCCAGCCGCATTTGGGGCTGAACGCGGCGGCGATCGCGACGTTCAACCGCCGCGTGCGGGCATGGTGGATCATCTGCGCGCTGTTGGCAATCGCGTTTTTCAGCCCGACGCTGACCGTTGCCTTATTTGGCTTGATGAGTTTCTGGGCGCTGCGCGAATTCATCACGCTGACGCCAACGCGGTTGGGCGACCACCGGGCGCTGTTTTGGGTGTTCGCACTATTCACCCCGCTGCAATATATCTTTGTGGCCCGGGATAACTACGAGGTGTACAGCATTTTCATTCCAGTGTACGCGTTTCTGTTTATTCCGGCCCGCATCGCATTGGCCGGCGATTTCAAACGGTTCTTGGAACGGGTTGCCAAGATTCAATCGGGGCTGCTGATTTGCGTGTATTGCCTGAGTTTTGCCCCGGCGCTGCTTTACTTGAAGGTGCCGGATCAAAGTCCAAGTGCGAATGCTCGGCTGTTGTTTTTCTTCGTGACGATGGCCTTGCTTTCCGAGGCCTTTCAATTTGTCTGGAGCCAGCTCTATGGGCGGCACGTGATCGCCCCGACCATTAATGCGGCACGCACGTGGGAGGGGCTCGTGGGCGGGTCGGCCAGCACCGCGCTGGCCGGCATGCTGCTTTACTGGGCTACGCCGTACGACCTGTGGCAGGCGGCATTCATGTCGATGGTCGTCGCGGTGATGGGATTCGCCGGTGCGATGACGATGTCGGCGATCAAGCGCGATCGGGGCGTGCGCGACTATGGCACGCTCGTCGAAGGCCACGGCGGCGTACTCGACCGGATCGACGCCATTTGCTTTGCGGCACCGGTGTTCTACCACGTGTCGCGGCAGATTTTTGGGACGGGGTGAGCTAAACCGCAAGCGGACGCCGCGCGGGTCAGCGCCGTAACGGGGTGCCGCCGCGGGAGGCGTCGTAGATGCTTGCGGTCGAGGTAACCGGGGAGTCGGGCGTGCGCGACGCTTCGACCTGCTGATTGCGCTGACGTTGGGCATTAGCGGCATAGACCGATTGGCTGGCCGAAGCGACCGTTACCGCCAGGCTGGCGTTCGACTTACCGTTGCGGGCTGTCGCAATGGGCGTCACATCATCCGGGCTTTGACCGCGGTAGATGACCTGGCCCGGCGAATTGGTTGCAACATGGTCGAGGGATGCGGTTGCCGGCGTCAAATGCGGTCGGCCCTGCTTCACCCAGTCGTTCCAGGCGGTCTGCATCGACATCAAGTTTTGGAAGCCGTAGTGCTCGCGGACGGCACGCTGCCAGTTTTCGTCCTGCATGCCGTCGCCGACGAATTCCAGAAACTCCTTGCGTCCGCGATTTTCGATCAACCATTCCGATACAGAATGGCCCTCGGCATAGAGCGTCATGACTTCCTGTGGGTACTCTTTCATGGCAAACATTTGCGTGAAAGGAATGCCCTTTCCGGATTGCAAGAAATGAATCAGGTTTCGTTCCTGCTTGGCGATTTCGCTAGGGTGTTCAACGGTCGTGCAGGCGCCCTCATCGGCCCAACGGGGCAGCGGTTGGCGGAAATAGGACGCGAAGATTGTGTGGGTGACTTCGTGCGGCAAAACGGAATCGAGAATCCGCTCGCGCGAACCCTGGATATTCATTTTCCATCCGAACACTTCGCCGCGATCGAACACGAAGCTGGTCGCGCCGCCGGCGCCCTGTGCGATTTGCGCGTGAATCGGGCATGGCTTCGACCACGCGGGCAGCTCCTTGCCAAGCCATTCGATGGCCAGCTGCTTGCGGAAGACCTCGGCCTGGTCGCCGATTTCCTTGGCCAACTCGGGGGTGGGGGCGGCGACGACGAAGTTTGTCGTTTTGTAACCGGCGGCTTCCGCCGGCCGGCTATTGAGCCCTAGGCAGATGCAAACCGAGAGGGCGGATGCGGAAATGAGGCGGGTGAAACGAGCTTCCATGCTCTGAAATCCTCCGTGCTACGTCCTTGTTGCACGCCGTTCGCCGCCCGATCATCGGGCAGCGAATGAGCGCATGTTGCGGAACTACGATTTCCGCCGTGCGCGACGAATCATGTCGCGACAGTGTTGGTTGCCGGCTCTGAGCAAACATCGGACCGAAACTCGCGCTCGCGGTGCGCCGAACGATGATTAATTCAACAGCGCGGCAAAAAACACGCTCAACAAATCCCTACGCGTCCCGCGTCGGCACGGTTCTGTACCACGCGGCGTTTGTAAAGTTTGCACACTGTAGCAGCCGGTTCGAATAGCAGGCTAGGCCGATTCCAGAATCGAGCGGCTGTGCTAGCGACGCTTGTGCGTCAAGTTGTTCGCATTCTAAGTCGCCTGGACTGCCTTGAATCGATCGAGCAGCCGGCCGGGGGAGCCCATGATGTTGTAGCCGCCGTCGAGATGGAGGATTTCGCCGGTGATGCCAGACGACATGTCGGAGAGCAGAAACGCGCCGCACTTGCCGGCCTCTTCGTGCGTAATGTTGCGGCCGAGCGGGGCCATCGACTCGTACAGGCCGAGCATTACGTCGACGCCGGCGCCGCGGCCGGAAATGGTTTGCAGTGGGCCGGGGCTGAGCGCATTGATGCGGACGCCGCTTGGACCGAGGTCGTACGCGAGGTATTTGACAATCGAATCCAGTGCGGCCTTGCAGATGCCCATCACGTTGTAGCCAGGCACCGGCCGCTCTCCGCCAAAATACGTCAGCGTCAAGATACTCGCGCCCGGATTGAGGATCTCGCGCGCGCCATGCGCTAAGGCAATGAGGCTGTAGGCGCTGATTTCCATGGCAAGCTTGAAACCGGCGCGGCTGGTATCGATCGTGTCGCCCTTGAGGTCATCGGGCAGCGCGAACGCAATCGAGTGCAGCAGGAAGTCGAGCCCGCCGAGCTTGTCGCGGGCAACTTTCATCAAGTCGGCTACGTGCTGGTCGTTGGTGACATCCATCGGTTGGAGGAATGCGGCCCGCGGGTTGCCTTCGGTGAGCTTCGTCAGGCGGCCGAGATTCTTCTTGCGCTCGTCATCCGGTTTGTCGGGCATGTACGAGAAGCCGCACATTCCGCCCTCGTCGATGATTCGTTCGGCGATGGCCCAGGCGATCGATTGTTTGTTGAACACGCCCGTGATCAGGCCTTTTTTGTTTTCGAAAAGTTGCGGCATCGAATCGACTCCGAGGTTGTGCGGCGTGGCGCCCGATTGCGTCAAATTGGGGACACCTTACTGTTGCGGTATTGACTTCAGGAATATAATAGGGCTTCAATTTGGGTGGTTTAGATCGGGGCAGGGGACGGCCCGGCTCGCTCATCTGTACGTCGAACTCGTGTACCAATGCCAGACATCGTACCGAACCTGCTCCACCTGTCCAGCGAGGTTAAGGACGTTGCGGAGCTCCTTGAGGCCGGGTTGGACCTGGTTGTCGCGGCGACTGGGGCCGAGGCCGCGGTGATTTGTCGCGCCACGCTGCCGCAATGGTCGATCGAGTCGGCTCGCGGCGTGTCGCGTTTGGCCGTACCGTTGGAACTGGCGGGGGAATCTTTGGAGCGCGGGGAAGTTGCCGCGAGCGACCGCTGGCTGGCCGCCCCATTGATCGGTGCGCCACGCGACGCGAGCGCGGCTGCCGAACCGGAATATGTGCTCATGGTTCGCGGAAATTGCCCGGAATCGCAGTTGGCGGGCGTCTCGCACCGATTGTCGGATGCGCTCGCGATCGTTGAACAGAAGAGCCGGGCGCTGAGCTCGCATCAACCGGTTGCAAGCGATCCTCTCGATCACGAACGAGTGGCAACAAACCAATGACATGGAAACGCTGCTCACGCAAATGGCCGAGGCGGCAACGCGGCTGCTCGGCGCCGATCGGGCGAGCATCTTTTTGTGGGACAAGCCGAATAAGACGATCGTGGGCCGACCCGCGCTGGGGATTAAGAAAGGCGAGCTGCGTTTGCCGGACGATGCCGGAATCGTGGGGCAAGTCGTTCAAACGGGCGAGCCGCGGCGGGTAAGCAGCGAGCATGACGAGATGGAGATCGACCGGGCGGTCGATCGGCAGACTGGCTATCGCACCAAGACGATTCTGTGTGTACCGCTCGTTTCGCCGCAAGGCGCTCGATTGGGAGCGTTCGAAGCGCTCAACAAACGCGATGGTGTGTTCACGGCCGAGGACCAGCGCGGGCTGATGGAATTGGCCGCGTATGCAGCGGTCTCGCTCGAGAACACTCAGCAGTTTGCTGAATTGCTGGAACGCCAGGAGAAAATGGTCGAGCAAGCCGCGCAGGATACGATGCTCGTGGGCGAAAGCCCGGTGATCCAAGCCGTTCGCGCCACGGCGCGCCGGATCGCCGACACCGACCTGGCCGTGCTGCTGTTGGGCGAGAATGGAACCGGCAAGGAGGTGATCGCCCGGTTGATTCATTTCGGCGGCCGACGGCGCAAATATCCGTTCGTGGCGGTGAATTGCGCGGCCATCACCGAAACACTGCTGGAAAGCGAATTATTCGGACACGAGAAAGGGGCGTTCACCGATGCGCACGAGGCGCGGGCGGGCAAATTCGAACTGGCCTCGGGCGGGACGCTGCTCTTGGACGAAATCGGCGACATGAGCCTTGCCGGGCAGGCGAAGCTGCTGCGCGTGTTGGAGGAGAAAACGATTGTAAGAGTGGGTGGAAGCCGGCCGATTCATACCGACGTTCGCGTCTTGGCGGCGACAAATCAGAAGCTGGCCGAGTTGGTGCGTGCAAAGCGATTCCGCGAGGACCTGTATTTTCGTCTGAACGTCGTGACGTTGGAGCTTCCGCCGCTGCGCGAGCGGGGCGACGACGCGATGCTGCTGGCGGAACATTTTTTGCGCGAATTCAGCAAACGGGCCGGGCGGCGGACGCCGAAATTTTCCGCAGCCGCGCAAGCGGCTGGAAAGTCATACCTGGCCCGGCAACGTTCGCGAGCTACGAAATCTCATGGAGCGGCTGGCGTATTTGTCGTCGGGTGATCGGATCGAGGCGGAGGACCTGGCGTTCATCCTATCGCCATCCGCCGCCGGACCGACACTCATCGGCGCCGGCCTGAACCTCAACGACGCAACCCACGAGTTTCAGCGGAAGCACATTCAGCAAACGATCGACGCGGCCCGCGGCAACGTGAGCCAGGCCGCGAAGAATCTGGGTGTTCATCGGTCGAATCTGTACCGCAAGATGCGGCAGCTCGGGATGGAAACGGCGGAGGAGGAATGACGTGGGAGATGGGGAGAGGGGGAGACAAGGAAAACTCGTTCCCACGCTCGGCGTGGTAACGCAATACCTCGCCGCTCTGCGGCGAATGATCGACGCAATGTCCCGCACGCGTTACAAAATCTACGACAACTCCTATCCGCATTTCATCACCTGTACAGTCGTGGAATGGCTGCCAGTATTCACACGTCAAGATTCCGTCCAGATTCTACTCGACTCGTGGAGTTTTTTGCTGCGGGAAAACCGCCTCAAATTGTTTGCGTACGTTGTGCTGGAAAACCACATCCATTTCATTGCGGCAAGTGACGACTTGAGCAAAGAGGTTGGCGATTTCAAATCGTATACGGCCCGTCGTCTGATCGATTTGCTTGAAAATGCCGGCGCCAAGACAATCCTCGATCAACTCGCGTTTCGAAAACGTAAGCATAAGCGCGACCGTGAATATCAATTTTGGCAGGAAGGCAGTCATCCGCAGCAAATCTCAAGTGATGAAATGATGTGGCAGAAGATTGAGTACATACATATCAATCCGGTGAAGCGCGGGTATGTCGACGATCCTATTCATTGGCGGTATTCGAGTGCGCGGAATTACGCGCGGATGCCGGGTTTAGTCGATGTCTGTACGGATTGGCGTTAGGCGCCGACGGTTCGACGCGGAGCGTCGGGGTAGTGCGTTACCACGCGGAGCGTGGGAACGAGGATCACGTGAAGAAGTGTTGTACGAACCGTTCCAGCAGCGAATTCGCCTCGGGCGTTTCGCGAACGTTGTGGACGAAGTCGTCGAAGGAAATGCGGGCGATGCGGGTTACGTACTCGGGGTAGGTGATGACTCGTTCGAGCATGGCCTGGCGATCGAGCTCGGGATGGAACTGTGTGCAGTAAATCGGCCGACCGGTGAAGCGGAATGCTTGCTCCGCGACGCGCGGCGAGGAGGCCAGCAGCTCGGCGTCGGGGGGCAATCGGATGACGTGGTCCTCATGGCCGGCTTGCGCGCCGAACACCGGCGGCAGGGCGCCGAAGATTGGGTCGGCGCGGCCGGCGTCGGTGAGTTCTAATTCGATCGTGCCGAGCTCGGCGTTGGGTAAGTCGTTCAGACATTCGCCACCCAGGGCGCGGGACATGGCTTGGAAGCCCCAGCAGGATGCGAATGTGGGTTTTGCGAGGGCATGGATTTCGCGTAGGGAGTCTAGAGCGCGGTCGAGCCATGTGGGGCGGGGCCGGGGACGGCCCGGCTCGCTGTCATAGCTGGTTTCGGTTGCGGCGGAGTAGTGGCCGCTGCCGCCTAGGAGCAGCATATCGGACTGCTGGAGTTTTTCGATCGTTGGCGCGGCACTTAGTAGATCAAAGACTTCGATTGCCGAGATCGCGCAGTCGAGCGTTCGCGCGAAACATCCGACTTCCTGGGCGGCCATTGGGTCGCCGGAGTTTCGCGTTTGGAGCAGGAGGTAGCGAAGTTGGGGCATCAGTTGGTTCGCGGTTTGGATGAGGCGCGCTCCGCTAGCCCGTCGCGGCTAACGGTCGGTGGTAGCGGCTTCGATCGCGGCGGCGAGTGTTTCCATTAAGGCGTCCAACTCTTTTGTTGTGATTGCTAGTGGGGGCATCACGTAGAGTACGTCGGCGAGCGGGCGAAGCCAAACGCCGCGTGCGAGTGCTTCGCGGCAAACTCGCCAGGCACGGCGCTGGTCGGCGGGGTAGGGGGCGTTCGTCGTTTTATCGGGTGTGAGCTCGAGCGCGCCGATGAGGCCTCGTTGCCGTGTCGTGGCGACGTGCGGATGCTGGGACAAATGATCGAGGTGCCGTGCGAGTTTCGCGATTTTTTCTGGAAGCTTGTCGAGTGTGCGCTCCTCGTCGAAGACGTCGATGGAAGCGAGCGCGGCGGCCGATGCGAGCGGATTGCCGCTGAATGTGTGGCCATGGTGCAGCGTGCGGCCTTCGTTGAATTTCCCGAGGAAGGCGTTGTAGATGGCATCGTTCGTCAGCGTGGCGGCGATTGGCAGGTAGCCGCCCGAAAGACCTTTGCCCAAACACAGGAAATCGGGCACGACATCCTCCTGCTGACAGGCGAACATGGTGCCGGTGCGGCCAAAGCCGACGGCTACCTCATCCGCGATCAAGAGCACATCGTGCGATTGGGTGAGGTCGCGCAGGCCGCGGAGGAAACCGGGCGGATGCATCACCATTCCGGCGGCGCATTGAACGAGCGGCTCGATGACAAGTGCGGCAAGTTCCTCGTGGTGGATTCGCAATAATTCATCGACTTCGCTTAGAAAGAACTCGGCGGCTGGATCGGAACCCTCACCCCGGCCCGCTCCCAGAGGGAGAGGGAGGCTCGGGGGCAATCGCCGCGGATCGGGCAGCGGTGCGCGAATGACGTCGAAAAGCAGTGGTTTGAACAACGCATGGAAGCGCGCGATGCCACTCACGCTGGCGCTTCCAAGCGTGTCGCCATGATAAGCTTCGCCGAAGGCGATGAACTTCGTTTTTTGCGGCCGCGGGTTCTCGCGCTGTGGCCAATATTGGAACGCCATTTTGAGAGCGACTTCGAGGGCGGATGACCCATCGCTCGCAAAGAAGACGTGCTCTAGATTCCCGGCGCGAGGTCGGCCAAGCGCTTTGCGAGTCGGGCGGTCGTGTCGCAACCCATGCCGAGGGCCGTACAATGAGCGACCCGATCGAGTTGCTGGCGAATGGCGGCGTTGATCCGCGGATGATTATGGCCGTGAACGTTGCACCACATGCTGCTGGCGCCGTCGAGATATTCGCGGCCGTCGATGTCGATCAGGCGGCAGCCTTCGGCGCGCTCGACGATTAGCGGCTCGTACTCGGCCATTTGGGTGAAGGCGTGCCAATGATGGTGCGCGTCCCAATCGAGAAGGTCGTCGCGGCTGGGGTGCTCGGTCATGGGGACTTCGAGGGGTGCGAGCTAAACCGCAAGCGGATCGCGTGCGTGGGGAGGGAATTCGGCGACGGTCACCACGTGACGCGGACGGGGGCGCCGAGCCTGATTCCCAACATGGCGGAGGCGTTTTCATCGACGATCGCCAACTCCAATCGGCCTGTTGAGCCGACGTGGGCCATGAGCGTCATCGGCGGTTGATCGCTGAAGGTCGAGAAAATGCCCTCTGTCTCGTGTTCCTGGCACGAGACGATCACTGCGTCGCGGCTCGGAATGCTATCGAGCATGGCGTGCGTGATGTTCGTGATCAGGTTGCCGAACGAATCGACTTCGATGACTTCGCCTTCGATGCGGTTAGACACTTGCTGGACTTTGGCCCAGGGTATTTGCAAGAGGTGTTGCAGTGGGCGGCCTAGCTCGTCTGGCGAAAGGCCGGCGCTTAGCCGGGCGGCAACCGGCGCCATGATATCGCGCCCGTGGAAAGGTGCGCGAGACTTCCGGCATCCAGTGGCGCGGCTCTTCAATGCTGACGATCTTGGCGGGCCGCTCTAGCATCGCGAGGCGGCTAAGTACGCCGTTATCCGGAGCGACAAACTGCTGCGAGCCGATGTGGGCGTACAAGATCCGCCGATTGCTGCCGACGCCCGGATCGACCACCGCCACGTGGATGGAACTGGGCGGAAACCAGGGCGCAGTTTCGGCAAGGACGATCGCGCCGGCGCGGATATCGCGCGGCGGAATCGAGTGCGACAGGTCGACGATTGTCGCGTGCGGGTTGATCGACAGGATCACTCCCTTCAATGCCGCGATGTATCGGCTACCGATGCCGAAATCGGTCGTAAGCGTGATGATCGGCGGTTGGCGGTCGTCGGCCATGTTGCACCCAGTCTTCGATCAAACGGCAGACTGAATCAATTGTAAACAAACCTCTCGCACTCGGCTGGGGTCCACGTTGGGATTGAGCTTTTTTGCCTGACCGATGAGGGCGCCAATTGCTTGCGTTTTGCCGCTTTTTACGTCGGCAATGGTTTTCGGGTTCGTGGCGAGCAGCTTCTGGCAAAGGGCGACAAGCTCGGACTCATCCACGGCGGCGATGCCGATCGCCTTCATGGCGGCGGCCGCATCGAGCCGCTTGTCGACCATTGCTTGGAAGACGTCGCGGGCCCGTGGACTGGGGATTTCTCCACTCTTAACCCTTTTGATCAAATCCGCAAGGGAAGCACTACTAACCGGCAATTGCTCGATTGCAAGATCACGCTCTTTGAGCGTCCGCAACACATCCTGCGTGACCCAGTTGGCGGCGGCTTTCGAGTCGGCGGTTGCTTGGGCCACTTCGACGAAATAGTCCACGATCAGCTGGCCCTGATTGATGAGCACGTCGGCATCGTAAGCGGAGAGCCCAAAGTCGGATTCGAGGCGAGCACGCAGAACCGCAGGCAGCTCGCCAAGCTGGGCGCGGATTTCTGACACCTGTTTTGGATCGACCGTCACCGGCGCGAGATCGGGATCGGGAAAATAGCGATAGTCGCTGGATTCCTCCTTGCTGCGCTGGCCGCGGGTGATGCCGGCCACGTCGTCCCAGCCGCGCGTTTGTTTCCGCGAGTCGCCGAGCTTGCGCTTGGTTTCCTGCCATTCGTGCCATTGGCGTTCGGCTTCGTAGTCGAGCGCACGTTCGACGGCTCGAAAACTGTTCATGTTTTTGATTTCGACGATGGGGGTGGCCTCGATTAAGCCCTCTCCCGCGGGGAGAGGGAGATTAGTCGGGATGTGGAGATTGACGTTTGCATCGACGCGCAGGCTGCCCTCTTGCATGTTGCAATCGGAGACGCCGAGATAGATGAGCAGGAGTTTCAGCTCGTTGAGAAACGCTTTGGCTTCGGCCGAACTTCGCAGATCGGGCTCGGTGACGATTTCCAAGAGCGGCGTGCCGGTGCGATTGAGGTCGACAAGGCTGTCGGCCTTGCCGGCGTTCTCGTCGTGCAGCATCTTGCCGGCGTCCTCTTCGAGATGAGCGCGGCGAATTCGAATTTCTTTCTTTTCGAATTCGCCTTTGGCCGCGCGGATCGCGAGGTGGCCGTGCTGCGACATGGGCAAATCATACTGGCTGATCTGATAATTCTTGGGCAGGTCCGGATAGTAGTACTGTTTGCGATCCCACTTGGTGAACGTCGGGATTTCGCAGTCCAACGCGACGGCCGTTTTGAGCGCGAGTAGGAAGGCGTCGCGGTTCATCACGGGCAACGTGCCGGGCATACCGATGCAAACGGGGCAGGTTTGCGTATTCGGCTCGGCGCCGAATTTCGTGCTGCAGGCGCAGAACATTTTGCTGGCGGTGCTGAGCTGCACGTGAACTTCGAGGCCGATGATTGTTGAATAATTCGTCGACATTCAAACGCGGATTTGTTAACCACGACGGCACGACGGGCACGACGTTGGCTTTTGGATTTGTACTCTGCGTTTCGAGACTTCTGTAAGTCGTCGTGTCCGTTGTGTCGTCGTGGTAAAGATTAAGTTTTCGGTCGCAGCTTGTGCCAGTCGGTTGCTTGTTCGTACATGTGCGCGCCGCGGAGGAGTCGATCTTCTTCCAATGCGGGCGCCTGCAATTGTAAGCCGATGGGCAATCCTACTTTTGATTGGCCGCAGGGCAGGCACAGGCCAGGGATGCCGGCCAGGTTGGCACTGACGGTGTAAATATCGACCAGGTACATCGCGAGCGGGTCGCCAGCCATTTCGCCGATTTTGAATGCCGGCGCGGGGGTGATGGGTCCGGCGATCAAGTCGACTTTCTCGAATGCGCGATCGAAATCCTGGCGGATCAGGCGGCGAACCTTTAGCGCTTTCAAATAGTAGGCGTCGTAGTAACCGGCGCTGAGCGCATACGTGCCGAGCATGATGCGGCGTTTCACTTCGGAGCCGAAGCCCTCGGCACGCGTGCGGCGATACATTCTCACCAGCGCGGAATCGAGCTTGTCGAGGCCGGCGCGATCGCCGGCGGTTTCGAGGCGCTTGTGTTCGGCCGCAAGCTCGGCGAGCATTTCTTTTTCATTGGTGCGATGGCCGAAGTGGACGCCGTCAAAGCGGGCAAGATTGCTCGAGGCTTCGCTGGGAGCGATCACGTAATACGTGGCCACCGCGTACTTGCTGTGCGGCAGCGAGATTTCGTGCAGCGTTGCGCCGAGCGATTTGTAAACGTCGAGCGCCGCGTGAACGGCGGCTTCCACATCGGCGTCGAGTCCCGGGCCGAAGTGCTCGCGGACCCAGCCGATCCGCAAATTGGCGAGCGGCTTGTTTACCGATTGCGAATAGGGCGGCACGGGCACATCGAGCGAAGTTGAATCGCGCGGATCGTGACCGGCGATCGTCTCCAACACGAGGCGCAATATCCGCCACCGATTGACCGAACGAGCCGACCTGGTCGAGGCTGCTGGCGAAAGCGATGAGCCCATATCGGCTGACGCGTCCATACGTTGGTTTCATACCGACAACACCGCACAAGCCGGCGGGTTGGCGGATGGAGCCGCCGGTATCGGAGCCGATGGCCACCGGGGCCATGCCGGCCGCGACGGCTGCTGCAGAGCCGCCGCTCGAACCGCCCGGCGAACGCTCGAGGTCCCAAGGATTGCGGGTCTTTTGAAAGGCGGAGTTTTCGGTCGAGCCGCCCATGGCGAACTCGTCCATGTTCGTGCGGCCGATGAGGATCGCGCCGGCGTCGCGAAGTTTTGCGATCACCGTCGCATCGTAGGGAGGGCGAAAGTTTTCGAGCATCCGCGATGCACAAGTGGTCAGTTGGCCGCGCTCGCAAAGTACATCTTTCACGGCGATAGGCAACCCGGCCAAACGTCCGGCGGGTTGATGCTTGGCTCGCCGCGCATCGATCTGGGCCGCTTGTGCAAGCGACCGATCCGCGTCGACGCGCAGGAAGGCGCCCACGCGATCGTCTAACGACGCGATGCGATCCAAATAAGCCGTCGTCAGCTCGACCGATTGGATTTCGCCCGATTCGAGGCTGCGCAAGTGCTCGGCGGCGGTTTGCTCGGTAAGACGCATGAAGCCAGTTGTAGGACGGACAATCATGTCCGTCCAGCCTCCGTGCGACGGACAGAATTGTCCGCCCTACGAACTATTCACCGAGCACTGCGGGGACAAGGTAACCGCGGTCGTCGTGATGCGGAGCGTTGGCGAGCGCTTCGCCGCGGGGCAGGCTGTCGGCGACTCGATCGTCGCGGAAGATGTTCGCGGTTTCGACCGCGTGCGCCATTGGCTCGATGCCGTCGGTATGGACTTCGGCCAATTGATCGACGTAGCCGACGATTTGGGCGAGCTCGTCTGTCATTTTCGAAAGCTCGCCTTTGGCGAGCTGCAGCCGAGCGAGAAGGGCGACTTTTTCGATATCCGTGCGCGAGAGGCTCATATTGAGGAATCTCAGCTGCCATTCTGAGCGAAGCGAAGAATCCAGCCGCAAAGGAGATCCTTCGCTGCGCTCAGGATGACAATACAAACCGCTTACTTCGCCTTGGCCGGTTCGTGGGGCACTTTGAAGGGAGCTGCCCGCACGACCTTGGTGATCGCGCCGCTGCGGAGGCATTGGGTACAGACGTGGATCGCCTTGTGGCTGCCGTTGAGCGTGGAGACCTTCACGCGCTGTAAATTAGGCTTGAATTTGCGGCGGCTGATGCCGGTGACCTTGGTGCCGACGCCGCCCAAATACTTCTTCTTGCCGCGCGTGGTGACTTGATTGCCCAGTTGACGGCTTTTGCCGCATACATCACATTGCCGACCCATGGCTTACCTCGCCTCGCTTGTTCGGATTCCCGCTGGCAGTTCAGGTTTTAGGTAGAAGCGTAAGTATAGCGGTTTGCCGGACTTGGGCAACGGGCAAAGTGGGTAGCCGTAGCGGGTCCATTTGCCCATGTCACCCTGAGGTACTCCGAAGGGGCCGTTTAGATTCTTCGGAGTACCTCAGAATGACAGATTGCTAATCCTGGCAACCGATCGACCCGATTATCGCGAGCACTTCGGCTTTCACGCGACTGTTTGTCGCCAGGGCCTCGCCGGCGCGGATCGTTGGGTCGCCGTTCCAGTCGGAAAAGTGTCCACCAGCCTCCTCGATAATCGGCAGCAGTGGGGCGGCGTCCCACAGGTTCAAAATGGGGTCGATCATGGCCTCGGCACGGCCAGTCGCGACCAGGAGATAGCCGTATCCGTCGCCCCATGTACGAGCAACTCGCGCGGTACGTTGCAAGCGTATGAAAACTTCCATCGCGTCGCCTTGCGGGCGCTTGCTGAAATCTTCGACTTCAGTCGTGAGGAGCAGTCCTTCGCTCAATGTCGCGAT
Source organism: Pirellulales bacterium (assembly GCA_963733825.1). GTDB lineage: Bacteria > Planctomycetota > Planctomycetia > Pirellulales > Lacipirellulaceae > JABDGM01. The sequence goes on from CAVTEK010000008.1 coordinate 294,243, forward strand.
CGTGGAAACGCGCGCCGGCCGGACCTTGGCAGCGCCGCCGAATGTGTACCAGCAGCCCGACCCTCTCGCCGCGTAGACCGTTTCACCGACGGCCGGCGCGTGAATGACGCCGATTTGCGGCTCGCCGTTTTGCAGCACCGCGACGAGCGTGGTGTACAGCGGGACGCCGTGGATGAACGACTTCGTGCCGTCGATTGGATCGAGCACCCATTGGAATTCGGTCTGGCCAATTTGCTCGCCGAATTCCTCGCCGATGATCGCGTCGCCGGAAAAGCGCTCGTTGATTCGCTGACGCATCAATTCTTCTGCCGAGCGATCGGCAACGGTGACGGGCGAGTGGTCGGCCTTGTTCTCGATTACCAGATCGGGGCGGCGGAAATAACGCAGCGTGCCGTCGCCGGCTTCGCGGGCGATTTCGACGGCAAATTGAAGTCTTTCAGCGATATCCGACATTCGCGGCGGCCTTGCTGGTGCTGCGGATTGCGACTAAACTCCCGCCCTGACAGTGCGTAAACACCTATCTGGCCGTAGCTTAACGGCGTTTTTGTCGTGGCGAAAGCGGATCGGGAGTCTTTAAGCAAGGACACCTCGCCTGGCCACGCGGCCCGCATTATCGGCACAATACGGCCCGGCCGTTCTAACCACTGGCCCGTGAGGGATTTAGCTTGAATCGGAATACGGTGCTTTTAGAATGGAACTAAAGGCGCCGGATTCCTCAATCGCGGACTGTCCAGAGCGGCAGGCCGAGGAGGAAACGATGCGACGTTCGCTGTTCGGCGCTTTGTTAGGAGCAAGCCTGGTGATTGCGGTCGCGGCCGGCCGAGGTTCCTCGGAACCGGCTTACACCCCGCCGATGGATTCGCCAGCCCGTTCGTTTGGCAACGAGTTAATGACCCACGTAAGCGCGACCGAAGGTCAGCCGCTTACAGTTACGGTGATTGACCCGAAGCAGCGAGTGATGGCGGTGTATCACGTCGATCGGGTGAGCGGCGAAATTACGCCCAAGAGCGTCCGCAATTTCAGCTGGGACTTGCAGATGATCGAATTCAACAGCGGCAACCCGCTACCGCAGGATGTCCGCAACGGCCTGAAGCACTGACCTGTAGGCGTGTCGTGCTGAGATTCGTGCCCGGATGAGGGCAGTCTCGGCTCGACCGGCCTACGTGTCTTGCGGCCGTTGTAACGTGAGGCACGTATGGCGCAACGGTTAATGAGCCTGGAAGACGCGGCCAATCAACTGGGCATCTCGAAAGAGCGGTTGAAAGAGCTTCGCGACGCGGGAAAAGTTCGAGCGTACAAGGACGGGGCGAGCTGGAAATTCCGCGGGGAAGATATCGAAAAGTTTGCGGTCGAAGGCGTGCCGCAACTCGATCCGCCGCCGAGCGATCTGGTGCTCAATCTGGACGACGAGGGGGACGAGCCTGAATGGCCGGCGCCGTTGAAGCCCGGGGCTGGCGTTCCGGCAGCGGCGACATCGGACCTCGGCCTGGCGGACGAGGAACCGGCGGCGGTCCCGAAAGCCAAAGCTCCGGAAGCAGCGGCTAGCTCGGATCTTGGCTTGGATGATGAGGAAATGGCGGCAGGGCCGGCTAGCGACCTCAGCCTGGAAGAAGAAGTTGACGAGCCGACAGTCGCAGGGATGGACGACGAAATCGACCAGGACGTTCTCGATAAGGACCACGAAATTGATTTGAGTACCGATTCGATCTTGCTCAGCGAAGCCGAGCTGGGCGATTCGTCGGGCCGGCCGCCGAGCACGATCATCGGCAAGGCGGAACTCGATCTGGATGCCGATCTGGACATGTCACCGCTAGACAAAGGTTCGGGTCCAGCAAGCGACGTGAAGTTGGCGCATGAATCGGGACTAGCGGGGGCTGGCGACAACGATCTGGGCCTCGACCTGGCAGGGCCATCGAGCGATTTTGCCGGACTGGAAGAGCTGGAAGTGGATCTCGAGGCCGAATCGAGCCGCATTCTGGCGCCGGAGGATGTGGCCAAAGCGCAAGCGGCCGCCAAGGCTGCTGCATCGAGTAAGACCAAGCCAAAGACGCCGGACAAAAAAACATCGTTTAGCGATCTCGAATTAGCGCCGACTCCTAGCAGCCCGGGGATTGCGACATCCGATATCGGCATCGGTAAGGAAGGCTCGAGCGGCACCGGGCTGACCGGGCTGTCGGCATTGGAATTGGATGACGACGATGACCAGGTCCTTGGCGAAGGAAGCGACGTGACGCTTTCGGGCGAGAGCAGCGGCATCAATATTATTTCGCCGTCAGACAGCGGTCTTGCGCTGGACGAGGTGTCGCTCGATTTGAGCGGCTCGGCGCCAATGGGTTCATCGCTCGATTTGGGTATGGGCAGCTCGATGGGAATGGGCAGCTCGATTGGCATGGGTAGCTCGGTTTCGGAAGAGGACATGCCGCTGGAGCCGCTGTCGATTAGCGTCGGCCCGGAATCGAAGATTGGTGAAGATTTTCAGCTCACGCCCCTGGGAGAAGAGGGCGCCGACGAGGAGAAGGACAGCTCGCAAGTCATCGCTCTCGATGAAATCTCCGAGGAGACGGGCGGGGCGCCGATCTCGGGCGGATTGAGCGAGGAGGGCATGATCCACGAGGATTTCGGCGTGGGCCTTACGCCGGGCGCGATGCCGGCAGGCGTGGGCGTGGCCGCCGGACCGGACACGCCGTTCTCGGTTTGGAATGTGGTGGCGCTGGCCGGATGCTTACTCATGTTGAGCCTTTGCGGCATGATGACGTACGACCTATTGCGGAATATCTGGAGCTGGGACCAGATCTCGACGCCGAATAGTGCGCTGCTCAATGCACTCCATCCGTTGCTCGGACGGTAGGAATTGTGCAGAGTCACGGACAGCGAGCCGGGCCGTCCTCGGCCCCGAAAGGCTGTGGTCGTCGCGTGGCCGGGGCCGGGGACGGCCCGGCTCGCGTCAAATGAGCAATGCCACGCGGCGGGGAATCGGCTATAATTCGACAATCGGCCGTAAGATGCTCGCCATCCTGGGCGTAGCTCGCCGATCCCGCCTTTCTCTGTTCGGCGGCCACTTAGCCGCATCGTTTGCATGCTCGTTTGTTCAAAACAACGTTGGCCGCGACTCTGTTTGGGTCTCTCGGCGCTGGTCTGTATCCTCGCGTTAGGCTGCCAGCAAGCGGAGCAGATTCAAACGAAAGTCGTGCCCAAAGAGCCAAAGGCGGAGGTGGTTGCCGACGCGAAGCCGGGCGAGCCGACGGACCGGATGTTGGCGGCGATTTTGCCGATTGGGGATCAGGCCTGGTTTTTCAAAGTGGTTGGACCGATTCCCGAAATTGGACCGCACGAACAGGAGATTCGCGACTTTTTTGCCGGTCTCGGCATTGGGTCGGATGGTCGCGCCAGTTGGAAGGTGCCGGCCGGTTGGAAAGAGGAGGCCGGCAATCCAATGTGCGCCGCGACAATTGTGATTCCAGGCGACAAGCGATTGGAAATCACTGTCAATGCGCTTCCCTGGAAGGACAGGCAAAATGACCTGTTGCCCAACGTGAATCGTTGGCGTGGCCAGTTGCAGTTGCCAGCGATCGGGTGCGCAACAACTGGGAGACGTATCACACGAAGCGAAAGCGGGCGAGCGGCCGATTACGATCGTCGATATGCGGGGCCGATTCAAAGCGGGCGGCATGGCCGCGGGCGGCATGTCTCCGCCGTTTGCAGGCGGGGCTCTCGGTCCGCGGGCGACCGGCAGTCGAACGACCGGTTCGGGGCTTCCGGCCGGGCATCCGCCCATCGATGCAAATGAAAGTCTTGCGTCCGGTCTTCCGGCAGGGCATCCGCCGATCGATAACGTGGTTGCCAATGCCGGCGCCGATTCGGCAGGTGCGCAGGTGCCGGCCGATGTTCCGAAGTTTGTTGCACCGCCGTCTTGGAAATCGGTTCCGGCCACAGGCATGCGTAAAGCGGAATTCGCGGTCTCGGATGGCGGTAAACAAGCACAGGTGACCTTGATCAATTTTCCGGCCAGCGAAGGATCGCTGATTGCCGATCCGCTGGCGAACATCAACCGCTGGCGCGGCGAGCTTGGGCTCGGCGAAATCCAAAAGGATGCGCTCGCCGGTGCGACCGAATCGATACAAATCGACGGCCAGAGGGCGACGTTCGCCGCGATGATTCCGGACGCGGCAAAGCCCGAGGAGTCGAAGGCAAATGAAGCGACATTGGCCGCGATCGCAAAAAATGGCGACCAGGTTTGGTTTATCAAGATGAAGGGCGACCGCGAGGTGGTCAAAAAAAGCATTGATGAATTCAAGTCGTTTTTGAAGTCGGTCAAGTTTTCACACGGCGGAGCAGACAATGGCGACAAGTGAACTAGCTCGGCCACGGTTTTTAGGCAGCGATTCGGCGGCGGCGCAGCAGATTTCGTCGGCCGAATATGGGGCAAAACGCGTGTTGGCCGTTTTGGCGTCTTTGCGGCTGACAGTTGTGCTCTTTGCGTGTTCGATTTTTCTGATCTTTGTTGGGACGCTCGCGCAGAAGGACCACGACGTTTGGGAGGTGGTCAACAATCTGTATTTCAATCGCTGGTTCGCGCTGGTGGAGTTTCGTGCTTTCGAGCGGCTGGTGCAGATATTCTTTAAGCACTTGGAATGGAATCTCAGCGGTGGGTTCTATTTTCCCGGCGGGAAATTGATCGGCTCGCTGCTTCTTATCAATTTAGCGAGCGCACATGCGGTGCGATTCAAAGTCGCAGCAACGGGTCGGACGCTGAAAGTTGGACTCGGCGTTTTGGCAGCGGGTGTGATCCTTACGTATGTTGCAATCCGCAGCGGCCTCAATAACGCGGTCGAGACCCAGCTTTCGCCCGAGTTCTGTAATTTGCTGTGGCAATGTTTTCGGGGCGCGCTGGTCGCGGTTGCGCTCGCCGGCGCGTATGGCGTGATCTTCTTGCGCGAGCGCATGCGCCGGGTCGAATGGACCGTCCTGCTTGTGATCGATGTGCTGGTGGCGTGGCTCGCCATTTGGCTGCTCGCGCATCCGGAGGCGCGGCTCGACGATTCGGGGATTCGCATTCTGTGGCAGCTTATCAAGGGGGCCGGCGCAGGGGCTGTATTGCTGGCGGGCTGCGTGATGGTTTTCCGCAAGCGGGCCGGCATCGTGCTGCTGCACGCCGGCGTCGCGCTGATGATGATTGGGCAATTGCTGACGAGCGTGGGGGCGGTCGAATCGCAGATGACGATTCCCGAGGGCGGCACCGTCGGATATTCGGACGACATTCGCGGCTACGAGCTTTCGGTCACGGATCATTCGCCGAAGGACAATGACCGCGTCACCGTGGTGCCGGCGTCGCTGCTGGTGGCAAACGTGGGTCAGCGCGAGGCGATCGATCATCCGGACTTGCCGTTCAAAATCCAAGTGCACCGCTGGCTGCAGAATTCGGCGCTGCGCGAACCGAAGCCCAACGAATCGAACCCGGCCACCGCGGGTTTCGGCCAGCAAAATGTGGCCGAATCGGTCGCCCCGGCAACGGGTGTCGGCGAGAATGCGCAGAAAGTCGATTCTCCGTCGGCGTATATCGAGCTGCTGTCGAAGGACGGCGGAAAGTCGCTGGGCACGTATTTAATTTCGCTGCGATTCCTCAACGATCAATCGAGAATCATCGATCAACCGGTTCAAGTGGATGGGCACACGTACGGCATCGCATTGCGGTTCAAGCGGTTGTATCACCCATACTCAGTGACGCTCAAAAAGTTCAAGTTCGATCGTTATGCGGGCACGAGCACGGCCAAGAATTATTCCTCGTTGGTGGAGTTCAAAGACCCAGGGCGCAATATCGATCGCGAGATGCTGATCTGGATGAACAACCCGCTGCGATACGAGGGGACGACTTTTTATCAGCAGAGTTTCGACGAAGCCACCGAGTGCGCGACCGTATTGCAAGTCGTCACGAACCCGAGCTGGATGACGCCGTATGTGGCCTGCATGCTGGTGGCAATCGGCATGCTGGCCCATTTCGGCACGATACTGGTGCGGTTTCTGCGTCGCCGGGCCGAGGAAGTCGATACAACTGCGGCGATGCGCACTGCGGGAGAGCACGCCGGAACAGGCGGCGACGAACGGCCGGGCGAAACGCAAAGCGGCACGAGCTGCAACGTGCCAATCGGCTCGAATCGCTCGAAGGTCGGGCGGTTTTTGCGAAATGGTTCCCGGCGATCGTCGTGCTGATCTTCGCCGGATTCGTGCTGTACCAGACGCAGATGCCGGCATCGGCGCCGAGCGAGATGCAGATTTTTGAGTTCGGCAAGCTGCCGGTGGCGTATCAGGGGCGGATCAAGCCGTACGACACGCTGGCCCGCAACAGCCTGCAAATCATTTCCAGCCGGCAGGAAGTCAGCGTGCTGGATGAGAAGGGAAACGTGAAACGCGCGAAGCTGCCAGCCATTCGCTGGCTGCTCGACGTGATCTCGGGGGCCGACGGGGCCGACGATCACCGCATCTTCCGCATCGAGAACACCGATTTGCTCGACGCGCTGGAATTGGAGCATCGGCCGCTGTTTTGGCGTTATTCGCTCAATGAGATCAATCACAAACGCGCCAGCGTGCCGGATGATCCGGAGATTACGACGGAAGTCGCCCGGCAATTCAAATTGGCGTTCGACACGCCGGAGAAGGATCGGTCGCTTTTTCAAAACAAGGTGCTGCAACTGCGGGCCAAGTACAATTTTTACATGGCTCTGGTGCTGTCGTTCCGGTCGCCGCCGTTGGCGATGGACGATCGCGAGAAATTCAACGCGAGCTTGCAGCGGACGCAACAAATCATTTCGGAATTGGAACAGGCCCAAGCGCCGCACGCGGTGCCGCCCCACGACGCGACGACCCGTTGGACGATGCTCATTCAAGCGGAGCTCGAAGCGCTGAAAAACCGAGTGATGAAAGAGCCTGTAGACTCGGCAACGCTGTCGCTGAGCAAACTGCTCGGTGCATACGCGAACAACGACGTGACGACGTTTAACGGTCAATTGGCCGAATATCGCCGGACGCTGTCAGACTACGAGCATACGCTGGCGACGCACGCAAAAGAGCTTCAATCGGCCGGGGCTTCCAAGGCGGAAATCCTTTCGCAGCCGAAGATCGATTTCGAGGTATTTTTCAATCAGTTCAGCCCGTTCTATTACGCCGACGTGCTGTACGTAGTGGCGTTTGTGATGGGCGTTTTCTCGTGGGTAGGCTGGACCACGCCGCTGCGGCGCGGTTCGATGTGGCTGTTGTGGTTCACGTTCGCGCTGCATACGTTCGCGTTGGTGGTGCGCATCTATATTTCGGGCCGGCCGCCGATTACGAATCTTTACTCGACCGCGATCTTCATCGGTTGGGCGGGCGTGCTGATGGCGCTTGTATTCGAGTCGATCTATGGATTGGGCCTGGGAAACATTGGCGCCGCGGTCATCGGGTTCTTGACACTGTTGGTTGCCCACAATCTTTCGTTGGACGGCGATACCTTCATCGTGCTGCAAGCGGTGCTCGATACACAGTTCTGGCTGGCGACGCATGTCGTGGCCGTGAACATGGGTTACTCGGCAACGTACCTGGCCGGATTGTGGGGCGCACTTTACATCTTGTTCGGCGCACGTTTTCCCCGTGCTCGACGCGGACGCGCGGCACAAGCTCTTGCGCACGCTGTATGGCACTTTGTGCTTCGCGATCTTTTTCAGCTTCGTGGGCACGGTGCTGGGCGGGCTGTGGGCCGACGATTCGTGGGGCCGGTTCTGGGGTTGGGACCCGAAGGAAAACGGTGCGCTGATGATCGTGCTCTGGAACGCACTGGTGCTGCATGCTCGCTGGGGCGGGCTGGTGAAAGGCCGCGGGTTGGCGAATCTGGTCATCGCCGGCAATATCGTGACGACCTGGTCTTATTTCGGCGTAAACGAGCTCGGGGTAGGGCTGCACTCGTACGGGGCATCGGAGAGCAGCACGGCAATGTGGCTGCTGACGTTTGCGGCGTCACAAGTTGCGCTCATTGGGCTGGGACTCATCCCACAGCGGTGGTTTGAAACGCTGCGTTTGTCTCGCGGCGGGGCGTAGCGATCAAAGCCCGAAGCGCAAGTAAGGGTGGATTTAATTCAATTCAAATTCCCTTGCTTGCGCTGCGGGCTTCAATCACGAGTCGTGATGGTTGGTTATGCCGTGCGGAGTGCCGTTTCCAAGCGGCGGATGGCATCCTCGACTTTGCACGACTCGGCGGCGAGGCCGATTTGGGCGTGAGACGTGATCAGCTTTTCCACTCGGCGATGGGCGGAGATCACCGTGCTGTGGCTCCGCCGGCCGAAGAATTCACCGATCTCGCTCCAGGGGGCGCGGGTCCATTTGCGGGCCAGCCACATCGCGACCATTCGCGGCTCGCTGAGCGAGCGGCCTTTGCGCTCGGAGCGTAATCTGCGCCGGCTCGACGCCAAACTCGTCGCAAATAACCTTCTCGACGTCGGCGAGCCGTACGGCACGCGTGTTGTGCCGGGCCAGATCGGCGAGTGCCCGCTCGGCCATTTCCCGTGTGATCGGCTCGTCGTAGGCGTGGCTCACGGCTTCCAGCTGGTGGATCGCACCGCGCAGCTCGCGAGCGCCGGACGTGATCTGCATCGCGACGATCGAAAGAGTGGAATCTTCAATGGCCAAGCCAGCTTCATTGCAAAGTTGCCGCAAAATGCCCCGCCGCGTTTCCAGTTCGGGCGGTTCGATTTCGCAAATGAGGCCGCCCGAAAGTCGCGAAACGAGTTCGGGGCCGAGAGATCTCAATTCGCTTAAACTGCGATCGCTGGCCAGCACGAGTTGGCGGCCTTCGGCGGCCATCGTATCGAACGTGTGCAAAAGCTCCTCGAGCGTGCGCCGCTTCCCGGCGAAGAATTGCAGGTCATCGACGGCCAATAGGCGGGCGCCGCGGCACTTCTGGCGAAAGCTGGGCAAGCCACCGCCGTGAAGCGCTTCGAGGAAGCCGTTGGTAAATTGCTCGGCGGACAAATACACGGCGCTTGGCGCGGATGGTGCCGGCGATATTCGCGAACGATCGATCGCAGCAGATGGGTTTTTCCGACGCTTGTGGGGCCGCACAACAGCAACGGGGATGCCTGCTGGCGGCCGCGGCCGGTCAATTCGGCGGCGCGAAACGCGTATTCGTTGCTTGCGCCGACGATGAACGTGGCTAGATCGGCCGCTGAACGTGGTGCGGCGGGCTCGGCAGGCGACGTATTGTCCGAGGATTTGGATTTAGCGGCGGATCTTTTCGACGAACGCGGCTTCGAGTTTTCGGACGCGGACGGAATTGGAACACCGACCGCTTGCGTGGAGGGAGCTAAACCGCAAACGGCGGTGGAGTTGGAGGCAATCAGGTCGAATTCTATGGTGCCGGCGTGGCCGATGATGGATTTCCAGCAGGCGCGTATGTCGTCGGCCAAATGTTTCCTTATCCAATCGAGCACAAAGGAGCTTGCGGCGCGGATCGTGAGACGTGTAGCTTCGACGCAGATTTGCGCCTGGTTGTTGAACCACAACTCGAAGCGCTGCGTACCGATGCGCTGGGACAATTGGTCGGACAACGCCGCCGCGACCTGTGAATCTTCCATGACGCCTTCCTGGTAGCTCCGGAGGCGCGTATTCCGAGCGCACGCGTCGCCTTCGTGGCAACGCGCCGGCGGCTTTTCGGGCCGCCATGCACCTGGAAGTCCTGCGCAAACTAGAGATAAGGCCAGCCAGCGAGTCCCGCCATCCACAACGCCGATGGCGTCGTTTCCCGCCGCGAACTCGACTCCGGCCGCACCGCGAAAATTATCTTCAACCACACACAATTTCCGATCGAAATTGGCCCATCTTGCGATCGAGCAAGTTCAATCGTGTCGCCGATTCTACGCCTGCTAGCACGCCTGTCAAAGGGGTGAGAGCGAGATGTTGGGAAAGGTTGTCGATGCCAAATGAAAGATGGTGCGCGAACTTCCGGATTGCGTTGAGGTTGCGGCAGTCGTCGCGACGGAAAAAATATTTTTCAGAGGTTGCGCCGCGAGTGGAAAAATTGTTTGTCAACTCGCGTGCCAAACTGGGCTGCGCCATTCCACGCGGCAATTCGCCGTGATTTTCGCATTCGGCAAATTCACGTGCGGGATGCGACCGAATTTCACGTAGCGTTTGTGGGAGGAAAACGCACGTAGACGGCTCGGCGGTCCCACATTTCGAAGCCGGAGCTGCGATACACACCGGCGGCGGGTTCGTTTGCCGTATCGACAGCCACGACGATCCGCTCAACCTTTGCGCCGCGGGCCAGCCACTGCGCATATCGCGTAATTTGCCTGCCCCAGCCACGTCCGCGCACATCTGGCACCAGTCCCATGTACATTAGCTCCCAATGGCTGCGCGTGAGGATGGTCGGCCAGGAGCAAAAGCCCCACGTCGCGGCCTTGGTTGCGAACGAACAGCCAATTTTCCGGGCGGAAGACGCCGGTTCCCTGATAGCCGTTGATTACCTGATCGATATCGCGCACGCCGTTGAGTGCCGTGCAATCCAGCGTGGCTTCGTACGTGCGCTCAATGAGCTGCATGAGCCGGCCGCGTTGGGTTCCGTGGTAAGGCACGAATTCGAGCTCGCAGGGTTCTGGAGCGGCAAGCGGGAATCGTTCCGATTCGCACGACATATAGAGCAGATCGGCGACGTGACGAAAACCGACGTGGCGCAAGACTTTGATTGTCGCCAGATCCGGCGCGGACAGGAAAACCTGCGTCAACTCGATCGCGGTTTGGTCGAGGTCGTTGATTACCGCTTCCGCGAGCTGGTACGCCGTGAGCTCCACCTGGCCGGCTTCGAGCTGCGGCGGCCAGAACAGGGCGATGTTGCCGGATTGACGCTGGCCCCAGGCAGCGCCACGAAGCTGTCCGCCAGCGCGCGCGATGTATAGCGGCTCGTTCGCAAGGTCGACAGGGTCTTCGGCGCCGAGTAAATTGCCGGCGATTTGGCGACGCAGGCTCGGCGCGACATCGCAAAGCGCGAGGGCTAGCAGCTTCTGCGCGGAGTTCCGCGGGGCAGCGAAGAATTTCCACCGCTTCGACCGGCATGTTTTCAATATAGCCGACCCATCTTGGGTCGGAATACCGAGCGGCGACATCGAATCGCCTTGGTTGACCCGGCCAGGATGGCCGGGCTATGTGCCGTTTGGCCAAGTTATCAGTTCGGCCAGCGCTTCCAGAGTACCTGCGATTCTTCCTTCGGCGTTGCGTGGCGGACCTTGCTGAAATAGGAGCCGCTTTGCGATTCGGAGCCTGGGTCGGTCTGTTCGGTCGCAGTTGCCGACTGGGAGGAGACTTCAGTGGCCGACGTTGCCGCAGACGGCGGGATCTCAAATCCGGTTGGACGGGGTGGCAACACGCGCTTTGAACCGGGCCGCGCTAACTCGAGTTCAACGGCGATACTTTGGTTCGGTGAGTTCGACCGCAAAATCGGTTCCGGATAGCGTGCGCAGCTCGCTTTGTATCAAGCCACCGTAGTGCACCTGGTAGAGCTGCTCGCCGGTCGGCGCCTGGATGCGCTGGAATTGGTAGGTTCGAGTCAACAAATCGACCAATTGCGTTGAATCGCCGGTGCGGCCGAGAAATGAAATGTGCTCGACCTGGCCTTGCGAGTTGAAGTAGTAGGTCAGCGAACCTGCCAGCGCGCTGAGTTGCGGCGCCATCGCGAGCGGCACGCGGACGCTGAATAAACCGACGTCGGTGGGGCCGGTCGATTTGCGGTCCCAATTCTGATAGACCCACTCTTTGGTGACATCGAAACGCAGCACCTGATCGATTGACGTGAATCGAGTGCCTCCAAGCGGCGCCGGGTTCGCGTAAATTGGCTTTCCCGCAACTTGTGGCACTGTGTTCAATGTCGCGCCGACGATCGGCAACCTGGTCGCTGTTGCGGTTTGCGATGGTGCATAACCGGGAGGGGGCTGGACGTTTCCCGGGCCATTCGGGCCCGTTGCGGGATGCGAAGCGAGGTAGGGGACGCCTACCGACGTGCCAAGGAGAGTAGCTATGATAAGTGGTCGTGAGGACATGCTTTTGTGGGCGAGTAAGCAGGTGAGCAGGATTGATCCGGCCGTTCATTTATTCGCTCACCTACTCAACAATTCGACGCCAAATCCGCGATTGCTTGGCTGCCCGGCAAAAATGACTATCTGTAGCGAGCTTGCCGAATACGAATGGTTGACGGGTAGCGAGGCTGGTGCCGTCCTCGAAGAGCTTGCGGCCGATACATCCGCGCTACACACGGCGGTCTCGCGCCTTCGCGGCCGATTTACGCCGAGGCAAACACACTTGCTGATCGAGCAGGCGGAGCTGCGCCGGCGGGCGGTCACGAAATTTGCGCAGGCGGAGCGAATGTTTTTCATGCGCGTCGGTCTGGAACAGGCCACCGACGAATGGGTGGCGCGCTACAAAGCGTTGCGATTCAGGCGCAACTAGGCGGTGAGTTGGCAAGGTCGGCCGCCGAGGAGCGGCCACCGGGTGTTGCTGATTTTTGTTGCGGAATTGGCGGCGATTTGCTGGCGCTTGCCGAACGCAACGCGGCTTTCGGCGTTGACCGTGACGCTGTCGCGGCTCACTTTGCGGCCATCAATTCGGGCGCAGATGCCTGCGCAGCCGATGTCGCAGAGCTCGATCTCGCGGATGTCGCAGCGTTCCACATCGACCCGGACCGCCGACCGGGCGGGCGGCGCACCACGTCGCTCGAATGGTGTGAGCCGAACCTCGCGACAATCGAACGCCTGCTGACACGAGTGCCCCATGCGGCCGTGAAGCTGGCGGCGGCGACGAGCGTCCCGGAGCATTGGGCCGAGCGCTGCGAACTGGAATGGATTGGCCGCGACCGAGAATGCCGGCAGCTCGTCGCCTGGCATGGCGATTTGGCAATAGCGCCGGGGAAACGCCGGGCAACGGTCCTGCCAGCCGCTGGCAGCGAAGCTTTGCGGACGATCGTTGGCCAACGAGACCAATCAATTCAAATCGCCGATCGACCTGACCGCTATGTATTCGACATCGATTCGGCCGTGCTCGCGGCGCGTCTGAAAGGTGCGCTTGCGGCCGAACACGGCCTCAGCGCTCTTGGCGACGGCCCAACATACCTTACCGGGCCGCATGCAATTGCTGATGCGGCGCTCGCATGTTTTGCGGTCGAAGAGGTGCTGATTCTGCAATCGCATATATTGGCGCGACACCTGCGCTCCCGCAGCATCGGCCGACTGGAAATCAAGAAGCGCGGCGTCGATATCGATCCCGAAAAACTGCGGCGCGAGCTTCGTCTTCATGGCGACAACTGGGCCACGCTGCTCATCACGCGCGTTTCCGGCCGGCCTGCGGCAATTCTCGCCCACAGGGTTTAACGTGGGCGAGTCTGGGAGACGCGCGAATTATCTGGTTCTACATGGTGTGTCTCGCGGACTCGACACACCCTACAGGTTTCGCATATTGAAACTTTGATCAGCCGTTTCGGAGAAACGCGGCTACTGTTTTGGCGAATTGCCGTCTGTTAAAATCGGGCGATTAAGTTATCTCAGCGCAAACGAAAGGTGCAACGACGTATGTCTCGATCGCGAAGAATCGCCGTCATCGGGGGCGATGGCACGGGTCCGGAAGTGGCTGCGGAGGGTGTGAAAGTTCTTCACGCCGTCGCGAAATTGGAGAATCTGCAATTCGACCTCACCGAACTGGATTGGGGCGGCGAGCGGTATCTCAAAACGGGCGAAGCGCTGCCGGCGGATGGCATCAATGAGCTGCGCCGCTTCGATGCGATCCTGCTGGGCGCCGTTGGCCATCCCGATGTGCCGCCGGGAATCCTGGAGCGGAAGCTGCTGCTCGACGTGCGGTTTGGACTGGATCAGTACATCAACCTGCGGCCGGTGAAGCTTTTTCCGGGCGTCGAGACGCCCCTCAAGGACAAGGGGCCGGCCGACATCGATTTCGTCGTCGTGCGCGAGAACACCGAGGACCTGTACTGCGGCGCTGGCGGCTTCTTGCACAAAGGCACGCCAAACGAGGTGGCTACGCAGATGGCCATCTACACGCGCCGCGGTTGCGAGCGGTGCATCCGGTACGCATTCGAGTTGACGCGCAAACGGAATAATCCGAAGGGAAAGAAGCTGACGCTGGTCGCCAAAACGAACGTGCTCACGATCGGGCACGACCTGTGGTGGCGAACGTTTAAGGACGTGGCTGATGAGTATCCGGACGTGCAGACCGATTACAACCACGTCGATGCGTGCTGCATGTGGATCGTGAAGAACCCGGAGTTCTACGACGTGATCGTGACCACGAACATGTTCGGCGACATCATCACCGATCTTTCGGGCATCATCCAGGGCGGCATGGGCGTGGCGGCGGGCGGCAATATCAACCCCGAGCCAGACGGCACGAGCATGTTCGAACCGATGGGCGGCAGTGCGCCGAAATACACCGGTACCGGCAAGATCAATCCGATCGCGGCAATCAACGCCGTGAGCATGATGCTCGATCAGCTGGGCGAACCGAAGGCGGCGGCGCGCGTGATGAAGGCGATCATGCACGTCACGGCGACGAAGATGAAAAGCCAGGCGGCGGGGAAGATGGGGTATACGACGGGGCAGGTGGGCGATTTGGTGTGCGAGGCGCTGTAATAATTTCTGGTTGATTGCGATTCGTGAAATAGAATCATCGCGGCGGTAAGCGCGGGCATGTTGTGAGCCGAATCAATTATGTCGCCGCTGCGCGGCTTTTGCCCGTGTGACGAACTCTGTTCCGGGGGCTTACGCCGCCCGGCTAAGTGATTTCGCCGCTGCGCGGCGAACCGATTTGAATTGGGTGTTGGCGCCGACTTTTTATCCGCCGAGTTTGGCGAAGACGGAGTCGATGGCCTTGACGGCGTTCTTGCCCGGTTTCGTGGGAGACATGTACAGGTTGGGCTGACCGGGGGTGCTGGCCGGCTTTGGCAACTGCGGCTGGGGCGAGCGGCAGGGCGCCGAGGTTGGTGCGCTTCGAGTGCTTTCCTGGTGCTGCCGAGACCAAGGCCGCGACCGTGAAATCGGTCGAACCGTTGTACGCCACGAGGTCCGGAATCAGCTGGTTGGCGATCGGCGAGCCGAGGCCGGAGGCCAGATCGTAGCCGGGTTTTGCCAGCGCGCCGTTGCTGCCGGAAACGATGTCATGGAAATCGGCTGAGGGCATGGTGTAGAGAGCGGCCTGGGCATTGGCGAGCGGCTCTTTGCCGGCCAGCACGCGTCCTTGATTGGCAACGGCCACGAGCGCGGCCCATTGCGGTGCGCCGATGCTCGTGCCGCCGAATTCAGCCCAGCCGCCGGAGCCATACGTATCGAACACGGCAAAACCAGTGTCTGGATCGGCGTCGTAGGTGACGTCCGGAGTGCCGCGGGCGGTGAGGCCCAAACCGTTTTGGTAGCTGGGCACTCCTTCGTATTTGCTGAGGCCGCCGCCACCCAGAGGCCAGACCGTTTCGCCCAAATATTGGCCGGAGGAGGAAACATCCAGCGACGTGCCGCCGACGCTTAGCACATTGGGCGAAGCGGACGGATATTCGGCCTTGGCTTTTTCGTCGCCCGAGGCAAATACATAGGTAATGCCGACGTGTCCGGGCGGCGTGGTGAGCAGTTCGTCGGCGGCAGCTTCCGATTTGAATTCATTGCCATCGGCACTCACGGATATTACCGTGACACCCGGCACATTGCGGGCGTAATCGATGGCCGAAGCGAGATCGGCGCTCGTCTTGGCTTCGACCAGCAGAATATTTGCCGCAGGCGCGATGGCGTGTGCCCATTCGACGTCGATCGCGATTTCCTGCGCCCAGCTGCGATTGCTCTTCGGCAGCTTGGTACCGCCGCTCTGATTCACGACAGTGAACGATGGCGGGGCAGGCAGGCCGAAGGTTTGGTCGAAAACGGCCAGGTCGCTGGCGATCGTCGGATCGTTGCGGGCGTCGATGATCGCGATCGTTTGCCCGGCGCCGTCGCCGAACGTACCGTTGAAATCGATGTTGTTGAAGCTATAGGCGTTTCTCGCTTCAATGGGCGTCAAACCGACCGGGTGCGAGTAGCCGAGCGACTTCTTCATCGCCACCATATTTGGCATGGCGGCGGCCTTGAGCGAGCCGATGCTGGCACTGAGGACCACGCGGTCTTCCAGTTGCTCGAATTGCAGCGGGCGATGTTGTGATTGCGGGCGGGTGAATCGCATGATGAGCTCTCGCAGATGGACGACAACAGTTATCGACGATTTCGCCCAAGATTCGCCATGATGTCGCTTGGCGTAGAAATACCTTTCGCCGCTTGCCACGAACAAGAGAGGCCGGGAAAGGTGGTGAAGAGAGCCGCAATGCTTTCGCGGCAAGCTCGGTAGCGTTGGTAGCAGGAAACCTCTGATCAGCATTACTGGGCAAGCCAGCGGTGGCATCGCGCCGGTATCAAACGCCGACGGCTTTTAGCCACCAGCGGGCCATGATTGCGGCGCCGTCACATGTGGGATGAACGCCGTCGGCGGCCCACAGGCCGGGCTGGGCGATCTTGGCGGCCGCATCGAACATGGTTTGAAAAGGGACGAACGTCGCGGCGGATTCCTCGGCAATCTTTTTCGCCGCGGCTCGGTAGCCGTCGAACTCCGGGAACCACGAATCGTCGACGGAACCGACCTTGAGCGTGAAAGGCTCGCAGATGACGAGTTTCACTTTCGGCAGCGCGTTTTTGGTGCGCTTGATGAGGGCGCGATAATCGGTCTCGTACTTTTCGAGGGTGCCTGCGTAACCGTGTTTGAGTTTGTGCCAGAAGTCGTTGACGCCGATGAGGATGCTGAGCACATTGGGTTGGAGATCAAGGCAATCGGCTTGCCAGCGGTCGGTGAGTTGATACACCTTGTCTCCGCTGACGCCCCGATTGTAGATTTTCAGCTTGGTGTCCGGCTTTTCGAGCAGGAGCTCGGCCGCGGCGAGCCAGGCATAGCCCCGGCCGAGAGCGGCATCGGAATTTGGCGCCGGCAAATCGCGCGTGCGGCCGGCGTCGGTGATCGAATCGCCTTGAAAGAGGATGGTATCTCCCGATTCGATCAACGCAGGGTGGAACGTCGCGCGGGACGGCTGGTCTTTTGCCAGGAGTTTTTCTACTGAAGCGATCGCGGCGAGCCCGGCCGCGCTTAGCCCGATCCCACTCTGAACAAATTGGCGACGGCTCGGCATGTGGGGCGGAACGTTTTGTTCAGCAGACATTTGAAAACCCCGGTTTCGTGATGGTCGTCGAGCCATTACGATACGCTTGGAACCGGTAAATCTCAAGCGATGCGACGATGGATATTGAAGTACTCGACCCAGGTACGATCGACGAATCCGCCGCGTGGGCTATTGCCGAGCTGCTGGTCTCGATCTGGCCCAAGCCGGGGCGAACCGTCGAGAATTTTGCGGCCGATTTCCTGGCCCAGTTTAAGGACTATCGAGGGCCGGAATGCGCAATGCCCGCGGTCGTTTTTGATTCGCGAAGGGGCACGGGTGATCGCACATTCGTTGGGCACGGCGCGGACGATCGGCACATCGCGAGGCGATTTAACCGTTCTGGCATTGTCGCGCGTTTGCACCGATCCCATGGTGCGCGGCAAAAAGTTGGGGCAAGCGGTGGTCGTGGCGACGCTTGTGTTGGTCGACCGCGAACTGTTCCCGTTTTCGCTGTTCCAAACGAGCCCCGACGTGCGCCCGTTTTACGAACGTTTGGGATCAGCGACGGTAGATAACCGGTTCGTGAATTCGCTCGCAGAAGATCCGACGGCAAATCCGTTTTGGGCGGAGGTCGTGATGCGGTACCCGGCTACGGGCAATTGGCCAATAGGCGAGATTGATCTGCGTGGCCCGGGATGGTGAACCAAGAAACATGAACAGGAGAAAACAGAGGAAACAAAGAGTAACGCAAATTGAATAGAAGCAGTTTCAAAACCGGTGTCATTCTGAGCGAAGCGGAGCGCAGCGAAGAATCTAGCCCGAAGTAGCGTAGATCCCTCCGTCGCCGAGCCTCCGTCGGGATGACAATGTAGTTTTGAAACTGCTTCTAGTATTACCTTCCATTCAATCAAAATCTGCGTGTTACAATTCACATTTTGCAGACTTGTTTTTCCTCTCTGTTCTCTCTGTTTGCTCCTGTTCAACAATCTAACTGTGCATTCTGGGTAGATCTTCGCCTCGGCTGATGATGGCGGCTTCGGCGGCGGCAAGCTCGTCGAGCCGAGACATGACGTCGGCATCGGTAGCGAAATCTTTGGCGAGCCGCGTATAGGTCGCGTGGTGGCGGGCTTCGGATTCGAATAGCGAGCGATAGAATTCGGCCAGCTCGGCATCCTTTACATGTTCCGAGAGCACGTGGAAACGTTCGCAGGAACGGGCCTCGATCAGGCCGGCCACGAGTAGCCGGTCGACGGCTCGCTGGGGATCCTGTTTTCGCACCAGGTCGTTCAGCTCGCGGCCGTAGCTGGAGGGCTTCAACCGGCGGAAGCGGATGCCGCGGCGGGCCAATAAATCGAGCACCATGTGGAAGTGCTCGAGCTCCTCGCGGACAATTTCGGTCATCTCGCGGCAGAGCTCGATATTCTCGACATACGCGAAAATCAGATTGAGGGCCGTGCCAGCCGCTTTCTTTTCGCAATGCGCATGGTCGATGAGGATCGACGGCAAGTCGGCTTCAACTTGCGCGATCCAACGAGCGGATGTGTCCCATTGGAGGTGGAGCATGCGTAAGTTGTCAGTCGTCAGTTGTGTCGGGTGGCTGGGGTCGAGTCCGCTGCGGACGAGCCCCCAGGGCCATTGCGCACTGGGGCTCGCTCGCTCGACCCCAGGCACCCGGGCTCGACCCCAGGGCACCCGATTCATCGTGTGGCCCAGTAGCCGCCGCGAGCGTGGTCAAATTTTGCTTCTTGGCCTTGGTGGTCGAAATTGAATTTTCCGTGGTTGTAAACTTCATGGCCCATCACCCAGGTGCGTACCGGCCAACCGGTGAGTTCTTGGCCATGCCAGGGGCTCCAGCCGGACTTGGTGATTTGCTGTTCGTTGCGGACGGTTTGCGAACGGTTCAGATCCACAAGCACGAGGTCGGCATCGTAGCCGACGGCGATGCGGCCTTTGCCGACGATGTCCCAAACGTGCGCGGGGGCGTCGCACATCCATCGCACGAGCTGTTGCAACGTGCAGCGACCCTGATTCATCTCGTTGAGCATGAGCGCCAGCGAGTTTTCTACGGCCGGAACACCAGATGGCGAAGCGGGATACGCTTGCCGTTTTTCTTCCAACGTGTGCGGCGCATGATCGGTCGCAATGACTTGCAATCGGCCGTCGGCAAGAGCACGCCAGAGCGCGGCGTTGTCGTCGCGCGTTTTGAGCGACGGGTTCATTTGCACCAGCGTTCCCAGCCGGGCGTAGTCATCGGTGTTAAACAGCAAATGGTGCGGGCAGGCTTCACCAGTGATCAGGCCACGATGATCGGCCAATAGTTCGGTTTCAGCCGCCGGTTGAAACGTGCAGCACGTGAAATCGATGCCGGTGGCGATGGGCCAGATCGATCGCGCGTCGCGTGGCTGATGAGAGCCGCCTGATGATCTCGGATTCGCGAGTGATCGGCGACGTCCCCTCCCCTAGCCCCTCCCCGAAGTGGAGAGGGGGACGAAAGAAGCCGGGCAGCATTGGCCCGCACGGTCGTTTCGTCCTCACAATGCGCGGTGATGGGTAGCGTGGTCTGGCCGAAGATCTGTTCGAGCGCGTCCTGATCATCTACCAGAAGGTCACCGGTGCTGGAGCCGATGAAGATCTTGATGCCTGGCGTTCGGTTGGCCTGCTGCAAATCGGGCAGATTCTGGGTGGTAGCCCCAATGTAGAAACCGTAATTTACGAGCGATTTGCGCGACGCCAGCGCGAGCTTTTCTTCGAGGCGGACTTGAGTCGTGGCGGCCGGCACGGTGTTCGGCATTTCCAGGAACGTGGTGATGCCGCCTTTGCGCATGCGCGGCTGCCGGTGGTCAAATCTTCCTTGTGCGTGAGACCGGGCTCGCGGAAGTGGACCTGGTCGTCGATCACGCCCGGAAGCAGGTACAGGCCGCTCGCGTCGATCACTTCGTCGACCTGCAATTGCACGGCCGGGTCGATATCGGCGATCCGCTCGTCCTCGATCACGACAGAAACGGGCTCAATGGAATCGGGCAACGCGACGTTGGCATTTTGGATGAGCAGCCGCATGCGATCAGTGTAGCACGCGTGCCTGGCAAACCGAAGCTATCGATGAGATTCTGTGCAAACGCTGTGTGCCGAACTACGGGACACTGCGAACCGTCACGCAGCTTGTTTCGAGCGGTGACGGGCAAGCACCGAGCGGAGGACGGCAACGACGCGTTGCCGGTCGCCGTCGCTTAAGCTGGAACCGCTAGGCAAACAGATTCCGCGTCGAAAAATCTCGTCGGCAACTTGCCCTCCGCGCACCGGGCAGCCGGCAAATACTGGTTGCTGGTGCATCGGTTTCCACATCGGCCTGGCCTCGATGCGCTCGGCGGCCATAGCCGCGCAGATCTCGCTCGGCGTGATGCCGTGGACCGCAGGATCGACAAGAAGACACGTCAACCAGCGCGTAGCGTGGCCAAAAGATGACTCCGGCATGAAATGGATTCCGGGCAAGTCTGCCACGCGCGGCGATAAAAATCGAAATTGTCCCGCCGTTTTGCCACGCGATCGGGCAAAACGGCGAGCTGTCCGCGGCCGACGGCGGCCAACAGGTTGCTTAGTCGATAGTTAAAACCGATTTTGGAGTGCTGGTAGTGCGGCGCCGGATCGCGGGCTTGGGTAGCCAGATGGCGAGCGGTGTCGGCCCACGCCTCGTTTTCGGTGACGAGCATTCCGCCGCCGCTGGTGGTGATGATCTTGTTGCCATTGAACGAGAAGCATCCGATGTCGGCCAGGGTTCCGGCGTGGCGGCCTCGGTAGGACGCCCCGAGCGATTCCGCGGCATCTTCGATTGTGCAAACGGAATACTGCCGGCAAAGAGCGCCGATCGGCTCCCAGTCGGCACACTGTCCGCACAAGTCGACGACCAAGGCGGCAGCGGGGGCGCGACCACGTGACGCGGCATCCCGAAATTCATCTTCCAACAGCTGGGGATCCATGTTCCAGCTTTGCGGCTCGCTGTCGATGAACACCGGTTCGGCGCCCACATAGCGAATCACGTTTGCGCTGGCAGCGAACGTGAGCGTCGAGGTGACGACCGTGTCGCCCGGGCCGACGCCTGCGGCGAGCAGCGCAAGATGAAGCGCGGCCGTGCCACTGGATAGGGCAACGGCCTGGCGAACCCCGAGTTTCTCGGCAAACTCGCGCTCGAACGCATCGACGTGCGGTCCGAGCGGCGCGATCCAGTTCGAATCGAACGCATCGAGCAATCGATCGCGCTCGATGCCCGACATGTCCGGCGGCGACAGGTAGATGGGTTGATTCATAGTTGAACGGGCTTTAATCGTCAGGCCGCCTTTGGATATTCTTTGGCAGTCTCGGCGAGCAGTGCTCCATTTCCAACAGTTGCTTTGAGCGTGGGCCGATTTTTCGCGCCGGGCGCCGAAGTAGGTCGTCCAGCCAGGCAGGCTCTTGGTGACCAACGAAAGCGCTCCGACCGAGGCGCCGTCTTCGATGGTTACACCAGGCAGGATAATAGTTCCGGAACCGATGATCACGTGTTTTCCAAGCGTTACCGGCCCGCCGTTAACGCGTTTGAATCGATCAGGCACCGTTGGATTGGTGAGCCCTGCTCCGGAGTAGTCGTCGCTCCGACTGTAGATTCGCACGCCGTGGGACAGGCCGGCAAAATCGCCGAGCGAAATTCCCTCGCCGCCCGAAAGCAGGCAATACGAGGCGATGTGCACGTAGCTTCCGATCGAAACCGGCCCGGTGGCGATGATCGTCACGTAGGCGTCGATTCGAACATTGGAGCCGAATTGAATTTTCTCCAAGCCGTGGATATTGCAATCTTCGTGGACGTGCACGTTGTCGCCAACCGCACCGGCGCCGGCGGCACGCAGCTCATCTTGGTTGTAAAAACGTTTTTGGAATAATTGTGTCAACGGTTTAACTCCTATGACGCCGGAACGCCACGGCGGGCCAGTTATGTCTCACGCCGCTTTGAATCCCAGGCCGACCGGTTGTCCCGTAAAAGGCGGCATGGTGACGTGCGCGGCCGAATTGATTCCGCGGCGAAGTAACACGCACTTGATTGTCGCCAACAGGATTTTCACATCGAGCCACATCGACACATGATCGACGTACGCTGCATCCATTTCCAAACGTTCCGGCCAGTCGAGCGCATTGCGCCCTCGCACCTGGGCGAGGCCCGTGATCCCGGGTTTTACATCGTGGCGGTGCGCTTGTCGCGGAGTGTAAAGGTCGAGATAGCTCATCAGTAACGGCCGAGGTCCGACGAAGCTCATCTCGCCTCGCAGCACATTCCAAAGCTCGGGAAGTTCATCAAGACTAGTGCTTCGCAGCCATTTGCCGAACGGCGTCAGGCGACGCTCGTCGCCCAACAGCCGGCCGGCGCGATCGCGAGCGTCGGTCATCGTGCGAAACTTATAAAGACAGAATGGACGCCCACATTTACCGGGCCGCGTTTGGCAAAACAATACGGGCGAACCGAGCTTGATTCGCACAAGCAATGCGATCGCGGCCAGGACCGGGGCGCACCAAATCAGCGCCACCGCCGCAGCCGTGCGATCGAGCACCGGTTTTATGCAACGCGGATAAAGCTTTGTTTGGCGCATGGACATCGACTTTGTGTGAGCGTGTAAAACGACTCAAGCGGCCCTTGCCGTCGTCCGGGCCAATGAGGTCAAGTGTGTCACGAATCGATCATAGATGACGGAGCTGCGATAATTCGCCGACCACGCTCGAAACGCATTGTCTCGCAACGAAGAGAGCAAATCTGAATCGCCGAGCAAGTCGCGCAGGCATTTTGCCAGCGATCGGGAGTCACCTGTGCGAAATGTAAAACCGCAGCGGTGGCGGTTAAGCATCTCGGCCAGGTCGCCCGAGAGACTGGAGACAACCGCCAGCCGATTTGCCATGTATTCGAATGGTTTATTGGGCACGCTTTGCAGCGCGTCGTCAGCGTACGCACAAAGTCCGATGGAAGCTACGCTAAGGATGGCCTGCAACATGGGGCCATCGATCCAACCGGTGAAGTGAACGCGGCGAATGCCGGCCGCTCGTCGTTTAAGTGCAGCCAGTTTCGAGCCATCGCCGCAGAAAACAAACTGGACCGGAGTTCGATCGTCCCCCTGCAATTCTCGCGCAGCTTCAATCACCGTTTCCAGGTCGTAGCTTCGCTCGAACGAACCCGCAAAAACACAGATTGGTACGGCCGGATTGAACGTGTGACCGCGGAACGCGGCGAGATGCTTTTGGACCTCTTGCGAGGCCAAGTGTTCCGATTCGAAGCCGAGTGGCAGCACCTGGTCGTTCGGACGCCTCGGTCGCCCGGCCTTCGTTAGCGCCCATTCCAAATAGCTCGGCGAAACGGCAGTGAGCGCGGTCGCTTGTGCACAGGCGCGGCGGGCGGCTCGACCGTATCGGCCGAGAAAAAGCCGGCCGACGCCACGAGCTGCTTTCGGAAGCGCGTTGAGAAACACGTCCGGCCAAAGGTCACGTACATCGATAACGACGGGAACGCGATGACGTTGGCCAAAGTCGGTGGCCGCTTCGGCCCATTCGAGCGACGGAATAGCGGCAACAACGACGTCGGGCGGCGTCTCCGACTCAGCCAACCGCCGGAAGCGGCGCCCCAAAACGCGGTACGTGCGAAGGCGTTCCACACCGACGTTCCGCCGATATCCGGGTGAATGAACGAATTGAATTGCATAGTTCTTGCGAATCTCTACGCGCCGGTCGCTTGTAAAGCGATGCGATTTCCCCTGGTGGCGGAACGTGGGAGCCCAACGCAACACCTGGTGTCCGCGCTCGGCCAGCGCATGCGCGAGATAACCGTAGCGAAACTTTCGTTGCGCACCGTCCACTGGCAATTCCTCGCCGATATGAAGTAGCCAGGCTCGCATGAAAGCAAAGGATCAGCTCTGGGGAGAAGTAGCGATTTGTTTTACACGCGCCAACGAAACAAGCGATCGTTGCCTGGTGGCAAGAGGCAACTCGGACAGGCAGGACATATAACCGGCGTACAACAAAGTAAGCGTGGCGATCGGAACTATCGGGAACGCATCGACCGTGTAATTGGCCACATTGACGGTGACGACGGAAGCGAGCGTGAGCAGTCCCCATTCCATGTGGGGGCGCCTTTTCGTCAGGATGGCGCGTACGCTCAAGGCTGCGATATAAACGGAGTACGCGGCGTAACAGCCTAAGCCCACGATCCCATAACGAGAAAGCAAGTAAACGTAGTAGTTGTCCGAAAAACTGGGAATCACGTCTCGCAGGGGACCGGCGCCTAGGATCGGGTTCGTGTGAAACCACTCGAGTGCATCATCCCAAATTGCGATTCGTGCGTGAAACGAATGGATCGAATTCACATCGAATTGATCGCCGTGCAAGGCACCGTGCACCTTAGTCAGCAACTCGGACAGGTAAGGAAACCAATCGCGAACGATGTCGGTGTCGACAAGGAATGCAAGGACCTCATACGAAATCCACGCCATCGCAACAAGCGCAGCAAGATAACTAAGTTTTCTGGACGCGATACACAGCACCGTTACCATCACGGCCGCCAGGATTAATCCGGTCCGAGACGCCGTGAGCACGACTGCGGCAAATACGAAGATTCCCAAAACAAGGTAGCGAGTTCGCCCGGTGATCTGGAATGCCACGAGGCCTGGCAACGATAGCAACAGCAGCATGACCGCGTTCGTATTGGGATTCGCGAAGAAACCGAACGCTCGGCCTTGTTCGGGAAGCAGCTCGATATGCCGATCATCCGTCGCGTAAAGCGCTTGAATTGGACGGGTGGCGTCGGGAAACGTGTATTGAGCCAATGTGAACAGCGCATTAAGTACGCCGATCATCAAAAGAAACCGTGAAAAGTCAAGCGCCGAGTCGGCGCGGCCTTGGCCGCTCCAGCAGAGCGAGGCTCCGAAGAGAAATACGGCACCGAAAGCGGCAATTCGCAAGACATCGAGCAGATCGCGAAGGGAATGGCTTTCACCGCAAATAAGTGACACGCAGGCGAACAAAAACATCAAGACCAGAATGACGGTAATCGACCGAACGTGCCGGCCGCGCGCGTATCCGTGGCGCGTAAAAAGGACAGTCGAAAGGGAGCCGAAGCGAACCGCATCCGCGCAGCGGGCGGCCGCCTCGCCAATGAAGGTGGGCACCGGTACCAGAAACATCAGGCACAATACCACTCGGTCGCCCCAGTTTAGGTGTCCGGGCCGAGTAGTCGTAGGTCGAATTCGTTGATGTCTTGGCATACTCAGTAAGCGTTTAGTACCACAACCGCCCGCCGTGCTGCGTCAGGTAGGCGAGTGCTTTCTTGCCTAACACCTCGCGCTTCACTCCCCGCAAAAAGCGTGGCGTCGCCAGAGCGCCGCGAACAAACGCAGAAACTTGCCTATGCCGAACGCTGGCCCAGGCATATCGTGCTGCCCAAATACTCAAGTAGGAAACTACATACCTGGACGGCAGATACCTGTAAGCAAGGTAGGCACGATTGCGTATGTGATAGAACAGCTCGGACCGGCCATAGGCGCTGCCGCTAGATCGACTCACCGTACTCGGCCTGGGGAAATGCTCAACGTCGATCGAGGGCTCGTAGGCGATGTGGAATCCCGATCGGATGGCGCGATAGGCCAAATCCATTTCCTCTTCGCCGAATATCATGTCGCCGCGGTATCCGCCACATCGTTCGATTACGCCTTTTCGGATGGCGTGCCCACCGCCACGAAACGACGAAACTAGCGCCCGTTGCGAAATAACACAGGGATTTCGAGCCAGTGCAACTCGGTTCATCGGGACGAGCGGCCGGCGCTGCCCGTTGACGACGTTGATAATCTTGAACGCGAGGATTCCAACGGCCGGTTGGCGATCGAACGCGTTGCACACGGCGTCGAGCGCATTGTTAGAACTAAAGACCGCATCGTCATCGATCGAAACGAGGAATTCGCTTCGAGAGATTTCCATCAGAAAATTTCGTCCCCCGGCCACCCCAAGTGAAGATGCGGTGCGATAAGGGCGGATGCGTGGATCGGCGAATTCCCGTGCGATGGTATCAGAGGTATCGATATCGTTGGACGCGTCGTCGAGAACGACGATTTCAAAGTCGCGGTAATCTTGGCGCAAAATACTGCGAATGCAGTTCCGGAGCACATCGAGCCGGTTTCTGGTTAATACGATTATCGAAATGCGCGGACTGTCTGTAGTTCGACTCATGACGTTAAATCCTTTGTCTGATCTTGAACCAGTCGTTCGGCACTAGCTCCGTCGGGGGGTCGAATCAACCCGCCTTTTGCTTGGACAATTCATGGAAGTACAAGTGAGTTAGGTCGGCGACGCATTTGGAAATGTTGAACCGACTGTCCCGAACAGTCTCGAAAGCCTCGATCCATTGCTCGTGAGTTCGCGGAGCCCGGGCGGATTCGAGTACCGCATCGGCCCATTGATCCGCCGATGCCGCAAGTGACAGACGCCTGACCAGGTTCGGAACTACATCCGCCTCCTCTGGAACGACGTCGGAAATAATGGCGCGGCAATTGGCCGCGAGCGCTTCGACGATCACCAGACCGAGTCCTTCGTAAAGAGATGGAAACAGAAACACGTCGAATAAGGAGGTAAACAATTCGGGCACGTCGGCGCGAACGCCGGTAAACGTCACATAATTGCGAAGCCCTCTCGTCTCGACCTCACGCTCGATTTGCGACCGTAGCGGTCCGTCGCCCACGAGAACAAGTTGAAATGGAACAGATCGTTTGCGCAACGCCTCGGCAATGCGAAGGAGCATTTCGTGATTCTTTTGCGGATAGAAACGTCCGACGTGACCAATTACCATCGCATCCGGAGGAATGCCAAATTCCTTGTGGAGTTCTGCGCGCTTGATGGTTGGCGAAAAGGGGGAAAGATCGATTCCGTAGTGCAATGTCCGCCACGCAGTTCGTGATCGATGGCTCCCGAAGAGAGACTCGCCAGCGGTGGTGCTGGCCGCCAGGCCATGCGTGGCGTGTTGGAAAATCAGAGATTGACTGCGCCGCGCATAGAGCTTGAGGTGCCATTTTAAACGGGCGAAACTTCGTACAAGATCGTTGTGGCTATGCGCGATGCGAATCGGCACGCCGGCTTTGCGTGCACATTTCAGTACAAATCCGCTAAAGTAGTCCAAATGCGAATGGACAATGTCGTAGGGTCGCGCAATGCGCAATGCTTCGTTAATGGTGCGCTCGTATTTCCAAATGTTTCGTAAATGAGCGGCGCGCAGCAAATTGCCACCCAAGGAGCGGATTTCGTCGTCGTACTGGCAAGTCTCATCCGTATGGACGAGAAAATCCATCTGAAAGCGCGACCGATCGATATGCCGCAGAACGTGCATCAGCCACGTTTCGATCCCGGCTCGATTCATGTGGGAGACGACGTGAAGAATTCGAATCGGCGACGGGGTGTCGCTGGTGCAATCTTTTCCGCTCCAAGTTTTTCTTGCCGACGCTCGGCCAGGCGCGGGCCGAATGCGCAAGTTGTTCGAGTTGTGTGGCATGCGGATTGTTTTGTCGGAAATGAACTAGTTTTCAGACCACGCTACATGACGCAAGTCGGCCGACATTCGGCCATATTGCCAGTTGCCACCTGGCAAGCAAAAGGACGGAACAGTTCCAAAATGTGAATGAAACAGCATTCGCAACGGCCGCACCTAGGATGCCGTATCTTGGCGTCAGAAGGAACGAAAGCGTCAGATTGATACACAAGCTTACGATCGCGGCCAACGTATTGAGGCGGTGATTCCCGGTCATGTCCAAGAGCAATCCCGCTGAGCCGGAAATCGCGTTGGCTGCGGCGCCGGCGAGCAGCACCAGAAGCACCGGATAACCGGCTACAAACTCCGGTCCGAACAGCCGCAGCAGCGGCTTCCCAAAGAGGACAAGCGGAAGCACGGCGGCCAACATCGCTCCGCTGGCGCCCCAGGCAGCGAGACGTGCATACCGCTGGAGCTCCATCCTTCGCCCCTGGGCGTACAGGGCGGCAAACGAGGGTGCGGCCAGCACGGTCACCGCGTTTACACCGAGACAAGCGGCATCGGAGACTCGCTCCGCCAGAGCGTAGGTGCCCGCGGCACGCGCATCGAGCAATAGACCGGTGATCACGACTCCCGTGCGGGAGTGAAGATAGATGAGGCCTGAGGCACACATCAATTGCGTGGCAGTGCCGAACCACTCACGAGTGCGAAAGACGCCTTGACGGCTGAGATCGAGCTTTCGTTCGTACCGGCGCTGCAAAAGGTAGACAACCAGGCACGCACAGGAGGCGGCTCCAAATGTTATCTGCAATGCCCCATTCGACGACAGCTTGAATTGGAAAATAACGGCCGCCGTCAGCATTGCCGCAACAAATACGAGCGGATAGATGAGGGCGACGAGCATACTTTGAATTACATGGCCTAAGCCGCGAATGATGTTGCAGTGAAGCGCCAGTTGAGAAAATACGGGTAATGCCGCACTGGCGATAAGAAAATTGTAAAGTGAACTTTTTGAGCCCGGTCCGCACCACGCGGAAGCGCACGCGGCCATCAACAGCCCCAAGACGACCGCCTCGACAAGCGCGATCTGGGATGCGCGTTTCAGAAAGCCGATTAAAAGCGGACCTTCGCGGCGGGCACGATATTCGGCGGCGTACCGCAGCGCGGCAATCGAGAATCCGCCCTGCGCAAACATGAGCATCAGCAGCAACCAACCGTAGGCGTACGCATACTCGCCGTAGCCGGTATGTCCCAGGACCCGCGTCAGGACAATCTGCATTGCCAAGGCGATAATCGCACCGGCCACCTTGACCCCTAAGGCCATCCCACCCTTCCACGCAACGCGCAATAGAGGCAGTTCCGGCAGGGAGGCCGCGGGCAACGTGGTAAGCGCAATCGAGTCGCTCATGCCAAAAGGTTGGTATCGGCCACAAAAAACCATCGGATCGCCGACAGCTGGCAGGCCAGTGTAAGGGCGCAAACGATATCGAAAGCAACGGCCCCGAACAAGAACAATTACGCAGGCAGCACGATGGACCATTTTGGAATGACAGCATCGCAGCATTCACGCGCCGCGACGAATGCAAATGGTCGAATCCGCCTTGAGACGGGGCTGCCAATCGTGTACTAACTGCGGGCTTGCAAACCCGGCGATGCGGGTCCCCACCGATCGTCGTTCGCTTATCTTATTACTCATCTGGCCGCCATGTTCCGCCTTTGCGATTCCGCAACGAAGGGTATCGTCGTCACGCCGTGCCGATTGCGGCTCGTGCGCCGGTACTTTCGTAGCGCCGCCGTTATGGGATGCATCGCATCTGTGGCGTGCGCGCTCGCTGGCTGCCACTCGGTCGACTATAACGCGCGATCGCTGCCATTGGAGTATCAGGCACCCGCGTTGCCGACCAGCACGGAACTCAACCTCGAACAAATGGGCGGCTTTGCCGTGGGTTCCTCGCAGATCGATGCCGGCGATCTCGTAACCGTGACGGTTTACAGCGGCAATGGCGATGAAAAAGCCACGCCCTATCCGGTCCGCGTCGCGCAGGATGGCACCGTGATGGTGCCGCTCATCGGCTCGGTGCAGATTGGCGGCGTCGAGCCAATCGTTGCCGAACAGAGAATCGCGACGGCCGGAATCGATCGTGGCATCTACCGACAACCGTACATAACGCTGACGGTCACGGAGCACGCCGTCAATCGAATCACGGTACTCGGCGCCGTCGGTAAGTCGGGCATGGTCGAGTTGCCGCGCGGTTCCTCCGATCTGGCCAGCGCGTTGGCCGCGGCAGGCGGGCTCACGCCCGACGCCGGCACGCGCGTTGAAATCCTGCATCGGGGAAGCATGTTGTTGACTGCCGACCAGCCCGCCCGCCCGGGAGACGACAGCCGCGCCGTGAAGCTTGCATCGTACAACGATCCGGTGCATGCAGCCGGCGGCTCGCCGATGTTTCCGGCTCCGCCGATTCAACCGCATACAACACAACCACCGGCACCGGCCACTCAGCCGCAGCCGGCCATGGAGATGTCGCAAATTGATCTCGCGCAAGTGGGTCCGGCCGCACCAGTGAGCCGCAAGCTGGATGACGGCGACGTTGTCATGGTCCAACCGCGCGAGAAGCGCTTTATTCACGTAACCGGACTGGTAACGAAGCCGAGCGAGGTCGAGCTCACTCGCGACAAGGAACTTCGCGTGCTCGATGCAATCGCGATGGCTGGAGGCACGTCGTCGATCGTGGCCGACAAGGTATTCGTGATCCGCCAGTTACCGAATATGCAAGCGCCGGCGGTGATCAAGGTAAGTATGGCGGCAGCCAAACGCAACGGGAATGAAAACCTGCGTTTGGCCGCCGGCGACCTAGTGAGCGTGGAAGCCACACCGGCAACAATGTTCGTAGACACGATAGGCAAATTCTTCCGCATCGGCATGGGGCTGAACAGTTCGTTCGCCGCGTTTTGAAGCTAACGACGACGAGTTTCTGAGAAACTCGCGATCCGCGTCCGACGCGGTTATACCTATGAACGCATCAACCGAGACTCCCGAATTGCAGTTGCTGGCGGAAACGCCGTATGAAACGGCATCGTCGGAGTTCGTACACGGTTTGCTTCGATTGCTGCACATGGCGCACTATCGGCGGAAGACCATTCTGCGAGCGGTGTGTGTGACGGTCATGATTGGGGCAGCCTATTTTGCGCTGGCCACGCGCCTGTACGATTCCAAGGCAAAGCTGCTCATCGTCCGTCGCGATCAGGACCAGGTCGGCACCGTGGCGGATGCAGAATCGCTCGACAATGTATTGGCCACACACCGCGAGATCGTGACCAGCCCGGTCGTGATTCAGGCGGCAATCGATCATTTGCTGCCAGAGCAGCGGATCGACTTGAGTCAATCGCCGCCGTCGGAGTGGTGCAAAGTGTTAGCGAACAATCTTTCCGCGCGGTCGAACCGCAAGACGAACTTCATCGAAGTGAGTTACCGTTCGAGATCGCCCGAAGCGGCTGCCGCCGTGGTGAGCGCGGTCGTTCAATCGTATCTCGAATTCATCGATCGCACGCACAGGAGTTCCGCGACCGAAGCCATCGCGGCGCTGACGCAGAAAAGCGACGAGCTGACAGCCACGCTCACGGAAAAAAAAGCCGAGATGCTGGCGATTCGTGAGCGAGTGGGCAGCCTGGCGATAAAACCGGAAGACGCGGCCATCGACCCAACCATCCAGCGCGCTTTGAAACTCAACGACGCCTTGATGGAAGCCCAGCAACAGCGATTGAAGATCGAGGCGACGCTCGCTTCGATCAAGTTGGCCATTCAGCGCGACGAAGATTTGCAGCAGTATTTGGCCGGTTTGGAACACGTGGTGGGCCGCGAGATGCTGATCTCCGCGCTGGGACTGACACCGCAGGACATGATGCTGGTTAAGACGCAGGAGCAGAAACTGCTCGATACGCAGGCGGAGCTGCAACGCATTTCTACGTTTTACGGCCCGGGGCATCCCAGCATCGCGGACCTCAATGCGCGAATTCAATCGATCCAGCAGTATTTGGCCACGTATCGCTCGCACACGTCAGACCGGCTTGCCGCGTTCGGCAGCAAGGCGCTGGGACCGCTGATTCAGCAGATGCTCGAGCAATCGCTCGCCCAAGCGTTCGAGCAAGAGCGTCAATTGCAATTGGCCTTCGATCGAGAGCGCCAAAATGCCCGCGCCAAAGCGCCGACTTGCAGCGCATGCAGGATATCGATCGGGATATTACCCGCCTGGAAACGGAGTACGATGAGCTGATCGGCAAGATCACGACAGTCGATACGCGCCAGTTTCAGGCGCCGATCCAGGCGACGGTCGTGGAAGAGCCCTTGCCCGATGAGCGTCCGGCTTCGCCGCAATTGCGGCTGGTCGCGGTGCTGGCAATTGCAGGCGGTTTATGCATCGGAGCGGGTATCGCGTATGTGCAGGACGTGCTCGACGATCGCTTCGGATCGCCGGAGGAAATCTCGGGGCAGCTTGGGGTGCCCGTGCTATCGATTATTCGCAAACTCGATGCACTGCAGGGCTCGGGCCTGGCGACGGTGCACACGTTCAATTCGCCGAACGCGGCGCAGACGGAAGCGTTCCGCACGTTGCGGACCGCGCTCACGCTGGGAACCGTAGCCACCGATCGAATCGCGATTGCCAGCGCGGAACCGGGCGACGGCAAGACGACAGTCACGGCTAACCTTGCCGTGTCGTTCGCACAAGCGGGCAAGAAGACGCTCGTCATTGATGCCGACTTGCGCAAACCGGGCATGACGGCACTCATGGGTCTCAAAGGCAAGCACGGCGTGGCCGACATATTGTCGAGCCGCGAAAACCCGGCCAGCGCCGCGGCAAAACTGGTGCAGCGGACCGAATTGAAAGGACTCGATGTGCTGCCTGCCGGCCTGCGGCGGCCGAATCCAGCCGAACTTTTGAGCGGACCAAACTTCGTCGAGTTGCTGGCTTGGGCCGAAGCGACCTACGACAAGGTGCTGGTCGATTGTCCGCCGGTACTGGCGGTAAGCGATGCTCAAATTATCGGCCGACTCGTGGATGGCGCCATCCTCGTCGTGCAGCCGCAAAAGAATCACCGTCGATTGGTGGCGCGGGCTTGTTACAACTTTGCCGCGACCGGAAGCCATGTGCTGGGTATTGTCGCCAACGGGTTGTCGGCGCATTCGGGCCGCGGATACGGGTACGGGTACGGTTATGGTAAGGGGTACGGATACGGTTATGGACACGCTGCGGAAGCCGAGGACGAGGCCCGAACGCCCGATATCGTACCGATGCGGAAGCGGTCGATGGCCGCGTGATCCGGGCTTGCAACCTTTGGTTAAACGGTAAGCGTGAATGAAAGGCCGAGTTGTCATCGAGCAAGATGTTATCCTCTAGTTCATCATCGGCAGCGAATGGTTGGGGCCTGCGGCGCCAGCCAGCGAACAGCGGCGGATCGGCCGCAGACGTGTTACTGCGCGTCGTGGATGCGGGACTGTGCGGTGTGATTTTCGTCGCGCCCTATTTTTTTGGCGGTCGGCACGACGCGGGGCGGTTGTTGCTGATATCCATCATCGCGGTGACAGCGACGGCCTGGTTCGCACGGCAAGCTCTGTTGCCGGCTGCCCGGTGGCCGCGCACGGTTGGCTACGTTCTGCTGCTGCTGGCCGCGGCATTGGTGGCATTTCAAATCGTGCCGCTGCCGCAAGAGTGGATCGAGCGTCTTTCGCCCAGGACGAGCCAATTGTTGCCGCTGTGGACGAGCGCCGATGCCAAGCCGCCGAACTTTGGCGCGTGGCAGACGCTGTCGCTCATGCCGCATGAAACGACCAAAGCGCTCGCGATGCTCTTGAGCTACGCATTGCTGTTTGTGATCGTGATCGGTCGCATCGAGGAAAAGGCCGATGCGGAGCGATTGATGCAAGGAGTGGCGCTTTCGGCCGTGCTCATGGCGGTGTTCGGCCTGGTGCACTACGCGACGACTGATGGGCGCTTTTTCTGGTTTTATTGGCATCCTCACCGCTTGGCGACGGATAGTTTATCCGGGCCATTTATCAATCGCAATCATTTTGCCGACTTTTTGGTGCTTGGGACCGGGCCACTGTTGGCATGGCTGCTGCACGCCGCCCGGCATTCCATTTGGGCCGAACCGCGTTCGAAGACCGCCATTGGCGCGAAGCAAATGATCATTCTCTGGGCTCGGCGGGGCGGCGGCGCTCGTCGCCATGACCACCGTGTTATCTCGCTCACGTGGCGGCACTCTGGCTCTGTTGGCAGCTGGAATGGTGCTCGTGACCATTTACCTTTGCCGCGGACTCGCCGACCGGCGGATTCTTTACGGCGCCGTGGGATTGGCGGTTGTCGTTGTCGGACTGCTCTCGATTCACGGCTACGACCAGGTGGCGAGGAGGCTGAATGATTTCACCGAAGGCTCGATGAACGATATCGATCGCGACGGGATTCGGCGAAAGGTTTGGACCGCCAACATCGCGGCATTTGAAGCCGGCTGGATCACGGGCGCGGGGGCGGGCAGCCACAGCGAAGTGTGCCCCGTGTATTTGCCGCAATCGTTCACCAAAGAATATACGCACGCCGAAAACGGCTATTTGCAAATTGCCAGTGAGAATGGAATTGGTGGAATTGTTTTGCTAGCGACCGGAATTCTGCTTTGCGGCACTTGGTGCATCGGTGGCTTGCGCCGGGCGACGGATCCGGACATCATCCGACTATTGGGGGCGGCCGCCGCCGGACTCGCGGCCAGCGTCCTGCATTCGCTGGTTGATTTCGTCTGGTATATTCCGGCCTGCATCACGATCACGATCATTTTAGCCGGCTGCGCACTGCGCCTGTCGCAGTTGGGGCGGCCCGCTGAGGATCGCGCGGCCTGCTACCGGGTGTTGAAACGCGGTCGTTGGATCGAACGGGCCGCGGTTGCGATGCTGATTGGCGGATGGTGCGTGCACACGTACATCGGACCCGCGATGGCGGCCGTTCATTGGGATCGATATCTGCGGGCGTCCGTCGCCAACACCGAACTAGCGCGGCAGCAAATCACGGCGCTTGTCGAAAGCCAACCGGCGATGCAAACCGCCGAGCAAGCGCGGCTCAACGGCATCATGTTGGAAGAATTGGGTCAGGTCGTGCA
Organism: Pirellulales bacterium; assembly: GCA_963733825.1. Classification (GTDB taxonomy): domain Bacteria; phylum Planctomycetota; class Planctomycetia; order Pirellulales; family Lacipirellulaceae; genus JABDGM01. The sequence continues at coordinate 329,075 of CAVTEK010000008.1, forward strand.
TTGGGATCCGTTATTCGCACGTGCTCATTTACGGTTGGCCGCCCGATACGTCGCCCAATTCGACCTGCTGGAACAGCAATCGCAAAACGCGATGAACTTCGGCGATCTTCGCGATACGTTGGCAACGGCGCCCTTTGCTTCATCGCAGGAACGGCGGGCGTGGCTCGAACGGGCATTCGGTTCAAACCTCGACTGTCTTCGGCGAGCGGCGGCCGAGGCGCGAGTTGCCGCGTCGTTGTGTCCGCTTCAAGGTGGAGCGTACGTGTTTCTGGCGCAGATTATCGTTTTTGGACGGTGCAAACGGCGCGGCGGTAGATGCATGGGTCGACCAGGGACTCCGGGTCCGCCCGCACGATGCCGATGTGTTGTTCGAAGTCGGCCGGCAAAATCTGATTGCGGGCGACGTCGATTCGGCCGTTTCGCGATGGAAACAATGCTTTAACGACACCGGGCCACATCAACTGAAAATCGTGTACCTGCTCGCGGGACGAATCGCGGCCGCGAAATTCCTGGAGAGTTTTCAGCCGGATTGGCGGACGCTACGAGGAGTTTGGGCCCGCTATCGCGAGCTGGGACAACAATCGGACATGGATGCCGTATTGAGTTACGCGGCAAATTGCGCCGAGCATGAAACGGAGGATGATTACGGTCTTCCGCCGGCATACGTATGGTTCTGGCAGGCGCAGTTCTACGCCGAGGCGGAACGGCCGGATGATGCGCTAAGGTGCCTGCAGCGAGCCTATGCGTGTGGTCCGCGGCACTATTTTGTCCGCGCTGCCTTGGCCCAGGCGCTGCAAGCCGCGGGGCGCTTCGCCGAAGCGGAGCCGCACCTTCGCTGGTGCTTGGCGCGTCGCCCGGACGACAAGAATATCAGCTATGCACTTTTCGAACTCTCGAAGCAGCGGCTTGCGGAGCGCGAGTCGATGGTCCGGTCGGCCCAACAGGCTCGGTTGGGTGCGCCGTCTTCGCCGCCATTTTCGTCAGTGGGTCAGCAGCAGTTGGCCCCAGTGATTCAAACTCAATTCGTCGCTCCGGCTCAACCGCAAGTGCCGGCAGCGACCACTTTACCTTTCACTACTCCGCAATAGCGTTCATCAAGCATGGTAACACGCGTTCGCAAGCGACAGGCCTATCAACTCGCGGTCAGCGCGGCAGTATTGATGCCGCTTTTTGCCGCGGTTTATTATTCGGCTTTCTTGCTCCGCTTTGCCGGCGAACCGGATCCGCATGCCAGGCACTTGTACGCAACGACGCTGTTTTGGTTGATCAGCGTGAAGTGGTGTGTGTTTTTATGGTTTCGATTGCACCAGGGTTGGACTCGCTTTGTCGGATTCGACGATCTCCTTGTGATCGTCAAAGCCGTCACGTGCGAGAGCGCTGGGCGTCATGCTCGTGGATACGATGTGGCTGACGGAAATTACCATTCCTCGCAGCGTGCTTCTCATTGATTGGGGGACGACGTTATTGACCGTTGGGGCACTTCGAGCCTCTCCCAGATTATTCCGGTACGACGCGTGGCACTTGTTCGCGCCAGCTCGGGAACTCGCTGCTTTATCGTGGGGGCCGACTATCCGGGCGAGACGTTGCTGCGGAGCACCCGCAACAACCCGTTTATTTCATACCGAGTCGTTGGCTTCATCGACGATCGGGCTGAAATGCAAGGCTGCCGAATCGGCGGCGTGCCAGTGCTCGGGACGTGCGACGATTTGCCGCTGCTAGCCGATCGCCACGGGATCGAAGAAGTGTTGGTCATGTCGGGCGGCGTTTCGGGCAAGCAAATTCGCCGGTTGATCGAAAGCGGACCAGACAGCCGGTTTCGCGTGAAGGTGGTTCCCAGTTTCGAGCAATTGCTCGAGGAGCGAGTGGCGACTCATCCGCGGCCGGTTGCCATCGGGGACCTGCTTTCGCGCGAATCGGTGCAGCTTGATTTGGACGCCATCCGCGACTGGATCGCCGGCCGCACGGTTATGGTTACAGGCAGCGCCGGCAGCATCGGCTCAGAGATCTGCCGGCAACTATTGAAGCTGCGTCCGGGCCGGCTCGTACTCGTGGATCGTGCCGAGACGGGGCAGTTTCATCTCGAGCGCGAGTTGCGGCAACTTGTGGGAGATGGGTTCAGGGTTCAGGGTTCAGGATTCAGGAACCGGCTGAACCCCGAACCCCAAACCCTGTACCCCTTCATCGATGTCCGACTGGCCGATCTGACCGACCGGGCGCGGCTCGAATCGCTATTCGCCGAGACGCGGCCGGAGATTATTTTTCACGCGGCCGCGTACAAGCACGTTCCATTGATGGAATCACATTGCGGCGAGGCCGTTAAGAACATCGTCCTGGCGACGCGCCACCTCGCGGATCTGGCCGACGACTACAGCGCCCGCGCCCTGGTGATGATTTCGACCGATAAGGCGGTGAATCCCACCAGTGTGATGGGTTCCTGCAAGCGGCTGGCAGAGCAATACGTGCAGGCCCGCTCGATCGGTTCCGACTGCCGGTTCGTGACGGTGCGCTTCGGCAACGTGCTCGACTCGTCGGGCAGCGTGGTACCGATATTCCGCGAGCAGATTGCCCGGGGCGGGCCGGTAACCGTAACGCATCCGGATATCACGCGGTACTTCATGCTCATTCCGGAAGCCGCGCAGCTCGTGCTGCAAGCCGGCGCGATGGGGCGGGGCGGGGAAATTTTTGTGTTGGATATGGGTGAGCCAGTGCGAATTCTCGATCTCGCGACGGACATGATCCGGCTCTCCGGCATGCGGGTGGGCGAAGACATCGAAATCAAAATCATTGGCCTTCGCCCCGGCGAGAAGCTATACGAGGAGTTGTACGACGCTTCGGAGCGGCACGAGCGGACCGCCCATCCGAAAATCATGGTGGCGGCGACGCCCGGCGGAATATGCTCTCCGTGATTCACGACATCGGCCGGCTCGAATTGCTGCTGGACGAGCCCCACGAAACCGTTAAGAATGCCTTGCGCGATATCATTTCCGAGCCGATCATCATCGAATCGGCGCGCTTTGCGCGGTGGCCTGACGCTGGCGATTCGGGCCACTGCTGACGATTTCTCGCGAGTCTCGGATGAAAACCGCGGGCTGCCGCCTGCGGCTACGAAAACATTCAAGCGCGACGGACGAACTTATGAGCGCGCCCTCTTGTCTTGCCCGTGATTTCGACGATTATTGAGACATAGTTCATATTTCTACCGTGAGACCGACCCTCTTGATCGATAAGACCGACCAACTTGAATCACTGCTCGAGGAGCGCATCCTGCTTCTGGATGGCGCGATGGGAACGCAGGTTCAGGCGCTCGGTTTGGATGAGCGTGCGGTGCGTGGCGACCGATTCGCTGATCATCACAAGGACCTGAAGAACTTTGCCGATATCCTATGCCTGACTCACCCGCGGCAGGTGACTGAGATTCATCGCCGGTATCTGGCGGCCGGCGCGGACATCGTGGAGACAAACACATTCGGCGCCAGCCCGATCGGGATGGAAGAATTCGAGCTGCCGAACGAGCTGGTGCGCGAGATCAACTCCGCGGCCGTGAAGCTGGCCCGGCAGGCTTGTGATGAATTCAACGATCACACGCCCGACCGGCCGCGGTTTGTCGCGGGCTCGATCGGCCCCACGACCAAGCAGACGGCCATCAGCACCAAAGTCGACGACGCCAGCTACCGCGGCGTCACGTTCGACGAAATGGCTGATTCGTACTACGAGCAGGTCGCCGCCCTGATCGAAGCGGGCGTCGATATCCTGCTGCCCGAAACGGTGATCGACACGCTCAATCTGAAGGCCTGTCTGTTCGCGATCAGTCGATACTTCGACGCGAAACAGGTCCGGGTGCCGGTGATGGTATCCGGCACGTTTGGCGAAGGCGGGGCGACGTTTGTTTCGGGCCAGGAAGTCGAAGCATTCTGGAATGCGATCGCTAACTTTCCGATGTTGTCGGTGGGAATGAATTGTGCGCTGGGCCCGCAAACGATGCGGCCGCATATTGAGACACTGCAGCAGGTGTCGCCACGTTGGATCAGTTGTCATCCGAACGCCGGCCTGCCGAACGAGATGGGCCAATACGATTTGGGGCCGGCCGACATGGCCCGCATGATGAGCGAGTTCGCCCAGCGCGGATGGCTAAACATCGTGGGCGGTTGTTGCGGTACGACGCCCAACCATATCCGCGCGATGGCCGATGCGGTGCGCAACGCCAAGCCACACAAACGGACCGCGGTCGAGCCTTATCTGCGGCTCAGCGGGACTCGCCCGCTCACGCTTCGGCCGGAGAGCAACTTCCTTATGATCGGCGAGCGAACGAACGTGACCGGCTCGCGGAAGTTCGCCCGGCTCGTCAAAGAGGAAAAGTATGAAGAGGCGGTGGACATTGCCTTGCAGCAAGTCACCGGCGGCGCCAATGTCGTCGATGTCAACATGGACGAAGCGCTGCTCGACGGCGAAGCCGTCATGACGAAATTCCTCCGACTGATCGCCGACGAGCATGAGGTTGCCGCCGTGCCGGTGATGGTGGATAGCAGCAAGTGGTCGGTGATCGAGGCCGGTCTCAAAACGCTACAGGGGAAGTCGATCGTAAATTCGATCAGCCTCAAGGACGGCGAGGCCGAATTCCTGCGCGCGCCAAATTGTGCCGCTGGTACGGCACCGCCGTCGTCGTGATGGCGTTCGACGAGCGCGGACAGGCCGTGGAAGTTGAGGACAAAGTCCGCATCTGCCGCCGGGCGTACGAATTGCTGACTGAGACCGTTGGCTTCCCGCCGCAAGACATCATCTTCGACCCGAACATCCTCACGGTGGCCACCGGCATCGAGGAGCACAACAATTACGCCGTCAACTTCATCGAGTCGATCGGGCGAATCAAGGAGGCCTGCCCAGGTGTGCACATTTCGGGTGGCGTCTCGAACGTCTCCTTTTCATTCCGCGGCAATGACGCTGTTCGCGAAGCGATTCACGCCGTGTTCTTGTATCACGCGATAAAAGCCGGGCTCGATATGGGCATTGTCAACGCCGGCCAGCTTGCGGTGTACGAAGATATCGAGCCGCGGCTGAAGCAACTGGTTGAGGACGTAATTCTCAATCGCCGGCCGGATGCGACCGAGCGGCTCGTTCAATTCGCCGACTCGGTCAAAGGGCAGGGCGGTGCAGCGGCTGAAGCGGATGAAGCTTGGCGCAAGGGCCCGGTGGAGGACCGCCTCAAGCACGCAATTTTAAAGGGCGTTGTCAAGTATATCGACGAAGACACGGAAGAGGCTCGCCAGAAATTCCCGAGCGGGTTGGCCATTATCGAAGGACCGCTGATGGACGGCATGGGCGTCGTCGGCGACTTGTTCGGCGCCGGCAAGATGTTTTTGCCGCAGGTGGTGAAATCGGCCCGCGTGATGAAAAAGGCCGTCGCCTACCTGACGCCGTTCATGGAAGCCGAACAGGCCGCGACCGGATTGGCGCAGCAGGCTCGCGCCAAAATTCTGCTGGCCACCGTGAAAGGCGATGTCCACGATATCGGCAAGAATATCGTCGGCGTCGTGCTCGGCTGCAATAATTTTCAAGTGATCGATTTGGGCGTGATGGTTTCATGCGAAACGATCCTCGACAAGGCCCGGGCCGAGAATGTCGATATTATCGGCCTGTCCGGTCTCATTACGCCCAGCCTCGATGAAATGGTACACGTCGGGCGGGAGATGCAGCGCGGCGGGTTCCGCTTGCCGCTGTTGATCGGCGGCGCGACCACCAGCGCGAAGCATACGGCCGTCAAGATCGCGCCGACGTACGCGGCCGAAGTGATTCATGTGCTGGATGCATCGCGCTCGGTGGGCGTCGTCGAAAAGCTCATCAATGCGGATGCACGGCCACAGCTTGATGCGGACAATCGTGTATTGCAAAAGCAACTCGTCGCCTCGTACGAAAAGCGCCAGGAAGTCAAGCTTCTGCCGTATGCTGAGGCACTTGCGCGACGGTTCCGAACCGATTGGGGCAAGGTCGATATCCCGAAGCCGGAGTTTATCGGTGCGCGAGTGCTCGACAAGGTCCCACTGACGACGTTGCGCGAATATATCGATTGGTCGCCGTTCTTTCTGACGTGGGAGCTGAAGGGCAAGTATCCGCGTATACTGGACGATCCGCAGCTGGGCGACGCCGCCCGCAAACTGTTCGATGACGCGAACGAACTCTTGGAGCGGATTATCGCGGAAAGGTTACTCGTTGCCCGAGGTGTTTACGGCTTCTGGCCGGCGGCTAGCGAGAATGACGAGATCATTGTTTACACCGACGAATCGCGCCGCGACGAACGGTGCCGCCTTCAAGGGTTGCGACAACAATGGGAACGAAAAGGGCAAGACGCGTTTTACTCACTCGCCGATTTCGTCGCGCCCTTGGACAGTGGCCGCAAGGATTACATCGGCGCTTTTGCGGTAACGGCCGGTATTGGCACCGATGAACTGGCCAATCGCTTCGAGCGCGAGCACGACGACTACAACTCCATCATGGCAAAGGCGCTGGCCGATCGATTGGCGGAAGCATTCGCCGAGTACTTGCACGCCGAAGCGCCGGGCCTGGGGTTACGGCCGCGACGAGCAACTCGGCAAGGAAGAACTGATCGAGGAAAAGTATCGCGGCATTCGGCCGGCGCCCGGCTACCCGGCACAACCCGATCATACCGAAAAGCGCACACTGTTCCATCTGCTCGACGCCGAGCGCGCCACGGGCATCCGACTGACGGAAAGCTACGCCATGCACCCGGCTGCCAGCGTTTCGGGGCTATACTTTGCGCACCCGGCGGCGCGGTACTTTGCCGTCGACCGGATCACCCGCGACCAGGTCGAAGACTATGCCGGGCGAAAGGGCATGAGTGTAGCGGATGTGGAACGCTGGCTGGCGCCAAATCTCGGATACGAATCGTAGCCTAATGACCTGTAGGACGGACAATCCTGTCCGTCTTCACCGTGGACGGACAGGATTGTCCGTCCTACCGATTTCCTCTTGACTCTCCAGTCGCTGGAGGCCGTATGCTGGCATCAGGCGGCAATTACCATGTACAGCATCGGCCAGTTTTCCACGATCAGCGGCATACCAGTGCGTACGCTGCGCTTCTACCACGAAGTTGGCGTGCTGATCCCAGCGGCGGTCGATCCGCAATCCAATTACCGCTCGTATGACGACCGGAATCTGGAAAAGGCGAACGTGATCGTCGCGCTGCGCGGCCTGGAATTCAAGCTCGAGGCGATTCGCGACATCCTTGCTGAATGCGGCGACGACAACGACATCCTCGGGCAGCTAGAGCGGCAAAGGAAAGCGCTCACCGACAAAGTCCGCCACTATCAAACGGTCCTCAATACCGTTGATCATCTCATCGAACACGAACGCCGTGCGCGCGAGGAGGACAAAATGAACACATCGACTGCATCCATTCAGGAGCGTAATCTCGACCCGATCGTCGTCGGCGGCATTCGCATGAAAGGGTTCTACGCCGATTGCGGTAAAGGATTCGCCACGCTCGGCAAGCGGCTGGGCCGATACATTGCTGGGAAACCGCTCTGCCTGTACTACGACGGCGAATATCGCGAAGGGGATGCCAACTTCGAACCGTGCATGCCGATCCGCGGGGCGGTCGAGGCCGATGGCATTTCGGTTCGCGAGCTGCCCGCCGCGCATTGCGTGACGCTCGTGCATCGCGGGCCGTATGACGAACTGAAACACTCGTACGGCCGGTTGCTTAAATATGTCAACGAGCACGGCTACAAAGTGTCGCTGCCGACTCGCGAAGTCTATCTTAAAGGTCCCGGCATGATCTTCCGCGGCAATCCCAAGAAGTATTTAACGGAGATCCAACTTCCAATCGAAAAACCATGAGCAGTAGCAAACCGAAAAAGAAATCGTGGCGAGACAAGCTGGCCGACAGCAAGGATTTCCCCAAAATCGCCGAGATCGAAGGCACGAAGTCGAAGCGTTTGGGCGAGGGCACATTTGTGATTCCCGCGCCGCTCGAGGTTGACGGCGTAATGAAGACCGTGCGGCGCGGTAAGCTCACGACAATCGAAGCGATACGCAAAGTGTTGGCCAAAAAACACGGAACCACGATCGCGTGCCCGATCACGACGGGCATCTTTGCCTGGATCGCCGCACATGCGGCCGATGAAGACGAACAAGCGGGCCGCCGACGTATCACGCCCTATTGGCGAACGCTCAAGACGGGCGGCGAACTGAATCCAAAATATCCCGGTGGCATCAAAAACTTGCGGGCCCGGCTGGCGGCTGAGGGGAATCGCGTGGTGAAGAAGGGCAATCGGTACTTTGTTGCCGAGTTGGATCGAGGCGCTGGTAGAACCGAAAATATAAGATCGACCCTTGCCGCGTTTGCAATGGGTCGGGTGGCGGAGGTGGAGCGAAGCGACCCCCGTAGCAAACTGGGGGCTCGCTGGCGGCTCGACCCCAGCCACCCTCCGCTACGCTCGGGATGACAACTATTTCCCGGACCGGCGTTTTCGACGCCGTGCTTTATTCGCATCGGTGCGAATCATCTCGACGAACCGTTCGGCCGCGGGCGACAGCGTGCGGCCTTTGCGCAGCACGAGACCATACGCCCGTTTGGGAAACCAGCGCCCCAGCGGCACAGCGTGCAGATGATCGGCGCCGGTGAGGCAATGGCTCATCACGATCGAAATCCCTAAGCCCAGCTCGACGTACTTTTTGATCACGTCGTAACCGCCGACCTCCAGCTTAATGTCGTACTCGAGCGAATGCTCGGCGAACACCATTTCGACGACGCGAAACGTGCTCTGTTCCTTGGGCGGCAAAATGAGCGGATATTTGGCGATATCTTTGAGCGTGACCCGCGGCCGGCTAGCCAACGGGTGGTCGCGGCGCGTGATGAGCGTGGGCTCATAGGTGACGAGCGGATGGAATTCGATATCGGCCGGCGTGTCGAACATCGGACCGACCGCGAAATCGACGTCGCCATCGCGAAGCAGCGTGAGCCCGGCCTTGCCAGTTACGTTGTGGAGCCGCACGTCGACCTGCGGGTATTCGCGCGTGAATTTCTCAAAGAACGGCGGCAGCAGGTATTGAATCGTGGACCCGCCGGCCGCGATATTGACCGTGCCGCGTTCGACCGACTCGCGCAGAGAGGCAAAATCTTCGTCAAGCTTGTCCATGGCTTCAACGAGCGGCCGTGCCAACTCGAGCAGGCGGTGCCCATCGTGCGTGAGCTCGATTCGCGGTCCGCGGCGTTCGAAAAGCTGCACGTTCAGCTCACGTTCCAGCGCCTTGATTTGGAGCGACACAGAAGGCTGGCTGAGCGCCATCTTCTCGGCGGCTTTCGACATGCTCTTCGTCCGCGCGGCATAGCAGAAGCCGCGAAGCTGCTGGAGCCGATTTTGCTTGTAGCGAGTGACGGCGGGGGCCATAAGGGTCGCGCATGAGCATAGTTTTCTTCAATGATGCCCGTCATTCACATTATATTTCGCCAATAATGCGCGTCTACACGTCGAACTTAATACCCTGCGCGAGCGGCAAGGCGTTCGAGTAGTTGACGGTGCTGGTGACGCGGCGCATGTAGGCTTTCCAGGAATCGCTGCCCGATTCGCGGCCTCCGCCCGTTTCCTTTTCGCCGCCGAATGCGCCGCCGATCTCGGCGCCACTGGTGCCGACGTTTACATTGACAATCCCGCAATCCGAGCCGGCGGCCGAGGTGAACCGCTCGGCTTCGCGGATGTCGCCAGTGAGGATGGCGGAAGAGAGACCTTGCGGCACGCCGTTGTGGATGCGGATGGCGTCGTCGAGTTCGCGATAGCGCATGAAGTAAAGGATCGGCGCAAATGTTTCCTGCTGAACGATGGGGGCATCCGGTCCGATCTCGACGAGCGCGGGCCGAACGTAGTAGCCGCCCGCGGGTACGCCATCGGTGACTCGGCCACCGCCGTGGACTTTGCCGCCCTGCTGACGTGCCGCCGCGAGCGCCGACTCCATGTCGTCGAATGCGACCTTATCGATAATCGGTCCGACGAGCACGCCGTCTCGCCGCGGGTCGCCGATGGCCAAGCGTTTGTAAACGGCGAGAATGCGGTCGCGCAGCGAATCGGCGACCGATTCGTGGACGATGAGGCGTCGCAACGTCGTGCAGCGCTGGCCGCACGTGCCGACCGCCGCAAAGACGATGGAACGCACCGCCAATTCCGGATCGGCCGACGGCGCAACGATCACACCGTTGTTGCCGCCCAATTCCAAGAGAGTGCGACCGAGCCGGGCACCGACCGTTTGTGCGACCGCGCGGCCCATCGAGACGCTGCCCGTGGCGGATATCAATGGCACCTTCGGCGAATCGACAAGTACCTGGCCAGCCTGCCGAGTGCCAATCAGCAAACTGCAAATTTCCGCCGGAACGTCAGCCGATTGTTTCATCACCCGTTGAACGACCGCGTGACTGGCGATTGCCGAAAGCGGCGTTTTATGGGACGGCTTCCAGATAATCGGGTCGCCACACACCAAACCGAGCATCGCATTCCACGCCCACACCGCCACCGGAAAATTGAATGCGGAGATCACGCCGACCGGGCCGAGTGGATACCAGTACTCGGTAAGCCGGTGGCCGGGGCGTTCGCTCGCGATTGTTTTGCCGTAAAGCTGGCGGCTCAGCCCCACCGCGAAATCGCAAATATCGATGACTTCCTGCACTTCGCCGCGGGCTTCGGCCGGAATCTTGCCGACTTCCAACGAAACGATTGTCGCCAGATCGTCCTGGTGCTCGCGAAACGCGTTGCCGATGCGGCGCACGAGTTCGCCGCGTACGGGTGCCGGTGTATCACGCAAAATCGGAAACGCGCGCTCCGCCTTTTCTATAGCCGCGTTCGCTTGTGCCGCCGAAGCCGTGGGAAATTCGGCCAGCAGGCCCGCGTCGATCGGAGAATGCACGACGAGCGACGGGCCTTCGCCTGACTGCCAGTCGGCGCCTAGACCCACGGCGCGTGGTTCGCCACCGACGCCCAGCTTAGTCAAAATCTGATTTACTTCGCGATGCACGCCGTCCTCCTCAACATCCTCGTTCCCTCGCTCTGCGTGGGAACGCAATTCCCAGCCGCTCCGCGGCGAACGCGCCATGTACGACGCAGAGTGTCGAAGTATGCCATTCCCACGCAGAGCGTGGGAACGAGATTATGTGTTGTACGCTGTCCCGCCTCAATCGTCCTCGCCCACTGCGCCGCTGCTGAATCGCGTCGCCATTTGCGATTCGTAATACTGACCGAACCGGTTGGCGACAAATTCTTCGAACGAAACCTGTTCCTGTTGCACCAATCCGCGTTGCGGCAGCCGGCCGGCCACATGCAGATCGAGCACCGCACAAATGCCCGCGGCAGTCGTGATTTGGATCGCGCTCCACATTTCGTCGCCGATCTTCTGGTGATAAATTTTACGGGCATCGCTTTTTTGGACGAGCAGGCCCTTGCGCCAACCGGTAACGGTGCAAAAAGTGACGACGACGTCTTGAAAAGTCACCGGGACGGCCCGCTCCAGAATCTCCTTGAATTGCTCTCGATGCTCTCCTAACCGAAGCTCATCTACCAGCAGTTTCATCTGGTCGCAGTGGCCCACATAGCGGACCGTTTTGTAGTTCAACTCGCGCACTTTGCCGACCAGAGTGTCGCAGAGCGTGCCGAGCCCGCCGCTCGTGTTGAACGCCTCGTAGCGGACGCCATCCACCGAAAAGTGCTCCAGCCCTTGGAGGGGCAACACATCGATCTTTCGGCCGGAATGGATAGCCTCGCACGGGTTGCAGTATTCGTTGATGAGACCGTCGGTTGACCAGGTGAGGTTGTATTTCAGTTCGCCAGTGGGAAACTGCGGCAGCGCGCCGACGCGCATCTTCACCGTTTCAACTCGTTCAAACCAATTAATCAGATAATTGGCAACGATCGAGATAAAGCCGGGCGCCAGCCCGCACTGCGGCATAAAAATCTGCCCCTCGGCAGCTTCCTGGGCAATCGCGGCGACCGCATCGCTGGTGGCGACGTCTTCGGTCAGATCGAAATAATTCAGGCCGGTCTCCAGAGCCGCGCGGGCGACGATCGGGTTGTGATAAAAACTCAGCGCCGAAAGAACCGAGTTGTAACCCTTCATCGCGGCCGCCAACTGGGCCGGGTCGGACGCATCGATCGGGCGCGTTTGGGCTCCCGTCAGTATTGCGATTCGCTTCAGGGCGGAATCGCTCACATCGCCAACCAGCACATCGTAATCGCCCGAATCCATCAAAAATCGGGCGATCATACGGCCGATTTTGCCAGCGCCTAGTAGTAGAACGCGATGCATGGGATGAAATGCGTCTAAAAGTTATATTGAGTTCATGTGAAGGATGGAGGATGCGGGATGCAGGGGGCGGGGAAAAAGGCATCCACTTCGAAGACTTGCGCCTCGCATCCTGTATCGCGTATCCTTCCGCAGTATAATTGAATGGTGGAGTTATTTCTGCGCCGCCAACCCGGAAGGCATTGAATCAGTTCGCGCCTGTCACCCCGAGGTACTGGGAGGTGTCCGGTTAGATTCCTCGGAGTACCTCGGAATGACCGATTGTCTATTTAGTTCGGAGGGAGATCCGTGCAAGCCGCCAAAGAAGCCGTAACCGACCAGCAGAACCAGTTTGCGTGGAAAACGCAGCCCGTGGCGGCCCGTTGGGTGACGCGCGCCATTGATTCGTTGGCCGCTCGCAACTCGGTCATCGGCAAGCTGGCCCATCAGTTACGCGAATTCACCGGAACGCGGCTTGTCGACTGGATCGACCATTTCGCGCTCAGCGACGAGGATTCCTTGGGCCTGATCGGCGAACTGGCTGACGTCGGTTACATCCAGCAAGGCTCGATGGATGCGGGCGTTTGGCGGCATCCGCTGGGATTGTTTCCACCGGTTATCGTAAACGGCGGGCGCACGGGACTTGCGTTGCGCTGCGATTCGGTCGATGCCTGCCTCGTGGCGCTTCCGCAGATGCTTGGGTTGCACCGGGCCGATGCCGAAAAGGTGATCGGCCCGCCCGGCGGAATGTTTCGTCACGTGGTGCTCGATGAGCACGTGGACGCGGAGATTTGGCTCGTCGAGCGCCATGGCTACGACGGCTTCGGCATTGCGGCAGCGACGCCGGAACAGATATCAGCCGCGGCGCGTCATCTCGATACATTTCGCCGGAGGCGGCGAGCGTTTCCGCAGTTTGAAGCCGGATTTCAGCAGGCGTCGGAATTGTTCGCCGCCGCCGCCGAGGAGCTCGGCACCGATTGGGCGTGCGATCGGTTCTTCGCCGCCGAACGTGAGTATTGGCAAAGCCGCAACCGCGCCGGCGCGGTGCAATACGAGCGGCAAAACCGGTTGGGCTTGGGTTGGGCGAATCACGATCATCACACGTACCGCTCCAGCCGGGCCGCGTTTCCGCACCTCATCGCCATACTGGAACAAATGGGATTCCAGTGTCGCGAACGGTTTTACGCCGGCCGCGAGGCGGGATGGGGGGCACAAGTGATCGAACAGCCGCGGGCGCGTCGTGATTTTTGCCGACGTGGATCTGTCGCCTGAAGAGGTGGCCGCCGATTTTGCCCACGAGCCGTTGGCCGAGCGCGAACATCTGGGCACGGTCGGCCTGTGGTGCGAATTGCATGGCGAGGCGTTCCTCGAAGCCGGCATGCACCACCTGGAATTGCAATTCGATTTCGACGCCGCCCGCGAGCAGTTGGCCCGTAACGGCGTGGAGACCATGGCGCCGTTTACCGATTTTCCGTACCTCAGGCAGGCCTTCACGAAAGGTGAAATGTGGCCCGTGGATGCCCGTCGAATCGAGCGACTGTTATCGGCCCGCCGCATCACGGCAGAGCAGGCCGAACGCTTCGGCCGCGAGGGCGCCCTTGGCTCGCACCTGGAGATTCTGGAGCGCAACGACGGTTACAAAGGCTTCAACCAGACCGGCATCAGCGAGATTATCACGCGAACCGATCCGCGGCGCATGTTTGGAGCGTGAAGATGGCGGAAGATCGATTCACTGACCTCGATATTCCACGGGAATGGCTCGCCGAGTTCGAAGCGGCAGCAAAGCGAACTCTCAAGGAACGGTTTCGTTATTCGTTCATAAAAACATATCGGCCAGTATTAGACGATGCGAAATTCCGCGCTTTCGACACCACGGCGGACTATCGCAAATGGTGCGAGGAAAAGCTGCCAAGCTGGTTAGGTTTCGGACCTGCGGAATAGCAAACGAGGTTACGCAAAAATCTCCGTCCCCACTCGCGGCGGCGGTGCAAACTCGGCGTTGCACGCCGCGCATGTGTTGCGGTCGCGCGGCACGACTTCGCCACATTGGGGGCAGTCTTCCAGCTTCGCTCGGCGGTGCTCAATCGAGTACGCCAGGAGCCCCGGCACGCCAAAGAAGAACACAAAGACTGCCCAAACGGCTGATTCGGAACGGCGGTGCTTTCGCTGTAGCCGCAACGTGAACCAAGTACACACAATTCCCAATACCAGGACCACGATCAAAGGAACCCAGGCGTTATTTGCCACGAACCCCAGAGCACTCGCATAATCGTGGAAAAAGTTCGTCTGCAACATATACAATGGCCCGGCTGCTATAAATCCCACAACCCACGCCACGGGAATGGGCGCGTAAATGCACGATCGCCAGGCGATCGCCTCCGGGCTCGACGGTACCCAACCCGTGAGCCGCAGTTCCTGCTCGCGGCGAATTTGTCCCTGCGAATTTATCCAGAATATCCGTGTGATCGGCCCGCCGCTCCAATATTCGCCGAACTGCTCGAAGGCGTAGATCAGCATTTCGTCGGGTCCCACCAAAAACGCGGAAAAGCGCCGATCGCGGAGCTGTTCGGGCAACGTGAACTCCTTCCACTTGCGGCTCTTTGGTTCGATGACCACCAGCCGGTCCCACTCCCGCACGAGCGACAGTCCGGCAAATTTCACGGGGCCTTCTTCGTTTTTGGTTTGCCGCTCTTTGTCTTTCTTTGCTTGTTCTTTATCTGCTTCTGTTAGCGGCCCGAACTTGCTGTCCACCACGGGGACCTTATCGAAGGTGGTCTGGCTCACGCGCATTTCGCCAAACGACGTTGCATGCTCGAGCCGCACTCGCGGACGCACGGTGCGTTGCCGCAAATCGATGTCCCAGATACGATCCGTTTCCAGAACGGTGATCGTCCAGGACGCAGGATCATCGTCAAACATCTGATAGTTGCGAACGAGTTGGCGGAAATCAAGATTGCGCCCACCCGCCACGTAGCGAAATCCTTCCTGCGGATTAGTCTTCGGCACGAGAAACTGTTCGCTCGCCAACGGTTTGGAAGCGCGGAAGCCGTCGCGACCAATGTAGCCAACGCACTTCTTCGAATAACCGTCGTACCCGGCCAGGTAAACGCCGCCGGTACGATCATTGTCCCGCACCAGGTACCAGGCTGTCGGCGTCAACTTGCCATCGGTCTCGCCCGCGGTGCGTCCCTGCCCTTCATCCCAGGAAAGCGGCAGCTCGACAATCCCGGGCGGCTCGTAGGGCGCCGGCAGGTAGGGTCCAATCAGCCATTCGTCGAACTCCAGGGGTCGGGGCTGACCGTCCAGCGTACGCCGCGCGGTGATCAGCGAGCCGGTATCTCCCCCGGATTCATACGTGCTGATGACTGGCGTGCCGTCGAATGCCACTTGCAAGGTTTCGTACCGGCCATCGGAATGCGGCAGCAAGGTAGCGGCTAGCGAGCCGAGCCACATCGTGACAACCAGCCAGACGATAACGATTCCCGCGGCAACCACACAGGCCGCCGCGATTCGCTTCACGATTCGATTATTCCGCACGAGGTTGTTCATAGTTCTAAGCTCCATCGATCAATAGTCGCGAGCCTGGACGTAATAAAAAATGCTCACCAATCCGAAAGCGATGGCGACCAGGGAGATGCAAAATGCGGCCCAGAACCACGGCGACTGTTCGGCCAGCACGGCGCAACCAATCGCCGCGACGAGCGGTAGCAGACGGCCGCCAAACCATCGTCCGGGCCGGATGCCGGAAAGGAAAGCGCCAACGTACAAGGGCGGCAGGGCGATCCAGCTAATCCATGCCGAGGTAGTCATCCGCCAATCGAACGGGGCCGGGACGTGACCCGGCGTCGCCGCCCACCAGGCGTAGATCAGGATGAAGCCGGCGGAGAATAAAAGCAGCAAGCCGCCCCCAATCAGCAGCTTTAGCGCAAAAATGCGACTGCGCGGAATGGGCCGATGCAGCAGGAAGAAATACGTTCCCTGCCCCAACTCCCAAGCGGTTTGCCGCAGACCCAAGGCAATCGCCAACGCGCCGGCCACAATCCAAAAATCATAGGACAAGGAATCCAACACGAACGGATACGAGTACAGCCGCCCGCTTTGCCACGGCACGACCGGCGTGGCGGTCAACTCGCCCAGCATGTAGACCGCGCCGATCACAGCCAGCACGACGATGCCGGCCGACTCACGCAGCTCCTTGATCACGAGCGCTTTCAGCATTTTCCAACTCCGTTGCGAATAGGGGCAGCGACCGGCGCGGCCCGCGGGTGTATTCAATGAAGGCGTCTTCCAGATTCAAATCCAGTATTTCGATCGACAGTGGCTCGAGGGCTTCCACGGCCTCGCGCTGCTCGTCGTCGTAGCCGACCAGCACCATTTCCAGGCTAGCGCCGGCAATTCGACTGCTCACAAGGCGCGGCACCTGCGGCGATTCAGGTGGGTATCCGGCAAACTCGAGCACGAGTTTGCGGACCGATTCACGAAAAACCTCCGTACGGCAATCGACCCGCAGAACGCCGTCGACCATGATGCCAATCCGATCGGCCACGCGCTCGACGTCGCCGAGGATGTGCGAACTGAACAGGATCGTGCGGCCTTGCCGCTGGATGATCTGGATGAGCGATTCCAAAAAATCGCGGCGCACGACCGTGTCGAGTCCGAGCGTCGGGTCATCGAGCACGAGCAATTCCGGGTCCGGCGCCACGGCCAGTGCGAGCGACACCTGCGCCTGCTGCCCGCGGGAAAGCCGGCGAAATTTTTGACGCCGCCGGAGCTCGAAATGGTCCAGAATCTGGTCCACGAGCGTGTTATTCCAGCGCGGATAGAAAGTTCGTGTGAACTTTACGGCATCATCGATCGTCATCCAGCCATAGAACGGGTGCCCTTCGGCGAGGTACGCGATTCGCGCCTTCGTCGCAATCGGGAAGCGCTGCCGCGTCTTCGCCCAGTAGGGTCGCGCGACCGCTGTCGGGACGCACCATTCCCATTAACATCTTGATGGCTGTCGATTTGCCGGCCCCGTTGCGCCCTAACAGGCCGTAAACGCTGCCTTGCGGAACGCGCAGATTCAGCGAATCGACGACCCGTCGTCCGCCGTAATGTTTTGTGAGCCGTTCGGTGATAATGGCGTCGGTCATGTTGGTCAGGTGTCTGGTGTCAGGTGTCGGACGAGGTGGAGCCGGCGAATTGGAAACCGCGAATTCTTTTGGCAACGGCCGACAGAACTTCGTCCTCGGAGAAGCCCAGATGCACAGCGTCGGTCAGGAAGCTGTCGATGATTTCCGCCAGGCGCTGTCGGCGGGCCGTGGCGGATAGATCGGCCTGCGGCTCGGCGACGAAGACTCCCAGGCCAGGCCGCGTATTGAGCACCCCTTCGCGCTCCAACTCGCTATACACGCGGGCGATCGTATTGGGATTTACCACCAGTTCGCGCGACAACACGCGGACCGACGGCAACCGGCTCCCGGGCCGCAGCCGGCCACGAGCCACGGCCAAGCGAACCTGGTCCATGAGCTGCCGGTAGATCGGTACACGGGTAGTTGGATCGACTTGAAATTCCATCGACGCCTCGCAACTGTACTAAGTGTACTGGTACAGTCGGTGGTGTCAATAGATCCGTCGATAAAATGAGGCGGCCAACGTCGGAGCGAGCCGGGCCGTCCTCGGCCCCGAGCAAGCGTGGAAAATCGGGGCCGAGGACGGCCCGGCTCGCTAATCGACGATGGCGAGTGCAGCGGCGGTTCTAGCGCCGGCATTCTAGGCCGGCGTGCCAGCCATGGAAGAGCAGGTCGCTGTCGCTCTCGGAATCGCCCAAGAAGGCCTGGTCGGCCAGGTGCAAATGGTTGATCCACAGGACCTGGTAACCGGCCCGCAGAGCCCAGCACTTGTTCAGCCGGCAGACGCCCGTAAGCGATGCTTCGGCCTCGCACGAGATCTCGGACAAGTCACGGGCATCGTTAATGACGATATTCGACTGGTCAGTCCGTGAGTCATCGACAGCAGTGCTGCGCGTATTGTCGGCAAACGTCTGGGTCGTAAATACTCCCGACACGTGGCTGTACTTGATGCGATTGTAGTACACGCCGCCGCTCACAAAACCCTCAAACGCGAACCGCTCATTGAGCTGAACCGTGTCGTGGAGCAACCCGATTTGAAAGCCCATGAGGTTGTTATCGAGATGGAACAAGTTGAATCGATCTGTCTCGAAAGTTGGGCCGATGGGGTCATTGACCAAAATCGGGGCTGCCGGCGGCACTGGACCCGGTGAAATGCTGTCGGTGCGCGGGCCGGGAAGGGGTATCTGTGTTTCCTGGTTCAGCGAGTCGTTAATCTCGTCGTCGAACCGGATAAAGCGGACACCGAAAAACGGCCGCCATGCCGGGTCACAGCCGGGCAGAAAGTTGAGCTCGGCCGAGTTCATGTCGGAACGGTAGCTAAGGCTGCGCTGCTGGAATTCCTGCGGGAAAGGTCCACCGGGCAACGTGCTGACACCGGTCGGGGTGACGATCCCATTATTGGTGGTCGTCACCGTGCCAGTAATCGGCGGGATCGAAAGCGCGGCGTTATTGATCATCGTTCTCGGAAACACAATCGACGCATTCCAATCGTTGATACCCTCGTACACACCTTGAATGTCGTAACCGGTACAGCCTGACACTTGACTGGCGAACGTAATGCGTCCGCCCGGTCCATGGTTGAATTGCTCGTATTCGGGAGCGCCCACCGTTCCGCCGCCCGCCAGCGTGCCGTCGCCGCTCATAAAGGTATTGTCCAAAACCATCCGGTCCGCGAGCGCATTGAGGTCGGTGGCATCGCGCGTCATGACAAGTCCGTCGACCGTGACGTGCCAGCGGCAGCCGACTTTCCAGTTGTCGCACATGCCGGGCCCGGTGCGATACGGCGAGCCGCCGCAGCCCCAGGACCAATCGGTCGGATGGCCGCCGCCATAGGGCTGAACCGGTTCATGCTTGCCATCCTCGCCGGCTCCGCCTTCAACGACAGGCGGCAGCAGCTCCTCGGTGGGAAGTTTGCCGTCGAGCAGGGGGGAATCGGTATCCCCCGCGGCGCGGCGCCGTTGGCTTGAGCTGGCGTGATGGTCGGGAGCGACGGATTATTCGATGCTGCGCCCGGTTGAGAGCTAGCGACCCGGATCGTTGTGTTTGATGCTGTGGAACTGCTCGACGCCGGTGTAATCAATTGCGGCGAGGAAGCGGGACCTTGCCAAACGGCCGGCTCAATGGTTGTGCACCAGCCCTGTTCTGCGCCGGTCTCCGCGGCAAACGCCGACGTGGAGGGGCCGATCAGAATCAAAAGGCTCAGGGCCGCTTTCACAGAAAAGTTCAATCGCTGGTGCAAGAGCGAACCCCCAAAATTGTCCGCGTCGCGCCATGTTTTGACGCTCGCCATTTTGCGGATCGAAGCGGTAAAACGGCTTGTGCCAAGCATGCCGCGTAAAACGCTTGTACGGCCCGTATGGAATGAATCGGCTATAGGAACGGATCGAGGCGACAAGACGCGTCACGATCGGATTCCCTTGCGCAGAGTTCGCAGAATGACGCTTGGTAGCTAAATGCAACGCATGCACAGGAACGTCACACGTCAGCCCCCGGCGGAGAAGCTTATTCAACGGCTGGCAGACGTTTTTGGCCGAAGGCCATCTTTCACCGTAGCCTGGGGCATCGCCCCAGGTTGGTGAACGTCTCGCGCGTTTTGGCCGAAGGTCATATTCAATTCAATCAGGCGTGATCGATGTTTGCGATGAATATGGCCGTTGGCCAAAACCCGGCTGGTAAATTGCACTCCTGGGGCGTTGCCCCAGGCTACGGTGAACTTGGCGTTCCGCCAACGGGTGATAGCAGTTGAATAAGCATCAGAGCCAGGGGTACCTGGTTTTCTGCGACAGGGGCGCGTCAGACCAGGCCGCGAAGCTGCGCAACGCAGGCATCCACCTGCTCATCGGTGCCAACGCTGATTCGCAGTCCGTCGCCCCAACCGGGGTAAAGCATGTAGCGCACGAGCACGCTTGCCTTTTTTAGCTCCTGGTAAATTGGTTCGACGGCCGTGCTCGCGTGCGTGCACCATACGAAGTTCGCCTGCGAATCGACGACTTCGAATCCAATCTCTTTGAGGGCGGCAGTCATTCGAGCGCGCGTGGCCAAGATCATCGCTCGATTTTCCGCAAGCCACGTTTGGTCGTCGATCGCCGCGGTGGCGCCGGCGATCGACAGTGCATCGCAGTTGTACGAATCCTTCACTTTGCCAAGCTCGCGGATCACTTGCGGCTGGGCTACCAGGTATCCGAATCGCAGCCCGGCCAAAGCGTACGACTTGCTCAGCGAGCGGGCGACCATGATCTTTTCGTTTTCGGCCACGAGCGCGAGGCAGTTCGTCTCGGCGAAATCAACGTATGCCTCGTCCACGAGCAGCGGGCAGGGCAGGGCGGCAGCCAGCGCGGCCACTTTCGCCGGCGGCACCATCGTACCCGACGGGCTGTTGGGATTGGCCAGAAACGCCAGCCGCATCCAATCGTTCGGCTTGGCGAACTCCTCGGGCAGCGACCAATCTGGGTTGTAATTGATGATGTCGCACGCGGCCCCTTGGATCTCGGCCAGCGTACGATACAGCAAATAACTGGGGTTGGCGAAACGGACCATGTCTGAAGTGCCGACGAACGCCCGCGTCACGATGGTAAGAATATCGTCGCTGCCGTTGCCGCAGAGAATCCAATCGGGATCGATTCCCAGCAATTCGCCCGCGCGGATGCGAAATGCCGTGGCCATTGGATCGGGATACTTTTGCAAGCCGCTTTGCACGACCCGGCCGATCGCCGCCTTCACCTTCGGCGAACACTGGTACGGATTCTCGTTCGTGTTGAGCTTGATGAACTTCTCGACGCCTTGCGGCTGTTCGCCAGGCGTGTAGCCTTTCATCTCGGCAATATTGGGACGGACGGGCGGCATTAGGGAAGGTCGAGGGTTCGGGGTTCAAGGTTCAGATCGGTGTGAAAATAGCCGCGATGCTACGCGTCGCCGGCAAAGCGCCCCTATTCTAACCGGCGCCGCCCCGTCGTCGCATGGCTACACTCGTTCCATGCGCCGTTAATCCTTCGCATTCCGCCATGCGCATAATATCCTCTGCCACAGCTTCCAAACCTTCCTGCGTAAACTGGATCACGCTGTGCGACCGCAAGAAGTCGTTTGATGACAGGCCGCTGGCAAATCGCGCGGTCGCGCCGGTCGGCAACACGTGCGATGGTCCGGCGACATAGTCTCCCAGCGCCACCGGGCTAAACGGCCCGAGAAACACCGCGCCGGCGTTTCGAATCGTGTCCAACATTTTTTCGGGCTCGGCACACGCGATGTGAAGGTGTTCGCTGGCGAGTTTATTGGCCACTTGGACCGCTTCTTCGCGGGTGCTCACTTGGACTAGCGCCCGAACGCTTCGAGCGACTGGCGCGCCAAATCGGCACGTTCGATGTTTGCCAGTTGCTTGTCCAATTCGCCCGCGACGTCATTTAGAAGCCGCCCGCTCCAGGTAATGAGGACACTGGAGCCCGGCGCATGTTCGGCCTGCGCGATCAAGTCGGCTGCCACGAAATCGGCTCGCGTGGTTTCATCGGCGATCACAACAATTTCGCTTGGCCCGGCTATTGAGTCGATATCCACGTCGCCAAACACGTATTTTTTGGCAAGCGCTACGAATTGGTTTCCGGGACCGACAATTTTATCGACCTTCACAAGCGGACCGCCCGGCAACCCGTCGATGCCATAGGCCATCGCCGCAACGGCTTGTGCACCACCTACGCGATAGACCTCGCGGATGCCCAACTCATGGCAGGTGGCGAGCACTTCCCGGTTGTACGCGCCGTTGGGTGTCGGCGGGGAAACAACCGCGATTTCTTTGACGCCCGCAGCCTGTGCCGGAACTGCGGTCATCAACACCGTCGATGGATAGGCGGCGGCACCGCCGGGCACGCAGATGCCCACCCGCTCCAGCGGCAGGTACCTTTGCCGCAACTTCCCGCCGGATACCAAAGGAATCTCAACATCGCGGTGCAAAATTGCCGTTTGAAATCGCAAGATATTTTCGCGGACGCGGCGGATCGTTTGCAAAAACGCTGGAGAAGCTCCGGCGTGGGCGGAGGCGAGATCATCCGCTGGCACCCGCAGCGTCGCAGCCGAGAGCTGGGCGCCGTCAAGTGCTGTCGTGTATCGAAGAACGGCGTCCAATCCTGCCGTTCGGACATCCGAGCAAATCTGCTCGACAACTTCGCTCGGCGACAGCGGCTTACCGAAAACTTCCAGCGTCTTTCGCCGCCCGGCTTCGCTGACAACGTTACCGCTGGGAGCAAGCTTTGCGCCAGCTTGTCAATCGCCGTTTTTGCGGCAGATTGGCGGGTATCGAAGCGTTGGATATTTAGCGACATAGAAGAGCACCGGTAGGACGGACAATCCTGTCCGTCGATCTCTATATATCGTCCTTGGACGGACAGGATTGTCCGTCCTACAGCAATTCGCGATAATACAGCCCGCGTCGTTCATTCTCGCCGGAAACCTGCTAAAAGAAAACCCGTGATAAAACCTCCGATCGACCTACGCAGCGATACCGTAACTCGTCCGACAGCCGGCATGCGCGCCGCCATGGCGGCGGCCGAAGTCGGCGACGATGTGTTCGGCGAAGACCCAACCGTGCGCCGCCTGGAAGAGCGAATCGCCGAAATGCTCGGCAAAGAGACGGCCCTGTTTGTCCCCTCCGGCACCATGGGCAACCAACTCGGCGTGCGCGTTCACTGCCAGGCGGGCGATGAATTCCTGTGCGAATCGAATTGCCACATCATTTGGTACGAACAAGGGGCGTATGCCCAGCTCTTCGGCATTGCGGCTCAGGCGGTCGACGGCGACCACGGCGTGCTTCAGGTCGAGCAACTCATGGGCCGCATCCGGCCGGTGAATA
The DNA here is from genome assembly GCA_963733825.1 of Pirellulales bacterium. Taxonomy (GTDB): domain Bacteria; phylum Planctomycetota; class Planctomycetia; order Pirellulales; family Lacipirellulaceae; genus JABDGM01. The sequence goes on from CAVTEK010000008.1 coordinate 352,301, forward strand.
ATGATCATTGTGTTCGCACGCGGCTGGTCTGTTTGGAAAACACGCACAACCGCGGCGCAGGCCGAATTCAACCGTATGATTCAGTGGCCGAGATTTGCGGCTGGGCAGCAGAGAACGATCTCGCCCGACATTTGGATGGCGCACGGCTGTTCAACGCGGTCGTGGCCACCGGCATTTCGGCCGCCGATTGGGCCAGCCACTTCGATACCGTTAGCGTGTGCTTTTCGAAAGGCTTGGGCGCGCCGGTCGGCTCGGCCTTGTGCGGACCGGCCGATTTGATTCGCAAGGCTCGCCGGCATCGCAAAGCACTCGGCGGCGGCATGCGACAAGCCGGCATCATCGCCGCGGGGGCACTTTATGCGCTCGAGCACCACATCGATCGCCTGGCCGAGGACCACGCCAACGCTCGCTTGCTCGCAGAAACGATCCGCGCAACACCCGGTTTGAAACTCGATCCGGAAATGGTGGACACGAACATCGTGATTTACGAGATTGATCCCGAGCTGGGAACGGCGGCCGCGTTCAGCGCGACTTCGAGATCAAGGCCTGTGGATGAACGCCACGGGCCCACAACGCATTCGCGCGGTGACGCACCTCGATGTTACGCGACCACAAGTCGAACGCGCCGCCGAGGTGATTCAAGAGGCGACCGCGGCGGTTCAATCGGTGGCAGGGTAGCGCGAGAGTCCGGGTGGCTGGGGTGGGGCGAAGCGAACCCGCGGCGCGCTGGGGGCTCTCTCCGGTCGAACCCAGCCACCCGAATGTTCATCGCACCAGCCGCGCGTCCAACCAAACGGCGTGGTCCAATTCATCGCCGCGGTCGGCAAAATCGACGGTTAGAGTCAAACCTCGCGCACCGTGGAGATCGATCGACACCAGCTGGGGCGGATCGCCGCCGCGGACGACGTCGCTCTTGTATGCTTCGACCCATTTGTCGTCGCGCAAAACGTAGCGCGCAAAAGTAACGCTGCCGCGGCCGTTCGCTGAATCATCGATCGCCGCAGCCGCATCGAATCGTTGGAAATCACCATCGAACCGATAGGTCAACCGAGCCGCCGAGTGCATTCCAATTCCCTTGGTGTAACGTTTGCCCCGAACGACGATCGGCTCACCCAACACATCACGATCGCGCGTAAACGGCCACGCGATCGTAAGGTAGGGCACATGACGGTACTCGGCCGCCTCCAAATCCGACAGGTACGCGACGCGTTCGCCGAGCGATTGCAGCGAAACGAGATCTTTCACCGCGCCGCCTCTGAGCTTCACACTGCCGGCGAGCTCCAATTCGATCCCGTTTTCGTCAGCTCGGATCGTCTTCGCGTAAATCAACGACCCATCGCGCATGCCCACCAAGATCCTTTCCCGGTTTTGTGGTGACGCGATTGAAGAGCCTTGGCTCGGCTGACGGCTGACGGCTAACGGCTGAGGGCTCCCCAACACGATCGATTCCACGCGCGACAGCGGCAACTTTGCCGCGCCGCTCGAGGTCTCGATCACGAGCGATCCACGATCCAGCTCCTGGATGTGACCTTTCAGCATGTCGCCATTGGTGAGCTGCACCGCATCCGTCGCACCGCTGTCTTTGTCTCGATTGGAAGAACAACTATCGAGCAGCCGCTCGCGCTCTTCGACCCGGTTCTGTTGCGCAAAACAATCCCCGCCACCAATCCGCGCTGCAGGCGAACCTCATTCCACGTATCGCTCAACAGCTCCACATCATCACCGACGAGCCGCACCGCGGCGCCACCGGCCCAATCGGCTGCGGTTATAATTCGGCTGCCGTCCGAAAGCAGGACGATAGTCTGCGTCCTAGGCGCAACTGGATTCCCCCACCGCACAAGTTCGCTCAGCGCAATGGTCCGAATCTCCGGTGTCGCCGAAGTAGCCGCCGTACGGTTCGGATCGACGGCGCGAAATGTCACGCGACCGTTCGCGTCGATTGAAATCAGATCAGCTTGATATGCGGGTCCCTCCACCGGCACAACTTGCTGCGGAGCCGCGTCCGCTCCTCCAGCACGCGAAAGTAGATAAACACAGAGAACACAGACTACACGGAGGACGAACGGAAAATTCCGATTTCGGAGTTCCAACATCGAAAAGTTGCGCATTGCACTTTGCATTTTAGGTTTTTTGAATTCCCTCTGTGCCCTCCGTGTTCTCAGTGGTGAATTCATCCGCGCCTACCTCTGAAATATCGGCACGCTATTGTCCGGCATTTGCAGAATGATCGTCGCCATCGCCGTACCGTATTCGGAGCTGACCGGATCGGCCCACGATCCGTCGGGCTGTTGCCGGCTCACAAGCAAATCGCGAATCGCCGGATACCACCGCGTCCAGCGTTCGCCGTCAGCCTGCCACATGGCTTGCACGGCGTAATAGTGGCCGTAAAAGAAATGGCCATCCTGCAATTGATCGCCGCCGCGCCCGCGTGGCAAGTACTGGTCGAGATAAGCCAACCCGCGCTCCACTTCGTGCCCTTCATATACGCCGGCACTGTACAGCGCGACCACGCCCGCGGCCGAACGCGGGAACGCGCTTTCCCCCGGCGTGAGCATGTAGCGAAAACCGCCGTCCGCGTTCTGGCTGCGCTTGACGTAATCCACGCAATGGTCGACCGTTTCGTTGGGCACTTTGAGCCCGGCATTGCGTGCGGCCCGCAACGCCATCACTTGGCAGATGGTCACGGAAATATCGGCGTCCTCGCGGCGCGGCTGATACCGCCAGCCGCCCTCGGAGTTTTGGGTGCGCACGATAAGGTCAACTGCCCTCGCCAGCTTGTCCCGCATATCGTCGCGCGGCGACATGCCATATACTTCGGCCAGGAACAGCGTTGCGAAGCCGTGCTCGTACATGGGCCCATGGCTCATCGCCCCTTCGACGCTGATGAACCCGCTCTCATCACTATGCTCCAGCAAGTAATCGGCGACTCGGCCAACTTCCTCGCCATACGGCCCGCGCCCGGCGTGCTGCCGCCGGCCAGCCAAGCCATGCCGGCGAGCGCCACGACCGCCGCGTTCCGCCCGTACCCGCTCGTGGCGAAGGCTCCATCCTCCTGCTGCCGTGAGGCCAAGTATTTAAGGCCCCTTTCCACCGCAGGCAGAGCAGGGGCCATCAGCTCGGCATTCCGCTCGCCGGCCGCTTGTGCGGGAGGCCCACTTTGCTTGGCGTTACCTGTTTCCTTCCCAATTTCGTGCGCCATCACGGACGCGGCAACCGCAAGGCTCGCCGCGACTGCCACAAGATACCTGCGAAATTGAGCAGTCGTGATCATGTCGAAATCGTCCTGAAAGCCGCCGGCGACCGTCAAGCCAACCAGCAAACACGAGCTATCCAAATCCCAATCCTCGCTACCGCCCCCCGACCGCGATATAATCGTGGTCTCCTCGACTACTCTCAAACTCTAACCCGTTCTGGGAGGATGGCCGCCATGGCAATTCATGATACCGAAACGCTCGAAAACGTGCAGCCGGCATCGCGGCAGCGAAATACTTCGTGCATGCGGCGGCGGAATTGACGTACGAGTTTGGAGCGGCGAGCAATATTGGCTTGCGCCGCGCCGAAAACCAGGACCATTACCTCATTCTACGCCGCACGCGGACGCAGCAACTGCTGTTCACCAACGTTCCCACCGACCAGCTCAGCTTACCAAGCGACGATGTGTACGCGATGGCCGTCGCCGATGGCATGGGTGGCGCGAGTTGCGGCGGACTGGCCAGCCAAATCGCGATTCGGACTGCTTGGGAAATCGCCGGCCGCGCTACGAGCTGGGTAATGAAGCTCGAGGATATGAATTCGGCCGAGCTCACCGAACGGATCGAAGGATTCATCTATTTGATGCAGCAGGCGTTCGTCGAGGAGTTCCGCTGCAACCCGGAATTCGGCGAAAGCGGAACAACCTGGACGTCGGCCTACCTGGTGAGTTCCTTTGCCGCCATCGCACAAATCGGCGATTCGCCGAGTTTTCTTTGCGCGAGGGGACCATGCGCCGGATCTCGACCGATCACACGATCGAGCAGGAATTCATTTCCTCCGGTGTGTCGCCGGAAATTGCGGGCAAGTTCAGCCACATGCTCACCCGCTGCCTGGGTTACGAATCGCACAACGCGCGGCCAGACGTGCACTTCGTGCGAATGCAGCCCGGCGACCAGTTGCTGCTGTGCACGGATGGCCTCACGGACATGGCTGCTGAGCCGTTTATCGCCCACTGCATCGATAAAGCGCCGAGTGCGCAGAGCGCATGCGATGAACTGATCCAACTTGCGCTTGCCGGCGGCGGACGCGACAACGTGACTGCCGTGCTGGCGAGAGCGAAACCGCGATAATACTGAATCCGGCCGACGTCCGATAACCGCATCCGTTTCGCCAAATCGCGTATGCCCGACGATTACATCAATCCCGGCCCATCGCGCGAAGAAATCGATGCTTTGCCTGGTCCAATCCTGCTGGAATTCGGCACCGACTGGTGCGGCCACTGCCAAGCGGCCGCGCCCGCGATCGCCGAAGCGCTCGCCGAATTTCCCGCCGTTCAGCACATCAAAGTCGAAGACGGCCCGGGCCGACCACTCGGCCGCTCGTTCCGCGTCAAACTCTGGCCGACGGCAATCTTTTTGAAAGACGGCGCCGAGGTTACCCGCGCCGTCCGCCCCGAATCGGCCGACGAAATCCGCCTCGGCTTGCGCGAGATCACCGGCGCGGGAACCTCGGCCTCCCATCTCGAATGAAGCAAGGAGACACGAAGACTCGGAGACAACGAGATTCGCCAGCAACGGCTTCCCCTTATCTCCCCCGCTTCGTGTCTCCTTGTCTTGATGCCAAACGCGATACGTGGCGTCGCGATTATTTGAACAAATCGTCGGCGGCGCCGCCCTTCGTGTCTGTTTTCGGTTTTTCCTCCGTCTTGGGTTTTTCCTCTGTCTTCGAAGGCGCCGGCGGTGTTGCGGTCGGGGGCGTGCCAAACAGATCGGACGCGGCTGGCTTTTCCGCGGCTGGTGCCGGTGGCGTGGCCGATTTGGCCGGTTCGCTGGCCGGCTTCGCCGGCTTTTCTTCAGTCTGGCCGAATCCCGGCGGCGGCGACGCGGTGCTCGTCGCAGCCGATGCTGGAGGCGTCGCGCTTGCCGACGTAGTTCCGGTGAGGGCCGAACCTTGATTGGATTCCAGATTCAAACCAGTCGATTGCGAACTGCTTGCCCCGCGCATCTGGGCCATTTCCTGGCGCATTTGCTGTACTTCCTGAGCAAGCGAGGCGACCTGTTCCTCCAATCGCATCATCCGCGACGCCGAATCACCAGTCGCGGCTCCCTGGTCGCCGCGGAAACCGACTTGATATGTATCGCGTGCCGTCTCATCGGCAATTTGTCGGGTTGGCTGGACGGTCGCTTGCAATTGTTGCTGCTCACCGTCTCGCCAAATCGTGAGAGCTACCTGCTGGCCGATGGGGATCTGATGGATCAGCTGAGCGGCCGACAGCGGCGAAGATGCCCCGCGGCCATTCACTTGCAAAACAATATCGCCAGATCGCAGACCGGCTTGTTCGGCCCCGCTGCCGCGCGTAACGCGTTGAATCTCAACGCCGGGCCCGCCACTTTCCACCAGCCACACGCCGAGCTCGCCGCGCTGCTGTTCAGCCGCGGTCGCCGGTTGAGCCGGTTGTTGACCGCGCGAGAGCATCGATCGTTCTTGCTGAGTGCCCGAAGCGGGCATCGCTCGTTGCTGATCGACGTTAGCGCCTTGGTTAGCACCATTCGGCAGCGTGTCGAGGGCGCCGGATTGCGGTGCCTGCAAAAGGGGCGCAGCCACATCGTATTTTTGCGCTGCTTGTCCGGCAGGCGCCACCGGCTGTTGCCCGAGGGCCGCAGCTACCAAAGCAAGGGTGGTTACCCAACACAATCCCAAATACGTCACATTCCTCATCATGCACTCCTTTGGCCCGTTGGGCCGATTGTTGAATTTCGCTCGATGGTTCGGGCGTTCGTCGGCAGAGCTTCCGAAACTAATTGATAGAGTAGAGCAGGCCGGAATGGAAGGGCCAGGACAGCAAAGCCAATGCCAAGCTAGTCGCAGGCCGCGCCGAACCTCGGCCGCCGACAAAAGCGGCCGCGAAACGTCGTCCGGTGCCCCTGTACTACGCACGAAGGTTCGCTTGGTTTTATTAACTTGGGATGAGTTTAGGGCGCGAATTGGTGCCAGCGGAACCAATTCGGCGGGTGAGCGGCCTGATAGCAGGCGGTTGCCGCGGCCTGCTTCTCGTTCCCACGCTCGGCGTGGGAACGCATGACTGTGTCGCTCTGCGTCAATTGCCGCGGAGCGGCCAAGTATTGGGTTCCCACGCAGAGCGTGGAAACCAGACTTGGGAAGCTACCGCCCCGGAATTACGGATTGAAGTTCCTCGATCATATGCCGCGTGGCGGCCTCCACGGCAGCCTGCCATCGCCCGGCCCCGAACCGCTGGGCAAATTCGGGCCGTTCGTGCGCGAAAATGATGCCGCGCGAATTATTGACGATGGCGCCCAGCCCGCGCGAATCGAACGCGCCGGCGACATCGGCTGCCGTTCCACCTTGGCTTCCGTAGCCGGGAACGAGAAACCAAGTGTGGGGCATTCCCCGCCGGAGTTCGAGCACTTGTTCCGGGTACGTCGCTCCGACGACCGCGCCGACCGCGCCGTATCCGCAATCGCCGGCGGACGACGCTGCAAGCTGTTCGACGTGAGCCGCGACGCGCCGAAAAACGGGGCTGCCGTCGCAGCTCAGATCCTGCAGGAACCGACCGCCCGGATTGGATGTTTTCACGAGCACGAAGATGCCGGCGCCTCGTTCGGTTGCCGTTTGTACGAATGGGGCCAGACTGTCGTCACCCAGGTAAGGGCTAATTGTGAGCGCATCGGCATGCCAGGCACTCTCGTCGCGGCCGAGATAGCCGCGCACGTACGCTTCGGCGGTGGAACCGATATCGTTCCGCTTTCCATCGACAATGACGAGCAGGCCCGACGATTGAGCCCGCTCGATCACGTCGCACATGGCCTCCAACCCCTTCCAACCCAGCTCTTCAAAGAAGGCAGCCTGCACTTTCACAATCGGGACGAGTGGGGCGACGACGTCGATCACACCGTTGCAAAAGCGCGTATAGGCATCAGCCGCCGTTTCGGGTGACTTTGTATTCGGGCGCATTGGCGCCGGAAGATTTTCCCAACGCGGGTCGAGTCCGACGCACACGGCGTTGCCCGTGCGCAATACGGCGTGCGTCAGGCGGTCGGCGAAATGCTGCACGAAAGACCCAATGCTTTAGATAATGGCGTGAGAAGGTTCAGTGTAGCGATGAGTATATGTTCCGCCAGCGCTCCGCTAAACCGCAAGGGGTAAGGGGCCGCCAAACCGCTTCCGATTTGCGAAATCCGGCTTGTCCTCGTACACTGACATCATCTTCGCTGGAGAATTTCGGGCGTGACAATAGAACTGACTGATTCTGACCCGCGGAACGGAATCAGCGTGAGTAGCCGACTCGTGTCGCTCGACACTTATCGCGGGATCGTGATGCTGCTCATGGCTTCCGACGGGCTGCGGTTCGCCGAGGTTGCCCACCATTTTCCTGATAGCCGAGTGTGGCAATTCTTGGCCCTGGAGTCCGATCACGTGCGCTGGCAAGGGTGCCATTTGTGGGACCTGATCATGCCGGCGTTTCTGTTTATGGTGGGGGTCGCCGTGCCGTATTCGATCGCCAGCCGGAGGCGTCGTGGTCAAGGCACCGGCCGGCTCTTGGCACACGCGATTTGGCGCTCATCTGTGCTGGTACTGCTGGGAATTTTGTTGATGTCGAACGGCGGGGCGCGGACAGACTTCAACTTCATCAACGTCTTGTCTCAAATCGGTCTCGGTTACTGGCTGGTGTTCCTGCTCGCCCAACGGTCGGTTCGCGAGCAAGTCTTGGCGTTCGTGTTGATTCTGGTAGGTTATTGGTACTTGTTTTTTAGTTATCCACTGCCCGGGCCATCGTTCGATTATGCGTCGGTGGGCGTGCCAACTGGGTGGAAGCATATGGAAGGCATTGCCGCCCATTGGGACCTTAACACGACCCCCGTAACGGCCTTCGACCGCTGGTTTCTGAATCTGTTTCCGCGAAGCGAGCCGTTTCATTTCCGTCCGGGCGGAGGCGGCACGCTCAATTTCGTGCCCTCGATCGCGACGATGTTACTAGGCGTGATGGCGGCACAATGGCTTCGCGGCGGCCGCAATGAATCGACCCGAATCCTCGGACTCGTGGGAGCAGGCGCGCTGCTGATGGCAGCAGGCATCGCACTCGATCCGGCCATCCTGCCAGGTATCGAATCGACTCGCTGGAGTCTTTGCCCAATTATCAAGTGTCTTTGGACACCGTCGTACGTTCTCTATAGCGGCGGCTGGGTCGTGCTCGGTTTGGCCGTCTTGTATTGGATTATCGATGTGCGCGGAGGCGACTCGGCACCCGGCAAAACCGGCCGCAGCATGCCTGCGTGGACCTTTCCGTTTGTGGTCGTGGGCATGAACTCGATCGTGATGTATTTGATGGCGTGGTTTATTGCTCCGTGGATCCGCCATAGTTTGTATACGCACTTCGGACGGGCCAGATTCGAAACGACCTACGGGCCGATCGTCAATCAGCTCGCCGTGCTGGCGATTATGTGGCTGGTCTGCTGGTGGCTTTATCGCCAACGCGTATTCGTGCGGGTGTAAGGACAAAGGACTATGAATCACAACAAAGTCGTTGCTCGTGGATTAATCGTGATCTGCCTGATGGCGGGTGCAATTACGTTGTTCGCTCGCGCGACACGCCCGACACCACCGACGCGCGATCCGCACTCGCCGGGGTTTGTCGCGGCGAAGGAGTTGCCGGACGGCGCAAATGCGCCGCGAGATGCCGACGGGAATTTTATCATCGGTCCAAGTCACAACCGCGCACCGGAAATGACGGTGCGCAAGGGCGTGCCGCAAGGCGAGGTGTTTAATCTCACGATGCGCTCGGAAGACAGCAAGGTTTTTCCCGGCGTTGCACGTGAAGCGAATACTTTTGGTACGGCGGACTCGGCCGATCCCGCCCAGCTCGTGGTGACAACCAGCCATCCGGCGCCGTACACGCGCCGAGTGGCCGTTTATGTGCCCAAACAATACGTCCCGGGAAAGGCGGCGCCATTTATTGTGGGAGCGGACGGCCCCGATAAATCGCTATTCACGGCGCTCGACAATCTAATCGCCGCGCATCGGGTTCCCGAAATGATCGCCGTCTCGATTGGTAACGGGAGTGGCGACGCTCAGGGCAGTGAGCGCGGGTTGGAATATGACACCATGTCGGGCCGGTATGCAGAGTTCGTTGAGAAGGAGGTGCTGCCGCTCGTGGAAACCCAGTGCCACGTGAAGTTAACGAAAGATCCCGAAGGCCGCGCGACCATGGGTTGCAGCTCGGGCGGATCGTGCGCACTGGCAATGGCCTGGTATCATCCCGAGCTGTATCACCGCGTGCTTACTTATTCGGGCACGTATGTGAACCAGCAATGGCCGTATAACGCCGAGGTACCCCACGGCGCTTGGGAGTTTCACGAGCACCTCATCGCGAACAGTCCGGCCAAGCCGCTGCGAATTTGGCTGGAAGTTGGAGACCGGGATCTTTTCAACCCGAACGTGATGCACGACAACATGCACGACTGGGTCATCGCGAATGAGAACATGGCCAAAGTATTGGCGGAAAAAGGTTATCATTACCAGTTTGTCTTTGCCCGCAACGCCGGGCATTGCGACGGCGGCGTAAAACAACAGACCATGCCGGAAGCTCTCCAATGGCTGTGGAAGGGTTTCGCCGGCTTGAATTCGACCAGCGAGAAGACGGACCATTCGAATTAAGTTAGTTGCAGAAAGGTAAGTGCATATCAACCGGCTGTTGATCACAACGACAATGATCTTATCTTTTCTTACAAGCGAAAAATCGATTCGGATAACCACAAGTTTCGCGGTCGTCGCGCTATCTGGGCTTTTGGCTCGCGGTAAACCGGCGGATCGCCCAGCGGCGCAGCAATCCGATCGCACACTGGCGACGGTGACCGAGATGATCGATGGCCGCACGGACGTTTGGGGCGACGCGGCGATGCGACAGCCAAATGGGGCCAGCTATGAGTTTTTCAAAGAATTGCTTCCGCCCGTGCGATGGGTGAACGCTGATTTTAAGCATTACCCGATCGTACTGAGTGCGTCGCGTGCTGCGGAAAAGGTGCGCGTGATCAGCAACGGGAGCGCGATCAACGCATCGGGCGGCAAACAGCGGATGTGGTTCGATCAAGGTATGCCGGTGACGTTTTTCGTTGGTGATCCGCCGGAACCCTTCGGCGAAGCTCTTAGCCGGCTGGAAACGCCCGCTTATCTGGATGGTTATTTGCCGATAGTCGGCATCCGCTACAAATCGGGACCGGTCGATTATCGTGAAGAGGTTTTTGCGCCCGTAGACAAAAGACTGTCTGCGCTGGGAGCGGCTATGGTTCGATTTTCAATGGGCGATGGCGGTTCCAAAAATGGTCGCGTCGAAGCCCGCATCGGGCCCGGCGTGCGAATTCAAAAGAATCACGTGCTCAACGAAAAAGGCGCAAACCTGGTCGCGTTTGATAAGGAGTGGACATGGGACGCCAAGGGCGGGGCGCTTGTTGCCGACCTTCGGTCCAACAAGACGGCGGAGCTATTAGTTTTTACCAAACCGACCGATGAAGTGATTTCGATGACCAAAACGAACTACGACGAGGCAAAGAGTCAATGCAGCCAGGCGTGGCAGGATCTACTCGGCAAGGGCGTTCGGCTCGAAACACCCGAACCGATCATCAATGATGCATGGCGATCGCTCGTGATTGGGAATTTGATCGTCGCTGTCGGTGATTTACCGCATTACAGCGCCGGGAATGCTTACGGGCCCAGTCCGAGTTCGCCACGCCACCTTTACGAAGCCGAATGCGGCGATACGCTGCGATCGCTGATGCTCTTCGGTCAGATGGAAGTCGGGCAGCCAATGCTCAAGCCGATGTTGGAGTTTCCTCGAAAGGACACGCGGTTTCACGTCGCCGGCCAAAAGTTGCAGTTGCTTGCCGACTTCAATTGGCTCACCCATGACACGGCCACCATTCGGAAGTATGAACCACTTTGGCGCCAGGCCGAGAATCTGATTCTATCGAGCCGCGAGGCCGATTCGGGTCTGTTGCCAAAAGACAATTACGCGGGCGACATTCACACACAGGTGTATTCGCTTAATTCGAACGCCAACTGTTGGCGCGGTTTACGCGATCTTGCCGCGGTGCTTGCGGACATGGGGTCGAAGGATGAAGCCCGAAAGCTTCGCGAACAAGCTGGCGATTATCGAAAAGCCATTCTGAAAGCGGTTGACCGCAGCGAGCAACGCGACTGCCAGCCGCCCTACATTCCGATCGGGTTGTTGAGCGACGAAAAAGCGCCCGATCCGCTCACCTCGACGCAACTTGGAAGTTACTACGACTTGATCTGTCCCTACATCATTGGCTCGGAGATTTTTGGCCACGGCTCCGAACGCGAAAACTGTCTGCTCGGTTATTTGCAGAATCATGGCGGCATTGCCATGGGCATGATGCGCACCAAACCAGTTCAAGGGCAATTCAAAGGCGGTTCGGGTTGCGTGCCGCTGTACGCGTTGCGATACAACCTCGCACTGCAGCGGCGCGATGAACGCGAAAAGGCGCTGGTCGGCTTTTATGGTCAGCTCGCGCAGGGGATGACTGCGCGGCACGTTCATTGGTGGAGAGGGGAATCGCTTCCTTCTGGGGGCCGATGCAAATGGCCGCGGATTTTATCTGCCGCCCAATAGTACAAGCAATGCAGCTTGGCTCATCATGCTCCGCTACCTGTTGGTACAGGATTGGGATTTAGATGAGGATGGAAAACCAGAAACGCTTCGGCTGATGTACGGAGTGCCGCGGAGGTGGCTAGATAATGGCAACAAGATACGGCTCGAGAAACGCGCCAACGGCGTTCGGTCGTGTTTCGTTCGATGTGCATTCGAAGCTCAGCGATGGATATGTCGAGGTGCACGTCAAGCCGCCAGCGCAGCCGGCGAAGTCGATGCTGCTTCGCGCGCCGCTTCCCGCAGGTTGGCGAGTCGATTCGGTGTCCGTGGACGGCAAGGCGGCAAAGCTCGTTGGAGGCGATAGTGTTGAACTCAGTGGTAAGACCGAACCGATAGCCGTGAGATTCGGCGCCAAGTCATCGAGAACGGGCGGCTGACCACCGGGATTTGCCCATGACCCTTGCTTGCGCTGCGGGCTCCAGTCCGATTAAACAGAGCGTACACCCATCGGCCTCCCCCGCCGTCCTCTCAATTTGCCACCTGCCGCCGGGGCGATTAAACTGGTCCGATAGCGGTTGTATAGTGTCAAAATACGGCAACTTTAGAGGTTGATTCATGCGGGTATTGGTAACCGGCCACGATGGGTATATCGGCAGCGTCCTGGTGCCAATTTTCCAGGCCGCGGGTCATGTGGTCGTGGGGGTGGATGCGTTCTTTTTTGAGGATGGCGCGATTGGTCCCCTCCACGCAGCGGATGAAGTAGTTCGGAAAGATATTCGCGACCTCGACCGTTCCGACTTGCAATCGATCGATGCCGTTGTCCATCTGGCCGCCTTATCGAACGACCCGTTGGGCAACATCAACTCTCAACTGACGTACGACATCAACCATCTGGCCTCTGCGCGGCTGGCGGAGGTTTCGAAGCAGGCGGGTGTGGGTCGGTTTCTGTACTCATCGTCCTGCAGCACCTACGGCGCCGCGGGGATGGATCAGATTCTGGATGAGCGCGCCGCATTCAATCCGGTAACGCCATACGGAATCTCGAAAGTTCGCGCCGAACAGGACATAGCGAAGCTGGCGGACTCGCGATTCAGCCCGGTATTTTTGCGAAATGCGACCGCTTACGGTTTCTCTCCGAAGCTGCGGGCAGACCTCGTGGTGAACGACTTGACGGCGACGGCATTGCTCACCGGCGAGATCTTGATCAAGAGCGATGGCACGCCCTGGCGGCCGCTGGTACACATCGAAGACATCTCGCGGGCGTTCCTGGCAATGCTCGATGCGCCGCTCGAAGCAATTCACAATCAGGCCTTCAACGTCGGCAGCAACGAGCAAAATTACCAGATTCGAGAGGTCGCAAGTCTCGTACAAGAGTGTGTTCCGGGCTGTAGCATACGCTACGCCGAAGGAGCGGGCCCGGATACGCGATGCTACCGCGTCAATTTCGATAGGATTCACCGCGCGATACCGGGCTATACGACCCGTTGGAGCTTGCGAGACGGCATCTGCCAATTACGCGATGGCTATAAAAAATACGGATTGCGAATGCAGGATTTCGAAGGGGAACGATTTGTCAGGATCAAGAGGATCAAGGCACACTTGGATAAGCAACACGTTGATTCTAATTTGCGGTGGAGATGACAATGAAGACGTTGATTGACAAACCAGAGGCGACACCCGTGGCAGACGCAGCGAGCTCAACCGGTATGCGGTGCCGGTTTTGCGACGCGCTTTTAAAGCATACGTTCGTGGACCTCGGTATGTCGCCGCTGTGCGAATCGTACGTTAGCGCGGACCACATGAACCAGATGGAGCCTTTTTATCCGCTACACGTATTCGTGTGCGAGCGATGCTTTCTGGTCCAACTCGACGAGTTCGTGTCTCCGCAGGATATTTTTACGGAGTACGCCTATTTTTCATCGTACGCAGACTCCTGGGTGGAACACGCCCGGCAGTACGCGGAGATGATGACCGACCGGTTTCAATTGAACGGCAAGAGCCATGTCGTTGAAATCGCGTCAAACGACGGCTATTTGTTGCAGCACTTTGTTGCGAAGGGAATTCGCTCGACGGGCATCGAGCCGGCGGCCAACGTCGCCGCGGAGGCTCGGAAGAAAGGCGTCGAAACGATCGTGGAGTTTTTCGGCGAGGAGCTGGCTCATAAATTGACGGCCGATGGCCAGCAGGCGGACGTGATCGCGGCAAATAACGTGTTGGCCCAGGTTCCGGACCTGAACGACTTTGTCGGTGGATTCAAAATCCTGCTGCGAGCTGGCGGGGTTATTACCATCGAGTTCCCCCATCTCTTGAAGTTGATGGAAGAAAACCAGTTCGACACGATCTACCACGAGCACTTTTCATATTTCTCGTTTATCACCGCAACGCGAATTATGGGCGCTCACGGCTTGAGGGTTTTTGATGTGGAAGAGATCGGGACCCATGGCGGCTCGCTGCGGCTGTACTGCTGCCACGACAATGATGAATTGAAACCGACGAGCGCACGGGCAAAAGAACTGCAAAAGCGCGAGGAAGCAGCAGGGTTCACCAACCTCGACCACTATCGCAACTTCACTGAGCAGGTGAAGGAAACGAAACGCAAGATTCTCAAATTCCTGATCGGTGCGCAGGAGGAAGGAAAATCCATTGCCGGGTATGGCGCTCCCGGCAAAGGCAACACGCTGCTGAATTACTGCGGTATTCGCTCCGACTTCCTCGATTACACGGTTGACCGCAATCCCTACAAACAGGGCAAATTCCTTCCCGGCACGAGAATACCGATCTTTGGTCCCGAAAGGATTCGCGAGACGCGGCCCGATTATTTGTTTGTTCTGCCTTGGAACTTCAAGGATGAGATCATGAAGCAGTGTTCGTTCATCCGCGAATGGGGCGGGAAATTTGTCGTGCCGATTCCGGAAGTGCGGGTATACGATTGAGCGGCGGAATGACGTGTTTTACCGGCGCGGGAATGACTGTGCCTTGGCGTGGAAAGTACGTCGCGCCTGTTAATCCGGTTTCATCATTGGGCGAATGTGGAGATCGGTGACCTCTGCGGTACGTGGTAAACAGAGAGCATTGATGACAATCTGCGCGACATCGGCCGGTTGGAGCAGCTGCGCCGCCCGATAGGGCTTCCGCTCCTGTGCATGCAAGTCTTCTTGAGTTGGAGTGGCCGTGCGTCCCGGATAAACGCTGAGGATGCGAATCCCATCGGCGTTTACTTCCGCCCGGAGACTATCGGCGACAGCCTTGAGAGCGTGCTTCGTCGCTGAGTACTGGCTCACGCCGGCCCTGGCCACCACACCGGCCGACGAATTCACGAATACGACCTGCCCCTGCTGTTGCTGCAGGAGCGGAAGAAATGCCTGGGTAAGTAAATAAGGACCAAGCACGTTGGTGCGGAACAAAATGTCAAAGTCGTCGGCCGAACCTTCGGCGACAGTGGCTTGACGCACTACGCCGGCGCTATGCACGAGAATATCGAGTTTGTCATAGTCTCGCGAAAATGCCGCAGTGAAGTTGTCAACAGACTTTCGGTCGGCAAGATCCGTCGGGTAAGAAACGGCCATTGCACCGTGGCTGGCGAGCGCAGACGCAACTTCGTCGAGCAGAGCTACTCGACGCCCCACGAGGACGAGCGTTGCTCCAAGTTCACCAAGCGCCAACGCAATGGCTTTACCGATGCCACTGCCGGCTCCTGTCACCACGGCGATGTTGTCCTTCAGCGGTTTCATGTCACACTCGGCGATGTGCGCCGGAGCAATTGCTGGTCGACAAGGCGTTGCGCCGACTGATTAATAATATCGAAGGGCAGGTCGGAGCGCTCGGCGATGTCGAGTAGTGAGTGGTCGCCATCCGAAAGGTTGAGGATCCACAGCATCGCCATTTCGGACTGGCCGGCATCGGGCAGTCCGCCGAACGCGCGGTAGAGTCCGCGCTTGCCAAGTTGCGGCTCGCACTTCGGCGAGGTGTTGATAAAGCACGCATTATTCTCGAGGATGCGAAGTACGGACAAGTAGACGGCCAAAGAGCCGGCAAGCGCATCGGCACGAACCAAGGCGAGGTTGTCGGCCGAGGTGTGGTATTCGGGAAATTCGCCGTGCGGAGTCCGCGTCAAGCTGCCGACCGGCAGATTGAAACCGGGCGAGCAATATTGGCGTTCGTCGTAGCCATAAGGTGAAAAATCGCGCACCTCGAATTGCTGGCCGCTCGTTTTGAGAGCGTGAATCACGGCCCGATCGATTTCCGTATTGCCGCGGCGAGAACGCTTATAGTGGAACTTGCCCGCGTCGCCCACACACGCCACGACTAAGCCGTGGCAGACCCGTGAGGCCTGCGTCTCGTTGCGTGCCAGCCATGTAATCGAGCCGATCGTTCCGGGAATAAACAGGAAGCGGTACGAGTATTCGAGGGAGAAGCCTTTTAGCAATTCGGCGAGACTTGCAACTAGCGCCACGCCAGACAGATTGTCGTTACAGAGCGACGGGTGGCACGCATGGCACGACAGAAGCACTTCTTCCTTGCGCCTGCCCGGGAGAAAGTATTCGCCATACGTGAGCGAACCGTCAGCCAGAGTCGAGTCGATGCAGACTTCGTATTCACCATCCCGCAGTTGAGTAAGATCGTGGTCCGCCAGGCAAAATCCCCAGTTTTCCTTGTAGTACGACGTTCGATACGGAATCCACTCTGGCTGTTCAGGCAACGTATGCAAGTGTTCGCGCAATTCCGCCAGCGACATTTTGTGTTGAACGGGGACGCTGTAATTGACGAGGTGCAAGTTCGAGCGGCCAAAGTCGATGACCTTCTCCCCGGCTGCGTTCTTGACCCAGGCGTCGCGGATATTCCACTCCTTAGGCACGGTCCAGTCAAACACCTGCGTACCGGTGGGGACTTCGCGGACGTCGAGGGGAAATTGCTCGGCGAGTCGGTGCAACGTTTGGCGGAAGCCGTCGCCCGTGATACTGCGGCAGATTGGGTAGAGCTCCGCAATCAGATTGTGCATTCTCTCGCCAGCGGCAGCGAGAGAAGTTGGATCTAGTAATTCGTCCACGCGTCATTCCAGGATTGCGGCTGGTGTGAGATCCTCTTGACGTTGGGGACTCTTGCCGATCGGTGGAACCACGTTTACCCTTTCCAACCAGAGCTCACGCCAATAAGAAGGAATCGCTCGCGGACAATTGAGCCGGCACCGGGCAAATTCCGACTGACAGACGACTCCTTCCAGAATAATACACGGCTGTTTCATCGGCCGCATCTCACCGGTCAATTCGTCAAGGATCCTGGTGACCAAGCGCTGAACTCGAAAGGTACCGCCGCAATGGCGCGCCATTTCTTCGGGGTCGAACGCCAATCCCCGGTTCTGTCCGTTTGCGTCCAGCGTTGCTTCGATCTCGTCTTTTGATTTGACCCGCACCAGCTCGCCAGGCTTTAAATCGATCCGACCCGTCGGCGTCTTGGCAACAGGCTTCACGTTCTTGAACAGGTAGGGCGCTTCTCGGCCGGCAAATAAGCGGTGCATCCCTTCGTTAAATGGTACGTAGAACGAACGGAGTATCGGGATGCGACGAAGCAGCCGCCACGGCTGCCGCACCGTCGCCAGCCAGGTCACTTTCAGCACCCTCCCGATTGAGTGGTTGCCGGTAACGACGTCGAAGGCGTACTGGCGCAAGTCCCACCACGGGAGCGGTTCGGACGCGTCGTTGAGCTTTGTCGCCTGGCAGGCGTAGCATGGCTTGCTTGAATTCGAGTCTCGATTTGATTGCGTGAGCGAGAGAAGTTGCGCTTCGTCGCACTTTAGCGGGCGGCTGCCCGGATTGCCGTTGGCTTCCTTGGCCGCGGCGCCCGGGGCCACGGGCCTAAGCCACACGTCCTTCCAAAACAGGGAGCATGTAGCCTCGCATCCGCCATGCTCGGAACCGTCACAACGAAGATCGTCTAAGTGCACGGTGGTGCGGAGACGCCTGCCTTTCCATGTTTGCCGCGCGGTCTCGCAGGCCTTGTGGGCGACGGCGCGCACTCGAACACGCCGCCCGCAGAATCGGAGCATTTCTGGCATGAAGGGCATCCCGTCGACGCAGCCTTGCTCGTCGAGCGTGGCCAGGATCTCTTCCTTGCTGCAAACCTCGACGAGATCGCCGGCGCGGAAGCGTGAGAGGGTCCAAACCATTTGCATTTCCCTTGGAAACAGGCTCGTGGGCGTTTTTGCGCCAAAACCTATTGTCCGCACACGGCAGACCGGTTGTCAAATTTTTGCTTACTGGTCGGTTGGCAACTGCGAAGTTCGCCGGCGCAGCAAGGCGGCTAGCCATTTGGTGAGAAAGATCGAATTCGTTTGCAGATATCGTCGCCAAAGCCGGCGCGGCTCGCGACCAAGGCGATACATCCATTCCAGCCCGCAGCGTTGCATCCACGCGGGGGCCATCGGCTTGGTACCGGCGTGAAAATCGAAAGCCGCGCCGACGCACACCTGCACGGCGTGAATGCGATCCGCATGATCGGCGGCAAAATGGTCCTGCTTGGGACAACCCAAGCCGACAAACAGGATCCCTGCGCCGCTGTCGTTGATTCGGCGCACTACTGCGTCGTCTTCCTCCGGCGTGAGGGCACGGAAGGGTGGCGACTCGGCGCCGGCGATTTGTAGCCCGGGAAACCCAGCCTCGAGTTTGTGCCGCATGAGGTCGAGAACATCCGGCGTGCTGCCGTAGAGATAAATTGGAATCGCCTCAATGGCCGCTCGAGCACAAAGCCGCAACGTTAGCTCCGGTCCGTAGACGCGTTCCCGCAGACCGACGCCGTGCAGATGATTGAGCGCCCACCGCACGGGTTGCCCATCGGGAAGAACGGCGTCGAACCGGTTGACTTTCGCCAGCAGCTGGGGGTCGCGGGTCGACTCGATGATGGCGTGAACGGCATGCAAAGAAACGACGGCAGGCACTCCTTCGCCGACAGCCCGCAAAACGACATCGACGATCTCGCCGTAGTCGCTAGCGGTAACCCGGATACCGAACAGATCGTATTTGGCAGGCCAGTTGATTCTTGGCTTCCACTGAGTGGCGTGAGCGTTCGTTTGGCCGACAGCAATCGCGGTCATTTGGTGCAATTCTCTTGGTTGTCTCGAAATGTCGTTAAAGCATCGTTTTGCGGGCATAGAATGCTTCGGCGAAGCGCGAAGGTGAGCTGCACTCCAGCCCACGCAGCCGCAGCATGGCCCAGAACGTATCTGTGGTGAACCAGGGCTTGTCCTGCTGCGACGGAAATGCATCGTGAAGCAGGTCGATCTTTCGCTGGCAGATAGCTTCATTGAGCGCAAAAAACACGTTGGGTTGGCCCAGATCGCCTTCGTACTTGGGGATCTCGTACTCCCAGATGAGATGATTTCTGAAGGCGTTCCAGGTGAGTTCTCCGAGCAGGCGGTGATCTTGATGGGCGTCGTCGCGACGGTGGGTAAATATGAGGTCCGGCTCGACCTGCGCCGCGATGCCATGAATGAAATCTTTAATTTGCGCCCATTGGGCTGGGAAGTATCGGTCGCGGAAGTCACCGCAAATTACCTGTCGCTGGCCGGCTCGCGCCAGCCAAGCGGCCGCACTGCGCTGCGCCTCCCGGCGCGTACGGGGTTACCACTCAGCACCACCCACCAGACCTCAATTTCCGGATGCTCGTCCAACAGGCGCAGCACGCTGCCGCCGCAGCCGATTTCAATGTCGTCGGCGTGGCAGCCGAGGCACAGCACGCGTCGCAGGTTTTGGAGAACAGGAGTGAACATGGCAGTTACGTCGGCTGCTAGTGGATTGCCCGTGCAATCGATGCGGTCAACTCGATCGATTCGCGAACCGCTTGTGAGGACTGCACCGCTTTGGAAACGTGTCCGTTGACGCGGGTAGATTCACGGTCGATTGGCGTATCCGCGATAGGGTTCTGGTTCCAAACAAGCCAGGGCGCATCGCCCCGATGATAAAGCTCATCGAGAGTTTGCTTTTCCTTATAGGTGTCCATGCAAGCCCAGAAGCCGTCGTACCTGTGCGATGAAAGGCGATGTTCGTCGATGAGGCGCCGGAATGGTTCGACGACCAACTCTTCGCCGGGTTGGATATATGAGAATATCTCGCGCCGGAACGCAAAGAAGCCGGCGTTCATCCACAGATTGGCGCGTAGCGATTGGGGTCATTCGGCTCACCCAGCCATCGTCGTCCGTGTCCATAAGGTGAAAGCTTTGGCGCGGCCTGACTCCCAGAAAAGTGGCGATCGAATCGCTCTGGTGGAAACGGTCGATCAACGCCGGCAGGTGAAAGTCGGTGACGCCGTCGCTATAGTTGGCCAGGAAACATTCTTCACCTTCGAGGTACGGCCTAACGGCGGTGAGGCGCTGCCCGAGATTGGAGTGAAGCCCGGTATCGGCGAAGGTGATGGTCCAGTCGCTGATATCACTCCGCAGCAATTGCACACGATCGCCTTGCTTGAGAACAAAATCGTTCGAGACACACTCGTTGTAGTTGAGGAAATAGTCCTTGATCACATGGCCTTGCCAACCGAGGCAAAGGATAAAGTCTTTGTGCCCGAAGTGTGCATAGTACTTCATCAGATGCCAAATGATCGGGCGCGGCCCAATGGGAACCATGGGCTTGGGTGTTTCCTCGCCGAACTCACGCAAGCGGAGTCCTTTTCCACCGCAAAACAGCACGACTTTCATACTCGATCCCCCATTTCAGCAGGTTCAAAAGGTGAGTTGTCCGGCCTGCGCCTGCTCGACGCGAGGCTGTGTACAAATTCCCGCGTCTTCTCTTGCGGCGCGGGCCGCACGAATGAGGCGGCGCTCGCCGGCACGGATGCGATACGTCTGCGGCAGTCGAACAATGTTCCAGGAAACTGCCCGCAGCCACAGCAGCAGGTTAGCGATAGCGCTTCCAGAATTTCGAATTCTGAAGTGCGCCTCAATCTTTTTGTCGAACGTGATGGGCCAGGGATTGCAAGCCACGTCGAGGAAACGCAGGGCACGCACGAGTGCGCACATCGGGCTGCGGTTTTTCAGACAGGAACGAATTCCATTTCGCATCTGGAAGTACGACGTTCGTCGGCTCACAGCCTGGCCAGGCCGGCCGCCGAAATGCACAATGGGAATACCGAGTTTGGCGGTCCGATAACCGGCGGCCTGAGCTCGCTCTCCCAAATCGTTTTCGTCACCGACGAGATAATACACTTCGTCGAACATGCCAATTCGATCGAATAGGTCAACCGGCATCGCGAATACGGCGCTGTTTAGATATTGAACGTCGATTAACTTTGACTCGGATGCCGGGTGTGGTCCGTCTTCGGAAGTGGACTCGACGTAACCGATCAGACCGATGCTCGGGTCGAGTTCGGCGCTGGAGATTGCATCGCGGAGCCATTGCGGGTGCAGGATTGCTATATCGTCGTTCAGGAGAACGATGTATTTGGCGTGCCGCTGACGGGCATCCTCGACGGCTGCGTTCGCACCATGGGCAAAGCCGGAATTGGGGAAGATTCGCAATATCTCCGCGGCGGGAAAATTCTCTCGCACGAAATCGCCGGACCCGTCCGATGAGCCATTGTCGACCAGAATAAGATGCCAATTCCCGTAATCGGTGTGCGATTGCAATGTTTCGAAGCAGCGTTCGAGGTACCTCTTGCCGTTGTAGGTAATTACATACGCGCACACGAGCGGTTGCTGCCGCGTGGTCGTCTCAACTTGAAGGAACGCTTCCGGATTCATGGACTTAGTTTGAAAATGAGGTTCGCTCGAGCGGCCCGTATAGAGCATTTGGCAGGATGGTTTGGACCGCTGGTAGATCCGGGCGTTTGCCGTAACATTTCCTTGCGATCGTACGTTCATAGATAAACAGCAAGCGATGGTAACTTTGCTCGGCTGTGTAATTGTCTTCGAACTCGCGCCGCGCCCGGGCACGCATAGCTGCAAGGTCACTGTCGTAATAAAGCGTTCGAACAGCTTGCAACAATGCAGCGGAAGAACCTGGGTCGAAAAGCAAGCCGGTTTTCCGATGAAGGACAAGCTCTTCCATGGCGCCGAGACGCGAAGCAACAACGGGGGTGCCGGCCGCATAGGCCTCGATGATCGCGCGACCGAAGGTCTCATACCACACCGACGACATCACAAGACAGGTAGCGGCGCGTAACTCTTTGCCGACCTCGTCGGCGGATTTTTCGCCAAGATGCGCAATTCTCGGATCATTTGCGGCAGCCTGTTGAACCAATTCGCGACAAGGTCCGTCGCCAATAATCCGGAGCGGGATACGGTCTTTCAGTTCGGACCAGGCGCGTAATAGCGTGCTGATCCCTTTCTCCGGCGAAAGCCGACCGACGAATAGCACATATCCACCGTCACCAGGTCCGGGTCCTGGATCGGGACTAACAGAATTCGGTTTGACGTCGATCTGCTCGGCCGGCATTCCGGCACGAATGAACACGTTGCGGGCAAAGCGGCTGGGTGCATAGAAGTGATCGATGTGGCGCCACGTTCCCTTGAGATTGTGGATTCCGAGCATCGTCGCCACGACCGCGCTTCCAACGCGACTGTTGTGGTAGCAGGCGTGCCGCACAGCCGGCCAGGGGAAAACCTTATTCATGCAGCTTTCGCACACACGGCCATCGCGCATCAACGTCGCGCTGGGACAAAGAAGACGGTAATTGCGCAGCGCCTGGACAATCGGTATGCCTGCATCGTGCGCGGCTTGGTAAGCCGCGGGCGAAATCAACGGAAACACGTTCGTGCAATGCATGATATCGGGACGTTCGCGCCGGATCAGGTCGCGCAGCTCGCAGTAAGTGGCAGCATTCCAGATCGAGCGCGCTGCCACACCAATACGATTGTCGTGGGAAATCTCGTCATTGTGACGTGTGTATTCCACCACTTGGTGCCCGTGCATGCGGAGCAACGCAGCCTCATCGAGGAAAGAGCGATCTTCACCGCCAAATTGCTGATAGAACTCATGACAAAGAAGGGATTTCATTGAAGAACACACTTTGCTTTTCGAGAAATTCGAAATAGCGTCCCTGCACAACAATCTGTTGAAAAATACTCATCGGTTAAATATAGACCAGCTCGGCAACAGTTGTTTTCGTAGTTGCGAGTTTCATCCGGAGCGGCCGATGCTCCCGCTTTGTAAGTTTAATTGTGGCGACCGTCGTCGATTTCACGTTTGTTCTTTTGGCTCGTTTACGTTTACGCTGCTTCAAAGTTGCAATATTGGCGACGTCTCGGCGCCGCGCTCACTTTTCTCGACATGGGTTACCCCGCTGACGTCCAGTAACACGTTCCGCATGCGACCGAGATGGTGAGACAGCGTGAATACGGATGTGAATTTCTCGCGTCCCGCAGCGCCCATCCGCTCCCGCAGCTCCGCGTCTTCGGCCAGACACGCCAGCCGATCGGCTACCGCCTCGGGATCGTGCGGTTCCACAAGGAATCCGGTCTGTCCATCGTCGACAATCGAGGGAATGCCGCGCCATCGTGTGGCCACGACAGGCAAGCTGCAGGCCATCGCTTCGACCAATACGATCGGCAACGCCTCGCTGCTGAAGAATGTGGGAAAACAAAAGACATTCGCCCGCCGAAATGCCGCAAATTTCTCTTCGCCGACAAGTACGCCCAGAAAACTAACGTGCCGGGTCAAGTTTAACACTTGGATGCGATTGTGTACGCGGGAGGCGAAATCGTCGCTCTTCCATTGGCCCATAACTTCGAGCTGAAACGGAATCCCGCGCAGCGAGCCTCTGGCACGCTTCAATCAACACCATCACGCCCTTCGACTCCCGCAGCATTCCAACAAACAGGAGTCGGAGTGGACCGTTTGCTTCGGCCACGTGATTATTTTGCGCGGTAGCGCATTCCGGACAGGGATCGTCGATCCCATTGGGGATTACGTATTCGCGCTTCGCGGCCAGTCGCTTGGCGTCTTCGGGTGTGAACTTAGACAACCGAATGGCCGCATCGGCGCCAAAATAGGCGCGTCGAAACAGCCATTGTTGCCACGGGGGCAATCGGTCGTACAGCTCGGAGATACCCGCCAGATGAAAGTGAAATACCGTCCGCTCAAATAGCCAGCGCGTGGACAAAAGAAGAGGAAGATCGCGCAGGACTGTCACGCGATCCGGACCGGCGGGCACATAATAGAGGATTCGCGGACCGTTGACGATGCGGTGATAAAAGATGCGGGCGATGAGCGCGAATAGATGAAGAATCTTCGAGAGATTGACTTTCCCATGTTCTTTAATGTGAGATGCGAAACCGACCCGCACGTGAATTAGCTTTACGTCGGAGAAATTGCTTTTAAGAAAGTTTTCCACCATGATCGGCGTACCACCATAGGGCGGAGGCGTTTGACCTACGACGAGCACTTTGAGCATAGCGGTCTCCTTTTTCGTCACGCTCACCGTTGCGGCGTCATTGTGGACTTTGGAGTTGAAATTCGTGGCTTCGGTTCATGAGAGGCGTTGCTCGCAGCAAATCGCCGGCCGGTTCTGGCGCCTCATCGACGGTTGCCCCAGCCGTTTCGAGCAGTGCCTGGCGCATGCGGCTGACATGATGAGCAAGAGTAAACTCACGTGCGAATTTCGCGCGGCCGGCGCGGCCCATGCGGCTGCGCAACAAAGGGTCGCCTGCCAGTTTTACGAGCCAATTCGCCATGGCGCTCGAATCGCGAGGTTCGAACAGGAAACCGGTCTGGCCATCAGTAACGATAGACGGGATACCGCGCCAGCGTGTGGCTACAACCGGCAACCCGCAGGCCATGGCTTCCAACAACACGAGTCCAAACGTTTCACAATGGAGATGCGTTGGGAAACAAAATACATTTGCCCGTCGAAAGGCATCGAACTTCGCTTTGCCCATCAATACGCCCAGAAACCTGATATGCTGACTCAACTTCAGCTCTTCGATGCGTTTTTGAACGCGAGCTGCGAAATCATCGCTTTCCCATTGGCCCATCAATTCAAGCTCAAATGGCACACCGCGAGCCGCCAGGCTGGCGCATGCCTCGATCAGCACCAGGATGCCCTTCGGTTCGCCCAAAATCCCGACGTACAGCATCCGCAGCGGACCGTCTGCTTCTACGGCGGAATTCGGTTGTGAAACGGATAATTCCGGGCAGGGATCTTTGACGCCGCAGGGGATCACGTACTCGCGCTTTGCGCGGAGCCGCCTGCCGTCTTCGGGATTGAACTCGGAAATCCGAATGGC
The DNA here is from genome assembly GCA_963733825.1 of Pirellulales bacterium. Taxonomy (GTDB): domain Bacteria; phylum Planctomycetota; class Planctomycetia; order Pirellulales; family Lacipirellulaceae; genus JABDGM01. The sequence goes on from CAVTEK010000008.1 coordinate 377,326, forward strand.
GGCATCGGCGCCGAAAATGCGCGGCGGTATAGCCAACGCTGCCACGCCGGTAACCGGTCATACATTTCCGAGACACCGCCGGCGTGGAAATGGAAAACGGTCTTGTCGAACAGCCAGCGTGTACAGTTCAGGATAAAGATGTCGCGGTACATGGGCACGTGATAACTGCCCGCCGGCGGATAGTAAAGTATTCGTACACCATCGGCGAAGCGGTGGTAGATGATCCTCGCCACCAGGCCAAACAAGTGGAGAATCTTCGAGACGCGGATTCGGCCCAAGTCATTCACGTGCGACGAGAACTTCATGCGGACGTGAATCAACTGCACGTTGGCAAGCTCGCTCGTGACGAAGCTTTCGATCATGAATGCCTGTCCGTGGAACGGCGGTGGAGTTTGCCCCACGACCAGCACTTTGGTCGTTGCGACATCGCGCGATGAACGCCGTCGGTTATTGGCTGCAGTAGAACGACTCATTCCAACGCCCTCGTAAAGGCCAGCGCTTCAGATAAACACTTGTAAAGCACTTCTGCGCCAATAGAAGTCAAGAGATCGCAGTGGTTCATTCCAAGACGCCCCCTAACGGTGCGGCCGACGGCATAGCGGGGCCCATTGCCATGAAGCTTTCCGCTTTGCAGTCGCTCATCTCGGCAAGGTAGTACCCTACTGTCACAGCACTTTCGACCACGCTGCCTGCCAGCATCGCGAGTGCGGCCCCCAGACACCCGTAAAGAGGAATGAGAAGCGGCGCAACGAGCAAAGTGGCGACAAAGCTGGCACCTTCGGCGAGCAGATTGATATTCACCCGATCGAGTAGTATTAGCGCGCGGCTCGGCGCGAGCGCGCACTTCGATACCAACTGGTTGATTCCAAGCACAACGAGCGTACTCCAAAAGCCCGCATAAGTTTTTCCGAACGAGCGATTCAAAAACCATTCGCCGGTGAGGGCTAACACGATGCAGAAGGCGGATAGAAAGAGGATTAACAGCGCGGTCGCCTTCCACACGAGTCGGTTCAATTCGGCTTTACCGCCCTCCTTGAATCCATGCGCGATCCGTGGAGTCAGCACATTGTTCAACGACACGATAATTGGATTTGCAAAACGAATCATCGAGTCGCAGGCCGCGAAAAGGCCGGTCGCCGTAGATCCCAGCCAAAGCCAGACTAGCCAGGGCATCGTATAGGTCGTAATAACCCCTGTGGCCTGGCATGCCAGCAACCAACGTCCAGTGACCCAATTCTTGCGTGTGAAATAGGACCACCGTTGACGGTTGTGCGCAAACGAATTGCGACTGAGCCACAACCAGCCAAACCCCGCGACGCCGCTTCCAATTCCGACGGCGATTAGCGCGGTCACGGCCGAAAGCCTATTGCAGTATGCCAACGCACAAAGTGTGATGAGTTGCGCAAGGCTTGCCACAACGGTCATGATCATTACGCTTGAAAGCTGCAAATGGGCGAACAAGTATCGCCTTCCGAATTCTCGGAGCAGCCAGAGCGGCGCGACCAGCGCGAAAGCTGCAACGACGATCGCGACGTTCGAGTCGTCACCAAACACATACAATGCCAATGCAACTATCGCGAGAATGGCGGCGACGCATGCCGACCAGGCCAGGTTGTGGCACAGGGTGGCGCCCGAATATTGCCGATGCCGAAGGCCCTTCAGTTGCACGACCAATATGGTATACGGCACCGTGATCAGCGAATCCTGCACGGTGAGCAACAGGTAATACACGGTCATCACCAGGGCAAACACGCCGAGTTCATGCGGCCCCGCAAGACGACCCAACATCAGGATGGTTAGGAAGTTCCCCGCACCCACCATTAATTGATCCACTAGCGCCAGCGCCGCTCGACGACCGTGCAAACCTCGCACAGTGTTGAGCGACCATGACCCCAACTGCATGAGTCGAGTCACCAGCGGAAGTGAGTCGGATTGTTTCGTCGCCGATTTCAAAATGTTCGCTCCGCAACCTACTCGCGTACCAGGGCGCCTGCATGAGCAGGCGTGGGGTCGAATGGGTTTTCGTGAAACGCCTGGCCGATCGATTCGAGTGCGTCATTCACTTGGCAGCGAGCATCGCTGCCGACCGAATCCAGGATTCGGTTGTATTCTTCCACGATCCGTCTCGCTTGAAGCGACCAGAGGTATTCCGCGGCGCGCCGTCGGGCGCTTGCCCGAGTGAGCGGCAATGATAACGGTTCCTCTGCAGCTGGATGATCGTCTCGCTCAATTGTCGTTCGACTTCGCGCCGGTTCGTAACGGGAATCTTGATCCCACATTCGGGCGTCACGACGGCGCCGGCCCCCTGATGATCGAGACAGATCACAGGTGTCCCCGCCGCCAGAGCTTCCAGTACCACGGTACCCGTCGTGTCTCGCAGGCTGGTGAAGGCAAAAACGTCGGCCACGAGAAACTGTTCATGGGCCTCCTGTTGGGATACTTGCCCGCACCAGCGGATGTGCGGAGAAACGCCCCTGCGCTGCGCCAGTTTTTGCAGCGAGCGACGACGGGGGCCATCGCCGATCACTGTCAACTCGTACCGAATCTCGACCGGCAACAGTGCCAAGGCTTCGATCAGGATTTCGAGGGCTTTTCGGGTGATAAGACGGCCGACCCATAGAATTTTGATCGCTTTCGCATTGGACCGCGGCCTCAACAATTCACCCGTTGGCGCATCGGTCCCGACGTCGCACAACGGGATTGAATCAGCCCCCAGCACGTCGCGAATCTTTTGCTGGTTCTCCGGGTTAGCTGCGAAGATCGCCGACGCTGATCTCGCGGCGGCGCGAACCCGCGGCGAAGTGTGCAGCTGAATAAGATTGAGTACGGACCGTGCCGTTTCAATCGCCGCGGCCGCGACGCCCGCGCCAGGTAGAAAGCGCCAAGGATAATTCTGCGCACCGCCGACGGGTCCCCAGACGAAGGGAATCCCCAGCTTGTACAGGTAAGATGGTTCGCGGAAGCCGCTGTAGGTTATGTGATGCGCGAGATCGAAGCCCACTTCGGCGTGGAGCCGTCTGGCGACGTGCAGGGCGCGACGGAGCCAAGCCCGATAAGCGATATAACTTAGATTCGGGACGTTTTCGATGACCGATTCCCACGGTCTGCGTCCGATGAAGACAAATTCGAGATTAGGGATGGGCCCGTGCTGCCTTAGATAGTCCGAGATTCGCTGCTGCCAGGGGCTTGCATAGGCCAACACCCAAACGTCACAGTATCGGGCAATCTCCGTTGCTCGCCGCCAGCCGACGCCTGGTTCGGATCCCCAGTTCGGACCGCACGAATATGCCGACAAAAGGATACGCGGCCGGCGCAAGAATGGCCGGCCATCCTGGCGATCTACTTTGGTCGGTACGCCGTGATTCATTTCTATCAATTAGGCAGTTGCTGAGCTGCGAGAGAGTATGAGATATGAAACGGCGACTTTCGCCGAATCGTTTCAGTCGAACAAAGTACCGTCTGAGCACGCGAGCCAGCCACGACAAACAAGATAAACGGCACGAATATCGCCTGCGTGAATTCGGCATAGTTCTCGATAAAGCAGCAGAGCACGAAAAAAATGATTCCGACCGACATGGCGAATCCAAGCCACCCGAGTTCACCGTCGCTACCCAACATGATCCTGGCCGACCAAAAGACGCAGCGGCAAATCACGGTGAGCAACACGAAAGTGATGACGAGGCCTAACTCCACGGGCAAGCTGATGGCAGACATATACGGTTTGGCCATGGCGCTGCCCTCGCCGATTTCATTGAAGAGTTCGAGGGATGGATGGATGTAATCTTTGAAGTAGTCGGACCTACCGGTCAAAATCTGGGGAAGCCTGAGGCTGAGATACTCATCCGAGGCGATCAGCGCGGCCCGGCTGGAGTATTGCCCCAATCCGGTGCCGATGAGCAGGTTCTTAGGATTGTCCAGAACGGTAATGGCGCCTTCAACCACTGAGCGTTTCGGAGAATTGGTCGGATCCATCACTTTTCCGTACCACTCGTGCGCCAGCCAGATCGTATTGGGATAAAACTGCAGCATGAGCAACGACATAACGGCGGCCGCGGCGACCGTCCGCACGAGCGTGCCGAGGCGCGAAATGCGCGATAGTCCGCAAGCGACAAGGGTCACAATCAAGAAGATCGTTTGATGCCCCGATTGCGCCAGCAAGCAGATCAGCACTCCCGACGATATTGCCACACTGAAAAACCGTTGGTTCATCAATGGCACGAGGAACAAGATCATCGCGAAAATGATGAATGTGAAATAAACTTGCGCGATAGTGATGCTCTGCCGTACGCCATCCAACAGGCCGAGGGTGCCGCACACCGCGTCTGCGTTGCCTGTCGCGACGAATTGAAATACTCCGACAACAGATTGAAAGATAATAAACCAAGCGCAGACCTTGGCGAATTTTTCGAATGTTGACGCGTCGATCGTGCGACCGAACGTTTCACACAGCACGACGAACAGCGGCGCATAGGTTAAAATCCCAAACAATAGACCAGGGAAACTGACCGAATGGCCGCCGAGATGATCCCAAAGCACGGCGATGCATGAAACGAACAGCGTCGCCGAACAAAGCATGATTACGCGGCCAACGAGGCGGTGCTCGCCGTGCCACCAAAGTATCAGCAGATAAATGGCCGGAGAGACGTAGGCCAAGTTCTTAATCGGCAGCGAGGCCAAGATCAGGCAGGCCAGAAAGGCGTGGTACAGGGCTTTGGCGTCGGTGGTCTCGTTCATGGTTTTCAGGCCTTGCCACGCCGGTGCAGCGGCACGATCGCCCAGTTCTCCCAACGGGATTCGAGGCGTTCGAAATTCGACCACGTGGCCCGATCCACACGGGGGCGCGATGCAAAGCAGGCTAGCGCTATCATCACCGTGGGCCCTTCGCGAACAGGATCGATGGGCCGGTTGCCAGGAGCAACTGCAGATCGCAAATCAAAGACCGGCGGCGGAGATACTGGAGATCCATTCGCATCCATTCGACGAAGGTCACGGTATTACGGCCTTTTACCTGCCAGATACACGTCAGGCCCGGCGCGACCAATAGTCGTTGGCGTTGCCAAGGCAGGCACTCGAACGATTCGAGCGCCGGGAGCGGGCGCGGGCCGACTAGCGACATGTCCCCCAGCAGCACGTTCCAAAGTTGCGGCAACTCATCGAGACTTGTGCGACGCAGGAATCGGCCAATCCAAGTCGTCCGCGGGTCATTCCGCATTTTGAACGCCGGACCGTCCTGCTCGCTGAGCGCGCGCAGCTCGTCCTGATGCTGATGGGCATCAATGCACATGGTGCGCAATTTGTAGATGCGAAACAGGCGGCCACCGAGTCCTTCGCGCCACTGCGCATAAAAGACAGGCCCGGACGAAGTGGTTTTGATCACCGCCGCCAGGATTACCATGAGCGGCGACGTAACGATCAGCCCCGCCGTTGCAACGACAATATCCATTCCGCGCTTCAGCATCGGTGTGGGATTTGCGAAAAGTGATTCCAGCGGGGTGTTTTGTACCTCGATGGGTTGCTTGGCGCGAGGCGGCGAGTCGCTTTTAAACGGCGCGCTTTCATCGGGATACTGGAATACTTCGCAGTCGGGTCGCTCGTGTCCCAATGGGTAGTGGTCGCAAATGTCGCTGGCAACTTTCCAGCGCCGGCTTTCGGCGTGTCTGGGAATAACACGGCAAGGCGACCGTCCGGCAGTCGACCGGCCGTATCGGTGATTCGGAGGCGTTCGCTCAGCACGTTGCCGAGGAAGGTAAGATCGCATCGCCGGCGCCGTAGCGCAGGTAGCTCGATGACGAGAACCGCCAGAAATGTATTGCTTCGCTCGGCACGCACCCGTTCTCGCGCCGCTTCGCGGCGAAACTCGGCAACGTCCAATAGAAAGCGGTCCTGTGAGTTTCTGGTGTGGGCAAACTTTTGTTGCGCTTTCCGTAACCACGGAAGTAAAACCATCGTCCGTTTTCTCCAATCACTTGACTTCCAATCAATTGTTGCCTAATCATCCTTACCATATACTCCCTGCAGAATCGTCGGTTCTGCTCACACGTTGTGCCGCATGGTCGCTTGCTGGATCATGCAACATTTTCGTCGGACGCAACGCTGCGGTTCTTGCAACTGTTTTAATCTCAATCGGTTGGGCGTTCTTTCCCTCCGTATCGCCGCTTCGACAAAACCAAGCCTCCAATTCACAATCGCATTGAATAAAACCTAGAAAAACCTTTGAAGCCAATTCGGCACGTATTTGCGTTGTTTGTTAAGCACCACACCGAGGAGGTTGGCATTTGCTTCGACGAGGTAATGCTTCGTTCGGAGCGCCAGGCGGCCATCGGACAATTCGGATTCGACGACAAGCACCACGCCGTCCAGTTTGCCAGCCAAGTACATGCTGCCGTTCAACTCCGTGGGCGCGGAGATATCGACAATCAATAACTTGAATACACATTTGAATTCATTGAGCAATTCGGCTGCTTTGAACGGATCGAAAGTCAATTCCTCGCGTTTTACCTTGCCCCTTCCGGCAACGATCGACAGATTCTCAATCGCCGTGTTGAAAACGCAATCCATCGGATCGGCGGCATCAGATAGCGCGTCGGCCAGGCCAAGAGTGGGTGGGTACGGAATCAGGCGTCGATTGGGTTGATTCGTGATGTTTGTATCCACGAAGAGGACCGGACCCAAATCGGCGCGGGCCGCCGCGACAGCGAGGTTAAATGCTACCGTACTGACTCCGGCGCCTCGAGCGCAGCTCGTGACGCCGATCGTCTCCATGAGCTGATTTCCGGGCAACGCCATGTTTGCGGCCTGGATGCGTTGCACCAGTGCGCGGTAGTGCGCACCTAGCTCGCAGCGGCGAATTGCTATTCCGTTGGTGTCAACTGGTGGCGCGTCAGTTAGCACTTCTTGGATCATGCGGATATCTCTTCCTTTAACTCAATACGGTATGACGTTGCGCCACCCGCGGAATTGCCACCAAAACCGGTAGCGAGAGCCGATCTTCCACGTCAGCAGTTGTTTTCAGCGACGGATCGAGATGCTCGGCCAGAAGTGCCGCGCCGACGCCAAGCAGCAGTCCGCCCAATATGCCGATCAGGAGCACGTTTGCTTTGTGAGGGCTAACCGGTTTCATGACAAGGCTCGCAGGCTGGATCACATTGACATTCGTGATCCGCTCGCTTTGCAGGGCATTGTCGATCCGGCTTTGCTCCGACTTTTCGCAATACGTCGCATAGTTTGTTTTGCACAATGCTACTTCCTGTTCGAGCTTATCGATCTGAGGCTCATTGTCGTTGAGTGATCGAACGCGCTGGCGCAATTGGGCCAATTGCTGATTGAGCTCGGAGGTCTGGGCTGCCAATGACGCGACATTGGACGACTCCGTCAACAGGTTGAGATGAATTTGGTTATGCACCATGTTCACGGTCGTAGTCGACTGGGTTCGGCGCTTCTCTTCCCTCGTTAATGGGTCTTTCGCGGCCCTGATCTGCTCGCGCACCGCAACGAGTGCCGGAAATTGATCGGTGAACCGCGACGCCAGCTCCGCCTCACGAATTTCGAGCTGGTACAAATCCTGTCGCATGCTGTCCGCAGCGGCGTTGGGAAAACCTCGAGTTTCGTCCGTTGGCAACCGTTCCGGCAATCCTTCGAATCCCGTGCGCAGCGACTGGGTTTTCTTTTGGGCCGCTGCCAACGCCGCCGTCGAATCCGCAAGATTGCTTTCGACGTTGATGATTTCCCGCTGGAGGATATAGCGTTGATTATCCACTGCGACGATTCCGAGGCTGTTTTTTGCATCTCGCAACTTGTCGAGCGCATCGCCAAGGCTCTTGCGGAGCAGCTCGGTTTGCTCGGTGAAGAATGCCTGCGAGCCGGCGCTGCGATGCAGACGGGCGTGTTCGCCGAGATAGATGTCGATGAGACTGGCGACGATCCTTTGTGCTACCTCCGGGGAATCTGCCGTGCTGCTGACCGAGATAACGTCCGATTTTTTCTCAACGCCGAAGTCCAAGGTTTGTCCCACTTGACTGATGACTTTTTCCCGCTCGGTGACTGGATCGGGGTTAATCCAGGACGTCAAACTAAAGGCTGCGCTGGCCGGTTCCGCGCCGCTTGTCTCGGCGGCGGAAGACGTGGCAGTGGTCTTTGGCCGCAGCGCCTCCTCCGGACCGAGATGATCAACCAGCTTTTCAATCATGATTCGGCTGCGGAGCATTTCCAAAACAGAATTGACTTCGGTTTCATGCGACACGGCGACCGGGATGATCTGTCCCGTGGTTGCTGTGGGGTCGAGCGTAACTGTTTCGCGCCCTAAGCGCACTAACAGTTTTGATTCCGATTTATATTTGCGCGGATAAAAAAAGATAATGGCCAATGCCGCGCATACCGAAAGCGCGAAACATAAAACCACTTTGAACTTATGTCGAAACAGAAGTCCGACAAATATCGCGGGTGGTTGTCGTGAATTCGGGCTTGGATTGAGCGATCATCGCAAGTTCTCCCGAGCCTGGGGTTCAGTGATAAACGGGCCAGCGGTTGCTGCCCCCGGTAAAGCCGGCACTATAGCAAAACTATCCAGGCTCCCACTGGACCAGCAACGGGCGGGTTGGGGGCGCTTTGGGAGCGGTCGAGGGCCAGTCATGCGCGTGCTCTAGCTCAAAGCCAGAAAAAATTGCCAGCCGGAATTATTGAGACTCATCGTCCGTGCGATCCAATACCGGTAGTCGCGGGCGCAAAAACTCATCGGAATCAAGCCACTCGTCGCTCACGAGAGTCCAGAAATCGGCCGCCAATTGTTCCTCGACATACGCGTACGGCAGCCAACCGTACCCGTCCTCGCCCCAATTGCGGCCCCAGGAGTTGCGGATCTGAAGTGCACCCTTGGTGCTGCTAAACCGCCGATCGTCGTAGCCGACCGCCACGACCGCTTGACCTCCCAGAATCCCGTCAAACGTGGGGCGATAAGGAATATCGCCATTCCGCGAAACCGATGTGGGCACGGAAAACCCGAACACCGACGGAAATCCGGCGTCCAGGAGTGCCTTAACAAGCACCAACGTCTGTTGCCCGGTTTGGTTTCGGCCGTCGAGGCGAACGTATCGGACACTCCGAAAGCGGTCGGCCACCGCGTACAGAAAAGGAACCGGCTCGTCGTTGATCTTTTCCAAGTCACACTGCCAATGCCGTTCGTACGGTATGCCGAAGGTCACGATCGCCTTGAGGGTCGACCGCAAATCGACCGCGTTGTTCCCCGACATGCCCAGCAATCGTTGCGCCGTCTGATAGACGAATAGTTTCGAGAGTCCGACCGTTTTGCCGAGTGCCCGACGGTTAAAATACTGCACCAGATCGACACAGGCTTGGGCGGACGACGAATTGATTTGTTGTTGGTCATCGACCTCTGGAAAATACGAAATCAGACTTTCCGAGCCGGTAGCGTTTTCGCCCGCGGGCGAGGCCGATTTCAGCCGAACCATCATCGCGCGCACGACGGGGGATTCCAACGAGTAGTCGCGGAAATCGGGAAGACTCTTTTGCCAGCCCAGGCAATAAGTAGCGATCGTCATCAATCGAGCTCATTCGAACTGTCTTATCCGGTCGGAAAACTCCGCACGGATTTTCGTCGATCGTCTGAAATCATGGGGTGCTTCATCGATCACGAATTGACCGTTCCGTCCCAGCGCTTTCGCTCGATACATTGCCCCGTCCGCTCGCTCGACCGCATCGACGGCCGACGCGCCCTGACCCCCGCTAATTGCCACGCCAATACTGACGGTGACTCGCGCCCGCCATTCTTCGCCTTTTCGGCCTTTTCCCACGGTTTCGACGCAGCGGCCGATTCTTTCGGCGATACGGCGAATATCATCGCCGCTGCCGACATCCTTCATGAGCACGACGAACTCATCGCCCCCATAACGAGTAATGACGTCGTTGGGACGGACGCTGGCCTTGAGACGGCCGGCGACGGCCTCCAACACTCGGTCGCCGGCCAAGTGCCCGTAGGAATCGTTGATTTCCTTAAATCGATCGATATCGATAAAGAGAACTGCATAGCGATAATCGCTTTTCTGTGCGGAACGGACCTCGCGTTCGAGTTGCCGCCAAAGCCATGCGCGGTTCGGAAGCAAGGTCAGACTGTCGCGAAAGGCGGCACTTAAGCGCGGCGAGTACGTGCCACAACGCACGGTATTTTCCTGCGCCACGGCCACGAATAGGCTTTCCGGTTCGATTCGAAGTGCTCGAATGCAACAATGAACCAACCTTAGCGAGCCGTTCCGATGACGGTAAGCGGTTCGGACCCGCGTCTCCTGAGTTGCGCTGCGTATGGCGCGACGGCAGATTTCGGCGAGATTCGCGCCCGTTGCCTGCGGTGCAACGTCTAACAGCGACTTGCGCTGCAACTGTTGCTGGGTGTAACCTAAGCAACGAGATGCCTCGCGGTTCACGTGAATTAGGCGCCGACTCGGCGCTGAAAAAAACACGATCGATTCCGCTACCATATCCAAGGCGACTTGGGTGCCGAGATGTGTTAGATCATCGTGGCAAAGCTGCGGCTGTCGAAAACCCATCGGCTGGGAGCTATCGAATCTGGCTGGCCCAATCTCGAGCCGCTCAAACGCGTGCGACATCACTCGATATTCCAGTAGTCAGTCGCCCTATTCCGGAAACCATCGCATAGCGCGACTCTATGGCATGAAACTATTGATATCGCTGCAAGAATAAAGGGGCAGAATGCGGCATAATTAGGGGCAGGCAGGGGAACGCCGCCGCACCCAATTTACCTAAGCACCGCCGAACCGGAAGACAGACAGCGATTTTAAGATGGCACCGATCCCCAAAGAAAACGGGGTTTCAGCGCTCCCCGTCGTTCCCGCCCAGATTTGGTTCCCAGCGGACCCCTTCACCCGTCCCATCGCCCAAGAATCGAACCAGACAATTCTTCTGATTTCGGTTGAGACTCTTGATCGTGTCGTGTAATCGGCGCTTCGGAAGCAAATCGGGATGTGCAGGCAGCGGATCATCGATTCGTGGCGGCCAATTCTCCTCCTCGAATGCCGCTAGAATTACCTCTTGCATTGGCGACGGAAGTTTGAAGACTTTTACGAGCTGACCGTGCAATCGCAACTCGCGTCGGTCGCGGTCCCACTTCGGGACACTTTTGCCGTTCGATATTGGAGACGAATCAGCAAAAAGTTGCGAACTGGCGGATCCAGACGAAACATCGACCGTCGTCAAATCGCGGTTCAAATCGCCATCGCCATCGCGGTGCGCAACACCCTTAAGAAACTCACGGCTGAACGCCGCGCCGGCGTCGGTTATGACGAATGCAGTCTCCTTGCAAAATCGGAGGCTAGCATGGCGATCGAATGTGCGTTCATTGCCGGTCGTTGAGATGACCTCCGTGGCGTGTTCGACATAGCCTCGGCAAACCAGCCAACGAAGTTCATTCTCACTCACTCCGTCGCGGCGAAGCTCGCCGATCGTGAGCGCAAATTCCCAAAGACACCGCCGGGTGTCCTCGGCGTATTTGCTGGCCTTTAGAAGACGGTAAATGGCCTGCTCGGCCGATTGCGGAAGACGTCCGTCGGCCTCCGCTGTCGGGCAAGTCGGCTTGCTTGTTCTATGCAGAATTCTTTCCTCAAACATCCTGCTGCTCCCACTCGCCTGTTGCGAAAGGTCAATATTATTTGCCTAATCATCAGTGTCAATTGAGTTTACCCAAATTACCATCGAGAACTTGTGGATTCGCTGAGAAATATGAAGAAGAACGAGGATACGTGAGGTAATATGACGACTCGAATCGACTCCCCCAGGCAATTCCGATCGCCTAAAAACCGGCTAAATCAGCACGTTTTTGTCCATTTTGCCTTTCCGACAACCGCGGGTGGACCAGTTATGCGCTGGCGACCACGGCAGCCAGAGCAACAGCGCCATTTATTGCCTCCGGTGGGTTGTAGCATGCCCCAAGCATTTTGCGAACAACCCACTATTTCTCTGGGAGCGGCTTGTTCGCATGAATCGAATCTCCGGACATTAGCGACGATATGGCAATTACCTGATCCACAGTTCGTGTTGGTTGTGACGACAGAATGGCGTGTGACATGCGAATTGTCGTCGCGCAACATTTCCGATTAGTCCGGTGGTCATTTTTATCCCAATAACCATCGTCCCTCTCCGCTCAATCATGGTATTTACTGGAACTAGGCGCGAATCGTTTGGTCTTTGTATGCCGAAAAATCGGATGACGACTATCTGAGGTCATGAGGTCCTTAGACGGTCGCAATATGCGTTAGCGGTGATACGGGCAGTTCGCTCTTCATTGATGAGGGATCGTCGTGTTGCAGAAGCTATACAAACGTCGATTGTTTTGCGTCGAGTTGATGACGCTCATCAGCGGAGCGTCGCTTGTCAATTACGCATCGGCGCAGTACTCGAACTTATATTCTTCCGGCGCCGACCAGGCGCCGTCGTTCAACGGAGAGCGTAATCAATCTCCGGCCGGAGCGGCCTCGCCAACTGTCGGCCGTCCGAATCCGCAGTCATCGAACGAGGTTAATCAGCCGCGGGAACGCACCTCGCTCGAAATGGTCTCGCCGCAAGCTCAAGCGCATATCAATTACGCGCTTAATTTGGCTGAGCGTGGAGCGGTTCAATCCGCTCAGGCCGAATTCACGTTAGCATTGGACTTGATCGCCGACGCACTGGACGCAGACACCGGAGACATTACGCGAGCGCACGCGCGAGCCGTCAAGGCTGGGTTGAAGGCCATTGATGAATCCAAAGATTTTGTGCCGGCCGATACGCCGCACGATGTCGAAATCATTCTGTCGCAACTCGCTGCGACCCACCAAACGCCGGTGCTCAGAAACGTCGATACGACGCGAATGACGCGCGCCAACGTGCTGCAGCTCTATCATAGCTACGCAACACAGCAACTTGCATATGCCGGTGGTCGCTCGGCCATTGCATCTTCCGCCTTATACGGACTCGGACGGGCAGAATGTACCACTTTTGCCGGCGCCGGCACCCGCAATCCGCTGGGCGCACCGAATGCGATGGCCCTTTTCCAAGCAGCTATCCTTGTCGATCCGCAAAATTACCTGGCATCCAACGAATTGGGTGTGCTGATGGCGCGCTATGGCGACTTGGACGGTGCGAGTAACCAACTAGTTCATAGTCTTTCAGTCAAGCCCCAAGTGGAAACGTGGCACAATCTGGCGATTGTTTACCGCCGTATGGGTCAACCGGAAAAGGCCGCAGGGGCTGAACGGGCGCAAGAGCAATTACTTGCTGCGGCGCGCAGCGGTGCCACCGTAGCGAAAGATGGGACCGATTTGGGATCTCGTCCAACATTGCAGTGGGTTGACGCGGATGCGTTTGCCGCGACCGCCACCCCGTACGGACTGGATGGGCCCGCAGTCAGTTCGAATATGCCCCAACGAGATTCGCTGGGCAAAAGGTTGATTTCTAAATTGAATCCATGGTCGAAAAACGATAAGCCGCAACAAAATTCCGAAACAGCGCAATTGAGTCTGAAGACTGAACCGTCTCGAAGCGGCGAGGCGAGTGGCCCGACGCTGTACCGGTAAGGAAAGTGATTTATGCCGTCGATATCCCCCAATTACCGCGTCAAAAGCAGTGATTCACACGCAAGCGATTGGACTCGTTTGCTCACGCGATGCATTCGCACATCCGCAGTAGTCGCGGCGCTGGTTGGAATGAATCAGTCTGGTTGGAGCGAAAGCGAACCGGCACACGCCGATTCCGATTCAGGGAACGCGAGCGCGCAAACCAATCCGACTGTGGTGCCGCCGCTGACAATCGGCAACTACGAAAACTATATCAAGACACGCTTGCCGGTGCCTCGCGTGGAAGCTCGACCGGCGCGGTTGCCGGCTTCTGCTTCAAATGTGACGGAAGTTCCAGCCCCATCGATTCCCAAACGCTTGGAGCCGATTACAATCGCCGATCGATCCAACAAATCCGATGGTTCGACCGACGAATCGGCGCTGCGAGTCATAACATTTGCGGCAGTTGCCGAACCGGCTCAAGTTCGAACCCTGGCAACGACAGACGCGCGGGCGAATAGTCGCCGGATAACGACCGATGCGCCTAGTCAGAACTTCGAAAAGCCAGTTTTGGACGCCGAACCGAGGCCGGAAAGCAATGCGGCTTTGCAAGAAACATCGCCGGCAACCAATGAATTGCGGGTCGTGAGCAAGTCCGTCGTAGTTTCGCCGCCGGCAAGCGATTCAATTACGGTAATCGGCAAAGCACAATCACAACAAGCGAGCGAAATCAAAACCGAATTGTTCGCAACGCCCCCTCTAGCGCGGCGTGTCGCAATGGTTGACCAAACAGCGGAAGCGCCGAAGCCGCGGCCGACGCCAGCGGAAGCTAAGGTCGAAGGCGCGCCAGTACACACCGAGTCGATTCCATTGGCAGACCCAGACGGGCCGCCGACACCGATGACCAACTCGAGCTACTTGCCCGCCAATTCCGAAGGATATTGCTTCCGCTGTGGCGTGAAATGCCCTCCGTGCGGATGCAACCCGGGCGGGCCAGGCTGGTCGGCCTCGCGGCCGATTCCCTGGGAGGTCTTTGCCCAAGGCGAATACGTTGGGCCCGCGCGGCTCGCACACGTGCCCGTATATCGGATCCGAGTCGACGACCGATTGGCGTTCGTCTATCGATTGTCCGGCCAGATTTCCGGCCAACCGTACCGGCTCAATGTGCGCGATCGCGTCCTCGTGCAATCGGTGTCTGCGCCCGAAGTGGTCAATCGCGAAGTGATTGTCGAGCCGGATGGCACGATAACTTTGCCGCTCTTGGGCCAGGTTCGAGCATCGGGAGCCACATTGGAAGAATTGAGCCGGCAGTTGGACAATCAATTCAAGTCTCAAATCAAGGATCCCCGAATCACCGTTATACCCCTTGTGATGAACAGCAATTTGGAAGAACTACGCTCATCGGTCGATCGTCGTTATGGGCAAGGTGGTCAGGTGAGCGATGCGCGCGTCAGTCCCGACGGCACGATCCAATTGCCAGCTATCGGCCCCGTACCCGCGCAAGGATTGACACTCGACGAACTGGAGCGCGAGGTTAAGGCTCGCTACGGGCTTCTCGTCAGCGGCCTGGAGGTAACGCCGATATTGACGGAGCGGGCGCCTCGATTCATCTATGTCGTCGGCGAGGTACACTTACCGGGCCGATACTCGATGGAAGGCCCGACAACCCTGATGCAGGCCATCGCCTTGGCAGGCAGTTGGAATATCGGCGCCCAACTGAACGAGGTTGTCGTTTTCCGCCGCGACGAGAATTGGCATTTGATGGCCACAAAAGTCAATATCCGTAATTCGCTGCTGTTCAAGAAACCATGCTCCACTGGGGAGATTTGGCTTCGGGACTCAGACATCGTTCTTGTGCCAAAGAGTCCGATTCTTTGTGCTGACGACGCGATCAGCCTGTTGTTCACGCGCGGCATTTACGGCGTATTTCCAATGTCGGCCTCACTCAACTTCGCGAAATTGTCGTCACTGTAGCAAAACGGAAGTCGCACATCTGACGTTTTCGCCGTGCTACCGTAATTACTCCGTCGATTTGCCTGGTTGCTCAAAGTGTCCGCCGATGGGGCGGGGCTTCATCTTTGTCGGCGCCTACGCTATGCTGTTTACCATTGGTTTAGACAGAACCTAAACCACGGAAGCGCAGTTTCGGGCCGTAGCGCAGTCTGGTAGCGCGTTTGACTGGGGGTCAAAAGGTCGCAGGTTCAAATCCAGTCGGCCCGACTATTTTTTCGAAAGAAGCCCTTCGGCGAGAACGTCGAAGGGCTTTCTCATTGTGGGGACAAGAGTTACGTCGTCGAGCCGGCAGTTCAAACACACGATTTCGAGGATTCGACGCTTTGCGGCGTAATCGGCGGTAAGCCATTGCTGCCGAAGGGTTTGCGAAAGTTCAAACACTTTCGACGCCAACTCGGCGGTTTCGTCGTGCGAGCGGTCCAGCACGTCGAGTTGCAGCTTGATCGAGGCGAGCCGGTCCCGTATCTCCGTGTGCTTGCGGGCGAACGTCTCCTGGTCGATGTCCTCGGCCAGCCGCAGGTTGAGCAGCCGATCCTGCTGCTGCACGAGCAGCGTCTCCTGCCGCTGTAGTTCCGCCCGCTGCGCGAGTGACTCGGCCTGGGCGTCCCGCGTCTGCGACGCCAGCACCAGCGCGGAACCAGTCGCGGACCTCTTCATCCTCGATCCGCATCTTGTCGAAGATGGCCAGCACCTGCTGGTCGAGGTCGGCTTCCGTCACGCGGATGCGGGGATGGCCCTGGCTTCGTGTAGTAGGTGCAGCGGTAGTAGGTGTAGTAGCGCTCGCCGGCCTTCGTCTTCTTCGTCTTGCCATCTCGCCGGTGATCGGATGCCCGCAATGGCCGCACTGGATCAGAGCTCGCCGCGCGTAGGTCAGCGTCGTGGCGACTGGTAGACGTGCCCGCCGAGCAGGGCCTGCACCCGGTCCCAGGTCGCCCGGTCGATCAGCGGCTCATGCTTGCCGGGATACCACTGCGCCCTTGTGGAGGATTTCGCCGATGTAGGCCCGGTCCTTGCAGGATGGTGTGGACCGTGCTTCGCGGGAACTTCGGCTGTGACGGCGCGGAAGACCCGGCCTTCGGCGTTGAGCCGCTCGACCAGGCCATCGAGCGTCAGGTTCTCGTAGGCGTAGAGGTGGAAGATGCGCTTGACGTTCGCGGCCGGCTCCGGGATCGATCTCGACGATGCCCCGACCGTCCTTGCGGACGTTGCGGTAGCCGTAGGGGCCACGAGCCGACGAACCAGCCTTCCTTGCACGCGGCGGGCCAGCCCCTCGCGGACATCGACCGATTGCTGTTCGGTGTAGAAGCTGGCCATGTTGGCCAGCGTCCGCCGCATCATGCGGCCGGCGGGCGTGTTCTCGGTCGGCTGCGAAACGGAAATGAACGGCAGGTCGTATTCCGACTCCAGCCGTTCGAGTTCGACGTAATCGAAGAGGTTGCGGGCGGCCCGGTCCACCTTGTAGAAGAGCAGGCCGTCGAGGAAGGCCGCGTTCTTCTTGGCGTAGGCGATCAGTTCGCGGAAGGTCTTGCGTTCGTCGCCCTTGCTGGCCGTCTCGGCGATGCGGAAGAGCTTGACGATTTCGCCGCCGGCCTGCGTCGCGTACCGCCGCAGGGCATCTTCCTGCACTTCGAGGCTGAAGCCTTCGCGTTCCTGTTCCCGACTGCTGACCCGTGCCAGTGCGACGAATTGTTTCATGGCGACGACCCCGAAGAAAGCGCCTGAAACAACCGACCCACGTTCAGGATCATTGTAACGGCTTCTTCGGGCGTGACGATAGCTTGGTAGTACGGTTGCCAGACGCGAATCGTCTGCTCGATGAGTTCAGCGCGTGATCCAGTCCGGTGTCCCGGCCGGGACGATGCTCGGTCGGCACCTCTCGGACTTCGCAATCGCGTTTTTCGATTGCTGCGGGACATGACTGGAATCCACCGCTGAAGCGGGAAATGAATGCGCAGGAAAAGTGCGCCAGGCCGAAAATCGACCGAAGCAGAATAGTCACAACAACACTGCATGGTTAGAGCACCATCAGTAAAGGCGGGTCGGCTTCCCCGCCAATCTTCTTGGACATCAACTCACGTAGTGTCCAGGGTTCATTGAATTTGGGTCACTGTCCTCCTTCAACCACTCGATTAACAGTTTGATAAGGTGCGCGATGGAAATATCTGTGCACCACATGGTTTTCTCCTTTATGTAATTGACAGTTTGATAGTCTCGAGAAAATGTCACTGACCTCATGCAGGTCGGCTGCACCGCTCTTCTGAGTCATGCCGGTCATCGAGTCATCACAAGCGATTTCTTGGGCACAACCGCCACGATCTTCGCGATGACGTACATTTCCCTGGGTCCGCAGGCCGCCGTGCCGCCGGCTGCGGCCCGTCGTTCAAGTCTCGGCGGCACGGGTCACTCGTAGCAAAGGGTTAAATATGGAGATCAAAGCACTGGTCGCGGACAGCTCAGCCAAGGCGCGGAAGAACATCATCCGTTCGCTGAAAGAAATTGGCGTACGAAAAGTCACCGAAGCGACCGATGGGGACCAGGCCATCCAGCTCCTGCAGACAGGGCGCCTATGATCTGGTCTTCGCCGAATGGAACACCCAGATTAACGGCGGTGAAGAGCTGGTCAAGGCGTTCCGCAAGCTAAACGCCAACCTGCCGATCATCGTGACGGCGCCGCCGTCCAAGCAGGGGGCCGACCTGCAAAAGTCCTTTCCCAACGCGTCGAACTACCTGACGCTGCCGTTCACGACCGAGCAGCTGCGAAAGACGGTTTCCGAGTACGTCCCGTCGATCGCCGGTTAAGCTTCTTGCTGACCAAATTATTAGCCACTCGCGCTCTTGGGCGCGGGTGGCTTTTTTCGTTGGTGGTCGGATCAGGTTCCCGCCATCGCTGCGCACGCTAGCCGCCTTCGCCCTGCGCCGAGAAAGTAATTGGCATACCCCAATGACCCAGGCATAATCACGGCTCCGGCCGGCGCCGACGGGCACCACGTAGCACCGCGGCGTAAGGATCGGCACCGCGATGGACCGCCGCCGACCGGCTCTTTTGGCTTTCCCGAGAAGCTCCGAAATCGACGTTTGATGGGACTTTGATTTCCGAGACGACTTTAGAAACGTTCGCGCCACAAATCCCGCTGTGACTTGGGCTTCGGCCGCGCGTGCCGGGAAAGGAAGG
>CAVTEK010000009.1:0-81744 GCA_963733825.1 Pirellulales bacterium
TCGGCTTCAGCGGATCAAACGACAACCGATCGAGTTGGTCGGTACCGCGGGCAAGATTGATCATCCACACATTCGACGAGTTCCCGCGCAGCGTTTCGCGGAGTTCCATCAGATGATCGATGCTCGTGGTGTTCACGACGAGCCGGCCGCTTGAGCGGAGTCGGGAATAGGCCGCTTTCGAAATCTTGGTGACTTCGCGGCCGGCGCCGGCGACAAACACGCGTCAGGATCCGGAAGGTCTTCAAAAGCTTCGGGGGCGCGGCCGAGGATCGCGTTTACATTCGCCACGCCGAAGCGGTCGGCGTTTTGCTT
This sequence comes from Pirellulales bacterium, assembly GCA_963733825.1. Classification (GTDB taxonomy): domain Bacteria; phylum Planctomycetota; class Planctomycetia; order Pirellulales; family Lacipirellulaceae; genus JABDGM01. Next base: position 313 of record CAVTEK010000009.1, read on the forward strand.
AATGAGGCCGTGGTCTTCCGCGTCCATTTCGATCGCATAAACCTGCCCGTCATGCGCCATCTGGGCCGCTTCGATGCTGACCGAGCCGCTGCCGGCGCCGATGTCCCACACGATGCTCGCCGGCGCGATGTCCATTTGGGCCAGCGCGATCGCGCGGACTTCCGCCGGCGTCAACAGGCCGTGCTTCGGTTGCGATTGGATGAACGCTTCATCCGGGTTGCCGAACAGGCGCCGGCCGACGGCTTCGCGCGGCCGGTCGGGAGCATCCGGGTCGCGAATGAGGATCATCACGTTGAGCGCGTCGAACCGCTGCTCGGCGATTTCGGCGAGCGTCCCGCGGGTGACGCGCTCGTCGCGCGAGCCCAGATTTTCGCAAACATACGCGGTGAAGTAATCGATGCGGCGATCGACCAGGCGCGGGCCAGCTCGGCCGGCCCGCAATGGTCGGTCGTGAACAAGCCGACCTTCTGCGCAGTGCGGATTTTTTCCAGCACCGAGTCGAGCGGGTGTTTGGCCAGGTCGCTAAGGTAAGCTTCTTCCCACGATTCCATCACGCGGGCGAACGCGAGCTGCATGCTCGAAACGTGCGGCACGACGACGAACCGCTCTTTGCCCAGCTTGTCGCACACGTAGCGCGCAAGCCGTAGAACATCGGGTCGCCGTAGATCAACAGCGCAACGCGCTTGTCGCCCGCCTTCTCGATCGTGGCCACGAGCTGGTTGAGGTCGCCCGAGATCGTATGCCGCTCAGCCTTCGACTTGGGCACAAGCGCGAGCGTGCGGTCGGTGCCCAACAGGACCTCGGCATCCGCAATCGTTTGGCGCACGGCCCCCGTAACGGCTTCAAGGCCGTCGTCGCCAATGCCAATGACGTGGATGCGAGGGGGCATGGAGCTTCGAGCAGGGAGCGGGCAATCGGAATTGGGTGCAATATAGCAGAGTCGGTGGCGCGGCGGCATGGGGGGATAGCAAATTGCAAAATGCGAATTGCAAATAGGAGACGGAGCCAGCACTTTGAACTCGGCCAGCGCCGCGAGCTAATGCCCGGAAGTCGGTGTGGCTACTCGAATGCTTCTCCCGATTGTTGCCACGATTGATCACGTGCTAGACTAAAAGGCGATCCAGGTCTGTTGAGAAAACCCCCGATGTCCGCAAAGCCACTGAACGAACTGCTCGTAGCCGAGGATTCCACATCTGACGACACCGTCATTTGGCGGTATATGAAATTCGAGCGATTCGTGGACGTCCTTAAGACCCACTGTCTGTGGTTTTCCCGGCCGTTCCGGTTTGACGACCAATGGGAAGGGCTCTTCCCGCCGTCCTATGAGCGACGAACGCGGCAGTACGCCGACGCAAATGGACTTCCATTCGACGATTTCGACCGGGACTTCCGGAGGCGGCATCAACGTCACCAATACGCCCATTTTGTGAATTGCTGGCAGGTGAGCGATCACGAGTCGGACGCAATGTGGAAGCTCTACGCTATGCCAAAGATTGGGATCGCGATTCAGTCCACAGTTGGCGACTTCAACGAATGTGTTCGGCCGCACAACTCCGGCCGCGTGATTTACTACGACCCAGCGCACGATGTACTCAGCCGGTCGATATTCGGCCCGCAGGACATCCTCTTCAAGCGAAACCCCTTCGCATGGGAGCAGGAGTACCGCTTCTGGTTCGACGACGAGGAACTCCTCCAGAGGATCGAAGCCGGAGACGAGATCCGGAAAGAGGATCTCTGCCCGAGGCGGTTGTTCGCCATCACCGATGACATGCAGCGACTCATCAAGAAGGTCGTGGTCGCGCCGGGCGCGTCCGACGAGTTCATCGAGAATGTGCGGGCCGCCTGCGCCGAGCACCGGATGTGCTGGCTGTGGAACCTCATCGAGCGGTCGTACTCGGATCGAATGTGGGATTCGTTCATTAAGTAGGGGCGCATTATGGGGCGGGTACCCGATTGGTATCATTGGCACAATCGATGGAATAACTTGCTGGGTTTCCTGCGTCAAAAATGGGGAGGGATGTCCCCCAAAGGCAAACGTATTGCGATCGGCGTCGGCTGCGGTGTCTTACTTCTCGTGTTCTTGGCGTTTCATTCCTCGCGGAATTCAGACGTGGAGACAAACCGAGATAGCAGTATCGAAGTGGTCGAGTCTTTAGTCACTGCACAATTGCTTGTTCCGAGAAGTGCCGAGTTCGCTCCGATTGCCGAGTGGACAATAAGACATATTCCGATCGAGACTTCGGATTTCACAGACTACGGCCAACGCCTCGGCAAACTGGTTTACAATACAAACATTGAGACTAAATACGACGGCTGGGTGGAATCGCAGAATGAGTACGGCACCCAAGTAAGAAGTCAGTTTTCAGTTATTCTTCGCACTGGTAATATCGACGACGGTTACTTTGAATGCTTCCCTTCGACAGATGAATTCCGTAATAGGATACGAGTTCCAGAGGGTAAGATTCATGTCAAGCATTTCAGTTTCAATAATGTCGTACTGATTAAGTATTCGGATAGATATTTTTACGATCCATCGTTGCGAATCGGTAAGAATGGCGGACGATAACACTCCGTGACAATCAATCACTTCGATTGGTTCAGCTGTCCTAATTCTGCGTTCGAGTTTAGCCGAGAAGGGGTGGTGGGAAGAAAGGGGGTAGGCAGGGGGACCCCTGTTCACTTTCCCGTCGCCGGCCGGCGTTTTTGTGGGATCAACTTGATGAGCGTGCGCAGTGTCCGATTAACAGACTCGGAATCTGAGAAGGCAGGTGCTGGGTGTTACGCGTCGGGTGTCGGCGGATAGACGCCGGCCAGCAACCAAACTCGGCGGGCCGCTTGATGGTAGGAGTCATTCAAATGCAACATGGCGACGGTGGCACGGCCGCTTGCGGTGCGGCCGATTATGTGCAGTCCGCCGGCCTCCCAGGCGAAATGATCCGCCCAAACGTGTTGCCGTGGATTGAAGAGTGCGACCTCGTTTTGGGTTACCGGGTCCGTTCCGGTAACTCGATTAGACCTGAGTTTATTGCACTTATGACAACTCAACCACAAGTTTTCTCGCTCCTCGCCGCCGCCACGCGAGACGGGAAGTAAATGCTCAATTTCCAGCCGATAAGGCAAGGCACGCTGGGGAGCTCGGCAGTAACCACACTCGCCGCGAGCATCTTGTGCGACGAGCTGGTAAAGCGCCTCGGAGATGGATCAAGCTGGCACGATCGGATGATCAGCCGGGGTGCGAGTTGTCGCCTAGCTGAGCCAAGGCGGCGAGTGCGTGGCCATTGGACAAAGTCGCCGCATCAAATTCCTCGGCCAGGGCGTCGAATTCCGCGCGCTCGTCCGGCGTGAGCGTGCCATCGCGGTTCTTCAGCAGGAGCTCGCTCATCCGCCGTTGAGAGTGCTCGGGAAGCTCGAACCCAGCTTGCTGCCGGAGCGCCTCAAGATCATCATCGAGGACTGTCACCAGGCAATGCGCTGAGGATGGAACATCACCGGGCAGCCGGATCACGCCGCCCTGCGCCACCGTATCGAACACTCGAATCATTTTGAGATACTGCCGGGGGTGAAAAAGGGGGTTCACCTATCCATTATAGCGAATCTTGCGCTATCGCGCCGCAATTTCCGGTGCCCCGCGGAGCCGCTCGTGCAGCGCGTCGGGGGCTAGATCGGCGCCGTTCGGCCAGGCGATTGCGCCGAACTCGTCGACAAAGACCTGCTGGAAGACGGCTGGATCCTGCAATGGTTCGAATACGGGGCCGAACAGGCGATCCTGCATTTCAATGACTCCCTCCGTGCCGTCGTCGAATCGCACGGTGAGACGATAATTTTCGAGCGGCTGCACGAAAATGACGCGAGGCATGATTTTAATCCAACGGCGGGATAACGGCAGGCGCTGACTTTCCCGCCGCCGGCCGGCGTTTTTGCGGAATCAACTTGATAAGCGTTCGCAGCGCACTATTAACAGACTCGGAATCAGAGAAGTATTCGAGCACGTCCGGTGCGAGTATCACGGCGCCTTCTTCCAGCTTGAAATGTTGGACTGCCGTCGTGCCGTCAGTTTTGTGGATTTTGACGGTATGGCCGCGCTGGTATTGGCTTGCGTGTTTGCCGCGAGTGCCGCCGGAGAAATCGTATTCGGGCAGCGTCTCATCATTAGGTGGGCTTTTACGCTTGCTCATAGCTCTTCCGTTCCGATTTCGTTGCCTTGCGGCAACTGATTATGCGAATGTTTTCCCCGCGCTCCGTGTAGCAAATCACGATCAGCCGACCGTGTGAGGAAATCCCAACGTCGATGTACCGGTCTTCCTCGTCGGAGTGCGCTTCGTCTGCAATCGTGAGCGAACGTGGATCATTGAAAACCGTTTTTGCCTCGTCGAAACTTATGCCGTGTTTCTTTTGGTTCGATAAATCCTTCGCCTCGTCCCATTCGAAGGTCAGCGCCATGTGGGTCGATTTTAGTTAAATCTCGCAATGATAACCAGTGCATCGGAGCGATAGGGCCTTCATTCGGCGACGTAACAGCGGAGCGTGTGGCCATCGAGGACGACTGGCTCTCGGTCTAGGGCTGGGCCATCGGCTTCGAGGTAGATGTCGGCCGGCGACTCGGCAGCGGTGTCGATGAAGAGCCGCCATTTTTGGCCGACGGCGGCCGGCGGCATCGTGAATGCGCGCGGCTCGTTGCCGGCGTGGATCATCATCATCACGGCGCGGACGGCCGGGTCGCTAAGGCCGGCCGTGCCAAAGATACTCGTCAGGCTCGGGCCGTTGGCGCTCCAGTCGATCGGTTTGCCATCGGGGCCGTACCAGCTGACGTCCGGCAGTTGGTTCGCTTTGGTGGCTGTGCCGGTCAGGAACGCGCCCCGGCGGACGTTTGGCTGCCGGCGGCGGAAAGCGATCAGGGCACCGATGAAACGGAGCATCTCGGCGTTGCGTTCGACCAGGTTCCAATCGAACCAACTGGTCTGGTTGTCCTGGCAGTAGGCGTTGTTGTTTCCGCGCTGGGTGCGAAGCACTTCGTCGCCGGCAAGAATCATCGGCACGCCCTGGCTCAATAGCAGCGAAGCCATTAAGTTTTTAGCCTGGCGATGGCGAAGCGTGACAATGCTTTTCCGCCGCGTCGGCCCTTCCACGCCGTAGTTCGAGCTGTTGTTGGTATTGTCGCCGTCGCGGTTGTCTTCGAGGTTCGCGAGGTTGTGCTTGCGCTCGTAGCTGACGAGGTCATTGAGCGTGTAGCCATCGTGCGACGTGATGAAGTTGATGCTGTGATACGGCCGGCGGCCGCTGGGTTGGTAGAGGTCGCTGGAGCCGGAGAGACGAGTGGCCATCGCGCCGGTCAGGCCCTGGTCGCCGCGCCAGAAGCGGCGCATGTCGTCGCGGTAGTGGCCGTTCCACTCGGCCCAACGCTGGTTGGCGAACGAGCCGACTTGGTAGGCGCCGGCAGCGTCCCACGCTTCGGCAATGATTTTCGTATCTGCCAGCATCGGGTCTTCGGCGATCAACTCGACAAGCGGCGGGTTGGGCACGAGCTCGCCCTTTGTGTTACGGCTCAGTACCGAAGCCAGGTCGAAGCGAAAGCCATCGATGTGGTAGTTGTGCACCCAATGGCGGAGGCAGTGGAAGATCATCTCGCGCATCACCGGGTGGTTGCCATTGACGGTATTGCCGCAGCCCGAGAAATTCTTGTACGTGCCGTCGGCGTTGAGCATGTAGTACACGCGGTTTTCCAGGCCTTTGAAACAGAACGTGGGGCCTGTTTGGTTTCCTTCGGCCGTGTGGTTGAACACGACGTCGAGGATGACTTCGATCCCGGCCGCATGCAGTGCGCGGACCATTTCCTTGAACTGCCGCACCTGGTCGCCCGGTTTGTCGCCGGACATGTATCCGCGATGGGGTGAGAAAAACGCCACCGGATCGTAGCCCCAGTAGTACGTGCGGACCGGCTTCGAGCCGTCAGCTTCTTCGATCGGGAATTCGTTCACGGGCATCAGCTCGATCGCGGTGACGCCGAGCGATTTCAAATACGGGATCTTTTCGACAATGGCTTCGTAGGTGCCCGGCTCTTCGACGTCGCTGGAGGGGCTGCGCGTGAAGCCGCGGACGTGCATTTCGTAGATGATCGTTTCGGAAAGGGGTCGCTTGAGATGGCGGTCGCCTTTCCAATCGAACGTGTCGTCGATCACGACGCACTTGGGCGGACGGGTGATGCCATCGGTTGCCGGCAGGAACCGCCCAGCCAGTGCGCGGGTGTACGGGTCGATCAGCCGGGCTTGCGGATTGAAGCGATGGCCCTTGGCCGGATCGAACGGGCCGTCGGCTTGAAAGTGGTAAAGTTGGCCCGGTTTGAGGCCGGGTACGAATATACTCCAGATATCGCCCCAGCGATCGGTATCGGGATTGAATTCGATCAGTTGATGCGGCTCGCGGTCGTGAACATGCCGGTAGAGCAATAGCCGCATCGCGGTTGCGGATTTGCTAAAGACGACAAACTGCACGCCGCCATCGCGCAGCACCGCGCCATAAGGCAACGGGTAGCTGAATTGCATGGTGGGCTGCGTCGGTTTGCGGGCAGTTTTAGGCATGACGACAAACGCGGTGCGAGAAACGAGAGTGCGGGCAAAAAAATTGGTAGCCGTGGTAAACATGGTGCAATCGCTCGGGTCGAAAAGAGTTGGGAGTTCGTGACAAGCGCGACGGATAAGTCGATCGGTTGAACCGATTGAGCGGCCCTTCTCGCAGGGCAGACTTTTAGTCTGCCGATTCCGCGGTTTTGGCAGACAGGAATGTCTGCCCCACGGATTTCACGAGCGGGGCGAAATCGCGCTTACAAGCTCCCTTAACTTCGACACGCGGCCAGTGCACACTTCAGTGCGCCGCCATCCTACCGCAGAGCTTCGCCCGGCAGAATCCTTGTTTTGAGCGGCATTTTCGGTTCAATAACCGGAACCGCAATATAGGTACTATTGACAGATTGCAGGTTTCGGACGGCGGTAAGTGACTTAGGGAATGATCGTCGTTATTTGATTGACGGGAATTCAACCTCATAGCGGTCCGTTAGCAAGATTCTTGCCTCATCGAAACTAGTCACGCATTGAGATAACTCTTGCTTGATTTGCCGTCCGGCTTCGATTTGTTCCGACGCGACTCCTAGCGGATCACCGGCAAGTCCTCGGATAAATGCCTCAACAACTTTGCTCGGATCGTTGCCGCTGCGGATTACGGTTGCCATGGAAGTGAAAACCCGAGCGGCGTCGGTGGCACACTTTGCTGCCGCATAATCTACTCCGACGATCGGAATATCGGAAACTGATTTCGACAGCTCATCCAATTTCTTCGCGACTTCCTCCGGTTTTTCGTCAGATCGAATTACCAGACTGTGTAGAATCATTCGTACTTCGTACCAATAGTTATAGGTACGTTCTTTTTTACTTGCCAACCCAGATGGAGCAATCGCGATCTTGCCGACCCTATCAAAAATTGGGTTTTTGCTAAATGTATCCTCACCGAATGCCATTGGATCGCCAACGTACTTTAAAACGAAAGATTGGAGATCGGCTGTGTCAGCAGTCAAAACGATGCGATCTCCCTTCTTTACGGAAAACGCAGATTCAGCCGCACGTCGTTCAGTTTGGTGAGCAATTTCTTTCGGAAACTGCCGAAGCCTGTCTTCAAGCCAACTTTCAGAAAAGGCTCGCATGTAGAGGTGATCACCAAGGATCGCGATCCGGGCAAAGGCGCGACCACCTTTTGGTATCTCAAAATCGACGAAATGATGGTCGCCTAGCTTTAAGACTCGAAGATTGGTGGTTTCTGTTTTCGGGGCGGGACCAGCTTCTTGGATCGTTATTCGATACGCTTTGTGCCCTGCCGAGGCGACTGTTGCTTTCAGGTCGTTGAGTTTCCAGTCCCCGATAAGTGAGTCATCCTCGACCAACTCCTTGTCCGTGAATAAGGGATTTGTCGACTCCGTATAACACCCTGCCATGCAGATCAAAACAACCGCCATCGATAACAATCGGCACATAGCGGATTCCTTGCGACTGCGTAGCATATAATCACCATTTTACGATTCGGATTAGATAATCACCATTTATGTTTTCAAGAGCCACGTATCCATCCTGCACCAACCACCGCAGAACCACGAATGTGGTAATATCTTGAAAGCCAGAACTGCGCAAGCGGCGTGAGAACATCCCGCAGATGCAAACTCAATTGGCTACCTTGATCGAAAATATCTTTAAATGCCGCGAGAAAGCGGTTCGATGCATCGTGTCCGCCGGCATACCAGGTGAGCACTTCCAATTCCGTCATAGGACCGTTGGGAGTGGTGTAATAACGGTAGCATTGACCAACCCGGTCTTTGCCGGGCTCCTGTGCACAAGACAGATTTACGGACAATGGCGATACCATTATCGTCTCGCCATTTACATTCGTAAGGGCCGTTTCCTCCGGCCACGCGAATCCAACTTGTCTCGGGTCAACGCTCATGCAATTTCGCCTTGCGCACTGCCAAACATTGTCAATTACGCCTGCCGGCTAACATACGTCGGTTTGACAAGGAATAGCGGTGTTTGCGCGACTGATTTAGCGTGCGGAGCCAAACCCGCTGCGGCAGATGAGTCAAAAGTTTTCATAGCCGCAATCGCCTTTAGATGAATGCGGCCGGAGACACGTGGAATCGTGTGGCGAGGGCCCGCACCTGATCGACACTCAATTCTTCGTTCCCGGCAAGATATCGCTCGACCGTCTCGGGCGTACCAACCTCGCGTAGGTCGGAAGCAGAGACGCCGTGTTCATCCATTAGGTATTGCAATACTTCCGGCCCAGGAACGTCGGGAATGACATGGTACTCAGCCTCGTATGAGTGTATGAGAGTGCCAAGCGTGTCGAGCAGACCATATAGGGGATGTTGCTCGTTCGTGCCAATTTTGTCGAGTAACGAGGTAAGGCGCTCGATAGCCGCGTCGTACTCGACCTCACTACGTATCGAGAACACGGGCGCGATTGGCGGCCAGTGGGCTTGCAGATCGGCGATTTGCGTCGTCATGATTTCCAGTCCCCCCGATCGTATTCCGCATGCGTTAATACATGGCGGACATACACCTTATGACGGTTGAAGTGAATCGATGCGATCAAGCGAAACTTGTTCCCGCCGATATTGAAAACGGTTAAATCATCGACCGAGTCGGCCGATGGAAAGGTTTCACGCAATTCAGCGAAGCTCCCAAAATCTCTCGTGGTAATGAGTTTATGCCAACGACGGAGCGGCTGCTCGCTATCGGGTTCGCGCGCCGAGAAGTTTCGTAACGCCTTGCGGGAAATGACACGCATTTCCCCATTGATTATAGATTTGGCAGGCGATTACTTGCAATGGAGGACAACGAAACAATAGTCGCCTAACAGCGTAGCATTACCCCTTCCGGCTTGGGCGTTCCGACCTCTAGAATCGCGATACCTATGGCCAAGGCGAGATACAAAGATTCCGGCGTTGATCTGGACGTATATGCCGAGTCGATGTCGCGATTGCCGCGGCTCTTGAAGCGGACTCATTCGCCACGCGTTCTCCCGGCGGAGGGCGGGTTTGCGGGGCTGTTTCAACTCGATTTTACGGATGGGCTGTTTGCGCGGAAGTATCAGGATCCGGTGCTGGTATCGGGAACCGACGGCGTTGGCACGAAGCTGAAGGTTGCGCAGCGAGCGGGCCTTCACAATACTGTCGGCATCGACCTGGTGGCGATGTGTGTGAACGACATTCTGTGCTGCGGGGCGGAGCCGCTCTTCTTTTTGGATTATGTCGCGATGGGGCGCGATGACCCAGCACTGCTGGAGGCGATCGTTTCGGGCATTAGCAATGGCTGCGTCGAGAGCGACTTGGCCCTCATCGGCGGCGAGACCGCCATCATGCCCGATATGTACCGGGCAGACGATTACGATCTGGCCGGGTTTTGCGTGGGCGTCGTCGAAAGGCAAAAAGTGCTCGATGGCTCAACCATTTCACCGGGCGACGCGGTAATCGGCGTTGCCTCCAGTGGGTTGCATTCGAACGGGTACAGCCTGGTGCGGAAGATTGTGTTCGATGTGGCGAAACTGGACGTGGGCGATTTTGTTGATTCGCTCGGTGCGACGGTTGGCGACGTGCTGTTGCGGCCCACGACGATTTACGCGCGGGCAGTGCGGATGGTGCTCGCGCATTACAAAGTAAAATCCGTCGTGCACGGCATCGCGCACATCACCGGTGGCGGGCTCTTTGAAAACCTCGCACGGATTTTGCCGGCCGGAGTCGGCGTGACGATTGATCGCGGCAGTTGGACGCCGCCGCCCGTCTTTACATGGCTGCAACAACTGGGCGATGTGGATGCGGATGAAATGTATCGCGTGTTTAATATGGGAATCGGACTGGTGCTGGTGGCAAGGCCATACTACGCGGAAAGCATTCAGCAGCAGTTGGCCTCTTGCGGTTTAACGAGCTGGCCAATTGGCCGGGCGATTGCCGGTGACCAAGTAGGTTCGTGGGCTTGATGTGATTTGCGGCACGTGCTGGCGCTGCGCCGAGCCTCGGCGTCGCGGTTACGCGATTAGTGGCGCGGGGCAGCCGCGGCGGTCGATTCGGCCAGGGAGTTGCCGGCATTCTTCAAGTGCCGGCCGGTGGCGCGTTCCAGCGCGGCGATGAGCTGTTGTTGCCGATAGCCCCCGCAGAACACGATTGGCTCATACGGCGCGTCGCCCGGGAAGATCGCGATCACAGGCACGCCGTTGCCGCCCAGGGCCTTGATCGTCTCGGCAATCTCGGGCGGGTACTTGGTATAGTCGCCGTACATGGTCACCGCCCCCGAGTGCGCGATCGCCTGCTCGACCGGCTTGGTGTGCAGCACGGTCTTCTCAAAAAACTTGCAGTTGAGGCACCACTCGGCCGAGAAATCGACAAGCACGGTGCGGCCCTCGTCGACGGCTACTTGCTTTAGCCGTTCCAGCGAGAACGGTTGCCAGGCCATGTTCGATGGCTCGGTTGCCAGGCGATACAAACCGCCAAACGATAGAGCGACAAACGCCAGCACGACCGCGCCGGCGAACGACCACGATTTGAGCCGATCGCCGAATTCGGCCGTCAGCGGCGTGCGGGCAACGAGCCAGCAGGCAACGGCGATTCCAAGTAGCAGCGCGAGCGTCGGCACGACGGCCAGCGTATCGATGAACGAAAGGATGAACACGACGGTCGCCAGCAGCACGAAGCCGCTGATCTGTTTGAAGGTTTCCATCCAGGGGCCAGGCTTCGGCAAGAATCGCAGCAGTTCGGGATAGACGCCAACGAGGATGTAGGGGCTGGCCATGCCGACGCCCAACGTCGCAAAGACCGCCAGCGTGGCGCCAACCGGTTGCGTCACGGCCCAGGCAATCGCGGATGCCATAAAGGGCGCCGTGCACGGCGTGGCGAGGACGGTGGTGATCACGCCCTTGAGGAAGGCGCCGAGCGGACCCTCCTTCGCGGCGGCCGATTGGACCGAGCCGCTGCCGAAGAATCCGGGGATGGGAATTTCCCACACTCCCAACAGGCTGAGGGCCATCGCGAACACAACGGCGGCGATGGTCACGTTGAAGGCCGTGTTGCCGAACTGGCCGCCCCACGAGAGACCGAGCGTCGCGGCGAGCAGGCCAAGCAGCAAGAACACAAACACAATGCCGGCGCCGAACCAAAGATTTAGCACGAACGCGTTCGCGCGGCTGTGCCCCGATTGTTCGACGAAACTCATCACCTTCAGGCCGATCACAGGCAGAACGCATGGCATGAGGTTGAGAATCAGCCCGCCGACGAAGGCCAGTGCGATGTAGTAAGAAAGCGAGCCGTGCGTGGACGAATCGAGAACCACGCGTTTCAGTTCGTACTGATCGGCAGCGCGGATGGTGGGCGTGTCAGCTTTTTCGCGCTCGATCGCTTTGCCCGGGGCCGCGTTGGGTTTTTGCCGGTCGAAATTATCGGCAAACACGGCGGCAGCTTCCGCGACCTGTTTGTAAGTTACGCCAGGCGAAAATGTTAACGGAACGGCCGATTGAGGCGACGAATTGCCGACTTTCAACACGCCCGTGAATCGAACGGCGTGCGGCAGCTCGCAGGTGCCGTTGCCTCCCGCGCCGGACTCGCACATCTGATAACCCAACAGGCCCGAGATCGAGTAGTCGCCGGATTTTGCGTCCTTGGGAACTTCGAGACGCAACTTCCAAGTGACCGGCACATCGTGATACAGCAGCGCACCGAGGTACTGCGAGGTTTCGGTCTTGATGGGCGTGTCGGTCGTGGCGCGATGCGGCACGAGACCGGAGGCTGTCTCAATCGCGATCAGCGCGGGCTTGGTGCCTTTTTGTGGATCGCGGTCGGCCCGGGCATAAATGTGCCCATGTTCCGATGGCGTAGCCGTGATTTCGAGCTCGGCCGATTCGCCCGGCTGGACGCTCCCGGGAATTAGGCGACCTGCGAGCTTCACGGCCGATCCTTGCGGCTGGTAGGCGCCGATTTCCGATTTCGGATTGCCTGTGGTGTGCTCGGTCGAGCTACGGATTGCCGATTGTTCGGAATTGGCTGGTAAGCTTGTGCCGGCATCCGATTGGGCTGATTCCTTGGCGACGAAATCTTTCTCGACCGGTTCACAAATTCCGCGCGTTTCGCAAACCTGCATCCGAACCGTGCCGCGAATCTCCAACGTTTTTGGATCGACGCCGGCCGTCAGCTCGATCGGCGCGTACCAAGTGACTTCGCCTTCGTGCTCTTCAACTTTAACACTGGTTCCGGGGGCTGCCTCCTCCAGGCGAGAAGTGGCGCCGGCTGAGAACGAAAGCTTCCTAACAGACGAAAATGCGACGACGGCTGCAGCTCGATCGTCGTGGGTTGCGGTCCGCCGGGAGGTTGCGTCAGCGAATACGTATGTCGGCCGCGGGCGATTTTGGCCGAGATCAGCAGCATGCTCGGTCGGCCCGAACTGGCGGCTGTAAACTTGGCCTCGACGGTCGCCGGTTCGAGCAGAACATCGGCGGCCGATTCATCGAACTGGCCGACGACACCGTCGGTGTAATGGCTGCGCGGGGCCGCCGGATCGCGCGACGTCTGCGCGCGCCGGCAGAATTGCGGTGAGCGCCACCGAAACGGCAAGCAGGAATGAGGCGAATTGTCGCAAAGTGCAATATCCTGGTAGTTGATCCATTGGCCCTCGTCACCCTAAGGTACTCCGAAGGGTCCGGCTAGATTCTTCAGAGTACCTCAGAATGACGGATTGCTGTTCAAAGCCAAATGGACCCACTACCAATATCCTCGAACGCGATCGACGAACTCTTTATTTACGCTCGCGGGAAGGCCAATGTTCCGCGATTTTACCCCGGCTGGCGGCAAACGCCTATGCGGAATTGCCGGCCGCTCGGTCGCTGAGGCAGCCGTGGGTAGCACGCCCTGAGTCTTCGAAGGGCGTTGGTTTGCACGAGCTACGCCCGGCAACCACGCCCATCGAAGTGCCTCTGGGCGTGCCACCCGCAATCACATGGCAGACCGAAATCGTAGACCATTGCACGGGCGCGCGATACATTGCATGGCGAACCGCCAATCGGATTTGCGTTATGCCGGAATCGATCACCATCACCGTCAACGGCGAGCAGCGAAAATTGCTCACCGATCCGAACCGGCCTCTGCTCGATGTGCTGCGCGAAGATTTGAATCTCACCGGCGCGAAGTTCGGTTGCGGCGAGCGACAGTGCGGCGCCTGCACGGTGCTGATGGATGGCAAGCCCGTGTACTCATGCGCAATGCGCGTAACCTCGGCCAACCGCAAGAAAATCGAAACGATTGAAGGCATGCTGGACGGCGACAAATTCCATCCGGTTCAAGAGGCGTTCTTGGAAGAAGGCGCGTTGCAGTGCGGATACTGCACCCCCGGCATGATCATGACCGCGGTGGCCCTGCTGCGCGAAAAACCACATCCAACGGGCGAGGACATTCGCTCGGCCATGAACCGCAACATTTGCCGATGCGGCACCTATGGACGAATCGTCAGCGCAGTGGAACGGGCGGCCAGGGGAGGGCCCACGGGATGACACGTCATGCTTTTGCCGAACATCGACAAGGAGACGGGGAGACAAGGAGACAAGGAGAATCAGTCCGCAAGTCAATCGACATCGAATACGACGAGTTGCTCGAGCCGATTCGATTCCGCTTCGCGATCGATCGGCGCAGTTTCGTGCAGATTCTGGGGAGCGGCGTGCTGATTACGGCGATTGGTACGCCGCTGTTTGCCCAACGGCGTGGCCGCGGAGAGGGCCGAGGTCGTGGCGGATTTCGTGGCGGACCTTCGGTCGCGCTTTCCGCTCGATTTCATTTTGCCGACGACGGCACGATCACGGTCTTCTCTGGCAAGGTAGACGCCGGTCAAGGCGCGCGGTGCGAATTGGCGCAAGCGGCGGCCGAAGAGTTGCGCGTTCCGCTCAACCAAATTCGCATCGTGCTGGCCGACACGGCTACGTGCCCCAACGACGGCATCACGGCCGGCAGCGGCACGACACCGCGAACCATTCCGGCCGTCCGGCAAGCGGCGGCGGCCGTCCGTGAGCTGCTAGTCGAGGCGGCGGCCAAGAAATGGCAGATCGCAGCCGACACGGCCAAAGTGCGCGATGGAAAAATCATCGATGCCGCTTCGAAACGCGAGCTTTCGTTCGCCGAAGCTGCCAAGGATGATGAACTGGCAAAAGAGCTCGCCAAGCCGGCGCCCGCCGCGGTTGCCGTGACACCAGTTTCGCATTGGGAAATTTTGGGGACCGAGTACAAGGCCTTGGCCGCTCGCGACAAAGTGCTCGGCCGGCATCAGTATCCGAGCGACCTGAAGCGACCCGGAATGCTCTACGGTCGCGTGCTGCGGTCGCCCAAGTATGGTGCCAAGTTGCAGTCGGTCGATCTAGCGCCGGCGAAGGCGATGGAGAACGTGATTGCGGTGCAAGACGGCGACTTTGTCGGCGTCGTTGCGCCGACCGCGTTTGACGCGAAGCAAGCGATCGAAGCTGTCGCGAAAACGGCGAAGTGGGCCGATGTGGCGCTCCCCTCGACCGAAAAGCTCTACGACTATCTTCGCGAAAACGCCGAAGGCGGTGTGCCGGCAAATCCATTTGCCGCGGACGTTGCCAAATCGCCGAAATCGCTGCGCGCTACATATACCGTCGCTTACGTCCAGCATTCGCCATTGGAGCCACGCACCGCATTGGCTGAATGGCGAGCCGGGCCGTCCTCGGCCCCGCCCAATCCGCAACTCACCGTCTGGACGGGCACGCAAAATCCATTCGGAGTGCGCGGCGAACTGGCGCAAGCGTTTCGACTGGCCGACAACGCAGTGCAGGTGATCGTCCCCGATTTCGGCAGCGGCTACGGCGGCAAGCACACCGGCGAGAGTGCGGTCGAGGCGGCCCGTTTGGCCCAGGCCGCCAAAAAACCAGTCATGCTGCGTTGGACGCGCGAGGAGGAGTTTACGTTCGCCTACTTCCGTCCCGCGGCAGTGATCGACTTGGAGGCGTCACTCGATGCGAATGGAAAACTCTCGACGTGGCATCACATCAACATCAACGCCGGGGGCAATTCCATCGAATCGCCATACAAGCTGGTGCGCAAGCGATCCCAGTCGGTCAATTCGCGGCCGCCGTTGCGGCACGGTTCCTATCGGGCCCTGGCTGCAACCGGCAACACGTTTGCCCGAGAATCGTTCATGGATGAGCTGGCCGACGCTGCCCGAACCGATCCGCTCGAATTTCGACTCGCGCAGTTGGACGATATGCGGTTGAAGGCCGTGCTCGAAGAAGCCGCGAAAAGGTTTCGATGGACGGAGCGCGTGAAGGACAAGCGGCCGAACCGAGGCGTGGGCCTGGCGTGCGGAACAGAAAAAGGTTCGTTCGTGGCGTGCTGCGCTGAAGTGGAAGTGGACCCCTCGAAGAAAGAAATCCGCGTTCGCGATGTATGCGAAGTGTTCGATTGCGGTCCGGTACTGAATCCGGAGAACTTGCGCAACCAGATCGAAGGGGCGATCACGATGGGGCTAGGCCCTGCGCTTCGCGAGGAAATACGAATCGAGGATGGCGAAATCGCGAACGCCTCGTTCGGCCATTATCGCGTACCACGGTTTGCCGACATGCCGACGATTACGGTTCACGCGATGGATCGACCCGACGTGCCCCCGGCCGGCGCCGGCGAGACGCCGATCATCGCGATCGCGCCGGCGATCGGAAATGCGGTCTTCCACGCGACCGGCCTGCGGCTGCGCAGCATGCCGCTAAAGTTGCCCGATAAAGCATGAAGGACGGGATCGAAGCCCGCAGCGCGAGCAACAGTTGTCTACGTCGCTTTCCTTCCTTGCCAAGAATATGCAACTGCTACTACTGAATCCCAACGGGATTCGATCTTTCAGCCCAGGCTTGTCCGCATTGGCGGACTACCCTGGGTCTCCGTGCCGGCGACGTGCGATCAACCCTGAAAGGGTTGCATCCAATGCCGAGGATGCAACCCTTTCAGGGTAGATCCATTTAACTGCATCCGATAACCCAGGGTAGCCTTCGACAAGCTCAGGCAACCCTGGGCTGAATGATTCAATCCCTTCGGGATATTCCCCAAACGGCAGCGCATCTCCTCAATCGATGAATTCGAAGCTCCGTTTATTCTCCTCGCTAGCAGTTGCATATTGTTGTTACGCTGCGGGCTTCGATCCGGCCAGATTACTACGCGGCAGCCGCTGGCTTCGTGCGGCGGAATGTTTCGGCAGTGCGGCGGACGAGCGATTCATATTTCTGGCGGGCGTCGAGATAGCTCCAGCCGAGGAACAGGTTCGCGGCCAGTGAGCCGGCGAGCGAAAGCACCGCGGCGATCAATGGCACCCACGGTTGCGGCGGATTGTTGGTTGCTGACGTCGGCCCAGCACGGGCGACCCCATTAACGCCGCCGGCGGATTGGGCCCCATTAGGCGTGAATCCGGCCGGATTCACATTGGTGGCCGCCGGTCCATTTGCCGGAGGATTGATCGTGGGAAGACTGGGTTGCTGCGTGCTGTTCGAGCCCGTAGTCAGCGTCGGTTTGCTCGCGATTGTCGCGGTGCCCGACCCGAACTCCGTTTGCCCGTTGATTGAAGGTTGGGGCGTCTGCGGCCAGGGGTCATCGATTCGGAAGTCGCTCGATTTGCGGTCGCGCGTTCTTTTCGACTCCGGCGACGAGATCGCGGCGGGTTGCGCAGCAAGCCCGTCCGCGTTGCGGCCGGTATTCGTGGCTGAAGGGCTGTTTCCCGTTCTTCCGATCGTTACTTGTGGTGCGGGTGAGTTGGTGTCCCAACCGTTGAGCCAGTTGTTGGCCGGCGCGGCGGAAGGCGTTGCAGATTGCCCCGGTGGGGCCGTTAATGGGCTGTGGATCGTTGTCTGGCGCGAGGAATCGGACGAGTACGAGCGTCCGTTGTGGGTCGCCGAGTTTTCGATTGGGACCGCATTGGTATTTGTCGTCGGGAACTGCGGAACGAGCAGCGGTGGTGGTGCGCCCGTGTTCGAAACAGCGCTCGGCCAGCCAGTGTTCGCCGAAGGCGCCGAGCTGTCCACCAACACACTCCGATCGGTGGCAGCGGCCGCCGCGCCCGTCGAATCGGGCCAGCGTGGCGCTGTGCCGGTTGATGTCGGCGTTGAAGCGGTCGGCCACGGTGGCGGCGCCGCGTTTCCTCGAGCGGGTGAACTCGGGCTTGGATTTGCCGATTGAGTCGTAGTCGGCGGCGCAAAGGGACTTGAATACTTCGGCTGAGTGGGAGCCGACTGCACCTGTCGCGCAGCGGCGCCTGTCCAATTCTGAAATTGTTGACCAAGCGCCTGTCCGCCATCGCGCAGCGACGTGGCCGTTTCGCTGACGGCATTTTGCGCCCGATCGGAGATCGACGGCGGAGGCCCGACCGCGGGCTGGCTGGCCGTCACCGGATACCCATACCGGTCGTAAGCCGGCGTCGAGGGAGGCGCCGCATTCGACGAACTCACACCGGCCCATCCCGATTGGCCGGCAAAGTACGCGGTTCGCGTTCCCGGTTCGGGCGACTGATTTGGCGCCGCGAATGTGGACTCGACAAGTGTGAAGCAAACGATGATCGATACGAGCAAGATCCTTCTCGCGTCCATGGCGATCCCTCTCCAGACGAAGCACCGGCGATTTTCGCAGCGATTCCTGCTGCGAAGGGTCTCGTATTGTAGGGCAAAACCGCAAAACGAACCTAGACAAGTCGGGTGCTGGCAAGATGAATCGCGCTTGGGGGGTGCTATCGTTTCCGCTTCCCCCGCCGAGGCGAAGTTGGCTTGGCTGCCGGACGTTTGGCCTCGACGCCGCTGCTGGCGTTACGGTTCGACGCCAACGCACCGGCCGCTGTTGCACCGGCACCCGCGCTTTCTCCGGCCGCCATTTGGATCGCCTCCACGACCGATTCTGCTAGCGGTTTCGACGTCGAACCGGCCGGTCCGCCAAATTCGTCCAGCTCCTTGCGGAGCATGTTCAACAGTGCCTGTAAGAATGAAACGAGCATTGGCCCGACCAAAATGCCCACCGGGCCAAATACTTCGATGCCGCCCAGAATGCTCAACAGCGCCAGCAACGGATGAAGCTTCGATTGGCCATGCAGAATGAGCGGCTTCAAGATGTTATCGATTATGGATACGACGATCGTGCAATAGATGGCCAGACTAATCGCGGGGACGAGGTGGCCTTGCGCATAGACCCATATACACACAACGCCCCAAACGGCAAACGCGCCAAAGATCGGGATTAGCGCGAAAACGGTCGTGAGCGCGGTGAGAAGGAAGATCGGCGCATCGGCCGGGAGTGCGAAGTAGTAGCCGATGCCGGCCAGGGCGCCTTGGGCAAGCGCCGCCAGCAATGTCGCGACAACAACGGCTCGGCTCACTTCGGCGAAGCGCTGCAGTAGCTCGTGCTCGTAACGGCGGTCGAGCGGCGAAACGGCCATCACCGCTTCCACCATCGCCGGACCGTCGGCCAGGAAGTAGTACAGGGCGATCACCAAAATGAACAAGCCGACGGTGACGCTGATCACCGAATGAACCCCGATAATCACCACCTTGGCGACAAAGCCGCTCGCCCACGCGACAACGTCATCGATGTTAGCGTCGGTAACGGAAAAATGGGCCTTCTCGGCCAGCGGTCCGACCACTCCTTTGACGAATGTTTTGAGCGTATGCTCAACCTGCTCCTGTTGCTCCGCGGCGGCCGGGGCACCGTCCGGCGAAGTTGCCGATTCGTGCTTCTGTGGCGGCGGAATTGGCGCCGCTTGTGGCTCGTCCCCGACCGCGACCGGCGTCGATCGCTTGTTGAGCAAGGCGTAAAAATCGACGTACGCTTTCCAGCCAAGCCACACCAGTGGCAAGACGACCACAAGTATGATGGAGACGGTCGTCAACAGCGCGGCCAGGTGCGGCCGCTCCGGCATGTGATTGCCCATCCAGCGCCGGAGCGGTTCGAATACGACCAACAGCACACAAGCCAGGAACAATGGCACGAAGAACTGGGCCATGACCTGGAAAAAAACGGCGCCGACCAATAAGGCAATGGCCAGCAGAACGATAAAGGAGATGACTCGCGGCACCGGGACGCTCCGTCGAGATAATGAAGCGGCAGTCCACCGCATTCTAGCAAACGGCCTTGGTTGGCCCATTGGCAATCTTGCCGAGCTCGAATAATTTCCGCGACAATGGGCAAACTTTACCGCGACTCGCCGACTTTCAACTTTGCCGAACAGGCGTTTCTTTCCGGCTGATAACCATGATCCGCTTGAATTCTTCATCGCGGCGTTGGCTGTTCTGGTTTTTGCGGATTGCCGCGCTCGTGGCCGTTTGCATTGCCGTCAATGGAACTGTCCGCCACGCGCTCGCCCAGTTGTCCCAATACCAATGGGAGCTTCGACCAGGGTGGATCGCGCTCGCGAGCGCGCTCTATGTATTGGGCTTGTTGCCAATCGTTTGGTTCTGGCGCCGTTCGCTCGTCGCACTCGGCTATCCGACGCCGCTGCCCGCCGCAATGTTCGGTTATTTTCTCGGCCACGCAGGCAAATATGTGCCGGGCAAAGCAATGTCGGTGATCCTCCAAGTTGCCGCGGTGCGGCCGTGGGTGCCGATGCGGGTCGCCCTGATCAGCGTGTTGCTGGAAACGCTCACCATGATGTCCGTCGGGGCCACCTTGGCGTTTGTCCTTTCCCTCGCCGTGCTGCGCACCGACGCTTACATCTGGCTCATTGCATTGGGCATGGCGGTCGCGTGCGGATTGCCGACGTTACCGGCGGTTTTGAACTGGTTTGCCCGGGTCGGCGTCGTGCAGATTCCGGATGATGTGGCGCCGCCGGAAGCAAAAGATTCCGCCGATATCGAAAAACAATTAGGAGGAGTTTCTTTTCGATTGCTTTCTCTAGGGTGGCTCGCGGGAATCGTTTGCTGGACGCTCCTTGGTTTAAGCCTGTGGGCGACGATGCGCGCGATCGGCGTCGACCAATGGGGGCCCATCGCCGATTTGCCGCGCCTGATAACCGCCGTCGCATTCGCGGTGGTCGCCGGCTTTCTCTCGATGTTGCCGGGAGGAATTATCGTCCGCGATGCGGTTCTGATGCAGCTCTTAGCGCCCGTTTGCGGCGAAGCGAACGCGTTCGTCTCCGCCGTGATGATGCGGCTGATATGGCTGGTGTCGGAGCTAGTTACGTGTGGTATTCTGTATATAGGGGTAGAGGTCAGAGGTCAGAGGTCAGGGCGTAAGGCATTCAAAAAAGGTCGTTAGCCGCGCGGCGAAGCCAAGCGCGAGCCATTATCCGTGACGCATGCTTTCCGTCATCATTCCCATCCTCGACGAAGTTCAAAGCTTGCCACAGCTCGTGCGCGAGCTCGACCAGGTTGCGGAAAAGCGCGGCTACGACCTGCAAACGATTATCGTCGATGACGGCTCGACCGACGGCTCCTGGCAGGTGATCTGCCAACTGGCGGCCGCTGATCCGCGCATTCTCGGCATCCGGCTGCGGCGCAATTTCGGCAAGGCAGCTGCGCTGAGCGCCGGTTTTCATGCGGCCGAAGGTGAACGCATTGTCACCATGGACGGCGATTTGCAAGATGATCCGGCCGAAATTGCCGCCTTGTTGGCCCGGCTCGACGAAGGCTTCGATGTCGTCAGCGGATGGAAGCGCCAGCGGCACGACCCTTGGCATAAGGTCGCGGCGTCGCGCGTATTCAATTTCCTCGTCAGCCGGTTGATGGGCGTCCACCTGCACGACCACAATTGCGGCCTGAAGGCGTTTCGCCGCGAAGTCATGCACGAGATACGACTCTACGGCGAACTCCATCGTTTTGTGCCCGTGCTCGCTGCCGCCAAGGGATTTCGCATCGGCGAAGTCGCGGTCGAACATCGTCCGCGGAAATATGGCAAATCGAAATACGGCCTGCCGCGATTGGTCAAAGGCCTGCTCGATTTGATCACCGTGAAGTTCCTCGTCGGCTACGGCCAACGTCCGCAGCACATGCTCGGCACCGTGGGATTGTTGGCATTCCTGTTTGGCGGCCTGGGAATGGCCTGGCTGGCGGCGCGGTGGACGCTTTCCCGAATGATCGATGGCTGGGAGCCCGTGCACCTGCACCAGACCGCCTCGCTATTTTACTGCTTAGCCCTATTTATCATTGGCGCGCAGTTTCTTTGCGTCGGTTTGCTAGGCGAAATGATTGCTGCATACTGGACGCGCGATTCCGATACCTATTCGATTTCCCAACATACCTCGCCGGGTCCACTTGCTCGCGCTGCTGAATCGGTTAAGCGAAGCGAGGCGTCATGAACGAGGTGCGACCTGCGGCGAACTCGGATGTTCTCTCTGCCGGGCGTTCTCCCGACGGCTCCACCCTTTCGGCTCGAACGCGCTGGGGCGTGTATCTGCTTTTGATCGCAATTGCCGTCGGCAACATGACCGGCCGGCTGCTCTCTGTGAATTCCGTCGACAAAACGCAGTTAGAGCTCTTTCGCATCCGCGATCGGCTGGATCACGAACGACAGCAGTTGATCCAGCAGGGCGTTGCCGGCCAGGCGTTGGATGCCCGGATGGCCGCGGAGGAAACGCGACTTCGCCACGACCTCAAGCTGCAACGGCCGTTTTTGAGCGCCAACGATCGAAGCCGCTGGATGACGATCCGTTCACTCGTGGAGCGCGGCACGTACGAAATCGATGCGATTGTAAATCCGCCCTTATGGGACACGATCGACATGGTGCAGCACCGCGGGCACGACGGCATGCTGCACCTCTATTCCAGCAAACCGCCCCTATTGGCCACGGTGCTGGCCGGTGAATACTGGCTCATCCAGCGGTTTGGCGGCGCGACGTTGCGCGATTATCCGTATGAGATCGGCCGCGCCATGCTGATGACCATCAACATCCTGCCTCTCGGCCTGATGTTCGTGTTGCTGGCACGATTGGTGGAGCGCTATGGTACGACCGACTGGGGGCGAATTTTCGTGATGTCCGCAGCCACGTTGGGAACATTGCTCAACACGTTTGCCGTGGTGCTGAACAATCACGTGGTTGCCGCGGTTTGCGCGGCGATCACGCTGTACGCCGTGGTTCGAATCGCAGCCGATGGCCAGCGGCGGTTGCGGTATTTCGCTTTGGCGGGATTCGCAGCCGCACTCACCGCCACCGACGAATTGCCAGCATTGACGCTGCTCGCACTTAGCGCTCTCATGCTATTTTGGAGAGCGCCGCGGCAAACGTTGATTGCATTTGTCCCGGCGGCTGCGATTGTCGTCGCCGCGTTCTTTGCCACCAATTGGATCGCCCACGCAAGTCTGCTGCCGCCCTACATGCATCGCAGCAGCACCGATCCGAACGACAACTGGTACGATTACACGTACACCGTAAGCGGCCACGAGATGAAGAGCTATTGGCTCGACCGTCAGGGAATCGATCGCGGCGAGCCAAACATGCTCACGTATGCATTCCATGTGCTGGTCGGTCACCACGGCATTTTTTCGTTAACGCCGATCTGGTTGTTGAGCGTCGCTGGAATGTGGATCTGGTTCCGTTCAACAGACTCGACCGAGCGCGATCTGGCGGCGGGAATCGCCGCGCTGAGTTTGATCTGCCTCGTGTTCTACATAGCCCTGCGGCCACAGGACGATCGCAACTATGGCGGAATGACGAGCGGCTTCCGTTGGATGTTTTGGTGCGCGCCGCTATGGCTAGTGTCGATGATTCCAGCAGCTGATCGGTTAGCGCGCTCGACATGGGGCCAGGCAGTGGCGGCCGTTTTGCTTTCGTTCTCCGTTTTGTCGGCCAGCTACCCGACCTGGAACCCATGGGTTCATCCGTGGATATACAATTGGATGGTCTGGTGCGGCTGGCCCGGATATTAGGAGAATTCCAGAATGACGAATGACAACCAATCCTAGGGCCGTATCAAATTCGTCATTCGTCATTCGTCATTTCGCCCCATGCGTTGCCCCGTCTGTAATCGCGAATTTGAACCCCACAAATCTTCGGCGCTGCCGTTCTGCAGCGAGCGTTGCCGCACGATCGACCTGGGGCGCTGGCTGGGCGAGACCTATCATCTGCCGGTCGTGCCCGATCCGGAGGCCGACGAGGTTCCGGACGAACGGGCCGTTGACGGAAACGGCGCGGCCGACGATTCCGCCTGATTCTTCGTCCAGCGACCGTCGCCCTGCTAGCGTCGGCAGAATCCTGCCTTATAATCGGGCAACGGCGGACCTTTTTCAATTCTCACCCCCATCGCAATGCCATGGCTGATTCACCAACCAAAGTTCGCGAAGTTGCCTGGAGCGAGTTGTTTCCCTGGTTAATGCTGTTGCGGTCGGTGCGAATCGCGCTGATGGCCCGGGTGCTCGTGCTCGGCGCCGCAGGCCTTGTTGCCACGTGGATTGGCTGGTCGCTCCTCGGCGAACTGTTTTCTCACAGCACCGACCCGGTAATTTCCGCCTGGCATCAAAACACGAACCTTCGAATATGGACCGATGCGGTGCAAGCCCATGCTCAGCCTACGTGGGTCAATACATCCGTTCGCAGCGCCCCCGAGATATTCGAATCCGCTCGCGAGTGGTTGGTTCACGCACCGGTCATGATCTGGACGCATTTCACTCGCCCGTTTATCGCCATGTTCGACTCCACGTTGGGGCCGACCGGGTTTCTGTTCTTGTTGCTGTGCGCAATTTGGGAGTTATTAGTCTGGGGCTTGTTCGGCGGTGCAATCACGCGAATTGCCGCCCTCAAATTTACACGCGATGAAGCGCCCGGATTATTGGCCGCCTTGAAACATGCGTTCGGCAAGTGGCCATCGTACAGTTTACCGCCGCTGATTGCCCTGGCCGGAGCGAGCGTGTTCGCGATCCAGCTCGTGATCCTCGGCCTGGTCATGCAAATCAACGTGCTGGCGTTTGTCGCGGCGCTTATTTGGCCGTTCGTGATTCTGCTCGGTCTGTTGATGGCGATCCTGCTCGTCGGCGCGTTGGTTGGTTGGCCGCTGATGTGGGCGACGGTCAGCGTCGAGGGCACCGATGCGTTCGATGCTTTGAGCCGCAGCTATGCCTATACTTATCACCGGCCCTGGCGATTGCTTTGGTACACGATCTTTGCCCTGTTCTTGGCCGTCGTGAGCATGTTTGTCGTGAAAGTGTTTGCATCGTCGGCGATCGCACTCGGGACCTGGTCGATCGAGTGGGGATTGGGCAAAGAGAAGACGCATAGCTTCGTCGCACCGGAGCCGCCGGCCAATGAAGCGCCCAAATTCGAGGGGGTTGGCCCGCCTGGGGCGCCAGGCGACATTGCCGAGCCTGTCGTCGCGGCGCCAAGCGTGCCGGGGCCGTCGCTCGCGGCGGCGAAATCTGAGGAACTTGCCCGGCCGGCCGCGCCCGTCGAAAGCAGCGAACCCGCACCGCTCAGCCCTACGCTGCGAGGAGCACGCACCATCATCGCTTTCTGGAAGGCGCTCGTAGCATTGCTTGTAGCGGGTTACCAGGTTGGGTTCTTGTGGGTCGCGGCGGTCGGAATCTATTTGTTGTTGCGGCGCGACATCGACGGCGTGCAAACCGTCGAAGTGTTTGTGGACCAGGCCGAGGAATACGGAATGCCGCCGCTTTCCAACGATGCCGCGACTGGAATGCCGGGAATTGCTCCACGCGAACCGGCGTTGCCGGGCGACGCCGGACACGGGCCGGTCTAGAACCGGCGACGCATAGCGTCGCGGCTATTGCGCATTATCAAGCGAGGATTGAATCGAGCTGCGAAAAGAATTGCCCGCGACTCACGACCACATCGCAGCCTGCTTGCCGAGCTGCCGCCAAACGTTCTTCATGTACGTGCGGCCCAAACGCAACAATCCGCGCGGCGGATGCGTTTTTCGAATTCCATTGAGCGACAAGTTTTTCGATATCCAGCGACGGCGCCGAGAGATCGACGATCAATACGTCACTTGCCTCGTCGTTGCCGCAATCGACGACTTGCGGGCAGGTCGAAACGCAACGCACGGCTTTGCCCAATCGCGTCGCGGCGCCTTGCACGCGCGACAGCACCGTCAGGTCATTCGAGAAAAGTACGACCGCTGGCATGGTTCAGATTGCCCCTTTGCCGCGGTAACCATCGCTGATTTGAATGGCCTGCTCCATGGGCACGACGAAAATTTTTCCATCGCCGATATGACCCTCGGCGCTCGTGCGCGCTACCTCTTCCAGGCATTCGACCGTGCGATCGAGGAAATCGTCGTTGACGGCGATTTCCAGCGAAATCTTCCGCAGCAAATTCGTTTTGTACTCGTGGCCCCGGTACGTTTCGAGCTGGCCCCGCTGGCGGGCGTAGCCCATCGCGTCGCAGACGGTCATTCGCGTGACGTCCATCCGCGCCAGCGCCTGCTGCACGGCATCGAGCTTGGTCGGTTGGATGACTGCGAAGATCATCTTCATGGCAATTTGGCCAACGTATCGTTGCGGCCGACGATGCGGATTTCGAGCTTGTCACCCTGCGAAGCCCGCAGCTCGAAACCAAGCGAGCTTTTAATCCAAGCGTCTGTGCCCGATTCGCGAAGTTGAAATTCGCTGCGCACAAGTTCGTATAGTTCGGGCTCTCTCGTGTCACGATCGATGATGAGCACTTCGCGCACGCCAACCAAGGCGTAAAACGGAAGTTTTTCGTAGGCTTCGTCGCCGGGACTATGGATCTCGATAACGGCATCCGGACCGCCATCGAAGTATTCGTTTCGATCGATGTGGAATCGCTGCGGCGTGAGCAATACCAGGTCGGGAATACGATAGTTATTCGGCCAAGTGCCCGGCTCTGAGATATTGATTTGATGATAAACGCGCGAGCCGTTCGGTACGGCCCAATGCAACCTCAGCCAGAACTCCAAAGCACCCTCAAAATCCTGATGATCGCGATTCGGAATCGGCGCCGTGTGCAGCACTCCTTCCCACATTTCGTCCCATTGGTCGGCGCCGGTGCGGCGGCGCCATGCCAAAATGTGTTCCGGCACGTTGGCCATGACCGCTTTCATTGGAAATTCCTCCAAAAGCAATTGTTTCGATTGCGCAGTATGATTGTACCAAATGACGGGCGAGACGCGAATCGCTCGCTCGACTGAGGAGTGGCACAGTTTGCTTGGATTAGCAAACTGTCATTCCGAGGTACTCCGAGGAATCTAGCCAAACCCCTCGCAGAACGTGACAACGGCAACCGGTACCACTACTCTCGACTGCCCCTGTGGCTATCCAAGTTACCAGCTTGCCCAGATGACTTCAGACCGCGAAATAGAACCCGTGCTTCGTGCTTACGCCGCGGATTATTCGCCCACGCGAATTGAGCCGCTAGGTTCGGCGGGCGGAATGAGCGGCGGGCAATTCTGGCGGATCGAGTCGCCGCGAGGAACGCTCCTACTCCGCCGCTGGCCAAGCGAACATCCGACGCGCCAGCGGTTGCGATTTATCCACGACGTGCTTTTCCACGCCGCCGATCGCGGAATCACTTTCCTGGCATTGCCGCTTCGCACGACAACGGGCGAAACATTTGTTTTTCACAACGGCGCTCTGTACGAACTTGCCCCGTGGATGCCGGGCACAGCCGATTTTGACCGAGCGCCGAATGAACAAAGACTTCGCGCCGCTATGGCGGCACTTGCAAACTTCCATCTGGCCGCTGCCACTTTCCCGACCGCTGCCAATCGGCCGCCCGCCGGCGCACCACCCGCCATCTCGCGGCACCTCTCGAGGCTGCAAGAACTCGCCAACGGTCGGATTGAACAATTGTCGCAGGCGATCGACAAATCGCAGTGGCCCGATTTTGGACGAATAGCTCAAACGTTCCTTGCTGCGCTGCCCCAATTATTACCCCGAGCAATCGAGCGCCTGATGCCGCTCGCCAGCGTCTCGCTGCCCGTGCAACCGTGCCTGCGTGATATCTGGCACGACCATGTGCTGTTCACTGGCGATGAAGTCACGGGCATCATCGACTACGGTGCCGTGGATTTCGATACGCCGGTAACCGATATCGCACGCCTGCTCGGAAGCCTGGTTGGCGATGATGTGCTAGGTTGGCGTAAAGGTCTGCAAGCCTACTCAACGATTCGTCCACTGGCGGCTGAAGAGGTCAGCGCCGCGCAAGCGCTCAGTGCGAGCGGCACAATCCTGGCCGGCTGTAACTGGATTCGGTGGATTTATGTCGACCGCCGACGATTCGACGATCAAGTACAGATTATGAATCGCTTTAAGCAAATCACCATGCGATGCACGGTTGCAGCCACCCGTTAGTTACCAACGTTGCGTCCGGCTTCCCGACCCGGAAAACCAATCGCTGGGCAGGCCGGGGACTGGCTTATTTTGCGGAGTCTTCGGAGCAAAATGTGCCTGTCCTCTTCTCGGGGCAGGCATTACCACGGTTGCGCCCGGCTTTCCAATTCGGAAATCCAATCCCTCGTCGAATCGTCGTGGTATGCATTCGTGCTCCGCGCCGGCGACGATTCCCACCAATATTCGATTTCGTCGATCGTGGGCGCTGGCTCCGGCGCGATTGGTTCGGCGAACGCCGTCTGCAATGCTTCCTCGTGGTCGGACGAAAGGACGGGCGCAACGGCCGGCGACTTGACGACCGCAACCTTGCGGCGTCTTTTTTCCGTTATCGGCTTTGGGGCAGGTTCAACCGGTGGGGGCAGCGGTGCGACCGGCTCGGCAGCGACCGACACGGCGGCAATCACCGGCTCGGGCGCCGGTTCAGGTTTTGGCTCCTCGGGAATCTCCGCGGTTTCGCCGAACCGGTTCGGGATGCGGCGGCAGTCGACTTTGATTTCCTGAAACATCCGCCACACGTGCTCGTGGCACGTGAATACCATGAGCTGGTGCCCTTGCTTGGCGAAATCGCGCAACACGGCGCAAGCCGTTCGGGTGCGGCCCGCGTCGAAGTTTACGAATACATCATCGAGGATCATCGGCAAGTGGATGCCGCGACGGCCGTACGCGGCGACCAATGCGAGTCGCAAGCTGACGAATAGTTGTTCGCGCGTGCCGCGGCTGAGCACCTGCACCGAAAGCGGTTGGCCCTCCTCCGTATCGACAAACAGGATGTCGTGCGCGAGCGGCGTCCAAATACGGGTATATTTGCCGCCGGTCAATTGGCTCATGTAGTTCGACGCTTCCCGCAGCGTTTCCGGCTGTCGATTTTCCTCGTACTCGACCCGGATGCGTTCCAGGAACAAGCTCACGGCCGCCCGCTCGCGCCAGGCGTCGACGGCTTTTTTGATTTGCTGCTCGACGACGTCCAACTCGATCTGCTTGATGGCGAGCGACTGGTCAGCCGCTACCGTGCGCTGTTGCTCGACCATCGCGCCGCGTCGCTGCAATGCTTCTTTCAAACCGCGGTCGAGTTCTTCGGATTGCGTGGAGAGCGTTTCCCAATCGCTTTCGAGCCGGCCGATCTGGTCGTCGGCAAGCAACGGGGCGAAATCCGCTTCGGTGCCGTGTTTGCCGATCGCGGCCGCGATTTCGCGTGTTGCGGCGATTCGTTTTTTGCGGAGGTCTTCCGCTTCGTCGAGCTTCGCGGCCAGTTGCCGCAGTTCCTTTTCGTCGGCCACACCGCATTTCTGGTACAGAGTATCGCGCCGGCGGCGATGGCCGAGCGCGGCGTGCGCGTGTTTTACGGAATCCAGCCGGAGGGCCTTTGCCCGCTCGCGAATGTCTTTCCGCTGGGCCACGTCGCTGCATTTGCTGATGGTGCTGAGCGCGCAGGTGATCGAGCTGTTCGAGCGGGGTCGCTTTCTCGCGGCGAAGTGCCGTTTCGTCCGCGAGCGATACGATCCGCTGGGAAACGATGGCGAACTCGCGCTGGCGACGCAGCAAGTCGTCGCGACGGTTTTGAATGCGGGCCTCTAACTCGGCCAGGCGCTCGCATTGGCCGGACATGGTGGTGAGGTTGGCCGGGCTGATATCTTCCGGCAGGCCCAGCGCGCGAAGGCGGCCCTTCCAATTCGCCAATGCGGCCACGTGCTTTTCTTCCGCCAGTTTCTGTCGCCGTTCGGCCGAGGCGATGTCCTGGGCGATTTCGCGCCGTTGGCTTTCGACGGGCAGGACGCGTTCCAGATCGGCCAAATGCCGTTCGGCGTGTTGCAATCGCAGCGCGACGGGCCCGCCGTGCAACGACAACTCTTGATCGAGCGCTTTTCGTTCCCTTTCGGCGTCCTCGAGCTGATTGAGCGTGGCATCGACTTCGTAGTGGCAGGCATCGAAGCGGTCGAACGCCGATGCTTCGCTAAGGAACTTCACCAAGAAGGCAATGATCGAACCGCCCGCGCCGGCCAAAGCGATCCAGACGCCATATGTACCGAGTATCGTCGCCGGCACGAACGCCCAGGCCGCTATTGCTACGACGCCGGTCACAAACATCGCTGCCAGGAACAGGAACAGGCCAAGCGGGACGACTTGTTCTTCCACGAGATCGTGGGCCTGGGCCTGCAGTTCTTCGGCCTGATGGTGGGCCGCCTCGATTCGCTGCTCGATCTGCTGCCGGTGGCGGAGTTGTGCGACGAGGTCGCCGGCAGCTTCAACGTCCTTCGGCAAGCCAAGTTTTTCGCCCGTCGTGATTGCCGATTCGATTTGCGTTCCGAGCTCCTCGTGGCCCGTGCGATGGATTTCCAGCTCGTGCTTCGCTGCGGCCACCATCTGCTCGGTGGCCTCCATCGCGCGAGCCTGCGGCGTAAGCTGCTCGACAATATCGGTCGTGATTCGCGGCGGGATCTTGCCGGCGCCGGTCCACTCCTGGCTAAGCCGCTCGTTTTCGCTCGCCAGGCGTGCTTCGAGGTGTTTTAATTCGCTGGCCAGCTCGGTCGACATTCGCTCGATCGACTGCAGCCAGTCCTGCTGCTCGAACAAAGCCTCCAATCGCGGGCCGCTGCGCACGAGCACGTCGTTAATGCCGAGCCGCTGGGCCTCGTCGCGTAGCTGTTGGCGTTGGCCTTTGAGGATGTCGCGCTGCCGCTCGTGTTCTTCGATCCGCTTGTTGAAGTCGTCGTGGGCAGCCAGCGTTCCCTCTTCGAGCGGCCGCAGCGTTGCAAACCGTTCGAGCTGGTCATCGATCTTGGCGCGTTTGATCCAAAGCGGCTTGAGACCGATCGCAACTTCGAGTTTGCGGGCACGGGCGGCGATTGCCTTGGCCCCGGTTTGTTGCCGGTCGACATCTTCGGCAAGCTCGCGGAGTTTCACGGCGGACTGCGTCCAGCGCCGGCCCTTCGCAACCAGCTCGTTGAGTTCGCCGCGCAGTTGTTCCTGGCGGGATAGCAGCGTGCGAAGTTCCGATTTTTCTTCCCAAGAGTTGAGCAGGCGCAGCCGCGTGCCTTCGAGCATGTGAATCACATCGTACAGCGAGATGCGATCCAGTCCCGAAGTCAAACGATAGAGCCATTGAGCTGCGGCGGTGTCGCTGAGAGAGCCCAGTTCCTGAACCTCGCGCAAGCCCACGGCGAAGATGTTGTTGTAGGTCGGCTCGTCAACGTGCTCCAACGCTTCGCGCAGCAACCGGTCGCCTTGCTCCTCACCATCGGCTTTGATGATCGACACTTTGCCGACGTCGCTCGGCCCGCGGTCGGCGTAACGGCTGATCGTCAGCGGGCCGTGATCCGTTTGTACCTTGAGCAAGCCGCCGGGTCGCCCGCCCTTTACCGGCGGCAGGTACCGTTCCCGTCGCGTGGGCGAAACGCCGTACAGCACCGACCGCATGAACTGCATGAGCGTCGATTTGCCGGCCTCATTCGGCCCATAAAAGACCGTCAATTCGGGCGACATCCCGCGCAGCGTGAGATCGTGCCACACGCCAAAGCCGTCGATTTTGAGGTCGGTGATTTTCATGAGAGGTCAGAGGACGGGGGTCAGGCGTAGGGTGTGTCGAGTCGTAGGGTGTGTCGAGTCGTAGTCGTAGGGTGTGTCGAGTCCGCGAGACGCACCAATTCTCGACAACGCATTCACTTTATCCTTCCGCCGGCAGGTCGCCTTCCTCCAGGGGCAGCGTTAAAAGATCGACTCCGAGTTTCGATGCGCGACACAATAGTTCGGTCCGCTCCTCGGCGGTATCGATCCGCGCGATGCCTTCCAAAAATTCGTCGCGGACGTTTTCCGGCAGGAACGGGCGCAAATCGAACGGCGTTTCCTGCAACTCGAAATCGCGCACCGACGCGCAGGAAATCGCCCAGGCACGTTTCTTGGTCGAACCACTCGGCCGGCACGCTCAGCGGCGAATCGCAGGCGATCGAAACACTCCAAGCCACCGGCGACCGCTCGCCGAACTGGCGACGCAGGTCTACCAATAGCTCGTCTGCCAGGCTGTTCGGGCGCAGCCGGTTGACCAGCGGCCCCGTGCCCCGAATGTTCCACCGCACAAATAAGTCGATTGCCGGATGCTGGGCCTGAAGTTTCTCCAATCGCTCGACCATCCGGTCGTGAAGTTGCTCGGAGCGGGTGCTGGCGGTGACTTCCAGCGCCTGGTCGATCCAGCGGACGGTATCGGTGGCGACAAACTTGATCTTCGCTCGATTTGTCTCATCGACCGTAACGATGGTGCAACCGTGCGGCCCGGTTTCGTTTGGCTCACGGCCTTGCGGCGTGCCGCAATAGTGAGCGATGCCGGGCTGCTCATCGACGGTTTGCTGCTGATGCCGGCCGCCGAGCGCCATGTAATGAACGCGGTCGCCCTCGTGTCCGGCCGAGTCGCTCGTGCCGTGCGCAACGCCGATCGTAAACAAACCGTGCGCGTCGCGATGAAATCCACTGATCTCGACGTTGCCCCCCTCGCGGCAACTGGTTCCTTGCACGCGGGCAATGGTTTCGCCGGCGCGGACTAAATCGAGTGTCTCGACGCGGCCAACCGGAAACACGTGAACGTTTTCCGGCAGCAAGACGCTGGGCGGCCACGAATCGGGTGGGTCGACGTCGCCGCCTGCCCAATACACGGGAATGCCGCGTTCGCCGAGCCGCGCGAATTGGTCGAGCAGTAAAACGATGGCCGGCGGGCCCGCTCGATCCACGTTCAGCACGTCGCCCGCCAATAACACGGCATCTACGTCCTCGGACAACGCCGTTTCGAAAACTTGTTCGGCGGCGTGGTACGGCGCTTCGACGAGAAGCTCGCGCAGATGCTCCGGTATATCGGCCAGACCATAGAGCGGCCGCTCGAGGTGCAAATCACTGGCATGCAGCAGTCGCAGCGGCTGGGTCATAGGGCGCGTCCTTGCGCAGAAGAATCCATTGCGAATGGGGCAAGTCTACCCCGCCGCCCGCAATCCTCCAACTTCAGCTTGCGATCTTAAGTTGGTGCTAGCGTCGGGCCGTTCTGCGCGCTCGACGCTTGGAAGCAGGCTTTTTGGCCGCTTGGGCTGCCGGCGGGAAATTCTCCGCTTGCCCCGTCATTTCGAAGAGGAACCTGCTCGGCACCGTCTTTTGCGGTTTGCCCCACTTGCGCCGAGTCAGCGCGAACGATAGCGTCAATTGCTCGCGGGCCCGCGTCACGCCGACGTAACACAACCGCCGCTCTTCATCGATTGCCGAGTCGTTTTCCATCGCCACCGAGCGTTTGTGCGGCAGAATGCCTTCCTCCATGCCGACTAAATACACGTGGGGAAATTCGAGCCCCTTGGCGCTGTGCAGCGTCATCAGCGCGATGGCGTTGCGGGCCAATTGCGATTCTTTCTCTTCGCTGTCGTCGCGCTCGCTGAGCAGCATGTCGTCCAAAAACCCGGCGAGACTCGCAAGGGGGTCAGGCACCTTTTCCGCGGAATTACCTTTCCGGGCTGCCGAGCCGCCCCGCGCGGAAAAGGTGCCTGACCCCTTCCTATCGTAGTTCGCGGCCGCGTTGATGATTTCTTCCAGCGAGGCCAGGCGCGATTCGCGTTCCGCCGGGTCGGGATATTGCTTGATGAGCGCATCGCGGTAGGCCGTGGTTTGCACCACGCCGACCACAATCTGGGCGACGGTCGTCTTCGGCGGCTGATTGCGGAGTTGCTCGATCAGCCGGCGAAACTGCGACACGGCTTCGGCCGTTCGAGCATCGACGCCGTCGATCACCAGCGCGTCGGGCAACACGTCCCAGAGAAACTTGCCGCGCGAGGTCGCCTCCTCGAACAGCCGCTTCTGTGCCGCGTTGCCGATCCCGCGCGGCGGCTGATTGATGATCCGCATCAGCGCCGGCTCATCGTGCGGGTTATCGATGACCTTTAAGTACGATAGGATGTCGCGCACTTCCTTCCGGTCGAAGAACGACATGCCCCCGATGAGAACGTACGGCAAATTGGCCCGCCGCAGCTCGGTTTCGAACGAACGCGGCTGCTCATTCGTGCGGCACAGTATGGCGAAGTCGCGCGGCTGAACCTGGCCACCATCGACGAGCCGGCGAATATCGGCCACGACGCGTTCCGCTTCCTGAGTTTCATCCTGGCATTGCAGGATAGCCGGCCGCGTGCCACCGGGGCGTGCGGCCTTGAGCACCTTGTCGTGCCGCTCGCGATTGAACCCGATCAGCGTATTCGCGTACGCGAGGATCGCGGCCGTCGACCGGTAATTATCTTCGAGCGCGCACGATCTTGGCTTCGGGCCAATCGTGCTCGAAGCGGAGAATGTGCGTCACTTCGGCGCCGCGCCAGCCGTAAATCGATTGGTCATCGTCGCCCACGACGCACAGGTTTCGATGTCCGGCCGCGAGCGACTTTACAATTTGATATTGGCTGCGGTTCGTGTCCTGATACTCATCGACCAGCACATGATCGAAACGGCGCGCTTCCGCCTGCCGCACGGCCGGAAAGCTCGCGAGCAATTCGTCGGTGAGCAACAACAGATCGTCAAAATCGACGGCGCCGATGCGTTTGAGATTCTCCTGGTACCGCCGATACGCGGCCGCCGCCAGTTGTTCGCGCTCGGAGTGGGCCGATTCAACGGCTTCGGTCGGGCGCATCGATGCGGCCTTCCAGCGGCTCACGATGGCCAGCATATCGCCCGGGGCCAGCGCCGCGGTCGGCGCACGCAACTCGCGAAGGGCCGCCCTGGCCTGGCTCTCCTGTTCGCTGCGATCGCAAATCACAAACTTTTTCGGATAACCGAGCCGATCGATGTGCCGCCGCAGCACGCGGACGCACAACGAGTGAAACGTCGAAATTTCGGGAACCGTATCGCGTTTCCGAGAAACGCGACCACCTTTTTCTTTTCCCCGGCTCAGTAGCTCGCTCGCTCGCTGCTGCATTTCGCCGGCCGCCTTTTTCGTGAACGTGACGGCCAAAATCCGCTCAGCTTTCGTGCCGCGGCGGATCAATTCGGCGATGCGATATGTCACAACCCGCGTCTTGCCGGTGCCGGCGCCGGCCAATACCAGCAGCGGCCCGCTAAGCGTTCGAACCGCATCCAGTTGGGCCGCGTTGAGCTGGGCAGGCATCGGGACGTCCGTTTCGCGATTTGAATTGCCGGCGCCGTGGCACGGACTTCAGTCCGTGCGCCGATTTGCCGCGCAGATGGATCCAAAGACAAGGAAACAGGAGAAGCGGAGACAAGGAGTTTCGCCTCCAATCAATTCTCCTTGTCTCCTTGTCTCCCCTTCTCCTTGTCATTTCCAAACATCGGCGTGTCACGTATCAACGTACCGGCGGCACAGCCAACTCGCCAGCCGCCCTTGACGATTATCTTGCCACACTTCTACACTTCAGAGTCGCCGCCAATCCGCGCGCACTTGCGAAAAAAGGCAAACGAAATGAAATCTGCCCATCGGCATGAACTGGAAACAAACGTTCTGGCGCACCGGCTCGAAGTTTACATCGAGCGGTACCGGCCTTATGTGTCGCGAGTCGTCGGCGGCCTGGCCACCGTCGTCATACTAATTCTTATCTGGTCTTATATTGCCGGCTCCTCGGCCACGAAGCGGAACGAAGTCTGGGATAACTTTAATCATGCCGTGATTGCGATGCCGCCGAACCTCGATGAAATTCATCGCTCGGCGCAGGATAATCCGGGCACCGCGATGCAACAAATGGCCGATGTAACCTGGGCCGATGGACAGGTATGGATGGCCAGCCGTGCCTATCTGGCCAATCGTCAAGCTGCGATGGACGCTCTTGACCGGGCCACGAGCGCGTACCAGGGCGTCATCCAGTCGGCGAAGAATAAACAACTCATCGGCCGCGCTCATCTGGGCATGGGCCGCATTGATGAAATGCGGAATCGCCTCGACAAGGCTCGCGACGAATATGGCCAGGTGACCGGCGCCTACGCCGATTACGCCAGGCAGCAGATAGCGCGGCTTGAAAAACCTGAAGCGCAAGATACGTATGCCTGGTTATCCACCGCGCAAGTCCCGCTGCCCAAAGCCGCTCGAAGGGCCGGGAACACCTGGTCAGCAACCCGGTCTCTCTCCAATCGATATCGCTCTGCCCGGTTCCGGAGCCGATGCCGGCAAAACCGAAGGCACGAAAGGCGCGGCCGACGCGTTCGAGGATATCCTGAAGAGAATGCCTCGCGCCACCAAGCCCGGCGAATCACCCGATCGATACGCGCCCGGCCAATCACCGCCGCAGCCGAACGCTGGAGCAACCGAAAACAAACCCGCGGGCAGCCCTGCCCCGACCGATCATCCGGCAAAATAGCGCACGCGGGAGGGCGAGGCTCCTGCCGAGCCATTGGGCATCGTCACAACGGCTCGGCGGGAGCCTCGCCCTCCCATGTTAAACAGCGCTTCATCTTGGCCGCAGCGTTTTACCGTCGCGCCTGAACAGTCCGGGCGGCGGCTGGACCTGTTTCTTGCCGACGAATTGCCGCAGTTCAGCCGGGCCGCCTTGCAGCGAGCGATCGATGCCGGGCACGTCCGCGTGGACGAAGCTGCCTGCAAGGCGTCGCTGCGATTGCGAGCCGGCAGCCATGTCGTTGTCGATCAAATCGCTGTTCCGCGCAAGGGCCCGCCCCGCAGGATATCCCACTTGCGATTCTTTATGAAGACGACGCCATCGTCGTGGTCGATAAGCCGGCCGGCATGATCGTTCACCCGGCCAAGGGCCACTGGGAGGGAACGCTCGCCAGCGCCCTGGCCCATCATTTCGGCACCCTCAGCGGCCGCGGCGGCCCGACCCGCCCCGGAATTGTCCACCGGCTCGATCGCGACACGAGCGGCGTGATCGTCGTTGCCAAGACCGATCAGGCCCACGACGCATTGGCCGCACAATTCAAGTCGCGGCAGGTGAAAAAGGAATACCTCGCGATCGTGGTCGGCGTGCCCGATCACGATCGCGACCTGGTGGATGAACCCATCGGCGACCACCCGACGCAACGGGAAAAAAAGGCGATCCGTCGCCACGATGCCAACGCCCGGCCGGCCGTTACCGAATATGAGGTTGTCGAGCGATTTGCCGGTTTCGCGCTCGTTCTCACTCGGCCGAAAACGGGCCGAACCCATCAAATTCGCCTGCACCTCGCACACATCGGCTGCCCTGTCCTGTGCGACCGGCTCTACGGCGGCGGGCGCAAAATCGCCGAGTTGGAATTGATCCCAAAGGCCCAAATCGGGCAGGATAACCGGCCGGGAAAGGATCGACCGTTGTTGGATCGCCAGGCACTTCATGCGCTTCGGTTGGCGATCATGCATCCGACAACCGGCGAGCGAATGCAATTTGAGACGGCGGTGCCGGCCGACATGGAAAGCACGCTCGCTGCGCTACGGCGGTGGAAACAGCGGAGTTAACCACAACGACACGACGAGCACAACGAAAAAAAGTGACCAATAACGGAGCTCCAGCGACCAACTAGAAATGCGATAGCTTCAGAACATTCGGTCATTGCAAATTTCTCTTCACGTCGTGTCCGTCGTGCCGTCTTGGTAAAGAATTAGTTCACGGAGATTTACTATGGGCTTCTTCAGCGAATTCAAAAAATTTGCCCTCCGCGGAAACGTCATGGACATGGCCGTCGGCATCATCATCGGCGGCGCATTCGGCACCGTCGTCAAGTCGCTCGTCGACGACGTGATCATGCCGCCGATCGGCATGGTCACGAGCGGCATCGATTTCAAAAACCTGGCGATCACGATCCGCGCAGCAGATCCCGCCAACAACATCAAAGCGGTGACGCTCAATTATGGATCGTTTATCAACAACGTGATTTCGTTTCTGATCGTCGCCTGGACAGTATTCATGCTCGTCAAAGCCATGAACGCCGCCGAATCGCGACTGAGTCTCGGCCTGCAACCCGACGCGCCCCCACCGCCGGAAGAAGTCGTTCTCCTCCGCGAAATTCGCGATTCGCTCAAGAAAACGTAGAAAAGATTTTGGAACGCAATCCTCGCTAACCAATTTCCGATGTTGGGTGGCTGGGGTCGAGCGTCAGCGAGCCCCCAGCCCTGGGGAGTCGCGTCGCTCCACCCCAGCCACCCGTCCGTCGTTTACTTGCGTTCATCTGCGGCTTGCTCAAAGAGCGAATGCATTAGATTCTTGGTGGCTACCGGTCGCGGTCCGATGAGGCGTTTTGCAAGCGCCGCCGCGAAATGCCGCCGCCTCCGCAAGACGAGCGGTCGCGGACTTATGAGGAGCTCCGCCGCGACGACACGGCCCGAGCGGCCCAGATTGTGGCTGACCGAGTTCACTCGCTCGAGCACGTGCTCCTTCTCAGGCGGGAACTGAGTTTTGTAGCAGCGGATCGCGGCCAGTTTGCGGGCCAGCGTGTTGCTGATATCGACCACGATCTGTCCGTCAGGATGCGGCACCCCGCCGAACGGCTGTCCTAACAGGCAATAAAGCTGCCAGCCGATCGTGTGGGGCGGCAAATTCTCGAACTGGTCGTCCCACTTCGTGAGCCGCGAATAGAACACGGCGGCGTCGGTAATCTGCATCGCCTGCCAGTGGTCGGGCGACGCCATCGGCGTTTTGTCGCCCAGGCCGATCACCAGGCGTGGCCGATGCTTGCGGAACTCGATCGCCAGTTTCACCCGCGCTTCGAACGAGTCGAACAGCCGGCGGTTGGGCAGATGCAGCAGCGTGCGCAGGTGAACGCCCAGCGCCTCGCCCGCCGCTTTAGCCTCGGCCAGTCGCACTTCCGGCCCCGGCGAGAGGGGAGTGGGCTCGCCATCGGTCAGGTCGATGATGCCGACTTTATGGCCGGCATCGACCAGGCTGGCCAGCGTGCCGCCGCAAGCGATTTCCACATCATCCGGGTGAGCCCCGACCGCGATCACGTCCAATTGTGGAAACTGGGCAGTTGCCATAGGCCCTATTTATGGCGAATCGTTCGCCCAAAGAAAAGCCGCCACCCAGTAGTGGGCCAGTTTGCTTAGCGTTCAACAACCTGTCATTCCGAGGTACTCCCCCTGTCATTCCGAGGTACTCCGAGGAATCTAGCCGGATCCCTCGGAGTACCTCGGGATGACATTGGCGAACTGGCCCACTATCCGCCACCCTCGATTCTTGACAAGCCGCCGCTCAAGCGCCATAAGAATCGCCAGTAGGCAGTTTGCAGATCGACTCGCCTATTCGCCCTGTTCTGCATAAGATTGTGGGTCACATACATCCGCATCAAGACACCGTTCCAACGACACGGGGGAGAAAAGATGGCCACCGATCCGTTCGATGATTTCGACGATGATGATTTCGACGACGACTTCGACGACGACTTCGAAGAAGAATGGGACGAGGAGCTGCCCGGCGACGCCGACCAGTTCGAGCCCGACGAAAAAGAAGTCGACGAAGACGCCGACGGAATCGAACCCGAATTCGAAGACGAAGACTGAATCTCGTGCCCGCTACGTGTAGATGCCGCGCACGCTTGCGGTTTAGCTCCCCATCAAGCCCCAACCTTCAGCCGCCGCCTGGCACAAAAAAACCTTGTTGGATTTGGCCGCGCGTTGTGTTAGGCTCGCCTCCGTCGAAATGACCGTCCGTGCGTGTTTGCTGCTCGAAGAGCTCTCGCCGGTGGTTCGCTCCGCAACTCTTGTCGCGAGACAGCTCGGCGGTCGCGTTCCATCCGGTCCATTGGAGGCAGGTTCCCGTCGGCCGGTTGGAGAGGCGATCCCGCGCGCCGTGTAAGAGGCACCTTGCCCCTTGCCCGCTCGAGATCATACCCCCTGTGGCGCCATCATTTCTTTTTTTCAACACAAACCGAACGAATCCCGATTCCCCCACTCTTAACCGAATAACGACCGGAGCTCTGAAAAACGCCCCCAACCGCTTGCTTACCCTGAGCTTTGTCGAAGGGCGGTTTAGCTCAGCCCGCGCACATGTTCCCCCCCGTCCCCTCCAACCCGAACTTCCCACAACAAGAACTCGCCATCGGCGAGTTCTGGAAGCAGCATCGTATCTACGAAAAGTCGCTCGCGCAGCGCCGGCGCCCCGCCATTCGTCTTCTACGAAGGCCCACCAACAGCCAACGGCATGCCGCACCCGGGTCACTGCCTGACTCGGGCGATCAAAGATGTCTTCCCGCGCTACCGCACGATGCGCGGCTACCGCTGCGAACGCAAAGCCGGCTGGGACACCCACGGCCTCCCCGTCGAAGTCGAAGTCTGCAAAGAACTCGGCATCCACTCCAAAGAAGAAATCGAAAACTTTGGCATCGAACCCTTCATCCAGAAATGCCAACAAAGCGTCTGGCGGTACATGAAGGAATGGGAGCGATTGACCGACCGCATCGGCTTCTGGGTCGACCTCAAAAACGCCTACGCCACCTACCACCAAAGCTACGTCGAAAGCGTCTGGTGGAGCCTCAAAGAACTATTCAACCGCGACCTCCTCTACCAAGGCCACAAAATCGTCTGGTGGTGGGCCCAAGGCGGCACGGCACTCTCCAGCGGCGAAGTCGGCGAAGGCTACCGCTCCGTTGCTGATCCGAGCGTGTATGTAAAGTTCCCACTCCTCGACGACGCCGGCAAACCAACCGACACGTCACTACTAGTCTGGACCACGACGCCTTGGACGCTACCTAGCAATCACTTTGTAGCTATTAACCCGCGATTGACTTATTCGATTGTCATCGATCATGAAACCGGCGAAAAGCTTGTAGTCGCGGAAGCTTTGGTTCAATCAATATCTGCAAAACTTAAACGCGAACTAGCGACTGTAGAGACTCGAAGTGGATTCGAGTTGATTGAACAGCGTTATAAACCTCCGTTTGATTTCTATTGGAACCAACGACAAGCCTGTGAATGGTACGGGCCGGACGCACTACGATATTTAACTCAAGAGTTCACTTCTAGTTACGAGCATGTTGGACCAAATGACTCAATAGAAGAAAGCGAGGAGAAACGAATCGAAAAGGGTAAGCAATTTATGGATGCTCATCCTCCTGACAATGGTTGGCAAATCATCATGGCAGACTTTGTGACCACTGATGCCGGAACAGGTCTTGTCCATATTGCTCCCGCACTTGGAGAAGACGACATGCACGTTTCTGGAGCATCGGCACTTTTGCATAGAGCCCGAGCCTCATTTGCTAAACGCCGTAGCTTCCGATGGCAGATTCACTCACGACGCTCCCGAATACTGCCGCGGCCGTTGGGTCAAAGATTGCGACAAAGACATCGTCCGCGATCTAAAGCAACGCGGCCTATTGTTCCACCAAGAACAATACGTCCACGACTACCCCTTCTGCCCGCGCCGAACAAGACGCCCTCATCCAATACCCGCGTCAAAGCTGGTTCATCCGCACGTCGAACTTCAAAGACGACATGCTCGCCAACAACGCGAAGATCAACTGGCTCCCGGAGCACATCAAAGACGGCCGCTTCGGCAAGTTCCTCGAAACCAACGTCGACTGGGCCCTCAGCCGCGAACGCTACTGGGGCACGCCGCTCCCCATCTGGAAATGCCAGGCCACCGGCAAGATGGAAGCCGTCGGCAGCTACGACGAACTTTTGTCCAAACCGGGCGTCCGCGGCACCGAAGTCTGGGACAAAGCCAAGAAGCTCAACCCGCGACCTGCCCGACGACCTCCGCATTCACAAACCGTACATCGACGAAATCGTCTACGACTCCCCATTCGAAAAAGGCGCCCACATGCGCCGAGTCCCCGAAGTCATCGACTGCTGGTACGACGCCGGCTCCATGCCCTTCGCCCAATGGGGCTACCGCGGCGAGCATCCCCCCGGCGAGCCCGCTTCAGCGGGCGGGAAGCCCCCCGCCCTCGCAACCGCCGCCCAAAAATTCCACCAACAATTCCCCGCCGACTTCATCAGCGAAGCCATCGACCAAACCCGCGGCTGGTTCTACGCCCAACTAGCCATCAGCACACTCATGTTCGGCGTCGACACTGCGACAGACAAATCGGTCCCCGGCTCCGCAGGGCGTTCTTCCTCCCCAGCCCCCAGTCCCCAATCCCCAGTCCCCTACCCACACCCCTTCCGCAACTGCATCGTCCTCGGCCACATGCTCGGCGAAGACGGCCTCAAAATGTCCAAGCGGAAGCGCAACTACCTCCCGCCGGATGAAATCTTCGACCGCTACGGCGCCGACGCCCTCCGCTGGTACTTTTTCGCCAATCAACCGCCTTGGACTTCGATTCGCTACAGCGAACAAGCGATCAAAGACAGCATCCCCGAGTTCCTGCTGCGATTGTGGAACGTGTACAGCTTCTTCGTCATCTACGCGAATATCGACGGCTTCGATCCCCGCAACCAAACCCCTGGCGAGCCCGCTTCAGCGGGCGGGTCCGCCTTCGCAAACGAAAAATCCTACCGCCCCATCACCCAACGTAACGAACTAGACCGCTGGATCCTCAGCGAGCTCAATCGCACTTGTGCGGCGGTCGTTGAGCGAATGGATGCGTACGACAACTTCGGCGCCTGCCAGCACATCACGGCGTTTGTGGACGCCTTGTCGAATTGGTATGTGCGGAGAAGCCGCGATCGGTTTTGGGCGGCCGATAAGCGGTCGGCCGAAAAACTCGATGCCTACTGGACGCTCTACGATGCGCTGCTGACGACGACCAAGCTCGTCGCGCCGTTCGTGCCGTTCCTGGCGGAAACGCTCTGGCAGAACCTGGCGGGCGCGCTTCGGAATGGAGCGAATACGCTCCTACCTGCCGAAAGCGTTCATCTTTGCGATTATCCGAGTGGCGATGCGGCGGCGGTCGATGAAGACCTTTCGGTGCGAATGAACCTCGTGCGCGAGATTGCCTCGCTCGGGCGCAACGCCCGCAATGCGGCGAATCTGAAAGTGCGACAGCCACTCGCGAAAGTGGAGGTGGTGCTCGTCGATACGACGCATCAGAAATGGCTCGAAGAGCACGTCGCGCTCATTGCCGATGAGCTGAACGTGAAGGCTGTTGAATTCACGACTCACGGGGAACAATACATCAGCTATTCGGTGGCGCCGAATTTCAAGCGACTCGGCCCAAGGTTGGGCAAGCACATGCCGGCCGCCAAGAAAGCGCTCGGCGAGATCGATGCCGCGAAGCTGCTTGACGAGCTTAAGTCGGCCGGCAACGCAACGCTGACATTGCCAAGCGGTGAGACCTTTGAGCTCGACAATGAGGACATCGAAGTCCGTCTCGCGGCCAAGGAAGGTTGGGCCGCCGCGCAGGGCAAAGGTTGCGTGGTGGTGCTGTCCACCGAGCTGACGCCCGAACTGATGGCCGAGGGGCTCGTGCGGGATATCGTTCGCCTCATTCAAGATCGCCGGAAGGAAATCGGCTGCGAATACACCGATCGCATCGAAATTGGTTTGGTTTCCTCGTCAGTCGAGTTGACCGCGGCGATCGAGAAATTCCGCGACTATTTGGCCCAGGAAACGTTGGCGGTTAAAGTCGTCTGCGAGCCGCCAGCCGGTATTGAACCCGTCCGAGTGAACGTGGCGGGCAATGAATTGGCGATTTACGTGCGAGTCGTGAAATGAGTTGTCCTTCGCGAATCAGTGGGCCGCTGCGGCTGGCGGTGCTCATTTCGGGCACAGGGCGGACGCTGAAAAACCTCATCGATCTTGCGGCAGAAGGGGATTTGCCCGTCGAGATTCGGCTCGTCATTTCCAGCACGCCGACGGCGGGCGGACTGAAGTTTGCCGAGGAAGCCGAGATTCCGGCGCAGGTGATACGTCGCGAGGGTTTCGGCCCGGGCGGAATCGGCGACGCGGCGTTCGGCGAGGCGGTTTTTTCGGCTTGTCGCGAGGCGGGCGTCGGTTGTGTGGCGATGGCGGGCTTTTTGAAGCTCGCGCCGGTGCCCGATGATTTCGTTGGCCGCGTGATCAACATTCACCCGGCGCTCATCCCGGCGTTTTGCGGACCCGGTATGTACGGCGATCGGGTCCACCAGGCAGTTCTCGATGCCGGCGTGAAAGTCACTGGCTGTACGGTGCACTTCGTGGACAACGAGTACGATCACGGGCCGATCATCTGGCAGCAGCCGGTGCCGGTGTTCGACG
Organism: Pirellulales bacterium; assembly: GCA_963733825.1. Lineage (GTDB taxonomy): Bacteria > Planctomycetota > Planctomycetia > Pirellulales > Lacipirellulaceae > JABDGM01. The sequence goes on from CAVTEK010000009.1 coordinate 44,194, forward strand.
ACGACACGGTCGACACGCTCGCCAAGCGCGTGTTTGAGGTGGAAAAGGAAGCGTACCCGCACGTGCTGCGGCTGTTGGCCGCCGGGCGGATCAAGCTCGAAGGCGGCCGCGTGACGATGCTCAAGAGTCAGCGCGGCGAGCGCTCGCGGACCGGCGCATACCCCATCGAATGATAAAACGCGACGGCAGCGGTCCAACCCGCGTGGCTCTCCAACTCGATCTGCCGCCAGCCGTCTTCCCAGGCGGCCCGTTCCAGACGGGACAGAAGCAGCCGGCCGATTCCACGGCGTCGCCACGCCGGATCGACAAGCAGCCAATGAACGACCGGCATCGTGACATCGGCTCCCTGCCGAATTGCAAGCGTGATAGAACCAACCAAGGACGAGCGGTCGGCCGAACTTGGCAAATGAGGATCGGCCGCGAGCGCGAGCCACGTTCGATCGGGGCTCCACCAGGGTTTGTCCTGCATTTCGGAGCGAAAGTCAGTCGCCGACCATAACCGAACCGGAGGCGTTTGGCCCGCCATCGCCTGATCGCGAAGCGTAAGCCAGGACACCACGTCATCGGGCGCGTTAAAATTGCGGACACTAATGCCCGGCACTTCGGGTGCGGGTGGCGGATCATCGAGATGTCTGCGAAAATGAAGGACAGAGACCATAGCCTAATAATCATACACAAGAAAAATCGAGCAGGAGGAAACGGAGAAAACGGAGAATTGTCGAATTCCATTCCCTCTGTTATCTCTGTTCCCTCCTGTTCAAAAAAAACCTATGCAGGACGTTCGCGAATTAAAGCAGGCCATTTGCCGGATCGGAAAGCGGATTTATAAGCGCGGGTTTGCCGCGGCGAATGATGGCAATATCAGCGTGCGGCTCAACGAAACGGAAGTTCTTTGCACCCCCACGATGCATTGCAAGGGCTTCTTGAAGCCGAAGGATATTTGCCTGGTGGACATGGAAGGGAACCAACTGGCCGGAAAGAAGAAGCGGTCGAGCGAGGTGCTGCTGCATTTGGAGATCATGAAGGCCCGGCCGGAAGTGCAAAGCGTCGTGCATTGCCATCCGCCGCATGCGACGGCGTTCGCGGTGGCCCGTGAGCCGATTCCGCAGGCCGTGTTGCCGGAGGTCGAAGTATTTTTGGGAGAGGTGCCGATCTCGCCGTACGAAACGCCGGGCGGCAAAAAGTTTGCCGAGACGATTCTGCCGTTCGTGCGGCAATCGAACGTGATCATTCTTGCCAACCACGGCACGGTGAGCTTTGGCGAATCGGTCAAGCGCGCTTATTGGTGGACGGAAGTCCTCGACGCCTACTGTCGCATTCTCATCCTGGCGCGACAATTGGGACCGGTTCAATATCTCTCGACGCGACACACGCAAGAGTTGTTGGATCTGAAAGCGAAATGGGGCTTTACCGATCCCCGGCTGGCCGCGGGATTCAGCGGCGACATCCGCGGCAACGCCACGTTCCGGCACACGTGGCCGGCGTGCGGCGTGGAGCCGCGAGCTTTCGCGGAACCGAATGAAGCCGGCGGTGCGTAGCATCGCGATGTGCTCGACGGGGTTCATTAATCGTTGCCGCCTGTAAGCGATTGAATGCGCTGGCGGATTTGCGCGAGATCGCTGCCGTACAACAGAAACCGCTTTCGAGTTGCGGTGTCGCCCGAAAGCAGTTCAATCGACGACTTGGGTAAGCTCAGGGCCTTGGCAAGCAGTGCGATGATGGCTCGATTCGCCTTGCCTCGTTCAGGGGCGGCGGTGACGGCGACTCGAAGTGCGCCTTCGCGAAGCCCGAGTATCGCATTCTGGCGAGCGCCAGCATAGGCGCGCACGGGTAGCACGACTCCGCGGGAATCTGTTTCCAATCTAAGCACCGTATGAGACAAAGACGGCCCGCCGAAATCAACCCGAGTGAAACATCATTCGCCACAAAAGGACCATCGTGAATAGATTGAAGAGGGCGTGAGTCACGATGCCGGGAACGATCCGGTGCGTGCGCTGGTAGACGTAGCCGAGGACCAGCCCCAAAATAAAAATCGGCACGGGCTCCGGGCCGTAGCCGACGTGGGCAACGCCAAACAGCAGTGAACTCATCAGAATTGGGAACCAACCGTGCGGCAAACCGGCGACGCCTCGCGACGGCGGAGAGTCAGCGAATGACGAATGGCGAATGACGGATGACGAATCCTCGGATTGTTGACTTTCCTCATTCGACATTCGACATTCGACATTCGACATTCGCCGCGTGTCTTCCCATTTCTCGATCCAACCTTGCAGCAACAGGCGAAACGTAATTTCCTCGCAAATCGGTGCAATAACCACGGCAGCCAAGCCGGCGAGCAACATGATGCCGACGCTCGGCGGCCCAGACATGACCATTTTTACCAGGGGATGGCCAGATGACTCATCCTGTGGAAAGAGCAAATACATGAGTGCAATCTGAGCCAGATGCACGGGTGCTAATGCGGCCACGCAGGCGATGCCGCCGATCGACACATCGCGCGAATTCAGCGGTGCCAGATGGCAACCCCAGATCACTTCGCGTCGCGTGGGAGAATACGACGATTACGAACAGGAAGCTGCCAACGATCACAATCTGTGAGACCGATGTGGCAATAAGTTGTTCTGCATGGTTGCTCGCCTCGATTTTTGGCTCGGGCACTTTGCCGGCGGGGCTGCCAAGCAGGGCGGAGACCGCCGTTACCAAATACAACGCCGCGAGCAGCGTTGCGGCGGCATTCCAAGGCACCGGGCGGCGTGGTTCATAGTGGAGCCGCAGACCGTTGCGCCGGTGAGAAGTGAGGTAGAAGATGGTCAGCGCGCTGAGGACCATCGTGCCAAACGCGAAGCCAACAAGTAGCGGATCGTCTGGAGGCTGCAACATCTGCCAACCGCTTGTTTACGCGGCGGAATCGGTTTGCCGCGAGTTCATTGTCGCAGCAGGTCGAGGGCCCGTCGAACGTAAACCCACCCGGAATAGATTGTCATCACGACCGCGGCCCAAACCAAGAAGCGCAGCAACCAAGTGGACAATGGTGAGGGCTGATTCGTCCACATTTCCTGAGTGGCATTGAATTGGTAATACCACAATCGCCACAAACTCAGCGCAACGGCGCCGCATTGCAGCACCATTTTCCACTTGCCCGACCACTTGGCCGAAAAATCGCTGCCGTGCTCCTCGAAGAAGCTCCGCAACGCCGTGACCAAGAGTTCGCGGGCCACCACGATCACGGCCATCCAGGCCCAAATTTCGGAGGACGAGGAACTAAACCATCTTTCGCCGTAAACCGGCGGCACCGCGGCCAGCAACGTGAACGTGCCGCAAATGATGATCTTATCGGCGAACGGATCGAGAATCCGGCCAAGCTGGGTGATCTGACTGTAACGGCGAGCATAAAAACCGTCGACCCAATCGGTGCCGGCGGCGATTGCGAATAAAACCAGTGCGGTCAGGTACCAATTGACAGCCAGAAACAGAAAACAAAAAACCGATAACACGAGCCGGGCGATGGTCAGCACGTTCGGCACGTTCCAGACAACATTAAGAGCGGGCGTGCGCTTGGCGGCAACCGTTTGTGTTGCGTGTCCATCATCCATGGAGCTACAATCCCGACTTTAACGTGGCTCGCCAACCGCGGCGGCAACTAAATCATATTCGCTGCGGGCAACAATTTCGCATGGCACGAGCGACCCGGCGCCAAGCCTTCCCCGGTAACGTAGACGACGCCATCCACATCGGGCGCATCGGCATACGAGCGGCCGATCCAGGCGTTTTCTTCGTCCGGCACCGCCGAATCGATCAGCACCTCCAGCTTGCGGCCGACCTGCGCGTCGTTCCACTCGAACGCCACCTCCTGCTGCACCTCCATCAGCCGATCGCGCCGTTCGTTTTTCACTTCCTCAGACAGTTGATCGGGAAGCCTGGCGGCCGGCGTGTCGGGTTCGAACGAATACGTGAACACGCCCAGCCGTTCGAACTTCTGTTCGCCAATGAATTCGGCGACCTCCTCGAATTCTGCAGCTGTTTCGCCGGGAAATCCGGTGATCATCGTGGTCCGCATCACAAGATTCGGAATCTGCACGCGCAACTTGCCGAGCAGCTCGATCGTTTGTTCCCGATTCACGCGCCGTTGCATCCGTCGCAGCATGCGGTCATTAATGTGCTGCAACGGCATATCGATGTAGGGCACGATGCGTTTTGATCGGGCGATAACGTCGATCAATTCGTCGGTGACGTACATCGGATAGAAGTACATCAACCGGATCCAATCCAGGCCCTCGACTTGCTCCAGCTCGGGAAGCAGCTCGGCGAGCCGGGGCCGCCCGTAGAGGTCCATGCCGTAATACGTGGTGTCTTGCGCGACGATCACGAGCTCGCGAACGCCATCAGCGGCCAATTCGCGGGCTTCGGCGATAACTTCCTCGATCGGCTTCGAGTAGTGTTTGCCGCGCATGCGGGGAATCGCGCAAAACGTGCAGAGCCGGTCGCAGCCTTCCGAAATCTTCAGAAAGGCAAAGTGCCGAGGCGTGATTCGGAAGCGAGCCGTATCCGGAAGTGGATGCGTGGGCGCTGGCTGGAAAATCGTGCGCTGCTCGGTCAGGCCGCCCAGCAGGCGGTCGGCCACCTTGGTTACTTCTTCGCGGCCGAATACGCCAACTAAATGGTCGATCTCGGGCCGCGATTCGAGCAATGCGCCGCGTTGCCGTTCGGCCAGGCAGCCGGAAACGATTACGCCGCGCAGTTTGCCGCGACGCTTCAGATCGAGCATCTCATCAATGGCGGCGAACGATTCCTGCCGTGCGGCCTCGATGAACCCACACGTGTTCACCACGGCGAAGTCGGCGCCCTGCGGGTCGTTTACCAGCTCGTAACCATCGAGCTGCAAAAGGCCGAGCATCCGCTCGCTATCGACGAGGTTTTTCGGACAGCCAAGGCTGACAAACGCATAACGGCCTTTGTTCACGCCGCGCGCACATTGAGTGGTATAAGTGTCCAACACGTTGCACAGACAGATGTGGAATGGGCAGCTCGATCAGGCAAACCGACGCACAACGCCTAGTGCGCGATGCAGCCGCGAACCACTAATTCTAGCGAACACAGGGCGGCGGGCCAATCGCTGCATCGTTTCGACGCGAGAACCGTTGCTTTTGGCCTGCGTAACTGTACATTAGTATACATACACACCAACTGTGTCATTCCGAGGTCCGCCGAGGAATCCGGCCGGACCCCTCGCCAAGCCTCGGGGTGACAGAGGTAGCCTCGGGACGACAGAGGAAAAAATCGCCATGCTATCCGACATCCCCGACGACGAATTTGCCGCGGCCCTCGATGTTTGCGCGGCCGAAGCACTGTGGGAGGCTGGTGTGGATCGGCCGCCCGTCGACGCGACGGCGGTTGCCGAGGGCCTGCAACTCGTTGTCGCCCGAGATTTTGCGATGCCATACCGGGGTCGCTTCGTGCGGTTGGCCGGTTGCCCGGCGCTTGGCGGCGACCAAGGCACGATCGTGGTGGGCGAGGCCGAGCGGCCAGAGCGCGAACAGTGGGCCATCGCGCACGAAATTGGCGAGAGCATCGCGCACCGGGTATTCCTGCGGCTGGGGGTCGCCTTTGACGAGGCGCTGCCGACCGCTCGCGAGTTGGTGGCAAACCGGTTGGCGAGCGCACTGTTGTTGCCGCGGCGTTGGTTCGCCGCTGATGGCCGCGAGCTCGACTGGGATTTGTTCGAGCTCAAAGATCGTTACCACACGGCCAGCCACGAGCTGATTGCCCGGCGAATGCTGGAAATGCGGCCACCAATCGTGATCACAATTTGCGATCATGGGCGCGTACATTGGCGCAAGAGCAATGTCACAACTCGACCGCCCGATTTGCTGCGCGAAGAAAGAGTTGTTTGGCGGGAGACACACGAAACCGGCCTGTTCGCATGTGAATCGCTGGACGCCGAAACCGGTCTGCAATCCGTGCGCTGTTGGCCAGTTCATGAACCTGGTTGGAAACGGGAGATCATCCGCAGCGCGATTGCCGAAATTTGAGATTGGTTGACGGACATCCGGCGAGCCGTAGCTCGCCGGCTAGTGGTTGCTTGATTGAGTGAATAGCCGGCGACCTACGGTCGCCGGAGGAGCACATTATGCCATGTTACCTCTTCACTTTTCATGCCTATCGCAGCTGGATGCCGGATCGACCGCAAGGTTACGTGCGCCGGCATCAGGGAATTTTGCCACGCGAACTTGATATGGCCGCACTATACAAGAGAAATGCGAAGCATTCGGAAGTTTCATTCGCAGAAGTTCACCAGCTGAAGGCCATTGACGTGCTGAACGACGGCGTGACGTATATCAATTGCAGAATGCATTTTGTGGCTACGGATGCAACACACATTCACGCGCTAATTAGCTGGCAGCACGAGAAATCGTGGCACGCAACGCGAACGAGTTTGAAACGGGCATTGACGATTTCATTTAAGAATCAGTTTGGCGATCGGCCCTGGCTTGTCGATGGAGCGTCGCGCAAGCAGGTGCGGAATCGGGAGCATTTTGAGTATCTGGTGACAAGTTACTTGCCTTCGCATCGAGGGTGGAAATGGTGCGAGCGGCGGGGGTTGTTCTTGCAATGGGACGGTGATCGCGCTGCTGCGATTCCGGCGAGACGTAGCTCGCCGGCTAGTGGACGCGGCGCGGGTGGCGAATAGCTGGCGAGCTACGCTCGCCGGACTTCACGCGGCGCGTTTGACGCCGACCGCGTCGATTGCATCGGACAGCGTTGCGATTAAAGCAGCGTTAAGCCACGGTTTAGCGATGACGGCAGCGGCGCCGATTTGCATGGCACGGTCGACACGCTCACGGCGGGGAAAATCGAGAAGTGCAACGACGGGGGCCCGGTCGCGCGCCAGTTGGAAACAGAAAGTCGATAGGCTCATGGCTTCTGCGTCGTTGAGTTGAACACCGTCCCAGATACCGGCCACCGGACCTCGGATGTGTGGCCGACTCGAAGCAGAACGTTGCCAGACGGTTGCGAAGCCCGCGAAACTCAAGATGTCGGATAGAGCGTCGGCTGTTTCCTTTCGCGGCGAGTGGATAAGAATCAGTCCGCTTCGAGGTCGAGGACGACCCGGCTCGCTACACTGCAAACGGCAATCCGAAATCCGCAGCCCGAAATCCGAGCGGCACCAATCTGGGCAGCGGCCCTCGGCACGCAAGGCGAGTTGTCGCCGCCACCATGCGGGGAATTCGTACCAATACAATCGCTGGGCGCCAGGCCAGGGTCGGCCGGTTCGCGTCTCGCCCTCGCACCAACTGCCCAACAGCGCGAGTATGCCGGATAGCGGCGCTGTGCGGCGAAGCAATTCGAGTTGTTCGGCGCGAACGACGCCGGGTCGAGGCTGCGCGACGATGGTCAATTCGGCTGGTTCATGTTCGGTCGTCGCCAGACGAGCTTCGCGTCGAAGCAACTGTATCGATTCGCGGAAGTCTGGGTGGTCGATTTCACCGATTAGTTTTACGACGGGTGGCTGGGGTCGAGTCGAAGACGAGCCCCCAGTGGAATCGAGCTGGGGGCTCGCTGACGCTCGACCCCAGCCACCCGTATTGTTTTTCGAGGTTGCCATGACGTCGTCTACGATTCGCGTATCGTGGCTTCGCGTTCTCGAATCAGTTCGTGAAGCGTGGTCGCATCTTGTGCCGCGCGCATGGCTGCCAAAAAATCGGAGTCGTTGATGACCCGGCTCAGGCGCGCGAAGATTCGCAGGTGTTCGTGGTCGCTCGTCGAACAGACCAGGAAGAAGATATCGGTCAACCGGCCGCCGCTGCCAAAGGGAACGCCGTTGGGTGAAATGCCCAATGCGACAACGGCTTCGGCGAGAATGGCGGGCATCGGCCGGCGCGGGTGCAAAAGGGCCACTCCGTTGTCCAGCGCCGTTGAATGCATCTCTTCTCGCGCCCGCACGGCTTCGGCCATCTTGGCTGGATCCCAGAGTAAATGCGTCCGGGCCGCTAGCTCGGTCATCGTCACGATCACGCTGCCCCGCGTGCGGGCTCCAAATGGAACCTCGATTGCCTCGGGATGCAGCAAGCCGGCGATCGAAATTTGCTCGATATTGGGAACGTTCGATGCGCGATCGAGCGCGCCCTCGACGCGCACCAATGCTTCTTCATCGGAAAGGCCGATGCGATCCTCCAGCCAATGATGGATTTCGGCGGCGGCAAATCGCCACGCGCCGGCCATGCGCCGGCCAGGCAGCTTGCCGCGTTCTGCCAGCTTGACGATGGCATCTGGCATCATGTGCAGGTAAGCGGCGAGGCGTTCGATATCGAAATCTTCTTGTGACATGAATGCATTGTATAAACCAGCCAGGCCCCAACGGCGGCTCGGTTTTGCAGGATATACGGAATGCATGCCAGCTTGGAAAGGCGAATTGCGCCCGGCTCGTAAAACCAGCCTTGACGCGGCCGGGCGATTTCACCACTATCCGGCCGTTTCGTCGGCAGCGCTTCCCGCGGCGCTTTGGCCGGCGAACCAACCGCTTTTCCGTAAACGCTGTGCCGTCGAGGCGGCACGCACGTCGCAGGCAAGGAGGCCTCGCGTGGAGCAGTTGACGCTTGTCCGTCGTGGTGTGCCACTCCGCCAATTATTGGCGAATCGTACGCGCGGCGTGCGCCCGCCCGATATTGTTGCCACCAGCTGCACGAACGACTGGCAACAGGTCCGGCCGGGCGACGTGTACGTCGCCATAACGGGCGCGGACAATGATGGACACGACGACGCGGAACTCGCAGAGCGTCGCGGCGCCGCGGCAATCATTTGCGAACGGCAATTGCCGGTGTTTCGCGTGCCCCAATGCGTTGTCGCCGATAGCCGCATCGCGTATGGCGAACTCTGCCAGGCACTCGTCGGCAACCCGGCCCGACAAATGAAAGTGATCGGTATTACCGGCACGCATGGCAAAACGACAGTCGCCCGACTTTTGGCGGCGATTTTTCGCGCGGCCGGCGGAACGTGCGGAACGCTCGATTCGTTCGGATACTGGGACGGTTTCACCGACCACCCGCGGGCCGATGGGCCGTTGTCTGCGCCGGTGTTGGCCCGTTCGCTGGCCGAAATGGTTGCCTCTGGTGCGTCGCATGCTGTCGTCGAACTATCGAGCTGCGAATTAGCCCAACAAGTTGCGGCAGGCGTGTCGCTCGATGCGGCCTGCATTACCAACATCGGCAAGAATCATCTCGATTGGCATGGCTCGCTGGAAAACTATCGCAACGCCAAGCGTCGGATCATTGAATACTTGGATCCCGATGCGGTGGCTATCCTCAATGCGGATGATCCCGTCTCGGTCGGCATTTTGAACGAATTGAATCGTCCCGCGCTCACTTACGGCCTCGGCAAGCCGTGTGAAATTGCGGCCCACATTATCGAGCAGCAGATCAACGAACAAACGTTCTTGTTGACGGCCGGCGACGATTCGGTTGGCGTGCGGACGGAAATCATCGGCGACCATCATGTTTACAACTGCCTGGCGGCCGCCACGACCGCACTCGCCTATGGCATTGAATTGACGACAATCGCCCGCGGGCTCGAGGCCGTCGATCGGCTGCCCGGCCGGATGGAGCGAGTCATGTGCGGCCAGGATTTCGCCGTGCTGGTCGATGCAGCCAATTCGGCCGACGCGCTGCGAAATTGCTTGCGTGCCGCTCGTAAAAACACAAGTGGCAGGCTGATTTGTGTCTTCGGCGCCGGCGATGATTGTGATTCGACCGAGCTACCCGCGATCGGTCGCGTGATCGGCGCCATGACCGACATGGCAGTTGTGACCAACGCCAGTCGTGCCGAGGAAGGTCGACATCGAAATTGCATGGAGTTGCGAAGTGGCTTTGCCGACGTTCGCAAAGCGCGAATCATCCTCGATCGACATCAGGCGATTAGCTGGTCGCTCGGCGAAGCTCGGCCGGGCGACACGGTGGTGATCGCCGGTATGGGCGAACGGCCCTATACGCCATTGGACCCGGAGGAGCGCCTGGCGAACGACACTGATTTCGTTCGGCATGTACTGCAGGGAATGAACGCGAGAGCGCCGCTTCGACTGGCCGCCTGAAATAATACACGGTGGGCTCGGCCCGCCCGACTTTTCAAAAACGAATTCGTTGGATAATCGATATACGCTGAGGCTTCATCGTCGGCTTGCGCGAAATTGCGGGATTTCGCGTGGCCACCCTCCCTGGGTTGGAGCATACGCTTGCTAGGCAATGCGGTTTCTGGGTCAACCGCGCCTGGCAAGTGCTTCACGATGAAGCTTACGTCTGAGCACCGGGGCGGCGCACTGCGCCGCTCCGGTGTCTCAGCGGAACACGCCGTAGGTGCCGCGAGCCGAGCGGCATCTCGCAAGCGGTCCGGCTCGGCTCGCCGGACCTACCGAAGTCATGCCTCGCCCACTTCACATTGTGTTCGCCGGGGGCGGCACGCCGGGACAGTTATATCCCGGTCTGGCCGTTGCGGCTCACCTCGTCGAGCGGCTGCCCGATGCGGTCATAACATTCGTTGGCGCCGGCCGCGGCGGCGATCGACACGTGGTTCGGGCCGCCGGCTTTCGGTACACCCGGCTTCCTTCGCAGCCGGTTCCGCATTCCGCGCTGCATGCGGTTCGGTTCGTGACCGACAACGTGGCCGGTTACTGGGCCGCACGATGGTTCCTTCGAGAGAAACATGTATCTGGCGTGGTCGGACTCGGGGGCGCGACGAGCGCTCCGACGGTGCGGGCCGCCATGTCGCGCGGCATACCGACCGTGCTGCTCGAGCAAAATGTCGTTCCGGGCCGAGTCACGCGGTGGCTCGCCCGTTCTGCAACGGCCGTGTGCGCCGGCTTCGAACAAACGCGATCGTATTTCCCCTCGGCGGTTCCGCTCACGGTGACCGGAAATCCAGCGCGGGTCGCCTTTGAGCAGCTCGGGCGGCGAAGGCAGGATACGGAAAAAGGCGGATCCGAGAAGCGACTTATTATCATCGGAGGGTCGGCGCAGCCTCGCGATAAACGAATACATGCCGCGTGCGTTATGCCGATTGCGCGAGCATCTTGTCGGTTGGCAGGTCGTCCATCAAGCGGGCGACGGGCAACTCCAGCACACGGAGCAACGATATCAACAAGCCAGCGTGGATGCTCTGGTCGTGGCCTTCATCGATGAACTTGCCACGCTCGTAACTACATCCGATTTGGTCGTGTGCCGCGCGGGTGGGACAGCTTTGGCCGAGCTGGCCCTGGCCGGAGTGCCGGCGATCCTGGTGCCGTCGCCTTCGGCGATGGACTACCAATGGCCAAATGCCGAAGTGTACTCGTCGGCCGGCGCGGCATCGATCATTGATGAAACCGAAGATTCCGGCACGCTCGACGAAGCGCTCTTCGCCGACCTCAAGCGGCTTCTGAGCGACCCGTCCCGGCGCAAAGATGGCCGCCAGTATGCGAAAGATGGCCCGTCCTGATGCGGCGTCCCGGGTTGCAGACGTGATTCGCGACGCGATCTGCCGCACATCGATTCGCCTAGCAGCATAGTATTGTTCAGCGGCGGACGCGGACTTATCCTGGGCGCTTTTACAAAAGCGCCCCCGTGGAGACGTGTCGATGCCACAACTTATTGCCGCTCCGAAGCGAATCACGGCCGCCGGTAACAAACCGAAACAGATCGACGAGTTCGTCGGGCGGGTGAATTCGGGCGATGGGCAATTAAGTGTCGCGCGAATGCAGTCGCCCGCCGGCTGGGTCGAACCGGGGCAGCGCCCTGAGTTTCGCGAAGTCAGCATCGTAATAAAGGGTGTTCTGCACGTGGACTCCGAGAGCGGGAGCCTCGACGTGCGCCGCCGGCCAAGCGGTTGTATGTGAGCCCGGCGAATGGGTTCGCTACAGCACGCCCGAGCCCGCGGAATATATCGCCGTTTGCCTGCCCGCGTTTTCGCCCGATACGGTCCATCGCGATGCAATTAGCTAAGCAATGGATTCGACAGACGGCCAACCGTCGGCTTCCGCCGGCGGCTGCTTGTGAGTATTCGTCGCGGCGCAAACACGTCATCGTGCCCTAGCCCCCGGCGGAAACCGGGGGTTCTTAAGTCGCTGCTCCCATAATCGCGACGTGATTCAAACCGAATCGCCCGCGCGGATTTGCGCGTAACTTTCGTATCGGCGGGTATCGATCCAGCCGTCGGCGACGGCATCCTTGACCGCGCAATTATCTTCGTGCGTGTGCGTGCAATCGGGGAAGCGGCAGCGGCTGACATAGGGCCGCAAGTCGCGAAAGAAGCCCGCGACTTCCTCGGGGATGACATCCCACAATTGAAATTGCCGAATCCCGGGCGTATCGACGACATAGCCGCCGAAGGAGAGCGGAATCAGCTCGGCAGTCGTTGTCGTGTGGCGGCCTTTTTGGGTTTCTTCGCTCACGGTCTGCACGCGCAGTTCGAGCCCCGGCTCGACCGCGTTCAGGAGCGACGACTTGCCGACGCCGCTCTGACCCGTCACCACGCTCTCTTCTCCCTTCAGCCGCTCGCGTAGCCGATCGATACCGATGCCCGCGACGACGGAAACCAGCAGAACCTCATAACCCAGTTGCGCGTACACACCGACCAGCGGCATGAGATCGGCCGGCTCGATGAGATCGATCTTATTGATGCAAATGATCGGCCGAATGCCGCCTTTCTCGGCGGTGACAAGCAAGCGATCGATCAAATTTGGCTTCAAGCGGGGTTCGGCGGCGCTGGTGACGATCACAAGCTGATCGACATTCGTCACCAGCACATGCTGCTGCCCTCGGCTGGTGCGACTGACGACGCCGCGCCGGGGCTCGACGCGCTCGATGATTCCCTCGTTGCGCCCTTCCGGGCGAAACCAAACGACGTCGCCTGCCGCAACGACGTGGCGCTTATCGGTGGCCAATGTTTTGAGCAATCGCCGCGTGGCGCATTGGTAGGTTGCACCGGACTGGTCGCGCACGATGCTCAATAAGCCTTGAACGCGCAGCGCTCGGCCGAGCCGGCAAACCGTGCGGTCGACTTCCGGTAGCATGCGCGTGCCCGCATCGTCCTCGACGAATTCGCCGCCGGCAACCGTTCGCTTGCGAGAGATATCACCTTTGCCGCTAACCCGCTCGCCGTGAGGCGCATCGACGGGCGTATCGGACCCGGCCAGTTCGCGGCTGAAGTTTTTGTCGCGAGCGCGGGCCTCGCGGTTCTTGCGGAAATCGGCACGAACCTTGCGCTTCTTTGACATGGAGGGGCAAGGTGCAAGGAGTCGGAAAAGCACCGTGCCGTAAGGCCGGTGCCGGCTTAACGGCACAGCACCGGCCTTACGGGCACAGCACCGGCCTTACGGGCACAGCACCGGCCTTACGGCACGGTGTTATACTGGGTCGTCCGGCAGTTCGATCTGGCCGGCTTGATTGTTCGTGGGGTCGTAGCGTTCGCGGTAGTCGGCGGCGCGGCTCTCACGTTCGATCTCGCGATGGTTCAGCCCGGCTCGCGAGAGCAGCGATTCCTTCATCACTTCCTGCGACAGGTTATCGGGCGGCGGTGGACCGACGGCTCCCAGTTCGACTGGATCGTATTCCACGCGGTACTTGTGCTTGGCGATCGAGAGCACGTCGTCCGGATCGACCCGCCGCTCTTGCACCCGTACTTCGTTGACCTTAATGCCATTGCGGCTTTGCAGATCGCGGACGTACCAATAACCGGCCTCGTTCATCAGTTGGGCATGATGGGCCGAAACGTTGGCGAATCGGAGAACAATGTCGCAGCTCTCACGTCGCCCAATCAAAAGCTGCTTTTTTTTCTTTGGATCGGGCAGCGGAATCGCATCGCCGCCGCCTAGAGGTATAAGAGCTCCGTGCATGATGCCGGTCCCTTGCAAATGGCGGAATCAGGAATTTATGATGCCAATAAGATCGCCTGCAAAATGCTTACGGGGCCGGGTCTCATTTTCGGTGGAGATCGGTTGCGTGCATTGCAAACGCGTCGACAATGAGACCCGGCCCCTTCCGTAACTTTACGTACCCACCCAATTGGCGTCAACCAAACGACTTGCGGCGACCGACCCCACCCTATCCTGGCGGGCTGCCGGATTGTCATATTACTCGTGTAACTTCTTTCTCCGACAGCGGTTTGGCCGGCGGGTCCAAAAAGTCAGCATCGATGCCGGCTTTACCTGCCCGAATGTAGACGGCACGGTGGCCACTGGCGGCTGCACGTTTTGCGACAATCGCAGTTTCAGCCCCAGCCGCCGGCTCCCGCGGGCCGACATCGTTGGACAGATCGATCAAAGCATCGCCCGGATGCGAATTCGTTATCGTAAGTGCCAACATTTTTTGGCGTACTTTCAACCCGCGACGAACACGTATGCACCCGTGGAACGTTTGCGGAATGTCTACGAGGAGGCGCTATCGCATCCTCAGATTGTTGGATTGGTGATTGGGACACGACCGGATTGCGTGCCCAATGATGTGTTGGATTTGATTGCCAAACTTACCGAGCGCACCTACGTGTCGATCGAATTCGGCATGCAAACGATGCACGATCGTTCGCTCGATTGGATGAACCGCGGCCATCATCACGACGCGATGATCGACGCGGTGGCGCGCAGCCGCGGTCGCGGCTTTGAAATTGGCGCGCATGTAATCTTGGGCCTGCCCGGCGAATCGCACTCGGACATGATGGCGACCGCCCGGGAGCTGGGCCGGCTCGGCATCGATGCCGTGAAGATTCACAATTTGTACTGCGTGAAAAACACGCCGCTCGCCGATCAGGTGGCACGCAGCGAAGTGCGGCTGATGGAGCGGGCCGAGTACGTTCGCACGCTGGTCGATTTCATCGAGCTCTTGCCGACGACGATGATCGTCGACCGGATCAGCGGCGATGCACCGCCGGACTATTTCATTGGGCCGAGTTGGTGCTTAGACAAGCCGGCAATCAGAGCTTCAGTTCTCGCTGAGTTTGCTCGGCGTGATACATTTCAGGGTCGGGCATTTGCCTTGTCCAATTGTTGAAAATCTCTTTTCCAGGCATTCCGTAGATTTGCATGGGATATGGGGCACCGCTGACATGGTGCGTCGCGCGCAATAGAAACCAAACGACTTATCAAGCTCGCAGCTTTCGATATCGGTCCAATAAATCCGTAGCGGCGGATGGAACAATCGAAACGGCGGCCAGACACGTAAACGGATGCCTTCTTTGTCTACACGAATAATCATGCAGTGGCCGTAATTCATTGGGAAGAAACGTGGCCCCATGCTCATGGACCCGAAGCGATACTTCTTGATGGGCTCGTTTCCCGCGATGCGGAACGTTTGCTCTTCACCGCGATACAATCTCGCGACGCATGCCAACCCCCAACGAATGAGATGATCCTGAACAGCAGACACCAAATTGCCGCAAAGAGAAAAAGAAAATCACTTCCTTCTTCTAAACAAAGTTGGGCAGCGGCATTTATCAGCATTGAGAATTTAACCGACGTCGCGTGCCTGCGTCGCTCATTTCTTGGCAACATAGCCCGGAATCATCGCCTGAGTTGGCGAGCGGGGCGTGTTGTCGTGTACGAGTAAGCCCTGCTCGGCGACGAGTACGTACTCAAGTCCGCGACAACCAGATTGTAGGCCTCACCCTCTCGATCGGGTTCCACTTTACGAACGGTTGCAGCGCCCTTGAGGCCGTGCAGCATCGCGCCATCGCTCATTTCCTTAGCCATCCGCCAGCCAACGCCGGGGCGTTTGATTCGTCGCACACCTCGCACGATTCGCCGGCACGATCTCGAGTGCCAAGCAGATTGCGGAGAGTCTAGCAAGCCTCATTGCGATAGACCTGTCGAATTTGAATAAGAAGGTTCACGCAGAGGCGCAGAGGGCGCGGAGAGCATGTGAAACAGGAAACATCTCTGCGTCCCTCTGGGCCTCTGCGTGAGATTTTATTTACGTTTGACTCCCGGCACGATCGCCTGCGTCGGTCGGCGCGGCGTGTTGTCGTGCGAAAGAATGCCGTTCTTACCGACAAAATACGTGTTGAAGTCGGCCACGACAAGGTTGTAGGTTTCGGCATCTGCGGCGGGTGCAACGGCATCGATTCGCCCGCTGCCGGAAAGCGTCTGCAGCATCGCGCCATCCTCGAGCTCTTTGGCCATTCGCCAGCCGAGGCCGTCGACCCACAACGGGTGACCGCGGGTCGCGCGGATTTTTTCATCGCCGGTCGAGATTTGCACGATCGGTCCGGCGGGCCGTAGCGTGCGGCCCATCACCGGCTTGTAGCGAATCTCGCCGGTGTTGACATCCTGCGACAGCACCAAGTCGCCAATTTGGAGCGATTCAATGGCGCGCTGCCCGGTCTTCGTCCACACGGGCGTACCGCGGGCAAAGCATTCGACACGAGGCGTCGACTGCACGGGTGGCGGCGGCATCACGTAACCGTAGCTGCGATCCTGCGTTTCATAAACGGGCCGCTCGCCGCTGCGATAGTAATCGGTGTAATCCTGATACCAATCCCACCAAGGCCGCGGATCGCTGCCAAAAGACTGGCCGGTGGCGCCGG
This sequence comes from Pirellulales bacterium, assembly GCA_963733825.1. Lineage (GTDB taxonomy): Bacteria > Planctomycetota > Planctomycetia > Pirellulales > Lacipirellulaceae > JABDGM01. Next base: position 60,730 of record CAVTEK010000009.1, read on the forward strand.
TGAGGACCGCGACAATGCGTTCGTTCAAAGCGGCCGACTTTTGATTTGATTGCGCAACTTGTCGCTCATCGGCCGTGATCTCTTGTTCAAAGCGCCGGGCCGACTGCCGCGCCGCCGCTTCGGATAAACCTCCTGCCTGTGTGTTTCCACCGATATTGATCACATTGGACGCATTCGTGGAAACCGGGATCAAACTGGCCGCCATCGCCCCCAGCGACGTCGGTTGAAAAATCGATCGTTCGGACTTATACGACCAATCGGCAAACGGTCCTTGCCGATACATCGAATGGAGATAATGCACGCTCCCGTCCGGATCGTTGACTACCCGGACCTGCGATTGAATCGGGGCCTCCAGATTCTCCAACAGCGTGGGCACGTAATCGGTGAGTGGCCGATAGCGCAGCGTGGCGATCGCTTCGGCGCGCACGTCGGTAAATTGCGATAACACGCCATAGCGCATCAGCGAATTTGTTCCGTCGATGCCCGTCATATCTTTCAGGGCATCCAGGAACGCCAGGCTGAGCCGGCGAGGTGCAAGGCTTTTGTCTTTGGGCGAGGATGACAAGTCGGCGGGGAGCGTTGCTTTTTCGAACGCCGGTATCGCCGCGACGTCGTCCACGGAGCGGATTTCGTCGAGGATGGCCGCGGGGGGCGTTTCGTACTTGTCGGACAGCGCTCTCGTCCACGCGGCCACGCGTGTCATCCAGCGACGCGCGGACTGTTTCGTTTCGCTCGTTTCCTTTTTCTCCTGCTGGATCTGGATCGGCGTCTTTAGCTCGCCGTCGTACCAGCGCATGCCGACGGCCCGCAGCGCTTCGCGATTGCTGGGATCGGTCGACAGGACGTTCGCCCAGTGAATCAGGCCTTCGTCGTCCAACTTGTTGGAGCGGCACCAGCGGGCGAGGAGGAGCTGACCCTGTGGCGACTCGCCCAACGCCTGGCGGCGTTCGCGATACTTGGCCTCACGTGGATCGGCCTCGGCCCGCCGTTGGGATTCTTCAATGTTGAGCCACTGGCCGTCGACTTTAACCTGCCCAAGTTGCCAGCGGGCCAGCGAATCGTTTGGGTCGGTATTGACTGCTTCGTGCAACAGTGCAAAGGCCCGCGCCTCGTTGCCGCCGATTTTTGCCGCCGCCGCTTGATCGACCAGCCGGTCGGCCTGAGTGCGGGAAGGATCCGGTTTATCGGCAATTGCGAGGCCCGCCAGACCGGGCGCGAAGAGAATTCCTGCGATCCACGCTGCGATTTGGACAGCAGATGTGTCGAAGCCGCGACACCGGTTGATTTGTCGGAAATTCATGGCATGCTCCTTGTCGATCCCTGAAAAAGCCACTGAAAGCGCCGTACCATACTTTCCGTATTGTGGCCCTGTGATATTCCCGAGCACAAGTAACTTGTCTGGGAGCAAACAACGCGCCGGCCACTGTAGGACGGACAATCCTGTCCGTCGATCGGTGAAGGACGGACAGGATTGTCCGTCCTACGATCAATCGGCCTCACGACCACCTGCCGGGTCTCGGCTTGAACTTCTCTTGACTTTGGCCGGCAATTTGGGGTGCAATGGCGGCTACGAGGCGAGGGATCACAAATCGATTGGTGCCGCCAGGTTTGCCGGCGGCACACTGGAGGAAGGATGAATACCAGCCAACCGGTCGTTTCAGACGAGGAAATTGCCCGCCGGGCGTATGAAATCTGGCAGGCCCGCGGCTGCCCGCCCGGCGACGGTAGCGATGACTGGAATGCTGCCCGGGCCGAGCTTCAGGACGGAAGAATCTACCGCAACGGGTCAACCCAATTGCGGTTGCAAAACTGGTGGCACCGGGTGCGACAGAAAATCGCGGGCGAGACGTAGGCGCCGTGAGCCGAACGGCACCTTGAATTAGCGCGGTATGCTTCGCAATTAAATGATCCGGCTCGGCTCGCCGGACCTACTCATCGCAACGATCGCGAGCGCTCGGCGGTCCGGTTGTCGGCAGACGGGCCGACCGCCAGGCCGGCCCAGCCGTCTTCCAGGACGAGTTGGGTGATCATCAGGCCTTCGAAGCGCTTGTCGGCGGGATTCTCGAGCCGCACGATGGGCAGATGCCTTTCCGGCGGCAGGACGCGGTTGAACACATTGTGCAACTGGGCTCGCTCGGCAGAGGTGAAGCGGCCTTCGATTCCGAGAGTTCCATCGCGCACTAATTCCGCGTTAAGTCCCTCCACCTTCGGGATGTAGTAGGCATGCACAATGACATTCTGCATCTCGTCTTGGTCAAACTCAATACTGGTGAAAGCCACGGTAAGCTCTAGCCGCCCTTCGTTGATGTGGATTTGGATGGCGTCTTCGGGCGCGAAGTGAAAGATCGTTTCCCGCCGGATCTCGGGCGGATTTTTCGCCGTGAGCTGCGCAAATCTCTCGCGAAGTGTCTTCTGCAATTCCGGCCCGGTGTAGCGCTTACCATCAAGCCCCAGCGTTACCGCCAGGTTCGTCAGCGCGGTCTCGTGTATCTGCGCACTGGCGATGCTATCCGATAGCGCCCTGGGACGCGGCGTATGCGAGCCAAGCTGGTTTTCTCCGGCGACGCGGACTCGCGCCACGAGGCGTTCGGGAGTTGTCTTCATCTCGACGGGCGTCAGCTTGATTCCGAAATCGTCGAGCCGCGACGCGAACCGCTCATACGTTTGCTGGCGGACATTATCGACTGCCTCGCGCGTTTGCTGGTCCAATAGCTCGCGCGCCTCCAACTCAACGCGCGACTCGATCTCCGACTTCACGCGCCCCTGCTTGGCGCGATACCCCTCGATCGCTCGATCTCGGGCAAAGCTTCCGAATAGCGGCACCCAATCGTAATCCGTCGTCACTCCGACGAGCCGGTTGCGGCACGTGGCATCCACGTCGCTGTGCTTTAATTGAATGCCGTTATCGTCGACGACGACCGACTTGTGGGCGGAAAAATCGGTCGTTCCCCGGCTGCGAAAGCGTACCGGTCCGCCGTTGGCTAGCGTATTCGATTCCACCCGGCCGTGGGCGCTGAGCTCCAGTTGCCAATTGTCGGCCGAGGGGTCCAACAGCACGCGGCTTTCCGTTCTCACATTCGATTGCCCGCTGACAAACGTTCCGGCGATCTGGTCGCGAACGGGTTTCGACTCCGTGTGTACCGTTTCAACCAACCGATTGAGCATCTCGGCGGTAATTGTCACGCGGATATTCGCGTTCCGGTAATTCTGCTCCATTGCGTCGCCGACGCGCGGTCGGCCGAATTGGGGGAAGATTTAAGCGTTTGCTGCTGCTGGGCGACGTATCGGCCGAGCTTTGGATCGCGATTCGATTCGTACGTCTCGAGTTCGTTGCTCAGCGCGGTGACGTCCCTCGAGGCGAGCGGTTGGGCAGATGTCCCGGCGAGATACGGCGCCAAAGAACCCCGAGCGGCCACACGACCCTGAAAGTGCATCGCCATGCGCTGCTCGTGCATTGCGCCCAGCAATCCAGCCGGCGGGCAAGGGCCCAATGGGCACGCAGCAGTTCAACTCGCAATCGATCGTCATTCGTCTGGTCGGCCATGTGCCAGGCTTCCTGGGCCGCATCGGTAAGGTTGCCCAGGATCGTCTGCACATCATCCCCTTGAAGCTGCTCACGATCGGTCAGCGCGTGGAGTTGATTCCGCACATGACTTGCCCACTGAGCCGAATCGGCCTGGTCGGCCAGACGGTCGAGTTGGTCGAACAAGACCTGCGGCACACACCAAGGTCGCAAGGCGCCATCCAATTCGCGCGGCGCCGGGAGCATAGCCAGCCGATCGTTCGGCCCGACAAGCCTTACTGTCGATCGATGTCGTTGCTCCGAGGGCGAGGTCACTTCAACGGCCGGCAGTACTGCTAATAGTGATTCGCACTTCTCGCCGCACGCCACAACGCAACGCGGCACGCCCTCAGCAATTTGCATGACGAGCCAATCCGTGCCGTCGGCCGATAGCTGCTCACCGAGTTTTTCACCGATAAATTCCATCGCCGCCGTGAGTTCCGGGTTCGGCGGGCGAGGACTTGCCAACGCGGGGCCATCATTTGACCGGGCAAGTTCCGCGTTCTTAGCTGCTCGCAACATGACCGGCCAATCAAACGATTCACCGGCCAATCGACCGGCATGCTCGGCCAGTTGACTCAGTGTCAACCGGGTTGCGATTAGATCCTCGATGGTCGACGCCCCCCTTTGATTCAGCGGGTTGCTCGGCGAGGCAGCGTCAAATTGATAAGTTTGTGGTTCGGGGAAATTAAGCGGCCAGGCGGCAAAGTTTGACTTAGCCGAATCGTCGAAATCCGCGGCGGCTGTTTGGGACGGCCGGGAACCGTTTTCCACACTCTCGGCCGAAACGCCGATCGTCGCATCCTCGGCTGTAACCGCATGGCGCCAATAGCGCGGCGCCATCAAGCAGAAAAGTAGCAGCCCGGCGAGGATCGCCAGGCATGGCCAAGGGCTGGGCTGCCGATCAATCTGCATGGGACGGTCTCCGCCCGGTGCACGATGCCCACGACCGGTCGCGCGGCTATATTCGCTCATAGGGAAATCGATCTTGTGCGAAGTAGCGGCGAGCAAACTCGGGGACACAGAATCCGGCTATCAGATAAGATCGGTAAAATGCGTCGCGCCAATAAAATGAGATTCGGCGGTTTAATCCAAAAGTTGCTAGCGGAAAATATTGACATTTCAGCGGAAATTAGGGAGGCGAGGTTCCCATCGAACGGGTATTTGGTCCGTTTGGGTTTGATCAGCAATTTGTCATTCTGAGGTACTCCGAAGAATCTAGCTGGACCCTTCGGAGTACTTCAGGGTGACAGGGGCATACGGGCCCGCTACCACCGAACCAAAAAGTCCCCGGACACTCGCCTTGGACCATCGCCTTTCCAATGGAAACATCATGAAAACCGAATCCCAGGCCCACTTGCTGCGGATCTTCGTGAACGAAAGCGATCGTTGGGAAGGCCGGCCGTTGTACGAGTGCATCGTTCGGGCGGCTCGGGAACAAGGGCTGGCGGGCGCAACGGTGCTTCGCGCCATCGAGGGCTTCGGCGCCACGGGCCGGATTCATTCGGTGAAAGTTTTACACCTTTCGGAGGACGTACCGATCGTCGTGGAAATCTTGGAGGAGCCCGAACGCATCGCGGCATTCATTCCGACGCTCGACAAAATGGTCGCCGAAGGCGCCGTGACGATCGAGAAAGTCCACTTGATGACGTACGTTCGCGGCAGCGTTGACGCGACAATTGCGCAAACGGATGATGAGATTCCGCTCGACACGAGTGAAGAAGCGCCGGTGCCGGGCCCGCCGCCGGTGTTCGACGAGTTGACGGATCGAGCGCGGCAAATTATCGCCGAGGCGAAGGAATCGGCCGCCCGATCGCGGCGCGTGTACATCGATAGCGTGGATGTGTTGTTGGCGATGCTGCACGAATCACAGGGCATTTCTCGGCGGCGCTGACGCGACTGGGCATCGATTGCAAAATCGTGGCGCGCTCGCTGCGCGAAGCCGTAAACCGCGACGAGACCTCGGCAGAATTCCAAACCGCGCTGGAAGCGAAGAGCGTCGCCGCCTCGAATTGGCTCGGGGACAACAGCGTGGGACCGGAACACCTGTTGCTGGCATTGTGCGAGATTCGTCCCAGCGCAGCTACGGATAGCCTGATGCGACTCGGCGCGTTGCCGCGCGATATCTGCAAAGAAGTGCTGGCGATGCTCAATCATGCAAAGGATTGGCAAGCCTGGCTGGCGGATCATCCGGAGATGTAGCCGCGGGCGGATCAGATCGTGTTGAAGTCGGGAATTCAATCCGACAGCCCCCGGCTCTGCCGGGGGTTAGCGTGATGCTGCAATCAATCCGCGGCCGTTGCACTTCAAAAACCCCCGGCAGAGCCGGGGGCTGCGTGCGTGTTCGGATTCCCGGTCGGCCGCCCGGTCTTAGCTTTGCACAATCCCGGTAACGGCGGCGGCGAGGAGCGTGCAGAGCGTCCAGCCAGCCAAGGTTTGAAACCACAAATAGCTGTGCAGCACTGAGCTCCATTTAAGCCGATAGGGGCCAATGTGCATCAGGCAGTTGCGGCTGATGCGTGGTTTGGTGGTCTTTTCACCCGGTATCCAGTAGCACACCTGGTTGAGATCGACAAACGGCAGGAACACGTCGAGCGAGTAAACGATCGCGTTGAAGCGCGGATACGTTGGCGACACGATTCCGGACTCGTCTTCGCTGGAGAGCACGCGTTCGGCGAGCTTTGTTTCGGCCATGAGATTGCGATGGGCCCCGACGGCGAAGATCACGGCCCCGATCGCAATAATAGCCACGCCGATCTTGATCGCCCGGAAAGGTTCGTAGCCGTAGCCGATCAATCGACCCAAGTAGCGATACCACAAGCCTTGAGCAGAGAATGGCGGCGCAAGCTTCCCGATGCGCTCGGCCCGTGCGACAAGCACCGCGCTGGCCTGTTCATCCTGCCCGATTGCCCGATACACAGAGGCTAATTGCGTGTAAGGCTGCGTGATATAGCGGCGACCGGCAGGATCCAATGGTTGTGCGTCTGTGGCAGGGGCTTGCGTGGCATCGTCGGCGGGCTGCTTAGCCGCGACGGTCTGTTGATCCTTGGTCGAGCTGGGCTTGGTTTCAGCGGTTGCGTTCTTGGTGGTTAATGGTTCGGCCGTCGCACGCTGATCGGTATCGGCTTTGGAGGTTTTCTTCTGCGGTGCGGCCACGACTGCGCCGCGGTTTTCACCAGTGCCCTCCGCGGGCGCGACCATCGGATAGGAACGGTACGGCGCCGGCGCGGTCGGCGGTGGTGTCGGCATCGGAGCGACCATTTGAGGTGCGGGCATGCTCGGTGCCTGATACTGAGTCGGAACGATCTCTTCGCGCTGTGCACGGTTCTTATCGCTTGTTGTGCGTTCATCGCGATGTCTCGCGAAAGCGATCTGCGGTCGGCCGATGCGGCGGGGCCGGGAACCCCGCGCCGAACTTCAGAGGCGTGCCGAACTCCAAAAATATTTCGATTGGCTGATTGCGCATACTGGCGGCGCAACCAAGCCAGCCGGTCGTTTACATCGAGCGGCGAGTCGTCATCGAAGTGATCGTAGACCAGCCCTTCCAATTGCAACTGACCCGCCGGCGGCCAGTCGTCGAGCCGCTCATCTTTGATGACCCAGATGTGGGCAAATCGCATATCGAGCCGCAGTTTTTGCGGGTCAACCAATTTGTTGATAATCCACATGCCGTCGATTTTCGCGCAAAAAGTGGCGCGGCCGTCGATCGCGACGCTATCGAGATTCACGTAACCGCCCACGCGGCAATCGCTCGCATCGAGCGCATCGCCACCCGGATTGATGAATTGCGCGCCGTATAGATCCCAGTGCATGGCGATCGTGGCAAATTGAAACGAAGTGAGACCGTTGACGCGGAGACGGTACTTTTGTTCCGGCGCGTCGACCTGGTTGCAGTACACGTGGCCGCGAACATGCATGCCGCTGGCCCAAATGGCGATGTTGTTGGGGGCTCCTTTGGCGTCGAACTGACTGCCGCGCAAGTCGAGCTCGTGCTCGATTTCGGCCGAGGATAAATTGACGGTTCCTTGCGATTGGACAAATGCGAGCTCCACTCGGCTGGCGACCTTCGCGTTGCAAGCCAGGATTGCATCTCCGCCCGGCGCTTCGAATTGAGCTCCGTTGGCGAGCACATCCTGATTCACTTGCGTGCCCCACATGCGGACGGTGCCGCGGGAGAGGAAACCGGGGGGCAGCTTTGGCGATTCGTCCTTCGCGGAGTTGGGAGATGAACCGATGCGGAGGCTGCGGCCGATCACGGCTCCATCGAGGCTGATGGCATCGCCCTTGGGATGAAGAAAGTGACCGTTATCGCAATCGATGTCGCCGCCGACGACGGCGTTCACAAGTCGAACTTCGCCATCGGCGTGCAATCCGCCCCCTAAACGAACCTGGCCTCCGACGTCGATTAGATCGGCGTCGAGCGCTTCGGAATCCGCAATTGCGATGAAGCGGCCGCCGTCGCAATCCAAATCGCCGCCGATATGGGCGCGGCGCAATTCGAGTCCGCCATCGGCGCGAAAGCCGGCGGTGAACGCGGCATTGCTGCCGATATGGGCGCGGTGGGCATCGATTGCGGTTTGACCGCCGCCGGCGAATTTGCCGTTGCCGCAAATAAGGCTGCGGCCAATCTGAGTTCCGATCAGACGCACCTGGCCGTACGCTCGAAACTTGTCGCCAAGTTTCACGTCGCCGCCGATTTTGGCGTCGTGGAAATTCAGGGCGATGCCCTTCTTTGCCATGTCGGCGGCAGTCATGCCGTGAAATGCCAGGCCGCCGGTAAAATCGAAATCGCCGCCGATTTGGGCATCGATGAAATCGAGGCCGCCAAAGACGGACGTCGTCAGCAGATAAAGGTTTTCGGCAATTTGCACGCCGCGCGCCTGGATGGCCGCGGAGAACGAGTTGCGGATATCGAGCTCTTCCAATTTGGCATGAGCGATATTGAAGCCATTTGTGAATAAGCAATCGTAGAAAGTCAGTGAGAAGGGGACGTTCGTGCGGTAAAGGTCGATCCGGCCATCGATCCGTGCGCCGCGCAGCCAGACGCCGCGGCTAGGCACGAGCTTCACGGCGGCCGGATCGGTGCACAGCCAAATGAGCCGATCGGCTTTGAGCTTCGGAGTTGTGGCCCAGGATTCAAGATCTTCCGCGTTGTATGTGGTGTCGTTGGAGGGGCGCAGATCGGCCCAATCGTTGGCGGCAACGGCGGCGAAGAACCTGGCATCGGTTTCGGTCAGCTCGCCGCCGAATTTGTCGCGGGCCAATCGCACAAGTGGCGGCTCGTTGGACCAGACGCGAGCCAGCTTTTCCCTCGTCTGCGACTGGGAGGGCGCCGGCGGCGCGGCGCCCGGCTGGTTGGGTGGAGTTTCCTCCAGCGCCGGCGGATCGTTCGGCGACTGCTCGCGCAATTGGCCCAGCGCATCGCCGGCGGCCCACATCGCAACAACGCCGACAATGGCGGCGAGTATATGGCTGCGACACAAATTGAATTCTCCGGTGGGGAGCTTTGCGGTTCGTTGGGCGTCGCATCCAGGGGCTTCCGCCCCTGGCTATTGGCTATTGGCTATTGAATGGCGCCAGCTTGCGGCTGGCGCTTTTCGCCCAACGATTCACGTTGCGCTCGGAGCCTACCAAACGTATTCGATACCGACGTGTGCTCCGTGATAAAGCGCTTCGCTTTGATCGGCGACAAATGGCGTGCGTTGCGGTCCTTGGCCGTTGTCGACGATATTCGGATTGTACGGCGAGCCGGTGTTGAAATTGTCGCCGGCCAGCACGATCGAATTGATGTACAGCACTTCATAGCCGCCTCGCAGCGACAAGCTCGGCAACAGGTCGGCGACCAGGTCGACACTGGCTTCGCCCAAAAAGGCCGGTTGATCCTTCCGCGACTGTTCAAACAAGTTCGGCGGACCTGCGGCTCCCTGCGTCACGATACCGTTGGTTGTGACCGTCGAGACCGAGCGGGTCTGGAGCACGTAGTGATTGTCATAGAGGCCGGCTTTGCCCTCGACGCCAATGCGCAAGCCTTGGCTCAAGCACAGCCACATGTCGGCTCCGGTTTGGAAACCGGCCAGGTTATTTTCGGCACTCACGGTGTAATCAAGCCCATTGATCGGAAAAGCCAGGTTGACAGGGTGAGTTGCCGGCGTTGTTTCACCCAAACTGTTGAAATCGAATTCTTCATCCAACTTCGTGTAGCGGAAGCCGGCGAGCATCGTACCGGAAACGCGCGGCAGATAGCCCAGCCAATAGCGACGATAGCTGATCTCGGCCGACTGCAAGTCGGACTCGAGCGAAATGCTATGCTGGAACGCTCGCTCGGTTTGGGGCGCTGGACCGCCGTTCGTCGTGACGGGAGTAGACCCGGTAAACGAGGTCGGATCTCCAAGGTCGGAAAAGAGTGAAAACAGGCGGCCATTCGGGTCTTGAGTGGTGGCCGACGAGTTGAAGTCGAAAATGCCCGTATAACCAAATTCCACCACGGATAAGGGGCAAATATCGTAGCGGCCAACCACTCGGAAACCGGGTTGAATGCCGTAATCGAGTTGGCCCGTGGCCAGCACGATATTTGTCGATTGACCAGCTACCGAGATGGGGATATCGCGACCGAAAGTGGTATCGCGTTGCAGAAAAACTGCTTCGGCACGGACATCGAAATAGTGCGGTCCGCGCTGATCGACGAAATCGCCCTGCATACCTGCATCATCCATCAAGTCGTACCCGACGGGCGGATCGGTGCCGCCGGCGCCCATGGGACAAGGTCCCATGAATCCGCCGTCGCGCATGCAGCCGCCGCTGCACGGGCCACAACCGTTGCAGGGCGCGCATCCGCCGCAGGGGGCACATCCGTCGCACGGCTGGCACGTGTCGCCGCACTCACCGCCCTGTTCACAGTAACCGGCGGGAACGATCATCGGGTTGCCATATGCATCGACGTTTTGCGCCCGGGAACTGCCCGAATCATCGTCGCTCGGCGCCGTATACAGCGCTTGAGTGGCCGAATGGCCTGTGAGCGCGCGGCGTAAGTTGAACGGCGCATTTCCCGCCTGACCAAAAGTGGCCATGGGCAAAAACGCGGTGGCAGCGGCCGCGGCGGCCGCTAACAGGGTCATGAAGTTGGTTTGCGATCTGGCAAGCGGTCCAATTCGCATGGTATTTCCCCCAAACATTCCTGGTCGATGTTTGAACGCGGGCATCGCCGGAACATTCAACTGCCGTTGATGGCAAGCAGGTTCTGCTTTGGATTGCCTGCTGGAGCCGAGCGGCGCGATCGAGACAAGGTTTCAAGGCGATTCGCGCTACGCGGCCGACAAGTCGTTGCCGCGGCACAACTGCCCGCGGTCAACGGTCCACGGAACAGACTATCGGACCGTTATCGGCGGCAAAGCCAAATCTTTAGGCAAATACCGAATAGCTTTCCCAGGCCCCCTACCTTGGCAAACGGCCAATGAAAGTGGGAACCGGCCGAAGGGGGTAGCGGGGAAATCGTGCTTTAATCCATTTGCCAGCATGGACTTGTATTGTTGGGTGAGGGTTTTGCTGTCGGCCCGACGACCTATTATAAGCGATCCACCGAAGCATCGAACCGGAGCGAGATTCCAAACCTGGAATTTGGCGCAAGTTCTCGCGAGCAAATAGTTTGACCGGTTTTTCCGGTCGGACTAGGATAGAAAGATTGGATCGGCCGCAACGATAGCATCGTGCGAATCGAATGGGCGGGCAAATCGGGCCAGGGACAGTTTAGGCATGCGCCAAACCCGTTCGCCGGGAATGGTTGGGTGTGGTCGATGGGCCGAGTTTTCAAATCGTGGCGCGAATCATTTCATTTGCAAGGTCAGCAACAAGTTCTGCACAGCTAAGCCGTTCGTCGGAACCGAACGGTCGCGGCGTCCCAGTTTTGGGATATCAGCCGGAATTCACTGAGAAGGGGAATCTGCCGTGAAGAGACGCAATCGGATGGGTCATCGACGTTTTGCATCGCCGCGCCGCAAGGCGCTAGGACCACTCACCCATCGCGCCCAGCGGAAGCGCAAGTCGTGGACTTTCGAGCGGCTGGAAGATCGGCTGGTATTTTCGGTCGATGCGGGCCCGCAGTTTTACAGCTTTTCGAGCGACAACCCGGCGGGCGCGGCGCAGACGATACTCGATGAATTGAATTGGGCGCAGATGGCGGCGGCCCAGTCGTCGGCCAACTCGTCGGCAACGACCGGGGCGACTTATTCTCCGATGTCGTTGCCAACCGATCCGTTGTTTCCCGATCCGTCAAAGACGGCCGCGGAAAATGCGTTGACGCAATGGAACTTGCTCAATATTGGCCAGTACGTGGGGAATGCGGACCTGCAGAATTTGAAGGCCGTTCCCGGGCAGGATATCAATGTCGTCCCGGCCTGGAACATGGTGGATGCCAACGGGAATCCGATTACGGGCCAAGGCGTTACCGTAGCTGTCATCGATACGGGCACCCAAGTGGCCCATCCCGATCTGGCGGACAACATCAGTCCGACTCTTCGTTTCAATTCGGCAACTGGCTCAAACGACGTGACCCCGGACGTCGGCGCCGTGTTGGGCGAGCACGGCACGGCGATCGCTGGGATCATCGGCGCGGTGGCAAACAACGGCGTCGGCGGCACCGGCGTGGCGCCGGGCGTGACACTTGTGCCGATCAAGGCTAGTACACTCAACCCTGCCAACAACACCGAGGAGTTTACCGCGGCATCCGTTCAAGCAGCGCTGCAGTATGCGCTGGAAAACAATATCGACATCACGAGCAACGCGTATGGTCCGAGTGGTCGCGTGGCGACGCCATCGGGTGACGCCCTCTTTCAACTGCTCCGCGACGCCGTGGTGCAAGGCCGCGGCGGGCTGGGCATGATCAATATTTTCGCCAGCGGCAATGACGCGGCTCCCAATGGCACTCAAGGCTTCCCCACGGGCGGCAACTACAACAGTGCGGCCTACAACGACATCATCAACTCGCGTTACGTCATCGGCGTAACCGGTGTCGATCACGACGGACTCTACGCCAATGCGGACGGTACGTGGTTTAACTACGCAAACGCAGGATCGTCGGTGCTCGTGGCGGCCCCGACCGGTTCCTCGGTCCCGGGCATCACGAATATCGGGAACGATCAAGGTTATGGCAGCGGTGTCACGACGACCGACCTTGTCGGCGACGATGGCCTTAACTCGGCGCCATTGGCAAACGGCACCGACCCGGACGGCGATTCTTTAGGCGACAATCAAGCGAATCCCGCCGCGTTTGCTGATTACACGTCGAGATTGAACGGAACATCGACGTCGGCCGCAGAAGTCGCCGGCGTGGTCGCGCTGATGCTTCAAGCGAATCCGAGTCTGACGTTTCGCGACGTAGAGGAGATTCTGGTCCGAAGCTCGCGGCAGAACGCGCAATTCGAGTATCCGTCGTCGGCCGGTTTGGTGCACGGATCGGCAACTCAGAGCACGTGGCAAACGAATCAATCGATGTTTTTTCAGAATCCGGATCCGTACGACGGTACGAATGGGAAAAGCATTATTCCATTCGAATTCCCAATTGCCGATCCAGGCAACACGCTCGGCGGTGGATTTTTCGGTTTTGGTCAATTTGCTCCCGATACCAACGATGGCGGACGGCAGGACGGCAGCTCGTACGAGCCGGAGCCGGCCACGTTTACCAACGGCGCCGGCTACACGGTGAGCCAGGGCTATGGAATTTACGGCGAACAGATCGGCTATGGGCACGGCGTCGTCGACGCCGATGCGGCCGTTTACATGGCGCTCCATTGGAATGAGCTGAAACAGAACATCGCGCCCAATACGGAATTGACTTACACGACGGGGTTCGTCTCTACCGGCACGGGTGGCAGCCCCGGCCTCACGCTTCCGCCCATGGAGTTTGTGGCCGATCCGCCCAATGGCAACTCGATGATCATCCCGGGCGGCATCCAATCAGGCCTGCCAGTCGACACTGGGTTTAACGCGTATTGGAATCAGTATTACACGGACACGCCATTCGTCGGCTACACAGGAAAACAGGACACAGATCGGGGTCTTTCCTATATCGACTTTGCCGTGCCGCCAAGCCAGGAGATGAGCATCGAGACGGTGGAGGTGAAGCTTGATATTGCTGCTGCATCAAATGCCGCGCTGCAACATCTTCGGATCACGCTCGTATCACCCGAAGGGACACAAAGCGAACTGAATGATTATTACATCCAAACCGTAGCCCACGCTCCACAGCAAGGCACGAATGCCTCCGGCGCGGAGTTGGATCTGGGAGCGTCCCTCAATCAGACCGACGGCGATTTTGTTTGGACGTTTAACACGAACCGCAGTTGGGGCGAAAATTCCAGCAGTGAGGTTCTGATCCACCCCGTGACCGGCGAACCGGTACTGGATCAATCGACCGGCCAACCGATTTTCCGCAACTGGGAACTGCATATCGAGAACTATTCGACGACGACCGTCGACATCAAGGGCCTCGAAGTCGTTTGGCACGGCAAGCCGATCGGCGGCGGTTCGTATGATTCGAACTATGGACTCACTAGCAATACTGTCATTGTTGGTCCTGGTGGCGTCCAGCAGGCGACGGGCCCCTCAATCTTGAGTTCTCAACGCGTACAGGGCTTCGTCGGCATTGATGAGAACGGCGATAACCAGTTCAACTACAATCGGTACACGCAAACTGTGCTCGGCACTCCTCAGTCCGTGACCGATATCCGCAGCGGCGAGGTGGTGCGCACGCTCTATCCCGAGTTCATCGACAATAACAACAACGGTGTTTTCGACGCGGGCGACGACATCGGCCAGGAACCGTTCGCGGCCAATATTGTCGTGAAGGCGTACCGCGTCTATGGCGGCGTGCAGGAAACCGATCCGGTCGCGACGTTCTTAACGGGCGCCGACGGCAACTACTATTTCGATCTCGATCCGGTTGGTGACCTGGCCAGAACGACCAATCCGAACGACCCACACTTCGGTCAAACGTTCGAGTACAACATCGTGGCCACCGATCCGCTCGGACGGTTATTTCAAACCGACACGGATACGCCCGCGTTGCCAAATAGTTCGACGACCGGCCTCACCTACCTGCCGCACTATCAAGCGAGCTGGACCATCACCCCCGATTGGTTCTACGCGCCGGATCGCGACAACGCGGCCGGGCTGGCGGACAATCCGGGAGAGGTTTTCTACGATCCGACGACGAATGCGCCGGTGCCGTTCACCGACGACGGCAACATCGCGCGGGTCCCGATGCCGGTGAAGAATCTCAACTTCCTGCTCAAGGATACCCTGCCGGCAAACCAGTTCGACGTAACCGGCATCGTTTATTCGGACGTAGACGGCGACGGGCAGGTGAACGGAGCGGACGTCGGCATTCCCGGCGCGACAGTGTTCTGGGATCGCAACGGCAACGGCGTCAACGACAACGAGCCGACCGCGACGACGGGCGCCGACGGCAGCTACACGCTGACAGTCGATCTAACGACGCTCAGTCCGATACCGAAGAGTGCCGCGCTTTATAACATTCACGTGGTGGTGCCCACCGGATGGACAGCGACCGATCCGGGCGGGGACGGTTTGCAGAGCGTCTATGCTGCTCCGGGCTCCCCCACACAGATTGCGGATTTCTACCTAAAACCGGCTCCATCGAGCGGTGGTGGTGGCGGTGGTGGCGGAGGTGGGGGCACTCCATTGCCCGGAACTATTCAGGGCGTTGTCTTCAACGACGTGAACAACAACGGCGTTCAGAACGGCGGCGAAGCGGGCGTTGCAGGATTCCGCGTGTTTATCGACCTCGACAAGGACGGCGTTTGGAATTCCGCAACCGAACCATCCACGATAGCGAGTAGCAGTGGATCGTACTTCTTTAACAACCTGGTCGCGGGAGTCTACTGGGTCGACGTCGTCATACCGAATGAAAATACGGCAACGGCGAACTGGAGTCTGAATGCGCCGGTGGGTGGCCACAACGAAGTGCAAGTGAACGCGGGCGGAAGTTTAACCGGTGTTAGCTTTGCGTGCGCAACCTGGCCACTAGTGATTGGGGCGATTTGCCCGACTCGTTCCACACGACGGCGGCAGCCAATGGTCCGAGCCACAAGTTGGTTTCGGGTTTCAAGCTGGGCACCGCGTTGGACGGCGAGGTGGACGGACAACCCAGCCCGACCGCTTCTTTAGACACTTCGGACGATGGCGTCAAAGTGGTGAGCAACAACGGCATTCTCGTAATCGGAGTCAACACGTTGAGTGTGACCGTCGATGGCGTCGGCGGCTATCTCACGGGATGGATGGACTTCAACGGCAACAACCAGTTCGACTCGAACGAGAAGCTGACGTGGACGCTCAACGGCACCAATCTCGGCGATGACGCGGTCTTGGTCCCGGGCACGTTTAACCTTCAGATCACGATTCCGGCGGGCACCGTCACGAGCCAACCGATAGCCGCGCGGTTCCGTTGGGGCGAGAAAGGACTTTCGTTCGACGGCCCGTCGCACATTGGCGAAGTCGAGGATTATTACTTCAGCTTCACCGCGGCCTCACAGATCTTACTCGGCGATTACAATCGAAACGGCGTTGTCGACACGGCCGATTATGTAATGTGGAGTGTGACGCGTGGTCAAACGGTGACGCCATTCAGCGGCGCCGACGGCAACGGCAACGGCATCATTGATCAGGGCGATTACGACGTGTGGCGGGCCCATTTGGGCCAGACGGCGCCAGCCGCTGGCGCCGGAGCCCTGGTCGCGACCACGAGCGACTCCCAGGCGTCGAACGTGGCACTTGCCAGCGCCTCGGCCATTGCCGGGGAAGACGCCGGGTTGTTGGATGGCTCGCGTGGAACCTCGAGTGGCCAATCGTACGGCATCTTGGAGCCGGCGGCGGCGGTTCCGCCCGCCCCACCAGCCGACGCCACGGCGCCGATCGTTGTGAATGTTTCATCGAGCGACTCGCAAGCCAACGCCGCGCTACTTTCCGGGTTTGCTGTCGATGCGGGCCAGACGGCCGGGGATGTATCTGGCGACACGAACGTGGTTCAATCGGTCACGGCCAGTACGGAGTCGTCGAATTCCGAATTGCTGCTGATGGATCAGGCTTGGGCCAGCGTGAGCGACAATTCGTATGACCACGCGAGCGATTCAGTCTCCGGCGACCAGGCGCATGATGACGCGAGTGCCAACGATCTCGCCCTGGCGGCTGTGCTCAACGAAGACGACAGTTGGTGGGACCCGGTCTGATCGTTGCGATCAGCGATGATGCTAATTATTAAGGGCGCCGGTTGATGACCGGGCGCCCTTTTTTATTGCCCAACTGCGTGACAATCCGCTAATTGGCGGCGGGTCGCGCGACGCTTTCAATGACTCGCATCTGGCGCCATTTTCCTTGCCAGAATCGAACCGCATAGATGGTGGCCGCGGTGAGGCACCAGAGGACGATCAGATTCCAACAACGGAAAACGCTGGCCTGCCAGACTTCGACGCAGAGCCAACTGAAGCTGGCCAGTAATCCGGTCATCAACATGCTGGTCCAGAGCAGAAAGCGGGTGTCGCCGGCGCCTTTGAGGGCGCCGACGAACACCATCTGCGTCGCATCGAGCAGGTTATAGGCCGCGACAAACCGCAAGAGCATCACGGCCGTTTGCTCGATCGCCTCTCTTGCCGACGAGGTTGCGGCGCCTTGGGCAAAAAACCCGTGCAGAAACAAGCCGGGCGCGAACACATAGAGAGACGAAATGATCAGCATGTAAATCCAGGATATTTGCAGAGTGGTCAAGGTTGCGCGGGCGGCCAGGTCGTCGCGGTTTTCGCCCAAGTGTTCGCCAACCAGCACGCTCAGACCCAAATGAAGTCCATAGATGGGCATGAACGCCAACGTGCCGACGCTGAACGCGATTGAGGTGGCCGCGACCTGCGTCTCGCCGATGCGGCCGACAAACAGGATGAACGCCGTGAAGCCGGTGACGTCGAGCAACATCTGCAAACCGCTCGGGGCGCCAAAGAGAAAAATTCGCCGCACAAGATCGACATCGACCTTTAAGCCGCGCAGCGTGCCATACTTCTCACGGTGAGCCCGCTGCAGCGGCAGCAGCAGATAGACGATCGCTTTGGTCCAGAGACTTACGGATGTGGCCGAAGCCGCACCGGCAACGCCCCACGCGGGGAAGCCGCAGTGGCCGAAAATCCAGCAGTAGTCGAGCGCCAAGTTCAAGAGGGCCGCGGCCGCATCGACTAGCATAACGACCCAAGTTTTTCCTCGCCCGCTGTAGAACGCCGATCCCGATTGCGCCAGGATCAAGGCGGGCGCCCCGAGGCACAGGATTTGAAAAAACAGGACTTCGAATCGGTAAATCTCGCCGCCGCGACCGGGGAGCGCGAATAGCAAGGGCGCAAGCGGGATCGCCAGCAGCACCAGCGGGGCGAACGCCAACGCGATCCAGATTGCTTGCCAGAACACGCGGCCGATGTGCTGCGATTGGCCCGCGCCGTCGTATTGGGCAACGAACGTGTTCGTAAACGAGCACACGCCGAGCGGAAAGCTCATCAAGGCAAACCAGGCCGCCGACGACGAAAAGGCCGCGGACATCGCCGTGCCGGAAACCCAATTGAGCATCACGCGGTCGAAGAATGTCATGATCGTCCACGACAGGCTTGAAACCACGAGCGGCGCCGATACGCGCAACACTTCGCGCCCGCCGGCAGCGCGGCGCCACCAGGAGCCGTGCATTTCACTATTGGAATTGTCTGTTGCCATAATCGCGGCCCGCAGCAAGATTGTGACACTGGCGAGGTCTTCGGGCGTGAGTCGCTATGTTAAAGATGCAAGCATTCGTTCATCGCTGAATCATGCTTGCAGACGGCCAATCGTATCAGGACATGAATCGGCCCGCGACGGTTCGCTGCCGGATGACCGTAGGACGGACAATCCTGTCCGTCTTCGCAAAGCGACGGACAGGATTGTCCATCCTACAAACGTTGATTAGTTGAGCGGCGGCGCCCGGCGCTCGTTTTGCAGAACGTCGAATCGCACCTTGGTATCGTTGGATTGTGGATCGCCCGGCGTGCTTCGACCGCGATCGATTTGTCGCTGCAATTCGCTGGCGAGCCGACGGACGATATCGGGGTGCGACTTGGCTACATTCTTTTTTTCTGCGATATCGTCGTCGAGATTGTAGAGTTGGGCCGTTGTGGGCTTGCCGCGGGCATTGGCGATTTTGTCGCCCGCCATTTTGAAGACGAGCTTCCAGGGTCCCTCGCGGTAGGCGAATTCGCCGTGGACCGAGTGGCTCACGACATTTGCTCGCAGACCGTCGTTGCTCTTGGCGCCCAGCGCGGCGGGCAGAAAGCTGACGCTATCTTCGGCCGCGTTTTCCGGCAGCTTCGAGGGCGGTACGCCGAGCACTTCGGCGCACGTGGCGAAAACGTCGTCGAGGCATAGCAGTTGGTTGCTCGAGCTGCCGGGGGCGACGTGGCCGGGCCAACGGACGACGAACGGCACGCGATGGCCGCCTTCCCAGATGTCGCCCTTCCACCCTCGGTATGGCCCACTGGGCTGAATGCCGGCTCGGAGGAGCTGATCCCAGCCGCTGATCCGACCGTGGCCGTTGTCGCCGGTGAAGATCACGATCGTGTTGTCTGCGATGCCGGCGTCGTCGATGGCCTTCACGACTTCGCCGGCCGACCAATCGGTCTCCATCAGAAAATCGGCGATCGGTGCGATGCCGCTTTTGCCGGCAAACTGCTTCGATGGCGAGATCGGTTCATGGGGCGAGGTCATCGCGAAATAGAGGAAGAACGGTCGAGCGCTTTTTGCCTGATCGCGGACATTTTGCACGGCCCGCCGCGTGAGCTCCGGAAGGATATCGTCGAAGCGCCAGCCGGGGGCCATCGGTGCGCCGGCAAATATCGGCGCGACCAACATCGGATGCTTGGGGTCGGGCCGATAGTGGTCGGTGGGCAGCACGTGGACGCGATCGTTTTCAATGTATGTGTACGGCGGGAAGTTTGGCGCATCGACGCCGAAGTATTCATCGAAGCCGCGGTCGGTCGGGCCACCGCGGATTGGCTGGGTGAAATCCCACGGGGCGTCGTGCAGTGCGTTGGGCGTTTCGTCCATGCGGCTCGGCTGCGGGCCGGGCCAGTTCATGCCCAAGTGCCATTTGCCGAAGCAGGCGGTGTGATAACCATGCTGCTTCAAAAAGGCAGGCAGCGTGAGCCGATGCTCGTCGATCAGCGGCGGCTCGTAGCAGGCGAGCACCCATTCCTGAAGGCGCGTGCGCCAGGGATAGCGGCCGGTCAAGAGGCCGTAGCGGGTTGGTGTGCAAACGGCGGAGGCGGTGTGGGCATCGGTGAAGTGCATGCCTTGCTGCACGAGGCGATCGAGATTCGGCGTGACGAGCTTGTTGCTCGGGTAAAGCGTGTGGATATCGCCGACGCCGAAGTCATCGGCCAGGATGATCACAATATTGGGCGGGCGCGTTTCGGCGGCACTGCACAACATCGACTGCGAACCAAATACCGCTGCAAACAGAAACGCATAGACAGCAGATGAACGCGGATGAACGCAGTTGAAATGCGACATGACGATCTGCTGATTCCAAAGCAATCTGCGTTTATCTGCGTTCATCTGCGGTTCAAAATGGGCCTGTTTCTTCCGCTCTTACTTGTCGATCAGCACTTCGGTGGATTTGATGATCGCGGTGACTGTGTCGCCCGGTTTCAGCGCCATTATTTCGGCGGAGCCGCGCGTGATGCCGGACACGATTTCGATCGGGCCGACCGAGATTACGACCTCGGCCATCACATTGCCGAGCTTGATTTCCTTAATTTTTCCTGCGAATTGATTTCGAGCGGAGAGCATGAGGTCGCCTCTTGGCAAGGAACGAGGTATGAGGGGCGGCGAACGAGAAACTGCCCCATCATCCGGTTTCGTACCGATTTTGGAAAGGAGGTGTACCTATCCAAGCAAGCCGACGCTGTCCGAGAGTGCAAGCCTTCAGCCCCCGGCTTTGCCGGGGGTTTTTTTTGACGAGCCACGAACACAAGCAATTTGAATCGTTGCTCAAATCCCCGCCAGAGCCGGGGGCTGACAGGTTACACTCTGGAGGGCGCGGGTAAGTCGGCAGTGGCACTTACTGCCGGATTACGCGGCCGCAGATTTCGACGATCGCTTTCGAGCCAAAACGTACAGATGGTCGTTCTTCGGCACAGGACGGATATGGCCTGCGATTCGAAAGAACAATCGATTGACGCGTCTTACGACGCTCTTGAATGCGTATCTTGGTTCGGTCCGCCGCGGCTGGAGGCCAAGCGACCGCCCGATTGCGTTGGGACTATAAAGGACGTCGGACGCATCGTTGTCGTTCCGCGGTGAGGAGAAATCCATGTCGTACAATAGTCCTATAAACAGTCGTTCCACAAACGCTAACGATTGATCGACTTCCATTTTCTCGATCG
>CAVTEK010000010.1:0-247102 GCA_963733825.1 Pirellulales bacterium
CCCAACTTCCCCAGCGATTCGACAAAATCCCTTGGGCGGCGATTTTTTCGGACTTTGTGTTGACGTAAGTCGTGATGCGATGGCGATGCGGAGCGGGTTGGTCGAAGTATTTTCCTCGCCGGGGCGTGTAGTGGAAAAAAGTCCCGGGCATCGCCGCTAACATGGCGGCATGTTCCTGCGACCCATTTCCGTCGGCACAACGGGCAACGCGAAGCGTATTGGGCGCTGCGTCGAATCCTACGCACCGAACGTGGTCCGCGGCAGCGAACCGTGGCCTATCTGGGGCTGATGGACGAAGCGGGCCGGTTAGGCGTCGAGCAAGCAGCCGACCCCCAGTCGCCGTCGTGGCAACAGGAGCTCTTTCCGGAGGCCCAGACCGAACCGCGGTTCGTCGAGATCGACCGCACGCGCGTGCGGGTCGAGAACTGCCGACAGTTCGGTGGGCCGTGGCTGGCGCTGGAACTGGTGAAGCAGCTCGGGCTGCACGAGTTCCTGCGGCGGGCGATGCCGGCCGGACAAGAACACGTTCCGTGGTCGCTGACCGCGCTGATTCTGGTGATCGCGCGACTCTGCGAGCCGTCGAGCGAGCTCCACATCGCCGAACACTTCTATCGGCAGAGCGCGCTGGACGACCTGCTGGGCGTGCCGCTCGACAAGGTGGACGACAACCGCTTGTACCGTGGGCTGGACGAACTGCTGCCGCACAAGCCGGCGCTGGAGGCATTTCTCAAACAGCGGTTCGGCGAGTTGTTCGCCATCGAGTACGACCTGCTGCTCTACGACGTGACGAGCACGTACTTCGAAGGGCAGGCCCACGTGAATCCCTTGGCGCAGCGCGGCTATTCGCGCGACCATCGCTCCGACTGCAAACAGGTCTGCATCGGCTTGGTGGTCTCGCGCTGCGGCTTGCCGCTGGGCTACGAAGTGTTCGCCGGAAACCGCCACGACTCGACAACCTTGGAAGAGATCGTCGAGACGATGGAGGCCCGCTACGGCCGGGCGCACGCGTCTGGGCACTGGATCGCGGGATGGTCTCTGAAGAGAACCTCAACTTCCTGAAAGCGGGCGGGCGGCAGTACATCGTGGGGACGCCCAAGAGCCAACTCAAGCGATTCGAACAGCAGTTGGCAACGCAGGACTGGCACGCCATCCGCGAGGGGCTGGAGGTCAAGTTGTGTGCCTGTCCCGACGGCGGCGCCGAGACCTACATTCTTTGCCGGAGCCGCGATCGCCGCGAGAAAGAGCAAGCCATGCACGCTCGTTTCGAGAAACGCATCGAAGACGGACTGACAAAGATTACGGCCGCTTGCGCCAAGCGTCGTCACGAAGTGGGACCGATCGAGCGGCGCGTCGGACGCTTGCTGGGACAGAACACCCGGGCCGCGGGCTTGTTCGACGTCCAGATTCGCGCCGCGGAAAACGGCGCAGCACAGATCGCCTGGAAGAAGATCGAGAAGTGGCGCGCCTGGACACAGCTCAGCGAAGGTTCCTATGTGTTACGCACCAACGTCAGCGGGTGGAGCGACGAAGAGCTATGGCGGGCGTACATCCAATTGACCGACGCCGAGACGGCGTTCCGCATCCAGAAGAGCGACCTCTCGCTCCGTCCTGTCTGGCATCAAAAAGAGGACCGTGTGCTGGCCCACATTCTGGTCTGCTTTCTGGCCTACGTGCTCTGGAAGTTCCTCGGCCAACTCTGCCAGAAAGCCGGCCTCGGCAACGAACCGCGGCGCGTGTTGGACGAACTGAGCGAGCTCCGCGCGGTGGACGTCGTGCTACCCACCAAAGACGGTCACGAAATCCGCACCCGCTACGTGACGCAGCCGAGCGACCACCAGAAAATCCTCCTCGAACGCCTCGGCCTGGAACTCCCCAGCCGACTTCATAAAACCGAATTGTAGTGGAAAAAACGGGGCTCCTCCCGTTGCGGCGTAAGCACTTACGTCAAACGTTGGGGAAGTTGGGTTAGCTGTTAGCTTTTAGCCAGAGAATGGCTTGGCCAACTCTTTTAAGTGGTGTCGGAAGTGACGCTGTCAGCCCCCGGCTTTGCCGGGGGTTTTTGCATTTACAAATCTTGCAAGGTCGTGAGATCTGCTAACCCCCGGCAGAGCCGGGGGCTGATGGGGAGAATGGCGACACCGGAGTTACCGGACTGGCTCGTTTCTTTCCGGCTAACAACTAATAGCTTATAGCGACGACTTACGCCTTACTACTTACTCCTTCTTCTTCCCTGCCGAAGCAGACCAGGCACATGTCGTCGCTTTGGTCGTGACCGTCGACGAATTGATTTACGTCATCCAGGATGTGCTGGCCGAAGTCGCGAACATTCAGAACGGGCGAGCTGAGTTGGTTCCTGAGCCGGTCCAAACCATAGAGCTCGCGCTCGCCGTTCATGGCTTCGCTGAAACCGTCGGTGAAGATCGTAATTACGTCGCCGGGCTCCAAGCGGTGCGAATACGACTCGTAGACGTAGTCTGGGTCGACACCCAACGGCAGACCGGAAGCTTCTTCGCCGATTTCGCTGACGCTGCCATCGCGCCGGCGGAGCAAGGGGTTCATGTGGCCGGCGTTGACCATAATCAAGTCGCCGGTTTTTGGATTGAGCACGGCCGCGATCATCGTGACGAAACGGTCTTGCCAATCCTGTTGAGCAAAGCCTTCGTTGATTTGCCTGACGGCTTTGGCGGTATCGGCTTCGCTCGCGAGTGAAAACCGCACGTCCGCCGAGAGTCGGGCCATGAGCAGCGCCGCCGGCACGCCTTTGCCGGCCACATCGCCGACGATCACGGCATAACGGCCACCAGGCAGGGCGACGTAGTCGTAGTAGTCACCGCCAACCTGGCGAGCGGCCTGATAGTAATCGAAGAAATAATAGCCGGGCACCTGCAAGGGCTTGGATGGCAATAGTGCGCGCTGCATTCGCCGGGCTAGTTGCAAATCGTGCTGCAAAGCGCGTTGTTCGAGCACCTGCTCGTGCATTTTGGCGTTGTCGATGGCAACGGCCGCCTGGCTGGCCACGCTGGCGAGCACCTCCAAATCGGAGTCGGTGAAGCGCGCCCGCTGATTGAGCGTGTCGATTTGAATGACGCCGATCGGCTGGCCATCGTTGCCCATCATCGGCGCGCAAATCATCGAGCGAATCGAGAAATCGGCGATGCTTTGCGCCATGCTGAACCGTTCGTCGCTGGCGGCGTCGGCCGAGAGAATCGCCTTGCGCGAGTTCATGGCTTCTTCAACGATCGTGCGGCTGATGCGCATCCGCTCTTCGTCGCCGGCGCGGCGGGTTTTTACCGACACCGGGACGAGCGGACCATCGGGCTTCGGCCGCATCACCACGAATCCGCGATCGGCCTGTACGAAAATCTTGAACAGGCAATCGAGCAGCTTCGGCAAGATGTCTCCGACGGAAATCGCTTGGGCCAGGCCGTTGGAGATTTCGATCAATGCGGCGAGCTTGACCTCGGGCTTGGCCGAGAGACCCCAACTCGCCGAGCCGCCACTCACATCGAACGTGGCCATGACGCTGGCCCGGCCCGGCGTCGTTGTATCATCGACCAACTCGGCAACGCCCGATTCTTCCAGGTTTTGCAAGGAATCGAGGGTGCCCCTGCCCTCGTTCGTGCGGAAACGAAATTCCTGGTCGCAGATGATGATTTGATCACCTTCATCGAGAGGCGCGCGTGCGGTAATCCGCTTGTCGTTGAGCAGGGTGCCGTTGCGGCTTTGTAAATCTTCAACGAAGTAGCGCCGCGCTCGCGCAAGATCGCGGCGTGGCGACGGCTCACGGCGGGCACATCGACCGCGATCTCGCAATCGGCGCCGCGGCCGATGACCGCCCGTTCGGTATCGAGCTCGAATTTTGAGCCCGGCGACGAACCTTTGACAAGCTCGAGAAATGCCATGCGACTTGACCGCCCGATCGGACCGGAACGATAGCCGGCGCAGCGCGCATCGAATGCGTCTGCCGTTGCCCCAATCGTTGCGATTCGATCGAATCCGTGCGGAAGGAGGGGAGTAGCGAACCGTTATTTTAGGATCGGGTTCGGTCGATCGTCAATCGTTTGGCAGTTTGGATGGCCAGCGGTGGCGAGCTGGAAAAGAGGTAAATCGGTTCAGATGAATAACTTGACTCTCCTAGCGGATTTGGCATAATCAGCGGTGCGGTTCCGGCCGCATCCAGTCCGCGGGAAGGGCTTTGCCCGCCGGTTTTCGATCGTTGTTTTGACCTTCTTTCAGCCTGAGCGCGGACGCAGGCAAGTTCGGTCCCGGTTTGCCGGGATCGCGTTGAAAGGAGGTCTGGTATGCCTGATCGCGTGCCGACGGGTCCGCCGCTGCGGCCCGATAATCTCGAGCATCTTCGCAAACAGGCCAAGCAGCTTCTTCGCAGTGCTCAGAGCGGCGACGAAGCCGCGATCTCTCGCTTCGCTCCCCTATTGGGGCCTGCGGAATCCGGCTCGCTAACGCTTTCGCAAGCGCAATTCGTTGTCGCACGCGAAGCCGGGTTTGCCAGTTGGCCACAGCTCCGCGATGAAGCGGTGTGGCGCAAGGAAACGCGCGACAAGCATCGCATTGGATCGGCAACCGCCCTCCTACCAGGAGAAGCCATGACCACAGATCGTTCGCTGAAGTTGGGCCCGATCGATCAGATCGGGCTGTCGTGTACCGACCTCGACGAGGCGCAGCGCTTCTATTGCGGAGTGCTAGGGCTTGAAATCGTCGGCGACGTGCCGGAGGTGATGAAGTTCTTTGCTTGCGACGGCGTAAACATCGCGATGTTTCGTAGTGATACCGTCTCGCCGAATTCGATCATCTATTTTCGCCTGTCGCCACAGCCGGGTCTGATCGAACAGGAAGTGTTGTTGCTGAAGTCGAAAGGCGTCTGTGTGGAAAGTGATGCGCACGTGATCGCACGGAATTGGAATGGGACGGATGTCTGGGCGGCGTTCTTTCGGGATCCGTTTGGCAATTTACTGGTGCTTAAATGCGACGTCGCGGCGAAATAACTGTTTAGCGGCCTATCGAAATAATGTGGAGGATCGATGAGAAATCAAACGAAAGTGCGTGGCGTTTTGTTCGGAATGACGTTGTTGTTTGGCTTGTTAAGCTTGGTGTTCGCGGGGGGCGCCGATCCTCAAGCGGATCGCGGCAAAAAGAGCAGCGTAGTGGCCACAGAGACGGTGCTGATTACCTACCACATTGTTCCGGGTAAGGAGAAGCTATTGCAGGAGCTGTTGGGCAAAGTCTGGGAAGTTTACCGAAAAGAGCATTTGGTTTTAGCGGAGCCACACGTAGTGGTGTGCGAGAAAGAAGCCGGCGATAAGAAACGCTTCATTGAAATCTTTACGTGGGTCAATTCCGCGGCGCCCGATTGCGCGCCGGATACCGTCAAGACGTTTTGGGACCAAATGCAGGCGTGCTGCGAAAAGCGCAACGGCCACTCGGGACTCGAAGGCGGCCCGGTCGAACTGCTCGTGCCAAATTCGCGATAATGATACTCGGCAGACTTGCGGTGATAAGTCCGCTCCCGTCCGTTGCGAATGGTGTGGGTATTGACGTTTGGAATGGCGCGGCGTACTTTAAGCGCATGGCCGCGCGACGGATCGCGCCCGCTGCAACATAATATTTGCCCGGTTCGCTCAGCGCTTTACAGGACAATAGCAGCCCGATATTGGGGAATGGTGTAACGGTAGCACTACGGACTCTGACTAGTTACCGGAAGATGCAAAATACACTGTATTTTTAGTAATGAATTGCACTTTTGCCCGTCTGTGGAAGAGTGCTTAAAAGTGCCGTAAAACCCTCGTCGATTTTCCTAGCGGGTGTAGTTTACACCCGCGCTGCACACCATCGCCGCACGCCCCGATCCGACCACAGAGAAGATCAGCACCGGGATGTCCGCCGGGTGCTGCTACGTGGCGACGTCATGCGGCACAGAGAAGATCAGCCGCACGATCAGGTCCGGGGCCGGGGAATTATTTCCTCGCCGCGTAAACCGCCAGCCCCAGCACCAACGCGATCAGCGTCGTGGCGATCAGCAGAGTGCGGAGGCTGAAGTGCCAACGAAGCCATGGCACTATGCCGGATGTGGCGGCAAGAATTATGACGAACCAGTGCGGGATGTAAGCAAAAAATCGCCCCGTCTTGGATGTCTCCCAACGCCACTGCTTCCCATCTTGGGGTCGGGCGGCGTAAATTCTCGCCATGCGTTAGAGATGTCCGCATGGGATACCGCAGTTACCGAAAACCACGTTTCCCCCATTCCTTGCCCATACGTTTCAAACTCGAATTTTCCGTGACTGGAATCAATTCGCAAATAACGTGTCGCACGAAGCGGTATTGAGGCCCTGTCTCGCCATGTGTAGCTCCGCACCCACAACGCGATCAGCAGTACACACGCGATACCGCACACCACTGACCACGCGATTCGCAGCTTGCGGTATTTCATACCCCGATTCTACCGCGGGTACCGATCGGACCAGAGTGTGACTAGAGATTATTATTCTGGTTAGAATCGCGGAGTTCGAGTCCGCGAACGGCGAATCGCGGATGTGTAAACCACCACACAAGAGGCGGCAAAGAGGCCGACCTGCAAAAGGTCGGACACCACATTTTGCGAATACAGAACCAGGCAAATAAAAGCCAATACAAGCCCGGGAAGGGGCGCTGAGTACCGCAGTCAACAGCAGAGCGCGTCTGTTTGTCATACTTCTCATTCTACCGCGCATGAAAGAGCCCGCCACTAGGGCAGGCTACTTGCTCCGCTAATGCGCTTACGTGGGTTGCATCCGCCCAATTATCGAAAAACAATCGCACAGGATGCCCCAGGAACGCATCCGACAAGGCGGGTCGATGGTTGATACCTTTGGGATCCGCCTCACTCCGCCGGTTGAATTTCTCTTGCCCGGTGCCCCTTACTGCTCGTTGTCAAAACAAACTGCACGCGCCGCTCGATTAGTTGCTCGTCAAATTCCAGGCCGCCATCAGGTCGCAAGCGTGAAAGAATAACGTCGGCAGCTTGGCTGGGGGAATGAATAAACCCAAAGCCACGATCCGTGCGAACTGTTACAACCGTTCCGGTTTGCATCTTCTATCCGTATAAAAAACAAACGGCCAGCCGGGAGAAAAGCGGCTGGCCGTTGTCGCCAAAAGAGCGGCCGCCACGAGCAGCCACGAGGAGCGATGCTTGAATTATCAGGCGGCGGTTTTCAGCCCGACGTAGCGCCAGCGTTGCTCGCGTCGCCGTGGTCATAAATGTTGATGT
Source organism: Pirellulales bacterium (assembly GCA_963733825.1). Classification (GTDB taxonomy): domain Bacteria; phylum Planctomycetota; class Planctomycetia; order Pirellulales; family Lacipirellulaceae; genus JABDGM01. The sequence continues at coordinate 7,262 of CAVTEK010000010.1, forward strand.
CGTATCGCGTCGTCGCCTTCAGCGTGATCTTGTCTTCCAAAAATTTGTAATCATCGCTTCTGGCAACTCGAATGCCGCCGCGGTCGGCCAAGGATTCCGGCTTGCGTGAAACTGCCGAACAAGCAAGCCACGGTCGCCGCTGTACCGCTCGTTGGCATCGCGCTCGTAAGGAAAACCGGAAAACCCATAAAGTACGTCCATTAGCCGGCGCGCTCATTAGCTCGGCCATCGTGGCGCCGCCCGCGCTGTACGCGATTCTAGCCATCGTGGCGAAGTAAAACGAATGGCTGCAAATCCACGCCGGGCCGTATACGTGATAACGGTCTGGTAATTTCGCGACGCACGCGGCGAAGTCTGCAATGTCCAGCTCGGACCATAGATCATGCCCAGTCGCCGCCTGCGCGATGCCGCCAGCGCCCAACTCATTCAGAAGACCGCTAACACCAAAGTACGTTCGCCGGCGCCAGTGCCGTTAATCGCTTCGTTGTCTTCTTGCAAGGCTAAGCTATAGCCCATTTCGGAAAAAATGTCGTCAACCAAATTGACGATCGCGTCGTCATTCAACTCTTGCGAGAGATACGATGCGACCTCGCGCTTCTTCACTATCAAATTGACTTGCGACCAACTTTTATCGCTGTCGGTAATCAATCCAGCTTCGCCCGGCGCGTAAACAGTCAACCCGCCGCTTTTCGCGGTACGCTCAAGGTATCGGAAGTTGCCGGCATGATCGACAGCGACTGCCGGGCCACGCCCACTCGCTCGCGCACGTCGATGATCGTATTCGCCAACGGCCCAGGAACCAAATAACCGCCAGCCGTACCGCCCGATTCCATGGCAACGTTCTCGATCTCCAGGCCGATCTTTGCGCAATAATCTTCAGCCCTTTTGTCAACCATGCCACCGTAAAGCCGGCTGACAATGGCCTTCGTCCACTGGCCGCAGTCAAAGGCAACTTGCTCGTCGCGAAACGCTGCGAGCTTGCCGATGCGGTTGAATGGCTTGTACCGCCGTGGCTGATCGCCGGGTAATATGCCGTTCAGCGGTAGCACCAAATCGTCCTGAAGTTGGTTGCCGTAAACCATGCCGCTTGGATGAGCTGACATTGCAATTTGCCTCTGATTGTCGTGGGTTTGTCGCAACTCGTTTTGCAGTTGCGAAATTCTCTGTTTTTGTTGTTGAACCAATCCGTTTCTACTGCCGGCCGTGCCGCACAAAATGTCGAAACGTCGCTGCTCGGTGTCGTTGATGTCGCGCCCCGCGGCCTTGCAATTTGCCAAGATGGAGCGGGCCTCTTTTTCGTACTTGGCGAACTCAAGCTGCGCGTCGTCGATGTCTTCGCTGATAACTTTCGGTGAGCGGTACACGGTTATCCCTCGACTTTGTTTGTTTTGTCGGCCGCTTCCGGCAACGTGACTTTCGGCTGCGGCCCGATTGGCTCGCTACCGCTGGCGAAAGTTCGCGATTTCTTTTGCCGCTTGGCTTCGCGTTCATTGGCAACCACCAGCCGCGGGTCAAACCTTGGCCGGCCGGCCGTGCTGTAAATGGTGCGGCGGCCCCTGCGCCGTCCGGATCGACGCCACGCTCGCGGCATTTGTGCCGAGCCCTAGATACCGCTCAAACTTCCGGATATCGTTTTCTCGGAAGCGAATAACGCCGCCGACTTTGACGCCTTCCGGCAGCACGCGGCGCGCGTATAGAAACGAAACTTGTTCGTCGGTCAGACCGAGTGCTTTTCAATGTCTTTTCGAGTCAGCATGAAATCCTCACTTGCTTTTATTCTGACGTGCTTTCTTCGTTTGTGTGGGTTTCTGAGTCCGCGTGCGGACAACTTGTTTCGCCCGCTTCGCCACGACGATGATCGCCAAGATTTCTTCGGTAATGCGAACATGCACCTTGTCGCCATGTCCACACGCACAATCGCGGCGCTTTTCGGTAAAGGCGCCGTGCTGTTTCACGCGGCCGAACTTCATTTTGCCGCCACACTTCGGGCATGTTTGCAGGGCGGTCATGTTGAATCCTCATTCACGAGTAGCCCGTGCCTCACTAAAAAACTCCATTCGGGCTCGAAGATTGTTGATTCCCGGCCGTGCAAAATGTTCCGCACAAAGTCGGTGCAAATGTCGCGGTCAAACGGCATGATGTGCGAACCGGGCAAACCAAAATGCAGCTGGTAGGCCCGTTTCCAAGCGCCTGGGTTATCACTTTTCGCAACGTGCAAAATTCTGGCCTTGTCATCAAACGGGTGCGGCTTGTCGTCGATTCGCTCGCCGCGCCGGTTTGGGAGCGTCCCACCGCCACCAGGCCCACGGCCGGGTGCCAGGTCGCTTGCGAATCCAATCGGCCATGATCGCGGCCGCGATCGCTTGCCAACCCGCACTGATCGCATCGTCATCGCCGCTTATTTCGGCCGTCGTCATCGCACACGGTACGCCGTGCGGGCCGCCCGATAGGAACTGAATATCAAACGGGGTGTATCCTGATCGGCGGCTCTTGGATCGTCGTGCGGGTCGTGGCATTATCAGTCCTCACGCAATAACGGGGATATCGGATTCGGTAATCGCATCGCTTCCGAGGATGGCTCTAAACCAAGTCCCAACTGACGCAACGCTGCCAAAAACAACCGGGTTGGTTTGTTCGATGGCACAGGCAGGGTGTTCTTTCCATTGGCCAAACCGATCTTGCACGAGCAGCCCGGTTTCGGACCCGGCGATTGCTTCACGAGCAGCCGCAGCTCGGTCCCAATGGACGCACGCACTTTCGAGAACCCGAAGATCGGCGGGCTCCAGAGCGTATTCGGCGACGATCGCACGCCACCAATCGGCGGTTTCTGGCCGCAAATGTCGTGGTGCTGGCGGTAGGTCGGATTTTTTAGGCATTTGTGTACGCTCAAATATCGACACGTGGCCCGCAACGGCTTTCGGGCGGGCCGTTCTTGGAGCGACCCACCCCCCCGCCTACCAGCCGACGTCCGCCTGCCCTGCACACCGTTGGCCTTGTTCGAACTCGGCATACGCCCGCGCTTCATCCCGATCAGGGTTGCCGGGCCAGCGGTAGCCGTAGTTCTCAGTCGCGATCCCTTGTGCCGCGGCATGTTGGCCGCCAACGGTCCTGCCCGTCCTAGGTGTCCTAGCATTTCTTGAATCGCGCCTTATGGTGGTACTGCATTCTGGATTCCTCCATCACGTGCATTGGATCGGTCCTAGGACTGCTAGGACCGAAAACCTAAAAACTCAATTCAATTCCTACGTAGACGTATTCACGTTGCCCATCTTCACCCATCGGGCGCGTGCGGCGCACCTTGGGTAGTAGCGCGCATCGCGCCGAACGTGGCTTTTTCGGTCGGTCGGACCTTCCCGCCGACTTCACACCATCGGCGCCAGTCTGCATAGATCGTGTCCACGGCGACGGTGGCGAGGGGGTCAACCACGCATCGCTCGCGGACAAAAGCCCCGATAGGACTGCTTAAATCGTTTAATTCGTTGAGTAGTTCCAGGCTGCTTTCTGGCTGAATGAACCGGCCACGTTTGTCGAGAGATTGCCAGCCGTCGATAGCCCACCGGAATATGCCGGGCAGTTCATCCAACAGTCGATTGGTCAAGCCGTGGTCCTCGAAGCCGTAGAACGAATTGATTGTTCGTAGCAGCAGCATCCGAGACACCATGGCACCCGACGAATCACCCAGTCGGGGCAGCTCGTTAGTCACGATCACAAACCTCGTGGGAAGCTTCAGCGTCACCGGCTGCAAATTCTTCCGGTCAACAGTCTGCGCGTCTTCGCCCGTAATACTTAATATCCGTTCGACAATCACAGCTTGATCGACACGGCCCGACAATCGAGCATCGCTGACAACCGCCACCGGCTTGCCGAGTAACGGCCATAGCCCGAACCGTTCGGCCAAACACGAAAGCGTTGGCGCCGCAACATTCATTGCCCCCACGAGGGGCGAAGTATCCGTAGGATCGTGCCTTTGCCGGAACGCTTTGGCCCGACAATCATCATCAACTTTTGTTGCGATGTATCTTGTGTGAGACAGTAGCCAAAGAATTCGCACAGCGTTTGAATGGACTGCCCGTCATCGGCCCACAGAGACAATAGAAACTTCAACCACTCGGTAGGTGGTTTCGCGTCATGGTCGAATGAATAATTGACTGCGGCAGTTGTGAAAAATCTTGGCGTTGCTGATCGCAGGCAATCTTGCTTGGCGGCATAACTTCGAAGATGAACAATTCCGCTTTTCGTACTCACACACTCAGCGCCGGCCAGTCGTCGGATTGACGATCAAGCCAAGTGGGGATTTCGACGTGAGCACCCACGAGGCATTGTGACTTCAAGTGCATCAGCACGTTAGCGACGTGCTCACGTTTCACGTTGTAATAATCGCGCCGAAAACTCTAAGACTTTGGCGGCCAGGTCATCGCAGTTCAAGATTCGATAGCCGCCACGCTCCCAGTAGTACCACTCACCTTGATGGAAACGAATTCGGGATTGCCCGTCGATGCTAAGTGATTCGCGGAATTTGCTGGCAATGTCGGCGGGGTCAACTTCGAACGCTTCAGCTTTTTGAATCTCGGGTGAACATCGTCGGCTACCGGTGCATTGTCCAGGAGCCGACGAAATTCGCTGGGCCCGTTCGCCACAAGGTAATCGTCAAGACCCACCTTCTCGCCATTTGGTCCTGCCGGCAGTCGTGGGATTTTGACCACTGCCCCACGCCGTTTAAGTGCCGCAGCTAATAATAATTCGTCCTGCCGGACTTGCTCGTTGTCCTCCGCATCGCTGTCGAAAACGATGAAGATGATGCGGCCCGACCAGTTGATATTCTCCAGGTCTGCCAACGGCGCGGTAGACTTCCGACCGTGCCAACAACTTGTGCCGGATAATCCGATACAACAAAAGCCGTCGCGAGTCGCCTTTAGCGATTTCTTCTCGCCTTCAGTAATCAGGATTTCCCGCGCCTCACCTTCTGCGATGCGACGGTGAGCATCGGGTGGGAAATAGACGCGAACACGCGAGCCGGTAGGCGATTGGTATTTGGCAGTCTTGCCGTTCGATTGCGATGGCCGCTCCGGTTTCACTCGCCAATGAACTACCTCGCCGGTCGCGTCGATGTACGGAATAGCCCATACGCTGCCCGATCGCTGGGACCAGCTTTTCCGGTTAAGCATGGCCGCAATTTCGCGGCGGTCACTCAGCGAACGAATGCCGGCGGCAACGACGTCTTCGGTCGTGAGGCCGCTTGTTTGAACTCTTTTAGATGCGCCGGGAAGAGCGTGCTCGCGTGCCCATTGGTGGTTGCCGATTCGCTCACTGCTTCGGCCTCCGCTCGGCGAGTTGCAATAACTTTTGGCGAACATCCGGCCGCAGCCGATGCCTCTGTTTTCAACAACCGGATCGCAACGAGCGCCACGTCGTCGGTGGGCTTAACTGGAATGCCAGCGAGCAAAACGCTTGGCCGGGTCGGGTGTGATGCCGTAGAATGCACTTCGTTAGTCCTTTCGAATTTGGCCGTACGCGCGGCAACGCTGCGGCCTTTTTTGTTCCCTAGAATGGGCCTGCTGGAATTGGTGTTCGTGCCGACCGCCGCCTTGTTTTTTTCTCCATCGGTGCCGGCGTGGAATCGCCAGCCTCATACGCAAGCACGGCATCTAACGAGATTCGCCAGCGTGGGCGCTTAGCCCCAATTGGCGAAACGACAAATCCGGTGAGCTGCCGAGTTTCGAGCAAGCGGCGCACGGTTTCCGGTTTGCACTTCCACCGGGCCGCAACTTGTGGCGGGGTGAATACGATCATCGGCGCGACTCCGGGGCGGGAATACGCTGCTGTGTACGTCGCCTTGCTCGTTCACCTGGCGGAGAGACCGTAGAAGTCTCGACAATGTGGTGCGCCGGGCGTCCAGTTCTGCTGAGGCGCGTTTGAAGTTGCTCAGGCGTGAGCTTGCGAATCACATCGAGGGCGTCGGCGGCAATCGTGGTGCTCATGCTTCCACGATAGACGAGGCCGACGGGCGTAAGAACGGAAGTCCTACGGCATAGTTACGCCAAGGCTTAGACGGCTGCCGCGGCTGGTTTCGGATTCGATTATGTCGCAGATGTTCGCGGGTAAGTTTTTGCGGAGTTTATCTGTGCGAACGCCGTCAAGTTCAGGATCGTATCTCACCAATTCAGGGCCGGTAATCCATGTGCCCGGATGTTCAGCTAAGACCTTAACCCACCGCAGCGATTGTACGCTGGCCACGTCAAACGGCTTGCCGTTAAATGTTACCGTTTGCCGCGCAAGGTCCACGCTGATTACCTCTGCTGCCGGTGGTGTTTTACCTTCCGCCTGTTCAATAAGAATCTGCTGATATGGACGCCATTGCAGACAGCAACGCTCAATTTCATTTGGGGAAGCGCGAAACTCTGTCATTTCCCCTAACGGGTCTTTTGCTTGGATCATCCGAGTTATGGCCAGCAGCGGTTCCGGCGAGACTTTCGACTTGTCGAGAATCCAGCTCGCCAGAATTTTCGCCCACCATCCGTAACGCCCACTTTGCGAGTAAAATTCCGGTGCAGCTTCTACGTCGCGGAAACGAGCAGTTATATCCCACCACGCATCGAGCACGTCCAGGAACTCGGTCCAGTCTCGGATCGAATCAATATATTCCGTGTAGGGGTCTCGGTAACCTTCCATCGTGCAATACCTTTCCGCCGGGGACCGACCGGCTACCGTGGAAGGTATTGCGAACCACGATCAGCCGGTCAGCCGGGGAGCTACCCTATCCGTGCCGATTGAATTTACTTTTTCTCTCCGTCACCAAATAGCCACTTGCGAACATGGTTCACCACATCGCGGAGCCGATCATCGCTGATTACATTTTGCCGATAGACGGCAGCCATCGACGAGTCGCAGTGCCCCATTACCGAATCGACAGCGACCTGGTCCCGGCTGCCGCCCGCGACAATTTCGAACATTCTCCGTAACGTATAAAAATTCCGCCCGGCCACTTCGTTAATGTTAAGGGCCCGCAGCACCTTCCCGAACGCTGGGCCGACAGCATCAATGCAAATGCTTTGCTCGGCTGTTTCTCCGGGCTTCACCCTGACCCAGCGGCGGCGCGTTCTTGTGAGAAAATAATACGCCATTATCGGCGGTATCTCTGGGGCTCTTACGTTGACTGAGCACGAGCCTCAGAGCCTCAATCGTTTCCGGCCAGAGCGGCACACGCCTGGGGGTCTGGGTCTTCACTCTCGGATAGTTAAGCCAACCCGCGGCCAGATCAATGTTGGATTCGCTGAGGTTTGCACAGTCGGTGTTACCGAGGCCCGAGTTCAAGCCTAGCAGTACCATCGCCCGTAGTTGCAGATGATCCGGCTTACCGTCCAGCGCGTCGAGTATCGTCAGCAATTCGTCGCGAGTGAACATGCGCGGCCCGGCGGCGTTGCGAATCTTTCGCTGTGCTCGCTTGCTCGGTCGGTCGAGTGACTGCCCGAAGTGCACCGGCTGCGGGATCAGCCGCTGATCGCTCGCGTAATTCATGATGACGCGACAGCGGTTCACCTCATTGCCGAGAGAGGTGGTACCCAACCTTTTAGCCAGCTTGGATCGGAAGGCTTCGAAGTCCACCGGGCGAAGATCATCAACACGACGGCCAGCACCGAAGTGATCGATCAGCCGTTTGCACGATTGGTAGTAATCGCGGTATGTGATCGCGGTTAGATCACCGGCCGCCATCTTGCTCTTCTTGGATTCTAAGAAGAGATTACAGACGGCCCCTGAACGTGCAGGTGTCCGCGTCATCGGCCAGTGCCGGCGGTGTAAGCCCCTGGACGATGTACGGCCATTCGTGCTCGAATCGCTTTAGAGCGGCCTGCCAGTTATTGAGCGGGCCAAAGTAGTAAGAGTCGCCGCGGTGTTTTTTACACCACTGCTTCGCCGCCCGGTGCGGCGTGAGCGGGAAGTCTTTGTAGGGCTTGAGTGAAGCGGCCGACTTGCTAGACTTAGTCTTCATGGCGTCACCTTGGGCTTAGTGGTTCAGGTGGTGCTAGTGCCTTGGCGGTTTGCCCCGCCAGGGCACATTTACTACACCCAACAGCATAACGGGTGTAGTAGCGGGTGTAAATGGCCTGACAGCAGAAACCCGCGGAGAGTAGAAACCCGCTAGATTAAGCAACTTTTGGGGAATGGTGTAACGGTAGCACTACGGACTCTGACTCCGTCAGTCTAGGTTCGAATCCTAGTTCCCCAGCTTCTTTTTCGCGACAATTGCTTGTCGTTGCGAGCCACCGCTCTGGCGGCCCGCTCGTCGGTAAAGTTAGACGGCGCTGTGTTAGTGGTCGTTCGATGAAGATTTCCGCCAGACAACGTTGGCCATTGGGTACTTTGGGAATCGAGGTCCCGCCGATCGTGTTTGGTACGTCGGCATTGGCCAATTTGCCGTATGTTATTCCCGAACAGCGGAAGCTGGCGGTTTGCGGAGAGTGGTTCCAGAACGTTGAGCCGCCGGTGTTTATTGACGTAGCGTATCGACATGGGGACGGCCTGGCCTTGGAATCGCTTGGGCGAATGCTGCGGCGAGTAGGCATTCCCGGCGAGGAGGTCGTCGTTCATCTCACAGTTGATTCGAATCGCATCGCAGACCGCTGGGAAAAGTGTTGTCGGCTACTGGGCAGCGAATATCGACCGAAGTTGGTGTCTGTTTGCGATGCCGATGGCGAGGCGTGGCGAGCTGTTAGTGAATTGAAAACCGCTGAGTTGGTATGCGGAATTGGGATCGCCACGGTTGATTTGCACGCGTGTCGTTCGCTGACACAGCCTGTCGATTGGGTGGTGCTGGACGGGTGGTTTTACGCTGATGCGTCACTCGGCGGATGTGCTGACTGGCATGCGCGAAGTTGACGGAGCGGCAAATTCCGATCGTGGTATCGGGCGTGTTCGACGGGGGCTTCTTGGTTGGTGGCAATTGTTTGGACGGCTGCGTGCTGGATGCGGTCGATCCGGCCAACCGAGCGTGGCTTGCCTGGCGAACGTCGTTTGCCGCGCTGTGCCATGGGCACGGCGTGACGCCGGCGCAGGCGTGTATTCAGTTCGCGCTATCGGGGCCGGGCGTTGTGGCGGTGGTACTCGATTCGTCGCATCCGGATCGCGTGGCGGAGAATGTGAATTCCGTGCTGCGAAAAGTGCCGGATGCCTTCTGGGCGTCGATGAAGGAAGAGGGGCTGTTGGCGGCCGAGTATCCACTCGGAGCTTAGCGCCGGTACGTGTGAGCTAAACCGCGAGGGGTGGCGGACGGTTTGCGGTTTTGCATCTTTTGAGTTGCGGTTGAACGGCACGGCCGCAACTTCTTGCCGGGTTCTTGTTTTTCTTCAAAATTGCGCTTGCTCGGATACGATACATTTGTACAGTTATAGGTGGTTGCTAGCATCGGGGCGGGAGGGAATGCCCCCGCAGGGCATTTTCCATATGGGGTCCATTCCATCGGATCGTGATGCGAATTTGTCGCTGCGGAATTCGCGCGGCCGTTTGGTGAATGATCTGCGGCGACAACTAGGATCTTGGGAGGCGACCGGCGCGCTTGAGGAAGCAGCCACGTTTTCTTGCGGCGCGTCCGCAATCGATCGGCTGTTGCCCGGCGATGGGTTGCGCCACGGCATGTTGATCGAATGGCTTGCGGGATCAAACAGTGAGCCGAGCAGCAAGGCACCTTCACCCGGCCGCGGCGCGGTGGCCCTCTTCCGGAGGGAGAGGGAGTGCGGTGACGCTTGGTTTGCTCAGCGCGCGTGAAGCCTGCCGGGAGGGAGGCGTGCTGGTGGTGATCGATCGGCGACAATCATTTTATCCGCCGGCGGCCGCGGCGTGGGGAATCGATGTGGAGCGGCTGATTGTCGTTCATCCGCAGAATGCGCGGGACGAATTGTGGGCGGCGGTGCAAGCGCTGCGTTCGCCGGCGGTGGCGGCGATGTGGGCCGCGATCGAGCGGCTCGATAGCCGCGCGTTTCGCCGGCTGCAGCTGGCGGCGCAGGCGGGGCGGACGTTGGGGGTGCTGGTGCGGCCGGCGAATGCGCGCGAGCAGCCGTCGTGGGCGAATGTGAGGTTGGAGATAGGTTCGTTGTCCGTTGTCCGTGGTCCGTCGTATGGGAGCAATGGACCACGGACGACGGACTACGGACGCCGCGTTTACGTTCGTGTGCTGCGCTGCCACAGCGGTCGCGCGGGCGGTTCGGTTGTACTGGAAATCGACGACGCGGCTTACGTGGTGCGAGAAGCGAGTTCGAACTATGACACGCATCCTTTGCCTATGGTTTCCGAACTGGGCGATTCAGCGGGCCGTTCACGATCGGCCCGAGCTTAGGGGTCGAGCGGTGGTGCTGGTGGTCGCGAAAAGCAGTGCTGGGCAAGCCAGCAGCGGCACCCAGAATGCGCCGAGTATCGTCGCGGCTTGTTGCGCGAGGGCGATCGCGCAAGGTGTGCGACCGGGGATGCCGTCGGCTGAGGCGGAGGCGCTCTTGAAAAAGGGGTCAGAACTATTTTCTGGACATGGAGATGAAATCCCTCTCCCTCGAACAGAAAATAGTTCTGACCCCTTTTTCACATTTTTCAGGGTTTACGAACCGGCGGCGGATCGGCGGGCGCTGGTGCAACTGGCCGAGGCGTGCGAGCGGTTCAGTCCGCGCGTCGCCGTCGAAGAAGGCGAGGAGCCGGAGAGTTTGCTGTTGGATATTTCGAATCTCGAACACTTGTATGGCAGCGAGGCGAAACTGGTGGGGCGGGTGGAAAAATTTTTCGTGCGGCGCGGGTATCGCGTGCGGCTGGCCGCCGGGGAGACGGTGGGGGCGGCGTGGGCAGCGGCACATTGCGGAGGAAATCCGAATGACGAATGTCGAATGACGAATGAAGGAACAAGGGATTCGTCATTTCCGATCGAAGCCCTCCGCATTCCCGACGACACAACTGCACTGTTGCGCGAACTAGGCATCCAAACGATCGATCAGCTTCTGGCGTTGCCGCGCGATGAGTTGGCGCCGCGGTTTGGTGAGGAGCTGTTGCGGCGGTTGGATCAATTGACTGGGCAGGGGCGAGAGTTGATCGAGCCGCATCGTGGGCTGCCGGCACTGGCGGCAAGCTATGCTCTGGAGGAGCCGACCGGTGACCGCGACACGCTGATGCATGTGCTGAAGCAGCTCGCGGATCGATTGTCGCGGCAGTTGGCTGCGCGGGATCAGGGGGCGGTGGTGTTGGTGTGTTTGTTGCACCTGGTGGGTGGCACGCCCGGAGTCGGCGACGGGCGTGGCGAACCAATGCAGACCACGCCCTTCGCAGAGCCTCAGGGCGTGCCACCCAGATGTTTGGGAATCGTGCCGCTGCGGATCGGGTTGTTGGAGCCGTCGGCCAATGCGCGGCAGATTTTGGAACTTATTGAGCTGCATTTGGAAACGGTGCGGCTGGCGGATGAAGTGGATCGGGTGGAGCTGCGCGCCGTCGTGACGGGCCGGCTGGGCGAGCGGCAGCGCGAATTGTTCGATGATCGCTGGCTGACGGATCCACATCAGCTCGCGGTGTTGGTGAACCGGCTCAGCAGCCGGCTGGGAAGCGAGCGCGTGCTGCGGGCGGAGCTGCGGAAGAGCCCGGCGCCGGAGCGGAGCGTGAAATGGACACCATCGACTGAGAAAAGAATTAAGAAATTACAAAATACAAATTGGAAGACAGCCGTGCGAAAACGCCAACCCTCGGCAATTAACAATTTTCAATTTTCAATTTTCAATTTGCAATCTCGGCCGCGTCCGCTGGTGCTTTACCCCACTCCGCGGGCCATGGAAGTAGTATGCGTGTCGCCGGACGGGACGCCGCAGTTTGTTTGGGAGGGGAACCATCGCGAGCAGATCGTGAGCTGCGTGGGGCCCGAGCGGATTGAAACGCTGTGGTGGTGCGGGCCCTCGATGCGGCGCGATTATTACCGAGTTGCTACGCAGTCGGGCGGTCACTTGTGGATGTTCCGACGGCTGGCGGATGGGAAGTGGTTCTTGCATGGCGAATTTGCATAAGTAATCCGGGGAACAATTGAAGATTTAAGATTGAAGATTTGAAGACATCAATCTTAAATCTTAAATCTGCAATCTTAAATCCATGGTGCGTTACGCCGAGCTTCACTGCAAAACGAACTTTTCGTTTCTCGAGGGCGCGTCGCACGCGGATGAGCTGGTGCGGCGATCCGGCGAGTTGGGGTACCGTGCGCTGGCGGTGACGGATCGCAACAGTTTGGCGGGTGTGGTACGCGCCCATATCGCGGCGAAAGAAGTTGGGTTGCCGCTGGTGATTGGGGCGGAGATTACGCCGACCGATGCGCCGCCGGTCGTGCTGTGGGCGACCGACCGGGCCAGCTATGGGCGATTGTGCCGATTGATTACGCGCGGTCGGCGACAGGCGCCGAAGGGGGAATGCGGGCTGATGCTGGCGGATGTGGCGGAGTTTGCGGAAGGATTGATCGCGGGAGTGTTGGGCAGGCAGCCCCCGGCTCTGCCGGGGGTTCATTGTGGGGATCATACAGACAATCCAAACATCGATTGCACATTTAAAATTGTAAATTGTAAATTGCAAATTGCAGAGGAAGAATCCCCGGCGGAGCCGGGGGCTGTCGGGTTAGCGGTGTATCGTGAGATTTTTGAGGGGCGGTGTTATTTGTTGGCGGAGCTCGTGCGCGGGGCAGATGACCGCGGGCGGCTGGCGGAGTTGCAGCGGATCGCGCGCGAGGTGGGTGTGCCGCTCGTTGCGGCGGGAGATGTGCATTATCACGTGCCGGGGCGGATGGTTTTGCATGATGTGCTCACGGCGATTCGGCAGGGAACGACAGTTGCGGCGGCGGAGGGGACGTTTTTGTTTCCTAACGCCGAGCGGCATCTGCGGCCCATCGAGGAAATTCGCTCTCTGTTTGCCGATGCGCCAGATGCGCTTGCGCGGACGATCGAGATTGCCGAGCGGTGTACGTTTTCGCTCGACGAGCTGCGGTACGAATATCCGACCGAGCTTGCGCCGAAGGGACAGACGCCGCTGGAGTATTTGACGCAGCTTACCTGGCAAGGCGCGGCGGACCGGTATCCGGGCGACGTGCCAGAGAAAATCGTCAAGCAGCTCGAGTACGAGCTCGCGCTCATCCGCGAGCTGCATTACGAATCGTATTTTCTCACCGTGTGGGATTTGGTGCGGTTCGCTCGGTCGCGGAATATTTTGTGCCAGGGCCGCGGATCGGCGGCCAACTCGGCGGTGTGTTTTTGTTTGGGCGTGACGTCGGTCGATCCGGCGACCAGCGACCTGTTGTTCGAGCGATTCGTGAGCCGCGAGCGGAACGAGGCGCCGGATATCGATGTCGATTTCGAGCACGAGCGGCGCGAGGAAGTGCTGCAGTATGTGTACGAGAAATATGGACGGGAGCGGGCCGGGCTGGCGGCGACGGTGATCACGTATTGCAGCCGGTCGGCGATTCGCGACGTGGGGAAGGCGCTCGGATTGTCGCTCGATCGGGTCGATGCGCTGGCGAAGCACGTGGAAGGTTATACGCAGGAGCCGAAGCTCGTGGGCCGCTGTCGGGAGGTGGGCATCGATCCGACTTCGAATTTGGGGCGGCGGCTCGTGTATTGCGTGAACGAGATCATCGGCTTCCCGCGGCATCTGTCGCAGCACGTGGGCGGGATGGTGATGACCGAGGGGCCGCTATGCGAAATGGTGCCGATCGAAAACGCGGCGATGGAAGATCGCACGGTGATCGAGTGGGACAAGGACGACCTCGATGAACTCGGCATTTTGAAAGTCGATTGCTTGTGTTTGGGGATGCTGACGGCGATTCACAAGTGTTTTGACCTGGTGCGCTCTGAAAAAGGTGTCAGGAACCTTTTACCGGAACGGCCCGAAGGGTGTTCTGCACAAAAGGTTCCTGACACCTTTTTCACGCTCGCCGATATCCCGCAGGATGATGCGGCCGTGTACGACATGATTTGCCGGGCCGATACGATCGGCGTGTTTCAGATCGAGAGCCGGGCGCAGATGTCGATGCTGCCGCGGCTGCGGCCGCGGTGTTATTACGACCTGGTGATCGAAGTGGCGATCGTGCGGCCCGGGCCGATTCAGGGGAATATGGTGCATCCGTATTTGCGGCGGCGGGCCGGCGAGGAGGCGGAAACATACCCCAACGAAGCGATTCGCGAAGTGCTGGAAAAAACGCTGGGCGTGCCCATTTTTCAGGAGCAGGCGATGCGGCTGGCGGTGGTGGCGGCCGGGTTCACGCCGGGCGAGGCCGACCAGTTGCGGCGGGCGATGGCGGCCTGGCGGCGGCCGGGGCTCATCGAGCAGTTTCGGCAGAAGTTATTGGCCGGAATGCGGGCCAACAACTTACCCGAGGAGTTTGCGCAGCGCGTGTACCAGCAGATTGAAGGATTCGGCGAGTATGGTTTTCCGGAATCGCACGCGGCCAGCTTCGCGCTTTTGGTGTATGCCTCGGCGTGGCTGAAGCATTATTACCCGGCCGCGTTCGTGGCGGCGATGATCAACAGCCAGCCGATGGGGTTCTATCAGCCGGCCCAGCTGGTGCGCGATGCGCAGGAGCATGGCGTGGTGGTGCGCGGGGTGGATGTGAATTGGAGTCGGTGGGATTGCACGTTGGAGGTGGGGAGTGGGGACTGGGAGCTGGGGGCTGGGGAATTGCAAAATGCAAATTGCAAAATGAAAAATGCAAATTGGGGGAATTCCGCGATTAACAATTTGCAATTTGCAATTTGCAATTTGCAATCTCATAATGCCCCGCCCGCTGAAGCGGGTTCGCCAATTCCCAGTTCGCTTCCTTTTCTCCGTCTTGGATTGCGGATGCTTAATGGTTTGGGCGAAGCGGCGGGAAGGGTAATTGAAGGTGTGCGGGCGGCGGGGCCGTTTTCTTCGATCGATGATTTTGCGCGGCGCACCGGGTTGGGGCGGGCGGTTGTGAAGCGGTTGGCGGAGGCGGATGCGTTTGGGTCGGTGGGGGCAGGGCGGCGGCAGGCGTTGTGGCAGGCGCTCGGGCAGGAGAAGAAGCGGCGCGCGATGCCATTGTTCGAAATTCTCCCTCTCCCTTTGGGAGAGGGTGCCCGCGCCGCGCGGCCGGGTGAGGGTGTTTGTGGGTCAGGAAAGCACAAGGTGAACGCCGAGCAGAGCACTGCTGGGCAAGCCAGCAGTGGTACCCAAGCGGAAGAACCCGGCCAGGATGACCGGGCTATGTGGGCGTTGCCGGCGATGGAGCCGTATGAGGAAGTGGTGGCCGATTATCGCACGGCTGGGTTGTCGCTACGGGCGCATCCGATTTCGTTTTATCGTGAGCAGCTGGAGCAGTTAGGCGTGACGCCGGCGCGGCGGCTTGTGGAGCTGGCGAATGATGCTCCGGTGATCGTGGCCGGCCTAGTATTGCTCAGGCAGCGGCCCGGAACGGCCAAGGGGATTACGTTTGTCACGCTTGAAGATGAAACGGGTACGGTGAACCTGGTGGTGCACCAACATATGTGGGACCGATATTACCGCGTGGCCCGGGGTGCGCCGGCGTGGATCGCACACGGGCGGATTCAAACGGCGCCGGGCCATTATTCGTCGGTGATTCACGTGGTGGTGCAGCGCCTCGCGGCGCTGGGCCAGGAACTGCGGCAGCTCGATGTGAAGACGCGGGATTTTCGATAAAAGCGTGCGTGTTCGAGTTCAAGCACCAGCCTCACGGCCGGTGCTACACACGGGTGCTACGGCGGGCACAAAACCCTTCGCTTTGCGGCACGTACAGGTTATATTGAACGCGCTCGATCGCCATCCGCTGGGGGCTCGCTCACGCTCGACCCCAGCCACCCACCTTCCTCCCCCGAAATCCTCAAGCGGAGTTTCCCATGTCTGAAGATATGAATCGCAATCCGACTGCTTCCTCGCGTCGCGCCTTTTTGAAGACGACCTCTGCGCTCGTCGGTGGTGCGGTGCTTGGGGCGAACGCGCGGATTGCCCGGTCGGCACACGCGGGAGGCAGCGATGAGATCAAGATTGCGCTCATCGGATGCGGCGGCCGCGGCACCGGTGCGGCGTCGCAGGCGTTGGCGACCAAAGGGCCGGTGACGCTGTGGGCGGTGGCGGATGCGTTTCAAAGTAATTTGAACGCGGGCCTGAATTCGATCAAGGAAACGGTCGAGCGGGGCAAGCGCGACGGCGATGAGCTGTTCAAGGATTCGACGATCAACGTACCGGCGGAGCGGAAATTCGTCGGGCTGGATGCCTACAAGCAGGCGATCGAAAGCGGGGCCGACGTCATCCTGATGGCGACGCCGCCTCATTTCCGCTCGATCCATTTCGAGGCGGCCGTCGACGCCGGCAAGCATATTTTTGCCGAGAAGCCGATCGCGACCGATGCGACCGGCGTGCGCCGGTTCATAGCGGCAAATGAACAGGCCAAGAAGAAGGACTTGATGGTGGCCATCGGCTTGCAGCGGCGCCACGATCCGCGGTACGTCGAAACGATGAAGCGGCTGCACGACGGGGCGCTGGGCGATATTCTGTTTACGCGCGTGTACTGGAACGGTGGCGGGCTGTGGGTCCGCGATCGGGCAAGTTTTGCCGCGGCGAATGGGCATGAGCCGTCGGAAATGGAATATCAGGTAAACAACTGGTACTACTTCACGTGGCTGGGTGGCGACCACATTGTGGAGCAGCACATTCACAATCTGGATGTCGGCAATTGGATGCGCGGCGACAAGCACCCGGTGGAAGCCCAAGGGATGGGCGGCCGGCAAGTTCGCACGGGTAAAGAATACGGACAGATCTTCGACCATCATTTCGTGGAATACACCTACGACGACGGCACGAAGATGTACAGCCAGTGCCGGCACATTGGCGGATGTGCCGACGAAGTGCGCGAGCACGCACACGGCACTAAGGGCACGCTCGACATTGACGACGTCGGCGGCCCCATTATGGACGCCGGGCCCATCGGCGTGGCCACCAAGGGGCGGCAGTTCGTGACCACCAAAGGCGGCAAATGGACGATGCCTAAGCCGAAGCTCGACAACCACCATCAGGAGCATCATGACTTGTTCGCGGCGCTGCGCGATGGGCGCACGTACAACGAGGGCGACTACGGCGCACAATCGACCATGACGGCGATTCTCGGCCGGATGGCGACCTACTCCGGCACTATTGTGAAGTGGGACGATGCACTGCATAAGGGCATTGACCTGTCGCCGCAGTCGTACGACTTTGCCGCGACGCCGCCGGTGTTGGCCGATAAGAACGGGTTCTACCCGGTGCCAACGCCGGGGGTGACGAAGGTGATGAAAGGATAGGAGCTAAACCGCAAGCGGTTGGCGACGTGTCGAACGACGGGTCGGCGCCTATAATGGCGGGATGGAATTGTCGTTATTTCATCCGGTAATTGACGCGTGGTTTGCGGGGCGTTTCGGGCGCCGACGGATGCGCAGGCTCAAAGCTGGCCCGCCATTGCGGCGGGCGAGAATACGCTCGTCGCCGCTCCGACGGGGTCGGGCAAAACGCTGGCCGCGTTTTTGGCATCGATCGATAGCCTGTTCCGGCAGGCCGCGGCGAACGAGCTGGCCGATGAGACGCAAGTGGTCTATGTGTCGCCGCTCAAAGCGCTGAGCAACGATATTCACCGCAATCTGCAGGTGCCGCTGGAGGAGATTCGGGCGGCGGCGACCGTGGCCGGCATCGATCTGCAACCGATTCGCGTGGCGGTGCGCACGGGCGACACGCCGGCGAGCGAGCGGCAGAAAATGGTGCGGAAAGCGCCGCACATTTTGGTGACGACGCCGGAATCGCTGTACCTGGTGCTCACGAGCCCCAAAGGCCGGGAGATTCTTCGCAATGTACGGACGGTGATCGTCGATGAGATCCACGCGCTGGCTCGGGATAAGCGCGGATCGCATTTGGCGCTTTCGCTCGCCCGGCTGGATCATTTGTGCGCGCGGCGGCCGACGCGTATCGGCCTTTCGGCGACGCAGCGGCCGATCGATGAAATCGCGCGGTTTTTAGTGGGGGAGGCGGGTGAGCCAGCGCACGATAATAGGCAGCAAGACACCCTCACCCCGGCCCTCTCCCAGAGGGAGAGGGAGGGCGCACGCCGGCCGCAGTGCCGGATTATCGATACCGGTCACGTGCGCGAGCTCGACTTGGCGATCGAGATGCCGGCGAGTGAGCTATCGGCGGTGTGCTCGGTCGAGAGCTGGCAGGAAATCTATATTCGGCTCGGCGAATTGATTCGCGAGCACCGCAGCACGCTCGTGTTCGTCAACACGCGGCGGCTGGCCGAGCGAGTGACGCACTACCTGGAAGAACAGCTGGGCGAAGGGCACGTTGCGAGTCATCACGGGAGCCTGTCGCGCGAGATACGGTTACGGGCCGAAGAACAGCTCAAGGCGGGGCAATTAAAGGCCATCGTGGCGACGGCCTCGCTCGAGCTGGGAATTGATATTGGATACATCGATCTCGTGTGCCAGATCGGTTCGCCGCGATCGATTGCAACTTTTTTGCAGCGCGTGGGGCGGGCCGGACACGCCTTGGGCCGCGTGCCGAAGGGACGGCTGTTCGCGCTCACGCGCGACGAGCTGCTCGAATCGCTGGCGCTGGTGCGTGCCGTTCGCCAAGGCAAGCTGGACCGCGTGGAGATGCCGGCGTGCCCGTTGGATATCCTCGCGCAGCAGATTGTGGCAATGGTGGCGTGCGAGGATTGGCAGGAAGACGAATTGTTCGCGACGTGCCGGTGGGCGTGGCCATACCAGAATTTGGAGCGGCGCGATTTTGATGCGATCGTCGAAATGCTAAGCGACGGAATTACGCCGGGAAACCGCAGCGGCGCCTATTTGCATCGCGATCGGATCCATCGCCGTTTGCGGGCGCGGCGCGGGGCTCGGATTGCGGCGATTACGTCGGGCGGCGCGATTCCCGAAATGGCCGACTACCGGGTCGTTACCGAGGGAGAGCGGACGTTTGTCGGCACGCTCAACGAAGATTTTGCGATCGAGAGCCAGGCCGGCAACGTGTTTCAGCTCGGAAATACTTCGTGGCGGATTTTGTATGTGCGGGGCGGAGAGGTGACCGTTCGCGATGCGCACGGGCGCCGGCGACGGTGCCATTTTGGTTAGGTGAAGCGCCGGCGCGGACACGGGAGTTGTCGGCGGAGTTGTCGGATTTGCGGGAGTTGGTATGGGACGAGGTTTGTAAGACGGAGGACGGCGAACCAGCAAGGGCGATGGAGTGGGTGAAGCGCGAGACCGGTGCGGACGATTGGGCGGCGGAGCAGGCGGTGAATTATGTTGCGGCGCAGGGCACGGCGATGGGTGTAATTCCGTCGCAGCGGAATGTCGTTTTCGAGCGGTTTTTTGACGAGTCGGGCGGCATGCAACTGGTCATTCACGCCCCGTTTGGCGCGGATCAATCGGGCTTGGGGGCTTGCGCTGCGGAAATGCTTCTGCCGGACTTTCGATTTCGAGTTGCAGGCGAGCGCCGACGACAATGGCATCGTGCTGGCGATCGGGCCGCAGCAGAGTTTTCCGCTCGAGCAAATGTTTACGCTATTGGATTCGACGATTGCACGAGACGTCCTCATTCAAGCCTTGCTGGCAGTGCCCATGTTTTTGGTGCGTTGGCGGTGGAATGTGACGCGGGCGCTGGCCGTGCTGCGGCAACGAAACGGCAAGAAAGTGCCGCCGCATTTGCAACGATTTCGGGCCGACGATTTGTTGACCGCCGTTTTTCCGATGCAAACGGCGTGTTTCGAGCATCGCACGGGCGACCTCGTGCCGCCCGATCATCCGCTGGTGCGGCAATCGATTCACGATTGCCTGACTGAAGTCATGGATCTATCGGGTTGGCAGAGAATCTTGCGGCAGATTGAAGCGGGCCAGATCATGCTTGTGGCGCGCGATACGCGCGAGCCGTCGCCGTTCAGCCACCAGCTTGTGAATGCAAACGTGTATGCGTTTTTGGACAATGCGCCGTTGGAAGAGCGCCGGGCGCGGGCAGTTGCGGTGCGGCGGACGTTTCGGCCCGAGGATGTAAGCGACCTGGGGCAACTCGATGCCGCGGCGATCGCAAAAGTGCGCACAGAGGCCTGGCCGGTCGTGCGGGATGCAGAGGAGCTGCATGACGCACTGCTCACGGTCGGCGCGCTGCCGGAAAGCGACGGCGTGCCTTGGCGTTTGTTTTTCAATGCGCTGGCGGACGAGGGAAGGGTGGCACGGCGCGAAGTGGTTGGCGGGCCCGTATTGTGGATGGCGGTCGAGAACTGGCCGGCGGTGCGCGCTGCCGTTCCACTAGCGGATACGAGTTCGCCGCCGTCACTGCCTGAGTCGCTTCGGCGAGAAGTCTCGACCGATGAAGCGCGGATGCAGCTGGTTCGCGGTCGGTTGGATATCAGTGGTCCGACCACCGCCGAGCGGGTCGCCGCGGCGCTGGGGATGAAGTCCAACGATGCGCGGATTGCTTTGGAGCAGCTCGAGTTGGCAGGTGTGGTGTTGCGAGGGAGGTTTACGTCTGAGGTACCCTCGCCCAGTCCTCTCCCAAAGGAAGAGGGAA
This sequence comes from Pirellulales bacterium, assembly GCA_963733825.1. Taxonomy (GTDB): domain Bacteria; phylum Planctomycetota; class Planctomycetia; order Pirellulales; family Lacipirellulaceae; genus JABDGM01. The sequence goes on from CAVTEK010000010.1 coordinate 27,809, forward strand.
GATTAGAGTGGTGTGAGCGACGGCTATTGGCCAGAATCCATCGGCTCACGCTCGATGGACTTCGCCGGCAAGTTGCGCCGGTTGATTCAGAAGGTTACCTGCGGTTCCTGCTTGCGCACCACGAGATATCAGGCGACTCGCGGGCGACTGGCATCGGAGGACTGCAGCGGGCGCTGTCGCAAATTGAGGGATTCGAGGCCCCAGCCGGTTCGTGGGAGCACGATTTGCTTCCCGTGCGAATGGTGTACGACGGCGAGTGTCTCGATCAATTGTTCACAAGCGGAGAAGTGGTTTGGGGCCGGCTTCAACCACCGTGGCTAACCGAGGACACACGGGGTCAGGTGCTGACGCGTGTTTCGCCGATTTCGCTGGTGCGACGGGCCGACCTTGGTTGGTTGCTGCCACCGGAGCGGAATGTGCTGACCAGTTGCGCGCGCTGGGATGCGCAAGCGGCGTACGAAGCGCTTTCGAATCACGGAGCTCTATTCTTCGACGATTTGCTGGCTCTCACGAATTTATTGCCGTCACAGTTGGAAGACGCACTTCGCGAATTGGCCGCATTGGGGCTTGCGACATCCGACTGTTTTGCGGCCGTGCGGCGGCTGAGCTTCAAGTCGCCACAGGCGACCGGCCGGCGGGCGAAGAGCCGGGCAGCAGGTTATTCGCAGGGCGGGCGCTGGTCGCGATTTCCGCCGTTCGTGCAGCAAGCGCGTGCTGAGGATCGTTGCGAACGCTGGGCTTGGTTGCTCTTGCGGCGGTACGGCGTAATGTTTCGCGACCTGTTGCGCGCGAATCACTCGCGCCGCCGTGGCGGGATTTGGCCCCGGTGTATCGCCGTTTGGAAATGCGCGGCGAAATTCGCGGGGGCCGATTCGTCGGCGGCGTCGCGGGCGAGCAGTTTGCTTTGCCGGAGGCCGTCGAGCTGCTGCGGCAACATCGCGACCAGGCTCGATCAGATGTCTGGAGCGTAATTTCCGCGGTCGATCCACTTAACTTGGTTGGCATCATCACCCCCGTGCGCGGGTACCGGCGATCCGCGGCAACCGCATCGCGCTGCTCGACGGCCGGCCGATCGCATCGCGCGAAGCTCGGGCTATTCGCTGGCTCGCAGAGACGGACGAAGCGACCCGCCGCCGGGCGGAACGATTGTTGACGGCGCCGGGTGCTTTGCGGCATGGCGCGGCAGTCGAGCCAACCGCATGCCGGGAACCTGTTTCAAACGCGCCAGCGTTTTCCCATGTGGCTGGTTCCTAAAGCGGCGGGAATTATTTTTTGCTCGTCAGAACGATGTCGAGCACGTTTTCGACACCGGGCTTCACTTCGACGGAGAGTCCCGAGGTGCCGCTGCGAGTATACCGGGCGGGGATGACGACGCGCCGCTCGGCCGCCTCATCGGGTGGTACCGGGCTGATGATCACTGGATGGGTGCCGACCTGAGCGCCATCGCCCTTGTCGTAAGTACTAAGCACAAATGTGCCGTCGGATTGGATTCGCCCCCTTGCCTGTCGGCCACGGGCGGTCGCGAGGAAAACATAACCGCTGGGCAGCGGCAGGCCATCGAGGGTGACTGTTCCATGCACGCGAGCAGTGTCGAGCTGGTAACTCGGTCTGCCACATCCGGAAAGCGAGACGACGGCTACCGGCAAAAAACAGCCAATTGCCAGAACAAGAATTTTACGAGACCAAACCGCGTGTTCGTTGCCGTAATCTCGGTGGCGCATCGTAGGTCGCATTCGAGGTGACGGTCGTCGCCAATCTCGGCGGGAAGAATCTCGAGATCTATTGTAACGCTTCGTCGCTGACCAAATCAGAGGCTTGCCTGGACGCGAGCGCAAAGAGCACGACCAGTTCGACGTTTTCACTGAGGAATTTCACGGCTCCGTCACCCATCGCAAAATGACAGCCGCCCGGGTGCTCCGAGCCGAAGCCGATGTTGTTTCTGCCGGCCGGGCCGGGCCGCCCACCGCTATTGATCTGATAGGCCACGTTTTTCGACGTGTACATGAAGTTATCGCCTTCGGAACCGATACTCCAGGGGCGAACGTTGTCGTCGGTCAGGTCTGGATCTCCGAAAGCGGATTCGCCGAGCATGAACGTGTGGCTGAGGCCATCGGCAACCCGGCGGGTTTGTACGGTGGGCTTGCGCACAATCATGCCATTGTTGGTAATCCAGCCGTTGGCCGGGTTGCCCATGCATGGCGGGACACCGAATGTCACGGCTTGCGTTTCGGCTGTATAAGGGCTTTTACGATCAAGGCAAAAATCGGGCACCGTGGGATGCACCAGTTGCGGATTAGCGCCGAGAATGCCGAAGTAGTGCGTGCGCAACGGTGACGCCTGATCCTTGTATCCGAAGCCGCCGCTATTGCCGGGTCCGTACAAATCGACCGGCTCGATCGGATTGTGCGACGGGCACTTGAAGTCTTCGACCGGGGTGAACACCACGGTTTGGTTCTGTGGGGTAAACCAGTCGTAGTTGCGGTCAATTTTGTCGTACAGCGCCTGCTGCTCGATATAAGGCAGAATAAAAATCAGGTAACCCCAGTCGGCGCGAATCGTGGTGACATTGGGGTCAACGCGGCCGGCGGCCGGCGGCAGCTTCTTCACGGTCGTTTCGAAATTGAGGCAGGCAAGACCAAGTTGATGAAGCCGGTTCTGACATGTGGCGCGGTGCGCCGCTTCGCGCGCCGCTTGAACGGCCGGCAAGAGCAGCGCGACCAAGATCCCGATGATCGCGATCACCACCAGCAACTCGACGAGCGTGAAACCATGTAGGTTAGTAGTTCGGCCGAGCCGAGGCCGACTTGCGAGTGGCTGGCCCGCTCGGCTCGCGGGCCCTATATAGCTGAAAGCTCGCCGGGCAGTCGACTTGGGTTGCATAGAAAGCTCCCGCACATCACCTCTTGGAGATTCAGTCTCGTTTTACTTGCTGGCGGATGAACCGCCTCGGCGTGTTTTTCGGCGAGTCCCAAACAACGGCCAGACGCACCGATGAGAACAAGCGTCGACGGCTCGGGCACGGCTGCGCCGCAAACCGGCGGCGACGATCGTGAGCCTGACGCGGCTGTTGTTGCTGTAATCGACTTGAATGGCAAAACCGGCTGGCATGTTTTGTACGTCCAGCGAATCGAACGTGCCGGAAATCGTCGGAGCACTTCCGGTGGCGCCGACGTTTTCCCGCCAGAGCACGAAATCGGCGGCGTCGATGACGCCGTCACCATTGCCGTCGGCGCCCGTGCCGGCAGTGACGGTGGTGCCGAAGCTGTTCCGCCATGCGTCGTAATCGGCCGCGTTCACGGTGAAATTGTGATCGTAGTCGCCGGCGGGCGACGTGCCGCCAATGGTCGTGATAATGTCAAACGTTTCGCCGCCGACTGGATTGAAGGTTGCGTACTGGGTGCTTCCCGCTTGATCGGTGCCCGGTATACCGGTCGCATTCATCAGGACATGGAGCGTGCCGTGCAGCGAGACGTTGCCCTGTGCGGTGAGCGAATCGAAGAGGGTGGCCGCGGTGCCATTGATTTGCATCACCATGTTCGAGCCGGCTTCCATCGTTAAACCGCCCGACCGGCCGTTTGTGTTCACCAGGTTCAGAATGCCGGCGTCGTGATTGCCATCCTCTTCAAAGCCAACTTCCAGAGTGCCACCGCTTTTAATCTGCACCTCGCCGATATTGACCTGGCGCGTCGTCGGAATATGTTCCGGACCGGTTTCAAGACGGCCCTGATTACTGATGACAATCTTCGCTCCGGGGATGTTGCGTCGAATCTCGAAATCGACCCAATCGTGCGAAGTGATCGTGCCGGAATAGTTGTCGGTCGGTGTGTTCACCTGCTCGGGGGTAGTGCCCAACTCGAATTCGTTATGGGTTACCGAGCCGCTGGTCGGATCGGATGCACTAACGACGCCATTCACGTCGATGTCGCCGGTGCCTTGCAGGCCACCTAGTATATTGAAGCGTCGTTCATTAGGGGTGGTTCCGGTAAATGCTGTGAGCATATTAACGGTAACATGCGCGTTGGCAATCAGAATGTTGGGCCCTTGCAGCCGCCCGCTGCCGGTATTGATAACGTGGTCGATAATACCCGGCTTGCTGAAGGTCACCGTCCCGGCGTTGCTGGTATTTACTCCCGAATTCAAAACGAGCTTGTTTTGGCCGGAGGAATTCATTTCGATCTTGTCAATGGTGGTGCTGCCGACCAGCTGCACTTCGTCTCCGGTGCCATTGAAATGGATCGTCCCTGAATGAGAGCCGACGTCGGCCAATATAAGCGTCGAGGCGTCCCCGCTATTAAAAGTCAGGTCGCCGGAGCCGATGAGGTGCACGGCAAGAGCAAAACTGGAACCCGCATCGATATTGAAAAAGAGATTCTGGATGGTGTTAAAGGTTCCAAACGTGAGCTGGCTGGAATCACCGAGTACGAAATCGCCACTGACTGACTCGGTCACATTGCCGCCGGCGTCGACGCTCATATAAGGGAAGTACACGCCGCTGGCACTGAGATTAATAGTTCCACCGTTGGTGGCCTTAAGTTCGTCGCCCGCGAAGGTTGCGCTAACGTCTACGACATGAGCGGGTTGTACGTAATAGATCTTCCCGGCGCTGGGAGCCAAGCCGTCACTCCAAGTCGTGCCGATTTCTGCCGGACCGCTATGGAGTGACGTAACAAGTGGAGGGCCCGTACCACCGGCATCGGCAGAGAAGTTGATGTCGTCGATCGCCAGTCCGTCGTCGGTGCCACCTCGCTGCAAATCGGCCCAGCGTAGCCAAATATCGGCGCCAGGTGCCCAGAGGAAGTTGGTGACGGTGCTGTTGATGTTATTGACACGACCGGCGACATTGCCGTCGACGGTTGCGGCAGCACTGCCGTTAAGCGGAGCGGTGAAGTTCAACGCGCTTGCGGCTGTGAAGCCGGTCGAAGCGAACCAAGTGCTGTTTGTTGCGCTGGTGCTGTAAGCAAAAAGCAGGGATTCGGTGTTCGTGTTAACGCCACCATCGCGCCACTGTTCACCATTGTAGGATAAGGTGAAACGATTGAGCGCTTGGCCGGTGTTATTTCTGATTTTGAGAGCCGTGAAAAGCGAACCGCTGTCGTCGACAGCCAGCGTGTTGGCGCCGATGTCGCCTAAAGCGCCGCTCCGTGGAGCCTGTTGCGCGAAGCTATAAAACGTGCCCGTCGTCTGGTTGCCGTTAGCGATCCGCATCCGTTGATGGCCGTTGAACCCGCCTTCAGTGGCCGCAGTGGGATGGTATACATAGACGCCGACAATGCTAAAGTTGCCAGCGCCAGGCGATGCATTGTCGTCGGTCCAACCGACGGGGCTGTTGCCGAGACTCGTATTTGTCGGCGTATTGGGCAACGTATCGAAGTTCTGGATATAGCTCGCGCCAACCGTGTTGTAGTCAACTTGTCCTCGCGCGTTGTTGACTATGCCAATTGGCACAATGGCCGCAGCGGCAATTACCACCAGACTCGCCATCCTCGACCACGTAAACGCCGAAAAATGATGTCGCATCACCGATCCTCCGCATGTCGCAAAACACATAATAGGTGCGCGCATGGATGGGCTCCGCGCGGTTGCCAACGATCGAAATTTAGAATAACTAAAGCCGACAAACTAAGCAAAACGTTCTAATTTGCGGTCGTTGCGGCACTACATGACAAGCGGCCGCAACAGAACTGCACTTTGCTGCCAGGCAGCGAAAATTTGTGACAAGAGCGACACCGCCGGGACACTACACCGCGAGCATCCGCGGGACCAATAAATCTCGGCGATGCCATTCCGGGCTTCCCACCTATTCCCCAAGCCAAGTTGGCTATAATAAAGGGCGTCTCGCGAACAAACCTGACAGAGGATATTCTGCATTTTTGTCAGAATTTAGGTTTTCGCGCCCTATAACAAGGTACATCGGGGCGAGGGGATATATCCCCCGTGCGGCGCAAGTTCTCTGGTTCGATCGGACGGGGCAAATGGACGAATTTCGCAGGCAATTCATCCGCTTGATGACCCGCCACGAGCGGATGGTCTACAGCTACATTTTGAGCCTTGTGCCGAATTGGGCAGATGCCGACGAGATCTTGCAGGAAACGAATATCCGGCTGTGGGAGGAGTTCGAAAAGTTCGAGGCAGGAACGAACTTTGCCGCGTGGGCGATTCGCGTCGCCCATTTTCAGGTGCTGACCTGGCGGAAACGAGCCAGCCGCAGCCGATTGATATTCGATCAGCGAGTGATCGACGCGCTCGCCCAAGAGCCCTGCTGGACGGACGAGGTGTTCGAGGCTCGGCAGCAGGCGCTGTCGGAATGCGTTTCTGAATTGCCGGACCGTAGCCGCGATCTGCTCAGGCATTGTTATGTGGAAGGAAACCGGGCGAGAGACGTAGCCGTGGAGCTTAATAGGAGCCCGGCTTCCGTGTACAAGGCGCTTGAGCGGATCCGCGTGGCGCTGCACGGTTGTATCGAGCGAAAGCTGACTCACAATGTGTATTGACGATTAAAAAGTCGGGGCGATGGAAAATCAAAGCGACCAATTGTTCGATAAAGTCCATGCGCTAGCGGCTGGGTTAGTGGAAGGTTCGCTCACACCGCAGGCGCGGCGCGAGCTCGAAACGCTGCTTTTGAGCAGCGCGGCAGCCAGGAAGGCGTATATCGAGCACGTTCAGGAGACGTCTTGCTTGCGCTGGTTGTGCGTCGACGAATTCCCGGATCTGGTCGAGTTGGCCAGTTCGCCTGAGGACCAGTCACGATTGCGCAGGTTGCGACGACGACATCTGGCCTCGATCGTATTCGGCGGCGGCGTGGCATGCCTGATCGCGATCGCAACAGGGATTTGGTTTTTGGATCGATTCAACAGTGCTACGTTGGAGGAAACTAGTTCGCTGGCCGATGCGGCGTCGACCCCGGCGATCGCGCCGGGCCGAGGCAGCGAATCGAAGCCGGTTGTTGGCGAGGCCGTTGCCACGATCACCGGCTTGGAGTCGATTCGCTGGCAGATGCCCGCGAGCGGTGGTGACCAAATTTTATCGCGCTGCGCGATTGGGGATCACCTGCGATTACGCGGCGGCTCGGTCGAGTTGACGTTCGATGCGGGGGCGCAGGTAACCGTCTTCGGACCGGCCGATTTTGATATCACGTCTGCGACTTCGATTCGTTGCCGACGGGGCCGCGTGACCACACTGGTCGATCATCGGGGAAAAGGTTTTTCGATCGAGACGCCGCAAGCCAAGGTCGTCGATATAGGCACGCAGTTCGGGCTCAATATCTCGGACAAGGGCGAGACGGAAGTTGTAGTTTTTCAAGGCAGCGTCGACCTGGATTACAATTCCCGGTTGGCTGCGGGCGAAGGGCCGAGCCGGCGCATGCAACAGGGCGATGGCTGCTGCTGAAGAACTCGGGGGAAATCGAACGAGTCGTGTCGATCGAGCGCAATCGCTTCATGGGCGGCGCAAAGTGGGTCGGCGACGGCCGGCGGAGCCCGTGATCGCCGATGTGCGAGACAATATCCGCAAAGACGACAGCATCAAGTCGTACCAGATTGTGCGCGGCGGCCTGGAAGAGGATGTCCTGGCATTCGTCGATCGCGAACATCAGTGGAATGGCGTCGACGCCAAAGGCTTGCCAGGATTTTTGGTCGGCGCGGATTACGTGATGCCGTTCAACGACGACAAGTTCATCCGCGGCTTGGAGCTGAACGTCCGGTTGCTGCGCCCGGCCGATCTTTATGTGTTTTTGGATAAGAACATGGCGGTCCCCAGTTGGTTGCGGAAAGACTTCATCGATACTGGCCTGCAAATCGGCCTCGACTGCGCAAAAACCGAATGGCACAAGGACCATTCACTCGGCAACGGTCCGGGTCGGAGCATCGATTTTCGATTCTCGGTTTGGAAGCGCGAGATCAAGCAGGCGGGGGTCGTGAGCTTAGGAGGAATCGAGCAAACGCCGGCGATACGAAGCCACGGTTTTAACATGTACGGAATCGCGGCAGTGGCGAAAGACTAGGGCGAACCGCAATTGTTGCGTGACAAAACGTTAGCAAGAAACGGTTAAACCGCTCCCGAGAAGGCGAGTTGGGGACAGGCACTTCAACAAGGAGAGGATGGCGGTGGTTTCGGGCACAACCGGGCCTGCGGCGACGCGAACTTCGAACTCTCAATCGCCTCGATTTGGAGTTCACAGATCGTTTCATAGCAGTCGGCGCAGATTCCGTGGCTGAATTCGGCATCGGAATGATTGCTGATGTAGGCCTCGATTTGATGCCAGGTATCCATTTCGTCGCGGATTTTTTTGCAATACATGCAAATGGAAAGCATGCGCTCGAGCCGCTTGACTCGGATCAGGGCTCCTTCCAATTCCTGCACTCGTGCCCGGAGTTGCAATTGAAGCCCGACGACGAGCGTGGCAACGCGAACTCGGGCTTCCAGCTCGGCCGGGTCGAACGGTTTGGTGAGATAATCATTCGCGCCGGCCTGCAAACCGGTTAGCCGCGACTGCCGCCCTTCGTTCCCAGTGATGAGGACCAGGTAAACACCTTGCAGATCGGCGCAACCGCGCACTTTGCGGCAGACATCGACGCCATCCAATCGAGCAGCGCCAACTGCGGAGGATGGGGACCGCGCAGGATGTTCCACGCCGCCTCGCCGTCGTTGGCGGCGATCACATCGTAACCACCCCAACGCTTGATCGCGCGTTCCAAAAGCACTAAGGCGCCAGAAACGTCGTCGGCAATTAGGATTCGCATTGGCGAGGTGTCAGGCGAGACTTTTCGATCTGCTCGACTTCGCCTCAGGCAGTTGGCTCACTTCGAGGATGTCGATGTAGTGCGCCAGATGATCGCGAAGGTCCTCGAAGCTTACCGGCTTCTCTAAAAAGGCGGTGGCGCCCATTGCGATCATCCGGCGTTGCAAGATTCTGTCTCGCACGCCCGAAATAACGACAACTGGGATCGTTCTCGTGACGGGGTTGTCCTTGAGCCGGTCGAGAACGTAGTCACCTTGGCCGTTCGGCATGTTGTAGTCCAACAGAATGGCGCTGGCGGGTTGCGTGAACGCCATCCGGTAACCGGCGGTACCGTTGAACGCGCGAGCGACGGCGACGCCGTGCTCCTCGAGGCGGATCCGCAGGGCGTCGCTGAAATCGGCATCGTCGTCGATGCACAAGACCCAAGGAATATCGATTGGCTGCGTGCCGGGTGGATGCGCCGTTATCTCGGCAGCGGACGTGGTCGCGACGTCGGCATTGCTTGCCGCGGCGCCAACGCCCAATGTTTCGAAGACCGCATCCATCAAGTCGGACCGATGGATATCGGCGGCTGGCGGCGCCGCCCGGCGAAGCGGCGTTGGCGGCGCGAGCGTGGTTGGTTCGGACGTATCGAGCGCGGTCTCGAGGCGCAACAAATCGCGCAACAGCGGCTCGATCCTTTGCCAGGTGTCGGCACTCTTTTGCACGTAAAATGCCAGCAGATCGTGGCAGCGGCGAATGGTAGACGGGTCCTCTTGCCCGGTGAGAATGATGATGGGTATTTTCCGTAGTCGCTCGTCGGATGCCATCATTTCGCACACGCTCAAGCCATTTCCGCTGGGCATGTTCACGTCCAAACAGACCAGGTCGGGAGTCATACGGTGAATGACGTTAAGGGCGTCCAATGCATTGTTGACGCCAACGACCGCGCAGCCCAAGAAACTACAGCGCTGCGACAACAGGGAGACCATATCCGCGTCGTCGTCGGCGACAAGGACTTGCGGCGCGCGATTGCCGAGAATCACGTTGTTCGTCATGGTGTCATCACTCCGATGGATGATTCGATGGCCGACAGCACGTCGTCGGCCTCGTAGGGTTTGCGCACGAAATAGCTGGCGCCCGACTGCAGGGCCACCTGCTGATCGCGAACGGAGGCCGACAACACGACGACGGGAGTTTCCTTGGTCGCCGGATCGGTGCGAAGTTCGCGAAGGACCGTCAGACCATCTTTTTTCGGCATTCGGACATCGAGGACGATTGCATCGGGATGTTGTGCCCGGGCCGATACAAGCCCCTCTTCGCCGTCGTAAGCCGACGTCACCTCGAAACCGGCCGAGTGCAATCGCACGGAGAGACATTGGCTGATTTCGCGATCGTCGTCGACGACGAGCACGGTTGGTGTGGCGTGCGCATCGGAAACATGGTTTCCGCAGGCGCCGACGAACGCTTCGGTCAGTTTCGCGCGCTCGTTGGCAATCTGCCACGTTTCGCGATACTGGACCTGAAGCATCGGCAGGACCATCTGTGGGCAGTTCCGCGCGAAATTCGTCCAATCCGTGGTCAACCGGTTGACCATATCTACAGCTTGAGTCGGGGAGCAGGCGGCGGCAATCTGCCAGCGACCGTTTCCGGTCGGAATCACCAGATCGCTTGGCCTCACGGTGCGCTGAAGGAATTCATCAATGACCGTATCCGAATCCATTCGTGATTCGCTTTTGCTGACGTTCACTTTGGCACTCAGCAACGAAACGGTAGCCGGCTGCTGCGGCAAAGATGTTAGCCGTTTTAAACAGCGTTCGAAGATGATGCGGGGCTCGAACGGCGGGAGGGTGAACGAGAACGTGCTGCCGTGACCCAAATCGCTTTCAACATTTATCTGTCCCAAGTTGAGCGAAACAAGTTCTTTGGCAATATTCAAACCAAGGCCGAAACCTTTGGTGCTCGTCGCGAGTCGCTCGCCGACCTGGCGAAACCGCTCGAAAACAATTTGCAGATTCTCCCTGCTGATGCCTGGCCCATCATCAGTGACGCCGATTTCCACGTCGGGACTATCGCCGCGTCGGCGCGCCAGATTTCGACGTTCCCGCTTTCGGCGGCGAACTTGATGGCGTTGACCGCCAAATTCATGATCACTCGGCGAGCCTTTTCTTCGTCGCAAAATACGAGCGGCAGATCGGGGGTGATTTCGGTAGAGAGTTTGATCCGTTTCGATGCCGCTCGGCTTCTCAACAAGCCGGCCACGTTTTCAATCAGGTCGCCCGCCTGGCATTTTTTGCGCCATACGCCCAATAGGCCCGCGCCTAGCTTACTGGCGTCGAGCATGTCGTCCACCATAAGCGCTAGATCGTCGGTGCGGTGGAGCACTTTGTTGAGATGCTCGGCCTGTTTGGCCGTGACAGGCCCGTCAAGCCCGTCGCGAATGATCGATGTGAATTCGCGAATCACGGTCAGCGGCGTGCGGAATTCGTGCGAGACGTTTTCGACGAATTGCTGGGCCGTATCGCAAAGCTGGGCCAATCGAGCGTTTTTTTCCGCCAGCAGATTATTGGTCGTTTTAACTTCCAGCAACAGGTTCTGACGCGCCAAGGCATAGCGAATCGAGCGCGACAAAACATTGGGTGTGACATCGTCCTTTCCGATGTAATCCTGGGCACCGCAGTCGACGGCTTCCAAAGCCAATTGCTTATCCATCAGACCGGTCAAAACGATAATCGGCAGCTCGTCGCCGCAAATCTTGCGAAAACGAACGAGCGTTTCGCTTCGTGTGCAGTCTGGCAGACTCAGGTCGAGCAGCGCGACGTCGAACTGTCCGCTGCCGATCTGCTCGCTTGCTTCCGCTAACGAGCCGGCGGTTTCCACCGCGAATGCGGCCCGGCCGATGGCGTCCAACGCTGCGCCGCGTAAGCTCCACGTCGCCCGAATTGTCGTCGACCAATAAAACTCAAATCGATTGCCTGCCCATTGACTGCCCCTTGTACAAGCGTGTGAATCTCGGATTCGCGGCGCTAGAAGCCGCCGTCGCACTCCCGGCAATCGGGCTCGTGCAGTGGAATGACCTTCTGGATGGCCGCTCGCAGGTCGTCGAACCGAACCGGCTTCGCGAGGAAGTCCTCGATGCCAAGTCGGCGAGCCGACGCTTCCAGTTGTGGATCGCGACGGCCGGTGAGGACGATGATCGGAATATCGCGCGTCGCCGGATTGTGTCTCAAGCATTCAATCACGTAACTGCCGCCGCCTTGGGGCATGCAGATATCGGTGATCGTCAGATCGGGCCAACAAGTCATTGCCAACCACAGGCCGTGAGTTCCGTGAAATGCGCGCAGCACTTCCACATCATATTGACGGAGACGTAGTGCAATGGCCTCAGAGATTTGCGGATCGTCGTCAATGCAGAGAACGGTCGAACGATCCGAAAAATCGGAATGAGAGTCATCGATCATGAGCTGCCCCGCTCTAATCGGAAGGACGAAAACGAGTTGTTGTGTATCGCCGGCCATCGCGAAACGAGTGAATATTGCTTTGCCGGCGATCTGTGATAAGTCTAGTTCATCGAAATGTGGAAAACCTCGACCGAAAGAAAATGCCCATGCCGGTTAGCATGAAGATAAGCGACCTTGCGGTCCGAACGCTGGGTTCGGAACCGTCGTTCGGGCTGTATCGAAAATGAGGGCCTCGTAGTAATTGAGCATTTCGGATGATAAACCGGCCAAAAACCGATGTGAATTCATGGAATATGGGCACGATCCCTGCTAGCATTGCCCGACGTTGTCGAGATGATAGAAACGGCTAAAATCCTCGTGGCGATTCGCCCGAATCGTAGCGTTCTGGCAAGTCGGGTTGTTCAGACGATATTGAGACACGTGTCCGCTGTGCCATTACAATTCGATCGTTGCGACCGGTCCGCTCGGCAGGTGCATGGCGTTACCATTCTGGAATTGTTGGTTGTCTTTGCCGCGATTACGATGCTGGCCTCGCTGTTGCTGCCCGCGATTTTGGCAGCTCGTGAGGCCGGCCGGAATCTGGAATGTGCGAATAATCTGCATCAGATCGGAACGGCGTTGCAAGCCTTTGAGGGAATTCACCGCTTTCTTCCGGCAGGTTGGAGCTTGGAGCCGAGCAACCGATCGGCCTACGCTTGGGCCGCGACGCTGTTGCCACAAGTGGAGGAGGGCGTATTGAATAGTCGGATCGACCGAACGAGACCGGTTGGTGACGTCGGCAGTGATGTGCGGACTACAACTCCACCGACGTACCTTTGCCCTTCGGATTACGGAGACGATGCTTTTCCGTTGTTCGCGGAACTGGGTGAACATGGTTTGACGGCTCAGGAATCGACGCAGACGCTGGTAACTCTGCCGCGGGCAAACTACATGGGGATGTTTGGCACGACTGAGCCGGATGAAGTGCCGGGTGAGTTGGGGAACGGCGTGTTTATCAAGGGTCGTGGAATCCGCTTTCGCGAAATATCCCAAGGTTTGAGCCACGTGCTGATGGTTGGCGAGCGAACGACGCGAAAGTTGCCCTCGACTTGGCTGGGAATCGCCGTCGGGGGCGAAGACGCGGGCGGACGTATCGTGGGATGTGCCTACGAAGGGCCCAATCGGGACGGCACCGACGAGTGTGAGTTCGATAGCCGCCATTACGGTCACGTGAACTTCGTTTGGTGCGACGGCCACGTATCCGCAGTCGAGGACGAGATCGATCAGCAAGTCTACCGGTTGTGTGCCCAACGCCGCTGAGGTCCGCGAGGGTACTGAGGAATGTCCGCTGAGAGGTTCAAGTCGGTTCACAACGTTTCGTGAAAAAAACACCAATTTGCAGATAATCATGGAGCTCTTTCGCCTAACGCGGTATGAATTGGAACTGATGGACGTGGTTTGGCATCGAGGCGAAGCGACGGTCCAAGAGGTGTGCGATCAATTGGGGCGCCCACTCGCGTACACCACGGTGATGACCACGCTGCGGTTGCTTCACAGCAAAAAAAAGGTGTTGAAGCGGGTTAAGCGCGGCCGGGCACACGTGTATCAACCGGCGGTGACTCGCGAAGATGTGAGCCGCTCGGTGATTCGCGATCTGCAAGCGGTATTGTTCGCGGATCGGCTTCCGACGTTGATGCTCGGCTTGCTGGAGAACGGCCGGTTCTCGCAAGAAGACGTGGAAGCGCTGAAGGTCGCGCTCGAGAAAGTTGAAAACCGGGAGGGCGCCCCGTGAATCCCCTGACAACTTTAGAGCTAACTTTATCGCTCAGCGTGCAAGTTGCCCTGCTGATTGGTGTGGCTGCGTACTTCGCGCGGCGCCGTTTTGCTAGCTCCAATGCAGACCTAATTTGGGCGGCCGCGCATATCGCGATTCTGTTGGTTACGATGGCGGCGTTTCTTCTACCGCATTTGCGTTTGGCCACGTGGGCCGATTTGCACCCGACAACAAACTATCCGGCCGGCAGAACCACACTTCAAGTGTTGGGGTGTTTCGCCGGTTGGGCATGGGCGATTGGAGCGGTGGGAATCGGCCTGCTCGGAATCGCAGGCATGATCAAGGCGACGGCAATCGTTCGCGATGCGGAAACCGATAACGAGCTACGAAGCCGGTTGCTCGACTCGGTGCCCGGACTCGCGTCGTGTTCTCGTCCGATCGATATTCGCGTGTTGGGCGCCAGTTTCGGCGCATTCTGCTGGCAGATTCATCGGCCCGTCATCGCCCTGCCGGATGTCGTCCTGGAGTTTCCGATCGGCGAGCAGGCCGCCATTGCTCGGCATGAGCTGACGCGCATTCGCGCCGGCAGCATCCGCTCCACCTGTTCTTGCAGCGGCTGGTCGAGGCCATTTACTGGTTTCATCCGCTGGTGTGGTGGGCGTCGCGCCAAGCGGCGGGTGCCCGAGAGATTTGCTGCGATCGAGACGCGGTCTCTTCCCGTCACGAAGCGGCGGTGTATTTACGCAGCATGCTGCGGCTGATCGAACTGCAACTGAACGCTCCGACACTGTTGCCGGCGGGGCTTGCATTTCTGGGCGATGCCTCGTTGTTGAGTCTCCGGGCGAATCTGTTGGCCGATTCGTTTGACGGTCCGGTCAAACAGAGTGCCCGCTGGCGGCCGATATTCGGCCTGGCGGCAACGGCTTTGCTTTGCCTTTCGATCTGGCTGCCCGTGAATCCACGAGCTTCGCGGCGAGCGGAATGGTCGCCTTGGCCGCGCTGGTCGGCGCGCTCGCTCAATGCGATTGGCATTGATGTTCGCGACTACGAAGTCGATGGTCATCGTCTGGACGGTCACGATACGGCGGTCGACGTTGGGGATCGCTAAGCGACGAGCGGGACCCTCGGCGCACCGGACGCCGCTTTGCGTTACAATCTCAGATCATGAGAATTGTTCAGATTTCGCACCGGACAAATGGCCGGCGGGTGGCAGTCGTCGATGAGCCGCAACTGCGGTTGCTGCGCGATTGTTCGATCGTTTATGAGATTGCCCAGGTAGCGATCCAGTCCCATCGAATGTTGCGCCAGGTAATCGAACCGCTTCTCTCGGACGAGACATTGAATTATGACGACGTGTATGGAAGCCGCTCTGAGTGGAAGCTCGGCGTGCCGATCGATCATCCACAGCCGAGCCGATGCTTCGTCACTGGCACCGGGCTAACACACAAGGCGAGCGCCGAAAACCGGCAGTCGATGCACGTTGCTGCGGAAAGCCGTCAGCCGTCAGCCGTCAGCCGTCAGACTCCAGTCCCCAGCTCGCACCCCCTCACGGATAGCATGAAGATGTTTCAGATTGGGCTGGAGGGCGGTCGGCCCGCGGCGGGTTGCATCGGCGCATCTCCGGAATGGTTTTACAAGGGAGTGGGCTCAATCGTTCGCGCACACAACGAATCGCTCACCGTGCCGTCGCATGCTTTTGACGGCGGCGAGGAAGCCGAGATTGGCGGTGTTTATTTGATTGCAGCGGATGGCACGCCTTTTCGAATCGGCCTCGCTCAAGGAAATGAGTTTTCCGATCACGTGCTCGAGAGCGAGAATTACCTGCATCTGGCCCAATCGAAACTCCGCGACTGCGCGTTGGGCCCGGAGTTGGTCATCGATCCGAAGTTCGACGACGTGCCCGGCCGCGCGGCGATCGAACGCGGCGGAAAGGTGATCTGGCAGGCCGCCCAAGCGAGCGGCGAGCGCTGGATGTGCCATTCGCTGGCCAACCTGGAACATCACCACTTCAAGCACGCCGCGCACTGCTGCCCGGGCGACGTACACATCCACTTTTTCGGCGCCGACATGTTCAGCTTTAAGGACCGGCTGCGGTTGGACGACGGCGACGTGATGGAGATTTCCTTCGAGGGTTTTGGGCGTCCGCTGCGGAATCCGATTCGGATCGATCGGTCGCCACAAACATTAATTTCAGTAAAGTCGTTGTGAAAGTCCTATGGAAGCACTCAGTCTCGTACACACACTTACGTTCGATGCGTTCGGCACGATTCTTGATCTGGAACGCGGGCACGCACCGCGCTTGAGCCAGTTTCTAAAGGCGAAACGCTCTGAGATTTCAGTCGAGGTGCTCTGGGATCGGTGGCGGTCGCGGCAGCGGATCGAGCAATTCCAAGATAATCAGTTTTGCGCGGGCCACCTTGGGTATTTGGATTCCTCCCGCCGGGCGCTGCTCTATACGCTGCGCGCCTCAAAGCTGCCGTTTGATGACACGGATGTTCGAGCGATCATGGAGGGATGGCACGAACTCAATCCGTTCGCTGACGCGCTGCCCGGATTCGCCCGGTTGCGGACGAAATTCAAGCTTGTCGTGCTTTCGAACGGCGATTCCGAGTACCTGGCTGAAGTGGTAAAGAAACGTATTCCGTTCGATTTTGATAAAGTGATCTCGGTCGATTCGGTCGGCGTATTTAAGCCCAACCCGCGCGTATACCGCTATGCAGCCCGCGTGCTAGAGGCTGAACCATGCGAAATCATGATGGTTTCGGCCCACAGTTTCGACGCGGTGGGTGCTCGCACGTCGGGCTATCGCGCGGCGTATGTAAACCGATATGATCTGCCCTTCGACGAAACACCTTATCAATTCGACGTCGGAGCCCGCGATTTTGTCGATTTAGCGGATAAGCTTGGCTGCCCCTAACGATGCGTGAAGCTCTTTTTTGTTCGCCGACGAGCGATGCCATGAATCCGTTCAGTCGCCAAAGCGAGCCGGATCGCCACGAAATATGGGAGCGGCAGGTGACGGTGGATTGCCGGGCATTTGTGCTCGGTGACTGGTCGATGATCGCGAACGATTTCGATGCCGAAGTATTCGAGGGAGTGCGATGTTTTCACTCGTCCAATCCAGACGACTGGAAGATCGTCTTCCCGGATATTGCGAGCTATCGCGATTCGTGGTTGGCCGCGTCGGCCGAGTTTCGTGCGAAGAAGTTCGCTGGAATTTCTCATTTCGACGCATTACTGGCCCGCACGCATTTAAGCGAGATCGAAATCCGGGGCGATCGGGCGCTGGCACACAAGAAATTCTTCGGCGAAGTGCCTTTGGCGGATGGATCGATATTGGCCGACCGGCGACAGACGCTTTATCGACTTCGCCGGCGTGGCGGCGAGTGGAAAGTCGTCGGTTTTTTCGGGCAACTGCCGCTTGATAAGTAATCGACAACTGAAGCGTCCAATGAAAGCTCACGCAGAGGCGCGGAGTCCGCCGAGGTCTTGAGCGCTCGTCGGCAGTAATTCCCGCTGATTTGTTATTAGTGTAGATTAGCATATATTAGCGGTTAAAATCTGATCCAATGATTGATCGGATTCTCCGCATTCGCTCCGTCCGCTGCACGAGGCTTCCGAGATGAAATACGAATTTTGCGGCCGGCATTGGATCGACGGAGGCTGGAAGGCTGCCGGTGCGGAAACATTTGAGGCGGTAAATCCGGCAACCAGCGAGTCGCTCGCGCCGAAGTTTGCCGAGGCGACAACCGACGAGGTTCATGCGGCGCTATCGGCAGCGCATAGTGCGTTCCTTGCGGCGCGAGAACTCGATCCACGCTGGCCGGCGAAGTTGCTCGAAACGATTGCTACCCAGATCGAGGCCCTGGGCGACGACCTGCTCGAGCGCGGCGAACTGGAAACGGCATTGCCACGCGCGCGGCTCACGGCGGAGCGCGGGCGAACATGCGGGCAGTTGCGAATGTTCGCCGAGATTGTCCGCGAAGGTTCGTGGGTTGAAGCGGTGATTGATCGGGGCGACCCAAGTCGGCAACCGCTGCCGAAACCGGACCTTCGTCGGATGTTTGTGCCGCGCGGGCCGGTGGTTGTTTTTGGTGCGAGCAATTTTCCCTATGCGTTTGGAACATGCGGCGGTGACACGGCGTCGGCTCTGGCCGCGCGGAATCCCGTCATTGTAAAGGGGCATCCGAGTCATCCGGGGACGAGCGAGTTATTCGCATACGCAGTCTCGAAGGCCATTGACGAGTGCAATTTGCCGGCCGGCCTGTTCGCTCTGTTGCAAGGGAGGCGGCACGAGCTCGGTGCGTGGCTGGTGCAGCATCCATTGACGCAAGCGGTTGGCTTCACCGGGTCGCAACGCGCCGGGCGGGCATTGTTCGATTTGGCTTCGCGGCGCGATTCGCCCATTCCTGTATTTGCCGAAATGGGCAGTGCTAACCCCGTCGTGATTCTTCCTGGTGCGGTCCGCGAGCGATTTGACGTGATTGCCAAGGAACTGGCGGCGTCGCTGCTCCTGGGTGGCGGGCAGTTTTGCACGAAGCCAGGCCTCGTGTTTGTCGTCGGCGACGACAAACGGCAGTTTATCGATGCGCTCGCACGGCAGGTCCAAGCCGCGCCCCAGGTAACGATGCTGAATCGGTCGCTCCGCGATACATTTGCCGACCGGGCAAGTTCCATTGCCAACGCGGCCGAAGTTAAAACCGTCGTTTTCGGTCAGCCCGCTGGTCACGCCGCGATGGGGCCCGGGTTGTTCGAAACAACCGCGGATGTGTTTTGCCGCGAGCCGAAGTTGCATGAGGAGGCGTTCGGGCCAGCTGGCGTCGTCGTCGAATGCAACGGCGTAGACGATGCGCTCGCGTGCGTCGAATCGCTCGGTGGGAACCTTACAGGCACAGTGCACGTCGGCAGCGGTGAAGACCAATCGCTAACGATGCGAGTATTGCGGGCGCTTGAAAGCACGGTCGGACGCGTGATCGTGAACGGTTATCCGACTGGCGTGGAAGTTTCCTCTGCCATGGTTCACGGCGGGCCGTATCCGGCGACGACCGATCCGAGTACGACGTCGGTGGGATCGGCCGCGGTCCGGCGGTTCGTTCGCCCGGTTGCCTATCAGAACACGCCGCAGGAACTTCTGCCGCCTGCATTGCGGGACGCCAATCCGCTGGGTATCACGCGGCTGGTCAATGGCGAGCGTACCAATCGGGCGATCGAAAGCCCCGCACGTTGAACGACGCGCCGACATGAGCACCATCGACTACGCCGTTTTCGTTCTCTATATAGTGGCGACGTTGGTGCTGGGGTTCGCGGCCGGGCGGACGGCTCGGCGCAGGCCGGAGGATTATTTTCTTGGTGAGAAAAAGTTGCCATGGTACGTCGTCGGTACGTCGATGGTGGCCAGCGATATCAGTAGCGAGACATTCATCGCCCATGTGGCAATGGCCTACCAGTACGGTTTAGTCGTGGCCACACAAAGTTGGAATGCCTGGATCATTTACAGCATCTTTCTTTTCGTATTCCTGCCGTATTACGTGCGCACGGGACTTTACACGATGCCGCAGTTTCTCGAGCGGCGATATAACTCTACGTGCCGCTACCTGTTTTCCATTTCCCTGGTGATCGGCTACATCTTCACGCTGCTGGCCGGGTCGCTCTACGCGGGCGGACTGGCGATCGAGCGGATCTTTGAGCTGCGGATCGCGACCAATCTGGAAACGAACATCAACTGGGGGATCATTTTTTTTGCGGTTGCGACCGGGGCCTACACGGTCTACGGCGGGATGAAAAGCAGTGCGTGGACCGATTTCATGCAAATGATCGTGCTGCTCTTCGCGGGGATCCTGCTCCCGATCCTGGCGTTGCAGAAAACCGGCGGATTGATCCAGCTCGCCAATGAGATGCCCGAAAAATTCAACATGTTCCTTCCGGCCACTCACGAGCGGTTTCCGTGGACAGGCGTCTATACCGGCTTTATCACCGTGGGATTGTGGTACACGTGCGCGAGTCAGCACATCGTGCAGCGTGTACTTTCGGCTAAAGACGAATGGCATGCGCGGATGGGCGTGATTAGCGCCGGCTTCCTGCGGATTATCACGCCGTTGTTTTTCGTCGTGCCGGGGATCGCGGCGGTGAAGCTGTTTCCGACGCTCGAGCGCTCGGATCATGCCTACTTAATGCTCGTCAAGACGCTGATTCCAACCGGCCTGAAGGGGCTAATACTGGCCGGGATGGCTGCCGCGTTGATGTCTACGGTTTCAACTGTTCTCAACTCCACGTCGACGTTACTGACAATCGACATATATAAAAAATTGCTCCGGCCGAACGCAAGCGATCGTGAGCAAGTGGTTTTTGGAATGGCTACTGGCGTCGCCGTGCTCATTCTGAGTATTTACATTGCGTTTTCGTATTCGGCGACATTGGCGGACCAACCCGCCGCAGGCGCGCGGCATCTTCGCGCGACGAACTCGCGCCGGACGCCTCGAATGCGGCTCATGCGGCATCGGCCGGCAACGACGATGTTCCCAAGCCCGATGTTAAGCGCCCCGAGTCGCTGTTTGTCTTGGTGCAGCAAGTGTTTTTTTACATTGCCCCGCCGTTCGCCGTGGTATTTCTATTGGGATTATTGTGGCGACGGGCCAACGCGATCGCCGCCGTTGTAACGATCATCAGCGGATTCTTGTTTCTGTTGCTACTGCACGATGGAATTTCAATGCGAATTCCAGATATCTTCACAGTTAATATTCCGCCGCTATGGGATGCGATTTCCTGGCTCACGCCCTACAAGCAGGCCTACCAACATAGTGCGCTGTTATCCTGGGTTTTCTGTATGGTCGTAATGATCGTAACTTCGCTTTTGACGACGCCGCCGCGGCCGGAGCAGGTCGAGCCGATCATCTGGAACCGCAGCTACCTCAATTTGCCCCCAAGCGAACGCCAGCGCTATCGCGGTTGGAGGGATTTTCGAGTCTGGTGGCTATTGTTTGTCGTCGTTGTGCTGAGTATCTACGGCTTTTTTCTGTGGTTTGACCTTTCGCGCGTCAAATAGATCTTCGATGTAAGATGAAAGATTGAAGATGTCAGACTCGACTTCAACATCTGCTGTCTTACATCTCACATCTACCATTCTTGACGCATGAGGAAACACCATGTTGTTGCGAGACATGACCTGGCCGGAGGTTAAGTCGCTCGACTTCAATAAGTTGATCGTGATCTTTCCAACCGGTTCGTTCGAGCAGCATGGCCCTCATCTGCCCCTGACCACGGACACCGACATCGCCTCAGCGATCGCCGAGGGCATTGAACGGGCGATGCCCGACCGGTCGCTTCTTCTGCCGACACTTTGGCCCGGCCTTTCGACCCATCACATGCACTTCCCCGGCACGATGGACGTGCCGCAATTGGTGTACATTCAGCTCATTACGGAGCTCGGCAAGTCGATGGCCACGATGGGGGCGAGAAAAGTTTTTATCCTCAACGGCCACGGCGGCAACGATACGCCGCTACGGGCGGCGCTGCGCGAACTGAAATCGGTGGTGCCGCAAACGCGATTCGTCTTCGCCTCCTATTGGAGCCTGGCGGCCAAGACGCTCCGCGAGGTGCGCGAATCAGAGCTCGGCGGCATGGGCCACGCCTGCGAGATGGAGACATCGATCATGCTCTATCTTCATCCCGATCGCGTACACATGGATCGCGCTGTTCGTGATGGCCCGAATCACACGGACCCGTATCGCAAGGCTGATATGCAGCTCGGCCGGCCGGTATTCTTTGTCAACGAGTTTCACGAAGTTAGCGATAGCGGCGTCGTCGGCCATCCGGACCTGGCGTCGGCGGAAAAGGGCAAGCGCTTTTTCGATGGGATCGTGACCGAAGTCTCGGCATTCGTCGAGCACTTCTTAACCTGGTAACATACCGGTTGAGGGAACTCGCAGCGAACTTGAACGGGAGGAAACAGAGATAACAGATTAAACATAGTTCAGAGCTCTCCGTTCTCTCTGTTACCTCCTGTTCATCAATGAGTTTTCCAATGAAGATCGCACGCATCGAAACGATTCCCATTCGCGTGCCGATCAAGCCGGAGCTTG
The DNA here is from genome assembly GCA_963733825.1 of Pirellulales bacterium. Lineage (GTDB taxonomy): Bacteria > Planctomycetota > Planctomycetia > Pirellulales > Lacipirellulaceae > JABDGM01. The sequence continues at coordinate 49,817 of CAVTEK010000010.1, forward strand.
TGATTCGCGGCGGGCGAGGGTTGTTGCATTCGGTCTCGCCATTTCTGCTGGTGAAGATTCATACAGACGATGGTCTGGTGGGCGTCGGCGAAGCTTCGTGCACGCCGCGGTGGAGTGGTGAGGACCAGGTAACGGCCGCGCATTTTATCGACACGTATTTCGCGCCCCAGCTTGTCGGCGAAGAGCTCGACGACATCGGCCGGCTGAATGCGAAGTTTGCAGCGGCAGTGGCCGGGAACTTCTTTACGAAATCGGCTGTCGAGATGGCCCTGTGGGATATCGCAGGGAAAAAGCGGGGTAAGCCGGTATGGGAAGTAGCAGGGAGCCGGGAGCAGGGAGCAGGGAGCAAGAATTCGGACTCCTTGCTCCATGTTTCCCGCTCCGTGCCGACCAAATGGTCGGTTTCGGGTGTCGAGCCGGTAAAGGCGGCGGAGATTGCGAAATGGGCGGTCGCGCAGGGATTCTCCAAAATGAAGGTGAAGGTGGGAATCGATCCAATTAGCGATTTGCAGCGCGTACGCGCCGTGCGTGGTGCGGTCGGTCCTGTCGTAAAGCTGGGCGTCGATGCCAACGGCGGCTGGCAAACGTCTCAAATTGCGATTGAAACGATCAACCAACTTTGCGATGAGTGCGATATCTATTTCGCCGAGCAGCCGCTGCGGGCCGGCGATCACAACGCGCTGGCCGACGTGCGGCGAAACGTGCCGGTCCCAATCATCGCCGACGAAAGCGTTTACACGCTCGACGACGCCAAGATGCTGGCGCGCGCCGAGGCGGCCGATGTTTTCTCAATCTACATCGGCAAGGCCGGCGGCATCGGACCGGCGCTCGAGATCATTGAATTCGCGCATTCGGTCGGCATCAAATGCACCGTCGGCAGCAACTTGGAACTCGGCGTCGGCAGCGCGGCGATGATTCATCTCGCGCTGAGCGCGCCAGGCATAGATGCCGATGAGTATCCGTGCGACATCATCGGGCCGATGTTCTATGTGGACGATATACTCAAAAAACCACTGCCCATTTCGGGTGGCTCCGCGCGCGTCCACGACCTTTCGGGTTTAGGAGTGGAGCTGGATGATGCCAAGATCGAGAAGTACCGCGTGCGATGAAATTGCATTTGTGAAGCGGAAGAGTCATGCCCGCTCGATCCGCAACAATTGCGGGCCTTCCGTGCGCGATTTGCGGCAGGCATCGCGAAAAGCGGTCCAGTCGTATTTCCAGTCGCCGGGGATGCGGGCGAAGAGGCTGCACGTCGTTGGCGCACCCTCGGCTCCACGGAGGAACACACCGCGGTTGTAGACAACGCAGATTTCCGCAATCGGTTTGGGTGGGTTCAACACGTTTTTGGTGGCATCGTAGAAGTAAAGAATCTCGCCCGGCAATGGAATCTGCGTGAGACTCTCTGGGGGCACGGGCTGGGGATTTTCGAGCAGGATGAAAACTTCGGCGCCGCTGAACTGGCCGTGAATCGTCCGATTCTCCACCGGCAGCAGCTCCCACACGATACGGCAGACCTCTGGCGCTTCGTCGTCCAGCATTTCGGCGAGGACGAATTCACCGGTTTTTACGAATGTCAAGCGGATTTTGCGGCGGTCCACGCGAGTAGTCCTTGTTTTCGGATTGTCTCACACAGAGGCGCAGAGGCCGCTGAGACATACATCCGCGGGGGCTGATGAAAAATACGGTAAGTTTCGATTGTTACTCTATTTCGACGCACAGTTAGCACTTTGCAATTTACACTTTCTCCGCGTACTCTGCGCCTCTGCGTGAGAACCTTCAATCTAACTTTCATTCGCCATGCGATTGACTAATCGGCGGACGGCGGCGGTGATACGGTCCTCGGTATCGTCCGTGAACGGCGCCGGTATCCAGTTCCAGAGGTTTGCCCGGCCACCTTCGTACCCGCCCTCTGCTTGGATGCGACGGGTTGGCACGTAGTCGAAAACATCATTGCAATATCCGGCGACCCAAACTAGTGGGGAGCGGGGAGTGTGGAGTGGGGAGTCAGAGTTCCCCCGCTTGAATTTATGTGCCCAATCGATGACTGGCTCGCCGCTGAGCGCGATGAGCAAGAGCTCATCTCCAAAATGCACGACCTGGATGGGCGCAGAATACGAGTTAATGAACGTCTCGCCGCTCTGGAGTCGATCGAGCAAGTATTTTGCCTTCACTTGCTTCGGTGGATCATCGCTGGCGAGCATCGCATCGAGCGCATCGCGCGTTACCGGCTGAAGCGACAACGGCACATCCTCCCAGCCGATACGCATCGGGCCGGTGATCTCGATGCCTGTGCCGTTCAACGAATGTTGAACCGCCTGGGCCATTTCCGTTCCATATTGCCGAGAGAGTTCCAGCGATCCCCGTGGCTCCGGATCTTGATCGGCACCCGGACCCGGAATGAAAAGCGACGTCGCTCCGCCGTTCACCTCGCGAAGCTGATCTTTTGCGAAGCCGGCCCAATCGCCGCAGTATCGCAAGTCATCCGGTTCGATCGTCGTGCAATGGCACGCGTATCCGAAAACGATCGCTTTGCGGTTTCCTGCAGCGTCGATGCAATCGAGCACCGGCACGTCTTGGTCGAGCGTATCTTCGGTCGATGGTGTGCCGGATTTCACTCCGCGCCGACGACGGTTGTGTGCAAACGCAGCGGCGGCCTTGCGCGCGAATAGCCGCACCGGTTCGAGTCGCAAAAGCGCTTGGTCGATCGCCTGCGTTAGCGCGACGACAAGCTTGTCTGCGATGACCGGCATCTTGGCGGTATACTCGTCGGGAATGTGAAAAAACACTGACTTGTCGGTCCGGAATTCGGGCGCATAGTGAGTGTGCGTTGCCGCAAGCAGAAGCTGCCGCCGTGTAAGCCCGTGCCGCGATTGCAGGTGCTCCGCTACGCGCTTGAAGAGCGCCGCATTGATGGCGATGATATCGACCGACGCCATTACGAATCGCTGGCCGGTCTCGTCTTCGAGCGCCAATGCGCTCGCGTAGAGATCGGAGATTTTGCCGCGTGCCGGCGCCGGCGCACCGCATAGCCGGCAAGCCAAAGCGGCTCGTCGGGTGTAATGCATACGCTTGCGCTACCGGCCCTGTAATTCAAGTGACTCCGTCCTTAGTCTTAAAACGCCGTCCAGCCGCCATCAACGCTCAGGGTGGCGCCTGTGATGTAGGAAGATTCATCGGATGCCAAAAAGACAGCCGCCCAGCCGACTTCGCGCGGTTCGCCCGTGCGTGCGAGCATGGTTTTCGTGATTTGCCGTTGGTGCTGTTCGCTGCCAATAGGCGGGGAGATACGTGTGCGAATCGGCCCCGGACAGATCGCGTTCGCACGGATACCGTGCGGTCCGAAATCGAGGGCGGTACTCCGCGTCAGGCCCACGAGCGCGTGTTTCATGCTGGTGTAAACGGCAGAAGAGCGCCCCGCAACGAGGCCCTGCATCGAAGCGATATTGATGATCGAACCGCTTTTGTGCGGAATCATCCACGGCAACGCCGCACGGGTGAAAAGGGCGGCGCCCTTGAGCGTGATCGAATAGCTGTGGTCCCATTGCTCGGGGGTTGCATACTGCACATCGAGCCAATCGCCCAGGTGAGCCGCGTTATTGACCAACACATCGATCCGCCCGGATTTTTCTGCCGCGACTTTTACAGCCGCTTCGACGTCATCGGACGACGTGACGTCGGCGAGCACGAATTGGGCTTGTCCTCCAGACTGGCGGATTTGCTTCGCAACAGTTTCACCTGCGTCGTGATCGACATCTGCCACAAGCACCCACGCGCCGTGCTCGGCGAACAGTGTGGCAATCGCTTGGCCGATACCGTGGGCCGAGCCCGTAACGATGGCCACCTTGTTTGCGAGTCGGGACATCACTTCAGTTTAGTCTGCTCACTCCGCGAGCCGAAATGTTTTCGCGGAGCGAGAGGGTTACACAATTCATTGCATATTCGCCAGCGGTTGGCCGCGGAGGCCTGGTTTGGCACGGGTAATTGTCGAACGGCCTAAATTGGCAACATAAATCTCGTCGAAGTTTTTTCCGCCGAACGCCAGATTCGTCGGCCGGCCGAGAAGGATGCCCCAGCGGTCGTGGGCCAGGAGCGTTTTCCGCCGATCGGCGCCGATCCGCCATATTTCATCCGAGGCGTAGCAGCAAACGAACAGGTTGCCGTCGGCGTCTAACGCCAGGCCATCGGGCAAGCGCCCAACCTCTTGGGCGTAAACTTCCGGTTCACTTAGCCTGCCATCCGCATCGATTTCGAACCGCAAGACGGAATCGGTGTCGCTCTCGACCATGAACAGGTGCCGTTCGTCGGCCGATAACGCCAATCCGTTGGCATATCCGAACGGTCCGGCCAAAATCTGGCCGCGACCGGCGCCATCGTCGATAGTGTCCGTGTCGAATCGCGCGATAAAGCCATTCCGCTTCATCCAATTGCCGCTGTCGGTCACATACAATCGACCGCGGCGATCGAACAGCAGGAAGTTGGGCGCGACGATTTTATGATCGCCTGCGTGCGCCGCAAACACGCGGTGCTCGCCATGCTTCGCAACGCGTACGACGCCGACACCCGAGACGCACACGAAAACTTCACGATCATCCGGCGACAAAGCCACCCCGCAGCAAAAGCCGCCGAGATTTGCAATCGTCTCCACTTTGCCGGTCGCGTCGATTCGATAAAGCTGCCCTGCTTCGCCGCCGGCCCAAAGGTTTCCATCTCGATCGAACGCGCAGCATTCCGGGTGATCGAGCCCGTTGGCGAAAATTTCGAATCGATCAGCAGTAATCTCGGGACTGTTTGCCATTTGGATCAAAATCCTGCCACGGCGCCGGTCGTTTCGCCAGAGGCAATGTCGATTTGTCCGGTTTGCAGATCGACTGCCAGCACATTGACGGGGCCGCCCATGTCGTCTTCGCGGCGAACTTCGTGACCAAGATTTTCCAATTCGGAAACGATGCAATCGGGCATGTGTTGTGAAACCAAAAGTGGCTCGTCGCCATCGGTGTGCAGGCGTGGGGCGACGATCGACGCAGCTGGCGCGGTGCCAAAGACCAACGCATCGAGCGCCAATTGTGCCGTGACGCTCACGATCTTCGGGCCGCCGGGGAGACCGAACGCAAAAGCGGGCCGCTCGTCGCGAAGCGCGATCAGGGGCGACATGTTGTGCTGCATCCGTTTGCCCGGCGCCGGTGCATTCGGGTGGTCCGGCGAGTAATCGAACCGCGACATCCCGTGGTTGAGCACCAGGCCGAGGCCATCGACGACCAAATGCGAGCCGTACATCCAACCCTGAGTGGCGGTCAGCGAAATGAGGTTGCCGGCCGCGTCGGTGGCGATCACGTTGGCGGTATGCGGCGAACCGTTTGTCGTCGTTCGTGCGCGAACCTTGATTCCTGCGCGGATTTTTTGGCGTGCGCTTCGGCGGCAGTCTGCGACGTGAGTTCGTCGATCGGAGCGGTCACAAAATCCGGATCGCCGAGAGTGCCATGCCGTTCATTCCAGCAAATCTTCGTTGCTTCGGCCAGAACGTGAAAATACGGGCCACTCCAGGGCTCGAAATCGTTCACGCCAAACCGTTCGATGGTTTTCATGATTCCCAGCGAGGTGATTCCACCGGAGGGCGGCGGCGGCGTATGGAGATCGAATCCTTGGCACACCGTATGAACCGTTTCGACCAATTGCGGCTGATACGACTCAAAATCTTCTTCTGTTAAAAACCCGCCGCGATCATGGAGATAGCGAACGATTTGCCGGGGAATGTCTCCCTCGTAAAACGAGCGCGGTCCTTCGTTTGCCAGGCGGCGCAGCAGCTTCGCCAACTCTGGTTGCCGCCAGTGATAGCCGGTTCTGGGGAGGACGTCGCCGGGAAAGAGACTTTTGAGCGATTGCGGGTCGAACTTCGGCGCACAGCGGTCGAGGTACCGCTGATGTTCGGAGTCGAAGCTGAAGCCTTCCTCCGCCAATCGAATTGCTGTTTGCAAAGCCTCGCCCCAGGTTTTGGTGCCGAACTCGCGCAAAACCAACGCGAGCCCGGCGACGACGGCGGGAACGGTCACCGACCTGCGCACCGTATTGGTTCGATGCGGGATCGGCCGTCACGGACCCCTCTCGAAATCCCAGCGGCGCGCGGGAATCGAAATCAACCGATATTACCCGTGACGTTTTGCTCCCTGCTACACGAATCACCGCGCTGCCGCCGTAGCCGCCGAGGCCGACGGAGCCGGGAACGACGACGCACATGGCGAGCATCGCCGCGACGGCCGCATCAATGGCGTTGCCGCCTTGCCGGAGAATCTCTAATCCGGCCTCGGCGCCGAGCGGGTGGCCGGTCGCAACCGCCGCCGATGATGCGATGATCTGTTGCGGCATATCAACCGTGGTGCTGCTAAAGCTCGTTGCTCGCCACCCGTCATTTACAACACTGCGACGGCTTCAATTTCCAGCTCCAAGCCGGGTGTGGCCAATTCCGTGACACCGACGGCCGTCGAGGCCGGAAACGGTTCGACCAAATAGTCTCGGCGAACCTTGCGAAAGATCGCGAGATCGCGTTGCAGGTGGACCCAGTACGACCGAACCATAACGACATTGTCGAACGATGCGCCCGCTGCCTTGAGGAGGACGCCGAGCTTATCGAACGTTTGCCGAATTTGCGTTTCCATATCGGCCGTCCGATCTTTCGGGCCCTGACCAGACATGAGCAGCAGCCGTTGTCCGCGAGCAATCAGAGCGGGCGAATAACCGACATCGGCCGCCGGAGCGCCCTCGGGATGGAGTGCCTTACGCTCGATTTCCTTCGGTGCCGCCTCGTCGGCGATCGCTATCGAATCGAACAGCAGCCCGCCGGCGGCGGCGAGCGTCGCGCCGCGCAACAAGTCGCGCCGGGCATGGACGCGCTCGGTTATGGATCGCTCATTCATGTGTTAGCTTGGGGCCGGGGAATGGGAAACGTCAGCGGAGGGCATGGGACTCTTTCAAGGCGTTTTTCGCAAATCCCAGCCAAACGCCAGTTTACAACGCAAATCGCTCCATTTCAACAGTTTCCGTCGCTGCGGACGTTGCTGGGTGTCACCGAGTGTTGGGGACTGTTAGGCATCATTTTGTGCGCACTTTGTGCGCAGTGGCATGCGGAGTCTTGCGGTTGGTTTTTGTTGCTCGTTCCGATGGTCCCGGCGGCGGCGATCGCTGATCCCGCGCAATCCCTTGCGAACGCGCAGTATGTGCGTCAATGGCCACGTCAGTTTGATGATGCCAGAAGAAAGAATGCCGACTTCGACAATTATTATTCGCTGCCGATTGCCCAAGCTTGCCGCGAAAAAACGCATCAGAAAAAAGTCGGAACCCATCACGGTTTGCGGGTAGTTAGGCGTAAGCGCTTTGCCGCCCGTTTCGCAACATCGTCGCCCATGAATAACCGCCACACGAGACCGGTCCGCACGTTTTCGATCGCCAGCAGCAGCGGTCCCACATCGATCCCGAGATTTTCATTCTGGCCATAAGGCGGCGCGAGACTGAACGAATCGACAAACGCGTAGCCCCCCTTGTCCGGATCCCGCCACGCCAGCGGGCTTCCATCCGGGCCACGCAGCGACTTATATTCCCGCAGCGCAGCGATGCTTTCGGCGGGGGTAAACATAATTGCCGAACCGGCTCCATAGGGCGGTACGACACCATTCTGCCAATCGTCTTTGTCGTCGATATTAGGGCGCACCTCATGCACCACGTATTCCTCGCGAAATGCGCAGGGCGCAAGTCCCCAGCGGTTCTCGCCGAGCGTGGGAAACCGCCCGCTTTGCTCGATGCACCGCGCGCGTTGTGTTTGCACGGCTCGCCGCGAGTTTTCAAACCAGTCAACTGCCGGTCCGTCCGCGCCAAACGCCTCGGGGTTATCCTCCGCCACGTGCCGATAGTCGATCCAGCAATGCGCGAAGAAATAAGTAAACAGCGACCCATTCCACGACACAACGTACGGTGGCATCTCGGCATGCCGCTTCACAACGCGCTTCAGCCGATAATAGCTGGCGGGTTCCAATGCATGCTTTTCATCGGGCGACCCAACAGCCAGAAAATAAATTAACCGCTCCTCGTCACTGCACCATTCCCAATGGTTGGGACGGAATTCACCCGGGCCGGCCACACCGGCATCGGTTTTCGCGCCCCAACCCATCGTGAGATAGCCGGCCTTGTCGTCGAACATCGCGCGCCAATCGGCATCGCGGTCGATGACATCGGACAGACGCGCCACTTCGCCGCCGAAATACGAAGCGGCGGTCATCGCACCGGCTTCGAGCAACGCGTGGTCAACGGTGCTGGCGACCAGTTCGTATCGGTACTTCGTCTTCGTGAAATCCGGTAGACCGCCCGTGTCGCTGTCGATGAAATGTAGATAAATGCCGAACTTCTTGTTGTCCTTGCGCTCGACGAGTGAGCGTAGCACCGTGAGCGCCCGCTGCTCGCCTTCCGCCCGAGTGATCCACCCGCGCTCCACTCCGATCGGCAATGAAGACAATTGGAATCCCACGGCCGCAGTGCTGCAGATCGTGTCGCTCGTTTTATCCTTCGCCAACATCGCGGGTTGGCCGACCTCCTTCCAAAGGTATTGAAAGCAGCCGCGCTGAACGTCGTCGAGGAGAGCCGTATCCGCCGGCGAAAAATGATAGTTCCAGGCGTCCCGGTCTTCGGCCGTGGCCTTTATCGGTGTTTCTGCCGACGCCTGTTGGCAACACACCAGGAAATTCGCAAACAGGAGCGCGGATCCGCTGACGCATGCTCGCAGAGCCGCGCTGGAATGGAGCGAATGGTTTGGCATGAACGCCGTCATCTCATACGAACGGAGAAAACAAAAAAAGGCGGCGGGCGGAATATTCCGCCCACCGCCTATCGCAAGGAAAACTGGTATGCTGTCGCGTTTATCGCGTACGGCGGCGGATGAACGCCAATCCAACGAGTCCGAGCAGCGAGATCATGCATGTTGCTGGCTCGGGAACCGGGCTGTACGTGACACTTGAATACACGGCGTGCATCGAATCGGCGGTGTTCGAAGCCGCGCCGCCCTGCACGTAAACGCCTACGTTATAACCGCCTGGCGACGTGGGGCCGCCCTCTAGATTGGACCAAGACAGAAGTCCGGTGTGCTCGACGCCGACGCCCGGAGTCGAGGGATCGCGATCGATGAAGAAGTCAATTTGGTTCGCGGCGCCGCCGATACCGTCACCGCTTCCGACCATCGTAAAGCCCAACAGGATGTCAGTTCCGGGGGTGTACCCGTTGCCGCCAGCGTTGTTACCGAAGAGGTGGAACGGCCCGCCGCCGCCGAAGGTCACAATCTCACCAGCATCGGAGTTGACAATGAACAACGCGTCGCCGGTGAGCGGTGAGTTGATACGAAGGCCGGCTTCCTTGCGCGGGGAACTATTCGTGTCCGACAAATTAAGTATGGCCGAGAACGTGTACGAGTCGTCAATGCTGAATGTCTGGGCTGTTGCGCCGCTGTCATTCGAGAGCAGTGCGTCGTGTCGATTGACTCCCGTCGTGGCGCTGGGCGGAAATTGGTCAAGAATATTCACTGCGCCCGTGCCGAGGCTGGGGTTACCTGTCGGAGCGGGGTACGTCAGCGTCGAGTCAGGCCGATCAAAGAAAACGTACGGCACCTTTACTAAGCTATTGACCGGAGGCGTTGCCGCTTGTGCGCTAAGCGGCAGAGTGCCCAAGAGGGCAATTGCGAGCCAAACCATTCGCCTGTTCATTAGTACTCTCCAAAAATCGAACGGGGGTTGTCTAATCGAGAAAATGTTTACGTTGAGCAAACCTATGAAAGCGCTTGCAGGATTACCAGTCTAAGATGCGAAGGTAGCGATTGTCAACCAAAAAGTTCCAATTTGCCAATTTCACCCAGGACCAGGCTGTTCCCCTTGCCTGGCAATCTGCGTAAGCCTATGGTGCATAAAAACTTATGACGACCAACCGAGAAATCGAAAAACTGACAACGGATCAGCGGCGGCGACGAATACCAAGGCCGCCGGCCAATGCCATCAGGAACAACCAACAGCTTACCGGCTCAGGCACTGCGGCGGCCAACGCCCCGGTCAACAAGTTTCCGCTTCCACTTCCGCCGGCAAGCAGGGCGAAATCATCAAATAGCGCTGACTGAACCAAACCGGCTGCTGCTGCCGCCGGTTCGTTGATCATACCTGTCGCGCCGCCAGTGACTTTTATGCTTGCCGTTCCAAGCGGGGCGATCGTCGCTGGCAACGATATTTGCTCCCAAACACCTTGGCCGTTGTCAGGTCCCGCGGGCCAAAAATTGGGGCCGAGTGGACCGTTCGGTCCCATCTCTAACGAAACGGGTGAACCAATTGTGCCGCCGCTACTGTTGAGAAACTCCATTTTGAGAAATGTTTGTGTTCCGGAGGAGGGATCGAGTCCGCTATAACCCTCTTGCAATTTGGCCCATCCGGAAAATGTGTACGAAGTGCCAGGCGTTGCCGCGACAGTTTGAGAAATCACAGCATCAACGGGACCAGGGTTATTGGCCGGTGGATTCGGATTATTGCCTTGAAACGCGCGCAACCACATTCCGACATTTCCGCTGTGACGCGCAAAGTCTCCGTTACTGAATTCGACCACGTCATTCCCCACAGTTTGTAGCGACCAGTTCGAGGGAACCCCGACCGCATTCAAATTGCCATTTAGAGTGGCAAGATAGTCGGTAACGGTCACGCTATCTTTGAGCGAAAAATTATCGAAACGAACGTCCTGACCAAATGGACATGAAGAAGTGCAACTCGCGACCATGTTGGTAGCCGATACGGTCACTTGCACCTTGAAAGTGTTTGCGGGAGCAACGGCCGACACGCTGTCCGTTTCCCAGGCCGGAGGGTTACCGCCGCCCGGGTCGATCCGATGTTTGGGCAGATCGAGTATCGTGGTGCCCAGCAGATGGTTCGAGAAGTCGAGGAACGCCAATTGGTATTGGGTCTGCGTCGGCGAGGCGATTGCTCCCGATGGAGAATCGGCGTACAGCGTATCGAGATTCCCCGAATAGCGCCCTGGTACTGCGAGTCGCCGGAAAACGTATAGGTTTTACCAGGCGCTGATGGCCCGGCAGTGAAAACTTGCGACATCGAAAAGTTGATCGGCAGGTTTTGGTCGGGATAGGGATATTCATTACCGGCATACGGCTTCACCAAGAGGCCTAAACCGACCGTCGCAGGAGGTTCTTGGGCGTCGGTGACAAGTTCCGTCGCGGCCACGGGCAGCCCGGTCGCCACGGTGCCAAAGTTCGAGCGCCACAGGTTATAATCGCTTAGGGGTTGGTTGTTTTTCCGCAACGCGACGTAATCGGCCGCATCCACAATGCCGTTCCCGTTAAAGTCACCCGGCGGCGACGTGGCCGCGGTCGATTGCGTGAGCGTCCAATTCTGCGGACCGGCGCCCTCTTCCAAACCGCCGTTGACCAGAATATCGGCCGCTCGACCCGGCGAAAAACTCAAAGCGAACATCGCCAGACTTAGAGCCGCCAACTTTATCGGTGATCTTAGTTTTCTCATAGCATGTGTCTCCCCAAACGCCATTTCATTCTGCGCAATAACCATTCATTTCAATTACTTTGATTGTACCAACGCAGCCGAGATCAATAATCCTGTGTGATAGCCTCTCCGTCGCTGCGGTTTCCAAGCCGGTTGAACGTCTCAAGGTCCACTTCGAAACGTATGAAACTAACCGATCCGTCGGCAAACGCCGCATTGATTCCGCCCGAATGGGCGGAGCCGAACTTGTAGTTCATCAGATCGGATGGATTAGTCGGATTCGGTGGCGGATCAGTTCCATCAGAAACTGGCGTCGTCATCGTGGACCGTAACGCATCGAAGTCCCAACCGTCGCTCCAACCCCGATCGTCGCCTTGAGAAGTCCCTTGATACAAACTCGTGTGGACCCATTTTTCCGAAATCATTACCGTCTTGCTGGTTCCGTCCGTGATCTTGGCATCGGTCATCTTGAGCATATACCCAATGTGCCGGTACAGGGGCGGTGGATCGCCCGATTTAGCCGACCAATCACCGCGCTGGATAATGCCGTAAAACTTGATCGGCTTGGTGGCCATTGCGGTTTGCAGATCGCCGGGGTTGCGACCAGCGCCCAATGCGCCACCCGGCACTCCCCAAAAAGCGTCCGCCTCTGTTTGAGGAAACGCGGTGAGATAATGGTCGTAGTCGGACTGCCCGTTAATTTGCGAGTTATATTGCGAACGCGCCGGCCCGGCGACGGTGGCCGCATAATCGACTAGTGAAACTCCGATGCCGGGCGCATACGTCAGGGTGCGCCGCGAGGGGCAGTTGTAGAGTGTGATGCCGTGTGTCGTTAGTTGCGTCGTGCTGACGAGGTCCTTAACGGCCCCTTCTTCCAAAAAGGGCAGAATCTGGTACATCCAGCCCAGGCCCTGTTCGAGCGGCCCGTTGGCCGGCCCTTTGCGATTAAAAAAACTTGCCGTCGGCGTATCGCGAAGATAATCCTCAATACCTGGGTTTGGCTCCGTGCCGCCCGTGGGAAAGTAGTTATAAGTGCCGTAAAAATTCTGAATCGAAAGCGCGATGTTCTTGAGGTTGTTCTTGCACTGGGTCCGTCGAGCTGCCTCGCGCGCCGCCTGGATCGCGGGCAGCAAGAGCGCTACCAGGATGCCGATGATCGCAATCACGACCAACAGCTCGACCAAAGTAAAGCCGCGCAATGCTGTAGGTCCGCCGAGCCGAGGCGGAACTATGTGCGTGCGCGCCGAGGGTGCCGCTCGGTTCGCGGCCCCTACGAAAGTAAAGCCGCGCTTCGTTTGCGCCTGATTCTCCGCCATGACGAGGGCTCCGCTGACTAGAACCTGAAACTAGTCGGAAAAGGGACCGCCTTTGCCGCTATTCTATCCCTGCCCGACAAGGACTGCAAGCGCTTTCAGCACTTGTTTCTAAGGCGATTCAAATCGCGTAGCTCGGTCGCTCCCGTGGCCTTCGCACTTTCGGTTTGCGCTGATTTCTTCCTAGTAATAGAATTCCGGCCGCCCCGACCAACAAAACGATCCTCCCCGGTTCCGGCACGTTCGCGCCGGAACCCAAGCCGGCGGATGCCAGGCTCATCCGCCACCGCACGTAGTCCGCGGCATCCACTCGATTGTCGTCATTTCCATCCGCCGCGAGCCGGCTCGAGGAACCGAAGGTCGACCGCCAATACGCGTAATCCGTCTGGTCGACAGCTCCATCCGCGTTGTAATCCCCAGGTGCCAGGCCCTGAATCATGTAATTCGTGAAAAAATTGGGGTCAAGACTCTCAACCAAACCAAACAACAAAAACATGTGGTCCACGAGGCCGGCATCCGTCGGGATCCAAGTCGGCTGCTGCGCCGATACGCGGACCATGCCATATCGGTAGCGCGGATCGGATGAGGGTATCTGCTGATTATAGAAACTCAGGAGCGTACTCATATCTCCCCACGCCGCCACTGCTTCGGGAGAGAACACGCTCGCGGGATCGTTGCCAATCGTATCGACCTGGTAACCGGCTGGACTGACCCCCGCAGTTAAGCCATAGCGATACGCTTGGCCAAGTACAACCGAGGAGTACTGCTTGTCGGCTTGTTGCTGCGAGGTGAAATAGGCTTCGAGCAGCGGATTTTGCCGAAAATCGCCATCCAGAAAATGCATATCTTGTACCCAGAACGCCGGCGCATAGCTGTTAACATTATCTGTCAGCGTCGAATAAGCTCCGAAGTTCTTCTTGGGCAAGAAATCGGAATCGAACCAAAGATGCTTCACGGCCAGGGCGCGTTGGTTATTGGTTTCGCGCAGGGCCAGGCTTTCCACGAGCGCATACTCGTTGAACGGGTGCACCTCCCCGCCGCCACCGCCGCCAGCCTTGGTCATATCCAGATAAATGCCTCCGCCGAGATTAGGATCGATCGCATTGTTGAAATTCACGCTGCTCGTGAGTTGCTGAGTTAGCGAAGCGATTGTAGCGTTGCTGGAAAAGTAATTGTGGGCAAATTGCGCCCGGCAACCAAAAGAGCCGTGCCGATTGGGCTATACGACGCGTCCCATCCGCCGCCCTGTTTCGCGCCCGTGCTAATGTTCATGAAATGTGTGTAGTAGCCGTCCGCCGAACGGTCCGGGGCGACCCCCGGCGTTTGACCCGCATACGCCGACAAAATGCTGATCACTTTGTCTTCGGCATTCGCTAACTTGCCCACATGATCGAGCGCGGCCAGGGCCATCAAGTCGAAACCGGCCGCATCGGGCGTGGCCGGATGGAAACTGCTGGAGTTCGGATCAAGAACCAGCGAGTCGCGCACCAGTCCGGACGGCAGAATCGCATCCACCGTATAGTTTGCCAGGCGAGTGAACTGATCGTCTCGAACCGTATCAAGAAATTGGGCCGACGACGACGAGATCGCGACGAAAACGATTACCATGCTGCCGAGAAAACGCACCATCACTCAACTTTCAATGCTGCACCATTGTTGCGAATCACGCTGCTATAAAAATGGGCCGAGGCTTTGGGTGTTCGTCGCTGGGTTGTGAAATCCACAAACACGATGCCAAAACGCTTCGAATACCCCGCTTGCCATTCGAAATTGTCCATCAGCGACCAAAGGAAATAACCGCGCAGGTCGATTCCCGCCTCGATCGCTTGCTTCGCCGCCTGGAGGTGCTCGAATAAGTATTCTACACGCCGACGATCATTGACAGTGCCATTTGGCAGCAAAACGTCGTCGAAAGCGGCGCCGTTTTCTGTGATGTATAGCGGCAGATCGCCGTACCGAGTCTTGATCCATTGCAGTATTTCCGCGAGGCCCTGGGGGTAAATCTCCCAATCGGTTGCCGTGCGCGGACAGTTAGGCCGGTTGACGATGCGTGCCCGCGCCGGCCCGCAAGCCGGGTCGTCGCAAACCACTAATCTCAGGTAATAGTTGACCCCCACAAAATCGATGGGCTCGCAGATCTGGCGAAGCTCGTCCGCCGCGAAATGGGGCCACGATGAGCCGAACATTTCGGCGAGTTCACAGGGGATCTCACCGAGCAGCACGGGATCGAGAAACTGGCGGTTGAGATAAACATCCAGTCGATTGGCGGCTCCTTGATCGGCAACATCATCGGTTGCAGCGTGAATCGGTACGAGATTAACAACCAGCCCGATCGAATGCTTGCCAATAGCGCGATACTCGGTCACCGCGGCTGCGTGCGCCTTCAATAGCTTCTTCGCCACGGCAGCGGCTTCGGCCGGATCGCACCTCCCGGGAGCATGCCGACCTTCAACATAACCCTCGTTCACGACCACCCACGGTTCGTTAAGCGTCGCCCACAATCGGACACGATCATCCAGTGCGCGATACATTAGCGCCGCATATTCGGCGAACCATTCCACCGATTCGGCACTGGCCCACCCGCCGCGATCCTCGAGCGCCTGCGGCAAATCCCAATGATAAAGCGTCGCCATCGGTTGGATATGATGCTCGGCCAACGTATCGACTAGGCGATTGTAGAAATCGAGGCCGGCCTGGTTTGGCTTGCCCGATCCAAGCGGTAAAACGCGGGACCAGCTGATACTGAAGCGATAGGCGCGGATGCCAAGCTCCCCCATCATCCGCACGTCGTCGGTCAACCGCCGATAATGGTCGCATGCGAAATCGCCGTTATCGTCGGCGAAAATCTTGCCTGGCGTGTGTGCGAAGCGATGCCAAATGCTTTCGCCCGACCCATCCGCCAGCGGCGAGCCTTCGATTTGATACGCGCTCGTGGCAGTGCCCCAGAGAAAATCGGCCGGAAATGTGCTGCCAGACAAGTTTACTCCTCGCACGAGCTACAGGCGAACAACCACACGATGCAATTCGCCATCCGTCGCCAGCGGAACGCGCAGCCCCATTTACCACAGTCGTTGGCTTGCCGTCGAGCGACGCGGCAGTTGCACCGTGTTCTTTTCCCTCTGGGTTTTCAATCAAGATATCGTAGCGAGTGTGGCCGTCCGGCAACCGATACGTTATTCGGCACCGGGGCCAATCGGAAGCGATCGACGGTTTTATAACCAGCGTGTGCCCGCCCTCGGTCGACACGCCAAAAATGGATTCGACAGCCACCCGAAACATCCAGCCGGCCGATCCGGTGTACCAGGTCCAACCACCGCGGCCGACGTGCGGCGGCTCGCCATAAACGTCGGCTGCTACGACGTACGGTTCCGTTTGATAGATATCCGCCTGCTGCTTCGCGCCTGTGTGCCAGACGGGGCTGAGCATCCGCAAGAGTTCGACGGCGCGCGTGCCGCGACCCATTTCGGCGACCGCTCGTATGAACCACAACACACCGTGCGTATATTGGCCGCCATTTTCGCGAATTCCCGGCAAATACCCCTTGATGTACCCGGGGTCATTTGGGGTTCGATCGAACGGCGGTGTCAAGAGCCGGATCAGTCCCGCCTCGTTACATACGAGGCGATCTTCCACGGCGCGGATAGCCGTTTCAGCCCGATCCGCTGGCACTGCGCCGGAAAGTACCGACCAAGCTTGCACGAGCGCATCAAGCTGGCACTCGTCGGATTCCGCCGAGCCGATTGGCTGTCCGTTGTCGTAATATCCTCGACGATACCAGGCGCCATCCCAGCCGGCGGAATTCACCGCCACCGCAAGTCGTTCCCGGTAGGACGTGTATCGATCTACGTGCGCTTGGTCGCCCCGATTCGAGCAAATAGGCAGCATCCGCTGCAAGACGTAATCGATGAAAAAGGCCAGCCAAACGCTTTCGCCTTTTCCCTGCCTGCCGACGCGACTAAAACCATCGTTCCAGTCGCCGCAACCGATCAAAGGCAGGCCGTGTTCGCCGGTTGTGAGGCCCCGATCGAGCGCGCGGCAACAGTGCTCATACAAACTTGCCGAAATCCCGGCTCGTTCGGGTCGAAGATAAAACTCTTGTTGACCGTCGGCCAACTGCGGCGCCGCGACGAATGGCACTTGTTGATCGAGAATCGCATTGTCGCCTGTGCGCCCGACGTACTCCGCCACAACGTAAGGAAGCCAGAGCAGGTCGTCGGAAAAACGCGTCCTCAATCCGTATTCTGTATCCGGATGCCACCAATGCAGCACGTCGCCTTCGGTAAATTGCCGGCTGGCGTGACGGAGAATTTGAGCTCGCGTCAGATCGGGCCGATGGTGCATGAGGGCGGCCGAGTCTTGAAGCTGGTCTCGAAAGCCGAAGGCGCCTCCGGGCTGGTAATACGCTGACCGGCCCCACATTCGGCAACTCAGATTTTGATAGGTCAGCCAGCCGTTGACCATCAGATCGAGCTCTCGATCGGGGGTTTCGATGGTTACGGCGCTCAGCAATTGCAGCCAGAACTGCCGGACATCCGCCAGCGCTTGTTGCGTGCGAAGTGGGTTGGTGTACTTGCGAACCAGGCCGGCCGCTACGTCGCGATCGGACGATTCGCCGAGTAGAAAAGTACATTCAAAAGCTTCGCCCGGCGAAAGCTCAAATCGAGCCTGCCAGGCTGCGCACGGATCGAGGCCGCTGCCGGTGCGGCCATCCAGCCTTTCCGAACACTCGATCGCGGTCGGGGAGTCCGTATCGCCGTAACGCCCCAAAAAATTCCGGCGGTCGCATGAGTAGGAGATTTGGCTGTGATTCGATTCATCGACGGCTAACGACGAAAATGCGACGCACGGGCCATACAGCTCGCGATCCGGATTCCGCGCCCAAACGACGCGCAGATCGTCGCCATAACTCGTTGAAATCGCATCGTTGCACCCACCTGCAATCCCGCCCAGCGCCCATTGAATATATGAGAACAACGACAGGCGCCGTTTTCGACCGCTGCGGTTCACGATCCGCACACGCGTGAGTTTCACGGGCTCATCGCGCGCCATAAACATAGTCACTTCTTGCAGCAGTTCGTGACTGGCGTGCTTGAAAATCGAATAACCGAAGCCGTGGCGCACCTCGTATTCGCTCGATGCGGGAGTTGGGCCCGGGGTCGGCGACCAAAACACCTGGCGGTCTTCATCGCGAATCCAAAGTGCTTCCGCGTGCGGATCGCAAATCGGGTCGTTGTTCCAGGCCGTAAGTCGATTGGTTCGACTATTGCCGCACCACGTATAGCCGGCGCCGCTTTCACTAACGAGAAAGCCCGCGTGCTCATTTGCGATCACATTGGACCACGGCATCGGCGGACGTCGCTCGGAACGGCCATCGGACGAAAGCCGAATAATGTATTCGCGCCCATCGGCCGAGAATCCACCGTAACCATTGTCGAATTGAAGTGATGCCGAGTGTGCCGTGCCTTGCAGCCTCGTTCCGTGTTCAGCATCGGTTACTTTCGCCGAGGCAGGTTTGTATTTCTCGTCGATTCTGGATTCAAGAAACGTCGGCGGGTTGGAATGGAGCGTGTCGCCGTTGCCGGAATCAATCGTCATCGCTTTATGCTGACGATTTACGATACGGACCATGTCCTGCACGGCGACGAGCGATTGATCAATCTCGCTTCGACTTTTCGCGGCTCCCAATACAAACGCGACCTCCTGCGACTGACCCGGTTCGAGAGCAATCGATACCCTCATGCAGGCGATCGGATCGAGGACCCGCCCGGCTTCCCCCGTAAGAGCCGCGCCGTCCTCCAGCGCAATTGGCCTGCGCAGCGTCCGCCCGCGGCCAACGAACTTTGCTCGATTGGTCTCGAATTGAATCCGCTCGGCAGAACGAGCCAGGCCTCCGTCAAGGACGGTATGAAAACCCCAAAATTCGGATTCATCATTATTTCGCGGCCGACGCCGAGCCAATATCGCCTGGCGTGTCGCGCAAAACTCCGTTTCGACAAACAGCTTGGAAAACGCGGGATGATTTCGATCGGCTTCTTGCGGGCTCAGCACCCATTCCAGATAACTCGTAAGCGCGAGCCGCCGCGGGCGGCTTCCCAAATTCGTCAGGCGACATTTCCGTATTTCGAAATTGTGTTGCTGCCCGATGGAGACCGTCAGTCGGCACGCGATGTCGCGATCCAGCCGCGAAATCTCGGCAGAATCCGAATCGAATCGAACGGCATAGCTCGTCGGAACAACCCGAGTCGGCTGGTATCCGGCCGACCAGACAAAGCCATCATCCAAATCGCTAAGATAGATGTAGAAGCCATCGGCATCTCGCGTTTCATCGTCCGCCCAGCGGGTAATTGCGATGCCGCCCAGTTCCGAAAAGCCGCTTCCCACTTCACTGAGACGAACGTTGTATTCTCCGTTGGAAAGCAGGATCGGTGCTGCCGCAAGCTCAGTGCGCGAATCATGTTCGTGCGCGAGCTGTGTCATCCTTAAACTATCAGCGGCAAGTGTCTTCATTGAACCAGACCCAAACGTTCAATATTTACCAGATTTGCGAGAAATGAGACGCCGAAAGTGCTTTCAGGCCCTATCCGCTAATGTAACCAGCGGCCGCCGAAAAAGCGAGTCCTTTGCCCGGGCTGGGCGGCACCCTTGAATCGTAGGACGGACAATCCTGTCCGTCGATTTGGGTAGACGGACAGAATTGTCCGTCTTACTGGCAGCCTATTCCTTCAGGCTGCCCGCTACGATTCCCTCCACGTAGTAGCGTTGCACGAAGGCGAACAAAATGAGCACCGGCAATAAAGTAACCACCGAGCCGGCCATCATCAGCTCGGTGTCCTGCACATGTTCGCCCGACAAAATGGCCAGGGCGACCGGCAGTGTGCGAAGGTCTCCGTCGATCAAGGCCACGAGCGGCCACATGAAGTCGTTCCACGTCGTCATAAATGTGAAGACTCCAAGCGTCACGAGGATCGGCCGCAAGAGCGGGAGGATCACCGTGCGATAAATTCGCCATTCACCCGCCCCGTCGACGCGCGCGGCGTCGAGAAGTGCATCCGGAATCGATAACGCGTACTGGCGAATGAGGAATATGCCGAAGATACTCGCCGAGGCCGGCAGGATCACGGCCCAATAGCTATTGATTAACCCCAATTTCTTCATCAGCAGAAATAGCGGTATCATCGCCACCTGCGCCGGCACGACCAGGCCCGCGATTAGAAAGCGATAGATTCGATCGCGGCCCGCAAAACGCAACTTCGCCAACGCGTACCCGGCCATGGAATTGATCACCAGCGAAAACGACGTGACGGCCACCGCGATCAGCAAACTGTTGGCAAAATACCGGGCCAGATTCAAGCGTTCGAACAGCTCCGCGTAATGGATAAAGGTGATTCGCCTTGGCCAGAACGGCGGCGGCAGCGATTGCGCCGCACCCGCCGGCATCAGCGAAGCGAACACCATCCATATGAGCGGATACACCGTGATCAGGGCTGCTACGAACAGCAGCCCGTGGACGACCCAACGCTGAAGCCGACGGTTCATGCGATTGAACCTCGTTGCAGCCGCATTTGTATTGCCGTCGCCGCCAAGATTAGCAGGAAAAGCACGAACGCGATGGCCGAAGCAAAACCGATCCGCCAAAAGCGAAACCCTTGTTCGTACATGAACATTACCAAGCTGTAAGTGCGCTCAAGCGGCCCGCCCTGGGTCATTACGTAGGGTTCCGCGAAGAGCTGAAAGTAGCCGATCATCGTGGTGACGCCGACGAATAAAAAAGTCGGCGCCAAGAGCGGCAGTTTGATGTTCCAGAATGTGTGCCAGGCCCCCGCGCCGTCGATGCGGGCCGCGTCGAATAGTTCTTCGGGTATGCTCTGCAATCCGGCCACAAAAATCACCATGTTGTAGCCAAAGTTCTTCCATACCGCGAGCAAGATAATGGCAAACATCGCCCACCGGCCATCGCCTAGCCAGTCGATCGGGCCCAGCCCTATCCAGCCGAGCGCGTAATTGAGTGTGCCATAGCGCGTGTGGTACAGATAACGCCAAACGATCGCCACGGCTACAAGCGTGGTAACCACCGGTGCAAAGAAGATGGTCCGCCAAACGCCCTGAAAACGAGTCAGCTTCGAACTAACCAACAGCGCTGCTGAAAGCGACACGACGACCGTCAGCGGCCCGCCGACGCACACGAAATAAAGCGTGTTAACCAGGGCCTTCCAGAACAGCGGGTCGCTCAATAAATGGCTGTAATTCGACCACCCTACCCACCGCGCATTGCCGCTGTCGGCCAGGGCGTAAATATCAAAGTCGGAGAGGCTCAATATCAGCGAGGCTAGAATCGGCACGAAGAAGAACAGGCCCAGCACGAGCAACGCCGGTGCAAGAAACAAGTAAGCGGGCCGGATGAGTGGCGCGATGGTCCGCATACCGGGATACTCATGCTCTCGTTAGTGTCGAGCTAACATCCAGCGGCGCTTATCCAAGAGCTCGTTAACTTGCCGGTCCAAATCCGCCAAGGCTTCATCGGTCGTCTTCTGCCGTGCGACGACCGCCTGGCCGGCGCGAATGATTTGCGTGGTGATTTGTTCCCACTCCGGCACACGGGGCAAAGGAACGACGTGCTGAAGCTGCTCGTGAAACGCGCGGACTGGCGGATCATCCGCAATCCGACCCATTTTCCACGCACTCTCGCGCGGAGGAAGGTTGCCCGTCAGTTCGTAAAAACGTACCAAAGTCTCCGGACGCGAGAGGAATTCGACTAGGCGCCATGCCGCTTGTTTGTGTTGCGAGCGCTTGAAAATCGCCAAGCCGCTACCGCCGGCCTGCGAAATACTGAATTTCGCGCTATCGGGTCGCGGCAAGGGGGCCGTTGCCCATTCCTGCTGAACCGCTGCCGGCATCCGGCGGCGAAACTCGCCAATGTTCCATGGCCCGGTAATGTACATCGCAAAATAGCCGCGGGCGAATTCTTCCCAGTAGTTTGCAATCTGCGTATTTGTCACCGGCGGTGCCAGCTTCTCGTCAAACAACCGCGCGTAAAACTCGATGGCCTGCCGGAACTCGGGGCTGTCGAAGTTCGCGAATCGACCGTCGTCGCGCAACATCTGGCTTCCCGTTTGCAATCCCAAGATCGTAAGGTGTTCCCATTCGTTGGTAGGCATCAGGATCGCATAGCCGGTCGGATTCACCTTGCGCTTCACGTCGCGCATCGCAGTCAGCCATTCGCTCCACGTTCGCGGCGGCGATGGCCAGCCGGCTTTGGCCAACATATCTTTTCGATAAAACAATAATCGCGTATCGGCATACCAGGCGATCCCATAAACGCGAGAATCTACTTCGTTGGTCTGCCACAGTCCTGGAAAGTAATCTTTCGGGTCGATGGAACGCGAGTTCCGAATGTAAGCATCGAGCGGCTCCAGCGCGCCGAGCGTCCCGAATTCCGGAATCCACGTATTCCCTAACTGGCAGACATCGGGCGTCGCATCCCCGGCGAACGCAGTGAGAAGTTTCTCGTGAGCCGCCGACCATGGGATTTGTTGAACGTGCAGCTCGATCTCTGGATTTTGACGCCGGAACTCGGCGAATAGCTCGTCAATTTTTTCAACTTCGGAACCGATTGCCCAAAAATCAAGCCGCGGCCGCAATGGCTCGTTCGATCCGCAACCGACGAAAACCGAAACGCCAAAAAAGAGAGCGACCCACCAACAGCGACTTGCGAATTTCAATACATCGAAACGCATTTTAAGTTGGCAATTCGCCAATCGATCGAACGGGGCTATGTTTTTTTTGACCGGCATCCGCATGAATCGCGGACTACCAATTCAGCTTGTAACGAGACTTTCGCCGGCGGACGCGACGGATCAGCGATTCGTTCGCACAGCAATTCGATGGCGGTTGCTCCCATGCGCGACATCGGCACCCGCACAGTCGTCAGCAACGGATTCGTCATTTGTGCAATCCGCGTATCATCGAAACCGACCACGCCCAGCTGTTGTGGAACGCGGACATTGCGGGCAATTGCCCCGGCAACGATGCCGGCCGCCATTTCGTCATTGGCTGCAAACACCTTGTGGTTCGGTCCGGCCCACTCCTGCACCTTTTCGAGTGCCAGCCTGTAGGCCGACTCATACGTGTAATCCAAATGATAGACGTCGGCATTTTGATACTTAATGCCCGCCTTCCGCAGCGAATCGCGGTAGGCTTTATGCCGAGCTTGGGTGTCGATGTTCGTCTCTACCCCGCCGACGAAAAATACGCGCTTGGCCCCGCATTCTTCCAGCAGGTGCCGCATCATGGCCGTCGCCCCTTGTCGCTGATCGATGATCACCGCATCGTGTTCGACGCCCTCAATCTCGTCGTCCAATATCACGAGCGGAACTTGCAGTTGGCCCAGCGTCGGTCCAATGCCCGAGACCATCGTGTCCGACACCATCAGTGCCAAGCCATCGACCAAGGCGTGCTGGCCAATAATGGAAAACCAACCTTCCGCGTCATCGCCGGGCAGGGCCGACGACAAGAGCAGGTTGTGGCCCATTTCGCGCGCTTGCACATTCGCGCCGCGAATAATCTCCGAATAGAATTCGCCGTGCAGATCCGGCAGCACCAGGCCGACGATGCCGCTCTTGCGCAGCATGAGTCCCCGGGCAAACGCGTTGGGGCGATAGTGCAGCTGCTGGATCGCCGCTTCGACCCGTTTGCACGTTTCTTCGTTAACGAGCGACCGCCGGTTGATAACTCGCGAAACCGTGCTTATCGAGACATTCGCGAGTTTGGCGACGTCTTCTATCGACGCAGGCATATCATCTCATCTCGCCCACGGGACGGCACGCAACCGTCTGCATGAAAAGCCTTTAGACACCATACGCTGGGTACGCGCGCAGTGTCAACGCCACCGCATCCAAACCACCTATTTTTCTAGTTCGCCGCCGTGCTCGAACGCCAATGCCGCCAGAGCACGACGCCGATGCAAAACGCCCCCAGGGAATACGCGACCGCCGCCGCCCACACATAAGCTTCGTGCGCCGCTTGCTTGTCGATTTGAACCAGGGTCAGCGATGTCGTGATGGCAAAAAAGATCAGGAACAAAACGCTGAACCCCAGCACGAACGAGTGATCGACTTCACGGAGCCGCGGTTTGGTCTCCAGCCAATGCTCCCAGCCCAGGTGATTCTCAAAATTGGGCTCAGTTTCGCGCAGAAATCTGCCCGCGCGGGCAATGTTGTTCTGCTCCGAGATAAACGAAAGCATGAGACCAAGCAGCAGAAACGGGATGGCTGCGTTCGCGAACGCGTTGGGATGTTCGGCCGCCAGATAGCCGGCCGCCATGACCAACGCGATTCCGATGATCATCAGCCAAAAGATGCGGGCCTTCGATTCGCGGATTTCATCGCGAAGCGTGAGAAATTGTTGCTTCAGAAATTCGTCGGTCGCCATCGTTCAATCTCCTTATGCGATTTTCAGGTTATCGGGCAGAGCGACCCCAACAAATTACCATGTTGCATCGTATCAGCCAATTCGCTGTCGAACCAAAACGCAACTGGGTTGTAGCGAATGCCGCCCCCGCCACGCCGTTTTGTAACTGGCGACTGTCGGAAGTCGGTCCCTATTTGCCTTCTTGCGCGTCGGACCGCAAACTAAGGCATGCTATAACTGACCCGCTTCCCGAAAACTGATCCATGGAAATGCTCCTGACAAGACAGGCGTGGCCGTTTTGCGAGGGCACGATGATCTTCGGACCGACGACGAGGGAAATGGGAATATGAGACAGGCGGTCGGCTGACCGAATCCGGCTATCCGAAAGCTAGTCCGAACGGACTTTGCGCCGTTTGAGACTCGTGGCTCAAAACCCGTATGCTCCACGCAAATCGACAGCTGCCGCCTGGTGGGTATGCTGTTGTTCTCTTCCATGGTGCTCCAGAATGACACGGGAGCGCTCCGGCGAGCACATCACGATTGGCTCAGCCGCTCCACTACTCGCCCGACAAGCCGTTGATCAAACGGGGCGTATTGGACATTGACTCAGGGCTTTTGCCAATTGTTGGAGCGGTTAGGATCCGAAGTAAAGACCACTTTGGTACGCAAACTGCTTCCGTTTCCCGCTTGGAGGTTCTCAGCGGAAACGGCTGTCCAGCCGCCGGTTCGCTCTAGTTCCGATGCAAGCAACACGATTCTATTTTCCAGTAAGGGTCGGAATATGATTCATGATAATCAGGGCAAGAAGCCGGAAGGCATCGCGTTTCACTTGGCGGCGATCGTTGCCGGCGCGGTAATGATGGTGTTGGGAGTGGGCCTAAGTGTGACGATGGTGCTGCTGCCCATCGGTCTTCCGCTTGGACTCGTTGGGCTCGGGGTCCTTATCTGGGGATTGACCCCGGGATTACGCAGGTAGCCGAGCAACTTCCGCAATTCTCAGCGGTAAGGCGGCGGTGTCGTATCGCGTGCGCCGACCAGATCGTCGGGCGGTCCTGGCGTTCCGAAAGCGGGGTCAATTGTTGACCGGTGTCACGCGTTAATGAGTTTATGATTCCGCCGGGCGTCGGCGAGAGCATATCAACAGTATTCTCACGAGAAGTATCACCAGCATTGCTGGTTCGGGGACGGCGGCATTCGCACCGGCGGCCGATCCATTGCCAGCGAATTGGCCGATGTGTGCTCTCCCGACGTGCTATTCCCATGAGTCAACTCGGTTACGTCTGTTGCGAGGCGAATAGTACAATGAACGAAGTACCCGTATATTGGCAATCGTTCAGTTTGACTGAGCTCGGTATCTGCGACCAGGCCGGCGAGCATTGCCGCGGAGATTGGTCCGATCGAACAGCCTCGTCCATCGGATATCCTTCACTTTCGCAGTCACTATCACACTCCCGAATTTCACCCCATGTTCACTATCGGCCGAGATCGACACACGCGCAGTTCGCGTCGCAACTTCCTCGCCACGAGCGCCGCCGCTTTGAGCTTCGCTATTGTGCCGCGCCGGGTGCTCGGCGGCGCCGGATATGTTGCGCAAGCGACAAGGTTAATATTGCCTCAATCGGTGTCGGAGGAATGGGCGGCGCCGACATCGCAACGCTGAGCAACCTGGGGGCAAACTTTGTCGCGCTTTGCGATGTCGACGATGTGCGGGCCGCCGGAACTTTTCAGGCTCATCCGAAAGCCAAACGATACAAAGACTTCAGACGGATGCTCGATCGAGAAGCCAAGAATATCGATGCCGTGACGGTCGGCACACCGGACCACATCCATGCTGTGGCCGCGATGGCCGCCATTCGCGCGGGCAAGCACGTCTACTGCCAGAAGCCTCTTACTCATACATTGTATGAATGTCGCGAGCTAACTAAGGCCGCTCGCGCGGCCGGCGTTGCCACGCAAATGGGCAACCAGGGACACGCCAGCGAGGGCTCGCGCCTGACCAATGAATGGATTCAGGCGGGCATCATCGGCGAGGTTCGCGAAGTTCACGTTTGGTCGGATCGGGCCGGAGGCATGTGGAAGCAAGGCATCGGCCGCCCGACCGAGACGCCGCCTGTTCCCGCGACGCTTGATTGGAATCTTTGGATCGGCCCGGCGCACGAGCGACCGTACAATCCGGTTTACGCGCCTGTCGGTTGGCGCGGCTGGCGCGAATTCGGCACGGGAGCACTCGGCGATATGGGATGCCACATCATCGATCATCCCTTTTGGGCGCTGAACCTGGGCGCGCCCAGCCATGTGGAAGCTCGTGTGACACTCGATGGCTCGGTACTCGCAGACAACCGGCCCAACTTTGAAACGTATCCGATCGCGGCAATTATCTATTTTGATTTTCCGGCCCGCGATAATCGGCCGGCGGTACGCATGACGTGGTACGACGGAGGTCTGATGCCCGCTGCCCCGCCAGAACTAGCCGCGGGCCAGCAACTTCCGGACAACGGGGTGCTCTGCATCGGCAGCAAGGGCAAAATGTTCCACGGTTCGCACGGCGGCATGCCGCAACTGCTGCCCCTCGCACTTCATGAAGAGGCCACACGGGTACCAAAAACCATGGCCCGTTCGCCTGGCCATTACGAGGAGTGGATTTCGGCCTGTAAAGGTGGGCCGCGGACGGTCAGCAACTTCGACTATGCCGGTCCCATGACCGAAGTCGTTTTGCTCGGCGTGCTCGCGCTCCGCGCTCCCGGACGGCGGTTGGAGTGGGACAGCAAACAACAAAAGATTACGAATGCGCCCGAGCTCAACCGATACGTCCGCACGGAATACCGCAAGGGTTGGTCACTGTGAGGTTATGTCATGCGATTTTGTTTACTGATTGCACTTATTCAACTCGTGTTGGTTGTATCCGCTCGGGCGGACGACACATTCAATCGTCTCACCGACAAAGAAGAAGCGGATGGCTGGCGACTTTTGTTTGACGGCAAATCAACCAAAGGTTGGATGAGCATCAAGCGAGAGGCCGTGCCCGAGCGGCACGTTCAACAGGGCTCGCTTAATCCGCATCCGTGCGATTATATGCTCGTCTATGATCAGCCTCTGGATAACTATATCCTGTCGCTCGACTTCAAGATCAGCCCGAAGTGCAATAGCGGGATCTTCGTCCGCACGTTTCCGCTTGCAGCTCGGCCTGGCAAAGACATCGGATACAACGGCATCGAAGTGGCCATCGACGATACGAAGACCAGCAGTTATCACGACACGGGCGCAATTTACGATCTGGTCGAGCCGACGAAAAATGCCATGAAACCCATCGGCGAGTGGAACCATGTCGTCATCACCAGCGATCGCAATTTGCTCGCTGTCGAACTCAACGGCGAGCGAGTCTCGCGCATGAATTTCGACGAATGGCCGGCGGCGAACAAGCGTCCGGACGGCAGCGCGCACAAATTCGACGTTGCCTACAAGGAGCATCCGCGCCGGGGCTACATCGGCCTGCAAGACCACGGCAGCGATTGCTGGTTTCGTAACATCAAGCTCAAACCGCTGCCCTAATTGCAGAAACCTCAAACTTCCGCGAGTCGTTCCGCGGCGTCGCCAAAATTGGTCATTCGCAGGTTCATCTTTTCCATCATCGACAGATAGAGGCGGCACATCTGACGGTTCGGCTTGCCGGTGTAATCCAGCACGCGGCCCGATTGGATTTTGCCGCCGGCTCCGCCTAGCAGCACAACCGGCAACTGCGTGGCATCGTGCCCGCCGGTGAGCATGCTCGAACAGAATAGAAGCATCGAGTTATCCAAAGCGGTCCGCTCGCCTTCCTGAATCGCGTTCAACTTGCCGGCAATGTATGCCAATTGTTCCACGAAGAACTGGTTTACCTTCAGCCAATCGGCCGTGTCCGAATGCGAGAGCAAGTGGTGGATCATGTAGTCGACACCCAAGTGTGGAAACCGGAGCGACGAGTGATCGTTATTCAGCTTGAGGGTAGTGATCCGCGTCGTATCCGTTTGGAATCCCAGCACGAGTATGTCGCACATTAGCCGCATGTGGTCGGCAATGTTTTGCGGGATGCCTTCCGGCGGGCGACGGATGTTCGGCTTATCGAGCGTGGGGCGCCAGCCTTGCACTTCGCCCTGTTTGCCCGCTTGGGCAATTCGCTGCTCCACATCGCGAACGGAGTCTAAGTATTCATCCATCTTACGGCGGTCGGTCGCACTAATCTTCCTGCGCACGTCGCTGGCGTCGCTCAATACGGCGTCCAGTACGCTTTTGTCACCGCGCTGAACTTCGTCTTTGAACAGGCGGTCAAATGCAAGCGCAGGGTAGAGTTCCAGCGGCGTGGGGGTCGTCGGCGACGACCAGGAAATGTGCGAGCTGTAGAGCATCGAATAATTCTTGTGGATCGCCGGATTCGACGTCTCGCAGCCTAGCACCAAGCTCGGCACTTTGGTCGATCGCCCGTACTTTTGTGCCAGCAGTTGATCGATGCTTGTTCCGGAGCGAATATCGCCGCCGGATGCGAGCGGTGCGCCGGAGAGCAGATTTCCGGTTTGCGAACTGTGAATGTTGCCTTTGAGAGCCTGGTCGTTGAACAAGCCACGGATGAACAGCATCTTCTCGCGATAGCTGGTCAGCGGTGCGAGCACTTTGCCTAGCTCCATCGCTTTGCCTTCGCCCTTGGCCCACCATTCTTTGCTGTGGAAGCCGTTTCCAGCGAACAGCACGGCCAGCCGCACGGGCGCTTCGCTCGCCACCTTGGCCCCGCGCGCCACATCACCCCACACGTTGAGCGATTCGAACCACGGCAGCGCCATCGAAACGCCGATTCCGCGAAGCATCGTGCGACGAGAAAATTTGTGATTGTTCATATTGGTCGACTTTCTGCAGGATTGGTTTCGACGGAATTCGCGTGTTGGTCTGTCAGATTCTTCGCTTCGCTCAGAATGAAAGCGTCATTCGTCAAAGGCGGTTTCCATCCCTCGGATCTCACGGAACTGCCGACTGAGCACGATTGCCTCGATGGCAGCATCCACTTTGTAGTGGTTTGCGGAAAGATCGCCTTGCATTTTCGTCAACAACGGCTCGTCCGATAGCTGCACCGATCTACAAAGGGCGTAACCGAGCAGTTTTCGACAAAATTGTCGCAAAAACGCGTCTTTGCGCTTGGTCAACAAGTAGTTTCGCAGGCCGTCCAAGCCGTCGAATTCCGACCCATCCATCGCCGTCACGCGTGTGTTAACCGGCCGGTCGCCGAGGTCCTTTTCGCGGTGGCGGCCAATTGCATCGAAGGCCTCCAGCGAAAAACCATACGCATCGAATCGCTGATGGCAAACCGCGCATTTCGGATCGCTGACGTGCTTTTCGACGAGTTGTCTCACGGTGAGTGCCTGTGCCTGCGCTTCGTCGTCGGGCAACGGCGGCACGCCCTTCGGCGGTTTCGGCAGCCGCTCGCCCAGCAGGACTTCACTGATCCAATTGCCACGCAGGATGGGACTCGTTCGTGACGCGCCCGACTGCTTCGCAAGAGTCGTCGCCTGCGCCAATACGCCGCCCCGGTCAAACTTCTTCACGCCTTCCACGCGCCGCCATTCGGCGCCCGTCACGCCGGGAATTCCGTAATGCTGCGCGAGCGGCTCATTCAAATAGGTGTAATCGGCATCGAGCACGTTCAGCACGGAGCCATCGTGCTGAAACAGATCGGTAAAGAATAGAACCGATTCCTCGGCCATCGAACCGCGCAAGCCCGCGAACGTGGGAAAATACCGATCACTCTTTTCATCGAGATGTTCGAAGCCATCGATTTGCAGCCAGTGGCAGGCGAATTCGGTGGCAAGTCGCCGCGTTTTCGCATCGCGCAGCAATCGCCGCGTGTGGGCGAGGAGCACGTCCGGCTCGTGCAATTCGTGCGCTTCAGCGGCCTGTCGCAGGTCGTCGTCTGGCTGCGATGCCCACAGGAAATAGCTCAATCGACTTGCCAATTCCCAATCGGAAACCGGTCCTTGCCCGGCGCCCGGCACAGGCTGTTCGATGCGATACAAGAAGGCCGGTCCCGCAAGCACGCGCGCGAGCGTCAATCGAAACGCCTCTTCATGAGGAAGTCCCTCTTTGCGAAGACTGTCATAAAGCTGGTAAAGACCTCGCGATTCATCCGCGGTCAGTGGCCGCCGATAAGCGCGGACCGCGAAAGCTACGAGCGATTCCACTTGCTTTGGCTCGCAAGCGACGAGAAATTTTCGAAACGCCGCGGCACGATCCTTGATTGGCTGTCGCAAAGGCTCGAATGCCTTCGGATCGCCGTCCTGGGTGGCGAACTCCAGCAACTGGGCGAACGCATCCACCGAGGTGAGCGCGTCTCGGCTGACAAAATGCAGCTCATCCCAGAGTTTATCCAGCTTTTGCCGCTGGGCGTCATCCAGCATCAGCCGGATTAGGTGGTCATCTTCGCGGTAGAACAACGTCACGCTGATGACTTCATCCACCGGAACGATCTTGGTGTAGCACAACGCGGGTGGAAACAGTTGGCGAAACTCCTCGAACGCTGCCTCGATGCGGCGCTGTGCTTTGCTCCCTTCCGAAATGAGAACGGGAGCCGAATTGATCACTTCCGAATCGCCGCTGGACCACTGCCCGGTGCGCGCTGTAGTCGTGGCGTCGCCGCGTACCAGTCCGCTGCCAATCGTCGATTTCCCGGGGACGACCGCAAGCTGTACGGAACCCTCCTTACCGGTTTCTTTATCGAGCGCGGCAGTTGTCACCAGATCGCACCCGGCCGCTAAATCGGCCGGCAAGCGAATTTCAACCGCAGACGGCGCCTGCACGCACAGACTGGCCGGATCCATCGCGCGGCCGTTCGGATGATGTCCAAATAGGGCGGGATCGGGCCCAATCTCCGGTTCGTTCGATTCGTGCGTTGCAGCCGTTTCTGACTTAGACGGCAACCCGTTTACGCCGCCCAACAGCGGTCCACGCACGGAAGCGATTTGACGATACATGGCCGCGTTGGGCTGGTCGCTTGCAGACGGCGGCCCGCTGGTAAGCAGTTTCTGCACATCAAGCGCAAGCTTACGCTTCTCATCAACTGTTTTTGCCGCTTGCCATTTTGCGAGTACGGATCCCGCGGGACTAACGGGGGCCGTGGCGCTGCCAACATCTGGCTCCGTGTAAAAGTGCCACACGTTTTTGTTGCCCAATCGATCCGCATGCGGATTTCCGGCCAGCACGTCGTCGGCAACGTCGGCCGCTAGGTTCCATGATTGTTGGGCTTTGCCATTGTTGCCGGTGATTTCCAAGTCGACCGCCGTCAGATCACAGGAATGATCGCCATTGAAAGACCCGATTGAAAGCGAAACGACGTCGCCGGGATGCAACATGATGCCATCGAATGGACCTACCTTCACTTCGGCCGGGCCGTGCGCTTCGCCGGCCGCCAACTGTTGGCGTACGGCCCCACGCCGTACATTTAGCGACCACGTTACGCCGTTGCCGCATTCGGTGTGCGCCGGCGTCACCATTCCGGCAATATGCACCAGTCCGGCGATTGGGCTCCGCCAGCCGACCGCCGATCGCAACGTGGGCGACGGATGCACGGCCACGCCGTGCGGCTTCATGTTTCCAGGAATTCGCACATGTTGGCTTGATGAATTGGCCACGAGCGACGGAGTATCCTTGCTGCCCCAACCGCTGACAAATTCGAATCCGCCG
This sequence comes from Pirellulales bacterium, assembly GCA_963733825.1. Taxonomy (GTDB): domain Bacteria; phylum Planctomycetota; class Planctomycetia; order Pirellulales; family Lacipirellulaceae; genus JABDGM01. The sequence continues at coordinate 81,750 of CAVTEK010000010.1, forward strand.
ACTCCGGTCAATTTGTCGGTATAGAGTCCGTGCAATTCGACCGAGTTGCCCGCGCCGATTCCCAAGTAGTCGAGCCATGCTCGCAGATCGGCTTCGTTCAGTTTGTGTTGGCTGGCAACCTTGCCGATATCCAATGTCTCTTCAGACGACGATATTTCATCGGCCGCATTTAAGTACTCGGCCGAGTTTGCGAAAAGTTCGGCCCGGCGCGATTTGAGTGTGCGCGCCACGCTACGAATATCTCGCAACAATAAGTCCGGCCGGCCCGGGACGACCAGCCGCGGCGCCTGCCAAACTACATAGTCCGATTCGTTGCCGTCTGCTGCATCGGTCGCCACCAGGGAAATCACAACGTCTTTGCCGTCGGGCGAATCGGGAATCTTGAACTTGACGTCTTGCTTCGCCAACAGCGGATTGATGGGCTGCATCCACCGCTTCGGGCCATCTTTGCGGCCCATGAGTCCGACGCTCGAAAAACTCCATAACGACTTCTGCCATGCCGCGATGTCGGCGGACAGCGCCGGTGCATCGTCCGGCTTCGATTTACGCCAGCGGCGCGAAAGTCGTCGAGCACCAATGACGGACCGGTTGTCGTAAGATTCGTCCACAGGATACCCAAGTATTTTGCATTTAACTTGTGATCGCGCGCAGCCTCATTAATCGTTTTGCGCCCGGCTGCGAGTGCATCGCGTTCAATGAGCGTCGCGGCCAAATACTTTTCGACCGGCAAATGGCCGCCTTGATTTGTATCGAATACGATGCCTTGCAAGTTGACTTTGCTGCCGCCGCCCGCATCGGTGAATTGGCGGTAGAAGTCGCGGATTTGTGCGAGCGTGTCATCCGTCCAATCGCGCGCCGTCGTGTGGGGAGAAAAACGAAAACCGTCCGGCAACAACTCGGCATGGCTGGCGACTTCCTTGGCCGCATCCAAATACTTCGTTACGAGCGCTGGGGACATGACAAGCGAATTTCCAGTATTGGTGAATCCCTCGCCGGCCGCGCCGTCGGCCGGAAACTCTCGAGCCGGGTCGAGCGTCTCCACGCCCGTTAGATCGCGCAGCGTGCACGTATACTCCGCGTTGTTTAATCGTCGGAGAACCACTCGCCCGGGATCGCCGGCATGAGCCATCGCCTCGAGCGCCAGATCATCGCCGACCCACTTTTGCAGTTGGGCTCGCTCCGAATTCGTAGGTTGTTCGGCGTCCTGAGGAGGCATCAAACCATTGCCGAGCATTTCGGCAACTTTTTGCCACGTCTTGGGATTCTTGGCCGCATCATCCCAGCTTTTCATGGCCGCCAGGTTGATGTCGCCCTCCACCACGTCGGCTCCGCCGTGACAGTCGTGGCAGTAGTGCTCCATCAGCGGGCGAATTTCCGCCCGATATGCCGCCGCGAGCGCCTTCGCGTTCTGCTCCTCGGCCAACGCAGTCACGCGCGGAGCAATCTGCACGCACAAAAACGACACCAGGATCGACAGATTCCGCACGGCACGTAATTGAAACGATCCGTAGCTCATCTGGTGCGGCGGAGCTCAGGAAGGGCGGGAATGAGTCGACTGAAATCGAGATCCGATTGTCGGCCGACTCACTTTTGGGGGCAGGGAATTGATTATCGATGAAAACCTCCGATCCATCAACCGTCGCGCTAACGTAGAAGCAATGTTGCGATCGATACGCTGATTCGGCCGCAATCGACAAGTCAGGGGGCTGGGTGCCGAGCCGAGATATCCTTGATTTGTTGAGGCTTCTAACAGACCCAGGACCACCCGGCATCTCAATCTGAGAAAACGTACGACTTTTCGGCACTATATATTGGTGTCAGAGATCGTCACGCTGATGAGTTTTTGGCACTGATCACGATTGGGGTTCGCGACCATCGCCAGTTCAGGCAGGATTGCCGCTCTGGAGCCGTGACTAAATGGGATCAAAGGAGTAACTGGCAGTGGAATCGAAGTAAATCGTGCCGGCGCTTTGGGCTGGGTCGTTGGCCGGAAGAAAGCCAAGTGTTCGGGCCTCCGCGACGGTCAAGGCAAAGTCGTTGCCTCCAGTCGGATCCGTGGTCGCGCTAAGGCTCGCATTTGCTACGGAGTCATTGGCGGTAGTAGCATGGGAAACCAACGCGTTGCGGACGCCAAAGTACGTCAGCCCCGTGTAAATGTTCGCCACGTTCGCGGCCAGCCCCGGCGATTGCGGATCTGACGGCCCCGCTGTCGCAACCACGTCGACGCGAATCGCGATCGGGTCGGAGAATCTTCCAGCGAACTGCTGGATAGCATAGTTCACCGCGCTCTGAACTTGCGAAAAGTACGGCAGGCTTATGACCGACGCGTCGTAATTCGGCACGACCGTCAGTGCATTCACATGCGCCGGCAAGCAGCAGAGCAACAACGCGATCAGGAATATTCGGCGGCCGAACATGCGCGCTGCACATTAATCGAATGGGAATTTGACGGGCAATTCCTTCGAAGCAATCGAGGTAGTAATTCCAATCCCTCCTCAAAGCCTGATTTTGTGTTTTGCGTGCTGCACGGGTCAAGCATTTACAGTCGCAGTTATCAGGTCTGCACTTTCGGAAAAAACGGTGGTTATATGGAAGTCTTAAAAAGTGGTCGAGGTGATGAATCAAACCTTAATTTCCGCGGGTGATAACGAGCAGACTAGCAAGACCGGCCGCCATCTGAAAGAAAATGGCTCGACAAAACGTTACGGCCGCTCGAGTCCGATTGACCAATTCGTCACGGGCGCTATGTTCGAGTTTTGCACTTTTTTGAGCGTTAAGATTGCTCTACCGACATAGCGTGAGCCTCCTTCAAGATGCTTGGGTTCTCACTGTTGAGGGCGTTTAGAAACGGTGGCGCGGGGCGGCCCTCGCGCCTGGCTTGATCGGTCAGTCCGCGAGGTTGCTCAAGGGGACAAGACAGGGACAACTACGTGCCCTGAAAACAATACCGGCTCGCAAGCAGTTGCCGCGCAACAACTTGCGAGCCGTGTTTCTTTTGTAGCGGAGGGCAGGGGATTCGAACCCCCAACCGCTTTCGCGGCACCACATTTCCAGTGTGGCTGCTGGCCAATTCGCTTACCCTCCGGGGCAACGGCGCGATGCTCCATGTTAGCGGCGCGGGCGGGCGGAGCGAAGGGGGATGCGTGCCGAGGGCGGAAGGCGGAAGGGGGAGGGGGGAATGATTGGACACGGTTTTGCGCGTGCGATAGGGGTCCCAGTTAATGGCGAGCGAAACTCGTTGTTTTGCTCGGGCCGACTTTCATCGCGGGTGTGAATCGCGTCATTTGTGTGAAGTCGGGCGGGCAAAACGATGTGGGTTTACGCGCGCCGAATTTGGCGACGGACAGCAAATTGTCAAAGAACCTGTTCGGCGAAAATCGCGGCGCCGAACGACTGGATTGTCCAGCGTGCCCGTTATTTTAGTGGTTAGTGTATGGATGTCCATAGATTAGATTTGGCCGGTGGTTGAGCGAGAGCCGATGAGCTTCATCTGGTTCGGCTCCCTCCCCTCGGCGGGCTTTGCACAAAAACTCTTTGTAGGAGGGGTCTCCGACCCCGATCTTTGATCGCGCTGCACAATAGGTTGCGATGACAACGTGAAATCGGCGTCGGAGACGCCTCTCATAATTAGTTTTTGTGCAAAGCCCCCTCGGCGGGGAGGGCTGGGGAGGGGGGAGTTGCGGGCTACAGCTCAAAGTGTGCGTCGTGCGCTGAAGTTATTTCCCTGCCTTCCAGATTCAGGCGCAGAGTAGCGCCGCGAGCAAGTCATCGTCGGACATTGCGGGGTCCCAGCCGTAGGTGGCGAAGATGGCGGCGTCGAGTTTTTTGAGGTCGAGCCCAACGGAGTGTTCACATGGCTGACACACGTATCATCAACGGACAAATGGATTCTTGGAGTCTGTTCGTGATTTTTCTAATGCCGGAACAGTTTCAGGTACCAAATCCCACCACGGGAATACAAATGCTGATCCGCACTTGCATTTAACCCGGCGGCCAGCAAGCTTTGCTGTTTCCACGCCACTATGGTTGCAGTTTGGGCAATTAAAGCGCCAGCGGGCGCCGCTCAAATCGACGGGCTCCTCCCCAAGCAGTTCTGTCCTGCCTCAGCCGGAACTGGAATTTTCCTTTGCGGGCGTTAGCATAACGCGAAGCGAAGGAGGATTCCATGGACCCAGCCAAGAATGGATCGAACTCACGGGAGCGGAGGCACTTCTCTCCCCAGCAGAAAGTGGCCGTCTTGAAAGAGCACCTGGTCGATGGATTGGCGATCTCGGATCTATGCGATCGACACCACATCCAGCCAACGCAGTTTTATCAGTGGCAGAAGCAACTCTTCGAGAATGGAGCGGCTGCCTTCGAGCGGAAAACAAAGCAGACCGGCCCATCGCCCGAACAACGTAAAATCGAAGCGCTCCAGACGAAGCTCATGACCAAGAACGAGGTCATTGCCGAACTGATGGAGGAAAACGTCAGCTTAAAAAAACTCGATGGGGTGCTCTGAGGGGCCGCTGGGTGACGCCCGATGTGCGGGACGAAGTGGTCGATTACGTGAGTAAATGGAGTCAAGCGCACGGAGCTGCCGGCCATGCGGCTGGTGAAGTGGATGGGAGTGGGCATGAGCAAGTTCTACGACTGGCGAGAGCGCTACGGCAAGGTCAATGAGCACAATGCGCTCGTGCCGCGCGATCATTGGCTGGAATCGTGGGAACGGGAGGCCATCCTGACCTTCTATGCCCAGCATCCACTGGAAGGTTACCGCCGCTTGACCTACATGATGATGGATGCGGACGTGGTGGCCGCCAGCGCGGCCACCGTGTATCGCGTTCTCCAGCGGGCCGGCTGCTTCCGGCGCTGGAACGCAGGGAGAGTGCGAAAGGTCAGGGATTTCAGCAGCCTTTGCGGCCCCACGAACATTGGCACATGGATATCAGATATCAACATCTGCGGCACATTTTACTTTCTCCTGAGCGTCCTCGATGGCTGTAGCCGATTCATCGTCCACTGGGAACTGCGGGAGACGATGCGCGAGGCGGACGTCGAGGTAGTTCTACAACGAGCGCGGGAAAAATTTCCCGGAGAAAAGCCGCGGATCATCACCGACAACGGCCCGCAGTTCATGGCCCGAGACTTCCATGAGTTCATCCGCCTGTGTGGCATGACCCATGTGAGAACGAGTCCCTATTATCCGCAATCGAATGGCAAGATGGAGCGCTGGCACCAGACGCTCAAAGCCGATTGCATTCGCCCCCACGTGCCGCTGTCGCTGGAAGAAGCTCGGCGCCTCGTCGAGAACTTCGTGGAACATTACAACTGCGTGCGACTTCATTCGGCAATTGGCTACGTTACGCCGGCCGATAAGCTCGCCGGCCGCGACACGGAGATCTTCGCCACGCGAGATAGAAAACTCGAAGCGGCCCGTGAACGAAGACGCCAAGTGCGGCAGCTTGCTTCCATCCATGCTGATGGATTAAAACACCAAACGACCTGGGCGGAGGATAGGGCAACGCAGAGGTGCGACCCGAGCGCCGACCCAGGGGACCGAGATCGAAGGACGGGCGGTGCGCTCCACGTGCCGTCCTCCTTCCTCTTCGATCTTGGTCACCAAAGCGATAAACCTGATTGGCATGACGCCACAATCACCACCGCAGGATGCCTTACCAAGTCGCTAACGCCAGAAGGTCAAAATTCCATTTCACGCTGAACCAAGACAGTCCTTGAGGAACACCTCCAAATCTTCTCCCTTAAGAGTCGCAAGATCGTCTCTCGATTGCTTAGCATTCGAATTCCTCACGAGACGTTCCGATTGTAGTTCGACTGCCCTTTCATAGATGTTGCGTGCATCACGTGCATTTCCAAAATCGTCGCCGCGCCTCAAGTACATCCCGGCAAAGAGCACTGCTGAGTTAATGCGACCTTCTTCGCTGAGTCGATACTCATCGTTAACCGCAAAGCTTTCGAAAATTTGACAGAGTTCTGCGGCCGAATAGTCCTCAAAATCAATGTACCGCGTAAACCTACTTTTCAGGCCTGGGTTCGTTCTGATGAAATCATCCATCAGCTTCGGATATCCCGCGACAACAACTATTAGTCGTTTGCGATCATCCTCCATTCTTTTTAGGAGCTGGTTAATGGCTTCTTCGCCGAAATCGTTTCCGCCTGCGTCACGCGAAAGGGTATAGGCCTCGTCAATAAAGAGTACGCCGTCGAGCGCAGGAATCTATAACCTCGTCCGTTTTCATTGCGGTCTGACCAACATAGCCTCCGACGAGCTTCGAACGGTCACACTCGACGACATTGCATGAGTCCAGAATTCCAAATCCGTAAAAGACCTTGCCCAGAATGCCGCACGACAACGGTCTTACCGGTACCCGGATTGCCCTTGAATACAAAATGAAGAGATTGTGTCGCCGTTTTCAAGTTTTGCCCACGTCGTTCATGCTGTATTCGCAAAAACGACGTCAAACGCTGGACCTCCTGCTTGACACTTCGCAATCCAATTAGGCGGTTAAGTTCCTCAAGAGCGGTGCACAATGCTTCTTCCCGGCTAATATGAGCCTTCGACGTCGCAGCGGTTGATCGGATCTCTCCATTTCTCTCACTCTGAAGTAGTTGCGCATGTGCAGTGCTTACATGTGGATCATTAGACTCTTCGATATCATTTGCTGAATACAGCAACGCGTCAAAGTGCTCTGAGATCTGTTGAAGCAGAATCGACTCTTCGTCGGTCATCCCGTCGGAACTGAGAATTCCACGCACCAATCGAATACAAAGTGCCCTAAACCGCATAAATAGGGCGCGGCGCTTTTGGCCTCCGTGACTCGCGTCTTGAATAACACTCGCGCACAGAACCAATCCCGGGGCCGCAGCCAGAGTCCAATCACATCCGCCGCCAAACGAGCCGGTCTTTTCGTTGAATTGGCGAAGGAACTCACAATGTCTATCAATCGAGGAATTGTCGAATCCTCGCAGGTCACTAAATTGAGACGCCAGCGACTGCGCAATTCGGCTCGTGAGGGGAAAGCACTCCTCGAGTTCCAGTTGTGAAACCCTCTGATCTGCTGTGATCGCGATTACTGCGAGCTTTAGAAGGTAACTATCAATAGTTGACTGGATCGGCTGTGGCGGGAAGCGCTCGCTTGACCCACCATACGCGCGGCAGATATCGCCCCATGGAACTGCGATTAAGTCGAGTTGGCTCGTCGTAAGTTTGCATAATTCTGCGGTGCAATTCGTAAGGCAATGAATCAATTGCGAACAAATGTCGGCATAGTCCGATACCAACTTTGACGAGGATTCTGACATAGGTAAGGATCAATAGTGCCAGAGGTACGTTAGTCATTATAAAACGATGGCAATCGGTTGCAACGAAGACAAGATTGCAAATACGAACATTGCCACTTCTTGCGCCAATGCAAAAACAGTGGAATAGCGACATGCGGCGGATCGTCGCGAAGGGGTCCAATACGGAGTCGAATTGCGTATCGTGGGCCGGATGTCGCGCTGGCGCATGCCGTCGGCGATTTGGCCGATGAGCTCGGCCGCCTGTTGGGTGACGGCTTCCGTGGTTTGGCCAGGGCGGAGCGATTGGGGGTCGGTGAACGCGCGGCGGAGGACGTCGAGATTCGCGGGCTCGGCTAGTTCGGCGAGGCTGAACTTATAGACGTGTTTGACGGTGCCTGTGAAGTTGGTGTGGATTTCGAAGCGGTCGAGGTCGCAGACGATCAAGAGGGGCGGATTTTGGAGGTCTTCGCGGTATTGGAGGAGTTGTTTGTAGGCGGCTCCGAGATCTTTGTGTTTGCCTTTGTATTCCCAGCCGAAGTGGCCTCGGAGCCAGACGTCGGCCCAGCCGTGGCCAGCGGTTGCTGGCGTTTTTGGCTCGGCGGGAGCCTCGCCCTCCCGTCGGGCGTCTGCTTCTCGATCGTCGTCGTCAATTGCGGTTTTGCGGACACCGCGTTCGAAGGTGTACCAAGTGCCTTCGGGATCGGCGGCGGCCGGTTTGGGTTGGCCGAGGAGGTCGCAGAGGTCGAGGAAGTGTTGTTGGCATGCGCTGCGCTCGGAGAGTTGAGCGGCTTGCCACTTCTGAATGAATTCGTGAGGAGTCAAGGTGAGATTTGATCTGGCGGATAATGTGCTGGGGTGGGACCGCGTTACGTGGAGTTTATTTACCCCCTCCCTAACCCTCCCCGCAAGGGGGAGGGGACCGAACCATTCATTGCAGACGGCAAGGGGAGGTGACCGGAAGGTTGAAAGGAGTTCGTGCCTGGCGGGCTGTCGTCGTTAGTCGTGGTCGAAGAGTGGACGAGAATCGCCTGGATACGTTACGCGAGCGCAGTTCGTGCCATCGGGAGCTAAACCGCCCTTCGGCAGCGAGCTCAGGGCCGTCGAACAGCAAGCGGATGGCGGCGCACGGTGCATGGGGCAGCTTTTCTGGAGCGACAGGGAGAGAATCAGTCGATCGCCGGAGCGCCTTGGATGAGCTTGATGAAGTCGTCGTTCGTTTTGAACTTGGTGAGCTTCGTGGTCAACTGTTCCATGGCATCGACGTGGTGCATGCTGGAAAGCGTGCGGCGGAGCATCGTGGCCGCGTGCAGGGTTTTTTCCGGGAGCAGCTTTTCTTCGCGGCGGGTGCCGGATTGCTCGATGTCGATCGCGGGCCAGACACGGCGGTCGGCCAGTTTGCGGTCGAGGACCAGCTCCATGTTGCCGGTGCCTTTGAACTCCTGGAAAATCAGGTCGTCCATTCGGCTGCCGGTGTCGATCAGCGCGGTGCCGACGACGGTGAGCGAGCCGCCTTCTTCGAACGCACGGGCAGTGGCGAACAGCTTTTTGGGGATGTCCATCGCCTTGATATCGACGCCGCCGGTCATCGTGCGGCCGGTGTTGCCGACCCACTTGTTGAACGCGCGGGCCAAGCGGGTGATCGAGTCCAAGAGCAGGAACACGTCCTTGCCCATTTCGGCCAGGCGCTTGCAACGCTCGATCGATAGCTGAGCGAGCCGCACGTGGCTCTCGACATCGCGGTCGAGACTCGAGGCGAACACTTCGCCCTTAATGATCCGCTGCATGTCGGTGACTTCTTCCGGTCGTTCATCGACTAGCAGCACAACCATCGTGATATCGGGATAGTTGGTGGTGATACCGTTGCTGATGTGCTGGATGAGGATCGTTTTGCCGGTGCGCGGCGGGGCGACGATAAGCGCGCGCTGGCCCTTGCCGAGCGGCGTGAGCAGATCCATCACGCGCGTGGTAACCGGTGTTTGGCCGGTTTCCAGTTTCAGCCATTGTTCGGGATTGATCGGCGTGAGTTCGTCGAACGATTTCACTTTGGTGTAGTCGTCAGGGACCATGCCATCGACATCAAGGATTTCTTTGAGCCTGGGGCCCTGGCCGCGGCGATGGCGTTGAACCGTGCCGCTAATCAGAACGCCTTCGCGAAGGCGAAACTTTTCGATCATCGTGCCGGGGACGAACGGATCGGTGCGCTTGCGCGTAAAGCTGGTGGCCGGGTTGCGGAGGAAGCCGTAGCCGTTGGGATGCATTTCGAGGACGCCGGAGCCTGCGACGAGAGGCAAGGGCTCGCCGTTTTCGCTGGGCTCGTAATCGGTGGCCCGGTCCTGGCGATCGGTTTGAGGACCGTAAGAACGGCGTCGTCCGCCACCACCACCACCGCGGCCGCGCCGGCCGGTGTTGGGGCCTCGGTTGTATCCACCGCCGCCGCCCTGTCGGCCACCGTCGCGGTAACGTCCGCCACCACCACCGCCGCCCCCGCCTCGTTTTCGTTTGGCCATGTTACTCAAAGCCTTAACCTTTGCCCGCCGCGGTCGAAAAACGCTTTCGCCGGCGGGCGTAAAAAGAAATCAGATTGCGTCAGAACGATAGACGGCCATTTGCCGAAGAGAACTCTTAACGCGTTTTAGTAGTGAATTGAAACCAGCGGGTGAATCGCTGGCGAAAGTTGTTGGTCGCGGTGACGGCCAATCGGCCAGTCGGGTGCGATGTGTAGTCAGTGGTTCAGCTTGGAAATCTGGCGCAATGCCCGGGTGGTGAGTTCTAGGGCGTTGCCCCAGCCACCCGTCGTCACGATATCAAACTGCACCACAACGGACGTGTATTCAAGTTTGTGAGTGCGCATCATCAGGCGCGAGCGAATTTGGCTCTGCTTCGCTAGGCCGCCGCGGTTACCGCATTGTGGGCAATCGCATCATGGCGGTCAGTGTTCTTGCAGACGTTTAGCGTCTATCTGCGCTAGTGTATTGGTCGGGATCGTATGGAGATCCAAGGCTCCGACGGATAGCCCCCGCGCCCAAGAAAATTCCTGATGGCGAATGAGGCGGCCCTTGGCACAGCAGGTAGCTAGCAAACCGTCAGCTACCGGTGGGCCAAGCTTTACTCCCAGCAATCGGCTACGCCGGGTGCCAGGTCGGCCGGAAGAACCTGCCGAAAAGCCGGCAGGACAATCAACTCATGCGTATTGTTCCCTATAAATCGGTGGTTGTCAAGCTTTAGATCAAGGCCATGCTGGCAAAAAAACGGAAGATTTCGGCAAAAGTGGCGTCGGCCGGTGCGAAATGCCACCGCGTAGCTACCAGACAGGACCTCGACTGCATCGCCGGGCGAGCCGGCATGTTCCGCAGAATCCTCAAATTTAGCAAAGTCGGTACACACCGCCGTCCGATAACGGAGACGAGGGTGCGTAACCGGCAGCCGATGAGCGCCATGCGCACCCCGTGCAAATTCGACGCCGAGGGCAGATACATGCGACACCATTGGCAGCTTCTCACCATAATCGTCTGCGCCCTGCTGGCTGCGCCGGCATCGGCGCAACAGGAAGCCGTTCATTGGCACAGCGACCTCGAGTCGGCCAAGATGGTGGCGAAGGAGACCGGTCGGCTGGTGCTGGTCCATTTTTGGACGCCGAGCTGCGGGCCGTGCATGGCATTGAATCAAAACGTGTTCAACCAGCCAGGCGTAGCCAGCGCGATCGAGCAGCAGTTTGTGCCGGTGAAGCTGAACGCGGACGAGAACTCGGCGACGGCGCAATGGTTTGGGATCTCGCGCGTGCCAACCGATGTGATCGTCACTCCGGATGGGCAATTGGTGGGCAAGTTGATCAGTCCGCCGACGCCGGCGGCTTACGTCGCCGAGGTGACCGCGGCGGCCGGTAAATATACATCGAGGAGCGGGCAGACCTATGCAAAAGCGGCAACCGCTGCGCCGATGCAGCCGCAGCTCAATAGCGCGTACGCGGGTTTGCAAATATCACCAGATACGCCGATGGCGGTCGGGCCAGCTCAACAGTTGCCGCCGCAAAAACCCTTGTCGGTCCCCACAGCGGGACAGGGGAATATCGTCGACAACCCGCCGGCACGTGGCAAGCATCATCGGGCCGCAATGGCAGCAGCGGGCACCGACCCCGGACAACCGCAGTCGCCGGCGATAACGCCGCAGGTCGTGGCGAATCCGTCGGCGGGTGCGGTCGGTCCGCCGAGTTCGTTGGCTATCGCGACGCCGGCGGCTATGCCGAACGCGATCGCCAATCCATACCTCATGACGGCGGCTGTCCCTTCGCCGGTTCCGAGGTCGGCGGTTTCGCCGCTGATCTCGCCGGCCGATACGACACCGATCGCGACGTCGAATTCCACAGTCGCGTTTGGCGCCGCCGGCGCGGCGAACGTCGCCGCATACAGCGTTGGGCTCGGCGATGCCTTCCAGCGGTCCATCGCCGACAGGCGGGTGCCGGATCTGCGCCAGTTGCCGGCCGGAGCGCCACCTTTGGGTTTCGACGGTTATTGCCCCGTGAGTATGCGGAATTCGTGGAAGTGGATTGCGGGTGATCCGCGCTGGGGCGTCGTTCACCGCGGCCGCACGTACTGGTTCGCCGGACCAGAGGAGCAGAAACAATTCTGGACCGATCCCGATCGCTACACGCCGGCCCTATCCGGAATCGACCCGGTTCTGGCCATCGACCACCAGCAACAAGTGCCGGGCAAGCGCGAACACAGCCTCGACTACGATGGGCTGTTCTACATGTTCGCCAGCGAGGCGACGTTGCAGCAATTCACGGCCAACCCGCAGCGTTACGCCGCGGGCGTTCGCCAGGCGATGGGGATTCCGCGCGGGCGGTTGGTGCGGTAGAGCCAGCCGGAGTATGCTCCGCCAGCCTTTGCGTCGGGGATAGGCGCAGTCGCGCTCCGCTTCGCCGGGCCTTCGCGTCGCGTTTAACGGCTAATCTTTCTTGAGCGAGCGCTGCAGGCGGACGACTTGCGCCCGCACTTCTTCCAGTCCCGGATTAAGTCGCAGGGCGCGGCGGAACGCTTCAAGCGCGGCGACGGGGTTGTCTTGCAGCATGTAGCACTGTCCCATTCCCGCCGCCGCGGTGAAGTGATACGGGTTGATTTCGAGCGCCTGGTGGCAATCGCGGACGGCAGCGTCGTACTGCCCCAAGTGGTAGTGAGCCGTGCCGCGTTGGCACCAGGCCTCGGCAATCCAGGGCGAGTTGTGGATCAACTCGGTGGCAAGCCGGGCGGCTTCCAAGTGGTGCCGCTGATCGTTGAGATCGGCGACTTCGCGCAACTTCTCTTGCTGGTCGCGGCTGCCGATGCGGCACCATAGCTCGCGAATGCCGCTTTCGGCGATGGTTCTCACGCCGCGGTCGCGATCGACCAGAGCCCGGCCTAGCACGGCGTTCGATGAGTAATCGCCGACCATGCTCAGGGCGAGCACGGCGGCGCGGCGCGTGATATGATCGCCTAGCGCCACCAGTCGTTCGAGCGTTGGATTGGAGTAACGCCGCACCAGGCGCTTAACGAACATGGTGCAGTCGTTGTTGGTGAGGTAGCGATTGTAATAGATAACTAAGACAGGGGTGCGCAATCGACGAGGGTCCACGTTTTGGCTCCGTACATCTGGCCCAAAGTTGTCAACTCGAGGACGAAACGTTAAGCCGTGGCCCGCTAAAGGCCCCGGCTTGCACACTCTCTGTTCCGCTCACGTTGCGGCGGCGACTTTACACCGGCCGTTCGATGAGATGCCACGCCGAAACGCGGCGAACGAATCTTTCGTTTTCAATCACAGGCGAAAAGAGGAGCACCGAATTCTCGGCACAGCCGAATTTGGCCTGTTTGCCCGCCATCTCTATGGTTTGAGTGTAATCACAAATGAACGGAGCACAACGAAAAAATTGATTGCCGCGATGAGATTGTTGGGGCGAATTGTTCCGGCGATATTCGGGCGGTTTATGCGCGACTATAATGGCGGTCTCCACGAAATTGAGAAGATCGCGGAAACTGCATTAGCTGCGACAATAAAGTCGTTGCGACGCAATTGGTTTGCTCAATTCAAAAAAGCTTTTCCCTTGACACGCAGACAACACGATCCATGAACGCATGATCTTGTAACTGAACTCTTGACAAGAGGTAACACCGTTGTTCTCACGTTCGTTGCTTTTGAGTGGTGGTACGGTGTTTGTCGCAACGTACCTCGCGTGTCGACCGCTGCCGGCGCAAGTTGAACGTGACCGCCGCGATGGCGCGAAGCCGCCCTCTGCGGCGAACACACCCGGGGTTCGTGGCCGGCAAGGACCGCAGCGCAGCGCGAGCATTCACTGGCAGGATGTGCCGCTTCGAGACGGAATCTCTCGGCTCAAGCACCTGTTTGATGAGGCCGTTTTTGTTGATCGGCGCGTCGATCCGGGACTGCGTGTGAACATCGATATCGAGGCGACCTCGTCGGAAGAAGTGGTACGGGCGATTGCGGCGGATCGGGAACTGGGCGTGGCCCGGCTGGGCTCCCTCGTGTATCTGGGGCCAAATGCGGAGGCGGAACGATTGCGGGGCCTGGCCGCGGCGCGAGCGCAGGAAGTGGCGAGGTTGCCGGCCGAATATCGCTCAGCACTTTCCTCGAAACAAAGTCTCTCGTGGCCGCGCCTGAGCGAGCCGCGTCGGCTCGTTTCCTCGATGGTCGAACAGCGCAGTTGGCGGCTTGCAAACGCGGAAATAATTCCGCACGATCTTTGGGCAGCCGGCGAGCTGCCCGAACTAACGCTCACCGATTCGCTGACCATCTTGCTAATCGGATTCGATCTGACATTTGAAGTGCGGCCGAACGACCGGTTCATTGCGGTCGTGCCGCTAAAGTACCTTGCTAATTCGTCCGCGCGCACGCGGCGAGCACCCCGTCGGCGAAGTTGTCGAGCGGGGCCCGGCCAAAGCAGGGAGGTCGGCAGGTTTATACGCTGCGTGTGAACGAGCAACCCGTGCGAAGAGTTTTGCAGCAGCTCTCGAAAAGCCTCCACTGGGCGATCCAGATCGATGAGGAGTCGATTCGCGCCGCCGGCAAATCGCTCGACGAGCGCGTTTCATTTTCGGTCGAGAACGTGGATCGGGAGCACCTGCTCGAAGCGCTATTGCAGCCCGCCGGTTTGGATTATCGCATCGAAGGGGATCGAGTGCGGATCATCGCGCGGCGATACGGCACGGAATAATTGAAAGCTGATCGGAGCCCGCGGCGCAAGCAAGGGTAATATCCCCAAAACCCTTGCTAGCGCTGCGGGCTCCAAACCATACGCGTCCTACGCCGCGACGATCCGCTCCAGCGATTCGCGGATTTCGGATTCGATTTTGCCTTTGAACATCATGGCGGCGAAGGGCAGGTCGCCAGCCAGATTGAGCTCGTTGTCGGCAACGGTGATGCCGCCATCGAGCGGGATGCCGTAGGTCTTGAAGTGAAATTTGAGCGTATCGCCATCCCACGACTGTTGCAGTTCGCTGACCTTATCGGCGTATTTCTGCTCGATCATTTCGACAAATCGTTCCAAGCGCGAGCGAGCTTCGTCTTTCGTCAGGTTATGCGGCACGCGGACGCCGAATTTCGGCATGATGAATCCCTTCCTCAATGCAAGTTAATCGGCGTTCGGCTCGTCATAGTCGGGCCGGTCGGATTTGTGCCACAGCGGCAAACCGGCGCGGACGCGCGCCGCCAACACTTCGAGCTTTTCTTCCGTGCCGGGGATTGCGGCGTGGCCGAATAAAGCTTCGGATCAATCTCCACGGGTTCGTAGCACCAATCGCCATCTCGAATTGCATCCAAAATATTCCTGAACATGTTTCGACCCCCATTCGAAAAGCAAGGACCGTATCGCCAAGCATTCGCGAATGCACCGAGTATCCCCTTTTCGGGGCGGTTGTCAAGAAAAAATCTACGGTCGCACGGATGCAAGCAATGGGCTCAGCGAAATTGTTTGCGGGCGAGTCCGGTCTGGCCGATCGCGGCCGTGCTTATTCCTCCGATCGCGAGTTTCAAGTCGCGTACCCGCTCGGCTGAGACAGTTCCCGTGCGGCCGGTGTCGCAGGCGGCGCCGCGAACCGCAATGAGGTCGGGCGCCAGCGCCACTGCGGTGACGAAGCAATCCTCTGCAAGCGAACCAGCCAGCACCACGATGAGGTTGTCGGCGCGGGCCTCGTCGAGAAAGTTTTGGATGGCTACGGCAGGCCAATGGTCGAACAGGATGCCGTTCGACTTTCGCCACGTGTCGATGAGAAGGGCAGGGCAGCGGAGCTCGATGGCGGCCCGTAGTACGTCATCCGGCGGCGGCGATTCGGCTGCGCGCCAATCGGCATATACGACCGCGACCGGCCGGGCGGGATCGTCCGACTCGGAATCCAACGAATCAACTAGCTGTTGCCAACGCGCTTTCCAATCGGGAATGCCAGCGCAACGAGCGAGCCCGATTTTGAAGAGTGACACGCCGGCGGGTAGTATACGCGCGCGAGCAGGCATTTGCTCGGCGACGAAGTCACACAGCTCGCCCAGGGCGGCAGTGACGGTAGCCCGCCCATTCACGGCGCGGACGATGGCTGAAATGGTTTCGGAATCGGCGGCTCCCAACGGGCCGCGGTTGGGTTCCTTGACATCGATGATGTCGGCGCCACCGGAGAGCGCGGCAAGCGCTTCAGCTGTGCTCCGCACGCTTACGAGCAATCCCGGCTTAGCGAAGGAAAATTCTAAATTGGTCATAATGGGCCCGAGCCGATACCGCTATCCTTCACTTCTTTTAAGCGTCGATTGAGTTTGCGAACCAGCTCCGTCCCAAGCGGCTCGCACCATGCGCCGCGAATGGTAACGTAACCGTCGCACCACTTTCCCAGGGCTGGCTTCACTTCCTGGCGAGCCCACTCGGTATGCCGTTGAGAAAGTCGAGCAACGAGATTGACCGTTCGCGGCTGCTTCGCGAAACCCGGAAGCTGGGCCGGGCCATTGCCAAGGAAAAAAGCCTCGACAATCTCCGCAGGCACGGCAATTGGCAGACCGCTTCGCACATAAAACAACACCTGACCGTTTTCGAATGCGACACGGGGTCGTCGCAATTGACTAATCAGTACGCCGCTCATTCCGAGGCCGGCAACCATCATGAGTGCGCCCAACCATCGCCAGCGATGGCCGAGCTCGCCGGTTGAAGCGAGAATGATCCAGCCCCCAATCGCGGTCAGAACAAGGGGCGGCACGCAGCCGAATAGAATCGCGCGGCGATTTGTTTGCAGCCAGGTTTCACGCATCGAGGATTGCCTGTTGTCGTTATCAAAACTCAGGTTGATAGCAGAAGTCGCCGTAATTCGGCCGATTGGACCGACGTCTCGCGATTTCAGCTACGATGAAGTGCGGCCGCAGAACGTCCGCTCCATATATAAGCTAATCCGAAGGCAGCAATCGCGGGAGGTCGAGACCCGGCCGAGCCGAGGCGGACGTGTCTCGTTCGTTTCACTTAATATTTTTCGGCTTCGCCTTGTGGGAAGCGAGCCCAGCATCCATATTGGGTCGTGCAGTTGCCGGGGCTACTCCAATTCCCGTAGCCGAATTCACAGGAACTCGGGCCGACGGCGGACGTTTAAGAACGTCGCTACGATTTGAGACGCCCCGGCATGGCGCAAACTCCTTCTGTCTTTGACTGCCCACCTTTTCGCCGGCCGTGTCGCACAACACGATTACTTCTCCAACTCTGCTCGCCGATTTGTGCGGCCGCCTCGCCCGCGCCGATCGCATCGGAATCGATACGGAGTTTGTATCGGAGGATACATTTCGTCCCGAATTGTGCCTGGTGCAAGTTGCCACGAGTGAGGAGTTCGCCGTCATCGATCCGTATCGGGCGGGAAATCTGACTGCGTTTTGGAAGGTGCTGGCCGAAGGCGATCATGCGACGATCGTGCACGCTGCTCGCGAAGAGTTGAATTTTGCCTTGAACGCATGCGGGCGGTCACCGGCGAATTTGTTCGATACTCAGCTGGCTGCCGGTTTTTGCGGTCCAGAGTATCCATCGTCATACGGATCGGTCGTAACCCGGTTCTTGAACGCCCGCCCGGGCAAGGGTGAGCAGCGGACCGATTGGCGGCGGCGACCGCTTACCGAGGAGCAGATCGACTACGCATTGGAGGATGTTCGTTATTTGCTGCCGCTTTACGAAGCGTTGCAACGGAAACTAAAACAGCTGAATCGGCTCGAGTGGCTGGCGGAAGAAAAGGAGCGGTGGCTGGCCGAATTGCAGGATTCGCGTGATCGGCCGCGATGGCGCCGAGTGACCGGGCTGGGCAACCTATCGACGCGAAGTCTGGCGATTGTGCGCGAGCTGTGGATGTGGCGTCGCAATGAGGCCGAGCGGCGGGACGTGCCGCCGCGACGGGTCTTGCGCGATGACCTGATCGTCGAGCTGGCCAAGCGAAAGAGCGACGACGTGGAACGCATTCGAGCCGTGCGGGGAATGCATCGCGGCATGAAACCCCAGATGCTCAAGGAACTGGCGGCCTGTGTTCGCCGCGGGATTGAGGCGCCGCTGAACGATATCGAGCGCGAATCGCGCGACGCCATGCCGCCGCAGCTCAATCTGTTGGGCCAATTCCTGTCACCGGCCCTCTCGAGCATTTGCCGGAGTGCGAACGTGGCGACCAGCCTGGCTGGCACGGCGACAGATGTGCGCGACCTGATTGCGTATCGGCTAGGATTTTCCGCGGCCGACAGCGACCAGCCACCCATCCTGGCGGTCGGCTGGCGCGGAGCTTGTTGGGCATTTGATCGAGGAATTACTAAGGGGCAAGACGTCGATTCGAATCGAAGACCCGATGAGCGAACATCCGCTGGCGTTCGACCCGGTCGGCGGCGAAGATACCGCGTTGGAGGATGCCGATTGATGGAGCCATTTGCCGTTGATGTTGAGGCCTGCCGCGACCGGCAGCGTCGGTTGCAGGAGGCCATCGAGCCGCTTGGCGCGGAGCTTGCCGTTCTTACACGTCGCGAATCCGTTCAATGGCTGTGCGGCGCCTACGTTCGCGCACCGTTTGAACCGATTGCGGTGTTGAGGGCCGACGGCCACGTAACTCTTGTGCTTCCGGACCGCCAAATCGGCGAGCAGGCGGCCGCCGACGAGGTGATCGGTTACGACGCGAAATGGCATTCAACCACTCGCGACGAGCAACTTGCAGCCAGCTCGGCCGTAGTTTTGGAAAAATTTGCGAAACCGCCGAAGCAGGTCGCGGTCGAGTTCGAAGCGTTTTCCCCGCAGCTCCTGTTGGCGTGGAACGCGACGCTGGTTGAAATTGACGCGATCGTGTTCGAGCTGCGCCGCAGTAAGGGTCCCGACGAGCTGCGAATGCTCGCGCGGGCGAACGAGGCGAACAGGGCGATGTACGAGCGCGCTCGGCGGATCGTTCTTCCCGGCGCCAACGAGTTGGATATTTATGCGGAGTTGCACTCCGTTGCCGTTCACACGTTAGGCGAACCGCTGACCTACTTCGGCCAGGATTTTCGCTCCGGGGCTCGCGGCGGCGCTCTGCGCGACCGCAAGATAGAAGCCGGGGAACTGATGATTCTGGATTTGGGCGTCGGGGTCCGAGGGTATCATTCGGACAACGCGCGAACGATCGCGGTCGGCGGGCAGCCGACCGACAAGCAGCACAAGGCATGGGGAGCGGTAGCGGCCATATTTAAGCTCGTCGAAGCGCAAGCCAAACCGGGTGCAAGCTGCCGCGCACTTTTCGACGAGGCCCAGCATCAATTAGATCAATTTCTGCCGTGGGTTTTCAATCACCACTTGGGCCATGGGGTCGGTTTGGCGCCGCAAGAAGGCCCGCACTTGAACCCGCTTTGGGAAGATGTATTGGCCGAGGGTGAGTTTATCGCCGTCGAGCCGGGGCTCTACCATGAGGAACTCCGCTTTGGCGTGCGGTTGGAGCAGAACTATCGGGTGACGGCGACCGGCGTGCAGCTTATGACCGATTGGCCACTCGGACTGTAACGGCCGGAATGCCATTTTCGTGGCCCATCGAAGCGTGTTTTGACTGCTTGACAACCGAGATTGGCTACACCATAAACTATCGCTAACGGTTGATGTAGCCGATTGACATCCGGCCGCGCCATGGCGATGCTGGATTGGTCCTTTTAATCCCTTCACTTAAGGAATGGAAAATCATGAAACGCATTTTGGCTTCGGCCCTGGTACTGAGTCTCCTTTCGATTGGTTTCGTCGGCTGCGGCGAAAAGAAGGCCGAAAAGAAGGCGGCTTCTACGGCTAGCTCCACGGCGCCGGCCGGCGATAAGGCGGCCGAAAAGAAGTAATCCATGCTTTCACGTTTTGGCGGCAGCCGGACATGGGTCCGGCGCCGCCAAATCTTTTAACCGGTTCGACCGGCGCGCATGACGCTTCACTGCTGCGCTTTATTGCGGAGCGTGAAGCTGATTGCGTGATAGCCGCTGTCGGTGTCGTACAGAATTCCGCCCTTCGGCGCAGAATATGGCGCCAGCACTTCGAACGGCGGCAATTTGTGCTCGTCGAGCGTTTCTGCAAGCGCGGCCAGGAGTGGATTCTTGCCCTTCTTTTCATCGATCAGTTCGCGCGTGTGTGGCGAAGTCAGCAGATCGTACCATTGCCGAATCGTTTCTTCGGCCCGGCCCATTGAGAACAGGACGGGCGTGGTTCCCGCCGTTTCGCGGCCGATCACGCCGCTCGTGCGGACATAATCCTCCGAATCGATGAGTCGTTCCGCCGTGCCGTCGCGAGCAGCCACGCATCGCTCAAACTGCTGGCTCGATCCGCCCACGAATAAATAGCCGTCCATGATCGCGACAAACGGATTCGCGGGTCGTTCGTCTTCGGGTTTCTCTTTCAATCGCTTGGGCAAGATTGCGTAATAGGTCACGTTGCCGAAATGCCGTTCTTCGAACACCTCCGGGAATTTACCGACTACCTTCTTGAGCGCTTCGGCAACAGCTTTTTCATCGACCAGTTCAGCGGCAAGCGTGTGCTGCTGTCCGCGAAAATGAGACGGGCGGTCGTAACCGATCATCCATGTGAATCGGCCTTTTAAGTTGTCGATGATCTGGCTGAGGATATCGATCCCAAGTTTGTCGGAGATTTTCTCTTTGACGAATTTGTCCAGCGAGCCTTTATAGCGATACCGATCCACGAGGGCGGCCAGCCGATCGTACGTGGTGCGCAGTTTCCAGTGAAAGGCCAGATACGATTCCACGGCCTGCGGAACGAACGTTTGAGGCGCGGTGTCGCCTGGTTCGAAAGCCGGAAGCTGCATGACGCCGGCCCGTGGATTTTCCAGCAAGACATGCATTTGACTAAGATCGTCGTATTGGTCGGTGGCATAGGTGGCGGCCCCCCCAATGCCGATCAGACCATCGACACCCAGCGACGGCAACAAGCCGAGCGCGAATTGCATGCCGGCGCTGTCGCGGCCATAGTTTTTCACCAATCCAATCGGATCGACGAAGAAAATAAGCTGCGGCGGCGGATCTTGTTTGCGGCGGCATTCGCGCAGGATAGTCGCGAAGCGCACGTTGTCGGCTAATCTCGCGTGGGAGTGAATTCGGCGGCGGATTCTTTGGCCGATTTGTCTTTCGAGGCGGGCTCGACGCTCGCGCTCGGCTGCGCCTCGGGGCTAACGTCGGCGCCGGGGTGGTCCCAGTGCCAGAGGACGTTGCGAAGGACGTTCGGGTCGGTCCCGACGACGATGGTGTTGTCGCGCTCAAAGACGCCAAACATACGGTTTTGATTGGTTTGATCGCGGACCACGGTGAGGTCGATGTCGCCGATCTTTTCCTTGGAAAACTCGCCGCCCTTCTTGTCGGCGAAGTCGAGCAGCTTATCGACAAGTTTGTCTGCGACCGATGCTTCATCACCTTGATCGACCAAGAGAAGCAGGGCCGGCGTTTGGTGGTCGCGAGCCACGACGGCGAATGCCACTTCGCCCTGTGGGAGCTTTTTCAGGTCATCCCACGTGATGCCTAGTTTGCCTTCGACCTGCTGGTTGTAGAGGTCGCCGGCCTTGCCGTACAAATGCTCGACGAATGGCTTGAGTTGTGGATCGTGGAGCATGCGGCCGACGGAGGTCTGCTGAACTCGTTCGCCGAATTCGTGGGCGTTTGCCAGCCGGACGAATGCCAGCGTTTCCTCGGGGAACAACTTCATCGCCGAAGGCCGCTCGGCATGCGCGGACATGTTCAACGCAAGAAGCCCAAGCGAGGCTATCAGAATTGCCGCGGCGCGGCTGAAAAATGGGGTATACGCATGGGAAGCGATGGGGCGCATCGGTGGGCTCCAGGGGGAGGGCAAAAACCCGTGGTCGGCGGAAAACTCGCCGCTTCCGGTCTTTTTGCCAAGCAAGGGGAGTTCTCTGGTGAGAATTCGCCGGGGAAGACAAAAACTTGGCTGCCATTATACGATACCCATATATAATGGGAGCGGCCACCGTTCCGGCAACCCCCGGCAGAGCCGGGGGCTGACAGGCAATTCGAATTCTGATCCGCGTGCGGAGGAAAGTACGATGACTCGTCGCCTGCTGGCAGTTTTTGCCGTGGTGGTGATCGCTTGTTGTGTCCCCGAATTTTCCCTGGCACAAGGGTTTGGCGGCGGATCGGGCAATCATGGCGGCGGAGGATTCGGTTCGAGCGGCATGGGCGCGAGCGGGTTTGGTTCGAGTGGTTTTGGCTCCAGCGGATTTGGAGGCAGTGGGTTCGGGAGCAGCGGCTTCGGCTCGAGCGGATTCGGGAGCAGCGGGTTTGGTGGCAGCGGATTCGGTTCATCGGGATTTGGCTCGTCCGGATTCGGCGGAAGCGGGTTTGGAAACTCCGGCTTTGGCAACAGCGGCGGTTATGGCCAAAATGGCGGCGGCCAGAATTTTGTCGGCCGCGACGCGACCGATATGCAGAACACATTCGGCCAAATGGGTCAGCGCCGGCACGAAATTCTTCAACCAGATGAACCGCAACATGAGCGGGAATAATAATAGGCATCGGCAAACCACCAAGACAATTCAGAATCCTGCGCAACCCGCCCGGATCGAAGTTCACCTGGCTTTCAATTCGGCCCAGCCGACGCCGAGTCAATTGGCCGAGACCATTCGCACGCGGGTGACGAAGATTCTCGGTGAACACCACATGTCGCAGCCGGTGGTGAACATGGACGGCGACACCGCGGTGATCAGCGGCGCCGCTACGAGCGAGAGCGAGCGAGCCGTCATCGAGCAATTAATTGGGCTCGAGCCGGGTGTGGGCACGGTGCACAACGAGATGACCGTTGCAGCTCCGGCTAGCGGTACTGTTGTCCCGCCGGCGGGAAGTTGACGGCCGCCGCAGTGCCCGGTGAGACCGGCGTTTGTTGCCAGGGTTGCTGTCCCGGCATCAATTGCTGCGTCATCTGACCTGGAATTGGGACTTGCTGGTTCATTCCCTGCGGAAATTGCTGCACCGGCCGCTGACCAACGGCTTGCGCGACTAGAGCATTCGGTGGCAGCGAAGTCGGTTGCCCGTTGGGAAGCATCAATGCCTGCGAGATCAGCGGTTGCGGTTGCGCCGGCGGTAAGCCAGTTGCTGGCTGCGTCATAAAATTCGGCGGTAGTTGTGCGGCGGCCGGGACGTAGGTGCGAGTTGGCGTGGTGCGCAGTTGGGTTTGCGATGCATTGGGAGAGAACGGCTGTGCAGGCGGTGCGGCCATATTCAGTGCAGTTGCTTCCGGCATCTGGAAGTCTGGCGGCAGCGTGATGGTTGTGGCCGTCAATCGTCTTTCTGGCGGCGCGACAGTTTGCGGCGAGACGCCACTCGCCAGTACTTGCTGGTCGCCGGCAATTGGGGCTTCGTAGCTAACCAATCGGGCCTGCTGTTCAGCGGTTCGACTGGTTTGCAAACTTTCGAGCGTCTGGCGAGCAGGTTTCGAGGGAACGCCAGTGGGTAATTTGGGAGGCTGTCGAACTCCTGCCGCTGTGGCGGCGGGTGCGGCGCCGGGCAATTTTTGCTTCGTTTGTTCGCTGGTTACGACCGCGCCGGTCTTGGGTTCGAACCGGCAAATGAGGCTGACCTCGGTTTTCGGGCCGCCGACTTCGTCCCAGGGCAGCCAAACGCTGTACGAAGCGCCGAGCTCCGATTTACTCATGTGAAGCGGGATTTGATCGGGGGGAAACACATATCGCCGAGTGGGCTTGTTGTCGGTCGGATCGCGGCCCGTTTCGTCGAACGCGTAAACGACCAATTGTCCCTCGACGAGGATCGGATTCTTGCCCTCTTTTTCGTAGAACATCAACCGGCCGCCGAACCCGCGCTGCGGTTTTTGCCCGGCCTGAGTGAAGACAGTATCGGTCCAAGTGCAAACCATCCGTACGGGCGTACCTTCGTGCGGCTTATCTTTGTCGCGGAAAGGCCAGGTGTTATCGAGACTGAGCATTTTGGGCGTTTTCCACGGCGTCGAGCAGCCAGTCTGGAAAATCATCGCGGTCAGAGCGATCGCGACGGCCAGCCTGGTGATAGTCCTCAAAATCTTGTCCATGGTTCTAAACCGCAGGGAGCATTTTTGGTCGTTCAAGGCGCCGACTTGGACGGCGCCGACGATGGTGTCTGATAGTAGGCCGGGCGGACGCTTTCGGCCGCTTCCATCGCGCTATAGCGGTCGTTGGCCGCTCGGTTGGAAGTCGGCGACTTTCGCGCAGACGGCGCTGGTTCCGCGCCGTGAGTAGCAGATGGTTCGGTGAGTACGTTGGACGAGCTCGGCTCGCAATTTGGCGCAGACAACTCTGGCTCACCCGTCGGCGACAATTGACCCTTCGACAGTGGCAGTAGTCCCTCTTCCGGCACGAGATTCGGAAAGACCGACTCCATTTCGCCGTCGCACCATTCGTCGCATCGGCTTCGCAGCCCGGCTTCGCCATGGATGTTGGTCACGTCCGAAAGGATCCAGCTCATCCGCGACGATTCGATTTGCTTGACGAGGTCCGAATCGCTCTTGGTGTAGATGATTTGCGGTGTGAGTATGATGAGCAGCTCGCGGCGCTCCTCGGCGACACTGTCGTAACGGAACAAATCGCCGAGAAGCGGGATGTCGGCGATGATCGGCACGCGGCGATGGATGTCGTTCTTGCTCGTCTCGATGAGCCCGCCTAGAACCACGGTCTGGCCGCTCAGCGCGCTGATCGTGGTCACGGCTTGAGACACATCGATTCGAGGGGCCGTCACCACCTGGCCGCCCGTTGAAATCGAAATCGGAATGCCGGGATCGCCGGAGACCTGCGATTTGTTAGCATTGATTTGCATCACGATCAGGCCGTCCGGGCTGATCCGCGGAATGAGCTGCAAAATGAGGCCGACCGAACGATAAGTGATCGTGTTCGTTTGGCCGAATGTGGTTTGATTCACGCCCGTTACGGTGGGAACGTCTTGGCCGACCTGCACATAGCCGGTCTGACCATCGAGCGCCATGAGTTGAGGCCGGCTGAGTACTTCCAAGCGTCGCTTTTCCTGGAGTGCCCGGAGGAGCACGCTCACGGCGTCACTGGACGCGGAAAAGACAAAACCGCCGAATCCAAGGCTTGGATCGACGTGTCCGACGTTGAAGTTGGAGAGGCCCTGAGCAGCCACTTTGCCGGCAGTTGACAGGGCGGTGGTGCTGAGATTATTGCCCAACGGCGTTGCGGACGCCGGATTGTTGAAGTTAAAGCCCGGCTGGCCGTTGGCGTTGATGATGTTTTGCTGCTCGGTCGTAACGGCCGTGCCATTCACCTGCGATGTCGTCGTTGTGGTGAGGGTCTGAACATCGGACAATAGCGACCGATCGAACAATACCGAATCTTGCAGTCCGAGCTCGACGCCGAATTGGTCGGTATCATTGAGCTGCACCTGGGCGATGAGAACCTGGATGAGGACCATTGGCGGGCGCTCGTCGAGTTCCCTGACGACCTTGACGGCTTCGTCGTAGAAGCGCGGAGTGGCGCTGATGATCAGGCTATTGGTGGCGCCTTCCGGCACGACGATGACTTCGCGTTCGATTTGCTCGAACGGGCTGAGGGCCAGGTCGGGTTGGTTTTCGGCTTGCCGTTGCGTTTGCAACCAATCGTTGAGCGCTTGTGCGACGTTTTGCGAATAAGCGTTGTTGAGTTTGTAAACGACGGTTTTGCGCTCGCGCAGGTCGCCCTGGTCGAGACGCAGTAGAATTGCCTCGACGACCGCAAGGTCTTCGCGGCTGCCGACCGCGATGATACTATTGGTGCGCGGATCGACCGAGAACTGCATGCGGACCGGCCCCCCTTGACTCAGTCCGCCACCGCCCTCGGCCGAACCGCTCGCACCACCGCCACCGCCACCGCCTTGCGGTTGTGCGGAGACGGAAAACAGCGAGCGCAGCGTGTCGGCCAACGCTTGCGCATCGCCGTTGACAATCGTGAACACCTTAAGCTCGGCAGCAGCGCCGGGCGTATCGATGCGCCCGATCAAAGCGGCGACTTCGGCCATGTCGCGCGGGCTGGCAATCACGATGAGTGAATTGGTCCGCGAGTCGGCCACGACCGTTGCCCGCGGCTCGAGACCCGGGATGCCGGCGCCCGCAGCCGTTGCCGCAGCCGATGAGCCGGTTGTTCCCGAAGGCGCCGCCGGCGCGGTCGGCGCCGTGGTTCCCTGGGTTGCCTGGGCTTGGCCAAGGAACCCATCAATAAGCGTTTTGGCCTCTGGCGCGTTCGCATGCTTCAGCGGAAAAACCTCGAACCGCGACGTGGGAACAATCGGCTGGTCGAGTCGCTGCGCCAACTCGATGGCCATCTTGACGTTTTCTGCGCGGCCAATGAGCAAAAGTGCGTTGGGAGTACCGAGCGGAACGATCGTCACGGCGCCGATCCGCCCTGCCAGCACTTGTCCGTATAATTGTTGCAAAAGCGCCGCGATCCGCGCGCTATCTACATTCTTGAGCGGATAGATTTCGATCGCGGGCACCGTGACGGAGCTGAGCTCTTCGATCTGTTTGATGATTTCCATGACGCGTTGCACGTCGCGCTCGCTGCCGCGGAGCACGATCACGTCGAGCCCTTCGACAAACTCCACCTGCACGGGGCCGAGCAAACCGGCAGCCTCGGCCAATTTCGCCGCTTGGGCCGCCGTTTGAGCGCCGCCGGGAGCCGCTTGCGCGGTCGGTTGTGGCGGTGTTTGCGGCGGCGTACTCGGCGCTGCAGCTGTCTGAGGCGCCGCGGCAGACGACGCGGCATTTTGCGGTTGGAGCAGTGTCGCGACTAGCGAAGCACTTTCTCCCGACCGCGAGGCGCCATCGGCTTGCAATACTTCCAGCGCTTTGCGGACTCGGTCGTGGCTAGTGTATTTCGTGGCTATTAGTTTTGTGACTCGGTCATTACCGAGCTGCGGGCTATCAAGCGCTTCGATAACCGACCGCCAGGCTGCTACCTGAGCGGGTGGGCCATCGATCCGAACCTGTCCCGCGCGGGTATTGACGCTCAACGCCACACCCAGGCCCGGCGAGGCTTCGACCTGAAAGCTTTGCCATTCGCCCGAGGCATCAACCATGGCCGGCAAGGGACGGCCCAGCAGTCCTTCGAGCCGCGAATGCACTTCGCCGGCCGGAAGTTGCCGAAGTTGCAATAGGGCCGCGCCGCCGGGGGCGGCCAAGCCAACATTTGGCATTGCCGCCGGCCCGTTCTTGGCAGCGAGCTCCTGCTGAATCTGCGCTTGCACGGCCGGCGGCGCGAACACCAGCGCCTGCCCCGTGCGTTCGTCGATCGCAATTCGCAGATCGGTCCGTCCCGCAGTCCGTTTCTGCCAGGTGGAAAGCACGGCCCGCGAGGAATCGTTCAGTGGGTATGCTTGAACCTTGGATTCGGCCGAGGCAGCTGCCGGAGCCGGCTGACCCACTGCCGGAAATTGAGGAGCGAACTGACCACGAGCGCCGCCAGCCGCCAATAGCCCGAGCAAAAGCGCGGTTACGCATCCAAAGATCGGTAACGACTTCACGTCGCGATAATTCGAGGCTTTGCTTAGCATGTGGTATTCAACGGGATGGGAGGGCGAGGCTCCCGCCGAGCCGCGGCGCAGTTACCGTGGCGCAACCGCTACGATCGGCATAAACGGAATAATCGGCAAAGTTTGCCCGGATAGCCAAGAATTTTGGCGAGCGAGTAAATAAAGCAAGGAAGTGCGGGCTGCGCTTGAAAGCAATGCCATCACAAATTCCAGATTTCGGAACAGCGGTTGCGCTAGCAAGTAGTGAGCCAGTTTGCTAATCGATCAACAACCTGTCATTCCGAGGTACTCCGAGGAATCTAGCCGGATCCCTCGGAGTACCTCGGGATGACAATGGCGAACTGGCCGACTATCCGCTAGCGGGAGAAAGGCGCGCTCGCCTCGTGTCCGTTTCTATTTGACAGGAGCCGCTGGCGGCACGCTTTCTCGGCCGGCCGGCTGTGGCGGCGGTGGTGGCTGTGGCGGTGCAGTCGGTGGAAGTTCGGCAAACCCCAGCGGATCGGGTTCCGATTCGCTGGGATCAGGGGGAGGACCCGCCGGTGGAGGCGGAGACTCGCCCGGCCCGGGAGGAAGCGGCCGATTCGGGCCAGGTGCCTCGGCCATCGCGCCGGGACCCTGCTGCCCTCCCGTGCCAGGTGCATTGGCTGACGCGGCCAATTCGTCCAGCTTCTTCTGCAGCGTATCGATTTGCTTGACGCGAGCCTGGCTCACTTTGTTGAGCGACGCCACATCGACGTTATATTCCTTGACGGCGCGGTCTTTGCCCGTCCCCTGCATGACTCCGAGCTTCACATGCTTGAGATCTGGGTCGTGACTAATGTAATGTGCCACTGGCGACTTGCCCGACGCCGTTCCCCATTCCTGGGTTTTCACCAGGTTGACATAGCGCTCCGCCCATGCTTTCGTCTTGAGGTCTTTCGATTGGGTGAGATCCCAGTATTTCTTGTCGACGCCGGGCGGGGCGGTCTTCTCGTGTTTGCCGCCCGGTCCTTCTTGCTGAGGCGCAGAGGACTTGCAACGAGGCACACTGCGACGACTGCTAGACACGCGCGACAAAACATAGGATCCGATGGGACTGCGGCGAGCCGGGTCGTCCTCGACCCCGGTTTGGGGCAGGGACGGGGCCGAGGACGGCCCGGCTCGCTGTGGATTTTCAAAACAACTTCAAGGTGCGGCAAAAAACCTACGTCATCGAAACCGTGACGGTCTTCAGCTCGGTGTAATTCGCGAGGCCGGCTTCGCCCAGCTCGCGGCCCAGGCCGCTTTGCTTGAAGCCGCCGAACGGCGCGCCGGCGTCGAACACGTCGTAGCAATTGATCCATACGGTGCCGGCCTTCACGCCCTTGGCAAACCGGTGGGCCTTGGCAATGTCGCGAGTCCACACGGCAGCTGCCAGGCCGAAGTTCGTGTCGTTCGAGCGGCGGATGATTTCGTCCAAGTTTTTGAACTTCAAAACGCTCAACACGGGGCCGAAGATCTCGTCGCGGGCGATCCGCATGTCGTCGGTCACGCCCGAGAACAGCGTTGGCTCGATGAAGTAGCCGCGATCGCCGACGCGCTTGCCGCCCGTGAGCATCTTCGCGCCGTCCTTCTTGCCGTAATCGATGTACTTGAGGATCTTGTCGAACTGAGCCTCATCGACCTGCGGGCCTTGCTGCGTTTCGGGATCGAACGGATCGCCCACTTTGCGATCCTGGTTCTTTTCCTTTAGGCGATCGATCAGTTCGTCGTGGACCCGCTCCTCGACGAACAGCCGGCTACCCGCACAGCAGCACTGGCCCTGGTTGAAATACAGGGCGAAGTGCGCGCCTTCGACGGCCGCATCCAAATCGGAATCGGCGAAAATGACGTTGGGGCTCTTACCACCCAGCTCGAATGTGAGCCGCTTCATCGTTTCGGCGGCTTCGCGCTGGATGATCTTGGCCGTGGCCAATTCGCCGGTAAACGCGACTTTGTCGACGCCCGGATGCTTGACGATCGCGGCGCCAGCCGTGGGACCGTAGCCCGGTACCACGTTGATCACGCCGTCCGGAATGCCGGCCTTCTGCGCGAGCCGCGCCATCCGCAAGCAGGACAGCGGCGTCTGCTCGGCCGGCTTCATCACGATCGTGCAACCGGCCGCCAGCGCCGGCCCCCATTTCCAGGCGACCATCAGCGCTGGGAAGTTCCACGGAATGATCTGGCCCACGACGCCGACCGGTTCGCGACGCGTGTACGTAAAGTAGTCGCCGCGGACCGGAATCGTGCGGCCTTCGATCTTGTCAGCCCAACCGGCGTAATAACGTAGCGTGTCGATCACGAGCGGGATATCGGCGGCGCGAGCATCGCTGATCGGCTTGCCATTGTCGAGCGTTTCGAGCGCAGCCAGTTCGTCGGCTTCTTCTTCGATCAGGTCGGCCAGCTTGTACATGAGAGAGCCGCGGTCGCGGGCATCCATTGTTGCCCAGGGGCCGTTCTCGAACGCTTCGCGGGCCGCATCGACAGCCGCATCGACGTCTTCCTTATCGCCCTCGGCCACTTCGCAAATAACTTCTTCGGTGGCCGGGTGAATCGTTTCGAATGTTTTGCCGCTGGCGGAAGGAACCCACTTGCCGCCAATGAAGCATTGCGTCTGCCGGACCTGGGGCCGCCGGACGGTTTCTGTGATCGTCGCCATGTTTGGAAACTCCTGTGCGAATAGCCGTGAGAGAGAAGCGGGCACTGACCACCCGCCTGGATTGCCAATTGAATTGTAATCGGGTGTGGGGGCGGTTGTCACGTGGCGTTCAGACGTCTTTGCCGCCGAGGGCCGGAGTGTCCGATGGCAGTGCGGGCGAGCGGATTGCTGGAAGAAAATCCATGCCTCGGCGATAATCGCACTATGGGAAGTGGCTGCCTGCTTAGCGAGTTCCACATCGGTAAAGGCAGTACGAAATGCCGGCTCCGTCACGATCGTTCGAGCTTCCTAAAAGCCTTCAATCAAGGATTGAGGGTGCAAAGGCCTCCGTCGCCAACTGGGATCCGGATGAAGGTGATTCGGTGATGCAACTTGTTCGGGACTGGACGCTAAGACTCAGTCGCGGTGAATATGAGGACCACCTTTATTGGGAATGTGTTGCCGAAGACTGCGAAGAAGCCGGTGACTGGGCAAAAGCCTTGTCTGCTTACAGCGCCATCCTCAATCTTCCCAAGCTCGATTCGCTTGACTATGCCAGGGCCTGTTCGGCCATAGGCGCGATCCACTCGCTGCTTGGAGACGACTTGGCTGTGTCGGCGTCATATCGTTTGGCGTCGGCGAAGTCCGAAGACGATGTTCGAGTTTTATGGCGACATTTCATCGCCAACGAAGTTTGGCACTTGTCACGCATGGGCCACGTTCGTCGTGCCGGACGCTCATCCGACGTGGTCTCGTTTCGCACGAAGGCGAAATTGTCGATTACCTCGGCACCGCTCGATTGCTGATCGCATCGGCGCAATGCGATTTGGCGAGCAAGAAAAGTTGACAAAGCTGCACAAATGTTGCAGGCAGCCTGGCAGTGGCTCGAGGCGTTGGTTCAGTCATATGGTGATGCGGGTGATACGTTGCGAACGGCCACCGGTATTCATAACGCTTATGTGGCGTGGTGGACCGTCGAAGCCAAACGGCGACGTATGGTGGAAACGGGAGATTCGGAGATCGAAGCGCTGCAGCACGCAATTGAAAAAGCGCGGGTCTGCGTCGATTCAGGCGGCTGGCAGGGGCCGTGGCACGATCTTCGGCTGATGACCCTCTTATTTCAGATCGCTGACGCCTTTGATCGACTCGATAGTCCCTCAAAGGCTGCCGTCGCTCGCGCCGAAGCCGATGAAATCTTTGCTCGCCGACGTTTTCCAGAGACCGCCAAGCGGATTGAAAAAGTCGCCACAAAAAAATCGCTGCTATCTGAGCTCTTTTGGAAGCTTCGCCGATGACAGGTATGGAGACGAAGTGAAGCGACCGCGAGCGAAACCCGTCCACCGCAGCAGATCGGTGAATTCGAATTTGGCCCGATCGCACAGGCCGCGGCCGCTGCGATAGACGAAACTGTGGGAGGGAGCGATAATATCTCGCGACGGAATACTACAGTCCGGAGTATTTGCCATGCAAGAAGTAACTGTCGAACCCGCATTGGGAGAGAAGCTCGGGCAACTCGCTGGCCAGGCAATTTTGTGCGATTCGGAAGGAAGGGTTCTAGGCTTTTTTCAGCCGCTGCGCGATCGTCCAAATCGTGCTGAGCTGCAGCTTGAGCCGCCCTGGTCAATCGAAGAGAGCAAAGAACGGTGCAAAGCAAGAACCGGTAAGCCATTGGAAGAAATTCTTAATCGCCTTGGCATCCAATGAAATACCGTGTTTTCTGGTCTCCCGACGCGGAGATCCAGCTAGAAACTATTCTCGCCGTCGCCGGGTACCGAGTTGACTGTGCAAGTGCGGCTCGT
Source organism: Pirellulales bacterium (assembly GCA_963733825.1). Classification (GTDB taxonomy): domain Bacteria; phylum Planctomycetota; class Planctomycetia; order Pirellulales; family Lacipirellulaceae; genus JABDGM01. The sequence goes on from CAVTEK010000010.1 coordinate 113,457, forward strand.
GATGTCGACGGGCATTTGATGTCCGACCCGTTTGGTTTTGGCGAATCTCGATACGATGACGTGCGCGTCGGGTTTGTGCTGCCGCTCGGCGTGGAGTACGAAGTTTTGAAAGACGTACGGACGGTAATCGTGCACGGTGCGTGGAGAATCGGCAATCGTTAGGCCGATTTGAGCTGATGAACTCGGCAAATGGGATCAGCGCAACAAATCGGTAAACTCGAACTTCGCCCCATCGAACAGCCCCCGGTCGCTGAGTTTGAGAGCGGGGATGACCAGGAGTGCCATGAACGACAGGGTCATATAGGGGGCGCGGAGCGTCGAGCCCCAGGATTTTACCAGCTTGTCGAGTTTGCCGTAGGCGCGGCCAACATCTTCGCACGTGCCGGTTGCCATGAGGCCGGCGACTGGGAGCGGTAGCACTTCGGATACTCGTTCCGCCACGCACGCGGCCGATAGTCCCCCGCCGGCGTCCATCACCAGGTTTACGGCTGCGGCGATATCGGCATCGTCGGCGCCGATCGCGATCACGTTGTGCGAATCGTGGCCGACGCTCGAGGCCATGGCGCCGCGCTTCAACCCGAAGTTCTTGATGAATGCGATCGCGGGTGGCGCTTGGTAATAGCGGTTCACGACGACCAGTTTCAGGATATCGAGATCGAGCTGCGCGTGGACCGCCTCGTTGATGATTTGTGCCGGAAACTCCAGCCGGTTGGTGATAAGCTGGCCGTCGAGTGCTTCGATCACCTGTAATCTCAAGCGCGAATCGGCCGGAGCCGAGACTTCGATCTCCTCGGGTGAAATTTTAGTCGCGGTGAAGTTGTTGACGACTTTCGGCTCGACGCGCCGGATCGTCGTTTTGCCATTCTCGGCGACGAGCAGCCCGTCGATCCAAGTTCGCAACACGCCGAAAGTCTTGAGGGAATCGACTTCGATAAAATCGGCCGGATCGCCCACTCGAAGCTGGCCGACCGGAAGTTTGTAATGTTCGACCGGCGTGATGCAGGCAGCCTGCAGCACATGGTACAAATCGATGCCGCGCTCCATTGCCCGACGAACGAGCCCGTTGATGTGGCCTTCCAGCAGCTCGTCGGGATGCTTGTCGTCGCTGCACAGCATCGCCTGGCCACGATATTCGCCGATGAGCGTGTAAAGCGCATCAAAATTGCGAGCTGCCGAGCCTTCCCGGATCGAAATCTTGCAGCCGGCCGCCAGTTTGTCGAGCGCTTCGTCCTTCGTAAAACATTCGTGGTCGGTCGTAATGCCGGCGGCGATGTAGCGGGCCGCCTCTTCGCCGCGCAGGCCGGGTGCATGGCCATCGACTGGTTTACCGCGATCGTGAGCGGCCTTAACTTTCGCCAGGCATGCCGGGTCGCCATGCAGAATGCCCGGAAAGTTCATCATCTCGCTGAGATAGAGGATACGCTCGTCGTCGAGCAGTTCTTCGACTTCGGCCACGGTAATCTGGGCACCAGCGGTTTCGAACGTCGTCGCCGGCACGCAAGAAGGCGCACCAAAGAAAAACTTGAACGGCACCTGTGCGGCGTTTTCGAGCATGTAGCGAACGCCTGCCACGCCAAGCACGTTGCCGATCTCGTGCGGATCACTCACTGTCGCCACCGTGCCGTGCACGACCGCCGCCCGAGCGAATTCGCTTGGCACGAGCATCGAACTTTCGATGTGTACGTGGGCATCGACAAATCCGGGTAATAAATACGTCGTAGGCCGGGCCGATGTTTCCTTGATTGCCGCGATCCGGCCATTCTCGACTGCAACCTGCGCCGGGTAGGTGCGGCGGCCCGGGACATCGACGACGTTTGCCGTGAGGGTGAAGTTGCTAGCAGTCATGGCTTGGATTCGATTCCGGATTTCTCCTGCAAAAATAATCCCGTTTATGGTGCGACACCGCGTCCCGATTTAATAGCCACAAAAAACACAAAGAGCCGCCAAAGATCCGTTTTTGGCCCCTTCGTGTTTTTCGTGGCTATCCATATTGGCATCCAATGCGAGCAGCGACAGCACTTGAGTTTAACGATTTCGCAAACTTTTCCGAAAGAGTCGCCCGCCGCCGGTCGATATTCGAGTCCAGGTATTGATCCAGGGGGGATCCCCGGCACTTGCTGCGCCGTCGACCGCCGACAGCAGCAGGCCGGCCACTACGAGAATTTCCGCTCCCCCCGAAGGATCGACCGATGTTTGACGCCCGCCCCATCGCGTCCGTATGCCGAGCCACGTTGGCCGCGCTTCTGTTCACGGCATGTCTGCCGGCCCGATAGCAGCGCAGTCGGCTGCAACCTCGGGCGATCAATGGCGAACCGCTGGATCAGCCCAGCCCGCCAACGACAGCGATTCGTCGGCCGCGGCCGCCAACACGATTCCGGCGTGGCATCCGAACGGATGGACGAATAACGGCAATTTTCAGCCGGCCGACGATGGCTCGAACTCGTTGCGTCCGAGTCACAAGCCGCAGCCCGCCTCGCTTGTAAGTGAGCCGCGGGCATTTGTGGCGCCTTCAAACGCTGCACCGATCAAAACATCTCAATCGGCGGCGACGACTCCAAAGATCGCCTTGCCCCAGCACAGTAGCTCCGCCGCGGTGGCTACGCCGCCCGCGCCGATTGCCAAACAGGCGTACGCGCCAACGCGAGCGCCGGCGAATCGTGTGGCCACTGCGATGCAGCGACCGGCCAGCCAGCCGGTGACGTGGTATGCGCCGACCAATTCGAGCGGCGTCAGGCCAAGTGCCGCGAATTCGACCGCCGGCTACTATGGGCAGGCAGTGAACGTTGCGTTCCAGGGTCAGCCAGCGCCAAAAAAGAAGGTCGCGACAGAAAACCTGCCGATGCCACGTGGCGACGATCCAAATCTTCAAGATCCCGTCATGCGATATCCTAACGGACCGAATACCTTCTTCCCGCCCGCGGATGGCCCTTACTATCAGCCAAATTGTGATGGCAGCCCGTTCGACGACGAAGCCGGCTGCCCGGCCGGCGGTTGCGGCAACGGCGTATGCGAACCGGGCTGCGGATGCCCCTGCGGCGCACCGTGCGGTGAACCGGGCTGCGGATGCGAACCTCGTTGCGGCTCCGCGTGCGACGCTTGTGACAAAGACTGCTTATGCATCGGTCCCGGCGACGATGAGTCGTGCCACACCGTAAAAGTTCGCGTGCCGAAGTGGCAGGAAGTTGAGGCCTTCGGCGGCGTGCAAGGCTTCAAAGGTCCGTACGATCGCACGCGCGACAGCGGCAACTTCGGGTTCAACGAAGGTTTTAACATCGGCGCCAAAATCCCCTATGCCGAATTGGGCTACCAATTCGGTTACCGCGCGGCCGAAAGTCAGCTCAACGGCGACAAGGATACCGGCATCGATAAATCGTTCTTGCAGGACTTTGTCACCGCCGGCCTGTTCCACCGCCAGAAGGACGGTGTTCAGTTCGGCGTAGCCTGGGATGCCCTGATCGACGAACGCACCAAAGCCGAGAGTTTCAACCAGATCCGCGGTGAGATCAGCATCATCAACTGTGGCTGCCATGAATTCGGCTTCGACGCCACAGTCGGTCTCAACCGGAAAAAAGTCGACGACGGCACGGGCACCCAAACCGACCACATTTATCAGGCCAGCGACCAATACGTGCTTTTCTATCGCCTGCACGGCATAAGTTGCGGCGAAGGGCGCATTTACGCCGGAGTGAACAACGATTCCGACGGCATTCTCGGCTCCGATATGCTACTGCCGCTCAGCGATTGCTTTAGCGTCCAGGGCGGCTTCGCCTACCTGATCCCGAACGCCAAGAACGGCACCGAAGGCGCAACCCAAGAAGCCTGGAACATCGGCCTCGGCCTCGTCTGGAATTGGGACCACCAGGCCCGCAAGTGCTTCAGCAACTGCTACCGGCCGATGTTCAACGTGGCCGATAACGGCACGCTGATCGTGGATCAGCAGGATAAGTAAACGCCGTTCGTCGTGTGGGTTCGAAACTTCGAAGTCAGGCGCATCAGCTTCACCCCCGCCATGGCTTGCGGCTGCGGTAACTCTCCAATCGTTGCGTAAACTTTTCGCGCCGCGCATCATCGGTCGTCAATTCAATCGTTTTTTCCGACCAGTTTACTGCGGAGTCGAAATCGCCTACTTCGGCGTAGGCGGCGGCCAGCGTGTTGACGCACGTGGCGACCCTGTAATCGGTCAGTTCGCAGGCCTTCGTTGCCATTTCGAGGGCCAGATGGCCGTCGCGAACTTCGTCAAATTTCGCGGTACACAGGAACCAGGCCGGCGAATTCCGTATTTGCCACTCTTTGGTCGGCGCCGAGTGAGCTTCCGAACCACCCTGCTGGGCCCGCGATAGCAGCAACTCCGCTTTGCTGCCTCCCGATTCGCTCATCTGAGTCTCTCCTGTCTTTTGGGTCGCAAGCATCCTGCATCGGTCACCAATATTCGTCCAATTCAAACGAATCTACTCCCATCCGCCTATTTTGGGACCCGGGCCGCGTTTATCGGCAGAATTCCGGTGACAGGAATTCGATACCGGCGGTGTCTGTATTAGGCAACGGTGACAGGCAACCTCGTAAGTCTCTACTCGCTAACCAACGAAAGTGTTTTACCAATGACATCCACTCAAGCTTTCGCCGTTTCGACGAAGTTTGCCGCTCCCAAACCGCGATTGGGATCTCGAATTGTAACCACGACGTTGGTCGCGATAGCTTGTCTCGGCGCCGTCGCCGCGGCCTGGCAGCTCGGCTCGCACCGCCAGGCCCAGGCCGTCGTGGAGTTGCAGCGGCTTGGCGGCACGATTATCTGGGCATGTCGATTGGACGACATGATGCAAGCCAAACAGGCCCCCGATGACCAACCACCGCATTGGTTGTTGGCCGGGGATTCATTCGTCTCGGGCGTCTACCTCATGAATTGCGACGATCAGCAGCTCGACGAAAAGCTGGCGAGTCTCAAGTCGCTACACGGCATTCGCTACCTGACTTTGACGAACGATAACATTTCCGATGCCGCGCTCTCGCACCTGAGCGGCTTGGCTCGCCTCGAAAACCTCGACCTGGGAAATACGCGCGTCACGGATGCCGGTCTGCGCAGCTTGGCTACACTCCAGAACCTCAAATTTGTCAATCTGGAAGGTACGCGCGTGACTCCGACAGGCGTCGCGCTTCTTCGAACCCAACTTCCTTTCGCGCGAATTGTCGCCAATTTCGACTTGGCCGTTTCGGCAAGTTGACACCGCTCGTACTTCGACTCAGATGGTGGATCAGCAGGAAAACGGTCGTTAGCGGTCCCGACGTTCAGCAAAGTATTGGTGCGAGCTGTAATCGGTGAGTATCTTGCGGCCGAGGCTGATCCTGCCTGACTGGCTCCAGCCCAAACGACTGCGATATAAGACGGCCAGAGGCACCATTTGGCCAAATTCCGCCGTACCCGTCGGGCGCCTATCGTGCTAGAATTACGAGTCTTTGACTCTGCTAGCCATCGCCGCTGCTCGGCGACCCGCCAACACCAAGTCTGCCACATGTCTACGGTTTCCGCCGCCCCGCCCGTCAAGTCAAACAAAATGCGCCGCTCCGACGTTCGAAACATCGCGATCATCGCCCACGTCGATCATGGGAAGACGACGCTGGTCGATTGCCTGCTGCGCCAGAGCGGCGAGTTTCGCGCTTCGCAGCTTGTCGGCGATTGCATACTGGATTCAAACGATCTGGAGCGCGAGCGGGGCATCACGATCCTGGCCAAGAACATCGCGCTGCACTACAAGGGAGTGAAAATCAATCTTATCGATACGCCCGGCCACGCCGATTTCGGCGGCGAAGTGGAGCGCGTGCTGCGGATGGCCGATGGGGCACTCGTGCTGGTGGACGCCGCCGAGGGGCCGATGCCACAGACGCGGTATGTGCTGGCCAAAGCGCTTGAATGCAAATTGCAACCGATCGTCGTGGTGAACAAGATCGATCGACCCGACGCCCGGTCGCATGAAGCGATGAACGAAAGCTTCGAGCTGCTGATGGACCTCGGCGGCGAGCACGTGCTCAGCGATTTTCCGCATATCTTCGCCACGAGCAAACTCGGCTACGCGACCGACGACCCGGACAAGCCAGGCGACTCGATGCAGCCGCTGTTCGAGATGATGCTCGCGGCGATTCCCGGTCCGGAAATCGACCCCGACGCGCCCTTGCAGATGCTGGTGACGAACCTCGATTGGTCCGACTACGTTGGGCGCATCGCGGTCGGCCGGATTTATTCCGGTTCGATTAAGCCGGGGCAACAGATTGCTCTCATGCAGTCCGACGACGAAACTTCGATCGTGAAGGTCGCCGAGGTACACCTCTTTGACAAGTTGGGCCGCGTGCCGGCCGAGGAAGCCACCGCTGGCGATATCGCGGCACTCGTGGGGTTGGAGGAAGTGACCATCGGCGACACGGTAAGCGACCCGCAGAATCCCCGCGCACTGCCGCGGGTGACCGTCGATGAGCCGACGATCCAGATGGTATTCAGCATCAACACCTCGCCGTTCGTGGGCCGCGAAGGCAAGTACGTGACGAGCCAGCACCTGGCCGCGCGGCTTCGCAAGGAGCTCGAGCGAAATGTGGCCCTGCACGTCGAGCCGATGGACAGCATGGATTCGTTTCAGGTGTTTGGCCGCGGTGTGCTGCACCTTTCGGTGCTGATTGAAACGATGCGGCGCGAAGGCTATGAGCTATCGATCGGCAAGCCGCACGTCGTGCTGCACCGAAATAAGGGCGTGATCGAAGAGCCATTCGAGAGCCTGGTCGTCGAAGTGCCGCACGACAAGCTCGGGCCGGTGATGGAGCTGGTTGGTGCGCGTCGCGGGCAGCTTGCCGAGATGACTGCGCACGATAACTACACGTACGTGGTGTTTTCGATTCCCGCGCGCGGCCTGATCGGCCTGCGCACGCGGCTGCTTAATGCCACGCAGGGCACCGCCGTGATCCATCATCGTTTCGAACGGTACGCTCCGCAGGAAGGCGATATTCCCGGATCGAGCCAACGGAGTGCTCGTTTCGATGGTTTCCGGCCGGGTCAACGCCTACGCGCTCGACACGTTGCAAGAGCGCAGCGAGCTATTCGTGTCGCCCGGAGATGAAGTCTATGAAGGGATGGTCGTCGGCGAGAATAGCCGCGACGACGACATGGCCGTCAACCCGACGAAGGAAAAGAAGCTCACCAACATGCGGGCATCGGGCACCGACAAGCACATCTTGCTGAAACCGCCGCGGCAAATGTCGTTGGAAATGGCATTGGAATACATCGAGGAGGATGAGCTTGTCGAAGTGACGCCGACGAAGATCCGACTGCGGAAGAAGGTGCTCAAAGAAATCGATCGTCGCCGACTGGCGCGACAAGGGGCCTGATGTTCGGCTCCCGCTTAGATCGGATTAGATGGTTGATCGCTAGCGGGACCTTTCGGCATCGAATTCTGCACGTTTATTTCGTAGGCGGCCATCTCGGCCGCGTTTCGCAAATAAACATGGTTGCCCACGAGCACGGGGCCGTTCCACGTTTTGCCCTCGATTGCCTGGAACCGGCCGAGTTCCTTGGGCCCGTCGTCATTGACCGCTACCAAGATAATCTCGCCGGTATCGTTCGAGACCAGCAGCGCATCCTGGTCGGGCAGCAGCAGGATCTGTCCATGACCGGGACGGGATTTCTTCCATATTGAGTGTCCCGTTGCCAAATCGAGGCAACACAAAACGCCGTCGTTGAGTCCATAGATACGGTCCTTGTGGATCACGAAGTCGCTGAAGTCGGGCCGCAGCTTGTTGGTTTCCCAGCGCGGTGCTCGGCCGTCGCCGATCGGCAGCTGGCGGGGGACTTCGAGACGTGCCATTCCGGGCGTGATCGAGACGACCATGTCCGTGGAGCCGATAATGTGTGGCTGAACCATCGGCAAGGAGATTTCACTGCCGTTCGGATAGTTCCACTGCTCGGCGCCATCGGCGATGTTCAGCACGCGAATCGCCGTGGTATCGTGCATGACCACTTGTTTCTGACCGTTGAACGCGGCCAGTTGCGGCGAACTATACGATTGTTTGCCGCCGGGGCGCGTCCAAGCGAGTTTGCCGTCGTCGGCGCGATATGCCAGGATGCTTTTCTCGGCGCCGCCGGCGAACACGATGACGAGCCCATCGACGACAAGCGGCGAAACGGAATATCCCCATTGCGGCATATCGGACGGTGCCACGCCAGCGTCTTTCACGATGTTTCGCGACCATACGACGTCGCCCAATTCGGCAACCAGGCAATTGAGCACGCCCTTGGCGCCAAGGGCATAGATTCGACCGTCGGCAAAGGTCGGCGTGCCGCGTGGACCGGCACCGGCGAGCGCTTCTTCGAACCGCACGTTGTCGTTGTGAGCCCACAACTCATCGCCGGTCGCCGCGTCGTAGCAGACAACGGCTTCGACCTCGCCGCGCTGCTCTTGGGTGACCAAATGTCCGTCGACGACGATCATTCCGGACCATCCAGGCCCGACACGCTTCCGCCACAACGGCTTGGGCGGGTGTTTGGTCCAATCGGCCGCCAACGTTTCGCCGGGCACAACGCCATCTCGATGCGGGCCACGGTATTCGGGGCAATCGCCCGGTTGAAGAATCCATTTCTTGGCGACTGCCGCCAGTTTACCGGAGTCTTTTTCGTTTTTTGTAAGACTCGCCAGATGCAGTTTCTCACTCGTCGTCGTCCAGCGCCAGCTCATTTCGGCCCGCTGCAGGGCGTCGAGGCCGTCCCAGCGGAGAAGTGCGAAGTAGCTAAATATGAGGACCATGGCGAGGCAAAAACCAATGCGTTGCACCTTGTGGGTGAGCGAGCGCGACACGAGGATCCAACCCGTCCAAACCGTCATTATGTACGGAAACGAACATAACAGCAGGGCGAACCAATTGATTGTTTTGTCCGCAAACTGGAGGGCGATCGCGCCGAAGCCAATGGTCCCGGCGATCGCCAGTAATCGATCTCGCCAGAGAATCTTCGACCTACTTAACCACCAGCCGAGAAAGGCCAGAAACGCGATGGCAAAACCGAGCATCCTCGATATGAAACGAACACTTGCGGAAAGCTCGAAGTTATGATTTGCATACAGAAATACCCAGAAAGCGATCGTTAGCACGACTGCCGGCCAGGCGCGCAGCGCGGGCGACTGTGCGGCCTCGGCTGCGTTGACATCGTGTTGCTCGCGAGACTCAAAACTCGTAACTGTGTCCATCAATCACGTCCTGCTGATTTTGCGCACTCCCGACAACAACCGGTCGACTTCGTCGATCGTCGTATAACACGCGCAACCGGCGCGAACGAAGCCTTCCGGACCGAGTCCGAACCGCTCCACAACGGTCGCAGCGTAAAAATTGCCGTGCGAGACAAAAACTCCCCGGTCGGCCAAATGCCCAGCGACCCGCGACGAAACCACGCCCCCCATCGTGAACGAAATCGTTGAAGTTCGCGGTTCATTCGGCGGCGGCCCGTAGACGGTAACTCCTTCGATCTCGGTCAGCCCATGCCACATGTGTTTGGACAGGGCGGCCGAGCGTTCATCGAGCGCTGCGAAGGCTATTCGCAATTGGTCGCGTCGATCTTGGCCGCTAGCAAGCGACGCCAGGAAATTTATCGCGGCGGCCGCGCCGGCGATTCCTTCGTGGTTCAGAGTACCGGTTTCTGCTCGTTCGGGGGCAGTATTCAGGGAAGGCTGCACTTTGGGAAAGGGCAGCGATTCTAGCAATTCGTGCCGGCACCACATCGCGCCAACGTGGGGGCCATAGAACTTGTAAGCCGACGAGACGAGGAAGTCGCAATCCCACGCGGGAACGTCGGCCAAATAGTGCGGCACGTAGTGGACTGCATCAACGAACAGAAGCGAGCCGACCGCCCGGGCAAGCCGGGCGGTTCGTGGAATGTCGTTGATTGTGCCGAGAGCGTTCGAAGCGGCGCCGATCGCGATGAGTTTGGTGTTACGGTTCACTTTTTGTTCAAAATCGGACCAATCGAGCGTGCCGCTGTCGCAATCCATTTTCACGACTCGAAGGGTGCAACCGCTCTCGCGGGCAAGCGCCTGCCACGGCCCAACGTTGGCGTGATGATCGAGCTCCGTGACGACAATCTCGTCACGGTCCGAAAACTGGGCCGCTAATGCGCGGGAGACGTGAAAGGCGAGCGTCGTCGCATTGGCTCCGAACACAATTTCCTGCCGCGCGCCGCCCAAAAAGTCGGCCATCGCCGTGCGGGCGTGGTCGAGAATCTCGTCGGTTTCGGCGCTGCTGGGGTAGTTCCAATGAGTATTCGCATTGTGGTGCAGCAGATAATCGCTGATCGCCGTGGCGACCGATCGCGGCACCTGTGTGCCGCCGGGCCCGTCGAAATATGCGACGGGAAGATTTTGGATCTTTCGTTCGAGCGCCGGGAATTGAGCGCCGGATTTCGTCGACGCCGGTAATCCGGCAGTCCTCGGCGCCGGAAGAAGGCGAGGAATCATGAAGTGGCTTTTTCGCGTTCTGAAGCATGCATTACATTGTCGTTTATTTGCGCCGGTGGAACAGGGGAGAAATTAGCCGCGCCAAGCCGCGGCTTCTTCGCCGTCCAGGCGCAGCGTGAGACATTTGGCGCTGCCGCCGGCTTTTACGAATTCATCGAGCGGCGTGGCAATCGGGTCGTAACCCCGTGCCGCCAGCGCGGAGTGCAAATTGTCGCAGCCGGCATTGGTGATGACCCGCCGGCCAATCACGACCGCATTGCACGCGAAACGCTCGGCCTCCGCCTGTTCGGCCACGATCAGTTTCTTGACGTGTTCGCGTATGGCGCGTTGGCCGTACTCATCGAACGCTGGCGGATACCAAATCGCTTCGCCATCGGCGAGCGGGCAGAAGCAGGTATCGAGATGGTAGTAACGGACATCGATAAGCTCGACTGGAATAACTCGGCAGCTGATCATGCGGCCGATCTGCTGGTGACCGGCGGCGTCGCTGCGCATACGGTAACCGGCGTAGAGCGTATCGCCGCAAAAGAGCGCGTCGCCCGCCCCTTCAAAGCTGAAGTTGGCCGGCACTCCGATCACGTCGAAACCATTCTCGGCAAACCAACGGCGGTTGTACGGCTCCTCGCCTTGCCGCTGCCGGTGGCGGAATCGCGAGAGGAGCGCTTGCCGCTGAAAAATCATCGCGGCATTCGCCGTGAAAACGAGGTCCGGAAGACCAGATACTGGTTCCAGCAGCGACACGCGAGCACCAGCGTCGACTATATGCCGGTGAAGCGACTGCCACTGTTCCACTGCCACCGCGTGCTCCGCCTGGCGCGACATATCCATCCACGGGTTGATCTCGTAGTGGATGCCGTAGAAATCGGGCGGACACATCAGGACGTGGGGCTGAGCGGCAGTCATACTAGCTGCGATATCATTTCGTCCGCAGATTTCGCAGATGAGCGTAGAAGATTTTGAATCCGTCAGTCTGGTCAACGGTGCGCGTCAAGAATTGTCATCTCAGCGGTCACCGACAAATATCCCGTGAATCTGCGAAAATCCGCGTAATCTGTGGACAAATTACGATGTTGGTCGTTCAATTGCTGCCACTTCCTGTACCAGCGCCCTCAAAAATGGTTCGACATCTGTCACCAGGCCCAATGTCTGAAAACTGCCGCGGTCGCTGAGCTTGATTACCGTGGATGGATTGATGTCGATACAAATAACCTTCACCCAGGCGGGCAACAGGTTTCCAACCGCCACCGAATGCAGCATCGTAGCAATCATCAGGCAGTAAGTCACATCGCGGATCGCGGCGCGCATTTGTCGTTGGGCTTCCATGACGTCGGTAATCACGTCTGGGAGCGGGCCGTCGTCGCGGATGCTGCCGGCCAGCAGAAAATCGACGCCGTGCTCGACGCATTCATACATGATGCCGGATTTGAGCACGCCCTGTGCGACGGCCTCGCGAATCGAGCCGCAGCGGCGGATGCGGTTGATCGCCCGCAAATGATGCTCGTGGCCGGTCTCCGCGATGCTGGCGTCGGCCAGGTGAACGCCGAGACTCGTGCCAAAGAGCGATTGTTCGATGTCGTGGGTCGCAAGAGCATTGCCGGCGAAAAGCTTGTTGACGTACCCGCCGCGGATGAGCTGGCAAAGGGCCGGGCCGCTGCCGGTGTGCACGATCGCGGGGCCGCCGACGACAAGTGTCTTGCCGCCGCCGCGGCGATTGGCGACCAGGTCGCGGGCGATCTCGCGCACGAGGGCGCCTTTGGGTTTCTCGGTCGATACGCCGCTCGACATAAATGTGAAGTCACTGCGAACCGCCGTCCTCTCGACCGGAATCACCCGTACGCCGCCGTGTCCAACAACGATCGACATGCCGCGCCGCACCTCGGTCATCGGGATGCAGCGAGCCGTGCGAGTTGGGAGTCGGGAGTTGGGAGTGGGGAGTGGAGTTGGAACTCGCTCCTCGATTTTCGCCCCATCCACAACGACGCCGCAATCCATTTCCTGATCGGCGAGTTCAATCCAGTGGCCGTCCAGGCGGATTTCGGTGCGTTGGTTCGTTGTGCTGTAGAAACCCTCGGGAAACGCGCCGTCCATATCGGCGGGCACGAGCCGGCAGTCTTGTTTGGTCGTCGGGACCGCGCCGTGGTCGGCAATTTGAGCGAGAATCGTTTGCATCCGCTCTTCGCTTGGGGCACGGACTTCCACGACAGCATTACTGGGATCATGTCGCGCCTGGCCAATTGCGATATTGGTAATGCGAAACTTGCCGCCGTTGGCTGTGATCGTATCCAGCACCTTCGGCAAAATGAGGCTATCGATGATATGGCCGGAGATTTCGATCTCTTCAATGATGGAATCGTTAGAAGTCATGTTGGAATCGTGGATTGGGTTCGAACAGCCGCCTATGCGGATGGCAACGGAATCCTTATACTTTCGAGTGTTCCGACCACAAGGCAAGGCCATTCATCGGCAGGGTGCTTTCCGCTCTCGGAGCGATCAGATTACACCGAACGACGGCTTAACAATACTACGAATCGAGATATGGAAAAGCAGGAATTCAAGTCAAAATGGGACGAACTGGCCCGCGAGATCGGTGCCGAGATTTCGCCGGAAATTCAGCAACGGGAAGAGGCGACCTCTTCGGCCCCCCAGGAAACAGCGGCCCCGGTGAATCGTAAACGCGAAACGCCCCCGGTTCACCCGCCTCTGCCGAAGCGAAACGCGGCCGATTGGGACGGTTTAGCCGGCGACTTAGGTCTGCCTCCGGCGGAATCCTACGTCCCTCCCGCGCAGGAAATCGCTCCAACCGAGACTCGTCCGGAACCGCGCCCGCGCGAGCCGAGTCGGCCGCGCAGGCCGGAGAAAACTGAACGCGAGCGACCCCCGCGCCGCGAGTCTTCCGAACGTGGTCGCGAACCAAGAGCGGGGCGCGATAAGTCGGAACACCGCCGCGACCATCGTCGCGAGCAGCGCGACAATCGTCCGAATCAGCCGGAGCGTGAGCGCGAGAACGAAATAAAGGACAAATCCAATCAGTATATCGAACCACAGCCAATCCCGCGGGAACCACCCAGCGAACTGCCGCAAAAGCCGGCGAACGTAAGTTTATGGCATAAGATATTCGGTTTGCCAGCCGAGCAATCGGCCAAACGTTCGGACGAGGCGAGTAGCGCCACACCGACGATCTCATCCGATCTTCGTGATGAGCCGCGATCGGCAGGAAGCGGTTTTGCCGATGCGCATGCCGATGAGGTGGCTCGAACACAAAATGATTTGGACGAACCGAACGATGCGGGCGGATCTTCGTTCGAGTCCGATGAACCTCGTCAATCGGATCGCGGCAGAGGGCGTTCGCGCGGGCGTCGTGGCCGCGGCCGTGGGCGAGGATCGGTCGAACGTCAGGCTGACGGTCGATCGAGAGACGCACGCGGGAAGCGAAACCGCCCGGTCTGTCCGATCGGGAGGTCGACGACGAACTGGCCGACGATGAATTTGTCGACAACGTCGAATCTGAAGACTTGATGGAAGACGGGGCGTCGGACTCCGAGTTGGATAACGGCGAATCGACTGGCGCGAGCAAACCGAGAAGCTCGTCCTCGCTGCAACGGACGATCCCGTCGTGGGACGAGGCGATTGGTTTTATCGTGGACTCGAATATGCAAAGCAGGTCGCAGCGGCGACCGCCGTCGCGACCCGGATCACGCGATAATCAATCGCGAGGTCGATCGCGTGGACGACGCAAAAACTAGCGACAGGTTCCTTCGTCCGTTGCAAATTGTGAACATCCTTGTGACTCGAACCGCGCTTGAGCAGTCGCAAATCGTTCCCATTTGTGGACAAATTCGAAAACAGTAAAAGGTCACGTCGTAACGACGTAAGATCATTGCTCGCAAGCACTTAAGGCAATTCCCAGCCGAACTGCTCGTGCGAAGCGGCGTTGCAGATTCAAAACTCCGTGTTGCCCGGATCGCAAATTCAACCGATAATTAGGTACAGAAGAGGTGCGACGAACGCAACCTACCGCTAGTCGCGGCCAAGCGAGCGGGTTTGGCCGACACACCACCACCTAATCACCGCTCTTTCCCAATCTCTCTAACTGTGTGCAGTCTGGCACGCGTTGGAAAGTCGTCCTACGTCTGGCCGGTTGTGCGCATCGCGGCCAAACTTCTTTTTAACTCGGGGCGCGAGTCGATCCGCGACTTGGCCTGAAGAAGCTCGAAAGCGATTCGCACGGCTCATGGTCTATTGGCGCGGCGCACCAGCTGGCAGTCACGATTTCAAATTGGTTTCGCCATTGAGTTGCGCGACCAGTTCTTGATGGCTACATACACTTAGAGTGCAGGTACACGAGCGGCCGAAATGATCGCTGAACGAAAATTGGCGACCCGATCGCCCGCCGGAGGAAAGTAACGGAAAGGAATCCACTCATCCCGACAACATCGGTCCGAAGTGTGCCCTGCGGCAAGATCGCACGGCACGACTGATCACGCTTCCGGCGAGATCGGAGTCGCTCACAGGAGAGAATAAGATGAGCGACGGACGGGATATAATTACACTGGTTGCCCAACGACAGGATTGCGAACAATTCCGCCGCAAGAATTGGGTCGGAACGTTCGCCGAGTACCTCGACATCGTGCGCGAGCAGCCCGCGGTTACGCGCACCGCGTATCAGCGTCTCTACGATATGATCTTGTCGTACGGCGTGGACGTGACCGAGAGCGGCGCGAGAAGCATACCCACTATCGCTTCTTCGACGATCCAGATAACGACGGGCGCGACGCGGTCTTCGGCTTGGACGTGCCTCTGCACCATCTCGTGAACGCGCTTAAGAGTGCGGCGGCCGGCTACGGCATCGAGCGCCGCGTGCTGTTGTTGCACGGGCCCGTGGGAAGCAGCAAAAGCACGATCGCCCGGCTTTTGAAGAAGGGATTGGAGCGTTATTCGGCCACAGATGACGGCGCCCTTTATACTTTGGGCTGGGTGGACGACGAAAAGCCCGAGGATCCGGAGTCGATTCATTGGTGCCCGATGAATGAGGAGCCGCTGCACCTCTTCCCGCAGCGGTTTCGCGGCGACGTCGAAGCGGAACTCAATCGGAATCGCGAGGACGAGGAATCGCGAATTCACATCGAGGGCGAGCTCGACCCGTTCTGCCGGTTCATGTACTACCAGCGGCTGAAAAAGTACGATGGCGATTGGAGCCGCGTCGTGCAGGATGTGCGCGTCAAGCGAGTCTTGCTGAGCGAGAAGGATCGCGTGGGCGTCGGCACATTCCAGCCTAAGGACGAAAAGAACCAGGATGCCACCGAGCTGACCGGCGACATCAATTACCGCAAAATCGCCGAATATGGCAGCGACAGCGATCCGCGGGCATTCAATTTCGACGGCGAATTCAATATCTCGAACCGCGGTATTATCGAATTTGTCGAAGTGCTGAAGCTCGACGTGGCGTTTCTCTACGACTTGCTGGGCGCCAGCCAGGAACACCGCATCAAGCCCAAGAAGTTTGCCCAGACCGATATCGACGAGGTGATCATCGGTCACACGAACGAGCCGGAGTACCGGCGGCTTCAGAACAACGAGTTCATGGAAGCGTTGCGTGACCGGACTGTGAAAATCGATGTTCCGTACGTCACGAAGCTCAACGACGAAGTGAAGATTTACGAAAAGGATTACAACAAGCGGACCGTTCGCGGCAAGCACATCGCGCCGCACACGATCGAAATGGCCGCCATGTGGGCCGTGCTGACGCGGCTGGAGGAGCCCAAGCACGCCGGCCTCACACGGCTGCAGAAGCTCAAGCTGTACAACGGCAAAACTCTCCCTGGCTTCACCGAGGAGAACATCAAGGAACTGCGCGAGCATTCCATGCAGGAGGGCATGATCGGGATATCGCCCCGATACGTACAAGACAAGATTTCCAACGCCTTGGTCGCCCACCCGGAGAGCAAGAGCATCAATCCCTTCATGGTGCTCAATGAGTTGGAAACCGGCCTCAAGCACCACAGCCTCATCACCAACGAGGAAACCAAGCAGGAGTATCGCGATCTGCTGGGCGTGGTGAAGGAGGAATACGAAAACGTGGTGAAGAATGAAGTCCAGCGGGCAATCGCGGCCGACGAAGATGCACTCAAAGCGCCTCTGCGGCAATTACATCGACAACGTGAAAGCGTACACGCAGAAGGAGCGGGTCAAAAACCGTTATACCGGCAAGAGCGAGGAACCGGACGAGCGACTCATGCGGAGTATCGAAGAGAAGATCGATATTCCGGACAGCCGCAAGGACGACTTCCGCCGCGAGATCATGAATTACATCGGCGCCCTATCGATCGACGGCAAGACGTTCGACTACAAGACGAACGAACGATTGTACAAAGCGCTGGAGCTGAAGTTGTTTGAGGACCAGAAGGATTCGATCAAGCTGACCAGCCTGGTTTCGAACGTGATCGACGCCGAAACGCAACAAAAGATCGACGTGGTAAAAGGCCGGCTAATTCAGAATTACGGGTACGACGAGGAAAGCGCGACGGATGTGTTGAATTACGTGGCTAGTATTTTTGCGCGGGGAGATACGAAAGAGCACAAATGATAAATGACGAATGGCGACTGACGACTGACGAATAAAAGAATTCGCCATTCGTCATTCGGAAATTCGTCATTCGTGATCCATGATCATGAAAATCGAGCGCGATCAGCGCCGCTTTCGACAGATTGTCCGCGGCCGGATTCGCCAAAATCTGCGAAAGTACGTCACTCACGGCGAGATGATCGGCCGCAAGGGCCGCGATCTAGTCAGCATTCCCGTGCCGCAGCTCGATACGCCCCATTTCCGGTTCGGCGACAATGGTGCCGGGGGCGTGGGTCAGGGTGATGGAGAGGAAGGCCAGCCGATCGCCAAGGGGGGTGACCTCAAGAACGGGCCGGGGGAGGCGGGCAGCGATCCGGGCGACGGGCATCTGATGGAGGTCGATATATCGCTGGAAGAGTTGGCGGCAATTCTGGGCGAAGAATTAGAACTGCCCCGTATCCAACCGAAAGGCCGCGCATCGATCGTTCAGGAAAAGTCGAAGTACAACAGTATCCGCCAAACAGGTCCGGAGTCGCTGCGGCATTTCAAGCGGACGTACTTGAAAGCGCTGCGGCGCCAAATCGCAACGGGTGTATACGAGCCGGACGACCCGCGGGTCATCCCGATCCGGGCCGACAAGCAATACCGGTCGTGGAACACGATCGAACACCCGGAAGTCAACGCGGCCGTCATTTACATGATGGACGTCTCCGGCTCGATGACCGATGAGCAAAAAGAGATCGTTCGCACCGAGGCGTTTTGGATCGATACGTGGTTGGCGAGCCAGTACGAAGGGATTGAGACGCGCTACATCATCCACGACGCGGTAGCCAAAGAGGTGGACGAGCACACCTTTTATCATACCCGCGAGAGTGGCGGCACGCGGATTAGCTCGGCGTATAAAGCGTGCGCCCGGTTGATCGAGGAGCGGTTTCCGCCGTCCGATTGGAATCTGTACTGCTTCCAGTTTTCCGACGGCGACAACTGGGGCGAAGACAACGAGGAGGCGTTCAAAATCTTGGGCGAGCACTGCTGCCGATCGCGAATTTGTTTTGCTACGGGCAGGTGGAAAGTCCCTATGGAAGCGGCGAGTTTTTAGGCTACCTGCAAGGCCGCTTCGGCGAACGTCACGATGCGCTCGTGCTATCGGAGATCGAGGATAAGGACGCGATTTACGAATCGATAAAGTTGTTTTTGGGTAAGGGCCGCTGAATTATTCAGCAGCCGAACAAGTGGTTATGTCCGTTGACCGTTATTTCCGATCGCATTACCAACTAGCAACTAACAACTAACAACTTCCCCATGTCCACCGTCGAAACCCCCAACCTGCCTCCTGAACTCGTCGCGATGCAGCGCGAGATCGAGGACTACGCGCGCGGTCACGGGCTGGATTTTTTCCCCACGATTTTTGAGTATATCGATGCCGACCAGCTCAACGCGATCGCGGCAAAAGGTGGGTTTCCGGTGCGCTATCCGCATTGGCGGTTCGGCATGGAGTATGAACGGCTGAGCAAGGGTTATCACCATGGACTGCAGAAGATCTACGAAATGGTCATCAATAACGACCCGTGCTACGCCTACTTGATGACCAATAACGGCCTGGTGGACCAGAAACTCGTAATGGCGCACGTGTATGGCCATTGCGACTTTTTCAAGAACAATTTCTGGTTCAGCAAGACCAGCCGCAAAATGATGGACGAGATGGCGAACCACGGTAACCGAGTGCGTCGTTATATGGACGAGGTCGGCGTGGACGAGGTCGAGGACTTTATCGATTCCTGCCTTAGCCTGGAGGACCAGATTGACGTACATTCACCGTTCATTCGCCGGCGTGATGAGAAGAGCCGGTACGATTTCAGCCACGAGAAGGACAAAGAAGAACCGGAAATGCCGCCGCGCTTCCGTGCCAAGAATTACATGGATGCGTTCATCAACCCGCCGGGAAAAATGGCCGCAGCCGCCAAGGTACTCGAGGAGCGACGCCGCGAACCGAAGTCGTTTCCGGAGCGGCCCGAGCGCGATTTGTTGCTATTTCTCTTGGAGCACGCCCCGCTCAATAGTTGGCAGGCCGACGTGCTATCGATCATTCGTGACGAGGCCTACTACTTTGCCCCGCAAGGGCAAACGAAGATCATGAACGAAGGTTGGGCCAGCTATTGGCATTCGACCATCATGACCCGGCAAGGGCTGAGCTCGGCCGACGTGGTAAACTATTGCGACCACCATAGCGGCACGCTCGCTAGCTCGCCCACGCAGCTCAATCCGTACAAATTGGGTATCGAGTTGTTCCGCGATATCGAGGATCGCTGGAATCGCGGCGCGTTCGGCAAGGATTTTGAAGAGTGCGACGACTACCGCACTCGCCGCGACTGGAACACGGATGCCGGGCTGGGCCGTGAGAAAATATTCGAAGTCCGCCGAATCCACAACGACCTCACGTTCATTGACGAGTTTCTCACGTTGGATTTCGTCCGCGAACAAAAACTCTTCAAGTTTGGCTACAACTCGAGCACCGAGTATTATGAAATTGAGACGCGGGAGTTTCCCAAGGTGAAGCGGCAGTTGCTGGCGAGCCTGACAAATTTGGGACGTCCACAGATCGCGGTTCGCGATGGCAACTATCGGAACCGCGGCGAGCTTTACCTCGATCACACCTACACCGGCGTCGAGCTGCAACTCGACTATGCCAAAGATACGCTCCGCAACCTGCAAAAGTTGTGGACCCGGCCTGTGCACCTGGAATCCGTGCTGGAGGATTCGCGCACGGTATTATCCTTCGACGGAACAGACCACCATATCGAAAAGGGAGAAGCACTTGAACTAGCTGAGGGGGCCCAATTATGAAACTTCAAAATCAGTTCGAACAGGAATTATCGAAATTGGGCGCACCGGGGCCGGCCACGGTGACCGTCGTCTCGCCCCCGCGCCAACTCACATGCGAAACCGTTGAGCGAAATGCGCTCGCCGTTTCCTTTCTTCAATTGCGACTCGCGACGCCGGAGTTGGCTTCCGCAGGCGCGGCCGCAGCTCGAGCGAATCAGCAAATCGCTTTCCGAGCGGCTGACGTATCTGATGGAGCCGATCACACCGATCGAGCTCGACGCGGCCGAGTGCATCGTGCAACTTCGCAGCAACCCACCGCAGCGCGACGACGACGGCCGCAGCTACTACGAGCTGATCGTTCGCCGCGGAGGCGAAATCTCGCTCGTCGCGTTACCGCAAAGAGAACGGCGATGCCCGCCGGCAAATATCGGCCAGTTTGACGCGCGAAGTGCTGTTCCGCCTGGTATCCGATTTTTGCGCGGTATTGGCTTCAACCACGTGATCGTAAGGAAACAATAGTGTAAGGTTGGCCGCGCAAAAAGCTGCGAATGACGAACTTCCTTGATGAATCGAGTGTCTCTGTATTTACTAACTTTCAGGCGAATCAGGTTTTAGGTAAACTGCATGCCGTACAACTTGAATTTCTTCTTTTGTGGTCTTCATGCAACGTCCCGCACCGAGTTCTTCCACCGAATCGATCCCGCCGACCCAGCACGCGGCCGAGCCGCGTACTGGGTGCCCGCTCGCACCGGCTGGCGGTGGATGGCACTGCAGCCATCTGTTTTACTCGTTCGATCGCGCGAGACTCGCTCAGCTCACATCGGACGCTCGAGCCGCCGGTTCCCGCGATCTAGTTGCGGCTCTTGATCCGGCCGGCCCGAACGCCCCCATCCGGTTGCAAACATCGATCACCAGCGGTCATAAGGCCGACTTTGGCGTGATGGCGCTCGACCCCGATCCGCTCAAGGTGGACCGTATGCACCAACGGGTCGTGGCTGGCCCGCTCGGCCCGGCGATCGTGCCCGAATGGTCATTTGTCTCAATGACCGAAATCAGCGAGTATGTCCAAACGGCTGAGCAATTCGGCGAACGGCTCGTCCACGAGGGCATGGATCCCGGCACTGCCGAATACAAAACACGCGTGAAGGGCTACGCCGATCGGCTATTGGATATGAACCGCCAGCGTCTGACGCCCGATTTTCCTCAGTACCGCGCCAACTGCTTTTACCCGATGAACAAGAAGCGCAAAGTCGGCGAGAATTGGTTCACGCTGCCCAAAGAGGAGCGCAGCCGGCTGATGATCGAGCACGCCAAGAGTGGCATGGCGTTCGCTGGCCGCGTATCGCAGCTCATCACAGTTGGCCTGGGTCTGGAGGATTGGGAATGGGGGGTTACGCTGTGGGCCGCGAACCCTGAGTATCTCAAGGAAATAGTCTACAAGATGCGATTCGACGAAGCCTCGGCCCGCTACGCCGAGTTCGGGCCGTTTTACACGGGATACGTGGCGTCCGCCGACGAAATTTTGGCGCACTGCCAAATTGTTATGTAGCCGCGAGATCAGCGGCCCGAGCCCTCATGTTCAACTTCGTGCGCTCACCGCTCGCCGCCCGATGCTAAAATTGTCTCGCCCGTGACCCAGCCAGAATCGTCGGACGCCAGAAACACTGCAACGGGGGCAATGTCCTGCGGTCGCCCGATTCGTCGCAGCGGCGTCTGGGCTTCAAGCTGCCGGCGGAAATCGCTCTCGGCAAGACCTGTTGACCGCAACCCCTCCGTCTCAACCATCCCGGGGTTAAGCGAATTGACGCGAATTCCTCGCGGGCCAAGTTCTTTTGCCAGAGCTTTCGTAACGGCATCCACGGCCGCCTTGGTCGCACTATAAACGGCCGTTGTCGCCGGCGCGGCCGTGGCCGCGACCGAACTGATGTTGATGATCACGCCCCCGGCGTCGCCAAATTGCTTGGCGGCTTCCTGCGACGCCAAAATTAGCCCCAACACGTTCAAGTTAAATTGCTTGTGAAAGTGTTCGGGCGTGATCTGCTCCAAGGGAAGAAACTCGTAAATTCCGGCGTTGTTTACAAGAACGTCGAGCCGCTTGAAAGCACTGCGGGTATCAGCAAACAGCCGCTGAATATCTTCCGGCTTCGACATGTCCGCTTGTACTGCCACCGCTTTGCCGCCTTTCTTGACGATTTCCGCAACTACTCGATCGGCGCCGTTCTTGCTTGATGCGTAGTTCACCACGACGGCAGCTCCCTCCGCGGCAAGAGCTTGTGCAATGGCGGCGCCGATGCCTTTGGATGCGCCGGTAACGATAGCGACTTTTCCGGCGAGTTTTCCCATGATCAATCTCCATTAACGCGAAGCAGGCCTGTGTTCTGTAACCGGACCGTAAATAATACGCTGCGGCAACCCCCTCGATTCGGTTCCACGCCAACAGTAACGCCGCGAGCCGACGTGCTAAATTGTCGCATTGTGCAGGCAGCAAGCGGCGCAACTCGCAAACAGCTGCCGACCGTGACAAAAATAGCCCTGCGCGCATGGCCGGCCTGATTTCTACGCGCCGCGTCGCTGGCCGGTCAATCGCCCGCTACGAATCCAGCGACACTATTAAGCCACCATTCATCCCATTCTTCCCAAATATATGCTGCTGTCTGCGCCGCTACGACAAGTTGCCAGCTGAATTCTGACGCAGAGTCGGCTGTGATCGTGTCGATAATATTGGCTGTGTGCCAGATGCAACGTTTCCAAAAGAAAATGCCCAATCGGCTTCGTCCATAGCGAGGGATTCTCATGTCCGGCATTTCATCTGTCTCCGCGTCGAGCACTACCAGCCTGTTGGATTATTTGAATAGCGCGTCCAAAACGTCGGCAGCAAACGGATCAGCCTGTGCCGGCCAAGCCGAACAAGCTGGCCAGGCGGATCCGGTGAGCTTTCTGTCCTCTGAGCTTCAACAGCAGGGCTACTCGGGCACCAATTTGGATGATCTGCTCAAGAAGATTCAGGATGCCGTCCAGTCGGTCAAGAGTGGGAGCGACGGCCCGCCGGACCGGAACGCGATTCACGATGTCGTCAATCAGGTGCTTAAAGACGCCGGCGTTGACACGAACAAAATCGACAACGACTTCAAGGCCAAAGGACACGCGCACCATCACCACCACGCGGGTGCGAAATCCAGTCAAGACTCGGAAATCGATCCGCTCTTGCGGAGCCTCGGGGTCGACCCCACAGAGTTCAAATCAGCGTTGCAGAACGCCATTCAGAACGTCGGGAGCGATGGCTCGATCGACGTGTCGAAGCTATTTGCCAGCGCGGCAGTTGGCTCCCAGATAAATCTGCAGGCGTAATCTGCCTGTCGATCGGGCTCTGATCCCGACTCACGGACCAGTTTGTTTAGGGCGCCGCTGCGGGCACTTTCTGAACGGCTTTGCCGCCGGGCCGAATTGCTTCATCCATAGTGGCGATATAGACACCCATTGCCCCCAACATCAACACGATGGCAACCCAGAACCGCCAGTCGTGATGGATGGGCCGCTTGCGCGGCGGCTGGTTGCCATGCTGACGGTGGTCAGTCTGCTTGTGGTCGTGCGACATACGCGGTGCTCCTCGAATCTCTCGGAAAGGGGGCGTGCCAATTAGCATAATATCTCACTCACGCGGCTGCAAAGACTTGCATGCCTAGAGGTATCTGCGTAGCGATAGAGAGGCCGATGGTATGCACCTGCTGGCAGGCGGCCAGTCAAGCACGGCCGGGACCGGCGAAAAGCGTTCGGCTCGACTGTGCGAGCATCCATTCGCCGGCAACAAATGGGGACCTTGCCGGAAAGCCGCCTCTTCGCTAATAATGATAGTCCAGCCGATGCCAGCGATCGGCCGGCAACCAAACTGACGCGGGGTGGAGCAGCCAGGTAGCTCGCGAGGCTCATAACCTCGAGGTCGCAGGTTCGAATCCTGTCCCCGCCATTTTCATTAGTGTAGACACACACTCAACTTAGGTTATTCGATCGTTGTCGTTCGTTATCGACGCCAAAGGAGGAAGCAAAGCAATGAATTCCTCCTTTGCGACGCCAATGCTCGAAATGAGTTTGTAAATCTCTCGTCTCATTCGTCGCCCGCCAGCGTTTCGCTGGCACTTCTCGTCTTGGGGCAGTTGGCTCCGTCTGCGCGAAAACAGTTTGCCTCTGTCGTCGCCGCTCCCAACTGCCGCGGGCACTATCAAAAGCCTTCTAAACAGGTGGCAGAGCTTGCGCCGTCAAATCGCCGGGACCGCCGTAAGCGGAGAACGACCCGCAACGCCGAAAGCAAATACCACCGTATCCGTTGTCAGTGATTCTTCGATCCTTACCAGACATCGTCGATCACTCCAGTCAGCAACAAATTCGTAGCGATGAGGAGTGCTCGATTTCCTGAAGTCCCCCGCCAATCGTTTACACCTGAATCGGGTACTGGGTTGGTTGGATATCGAATCGCACGAACAGCGATGTAATGGCTTCGCAGTGCCGTGGAGTCGTGACCGAATCCACCCCGTGGTGACGCGCCCACTCGGTGATAACCTCGCAAACCACCTTTCTCGAAACTGGCTTCCCGCGCTAGTCCGAATTAGTATGAATGAGGCGGACCGACCCGCCTGCGTCTCATCACAACTAGCCTCGGAGGTGCGATCATGAAACTGGCAATTCGACCACTGGTGATCACGTGTTCCATTGTCTGGGGAGGATCGGTCTTTTTTACTGCCTTGGCCAATCTGCTGTGGCCGCCCTACGGCGCCGATTTTCTGAAATTGCTTGCTTCCATCTATCCGGGCTACTCGGCTGAGTCCACATTCGGCGGGATGCTGAACGTCACGCTCTACGCCCTGGTCGATGGCGCCGTGGGCGGCTTGATCGTCGGCGCACTCTACAATCTGCTCGTCACAAAATGCAAAGGCAAGAAAAGCGAGCATTAGGCCGCCAGCTCGAATGCGCCGCAGGGAGCGGTGCACGCTAAATAGCAGGAAGTCTTGCTGAACGCGAACTATAAAACCACGGATTTAGACGACCGTTTTTTGGCACATGAAATAAGTGCCGGAAATCGTCTGGGTCGAGCGTATGAGATTGAGCTCCGCGAACGCGGGCCCGAATTGGCCCGGCAAACTAACCGATTCGGGACAGTTCAAAGACAAGCTACTCGACTTTAAACGACGATCGACGACCGGCCGCGGTGTGCTGGGCAGAAGATGCCATGCACGCGTTGCGCGTCGAGAACCATTATTTGGCGTGCGGCGATTCGGTCGCGGCCGAGAGCCACCAGCCGTTGGCTTTTACCCATCAACCAGACTGTGCGACCGACGCCTGACGCTTCCGGCAATGCAGCGATCCCATCCTCCGTTCCCGTGCGTCAGACGGTTTGCCGATCTATCGTGATGGCGTTTGTTTGAGCCGCTTCGGTGGCTGATTGAACGTGCCGCGCCGGCTCTCCTGCTCTCGACTGCTAACGCCGGCGAACATCGCCTTATCGCACGCCCACGCCCGAATCGAGAAGTGATTGGTCTTGGCACCTGGTTAGTGGCCACCGATTGCATGCGCTAACAAGAACCAGAAGTGGAAAGCCATCAGCCGCCAGCAAAACGGAAGCAGAACAGGACCGGCAAGTATTGCGAAGACCTCGCTAAATGAGCCCGTCACC
This sequence comes from Pirellulales bacterium, assembly GCA_963733825.1. Taxonomy (GTDB): domain Bacteria; phylum Planctomycetota; class Planctomycetia; order Pirellulales; family Lacipirellulaceae; genus JABDGM01. The sequence goes on from CAVTEK010000010.1 coordinate 138,982, forward strand.
GGCAGGCCCGTACCTAAATTCGCCTTAGTGCGTGGGCCAAAATGTTTGACAATGTTTGCTGTGCCCACGAAAATCGAGGGATTATGGCGTCAGTTCGTCCACCGGGTCGAACGGCACAGCACACGAAGTGTGCCTGCTACAATATGCACTTGTGTTCTTACGTTCGTGGTCATTCCAAGTTAGAGGAACTCGCGAATGCGCTGTCTCTTTGCCTTTCGTTTCCTTGTTTGCTGTGCAGGTGTCTTGACAGCTGGTCCAAGAATTGCTTCGGCCGCTCGGGATGCCGGGATCGATGTTTCTTCCTATCAGGGGAGCAACGATTGGACGTCGATTCACGCCGCGGGTAAGGACTTTGCCTGGGCCAAAGCCACCGAAGGCCAGACTGTTAACGACAGCACGTTTGTCGCCAACATGAATAATGGCGCGGCCGTCCCCGGCATGTACATGGGCGCTTATCATTTCGCCCATCCAGAGCTGCACGACCCCGCGACGGAGGCTAACCATTTCCTTTCTATTGCCGGGAACTATCTCGCGCCTGGCTACCTCCGCCCCATGTTGGATATTGAAGTGTCAGGGGGAACCACACCCGTCGGAGCAGCGAACCTCTCTGACTGGACCAACGACTTCATCAATGACATCATCGCCGCTAAGGGTGCCTCGGCCGAGCCGGTCATTTATTGCAACACGAATTACGCCCAGAGCTACTTCAATTCAACTGTGGCTTCGCGTGATCTGGATATCGCCAATTACAACTACACCCAGTCGCAGGCGCTGGGCACTTCCAACCCGCCGATCGGCGTCTTTAACACCTGGGCGTTCTGGCAATATTCTTCGTCGTTCAGTGTGAGCGGTATCGGGAGCAATCCGGTGGATACCGATGTGGCCAATGGCGACATTAATTTCGTCAAGTCTTTCCTTATCGGGCCGCCGCCGGCGACATCGTTCGAGCGGTTCGATGTCAACGGCACGGCGGGAGGCTCGGGCGTGGCGAGCAATGGCAGCTACACATGGGAATCGGCCAAATTCAGTTCGACTTCCGCCGGAACGGACCCGGTTTCCTGGAACGAAGGAAATTTTATGCGACTAGCGGCCGGCACCGATGCGGGCGCGAGCAATTACACGATTACTGCGAACTCTAACCACACGTTTGCCGGCATGTATCTGATGACCAATGGCGGCGGAACGGTGACGATCAATGGCCCCGGCGTGTTGACGACTGCCAGCGGCGACCAGGGAATGTACGTCGATACGAGCACTCAGATTCTAAAGATTAATGCCGTGATCACGGGTTCCAGCAAACTAGTCTGGCAAGGCAACGGCAGCGGCGGTGGCGGCAGCCTTTACCTCCTGGGAAACAACTCTTACACCGGCGGCACCGCGCTCAACACGGGTTCTGGTTTGAATTTCAACAACGATAATTCGTTTGGGTCCGGCCGAATTACGTGGGGGTATACCGGTGGCACCGCAACTCAATTTGTCCTCGCCAATGACGTTGCGACCGGGCCCGTCACGCTGGCCAACCCGGTCACAACAATGGCGGGTGGAACGCTGGTGTACGTTGGGCCGGCCGCGGCGCCGGTAACGTTTACCGGCGCGTGGACCGTGCCTTCTGGCGCCTCCACGCTCAGCATTGGCAACCCCGGCCATACGTCGTCCAAGATGATTATCAGCGGCGCGATCGGCGGAAGCGGCGGCGCGCTGGTGAAGGCTGGCGTTGGGACGCTCATTCTCAGCGGAACGAACACCTACACGGGCACGACCACGATTAGCGCCGGAACGCTGCAACTCGGCAACAGCGGATCGGGCGGCAAACTTTCCACATCGAGCGCGATTACCAACAACGGCAGCTTGATCTTCAATGAAACCGACGCCGTAACACAGGGGACCGATTTCAGCGGCAGCGCAATCTCGGGCACCGGTTCGGTCACGCAAGCCGGCAGCGGCACTCTTACTCTCAACGCTGCGAACACTTACGGCGGCAAAACTTTTGTCAACGACGGCACGCTCAGCATCAGTTCCGACGGAAACCTCGGCACCGCGCCGGCGTCAGCCGTCGCCGATCAACTTACATTCAATGGCGGTACATTAAAAGTTGCCACTGGTTTCGCCATGAACAGCAAGCGCGGAATCAAGATCAATAACACAGGTGGAACGTTCAACATCACATCCGGAGCACTTGGCGTCGCTTCCACCATTACGACCGCGAGCGGCAGCACGGTCACAATCACTGGCGGCGGCGACTTCAACCCGAGCGCGAATAACTCCACCTTTACGAGTGGAAAATGGTACGTGACCGGCGGCAGCCGGTGGTTGAACGCCAACAACGACGACAACAGCGGCGCTGCTCCCGGATCCGCGGTCGCTAATTTCTTTACCCTCGATAACGGGACCTACGTCAACAACAGTGGGCACACGCTCAATGCCAACAAGGGGATTACGCTCGCCGCCGGCGGTGGAACGTTTAACACCACCACCGGCAACATGACCTTTAACGGCGTCATCACGGGCCCCGGCTCGCTTACCAAGATCAGTGCGAACACACTCACGCTCGGTGGCCCGAACAACTACGCCGGCGGAACAACCGTCAACGCCGGCACGCTGATTGTTTCAGGCGCGTCGGCCACGTTGGGCTCCGGAAACATAACGGTGCAGGGGATAACGGCTGGAACTTCATTGGTGATTCAAAGCAGTGTCGGCAATGCGATCGACGACAATGCCATATTAAGCCTGGCGGGCGGCGGCACGCTGGGTGTCCCCGACCTGGGTTTTGCAAACCTCGATACCGGAATCGCCGAGATCGTTGGCTCGTTGCTGCTTGGCGGTGTTCAGCAGGCGCAGGGCCTTACCTACGGCAGCACGGCGAGCGGCGCAGTCGTGCGGTCGGACGAGTACTTTGTCGGCGCCGGAGTTGTGTCGATCGGTTTGTCCGGCGATTTCAACGATGATGGCTCGGTCGATGCAGGGGATTACGTGGCGTGGCGCAGCAGTCCCAGTACGTACGGAGATACATCGGGCTACGATTTGTGGCGCGCCCACTTCGGCCAAACCTTTCCCGGCAGCGGTTCGGGTGACTCTGTCTCCGCCATTGCCCCCGTTCCCGAGCCAGGAACGGTGGTACTATTTGTCACTGGAATGTTGGCGATTTGCGCATTTTGGCGCACGACAGGTTCAAAAACTCGTTGATGCGTGACACTGGTTAACAAACCACCGTCGTGACACACGTTTTCCGGTAAATCTAATCAGTGCCGAAAAACGACGGCCGCCAGTGTGATTGGTTTGAATCCCGCGCAACTGCACCGCTCGCATATGGTAGGTTAAGATTGCGGAAATCCGACCTGGCCAACTATATGCCTCTCGCGCGGCTCTCGATTTTGGTCCGAACGTTCCGTCAGGCAACTGAATGAGGAGCACAGAAATGAAATTGAACGCCGAGAACAATGATAATTGGGGTACTTGTCCGAAATGCGGCGAGCCCGTGATGATTGACCCAAAATCCGGCAAAGCGCAGCCATGCGCCACGTGTGCCTCGTCCGCCTCGAAAATGAATGTAGCTATGGGCATCTTCCTGTTGGCTGCCGGGATCGCCGTCATCGCGGGACTAGTGTACTTCTGCATTCGTATATTGCTGTAACTAGCCGTACAACTGCTTCAAGAAACGGCGGTCGCCAACTGTCCCAACATCTCGGGCGAGTGGTGCAAGCAAGCCGGCGGTTTGCGTCCGCTTGATGCTACGTCAATCCAGTAGTCGTTGAAAGTCCGCGATTGCGGCAGTCCCTGAATTGACAAGGGCGCTAATGCTCGTCGTCGGAACGCTGGCGATGTGCTCTCGCCATCGCGCGGCTGCGTCATAAACCTATTGATGCGTGGCAATCGTCATCAAACCACCGATTGTCGAATCTGGCCGCCAATATCAGCTTAGCCCGCAGCTTGCACCGGCTATCGACGCTGAACGAAGCATATTATATTTATCAAGTCGAGCACTGACCGCTGACCAACTGGCAAACGATTGCGAAGAATCGCCCAGTTATCGGAAAATATCTCGATCGAGTTGATGGCTTTAGTTCGTCGAATCTCGGACGATTTTCCCAGGATATTCAACGACCGATGGTCGAGAACTCGACGCAGCCCAGGGAAAAGCGTGGTCGTTCGGCAGAGCGGTTCGCGGACTATTCCGAATCGGAAGTCGAGAACGAAATAGATTTGGCCACCTGCGCCATCACAGCCAATTTTCTGCAAGATGGGTTTCTAAAATGAAAAAGCTTTTGCTGTTCGCATTATCTCTGTTATTTCTGACACCGTCCTATCAAGCCACTGCGATCGCCGAGGAGCCCCTGGTCCGATCGGGTGACATGGTGGCCGTCATCGGAGATTCGATCACCGAACAAAAACAGTATTCGGTGTTCATTGAGGACTATCTATTGATGTGCCAACCAGTGGACAAGCTGCGAGTGGCGCAGTTCGGCTGGGGCGGCGAGACGGCCGCCGGTTTCGCGAAGCGCATGAAGAACGACACGCTCCGGTTTAAGCCGACGGTGATCACTACCTGCTTTGGCATGAACGATGGTGGTTACGGGCCGTTAACTAAAGAACGGGCCGATTTGTATCGCAGGTCCCAGCAGCAGATCGTGGATATGGCGAAGGCGGCTGGCGTGCGGTCGATTGTCGTCGGGTCGCCGGGCTGCGTGGATGCCGACAAGTTTCGCAATCCCGAGCAGGCGGCGATCTACAACAATACGCTCGGCGAGCTGCGGGATATTGCCCATGAAGTCGCCCAATCCAGCGGCGTCGTATTCGCCGACGTCCACTCTCCAATGATCGACACAATGACGAAAGCCAAGGCCAAGTTTGGTAAGACTTATCACTTGGCCGGCCCTGATGGCGTGCATCCGGACGCCAACGGACACCTCGTCATGGCCTATGCGTTTCTTAGAGCCTTGGGCTGCAATGGAGAGATTGGCAGAATTAACGTTGACCTTGGTTCGAATCACGCGACGGCTACCGACGGTCACAAAATGCTGTCGTGTGCGAATGGAACCGTGGAACTGGAAAGTTCGCGATATCCGTTCTGCTTCTACGGCGACCCCAAGACGACTAGTGCTACCTCGGGAGTCATCGAGTTTTTGCCGTTCAACGACGAATTGAATCGGTTCACGCTAACGGTTGAGAATGCACCGGCTGAAAAATACAAAGTTACCTGGGGAGAGTCCTCCAAAGACTTCAGCAAAGCTCAGCTCGCGAAAGGCATTAACCTGGCGGCCGAGTTTATTAAAAATCCCTTCAGCAAACCGTTCCGCAAGGTGGACGCTGCAGTCCGCACTCAGCAAAACTACGAGACACCCCTCGTCAAGAAATTGGTGACAAATTTGCCGGAGTTCAAACAACTCGTGCCGCGGGAAACGGCCGACATCGATCAACTTGCTGTCGGCGCCATCCGCCGTGATCAGGAATTATTCAGCAGCGCTGCGGCCGCTGTGACTCCGATTAAACACACGCTCATGATCGAAGCGAAACCGTGAACACTAGAAGCGGTTTCAAAACTACCTTGTCATCCCGACGGAGGCTCGGCGACGGAGGGATCTACGCTACTTCGGGCTAGATTCTTCGCTGCGCTCCGCTTCGCTCAGAATGACACCGGTTTTGAAACTGCTTCTAGTGACCACGTCGGCTGAGGATGTTCAGCCGAACCATGCGGTTAATCGCCGCCGTAATCTCACTCGTAACCTAGCGCCTATTATGCACTTACAGATAGTTTCGTAGAAAGAGAGTTAGAGCGGCAACCCAATGCCAGCCCTCGAGGGTTTTGGCGAGGCGTTCGTAGTCGCGAGCCAAGCGGCGAAAACACCCGAGCCAACCGAAGGTACGCTCGACGACGCAGCGTCGCGGGAGCAACCCAAAACCACGTTTTGCTTCGGAATGCTCGAACACCTCCAGCCTAATTCCGTGTTGTTTTGCCGCCTGCGCCGCAACCTCGCCGGTGTAGCCTTGATCCACAAATGCGATCTGAACGCTTTGACCACTCACTTCCTGCACGTTCTGAGCCAACGTGGCGACCTGTGCGCGCTCTTGTTCGTTGGCTGGCGTGGTAACGAGCGCCAGCAAATGCCCCAATGTGTCGACTGCGACATGCACCTTGGAACCTTGCTTCTTTTTGTGCCCATCGAAGCCCGCGCGGCCGCCGCTCTCAGGCGTCGATTGCAGCGTGCGGCCATCCATAATCACTGCCGTCGGATGCGGGCCACGCTCGATCGCCAAGCGAATCATTTCGCGGAGATCGTGGGCTGCGTCTTCGAAGACGCGTGCCGCGAGCCAACGCCTCGCTTGCTGATAAACGGCTGCCCAGGGAGGAAAATCATGCGGCAAATAACGCCACTGACAGCCTGTTTTCACTACGTAACCCATCGCGTTGAACAAGTCTCGCAGCGTATACTCCCGCTGCGGTGCGTCCTCACGCATCAACATCAAATACGGCAACAAAAACTCCCACTCCACATCCGTTACGTCGCTGGGATACGACTTCCGTGTCGTGCTCATCGACGCAACATACCGACATGCTTCGATTTAACTCAATAACAGGCTCTAGTCTCCACGGCAACGCAATTGATGAATCAGTTGCACGGTCATGCGCTCAATCCTTGATGGTCAGTGTTTTACCAGGTCGGTAGGAGTGAATCTTATGGCAAACGTTCTAAATGGATCGGCTAAATTGGCAATCGACGGCGGATCGAGATCCGTGACTAACACGCTGACAGCTTGGCCACATTTTGATGATAGCGCCATTCGCGCCGTGGAGAACGTGTTGCGGTCGGGGAAGGTAAACTACTGGACCGGCCCGAATGGAATGGAGTTTGAAAAGCGATTCGCTCAATGGCAGGGGAGTAAATATGCCGTGAGTACTGCCACCGGCACGGCAGCGCTGCACGTTTGTCTGGCGGCCTTAGGAATTGGTCCTGGCGACGAAGTGATTGTCCCTAGCTACACCTTCATCGCCACCAGTCTTTCGGTAGTGCAGGCCGGTGCGATTCCGCGGTTCGCCGATGCGAACATCGAAGACCATTGCATCTGCGTCGAATCGGCGGAGAGATTGGTGACGCCTCGCACGAAGGCCATTATCCCGGTGCATCTGTACGGCAACGTCTGCGACATGGATAAAATCAATGCCTTCGCCAAGAAGCACCAGTTGTATGTGATTGAGGACAACGCAGAGGCATTTGGCGGTTTCTATAAGGACAAGAGGACCGGCACGCTGGGACACATGGCGGCGGCCAGCTTCTGCCAGAATAAGACATTTACCACCGGCGGCGAAGGCGGCATGGTTACCACCGACGACGAAAATCTCGCCTGGGAGGCGCGCAGCTTTCGCGATCACGGTTACGACGTGAAGGAGCGACTCAACCTGCTGGCGCTTGAACAAAAACTGCCCTACATCCACAACCGCGTCGGCTGGAATTACCGCATGACCGAAATGCAGTCGGCCATCGGCCTGGCGGAACTCGATCGGATGGATTCCTGGAACATGCCGGCGCGAAAGCGCAACGCCCATATCCTTTTAGATGCGCTCGGTGAGTTGCCGCAAGTGAAGTACCTGCCGATCGACACGCCCGAGCGGCAAAACGGCTGGTACGTGCTGCGCATTTTCTTTGGACATTGAGAACATGCAATGCGACATTCAGCAATTTGTAACGGCGGCCGCTGCTGAAGGGTGCCCATGCTGGAAGGTGTTTTGGCCGCAGTGCCACACTGAGCGAGCCTTTACCGAGCATCACGGTTTCGGCGACTCGGGATTTCCCTTCACGTCAAAGGAATACACGGATCCGCAGAGCGTCGATTACAGCAAGGTGGACGTGCCCAACGCGCGCTGGCATGAATCGCACACTTTCACGTGCTTCGCTTTCCCTACGTTCAGCGAGGCGGATATGAAGCAAATCGCCGCCGGACTGGTTAAGGTCATCAGGGCCTATTCGTGAAGGCGTCTAGCAGCTTCCGGCCGAGCTGCTGGTGGTCCGACCGCCTTTTTCTTTGTTTATCGCTTTGCCATACTGGAAGCCTCGCAACGAAGGAGCTGCTTGTCCAGTCAACCATTGGCCAAGAGGATTCTATGCGTCCAAGAGATTGGTTTTCTGTGGGACTCCGATTGTTTGGGGTTTGGCTTTTTTATCGCAGTCTTGGCGATGTGCTGGCTGCTGCATCGTGGTTTCTTGGATTGGCACCCCGATATATTGCCAAAGATTTTGATGATGTGGGCAAAGGGATGTTGTTTAATCTGATGTATGCCATCAGTTATTTTGCAATGGCCTCGTATTTGGTATTCGGTTCCGAACACCTGACACGCTGGGCGTTCGGAGAGCCGTCGCCCGAAGAAAGCCTTGATGAAGAAACCGCGAGCGATTCAGAATAATCAAGTTGTCAAGTTTTCTGTCAAATTCACTGACGCCGAGAATCAAACCGACCCAGCACCCGCGAAGGAGCGCGTCATGTCGAACACCAAAATCAATTTCGGCGTGATCGGCGCCGGTGGGATCGCGCGTCGCCGCGCGATTCCCGGTATGCTCAAGGCCAAGAACTGCCGCTTGATGGCGGTTATGAATCCGAGCGAGTCAAACAGATCGCAGAAGAGTTCAAAGTGCCGCGAGCCTATCGCCGCGAGGAAGAGTTGCTTGCTGATCCAGACGTCGAAGCGGTCTACATTGCCTCACCGGTCCAACATCATGCGCGGCAGATCATGCTGTGCGCCGAGGCCGGCAAACACATCCTGTGTGAAAAGCCGCTGACGCGTGATCTGAGCGAGGCTCGGAAAGCTGCAGCCGCCTGCCGCAAGCGAGGCGTTTTGCTCCAGGAAGGTTACATGATGAAGTTCCACGGGGCTCATACGAAAATCAAGGAACTGATTGATAAGGGAAGGTTAGGAAGAATTGTCTATCTGCGGGCCCAGTTATCGTGCTGGTATCCCAAGATCGCAGGCACCTGGCGTCAAGACCCAAAGAACGGCGGCGGGGCGCTGATCGATATGGCTTCCCATCTCTATGACCTGATCCAATATTTTGCCGGGCCGATTCAGAAGATTACTGCTTTAACGGGCAATCTCGTACAGGACTACAAATCGGAAGATGCCTCTACGACGCTGTTGGAGCTTGAGTCGGGAGCTCAGGCCACGGTGGACTGTTTCTTTTGCATCCCCGACGAGGCGAGCCGCACGCGGCTAGAGATTTACGGCTCGGCCGGCGCGGTCCTCGCCGAAGGAACCATCGGACAAAGCAGCGGTGGAAAAGTCGAGGCGCTACTTGGTGCGGGCCGCCACGGTTACGATGCCAAGCAGTCGAAGGACGTCGCCCGGAAATTCGAGCGGATTGCTTTCCCAAAGGTAAATCCATACACGGCCGAGTGCAGCTACTTTGCCGATTGTGTTCTTCGGCACCAGCCGCCGGCGATCAACGACGTTAGCAACTCGCTGCGGATGATGACCTTAATCGAGAAGGCGTACGCCTCGGCAAAAACCGGTCGAACATTTATACTGTCGGCTGAAAGCTGATGGCTCCGCCAGCCGAGCGTACAGACTGAAATCGAAATATCCACCATGAGGCTAGCCACTTCGCCGTCGGGTTTTCTATTGCGCCGACAGTGATCTGATCAGCATCAATCGGTGCCGTGACGAGCAAAGCGCCAGACGCGAAGCACCCACACGGTAAGATTCATTTCTTCCACGTCGATATCAACCCCGAGCGGCGCTGCATGCACGACGCGAAGTGAGCCATAACGTGATTCGCCACGCAGATACGCATCGACGCTGAGCAGACGATCCAAGGTGTCAGCTGCTGAGCGGATTGCGTCACGATCGGCCGAGTCGAGCCATAGTCCGGCCAAATCCTGCTCCGCCGATGGCGTCCAAAAGACGGTATATCTCACGATTGGCGGTCCAGATCGGTGAGAATATCGGCCAGCGGCCGACCTGTCCGTTGTTGGCGAGCAATTTCGATCTCTTCGTCAGAGATCGGCGAGCTTCGTTGATTTGACGCATCCGTGTTTGGCGCCACAGGATGGAAGAACCCCACGACACGCCCGTTCTCATCACGGAATTCAACAAGATCCCTCATATCTCCCAACTTGGCCCGCAAGTCAGAATCGACGGTCACCTTGGTCATGCAGGTTTCCTTTCAAAGGGGTTCTTCCTAACTTTCCCAATCCATTATACTCCGTTCAATCCGGCCGCTGAAGCCAGATGGTTAGAAATCGGGGTCCTGTTTGATTTTCGTCTTTAAGGATCGGCTAGCGCGTCAATGATATTCGGCAAGCTGGGAATCGCGTGGTCGGCTGGGTGTGGCATTATTTGCATGTTGCTGATCGCGTTGTGGGTGCGGAGTCATTGGTGGACCGACCACGTCTACGCGTTAATTCCCGGAGGAAGTGCTGTATTCATTGAGTCTATAGATGGGAAATCACTTTGGTATAAAATCGACAGAACTGCAAAGACGAGCTGGGAAGTTGCAAGCGTCAAGGCAACGGATAACGTCCCGAAGAATCGGCGTGTATTCGAACGTAGCTGGCTACCATTCGGTAATCCTTTGTCAGTGGCGTGGGTCATACCTCACTTTGTATTTGTGCTGATAAGCAGTGCTCTAGCCGTACTACCCTGGTTTCGCTACCGATTCAGCCTCCGCACGCTGCTAATCGCCACGACCATCGTCGCCGTGGTATTGGGATTTGTGGTTTACGCGGCGCGAAAGTAGCTTTCGGCCAAATTAGGACAGAACCAAAGAATCGCGTGATCACACCATCCTCACCAAACGGCGCGTCCGTCGTTGAACAACCGCGTCCGAAACGGCTGCTCTCGGTCAAGGATCTGGCATTTGTTGACCTAGACCTTCGCGGATTGAATCCAGAGAGGAAACTCGGCCCTTATCGGCTTCTTTCCGGCGAGTTTCCATCAGGCCGCGAAAATTGCAGTCGGTGGTCAACAAGCGATCGATGAAATCCGGATCGTCGGCACGGATTGGAAGCAACTCGAACGATGGTTTTCCATCGATCGTCACCACGACTGGCGAGGACTGGCACTCGCGAGCATAATCTTCCAAGTGCGTCTTCGCTTCTCGAACGTCAATGACTTTCATGTTCTGTAAACTCCTGTCCTTGGACGATCAGCCGATTGCGTCGCTTCTCGCCGATGACCTGGACCGTCACCAAGCGGGCAGCTTCCTCTACATCGTAGAGAATTCGATAATCCCCCAAGCGTAACTCCCAACCAGCGACGGGATTGGGCTGCATGGCTATAATCTTGCGAGCCCCGGCAGTCGGCTGGTGCCGCAGGTGAACCTCGATTCCATTGACAATTATTCGTTGAGCATAGGTTATAAACCAACGAAGGTCAGCCTGCGCACCGTCCGTCAGGTTGATCTCGAATGGCTCTGCCATTTACTCATTATATCCGATGGTCGCCTGCAATGGACGCCCAGAGCTGCCCGCGAGTTATCCCGGGGACTCTAGCGCGGGCCGCCGGCGTTAAACCCGAAAGCGAGAATGTGAAGCCAGTCGCGTGACCCCATCGCCATCACAAAACGGCACGTCCGCCGCCACTGAACAACCGCATCTGAAGCGCTTGCTAACAGTCAAGGATCTCGTATTCTTCGGCATCGTCCTGATCCAGCCGATCGCGCCGGTCGGCATTTTCGGGATCGCCTCGGAAAAGTCGCACGGACAAGTTTCGGCGACGATCGTGATCGGCATGATTGCCATGATGCTGACCGCCTTCAGCTATGGCCGGATGGCCTCGCTGTATCCCTCCGCCGGCTCGGCCTACACGTATGTCAGCCGGGGTTTGGGGGCGCACCTTGGTTTTCTCGCCGGTTGGGCCATGTGTTCTTGGTTATCTCATCATTCCGCTGGTGAACACCGTCTATGGCTCGCTTACCTTGGGACGAATATTTCCCGGCGTTCCCTATTGCAGATTGGGCCGCGATATTCGTGGCGATCATTACGGTGCTGAATCTCCGCGGAATCACAGCCACGGCCCGTGTGAACATCGCACTGCTCGCCGATAATGACCGTGGTCATCGTGGCCTATGTCGGGTTAGCAATTAAATATCTGATCCAGAGCGACGGCTGGGGCAACCTTTTTTCCTATAAGCCATTTTACACTCCTGGGAAATTTGACCTCCGGGAAATGGGTACGGCCACTTCCATTGCTGCGCTGACCTACATTGGCTTCGATGGCGTAACCACCTTGGCTGAAGAGGTCCACAATCCGAAACGAAGCGTACCTATTGCCGTGGTGCTGGTTTGCTTTCTTACCGGGGTGTTCAGCACGATCGAAGTGTACCTGGCACAATTGGCGTGGCCCGACTATCGAACGTTTACCAATCCGGAAACGGCCTTCCTGGATGTGACACAACGGGTCGGAGGCTCATGGCTATTCCAGGCAATGGGATGGGTTTTGGTAATAGCTTGTTTGGGGACAGGGTTAACTGGCCAGGCGGGCGCGGCTCGTTTGCTGTATGGCATGGGTCGGGAGAACGTCTTGCCCGGTACGTTTTTCGGCCACCTGAGCCCGCGAACCAACATTCCTAACTTCAACGTCATCTTGATCGCAGGACTTACACTGGTGACGGTTCCGTTCATCGACTTTGAACTCGCCGCCACGGTGCTAATCTTCGGTGCCTTCATAGCCTTTATGGGAGTTAACCTGGCCACGATCCGTGAGTATTATTTTCGCCGCCGCGGTGGTGAGCCAGGTGTCGTAGCCGATTTGCTCGTTCCGGGATTTGGCTTCTTCATCTGCTTGGCAATCTGGCTGAGTCTGCCGCTACCAGCAAAGATCGGCGGCGGCGCTTGGCTGCTGCTTGGTCTGCTGCTCGACGGTATCAAGTCACGCGGCTTTCGTGTTCAGCCTGTGCAGATCGATTTTAGCGACACATAAACGTGGCGCCGACCACTTCTTCTGCCTCCACGATAGATGCCCCCCTAGCTGGAACCTTCATCTTTGCTTTCGGGTCAATTTCACCCACCAGTCTGCGTCAATCACCTGCCATTTTGGTTGTCCTATGCTTGTTCCCTCTTACAGAAGTAATGCTTCGGTCGCATCGCCCAGATGCACAATCGACCCCAGCACACCTTTCAGAATTCCTTCGTTTGCCGAGCCTCTTCGACGGAACTCCAATCGACCGGAAATGTTCTGTCTGCGGTGTGTCCAAACTCATGCCTTCAAACAAAACGCTACGTGCCCGTCGAAAATCAGTTTCTTGGTGTCGCCGTATCCGGTCGGCCCGCACCGGCGAGATTCCTGGTACGCCGTCATTCGGGCTACCAGGCGGCTTCGTTCGTGCCTCGAAACAGGTTGTGCGCAGTTAAACTTGGAGCTTCCTCCTTTGCCACGAGACGGTTTGCAGTGCTTGAGAATAAACGACAATACATAGCAAAACTTGCAAGCCCGCAAAGGAAGATTTAAAATCCGTAACTGTCGTCGAAGGGCGAAGTTACGAGGATTGTCCGATCAAGCTCACAACCTCGAGATCGCAAGTTCGAATCCTGTCCCCGCCATTCCGGGTAGTTGCGTGAATTCGCTGCTACTCGCCAACCCCGGCAAAGTCCGGGGTTTTTCATGCGCGGTACTTTGTTCGTGCGAGCCACCGCGACGCCCGGCGTGCGCCGACTGCGCCGCATTTTGCGCCGCTTTGTCAGTAGCTTCATTGGCGTCCGCTTCGGCAGCCGGTTCGTCGCCCTTTACGGCCGCGTCGAAGTGTTCGTCCGTCGTCATCAGATAATGCCGCATGGCCACGCTTGGCGTATTGCCCAGCCAGCTTGTGACCACTTGCACCGGGTACTTTTCGACCAGTTCCGTTTCTCGACTTGCCCGCAGGTTATGGAACAAGCGGGGCCAAGGCGTCAGGCCAGCACGTTTGACGATCTTCTCGAAAGTGGTTCGCAAATTCGCATTCATCCATCCCGCCGGCCCCATCGCCGACTTGCGAAACTTTTCATCGACCACGTAAACAGCACCATCGGGAGCCAGGTCGAATGCTTTGTCCAGAATCGTCCGCAGTTCGGGAAACAATGGAATCGTGCGGCTTGCCTTACCGGCGTGGTGTTCCGTCTTGGGCGACGTTACTACGATCCGGTCGGTGTCCCAAAGCACGTCCTGCCAACGTAGCGACAGCACTTCGGACGGGCAGCGCAGGCCACCGTAGCGGGCCAAGGCAACGATGGATTTCCAATGGTGGTCGGGACAGGCCGCCAAGACCAGTTCGATTTCTTCGCGCGTCACAAAGCGTTGCCGATCCTTGATGCCGGTCGCTGCCGCTTTCACGCCGTCGAACGGGTTTTCGTCGATCAACTTCCGCCGTCGCATCGCGTGAAAGAACGAACGGGCCGATTGCAACCGCTTGTGGATCGTGGTCGGGGCCAGCTTTCGGCTAACCAGCCATTGCTTGAAGTCGTCAGCGTTGCCCGGCGTAACCGTCTTCACGTCGCGCGATTCGCCAAAGAACTCGTTTAAGTCTCGAATGACTTGCCCGCGCACGATCTTCGTCGCTGGCTTCAAGTCGGCGCGGCCGTCGATGTAGGCTTTCAGGAATGGCCCCAGCATTGCCGACGGCTTCGCTTCCGGGTTTGGAATCAAACCGACGCGGGCCAGTTTCTTCGTTAATGGTGGTTCCTGGTCCATTACCCATTGGGCCAACTCACCTTCAACAGGTTGTTTGTAATAAAGGGCTTCAAGTAGCTTGTGGGCACGGCCTTTAATGCGTTCGGCCGTCCATTGCGAAACCTTGCCCAGCCGGATCGTCCGCCGCCGGCCATCGGGAGCAACAAACAGAATACGCCGATTGCCATTCTTGTCGCGTGCAATACTTGCCATCGTTCACGTACCTTTCTTCGTGGGCTTTCGGCCCAACGTGATTGTCAATTGTAGGAACTCGCCCAGCGCGTTCAAGGCTTCCATCGAAAGCCCGCGATGTCCGTTGTAGAACTTCGCCAATGCGCTTTCGTCGATGCCGGTTTGTTTTGCAATTTCGTATCGTGTCAGCCCACAATCATCGATTGCTTGCCGTAGTTGATCGGTCAGCTTGCTAGGCCGTTTCTTCGCCATACGGGCATCATACCGGTTGCTGGCCAATATGTCCAGTATCTTTCCCGTACCAAATAGGAAAGCAAATGAACCGTCCGCACCGCCTACAGTCGCGCCGGATGGATTGGCCTTCGTGAATCGGCACGTTGCGCCAGGTTGTTGAACCGCATCGGCATATTTGCTCCGTGGTGGTTGCAGGGTGGGTGATCGGGCAGGTATCAAGAGTCGCCCCAACGGGTCGGCGCAATTCTGGGGGCATTCTGTGCGTTCGTTTTTCGGTTTCTGGGGCCGGCTCGGCATCGGGGGCCGAATTCACGTCGAAGCCCAACGCGCTCCCCAGCATCGTCAGCAGCTCGCCCTTGTGGGCTTTCAGCCGGTCCAGCAGGTTGGGCGTCACGGCGTCTTGTGGGGCGTCGATGGTAAGGCCGCCGTCATCGGCCAGCAGCAGCCGGATGCCGTGGGCGTCGCATTCCGCCAGCAGGTCGGCGAGTGGTGAAGGCGCGCGGCTCATATCGTCACCCGCACGCGCTCCGGGCCAAGGTTGCCAGGTTCCTGTAACTTGGCATCCTTGCATTCGTCGGCGTCGAAAATCGTCAAAATTCGCCGCGTTTTCTGCAAGGTTGCCAAGATTGCCAAGTTGTACGTCTTCGGTCGCGCTTGGCATCCTTGACGGGCAGCCGCCACCACCACGGGCCAGGCACTTCGGGGCGGTACGCTTCGACGCCCAAGGATTGCTTGGCCCGATCCAATGTCCGCTTGCTTCCGCCGTGCCCATTGCGCCATTCGTCCAACAGGTCTTTTGCCGGTCGCGGGCCATCGGCCAGCGCCGACCGCAACCAGTCCGATGCCGCGTCAAAGGCTTCGGCGTCGGGGCCGGGCTTTTGTTCGCGGCTCTGGCTTTCGACCGCCAAGGCATCGTCGGCACTCATGGCCACGGGGTCGCGCTCCCATGCGATGCGGGGCGGTTCGCCGATGATCGAAAATGCCAGGCCGTCGCCTTCGCGGGCCAGATTGTTTTTTCCCGGCAGCAACAATCGACGCGACTTGTTTTCGGCGTCGCGGGTCAAGTGCCAAACAGCCCGCGCGATGCCCGTGAATGCGCGGCTCCCAAGGGCCAGGTCATCGGCGATGCTGCCCGCGCTCTTGCGCCGATGGGCCACAACCAGCACCGCCGGCCCGTGCTTCTCGGCCAGCGCCGCGATGGGGGCCAGCACGCCGCGCACTTCGTTGTCCCGATGGGCGTCGGTTCCGCCGCCAAGAAAACTGCCGATGGGATCGACCACGATCAACCGGCAATCAGGCAACCGTACAAGCGCCGCTTCGATGGCGTCCACGTCGGCCAGGGAAATCATGCGTTCATACTGGCCGTCGTCATCGACCCGCCGCACGGCCGACAGCAAATGCACGCGCCGCACGTCGGCATAGTGCGCATCGAGTCTGGGGCCGGATCGTATCGGCCGGATCGTCTTCGGCCGAAATGCAGAATGACCGAACCTTGCGGGCAATCGCTGCCGTCGGGCCAGGGCGTTCCCGTGGTCACGCGCGCCGCCGCGTCGGTCGTCAGAAACGATTTTCCTTCGCCGGGTCGGCCGACCAGCAGCGTGATTCGACCCAGCGGAATTCGCCCGGGCCACAACCACGAAACGGGGCGCGGTTCCACGTCGGCCAGGCACGTCAGGATCGGGCCAGCTTCCAGCGCTGGCGTCGGCGTCCACTCGGGCGCGGCATCGGCCAGCCGCTTCAATTCGGCTTTCGTCCCGCCGGCCGCAATCCAATCGCTCGCGTCGCCCTTTGCCGGCAAGCCGGGCAGTTCAACCATGCGCACCGATTCGGCGATGCCGTGCAAAGTTCGGGCGACTTGCTGGGCGTGATTGCGTCCAGCATCGTCATTGTCAGGCACGATGACCACGCGCCGACCGCGAAGAAACTCGGCATGCTCGGCCGTCCACTTTCCAGCGCCGCCCGCGTTGCACGTCGCCAGCACGCCGATGCGGGCCAGGTTGTCGGCGTCTTTCTCCCCTTCGACCACCACCACGGGCCGCGTCGGTTCGGCCAGCAGTTCGGGCAGCCGATACGGCACAACGCGCACGCCCTTTGACCGATCCAATTCCAACCGCCGCCAGGCTTCGGCCGCCGCTGCCGAAAGTCTTTCGGATCGTAACGCACAACTTGGAACAGCAGCTCGCCGCGCTTCGTCGCGGTAGCCGTATTGGGCGACGATGCGAGGCTTGCCGTTCGTCGGCTTCCTTTCGCCTTCGACTTGCCGGGCGTCGGCATCATGCTGGCCGTCGGCATCAGGTCCAACACGGTCAGGCCAACCGCCGCGCAGATTGCATCGGCCTTGCAGCCGGCGTGGCACTTGACCAGCGCCCGACCGTCATCGCCTTCGGCAATCGACAGACTGGCCCGCCGGTCTTCGTGGGCCGGGCAGCGTGCCGACCAGCCCTTGCCCGATTGCTTGGCGTCGGGCAGCTTCGCCAGAATCCGTTCAACGGGCGTCATCGCTGCCCCCTTTCCGCCGTGCGTCGATCCATCGGCGCAGGTCATCGGGCGAGTATCGCGACCAGTCGGCCGCAGCGCACGTAGGGCAGGCCCGGCGTTTCTTCAAACGTCATCGCCCACAGCTTGCGAGGCGAAACGGCTAGCATCCGCGCCGCATCGCGGGCACTCGACCAGCAGCGCGGCTTTCGTCACTTGCTCTTGCATCGTTCGTCCCTCAGTCTTGGTTGCTCGCCGCCGACCATTAAAGCGATGGTGCCCGACGGCTTGCACGGTCGGAGTTTCGCGAGGACGAACGAAATGGCGTGTTGCCAAACGACAACGGCCTGACAAATGTCAGGCCGCAGATAATCGCGTTCGTCGGCTGCGAATTGCAGCAAAAAGTATTTGGGGCGACAGTGGTCCGACAAATGTCAGGCCAGACTTCGGATTCTGTATAGTCCGCCGCCAAGTCGAGTAGCTATGGGTGAATCCGCGCGATAGAGAAACTGGGGCTGTTCGGTCGCGGGTTGCGCACTTCGTGCCAGCAATCGTCACCGAGGCTCATTCGCTGCCGCTCCAATTGCCGAAAGAACGCATCCCGCCGCGTGGCGTGAATGCCAATCGCATCGGCAAGCGCCGTGCCGCCCAAGAATCCAGTTTTCGCCGGTTGTCCGTCGCCCGTGCCCGCCTTAGCTTCACTTGGCCGAAATGCTGCCTTGTCGGCGTCGGCAATTGCGTCAGAAATGTCTGGGTTAAGCAACCGCTTTCTCGACTCATCCACAATCGCGCCGATGCTAACGGTATCGGCCACAACCGATTGAAGCAAAGCGCGGGTACTCTCTCCGAGTTTGCCAATGCGACCAAACAGCGCCACCCATCGGTCCGCCGTTACTTCGGGCGGTTCATTCGGTCCCGGAACTGGAAACGCGCCGTACTCCGCTTGCCATTCGGCGATTTGTTCCGGCGTCGCATCGTGGCCGGATCGTGAAACAGAAGATCGGTCCAGCGGCAAACCAGATCGTCAGCAGCGCTTCGCAATTGATCCGCGTCGCTTCCGGCTACCCCGCCCAATCCATTCTGTTCGCAAAGCGCCGCAGCGTTTCTCAGGTCTTGCACTACGTCATGCAGGATATTCGGAGATACCAGTCCTCGACGCGCTTCGTATCGCGGCATCATCGAGCGTGGAACCATCCGACGGATTGATCCGGTCGCAGCGCTCGAGCAACAGCGCTTAGAAGAATTGTTAATCGAGCTAGCGAAAGTTTGGGCACCGATGCACCTGCAAATCGCTGGGCCGATCGACCGGCCATCGTGGGCAGGGGCGGCCACGTGTAGCCGGGCGACCGTATGCGGTAGCGAACCGCGAACCCGACTATTCGATTTTAGGCGAGAGAGAGCTAGCGGCAAATCCGATGGCGGATAGGACGCCGCCCGCTCAACGCACAACAAGCGAGTGAGATAAACACCAACGACGAAGGTTCCGGCACGGGGGTCAATAAGAATGCATGTTGCGGGCCACCGTTGATATATCCGTAGCCGGTGATTTGTCCCTGATCGTTAATACCAAGCCCTTCAGACAATAGCCAGCCGGACGACGGATCGATCAGTGAGTTTAAATCTGTCATCGTGCCACCATCGTACACGAACGCGTGTGTTCCGCTGGGCGTACTAGTCCATCCGGTTATTTGTCCTAACCCGTTGATGGCCATCCCAGAGCTGTTGCCAGGGGTATCAAGCGTGCCCAGGTCGGTCATTGTGCCGCCGCTGTATAGAAACGCATGAGCAACAGCAATCGAATCAACAACAGGCAGTTCCGATTGGCCGGTAATTTGCCCGCTGTTGTTAATGCTCTGCGGCGCGAAGGAAACTCCGAGATCGGTCATTGTCCCCCCGCTGTACACAAATGCGTGAGAAGCACTTTGATCCGGATAGCTGTGAATAGCCTGCGACTTGTCCGAGGTCGTTAATTGCCAGCGCATAGCTGTTTGTGCCGCCAAGGGTATCAATGTCAACCATCGTCCCGCCGTTGTAGAAAAATGCATGGCTTATATCGTGGACGGAATCATATAAGTTACCGGCGACTTGAGCGCTTTATGTTTATGCTGTTGCCCGCCGACACGTCGAAGCCGGCGAGAACGCCGAGGTCTGTCATTACGCCAGCGATAAACAGGAACGCATGAGAAGGGCCAGCAGTCGTATTCGCGTAACCCGTAACTTGGCCGATGTTGTTGATTCCGTTGCAGAGCTTTGATTGCCGCAAGCGTATCCAGGTCCGACATTACTCCGGAACTGTACCGAAAAGCGTGGTCGAAGCCGGAAAGAGTCTCGGCATATCCCGTCACCTGGCCGCTCGCATTGATGCCAGTTCCCTTGCTTCGGTCGCCGCCAAGTGTGTTAAGTGATTACCTGGTAGGTCGTTACCGCCTTTGTGATTGCCGGTTGGCCGATTTGCACCGACGCCGCGACAATGGTAATTGTCAGCCAATTGATGTATTTATTAGCGCTCCCCGTAGTTACCGTCGCTTGCCGGCCCGATGGCACAGTCTATCTACGGCGTGGTCGAAACGCAAGAAAGTCTCTCACGCGCGCACGCGCGGGCGCGATAGGAAAAGCGGCGGGTGGGGGCGAAAGCTAACTTGAGGCCGATTCGGCCGATTCGTGGCCATTGGCTCAGCCGGATTCACGCTGTCTGCGGCGGCATCCTGCCACCCGGCAGTCTCAGTCGGTTTGCCTGCCGTTCTCGGAGTTGGCCGCCTCTTGGCCCGCTTCCGCTTCGTCCTGCCGTCATCCGCATCGTCCACGTCGTCCGAACCCTCAGCGGCCTCATCCGGCGTAGTGTTCGGCTCGCTTTCGTCGCTCATCAGGAGCAGGCTGTCAGGTTGGTAAGCCACTCGTGGCACCAGGCGAAGTCGTGAATCACCTTGCGTGCCAGGCTAGCAGGCTGCCTTCCGCTTCTGTGAATTCCGAGTCCCAGCATTCGCCCTTAGCCGGGTCTGGCACGTATTGCTTCGGCATCAGCTTATACAGGTCGCCACCGAGCTTGTCGTGACGCTCCAAGAGCCGTCGCACTTTTCGGGCCATCGTTTTCGGTCGCCGGCCATTGTTGCGGTTCTCATGGGTAAGATTCAAAATTCAGTGTCTGCGAAGGCGAGTTAAGTGATACCCGCAGCTGCAACGGGCCGAGCGTGGTAAAGAATCCGCGAGCGGTGGGGTCCCCCCGGTCACGTCCCTTGCGGCCGGTCGCGTCGCCGTCCGGTCCTTCGGATAGCCGATGGTCGCTGGATCATCGTCTGGTGCTCCCCGTCGGCGTGTTGCTTGGGCGGCCCGTACCATCGCCAGGATGCCGGCTTGATCGGTTGGGCAGCGTCGGCACGCTTCAACCACGGCCGCCAATTCGGGGTCGGAAGGGCGACCTTGTGCGCAAGTGCGGCTTTTGGGTTTGGGGGTGTGAAGAGAGGGGTAGTTCGAATCCTGTCCCCGCCACTATGATTGCCCCGTCGTTGCGAATGCGGCGACGGGGCTTTGGTTGCGCCGTGCCGATCTCTTTGCTTCCACGTATGAAGTCGTGCCTCGCTGCTGTCGTTCTGCTGTGGTTCCCCTCGGTCGCGTTTTCGCAAACGTCGTATCGCGACGCGCTCATCTTAAACGTTCCGCATGTACGACAGCGCGACGATTTCTGCGGGGAAGCGTGTGTCGAGATGGTGCTCCGCAAGCTCGGTAAGAGAGGCGATCAGAACTACGTCTTTAACGTGTCGGGACTCGATCCGGCGCTCGGGCGTGGCTGCTACTCGGCCGACCTGGCGCGGGCGCTCGAGCGCATCGGCTTTAAGACCGGCGACGTTTTCTTTACAATCGATGCGACGCGCGCGGAAAGCGCGATCGAAGAGCAGTGGAAAGTGCTGCATGCCGATCTCGTCCAAGGGATACCGTCGATCGTGTGCATGCACTTTGATGCCTCGGCAAACGCAACCGAGCATATGCGTCTCGTTGTTGGTTATCGTGCCAGAACCGACGAAGTAGTTTACCTCGATCCGGCGGAAGCAGGCACGGCGTATCGGCACATGAAACGGGCGGCGTTTCTCTCTCTGTGGCCGCTGAAATACGATTCCGCAAAATGGTTGATCGTCCGCCTCCGCATGGAGGCGGCCGATATCAAAGAGCCGACGGCGGCAAGTGGGTTTTCCAACGCCGACTATGCGCAGCACACAATTGGGTTGAAAAAGATCTTGCCACACGGCTTCAGCTTGTACATCGAGCGTCCGTTCGTGGTGGTCGGCAATGGTCCGCCGGATGATGTGAAATCTATTTGCCACGACACGGTGAAGTGGGCCGTCGAACACCTCAAACGCGAATACTTTCCACGCGACCCGGACGAAATCATCACGATTTGGCTCTTCAAAGACGATGCGAGCTACCGCCAGTACGCCAAGGCGGTTTTTGGCGACGAACCGGATACACCCTATGGCTATTACTCGGCCGCCCACCGCGCTCTTATCATGAATATTGCGACAGGCGGTGGCACGCTCGTGCACGAAATCGTCCATCCATTCGTCCGTGCAAACTTCCCGAAGTGCCCAGCGTGGTTCAACGAAGGCTTGGGCTCACTCTACGAACAATCGGGCGAGCGCGACGGGCACATTGTCGGCCGCACGAACTGGCGGCTGGCCGGCCTTCAAACGGCTATTAAGGCAGGCAATGTCCCTTCGTTCAAGGAGCTGACCAGCACGACCGACGACGAATTCTACGGCGCAGACAAGGGAACGAACTATGCGCAAGCCCGTTACTTGTGCTACTACTTGCAAGAACGGGGGAAACTTACGAAGTTTTATCACGACTTCGTTGCCCACCAGAAGAACGACCCGACCGGCTACAATACGCTGGCGCAAACCCTTAAAGTGGACAACATGGAGTCATTCCAGAAGACGTGGGAAAAGTTCGTGATGCGACTGACGTTTCCGTAGCAGTCTGTTTATCGCGAACCGCTGGGACCGGCTATTGCGGGTACCCCGCCCCGGCGCGGATCAATTCCGCTACTCGCGCAGTTTTTCTTTTAAAATCGACGGACTTGAGGGACGGACGTGATATCAGAAACGGTCAATTTCGTTACCCACCTGGAGTGTTCGCAGAACGGCGACCACTATCCGCCCGACCAGCTCCACAACCTCTCGAAAGCCGGAAAACCGCTGCTTGTGCGGTATGATCTCGACCGGCTCGCCCGCTCGGTAAGCAAAGCTCAATTGGCCGCGCGGCCGGAGGATTTGTGGCGATACCGGGAGTTTTTGCCGATCCGAAGGGACGAAAACATCGTCAGCCTCGGCGAAGTTCGTACGCCGCTCATTGAGTGCCCGGAGCTTGCCCGTCGGCTGAACGCCCGTCGGATCATCATCAAGGACGAAGGCCGGCTCCCGACCGGTTCGTTCAAAGCGCGTGGACTCGTTATCGCTGTTTCGATGGCGAAGGAATTCGGAGTTCGCAGGCTTGCCATGCCGACCAACGGCAACGCCGGCGCGGCGATGGCCGCCTACGCCAGCCGCGCGGGGATGGAATCATTTATCTTCTGTCCCGACGACACGCCGGAAGTGAACGTCCGCGAAATCGCCACTCAAGGCGCACATGTCTGGCTGGTCAATGGTTTGATCAACGACTGCGGCCGGATCGTCGGCGAGGGCAAGCAGGCCATGGGCTGGTTCGATGTTTCAACTCTCAAGGAGCCCTATCGCATCGAAGGCAAAAAAACGATGGGGCTGGAGCTGGCCGACCAGCTCAACTGGACGCTGCCCGACGTTATTTTTTATCCCACAGGTGGTGGGACCGGTCTGATCGGCATGTGGAAGGCTTTCGACGAACTCGGCCGAATTGGCTGGATCGACGGCAAGCGCCCGCGAATGGTTGCGGTTCAGGCTTCCGGATGCGCGCCGATCGTCAGGGCATTCGAGCAAAACCTCGACCATGCGCCCCTCTGGACGAACGCCCACACGGTCGCCTCCGGTATTCGCGTACCGGGTGCGATTGGTGATTTTCTCATGCTGCGGGCGATCCGGGAATCGAACGGATTCGCGATTGCCGTGGACGACGATGCCATATTAGCGGCTCGCGATGAGATCTCCCGCGTCGAAGGCCTATTGACGTGCCCCGAAGGCGCCGCAACCTACGCCGCGTACAAAAGCGCCTTGGCGAGTGGCCGTGTGTCGGCCGACGAATCCGTCGTGTTATTCAATTGCGCCACAGGCCTGAAATACGAGCTTCCGGCGGTGAAAAGCCATCTCGATTGCCGGACCCCAATTGATTATGAACGATTGGCAGCGGCGGCACGAGGGAAGTCGTAACGCATCCCAACTAGGTGACAGACACATTTTGTTCCGCAACCATCGCAGCTATAGTGCGCGCGGTAAAATGAGCCGGTCCTTGGCCAATTTGTTCACCGCTCCAGACGTATCCAATCGCCCGTAGGACAATTCCAATGGCCGCACAGATTCGTGTCGTCGAGCCGGACGACGCGCCGGGGATTTTGGCGATCTATGCCCCGTATTGCGAATCGTCGTATGTTTCGTTCGAAGTCGTCGCGCCGAGCGTCGAGCAAATGCAAGAGCGAATTAACCACATCAGCCCGCAATATCCGTGGCTTGTTGGCGAGATCGATGGCCAGGTAGCGGGCTACGTTTATGCGAGTCAGCATCGAGTTCGGGCAGCTTACCGATGGTCGGTAGACGTGGCCGTGTATGTCGCAGTGGCTCACCAGCGCCGCGGTATGGGGGGAGCGCTCTACCGCACGCTTTTTTCGATTCTGCGGCAGCAAGGTCATTTTAAGGCATTTGCCGGGATCAGCCTGCCGAACCCGGCAAGTGTTGCGTTGCACGAACGCGTCGGATTCCGCCAGGCGGGCGTGTTTCGCGGCGTTGGTTTCAAGACGGGCCGCTGGCTGGACGTCGGCTGGTGGCAGCTCGACCTGCAACCGGAGCAAGATAACCCGCCAGATCCCAAACCGTTTGGCGCAGTTGGCAACGGCGTGGCCGTAAGCGATGCCTTGGCCGAAGGAAGGCGGTTATTAGCGGCTGGAATCAGTCCGCAGTGAAATCGGTGGGCGATTTGCTGCGTGGGTTATAATTAAATTGAGCAGTTTCCTCGCGGCGTGGTGCGGGGACTGGCAAGAACCTGTCCATTGCGCTTGAATATCATCTATGCCACAAAATCGCAAATCCAATCCGGAACTTGTTGAAGAGAACAAGCGCTTGCGCCTGCGGTCGCCCAATTGGAAGATCGTCTCGATCACCTATCGGAGCACGGTGCAGCGGCGAAAGCACTGCAACAGGTCGAGGCGCTTCATCGCGAGGTGGTGGGCGTAGTGTCCGACGCGGTTTTGATTGCGGATGAAGCCGGCCGGCTCAAATACGTTTCGCCAAACGCGCACTTTATTTTCGGACACGCACCGGCAGATATTCTCAAGCAGGGTCGCGTCGGCTTCGTACTTCCCGGCGAGTTGTTCGATCCCGATTTGTTGGAGCAGCGCGGTGAGATTGCGAATATCGAATGCCAGATTCGCGACGCGATCGGCCGCGCTCGAAACCTGCTCGTTACCGTGCGTTGTGCGGAAAGCCAACCCGGGGCGGTGTTGTTTGTGTGCCGCGATGTTACCGAACGAACGAAAATCGAGCTCGACTACGAGCTGCTGTCGCTCACCTTAGAGCGACGTGTGGAAGAGCGTACGAACGAGCTGCGCGACAGCCGCGATCGTTATCGCCGATTGGTCGAGGGGCTTCGCGACGAATACCTGTTCTATGCCACCGATCCACCAGGGATCATCACCTATGTCAGTCCGTCGATACATACAATCTTGGGTTTCACTCCCGACCAGGTGATTGGTCAAAATTGGCGGGAGTTTGTCGACACAAATAGTCCGCAGCAAGTCGAGTTGGAACGGCTCGAGCAAATGCGGTTCACCGGAATTCCCACACCGCCTTTCTCCGCTTGGGTGCTGCACGCCAACGGCGAAAGCCGCCTATTGGAATTTCGAGACGCGCCAGTGCGCGACGCCGATGGGCGCGTCATCGCCAGCGAAGGGATCGGCAAGGATGTTACGGCTCGCCACGAGGCGGAAAAAGCGTTGCAAGCCGCACGCGATGAGCTGGAACGGCGAGTGCAGGAACGAACTGCCGAGCTTGTCGAGAAGAACGATGAGCTTCGCAATAGCAAGGAGCGATATCGCTCCGTCATCCAGGACCATCTGGAATTTATCATTCGCTGGCGTCACGACGGCGTGCGAACCTTTGTCAACGATTCCTATTGTAAATATTTGAACGCACCATCGGACAAACTGATCGGCACGAGCTTCCTATCGTCCATTCTCGAAGACGATCAGGAATTGCTTCGGCAAAAACTCTCGGCCGTAACGGTCGAAAACCCAGTGGTTGCGCACGAGCATCGGATCACCAGGCCCGAAGGCCGCACCGTCTGGGAACACTGGAAGCACCGGGCGCTATTCAATGATCAGCGGGAACTGGTTGAATTTCAGTCGGTCGGTTGCGACGTCACCGAACGCCGCAAACGCGAGGAGCACGCCCAAGCTCGCGCTCTTGCCTCGGCGCAATTGCGGGCCTTAACCGAGCGGGAACACGACGTCATGCGGCTGGTGGTCGCCGGCGATGCAAACAAGGTCATGGCCCGAAAGCTGAACCTCAGTATCAAGACCATTGAAAAACATCGCAGCAGTCTTATGAAGAAGCTGCATGTCCGCAGTGTGCCGGAACTTGTTCGGCTCGCTCTCCTGGTGGATGATTCGACCAGCGCTTAACTCGACACCGAGCTCGGCTTTATCTTTCCGACGGTAAAATCGTCGACAAACGAACGCAATTCCGCGAATTCGGGTTTAACCCCAACACCCTCCCCGTAAGAGCAGGGTTCCCCCCCGTTTCTAGCCATTCTGTTGCACGGCATTCTGTCGCGGGAGTAGACCCATAAATAGGTGCTCGGTTACGTTTCGCAGGAATGGCACGGGCGGAGCAAACAAGGCGAGTATGAGATGGCGGTCATCGAGTGCTCTTGCGGAATGGTCATGTCGGTTTCAGCGTTGAAACCGCGTAGTTGCTGCATTCGCTGCGGCGGCGTGGAATTTCGGCTGATAGAACGTCGGAAACCAAATGTCGATGCCTTGGATCGACACTCGATCGAGTCGTTTCCGTCGGCTTATCACGATCCCACTTTGGCGACCATTGCAATGCTTGCGACGCGGCCAGAATCCGTCGCCAGCAGATGCTCGCACTAAGAGGTAGAGCGGCACAATCCGATTGGCAAATTTGCGAATTCAAAAAACCGGGCCATTCCCCAGCACATGCCGCCGGATTACGATAGACAGTGGGCCAGATGTCAGCGAACAGGTTTGGCAACTTATCTTCATGCATCGGTAGAGAGGCGGGGCACTCTTCTCTGCCTTTGGTGATCGCGGCGAGGCGAGTCACCACAGGTGAATAATAAATGGACGACGTGGAACAGAATGGTCATATTGCCTCACTGGGCGACGTCGAGATTCGCCAGGTGGGAGCGGGCCCGGACCATGGGCTGCAAAAACTGAGTTCGGCCAGGCATCGCCAGGGCTTGTCTATCCGTTGCGTTGCGCAGCGGCTAGGACGAACCGTAAGCGAGATCCGTGCCCAGGAGGACGAGCGCGCCGACCTGTTGGTCTCGGAACTCTATCGCTGGCAGGCGGCGCTCGAAGTGCCGATCGAAGAATTGCTGCACGAGCCCGATGATTCACTTTCGCCGCGCGTGCTCATGCGCGCGCAGTTGCTGAAGGTGATGAAAACCGCCATGGCAATCCGGCGGCAAGCACGCTCCGAAGCCGAGCGCCGGTTGGCGCGGCTGCTCATCGAGCAGTTGCTCGAAATCATGCCCGAGCTTAAGGAAGTCTCCGGTTGGCCGGCCGTCGGCCATCGCCGCCGTGCCGATGAAGTCGGACGAATCGGCGAAAATCCGATCTCCGATGACTGGCTGCACGAAGCAAGCTGATGGGCAACGCTACGGGCTCGCATCGGGCATCGACTCGGCGACGGTTTCTTCGCTGGGGAATGGTACCGCATCGCCGCGCAGCTCGCAGATTGCGTTATGGGCGGCGCTGTTCCGATTCCTTTTTGCTGCGACCCCAAGCCGGTGCGAACCGTTGGCGCCCGATTTGCGCCGACATCTTGAAGCACTTGCTGTGGTCCGGGCCTTTTTCATCCATCAGGTGGTACGTCGGTGTGACGCCGTGTTCATGCTGGGCAAATTGCTGCAGCAGCGATTTGTAGTTGCCGCCCGTATCGCCGGAGGCCGCCGATTCGATCTCGGGACCAAAATAGGCCAGCACGAATTCGCGCAGACTCAATGCCGCCGTCGAGGTAAATCGCCGCGATCAGCGACTCGAGCACGTCCGAAAGCACCGAAGGGGGCACCGCCGGGTTCGTCGTCATGCCCTTGCCCAAGACGAGGAATTCACGCAGTCCGAGCGCCTGACTGATTTTGGCGCAGGTCTGGCGGCTGACGACGATGGATTTAAGCTTCGTCAGGTCGCCTTCCAGTTGATCCGGAAATTGGGTAAACAATTGCTCGCAAACCACCAGGCCGAGCACCGCGTCGCCGAGAAATTCGAGCCGTTCGTTGGATGACAGCCGGTGATCGGCCCCCGAGGCGTGCGTTAGCGCGGCTTCGAGCAACTGCCTGTCTCGAAACCGATACCCAAGCCGCTGTTCGCAGCGCTCCAAGCGGAACGGGTCAGCTGCATCGGCGGCCGAATGTGTCGATTGGACCATGACTCCTGCTCGACTTCATTCGCCACCTAACCTTGGTAGAACAGCGATTATCGAGTAAGGAAACCTGCGATGAGTTTTTTGGCGATTGTCAGAATCGACCCCGGCTTACCCGAGCGATCGAAGAACTTCTGTGCCTCAAACCTACCCGGCGCATTGGTGGGTGTCAATGCAAACGCTTGATTGTTGTGTTCGAATCGTGGGCTGTTTGCGCACTGACGGCGCCAGTTCGAGCGGTTAAACTGCTGGCTGGCGAAGCCGTGCCTGGTGCGAATCGGCTCGTCGCGCCTTGAACAATTCTCCATTATCTGGTCCGCGGACATGATTAACACGCTGTACCTTCCAGAACTGCGCGAGATGCTCGAATTGAACGACGTGGACGGACTGCGCGAGTTCTGTACCGCGTTGCACCCCGCGCGGACCGCCGAATTCATGGAGGGACTCACGGCGGCCGAATCGTGGACCGTGCTCCAGGCGGCCGACCCGCCGACGCGCGTCGAAATCTTCGGTTATCTCGATCGGCAAAAGCAAATCGAAATCATTGAAACCTGCGATCCAGAAAGCATCGCGCCGCTGATCGCCGACATGCCGGCCGACGACCGCGTCGACCTGATCAACGCGGTCGATGAAGAAACGGCGAAGAGTGTCACGTCGCTCGTGCCGATCGACACTCGCCGCGACATCCAACGTCTGCAAGCGTATCCCGAGGGCACCGCCGGCGCGATGATGACGACCGAGGTCGCCCGGCTCCCCGAGTCGCTCTCGGTGCGAGAGGCACTCGAGGCGCTGAGCCGCATCGCGGAAGGCCTGGAGACAATTTACTACATCTATATCGTCGATGACGAGAACCATTTGCGCGGGGCAATTTCGGCACGTCAACTTGTGACGCACCTCGGCAAACCGAACATGCGGATCAGCGAGTTGATGGAACGCAACCTCGTGACGGTCGAGGCGACCGACGACCAGGAATCAGTGGCGAAGAAGGTGGCCGATTACGACTTCTTGGCCGTCCCGGTCGTCGATCACGAGCAGCACCTCGTCGGCATTATCACGCACGACGACGTGATTGACGTGGTTCGCGAAGAGGCGACCGAGGACGCGCTCCGCATGGCGGCCGTTGAGCCGATGGTCGAAAACTACCTCGAGTTGCCCTTTATCACGGTCTGGCGAAAACGGTCGATGTGGTTAACGTGTATTTTTTTGGCGGAGCTTTTTACGTTTACGGCACTAGCCCATTTCGAGAATGAGATCGCGGCGGTGCTCGTTTTGAGCCTGTTTGTGCCGCTGTGTCTGTCCACAGGCGGCAATTCGGGATCACAAGCGGCAACGCTCATCACTCGAGCTATGGCCCTCGGCCACGTAGGTCCGGGCCAATGGTGGCGCATTTTGAAACACGAGTTGGCCGTGGGCGTTGCCTTAGGGGTGACATTGGGGTGCATCGGATTTGTGCGCCCTCACGACGCCGCAAAGCGTGCTCGATAGCACCGAGTACCATACCGAGGCGATCGATGTCGAGGTCCCCCGCAATACGGACCCTCAAGCCAAGGATGGCAGATTAGAGTTGCCGACCGGCTCGCAATTGTTTCGTGCCAAGCTCGATCACCCCGCGCTTGTGACGCTTCCCAGCAATGGCCAACTCGAACGACTTCACGAAACGCCGGAATCGATTGTGTATCGCCTGCCGGCGAACACCGAGATTCGCTTTCCGACCAAGATCCGCTTGCCGTTGGCACTCGTCGTGGCTCAATCCGTTGCCTCGATTTGCTTGTGGGGCACCTTGGTCGGCTCGATGCTGCCCTTGATCTTTCGGAAGATGGGATTCGATCCGGGCTATGCTTCCAGCCCGTTCGTCGCGACTTTTGTCGACGTGACTGGAATCGTAATCTACTTCAACATCGTCAAAATCTGGCTACTTTAGCCGTGTCTCTCTTAGACATGAAGTACGGTTGCCTTACACATCGAGCAGCGCGTGCCCGATGTACATCTGCAGCACCTGGCTTTGCACTTTGATCGCGCGGATCAACACCCAGATTTGATCCTGGTTGAACGATTGCGGATCGGAAGCGGCGAGCTGCTCGAGCTCTTCGGTCATCGCCGCGTGCTGGTCGGTGGCCACCTGCAGTTTGAGACCGGTGCGTTTCCAGGCGTCGCGCAATTCCCGGCGCTCGCGGAGAGCCGCCAGGTCGTTCACGGAATTGGTAAGCAACAGGCACAGGCGCGCGACCTCCTGCGGCGACGCACCGGGTTGGAGCTTCTCAATTTGTTCGGCAAGCTCCGTACAGGTCATCGTGTTGGGTGTTTCTGGCATCACGGTGTTTGATTCAGGTTGAGCTTGAAAAATTTTGTTAACGACGCGGCAAGATGTAGTTCACTCGAAACGGGAAACTGGCCTTCCGTGCAAAACCGGGCTCTCACGCTTACATTGAAGAGAATTGGACGAGTCGCCGAACGTTCCGCCCCAAGTACCGGCATGATCCATGCTGGCCCATGTTCTAACAAAGTGTAGCTTACGGTATTTCGCTCGCCGCAACCGTTTCCAAGGGCTAAAACGCCCGCAGACCGGCTTGTCTAAGCGGGCCGATTGACCCCCTAAGATGTTTGGCGACTGGAATCGCCGCCGGTCCAATGCTGGCCCTTATGCCGCAAACGCGGCATAATCGGTAGTATCACGCTACGGCGGATTAGCCACATATTCGAGACACTTTCGAATGTACGACTCTTGTGACGAAACGATGATAGTTTGTCCGCACTGTGCTGCATCCATCGATTCGACACGGTTGTCCGCACGCCGCACGTGTCCGCAGTGCGGCGCCGCGATCAAGAAGAATAGCCCAGGGCCGTGTGCCGATGTTGCTCGCGTTCGCAATCTGGCCGAGGCCGGGTTTTTGACCGACGAGCTCGTGGGCAGGGGAATAGATGCCTGGATTCATCAGTTGGATGAATTCAGTGCGTCCAGTGATCGCTGGAGCTCGCTCTACCTGATCCGAGTGCCTTCCGAGGCAGCCGACGAGGCCGCCGCGCTGATCCGGGAATACGTCGATGATGACGCGCAGGATCGCCAGGCTCTCGATCCGGCGCGGGAATTTTCGCTCTCGAGCCAGGTCATGGACCCGCTGTTTTGGCGACCCGTGGTCCTTGTCGTGCTAACCGGGATTGCCAGCTTCGGGCTCGGTCAACGTTTTTCAGTGCCCAAAGCGGATCGGCGTTTACCGTCTAATTCGTTGCCTTCGGCTTTGAATGATATCGGTCGCCCGCTAACCACCGAACCGGTAGCCGGCAAACCGCGTCATAGACTCTCGTTCGATTCGCGCCAACAGGCCTGGCTGCTGGACACCGATCGTGACAACGATGGGCGTTACGACGAACGGCAACTATTTCACGCCTCGGGGACGGCCTGGTAAACCGCGGCCAATCCTGGAATTTCTCTACGCGACAACATGGCAATCCTCGGCGTAAATATCGATCACGTGGCGACGGTCCGCGAGGCTCGTAAAACTAACGAGCCAGATCCCGTTTGGGCCGCGACGCTGGCTGAATTGGGCGGCGCCGATGCGATTACCGTTCACCTTCGCGAAGATCGCCGGCATATTCAGGATCGGGACCTCCGCGTGCTTAAGGAATCGGTGGCGGTTCCGATCAATCTCGAACTTGCCTGTGCGAACGATGTGCTGGCCATTGCTTGCGATACCATGCCTCATCAGGCGACGCTCGTGCCGGAACGCCGCGAAGAGGTGACTACCGAAGGGGGGCTCGATGTCATCGGCTCGCGCTCGAAAGTCGCCGACGCCGTGCGCCGGCTGAAGGACGCCGGCATCGTCGTTAGTTTGTTTCTGGACCCAGACAAAGCTCAAATCGAAGCGGGCGCCAAGTTAGGCGTCGATGCGATCGAACTTCACACGGGTGCGTATGCCCAAGCGTCGATCCGGCACCATGCCGAACAAACAAAGGCCGCGCTTGATACGTTGATTGCCGCCGGCCGGCAAATTCATTCGGCCGGCATCACGCTCAATGCCGGGCACGGACTCACCTACCGCAACGTAAAGC
Source organism: Pirellulales bacterium (assembly GCA_963733825.1). Lineage (GTDB taxonomy): Bacteria > Planctomycetota > Planctomycetia > Pirellulales > Lacipirellulaceae > JABDGM01. The sequence continues at coordinate 171,331 of CAVTEK010000010.1, forward strand.
CCGTCGCGACCATCGAAAACATGCACGAGCTCAACATCGGCCATAGCATCATTGCGCAGGGCGCTCATGGTCGGCTTAGAGCAGGCCGTGCGCGATATGAAGCGGCTGATCAGTTAGCTCGCGGCGTCCAACAAATTCAGTGGCAGTTGCTTGATTGCATCCGTTGCCGCCTCGGGAAGTGCATAATTCGCGATGGTCTTGGCGACAATCCGCCGGGCAATCCTCGGATACGCCAAAAGTTGCAGGGTGATCCAAAACCGTGACAGCCGGCTGAGCGGATCCTCGCGGGGTCGTATCAATTCGTCTTCGCTGTTCTCGTAAAGACCTCGGCCGGCGACGCATTCTCGAATTTCCCGCAGTAGGGCCGTGCGTCCCTGGCCTTCGTGAGCCGCGCTCATCAGGATCATGAGCCGGTTGTGCGTCCGCACGCCGACACGGCCAGGCGGCTGCGGCGCAGGCGACTCGCCACGCGAGACTTGAACCAACAGCTCAGGCAGATTGACGCCGCTGAGCATCGCGTTCACCGGCTCTCCGACTCGCGGATTTGCTTCAATATATTCTGGCCAGCCGCTCGCCGCGTCGTAAAAGTAATCGATAAAAAACGCCCCGTGCCAATTCAAATGGTTGCCAAGCCGCGCGACGTGCTCGCGCACTTTCAGGATGATCGGCACTCACACGCGCGGTCGACATACCTCCCACGCCTCAGCGCCGCGCTTCGAATGAATGAATTCCCACCAACCGGCCGCTATTGAAGACGGCCTGGACCGTAGATAGCACCCCGCACCCAGGCTGCTGAACGAGGACTTCGGCATCCCGGTCAAAAATGTGCTGCTGGGCGAGCAGATTGACGCGGCTATTGAGCGCATCCACGTTCTCGATAAAGAACACGCCCCCACCGCCAGTACTGTGCGGCAGTTTCAAGTAAAACGGATACTGCCACAACTGATGTAACTCATTTCGGCTGCCGACGATTACGGTATGTGGCTGCGGCAAATCCAGTTCCGCCAGCAACCGGCTGAACGCAGCCTTGTTTTGCAGTCGCTCGAAGCGCACCGAATTCCGGCACGGCAATCGCCATGCGAGATTGCAGCGCGTCGCGAAAGCGGCTAAACAAGTACGCCTGTTCGTGCGTCGGCAATACAACGTCATAACGCCCCGCGCGCACAAGGCGCACGAGAAACCGCAAAAACTCGGCCGGCTCGCTGGCGTACGATGGCGAGCGGATGAAGCGGCTCACGAGGCTGGAAAACCGGCATTGGCAAAGCGGATCGGGGTCCATCACGTCAATGGAATATCGCCTGCCCAACGGATACAGCGATTGACGCGCTGATAGACTCGCGCCCTCGGTGAATAGAATACGCAAGCGCCAGAGCGCGGCGTCGCCTTTTGATTCGCTTCGGAATTCGCCGCCGATTTAGCTTGCTCAATCACGCTGTATTTTATAGCTTGAACGACCGTGCCGCCAAATAGGAACAACATTCAATTGGTTTCGAGTTTTTTGTGGCCCGATCGAATCTCAGCGAAAAAGTCGTTTGGGTCACGGGCGACATCATCGGGGATCGGCGAGGCACTGGGAAAGGCCCTCGCCGAGCGAGGCGCAACGCTGGTGCTTAGCTCTCGCCGCGAAGACGTGCTCGCAAACGTGCGGTCGCAATGCGCAAACCCCGATCGGCATTTGGTACTGCCGCTCGATATGTTTCAGACCGAATCGTTCGCCACGGCCGTTCAATCGGTTCTGAAGCGGTTTGGCCGGATCGATATTTTGATTCACTGCGCAGGCATCAGTCAGCGCGGCACGGCAATCGACACGGAGCTTAAAGTCGATCGTCATTTGATGGATCTAAACTACTTCGGACCCGTGGCGCTCACGAAAAATGTGCTGCCCTCGATGCTTGCCCGGCGTCCGGACACATCGTGGTCATCAGCAGCCTGCTCGGCAAGTTTGCCGTGCCGAAACGGGCCGCCTATGCGGCGTCGAAGCACGCGCTGCATGGCTTTTTCGATGCGCCTCCGATCCGAGGTGGATTGCCACGGGGTCGCAGTCACGCTTGTATGTCCAGGATTCGTTCGCAGCAACGCGTCGTTCAATGCGCTGGAAGGCGACGGAACGGCACACAACAAAATGGATTTGCAAATTGCTAACGGGCTGCCGAGTGACGTGTGCGCCCGGAAAATTACGAGGGCGATCGAGCGCCGCGCGCGGAAGTGTACATTTGCCGCACCGAGCGAATCGGGTTGTATTTAAGCCGGTTTTGCGCCAGCTCTGTTCCGTCGGTTTACCAGGTCGCGGGGGCACAGGTAAGCGCTTCCAGTGAACACGACGATCAAATACGTGGCAGAGCTAACTCACGTTCGTGAGGTTTCTTTGTACGGCCGTGCCGACATCGCATATTGGACGAACCGTCTTGCCCCTGAACGACTAGTACCGGCCGAGCGCAACGGGCGCACACAAATTGTCATCATCGCTGCGAACATGGCTTTTCGGGGAATTCGATTTACCGAGATTAGTATTTCAATTGAAGTCGTCCTGGATGAATCTGGCATATGGCCCAACGCCGTCTTTTTGATGCACGCATTCACGACAAATCGGCTATTCGCGTTCTGTGAGCGCATGTTCTTTCGCACGCCTTATTACCATGGGGATTGCCTCGTTTCGGTTTCATCCCCCGTATCGATCCAACTGGGCAAGCCAGAGAAACCGATGTTTCACGCCGAGATGCGGCCCGCGGCGTCTCCATCAGACAGATCTCCCACTCAGAGTCGATTAGATCGTTGGGAAGGGCCGATCTACATTCCAACGAAGCAGCCTTCAAAAAAGAGCTTGGCATTCTTCGGTAGGTTGCAAGGACTTACTAACAAATACCCATTTCGGCCCGACATCGACAGTCTCTCGATTGTGCCGACGCCGGGAGTCGAGATTCTCCAAGCTCTGATCGATTCCAACTTCTCTGCGGAGGAGTGGCTCGTGAGGGAGGATGCCGCTCATGCAAGGTCGAAGACGTACACACGTTTATCTCTGTTCGGCCCGTAGTACCGTAGACATGTTGCTAGCGGCATGCTGGCACGCTCGTTAAACGTTTTAAGCGTCGCTTTCTTGTCCGTCTTGCGCATGCCACCGAACGGGGGTGGTCCGTTAGAGCCAGATTTGATAAGTCACCCCTCTGAATTTGCCCACATTCGCGATTTTGCGACGGCACAGTGAGGAAATGATCCGAAAAGCGAGATACCGATGGCCACAGATTGTCAGCCAGGATCGCAGTCCCTTTCCGGTGCGGAATTTAAACACAAACTCCGGGAATTACGTCGAACCGACAATTACCACAACTGGTACTATCTCGCACGCACGTATGCGCTATTGGTGGCGGCAATTGGCGGCGCATTTGGTTATACCACCAAACCCGTTCTGGCGGGACTTCTATTCTTTGGAATGTACCGGTATTCTTCGCAGCCATCGTGATGGTGGGTGCACTGCAACACCACCTCGCGAACCTCGCTCACGAAGCCGTGCATCATACCCTCTTCAAGAACCGCTACCTCAACGACCTGGTCTCGGAATGGTTCTGCTCGTTCCCGATGTTCAGCTCGACATTTCACTACGGTCTTCATCATCTAGCGCATCACCAATTTGTGAACGACCCGGTGCGCAGACCCGATATTTCGCAATTGCAGAAAAGCGGGCACCGACTTTCTTTTCCGATTCTTCGCGATGAATTCCTGGATGTGCTGTTTCGCCAAATGTGGGTGCCGAATCTCATTCGGTACAGCATGGCCCGAGCCGAGTACGACTCGCTCGGCACGGTCCATAACCCGTACATTCGGCCAGAATGGAAGTATACGAAGCTGCCGGCCCGACTGACGTTAGGCTATCTCGCAGTCCTAACATGTGTGCTCGGCGGAATTGTCGCCTACGGCAATGCGGCTCTGCTCGCCCTCGTGCCACTTGCGGTTTGGTGTGGAATTATGATCGTGCTCCGGCTGCTACCGGAGCGTTTTTACTATCAAAGCAAAATTCGTCCGCTGTTTGCGATCCGCACGCTTGGAATGATGCGAACGACGTTCCTCACGATCGCGCTGTGGGCCGTTGCCTGGGCGACTTGGGCCACTGGCGACTGGTGGGCGGCGTACTTGCTGCTCTTGTGGGTCGTGCCGCTGTTGACGACGTTCCCCTTATACATGGTTCTTCGCCAGATCGTGCAGCATGGAAACGGCGATCGGGGCTGGCTCACCAATAGCCGGGTATTCATCTGCCACCCATTGATCAATTTCGCCGTATTTCCGCTCGGCCAGGATTATCATTTGCCCCACCACATGTTTTCCACAATTCCCCATTATCGGCTGAAGGAACTGCATCGAGCGCTGGCCGAGTATCCGGAATATCGAGAGAAGGCCACGGTGGTCGAAGGCTATATCTGGCCGAAAGAGCGGCCGCCCAAGCGGCCGACTGTGGTGGATGTTCTCGGCCCAGCATACGCGCCGCAAGAATTCCGCGATGTGTACATCGACAACTCAGTCCTGGAAGGCCGAAATGTAACGGAGCGAGAGAAGGACGAGATCCTCAACGAAGGCGCCGGGAGGCCGAGCGCAGTCCGGCGTGAAGCGCGAGCCGGAAGCTGGTCCACCAACTTGCCCGACCAATTGGCGAAGGACGTCGCCTAGGTACCGTAGGACGGACAACCTGTCCGTCTTTCGCAAATCGACGGACAGGTTGTCCGTCCTGCCATCAAACGGCATTGTGGCCGATTCGAACTAAGCGCCTCGCCTTCCGCCGCCGAAGCCAGGCATTCCCCAGCCCCGTTGATCACCCAGGCTGATGCCGCGCTGCTGGGCCCGGGTGTCCAATTGTTTGCGGAATTCGGTGAACTGGGCCCGCATCGCGGGAGTCGTTCGATCGAGCCGTCGCTTCGATCGTTCTTCGCGAGCGGCCGCAGATGTGTCGCGTGGGCCCCGGCTACCGCTGGCGCCGCGGCTACCGCCTGGGCCGCCATTTTTTGCCTGGTTTTGCTGCGCGTTTTGTTGATTGGCGCCCGTGGCGCTTTGCTGCTGCGAGGCCCGCCCCTTGACGATGCGATCGAGGATTTCATCCAATCGCTTTTGCTGGTCGGCCTTCGACATCGCGAAGTATTCGTCCATGCGCTGCTGCGCGCGGCCAGTCCATTGGTCTCGACTGGCGTCGAAAAACGCCCGCCGCTGGTCCGGGGTTAGCGAATCCATCCGCTGGCGGAATTCGCCACGCAACTGATTTCGCTCCGCATCGGGCAAACTTCGGTCCCACATCTTGCTGCCGATTTGTTGCAGATCGGCAATCGCTGGGTCGGTTCCGCTGAAAAGACCAAAGGCCCATCCGGCTACACCAAGCAGCAAAATCATCACCACACCGCCGATGATCGCTCTACGCTTCGTCATGGCATTGACTCCTACTTTTGATCTTCAGATACGATCAACGCATCTACGTGGCCATCGAGATATAGAAAATTACGCGCTCCATCGTCTCCTTTTGATCCGTGAAACGGCCCGAAGTCGTTCACGATCCAAATCATCGTCGACGAGGTCTCGTCTTTGCGGACCTGCTCTCGCGTCTTATTGGCGGCGGTGACAGTTCGATACTCATAGCTCGTTCCTTCCTGCTCGAAGTACGTGCCATACTCGGTTCCATTTACAGCGACAACATCCGCTGGATCAATCTGATCGGTTGGGCAGTGGAATAGCTCGTCGCTGTTCTCCGTATGGATAGCCAAAAGCGTTTTCAAGGTCGGTAAAATCGGCGGCGTTGTTTGTGGGACTTTAACCGTCATATTTGCGGCATTGGGGAACTTCCCGCGAGCACCCTGCTTATCCACAAATTGGTCCATCGCCAGCCCAATCTGGCGCAGATTCGACTTACACTGCGTCGATCGAGCCGATGCTCGCGCGTGTTGCACTGCTGGGAGCAACAGGCCGATCAGCACGCCGATGATCGAAATCACGACCAATAGCTCGATGAGCGTAAAGCCTCTCGAATTACGCAGCTTGCCTTTCATGCTCAGACCGTCATCCGCTGGTTGTAGTTTTTCTCTAAGAATTCAACCCCATAACCCGGTGAGGGTTTCTGTTTCCTGCTGCGGAGATGCTAGCTGGCCGATTGTCAGGCCCGTCCACCTTCCCTATCATTCGCTGACGTCCCGGTTCGGTTAAAAGCACGGAGGGTTGCCACGGATGAAGACAAAAGGAGAAGCGTTTGCCGGCCTCTCGGTCGCGATCGTTACCCCATTTAAGGGGGGCGATGTCGATTACCAAACGCTCAAAGCCCAAATCGAGTTCCAGATCGCTGCCGGCACCAATTGCCTTTGTCCGGTCGGAACCACGGGCGAGTCGCCCACGCTCAGCCACGAGGAGCAGGATCGAGTCATCGCATTTGTTGTCGAGACCGTCGGTGGCCGCGTGAAAGTGATGCCGGGCACCGGCTCGAACAGCACGGCCGAGGCCCTCCGGCTGACCAAGTTTGCGGAAAAAGTCGGGGCCGATGCGGCTTTGCAAGTCGCGCCGTATTACAACAAGCCGATGCAACAAGGCTTCTATGAGCACTTTCGCGTACTAGCCGAGGAAACCGGGCTGCCGCAGTGTATCTACAACATTCCGGGCCGAACGGGCAAAAACATCGAATCGGAAACAATCATCCGGCTGGCGGAACTCAAGAATATCGTCTTGGTAAAAGAAGCCACCGGCTCGCTCGACCAGGCTTCGCAGATTATCGGCTCGACCAATCTCACGGTGCTGAGCGGCGACGATAGCCTGACGTTGCCACTCATGGCGATTGGCGGACGCGGCGTCATCAGCGTGGTCGGCAATATCGTGCCGGCGGATATGCGTGCGTTAGTCACTGCCATGTTGCAAGGCAACCTCGCCGAGGCTCAGCAATGGCACCGCAAGCTTTTCCCACTCTGCCGCGATATGCTGGGCCTTGCCACAAACCCGATTCCCATCAAGGCGGCGATGAAAATGCTCGGCCGCGATCCGGGCGAACTCAGGCTGCCCATGACGCCCCTCGAGGATTCCGGCATGACCCGCCTCAAAAAATCGCTGGCCGACTACGGGCTTCTGTAAAGTAGAGTTGAGTAGGCAACTGGGCGGCACGCCCTGAGTTTGCGAAGGGCGTGCCACACTCCAGTGCCAGGCTCGCGACGGGTCGCACGCATGCCGCGGTTATTGATTCTCTGTGAGTATCCGACGCTTTTGGGTGGTGAACGCTCGATGCTGGCCACCTTACCGGCGGTTGCCGCCGCCGACTTCGAGATTTTCGTCGCCGCGCCGCCAACCGGCTCTCTGGCTGCCGAGCTAAATACCTGCGGCGTTGAGCATATTGCGTGGCCGACTCACGATGACCACGGCCAGAGGATCGCGCTCGACCAGTTGCGAAGCAGCCTGGCAAGTGTGATTCGCCAAGTGCGGCCGAGCCTGGTCCATGCCAACAGCCTGTCGACGGCCCGGATTGCCGGCCCGGTGACTACGGAGACCGCGCGCGAAGCATTGGGCATCTAAGAGACATCCTCAAGCTCGCCGCCCAGGCGATCAGCGACCTCAACGCCCACCGCCGGCTGGTTGCCGTTTCGCGCGTTACCCGCGATTTCCATGTCGCGCAAGGAATCTCGCCCGCGAAGTGCGTGGTTGTTCACAACGGCGTCGATCTCGACGAATTCTGTCCGCGCCCACCGACCGGTTATTTACACCGGGAACTGGCGTTGCCGCCCAATGTGCGGTTTGTCGCCAACATTGGTCAGCTCGGCCTTCGCAAAGGGACCGACGTGGCGTTGGCGGCCGCGTTGCAGATCGCGGACCGATTTTCCGATGTCCACTGGTTGATCGTGGGCGAGCGGACTTCGAATAAGGATGAGTCTCGCGATTTCGAAGCATTGCTGCGGTCGATCGCCGACGAACAACCGCTGGCCGGTCGGGTACACTTCTTGGGAAGTCGCACCGATGTCCGCTGTCTTCTGGCCGAGTGTGATTTGCTCGTTCACGCCGCCCGGCAGGAGCCGCTGGGACGCGTGCTCTTGGAAGCGGCTGCCAGCGGCACGCCTGTCATCGCGACCGATGTCGGCGGCACCCGGGAAATATTTCCGAGCGAGGCGGACGGCGCCGTTCTCGTGCCGGCCGACAATCGATTGGCCCTCGCCGAAGCAATTAGCGCAACGCTGCTCGATCACCGTCGCCGCAAGCGGTTGGGCGCCGGCGCCCGCCAACGGGCCGAATCGGCCTTCGACATTCGGCACGCGGCCGCACGGTTGATCGAACAATATCGCACCGAATTGCAGTAACGAACAGTCAAGCGAAGCAATAGCCGCCGAGCTACGCTCGGCCGGCAACTGCCGCACCGACATCCGAAATCGTCGCCCCCGAATTATTCGGACGCGCAACGGCGACCTCGTATTCGGCATCCGTTACGCGGCCGCGAATCCAACAAACGAGTCGGTCGGCCTCTTCATCGTTCGCCGTAACGGCAAAAACCGACGGACCCCACGAGGATTGGCCCACGCCCGTTACCCCAAATTCGCGAATCAATTTCACCCACCGGCCGATCTGGGCGTTCGCAAAAGGCCCGCCTTGCATCGTGGAAAAGCATTCGCCGGCGAACCGGCCAAATCGATAAACGGCCTCGCCGAACGCGCCGCAATCCTGACGTTCGATCGCGGGCAGCATTTGCCGCGTGGTTATTTCCCACAATTCGCGGGTGACGTCGTCCGCCACGGGCGGCAGCTGCGCAAAAGCTTCTGCCTCGTTGGCTCCCGCCAGACCCCGAATGTCGCGACGACACAACAATACAAATCGCCAGGCAGCCGGTAACGGCATGCGACGGGCAAGTTTGCCGAGCGACTGGCCCGGCTCTTTGCCGGCATCGACGATGAGGCCGCCGTGTTGAAAACCGTGAGTGCCCACCGCCGAACGCCCGCCGCGTCCGGTGACCGCGGCCAACTCTTCGATCGGCAAATCGGCGAGATGCCAAAATCGCCGCAACCCCAGCGCAATCGCCAGCCCTAGTTGCGTGCCGACGCCCAAACCAGTGTGACTTCGCGGTGATCGAATGGTGATTTCGCATTTCGGCAGCGTGGAAAGCTGCCACTGGGACGCAAGTCGCTCCACATATTGCCGCCCGCGATCGGCCAACGATCCCCGGACATTGAATTGGGCAGCCGGAGCAATCGTCACGAATACCTCGGGCGGTTCGATCATCGCGCCCACTCCGCCGAATTGCGTCGTGTCGATGTGCCCGAAGCCGAACATCCCGAAATGCAGGCGGCATGGTGCGCGAACCGTTAGGCCGGTACTCATTGCTTGACGGTCTCCGCCCCTCGCGCCGCCACATGATTGAGCACGTATTGCCGCAGGAAATCGAAAGCGTTCCGTTCTTGTTTGCCGCCCGTCTTGACGACCGGCACGGCCAGTCGATCAAACTCATCGACTATGTGACCTGGTTCCAAGAAATCGATCCGCGTGGCGAGGATTGCGGCTTCGATCACCGCGTGCTTGGCCCGATTGAAGCCAAAAAAGTCGCGAAACCGGCCACGATCGATCACCTCGGCAATGATTTCTGTGCGTTCCTCGCGGTCATCGACCGATGCGATGCGGAACGCGTACCAGCGGCAAGCATCGGCGAGAATCACGCCGTCCACTGCCTTTGCCTTTAGCAAGCGGGGCAGCTCATCGAGCTTGCCGACCGCGGAGCGAGCGAAAAGTTCGACGTCGTCGGTGACGTGCAGCACGCCGACTCGCATGCGTATCAGGTTTTGATACGTGACCGATGTGCGAAACGGCCGAAGCAGCAGCCGCGTGAAGCCCTCATCGACGACCGGTCCCATCGGGGCGATATGCGGCGAACCGTCCACGCCGAGCGTCGTGACGATGCCTTCGAGCAACGTGTCATCGGGCAGGCGCGGACAAATTGCCGGGTCGTTGATCAACATGTCACTAAAACGTCACTGGCTGACTCGGCAACGGCCGATCGGCCAAACGCGGTTTCGCAAGTTCGCCCGCGGCCAACTCGCGTGGATCGCCGCCGGGTCGAATACCGGCAAGGCTCAGGAAATTGGCAAGCAGCTCGTAGCCAAATTCCGTAAGTATCGATTCGGGGTGAAATTGTACGCCGTACACTGGCAGGCTGCTCATGTTCAAACGCCATCACGATTCCATCATTGGTCCAAGCTGTCGGACGCAGCGGATTTTCCAACGATGCAGGCTCGGCGACTAGCGAGTGATACCGGCCCACTCGAATGGGCGAAGGCAATCCGCTAAACAAGCCGGCCCCGTTATGCTCGATTTCCGATGCTTGCCCGTGCACCGGCGCCGTGCGCGGACAATCCGGCCACCCAACGCCTCCGCGATGACCTGGTGTCCCAGGCACACGCCCAGCATCGGCACGTCGGCAGGCATCTCGTAGACAATTTCCAACGAAGCCCCGGCTTCCCGCGGCGTACACGGTCCAGGCGAAAGCACGATCGCCGCAGGCCTTAATGTTCGAATCGTCTCCGAATCAATCGCATCGTTTCGCACGACATGAGTCCGCTGCCCCAGCCGCTCGAAGTAGCGCGCCAGGTTATGGACGAAGCTGTCGTAATTGTCGATTAGGAGCAACATTTAACATTCGAACAGATATCGTGGCCCATCGAAACGAGCATCAACGATCCGCGTCTATTGTATGTGAAGCATTTACTTTCGACAAAAGACCCGGCGATTCGCTTAAGAACCATTTCGATACGTGGACCTGGACGCCTCTGGACAATGCCGCGTTGACTTACAGAAAATGCGATATACTACGTTGTAAATCGAGCGAGTCAGAAATTCAGGCAATATGAACACTCCGAACATCGAGATTATCGACGACGACCTGCCGCAGTTTTTGCGCGACAAGACGCCGGCGGAACGCGTGCAGATGATTGGCGCGGCAAATCGCACCGCCCGGTTGCTTGCCGCCGCTGGAATTCGATACCAGCATCCCGATTGGAATGAAAAGCAGGTCCACGCCGAGGCCATCAAGCGAGTTTGCGATGGAACAGCCTGACCTTCTAAAATTCGTCATCCAAGCGCTGGAACGGCTGAAAATACCGTACGCCATCGCAGGGTCGTTTGCGAGTGGCGTCTGGGGCGATTCGCGCTTATTGGGCTTCTCAGGTATCGCGCAGACAGTGTTGAATAGAATCGATCCGATTTAGCGCGCTTCGCGGATTGTCGGCCAGTGATGCTCCTCGCCTACAACACGAACGGTCTGGCAAATCACGATTTGCTCGATGCCATCGAGTTGCTGGCCGAAATTGGTTACGCGGGTGTCTCGATCACCCTCGATCACGGTGCGCTCGACCCGTACGACGCGAAAATCGACTGCGCAATGCGACCAGGTTGCCGCGGCTCTTGAAAAACACCGCTTTCGTTGCGTCATTGAAACTGGCGCCCGGTTTCTGCTTGACCCACGTAATAAACACGAGCCGACGCTCGTAAGTCCCGAGCCCGCAGGCCGAGCCCGGCGGGTCGATTTTATCGTTCGTGCCATCGGCGTCGCGGCCCGGTTAAAGGCCGACTGCGTTTCTTTGTGGTCCGGCGTCGTCCGCGATGGGGCAGGGCGAGAGACCGGCGTTTCCCGATTAATCGAGGGTTTGGCGGCGATTCTGCCGGTCGCCGAGCGTCATCTGGTTGACCTGGCCTTCGAGCCCGAGCCGGGCATGCTGGTCGAAACGCTCGATCGCTATGGCGAACTGCTCGAGGAATTGACCGGCCGCGGCATCGATACCAAGCGGCTGCGGCTGACGATCGATGTCGGCCATTTGCATTGCCAGGAAGAACTCCCGATTGCGGGGAAAATCCGCCGATGGCGCGAGCGGCTGGCCAACGTGCATCTCGAGGATATGCGAACCGGAGTCCACGATCACCTGATGTTCGGCGACGGCGAAATTGATTTTCCGCCGGTTATCGCGGCGCTGGCCAATATTCGGTATGATGGCCTCCTCAGCGTCGAATTGAGCCGGCACAGCCACGAGGGACCTCAGGCGGCGCTGCGTGCGTATAATTATTTGTCGCCGCTGATCAGGGACGCCGCCGGCGCCTAGAAAAAACGCTTAAATCGACATGGTTTTAGCCGGGCAGTGGCCGGGCCGCGCCCCACGAGTTCTGAATATCGGGAATTGAATGGCCAGATTTGTCGTTTTGCTTTCGATTCCCGGGCTCCGCGCCCGCGATCTGTCGTCGATGCCCAATCTGTCGCGCTTGTTCGTCGGCGGGGGGCACGCCATCCTCGTGCCCAGCTTTCCGGCCGTAACTTGCACCGTGCAGGCAAATATGACGACCGGCTGTTCGCCCCGTCAGCACGGAGTCGTTGCCAATGGGTTCTACTGGCGCGACCAGCGGCGAGTCGAAATGTGGACCGCCTGGAACGACTGCATCGAGAAACCGCAGATTTGGGACATCCTGCACGATCGCGACCGGGCCATTACGTCGGCCGTCTGGTTTGCGCTCCACAGCAAGGGCAGCGGCGCCGATTACATTTGCACCCCAGCGCCCGTACACAATGTCGATGGCAGCGAATCGCCATGGTGCTTCACGCGGCCCGAAAGCCTGTATGACGAGTTCAAAACCAAGCACGGCCATTTTCCACTGCAGAATTTTTGGGGTCCGCTGGCCAGCATTGAATCGACTAGCTGGATCGTAGAATCGGCTATTCTTGCCGCCGAGAAATATCGACCAAACTTCTTTTATGTTTACTTGCCGCATCTCGATTACGCGGCACAAAAAAGCGGCCCCGAAAGCCGGGCCGCGCACAAAGCAGTTGCCGAACTCGACGCCGAGCTGGGAAAACTCATCGCCGGCTTCGAGCGCGCCTATAGCGAAGCGCCGCTATGGTTGGCTGCCAGCGAATATGTAATTTCGCCTGTTAACGAAGTGGTTTATCCCAACCGCATTCTGCGTGAGGCTGGCCTGCTCAAAGTCAGCGAGCTCGAGGACGGCGAGCATCTCGATTTCGTTGCAAGTAAAGCTTGGGCACTTGTCGATCATCAATTCTCGCACGTCTTCGTGCAGGATTCTGATCCCAAGACCATCAAGCGTGTCGCCCGGCTGTTTACCAAGCGCCCCGGCATCGCCGAGGTGCTAACGGCGGAGGGGATTGCCGAGTATCGTCTCGACCACCCCCGCTCCGGCGATGTCGTGCTCGTTTCCACCCCCAATAGTTGGCAAGCATACTATTGGTGGTTGGAAGACGCCCGTGCGCCAGGCTATGCCCGCACCGTCGATATCCATCGCAAGCCCGGCTACGATCCGCTGGAGCTATTCTTCGACGCCCGCTCGAAGAGCGTCCCCCTCAATGCCAATCTGGTGCGCGGATCGCATGGGGCTCCGGCCAAGGATCCAGGCCAGCGCGGCGTTTTGCTCACCTCCGAGCCCGGCGTCTTTCTTGGCGGCCAGCTTGCCGATACGGAAGTCGCCGAGATCGTGCTCAAGCAATTCGCGACCGAGTGATAATTGCATACACGCCTTGGTTGCAATGGCTCGCCCCGCGCTGGCATGATATGCTTACAATATGGCTGCCATTCTGAATGATGATTTGGTTCGTGCTCTTGATGCCCAGGGCAATGCCCCATTGCCGATGATTCATCCGGTTACTGGAAAAACGTTCTTCCTGGTAAGTGGCGATTGCTACGAGCGATTGCGAGCGCTCTTTGAGGATGTGAAAATATCGATAGACGAGCAGAGATTTCATCTGCAAGAAGCGGGCCGGCGGGCAGGTTGGGATGAGTCTTCGATGGACGCTTACGATCGATACGATGAACTCCGTTCCCAAGCGAAACCATGAAGTTCCGCCGCGGCGACGTCGTCCTTGTCGATTATCTTTTCAGCGATCGAACCGGTTCGAAAGTTCGTCCCTGTCTAGTCGTGCAAAACGATCATAATAATCTGCGCCTCGACGACACCATTATTGCTGCAATTTCAAGCAAGACGACGCGCGGTAAGAGTGAGCCAACTCAGTTTCTCATCGAAGTTGCCACATCAGAGGGCCAGCAATCGGGCTTGCTGTTCGATTCAGCCGTCCAATGCGAAAACCTTGTCACAATTGACGGCCAGTTTATAAAACGCCGAGTCGGTGCACTTCCAAAATCCCTCATGTCCCGCATTGATGATTGTTTGAAGAACGCGCTTGGTCTAGGCTAGTTTCCTCTACCCCGTTTCGCTGCGGCAACGGCATAAAAATCACGCGACGAGAATTTGACGAGTGGTGTCAGCTGGCCGTCTCATTGTCTGTTGCATCGTATTTGATTTGGGCCAGCTATAATCAGTTCAAGAATTTTTTCGGTTCCGGGGTCGCTCTGAATCACCTCGTCGGAAATACTTTGTCGTGCGTGGCCAACGCTGGCGGCGTATGTCGCATTTTACGAACTCGAGAGATGGCATGAACGGTATTACCATCAACGTAATTTATAGGAAGCTAATAGACGCTTCGAGTCCGCACATCTAATCTAAGTGAGTGCGTGTTCCTCTAAGTCCGGCGGGTTGAATACAAAATTACGACTTTGGCCGAAGAACGCCAGCGGATTCTCATACACAACTTGGCGAATAAGGTTTTCCCGGTGCCCGCGCCTCCGCATTTCCAGGATGAAATCCGGCACGGCTGTCGGCTTCGATGGCCCCCAGTCGCCGGCCGAGTTCACCAGCAGCCGCTCGGGGCCATAGATTTCCACGATGTCGGCCGCCCGCGCCGGCGTGCATTTGCTCACCGGGTAGAGCGTCATGCCGGCCCAAAAACCTTCGTCCAAAACCGACCGAACTGTGTGCTCTTCAACGTGATCCACGAGCACGCGTTCGCGGTGAATGCGGGAATCGTCCGTGAGCATGTCCAAAATCATCCGCGTGCCCTGGTATTTATCCTCCAGGTGGGGCGTGTGAATCAGGATTTGCTCGTCGGTGCGGATCGCCAGATCGATGTGCTCCAAAAACACGATCGACTCGTTACGCGTGTTTTTGTTCAGACCAATCTCGCCAATGCCCAGCACGCCGGGCCGCTCGAGAAATTCGGGAATCATCGCAATCACTTCACGCGCCAGCGAAACATTCTCGGCTTCCTTGGCATTGATGCAGAGCCATGTGAAGTGTTGGATACCGTACCATCCGGCCCGCTTGGGTT
Organism: Pirellulales bacterium; assembly: GCA_963733825.1. GTDB lineage: Bacteria > Planctomycetota > Planctomycetia > Pirellulales > Lacipirellulaceae > JABDGM01. Next base: position 186,464 of record CAVTEK010000010.1, read on the forward strand.
CAAAAGTTATGAGCTGCTCAAAGTAATCGCGAAAACCATCCGCGCTGCCACGATCGTAACCGGCCCAAAACGCCGGCTCGCTCACCGCGACGCAGCCCATTTTGGCCAGCGTCTCGTAGTCGTCGGTCGTCCTCGAGACCATGTGGATGTGTGGATCGATGTAATACATAGCATTAGCAATGACGAAGCTCGAATGACGAATGACGAATAGCCGAAATCGTTTCGTCATTCGTCATTCGTCATTCCAAATTTCTCCCGCCAATCGTCTTCGTATTGCCGGCTAAAGATCAACTGGATCTGTTCTGCGCGGTCGCCATCCGCCCGCAGCAGTACCTCGACGGCCGCGTGCAGCTGTTTGCGGCGCGAATCGGACGCGAGCGAACCGCTCGAGCGATCCAACCGATCAAGCCCGGCCGCCACTTCCAGCAGCTTCGCCCGCATTGGCAAGAACTCCTGCTCGAAGACTTCGCTCGATTTTCGGAACTTAGACATCGCCTAACCTGCATAATCGCCCGTAATGTGGAATTACCACGGTACACTTTTAGTTTCACACTACGCGGCCATTTTTGCAACGAGTCGTCCCTCCTAGTAGTGGGCCAGTTTGCTTATGGATCAACGACCTGTCATTCCGAGGTACTCCGAGGAATCTAGCCGGATCCCTTGGGGTACCTCGGGATGACATTGGCGAAACTGGCCCACTACGACCTCCTCGCACCTCGTCCGGCCATGGTTCGGACGTGGTGATTGGGGCCTTTTTGCGGTGCCGCCTGCTGCTGCTGTTACGAATTGCCGTAACTTGCCGATAAGGCGATTTGGGTAATTCTACGCGTTGAATACCTGGAACAAGCCGTGCCAGACGATCATCCACATGCGGACTCGGCAACCGGAACCACTCGCACCGGCCAGGTATTGGCCGCCACACGGAATCGGGCCGTATTGCCGATTCTGCTTGCCGGGCTTCAATCGAGCCATCCCAAAGTTCGGGCCGCGACGATCCGCGCCGCCGTCCGACGCCACGACACGGCAACGCACACGCAACTGATTCGTCATTTTGGCGGGCTGTCGGAAACGGACCAATCCATACTTTGCGCAGCCCACGGCGCCATGCCGCATCATGCGGCGCCGGCGCTTTGCGCAGCGATCCTGGAAGGCGACGCAACCGCCTGCCTGAATGCTTGCCGTATCGTGCTATTGTCCGACGACGTCGAGCTGTTTGCCGCCTTGTTGGCCGCGGCGGAGAACAGGAAGCATCGTCACCGCACCGAGGCTGCCTCGACCGTTGTTCAGTTAGTCGAACGACTGCGGCAAGACCTGGTTCGGTGGGCGGCCGGCAATCGCACCGGCCATCACGACCCGTCGTTCAAGCGACATCACGTCCTGGCCGCGCTGGAACAATCTATGTCGCGTTACGCCCACCATCGTTGCCAGGAGATCATCGACGCCTTTCTATTGCTTGCTCCGATTGATAATCGGACATTGAACCGAATCCTTCACGATCCGCAGCATCCGTGTCAGGTGCCCGTCATCAACGAGCTAACATCGACGCAAGATTCCGGAATCGTGGAGCGGTTGTTTGAGGTGCTGCGCGACACCGATGCGCCGACCGCCGTATTGGATGTCGTTGCGAGTCGGTCCGATCAGCAGTTTGTCGATATTCTGCTGAATGGGATAACGTACCCGGTTCCCCTGCGTATCCTGCACAATTTTCGACGTATCAGTCACGTGGCCTGGCTGGAAGAACACCACGAATTACTCCTGGAACTCGGCGGCCGCGCCCAGGCCGTCGCGGTTGAGCTGGCAGTCGCGAGCAACGTGAACCGCGACCGCGTATTCGACTTGCTGGCTTTCTTGTTGAAGAATGCGCTGGCCGAGGGACGCCGAGCCAGTTGTCAGGCTTTGGCAAAATTTAATCGTCACGATGCTGATGAGCTCGTCCTAAACGCTCTTGCCGATCCGGATGCCGGGGTTCAAGCGGCGGCCGTTCGGCAGCTTCGCCCACGACGCCTGGCCGATGCCCTGCAGCGGTTGGTCGCGTTGCTCGATTCGTGCTCTCCCGAGGTCCGCGACGCCGCACGCTCCTCGCTTGCCGAGTTCAATTTCACTCGTTATCGCACGATGTTCGATCTGCTCGATGAACAAGCAGCCCATACGACCGGTATGTTGGTCCACAAAGTTGATCCTTCGGCCCGGCCAAAGCTGGTCGAGGAACTTTCGTCTCCCTCGATTACCAGCAAGCTGCGCGGAATCGAAATGGCCGTTGCCATGGGGGCGACGGATGATGTCCGGCAGCAGCTGATTGAGCTCGTGCATTACGAGAACGTCGCCGTTAGGAAAGAGGCCGTCGCCGCGCTCGCGCACTGTAATAGCCGCGAGGTTGTCGCCAGCTTGGAACTGGCGGCTAACGACGCCAATGCGAGTATTGCCGAGGCGGCTCAACGTAGCCTAGCCCAACTGCAACTCGGTGCGGCGCCTCCGATAAACTCCATGCCGATTCTCGGAGGCGCCCCATGATCCACGCGGTTCAAAGGATGTTGCTCGTTGCCGCCTGGCAGGAATCTGCCAGCGTGTGGGGCCGATTCGACAATCAGCGAGCCACGTTCGGCACGCATGAGAAAATTATTCTCGGCGCGGTGGCCTTATTGTTAGCTGGTACGCTTATTTGGCAAGTGATCGCGCGTCGTCGTCAGCGAGAATTTTGGCTCAACAGTGCGCCACGATTGTTTCACGAGCTTTGTCGAGCGCATCATCTCGATCACGCCAGTCGCCGACTATTGAAGCGATTGGCTGCCGCACGCGGCGTCAAGCCGGCCGCTCACACATTTGTCGAACCCAAGTATTTCGACACGACGAATCTTCCCCCCGCGCTTAAATCCTCAGCGAGCGAAATACGGCTGCTTCGTCACAAACTCTTTGATTGAAATCGCCGCCAGCCTGAGCGTGCCGTACCTCTACGGCTTCGTTGCCGAGGTCGCCGCTGGCGGCGTCGCCGAGCGCGGGCGAAAGATGGGTTGAACGCCCGGATGCGATATACCGCTCTCCGGACGAGGAGGAAAATCGCGAGCTGTTGCGCCCGTTCCCAGGTGTATGGTGCGATCCTGCGGTTTGTATCCCATCTCGTCGAGGAACTGCGTCAATGTGATGGTTGGGACCCCCAGCGAGCTTGCCTCCGCGCTCATGTCATGAAAGCCCTTTTGCATATTCGCCTTGACGGCCGAGTCAGGCACGTCGCCGAGCACCAGATACCGCGTGTTTGCCGTAATCTGTCCCACTATTTTCCCAGTTTCGTCCAGATACGCATCCACAATGCCGCCGTTGAGCTCGATCAAATCGCGGGCAAGTTGCAGATCGCTTTTTCCATCACCATCGACATCAATCACGCCGGTCAGCGCAAAATGCAGCGCCTTGCCGCGATGCCAGACCTGGCTGTAGATGTTATCGCCCGTGAGAATCGGATTGGTTGGTTCGTCCCTGGTGATCCGGGCCTCGGCCATGTGATCGCCGAGCAACCGGGTGACTTCGATGCTGCCTTTTTTTGCCGACTTTTCGGCGTCGTGCTGGTTGGAATCGAACACGCTGAACGTTACTTGCCGCCGGAGCGAATCGGCCGAGCCCAGATTGATCCATACGGTGCCGTTTTGATTGACCCACGAAATCCGCCCATCGGCAACTGCAAAGCTGCCGGGCTCATCCTTTCGCGCCGCGTTGAGGTTTTGGATCTGATGCTCCAACTTCGGGACCATGTCCTTGAGCTGTTTGAGCGAAGTATCTTTCTCGGTAATTTGTGCTTCATACTTGCCGCGCTGATCGTCCGAGCTCTTTTGCAGATCCGACTGCCATTTTTCCAGCGATTTGCGGAAATCGGAAAACGCAGCCTGCTCGTGCGCGTAAGTCTTCCTGGGCCTTCTTACGCTGGGCGTCATACTGGTTGATCTGGGCCTGGTCCTGGGTCTGGATTGCCGTTAATCGCTCATTCAGCTTCTTGATCTCTTCCTTTTGCTTTGCTTCGCGGCCCAACGCGGCTTGATCTTCCGCATACACCGTTTGCAATACCTTGCGGTAGGAGCCCTCGGCGATGCCTGCGCCGAAGGTCTTCATGTCGTCTTCGCCTGCCTTTTTGATGTCCGGCGCATTGTCGTTGCGGCCGAAGCCCATCAATTGGCGCATATCTTCCAGTTCGGTGTCTTTATTTTGAGCTTGCGTAGACTTCTCATCGAGCGACGTTTTTAACGCGATCGCTCGCGCATCCGCTTCGCTGTAGCCCCGCCACCCGAGATACGCCACAACCGCGGTAACAAGAAACGCGAAGATGAAAATGATCAAGAAGATTTGCAAAGTTTGATCTTGCCGCGCCGGCATAGCATACCTCGACTGTTCCGATGGGCCAAAATCGGCGTTCACCGATTCGCGAAAAACCCTAGTTCGAATCGTGCTGATACTTGAATGATATTCACGGCCATAAGCAGCAGCATCTGCGCGGCCGATAGAAGAGCGAACTCGCACCCAACTGGATTGACCTGCGGGAGCGTGTAACTACGTGATAAAACAGAGCGCGAAATCGCCCTAAGTCCAGTTTAGTTAGGGGATTACCGCGGGTCAACGAACCGGATACGATGGTGTTTTAAGGGTCCGCCATGGCTTCACGCTCGCGACAACGTTCTCTACCTGGCCTCGAGAAAGAGGCTGTCCGCCTGCCCCGGGCCGAAAGTTCGGAACAACCGGACCCTCAAACGTCGTCGGCCAGCGCCGCCGCTACGGCCTGCGCACCGCGGCCAACGTCAAAGACCCATGGCAATGTTAATACATGTGTCCCGCATCCTCAGGCCGTGGATATCAAGGGCTGGAACGTTTACGTCGTCGATGCCCATTCACTGATCTTTCAGGTGTTCCACGCCCTGCCGGAAATGAGCAGCCCCCGCGGCGAGCAGGTTGGCGCCGTCTTCGGCTTCGTTCGCGACATGCTTTACCTCATCGAGGACAAGAAGCCCGACGCCCTGATCTGTGCGTTCGACCTGCCCGGTCCAACATTTCGCGACGAACTTTTCGACGCGTACAAAGCCGAACGCGGCGAAATGCCGGACGAGCTGGTAGGCCAGATTCCCAAGATCGAGCGCGTGCTAGAAGCGATTGGAATCCCGGTCCTGACGTGTCAGGGCTACGAGGCCGACGATGTGCTCGCAACCCTCGCCCGCATTTGCGATGAGGCCGGCGCCAATTGCTTCATCGTTACCGGCGACAAGGATTGCCGGCAGCTCATCACCGACCGAGTGGCCGTTTACAATATCCGCAAAAACCAGGTTTTCGACGCCGCCGCATTGCGCGAAGACTGGGGCATTGGGCCCGACCAGGTTGTTGATTTTCAGGCGATCGTCGGCGACAAAGTCGACAACGTGCCCGGAGTCCCCGGCATCGGCCCGAAAACGGCTCAGCAACTGCTCGAAACGTACGGCACGCTCGACAATCTCTTGGAACACGCTGCCGACGTGCCAGGCGCCAAGGGCAAAAAGCTCATCGAATGCCGCGACCAGGCGCTGTTGTCTCGCCAGTTGGTTCGGCTGGATTCCCAGGTGCCCATCGTGGCCGACTGGGATGCCAGTCGCGTCGGCGGGCTTGATCACGAAACCCTCGTCGAGCTGTTCGCCGAGTTCGGGTTTCGTTCGTTCGCCGAGCGCGTCGCGAAGATCGACCCGGCCAAGATGCCCGTGCCGACGACCGCCGAGACGGCGAATTACCATCTCGTCGATACGCCGGAGAAACTCGCCGATTTGGTGGCCAAACTTGAACGACAATCGCTGATCAGCGTCGATACCGAAACGACGCACGTAATGCCGCGCTGCGCCGAGATCGTCGGTTACTCATTTGCATTCAAGCCCGGCGAGGCCTACTACGTCGCCGTTCGTGGACCTGCGGGCGAGCGTGTTCTCGACCCGCTCACCACGCTCGAATCGCTCCGGCCGGTTTTGGAAAACCCCGCCATTCGTAAAATCGGCCAGAACCTCAAATACGACACGATTGTGCTCCGTAACGTGGGCGTAACGCTTGCCGGTTTAGCTTTCGACACCATGATCGCCAGCTATTTGCTCGACGCCGGCGGCCGCAGTCACAACCTCGACGACCTTGCCCAACGCTATCTCAATCACACAACAATCAAAATCGACCAACTTATCGGCAAAGGCCGCGACCAAAAACGAATGGATGAAGTCGCCGTCGCTCAAGTCGCGACTTATGCCGCCGAGGACGCCGATATCCCGCTCCAAATGCAGCCGATCCTCGCAGAAAAGTTGCAGGAAATGGAACTCACCAAGCTCAACGAAGAAGTTGAGGTTCCGCTCATCGAAGTACTCGCCAACCTGGAATTCGTTGGCATGCGAATCGATGCCGCGCGGCTCGCCGAGCTCAGCGCCCGCTTCGGTCAGCGGCTCGGCGAGTTAGAACAAGAAATCGAAGAGTTGGCCGGCCATCCGCTAAATATCGCGTCGCCTAAGCAGCTCGCCCAAGTGCTCTTTCAGGAACTGGGCCTCCCGGTCGTCAAAAAAACGAAAACCGGCCCGAGCACCGATGCGGACGTGCTCGAACAGCTTGCTTCTTCGCACCCGCTACCGGCGAAGATCGTCGAATATCGCCAGTTTGCCAAACTCAAAAACACGTATGTCGATGCCCTGCCGACCATGATCCATCCCGAAACCGGGCGCGTTCATGGATCATTCAATCAGGTGGTCGCCGCCACCGGCCGGCTCAGCTCGAGCGAACCGAATCTGCAAAACATTCCGATTCGCACCGATGAAGGCCGTGAAATTCGTTCGGCATTCGTCCCCGGCCCGCCCGGCTGGAAACTGCTGGCCGCCGATTACTCCCAAATCGAGCTGCGCATCCTGGCCCACTATTCGCAGGACGCCGCCATGTGCGAAGCCTTCGATTCCGATGAAGACATCCACACGCTCGTGGCCAGCCAGGTCTTCGGCGTCGATCCCGCCGAAGTCACCTCGGCCATGCGCCGCAGCGCCAAGGCAGTCAACTTTGGCGTCATCTACGGCCAAAGCCCCTTCGGCCTGGCCAAGGGACTCAGCATTTCCCAAGAGGAAGCGGCCGCGTTCATCGACGACTACTTCACGACGTATCGCGGCGTCGCCGAGTTCATGGTCCGCACGCTCGACGAATGCCGCCGCAAGGGTTACGTTTCCACACTCCTCGGCCGCCGCCGCAGCATCCAAGGCGTACGCCCCATCGACCAATTGTCGCTACTTACTGATACGCCAAGCCGCCGCCCCTTGACTCTGCCGGAGCGAACCGCCGTCAACAGCGTCATCCAAGGCACCGCCGCCGACATGATCAAGCTCGCCATGCTCGCCATCTACCGCCGCCTGCGCGACGAAAAGCTGCAAGCCAACATGCTGCTACAAATTCACGACGAGCTCGTCTTTGAATCGCCGTCCGATGAAATTGATCGTCTCTCAAACTTGGTCCGCGAAGAGATGCGAAGCGTCATGCCCCTTCGCGTGCCGCTAAAAGTCGACGTAAAAACCGGCGACAACTGGGCGGAGTGCGAATAGCTAGTTAGCGTTATTTGAACGCCAAACCTATGAAAACCATCGGCTTAGTCGGCGGCGTGGCGAGCGGAAAATCGTTGGCGGCGGCGATACTCGTCGATTTCGGCGCCTGCCTGTTGGACGCCGACCGTACGGGGCACGCAGTGCTGGCGGACGACGCCGATGTCCACCAGGCCGTGATCGATCGATGGGGCGATGCCGTTCTATTGCCGGACGGCAAAGTAGACCGGGCCGCGGTTGCCCGGCGGGTGTTTGCCGAGAGTGCGGCGGGGGCGGCGGACCGGAAGTTTCTCGAAGACTTGCTTCATCCCCGCATTCGGCGGCGGCTTAACCAAGATCGCGACAAAGCGGCGGTCGCCGGCAAACCGGCTGTTGTGCTCGATGCGCCCCTCCTGCTGGAAGCCGACTGGGGACCGATGTGCGACCTGGTGCTCATGATCGACTCCCCACGTGAGCTACGCCTGGAACGTGCCAAGACAAGAGGCTGGACCGACGCCGAATTCGGCCGGCGGGAGGCCGCCCAATGGACGGCCGACGAAAAACGACGCCTTGCCGACGTGGTGATTCCCAACTGCGGCCCCGACGAGGAGCTCGCGGTGCCCTTGCCGATTTCTGGGCCGCGAATATCGTACGGGGTGCCACCAAATAGCCCGACTGGTACCCGTGCTGGCAATGCCCCGCAGCGTGAAGCCGGTTCAATGGTCCCATTGCAGGACAAGCCAGCAGCGGCACGCCGATATCTGTTTTTTTTGTTGCCAACTTTCGCCTTCCCAACGCCGCCACTTCTAGCACATAATATGCCTTCAGAGGCACCTCGTGGCAGGCCGTTCGCGCCAGCCGCCTGAGATCCATCTATTTTGTCGAGTCCCACCCCACTGGCGCTATCCGCGCGCCGCCCGCTCTATCTCATCCAGGAGCGAACAATTCATGGCTGATTCAGCGAACCGCGATACGCGGCAAAATCGCCCCCGCCCACCCATGCACCGTCGCATGCGGCCAAGCGATGGCAACGGTGACGTAAAAATCGATCGCGAGCTGCTGGCCGAGCTCGATCGCGAAGAACCACTCTCGCTTGCCGAGGAGCTCGATAAGGCGGCCGAACGCGTTCGCCGGATCGGCGCCGCGATCGCCAAGGATGATGCCCAGGACCGCAACATTCACATCGCCGAGCTGCAGCGGATGAGTATGCCGGAGTTGATCGCGACCGCCGAGGCCGAGCACGTCGCCGAGATCGGCGGGCTCAAAAAGCAGGAGCTGATCTTCCGCATCCTCAAAGAGCGGGTGAAGCTCAAAGGCCTGATGTATGGCGAGGGCACGCTGGAAATCCTGCCCGATGGCTTCGGCTTTCTGCGCAGCCCCGATTACCACTACCTGTCGTGTCCCGACGACATCTACGTTTCGCCAAGCCAGATCCGCCGCTTCGGCCTCCGCAACGGCAATACGGTCGCTGGCACGATCCGGCCGCCCAAGGAAAACGAACGCTACTTCGCGCTCTTGCGAGTCGAAGCCATCAACGGTGACGACCCGAACTTGCTCGCGCGAAAAATCTTCTTCGACGATTTGAAACCCGTTCATCCCGACAGCCGCATCGTCATGGAGACGACCGCGAACGAAGTCGAAATGCGCGTGGTCGATATGATCGTCCCCATCGGCTTCGGCCAACGCGGGCTCATTGTCAGCCCGCCTCGCGCCGGCAAAACCATCCTGCTGCAGAAAATGGCCAAGAGCGTCCTCACCAATTATCCGGACGCCTACGTCATCATGCTCCTGATCGACGAGCGGCCCGAAGAAGTGACCGATATGGAGCGGCAGATCAAAGGCCCGCACTGCGAAGTCATCAGTTCCACCTTCGATGAAACCTCGGCCCGCCACGTACAAGTGAGCGAGATGGTCATCGAAAAGGCCAAGCGCATGGTCGAATACGGCAGGGACGTGTTGATCTTCCTTGATTCGATCACGCGGCTAGCCCGCGCTTGGAATTCCGAATGTCCACATTCGGGAAAAATTCTGTCCGGCGGCATCGATGCCAATGCCATGCAGCGCCCCAAGCGATTCTTCGGCTCGGCGCGTAGGGTCGAAGATGGCGGCTCGCTCACGATCGTGGCCACCGCGCTGATCGACACCGGCAGTAAAATGGACGAAGTGATCTTCGAGGAGTTCAAAGGCACCGGCAACCAGGAAATCGTGCTCGATCGCCGTTTGGTCGACCGCCGAGTCTGGCCCTCCATCGACATCAGCCGCAGCGGCACCCGCAAGGAAGAGCTGCTCATGGACCCCGAGGAACACCGCCGCATCTGCCTGCTCCGCCGCGTGCTGCACGATATGAATCCCACCGAGTCCATGGAGCTTCTCACCACGCGCCTGCGAAAGACCAAGACCAACGCCGAATTCCTGATGAGCGTGAAGGAGTGAGGAAATCTAAGATCGAAGATCGAAGATTTATTGATCCCTGCGCAGCTAATGAACTCGGTCTGGCTGAAAGCTGACGGCTGATAGCTGATAGCCGAACTTGAACGAGGCTCATTAGCTGCGCAGTTCTCAATTGGAAGCAATCGATTGCCAATCGTAGATCTCAAATCTTAAATTCCCATGCCCAACTTCATTGCGATCGCCGAGCTTGATCCGAAAGATCGCTTTGGCGTCGTCGTCGCCCGGTGGAATGAATCGATCACGCGGAAGTTGCTCGAAGGCGCGGTGGCCAAGTTGCAAGAGCGCGGCATCGCCGACGAATCGATCGACGTCGCCTGGGTTCCCGGCGCGATGGAGATTCCGCTCGTCGCCAAGCGCCTGGCGAAGCTGGGCCGCTATCAGGCGATCATTTGTCTCGGCGCCGTCATCCGCGGCGAGACCACGCACGATCAACACATCAACCGCTCGGTGAGCCTGGCGATCACGCGGCTCGCATTGGAAGCGAACGTTCCCGTGTTGTTCGGCGTACTAACGTGTGAGACAATGGAGCAGGCCATCCACCGCGCCGGCGGCAATGTCGGCAACAAAGGCGCCGAAGCCGCCGATGCAGCCCTGCAAATGGCCGGCCTGCTGAAGAACATCCCCTAAGTGAATGACGAATTCCCGAATGTCGAATGACGAATGACAATCCTAATGGGCTAAGTCATTCCGAAATTCGTCATTCGTCATTCGTCATTCGTCATTCGTCATTCGTCATTCCCATGTCCCGCCGCAGTCGAGCCCGCGAAGTTGCTTTGCAAATCCTCTTCGAGGACGATATCAACCCGCGCACCGCGGTCGCCGACATGAAGAAGTTCGTCTCCGGCCGGCTCAATTCGCCCGAGCTGGAGGAATTTTGCCTGTCGCTGATCCTCGGCGTCCGCCGCAACCAGGGCGAGCTCGACCAGCTACTCTCTAAAACGGCCGATAACTGGAGCCTCTCGCGCATGGCTTCCACCGACCGAAATGTCCTCAGACTGGGCGCTTACGAAATCCTCTACACTGAAACGCCCGACCGCGCCGCGATCAACGAAGCCGTCGAGCTGGCCAAACGATTCGGCAGTGCTCAGTCGGCCCAGTTTGTAAACGGCATTCTCGATAAATTCCTACACCGCAACGAATCCTAAATACCCTCTCCCTCCGGGAGAGGGCAGGGTGAGGGTGTATTGAAAGGAGCCCATTTGATGCACCTACATTGCAACGCCTACGCCACGTTTATCCTCCTCGCCGCGATCGCTCCAGCGGTCCGCGCTGCCGATCCCGAAACCATGTCCTGGAACGTCAACGGCGTCGAGCGCCAGGCAATCATCGATGCGCCCTCGGCCGAACAAAAATCGGGCGGCGCACCGCTGGTGTTCGTCTTTCACGGCCACGGCGGCAACATGCACAACATCTCCCGTACGATGCACATTCAAACCGTCTGGCCAGAGGCGATCGTTGTTTACCCGCAAGGCATACCAACGCCCACCCGAATAGATCCGGCGGGGAAGAAAGATGGCTGGCAGCGCTCGCCCGGCGAGGTAGGCGACCGCGACCTCAAATTCTTCGATGCCATGCTCGCTACCATCCGTAAGAAGTACGAGGTCGACGACGATCGCGTCTACGCTACCGGATTCTCTAACGGTGGCGTTTTCACGTTCCTGCTGTGGGGCGAACGCCCAAACTTATTTGCCGCTTTCGCCCCCTGCGCCGGCCCGCCATCGAAAGGCGTCAACCTGAGCGTCCCCAAGCCGGTCTTCATTGTCGCCGGCAAGCAAGACGAAGTGGTCCCCGCCGCCGAGCGAGATAAATCCATCGAACGCTCCCGCGCGCTCGACGGCGCGACCGGCGCCGGCGATTCCCAGGGTGGCGACGTCGTGCTGTACAAGTCGACCAAGGGCGCTCCGGTCCAAACCATGCTCCATCCCGGCGGCCATGTACTCCCGCGCAAAGCGCCGCAGTTGATCGTCGAGTTCTTCCAGGCCCACGAACTCAAAAAATGAACGTTCGGACGACACTTTTTCTGAAACTGCTCGGAAAAGGCGCCCGTGCCATTGCAGCCATCGTATTGATTGGCGCGACCGCGGCGCCGCCGAACCGGTGCCGTTGAATTTGACCGTGGACGGTGTCGAGCGCCAATCGAATGTATACGAACCAGCGACGCTGAAATCCGGCGGTTCTCCGTTGGTCTTTGTTTTCCACGGTCACGGCGGCACCATGCAATCGATCGCCCGCAACATGCCCTTACAACGGGCGTGGCCCGAGGCGATCGTCGTTTTTATGCAAGGCGTAAACACGCCGTCCAAAACCGATCCAGAGGGCAAGCATCCCGGCTGGCAACACACGGCCGACGATTACGGCGGACGCGATTTGAAATTCTTCGACGCGGTCCTCGCTGCCGTCTGCAAGAAATACTCCGTGGACGATAAACGCATTTGCGCCGTGGGTTTTTCCAACGGCGGCTTTTTCACGTACCTGCTTTGGTCCGAGCGCCCCAACACTTTTGCGGCGTTCGCCTCTTGCTCCGGCCTGATTTGGCCGGCACTGAAGCTAACCGTCCCTAAACCGGCGTTCGTTGTCGCCGGCGAAACGGATCGACTGTTCTCGCCCAAGGAGTATCAGGCAACCATCGAACAAGTTCGCCAAGTGGATCGAGCGACGGGCCCTGGAAAACCAGGCGACGACGGCACCATGCTCTATGCATCCGACAAGGGAGCGCCCGTCGAAACGATCGTCCACCCCGGCGGGCACGCCCTGCCGCCACACGCGGTCCGGCGCATCGTCGAGTTCTTGCAATCGCAGCAACTGAATAAGAGCGACTAACAAAGTGGGCGGGGCCGGCTCATTTTGCGGAGTCTTCGGAGCAAAATGTGCCTGTCCCCTTCTCGCGAGCAATCCGCGGGTAAAATTATGCAAGCAGCCGAAAACGCATCCGGGTATCGCACGGTCACACCGTACTTGAAGCTTCCCAACTGCGGCGCGCTGATCGAGTTTTTGAAGAATGCATTTAACGCCACCGAACGGGGCCGGCTTTCGAAGCCCGATGGCAGCGTGCTGCACGCCGAAGTCGTCATTGGCGATACGCTGCTCATGGTCCACGAGCAGCCCGGCCACTGGCAACCAAAGCCCTGCACGCTCTACCTGCGAGTCGACGACGCCGACGCAACGTTTCATCAAGCAATCGCAGCCGGAGCGACGGCCGTGTTCGAGCCAGCAAACATGTACTATGGCGATCGGGTCGCGTGCGTGACCGATGTTGCCGGAAACGACTGGTGGATTGCCACGCCCATCGAAAACTACACGCTCGGCGACATTCAACAGCGGGCGACTGCTTTTCTGCAATCCAAAGTCGAAGAAAAGTAAGTTTAGAGCAAATTACGAAATTGCGTACTCACAGGGTGGCTGGCGCAACGCCACAGTTGGCGAGAGATGTTGGGGGCGTTGCTCCGGGCACCCAGCAAACAAAAAACCAATTTGCTCTAGTCCGACACCTCTCGGCTAGCTCCGCCGTGACATCTGTCTCATTCGTGACCTATGAAATTCGTCACATCCCCTCCGGCCACTTACGCGTATGCTCCAGTGATTCGCCGGTTTCGAGTAAGCTTTTGAGGCTCGATAGGATGCTCGGCCAGCCGGTGGCGACGCCCGCAATCAGCTTTGAATCCGGCTTTTCCATCTCGTGAGCGAGCGTGAGTTTCACGCAGTCGCCGACTGGCTCGAGGTCGTACGTCATTCGCGAAAATCCTTCCACGCGCAGCTCCGGCAAGAATTCATTTTGCCACGACAACACCAGCCGCTTTTCGGGCTCAATCTCCAGGACCTCGCCTGCGTCGCCCACGCGACCGTCCGGAAGCATCAATCGCCACGTTGCGCCGACCTTCCATTGGCAATCCTGCCAGGATTCGACCCAGTATTGGCGAGTGAAGTCGGGTTCGATAAGCGCCCGCCAAAGTTTGGGCGGCGTTGCGCGAATGTAAATCACGTAATCGAATCGCGAATCAGCCATTTGAAAGCTCCGAGTTTCGGGTCCGCCGTCAACCTACACTAAACCAACGCTCATTTGTCGAAAAGCGGTCGAGTCGCTGAAAACGTCAACCGCTGGTACGCATGTCGGCCCCGCGGCGGTTCCCCACACCGCCCCAGTCTCATAAAATGACGGCCGATCCAACTCTGAACCCTAAACTCTGAACCCCGAACCCTCCCCCATGGGACTATTCGATAAACTTAAGCAAGGACTTACCAAGACCTGGAAGTCCCTCAACACCGATGTCCGCGACCTGTTCAAGTCGGAAGGCCGGCTCGTTGACGATGCATTCCTCGACGAGTTGCGGGCGATGTTATTCAAGACCGACATGGGCTACGACGCGGTCGAGCAGATCGTCGCCCAAGTCGCCAGCGATTTTCGCGCTCGTGTCGTAACCATGGAGGATGCCCTGGCAACGATCAAGAAGAAGCTGCTCGAGCTCCTGGCTCAGCCCGAGGCACCGATCAAATTCGCCGAATCGGGCCCGACCGTGATCATGGTCTGCGGCGTCAACGGCAGTGGCAAAACGACGACGATCGCCAAGCTGGCTCAGTTGCTACGATCGAGCGGGAAGAAAGTGATCCTCGGCGCGGGCGACACGTTTCGGGCCGCGGCCGTCGAACAGCTCACGATTTGGAGCGACCGCATCGGCGTGCCGATCGTCACCGGCGCCGAACGCTCATCCGGCGAGCGTCGCCTATCGTGCAGTCGAGGAGGCGATCAAAACGGGTGCGGATGTGGCGATCGTCGATACGGCTGGCCGGCTGCAAACCCAGAAGAACCTTATGGCCGAGCTGACGAAAATTCAGGAGGCGATCCGCAAACAAATCCCAGCCGCGCCGCACGAGGTATTGCTCGTCCTCGACGCGACAACGGGTCAGAACGGCATTAGCCAGGCCACAAAGTTTACCGAAGCCGTCAACTGCACGGGAATTGTTCTAGCCAAGTTAGACGGCACAGCCAAGGGAGGCGTCGTCGTGGCGATCCGAAAACAGGTCGGGCTGCCGGTAAAATATATCGGTGTTGGCGAGAAGTCCGAAGACCTTGCCCTTTTCGCGCCCGATCAATTCGTAGATGCGCTATTCGACGAAGTATCCGGCGAATCGGCGCCCGCTTCATGAATGGTTTTCGCCGCGCCCACCAGCGCGTGCGGAGCCTTTTTCCCGGTCGGCATAACCAAAAGACCGCCCCATTTATCCGTGGGCTCGCGCTAGCTTTGTTCTCACGCTAGCTCGCGAAGGCTTCCGATAGCATTTCTGGATTCGGCGTGCCGTTCGACGACGGCTGCCGATTGGACTCCCGCATTCGTCCCGCCACCCTCCCCGTTTTTCCCACCACTTTCCGATCGAATTGGGCCGATCGCCCGGGCGACCGGTCAAGGCGCGACAAGTCGATCCGTATTTGTCCCGTAAAGGAGTACCGACATGAAACGCTTCGTAGTGATGTGCGCCGCCGTCGGCGCCGGCCTGTTGGCGACCAGCATCGCGCTGGCTGCCGAGCCGCAATTCGACCCACAAGCTGCAAGTGAACAGCCCGTCTACCTGCGGGGCACGATGGCAGCATACTTCGCAGACGCTGACAAGCAAAAAGAAGGCGACGCGAAGAAAGATGAAAAAACCGCCAAAGAAGAGCCAAAGGCCAGCAGTTCAAACTGCGGCTGCGAAGCTTCCTCCTGCGGCTGTGAGACATCCGGCTGCGGCAGTGATACAACTTCGTGCGGATGCCAAACTGGCTGCTGCTCGAACTGCTGCTGCGATGACTGCGCCATGAGCTGTGTCGACAACTGCTGGCCATTCTGCTGCTGCTGCAAGCCGGGCGACCCGTGCACCCTCGAAAAGCACCTCACGCCTTGCTGCAACGACGTAACGTACGGCGGCTTCGTGGATGTCGGCTATTATTCGCAAAACACCGGCTTGTCGGCCCGCAGCGGCGACCAGTTGGATATTCACGACTACCCGGATCACGCCCAGCTTTCACAGGCTTACTTCTACGTCGAGAAAAAAGCAAAGACGGACAGCTGCTGCTGCGACTGGGGTTACCGTTGGGATATCGTCTACGGCACTGAGGCCTGGGCCGCGCAAGCCTTCGGCAACCAGAACAACGGCTGGGATAAAGCTTGGGACGATGGCGCATATGCGTGGGCCATGCCGCAAGCCTATATCGAACTCGGTTACAACGACTGGGATATCAAGATGGGTCACTTCTACACCCCAATGGGTTACGAAGTGTTCCCGGCCAACGGCAATTTCTTCTACAGCCGTTCGCTTTCTTGGTTCAACAGTGAACCGATTACCCACACCGGTGTGATCGGCACCTACACAGCCAATAAATGCACGACCTACACGGTGGGTTACACGGCCGGTTGGGATACCGCCTTTGACACATTCGACGGTGGCGGCGACTTCATGGGCGGCATCACGCAAAAGCTCAACGACAACGTGACGTTGACTTACATGCTAATGGTTGGCAACTTCGGTTTCCGCTCGGACGGCGAGTTTGGCTATGAGCACACCCTCGTCCTCGATACCAAGCTCTCCAAAAAGTGGGAGTACGTATTGGAGAACGATTACGTTCACACCGACGGCTCGTTCGGCGGCAACGGCGTCACCGGCAACGGCGAAGATATTGAAATCGCCAACTACTTGTTCTACACCATCAACGACTGCTGGAAGATGGGTTCTCGGCTCGAATGGTGGAAGAGCAATCAGGTCACCGGCCAGGACACCTCGTTCTACGAGCTCACTTATGGCCTCAACTACAAAGCGAATGCAAACTGGATGATTCGTCCCGAAGTTCGCTATGATTGGACACCCGCCGAAGACGCAGTTCAGACGGCCCAAAACACTGATTTTTACAACAAGGTTATCTTCGGCATCGATGCGATTTGCACGTACTAGTGTTCGACCTCCAAACCTAATCTTCAACCTTTGACCCCTATAACTTGACCGTCCCGTTTCACCGGGGGCCGCGGCAGCGCGGCCCCCGGATTTTTTTGTGCGCCGTCTTCCGCATGACGCTCGCCCGAATGTGTTACGGCCGAAGAACGTTTCTAATCGGTTGCCTAATTAAGCGGATGGCCGTGCTTAGCGTTAAGGCATAGATCGCCTTCACGCCCACTTTGGAACCGCCATTGATAATTTACTTTGGATTACTAAACAGATTGCCCGCAATAGGTTAGGGCCGTTCCACGTACGCGAACGGCTGCCATTTTGCTCGACTGGCATAACCATTGCTTTCACTGCAGCCGAACGTGCGACGGGAGTCGCAACCACAATCCAACCGAATGCCCACAATGGCTCGAGCGACCTTTTCCGCCTGGGGTCGCCGAGCCAGGGCATTTTCTGGTGTCCGGTTGAACGACACATCGGCGGAATTAGCGGAAACTCGACACCGCCGTACAAACAACAAATCATTATTCGTCCAACCGAATGCCCACGATGGCTCGAGCGACCTTTTCCGCCTGGGGTCGCCGAGCCAGGGCATTTTTTTCTTGCGCACACGTAGAGGGCAGGACGCAGACGTGGCCGCCCGTTGAGCCAGAAGGATGCCCCAATGGCTTGGGTGGA
This sequence comes from Pirellulales bacterium, assembly GCA_963733825.1. Lineage (GTDB taxonomy): Bacteria > Planctomycetota > Planctomycetia > Pirellulales > Lacipirellulaceae > JABDGM01. The sequence goes on from CAVTEK010000010.1 coordinate 204,025, forward strand.
TTCTCCGCCTTTTAATCCGCCCAAGCCGGGGCGTCTCGCGGGAAAGAGGTGAGAGGTCGGAAGTCAGAGGTCAGGGTAGGGATTGGCGCCGCGACGCAATGCCGTAGAATGGGTCTCCCTGACCCCTGACCCCTGACCTCTGACCTCCGACCTCTTCCTCCAGCATGAAACTCATCATCGCCATCATTCAGCCCAGCAAGCTCGAGGACGTGAAGAAGGCCCTCTCCGAGGTCGAAGTCGTGCGGCTGACGATCATGGACTGCCAGGGCTTCGGCCGGCAAAAAGGGCAGGCCGAGGTCCTCTACAAGCGCAACGAGTTCACCGTGAATCTGCTGCGCAAGGTGCAGCTCATGATCGCGGTAAATGAAAGTTTTGTCGAGCCGACGATCAACGCGATCATCAAGGGCGGCCGCACCGGCCCCAGCGGCGAAATCGGCGATGGCAAGATCTTCGTCCTCCCACTCGACGACTGCATCCGCATCCGCACCGGCGAACGCGGCGGCGAAGCGATTTAGCGATGTTTCGGCCGGCGACTTCGGCAACTGCGCTTACGCTGATTCCGTGTCCAGCATTGCCCAGAGTGTATCGCGGATCGTCGTGGGACCGAGCAATCGGACCATGATGAGTGAAGCGATCGCGCCAATCGCGCCCGCGATGCCGGCGAACGTCATCACATCGGGCGTAATGCCCAGGTTCCAGCGAACGGCCCACCCGAAACCAACGAACGACGCCATGATTGCGCCGGCAATCGCCGCGTCATAGATCAACGCGCGAACCAGCGATTTGCGGCTGCCGAAACGCGCCCCACAGCGAATCGCGCATCCTGATCCAGGCCAACGTGATGACAAACTGAACCGGCGGCGTGATCAGCAGGATCGACGCCAGCACCCGGAAGAATGTCCACACGCCGTCGAACCAGCCATATCGCAAAACAACACCGACAAATAACAACGGCAGCACGGCGCCAAGGATGCCAAACGCGACTCCCGCCTGGCGCACGCGCGTAGCGGGCCGCCGATTCCGGCGCCCGCCAGGCGAACCAGCTCTCGACAAAGTGGCTGAATCGCTCGTGAAATGGCAACGCCTTCTGCAGCTCGTTGGCCAATTCTGCCGAGTCGCCGAGCCGTGCGGCAGCCGCTTGCAGGGCCGCTGTTGGGTCGTGTAACCGGTCCAGTTCCTGGTCGTAGATCGCCGACAAATGTGCCAGCAACTCCTCGCGGATTTTGCGTTTTCGCGGGGTGCTTGCTTTTACCGGCCGCACGATCCGCTCGACGACCTTCATTTGTGCGAGGAAAACTTTGAATACTTCCTTCGTTAGCTCCGGCAGACTGATTCCAAGATTGATCAGCACTTGGCAGGCCACGCCCGCCCGATCGTTCATCAGGCCTAAGAATAAATGTTCCGGACGGACACACATTTCACCCATCAGGCGCGTCTCGAACCGGGCGTGATCAACGGCCCGCGCGGCCCGCGGCGTTAGAGGTAGCGTCCGTAACGCGACCGGCTCGGCACCGCGTTGAACAAGCCGCTCAATCTCCGCGTAGACTTTGTCGGCGTCGATACCGAACGTCGCCAGAATATCGGCAACACCGGCCGAGCGATCCTCGATCAATCCCAGCAAGACGTGCTCGGTTCCAACGTATTCATGGTTAAAGCTCCGCGCGGCCTCGTTGGCCAAAGCCAAAACCTTGCGAGTCTGGTTCGTGAGCGATTGTGTCATTTGATGATCTTTTCGTTACAAGCGTATCAATCGGGGAAAACCGCCGGTAAAATCCGGGGTCGTTGGGCACGAAGCACCTTACGCGGGCGCCATTATGATTCCTCCCAATGTCGCGACAAACGTTTGCCAATCGCCGCGGCCGCGAGCCAGCATGCGATGTCCCTTGGGCGTCAGTCGGTAGATGCGGGCGCGGCGCCGCGCCGGCCATGTTGCTCGCGTTCCCAGCTCGCCGCGATTTGGCCTGCCTCTTCCAGCCGATACAAAGCCGGATAGAGCGAGCCTTCCTTAAGCGCGAGAAGCCCGCAGCCACCGATTTCCAACCGGCGCAGGACCTCCAGTCCGTGCGCCTCGCCACGCTCCAACGTTGCGAGGATCAGCATTTCGAGATGACCGCGGAGCTTGTCGCCGCTAATCGCTTCCATGGCAAAATCATAGACAGGCTAGTAATAAGAGTCAAGCGGATATTGTTGAACGGCAATAACACGCTGATCTGCCGGTAACGCGGAGATCATGATCGATTAGCGGAAATCAGCGTTAATTGGCGGTTCAACAACGCTCAACTCTTCGCCGTAATCCGCACCGCCGTCTGATTGGTGCGTTTGATCAGCTCGGCCAAAGAAGCCCGCGAAGTGTTCACGGCCGCTTTCGTCATCGGGGCCGTGCGAACGCCCGTCGCATTGCTGGCTTGCTCGCTCATGAGTCGGTCCTAAATATACAGGCTGGCACGATCGGCCAGATCGACTAGCTCCGGGTGCTCACCTTCGTGGAATTTATCAAAAAGTTCCTGCAGCGAATCGGCCGCCTCGCTGGAAAGGGCATCTAAGCTCAGCACGCCGATCGGCCCGTTGCCGGGTGTCGCTTGGCCACTCCCAACCAGTTGACGCAGCGGCAGCGTGAGGATCGCAGAAACTTCGCGCGTAGCCGAGTCTTGCGACCCGCGGAGCCGGAACGCAGCCTTCGCGTCTGCGACGTCGTCGCGGCGAAAAAACCGCACGTCGCTGTTCTCACACGTCTGCCAAACCAATCCTTCGCCAGGCCGGCCGAAATAACGGTAGAAGCGAATGTTGCGGTCCGGGTCGGTCGCGTGCGTGCGATAGCTGTAGATCATCTCCAGCTTCTCGACGGGGAACATGCCCCCGCGACGAAAAATATGTGCCCGGAACGGAAAGCGGCTCAGATCGGCTTCGTAATCACTGAAGACGTTGTCGAACAGAGCGTCCAGCTCGGCATCGCGCAAGATTCGTTCGTGCGACTCATCTCCAAACACAAATCCCCAGCTGGCGGCGAGGAAAGCAACCAAATAAATCGCGACGACCGGCGCGACGATTCCGCCGGGCAATATGTTTGCGATCAGCAGTGGTGCGGCGGCCGCGGCGGTCCATGCGACCGCCTTGAGTAAGCGCGTCATCGCAACGAAAAGAAGGGTGAGAAACAAAAGGCTGCGCCGCCATTATGGGGGCTGTCGCGACGCGCGCCAAGAACTGCTCCCAGGGTGGCGCGCCCAGAGGCTCGGCGATGGGCATGATTATTCAAAGGGTACGACCTCAAGCCCTTCGAAGACTCAGGGCGTGCCACCACTTGGTGGTTGAGTGCCGTACATTACACCGCATCATTTACGCTCGGCTGGCCACCCGAAGCTGGCCGCGGGCCTGGGCGATTTGCCGATCGCGTATCGTCAATTCCTCTCGCCCGGCGGCGCGGCGGGAAATTACCGCGCGAAGCTGCTCGGTCGCCGCTGCACGATCGACCTCTTCCGCGGGCAAAGCCCGATTGGTCAGCACCGAGACCACATTTTCGACCACTTGCACGAACCCGCCATCCAGATAGAAGCGGCGAGTTTCGGTCCCGCTGCGAACGCGCAACTCGCCGTAGCCAAGCCGGCCAATCAGCGGAGAGCGGCCCGGCGAAATCCCGGCTTCGCCATCGAAAAGCGGCAGCGCGACGAAATCGGCCCGCGTGTCCAACACCGTCATCTCGGGTGTGACGATGATGCACTGGAGCTTGCCGGTAAGAGTGGAATTGTGTTCAGCCATGATTCACGAGTTGCGGAACGCCTTGGAAAATACTCGGCCTTGCGGCCGACACAAAACTTGAATTCCCTTTTTCACTCCCCGTTCCCCGTTCCCCACTCCCCAGCTACTTCTTCTGCAACTTCTTCCACTGCTCTTCGGCCTGCTCGATCGCGCCAACATACATGAAGGCATCCTCCGACAGGTGGTCCCACTTCCCTTCGCAGATTTCTTCGAAGCTGCGGATGGTTTCGGCGATCGGCGTGATCTCGCCCTTTTTGCCCGTGAATACCTCGGCCACCAGGAACGGCTGCGACAAAAACCGTTCGATTCGACGGGCCCGATGCACGACCAGCTTGTCTTCTTCCGAAAGTTCATCGACGCCAAGGATCGCAATGATGTCTTGCAGCTCGCGGTAGCGCTGCAAGATGGTTTGAACGCGGCGGGCGACGTTGAAATGCCGCTCGCCCACGTACTGAGGATCCAGAATTCGGCTATTCGATGCCAGCGGATCGACCGCCGGATAAATGCCCTTCTCGGAAATCGACCGCTCCAAATAAACGAATGCATCGAGCTGGCTAAATGCAGTGGCGGGGGCCGGGTCGGTCGGATCGTCGGCCGGCACGTACACGGCTTGAATCGACGTAACTGCCCCTCGCGTCGTTGATGCGATCCGCTCTTGCAGAGCGCCCATTTCCGTGGCGAGTGTCGGCTGGTAGCCGACGGCCGAAGGCATCCGGCCTGAGTAGCGCCGATACCTCGCTGCCGGCTTGCGAGAAGCGGAATATATTGTCGATGAAGAGCAGCGTGTCCGCACCGGTCTTATCGCGGAAATACTCGGCCATCGTGAGGGCCGACAGGGCCACGCGCAACCGCGCGCCGGGTGGCTCGTTCATCTGGCCGAACACCATGCAGGTTTGATCGATCACGCTGCGGCCAGTGTCGCCAATTTTCGCTTCCTGCATTTCGAGCCACAGGCTCGTACCTTCGCGCGTGCGCTCTCCAACGCCGGCGAACACGCTAAAACCGCCGTGAGCACTCGCGATGCGGGCAATCAGCTCCGTGAGAATAACCGTCTTGCCCAAGCCGGCCCCGCCGAACAGTCCGGCTTTGCCGCCGCGCACGAACGGCGTCAGCAAATCGATAACTTTAATGCCGGTCTCGAACAGCTCCGTCTTGGTCGAGAGATCGCGGAGTGCCGGCGGTGCGCGGTGGATCGGCCAATATTCGTCGGCATCCACCGGTCCCCGCCCATCGACCGGCTCGCCCGTAATATTGAACACGCGGCCGAGCGTCGCTTCGCCGACGGGCACCTTTACCGGTTCGCCCGTATCGAGGCAGTCCTGCCCACGGACCAAACCGTCGGTGCTTCCCAGCGCGACGCACCGCACGCGCGAACCACCCAAGTGCTGCTGCACTTCGCCAGTGAGATTGATCTTCACCCCTTTATGCTCCGAGACAATCTTCACGGCGTTATAGATTGCCGGCAGTCGTGACTCGTCGAATTCCACGTCGAACGTGGATCCAATGATTTGGGTGATGCGGCCAATGTTTTGTGTTGCGGTTGCAGTAGCCATATGGGAAAGGTCAGGGTAGGCGAGCCCGCTTCAGCGGGCGGGGATTTAACTCAGCGCTTCCACACCACCGATCACGTCCATCAATTCGGACGTAATTCGGCTTTGTCGCGCACGATTGTATTGTCTGCTCAAACGATGAATCAGGTCGCCCGCGTTTTCAGTAGCGGCTTTCATCGCCACCATGCGAGCAATCTGCTCGCTCACGGCGGAGTCCAAAAAACACTTGAACAGTTTGATCTTAAAGCTGGCCGGTACGACTTCTTCCAAAATGCTTTCCGGCGATGGCAAAAACTCATAAATCGCTCGCCATTTGGCTTCGGCTGCCTGCAGAGTGCCGCGCGTCTCGGCAGCCTTGGAAGTCGCCGGCGTCGCGGGCCCGCCGATCGCCGAAAGCGGCAGCAGCGTCTCGATCGCGACATGCTGTCGCGAAGCACTTTCGAACTTCGTATAGACGACATCGAGCCGGTCAAGTCGGCCCGTTACATATTCATCGAGATACCGGCTGGCGATTGCGTCCACCTCGTCGAACGACGGGCGGTCCTCGAAATGCGTATATCCAGTATCGGGGGAAATGCCGCGAAATTTGAGGGCTGAGATGCCCCGTTTGCCCACGATTTCGAGCCGGCAATTTGGCGCGATTTGCTTCAATTCCAGCCAGCGATGAAAACCGGCCCGCTGCAGGTTGCCGTTGTAACCACCGCATAGCCCTCGATTGGCCGTCAGTACCAGCAGCGTCGCATGGCGAATCGTTTCGCGCTCTTCCAACAGCGGATGGCTCACCTCCAGGCCGCTGGCCGTCAGGTCTTCGACGAGCTTTGTCATGCGGTTGGTGAACGCAGTAGCTGCGGTAGCGCGGTCCATTGCTTTCTTGAAACGCGCAGTGGCGATCAGCTCCATCGTCCGCGTAATCTTGCGGATATTGCGGATCGAGCGGCGCCGTTTATCGAGAAGGCGAGGGTTGGCCATAGACGTTGTTCAGGTTTTCAGCCCCCGGCTCTGCCGGGGGTTTTGGCAGTCCTATTAATCTTTCCGCATTCTGGGGTTTTGTCTTCCTCATCAACCCCCAGCACAGCCAGGGGCTGACAGATTCTCAAGCGCAGCAACGTATCAGGGATTAGACAGCTACCGGCTCGCGCTCGGCCTGTTTTTTCTTCGCGTTCGTCGATCCGGAAGCATACTGCAATTGGAATTCCTTGATCGCGGACTCGACTTGCGCAGTAATTTCATCCGGCATGTCTTTTTTGCTGCTGATTGCATCCCACATTCCTTGCTTTTGGCTGTGAATGAATGTCAGAAAGTCCTTTTCCCAAGCCTGGACTTCGTTGGCCGGAATCTTGTCGAGGTGGCCGCGCGTGCCGGCGTAGATGATTAGCACCTGGTCGATCACGTTCATCGGCTGATACTGGCCCTGCTTCAGGATTTCGACCATGCGATATCCGCGATCAAGCCGCGATTGCGTGGCCGCGTCGAGTTCGGTGCCGAGCTGCGCAAATGCCTCGAGTTCGCGAAACGCTGCCAGATCGAGCCGCAGGCCGCCGGCGACTTTCTTCATTGCTTTGATCTGAGCCGCACCGCCGACGCGCGATACCGAAATACCGGCATTCATCGCCGGCTTCACGCCCGCGAAAAACAAGTCGGGTTGCAAATAAATCTGCCCGTCCGTGATCGAGATCACATTTGTCGGGATGTAGGCCGAGACTTCGCCTTCCAGCGTTTCAATGATCGGCAGCGAAGTGAGCGAGCCGGCTCCGAGCTCGTCGGAGAGCTTGGCCGACCGTTCCAACAACCGGCTGTGGCAATAGAACACGTCGCCCGGATAAGCTTCGCGTCCTGGTGGTCGCCGTAATAGGAGCGACAACTGCCGGTAAGCTACCGCCTGCTTGCTCAGATCGTCGTATACAATGAGCGCATGCTGCCCGCCGAACATGTAATGCTCGGCCATCGACGTGCCCGAATACGGGGCGACATACTGCACCGGGGCAGGGGAGCTGGCGCCGGCCATGATCACCGTGGTGTAATCCATCGCGCCGGTCTCGCGCAGCCGCTCGATGACGCCGGCAACCGTCGATTCCTTCTGCCCGATCGCGACGTAGAAGCACTTCACGCCCGAATCGCGCTGGTTGATGATCGTATCGATGCCGACGGCCGTTTTCCCCGTCTTGCGGTCGCCGATGATGAGCTCGCGCTGCCCGCGGCCGATCGGCGTCATCGCGTCGATTGCCTTCAGCCCGGTCTGCAGCGGCTCGCTTACCGGCGCCCGTTCGGCAACGCCGGGCGCGATAATCTCGACCGGCCGTCGCTGATTGGTGACGATCGGTCCCTTGCCATCCAGCGGGTTACCCAACGGATCCACCACGCGCCCTAGCAATTCGTCGCCCACCGGCACGCTCAACAGCCGCCCCGTGCTGCGAACTTCATCCCCTTCGGCGATCGACAGGTAATCACCCAAGATGATGATGCCAACGGAATTCTCTTCGAGATTGAACGCCAGGCCGATCGTGCCGTTGGGGAACTCGACCATCTCCTGGGCCATCACGCCCGACAGGCCGTATACGCGGGCGATGCCATCGCCGACCTCGAGCACGCGCCCCACGTCGCGCACGTCGATTTGGGAAGCAAATTGCTCGATTTCCTGCTGAATGACCGAGGCAATTTCGTCGCTATTGAATTTCATCGATTCGTACTTTCGATAGGAAGTGACTCACGCACTGAGAGTTTTCGGTTTCCTGCGTTGGGATTAACTTGCTGTTGAAATAAACCGGTCGGGCCGGGTTTCAATTTGCTCTGTGGCCCGCTCGACCATCGCTTTCCGTGCGGACTCCAGTTGCGATCGCACCGAGCCGTCGTACACCCGATCGCCGACGCGGACGACAATGCCGGCGATCAGTGAGGGATCGATCCTCCATTTCAGAATCGGTTGCTTGCCGAGCGTTTTTTGGAGCCGCGATGCCAGCTCATTTCGCAATGTGTCGTTCATTTGGGCGGCTACGCGAACCTCCACATCGGTCTTGCCGCTCTGTTCCGTGTGGATTTTTTCGGCTTGTCGAACGATCGGCCGCAGCAAATCCAGTCGCCCGTGCCGCGACACAACCTTTAAAAAGTTGAGCACCTGAAACGAGGCGATATTGCCGAACACGCGGTGCAACACTTGCTCCTTCTTCTCGGGCGAAATCAACGACGATTCAAGCGTTTGTTCCAACTGCGGAAAACGATCCAGCACATCCGTGACTAGCGACTTCAATTCCTGCACAAGTTCGTCGGCGTTGGGCAATTTCGCCGCCACGCCCATGAACGCCTTCGCGTAGACGCGCAAGCTGTTCCACCGTGACGTCCATCACGGTTTCGTGCTTCGGTTTTTCACCGTTGGATAGGGGCATGAGTCAAAAGGCGCTAATTCTTACTCGGTGTCGCCGCCAGCTTGGCAACCGCCTCGCGCACGATCTGGTCGTTCTTCGCCGGCGTAAGCTGCTCTTGAATCACTTTGCCGGCCAGGTCGATCGCCGTATTCGCGCTCGAAACGGCCAAATCTTGGATGGCGGCATCTCTTGCCCGTTCGATCTCGCGCACGGCGCGGGCCAATTCGTCTTTGGCTGCCTTTTGTCCGTCCGCCTCGATCCGTTGCCTGACCGATTCCGCGTCGCGACGGGCTTCGTCCAGCAGGGCGCGAACTTCATTAGCCGCGGCGGCCAGCTTCGCTTCGTGCGCGGCCAACACCCGTTTGGCCTCCCCCAGCCGCGCATCGGCGGCAGCAATCGTGTCCGCAATCTTGCGTTCCCGCTCGACGAGCGCCTCAGTGATTTGCGGCCAGGCAAACTTGCGGAGAACGAGAAACAGTAAGATGAACACGACCAGTGTCCAAATTGCCAAATCGGTCCTGAATGTCAGCGGATTGGGGCCGCTGGACTCATGATCTGCAGCTTCGGCTTCGTGCGCCGCCTCATGGGCAGCCGCTTTGCCTGGGCCGTCGATATCCTGGGCGACGCACGGAACTCTTACGAGAAGCGCCGCCGCAAAGGCGAGCACCGCGCACCGCGACACGAATTTAATCGAAATCGACATCAATCAAACTCCCGCAGCAAAGTGCGCATCAGGTATTGAACAACATGCAAACGATGAGTGCGAAGAACGTGGCCCCTTCGATCAGGGCCGCGGAAATGATCATCGCCGTTTGAATGTTGCCGGCTGCTTCGGGCTGCCGCGACATTCCTTCGACCGCTTGTCCGCCGATGCGGCCGATTCCCAAACCAGCGCCCAAGATTACCAACCCCGCGCCGATTGCAGCGCCTAAATTCATCGGGCCAACCTTTACGGCAGGCGCGGCCGGGGCAGCCCCGGCTGGTGCGGGCTGCGCCAACGCTGGCGACGCCAGAATTAGAACGGCCGAGCAAATCATTCCGATTCGAACTACGTTTCCCACTTTTTCGGTCTCCTTGAAATGTCGTTAACGATGAATAGTCAAAACTGATTTGTATGCCACGCCTTAGTGCGGGTGAATGGCCATGCCAATAAACAAGGCGGACAAGAACGTGAAAATGTATGCTTGCAGGAAAGCCACGAATAACTCGAGTAGGCTCAGCGCCGTTGCGCCCATCACGCTCGCAGGCATTACGCCCCACCACCACAGCGACTGCGCACTTGCGGCGATGAACGCGAGGATCACCGCCAACACCACGTGCCCGGCCATCATGTTCGCCAAGAGACGAACGGCGAGCACGGAATGCTTGATCAGCAATCCGAGAACTTCGATCGGGAACATTAAGAACAACATTGGAATCTTAATATGTAACGGCAAATCCATATGCGGAACGAGCGACTTCACAGTTCCCCAAACGCCCATCTTTCGAACTGCCGAACCCATCACAGTCAGAAATGTGATCAAGGCGAGCGTGGCCGTCACCGATAGCGAGGCGGTCGGCGAACCCAACCAGGGAATCATGCCAAACAGATTGCAGGCCAGCACGAAGAAAAACAGAGTCCACAGAAACGGCACGAATTTGTCCGCGTCGTGGCCGCCAATGCAGGGACGGGCGACATTATCGCGAAAGTAGAGCAGCATCGCTTCGAGCATGTTGCGGAAGCGGCCGCGCGGGATCGCGCCGCCGCGAAGCGCTTTTGCCAGGCCGATGAAAAAGACGCAAAGCAGGAGCGCGGCCACAAGCTCGATCGCCATGAACTTGGTAATTGTGAAATTGAACGACTGGAAGGGCTGGGGGATTTCGATGTGACCCGTGCCATCGGCGGTTAGCCTTTTTGGCACATGGATCATGGGCGAATCCTCGACGTGGCTAAACAACTCTTTCGGGTCGAGCGCATTCGCTTCGTGGCCGGCCTGCATTTGGTGCTCGGTATGTTTGGCTTGCTCAGCCATGGCGTCGAATTACCTTGCACTATGACGAAGTGTTTCCGCGGAATAGGCCACGCGCTTCACGGCGAGCCATGTTTCGAGCACGAGCGTTGTTGTGTAAAACGCCAGCAGATAACACACAAACTCCAGATTCTCGCGGCCGCTAAACCCCTTCAGAGCCAGTATCAAGCAGACGACCAAGGGAAGCATCATTCGAACCAACATGCCCGACAATTGGCCCGCGAGTGGCGACGATATACGGTTCATCACGTGACATAGGCACTCAGCGGCCAACCCCGAAAGCAGGCAAATTGCCGCGGCAATTCCCAGGCCCACCAGCCCGGCCGACCCAACGCGTCGAACCGCAATCGGCATCATTACGAGCGCAACGGCAAAGACACATGCGATAAGCATGAGTGCAGAACGCATGAAGCCGTATTCCGATGCTTGCCCGCTTGTCGACCCAGGCATTGTGTGAAAGCTCTTTACGAATCCGACATCCGCTGCAAGGACAATCGCTCTTTCGCTAATCGTTCGTTTTACGACGTCCGTCCGCGCGAGTCATTTGAACTAAATGGATGACTGCCGCCGTACACCCCAGGCAAAACCCAATCAGCATAAACAAAACTCTTGTCCCGAGTCGCTGGTCCAACCAATAGCCGCCCATACCTGGCAAAACCATCTCAAGCGCTACGACCATAATTCGAGTCGCCCACTGATAGGCAATTGCGATTGGCGATGGGTCGTCGGAGGGAGTCGTCACAGTGCCGCGTAACGCAATCTGCGGACATGGGGTCCTTGCACTGCGTTGCCGCCATAACTCACGTGGCAACAAAAAGTTATGCTAGAGATTCCACGCATTAGGACGTGGAATTGCACAACTTTTCTGCCACTGGATTGAGCAATCTATCTCGCTTTGTCCCGCCGTGTCAACGGCTTAGGACGAAATTGTGCTTTTTTTCACAAAGTCCCGCCAGCGGGCGAAACGAAAAGCAGCCCAGCCGCGGCAGCTTTCTGGGAAGAGGCTCGCGGCTGGGCGAAGAGGAATACCAAGTCACAACCTTTTTACAACCTTTATCGGCTCCACTGTCGCGTTACCGACTCGGAATTAGAAACGGGGAAAAGTTGCGAAGCGTATGAGATTTAAAGCTCACGTTGGTCTCGAAAACTCTGTCAAAGAGCCCGACCCCACCGTCCAGCACTGCTTGCCCACCGTAGGTATCGGTAAGGGTCAGCGTATCGTTTCCCGATCCAAGATCAGCAAACAACAGGTCGGCCGCTTCGCTATTGGAAATCGATACGTAATCGTCATTGCCGCCGGTATGAACGGCCAGATCGTGGTTGACACCGATATCGGTGATATACACAGAATCCTTGCCGCCGCCGGTTGCAATGTTCACATCATTGCCGACGTTCATCGTGGTCAAATAAACTGTGACATCGCTCGTGTTGGTGTTGTTTACCGAAGCGTCAATAGTAAGATTGTGACGCACGAAGGTGTTGTACACATCCACAAGATCGGCCCCGCCGCCGGTGTTGATCGTCAAATCGTTTTGCACATCGGCGTGGACATAGATGCGATCTGCCACATTTCCCGAAGAAATCGAGGCATTTCGCGCGATATTTAGTCCGTTTAACACGACAATGTTATTGCCGGCGCCTGCGTTAATTAACATGTCGCGAGGCACTTTGAGCTTGTTGTTCAAGCCATAGAGGTCATTGTCTGGGCCCAGGGTCACGCGATCATCGCCGCCCCCCATGTTGATGTTGAAATCGCGACTAACGCCGGTGAAAGTATTCAGAGCAGTCGTGGACGACGAATGGCCGTTGATGGTTGTCCCGTTGCGGCCGGTAACAAAATAGCTTCCGGTAACCGGTACGCCGTTCTGGATCGTCTGAACAACGGCCACGTCGTTTGCGTTGCCGTCGCCAGTGATTCGCAGGTCGCCGTTGAGAACACTGACGGCGACGTCGCCCGCCATCATGGTTCGTTCTTCCAGCGAGTGAAAAGCCAGTTTACGCGGCTTCCGGATTGAACGGGGCGTGGTCATGATATCGTCCTCTTAGGTCTGAGTTTTCCAGGTATGCCGCTGCTGGAACGCCCAACAGCTGTCACCTGTGCCCTCTCAAACGGCGTGTCGGTGGTGGTGTTACACCTGGCCGGGAAAAAACCTCAGCATTGGGGAGACCCGGCTGGCAGGAGGGGAGAGACCCGATCCATCTCTAAGTTGCAGCCCGACTCTGGCTTCTGCGCGGATGCGAGCTGGTAGTGGCGACAACCGGGACGTGACTTTTCGTCGTTAGGTGGAAGCTGCCAAGGACTTACACACGGCAATCCAAGCCGGTCGCAGCGCAATTTAGTTGCAAAGTCCATATATTTTGATTATTCTCAATTTAGTGGAAATAGCGGGGTTTTGCGGCCGAGGAGACAGGGGCAAAGGTTTCTTTGCAGGCTTCCGACGCTCACTAGCCCAGTGCCCAAATGGCCATCAGGTTGGCCATTCTGTCGGTGCCTGTAATCGGCAGAGACAGAAGCACGGGAGCGCCCCTTCGCGTTGGGCACGGCCGGAATCCGCTTGGTTTCACTGGTTCATGGACGATGCTTGAAGTTCCCGGCACGTTCACGAGATATCAGTTTGAATCCAGGCGGAGTTCTTGATCGATGACGACTTCCTCGCTTCGCAACCAAAGCTGCAAAGAGCTTGCGCAGATGGCCCGGGCGATGGGCCTCTCCGGATGGCACTCGATGCGTAAGGATGAACTCGTCCGCGCCCTGGTCAGTCAGTCCCGCAGAAAGCCGAAGCGTTCGGCAATTGGCACGTCTCCGGGCGGTTCTGTGACCGCGGTCTTGTCCAACGTCGGGGCGCGTACGGGAAATAAAGCAAACAGTTCAAAAACAAATGATCGCCTCAGACAGTTGCGGGACCGTCTCGGCGAAATTCGGCAGATTGCGTCCACAAATGGGCAGGATCCCGGTCGGCAGCCGCAGGATCGACTGGTCGTTATGGTCCGTGACCCCTATTGGCTACATGCTCATTGGGAACTTGCTCCGCGAAGCGTTGAACGAGCCCAATCGGCCCTCGGGCAGCATTGGCACGCGACCCAGCCTGTCCTTCGACTTTTCAATGTCGCGGCCGATGGCGCTGCCGAGCTGCAACGAGAAATCCCCATCCATGGCGGGGTGAATCACTGGTACGTCGATGTTCAGAGTCCACCACAGCAGTACCGGATGGAAATCGGCTATCGGACGGCGGCCGGACAATTCTACTGCCTGGCGCGGAGCAACTCCGTGACGACTCCCCGAGCAGGCACCGCCGACTCGATCGATGAAAACTGGGCCGATATCGATCAAAATGCCGACCGCATTTTCGCCATGAGTGGCGGATACTCACAGCGCGGCACCAGCTTAGAGCTCCAGGAGATGTTGGAAGAGCGGCTGCGCCGCCCAATGGGCAGTCCGATGCAAACCCGATATGGCGGCGGCGCATCGCGAGCCGTCGGCGATTCCCAGGAGCTTCCCTTTGCGGTCGATGCCGAGCTGATCGTCTACGGGGTCAGTCATCCCCACGCGCACGTAACGCTCCAGGGCGAACCGGTGCCCGTCCGGCCCGATGGCAGCTTTACCGTGCGGATGTCGTTGCCCGATCGCAGGCAGGTGATTCCGGTCATCGCAAGTTCGCACGATGGAGTCGAGCAACGGACGATCATCCTAGCTGTCGAGCGAAATACGAAGGTATTGGGACCCGTCGTTCGCGACCCGGGGGCCTAACCGGGGACGTTTCTCTTGGGCTCCTCAGAATTGGCGAATTCCTGCTGTTTTCCAGCATTCTCTTTTGGCATACGATTTAGCCAAGATTCGTGCTTCAGGCTGCACCGATTTAGCCCGGATTGGAGCCCGCAGCGCAAGCAAGGGTTGCGACGGAATCCTTACTTGCGCTGCGGGCTTCGAACCGGTCCTGCCGAGGAATGACCCGTGTCGTCCGACATCGAACCGATTATTAGCGATTGGGCGTATCGTCCCGATGAGATCACGGTCCGCGTGATTGAAGGCCGCGACGGTCGGCGAAAGATCCAATTGCGTTTGGATCTTGGCGTACTCCAGATGGAGTTCGACGGCCGCCCCGACGGTCGCCGCATTCACGATACCTCATCATGGTTTGAATATCACCAGCGCCGCCAGCGAGATCACGACAAAGCCAACCCGGACGGCGCTCCGTATTTACTCGAGCCCGAAGATTGTGCCGAGCTATTGCGCGAAGGAGTTCAGTATTATCATCGCTATATATGTTTTTGGCATCTGGGGCACTATGAGCTTTGTGCTCGCGACACAGAGCGAAACCTTCGCCTGTTTGCCTTCGTGCGCGACCATGCCCACGACGAAAAGGACAAACTCCGTTTCGATCAATGGCGGCCGTACGTTACGATGATGCACGCCCGAGCGGTCGCCACGCCGCTCGTCGAGCTCGAACAATGGGACGCCGCGGCCGGGGTGCTGGACGCTGGAATTCGCGGCATCGAGCGTTTTTTGGAGGAATATAATCAATTGAACCAGGCGTCGCAGGTCGGCGAACTGACTTTCTTGCGGCGTTGGAAGGAAGAGATTCTCACCAAGATCGAGAGTGAGAAAGGCGCGCCGGCCGATACCGCCGTCGTGCCGGCGCTCGTCGATCGAACGGCAGAATTGCGGTCGCAGATCGATCTGGCAATCGTCGAAGAACGCTACGAAGACGCCGCCATGTTGCGCGATGAACTGAAACGATTACAGTCGGCCAAACCTCCCCAAAACGACGCGAATTGATCCGCGATGGCTGAGCTCTACGAAAGCCTGTCCGCGAAACGCGAGCGGTTGCTCCGGCTTCTGGCCGATTACGGCAGCTGCGCGGTGGCCTTTTCGGGCGGGGTCGATAGTGCCGTGGTCGCCAAAGCCGCGCGACTGGCGCTTGGCGATAGCGCCGTAGCCGTCACCGGAACCAGTGCGGCTCTTGCTGACGGCGAATTAGACGCTGCGCGGGAATTGGCTATTTTGATTGGCCTGCGGCATGTCGTCATTGCCACCGACGAATTCGCCAATCCTGCCTACCTGGCCAACAACCCCGATCGTTGTTATCAGTGCAAGACCGAACTTTACTCACAGCTGGGCAATCTGAAGGAGCGGCTAGCCGTCGAGGTTGTCGTCAACGGCGCAAATGCCGACGATTTGCACGACTACCGTCCCGGAATGCGCGCCGCCGACGAACACAGTGTCCGCAGCCCGCTGGCCGAATGCGGATTCACCAAACAGGATGTTCGCAAGTTGGCCGCCGCCTGGTCGCTTCCAGTCGCGGACAAGCCTGCTACGCCCTGCCTGTCGAGCCGCGTGGCCTACGGTTTGGCTGTAACGCCCGAACGGCTCGAACGGATCGACCGGGCCGAACAATTTCTCCACTCACTGGGCTTTCGCGAGCTGCGCGTGCGCTATCACGAAGGCGACTTGGCCCGCATCGAAGTTCCGGCGAATGAAATCGCCGAGTTATCAGAACCAGAAATCCGCCGCGCGGTGATCGAAGCGTTCGAGCAACTCGGGTTCAAATTCGTAACGCTTGATTTGGCCGGCTTCCGCTCCGGCGGCTTCACGAAACTGGTACCGAGCGAAATGCTGCGGCGGTTTTCCTAACCCCGGTTCAATCGGTACCGGAGGGCCGCCGATTACTGCGGCTTCACGCCCAGGTGTTCTTCCCAGGTTTTAAACACGTCGGCTTCCGACTCCACCGAGCCAGTCATGATGTAATCACCCAGAATTTGCACCGGCAGTCCGAAATCCTTTTTACCGCTTTGTTTTTGCAGCTGTTCGAACAAATCGACGTAACTTTCGATTTGTTTTTCAATCTCCGCGCTTTCCTTCAAGTCGCGCAATCGGCTGCGGTCGGCCAATACGTAGGCTTTCAAATAAATTTTCGCCATCGCGGGCGGTTTATCCTTATCCCCCGACATCAAAAAATCGTGGAACGTCGCGAATGAAGACGGATTGAGCTTGGCAATTCCCAGCGCGAGTCGAGCGGTGTCGCAGGCCCCTTGATGCGATGCTGCTGGGTCCGTGACCAGCCTGTTGCACTCTTTTTCGAGCGGCTCGACGATGATCAACAGCGCAACCTGGTCGCCATATCGCTCGAGCGCGTGCTGGATAGTGGCGTGCATCTTGCGGCAGTGTGGGCAATCGTAAGAAACCATCTCGACGACAATATGCGGCGCTTCGCGCGAGCCGATGATCGGATGCTGATAAACATCAAGCGACAATTTGCCGCCCAAAAACTTGACAATCCGCTGGCGCTCCGGCGCGGGTGCCAGGGCCGACGGTTGCGAACCGTTCGCTTTTTTTGGTCCGCGTTCGGCGTTGCGTTCGCGGGCTTCGTATCGTGGCCGCCTTTCGAATTGCCCGTGGTCGCGGCAGCCAAACCTGAATTCGCACTGGTCAAATCGCTTGTCGCTGCCGGGCGTTCGCCAACATCTGAATCGGTTGGCAATCGCATCGCCGTATGCGTCCTCGCGCGATTCGAATCGGCGCCGGTTTCGTTCGCGTTCGCGGCCACCATATCGATCGATTGGTTGAGCGCGACTTTCTGCACGTCGTACGTCTTGGTCGCGAACAAGATCTGTCCGGCGATCATAAATGCTAGGACGGGAACGGCCCCGGCCGCCGCAATCGCCAACGACGGCGGCGACGCCTCCGGCCGAACCACGACTGGCGCGGCGCGAGTTCCCGTCGGCAGCGCCGTGCGCAAAGCCATCAAGCCAGACTGCGCCGCGCGCGGTGTGTTGCGTTGCGTAAAAACCATTCGGGCTGCGAACACGATCGTCACGATTCCCAACGCGAGGCCACATATATCCGTCGCCAAACAGTACGGACAAAAACTGCCGATCGCGATCACTTGCACCCCGATAAACCACAGGCTCGCCCCCGCCGCGATCAGCGACAACATCACGAACGCGGTGCTGACCCACTGGCTTGCTTTTTCATTTCGCAAGCCGAGTAATACACTGAGCGCGGCAAGCGCGGCATAACACGCTAGCCCCAGAACGGCGACGGGAATGCCGAGCCACTTCGACCACGAGCTGCTCAACACAACGTCGCAGCCGGTATTCGACCCCACGCCGCAACCGGCGACAGAAGTTTGATTCACTGCATGCCAGGCCAGATACGACGCGACGCCGAATGCCAGCCATGCCAGCACGCGAAGCACCCAGCGCACGGGCACGCTGAAAGCGGGCTCGACCGTCGAGGCGGCGCTGCGCAAGCCGACAACGCCACGATTGGGCAGCGGGATTGGTGGAACAAGGTGCGGCATTATCTCAATTTACGTTGTTGTGTGCCGGGCTGCGAGTCCTTGGTAGCTATCGCTAGCAAGATCGAAAGAACTGCACCCGACCCGATGAAAAGTCCGCTTGTCCTCTCAACGTTACCATCGCTACGATCCGATACTTTTTAGCAATCGGTGCAACCGGCCCGGTCGCGGCGCCGCTGGCAATTCGCCGACGAGAACCAATCACAACAATCTAGCTACACCCCCAAATTCAGCGAGTCTAAACCATGAACATGAGTCCGAAGGTGCGGCCTTTTTGGCAGCGTGCCCTGTTGATGTTCGGTACCAGCATTTTATGGGCGTACAAAGCGCTACACCTGCCCCGGTTTATTTTGCCGCGCGATATCAAATCCGTGGTCAATAACTGGACGCACGAAATGTTCTGGATCCTGATCAAGAGCCGCTTCACGAAAGCCTCGATCGACCAGACCTGCTATTTCAAGATGCCCGCCTCGTTCAAGCCAAAAGCGCAAGTGGCGCCGCAATATCAGATGAGCGAGAACGACATCAAATCATTCTATACGCAAGGTTTCCTGGGGCCGTTCGATGCTTTCAGCCACGACGAAATGATGGACTTCAAGCGCGAGGTGCTGGCGCTGGAGAACGAAAAAAGCAAGACATACGGTTGGGCTACGCCGCGCGACCGGCATTTTGAATCTCCGCGGTTGTGGAACTATATGAAGTGCCCGGCCATCACCGAGCGGTGCGCCCAGCTTCTGGGGCCCGATCTGCTGGTTTGGCGTTCTCAGTATTTTTATAAGGGCCCGAAGTCGCCCGCCATCCAGTGGCATCAGGCTAGCACGTTCATGGTCGAGGATTATCAGGATCCGGGCATCTTCCCGCCGGATCGCAGCGAGATTTTCCAGCTCACCGTTTGGGTCGCGATCGACGACGCCACGCCGGAGCGCGGCTGCCTGCGGTTCGCCAAAGGCACGCACGACCACATCCGCTCGATCAAGTTCGGCGGCGAAGAAGGATTCTACAAGGCAGCTTACACGTTCGACTTCGACGAAAAGGTTGAAGACTGTGTTGAGCTGCCCGTAACCGCCGGTCAATTCATCATCTTCACCGAACGCTGCATCCACGGATC
Organism: Pirellulales bacterium; assembly: GCA_963733825.1. Taxonomy (GTDB): domain Bacteria; phylum Planctomycetota; class Planctomycetia; order Pirellulales; family Lacipirellulaceae; genus JABDGM01. Next base: position 223,102 of record CAVTEK010000010.1, read on the forward strand.
CGGACCGAACACGACCGATCATCACCGGCTCGCGTTCAACATGCGCGTGATTCCGACGCACGTGCCCGCTTACACGAATAAGCAGCACTATCGCAGCGTTTACAACGGCGGAAAGTACTACCTCGACAAATGGGGCACAGCACTGCTGCGGGGCGAAGATCGGATTCGCGCCAGCCGTGCGATCCCGCCGGCCGACTTGGAAACCGGCGTTTTCACGCGTGTGATCCCGGCCGGCGAGCCGCTGCCCATGCCTAAACGCACGAAAGCTGCCGCCTAATCGTAGACGTGTGTCTCAGACACACGACTCGCGGGTTTCAGAGAAACTCGCCCACCGTTTGCGAGCCGGCGACGCCAGTCGCCGGCTTTTTGCAATTGCGAGCTGACCATGCGCGAAATTCGCGGAAAGACGGCACTTGTCACGGGCGCGGCCTCCGGTATCGGCCGGGCCATCGCCTTGCGGCTCGCGCAAGAGGGCGCCGCACTTTTCCTTGTCGATATCGACGAGGCGCGACTGCAGGAAGTCGTGGCCGAGGCCCGCGCCGCCGGGGTCGAGGTCGTTGCTCGTACATGCGACGTCGCCCAGCCGCGCGAGGTATCAGCCGCTGTGGAGGAAGTTATCAGCCGCTCCGGCGGCGTCGATATCCTCGTCAACAACGCCGGCATCACGTATTACGGCCGCACCGAAAGTATGGCGGCCGATCATTGGGACACGCTGATGCGCGTGAATTTGCTCTCACACATTCAATTCACTCGTGAGTTGTTGCCGTCGCTCTTAGCCCGCCGCGAGGCCCATGTCCTCAACGTTTGCAGCGTCCTCGGCTTGATCGGCATGCCAAAGGTGACAGCCTATTGCACGTCGAAATTTGCCATGGTGGGTTTCAGCGAGTCGCTCCGCAATGAACTCGGCCGACAGGGCTTGGGAGTGACCGCGCTCTGCCCGGGTTTTGTGCGAACGAATCTCTTCACCAACGCGCCGCTCGAAGAAAAAGTCGAAGAACACAAGCTCCCGCCGCGGCTCGTTTGCACGACTCCCGAGCGCGTCGCCAACGCGGCAATCAAGGCGATTTACCGCAACCGCAGGCTGGTCGTCATGGAGCCGTTCGCCCGTTTGATGTACTCGATCAAACGCTTCGCGCCCTGGTTGATGGATTCCATCTTCCATCTGGGCCGCCGAAAGCGGATGGCGCGAAAAATGGCCGAGCTTAAACAGGCGGCCTAGCCAGAACCTTCGGGGACTGGCTCATTTTGCGTTGTCTGCGGAGCAACACGCGCCTGTCCCTCTCTCCGCACCCAGCAAAAGCCGCATCTTCCCAACACCCCGCATAATCGGTCCCGCCTGCAGGGCCGATTTTACTGCGCTCCTATCGCGACCTACGTTTGTTCAGCCTGCTATTGATTAGGGTTTCCGTCGCATGGCGGACATCATTGGCAGGCCAACGCGTACGCATATGGAGAATCGTTAGATGAATTTTCATCGCATTGTTTTGATGGTGGTTGTGTTGGCTGTGCCTTGCACCGCCAACGCTTTCTGGTTCGGCAGCAACGGCAGCTGTGGTAGCTGCGGAAGCTGCGGCGGCTTGAAGCTGTGGTAGCTGCGGAAGCTGTGGTGGGTGGAGCAGCGGAAGCTGCGGAAGCCATGGCAGCTTCGGCGGTTGCTTTAGCGGTCTGCTCTCGCACGGTTCCTGCGGAAGCTGCGGCGGCTGCGGTTGCGATTGCGGCTGTAACAGCTGCGGTTGCCAAAGCTGTGGCTGTGCCCACGAGAGCTGCGGCTGCTCGAGCTGTGGCTGCGGTGGCGAAGTGAAGGAAGAGGGCGCCAAGAGCGAGCCCGCTCCGACCGAGAGCAAGCCGATGAAGGCAAAGAAGTAATCGTGCTTCGACCGACGAAGCCTGCTTTTGGCTCATCGGGTCAATGGCCCGCGGGATCCTGTGGTTCCGCGGGCCATTTGTTTTTACCCCGTGGGGCAGCCATTCCCGCCTGCCCGCAGACAAGAATGTCCGCAGTGGGTCCGTTTGGCTTTGATCAGCGACCTGTCATTCTGAGGTACTCCGAAGAATCTAGCCGGAACCTTCGGAGTGCCTCAGGCTGACATGGGAAAACGCACGCACGACCAAACTCTCTGCCCCACGCCTAATTGCTGTGATGCCGGCGGCGGACGATGCGGTCATATCCACGCGCCTCGCGGCCGCCTGTTTGCCGGTAGCCGTATTGCACGGCGAACCATTCGGCATAGCGTTCCCGATCCACGTAGCCGGTGTTTCGCTCATCGACCAGGTGGCCCAGCTCGTGAATGAGGATGTTATTCAAATAGAAGTCCTGGGCCGCCGCCTCGCTCCAGGTAAGCGTCCAAACGCCCGGAGAGGGTTCCGCCCAACGACCGCCGTACATCCGCGATTCGTTCACTAAATTCGGCCGCGGCGGGCAATCGTATTGTTCGACGAACGACTCTTCAATCGGATACATATACAACGCATTGCCCCACTGCATTCCGTAGCAGGGGAAGGATTGCTTTTTCCGTGTCATCCGGCTCAGTTGCACGACCTCGAGCTGCTGCAGAAACTGCTGGGGAACATGCGACAGCCGCGCACGAATCTGGGCCGGAGTCACCACGTGGCGGTAGCCCGGGCCCGGCTCCTGGACCACAATGCGATAGTTGGACGCATCCGTCGGTTCGTACCAGTCTTCCGGCGGTGCAAACGGTTCCCGGGCGTTCCGCTGGCCGGTGCTCGCACGGCGAGCCTGCTTGGGCCGCGGCTGGCCGGCATGGGAACGAACGGCCCGGTTGCGGCCTCGAGCCTGTCGAGCCATTTTCGCAGATTGGATACGGCGTACGTTCATCGCTGGCACGCAAAGTTTTGAGCTATCACTGGCCGTTGGTAGCGACACCATCCTGGTAAACTGGGTTCTTACCAGGCGCGGTTGCCGCAAGTCGGAACTAGCCAGCGGCCCGCCACGTTCCAATGGCGGAGGAGGAGAAGGCCCGAGGCCGGTCCGCGGCCTCATTTCCATCGTAGGCAGCCGGGAAGAGCCCGTTCAACAAAATACCTAAGTGATTGGTATATAACGAGTTATCGACGTTGATGAAACGCGACAAACGGCCTCCCGCGGGAAAGCCGGCGCCTTTTCATTGGCCGTCAATATCGGCCGCAAAAACTTTCTCAAATGGAACCGAATCGAAACCACGAAGTGGTTCTCTACTCGCGACAAGGCTGCCACTTGTGCGAAGAGGCACAAATGTTGCTCGCCAGTCTCGGATTGTCGCCCTCAGTCGTCGATATCGACGCCGACCCGATCTTACGCGACCGCTTCGATACCTGCGTGCCGGTCGTCGAAATCGATGGGAGAGTTCGCTTTCGCGGGCGTGTCGAACCGCGACTCTTGCGGCGAATCATTCGCAGTTGGTAGTGACCCGCCGGCTCGACGCCCCGAGATGGCGCCCACGTTGCGGCTGGTCATTCTGCTCGTCCGCGAGTGCCTCACGAAACCCATGGCGAAACACGCCATAGAAATTGCCGCAAAGAAAAGCGAACCAGCCGCTCAGTACCGCGAACGACGTGGCCCCCACAGCGATACCCGCTGGCGTGGTGCGATGACCGATCGCCCCTTCAAGTACCAACATCCCAGCCACTCCTCCCAGCACCATGCCCACGACAATAAACCGCGGCAACCAGGGTAAATACGTGCAGCCGCGCCCATGCCAGGGCGAGCGGGGGCCCAGGCGAATCGCCGCGAGTTTGGCCGACCGTTCCGCGGCCAGCGCGACGGATTCGTCGCATTCCAATGGGGCGTTCCACAGCCGCGCCTTTTCCATTCGCGATTGCAGCCGCGTCCCCAAAGCCGTGGCAAAAACATGCATCGCGACGACGACGGTAGCCATCACCAAAACCATCGCCCAAAGGCCGCTGGACGAAACCACCGCGGCCAGCAACGTGGAGATCGCGGCCACAAATACAAGAAGCTGCCGCAGTCCAAAGTGAAACAGAGGCTCTTCGGCGGAGGATGTGCTGCGAGGCCGCGCCGCGGGCAAATCCACCCGGCTTTTCGCAACTTCGACAGTAGCTAATACGGACGCCATGGCGCGCACATTATTGCCATTGGCGTCACAAGTGGCAAGTTTGCCGCGAGTTCCGTAGTGGCTCTAATCTCAACGATGCCGATTCGCCGACAACGCCAGCGGAACGGATGCGACTGGGCCAACGATCAGGGCCATCATGGCGGCAATCAACAAAACGGCAAGCCAGCGCGGCGAGGCAGGCTGGGGCAACTGGAACGCCAGGACTGCCGTCGACGCAATCCAGATCGTCGCGGCCGCCCATAGAGTCGCCGATTGAATAAGCCCCCGACGTCGAGCCGCGGCATATACCCAAACGCCGATCATCACCAGGCCGGTCGCGGTCATTGCCACGAGCGTCCGGTCCATGACGAATTGTGCCTCCAACGATAGGAAGAACTTCGACCCTACGGCAATGACAAAGAGAGCCGCAGGAATCGCACACGCCAATGGAACAAGAATTCTCGAGCGCCCGAGAAGGAAAATAGATGTAAAGCCCCCGACGATGATCCACGGTCCGAACAGAGCACTCGGGAAATACCACCAACTCCAATCTTTTGGCAATTTGATTACATCGCTCGCCCCGCATGCCATCAGGCAACCGCACGCAATCAGCATCGCAGCCAGCCAAATGGACCACGTCAACAACAGGCTTTTGATGGCCGTCCGAAGTATCGCTCGGCCAATATCCGAGTCCGATATCGGTCGCGTGCCCATGAAGTGGCCGATCGTGAAGTTCGATTCATTGGCTCCTTCATTGCCTAGTATGAGTCCACCGACGAATGCCAAGACCCACAAGCTGGCCTGGCCACCGGCAAAAAACACAGTAAATAAATCGTCCGCACGACGGCTTCCCAAAAACCAGCCGATCGTACCGAACACGATCAGCGAGATCGCGCCCATCGGCATGGGCCAGCCCTTGCGGCGCCATTCCAGCCAGCATTGTGCTTGATAGGGCGATTTCAGCCGCACTTCAGCGGCGGCCGCCGGATTGAACGTGCGATCTAGCCAGTCCATCAACCCAATCGAAACAGGTGGCTCGCCGCGCCGATTGCGAGCCACGGCCCAAACCCCAACCCCATACGAGCCGACGATAATCGCCAGCATGATGAGTACTTCACCGGCCGTGAGCGGCGCCCACGTATGCGTGGGATCGGAAAACGTCTGGCCGTATCGGCTTCTGAACCACAGCCCCAACGACGCCCCAACGGGCGAAAGGCCCACTACGGTCCAACCTACCGATTTCTCCGTGAGCCACACCACCGGCATGGTGGCCGCAACCTCAACCGCACCAAATACGGCCGGGCCCCAAACCGGCCACTGGATGCCGAATATCCAATCCAGCAGCCCGATGGCCAGCACCATCTCGAGCACCATGAAGACCATCATCGGCACAAGTCGCCAGGCGACCAGTTCGCTCGTTCGGGCCGGATACGCGTACAGCCGCGACATCTTCCCCTGGGCCCCGTACAGCATGGCTCCAAAGGAGAACATGCCCATTTGCAACAGGATCATTTGCAAGATCAGCATGCTTTTGTCGTTCAGGTTGACAAAGCCGTCGCGCCGCAAGGCGGTTAGCAGCAATACCGGCATCGCCAGCGACCCCAGCATCGCCAACAGGAAAGTCCAGCGGCTCCGTACGAGAATCTCCCAGGTCATCGCGGCGGGAATGGTTCGCATGGTTGGCTCCGCGTAGGGTAGGGGCGTTTACTTCGCGACGTGAGAGACGAAGATCTCGTCGAGCGACAAGGCCGAATCGTCTACGACGGTCGCACCGAGCGCTTCCGCCGCTCGGCACAGTTGGGAGCTCGCACCATTGCAAATGTATGTCCATTCGGCGCCTTGTCCCACCGACGACAGAGCCCCGACAAGCGCCGGCGGTTTGTCCACCGGTCCGCGAAAACGCAATGTCACGCGGCGATGCGTTTCCTTGATCTCATCCATCGACGACGCCAGGATCAGCCGGCCTTTGTGAATGATCGTCACCGCATCGGCCACGCGCTCGACTTCGTCCAGCAAGTGTGACGAAAACAACACCGTCCGCCCTTCATCGGCAATCGTGCGAATGATCGCGCCCAGGATATCGCGGCGCACCACCGGATCGAGTCCGGAAGAAGGCTCGTCGAGTACCAGCAACTCGGGCCGGTGTCCCAGTGCGACCAGCAGCCCGGCCCGCGCTCGTTGACCGCGCGACAGCGTTTTGATCTTGGCCTTCGGGTCCAGGTCGAACATCCCGCGCAATTGCTCGCCGTAGGCTTCGTCCCAGGTCGGAAAAAACGCCTGCGTATAGCCCATTAACTCGCGAACGCTCATCCAATCGGGCAGATCGCGGTCTTCCGACAAGTAACCAATGCGGCCCAGCGTTCCGACCGGGTTTTGCACCGGGTCGAGCCCAAACACGCGGACGGTGCCCGACTCGGCCTTCAGCAAGCCCAGGATATGCTTGATGAGCGTTGTTTTGCCGGCCCCGTTGCCCCCGATCAATCCAAACACGCCGCCCCGCGGAATGACGAGCGAAACGTCGTCCAGCGCCGTCATCGCGCCGAATTTCCGCGTCAGCCGACGGATTTCGACAATCGAAGGTGAATCCAAAACAGGCTGTTCGTTCATGGGATTAGTCCTCTGTCACAGTAGACAACATGGCCGCATGTCGCCGCTCGGCGAGTTTGACAATTTCTTCGAAGCCAACGTCCATCTGGCGCAGCTTCGGCCAGCAGCGCATCGATTCGCTCGCTGAGAATTTTCAACCGTTCTCGTCGCGCCAAGGGCGAACCTTGATCGGATACGTAAGTGCCGGCCGTCCGGCGCTTTTCGACGATTCCCGCCCCTTCCAGCTCGCGATACGCCCGTGCCACCGTGTTCGGATTTACCATGAGCTTCTCCGCCAGCGCGCGAATCGGCGGCAGCTCTTCGCCGGCCGTCAACCGGCCCGATGAAACCAGGTACTTGATCTGGTTGACGATCTGCAAGTAGATCGGCAGGCCGTTAGTGGATATGTGGATTTGCATAGTTGCACACTTGTATTAACTCAGTAATACAAGATTGCGGCAGGGGCGTCAATGGCTACGCGGGAAAAAATGTTTACAATGCGATTTAACCGCCGATGAACGCGGATAAACGCGGAGCTTGCCGGTCCAGAACTAGTTTTCGCGCGAACCCGAGTGTTGGCAGTCAGCCCCCGGCGCTGCCGGGGGTTTTCGAGATGCAGCGCGTGTTCAAAACGACTATCCGACTCCGTCAAAACCCCCGGCAGAGCCGGGGGCTGACTGGGTATCCCATTTAGCAACGGAACTGGAAATGCCTTGGATCAGCGAACGCGCCGCCGAAATCTCCTGGGACCGCCTGCAGCAACTAATGGAGTCCACAGTTGCCGAAGCGCGCCGCCGCATTTGCTCGAATCCAAAGCGGGTCCTGCTGTTACCTCCGGATATTACTCGCATGCACTCCGGCGCCGGCCGGCTCACGGAAATCCTTTACCGTCTGCTGACCGATGAGGCGGACGTTCACGTCATCCCCACGCTCGGCCAGCACGTCCCCCATACGCCGGCCGACAACCGGCAAATGTTCGGCTCGATTCCGAACGAGCGGATCCACGCCCACGATTGGCGCGGCGGCTGCGCCGAGCTTGGCGAAATCTCCGGCCGCTTTATGGACGAAGCCACGCAAGGCGCCGCCGATTGGTCCTTGCCCATCGTCCTCAATCGCATGCTCATGGAGGAGCCGTGGGACCTCATTATCAACGTCGGCCACGTCGTGCCGCACGAAGTTCTGGGTTTCGCGAATCACAACAAAAACTATTTCATCGGTCTCGGCGGCAAGGACCTTATCTGCGCGGCACACCTGGCCGCCGCCTCCTGCGGAATCGAAAACAACCTGGGCAATCTGATCACGCCCCTTCGTGCCTGTTTCAACCGGGCGGAAGATGAATACTTGGAAAAGCTGCCCGACCTATATGTTCAAGTCGTATTGGCCCGCAACGAGCGCGACCAGCTCGTCCACACCGGCGTCCACGTCGGCGACGACCTGGAAACGTATCTGGCCGCCGCCCGGCAGTCGCGCGAGCAGAACATCACGCTGTTCGATGAGCCGCTGCAGAAAATCGTCTGCGTCATGCAAGGCGACGAGTTCTTCAGCACCTGGGTGGCCAACAAATCGATCTACCGCACGCGGATGGCGCTGGCCGATGGCGGCGAGCTGATCGTCATCGCCCCCGGCCTGAAACGCTTTGGCGAACAGCCAGAGGTGGACACATTCATTCGCAAATACGGCTACGTCGGCAGCCAGCGGGTGATGGACCAATATGGCCGGAATGCCGATATGCAGGACCTGGCCCACGCCACCGCCCATCTCATGCACGGCTCGAGCGAAGGCCGGTTCAACATCACGTACGCCCCAGGCCACCTTTCCCAGGCAGAGATCGAAGGCGTGAATTTCCGCTACGCCGATATCAACAAAACGATTGCCCGTTATCGGCCGGACCAATGCAAGTACGGCTGGAACACCACCGCCGATGGCGAGCGATTTTATTTCATTCCGACGCCCTCTGCCGGCCTGTGGGCCACCCGCGAAAAGCTCTTCAATCGCCCCAGCGGATTTGAACCGGCCTAGAGAAGCAGTTTCAAAACCGGTGTCATTCTGAGCGAAGCGGAGCGCAGCGAAGAATCTAGCCGGAAGTAGCGTAGATCCCTCCGTCGCCGAGCCTCCGTCGGGATGACAATGTAGTTTTGAAACCGCTTCTAGTTCTACAGCAAGGTTTTCATGCGGGCGCCACAACGCATTGCGGTTGTCAAGGGTCGCTAGCTCGCAAATTGTAGTGCGAGCAGCAGCGAAGTCTTGCTGTAGAACTAGTCAAAAATGGCCCTTTGAAAAGGGTATTAACGGTTGTGCGCCTAGGTCCGGGAGCTTGCGTCGAAGCACCACAGTCGTCGTTTTTCTCATCGCGACTCGTTTGGAGGCATTCTTCCATGTTGGGTCTCTCCTGTCCCTCTGCCCAAATCCTGCGCACCGATTGCGCGATGGGCGTATGCTGGCAAGCCTCGTGAAGATGGTTCGAGACCCGGGCATCGTGCCGCTGGCCGATGGTATCGAGCTCGCCGGCGATCGTGAAATTTGCCGCCGAATGGGCTTTCAATTCGGACAGGGGTTTTACTACGCGTATCCTCTGCTGCCCAAACGACTGGTCGCCAGCGGTTCGCTATCAAATCGGGAGTCAACGCAAGGCGGCGTCCCGCAATCCCCGGGAGCCTTTGCCTGATGCAATCCACGTTCGCGAATAGAGAATTCGCGGTTAACCGAACCAGCCCTTTTTCATGAACGCGGCACGGGCTGCTGTTTCATCGGCCTCGATATCGAAGAGCTTATCCAGCTTGGTGATCTTGAACACCTGCCGGATTTCCGGGTCGATCGAGCACAACTTCAGCTTGACCTTGAACTCGACCGCCTTCTTGTGCACTTGCACGAGTTTGCCCAGCATCGACGACGACATGAATTTCACGTTACGGAAATCGAGGATTACCCGCTCCTCGGTCGTCTTGTTCAGCATTTCCATCAACTCGCGGCCGAGTTCTTCGAGCTTTGCTTCGTCAAGGATTCGGGGGTCGTCGAAGACGATCGTTAGAATCCCGTCCTTTGTATAGCTGGAAAGCGACATTGCTGGTCCACTCCGAGTAAAACGCGTAGCCCCGTGAGAATAGCGGAGGGCATGTGAAACGGCAATGGGCGCGCTATATAGCCGGCCCATCCTGGGCCGGTCCCCAGTACCACATCATTTAGTTTCGGCCAAGATGGCCGGGCTGTATAGCGATCACGCCACCCTACGAACGACCCCTGTCACGATTCCAATAACCTGGGCATTCCGCGTATAAATCGGCTTCATCGCCGAATTTGCCGGCTGAAGCCGAACGCGATTCGCCTCGGGATACCAGTATTTGAGCGTCGCTTCCCCCTCGTCGGTGATCGCGACGACAATATCACCCTTGTGCGCCGTGCGGGCGCGGCGACAGATGACAATATCGCCATCGGCGATTTGAGCTTCGATCATCGAATCGCCCTTTACCCGCAAAGCAAATTGATTCTTGCGCTGCGGAAACCAATCTTCGAAGTCGAACCGATCGGCTTGCTCGATGGCCTCGCTGAGATTGCCGGCCGCAATCTGGCCGACCAGCGGCATGCCGCGCTCGTCACGATACGCGTCGGTGATCTGGATCGCCCGCGACATATTTGGCTCGCGCGTGATCAGGCCCTTTTTCTCTAACGCCTTGAGATGGCACATCACGCCGTTCGGCGAGCTGATGCGAAAGTTTTCACCAATCTCGCGCACGGTCGGCCCGTAACCGCGGTTGACGATCTTTTCCCGAATGAAATCAAACACTTCGCGCTGCCGCGATGTTAGCTGCGAGAACGACATGGAGCACTCCGACGGTCGCGTTTGGATGCCTGCACACCGGCGAGCCGAGCCACACCCGTGTGGCCCGTGCAGAATCGCCCGGATCGCAGCGCCTATCTCCCACTATAATATACGGACGTACATCGTCAAGTGCATAGCCGGCTTTTCGCCGCAAAAAACCAACGTCGTCGGGGCTCATTTTCGATCGGAAGCCGCCGACAACCGATTGCGAGCCACCGCGAAAATGAGACCAGGCTCCCCGCGGCCTATCATGTTGAACGCCTTTCGCCCTGCGGTGCCGTCCATTATTGTGATTGATAGCATTCGACAATTGATTCATAAGTGTCTGAACGAATGGGCAAGAGGTAGTTTGACCGATGATCCACGTAATTGCCACGATTCGCACCATTGCCGGCCGGCGCGACGATTTTCTGTCCACTTTCCGCCGACTCGTGCCGCAAGTCCGCGCCGAGTCGGGTTGCCTCGATTACGGGCCCGCCCTCGATGTCGAGAACGCAATCGACGGCCAGCCGGCTGCCCGGCCCGATGTCGTCACGGTCGTGGAAAAATGGCTGGATTTGCCGTCGCTGCGCGCGCATTTGGCCGCGTCCCACATGTTGCAGTTCCGTGAATCCTCGAAGGAGCTCGTGGCTGCGGTGGAAATTCGCGTACTTGAGCCGGCCTGAGCTGTACTCCCCTGTGTCCCTCAATCGGTAGCACCCGACGTGTTGCCGATGACTCTGTCGTTCAAAGCGGTCGTCTTCCGATGCTCGATCCAACTCGCCAAGATATCGCCGCCCGTGCCAAGACCATTGTCGTCAAGGTCGGCACGCGCGTACTGACCCATCCCGATGGCACGCTGGATCACGAGCGCATTACGGCGATCGCCGAACAGATCGTCCGACTAATGGACGATAAGAGGAATGTCGTGCTTGTGAGCAGCGGCGCCGTCGGCGCGGGTATTGGCCGGCTTGGTCTTGCGCAGCGTCCTGCTGATCTGGCGCACCTGCAAGCAATTGCGGCGGTGGGGCAAAGCAGTTTGATCGAATCGTATAACCGCGCACTAGAGGCCCATGAACTTCACGCCGCTCAAATCCTCCTAACGGCCGACGACTTGAACGATCGCACTCGCTATCTAAACGTGCGCAACACGCTGCTCGCCCTTTTCCAATACGGCGCCCTGCCGATCATCAATGAAAACGACACGGTCCGCGTCGATGAGCTACAGCGCAACGTGGGCGACAACGATCGGCTGGCCGCAATGGTCACGAATTTGCTGCGAGCCCCGCTGCTCGTGCTGCTCTCGGACGTCGATGGTTTGTACGACCGCCATCCGACCAATCCTGACGCCGTTTTGATCCCCACCGTACAACAATTGGACGTCGCCATCTGCGACTTTCAGCGCCAATTGCCCGCGTCAACCGTCACGAATCACCTCAGCCGCGGGGGTATGGCGAGTAAATTGGATGCCGCCAGGCTGGTCGTTTCGGCCGGGGAAAGCGTCGTGATCGCCAACGGCCGGCGACCAAATGTGCTCACGGAGATCGTTAGTGGGCAAAGTGTCGGCACGCTCATCCCGGCCCAAGGACCTGCCATAGCGTCGCGGAAACGTTGGATCGGTCTCACGGCGCAACCCTATGGCCGGCTTGTACTTGATGGAGGTGCTCAACAGGCAGTTGAAAAGCTGGGCCGGAGCTTATTAGCGATTGGTGTACGGCGCATCGAAGGGAATTTTCAAAAGGGGGACGTCGTCTCCCTCTGTCGCGAAGACAGCCAAGAGTTCGCACGAGGCCTTACCAATTACGGGTCCGAGGAGCTGCGGCGGATCTTTGGGCGAACTACGGAAGATATAGTAGCAATTCTTGGTCACTGCCCCTACGACGAAGTTGTCCATCGCGACAACCTTGTTATCCTAAGTTAACATTGGTAAACTGCGATGTTGAAGAGGACTGGGTTCTATTTAACGCCGCTGTCTTCGCTTGCGTTGCTTGTTTTGCCATGGATCGGTTCGGCTACGACCTGCGAAACCGGCAGAGTTTCTTTGCTTAAGTTTCGATGGCCACAGCTGCCGCTCAGGCTTCGACGCTGTTTCGTTGCGATACTACGCGCGGCGCAAGTGCCGCTCCTATCAGCCGCGTCGATTTCGCCGAATTCTCTCAGAATCTGCTTAGCAGTTTCCGCCATCTTCACGAATTACACGGTCCAATTGCCGCGATCGAAGACGGCGGCCAGCGCGTCGTCTTTCTATTCAGCCCCGAGTACAACCAGCAGGTCTTGTCGGATACCGAGCGGTTCCACGCCCGCTTCTTTACCATTCGCGGACCGAAACGATCGGCGCAGCGGCGCTGTACGTGCGGCCTGTTGGCTATGAACGGCGAACAACACCGGCGGAATCGCCGGATCGTCAAAGAGCCATTCGGTCTGCGGGCCATCGGCAATTATGGCGGCACGATCTCACAGTTGACCGATGAACTGCTGGCCACGTGGCAACCCGGTGAAGTCCGCGACATCGCCGAGGAGATGCGGCAATACATGTTGCGCGTCACCAGCACCATGCTGTTCGGCATGGATGATCCGGAAGCAGCCTGCCGGCTGGGCGACATGATCGCCCGCTGGGTTTCCTTGAATCATGAAGTCGGTGTCGGGGCGTTAGTGCCAAACGAACGGTTTTCCGATGGGTACGAAGAACTGCTCGGCTATGCGGAACAACTTGAAGCGGAAGTTCTGAGCATGATCCGTCGTCGGCGCGAAAGCCGTGAGCCCGGCAACGACGTACTCTCGATCCTCGTGCGGACCCATGACGAAGAAGGCGGCCTCAGCGATGAAGAGCTAGTCGGCCAGGCCGCCGTGTTGTTCGGCGCCGCCCACATGACGACCGCGCATTCGCTGACGTGGACGTTGCTGCTATTAGCCCAACACCCCCACGTGATGGAGCAACTTTGGAACGAATTAACAGTCGATTGTGATTCGAACTTGCCCACCAATCCGCAATCCGCAGCTCGATTAGGCTCGCCACAAGCAATCCGCAATCCGAAATCCCTAGGTTCGCTACCAAAGGGCGACGACTTATCGCTGCTCGACCGCGTAATTAAAGAAAGCATGCGGCTCCTACCCGCATCAGCTTATTCTCAGCGGATCAACACCGTAGCCGTTCAGCTCGGTCCGCTGCACCTGCCGCGCGGTACGGGTATTGTTTTCACGCCGATCGTGACGCACCACCTGCCGGAACTTTATCCGCAGCCCGAAAAGTTTCTTCCGGACCGTTGGCTCACGCTGCGCCCGAGCCCGTACGCGTACCATCCGTTCGGCGCCGGACCGCGGCTATGCATTGGCGGACCGTTAGCGACCGCCGTTATCCGAATTGCGTTGCGGCGCATTTTGTCTCAGTATCGCCTTTCCGTCATGCCCGGCAGCAACATCGGCGCACATATCGAATCGACCATGTTGTTTCCGACGTACGGCCTACCCATGGAAATTCACCTTGCGGACGGAAAGTTCGCTGGCGCCCCAATCGGTGGAAACATCCACGATCTCGTCGATTTCGAACCGGCGGCCACAGCCGCGCACTCGATCGCCATCAATGGCAATGGCGATGCAACGCGCGCGACACCGCGGCATCCACGTTAAACTGCCCTCGAACCCGGGTTCGCCGCTCCAACGCGAACCTTGGCGTAACAATACACGTCGCGCGGCGATTCGCCGAGGTTGGGCAGCACGAGATATTGCCGCAGTGTGCCTTCCAGCTCGAGCCCAACCTTTTCGAGTACCCGGGCCGACGCACGATTTTCTACGTCGCAATAGGCTTGAATCCGGCATATCGCGGGATTCTCCAGCACACTGGCGACAAATGCGCGGGCTGCCTCCGTCGCGATGCCGTGACCCCACGTATCGCGAGCCAGGCAATAACCAAACCCCATACGATGCTGGTCGATCGCGCCGCCGATCGATCCGAGCAGTTCGCCCGACTCGCGTGCGAAAATCAGAAATCCCCTACTGCGGCCTGCCGCGTTGTCGCCAATGATTCGGCTGAGAAAAGCGTGCGTGTCATCGATGGATTGGTGCGGCGTCCAGCTCATGTACCGGCACACCTCGGGGTCTTTCGCGTAGCGTGCGCAGATTTGCTGCGCGTCCGTCTCCCGCGGCGGGCGTAGCCACAAGCGTGCCGTGCCTATTTCGTCTGAACGCCTCATCGTGTTCTTCTCAATGATTGATGCCACGGGCCGATCGCGGGCATGACGGGAAAGGCGAGGTGAACCGGCGCCACGCCCAGGTCCTGCGCGAGGCGGCCGGCGACCAGGGTCTTGCCCGAACCGGGCGGCCCGAAGAGCAGGGCAGGGCCCTGGCCATGCTCCAGGCCGTAACGAAGCCGGCGCAGGGAGGCGTCGCGACTGGGCAGCGCGACATAGGCCGCCGGGCTGACCGTCTCGACGAAGGGCCGGCGTTCCAGGCCGTAATGATCTTCGTACACGCGGCTCTCCACTCTACACGAACGTCTCGGCCAGTCCGAGCAGCGGGACGCCCCGGCTTCCAGGACCTCGCGAGCGCGAAGCAGGGATCGCTCGCCGGTCATGCTCCGGTTGTGAACCAGGACGGCGGCATCCACCGACCGGTGCAGCACCGCGGCGCTCAGGCCGGTGAACATGGGGCTGCCGTCCACGAGAACCAGGTCAAACTCGCGCCGGAGCCGCGCCATCGTGCACGACCATCCGGGGCTGGCCAGGAACTCTCGAGGACGCGACAACCGCGCCGCGAAGGGGGAGAATCCAGAGATGATCGTCGGGAACCTCGATGCACGGCGTCGGCCAGTGCCTGGCCTCCCTCGACCACGTCTTCGAGGCCGAGCTCCGGGCGAAGCTCCAGCGCAGCTCGAAAGCATGGGGCCAGTCAGGTCGGCATCGACCAGCACCGTCCGTCCGGGCCGCCGGGCCAGGGCGCGGGCCAGGGTCAAGACCAGGGTCGTGCGTCCCTCGGCGCGGTGGCAGCTCGTGAACAGCAGGACCTTGAGCCTCTGGCGGTCGCGGGCTTCAAGCAGCCGGTCGGCCATCTGCTCGAACCGCTGGCCCCATTGCGTCTCCAGCATCAGGACGATCGCCGGCCAGTGAAGCTCCTGCGAGAGGCCCGATCAACGGGGAGGCGTTCGTCGGTCGCGGCATCCGGTTCGCGATCCGCGGGGCCGTGCCTGGTGATCATCCTTCCCAGTGCTGGAACCGCCTGCGATGGGCCGCGAGTCGACCGGGCGAGGCCTCCGGGCCGGAGGCATCCGGTTCCGCGGTTCGTGCGGACCAGTGGGGCGTGGGGGGAACCCCCGCCGAGGGGGTGGGACGCCTTGCTGGGCAAAGGCGCGCCTCAGGGCCTCGTCAACTTCCCTCATGGGCGCGGCTCCTCGCGAGTGTCGTCGGGCAGAAGGTAGCCCGGAAAGACCACCGAGGTCTCACTGTCGGAATCACCGATCGTCCCGGCGGGTTCAACGGAGAGCAAGACCGGGGGAATGGGGCCGGGCTTCCCAGCCGGGGTCCAGGTCCGGGTTCCTCTGTCGCCCTCCCGTTCATCACGGAACGGCGATTCGTAAGGGATCGAGAGGACATGAGCCCCGGATGCGCCGGATGGGCTGGTGGCGGGCCACGACCAGAGGGCCAGCACCAGGGGCACCAGCGCCAGGACCGTGCAGCCCGCCACTCTAACCTCCCGCCGGAGCCTTCGCCTGCGGCGCGGGCGTCCCCGCGAGCTCACCGACACGGCCGTGCGCCCTGACAGGCCGCCCGCGGTGCGCAGGATGCGGCGAGAACCGGGGGACCTGGATGAGCAAGGGCAGGGGAGAGGAGCATCCGGAATCGGCCAGGCGGAATCCACCTCGCCGGGAGAGCCTCGGTTCGACTCATGGCTGCACCCCCCTTCACGGATCCTCGGGTTGCGTCGAGGGCGGGAGTCCCATCTGGCTTCTGGAAGTTCCCGCGCCCCGGATCATGGCTGAGGCGCGAGCGACTGGACGCGCCCGTCATGATTGATCGTCCAGACGCCACGGCAAACTTGAACAGCCGTGACGGAAATGACGAAACCGGAAAGATGGCAGGTTGGTCTGGGCCGGTCCGACCACCCTGCAACCGTGTCCTTCGGCTCGATCGCTACAGCCGACAAAATCGGAGCAGAAGGCAGTCTCGGCGCCGCCCGATCGACGGGAGTGCTGGGCTGCACTCCGGGCTGGGTTCCGCCGGCCTTTCAGGCCGGAATCCCCGGTTGGGTGGTGACCGCGAAAGGGTCCCAGGGATTCTCCCTGGGTCGGGTCCATTGGCCTTTCAGGCCGGAATCCCCCGGTTGGGTGGTGACCGCGAAAGGGTCCCAGGGATTCTCGCTGGGCTCGGTTCCGCCGGCCTTCGGCCGGAATCCCCCGGTTGGGTCGTGACCGCGAAAGGATCCCAGGGATTCTCCCTGGGCTCGGTTCCGCCGGCCTTTCAGGCCGGAATACGACCATGTGGGATGGTCAGGCCATGCCCCCGGTCGTCGGCCCAACGGGCCGGAGGAGTACAGCCCAGGGTGAAACCCTGGGGGCGGCATGAAACGATGAAACATCGCTCGGCCTGAAGGGCCGAGGGATACCCGTCCACGGTGAATCCCTGGGACACGGGGCTTGCTCTCGTCGACCCTGACGGCCACCGCCCGCAACCAAAAAAAGGCCCGTTTCCATGGCCGCTGTGACGGTCACGGAAACGGGCGGTCGGAGGAGATCCGGTTCACGGGCAAGAGGTCGAGGCCAGGCCGTCGGGATCGGATTTCGACCTTTTGGCACTTGCTCAACGCCCGAAGAAGGCCCGGAAGAAGCCACGGCGGGGAGATCGAGGCCGAGTTGCCCGAGGCGAACATGGTCGACGCGACCCGTTCGGTTCCCCTCGTACTCCCTGACCGAGCGGAACTCGGGGCGGCGCCGAGGCGAACCTGCCGATGCCGCCACCGTTGGCCAGGTCGAGCGCCCGGACGTTGGCCTCGGTCACGTAGGGATTGTGCCCCTGCCACCGCGATTCGACGACCTGGAGGACGTTCAGGGGCGCGAACAGTGCCTCGCCGCCCACCGAGATCCAGTCGGCCGCGGCGGGATTGGTCTCGTCGACCTTCCCGTCGAGGCCGTAGACGAGGTTGTACTCGTAGTAGATCACGCGGTCCTTGTCGTCCTGCGCCGTTGAGCATCGAACCGGAGTTGGTGTGGACCTCGATCTTGATGTTGACGCGCGCGAGGGCCACGGTGGGGGATCGCCTTGTACTCGGCGATGTACTTGTAGATCCCCTGGTTCCAGACCTCGTTGATCGTGCCGCGAGGCGGGAAGGCCCGCATGTTGCCCAGCAAGGGCTTCCTCTCGCCGCGGATGTGGGCCTCGAACATGGCGTGAACGCGCGGGGCCTTCCAGTCGGTCTCGTCCGGGCCCGGGGCGGGGAGGGCCGGGCGGGATGTCGTTGGCATAATCGCCGATCCGGTGGTTGTAGTGGTTCTCGCCCAGCTCGGCCCAGAGCGACTTCAGCTCGTCCTTGGTCATGCCGGTGCCCGGGGCGGGGATCGGCTCGTTCAGGAGGATCGAGGCGACGGCACCCCCGAGGCAGTGGCCGGGCCAGCGAGTGATCTCCCTGTTCTGGCTGTTGACCGACTCCCACCACCGTGCCGACGTGCCGAAGATCTGGTCGTACTTAAGCAGGGGGGAGGGGGTCTGGAAGATCGTGATCTCTCCCCCTTCTCCTTGTTGGGCCCGGTCCAGGTCAGGT
This sequence comes from Pirellulales bacterium, assembly GCA_963733825.1. Classification (GTDB taxonomy): domain Bacteria; phylum Planctomycetota; class Planctomycetia; order Pirellulales; family Lacipirellulaceae; genus JABDGM01. The sequence continues at coordinate 241,282 of CAVTEK010000010.1, forward strand.
CGTCGTAGAGGTTCGGGAACCAGGTAGCGTCGTCGCCGGCAGGCGGGAAGCGTCTCGAGCAGGCCGTTGGGCCCGGCCAGGACGATGTCCTCTCCCGGGGGAATGTAGCTGCCCGGAGTTGCGGATCAGCTCATCGTCGCCCCGGACCATGGAGTAGTCGGTGTCGACCCGACCGTTGCCGCCGGCCCAGGGCTCGTGGATCGAGTCGGCCTTCGTCGGCCAGTAATAGAAGTTCCAGGGCTTCTTGGTGCTTTCGCCGACCTGCACGAACCTGGTCTCGACCTTGTGGGGCTTGTCCGCACCCACAACCCGGAAGGTGATACCATCCCTGCTGGTCCAGGCCGATGTCCTGGCCGTTGGTCCGCTCCACCCCGTTGGGGCCCTTGATCTCGACGACCTTGCCGACGGTCGTCTTGATCGTGAGTTCGCCCCCAAACCGCGTCGGGACGTAAACGCCGTAAGAATGGTCACCGGATTGATTCTCCAGTGAGCCACCCAGGGGAATCGTTGTGACTCGGTCCGCCGCCTGAGCGCCAGCGGTGACTCGCCAGGGCGATCGATCAACGCCCTGATCACCGAACCACCGAGCCGGATGCCAATACGCATGCTGCCTCCCAATACCGGTGTTGAGTTAAACACGCCGATGTGCCGTCGATTCCCATGATTTCAAGGAACGCCCGTGTTCCCCACACCTTCTGGGAATCTCATCCTATAGAACCGACGCCGCTTCCTCAAATACCCAATCATGGTTCGGCTTCGAAGCGGGTGTGGGTGGATAGCAATTGGGGAAGTCAAGGAGCCTAGACTCTTGAAACTCGTCAAAGCCCCTAGAGTTCCTCAGGGCGGCAGTTTCTCGATTTTCTCAAGTTCAGTAAATGGAGGGGAGAGGGATGCCGATAACCAGCAATGGCCACCCCTGGGGTGGAGAGCGAGAGTCGGCCAAGATGACCGGCTTGAGGCTTCCGCCACCGAACCGAGGCCTTCGTGATTTGTCCCGCTTGCGGACAGGGGACATGCTTCACTGGCCGACCTCGCTGGGGTCGGCTTGGTGAACGACGACAGGGACGGTGGTGTTGGCGATCGGACGTTGTCCAGCATCGGCCGTGCCGAACCATCAGGGGATTGTCAGCTTACCGACTCGATCGAGACGTCGACCGACAACCTCACTCTTCACAGAGGACATCGCGATGACCAGTGCGGTTCTTGTTATTGCCCTGAGTCTGACAGGACAGAGCCCACAGGCTTATCCTGCAGCCCAGGCTCCGGCCAAGGTCGCCCCGGCTCCCCAGGCTCCGGCCAAGGTCGCCCCGGCTCCCCAGGCTCCGTCCAAGGTTGCCCCGGCTCCTCAGGCTCCGTCGAAGGTTGCCCCGGCTCCCCAGGCTCCGTCCAAGGTTGCCCCGGCTCCCCAGGCTCCGTCCAAGGTTGCCCCGGCTCCGTATGCTCCGTCCAAGGTTGCCCCGGCTCCCCAGGCTCCGTCCAAGGTTGCCCCGGCTCCACAGGCCCCGTCGAAGGTTGCCCCGGCTCCCCAGGCGGGCGCTCCTACGCTCCGTCCAAGATCGCCCCGGCTCCGCAGGCCCCGTCGAAGGTCGCCCCGGCTCCCCAGGCGGTCCAGCTCCGTCCAAGATCGCCCCGGCTCCGCAGGCTCCGTCGAAGGTCGCCCCGGCTCCCCAGGCGGCCCCGTATGCCCGTCGAAGGTCGCCCCGGCTCCCCAGGCGGCCCCGTATGCACCGTCGAAGGTTGCCCCGGCTCCTCAGGCGGCCCCGTATGCACCGTCGAAGGTTGCACCGGCTCCTCAGGCTCCGGCCAAGGTCGCCCCGGCTCCCCAGGCTCCGGCCAAGGTGGCCCCGGCCCCTCAGGCGGCTCCCGCATGCTCCGGCCAAGGTGGCCCCGGCCCCTCAGGCTGGCGCTCCTTACGCTCCGGCGAAGGCCGCACCCCAGGGCTGAGCATCCCCTCCAGCATGAAGCGAGCTTGGTCTTCCGCGTGCCTTCGCGGGACCAAGCTCGATTCGTTTCGAGTCTCGATCCCAGGCGATGGGTCTCTCCAGGACGCGTCGCCTTTCTTGTTATTTGCCTTGCCTGGCAGAACTAACGCTCGACACTGTGCTGGCGGCACCAGCGGTTGTATTCCACCAGGAATTGCTCCGCCGATTTCCCCATCGGGCCGGGAAGCGGGATCAGTCCATGGTTCCGTGCCAGCGACTGGTAGTTGATGATGCTTCGGCCTCCCACAAAGACGGGGACGTCCTGGATCTCCTCGAGTTCCTGGAACCGCTTCCGGATGTTCCGAGAGAGGACGAAGGAGATAGCCAGCGCCGTGGCGCGCAAGCCTGGAATCGCGGCTCGATACTCGCGAACCGGAAGATCGACGCCGAGGTTGTATGCCCTCCAGCCGCGTAGCTCCATCGCCAGGTTGAACATCAGGACTCCGCCCTCGTGCCGATCGCCTTGCACCGTCCCAATGATCACCGCTGTGCCCGGGCCGGTGTTCCGCAGCGCGCCGCCTCGATCAAACCGGACAATTTCGCCCGCAGGAAGACGCGTGATCAACCGCTCCTGGTAGACCGAGAAATTGCCACGAAACCAACCTTCCCCTGCCTCGACAAGCGGGGATAGATCAATTGCTCCACCAGCGCCGGGGATCGAGACGGGTCGAGAGCGTCCGTAAGCGCGATCCGCGGCCTCGTTGTCGCCTGCAAGCAGCCGGGCGATCAGCTCGGAGATCATCCTTCGGGGCCGGCGTCTCGTTCTGGGGCGGGGAGCCGCCAGGTCGAGTTGGCCCGCCTTCACTGCGCGAGATCAGTTCGCCGATGGGCTGCCTTCCACCCGCGAGCAGCTGGCTCAGCCGGCAGAGCGTTGGACCTGGGCGCGATCGTAGCGGCGATGTCCCGAGGGTGATCGAAACGGGACGGGGAAACCATACCGCCGCTCCCAGACGCGGAGAGTGTGGCAACTGATCCCGGATAGCCTGGAGACCGCGGCAATGGCGTACTGCGCTGGGTGAGGTTGCTGGTTGGGCTGCCGACCTCGGGCTCTGAAGTACGGTCGTTCTCGGAAGGTGGAGGAGGGAGAGGCTCTGATTCTTGCGAAGAGATCGTCTTCATCGTCGCTGCTCCCGCGGATGGCCCGCAATTCTTGACCTTGCCGAGGGATTGCCGCTCACAAGATTAACCTTATTGTAGAGTTGCGTTCCCTCCGTGCCAACCTCTCTGTGCACCTGGCCGGGCAATCGGCGATCTCTCTCGCCGTACCCAAGCCGCTCTCCTCCGTGTTTCCCCTCGTCATCACGGCCGCCAGATGATCCAGCGAAGACCTAGGATTCTCTTCGGAAGCTCGGTGGGATCCGAAAGCGTATTCCTCCCCCGGGATCGTGGCATCTCGACCCCGGCCGAACTTGTCGTCACCGATCCTTATCGCATCAAATGCAATGAACACATCAATATACATCCACATGGAGAATGACGATGCTTTCCTGTCTTCGCAGGTCGACTGCCGGGAGTTCTTCGGATTCAAGAAAGCGGACAGTTCGCCCTATTCTTGAAGGTCTTGAGGATCGCCTGTTGCTTTACTCCGCGTATGGTGGGTCTGGGTCTACGGGAGCCGGATCACTTACAGTTTCATGCCCGATGGAACGAGCGTGGGGGGCACCCCGAGCGTCCTCTTCCAGACCCTCAACGCCAAGTTCACGACCGCGACATGGCAACTTCAGTTCCAGAAGGCCGCCGCGGTCTGGCAGGCCTTGCGAACATCAACATGAGCCAGGTTTATGACAACGGCAGTCCGGAATCCTGCAACGGCAACCAGCAGGATGATCGCGGTTCGGCGACATCCGGATCGGTATCGGTGAACCTGGTGGCGGCGCCTCGGCGACAACTTTCTGCCTCCGCCGTTCAACGGGGGAACCGACGCCGGGGACATGTTTCTCAACTCCGCCGCGAACTGGCACATCAACTCCGACTACGATCTCGAGACCGTGGCGATCCACGAGTTCGGCCACGCGCTGGGGCTGGGCCAATCGCAGATCGCAACGGCCTGCATGTACGCTTACTACAACGCCATGAAGCAGTCGCTGACCAGTGACGACGTCGCCGGAATCAAGTCGGTCTGGGCTCCTCAGCCTGATCAGTTCAACAGCAACGGCCAAAGCAAGGCAACTACACCATCCGGCCAACATCACTTCCTACATCGACGGCAACAGCCAGATTGCCATCCCTAGCTTGCGGATCACCAGCGGAAGCCAGACCGAGTGGTTCTCCGTCACGGTGCCGTCCTCGACGACCGGCACGATGGTCGTGAAGAGCAGTCGAGCAACCTGAGCATCGATGAGTCCGAAGATGGCGGTCTACACGTCGGCCCTGGGACTGGTGGGATCGGCAAGCTCCTCGGCCTTCGGGGATACAATCACGGTGTCGGTTTCGGGCGTCAAGGCCGGGCAGACCTTCCTGATCCGCGCTGGCGGGTACTCCGCCGGCTCGTCGACGGGGGGCTTCGGCATCGAGCTGAACTTCGGCTCGGTGTACCAGCCCCCGATCGCTCCACCAAACACGGTCGTGCCCCAACAGCCCGATCGAGGCGGAGGCACGCAAAACCCGTCCAATCAGACCATCATCATTGGCAATTTCACAACCGTGGGCAACCTGTTACATGATCAGCCAGCCGCCAGGCTCGGGATAATCGGCTCCACGACGACTCCTGTTTCCCTGGCCGCAACCCAGCCTGCCGGGAATGTTGCGGCCATCGCGGTGGTCTCAACGCTGCCCCAGTCCTCTGCTGCCCCGCTCGCTGGTGGCACCGGCCCCGCGGAGATCAGGCACAACCTTGGGGGCTGGTCCGCTCCCGTCTCGAAGTCATCCACGTACCAGGCGATCGATTCGGTCATTCTCGGCTTGACGCCCAGGAATCGCCTGTCTCTGTTCACAAAAGGAACAGTCCCGGGCCGCCATTTGCCGGTATAGCCCTCACGGAACGATTTCGGAAGTCGTCGTTCACCCTCTGGCCGCGTGATGACGTATCGTTCTCAGAGACAAGCCGTCATCTGACGACCCGTCTTCAACTGGTTCGGTGGTGCTTCCATGACCCCGCTCCTCGACAACAGCGAATCTTCACCGGCCGTCAGCTCTGCCTCGAGCGGCTGGAGCCGCGGCAACTGCTCTCGGGTGTCGCCGCCCTGGTCGAGACGGCAACCCCGTCAAGCTCGGGATTTCCGCGCCCTGCCAGATCGGGGACTTCGCGATGGCGACGGCGGTGCCGGATGCCTCGCCTCAGGCTTCCGCGACCATCGTCCAGAGCCTCATCACGACATTCCCCGCGAATGGAGCATCCCCTACACAGTCGCCAGGCTCACTTCATTGTCACCTTCGACCAGGAGGTCGATTTCCTTTGGTGGGACGGCGACGTTCAGCTTCTATGCCTGAACGATGATGGCACCGCCACTCCCGTCTTTGACCGGAACAACGCTCCCACCGCGATTTTCGACACGACGGGGAGCCAGGGGGGGATTTCCCTGGACCAGCCACTCGCGCTCGCCACTACCGCGCGGTTCTCGCGGCGGACTCCCTTGTGAGCGAGTTCGTGGGCGTCGGCCTGTGGGATTCGAGCGTCGACCAGACGCTTGCCGACTTCGACGTGTTGAGTCCTGGTCTGACTCTGAACGACGCCACGAATCTGGGAACAGCGAGCTTGTCCAGGTTAACAGCGTCTCCGGCGTTCTGGACCTCTCCGGCGGTCAGGAGAATGTTGCCTTGTACCAGGTGACGCTGGCACCCGGACACTTGTGGCGATTGGGCGCAGAGCTGGACGCTCAGCGAATCGGCAGCGGCTTGCG
>CAVTEK010000011.1:0-693437 GCA_963733825.1 Pirellulales bacterium
ATCCTCAGGCTAGCATAGGCGTCAAGGTGTGGATGGTGGCACGGATACGTCGTTTTAGCCTGAGGAGCACCCCATCAAACCAACGGTTTGTGATTGAGGATACTGAGAGCAATGTCGATCAACCAGCTGACGGCAATCGTAAAGGTTTACCATATCGTCTTAGTCCGAATTTAGCACGGCTTGCACTTGTAAAGCGAGCAAATCGACATTTGGTTGCTGAAGAAGGCTGCCGTGATCTCCGGGAATCTGAATCACCTCAACACCGCCAGTGACAACTTGGCGCCAGTTGAGATCAGGAGTGAATCCGTGAAGTAACGGACGCACATTAGCTCGAAACAATACTAGACGTCCAGAATATAGACCCGGCAAATAGGATTGAAACGCCCGGTGGTTCGTTGCCATGCACTTGCGAAAATCATCGGGCACGCGTCGCGTGTCGATCGCGTCGTCCAGATGTATGTTTGACGGCCGTCTGGCGACTATTGCGGCAATGCGACGCCTCCACGAGCGAAGCTTCCGATAAACTAGGTATACTTTTTGCGATGCGGATGTGTTGACTGCGAAATTCATGACCCATGGTGGCACATTGGCGATGAAGCGAAACAGATCTCGCAAAGACTTCCGCTGCGAACTTCCGTGGAATTGTTCCGGACCCGTGTCGACTATCAAGAGGAGACCAACCGCAAAACTTGCTTCCTGAAGTTGACGGGCGACTTCAAAGGCTAGCATTCCGCCGAATGAATATCCCAAGATGTGAGGTGGGTCGGTCCACTTGGCGTCGCGTAGAGCGTCGGCAAAGTATCGGGCGATTTCCTGCATCGTGGCGTGCTCATTCCAAGGAGGCGTAGGGTCCGTTAGTCCGACCGCATAGACGGGCCGATCCAAGTCCACACCAGCCAATAGATTCTTTCGGGGCAAGGGCAAACCACTTATGGACGGCATCAGAAACAGTGGAGCGCGTTTTCCCGACGTTTGCAATGGGACGATCGTAATCGCGCCGCGTATTGTCTTTTCCTTGGTAATCAATTGGGCAAGGCCGTGGATGTTTGGTGCCCCAAAGAACAGCGCCAATGGGACGCATCGGCTTAACCGCTTTTCAAGTTCAACGCATACCCGCGCGGCGAGAATAGAATGCCCCCCCAGGTCGAAGAAATCGTCGTACACCCCCACTCGGCCGACACCTAACGCCTCTTGCCAGACGATGGCCATGATCCGCTCCATTTCGGTTTGCGGTGGCGAGTATCCGTGAGGAGCGTGTCTGCGTAGTTGCGGCGCCGGCAAGGTAGTCGCGTGGTGATCGGGTTCATTGCTGGATGCGCGTGGCGACGTCGCAAGTTGAACCTGCCCCATCACTCGACGTGTCGACAACTGGATTTCATTAATCGGGCGAGAAGGATCTGCCGCGATTCCTTCGAGCACAAACTCAAAGTCCTGCATCATTCGCGCGATTGTGTCTGTATCGAACAACTCGGTACTGTAAACGACCAGGCCTCGAACGTCTTCGGTTCGGGCCCACAGATGCAATTCCAGATCGAACCGTACCCGGTTGATCGGACTTGGCAATCGCGACACTTCGATCCCCGGCAGTTTTGGATCGTCGCCCGGAAAGCTAAGTAGCTGCAACATCACCTGGGTGAGCGGGCTACGATTCATATTTCGTACCGGTTGCAACTCTTCAATGAGTTTCTCAAACGGCAGATCCTGGTAGTCGTACGCACCGAGCGAACTCTGACGAACGCGGCCGAGAAGTTCGCGGAAAGTCGGATTGCCCGCCAGGCTTGTGCGAAGGACTAATGTATTGATAAAGAGACCAATTTGCGTTTCCAGATCGGCATGGTTGCGACCGGCGATGGGTACTCCAACGGCGATATCGTCCTGACCACTGTAACGACCGAGCAGTATTTGAAACGCGGCCAGCAATGTCATGTGAAGTGTGACGTCTTCGGTCCGGCTAAGCGCCTGGAGGCTGAGGACCAACTCACGACTTAGTTCAAAGTCGCGACAAGCTCCTCGATATGACAGTTGCGCCGGCCTAGGGCGGTCCGTAGGAAGATTCAGCTCAGTTACTCCGTCGAGCTGCCTCTGCCAATACTCCACCAAGCGATCTAATTTGTCGCCTTCAAGTTCGTTGCGTTGCCAAACGGCGTAGTCCGTGTACTGAAACGGCAACTCCGGCAGCGACGTACTATCCTTCCGACAGTAGGCGTCGTACGTCGCCGACAGTTCGCGCCAAAAAATGTGCTCCGACCAGCCATCCCAGGCAATATGATGCGTAACGAGCAACAACACATGTTCATTGTCCGCGCAACGCAGCAGCGACGCACGGAGCATCACATCGTTTGACACGTCGAAACGACGTTCGGCCTCTTCGCCTGCCTGTCTTGCCGCCTCCTTTTCCCGGGCTTCCGCTCGCAGACTGCGAAGATCCGTCAACGGCAGGTCGAATCGAGTCGGCGGTTGGATGATCTGAGCCAACTCTCCGCCCGACATCGAAAATGTCGTCCGCAGTGGTTCGTGTCGATGAACGATCGCCTCCAAAGCACTCCGTAACGACTCAACGTCCAGAGATCCTTGCAAGCGCATCGCGTACGGCACGTTGTACGCAACCGACTCCCCTTGAAGCTGCTCGAGGAACCACATCCGCTCCTGTGCAAACGACAATGGCAAATGAACCAATGTCGATCGATCGATGCAAGTTAGCGGCTGATTCGACCGGTTTGACCTACCGCTTCGCAGCACGGCAACACGAGAGGCCAATTCGGCGATTGTCGGCATGTTAAACAGGTCGCGGATTGAAAGATCGACACGCAGCACGGCGCACGCCCGTGCCACAACCTGGGTGGCGGACAAGGAGTGACCGCCGAAAGCGAAGAAGTTGTCGCGGATGCCAATTCGCTCGATACCCAGGATTTGAGACCAGATGTCAGCCAGCGATTGTTCCACTGCATCCCGGGGCGCAGTGTACTCGGCTTCGAAGCGTTTCCGCTCTGGCGCCGGAAGTGCTTTGCGGTCCAGCTTTCCGCTGGGCGTAGTCGGCAGCGATTCCAGGCACACGTACGACGATGGGATCATGTAGTGTGGTAGCCGGCTCGCGAGATAATCACGCAACCGAAGGTTCCGATCACCAGATCGCGACACCCAATATGCAACCAATCGTTTGTCGTCCGGTCGATCTTCGCGCAATACTACCGCGCACTGGGCGATGTCCTGGTGCTCGCACAGCGTCGATTCAATTTCGCCTAACTCAATACGGAAGCCTCGCAGTTTAATCTGACTATCCAAACGGCCTTGGTACTCGAGATTGCCGTCGGCACTCCAGCGGACGCGGTCGCCCGTGCGATAGAGCCGACTACCAGGGTCAGTGCTAAACGGATTGGCAATGAAGCGTTCGGCGGTGAGAGCCGGTCGGTTCAGGTAGCCTTGCGCAAGCCGTCCCCCCCGATGTAGAGTTCACCCCACGTACCGATCGGCACAGGCTGAAGCCATCTGTCGAGCACGTACACTTGAGTGTTGTGGATCGGTCGACCAATTGAATTGCTGGGAGTTGTTACACGGCTGGCTGTCGACCAGATTGTGGTTTCTGTCGGTCCGTAAAGATTCCAGAGTGTACCGCACTTTCCGAGAAGTCGATCGGCCAGTGAATTTTGCAAGGCTTCGCCACCTGAGATGATTGTCAGGTCTGGGCCACCCCAGCCTTCGCAGTCAACAAGCATTTGCCATGTGACGGGTGTTGCCTGAACGATGCGAGGCTGCTGTTTGCGGAACGCTTCGACGATCTTTGACGTGTCGTAAGCGACATCACGACCGGTCAAGATCGTAGTGCCGCCGACCAACATCGGCACGAAGAATTCAGCGACCGAGATGTCAAATGTCGGCGACGCGAAGCCCAGCATGCGCTCTCCAGGCTGCAGCTTCAGGAGGTCTGCGAGACTCGTCAGCACATTCACAACACTGTGATGAGCGACTTCCACTCCTTTCGGGTTGCCAGTGGAACCTGAAGTGTAGATTACGTACGCGAGATTTTTGGGATGTGCGACCCGCCGCGGGTCAACGCGACTTTGCGTTGCCAGCATTTCGCGGGCCGAATCAAGGGAAATGAACTCAAGTGAATCACGCGGAAGTTGCTCGATCTGGGCCCTGTCGGTAATCAGGATGCGAACGGCAGTATCCTGCAGCATGAATTCCAGCCGCCTGCGCGGATACGTCGCGTCCAGCGGCACGTATGCTCCACCGGCCTTAAAAATGCCGAGGATCGCCACTAACAGATCGATCGATCGTGGCACGCACAGACCAACCAGCACATCGGGACCAACGCCCTTGGCTCGCAGGTGATGGGCCAACTGGTTGGCCTGCTCGTTCAGCTCGCGGTAGGTTCGTTGTTGGTCTTCGAAGACAATCGCAACCGCATTCGGCGTTCGCTCAGCTTGCGCTTCGAATAGATCCTGGACGCATTTGTCGTGCGGAAACTGAGCAGCCGTGTCATTCCAATTCTCCAGCAGTTGATGACGTTCGGACTCCGTAAGCAATGGCAAGGCGCTGATCCGCCGATCGGCGTCGATCACAATGCCTTCCAGCAATACCTGGAAGTGCCCGATCAACCGCTCGATGGTCGCCGTCTGGAACAGATCGGTGCTGTACTCCAGCGTGCCATGCAGTTGGCCATTCCGCTCACCGAGCGACATTGTTAGATCGAACTTCGCAGTCGGGTTTTCGATCGACAGTTGAGCGGCTGCAATGCCTCGCAGTTCCAAAAGATCCACGGGTGCGTTCTGCAGGACAAACATCACCTGGAACACTGGACTGTGGCCCAGGCTGCGCTCGGGTCGCAGTTCTTCCACCAGTTTCTCGAACGGCAGATCCTGATGGGCAAAGGCCGCCAGCGTCACTTCTCTAACCCGCTGCAAGAGCTCCCGGAATGTGGGGTTTCCCGACAAGTCCGTCCGCAGCACCAGCGTGTTCAAAAAGAGCCCGATGAGACCCTCCAACTCCGCCCGGTTTCGTCCCGCGATCGGTGATCCCACCAATAGGTCGTCCTGCCCGCTGTACCGCGAGAGCATCGCCTGCCAGGCCGCCAGCAGCAGCATGAAGGGGGTGACTTGCTCCCGGCGACTCAACGCGTGCAAAGACTGTGTCAGCCTGGCGTCCAACACGAAATCTTGCTGTGCGCCTCTGTAACTCACCTCCGGGGGCCGAGGAAAGTCGGTCGGAAGCTCGAGAATTGCTGGAGCACCCGCCAGTTGTTTTTTCCAATACTCCAGTTGCTGGGACAGCACGTCGCCCTGCAACCGTTTCCGCTGCCAGATCGCGAAGTCCAGGTATTGGACAGGCAACTCGGGCAGCGGCGATGGTTGATCCTGGGCAAACGCGTCGTACAACGCCGACAGTTCGCCGGCGAACACCCCCATTGACCAGCCGTCGGAGGCAACGTGGTGCATCGTTAGGATTAGCACGTGGTCTTGATCTCCCAACTGCAAGAGGCGAGCACGCAGCATCAGATCCCGCGCCAGGTCGAACGGTCGGCCGGCTTCCTCGGTCGCCAGTCTCACGGACTGCGCTTCCCGCTCCGTATCGGGAACACCTTGCAGGTCGGTAACTGTCAGCTGAAACGCCGCGGGCTCGCGCACCACCGCCTGCGGTAATCCGTCGACCGTCACGCATGTCGTCCGCAGCACTTCGTGGCGCCGCACGACTTCCTGCAAACTTCGCTCGAGCGCCGAAACGTTCAACCGTCCACGCAGCCGCACAATCCAGGGGATGTTGTAGGTCGCACTCCCTCCTTCCAGCTGATCGAGGAACCACAGTCGTTCTTGGGCGAATGACAGCGGACGTCGATCGAGCTCATTTCGATTGATTCGTTGCAATGGCTCCCTCGTAATCATCTGCCCATCGCTGCGTATGGCCTCAATCTCACTCGACAACTCAGCAATCGTCGGCGCTTCGAACAATTTTCGCAGCGGCAATTCCACCTGCGACTCGGAAGCCACACGCGATTGGATCGTTGCTGCCAATAGGGAGTGTCCGCCCAGGGCAAAGAAGTTGTCGTGGATACCGACTCGTTCGATTCCCAACAAATCGCACCAGATGCCTGCGAGTGTTTGCTCGATGCAGTTTCGGGGCGCCACGTAGTCGGTCTCGATGTCCGGTCGCGATTCGTCAGGCGCCGGCAGCGAATGGCGGTCTACTTTGCCATTGGGAGTAAGCGGCAGCAAATCGAGGAATACGAATGCCGAGGGGACCATATAATCCGGCAGCTTGTCGTGCAGATGGCGGCGCAATTCGGCGGCAGTCGGCGGCATGCCTATTGACTGCGGCACCAGGTACGCCACCAGGCGTTTGTCTCCGCGATCGTCCTCCCTGGCAACTATAACCGTTTCACGCACCTGGGAATGCTGGCCCAATACGGCCTCGATCTCGCCGAGTTCGATGCGGAACCCGCGGACCTTCACTTGGTCGTCGGCCCGACCCAAAAACTCCAAGCTGCCATCGGGAAGGTACCTCGCCAGGTCGCCCGACTTGTAGAGTCGCGAATCGAGATCATTGTGGAACGGGTTCGGCACAAATCGCTCCGCCGTCAACTGGGGACGATCCCAATAACCGCGGGCCACTCCCGCCCCTCCCACATAGATCTCACCCGGCACACCAATCGGCACCGGTTGGCCGTGCGCGTCGAGCAAATAGATTTGCAGATCCTTGATGGGGCGTCCGATCGGGCTGGTTGGCCGATCGAGATCACTTCGGGTCAACGGCCGATAAGTGACATGCACCGTCGTCTCCGTGATGCCATACATATTGACCAATTGGGGTGATACGTCTCCGTGCCGATCCCACCATGGTTTCAATGCCTGCACCTCTAACGACTCTCCACCGAAGATCACGTACCGCAGGTCGAGCGGCTCCTGGCATTCCTTGGTCGACTCCTCCGCCCATACAAGTTGCCGAAATGCTGAGGGCGTTTGGTTCAGTACGGTAACGCCCTCTTTGATCAGCAATCGGTAAAAGGCGTCGGGTGTTCGACTGATCTCATAAGGGACCACCACTAGCTGCCCCCCGTACAAGAGCGCTCCCCACAATTCCCAAACCGAGAAGTCGAAGGCATACGAGTGAAACAACGTCCAGACGTCGCTCGTGTTGAATTGGAAATTTGCCTCGGTCGCCAAGAACAGGCGGACTACCTGGCGATGTTCGATTGCAACGCCTTTGGGCTGTCCCGTCGAACCGGACGTGTAAATGATGTAGGCGAGATTCGCGGGGCTCGGCGCAGATGCACGATCACTTTCAGCGGCCGCAGCAATTTCTGGCCAGTCGGAATCCACGCAGACTAACTTCGCCGCCTGATCAGGGAGGCTGGCTGCGAGCTTTTGCTGCGTCAGCAGGACGGGCGCTTGGCTGTCTTCAATGATGAATGCAATGCGGTCTTTGGGATAAGCAGGATCGAGCGGGACGTACGCCCCGCCGGCCTTGAGGATTCCCAGAATGCCGACGACCATCTCCACGGATCGCTCAATGCAAATGGCCACCAGTGTCTCGGCGCGCACGCCCAACATCCTTAAGTAACGAGCCAATTCGTTGGCACGAGCATTGAGATCGCGGTAACTCAGATGTTGTCCGTCGAACGACACGGCCACCGCATCGGGAGTTCGCTCCGCTTGCTCTTCGAACAACTGGTGCAGACATTTTTCGCACGGATACTCCGCGGCCGTGTCGGCCCACTCGACAATCAGTTGCTGACGCTCGGCTGACGTCAAGAGCGGCAAATCACCGAGCCGCGCTTGCGGATCGTTTGCCATTGATTCGAGCAAGGTTCGAAGATGCCCCAGCATCCGCTCGATGGTCGCGTCGTCGAAACGACCGGTGTCGAAATCGATCTTGAAATGCAGCTCAGGCTCCGCATAAGCCACTAAAGTGATGGCGAAATTTGTTTTATCCAAGAGGCGAAACTGCCGATTCGACCAAGGGCCGCCCTGCCCCCGCATTTGCGTATCCAAATCGAAGTTCTCAAACACCAAGATGCTGTCGAATAGCGAACTGCCGGCCGGCAGGTCACTCCAACCCTGTACCTGCACCAACGGTGTGTGCTCATAATAGCCCATCGCCTTCCATTGCGCGCGCAAATCCTTCAACCACGGAATCAACTCCGAGTCGGGATTCACGCACACGCGCAGCGGCAGGGTGTTAATGAAGATTCCAACCATCTCGTCCGCGCCCTCAAACGTCGAACGGCGGCAGGCGCGAGTTACCCCAAAAACCACCTCATCTTGTCCACTGTAGCGGGTCAACAGCAGCGACCACGCACCCTGCACGACCGAGTTGAGCGTCAGGTGGTTTTCCTTGACCAGCGAGCGTAGCTTTGTAGTGATCTCGGCGGACAACCGGGCTTCCCGATCGCCCAGGCGAGTTCCGTCGTCGCCATCAGCGCTGGCGAGCTGATCGACCACCAGTGGCGTGGGCGCGCTAAAACCGTTCAATTTCTGCCGCCAGAACGGCTCAGCTTTGGAGAATTCCTGTTGTTGCAGCCAGTCAATGTAATCGCGATACGGTCGGGGTAGCGGCAATCCCAACTCCGAGCCGTTCCGGAACGCTTCGTAAAGAGCAAACACTTCCCGCAGCAGAATAGAAAGTCCCCGGCCGTCCAAAATGGCATGGTGAAACGTCCAAATGAACCGGCTGTCGGCGTCATCCCATTGGAACAGGGTCAGGCGCAAAAGTGGCGCTTGGGTCATGTTGAAGCCACGACGCCGGTCCGACATCAAAAATGCCGCCAACCGCTCTTTCTTTTCATCAAGCGCGACATTTCGCCAATCGTATTCCTCCCAGGGTAACTCGACCACCGAATGGACTTCTTGAAGTGGCTCCTCGACACCCTGCCACAAAAAGCTCGTCCGCAAAACAGGATGACGCTTGATCACGCACCGCCAGGACCGCTGAAAAGCGGCGACATCCAGCGACTCATGCAGTTCGCAATACAACTGCTCGATGTCAACACCCGAATCAGGGGCAAGCAAAGTGTGAAACAACATACCCTGCTGCATCGGTGACAGCGGATAAGTATCTTCGATTGTGGTCTTCATCGGTAGCATCTCCGTTGAAGTGTCCAATCGTGAAGTCGCTTCATTCGGTCGAATCGTGCGTGGGTTGAAAACTTGCGGTCACGCTGTTCTTGCTCACGTCGTGGAAACGGCTTCAAACCGGAGCGGGTAGCGTGTTCCAGAGGTTGTCCGACATTTCCCATTTGGGACGAGCCTTGAACAAATCCGACATTGTAACGCCGTCCATTTTAACAAAGTTCGCCTCGTTGGTCTCGACGTGGCGGAAGGCCAATTGCTCATCGTTCACTACTGCGACGACAACGATTCGGAACCCATTCCGATTACGGTTGATCAGCAACTGGTGATGGGCCCAGGCGGTACGTTACAGATGTTGTTCGACGAGGCGATCCGCCCCGATTGCACGACCATCGTCAGAACTGTAGCTGTGTGTGACCTGACTGGCGTTACCCCAATCTATGGCAACAACTTACTTGACTCATCAAACACACTTTAGAAAAATCATGCACGCTTTTTACGCTTCGCTGCCTTTTTCTTCGCCACCTTCCGCTTGGCGTCCTTTTCGATTTCGCGGTCTAGTTGCTCTTTGGTCACTTTCGTTAGTGGCCCTAGTAATCTCTCAAACTCTGTCAATCCATTTGGCTTCCGTGGCATTTGTTAATCCTTCAGGCAATTGGGGTTTCCCATTTGTTTCGCGGCGGCAGCCGGTGAACGCCGACGATATGGAGCCGCAGCGTTTTGCCGACTCGGTTCACTTGGTAGACCGTCCCGCATTCGATGCATTGCCGGCCAGGTGCGTAAAGGTTGCCGCCGTGATAATCACCAGCGTATACCGAGGCGTCTATCTGGCGAGTTTTTCGGCCGCACTGGTGGCATCCGGTAATCATCTAATTCAATCCCATGAATCCAGCATCGTTTTGGGCAGTCAGAACGCGCCACGTCAGCCGCTTGCCGACGACGGCACACAGTACGTTGTAGAACCGATTGGCGTCCGATTCCTTCCGCTCGTTGTAGCGGAACGCCTGTTCGTCCAGATAGCGTCTCAGGTGGAAGGGAGCGACCGAGACGTAGGTGCCGCCCAGCGTGCGCTTCAGCAAACTCCAAAAGTTTTCGATTCCGTTGGTGTGGACAGAGCCGACGACGTAATTCCGAATGTGGTCAACCCACTTATGGAAGTAATTGAGGCTCAGTCCGCCATAGGCCGGCGCGGCATCGCTGTAGACGTGCGATCCGAATTGGACGTGCCGCCGCACGTTGCGGGCCAGCGTTTCATCGTCGATCGATCCGACGCATTCGGTTCGCACTTCGCCGCCGCGCTCCAGCAGCCCTTGCACGATTGCCTTGCCAACAGCACCACGGCCGCGAATACGCTTTTCCCGCTTGTGCTTGTGCATGTTTTTCGCTTTGCCACCGATGAAAGTTTCGTCGGTTTCGACTGTGCCATACAGCTTGCGAAAAGATCGGTTTCTCATCGCCATGCGAACCCGATGGAGCATGAACCAACTTGTTTTCTGAGTGACGCCCAGCGCGCGGGCCAATTCGTAGCTGCTAATTCCATTCTTGGCGTTAGCGATGCACCAGACAGCGACGAACCACTTATCGAGCGGCAGCGGGCTATCCTCGAAAATTGTGTCTACTTTGACGCTGAATTGCTTGCGGCACTTCGGCTCTTTGCATTGGAGCATCGACCGCGAGCGGATAACGCCAACGCGCTCGCTACTACACTTCGGACAGACCGGATTGGACAGCGGCCACTTAGCTTGCAGCATGTGCTCGAAACAAACCTTCGGATCGGCGAAGTAGCGTACAGCTTCCATCAATGTTTTCGGGGTGTCAGTCATAGTTCACTCAGGATTTGCGATGCAATCGGGACAGGTCAATCCGACAAGCTGCAAATGAGGCTGGTCGAGGATTCGCCAGCCGCTATCGTAACAATCAAAAGCGTACTTCCTACGGGCCTCAGTGTCGGATGTTGCATGAACATCATCAGAAGTAGAACTAGCACAGACGACACATTCAGCAGTGATCGAAAAAGCAGCCGTCAAGTGTGCGGCGATCGTTTCGATTTCCATAGCCTTGCGGCGTTCTTTACTGAGTTTCGGCATTATCCACTTCCTCATTGTCCTGGGAGTCAAGCTCACTCCAATAGCCTTGCTTCAGGCACCAGTGCAAAAAGTCTTTCAGCGAGTCGTGGCCAGCTCGCTTGGCAGTCTTTCGTATTGCCGCCACTTCTTCGGGAGTCACGCGAAGAACAGCGTGAAGGCTTACACGCTTCACGCCATCCTTTGACATCGTGTACTTCATCGCTTCGGTCCAATCCCGACAAGGACGTGCCCAAAATAGGACAGTTCGACGAAATCGCCACTGGCGAACAGATGTTTGATTGCGTTGCTGTGCGAGAAGCATCCCTCGCCATTGACCCTCCAGCCATCGGCAAATCGCTCGACCCTATTACCGTAAAGCTGCCGCTCAGAATTGATCGGCATGTCAAGCAAGTAACCAGCTATTGCCCGTTCGGTCGCGTTCATCTTGATTGTCCTTTGTGTGATTTTGGCGAGTCTCATTTGCTCGCTTCTACCTTCATTGTATCGGCCGTTTCCGATGAGTCAACTACGTTGCCTAACAATTATGCAAGATTCCCAAAATGGGATTTAACCTGATGAGTCAAGTAAGTTGTTACCCAATCTATGTACCAGGCTGAGTAAGGTTCGGCGTTATCGTGGCGATTGCCCCCCCCCGTACTAGCTCTTCCGCGGTGGGCGGCGGATGCGCGCTTTCAAAGTACGCATTAATGTGCGCTAATTGCGGGGACGATGCTTGGATCAATGGCGCTCGGCGATGTGCTATTCATCGGCAACGCGCCGATGGATCTCTATTTTAAGGTCATTGTCGACGTGCTGGCGATAGCTCTCGTGGCTGCGCTCGGGTTGAAGATTAAACGCGAAATGCAAAACACGAAATGACAGATGCGCTGTGCGCACGATGTAATGGTTGGGAAACTTGTCTGACGTTTATGCGCTGCTCTGCGCTTACGGCTTCGTTTTGTTTCCCAGCACCTCTGCCAACCGGCGGGCAGCCATTGCACCGCCCTGGTAATTGTCGGTCGCCACGTAGCTCACGATCTCGCTTTCGTCTCCCAGGGCGCTGTCGAAGATCACCGTGGGGATCCCCTGTTTGCGGGCATCCTTGACGGACCCGATCAACGCCTGCGAGTCGAGCGGCGCCAGCACGAGACCGTCCACCTTCTTGGTGATGAACTCTTGGACGACATTGATCTGTCCCTCGGTGTCGTTTTCCTGAAGCGGGCCTTTCCAGAAAATCTCGACATTACCGGCCTCTTTTGCCGCCTGGGCCGCACCGGCATGAACCGATTTCCAAAACTCATGCGTCGTGCCTTTCGGGATAACGGCGATCCGAAATTTCACGTCCTTCGGCTGTTCATTGTCGTCGTGGAACTGGGCGGGCTCCAAAAGTCTTTTCATCTGCGGGTCCGCCATATTCTCCTTCGTGGCGACGTGCACATCCGTCACGATTCGTTTCTCGACTTGCTGGCCTTGCAAATGGGCGAGCATGGTCTTGACGCCCAGGTAACCCATCTTGACCGGGTCCTGCAACACGATGCCATGTAGTTTTCCGTCGGCCAGGCCGTTGACAAGCACTCGGTTCGGATCGAAGACGATCGCTTTCACGTTGCCCGCGAAACCGGTGTTTTCCAAAGCGCCGAGCATGCCGGTGGCATTCGGTTCGCAAACGGCGAAGATGCCGGTGACGCGATCCCGGTATTTGTTCAAGACATCGCTCGTCTTATCGAGAGCTTGTTCGGGCGTGGTTCCGGCGTACTGATCGGACGAGATTACTTTGACCTGAGGAAATTCCTTCGCCAGAGTTTCGAGGAATCCCCTTTCGCGCTGCTCGGTGCTTTCGCTGCCGGGGTTGTAGCGCAGCAACACGACACCTGGCCCCTGACTGCCGCCCCCGCGGCAACCAAGCTGTGTACTTACAACGACCAGGACCAAACCGGTGAAAAGGCGTGACATGAGAAATATCCTGCTGGCGTCGGACCCCATACTTGCGCCAGGTATCGAAGATACTTCTGAGAAGCCCCCTACGCAACACGCTGGGATTGTTCTTGCGGCTTTCCGCCAGTCATAATGGATGAATCCGGGCACGCAACGAAAGCACCGTCACGGTAAGCAACTATGAACCGCGAATCCAGCGCCACTTCAGCGAAACAGCATGCTCTGCACGCGTGGGAAGAATTCATCGAAGAGCAGGTTTATCCGAAACCGGGCATGAAAGCCCAAGAAGATTATCGAAATTATGACGATCCGGCGCGGGACACGGTTCGGGATTTTTACGAGCACAACCACCGCGAACAGACGTGCGAATTCGTAAGCCGGAAGCGCCAGGAGTTTCTCAAGCTCAACCACCAGCGCATGAGCATCTTTGAAGGGCTCGACTTTCTGAACACGCTCGTTGACGATTCAGACCCCGATATCGAACTCGATCAGCTTCAGCATTTGTTGCAAACTTCCGAGGCGATTCGTGCGGATGGACACGAGGACTGGTTTATTTTGACCGGTCTTGTGCACGACCTGGGGAAAGTTCTTTGCCTTTACGGGGAGCCGCAGTGGGCGGTTGTCGGCGACACATTTCCGGTCGGTTGCCGGTTCGACGAGCATATTATTTACCACGAGTTTTTTACTCAAAATCCCGACGCGCACGATCCGCGCTACAACAGCCGGCTCGGCATCTACGAACAGAATTGCGGATTGCGAAATGTGGTGATGTCGTGGGGACACGACGAGTACTTGTACCACGTGTTCAAAGATTATCTGCCGGAGCCCGCGCTTTACATGATTCGCTATCACTCGTTCTACGCATGGCACCGCGAAGGGGCTTACGATTGGCTATGCGATGATCGCGATCGAGAAATGGTGCGCTGGGTGAAGGAGTTCAATCCGTACGATCTGTATTCCAAAAGTCCGCAGCCGCCGGATTGGAACCAGCTACGTCCGTTTTACACTGAATTGATTCAGAAATTCTTTCCGGCCAAATTGGCTTTCTGACCTCGGCTTGGACTCAAAGAACGGAAGACGCCGAGCGTCACGGTTCGCTCTTTTGGACACGTTTTCACGCGGATGCGCGGCCAGATTCTGGGGCGGGGCACCGAATATTGGGTCAATTGACACCGCCTGCGGGTGGCTGACAATGCTAAAATGCCGGGAATATCGCTTCGGGACCGAGAAGCTATTGAAGCACGGTGCTCTCGAGCCTGGCGATCGGTTGCATGGATCGCTTTCCACTAGAACCCGCCTGCAACTCGGAGCCACTCGATGGTGAGCGACCGAAAACACCGACATGCCATCGCACTCAGTGGCGTTCGGGTTTCACTTGCCGCGCTGTGTGTGTCCGGATATCTATTGGCCGCTGCGGGCGATGCGTTCGGCGATGGCTCGCGTGGAGCGGTCCCAAAACAGGATTCGACAACCGATTTTGCGCGCGACATTCAACCCATACTCGCCACGAAGTGCGTGCGCTGCCATGGCCCAGAAACTTCCGAAGCGGGCTTGCGGCTCGACGAGCGTGCGAAGGCGATCGGCAAACTCGATTCCGGTAATCGCGCCATCGTGCCGGGAGAGCCAGACGCCAGCGAGCTGCTTCGGCGCGTATCTGCGGAGGAGTCGGAGCGGATGCCGCCGGAGGGAGAGCCGCTTGGCGAACGGCAAATCGGCGCGCTTCGCCAATGGATCGCGGCGGGCGCCAATTGGCCCGCGCATTGGGCCTACCGGTCGCTCGAATCGCCGCCGCCGCCAAAGTTCGCCGATCCGCAATTGGAAAGCTGGGTGCGGACGCCGATCGATCGATTCGTTTTGAAGTCGTTGTCTGAACACGGACTGCGAGCCGCACCGCCAGCCGATCGCCGCACGCTGCTGCGCCGCGTGTATTTCGATTTGATCGGGTTGCCGCCGCTGCCGGAAGAGGCCGATGCATTTCTTTCCGATAACGGTCCGGATGCTTATGAGCGACTTGTCGATCGGCTATTGGCGAGCCCCCGGTACGGCGAACGCTGGGCTCGTCATTGGATGGACGTTGTCCATTACGCAGACTCGCACGGTTTCGAGCACGACCTGCCCCGAAACATCTGGCCGTACCGAGACTACCTGGTGAAAGCATTCAACGACGACAAACCCTATGCCGAGTTTGTGCGCGAGCAAGTGGCCGGTGACGCGCTCGAACCGGGCAATCCCGATGCGTTAACGGCAACGGGCTTTTTGGCCGCGGGGCCGTGGGACCAGAGCACGCTCCAATCGGGACAAATGGATACGGCCGATTACCGGCTGGCCCAGTACCTCGATCGCGACGACATTGTCTCCACGGTGATGACAACGTTCGTCAGCAGCACCGTTCATTGCGCCCGCTGCCACGACCACAAGTTTGATCCGATCAAGCAAGCCGACTATTACGGTCTGCAGGCAGTATTCGCAGGCATCGACAAGGCGCCGCGGCAATATGACGCTGATCCGGCCGTCACCCGGGCGCGAACTGAGCTCGTTACACAGCGTTCGGCAATAGAGCATCGCCGCGAGAAGAAGGACACGACGCTGCTCGCGCCGGAGTTGCAGGCGAAAGTCTTTGAGTGGCAAAAGCGGCAGCCGCCAGACCCGGCGCGCATGCCGCCAAAAGTCACGGCGGCATTGACTGCGGCGCCGAAAAGCGAACCGACGAACAGCGAATGTCGTTGGCAGCGTTTTATTTGCAGCAGCAGATCGACCAGCAATTGGCTGCTTTGCCGGCGCAAACGACGCTTTATTGCGGCACCAACCAATTCCAAGCGGTCGGTTCGTTTCACCCCGCTGAAAAGCCTCGCCTGGTTTATGTGCTGAAGCGCGGAGACATCGATCGACCCGGCGCGTTAGCCGGGCCGGTAGCGTTGCGGTGTCTCCCTTGCTTTCCCGGCGAACTTGAAATCAAAGACGCCACGGACGAATCGCAGCGACGCGTTGCATTGGCCAACTGGCTGTCCGACCGCAAGAACGTGCTGACCTGGCGATCGATCGCCAATCGAGTCTGGCAATATCATTTCGGGCAGGGACTCGTGGACACGCCGAATGACTTTGGGCACATGGGCATGTCCCCACGCATCCCGAATTGCTCGATTGGCTGGCGGCGACGCTGCGTGATAATGGCGGCTCGCTCAAGTCGTTGCACAGGTTAATTGTCACGAGCGCGGCCTACCGGCAATCCTCCTGCTATTCGGCAGCGGCGTCAAATACTGATGCCGATAACCGGTTCCTGTGGCGGATGAACCGCCAACGGCTCGATGCTGAAGTCGTACGCGACGCCGTGCTGCGGCTATCCGGCAAGCTTAACTTGGAGATGGGCGGCCCGCCGGTGAAACAGTTCATCGAAGTCAAGGCATCTGGCGCACGTCCCGAGGCCGATTACGAGCATTTCAATGTCGATGATCCGGCCAATAATCGCCGGAGCATCTACCGATTCATCTTTCGCACGATTCCCGACCCGTTCATGTCGGCGCTCGATTGCCCCGATGGATGCCAGCAGGTCCCGAAGCGAACGGTCTCGATCACCGCGTTGCAGGCATTGGCGATGCTGAACGATAAGCTCATCATCCGGCAGAGCCAACACATTGCGGCCAGTCTTGATGCCCGGCACGAGGAAATTCCGAAACAGGTCGCACAGCTTTATCGGTTGCTGCTGGGGCGAGAGCCAGATGCGAAAGAACAGACTGCCGTAAGTGCGTACGCCCGGCAATTTGGGATGGCGAACGCGTGCCGTTTCTTGCTGAATACGAATGAATTTATGTTCGTCGACTGAGTGGCGCCCTGAATCTTGCTTTCCAAAGGCAAATGCAAAATGCAAACACGCTCAACATCGCGAACACGCCGGCAGTGGCTGCTCGAAGTCGGCGCCGGTTTTGGTGGGATTGCGCTGACTCATTTAATGGCCCGCGAGAAAGCGCTGGGCGGACCGCTCCAGCCATCGCTGCAGAATGGGTTGCATCATGTGCCCAAGGCTAGACGTGTGGTCCAGCTCTTTATGAACGGCGGCGTCAGCCATGTGGATACCTTCGACTACAAGCCCGCGCTCGCCCAGCGGCACGGCGAGAAGGTCGACTTCGGCATCAAGTCGGCGGCGACCAGCGAGCCGGGCGCGATCATGAAATCGCCGTTCGAATTTCGGCGATACGGCGAGTGTGGACGCTGGGTGAGCAGTGCTTTCCCGCAGATGGCGGAATGCGTCGACGATCTGGCTTTTCTGATGGCGATGGCGTCGAAGACAAACGTACATGGTCCGGCCAGCTACATGCAAAATACCGGTTTCGTCATGCCCGGCTTTCCTTGCCTGGGAGCCTGGATTTCGTATGGGCTCGGCAACATGAACGACAACCTGCCGACATTTGTCGTGCTTCCCGACCCGCGAGGCTTGCCTTACAACGCGACCGGCGATTTCTCGCAGGGCTTTCTGCCGGCCGCACACCAGGGAACGGTGATCAACCCGAACGCGGCCATACCGATCGCCAACCTCGAGCCGCCCGAGCAGGAGCGCCAAAGCTGGACACGTGACGCGACAAAGCGAAATGGCCGGCCTGGAACTGCTGCGCCAGCTCAATGCCGGGCATCTCGAACGGCATCCGGGCGATTCTCGGTTCGAAGCTCGCATGGCTTCCTACGAATTGGCGGCGAAAATGCAGCTCAGCGCGCCGCAGGTTCTCGACCTGACTGGTGAAACAGCCGCCACGCTCGCCGCATACGGAGTCCACGACGACGCTTTACACGGCTTCGGTCGTAACTGCCTGATCGCTCGCCGGCTGTTGGAACGCGATGTGCGTTTCGTCCAGGTTTGGAGCGGCATGGACGGGGCCGTCGGCAACTGGGATAACCATTCCGATATTCAAAAAGAATTGCCAGCCATCGCCCACGCCGTCGACCGCCCCCTCGCCACGTTGCTGCGCGATCTGGCCCAGCGAGGCATGTTGGAAGATACACTAGTTGTGTGGACCACTGAATTCGGTCGGATGCCATTCACGCAAGGAGCGACCGGGCGCGATCACAACGGCGGGACGTTCGTCACCTGGCTGGCCGGGGCCGGCGTCGCCGGTGGAACCAGCTACGGGCAGAGCGATGAGTTTGGATATCAGGGCGCCGAAGGCCGCACTTATTGTTACGATCTACATGCAACGATTCTACACTTACTCGGAATCGATCATAAGCGGCTAACATTCCGTCACAACGGCATCGACCGGCGGCTGACGGACGTGCACGGCGATGTGATCCGGGAGATTCTCGCGTAGCGGCAAATATGGCGTCCAGTTTGTTCCAATTTGTGGGAGTCACGAAAACCTACGGCAGCACCGTGGCGCTCGACGATCTCTCGATCGCAGTTCCGCCTGGCAGCATTGGCCTGCTCGGCCCGAATGGCTCGGGCAAAACGACACTGATCCGTACGCTGCTCGGGCTGATTCCAGTCGATAGGGGTTCGGGCGAAGTGCTGGGAATGGATTTTCGCCGGCGGCAGCTCGATATCCGCCGGAAAGTCGGCTTCGCCCCCGAGGATGAGTGCCTGTTTCCGCACGTCGTCGGCGTGGAGTTCGTGGCTTATGCGGGCGAGCTCGTTGGGATGTCCCGGGCCGACTCACTTCAGCGTGCCCATGAAGTGCTCGATTACGTCGGCCTGGGTGAGGCCCGTTATCGCATGGTGGAGTCCTATTCGAGCGGTATGAAGCAGCGGCTCAAATTGGCCTCGGCGATCGTGCACGATCCTCAATTATTGATTCTTGATGAGCCCACCAATGGGATGGACCCGGCGGGCAGGCAGGAAGTATTGGATCTGACCCACGACCTCGGGCACAACAAGGGTATGAACTTATTGTTTTCCAGCCACCTTTTGCCGGACGTCGAAGCGGTGTGCGACTACGTGATCGTACTGGGGCGCGGCACATTGCTCGCCCAAGGTCAAATCCAGGAACTCAAGCAGCTCCACGAACAGGCGTTCGACGTGCGGCTCAAGGCCGACATGAATTCGTTCGCCGAGCGGCTCACCGCGGCAGGCTGCGCGACCGAATTCCACAACGACGTGCTTCGCGTGCGAATTCCGTCCGGTCGGTCCCAGCAGCTGCTGTGGGAAGTGGCCGCGAGCCAGAAAGAACAAATCCGCTATTTGCGACCGCAGCGGAGCACGTTGGAAGAAGTGTTTCTGAATGCGATGGAGCGTCCCTGATGCCGATCTTTGATCAAGGTTATCAACATTGGTCGGGACAATTGTCGGGCCTCCCCTGGCGCTGGCTGGCAATCACGCGTCGCGGCGTGCGAACCGCCCTGCAAGGGCGGGCGGTTCGATGGGCATTGTTTGTCGCGTGGGTGCCGGCGCTGGTGCTGGTGTTCGTGCTGTGCGTTTGGGGACTCGTGGAACGGCAGTCTGCCCTGGTCGATTCAATTCGACCGATGTTAACCGGTCTGCTCGGCCAACCGATTCTTGCCGGGCCGCGCGATTACCGCGTTGAGATTTGGACCATCTGCTTTCATTATTTTCTATCGTGGGAGTTGTGGTTCTCGATGGTGCTCGTGCTGCTCGTCGGACCGAACCTGATCAGCCAGGACTTGCGTTATAATTCCTTGCCATTGTATCTCTCGCGACCGCTGCGGCGGGTGGATTACCTGGCGGGCAAATTGGGCGTCATTGGCGCGCTATTGGTGGCGATCATTATCCTGCCAGCCTTGGTCGCGTATTTGTTGGGACTGCTGTTTAGTCTCGACATTACGATCATTCGTGATACGTCGAGAATACTCTTGGCCAGCGTTGCGTACGGTTTGATTATTGCGCTATCGGCGGGGATGCTGATGCTGGCGCTTTCATCGCTCTCGCGCAACTCGCGGTACGTGGCGCTGCTGTGGATGGGGATCTGGATTTTCACCAGCACAGTATCGCTCGTCTTGATGAAAGTTGAACAAGAGCAAAGATTCCACAACACGGGAGTGCATGGGCGTTTTTGGGCAAGCGAGGACTTTCTGAACGGCGAGATCGAGGCAGCGAAATCGGACTGGCGGCCACTGCTTTCCTATACGGCGAATCTGCACCGGATTGGAGAACATTTGCTGCGCACGAACGCGGCGTGGGAGCGGCTTGCCCAGTTAACGCCAGCGAGAGGGCGGACTCCCATCTTGCTGCAGCTGATGGGCAATCAGTATCCCTGGTATTGGTCGGCCGCCGTATTGTCCGGCTTGTTCGCATTTTCGGTATGCATTCTCAATCTTTCGATCAAGCCGCTGGACCGACTCAAGTGACACCGATTGTCGACTTCCAAGACGTTTCGAAGTGGTACGGCAATGTGATCGGCATCAATAAGCTGACGGTCCAAATCGGCCCAGGGGTAACAGGTTTGCTTGGTCCCAACGGCGCCGGAAAGTCCACGCTCTTGCAGTTGGCAACCGGCCAGCTTCGGCCCAGCCAGGGCGCGGTTCGCGTGCTTGGCCAAGGTGTTTGGAACAATGCTTCGCTGAATCGTTCGATTGGACTCTGCCCGGAGCAGGATGCGTTCTATGAATGGATGACGGGGCGCGACTTTGTCTTCACATGTGCACGGTTAAGCGGTTTGACCGGAACGGCCGCGCATGCGGCAACCGAGCGAACGATCGAGTCGGTCGGGATGACGCGTGATCAGAACCGAGCCATTGCCGGATATTCGAAGGGGATGCGTCAACGCATCAAATTGGCCCAGGCACTCGTTCACGATCCACAGGTGCTCTTTCTCGATGAGCCGCTGACGGGCACCGACCCGATGGCGCGGCGCGATTTGATGGACATCATCCTGCGACTGGGCCGCGAAGGCAAAAGCGTGCTTATTTCGAGCCACGTGCTCTATGAAGTGCAGTCGCTGACACCGAATATCGTACTGCTCAACCGTGGCCGGCTTGTGGCTGAAGGTCAGGTGCGGGAAATTCGCGACTTGATCGACAAATACCCGCACCATATCCGACTTCTGTGCGATGACTATCGTCGACTGGCGACACAGATCGTGGGCTGAAACGACGTGGAAGGTGTCCGCGTACTTCCAGATGAGAAAGGACTGCTGGTCGAAACGCGTTCGCCGGATGAGTTCTACGGCCGGCTGCCGGCCCTCTCGCTCGAAGATGGCTTGATGATCAAATCGGTCTATTCGGATGACGACAACTTGGAAGCCGTCTTCAAATACCTGGTGAATCCATGACGACGGTTCCGACTATCCGCGCCGGCGAAGCCGTAGCCACCGACCATGGGCGCGGCATTGCGCAGCGCCCGCTCTCACGTCTTGCGCCTGCTGGGCGTTGTATTGGCTCACATTGCGCCAACATCTGCACGGCAAGCGTTGGATGGCCGTCGCGCTCCTGTCGCTAGTGCCGGCCGGTATGGCTATCCTTATCAGGACCACTGGCGCCGGCCCGCCGAACCTGTTGCTCGAGTTTGTACTGTCTTGGATGCTCATTCCCCAGGCGTTGCTGCCGCTCATTGCGCTCCTGTATTCCTCCGGCATCATTCAGGATGAGCAGGAAGGACAGACGATCACCTATTTGCTTATCCGTCCGATTCCCAAGTGGTTGCTTTACGGAATCAAGTTGGCGGCGACTTGGACGACGACCATTGTGATCGTCATTGTGTTAACGGGTTTCACGTATGCCGCTATTTACATAGCGGCCGGATCCGATTGGAACGCCGCATCGCTACGCTGGATCAAAGCAGCCGGCATTCTATCGCTGGCAGCAATTGCGTATTGCAGCATCTTCGGCCTCATGAGTCTGGTGACGAAACGCACGCTGATCGTCGGCATCCTGTACACTGCGATCGTGGAGGGCGTGCTGGCGAGTTTACCCCTCAGCCTCCGGTTGGCAACCGTTATCTATTACACGCGGCTCATCGCCTACCGATCGCTGGATTTCGTCGTCACCTGGCCGGGCGGTCAGCAGGGTGATATTGCCGCGGCCACCTGGTTCCTCGACACAAAAAGCGACCCGACTCTGGCCGAGCATCCGACCCTGACGACCTGCGTGCTGGTCCTGCTTGGCGCGAGCCTGGTATGCGCCGTCGTCGCGAGCTGGCTGTGTTCGCAGCGCGAATTCCACGTGAAAACACCCGAAAAGCAATAGCAGACGAGTTTCAGCGCCAGCATTCGGTTCTTCGAGCCGTACCAGCTCGATCACTTGAATGTTGTCTGGGCCATAGTGAATCAGGCCTGTGGCTTCGGGCTGCGTTAAATTGAAGATGCTGCTCTCCATCACGATCGGGGCGCCGACGTCGTCGACATACGACCAAACGGCCCGCTGCGTTTCCTTGTCCACCGTGCCCTGGACTGGGAAAGTTGCGCCGGTAAGTTGATTGAAGATCGTTCCGCCGATTACGCCGTCGCGAGTCACAGCCAATTGGACCAATACGTTTTTGTCGGCCACGCCATCGCGAGCGATCACGAAGACGCCTAGCGGCAGCCATTCGACCTGCGCGGCTTCGAGCGCCGTCCATTGGGGCGCACGTTGTGCAATCACGACCGTGCGCTGATAATAAATGGGGGCTGGCTCGAACCACACGCCGTTCACGTAAACGACTCCGTTGCGGCAACAGATGTACTCACCCGGACCATAGTCCCAGAAGCAGGGCGCACCGCCTTCAAATGTGATCCAGTTTGTAAGAAGTGGCGCCGAACACCAAGTCCACCAAAAGAACGGTCGGTTGTGATGACCGGCAAAGTGATTCCAATGATCGTCGTGACGGCGGTCCTGTCCGTTCCACCAATTCTCGGCGAAAGGCAGGTTCTTTCGATCCGATTGCTTCCAGTGTTCGCGAACATCGTTTGCAGCGACAAATCGCTCGCCATTCTTCCACTGGCCCGACCAATCGCGGTGATCGGCGCCGGAACCGTGCTTGCCATCTGAAGCAGTCTTGCGCCACTCCTGGTAGTTGCGATCGATCGTGCGCTTGTCGAATTTCTGGTTA
Source organism: Pirellulales bacterium (assembly GCA_963733825.1). Taxonomy (GTDB): domain Bacteria; phylum Planctomycetota; class Planctomycetia; order Pirellulales; family Lacipirellulaceae; genus JABDGM01. Next base: position 23,028 of record CAVTEK010000011.1, read on the forward strand.
TCGCCTAGCTGCATGCCTTTGTTGAGTTTGTCGTTGGTGACGTGCTGGTCACCATTGCCAATTCGTGGATTGGCAATGCCGCCTATCCGCTTAGAGCGATCGGATGGGATGTTCGAATTTCCAAAGCGCGTGACCCAAGCATCGTCACCTTGTTTCTTGGAAGTCGTAAGTTGATTTTGCAGATTGGCCGAGCGTACGCTCGCACCCGGTTTTGAGCCGAAATTCGCCTGGCCACCGTCGCGGTTGAATTTACCGCTATGAGCCGAATCGACGGGGCCTCCGGTTGGATCCGCCACGCCATCGCGTCGAATCGACAAGAAATCGCTGACCTTATCATTTGTCGGCCGCGCGCGAGTGTCGCGAGAGACAAAGCGGTTCCATTGCGATGGCCCACTGCCCGATTCACCCTTTCCGTTCGACAACCCGTTGACCGGCTGTTGCGAGGCATCGGGTTGAGTCTTCGATCGCGAGTCGCGAGTCACCCGATTGGAATTGCCATTCTGTGAATCGACGGATAATTTCGCCGCCGACGCATCGCTTCGCGAGTTGTTGCCGTAGTAACGATCGGTCGTGACGGTTTGATTGCCGTTTCTAAATGCGCGATTGAATTGCGATACGTTATTTGAAACGCTGCCAGCCTTCTGTGAATAACCATCCGTGGAAACTCCACCCGTCGGGGTACCTATCGACGAGCTGCGAGAAGCTGTGCCAGAACCCGCTGAATCGCGGCTTGGCAGGACGACATCGGCCTGACGAACGGCCGTTTGGCCGCCAAACGAACGATTGGCGGCAGATGAACTGTCTTCGGAACGGCCGAACGTTGAGCGAGTGTCGTACGTGGGACCACTAAAGGAATTGCCGCGTGAGTCGCTGAATGATCGTGAGGAACTGCCTGATGATGGCACTTGAACCGACGGCAAATTCTGCGAACTGAACGATCTCGCAGCGCTATTGACGCTTGACGAAGATTGACTGCTGGTAGTGGCGGAACGTGATTGTGCATTCGCACCGGTATTTGCCGGGCGGCTGCTTTGGCTGGAACGGTTGCCTCGGCCATCGCGATCGTTCTGGTCCCGACGATCGGCAAGTGCCCCTGTGCCGGCAAGCGCAACAACGGTGAAGACAACAGCCGCAATTAGCCCAACTTCCCCAACGTTTGACGTAAGTGCTTACGCCGCAACGGGAGGAGCCCCGTTTTTTCCACTACAATTCGGTTTTATGAAGTCGGCTGGGGAGTTCCAGGCCGAGGCGTTCGAGGAGGATTTTCTGGTGGTCGCTCGGCTGCGTCACGTAGCGGGTGCGGATTTCGTGACCGTCTTTGGTGGGTAGCACGACGTCCACCGCGCGGAGCTCGCTCAGTTCGTCCAACACGCGCCGCGGTTCGTTGCCGAGGCCGGCTTTCTGGCAGAGTTGGCCGAGGAACTTCCAGAGCACGTAGGCCAGAAAGCAGACCAGAATGTGGGCCAGCACACGGTCCTCTTTTTGATGCCAGACAGGACGGAGCGAGAGGTCGCTCTTCTGGATGCGGAACGCCGTCTCGGCGTCGGTCAATTGGATGTACGCCCGCCATAGCTCTTCGTCGCTCCACCCGCTGACGTTGGTGCGTAACACATAGGAACCTTCGCTGAGCTGTGTCCAGGCGCGCCACTTCTCGATCTTCTTCCAGGCGATCTGTGCTGCGCCGTTTTCCGCGGCGCGAATCTGGACGTCGAACAAGCCCGCGGCCCGGGTGTTCTGTCCCAGCAAGCGTCCGACGCGCCGCTCGATCGGTCCCACTTCGTGACGACGCTTCGCGCAAGCGGCCGTAATCTTTGTCAGTCCGTCTTCGATGCGTTTCTCGAAACGAGCGTGCATGGCTTGCTCTTTCTCGCGGCGATCGCGGCTCCGGCAAAGAATGTAGGTCTCGGCGCCGCCGTCGGGACAGGCACACAACTTGACCTCCAGCCCCTCGCGGATGGCGTGCCAGTCCTGCGTTGCCAACTGCTGTTCGAATCGCTTGAGTTGGCTCTTGGGCGTCCCCACGATGTACTGCCGCCCGCCCGCTTTCAGGAAGTTGAGGTTCTCTTCAGAGACCATCCCGCGATCCAGTGCCCAGACGCGCTGCGCCCGGCCGTAGCGGGCCTCCATCGTCTCGACGATCTCTTCCAAGGTCGTCGAGTCGTGGCGGTTTCCGGCGAACACTTCGTAGCCCAGCGGCAAGCCGCAGCGCGAGACCACCAAGCCGATGCAGACCTGTTTGCAGTCGGAGCGATGGTCGCGCGAATAGCCGCGCTGCGCCAAGGGATTCACGTGGGCCTGCCCTTCGAAGTACGTGCTCGTCACGTCGTAGAGCAGCAGGTCGTACTCGATGGCGAACAACTCGCCGAACCGCTGTTTGAGAAATACCTCCAGCGCCGGCTTGTGCGGCAGCAGTTCGTCCAGCCCACGGTACAAGCGGTTGTCGTCCACCTTGTCGAGCGGCACGCCCAGCAGGTCGTCCAGCGCGCTCTGCCGATAGAAGTGTTCGGCGATGTGGAGCTCGCTCGACGGCTCGCAGAGTCCGCGATCACCAGAATCAGCGCGGTCAGCGACCACGGAACGTGTTCTTGTCCGGCCGGCATCGCCCGCCGCAGGAACTCGTGCAGCCCGAGCTGCTTCACCAGTTCCAGCGCCAGCCACGGCCCACCGAACTGTCGGCAGTTCTCGACCCGCACGCCGCGTGCGGTCGATCTCGACGAACCGCGGTTCGGTCTGGGCCTCCGGAAAGAGCTCCTGTTGCCACGACGGCGACTGGGGGTCGGCTGCTTGCTCGACGCCTAACCGGCCCGCTTCGTCCATCAGCCCCAGATAGGCCACGGTTCGCTGCCGCGGACCACGTTCGGTGCGGTAGGATTCGACGAGCGCCCAATACGCTTCGCGTTGCCCGTTGCGCCGACGGAAATGGGGTCGCAGGAACATGCCGCCATGTTAGCGGCGATGCCCGGGACTTTTTTCCACTACACGCCCCGGCGAGGAAAATACTTCGACCAACCCGCTCCGCATCGCCATCGCATCACGACTTACGTCAACACAAAGTCCGAAAAAATCGCCGCCCAAGGGATTTTGTCGAATCGCTGGGGAAGTTGGGTTAGCCAGGAAACGCTTGCGCAATACATGGGGGGAAGCCTTTCTAATCGAACCGCCGATCGGGTGATCGCCGGTTCGCGTGCCCTTGGTAAATGGCCAAGAGTGCCAAGCCAAACCCTCCGAACGGCTCCTCCGCATGTGCCGACGGGGGTGACGCGTACAATGAATCGCATCTTGTATGCCGCGATGCTGTCAGAGAGCGTTCGGCCGGTATTTGCCGTGTTTTGCTGACAGACGGTACGAGATGGCTTTAGAATAGTGTCGTCATTCTGTGGACGACGTGTCGCGCCTAGGACATCCTGGCGAAGCGAGAATTGTAACGGGTGGATGGTCGGGCGTATCGGAGGAAGCACTCCGAACCTAAGCGGCAATCGATTTACCAAACCAAATACTCTCCCTTACCATGTGAAAGTATGAAACGGAAGCACCTCCTATTGATCGTACTCTTCACGGTTGCTTGCCGGCCTGCGCAGGCGCAGCAACCGGTCGGGCTCCATGTCGTACTGGCCGAGCCGAAGCACTTGACGATTGCCAGGCATTTCGTCGCGCACCTGGATCTCGCGAACACCGATTACGCACATGGTGCGCCGCGAGTTACGTTCGCCGCTCCTTACGAATCGCATACGGATTGCAGCGGGTTCGCCGACGCGCTATTAACGCAATCGTACGGATTCGACAAAGAGAAATTTCGCAAGATATTTGGCTCCGGACGTCCGTCGGCCGTGCGCTACCACGACGCCATCGAGCAACGAAACGGCTTCGCTCCAATCGAGCTCTTGCAGGATGTCAGGCCCGGTGATTTCCTGGCGGTGAAGTAACTTACTCGCCAAGACAATACGGGCCACGTGATGTTGGTAGCCGCGCAACCGGTGCGGATGGATCGACCTAAATCACCATTAATGCCGGGTACCATCCAATGGAAAGTCGAGGTCATCGACAGTTCGGAATCGGGTCATGGCCCCACGGATACACGACACAAAAAGGGCATCAACGGCAAAGACCACGACGGCGTCGGAGAAGGATCATTCCGCATCTACGGCGATGGCGGAGATAATGTGGTCGGTTTTACCTGGAGCACCGTGGCCGCATCGAAATTCAAGTCGCCGGACGAAGAACACTTGGTCATTGGCCGGCTGAATTTGGCGCCGGAAGCGCACTGATCGGTCATTCTGAGCGAAGCGAAGAATCTAGCGCGCCGGTAAACGAGATCCTTCGCTGCGCTCAGGATGACCTGTCGCCTGCAGTCGTGACCGCGACACTAGCCAATGCTTGGCACCAGTTCTGAGTCGTGCAGGTAGCTCGCGTCCACGGGGTAGTTGCGCCAGCGGATCGAGTAGTACTTCTCGAACCACTCTTGAATGTCGCTCTCAACGTCGCGGTCAAAGTCGGGGGCCACGTGCAGCGTCTTGCCGATGAAGGGGTCGCGAATCTCGCCGTTCTCGATCATCACGCGGCCAGATTTGATCACCATCCGCGGCATTTCGAACATGGTTTCTTTGTTCTCATGCGGCGTGTAGATGGTGATGTCCGCATCGGCGCCTGGTCCCAAGTGGCCCTTATTCTTGAGGCCGAGAATTCGGGCCGGGCCGGCGCGAGTGATGATCGCGATTTCATTGAGCGTGTATTCGCGGTCGAGATCGGCCAAGCGTGGAGCGCTCGAGAATCTTCGGCGGACACTTTTTCAGTGCATCCTGCCGATACGTGCGGTCCATCAGCAGCCGAATGATTTGCGGATAGGCAAGAAACGATCCGCCGTTCGGATGGTCGGTGCTCATCACCACGCGCCACGGGTCTTCGACTAGCAAGTACCACTCCAGACCGATCGCCCATTGCAGCGAGTGGACCAGCGATTTGTTGCGGTATTTGATCGGCGTGATTCCGCAGCCTGATTCCATTTCGGTATCGCTGGAAAACCACTTGCCTTTGAAGATATTCGAAAGGTAATAACCGAGCGGTCCGTCGCCCGTCATGCTGGTCGTTTCGCCGAACATCACCTGGCCGACGTCGATCGTGACGTTCTTATGCGCGTTAACGTATTCGGCGAGCGGCACGATTTGCTGTTGAACGTGTTCTCATCGCCTTCGCCGCCGCCGTAGCTGTGAAATTGGATATGCGTGATGTGGGCCGCGATGGCCTTCCAGGGCCTTCATCGTTTCCAGCGTCGTTTGCCAGTTGCCCGGTATGCCGAGATTGTTGCAATGGATATGCACCGGGTGCGGCAAGCGAAGCTCGGCGGCGGCTTGGGCCACGCCGCCAATGATCTGCCGCGGCGTTACGCCAAAATGATCGACTGGCTGATCGATGCTGTGAACGTTGCCGCCCTGATGGCTCTTCCACACTTCGACGCCGCCCGGGTTGACGAGCTTCGGCGCGTAGCCCTTCGTCGCACCAAGCAGCCAGGCAATGAACGCCTTCAGCTTTTGCGGCTCGTTCTGCTGAATCGACTGCATCACGTAGTGGTTGTTGCCCATCAGGACATAGAAACCCTTGTCGATGCAGGGCGTGTCCTCGAACTCCTCGTGCGCATGCCGGGCGCCGAGCGGCGGAATGGCGGCGTCGAAAGCCGTGGTGTAACCCATGCCGGCATACTTGTAGCCGGTGGCAAACGTGCTCGGCACGCTGCCCAACGTGCCGCTATGCGTGTTCGCCGTGCGATGCAGTACTTGCGATTTGCGCTTCTCCTCGGGCCGCATTTTGCGGGCGACGTTCACTTTCGGCCCCGCGATATGGCAGTGCATATCGACGCCGCCCGGCATGACGACCAGTCCCCGGGCATCGATCTCGCGCGTGGGGCGGATAGATGGATCGGCCGGCGCGGCGACAATCTTGCCGTCGGCGATCCAAAGATCGCCCACCTGGCCGTCGATTCCGTTCGTCGGGTCGTATACGGTGCCGCTGGAGATTTTAATGAAGTCGGCCATTTCGCAAAAAACTATGGCCGAGTCACGCCGCCGGCTGGTACTTGCATGCGGTCTCGATTGTTTTCGATCAAACGTTGAGCCGCTGCCAACAACTCGTCGTCTTCGCTGTCCCAAACTGCTTCCGCATTGGGGCCGCGCACGGCGTTCGCAAGATTGGCGACGAGTTGGCCAAAGCGCCAGTCAGGAAACAAAACCCCTAATTCAGCAATTGCTTGCAATAATTCGTCTCGTCGATTTTTCATGGAAGTGAGTCTCCAATCGTTGGCAATTGGCCAAACGGCGCCGCGACTTGATCAATTACTTCGACATTTACCGTGGTCCCGGACAACAACTTTGCCACGCGAGTCGCGCGGGTCACTCCATCGTTAATCATAAAATGGCCGTCGGAACCTCGACTAACTTCGATCGTGGGCATGTTTTGCATTGACTTCCCGAACCGTGCGATCTGCCGTTGAAGTTTTAAAGGGTCAGCACCCGCGATTCGAGAAGGTGGTACACGCAGCGTGCGTGGATCAACATCGAGAAACAGACGCGGCTGCATGCAATTATACCACCGCAGGTGCCACTGCGAAAATTGTATTTCCTCAGGTAAGCAGAAGGCTTGGGGCCTTGCTGTTGTAAGACTCCCAAACCTTGGCGTCCGCTTCTGCTGGGCTCAAGTTCGGGTATTTCTTAGAGAACATTCGTAGTGCTTCTGCCTCAAGTCGTAGGTATTCGCACTCGGAGGCAGGAGTTCCGGCAGGAACATCCAAAACGCAATTGTCTCGAAGAAAGTTGAGAATATGTACATCAAGCGCAACATACGGCGCATTTCTACGAGTTCGAAACATAAACATTCGTGACGTTTTGAAGCCGACGCCTGGAATCGTTCGCAGTTCCTCGTCCGTGGCTGTAGAAAGGTCCAACCGGCAAATGCGCCGAATTGCATTCGCTAAATACCTATACTTTCCGGTGCGCTTACTCCGGAGATACGCATCCAAGTCACGCTTCTTACAAAGATAGTTGCACGGCAACTCGCCGTCGGGAATATCAGCCGTGATATCGTTGCACTTTTGCTCGGCAACCGTAGCACGTTGGCCTGCTGTTAGGATGCAACCTAACAGGTACTGTTGAAGTTCGGCTTGGGCGCGATCGTACTTATTGCCCGGAAATACTGGTTTCATATCGGAGCTTCCATCGGTAGCCGCGGTTCGACGCTCATCATGCTAATTTGAAAATTTCTACACATTTATACCCAGTCGGGACTTCACGCGCTGCTCGATGTTGCTGAGCACATCGAAATCGCTTGGATGGGGCGAGTCGAACGCCGGCCGCAGTGGAATGGGGACGTCATCCATTCGATAAACCGTGCCGCCAGTGTTGATTCCATACGTGGCAACGGTGAATGCAACGGTCGCCGCGCGCGAGGTCGGCGTCTCTTTCGTATCGAGCGTGATGAGCGGAATGGACGCCAGATGTTCGCGGGCTGGCTGAGAAAAGTTGGCCATGGGGTCACAGGCGATCATCATCGCGCAATCGGCCTCACCGCGGGCAAGCGTGTCGGAGGTTGTGTATTCGCCCGGGTTGAACCGCGGATAGCCGCGGCGTGGTTGACGCCGAACTGATACCCGGTCCGCCAAGCAACGACATTATCCGCCCCCGTGACATTGCCGTGTCCGCGATTGGGCTTGGCGACAAAGCGCGTGTAGGCGTTCATATCGCGCGTGAGCGCGAGCAGGGCCTCGCTGTTGCAGTGCTTGCCGCGGGTCATCGTCAGACCCATGCCGAAGAAAATCACGCCGAACTTGGCTGCCTTCATGCGGGCCATCAAATCTTGCCAAACGGCCAGCTCTACGCCCGTTTGTTTGAGCACATCCGCCGCATCGAGCTCGATGCCTTTCGCCAGCGCACGCAGCGTCCACAACGCCTCGAAATCCTGGCGTGGCTTGATCTGGATGAAGATATCGGCCGCCTTCGCGCTTTTGGTCCTCCGCACATCGACGATCACACAGGTGCGGTCCTTGCGCCCGTTGGGCAAAAACATGCCCTTGGGCATGAGGCTGTATTTGGTGAAGTGCCGCGGATGGCTCTCCGCCGGATTGGAACCCCAGAACATGATGAGGTCGCCGCGATTGGCCACCTCGCCGAGCGAGCACGTGACCTCGCCCACACCCTGAAATGCCATACCCGAAGGGCCGTGGCACACGCTCGTCGTGGTATCAATGGTGCCACTGATCCAATCGACGATGCTTACGGCAACTCGCTGCGCTTCGCACGGCGAATCGCTCAGGCCGTACACGATCGGATACTTGGCCGAAGTAAGTAGCTCGGCGGCCAGCTCATATCCGTCCTCAAGCGAAGCCGGCTGGCCCTGGATGAGGCAACTCGGCCGGTCGTCGATGTGATGATTGAGAAACCACGCCTTACCAAGGACGCAGGCCCGCTTGGCCTCGATGATGTGGTTGTCCTTAACCGTGAGGTCGATGTCGTCGCACACGCAACCGCAGAATGTACACGTGGCGTCTTGGACGATTTTCAAATCGCCTGGCAGCGTGGAAGCAGTTTGGGTGGATGCGATCGCCATGCGTGAAATCCTAGTATAACAGTCACCCGCTTAAGCGGCCAAGTTGCGTTCGTCGCCGATTCCTTGTCACTCGTGTTTGATGACTTCCAACTGCACGTCCAGCCCTTTGCTCGTCGGCATGCCGGAACCGTGCGTGTCGCCGCCCATGAGGCGGCTCGAAATGTCGCCATAGGCGATGAACAAGATGCCCTCGGGCAGTTCGTCTTTCTTGGCAGGTGTGACGGCCACTTCCACCTGTTGTCCGATTTCGCTAGTCAACCGCACGCGGTCGCCTTTCGAGAGGCCGAGCCGCGCCATGTCGGCGGGAGCCACTTGCAGCGTGTTGATTTCTGTCTGGTACTTCTCCTGGAATTTCCCCTCGCTGATTCCACAACCTTGGTCGCTCGTTCGACCGGGAATGAGGATGAATGTTTCGGGCATGATGGAATGAACAGTTACCAATGCGCTTAAAACAGAGCAGCCACAAAGAGGCGCAAAAAGACACGAAAAAATAAATCCGAACCTACAAACAGTTTACGGGCTCGGGATCAACACACCAATCTTTGTGAATTTTCGTGCCTTTTTGTGGCCATTATCCGATTTCGCCGGAAAGGTAGCCGTCCGCCGTCCAGCCGCGCGCAATTGTAGGCCTGCACTAACGCCGCCAGACGAGCGGGCGACAGTTGGGCGCGGGCGTCTTCCGGCAGCGGTTGATGGAGGATGCGGTGGGGCAACGTGTCTTCGGCCGGTGTCCAACCGGCCCGGATGTTGAAGCGTTTTTTGGCGGTAACGATCCGGGCCGACGTGTCGCGTAATTCCTTGGCAGAAATATCCCAGCCCGTGACGAGGTGCAGCATCTCGGCCGCGTCGGCGTAGAAATCGTTGAATACACCGCGGAGGAACTTGCAAAGGATCAGCGAATCCATCAACGCCGCTTTGTTTTCCGTCTCGATTGCCAGGGAGACACTTTCCGGGCCGACTGCGCGTCGATCGACGGCCTCCGAAAAATCGACTTCGTAGGCGCCGGAGCGGTTGTGGTCGGCGCCGCGTGTGCCGACGGCGAAACCCAAGGCCATCGTTTGCAAGCCGCGAGGATCGTAACCGGGAATTTCCAGGCCTTTTACTTGCGGAGCGAACGCAATCGAGTCGCGCCCAATGGCAAGCGCCATGCGCCGGCTGCCTTCAGCCAAAAGTTTTCCGATCCCTTGGCCGCTGATAATCAATTCGAGTGCCCGCAAGAGGGCCGTCCCGTCGCCGAATCTTAGCCAGGGTTCGTCAATGTAGCCTCGCTCGGCGCACTCCATGGCGAACGCGATTGTGCCGCCGGCACTAATTGTGTCGAGCCCCAATTCATCGCAGCGTTTGCAAGCGGCGAGTACGATCTCGGGGTCGTCGATGCCGCACAACGGGCCGAGTGCAAACAGGTTTTCGTACTCGAGCCGCACATTGCCGTCGCCGTTTCGCAGGCCATACAAATGCTCGCAGCCGATCGTGCATGCCGCACACGAGGAGCGTGTCCGCTCCCTGGTCACACTGAGCGTTTCGGGTGAGATCGCCTCGGCGCCGGCGAAACTACCGTGCTGAAAGTTGCGCGTCGGCAAAACGTTTAGCCGGTTGAACGCGAGAAGATTGGTGGCCGTCCCCAGCTCGCGGTACTTCGCGGTCGCCGGCCCAAACGATTTTTCAGACAGTCGTTTGGCATAGGCAACGAGCGCCTGCGGATGCGCCCATTCCGTGCGTCGCGCACCGCGGACGGCAATCGCTTTGATGTTTTTCGCGCCAAGCACCGCCCCGCTACCGCCGCGGCCGGCATGCCGACCATCGTGCGAAATCGTCGCGTAGCGCACCAGCCGCTCGCCGGCTGGACCGATGGTGGCGACCTGGTACTCCGCCCCCAATCGTTCGCGTAATCGCACCTGGGCCTCATGACAATCAAGTCCCCACAGCGTGCCAGCCGGTTCAAGCCTCGCATCTCCATCATCAACAACAAGAATCGATGGCTGCGACGCTTTGCCGACGAGCAAAATCGCATCGTGCCCCGTTTTCTTGCCAGCCAGTGCGAACCCGCTGCTGGCCAAGGAGTCGTTGATTCGGTCGGTCAGCGGGCTTTTGCTGACCACGGCAAACTTGGCCGAGGTTGTCAGCGGGCTGCCAACTAGCGGGCTGAAAACGAACGCAATACTGGACGAATCAGAAAGTGGCTCGGCCTCGGCAGCCCTTTCTCCGAGCAGAATATCCACCCCCAAGCCACTGCCGCCGAGAAAGCTGCGTAGCCGACGTTCGTCCAAATCGATCCGCGCCGACGAGGCCGTCGTCAGATCGACGCGCAAATAAATTCCGTGGTAGCCGGCTAGGTGGGTCATATCAGTTGTCCGTCGTCCGTCGTCTGTTGTTTGTGGCAATCGACCGGAAACAACTCGCAGTCGACAACGGACATTGCATCATCCTCCCGCATCCAGCGACAACAAAAGTACGGTATCGCCTTCGCGAAGCACGGTTTCAGGAGAACTGACATATCGCTCGGCGGAAAGATTGACAATAAAACCGGGCCGCAGTGCTCGCCCCTCAATACATACTTCGGCAAGCGGGGGAAACCTTCGGGCCAGATCGGCTAAAACGTCGCCCAAATTGCTCCCTATAGCGGACGTCTGGGCAATTCCAGCCTTTGCCCGCGGAATTCCGAAAAGCTCCACCATCACCTGCATACGACACCGCCGACCATATTCGGAAGCCCGTTCCCGCCGCATATGATGATAGTCGCACTGTTACGGCGGGGCAATTTGCAGCCGCTGGCCTTCAGGCGGGCGGCTCAGTCTATCGCATGGATGAAGTGCCGATTCCCCTCCGCCGGCTCGTGGCGTCAAGCTACTCAACGGATGAAGACATTCCAAGCGACATTGCCGCGCTGTCTTCGCTAATTCGCCGATTCATTCCGACCCACGCCCGATAGAGGACTAACCAGGCCATGATAGAATGGAACCCATGCAAGCTTCTGAACCGGATAGTGCCAACGCCGATGTCCGCATGCGCGGTTTCGCGCAGCGGACAACCGTCGAAGCCGCGATCGCGTGGGTCGATTCCGTATTGCCTGATTTTGACGAACTCGATGGTGAGGATGCGCCGCTTATTTGCGCCGCCGGCCGCGTTTTCGCGCGAGATGTCGTCAGTCCCATAAACGTGCCTGGTTTCGCGCGAGCAATGATGGATGGCTTTGCGGTCGTCGCTGAGAACACGCTCGGAGCAACGAGCTATAATCCGCAATCGCTTGAAATCCTGGGAACTTGCCTGCCTTCGCAACCATTCCCAGGGACGGTGTCATCGGGCACCGCAGTGCAGATCATGACCGGCGCACCGCTTCCCCTCGGCGCCGACGCCGTTCTGCCAATCGAATACGCTCAGGTTGACGGGAAGTGCGTGCGGATATTGGGCGAAGTTTCTCCGGGAAAGCATGTCGGACAAATCGGCGAGGACGTAAGCCACGGCGACGTTGTCGCGCGTGCGGGCCGAGTTTTGCGGCCGCAAGACATCGGGATGCTGTCGTCGCTTGGTTTCGGTAGCGCTCCAGTCATCCGCCGGCCTCGCGTGCGAATTCTGATAACGGGCAACGAATTGCTGCCGGTAGGCACGCCGCCCGAGGGTTATCGAATTACCGATGCGAACGGGCCGATGCTCACAGCGCTGGTCGCTCGCGATGGCGGCGAGCCAATCGTCGGACAGATTGTGCCCGACGACCGCGAGGCAATTCGGACCGCGCTGCGCGAGGAAGCCGATATCGTACTGGTCTCCGGCGGCTCGAGCGTCGGCCAGGAAGATTGGGTGCCGACGTTGTTGGCCGAGCGCGGCGAGTTGGCAATTCATGGCATCGCGATGCGCCCGAGCAGCCCCACCGGAATGGGTCGACTCGATGGCCGGCTTGTATTCCTGCTTCCCGGTAATCCCGTTTCCTGTCTTTGCGCGTATGATTTCTTCGCAGGCCGCGCAATTCGGGCATTGGGCGGACGTTCCAAAACCTGGCCCTATCGAAGTGTCGGCGCACGGTTGTCTCGTAAGTTGGTTTCAGTCGTTGGCCGTGTCGACTACGCGCGGGTCCACGTTCGCGACACGTTGGCCGAGCCGTTGGCAATTGGCGGTGCGTCGGTTCTTAGTTCGGTCACGCACCGATGGGTTTGTAATTGTTCCCGCCGATAGTGAAGGATTCCCGGAAGGAGCCGAGGTCGAAGTCTTCTTGTATTAGAGGCCTCACACGGCGATCAATTGGCCACAGAGGACACAGTGACCACCGAGAGCTTTTCGAAAACGGGTCGAGCAACACGCGTCGAATGCTGAATGACTCATCACCCAATCATTCTGTCGTCTTACTCGGTGATCTCTGTGTTCTCCGTGGCTTTCGCGTTGGTTTGAGTACGGTCGAATGTCGTCCCAAGAGCAGTTCCTCAACGTGATCGATCGAGACGAGGCCGAGGCGCGATTTCGCGCCGCGCTCGATCTCAAGCCGCTCGGCGCAGAACAGATTCTTCTAGGCGGCGCGCTTGGTCGCGTTCTGGCCGCCGATGTTCTGGCCCGGATCGATGTCCCTTCCTTCGACCGCTCGAACTTCGATGGATTCGCCGTTCGGGCCGCCGACACGTTTGGGGCCAGCGAGATGGCGCCGCGCACCGCCAAACTGCTGGCCGAGGTAATCGACGCCGGCACGCTCGCAAACGCGAAAGTACAGCCGGGTGAGGCGATTGCGATTGCGACGGGCGGCATGCTTCCGCGCGGCGCGGATGCCATTCTAATGGTCGAACACGCCGATGTACGCGACAACAAGCTCATCGTTCGCAAGGCGGTGACGCCCGGCTTCGGAGTCGCATTTGCCGGCACGGATATCGCCACCGGCGAAACCGTACTGCGAAGCGGCACGCTTCTGACAAGCCGGGAGACGGGCGTGCTGGCCGCGATCGGTTCCGACCAGGTTGCCGTTCGGCGGCAACCCCGCGTTGCGATCATCTCGACCGGAAATGAGCTGATCGCGCCGGGCGACGTGATGCGCCCACCCCATGTGTTCGATTCCAATGCGCAGATTCTTGCCGATTCGGTCCGTGAACTAGGCGGGCACCCGCGCATGTTCGGTATCGTTCGCGATGATGCCGATGCGCTGCGAAAGAAACTGCATGCTGCGTTGGCGGAATCCGACGTCGTGCTGCTTTCGGGCGGCACCAGCAAAGGCCAGGGCGATCTATGTTATCGCATTGTTGCCGAATTGCATGATCCGGGAATCGTCGCTCATGGCGTCGCACTCAAACCGGGCAAGCCGATTTGCCTGGCGGCCAGCGGCGGCAAGCCAGTTGTGATCCTGCCCGGCTTTCCGACCTCGGCAATTTTTACATTTCACGAATTCGTCGCGCCGGTAATTTGCCTGCTCGGCGGCCGACGACTTGAGCAACAACCGCTCGTCTCCGCGCGCATGGCGGTGAAAACGAATTCCGAGATCGGTCGAACCGAGTATTTGTTGGTCAGCTCTGGTTCGGTCGGATGCGGGCCTGGTCGCGTATCCCATGGGAAAGGGCTCCGGATCAGTGACGACCTTCAGCCGGGCCGATGGCTTTGTCACGATCGGCCGACACACGGAAATCCTCGACACCAACGAAATGGTTGATGTCCGCCCGATCGGCCGAGACCTTCAGATATCCGACCTCGTGGTGATTGGCAGTCACTGCGTCGGTTTGGATTACTTGCTGTCGCAGCTCCAACAGCGGGACGTGACTTCGAAGCTGATCAACGTCGGCAGCTCGGCCGGACTCGAAGCCGTTCGCCGCGGCGAATGCGATCTGGCCGGCATTCACTTGCTCGATCCCCAGACCGGCGAGTACAACCGACCGTTTTTGACCGACCAAATGGAACTGCTGCCCGGTTATGGACGCTCGCAAGGAATCGTCTTTCGCCGCGGCGATTCGCGGTTTGAAGGACGCCAAATCGACGAGCTACTACCTGTCTTGGCCAGCGACGACAATTGCGCGATGGTCAATCGCAATCAAGGTAGTGGCACTCGGATTCTAATCGATCGCTTGCTGGCCGGCGCACGCCCGATCGGTTACGCCGTGCAAGCCAGCAATCACAATGCGGTGGCGGCCGCCGTGGCGCAAGGCCGCGCCGATTGGGGACTGGCGATCGAGTCGGTGGCCGTGGCTAATAATCTGGGATTCATCCCATACCAGGACGAGCATTACGATTTTGTTATTCCGAAGGACCGCCGAAAACGTCCAGCCGTAGAAGCGTTTGCCACGATTCTCTACGACCAAGCGGTACGCGTACACTTGACACAACTTGGCCTTCTGTTGTAAACGCGTCGAACTGTTTTTGCGGTATAATCGCATGCATAGGTGTAATCGCAATGGCCAAATACGAATTTACGCTGATTCTTAAGGGCTCCGCGGAATTGACCGAGGAGATCGCCGACAATCTCTTTGAAGCCGGCTGCGACGATGGGAGTCCGGGCATATGTGATGGAGTATTCTCGATCGACTTCCACCGCACAGCCGGGACACTGGAAGAGGCGATCAATTCAGCCATCGCGAACATGAAATCGGCTGGCTACGAAGTCGAACGAGTTGAAATCGAAGCCGGCGCGATGCCGCAGCGGGCGTAATTTCCGATTCCCGGGGGGCGATCGTGATTATCTTCATCGACGAAGATGATGCGTATTTGCATTGGGTCGATCAGAACCCGGCCGGATTTGTCGTTAACTCACAGCGGCGGCCGGTGTCAGCGTATTTGCTACTACATCGGGCGACATGCTCTCATATTTCGTCCGCCACCCGTACTAATTGGACGACCGACCAATACATCAAGATCTGCTCGGCGGACGTGGACCAACTACACGCTTGGGCACAATGCGAGGTAGGTGGAGATCTAAAGCCGTGCAGTTTCTGCTGTAAGGAATTGAAGCCATCGCAGCCGCCGGTTCTCGTCCGTGAACCGGCCCCGGCTCCGCTGTCCATAGGCATTGCAGAAACATGGCAATTCTGGCGGCCCAAGAGGGAACTGGCCGCGATCAATGATATAGTGCCACTGAAAGCGAGTTGGGAGAAATCAACGGATCCGAGCCAGGTCCGTCTGCGAGACTACCGTCAGCGAGTTCACGAATCGCTGCTAGCCGCGCGAGTTCACGACGCCCTATATCTTGACCTTCGGGTGGCACTACCTGATTCAGTAAACCTTCTTAATGGAAACGATCTCGAGAACTACCTAACGCCGCCATTTGAATGTGGCTGTTTGCCCGCGACACAATTTCGGCTCGTAACGGCGGAAAAGTCGAGCGGTGGCAATTCCAGGTTAGCTGTCGGCATCGCGGAAGCGATCGATCCAAGCAGCGAAATGCGCGACTTTTGCCATTTCTCGATTTATCCCAAAACCACGCCTGCCAAAGATCACGATTTCAAAAACGAGTTACATAATGCCGTTGCTGCGTGCGGTCATTCATCGCTTCCAGATGGCGAAGTCGAGCTGCATGTCGCGTGGAAATGCGCATTGGGACGGCGCAGCTGGTTCCGACTTTGGAAGTCGACGGGGGATTCTATGGGGTTCATCCTCGGTGCCTACAAGCGTAAGAATCAGTTTGACCCAAAAGATGATCGGATCACCAAGCTGGTGTTTCAGTTCCATCCGGATGAGAGCCTCGGCGACCAGCTCCAAATTGGCATGTGGTGGCGAATGCGATGATTCGGCTTCCTAAACCATCGCGCTCATGCGCTCATTTCGATACTGGTGCGTGCTGCAAATAAATCTCACCATTTCCCTCCGCCACTAAGTCTCCAACATACACGTCTACGTCGGTCGGCAGTCGCGATACGTCCAGGCGCAATCCCTTATCGCGGAGATTGCAAAGTTCGGCGGCCAGCTTTTCAGGTTGATCTGTGCGATCGAACCGAAAGCTTGGCAAAATGGGCAGCGGATTATGGCCAAATAGAGCGATCGTGCCGCCGTGCATGCCGGCGCCGGCGCGGATGCCGGCGTCGCCCAGCACCAGGATGGTGCCGTCGGTCATATTGAAACCGATCATATCGGCCGCTTCGCCGCCGATTGCGATTAGCCCATTTTGCATCGATAGACCGATTTCGTTACCGGCATTGCCGTCGACAACAATCGTCCCGCCGCGCATCCCTTGAGCGGAACCGCGATAGGCCGCGCCGACCAGATGCCCCGCGTTTCCTTGCACGTGAATGAATCCGCCGCGCATTTCGCAGCCAACCCAACCGCCGGCGTCGCCTTCGATACGAATCTCGCCGCCGCGCATTTCGCTGCCAATATGACGGCCGGCCGGTCCGTAAACGTTTATCTGGCCGGTACGCATGTGGGCGCCGATCCAATGAACGCCCGATAGGTTCCCTTCGAAATCGAGCCGCTTGTCCCCGGCGTCACCCGCCACTGAGAGCATCTCGGCGAGCGGAATCTTTCGGTTGCCGTGAAATATCTCGAATCGTTCGATCTCGGCCAACGACTTGTCGCAAGCCCAATCGGGCGTCAGGCCTTCGATCTCGACAGGAACCGAAGTTTCACCACGGTAGGTAAGCGTGATCGCCATAGGCTCAAAGTCTATACTATGTAGGTTGGCGTCGATTCTATTTGCTCAATCGGCCAAAGACTACCCACTAACGTCCTTATGCGAAAAGGCGCGATCATTCTCTGTGGCGGTAAATCGAGCCGAATGGGTCGCGACAAAGCCACATTGCCGTTCGGGCCGGAGCTGATGTTGCAGCGCGTCGTACGATTGCTTGGCAGCGTGGTTCGTCTGGAAGACATGGTCGCTGTCGCCGCGCCGAACCAACCATTGCCGACACTGCCGGAGGGCGTACGCATTGCCCGCGACGCGCTCGAATTCCGTGGCCCGCTCCAAGGCCTGGCGACGGGCCTCGCGGCACTCGGCAATGCCTTCGACGCCGTCTATGCCACCGCCTGCGACGTACCCCTGCTCGTTCCGGAGCTAGTTGACCGCATGTTCGAAATGCTGGGCAACTTCGATATCGCAGTTCCGTTCGACGGCCAACACCACCATCCGCTGGCGGCCGTTTACCGGCCTTGCGTGCTTCCACAAATCCACAATCTGTTGGATGCAAACCGCATGCGGCCGTTTTTTCTGTTTGGCGAAGTGTCCACGCGTGAAGTGCCGGTCGATGATTTGCGCCGCATCGACTCGACGCTCTCATCACTCGAGAATCTAAACCATTATGAGGATTATCTTAGCGCCTTGGCGGCCGCCGGCTATTCGGCATCGCCTGACAATTCTCGCTGAACTGTTCGCTGGCAAACTAGCGAATTGAGCAACCGGCCGTTATAAACGAGGATATTCGAAGCCACCTTCTTTCTTCGCGAGTTATTGAGATGACGACGGTCCCGTCTGTGTTCGGCTCCACGGCCCTGTTTTTAATGTTTTCCATGTTCACGCTCGTCGCTGATGCAGCTCCCGCGGGGAGGCCGTCGGGATTCAAAGGCCCGCTCGGCCTGCAGCTCTACAGCCTTCGCGCTCAGTTTGCCAAGGACGTGCCTGGAACACTCGACAAGGTACGCGACATGGGTTTCGAATACGTCGAGTTGGCGGGCACGTACGGCCTCACGCCAAAACAATTCAAATCCGAGCTCGATTCGCGCGGGCTCAAAGCCATTAGCGGACATTTTCCCTTCGAAAAGTTTCGCGACAATCCTGAAGGCATCGCAAAGGAAGCGAAGATCTTAGGCATGCAATATGCCGGATGCGCGTGGATTGCGCACAAAGGTGATTTCAAAGAGAAAGATTGCCGCGAAGCGATTACGATATTCAACCAAGCCGGTGAAGAGCTTGCCAAACACGGCATCAAGTTTTTCTATCACACACACGGTTACGAGTTTCAACCCTATGCGTCTGGAACCCTTTTCGATCTCCTGATGGCTGAGACCAAACCAGAGCTCGTCACCTACGAAATGGACGTCTTCTGGATCGTGCATGGCGGCCAGAACCCCGTAAGCATGTTTGAAAAGTATGGTGATCGCTTCCAACTGGTACATCTCAAAGACATGAAAGCCAGCACGCCGATCGGTTTGCTAACCGGCAGTTCCGATGTATCCAACGACGTGGCACTTGGCCAAGGACGGATCGATTACCGCCGGATACTTCCCGCGGCGGAGAAGGCGGGCGTGAAGTGGTATTTCATCGAAGACGAATCGCCCACGAGCGAGAAGCAGATTCCACAAAGCATGCGCTATCTTAAGCAGGTGAAATATTGAACTAGAACGCGAGTCGCACGATTCAACGGCCTGGAATCATCGGGCTGCCGTGTATTGAAGGTCGTCGAAATAGATCCGTACCAATTGGCCGCCGGCCGTCATAGTAAACGCGCCGAATCGGTCAAATTTTGCGCCCTGAACCTTAATCCCCTTCGGTAAGGGCAGCGTGACGGTTTCCTGATCGAGGGCCACCTGAATCTTCCCTCTCCCCCCTTCGGCGCTGGGGTCATAGGTCAGCGACCAGCTTTGAACTTTTCCTTGCGAAAGCACCGGCCCCGCATCGGCGCGACCGTTGGTTCCGCTGGCCGTTGTGAACGCCGGCTGAAAATAATGGCCGACCCGCGTCGGACCACCGATATGCACGCCTAGAAAATTCCCAGCTTCGACGGGTGACTCATCATTCGTTCCACTTCGAAACCAACCAAGAAACATGTCGGAATCAGGACCGCCGACCTTCAACATCACTTTTCCGCGGGCTTCGAGATGGTCGTCGAGCGAGAGAGGTCCGACTCGGTCGGCATAATAAGCATATTTGCCACCACGCCAGAAAGTACCACCGATTTCGCCCCGTTTACCACCTGCATTCGCCGTATTGCTGAAGCCGAAATCGTGAGCGCCCCGACATCCGCTATCTGATAGGTGGCGCGATTGCCCACGGCCTCCCAATCAGGGTCTCGCGAAAAATCCTGCGTGCGTCCGGCGTATGCCAGGTCGTCGAAGTAAATGGTGGGGGTGCCGCCGGTCTTCATCAGGTTCATCAGCCCGAAGTAATCGAACGTCGTGCCTTGCTGCTTATATCCCGCCGGCAGATCGACCGTGAATTTAGTCGTATCGGGAAAGTGGCTGCGGATCTCCTGTCGGTTGCGAATCGGAAGGTTTTCCTTTTCCAGCTCGCCGGGTTTCGGCGCGGCGCCATGCAGTATAAATGTGAAACGGCCTCGGTCGTCGCTGCCTGTCGGGTCGTAGGCCAATTCCCATTGGTATCGTGTGCCATCCGCTCGGATTGGCGTCGGGCGGTACTTGCCGGGAATGAATGGTGTGACAAACGTTCCGCAGGATTGATTCTTCGCCGTGATCAATCGCACGGCCAGCCGAGCGCCACTCTGCTCGCAATCGAAGTCCATTCCAAGCGAGCCAATCGGGCGGCCGCTCGCGCCCGGCTGCTCGGCGCGGAAGAAGCCGAAAAAGATGCCGGCCCCCGCAGTCGTCTGTGTTAGAGCAAATGTGCCCGAAGCGCGAAGGGCATCATTCAGTGTTAGTGGATCGAGCCTGTCGGCGTAATATGCCGGCTCCGACGCCCGCGTCACTCGGCCGCCCATTTCTCCCAACGACTTGCCGGCAAAGCTCGTTCGGCTGTAACCGAATGCTTGCGTAACCGTCGGATAGCGCTCGGGCACAATTCGATTGTTATGGCCTTCCCAACCAGGGTCTTGATCGAAGATTTCGATTTTGACATTCGGTTGCGCGGGCGACTGTGCGGCAGAAAGGCAGGAGCCAAAGATCACTGCGCCCATTGGCGCTATGGCTTTCCAAAGCACATGCGACTTATTCGGGACAAAAGTAATGTGGGCAAACATGCATGCTTCACTGGGTGGTTGGCAATCGAATGCTATCAATCGTATCTTATTATCAAGGCACGTCGCTCGCTTGCAATGCCGAGGATTTGGATGCTTTTATTCGCGTGCTGAAGGCGCAGACGCCCAAGTCGATCGACATTCCGTCGTTTGAAAGTGCCGTTGTTGATCTACGACGGTGAGTGCCCGTTTTGCGGCGCACGGATCAAACGTTCGCGAGAAGCGACCAGCCGACAAATCCGTCACATGGCGCATCAAAAGGAAACAGGCGAGCTAACGAAGATCGGTGCACAAGGATTCCAGCCGGCAAACCGTACTTCTATCGCATTCATCTTCCGGCTATGGCAGGGAAAAGATCTAAAACCATCGACGTACCATATCGCCAGCGCGCTCTTTCTGCGGCTGCTCGGGCTGATTTATTTAATCGCATTTGTTTCGCTGTGGATTCAAATCGACGGCCTCATCGGCGACCACGGGATCCTTCCGGTCAAAAACTTCCTCGACGCGATGCGAGGATATTTCGCGCAACAAATCCCGCCGGCGTCGCCGGTTTGGAATCTTCCGACGCTCGTCTGGCTGAATCCGCACGACGGATTTCTCCACCTGCTTTGCGCGGCCGGCGCGATCTGCTCGGCTTTACTAACGCTCGGCGTACTCCCCATTCTGAACCTGGTTTTACTTTGGCTGCTGTACCTGTCGCTCGTCATCGCTGGGCAGGAATTCCTCAGCTTTCAATGGGATATCCTGCTCCTGGAAACGGGCTTCGTCGCGATCTTCCTGGCGCCGTTCGTCGTACGGTCGCGGTTTTTCCAAGACCGGCATCCGCCACGAATCGCGATCTGGCTGGTTTGGTGGCTTCTGTTCCGACTGATGTTCGAGTCCGGTGCGGTAAAACTCTCCTGGAACGCCTGGCAAACGGGCCCCGACGGCTTGCCCGTCGCCAATACTTGGAGCTCGCTCACGGCGCTCGAATACCACTATTGGACCCAGCCACTTCCGATTTGGACGAGCTGGTACGCCGATAAGCTGCCGTCGTGGTTTCAAAAGGTGTCGGTCGTATTTGTATTCGCTGTCGAGCTTGTGCTGCCCTGGTTTATTTTTGGACCACGCCGGTTTCGCTATCTCGCGTTCGGTGGAATCAGTTTGCTGATGTTTCTGATTGCCGCCACCGGCAACTACAACTTCTTCAACCTGTTGGCGTTCGCTCTGGCGCTCACGTTATTGGACGACCGCGCCTGGCCGAATTTTTTACGCCAGCGGATTACTTGTTCTGATGGATCACTGCTGTTGCCCTCGAGAATGCGGTGGAGATACTTCGCCCTCGTACCGTTCGCGCTGTTCGCGTTGCTGATTGGATCCTTGCAGCTCGAGGAAGCCGTATTTCCGGCGAAACTCCGTGATTCTTCGCTGGAATCGAAGCTGCACATCGGCCAATTCTGCCTGGTTAACGGATACGGCCTGTTTCGACAGATGACCGAGAGGCGGCCCGAAATTGTCATCGAGGGGAGCTACGACGGTTCGAAATGGATGCCCTACGAGTTCCGCTGGAAGCCGGGCGATCCGTCGCGCCGGCCGCGGCTGGTTGCGCCGCATCAGCCGCGACTCGATTGGCAAATGTGGTTCGAAGCACTGCGATTGGAACAAGTCTACAAAGCCACCGGCGAGATCGACCCGCGAAACATGAGCGCTTGGTTCCAATCGTTCCTGGTGAAATTGTCTGCCGGCGAACCGGCGGTCGTCGGCTTACTGAAGTACAACGCGTTCGAGACAGCGCCACCGAAATTTGTCCGCATCGTGCTCTACCAGTATCGATTCACGACATCGGACGAGGGCCGGCAGACAGGCGATTGGTGGCATCGTGAGCGGGTCTGCGTTGGTCCTGGTTGGTTGCTTTCACATTAACTGCATAGACTCGCTGCGACTCTGATACGTGACGGAGAAGGACACGAGCGGATACGACTACTTTGCAGCGGGCGAAGCGACCAAATTATCGTTCTTCTGCGCCGGCACATCCGCCCGATTCCGCACATGAAGAATTGCCGGCCAGCTAGTCTGGTTGCCATCTTCCTCCGAGCGGAGATGAAACGGGCGAGTTTGCTCGGGAACCCATTTGCGAGCCGTGATGAAGAACGTGCGCTCGGTTTCTCCTTTTAGCAACGTCATGCCATTGAGGCCAATGTTATCGACATAAACCCCATGCGGCAGGTTTCGGCCCGCAAACTCGGTACCGAACTTGACTTCGCCGTCGAATCCATTGCGCTCGAGTCTGACAAGCGCAGCCACCGTTTCGCCCGGAGCGATCGTGATCTCGGCGGCCGTTTGATCCGCTGGCGACCCGGCAGATGCGGGTTGGCCATGTGAAGATGAAGGAAGCACGTGAACCAGAAGTTTCGGCCGCGCGGCCAATTTGATCTCGCCAAAGTCCATCGGCTTCTTTTTGATTTCTTTGCCGTCGATTATGGCAGACGCAATCAAAGTCGCCGCTTTCGCGTTCTCGGCGGTCGGCGCCGGCGCATCGGCGTCGGCGGTAAGCGTGCCGTAGGCCGTCGTTTGGTCGGCTTCGATCGTGAGCGGCGATGAAACGTGAAAACCTGGCGGCAATCCCGTGATATCAATATGAATCTCGCCAGCGAATTCATCATCGCGCGTGGCGGTGACCGTGAATTCCTTCCCGCTCCCAGCGTTGATCGTGCGGTCCTTATCAGCCAGCTTGACTTGGAAGTCTGGATGCGGCGGACGCACGGTGAGCTCATATTTGTAATCGTCGCCACCCTGCCCACGAACATCGGATACGCGAACCAGGTAGTCGCTATCGGCCGGCGCGGTGAACGCAATCCGCGAATCGTTGCCGAGCCGCCGCCAGCCGTCGTCGTCGTTTTCGTAGTACAGCGTGTACGTCGGCAGCCCGTTCGGGATGAGCGTTTCGCCGGGCCGATGTGGCTCGACTGTGTAGCACGCCTCATTCAATGGGTGCGTTATGGCAGTTGTGCCGAAATAGCTGAAGCGATTGCCCGGGTGCCCCGGATAGACCAGAAAACCCGAGTCCGGGCCGCGAGGGTTTAACCATAATTTCATGACCTCGCCATTGGCATAAACGTATTCGTTCAGCTCCATATCGGCCGCACCGGATAAGCGAAAATCGCTGTCATCAATCGAGTTGTGACCACGGAATGTGAAATAAGAGCTGCGCACGGCTTGCAGCACAATGCGGGGAATCGGTTTGCCGCTGGCATCGAGCACTTCTAGCTTCGAATCGAGCGGCGACTTGCTGCGGGAAGCATTGATTTCGATCACCAATTGCTCGCCCTTCGTTGCATGGAACCGGAACAGATCGACATCCGGTTCCGCGCTCTTCGCAGTGGACTCAATGATCCCTTTCGTTACCGAATTTACTGCGATCGGGTTTGCCGCGGCGAGCGAGTTGTTTGGCTCTTGCTCGGTAAACTCCGTTCGCGGCGAATTATCTTTGTCCGATGCAGATGCTACTGGATTTAGTTGCCGGTTGTCGTCGGCCGGCGGTCTGTCCCCTTCCTTGGGAAGCGCGTAACGCTGCCACGTACCGTTGATCCGAGCCACATAAAAACCCTTACCGTTGGACTCAAACGCCATCCCGGTGACGATATCCGGCTGCATTTCAAAGCGGTGCACCGGCGTGAGCTTGCTGACGTCCCACAATACCAGCTCGCGACCTTCGGAAGCGGATATTAGCTTCGAGCCATCCGGCGAAATTGCCAACTTGACGACCGAACTATCGTGGGCGGTACGCGAAAACTTGAGCGGATTGATTTCGGGTCGCTGCCGCGAAAGAAGGTGCCACATTCGCAATTGCCGATCCGCGCCGCCGGCCAATATCGAATTCCCGTCGGGAGTAAATGCGACTGTGCATTGCTCACCTTCGGGCTGGCCCAGCGTATCGAGCCGCTCGCCGGTTTTGACGCTCCAGATTTTTACAGTGGCATCCGCACTAGCGCTCGCAAGGATTGAGCCATCGGGCGAAAATGCCAATCCGTAGACCGCTCCATTGTGACCGGACATGGTTCGAACGAGTTTCCCGCTCGTCACATCCCACAAAATGATTTGCCGATCGTAGCTGCATGTAGCCAATAGCGCTGCTTCCGGGCTGAGCTTTGCGTCGTAAAGCGCGTCGCGATGGCCTTTGATCTGCGACACGATCGTACCGTCGGCCGCTTTGCAAATCGTGGCAGCGCCGTACAAGCCGGGGATGCCCGAGGCGGCAACGAACAATGCGCCATCGCGCGAATACGAAATGCTATTCACTTTGCCAGGAAGATCTTTGGTCTGCGCGACAATCTGCCGTGTTGCCGGATCGACCAGCTCGACGTGCCGATAGCGACCCAAGGCCAGCCGCTTACCGTCCGGCGCCAGAGCCAGGCTCGTGATGTATTCCCGAACGCCAGGCGCGGGGGCGATTTTCGGCGCGGAAACCTCCGGATAATCTGACTCCTTACCGTCCGGACCTTTCGCGCCGGCATCAATCCATGCGCGCACCAGATCGATCTCCGTATCGGTTGGCCGCGGATTATCTTTCGGAGGCATTCGGGGCTCGACCTCGCCTGAGAGCATCCGGATCATGAGGCTCGCATCGGAACGATTGGGCACGATCACCGCGCCCTTCTCCCCGCCCTTTTGCAGCTTTGCGAACGATACCAACGAGAGTTCGCCTTCGAGGTCCGTATCGTTGTGGCAGCCGGCGCAGTACTTCGCGAATATCGGCGCAACGTCTTTGGTAAAGTCGGGCGGCCGGTGCTCGGATGCCGCGCATGGCAAGTATGCGAACGATATCCAAGCCACGAGAATCACAGATCTTGGTAGTCGCATATCAACTAGTGGTTGAACAAAAATTCGCGACTACTGAGCACGGCCCAATACACATCCTCCAGCACGGCTCGCCGCTCGCCCGCCGGTGCGTCGTTCATGGTGGCCAAGAGCGAAGTCAGCTCGCGGTCGGTCGGGTATCGCGAAAGTGCGGAGAGGTATAGATCTTCGATGATTCGATAGTTGGGTCGATCGCTCGTCATCAGCGATTCGATCTTTCCGTCTTTGGCCGCCAATTTCTTGAGAATCGTGTCCCCATTGGAAAGATGCAGAGCTTGCACGAGGCTCGGCTCATTCGATCGCTCGCATTGGCAGGTAATCACCCGCTGGTTTCGGCCGAACGTCCGCAAGAATCGCGACACGACCGCCGAATCGTACAGTTGCATCGCCCTCGTACCTTTGGCGTAGAAATCCGTTTTTACGAAATCGGCGCCAGGATATTCAATCTGCGTGAACTCAGATGGCTCGGCCGTGACTTGCGAGATGGCGTCGAGCGAAACTTCGGCCATCAGCCGCCGGGGAAAGTAATGCGAATAATTGCGCGTATCGTCGCGACTTGCGCCCACCGGAATGCTGCTGCGCTGATACGCGGCCGATTGCAAAATCTCGCGCATCAGCACTTTCAGATCGTATTTGTGATCGACGAGGAATTTGGCGGTCGCGCCCAGCAGCTCGTTGTTGCTCGCCGGGTTTGAGAGTCGCAGGTCATCAACCGGTTCGATCAGCCCGACGCCAAAGAAGTTTGCCCAGACGCGATTAGTGATCGCACGCGCGAAATACGGATTTTCCGGCGACGTGAGCCATTCGGCCAAGTATTCGCGGCGGTCATTCGTTTGATCCACCGGCAACGGCTTGGCATCCAGCGGCGCTGGCGGTTGCGGCACACCCTTCGAGGGCTGCACAAGATCGCCATGATCGGCGACAAACAGCGTCCGCGCTCCGTCACCCGCCTTGACCTCGCTGCCCCAACCTTTGGCCCTCACCCTGGCAAACAGATTGGCCATGGCGTAGTACTGGTCGTTGGTCCATTTCTCGAGCGGATGGTTGTGGCACTTCGCGCAGCCAATCGAAAGACCCATGAATGCCTGACTGATGTTCTCTGTCATCGACTCGGCGTCTTGGTGCAGCGCGTAAAAATTGGTCGCGCCATTTTCGAGGCTACTGCCGCGGGCCACGACGACGGCGCGGCAAATTCGTCCCACGGCGTGTTCTCCTGAACGCGCTGGCGAATCCAGCCGTAGAACGCCTTGACAGCCTCCGGCCTCAGCACCGTGCCATTGACCAGCAGCAGGTCGGACCACTGGTACGCCCAATAATCGACGAATTCCGGACGGGCCAGCAAGGATTCGATCAAGCGATTGCGTTTTTCCGCCGCGTGGTCGGCAACGAACGCGCGAACCTCGTCCGCCGTAGGAAGCTTGCCGATCGTGTCCAGAAACGCCCGCCGAACGAACGTGGCATCATCGGCCGCCGGCGAAGGTGGCAATTGCAATAGCTTCAGTTCCTTGAGAACCAGCTCATCGATGAAATTATTGCGCGGCGACTTCGCAAATACCGTGTCCGGGACCGGAGTATCGTACGGCGAAGTAACGCGACTATTTGCGATCTTGCTCGAATACCATGCCGTGACCGCGCCGCCGCCGTGCCCCACGACTGTGAGGCGGCCGTTTTCATCCACCGTGGCTACCGCTTCGTTGGTGGCCGCGAACTTCGACCACTGGGTCACATCGCGCTCACTGCCGTCGTCGTATTTGGCTCGCACGACAATGCGCTGCCGGTCGCCCGGACGCAACGTTACTTCCGCCGGATAGACTTCGATGCCAACGATCAGCCGATCATCATCTCGCGGCGCAGGAGCGCCGGCTGCGATCCATTGCGAGAGGATTTCGTAGGCTGGAGAATCCACGTCGAAACGCAGCCCGCCTTTATGCGGAACGGTCATCGTGGGTTTGAGAAGGATCAGGCTGCGGCCTGGATCGGTTGGTTCGATTCGCCGGCCCCGGGCGCCGCGCGTAATCGTCCGGTGATCGGCCATCGCATCGTAGCCGCGCAACGACAACTTGAAACCGCCCTTGCCGGCGAGCGCTCCGTGACAAGCGCCCATACTGCAGCCCATTCTGGCAAATACGGGCTCGACTTCGTTGCGAAAGCTGCGGGCCGTTTCCTGTTTCATGCCGGCGACGGCTATCGCGGCAGTTGCCGTTTGGTCGCCAATCTTTGCCGTAATCGTAACATCGCCATCACTTGCCGGATGGACGACTCCCTTGTCATCAACCGTGGCGACAGCCGGATTACTGGATGTGAACTTAGCCGCGGCCGTCTCATCGCCGGTGAACCGTTCGTTGGCCACCTGTTCGAGCAGCAATTGCTGACTCGCGTGCGGTCCGACCAAAGCCGACTTCGGGGGAATCAGCGAATAGGATTCGCCCGCTTCAACCCGCGCAGTTACACCGATGGCAACGACGCCAAGGGCAAAAGAATATCGCGCAAATTTGCTGAATTTCAATCGCTTCATCGTCTCGACAAATTAGAACAACTCTTGAATCTCGCGGTGCCCCGAATCAACCAGCGGAAATGGCCGGCCTGCCGGTCCCGGCAGCGTCCGCTCAAGACTCAGCCCCAAGCTATGAAAGATGGTGGCCACGATATCGGCCGGCTCGACGGGCCGCTCCGCCGGCACCGCGCCGATCGGATCGCTGCTGCCGACGACCCGACCGCCCTGCACGCCGCCGCCGGCGAAGTAGCAGGTAAAGCACTGCGGCCAATGATCGCGTCCGCCGGCCGGATTCACGCGCGGCGTTCGGCCGAACTCGGCCAAATTGCAAACCAGCGTCGCATCGAGCATGCCGCGCTGGTCGAGGTCTTCGATAAGAGCGCTGTAGGCTTTGTCGTACATGGGCGCGACGATATTTTTCATGCCCTCGATCGACGTGAATGGCTTGGTGCCGTGGATGTCCCAAGTGATTTCATCGAAAACGGTAAGAAACGTGTTGATCGTGACAAAACGCACCCCCGCTTCGACGAGCCGGCGAGCCAACAGGCAGCACTGGCCGAAGCGATTCATGCCGTAACGCTGGCGCATCGCACTCGATTCTTTGGAAAGATCGAATGCCTCTCGCGCTTCTTTGCTGCTCATGAGCCGGAACGCGGCATGAAAATTCTCGTCCATCAGCTTGGCATTTTCGCTGGCCTCGAATTCTTTGACCGTGGAGTCGACGATCGCCCGCAGCTTCTGCCGCCGCGCGAGCCGCGCCGCATCGAATTCGACGGGCGGTAACAGGTCGGGCACTTTGAAGTTCGGTTGCGATGGATCGGCCATCAACGAAAACGGATCGTGCGCCTTTCCCAAAAAGCCGCCGGCCTGGCCATTGGGCAAATTGCCGCCGCCGCGGCCCATCGTTTGCGGTAGGACGACGAACGCCGGCAAATCGGACTTTCGCCCCAGCAAATAACTGACGACCGAACCCGCGTGCGGAGTATTCACTCCGCCGGTAAAGATCCGACCCGTCTGCATCACCTGCCAGCCGGCGTCGTGGACCGCCGCGCCGCTGTGGTGACACGAACGTACCAGCGAAAAGCGATCGGCGACTTTGGCGTGCAGCGGGAAAATTTCTGAAATCTGAATCTCGGGCGACGCCGTCGAAATAGGCTTGAACGGCCCGCGAATTTCCGCCGGCGCATCAGGCTTCATGTCGAATGTATCGAGTTGGCTCGGCGCACCCAGGTTGAAAATCATGATGGCAGAGCGCTCGTCGCGGCCGATCACTCGGCCAGCCGCCTTGGCCGCGAAGAAATCGGCCAGCGTGAAACCGATGGCGCCCAGCGCGCCAACTTTGAGAAAATCGCGCCGCGTGGTTCCGTTGCAAGTGGTGGCGACGCCGCGGCCAAGAATGTCGAGCATGATGAACGCCTCCAGATCGATGCCGGTACCGCACGCAGCGGCGCGAAGCAGCGACCTATGACGCGAGCAGAAGGTGGGGCTTCATTCTAATCCATGGGCTCTCCGAGTGCACCTGGCCCGCGCGGCTGGTTTGGTTTCCCGAGGACACTTTTTCGCCAGAAAATGGCGCCATTTTTCGATACCTGGGACGCGCTTTCGGGGTTAAACCAGAAGCGAAGGATTGCAATCTTAGGCTGCGGTTTGATTTAATTGATCGCAAACACCACGCGAAAGGGGCGCTCGATGCACCGAATCTTAATCCTCATTTTAGCTGTATTTGTAGTAGCGATATCCCGGCTCGGCGCGGCGGCGGCAGCCCCTCGACCCAATATCATTTTCATTGATTCCGACGACGTTGGACTGGGTGATGTGCATTTTACGGGCGGCCATTTCGACACGCCGAACCTCGACAAGCTGGCCGCCGGCGGCACCCAATTCACCTACTGCTATGCCACGCCTCTTTGTGGGCCGTCGCGCTGCGAATCTCTCACCGGTCGATATCCGTTCCGCACCGGTCTGATCAGCAATCAGAGCCATAAAGCGGTCGACCCGAAACACGAAGTGATGATTCCTACCGTTTTGAAAAAGGCCGGATACGTAACGGGCAGCGTCGGTAAGTGGGGGCAGATCCAACTCGGGCCGAAGGAATGGGGCTTCGATGAGTGGTTTGTATTCCCGGGCAGCGGCCGCTATTGGAGCACGCAAAATATCACATACAACGACAACGGCAAGACGCACGAATTGAAAGAAGGCGAATATATTCCCGACCTGCTCTACCAATGGGCAACCGAATTCATCGACAAGCACAAAGATCAACCGTTCTTTCTGTATTACCCGATGTCGCTTATTCACGGTCCGATCATGCGCACGCCCGACAGCAAAAAGGGCGCGGACAAAGATCAACTGTACGCTGACAACATCGCGTACATGGACAAGATCGTAGGCAAGCTGATGAAGGAGCTCGATCGGCAACACTTGCGCGAGAAGACGCTGATCGTGTTTACGGGCGATAACGGCACCGCCAGGTTCGGCGCCAAAATAGCAACCGTAAATGGCAAACCTATTAGCGGCCAAAAAGCGACCATGCTGGAAGGCGGCAGCCGGGTACCGCTGGCGGTCAACTGGCCCGGTCACACCCCGGCGGGAAAAGTGAACAACGATCTGACCGACTTCAGCGACTTCTTTGCGACGTTCGCCGAATTGGCCGGCGCCAAATTGCCGGACGGCGTTACGCTCGACAGCCATAGCTTCGCCCCGCAAATCGAAGGCAAAAAGGGCAACCCGCGCGAGTGGGTGTATGTCGAACTCAACGGCCGATCGTACGCTCGCGATGCGCGGTTCAAGCTCACGAGGGGTGGCGATCTGTTCGACCTGTCCGATGCGCCGTTCAAAGAGATTCCCGTGGCGAAAGACACGAAGGATTCGGCGGCAATTGCCTCGCGGAAGGAGTTGCGGGCAGTGCTCGATGCGCACCCGGCCGCGCCCGGCATCCCTGTGGACAAACAACAGAAACAGCAACAACGAGCCCAGAGGAATCAACGTGCCCGGCGCAAGCAGGCGGCGGCTGAAAAATCCGCCAGTGCGATCACCCTGCCAACCGTTTTCGGTTGACTAGCCCGCCGCGATGGATATTGTCCTAACGCGCTGCGGAAGTCTTTGTTGCTGCTTCGGCAAGTGGCGTGGTTTCGGCCTCAAACTTATAGTCCCACTCGTCGAAATACAGATTGTGGCCATCGATCTCGATTTCGCCGCGCTGAAAATCGGTTGGTTCGCTGCGGAAGCTGATTTTCGGCGGCTCCAGCGCGCGGCCGTAGTCGAGATTCACGATCAGGCGATACGGGTCGATGTGTCCGCAGAAGAAATCCCGCACCCGCGGATCCGAGCTTTTCTGAACACCGTAGGATGCATCGGCCGGTAGCCAACCCCACGGCTCGAGGTAAATCTCCGCCCAGTCGTGCATGTTGTTATCGCCCGGCTTGGTCTGCCAGCCGGATTGCCAACGTGCCGGCACGCCTGCCGCCCGGCAAAGTGTAATGAAGGAGGTTCCCGCCACGCCGCAATCGCCGCGGCGAGCCGTCAGCCCCTTCACCGACAGGCTGGGAATAATGCTGTACTCCTGCTCCGCGCACCAGGGAATATTTTTCGAAACCCAACGAAAGACTCGTAAAGCTTTTTCAAGCGGATTGGTTTCATCGCCGACGATCTTGTGCGCCAACTCTTTCACTTCGGGCGTGAACACAATGTGCGGCGGGCGCTCGGCCGTGAACTGCCGATAGACGGCGCCGTTGACGTCGTAAGGTTGCACTTTCGCCCGATCCAGTTTTGGGCAATATGCGCTTGTAAGATACTCAAAATCAACGACAAACCGTGGTGTTTGTTTCGGGTCGGAAACAATTTCCTCGAAATAGACACTGCGCTGCGGCGCTGCGGTGCTTGCAACATGTGCCTCCGGCGGGTCGCTATGAATCAGCTTCACCTCTTTTTGCTGGCGATATTCCTGCGGAAATGGCAGCCATGCCCGCACGACGGCGCCCGGTTTTACTAGCGGATGTTTTGGGTGGACCGACATCTCGTAATGAATCCGGTGCTTTACCGGGTAGACCTCCGGCGAAGGCGATGCATCCAACAATTCGACGAGCTTTTCGACCAGCGCCCGAGTGTTGAACTTCTTTTCTTCTTTTACGTCCTTCTGCCGGCTTTTGGCC
Source organism: Pirellulales bacterium (assembly GCA_963733825.1). GTDB lineage: Bacteria > Planctomycetota > Planctomycetia > Pirellulales > Lacipirellulaceae > JABDGM01. Next base: position 54,890 of record CAVTEK010000011.1, read on the forward strand.
TCGGCATTGAACCGAAACAAATTGGACACACCCCGGCGGAAGTAGCGCGTCTCGCCGTCGATCATCCGATATTGCAGATCGCCCGCTTTGCGCCAGCGATCCACATCGGCCTGCGTCGCGTCCGGAACGCTTTTCCTGATCTCAGCAAGTACGGCCTTATCCGTCAGCCCGAAGTCGTACCGCGTGCGGCGGAGAATTTCTAATTGGATAGCCGGCTGGCTTGTAACCGGCTGGGATGGATCGGCAATTTGCGCTCGCAACAGCTTTTCGGCTGCGGCGAACTCACCTCGATCGATAAGTTTCGCGATTCGTGAATCCTGATTCGTCGTTTGCGATGCGCCGCCCGCACAGATCAACAAGAAACTAATCAGTACGGCGCGACACGTGGTAATACGCCTTTTGCTACACATGAGGTTGGACCTCAATCGACGCTCGATTTCTGATTCTGAGTAACCATGCTAACATACGCGACAAAACGCCGATTGAAAAGCAAACCCTATCGCAGACCGGCCAACGTTTGTTCTTTTATTCGCTTTCCATAACCGCCATAGCGTGGCGGCGGCGATTTGGGATCGGGCGAGAGCGCGCGGATGGCCTGCTGAGCTGGCCGAGCACGCTGGTCCAAATAATCGAGTCCATTCCACGCCGCCAGGGAAAGAAACGCATCGGCTTCCGGCCGGGCATCATGCAGCAGCACCTTCAGCGCGGCCGCCGTATCTGTTTCGCTGCCAAAACGGCCGAGCGCCTCGGCGGCGGTGATCCGGACCATCGGCGAATCATCATTGAGTGCAGCGACAAGTTGGTCATGTCCGGCGGTGACGCCCGGTTTGCTTTGGCTCAAAAGTCCCACGGTGCCCCAATAGCGAACGGCGCTATCCTGGCTTTCAAGCAGCTTCGCGATCTGAGGCAAATCGCCGGCCTGCAACGAGGTCGCCAACTTGGCGGCTGCGAACACACGTTCGAAATCGTATTTGTCTGGGTCGTGACCGACTTCGTAGGGTGATGTACCCTTCGACCGCGCATGAATCTCCCATTCGGAAAGAAAACCGACATCCTTGATTCGCTTTTCCCACTCCTCGTGCGCCTCTCGCAGACAGCCAAGCACCTCGTAATATTTGACCATCCCCGCAAGGTTCTTCACTTCGTCTGGGTCTGCTTTGAGGTCGTACAGCTCTTCCACCGGTTTGGTCTTCCAGAACGCGGCTTGCTCCGCATTCAGTTTTCCTTCCAAGAACAATCGCTCCCACACTTGCGTCGTTGGAGTATCAAACATGTACGCCACATGCTGGCCGTAAATTCGGTGTGGCATGTAGTTGCGAATGTACATGTATTGTTTGTCTCTGACGCAGCGGACGAGATCGTAACGTTCGTCCATTCGCCCGCGAAATCCATAACTGAACTTCGGCTCGGCCGCCTCGTACTTTCCGCAGAAAGCGGCGCCCTGCATCCACTCCGGTGCTTTGATGCCGGCCAGACTGAGCACGGTCGGCGCTAAATCCACAAAACTCACCAGCCGCTCCGAACTTCCGCCCGGCCGATAATCCTTGGGCGCCAGTTGGCGCCACTTGGGCGGAAAATACACGATGAACGGCACGTTTAAACCCGAGTTGCACGCCGATCGCTTACTGCGGGGCATGCCCGAGCCATGGTCGCTGAAAAAGACGACGATCGTGTCGTCGCCCAGGCCTGCTTTATCGATCGCTTGCAGATCGGCGCCGGCCTCGCGATCCATCATCGTGATGCGGTCGTAGTACTGTGCCCAGTCCCGGCGCACTTCCGGTGTATCCGGATGGTACGCCGGCACGCGCACCTTGGCGGGATCGTGAATGCGGTTTGCATCTTCGATTTTGTTGCGAATCTCGGATTCGTGCGTAATCGTATGGTTGAACACGGCAAAAAAAGGTTGGCCTTTGCGTCGGTTCTTCCAATGCGCTTTTTTGCTCGATACATCCCACACGCGGCCAGGCTTTTCGAGGTTGTAATCCTCCTTGCTATTGTTCGTGGCATAATATCCGGCATCGCGCAAGTATTGGGGAAACATGCGAAAACCGGCCGGCAGATTTACGAGCGATCGCATGTGCTCTGCGCCTGTCGATGGCGGATAAAGGCCTGAGATGATCGTGGTTCGCGCGGTGCGCAAACCGGCGCATTCGAAATCGCGTTGGTATATCGCATCCCTTTGGCGGCCAGTGCATCGAGATTCGGCGTCACCGCGTAGTGATCGCCGTAGCAGCCTAAATTTGGATTGATATCCTCGCACGTAATCCAGAGAATGTTTGGCAGCTCGGCTGCCGTTACGTTTGCGGTGAGAAACAAAGCCAATATCGATACAATAAACTCTCGCATGGATTCCCCGTTCCAATTGGGCGGCCGTGGCCATTCAATCCTTGGTTGATGAGGAAGACGCGGCGAATATGATGGTTTCTACGTCAAGGACTGTATTCTGACACGGAGTAACCGGAATAACAATCATGCGAGCCCACTCGAGCATAGTGATGTCGTTGAACAGTTTAATGCTGGCGTCCGCATTGATCGCAATTTCGCCGGCCGTCGAATCCGCCCCCATCGATGCCCCCGATTCGATGGCCGCCGCGCGGCGGCCAGGGCTCATGCATTCGTATGGAACGTACGCCGCCGAATTCCGAACATCGGACGGCCGGATCGACCTCGTTCGGTTGCTCGCGGACTTGGACGAGCTGCATGCCAACACCTACAACTGGCTGATCGGGCATGCCACAACCGACTGGGACGACCTGCATACCTTTCTGCCGTTGGCACGCAAGCACGGAATTCGCGTTTGGGTGACACTGCTCCCGCCCTCCGAATCGCCACCGCGGACGAAGCATTTTTGCGAGCCCTTTCGCTTGGATTTCGAAAAATGGGCCGCCGAATTGGCTGCACTCTCGGCCAGCGATCCTGCGCTCGTGGCCTGGAGCGTCGACGACTTTGCCTACAACCTCAAAACCGCGTTCACACCGGAACACATGCGGACAATCATCGCGGCGCAGCGCGAAAAGAACTCGAAATTCGCCTTCGTTCCCTGCGTCTACTACAAGCAAGCGACGCCGCAGTTTGTGAGCGCTTACCGCGAGTTTCTTGACGGCATTCTGTTTCCTTATCGCAGCGAATCGACAAAAGCGGGTTTCGCCGATGCGACGCAGGTCGCCCCCGAGGTGAAAACGCTCAAGCAGCGTTTCGGCGGCGACTTCCCCATCATTGTCGATATCTATGCAACCCGCCACAGCACGCTGGGGGCGTCGAAGCCCGAATATGTCGAACAAGCTATGAAACTCGCGTACCCGGCAGCCGATGGGGTGCATATCTACAAGCACCAGGACAAAAACAATCCAAAGGAGCGCGAAAAGTACGAGGTCATCCAACGCGTAATGAACTCGTGGTCCGAACGCTGACAACTGATTCAGCACCAGCGGATGACTTGCTTCAGCCGTTCGCTGTTTCATCGAGTTGCTGAAGCAACTCGTCGAAGCGGGCGGCATATCGCGCATGAAGCGCCGCGAGATGCTGGCGAATTTCCGGGAGGCGGTCGCGATTTTCGCGCGCGAACTCGACCACATCGGCCTCATCGCGCAAGCGGCCGGCAGCCAGTTTCAGCTCAATGAGCGACGGCAGCGACATGTACTTAAGAATGCCGGGCACCGCGCCCATCGCGTTGGGATGAGGTATTGTCGTTGGTGCTGGTCGCGAGACGGTGCCCGGTCGGCCGCCTTCCGGCAATACATCTACCTCGATATCAGTCTCCCGATGCCGCAGCTTCGGCCAATGCCCCTCCGGCTGATTCATCAGCTCAAACCCGCTAACCGACGCCGCGCAGAAAATCCTCAATGCTCACCTTGGGCAATGCAATATCGACGTCCTGTGTCACCCGCCCAACATAGCCGTGCCGCCACACCGCCCATCCACCGCCCACCACCGCTTCGCAATTGCACGCGGATAGCACCTGGTCCAGGGCCCGCACCACGCGGCCGTACCGTCCCGGCAAATCCTGAGGCTCCAGCATGCGATCCCTCCTCGCCAACAGAACATCGGCGAGTTCGAGTTGCTGCGTTAGTTGTTGTGCGCTGGGCTGCATTGTAATTCCCTATCTATTATATGCAGCGGTGGAAATCGCACTATTCCAATATGCGGCGACGAGCTGGGTCAACGCATTATACGCGATGCAAAAATGAAACCCGGTGGCGGGTGCACCGACTTTCGGCCGACTGTGTGTGGCCATTGTATTCGCCATCTACGGCCGAATGTCGGCGCGGCGAAGCCGTGGGAGGCGAACCGGTATTGCCTCCAGCGCCTGCGGCGCACCGACAATCGGCCGATTAGCGCCAAAAAGTTGCAAAGCACAATCGGCCGACAGTCGATGCTACCCGCTGGGTGCCACTGCTAACTTGTTAGCAGTGCTTCTGCCTGTGGTCAGCTTGCTCTAAGTCGTGATGTGAAGTCGATCGCCAATTTCAGCTGCAAGGTATCCTCCGTCGGCCACGCTGCTGGACAAGGCAGCAGTGGCACCCGGCACCCGGCGAATCAGGGCCAGATTCCAGTTCCCGCCGAAGAAAAATGGGCTTTGTTCGGCCTTTTCATAGCCTCGGCAACACGCTCTTGAGCTCTTTCCCCCGTTGTTCATTGCCGCGACAACAGAAACAGCAGAATTGCAATCGCAGTTGCGAGGAGTATTGCAAGCGCGAGCCAGTTTCGAAGGCGCTCTTTGCGCCGCGGCGAAACAGGTCGTGCACGCGTAAAAACTGATGCGCTCGCCCGTTGCGTTGCCATGTAACCAGCGGCTCATCCCCAAGAGAGACCCGCATTTGGGACAATGGACAGCGAAATGTGGAGCAAGCTGACGGTTGCATTCATCATCTGTGCACCGCAGGCTGAAAAGAGTTCCTTCGTAATACTCACCGTTAATATCGAATTGTTTGGGAAGAATTGTCGTCGTGACGCTCATCAGGCGGTCGCACCTGGGGCACTTGACGTTTACACTTCGAGTACGTTCATAGTGGTTAACTCGCCCAACGGCTCGCCATCAGCCGCAGAGGAAGCACCAAAGTGGTCGGAACACCGGCCGCCTAACTTGTTGTTAGTTTGAAAAATTTTGGCTAAGCAATGCTCATTTAACAAGAAGGTTAGGGGAAATATAGAGGCACGCGGGCAATATCCGTCCTGATCCATCGCAATTTAAGCCAGGATCTCCTTTACCACGCGGGCCGGCTCCACGCCGATGAGCCGTTGGTCGAGGCCCTGGAACTTGTAGGAGAATCGCAGCGGGTCGAATCCCAAAAGGTGCAGGATCGTGGCGTGCAAATCGTGCACATGCACGCGGTTCTGCGTGGCGTTGAAGCCGAAGTCATCGCTCTCGCCAAACGTAACGCCCGGCTTGATCCCGCCACCGGCCAACCACATCGTGAAGCAATTTGGATGATGATCGCGGCCGTCGTTGCCGCCGCCTTGGACCATCGGCGTGCGGCCGAACTCGCCGCCCCAGACCACCAGCGTCTCATCCAGCAGGCCGCGTTGCTTGAGGTCTTTCAGCAATGCCGCGCACGCCTGATCCGTGTGGATGCAATTCTCCTTAATATCGTGCACCAAATTTCCGTGCTGGTCCCACGCTTCGTGAAAGATTTCCACGAACCGCACGCCGCGCTCGACTAGCCGCCGCGCCAACAGGCAAGTCGCGGCAAACGATGGCTTCCCGGGCTCGACGCCGTACATCTTGAGGATGTGCTCCGGCTCCTTGGAAATATCGATCGCTTCGGGCGCCTGGGCCTGCATGCGGTAGGCCATCTCGAACGAGTTGATCCGCGTGGCAATCTCGGGGTCGCCCACGTCGCTCAGATGCTGGCGATTAAGCGCATTGATGGCGTCCAGCGACTCCCGCTGAAGCGCATGATCGACGCCGTTCGGATTCGACAAGTACAACACCGGATCGCCGCTGGTCCGAAAAGTCACACCCTGATACACGGTCGGCAGAAAACCGCTGCCCCAGTTCGAATTACCGCCGCTCGGTCCCTTTTTGCCGGTGCTGAATACGACAAATCCCGGCAGGTTTTGCGTTTCGCTGCCCAGGCCGTACAGCGTCCAGGCGCCCAGGCTTGGCTTGCCGAACTGCTGCGAGCCGGTGCTCATCAGTATCTGGCCGGGCGCGTGGTTGAAAGCGTCGGTGACCATCGATTTGACGATCGCGATGTCGTCCACAACGTCCGCCAAATGCGGCAGCAGCTCGGATAGCTCGGCGCCGCACTGGCCATATTTGGCAAATTTAAACTTCGGGCCAAGCAGCTTCGAGTTGGGATTGATGAATGCCGCTCGATAGCCTTTCAGCAATTCGGCGGGCGGCAACGTGCCGTCGAACTTGGCAAGCTGCGGCTTATTGTCGAACAACTCCAAATGGCTCGGCGCACCGGCCATAAACAAGAAAATGACATTCTTGGCCCGCGCACTTATCGGCGACTGCTTTGGCGAAAGCGGGCGCGCCGCTGCATCGGCTGCGCTCGCACTCGCCAAATGACCGATGCGCAATTGCGCCAAGGCCAACGCCGCATTCCTTCAAGAACCAGCGCCTTGCGAGCGTTTGCGCCGGGGTATTGCGATAAAGATGATCTTGGCAGTTCATGGTATTCGAAGTCGTCAGCTTTCAGTGATCCGTATTAAGTGATTGCCGTATCGACTGAGAACAGACGACTGACAACTGATAACTATCTTCTTTTTACTCTTTCGTAATCGTCTCGTCTAAGTTCAATATCACCCGGGCAACCGCCGTCCAGGCGGCTAAATCAGCGGCGGTCGAACCGGCGGGCAGCACGGCCGACAATTTCTGCCTGGCTTTCTCATCGTTTGCCAGCAGCGGCCACGGATCGGCCCCACCGTGTGCGAAGCGTTGCCGTTGCCGGTCGAGAAAATTTCGTAACAACTTCTGTTCCTGCTCCTTCGGACTGCGCGACAAGCATCGCCGCACCGCGTATACCAAACGCTCGGCATCTGTTGTTCCGCCCTCCGTCAAAATCTTTGCGGCCAAGCCCCGCGCACATTCGACAAACAAAGGCTCGTTCAACGTCGTGAGCGCTTGTAGCGGTGTATTTGAACGCGCCCGGCGGGCGCATGCCACCTCACCAACTGGAGCGTCGAAATTCTGTAGCACCGGATAAGGCACGCTACGGAAACGAAATGTGTAGAGCCCGCGCCGGTAGCGGTTCGGTCCGGTGTCCACGATCCACGTCTTCGGCCCATAACTGGCGGGCGGTCGAAACAAGAATTCTGGCGCCGGTGGAAACACACTCGGTCCGCCGATTTTGAGATTCAATAACCCGCTGGCCGAGAGCGCCACATCGCGTACGAGTTCGGCATCGACTCGATATCGCGGCCCCCGGGCCAACAGCCGGTTGGCCGGATCCCGCTCGAACAGTTGCGGCGTTACGCGGCTCGATTGGCGGTACGTTGCCGAATCGACAATCAGGCGGTGAATATGCTTGAGGCTCCAATTGTGCTCCATGAACTCCACGGCGAGCCAATCGAGAAGCTCCGGGTGCGACGGCGGCTCTCCCTGGGTGCCCAAGTCCTCAGCCGTCGCGACCAGACCGGTGCCGAAATACGCCTGCCATATGCGGTTGACGATCGAGCGGGCAGTTGTCGGCGACCGGCGATCGGCAAGCCATCGTGCGAAATCGAGGCGCGTGGCCGAGGATCTTGAATCGTTCCCACGTTCGAGTGGATGAAGGAACGCGGGAACACCCGGCGACACTTCCTCCGCCGGCGCGAGAAAATTGCCTCGTTCCAGCCGGTGCGTTTTGCGTGGCACCTCGCGCTCCTGGAGTGCGAGCTGGGTCGTGCCTTGCGGATGAATTTGCCACAGCGCTTCGATCCGCCGATTCTCTTCGTGCCACTCGGAAACGGTCGTTCGCCAATAGCTGAACATCCGCGCCGTTTGCTCCGCCGTTCGCTTGGTCGTCGGCACCTGAAGAATGGCATGCACATCTTCGGGCAACGGATCGGCAACCGCATTCTCGGCCGACGTTACGGAAAAGCGGAAGCGGCCCAGATTGTTATTCTGATTGTCGTCGCTATTCCACCCGCCATGGTTCTGGGCCAGCTTGAACGTCAGCCGCACGCCGCCGGCCGCCTCCAGCGGCTTATCGAGCACAAATACCGCCTTCCGCGGCACGTTGCTGCGCCCAGGTCCGATATCGATGCCCCAGGCTGTTAGATTATTGCCGTCGTTCGCCATTTCGACCGGTCCGGTCACCCGCCGATTCCCGCTACGGTCGTCAAAGATTTTTTCCAACTCGCGTTCCGGCGGATTCACGTCCGCAGTTGCCTTACTGAATCTCAGGTTGATGTGTCGCTTCGGTCCGTCGAGCGGCAACGCGTCCACCTGGAATTCCGTGAGCGCGCACGTGCCATAGATCGATCGGCCAGGACCACCGTGCGGCAAGTTCGGATCGTTCATTAGCTCGAGCCGAATGGCTGCTATCGTCGGCGTCTTCACGTCTGCCAGAAATTCGGTTGTATGCGTCGTCGGCGCATATCCGGCCGCCAAGATCGAACCGTCTTCCTGCATATAATTCTTCTGGCCGCCCGAATCGACATGCTTCGCGCGTACGACGGTCCAATCCGGTTGTTGCTTTTGGCGAACGCTCTCCTCCCAAACGGCCATCCGTTGCGGCCAATCAGGGTTGGCTGCTTTCAACTCGGCTTCAATCGTGCGAATCACAGTTTCGGTGGCCCGCCACTGGTCCTGCTGCGGCGGCGTGTAAACGGTGATCTGCGCCTCATGACAATTGTTGATAAACGCAAACATCCGGTAATACTCGGTCTGCGTGAGCGGATCGTACTTGTGGCTATGGCACTGGGCGCACTGAATCGTCAGCCCCAAAATGCCCTTGCCAATCGCGTCCATGCGGTCGTACATCGCCTCCATTCGGAATTGCTCCGGGTCGATCCCCCCCTCTTCATTGATCATTGAGTTTCGCAAGAACCCGGTGGCCACTAATTGATCCTGCGTGGGATGCGGCAACAAGTCGCCGGCAATTTGGTCGATGATGAATTGATCGTACGGCAGATCCTGATTGAGCGCGTTGATGACCCAGTCGCGATACATCCACACGAACCGCGGTTTGTCTTTTTCAAAACCGTCGGAATCCGCATAACGGGCCGCATCGAGCCAGATCCGGCCCCAGCGTTCGCCATAATGGGGCGAAGCGAGCAATCGTTCGATCTCGTTCTGATAGGCCGCTTCGCCGCCCCCGCGCTCGAATGCTGTCAGCTCTTCAAATGTCGGGGGCAGCCCAATCAAATCCAGCGAGAGGCGTCGCAACAGTGTGCTCGAATTTGCTGAAGCAGATGGTTCCAGCCCTTCTCGCTCCAACCGCGCGAGCACAAACGCATCGATCGGATTGCGCACCCATGTCTGTCCTTTGACCTTTGGCACTTCCGGCCGCTGTGGCGCGACAAACGCCCAGTGCGGCTGATACTCGGCCCCTTGCAGGACCCACCGGCGGAGAATCTCGATTTGTTCCGGCTTGAGAGCCTTGCCCGAGTCGGGCGGCGGCATGTGAACATCGGGATCGTCGCTCGTAATCCGAGTAATCAATTCGCATTCGGCCGGCTTCTTACGGTCGACGACGCTCGCGGCGCCGTGAATGTTGCCGGCCGTATCACGAACATCAAGCCGCAAATCCGCCTTGCGATTTTTCGCGTCCGGACCGTGGCATGGGAAGCAATTATTCGCCAGAATCGGCCGCACGTCGCGCGTGAAATTCAGTGGCGGCGCAGTATTCGATGCGCCGCCTGACCGCCCCAACAAGATGGCGGCGATAATTAGCGGTTTGAATTTCAACAGTGTTTGTGGCCGCTTTGGGCTGCACACGGTCGTAGGTCTCAAATCTCACCACTTATGTCAGAGATTCGTTTCGTCCAGCAGTCGAGCACCGTGAAATACTGTGAGGATGTCGATTCGGTCCAAATGAATCCGGTAGATGATGCGGTAAGGCCCGTGAAGAACCTCACGGATAGTCGGACGCCGGTTTCAGGGACAATTTAGCCCGATTCAGGGAATTCTCGTAGTCGATCTATGGACGAACACAATCGCCTTATGAAGACCGCAGCCGTGACCGGCGCATCGCGGGCAATGAAGTTGCGTATCTCGCGCAAATCCTCTTGCGATTGCGGCGACCAAATAATCTTACACGATTTCATCTTCGAGCTGCTTCATAAACTCATCGTGCTCCATCCCTTCACCGGCATCGGCCTGTTGTAAACCAATTTCGATTTTGTGCAGCAGGTATAAACGGTCGATCGCCTGCTCAATCGAAACGTCATCGTCAAGAGAAGTGATAACATTAAGAATTTTTTCTTTGGTTGTCATGAAGTCACCTTTGGCAAGTCACGAACCTGTATCATAACAAGAACCCCGGACAATTAGGCGATCACGTCGACCACGGGCCGCCCCTTGCCATCTTGCGTAACGTAAAACGGCCGCCGCTCGACGTCGAACGCGGTTTTCGGACCGATACCCATCAAATGCATGATCGTGGCATGCATGTCGGAGACGCTGACAGGGTTCTTCGTGACAAGGCACGGGCGCTCGGGCGCTGTCTCGCCGTAGAGAAATCCCCGCTTCGTGCCGCCGCCGAACATCAGCACCGACGAGGACCCGGTAAAGTGCCGGTGCAGCCCATAGTGGATCGGTTCACGCAAGAAATCGGTCTTCGCGCGAGATTGGTCTTTCGCCGTGCTGCCCGGCACGCCTTCGATCATCATGTCGCGGCTGAATTCACTGGCCAGCACAACCAGTGTACGGTCCAACATTCCACGTTCTTCCAAATCGAGAATGAGCTGTGCCACAGGCCGGTCGATCTCAGCTTTCATTTGTTCGGTCGTGGCGTGGCCGTTTTCGTGCGTGTCCCAGTGCACGAACGGAATATACTCGGTCGTCACCTCTACGTATCGCGCTCCGGCTTCCACCAAACGCCTGGCCAGCAGGCAACCGCGACCGAAGCGAGAACTGCCATACTCGTCCAGCACCTTTTTCTTTTCCAACGACAAATCGAACGCTTGCTTGTCGTTCGAGCTCAACAGCCGGTGCGCCGCATCGAGCGACCGGAGCATCGACGCCTGCTGATAGTCGCTCGCATATCGGCTCTGCGGACTGCGGGCGACAAGCTTCTTGAACAGGCGATAGCGGTTTTCGAACCGGCCCGCATTCATGCCGGCCGGCGGCTGAACGGCCAACGATGCGTCGTCGGGAAACGGCAGGTTGAATGGCCCGAATTCCGATCCAAAAAATCCGCCCGTCGTAAACGCCTTCAGTTCCTCCGATTCGCCGTTTCCCTCCAACTGCTGACCGATATTGATGAACGGTGGAATCACGGGATTGATCGGGCCCAACACGCGGGCCATCCACGCGCCGATGTGGGGCGCCGCGACCGTTTGCGGCGGCACATAACCCGTGTGCCAGTGATACTGATGCCGCGAGTGCAAAATGTGTCCGAGATCGGGCAGCACGTGCGAGCGAATGAGTGTTGCCCGGTCCATCACGCCGGCAATGTGCTCGAGCCCCTGACAAATCTTGATGTTGTCCACCGCCGTGTCGATCGTCGGAAACGTGCTCATCACCTTTTCAACCGGCAATCCAACTTCGAACGGTTGATATCGCTTCGGATCGAAGGTCTCCGGCGCCGCCATGCCGCCGGCCATCCATAGCAGAATACAGGCATCCGCCTTGGCGACAGGATGCTCGATCGCCGCCCCGCTTTGATCCCCACGAAGCAACTTCGGCTCGCCCGCCATGAGCGATGCCGCGCCGGCCGCCGCCATAGCGCGGAGAAAATCGCGCCGAGTTGCACCGTTTTCCAATTTCTGCTTCCGCAAATGGCGACTTGTGTAATCCATCGTTCAGCCTCAACGAATTATTTGGAATTCCGGCAACATCAACACGATCCAGAGCAAGTCTTCTACGCCTTGCTGCTTGGGCGGCGACCCTAGTAGCTCTGTCGCCAACGCCTGTTCATCCGAGGTCGGCGGTCGCGATAAAGCGAATCTGTATAGCCAATCAGTAATGGCCGCAGCATCCTGCCCATCAAACTGCTTCAATACGTTTGCCGAGCCGCGGCTAAGCGTACCGGCCAACAGCGGACTGTTAGAAAGGTCGAGCGCCTCCAACGTTGTCAGCGTCGCCGGCCGATCGGTTACTACTTGCTCGCGATTCGGCCGTCCGAGTCGAGCGCATCAAGAGATCGCTGGCGACCAATGATGCCCGGTACTGCTTGTGGGAGGCCTTTTCATCGGCGCTCAAGAACGCTGTTACGTTCTTGTCCGGGTGAGTCGGTCCCGTATCCGTGATTTCCCAGAGCGCATCGACGAACTGCTCGGCCGTCATGCGCTTGGCAAGTGGCCCGGTAAACACGAAACCGGCACTAGTCGGCTGCGCTTCGAGCGCGGCAGTCTGCGACTGATACGCCCGCGAACTCACGATCAGCCGAATCGTGAGTTTTAAGTCGTAATGATTATCGGCAAGATTGACGGCCAAATAATCGAGTAAATCGGCGCTCCACGGTTCCGTCTGCATTGCATCCACCGGATGAACGATGCCGCGGCCCATCAGCCGGTGCCATAGCCGGTTGACAATTGTGCGAGTCAAGCGGCCGTTCTCGCGATCGGTCATCAACACCGCCAGTCGCCGCAATCGCTCTTCGCGCGGCGCCTTGGGATCAATTTGTCCCAACTCGGGAAATAACCAGGCGGCTTCTGCCGTCTTCCCCAACGGTTTATCGCAGCGATACATTTCCAGCGGCCCGCTTGCGCACGTGGCAGCCAGGCCGTAGGTTTGCGCCAGCGTCCATCGATCGATAAAGCTATCGTGGCATGATGCGCATTTCATATTGATGCCCAGAAACACTTGCGACACGTTCTGGGCAAATTGCAGCTCCGGCTTCTGGCTGGCATTCACTTTGCCGCGCCACTTGATCCCCTGGATGAATCCCTCCGATTCGGCAGACGGAGCAATCAACTGGCGGACAAACTCGTCGTACGGCATGTTTTCGACCAGCGCACGGTACAGCCACCGGCCAATCGGCTTCCGACCACCGTCGATGTATCCGGTGCCCGCATAATCGTTGCGCAACAAGTCGTTCCAAAATGAGAGCCAGTGTTCGGCGTAGGCGTGATTGTTCGCCAGCTGCTCATCGACGACTTGCTGCCGTTTCGCGGGGTCGTTGCTGCTGACGAACACTTGCAACATCTCCGGCGTGGGCAGCAGTCCCACAATATCCAGAGACACTCGCCGCAGAAACGCGGCATCGTCGAGCGGCAACGGCCGCGCAACGCCGTGCTTCCGGAAATACGCATCCAGAATGCGATCGACCGGATTCTCTCGGCCCTCGACAATGGGCGGAAGCTCGGGCCGTCGCGGTCGCAGCGGCGGTTCATAGTCGCGAACCGCGAATGTGAAGCCGGCCTCCCACGGCATGCCAGCATCGATCCAGTTGCGAAGTGCTTTTACGTTTGCCGCGGATAGGGGCGGCTTGCCTTTCGGCATCCGCTCCTCTTTGTCGTCCGACATCACGAGTTCGATTAAGTGTGAATCCGTGCCTTTGCCAGGCTCCGCCACATCGGCAGCGATGATCGACTCGCGTGTATTGATCGAAAAATCACCTTCGTGCCGCCGGCCCCCGTGGCACTCGACGCAATGGGCTCTGAGTATCGGTACAATGGCATGTGCAAAATCAGTTTTTGCCGCCGGGTCAGCAGCAACAGCGGGCGGGAACGTTATCCCGGCAAAAAACAATAGGATTGGACCGCGGGTCGCAATCACACGATAATGGAAGCCTGAATGCATTGGTGGTCGGGCCCTGCTTTCTCAGCCTTTATTATAAATTTGTCCCGCACGCCCGGACAACCAATGCGAATTCATTAAAACCGCCGAAACGCCGACGAATTATCGCGGAACTTTCAACATTCATGGGTGTTCGAACGGCCATTTTGATCGGATGCTTGAGTGCGACCGCGCTCGTGCAGGCAGCCAATGCGGAGACACGGCCCCCGGTTTCGTACGATCGCGACATCCGCCCAATTCTTTCCGACAAGTGTTATCGGTGCCACGGTCCCGATGCCGAAGCCCGCCAGGCCAAGTTGCGGCTCGACACGCGCGAGGGCCTTGCCAGCAAAGTGATCGTCGCCGGCAAGCCCGAGAAGAGTGAAGTCGTCTCTCGAATTTTCAGTGACGATGACGACATTCGCATGCCGCCACCCGAATCGAAGTTAACTTTGCGCCTGAGCAAAAGGAGTTGTTGCGACGTTGGATTGCCGAAGGCGCGAAGTTCGCCGAGCATTGGTCGTTCCTGCCGTTGCCCGACAAGGTCGATATTCCGGCAGTGCGCGACCACTCGTGGCCGACAGAGCCGCTCGATCATTTCGTCCTGGCTCGCCTGGAAGCAGAAAAATTGCACCCTGCCGCCTACAGCCGTCGCCCTCCGACTATTGCGCCGCGCCACGCTCGATTTAACCGGGCTCCCGCCATCCGCCGACGAATGCCGCGAATTCGAAAAAGCCGCGGCTCGCGAGTTCGAACCATCGTACACCCGCGTTGTCGATCGTTTGTTGGCCAGCTCCGCCTTCGGCCAGCACATGGCCGTTGCGTGGCTCGATGCGGCCCGATACGCCGATTCGTACGGCTATCAGTCGGACCAGCTCAATACACAATGGCCTTACCGCGATTGGGTCGTGCGCGCGTTCAACTCCAACCTGCCATACGACCAATTTCTAACGGATCAGTTGGCTGGCGATCTACTCGATCATCCCGACCGCGATCAAATTCTCGCCACCGCGTTCAACCGTCTGCATCGGCTCACGAACGAAGGCGGATCGATCGCCGAAGAATGGCTGGTGGAAAATGCGTCCGACCGCGTGCACACGTTTGGCACGGCAATCCTCGGCCTCACCGTGGAATGTGCCCGCTGCCACGATCATAAATACGATCCGATCACGATGCGCGACTACTATTCTCTCACCGCGTTTTTCAACTCGATCGATGAAAACGGCATGTACGACAGCGCGGCAAAGGTGCCGTCCCCCTCGCTGCTGTTACCGACCGAACAGCAGGATAAACAATTGGCCGCGGCACGCGGTGAAGTCGCCAAGAGCGAGGCCGAACTCGCCAAGGCGATCGAGTCTGGTGGCGCACGCTTCGAGCATTGGTTATCTTCCGCCAACGGCAACATCGATGTGGATCTGTCCGGCTATTTCCCGTTCGATGGCGATCTGGCAAAGTTCCGCAACGAGGCGCCCGGCGCCAAGGGCAAAGGCAGCGCGGTCGGCCCGCAAAGCGTCGATGGCTTTCGCGGCCGAGCAATCCGATTCGACGGAGATCACGGGGCAGACATTCCCGATGTTCTCCAAGTGGACCGATGGAATGATTTCAGCCTCGATTTTTGGCTGCGCGATCGGGCACACACCCCACAGCCCGTTGTGGTTCTGCAACGCACATTCGGCAGCGACGTGGGCTACAACGGCTTCGATCTGATGCTCGAGGACGGCATTCTCACGGCCCGCTTTTATAGAATATGGCCCGGCAACGGCATCGGTGTGCGGTCGCGAACGCCGCTTGCGCAGCACGAGTGGCAACACATCGCCATTACGTACGACGGTTCTAGTTCGGCCGTCGGCTTGCGAATCTATCTTAACGGCCGCCCACTTGCGACGGATGCTCTCCGCGACCACATGCAAAAGAAGGCTTCGCTGCCGAGCTATGCCACCGGCCATCTGACTCTGGGCCAGCGATTTCGCGACCGCGGGTTTAAGGATGGCGAATTTGACGAACTGAGAACCTACGACCGCGCGCTGACGCCATTGGAAATCCAAAATCTTCACGACCGCACGTCGCTTGCCGCAGCCTTGGCCGACCCAAGGTCACATCGCGACGAGCTCGAAGCTTTCTATTTTTCCGCTATCGATGACGAAGCCCGCAAGTCGAACCACAAGCTCCGCGACGCTCGCCGGCAATTGGTGGAAGTGGAAGAGCCCATCCAGGAAATACCGGTGATGCAGGAACTGCCCGCGCACCGGCCAACTTTCATCCTCACGCGTGGCCGATACGATGCGCCAAAGACCGATGCCAACCGTGTCGGCCGGAACTCATTTGCCAAACTCCTGATTCCGTTTCCAAAGGATGCGCCCCGCAATCGTTTGGGATTGGCTCGCTGGTTGACCGATCCGCACCATCCTCTAACTGCCCGCGTATTTGTCAACCGGCTGTGGGCGAATTTCTTCGGCCGCGGCCTGGTGACGACTCCGGAAAACTTTGGGCAGCAAGGCGCGCCGCCGACGCATCCGGAGCTGCTCGATTGGCTCTCACGCGACTTCATCGCGCACGGTTGGGACGTCAAACGACTCTGCCGCTCGATTGTCCTCTCGGCAACCTACCGGCAGGATTCCCGATGCGAGCCCAATTTGCGCGAACGCGATCCGGAAAATCAATTGCTGGCCCGGGGCCCGAGTCACCGACTATCCGCCGAAGAGATTCGCGATGTTGCACTGGCCGGCTCGGAATTGCTCGACCGCCGAATCGGTGGTCCGCCCGTGTCGCCCTACCAACCGGGCGGCGATCTGTGGCGCGAAGCCAACTCGATGTCGCCCGCCTACCAGCAGTCGACTGGTCGCGATTTGTATCGCCGCTCGCTGTATTCGGTATGGAAGCGGACCACGCCGCTGCCGAATATGGCTGCGTTCGACGCCCCCTCGCGCGAAGTCTGCACGGTCTCTCGCGGGCGCACCAATACGCCGCTGCAAGCGCTCGTGCTGCTCAATGATGTGCAGTTTGTCGAAGCGGCCCGCGCCCTGGCCACTACTGAACTAAAATCTCAATCTGATTTAACCTCCCAAATCGGCGATGCGTTTCTACGGTGTACTGGCCGGCACCCCGATGCCGCGGAGCGAAATTTGCTAACCGACCTGTACAATGAGCAAGCGGCTCTGTTCGCGGACAAATCGAAACAAAATGCGGCAGCCTTTACCAAACTGGGCCAGTCGACGCCCGATCCACAATTGGATCCAGTTGGAATCGCGGCGCTCACCGTCACCTGCCAGACGATCCTTAACCTCGACGCGACTATCTTCGAGCGGTAGTTTAAGGGTAACGAATAATGTCTGATTTTTACCGAATCGAAAACATGCAGCAGGTTACCCGCCGCCACTTTTTTGTCACGTCGACTGTCGGCATCGGCGGCATTGCGCTGGGTGCCTTACTCGGCGGCTCGGCACAGGCTGCAAAGGATGAACGCGGCGGTGCCTCGCGATTGCAGGTTCCACCCCGTGTGAAACGCATCATCTACCTCTTCCAAGCCGGCGGCCCGGCACAGCAAGACCTTTTCGATTACAAGCCTCTGCTCAACGAACAAAACGGCCAGCAACTGCCGGCCCGAGTCCGCGGTGGCCAGCGCCTGACGGGCATGTCCGCCCAACAGTCGTCGATACCGCTTGCCGGCTCGATCTTCAAATTCGCTCGGCACGGCCAATCCGGTGCATGGCTCAGCGAAATCCTGCCGCACCATCGCCGAATCGTGGACGACGTCTGCTTCGTCAAATCGATGTTCACCGAAGCGATCAACCACGATCCCGCGATCACATTTTTCCAAACCGGCTCGCAGATCGCCGGACGCCCGTCGATGGGCGCGTGGCTTTCATACGGTCTTGGAACGATGAACGACGACCTGCCGTCGTTCATCGTGCTCGTTTCGGTGAACCAGGCCGATCAGCCGCTGTACGCTCGTTTGTGGGGAAGCGGTTTCTTGGATTCAAAATATCAGGGTGTGCAGCTTCGTCCGGGAAAGGACCCGGTTTTATATCTCAGCAATCCCGATGGCATCTGCTGCTCTGGTCGCGGCGCCATGCTCGACAAACTGAATACACTCAATCGACATCAATTCGAGAAGGAGCTTGATCCCGAAATCGAATCGCGAATCGCTCAGTACGAGATGGCATTTCGCATGCAGACGAGCGTGCCAGAAGTCACCAACCTCGCCAGCGAATCAACGTCCACGTTCGAGATGTACGGGCCCGATAGCCGCACCCCGGGCACGTTCGCGGCCAATTGCCTGCTCGCCCGCCGGCTCGCCGAACGCGGCGTGCGATTCATCCAGCTGTATCACCAGGGTTGGGACCACCACAGTGGACTGCCCGCCGGTATTCGCAAGAAATGCGAGCAAACTGACCGGGCGTCCGCCGCGTTGGTACTCGATCTGAAGCAACGCGGCATGTTGGACGACACCCTCGTGGTCTGGGGCGGTGAATTCGGCCGAACGTCGTATTCTCAGGGCACGTTAACAGCCACCGACTACGGCCGCGATCACCACCCGCGTTGCTTCACTGTCTGGCTCGCCGGCGGCGGCATCAAACCCGGCTTCACCTACGGCCGCACCGATGACTATGGCTATAACATCGCCGATGCCCATGGCAACGCGATTTCTCCGACCAAAGACGAACTCACGCCGGGCGCGGTCCACGTCCACGACCTTCAAGCTACCATCTTGCAATTGCTTGGCGTCGATCACACCCAGCTAACGTTCAAATACCAAGGTCGCCATTACCGCCTCACCGATGTGCACGGCCACGTGGTGCACGATATTCTTGCGTAAAATTCCTGCATCTCGTCCATGATTGAAAATGCGATAACGCCCTCCGATAATCTTGCGACTGCTGCGCTCGAGATCCGCTGCGAGAATTTGTCGTCGACCGTGGCGCAGCATTTGATCAAGGCGTTGAATTCCGAGTTGGAACATCGTTATCCCGAAGAAGGGGCTAATTTCTTTCGGCTGGACCCGGAGGAAGTGAGCGCGGCTCGTGGCGGGTTTTTTGTCGCCTATCTCGCTGAGAAACCGGTTGGCTGCGGGGCCGTCCGCCGTATCGAGCCGCATGTTGTGGAGATCAAACGGATGTACGTGGCGCCCGGCGCTCGCGGCCGTGGCGTCGGACGACAAATTCTCAACGTTTTAGAAATCCAGTCGCGTCAGTTGGGGGCCACCCGCCTCGTACTGGAAACCGGTCCACGCCAGCCCGAAGCAATTGCCCTGTATCAACGCGCCGGCTTCATCGAAATTCCACTCTTCGGCGAATACATCGGCTCGCAGTTCAGCGTTTGCATGGCGAAAGACGTGTAACAACCACAGAAACCTTGTTGGACAAAATCTCGGCCTCCGCCGATTCCGCTCGCCTGAAAGGCGAGCATACAATAGCCCAGGGCGCAGCCCTGGGTACACGTCACCCACAGTCCATGAAGCCCTGAAAGGGCGCGATATGCGCAGTGCCAAACATCAATCCCAAACATATCGCTCGTCATACTCAATTCCATACTTCGCCAACAAATTGCGGTACTCCTCCTGAAACGACAGCTTGCGATGATGTTCCCGCTGGTTGGCAATATAACCACAAAGGCTCGGTAACTGCGATTGGCTGAAGGAAAACGCGCCATACCCGTTCTGCCACGCAAATGCCACATATTGCTCGCCTCTGGTCTTCATCCACTTCGAAGAGCTGCCCTTAACCTCCTCAAGCAATTTGCTGATCGCCATCGTGCGCGACAACGAACACGCGATGTGGATGTGATCATCCGTCCCGCCAATCTTGTGACTCGGGCACTTCAGCTCTCGACAAATACCGCCAATGTATTTGAAGAGTTCCTCTTCAACGCCGAGGTCAATCCACGAGCGCCGGCTCTTTGTGCTGAACACAAGGTGCAGCAATACGTTCGACAATGATTGAGACATAGCCGTTTCTATCAGAAAGATTCCGCCCTTTCAGAGCTTTAACCAGTTTTGGAATTTCTCGTTTCCCAGGGCTTCGCCCCTGGGCTTTTGCATTTTGCCCTTTCAGGGCAAATGAATAGTTGCGCGAAACTTCAATTACATCGCATCCGTGGAACTCATTCCGACAGCGTTGCTATCGTAACAAATGTATCTGAAAAAGCTTCTCCGTCGGCGCCGGGACGGTTTCGCTAACCCGCCCAAGCTTCAAATGCCGACTGCTTGAAGAGAGGTCGCGTTGCGCGCTGTCGATCTGTCTGCCCACACGCCCAAGGAGGGGCCTGTGCCACGCTCGTATCCAATGTTGCTCGTTGCCATCCTTGCCGCTGGCGGATGGTATTTCACGAAAGGCCCAGGGCAAGGAAAATTTCCCGACTTTGTAAAGTCCATTACGCAATCGCAGAGCGGCAACGGCCAATTCGGAGCGCCCGGATTTAATCAGTCGTACCCCTCGTATCCGACGTCGCAGCAACCTGCGGCGCCGATGCAGACCAATTACGGCGGCCAGCCTGCTGTTCCCGCCGCCCCGCCGACCCCGATGTCCGGAGGCCCGGCCATCCGCATCGCCTCGTTCAACATCCAGGTCTTTGGCGATAAAAAGGCCAGCAAGCCCTATGTCATGTCGACGTTGGCATCCATCATCCAAAACTTCCAAGTCGTCGCCATTCAAGAAATCCGCACGCAGGACGACTATTTCATCGACAATTTCCTGCGGACCTACGTGAACAAGAACGGCCACACGTATGACAAGGTCGTCGGCCCGCGACTTGGCCGCACCAACAGCAAGGAACAATACGCGTTCCTCTACGACACGGCCGCCATCGAGGTCAATCCCCGTTGCGTTTTCACGGTGAATGATCCGGACGATTTGTTGCAACGCGAGCCATTTGTGGCGATGTTCCGCGTACGGGGGCCCCCGCCGCAGCAAGCCTTCACGTTCGTGCTCATCGATATGCACACGGAACCGGACGACACGAAATCGGAACTGAACGCGCTGGGACAAGTCTACCAGGCGGTGAGGCGCGCTTGCCCGGGCGAGGACGACATCATCCTGTTGGGCGATCTCAACGTCGATGACCAACATCTGGGCGACTTAGGACGCATCGATGGTGTGGTGCCGATCGTGCGCCATACATTCACGAACACTCGCCAGCATGCCCAATACGACAATATCATCATCCATCAACCTTCAACGACCGAATTCACCGGCCGCTGGGGCGTCTTCAACTTCCAGCAGCAGTTTCACCTGACGCTCGACCAGGCCTTGGAGGTCTCCGACCATTTCCCTATTTGGGCCGAGTTCAACGCCTACGAGAGCACAACGCCCGGTCGGGTGGCCGCCCGCGATCCAGCCGTGCAAATGCAGTAGCGTGGAATTCTTGTTCAGCGGTCTTTCAGCGCTTCGTCGATGATCCGCTTGACCTCATCCGACGGATCGATATTCTGTGGCTCCGCCGGAATGCCGGCCGCATCGGCCAGCGATTT
Organism: Pirellulales bacterium; assembly: GCA_963733825.1. Classification (GTDB taxonomy): domain Bacteria; phylum Planctomycetota; class Planctomycetia; order Pirellulales; family Lacipirellulaceae; genus JABDGM01. Next base: position 76,171 of record CAVTEK010000011.1, read on the forward strand.
AGCTTCGCTTAGCGCCGCCCGCAGTTCCTGATCACTCACCTGCTGCCGCGGATGCCAACTTCCGTCCGGCTGGCGGTCCGCAATATGGGCCATGACCGCGTCAATCCCCGTTTGATCGATCTTCTTGTCGATCATTCCCCGGGCGAACCGCTTGAGCACTTGCCGGCCCTGCGCCTTTTCGTCGTCGCTTAATCCCGATTTTGCGAAGTAACGTTTGTCGACGGCCGCCACCACGAGCGTCGGCATCAGTGGCGAGTGCATCAGCTTTTCGACGATCGTCCGTGCCTGCTCCCCGGATAATTGGCCGTCGCGTAACGCTGTCGCGACCCGCTCCACTTGCGCTTTAACTTCCGTCTTCTCCTGTGCCGGCAAATCGGACGAATCGATGCCTTGATTGATCGCCTGAGATCCGAAATCCGCAAACCAGCCGCGCCATTTCCAACTCACCCAAACGCCGGCAAATACGGCCAAGATGATCATGATCCCCAAAGCAATCAGGCAACCCATCAGGCACGTCGCCCACTTGCTCCTCCCGCCCGCGGTTTCATCGCGCCGATCTGGATCGTATTGGCTAGGCACGGTATCGAATCGCGGATCACTGGCCATTTAGATTTCCTTTACGCCGCTGCTGAGTCGAAAGTCATAACGTTTGATTGTAGGACGGACAATCCTGTCCGTCGATTTATGACGGACGAGCAGGATTGTCCGTCCTACGCTGTGCCTTATTCCAAGTCGGCGGTAGCTGGTGTACGATGCACTTTTGGGCAGTGTCGCCGACCAGCGCCAGGCAGTCTATGACGGTCACCAGCCGCGGCCTTTACGCTTATCTGACGATTCTCACGGGCAACCGCGCCGGTACCAATTTTCCGCTCGATGCCCGCCGCCAGACCCTCATCGGCCGCGGCACCGATTGCCACATCTCGCTGGCCGACCCGCTCTGCTCGCGTGTCCATGCCACGCTTTCTTGTACACCCGATGGCTGGGTCATTCGCGACGCCGAAAGCCGCAACGGCACGCTCGTGAACGGCCAAAAAATCGACGAAGCAACGATCGTTGATGGCAACACCATTCAAGTCGGCTCGGCCGAATTCGAATTCCACGAATCGGAAGAACCGCCGACCGCCAAAGGCGACGACCCGCACCTCACCCAAACGATCGTCCAGGATTTGCCCATCGCCGTTCAGGAAACGCACGAAGAAGCGCTCGCCGGCTTGCCAAGCACCGAACAAGTCAAAGAGTTGATTCTGCTCTACCAGCTTTGCATCAAACTTCTGGGCTGCGGCGATCCGAACCGTGTCATGGAAATCGCACTCGACTTATTGCGAAAGCGGACCGGGGCTTCCGTCGTCGGGTTTCTCTCGGTCAACGATGAGGGCGGCCTCCAGCCAAAACTCGTGATCCCGGCGATGCCACCGATCGCGTCACCTTGAATCAATCGCTCACCGAGCTTGTCTCGCGGCAGGGCCACGCCGTTTGGGTCGCCAATCAGGCGTCGATGGAAGGTCACGCCGAGGGCACGCGGAATTTAGACCATTTCGCCGATGCGGTTTGCGCGCCGCTCGTCCGCCGCGATCATGGCGAGCGAATCACGGTCGGCGCGATCCATGTTTATCTCGAAGACGGACGATTCCGGCAATCCGATTTCGACTTCATCATCTCGATGGCGAATATCGTGGCGATTGCGCTCGTCCGCGCCCGTGCCCTGATCACGCTGCGCAGCGACTACCAGCGGTTGGTGGAAAAATCGCCGGGCTACGACGAGCTGATCGGCAACTGTCCGCCCATGCGCGACCTGAAGTCGAAGATTAATCGCGTGGCTCGCGCTCCCGGCTGCGTGCTGGTTCGCGGCGAAAGCGGCACCGGCAAAGAACTCGTCGCGCGGGCCGTCCACACTTCCAGCCCTCGCGCCGATCGCCCCATGGTGTCGGTCAATTGCGCCGCTATCCCGGCCGACCTCATGGAAAGCCAGCTCTTCGGTCACAAGGCAGGCTCATTTACGGGCGCCGATCGCGATCACATTGGCTTCTTCCAGCAAGCCGATTTGGGCACGCTCTTCCTCGACGAAGTTGGCGAATTGACCGCCGCCGGCCAGGCCAAATTGCTGCGCATTCTCGAAGGCCACCCATTTTTGCCCGTCGGCGCGACGGAGGAGGTTAGCGTCGACGTCCGCGTCATCGCGGCCACCAATCAGAATTTGCAAAAATACGTTCGCGAGAAACGGTTCCGCGAAGACTTATATTATCGCCTCAGCGTGTTTGAGCTCCACTTGCCGCCACTTCGAGACCGCGGCGAAGATCTAAACATGTTGGTCGATTTCTTCCTCGATCATTTCCGCCGCCTGCACGGCCGACCGCATCTTAGCCTTACCGACACGGCCCGCGCCCGGCTCGTGGCCTACCATTGGCCCGGCAATGTGCGGCAACTTCGCAACGTGCTCGACAGCGCGGTCGTATTGGCCGATGATGATTCGATCCGCCCGCACGACCTTGCGCTCCGCGACTCCGGCAGCAGCAGTGAATTGGAAACGCTTCGTATCGACGAATGGGAAAAACGCCTGATCACCGAAGCCCTCAACCGCACCAGCGACAACGTCCCCGAAGCCGCCAAACTCCTCGGCATCGGCCGCGCCACCCTCTACCGCAAAATCGAGCAGTACCACATCGAACGATAGGTACGACAGGTCTCACGCAAAGGCGCAAGACGTCAGGCCTCTGCTTCGCGCCTTTGCGTGGGTCAATCTTGTGTACAATTAGTCCGAACCGAATGGAGGTGCTTCATTACACCCGACAAAGCCCAAGACGGTCGCATCGAAGAAATCGTCGGCGACGACGAAGACTCTAGCTTCGAAGACTGTGTTGACAAATTCCACCGTCACCTGATGAAGTCGCTCAAGCTTCCCTGCGACGTGACCGGCACCGAAGATTTCAGGTGGGAAGAGTTCTACGTGCTTGGTCCCGGCGATCAGAAGGAATACGCGCAGCTTCGCCAAAACCAGCCGTCTTTCCAAGACACGTTTGAACTACTCGCGATCGAAGCCGATGATGAATCGGAATGGATGATGTTTGGTGGCGAGGATTTGGCAGCCCACGTCCGACGGAAATCTGATGGCAAAAAATTCCTCTTGGGACTTGCGGAGATCGAGGCCGTTGACAAGAAAGCAAAGAATCACCAACTGCTCCATGACTACGCAGTGTGGTTCGTCAACAGCCGGTAAGCCGTGCAGGTATTGATCCTCTTCCCCTTTAATTCTTCCCCCTTTAATTCGTCCCAGAGCCAATTCGGCGCGATAAGGGAGTCGAGCGATTATGTCGAATCAGCTACGATCTGAGAGTATCGGTAGTAGGTGGCCTTCCTTTGTCTACGTGGTAATTGGGGTAGCGCTAATTGTGGGTGGAATCTTACTGCTAAGAATTGTGTACGATCATAGTAGTCCGATAAAAAGCAATTTTTGGATTCTTGCCTCGTTCGTAAATGGCGCAATAATAGCGCTGGCATCGGTGCTTTTGTTAAGCGCCCGTTTGCTGGCGCGGTTTGGGGAGTCGTTCTGCAATTTGGCTTGACTATATTTGCGCTACTGTATTTCGCATATTGGATGCCGAGAATGTAGCGCCGGGTGCGCTTCATCACCGAAGCCCTCAACCGCTCCAGCGACAACGTGCCCGAAGCAGCCAAGTTGCTGGGCATCGGTCGGGCAACGCTCTACCGGAAGATCGAGCAGTATCATATCGAGCGGTAGCACAGAATAGTCTCACGCAGCCAACCTGAGCGCCGTCTCCGGAGTGACAGAACGCTTGGAGTTCAATAATGACCTGATCCGCCCGGATGTAATGCGCAACGCCGAAGCCAACTGATTGGTAGACAGATCTCGGGCCTTCAGCTCACGCTGGAGAATTCTCCCAGGATGGATGGGTAGCACAATTCGAACTCAAATCACTTCCACGAGATACGTCGTCAGCCAGATGTCGATTTGCTGAAAGCGTTCTTTCAGCCGCTCCTTATAATCGACGAAAAATTGGCGGCTTTCGGCGGTGTCGGGAATGTCAACAAAGACGCGGACGTTCAGATCGCGGTGAAGCCTGCCGCGATGTTCCCATAGTCCTTCGATCTGTTGAGTCTCGGCAGAGATCGACCCGAATTGTTTGCGGAGTTCGCGCAGCGTCTGGCCGAGCAGTTTTTGAGGAACCGCGCTGCCGTCGTTGAAGTTAGTTGGCAGCAGAAGTTCGTAGCGCCGGAATTGATTGGGCATAGGTAGGCGGCCCTAGCACGACATAGGGAATCCCTTCAACGGCAAGTGCGGCCAAAGCTGTTTCCGGCACAAGCGTTTCGCCGTTTTCCCAGCTCCTGAACGAGAAGCGACCTGCGAGAAACCCGAGCGCTATGGTTTCTGTATCGGAGTCGCTAAAGCGGATGCGGATGAAGCTCATGTTCCAATCTTACCTCGCATCCTTGCTCGGAGCAACGGCGTAATTAAAGCGGAAGGGAATCGTAGATCGATTCGCGACGATAGCGAGTTGACTCGTGGCCCCCTTTATTTCTTTAATTACAAGTAGCCGTCGACCGACGGGATTACAGAGTTCAGTCTGAGATCGTCACTGAGGCCTTGAACGCAGCTTCGTCCATTGCATTCCAGACGCCGTCCCATAAACTCTTGCCCGGATTGTCCCACTGACCGTGCGACTCTTTCTGGTCTCGATAAGCGCGAAACCTTTTGTAGATAAAGGCCAAAACCCCATCCCACAAGACTTGTGGAACGTTGGGATAGTTCTTCCCTATCTCGGCATTCACGGATTTACCAAAGCAGGCCAGAGAGAGGTGATATGCACTATTGGAAAAAGTTCCGGATGTGTAGATGGCCTCCGCAACAGTTTCAATGTCGTGTTCCGGAAACGCGCCAACTGCCCGAAGAACTCGTTGTAGGTTCTCTTTCTGCGGGTCTTTCCACGGTCCATTCAAATTGCAGACGCTCTTTTTTACTTCTGCCATAACGATGAAAGGCTTATTCGCGACTTTGGCAAATGGCACGTCGTCAGCCATCGGATTTGGCTTCAATTCAGCTCTATATGGAAATCGAACCCCCAACACGTCGGCGTCAGTTCGCTGTTCATTTCCGGAATCTGGATGAACGATGAAGTTCTGAATGGTCAAAAACCCATTCAGCCGGAGATACCAGTACGCGAGTTGCTCCGGTGTGATTTTCATAGGATGAGTCACTCGCCATAACCAGAATAGGTATGCAGGTGAAAGACAGCGGACGGGATTCATTTTCGCGAGACGTACAGAAACCGTGCCCGTAATCTCAAGAAAATGATTCCCGTCCCCTTTATGTCTTTGCCTTTATGTCTTTGGTTGGAACACAGGGGTTGTTTTGGCTTCGGTGGCCTTTTGTAGAGCATCCCACTCGTCTTGCGTCCTTGTGTTGGTGAAAACCTCGCCACCATTCGTTGAAATCTTGGTTACAAGCACGCCTACCTGATGCCCCAAGAGGCCAGTTCGCTTGTCGAGCACATACGCATGTCTAGCGAAAGCATATGGGTATGGCCTGAGCATCCAACAGCAATCGAGTGCGATTAGGCAGACGGCAGCTACCCAAATCGTAATAAATCGCCGCCATACTTTTCCCTCGCTCAAAATCTGTCCCTCCCACTACGGCTACAGAAACAGTTGGAACAATGAAATCGGCATCGCTCGCGTCGGCCGAGACATGTCACTAGCAAGATTGAATTGCGACCGACCTAGGGCGCCGAAGCGGGACGAACCGCATTCTGTTGGCCGCTCGAAGAAGTCGCGGCTTGCTCGGATCGATCGGCAACGTATTGCTGAGCGTTTGTTGAATCGCGCGATGCCGGCTCGTTGGCTGGGTACGTCGGGCCGAAGCGTGGGCTTGGTCGAGCTTGTCTTGGCAACCGACCGGCGAGTGCTCCCAAATGCTCGTCTGGGATATCGTACTTATCGCGCAACGACCGGATCACGTACCGCGTCTCAAATGAGACGCCGTCCGGCTTTGTCTTTAGGCCAATGATGGTGGCACGCCTACCTGGCTTTTCGATGGTGTACGTCTCGCCACCTGCCGTGCTCGCACTGCCATACACTGTATTCCCAACGACGGACGCGCTTCCCGTGATCGTTGTGGGCGTGGTGAACGTGCTGCTTCTAGACGCGTTTTCCGCGTTCACAATTACGAAATACGGGAACCCATGCTGCTCGGCGACTTCTGCGCCTCGCAATAAGGTAAAGTCCGAGGCACGCTCTGGGCACGTATAACCGTTGCCATTGAATGACACCTGGAAGGTGTCGTCGCCCAGTTGGATTTCGGAATACCCACCAGCAAAGCCTTGACGGTGATATCCCGTTGCGCAGCCAGTCAAGGCAAGAACCACGCAGAGCGCAATAACCTTGCTCGTCTTCCGCTCCATCGAATTCAAGCTGGTTTCCCTCCAGTTACCACCGCGACAATTCGGCCGGATGGTCTAACATGCTGGCAAAGCAGTCAAGATCGAAAAGTGCCACTACCAGCACGCGCTGAGAATAATTCCCAGCAACAATGTGGTAGGACAGTACCCACTTCGGTAAGAAATAATGAAGAAATTATGGGGACGGGATTCATGTTCGGCTCATGGCACCACTATCTGAATTCGAATCGGACGGTTTTGTAGAACGGCCGCTGTGGGTCACAACGTGTATTTAAGGCTCTATTATCGGGTTACTTTTGCGCACAATCGTCGCTGCCAAAGGGTCGGCCGCGCGCGACGCTCCGCCGGATCGCCTCCAACTCGGTTTCCGTTCATGGATCGTTGAAGTGTTCGCATCATAGGTCCTGCTAGGCTGTTGCCCGTTCGTATACAATGACCATCAGCGCTCGGCGTCCACCACCATGACTCACTCCACCCACAAACCGAACTGCCACGTCCTTTGCGCCTCTGCGCCTTTGCGTGAGACAATTCTTTGCGTTGCTTTCCTAGCCAGCTTTGCGGTTTCGATCACGCTGGCCGACAATTGGGACCGCTTCCGCGGCCCCAATGGCGCCGGCCAAAGCGACGACACTGGCATACCAACCAAGTGGGAACCGACCAATTTTCTCTGGAAACAGCCCCTTATCGGCGTTGGCCACAGCTCGCCCGTGATTTGGCAAGGGCGCCTCTTCATCACGTCGGCCGATCCGAAAACGGGAGCGCAAATCGTGGCCGCGTTCGATGTGAAGAACGGCGCCCCGCTTTGGGAAAAGCGATTCGACGCCGATTCGTATCACATGAACGGATTGAACAGCTACGCCTCGAGCACGCCGGCGGCCGATGCCGACCATCTGTATGTCATGTGGCTCAAGGCCGGACGAGTCGTCCTCGCCGCGCTCACTCACGATGGAAACGAAGTTTGGCGCCGCGATATTGGGCCATTCGAAGAGGTCCACGGCTTCGGCAAGTCGCCGGTCGTGGTCGGCGATCTGGTTTGCGTGGCGAACGACAGCCAGGCCGAAAGCGCGGTCGTCGCCGTTGACCGCAAAAGCGGCGCAGTGCGCTGGCATGTTCCGCGCGAATCGGGAATCACCGCCTTCGCGACGCCATGTGTACTCGACGAATTGGCCAAAGAAAAAGTCTTGCTCGCCGTGAGCACGGCCTCCGGGTTAACCGCCTTCGATGCCGCGACCGGCAAAATCGCCTGGCAAGGTCTCAAAAACGAGCTGACGCAGCGCTGCGTCAGCTCCCCGATCGTCGCCGGTGGCATGGTGCTCGTTTCATGCGGACAAGGAGGCAACGGCAAGGTGCTGGTCGCGGCCCGCCCCGGCGACCACGACCACGAGCCACAACAAGTCTATCAACTGCAACAAAGCATCCCCAACGTGCCGACGCCGATCGTCGCCGGAGACTTGCTTTTCCTGTGGCACGACCGAGGCATTGTTTCCTGCTACGATTTGCCGACCGGCCGTCAAAATTGGCGCGAGCGCGTGGGCGGCGATTACCACAGCTCGCCCATCCGAATCGGCAATCGTATATACTGCGTCTCGCGAAATGGCGAAGTTGTCGTGCTGGCCGCCGATCGCCAGTTTCAGGTGTTGGCCCGCAACGAACTCAACGAAGCCTGCCATGCGACGCCGGCGGTAGCCAACGGCCGCCTCTATCTGCGAACCGAAACTTCGCTGATTTGCGTCGGCCAACCATAAAGCCGCGACCGCTGGTCGCGGGCCGCCGCACGAGAACCCGTCGCAAGTACCTGGCGCGACCAACGGTCGCGGCTTTATAATCCAAGCATGACCACAACGACGATCGACGACCGCCGTCGCATCCAACAACTCGACCGGGCCGCAATCTCGCGCTTGCAATTGGAAAAGCTCAACCAATTGCTGGCCGAGGTGCTTCCCCAAAACGTTTTTTATCAGCGCAAACTTGCCGGATGTTCGCCCCCACTCGAAAGCCTCGAACAGTTGGCCGAGCTACCGCTTACCACAAAAGAAGATCTCCAACCGCCTGCGGGCGATGAGCCGTTCGCGGCCAACCGCACGCATCCGATCGACCGATACGTCCGCTGCCATCAAACATCGGGAACGCGCGGCCGGCCGCTCGTGGTGCTCGACACGGCCGACGATTGGAAATGGTGGATCGAAGCGTGGCAATTTGTGCTCGACGCGGCCGACATCACGGCCGGAGACCGGGTGCTTCTGGCGTTCTCATTCGGCCCGTTCATCGGCTTTTGGAGCGCATTCGATGCGCTCACTGCCCGCGGCTCGTTGGTAATTCCGGGAGGTGGGCTTAGTAGTCTGGCTCGACTTGAAATTGCCCACTTCTCCAGAGTCACGACCATTTGTTGTACGCCGACCTACGCGCTGAGACTGGCGGAGGTGGCGGCACAAAACAATATCAATCTGCACGAACTTTCCGTCAAGAAAATCATTGTGGCCGGCGAACCGGGCGGCAGCATCGAAGCCACACGCCGCCGCATCGAGTCGGCTTGGAACGCCCGCGTCTTCGACCACGCCGGCGCGACCGAAGTCGGTCCTTGGGGATTTCCCGACAATATGGGCCGCGGTTTGTACGCCAATGAATCGCAATTTATCGCGGAATTCGTTTCCGTCGAAACGGGCCATCCTGCAAAAGAAGGCGAACTCGCCCACTTGATTCTCACCACACTCGGTCGCAACGGAGCGCCGGTGATCCGTTATCGCACGGGCGACCTGGTTCGACCGGCTTGGTCGGCGAGCGGAGACAGCCGCTTCGTGTTCCTCGAAGGCGGAATTCTTGGCCGCGCCGACGACATGCTGATCATCCGTGGAATGAATGTCTACCCCACGGCCGTCGAACAAATCCTTCACAGCTTTCCCGAGGTCGTCGAATACCGGATCACCGCCCGCAAGCAGGCCGCTATGGACGAGCTGGTCATCGAAGTCGAAGATCATTTGCAACAGCCCGCGCGGATCGCCGAGGAACTGCGACTAAAACTCGGCCTGAAAATCGATGTCCGCAGCGTGTCGGCGATGTCGCTGCCACGGTTCGAGGGAAAGGGAGCCCGCTTCGTTGACAATCGGCCGAGTGGAGGCAGCCAAGGAGACAAGGAGACAGGGAAGCAAGGATAATACGATGCGTAGGAGTCTCCTTGTCTCCCCTTCTCCTTGTCTCCTTGTCTAGAATTACCCAAGCATGTCTCTATCGCCTACCAACCTGGAACTCACGCCGTCCCACAGGCTCCGAATCGCCTGGAGCGACGCCCAGGTTCGCGAATATTCGTTCCGCGAACTCCGCGATAGCTGCCCCTGCGCCACGTGCCGTGAAAAGCGTAAAGCGCCGCCGGCATCCCCTTTGCAGCTTCCCATTATCTCGTCGGCCGAGGCCCAGCCGCTAAAAATTACGGCGATGAAACCGGTGGGCAACTACGCCTATTCCATTGAATTCAGCGACGGTCATAACACCGGCATTTACACCCTGGAAACTCTCCGCCAACTGGGCCAGGCGATGCCCAAGCAATAGCAACCTCGAAGCCAGCGGCGACAAGCAGAATGGAATGGATTAAATCGCTGACAAAATGGGCGACTGAAAACAGCGCCGCCTTGCCGTGGCTCGTCGCGGTGTCGCTCGGTTTATTCCTGCTCACACCTCTTGCCGTCGGTTGGCTGGTTATTCGGTTGCCGAAAGACTACATCGTGGAAAAACGGCGGCGACCGCTGGCAACCTGGGAACAACATCCGGTGTTGCGCGTATTGTTGCTGATTGTGAAAAACCTGCTCGGCGTTATCCTACTGGTCGCCGGCGTGATCATGCTGTTCACGCCGGGACAGGGGCTGCTGACAATCGCCGTGGGACTCATTCTGCTCGACTTCCCGGGCAAATTTCGCCTGGAGCGGTGGCTCGTCACGCGACAAAGCGTTTGGCGCTCCATCAACTGGCTACGCAAGCGGGCCGGACAGCCCGAGTTGGAACACCCCGCGTAAGCGAGCCGGGTCGTCCCCGACCCCGTCTTCCGAGCATCCCCGAAGCACAAAGTCTCTTACTTAGTCGCGCCGGAATAGGCGGCAGCCCCGGAATACCACCCCCGGCAGCAGCGCCATTCTTCTTCTCACCTTGCCCCGCGGCACCCGCCTTCGGTTGTTCCTTCTTTTTGACGATCTTGTCGCGGCTCAGACGGATCTTGCGAAACACATCATCGTTGACAACAAAGTACCAATCGCCAAAGCGGAGATTCAGATCCTTCACATTTTCTTCGCCCTTCTTCAACAGCTCCTGGTACTCCTCATGCTTACGTTGATTCTCCGCTTCAATCCGCTTTCTCTCGGCCATGATTTTTTCCACGTCCTTGTCCTCAGCGGCCGAATTCTTGGCGACCTCATCTTTCTTCGCTGAGGGCTCGTCCTTTTTCTTTGCGGTCGCGTCGTCGCTTTTCGCCGCATCTTCTTTTTTAGCGGCCGGGGACTTCGTGTCTCCTGGTTGCGACTTGCCCGCGTCGTCCTTGTTTTTCGGCGACGCATCGGCCGGTTTTTCACCGGCTTTTGGAGCCGCAGCTTCCGTTGGCTTCGTGGCTGGCAGGTCCGGTAATTTCTGAATTTCCGGCTGTTTAACCGCGCTCTTGTCGAACTTTGCCATGACAAACAGGTAGCGATGAACGTCGTTCTTGTCGCCCTTGTCGGTCTGCTTGTCCTTCGTGACAGCTTTGGCGTCTTTGGGCTGCGCCTTTGCGTCCTTATTCGGCCCGCTCCCCTCGACATTCGTCAGGTTGCCGAACCGCAGCACATACTGTGTGCCGTTCTTCAAAGTCGCAATGACTTCGCCGTCGCTCGACAAGATCTCCCGCTGCCCGCCTTCTTCGGTCACGGCAGGCGTGAAACCCTTCGACATCAAGTCCTTGAGCGCTTCGCGATTGTTCATGAAATCCTGACCGGCTTTCAAGTCGTTGCTCAAACCTTGCGGCTTGCGTTCGACATCAACGATCTTCAAATCGCCCAAAGCCGTTTTCAGGCCGTTCAGCGATTCCTCGTTCAGCTCCTCGCCGGCGCCGACCTTGAAATTCGCATAGTCGCCGTGCTCGCCCTTTTTCGGATCAAACGCGCGGAGCTTCGCGGCGCTCCACTTGGCGTCGGCGTCGTTGTAGTTGAACGTCATTTCCGCACGCGGATCCCACGTCGGTTGAACGCTGAACTGGCCATCCTGCGTCACGACCGGCACCAGCTCCGCCGAATAATCCTTGATCTGAACTTGCTGCAACTCCCACGCGCTAAGCTTCAACAGATCCTTTTCAATCCAGTCTTCGAAGTTCGTTGAGAGCTTGGCCGGATCAATCTCGATAACGTACACCACGTCCTGTCCCGCCTTGCGCACATATCGCTGACCCTCGGCTTCTCGCACAGGTTTGCCAACGATCAAATCGGCGAGCGCCGAATTCTGGTCGTCCCACATCGTCACGCGGGTCCCGATCCCTTTTTGGCCCGGTTCCAGCTTCTCGTTGAGTGGATCGATAACACCGTACTCTTCGTGATCGCCCGCATTTTCGCTGGCTACGCTCAGTACTTTACGCCCCATCAGCGATGTGGCGGCTTCGCCCATCTGCTTGGCCGCATCCGCCGGATAACCGTCCTTCGACGGGATCGTCCACAGTCCATTCTGCTCGGCCACTTCGAATTCGTGCCGCTCGGCCGTATCCTCATCGACGCGCACGATCCGCAGCCGCTTGGCCTTATCCGGCGAATCAAACGTCTTCGTGAGATTGGTCCCGACCAGCGATTCCTGGTCCAATTCAGCGGCGGATGGCCTCGTGACAATTCCGATCAGAATCGCCACCAAACCGATACCCACGAACGTAATTGTTTTTGCGTTTTCACTCATCGCTCAAAAGCTCCACCAGCACTTAAATGACCAATGACCAAACCTCAATGACCAACGTAAAACCTCAATTATTGGCCGTTGGTCATTGGTCATTGGCATTTTCTGCATGCACTATTTTGATTTCACTTACTTAATTTATGTCGCACTCACCGGTTCGCGCGCTACCGCCTTCTCGTGCGCCCGGCCAAACCGCAGCCGCCGCGTATCGACTCCCTCCTGCTCCGCCTTACGGCGATGGAAAAACACGAAAAACGCCAGCAGCACAGGCGGAATTGGCGGCAGCAAGACGGCCAGCAGCTTGTACTCGTCCTGCACACCCCGAATCTTGGCCGACAATTCCCGCTCACTCTCCTTCAATTTAGTATTCTTCTCTTTCTCGAATCGGGCGATTTGTACATCGCGAGTTTGGGCAAGATAAAGCTTCTCCTCTTCAATCCGCTGCCGCAGCGCACGCGGGTCCAAGTCCTTGCGCTGCTCCAGATCGGCAATCTTCTTGCGATAGTCGGCATTGGCAACATCGATTTGCTGTTTGGCATCTGCCATGAATTTGGTTTGATCTTCCAGCGCTTTGCTTCGCTGTTCCTCGGTCGCGTCTTCCACCTTTGTCAGTGAGCGATGCGACCTGGTCCGCTTCCGTATATCGATGAATCGCTGGTCGCCGGCGAGCGAATCAAGGATATTCAGCGCAAACGGGATGTTCTGGAATTTGAAGTCGATCTGGCTTGGATCGTCGCCGCTGCCGGCGTCACGAATTTGATAAATATCCTTTAGCAGAATCCAGTCGATGTCCGCGACCAGGACGACATTGATCTTCGTCTTCTCCGGCTCTTTGCCCGCCAACGAATCGTCTTCGGCTTCCTTCGATTTCTTGCCGTCCTTAGCGATTGCTTCCCTTGATTTACCGTCTTTTGCCGCGTCAACCGCTTTTCCAGCCTTGCCGGCTTTCGACTCTTTGTCCGACAGATAAACATCAGACGTTACATTTCCCGTAACATGGGCCGCCATAATGTATGAGTCGCGCGTCGTCATCGTATTCGCGCCGCCCATGCGTCCCGAACGAACACCCATTTCGGCATCTTGATAGGTTTCCGTTCCCGTGTTGTGGCCGGTAACCGCCAGTTTCTGGAAATTGAGTTTCGACCCGGCCGCTTGTTTGAATGACCCGGGCCAGAGAAACAGCACCTGCCGCATTCCAGACGAAATGCGATCGTCGGGATCGAATGGCTGCGGCGTACCCTGCGTGACTAAATCCTGATCCACGAACACGAACTCGTGAGGCATCAGTGCCTCCGTTTTCTTCTCCGGATTAAAATTCTGCCAGACAATCTCGTCGCCATACATCTCAACGCCCAGCAGCTTCCACAATTGGGAAATATCCCCCTTCGGCTCAGGCGGCCCGCCACCGCCAAACATTCCCATCATGCCGCCGCCTCCCGGCCGCTTCGGTTGCGCGGTACCGGGAACCTCGCCCGGCGGGAATGGAAACGGATCCTCGAAAATGGCCGTCGGCTGTCCCGACTTCACGACCGCGACAAAGTTGGTCATCGCATCCGGCGACAGCGACGACGGTTGAATCGCCAGCAGCACGTCGAACCTTTCCTTGATCGGTTTCGAAGCGTCGACCTCCACCACGTCGTACTGCTTCTTGAGCTCGGCGATGAGCCGCGATTCCTCGGTTGGCCCCTGCATCGAAAAGCCGCCGAACAGCGGCACATCGGTCTTCAGCACCCCAAGCTTTAACCGCTTCTGCTGAGCGACCGTACAAATCGAACGCACCAGCTCATACTCGACTGGAATGCCCTTGTCGATGAACGGTATCACCACGCGGTCCAATCCCGATGAAAACGCGGCGCCCAAATAGATTTCCTCTTTCTTATGGGCGCCCCGATCGATCGTATACACTTCACGCGGCTGGATTCCGTAAGCCTTCTCCGCGTTGCTGGCCTCCTCGCTGAAGTTCTCGATCTCGTGAACGTCGACTTGAATCTTCCCGCCGCTGGCCGCACTCAGCTCGGAGAGCGCTGAAAGAAAATTCAACTTATGGCCGGCGTACTCGGCCGGAACTTGCGGGCTCACGTACGCATCGATCTTGATCGTCTTCACGTCCTTATCGTTACGCAGCTTCTGAACCAGCTCCACCGTTTGCGGCGACGCCTTGTTGAGCTTCTCGCTCGTAATATCCATCCACCATAAACTGTGGTGCGAAAGGAACAGATTGATCCCCACGGCCAAACCTACCAGCCCGAGCGCCGGGTCGCGTAGTGCAACCACATCTTTTGCTGTTCTTCGCGCCCGCCCCAATGCCGCCGACCGATGAGTACCATGCTGATGTACAGCATCACGACCGCGATCATTACGAAATAGCTTATCCCACTAAGACTGATCACGCCCCGTTCGAAGTCGCGGAATTGCTCCAGCGCGCTCCAGCGCTTGACCGCTTGGGCGAACTGCTGATTCTTGACGATCCAATCGGCCACGCCAAACATCGCCAAGGGAGCGTTGAAAATCATTCCCAGGATGAAGCCAACCGTGAGGTTGCTCGTCAAAAACGATGCCACCATGCCAATCGCCAACATCGCCAGGCCGACGAACCAGTACCCCACGTAGTTGCTGAAAAACAATCCTGTATCCGGCGTGCCCAGGCCGTACATGAACACCAGATAGATCGAGAACATCGAAAACAACAACGCGACCGTGTATATCGCCACGCTGGCCAGGTACTTGCCAATGACCACATCCACGTCGCTCGCCGGCAACGTCAGCAAGAGCTCATCGGTGTGCTGCCGCCGCTCCTCGGCCCAGATGCTCATCGTGATCGCGGGAACATACACCAGCAGGATGAACGGCAGCCATTTGTTAAGCTGGTCCAGGTTCGCCAGGTTGTTGCTGAAGAAATCCGGCGGCCAGAACGCGGCCAGCGCGCTAAGCATCACGAACACGCAAATGAACACGTATCCGGTTGGATTGGAAAAATAACTGACAAAGTCGCGGCGAAAAATCGCCTTTAATACGGTCCAGTTCATGGCCGAATGCTTCCGATTTTCGATTCTATTTGATTACGAGATTCGCTGACTGAATGGCCACAAAAAACACAAAAAAACACGAAGAGTTTTCTACCGCAAATAAACGCCGATTGACGCATATTGCTCGCATCCCGAATTTCTGCATTGATCTGTGTCCATCTGCGTAAATCTGCGGACAACTCCAATATCTCTGAATACTTTTTGTGCCTTTTCGTGTTTTTCGTGGCTATCTCTGTATTACCAGTCTTCTCAGTCGCCGGAGGACAACTGATGAAATCGTTCATCCAAGTTCTTCTCTTCGCGAGCCAACTCGGCCGGTGTGCCGTCGAACACCAGCCGACCTTCATTGATAAAAATCACGCGGTTGGACATCGCTTCCACCTCCTGCAGGATATGCGTCGACAACAGAATCGTTTTCGTTTCTCCCAGCCGGCGGATCGTCTCGCGCACTTCCCGGATTTGATTTGGGTCCAGCCCCGCCGTCGGTTCATCAAGAATCAACACATCTGGCTCGTGCAACAGCACCTGAGCCATCCCCACGCGCTGCCGGAAACCTTTCGATAACTTTCCAATCGGCTTGCCGATCACGCTCCCCAATTGGCACAAATCGACCACCACTTCCAATCGCTCCTCGATCTGCTGAGCCGACATGCCGCGAGCCATCCCGAAGAATCGCAGCAAACTTCGCGGCGTCATGTCCGGATAGAGCGGACCATTCTCGGGCAAGTAGCCGAGACGCTTAGCACCTTCCAACCGGTCGGTCGCCATATTGAACCCGGCGATCCGCGCACTGCCGAGTGATGGCGCCAAGTAGCCGGTCAATAGCTTCATCGTGGTGCTCTTACCGGCGCCGTTCGGACCAAGAAAAGCCGCCACTTCGCCGCGGTTGATCGTGAACGTCACGTCGCGGCACGCCGTGAAATCGCCATAGAACTTGGACAGATTGTCGGCTTCGATCATCGCTGCCCGATCGGAGCCGTTCCATTCCAAATCAGGAGCTCTTAGGGTTGCCGTCGGCGATTTGATTGCCACAGGTGTCATGGTGGTGAATGGTCCTGGAACCAGTTAAAAACATTTGTGGTCGGTGGAAACGTTCGTCACCAGGCAAGTCGGTGGGGATGGGCCTGATGTCGGCAAACGGAAGGCATGGCCGCCGTCCGCGTGGGCAGAAACGCGAATGGAACCGGCAGCGGCGGTTACGCCAAAAGCACACCCGCCGCACCAGTAGCACTGGCCGCCATGCCGTCCCTCGCTGGTAGAAGCCTAATCGGTCTGCCAGCCGCGTGTCTATACCACGCTACGCCCGGCCGGTTCGCTGGGTTCGGCGACTACGGCAACTTTTCCGTCAAAAACCGTCCCGTATTCGGCCGAACCTGCGTCTGATGCCGGTGCCAGTGTTCGTCATCCATGCGGGGAAAGTCGGTGCGGAGATGAACGCCTCGCGTTTCCTCGCGCGCCAAAGCCGCCTCCACCATCAGGCTCGCCACCGTGAGCATATTCTGCAGCTCCCATCCGGCAGGGTCGCCGAGCTGTCGGCCAAGAACGTAACCGCACCAGCGGCGAATCGTGCCGCACCGCTTCGGCCAGTTGTGGACCTGTTCGCCGCACGCCGGCGGCTCGCCACATCAGACTCTTCAATGAGTTGCGGATGTCCACCAGGTCGAGCGGCTCCAGGGGCGGTTCCACCGTCTTGTTTTCCAATGGAATAGCGTTGAACGAATCGCGTTCCTCAAGCGCGGCTGCCGAGGCGGCGCCCCCGCATGTGCGCCATACACCAGACCTTCCAGTAAGCTATTCGAGGCCAGTCGATTTGCGCCGTGCAGGCCGCTGCTGGTGACTTCACCCGCCGCCCACAAACCGGGCACCGTCGTGCGCCCCTCGTGATCGACCGTGACGCCACCGATCATGTAGTGCGCCCCGGGTCGCACCGGAATCGGGTCCGTCGCAATGTCGATGCCGAATTCGCCGCAGGTACGCGTAATACCCGGGAAGCGCTTCCGGACCTGGTCCGGATCGAGATGGCTCAAATCGAGAAACACGCTGGGCTGCCGCGTCTTTTCCATCTGAGCGACGATGGCCTGGCTTACTACGTCGCGCGGCGCAAGCTCCGCCCGCTCGTCGTAGTCGGGCATGAATCGCTGCCCGGCCGAATCGATGAGCCGTGCGCCCTCACCGCGCATCGCTTCCGTGATCAGGCTCCGGCTGCCACCCGCGATATACAACACCGTCGGATGAAACTGCATGAACTCCATGTCGCGCAGTTCGGCGCCGGCCCGATACGCCAGCGCGTGCCCGTCGCCGGTGGCCACTTCCGGATTGGTCGTCTCGCGAAAAATCTGCCCCGCCCCCCCCGTGCACAGAATCGTCTGCTTGGCCCAGATAAACGTCCGCCCATGCAGCGCATGCCACACGAGCGCCCCATGGCAGCGACCTTCGTGCGTCAGCAAGTCGATCGTAAACGTGTTGGGCCAAAGCTGGGCATCCTGTTGTGAGCGCACGCGCTGAATGATCGCCCGCATAACTTCGAAACCCGTGGCATCGCCCAATGCGTGGACGATCCGGCGATGGCTATGCCCCCCTTCCCTGCCCAGCAACAATTCGCCTTTTTCCTTGTCGAAGTTGGTGCCCCATTCGATCAGCTGCCGGATGTGCCGCGGCGCCTCGCTAACAACCATTTCGACGACTTCGCGATCGCACAAGTTGGCTCCCGCGACGAGCGTATCTTCCACGTGGCTGGCGAAGTTGTCCTCTGGGTCGATAACGCTGGCAATGCCACCCTGGGCATACGCGCTGTTGGATTGCTCCATCGTGTCCTTCGTGATGACCAGCACCGAGAGCCGCGGATCGATTTGCATCGCGGCCCGCAACCCCGCAATACCGCCGCCGATGATCAGCACGTCCGCGAAATGATGCGGAATCTGTTTAGGATGAAACGGCTGCAGATATCGAGGAACTTCATACGGCATGCCGATATCTTACTCGCCATCCCGCCGCGCACGCGAGACTCCCTGGTTATACGCCCGCAACCGCTCCTGATATTCCAGCGGCACCGGTCCGCGGTAGCCTTCGTGCAGGTCGCGCATAGTATCCTTTGTGACCGCCGATTGACGTAATTCGCCCCGATGGAGCCCCAGGCTCCGCAGTGCGTCATCCAGTTCGCGTTTGGCCGCTTCGCCCGTTGGATCATCTCGCTGTGCCGCCTCTTTACGTTTTTGCCAGCGCTCGACGAACCGCCGCAACTCGTCCGGCGTCCAACCCAAATCTTTCAGCAACCGATCGTCCACCTTGTTCCGATTCAGTTGATCCGCAAGCTTTCCGAGTACGAGATCGGTTTGCTTGCGGGCATATTCCAGATTGGCCGCATCGCCCTCCGGCGCAGTTCCCGTAATTGAGGGTTGAGGATTGACGGCCGAGCCAGGTTGCCCCCCACCGCCCGACGCGCCCCCCTGCGAAAGATTGTTGGCGTCGTTGTTGCGCTTTCCTTCGTCTTTACCGTGTTGTGAGGCCTGCTTTCCGTTCTCCTTGTCTCCCTGTCTCCCTGTCTCCTTGTCTCCCGGCTGTTGCTCGGCGATCGGCTGCCCCTCGTTGCCAACGTGCTTCTGATTTTCACCCTTCGCACCCGCGGAATCATTCCCCTTGCGAGGCGTTGCATCCTCGCTCCCGTTCTTGCCGCCCGCCTTATCGCCACTGCCGTCCTCCTGCTTAGCTCCGTCTCCTTTTGTCTCATTCCCTGTCGACGCTTTGGGATTTTCCGACTTCGCATCCCGACCCGCATTAGATGACGTGTTCCCTTTTCCCTTCTCGCCCGATTCGCCGGCCCCCTTATCGGCCGCATCATGTGCTCCGGAACTGCCGGTGCCTTGGCGCGGCGATTTTTGCCCGCCGCCTTCTTTATCACCCCCTGTCTTATCGCCGCCTTGATCGCCGTGAGAGTCGTTCTCGCGTTTGCCGTTCGCACCAGCCGATGGCTGATGCTGGTTGGACCCATCTTTCGATGGCGACTGCTCGTGTTTGTCGGCCGGTTTCATCTCCGGCTGCGAGTTTGGCGCCCCTTGGCTCTTCTGCTCATCGCCAGCGCCCGCCGGGCCTTTGCTCGCAATTTGCTCGCCGCCGGGGGATTGATCTGGATTGTGCCGCTCATTCGCCGGTGCCTTCCCCTGCGTCAGATCATCATCGCGAGTCTTCGCCCCGGGCCCCTTGCTGCCATCCTTGGCGTGTTCGTCCGACGATTGCCGCTGACGCGTCTCATCCTGCTTCGCCCCCGTCTTGTCATTTCCAGATTTGGAGTGGGCGGCCGACTCATCCTTCTCGCCGGTCTTGTTGGACGGTTCCTGCTTTTGTTTCTCCCCCTCTTCCGCTCTCCCCCTCTCCTTGTCTCCTTGTTTCTGATTGCCCTCCGGTTTCTGTTCCGCGTTCGCGTCAGCCTGCTGGTCGCTGCCCGAATCGTGGCCGGCCTTGTCGTTCTTCAACTGCCCATTGCTCTCCATGTGCCGCTGGATTCGCTCAAAGGCCTCGCCGTCGTTGTCCCCCTGCGATGATACGGGCGCTTCATCACCGCCTGGCTTCGTTTGTTTCTCGCCCTGTTGCTTACCGCCGTTCGCGGACGATGAGTTATTACCCTGATCGGGTCGGGCGCCAGCGGGCTGCGCAGCGTTTTTCGACGACTGGCTGCCCGCGGCTCCCGCGCCGGTTTGTTCGCCGTTGGGTGATTGGTTGGCTGACGATCCCGGATTCGATTTGGATTGCTCGGCCCCCTGCATTTCTCTCCAGACTGGCCCTCGTTGCCTTTTTGATCGGAGCCTTGCCCGTTCTTCGACGCGCCATCCTTACCCGGTTTTGTGTCGGATTTCCCGTCCGCTGAAGCGGACTCGCCGCCAGCGGAATCGCCCTTCTCTCCTTGTCTCCTTGTCTCCTTGTCTCCCTGTCTTTGTTCGTCGTTCGACTGTTGTCGCCCGCCCTGTCCGCCGCCCTGCTTCTGATCTGCGTGGCCATTTTGGTTCGCGGCCCCGCCGCCATCCTGTTGCGATTGCTGGCTGCCGTCCTGCTTCTCGCCTGGTTGCGGTTGTTGTCGATCATTTTGAGCGACACGATCGGGCGGCGGTTGTTGTGCCGCTTTCGGCGAAACGATTCGAATCAGCTTACGCTCCGATGTCGCCGTATTCGGCTTCGGCGCGCGATTGTCGGCCGCTTCGACCCAATACTGCACGACATCGCCAGAACGCAGTCCATGTGCGCTCGGCAAGAAAGAATAACGAGCAGTGAACCGCCCTTTGTGCTCGCCTTTCAGCAACGTTTCATCGAGCACCGATCGGCCAGTCTCCTCGCCGTGCAACCGCACGGCAGAGAGCAAAAAGTCGGGGTCACGGGCTTCCAGTTCAATTGCGACCGTCTCATTCAGTCCGACGTCAATTGCCTTTTCTTGCGGTGAAAGAATGGCCGCTTCCGGATCGTTATCGCGGTCCACATCGATCGAATGCTTCACAGGATCGTGATTCGCGCGGCCCTCTTCATTCGTAAATCGCAAAACATAGCTTGCATGCTGCGGAGTCTGCCGATCGTCGCGAAGCGCGAGTTCGTACGATGCGTGAGCTTCGCTTTCCGATGCGGTCATCCGCAAATCGGGCCGTCCGTCCGCGTCGAAATCGATATCGGCCTGCCGGATCGGTCCGTTTGCCTTCGCGTGGATCGTCACGCGCAGTTCCTTCGATGGCCCGAATGTCACCCAGACCATCGACGCTTCGATCGACGTACCCTGTATAGGGCGGATAGTGATAATCCACGCGATCCACGAGGATCGTCGGGGCCTCAACGACGCGAACGGCATAGTCGAGCGAGCGAGCGTCGCCGGCCTCCAAATGGTAGGAAAGATTTCGCGTTAAACCAAGCTGCTGAGCGCCGCCCGAATCCTCCGCCACCCGGCAAGTGAATCGCAACCCGTCGCTGGCCGGCTTCATCGGAATCGCTTTTCCGATAACTTGGCCGTCTTCGGTAGTGTATCGCAGCACGACGTCCTCCGCGTCGCTAATTCCACGAACCTCCGCCGACACATCCACGTATTCACCGCGAGAAATAGTAACTGCGCCGGGAGTTACTCCCGCGATCGCGACGCGGCTTGCTGGCACGATGTCGCCCCACGGCATCAAGATCCGCTCGGCCGTCACGAATGGATCCTTCGGCGAAAGAACCTTATACAATCCGGCCGCTGCAACTACGGCCACCAATAGGTAACCGAGCCGGATAAGCGCCGTGCGATCGACAGCACTTTCCACTGGCACACGAGTCAGCCGCTGGGCGGCCTGCTCTTCGAGCGTGCGATACACGGCATCCGAAATATCGGAACGCCGCTGACGAAACAGCAATAGATTGATGAGGCTATTCTTCAGCGATGGGCTACCGAGCTCGATCGTTCGAGCCGCATAGACCGGGTTAATCGCGTGCACCAAAGATGGCCATAGCCGGCGATACGCGAAGTATCCGATACCGGCCACGAGCGTCGCAAACAGCACCATCCTCGCGGCGACGCCAAATCCACCCGGCACGAGCCAATGTTCGACAACGGCGGCGACTAGCAGATACGCCAATACGCCGGCAGCAAGCGTGACCAGCGACGTGGCCAGGTCTACCAATTTCACCGCGCGGCGCGTGCTCTGGATTTTCGAGTCGATATAGTCGTCGTAACCGACGACTTTCGAATCGGACTTCCTCGGCACTGGGCGAGTTGAAAGTTGATCTAGGGGCATGGCCGGCCATTCGATCCTATTTGCGGCGAGCGGCCCACGATGGGGTCCTCAAGTCATGATCTCGCTTATCCATTATAGGAGATAAACCCTATATAAGTCGCGGAGCCATGGCGGCAAGTTCCGCTCGAGCCGGCGATTCCGGCAGTATTTTGCCGGATTCTTTGACACCAACCGGGGATTGGCCGCTGAGTGCCAACGGAGGGTGGATTTGGCGCCGCGGTCATCGCGATTATCGCTGTTGTTCGCTGGCCACGAATCACCGATCATTCACTCGCCAACGCCAACGCGACCGGTCAACACCCCGATCGCGGCTCAATCATCCATGCTACGCCCAAGCGAATTTCGCGAACTTGTCAGCGGACGGCGGCCGGGCGCAAAAGCGCAGCTTGCCCGCGGGTTGTTGCGCGTTGCCGAAGTGCCTTACACGATCGCTGTCGCGTGGCGTAACCGGCGATATGATCGCGGCAGTGCGGAAATTCATCGCGTGGATCTGCCGGTCATCAGCGTCGGCAATCTTTCCCTGGGCGGCACGGGCAAGACACCGCTGGTGAAGTGGCTCGCCCAGCGGTTCCTGGATTCTGGCCTGCGTGTCGCAATTGTCAGCCGCGGCTACGGCGCTGCCAACGGACATCACAACGATGAAGCCCTGGAGCTCGCCAACGCGCTCCCAAACGTTCCACATATTCAAAGCCGCGACAGGGTCGCCGCCGCCAGGCGTGCCATTCAGGAATTCGATCCGCAATTGCTGCTCTTAGACGATGGTTTCCAGCACCGCCGCCTCGCGCCGACGTCAATATCGTGCTTTTAGACGCGCTCGAGCCATTTGGCTTCAATCATGTGTTTCCCCGCGGTACGCTGCGCGAACCGCTCACTGGTCTACGACGGGCCGATGTCGTCTGCCTAAGCCGGGCCGACGCCATCGCGGAGTCGGAACGCAATGCCATTCGCAACCGCGTCGCCCAAATATCGCCTCAAGCCGCCTGGTGCGAATTGGCGCATGCGGCCAACAACCTGGCCAACTCGCAAGGCGAAACGCAGCCACTCGAATTGCTTGCCGGCCGCCGCGTTGCCGCGTTCTGCGGAATCGGCAACCCGGCCGGATTCCGCCACACCCAGTCTTCGACTGGCTGCGAGCTTGTCGCCTGGCGCGAATTTCCCGACCACCATTCCTACACACCCGCCGATCTCTCGGCAGTCCGGGATGCGGCGCTAAATTCCAACGCGACGGCAATCATCTGCACGCAGAAGGACCTGGTAAAAATCCGCCAGCAACAGCTCGGTCAAATCCCGCTATGGGCTCTCAGCATAGAAATGCGATTCTTAGCCGGCCAAGAAACGCTGGAGCGTATCCTCGAACGAGTCATACGGCCGATGGGCAAGGAACTGGTGCCAGAAGCTTAATATCTGACACCTGACACCTGAAATCTTCCACTACTGCCCAATAGTTACGACGATCGCGTTTTCCAGATGATTCTCCTCTTCGAGCACGCCCATCGCGGCGTGTTGGGCAAGCTGCTTGGTGTAATACGTTGCGCACTGGCCTTCCAGAATTACCAGGTCATCGGAAGATCGCACGAGCAGATTTCGAACGCGTCCCGGCAATCGCATTTCAATTCGCTGTTGAATCACAATCTCAAGTGCTCGGTGACGCGCTTCACGATCGTCGGAAGCTTTTCGGCCAAGGCCGGCGTTAGACGAATTGTGTGGCAGCAATTCCTCGCCGATAGGTGAATCGGCGGCGGCAGCACACTTCGTGCTCACGGGATGCGTCGCGGGCATCGCACGCGTTGAAACAAGCTGTTTACGGCCGGCACTTCGCATGGGCTTTCATCCTCGGCGATATTATAGCTGCGAACTCAATCGCAAATCGCCTGCCCCAACCGAAACCGTGCGCTCCATTACGATTCAACTCGCACATGCCGGCCGCCCGAATATCGCAAGAAAAGATGTTCCGTGCTGGCGCGAGCGACCAGAATGGCATCCGGCAATCTACGCCAGTCCATTTAACAATGTCAATCCGAGCACCACAGATTGCGGTGGAGAATTTATTGTCGCCTGCTAGCAAGGTGTCAGGTGTCCGGTGTCAGAATCCAGAAATCTGACACCCGACACCTGACACCCGACACCTAATCCAAAATTCCCGCCAATTCGCACATATTAGCCGCCGACACCGGTTGCGGGCAGCTCCAGACCAGAAAGAAAAGTGCTTCGCGACACCACCGCCCGGCCGGGTGCCCGACCACATAACCGGTTCCCTTCGCCGCCGACAGCGACGCCTGGCTGGCTCGCAACACCAGGCTGTTCGCGCGCTGCCGAATGGTTTCCTTGGTACATACCGAGTCGCCACCCGCAACCGCCAGTAAATCGCGCAGCAACGCAGCATGTTCGGCCCGCAGTGCCGACATCGGTTCCACTAGATCGGCCCGCTTGATTGTCTCCTCGGCCAGATAATCGATCGCGGCTTGCGCCAATCCGATAGCCAACGTCGACGTTTCGTAACTTCCTGTCGTGCCGCCCAATCCGCTAGCCATTACATTCGGAGCCGGGCCGGCTATCAGCCATTCTTCGGACACATTGGCGCCATGAAACAAAACAGGTCCCGTCGCACTTGAAGTCACGCCGATGAGCGGCAGCGGCTGGGCGATAGATAGCCCGGCCGTATCGGCCGGCACTGCGACGAGCAGTTGCCGGTCGGTTGCCTCTCCGCGTTCGACGAAAGTCGCCGCAAGCACGATCACATCGGCCTTCGCGCCACCCGTCACCCAGGGCGCCATCCCATCCAATCGGAATCCCCCGGGTATCGCTTCGGCCGTGAGCACCGGTTTGGCCAGATGACGCCGGCTCGTGGTGAGGTGCGAAACGCCGACCGTTCCAAACAGCTCGCCACTCGCCAATCCGGGCAGCAACCGCTGCTTGAGTGTTTCGTTCCCGCAACCCTCGATCCGACGGCAAGCACCAGTCCGTTGTGTGAGGATAAACGCTGTCGTCAGGCACGCAGCGCTAAGAGCCAAATAACCGCGAACGATTTGCTCCTCGCGCCACCCCTGCCCACCCAAGGCCGGATCGATAAACCACTCATAAACGCCATACTCGCCACACAACCGCAACTGCTCCGCCGGCCATTGCCCACTGCGATCCATCTCGACGGCAAGTTCCGCCAACTTTCCGCAAAGTTGGAATAAAGCGGAATCATCAGGCGAGTGAATACGGTTACCGGACATAGCAACCCCATTCTGATCGATTTCACGCCCACCATAAAGCCGCGACCGCTGGTCGCGGAATGGTCGTCACCTCCTGACCAGGTGGCGTCCGTTTGGATTCGGCTTCGTATATTCCGCGACCGCCCACCCTGCAGGCAGCGCCCATCGCGGCTTCAAGGATTCTTTGGGCGGACGTAGAGGCTGAGCGCCCAGCCGATCAGGCCCAGCGCTTCAATAACGAACCCGAAATTCCAAAGCGATTCGCGACTCCATGCTTCGGGAATCGCGGACGCGGCAATTAACATCGCCGTTCCGCACACGACGACGATGGCGGAGCTGATTGATTTCATGGTTCGCCCTCGAATTCGGTTTTCGGCGCGCTGCACTGACAATAGAGAGGCCGGTTCTCGCACTGCGGCGCGGGCCCTACCGCCCGTTCATCTCCGCGCTCAACCCGCCGGCGGCGACCAGGTAGCACTTGCGCACGTAATCCGTCACCATCCGATGCGCACTAAATCGCGGCGCCAAGGTGGCGATCGATTCGACCATCATCTGGATCCATTGTTGCGGAAGGCCGTCTGCATCGCGGTCGTAGTACAAGGGAATTACTTCCTCGCGCAGTGCCTTGATGAGGTTTTTCGCATCGCGATCATCCGTAATCTCCTCGTTTACGTGCTGCCGGCCATATCCAATCGCGAAACCGTTCCGGCCGTTATAGGCTTCGGCCCACCAGCCATCGAGGATCGATAGATTTAATCCACCGTTGAGCACGGCCTTCATGCCGCTGGTGCCGGATGCCTCTTTCGGCCGCCGCGGCGTGTTGAGCCAGACATCGACTCCTTGCACCAAGTGCCGGGCCACGTTGATGTCGTAATCCTCGATAAACGCCAGCCTTCCGGCAAAACGGCGATCGTGGCGCAAGTTCTCGATCTTCTTGATGAGTTGTTTGCCCGGTTCGTCGGCCGGATGGGCCTTGCCCGAGAAGATCAATTGCACGGGCCGTTGCGAATCGTTCACCAGCTCCGCAAGCGTGTCCATCTGGCGGAAGAAAAGATCGGCCCGTTTGTACGTGGCAAACCGCCGCGCGAAGCCGATCGTGAGCGCATTAGGATCGAGCATCGTGCGAGCAGCCTCGACCGCTTCGTCCGGCTCATTGCGGCGACGAATTTGCCGGCCGACACGCCGCCGCACGAAATCCAGCAGCCGATTCTTCAGATCGCAATGCGTTTCCCAAAGCTCGCCCGGATCGACGTCGTACAGCGACTGCCAAACCTTGGCATCCCCCATCCATTCCTGCCAGTCGCTCCGCAGTACGCGGTCGTACAACAGGTGCATGGGATAAGCGAGCCAGGTAGGAATATGAACGCCGTTGGTGATGTGCCCAATGGGGATTTCTTCTTCTACTCGCCACGGCCACAAATGCGCCCACATCCGTCGCGACACGAAGCCGTGCAGCGAGCTCACTGCATTGGCCCGCCGTGAAAGCTTGAGGCCGATCACCGTCATGCAAAACGGCTCGTGTTCGTTTTGCGGCTCGACCCGCCCTATCCCCATAAGTTGAGCCGGAGAAATGCCTAGCTTGTCACGTAGCGGTCCCAAATGTTCTTCCACGAGGTTGGCTGAAAACCGATCGTGCCCGGCAGGAACCGGCGTGTGCGTGGTAAATACCGTATGGTGCGCCACTTCGCGTAGCGCTTCGTCGAACGTCAGTCCATCGTCCGACATCCGCTGGCGAATGACTTCCAGCGGGGCGAATGCACTATGGCCTTCATTCAAGTGATAGACACCCGGCATAATACCCAGCGCTCGCAATGCCTTGACACCGCCGACCCCCAGCACTAATTCCTGTCGGATACGAGTCCGCATGTCGCCGCCGTATAGGCGCGAAGTCAGATCGCGGTCCTGCGGACTGTTGCCCTCCACGTCGCAGTCGAGCAAATACAAGGGCACTCGGCCGACATTCATCAGCCATACTTTGGCCATCAGCCCGCCGTCGCGCGTTTCCAGCGACACGGTCACTTGCTTGCCGTCCGTACCGATCGCCGGTTCCATCGGCAGGTTCTCGACCCGCGTATCCTGGTATTCTTCCTGCTGATAGCCGTCTCCGTTGAGATTTTGCTTGAAATACCCTTGGTCATAAAACAAACCGATCGCCACCAGCGGAACCGCCAGGCTGCTCGCGCTCTTGATATGGTCGCCCGAGAGCACACCCAGGCCGCCCGAATAAATCGGCACCGATTCGTGCAGGCCGAACTCAGCGGAGAAATACGCAACGGGCCGCGATCCCAAAACCCCGGTTTCCCGCCCGCCCCACGTCGTGCGTGTATTCGACAGGTATTCTTTGAGCCGCCGATGGGCTTGGTTGATGCGCGTGTAAAGAACCATCTCGGCCGCTCGCTCGGCCAGTTGCTCCGGCGTCATCTCCGACAGCAGCATGATTGGGTTGTGGTCGATCTTCCGCCATTTGATTGGATCCAGGTCGCGAAACAGATTCACGACCTCCGGATGCCAACTCCACCATAGGTTTTTGGCCAATGTCAGGCATTTGTCATAGAGCGCCTGCGGAGTGAGTTGGCTCCAATTCTGACGTTCGTTGTTTTTGCGAGGTCCCACCGCTAGCTGACTCATCGGGGTGTAGCAGGAAGGTGTCGGGTGTCAGGTATCGGGTGTCAGATATCCTGGCGTCTGACACCTGACACCCGAAACCTGACACCTTCTTTATAACCCCGTAAGTCTGCGCCAAAGCTAGCTGTTACGGCAAGGCCGAATTTCTAGCCATTTTTAAGCCCGTGCGCCCCTGCGAGTCGCAGCTTTTCCCTGAAAAGTGGTAAACGCACGATTGCTGCGGCGGCCGGAATAAGCCAGGTCGGACCAATTGCTAATTTGGAACCGAACCCGAAAGAACACTTAGTCGCTGCGTGTTACACCGCCAAACCAACGATCCAACTATTCCCTAACTCCGGCGCCTGATCGCTATTTGCCTCATAACGGCAGGCACAATTTGCTGACGTCCGGATTCCCCCCAGCCGATACGTCCTAATGCAACAAAGTTAACAGCCAGCGCTTCACGACGGGCCGTTTACAGCGCCGTCGCAATTCTGTGCATGTTGGGGGCAGGTTGCGGCGGCGCTTTTTTGTCCGCACAAGCTACGCTATTTCAGCGCCGTGGACTGAATTACGGGGCCGGTTCGCTGCAACCGCGTCTTGACGCGCGCCGCGAGCCTCCAAATACTGACGCAGCTCCTCGCATGTTTGAGCCAACTCGGCCGAAATTGATTCTCGCGGAAGATAGGTGCCGAATTCCATCGCTTGTGAGTTCGCCGCGTCTGCGACCGGCGGCTCGTTAGCATCGGGAGAGTTGATAAGCTCGATTAGCCTGTTTGCCGGCTTAACCGACTGCGTGGAATCGAGTGGGGCTCCGTCCACAAGCCGGCAATCGATTCCGTTGTGAGCGAACGAACAATTGCGTCCGGCGGCTTTCGCCGCATACAAAGCCGAATCAGCCCGCTGGATCAGTGTTTCGACTCGCTCGTTCGCTTCGATCGTGGCCAATCCGCCGCTGACCGTGACTGCTAATTTTTGGCCGTTGCGATTCACGGCCGTTCGCGCCACAGCCTCGCGCACTTTCTGAGCAACCAGAATTGCTTGCTCCGCCGACGTGGATGGCAGCAGGACCGCGAATTCCTCGCCACCATATCGGGCAACCGCATCCTCTCGGCGGATCGCCCCGCGAAGTGCCCGCCCGATTGCCGCCAGCACTTCGTCACCCGCAAGATGGCCGTGCCGATCGTTTAACTTCTTGAAGTAATCCACATCGAGCAGCAACAACGAAAAAACGTCGTGGCGGCGATTCCACGCCCCCATCCGCTCCTCCAACCGCTCATTAAACTCGCGTCGATTTGGGAGCCCAGTGAGTGGGTCTGTCAGAGATCGGGAAATGTGCGCCTCGATCTGTACAGCCTGCTCTTTCAGCCGGCTTTCCGCTGTTTCCAATTTCGTCTGCAAATCCTGGTTGGCCCGGACAATTTCCCCAATAACGTCCACCACCACTTCGGCCAATGCATGATCACTCTCATCGTTACCCGACCGTAGCAGCTGGCTCGCCCGGTCCAGCTTACTGCGATGTTCGCCGACACTGGAAGACATCTCATCCGCCAAAGCCTGGAGGCATTTCGCGATCGCGCTCGCTTGAATCATGTCCTGATGATTGCTGCCGGTAGCTGCGGCGTCCGTTCGGCGAACCCACATGCCAAGCGCAATACCAGCAATTAGCTGGACGGCCCCCAGCACGCAACCGCCCAGCACAAACAACAGTGTGTGGCTCGTCATGGATGGGACTTTTCAGCGGCGCAGCCAGCGCACGAAAATAGGGGTCAGATGAGAATATCATTAAAAGCTTACGTCGAACGCCGGCACTCGACGAACCGGTGCGGTCGACTGCCCCTGGCAATGCGGAAACCATCCTTACGGTTGGAATCGGGTCGCGCTAGATTTGACGTTTATGCCTGCTAGACTGATACTTCCAGAATCAATCGCCTCAGGCAGCCTTCGTCGATGAAACTCTCCGCCGCATACGGGCCAGGCAAGTTCGGCCTATCGTTCGAGCTATTTCCCCCGAAGACTCCGCAGGGGGTCACGAATTTATTCGAGCACGTTGCCCACCTTGTCGAATTTCGGCCGAGCTTCGTTACGTGCACGTACGGCGCCGGCGGCTCGACCCAGGAACTCACACTCGAAATCGTCGCCCGTGTTCACCGCGAATTTCAATTGCCGGTTGCCACCCATCTCACGTGCGTCGGCCGCACTGTCGACCAGCTTCGCCTCTACCTCAGAACGGCTCGTGAATTGAATGTTCAGAATGTCGTCGCCCTCCGTGGCGACCCGCCCAAAGGCGATGCCTCGTTCAAACCGGTGCCCGATGGTCTTCGTTATGCAAACGAGCTGGTGGCTCTGATTCATGGCGAGTTTCCCGAATTCGGTATCGCGGTCGCCGGCTACCCTGAAACGCATCAGGAGGCGCCGAGCCCTGAAGTCGACCTGACTAACCTGAAACGAAAAGTAGATGCCGGCGCAGACGCGATCATTACACAATTGTTCTACAACAACGATGATTTTTTCCGTTTCCGCGACCGTTGCCACTCGATAGGCATCCGCCTGCCAATCGTGCCTGGACTGCTGCCCGTGACGAATTTCGCACAAATTAAACGGATTACTTCGCTGTGTGGCGCCCAGCTTCCGCCGCCTTTCGTCCGCCGCCTGGAAGAAGCGGGCGACGCAACCGATGCCCAATTCAAAATCGGCGTCGAATTCGCCACGCGCCAAACTCAATCGCTCATCGCGGCCGGTGTTCCCGGTATCCATTTTTACGTCCTCAACCGCTCCGAAGCTGCGGCTGAAGTGCTGGAGAATGTTCGGCTGCAATCATAAGCGCGTCGTAGTACAATGACTATTATGGAAATTCAAGGACACTATCAAAATGGCATGATCGTTCCGCACAACGGTTTTTCCCTGCCAGATGGCACGGAAGTTACCATAATTGTGCGCGAACAATCGAAACAACTACCAACGGAGATGACGCAGGAAGAGCGCCGCCGATATCTTGCGGCTCTGGCCGAAATCGACGCAGTACCAGATGAAAACCCCGGTGACACATTCAGCGGGGCAGACCACGACCAATTTCTCTATGGCAGCCCATGATTTTTGTCGACACCGGGATTTGGTATGCGCGCTTTGTCGCCGACGACCCAAATCACTTACATGTGAAAGAGTGGTTTAAATCAAATTCCAGCCAACTTATCACGTCGGATTATTGCGTTGATGAAACGCTTACTCTGATCTCCGCGCGAAAACGACCTGACCTTGCTTTGGTAGCAGGCCGACACATGTTCGACGAGACTATGGCCCATCTTCTCTTCCTTAATAACGGGCAAATTTACCGCGCGTGGATTCTCGTCCAACAACGCGCCTCCGCCGGCTGGAGTTTCACCGATTGCACGAGCAAGGTGGTGATCGAAGATTTGGCTTTGCAAGCCGCGGCCTCATTGGACCAGCATTTTCACCAATTTGGCATCGAGGTGCTTCCGTAGGTACCCGCCAATTTCTTTGGGTTTGTTGAAGTGGCCGACCTCGTTGGCAAAAAACTGAAAGACTTCTACATCCTCCGCCGGCTGGGCCGCGGAGCGATGGCCGAGGTCTACCTGGCACAGCAACTTTCGCTCGGCCGGCAAGTCGCTTTTAAGGTCCTCAACGAAGAGCTGGCCCGCGACCCGAGCTACGTCCGCCGATTTCATCACGAGGCTCGCGCCGTTGCCGCGCTGGTTCATGCCGGGATCGTGCAGATTTACGAAGTCGGCGAGGAAAATGGCATCCATTACATCGCGCAGGAATACGTTCCCGGCCGCAACCTGGAAGAAATCGCCCGCAGCCGCGGATCGCTTTCGCCGCAACTGACTCTCGATATCCTCCGCCAGGTGACTTCCGCGCTTTGCAAGGCATCCAGTGAAGGCATCGTCCACCGCGATATCAAGCCCGAGAACATCATGCTCGCCCGCAGCGGCGAGGTAAAAGTCGCCGACTTCGGCCTGGCGCGCGTCCGAGGCGACGGCGGCGCCAACCTCACGCAGATCGGCGTCACCATGGGCACGCCGCTCTATATGAGCCCCGAGCAGATCGAAGGACGCGAGCTCGATTCTCGCTCCGATATCTATTCACTCGGCTGCACCGCATATCACATGCTCGCCGGCCGGCCCCCTTTTACCGGCGATTCGCCCTTGGCCGTCGCCGTTCAACACCTTAATCAGCCAGCGCCACCGCTTACCGACCATCAGCCAGACGTGCCTCCCCGTTTCGTCAAACTTGTCGAACGGATGATGGCCAAACGTCCCGACGACCGCTTCACCGATCCGCCCGCGTTGCTGACCGATTTGCATGCGCTGGCCACCCAAGGAGCCGAAGAAGGCTGGGCTAAAAAGCCCGATTACACGTCTCTATCGGAGATCCTCCAGGCCGCCGACCAGCGCTCGGCCGCCACAACGCGCCTCGATGAGCTCATGAAAACCATGGCTATCGGGCGATTGAAACGACCGTCCTATCTCCGGGCTGCCGGCGTGATTTTCGCCTGTGTCCTCGTTGGCGGAGCGATTGCCGCCTGGATGCGGCCGGCCCCATTATTGGCCGGCGCTCAAAACGGTCCGCCAGCGCTCGGCTCCGAATGGGAACAGCTTTATCACGCCAAGCAAGTCGATACCGAAGCCGCCTGGCGCGCCGTCATGACCAATTTTCCGAAGTCGAACGTCTACTACCACAACCTCGCCAAACAAGGCTTAGCATATTACTACATCCGTACTCAAGATTACGACAAGGCAATTCCCACGCTCCAAGATCTCGCTGTCCAACCCGATTTCCATGCGTTCGGTATTGCCGGTCTCGTGGTCGCCTACACCGAATTGGGCGACGACCTGCTAGCCCACGACTCCTACCAACGGCTCACCGCCAAGATGCGCGCAGATCTCCAGGAGCAATCGCCTCAGATGGCAGACTTGCTCAACAAGGCGCTCTTTGAATTAGGCGAACGAGAACTTTGATTCTCACATTGAAAGATTAGAAATTACGGAGGTGGGTTGACTCCGCCACTTTCCTTAATCTTTCATTCCTCGTCCGCGGCTCCTCCACGTATCTGCGTGCCGCTTGATCGTGCACGAATCAACCGCGCGCTCAGGCTGCTCCGCGCCGCGGCACGTTTGTGGAACGTGGCAAAATCATGAGTTCCGATTCGCGCTCTTCTTGGGTGGCAAGCTGGCCATCGTGGAAAACCATCCCCCCGATGAACACCCAAACCAAAAAGAAGCAGACCCCTAGCGCAGTTGGAATAAGAGCGAACGGCATGGCAAACTCCTCGCGGGTAGCGAGTCGCCCGGCCTCAGAAAGGCCAGCCTCGGCGACCGACGCGGTAACGGCGCACTCCGTGCGCCTTGGTCGGCACTCCATGCCTCAATTCTTGGTATCGGCCGATACCCGCCTCCATCTATACGTGGCATCGCGTCCGCCGGTCGATTTTGCCTAGTCCAACCAGCCCAACGCGAAAAACAGGCCCCGCATGCTTCCTCCGGTGGCATTGCGGGCACTACTTATGGGCGACTTTAAACTCCGCCCCCAAAACCAGTTTCAGCGACCGAACAAAAACCCTACAGAAAATACTGAACGGATGTATAGTATTTGGCCACCCGTTGTGCTAGGTTTTTGCACGCCGCGAACGACGGCCTTCGTACGCGATCCCAATGAACACTTTTCTGCCAGTTACAGAGGCTGCGATGAAACCGAAAACCGAAACGCCCAGTGGGAATACCAACCCCGACACGTCGAAAGTGAACAATCGCCGCGATAAGCGCCCGGAGCGGAACCCGGCTCCATTCGAAACGCCGGTCGAGCCCGATGAGCCGAGCGACCTCGATGAATCAGAAATCGACAACACGGATGACGATCGGTGGGATGTATTCATCTTGGACGACGACGATTGCGACTCGCTACCCGACTACGGCGACTTCTGGCTCCCAGACTAAATACGTGTCTGACCTCTGACCTCTGACCTCTTCCTCCCATGCTCCCGATCGCACTTGTCAACGAAATCGACCGCCTGCTTCAAGAAGGCGAGCTTTCGCAGCGCAAGATCGCGATCCGCTTAGGAGTCAGTCGCGGCACCATCAGCGCGATCGTCAAAGGCCGCCGTGGCCTCTACGGCCGAGAACCGGCCGAGACGCCCTCGCCATTGATTCCCACATCCCCGCCAGCCCGCTGCCCCCGTTGCGGCTATCGCGTGTATCTACCGTGTTTGATCTGCCTGGCTCGGCAACACAAGCAGAATCAGATCATCATGCGACTTCCGGCCGCAGAAGAAAGAGCAAGCGAGCGGAAACGAAGGCGGTCGCAATCACTTCCGCGCTTCAAACACGAGATGCCCGATCTCCGGCACGATGAGTTTTTCCATCGCCAACCGCACGGCCGCCACCGAGCCTGGCATCGTTAGTACGATCACATCGTTGAGCACGCCGCCGATTGCCCGGCTCAGCATCGCGGCCGGGCCAATGTCGCTGTAACTGAGCATCCGAAACAGCTCGCCATAGCCGGGCATCGATTTGGTGAGCAGCGAGCTAACCGTCTCAAACGTCCGATCCCGGGCCGCAATTCCGGTCCCGCCCGTCATCAGCACCGCATCGGTGGCATCCGGATCGGCCAGCTTACGAACAAGTGCCTCAATTTCGCGCGGATCGTCTCGCACGATATGGCGGCTGGTAATGCCATGCCCCGCTGCCGACAGCATTTCCGCGATCAGCCCGCCGCCGCGATCCGTTTCGAGCGTGCGGGTATCGCTAATCGTTACGACGGCGCAACGCACTGTTTTCGACGATTCACACCGATGTTGGGCAGTCGATTGGCTCATAATTCGCCTGGGCGGAAGTGCCAAAAGCAGCAATTCCAGGTCATTAACACGCGTTATAATAAATGGTGGAGATTCGCTTGCCTATGCGACCCAGCACACTTTGTATTTGGACGCCCTGGAAAATGCAAATTGCGCGTTCCAAATTGCCGCCCCGAAATTCGGCAATTTGCAATTTGCAATCTATCCGGAAGTTGTTGCGCCGATCGTGCGTCGTTGCGACATCGGCGATGCTGTTAATGATTTTTTTACAATCTGCCCGGCCGGCCCGGGCCGATGTATTCGAACTTGCCGGCGGCGGCCGGCTGGAAGGCAAGTTGGTGGACGCAGATAAGTCGATCTACACGATCGATCTGGCCGCCGGCGGCCGCTTGACGATTCCGCGATCCCAGATCACAAAAATCGATAGCATCTCCGATACCGAAGCCGAGTATCACAAACTGGCCCGTACATCGCCCGACACCGTCGCAGCGCATGCGAAGCTCGCCGACTGGTGCCGCGAGCACAAAATGATCGACGATCGCCGCCGGCAGCTCGAGCGGATTTTGGAGTTGGATCCGAACCACGCAGCCGCCCGCACCGCCTTGGGTTTTCATCAGAAGGACGGCCAATGGATGAACCGCGACGACGTGATGGCCTCGCGCGGCATGGTGCAGTACGAAGGCCGCTACCTGACGCCGCAGCAAATCGAACTCCTCAAGCACCAGAAAGAAACCCGCGTCACGCAGGCCGATTGGAAGAATAAGATTGAACAATTGCGTCGTTCGATCACGGGACGGCGCCAGGATCTGGCTGATCAGTCCCGCGTCGAACTTCAGGCAATCCACGACCCGCAGGCCGCCGATGCGATCGTGGCCTCGCTTCATCGCGAAACCGATCCAACCCTGAAGCGATTATGGATCGAGGTTGCATCGCATTTGGATAGCCAACTGGCGGTCAATGCCCTGGTCGATATGTCGCTGAACGACCCCGATGAAGACATTCGCCACGACTGCCTGGAGTATCTGACAAAAGAGCTCCACCCGGGCCTCGCGACGCCATACATTCACGCACTCAAAGACAAGAGCAACGAAATCGTCAATCGAGCCGGAGCCGCCCTTGGCCAGATTGGCGACCGCGACGCGATTGGCCCGCTGATCGATGCACTCATTACCAAGCACAAGATCAAAGTCAGCGACGCCAATCCCGATCAACACTCGTACACTTTTACGAAGGATGGCGGCGCGTTCAGCTTCGGCGGCGGCGCGCCGCAGGTTGTCACCCAATCCGTGCGCAATCCGTCCGTTCTCGATGCGCTCGTGAAGCTTTCCGGCGGCGCCACCTTCGAATACGACCAGGTTCAATGGCGCGGCTGGCTCGCCGCCCAAGCCAAAGCCGCCGCCGTAGACGTGCGCCGGGACCCGTAGTTCTATCGAACCACGGCAATAGCCACTCGGTCTTCCAAATTCGGCCGAAACGTCGTCAGCAGCAGCAGCGGCAAGTACCAATCCGGCGCAAGTCCGCCGCTATGGGCGTACCAGAACTGCGTCCCCAACATGACGGCTGCCGAATAGCTTATCAGCGTGCCGGCATTCTTTTGAGCCGGCAAGAGGGCCATGCTCAGGCTTAATCCCACATGTGCGGCCAAGATCGGGAAGCGATAAATCGGCTGCCAGAACTTGCCCCAAACTCCCGAGAGATCTGTCTGCTGCGGAAGCGCGAGCCCAAACATCTGCTGCAAATACGCTGCAAAGGTCTGCGCATCGTTTGCCTTCATCGCAAGCACCACCGCCAATATGCCCACGGTGGCTACGACGCCAATCACAAACCGCACGAGGCCACGCTGCCAATAGAAGCTGATCCAAAGCGGAAGCAGAAAAACCGGATAATAAATCGTTCCGAACGCCAATCCAATCATTGCCCCAGCCAACAGCGGCCACCGGTAGAACACAATCGCCCAGACCAAAAGTGCGCCCGGCAACGCATGGGTCACGCTGCCACTCCACATCGCCGTGTAGGGCAGCAACAGATACAGCGTCGCCACGGCGATCCCCGTCTTGATATTGTCAAAATGGCGCACCCCCACCAGAACGACGCCGATCACAATTGCCAATTGCGAAAGAATCGCCATGACGCGCGCCGTGACGACGTGTACCAGTTGTGCCGAATCGGCCGACGTCGCGGCATTCGTTGCTACCGGCGTTTGCTGCTGGCCGCTCTCACCGAGCACCGACTGCGTCGAAATCTGCGGCAGCAAAAACAATAAAGGAAAACCGGGGCCGTGCGTTCGCAGGCTGTTGACCTCATTGCTCGAAACCGTCCGCCCAACCAGATCGGCTGCACGCTGCGAGCCGGCGACGTCGCTGGCGTCCTGAGGCCCTGTAACGACGTTCGCCATCAGGAACACGAACAATGAAAGGCCCAAAAACGTCAATCCGCCAACCGAAAGATTCGGCTCCAGCAGCGGCCGCCGCACCATCATCGTATCCAGCAACAATCGCAGTAAAAACAGCCCGCTGACTGCGAACAACCAAATGTAGCCGGCATGCTCGACGGAATTGTTTGCGTGCGCGCGACCAAACTGCACCATCAAGAGCGCCGGCGACAGGGCGATCAGCCCAAGTAAATCCAAATTCCGAACGCTGAAGATGCGATTGAATTTGAAATACACCGCGATCATCAAGAGCGACGCCAGATACGCCCACGTCGTGGGATTGACCGGCTCATATTGGATAAGTATTTCACGCATAAAAAATGTCGGTTCTCAGCGATCGGCCTGAGGGCCATTGTGTCCGACTCATCATGCATTTTCTGGCTGCAAACCGCTAGCCGAGGGCCCATGGCCGGCGCCCACGAGCCGCTCCCGCGCTTCATCGGCCCACGGGCTGGCCGGCGCCAGGCTCATAAATAACTGCCAGTGCGGCGATGCTTCCGCCGCACGATTCGCCCGGTCCAGCAGCCGGGCCAAGTGATAATGAGCGTCCGCGTAATCGGGGTGATATTCGAGCGCACCGCGAAAAGCAGCCTCAGCCAGACCCAGTTCAC
This sequence comes from Pirellulales bacterium, assembly GCA_963733825.1. Lineage (GTDB taxonomy): Bacteria > Planctomycetota > Planctomycetia > Pirellulales > Lacipirellulaceae > JABDGM01. The sequence continues at coordinate 113,890 of CAVTEK010000011.1, forward strand.
CTTGCTCGGCTAAAACGCAGCCAAGGTTCGAGCGCGCTTCGACAAAATCTTCGTCCAACTCGATCGCCACGTAATAACGCTCGCGCGCCGCCGACAAATCGCCTTCAAGATACAGCAATTCGGCCAGGGAAAAATCGTCCTCGGCCGTCGCTTCGCCGGAAAACAAAATCGCCCGATAAACTTCCGCCGCCTGGTCTAAATTCCCGCTCCCTTCCAACTCCGCCGCCAGCGCACGCAAATCCTCGGCCGCTCGCGGATGACTCCCGCGGTCTCGATCTGCCGATGCCCGTCGCAACGTCTCCTGCGCCGCAAAGGGAATGGCCACCGGCCCGACGTCGGACGCCGCGCCAGTCTTCGCGACATCAAAATCAATCAAGAGCTGGCCGCCAGGTTCCGCTAATCCTTCGTCGCGCCGAACGACGAGGCGTCGCCCCTCGACCACTACCGCCGGATCCGCCAATGGCCGCGCCGAATCGGACATCAATCTCGCAAGCGCCTCTAACTTGCGATTCACCGTCGAAAGACTGCAGCCCGCATGCAGCAATTGCGCTAGCTTGCGCGTTACGCGAACTTCCTCAAAATCGAAATATGCCAGCCGCCGCACTTCCCGCTTGGCTCGCAACGACCCCCGCCGGTGCCACTGACGTATCGCCGCAACCGGCACCCGGACCAGCTCCGCCAACATCGCTGCCGTATACAACCGTTCGATGCCGTGGCCCGAATCGACCAAGCCCAATCGGGCCCAAAGCTCCGATTCATGCAGAACTTCTACCTCGCCGGACGCAATACGCATCCGCAGGACGTCGTCAAAAAGTTGGCGGTCAGCCGCCAGCTTCTTCGCACCGGACGATTCGTCGCTTGCCACGATGACGTCAATCGACTCGATTGCGGAATCGACGACACGCCCGCCGTGCTCGCGAATTAATCGCTCCGCATCGCGGCGCGACATGCTCGCCAGTTTGCCGAGCACCATCACCCGCCTGCCGGAAATAAACGAATCGCGCTGTTGAATGGTCGAACTGCCCACGCCGGATCCATCTGCCATGACGAATGTGTCCGAGACTCAGCAAAGCAGATAGTCTCACCGGCCTGCCGACCCATGTCAACGCGCCCGCTAACGTCGGGTCGGGCTTCAGCCTGACGCCGAAGTGAAGGAGTAGCCGCCCAACCACTTAACCTTCCGCTGGGCAACAATCAACTGGCACGCGAACCATCACCGTCCGCGGCACGCGATACGTATAGGTGACCGGAACCTGTTTCGTCACCACGTGCGGCACTTGAACCGTGTACTTCTCGCACACCCACTTGCACACCCGAACTTCATACGGCTCGCAGCGCTCTTCTTCCACCATTTTGCAAGTCGTTACCGGCACCTGGCGGACTTGCTCCTGCGTAACCATGCGGCAAACCTGTACCGCCACCTGGCGCGGAACGTGCTCGGTCACCTGTCGGCATGTCGTGTAGGGAACCTTCCGCACGCACTCTTCCTGCACCAGCTTGCAAACTTGCACCGGCACTTGGCGAACCTGCTGCTCCGAGACCATCCGACAAACCTGCACCGGCACTTGCACGGTCACCTGCTCGGGACAGTAATGGACCGACGAAACCTGCTGGGCCACGACATTCGGTCGCCATACGCGCTGCACGACCTGCTGCGACGGCGTATAACCGGCCGTCCAGGCCAGGCCGCCACGCTGGTATTGCACGATTCCCGTCTGCGGATCGACCACCTGCGTCGGCGGCGCCCATGTCAATCGCGGCCACGTCGGCACCCCCGCAACGCACACGGCCTGATCGATATAGCAGCCCCGATCGACGTACTGCGTCTGGCAGGTCGTCACCGGCCGCATCACCGTCTGGCATTGTGGCTGATACGCCGTCTCGGTGACCGGTCGTTGGACGCAATACCGCTCTTCGCGCATTTGCGTTTCCGTAACGGGTCGCGATACGACATACCGCTCTTCGCGCTCGCATGTTTCCACAACGTTGCGCACAACGTCGTAGCTGCAGTCGCGCATCACGGTTTCAGTTACCGGCCGCTGCACGCAAAACCGCTCCTCGCGCATCGAGGTTTCCTGCACCGGCCGCAATACCTTAAACCGATGCTCCCGCTTCTCGGTTTCCCAAACGGGAACCTGGCGCGTCATTTCGCGCGCTTCGCACACGGTTTCACATTCCTGGCGATAACAAGTAACGTGCCGCTCCTCGCAGACGGTTTTGCACACCATTCGATACGCGGTCTGGCAACACTGCGCGAACAACCGCGTTGTCCCGGCGCCCACGAGAACGAGCAAACAAACCCCAATGCCCCAGCGAATTCGATTAGTCATGACCCAGTGAACTCTTAAAAAGACGAGTAAAATCGATTCGCCTCCGTGCTTCCAAACCGGCGGACCACCCTGCCGGCCGACGTTCCTCCTAATTGAGTTTGGCGAACGATTTGCCGCCAAGCAATTGACTGCAATGCTTCGCTTCGCCGCTATCAAAGGATGAAGTACGCTGCGGACAATGCCTTAGGAAACTTGAAAAATTCTGCCGTCTAAGTCATTCTCCGCCGACACGTTGCCCAGAAGCAACAGAATAGACCTACTTCGTGGCGTTTTAGAACAGATGGCGTTTTGCGCAGCCGCTACAACCGGTACAAGATAACGCCATCAAAAGTATTCGCCCTAGCGATCGGTTGTAGCCCAGTCAGTTACCGTCGAGCCGGTTCGCCTGCTGGCGGTGCACTTGCATATTGATGTCGTACGCGCGATCGAACGAAAGGCCGTTCTGGAAGTATTGCGACCGGTGGTCGCCGTCCATTTTTGCGGTTACCTAAGCGGCCAATTTAGTGCGCCATCTCCTCAATATAAGTAATATCAACGCGATCAAAACCAACACGTTCAAAACGATGACGTACGTCATCCGGCGATTTCCGTGGGTCGCAGGTGGCTCCGGAAGGCCGTACGCCGTCAGTAAGAACTCATTCTTGGGTGGTGGAGTGAATGAAAACTCAACAAGCGTTGTCGTCCAATCACATGAAGTGCTCGGATCGTCGGCGGCATATTTCATCGACCGCCGTTTTAGCACCGGTAGGCCGGTGTTGTGCACGTCGTACTCATTGACTCCCCGCAGCCGCTTGTATGCCCCAGACGTCGTCACCTCATATTCACGAATTAACCAATGGATGGATGGATCGACGCTGAACCATCCATCTTTCACCACGCAGGGTGTATCTTTTTCCTTTTCAATATTGAAGCGGACCCGTACCAGGTTATTGCCGTCTTGCAGATCTGCCCCCAACACATGCAAATCACCCCTGTCTACCATCTCGCTCATGTCGCAATCGCCGCAGAAAACACCGAGCTTTATTAATGCGACAGCGTCATCGTCTACGTTTGATTCAATGACGCGATCCACACCGCGGACTACGTTGGTAGCTTGCCACGGAGCGTCCGAGTTTCGGCGTAAGGAAAAACCGTAGAGATCGTTCTTAGCAGCTACGCGCCCATTGCCCTCGTGTCGTAACTTCCCGTCGCGTGTTTCGTTGTAGGACACCTGAGCGAGTTGGCGCTCGCCCGCCAACTTCACGATCGAGTCATACCACACGTGCCGCGTCTCAACACCATGCTTGTCGTAGTGAACGTCGGTCTTGTATTTCGCATCGAACGAGGAAGCCATCGCGGTTGCATACTCGCGCCACGCGGCAGGACCCTGCGTGCTAAACCGCTGCACTTCAATTTCGTTTGCGCTAGTCGACCCTGCGATAATCACAAGTACCGCAATTGCCTCAGTCGGCACGGCGGCGAGCCAACATCGGCAGATTGAACACCTTTTCGATCTACGAACTCCGCGACTGACTTTCATTTTTCGGTGCCCACGCAAGTGAGCATGCTAGATCACGGACGCTAATTACATTTGCGCGTATCATCGAAGACGTTTCTTCCACTCCTCTATCTGGATTGAGAGGGCTTCAGCAGTTCGAAAGCGTGCCTGGCATCCGAAACGACGCGCGGACTGATGTGCGCCTGTTTCAACTTCGCTGAATCGGCCGACACGATTTGCTCCAGCGCGGCCATCACCGGCGAAAGATCGGCCTTCGCATTCTGCCGCGCTAACGCGTGCGCTGCGTCGATCGCGCTGGCAATGATCACGCTTCGCTTATACATTCGACCCTCTTCATTCTCTTCACTGTTGACGCTGGCCAGCTCATCGAGGCTCAGCATTTCGGCGAGCGTTTCGATTGCCTTGGCATTTCCGCGATGGGCAAGCGCAATTGCCGCGTTGTAACGCGTGTCCGCATCCGGATCATCAACCATCACTTCGAGCTGTTTGACGGCCGCCGGCGAACCCAATTGACCCAATGCGTAAGCAACTTGAAAACGGATTCGCGGATCCGAGTCGCTTGCAAGCTTAAGCAACCTCGCCTCCAATTCAGATTGCATGAGCTCCACCGGTGGATCGAGATGTTTCAAGTTGTACACTCGGACGGCGATCGCCTGAAGCGCCGCGTCGCGCACCTTTTGCTCCGCCGCATCGCGATTGGTCTCCGCCGCCTTTAGAAGAACGTCGGTTCCTTCCTGCACGTCGAATTCTCCCACCGCGCGGGCCAGATACTTGCGGTATTCAATGTCGTCATCCGCCATATCGGCGCCATCGATTTCGCGGTCCAGAATCCGAGCCAGATGAGCCGCCGCCTCGTGACTTTGGCGAAACTCGGGATACCGTTTATCGTGCAGCAAGTCCGCCAGCTCGTTCGCCCGCTGCCAACGCGCCACGCCGGGCCCCTGTTCAATTCCCTGAATCAGCGCCTCCGGCCCCAACGCCGTGCTCCGCACCAGCCAATTGAACGACAGCCAAACCAGAACAATCACCAGCACGATCAGCGCCGGCACGACAAACAACTGGATAATAAACCGCGCCGAAGGCTCCTCCACCGGCGGCAGCAAATCCTCGCCCAGCGGAGGACGCGGCTCCATCCGCGGAGTTTTGTCGCTCAAATCGTTCATGGGTCTCAAATTCCAAATGTTTTCACGACTACAACGTTAATAAACGATCGATTGCGAGCCGGGTCGTCCTCGACCCCGATCGAGAGCGGCTCGCCAATACGAAGTCGTCCATCGAAAGAACAATTATAACCGGCCGTGGCCAGGGCGTCGTGGCGCGGATCGCGAATCACCTATCCGATCTTGCAAAACGCGACTCGTCTGTGAGACAACAACGTGATGCGGCACCTCGATCTCACTTTGCCAACGCCGGCCGAAAACCTGGCCCTCGACGAGGCGTTGTTGGAATGGTTCGATGAGGAATTTCCGGCCAGCGAAGTCTTGCGACTTTGGGAATCACCGCAGCCGATGGTCGTCGTCGGGCGTTCGTCGCACGTTCACAAAGAAGTTGATGAGGCGGCCTGCAGTGAGCGCGGGATACCCATTCTGCGGCGTTCCAGCGGCGGCGCCGCGATTGTCGCGGGCCCGGGCTGCCTCATGTACGCCCTGGTGCTCAGTTTTCAGACGCGGCCCGAATTGCGAGATATCGGCCGGGCGCATTCATTCGTGCTCGAACGGCTCGCGACAGCAATGCAACCGCTCTTAGATCGTGCCGGAAATATCGGTCGCGCGGGGACGAGCGATCTCGTGCTTCGCGATCGAACCATCGCCGCAATTGCCCGCAAATTCTCCGGGAACAGCTTGCGTGTCAAGCGGACGCATCTCCTCTATCACGGCACACTGCTGTACGACTTCGACCTGCCGCTCATCGACACGTGCTTGCGAATGCCGCCGCGACAACCGAATTATCGGAGCGCGCGAGCACACCTCGATTTTGTGACGAACGTTTCCGCGGGCCGACGTGAGCTGGCAGAAGCCATCTCCGCCGCGTGGCCCGCGTCATCGAAATTGACCGGCGTTCCAATGTCGCGCGTCGCTGATTTGGCTGCAAATCGATTTGCTAACGACCGTTGGACGTACGAGTTCGCTTAAACTCGCGGCTCGCCTACGATTCGGACTTCCGCCGCGGCTTTCTCCGACGATCGCCCTGACGGCGCTCCTGTTTGTTCCCCGAATTGGCGGCCGGCTGCTTTGCGCCGGCATCGCTCTGCTTTTCGTTGCCGCGACGATCATTTTCCTCGTCGCGCTTCTCGATCAAATGCTCGAGCTCGGCAGGAACTTCCAATCGCTTGCTCATTGATTCGCCCCCCGAATTGGAACGGTTGCGTTCGGCTGGTCGCTAATAAAATGAGTGCCGATCGACGACCTCTCGACCGCTTCCGGCGCCGGCGGTTCTTCATCTGACCGGAACGGGTCATTCGTTGCCGCTGCCGACATCTGCGCGTTCCGGCGGTTCGCACCCCGTTGAGTCGCTATACAAATGCTGCTGGGGCAATGGATACGGCGGGATTGCGTATCGCGGGCCCAAGTCGTGGAAATAGCCCCGCTTGCGCGGCTGATTCTTATCGGGAATGATCCGTGTCGCCACCCGCTTCCCATCGGGTAGAACCGGGTCCCAAGGCCGATCCGTGCGGCATAGCGGGCCGTGAAATAACGGCACGCTCGCTTTGACCAGCTCGCCTTGTTCATACCCCTGCCACATTGCATCGTACGGTTGAATGCGCGGCACCAGCGCGACAATAATCTCCACCCGCTCTTTGGTTACTTCCGTGTGCCGGAAGAGAACGCCAATGCCCTTCATATTTCCCAAGTAGGGAACCTTCGCCTGGGTCGTCGTATCATTCTCTTTGATTAATCCGCCGATGATCATTCCTTGTCCGTCGGCCAGCATCACGTCGGTTTCCAATTCCGCGGTGTCTGACTCGGGTAAACCCGTTTCCGGATTGACATCGCCCTTCGAAACTTCTGGCCTCACGTGCAGCAGCACGCACCCGTCTCGCGTGATCCGCGGCGTGATACGTAGCACGACGCCGACGTCCAGAAATTGGACGTTTTGGACCGTGCTGGTGTCGGTTGTCGTGCTGACTTTGAATCCCAAGTGCTGTCCGACCTGGAGCCGCGCTTCTTGTTCGTTGAGCACCAGGAGCTTGGGCGAACCAAGCGTTTTGGCGTCGGTCGTCGTTTCCAACGCCTGGATTACGCCGGTTAGGTTGCCGCCATCGAGCGTCGCCAGGAATGCCTGGTCGGCGCTGGGATCGGCAAAACCGGTCGTTCCTATGTTCAGGTTGGAATGAGCAATTTTCACGAGCCGATTCAAATCGACGCCGCATTTCGTCGTGTCGTTCAAGGTCACCTGCAGAACGTGTGCTTCAATCAGCACTTGTCGCGGCGGCTGATCGATTTGTGCTATGTACGAGGCAATCCGAGCCAGTGACTCGGGCAGGTCCTCCACTACGATCCGCTCCTGAGTCAGCCGGTTGTTGGTGTGGCTGCTGGCGCTGATCGATACTTTGCCGATTGGCGACAAAAAGTTTTGAATGGCCTCGGAGACAACCGTCGCCGAGGCAAAATCCAAATTGAACACTTGGATCTGTCGCCCTTGTACATCGGCCGGCAAATTCGCCGAGTCCTCGAGCGACGTAATGAGAATAATATTATTTCTGCGCACCCAAGTATAATTCGCAACCGCAAGAATCGAGGAGAGCGCCTCTTCCAGCGGAACATCTCTCAGCGTGATCGAGATTACCGCATCGATATCGTTCGATGCCACGATATTCAGTTGCTGCGTCTGGGCCAGGTACGCGAGAACTTGGCTCAGCGGTTTGTCGCGCACAAATAATGTGATATTCCCGTTCTTGTCCTGGGTCAGCTTCAGACTGTTGCCCGGCGTGGCGCCAGCCAGCGGAAGCACGGCCTTGAGGGGCAACGCCGGCAAGTCTTCCGGCACTTGCGACAAATTCGTGTCCGGCGCTTCGGGCGAGCTGACTTTTGGCGAGACCTGTTTATGAGCTGTTGCTCGCGGCGGTTTGGCTGATTTGGGAGGAGCTGCTTTCTGCCCGCTCGCGAGCCGAACGCTCCCTGGTGATGGCTCCTTGCCCGCCGCAGTTTGCGGTTCCTCGTCCGCAAATGCCGAATGAAGCCGCGAGGATTGGCCAACTGCTTGGCGCGCACTGCTACTCCATAACACCAGCACAATCACAAACACAATCATCCCGGCCGCCCCCGAACCGGGCCGGATGATCGTTGCCAAGTGTTTGAAAACCATGCCTCTCATGGCGACTCTTTCCACTCAACGTGCACACCATCGGTATCGATCGCGGTCACTGTGAAGCTGTTGATCTTGTCGCCCACGTGCAGCATCCGATCGCCGATCACGGCGGCGTACTGATCGTTTTCGCGGACGATCACATGAACACCGCGCTGTTCAAGCTCTTTCAGTTGCAGTCTCAATTTTTCCAATGCGTCTGCCAGCTTCTTCGCCTCATCTGCCGCAGCCTGCGCCTTCAATCCTTCCGCCCCGCTCTTCGCGCCTGTCGCCACCCGCCGCGGTTGTGGAAATGCCGCCGGCAGTGCAAACGGATCGTAGGCAGCTACTGTCTCGACGTTGGCCGGTTTCCAGTGGATTGCGTCGATGATCGGTGCCGCGGCCGGCTCTCGACCGACCGTTGTTTTCACTTCGACCACGTTCGGTTTCGACGTCACAGAAGCCTGCTTTCCCGCAATGGGCGCATGCTGCGGCCGATATGCGGACGGCGCCAATGTTGGCGTCCCGCTCGACGATCGGAACTGGAAGTAAAGAATTACGACCAGTACTGTCGCCAGGACCGCGATCACGATCAGCTTGCCGCCGTCGCGCCGCTTGGTTTCGTCTTGTTTTGCGCCTCAGCCACTGCGTCCCTCCTGGGCCGATGGTGCTTCTTTACCCCTCAATCCAAAGTAAATCACGAGAGTTGCTGTCATCGGATACTGACTTGCATCCTCTCCAGCCGATACCGTGAGATCCTTAATTTTGGAGAGCCTGGTCAATTTAGTTAGTTGGGCTACAAACGTGCAGATGCTGCCAAAGCTGCCTTGACCCTTTAATGTCACCTGCATTTCGGCGTAACCCGTTTTTGTTTCCGGTTTTTCGGGGTGGAAGTCTTTGATGACCAATTTTCCCGCGCTGGCTACTTGAGTCACTTCTTTGAGAAACTCGCCCGCATTCGGTTCTTGTGGCACGCGCCGCTGCACATTCGCAATCCGCGTCGTTACTTCACTGAGTTTTTCCGATACGAGCCGATGCTGCTCGCGAATGACCGGCGCGTTTCGCACCGATTGCAGCAACTCATCGATGCGTGCCGACGTTTCCGTAATCTCACGCACGGCCGGCGCATGCAGAAACGAGTATCCGGCCGTCGCGCACACCACCATCGCGAGCACGCCCGCGTAATGCAGCAACCTGCCAAATCGTCGAGTTTCATCATCAATTACGTGCATGAGTCGTCTAGCAAACTTTTTTGATCCCAAAGCGAAACGTTGAATGGCGGGCCCAGGATAATAGGGTAGACAAATGAATGTCCTGTCCCTGCCACCGGCATCCCACGCATCCTCCTAAAACTCACACCTCACTTCATAGTCGCGCAACGACGCATCCTTGTCTTCGCGCTCCTTGAGTGTCACTTCCACGCGGCTGAAAATTGACGACTTCTGCAAACCGTCCAACAATTCTGCCACCGCCGAATTGTCCAGCGATACGCCGCTTAAAACCAAATTGCTCGCCTTGGCGCCAGTGGTTCCTTCGCCGACTTGACCGCTTTGGAAATTGCTCAGATCGAATTTGGCAAGTCGCAATCGGCCCTTCGTTTTTCGAGCGGTGTCGCTAATCACGCCCAACACCGTGAGAGCGTTCCGTTGACAATCCAATTCCTTGGCCACAGACTCCTGCTGCTGCAGTTCGACCAGCTGGCGACGCATGCCTTCCAGTTGTTTCAGCATTGTCTGGGTCGGCGCATGCTCGCGCGAAAGACTTTCCAGCTCTTGCGACAACTCCTTCGCTTCGCGTAATTCGAACCAATGCCACCCCCAACCCGTTGCGAGTACGACGGAAATGATCGAAGTCCATTGAACGACTCGTTTGCGAACGATTTGCTGTCGTCGACACGACTGAGGCAGCAGATTGATCATCGACTTCATGCCGCCCTCCATGCCAAGGCGGATAACGCGGCCGCGCCTCCAAACACCGCCGCGCGGTTTCCAGCGGCGCAGGCGATCGGCTCCGTGCCGGATTCCAGATTCCAAATATGCACCGGCAGCGACAAGGCTTTTGTGAGAAATGGTCCAGCGTTCTTCATCGAAGCCCCGCCACCCATCAGCCAAATTGCCGCCGGCTGCAAGTGCCGCCGTTGCATTTCTGTGAACTGCAGCGTGCGACCAATTTGTCGTGCCAACTCGTCCAGCGTGCCGGCAGCGCCAGCGGTAATGGCCTGCGCCATCTGCTGATCGCCGGGCGCGCCGTCATCCGCAGCGACAAGTCCTTCGCTTTCAGCCAGGAACTGTGCTTCATCGAGCGAAACGTTGAACGCATCCATGATTGTTTCCAGAACGCGCCCAAACGCACACTCGTGCACCCGCCGGCTGTAAAGCGCCCGATCGTCACCGGCGATGCACAACGTCGTATTCGAGTATCCCCAGTCAACTGCCAGTGCCCGCCTGCCGCCGGAAAAGCCGCCGACAAGTCCGACCGATCGAGCCATCATCAACGGCACGCCGTCGATTGCCCAGCAATCCAACCCGCTTCGCTGGCAATCGCGCCAGACCTGTGAAATCCACTGGCGCGAAGTTGCCACCACATTCACGTTGAACGAATCGGTGCCTTTCTCGGTTTTTGCCGGTTCTGTCTCCCAGAAATCAAATTCCATCGGGCTACGCAGCTCGACCCAGTCTTCCGCCAACTCGTCAGCGATGATCGTTCGTCGTTCCAGCTCCGTCCCCGGCGGCACATTCAGGCTCCTCAATTGGCATACGTTCATCGGCAACGAGCAGATCGCATTCCGACCCTCAAACTCGCCACACTCCAAAGCAGCCCGAATTTCAGGATGCGAAGTGACTGGTTGCTCAAGCCCCAAGCTGTCGTCGCCAGTCCAGGAGACAGGTCGCTGGATCACCGCCGCCCGATGAAGGCGCACGCCAGCGCCGTCGCGCACGCTTTGCGCGAGCTTCACCGTGTGCGTCCCCACGTCGACGCCGATCCAGCCAAATTGCTGCGATGAAAACAAGTGCCGTTCCTGTTTGGGTGTCGGATATCAGGTGCCGGGTGTCTGGGTGCTGTTCTGACACCCGACACCCGGCACCTGACACCTTCCCCATCCAATCGCTCCCGATCGCTAATTGTTGTTTTCGGCCCGCGCCGCGCTCGCCGCGGCCGATGACTGCAGCTTTTGCGCGATCGATTCCAACCGGGCCATCCGTGTATCGATTTGATGCAGCGTACTCGAAATTTCTCGCAAGACCGGCACGCTGCCGGATTGAAACGCCGGCTGCTCGGGCGTCCCGCGAACTTCGCCCTGGGCCTGGTTCAACGTTGGAATCGCCGTCCCCGCGAGAACGCATGCCATGGCCAATGCCAGGCCAATCGCAATTCGCCGCAAACTGAACTGTTTCATATTTTCCCTTTCTTTCGATTTCTAACGCGCGATCGTGGCAATATCGAACATCGGCAGCATAACCGCCATCACAATCGTGGCCACGATCACGCCCATTCCCACAATGATGAGCGGCTCCAAAAGCGTGGCCAATTCGCGAAGCTTCGATTCGCCCTCTTCCTCGTAATGCTCTCCCATGAGTTCGGTGACCATACCAAGCGTTCCAGTTCGCTCCGCCGTGAGGATCATCTCCGCCGCGACCGCCGGCACGAAACCAGCGTTGATTAACGAACTGGCCAACCCGCGGCCATTCAGAATCGACTCCTCCAACTCATCGAAGAGGCGGCGATACAACATATTCCGCACGCTGTTGCGCGTGAGTCTTATACCTTCGAGCAGCGGCACGCCACTTTCGATCATGAGCCCCATCAGCCGAAACGTCCGGCCAATGTAGAATGCTCGCGTAATATCGCGCAGGATCGGAAAGTTGAGCAGCGCATAGTCCCACTTGCGGCGCCCAGCCTCCATATTCCGCGAGGCGATAAGTCCGACTACGGCGCCAATCGCAATCGGCATCCAAATCAGAAAGTGCCTCCGCACCACATCCGATATGGCCACCACCACCTGCGTAATGATGGGCAAGCTGACTTCGAATTGGCCAAAAATATCGACGAATTTCGGCAATACAAACATGACCAGGCCAAGGACCACCAGCGACGACACCCCGGACAGCAGCAATGGGTACGCCATCAGAGTCCGCACGGTCCCCCGTACGCGCATCTCGGTGCGTTGGAACTGAGCCAGACGGCTGAGCACTTCGGGCAATTTCCCCGCCGCCTCTCCCGCCGCAACGCTGGCAACGTAGGCATCGCCAAAAACGGACGCCTGGGCGTGCATCGCATCCGAAATACTTTTTCCGCCCGTCACGTCCTTGTGGACCTGCGCCAAAATATTCCGCAGCGTCGGGCTGGAGCACTGCTGCGACAACGAATGGAACGCAGACGCCAAATCAACGCCCGAACGAGTCATGATGGCGAGTTGCGTGGTCACGCTAAGTAAATCCCGCTTCGATAACGCACCCCTATTGCGCTTTCCGAACAGCGCCTTGAGCGGCGAACCACCGGCATTCTTGCGGATATCGATCGCGAACAAACTCTGCTCGCGCAGGCGCAGCTTCACCGCCTCGACGTCGGCCGCACTGATATGGCCCGTCTGAATGTCGCCCGTTTTCGATTTGGCGGTATAGACGAATTGCATGTGAAAAGCTCTTAGCTGTTAGCTATTAGTAGTTAGCCAGAAATGCTCCGGCTAAAAGCTAATAGCTAACAGCTAATAGCTTTTTCTCACTCGAAGTACGCAACTCTCATCACTTCCTCCAAGCTTGTCTGTTCCTTCTCCGCGAGCCGGATGCCTTGCTCGAGCAGTGTCTTGCCACCGGCGCTGCGATAACAGTCGCGAATTTCGTCCGTGCTGCCGCCGCGCGAAATTAGCTCCCGAATCTCACGATCGACCGTCATCACCTCGTAAATGCCCGTGCGGCCGATATAGCCCGTATCGTGACACTTCGGGCAGCCTTCACCGCGGATAAAACTTCGACGCTTGTCTCCTTGATAATGGATCGTCTCCAGCAATTCCGCCGATGCGTACACGAGTGACTTGCACGACTGGCACACCGTCCGAATCAACCGTTGGGCCACGACGCCGACAATCGCAGCCGCGATCTTGAACGGCTCGATCCCCATGTCCACAAGCCGGTGAATCGCCCCTGCGCAATCGTTCGTGTGCAGCGTGCTGAGCACCAAGTGGCCTGTCAGAGCGGCTTGCACGGCGATTTGTGCCGTCGCCACGTCGCGGATTTCGCCGATCATGATGATGTCGGGGTCTTGCCGCAAAATCGAACGCAATGCCGAACTAAACGACAACTGCCGCGATTCATCCACCTGCACCTGGTTCACCAGCTCCACCTGGTACTCGACCGGGTCCTCGACCGATACCACGTTGCTGTGAACGCTCTTGATCAGCTCCAACGCCGAATACAGCGTCGTGGTCTTGCCGCTGCCCGTCGGCCCGGTCACCAGCAACAGTCCGTACGGCTTAGCCAACAGCTGCTTGAGCTGTTTCAGCATGTCGGGCGGAAGTCCCAACAGATCGAGATTGAACGTGAGATTCTCCTTGTCGAGAATACGCATCACGATCTTCTCGCCCAGCACCGTCGGTAAGGTAGAAACGCGAAAGTCGACTTCCCGACCTTCCACCGTTACCTGAAACCGTCCGTCCTGCGGCCGGTTGTGCTCGGCGATATCCATCTTCGCCATAACCTTGATGCGCGAGACCAGCGCCGGGTGCATGTCGCGCCGCGGTCTGAGCGCCTCGAACATCTGGCCGTCGACGCGAAAGCGGACAACCGAAAACTTCCGGCTCGGCTCGATGTGAATATCGCTCGCTCCGGCACGAATCGCCTGCACGAGCAAATAATTCACCAGGTTGATGATCGGGCTGCCATCGACCATCGATTCGACGTTGGTGAGATCGACCTCGGCCGCGTCGGCTTGCAGCTGCACCGCCGATTCGTCGAGGTCGGCCGTCACGGTATCGACTTCGAATCCGTCTTCGTAGCATCGCGGGAGCGTCCGCTGAATGCTGCTGCGGAATGCGAACACCGGCCGTACGTGCAGCCCCGTAATCCGCTCGATTTCGTCGAGATGCTCGAGGTTCTGCGGATCGGCCATCGCCACGCAAATCGTGCTGCGCACCTTGAATAGCGCGATGGCATCCAATCGCTCGGCAACCCTTCGTGGCAACAGCCGCACGGCCACCGGGTCAATCATGCCGTCGCGCAGCCGCGTGGCCGGCACGCCCAGATGACCTTCGATAAACGGCAGGATTGCATCCTCCTGCACCATGCCCATTTCGACCAGGACTTCGCCGAGCCGCAGGCCCTTCTGCGATCCTTCGGCAAGCGCTTGATCCAATTGTTCGGGCGTGATGATATCGGCGCCGACCAGTTGCTGGCCGAGCGTTGCCCGTAGCGGGCGCGGCGAGGTTGGCCCCCATCCGGACCGCCTCCGCCCCCAGCCGGGTTCGACTCCGGTCGCTGCTCCACCACAGTTGTTGTTGCCGTAACGCTCATTGCACAAAGCTCCGCACCGCGCCGCCCGAATCACGAAACATTTCGAATCGCGCTCCGACTCCCGTGGCCTTTAGCACTTCCCGGCACAATGCAGTCACATTCGCCAATTTCAGCGCTCCGCCCATCCGTTGGCATTTCTCCTGAAAATCCAGCAGCAGTTCCAACCCCGCGCTATCGATCACCGCAATACCCTGCAAATCGAGCACAATTTGCGGCTGCCCGCGCTCGATCCGATTCTCAAGCAGCGCAGCCAACTCGGGCACGTGCTCGCCCGAAATCCGGTCGCCGCCGCTGATCACGTCCACCGCGCCTTGACACTTTTGTTCGAACATAGGTGTCAGGTGTCAGGTGTCGGGTGTCAGATATCGGAATTCCGACACCTGACACCCGACACCCGACACCTTAGTTATCCCAGCGGCAGCAATACGCTAAATGTGCTGCCCTTGTTGATTTCGCTTTCCACCGTGATTCGCCCGCCGTGCAGCCGCACCACTTCCTGGGCGAGTGCCAGACCCAGCCCCGTGCCAGTTTGCTCCTGCACGCGCGGGTCCTGACTGCGGAAGAACTTGTCGAATACCTTTTCGAGCTCGTCCTCCGCGATACCCACGCCTGTGTCCTCGACACCGATTTCGATTTGCTGATCCGTGATATTGACTCGAAAGGTCACCCGTCCGTTGGCAGGCGTGTATTTCACGGCGTTACCCAACAGGTTGACGAGCACCGTCGCAATTTTGTCTTTGTCCAGCTCCGGCTCCGGCATCTTTTCCGGCAAAGCAACTTCGAGCGAAAGCTGTTTCTCGTCGACTTGCGGGCGGACCTTCGCCAGCACTTCGTTCAACATGCGGCTCAGGTCAGTGACTTGCTTGTTGAGCGACAAGGAACCAAGCTCCATGCTGCTCACGCTCAGCAGGTCGTCTACGAAGCGCGCCAGCCGCGTCGCTTCGGAATTGATCGTGTTCAGAAATTGCTTCTGCTGCTCGATGTCGATCACATCGGCCAATGCCAGCGTTTCGGCATAGGCCTTGATATTTGCCAGCGGCGTGCGCAGCTCGTGCGTTGCGGTATCTACGAATTGGTCGCGCATCTCCTCTGCCAACTTTTGCTGCGTGACGTCTCGAACCGTCCAAACGTGGCATTCGTGTCTGGTGGTGCCCACAATACAAATCGGATGACGGGCCACTCGCGCGACGCGACGCTGTCCGTTTTCCTCGTGCGTCAGCTCCGTTACTACGGCCCGATCGCGATTGTCATCCAACAACAGCGGGTCCGATTCCGATAATTGCCACCGCTTGGTCAATTGCTCGGTCATGAGTGGTGCATTCCCGACATCGGTTGCTCCATCACCAGCACAGACGACATCCGCCAGGCCTAAAAGCACCGACATCGGCAGATTCGTATAGGTCAGTCTCCCTTCTGAATCCGTAGTGGCCACGCCGTCCGGAATGCTGTTGAGCACCGCATCGAGTCGGCCGGAGCGGCCCTGTTCGAGCGACTTCCGCACCCGCTGTTGCAGCGTCCCCGCCTGCCCCTGCGCTGAATCGCTGTTGCACCACGCGATTCCAACCCATCGCCGCGGCGCCAATTCCTTGAACTTCTCTCAGTTCGCAGCTTTCCACCGACGGGCACGTCGCCACTTGATAAAGCTGTTGTTCGATATCTGCGACCGGACGCACCAAGCGGTTGACCAGGACCGCGCCAATCGCCATGCAACACGCCGGGCCGATAAATGCCAGCGGCGCATATTCCGCCCCTGTCGTCACGTAACCCCAAAGATTCGTGTGCGCGAAACCTAACCGCATCGTTCCAAGCAAAGTCGTTCCGGCTCTCAGTGGAACTCGATATTCGCGAACTTGTGCGCCGGTGTCGGCCACATACTGTACTTCCAGGATCTCATCCCACCGTTCGCTGACAGTGCCGACTTCGCTCGCCAGCTTGCCTTTGTAACCAGGAGTGGAATGCTCCAGATACTCGCCCGATTCTGACACAATGGCGCAGTAATCGGCGCCGCTTTCCAAGCGAATTTCTGCGAGCAACGGTTGAAGGTCCTTGCTCTTATCGCGCAGGTACGCCAAAGCGAATCGGTTGCTCGCGCGACCTAAAGATCGCAGCGACGCACTCTCCGACCGCTTCTCGGTCACCGAATGCGCAACGTACACCGCGCCCACGCTCAGCCACAGTAATGCGGCCACCCCAAAGAGAAGGAAGTACGCCGTTATCCTCCGCGGCAATCGTATTTGCAGCTTACTGGCAAACATCGGAGTCCGTTCCGAAGAAGGGTTCAGGGTTCAGGGTTGAGGGCTGAAGGTCTGATCCCTCAACCCTAAACCCTGAACTCTCAACTCTCGACCCTCTGCGCGAGCGCCTCCTCTATGCAATTAACCAACTCGCTGGGGCTAAATGGCTTCGGGAGCGCGACCGAAACATTTAACTTCTTTTGAAGCTGACCGAAGTCAATCTCCATACATTTGGCCGTCAGCAAAATAAAAGGAGTCTGCCGGTGCTCCGGAATTTGGCGAAGGCTTTCGCACAACTGGATGCCCGTCATCAGGGGCATCTGTTGATCGGACAGCACCAAATCGAAGCTGCCTTTTTCCAGCGCTTCAAGCGCCAGCCGTCCATTGCCGACGCTCGTCACCTCGAATCCGGCGCGAACAAGGTTGAAGCAGATGACGCCCGAGAGCGCCACGTTATCCTCGCACACCAGGATTTTTGCTTTCTCTTTGGCCACGGTCAGACGGTTCCTAAGCTGCCGAACTCACCCCGCCGCACCGCGGATTTCGCCAGCGGTGCGCGGGGTGCGCGGTTTTCCTCGAATTGCTTATCGGCCGCGTGCTGGCCCGATCTTTGTCGCGATCCGAATATTCAACCCAACCTGCAAGCAGAGCTTGAAGCCCGCTGCTTACCAGACTTATCCAGAATCCAGCCAAACACATTGCTAGCACGAAACTTTGTCTTATAGCTGGTTGTAATTAACCGTTGGGTCGCCCTTCGTGGGAACCGTCGAATTGCAGATGAAGGTGCCATCAAGGTTTGAATACATCCACGACTGCGCACCCGCGGGGGTCAGCGGGCTGGCCGTGGTAACGACGCTGACGTTGTTATTGATGCCAGCCACCGGACATTTCGGGAACGTTCCACGGATATACGTCGCCAGGTCGGCCTTGAACCCAGCATCAGTACCCGCCTGACCGGGAAGCGCCCCGCCATGTTCAGCCGTGTATCGCTCGATTGCGTCGCGGACCACGCCTAACGTTTCCTTTAACCCGTTCTCCGAGGCCGTGCTCGACGTGCCGAGCAACTTCGGCGCCGCCACAGCGGCCAAAATGCCTAAGATCATCACGACGACTACGAGTTCGATCAGTGTAAAACCTTCGTGCTTTCGCATTGGACTGTCTCCGAAACTTTCGAGTGAAATTGTTTTGACCCTAGAGACACCGCCGACTCGAGGCAGTCGAAGCACATCGACCCAGACGGTTCCCGCAGCAGGACCCCGGCAATCGCAAGGGCGCTGCTATCGAAAGAGTAGGATGCGATTTCGGGAATGCGCCGCCCGGGCAAATAATCCTGATATCGTTTCCAACGCGCCGGAAAACGCAGCACTCTTCTTCGGCACAAACGTTACGCGCGCAATACACCGGACCCTCCGATTGGGAGGCCCCTAATATGTCGACTCGTCGCGGTGCCAGAGACGGCTGAATGCAAAACGTCTGAGGAGTTGTATCCCGCTGGAAATGGCAGAATTCTATATTCTCAACGAGCTATCTTTGTACAGCACTTTAGGTTTGCGCTCGATCGTTCGCCTTCGCCCGATTTGGCTGCGCCACTTATGCAAGCGATACAACGACAAAAACGCCGTGGAAAACGGGGAGGTCGCGCACATTCAGGCAAACGTAGTTCGAGCTTCGCCGGCGCCAGCGCATTCAGTCTCCTCGAGCTTTTAATTGTGGCACTGGTCATGAGCATACTGGCTGCCGTAGCCACGCCACGTTTTTTCGATTCCCTGTTATTTCATCGCGTCGAATCGGCCGCCCGCCGCGTTAAAGCCGATTTGGAACTTGCCCGAACGCAAGCCCGACTCACCAGCGCCAGCCAATCCATCTCGTTCCTGAATTCCACCTATGCGCTGGTCGGCGTAAAAAGCCTGGACAAGCCTAACACCGTTTACTCCGTTAACCTGACAAAGCAACCGTACTTGCTGGACAGCGCGACGGCCAATTTCTCGAACACGTCTGCCGTCTCGTTCGACGGTTATGGCACGCCTTCGAGCGGCGGCACCGTGGTCCTGACCGCGAAATCGCACCAATGCACCGTCACGCTCAACGGCGTCACCGGCGATGTAACCATTACGAGTAACCACAGCGACGGCCGCACCGCCGCTGTGCCTGGAAGCTAATTGAAGGGGCATCGTGAAGTGGCAGACCACGCCACAACTCCGCTTGGAGTTCGAAATTATGGCCGACGCCACCTTACATCACCGCCGCCAACGGGCCTTCACGATCTTGGAGATGCTGGTCGCCATGGTGGCCAGCGCGTTCTTGCTGGCCGGTTTGGGCTCGGTCCTATTTATCGCCCGCCAGACCGCATACTCCCCAACGGCAGCTTCCCGCCGATCGAGAACGGCCGACATCGCCAATCTAATTTCCGATGAGCTGCGCTACGCTACGATCATTACTCAGCAAACGCCCCAAATCCTCGAATTCATCGTCGCCGACCGTAACAACGACGGCGTCTCGGAAAAAATCCATTATGAATGGTCTGGCACCCCGGGAGATTCACTTCGCAAGAGCATCAATGGCGGGGCTTTGGTCGATGTCCTTACGTCAGTTTACGCCTTTAGCGTGACTCAGCAGCAAAGCCCAAGAGACCACTGCTCTAACCACCACCGTCGATTCGGCCGAGGTAATCCTACAGAGCAACACCTCACCCTCCAATCTACAGGATCGCGACATTTCGGCCACGTCGTTCTCAGCCCAGCAAATCGATCCGACTACATTTCCTTCCGTTCCGATCAACGCGCTTTATTGGAACGCCACAAAGGTGGACTTTTACGGCAGGCAGGCAAGCGGCGTAAATGGGCAATTATTGAACGTTCAAATTCGACACACGGGCGACCCGGTAAATGGCCCGACGAGCAATGTGCCGGGCCAGCTCAGCATTCCAAAAGGGAACCTCACAACGAACGACAACTGGAACACGGCCGTCTTTGCTTCCCCAATACGCAATCTTTCGTTGACCCGCCAATATGCTGTCGCTTGGACAGGGACCGCCGACAACTCCGCGGCTCCGAGTCAGCAATAACGCCACCAGCAATGTGTTCGAATCGGAAGATTCGAATGCTTCGTGGCAATTCATCAACCCGCACAAATGTTTTACAGGTTATATGGAACGTACACTACGCCTGGCACATCGTACAACGTTACGCGCAATTACGTTTCCTACGTGCGCCTCGCCTTGCAAGCCGGGAACCAGAGCTCCGCGCGAATCGATGCCAGTATACCAACGCGCAATTCGCCCGAATTGTTAGCCGGTTATTGGCGGACCGACTTCGATCGCAATCCGGTCGCTACGGATATGAACGGCGATGGCACGGTCGATTGGGCTGTCACAGGCGGCGGCGCCTTCGACACCAGCAATCTCGCCAGCGGAATCTGGACCTCGACCGGTGCGATTGAAACCCGTCCGCTTAGCGATTTTATTACGACTACCACCATCGAAGCCCGCTGCCGTAATACCAGCGTCGGCGGCAACGGCGCCGTGGTCGCCGTGTACGCCGATCGGCAAAGTGGCCAATATGCGCCCCTCCTGGTTTACGTCCAAAAGCAATCCGATGGCACGCAGACGCTCACTCTCAACGGGAAAACATCCGACACCGTATACAAACAACTGTTCAGCCGCTCTCGCCTTTCCAGCGGCTTCGTCCGTTTCCGATTGACCGTCCTTCCACAAAACCATGTCGCGAATTTGCAAATCAACGACGAAGATCAGGGAACCTTCACCTACCCGAGGTACGCTCCCACCGCGACCACCGATCGATACGTTACGCTCTATGCCGATACCAGCTCCGCCGAGTTTGACTACGTCGACGTGCGAGCCGGAATCAACTAAAGGGCCAAATCGAATGTGCCGCCGCATCTTCTATCAATTGCGGATTGCGGATTGCCGATTGCCGATTGCAGAGATTCGCGCCTTGCGCATCTCCAATCCGCAATCCGCAACCCGAAATCCGAAATTCCGTGGGCTGACCCTCATCGAGGTCGTCGCCTCGACCATGATCGTCAGCCTGATGGCCGTTGCCGCGCTCGATGCGCTCGGCGCAGCGACAAAGTCTGCCAATTCGATCGGCAACCGCGCCATCGCGGCCGGATTGGCCGACGAGCTGATGTCGGAAATTTTGATGCAGCCCTATAGCGATCCCGACGGCTCGGCCGTATTTGGCCGTGAAACGGGCGAAGCAGCCAGTCCGCGATCGGCTTTCGACGACGTGGACGATTACAACGGCTGGAACGCCTCGCCGCCCCAATATCGCGACGGCACGGTGATTCCCGATCGAACCAACTGGCGGCAGCGCGTGACCGTCTCCCGCGTCCTCCCAAACAGCCCGTCGCAAACGACGGGTACCGACCAAGGCGCAAAACAAATTCACGTCACGATCGAGTACCAAGGCCAGGTCCTGGCTGACCAGATCGCCGTGCGCACTGACACAGATCAGTAGGAAATTAACGAAATGATCGTTGGGAAAAGCACGAAACGAACTGCTCGGCAATTTGCAATTTGCAATTTGCAATTTGCAGTTTGCAATTTCCGCCCGCCCACGCGCCGGCCGCGCCGTTTTGGCGGCGTCTATATTGCCGTCTTGGGTAGCGCGATGATCATCGCCCTGCTGGGCCTGTGCGCGCTCATCGGACAACGCATCGAAAATCGACTCGTCGTCGCCACGACCGATATTCGCCAGGCGCAGCTTAACGCCAGTACCGCCGTCGAGCTCGCCCTGTTGATGATGAAGCAAGACACGAATTGGCGTTCGGACTACTCCAACGGCAATTGGTTCACGAATCGCAGCACCGGCGGCGGCACCTGCACTGCGAACGTCGTCGACCCGATCGACGGCAGCCTCTCGAACAACCCGGACGATCCCGTCGTCGTGACCGGCACCGGTTACAGCGGGCAAGCCACACAACAAGTTAAGGTTACCATCGATGCCCTCAAAACGCCCTTTAGCTGCCTTCGCTCAGCCGTTGCCGCAGGCGCCGCGATCACCTTAAACGGCGATACATTACGCACGAATGGGCTGACGACGGCGAATCAAATCTCCGCCAGTAGCTCGCAGGTTTATGGCAATGTGCAGGCGACTTCCGTCAGTGGCTCGACTTACAACGGCGCCGACTGCGCAAGTCACTTCCGACAAGCTGCCGAAGATGCCCGACTGGACCTCCGTTTTCAACTACTACCGCACCAACGGTACGGCAATCAATATCAATTCCTTGCCGACATCCACGCCCAACCTGGGTCAGAACGTGGGCATCGAAAGCGGCACCACGTCCTGGACCGGCACTGCTCCGTACGCGACGCTGGGAACCTGCTCGATCAGCCAGGACAATAACTTCTGGCGTTCCGGAAAATATAGCCTGAAGGTCACGGGCCGCCCCAACTGGTATACCGGACCCATCCAGCGGATCGACTCCTTCGTCAAACCGAACGGCTCCTATTACATCGAGGCCTGGGTGTACCAAAGTAGCGGTCTGGCGCGCAATTTTTACATCAGCCTATACACCAAGGGATTAGGCGACAGCACACCCAATTTCAATTCAGGCCCATCTGTAAACGTTCTCGTCGGCGCACTGAACATTGGCTGGACAAAAGTCTCCGCCACACTGACCGCTCCCGCGTGGAGCGGCGCTTTGGACTATGCCTTTGTCAAAATCGCCGGCGCCGATTCCAACAATACGCAGAACTTTTATGCAGACGATCTGTTGATCCAGGAATCGACCTCCGGCCGGTTTATCTACCGTCAGGTGCTCGGCCCAGGCGTCAATCCATTCGGTACGGGAGCAACCAACTCTGAAGGCATCTATTGGATCAACTGCAACGGCAGCCGACTCATTATCGAGCACGCCCGTATCGTGGGGACGCTGCTCATCGTCAATCCGGGGGCCAATTCGTGCGTCAACGACGGCCCCATCTCCTGGCAACCCGCGGTTGCCGGCTACCCGGCACTGCTCGTTGACGCCGACAACGGCACCAGCGCCGACTTCGCCATCAATGCAACGAACCACCTATTGAGCGAAAAGGACGATGGGGTAAACTACAATCCGACCGGCGCTTCACACGATGAATTCGGGCAGGATGCCGATACCAACGATATCTATCGCTCCGAAATTCGCGGCTTAATTGCGATTCGACACGATTTGACCTACCGAAACCGCGCTCTCCTGCGGGGCCCGCTGATTGTCGGCAATAACATCGCCAACTCCAGTGGCGAGTTGGAAGTCGATTATCTGCCGGACTCCTTGCTCAACCCGCCGTCCGGTTTCTGGTCGTATACCTATCCGCGCCGAACAGGCTCAATTCAAAAAGCCGTGCTGCCGTAGGAAGCAGATGGTGTCAGGTGGTCAGATGTCGGTTGTCAACGGGCGGATCGACCGCCGATAATATCGTCTTGGTCTGACACCCGACACCTGACACCTACTCCCATGCACCGCCGCCCGCTACTCGAAATGCTGGCCCGCTACCGCGACGCCTTCCCACTCGAAGCGCCGACCGTCGAGCGCATTTGCCGGCTCATCGAAGCGCACTCCGATTGTTTCAATCGCACGTGCCGTCCCGGCCACATCACGGCGGCCGCCTGGATTCTCTCCTCCGATCGCCGCCGTTCGCTCCTGACGCATCACCGCAAGCTCGATCGTTGGCTGCAATTAGGCGGCCACGCCGACGGCCAATGGCTCATCGACGAAGTCGCCCTCCGTGAAGCCCGCGAAGAATCGGGCCTGACCCACTTCGATATCATTCCGATCGGCGGCGTCGTAATGCCCTTCGACATCGACGTGCACGAGATACCGGCCCGCCACGATGCGGCCGGCCAATTGATCGAGGACGCCCACGAACATCACGATATTCGTTTTCTGATGGTCGCTCGGTTAGATGAGCAGCTAACCGTCAGCGAAGAGTCGCACGAAATTGCCTGGTTCACACCCGCTGAAGTGCTCGAACGCACCAACGAGGAAAGTATCCTGCGGATGCTCGGCAAGGCGCTGGAGCTTATGAGCTAAAGGAATAGTCGAGTAGAGCGGTAGTGGAGTAGAGCAGTAGTAAAGTAACCATGGCCGAGCTTTAAGTTTCCACTACTCCACTACCGCTTTTCCTCCTGCGCCGCTCTCGCCACCGCTCGCCAAGCTGCGAGCTTTGGCAGTGGTGCGTTTATTTCGCGCTTTGCCATACACTTTCGACAATTCGAGTCATTATTCAAAGCACTGGCCCGCTGGCGGCACGGGTGTTATCTTGACGGAACACAGTACAAGAGCCACACGAGTTTCCACAACCATGGCAACCGCCCTCGTCTCGCCCAAACCTCGTCGCAAACAAGTGCCGGAAGGAAAGGTGCTTTGCGATTATTGTATCGCAAAGTGCTGCCGATATTTCGCGTTGCCAATCGACGCACCCGAAGATTTCGAGGACTTTGAATTCATTCGCTGGTTCCTGCTGCACGAGCAGGCAACTATCTTCAAGGAGGACGACACCTGGTACCTCTTGGTCCATAACGTGTGTCGCCACCTGCAGGACGACAATCGTTGCGGCATCTACGATACCCGTCCGCAGGTCTGTCGCGATTATTCGACCAAGGATTGCGAATACGAAGACGATTGGACGTACGATTTCTACCTGGAGCGGCCCGAGCAAGTCGCCGAGTACACCGAAGCCGTGCTTCAGGAAAAAGGCCGCGGCATCCGCAGCCCCAAGCCGCCGCTATTGCCCATCCTTGTGTGAGTAGGTGAGTAAGTGAGTAAGTGAGTAGGTTCAAAGCATCCTTCACTTACTCACCTACTCACCTACTCACTTACTCACCATGCCTTCCCGCATCCAGCCCCGCACGCTGAAAGGCTTCCGCGATTATCTGCCGCAGGCCATGCTGCCGCGCGAGCAGATCATCGATACGGCCCGACGCGTATTTCGCTCGTACGGCTTCAGCCCGATCGATACGCCGGCGCTGGAATACCTCGAAATCCTCCTGGGCAAAGGCGGCGCGGAAACCGACAAGCAGCTCTACCGCTTTCAAGACCACGGCGGCCGCGACGTCGGCCTCCGCTTCGACCTCACCGTTCCGCTGGCTCGCTTCGCCGCGCAGCACATCAACGAACTCGGCACGCCGTTCAAGCGCTATCATATCGCCACAGTCTGGCGCGGCGAGAACACGCAACGCGGCCGCTTCCGCGAATTCATGCAGTGCGATTTCGACACGATCGGCACCAAAAACGTCGCTGCCGACGCTGAAGTGATCCTCGTTGTGCGCGAACTGCTCACCCAAATCGGGTTCTCCAAGTTCACGGTTCGCGTCAACGACCGCTCGATTCTCAATGGGCTGCTGCAAAAAGCTGGCCTTGCCGAGTCGTCCAAACTGGTACTCAGGGCATTGGACAAGCTCGCCAAGATCGGCGCCGAAAAAGTTGCGACGGAGATGCAAGCCACCGCTGGCGCGACCAGCGAGCAGGCTCGTACCATCTTGCAGCTCGCCGGGCTCGCTGGCTCAAACGATGAGCTACTTCAGCAACTCGAAAAACTCGGCGCCGGCAACGAACTGGCAACGGCCGGCATCGCGCGGCTCCGCGAAGTCATTCGGCTCGTGACATCGGTTCCTGGACAGCGAGGCGTCTTGCAAATTGATCCATCGATCGCTCGCGGTCTCGATTATTACACCGGCACCGTTCTGGAAACAACGCTCGACGATTGGAAATTTGGCAGCGTCTGCAGCGGCGGACGCTACGATAACCTGGCCGACCTGTATACGAACCAGCAATTGCCCGGCATCGGCGCTTCGCTCGGCCTCGATCGTCTGCTCGACGCCATGGAAGATCTCGGCATGCTCGCCGCATCGCAAACGCCGGCGCAAGTTTTCATTCCCTTTTTCGATGCCGCCCGCCTCGCCGACTACTTCAAACTAGCCGCAGAGCTACGTTCCGCCGGACTAGCAGTCGAAGTCTATCCCGAACCGGTGAAGCTCGGCAAACAGCTCCAATACGCCGACCGCAAACGATTCCGCGTTGCCGTAATCGTCGGCGAGCGCGAGTTCGCCGCCGCTGAATGCCAAATCAAGGATTTATCGACCGCCGAAAGCAAAACCGTTCCGCTCACCCCGGGCTGCGCCGCCGTCATCGAGGAAATCAACCGCATCTTGGCGGGCGCTGTCGGTGTGAAAGTGTCAGGGCTCGTGAGGGATTAGTCATGCGCCGATTGCGCGTACGCTTTTCGTCCTTATCCGCACTTTTATTAACGACCATTGTAGGTCTATTGATCGTGGTCGTATTGCAATGGCGCGAACTCCGTCAGGTACGACCTGAACTTCGCCGCTTGCGCAATGAGGTCGGAGAACTGTCAATTGGCGATCCGAGCAAGCCGCACGTTGTCCGCGTTCGTACGGTCGATGAACACCACTGGAAATGGCGATTTTGGATTCCGGACGGAAAGCATTACAGTCTGAAATTTCGAGCGAGGCAGGTTCCCAAGTCTGGTTTCCCGACAAATGTCGCAGCGTTCGAATTCCCGCAGGCGGGAGAGGTGTGGATTGAATATCGCATCGATCCCGATTCAGCCCCGAATAGCTGGTCAGACAAGCTCTCTACGTCCGTCCATGAGTACAGGAGCGATCCAACAGAATTAGAGTGGATGAACTGGAAAGATGGAGCGCGGTCAAACACTACGGATGTTGGCTACTATACCAGTGCCAAGAATCCTGATGAATCCATTTTGCTTATTCGATATCGAGCCTCGCAGCACGCCACGAAAGAGAGCCAGATTGAAGAACCTTCCGATGGGTTCATCATTTGGCTTGTGCCAAAACCGTAGCGAGCCGGTACACCTAATCCAGCGCCACTCAACTCGCGTGCCAAACCCAACAAATCTTTTTAGCGAATGACACGCGATAGAATGCAAGACACGTTCTCACGTAGCATGACCACCTTGGCGAACTGTACAGAATAGTGTACAAAGACAAGCTATTAGTTTTTAGCTGTTAGCTCTTAGCCAATCCCCTTCTGGCTAACAGCTAAAAGCTAATAGCGAACAGCTTCCCCATGAACCGCGACAACCATTACGAAGCCGCTTTCGAGTCGTATCTTCGCGCTCGCCGGCTGCCGTACATCGCGGTCGATGAGGCGCGCCGCAGCCTGGTCGCGAGTGGCTCGCTCAAAAGTCTCGATTTCATCGTGTCGCCGCCCGGCCAGATCTCGTGGCTGGTTGACGTGAAAGGCCGCCGCTTCCCCTCCGGCGATGAGCACCATCAATATTGGAAGAATTGGTCGACGCGCGACGATTTGCGGAGCCTGGCCGCCTGGCAAGAACATTTCGGGCTCGATTTCTGTCCGCTGCTCGTGTTCGTTTACCACCTGGTCGCCAGCCGCTCGCCACTTCCGCGCGAGCAGCTTTTCGAGTTCCGCGGCGAACACTACGGCTTTCTCGGCGTCCGCCTGGCCGATTATGTGCCGCACGCCCGGCCGCTTTCGGAAAGCTGGGACACCGTGGCCATGCCCACCGGCCTCTTCCGCCGTGCCGCCCGCCCGCTCGACGAATGGCTCGGCGGCTCGCTGCCGATCGGCCCGATCACCGCCGCCAATTGGCACGAGCTCCCCGCCAATTTAGAATGGGAAGCGTAGTTCGCCGGTTAACGTCAGAACGTCAGATCGTCATCTCAAATCGCGGGGCACCAAATGCTTCAGTTCTTGATTCTCGCCGCGCACAGTACTCAAACCGTAACTCCCACCGGCAAGAGCATGAGCGTGCCCTGGGCGATTGTCGGCGCGGCGATAATCGTTGGCCTGGCCATTACTCTCTCGCCCCCGCGCCGCACATCCGAGGTCAAGAAGCCGAAGGATCAATAGACGGTCAAGGGTCGAGAGTCGAGGGCCAGAACTTCAATCGCGTCTATTCAGCCGCCTCTGACTCTTGACTCTAGTCTCTTGACTCTCTAGCCTTGACCATCGCCCCGCCTCACGCGGCTGCCCGACCGCGCTCGGCGCAAAACTCCGTAATGGCGCCAATCACAGCGCCTTGCTCGGCCGCGGTCAACTCCGGATAAACCGGCAGAGACAAAACCTCGCGGCAGGCCTGCTCCGTCTTCCGCAAGCTGCCCGGCTCGTACCCGAGCGTTGCGAAACATTTTTGCAGGTGCAGTGGAACCGGATAGTAAATTGCCGAACCAATTTTGCGATCGGCCAGGTATTGCTGAAGCGCATCTCGGCGACCGCCCTTCACGCGCACGGTGTACTGGTTCCACACGTGCCGGCAACCCTTGGCCACCGTCGGCCCGACGATCGCATCCGCCACGCCATGCTCCTTGAACGCGGCCGTGTATCGCGCCGCATGCCGCTCGCGCCTGCGCCCAGTCATCCAACTTCGGCAGCTTCACGTTGAGCACGGCCGCTTGCAGCGAATCGAGCCGGCTGTTAAGCCCGACAAAGTGATGATAGTAGCGCGGCTGCTGCCCATGGTCGCGCAGCACCCGCAGCTTGGCCGCCAGTTCGTCGTCGTTCGTCGTGATCAGCCCGCCATCGCCGAACCCGCCCAAATTCTTGGTCGGATAAAAACTGAAGCAGCCGGCCATGCCTAACGACCCGGCCTGCGATCCCTGATATTCGGCCCCAATCGCCTGGCAGGCGTCTTCAATGATGGGAATGCCGCGGGCCGCGCTGGCAATTTGCAATATGTCCTTCATCGCCGCACACTGTCCGAACAGGTGTACGGGAATGATCGCCTTGGTGTCGCTCGTGATTTTGTAAACCACGTCGGCCGGATCCAAATTGAACGTCTCGGGCACGATTTCCGCAAAGACGGGTCGCGCACCCAGCCGCCACACGGCACTGGCCGTTGCAAAAAAAGTAAAGCTCGGCACGATCACTTCGTCGCCCGGACCAACGCCAATCGCCATGCAGCGACGAGCAAAATCGCATCGCTGCCCGACGCGCATCCAACCGCATGCTTCGTGCCGCAATACTCGGCCACAGCCGCCTCAAACTTTGCGCACGCCGGCCCGTGCACGAACGCCCCCGAGCGCGAAACCTCCGCCATCGCGGCATCCAGCTCAGCCTGGAGTCGCTTATTCTCACGCGAAACATCCAACATCGGAACGGCAACGGCAGGCGCGCCAACAGCCGGCGTTTTGATGGTGTGCATCAAGTATTCCTTGGTAGGGAGAGTGAAGAGACGCGGAAATTAGACCGATCCGCCCCAAAGGTCAACCTCAAGCCTTTGCATGCTTGCACGCCGCCTCCCACTGCAAAATAATAGTGCACACTTGCAAGCGTGACGTAACGCATGCGTTTTCGCGTATCGCACCCAAATCGCTGCGATAAAGCATTCAATCAAGAGTTTGCCATGTCCCAATCCCTCACCGGCAAAGTCGCCCTCGTCACCGGCGGCAGCCGCGGCATCGGCGCCGCAATCGCCAAACGTCTTGCCAGCGCCGGCGCCGACGTCGCGCTCACCTACGTCAGCTCGCCCGACAAGGCGAACTCGGTTGTTGCCGAGATCAAGTCCGCAGGCCGACGCGGCCTCGCCATCCAAGCCGACAGCGCCGATGCCTCGGCAGTCGCCGCCGCCGTCAATAAAACGGCCGCCGAACTTGGCCGGCTCGATATTCTGGTCAACAACGCCGGCATCTTCGTTGCCGGCGCCTTCGAAGAAGTGTCCGCCTCCGATTTGGATCGGATCTGGAATGTTAACGTCCGAGCACCGATCGTCGCCATTCAAGCCGCAGTGAAGCACATGAAAAATGGCGGCCGGATCATCACGATCGGTAGTTGCCTGGGCCAGCGCGTGGCCGGACCTGGCGTAACGGTCTATTCGATGACGAAAGGGGCAGTCGCCAACCTGGCTCGCGGCCTGGCCCGCGATTTGGGCCCGCGCAACATTACTGTGAATGTGGTCGAACCGGGACCGATCGACACCGACATGAACCCCGCCAGCGGCGAAGGGGCCGCCGATCAAGCGCGTTCGACCGCGCTTGGTCGCTACGGCACCGCGGACGACATCGCTGCCATGGTTGCACACCTGGCGGGCGAAGGTGGCCGAAACATCACGGGCGCTTCGTTCCTTGTGGACGGCGGCTACGCGGCATAGTAATCATCGTGTCATCCCGAGGGAGGCTCGGCGACCGAGGGATCTACGTTCGATCCGACCGAGATTCTTCGCTACGCGGCGCTTCGCTCGGAATGACGCACTGCTAAGCAATTTGCGAGATTGAACTATGAAACTCGGACGCGTCACACCGATTCTTCGCATCTTCGACGAAGCCAAAGCCCGCGAGTTTTACGTCGATTTTCTCGGTTTCCAGGTCGATTGGGAGCATCGATTCGAGCCGGAGCTGCCGCTCTATATGCAGGTCTCCAAAGATGATTGCAAACTGCATCTGTCGGAGCATTTCGGCGATGGCTCACCTGGCATTCATTTGCGGATCGATATCTCGGATGTCGATGCGTTTCAGCAACAACTGCTCGCCAAACGGTACAAAAACGCCCGCCCTGGCGTCGAAAACACGCCCTGGAAGAACCGCGAAATGACCGTCGCCGATCCGTTCGGAAACAGCCTTACCTTCGCCAGTAGCGCTGCTGAAAGCTAGCCTCAAGCTCAACTGCTGTTGCCATACCTTGAACCTTGAGGTATTGTCCCCGGCATGGCGAAACAAACCAATCCCGATTTTCTCAATGGCGTGCCGGAGCTTGTTGTGCTGCAGCTTCTGTCGCGGCGGCCGATGTATGGGTACGAATTGCTACGGGCGATTGAGCGAGCGAGCGGTGAAGTTCTCGAATTCGGCGAAGGCTGCATCTACCCGATTCTGCATCGGTTGGAAAAGGACGGCCATTTGACAAGCTCGCGCCAGCTCGTTGGCGGGCGGAACCGCGTCGTCTACCGGATTTTACCGAGCGGTCGCAAGCGGTTGCGAGGCCGAGTGGCGGCGTGGCACAGCGCCGCGGCGGCGATCAATCAGGTTTTGTCGAGGACGGAAGATGGCAAACCATCCCTCGCGCGATGAGCTGCAAAGCGAACTGCTCGGCCAGGGCCTGCCGCCGACGTACATCGTGCGCCTGCTCGCCGAATTGGACGATCATTTTGAAGATCTACTCGAGGAAAGGAGCACCTCTATGGGCGCGGCACGGAAGCTGCAAATTAATCCGGAAGCAATCGATCCAAACGACTTGCACCAACGGCTCGGCAACCCTACGCAACTGGCCGTCTTCGCCGCCGAGCAATACCACGCGCGAAGTTTCTGGGGCCGGCATCCGCTGGTCACGTACCTGCTCGCCCCGTTGCCGCTGCTCGTGGCGTGTTATATCGCGCATGCGTTTGCGTTGTGGGCCGTGATGTATGGCGTTTATTTGGTTGGCGTCCACCTCTTCGGTTGGACCGATGCAATGTTTGCCAACCCGGCCAATTTCATTTGGCTGCAGGCCGGATCGATCGCATTCATAAGTTGGTACGCAATCGTTGCGCCACCCCTCACGACCGCGTGGCTACTGTGCCGCACGTTTCGCCGCAACACGCTCGACTGGCGCTGGCCCGTCCTTGGCTGCGCGTTGCTGGCCACCTTCGCCGGCGTATTCGCCACGTCGTACCAAATCGCGACGGAACCGAACAGCGGCCGATTCATGATCGGCATCGACTTGGGTCTCACACCAAGCTGGCTGCTACTCAAGTTCCTGCCGAAGTTCGCGCTGGCCATGGGCATCGGGCTGTTGCTGGTTAAACGCGCCCAACGACAGCTGGGAGTCGAAGCCTGACGGCGGTTATCCGGCGGCGCTAAGAAACTGCGGGCATCCAGCAGGCTTTTTCAACTCAAGCCGCAAACAGGAGCGTCCGTGTGGGCTCGATCGCTTCAAGAAAATACCGATTGCGAATTGCCCGCATCATCACCAAATCGACGGGGCGAGCGAAAAGTGCCGTTAGCGATTTTTTTAGACCGAAGTATGCGTCGGTGTGCTCGCCGTCGGCAAGTGACTCGAACTCGACAAGGAAATCCAGATCGCTCCGTCGCGGATCGAAAGAATCACTGACGGCCGAACCGAAAAGCTCAAGCCTGAGCATGCGATAACGACGGCAAAGTTCGGTGATTTCGCCACGATGCTGGTCGATAATAGGTTCCATACGAAAATCGTAACACGACCCGTTGAGGGCGTCAAAAGCGGCATCACCGCGAGGTAGAATGCAACACTATGGGACAGGCGTTACCATAAAAGGAGCGTAAACGCTCCTCAGCATTGGCGGCAAACGCTGGTAGAATATTTGAGGAGGCCAATTATGTCCGATTACGACACGTTACTATCCGACGCCAGTCAATTGCCGTTGGAGCGCGCATCCAGCTAATCGAAGCACTTTCGGACACCGTGCCAGATAACGCGGTGCCGCCACTCAGCGACGAATGGCTTGCCGAAATCGACCGCCGCTCCGCCGAATACGACGCTGGCTTGGCGCAGCCAATTCCATGGGAACAAATCCGCGCTGATGCGCTGCGCCGGCTGAAAACTTCCCAATGAAGCCCGTTTGTTACCTGGAAAAACGTCTCGGCATTTGTTTGTAGAATTTCTATGCAGCCCGCTGATAATTAAGCAATGGTCGTTCGCTGTTGATAAAACTGCTTAACCAACTCAACCGAATCTCACGTGCAGCTGGCAACTCCAGATAGTCGAGGACTAAATCCTTGTCTTGCTCAATCCCAAGCCAGGAAGGTAGACCATATCGCAAGTGTTTATCAATTCGGTGTTGTAGGTTCACAGTTTCACCTGCATATATCGGTCGTTTTTGATCGTAGAGCACGTATCCACCGGGATTAGCTGCGAAATTAGCCAGATCGATTCTCCGGAACGGACCGGCCGAAACCAACTTGTAGCTATTGGTATCGCCTCGCATAGGCTGCAGCCGATGAGTCTTTCTCAAATTCAATGCAGCGCAGCGAAGCTTGAGTTCAGTTTGATCGCTTGCAAGCTCAAGCGCGAGCCTGTCGAAGCGTTCGCGAAGTAGGGGATCACACAATATGCGATCTAAAGTAGCGCCTTCAGTACGCTGAATCGTTCGAACAGCAATCTCTGATGCAAACGCATATTCATCGTAGTCAGAAAATCCTGATCTTTTGGTCGTCGGGTTTAGACGTCCTTTATTCTTAGGGTTCTTTCGGATGTTCATCAACGAGTGATTTAGCACAGCAACAGGCTGCGTTAAACCGAACTCATGGCATTTTTCCAGAAATCGGTCGTTATATTCTGGATTAACAATGATCCAATCCTGCGAGTAGCCGTCGTGGATGTCATTGAAAGCTCTTACGATCCACTCAGCGGCTAATCCTGTTGCAGTTTGCAACGGCAAGGACAGCTTGGAGACGGCCAATTGATTTAAGCTCACGCCCTCTTTCTTCGCTTCGATCTCAAGAACTTGATGCAGCGTTTTGGGAACGCGCACTAAAAACTTTCCACTTTTTGTCGGATTTGCGCCACCCACGACTCCAAACTTATTCATCAGGTGAATAAGGAGTCTGTTGATCTCCTCATACTGTGGACTCTCTAGAAACAATTGCCGCTGTAATTCATTGGGAAATGTCTTCGCCACGTAACCGCTCGACTGGTCATACAGCGCACCAGAAAAATCAGCCCATGAGCGGACTTCTCCCGCCAATTGCTTGGCGTATTGCAGAACACGATTTGCCTTATTCTCAAACGACATACTCAACCACCTCAAACACCTGCTGCTTCGGCGTTCTCATCGTCGATGTCCATGAACTCGACCGACGGAACGGCAGGAGCATCGAAATACATTTGCTTTTGACCAAGCTCCTTCCCGATCGCGTATACTACGGCCCGCAATTCTGGAATTCGCTCCGGGAGAACGGCCACTTCGATGCTCATCATCGGCTCGGCCTGTCCACCCCAGTCGCCCTCGGTCGCCGCCCCTAATGGCGTATAGCCACCAAACTGGACTGTCAGCGCCTGGAAGATCTTCACCAAGATCTCCGGCTCGACTTCCCGGCCATCGTTGTATTTCAGTGGAAGCCGAAATCTACAAGGACAATGCGTAGCGGCCATGCAATGAATAGTACCATATATGATACTATATACAATAACCATTTGGCGGCGATGATTTGTTTTTTGCGCAACCCATTTTAAATAACAGACTTGCGCAAATACTCTCGGCTTGACGGTTTGTCCAATACACCGGATAGTGTGGTACTTTTCGATCGCTTTTTAACTGACGCGGCAGTCTTCCATGAGTCTTCGCCCACCTGTTAAGTGGCACGGCGGAAAGCGGTATTTGGCGTCCAGGATCATTAGCCACTTTCCAAACCATCGAATTTACCTAGAGCCTTTCGGTGGCGGTGCATCGGTTCTTCTGAACAAGGAGCCAGTCGACGTCGAAACGTATAACGACCTCGACCTGAGGATCACACGTTTGTTCAGAATCTTGCGCGACGATGGAGAACGTTTTCTCGCAAAGGCCCGCCTAATTCCGTATTCGCAAATAGAGTTCAAGCAGGCATCGCCATATCCAACTGATGCAACGGAACTTGAAATGGCCGTCTGCGATTTTATTCGTTGGCGACAATCGTTTGGAGGCAAAGGTCAGTCTTGGAGCTATACAACTGGAAGAGCTAGAGGCGGTATGGCTGGCGACGTAAATGCGTGGTGGACGGCGATCGACGCCTTACCGGAAATAATTGATCGGTTAAGACGCGTTCAGATCATTTGTCAGCCGGCCGTTGAGGCAATTTTACGATTCGACCATAAAGAGGCGTTAATTTACTGCGATCCACCGTACGTGCATCAGACACGATCACAAGGTGGCACTGCGGTCTATGGAGTAGAAATGAGTGATGACGATCACTGCGAGTTGGCCGATGCGCTGAACTCTTGCAAAGCGAAGGTCGTGCTTAGCGGATACCCATCACCGCTTTACGATCGGTTATACAAGGGCTGGCGATCCGCCCGATTTGACATGCCGAACCACGCAGCGGGCGGTAAGCGAAAAGCTAGAGAAACAGAGTGTCTTTGGATGAGTTTTTGACGCCGGTCATCTAATAAGTTCAGTGTTGAACGGTGGTGCGGCATTGCCGCGCTACACGCAGCATTTGAAAAAAGGAATGCAGGGTTTGGGAGCCGGATGCAGGGGAGTCTGGCCTCATGCCTTCCCCGCATCCGGCGTCCCGCTTCCTGCATCCAATTAGTTGGGCGTGTTGGTTATAATAGCTGGGTGTGGGTGTCGGCGAAGCGGCCAAGGCACCCTCACCCCGGCCCTCTCCCGGAGGGAGAGGGAGTCGATCACGAACAACCCATACTGCTACCGCAGTTGTGGCAGAGGTAGCAGTTGCCGGCGCGGACGGTGATGCTGCCGCAGTTGTCGCAGGCCGGGGCGTCCGATTGGAAGTCGGCGAATTGCTCGCTGCGGGCCGTGTTCGGGCCCGTGTCTTTGGGCATGATGCCGGCGCGGGCCAGCAGCGCGGCGCTGATATCACCGCCGTGACCGTTGGTGTGGCCGTTGCCGTTGGAATGCCCGTTGGCGGCGTGGGGTGTCGGGTGTCGGGTGTCGGGTGTCGGATTGGCTAGGGTGGCGGTGAGGCCCGTGTCTTTGTTCTTGTCGCCCTGTTTTTTCGGGCCCGATTTTTCCGCGGCCGACGGTCGCGGTTTTGTGGACTGACCTCTGACCTCCGACCTCTGACCTCCTGCTTTTGCTGCGTCGCCCGTGGAACCCCCGGCGGAGCCGGGGGCTGTCGGCTCGTCACTTGCTTCGGCGCTGGGCAGCACACCCATGCTCGCTTCCTTGTACCCCGGCAGAAACGTGATGCCGAGCCAGCGGAAGATGTAGTCAATGAGGCTCTTGGCGATGCGGATATCCGGGTTCTTGGTATAACCCTGCGGCTCGAACCGCATGTGGCTGAACTTGCGCACGTAGTCCTCGAGCGGCACGCCGTATTGCAGGCTCATCGAAACGCTCGTGCCGAAGGCGTCCATCAGGCCGCCGATGGTGCTAGCCTTCCTTGGCCATCGTGATGAACAGCTCGCCCGGGCGGCCATCGGGGAAGAGGCCGACGGTGATGTAGCCTTCGTGGCCGTAGACGCTGAACTTGTGAGTGATGCTTTGCCGCGTATCGGGCAGCCGTTCGCGGCGCGGTTTGGCGATTGCGGCTGCAGCGTCGGCTGCGCTGGCCTTCTGAGCTTGTGGCAAAGCGGCTGGCTCTCCTTCGAGCCGTCGCGGTAGATCGCGAGCGCTTTCAGCCCTAGCTTCCAGCCGTCGAAGTACGCCTTGGCGATGTCCTCGGTCGTGGTCTCGCGCGGCATGTTCACGGTCTT
The DNA here is from genome assembly GCA_963733825.1 of Pirellulales bacterium. Lineage (GTDB taxonomy): Bacteria > Planctomycetota > Planctomycetia > Pirellulales > Lacipirellulaceae > JABDGM01. The sequence continues at coordinate 150,038 of CAVTEK010000011.1, forward strand.
CGAGATCGCGCCGGAGAGGAACGGCTGGGCCGCCGCCATCATCAGCACGTGCGCCTGCCAGGCGATCGACCGCTTACCGTTACGCGGTTGGAACGCGCAATCGAATACGGCCAGATGTTCTTCCTTCACAACGGGCGAGCCTTCGATCGTGTCGTGCTCGTTGATGTAGGCCAGGATCGAGCCAATTTGCGGCTCATCGTAGCCGATCGTCTTGAGGGCGAGCGGCACGGTCTGGTTGACGATCTTGAGCATGCCGCCGCCGGCCAGCTGCTTGTACTTCACCAGGGCGATGTCCGGCTCGATGCCGGTCGTGTCGCAATCCATCATGAAGCTGATCGTGCCGGTGGGAGCGAGGACCGTGGCCTGCGCATTGCGGAAGCCGTGCACGACGCCGGCGGCCAGCACTTCGTCCCACACTCGTCGGGCAGCTTCCCGCATGTACGGCGGGCACGCCGGGTCGATTTCGTCGACGGCGTCGCGATGCATTTGCATCACGCGGAGCATCGGCTCACTGTTCTTGTCGTACTCGTCGAACGGGCCAACGGCTTCGGCCAGCTCGGCGCTTGTGAGGTTCGCCGCACCGTGCAGCATGGCCGTGACGGCGCCGCACACACCGTACGCTTCGTGCGAATCGTACGGCATGCCGGCCGACATCAGCAGGCTGCCCAGGTTCGAGTAGCCCAGACCGAGCGGCCGGAACAGGTGGCTGTTCTTGGCGATGTCGGGCGTCGGGTAGCTGGCATGATCGACCAGGATTTCCTGGGCGATGAAGTAGATCCGGCAGGCGGCCTGGAACCGATCGGTGTCGAACGTCCCATCGGCCTTGCGGAACTTCATCAGGTTGATGCTGGCCAGATTGCAGGCCGTGTCGTCGAGGAACATGTATTCGCTGCACGGATTACTGCGCGTTGATCCGGCCGCTGTTCGGGCAGGTGTGCCAACGGTTGATCGTCGTGTCGTATTGCACGCCGGGATCGCCGCAGTGCCACGCGCAGTCGGCCATCCGATCCATGATCTCGCGGGCCGGGTAAGTGGGGCCGGGCTGCTTCGGATTGGTCACCCAGTGGGTGGTCCAATCTTCGTTCTTCTCGACGGCTTGCATGAAGTCGTCGGTGACGCGGACCGAAAGGTTCGCGTTCTGGAACATGATCGAGCTGTAGGCCTCGCCGTTGAAGTTCGACTCGTAGCCGCCCTTCTCGATGAGGACGCGGGCCTTCTTCTCTTCCTTCCACTTGCACTCGATGAATTCCATCACGTCTGGGTGCCAGACTTTGATCGACTGCATCTTGGCCGCGCGGCGGGTCTTGCCTCCGCTTTTTACGACGGCCGCCACCTGGTCGTAGACGCGCATGAACGAGAGCGGCCCGCTGGGCTTGCCGCCGCCGGCCAACTTCTCGCGGTGCGACCGCAGTGTCGAGAGATCGGTGCCGTGCCGCTGCCGAACTTGAACAGCATGGCCTCGCTGCGGGCGAGCTCCATGATGTCTTCCATGTTGTCGGCCACGTGCTGGATGAAGCACGCGCTGCCTTGCGGATACTCGTACGGGTTCTCCGGCTGCGTGACGGCGCGCGTTTGCGTGTCCCAACGCCAGTTGCATTTCGAACCTTTGACGCCGTACTGATGATAAAGACCGACGTTGAACCACACGGGCGAATTGAACGCCCCGTGCTGATGCAGGCAAAGCCACGCCAGCTCGCGATAAAACCGCTCGCCATCCTGCGGCGACGCGAAGTAGCCGTCTTCGAGACCCCAATCGGCAATCGTGCGAGCCACGCGGTGCACGAGTTGCTTCACGCTATATTCGCGCTCGGGCGTGCCAACTTCGCCGTAGAAGTACTTGCTGCAGATGACGTTCGTCGCCAGTTGGCTCCAGAACGACGGCACCTCGCAATTGGTTTGCTCGAAGATCAGCTCGCCGTTCTCGCCCTTGATTTGGGCGCTGCGAACTTCCCAATCGACCGTGGAGAACAAGTCCTCGATATCGGACGGGCAGAATTGAGCGTCGACTTTCAGCCGGCCGTGAAAACGCTTGGAACCCGAGTTGATTCCTTTGGAAGATTTCATGGAATTGAATGTTTGCTGTGGCCATCGTGGCATTCTTTTCCTAGCGCGAAGAGTTACCGGGCATCCTACCAAAGTGTGACATTTGTGCACATGCAATCGGATCGACGGTCGATCCGAAAGGGCGACACCAGATTTTGGGCTTCGATTTCCCAAAACCCGAAAAAGACGCGTGCTAGCCTCCAAAAACCACAACCTATTGTATCCAATGCCCTTACGGATACAACATGCTGCGGTTTAGGGAGTCTGATCTTACTCGTCCGACGCCGCTCGTCAATGCAACTCCTAGCGTGTCATAACGTGCTGCTATACAACGGGTTGTGGCTTATGTTAAACTGATGCCGCACTTGCATGAAGATGGCGCGAAGAGACAAAAGACGCTATAAAACAAGTGTAATCGCGAATCCCAGATGTTCGTCTATTCAGTGAGTCCTCCAACCGAAAAGATTCCGCAAAAAACTTTCCCCGAAATTGATACGATGACAAACTGCCTGAGCCCGCGCGAGTAACTACACAAGACTGGCAAGCGCGGCGAAAGCGGTCGGTGCCATTCGACCACCAACCGCCCGCCCGCCGCTTTACCCAATTACCGACGGAACGATCACTCCATGTGGCCGCGCAAACAGTTGGATATTGGCGGGACCGACCTGACGGTCGGCCTCTGGCACGTCGTCACGCCTCGGGCGCGACCTTCGACACCTGCCGTCGTTGGCGACGATTGGATCGATTCCAGTGAAGCAATTCTCGCGCTCTCCGTACGCTCCGGTTTAGATCTGCTGCTCGCAGCATTGCGGTTGCCACCTGGCAGCGAAGTGATCCTCTCGGCGGTCACCATCCCTGACATGGTTCGCATCATCGAGCATCACCAGCTCGTGCCGGTGCCGGTCGATGTCGACCCTCACACGCTGCAACCGCTCACCGAACAATTGGAGCGCTCCATCACGCCGAGCACTCGTGCCATTCTCGTGGCCCACTTGTTTGGCACCCATATCGATATGGCGCCGATCATCGATCTGGCAAAACAGCACGACCTGCTCGTCATCGAAGATTGCGCCCAGGCATTCGTCGGCAGCCAATATGCTGGCCACCCGGAATCCGATTGTTCGCTGTTCAGCTTTCGGTCCGATCAAAACGGCCACCGCATTGGGCGGCGCCGTCGTTCGGGTGCGCGACAAAGACCTCCGATCCCGCATGATCGAACGGCAGCAGACCTATCCGCTTCAAACCCGTCGGTCGTATCTGCGGCGATTAGCCAAATATGCCGCGTTTCGGCTGCTCTGCAAACCGCTCAATTACGGCCTGATGGTGCGCGTGTTTGGTTATTTGGGAAAGGATTACGATCGGTCACTGGGCAACGCGGCGCACTCATTCGCCGCCAACAATTTCTATGAGCAAATTCGCCGGCAGCCCTCAGTACCCTTGTTGCGAATGTTGCGACGACGGATCAAGACGTTTTCGTACCTAGGCACGAAACAATTACTGCGCCGCACGCAGCGCGGCAATCGGCTTGCCGCTGCGCTGCCGGTCGGTATGGTCGTCGGTTCGCAAAACCCCACCCACACGTATTGGGTCGCCCCGGTACGAGTCGCCAACGCGGATCAAGTAATCGCGTCGCTTCGCGACGCCGGCTTCGATGCCACCAGCCGGTCGAGCCTGATCGTCGTGCCGTCCGCCAACGTCGCTGCCGCGTTCGATCCGCCGCTGGCGTCGTGGCTCGAGGAAATCGTGTTCGTTCCCAACGGCAACGATCTGCCCGACCATGAGTGGGACAGGCTCATATCCATCGTGCAGGAAGTTGCCCACTCGGTGCCGACGCGCACAAGCTGCGAACCGGTCGCGCTTTCCGGTGTCTCTGTCTCGACATGACCGCCGCGACATCAAGCTATCGCTGGAACACTTCGGCCGCCGCCGAAGCCTACGACCAGGCTGCTCCGGCAATCCACCCGTATTACGAAACGGTCCAAGACCAAATCCTCAGCCGGCTGCCGTTTACGCCGAACGAACCGTTTCTCTTTGTCGACTTAGGCGGCGGTTCCGGCCGATTTGCGGAACGCATCCTGCGCAAGTTTGCCGGTGCCCGCGCGGCCGTTGTTGATCAATCCGAACCGTTTCTCGCACTGGCCGAGCGCCGGCTGCAACCGTTCGCGCCGCGCGCGACGTTCACCCGGCTGCGTTTACAGGATGATTGGGCGGTCGGGCTTCCTGCTGCGCCCGATGCGATCGTCAGCACCTCGGCTATCCACCATCTGGAACCGGCCGAGAAGCGCGCCCTCTTTGCACACTGCTTCGCCGCACTGAAGCCTCGCGGCCTCTTCATCAACGGCGACGAGCACCGGCCGCCGGCAGACGACGATTATCGGGCTCTGCTCGAAAGGTGGTCGGTCCACATGTACTCCGCTCTCGATTCGGGCCGCATTCCGGATTCGTTCCGTCAGACGCTCGACCACTGGCGCGACCGCAACATCGGCCGCTTCGGCGACCCCAAAACGAGCGGCGACGACTGCCTTGAAACCTTGGCCACGCAGCTCCATTATTTGCGGGATGTCGGCTTCGCCCAAATCGAAGCTGTTTGGAGCAAAGAATTGTGGGCAGTTATCGTGGCCGGTAAAGCGCTGACCTAACCGATCCACGCAAACCGGTTACGCGTACTTCTTGACTGCCTTTTTGATCGCCCCTGCCGCCTTCGTCAAATCGCTGGGCACCATCACCGGATGTAATTCGATCGCAGCGTTAAACGCCAGCATCCACGGCTCGGCGATCGCGGGAATTTGCGACGCATCGGCAAGCTCGAGAAATAGGTAGCCGGTCCGCTGCCCTTTGTCGTCCGAAAAGTACACTGCCTCCGGCTTCAAATCGGCCAGGATCGATTGGATCGTCGTGCCGAGCTTCCCTGCTTTCGCGGCCGCGTTGCCGGTTTCTACAGGAATGTTCACTTTCAACAGGATTCGCATACTTTCTCTCCTATAGGTGAGCCAATTGAAACAGTATATCCGCAGCCCAGAGAATTGCACATGTAGCGCAGCAGCGCAAGAAAACTGCAGCGCCGTCTACCGGGTCTTACTGGCCGCCGTATAGTGCAAGTCATCGAAGAATATCTTTACCTGGCCGTGGCCGCCGTCGTTATGGAGCGTGAACAGGCCGAAACGATCGAAGTGGCCGCCTTCGGCCTTGTCGCCCTTCTTGAAATTGAGCGTGGTAGAGTCATTGTCAAGCGTAACGCGCAGCGCCGCCATGCCACCGTTTGCCGCCGGATCATAGATGATCGACCAATCGCACGTCCGCCCCGGTACGAGCAGGGGGCTTTTGCCGGCAACGCGGGCCGTTGGCTTGGGAGTCGTATACGCCGGAGCAAAACAATGGCCCACCCGGCTTGGGCCCGCTACCTTCACGCCTAAAAAATTCCCCGCCTGGTCGGGCGCGGCCTCGTTCGAGCCGCTTTGGAACCAGCCGAAGAACATGCCGGAATCGGGTGCGCCCACTTCCAGCATCACCTTGCCCCGCGCTTCGAGCCGATCGTCGAGCGAGAGCGGGCCGACGCGGTCGGCATAGTAGCCCCACCGCTTGCCGGTGCGCCACATGGCGCCGCCAATCTCGCCCGGTTTGCCGCCAGCGTGGTTCGTGCGTGTGAAGCCGAAGTCGTTCTCGCCGCCGCTGCGCGCGATTGGGTGGCCCGATTGCCCACCGCATCCCAACCGGATTGCGTGCTGAGGTCCAGAGCATGGCCATCCAGGGTAAGATCGCCGAAGTAAACCGTTTCGTGACCGCCGGGCTTGGTGCCATTCATCATCCCGAAACGGTCGAACACGGTGCCCTGTTTCTTAAATCCGGCCGGCACCTCGACAACGTACGTTTCCTTCTCAAACGGCTCCGGCTCGGCGAGACTGCTGTGGAACACGAACGTGACCCGGCCGTTGCCGGCATTGGCCTGCGGGTCGTAATCAAGCCTCCATCTGTAGCGCGTGCCATCGCCGTGAAACGGGCCTTTTGACTTCTTTTCGCCCGCCGGCTGAATGATCGTGCCGGCCGATTGGTTCTCGGCAGTATGCAGCCGAATGTGAACGCGGCCGCCGACCTTGTCCGTGCCGATTTCCATACCCAGCGCACCCACGGCCCGGCCGGCTCCTTCTTCCTGCTTCGAATTGAACCAACCGAAGAACACATGCCCCCCAACGCCCGCATCGGTAATCGCGAACGTGCCCGACGCAGTGAGTTTGTCGTTGAGCGTCTTCGGCACGATCCGCTGACCATACCAAGCCGGCTCCGGCGCCCGCCACACCCGGCCGCCAATCTCGCCCTTCTTCTTGCTGGCAAAGTTCGTCTCGCTGTAGCCGAAGTCCTGGGCAATCGTCGCCGTGGTTTTTAAGAGCAGGCGATTATTCGAACCGTCCCAGCCAGGATCTTGATCGATCCGTTCGGTCTTGAGCACAGATGCCGCTGGATTATTCGCGCGTTCTCCGGCGCCTTCGACGGCTACCCAGCATGAAAGCGCAATCCCAGCGAACGCAGCAATAATGCGCACAACCATACGATGTACTAGTCCCGACTGCTACCGACCGAGACAAACTATTGACGCTGCCTCGAACGCATTCGCGGAAGGCCTGGCTTGAGGCATTATCCGCGACACATTTGTCGGCCGTAGAAGCACCCTCCCGCTAAAGTCCCGTTGCTTACTCGCATTCCTCCGAGACCGTCAGATCGACGCCCTTCTTACTGCCGTGGCCGGTGGACGTGTCGAATTTGTCCTGGTTGGCTTGGCCCGCTTTTGTCATCTTAGCGAAATCCGCCTTAAACTGCTTTTCCGGCAAATCGCTCGCCTTTTTCAGATACTTTTCAATCGTGTCGAGCGTGTCCTCAAGGATCTGCCGGTGGCCGTCCTCGTGCTCTACGAGCGCTTCGTACATGCGGTCCCATTCATCTTTGCAGGCCTGCGGCGCTTTATCGTAGCCCGACCACGTCGGCATGTTGATCGTGTACTTTGGCGCCAGGCGGACTTCCGTGACGAGCCCGTCTTCCGTGTCGTAATCGTACCCTATATTTCCATCGAACATGCCCCATTCGTCGAGCTTATTGAGCTCCTTCATAGCATCGCCCAGTGTCGTCGCCGAGATCTTGATGGACTGAACCGTGTTCTTGCCGCCCCATTTTGTCTTGACGCTGATTTTCTTTCCGGCCATTTGCGTTTGGCTCCATGAATTAAGTGAATTGATCCACCGAGGCACTCTTCGAGTCGGAACATCACAATCGTTTAGTTCTGGTGCGCCTTCGCAGCGTTGAATTCAATTGAAACGATGCCGCCGTTTTTCTTCAGGTCGGTTTCGAACCCGAGCTGCGACTCGAGCCGCACTTTCTCGAAGCCTTTCACCGTGACTCTGGGCGGCGAGCTGTACCCGGCGCCGGGCTGAGTGACAACGACCTTTGTGATCGTGCCGTCCTCGACAACCGCATACGCCTTGGCTGGCGTCGTCGGCCAGAGCTCGCCTTTCTCGGGCCGGTAGCGATAGTAATTGGAAACTTCATCGAGCCAATCGTTCGTGACTTTGAGCGGCTCGAGCACTTTCATCAAGGCTTCCTTATTGCGGCGTTGCTCGTCACCCGTTGGTCGGCGGCCCCGCGCCGGGGTCACGCCGCTGAACGCCTTGCGAAACACCTCCGGCTTCACGTTGAGCGCAGCCGCAACCAAAACAACGGGACGACCATGATCGCGCGGATCGGTTTCGTGCCCGCCGGAAAACGTGACGTGCAACTTCTTCTCTGCAGATTGAACGATTGGACCCGCCATAGCAACTGATATTGTAGCAACGCACGCAACGCACCCGACAAAGCCGCGACGCTTTTTTGAGTTGTTTTCCATTCCGGTTGTTCTTGATCTCGCAGCCTATACCGAACAGTACTCGACGGGGACTACACCGCCCCTTGCAGCTCGGCAGGCAGCACGTACTCAAGTCCATGTTCTGCGACCCGTGCGCGCAGCGATTCCACTATTGAATCATGTACCGTAACGGGCAGGGATTCTAGCTCATGGCGGAATCTTGCTACCCCAAGTTCACAGAACGAGGCTGGGAAGAGTTTGGTAGTGATGAAGCCGTGCGGAAATGATTGCTCGATCTCTGCTTTGATACCGAACCAATGATGCGCCATTATTTGATCTAGCTGGACCCAATACGGAACACGAATCAGCCGCATTCCGTTGTCCGTTGCAAGCTGGTCTTTCTGGCGGTCGGCTTTGATCTTCAGGCTATCGCGGTAATGTTCATCGCCATCATATTCGATCAACGTTGTCGTGCCATTGTCGACAAAAGCCATGTCGAACCGGCGACGAGAACCAGGGAGCTTTACTTGACCACCAGTCCACTTGTCGCCAACGAGTTGCGCGATCGCGATGGCGAGCTTCTTTTCAGTGAGGTACGATTCAATCACGACCTTCACGCGCATTTCTCCGGTACTGAAGGACAAGGCGCAACCGCCCCGGGCAGAGAAAAGGGGCATTCTAGTGTAGTGCTTTAGAAATACGGGAACTTATTGGCTGCCGCTGGCGTCTGAATCCTCTGAACATGGAGGATCACGATCATGCGGATTGCAAGCGCCATTGTCTTAACGGATGAAGAGCGAGTTTCGTTGACCAAGTGGTCGCGAGGACGCAGCACGCCGACGCGACTGGTGTTGCGAGCAAAGATTGTCCTGGCGGCTGCCGGCGGCCGTGAGAGCAAGGAGATCGCCGCTATGCTGGACTGCACGCGACGGACCGTGGGGACGTGGCGTACTCGCTTCGCGGAGTCGCGTCTGGCAGGTATTGAACAGGATGCTCCACGCGGCGGACGCACGCCCACCAGGCGTGCCTCGTTCGAGGCCGAGATCATCCGCAAGACGACTCAGGAAACGCCACCCCATGCCACGCAGTGGTCGACACGGTCACTGGCCAAGGCGTTGGGTTGCAGCGATACGATGGTCCAGCGCGTCTGGCGAGACAACGGCCTGCGGCCGCACCGCACAAAATCATTCAAGGTCTCGAACGATCCGCAGTTCGCTGAAAAGTTGGTCGACGTGGTCGGCCTGTACTTGAATCCTCCCGAGCATGCGCTCGTGCTTTCGTGCGACGAGAAGAGTCAGATTCAAGCGCTCGACCGCACGCAGAAGAGCCTGCCGATATATCCCGGCCGGCTGAAGACCCTCACGCACGACTACAAACGCCATGGCACCACCACGCTATTCGCGGCAATCGAGTTGGCCGCGGGAAAGATCATCGCTGAGTGCATGCCGCGACACCGACACCAGGAATGGATCAAGTTCCTGAGGAAGATCGAGGCGGAAACGCCGCCGGAATTGGACCTGCACCTGATTGTTGATAACTATTCCACGCATAAGCATCCCAAGGTCAAGGCCTGGCTCCGGCGGCATCGACGGTTCCACATCCACTTCATCCCGACAAGCAGTTCGTGGCTCAACGTGATCGAGCGGTGGTTCCGCGACATCACTCACAATCGGATTCGCAACGGCGTCTTCCGCAGCGTTTCCGAGTTGATCCAGGCAATTCGCGACTACATCGACCAGCACAACAGCGACCCGACCACGTTCGTGTGGACCAAGAAAGCCGAAGACATTCTGGAGAAAGTCGCCCGCGCTCGGGCCAGCCTCGATAAGGTCCCATCTGCTTGAAGCACTACACTAGATTATTGAAAATCAGATTGCCCCGATCGCCTCCCAATAATCACGTGGACAGGCGCGCTTCTTCGCTGCCTTCGAAGACTGCTAATTCTTCTTGAAGCCGCGCGATCATTTTGCGGATACCGGCCTTGGTGAAGCCCTTCGATCCGACGGGGTTGCTCTTCTGTAGTTTTTCGAGCCGCTGCTCCAGCGCACGCAGTTCCTCCTGCGCTTTCTCATATTCAGTCAAGGTTGAGATCATAGTTCTATCTCATGAGCCCGTTGTAACCGTCGTCAGCATATTGGCATCACGTGTTAGCAACCACTTGCCATCCTGTTTTTTTTGAGAACCGAAAGCGTATGGCCCGCACGCGTCATCGGCGGTACGCCTGGCGGCGTGACAACGATTGTAGGTTTCGTCCACATGTAGGCCCAGTCGCCCAATATTTGAATCTCCTGAATCTCGCTCTTGCCCTCGAACTGCGGCCGCCCCTGCTCCACTTGGGCCTTCATCGTCGCGGCGAACGCCGATTTTCCAATCATCGGCGGCTAGCCGGCCACCAAAAACACGACGTCATCCGTCATCAAGCCGAGAACGGCGTCGGTATCGCCGGCCTTAGTTGCTTCGATCCACCTGGCGACCAACTGCCGAATCGCTTGTTCATCGCTGTTCGTTGTTCTTATACGATCCGTTTCTCAAAAAACACGCTCCGCGCAATCGCGGCCGGCGGCATCTTCGCGTAGGCGGCGAAAGCGTCGCAGCGCGTGAACCCTTCTCGTTCGTAAAAGCGAATCGCGGCGTGTTGGGCGTCGCCCGTCTCGAGGACCAGGCGGATTCCGCCTCGATCGCGCGCTTCCTCTTCCAGGCGAGTAAGAATAGTTTGGGCAACGTTGCGTCCGCGGGCCGATGGGCGCACGTACATCCGCTTCACCTCGGCCAGGCCATCATCGAACGACACGCCGCCACATCCTGCTGCTTTGCCGTCCAACCGCGCGATGAAGAATACGACATTTGGCTGAAACACGCGCACCAGGCTCAAGCCATGACGCTGTTCCGCAGAGTACGAGCCGCTAAGCTCGGCCTCGAGTTCGCCGATCAACAATCGCGCGTCATCCGTCGGGGTTTCCACGCGTTCGACGACAAGCGCCATATCTGCCAGCGATCCCCCAACCCAACTGCTACGTCGTGCCCGGCCACCGCTACAGGTTGAGAAAGTAAACGGGGGCAAGTGCCGCGACCAGGGCGGCGGCTTGTAGCGCCATCACTTGCAGCGCCTGTTTGGGATTGCGCTGCAGCCACGAAATCGCAAAAAATGCCAAAAACGGTAACTGACCCGCCATGAGCAGTTGCCAGAGATGGGCGGCAGTTCCCTCGTCGGCTTCGCGGGCAGCCCCGAACACGCCGACGTGCACCAGCACGACAGCCAGCGCCGCAAACGACATGACCAAAGGAAGAAAGGCGCTCGGCTTCTTAATCATCGCTGGAAAAGTCATGTGTGATTCTCGCCAATGGTTCTAGGGCCTAACTTGATATTACGCGCCTCGGCGGTTCTCTGAGAAGCGACTTGATCGCAACATCCGTTACATAATCGGCCGGCTTTCTGCCCGCCTTGTTCATTATCGAAGCATCGGCCCCTGCGGCAAGAAGTATCTGAACAATCTTCCCAGCCGCCTGGCTCTTTCCGGCCGTTCCGGGAGCGCCCGTCTGAGTCACGGCACGGTGCAAGGGAGTCGAACCGTTCCGCCGACAGGCTTGATTCACGTTGGCCCCGTACTCAAGCAGCGTTTTGACCGCCACAGGGCTTCTGAAAGCGCACCGCATGATGCAGCGCGGTAACGCCATTCTTGTCGGCCGCGTGCACATCTGCGCCAGCCTTCAGCGCCTTGACGAGCCGCCTCCGCTGGTCGGCCGGATCCGGGTCACGCTCGCTACAAATATCGAAGAGTTCGTTCTGCATGAAACTAGAAGCGATTTCAATACCGCAACGCGGAAGGGGGACAGGCACATTTTGCTCCGAAGACTCCGCAAAATGAGCCAGTCCCCGGCCGTGTTAAGCAACCACGCCTATTTCCGGCGCCATCGCCACAATTTACTTCGTTTCAAACAAAATCGCAATCAAACCGCCGCCGGGCCAATCGCCACAGGAAAACGGATTGAAGCGCAACAAAAAACCTCGGCCAGCGGGATCCTTCCCACCGGCCGAGGCATAATGGTCATCAAAGTATCTAGCTAATAGCTAAGAGCTAAAAGCTTCCTCTAATACCGGCACTCCGCTCCAACCTGGGCACCGTGGATGATCGTCGAATTATCCGAATCGATGATCGCCACGGTCGCGTGGTCCATGTAGTCGTTGTTAAGTTGCGAGCTTGCAGTAGCCAAGCCGGTAATCGCTACCGCGCGGTAGGCGATTACGCCGCGCCAATGGCAGCTAATATCGTAGCCGGCACCGACACGCAATTCGCCGAGGAACGCCACAGCGTCTTTATTGCTACGAACATTGAACGCCGAGCCGTCTCCGAGGGTGACCGCGTCGCCACCGCCGGACCACATGTGTTGAGTCGCGGTCATGTGGTTGTCGAAGATGCCGAACGTCGAGTTGACGAACAAGCTCCACTTGCCATAGCAGTAATCGCTGGTCCAGCCGACCTGTGGGCCAATGAGGTTGTTCTTGACCTGCACGTCGTACGCCAGTTCGTAGGGGTTGTCGTAGGTGAACCCATTGAACGGAGTATTCGCGCCGCCGGCCGGATTGAATTCATCGGAGTACGTGAAGCCGTCGTCGAGGTGTAAGTACCGGACGCCGCACGAGCCATACATCGAGAAACCCAAGCCGCATTTATCGTCGCAGCCGCCGTTGCAACCGCAAGCGTCGCAACCGCTATTGCACCCGCTGCTACAACCGCCGCAGGTCATTGGGAATCGCATGATGTTCAGCTCCAGGTTCTGAGCCTGGAAGTCAGTGCGAACGCGCTGAGCCATCACCGTATAGGCGGGCGGTCCGGCCTGGGCTGGCAGTTCGTATCCGTAGAAGTTATTCACGGCGACAGGGCCGCCGCCATTGAAGTCGTATTGTGCACCGACGAAGCTCTTCATGCCAATGAGCCGATTCGTGCCGTCATACACGACGGTCTCAGTCGAAGGCTGATTGTCGAGACCCCACCAGGCGAATTCCCAGGCGTAGGTCGTCGGACAGCCGCAGCCGCAGCCACCGTTGCAACCGTTGTTGCTCAGGCCATAGCCGTGAGAGCAGGCGTCGCAAGCACTACACGGTTCGCCGATGTTAAAGGTGCTGCCGACGCGAACTTCAACACCCTCGCGGAAGTCGAAATTGACATCGCGACTATCGATGACGGTTGTGGTCGACGGCGGATAGTAGGGATACGTTGAACCCGCGGGAATCTGGGCAGCGAGCTTCACCGGCGCGGCGTTCGTGCGACCCATTTCCAGGAAGTACACGCCGCCGAACCATTGGTTCTCGCTGCACGAATCGCCGTTCATGTAGCTGCCGATGGCGCTGCAATCGGGGTAGCCGCTGCTGCCGGCGCAGCCGCAGCCTTGTGCATTGTAGTAATCGCCGGCGCCGTAGGTCATCGCGCTGTTGCATCCGCAGCCGGGCTGGGCCGCGCTCATCCCTTCCGCGGCCGGCATGTTGCCTTTCATTGCCGAGCCGGGCATTGCGGCGCTCGGCATCGTGCCGCCGGGCATGGCAGTGCTGGGTCGGGCGGCCGACGTGTTCGGCTGCTTCGGTGCGGGCAATACAGTCGCCGCCGGCTGTTGCGCCACATACGGGTAAGCGCTGTAGGTGTTCGGGTATTGGGCCGCCGTCTGCGGATAGGTCGAGGTCGGCTGCGAGTACTGCGCGGCCGTTGGCGTTTGGTACGCGGTGGCCGACGTTTGTGGATACGCGGTTGCCGAGGCTTGATACTGCGGATACGGCGCTTGCGGTTGGTACGCGGTGTAAGGCGTTTGAGCGGCCGTTTGCGGTGTGGCCGTCTGATAGGACCCGTACTGCGCGGCGGCCGGCTGATTGCCGGCGCCCGCCACAAACGTCGCTGCCGCTACCGTTGCCGCAGAAATGCGAATCCATGGCAGATGAGTTTTCATCTGTGAGTTCTCCTTGCCTGAAGGCGGCTCGTCGATCGTGCGGGACGCTGGCCACTGTTGGCGGCGGCGTTCCGCGAGAAATTTTCCTGGTGGGCCGGCCGGACCTCTTGCCCGGTCGGAGTCGGTGATCTGTGAGGCAGTTCCGCTATGCGCGCGAGAATCGGCGCAGTGGGAACGACTCCCCACATTCCCATCGACGAGTCGCCGGCCGTTGTCCGCAGAATCACTACAAGAGTTAGCGAGATTTCGCTGCGAGAAGCGTTGCAATCGTCGCGGCGAGTAAGATTTTTGCCGCTTGCCGGGGGCCCCTAGTCGGAAAAGTTTGACCAGAAAGTACGGAGGACCACGATACGGCCGATTTGTCCGGGCAAATGAAGAAACTGATAGCTAGATCTTTCTTCACATTTCTGTGCTCAGTTGGGGTGGCTGGGGTGGAGCGAAGCGACCCCCCAGCTTCACTGGGGGCTCGCCTGCGGCTCGACCCTAGCCACCCACCGGTTACGGCAATGTGAAGGAAATGCCGAGGTTGGCTTTGTGACAAAAAAACCCCGGCAGAGCCGGGGGCGAATGCGGACGCTTGTTGTCGGGGACGGAACCGATCATTTGTTTTGCGAGTCGTCGCTGGGCGGCTGCTCGGCTGAAGGCTGGGCCGGCGTTTGTTTCGAGTTGCCGATCCGCTCGCGTTCTTGTTGTTGGAGGCGGGCGCCGGTTTGTTCGGCGCGACGGCGGGCCGCCTCTTGGGTGGCGCGCTGCGCGCGCCGGCCACGTCGCCTGAGTCAAAGCGGTTTTCGCTCGAGTTCCAGCGGTCGTTCTTTTTGATCAACTGACCGTTGGGCTGCGGTTGATTGGCGCGCGGGCGGGTTTGTTGGTTATTCGAGCGGTACTCGTCGCTGGCAGCTTCCCGCAGGCCGCTACTCGGATGAACCGTGCCGACGGTATTGCGAAGTTCTTCGATGTCTTGGCTGATACGATCGAGCTGCTCTTCGACACGGCGAAGTCGAGCGTCGACGTCGCCGGAGGGTGGACCATTGGATGGGCCGCGGTCTTCGTAGCTGGTTTGCAGATTCGCGCTCCGTTGCGCGTCGCGGCTAACCTGATCCTCGTCGCTGCGGAACTGGCCGGAGGGCGAACGATCGCGGCTGAATTCACCGGAGTAATTGCCGGCAGCGTTGCGCGACCACTGATCGGCGCTGGCGCGGCCACGATTGATAATGCCTTGGTAGTTACGGAATTCATCGTTGCCGCTGGCCTCTGGATTACGGGCGATGGCCTGGCCGTAAGGTTCGAGTTGGCCGGCGATGGTTTGCTCCGCGTTGTCGCGGATGATCGTGAGCTCGATGCCGTCGCCCGGATTCATGCGGCGGATCGTGGAAATAAATTCATCGGATGAACGGACCGGGGCGCCGTTGACGCTCGTGATGCGGTCGCCGGAGCGGAGTCCCATTTGTTGGGCTGGCGTATCGGAGTGAACGCGTGTAATCGAGACGCCCTGGCCGTTTTCGCCGCCGATAATGTTGACGCCGAGACTGGCGCCTTGTTGGCCGCGCGATTGCTGCCGCTTGGATTGGGAATTGCCACTCGTCTCGTCGGAGTGACTTATCTGGTAAGATTGGTTGCCGTTAGTGCCCTCGATGGATTCGCTACCGTGCCGGCTGGACGAATCGTGTTGGTTCGATTGTTCCCCCTGGCGGACTTGTTGTTCTTGTTGCGCGTTTTGCTGGTCCAGTTGGTCGCTGGTTTGCTGCTCGACCGTTGTGGAACTGGGTTGCTCGCTTGATTGTTGATTCGTTTGCGCCGGCTGAAGCTCCAAGTTCTGTTGGTTGTTTTGGCTTTGCTCATCCTTGGCTAGCGCGCTGCTCGCGGCGACGATAGCCACATACGCCAGGCATGTTGCAATTAGCCCAGCGCGGGTTCGGGTCATGTTGAACATGTTCGAGTCTCCATTCTTGGGTCTTGCGGACGTGATATGATCGATGGAACGATTCGCGTGACACGGCGAATCGGCCCGGCCGGGGAGACGTAAAGCAAGTTGCAGAAACAACGGTGGCCGCCTGCTATTTTAGCGAGTATTGTTCGCAAGCAAAAAATATACCGTTGCGGTGCGGAAAAAGACATATGCGTGAATAAAAACGTAGTCGCCGGCGACCCTCCCTAGGCAAAGAGTGTGCCCGAAGCAGTCAGGCGGGATGCGGGGCGGCCGAAGCTAGGCGGCGGACTCGAGTAGTTGGCGGCCGGCGTAGTAGGCAAGAACCTCGCCGCCCAGGGCGCGGTAGTCTTCCGCGCCGGGTGAGTTGGGCGCGTATTCGAAGATCGATTGGCCGAAGCTGGGCGCCTCGGCGAGGCGGATGTTGCGGCGGATGCGGGCTTCGAAGAGTCGAACCGCGCTCCAGGCGCGGCCGCCCTTGCGGGCTTCCTTGAAGAATTGTTCGACGTCGCGCGAGACCTCGGCGGCCAACTTGGTTCCCGATTCATACAGGCAGAGCACGACTCCGGCAAGCTGGAGGCGGTCGTTGAGCCGCTCGTTCACGAGGCCGATTGTTTTGAGCAATTTCGAGAGGCCGTGAAGCGCGAGGAAGTGCGGTTGCAGCGGGAGGAAGACATCGTCGGCGGCGGCCAGCGCGTTGATCGTGAGGATGCCGAGCGAGGGCGGGCAGTCGATGAGCACGAAGTCGAAATCGTTTGCGGCGTCGGCAATTTTGTCGCGGAGGATCACTTCGCGGCCGACGACACCGGCCAGCTCGACTTCGACCGCGGCCAGATCAATATGCGACGCGGCGACCCAGAGGTTTTCTTCTTCCGGCGTCGGGCTCGACCCAGCTCGCTGCCAGAGGTCGGCGATCCGGGTTTCTTCGGTGAGCAGATCGTAGAGCGTGGGGACACTCGAGCGCGGGTCGAGGCCGAGGTGGAGCGAAGCGTGCGCTTGAGGGTCGATATCGATCAGCCCGACGCGCTGTCCGGCGCGAGCGAGCGCAGCGCTGACGTTGACGGCGGTGGTGGTTTTTCCGACGCCGCCTTTCTGGTTGATGATGGCGATGGTGCGCATGGGAGCTGTTAGCCTTTTGCTATTAGCTGTTAGCCAGAACGGAATGCGGCGAGATCGAATCGCCGATCGACGGGGGAGTATAGCGGGGCGGCCGAGTGCGCCTAGTCGATTGCGTGCTGGCGATGCTAGCGCGATGGCTCGGCGGGTTTTTCGGCAGGCGTGCCCGAGAATTCATCGAACAAGTCGCGGAGGCCGGCCGCGATGGGCTCAGTGGAGATTGGCGTCGAATTGTAAATTCCGTCTGGGCGCAATGTAAGTCGCGACGCCTGACGACAATCCTGTGTGAATTGAATTATTGCAGCCTTACCATTTTGGGGATCGTGGAACGCCAACCACCAGTGTTGAATATCGTTGGCGGCATTTGGCCACGGTTCGTTCGCGGCCGGCCAAATGAAATTGCGATCCTGTCAGGAGCGCGTTGCGGAGATGAACCAACCCGTGGGCGTGCGAGATGTTGATGGCGGATTTATCAATGCTGGCCTGCACGGCGGCGGGATCCCCGGCCAAGGCTGCAACCGAGGCGAACGGCTTTTGCAACAGCGTAACCTCGGGTGCATCTCGGATTAGCGCGGCGGCTGCTGGTCCCCAAAACTTCGCAGCGCGGTGCGTGGCGTTATAGCGGAAGTACCAGCTTACCGCCGCGCCGGTGATCGCAACGGCAAGTATTCCAAGAATTACAAGTTTGCCGGAAATATGAGATGCGGCGACGTGCGGCGAGTTGAGTGGCTGCCTTTCCATGTCATTCATGCGTTCAGTATACTAGCTTGGTAATCTCATGCGAGCCGCCGGGTTTATCCCGGCGGGGATGAACCCCGCCGCTCGCTTTTCTTTTCGTGTACTTGCTTACTTGCGCGATTATTGCCCATGGCCGATAAGTTTGATCCGTACCGCGAAGCGTTGATTGTTGAAGTCGAGACGGCCTGGCCGGACGAATACGACGACTGGGAACCGACCGAACGTGCGCGGGTCGAGCGGTTGTTGCACCAAGCGCCGGATCAGGCATCGCACTTGGAATACGTCCGCACGCACACGGGTTTCTGCCGGAGGATTGTCGTGACGCCGGAGGATCTGGCGCAGCGTAGCGCCTGATGATGGAAACCATTCACGTCAATCTCGGTCCGCGCAGCTACGATATCGAAATTGGTAGCGGGAATCTAACGGATATCGTGCGGTTCTGCGATGCGGAACAAGAAGATGCGCACGCGGTCATCATTACGGATTCGAACGTCGATGAGCTGTACAGCGAGCCGGTCGGCGATGCGCTGCAAGAGGCCGGCGCACAGGTTGATATTCTGATTGCAGAGGCGGGCGAGCAGAGCAAGTCGCCGGAAGTGGCGGCCGATTTGTGGGAGCAGCTTCTCGATCAGGGCGCCGACCGGAAAACGGTCGTGGTTGCACTGGGCGGCGGCGTCGTAGGCGACCTGGCCGGGTTCGTGGCCGCAACGTTCGGCCGCGGATTGCGATTCGTGCAGGTGCCAACGACGCTGCTAGCGCAAGTCGATAGCTCCGTCGGCGGCAAGGTCGGCGTCAATCTGCCGGGCGGTAAGAACATGGTGGGCGCGTTCTGGCAACCGCGCGGCGTGGTGATCGACGTAGACGTTCTGGCGTCGTTGCCGGATCGCGAATTTAAGGCGGGCTTGGCCGAGGTGGTGAAATACGGCGTGATTCAGGACGCCGATTTTTTCGCGTACCTCGAACAAAATATCGAATCGGTCAATAGCCGGGACGCCGTCGTGTTGACGTACCTCGTCAAGCGTTGCTGCCGGTTGAAGGCCGATGTCGTGGAGCAAGACGAACGCGAAGAAACGGGCGTGCGCTCGATCCTCAACTATGGCCACACGTTTTGCCACGCGTTCGAAGCGGCGACGGAGTACGAGCTGTTGCTGCACGGTGAGGGTGTGGCGATCGGCATGATGTGCGCCGCGCGGCTGGCCGAGCGGCTGGGGCGGGTGGATGCGGCATTCGTCGAGCGGCAGCGCAAACTGCTTGCCGCCTTCGGCCTGCCATTGGACGTGCCCGACGTGGATCGCGATGAGCTGATCGAGCTGATGTATCGCGACAAGAAAGTGGAACGCGGCAAGCTGCGGTTCGTGCTGCCGTCGCGGCTGGGGCACGTGGAGCTCGTGAATAATGTCGGAGCGGACGACATTTTTGCCGCGATGGAGACGTGACAGTTACGCCACGATTCAAGCGTGCTAGAATCGATTTATGAGCGCGACGACTTTTGTAACTGCCGATGAACTCCTGGCCCTGCCGGCAGGCATGGGCAAGCGGTACGAACTCGTTGCCGGAGAACTTCGCGTGATGTCACCCGCTGGTTGGCGGCATGGTGGCGTCGCGGCCAATATCGCCGCACTCCTTGGCACATTTATCCGCACGAATGACCTCGGCCGTGGGTTCGGGGCCGAAACGGGATTCCTATTGAAGCGCGATCCAGACACCGTTCGCGCCCCCGACTTCGCATTTATCGCCAACGGGCACCTGCCGAAAACCGAGCCAAAGGAGGCGTTCTGGCCTGGTGCGCCCGACCTGGCCGTTGAGGTGTTATCTCCCGGTGATACGGCGGGCGAGGTGGCGGAGAAGATTGAAGAGTGGTTAGCGGCCGGATGTGGGGCAGTCTGGATTGTAGATCCGAAACTGCACACTGTCACAAGCTATCGCGCAGCTACGGATGTTCAGATAAAAGTAGCTGGTGAAACGCTCGTCGGCGACCCAGTGGTGCCGGGCTTTTCATGTTCAGTCGACGAATTATTTCAGTAACCGCCTGCTTTCTTGTCCGGAGGATGCCTGATAAATTAGGCCACCGAAAGCGGTATGCGCATGGCCGAAACTGTTTTTGCCGACGAGCTGGTCGATAACGTGCGGCTGTCGCTCGTATCGGGCGTGGGGCCGTTGTTGCGAAAGGCGCTGCTCGAGCGTTTTGGCACGGCGGCGGCCGTGCTGGCGGCAAGCAGAGACGAATTGCAATCGGTCGACGGCATTGGGCCAAAGACTTCGGCGCGAATTCTCGCCGCCCATGAAGAGATCGATGCCGAAGCCGAGCTGCAACTGGCCGCTGAAAACGGCATCGACGTGCTGACCGAAAGCGACGCGGCCTATCCCCGGCCCCTGCGGCAGATTCACGATCCGCCCGGCGTATTGTTTCGACGCGGCCAGCCAAATCCGCAGGACGATTTGGCGGTGGCGATCGTCGGCACGCGGCATGCCTCGCGATACGGTTTGGCACAGGCCGAGCGGTTGGCGGGCAGTTTGGCACGCACCGGGTTTACTGTCGTGAGCGGATTGCGCGCGGAATCGACGCGGCCGCGCACCGGGGAGCGCTGGAGGCTGGTGGCCGGACGATCGCCGTGATGGCGAGCGGGCTGTTGGATATCTATCCGCCAGAGCACGTGAAACTCTCAGACGAGGTCGCAGCGAGCGGCTACCTGGTGAGCGAAGCGCCGCCGCGAATGGCGCCGCTTAGCGGGGCGTTTCCGCAGCGGAATCGGATAATCAGCGGCTTGTCGGTCGGGACGATTGTTATCGAAGCGGCCGAACGATCGGGCGCGCTCATCACGGCGCGACATGCCTACGAGCAAGGCCGAGAAGTGTTTGCCGTCCCAGGGCCGATCGATAGCCGCGTATCGCGAGGGTGTCACGCGCTGATCAAAGATGGCGCAAAACTTGTCGAATCGATTGACGACGTATTAGCCGAGCTTGGGCCCCTCGCCGAAAGCATCCAGCGCGATGACGGCACCACTTTATCGTGTCCGGCCGAGCTTACGCTCAACGACATCGAGCAGCAAGTGCTGGCGGCGATCGACGGCTCGGCCACATCGATCGACGAAGTGGCCAAATCGAGCCGGCTGCCGATTCACCGCGTGCTTTCCACGATCAGCGTGTTGGAAATGCGGCGGCTCGTGCGGCGAGTGAGCGGGACACAAGTGGCGCGGGCGTAGCCGTAGCGATACGGAGAATCTTCGGAGAGGTGAAGAGTGCCGCGCGAACCAAGTGATTGTGCGCGAATCCGCTGGCTCGTTGCCGCCCATCTCGTGCTTGCCGCGGCGCCGCTCCTGGGACTGCTTGTGCCGGTCAGCATGGGAACTCTTCCTCTGTTGTGGGCGCTCATTGCGTTGCCTTTGGGCGGGCTGTTGACTTTGTCCGTTTGGATCGGGCTGGGTCGAACGCGCCTACTGTGGCGGGCTGCCGTGGGAATGGCGGCCAGTTTTTATATGTCGGTTTGGCCGTTCATCCAGGAATCTGTAGGAATGCACGATCCTGCTGGAATAGCGATCTACAGAAATGCGAACGATTGGATCATTGGTTATTTGGAGGCCGTGGTTCCGTTCAGCATCCTTCTTTTTCTATTCGGCGGTTTATTCATGCTGATTGGACTCCGATTTCGGTTAGTGATGGTGAAACCGGATGCAGCCCCGCCGTGTCGCGCACGACTACAATTCTCAATGCTGCACATCATGGTCGTGATGTCGGTTGTTGCGATCGTTCTAAGTTTACTGCGGGCCACTCGTCAGGCTCGCGGCTCCGAATCAACGTGGGATTCGCTGATGATGAATGCGTTTATGTTTGTCATCTTCTTTGTTAACACGGCGTGCGCGGCGTTTGCCGCTTTGGGACCTGGCAAAGTCAGACGGAACATCGGCCTGGTCGTCTTTGTATCCATCTTGCTGGGAATCGCTCTGGCCGTCGCGATGCACCAAGACGAGACGGTGTGGTGGCTCTTTGTCGGAAGTATGTCCCTCGCCATCATCCCGACGGCGACGGTCCTGGTGTCGCTGCTGGTGGTTCGTTCGTGCGGTTACCGGTTAATTCGTCGTGGCGACACCGATGAAGCAGTTACTTTAGGTTCTTAACACTCCTTCTTGCCGCGACATGATGTCGGCTGCGCCGTTCCTCTTTCGCTGCGGAATGCAGTTTGCATCCACTTTGGTGATCGGTGCAAACCCATTCTTTTCTGCCGAGGAGATTTTGCGATGGCAACTATGCGCAACAGCTATGAACGGGACAAAAACCCTGATCCGATCACCGGCGAAGTTGGTGCTCATCCGATCGGTGCGGGCGTTGGTGCAGCAATTGGCGGCGCCGCCGCAGGGGCGGCCGCCGGTATGGCCGTGGGGCCGATTGGGACGGTAGCCGGGGCGGTGGTCGGTGGTGCCCTCGGCGGATTGGCCGGCAAAGAAATTGCCGAGCAAATCGACCCGTCGGCCGAGGAACATTACTGGCGCAACGAGTACGCATTTCGCAACTACTACGATCCAATGGTCGGCTACGACGAGGTCGGGCCCGCGTATCAGTATGGATGGGAGTCGCGGCGGAGTACGGCAACCGGCGGTGGGACGAGGTGGAACCCGATTTAGCGCACGAATGGAGCAGCGGCCGGCACGGCAAGTCGTCGCTGGATTGGGGCCGCGCCCGCCCGGCCGCCCGAGATGCTTGGAACCGCGTCGACACAAACTTCCGCACGAACCCCAACGACGCCACGCATCCGGATCCGATGGAAGATCGCGGAACAGCGTTGCCCCGCACACCGAAGTAGGCCCCGACGAATCGTCGGCGGTTTTTAATCTGCGAGAGCCAGCCGTTCCGCAATTGGTGGATGACTGTGGAGCAGGAATACCTCAATCGGATTCGGTTCCATGTCGGCCTTATTGAGGCGGGCCAGTTTTAGAAACGCGCTGCGATACGCGGTCACGTCGTGCGTGCGGTCGAGGGCGTAGCGGTCGCATTGCCGTTCGTAGTGGCGGCTGATTGCGTTTTGCAACGGCGACAGGATCAGCGCAAACACCGTGAGCGTGAACATCACGAGCGGCAGCGCACTGGTTGGTGCGGCGGCGGCATCGGGGATGCCGGCCCACCAGACGATCGCGCGATCAATGAGCCAAAAGCCAACGACGCTCGTCACCACGCCGGTCGCGATCATTTTCGGGATGTGGCGGTGAACGTGGTGGCCCAGTTCATGGGCGAAGATCACCTCGATTTCTGCGGGGTTGAATTTTTCGATGAGCGTGTCGCCCATCAGCACCCGGCGTGTGCGCCCCAGGCCGGCCAGCATGGCGTTGGCTTTCACCGTGTCCGCGCTCAGCCCCATGCGGTAGACGCCTTCGATCGTGATGCCCGTGCCTTCGGCCAGGCGTTTCATCCGGCCATCCAGTTCGGGGTTTTCCAGCCGCTCGATCTTGTAGAACAACGGCATGATGAGAACGGGTGCAAGCTGGCCCAAGACAATGCTGACGACAAAAAACGCGGCGGCGGCGATCAGCCACCAGTAGGCGCCGGTGTTCCAGATGATCCAGAACAGTCCGGCGTTCAGAGCAGCGCCCAGGACAATCGTGAGCACGTTGCTCAGCGCCCAATTTCGCAACCAGCGGCGTAGCGATTGGTTGCTAAGCGCGAATCGATGTTCGACGACGTAGTTGGAATAAAACGACAGCGGCATCGAGATTAGGATGTGTAGCAGCATCACGACGCCGAATAGTGCGAGGAGCCGAAGGATCGAGTGCTCGCCGCTGAAAGGAACAAACGAACTTAGCCAGGTATCGATCGGCCGGGCGAAGATGAAAGCCATGAGTCCCAGAAACGCGACATCGATCGCCATGTCGGCCAGCGTGCAGGCAAGCGAGACGTGGCTGTACCGGCGGGCCTCGGCCTGCTGTTCCGGGGTTTGCTGCTGCTCCGGTTCGGCGGAGGATGCCGGCTCGTCGCCGGTCCGATTTTCAACGGATTGTGGAAAGCTCAAGGTTTCGTCTCCAAGTCCGCCCGGGCGAACCAGTTACATCTGCATCCGGTCTAAATGTGACTTGCTCGAGGGGTAATTTCATTGCCGCGCGTTTTTTTGTCGCAAGAATTCGGTCTTATAAAGCATCTAAAAGTATGATTCGCGAACCGTTGGCGGCCGGCGGGTTTTTCTGCCAAAAGTGTCGCGGAGTTGATCACTAGCTTGCTCAAATCCGCAACGCTGCCAAGTAAGAAGGTCTGTGTACGAATGCAATTATGGCAGATCGTGGCGGGGCGTTAAGTCGCCCAATGTGCCACAAGTTTGAGTTCGCTGTTTTTCGTAAAGGCCAGCAGTGATAAAACTTACAGCGAACAAGTCGGGGTGCTAGTAGCGGTTCTTAAGACAGTTTGGCATATTACTTGCCAGTTATTCAATTTGGGACGGTGATACCGGCGATTGGTTTTTTTGGACGTTCTTCGGCAAACCGCTTCCCAAACCGGCGACCCAAGGAGAGGCAAAACGTTAGAATGCAGGGTTGGCGGTCACTATTCTAGACGACGGAGAAGAGGGAAAACTTCTCCATTTGGCGTCGAACCCTCTAGCATAGAGGTTCGTAACGATGACAGAGCTTAACACGGAAGATCGCGTTCGAAACGAGAGCAACGGGCTTGGCGCCGCGGCGAGCATCAGCCTTTCGGCAGGTGCCGTCGAGCGGATGACCGATGAGGAGTTGTTGCTCGAGTACCGGCTGACCGGTGGTTCTGCCGTATTTGAAACGTTGGTGAAGAGGTACGAGCGCGAGCTCTACAATTACCTGCGCCGGTTCCTGAACAATCAGGTATTGGCGGAGGATGCATTCCAAGCGACGTTTATGCAGGTCCACTTGAAGTGCCAACTGTTCGATGCGGAACGGAAGGTGCGGCCGTGGTTGTATACCGTGGCCACGAATCAGGCGATCGATATCCAGCGCCGCAATCGGCGGCATCGACTGGTGAGCCTGGATCGGCCAAATCGGGTGCAGCACAACGAGTTGGGTTCCCTGGTGGATGTCCTGAGCGGCCGGGAAGGTGAGCCGGCGACCGGGTTAGAGCAAGGTGAACGAAAAGAATGGATCCGCCAGGCGGTGGCCGCGCTCCCGGAGCAATTGCGGTCCGCCGTGCGGCTGGTTTATTTTCGCGGAATGAAGTATCGCGAGGCGGCTGATGAATTGGCCGTGCCGGTTGGCACGGTCAAGAGCCGGCTTCATTCGGCCGTCAAGCGATTGGGCAAAGCTTGGGAAGATTCGCAACCGCCCGCGACTAATTTATAAATTGTGGGCAGCCATTCCCTGGCTGGCAGGCAGGAATCCCGTCCCCCATTTTGTTCGCGTATAATTGTAATCGTGATGCACTTCGGAGAGCTCGCCCGTTCGGCGGGCTCTCCTTTTGATACCTCTCCAACAGTCGCCACGCCATGCGCGAACTATTGATTCGCTATCTACTGGGCGAACTCAACGCCGACGAGCGGCGCGATGTTCGATCGCGATTGCAAAGCAGCCCGGAGCTGCAGCGCGAATTGGCGCAGCTACGGGAGTGTTTTGCGGCGCATCAAGATGATGAATTCATGGCCGCCGGGCCTCCGCGCGGCCTTGCCGAGCGAACTGCGGAGCGGGTGACTGGTTGCGACGGCGCAAGCGAATTTGCCGCCGAGCGGCGCGAAGTAGAGTTTACCGCGACGTCCGATCCGCCGGCCGGAATTTTAGGTTGGAGCCTTGCGGATTTGACGGTGGCCGGCGGCGTGATGCTGGCCGTCAGCATGTTGCTCTTCCCGGCGTTGCGCGACAGCCGCGATGGCACGCGGCGCGTCGTGTGTCAGAACAACCTGGGACAATTGTTGCAATTGGGGGCCAGGTACGCGGACGCAAACCGCGGATATTTTCCAAAAGTTGGGCAGAACGAAAACGCGGGCATGTTCGTCGCTCGTTTAATCGAAAGTGGCACCGCAACGCCAGAGGAATTAGCCGTGTTGCTGATCTGCCCAGCGTCGCCGGTTGCGGCCAAGATCCGCTCCGGAGCGTTTGTGTTGCGACTTCCAACGGCCGAGTCGATACGCGCGATGCCGGCAGGCCGATTGACGCAAGAGACGGCAACGGCTTCACCGGCCTACGCGTATCGCTTTGGATACTTTGTCCGGCACAAATACTACTACTTGCACGACGAGCGCCAGTCGCTGTCACCGGTCTTTTCCGATACGCCGGGCGATGAACGCGACCATACGATGAGTCAGAATCATGGTGGCAAAATCGTTCAAGTGGCGTTCGCGGATGGAAGCGTGAGGTCGTTGACGTCGTGTATGCTGCCGGGGGGCGACGATTTGTACCATAACGACTTCGGCATGGTTGCAGCGGGAGCAAGCCGGCAGGACGCCGTTCTGGCGCCGAGCGATGCCCTGCCGGGTATCGAATTGCCCGACCGCGATCGGTAGGCATCTCCGCTTTTACGCATGGCCCTTGTCAGCGGGAGCTTCGCCCATTCCTGCCCCAAATGAGTCGCGGCGTAATCGCGTCGCTACACAATCACGCTGGTCAGCGCGATGAATTCGGGATCGTGGCGGAGGGGGTTGAAATCGGGCTCGTCGGGGATCATGTCCCGGTAATTGGTGTCGATTTCCAGGGCACGCGACAGGTGCCGCAACGCCATCGTGCGATTGCGCGCCAGGCTCCAATAGCAGGCCAGGTTGTAGTGCAGCACGGCCTCGCTCGCATCGATTTTCACAGCCCGTTCCAGCGATTCAATCGCCTTCGCAAGCTGGCCGGTGCGCTTGTAGCACCAGCCAAGGGCGAGCCAGACGTGAATATCGTCGGGCATCAGGTCGGCGCTGCGCTGGAGCGGCAAGAGGGCTTCTTCGTAGCGGTCCAGCTCGCGCAACGCTTCGCCAAGCAGGTAGCAGGCGCGGGGATTGCCATGAACTAGCGACCCACGCCGTTGCAAAGCGCAGAGCGCGTGCTCGAAGCATGCCGAGCTCGGTGTAACCTTCGGCCTCTTCGATGGCGCGGGTTAGTAAAATGCGGTTGCGAGTCACGGGAAAATGCCCCGATCTGGCGCTGATTTGGTGAAAAGAACGAATCACGAATAGGTCTACCTGAATTGTAACCAGCAGTTTTGCAATGCCAAATGCTTTGCCAGAAAATGCTGGTGAAAATTGGTCCCTCAACATCCGTAAACGTGCATCGGGCAAGCTTCGCCACGCAGTCCGCAAAAACGGGCGGCGGTAACTGTAAGGGCGGTGGGAAATTGTAATTGGCGAGTCCCGCTCGCTATGCGAGTAGACGCGTGAGCGGGTCGCCCATTGCGCAGGATTCGTCTCCTCAAAGCGACATCGGTCGGCCCAGGTGTTGCGTTTTGGAAACATCGGAATCACGGTTTTGACGGCAAATAAAGTGTGGCTCTCGCCGCAAACCAAAGGCGCATCACGGTTTTGCGAAAGTGCGTGGGGCCGGTACGGACAAAGGGGCACTCGCATTGCATCGGGCTGGGAGAGTTGCCGCCGCAATCGGCCAGTTTGTGCCCGCTGCGGCGGCTTTCAATTCCCGTCTTTTCCCTTGCGGCTTTTTCACGCCGCTAAACATGCCGCGTGGCATCGGAGGCCATTGCCGCGGCTTTGCCGCCGTGCGTTTGATTCTTGGCATAACCCTGCTGCTGCTGGGCGTAGGCACTTTGTCGTGCCGCGTCGATGGGACGACTGGCGGTGCGCCGGTGGTCCCGCACTCCGGGCAGTGGGTACGTACTGCTGAAGGATGGGAGCGGACCGATCGATGGCAAGCCGCAACTGTCGACGAGCCACGGCTTCATCCTGCCGTCGTGGCGGCTGGGCAGGGATTGGTGTCGATCTTGGCGCTGATAGCGTTTCGGCGGGACGATCGCTGCGACAATCCAACAACAAACACGTAACGGACCTAGATTGAGCCCGCAGAGCAACCCTCTGCGGCGGGGCGGGATGTGATTGCTGGCTTGCGCGGGAGTGCCGTGTTGCGACGAACACCTTGCCGCTCGAAGCCGTTCTAAAGCCGCTTTGGTCGAAAAAATCGGGAAGCGCCGATTTTCTTGCACGGGTTATGAGGCCGATTGGCACTATTATCCGTGAGGGGTCGGGAGACCCGCGGATAACACAATTCGGCTTCGGGGCTTTGATCATGCGTTTAACGCTTCGCACGTTGCTGGCTTATTTGGACGACGTTTTGGACCCAGCCGATAAGGAGGAGCTCGCGCAGAAAATCGAGTCGAGCGACTTTGCGGAGGACCTGGTGCACCGCACCCGCGATACGGTACGGCGGCTGCGGCTTAGCGCGCCGCAATTGATCGGCACCGGTATGGGGCTGGATCCCAATTCGGTCGCCGAATATCTGGACAACGTCATGCCGCCGGACGCGGTGGGAGATTACGAACGGATTTGTTTGGAGTCGGACGTGCATCTGGCCGAAGCGGCCGCCTGTCATCATGTTCTCACGATGATTCTCGGGCAGCCCGCCGACGTGGATCCGCTTGCCAGGCAGCGGATGTATACGATCGCAAGCGAGGCTGGCAACCGGAAACGCTTGCGAATGGAATCGGCCCACACTATGGCCGCACGTGCCGTCGCGGCTACCGCACCCGCGGTTTCGATGGCTGGCCCCGCCGTCGTTCAGCAGCCGCGAGCGATCGAGATACCGGAGTATCTGCGCACCGGTCGATGGTGGCGGTCGTGGCCCGCGCTGGTAGGGCTTGCGGCCGTTCTCATCGTTGGAATCGCCATCTTCCTAGCGGCCGGTTCGCATGGTTGGTTGGCCGGCAACCCGTCTGCGGCCGCAATTTCGCCCGAGGCGACTGCCCTGCCAACAGACAACGCGGCGCCAAGCGGCACCAACTCGGCCGAACAAACGGCAGCGAGTACACCAAATGATTCTGCTGGCGCCGCGGCGGCGGCAACGCCAAACACGCTGCCGCCGTCACCATCGTCGCCGAGCGTCGGATCAACGACGCAACCCGCGGCGGCAACGACGTCGAATGAGCCGGACCGTTATGGTAATTCGGCAGCGGTGAACAGTGCACCGGATGCACCGCCGCAGATAACAACAGCACCTCCTGCGACCCCGAGCCCGCAAGCACTCGCGCCCGCGAACACAGCATCGATTCCCTCCGCCCCCGCGAACAACGGCGCACCGTCGAATTCGATTGGCGTCGCGCCGATTGTTCCGCCGGCGCAGGGCTCGACGACGACCAATGTTTCGTCGAATCCACCTGGACCACCTGCCGAGGCTGCAACCAATCGGCCCTTGCCGCCGCCAACTACGGCCGGCGTTCCGCCGGCGTCGAATGTGGCGACTACTGCGCCCCTTCCAGGCCCCGACGCAAGCGCGAATGCCGCACCGGTGCCGCCGCTCGATGCGAATGCGGCGCCAGTCGGCAAGTTGAAGGCCCCGGCAGGTCCGGCCGAACTGGGAACTTACTTGGGCGGGAAGACCGTCTTGTTGCGATTCGACGACAAGACCGGGGCTTGGTATCGGATTGAACCGAGGTCTGCCGTTGTCGCGGGTGAACGCCTGCTCGCGTTGCCGGAGTTCCGACCAAAAATCGCGTTACTCTCCGAGCTTCGCCTGGAAATGTCGGGCGGCACGCAAGTGGCGATGGGAGGCCGTCAAGCTCAACTCGAAGAATCGGCAAAAAATGATGACCGACAAAGGGCCTCGTCGGAAGCGGACATTCCCACGATTGAATTAGTCTATGGACGGATCGTGCTCACGAATCCTACGAAGAGCGACAATCGCGTGAGGTTAAAACTTGGCCCGAGTGTGGGCGAGGCGCAATTGAGTCGCAATGCAACGCTCGCGGTGGAAGTGGAGC
This sequence comes from Pirellulales bacterium, assembly GCA_963733825.1. Classification (GTDB taxonomy): domain Bacteria; phylum Planctomycetota; class Planctomycetia; order Pirellulales; family Lacipirellulaceae; genus JABDGM01. The sequence continues at coordinate 179,458 of CAVTEK010000011.1, forward strand.
GGATACATGTGCCTGGCCAGGATCCGCGGCAAACGCCGGCGCCAGTTGAATGCCGGCTGTTTGCGCCGTTCGGCGGTATCGTTTGGAAAGATGGGGCCGGTTCTAAAACCGTGGAGAAGTCGTCGCGCTGGACTGAGAGCGCGGCGGGTGCCACCGATCTCGTCGCCGATCCGTCGCCGCCGGAATGGATCGAACAGGAACCGGTTGGCAAACGGAGCGAGCAGATTTACGGCGCGCCGAAGATCGAAAGCACATTGGTCTCCAATATCCCGGTGGATACACAGCTGCTGGAGCTGTTCCAGGGAAGCAAGCAGCCGGAAGTGAAGTCGCTGGTGGCCCGGAGCAGCATCCACGTGGGATTGTTCGTGCCGTTTGTCGATGCGTTGCGGGATTCCGAGCAGCGCTCGAATTGGAAGTCGCACATTGAAACACTGCGGACCGCTATGGCGCTGAGCCCGGAGTCGGCGAACAAGGTTTGGCAAACGCTGGTGGATCAACGAGGCCGACCGGCCGCCGCCGATTTGTACGAAATGTTGTGTGGATACAATGCCGATCAAATCGGTCACACGCCCGACCAAATCAAAACGGGCGCGGTGTCGAAACTCATCGACTGGCTGGAGCAGGACAGCCTGGACTACCGAGTGCTGGCGGTTCAGGATTTGAAGGAAATCACAGGCAAGCAACTGATGTCGAACCCGGCCGCACAGCCGGCCGAACGATCTCGTAACATCCGTCGTTGGCACACGGAGCTCGAACAGGGGCTGAAGCCGATCTCGAAGCCGCAGTAGATGCAGAAGGGAGAATGGGAGATATGATGCAACATTCATCCTCGTGTCTTCCCCTCTCCCTCTCTCCCACGCTTCTTGTCTTCGATGCCACTTCTCCCTCGCCATCAACCGCCCCGAATGCCGGGAAAGAACCCGGTTTGTCTGTCCGGGCGAAAAGGGCTAGAATGAGCGGTTTGTAGCGGCCCGCGGCGATGGGGTCCGCAACCGGGCCCGGCAAAAGAGGCGATGGGGATAAATTGTGCAGATACAAATATCCACCCGACATGGTCAATTAAGCGACGCTTCTCAGCAGAAAATCTCGGCGAAGGCCGAGAAGCTGCTGAGGATTTTTGAGCGGCTCACGGCGATCGAAGTCATTATCGATTTGACCGACGAAGCGACGCCGCGTGTAGATCTGAAAGTCTCGGCGGAGCATAAACACGATTTTGTCGCGCACGATCAGTCGGATAATCTGATGGGCTCGGTCGATACGGTCGTTCACCGGTTGGAGCAGCAACTGCGAAAATACAAAGAGAAAGTGCAAGAGCGGCATCGCAACAATGAACCGTGGCGCGGGGAAACGCTCAAGCCGGAAATGGAAACGGAGTAGGGGTTTCACGTTCGCCAAGCGGTGCGAACCGCAACGCAGCGTGTTTAACGTAGTTTTGACAAGTTCTTTGACAAGCAGAAACGTTTTTAGTGGTGGGACGGCGTAGATTGGTTGGGTCAACGGCGCAAAGACGCCGACGCGACGCCGCCACGACTAGAGATAACGTACTTAACCGATACAGGCGTCCCTACTCGGTTGACGAGGCGAATAATCGATGAAGTTCTCTGATTTTATTTGTCGCGAGGCGATCCGCACGAATTTGGAGGCGGCGGAAAAGAAAACTGTGATCCGGGCGATGGCCACGTCCCTCTTAGACTCCAAGAAAATCAACGCGAACGACTACGACAGCATTGTTGAGGCGATTTTAAAGCGGGAGGAGCTGGGAAGCACCGGGATCGGCCGTGGCGTCGCGGTGCCGCACACGAAGCACCCGTCGATCGAAAAATTAATCGGCACGGTCGCGATCAGCGACCAGGGAGTGAACTTCGACAGTCTGGATGGCGAAAAGGTGCATTTGCTGTTTTTGCTGGTTTCGCCACCGGATCGGCCTGGCGATCACTTGCGGGCGCTGGAAAACATCTCGCGGCAATTGCGCGACGACATGTTTTGCCGAATGCTCAAGCAGTGCAAAACGCCGGAAGAAGTTTGGCAGTTGCTCGACGAAGCGGATAATAATCAATTTGGACACTAGGAGAATGAGCAATTCTCCGATCAGACGCGTCGTGGTGATTGTGAACGAGCAAGGTTTGCATGCCCGTCCGGCGGAGATGTTTGCGCGAACGGCGCAAAAGTTCGAAGCGAAAATCGAAATTGAACGAGACGGTTATCGCGTGCAAGCCAAAAGCATCATGGATTTATTGACATTGGGGGCCGCGAAAGGAACCGAATTAACTCTGGAAGCAGAGGGTGGCGATGCGCAGGAAGCTGTCGATGCGTTGGCGGCGCTTGTGGAGAGTGGTTTTCCTCAGGACGACGCGGATTAACGGACCGCGAACTGCGATTCGATCGCCGAACTGAATTGGTCATGCGGGTCGCTGCGGCGACCGCCAGATGCCGCCATCGAGGTGGTGGATTGGGCTGCAGCACTAAAGTGGCCCGGCAAAAATTTTGAATCGAACAATTAACAAGATATTTTTAGGGACCGCTACTCGACGCGACGGCGCCGTTACACTTGCCGATCTTGCTCCGCACCTCTCTTCGCGATGGAAGCGGATTTCTCCAAGTCGGCAGCACGGCACGCGTCGCGATCAGTCGCCCGCTGGCCGACGACCGCCTTCTCGCATACAAGCCAGAGGCACGGCCGCGGAGTTTGCCTTTCGCAAACCGTTCGAGTAGCCGGCCCTTGACCGAAACAACATGGAACGCCTTCAAGGGATTGCCGTATCGCCCGGCGTGGCGATCGGCGAAGTGCTTGTCATGGACAACGAGGGGTTCCGCATCCCTCGGCGGTTTTTGCCGCGCGATGCCGTGGAAGACGAGCTGGGGCGGCTCAACCAGGCAATTGCCGCCGCGACCGCCGAAATCGAGCGGCATCGCGACCGCGTCTCTGAGCAGCTCGGCAAGGATTCGGCCGCGATCTTTTCCGCGCACATCCAGATGCTGAACGACCGCGGGCTGCGGCAAAAGCTGGAGGAGATGATCCGCCAGCGACATTATTCTCCCGAGTATTCGGTCAGCCGCGCGCTGCGATATTACGCCAAGGTGATTCAATCGCTCGACGGCGACTACATGCCTGAGCGGGCCAACGATATCTTCGACATCGAGAAGCGGTTGCTGCGGCACCTGTTCGGCAAGCGACGCGAGGAGCTGGCCCACGTCAACGCCGAAGTGCTGGTGCTCGCGCACAATCTCACGCCGAGCGAAACGTCGAACTTGAATCCGATGTTCGTGAAGGGGTTCGTCACCGAGATCGGCGGAGCGGGCAGCCATACGGCGATTGTCGCCGAAGCGCTGGGCATTCCGGCGGTGGTCGGCATCGGGCCGTTTCTCACGAATGTTTCCGGCGGCGAGACGGCGATCATCGACGGCTACCAGGGTGTCGTGATCCTGAGTCCGGATGAGGAAACGATTGCCCGGTATCGGCACGAGGTCGTGCAGTATCGGTCGCACGCCGCCAAGCTCGAAAAGCTGCGCAACTTGCCGGCCGAGACGGCCGACGGCGTGCGAATCCAGCTTCTCGGCAATATCGAGTTTCCGTACGAGGTGGAGCAATGCCAGAAGCGCGGGGCGGATGGCATCGGACTCTATCGCACCGAGTTTCTGTTCCTCTCGCGCGACGAACAGCCGACGGAAGAGGAGCAGACCTTGGCCTATTCCGACGTTGCCAAAGCATTGAGCGGTCAGCCGGTGATCATGCGGACGATCGATTTGGGCGCCGATAAGCTGCCGAGCGTTGCATTTCCGGATGATGAGGCGAATCCGTTTCTTGGACTGAGAAGTATCCGGTTGGCACTGCGCAACCCGGATTTATTTCGCACGCAGCTCCGGGCCATATTGCGGGCAAGCGTGGCCGGAAATATCAGCATCATGTTTCCACTGGTGAGCACGCTGTTGGAGCTCAAGCACGCCAAGATGGTGTTGCGCGAAGCCCGCGAGGATCTGGAAGAGGAGGGCGCGCCGTTCGATCGCGATATCAAAGTCGGCATGATGGTGGAAGTGCCCTCCGCAGTCATGATGCTCGACCATTTTGCCGAAGAAGTGGATTTCTTCAGCATTGGCACCAACGATCTCATTCAATACGCGCTGGCGGTCGATCGCAGCAACAAGGACGTGGCCGGACTATACACCGCGGCGGACCCGGCGGTCTTGCGGCTGATCAATATGGCGGTGAGCACTGCCAAGCGGTACGAGGTGCCGATCAGCATGTGTGGGCAGATGTGCGGCAATCCGCTGTACACGATGTTGCTGCTGGGAATCGGGTTACGCAGTTTGAGCGTAACGCCGGCGGCGATACCAGAGATCAAACAAGTTTGCCGGCGGGTCGATGTTCCGACGTGCGAGCGCGTGGCGAAGCGGCGCTGGAATTGGAAGGCACCCGCATATTAAAACGTATTTGAAAGAGGAGTTGGCGAAGGTTCTACCGGAATTACCGGTGTGAGCAGGAGGAGGATTCAGGATGCCAGGGAAAGGGTCGGAAGCCGAAGGTTTTACCCCGCCCCCTGCATCCGGCATCCCGCATCCTTGCGAAGCGATGGAACGACCAATTGAACAAACGTAGAGTGAGAAATAACACACAATGAAACAAGAAATGTTAATCAATGTTGCGCAGCCGGAAGAATGCCGGATCGCGATTGTTGAGGACGGATTACTGGAAGAGCTTTATCTGGAGCGCAGCAGCCAAACCAATTACGTGGGCAATATCTACAAGGGCCGGATCGTAAATCTGGAGCCGAGCATCCAGGCGGCATTTGTCGATTTTGGCGTGGGGCGGAATGGCTTTTTGCACATTAGCGACGTCGAGCCGCAATACTTCCGCCAGGGCGGCTACGATCCGCGCAAGGCGATGCAACCGAATGGCGGAGGACGCGATCGAGATTTCGATGGGCCCGAACAAGACGACGACGAGCCGCGGAGCGAGAATCGCGGCGAAAATCGGGGCCGCGGCGGCGGGCGCAACGGCGGCGTGAAAACGGCCCGCTTTCGAGTGGGCGTTCGGCCGCGGTTCAAGCCGCCGATTCAGGATATTTTTCAGCGCGGCGATGAAGTGCTGGTGCAGGTCATCAAAGAAGGTATCGGCACCAAGGGGCCGACGCTTTCTACGTACATCAGCATTCCGGGCCGGTACCTGGTGCTGATGCCGGCGCTCGGACGAATTGGGGTCTCGCGCAAGATCGAAAGCGACGAGGATCGGCGGCGCCTGCGCGATATTCTTCGCGAGCTCAATCCGCCGAAGGGCGTCGGCTTCATCGTCCGCACCGCCGGCACCGATCGAACGAAGAAAGAATTATCGCGCGATCTGGCCTACTTGCTGCGGTTGTGGAAGGTGATCGTGCGGCGGATCAAGAAGACTTCCGGGCCGGTGGATATCTACGAAGAAAGCGACATGATCATCCGCACGATCCGCGATATTTTCACCGGCGACGTGGATACGATCTACATCGATGAACCCAAGTCGTTCGAGCGGGCGAAGGAGTTTCTGCAGATCGTGATGCCCCGCTATGTGAGCCGCCTGAAGCTGTACGAAGGCCGCGAGCCGTTGTTTCACAAGTACAAGCTGGACGAGGAAATCGCCCAGATCAACCAGCGGCGCGTGCCGCTCAAGGGGGGCGGCTCGCTCGTGATCGATCAGACCGAGGCGCTCGTGGCGATCGACGTCAACAGCGGCAGTTTCCGGACCGACGGCTCAGCCGAGGAATCGGCATACCAGCTCAACATGATCGCGGCCCGCGAGATCGCCCGGCAACTGCGGCTGCGCGACTTGGGCGGCGTGGTGGTGAACGACTTTATCGATATGCGCAAGGAGCGGAATCGCCGCGGAGTGGAGCGCACGCTCCGCGACTCGGTAAAGCGCGATCGGGCCCGTACGAAAATCTTGCGCACCAGCCCCTTCGGCCTGATCGAAATGACGCGGCAGCGGATTCGGCCGAGCATCAAACGAAGCGTCTACAAGGAATGCCCGTCGTGCGGTGGCAGCGGGCTGGTGAAATCGGCCGAGAGCATGGCGATCGAGGTCGTGCGCAAGCTGATCATGTGTGCGCATACGAACCAGGTCGCTCGGGTGACCGTGACGGTCGAGGAGGAAGTGGCCAGCTATATCAATAACAAGAAACGCCGTGAGTTGGTGCAATTGGAGCAGGAAAGCAGTGTGGAGGTGCAAGTTGTCAGCGGCGAGGGCCTGTCGCCCGAGTATTTGAAGATCGATTGCGTCGATTCCAACGGCCGCGAAGTGCGAGTTGCCGGGGATTGAGCCTCCAGGTAAACTAATAGATTCATGATAGCGAAGGGGGGCCCTGCTCGGCGGGAGTAGGATCGCGTGTCTGGCGGCAGGCGCCCATTATTTGGGCAGGGCGCTTCGCCAATGGAATACCGCGCGAAGGGTGATTGAGTTTCATCATCGAGGTACGACAATGAAGGATCGTTTCAAGAAGTTCATGTGGTCGCCAAAGTTCTGGGCCCTGCTGGGTATTTTCGGTTGCGTCAGTGGCTTGTACTTTCAACGTGTCGCGGCCAACGGCACCGGCTTGTGGTGCTTGGGATTGATCTTTTTGGGTGCGGCGTATCTCGAGAAGCACGAATACTGGCCCGGTTAATTGAATACTCGATAACAATCTAAAGGTGCAAACATGTATGCGATCATCAGCGACGGAAGTCACCAATATCGAGTGGAAGAAGGCCAGGAGCTGCTCCTCAATTACCGCGACGTGCCGGCCGGCGAGAAGATCACTTTCGACCGCATACTGGCCGTCGGCGGCGACGGCGATGCCAAGCTCGGTTCGCCGGTTGTGAAAGGCGCCAATGTGGCGGCCGAAGTCCTTGGGCCCGCGAAGGGTGAGAAGCTCGTCATTCAGAAGATGCGCCGCCGCAAAAACTTCCGTCGCAAAACGGGCGAGCGGCATGTCTTCACCCGTGTGCGGATCGGGAAGATCAGCATCTAGCCGACTGTGTTTGCATTGGCGCGGGCCGTGGATGGGTTGCCCGACCACGCTTCCTTTGAAGGGCTGCACATGCCTGCGCCGCAAGTAAACGACGCCGGTTGCGGCGTTGCGATGCGCGTAAAGTATTTGCGAATCGCGGTCCGAGTTGCGGCGATCCTCATTGGTGCGCACGCACTCGACGGGACGGTCGCAGCAGCGCCGTCGCCCGAGCTTGCCTACCTGAAGGAACACTACACCAAATACGAGTACAACATTCCGATGCGCGACGGCGTACACCTCTTCACGGCCGCGTATGTGCCGAAGAATGCCGACAAGCGCTACCCGATCTTGCTCTCGCGCACTCCGTATTCCGTCAAACCGTACGGCGAAGATGTTAGCCCCACACCGCATGGCCCGCTGAACTACTACGCGAAGGAAGGCTTCATCTTCGCGATGCAGGACGTGCGCGGACGCAACGGCTCCGAAGGCACTTTCGTCCACGTGCGGCCAATCCTCGAGCACAAATCCGCCTCGCGCGACATCGACGAATCCACCGACGCCTACGACACGATCGATTGGCTGGTGAAAAACGTGCCGAACAACAACGGCCGAGTCGGCATGATGGGTATTTCGTATCCCGGCTTCTACGCCGCGAGTGGAATGATCGACTCCCATCCGGCGCTCAAATGCGTGTCGCCGCAGGCCCCGGTGGACGACTGGTTCATCGGCGACGATTTTCACCACAACGGCTGCCTGTTTCTTAACGATGCGTTTGGCTTCCTCGAAAGCTTCGAGCAGAAGCTCGAAAATCCGACGCGCGAGAGTCCCAAGCCGTTTGATTTCAAGTCGTCTGATGGCTACGAGTTTTATCTCGGCCTGGGTCCGGTCGCGAACGCTAATAAGAAATACTTCAAGGGCAAGGTCCCGTTTTGGAACGACATCATGGCCCACCCCAATTACGACAAATGGTGGCAAGCCCGGCGTCTGGCTCCGAATTTGAAGAAGGTTCACGCCGCGGTGATGACCGTGGGCGGTTGGTACGATGCCGAAGACTTGTACGGCACGCTCAAAGTGTACCGGGAAACCGAACGCCTGAACTCGGGGATCACCAACGTGCTGGTCATGGGCCCGTGGTCGCACGGCGGGTGGTCGAGAATGGATGGCGACCGGCTGGGCAATGTCGCGTTCAACGCCAAAACATCGGAGTATTACCGCGAACATTTCGAGCTGCCGTTCTTCAAACACTTTCTCAAAGGCGACGAAAAAGACGACAGGTCGACCGGGGCGGCTAAAGATGACGACGGCAAAGGAGAGAAATTCAATTTCTCAGAAGCGAACGTCTTCGAAACCGGCACCAACCAATGGCGCCATTACGATGCCTGGCCTCCCCGGAACACGGTCGAAAAATCGCTTTACCTGCACGCGGGCGGACGACTCTCGTTCGACGAACCGGCCAACGACGAGAACAGCACGTTCGATGAGTACATGAGCGATCCGGCCAAACCGGTTCCGTACATCGGTTCGGTGTCGCTCCAACGAACCGCCGAATACATGACCGACGACCAGCGCTTCGCCGCCAGCAGGCCGGACGTGCTCGTCTATCAAACCGACGCGCTCACGGAAGACGTCACGCTGGCCGGCCCGCTTTCGGCACTCCTGCACGTCTCGACGTCGGGCACCGATTCGGATTTCGTGGTAAAGCTGATCGACGTCTACTCGGCCGACTTTCCCAATCCCGAACCGAACCCTGCCAACGTGCAAATGGGCGGCTACCAGCAGCTCGTGCGCGGCGAACCGATGCGCGGCAAATTCCGCAACAGCTTCGAACAGCCGGCGCCTTTCACGCCGGGCCAGATCGAGGCGATGAATTGGACCATGCCCGACATCTTCCACACCTTCCGCCGCGGCCACCGGATCATGATTCAGATCCAGAGCTCCTGGTTCCCGCTGATGGACCGCAACCCGCAGAAATTCTGCGACATCAACCAGGCCACCGAGGCTGATTTTCAAAAAGCAACCGAGCGCGTGTACCATTCGCCGCAAGCGGCGTCGCAAGTTCGCGTTCGCGTGCTGACGCCTTGATCCCTCTCCCGCCGGGGACTGGCTCATTTTGCGGAGGCTTCGGAGCAAAATGTACCTGTCCCCTTCCCCCTACCCGCTCGTTTGATTTCGAGTCGCGTGGGCAAAATATCGTGGCGCTCGGGTTTCAGCGAGTTTTGAAAAACCCTTGTCTTGCGCTGCGGGCTCCGAACTTGTTACGTGGACGGTGGATACGTTTCGCTCGACGCATAGGGGTCCCACATTCGGCGTGCGAAACCCACCAATTCCGCGCGGCCGCCCCTGGCAATACGCTCGACAATTGCAGTGCCGGCATGCATCGATGCCGAGCAATACCCGGGGAGTTTACTAACGAGGATGCCGGACGAGAGGGGTGCAGGGAGCAGGGATGCCACGAGAACAGGGGGCGGATGACGCGCAGCCGCGGTCCCGTCTGGCTGAACAGCTGACGGCTGATAGCTAATGCTTTTCATATCGAATTTCCAAAGACCAAACGCCGCACTTCGACCCTGCGGCAAGCTCAGGCAGCGCACAGCTGGAAACACCGTCTGCGTGTCACCCCGAGGTCCGCCGAGGGGTCTGGCCAGATTCCTCGGCAACCTCGGAATGACATGACTGGCGAGCGTAGCAAACAATGTCACGATCCAGCGTGAGATCGAATGTAGCAAATCGAAACCGAATTGATAGATTCGATTTTTGGCCGGGGATTGGTTGTGCTCCAAAGCGGCGCCGGAAAGAGGTGCGAGGGTTGCTGCGAGGGTGCACTGGCGCGGATGGAAACCCGCATCGGGCGCATGAAAAAGGCCGCATGCTCCCTCGCCCGTTGGGAGAGGGCCAGGGTGAGGGTGCCTTGTAATGATTGCGTTCGATATCTAAAGCCCCGCCAAAGCAGGCGGGAGCGGATCGCCATGGTCACGGCAACAAGCGGCAATATCGTGGCACAAGGCGTATGCTAATTCTGTCACCTCTTCGACGCTCCGCGCTCGGCGACCAGCCCTGGGACATCGGGACTTGTCGCGACGAATCCGCCTTCGTCGAGCGGTTCGATTTGTAAGCGGATTTCTGGCTTTTTCATTTCTTGGCGCATGAAAAAACCGCAGGCCGTTTGTGCGGGCTGCGGTTGGTCGCCCGAAGGCGGTGCCTGCGAATTTTCTCTTGTTGCGAAAAATCGCGGACAGAGTTTGGGTACACTAAGTGTCACTGTCAGCTATATTGGGGGCTTTGTCAACCCCTTATCCAGTTCTTTTCACGAAGTTGGATTCCAATGCGAATTCTCGGGCTTGATATCGGATCGAATTCGGTCGGCTCGGCTTGGGTCGATACAGGCAAGCAAGAAGTAACGTGCGGCGTCAGCGTGTTCCCGGCAGGAGTCGAGGAAACCGAAGAGGGACATGGCGCACCGAAAAATCAGGATCGACGCGGCAAACGCAGTCTTCGAAGGTCGCTGGCACGAAGGTCAGCACGAAAACGTGCTGTGCGCCAGTTGCTTACCAAAGGCAAATTGCTTCCCGAAAACGCCGCCGAGCTACAAGCATTGCTTTCGACCGATGTGTGGGAACTTCGCCGCGCCGGACTCGAGCGAGCGCTTCGCCCCACGAGTTTGGCCGTGTCTTGCTTCATCTCTGCCAACGGCGCAGTGCGCTTGGACTGAACCTTCCCCAGAACGAAAGCGCTGCGGATTCTGAATCCGATGAGAACCAACAAAATCTAAAAAGAAACAAGACGCGGACGTCAATCAAGCCGACTCGGAAGCCAAAGTCAAAGGCGCGGTAGAGCGAACCACGAAACAGATGAAGGAACGGAACGCGCGAACATTCGGTGAATTAATCGCTTTGATCGCTGACGAGCACCGCGTTCCGATAGTAGATCGAGCAGGCAAGCCTAAGATGGACCACGTGGGCCAGCCAATTCTCTATTCCGAACCTGTGCGTAATCGACTGGATTCATTCGAGTTCCATGCCGACCGCAGAATGATTCGAAATGAATTCGAGAAGTTATGGGAAAAGCAAAAATCACTGCCCGGAGCGTTGTCGCAGTTGCTTACAGCTTCGTTACGACAGTCGCTCGATGATCCGCAGGGCGATGACAAGTGGCGCCATAAGGGCTCGCTATTTGGCCAGCGACGTACTTATTGGGACACCGGGACGCTTGGTCGATGCGATTTGGAGCCGACAGATCGATGCGTTCCAATCGCCGACCGAAACGCTTCTTACTATCGAGTCCTTGAGACTGTAAACAACCTACGCATTAAAGGTCCAAAAGATAGAGACTTTCGACCACTTAACGCGGACGAACATGCCTCAGTTATGGCAAAGCTGCGATCACAAAAATCGGGCAGCGTTCCAGCAATTCGACAAGCGTTGAAAATCGACAAAAGAACGCTGAAAAAGCAAGATATTCCGGAGGATGCCTACAAACTTAACGTGGCGGGCGGGGAGGATCGGGATTTAAATGGCGATTGGTTTCACGCGGCAATTGTCTTAGAAGCCGTTACCGCTGATGTCTGGGAAAGCTGGGACGAATCGAAAAAGGAAGGCCTCAACCGGGCCATCCTCCGCATTGACCCGCAAATTGAAGAAGACGCCGCGCGGCTGCGAGCGGTTGCCCACAAACTTGGATTGGATGAAACCGGCTTGGACCGGTTGGTCGTCGCCTGGCGTACGCGTCCAAAACTGGAGCGGCGACTAAAAATGTCGCGCCGCGGCGTGCTGAATCTTTTGCCGTACATGGAGAAAGGGCGACCCGATGGTCATTGGCCGACGCAGATCGAAGCGAGACTTGCATTTGCCGCTGACCTTGAAAAGTCGGACAAAAAGGACGATCCAGAGACGCCACATCGTATTCGGCGATATCGCGTCGGCGGTTCTCGTCTGACTAAGGCCGATCGACACTACATGGACAAACACGGGCTGCTGCCGCCCGCTCCAACACTTTCCAATCCGGTTGTCCGGAAGGCAATTCACGAGGTTCGTCGCCACGTAATTGCGAATATTCGGACGCATGGCGGCGAATATCCGGACCGGATCGTGATCGAGTTTGCGAGAGAGACAACTAAACCAAAAAAGTTGAGCGACAGAATTCTGTACCGCTCGCTCAACCGTAACAAAATCCGAAAGAAAATAATTGACGAGGTTGTAAGGCCAACGTTTGGAACTGAACGATTCCACCTATTAAGCCACAATCAGCTCCGTGCCGCGGTTGATCGCGTAATACTATGCATGCAGCAGCGCAGCGTTTGCGCATACTCGTCGACAATGATCGATCCGGATAATAGCAATGGTCCGTGCGCCTATTCTGGGCGTTCGATCACACTTCGGATGGCAGCAGTTGGGGATGAATTAGAAGTCGATCACATCATTCCCTACAGCCGATGTGGCGATAACTCGCTCAACAACCGTGTACTATGTTTTCGCGATGCCAATCGCAACAAGGGCCGCCAGACGCCGCGCGAATGGTGGGGCGAAAAATTCGATGAACGCAGTGTACCTATCCGCTTTATGGAGTCTCACACTCCCGCGAAGGGAGACTACTTCGAACGGCACAACTACCAATCCAAATGGCGGATATTCAGCCGAACAAATGTTGCTGATGAGTGGAAGGGAAGTCAACTGAGTGATACCGCTTATGCGGCCCGAGAAGTGCAAACCTACTTGCAGCAGGCGCTTTGGCCGGACGAACCAACGCATCTGGAGGGCGGTGATCGACGGATCTTTGTCACCAAGGGTATATACACGTCGATCCTGCGAAAGGATTGGCAGTTGTATAAAACGTTGATGAAGGGACATGAGGCATCCCCAGACGATATTCAGCACGCATCGCTAAAGAATCGCGGCGATCATCGCGAGCATGCGATTGACGCTGTGGCGATTGCTTTGACCGATGGCGAGCGTATTCAGGAACTGGCACGTCGCGCACAGATACGGAAGAAGAACGAGTTACAGCTGTAGCCCAAGGGCGCGCACCGAATCGTCGTAAGAAGAAGCCAATTAGTCCACCGTGGGGTAGTGTGAAGTCATTTCGCTCACAGGTCCTGTGTCAGCTGTTTGAGAATTTTGATCCTATGGACGCCAAGGATCACGATCGGCCCCCTAGAAAGCAAATTGTTGTCGCACACCGCCAAGTCGGCAAGAAATTGACCGGAAAGTTTCACCAGGACAATCCTTTTGGTCCGATCCACGGTACAAACACTCGCTTTACTCGAAGAATCCCAATAAGCAAGTTAAAGCCGAAACATCTGCGAATGCCTCGGACAGAGAAGCCGAAAGACGCCATTGATCGTCTTGCTAGTCGCTATCTGCAAACCAAGAAGGAACCTAATCTAAAAACGGCCCGAAAGCGCAAAGTTGCTTGTTGATTCGCGCCTTATATCCCAAAATTGGTTGAGCCGCTCCCCGAAAAGACGGGACTACTCGCGATCCACGGCTGCGAAAAATTTTGCGCGATCAGATTAACCTACGGCTAGCCGGCACCGGACGGGACGCAGACAGCTTTACAGAATCCGACCTCAAAAAAATGGTGAAGGATGGACCATTCCGAATGACTTCGAGGCGAGATGGCACTGGCGTTCCAATCAAGCGAGTAATTCTGGTCTGGACGGTAAATGACCCGGTACTTATCCCGCTACGAAAGTACAACTATCAGACCGAAGAGTGGCAGCGATTTGGCACAGAAGAATTCCCGGAATTATCACGGGTCTATCAGGGAGATGATAATCATCATATAGAAATTCGTGAAAATGCGTCTGGAGAGTGGTCTGGCAAAGTGATCCGCACGTTCGACGCAGCGAAGCGAGTCAGGATAGCGCAAACTGAAGCTGTTGACCGCACCGACAATCCCAAAACCGGTCGGTTCGTAATGTCGTTGTCAGAAGGTGAAACGGTCTGGATGCGACACAAAGAGACAAACGAAGCCGGTTATTTTGTTGTAGTCAAGCTCGATAAACCGCAAACAATTCAGTTTAAGCTTCACTGGGACGCCCGCCGCGCGAAAGGCGAAAAGAACGAAGATGGTGAGATCATCCCAGATTCGGTCCGGCAGACAGTACCCGTCAGCGCATCCCAACTGAAGGATTTGGCGCCACCGGGTGAGGCAACGCCTGTTAAAGTTCGTGTTAATCCCCTGGGCCACATTTGGCCCCTAGAACCTTCACCGGAGCGGAAAGACGACGAAGTTGCTCTAGATTCGGCGTTTCGGCTATTGCCCGTGAAGCGATTACACTCCGCGCCAGCGGTCGAGCGGCAATAGCGCAAAGAAATCGAAAAGGAACTTGCCGGGCTCCTGGAAATGGATGCGATCACGACTTTTGGCTGAAGGTTGTGGTCACTTGGGACCTCAGCTTTCCGCTGCGATCCGAGCCTTGCAAAAGATGAAGTATTGAAGGGCAATGCCGAAAAAAGCTGGCGGAGCCGATAGCTCCCAATTACACTGAGACTCCGCATCCGGGATGCACTGCCTGTGGTCGGCCACGGAGGGTTTTGTTTCTTTCCTCCGTGCCGAAAGAGCGATCGTGATCAAACGCACGCTCGAAATTAGCCGTGAGCCGGCTCATCTCTCGGTTCGCGACGAGCAGCTTGTGCTCAAGCGCGATGGCCAGACGATTGGCCAGGTGCCGTGCGAGGATATTGGCGTCGTGCTGGTCGATCATCCGCAGGTGACGTACACGCATGGGGCGTTGGCGAAGCTGGCCGAGAGTGATGCGGCCGTCGTCATTTGCGGGCGCGATCATTTGCCGGCCGCCATTCTGCTGCCGATGGCCGATCATTCGCAGGTCGTGTGGCGGCTCGATGCGAAGTTGGCCGTCGGGCGGCCGCTGCGGAAACAACTCTGGCGTCAACTGGTGGTGGCCAAGATTCAGGCGCAGGCTCGCAATATATCGGCCGATTTGCCGGCGCATCGCAAGTTGATGGCGCTTGCCCGCGAGGTGCGGTCGGGCGATCCCACGAACGTCGAGGCGCAGGCGGCCCGCGTGTATTGGGCCAATTGGCTGTGGGACGATGAGGATCCGTCAGTTTCCACGTTGCCTGAGCGGGGGGCGGATGAGGGGAGGGGTCAGTCCCCAATTTCTCAGAGCCGAAATTGGGGACAGACCCCGTGTTCCGTCGCGATCCGGATTTACCGGGCCTCAACAGCTTCTTGAACTACGGGTACGCGGTCGTACGGGCCGCCATCGCCCGGGCAATCGTGGCCGCCGGTCTGCTGCCGAGCTTGGGGCTGCATCACCGCAATCGGAGCAATGCGTTTTGCCTGGCCGACGATCTCATCGAGCCGTTGCGGCCACTGGTCGATGACCGAGTCCGCGAACTACATCGGCAAGGCTATGAAGAGTTGAATCAACCCGCGAAAGCCGCACTGTTGGAAATCCTGGCCGACCGGTGAAATTCGGCGAAGAAGTCGGCCCGCTGATGGTCGAATTGCATCGCTACGTGGCGTCACTTGTGCGCTGTTTCACCGGGGAAGCCAAGAATCTCGAAATTCCCGAAGCATGCTGGGCATGTCACCGAAGGTACCTGTCCCAACTCCGTCCAATCCCCACCTCTGACCTCTCTCACCGATGTTCATCAACGGGTACCGATGTATGTGGGTACTGGCGATGTTCGACCTGCCGACGGACACCAAAAAAGCGCGGCGCGAGTACACGCTTTTCCGCAAATCGCTCTTGCGCGATGGCTTTACGCAGATGCAATATTCGGTGTATGCTCGGCATTGCCCGAGCAAGGAAAATGCCGAGGTCCACCTCGCGCGGATCAGCGCCACCTGCCGCCGGATGGCGAGGTGCGCGTGGTTACGATCACCGACAAACAGTTTGAGCGGATGCAGATTTTTTGGGGAAAAATGCGCAAACCGCCGGAGCCGGCCCCGTGTCAATTGTCAGTCTTTTCTAGCTGCGATTCCTCCTCAAGTCGTGCGGCAGCCACAATTTAGGCAGGTAAAAGTGTAACCAAACTCTGCCCGAGGCCAATCCGCAACTGACCGGACGGCCGATCAGATGACAAGAGTGTAACCAAACTCTGCCCGAGGCCAATCCGCAACAGCAACGGCATCGATGAGCGCCGAAGGCCAGTGTAACCAAACTCTGCCCGAGGCCAATCCGCAACTCGGCGATGATCGCGGAAGTCTGGCCCAAAGTGTAACCAAACTCTGCCCGAGGCCAATCCGCAACAAGGCTGAACGCTTCGCCGCGTCCGACGAGTGTAACCAAACTCTGCCCGAGGCCAATCCGCAACATAACGGACGGACGTCGATGGCGTTGAAGTGTAACCAAACTCTGCCCGAGGCCAATCCGCAACCGACTAGACAAGTGCGCCAATGCAACGGGGAGTGTAACCAAACTCTGCCCGAGGCCAATCCGCAACAAGCGAAGATCGTGGTCAATGCACGTCGGAGTGTAACCAAACTCTGCCCGAGGCCAATCCGCAACCGTCGAGCTTCCGGCTGGATGCAAAGCCTACGTAGTGTAACCAAACTCTGCCCGAGGCCAATCCGCAACCGGGATCGCAGCTCGGCTGACATGGAGTGTAACCAAACTCTGCCCGAGGCCAATCCGCAACGACGTCGCCGTGGCCGGCGGCAGATCGAGTGTAACCAAACTCTGCCCGAGGCCAATCCGCAACCGCGTAGCCACACCGGCCGACATACTGTCGATAGTGTAACCAAACTCTGCCCGCGGCCAATCCGCAACAGCAACCGAGTCAACGCGGTTACGCGACGAGTGTAACCAAACTCTGCCCGCGGCCAATCCGCAACCGTACGCACCGGGGCAATCGCTGCAGAGTGTAACCAAACTCAGCCCGCGGCCAATCCGCAACAGTCACGGCATGGCTGCTGACTGCGAGCGAGTGTAACCAAACTCTGCCCGCGGCCAATCCGCAACGTGCGAGGTAATCGCTCGCGCATATACTAGTGTAACCAAACTCTGCCCGCGGCCAATCCGCAACATCACTCACCCTTGCCCACATGGTTGCAGTGTAACCAAACTCTGCCCGCGGCCAATCCGCAACAAGGGGTCTCACCGCAGCGGCCATGAGTGTAACCAAACTCTGCCCGCGGCCAATCCGCAACCCAAGCCCAAGGTTGACGATCAGCGCGCAAGTGTAACCAAACTCTGCCCGCGGCCAATCCGCAACACTGACTGCGGGACGCGGCAAAGTGTAACCAAACTCTGCCCGCGGCCAATCCGCAACCCCGGTCGCCGTCGAAAGATACAGCCGGAGTGTAACCAAACTCTGCCCGCGGCCAATCCGCAACACTGGCCCGTTCCGTGAATAAAAGTGTAACCAAACTCTGCCCGCGGCCAATCCGCAACTCGAACAATTCCTCTGAGACCAAGAGTGTAACCAAACTCTGCCCGCGGCCAATCCGCAACAGATTTCCAGGTTATGGCTGCGGCTTATGGTAACTTTGTTGTTTTACCAAAATCCATCGCTGTCTGGTACTCGACGGCCCGCTGCCGCAGCCATAACCTGGAAATCGGTTGGGGACTCGCCGCACAATTCTCTATGAGAGAGAGCATCGCGCCGCTTTCTTCGAGCGCCTAACAAAATGGCTTTCCGAAGAAGGGGACAGGCACATTTTGCTCCGAAGACTCCGCAAAATGAGCCAGTCCCCGGAGTCAGTCCCCGACGGTTCTGGAATGGATGCTCAGTTGAATTCAACTCGACGAGAAACCGCCGCAGCGCCCTTGGTGGGCCACTCGCAGCCCGACAGCAGCGACGTGCCCTCGTTACGGCAGGCGCGTGGGTTGGTGCTGGTGGCGGCTATCTTGTGGAGCACGAGCGGGTTCTTTGTGAAGTCGCCCTACCTGGCCGATTGGACGGGGACGCGGCTGGCGTTTTGGCGGGCGGCGTTTGCTTGTTTGATTTTGTGCCCGCTCGTGCGACGGCCCGTCTGGTCGTGGAAGCTTGTGCCGATGACGCTGTTCTTCGCCGGGATGAATTACACGTACCTGACGGCGATGGTCAAAGGCACGGCTGCCAATGCCAATTGGTTGCAATGCACGGCGCCGGTGTGGGTGCTCTTAGTCGGCGTGCTGGTGTTTGGCGAGCGGAGCGGGTGGCGCGATTGGCTGATGGTTGCGTTTGCGGGGGTTGGCGTGGGCGTGATCGTGTGCAAGGGGACAGTCCCATTTTTCCTCGCGGACTCGGAAAAATTAGGACAGTCCCCGGCCGAAGCCGTCGCCTGGGGATTGGCGTCGAGTTTTTTCTATGCGGGCGTGGTTCTTTCACTGCGGCAGTTGCGCGGTTTCGACGCGGTCTGGATGGCCGCGCTGAATCATCTCGTGACGGTCGTTCTATTTGCCCCAACCGCACTTGCCGGGTCGGCGCTGCCCAGCGGGATGCAATGGCTGTTCTTGGCCGGGTTGGGGATTTTGCAGATGGCGGTGCCGTATGTTTTGTTCGCGCACGCACTGAAACGCATTGCGGGGCACGAGGCGACCGGCATCGGACTGGTCGAGCCGCTGCTGTTGCCGACGTGGGCGTACCTGGCGTGGGGCGATCGGCCCGCGTCGTGGACGCTCGTCGGCGGCGGGTTCATTTTGGTTGGATTAATGATCCGATATTTGATCCCGATGCGCCGCCAAACCGCCCTGCCCGACTCGGACAGCTTGGCAATGGGGAATTGAGGTGGGTTCCGAGAAGGGGATAGGCACATTTGGCTCCGCGACCATCGCTGCGATGGTGCCCGCCGCAAAATGAGCCAGTCCCCGGCCAAGACCGTGGAATTCGCTCCGTTATAATATGATTGACGGCGATTCATAATCTGGGAGTTTGTTGATGATGCGTTTCAGTTTGTGCGTACTCTGTCTGTGTCTTGCCACAATTTGCGAGGCCGCTCCGAACAATACGATCAAGCAACGGACCAAGGCGGCGAGTGAGCGGGTCGCTCCCCAAAAGCCGAACGCGTTCGATGCTACGGCGACGCCGGTCGCAAAAATAAAAGTTGCTCCTGGCTTTCAGGTCGAGCTGTTGTACAGCGTGCCGAAAACGCAGTTCGGTTCGTGGGTCAACCTGGCCGTCGATCCGCGGGGGCGGCTCATCACGAGCGATCAGTTTGGCTCGCTCTACCGCGTGACTCTCCCGCGCAAAAGCGAAGCCGGCACGCCCCAAATCGAGCAGATTCCGGTCGAGCTGGGACAAGCCCAAGGCTTGTTGTGCGCGTTCGGGAATTTGTACGTCGTCGTCAACGGCGACAGCTTGAAGTATCCGAACGGACTGTACCGCGTGCGCGACAAGGATCACGACGACCATTACGACACCGTCGAGTTGCTAAAGCAATTCAGCGAAAACTGCGGCGAGCACGGTCCGCACGGGGTGATCCTGGCGCCGGACGGCAAATCGTTGGTCGTCGTGTGCGGCAACCGGACGAAGCCGATCGAAACGCAACGGTCGCGGGTGCCGCGGATCTGGGATGAGGATCAACTGCTGCCGCGGCTGTACGGCAAAGGGTTCATGCGCGGCACGCCGCCGCCGGCCGGCTCGATCTATCACGTTGATCCCGATGGAAGGAATTGGGAGCTTGTGGCGTGCGGGTTCCGCAATCCGTTCGATGTGGCTTCCAACGCCGAGGGCGAGCTTTTCACTTACGACGCCGACATGGAATGGGACATCGGCATGCCCTGGTACCGGCCGACTCGCGTGTGCCACGTCGTCAGCGGCACCGATTGGGGTTGGCGAAACGGCAGCGCCAAGTGGCCCGTGTATTATCCCGATACGGTACCGCCGGCGATCAATGTGGGCCCCGGCTCGCCGACGGGTCTGACGTTTGGATACGGCGCCCGTTTTCCGGCCAAATACCAGAACGCGCTGTTCATGTGCGACTGGACCTACGGCAAGATGTACGCGGCCCACTTGCGGCCCAGCGGCGCCACGTATGGCGGCGAGCTCGAGGATTTCATCATCGCGACGCCGCTGCCGTTGACCGATGTCGTCATCAACCCCGTCGATGGAGCGATGTACTTCACGATCGGCGGGCGCGGCGTGCAATCGGGTTTGTATCGCGTGACTTACGCCGGCAGCGATTCGACTGCACCTGCCGTTGAGAAGGGACACGTGAACGAGCTGCAGGCGACTCGCCGCATGCTCGAGTCGTATCATGTCGGCGAGCACGCGGACGCGGTCGACCGGGCGTGGCCCTATTTGAATCATTCCGACCGTTATATTCGCGCGGCCGCTCGAACCGTGCTGGAGCATCAGCCGCTCGAGTTGTGGCAAAAGCGGGCGCTCGATGAAAAAGACCCGCAGGCATCGCTGACCGCGCTCTGGCGCTGGTGCGGCGGATTCCGCGTTCGTTCAAGCCGCGGGGAGAGGATTTGGATACGCCGCCACCGCATTTTCCGGTGGATCCAGCGGCGCATCATCCGCTTTTGCCGGTCGTTCTCGCGGCGCTCGACCGATTGTCGCCGGCCCGGCTTTCCGATGCCGAGCGAGTGGATTTGCTCCGGCTGTACGGTCTTACCCTCTATCGCCTGGGGCCGCCCGACGAAGCGACACGGCGCCACGTCATCGCATATCTCGATGCGCTTTATCCGGCCAACGACCGCGAAGCGAATGTGTTGCTCACGGAAATGATGTGCTATCTGCAGGCGCCCGCGGCGGCGGAAAAAGGGGTCGCGCTATTGAAGGCCGCGCCGACGCAAGAAGACAAACTCGATCTGGCCCGGTCGCTGCGATTTCTTCGCTCGGGTTGGACAACACAAACGCGGCGCGAGTTCTTCCAGTGGATCGTGCTCGCCCAAGGATACCGGGGTGGCGACAACATGAGACTGGTCATCGACGAGCTGAAGACCGACGCGCTGGATGACATTCCGGCAAAAGACCGCCAGGCGATCGAAGATCTGCTGCGAGCGCCGGCGCCCAACCAGATTTCGCCCATTTCGGCCAAGCCGCGGCCATTCGTCAAGAACTGGACGATGGCCGAGCTGGCTCCGCTGTTGGATTCAAAATTGAAGCATCGAAATTTC
This sequence comes from Pirellulales bacterium, assembly GCA_963733825.1. GTDB lineage: Bacteria > Planctomycetota > Planctomycetia > Pirellulales > Lacipirellulaceae > JABDGM01. The sequence goes on from CAVTEK010000011.1 coordinate 200,422, forward strand.
GACCATGGCAAGCAAATGTTTGCCGCCGCGCTTTGCTTCAATTGTCACCGATTTAACGGCGACGGCGGCGCGGTCGGACCCGACTTGACCGCGCTCTCCGGCCGATTCAGCCCGCGCGATATTCTGGAATCGGTGCTCGAGCCGAGCAAGGTGATTAGCGACCAGTATGCGGCCGTGACGGTCACGACTTCGAACGGAAAAGTGATCACGGGGCGAGTCGTGAATTTCAAAGAGAATACGATCCAAATCAATACGAACATGCTCGACCCGGGGGCGCTCGAAAAAGTCGACCGGGCCGACATCGAGAAGATGGAAACCTCGAAAGTTTCGATGATGCCGACCGAGCTGCTCAACACGCTCAACGAATCGGAGATTTTCGACCTGTTTGCGTTTCTCCTGTCGCGCGGCGATCGCCACAATCCGATGTTCGCTCCCTGAGCGGCCGCGAAACCCTCGGCCCCGATTAAGAGCCTATCCCAGAACCGTCGGGGACTGGCTCATTTTGCGGAGTCTTCGGAGCAAAATGTGCCTGTCCCCTTTCTGCAGACGGTTCTGGGATAGGCTCTAAATCAGCACGGTCACTTTCCCAGCCTGGTCGCGGCGGAAATGATGGAGGCAGTCCCCCCCTGGGTCGATGAATTGCACGTGGAACTCCTCCGGCGTCACGTAGATGTGATTGAAGCCCAGGTGCTGGTTGGTGACAAAGCCCCGTTTCGAGTCTTTCATCGGGTAGAGCATGGCCCCGCCGCCGCCGGAGACGACGAAACTCGACTTGTAACCCTCGACGTGCAGGTGCTGCAGGATGTGGGCGTGGCCGCTGATGAAGAGTGAGACGGGATACTTTTGCACGAGCGGGCCCCAATCGCGGATGAGCGGCTTGTTTTCAGAATACGCCGGGCAGTCGCTATAGAGCGGGAAATGGTTGACGACCCAGAGCCACGGCGCGTCGTTCTGTTTGAGCTCAGCTTTCAGGAAGCGGCGCTGGGCGACTTTTTCTTTCGGCGTGAGCGCGCCTTCCCAGTAGTTGCCGTCGAGGATGACAACTTTCACCAGCGGCTTTTCCGCCGTCGGCAGGTGCACCGTGTACCATTTGGCCGGCATCTTCCAGCGCGACTCTGGATGGTTCTTGGCGTAGTCGAGCTGCATTTGCAGTTTGCCGATCTGCAGATCGTACTTGGCCGTGCCGTAATCGTGATTGCCGGGGCAGGCGTAAAACGGGCAATTGAGTGCGGCGGGCGAGTAGATTTTTTCGAAGTGCTTATCGAAGCGGTCGGGCGTGAGCTTCTTGTAAAAATTGTCGCCCAGTGCCAACACGGCGGTGAGCGGTTTCGCCAGCGATTTAGCAAAAGTGGTCATGCGATCGGCAACCGCAATCTGCGTGGGGTTGCCGCCGCTACCGTAGTCGCCCAATGCGAGCAGATGCATACCCTCGTCATCGAACTTGGTGGCCGCCGGACTGGCGCCAACGCTCGGGATCGGCCGGCGAGAAGCGCGCCGGCGCTGAAGATCACGGTGCGGCGCAGCGTTGCGCCGGGTGATGGGGGTGACGGCGGTGGTGGGAGGGTTAAAATCCATAAGTGATAGGGAAGCGTATTGAGTACCGCGTACTGAGTACAGAGAACTTGGTGACGGCCGCGTGAACGCTTGATCGCGCGGACGACACAACACGTCGCCAGACCGCTATCTTGCTGCTATTCGCCAGCCGAACGCCAGACAGAATGCACTAAGTTATATCGGTGCATGATCTTTCGTCGAATGTCCCGTCTTCAGGCCAGCAACGAAGAGCACCAGGGCGACGGCGCCGAAGAAGAAAAGCGTATCGCCTGGAACGCGCATCCAGCGGAGGTTTTGCATTACTGGGGTTTTAAGGAACTCGTGGCTGCGGGCGTACCAATAGCCGCGGTCGACCGAGGCCCAAGTTTGCATGAGTCCGACGGGGAGCAAACTCAAGACGCACATCGCCATGAGTCCGCAGTTGAGTGCCCAAAAGGAAAATCGCAAAAGTCCGTCCTTCCATTCGACCGCGGGAATCAGGACTCGAAGGCAGATAAGCATCAGGCCGATGCCGAGCATGCCGTAAACGCCGAATAAAGCGGCGTGGCCGTGCAGCGGCGTCGTGTTCAGGCCTTGCATATAATAGAGGGCAATAGGCGGATTGATCATGAAGCCGAAGAGGCCGGCGCCGACCATGTTCCAGAACGCGACGGCGACGAAGAAATAGATGGGCCACTTGTAGCGCTTGACCCAGACCGAGGTGCGCGAACGGCGAAGATCGTCCATGGCGTCGAAACCGACGAGAACGAGCGGCACCACTTCGAGCGCGCTGAACACGGAGCCCCAGGCGAGAGCGACGGCGGGGGTGCCGGAGAAGTACAGGTGGTGACATGTGCCGATGATGCCGCCGGACAGAAAGATAGTTGCCGACATGAGCGCGGCGGCGGCGGCCACCCTGGGGCGGACCAGGTTGAGGCGCATGAAGACAAACGCGATCACCGTCGTGGCAAACACCTCGAAGAAGCCTTCGACCCACAGATGGACGACCCACCAACGCCAGTACTCGACGATGGAGAGATGAGTGTGCTGTCCCCAGGTCAATCCGGCGCCATAGAACAGCGCGATCGCGCCCGTTGAGACCGCGAGCAGCGCGACAAGCTGCCTCGCTTCACCCTGCTTCGTTAGAGCGGGCCAAAGTGCGCGGAGCATCAAGAAGAGCCACAGCAAAAGGCCGACCATCAGCGCAATTTGCCACGCGCGCCCGAGATCGACGTATTCATAGCCCTGGTGGCCGAGGTAGAATGCTGTAACATCGGATAGTTTTTGATGGATGCTGAGCCACTCGCCGGCGAGCGAGCCAACCACCACCACTAATAGCGCGGCGAATAACAGGTTCACGCCGAAGCGCTGTCCGGCCGGTTCTCGCTCACTTACGAGCGGACCGATAAACAATCCCGCGGCGAGCCAAGCAGTGGCTATCCAAAACAGGCCGAGCTGCACGTGCCATGTGCGTGCCACCGAATAGGGCAGCCATTTTGCCAGGGGGATGCCGTAGAAGCCATTGCCTTCGACGCCGTAGTGAGCGGTGATCACGCCGAGCAGCATTTGCAGGAGTATCAACGCGGCTACGACCCAGAAGTATTTGATCGTGGCTTTTTGCGAGGGAGTTGCAGCCCAAGTTTGCAGCGGATCGGCTTGGGGAATCTGCGGCACTTCTTCGTCGCTGCGTTGCGACGCATACCACCAGGCCATGCCGGAAATCCCGGCCAAGAGCATGATGATGCTGACGCCGGTCCAGACGACGGTTTGGCCGGTGGCGCGGTTGCCCACCAACGGCTCAAAGGGCCAGTTGTTGGTATAGGTGATGTTATCGCCGGGTCGATTCGTGGATGCCGCCCAGGATGTCCAGAAGAAGAATGCACAAAGTGAGTGTACGCGGTCGGGATCGGAGAGAGTGCCCGCGGGAATTGCATACTCGACCTTGCCGTTGATGAAAACATCGGAATAGTGGGCGAGATTGGCCTCGAACGCGGCGGCGCGAATCGGATCGATCGAGATGATTTTGGTATTTGGATCGTAGGTATTCGACCGCACCAGCGTGGTAAGCCGGCCACTTAACTGGTCCCTTTTTTCGGTGTCGAGATTTTCGAAACGCGCGTGGTTCTCATCGTTGGACCATCGCTCGAGAATGAACATCGCCTCGCGGTGAAGCCAGTCGGCGGTCCAATCGGGCGCGACGTAGCTGCCGTGTCCCCAGACACTGCCGAGCTCCATGCCGCCCATCGATTGCCACACGTTTTGGCCGGCCTGGATTTCGCCCGACGCGACGACTGTTTTGCCGTCCGTCGTGACAACCTTGTCGGGAATCGGCGGCGCCTGCTCGTAAATGCGCGTTCCGATCCAACTGAGAATGGAAAAAGAAACGATGAGAACAGCAATGAACAACAACCACAAACGTTTCATGATCATGTCGCCTGAGACTGACAAAGTGAAATCGCCAAACTCGCGCAGGTTATCCCACTTGAATTGTATATGTCAAGGTGTAGAATTAAGAAATTCCGTTTGGAGTAAGAGATGTTGCCGAAGACGGCCGAGTATGCTCTGCGCACGATGGTTTGGCTGGCGAACGACCGCGCACGGCGCGAAACGGCTGGCCCGCTGGCGGAACGGACGAAAATTCCGCGGCGCTATCTCCATAAAGTTTTGCAATCGCTAGTCCACGGAGGCTTGGTGGATTCGATCTCGGGACGGGGCGGCGGTTATGCGCTGTGTCGGCCTGCTGAGGAGATTACGATCCTCGACGTCGTTGGCGCCGTCGCGCCGCTAGAACGGATTCGCCGCTGCCCGCTCGGTATTACGTCGCATACGCGGCTCTGCCCATTGCACAAGGAGCTCGATCGCGTCTATGCGGAAGTAGAGCAGGCGTTTAGGCGGGTCACGCTTGCCGAGTTGGTTCGCTCGACGAGTACGATCGTTCCCCTGTGCGAGGTGGGGCGGTGACGGCAGCCTGCTTGATGCTGCTGTGGCTACTGAAGGGCCCAGGATCGTAAAGGTCGGTCGTATTCTATTGATCCCTGCGCAGCTAATGAACACGGTCTGGCTGAAAGCTGACGGCTGATAGCTGATAGCCGAACTTGAACGAGGCCCATTAGCTGCGCAGTTCTCAATGAGGATGGGTGCGTGCCTTTTGCCGTTCGGCGACGCGGCGGCGGATGAGTTCGACATCATCCTTCGGCGTCGCATCGATCAGCCGCCGTGTGTACTTCTCGCGCGGGTCCTTGTAGATATTCTCCGACGGCCCGAATTCAATAATCCGGCCGTTGTTCATCACGGCCATCATGTCGGCCATGAATTTCACCACGCTCAGGTCGTGGCTGATAAAGATATACGTCAGCCCGCGCTTGTCTTGCAGCTCCTTCAGTAGATTCAACACCTGGGCCTGCACGCTCACGTCGAGCGACGAGACCGATTCATCGCAAATAATGAACTCGGGCCCAGCCGCCAGAGCGCGGGCGATGCAGACGCGTTGGCGCTGGCCGCCGCTGAATTCGTGCGGGTAGCGGCGGAGAACCGCCGGGTTGAGATCGACCTCGCGCAGGAGCTGGGCGGCCCGCTCGCGGCGTTCGGCGCGGTTCTTGCCGATGCGCTGGATGACCATCGGTTCGGTGATCGCGGACTCGATCGTCATGCGTGGGTTGAGCGAGCCGTAGGGATCTTGAAAGATGATCTGCATCTTGCCGCGCATGGCGCAGGCCGCGCGCGGAGAGCTGCGCAAGTTCGGTGCCGTTGTATAGGACCTGGCCGCCGGTGGGTTCGATGAGGCGGAGAATTGCGCGGCCGGTGGTCGTCTTGCCGCAGCCACTCTCGCCGACCAGGCCGAGCGTTTGGCCGCGGTAGACGTTGAAGCTGATATCGTCCACCGCGCGGATATGGTCGACCGTGCGCGCTAAAAAGCCGCGTCGCACCGGGAAGTAGACCTTGAGGTTTTTCACGGCCAAGAGCGGCGCGGTCCCCTCGCGAACGGTCGTAGTATCCGGCGCATGTTGGCTCTCTTCCCACGGGTGGCCGATCCACGACAGTTCCTCTTTAGGATGCAGTAGCCGCCCGCGGCCCTCGGTTTCGAGGTGCTTGAGCCGGGCGGCGTCCATCTTTTTTTCGATTACGCGAACGGTGTCGCCCTCCTTCACGGTCTCCATGAAGTCGTCCACCGTCGGCAGGCGGCGATACCGTGTTTCGAGCCGCGGGCGACAAGCAAGCAAGCCTTTCGTGTATGGGTGCTTGGGGTTTGAAAAGATTTCGAGCACGGGTCCATATTCGACTTCCTCGCCTTCAAACATCACGAGCACTTCGTCGGCGATTTCGGCGATCACGCCCAAATCGTGCGTGATGAAGATGATGGCCATGCCGCGCGTATCGCGAAGCCGGCGGAGGATTTCGAGGATTTGGGCCTGGATGGTGACATCGAGCGCGGTGGTCGGTTCGTCGGCAATCAGCAGTTGCGGGTTGCAGGAGAGTGCCATCGCGATCATGACCCGCTGCTTCTGACCGCCAGACATTTGATGGGGATACGAATCGACTCGCTGCTCGGGTTTGGGGATACCGACCTCGCGCAGGAGCTCGATTGCTTTTTGACGGGCATCCGCCTTGCTGAGCTTTTGATGGAGGATGATCGCTTCCATGATCTGGGCGCCGACGGTGAAGACCGGGTTAAGCGAGGTCATCGGCTCCTGAAAGATCATGCTGATATCGCGGCCGCGGATTGATTGCATTTGCCGCTCTGGCAGGCGTACCAGGTCGCGGCCGAGAAACGAGATGCGGCCCGTTTCAATGCGGGCGGTGCTCGCCAGCAGCCGCATGATGGAAAGCGACGTAACGCTCTTGCCGGAGCCGCTCTCGCCGACGATGCCGAGCGTGCGGCCCTGCTCAAGTCGGAACGACAAATCGTCAACGGCTTTGACGACGCCTTCTTCGGTGTCGAAGTACGTGCGGAGGTCGGCGACCTCCAGGAGAGTCGTGGACATGGTTATCGATGGTAGGTCCTAAATGACCAATGACCAAGTACCAATGACCAAGGAGGACGAGAGTTGTTAGTCTGACATTTGGTCACTGGGATTTGGTCATAGGTCATTGATGAATGCGCCGCCTGTTTCAGGCGCGGATCGGTGGCTCCAATTCGCGAAGACAACGAATCGGCGTACCAGAATATCTCTCAGAGCGGGCATGAGAATGCCAGCACGTTGACGGAAATTTACGCTATCGAATGATTTACGGCGAGTCAACGACAGTCAATTCGTCGCGGCGAGCTGCTACCTTGGCATCCCGAGCGAAGCGAAGGATCCCGCGCTCGGTTGGCTGAATTCTTCGCCGCGGTCCGAATGACCGGGCAACCGAATGCTAGCGGTCAAGTTCCATCACAAAATCGTGTTGCTCCGCCAGCCGCACGACTGCTAAGCTGCCGCCCCTTCCCTACCGGCCCCCCGCGATTTTGCGGGCCACCTTCGATTCCCTCGAGGCAGTTATGGCAAATCGGCGCGTTCAGTTGGCAATTAGCGCGTTGTTGGCGCTTGCGCTCTGGCAATGGCACCCGATCGACGCCCGCGCAACGCTATAAGACACAGAATCCGCAGCCACCCAATTATCGAGCTCCGCAGCCGACTTCTTCCGATGACCGCGATCAGGACAACACAGTGTCCGACGACTCGGATTCAACCACCCCAAACGCCAAGAAGAATAGCACACAAAAGTCTGGCACCAATTCCACCACCAATTCAACCGCCAAACAATATCCTGGGTCGAACCAGCCCCGGCCGCAATCGCGCCAAGCGATGACGCGGAAGACACCCGCCAAGCAGGCCAAACAACAACCGGCGCGCATAGCCGGACGAACGCAAGCGGCGGGACAGGCTAAACCGCAAGCGGATGGCGGGTCCGCTTCCATCGAGAAGCTCGATCCGAAAGAGCGCGCCAAGTTCTTGCAGCTCATCGGCGCGAACTGGATCTGGTCGCCCGCCTACCCCAAGGACGAAGTGCCGGTCGGCGATTGCTACTTCCGCAAAAGCTTTCAGATCAACCAGGCCGAGTTCGGGCAGGTTCATATTGCCTGCGACAATCAATACGAGTTGTACGTTAACGGCCGGCTGGTGGGCCGCGGCAACGACTGGCGGAAGATGGATGTCCACGACATTAACAAGCTGCTGGTTCACGGCACCAATGTCATCGCGATCAAAGCCACGAACACCGACGCCGGCGCGGCCGGGCTGGTGGCCCGCGTCGTGGTCAAGGAACGCGGCGGCACGTTCGAAAGCTTTTCCACCGACGGCACGTGGCGGGCCAGCGTCAAGCCGCCGGCCAATTGGAACCAAATCACGACCCGCGACGCCGACTGGCTTCCCGCCAAGGTCTACGGTCCGCTCGGCGCCGTGCTGCCTTGGGGCGATGAGATCGTGATCGCGGATGAAGGCTCGCGATTCGTAACCGATCCGGAGTTTGTCGTCGAGCGCCTCGTCGCCGATCAGCAAGCGGGATCCCTCATTGCGATGACCTTCAACGCCAACGGCGACATCCTGGCGTCGCGCGAAGGGGCCGGGCTGCTGATCATCCGCGACATCCATAAAGACGGAACATTCACGTCGGTCGAGCCATTTTGCACGGAAGTGAAAAACGTCCAAGGAATTCTCTCGCTCGGCAACCGCGTCTATGCGGTGGGCGATGGCCCCGCGGGCGGAGCGCTCTATCAAATCACCGATGCCGACGGCGACGGCCACAGCGACCGCGTCAAACCTCTGATAAAATTCCGCGGCGGCATCGGCGAGCACGGCCCACACAAAGTCCACTTGGGCCCAGATGGTTTGCTGTATCTCTTGTCCGGCAACTTTGCCCAGGTGGCGACGCCGCTCAATCCGCGCAGCCCGTACGGCACGCCGTATGAAGGCGACCTCGTACAGCCCCGTTACGAAGATCCGCAAGGGCACGCGGCGGGAATTTCGGCGCCCGGCGGCACGATCCTCCGCACGGATACGAACGCGAGCTTTGTCGAGTTGTTTGCCGGCGGGTTGCGCAACTGCTACGACTTCGCCTTCGCCGCCGACGGCGAATTGTTCACCGCCGACTCGGACATGGAATGGGACATCGGCGCGCCCTGGTATCGGCCAACGCGCGTTTTGCACGTGCCGCCGGGCGGCGAATTCGGCTGGCGCAGCGGTTGGGCCCCCTGGCCCGCGTATTACCTCGATAACTTGCCCCCCGCGGCCGACACCGGCCCCGGCTCGCCAACCGGCCTGGCCTACTACGACCATACCGCGTTTCCGCCGCGGCTGCAAAACACGTTGTTCGTCGGCGATTGGGCCCTGGGGAAAATTAATGCCGTAAGGCTCGAGCGGCAGGGCGCAACGTACAAGGCGAAGGTGACGACGTTCCTCAAAGGGCGGCCGCTCAACGTGACCGCGCTCGAAGTCGGGCCCGATGGCGCGCTCTACTTCGCCACCGGCGGTCGCGGCACCGATGGCGGGGTGTATCGCGTCCGCTGGACCGGTACCGCGCCACCGGCATCCATTGTCTTCGGCCAAGGAATCCAGCAGGCGATCGATCAGCCACAGCTCGATAGCGATTGGGCTCGAGCCCGCATTGCGAAAGTGAAACTCGCGCTGGGCGATCGTTGGCAAACGGAATTGGAACGCATTCTCACCGACAGGCAAAACTCGGCCAAAGACCGCTTGCGGGCGCTCGACCTGTTGACTTACTTCGGTCCGCCGCCCTCGGCGGCGCTGCTCATTCAATTATCGAACGACGACGATCTCGCCACGCGACTGCAGGCAATTCGGTTAATGGGCGCCCGCACAGAGGCCGATTACATGGCGCCGCTGTCCAAGTTGCTGGGCGACGTCGAGCCCTCGGTGCGCCGGGTGGCCTGCGAGGCGATCTCCCATCGTGGCACCGGTGCACCAGTGCCAGCAATAGTGAACCTATTGGCCGACGAAGATCGGTTCGTAGCATTTGCGGCCCGCCGCGCGCTGGAGAAAATGCCGGCGAACGAATGGCAAGACCAGGTGCTTTTGGCCAAATCGCCGCGGGTATTTTTGCAGGGCGCCGCGGGCCTGTTGGCGGCGAATCCGTCCCCCGATGTAGCCCACAAGATATTGGCGCGATGCGACGCGATGCTGCGCGGCGAAGTGAACAAGCCAGGCCAAAAAGGGGGCGAGCTGACCGATGCAAACTTCCTCGATTTATTGCGCGTCGTGCAGATCGCCCTGATCCGTGGCAACGTTTCGCCGGCTGACGTGCCCACTCTTACCCAGCAATTGCTGCGCGAATACCCCACTCGCGATGCCATGATGAACCGCGAGCTGGTCAAGCTGCTCGCATATTTGCAACCGCCGGGCGCCGCGCAGTGCGCTTACCCACCAGTTGGAAGTCGACATCCCGGACATCGAAAAACTGCAAGTTGCCGGATATGTGCCGCGCATCACCAGCGGTTGGGATACGCAAGACAAACTCACCATGCTTCGGTATCTGGAGAAGGTGCGCGGCATCGAAGGCGGACATAGCCTGGCGGGCTACATCGAATTTTTTGCCCGTGATTTTTTTGCCAACCTGACACTGAAGGAACGGCGGGAACTGATCGCCGTCGGTGAAAAATACCCGACCTCGACGTTGTCGGTACTGGCCAAACTGCCGGAAAAGCCGGGACCGGATGTGCTCAAGGAGGTTCGCGCACTCGACCAGCGCTTGAACGGCATGACCGGCGAACCGGTTGCCCGGCTCCGCGTGGGAATCATCGCCGTCTTGGGCGTGAGCGGCGAACCGGAATCGCTCGCCTATCTCCGCGAGATGTACCTTCATCAGCCCGAGCGCCGGGCGACCGTCGCGATGAGTCTCACACAACATCCCGAAGGCGACAATTGGCTGATCCTGGTCGACTCGTTGCGAACGGTCGATGGTGACGCCGCTCGGGCAATTCTCGCCGCACTCGCCCAAATCGATCGGCAGCCGGAGAAATCGGAAGCCTATCGCAACACCATTTTGCTCGGCCTGCGATTACAGGCGAACGGCGGCGAGTTGGTGGTCCGGCTACTCGAGAAATGGATCGGACAGCCCCCTTATAAAGCGGGTGCTCCGCTGACCGAACAACTGGCCGCCTGGCAGGCCTGGTATGCAACCACGTTTCCGAACGAGAGGCCGGCCGAGCTGCCTAAAGAATCGCAACCGAATAAATGGAGCTACGAAGAGCTGTTGAGCTTTTTGGACAGCGCGGACGGCAAATCGGGTAGCCCCGAGCGCGGGGCACAAGTCTTTCACGATGCCCAATGCATCAATTGCCATCGCTTCAAAGGCAAGGGCGAAAACATCGGTCCCGATTTGAGCGCCGTCGCCGAACGATTCACGCGCAAGGAAATCTTGGAGTCCATCATTTATCCGAATCAGGTCGTTTCGGATCAATACGCGAGCAAGACGGTCGTTGCCAACGGAAAAACGTACACGGGCATCGCCGTCCGCAAGCCGGATGGAGGCATGATTGTGCTGCAATCGGATGGCCACAAGGTGGAATTGGCGGCCAACGACATCGAAGACGTTCAACCCAGCAAGCTGTCGGCGATGCCCGAGGGCCTGGCAAACAAGCTGTCGCTTGAGCAGATCGCCGATTTGTTCGCGTTTCTCATGAACGCGCCGGAACCCAACATTGCGGGCCGCAATGCTGCTGTCGCGCGTTGATCGGCCAAATGACTCTCGGCGTATTTCCGCGATCTCCGCGGGTCGTGGATGATCTCTAAATACGCATTTCTGCTATCGCCTGTCAAACTGTGCCGCTTGATTGGGTTGCGCCATGGGCCGGTTATGCCAGCAGTTCGTTTTGTGCCGGTTATGCTGATTGCAGCGCCGGTGGGCGGCCGATCCGCACTGATGGAGCTGCTGACGCGGCGCCCATGACGAGCCGCCTCGAGTGGGATTTGTGGTCCACTTTTCGGACGGCCTGCTTCTCTGGAAGGGCGTTCGCGCTGTAGCCGGATGGCTGCCAAAGCGGACCATCACGTGCGCGCGTCAGCCGCGTCGATCCGACTGCTTCGGGACGCCCCGCATGAGAACTTGCCACGACATCGTTCGATTGGCCGCGCTGTTTTGTTCTTGCGCGCTCGCCTCGCCGGCGCCGCTAACGGCCGTTGGCCAGGTGCTGGCTCCGCCGCAGACAAATGGCGAACCGACGCTGTCGCCGCTGTCGGATAATTACTCGTGGGACTCAAGCGTCGTCGCCAACGACTATCCACCTTCGGCGCAGCCAGCTTCCCAACAATCGGCCTCGGGCCCGCATGAGCCGGATGACGCTTCGTCGTTGGCCAAGCGCGTTGAAGCGCTTGAGCAATACATTCGGCAGCAAAAGGCGACTGGCCCCTTTGAATCGCTTCCCGCCCCCGCAAAAAAAGATGCGAAAGAAACATCCGACGACGCCCAGCTCGGCGTATGCATTCCGAAGAAAACGGACACGATCATCAAGCCGACGTTTCAGCCGCTTGGTCGGATCGGTTTCGATGGCGTGACGTACGACGACGGGGAAGATACGAAGGAATTCTTCAACACCGACCGTGACAATGAGCTTGGCCTTCGTTCGTTCCGCATCGGCGGCAAAGGCAACATTTACGAAAATCTGATCTATAACGTCGAATTTGAAATTCACGGCACCAACAGCGTGATTGCCTACAAAGACGTTTACATGGAGCAGCAGGAGCTGCCATACGTCGGGCATTTTCGAGTGGGCCATTTCAAAGAGCCGATCGGCCTGGAAGAATTCGGTGCCGACACGTACCTGACGTACATGGAAAAATCGCCAGCAACGAGTGCGTTCACTCCCTCGCGTAATTTCGGCTTCATGCTTTGGGACACGACCGACGAGTGCCAGGACGTATCCTGGTTTACCGGCATGTTCCGCGCCGATTCGCCCGATTCGCCCACCAACACCGGCGAATGGCGCAGCGACAATAACGACTGGTGCTTCGACGCCCGCGCCGCCTGGCTGCCCTACTACGATGAACCATCGAATGGCCGCTACCTCGCACACTTGGGCGGCAGTTACAGCTTCCGCCACGTCGGTGGGCTGACCCCCACCGCGACATACAACCAGAACACGGCGTATAGCACGCTGAACGGACTGGCTGAGTTCTCAAGCCGGTCGTGGGTTGGCTCCCAGTCTCCAATCGGCTTCGGCGCCGAGGCCGACAGCAATGAATGGAATCAACTCAGCCCCGAACTGCTCGTGATCTGGGGATCGGCCAGCGTGCAGGCCGAGTATTTTCAGCTCTTCATGAACAGCGGCGAGCAATACAACGGCGGTTATGCATCCCTTTCGTATTTCCTCACCGGAGAAAATCGCGCGTATCGCAAAGACCTGAAAACGATCGATCGCACCCAACCGCTCGAACCGTTTTTCTGGGTCAACTCCGCCAATGGCCAATGCTGCGGATGGGGCGCGTGGGAGCTGGCGGTCGGCTATTCATGGGTGAACCTGGACGACGGTCACGACATCGTTGCTACGACGCCGGCCACTTCGGCCAATAGGCGCCGCGGCTTCGAAAACGCAATCGTTTTCGGCGTCAACTGGTACCAGAACGCGTGGTCGCACGTGTACTTCGACTACGAGCATGAAATGGTCGACTTCGTCGACAACAATGTGCCCGAAACGAACGCAAATATCTTCGGCATCCGTTGGCAAGTTGACTGGTAACACCAGGTTGGATTCAACCGCCAAAGACGCCAAGCAAATGGGCGGCCAAGGATGGAAGCATATGATTCGACCACTCACTCGATTGCCGTCGATTTTCGCTGGGGTCGTTTGCCTGCTGCAAACAGTCGCCCTTGCCGACGACTTCCAGTTGGAGTGTTCGCGGCCAGCCTGCGGCAAAGTTTGTAAGCTCGTCTGCGAAACCAAGAAACTTACGTCGATTTGTTACGGCTGCCAGTCGAAAGACATCTGCCTCCCGAACCCAAGCCGGTCGGGCTGCAAACATTGCGCAGCCTGCTACGGCAAATGTCCGCCAGACTCGTCCGCCAATTGCCAGGACAGTCCGCCCAAGTGCCAGTTTTGTTGGCGCGACTGGTTCGCCTGCGGTTGTGCCGAATCGCGAACCGTACACGTGCTCACCAAATACCAGGCCGAAAAAGAAATCTGCTGGTACCACTGGGAAGTCGTGGACGCCACCTGCTGCGACTGCGTAAGCAACAGCGATCACCGAAACACGACGGGTAATAATTCGGCCGCCCTAGCACGGCGCACGTTCTACAAGCCGGCGCCCCAAAATGCCGAACTAGGCGACGTGCTGCCCGTGTCTGAAGCCGATTGGGTGAAACTGGCGGCCGTTCTCGCCCCCGACCCGACCGAGGTTTCTGCGGGTGAATTGGCCAATTCGCCCAAATCCGAGAACAACTCTACGATGAAGCAGAACCAGCTCAATGGCGAAACGCATCCGCTGTCTCTGGCCGAACGAATCCAGCGCCTGCTCAAGAAATAGCGCGGAAACTATTTGCGACAGAGGTCACAGAGATCACGGAGCCGGAAAAAGATAAAAGATTGAGGATGATAGATGAATGATTGATCAGCGTCGTCCTCTATCTTTCACTGTTCATCGTGGGTGTTTCTCTGTGAACTCTGTGCCCTCTGTGGCTCATTGGTTCAATCAAAATGGGCGGATACGAGTCTCACAAGCTCTTGATCACCAAATCGAAATCGCTGACGTAGAGATTATCGATCGCCAGCTCGGGCAGAGCGCGGCGAAGACGAACAAGAATCCGCCGGCGAAACGCCGTCAGATCCGGATCCTGAAAAACGGCGAGTGGCGCTAGTCGCGTTGCCGTGGTCACCAGGTCGCGAATTTTTTGCCGGTGTTCTTCCACCAGCCGCTGCAATTCGGCCAGATGGTCGTCCTTTACCGTGGCGTAAAGCGTGAATCGTACGGTGCTCTTCTGCGCATCGACTGGATAATAGGAGCGGATGCGATACTGGCCGAGCTCGACGCCGCGATTATCGGGGCCGGCTTCCGGCTTAACGCTTGCGACCGCCGCCGCGGGTTCGTTAGCATGGTCTTTCGCAAAGCTTGCACCGCTTAAACCCAGCAGAATCAAACAAACGATGACTCGTTGCGGTGGAAAAGCGAATGCAAAATGCAAATTGCAAAATGCAAATTGCAAATTGCCGCGCCCCTTCAATGCGTCTCTATTTTTCATTTTGCATCTTGCGTCAGGCGATTGAACGTCACAATTGCTGGCTGACTACGTCATTGATCACCAGCTGCCGAAGAGGCTTATCGCCCAACTGGGCGGCCAGGACGTCGGTCAGCCGCGCCTTGAGTGTCGCCAATGCGGGTTCCTGCAGGTCATCGAGGGACGCACTGCGGCAGACAGTAATGACTTGATCCCGGATCTGGCCCTCGTGCCGGCTCCAAGCATCTTCCATATACGACTTTTCTTTTGGCGACACCAATGCATACAGCTTAAAATCAAACTGAAAACGATTGCGACGGGTGAGCTTGCTTTGGTCGCGATCCTCGACGATCGGGATCGGAATCTTGTACTCACCGAGCGGAAATTCCTTCAATTCCTCTTCCGGCGGCAACAGGTCCAATCGATCGAACTGGAAGCCCGACTTCGATCGGCAACCCGCGAATGCCGAGCAGCAAACGGCAATCGCACAAACAATCTCGATTCGCCAGAATTTCCCGGTCATTCCCACTCGCCTCCTCGACAAACATACGCCGGGCATCCGGGCCGATTGCGGCCTATACTTTCGTGGGCCAGGCGGCGGGCGGCGCAAGTACGTTTGGTTCTGACGGTTTTACCGGCTGTGCCGTCAATTCGCTGTACTTGGAGAAAACCGCCGGCTGCCTTCGAGTGGTTTCATGTCACCTTTCGTACGCAAGTTTTGGCTGGCGATTGCCGCATTTGCACTGGGCGCGCTCAGCGGCTGCTACGATGGCAGCGCCATGGTCAAGCAAGCCCAATCGGCGGCGCTTAATGCGCGGTTGGCGGAGGTAGATCTTGGCAAGTTCCAAACTACATTGCCGCGCGATCCGAATACCAACAACTTCACCGCCCTCGACTTGCACATTTTCGGCACCGTGCCCCGGTATCGATTGGCCGCAGTCAACCGCCAGCTTAAGACCGACGATTTTCGCCTGCGGGCCGAAACCCTGGCAGCCGTTCGCCGCAGCACTCGCGAAGAGTTGGCCGACCCGAATTACGCGCAGCTCCGCACCCGCCTGGAAAAAGTCGTCAACTCGGTGCTCGAAGACGCGCCGGTGAAAGAAATCGGTTTCTACCAGCTCACCATGCGGCAACCTTGATGGTTAAGAGTCGAGAGTCAAGAGTCGAGAGCCGGAAGTCTGGCTCTTGTCTCTTGACTCTCGACTCCTGACCTTCTCCTTAACTGCCCGCATGCCGCATCGATTGCATCGCCCTTGCGATGGCGGAAGTGAACGCTGACGCCACCCTCTTCCAGAATTTGGCGAAACGTTCGCTGGGAATGAATACTCGGTGTTGCGTATGGAAGTCCAGCGACCGGGTTATAGGGAATCACGTTGAGCATCGCCGTCCGGCCGGCGAGCAGCGCGACCAGCTCGGCCGCCTCCCGCGGGCTATCATTTACGCCGGCTAAGAGTACATATTCGAACGTCAATTGCCGGCCAGACTTCTCAAAATAGTTGTCGGCCTCGGCAAGAACTTCGGCGAGGCGAATCTTCTCCGCCACCGGCACGATCTTGCGGCGAAGCTCGTCGTTCGGTGCATGGAGCGAAACGGCCAAACGATAGCGGGGCGGCGTGTCGGCCAACCTACGCATCGCTTTGGGGAGACCAACTGTCGAAATCGTGATTCGCCGCGCGCTGATGCCCAAGCCGTCCTCGCGACTCGCTTCGTCCAATGCGGGTAGCAGTGCATCGAGATTTGCCAGCGGCTCACCCATTCCCATCACGACGATGTGGCTGAGCCGCTCATCCGGCCGCAATAGCAATTGCAGCCGGAGCATCTGCTCCAGGATCTCGCCCGTCGTGAGGTTCCGCGCCAGCCCTTCCAGCCCACTCGCGCAAAACACGCAACCCATACCGCAACCAACTTGCGTGCTGATGCAGATGGTGCGCCGCGTTTCGTCGCGCAGCAGCACGCATTCAATCTGCCCACCGTCGGCCAAGGTCAGCAACAGCTTTTCAGTTCCGTCATCGGCTTGCGTATGCCGCGCGACGGTGGCGCTCCAAAGCGTGAATTCCTGTGCTAATTCGTCGCGCAGCGCCTGCGGCAAATCGGTCATGTTGCGAAAGTCGCTCGCCCGCTGCGTGAACAACCAGCGCCGCACCTGGCCAGCGCGGTAAACCCCTTGCCCCCGCTGCTCGAGCCAGGACCGAAGCTGCCGATCAATATCGTTCAATAAATGTGACACAGTTCTCGATTCGACCGCAGCATACAATTGCGTACGGCAGTTACGTATTTACCGTGAAATCATTGTCTCGACATATAAACGACCAAGCCGAGAACGGCCGCAACCAGCGTCGTTCCAATCAGCATTGTTCGTAGGCTAAAGCGATACGACCATCGCATCCAAGGGACCGCCGCCAATACGCCGGTGGGCAGCACTACGAGCCAGTATGGAACGTCGAGTATCCAGACCGAGCCGGGCCCGAAAAAATGAAGGCCCAAAACGCTCACGGTCCACTCAAGCTCCACCGGCGGCTCTCGAGGCAAGAAAGTCGTTTCCACGTAGATAGACTCGCTGTGCGTACCATCGTCAAACAGGCCAATCGGGCTAAAAGATGACAATCTGCCTTGCTCCGATCGCCAACCGATGCCACCTAGATGAAACGTATGGTGATCCGTGCCGTAACTGCTAACCCACATCGCGATCAGCAACACGCTTGCAATTCCCAACGCAATCGAGAACGCGATTCGCAGCTTGCGGAACCACATTGCATGCCTCACCGCGAATTCGATAGCGCCGCCGGCAACCAAGACCACAGGTAGTAGGCCTTGGGAGTGGCGAGGTCGAGCACCGCGGCCAGGTCGGCACTGCCACGTGCTGGAACGCTCGATTCGGCGCCGAGCAAGCTGCCGAACAACGTCGGCCGCTTCTCATATTTTACGCAGCGGACCGTGTCGGCGCTCTCTCCCGCCAATTCGGTCGCCCGCGCGATGGCGTCGTCAATGAATCCGATGCGATCGACGAGCCCCTGCGCTAAGGCCTGTTTGGCGGTGAAAATCTGGCCCGTGGCAACCTTGTCTAAAGCCGGTCGGTCCTTCTGAAACTTCGGCCGCCCGCTGACCACGATCTCCTTGAAATCCCTAAAACTATCATCCACCAAGGTTTGCATGATCTTGCGCTCCGCTTCGGTCATCGGCCGAGTGGGCGTGCCCATTTTCTTGAGCGGCCCGCTCGCGATCGAATCCTCCGAAATGCCAAGCTTCGCGAGCCCGCCGGATACATCGAAATGCGGAATGATGACACCGATCGAACCGGTCCAGGTCGTCGGCTCCGCAAAGATTGAGTTCGGCTGGTTGCCCACAGCCATCGCCACATAGTAGCCGCCGCTGGCGCATACGCTACCCATACTCACCACGAGCGGCAACTTGCGTTTTTCGACCAGCTCGCGCAAATGATGATAGATGTAATCGCTTCCGGTCACTGTACCGCCGGGCGAGTTGATCCGCACGACCACCCCCACAACGTCTGGATCTTCGCGCACCCGATCGATCTGCTTCATCGCAAAACTATCTTCGCCCTCCATGATCGCGCCGCTCACGTCGACAATCGCGATTTTCTTGGGGACAAAGCGGGCCAGCGAATGGTATTTTTCCTGCGGCGCATCCGATGGGCTGAAGTAGCTGTGATAACTGCTGTAAAGACCGACGATAACCATCACCGCAACGACGAGCGCCGCCACAAGCCACTTGCCGAACCGCCCGAACACCGTGGGCTGCTGTTGCAGGATGATTTGTGGCGGCGGTGAGGTAGCGATCGTCGGAGTGGGTGTCGCTGGTTGAACGTCTTGCGCCATGGCGGTTCTCCTTTGTCTTTGAATGCTAGCGGCCGATTTCGCCGCTTTAGACCAGCGTCATTCTATGGTAGAGACCGGCGGCGACATACGGGCACAGGCCGAAGATTGGGAGAGGGGGAGACGCGGTGAAGAGGGAGATTTCTGTCCCTGCCGTGTAGATTGTTTTGTATCTGCGCCGCTATCTCCCACTCTTCCCTTCTCCCACTCTCCCCCTCTAGTTCAGCGGTTGCCAAAATCGGCCCGATGCGGCTAAAGTGGACGCACCCAACTGGTGAGTAGGTGAGTAAGTGAGTCGGTGAGTAGGCCTCCCGACCGGTTACCTACTCACTTACTCACCTACTCACTTACTCACCTTCTGCCACGAAGGAGCTACCGCGTGTTTGTCGCCGCATCCATCGACTGCTTCCCCGACTTCTCGCCGCAAGAGGCGCTGGAGGTCCTCGCCGACCTGGAATTCAGCGCCGTCGAGTTCCCGCTCCACGAATCGGGCCGCGGATTAAAACCATCCGAGGTTCACGCCGATCTGGAACGCTCCGCGCGTTTTTGCCGCGACACGCATCGACTGGATATCGCCGCGCTCGATATCGAGCTGGCTCCCGGTCCCGAGTACTACACGCAATTCACCTCTTGCTGCAAGTTGGCCAAGGCCATCAAGGTGGTCACTCTCGTCGTGCCTTGCTCGGAGTTGGGCACCCCCTTCAACGAAGAAATCGAGCGGCTTCGCAAGCTCGTTGAAATTGCCTCGCTGGAAGGGGCCGTCGTCGGCCTCAAAACTCAAACTGGCCGGATGACGCAAGATCCAGACACGGCCGTCGTACTGTGCGATAACGTGAAGGGTCTGCGGCTAACGCTCGACCCCAGCCATTACGTCACCGGTCCGCACCAGGGTGGCAGCATCGAAAAGGTGATGCGCTACGTACAGCACGTCCATCTCCGCGATTCGACGAAACAGAAACTGCACGTCCGCGTCGGGCAGGGCGAAATCGACTACGGCAAACTCATCACGCAGCTTTCCAAGGTCGGCTACGACCGGGCCCTCTCTGTCCACATGACTCCCATCGAAGGTCACGATCATCGGGCCGAGATGCGCAAGATGCGACTCCTACTCGAAAGTCTGCTGTAAGGCAAAGAGCAGGTAGGGTGTGTCGAGGTTGCCGAGACACACCATCCGCGTGGCGAAATGCGCGTCGCGGCTCGACTTCCCAGTTTAAATGGTGTGTCTCGGCGGCCTCGACACACCCTACACTCTCGACACACCCTACGGTCTCTCAAACCTCCGCCACTTCTCCATCCAGCAGCGCATCACCGTGCCCATATACCGGCTACCCATCTCGCGGATTTTCAGCTTCGCCACGCCGCTGCGCCGGTTTCGCCAAGTGATCGGAACAACCGTCCAACTGTAGCCGCGGACGATGGTTTTGAGCGGCAGCTCCACCGTCAAGTTGTAGTGCGGCGAAAGAAATGGCCGTAGGCCATCAAGTGTGCTGCGGCGATATGCTTTGAATGCATTCGTCGTGTCGTTGAGTCGAACGGCAAACAACACTTGGATGAACAGGTTCGTGAGGCGGTTCAGTACGTATTTGTGCCGCGGATAATCGACCACGCCGCCCCCTGGGATGAATCGGCTGCCGAAGACCGCGTCGTATCCTTCGGTTAGCTTGTGCCAATAATCCACAACATCACGGCTATCGTCCGATTCGTCGGCCATCATCACCACGACCGCGTCTCCTTGGACGGCGTCGATGCCGCAGATCACGGCCCGGCCAAACCCGTGCAATCCGAGATTCTGCACCGGTCGCAGCTCGGGGACGGTCGAGCGCAACCCTTGCAAGATTTCCCAGGTGCGATCCTGGCTGCCGTCATCCACCACGACGATTTCGTGCTGAATTTCCGCTCGCCGCAACTCCGCGTGCAGATTCTCCACCATCGCCCCGACGCAACCCTCTTCATCGCGCGCCGGAATCACGACCGACAACAGTGTCAGCGGCGACGCGTTGGGGTTCGGGGCCGGCGTTTTGCTCATGTCGGCTGCGAAAGTTCGAGCCAGTTGGGATGTTGCCGATGGTGTTCGGTGATTTCCGCCAGAATCGCCCCCAACTCGATCCGCGGGCGCCAGTCATACGCGGCCGATACGCGCCGGCTATCCATTACCATCCAGGGAACATCGAAAGGACGCGATTCTTTTTCACATTCCACCTGGTGCGGTCCAAACCTTTCGGCACACCATTGGCTCAGTTGCGCCAGCGACATCGAATTGGCCGGGCCGCCCCCCACGTTCCAAATCGAACGTCCGTCCATTTCCGGCCGCTGCATTTGCTGGACGACAAGGTCTGTCAGATCGTCGGGATGCAGCGCATCGCGCACCTGGTAGCCATGTCCGCCGAAGCCAATGAACCGCAATGGCCGGCGCAAGGCATAAGAGCGAATCCAAAAAGAAAGAATTCCTTGGGTGGCGACAGCGAATTGTTCGCCGCCAGCCATAACCCCGCAGCGATTCACAACCACCGGGAATCCAAATGCCCGGCCATATTCAAGCGCCAACGTCTCTGAGGCCAGCTTACTCGCGCCGTACAAGGAAACGGGCGCGTCGGTAGAGAACGATTCGCCGGTTCCATGTTCCGAGCATCCAATTGGCAACTGATCAGTTGCCGCGAGTGCAAACGCATCATCCATCACGACCAGCGGCAAGCCGGCTAGTGCGGGAATGCTGTACACACGACTGCTGGAAAGCAGGATGAACCCTGCACCATGACGCCGCGCGTGCTCCAGCAAATTGATCGTGCCCAGCAGATTGTGTTCCACGAGTTGCCGGCTGCTTGTGCGACCATCGATTCCGGCAAGAACCCTGGGGATCGCCGCGGCATCGATGATCCAGTCACAGGCATCCAGAAGCTCCAAATCGCTGGCACAGCGTACGTCGCCGTGCATCACGCCTATTTCCGCGTCGAGCAGGCGCGGGCGATTCGTTTCGCTTCCCGGGCGGCTCAGATTGTCGATGCCCAACACCTGGCAGCCAGGGAGCAATTCGCGCAGACGAAGCGCGATCGAGCTACCGACGAATCCACAAATGCCAGTGATCAAGATCTTCATAGGCGCCGGATCAGACTGCCAGCCGCCGCTTCCAGGCCGCCACAATTTCGGCCAGTGTATCCGCCAGCGATTTTGTGATGTCCCAATTCGGATAGTGAGATTTCATTTTGCGCAAGTCGCTGTAGTAAACGATATGATCGCCGCTTCTCGCCTGGTCGATATACGTGCTGCGCATCTTTTGGCCGGTCAGCACCTCGGTCATGGCGAAGGCTTCGCGGATGGAGCATGAATTGTTTTTGCCGCCGCCGATGTTGTACACCTCTGCCACTCGCGGCTTCTGATAAAAGGCGAACATGAACGCCGCGACATCCTCCGAATGAATGTTGTCGCGGACCTGCTTTCCCTTAAAACCGTTGATTTTGTACTCGCGCCCTTCCAGGTTGCACTTCACGAGGTAGCTCAAAAACCCGTGCAGTTCGACACCGCTTTGATGCGGACCCGTAATGCACCCCCCGCGCAAACAGCAAGTAGGCATATCGAAGTATCGACCATATTCCTGCACGAGTATATCTGACGCCGCTTTCGATGCGCCCATGAGTGAATGCTTCGACTGGTCGATCGACAAGTCTTCGGGTATGCCTTCGGCAAAGGCCGGATCGTCAAATTCCCAGCGCGTTTCCAATTCCTTCAATTTAATGGTATTGGGCCGATCGCCGTAAACCTTGTTCGTAGACATGTGGATAAACGGCGAATCCGGGCAGCTGCGCCGCACCGCCTCCAGCAAATTCAGCGTGCCAACGGCGTTCGTGTCGAAATCCTCAAATACAATCGCCGCCGCCTTATCGTGCGACGGCTGGCCCGCCGCATGGACGATTACATCGGGCCGAAGCACACTCACGAGTCCCAGCATTCCTTCACGATTCCGCACGTCCATTTCGTGATGGCAAAATCGCGACACCGTCGATTCCAACCGCTTTTGATTCCAGCGCGTGTCGGCTGCCGGACCAAAGAACACGGCCCGCTGATTATTATCCACTCCGTGAACCTCGAGGCCTTGCCCGGCGAAGTAAACGCACACCTCCGAACCGAGCAACCCGGACGAGCCGGTGATGAGAGCTTTTTTCATGCGTCTTTCACTCGCATACAGAGAGGCTTTCCATTATATCATGCCGAAAAAACATCGGTTTACTCGGCATCGGGCACTGGCGCCCTAGAGGCGTGCCACCGAAGGTATGCGGTCGCCGCTGACAACGCCAGTCCACGTCGTCGCGCGTGAACGCACGAATCGGCCCGTATGTTTTCCCGGCCCTCAGTGGTATTCTGAGAGACCATTCGCGGTTCGCACTTGCTCAATTGAAATCCGCAAACGCAACTATACTTATTGGCGCGATTTCACGGTTAGCGAGAAACTGGATACATACCGTTTCGTACCCGGTATCGGGGCCGTGAAATTCGATTCGAGTTTTGCCATCTTTCATCGCAATTCGCCCGACCCGCAATCGTCATCCCTCCCGTGAACTCTCAAGCTGTCATTGCACTCGACCTGGGCGGCACAAACCTGCGTTCGGCGCTGATTGCTCCGGATGGACGGAGATGGTTGAAGCGCACCATTCGCCTCGAATCCCTGACCGCTCGTACCGTCGGGCAATTGGTTGTTTCCCAAGTTTGCCGATTGCAGCAAGCGGGATCGCGACTCAGCATGAGCGTAGCGGCGGTCGGTATCTGCGTGCCCGGCATTGTCGCTCCAAAAACGGGCCGCGTTTGGGCGCCCAACATCCCGGGTTGGGACGACTACCCACTTCGGGCGGAAATCCAAGCCGCCATTGCAAATCGGAAAGTAAAAGTCGTTGTCGAAAGCGACCGGGCTGCCTCGATCCTCGGCGAAGTGTGGCAAGGCGCCGCACGCGGATGCCGCGACGCGATTTTTCTGGCCGTCGGCACCGGAATTGGCGCCGGAATTCTCGCCGGTGGCCGCGTGCTCGGCGGAGCGCACGGCATTGCCGGCGCCATCGGTTGGCTCGCCCTCGATCGGCCATTTCGACCCGAATATGCTGACTGCGGCTGCTTCGAGAGCCACGCCTCGGGCGCAGGCCTCGCCAAGGTCGCCAAGGGACTGCTTGCCCGGCGAAAGAACTATCGCGGTGCGCTGGGGAAGGAGTCCGAGCTCACGGCCCACGACGTGTTTGCGGAATTCGAGCGGGGCGATCCCATCGCAAAGGAAGTCCTTAAGCAAGCGATCGAATTCTGGGGCATGGCCAGTGCAAACCTGATAAGCTTGTTCAACCCCGAAAAGATTGTCTTCGGCGGCGGCGTATTCGGACCCGCGACGCAATTCATCGAGGCCATCGCTGCCGAAGCCCGCCGTTGGGCCCAGCCGATCGCGATCCAACGGGCGACATTCGAGGCCTCGCAACTCGGCAGCGATGCGGCACTTTACGGCGCAGCACACATCGCTCTCCGCGCAGCCCGATTGATGAGACCGATTCATCGAGCGAAAAACAGCTGACCATGTATCGCAAGAACCGCGTCTTCGCCGCCGCTTGCCTCGGAATGCTCCTGTTCGGCATCGTGTTCCTCTCGTTGGGCTCAGTCAATAACATGTTGGCCGACCGCTTCGGTCTCGACGATCGCGCGATCGGAACACTAACCGCCCTGCTGCCATTCGGTATCCTGGTCGGTTCGCTCATCTTCGGCCCGATTGTGGACCGGTTCGGTTATCGCTGGATGCTCGCTGGCGCGTCGCTCCTGGTCGGCGCATCGTTGGAAGGCATGGCCTTTGCCGAAGACCGGTCGATCGTGCAATTGTGCGTGTTTTTAATCGGCCTGGGCGGCGGCATGCTCAACGGTGCGACGAATGCCCTCGCGGCCGACGTCAGCGAAGGCGAACGCGGCGCGAAATTGAGTCTGCTCGGCGTTTTCTTCGGAATCGGCGCGCTCGCGATGCCGAGCACGATTGCCACCTTGTCTCGCACCTATTCCCTGAGCACGATCGTCGCCGCCATCGGCCTGTTGGTCGTCGTGCCCGCCGCCTATTGCCTCGCTATTGAATTTCCGCCGCCGAAACAGCGCTCGGTTGCGCTGACGCCTGTTGTCGGATTTGCATTGCTCCGCGATCCTTTCTTTCTCTTTGCCTGCCTGGCTCTCGCCATCCAAAGCGGGATGGAAGGATTGTCGAACGATTGGATGACGCGCTACTTCAAAAATGCCGTTCTTGCCGGCGCTGAGAGCAGCGAGCGCGACGCCCAGCTTGGCCTCGTGGCCTTGACGGGCGCGATGGTTGTCGCGCGATTCGGCCTGTCGTCGTTGCTTCACCGAGTCAGTTCGCGCGGCGTGCTGCTGGCAAGTGTGATCACGACCGCTTGTGGCGCGGGCATTCTGGCAGCGACTGCAAATTACAACGCGTCGTGGCTCGGTGCGCTCCTGATCGGCTGCGGGCTGGCGGCGGTTTTTCCGATCGTCCTAGGCTACGTCGGCGATCGTTACCCGCAGCTTTCAGGCACCGCGTTCAGCACGATCTTCGTGCTGGCCTTGGCCGGCAACATGGCAATCAATAAGACCTTTGGCCACGTCGCCCATGAGTACGGAGTCGGGCAGTATCCGAAGGTAATGCTATGCCTGTTGGCGGGATCTGCCATTCTGCTATTTACAACGATTTCTCGGCTCATTACAGCTTTGCCAAACGAACAGAAATGAACACCCTCGCGCACCAATGGCTGGGCAACACTCGGGCGGTAATGGATCGCATCGAGCAAACGCAAACCGAAAACATCCGCCGCGCCGCCCAAGTGATGGCCGACTCGATCGCCGCCGGCCGCTGGGTCCACACGTTCGGCTGCGGACACGCCACGATTCCCATCGAGGAAATGTATCCGCGAATCGGCGGCTTCGTCGGCTTCCACCCGATGGTTGAGCTGCCGCTCACGTTCTTCACGCGAATCGTCGGCGAGATGGGTGTTCACCAATTCCTGTTCCTCGAACGGGCCGAGGGCTTTGGCGTCGAGATCATGAAAGGCTACGACTTCGACCCACGCGATTGCATGTGGATCTTTTCGCACTCGGGCATCAACAACGTGAACATCGACGTCGCCTTGGAAGCCAAAAAATGCGGCATGAAAGTCATTGCCTATGGATCGGCCGCGGCTGCCAAAGGTAAACAAACGCGCCATTCGTGCGGCAAAACCATTTTCGATATCGCCGACATCGTCGTCGATTCGTGCGCGCCGGCCGAAGACGCCTCGGTGCCGCTGAAGAATCATTTCGACAAAGTCGGCCCGGTTTCCACGATGGCGTTCGTCACCTGCGTGTGGATGACCGTTTGCACGGTGGCCGAAATTCTGGCAGATCGCGGCGTCCAATTATTCATCCATCCGTCGCACAACGTGCCGGGCGATACGACGGCCCACCAGCGCCTCGACGCCGCGCTCGCCGAGTACAAACGCCGCATCGCCGGCGTGTAACAAATAATGGGTGGCACGCCCAAATACTCGGCCGTGAGCGTGATGGCACGCATGAACCACGCCTTTCGACGACGCAGGGCGTGCCACCCCATTGGTCTACACGCGTCCCGCTCGGCACAGCAGCGGAACCAAAAGTTCCAGTCGGGGTTTACTCTTCCAGGTGTGCGGACGAGACGTTTCACCGCATATTGCCGTGACTCGCCGATCAGTCGGCTGACGAGTAAGCTGGAATAGGGGCCGCAAGCGGCATCGGTTCTGTTTTCCGACTGCACACCCACCATTACCGAGTCACCGTTGTCGATTAGCGAATCGACCGCCGAAAGATATACGCTGGCCGATCCCGACGTTCGGCTCATGCTGCAGGTGCGCGACGACGATGCGCAGGCGTTCGAAGAGTTGATGCTGCGCTACCAGAATCGCCTGATGTCGCTCCTGGCCCATCTGGTCGGGCAGCGCGACTTGGCCGAAGATTTGACCCAGGAAGTATTTTTGCGCGTGTACCGCGCTCGCAAGCGGTACATACCCGGTGCGAAGTTTTCCACATGGTTGTTTACGATCGCCGGCAATTTGGCTTCGAACGCGCTCAGATCCAAGTCGCGACGGCGGGAAGTGCACCTCGCTCCGCGCACGAGCGATTCGGCGCCCCAGTCGTTGGAAGCCGCCGCCGTCGCAGCCAGCGGCCTGATGCCGACCCGCCAACTCGATAAGGCCGAGCTGTGCGGCGCGGTTCAGCAAGCGGTCGCCGGATTGAACGATCGGCAACGCATGGCGGTGTTGCTGGCAAAGTTCGAACACTTTAGTTATGCCGATATCGGAGCGGTCATGGACATGTCGCCGCAGGCGGTCAAATCGCTGCTATCCCGGCGCGATGCAACTTGCGCGCAGACTCTGCAGCCGTATTTGGACCGCGGCGCCTCGATCAATGGCGCAATCGACGAAGCGGCCCCCGAAAGCGAACAGGCACCCTCGGAAGCAATGTAAGTCCCGTAGGACAGGCTTCAGCCTGTCGAATCGCTAGGTCAGGATGAAGCCTGACCTACGTAGAATTATGTCATCCGTTGTAGATCCACATCCCGATCCATCGCCGACCGATGAGCTGGTCGCCTACCTCGATGGCGAATTGCCGCCGACCGATTGCCGGCGTGTCGAAAGCCGGCTCGCGACCGACGAAGACTATCGGCAGCAATTACACGATCTCGACCGCGCATGGGAAGCGCTCGATGCGTTGCCCGCAAGCGCGGTCGATGATGGTTTTGCCCGCACGACCATCGAATTGGCGTGTGTCGCGGCCCAGGCCGATCTCTCCCAGCACTCGGCAAGCGCGATCGCGGCGAGCCGAAATCGATCGTGGCGTTGGATGGCTGCCGGCGTTGCAGCCATCGTCGTCGGTTTCCTGATTGGCCGGGCATTACTTCCCGACGACAACAAAGCGCTCGTGGCCGATTTGCCGGCGATCCATCAGGTAAACGTTTTGCCCGAGGTCGACGACGTTTCTTTTTTGCGAAGCCTCTCGAAACTCGTACCGGCCGATCAGTTGGTCAAAGACGAGCCGGCTTTCGAGCGTAATGTGACAGAATTGAAACGCGCCAATAGCTCGTCTTTCGAAGATCGTCGCACCTGGATCCAATCACTTGCGCCCGAGCAAAAGGCCGAATTGGCCGACCGCGCCCGGGCTTTCGAAGATTCCTCCGAGGAGCAATCGGGCATGCGGAAAGTCATGGCCGATATTCGCCAGGCCCAGGATGCTTCGGACCTGCAACGAACTCTAGTTGCCTATGGCCAATGGTTCCTGCGACATACACCGGGCGAAAAGCAACAACTGCGGGAAGAACTGAGCGGCAAGACAAGCGACGAACAAGCGAACCTAATCGCCGAAAGGGTGCGCCGCGAAGACGAGCAAGCGCTGCACCATTTGTCCGACGCCGACGCCGAGAAGCTCCGCAACGAAATCTTCAAATTGGTCGAGCAACACAAATCCGAAACCGACAAAATTCCGCAAGCGCGCGAGCGCGGCGGCATCGCGGGTGCCGAGGCGTTTCGGGCCCGGCAAACCGGCCGAACTCTCCAACGCTTGTTGCGAAACGACCGCGAAAACGACCGCGATCGCGAGCAAACCGAACGGCAGCTCATCGGCCAATTAAGCCCCGCCGCTCAATCGCATTGGGACAAAATCGGGCGATTTCCCCGCGAGCGCAACTTGCAGATCTGGCAATGGATTGTCGATGCGCTGCGTCCAAAATGGGGACCCAAGGAATTGGAGGAATTCTTTGTCAGCGATAAGCTTAGCGACGACAAGCGTGCGCAGCTTTTGAATCTGCGAACCCCAGAAATGCAAGCCGCCCTGAAGCAACGCTTCATCAACTCCGAGCTGGGCGTCGACGTCATGAAGGGACAATTCCCACGCGAGTTCGCCGAACCCGGACGGATGCAGCGAAACGGGCCGCCAGGCGGACAGCTCGGGCCAGAACGTCAATTCGGTCCCGGTCCCGGGCGCCAGCCGCGCCCGACGATCGACCCAATCAGCGCCGGCCGCCGAATCCGATCCGGCGCCCGCCGCCCGACGGGTCGCCGCCCGAGCCAAAACAAGAAACCATCTGACGCGTCTTTTTTGGATGCCCAGGGTGGCTGGGGTCGAGCGCCAGCGAGCCCCCAGTATTCCAACTAGCTGGGGGCTCGGCAGACCTCGACCCCAGCCACCCCACTTCGCTCTCGATTTACACTTCGTACCCGTCGCGGAAGGTCGGGTGCACGATCCGGGCCAGCGACGCATCGTTGAGCGGCTTCAGCTGCACCGGGTCCCACTCCACGCGGCCGCGCTTGTAGATCGCCAAATTGCCGAGCAGAATCGTCTCGGTGAGCGGGCCCGCGTAATTCGCAAAGTTCGACATCGCCGGCTTCTTCGAATCACGCATGGCGATGAACCATTCTTTTTCATGACCGGGGCTTCTCGGGTAATCGACGTCCATTTCCTTGACGTCGCCCACAATTTGCACTCCCTTCTCGGCATAGTCGCCGGCCGCGTACATCTTGGCCTTACTGCCGATGAGAATCACGCCGCTTGGGCACGGCGGCGGCAATTCCTTGCCTTCGTCGTTCTTCGTCTTGAGCGTGACGCCGCTGAATAGCTCACGTGGCGGCACATTTCCGCCGTCGTACCAATGCATTGTGAACGCGGCTCGGTTGCCGAGCTTGGGAAATTCGAATTTAATCTTCGACCGTGGCGGATAGCTGTCGCCGTCGTGCTCCGGACATTCAGCCTCGACCGAAGTCGGATCGCGCATGTTCAGTGCCATGAACGGCAAGTTGCACGTGTGGCACGCCATATCGCCGAGCGCACCGGTGCCGAAGTCCCACCAGCCGCGCCACTTGAACGGATGATAACCGTCGGCGTAGTGCCGCCACGGCGCCGGGCCCAGCCATTGCTCCCAGTTCAGCGACGCCGGCACCGGCTTGATTGGACCGCGGCGTTCGCCCTGCGGCCAGATCGGCCGGTTCGTCCAGATGTGCACTTCGCTCACGTCGCCGATTTGGCCTTCTTGGATCTGATGCGCCGCCTTCCGCATCGGATTGAACGCCGTGTATTGGTTGCCCATTTGCGTGGCCACGCCCGTCTCGCGGGCAATCTCGCCCAGCCGGCGGGCCTCCCAAATCGAGTGCGTCAGTGGTTTCTGGCAATGCACGTGCTTGCCCATCCGCATCGCCTTGGACGCCATCACGGCATGGTTGTGATCCGGCACACTGACGGTCACCGCGTCGATGCGATCGCCCATCTTGTCGAGCATCTCGCGGTAATCCGCAAAGTTGTGTTCGGTCTTGTAGGCCTGCTTCATGCCTTCGAGTGTCTTGGAATCGACATCGCAAAGCGCGTAAATCTGTCCGTGCTTCGACATATTCTGCACGTCGCTCTGCCCTTTGCCGCCGGTGCCGATGCAGCCAACCTGGATTTGCTCGTTCGGCGAGCGGCTGGCGGCCGCTTCCAAGCCGCCGGCCACCCAGTAACCCAAGCCGGCAACGGCCGTGGTTTGAAGAAATCTGCGTCGATCGGTAACAAGTGACATCGGTGAATCTCCAGCATCAGTAGGTCAGGCTTGAGCCTGACAAAACCCGCCCCGCCGGCCTGATAGAGCCCAACTCGAACACGTAAACAGCATAACGGGCGCGGCAGCGAAGATCAAACGCCCCGGTGTCATCGGTGGGTTCGCCCTGTTGTTGATCCTAAACAAAATGTCCGCCCGCCGGATGGCTTCCACCCGATTTGCCAATTCGACCCCGTGAAATTAGGCTATTTCAAGGGATACTTTCTCGCATGTCGTCGATAAACTACCGCCCAACCTTGGGACTCTTCGATGCACCTCATTAAGAATACGATCGCGGCGCTACCCTGGTTCTTTGCGTCCTTTGTTGCGTCGGCACGGTCAACCCGGTGGACGCCGCCGATCAGAAGAGCCTCGTTGCGCGGGTCGAACAGCTTGCCGGCCAGGTCACACGGTCCAAGTCGGGCGACATTGTCGCCATCGATCTAGATAACCGGCCGGTCACCGACGACGATCTCAAGCTGCTGGCCGCCGCGCCAAACCTGCAAAAGCTCGTCGTGTGGGGAGTCGGAATCACCGATGCCGGCCTCGATCACTTGTTAACGTTGCCCAAGCTGGAAGATTTGCAGCTGCTAAACACTCGAATTACCGATGCCGGACTGGCAAAATTGGTCGCGATCAAAAAACTCAAATCACTCGACCTGCAACGCGACACGGCCATCAGCGACGATGGCATGAGCCAGGTCGACAAATTGCCGGAGCTGGCCTATCTCACATTGTTGTACACGCAGATCGGCGACAACGGTCTTGCCCACCTTTCCGGTGCCAAAAAACTGCGCCTGCTCGATCTGCGCGGCTGCAAGATTTCCGACGCCGGCCTGGCTCATTTGGCCCCACTCACCGGCTTAGGCGCGCTGAAGCTCCGTTCGCCGGCCGTAACCGATGCCGGGCTGGTCCATATCGAACGTCTGAAAAAACTCCGCACGTTGGCACTCGAGGACGCGAAAGTCACCAACGATGGCCTCGCGCACCTCGCCGGCCTGACGGATCTCGACGACCTCGATCTCATGCGCGTGCCGATCGGCGACGAAGGCCTTGCCCACTTAAAAAACCTGACGAAGCTCCGGATTCTGTTTATCCGCGCAACCTACATCAGCGGCGACGGCCTCGTTCACCTACGCAACATGAAACAGCTGCGAAAACTCGATTTAAGCGAAACCCGCGCCTCGAATGATGGCCTCGCCAACCTCGCGGAAATGAAAGAGCTTGTTTGGCTCAATTTGTGGAATACGCCCGTCGGAAATCCCGGCATGGAACACGTCGCGAAACTTACAAGTCTAAAGTACCTGAATCTGGACAACACGGCCGTCGACGACGATGGCCTGAAGCCACTCGCATCGCTGCCGAACCTCGGCACGCTATCGCTCAACCAGACTTCGATCACCGACGAAGGCCTCGCGAATTTGAGCACCTGCCGCTCCTTAACCAAGCTCGAGCTGCGACTAACGGCCGTGAGCAAGAAGGGCGTCGCCAAATTGAAACAGGCGCTGCCCAAACTGGAAGTAGCCTACGACGAATAACCGATCCAACCTCACTGCACGCTTCCACCTCGTTCCCACGCTCTGCGTGGGAACGCAATATGCCGACGCTCTGCGTCGAAGCGCCGCGGGAGCGGCCCGTCTCTCTGTTCCCACGCAGAGCGTGGGAACAAGCAACTGTTTGCAACTCGCCGAGTGCGCAATTAGCCTGGAAAGATGGAACCTGGCCAGACCTCATTCGAACTGCTCGCCCATTTTGATGCCGCGACGAGCGGCGATTCGCCCGAAATTCCCGCGCGAATTCCCACTCGCGGCATCCGCTGGGTATTCCAATGGGCTGCCGCCCTGGCCGTTCTCACCATCGCGGGCAGTTCGCTCACCGAGTTTGCCTACCTGCTCGCGGCGGAACATAAGCTGGCCATCGCCGCGCGAGCCGGCGTTCTGGAAGCCACGCTGCCACGCACGTCGTACGATAGCGTGACATCCGCCGTCGAGCGCCGGCTGAGCGTCTATCCATACCTCGCCCGACAGTTGCAGTTAACCCTCTTGCAAAACGGTTCGCCGGTGCCACGGCAAATTCGCCAAAACGATGGCGACCGATTCTCCATCAGGCTCGCCATACCTGCGGGCGCTATCATGCCCGATTGGCTCCGCGCCGTGATGTTCTGGCGCACCGATTCGCAAATCGAGGTCCACGCCGAACGGCAGGTACCGGGACGGAAACTCGCGTTCGACGCCGGCTCACGGTCGGGTGGCACGCCCTGAGTCCGCAAAAGGCGTGGGTCGATCAAACGCCGCCACTCCCATCGAAGACTCTGGGCGTGCCACCCGCGAACATTATTCACACCGCCGCCGAATACTGTTCCGCATAATCGAGCACCCATTGCTCGATCAACTCGCGAAAGCTTTGCAAATCGACATCGGACAAACGCTGGTAGTGATTGCGGCCCAGCACTTCTTTGTTGCGCACGGTTCCTTTGGCGGCAATATCGAGCACTTGATAAGTGTTGTACGGACTAACCACAAGTTGCAAGCGGCTGAAGAACGTGCCGCGCCGCCCCGCTTCGATTCGAATATCATCGCGGCTCACCGCGGCTCCCCAACCGCTTTCATCGACAATCGTTTCCAAACGGAAGCCCGGGAAATTATCGGCCATCTCGCGCAGACAGTTTTCAATAAATTCCGTCAGCGCGAGCCGATACTGCGAGTGCCGCCGCCGGCATTCTTCTTCGCTCAGCGCTTTGGCCGCAGCCTCGTTGAGCTGGGCCGCTCGCGCCTGTTTGCCACGCTCAGTCGCTCGTTGTAACCGCTCGCGGAAACTCATGGTTGGTTCAATTCGCGGCCGTATTGGTCACTGCACGAAGAGGGGCAGAGGGGGAGACTCAGTAAAAACGCGTTTCATTGTGTCTCGCCGTCGCCCCCTCTCCCCGTCTCCCCCTCGTCCTCTACGTCTTTCTTCTTCTTATGGAACTGTAGCAGATCGCCGAACGAGCGCATGTATTCCTTGCCTTCCTCCATCTCCGGCGTAATTGGCACCAACGTTTTGGGAGCCCGCTTTTCATACGCGCCGGTGCGCGGCTGGCGCTGCGGAACGCGGCGATCGCGGCGCGGCTTGTCGCGACGTTGGGCTGCCGGCCGTTTCGCCTCGCCCCGGCTCGCGCCTTCGTTGACTGGCGCTTCCGTCGCTGCAGCCGGCTTGGCGGTATGGGGCCCGTCTTGTCGTCGTCCACGTTTGCGCCGGTCTTGCCGGCCGTGGGCGCTCGGTGCCAGGCTGGATCATCGTCAGCGCAACGCGGCGACGCCCTTTATCGATCGACGACACCCAAGCCCGCACCTGGTCGCCGACAGCCACCACCTCGTGCGGATCGCGCACATAGCCGGCGCTGAGCTGACTGATGTGAATCAGCCCGCTGTCGGAAAGACCGACATCCACAAACGCGCCGAAATCCACCACATTCAGCACCGTGCCGCGCAGCTCCATCCCCACCTGCAAGTCCTCGAATTTGACCACGTCCTTGCGAAAGATGGGCGGCGGCAAGTCCTCGCGCGGATCGCGGCCCGGCCGGCACAACGCCTCGATCATGTCGTCGAGTGTCAGTTGGCCGATCCCCAGCTCAGCCGCCAGCGCCGCTCGATCCAGCGACGCCGCCAACTCGCGGATGCGGGCCGCATTCGTCCCACCGGTAACCGACACCGGCTCCACGCCAAGTTTTTCCAACAACTTCTCGGCTGCCACATAATTTTCTGGGTGGATCCACGTCGCATCGAGCGGATGGTCGCCCCCCACGATTTTTAAAAACCCGGCCGCCTGCACAAACGTCGCATTCCCCAACCCGCTAACTTCCAAAAGCTGCTTCCGGCTGCGAAACGGGCCGTGTTGCGCCCGATGTTCGTATACCCGCCGGGCCGTGAGCTGGTTCATCCCCGAGACGTATCGCAACAGCGGAGTGCTCGCGCTGTTAAGCTCCACGCCCACAAAGCTCACGCACGACTGCACGACATCATCCAGCGTATCGCGCAGATGCTTGGCCCGCGCATCGTGCTGATAGAGCCCAACGCCGATGCTGGCCGGATCGATCTTCACCAGCTCGCTGAGCGGGTCCTGCAACCGCCGGCCGATCGAGATTGCGCTGCGCTGGATCGCGTCGCAATCGGGAAATTCCTCGCGGCCAATCTCGCTCGTGGAATAAACACTCGCACCAGCTTCATTGACGACGACGTAGTGAACGTCCTGGTCCACCAGTTCGGCGGCCAAAATCTCGGCGATCAACTGCTCGATCTGCCGGCAGGCAGTCCCATTGCCAATTGCCACCACGCTTAGATTGTGTTGCTGGATCAACTCGACGAGCTTCGCTCGTCCCGCCGCCTTCTGCTCGTCGCTGCCGACGACGAAAACCAAGTCGTGCGAAAGCAGGGCGCCAAACTCATCGAGGGCCGCCAGCTTGCAGCCGTTCTTGTAGCCCGGGTCGACGGCCAGCACTCGCTTGCCCTGAAGCGGCGCTTGCAGCAACAGATTCTTCAGATTGCGGCCAAAGACCTCGACGGCATGCGTTTCGGCGTTATCCGTCAGCTCGCGGCGGGCCTCTCGCTCCAAGCTCGGCAACAACAGTCGCACGAGCGCATCGCGAATGCAGCCAATCAAAAAATCCTTGTGGGCGTGGCTCTCCGAAACCATCTGCTCGATCGCCACTTTCTCGATAGCCTCCGCATCCGCATCGATGCGCACGCGGAGCACTTTGGCCCGTTCGCCCCGATTGATGGCCAGCACCCGGTGCGGCGGAACGCGATGCAGCGGCTCGTGAAAATCGAGGAAGTCGTGAAACTGCTGATTTTTCTTTGGATTGTCTTCTGTCTTGGTGCTGGCCAGCTTGCCCGACTTGCGATACAGCTTGCGAACTCTCTGCCGCAGTTCCGGGTCCTCGCTGAACTGCTCGGCCAGGATATGCCCCGCGCCCAACAAGGCGCTGGCCGCATCGGGCACACCCTTCTCCGTGCTGACGAAATCGGCCGCGCGGCATCCAGGTCGGCGCACGCCTTGTCTTCCGCCAGAATCTCCGCCGCCAGCGGACTGAGCCCTTGTTCCTGCGCCTTCGTGGATAGCGTTTGCTTTTTCGGCCGGTACGGCAAGTACAGGTCTTCCAGTCGCTTGACGCTATCGGCACGTGCGATCTGTTCGCGCAATTCCGGCGTCAGCGCGTGTTGCGACTCGATCGATCGCAGGATCGTCTGCTTGCGTTCCTCTAGCTGGCGAAGCTTCGAAACGCTGGCGCGAACGCGGCCAATCTGCTCCTCGTCCAATCCGCCCGTTTGGTCGCGGCGGTAGCGCGTGATGAAGGGCACCGTGTTGCCGTCATCCAGCAGCGCCACGGTGCGAGCGATCGCTTCCTGGTCGATGCCGAGATCACGCCCGAGGCGTCCGAAGTCGATCGCAATCGCAGATGCCATGTAGAAGCCGGCGGATGCTGGAAACGGGTTAACGACGCTCGCGTGCTCGGTCCGATTCCGGGTAGCTAGCATCGAGCCCCCAGTATCCAGGATCGAGCATCTGGCCTGCAACCGCCTCATTCTGCCATTTCCAAACAGTTTCGGCCACTACCGAGCGAGGATGCAGGATGCGGTGCCATCTTAGCAAGCTGGTTACGCCAAAAATTCCGAGTGGTTCCGAAATTTGATCAAAGCTTCACGGCCCTCGCTGCCGATTATTGCGATGCGAAGCCAGAGCGGACCGCTTTGGCACCCCAGCACGATGCTGCGCACTCGCGAATCCCCCCCTTGGCATGTAAGGAAGCATCCCATGGCCCGTGCGAACCTGAAAATCTACCGCGGACCGGCCGCAACGAAGGCGCCTGTCCGGTCCGCTCGCAACAGCCCGGCAACCGTGACAGTCAACGTCGGCGAAGTGTTACCGCTTTTGGCCGATGCAGTCGCCAGCCGACGCACGTGGCTGACCGATTTCGAGGATGACGAGATCACGATCTCGGCCGATCTGTACGAAGTTCTGCTGGCCTACCAATACTATCGCCACCCGGCGGCGTAACACACTCGTTAGCGCCGGCGGCCGCGCCGAATCAAGTCGATGCGGCATTGCCGCCGGCTCGAAGCAATCACCGATCGGGGTAGCGTCGTGAACGAAAACGGGCGCGACCCAACTTCTGGCGCGGGCGGCTCCGAAAATCGTCAACAAATTGCCGATATCGTGCGGCGAATGAAGCAAGTGGCCGATCGCTTGCCCGCCGAGCGCACGCCTCACGACGATTTGAAAATTCTCAGCCAGACGCTGCGCGAACTGCGGCGCGCTTTTGCCGTGTTCGCCCCCTACCGTTCGCAGCGCAAAGTGACCATCTTCGGCTCGGCCCGCACTCCCCGCGATGCGCCCGGCTACCAGCAAGCCGTTCAACTCGGCAAATCGATGGCCGACAACGGTTGGTACGTCGTCACCGGCGCGGCCACCGGCATCATGGAAGCCGGCCACCGCGGCGCAGGGCGCGAGCGCTCGATGGGACTCAATATCATGCTGCCATTCGAGCAGGAAGCGAACGAAGTCATTCGCGGCGACGGCAAGCTCGTCACGATGAAATACTTCTTCACGCGCAAGCTCATGTTCGTGAAAGAATGCGATGCCGTCGTCTGCCTCCCCGGCGGATTCGGCACGCTCGATGAAGCCTTCGAAGTCCTCACGCTGCTACAAACCGGCAAACGCGAGCTGATGCCGCTGGTGTTTCTCGACGCGCCCGGCGGCACCTATTGGACCGATTGGCTGGCCTACATCCAGAAGCATTTGCTGGACGGCCGGATGATCGCGACCGAAGACCTCGCGCTGTTTCGCGTCACCGATAGCGTCGAAGACACCGTGGCCGAAGTTTTGCGCTTTTATCGCGTGTTCCACGGCATGCAATACGAGAGCAACCGCCTCGTGCTGCAATTGCGCGAACCGCTCGACGATTCCCGTCTACAACAACTTCAACGCGACTTCGTCGACATCCTTGCCGACAGCGGTTTCCGCCAGGAGCATGAAGAATCAAGTCCTGTTTTCCGCTCGCGGCTGATCTTTCACTTCAACCGCCGCAGCCTTGGCCGATTACGCCAACTCATCAACGCCATCAACAACGGCGTGATGTAGTTGGCGGTTGTGCGGGTCTCCGACCCCGCACGCCTGACGACCGAAGGTCTGACTTAGTGGAACAATATCAACGTTACCAAGCAATGCCATTAAAGATCTCTCGCAATGATTGGCCACGGTTCGGATTCAACTGCTCAATGAATGCGATGCGACCACGCAAATATGCGGGAAAATCCGGGTGCCGCTGCCGATTCTGACCGTCCGCTCCGTGCCGGCGGCAGTTTACTAAAGTGGCTTTGAGGCGATCATACTCGGCGCGACGCACGTTCATCCGTCGATTGACGACGATACCGGCCAAGTGTTGACGCACACCTTCCCGCATGATTCGTGTCTTGCGATGGTGTACGACAAAGCCTTCCTCTGCAACCGTTGCCGCAACGTGCACCAAGAATCGTTTTGAATACCGGGCGAAGTCAGAGCCTCCAGAAAACGCTAAGTCATCGGCGTAGCGCGTATAGTTCGCGCCGGCCGAACGAGCCAACCCCAGCAAACGACAATCGAGCCGATACGCGCATAAATTTGCGATGGCGGGCGACGTGGGGCTGCCTTGCGGCAAATGCGGTACGCCATACAGTCGCTGCGCCGCGCAAAGCTTTTCCCGCGACAATGCGGCGTCGCCATTCGCCCAAACGTTCGCAGGCGTCACCGTCGTGCAGCAACCCGCCAGTAGCGCGGCAACCTTTACCGGGTAACCGATTGTCCGAAACAATGCGGCGACCTGCGCCCGGTGGACGCACGGAAAAAAATCGGCGAAATCCAACCGCGTTACTACCGCCTGGCCGACATGGGGAGCCACGAATGTAGTGATTGACCGGCCGCGGCGGAAGCCATGAGCAGCGTTGTGCGGGGGGACCTTATCTAAAATGCATCGCAGCAATTGCCGTTGAATGGCCTTGAGCCGTGGCTTCGGCGATTCGATTAATCGTTCGGAGCCGAATCGTTTGGCCAGCACGCGATAGCGATAGTGAAGAAGCTGTTCCGTTGCGCCGTTTCGCGCAAAGCCGCTCAAATCCGCGAACCAATCGAGCTCCGCGATTCGAAGGTTAAGCCAATCGGCCAACTCCCGCGTATTGCACAACGACGGAACATCGACCCCCTGCGGCAACGCCGAACGCATTCGGCGGTCGGCCAATATCGGCCAATAGGCGGGCAGACGATCGAACCGCGCGCGAGCAAATCCTTCGTCCGACAATAGGACCGCTTCTAGCAGTGCCCTCGTAGGCGCCTGCGGGAAATGCTTCAATAGCCGATTGACGAATGGGCCGCACCAGCGATGCGTCTTGCCGAAAACCGAATTGCACCGTTCGAGCAATGCCTCTTCATTCCAGCGCGAGTCAGCCAACACAAACGCTAACAGGCGTGCAATCGGTTCCCGATGCTTCATCGCAACAAAGGGCGGCAGAGTATCTCAACGAAT
The DNA here is from genome assembly GCA_963733825.1 of Pirellulales bacterium. Lineage (GTDB taxonomy): Bacteria > Planctomycetota > Planctomycetia > Pirellulales > Lacipirellulaceae > JABDGM01. Next base: position 239,030 of record CAVTEK010000011.1, read on the forward strand.
CGTGTCTGGCGTGAGTATTTCTGCGCACTGCGCAGCGCCACTCATCGCCGAAAACCCAGTCCTTCATGATCCCCCGGGGTAACCCCGGAGAGGCGTGAAACTCAACAATGAGGTGCACACCGGCTTGAGATACTCTGCCGCGCCAAAAAAGGAAAAGTCTAATGCCTGATCAGCGTGATATTCTCGAATGCGGAATCGGTCAAGTCAATTACGCGCTTATTTCATGCACGATATCGACCAATGCACGCGCGTTATCCGGCGGCGTCTGCGGCAGCACGCCGTGGCCTAGATTGAAGATGTGCCCTGCCCGCCCGGCCGCCTGCTGCAAGATGTCCGCCGCACGGCGGCGCAATTCGGCCGCATCGGCCAGCAGTGCCAGCGGATCGAGATTGCCTTGGATCGCTCGCCCGGGCCCGATCATTCGCCAGGCATCTTCCAGCCGCACGCGCCAATCGACGCCGATCACGCTTGCGCCGCTCTCGGCCATCAACGGAATAAGCTGCGGATTGCCAGTGGCGAAATTGATCACCGGCACGCCGGGCGTCAGCCCGGCCACGACTTGCTGCACGAACGGCAGCACATACTGGCGATAATCGTCGGGCCCCAGCGTGCCCGCCCAACTATCGAATAGCTGCACCGCCTGGGCCCCCGCCGAGATTTGCGCGTTCAAGTACAGGGCGACCGATCGCGCGAGCCGGCCCATGAGCGCATCCCATGCGCCGCGATCGCGGTACATCAGCGTTTTGGTATGCAGAAAATCGCGGCTCGCGCCCCCTTCGATCGCGTAACTGGCCAGCGTAAACGGCGCGCCGGCAAATCCGATGAGGGGAATATTGGCCGGCAAGTCGGCTCGCGTTTGCCGTACGGCCTCCATCACGAAGTGGAGCGCATCGGCACTTTCCAGCTCGACAACGCGATCGACATCCGCCGGTTCGCGCAACGGGTTGTGGATGAGCGGTCCTTCGCCGTGCGCGAATTCCAGCTCCATGCCCATCGGCTCGAGAATCGGCAGCAAATCGGAAAACACGATCGCCGCGTCAACGCCCAGCCGCTCCACCGCCGTACACATGATCTCGCTGCACAGCTGTGGGTTGCGGCACAGATCCAAAAAACTGTGCTGTTCCCGAATGCGACGATATTCGCTCATGTATCGACCCGCCTGGCGCATGAACCAGACAGGCGTGTAGTCGGTGGGCTCGCGACGGCAAGCCCGCATGAACGGGCTGTCGTACAACGCCGGCGCGGTGGAACAGCGAGCCGGGCCGTCCTCGGCCCCGACCGGGGTCGCGGACGACCCGGCTCGCTCCACAACCGAACGACCGATCATCCCCGCGATCCGTCGCTTGCGAGCCAGAATCTCGCCCGCTCGCTCGGCCGCCTCGTTGACCAAATGCCCCATCTTCGGATGCGACGGCTCGAAATCGACCGGCAAGTCTTCGTTGCGAAGCATTTCGCTGGTGGTCGGTCCGATCGAGGCGACGACGACCTGGCGAAAACCGGCACGCACTTCGTCGGCCATGCCCATCTCGTCGGCCAGTTTGAGCAGGTTGAAAACCTGATTAGCCGATGTGAACATCGCGACATCGATTTCGCCTGCCGCGACGCGGCGGATGTTTTGCTCCAGCGGCCCGCAATCTTCCGGCAGCGCCCAGTCGTAAACGTGAATCGAATCGACCGTTGCCCCGCGGGCCTCCAAACCGGCGATCAGGCTGCGATTCGTGACGCCATATTCCTGCAGTCCCACGATAAGATTGGCCACCGGCAGCTTCTCGTCGAGCGTACCAAGCAGCTCGCGCCACGTGTTCGGCTCCGGAACCGTAAACGTCGGCGTAATGCCGAAATCCCTGAGCACTGCCAGCGGTTTCGGACCGCGAACAACCGATTTAATATCGCTCACCGCGGCCAGGAATCGGGCCCGATCGACGTGCCGCTCGACTTGCTGAACCAGTAGCCGGGCGCCCACGCCCGTCAAAAAAATGACAACGTCGATCTGACCGGTGATGAGCCGATTGGCAAAATCAATCGCCGCCTGGTTGCGCTCGACCGACACTTCGCGCATCGACGGGCTGACCAGCGGGCTGCCGCCGCATTTGGCGATCATCCGCTCCATTTCGCGGGCGCGGCGGCTTTCGAACGCCGCCACGCGCAAACCAGCGAAGGATGAAGTTTCGGCGACCACAGCTCCACCTAATCAATGACTTATCGACAAAAAACTGTAACAATTTTTGGATCGTCTCACGCAAAGTCGCTAAGGCGCAAACGACGCAACCAAAATCCAGGAAATACGGTCGGCAAACAACCGATCAAAAGAATTGACCTGGAATAAACTGAATCGCCTACTTTGCGCCTTTGCGTGAGAAATACGTGACGGCCTACAGCTCTATTCATGCTACGCTCGCTCGATCACGCAAGATAGTGTGCCGCGCGGAACACTACGCACCCGTTTGTGCAAGTGGTCGCGACCCACAAAATGTGGTGCAGAAAAAATGCGCTTGACAGCGGGATTTATCCGCGGACAATGACGTGCGGTTGATGTGCTTTGCGCATCAATCGTTGTGGTGTCTGTAGGGGAACTCCTGTCGTCGTGGCAGGCAGGCCGCATCCGGAGATGAGCATCGAAGCTCGCTGCCGAGAAGCGGCGACGCAGGCAATACGTCGTTCGGTGGACTGTTTCGCGGTGCGCGCCGTGGGGCGCTGGTCCATCGGCAGTTACGCTCACGTTCTAGACCGGACGTTCGCAAATTCTGGGGCGTTTCGATGCCGCCGAAAGGCGCGTCGGCCCGATTCTCGGGGGCTGTTCCATTCTTTGTTCACTACGTTGCCCGCATTTGGCGACGATCTTGGGAGGTGCGACTGACGGATCGACTGCGGCGGCTCACAGTCGTGTACTTGTGATCGTGTACAATATAGATGTCCCTCCCAAGTATTTTCGCCATCTTGCGGCATCGGCACGGCAGGACGAACAAGATGTTCGTCCTGCCGTTTTTCTTGCAAATCGGTGTCAGAATGACTACGAAGCGGTTACAAACCTTCCTGTTATCCTGAGGGAGGCTTGGCGACCGAACGATCTACACCGAATGCCGCGAGATTCTTCGCTTCGCTCCGAATGACAGCTCCGACATCTTTACGTTTTGAAATTGGTCCCTGCTCTCGCACTCACTCCCCAAATGTCCACCTGCTTGCTCGGTCTGGGCTCGAACCTAGGCGATCGCGACGCCACTCTCCGCGCGGCTCTGGCGGAAATCGATGCATTGCCCGACGTGCTGCTATTGAAGCGTAGTGCTTTTTACCCATCGCGCCGGTCGGCGGCCCGCCTGGCCAAGGCGAGTTTCTGAACGCCGCAGCTCTTATCGAATCTAAGATCGCGCCCCTGCCACTTCTCGACGAGCTCCGAGATTTTGAAGGGCGACATGGCCGAAAGCCCGGCGACCGGTGGTCCGCGCGCACGCTCGATATCGATCTGTTGCTTTACGACAGCGAGGTTGCCGAAACACAGATGCTTACACTACCCCATCCGCGAATGTCGTTTCGGCGATTCGTATTGGAACCGGCCGCCGAGATCGCACCCAAGATGTTGCATCCCGTGATCGGCTGGCCGATTGAACGCCTGCTCATGCACCTGAATATGGCCAGCGACCTGACGGCCATCGTATCCGCCTCGGCAGACTTACGATCCCGCCTTGGCGATACACTCATCCGAAAATTCGCTGCTCGCCTTGTCGGGCCACCGACATTCGCAACGGCCGAGCACCATTGGCCGAGCGCGTGGACCACTTGGCTCACGTTTCGTTCCCCGCCCGCCAGCGCAATGGCCGCCGATGCGCCGGCCGGTTTGCCATATGCCGCCGCGGCGTTTCCGAAGCTGACAATTTTGATCGATGCCGGCACTGCCTCGCCCGCTGACAAGTTGCAATGGTCCACGCTTGTCCGCCAGCCTGGCCGTGGGCCCACCTTGCGATTGCAAACTTCCGAACCCTCCAAAATCGATGCCGAGACAATCGCCGCGGCCCAAGCCGTCTGGCCTGATCTAGGCCTGTAAAACACCAATCGCCTAGAATCATGGTAGGTGCCGCGAGCCGAGCGGCACCCTCTCATTTCGGACGCGGTTGTCCACCTCGGCTCGCCGAACCTGCAGGCATGCACGACATGCCACACCATGCCCTCAAAAACGACAGACAACGCGCTGCCAAAGCACCGCCATCGGGCCGATGGCCAGGCCGCTTTGCCTGAATTGATCACCGACGGCGATTTGCTGCGGCGAACAGTGCTCGCTGCGCAGTAACCGCGGGCAATCGATCGGCCTGGTGCCGACGATGGGCGCATTGCACGAAGGTCATTTGAGCCTCGTCGATGCCTCGCGGAGCGAGTGCGACGTGACGGTCGTCACCATTTTCGTCAACCCGACGCAGTTCGCGCCGGACGAGGATTTCCGCCAGTATCCGCGCGACTTGCCGGCCGACATGTCGCTGCTGGCCGGACGCGGTTGCGACATCGTATTCGCGCCACGCGCGAAGCCATGTATCGGCCGAATCACGCGACGTTCATCGACGTGGGACCGATCGGGGCAACGCTGGACGGCGAGTATCGGCCGACCCATTTTCGCGGCGTGGCGACGGTCGTGCTGAAGTTGTTTGAACTCGCCCCGGCCGACCGCGCTTATTTTGGCCGCAAAGACTATCAGCAGACGCTTGTCGTACGCCAAATGGCAGCCGACCTGAATGTACCGATCGATGTGCGAATATGCCCAACCATTCGCGAGCCCGATGGCTTGGCGATAAGCTCCCGCAACCGTTATTTGACGCCCGACGAGCGCCGACGGGCACTCGCCCTATCTCGTTCACTTCAGCTGGCTGAAGAGCTCGTCGCAAGCGGCGAGCGAAATGTGGAAATTATTCGCAAACCAATGATCCACCAGATCGAAAGTGTTGGCGGCGTGACCATTCAATACATCGCGTTCGTCGCGGACGGCACCGTGACCCCGGTTGAACACATCGACAGTCCGACCACCATCGCGCTGGCCGCCACCGTCGGCAAGACCCGGTTGATCGACAATACATTAGTGAACTAGTGGCGGACCTGTAGGCCCTTGTTCCCACGCTCCGCGTGGGAACACACGGCCCAGCCGTTCCGCGGCAATTTGCGTTTTACAAATCCGATCGACGCAGAGCGTCGGCCAAATTGCGTTCCCACGCGGAGCGTGGGAACAAGAACATCCCCGACCTCTGACCTCTCACCTCTGAACCCTCCCCCGCATGTGCAGCGAGCTTTTCCGCATCCCGTATCAAGTCGCCGGCGTGCCGATCTTCGGCGTCGGCATCCTGCTGGCGATTTGGGCTGTCGCCAGCATCGTGACGCTCATCGGCCTCTTGCGGCGTCATGGCACGAGCGCGGAGATTGTTGGCTCGCTGCCCGTGTTGGTGCTTTTTGGGGCCGCAATCCTCTTCCTGCCGCGAATCTTCCCCGACGGTTTGCCGGTGCGCGGCTACGGCCTGATGCTGCTGCTCGGAATCACCGCCGGCGTCGCCATGGCGATGTACCGAGCCTGGCAAGGCGGACTCGATCCGGAAATCATTCTCTCGCTCGCGATCTGGCTGGTTGTTTGCGGCGTGGTTGGGGCGCGGCTGTTCTACGTGGTCGAGTACTGGGACGAAAACTTCGCCGGCCGCGGTCCGCTTTACACGCTCTTGGAAGTCATCAATGTCCCCGCAGGCGGATTAGTCATCTACGGCGGACTGATCGGCGCAACGGTCGGTTTCCTTGTCTTTGTGCTCAAGCATCGTCTCCCGTTATTGGCGATGGCCGATCTGATCGCGCCGAGCATGGCCATCGGGCTGGCATTCGGCCGCATCGGCTGCTTTCTCAACGGCTGCTGTTATGGCGGGCCGAGCGATTTGCCCTGGCACGTTACATTTCCGAAATTCAGTTCGCGTTTTGAGGCAGCGAAGCCGGTCGAATTGCAGGACTTCAGCCCGCCGTACACCGACCAGGTCGAGCGCGGCGAAATGAACGGTTTTCGGCTCAAGGCGAACGGCAAAGAACCGGCAGTCGTCGCCCGCGTCGATCCCGGCTCGGCGGCGGCCGAGGCCGGGCTGCACGTCGGCGACTCCGTCCTGAAAATCAATGATGCTCCGATCGATTCTTGGTTCGATGCCAAACGGCCAATGTTGGCAGCGTTTAAAACGCAGAGCCAGGTTCGGCTTTCTCTGCGCGACGGTCGAGTCGTCGATCTTCCGGCTGCCACCATTCCCGATCGCAGCCGGCCCGTGCACCCCACGCAAATCTACAGCGCGATCGACGCCGCCATTTTGGGTTGGCTCCTGTGGTCGTTTTTTCCGCTTCGGCGCCGCGACGGCGAAGCGATTGCGCTCTTGCTCACGGTCCACCCCATCACGCGATTTTTATTGGAAATCATCCGCACCGATGAGCCGGCCGTGTTCGGCACGGGGATGACGATCTCGCAGAACGTCAGTCTCGTGCTGCTAGCGTGCGGCGCAGGTTTGTGGTGGTATTTATCACGGCAACCGCGCCGCATCACCTGGCCGCTGACCGAAAAAGCAAAATAATTCTCCAAGCCGCCAGCTTGTCGGCGACATTTGACGCTCGGCCGCCGGCTTGGTTCCACACACAACCCTGTTTCATAGCGCGAATTCCGACCTAAACCGGTTTTCCCGCAATTTTTTCCGCAAGGTGACCAACCTCCGCGGCAACTATCGTTTCAGCCATGCCCCGCGATGAACCGACCGTGACGCGGAGCCAAACCGGGGCCGGTCCGATCGATTGGTCCGCGGAGTTGGAGCGCCACGGACGTTGGTTGCGAACCGTTGCCCTGGCTCGAGTCGGCGAAGCGGCGGCGGCCGACGACGTCATGCAAGACGTTGCCAAGGCTGCCGTAGAGAAGGGACATCAACTTCGCGATCCGGCCAGCGCCGGCGCCTGGTTGTACCGGTTGGTCGTGGTGGCGGCGCTGCAGTATCGACGTCGCCAAGGCCGGCGGCGGAAATTGGTCGAGCGCTACGCCGGTCGATTCGCGCCCGCCGACACCGACTCGCGCGAAACCGACCCGTTGGACTGGTTGCTGGCCGAGGAACGCAAGCGAATGGTGCGCCAGGCGCTCGATCGTTTGCCGCATCGCGACGCCGAGGTTCTGTTATTGAAATACACAGAGGATTGGTCCTATCGCAAAATGGCTGAACACTTAGGACTGAGCGACAGCGCCGTTGAAGCCCGCCTCCATCGGGCGCGACAGAAGCTGCGACGCGAATTACATCAATTGGACCCGAGCCTGAAGGCGAGCAGCGAATCATAACCGCTTGCGGTTTAGCTAAGTCCCAAATAGATACCGCTAATTACGGCGTAAAGAAAATGAGCAACGAACCTCTCAACGACGATGTCCTGTTCGACCGATTGGTCGACGGCGAACTGAAGGAAGCCGAGCGACGCCGGCTGCTCGAGTCGCTGGACGGTCAACCCGGCGGCTGGCGAAGCTGTGCGCTGGCGTTTCTGGAAGCCCAATCCTGGCGCAAGGAATTCCACGATCTGGCACATGGCATAACCGTACAGAATAAAGAGGGTGAAGTACGCGCGTTGCAGAATCCAGCTGGTAGCAAATCGCGACTGGCGATCGCCGTTCAATGGCTCGCGTTGGCGGCCAGTCTGCTGCTGGCGTTCGGCCTCGGTTGGATGCACCGCGAACAGGCAGTTCCCTTGGCCGCGAATATGTCGCCACCTGGCAATCCTACCCATTCATCAACTGGCGGAAAATCAAGCAACGCCCTGACGCTTTACGTGCGCGATGATTCGGGCCGCATGCAACCGGTGCACGTGCCCCTCGTCGATGCCAACACGTTGGATAAGCAGCTTGGCATGACGTTTCAAACCGGCCTGCCCGATGACTTGCGGCAGCAACTTAACGACCACGGGTACGACGTTCAATCCAAACGTCAATACGCACCGCTGTGGTTGGAAAACGGCCGGCCCATGATCGTGCCGGTCGAAGATACGAGAATCGTTCCAGCTAGTGCAAAAGTTTTATAGGGTGATTAATAAACGGTTTCACAATGTAAGTATGCCGGTGCTGTCATTCTGAGCGCACAGGGCAGCGAAGAATCTCGCGTGATTCAACGTAGATCCTTCGCTCGCCAGGCCTCCCTCAGGATGACAGTCAGGTTTTGCAACCGCTTCTTACTCGCCTATTCACCTATCCACATGTCTTCAAACCCTAAGGAGTAGAGAACCATGTCAATCAGCTACTTGCGTGGCGCAACAGAATGGGCGCTGATGGTAGCGCTCATCTTCGGGGCCGGGGCGATCGCTCAGGCTCAAGATGAAGAAAAGCCCGATAAGAGCGTCGTACAAATCGGCCGGGCCGACAAAGAAGATGCCGTGCCGAATTTGCCGTCAGCCGGCAGCGCCGGAGTGCCGGGTCAGCCGCAGCAGCCGCGGCTCGAGTATTGGATCGGTTTGAAGGGTGGCGACATTCCGTCCGACCATCCCTTGCGAGCTCAGTTGGACCTTCCGGAAAACCAGGGGCTGCTGGTGGCCGAGATCATGCCCAATAGCCCGGCCCTCAAAGCGGGACTGAAGCAAAACGATATCCTGCTCAAGGCCAACAAAACCGACCTGCACGATATGAAGGACCTGATCGAGCTGGTGAAAACCGAAGGCCCGAAGAAGGGCCAGATCACTGTGGAAATCTTGCGACATGGCAAACACGAAACCATCCATCTGACGCCGGAAAAAACGCCGGACGACGTACAATTTGGCGAAGGCCCAGGCGGACCCCGTGTCGATTTTCGTAACGGCTTGCCGGGAATCCCCAATGAAATGTTTGCTCCAGGCGGCCAAATGCCTTTCGACTTTCGCAATCTCGGTCCCGGTGTGATTGTCGGCGGCGGGCAAGGAATCAATCTCGGAAATATGCCGAACGGCGTTTCGGTAAGCATTCAGAAGGAGAACGACAAGCCCGTTCACATTACGGTGAGCCGCGGCGGCCAGACGTGGAATATCGTCGGCGATGATCCGGAATCGCTCAAGCAATTGCCAGACGATCTTCGGCCCTACGTCGAGCAGATGCTGCACGGCGGCGGAATGCGGCTCCACATGCCGCAATTCGGAGCGAGCGGACCAGGCGGAGCCGGTATCGGCCCCGGTCTGGACAACGGCCAGATGCGCGACCGGCTCGAGCGCATGGAGAAGCGCCTCGAAGAAATGCAGAAGCGGCTGATGGGTCCGGAAAACGCGCCGGCCGATAAGTCAAACGACCAGCACGATGAGTCGAAATGACCCGCGTGCTAATGCTTGATCGCAAATTAATCCCGGGCCGCGGTCACAGACTGCGGTCCGGGGTTTTTATGCGCTCCGTTTATTGGGTGGGCTTTGTGTGCGCGTCCAACACCTGGCCATCCGCTCGCAACCGTCTGCGCAATTTTTGGTAATCGAGCTGCCCGAGCGCCACGCCGTCGTCGATCGCGATCCCCGCGGCCGTTGCCGCCGATTGACCCAGGATCATGAACACCGGCTCCATCCGGATCGATCCGTACGCGATGTGCGAACTGGAAAGACAAACGGGAACCAACAAGTTTTCGCACTCGTCCGCTTTCGGAACGATGGCCCGGTAACTGATCGGATACGGCGCGAAGCCGTGTACCTGCACGTCGCCTTCGTTCTGCACGTAGCCCTCCGGCGTGACGTACCGCTGGCAATTGTGGCTATCCATTCCGTACGCCCCCAGCCCGATCGAGTCGTTGGCCACCTTGGCACCGCGGCAGTTGTGCTCGGTCATGACATACTGCCCGATCATCCGGCGGGCCTCGCGAACGTAAAGCTGCGTGGGCCAGTTGTCGTTCTCTACGAACTCATCCTTGGCCAGCGCGAGCCGATTGAATTCGGCCCGCACTTTCGCCGGCACGCGCGGATTATTGGCGAGCGTCCACAGCAGCCCCTGCTGATACGAACGATGATCGGCCACAATTTTCTCCCGCGTGACGTAGTCCGCGTTTGGGTATTCAAAATTTCCGCCAATGTAGTCCGTCGAGAACGCGCCGTTGTTATTGGTGTCCGTCTTGCGATTGGGCATCCAGATCGGGTCCCACGGCGCCGGCAGATCGCCGGCCTCGAAGTTCCGCAGCAAGAGTTCATACCGCGATTGGTCGTAGCCGGCCGGCTTCGGCCACGGGCGGCGGTTTTCTGCCACATCGGTCGTACACAACCGGTAACAATAGGCTTGCACCGCGCGATCGCCGCTGCCATCCGGCGGTAATTGCGTAACTTGAATCCCCGGCGCCAATCCCGAGCTCGCATTTCCCGGTCTGAGATACGGATCGACCGGTTGCTTGAAACGATGATTCTTATCGTTGAGCTTCGGCTCGACGCCGTTCAGAGTTTCGCCATACACGTCGTTCGCCTCGCGGCCAACGTGGAACGATACACCGGCAGCCGCCATGAGATCGCCCTCGTATGTGGCATCAATGAACATCTTTCCGCGGAACGTGCGACCCGATTCCATCGTGATGGATTCGATCCGCAGGCCGTTCTTCTTCACGCCGCGCGTTGTTGTGCGCGGGTCTCCCGACCCCGCACCCTGTGGCACGGTCGGGAGACCGGCCACAACAGATTTCTTCACGCCATGCTGCCGATCCAGCCGCTCGTTCACGAGCGGCGTAATCTTTGCTTCCGCCAGCATCTCGCGATAAATCTGTGTCGCCATGTGCGGCTCGAACGTCCACATCGTGTCGTCTTTCGGACCGAAGCGCGGATTGTGAGCGCTGTACTGCTCGCGGGTTTCACGGTTCCACGCCGCATCCAGCTTATAATGCAGCCATACGCGATGGTAGAACTCGCGTGCCACCCCACCAATCGCCGCCTTGTTGCCGATATCGGTCGCCCCAAGGCCGCCCGTCGTCAGCCCGCCCAGATGATTCGAAGGCTCGACGAGTACGACGCTCTTGCCCATTCGCTGAGCCTGAATCGCCGCGATAAGTCCGGACGACGTTCCGCCGTACACGACGATGTCAACCGTTTCCGCCGCATGCGCCTCGGCCCGCGCAAGCGCGAGCGCCGATATCGCCATCGCCACGACCAGCCTTAACCGAGTTTTCGACACGCGACAAAACACAAAACCGATCATATCCGCGGACCGACGCGCGCTCAACGAATTTCGTCGCAGCCTATAATGTAACTCATGCACCCGTTCCTGCGAAAAGACGAATCCAATCGCATCACCATCCAATGGCGGCTCGTCGCCAGAGTGCTCGCCGTCTATTTCGCGGCATACATGATTACTGGCTGTGCGATCCACTTTTTCCTGGGAAAACAGATTCGGCTGGAAGGGTTTCTACTGAGCTTTCTGCCCTTCATGCTCAGCATCTTGGCCGTGCTCTATCTGGTCAAACTCCGCGCAAGGAAAAGCGGCCAATCGGTTCAGCCTGCTCGCCCTTTTCATTGTGATGACGGTTATGTGCATTCTGCTCGGCATATTCAGTTGGCAACGGCAAAACGATGCCGAACTTCTGGCGGCCCGACAGAAATTAGAGAAGGAGCTCACGAGTATCGTCGGCCAGGGAACGGTACGCGTGAACTATTCGACGCTCATCCAGGTCAAGCGCCCCAGTTTCAACGACGACGATCTCGCGAAAATCGCCGCCCTGGGGCCCCGGCTCGAAGCTGTCAACGCGCCCATAACCGTGCTCGATGTCTCGGGCACACAAATTACTGATCGCGGCGCAAGTGCACTACGCGACGTCAAAACCTTGGAAGCCTGTTTTTTTGTCCAGACTCGCGTCACCGACTCTCTTCTCGATGCCCTACGAGATTTGCCAAAGCTAAAAGTGCTGTGCGTCACCTCGACAGGGGTCACTGCCGCAGGCCGCGCTCAGCTCAGCCGCTCGCGGCCCGATATGAATATCGAGCCGCCGCCAACCGTTACGCCAAAACCGACCGGATCACCCGCCCGCCGTTGATCGTCGCCCGCTCGTCGCGGCCATTATGCGGAAACGTCAATCGCTCGTGGTCCAGTCCGCAGCAACGAAGAATCGTGGCGTGAATGTCGTGGACGTGGACTTTATTTTCGGCCGCCCAAAGACCGATCTCATCGGTCGTTCCGTAGGAAACGCCGCCGCGGATTCCGCCGCCGGCCAGCCACATCGTGAAGCCGTAGGGGTTGTGATCGCGTCCGTTGCCGCTCTCGCTCATCGGCGTGCGGCCGAATTCGCCGCCCCAGATCACCAGCGTGCTCTCCAGCATTCCGCGCTGCTTGAGGTCGCGCAACAATCCGGCAATCGGCCGATCCGACTCGCGGCAATAACGCGTGTGGTTCCCCTCGACGTCTGCGTGCGCGTCCCACTTGCTGCCGGAGCCGAAATACACCTGCACGAAACGCACACCCCGCTCCACAAGCCGCCGCGCCAGCAGGCAGTTGCGGCCGGTGTGCGCGGTCTCCTTCTGGTCGAGCCCGTAGAGCCGCCGCGTGCTTTCGGTCTCGTCCGAGAAATCGACGGCCGCCGGCGCCGCCGACTGCATGCGATACGCCAACTCATACGCGGCGATGCGGGCTTCGAGCAAATCGTCTTCGCTGCGCCGACTGCGGTGGAGCTCATCAAGCTGCCGGACAAAGTCGATTTTGCTTCGTTGCCGCGCTACCGATACGCCGCTCGGCGGCGTGAGGTGCAAAATTGGCGTCGAACCGTCGCGAAACTTCGTGCCCTGATAAATGGCCGGCATGAAGCCCGTTCCCCAGTTGCGGCTTCCGCCCGGCGGATCGTCCGGATAATCGAGCAACACCACGTATCCAGGCAGCTCCTCGCTTTCCGATCCCAGCCCGTAGCAAGTCCACGCTCCCATGCTGGGCCGGCCGGCCAAAACGCTCCCCGTGTTCATCTGGCAAACGCTGCCGACGTGGTTCAGGCCGTCCGCCGTGCAACTGTGCACAAACGCCAGGTCATCGACGCAGCCCGCGATTTCCGGCAGCCAATCGCTCACCCACGCACCCGATTCGCCGTGTTGCGTGAACCTGCGCGTGCAGGCCAACAGATCGGTGTACGCCGTGCGGCCCATCGAAGTCACCGGCCGCGCAAAACTTTGAGGAAGCGGCTTGCCGGCCAGCCGGTTGAGTGTCGGCTTCGGATCGAACAGGTCGATGTGACTGGGACCACCGTCCATAAAGCACCAGATCACCGATTTCGCTTTCGGCTCCAAACGCGGCAAGTGCAAATTGCCGCCGGCGGTTGCGGCGCCTCGCGCGAAACCATCGCGAGCAAGCAGCGAAGCCAGCGCGAGCGAGCCGAATCCGCCGCCAGCCTTCGCCAGAAACTCACGCCGCGAATGGGCGGCCTGATAATGGGGCTCGCTCATATTCCCTCAATCCACCGTGATGAATTCATTGCTATTGAACAGCGCATGGCAAAAATCGGCAACCGCTTCAAGCGGCCGCGTCTCGCCCTTCTGTGCCGAAACAAGCCCGGCTTGATCGGCGAGAAACTTCTCCGCCAACTTGATCTCCGCGTCCGTCGCCTCGCGTCCATAGGCGGCCCGATAAGCGGCTCGGACCAGGTCCGCTGCCGCGGCCGGATGCTCGGCCAAAAGCCGCCCGGCCCACGTTCGAGCAAGCTCGAGCGTCTGCTCGCTGTTGAGCATCGCGAGCGACTGCGCCGCCGTCACCGTCACCGCCCGCCGCGGACAACTCTGGTGCAAATCGGGCTGATCGAACGCCTCGAACAGCGGGTAGCGCATGTTCCGCTTGGCGAGCACATAAATCGACCGCCGATTCCGCTGCGCCGCGTCCTTGTCCGGCTCCCAGGCATACCGCGGGCTCACGCCGGCCGGAAGTACCGGCCGCGCGCTCGGCCCATGCATTTGAAGATTCAGTTCCCCTGCCGTTTGCAGCATCGCGTCGCGAATCGCTTCTCCTTCCAGCCGCTGGCGATTGGCCCGCCACAGCAGCTTGTTCTCGCGATCGATTTGCATCGCCTTGGTCGCCTGCGCGTCGCCCGGATCCACCAGCGACGTCATTTGATACGTGGCCGACGTGACCATCAACCGGTGGATGTGTTTCAGGCTCCAGCCGTTCTCGACCAGTTCCACCGCCAGCCAATCGAGCAACTCGGGATGCGTCGCCCGCTCGCCTTGCACGCCGAAATCGCTAGGCGTGGCAACAATTCCGCGGCCGAAGTGGTGCTGCCAGAGCCGGTTGACGATCACGCGAGCCGTCAGCGGATGATCGGGCCGCGTGAGCCAATCGGCGAGCTGCGTGCGGCGGCCAGTTGTCGGCTCGTGCGTGTGGACGCTCGCAAGCACAACTTTTGCAGGCGTGGCCGCTCCCAGAAACTTCGGAAAACCTGGCTGCACCTCGGCCGCGGGACGCTTCCAACTGCCGCCGGCCAGCAGATGAGTCGGCGGAGCGGTGCCGCTCACATCTTCGACCGCCATCGCCGTCGGCAGCGGGGCCGGCTTGAGCGAGTCGAACTCCGCAAGCTTCGCCTTCAACTCCGCCAGTTTGGCCTGATCCTGCGCGGATAGCTTTTTGACATTCTCCCCTTCCTTCTCTGTAAATTCGCGATCGAGCCGCCACTCGACCATGCGGGCGATCTGCTCTTCCAGCGGCGTTCGCTCGCCGACCGGCGACCGGTAACACGCCAAAATCGTCGGCTCGTATTTTTCGAGGTAGAATCGTTTCCGCTCATCGCGCACGGGCCGCCACAACGTGTCGATTTCGCCGCGTATGTTCGCCGTCGCCTTCTCCCAGCGAGATAGTTTCTCGCGATAGGCGGCAACCGCCGACGCGTCGACGACCGGCCAATTGTCGCGCTCCGCCAGCGAGGCAAAGCAAGCCTGCAAACGGTAATAATCGGCTTGTGGTATGTCGTCGAACTTGTGGTCGTGGCACTGGGCGCAACCCATTGTCAGCCCCATGAACACCAGGCTGGTCGTATCGGTCACGTCGTCGAGGATCTCCTGCCGCCGCTGAAACAAGCTGGCCGCGTTGTCCTCGTCCGGATACAGCCGCAAGAAGCCAGTGGCGATCATTGCCTGCCGATTGTCCGGCTCGATTTCATCGCCCGCCAACTGCTGGCGAACGAACTCATCGTAAGGGCGATCGCTATTGAACGAATCGATCACGTAGTCGCGATAACGGAAGGCCCCCTCTCGCAGCTTATCGGTCTTGAATCCTTCGGTCTCGGCATACCGCACGAGGTCGAGCCAATGCTGCGCCCATCGCTCGCCAAATCGCGGCGACGCCAGCAGCCGATCCACCACGCGCGAATAAGCCTCGCTCGATCGATCGGCCAGAAATGCATCCATTTCCGCTGCCGTCGGCGGTAACCCCGTCAAGTCGTACGTCACGCGCCGCAAAAGCGTCGTCTTATCGGCCGGGCGACTGGGCTGTAACCCGGCGCGTTCCAATCGACTCAATACGAACCGATCGATCGGATTCGCCGCCCAAGTCGCGTTCGCGACGTCTGGGGCCGCCGGCCGCACCGGCGGCGCGAACGGCCACTCGCCATGGCGAAAACTCGATGCAGCCGGGAGAGCAGTTGGTTTGGAAACCGCACCGGCCGAAAAACCGCGCTCGGCGGCCACCGCCACGACAACGAGCAGACAAAATCCAAGCACCGCTCTATCGTTGAGGCACGAACATTCATCGCGATGCGGCTCCCGATCAACCGAACAGTCCCGCGTGACCTATGATAACAAACCGACCTCGGCCCCGCCAAACAAATAATCGTCTCCCGCCCCTGCGAACTATCCAACCATCCGCTTGCGGTTTAGCTCCCGCCCGCGTTGCAATCCGGAATTGTGCCCGACTTGCTGCAAAGCAGTGGCGGCCCCGGCTACAATAACAAGCTGACGTTTCTTCGCCCCCAGTTTCACCGCTGCGAGTCTACCGTGCTGGCAACCCTCCTTATCAATGGCTACGAGCTGGCCGATCAATGGATCGTCGTGATTGGCGTTGGGCTGGCGTTTTTCTTGGTGCAGCTTGGCCTGAGTATTTCGTTTTGTGCTCGCATGCGCCGGCAGGAACGAGTGATCAAACAATTGCTCGGCGAATTGAAGAGTACCAAAGGGGGCAACAACGTCGAGGTGCCGCGGAATTTCGCCTGGCTGTATTGGGTGGCAACCAACTTTCCGTTTGATACTGCGCACACGCCCACCAACCTTACTCGCGAGGACGTGCTGCAAGAACTCGACACGCGCATCGCCAGCTACGGCGACTATCTTCTGCTCCAACGGATGGGCGTCATGGCGCCGCTATTGGGCGTGGTGCTGACGGTCGTGGGTTTTTACTGGCTCAACGTCAGCCAAGAAGACCAGTCGCTGCAAAGCATTTTCATGGCGGTAACGCCGCTGGTCAGCGGCGTCGGCACCGGCGCCGTGCTGGCACTCGTCAATCAAGTGCTGTTGCACATCGCCGGGCGGCGTGTCGAATCGTTGCGGATGACGGCCCGCACCTGGTTCGATGCCGCCATCTGGAACCATTGCGACCTCGACACCCAAGGCGCGACCGCCAAAGCGGTCCAGGCAATGGAACGGCTCGTCAAAAACACCGTTGCCGAAATTGATCGCTTGAGCGACACCTTGGCCCGCGCGGCGGAAATCAGCGTCGCGTTCTCCGCGCTACCCGATCAAATGCGAGACATTCTGGATCGGAAAGTTGAAGCCGATCACAACGCCGCCCCTACCGGCGCAAGCGCCAAGCTCGCAACGCCTGTCCCACGTCGGCCCCGGTAGTAATTCGACGACCAGAAAACGATTCATCCCATGCAACTCGAAAAGGTAACATCCCGTTCCGGCCAGGCGGCGCTCGCCGGCTGGATCTCGAGCAACGACGTTACACTGTTCACGACGGTGCTCGTCCTGGCAATCGCCATGTTCCTGCACGCCCGGCTCAGCAAAGGCGCCAAGGAAAACGTGCAGATTACCCACGCTAAAGACGCGCTGGCCGAGCGGCTTGAATCGACCGCCCACGCGCGCGACGTTTCCAACAATCTGCTCGACGAAACTCGCCGCACCCTCGATCTGACCAAAGACGAACGAGATCGGCTCGAAAAGCAAATGGCCGACAAACTGGCCGACATTTCCCAGCTCAATACCAAGCTCGACGTGCTGCTTGGCGAGAAAGGGGTGCTGGAATCGCAGCGCCAAGGCTTGATCGAAACCAAGGATTCGCTGTCGAAAGAAAAGATGCAGTTATTGGCGCAGCAAGCATCGCTGGGCAAAGACCGCGACTCGTTGAAAACGGTAAACGCTGACTTGCTGCAGCAATTAGACTCGATTACCGCCCAGCTCGCCGAGAAAGTCACCGCGTTGGAACAAGTCGAGCGCCAGCGCGAGCGTTTGAAAAAACAGGCTGAAGAGTTGGATGCGATCGTCACCCGCCTGAAACAGCGGCTGGACGAATCAAACACCAATTTGGCTGTGGCGCAGGCTCGCGCCGATGCGTCCACCGCCGACTCGCGAACGAAGATCCACGATTTGAAAACGCAACTCGCAGACCGCGACAAGGCAGCCGAAGAGTACCTGGCCAAACTCAAACGGGCTGCCTCAACCCTGCAGGGACTGCGACTCGAAAAGCAGCAGCTCGAACAAAGGTTCACAACAGCCGAACTCCAGCACCAGGCGCAATTGCTCGAGGAAGGCCGCAACTATCGAGAGCTCGTCGGCCTTACGGGCCGGCTCGATCGAGTCGCGGTCCTGTTCGACGCCTCCGGCAGCATGCGACAGGCATCGACCAGCGGCGGCAGCGATCGCTGGGCCGAAGCCCAACAAATTGCCGCCACGTGGTTACAACATCTCAACGTCAAGCAGTGCGTCTTGATCGTTTTTTCCACTGGCGTGCAAACGTTCCCCAACGATGGCGCCCTCGCCGATCTGCGCGGCGTGGCCGGGAAAGCGCGGCGCGAATCGTTGCTGCAATACGTCGAGAAACTTTCACCGGGCGGCCGAACAAACACGTACGACGCCCTTCGCACCGCGTATCAGTACCCGATCGACGCCATTTTGCTCTTCTCCGATGGCGCCCCGAGTGGATCGAACTCCGGCCGATTCGATCCCGCCGCGGCCCAGCAAATCTACGACCTATGCCGGGCGCACCCGAACATCCCAGTACACACGATCGGACTCGGAAACTATTTCGACCAGGACGCCTCGACGTTCTTGCAGGCGGTCGCAAAACTCACCGGCGGCACTTTCCGCGGGAACTAGCAGCCGTGGCAAAACCTCCCCGTCATCCTCAGGGAGACATCGTGACCCCTGTCATCCTGAGGGAGGCTTGGCGACCGAAGGATCTACCTCGCACCACGCCAGATTCTTCGCTGCGCTATGCTTCGCTCAGAATGACAGCAGCACAACCCAGCGACGAATTGCCGATCAGGCAATCGTGATCTGCGGATCCAAGTAAACGTCTTGAATCGCGTTGAGCAGCTGCACGCCTTCCGCCATCGGCCGCTGAAACGCCTTGCGGCCGCTGATCAGGCCCATGCCGCCGGCGCGCTTGTTGATCACGGCCGTGCGAACCGCCTCGGCCAGATCGCCGGCGCCGCTCGACGCCCCGCCCGAATTGATCAGGCCGCAACGCCCCATGTAGCAATTCGCCACCTGATAGCGGCACAGGTCGATGGGGTGATCCGTCGTCAGCTTCTCGTAGACCAGCGGCGAAGTTTTGCCGAACTTCAGCGCCTTGTACCCGCCGTTATTCTCGGGCAGTTTCTGCTTGATGATGTCCGCCTGCAGCGTCACGCCCAGATGATTCGCCTGGCCGGTCAGGTCGGCCGAAACATGGTAGTCCTTATCGGCCTTGAACGCGTTGTTGCGCAAATAGCACCACAGGACTGTCGCCATTCCCATCTCATGAGCTTTTTGAAACGCGCCCGCAACTTCCACGATTTGGCGGGTCGCTTCATCCGAGCCGAAATAAATGGTAGCGCCCACCGCGGCGGCGCCCATGTCGTTTGCCTGCTCGACCTTCCCAAACATGATCTGGTCGAATTTGTTCGGATAGGTGAGTAGCTCGTTGTGGTTAATTTTCACAATGAACGGAATCTTGTGGGCATATTTTCGGGCCACGATTCCCAACACGCCAAACGTGGAAGCGACCGCATTGCAGCCGCCTTCAACGGCCAGCTTCACGATGTTTTCGGGATCGAAATACTGCGGGTTCGGCGCGAACGAAGCCCCGGCCGAGTGCTCGACGCCCTGATCCACCGGCAAGATCGATACATATCCGGTATCGCGCAAACGACCGCCGCCTATCAGCCGCTGGAGGTTTACGAGCACGCGCGGATTTCGATCGCTCGGCAAAAAAATGCGATCGACCATATCCGGACCGGGCAAATGCAGCGTCTCCTTCGCAATGCCCTGGCAACGATGGTTGAGCAGTGAATCGGCGTCTTTTCCTAACAACTCGATCAATTTTCCCATTGGTAGAGCACCTCATTAAATACGCGTTGCACTACGACGGCGTCCGCCGGCCTCTGGAACTGTCGTCGCGAACTAAGACTAGATTGTGGGGGCCTGCCCGCCGTTCGTCAAATGGCGCCCCGCGTCTACGTCGACTTGGATGATTACAATCCCAAGCTCCTGCCAAACATGACGGGGTACGCCAAAATTGTCATCGAAGACGGGACCTGACCAGCCTTGAATTCTTGTACCAGGTGTTATGAGGGTACCAGGGTTGTTCCGCTGTGCTGCTGGAGTGAGGGCGTAGCCCGAACGGAAGCAGCACAGCGGGCCGCGAACTCGACTGGGGCCACGTACCCCAGTGAGCTGTGCGGCCGATGGTGGTTGTAATCTTCCTTCCAAGCCGCAGTGAGCTTTCTCGCTGCGGCTAAACTCTCAAACACTTCCAAGGTCAGGAATTCGTCACGTAGCCGGCTGTGGAAGCTCTCGGCAAAGCCGTTCTCCCAGGGGCTGCCTGGCTCGATGTAGAGCGTCTCGACATTCACTTGCCGCAGCCAGCGCTGGATCGCTCGGGCGATGAACTCCGGTCCGTTGTCACTACGGATCGCCCGCGGCACGCCTCGCATGGCGAATAGTTCGGCGAGCGTGTCGATCACATCTTCGCTCGTGATACCCCGGTCAACCTTCAATGCCAAGCACTCCCGCGTGTACTCATCCACGATCGACAGCCACTTCAGCGTGCTGCCCGAAGTCGTGTGGTCGAACACAAAATCCCAACACCACACGTGGTCCTTGTGCTCGGCCCGGCGCCGATGGCAGCCGTTCGCACTCTTCCCAAGGCGTCTGCGTTTTCGCTTCTTTTGAGGCACTTTCAGACCTTCTCGGCGCCACAGCCGATAAATGCGACTAGCACTCGCTCGCCAACATTCTTTCCTAAGCAGCGCGGCGATCCGGCGATACCCGAATCTCGGCCGCTCACGCACTAATTCCAACATTCGCTTCACCAGCGCCCGCTCGTCATCCCGCGGCTGCGGCTCGTAGCGTTGACTCCCACGCGGTTGACTGACTACTTCGCACGCCCTTCGTTCGGATATCGTGAACTCTGCCTGGAGCTTCACGACCGCCGCACGCTTCCGAGAAGGGCTTACCAGTTTCCCTCCGCGACAAACTTCAGCATCCGGTTGTCGAGTGTTAGCTCGGCCACCACTTCCTTCAGACGCCGATTCTCGTCTTCCAGCTTCTTCAGCCGTACCGCTTCCTCGGCCTTCATTCCGCCGTACTGGCTCCGCCAACGACCGTACGTTGCTTCGCTCACCTCCAAGGCTTGCAGCACTGCTGCCAGATCCTTCCCAGCGTTCAGCATCGCATCGGCATCGCGAAGCTTCGACACCACCTGTTCTGGACTGTGGCGCTTCCTCCGTCTCGTTGTCATCAAGGTCTCCTTGCCCTGCGGGCATCTCAACCTTCATAACATCTGGATCAGATTTTCAATAGCAGGCCACGACCACCCACATGTCCACGCGACCAGTCGTCTACGCTGGGTACAGAATCAATTAACTTCTGATCAATTCGATGTAATTGCGCCGGCGAGCACAAGGATTGCTTTGCGAATATGGGCGGGAAGGCACGGCCAAGCCGTGGCGATGCGTCGAATGGCGGACAATTCCTCAGTGTCAGCCGTCGCCAAAGAATGACACACCGGGCAACTATGGCGCTGCCCTGATGCTGCCAAGCCGGACGTCTCATCCGGCAACTGATTGTCATCTAACGAGTTATAAAGTGGAGGCGGCGGGAATCGAACCCGCGTCCCGCAATAGATCCACGCCCGCTTCTACGTGTGTAGTCGACTGTTTAATCTCGCTGCCGCATTCCCCTGTCGACCGGGTCGCACGGCAGCCAGCCCGGAACTTTTTTAGTCGCGCACGTACCAGGCGGTGACGCGCGACGATTCGGATTTAGTGACGGACTTTTGAACCACTCCGACTACAGTTCGCAGTCCGGGCTACCGTTTATTAGGCAGCCAAAGCGTAATTGCTATTGGCAATTAACATTGTGATCAGCTTTTAACGTGGCCAACTGATCAACCACGACACGCCACTTGCGCTTCACGTATCCGGTCGAACCCTGTTCGCCCCCGTGAATGCAGTGAGCAATTCAACTAGCAATTATACGTCGGCGAGCAAGGGCCGATAGGGCACGATTTTGGCCGGCTCGTTTTTTAACCGCTAATCAACGCTAATAGTCGCTAATCCGTACAAACAAACCATGTTCGAGCTTCCATGAGCGCGGATTAACGTAGATTGGCGGTGTCATCCTTCCTGCTTCTCTGTGCTCTCCATGAACTCCGTGGTGAATCACATATCGCGCAGGATTTCTTCGGCCGCGTTTTTTCCGCAGGCGCCGAGGACGCCGCCGCCCGGGTGGCTGGCGGCGCCGCACAGATACAGGCCGCGGATCGGCGTGCGGTGGTCGGCCCAGCCGGCGACGGGGCGGAAACAGAACAGTTGGTGGGCGTTCATCGCGCCTTGCATGATGTTGCCGCCGGTGATGCCGAACGTCCGCTCCAGATCGAGCGGTGAGAGGAACTGGCGGTGCTCGATGGCGCGCGGGACGTTGGGCGCGTATTCGGCGAGGACTTCGATGCAGCGGTCGGCGAACTTTTCTTTGATGTCGTCCCAGGTTGCGGGGGAACCGCCGGCTGCCGCCGGCGGCTGGGGGGCAAGTTTGTACGGCGCGTATTGCACGAACATGCTGAGGATGTGTTTGCCCGGCGGGGCGATCGTGCGATCGACGCTCGTGGGCATCGTGATTTCGAGAATCGGTCGTTCGCTTGGCCGGCCGTATTTGGCATCGTCGTACGCGCGCTCCAGGTACTCGAGCGACGGGCCGATGTGCATCGTGCCGTGGTGGTGCGGGCCGACGACGCCGGCTGTCGGGCATGCAGGTAAATCGCGGCGGCTCGCTCGAGTGCGAGATTGATTTCGCCGAGGCCGATGAGTAGTCGATCCGCGCAACCGCCTCGCGAAAGTATTCGGGCAGTTCGTCGGGCGTGAGGAACTTTTCGAACGTCAGATGGGCGTCGACACTCGAGGCAACGACCTTCGCGTCGAGCTGTGTGCCGTCTTCCAGGCGCACGCCGACCGGCGCGGCCATTGTTCGTGAGAATATGCTGCACGGGCGACTCGCGGCGGATTTCGACGCCGAGATCGCTGCACAGGCTTTTGCCAGCGCGGTCGCCAGTCCGCCCATGCCGCCCTGCACGAAACCCCACACGCCGCGTGCGCCGCCGGCTTCGCCCATCACGTGATGCAGCAAGCACGTACGCGCTGCCGGGCGAGCTGATCGAAAGGAATGCGCCGATGATCGCGTCGGTGGCGAGCGTGGCTTTCAGGACGTCGCTTTCGAACCAGCGGTCGAGGATCGGCCGGGCGGCGCCGGTAAGCAGCTCGACGGTTTGCGGCAGCTCGGCGCCGAGCTCGCCGCATCGCCCGGTAGAGCGACCACAGTTTCTTGCCGTCGCGAATTCGTTTGCCGAGGCCGATGTTGCGCCAACTTTCGGGAAGCGGCAGCGGATCGGGCGCCGATTGGCTGAGCACCGGTTCAAGCACGGCGGCCACGCGCTCCAGAAACGCGTTGTATTGCGGATAGGCGGCCGCGTCGTTCGTGCTGAACTTGGAAATCTCGCGGCGGCAGAGCTCGGCGTCCGGGCCCATCAACAGGCTGCGGCCATCGGGCAGCGGCGTGAACGATGATGGATTGCGCGGCAGGACCGTGAGGCCGTATTCTTTAAGTTTCAGCTCGCGAATGATCTGCGGCAGAAACAGGCTGATGACGTACGCGGCCGTCGAAACTTTGTAGCCGGGCCAAAGTTCTTCGGTCGTTGCGCAGCCGCCCAGCACGTGGCGTCGTTCGAGCACGCAAACTTTGTGGCCGGCGCGGGCCAGGTAGGCGGCGCACACCAGACCGTTGTGCCCGCCGCCGATGACGATGGCGTCGAAGTGTGCGGTTGGTTTCATGCGGTGAATCCGTTCGTGCCGGCAACTGTAGAACTGCGCAAGTGCCCTGCCGTTACTTATATCACAGCGGCCAGTTATCGAATATGTCAACCGCACGGCACGGTGCTGCGTCGTTGCGGCGGAGGTGCTCGACAACTAAATTGAGATTCCAATGGACACTTTTCTGCCATCGAGTGATAGGTTCAGAGCGGTGTTTCGGCGTATGCAGTGTCTCGGCGTTTTGGCGATTTGGTTTTCGCTCGGCGTAACAGGATTTGCGGGCGGCGAGTGGCAGAATTCGCTCAAGCCGGTCGGAACGCCGGGCCGCGAAATCGTGCTGGTGAAGGATGGACAGGCCGCGCGGCCGATTCGATTGACAGCGAACGCCACGGACGTCGAAAAGTTTGCGGCCGCGGAACTTCAGCATTGGATCGAGCAAATCACAACAGCGCGGCCCGCGATCACGACGTCGCGCGGTCAACCGAGCGTTTCGCTCGAAACGGACGCCGCGCTGGGGGACGAAGGATATCGAATCGCGATCGAGGGTGACGACCTGGTGCTCGCGGGCGGTACGCGGCGCGGCATCATGAACGCGGTCTACGCACTGCTGGAGGAAGATCTCGGTTGCCGGTTCTATACCAATGAATCGATCAAGCTGCCGGCGGGGAACACGCTCTCGGTGCGGCCGGTCGAACGTTCGTTTGTGCCGAAGCTGCGGCTGCGCGATCCGTTCTACACGACGGTGTTCAATGAGACGTGGTCGGTGCGCAATCGGACCAACGCGCCGCACGCGGTCGTGCCGGAAGAACACGGCGGACATATCGACTACGACGGTCTGTTCGTCCACACGCACGCCAAGCTGCTGCCGGCCGATGAGTACTTTCAAGAACACCCCGAGTACTTTGCGCTGAATGCGGCCGGTCAGCGCTACCCCAACAGCTTTGCCCGACCGATCCGAACGTGGCCCGAATCGTTACGCAAGCGTGCTGCGCAAGCTGAGAAGGAATCCGCATACGGAAATCGTCAGCGTTTCGAAGAACGACAACCCGGGCACCAGATTTGCTATTGCGATCGATGCAAACGGATTCGTGCGGACGAAGGCAGTGACATCGGTTGCCAGCTCGTGCTGGTGAATGCGGTCGCGGATGCGGTGGAGAAGAAGTATCCGCACGTGACGGTGGATACGCTGGCGTATTTGGAGACGAGCCGGCCGCCCAAGCACATGCGGCCGCGGGCGAATGTGGTGATCCGCTTGTGCAACGATCGGGACGGCGCCTGGACGCATCCCTTCACGCCTGCCGAGAATTGCGCGATCGCCACGCCTGACGGCGGACTGGTCGAAGATTCATAACCGATTTTACATTTGGGACTACAACGCGAACTTCGCGCACTACTTGGCGCCGATGCCGAACATCGACGTGATGGCGGCCAACATTCGGTTTTGGGTGAAGAATCATGCGGAAGGCGTGATGCTGGAAGGTGGAAATAGCGGGCCGGCCGAGGCCGATGAAATGAAATCGTGGGTCACGAGCAAGTTGTTGTGGGACCCGTCGCGCGATGAAAAAGCGCTCGTTCAGGATTTCATTTGGGGGCACTACGGCGCGGCGGCCCCGGCGGTGGCCGAATACGAAGTGCTGCTCAAGAGTTTGCGTGTAACGCACGCTGCCGAAATGGAAACGCCGCTGCACGGAATATATTATCGCCCGGACGTGCCGTTTTACACGCAGGATTTCATTGTCAAGTCGAAAGCCATTTTTGCGCGCGCGAAGCAACTGGCGGGCAACGATGAGCAGATTTTGCGGCGTGTGGAACGAGCGGAGCTGCCGATGCTCTATGTGCAATGCTGGCGCGGACCGAAATTTGCGGGGCCAACGTATGCGGCGGACGTGGCCGAGTTCGAGCGAATCGGCCGCCGCGTAGGTGTAAGCGTGCTATCGGAAGGGAAAGTGAATTTCGAGTCGGTGCTGAAGGTGTGGAAGGCCAGAATTCCGAATGCCGAGCGGCCATTGTAATGCTAGCCCTGAATTCGATTGTCATTCTTTTTTCGACTGTAATAGAATGGGCGGCATCCAGATTCTTGCGGCCAAGCGGGGATATATGAAAAAAATCCTATCAGTCGTGCTTCTCCTTGCGATGTCGCCGATCGATGTTCGTGCGTCGTCGCGTCACGAAGCGGATATGCAGAAAACCCACGCCTTGGTTCTCAAACTGTCTGATCTTCGGTCGGCATATTTGATTCGCGGCGGCGGCGTGCAATACAACCCGCGGTTCAATTTGCCAAACGGCAACCGCGCACAATTGCAACGGCACTTCGACGTCGTCATCGGATTATTGCTGGTTTCAACGCCGCAGAGCATAGTAACGGCACTGAACCGGCTGGAAGCAGCCGAGGATCACCGCTGGTCAAACGAAGAGCGCACCCAGTGGACAAACAGACTGCTGACAGCGCGGTACGTGCAACTGCAACGGTTGGCTTACTACCGCGATCGCGGCAGGTTTCCGCAAAATGAAGGACAGGCGGATCATGCCGTACCGATATTCGTCGATGCGCACAACACGGCCTGCGCCGTGGGTCAATTGATGCGCTGGTCGGGATGGGAGACGGAAGTCGCAGCCATTCATGCTAAGAATAATTTGGTGTATGTGCCGGACGTCGATTCGACTGGTCCGATCGCAAAATGGGCGCTGACGAGTGGACTTACGCTCGAAGAAGCGGCGTTGATTCAACCGAGCTATGGCTTCGTACCGCGGACGCCGGCCATTCCGGATGACGCAATCGACGCCATTGCATCGAATTGGTCGGGGGTAGTTGACGACGTGCGCCTTTCGAATTTTCGATTGATTCGAAGTTCGGGTTCCCAGATGACAGATGTGAACATTCCCGTCAGTCACAATGTCAGTTGTTCGTTGTTCTGCGTGGCTCCCTTCCAGCCGCTAATAGTGCAGCCGCTTCAGCCTATCGGCTCATTCAAATTGAATTTGGACACGCAAACCAGCGATCAACCCGCTCGCACGGAAACATCGGCTTCGTCCAATGGGTATCCGAACCCGTCGGATGATTCGGCACGAATTTTGATTGAGTTTGACGTCGAGACAACCTCGCCAACCATGCTTTTGGCTACCCGTCCGTATGCGGCAAGCTTGCAAACTTATTTTGGCGAAGAAGCGACCTATGGTCGAAACGAAGTTGGTTTGTTTCTCAGCGATGATGCCTCGGACCTATTGTTTGACCATCGCACATCGGAGTTCTACTACTCGAACATCGGGCCGCACAACGCGGCCTACGATGCGCTTTCATTTACTCCGACAAGGAAGATGACGGTTGTAACAGAATTGTTGCTGAACGAAGGCCGACCCAGCGAAGCGCAATTATTACACTTTGACATTGTTACGATTCCCGAGCCCGGCGGCTTCGTTCTGTTCATTGTTGGCTGTGCGGCGTTGCGGGCTCGAACGCACCGCCGACGATCCATGGGGCGATAGAGCTGTCGTTCGTTCAAACATCGAGCACTTTCGCAGTCGCCAGCCAGGCGAGTTCGCCGGCGCCGAGGTTGATGTCGACTTCGAACGTGATCGCGGCGATCGCGCCTTTGGCGAAGCGGATGCGGGCCGTGCCGTCGCCGATCATTTCGGCGGCGAGGCGTTCGACGTCGGGGCTGTGACCGACCCAACAAGTATTCGCGCCGTCGCCCGAATGTTGGCGCGACCATTCGATGAGTGGCTCGATTTCGGAGCCAGGCTCGAGCGCTTTCAGCTCGTCGATCTTTGGTTTGCCGGCGGTGTGTTTCGCGATGATATCCGCTGTCTGCCGACAGCGGATGTAAGGACTCGTTGCAATGCGATCGGGTTCGAAGCCGCGGTCGGCGAGCGCTTGGACGACTTTCGCGTAGCGTCGATGCCGTCGGGGGTCAATTCGCGGAGCGAATCGTCCGGCCAGCGCGGGTCGCCGCGCTCTCCGGCCCAAGCGTGTCGTGCGATGTAGAGGAACATGTGGGAATGTAAGATTTATGATGTAAGATCGAATTTTTGAGATTTCGGATAGTCACACGTATGATTCTTCGATCTTAAATCTTACGTCTTCGATCATTTTTGTCGCCAAAGCGCGTGGTCGTCGATGCCGAGCTTACGTTGTGCGGTGCGGATATCTTTATAGAAGCGGTGTGCGTCTTTGGGGTAGCCGGCCGTGGGGCGGAGGTCGGGGACGTGGACGGACCAGAATTTATTGAAGGCCCGCATGGAGAGTTCGCGCAGGTATTTGGCAGTCATCGATGCCAGGGCGGTTGGCAGGAATCGCTCGCCTTGCATGCGAAAGCTGACTCGCGTTCGCGATTCGGACGGGCCCCATTCGTAGCGGCTTTCGGCGTGGCTCTCGAATACAGGTTCGATCCAGTGTTCGGAAAAATGGTGCTGCAGGAGGGCGGCGTAAAAATTGCGGCCGCCGTGCTTGTCGCAGACGGCGTAAATGGGAGCGAGTTGCGAGGAGCGAGGAGCGAACGTGGAAATTGCGTCGATGACTTCGCGCAGCAGGCCGACGGTGATGTGCGAAAGAGCGGCGCCTTTTGTGCCATAATGCTCAACCAGATCGTTGAATTGAGCGGGAAAGACGAGGCGAGCACGAATGAACAGCGGGCGGACGTCGGCCGCCGCGCACGTGCGCGTAAATCGTGCTTCCAGGCGTGAAACTTCATCGTTGGCGGCATCGATCGGCAGCGGGCAAACGAAATCATCGGGCCAGCAGGCGCGGTTGTGATGGCCGTCTGGATCGGCGCCGCAATATTCGACGATCGATGACCATGAGGCGAGCGATTCGCGCATGGAGCGGAGCACGGTGTGGATGCCCCGTTCCAATTGGCGCAGGCCGAGGCCGGGGTGGTAGAGCACTTTGGAATCGGCGATGGCAATGCGGCGCTCGCTGGCGCTTTTGGTGACGACGGTGCGCAGTAAGCGGTAAAGGTCAAGGCAATCCGAATGCGGAGTGGGGAGTGGGGAGTGGGGAATCGGATCGGCGACCGCCCTTGATGTGCGGCCGTTCGATATCGATTTCTTATTGCGGACTTTTCGCCCGCCCGCTGAAGCGGGCTCGCCGGGTTTTTGCTCCCCACTCCCCACTCCCCACTCCCCACTCGCGATCTGCCAGGCGGTTGCCGCGACCACGAGCGGGCCGAGGTTTGGGCCGTAGCCGGCTTCGTCCATGCCGATGAGGATTCCCATGGGGCGTAGTATAGCAGGCGTCAGATGTCGGGCGTTAGTCGTTAGTATTCAGGAGCATGTCTCTTTTCTTGGGTTCTCGATTGCACTTATGCCTAACACCTTTCGACTTACGACTCTTAAAAAAAGAAATGGAGGATCCTCAGGACTGGAGCTCGAATGCGCCGTCGCAGACGATCCAATGCCAACCGCCCGCGCGCAATTGCTGAGATCCCCGAGGGGCCGACGCTGCCGTTAAGGGCATTTAGCGGAGTGGTTCCCTTGATCGGAGGAACGTTCACGCCGCCCCAGGTGCGACAGACGCCGGCGAGCGCTATGGACAGCTACGCTCGAGCGGTCATTTCAACGGCCCACGGTAGCAGATTGCGAGATGAGTTTCAGCAAGAATTTTTGGCCACCTAGCGCGGACGGCGCGGCGCATCGCCGATTGCAGCTTCACTTTCCTTGTCAATAAGCGATTGAATTTCTAGCTGCGATCGTTTTTTACCCGCCGAATCGACGCTCTCGTTGCCGGCCAGCCAGTGATTCGCATACGGCGATTCGACGTGCAACTGCCGCAGGGCGACGACCGCAGCAGTTTTTTCGTCGAGTGATCCATTTTGGACTATTTGATTCAGTATGGCGGCGGCCCGCGATTCATTCGGATTACCAATCCGGCCGAAGGCGCCAAGCGCGCGAATCGCAGCGAGCCGGTCGCCAGGCTCGGCATGGTCGCTCACGGTCAAGTAGTCGACAAGGGCGTCGATCATGACCAGCTTGCCGGGCGTTTCGCCGGTCGACTGATAGTACGATTTTCGAATTAAGAGCTGCTGCTTGGGGTCGCCATGAAGAAGTTGCTGGAACACTTTCGGCAAAGTCTTCTTCCAATCTTCATCGGGATAGCGCCTCGCCGATAACTCGAATGCCCGGCGGGAAATATCCGGATCCTCGCTTTGAGCAAGTACGATCAGGAAATTTCGAATGTCGGCATTTTCCTGAGCGTTGCCGGAGCCGGTGCGCGAGATAGATCCAGCGCGAGGTTTTGCCATTTCTTCGGATCGGCGTCAAAACGTTTTCGCAGAAGAGGGACCCAATCCTTCTTCGGAATTGCCATCGTGAGCGCGCGTTGGACGGCGGTGCCGAACTTTCCATCCAAATCTTCGCCGCGGGCAAAGTCGCTTTCCTGGGCGATGTTTAAAATGGTCTCGGCCGCTTCGGGTCCAAAACCGCGCGCCAAATGCGGCGAGGGCGTGAACGGCTTCGGTCCGCTTTTCCGAGCTCAGCTCGGTTTGCCAGGAGTTTTTCCACTCGTCGAACGTTTTGCCGTTGTAGCGGAGGGCGGATTTGTCCGACGGCGAAGCCGACGATGAGGCGGCCACGTTCTGTGTGGGATGCGGCGAGACGGCTGAGCGCGGGACCGCATGTTGCTCGTAGACGGGTCGGCCGTCGGGCGCGGTGCTCTGGGTGGTTACGACATCAAAGTCGACCGGCGGCGTGGGGGCGTTTGCGGCCGATGAAATTGGCGGCGCCGGCGCTGTCACGAGAACGGATCGATCGGCCGGGGTCCAATCTGATGTTGCACCGGGCTGCGATGAGGGTGCTGCGGACGTCGGCCGCGGTCTTGCGCTGTAACGGGAATTGTTCTGTTGTTGGAGTTCCATGAGTTGGCGGTTGGCGTCCTCAAAACGCGCGTTGGCATTTTCCAATTGTCGATTGGCGGCCTCGAGCTCGTGGTTACTGGCTTCGATCGCGTCGTGGTTTTTGGCGGCTTCGCGTTTGGCGAGCGCGTCGCCTTTGGCTTTCATGGCGGAATCGAACTGAGATGCGGCCGTTTTCAATAGTTCCAAGGCGGCGGCGGAAGTGACCGGCGGCGCTGCTTGGGCGATTTGAATGAGCTGCTGCACCCGCTCCGTTTGCATCTTCGAAAACTCTTGCGGCGATGTTGGCAGCGGCGGCGGCGTGGTCTCGCCGGGCAAGGCGAGCAACGGCGGCGAGTTGTACGGAGTATTTGCTGGGTTTGTTCCCCATGTGGATGCGGTTGGTTGCGGTTTGATCGTTGTCGCGGTGCGCGGCTTCTGCGTATATGCGGGCGCGGCCGGGGTTAGGTTGGCGTCGGATTCCGCGACCGACGGTCGCGGCTTTGTGGTCGAACCTTGGCCTAGTACATTCGGCTGTACTTTGTATGGATCGGCGAACTGGTTGGCGTTCGGTATCGTGGTGATGGGGACGAAGGAATTAGGATCCGTGGGGCCAGAACTGGGGGCCGCCGAGGTCGGGTATACGGCAGTCGGAGTTGGTCCACCAGGAACTGGAGCTGGCGCATAAGATGGCACGTAGGACGGCGCTGCGGCCGGTGGGCACACGGAAATACGGCCGGTCCGGAGCGCGTCCCCAGCGGTGGATTTTCCATCCTTATCGTAATTAACAAATCGGCGACTAACGTAAAACTTGAGCGGACTGAGTTCTGCCAGATCGCTGCGGTTAAGGATTTCCGCAACATCCCTCAGGCTTCGCGTGGGCCAGACACCCAAGCCGACGAGAATGTCGTCATCGGCAAATTCCCCTTGAACCACGGCGCTATTACTTGCGCCTTGAATTCGACGATCCGCAGACCACCGTCGTAGCCAAGCGCATTGACGCGCTTCAGATCGTCTGTGCCGATCGGTTCCAATTCAATCTGTAGACGTTTCCAGACCAGGTCGGCCAGCTTCTGGTCTTCGAGCGAGGGGAATTTCGCGCGTTTGCCGCCGTCAGGCGTCGCACTGGGTCCGCCTGGCACTGGCTCTGCGGGCACGGAACCGACCACCCCGTCGGACGCATTGCGATTCGCACTTTCCTGCAAGCTGCGAAATTCACCGCCGGCGCGGGTGAAATGGATGCCGACGGCTTCAGCAGTTTCGCTGGTTCTGAAATTGCGAATGCTGCCATCGACCATCGCCGCGTACCAATGGTCTTTCCACAGCGACCCTAAACCGCTCGTTGGATGCTGGCGATCAAAATTCCAGTCGTCGGGCTTCGTCCATTCGACGGATCGATCGGATTCGACGACAGCGATTGTATGGGATGTGCCGTCGGCAATTTGCGCGACGCGAAGTCCGTTCGCTGTGCCGTTGAAAACGCATTCTTTGCCGACGACCGCCAGATAATTCGTCATTCCAAGGTCATTGGTCTTTGGATTCTTGAATACCTCCGGCATCCGCGCGATCAGCTTGCGATTGTGATCGCTATCCCAAGGTTCCCCAAGGTGAAACTCCCGATAAAGCTCCGCTTCGCCCAGATAGGGAAGGATGAGCACGCGCCAGCTCAACAGTGGCCGATCTCCGTCATAGACTGCGTGCGGCGGCAGCGACTTCTTGGCCTCGTTATAGTTTAGCAACGCAATCGCGATATTCTTCAGGTTGTTCTGCGTTTTCGCGCGCGCTTCTGCCTCGGGTTTGGAGGCCGCTTTATTGTTATTCTCCGTGTTCTCTGTGGCCTTGGTGGTGGATTGTTCGGCGTGGCCGATCGTGGGCAGCGTAGAGAATGGCGAGCGTGGCGGCGACAAGGAGTCCGGCGAGCACGAGTGCGAACGATTTGCCGGAAATGAGCATGGGGTCATCATCCAGCCCGAGGATGCGGCGGATGCGCGAGCGCAAGGGTCCGGCGGCCATTGCGGAGGAGGCGGCCGGGTGGAACAGCACGCTGCGCGGCATTTGGGCGGCGAGCGCGACCAGCAGCTCGGCGTAGGCGTGCGGGTGGTTGCGTGCGTGCGACGACGGCAGCATCGCAGCAGGCTTCGCGTTCGCGGCGGGCCCAGCTCGAGATCAGCCAGACGGCCGGGTGGAAGAAGAGCAGCGATTCGACGATGCGCTGCAAGAGGTTCACGAGATTGTCCCAGCGGCGGACGTGGGCCAGCTCGTGCAGCAGGACCATTTCAATTTCGTCGGGCGAGTAGCCGGTAAGCGCGGCGGGCGGCAGCAGGATGATCGGCCGCAGGATGCCGATGAGCACCGGCGCGGCGATGCGATCGCAGACGGCGACGGCGACTCGCTTGCCGAGGCGCAACGAAGCCGCGAGCCGGGCGAGCAGTTCGGCGATGGGTCCATCCGTGATCGGCCGGCTATCGCGGCGCAATCGGCGCGTGCCGATGAGGCCGGTGGCCGTGAGGGCGAACGTGATTGGCGTGCCGATGAGCCAGAGCCAGGGAAGGTAATGAACGGCAGCATTAATCGCGAAGATGGCAAGCGAGAGGGGGTCGGTTGCGGTGGAGGCGGCGGTTATCGTCGCTGGCACGGCTTCCGGGGATTCGGCGGCATGAATTGCTAATGGCGCCGGTTGGGCAGGTGTTGGCGTCGCGGCGCGTTGCGTGGGCTGCGGCGCGGCGCGGTCGATTGGTTGGTGACTCATGACATTTGCTTCGGGGCTTTGCTCGGCGACGACGAGCTCTCTCCCGGCCACTCCCTGGAAGAGAGGCGGATTTTGGTGGAGCCAGGTTGCGATCGCGACCGGGAGCGCGGCGAGAATCGCCAGGCAGGCGAGCGCCGTCAGGTAACGGACGTTCGGCGACGCGCGGCGGAGCAGCAAGCGACCCAAGAGCGCCGCTACGGCAACGAGCGTGCCGAGCCAGAGGAAATGAATCATCGTCCAACCGGCAACGAGCCACGCGTTGTTAACACTCGCAAAAAGAGAAGTGTTCATGGTATGTCTCGCGAAAGTGATATCTCACGCAAAGGCGCAGAGGCGCTAAGAGTTTTTGAACAGGAGGTAACGGAGGAAACAGAGGCGAATTGGATTTGCTCTCAGTTTTCTCTGTTTCCTCCTGTAAATAGAACCGGTTCATCATTTTGGAATCTTTCTCATGTTCTTTGCGACTTGGCGCCTTTGCGCGAAACACGATCGGAATCAATGAGTTTGCGAAGTTCGGCCAGTTCAGTGGGCGAGAGCTGGCCGGCTTCGACGAGGTGAACGGCGAGGCGGCTGGCGGAGCCAGTCGAAGACGCCGTCGATGAGTTTGCCGACCATCGAGCGGGCGGCTGCGGTTTGAGTGACGGCGGCCGACCATTGGTGGCCGCGGCTGACCGGCTTGCGTCGCACCAGGCCCTTGTCGAACATCACGCGGAGCATGGTGGCGACGGTGGTGGTGGCCACGTCGCGATCCTGGCGGAGCGATTCGCAGATTTCGCTGAGCGATGAAGGGCCGCGGTCCCAGAGGACGCGGAGGATTTCGAGTTCGCCATCGGTGGGATGTTGGCTGGGCGGGCGGGGCATGGGGACGTCCTTGAAGAGGTCAGAGGTCGGAGGTCGGAGGTCGGAGGTCGGAGGTCGGAGGTCGGAGGTCGGAGGTCGGAGGTCGGAGGTCGGTTTTGGAAACGAATTGAGTCGATGGATGGTGTTCGTTCCGTCGCTGAGTTTGATTCTATAGAATTAGAGCGAGTTGTCAAGAGGATAGTGAAAGTGGAAGAGCCTTCCCCGGAAGGGGACAGGCACAATTTGCTCCGAAGACTCCGCAAAATGAGCCAGTCCCCGGCCATTCAAACGCGGGGCTTTGCCGTTTAGCTACTCGAAGATCAGCAGGCCAAAGGCTGAGGGCGAATCGTTGGGCGGGTTGTCGCCGGCCCACGATTGGTAGCCGGTGCGCGGGATCGTGCGCCGGGCGGAGACGGCCCAAACGTCGCGAGAGGCGGGTGGTTTTTCGACCAGTTCTGCCAACGGGATCGCGGCTTCCACCGTCCACGACGTTTCGTCGTTCGCGGTGGCGACGAACCAGGTTGGATTCCAAGTTGCATCGCCCCAGCAGGCGTCGTGAGTCCAGCCGCGGTGGTCGACCGTGAGCTCGAATGCGGTCGTGTAATCGCGGTCGACATCGAGGCGAATTGAGACGCGGTCGTGGCGGGTGAGGTCGGCATCGCGCGGCCGCGGGCTGTCGTCGGCTCGGTAATCGAGATTGGGGAGTTTCGGACAGCGAATTGCGACGTAGAGAAATTCGTTGTCGTGCGCGAGGCGGAGTTCGGCGTCGTCGCGCTCCTCGGCTGACTTCTTCCCTGGGCGGGGAGGAGAATCGGAGTTGCGGAGCACCAAACGATCGGCCGAGTCCCAGAAGGGTTCGTTTAGCCGGCCATCGAGATGCGGTGGTTGAAGGGCGCGGCGGCAGGTCGCTAGTTTTTTGGCGGGTGGAAGTTGAGAAGCACCCTCACCGCGGCCCTCTCCCGGAGGGAGAGGGAGTGAATTG
The DNA here is from genome assembly GCA_963733825.1 of Pirellulales bacterium. GTDB lineage: Bacteria > Planctomycetota > Planctomycetia > Pirellulales > Lacipirellulaceae > JABDGM01. The sequence continues at coordinate 273,809 of CAVTEK010000011.1, forward strand.
TCGAGCCATTCCTCGATGGCGGCACATTGTCGCCAAGGATCGGCCTCGGGAAGTTGCCGCAGCGAAAGAAAGAAGCGTTTAGCCGGGTTGGCGTAACCGAGCCGGCGCTGGGCGGTTACTTCGGCGAAACGAATGGCGGGTTCGGCGTAGAGCGCGGGCGCGATGTTTTCAGGTAATCGGCGAGTTGCACGGCGCGGCGGAGGCGGTCGTCGCGCGAAAGACCGATGGTTGGCGGGGCGCTGGATTCGAGCGGCGAAACGGCACTTGTCTGTTGAACGCCACTTAACTTGCCAGCTGAAGAGACCTCGTCGCCCGCGGGCACGCCGTCGGGAGAATGATCGGTGTTTGACCGGATGCTGGTGGCGGCGCGGTCGGCCAGACGGTGGGAGATTTCGCCGCTGGCGTAGAATTCGACGAGCCAGGTGAGCGCCGAATCTACCAGCGGATGATCGGGCGTGCGGCGGGCGAAGAGGAAATAGGTATCGGCAGCCAGATCGAGCCGGCCCGTTTTGCGGTAGTTTTCGGCAAGTTGCACCAAAAGCTGGCCGCTGTCGTCGTCGCTGAGGCCATCGAGCATTTGGTTGACCTGGGCCGTCCAGGCGGCATTGTCTTCGGTGCGCTGGACGAGTTGCTGGAGGGCGCGGTGCCTCGACGCCAGGCGACGCAAATTGGCATCATCTTGCACGGGCGGATCGGGTTGCGGGCGGCGAGCGTCGGAGCCGGGGGCGAGCGCGATGCCGCCGAAAAGGCCGCGGGCATTGCTGTTGGCCGTGGTCTGGCTCATCAGCAATTTCAAATTGAGCGTGCCGGTAGGCGTCGTGGGCGTGGTATTTAGGAGACTGCGAGCAGGCGAAATGAAGTCGGCAAGCGTTGCACCGAGCCATGGCGAAAAACGCTCGGATTCGATCGATTCTTCGCCTCGCATTCCGGGCGCAGTCAGGCCGTACACTTTTTTTATTTGCCAGGGAGCAAGGCCGGCGTCGGATTCCAGATCGTCGTGCTGCGCCGTTCGAGCGGTCGCGATTACGGCCCGCGAAACGAGCTGTTCGATCAGTGCTGCGACCGGGGCGTCGCTGGCATTTTGGGGCGAGTGGCTGATGACGACCACGTCGGGTCGCCACATTCGCAGTTCGCGGACGAGGTGACGTTCGATTTGTTGGATCGCTCGGCCGTCGTTTTCGCGGTTGAGGGCCGCGAGCAGATCTTCTGGTTCGAGTGCCAAGATCGGCAGGCGGGGAGTGGGAATTGCCAGGCGGTGTTTGCGGCGGCGGCGCCGGCGAGGAGTAGGGCTTCGCGCGTTCGCTGCCCGCCCGCTGAGGTGGCATTGCCACCCGCAGGCTCGCTCGGCGGGGGTGCAGAGGATGTCGATGGCGGTGATGTAACCGTCGGCGGCGCCGCAATCGGCGAGCAACTCGAGCGGGACATCGGTTGGGTTGGCGAAGATTGTGAGCAGCGCGGCGCGCTCGGCGCCGGTGCGCTGCGTTTGCCACGACTGGCCGCCGTCGTGAGTGGCCAGGATGTTGCCGAACTCGCCGGTAGCCCAGCCGTGCTGGTCGTCGACGAAATGTGAGTGCGCGGAGCGGCGCAGTCTGGCCGGTTGCGGCGGCTTGCCAGGATTTTGCCGCGGTCGGGCGAATGGAAGATGCGAGTGCCGGGCGAGCCGGCGATCCAAACATGCGAACCTTGGACGGCGACAGCGTGGAAATCGAAGTTCTGAGAGATTGATTCGGGGAGCGCGGTCGGCGGCGTTTGCCAACTGTGGCCGAGATCGTTCGTCGTTAGCAGCAGTCCGCCGTCGCCAACGGCCCAGCCATTTGTCGGAGGGGCAAGTCGCATGGCACGGAATGGATCGCAACGAGGCAGCCGCGAGCGGCGAAGCGACGATTTTGCGAAGTGCGAGCGTAGCGATTCGGCCGGCTGGACCGGCAAGGGCGCCAGCATCGGGCTCGAGAAAATCGCCGGACAACCAATTGCCGGGCTGATCGCCGGGGAGCGGTTGCCAGGTTGCGCCGCCATCGTGCGTGGCAAAAACGCCCGATGGGTAAAACGAGGCCGATTTGGCCGAACGCGATGCCGCGGTCGCGGTCGAAAAATTTTACGCCGGTGAGCAGCGGCAGAAGGGGCTGTGGCAATTTGAGCCAGGTGCTTGCCGCCGTCGTCGGTGCGAAGCACGATGCCACGGGTGGCGCCGAGCCGGGTTGGCAGTATCCGCCCACTGCCCAACCGCGGCGGGCATCGATGAAGAAGACTGCCTGGAGGTGCATGAGACTGGCGACGGCTTGTTGACGCCAAGTTGGCGCCGCCATCATCGGTGTGCCAGATTACACCGCGGTCGCCGACGGCCCAGCCGGATGATGGATTCGCGAACGCGATCGAATGGAGCGCGGCATCGTTTCGGAAAGCGCGGCACGATCGGAGCGAGCTGTGGCGTTTGTGCGGCAGTTGCGTCGGCGAGCGCAGCTGCGTGAGCGAACAGGAAGCCGAACGAGGCAGCGTTGCTAGTCGCGATGCGTATCGGCTGTGTGACAATCCATTGTCGCCATCGGGGTCGCGGACGGCCCGGCTCGCTGGGTGCGCTGAGGTGTTATTCTAGTGCGAACTGTGTCGATGCGACCTAGGCAAAATGCACGTCACACGCTCTTCCGATTGGTTTATGGCGAAGATGCCGGATGTGCTAGCAATGCGCTTGGCGCAGAGGGTGAGCTAAACTTGCTCAGCCGCCGCGGCGCAGCCGTTACCGTCGACCGTCAGACAGCGCTTCTGAAGTCCCCACCCCATGAACGACGTGGCGTCGCAACTCGAGGAGATCGCGTCGCGCGCGATCACACTTTACAGCCGGCCAACGGTGGCGATGGAGCTGATGCGGCTGGCGGAAGAGCCGCGTGTAGACGCCCACGCGCTGAAAGAATGCGTGGCCCAGGATCCGGCGCTGACCTGCAAGGTGCTGCGGGTCGTCAACAGCTCGCTGTACGGTCTCAATCGGCCGGTGGCGGACCTCAATCAGGCGATCGGCTGATCGGCATCAAGCCGCTGAAACTGTTGGTGCTGGGATTCAATCTGCCGGATGCGCTGTTTGCCGAAGTGGCGGCGCGCGAGCTGCAATGGTACTGGACGAACACGCTGACACGCGCGGTGGCGGCGCGGTTGATAGCCGAGCAACTCTGGCGTCAATCGGGCGACGAAGCATTCATTGCGGGGTTGCTTGCAGGACATCGGCATCCTGGTGTTGCTGCGCGAGCTGGGCGAACCGTATGCCAAGTTTTTGACCGGCGTGATCGATGAGAAGTGTCACCTGGCCTCGCTGGAGCAAGACACGCTGGGATTCGACCACGTTCAATTGAGCGCCGCGTTGTTGGCGCGGTGGCAATTGCCAAAGCGATTGGTGGAAGCGATTGCGGCGCCGAAGAAAGTTGCCCGGCTGTCGCGGATGGCTTCGCCAGAAGGCGATTTGCCGCAGATTTTGCATTTAGCTGAAATGCTGATGCAGCTAGTTGGGCAACGGCGGCTCGGTGTGCTGAGCGATTTGCTGGAAGCAGGAAAGCTGTATCGCGGGATGACCAAATCGAAATTGGCGTTGCTCGTGGAAGGGCTTCAGCCGCAAGTGGATCAATTGGCGGCAAGCTTGTCGCTGGAGCTGACCGAGGAGCGCGATTACGTGCAAATGCTGCTCGATGCCCAGCAACAAATGGCCGCGCTCGGCGAACTGATTGCCGGAGAGTCGGCTTCGACCACGAAGGAGGACCAGGCTTACACCCAACTGCTCGCGCATACAAACGAGCTTTCGGATGCGATGCGGAGTTTTCTCAAAACGGGCAAAGCGCCCGACAAGGATGGAAAGCAATGGAACGGGAAGCACGCGGCGCATAGCGAGGATGCGGGCCAGCGGTTAGCGACCGTCGAGCAATTTGCGGAATGCAAAGATGGGTCGGCACTGGTGCGCAAGTTGATCGCCGCGGCGAATCGTTGTCGCGAACGGCGGCAGGAATTGAGCCTGATGCTTGGCCGAGCCGAATGTGTTCGATGTTCATTCGGATCCTACGGGCGAATCGGCGCGAAAAGACACACGGCTTGCGCTCGGCGATGCTTGCGCGGCGCTGGAAAACGAGAAGGCCATTCTGGTATCGCTGAGCGAGGTTCGGCTGGCCGCAATACTCGTCGAATTGCGAGCGGCGCGGCGCGCTTGCCGTGGCGAATCAGGCGATTGCGAAGCTCAGCAAGAGCGCTGTCAAAAGCCAGCCAGGGACGAGTGATTTGTCCACCACTCTGAGCATCGGCGTGGCAACCATGAGCGTGGTGCCGCGCAACTTCGATGCCGAGCGATTGATCGATAGCGCGGCGCGGTGCCTGTCGGCGGCGCGGGCGTGCGGGATCAGCACGGTGAAGAGCATCGAGGTGTGAGGATGCGGGATGCGGAGCAGGAGTTGATGGATGTTGGGAAAAGTGTCTCAAATCCAACATCGAACATCCGGCCCAATTGCCGATGCGGCGAACCTCTACGCCGGGGTGGGACGGTCTGGTATGATTTTTGGTCATGAGCACGTCGAGCCCTTCGGACCCGCGACCACTGGAAAATTTGCCTCCATCTGCGCCGGCGGCTGCGCCGGTTCGATCTCGTCCGCCGGTAACGATAAGTTACCCGGAAATCAGGTGGCCAGCGCGGCTGGCTCGCAAATGTCTCGCGGCACGCCGCCGGTGCGCGAATGGTCGAATTTGCCCGAATTGCGGGAATCGTACTTGCGGCCAGTGCGTCGGCGATTGGCGCTGCCACTGGTGCTTTTTGTGGCGACGTGCGTGTCGACGTTCTGGGTGGGTGCCGCGAATTGGCGGCCGCAGTTGTATTCCATCGCCGACATGCCGGGTGTAATCGCCGCCAATTGGCAGCAAGGGCTAATGTACATGTTGGCCGTGCTCGCCATTTTGCTGACGCACGAGATGGGACATTTCCTGCAAACGGTGCGGTACCACATCCCGGCCAGCTACCCGCTGTGTATTCCGGTGCCATTCACTCCCATCGGGACGATGGGCGCGGTGATCAGCATGGACGGCATGCGGGCCAACCGCAAACAGATTTTTGATATCGGTATCGCCGGTCCGTTGGCGGGCCTGGCCGTGGCGGCGCCGATTTTATACATGGGCGTGCGGGACCTCGATCTGTCGCCGCGGGCCGTCGTCCCTAACGAAATTCAGCTGTACAACCCGGTGATCGTGCGGTGGATGATCGAGTGGATGCACCCGCAATGGGCCGGCAGCGCCGCTTGGGTTTCTGTTTCGCAACTCAACCCGCTGTTCATGGCGGGCTGGGTTGGCATGTTGATCACGGGCCTCAACATGCTGCCGGTGAGCCAACTCGATGGCGGCCACACGATTTACGGCTTGTTCGGCCGCGATGCGTACAAGATCGCCCGGGCGTTCACGATCATTGCGATTATGTACATGGTGCTGAATCTGGAGCAGGCGGCGATGTGGACGCCGATGCTGATCCTGGTGATTCTGTTGGGGATTCACCACCCGCCAACGGCGGACGACAGCGTGGAGCTGGACGATTTCCGCTGGATGTTGGGGGTGGCGTCGATGGCGATTCCGGTGCTGTGCTTTCCACTGCAGGCGCTGAAGCAGTAGTGCAGCTGAAGCACCGCCCGCTGAAGCGGGCTCGCCGTGGGGAGGAAGTTAGGCGCGAGTAGAAGTCGCCCCGGCGCGGCGAGGAAGCTTTTTATTTCGTTCGTGAAACGGGCGGCGGCGGCGCCGTCGACCAGGCGGTGGTCGTAGGTGATCGAGAGCGGCATCATCAGCCGCGCGGCGAGTGCGTCGTCGACGACGAATGCGGAACCTTGCGACTGCGGCCAACGAGCAGGATCGCGACTTGCGGCGGGTTGATGATCGGCGTGGAGTACGTGCCGCCGACCGAGCCGAGGTTGCTGACCGTGAACGTGCCGCCCTTCAGGAGATCGAGTTCGAACTGGCCGTCGCGCACGGTGCCGGCCAGCTCTTCGAGCTCGGAGGCGATTTGCGAGATGCTTTTGCGGTCGGCGTCGCGGAGGACCGGCACGACCAGGCCGCGCTCGGTATCGACGGCGATGCCGATGTTCACGTACTCCTTGTAGATGATCGTGTTCGTCTCCATGTCGACCGAGGCGTTGAGCATCGGGTGGCGCTTGAGCGACGAGGCGATCGCCTTGATCACGAACGACATCGACGTGAGCTTGATGCCGCGATCGGCGTAGTCGGCTTTGCTCTGCTCGCGCATGTCTTCGAGTTCGGTGACGTCGGCATCGTCGAAGTTGGTGAGCTGCGGGATCGTGGTGTACGACTCGACCATGTTGCGGGCGATCGTTTGCCGCATGCGCGACATTTTTTCGATTCGCACGCCGCCGAAATCGTCGGTATCCGGCGAACCGGGAGGCGTGATGCCGCGCGGCGTCGTGGCTGCAACTTGCTCGTTGGTTTCGCGGACGTAGGCGCGAACGTCTTCCACCGTGACACGGCCGCCGGCGCCGGTGGGGCGGACGCGGCGGAGATCGACGCCGAGTTGGCGCGCGAGGCGGCGAACGGCGGGGCCGGCCGCAGCGGAGGCGTGGCCGTCGCCCGGGACATCCTCGACAGTTTCACCCGTGGGAGCCGCTTTTTTGGTTTTCGCCTTAGTGGCGGTGGGCCGCGGCTTATGATCTTCGTCGTCCTCCGGCTCGGGCTGGCGCAGTTTTGGGCGTTTCGGCTGAGCTTTCGCTGGCTTCGGTTCTTCGACTTCTTCTTCGTCGGCTTTATCGGCGTGCTCATCGACGTCTTCGGATTCCGGTTCTTCCGGCTCCGGCGCTTTTGCTTTTTCCTTTTTGGGGGCGACGGGTTTTGGTTTCCCGCCCGCTGAGGCGACCTCGCCGCCCGCGGGCACGCCAGCAGCGGCTTCGATCTCCATGATCGGCGCGCCGACTTCGATCGTGTCGCCTTCCCGACGAGGACTTTGGTGATCTTGCCGGCCTGCGGGGCGGGGATCGGCATCGTGGCCTTGTCGGTCTCGACTTCGAGCAGGTCTTGATCGGCTTTCACCGTGTCGCCTTCGCTGACGAAGATCGACAGGACGTCGCCCGATTCGATGTTCTCGCCGAGATTGGGGAGCTTGATTTGTGTGGCCATCAGAAATTCAAGTCGGTTTTGTTTTTTGCCACAGAGGACACAGAGACCACAGAGAAAAACAAGGCAATTTGTCATTGGTAATTTGTCATTTGAAATTGGTCATTTCAGAAATGGCCAAATGACAAATGACAAATTTGCAATGACCAATATTTCTCCTCCGCGATCTCTGTGGCCTCTGTGGCTATTAATTACGCGTAAAGTGCTGATTGTTTTTCTGGGTCGATGCCCAGGTCTTTCACGGCATTCGCGACGCATTGGCCGTCGCATTTGCCTTGTTTTTTGAGTTGGTAGAGCGTGGCGAGCGTGATGCACTCGGCGTCGACTTCGAAGTGGCGGCGGAGTGCGCCGCGGCTTTCGCTGCGGCCCATGCCGTCGGTGCCCAGGGCAAACAGGCCGCCGGGCACCCATCGGTGATCTGCTCGGCCAGGATGCGGACGTTGTCGGACGCGGCGACGCACGGGCCTTCGGCGCCTTCCAACGCGCGTTCGACGTACGACACCCGCGGCGGTTGCGTGGGGTGGAGCATGTTCCAGCGCTGGCATTCCTGGGCGTCGCGGCGGAGCTCGGTGTAGCTGGTGACGCTCCACACGTCGCTCGAGATGTGATACTTTTCGGCAAGAATAGTTTGGGCTCGAAGTGCCTGCCGCAGGATCGCGCCGCTGCCGAACAGTTGGGCCCGGTGCTGGCCTTCGACATCGACCGACGAAACTTTGTACATGCCGCGGATGATGCCCTCTTCGCAGCCTGGCGGCATCTCGGGCATTTCGTAGTTTTCGTTTTGGAGCGTGATGTAGTACATCGCCGTTTCGTTGTCTTCGTACAGCCGCTTGAGGCCATCGAAGATGATCACGGCCGTTTCGTAGGCGTAGGCCGGGTCGTAGGCGCGCACGGTCGGAAAGGCGATCGCGTTCACAGGCTGTGGCCGTCCTGATGTTGCAGGCCTTCGCCGTTGAGCGTGGTGCGGCCGAACGTGCCGCCGAGGATGAAGCCTTTGGCCCGGGCATCGGCCGCCGCCCAAATCAGGTCGCCGATCCGCTGGAAGCCGAACATCGAGTAGTAGATGAACATGGGAATCATGTTCACGCCGTGCGACGAATAGGCGGTGCCGGCAGCGATGAACGACGACATCGAGCCGGCCTCGGTGATGCCTTCTTCGAACAGCTGACCGTCCTTCGCTTCCTTGTAGAACGCGAGCTGATCGGAATCGACCGGCTCGTAGAGTTGGCCGGCGTGCGAATAGATGCCGACCTGGCGGAACAGGCCTTCCATGCCGAAGGTGCGCGATTCGTCGGGCACGATCGGCACAATGTACTTGCCGATTTGCTTGTCGCGCAGCAAGGTCGCCGAGCAGGCGGACGTAGCCCATCGTCGTCGACATTTCCTTGCCGGGGCCTTTGCTCACGAGCTTGGCCATCGTTTTTTCGTAGTCGGCCAGCCGCGGCACTTCCATCGTCACCGGCTTGATCGACCGCGACGGCACCGGGCCGCCGAGCGCTTTGCGGCGCTCGCGCAGATAGTTCATTTCCGGGCTGTCTTCCGGCGGTCGATAGAACGGCGCCTCGGCCACGCGCTCGTCGGAAATCGGAATGCCAAACCGCGTGCGGAATTCGCGCAGCTCCTCTTCGTTGAGCTTCTTCTGGTTGTGGGTCATGTTGCGGCCTTCGCCGCCTTCGCCCAGGCCATAGCCCTTGATCGTTTTGGCGAGGATCACGGTCGGCTTGCCTTTGCATTCGACGGCCGCTTTGTATGCCGCGTAAACTTTTTCCGGATCGTGCCCGCCGCGGCGCATTTTTTGCAGCTTTTCGTCGGAGTAGGTCTTCACCAACTCCAGCACCTCGGGATATTTGCCGAAGAAATCCTCGCGGATGTAGTCGCCGCTGGAGACGACGTACTTCTGGTACTGGCCGTCGGGGACTTCCATCATCCGCTGCTGCAAGAGGCCGGTTTCGTCCTGTTCCAACAGCGGATCCCAATCGCTGCCCCAGATGACTTTGATCACGTTCCAACCGGCGCCGCGGAAGGCGCCTTCGAGCTCTTGAATGATCTTGCCGTTGCCGCGCACCGGGCCGTCGAGCCGCTGCAGATTGCAATTGATGACGAAGATCAGGTTGTCGAGCTGCTCGCGCGAGGCGAGCGTGATCGCGCCGAGCGATTCGGGCTCGTCGCATTCGCCGTCGCCCAAGAACGCCCAGACGTGCTTCTTCGACAAGTCGACGATGCCGCGGTCGGTCAGGTAGCGATTGAACCGCGCCTGGTAGATGGCCATGATCGGGCCGAGGCCCATCGAAACGGTGGGGAATTCCCAGAACTCGGGCATCAGCCAGGGATGCGGATACGACGACAAGCCGCCGCCGGGCTGCAGCTCGCGGCGGAAGTTGATCAGGTTTTGTTCGGTGAGCCGGCCTTCGAGGAACGCGCGGGCATACATGCCGGGCGAGGCGTGGCCTTGGAAATAAATCTGGTCGCCGTCGTAGCCGCTTTCGCCGCGGCCGCGGAGGAAGTGGTTCATCGCGACTTCATACAAGTTGGCGGACGAGGCATAGGTCGAGATGTGACCGCCGATGCCGGCGAAGTCGCGATTGGCGCGGGTGACCATCGCCATCGCGTTCCAGCGGACGAAGCTCTTGATGCGCCGCTCGAGCTCGCGCTTGCCCGGGTAGCGCGGCTGCTTGTCGTGCGGGATCGTGTTGACGTAGGGCGTGGTGGCCGTGAACGGCAGCTCGACGCCGTTGCGGATGCGCCGCTTGCTCCAGCGCAGTCAGCAGTTGCTGCACGCGCTCCGGACCTTTGCGCTCCAGCACGTAATCGAGCGATTCGAGCCATTCGGCCGTTTCGGCCGGATCGACGTCGTTGGGAATCGGCGAATGTCTGGTTTCGCGGTTTCAGCTTGAGCCATGTTGGCCTTCCTACTGCTATTCTATGTCTCACGCAAAGGCGCAAAGGCGCAAAGATCGGAGAAAGATCTGAACACTAATCGACGCTAATCTTCACTAATCAAACAAAAAGCACAAAATTCCCATTAGTGAAAATTAAAGTTGATTAGTGTTCCTTTTCTGAATTGTCTTTGCGGCTTTGCGCTTGGTGTGAGACCTGTTTCTCTTATTTTCGTTTTGGTCGATACACTTCCGTCGCGGTGCCGAGGTAGACATCGCCGGCGAAGGATAGTGTTTCGCTGAGCGTTGGATGGGGGTGGATCGAATCGGCGACGTCGCGGACCGTGCAGCCCATTTCGATCGCGACGACCGCTTCGGCGATCAATTCGCCCGCGCCGGAGCCGACGATGCCGCAACCGAGCACGCGGTCGTCGGCCGGGTCGATCACCCAGCGCGTCAAGCCGTCGGTGCGGCCATTGGCAATGGCCCGGCCGCTGGCTTGCCACGGATACACGGCGGTGGCCACATCGCGGCCCGACTCGCTCGGCTTCGCTAAGCGTCAGACCGGCCCAGGCGATTTCGGGATCGGTGAAGACGACGGCCGGAATGGCTTGCGGCTCGAACGCGGCGGGATGGCCGGCGAGCACTTCGGCCGCGACTTTGCCTTCGTGCGACGCTTTATGCGCGAGCATCGGTTCGCCGGCCACGTCGCCGATCGCCATGATGTGCGGGTCGGCCGTTTGCCTGCTGCTCGTTGACGACGACGAAGCCCTTGTCGTTGACTTTCACCTTCGTGTTTTCCAGGCCGATGCCGCTGGTGACGGGCCGCCGGCCGATCGATACAAGCACGCGATCGAATGAATGCGTGCCAGCGAACTCGGCACCTTCCGTTTTCACTTCGACTTTTTCGCCGGCGGCTTTCAACTCGACGACTTTCGTGCCCAGGTGGATGCCGGCGAAGCGTTCGCGGAGTCGTTTTTCGAGCGGCTTCACCAGATCGCGATCGGCGCCGGGCAGCAGGCCGTCGAGAAGCTCGACGACGGTGACTTTCGAACCGAGCTCGGCGTAGACGGTTCCCATTTCGAGGCCGATGTAGCCGCCGCCGATCACGAGCAGTGATTCGGGCATATCTTCGAGCGCCAGTGCGCCGGTGGAATCCATCACGCGCGGCGAATCGATCTTGAACATCTTGGGCATCGCCGGCACGGAGCCGGTGGCCAGGATGCAATGATCGAACGTGAGTCGTTCGTCAGCGTGTCCGGAAACAACACCCTCACCTCCGGCCCCTCTCCCGAGGGAGAGGGGAGAATTGGTTCGAGCTGCAGGGTTTGCGAATCGACGAAGATGCCGCGGGCGTTGATCGACGCGGACGTTGCGGCGCTTGGCCAGTTGCGCAAGGCCGCCGGTGAGCGTGTCGATGACGTGTTCTTTGCGGGCCCGGACCTTGTCGATCGAGATTTGCGGCTTGGCGAATTCGATGCCCCATTCGGCCATTTCGGCCGCTTCGCTCATGACCTTGGCGACGTGCAGCAAGGCCTTCGACGGGATGCAGCCGCGCAGCAGGCAGGTGCCGCCGAGACGCGGGTCGGCTTCGACGATCGTGGTCTCCAGACCGAGGTCGGCGGCCAGGAATGCGGCCGCATACCCGCCCGGCCCGCCGCCGAGGACGACAACTTTGGAGTGAATCGCCATAACCTGTTTGCTGGTAAAGCAGTTAGTTCGCTAAACACGTAAGTTTACCCGGCTTACCCCAACTGGCCAATGGGAACATTCGGCGTGGGAATGCGTGAACGACGACGTTCGCTGCTGGATGTTGATCGCGGCGTTGAGGTTAGCGATTTCGACACGGGCGCCGCAGCGGCCGGTGGAGAAAGGCGCGAAAAAAGCCCCGCATGTTCATGGGGGCTTTTGAAAAGTCGCGATCTGTTTATCTGCCGAACTCAGGCAGTGCGACGCCGACGCGCCAGCACACCGACAACGGCAGCAATGCCGAGGAGGCCGATCGTGGTCGGCTCCGGAATCGTCACGTCGCCCCAGGTTGTGCCAACTCGGATTTCATCGAGAAGGGTATGACTCGGAGTTGCACCCGATGAGATACCCGCTCCGATGAGCAACGAATCAACGTGATCGGCCGAGGCAGTATTGTTCACGTGTCCCGTGGTACTTCCGTCCGGGCTCGGGACGTTGGCTTCGATGACACCGAAAGACGAGGCGTTGGGATTAATCCACACGTCGTTCACGCCCCCGGTACCGGCGGTTGCGTCGGACGTATACCTCCCGACAACAAAGTATGTTTGGCCTGGGATGAGGTCCCCAGAAAAGTACGTCGTGCCGGCTGCCGTACTGGACGCGCGGATACCTAAATTGTAGGTGTTCGCGGCACTACCAAGGCGAATTACCAATTCGCCGGCCCAACTTTGTGGTCTTGCACGGTACCGGTGCTGTTGTTGAAAGCAATGAGGAGATCATTGTTCGCATTGACATTCGTATGCGCGATCGTCAACCCAGCGACATCGGGAACATCCAGGAGCAGCGAGTAATATAAGGTGGAACTCGGGCCGTATTGCTGCGGCAAATTCAGCCGCGGAATTTCGGCGAAATCACCATTCAACATGTCGCCGGAGTTTCCGATGTTCGTTGGATAACCATTCGGCCCCGACAACGAGCCTGAAACCGCTTGGTGGACAGAGGCGGCGGGCGTGCCGGTCACAGTCTGGTTCCACACTGGGCTACCCGGCGAATACGTGTTCGTCTGACCAATGATGGCGCTGCCAACCGTGTAATCAAACGGCTCGTAAACGATCAACGCTGCCGACGCTGTGGACGCCACTAAAGAAATGATCCCGACAGCCGAGAAAAATGGCAAAACAAATCGCTTCTTCATTAGCGTTTCTCCCAAAAGGCGTGTCTGACAGGTTGCAGCTTCAGTTTGACACAACGATACGGATCGATCAACTAAAAAATCGGCCTAGAAGAGAATTTTAGCTTTTCAGAAGCATTTCTACCCGGCCAACTCCGACACTCGGTCACTTTCCCTAACCTAAGGCATTCCAACACGTTACTTTGATCGCCGCGGGTACGTGACGTGAGCGTAGAAGCCCGACTAAAGCCCTACCGACCGCGGATTTTTCTGCGGATTCTGCCGACGAGGACTTCCGTTATCCGAAATTCGGATATGCGCGGCTACGTGAGCAAGTGCCGCAGGGCGGGTTCGAGCTGTGGGTAGTGAAACTCGAAACGTGCGGTGGAAAGGGCGCGAGGATCGACGCGGGCGCCGGCGAGGAGCATTTCGTCGGCCATTTCGCCGAAAGCGATTCGCGCGGCGGCAGCGGGCATGGACATGATTGTCGGGCGCTTGAGCACGCGGCCAAGTGTCTTGGTGAACTCGCGGTTGGTTACGGGGTGGGGTGCGACGGCATTCACGGGCCCACTGACGGCGGCGGCAAGCAGCGCGAATTGGATCGCGCGGACCAGGTCGTCGATCGCGATCCAACTCAGATACTGGCGGCCGTTGCCGACGATGCCGCCCAAGCCTAATCGAAATGGCGTAAGCATTTGAGCCAGCGCGCCGCCGACCGTGCCGAGGACGACGCCGGTTCGCAGGTTGACGACTCGGATATTGGCGTCGCGGGCCGGCTGGGTCGCGGCTTCCCAGGCCTGGCAAACTTCGGCTAGAAACCCGTGGCCCGGCGGCGACGATTCGTCAACCACTTCCTCGCCCCGGTCGCCGTAGTAACCGACAGCCGATGCGCTCACGAGCACGGCGGGCTTCGAAGCTAAACCGGCAAGCGTTTGGCACAGCAGACTGGTGCCGCGGATGCGGCTGTCGCGGATTTCTTGTTTGAAGGAAGGAGACCAACGGCGGGCGGCGAGGTTTTCGCCGGCCAGGTGGACGACCGCATCGACATCGGCCAGCTCGGTGGCATCGATCATGCCGGCGGCCGGGTCCCAGCGAATTTCATGCGCGCGTTCGCGCACGGGGCGGCGTACGAGCGGACGGACCAGGTGGCCCTCAGTTTCGAGCGCTGCACAAAGAGCGCTACCGACTAGCCCGCTGGAACCGGTGACGGCGATGATCATGGAGATGAACGGGTGAGTAAGTGAGTAAGTGAGTAAGTGAGCACGTGCTACTGTCGGGGACTTACTCACCTACTCACTTACTCACCTTCGTTTCTTTTGATACTCGCGGCTGGCTTCTTCGAGGATGCGTCGTTCGCGGCGGGTGAGGCTGTCGCGACCGTGATCCTGGATTTTCTTGAGGATGTCGTCGACGGCCTTTTCGGTTTCCTGGGCCGATTCGGGGTCGTGGACGCGCAATTTGGGTTTTGGTTTAAGGCGTTTCCAAAAGGAATCGCCGGGCAGCAAGCGCTCGAGGCGCCAGCCCCATTGGTAGTAGAGAAAGCCGAACATGGCGCCGCCGAGATGGGCGGTGCAGGCGATCGTGCTGCCAGCGCGGTTGATGGCGCCAAAGGCGTCCATGACGACCATGATCACAGCGGCCACCCACATTGGCATGGGAATGAAGAACATCAAGAGGATCGTTCGATGCGGATAGTTCATCGCGAAGAGAATCACTACAGCGGCAATTCCACCCGAGGCGCCTAATACGTAGGACGGCATCGGGTTCGGAATCTCGGCGACCGTCCAAACAAGGCCGGCGACGACAATGGCCACCAGATAAAACGCCAAGAATTCCCGCCGGCCATAGCGGTTTTCGACATCGCGGCCGAAGAGCCACAGAGCAAACATATTTAAGAGAATGTGCCAAACATCCTGCGGCGAATGGAGAAAGCCGTACGTGAGCAGACGATAAGCTTCCCACGGCTCTCGGTACCAGCTCTTGTATAGAATCCAAGCCTCGGTCAACCAATTGTGGCTCAGAAGTTGTGCCAGGTACGCGATGCACGTAACAATGACCACATTGGTGGTCATCGTGCGCGGACCGCCGAGATGTAAACCCGGTTGGCGGTCGTCGTAGTAGTTGCCGCGTTGATAATCGCGATCGTAGAATCCCATGGCGATGCCATTGTATGCCAGAGGGGCACGCAGGGGCACCGCAATTGGGAGAGGCCGGAGGCCGGAGGCCGGAGGTCAGAGGTCAGAGGTCAGAGGTCAGAGTTATGGACGGAACTGCGATCCTTCATCCCTCATCCTTCATCATTTATCCGCGTCCCAGCGCAAGGGGCGCGGCCGATTTGGCGGGCGAAGTTGCGCCGTTGCCGGGCGCTCGCGATCGCAGTTGACGGGCGGCGAGCTCATCGGCCATTTGATTGTTGCGGCGCTGGAGTTCGGCCGTTAGCTCGCGGGCCCGGGCCAATTGCTGCCGCAGTTGTGCCAGGTGATGATCGATGGCGTCCTTCTCTTTGGTGATGCCGGCCAGATCGCTGGTGAGTTTCTGTTTTTCATCTTCGCGATAGGCTTGCATGTTTTTGGCGATATCTTGGGCGGTGGTCAGGCGGGCGATGTCTTGTTTCACGGCGACGATATCGGCCAGCATGACGGCCCGCCGGCGGGCCAGCACATCGAACTCGGAGGCGTAATCGCGAAGACGGCGCTGGTACAGCTTCTTGGTCGCCTTGGCCAGGTCGCCCGGCGGCAGCCGGTTGCCGTTTTCATCGAGGCCGATAACACGGAGCGGATCATCGTCCGCCGTGGCCGGTTTGTCTTGGCGGAGATATTCGTTCACCGATTTTGCGGGCAGCAATTGCTTGAGCTCTTGTTCGGTTTTGCCGGCGAAGATTTCGTGCCGATCGAGGGGCATCGTTTCGTAGATAATCCACGGCCCGCGGCTGGCAGCCAAGCGGCGGCGCTCGAGTTCGTCGAGCGGCAGCGCCGGTTGAAGCGACGCTTGCTGCGGCCCGACTTGTGCAACGTGGAACTCGCCCAGGTATTGCGGGTCGCGCGGCGCGCCCGTGGCAGCCAGCGCTTGCGGCGGGCCGTCCTCGAACACGTACACCTCGGTATCCGGTTTGATACCGGCTGGCACGGGCGCCGGCAAGTTAACGGTCAGCGCGCCGGTTTGCGGATTGATTTGCCCGGCGGGCGTAACGTTTCGCCAGACGCGGCCGCGGAGGCGCGTGGCGATCAGCAGCTTGTGATCCAGTTCGGCCAGGCTATCGATGACGTCGTTGCCTTGGTCGTCCTTGGTCGTCTTCACCGGTGTTTCCCTGTTGGCAAGTTGACCGATGATGGCGCCGTTGGTCGTGCCGTTTCGCAAGGCATCGTCCTGGGCTAGCGCAGTGTCCAAATCTTTTTGGTTTCGGTTGACTTGCGATCGCAGGATAGCGTTGATCGTTACGACTTCGGTTGCGAGCAGGAGGAAACCCAAGGTGGCAAGGAAGATTAATTCGACGAGGATCACATAGCCCCAGTGCCAGGTGCGCGCGCTGAAGTAGGCGATGACGAACGACGCCAAAACCAGGATGCCGATAACAGCTAAAGCCATGTGGGGCGTCGTCCGAACGGGCACAGGGAGCAGGCGGGAAATTGCTGGAAAGACTCAATTTTCATAGTAAATGGGCGACTATGGCGGGTCAAGCAAAGCGGCAGCGCCCTAACCCGGATTATTCACAAACGGGTGCAGGCTGAGGAGGTGGTGGTCTGGCGTGGCCGTTTACGACGAGACTTTCGCTTGGGAGCACACAGCCCCCTTTCCCCCAGGCAGTGACGAGACTGCCGAGGCGCGAAGGTTTCCAGTTGCGCCCAGCTTAGCTGGTGTCCAAAGAAGCCTGGCAGAGCGTCAGGACTCGCTGGCTGACCTGCTGATAGTGATGCAGATAGGGCCAGCAGGAAGAGAGCCGGACGACGACCCGGCGCGTCGACTCGTAGACCAGCGCCGCTACTTTGATAAGCCGCGTCCGCCAAGTACAGGGCTGGCCTTGGCCGAGCGGATCGTGCGTGCGTCGTCCGTTGTGATGCGCCCGGCGAGATCGGCCGGAGAGCGCTTCGACCGGAACTTCGCGCCTCGTGTCTTCCGGTAGCGGCGCCTCGATAACGTGCCGCATGCGGACCAGCAAGTTGTAGGCGGCCGTGTGCAGATAGAGGCGAAACAAGTTGGCGAAGTAGCGATGATCGCTGAGCCGATCGGCCTGAAGGCCGCCCTTGAGTTCTTTGTTGCGGTTCTCGCTTTCGCCTCGATCGGCGTACGCATCGTATGCCGAGCCAGGCAACACGAACGCTCCCGGCCGATTGGTCACGACCGCGCGTCGATTGGTTCCTTGCGCGTTCGCCTCGCACTTGACCACGACCCATCGCTGGGCGGGCCACGACCCGGCCCGATACCAAAACGCGGTGAACAACCGCTGCGGCTGCCCGCTGGCTTCAAATTGGGCCACGGCCGTTCCCAGCAGAGAATCGCTGTACTTTTTCAACCGCCCGTTCATGCCGATGCCGATGGTGTAGTCCACTTCCAGCCGCTCGCAGATGTCGTACATGGCGGGCACGCCGAAGCCGCTATCGCCACGGACGCGAATCCGCACGTCGGGCCAGGCCTCCCGTAACCGACGGACCGCATACTCCAGATCCTCGTCGGCGCCGAGCGCGGATGCGCGCTGCCGTAGAGCAACGCGAGGCAGAGCACCAGGTCGTTCTCGGCACAAGTGATCACCCGCGGCAGATATTGGTACTGCCGGTAATAGCCGTGGAAGAACGTGAGCTGCTGCCCTCCATATGTCGGATCGTCGAACGGATCGATGTCCAACGTGAGCGCTTGAGGCGGCTTGTCGAACGAGGCTATGAACTGGTCCACCAGCACGTCGCGGAGATGGAAGAACGAGCGCGTGTCGATCGCGTTCTCGAACCGCGACAGCGTGGGCTGGCTGGCCAAGTCGTCGTCGTGGATCGAACGGCCGCAGACGAGCTTGAATACGGGATCGCTTCGCAGCAGGTCGTGGTCATTCTGGTCGGCATAGTCGGCCAGGATGCCGTAGGTGCGCATGCGGACCATTTCCAGAAACGTGTGACCTACGTAACCGACGTGCCGCCGGTCCGTGAGGGCCTCGGCCAATTGCTTCGTGAGACCCAACTGCTCATCCAGTTGGCGAAATGGCAGCAGCCCCGCATCACTGGAAACTTGGGCCGCTGAAGGCGCTACCACAACTGGCTTCGATGTGCCAAAATCAAACGCCAACTGAAATGCACTCTGCGCGTCCATTCGCTGCCTCCGTGTGTTGTTTCAGGTGCTTGTCAACTAACACCTTAAACGCACTCGGAGGCACTCTTGTTTCTGCGTTTATGAATAATCCGGGCTAATCGGCACAACCGATTCAATGCGAGAAATACGGCCGGTGAGAGAGTCGCCTTGTGTTCGCGAAAAGGAAAGCAAGGCCACAAACAAGCATTGCAAAGGTGGCCGGTTCCGGCACTCCGATCGGCGTAACGCTTCCGATTCCGGCGCCGTAAATCGCTTGGATGCCGGCGATGTCGTCGGGAAACAACTGGCCGGTGCCCAGGCCGCTGTAGCGGTGGAAGATCCAGAACATGTTGGCGTTACCGACCGGCTCCAAGTGATCGATCACTTGCGAGCCGCTGTAGACTTGGTACGACCAGTAGTCGCCAGGGATGATGCCCGTGCTGTGGGCGAGGCCGAGAGCGTGTCCAGTCTCGTGAATTGCCGCACCGAGGATGTCTGGCTGGCGCAACGTGCCGACTTGCTGCCAGGCGTCGCTGTCGTCGAACTCAACGTCGCCCGGATAGCCGTCCCCGGGCGGGTAATACGTCTGCGCTTTCGCGATTGGATCGCCGATCGCGGGATCCGGGCCGTTGATATAAATGTGCCGATAACGGATTTGGCCGTAGTGCGTCGAGCTTCCATACCAAAGTCCATCATCTGGGACTTCAACGAAGTTGAGCGGCGCGACGCTGCTCCAAAGACGGAGGGCTTCTTCAATGGACCCGCGAATCAAACTGGCGGGCAGCGGCTGGCCGTTCGGCATCTTCAGCGCACCGTCGAACATATTCTGGAAGCTGTACGTGATCGTGATCGGCGTACCCTTTCCGCCCGGTTGCGGCCACTGACCGCCCTCGAGCACATACTGCCCCGGGCTGCCGTCGGCGTACTGCGGGTCGGGCGCGTCTGCATCTCGCGCGTCGGCGGCGTCGGGTGTGGAGTAGTTTGGAAATGTGCTGTCGCTTTGAGCAAAGGCGCGACCGCACGTCGCCTGAGCGGCAATTGCCAGCACGATCAGCAAACAAATGATTCTTTTCACCTGATTCATGGAACAAACTCCAGAAACCATCATAGGAACGTTCCATCGCTTAAATCGAGTGGCGAAATCCTGATATTCGCCCGACCGAACTTTGACGTCCCAAACGTGCAAGAGCCATTAGGCCTCCGAGCAAGAACAACCAATCGCTCGCTGGTTCCGGCACAGCGCCCGTCACCAGACTTTCGGACGAGCCCGCACCGGACCCCGTGTTGACGATTATCTGCGATGCGTTGCCAAAGTGAGCACGCCATACGTCGTAGTCGGCCTGTGTGTATGTCGTGCCCAATCCTTGGCGCCAGGCGACATAGTCCGCCGCGTCGACGTGGCCGTCTTGGTTGAAATCGCCGGGCAGATTGAGCTGCTGCTCGACCCAGGGATAGGCGGCATCGTCCTCCGCACTGATGCCTGATCCTGGCGTTCCGAATACCATGAAGACGGGTAAGGAATCTATCAGCCCGGGCAACTTCAATCGCATGGCGATCAGATAGAATCCATCCACTGGCAGCGTGGCGTCGTTGCCGTCGTTGTCTTGCAGGAAAAACGACAAGTGCTGGTGCAGATAGCCGTGGCCGTCGTCGGGGTCGGTGCCGGGGGCGGTAAGAGCAATCTTTCCGCCGGGCACAATCGTGTTGGTGCCATCCACCGAGTGGATGTGACCGTTGAAATCGATCAGCGACAGCCTGTAATTCGCCGATGGAATGGCACCGAAGTGCACGTCGGCAGGGGTGAAACCAGGAACGCCGTCGCTATCTTGACCGTTCCAGTAGAACAAGTTCTGCGACAGGCTGGTACTGCCGTCGGTAATGGTCATGGGGAGAAAGTCCCAGGAAAAAATCGCGTTGCCCAGTAATGCCTGAGCACCGGCGGGCATGTCGGGCGAACCGGCACCGATCGAGTTGAAACCTGGATTAGTGTTCGACAAGTACGTGGGATTTGTAGTCGGAGTCGGGCCCAAATCGCGGTGGAAAACGCGCTCCCCCAAGGTCCATAAATCGTGATCGAAGTCACCTGTTCCCGTCACGATTCGGCCGTTCTGCTGTTCCGACAGCACGTCGAGGTGCAGGGCCCGGGCGGTCCCGGGCCCTACACTCGCCGCGATCACGATGCTCGCCAAACTCAATAAAGCTGTGTTGCGAATCATCCGTGTCAATTCCTTGCACTGAGCGCTGAAACCGCCGACTTCCGTCGGCGGCTAGTGGCGAGCAAGCACGATGCGCAGGCAAACACGCCGAAAAGCGCCATACTGCTTGGCTCGGGAACGTCGACGAGGTTGCTTTGGACGTATGCGATCGCGTTGTTGACGAACGTGAAGTCCTTCCCCTCGACGATCGGCGGATCAATGTGATCAAGGAGCGCATCTCGGAGAGCCTCGGCAGCATCGGCTGGTTCATCGGCGTTGTCGATCGCGGAATCAATGACCCAGAGGTAGTAATAGTTCTGGGAATCGCTAAGCCCCGTAACGCTGATGTTGGCCGCGTTCAGATAGACGCCGTAAGCCGCGGCGCGGGACCGCCATCGTCGAGCGTAAAACCCGGATGCTCGTGGAGAAAGCCGTAGTCAGTCGGACTATCATTACTCGTGGTGCCCACCGGATCTGCGCCGACCGCGAGCGCGACGCTGGACTGGGAGGACGAGGAGACGGGCTGAAAATTAACCGCACCGGCGCCATTCCAATAAAACAGCGTATCGCTGTGGCCGGCAACGGTGAAAGTCGGGAAATGTACTGTCACGGCCGCGTTCGCCGGCAGGGGCAACGCGCCGGGTGGGAAACTGGGTGGAACATCGGCAGTGCGCGTACTGCCCAGCGCAAAGAATCCTGGGTCATCGTACCCATAATCGCGCGGATTTAACGGATCGGCGGTATTCGTATTGGGAACCATCGGAGTATAGAACACTTTCGACGTGAGCTCGAAGTTTTCACCGGTGTCTCCGATGTTGTTCGCGCCGCCGATCGTGACTTGACCGCCCACATTGGTGACGAGCGCGTCGCTATCGGTGGCGAATGCGCGAACCGCGGGCCACAGGCCGGCAGTAACAGGCAAAACGAACATCGCGGCCCGCAGGCCGATTTGAGTATGTCGAAACATTGATTAGCGCCTCCAAAGTTGTAGAATTGTTAGTTGTAAAAAAGGGTTAATTCGGTAATGGTCTGAAGTCTCGCGACTTCAGTTACGGTTCAAATTGGCTGCCGATGCCTTGCTCATTGCGGCGGGATCGCGAAGTTCGTTCCCGCATTGCACCATTCCTCGATCTGGTCGGCCGTGATCGAGTCGACGTGCCCGTCTGCATACAGGTAGTTCGCGCTCGTTCCATGGTGGCGGTCAACGGCGACCTCGCCACTCACCTGGTCCCACACGGCATGGTTTGGAGGCGTGTTGAACTTCATGTTGTCAAAGCCAAACCAGTCTGGGCATTCGACGTGGTCCTTGGTGACGTCCACGGCCGTTCCGGCTTCGAACATCACGATCGTGTTGTGAGTTTGCAGAAGTTGCGAGAACTTCGGTGCGAACCCGGGCATCGGACCCGTCAAAGTCATGTCCGGAGGACGCAAGTAACCGTTCATGGCATAGCTCGTCGGGCGCACCGGTTCGACAACATCGCCGTTGGCGTTTATGTACGAAGGGTTCTGAATCCGTTTGAGATCCTCCGGACACAGCCGCACGGCATCGACGCTCTCCATGTAGGGAGCCAAGACGTAGATCCACGTCTGCGGCACCTTGTCTGGGTCGATGTTGTGCTGCATCAGCGGAAAGTGGCCTTGATGGGCGTCGCAATATTGATGCATCGCGAGGCCGATTTGCCGCATGTTGTTCATGCATTGAGCACGGCGGGCAGCGGCGCGGGCCGCTTGCACGGCCGGCAACAACAGCGCAATCAACACGCCAATGATGGCAATCACCACGAGCAGCTCGACCAACGTAAACGCCGATCTGCGGACCATAACGGCACCTCCAAGCCTGGGCACACTCCGTATGCCAATCCGGAACGAGGCGCGAGGCGACGGCATACGGAGTATGCCTGCTACGTTACGCGCACGAGAACGACGCGCCGCAATTGCAACTGCGCCGTACGGCAGTTTTTAGGCAAGAAGCGGAGGACCGCGAGGCGCCTGGGGGCCGAGAGATGCCGGCGAATAGATGGGCAGCGCCAGAGAGACGGCTACAACTACGATTGGTTGCCAATCGATTGGCGCGACGACGTCTGTCCGTTGACTGACTGATTGAAATAGAAATTGGCAGACCTGGCAAATGTGCGACTCGATATCGCCATCACTTGCGGTTACGACCGGTTCGGACGATTGTCCGGCATTGCCACCCAGGGCGGCATCGCGATCGCTGTTCCCGGACTCATGGGTAACGACGATGCACAGGCCATGATGGTGATGATGGCCGGCCTCGGGCATGAGCGCGTGCAGGCCATCGCCGAGAATCGAAATGCCGGCGTAAGTAGCCAGTAGAATGCAGCTCAGGAGTCGGCGAGACTTTAACCGCATGGCGCTACAGGCACACCGTGAAATTGAAGAACGCAGCGGGCATTTGGAGCAGTTTTATTGTAGCCCCGGGCCGCAATCCGTACAACCCGAACGTCCGGAGTGCGACGAAAACACAGATTTCGGGGCAATTCCGCTGCCGTATGCGTCTGACGATTTCTTGTAATGCACGGGCCAGGACTTCACGCCCTAAACGTGCTGCGCTATCGGCCGCGCAATCTTCACAGGACCGTGATCATCGCAATGGTCGCCGTGAGCGTGGTGAAGCCTGCCATCGACTAAGTAGTCGATGTGATCCCCATGCGGCACGGCCTCATGGCCACAGCCTGGACCATGTTTGTGCTTCGCGTCGTGCGTTGTCTTCGTCGCAAAGTGATGGCATCCCTCGGGATTCGTCTTGCTAATGGGAACGACGTGTTCCTCCGTGTTTTCGCCCTCCTGGTGACAGAGATGACCGTCCTGCAGGTAATCGACGTGGCCGTCGTGTTCAATCGCCGTATGACCGCATCCAGGACCGTGGGAATGGGAGTGTTTGGGCATAACAACCTCCGTGGCAAAAAAATGTGGACCCCACTGCCCCGGTTTATAACCCCTTTCAAACGCCAGCAAAAGCGCGAGCAAATCCAATGCCACAGGCAATAACTGGCAAGCAGTGAAATCTTGTCGCGGGCGGTTGACTTCGCGTGCGTCGTGTTTCGCATACCCGGGTCGAAAACTGGCCAATGAAAAAGGCCCCTCCCGAATTCGGGAAGGGCCTAAAAGTTGCGGACACGCGTTTTAACGTTCAATCGACTCGCGCCGGCGGCGAAAATTGGCCAGGGCGAGCGAGCCGCCCAGCAGCAGCAAGCACGAGGCCGGTTCCGGCACGATGTTGTTGGTGTACAACTGGAAGGCGAGATCCTTCGAATGCAGTTCGATTCCCGGTGGGCCGTCGATCGGGCCGACGCCCGCGCTATTGACGAACATATAATTCGTCGGAAGCATGTTTAGTTGAACAATGTCTTGTCCAGGAGGGGCACCTGGCGTGAAACGCAGGTCGCCTTGAACGGCATCATCCTGGAAGTGATAGATGGGATTATTCGTTCCGGGGACGAGGCCATCGACAAATTCGCCCGGTGAAGGAACCGGCGACGCAAGCGGATCGTTAATCGTGTAATCGCGATTGTGCCATCCCCACTGCGTGGTGCCTGGTGGCACTGGAACGACAACCGGTTGCGGCACATCCACCAACGCGGCGATCTTCAACCAGTACACTTTGCCCGCCTGTTCCTGGAACTCGTGACCGAGGTGCAGTTCGGCGTTGTATTTGTAAAGCGCTTCGCCGATCACCGGATCCCCAGGACGAACCGGCGCTTCCGTGAAAGTACCAGAACCAGGCGCGAGTGCACCGAGCGTCACGACGTCATATTGCAACACCGTGCCAGGCGTGCTGTACTGCTGGCCCGGCCCGACTGGATTGTCAGCCTCGAAGGCAATCAGAAACTTTTGCACGTGCGGCTGGGGGGCGGCAGCGACGTTGTCGTTCATATAGGAGCCCCACCAGCTGAGGTGGACAACGGGCGTGTTGAAGTTGTCGGAGAAATCGTCGGCCATGAACGTGCCCTGGTAATTCAGCGGCGGGGTGGCCGCGTTGCCAACGCCGTAAGCGGTGCTCAATTCATCGTGGCCGAAGTAGAAGCTGGTCGTGCCGGGCAACTGGGTGGCGACCATGGGTTGCTGATCAAACTTCAGGATTTCGCTCGGCAACGGATCGGCTTGCGATTGGGTAGCGAGCATCGAGCTGGCCACAACGAGCCACAACAGTCCAAACGATCGAGGGTGCGAATTGTACATAAGAGTTTTCCTTGTGATGGGGATTGTGAAACAGGTGATGAAAATGAGGTTAAGGGAGGCCCGCGTTTGGCGCTGTCAACAGCGCCTGCGATGGCGAAACGTACAGCGGCCGACGAGAGCCATGCCAAGCAAAAGGGCAACAGCCGTGGGCTCGGGAACGATGGTTCCCTGCCGGGTGTAAAAGGCCCAGCCAGCGCCGCCTCCGCCCTGGGTGGGGCCGCCGGCGCCGGCGCCGACTTCCATATCGAAGGCGATCGTCTTGATGTCCTGGGTTGTTTTGAACACCCACATACCCACGTCGAAGTTGTAGGACACGCCGAACATTTGGTAGACGCCGCTGACGGGTCCGCTGAACGTGGGATTGGGGATCAGCGATCCGGCGGCCAACATGGGGTTATCCATGTCGAAGAACCCGAAGGGCCCGAAGATCCACGGCGAAGTGATCTGAACGTTGGCAGCGTTCGTGGCCGTGATCTGGCGGTAGTTTTCGGTGATGTCGAGATCGATCAACGCGAAAACGCTTCCGGCAGGCAGCGTGCCGGGAGTCGACCCGCCGATCGTGCCACTAAAATCCACAACGACGTGATACTTGTCGCCCGTGTCGTTGTACGGAGTGCCGATCTCGGTAACGACAGGTCCCGGATTGGGGATCAAGCCGGTCGTGATATAGTCGGTCGACAGGTTGGGAATCGTGACTGGCGTCAAGCCGATAAACGGCGTCGAGGGGATTCCGTTGGTAAAATTGCTGGCCGTAACGAGTGCCGTTCCAGACAGCGCGGACCCGCCGGGCCACGCGCCGACCGAAGCGACTCCTCCGCCGGTAAACGTCATCCAATTGGCTTGGACACTCGCCGCGAAGGCTGCGGAGATGATCGGCAGGGCGCAAAGGACTCGCGGTATGCGCATGGTTGTGTCTCCAGTTAGCAGATGAGAGGCGAAAAACGAAACTTACGTCGATAAAAGTGGGCTAACAGAGCGCCGACCATTGCTTGCCGCGTCCGCGACGGTTTGCGCCGTTGAACGAGCGGGCTTTGTTTCTGGCAGCCGATGTCGCGCGACCCCGCATCTTGGCGCGGGTTCGAGCCGCATGAGAACGGACCGGAAAGTCGCCGCCGCGGCGATGGCTGAACCGTTCGAAGCGATCGGCGTCGCTTAGTTCATCAAATTGTGGTTCGTATCGGCTGGTTTCATTCATCGAGGCGATCATGAGCGGACTCCTTGTGTATGTGAATGGATTTTGTAAATCGTTTGGGTCGTTTGTGAGCGATGCCCAGTGGGATCGAACTGGTTACTCGGG
The DNA here is from genome assembly GCA_963733825.1 of Pirellulales bacterium. Taxonomy (GTDB): domain Bacteria; phylum Planctomycetota; class Planctomycetia; order Pirellulales; family Lacipirellulaceae; genus JABDGM01. Next base: position 299,633 of record CAVTEK010000011.1, read on the forward strand.
GATGCGGGATGTGGGGGGGCGGGGAACGCAACCGACTTCCAACCCAGCCCCTTGAATCTTGCAACCCGCGTCCTCGCCTTTACGGCGGCCGCAGCTCGGCCGGAGCGGTTTCGATGGCCGTCGGCCCGCGAATGAGCGGCTCGGCGCGATGAATTGAAGCCTGGTCTGCGTGAGCTGGTATCGGCTGCAGATTCAGCAGCGGCAGCAGCGCGTCCTGAACGAGTGCGGAGACATTTCCGGAAGTGAATAAGAAGGAATGGACGCCGGCGGCTCGAATTTTTGGCTCGACCTCGGCCTCAAGCCGGTGGGCAATGGCGACTCGGTAGGGGCGTGGACCACGGTCGCGAAGGCGGCCAATGAGGTGCAAAGCGCTGGCAAGATCGTGCGTTTCATCGAGACAGAACAACAGGCAATGCGGCGCGCTCACCTCGATTTGCTGGAGCAGCAAGCGAACGCTCGGGGCCAGCAATACGGGCCAACTGAAATGGGCGACGAGTTCCTCGACGAGATCGCTGGGGCGCCGAGAAGGCGTGACGATCAATCCGCGCCGGGTTATTTCCGATACCATGAGCGACTCCAGTCGTGCTGATGAACACGTTGAGCCGCTCTATAGCGAAGCGAGTGCCAATGGCTGCTCGCGAGGAAAAGTGACGCTGTAACCACGATGTGCGACGGGTAGTTACGGCTTTTTCGGCCGGCGAAAACTACGCGCGGCGCAAGCCCGTGAAGTTGGTACGCCTCGTTCCAACTTCTTTGGCTGGAGTCTACGCAAGCGGGGATCGAGAAACGACTTGAGCGGCTGAAGGAAGAAAATGTTCCAATGGAACGTTACGTACCAGGGAACTGCACCCGATCACAAACCGCACACTCGCAAGGTTCGACGTCGGCGGAGCGAAAGCAAAAGGAGTTGCCCGAGCATCTTGCTAGCGCTGCGGGCTTCGAACCGATGAACGTCCGAGGCGTGCCGCCCGTCGCGGCTGTCGGTGGATGAGAGGGGCGTGCATTACCGCGGGCGGATGCGGGCCAGATGCTCCAAGCCGTGGAACACGATCTTGCGGCGCAGGCGGTGGCGCTCGATATCGAGCAGGCGGGCGGCATCGGATTGGTTGCCCCCGGTAGCTTTTAGGACGCGGGCGATGAGCAGGCGTTCGGCGTCGGCCAACCGGAGGATCGGCTCCGATTCGGCGAGCGGGTTACTAACTGCTCCTTCGATAAAGATCGTTTCGGTCGCCGCGCGAACCTCCTCCGGCAAATGGATGACATCGATCGTGCGGTCGGCGCAGAACAAAAATGCTCGTTCGATGGCATTCCGCAGCTCGCGGATATTGCCGGGCCAATCGTAACGGAGAAGAGTATCCGCGGCGGCGGGCGACAGCGCTTTTACCGGTTCATCGTACGCCGAGGCAATATCGTCGAGGAAATGTCCGGCCAGCGGCAAAATTTCGTCGCCGCGTTGGCGGAGTGGGCGGATTGAGAGCCGCACGACGTTCAAGCGAAAATACAAATCCTGCCGGAAGCAGCCTTCGCGGACCATGGCCGCCAGATCGCGGTGGGTCGCCGCGATGATTCGCAGATCGACGGGGATCGGCTCCACGCCGCCGACGGGCACGACCGAGCGCTCCTGGATGCAGCGCAGCAATTTGGCCTGAACGGCCAGCGGCAACTCACCGATTTCATCGAGAAACAGCGTGCCGCCATCGGCACAACGTACGAATCCCAACGCCGCGGCGACGGCTCCAGTGAACGCGCCCTTCACGTGGCCGAACAACTGCGACTCCATCAGCTCCGTGGAAAAAACCGTGCAATCGACGGGAACAAATGGGCGACCGGCGCGCGGGCTAAGGGCATGAATTTGCCGAGCAGCGATCTCCTTGCCGGCGCCGGTTTCACCGTCGATTAGAACGGTGGCGGCTCGAGGCGCGATCAGCGCGATCTGCGCCTGGAGGGCCGACGCTTCGGCGGACGCGCTCGAATTGTGCGATGTATCGCCAGCGTTATACCAACATGTGGGAAGAGTGGGGCGATTATTGCCGCCCGTTCCCGCTCGCGCCGTCATTAGCCCCCCCCGATTCTGCGCAACCGCGCTAGAAGAGTGGCCTGGTCCCCTTTGCGCTACAGTAGACGTTACAGATTATGTGAGCGGCGTCGTTCCAGAGTCAACAGAAATCTGGGGAAAGTATCAGGGTTTTTGATCAGCTTGTGGCGGTAGGTCGATCATCCAGGCCGGATCAGGGTCGAGAACAAGCGGGACTTGCGATAGCAACTGCCTCGGTGGGGTGGCGCGACTAGGCCCGAAGTGCTGGCACGATCTGAGCGCGGGCCGCATGCCAACCGGGGGCCATCCCGGCCAAAAACCCTACGATCGCGGAGATCAGCAGGCTTGCGGCCGCGACGGGCAGCGAAGGCCGAAAGGCGATCGTTACCGCTTCGGCGCCGACCGAAAGATGGCCGGTTTGCAACACGAGCATGGCGGCGGCGACACCCAAAATTCCGCCGGCAATGCTCAGCAACACGCTCTCGCTGACGACTAGTTGGAAAACGCGCGCCCGTAAAGCCGAGCGTTTGCAGGATCGCGTGTTCCTGAATTCGGTCCTGGACGGACATGAGCGTGGTGGTCGTGACCAGCGCGAGCACGAGGCCCACGCAGGCGTAGGCCAGATAGCGCGCGAGGTGGATGAGCTGCGTGAGGTCGCCGAGGCTTTTGGCCTGAAAGACGCCCTTGGGGCGTGTGTCGGTTGCGACGGGGCCACCGCGAAACATGGCGTCGATTTGTTGGGCCTTGGCGTTCGGATCGACGCCGGGGGCCAGCAGCACTTCGTGTTGGGTGACGGTGCCGACCAGGTCTTGCTTGTTGCGGCGTTGGAGAAAATCCAGATGGGAGTAGATGTAATTCTCCTCGGCCGGATCGTGCGACTTGAAGATGCCGGCCACTTGCACCGTGAGGTCGCCGATCGAGAACTTGTCGCCCGGATGCAAACCGCGGCGGCTGGCCACCGCGCGACCGACGACGGCTGCATCTTGATGCTGCTCGAAATCGGACCAGTTGCCGGCCACGAGGTCGAAGTCGCGCGCGGTGCGGAGCTTCTTGGGCGGGACACCGTAAAAAACGATCACATCAAGGCTCGCCCGGCAATTATTGGTGAACACCTGGATTGGGACGACCTCGCGCACGCCGTCGAGCTTCTGGATTTTCGCTTCGTAGTCTTGCGGCAAGTGGCTCGTGAACGGACAAAACTTGTTGGCCTGGAACAGAATGAGCGATTGCCGGGATTCCTGGTTGCGCTCCAAATCGTTCATGCCTTGCTGCACCGCGCCGACAAAGCAAAAAACGAACAGGGCCACCGCCGAGCCGCTGACGGTAATCATGGTCCGCGAGCGGTGACGCCACAATGTTTTCAGGATGTAAGGCAGGAATTTGATCATCGATTAACCGTGGAGAAGTTGTCCGTTGTCCGTTGTCCGTTGCCAAGTGTCAGGTATTTGAAGTCTGACACCTGACACCCGATACTTGACACCTCAATTTCCCGTGCTCCAGGTGGAGTTGCCGGCGGGCAGTGGCGGCCACGTCGGGATCGTGCGTGACCATCAACAGCGTTACGCCGAGCTCATCGTTGATGCGCTGGAGCAAACGCAGGATTTGCAGCGAAGTGTCGTCGTCGAGGTTGCCGGTCGGTTCATCGGCGACAACGCATTTGGGATGCGTGACGATGGCGCGGGCAACGCCAACGCGCTGCTCCTGACCGCCTGAAAGCTGGCGCGGATAGTGATCGGCCCGATCGAGCAGCCCAACGGCCTCGAGGGCGATTTCGGTTCGTTTCCGCCGTTCGGCCCCCGACATGGGCAGCAACAACAGCGGCAGCTCAACGTTTTCGTATGCCGACAGAACGGGAATCAGATTATGTGTTTGAAAGACGTAGCCGATGTTCGCAGCACGCCACTTCGCGAGCCTGCTGCGGGAAAGCCTGGTGATATCGGTCCCGGCGATCGAGATCGTGCCGCTATCTGGCCGATCGATACTGGCGATGAGATTCAGCAGCGTCGATTTGCCGGTACCGCTGGCGCCCATGAGGGAAACGAATTCGCCGTCGTCGATATCAAGCCCGATGTCGTCGAGCGGCGTAATCGTTTCGCCGCCCTTGTGGTAATGCTTGCTGACATTGCGAAGTTCGATAAGTGCCATGGTTATTCTCCAGTGCGGCAGCCGAGGTGAAGCGGGCTGTTCTCGCGATTACTTGCGGCACATGGCGGACGGAGTCGAGGTATCCGTCGCCAACATGTTCGTATCTTCATTGACGACGCGGATCCGCTGGCCGTCCTTGAGCGATTCACTGCCGCGCGAAATGAGTCGGCTGGCGATCGAGAGCCCTTGTGTCACCTCGACGAGGCCTTCAACGCCAGGACCGCCCAAGGTGACCGGCGTTTTGTGAGCCACGCCCGCCGATTGATCGGCCACCCACACGTAGGAACCGGCGTCGTCGTGCAACACGAGTTGCCGCGGAACGTAGGTCCGCATCGGAGCGGCCGAATCGGCAACGGCTTCGGCGGGCTTCGGGGCCAGATGCGTTACGTTGACGAGCATCTCGGGCTTGAATACGGGCACCGGCTTATCGAGTGCGACCTTCACTTCGAGCGTGTTTTTTTGAATGTTGGCTTTGGAGCTGATAAACAGCACTTTGCCCGAAATAGGCTCCGGCAGCGCGGGGTTGTTGATGAGCACCTTTTGCCCCAACGTAACTTTGGGGATGTCTTCGAACCGCACATCGACGCGAACTTGCAGCATGTCGGGGCGATAGAGCGTAACGACGGTGCTGCCGTCGGCGTTCGCGACGGGGCTCATGCCGCCGGTGAGCGTCGTGCCGGGAAACGCCACGAGTTGATAGACGCGGCCATCGACCGGCGCGCGGATCGTCATGCGATCGAGCCGCAGCTTGGCTTCGGCCAGCGCGATGCGGGCATGATCCAGTTGGGCGGCGGCCGCATCGACTTTCGCCTTGCTTTCCTGCTGAGCCTTCGTTTCATCTGCAAGGAGCTTGAGCTGCGTGGCAAGCGCATCGCGACGCTCGGTAAGCGCTGTTTGCTGCCTGGTGAGCGAATCGGCGCGGCCGTGCAACTCCTCGACGAGCAGCTTGCGCCGCGAGGCGATCGCTTTTGGCTTGCTGAATCGCGCGTTCGGCGATTGCTCCTTCCGATGCGCGCTTGCCGGTGTAATTCTCGGTCGCGAATTCCAACTGGGCTTCCGCGCGGCGGGTTTCGAACGGCAAGTTTTTGAGTTCGGTCGCAATCTGGGCGAGCGCCGCCTCGGCCTCTCCGAGCGCCGCTTGCAGGTGGACGGGCTGTTCGAGCCGAGTTGTCGCGGCCTTCAGACCGGCGCCCGCCTCATCCAACTCGGCCTGGCGGAGTTTCAGCTCCGCCGCCGCGTGGTCGTGGGACAGACTGCGCGTCTTGTTTCACCAGCTCTGCGATCGGCTCGCCGGCCTTCACGGCCTGGTCTTCGACGACCAGCAGTCGCTCGACCACGCCCGGCGCGAGTGCGGCTACGCGGATCGGCGTTGGCCGGGGTTCGATCCAGCCGGCCGCTTGAAACAGCGGCGTGCCTTCGCTTTGTCCGCTCGATTGCGTGGCAAGCACCGGCACGACGGAAACAGGTTGCGGCGGCCAGATCGAATTGCGAAGGGCCCACACGAAGAGCATGACAAACCCAGTAACGAGCGCGCCGGGAATGACGTATCGGCTCAGCACGTGGCGCCGGCCCAGCCGTTTCGTGGTCGCACTCGTCTCGCGAACGATGGCCAGTTGCTTGATATCGACTTCGGCGCTCATTTGGTAGTCGCTTTCTTCTCTTCCGACGTTTGTTTTTGCTCTTGTCTTCTGACGACGTAGAACTTGGAGGCGACAATCGAAACGTTGCCGGTCTTATCGCGCTTGGCTTTGCCTTGGATGAATACAGTATCCAGCTCTTTGAGACCGAGCAGCTCGCGAGCATCTTTTTTGATGAGCTTGCCGTCGGCATCCTGCACGAGCACCAACAACGTGGACTTCGGCAAATCGGACTCGCAGCAAAAATCCCAGGGCGTCGGACAGGTGTCGCCGGGCCGTTCGCTGCACGCTTTGAGCGAGCGGTCGACGATGGAAAAAGCGGCAGTTCCTTTCACCCAGGGACTCTTTCGGCCGCCGACGCGTCCGACGACCACGACCTCTTGTTGGTCCTTGGCATCTTTGCGGATGGCGGCGACGTCGGTCGCGTGCTGCGGCGCTTTTTCGAGCAGATACGATTTGTCGATCGTCGAGGCGCTCGATTCGGCAGCCCGCGCGGAGATCGCGAATCCGAGCAGCACAGTTAGGATTGCTGTTGTCCGAAGAAACTGGTGGCTAGCTAGGGTTGGGAACATGTTTGGCTCCTTAATATGTAGTGGAGGTAATTTCGGCGTGGCCGCCGACGCTAAGGGTAAATTGTTTCATATCGATTTCAGCCCATCCACGATGGGCATTTTCATAGCTCGGATGGCTGGCGGTATGGCGCCGACGATTCCCACCGCGAGGCCGACGCTGCATCCGATGAGTACGGCAACTTCGTCGATTCGCAAGGAGAATGCGCCCATGGTGAAACGAATGGCCGCGTTGTTGACGAACAATAGCGCGATGATCGTGGCGAACAAGCTGGCCGCGGCGGCCAGAACTGCGCCTTCCTGCACGAGGCTCACGAGCATCGCGCGGCGGGCAAAGCCGATGGTTTGCAGCGTCGCCAACTCGCGGATGCGGCCGATTGCGGCGCCGTACATCGTGTTCAGGCCGGCGAAAATGCCCGCGCCGGCGACAAGCAGCACCACGAACCAAGCCAGCACTCGCACCGGCCGGTAATCTTTTTGCAGCGCGGCGTAGTAATCGGTTTCGGCCATCGCCTGGAGCTCCAAATCGAGCCGTTCGAGACAAAACAATTCGAGGTTCGCAATCTCGGTTCCAGGCGCGAGCGTTACGGCCACGAGGCTCAAGTCCTGCCGCTTCATCGCCTGCTGCAGCTCGTCGAGCCGGCACCAGACCTCCGACTCGAAGGCGGCGCCAGCGGCAGAAAAAATTCCGCTGATTCGCCAATCGCGGTCTTCGAAGTGAATGGTTTTGCCGATTGCCAGTTCATCGTTTTTGGCGCCGAGCTTGGTGGCGGCAAGCCGGCCAACGATGACTTCGCCACTGCGGGGCCACTCGCCCTGCTGAAGTTCCACCTGGCGGCGGACGAGCAGCACCGAGGGCGTGATGCCACGGACCAGGCCGAATCGCGCTTGATCGCTACTCGCCACTTTGATCTCCGTACCAAGGTACAGCTCGGGCGAAACGTACTTTTGTCCGTAGCGGGTCTGAATCCCTTCCACGCTGGCCGCGACCAGATCGTTCGTGCTCATCGAGATCGACGAGTACTCGAGGTTCTGGCCCATGCCCAGCGAGAAGACGATGGCCGTTTGCGGATCGCCGCTGACGGCAAGCGACTTTTCCAAGCCGCGAATGAAGCCGACGACGACGAACACCAGCAGCACGACGGTCGTCAGGCCGACGAACGTCAGCGCCGTTCGCAACGGGCGGCGAAACAGGTTTCGAATTGCATACTCCCAAGGGAGCAGCCGGAACAGGAACATCTGCCGATCTCAATTGCCTAGAACTGCCTGCGGAAGAAACGCCATTAGTGCGCAGCGTGACGCTCAGACGCGTCTGAAAGGCGCAGAATCAGCACAGCAGCGTGCTAAAGAGGCAGCACAGTTCGCGGCCGCGATTCGTTCCGTCGTCGGGCCATGGCGCAGTGCAGAATCGATCGGCGTGAGTTTCTTGGAGCGTGGTTAGCAAGACCGGTTCGACAACAGCGAACGGCAAAACCCACGTGAGATCGAGCGCCGCGTTGTACGTCGCGAAATTCCCCATCACGGCGCCGCCGCAAATGCCCTGGCAGCAACCATCCGAACCATGCGAGCGCGAGGGAACGCCGGGCGAACGATCGCCGGCCGGCATCGTATCGGTTGCCCCATGACAACAACACCCTGCTACCGATTTGCCATTCGCGCGCGAAGCCGCGTGGCCCACATGGCAAATCAACGGGCAAGCAAAAACCGAAGCGACAAGCAACAGGGAGATGGCTGATTTCATTTCGCGTTCCGCAGCACTGGAGCTACTATATGATACGGCGCCCGAGTGGCCGCCGCAATCTAACTTTTGAACCGCCCTCAATTCCCAGCAAGTTGCATGCTGAGGTTTATTCTTTTTCAGGAAGGCCTCCTCGATGGCCAAATATCCTACGGAAAGAACGGCTGAATTGTTCGGATCCATGGCTAACTCGAGCACGTTGCGAAATCAGCCACATTCGCCAGATGCCGGGAAATGCGTCCAGTTCCACATCGCACACCTCCAGGCCGTAGCCATATCGGGTCCACGATTTTACACTTTGAGATCGGCAAGCAGCTACACACGCATTGCAGGCGTTTCGAGCGAAAACACAATTTGGCGCCTTGCCGGCGACGAGGTACGAACATGACGAGCGGTTCTATGCGGCGAATGGCGAACGTGAACGGGCAGATTACGCCAATCGAGGAAGCACGGATTTCAATTCTGGATCGGGGCTTCCTCTACGGGGATTCCGTGTATGAAGTATTTCGCACGTACTCCGGCGTGCCGCTGTTCTGCGACGAGCATTTTGACCGGATGGAGAATTCGGCTCGGCTGGTGTTCATGCGGATTTCGCAAACCCGCGAGGCGATGCTGGAAGAGATGCGGCGAACGGCGGCCGCCGCAAACGTGCCGGCGGGCCAGGATATCTACGTGCGATGGCACGTGACGCGCGGTAGCGGGGCGCTCGACTTGGTGCCATCGCGCAACCTGGAGAGCAGCTACGTGATCATCGTGAAGGAAGTGCCGCATTGGAACCCGGAGTTTTATTCGCGAGGCATGCGGTTGGCGGTAACATCGGTGCGGCGAAACCCGGTGGAAGCGCTCAGCCCGGATATCAAGAGCGGGAATTATCTCAATAACATATTGGGAGTGTCCGAGGCTGTGGAGCTGGGTGCGAACGACTGCCTGATGCTCAACCCGAGCGGGCTGGTGACCGAGGCATCGAACAGCAACGTGTTTTTTGTGATCGATGGCCGGCTGATGACGCCGAGCGTGGAATCGGGCGTGTTGCGCGGGATCACCAAGGCGGCGATCGCTCAGTTGGGCGAGGAGACCGGTTGCGTGCTCCACGAGCAGAAGATTCCGGCCAGCCAACTTGCCAAGGCGAGCGAGTGTTTTGTGACGAGCGCAACGCGCGAGGTGATGCCGGTTGTGGGCCTGCGGCTGGAGAGCGGCGAGTGGCGCGAATTTCCTGCCGGCGGCGGTGAGGTGACGCAGTGGGTGGCGAAGGCCTACAAAGACGCCGTCGGCGCCTACGTGAAAACGCACGCCAACTTGCGGCTCATTTAGGAATCTATTCCTTAATCATATCCCGCACGGTCATGCCGCTGGGGATCATCGGGAGCACGTGCTCTTGATAGGGCACTTCGACATCGAGCACGTAGGGGCCCGGGTAGTTGATCATCTCTTCGAGCGCCGGCACGAGATCGGCCTTCTTGCGGATGTAGGATGCGCCGCAACCGTAACCTTTTGCAATCGCGACGAAGTCGGGATAGCGTTCGCTGGGGCCGAGACCGTCGCCTTTGCCGCGGGCTTCGGGATGGTGGATGGGGCCCAAGTACGTGTGGGCGCGGTTGCCCTGCATGAAGCGGTCTTCCCATTGCACGACCATGCCGAGGTGCTGGTTGTTGAGCAGCAGGACTTTCACCGGCAGGTTTTCGCAGAAGCAGGTGGCCAGCTCCTGGATGTTCATCTGAAAGCTGCCGTCGCCATCGATATCGATCACGAGCCGATCAGGGAACTGGCTTTGTACTCCCATCGCCGAGGGCAGACCAAAACCCATCGTGCCCAGGCCGCTACTCGAGAGGAATGTGCGTGGCCGATCGAACTTGTAAAACTGAGCGGCCCACATCTGGTGCTGGCCGACGCCGACGGTTATCACCGGATCGCGATCGCGCGTAAGCTTCCACAGTTCACGGATAGCGTGCTGCTGCAAGATGCCGGGGAAAGCTTCGTTGTAGTGGAACGGCTCTTCCTGCTTCCACTTCTGGCATTGTTCGACCCACTCGGAAATATCTTCGGGCCCTTCGACGATCTTGTTCAACTCGGCGAGCGCAAATTTCACGTCGCTGCAAACGGGGATATGCGCGGGCTTGTTCTTGTTCAGCTCGGAGGCGTCGATGTCGACGTGCACGATCTTGCCGTGCTTGCAGAATTCTTCGACTTTGCCGGTGACGCGGTCGTCGAACCGCACACCGAGGGCGATGAGCAGATCGGCTTGTTCCACCGCGTAATTCGCGTACACCGAGCCGTGCATGCCGAGCATATCGAGCGTGAGCGGATTATCGCTGGGAAACGCGCCCAGGCCCATGACGGTCATCGTAATGGGGATGCCGGTTTTCTTGGACAGGGTCCGCAGCTCGTCGCTCGCACCGCGCTAATGATGCCGCCGCCGGCGTAGATGATGGGCCGCTTAGCCAGCTTGATGGCCGCGGCGATCTGGCGGATTTGTTCCGGCTTGGCGCGGGGATTTTCTTTTTGGAAGCCGGGCAGATCGGGGGCCACGTCGTAGTCGGGCACGATCTTGGCTTGCTGGACGTCTTTCGGTACGTCGATGAGCACCGGTCCTTGCCGGCCGGTGGTCGCGATCATGAATGCTTCCTTCACGACGCGAGCGATGTCGGCCACGTCGGTCACCAAATAGTGATGCTTGGTGATGCCGCGGCAGACTTCGACGATCGGCGTTTCCTGAAACGCATCGCTGCCGATGACCTTGGTGCCCACCTGTCCCGTAATGGCGATGAGCGGGACGCTGTCGAGCTTGGCATCGGCGATGGCGGTGACGAGGTTCGTGGCGCCCGGTCCGCTGGTGGCCATGCAGACGCCCGGTTTGCCGGTGCTGCGGGCGATGCCCTGTGCTGCGAATGCGCCGCCCTGTTCATGTCGCGGGAGGATGGTCCGCAGGCGGTCGGAGAATCGAGTGAGCACTTGGTGCAGCGGCATGCTGGCGCCGCCCGGGTAAGCGAAGATCGTGTCGACGCCGTGGTTGATCAGCGACTGGACAAGGATATCGGCCCCACTCGTGAGTTCGGTCTTGGTCTTGTGCTTGGAGACAGTGGCCATGGTGAGGGGCTGGGGGATGGGGACTAGGCGCTGGGGTGGTGTGGGACAGACGCGGCTGGATGGGCCGGGGTTCGCGGGGCTCGTTCGGTCGTAAACCTATCTATGATAGGTCTTTGTGGAGGTGAAAACAAGCGAAGTGTGGAGGAGTTGGGGGACGGGGGACAGGGGTCAAGGAATGAAGCCGGAGCGGATGGTTTGGGATGTCGTTTTTTATAGGTGGGAGCGAAAAAGGCCTGGCGCTCGGGGGTTTTTGAATTTTGCCCGAGGCGGGCCGCGGCCCGCGACTTCGAACTTGTTGCTGGGTTTCGATTTATGTTTTGCATCGCAAACGGGGGCCCCACATACGGTGTGCGAAACTCGATCGATTTGCGCGGTGCACGACGGCGGGTGCTCGGTGATTCGAGCCTCGACGCGTTTCGATCGCGCGCAATACTCGACCGATTAACGTTCATTGCTGTTCGTTGCCGAATGTTGGATGTTCGATGTTGAATGATTTGGCTCTTGGCTCTCGACTTTACGTACGGAACGCATGTGCAGTATACGGGAATCGACGGTAGCACAGTGCGCGGCCAGAAGCGAGTGAATTCTTTTGAAAGAATCGGGGCCACGAAGAGCACGAAAAGGCACGAAGAAACGTGAGGGCTTCGGATAGAGGATCGATTGGCAAGAACCACCTTTATCGACGTGTGCGGAAGTCGTCGATTTCTTTTTGGATGTCTGCATCAGCAATCGAATCGGCTCCCAGCAACTGGCGGGGTTCAGCCGTCACGCACGGCCAGGCATCACGGAATTCGGCGGCGAATGTTTTTTTGTTTGCATATTCCGGATTTCGTGGATATTCTAGTTGGATATTCCCGAGCCAACGACCTGCCCGTAAAGGGTTAGAGCTAACGCAAAGCCGCCACGAATCAGTGCACTTGACCGCCCCTCGGGGCTGTCTTCGGTGCAAGATTCGTGGCGGTTTTTTCGTCCCCTGAAAGATGGCGCAGGCGAGAGATGCAGCTGCCGGCGTAACACGTTCGTCTCCATTTCCAATATCGCAGGAACTGATGTGACAACCACGACCTTGACATCGAATATGTTTTTTCAGGAGCTCAGCTTGGGAATCTGCCAACAATGCCACAATGAGACACTACTGTCTGGCAAAGTACAGGCTTCGAGTTGGCTGGAACGGCGACAAACTCATTTCAGACAGAACGGGAAGGTGCTTTTAGCGGCAATCGTGGCGCTTTTCGCGGCGGGGCCTGCGGCGGCGCAGCTTCCATCGAGCCTCGACAAAGGCCATCGCGTCTTTTTGGAGCAGGGGCTGCAAATCCAGGCGATGGTCACGCCTTACCCGGTGGCATTCGATGTGAACCTTTGGGCACAGTCCAACTTTACAGCGGTGCAGTGGCAGTGGAATGCAAACCATCTCGATCTGATGGGGACAGCACCTGGGTTGCCTTGGGGAGAATGGGTTAACTTCGACTACTCGCAGCCGACGTCCGCGGAGGCGCCTTACGCATCGAACCTGGTGAGCCTGCAATGCTATGACGAGCTGGACATGAGCAATTTGACCAGCCGGCAGCAACTGGCGAACTGGTTTGCGGCAGCGCGGCCGAATTTTCCCAATACGCTGCTGTTCACGAATTTCCAAGGCAATTCCGACTCGCCGGCGAACATCAGGGCATTCATGTCGGAGTCGCAGCCGGACATGCTCATGTACGACAGCTATCCGGGCAGCCGATTCTATCCGATTGTGGGCGGGAGTCTGTACTATCTTTACGAGGACATGGCCAAGTTCAGAACGCTCGGCCTGGCGGGCAACGACGGGACCGGGGCGCATCCGATTCCGGTCGGGCATTGGATGCAGAATTTCAGGAAATGCGTCGACAACAACGCTTGCGGTACGGACGATCACGATTTCTGGCCGCGGTTCTTGTCGGAATCGGAGATGCGCGCCCAGCAGTTCGCCGGCTGGACGTTCGGGGAGAAGCTCGAAAGCTCGTTTGTCTATGATTCGGCGTCGCCAGGGAATCAGATTTACGCGCAGTTATTCACTGGGTACGGCGATTCGAGTCCGACGCCGGCGTTTTATCAGATGGCGGAGTCGAACCGGTTGAGCCGGAATCTCGGGCCGGCCTTGGTTCGGCTGATCAGCACCGACGTGCGTTATTTTCCGGGCCAGCGCAAGAATACATCGGGCACCATCGTTTCGGACGATGTTCCCGCGGGTATGCAGACCTGGCAACAAGGCGCGGGTGATCCGTATCTGCGTTCCGTGGCGGCCGTGAATCTCGGCACCACGAACAACGCGCTTCGTGGCGACGTTCTGGTCGGCTGGTTCAAGGTCCTCGATGAATCATTCGACGGCCCGACTGCCAACGGCGAGATCTACTTCATGGTCATGAACGGCCTGACGGATGCGAACGGAAGCGCCTTCGACTGCCGGCAGCAGATCACGATGCAGTGGGATTTTGGCAGCACGGGGATCACCATGATCCAAGAGCTGGATCCGAACACGGGGCTGGTGAACGAGTTAGCTTTGACACCGGTGGCTGGCGGCAAGGAATCGCTCACCTTCACGCTGGACGGCGGAACCGGGGCGCTATTCAAGTTCAAGACCGGAGCGCCGTTCGTCGGCATCGCTGCCGTGCCCGAGCCAGCAACGGTGGGCTTATTGGGTGGCGTGCTGCTCCTGGCGATGATACGGTGCGGCCGGCATCGCGAAGATTGTGCTGCGAATGGCCCACGGATCGCTTTCTCTGGCTGAAAGCTGAAAGCTGATCGCTTGCCTGCCGGGCGCTCGACTCTCGACTCTCGACCCTCGACCATTTCCAAGCTGTTAGCGAATGGGAAGCCGGTGGAAGGCGGTGCGAAGTAGCTAGCCGGCATCGCGGGCGGTTTGGCGTTTTATCTTTTGCAACGATATAGGATGATGCACCGCACAAAATCATTCAAGGTCTCGAACGATCCGCAGTTCGCTGAAAAGTTGGTCGACGTGGTCGGCCTGTACTTGAATCCTCCCGAGCATGCGCTCGTGCTTTCGTGCGACGAGAAGAGTCAGATTCAAGCGCTCGACCGCACGCAGAAGAGCCTGCCGATATATCCCGGCCGGCTGAAGACCCTCACGCACGACTACAAACGCCATGGCACCACCACGCTATTCGCGGCAATCGAGTTGGCCGCGGGAAAGATCATCGCTGAGTGCATGCCGCGACACCGACACCAGGAATGGATCAAGTTCCTGAGGAAGATCGAGGCGGAAACGCCGCCGGAATTGGACCTGCACCTGATTGTTGATAACTATTCCACGCATAAGCATCCCAAGGTCAAGGCCTGGCTCCGGCGGCATCGACGGTTCCACATCCACTTCATCCCGACAAGCAGTTCGTGGCTCAACGTGATCGAGCGGTGGTTCCGCGACATCACTCACAATCGGATTCGCAACGGCGTCTTCCGCAGCGTTTCCGAGTTGATCCAGGCAATTCGCGACTACATCGACCAGCACAACAGCGACCCGACCACGTTCGTGTGGACCAAGAAAGCCGAAGACATTCTGGAGAAAGTCGCCCGCGCTCGGGCCAGCCTCGATAAGGTCCCATCTGCTTGAAGCACTACACTAGTGCTCAATCTCGCCACGATGCTCCGGCAGGCAATTGAGCTTTGGTGCCAGGCCGCAAAAACTTGAACACGTCAGGCAAATTTCGTTGGTTGCGCACGGTGATACCGTTCGGCATGGTGTATCTTGTCGTTGGCGTTGCGCTGCCCAATCCGCCTGCCTCAAACCCGACGCAATTCATGTGGCGGCTAGCCGCGTGGTTGATCTGCGCCCTCGCGTTCGCGCTTCACATCGGGCTCGAACACTTTCGACTTGGAAACGCGCCTTGCAGAACGGCAGTCCACGCCTTTCTGTCGGTTGCACTTGCGGCATTTGCTCTTGCCGTCGCAGCGAATATCCACGCACGAACGGCCGGAACCGGCAACCAACGCTTGCTCGCCTTGGCGCTCGTGATCTGGCCGATCCTAGCCGGGCTGCCAGCGTTTGTGGTCGCGTTGGCTGTAGCTGCTGGGCTTGAGCGAGTGCGACCGCACGACAATCCAGGCCGTGCTTAACGAGTTCTGGCTGACGGCTGAAAGCAGACGGCTCGCTTTCTCTGGCTCTTGACCCTCGACTCTAGACTCTCGACCATTCTTCAAGCTGCTGGCGAATGGGAAGGCGGTGGAAATGGGCGCGACGTAGGATGGGTTCGCCGCGGAGCGGGAACCCATCGATTCGCCCCAGCGGCGGAGTTGATGGGTTGTCGCGGACGATCAACCCATCCTACTCGACCTGCTCCGCCGCAGGCGTTGAGAGACCACGTTGAACAAAAGTGGGCGGGAGTCTTGTTCAATCAAGCGGTAGCGATCCGGCCAAGTAAGGGTAAACGGCGCGCATGCGCGCTGTTTGTTAAACGCAACACGGCCGGACAGCGCTCCGGAGTCTATTTTCACCAATTCGGGATCGATACGGATTCCGCCGAGGCGGCGACCGCATGTCCACCGGGAGAATACCGACTGAAGTGCAGCGTTGTTTCTGCAAACTTCCCATCGGCACAAACAGAATTCAAACTCGCAATAGACTCAGAACACAATGTCACACTCGAGGCGATTATCGACTTATAGTTCGTGCGATGGCTTCGACGCGGAGCGGGAACCCATCCTACGTGCGATCGCCACGCTGGAGTTGAACCAACATGAACCATCGGCATCTGGGCCAAAGCGGGCTCGTCGATTGCAATTGTCGCGGCGCCTGATGTTGGCGGTGACCGTTTGTGGTGCGAGTTTCGGAGAAACTCACCTACACTTGCTCCGACCAGTGGTTGCGCGGGCTGGCGAAGAGCAATGTGAGGTGGTTCAGGACATCTCGGCCTAGCACGCCGGTGTCGGCATCGATCAGCAGATAGCGGCCGCGGAAACGGCGGTTGAGGAAGATCAGGTCGAGGTCGGCAACGGATGCAAGGCTTTTGCTGCCGTCGAATGCGATGAGTTCGTAGTTCACATTCGCGATCGGCTGCAGGCCGAGGAGCGCGAGCGCCGCGCGGGGAATGAGCGTTGTGTCCGCGCCGGTATCGATGAGCAATAGCTGGTCGGCCAGCTCGGCGTTTGTTTGAGGATTTCGCAGCGAGACACGGGCCACCGGTGCCGGTGGGTTGAAGTGAGTCGCATCATACTCGGGCATCCGTCGATACCTCGAAGATTTGCTTTACGAAATCGCCAGCTTGCTCCGGATGCGCGAGCCGCGGGCTGTAAACGTGTGCGGGGCGAGAAGCATCACCCTCCGCAACCATCACGTATACCCGGGTGTTTTCGGGTAGTTGTACGTTTTCGAGCAAACGGATCCGGCCGTTCTCGACGATGCCTTCGATGGTCGGGTTAATCATTTGACGCCCTTGATGGCTGGTGGCGTGGGCTTACGCTTGAATTCTACTGCGCGAGAGGGCGTGATTCAATTTTGGAAGTTTTGGAGCGGTTTTCGAGCGGCAAGGCGAGAGTTGCCGACAGTGTTGAACCCCGTTGGGGTATGCGGAGGTCGGCCACGCGATGAGTCAAGGGCTTTCTTCTAGGCGCAGCCTTCTGACTCCAACAAAATATACGCACCAAGGAGGCCGCGCTGTGAATCGGACATTGCCCACGCCCTGGAAACCCACCAAAGCCCAGCTGCTCGCCGCGCACAACAAGCGCGTCCCGGATCTCGTCGCCAAAGACCTCATCGTCCTCTTCGCCGGCATCAACCCCGGCCTCTACACGGCCGCCATCAGCCGCCACTTCGGTCGGCCCGGCAATCGCTTTTGGCCGGCTCTTCACGACGGCGGCTTTACGCCGCGGCTCTTCTCGCCGTTTGAAGGATCGCTGCTTCTCGACCTGAAATTCGGGATCACCAACGTCGTCCAGCGCGCCACCGCGCGGGCCGATGAACTCACCAACGACGAACTTCGCGCCGGCGGCCAGCGTCTTGCCGCCAAAGTCAAACGCTGGCGGCCGACCGTCGTCGCCTTCGTCGGCATCGGCCCGTACCGCATCATCTCCGGCATCAAAGACGCCCGCGTCGGCCTTCAAAAGGACTCCTTCGGCGGCAGCTTTGCCTGGGTGCTGCCCAACCCGAGCGGCCTCAACGCCCACTACCAGCCCGCCGCCCTCGCACAACTCTTCGGAGATCTCCGCCGCTGGGCCATTGCACGGCACAGGCGCCGCGGAAATAAGCGTCGAGGCTTTCGGTCTGCAATCGTTTCTCCGGAGTTGAAGCAACATGAACCATCGGCTTCTGGGGCAGAGTGACGAAGGGGAGTTCACGACGTCCCCACCCCTCCCTTAATCCCTCCCCGTCGAAGGGGAGGGAGACGGAATGAATCGAGGCTCGACGCCGGTAAGAAGCGTTTGGGCAGTCTGATCAGTCGCTAGACGCTATCAATTCGGGCGGGCGAACGGACTCCATGGCCGCAATCTTTACTAGAAGCGGTTTCAAAGCCACATTGTCATCCCGACGGAGGCTCGGCGACCGAGGGATCTATGCTACTTCGGGCTAGATTCTTCGCTGCGCTCCGCTGCACTCAGAATGACACCGGTTTTGAAACCGCTTCTAGCCAAATGAGATACGATCAATTGCCACGAAAAGCACAAAAAGGTGCGGCGCGAACCGATCAACTGCTTGCCTCGAATGGATTACAAGTCTCGTTTGTGTTTTCGCGTTTTTGTGGCCGTCAGATGCGAGCGTAGCGGGTAATCGGAAACGGGATCGGATCGGCATCATTCTTGGCAGAGGCCGCGATTGAATTTGGAAGCGATATGATGCGGCAAATCCGGGTGGGGGCGGCGCAGTTTGAAAATCGCGATGGCGACAAGGAATTCAACCTGTCGCGCATTGAGGCGCTTGCACGGCGGGCCGCCGCGCAGGGCGCGGAAATTGTCAGCTTTCATGAAGCATCGATCCCCGGCTATAGCTGGGTCCAGCCGCTGAAGAAGGACGAACTGCTCGATGTTGCGGAGTCGGTGCCCGATGGGCCATCGGTCAAGCGACTTTGCGAGCTGGCGGGTGAGATCAATGCTGTGATCATGGCCGGGCTGTTTGAACGCGACGCTGAGCGGAATGTGTTCAATTGCTACGTGACGGTTGGGCCCGGCGGATTCATCACGAAGTTTCGCAAGCTGCATCCGTTTGTGAATCCGCATTTATCGCCGGGCGACGGGTTTCACGTGATCGACTTGCTCGGTTGTCGGGTCGGTTATTTGATCTGCTACGACAACAACCTGCCGGAGAACGTGCGGATTACGGCGATGCTGGGCGCCGAGATCATCTTCATGCCGCATGTAACAGGTTGCCTGCCATCGGCGATGCCGGGGCGTGGCACCGTGGATCGACGGCTGTGGGACAACCGGCATCGCGATCCGGCTCGGTTGCGGAAAGAATTTCGCGGGCCCAAGGGGCGCGAATGGCTGATGCGCTGGTTGCCGGCGCGGGCCTGGGAGAACGGTGTTTACGCGGTCTTCACCAACCCGATCGGCTGGGACTACGACACAGTGAAGCCCGGCCTGGCGATGATTCTCGATCCGTTCGGCGAAGTGCTCGTCGAAAGTCACGCGCTGGAAGACGATTTAGTCGTTGGGCTGCTCGCGCCGGAGAAACTCGAACAAGCCTCGGGCCGCCGCTACTTGCGAGCACGCCGGCCGGAACTCTATGGCAAGTTGGTGGAGCCTCAAAAGTCGGAAACACTGCCGGGCTGGAAGTTGGAGCGGAAAGGCGAGTGATTCGAATTCGATGGCCACAAAACACACAAAAGCGATCGCGGAAACCAAGCAAACGAATCGCGTGAACCGTACGATTACGGAGACATGGTTTGTCTTGGTGATTCTTCGTGCTTTTTGTGGCTATTTATGAATTGAAGCGGAGGGTTTATTTGACCCGCACGAGTTTCATGATGCGGCCCGATACGTTCCAATCCTGCACGTAGAGGTTTCCGTCTTTGTCCCAGCAAGAGCCATGCGTGCCGCTGAAGATGCCCTCGATCCACTTGTCTTGCGGAATGTTGAAGCTCGCGCCTTTGGCGGGATCCGGATTGTTGCCGAGAACGGCGATGATGGTGTTCGTTTTGTCGAGAATCACGACTCGGCCGTGCAAATCGGGCACGGAGACAAAGTCGCCCTGAATGTTAGCGGATGTCGGCATACCCAGGCCGGTGACGACCTCGGCGATGAATTTTCCGTCGAGGTCGTAGTGCAGCAGGCGACCCTTGGGCTGGTGGTTACGGTCGCAGATGAGGAGGCGTGGCGGGTCGTAGCGCGTGTCGAGCGTCATGCCGTGGGCGGTGTGAAACTGTTTGAGGCCGTCGCCCTGTGAACCGAAGTGCTTGAGGTATTTGCCGGTTTTGTCGAACTTGAAAATATGATCGCTCGCGTAACCGTCGGACAGGAAGATGTCGCCATTGGGAGCGACCGCGATCGCGGTCGGGTGAAACTGTTTGAGATTGAGTCCGGATTCGGCCGGGAACGGCAGCTTCAAGACGATTTCGCCGCTGTTGGCATCGAACTTGATTCCCTCGGCGTTGTCGTTTCGGGCGGCGTAGATGAACTCGGTTCCCGCTTCGTCGCGGATCTTCATGTCGTGGATTTGTGAGTACTTGGGTCCCAGGAAGGTTCGAATCACTTTGCCGTCGGGAGAGAAAACGAAGACGCCTTGTTGTGCGCTGGTGTAGATGTTGCCCGCTTTGTCGATGGCGACCGAGCCGTGCGTCGGGCCGAGGGCCGATTTTCCGTCGGGGAGCAGGCCCCAGCCGGGCACCGTATCGAAAGTCATCTGGCCGCAGCCCATTCGAACCGGCTGGACATTTTCAGCCGAGTGAACGGGTGGCGCGAAAAGGAGCGCGATGGTGGCGGCCAGGTGAGGCAAGTGGTTTTTCATGATTTGAACTTCTGATTATTGACTGATGGCGGGGAATGACTTATTTGACTGCGCGGGTGCTGCGTAGCGTTGACGCCGTGAGCGATCAACAGTATCCCGTCGTGGGAGCGGCAATTCAACCGGGTTGCAGCCGTCGGTCGCAGGTCAATTCGCGCCTGTTGCGCCGAGGTACTTTGAGAGGTCGGCTAGATTCCTCGGAGTACCTCGGAATGACAGGTCGTTGCGGTTTTACGCAAACTGACCCACTACGTGGGTCTGAATGACCATTGACCAGGCGTTTGCGACCAAATCGGGGTGGCCGCGGCACAAAGCCGACGTCCGGCGCAGTGCTGGCACTAGCGCTTTTTCTTGCGCGAGCCCCTTTGGATTTTTTGGCGGCCTTCTTTTTTTTCTTGGCCGGTTTCGATTTGGATTTTTTGGCGGTCGCGGCGGGTTTCGACATCGCCTTTTTCTTGGTCGCCGCCTTCTTCTTTTTCCTGGCGCTGACGAACGATTTGATTTTGCCGGCGGCGGACTTGAGTTTTTCCAGCGGGTGCATTTCGCTGATTTCGGAGCGGATCGCCGCGACGGCTCGCTTGACTGGCTGTTTGCCTTTGGCCGATTCTTCGCCAATCATCGCCCCCGTCGCCCCGCCGACAACGGCGCCGAGCGGACCGGCGACCGCGGCGCCCACAACCGCGCCTGTGACGCCGCCGGCGGTTTGCTTCGATACGTTCACGTTCTTATCGGCGCGCTGGGCGGCGGGTTGCGGCACGGGTCGTTTTGTCGGCGCTTTTTTTGGCATAGTTCGCTTCTCGAAGGTTCACGGCGAGGTTATGACGGTGAAAAGAGCAAGTGCTCTGGGGCAATCATACTCGAATGGCGCCGAGGCGGGCAGTAGTATCAGTCGATGCGCGGCGACAAATCCGTGTTAGCATCGGGCGAGTCGCTGGAGCCAGCTTGCTGGGCTCTCAAATACATTCGCAAGCCTTCGAGAATCGTGGAAAACTCTCGTTCCGCCGTATGGATTAGTTGCTCGCGGCGCGTAAATGCGGCGGATCGGTCTTGGATTTCCTTGCCGCTTAGTTTGCCTTTTTCGGCAGTGAGCGTGCGGCGCCCGTCTGCGATCGCTCGACGGCTACTGGCGACTGCAGAATTAAAGCCGACGGAAAGCTGTTCGAACATGAGGAAGGCTTGCTCAAAGTCGCCAGATCGGAAGGAACTATCGCCGACGTCTTTGACGAGCTGCGTGCTGAACCTGATATTCGCGCGGGCGATGTCGGCGCAACAACGGCCGAAGTTTTGGATGTCGAGCCGCATGGCTGCGCTCGCGATCGCAGGAGCAGCGGACGAGTCCATCGCTGGTGCGGATGCATCCTGATCCTCGGCGACGGGCACGAGTACGTTGCACCAACCTTTTGTCGCCTGGCGCGAGCGATTCGACCGAAACTTGAACGGGCTGATGCGATGGCTTGCCTTCTTCCAGCGTCTCGACTTGGACCGCGCGCCGATCTGCACTTATTTCGGTAACGCGAATGATGCGCTGGCCGCGCGCTTTGTCGCGAACCGAATACACGGTTCCCTGCTCGGGGAGCGAGAATGGAGCTGTTCGGTACGTTTGACCTCCGTTAACGATTTCAAGTGGCTGCGAAGCAGTTGCGTCGACTCGCGTTTCACTCGCGCTATCGAGCGTGGTAGGCGGCGGATCTTCTGCCGGAGGTGGGGCGGCCACACCGCTGCTTCGGCCCTTTTTGAGATGAAGCCGTACTAACGGTTTTGACTCCAGGTCGTGCAGAAGCCTATCGAATTCGTCGAGTATTTGCTGCGCATTTGCGCATGCTTTCGATGTTTGCTTTGGCGGTTGCGAGTGGTGTTCGCTGCTTGCTGGCCAGTTTATTGGCTTCAAATTCCATATTGCGGGCCAGGATGCGTTGCATGTCGGCAACGACCTTGTCGTAAACCGGCTTGAAGGTTTCGTAGGCGGCAACATATTCACGATTGCCGTACAACTGGCCCACCGCACGCAATGTCTCACCGTGAGGATCTTTCTTCAGAACCCGATCGGCGCTCTCTCTTCCCGCTAGAACACTCGCCAGAGAAATGTACTCGTTCGTAGTAACCGGCCGAACGTCCGATTTGGCTGCGATTTGCGCCAATCGGGCGGGACGCGCGGGGAACTCGGCTCGGCCTTATCGGGGGACTTTCCCATGCAATGAATTGTAGCAAACGCCTATCCCGGAACCGTCTGCGGGCGGAAAGGGGGACAGGCACATTTTGCTCCGAAGACTACGCAAAATGAGCCAGTCCCCGACGGTTCTGGAGCTGCTACTGCGGCGGGCGCGATGACGCGCGGGTTTTGGCCACCATATCGCCGGCGGCGCGGAGGGTATCGGCCAACACAATCGTGTGGCCGTCGACGCCAGCGGCAGAAATTTGCGCCGCCATGCCCACCGGCGGGCAATCGGGGAAATTGGGGATCTTCACTGGCGGGGCGTTCGGAGTTGCGCCGATCACCTCTTGCACGATTTTCATCAAACCGCTGGGGCTGACGAAAACTTCCAGCTGCGAACCGGCCGGCAGCGCGGCGGCGATTTTCATCACGTTGGGATCGCCGGAAAGTCCGGCCTGCTTCGACTTGTAGAAATCAATCGCCGCTTGGAGCTTGTCGGGCGATGTGTAGGCCATGACAACGGTATGTTCATCGACGGGCGCGACGTAGATTTTGAGCTTCCCCTCGGGCCCGGCGAGAATCTTCATGAACTTTTGCGGATCGGGCGCTCCGGGCGTGTTTTGGGCGATGTTGGGAAGCGTCATCGTAACTTCGATGGCATCCGCATCACCGACCTTCAGTCGGCGGGTGGTAGCGACCGGCAATGCGGAGCTTTTGGTCTCTTCCGCCAGTTGGCGGATACCGGCCAGCGACTTTTCGTACCGATCGAGATAATCGGCGGTCGAATCGAAGGTCATGATCATCGTCATGTTGCTGTACAGGCCGGACGTGGCATCGGCGACACCCAACAGCGCACGCATGGATTGGATGCCTTTCATGCCCTCGCTGGAATATTCGGCATATTTCTGCGCTTGTTCGGGGGTGAGATTGAACGCGGATTGATTGCGCATCATTTTGACCGAGAGCTTCATTAAGTCGCGCATCGACGTATCGGACGCGGCGTTGCCGATCGCCATCACAAAGGGTCCCGCCGGCAACCCGGCGAAAAGATCGCCCGTGGCCGGTTTCACTTCGGCTGCCCAATTGGCCCAGGCGCCGCCCGGCGTGAATTGCAGGCGGCTGGCGAAATCGAGTGTTTGAGCCGAGTCGATGCGGATGCCGAAGGCAAGCTGCGACACTTCGTTCTGCGCGGCGGTAAACAGATCGATGTACATGCCGAAGGCGTCGGCCGCGGTTTTCGCATTGGGTATTCCAGCCTGTAACATGTGCTGCTGGAAGGAACGAATTCCGTCGATGGCCTTGGGGAGAAGTTGCTTGACGCCGTTGGCCGTGACCACGACGCTCACCTTGTTGGTGTTGAGCCAAGTCATCAGTCCGGCATCACTGGTGATGTCGGATTTCGCAGCGAGAAATGCTTCGAGCGCGTCTTTCTGCCCGGCCAGCGTGGCGACGGCGAAGTTGCCTTTGCGTCCGACGACCGCCGGATGGCCCATGAATTGAACGTCCACCGCGCCGGAGGCCGGTTCTTTTGCGCCGAGCGCGGCGAAGAAATCGGCGAAGTTTGCCACGGGCACGATCACGAAGTGCTTCGCCGGCGGATCGACACTGGTGAGCACCACGCCAAAGTCGCCTTGTTCGTCGAAACCCTTGGGCAACATGTTTTTGACGATCGGCAGCAGGTCGGGCACGGGGGCATGGACCAGCTTGGCCAATTCGCCGACGCTCTGGCAGGCGTCGGCCGTATTGTGAATGACGGCGAAAGCGAGGGCGTCGTCGGGAATAACCGTTGAGATTTTATCGCGGGCCTGCGCCGACACCGGGGCGAGCACCACAAGAATACTTAAGGGCAAAAGCAGGCGTCGTGTCGGCGTTTTCATCGAACGGTCTCCTGACTGTAGTGTTTCGGGTTTCAGCGGCACCGCAAACGGGCCACATCCCGTTCCGGCGGAAAAGGTTTTGTGGGCCACGCCGTTTGATGCGGTATTCGGCGAAACGCCCCGATTATTACCGAGTGGGCGCGAGAAGTCGAGCGACTCGACGCTCGGGTGGTTGGTCCGTTTACCCTTGTCACCCTGAGGTACTCCGAAGGGTCCGGCTAGATTCTTCGGAGTACGTCAGCATGACAGGTTGCGGCCGATTGGCTGAAATGGCTATTTATTCTTACGCAGAAACCTTGCCAGCCGAGCGAGTTGATCGGTGTTGATGAGGTCGACGTCGGCCGAACGGAGTTCGCGCCATACGTCTTCATTTTCGGGCGTCTCCCAAAAGCGGACGACGCGGCCCGAAGCGTGAGCCTTCTTCACGATTTCCAGAAGCTTGGCCCGCTCGCCGGCCGGCAGCGGGCCGGTGCCGTGCCAGTGAAAATGCGCCGTCCAATTGTCGCTGATCATCGGCATGAAGTCCGCGGGTACGTGGCTGTCTATATCGGTTAATCGTCCGTCCAACCCGGCGTAGCGGGGCGATTCGCCGGGGTCGAGCTTCGGTCGATTTCCTGTCAGGACGACCGTAACGGCGCGCTCGCGGAACCTGCCGTTTTCGACGACGGAAAGCATGTTGCTGTATTTCGCGAAGAGTGTTTGCAAAATGCGATAAGTTTCCTTCGGATCGCCCTTGAAGTCGATCAGCAAGAAGAAGCGGGAGTTCTTGGGATAGACATGGCCGCCGTTCTGCCGCACCCGTTCGGCGAGAGGCGCCAAATAAAGTTTTTCGAGCGTTCGCTCGGGGGTTAGCGCAAGAATGTTGTGGCCGACCAAGAGATTGCCGGCAATGGGAAAGACATCGGCCTCGACACTGGTGAAGCCATTGTCTAGCGCATCGAATAAAGGTCTGGGGTGCAAATAGTCGTTGTGGGCGTGGGTGTTTGGCAGCGGGACGGGAGCGGGCGGCGCACCTCTTAACTGGTCGCCAGCCAGCGCCGCGACGATTAGAATCGCCAATTGAATTGGGAAGGTTCTCACGGTCACTCGATCAGAATCAGCGATCGTATTGAAGTTATAAAGCTGGTACGCGCGACGGTCATTGAGTTCCTAAAATGAATTCGGGCCGATCACGATTGTAACGGGCAAAGGCCGTTCGTGGGGCGCAATCGTAAAGCGGCTGGGCGGAATACTCTACTACGCCGCGTTGGAAATCGGAGCGAGGCGCCAACATGGCCGCAGATTGAAATTTTGTAACAGTTGCTATACTGGTGCAAGTATAGAGGGGCACCACCAGGCAAGTAGTAAGGAATAGTCATGCGACACTGCGTCTCGATTTTTATGTTGTCGTTGATCGTGCTGGGTGGCTGTGGCCAATCGGCAAAAGAAAAATATGATGCGGCGGTTCGCGAGCTGGAACAGGCGCAGCGCGGCTGGATAACTCGCGGCCCGCGTATGATGCCGCGCGGCAGACCGCGGCAAACGCCGTGTGCCGCGAGATTGCCGGCACGACGCCGGAGGAATCGGCAAGTGTCGCCTTGCAGGGACTGGGAGACGTGTTGAATCAAACAAATGCGGCTCAGGCCCAGGGAGCGGATAGCGGCAAGAAGGGCGACGAAGGCAAGAAAGCCGGCAGCGGCAAAAAGGCCGACGACATTGATAAGACGATCGATAACTTGATTGCTGCCGAGAAAAATGTTCAGGAAAAGCAAGCGACGCTCACGTCGCCGGTGGCAAAGGCCAACGAAGTGATGAACAAAATCAAAACGCCCGGCACGCCGGAGGCCAAGCGATTCGAGGAGAAATTGGCCGCCATGCCGGAGGTGAAGACTTACGAGCGGCAGCAGAAGCGCGTCGAGCGGCGCAGAAGGATGTCGATGAGGCGAAGGCGGAGCTGCCGAAGTGAGGATGACGTGAGGATGACGGATGCGGGGGGCAGGGAGCAGGGCAAATCGGTTTCAGCCTTCGCCGGGAAGTGGGCCAGTTCGTCGTTGTCACCCCGAGGTATTCCGAGGGGTCCAACTGGATTCCTCGGAGTACCTCCGAATGACAGGTTGTCGATCGACCCACTAACCGTCGCCGCTGTCGTCTTCGCGCTTGAGGATCGGTTGCTCCGCATCGATTTGGTGTTCGATCGACGGGCGGGTCATGATGCGGTCCAGCTCGTGCATGGCGGCCCCGATGCCCGCCGAGATGCCGCCGCTCCCTTTGCGCTCGCTGCCCCGACCGCGAAAATGATCGACCATCGTCCAGACCAGGATGATCGGTACGACGACGAGCATCATCGCGGCCATAAACGTCCAAAAGATCGCTTGGAGAGTCATAGGAAAGCTCGATTCCGGGCGGCACTACCAATCAATTTTACGCTCTCGCCGGCGAGGCCCCGGGGCCCATCACGCGGCGGATTTCGGCCAGCTCGGCTTCCAGTCGTTTTAAGCCGGTCAAGATTTCCGTATGCCGCGCAACCTCGGGAACCGGCGTTTTTGGGAAAAACGAAATCGAGCCGCCGACCTCCAGGACTGCGCGGTCAATGTCCTTGAGCGAAGCAAATCCCTGGCGATGGGCGGCCGTTTCCAGCGCCGCCTCGGTCAACAGCTCCTTCTTGAGCCGATCGTACCGGATCTTGCCGTCGGTGATCAGCTCGTCGCAGTCGCCTTCAATCAGGTGATCCAGTTTTTCATGCCTGTAAAGAAATCGCACGACGAAGTAGTTGACCGCCAACAAAGTCGTGGCCCCAATGACGCCTCCGACCACGCTGTTGTCGTTGCCGATGATCGCGTTCTGAACCGTGTTCGATAAGGTGAGCAACACAATGAGGTCGAAGGGATTCAGTTGTGCCAACTCTCGCTTGCCAGCCAATCGCAAGCCCACGATCAAAAAAATGTACACCAGAATGGGACGAGCAATCTTCTCTAAAATCGAGATGTCGTCGCTCAGAGTGAATAAGTTTTGCCAAAAATGCGACATGGAAATGTTCCTTGGTGAGAGGAAATTACCCGGTGAGTCAAAACGTTTTGCGAATATGGGATGCCCGCTATCCGGCAAGCCGACCAATTCTAGACGCTCAGACGGCGTGCGAGACACCCCAGGCCAGTTGCAATTCGCCGAGGCGATGATCAGCGAGTTTCGGCGTCAGATCGGCGTGCAGCAGGCCGCCGTCGGGCCAGAATTGACCCGCGATATCCGTGAGATCCCACCAGCCAATCGCCTCGAACTCTTGCTTGCTGTAGACGAGCGTATAAATGGCTTCGAGCCAGTCGGCTTGCGTCGACTCGCTCCAGGGGCAACTGTAGAAGAAAAAACCCTTCGGCAGGGCTGCCGAAGGGTTTTTGCGTAACCAGAGTGGGCCCGACTGGAGTTGAACCAGCACGCCCTTGCGGGCACAAGGCCCTCAACCTTGCGCGTCTGCCAATTCCGCCACGAGCCCGGGAATTCCCGCCGGGATAAACCCGGCGGCTCGCGGCGAGGATTGGGACTCGCCGCGAATACGTAAGTTTACCGGCTGCGCGGCCGACGTTCAAGCGATACGGGAAATCGGTAGTAGGTCCGTTTCCTATGTCACGCCGAGGTACTCCGAGGGGTCCGGCAAGATTCCTCGGAGTACCTCGGAATGACAGGTTGCCGATCCTAAGCAAACGGACCCACCACCGGGAAATCGAGATTTGCTACCTCGAATGCCTTGGCTCATCTAAAATGGCCGGCATGAGCGAGCAGCACGTTTCGGGAAATTTAATCGCCGTTGACGTCGGCAATAGCCGGATCAAGATCGGCAAGTTTGATCGTGTTGGCGGGCTGGCTTTGCCGGAACCGATTGATGTGATCGGTCTATCGATTGAGAATCATCGTAGCGGGCAATTCAACGCGGCCGACTTGAACGCGTGGTGCGACGAGAACGTCGCCAATGAATCGAATTGGTTTGTAGGAAGCGTTCATCGGGCCGCAGGACATCAGTTGATTTTGGCCGTAATCGCTTGGGCACGACAATCGGAATTTAACTGTCCGATACGGCAATTAACGCACGCGGATATTCCGCTCACGATTCGTGTCGATGAGCCCGAACAAGTCGGCATCGACCGCTTACTTGCTGCGTTCGCTGCGAATCGCTTGCGACAGCACGATCGTGCCGCGATTGTTGTCGATATAGGCACGGCAATTACGGTCGATCTATTGGATGCGGACGGCGCCTTTGCGGGAGGCGCCATCTTGCCGGGCGTTGCGATGGCCGCCCACGCGCTCAGCGACCATACGGATGCGCTGCCGCGCGTTGGCACGAATCGCTTGGAAAGTCCGCCGCTCGCGCTGGGAAAATCGACGACAAGCGCAATCCAGTCAGGACTCTACTGGGGAGCAATCGGTGCAATTCGCGAGTTGATTTCTCAATTGTCGATGAATCTGAGCGCTTCTCCGGAACTGTTTCTAACCGGCGGCGCATCGAAGCAAGTAGCTGAATCGTTGGCACGGCATGGAACGCTGCATCACGTGCCCCACTTGGTATTGGCGGGAATTGCGCTTGTCGACGGGCAAACCCCCGGCAAAGCCGGGGGCTGACGAGCCGAAACGATGGCGTGGCAATCACCTATCGCGACATCGAAGATCACGCACGTGGTCGAATTGACCCCGCCGGGACGGGCTGCGGTCGCGGTTATTCTTGTGGCTGGGCCGGATGCGGTGCAGGCCGTCAGCAAATTTTTCACGCCGCGCAATGGCCGGTGCGTCGGCGAAATTCCAGCGGGGCAAATCGTGTTGGGACGTTGGGGCAGCGAGACGGGCGAGGAGTTGATTTTTTGCCGGCGCGGCAGTGAGCAAATTGAAATTCACTGTCATGGCGGCGCTGCGGCCGTGCATTGCGTCACGAGCGATCTGACGCAGGCGGGCTGCGAGCGGCTCGCCTGGCAAGAATGGTTTCGTTCGAGTTCGGGCGATCCTATTTGTTCCGCGGCACGAATTGCGCTGGCCGATGCCGCGACCGAGCGCACGGCCGCGATTCTGGTCGACCAGATGAACGGCGCACTGGCGGAGGCGATCCGGGAAATGCTCAACCGAATCCTCGCCGACAATTGGAATATCGCCGGGGAAAAGATCGACGAGCTGCTCGGCAGGCAGGATTTGGGCCGGCACTTGACGAAACCGTGGCGCGTGGTGGTTTGCGGCCCGCCGAACGTTGGGAAGAGCAGCCTTCTCAATGCGCTGGCAGGTTACGAACGTGCCATCGTTTCGCCGGCGCCCGGGACAACCAGAGACGTCGTCACGGTCGCGACCGCGATCGATGGCTGGCCCGTGCAACTGGCCGATACGGCCGGTTTTCGCCCGACGTGGGACGAGTTGGAATCGGCGGGCCTCGCCCTGGCCACCGCGGCTCTTTCCAAAGCGGATGTCGTAATCTGTGTTCGCGACGCCACGAATCTGAACGCCGACCCGTTCGGCATCGCTGTTAAAGAAGGCGCGCCCACGCTTGCCTCCGATGCGCGAACGATTCATGCAATCAATAAAATAGACCTGGTGCCGAAATCTGCGTGGTGCGAATTGCCGGCTCGCTTGGCCCGCTGGCAACCTGAAATTCGGGATGCCAAATATATTAGCGCGCTTAGCGGTGAAGGTATCGGGGAGCTGGTGTCGGCCATCAGCATCAGTCTCGTACCCGATCCGCCATCCGCGATGTCGGCCGTGCCGTTCACGGACGATCAATTCGCGCGGCTGGTTGCCGCAAGGCGGTCCATCGAGCAGCGCGACGCACCCGCAGCAATCGATTCACTGCAAGCGTTGCTCTCAGGAAGTGCGGTTGTGAAGTAGTGTCGTAGTCGTGCTGGCGTCGCCACGATTTACTCGCTCCATGCACGTCTACTTCTCTGCTCTTCTCCTCCTCCGCGGCTCTCTCGTCGCTGCAAGCACGGCCCAGCGGTTTCTTTATTTGCGACAAAGTTTGGCAAAACCCTGCGGATTGTGCCGATGAAGACTTCGAGTCCGAATGAACGGATCGTATCGAGTGCTTCGAATAAAGAGCTGTTAAGTATTAGCTAGATGGATTGGCTAAGGGCTAAGAGCTAACAGCTTCCATAGGGGGACACGCCATGAAGCGGGTTTCTTTACCGTTATCCATGTCAAACACGTCGCGAAATTGCGATCGAATCGCGGTTGTCGCACTTTGCTTGTGCATGGCGTCGTTGACATCGCCGGCCACACGTATCGCCAGCGCAGCCCATAGCCCCACGCCACCAGCGATTGAAGAATCGGTGTTGGTGGCTACGCGCAAAGCGCCCCCCAGCCCAACGAAAACGACCGATGCCAGCGATGGCGATTCGCTGCAGCCGATTGCCCAGTCGTCAGATCATACACCCGATTTGGCCAGCGGTGGCGAACGTGCAGACGCTGGCGAACAATTCGGCGAAGCGTTGGCCAAGGTCGCCGAGCCGGCGAAGCATGAAAAGCCGCGGCATTTCGCGACCATGCCGCCGGGATCGTCAGGTTCCGCTCCATCCGGCGGAGACGACTGCCGGAGTGAGGCCTGCGCGGCAAGCGGCACGGCCCGCCGGGCGGCGGCGGCCCGCATTGAAACGGTGCCGTTCGAAGTTGTTAAATTCCAAGGCGTCGCCGTCGGCAAAACGACCAAGCACGAGTTGCTCACCGGGTGGGGTGAGCCGGCCGACACATCCACCACACCGGATGGCCAGGTGCTCGTTTACCGAAAGGCGCCGTTCCAAGCGATCGAAGTGTTGGTCGGCCCGAACGCGATCGTTTCAACGATCAAGATCACGCTGGCCGCCCCTTTGGAATCGAAGCGATTGTCCGAACAGCTTTCACTCGATCACCTGGAACCGGTCACGGTAACGGATGATGCGGAGAAACCCGTCGGCTTGGCGTTTCCGGAGCGGGGTGTGTTGTTCATGTTCACCCATTCGGATCAGGTCACGCCGGTGGACGACGATAAACCGGTCGCGGCCGGCCCGACAACTGCATCACACGTGGTGATCGAACCACTCGATGCACACGCCTTCGCACTACGGGCCGAAAAACACTTGCATGGGCCCTACGCGCAAAACATCGCCGATCTGAAGACGGCAATTGCGCTCGACCCCGAATTCGCGGACGCCTATTGCCTGCTAGCGAAGATCTACCTGGCTACCGGCCAAGCAGACTTAGCTGATGTAGCCGCCGCCGAGGCCTGCGATATCGAGCCGAAAAACGCCGCTTACCAACTGTGCCGCGCACAGGCTCGCGAGCTCTTGGGAGAATACGACGATGCCGTGATCAAAGTTCGCGGCGTGCTCGATCGCGAAGACCTGGCCGGTATCGACCGCGCTCAAGCGCTGCACGAAATGGGCCGGTTGGCTTCGCTGGGCGATGGCGAAATCGCTTCGAAGACGATTTCGTTCGAAACGCGAGCGATCGAAGCGGCCGACAAGCTGGCCAACAGCAAGAATGCCAAAGAGCGCCGCGCTGCCAAGCAGCTCCTGGTCGAGGCCCACGTGGCAATTGCCGAAGAAATCGCCCGCCAGTCGTACAATCAGAAGGTCGAAAGCCTGTCGCAGTGGATTGGACGCGCCTCGGGACTGGCGGAGAACTATATCGAGAAGGACGGCGGCAGCGTCGAACTGCGGCTTTTCATCGCACAACGTGCGCTCGCCTCGCTGGCCAGTTTCAAGCCGACGCTCGACCCGGCGCCCTGGGTCGGCGAGGCCGAAGAAGCGGCCAAAACCTTGATGGCGCGATCCGACGACGAGATGTGGCAGCAGCGCGTGAAATGGGAACTGGGCATTGCCTATCTCCACGCGCTCCGCGTCGAGCATACCCGCCGCCAAACAGATATGGCCCTGAAATACGGCCAACAGGCAATCGACAATCTCGCGGCCGGCGCTTCGGACCGACAGGCGGTTCATTCATCAGAGCAATTGGTCGGACAACTCTACTTTCAGATGGGCGCGGTGTACGCGGTTCATAAATTGGATCACACCAAGGCGGTCCAGTGGTACGATAAGGCCGCGCCGCTGTTGACCGGCCCCAGACCGGCCTCCGAGCTTTATGCCCCGCGCCGAGAAGGCGAAATGCTCGTTAGCATGGGCGTGAGCTACTGGCAGCTTGGCAATCAAACGCGAGCTTTGGAGCTAACACAATCGGGCGTCGGCCTGGTTGAGGCCGCGGTCGAAAGCGGCGTGTTGGCCAAATCGACGCTGGCCGTTCCCTATGGCAATCTGGCCACCATGTATCAACAAATGGGTGAGACCACGAACGCCGCCAAGTATTCCGACCTCGCCAAATCGGTAGCATCGGAGTCGAAGCAGACGCCGCGTGTCGGTCGCGGCCAAGGCAAAAAGTCTGCCATCAAGAAGTAAGCCGTTTGCCACTGGAAAAACTCCTTGGTTACTAGGATGCAGGATGCGGGGGGCAAGGACGAGGCAACCAACTTCCGACCCTGCCCCCTGCGTCTTCAATCCTGCGGTCCGGCGTTTCGCGCGCTGCCGTGACGTAAGGACCAGCGCGTGCTACATTGCTCGATGCAATGGCAGCGTTCGACCCTCAAGCGTATGGGCCCGTCTTCGCACCGCTCCTGAATACCGACCGGCGGCGTCCGTTGGATGCCGGCCGGCCCGACGTTTCCGCACTGGGCGCGTTGAAAAAACTTTCCGCCGAAGCGGCGTTCGCGCATTTGCGGTCCGAATTCAACAAGACGCCACCTGTAGATACGGATATGACGGCCTGCTGCGTAGCCGGCGTTTGGTTGCTGCACGATTATTTGGACGAGTCGCACACGATCAGCCAGGGGATCGATACCACGTCGGGCAGCTTCTGGCACGCGATCATGCACCGCCGCGAAGGCGATTTTTCCAATGCCAAGTATTGGTTTCGACACGTGGGTGAGCATCCGACGTTTGCCGCGATTGGCCAACGTGCCCACGTAGCCGCGTCTCTCCGAGACGCGGATCCAAAATTCGGCGAAACTTGTCCACCGGACAGAAATTGGGATCCCTTCGCATTTGTCGATTTGTGCCAGGCCGCCGTTCGTGGCAATTCCGATGTCCGGGAGTTTTGCTCCGATCTTCAACAGGCCGAATGGGAAGCACTGTTCCATTACTGCTTCCATGCCGCGACGCGAGAGCAGTAAAAGCGTAGGTCAGGCTTTAGCCTGACGGGTCGAGAGTCAGGCTAAAGGCCGACCTACGTTGTCGCCCCTTGCGGCTGCGGCTAAAAATCGGATACTTATTGATCCCTGCGCAGCTAATGAACACGGTCTGGCTGATAGCTGATAGCTGATAGCTGATAGCTGATAGCCGAACTTGAACGAGGCTCATTTAGCTGCGCAGTTCTCAATAGGTTTCATCCAAGCCGTTGTATCGCCTGAATTACGAAAGGTTCTGCAATGTCACGTTCTGGAGTCATTACGTTCAAAGGCGCGCCGCTGACATTGGCGGGAAACGCCGTCAAGGAAGGGCAGGCCGCACCGGATTTTAAGGTGAATTACTTCGAAGGCGGCATGAAACAGATCACTCTTGCCGACGTCAAGGGCAAGCCGACGATTATTAGCGTCGTGCCGTCGCTCGACACGGCCGTGTGCGCAATGCAAACCAAGAAGTTCAACGACCAGTTGGCCGCGTTGGGAAACAAAATCAACGCCCTCACCGTGAGCATGGATTTGCCGTTTGCGATGAATCGTTTCTGCGGCGCCGAGAGCATCAAGAACATGCACGTCGGCAGCGATTATCAGGATCGCAACTTCGGGCAAAACTGGGGCACGCTCATCGAAGAGCTGAAGATCGAATGCCGGGCCGTGTTCGTGCTGGATGCCGACGGCAAGGTCGCGCACGCCGAGTACGTCGGCGAAGTGACGAGTGAACCGGATTACCACGCCGCGATGGAAACGCTGCAAGGGGCGCTGTAAGCGCGACCTGGCCTAGCGACGCGGCTTCTTGGCGTCCTCGACGTTCGTTTTGAGCACCTTGGCGTCGATGATTTGATCGTGCTCTGGCGGCGGTGCGTTGCCCGCACTTGTCCAGACACCCGCGTTCACTCGTCCCACGTGGAACTCCACGTTCGTTTTGATCCACGCCTTTACGCCGCGCTTGAACAGTGAGCGAATCGGCGGAATCAAAAAGGCAATGCCGACAAGATCGGTGAGAACGCCCGGCGTTACCAAGAGGATGCCGGCGAGCAGGATCAGGAAGCCGTCGATGATGGCATCGGCCGGCATCCGGCCATCGCGGATATCGCCGCGGATCCGCTCGAGGACTCGCCAGCCTTGCCATCGCGCGAGTGCGGCCCCAGTAACGCCCGTGAAGATCACGATGGCGACCGGCACCCACCACACTGTCGCCGTGCCGATCCGAATGAGAATCGCGAGCTCCACAATCGGCAAAACGATGAACAGTAAGGCTAAGTAGAAGAACATGGCATCGAATCGTAGAACCGCAGATCGCTTGGGTCAAACTGAGCCAGCAGAGTTCCATTCGCGTGTGATAGCATGCGGCGCAACGAAGTTGCCGGTTTGAACTGGAAAACTCGGCGAGCGTTTGATACGTAATACTAGCGGCATTGCCGCGTTTGTGGCTACGTGCCCCGAGTCTGGGAAATGGAATTCGACGCAACGGAACGAACTGCCGTGATGGATCGTGCTCCGAAACCTGTACTGAAAGCTGTTGCATTTCTGGTTGTCGCGTCCGCGATCATGAAAGCTACGGCTGGGCCGGGGCTCGCGACGCTTGCCGTCATCACGCCCGAAGTCGTGGCGCCGATTGTTGGCCCGATCATCGCGGAAGCGATCCCACGCGAGTACAAAGGTTCGAAGGATTGGGGCAAAACCGCGCGCGTTACCAGCGGACTGCACAGCGACGGCAACTTCTTCAAGTTCGATATCCACCGCCAAACGAGCGAAGTAAACGACGGCGTGTGGAAAAAGTACCAGCTCGATCTCGTTGATCCGGACAAGAATCTCGCGGTTCAAATCGAAAATCTGCGGGCCATCGATTCGGGCCGATATGGGCTCACACTATTCGTTGCTGCCAAAATGCACGGCTGGGCGCGGGCTGTGGTCTACGAGCGCGGCGTACACGTGATTTCGATCGAGGCCGAGGGCGATGCATCGCTCCGATTATGGCTCGATGCGGATGTTGGCGTAGAATCGGTGCCGTCGTCGCTGCTCGTGCCTGGGCTCGAGCTGCACCCGAAGATCACGGACGCCAAACTGAAGTTCGACGACTTTCGGCTGACGCGCGTCAGCGATGCCCGCGTGGTGGCCAAGATCGAGTGGCACGCCGGCGAGTTGTTCCCGCGGGTAGGCTTCATCGTGACCAATCTCTCCTGGCGGTCCAAGAACGTGGTCAAGTTCTACAACGGTCGCGGCACGGCCGAGCAGTGGATCAAGGAAGGCAAGAACGCGGTGAAGTGGACGAAGCTCTCCTGCCGCACGTTCAAGGACAACCAGAGCCCGCTTGCAGTTGTTCGCGTTGGCCTACAACCTGGGCAACTTCCTGCGGCGGCTGGCCTTGCCGAAACCGGTGCGACACTGGTCGCTGACGACGCTGCGGGAGAAGCTGATCAAGATCGGGGCCAAGGTGACGCGGCACGCGAAGTACGTGACGTTCCAACTGGCCGAGGTGGCGGTGACGCGGAAGTTGTTCGCGGCGATCCTCGACCGCATCGCGCGGTTGGCGATGCCGCCGCCATTGCCTGCCGGATGTATACGTAGAATGCCGGGGCGTTCGGAAAAGGCTTTAGACGTAAAGGGTGCGATCGCACACGACCTGGGCGGACTGCTCAAGAACGCATTGCAGAAGGAGTTGTCGGGCCCGAAACTCGTCGAGAAGTTGAACCACTCGCTCGAAAAGCATCCTGAGAAACTTCGTTTATCGCCCGATATGCTGCTGGGAAAAGCGACACCCCAGAAAAAGCAGCCGGTGCC
Organism: Pirellulales bacterium; assembly: GCA_963733825.1. GTDB lineage: Bacteria > Planctomycetota > Planctomycetia > Pirellulales > Lacipirellulaceae > JABDGM01. Next base: position 335,707 of record CAVTEK010000011.1, read on the forward strand.
GTGACTTGTCGGGCTCTTACTTCGCATCGGCGCGTTGTTTACCGTTGTGGCCTGTTGGCGAACGGTCGCCGGGCTCGAAGATGAGCTGCTGATCTTTCGGCGCTTCAATGATTTTGGCCTCTTGCGACAGGGATCTCTCTTCGACGACGAGGCGGCGCTCGACTTTCCTGACGTCCTCGGCCGGCGGTAGTTCCTCGGGTTTGATCTTGCGGCGGCCCAGAAGCTTGCGGATTTCGCGGTTGTTCTTCACGAGCTCGCGGGTGATCTGGGCCTCGGTGTGCAGGTAGTCGCGCTTGATGCTGAAGTTGGTGATCTCGTTGGCGAAATCCTTGGCTTTGATGGTGATCGTGGGCAAAAAGTCGGCCAGCGCGCGGCCTTTGGGTGTGCGGAGGCGGCGCTTCATTTGGCGGGTGGTGACGCCGCCGAAGAGGGCCTGGTCACCCTTGGTGCGGATGCGACGGAAGCCGCCTTCGTTTTCGACGTGCTCGTAAATCAAGCCGCTGAGAACTTTTTCCGATCGCGAAAGCTTGCGGCGGGCGTCGACTCGCTCCTGGTCGGCCAGGCGACTTTCGATCATCTCCTGCCGGCGAGTCTGCAGGGCGAAATACGTTTGGGCGAACGCGACGGCTTCCTTCGAAGAGTGTGCGTTCTGTGCAATCAGGTAACAGGCGTAGCGGGTGAGCGCGTAATCGGACACATGTTGCGTTTTGCGCGAGGCGAGTTCTTCGATCTTATCGACGGGGAGGAAATGGTCATCCGCGTCGTTGCTGGCGCGCTCGCAAGCTACCATCGCCTTTTGGATCACCTTCTCGAAGTTCGACCAGCGGACGTAGCCCAACACTTTTTGCAGGTCTCGGGCCAGCCAGAACTCGGTACCGGTGGCGGTTTCTTTGTGGACGAGTTTTTCCAGCGTCGCGGCCAGCTTATGGATTAGTTCGCGTTTCATCGGGCCTATTTCGGGCATCTTCCGGACAAGGGACATACGAGTCCTTTCAATTTTATACGCGAGCGGCACAGTGGTAAGCGTTTGTACAGTTCGGTTTTATCGCATATTTGTGGGCGACGCTAGCATAACACCACATGTCACCCCGAGGTCCGCCGAGGGGTCTGCGTAGATTCCTCGGCGGACCTCGGAATGACACAATGGCCGCGCGGTGCCTCATAGTGGCATTTCTTGGCTGGTCGAATGCATGCGGATCGTTTTTCGTGCCAGGTCGTGGTAGGCCTGGATGCGACGGACGGTACGGTTGCGGGCGCGCATCAGAATCGAATGTGTGACGGCGTGTTGACCGCGATAGCCGATGCCGGGCAGCATGGGCGAATCGCTAATGCCGGTTGCCGCGAAGATGATGTGCTCGCCGGGGGCCATCATTTCGACCGTCCAAACCTTGCGCAGGTCGGCCTCGGTACACAGATTGTTTTCGAGAAGCTGCTCGCGCTCCGCCGCATCCTTGGGCCACATGCGGCAGAGCTGTTGGCCGCCGAGGCACTTGATTGCGGCGGCCGAGATCACGGCCTCGGGGCTGCCGCCGATGCCGACGTAGGCATCGACGCCCGACTCGGGCAGGCTCGGCGCGATGGCGGCGGCCACATCGCCGTCGCCGATCAGCCGCACGCGGCAACCGACGCTGCGGAGCGTATCGATGATCGCCTGGTGCCGCGGACGATCGAGCACGACGACTACGAGGTCGCGGACTCGTTTGCGAAGTTGGCCGGCGATGATGCTGAGGTTGGCGTCCAGCGGCGCATCGATTTGCACGCGAACGTCGCTATCGGCGACGGCCTGGCCGACGGCGATCTTCTCCATGTAATGCGACGGGATCGAGGGAAACAGATTGCGCGGGTCGTCGCCCGGCGACGTGCAGGCGCTCACGGCGAGCACGCTGATCGCTCCGGGAAGACCCTTTGCCGTGAGCGTGGTGCCGTCGATCGGATCGACCGCGATGGCCGCCGGTAGCGAGCCTTCCCGCCACGTGCCGACCTTTTCATCCTCGAAGATGCCGGGCGCCTCGTCTTTGCGTCCTTCGCCGATCCGTACGAGGCCTTTGAAATCGATCAGACCGAACATGCCGCGCATGGCGTCGGAGGCGGCGCCGTCGGCCTGGTTCTTGTCGCCTTTGCCGAAGAACTTCCAGGCCGCGAGGGCGGCGTTCTCGGTGCAGCGCACCAGGTCGAGGTCGATGACGCGCTCGGGGTCGTGGCGAATGGGCGGCATGAATTAGTTCCCCTTGGCCGGGCGGTTTGCCGCGGCGACGGAATAGGTTGGATCGGCCCCGGCCCACTTTACGTCGCCGGAAGGTCCGTAAATCGCGGGCACATGTTGACCGGCCAGCCGCAGCCAGGATTGCACTTGCGTGCGATGGTGGCAAGTGTGAAGCACGCGCCGCCAGAAGATCCAGATCCGCTGGCGGGTGAGGCCATCGAAGAATGGTCGCTCGGTGAGCCACCATTCGGTGGTGCCCGCGGAGAGCTGCGGAAGGCGGAGTTTACACAGGGCGATGTATCTTTCGATGTAGGCGGCGCCCGCAGGCGCGTCGCCAGGTGGCAAGAGTCGGTCGGCCGGCGGTTCTTCCGTGCCGACGAACTCGGCGAAGAAGCGGCGCTCGGAGAGGAGCTGGTGCGCGAAGATCGTGCGGATCGTGTTCACTTTTTCTTGCGGCCGGAAGTCGAGGCAATCGTCCGGAACGGCCCGCCACATGCTGGCGGTCTTGTTACATTCGCTGACGTACGTATCCACCACATGCTGCCACGCCGCGTCGGCGGCCCGTGGGATTTCAGCGTCCGTGATGGCAATAAAGTCGTAGTGCATGGCAGGCATTGATCCGCTAATACGCTGATTGTGTTCTTCAAATTCAATGCAGCCAAGTCGGTCTTTGTTTTGTTACAATCTGATTCTTGGACGTCGAGGGGGGAAGGCCCAATCAAGGATGATTTGCAATGAAAAGCACGCTCGCACGAAAGGTCATTCAGGATCCGGGCGAAAAGCCGCTCTATTTGTATTCCGAGGTGCGGGCCCCGCTCGCCAATTTGAGCTTTCTGCGTCGCTCATTGGCGATGGCCGAGCTGGCGATGATTGCCTACAACGACGAAGCCGAGGCCCAGCGAGCGGCCGCCGCGATCGGTTTTCCCGAGGCGCAGTTGTTCGACAAAAATGGAGCGCAGGCGTATCGATTTCGGAACGAGCACGACGTCGTGCTGACTTGTCGCGGCACTCAGATCACCGAATGGAACGACATCAAAGCGGATGCCAACGCGGTGATGGCGGCCCTTGGCGCAATTGGCAACGTTCACAGCGGCTTCAACCGCGAAGTCGATGTCCTGTGGCCGATGCTCGAGGAGCTACTGCGCGGCGACAAGCAGCCCGTATGGTTTTGCGGCCATTCACTGGGGGCCGCGATGGCGACGATCTGCGCGTATCGCTGCAAGAAGTCGGCGATCGTCGGCGACCCGCAGGAGCTGCACACGTTTGGCTCGCCGCGCGTCGGCTGCAAGCGTTACATTCGCCACGCGGCGGTGACCCATTATCGCTGGGTGCACAACAACGATATCGTAACGCGGGTGCCGCCCGTGTTCATGGGCTACCGGCATTGCGGCGACGAGATTTATTTCGACCGCTATGGGCGGATTCGGAAGCTCACCGGCGTGTGGCGCAGCCGCGACCGCTGGCGCGGGCTCCTCAAGGGTTTATTGAAGTGGCGGCTTGATATGCTGACGGATCACAGCATCCGGCAGTATGCCCAGCACCTGGTGGAAGCCATCGAGGAGGAAAATGCTGGGCTGGCGGTGCATCATAAAGCGGCGGTTGCCGAAGACCTGGCGATTCATGTGGAGGAAGAGAAGGAGGAGTGCGGGGACGAGGCGGCGGCGTGAGGTGGTGAGGAACTGCCGGGATGAAACTGAGCGGTCGTGTTCGCATTGCCTGTGGCGCTTAATCGGACAAAAGATCCTCCCATTTTCTTGCCCCGTGCAGCACGCGGTAAATCACAATTTCATCGGGACGCGGTTCGTAAAAGATGACGTAGCTGCCCTCTACGATCGAACGAAGCCCGGGGCGAAATCGATCTTGCGATTCGCCGATGAGTGGATTCTTGATCAGCGATTGGAATCGATCGTTCAATCGTTGTCCAAAGCGCTCAGCCGCACCGAGATTGTCTTGGGCGATATCGTCCAAAATCGCGAGCAAGTCTTGCTCCGCAATCGCCGTTTTACGGAGGCGCATGATTTCGGCCTCGATTTACTATTGTTGCGCCGGGTGACGTCGGCGAACTTCGGCAAGTAGCGCGTTCATATCGAGGTCGCTGACCTCGCCACGATCGACCTGATCGAACGCAACCTGGAGCTCTCGGCGGTAGTAGTCGTCTTGCAGGCGGCAGTAATCGTCCTTGGTCAGCAGCACGTAGAAACTCTGAGTTTGGTCATCCTCGATCGGGATTGGGCCGCTTGGATGTGCTGCAAGCGCTTTACGCATTTCGTCGGTTATTTTGGGGGCTGTCATCGTTCGTTCATAATTGGGAATGCGGTTCGGACGTTCAACATTATATCAGGGTTTTGGTCCGGCTGAACGTTCGCGAATTCCGCTACGGCTGGGCGGCCCGCGAAAGTGCCAGTTCGAGATCGGCGATGAGGTCTTGGGCGTCTTCCAGGCCGATGTTGAGGCGGACTAGGCTTCGGCCGTAGTTGCGGTTGGCGCGGGCGAGCGAGTCGTAGGCCATGACCAGGCTAACCACGCCGCCCCAGCTGTAGCCGATTTTGAAGAGGCGCAGGGCATCGACGAATTTCACGATGCGGTCGGCGGTCCACGATGTCGTTGAAGACGATCGAGAAGACGCTGGCGGAGCCGGTGAAGTCGCGCTTCCAGATGTCGTGGCCGGGGCAGTCGGGCAGGGCGGGGTGGAGGACGAGTGCGATTTCGGGGCGGGCTTTCAGCCAGTTGGCGATGGTGAGGGCCGATTGTTCGAGTTGGGCGAGGCGGACGCCGAGGGTTGTGAGGCCGCGGAGGGCCAGGCTGCAGTCGTCGGGCGAGACGGCGAGGCCGAGGAGGCGGTAGATTTTGCCGACTTGCGCGCATGGCGGCTTCGTCGCGGACCGAGACGGTGCCGAGCAAGAGGTCGCTGTGGCCGCCGACGTACTTGGTGAGGGCTTGCATGCTGACGTCGACGCCGTGGGCAAAAGCGTCGAACAGGATGCCGGCGGCGTAGGTGTTGTCGATCGCGACGGGGATTTTGTGCGGGCGGGCGGCGGCGACGATCGCGGGCGATGTCTTGCACTTCCATCGTGATCGAGCCGGGGCTTTCGGTCCAAATGAGATGACGTGTTCGGGCGGATGAGCTTCGCGATGCCGGCGCCGATCATCGGGTCGTACGATTCGACTTCGACGTTGAGGTCTGTGAGCAGGTCGTCGGCGATTTCGCGGCTGTTGCCGTAGGCGCTTTCGGGCATCGAGGGCGTGCGAGCCGGCCCGGCAGTAGACGAGATAGATCAGCGCGATGGCCGCCTGGCCGCTGGGGACGATGAACGTGTGGCGGGCGTTTTCGATTTCGGCGATGCGGGCGGCCAGTTTGAGCGTGGTCGGGCGTGCCGTAGATGCCGTACGTGTACGGGCCGCCGGGTCGCCAGCTTTGGTAGGCGTCGGCGAGGGTGTCGAAGACGGTGGTCGAGCCGCGGTAGACGGGCGTGGTGAGAGAGCGGAAGCCGGGCGGGGCTTGGGCGGTGGAGTGAATGAGGTTGGTGCGCCAGTGGAGCTGCGAGTCAGATGAGTTTGACGATTCTGGTGGCATGGGAATTCGCTCGATGTTTGCACTACAGGTCTGGAAACTTGATATTATCGAGCTGCGGGTCGAGGTAGTAGAGGCCAGAATTCAAGACGCAGATGTAATGCCATTTTCCACGGAAGTGTCTGCCTTCCTCTATGTGGAAGACCGGCAAGTCGCTATCGCCAAGATAAACCGCGACTATCTAACGTTAGCGGAAGTATGTGAGATATCACCGGGAGCCGAGGCCGATCTACACATCTTTGTGAACAAAAATAAAACTTCCATGTCTGTATTGCTAAATGACGTGCGCTTCCGATTGAAAACACACGGTGCGGTATTCGGTCCTTGCGCCTTTTTAGTCGTTCACAATCGAAGAAACATGCACCACACCAAGCCTGGATTTGCTGGGTTTGCACGCGATGCCTCGAATACCATTGTGCCGACGTCGAAACGACTCCAGCGGTGTATCGCGAGTCAAATCCGCCGGGCGCTGGCGAAAGAGATCGACACAAAGCACAGGATTTACCTTGATACAAAGTTTTGGATCCTCTTTGCCGACGCCAGTCGTGGCAAAGCGGTCAATAAATCCGATGTCGAACTATTGAACTTATTGCGAAATCTCAAGGCGAGGCAGACATTGGTCTGCCCAGTTAGCTACTCATCAATTCATGAACTTTGGTTACAGAACGACGCAACATCTCGTCGCGTAACAGCAGAAGTAATGGACGAGCTAAGCGATCTCCTGGCATGCTTGCAGCCGCCGCATGTGCTGTTTGACATGGAGCTTTGGCATTTACTCTACTCCGCGATTGTGACGGCCACTCCAGAACCTTTTATTAAGTGTCTAGTGTGGACTAAAGTAGGCTACTACTTAGGAGAGCCGACACTCAAATCGGAGGCAATACCTGACGACGCCGCTCAAGTAATTCAGAAGTGTGTAGATGATTCGCTATTCGAGAGCACGCTGGTCGAAATGGTCGACGAACTATCTAAAGGCCAGCGACCACCAATGCCTGATCGTGAAAGATTAGCGACCGACCTTACGATCGGTAAAAATCAGAATCCAGGTTCTAGCTTTTCAGAATTGTATCGACAGGAAATTGTCGGCGGATTGGAGGTGCACCACGAGAGCTGCTGCGAGGTCATGGCAAACCTTTGCAACGCCACAGGGCTAGCAGGTCACGCGGACGCTGCCGAGAGGGACCGCGGGGGCAGGATGGTTCGAGGGTTGATAGAATCAGCGTTAAGAGCCGGAAGGGTGCAGTCGCGATTCCCTCAATTACATATCAATGCTAGTTTGCACGCCGCTTTGAGGTGGGACAATCGCCGCACATATAAACGCGGGGACTGCGAAGACTTCAGACATGTAGGGTCGGCGTTACCGTACTGCGACTATTTCTCTGACCGAAAGAAGTCTTGCGCATCTTATTGTGCAACAAACCACTCGAGTTGGACATCGAGTATGGAACCAAAGTGTTTTCCGATAGCGAATCAGCTATTCGGGGTCTTGTGGAACTCCTTTAGGCCTTCATCCAACGCATACGATGTGTAACATCAATCCTCACTCGGCCAAGGTCTCACTCGCTCTCCGGATAGGGGGCAAATTGCTGGGGCTATCTCATGTTGGACCCAATGAAATCATCGTAAGCGACGAATGCGAGCCAATTCCTTCTGGCGATGCAAAGCTCTTCATCCGCGTTGACGATTCGAAAAAAGTGCGGAACGTATTCTTACCACATGGCATTCCTGGGCCGCATGTGCCGGTGATGTTTCTGTAGGAATTCGGCGACGCCGTCTACACATCCAAATTCCGCACGTCGAGCGCGTGCTTTTGGATGAATTCGCGGCGGGGTTCGACCTGGTCGCCCATCAGGACGCGGAAGAGATCGTCGGCGCCGCTGACGTCTTCCATGCGGATTTGGAGCAGCGTGCGGTTGGCGGGGTCGAGCGTGGTGTCGCGGAGTTCTTCGGCGTTCATTTCGCCGAGGCCTTTGAAGCGGGTGATCTGCAGGCCTTTTTCGCCGGCGGCGCGGATGGCGGCGGGGAGGCCGCGGAGGTCTTCGAGGCCGGTTTCGTTTTCGCCGCGGCGGAGCGTGTAGCGGCTGGTTTCTTCGCCGGTGCGCTCTTGCGGGATGAGGGCGTCGATCGTGAAGCCGAGCTTGGCGAGGTCGGCGAGCGCGGTGTTGATCGTGCGGACTTCGTGGAGCTCGACGATGCGGAGGCGGTGAGCGGCGGTGCTCGCCCGCTGAAGCGGGCTCGCCGTCGCCGTTGGTGCTTGGCTGGCTGGCGCTCGGGGCTGGGGTGTGCATGCCGACGTCGACGTTGAGCTTGCCGCCGGCTTCTTTTTCCTGGGCGGCGACGAAGTTGTCGAGCTCGCCGCGGGTGGTGAACCACTCTTCGCGGCCGTCGAAGTAGACGTGGTAGATCGGGCAGCCGGCCGGTGGCAGTCCTGCCGTTCGGCGTGGATCTTGAGGCTGATGCCGCGGCGCTCCAGCGCGATGATCGCTTCTTCGAGCGTGGCGAGCGTGCGGACGAGGCGGGTCATTTGCTCGCCTTCGACGAGGCGGCCGTCGTTCGGGTTGAAGACGGCGTCGGCCAGGCCCTGGTCGAGGAGCTGCGCTGCGCATTTCCTCTTCGGTTTGCACGTAGTAGGTGTTCGACTTGTTGCGGACGCGGAACAGCGGCGGCTGGGCGACGTACACGTGGCCGCCTTTCACGAGCTCGAACATCTGGCGGTAGAAGAACGTGAGGAGCAGCGTGCGGATGTGGGAGCCGTCGACGTCGGCATCGGTCATGATGATGATGCGGCCGTAGCGGCGCTTGGCGAGGTCCTGATCTTCGCCGATGCCGGTGCCGACGGCGGAGATCATGCTGCGGACTTCTTCGTTGGCGAGCACTTTGTCTTCGCGCGATTTGTAGGCGTTGATGATTTTGCCGCGCAAGGGGAGGATCGCCTGGAACTCGCGGCTGCGGCCACCTTCGGCGCTGCCGCCGGCCGAATCGCCTTCGACGAGGTACAGCTCGCACTTGTCGACATCGCGGCTCGAGCAATCGCGGAGCTTGCCGGGCAGGCCGCCGCCGGAGAGGGCGCCTTTGCGTTCGCGGATCAGCTCTTTCTGCTTGCGGGCGGCGACGCGGGCCTCGGCCGCGAGCAGGCCCTTGTTGCCGATCGCTTTCGCCGCTTTCGGATTCTCTTCGAGGAATTTGTTGAGGTACTCGCCGAAGAGCGAGTTGACGATGCCTTCGACTTCGCCGTTGCCGAGCTTGGTCTTGGTCTGGCCTTCGAACTGCGGATGGGGCACGCGGCAACTGATGACGGCGGTGAGGCCTTCGCGGAAATCTTCGCCCGTGGGGACGAGGTCTTTGAAGAGGCCGGATTTCTTGCCGTAGTTGTTGATGCAGCGGGTCAGCGCGGTGCGGAAGCCGGAGAGGTGCGTGCCGCCTTCGGTCGTGTTGATGTTGTTGACGTAGGAGTGAACGTTTTCGGTGTACTCGGCCGAGTACTGCAAGGCGACTTCGACGGTGACGCCGTCCTGGTCGCCTTTGACGTGGAGGATTTCGGCGTGGACCGGCCTCGCTCGCACGGTTGAGGTGCTGAACGTATTGGCGCAGGCCGTCGTCGTACTGGTACGATTCCTTTTCGCCGGTGCGGTCGTCGGCGATCGTGATTCGGACGCCCTGGTTCAGGAACGCGAGTTCCTGGATGCGCTTTTGCAGCGTGGCGTAAGACGAACTTGGTGTTGGGAAAGATTTGCGGGTCGGGCTTGAACGTGGTTTTGGTGCCGCGCTTGGTGGTGTGGCCGACGCGGCGGACATCGGTCTTGGGGATGCCGCGCTCGTATTCCTGATGGAAGACGAAGCCGTCGCGGCAGACTTCGACCTCGCACCATTCGGAGAGGAAGTTCACCACCGTGACGCCAACGCCGTGCAGGCCGCCGGAGGTTTGGTAGGCGCCTTTTTGGAACTTGCCGCCGAATTTGAGGACGGTCATCACGCCTTCGAGCGTGGAGACGTCGCGGCCGATCTCTTCGGAGAGCTGCGGCGTGCTTTTCGACGGGGATGCCGCGGCCATCGTCTTCGACCGTGACCGAGCCATCGACGTTGATCGAGACGCTGACCGTGGTGGCGTGGCCGGCCATCGCTTCGTCGATCGAGTTATCGACCGACTTCGAAGACGAGATGGTGCAGGCCGCGGGCCGTGGTGTCGCCGATGTACATGGCGGGCCGCTCGCGGACGTGCTCGAGATCGCTGAGGTGCTCGAGATCGGCGGCGGTGTAATTCTCGCCGCCGCGCGGCGGGGCCTTCTTTTCGGATTGGTCGTTTTCGTTTTCGTCGGCCATATTAATCGATTCTGCCCCTGCGTTTTGTATTAGCCACAGAGGACACAGAGATCACAGATGTGTTTGAATGACCAACGACCAAATCTCAATGACCAACAAGAAACTTCAAATTTGGTCGTCGGTGCTTCGTCATTGGTCATTCTTCCTCTGTGCTCTCGGTGTACTCCGTGGTGAAATTTTTGATTCGTTGTTCACGTGATGCTGCCGACGCGGAAGCGGATGTCGCGGATTCGTGCATCTGGCAGTTCGCGTTGCAGTTGTGCAAGGATTTGTTGTTTTTGAAACGTGAGCTCTTGCAGGATGGTGGAGTTGCTGGCGGTGACTTCCAACGTGCCGCGGCGGAGACGGCCGGGGCGGGTGTACTTGGCTACGCTGTCGCCGGCCGCTCGTTGCCAGGCGGCGGCGAAATCGGCATCGGCTTGGATGCGGCCGTAGCCGCGGGCGGTGATTAACTGGGCCAGGACATCGGCGATTTTTTTGGGTTTGCGCGCGTAATGCCGGCGCTGCTCGCGATCGCGGCGGGTGTGAAAATCGGCGGTGCTGTTGTGGGCGGGTTGCATATCCAAAATATCGCGCATAATCGCGTCTAGCCTCCAGCGGAAGCTGGCGGTTACCTGTCGCGAGCTAGCGGCATGATCACGTAGCCGTAGCCATCGTCGGTGCTGCAGACAGCGGCTGCGTCACTGTCTTGCAGGTCGATCGTAAATGTCTTTTCGGGATCCAGTACCTTAAGGAAGTCGTTCACAAATCGAGGGTCGAGCGTGATCGAAATCGCTTGTCCGCCGTACGCGATTGGCAGCTCGATGCGCGATTGGCCGACTTCGGCAGTTTGGCCGGCCAAGACGAGCGAGCCATCGCCGAACGTGAAATCGATTCCTCGGCTTTCTTCGCTCGTGACGATCGCCGCCTGACGAACTGCGGAATAGACCGGGCCGACCGTCAAGTCGATTTTCACCGAGCTTGGGCGCTGGGGGAACACATCTCGCCAGCGCGGGTAGCGGCCTTCCAAGAGCCGCGAGTAAATCGTGGCTCGCGGGTTTTTGACGAGGATATCGTTTTGGCGGACCGCGATCTGTACTTCGCTGCCGTCTTCTGCGAGGGCCCGCTCGAGGAGTTGCATCGCTCGCGTCGGCACCACGGTCACGTCGCCAAACGGCGCCGCCGAGCCCACAGCTTGGGCTGGGCCTTCCATCTTTGCTAGGCGCCGGCCATCGGTGCCGACGGCCGTGAGAACGTTATCGTTCCACTCCAGTTTTACGCCGCCGAGCGCGTAACGGCTGCTCTCGTTGTCGGTGGCGAAGATCGTGCGTCGAATCAGTTCGCGAAACAGTCGGGCCGATATTTCGTAAAAACTCGATTCGCCAAATTCGGCGATCGGCGGAAAGTCTTGCGGGTTTTCCGAGGGCAGCTTGAACTGGCTGCGCTCTCCGCGGATCTGCGTGCCTTCGCTGCCAGATTCGATGCGAAAGGTGGCGTCGCCGCTTTCACGCAGGATCGAGCCGAAACGACCGACCGGAAGTACGGCGGCGCCCGGCGCATCCGTTTCGACGCCGGACACCTCGTAGCGGATGCCGACTTCCAAATCGGTGGCCATCAGCGTTGCTTTATCTTTGGCCACCTCCAGCTTGACGTTCTGCAGAATCGGTTTGGGGCTGCGTGCCGGGGCGATGGCGGCCACGGTTTGGAACGCGTGCAACATCTTTTCTCGATTGCAGGTGATTTTCATCGCAAGTGAGATCCTTTCGAACGCGTTTAGCGCGTCCAACTTGAGAAGCGTGAAATCTTTTCGGCCCGTGTGGCGGATGAGATTAGATTGAAGGAAGTATATTTAATTTTTGTAGTAGTAGTTACGCGAAGGCATCCGTTGTCGATTATGCTCTGTTGATTTATGAAAACTTAGTGGCCCATTTGTAGTTACGTCGAACACGGGATTGTGGATAGCGTGTTTGGGGGCTGTTAGCGTGTCGTCGGTGCGACGTTGATGCATGAGAGTTGTTTTCAAGCGTGGCGCGATTCAAACTTCATTCAACAGAAGAAGCTTCATTGCTCGACGGTTTATTGACACGTTGTAAACATACCTGCGTTCACCGGTGCAATAGCACGCGGCGAAGCTCGTCAATTGTTTCTTGAATCACTGGGTCGCAGAATCGTTGCCGGTCGATTTTGCGGTAATTGTGGATAATCGTGGTGTGATCGCGGCCGCCCAAGGCTTGGCCAATTTGTTCGTAGCTGGCGGCTGCCAACTCGCGCGCCAGGTATACGACCATTGCCCGGGCCGAGACAATCGATTGTCGGCGAGAATTGCTTTTGAGCCGGGTTTGCGGAACGCGATAGTATCGCGCCACTGTGGCGACGATTTCCCGCAATGCGGGCCGGCGGCGGAACGGGCAGTCAAAAACTGCTCCACGTCTGCCAGGTTGTCGGCGGAAGGATTAACCGTCGAAGCGCAAAGCTCGAATACCGCACCAAACAAATCGCGAACTGTGCCGGACAGACCATCGGCCAGCCGCGTTGCTACCTCCTCCGAAAACGGCCGGTCGAGCGATTCAGCTGCCCGGCGAATGATCCGCGCATGCGCCGCATTTCCGGGCGGCGCCAACTGTAGCATCAAGCCCGCGGAGAGCCGGCTACGGACATCGGGCGAGATGTTCGGCAGCGCAGTCGGGGGCCGGCCCGATGTGACAACAACTGTTCCACCGCTCTCGTCACAGGCATCGAGCGTAAATCGTAGTTCCTGCGAAATGTAATCGCCGTTTGGTAGTTGATGCAGATCGTCGATTGCGAGCAACTCGAAGCCGCGAATGCGCGGCGAAAATCGGCGACCGCACTCCGCTTGATGGCATCAAGGAGTTGCCGATAAAAATCGCCGGCGGTGAGGTAGGCAGCCTTTTCGGCGCCGCGCTGCGTTTTCCAATGGCGAACAAGGCCGTGAGCCAAATGCGTCTTTCCGGTGCCGCTGGGACCGAATAGCGCAATCACTTTGGGTACGCGACGCGGGGCTGGTTGTTGGCCGATTCGGCCGATCGGCAAATGCATCAGCCGGTCCAGCGTGCCGGCGACCAGGCGGTTTTCGGGGCCGGCAATGAAACCCAGCGACGGGCGCTCGGCAGAACCGACTGCCGAGTGCGCAGCCGACGGCGCGAGCATTGCGCCGGGCAGAGGGATCTCGCTCAAATAGTCGACCACGTCGGCTCCGTCCGCGAATCGGGAAGCCCAATATTGGGCGGAAAAATGGCTTGCTGGATCGGGTTCCGCAGCGACTGGTTGCTGAAGCAACCAGTCGGTTTGCGGTTTAAGCACACGTGCTAAAACGCAAACCGAAATTCTACCCGATTTCGGGCCGGCAAGGGAGCCACCAACGGTGATTTTCAGACCAGTTTTTCTCTGCGCAAGTCATTGCAGATTCGGATGATGCGACGAGCTGCCTCGCCGACTTCCTCAGACGTTGTTGAAACGCCGAAGCTAAATCGCAGCGCGCTCGAAATCAGGCCCGGATCACAGCCCATTGCGAGGTGAACTGGCGAAGGTTCGCTGGAGCCACTGGCGCAGGCGGAGCCAGTTGAACAAGCGATGCCCGATTGATCAAGCGCTACGAATAGTGCCTGCCGATCGAGGCCGACGAAGGCGATGTTGGATGTCGTTGGAAGTCGCTCGCCATCGTGGCCGATAATTGTTGGTTCGCAGCTCTTGATTCGATGGCCGCCGTCTATATTTAGTGATCGGAGCTTCGTTTCAAAATCTTCGCGAAGGCTTTTGAGATGCATCAGCCAATCGGAGCGATTGGTATTCCAGAGCTCCAGGGCAACGCGCAAGCCGGCGACAAGCGCGACCGATTCGGTGCCGGGTCGCAGGCCATTTTGCTGAAATCCGCCGAAGAGTTGCGGCGCCAGTTCGACATCGGGCCGTACGAGGAGCGCGCCGATGCCGAGTGGGCCGCCAAACTTGTGGGCGGCGACGCTCATCGTGGCGGCGCCAAGCTCTCGAAAGTTAATGGACAACTTGCCCGCAGCCTGCGCGGCATCGGTGTGGAGCGGCACGCCGTGCTCGTTACAGATGGCGGCCAGTTCGCCAACCGGCTGGATCACGCCCGTTTCGTTGTTGGCCAACATCGCGGCGACGAGTCGCGTGTCCGGCCGCAGCATGTGCGGCAGTTGGTCAACGAGAATTACGCCATGTCGATCGACGCCGAGGCGATCGACGCGGCAGCCGCACGAAGCTAAATGCGCGGCCACGCTGGTGACACTCGGGTGTTCGATTGCCGAGATGATGACGTGCTGGCGAACAGCCGGGTGCGGGGACGCCCCGGCTCGCTGGAGTAATCCGCGAATGGCCAGGTTGTTGGCCTCGGTGCCGCCGCTGGTAAAAATCACTCGATCGGGATTTGTGCCCGAGAGGTTGGCGCCGAGCAATTCGCCGATTCGCTCGCGGGCATCTTCCAAAATGCGCCGGGCGCGGCGGCCATACTCGTGCTGGCTGGCGGGGTTTAGATAGGGTTCGCTCCAACAGGCGCGCATCGCCTCGACGACGCTGGGGAGTACCGGCGTCGACGCATTGTGATCGAGATAGATTCGCGGTCGGGAGATATCCGCCATGAATCCATGATACAGCGTGCCGCGCCGCCAGAAACGCGATGAATTCCGGTTGTTGCAGGCGAAATCGACATTGGGGCAAGAAAACCGGGTCGCTATCATTGGCAACCTTGCGATCGGGTTTCATCGCTGGAACTTAACCTGGAGATTTTATATGCCTTCATTCACGACCATCTATCGAGCCGCGGTGATGATCGCGATCGGGGCAATCGTCGTCAAAGGTTGGCAACTCTACGGGCCCTCGGTGGAACAAGTAAAGTCGGCCGTCGTGAGTGCTGTCGACATGGCGCAAGCGGCGATGAAGAACAGTCGGTCGCCAGTTGCCGAAGCCCGCTCGACGGCAGGTCGAAGCGGAGCCGCGCCGCCTTTCGCCGCAACGACGCCAGCTGAAACCGCTAATTCGGCAGCTCCCGCCACACCGGCGTTAATGCCGACGAACGCGGCAAGTGCGCCAGTCGATGCTTCGCCAGCCCCACGTTTCTCTCAAACCACGGAGCCGGCGAGCCCATCCGTGGAACAAACATCACGAGGTTCGACGGCGAATGATACCCGGCTGCCGGCGCTTTTGTCGCGGTTGGAACAGCTAGGCGTGGCCGATCCAAAATTAGCTTCTTGGGGGAGCAGCGGCCATTTGTATCGCTTTTGTTGTCAAGCTGCTTGGAAGGATTCTCCGGCGTTTACGCAGCACTTCGAGGCGGTAGCCGCCGAGCCGGCTCAGGCGGTTGAACAAGTGGTGGCTAAAGTCGAGGCCTGGCGGACGGCTCAGCGTATCGGTGACACATTGCGGTAGCGGCGATCGTTCTGTAGCGGTCGTTCGGCAAATGGGCGGATCCCATGCGAAATCTACGAATAGCGAACGTACGGGGCGAAGGGCACCGACATCTCGTCGCCCACTACCGCCAGATTAGCAAAACGAGACGCCCGCTTTTGTGGCTGCCGAGCCGACAATCGCGAGACGCGCGAAGCATTTCCGGAACTGCTCGCCGTAGCCGGCTGGAGGCGGTGCTGTTCTTGGCGAGACAACCTCTTTCGTTGCGCAAATTGGCCCAATTAGCCAGCCTGACGGATGCCACGGAAGCCCGAACCCTGTTGAAAAGCTTGCAGGCTCGATACGACGAACGCCAATCTGGATTTCAGGTATCCCAGGTGGCGGGGGGCTATCAACTCCTGAGCCGTCGTGAATTTGCTGCGTGGCTCGGGGGCCAATCGAATCGGGAGCATGAAATCCGCCTATCTCCCCCCGCCCTGGAAACACTGGTGGTGGTGGCGTATCGCCAACCAGTGTTGCGAGCGGATGTGGAAGCGATTCGGGGCGTGGCATGTGGCGAGCTCCTCCGCCAGTTATTGGACCGAGACCTCTTGCGAATCGTGGGACGATCGGAAGAATTAGGTCGTCCGTTGTGCTACGGAACCACGAAGCGATTTTTGGAGCAGTTCGGCCTTTCGAGTTTGGACGATCTTCCCTGGGCGGAGCAGTTGCGGCGAACCACGCAAGTTGACGCGGAAAACGCGGATTTGCCGCCGAGAATTGCTAATTCAGAGGCCCGCTTGACCGCCGACAGCGGTGCTGCATAGGCTGTGTGTTTCGCGTTCTGTGTTAACATTGTGATTGCTGTTCGTCGTCCCTGTTTGTGGCTGGCCGGTGTGAGGCCCGCGGCGAGTGTTGGCCGGTTCATGGACCGGGGTCATCGACCACGGCTGCAAACAGGATCGAAGCATTGGAGACCGCCAAGATGAGTCTGGAAGAACTACGTGCCGTCGCCCTATTGGAACGCGCGCTGGTTGTTGCGCAGGAGGACGAGGAATTCGAGGACGATGAAGAGGAAGAAGAGGAGGACGAGGAGTTCGAGGACGAAGAGCTCGATGACGACGACGAGCTTGAAGACGATGAAGAGATCGAGGACGAGGAATTCGAAGACGACGACGATGAATTCGACGATGACGATGACGACGACGATGAAGACTTCGAGGATGAAGAAGACGATGAGTTCGAGGACGATGAGTGGGAAGAAGTGGAGGACGACGACCTCGTCGAGGAGGACGACGATTTAGAGGAGGATGATGACGATCTCGAAGACGAAGAGGAGGAGGAAGAACTCGACGCCGAGCTCGAAGGAGATGAGGAATACGAGTATGAATACGAGGACGACGACGAGGAGTGAGCCTCGTTCTGGCCCGTCCTGACGAGCGGCTCAACGAAAATGCACCCTCACCCGGCTCGCTGCTGCGAGCCAGCCTCTCCCCAAGGGAGAGGGTTTTTCAGTCGTCCTTCTCTTTGAGCTGAAACAGGCGCTGGAGGGCTTCCAGTAATCCATGCGGCGAACCATTGCGGGATTCGTCGCGCAACGATTCCAGCGGCGGATGCAACATTTTGGCCAATAGCCGGTCGGCAAATTGGCCAATTTCTTTACGAGACCGCTCGTCGAGCTCGGGCAATCGCGCGTAAAGTCGGCCCAATTCAGCCGCCTGCACGCTTTCCAGGCTATCTCGAAGGCGAGCGATTACCGGCACCGATGCGCGGTGGCGCGTTTCGGCTAGGAACGAGTGGATTTCCTCTTCCACGATCCGCTCGGCTGCCGGCAGAGCCCGCACGCGCTTGGCGATTTCGCGAGCAAGCTTCCGTTAAGTCGTCGATTCCATACAAGTACACGCCGAGCTCATCGGCGATTTCCGGTTCAAAATCGCGGGGCATGGCCAGATCCAAGACAAACAGCGGCCGCTGATGTCGGCGCCGAGCCACGTGCTCGCGGTAATCGTAGAGCGTGACAACGGGCCGATCGGCGCCGGTTGTGCTGACGACGATATCGGCCGTAACGAGCCGGTCGTTCAACTCGTCCCAAGGCGCGAACTGGCCGCTCCAGTGGTTTGCCAGCGTTTGGGCCTTCTCCAGGTTCCGGTTGAGCACGGTAATTTGTTTTGCTCCGGCATCGGTGAGGTATTGCAGCGTTTCCTGGGCCATTTTGCCCGCGCCGATCACCAGCACGCGCTTGTCGTCGAATCGCTCGAAGATTCGCGACGCGAAATCGGCGATCGCCACGCTGGGAATGCTGACTCGATGGCGATAAAGAGAAGTTTCGCCGGCAATCCTCCGGCGGGCGCGAATGGCGGCTTGAAATGCGCCGTGCGTCACCGGGCCGATGCTGCCTACTTCGTTCGCCATTTCGTACGCCTGTTTGACCTGCGACAGAATCTGGGCTTCGCCAAGAACCATGCTGTCGAGGCTGGCGGCCACGCGAAACAGGTGGCGCACGACCGCTTCGCCTTCGAGCGCCAATAGTTGGCTGGCGATTTCCTCGACCGGCACGTTATGGAAACTCGCCAAATAATGGACGAGAGCCGGCGTATCGATGATTGCGCCGGGTTCGTCGACGGCCGCGTAGAGCTCGACGCGATGGCATGTCGAAAGCAGCACGGCTTCTCGGTCCGGATGCGTCACGCGCCAGGCGGCCAGGGCATCGCGCGTTTGCTCCGGCGTGAAGGCAAGCCGCTCTCGCACCGCCAGGCTGGAGTGCCGGTGGTTGCAGCCAACCATTGCGAGTCGAACGGCGGTATTCATCAACACCATGTGATCGTCTATGAAGCGTTGTCTTTTGTGAGCGCTCGAACAATCTTCCGCGCAAGGCGCTCATTGATCTCTCGTTGCCTCGGCACCGGCTGTGCGACGCCGGTTTTTGGATTGCGATACCAATCATGCATTGCGCGATTGCGTACCAAAACACAACCAGCGCTTTCGATTTACCGAATAAGATCGATTCGCTTCATCAGACGACTAACTCATCGACTTTTCGGATTCCAGGAATTTCGCCACTTGTTAGGTCGGAATACAGATCACGGAGGTGGTCTTTCAGATCATCTAAAGTCGTGCCCTGCGTCCAATAGTCGGGATAGTCGAGAAAATGACCTACAACGAAATCATCCTCCTCCCAGTACATGAATTTCGGTAACACTTCAGCCGTCTGAAGTTGATGTTGGTTGATTTTAAGGTATTGGGTTATGTCTGTGGGGTATGGCATCGTGTGCAAAGTTGTCCGCAAGATCGACGTTGGAGACACTTCGCAGCGGCGAGTTGACCGAGGCGCAAGCGCGGAGTCTGTTTCAGCAGGGGGAAGAAGCGGTTGTGTTCGCGCTGTTGGAAATGAGCAAGCGGTTGGCCGAGGCGCAGGAGAAGAACGGTTCTTGGGCAACCCCCTCGACTCCCTCGGGGATGGTTCCGGTGTACGAGAAGCCGCCGGCCAAGCGTCGCGGCAAGAAGCGGCCCGGCGGCAAGCGTGGGCATCCCGGTTCTCGACGACCATCGCCCGAACGTGTCGACTGGCAGGTCGAGCATCGCGCCGATTGCTGCCCCGACTGCGGCTCGCGCTTCAAGCGCTGCGCGGAGACCCGCGTCCGCTACACCGAAGACATTCCAGACGTGCAGCCGGAGACGACCGAACATACGATCCACCGCGATTGGTGCCCGCAGTGCCGCAAAAAGGTCGAGCCGCCAGTGACCGCCGCTTTGCCGGGGTGCTTGCTGGGCAATCGCGTGCTGGCGCTCTCGGCGTGGCTGCATTACGCCTTGGGGAACACGCTCTCGCAGATCGTCGAGGTGTTCAACTTTCACCTGCAGTTCAAGATCACTCCCGGCGGTCTGGTGCAGATGTGGCAGCGGCTGCAGGAGTTGTTGTACGGCTGGTACGAACAAATTCAGCAGAGAGCGCTGGACTCGGCCGTCTTGCATGGCGACGAGACCGGTTGGCGGAACGACGGCCAAACGAACTGGCTGTGGTCCTTTGGCAACCAGCATTTGACGTACTACCTGATCGACCGCTCGCGCGGCAGTCCGGCCTTGGCGAAGTTCTTCATCCAGGAATTCGCCGGGACGCTGGTGACCGACTTTTGGGGCGCCTACAACGCGGTCTCGTGCGCGGCGCGGCAAACGTGCCTGGTCCATCTGTTGCGCGAGTTGGAACAGACGGAGCAGTACAAGTCGCCGGGCGCGCATTGGTCGGCCTTCGCCAAGAAGCTGCGGCGACTGGTGGGGGACGCGATCCGGCTGTGGCGGCGGAAGCCGGAGCTGTCCGTCGAGACATACGCTTCCCGCCGGGACTGCCTCGACCGGCGGTTGGCCGAGCTCGTCGACGGGCCGTGGGAAGACCCCCACTCCCGACGCTTGGTAAAGCGCCTCAGGCGGCATCAGTACGACTTGTTCACGTTCCTCGATCAAGCCGGAGTTCCCTTCGACAACAACCACGCCGAACGATCGATCCGCCCGGCGGTGATCCTCCGCAAAAACAGCTACGGCAACCGAAGCCAACGCGGCACCGACTGCCAAGCCGTGCTGATGAGCGTCTTCCGCACGCTCAAACAACGCGGCCACGACCCGATTCAAACCGTCGTCCAGGCGATTGAGCAATACCTCGCACACAACACACTACCGCACCTGCCACCGCCAAAAATCGCTTCAGACGGCTGAAGTGTTACGAATTTCGCGGTTTGCATATTTATCTCCGAGATTCCAAGCCCATTAAATTGTACAGGACGGGAAGGCGACGGTTAGCGACGCCAAATTGAGCGGCACTTCGCCGTCGTAAGACAACTGGCGGGTTGCCTTTTCGCGTCGATTTGGCCCATGCACCGAATCTACCAGCGTGAAGGAGACCAAGGCGATGACCAGGAAAACGAACGAAGCAAGCGTCAAATAGGCGACTTTTCGACCACGACGCGCGGCCGGATAGACGAGCCGAAAAATCTCTGCGGCAACAAGCCACAGAAGCATGCCCGCCAGGCTCAAAACGACGGGGTCCAACCACAGCGTGTACGATGCTTCGCCGCCGTGATGAATCAAGCTCATCGCGACACCCGATACGAAACCCAACGCGATCAATAACGTGGACAAACCAAGCGTACGGCTATTGATCCGCTCCAACCACTCGAGATTGGGAAGTCGCAGCCGATTGACCGGCGAGCGCGCGTTTTTCAGTGAATAGCTTTGCACTAGATACATCAGCCCAGCAAGAAATCCGATACAAACCGCGACGGTTCCCAACAAAAGGAGCGTACCATGGATCATTCCCCAAATGTTGAAAGAGCTTTCGGACGCCAGCGGTTCCGTGCTCGCCCACCGCGAGGCAACGATCAGGCCCAGGACGATGGGAATAAATACGAGACCGGTTGGGCTGCGAGGCAAATAAAACAACGCGGCGAAATACACGATCGCCAGCAGCCACGCAGCCCACAGGAACCAATCGGCGGTTGAAAGCGGGAGCGCGCTGGTCGCGGTGATATTTCGGAATAGGTACAGCGAGTGCGCCAACAAGCCGGCGGCAGTCGCACTGATGAGTATCGCGCGGTGCCAGGCGAAACGCCGTTTCAGCCCGAGGATTTCCAGGGCGAAAGCAATCGCATAGCAAGCAGCGAAACAAATGATCGAGATTTCAGACAGCATGTAAAACTCGTTCCCACGCGGTGCGCGGAAACAAAGAAGTTGTTATTTCGTCGGTGCTTCACCGTCCAGGCCATATTGTTTGAGCTTTTTGTGGAGCGTGTTGCGGTTGATTCCCAATCGGCTGGCGGCTTTGATTTGCACACCTTCGCACTCGAAGAGCACTTGGGCAATTACTTCCCGTTCGACGCGATCGACGATACGGCTGTGGATATCGGCTGCGTCGGCGCCGGCGTCGCCGAGGCCCAAGTGAACCAGCTCTTCCGCTAAGGCATCGAAATCGAGTGCCACGCCAATCGCCCGCGGCGTACGTCCGGTCGTGACTGCGGACGGTAATAAGTCTACTGTCAACTCGTCGCCAAGGGCCATGACCACTGCGCGTTCCACGTAGTTTTGCAATTCGCGAACGTTGCCAGGCCACTGATATTGTTGCAGGGCCGCCAAGGCGCGGGGATCAATATGGGCTACGTAGCGATCGTTCTGTTCATTATATAAATCCAAAAAATGAGCGACCAGCTCCGGGATATCCTCGCGGCGATCTCGCAACGGCGGCAGGTGGATTGGTACCACGTTGAGCCGGTAATAGAGGTCCTCGCGGAAGCGACCGGCGGCGGCTTCGGCCAGCAGGTCGCGGTTACTGGCCGCGATCACGCGGGTATCGACGCGGATCGTTTGCGTATCGCCCACCCGTTCGAATTCGCGCTCCTGCAATGCCCGCAGCAGCTTGACTTGCAACAGCGGCGTCGTGGAATTGATTTCATCGAGAAAGATCGTACCGCTGTGGGCCGCTTCGAAGCGGCCGGTTCGGTTGTCGATCGCGCCGGTAAAGGCGCCGCGGACGTGGCCGAAAAGCTCGCTTTCCAGCAAGCTCTCGCTCAGCGCACCGCAATTCACGCGGACAAACGGCCGGTTACGACGCTGGCTGAGATCGTGAATCGCATGGGCGATGAGTTCTTTGCCCGTACCAGTTTCGCCTAAGAGCAAAACGGAGGCGCGACTGCGAGCGACTTGCCGCGTCAGGCGGTACACTTCCGTCATCGCGCGGCTCGAGCCGATGATGCCCGGAAGCGGCTCGACGTGTGTGCCGATATTGGAGGCGGTCCGGCTCATTGCCTCGGCCGATTCACGGGTAATTGGCGGCGTGGCGGTTCGGTTTCCAACAGGGCCGTCCGGCGGAACGTGTAGAACGGCCGATTGCCCGATTCGAGTTTTGCCAACCATGTTTGAGCCTGGGCTGCTTGGGCGGCACGTTCCTTGTCGGCAGCGGGATCGACTGCGGCCAGGTCCGCCAATTGTTTGACCGTGCTGGCGACGACTTCGGGCGAATGGGGCCGCGGAACCGCAACGACGCGCTGGTGTTCGGCGGCCAGCCTTTGGGCTGCTTCCAGCCGGCCATCGCCCGCCAGAATTGCGATGGGAACTTCGCCCGTCGTCGGGTTCGTTCGCAGCTCGTAGAGCACTTCGCGGATGCCGGGCGCCTGGATATCCATATCGACAAAAATCGCCGCGAGGTCGGCCATATCGCGTGACATTGCCACCGCATCGCGACCGCGGTTCGTGGCATCGGCCGGAAGACCTTGAACATCGAGTTGGCCTGCCAAATCGCTGGCCGCGGCGTATGTCGGCATGGCCACGAGCGCTCGCTGTGGGGCACCGCTTGCCGCGAACCAAGCGAGCGCCTCGGGAACCCGGCTGGAACCCGGGTACGGCGACGGTGGATCGAGCGCCATGATCGCCCCGAGCGCCGCGAATCGGACGTTCCGATTGGGGCTTGTGAGAGCTTCGGTCACCGGCGAGGGTTTGGCATCGATGGTGAGCAGGACACTAGGGTCACCGCGGCCTGCAATGGTGCTCAACAAACGTATCGCGGCGTGTGGATAGTTTTCCTTGAGCGCCTCAGCCAGCATGTCGTTAAGCAGCCGCATGTCGGTGTGCAAATCAAAAGGCGAATTGGCTGGCGTCCCAGTCGACGAATTCCTTGGATCCGTCGATGCAGCCTCCCAGCCGAGCACGGCCGCTTGTCGCTGGTAGGCGGGATTTTCGGGGCGAAGCTGCGACAACCGGCGTGCCAGTTTCGACATCCAAATGATCCGCGCTTCGTTTGCACTGACGCGCACCGGCGAAAGTTCCTTGGTCGCGTCGCTCCATTGCCAAAGTTCGACTTGATTGTTTTGATCGGCCGCGAAGACGGGGACGCCCCGTCGATAATTGTCGAGGGCCGCGGCTGTTTCCCGCTCCGCTGAAGCGGGGCTCGCCGCGATGAACGGGGCGGCTTGGGGGACTTGAAGTTGCTGCAATAGGACGGAAACTTCGGAACGCAGCACGGGATCGTGAGTGTCGAGCATGCCTAACAGCATGCCGTCGGCGAGCGGATGCATCGCGACGGCACCGGCCGCCAGCTCGGCCCGGCGATCGCGGTCCGTTTCACGCGCCAACCCTTCGAGTATCGCGACGGCGCCTGTTTGGCCGGTCGCTGCCAGGTCGTGTTGCGCAGGATGCGCACCTCGGGCGATGGGTCGGCCAGTTGTTTGACCAGTGTAAGGATTCGCTGTGAATTGTTCGTGGCAGCAGCAGCGGTCGCCATGCAGGCGTCGGCAAATGCCGCGCCTTCGGGTTCGAGCTCGGTTGCGCGGGCCAGATTGAGCATGCTGCTGGAACCGAACTGCTCGACGAGACCTTGCCGATCGGCATCGGTAAGCTGCAACTTGGTCAAGTCGGCAAAGATCCGCTTGGCAAGCTCGGGCCGGTCTAGATCGATGAGCCAAAGGACGGCCTGGAAGTAATCGGCCGGCTTCTTGCGGGGCATCTCCCACGCCGCGAGAACGGCCGGATCTTTCTCCAATGTCAGATCGGGGCCGGTGTCGTCGGAGGCTTTTGTCGCGCTTGGTTTGGGCGTTTCAGCGACCGGTGGCGGCGCCGGTCTTGGGGCCGGGTTTTCGTCCTCCGATTTGGGTGCCGGACGCGGCGCAGCGGCTTTCGGCGTGACCGCCGATTTGGGAGTTACGGTTCGTTTTGGGGCTGGTTTTGTCACCGCTGGTTTTTTCGCCGGCGTTTTCGTCCGCGTTTGCTGTGCATTTGCGGTGACGCCGCCGGCGACGAGCACAATGATCGCCAACGAATACGAAATGAATTTTGGATTGGAAATCATGTGAAGCAGTCTCTGCCTGGTTTGGCGCTTCGCAACCGGCGGTGCTAATTGTCTTCGGAGAGCCGTCCCCGCCAGTTGGCTAGTTGGTGTTCGACTTGCTCGCTATTTGTCGAGCCGTAGCTGGTAAAGGCCTCAATTGCCTGCTCGAGCGCCCAGAATCTCGTAAACGCTTCGGTCCAATGATTTGTTGGCCGATTGAAACTCCTCGATGGGGAGCTCGGCCAGCGGCACGCCTCGTTTCATGGCGGTGGCCACAAGCCGGCCGATGCATTCATGGGCCGTTCGCTGCGGCACGCCTTTGAGGATCAAGTGCTCCATCAATGTCGTGGCATCGAGATAGCCCTGATTCAGGCGCGCGGCAATCGCATCATGGTTCAACCGGGCTCCGGCCACGACCGGAGACGCCAAATCCAAGCACGACGACACGGTATCAACCGAATCAAAAAGCCGCTCCTTGTCTTCTTGAAGGTCGCGGTTGTACGCCAGCGGAAGACCTTTCAAGAGCACCAGAATGCTCGTGAGATTGCCAATCACACGCCCGGATTTTCCGCGGATCAGCTCCAACACGTCCGGATTGATTTTTTGCGGCATAATCGAGGAACCGGTGCAGAACTCTTGCGGCAGCTGCAGGAAACCGAATTCCGTGGTTGACCACAGGATCCACTCCTCGGCCCAGCCGCTCAGGTGCACGGCAATCGTAGCCAGGCAGAATGCGAACTCCAGGACAAAATCGCGGTCGCCGGCGCCGTCCAAGCTGTTGGCCAGGATGCCGTCGAACCCGAGTTCCTCGGCAACCATGTGACGGTCGATGGGAATGCTCGTGCCGGCAAGCGCGGCGGAACCCAGCGGCAACTGATTGACGCGCAAGCGGCAGTCGGCCAAGCGGTCGCGGTCGCGCGCGAATTTTTCGCAATAAGCTAGCCAATAATGCGCGGCGAGCACGGGCTGAGCGCGCTGCAAATGGGTATATCCGGGCAGCACCACGCCGCTATCGCGCTCGGCTCGAGCGAGGAAAGCCCGCTGCAATTGCTCCAACCGGGTGGCGATGGCGTCTGTTTCGTCGCGGACCCACAGGCGCAAGTCGGTCGCAATCTGGTCGTTGCGGCTTCGGCCGGTGTGGAGTTTGCGTCCCACGTCGCCGATCCGTTCGATCAGGGCGGATTCGATGTTCATGTGCACGTCTTCCAAATCCTCGCGGAAATCGAAGCGGCCGGCGGCGATTTCGCGACCAATTTGCTCCAGGCCCGTGATGATCTGGTGCCGCTCCTCGTCCGAAAGGATACCGACCTTGGAAAGCATGTGGGCGTGGGCGATCGAGCCGCGAATATCGTGGGCGTAGAGCCGGCGGTCGAAGGTCACGCTTTGAGTGAACTTCTCGACGCGGCGATCCGTCGCCCGATCAAATACTCCACCCCACGGCTTGTCGGCCAAGTTTGGTCTCCTGAATTGGCTGGCAGACTCACCCTTAGCAACCAATTGATCGCATACTGCTTACACAGATGCAGCAAAACGCCGATTGCGGCACTGATAAAGCAACACCTTTAGCCTAAATACCTTACGTCGATGCTGTCAACGCGCGAGAGGCACTTGTCGCCCAAAAACTAGGCAGCGTTTGTTGTTAAACGCTCCCCTTGTACGCATTGCGCCACCGATCCATCTTATTTCCGGTACCTCCGCTTACGCCTGCCCAATATTACCTACCTAACCGCGAATAGGTGACTGGCAGAGCGTACGATAAGTTCGGTGGCGTATACCGGGGCGCCAAACCTAGAGTGGTTCAGACGCCAAGCGAAGGCACACTATGTATGACTTTTTTCATTCGATCGTCAGTATTTCGCCGCCGTTCAACATGGTGGTGTTCGTGGTACTCATCGGCAGTGTCGTGGGTGTGATTGGTACCATAGCTACGCAAGTACGTAGGTATGCTAGCCATCGTGCAGATACGCAGTTCAAACGGGATCTCGTCGAACGAGGACTAAGCGCCGAGGAGATCGAGCGAATCGTCGCGGCCAAATCGCCCGGCGTTGGTGAACCGGAGGGGAATTAAAGCACTGAAGCCATAGAATCTAATTTCGAGCCACCGAAGAAGGCGACGAATCATGCATTCAATACCAAGCAGTTTTTGGCAGTGGA
This sequence comes from Pirellulales bacterium, assembly GCA_963733825.1. Lineage (GTDB taxonomy): Bacteria > Planctomycetota > Planctomycetia > Pirellulales > Lacipirellulaceae > JABDGM01. The sequence goes on from CAVTEK010000011.1 coordinate 362,095, forward strand.
TAAGTTCGCTGCGATCCGACGATCTCGCCGGAATGATCATATCCATCGCGTTAGTTGGCGTGGCTGCGATCGCGATTGTTTGCACCACGATTTATAAAGTTCATAAAACCCGCGCCGAAGACGCGCTCAAGCGCGAACTGTTGGACCGCGGATTGAGCGCCGATGAAATTGCGACGGTGATCGGCGCCAAGCCGACGAAACGCGATATTCGGCGATCGACGCGATGTTAACTTCCCGGGAGACACACCGATGAATGCTTGGCTATGGGCCCACCCGTTACTTGCCGACTGGGGGACAGAAATGTTCTCCGGCCTCGATCCGAGCAAGCGGTTCGCGCTCGTGGTCGTCGTGATTGGCTGTGCGACGGGCGTGATCTGCACGCTTGTGGTGTTCATATCGAGCACGATTACGTCGATTCACCACCGCCGACTTGAAGCCGACATGAAGCGCGAGATGATCGAGCGCGGGATGAGTGCAGATGAGATCACGAAGGTGATCGAAGCCGCCCCGCCGCCGGAGGACGCCACACAGCGGTGGATCGCATCGTGGGCAAATAAAAAGAAATGACAAAAACGGCGTCGTGAGCCGAGCTCAAAACGACATCGACGTCGCTGTTGTCCGCGATTTCGCTCGTCGAAAAGCCAGCACCACCAATCCCAATACAGTATAGCCAAAAGTCGGTTCGGGCACTGCTGTTACGCTACTAAGCCCGTCGCCCGCGACGCTACCAGACCCGCTGCCGAAGTTGGCCCGCCAAGTGTTGTAGTCACCAATCGTGTTCGGGTTGGGGCTGGCGCCCTTACGCCAGGCGACGTAGTCGGCCGCATCGACACGGCCGTTTTGGTTGTAGTCGCCCGCGAGAGCTGCCGGCGGTTCGGCTCGTAAATAGGAATAGGCGCCGTTGTGGCCGGCATCGAAATTTGTAAATTCCAGATCGAGATAGATGTCATCGGGCACCAAATGAACCACCGCGCTTCTACCGGGGATAAAGAAACCGTTCGTACCTGTTCCGCCATACGCATCGATCCAATTGGTGAACGAAAGGTTCAAGTAGTTAGTCGCGGTAATGGTTTGGCTGGGATTGTTAAGGTCGGTGGCCCACTCCGTGAGCGCGGGACTGGCAGTTGAATTATAGAACGATTCCGCAGCAATATTGATTAAACCGCCCGAGCTGCCGCGAGTCAGAACGACGTTCGCTGTGAGCGGGTCCTGATTTTGCGGTAACGTGTCGTCGCTGCCGGCAGCCTTGCTAAACGACTTCGTCAGGCCGGACCAAACGGTTTGGGCGTTAGCCGGCTGGCTGAAAAGCAGCACGGCCGCGAGAATGGATGGTCGAGAGAATACAACCGTGGCCAGATGACGGGGCATTGCGAGTTCCGTTTGAAACAACGGGTAGCGCGGTTTAGCGCGGCTACCAATTCCGGCTGCTCACGCGATAGCGAACTGGCCCAACAGCCCGATTATGCCCTGAATCTCAATATCTCCGATAATGGCAGGCGTTTCAAGTGATTTCTCTTGAATTCGAGGGAGACGGCCGCACCCATTGACCACCAGTCTCACCGGGCGCCGTAATTAGCACCGAAGGGTGTTCATTCGCCGCCAGCAACCTAGCAGCAGCACCCCGGCGAGCGCCGCAAAGCCCGCCGACGGTTCTGGCACGCCGGCTGTCGAGCGCTGGTAACTGAAGTTGCCGCTCGAGTCGAACGAAGTGAAGTTCAGATCCAGATAGATGTCGTCGGTGAGCAAATGGACGACCGCGTTATGTGTTGTAATATTAGGCCTTAAGTCGGAACCGGGACCGCCATAGGCTGCCGCCCACGTCGTGAACGACAGCTGCGCGAAGTTCGATGCGGCAATTGTTTCTCCCGTATTTGCCGCCATCACGCTGGTGGCCCAGAGCGTGTCGTCGGGACTGGTGAACCGCACATATCCGGGATCGCCAAACACCAGGTCGTTGCTCGTGGGGACGATATTAAACATGCCGTCGTCGGCGCCGCGAGTGAGCCAGACGTGATCCGTCAGGCGGTCTTGGTTTAGAGGATCCATCGGGTCCGACGGGTCCGCACCGGCTTTTTGGAAGTTGATCGTGGACCCAGTCCAAACGATCGGAACAGCCCGAGCTGTTGCCACCCACCCAAGCGACAACGACAGTGACAGAAGCGACCCCCAAAGGATCGCAATCCAAGATCGGACCATTTCGAACTATTCCCAGGTGCAAAACTAAGTTTCGCTTGGACCGGCGGCGCCGGATTGGCCCAAGGCCGCCGGGTTATTTCCCAACTTACCAGTATCTCTGAAAATGGCGTCGTATTCAATCAATTCGTGAACAGTGGCTGCATTCGCCCGCGGAATTGCCCAAACGCATGAGTGTGCGGACAGTCCCTCGGAGGTAAAAGAGGCCACTAAAATGCAACTTTTTGCGATTCGATTGGCCGCCGGGACACACTATATGGGCAGAGACCCGTACCGTGAGGCATGCCGAAATTGGCCACTGCATTTCGAGCGATCGATATTCCGATTCCGTCAGCGATAAATCGCGCCGTGGCGATCATTCCCACCGACGGCGAACTGCTCATGCAGTTTGTCCGCCAACGCGATCAGCGGGCATTTGCCCAGATCGTCGAGCGGCACGGCCGGCTGGTGTGGATGATTTGCCGCCAGGTGCTCGGCCATCATCACGACGTCGAAGACGCGTTCCAAGCCACGTTTCTCATTCTCGCCCAGCGGGCGAGCACAATCCGAGCCAGCGAATCGGCGTCGGCCTGGCTTTATAAGGTGGCGATGCGGACCGCGTTGGCCGCCCGGCGGAAGCGGTCGCGCCGCCGCGAGGAGCCGCTATCCGGCGACTCCTGCGCCGACGTAAAAACTCCCTCCGTGATCGACGATCGGGAGCTGCTCTACATACTTGTGCAAGAACTACGGTTGTTGCCGGCACGATACCAGACCCCTCTCGTAATGCGCTACTTGGAAGGCCAGACACGCCGCGCGATCGCCGACGAGACGGACTCGACCGTGGCTCAGGTTCAGGGGCGGCTGGTCCGCGGGCGGCGCATGCTGCGTTCGAGATTCCTGCGTCGCGGCGTTTCGCTGTCGATGGCTGCCGGGGCCGTGAGCGGAACGAATGAATCGGCCAACGCCGCGATTACGCCGGCCTTGGTTGCGCAAACGGCCGAGAATTGCCTGGCGCTGAAAACTTCGGGCGATATCGGGGAAATCTCGCCCCTCGCATTGGTCCTGTGTAACGAAGGAGTTAAAGCCATGTGGTTCGCGTTCGTTGGCAAATGTACGGCTGTGGTCTCGGCGATGGCGATTGTCGGCGGCATCATTCTGGCTGCACAGGGCGAGGGTGACCGCAACTCTGCTGGCGACAGTCTGGCAACCCAAGTCGAGCTGCACGATGGCCCGCAAAAAGCAGCCGCTAGCGCCGCGGAAAATGGTCCCGGTATCGAGCAGGCTAAGGCGCTGGTGAGCCGCTTCAAGTACAAGGTGCCGATCGAACTCGGGCAATCCGAATTCAAGGAAGGCGGACGGATCGAGATCGAAGAAGTGTGGGGAACGCGGCCGAAGATCGAGATCGGGGGGCAATACCTGGTGAAGGGCAAATATGTATTGCCACCGGGACAGCGCGGAAAGTTGTATTTCTATGAAACAGCAACGGGTAACTGGGGCCTGCCGATGCCGGATGTAGACCTGCAAACGTCCACTTTCGACAAAGATACCGGCGAGTTCACTCTCCTCCATGAAATGCGCGGGCCCGGTTACTTCCATCTCTATCTGGCCGCTGCCCGAGAAGTACTCGCATTATTTCGCCAACGTGTACTTCGGCACGGGCGACAATGTTTTGAAAAACGAATCGAGTTCCCACGAATCGGCAGCGAGTTCCGCGTCGACGGGCGCGAAGAGTTCTGCGAATTCGCAGCAGCCGACAGCCAATGCCAGCCAACCGGCGAGCAGCGCGGAACCTCAGCGCGAGGCAACTAGGCTGGCCTTACATAAGCGGTATGAAGATCTGCTGGGAGAATTGGCCGGTCAATTAGACGAGAAAGCAGAGAAATCGGCCGAGCTCGAAATGCAGCAATTGCAGAAATCGCTCTTGCAACGACAGCTGGAGCACCTGCACGCGATGTTGCTTGAAATCGAGTTGCCAACCGTTTCATCAGCCGCGAACCAGAAGGCGCAGGATCGGAACCTCCACGATGAGGTCATGAGGAACATGGAGATGACCCGTACCGAGTTGGCAAAACAGACGGCGAAAACCGCAAAGCTGTCGCACGACTTTGAGCTGCTGCAAATGGCAGTTTCCCGTATTCAAAGCCGCCTCGACGAGTTGAATCGGCAAAGCATTCAGATCGAGTTCCCGCAAGTTGACGGGCGTAACTCCGAGTCGCCAGCCCGAAAGTGAATTGAAGCGACTTGAAGAGCGCAGAATTCCGCCGAGCATGGCTGACAGTTCGGGAAAAATTGTACCCGGCAATTAGATCGCCGTAGATTTCGTTCCGAATGATCTCGCTGCGGTTTTCTTTCGGAACTTCCCAGTGTGGATTAGCACGACGATATAAAGTCCGGTCGGCCGCGTCAGGCCAGCGCGGCCCTATACGCTCGTCCGGCGGCGCGTTAATCTTGAGCGATCTTTGTCGCCTTCGCTGCCGCGCCTGCGAGCCCCTGGCTTGCGGCAATTGTCCTATTTTGAGCCGAGAGCCTGATTCCGCGCTCAGATCAAGCCCATGCCACGCCGCGACGACCTCAAAAAGATTCTCATCATTGGCTCCGGGCCGATCGTAATTGGGCAGGCATGCGAGTTTGATTATTCGGGCACGCAGGCGTGCAAGGCGCTGCGCGAAGAGGGCTACGAAGTCGTGTTGGTGAACTCCAATCCGGCCACGATCATGACCGATCCGGCGACAGCCGACCGCACGTACATCGAACCGCTCACGTGGCAAATCGTCGCCAAGGTCATCGAAAAAGAGCGGCCCGACGCGCTCCTGCCGACGCTCGGCGGCCAGACGGGTCTCAACGTGGCGATGGACCTGTGGCGTAACGGCGTGCTGGAAAAGTTCGATGTCGAGATGATCGGCGCAAACGCCGACGTGATCGACAAGGCGGAAAGCCGCGACCGTTTTCAGAAGGCCATGCAGAACATCGGCCTCGATTTGGCCCGCGGCCGAACGGTTCGAAGCGTCGAGGAAGGCCGCGACTGGCTCGGGGAAATCGGGCTGCCGGCCGTGTTGCGACCCAGCTTCACGCTCGGCGGCAGCGGTTCGGCCATTGCGTTCGAAGACGGCGAATTCGACGAAATGGTCCACCTGGCACTCGAGCGATCGCCCGTTCATCAGGTGCTGATCGAGGAATCGATCATCGGCTGGAAAGAGTACGAAATGGAGGTGATGCGCGACAAGGACGACAACGTCGTCATCATCTGCTCGATCGAAAACTTCGACCCGATGGGCATTCACACGGGCGACTCGATCACCGTGGCCCCGGCGCAGACGCTGACGGACAAAGAATATCAGCGGATGCGAGATGCCTCGCTGGCGGTGATCCGCGAGATTGGCGTGGAAACGGGCGGCTCGAACATCCAGTTTGCGATCCACCCCGGTACGGGCCGGATGATCGTGATCGAGATGAATCCGCGGGTGAGCCGATCCAGCGCGTTGGCCTCGAAGGCGACCGGCTTTCCGATCGCGAAGATCGCGGCCAAGCTGGCGGTCGGTTATCGGCTGCACGAGCTGCCGAACGATATCACCCGCGAAACGACCGCCTGCTTCGAGCCCACCATCGATTATGTGGTAACGAAGGTGCCGCGGTTCACGTTCGAGAAATTCCCCGACGCCGATGCGACGCTCACCACGCAGATGAAAAGCGTCGGCGAAACGATGGCCATCGGCAGCACGTTCAAGGAGTCGTTCCAAAAGGCGTTGCGCGGCCTGGAAGTTCGCAGCGACGGCTTCGGTTGCGACCGGCTCGATTTGTGGGGAACGGCCGAGCAACCGACCGAGGCGCGATTGTCGCAAAGCTCAAGAAAGCCGGGCGCCGAGCGGGTTTGGTATCTGCGCTACGCATTCAAGAGCGGCATGAGCGTCGCTCGAGTGTACGAGCTGACGGGGATCGACCCGTGGTTTCTCGACAATCTGCACGAAATCGTGGAGACCGAGGAGGCGCTACGATGGGCAGCGAGCCGAGTCGTCCTCGACCCCGATGCGGCCGGAAAACGGGGCGGAGGACCGCCCGGCTCGCTCCCAGATATACCTGCCCCGCTGCTGCGCACCGCGAAGCGACAGGGGTTTTCCGATCGGCAGCTCGCACGTATCTTCCATTCGACGGAAATGGATGTTCGCAAGGAACGACTTCAACGCGGGATCCGGACCACCTTCAAATCGGTCGATACGTGCGCGGCCGAGTTCGAGGCGTATACGCCGTATTATTATTCGACGTACGAAGATGAAGACGAGGTGCCCGTGAAGCAGCCGGGCAAGAAGCGAATCATCATTCTCGGCGGTGGACCGAACCGAATCGGCCAAGGAATCGAGTTCGATTACTGCTGCTGCCATGCGAGTTTCGCGCTCAAGGAGCTCGGCATCGAATCGGTGATGGTCAACTCGAATCCCGAGACCGTGAGCACCGATTACGACACGAGCGATATGCTGTTCTTCGAGCCGCTCACGGTCGAGGACGTATTGAATATCTGCGACCGTGTGCAGCCTGATGGCGTGATTGTGCAGTTTGGCGGCCAGACGCCTCTCAACCTGGCGCGGCGGCTGTCGGATGCCGGCGTGCCGATCATCGGCACGAGCGTGGATGCAATCGAAACGGCAGAGGATCGCGAGAAGTTTCAGCAGATGCTCCACAAGCTGGGTCTCCAACAGCCGCCCAACGGGATTGCTCGCACGATGGTCGAGGCTCGGCGGGAAGCGGAGAAAATCGGCTACCCGATCCTCGTGCGGCCCAGTTTTGTGCTCGGTGGCCGGGCGATGGAAATTTGCTACGACGCTGCGCAGTTAGAGCGTTTCGTCGCCGAGGCGTTTATCGTTGCCGAGGGGCAGCCGGTGTTGATCGACCAGTTTTTGGAAGGGGCGACGGAGGTGGACGTCGATTGCATCAGCGACGGTCAGGACGTAATCGTGCCAGGTATTATGGAGCACATCGAGGAGGCCGGCATTCATTCGGGCGACTCGGCCTGCGCGATTCCGCCGTACAGTTTGCCGGGGCCGGTGATCGCGGAGATTCGCGCAGCGGCCGTTGCGCTCGCAAAAGAGCTGAATGTCATTGGGTTGATGAACGTGCAATTCGCAGTCCGTTATGAATCATCCGGCTCCCTCCCCTCGGCGGGGAGGGTTGGGGAGGGGGGAATTGTTGGCGCGAAGCGTCATCACCCCTCCCTAACCCTCCCCTTCAAGGGGAGGGAATCGGAATACCGAGGGTTTACGTCCTCGAGGTCAACCCGCGCGCGAGCCGGACGGTGCCGTTTGTCGCCAAGGCAACTGGAGTGCCCGTTGCCAAAGTGGCGGCGAAGGTGATGGTTGGAGTCTCGCTCGCCGAGCAGGGTATTACCGAAGATCCCGTACCATCGCACGTTTCGGTGAAAGAAGCGGTCTTTCCGTTCATCAAATTTTCAGGCGTCGATATCGTGCTCGGTCCCGAGATGCGCTCGACCGGCGAGGTGATGGGCGTTAGCGAACGGTTTTCGATGGCGTTCGCCAAGGCTCAGCTCGCGGCCGGCACGGTGCTGCCGAGCGAAGGGAACATTTTTTTCAGCGTGGCGGACCGGCATAAGAGCGCGGGCGTGGAGCTCGCCCAGCGGTTGGTGGACCTTGGCTTTTCGCTGCTCGCGACGGGTGGGACGGCCGATGCGCTGGAAACCGGCGCCGTTCCGGTTCGCCGCGTGAAAAAGCTCGCAGAAGGGAAGCCGAATTTGCTCGATTATTTTGCCGAGCGCTCGGTCGCGCTGGTTGTTAATACGCCAAGCGGCAAGCGGGCACGAACGGACGGCGGCCGGATTCGCGCGGCGGCCGTGCAGGCCGGCGTGCCCTGCCTGACGACGCTCGAAGCGGCGACCGCGGCTGTAAAAGCGATTGAAGCGCTACGCGACGAAGAGATGCAGGTGCAGGCCCTGCAGGAGCGGTTTTCAAGTTGAACGAATCGCGCCACGATTCGGCTTGGCCTCCAGACAACGATCCGCTGGTCAGCGTCGGGTCGCTGAATCGACTCATCGGCCGCCCCGGCCCGCCTCCGCTGCGGATTCATCACATCATCGTAGCGACCAGCGTCACTGCAGTTCTGCTGTCGGTCAATCAACTGCTGCGACAACACGACATGTTTCGCTTGTCGGCGTCGCTGGGCAGCACATGGGCGCGAGCTACACAATCGCGACAGCGATCAGCGCAACGGTCGTTGGTTTTGGGTATTGGTGGTGGCGCCAAGGACTGGCGTTTTTCGACTTGCCTGGACACTGGCTACTCGTCGAACATTCGCTCGGGGTTGGCATGTTCATTGCGATTGCGCTGTCTCAATTGATCTTTCTGGTGACCGACGATGAACACACTTCGATTCCGCTGGTGATTTATTTTTTACTGGTGAACCCAAGTCTTTTGCTGATTGGCACTTGGGCGGCGTGGAAGATCGCGGATTCGGCGCTTTGGCGGCTGTTGTTTTTGCTGCAGGCATTCCAGACAATTGCCGTTTACGCGCTCGCGATGTTTGTTCCGCGGCCGCAGTTGATTATTCAATCAATGCCCATCCTTGCATTCGTAGTTCAGATCTCGGCGGCGGTTGGTGATCGTTTGGCACGCCGGCGGCGGGACTGGCCACATTGGCTCGGCGTTTTTTTGCATTTGGGCGTTTACTCGGCCGTCATCGGCCAGCAGATTTGGAATTTATTTAACATTCACTTCGCGCTGAATCTCAATGGCTAGTCGCATTTCATGAATGAGTTCAGTGTATTGGCGGCTTCGCGCGGCCCGCTCGGTTGGTTGCGGCTGTGGTTTCTGCTGCGCGACCCGGTTGGGCGGCGCGATTATGCCGTGAGCGGTTTCGGGCTGATGGCGCTGAAGTACGTCGTCGAATTTGCCGTGGTCGGCCAGCTAACCGGCAAGCTTTATACGCCGCTCGATTTCATCAACCCGCTGATGAGCGCCCGCGAGCAATTCGCCCAAGGCGCGCCCGATTGGTTCGGGTTCGCGTGGGTGCTGTGGGCGCTGCCATTTTTGTGGATCGCAATCGGGATGAGCGTGCGGCGGGCGCTCGACGCCGGGATTTCGCCCTGGAACGGGCTCTGGGTGCTGGTGCCGTTTGCCAATTTGATCGCGATGCTGATTTTGGCTTGTCTGCCGTCGGCACCGCAAACAACGCCCTTGAAGAGTGTCGCGGCGCCAACGCAAGCACCAAATCGGCAGGCCGACGTGGCGACGACCGTGAAGGCGGCCATCGGCGGTATCGCGGTGGGCGCGCTTTACGCCTCGGTTTTGACCCAGGTTTCGGTTTACCTGTTCCATGATTACGGTGCGGCATTGTTTTTTGGCACGCCATTCATTACGGGTGTCGCATCCGGCTACCTGCTCAATTTGCGAACGAGCCGCTCGCATGGGTTGACGATTCTTGTGGCGTGCGCCGCTCTGTTGTTCGGCGGGATAGCTATCTTATTGTTTGCGATCGAGGGTGCCCTGTGCATCCTCATGGCGGCGCCGATCGTGTTGCCGCTGGGAATCGCCGGCGCCCCGATCGGGAAGCTGCTCGCGGATCGCCGGCGACGGATTCGCGGCGGCCTGATGGGCGCGTTGCTGATCCTGCCGTTGTGGGCCGCCGTGGAGTCGAAACTGCCGGGCGATCATGTTTTTGTGACCGCCAGCGAGATCGAAATTGCCGCCTCGCCCGAAATCGTGTGGCAAAACGTCGTTGGCTTCTCCAAAATCACGGAGCCGCCCGAGTGGTTTTTTCGGATGGGAATCGCTTGCCCCAGCGAAGCTCGAATTTTCGGCAGCGGCGTCGACGCCGAGCGGCACTGCATCTTCACTACGGGCGAATTCGTCGAACCGATCACGACGTGGGACGAGCCGCGACGGCTGGCCTTCGACGTCCGCGAACAGCCCGATCCGATGCTCGAACTGACGCCCTACCGCCATATCCACCCACCGCATCTGGACCTAGCGTTCCGCTCCGTTCGCGGCGAGTTCGAGTTCGTCGAATTGCCGAGTGGCGGCACCCGGCTCACAGGGCGCACCTGGTACACGCTCGATATCCGGCCGTACTCTTACTGGACGATCTGGTCCGATTGGCTGGTGCACCACATTCACTTGCGCGTGCTCCGGCATATTAAACGGCTCGCGGAGCAGCGGCCGGAATCCGCATGAATACTCAATCGGCACAAGTGCGACCCGCCCCGCCGCCGCTGCGGGTTCATCACTTGATAGCTTGTGCGGTCGTGGTGTCGCTTCAACTCGTGCTTTGGCGGCAGGGATGCCGGCCGAGGTACTGGATAGCCTGCCGGTTTGGGCACTGGCATTCAATGCAATTGCTCAAGGCTTTCCGAGTTTAGGGCTAACCTTCGCGATATTTTCGATCTATTGGCAGCTCAAGGGATGCGCCGGACTGGTGCAGCCCGGCCAATGGTTGCTGGACGGCATATCATCGGCTTCGTGCAGCTAGTATTCGGAATGCCTCGTGCTCATCGCATCTTCGCGTGCCGGCATTTCCGGCCAGGAAAGCATGGCTGAACCTGGACGATCGACGAGTATTACTGGGCTGCAATCAGAATCCTGTACATGATTCGGCTATCGTTCGCTTCGGCAATATTGCCGGTTCTATTTTATGGATGGTGCGCGTGGCGCAGTGGCAGACTCACGACCGTGGCGAATATTTTTCGCGCTCATCGGCCGTGATAAGTTTGCTCGATGTCGTGCCGCTGTATCCCGCTGATCACGTCGAACATTGATCGATCGAAACAATTGATCGGCATCAACTCATTGTTTCGAGCCGTTGATGCTGGCGGTTTTAGGCTGGATCACTGCCAGCGAACGTCGCGAGCAGCTCGCACGTTTTTGGACCCATTGGCTCGGCGCGGGATTGTCGTTGCGGCATCGGTAATTGGGATCGCTAGCGGCTCGATTGGTTTGTTCGGCCGGTACTAGAACTGCGCGCACCCTGAAGAGATTTGGCTGTATTCGCAAATAAACTCGCCTTGACCCGTTATGGCGGCCTGCCTTATCTTCCGCACCCACGACGAAGGCCCGATTGGACCGGCATGGACGCCGGAACATGAAAGCCCAAGCAAAAGAGGCAAGTCGTCGTGGCTGTTTCGCGAAGAATTTTTTTAAGTGGCCGCATCTCAGCGACCCGAACGCGTTGAACCCAGTTTTTTCATCGCCCCGGAGATCAACAAACCACGTGGAAGGGTTGGCCCCCCGGCTAGGGACCGGTTGACCCCGCAGCGGTTGGCGTTGGCACGGACGCCTCCCATCCGCTACGATACACTCCCCGACGCGCGGCAGTCGCTTCCTCCCCCCTAAAGCGACCTGTTGCATGTCCGCCCGCACGCAAGCGTTATTGCGTCCAATCGCTCCCGGAAAGGTGACAGCGTCCTTTGCCCCCCTGGGACGTGTGCTTTTCTGGGAGCTTTTTTTGCGCCGCCAGGTCGAGGCAGCTAGCTGAAAAGAAATCGGTCATTGCAAATTTGTAATTTGAAATTGGTCATTTCAGATATTGCCAAATGACAAATGACCAATTTGCAATAACAAATGTCCTCTTCCTCTCAGCCTAGCGCGTCAGTCGCATTCTACGCGGCAATGTTTCGCGTGGTTCTTCGCTCTCAAGTTGAAATCCTCGCGCAGCCGATCTCTATTGCCATACCTCAAACCAATAGGTATCCTCCCCGGCCATGGCGACAAGAAAAACCAATCCCGACTTTTTGAACGGTGTGCCGGAGCTCGTTTTGCTGGAGCTTCTGAGTCGGCGGCCGATGTACGGCTATGAACTGGTGCAGGCGATCAAGGATGAGAGCGGCGGAACATTTGAGTTCGGCGAAGGCTGCATTTATCCGCTGCTGCACAAGCTAGAGGGCCGCGGCGACTTAGCGTCGCGACGGCTCGATGTAGGCGGGCGAAGTCGCGTGGTGTATCGCGTTACGCCCAAGGGTTCAAAACAACGGGCCGCTTCGATGGCCCAATGGTCGACGGTCGCAGAGGCCGTCGGCCGCATCTTGCAAGGAGGCAAGCATGAACACGCCCGAAGTGCTTAACGCCATGGTTTCTGATCTCGTTCGCCGTGGTTTGCCGAGCGAATACGCACGGCGGGCGGCCGCTGAATTTGCAGACCATCATCGCGATTTAGTCGAAGAATTGCAGGCCAGCGGCTGGAGCGAATCGCAAGCTTCCACCGAAGCTTCACGGCGTTTGGGCGATCCGCAGACGCTTACCAAAAAGACCGTGCGCGAATATCAGCGACGTTTCTGGTGTGCGCGTTGGCCACTCATTACGTTTTTGATCGGACCGATTCCAACGTTGATGGTGGCTTGGTACGCACTTGCTTTGTCCATTTGGCTTTTCGTCGCGCTTTTGTGCAAATTGGGACTTACCACGTTTCAGCATGCCGACGTGGCGTTTGGGTCGATGCCCGTCCAAGCCAAGTACGCGGTACTTGCTTCCCTGTTTTTAGTCGTTCCGGCTGTAGTCATGTACGGTTTCGCACGGCTAGCAAATCGGGCGGCCTTAAGCTGGCAGTGGTTCATCCTGGCCGCATGCCTCTTGGGAATGTTTGTGGGCACTTGCAAATGGGAACGAATCGGCCCAGGCTCCAGATTGGTCATGACCGATTGGAATACTGGAAAGGTAGTCGAGCAGCCTAAGCCTGATTTTGTGCTGACGATGTGGTGGCCGATCAATGCCCAGCAATGCAGCTGGCGTGTGCTGCGCCCCTTCTTTTTTTCAAGCCTCGTCCAGCCGTGCCAGCTATTTATTCCGTTCATGATTGCCGGCTGGTTTCTGTACCGCCGCCAGCAATCGGTGTATGCGGTGCCGCACGCGCTGAATTACTGCTAGCACCGCGCGGTCTCGCGGTTGTGACTGGTTGCCGAATTCGCTAGACTTCGCCGCCCGCAAGAGATTGGCGTCGATGATATTTGCAGCGGCGGTTCCCCGTATCGGGAGCCGTTCGCGCGGCGACGCTCCAGCGACTGGTCCAACTATTTGGGCCGCTGTTCGAGTCGCATTGCGAGTTGTTGGGTTACAGGCGTTTGGTTTCAGGTGTGAAGGAACGTTGGTTCGATGAGCAAGGAAGCTCCCAAGCGGCGCCCAGCGCCGAAGAAATTAGGCACACTATCAGCGGAGGAACAACTTCGTGCGGCCCGGGAGATCGTGCGCCGCGAGGCGGCCGGCGTTTGGAAGGTCTCGTATCGCTTGAATTCCTCGTTCTGCGAGGCGATCAAGCTGCTGTACACGTGCAAAGGCAGCGCGATCATCACCGGCATGGGCAAAGCCGGCCTGATAGGGCAGAAGATCGCCGCGACGTTTTCATCGACGGGTACTCCCGCCCATTTTCTCCATCCGGCCGAAGCGTTCCATGGCGATTTGGGCCGCGTTCATTCTCAAGACGTCGTCGTGATGCTTACGCAAAGTGGCGAAACTGCCGAAGTGACTCAGCTTTTGCCGTCGCTCCGCGAGTTTGGCGTACCCTTGATCGCCATCACGGCGGCTCGAACAAGCACCATCGGCCGAGCGGCCAATGTCGTGATCGAGCTGGGCGACTTGGAAGAAGTTTGCTCGCTGGGCCTCGCGCCGAGCACGAGCACAACCGCGATGCTGGCCGTCGGCGACGCCCTCGCTCTGGTCATGAGCAAAATGCGCAACTTCCAGGCCGACGACTTTGCCCGGTTTCATCCGGGCGGCGCTGGGCCGCAAGTTGAGCAAAGTCGACGAAATCATGCGTCCCCTTTCCGAATGCCGCTGCGCCAGCGATTCGCTGTCGGTGCGGGACGTGATCGTCAAGTGCACGAAGCCGGGAAGGCGTAGCGGCGCCATCATGCTGACCGATAAAGCAGGCCGGCTTACCGGCCTGTTCACCGATAGCGATTTGGCGCGGTTGTTTGAAAAACGCGACGAGTCGGCGCTCGATCGGCCCATGTGCACCGTCATGGTCGCCGGTCCGACGACGGTGCCAAGCGGTACACGAGTGGGAGACGCAGTGGCGCTCTGGCGCAACGGAAATTCAGCGAGCTGCCGGTGATCGACAAAAAAGGAAGGCCGATCGGGCTCGTGGACGTGACCGACGTTCTCGGTCTGAAGACCGAGGCGGAGGCGGACGTGCCGACGACTGGTTCGAAGATTGGTGCAGCCGGTTCAAAGGCCGGAGTAACGGCGCCGAAGAAAGCTGCCTAAAGAACGTAGCGGAATCCGATCAAAATCCACGATGACACGACGGGCACGACATACCAAAACATCATCGCCAATTCTCATTCAGGCCTTATACAGTTGCGTCCGTAGTGCCGTCGTGGTGAAACAAGATTCTGATCGCTTTTCCGTAAGCAATGAACCTCGCCAACGATTGTTCCAAGATTGAGCTGATCCTGAGCGACGTGGATGGTGTGATGACCGACGGCGGCATTCACCTTCTCGATAGCGGCGAGCAACTCGTGAAGTTTCACATCCGCGACGGCATGGGCGTTCGGCTGTGGCGCGAAGCCGGCAAACGATTCGGCATTGTGACCGGCCGGAACCTCGAATCGATCCGCCGCCGGGCGGCCGATTTGTGGCTCGACATCGTCCGACTCGGCATCGACGACAAGTTGCCGGCCGTTGATGAACTGGCATCCGAATTCGGCCTCACTCGCGAGCAGGTGTGCTACATCGGCGACGACTTGCTCGATCTGAAAACGATTCGCGCGGTGGGCCTGGGCGTCGCGGTGGCAGATGCGGTCGAAGACGTGCGCCGCGCCGCCAAATACACAACAAGCGTTCGCGGCGGGCAAGCGGCGGTTCGCGAAGTCGTCGAAATAATCCTGAAAAATACCGGTCGTTGGGACGATGTGCTCAAGCGCTACGGCGGCGCCAATTAGCACCATTTGGTAATGGCGACATGCCGACTCACGTAATCACGGCGATTCCGGTTTAACGGAGTTACTCATGCGGGCGCTAACATCATTCACGTTGTTCGCGGCGTGTTTCGCGCCAAATGTTGGTTGGGCTGCCGACGTGGTCTATAAGCTCAATGCCGATCCGCTCGTCCCCCGGGAAGAACCATCTATTTCACAGCCGGCAGCCTTGGCGATCGTCGAGCGCGAGTGGGCGGCTCCTGGCGTCGATCAATCATCGATCGATTTATTGCCGCCGCGCAAGTTCGATTTCACCGCGCCGCGCCGATTTTGCCTGGAAAACGCTCCGGACACGCCCTGGCCACATATCACAGACGGCGGCCCGCAGTGGCTCGACGACGCAGCCTGGCCGCTGACGCGCGAATTGTTCGGCCTTGGACGGCCATCCTGCGCGTGCGACGATACACAGGTCTTCACGTTCGGTGGGATCGCCCTACAAAGGTAATCGAAAACGGTAGACACGTATGTTCCGACGCATTCTTCGCAGCACGATTGTCTTGGCCGCGCTCATCGGGGCGTACCAGGCCTACGTGACGTTCGCCGTGCCGCGGATGGAGCCCCCGCTGGAAGTGCGGGAACAACGTGCCGCCGACCGCGAGGAGCTCGACCGGGCTGCCCAATCGGTTTCGACGTATCAGCGCCTGCTGTCGCATTATTTCCCCCAGGGCCATTGGACACAGGTTCGACCGCCGAAAATCTTTGCCAACGGAACGGAAACGACGATGCTGGTGATCGACGAATATACGCGTCGCCCGGTGGGTGGCGGCGAAAATCAGCAGCTGACTCAGGTCGATATCAAGCGCATGGCGATGCTGATGTTTCCCACGCCGCCGCAGCACGATGGCGTTCTGGCCCCGCGCGATGCGATCGTGCTCGAAGCACCGCAGGGGGCCCACCTGCTGTTCGATGATTTCCACCCCGAAATGGGCCGGATCGGCCAGATCACCCGAGGCGAGTTTCCTGGCCCCATTACGATCCGTAGCGACATGCACGATCCGGGTCCCGACGACGATCTGTTGGTCGAGACGTCCGATCTCAAGATGAACACCAAGCTGCTGTACACCGATCAACCGGTGAAATTTCGGATGGGTCAAAATGTGGGCGGCGGCCGCGAATTGGAGATTCGTTTCCTGTCGGATGAGCACGTTCAGCCCCGCGATCAGGGGTTGAAAATCGCAGGCTTCGATTCGTTGGAAATCCGCCGCGATGTGCGGATGCGAATGCAACTCAACACCAGCAGTTTGTTGCCCGGTGGCGATACACCAGCCGGGCCCAGTTCCCATGCTCCGCGTGGGAACGAGGGTCACAGCGTGCAACAAAACGAGGCGCCTAAGCCGCCGGTAGACGTCACCTGCAACGGGCCGTTCACGTTCGATTTCGTGCGGTACGTGGCGAGCGTCGATCGGGATGTCGTGGTCCGCCAAGTCAATCCCAACGGACCGTGCGATCAGCTCGATTGCAATCAACTGGATATTCGCTTTAAGCCCAAGGTGGTGCCCGATGCCAAGCCCGAGCCGGTCGTGGTCGATCCCGGTAAGCGCCAGCAGCGCGACTTGGGCCGATTGGAAGCGTCGATGATTATTGCCCAGGGACATCCGGCGATCGCGGTATCACCGCAGCAGAAGGCGGAGGCCCGCGGCGACCGCATTCAAATCCTGTTGCAGGAGCAGCGCGTGCGAATCGACGGCGGGAATGACGCCATGGTCAGCAGCGGTCCCAATGTGTTGCATGCGCCGGTGATCGATTACCAAAGACCCGACCCAAAATCAGCGTCGAAAATCGGCCAGTTCTTCGCGACAGGGCCCGGCTCGCTGCACTACGTATCCGATCCGACGAAGCCGAATGAAGTTTTTCAAGCGGCGTGGCAGCAATCGATTCAGCTTAGTCGCGACAAAGGCCAACCGGTAATTGTCATGGAAGGTCGGCCGGAGCTGGCGTTTGCCGCCGCGGGCTCGATCCTCGGCGATCAAATTCGGCTTTATTTACGTGAGCTCAATCCAAAGCCGGCGGCCGGACCGCCAATCGGCGCCGCGGGCAGTAGTCCGAAGCAATCGAATTTGGCGCCAGATCGACTGATCGCCGTCGGCAACGTTGAGATTGCCTCTCCACAACTGACCGGCCACACGCATCAATTGCTGGCGAATTTTACCGTGCAGCCCCAGATTCCGCCGGCGGCCACCGATGCGGGAAAGGTATCGCCTGCCAACCCGGCCGGCTCCGCGAAGCCCGCCGGCGCCGCGACCCCTGCCGGCGCCAAACGTGAGCCGGCGAACGATCAATCGCAGCAAGTGTACCACGTTGTTGCCGACCAGATGCGATTGGAAGCTTTTTTTAGAGACCAAAAGGCCGTGCCCAATACCCTCGCATGCGACGGGAATGTTGTTCTCCAGGAAGTGCCGCAAGCCGGCGCCGGTCAGCCGCAGCCTTTGGACTTACGTGGCGCCCGGTTGTTCGTTGAACACCTCGATACAAAGACGCCTCATATCACCTTGCGTGGGGCGGGTGCCACTGGTTCTGCCGGTGCGGGCGCCAACACTGGCCGAGCCGGTGCCACGCAACTGGCGCAGCTCTCCGGACGAGGCGTCACATTGCTTGTCGATTGGGTCGAAATGGAGGGTCGCGATAATCACATGTGGAGCGACGGGCCAGGCGAAGCCACCATGTTGATGACCCGCGACATGCAAGGCAACGCCACCGCCACTCCCACGCCGCTGAAAATTCATTGGCAGGGCGGATTGCAATTCGATGGCCAGACGATCACGTTCGACCGCGATGTGATCGTCGCCAGCGCGGACAGCACGCTTCGATGCAATCGGATGTTGGCGAAGTTGGCGGCTCCCATTCAATTCGGTCAGCACGTTCAGCAAACGGCCACGAGCTTGAACCAGGTCGATTTCGAGGGTGAAGTTAACATCGAAAACGTGTCGCGCGATACGGGCGGCGTAACTTCGCACGATCGGATGGAACTTCGGCACCTGACGGTCAATCAACAAACGGGCGCAATCAGCGGCGAAGGACCGGGTGTTATCCGATCGACGCGTTACGGCGCGGGGCTTGGGCCGATGGCGGGCCCGCAGCCGAATCAAGCGCCGGACGCCGCCCCGCCTGGAGATAGTGGCAACAAGCTCCATTTCTTGCGCGTCGATTTCCACACCGGCTTGGACGGGAATATGTTCACGCGCGAAATGACGTTTCACGATCGTGTCCGGGCGGTGTACGGCCCCGTTGATTCCTGGGAGCAGGAGCTGGAGTTGACGCGACCCGAATCGCTGCCGCCCGAAAGCATGACTCTTACGTGCGATGACCTTCGATTGAACGAGGATCCGTTGGCCGCCCATGCCGCGGCGAAACCGAACAACCAAAGCGGCCCGCAGATCGATGCCGTGCAAATGCAGGCTAAGGGCGACGTGCGGATCGAAGGCCAAACGCTTTCCCAGGGTGACTTCAGCATTCAGGCCGATCGGGCCAGCTACGACAAGACAAAAGATGTGTTCATACTGGAGGGAAATACCCGCACACCGGCCAAGCTGTGGCGTCGAAAGGCCGGTGTCGGTGACAACCCGCCCTTGGAAGCCCGCAAAATCTACTACAACCGCAAGAATGATCAGACAAAAGTCGAAGGAGTCCAATTCCTTGAATTCGAGCCAGGCGACATTCAACGACCAACCGCAAAGGCGAAAGCCAATCCACAACGATAACGCAAGCCACTATAAAACCCGCAGGCGCTCTTGTTCTAGTCGCTGGGCCACAAATCCGATCGCCCGCGGTGCCATGTGGCTCGCGTACTTGAAGCTATGGCCGCCGGCTTCGGTCTCCAGGTCGCATTCGAACGGCACACCGAGCGACCAGAGCTTCATCCGCAGCCGCTCCGCCGAATCGTGCCACCGCAGGTCGGTTGGATCGCAGCATAAGAACTGATTCCGCGGCCAGTTGAGCGGGTGAATGTGCAAGAGGGCGGTGTCTTGGCGCGCCTCTTCGGCATCTCGATACATTAGCGCCAGGCCCGGATCGACCCCTTCTTCGATCCGCTTTTGAAAATCGATGGCCGGCGCAATCGCGGCCACGGTGGGAAAAACATTGGGGTATTTGTAGGCCATCCGTAGCGCGCCTTGCCCGCCCATGCTGATGCCCAACAGCCCAAGCCGCGGCGGCGAAGCATTCCAACGCTCAGCAATGAATGGGACAACGCGCTCGAGCACGTAGGCCTCGGCTGAAATCGCCGGATCGAACTCGGGCCAGATGCGGTCGGTCCACCAACTGCGGCCGGTCACTGGTTCGATGACGCGCAAGCCATAGCGATCAAACTCGCGACCAAAAGCCGGATAGCTGCGCAACGATGCCGCTTCGCTGCAATGTAGGCAAATCACGGTGTAGTTATGCGGACTCGGCGCCGCTGGCTCGTACGTGCGGCAAATGTGCCCAGCTAACTCGACCTGGCTCCATATTCCGGTGGGCTTCTCCATAACGCCATGCTTATTCGGCCCTCCGGCAAGAGTCTAGTGGCCCCGTGGTTTGCCGCGTAGAATAGCGGCCCCGGACTGGAAAAGGCGGAACCGCGTGAAGCAAATCCTCGACCCGAATCAGATTCGCGACGGCGTATGCCAATTGGCCGAGAAGGTGAAAGCAATCTATGGGGGCCGCCCGATTACGATCGTCGCCATACTCACCGGAAGCCTCGTGCTGCTCGCCGATTTAATCCGGCAACTGGAGATGCCGCTGCGCGTGGCGCTCATTCAAGCCAGTCGCCAGCGAACGCCGGATGAGCCCCGCCAGGCATTGGTGATTTCCGACGTGCTGGTGCCGAATCTCAAGAATCGCGACGTGCTGGTGATCGACGACATTTTTGATACTGGTCATACGCTAGTGGAAGTTATCGCCCAGTTGCTCCAGCACGAACCGGCCTCGCTTCGCTCGGCCGTGCTGATGCGCAAGACCGACCGCTCCGAAGTGCCCATCGCGCCCGATATTGTTATGTTTGAGATTCCGGATGAATTCGTCGTCGGCTACGGGCTTGATTACGAGGACCGCTTTCGTAACTTGCCCTATGTCGCTGCACTGGAGCCGGAGGATTTAGCGTCGGCTTGAGGTTTCCCACCGTGACGCGAATCCTGCACCTTATCGACTCGCTCGACCGGTCCGGTACGGCCGGCCAGCTTTTGCTGCTCGCCCAAGGACTCGCCGAAAAAGGCTTCGATGTTCATGTGGCCTCGCTGGACGGTGGGCGATCCGGCAGTGACGAGTTCTCAGCGGCTGGAATACCGGTGACTCGATTCGATTGCCGTTGGCCGATCGACCCGATCGCCTTTGTGCGCTTTCAACGGCTGTTGTTTTCGCTGCGGCCGGAATTGGTCCATACGTGGGACGTTGATGCCGGCGTTCACGGCCGGATCGCGGCGCGAATGGCGGGAGTTCGCCGCTTCCTTGCCAGTTATCACCGCATGGACCGCGCACTTGACGCCTGGGACTGGTTTCTCGAACGACGCCTTGCTCAATTTACGGATCGATTAATTGTCAGCAGCCGCTGGATGCGCGATACGTGCGTTCAGCACGGGTTGCCGGCAGGGAAACTTGTGCTGATCGAGCCCGGAGTGCCGCCCGGGCGAGCAAGTGATTTGTCGCGAGATGAGCTATTGCGCGAGTTACGCCTTCCGGCGGGCGCACGGTTGATCGGCGTCGTCGATCGACTCGAGCCGGCGAGCCGCGTGAAAGATCTTATCTGGGCGGCCGACTTGTTGCGCGTCCTCCACGACAATCTTCGCTTGCTCGTCATTGGCGATGGCCCATTGCGCTCGCAGCTCGAAGAATACGCCCGAATGGCGAGCGATTTGGAACACATCCAATTTCTCGGCGAACGTGCCGATGCGTGGCGGATCTTGCCGCACTTGGATGTGCTGTGGAATGCCAGTGAAAACGCCGGTCCATCAGCGTCGATTCTGCAAGCCATGGCCGCCGGCGTAGCCGTCGTTGCCAGCGACACGCCATCCAATCGCGAGCTAGTGATCGAAAACGAAACGGGATACCTGATTCCCCCTGGCATTCGGGCCGGCCGCGCCGCTCGGGCTCGTCACACGGATCGAATCTTTAGTGATGCCGCTCTGGCTTCCAAACTTGCCGCAGCCTCGCGCCTGCGTGCAGCCAACTATTTCAGCTCCATGCCAATGCTCGAACATTTCAAAGAGTTGTATTTGGACCTATAATGGTATCGGAGGCGAATTGATGTCCAACATCCAACACCCGACCGTGCCCATCGAATACGCTGGCAAGTGGATTGCTTGGGACCACGCTATGACGCGGATCGTGGCCAGCGGCGCGTCACTCGTGGAGGTATTGGAAGCGGCCAAAAAAGCTGATGAAGCCGATCCGGTAATAGATAAAGTACCACCGGCGAACGTTCGCCTTATTGGCGCCCGGCTGCGATGATCTTCTCTTACGTTCGCTATTCGATCGAACGAACTTTGACGATTCCTTCCGGTGAAATCCGTCGACCGATGGTTCCCATTCGAATCATTGGACCCAAGGCCGCCATCAACATATTTGGGCTTTTGGATACGGGCGCCGATAACGTGTTTGTCAATGCATCGCTCGCAGAAGTTCTGGGCGTCAAATTGGCTACGGACAGAGAAGGCGCTTTGGGAGCCGGTGGTCATGCGCTGGATACACGGCCGGGATCTGTCGCGATTGAAATCGCTCAGGATAGCAATGTCTATCAATGGCCGGCAGAAGTCGGTTTCCTCTCAGGCGACGATGATCCGCCGATCGCCTATCTTGGACATGCAGGCTTTCTCGAACATTTCAATACGACTTTTGACACAGAACAGTGGCTCGTCGAATTAATTCCGCACAACCACCTTCAACCATTGGGCTGACTCGCCCTTGGCCAGCGCGTCGGTTTCGATAAAATGGCGGGTCTAGCGGCCGGGTAGCCGGATCACGATGTATGGGTGCGGCCGAGCGCGGCCGTCTCGCAACGCGGAGGAACGCACGCGATGAAGGATGTTTTGGCGGTAGTCTTGGCTGGCGGAAAAGGATCGCGGTTGGGGCCGCTGACGCGCGACCGCGCTAAGCCGGCCGTGCCGTTCGGCGGCATCTATCGCATTGTCGATTTCACGCTTTCCAACTGCCTCAACAGCGGCCTGCGTCGCATTCTCGTACTCACGCAATATAAGGCGATGAGTCTCGATCGGCACATCACGCTCGGTTGGCGGAATTATCTGTGCCGGGAGCTGGGCGAGTTCATCGACGTCGTTCCCCCGCAACAGCGAATCGACGAGCAGTGGTACCAGGGCACCGCCGACGCCGTTTACCAGAACATCTACACACTGGAAAAAGAGCGGCCGAAGTACGTTGTGATCCTGGCCGGCGACCACATCTACAAAATGGACTACAGCAAGCTGATTGCCCACCATCAGGAAGCAGGCGCCGATGTAACGATCGCCGCACTGCGAGTGAAAGCCAAGGAGGCCGCCCGGCAGTTTGGCATCATGCAAGTAGACGACCACGGCCGGGTGATCGGATTCGAGGAAAAGCCGGCCGCACCCAAGACGATACCCGGCAACCCGGAATATTGCCTGGCATCGATGGGTATTTACGTTTTCAACGCGCACTACCTGTTCGACGAGTTGTGCAAAGACGCCACGCTTCCCGATAGCGCGCACGATTTCGGCTGGAACATCATCCCTTCGATGATTCGAAACTGCCACGTGCAAGCGTTTCCGTTTCTCGATGAAAACCGGAAGCGCGACGCCTACTGGCGCGACGTGGGAACCATCGACAGCTATTTCCAGGCGAATATCGAGTTAACGGCCGTCGAGCCGCTGCTCAATCTGTACGACGACCACTGGCCGGTGCGAACCTATCAGCCGAATTTGCCGCCGTCGAAGTTCGTCTTCAAGTCGACCGACCGTTGCGGAGCGGCGTTCGACAGCATCGTCTGTGCCGGGGCGATCATCTCCGGCGGCCAGGTGACGCGAACGATCGTCGGCCCGCAGACACGCGTCAACAGCTATGCCGAGATCGAGGATTCGGTCGTGTTTTCGCGGGTCAACATCGGCCGGCGGGCTAAGATCCGCCGAGCGATCATCGACAAAGGCGTCTCGATTCCCGAGGGTTTCCGCATCGGCTACGACCAGGAAGAGGATGAGGCGAACGGCTTCGTTGTCTCTCCTGGCGGCGTCGTCGTGATCGCCAAGGCCGAGAGCATTGAGCCGATCTTGGCTGAGAGCATCTAAGCGTGGAGCAGGGAGCCAGAATCTTACTCCATGCCCCCCGCTCCTAGCTCCATGCTCTGATCAGAACCCGACGTGGACTACCGTGTGCGGGTGGTAGTAGTGGTAACCGTAATACGGTCGCGGATAATACCAATACGGATACGGCCGATACGCGGGCGCGACGATCACGCTCGGCGGGGGCGGCACTTCCGAAACCACAGTCGGCCCATAGGGCGGCGCTCCCGCAACGTAGCCACCCGGGCCCATCTGCTGCGCGGCGAGCACCACTCGATCGCTAATTCCTTGCTGACGAAGTTCGATCAGCGTTTGAGGACTTAGATCGACCCGCGCACCACGAGACCGGATCGTGCTGATGATAACGTCCTCGCTCACTCCGGCGCACGTCATTTGCACGAGATCGTAATTGGTGACCGCCATCGCGGCCGCTTGTTGGTTCATTTGATTGACAGTTGCCTGCCCGGCCGCCGCACGTTGCGCATCCGCTCGGTCTTTAGACTGGCCGAGAAGATTGCCAGTTACTGCGCCGACGCCGGCGCCAATCAAAGCATCCTGCCCGGAATGGTGCTTACCACCAATGAGAGCGCCCGTGATGGCCCCAAATGCGCCGCCGAGGAACGTGCCACCTACCGTATCGTTGTGGTAATAATCCGGCGCGGGCTGGTAAACATAGGGCTGGCCCATGGCCGGTTCTAGCTGGACCAAAGCCATGACCAGGACGGCGAATGAAAGCTTGACCGACTTTCCACACTCAGGCGAGCGCATGGCTTCCTCTCTGTTCTTTACGGGGCGCCTCTGAAGAGGCCGATGTTATTCCGGCACGTCAGCGCAAAGTGCCCCTTATCCTTATCGACCAAAGGGGGCGCAGACTGTATCGAAATACGCCGGGCGAAGCCAGCGGAGTTTTTGCCGGAAAATACGCTGCCAACGCTACCGTTTCCGTAGTTTGACGCCGTTAGACTCGTTCGGGCGGCGATAGACCCCGCCGCTCGCGCGGGTTTCTGCAGCTTCTAAGCGGGATCGCTGGGTGACGTCGAGTGCGCAATATCAGCGGCATCGTCCAATCGATCTTCCAGCGCTTCGGGCGGTCCGCCCGTGATTTTTTCGAGTCCGATTCTGTGCTCAAGCTCGAGCAGAACGGCGTCGGTAGGTTCGCGCTGGAATTTGAGGTCGTCCAATACGAATTGCCGCTTTCGAGCACCGTCGCGGTACGTGATTTTGGCGATGCCCTTATCGCGCCATTTTCGCTTGTTGAGCGACTCGACTTGACCGAATTCGAAGGACTGCCCCCAGCTCGATCGCAACCCCGATTCATCCAATTCAATCCACCGGCCGCGTGCCCGCATAGGAATCGAAAGCAGCACGAGACCGGCCACGCCGGCGATTACCGCCATCACGAACTGCGTGACGATGTCGGGTCCGGTGGGAACCTCGCTGTCGTGAGCGAAACGAGCCCAGGCTTCGCGGTCCTTCTTATCGGCCTGCGCTTCGAATTCCGCCGCATTTGCCGCTTGAATTTTTGGATTCTCGGCCTTGAACTCCGCGAACCCGCGGTCGCGTCGCGCCGGGTAGCCGACGACGCCATCGTAGAGACAGTACAGCGCGAAGCCAATCGCGATGATTCCCATGAAGAGAAATCGCCGCGAGAAGCGTGGGTCGTTTTCTGCGCGAATGGGCATATAAACAGGCTCAGGCAGATTAGCGTTGGTTGATTTCAGAGAAAAGTTGACTTATTAGCGCTTTTGCGCCTTATTAACCAAACGTGCAAGATGGCTACGCCCTGGTCTAATGGCCGTATTTGAAAGCGGAGACGCGGAGACCCAGCGGCGGAACGAACGCAATTCGTTGATTATTCGGGCGGGACTCCCCAGCTTCATTTGGCCACTTCGCCAATTGTGAATCGATTTCCTCAGTCGCGACGGTAATGGCTTCTCGTAACGTCGCGTTGGCATCATTCCATAGCGTTGCTAACTCGTCGAGCGCCATTCGTGCCCAGATGACTTCGTACATCACAGCGAGCGAAGGTGCGCCAGGACCTGTGCGGTAGTATAGAAGGGCCCCTTCTCGCGCCGCTCAAGCTCTTCCGCGCTGATCGTCGGCTCCAAAAGTTCGACGGCCGGCGTGAAATAGCCGATTGTGTGGCCAGTCGTGTCGCAAAGCTCGACGCAGTTCTGGGCCTCTACAAGTTGCCGCGTCAGGTCCCCAGGCAGAGTAATTTTGGTCATGGCCGCTCTCTTGTGAATGGAGATATCTCCATTACAAGTATAACTCGCGTAAAATTCGGCGGCCATGCCGTTCAACGCCGGTCGGGCGTCGTGGGCTGCTCGGCGGTCTCCGCGGCCGGCAAGCGCGGAACGAGCTGGATCGATTCGACGAGCTGCCGGTCGGCCCCCGCAACGCGGTCCAGCATCGGCTTTTCGATCGTCACCGCCACAGATACGCGGTTTCCGCTTTCAGGCGTCAGCAAATAATAATGCCATTCGACCGGGAGCTCCTCGACGAGGCCGCGGGCCACCACCTCGTAGCAATACAACCCGGCCGCATTTTGCCACTGGCGGCTCGAAACCAGCTCGCCGAAGCTCTTGCCGAGCGAGAAGGTAACGTCCTTTTGAAATTGCTCGAGCGACGTCTGGCGGCCGGCCGATTTCGGCGGCAGGGCCGAGAGCGTGCACTGCGCCACCAGGTCGCTGCTGTCCACACGCCGAAACGTAGCAGTCTCGCGGCCTTCGGCCGTAACATACCACTGCCGGTCGTGCTTCAGCCGAATGCCCAGCTTGGGAGACTCGAACAACAGGTCGCGTGACGGCATACGCGCGGCCGTCGTTGCTTTGGCAACCGCTTCATCGCTCAAATTGGCAGAGGTTGCAATTTGGTCGATCTTGATTTGCACCTTCGCCACCGCATCCAGGCCCGGAGTGGCCCCGCCGATCGAACGCTTTTCGTGGACCGCCAGGTTCAATCTCGTGATTCGGCGAAGCTTGCGGTCGTAGAGATAAACGCCGCGAACCTCCTGCTCCACTGCTGCGCCGTCGGCGGTGCCCTGGACGTCGCCCGCCAGGCGGACCTTGGCGAAGTTCGCATTGGACTCATCCAAAACGCTTTGAACTTCGCAAACCGCTACGGTATCCATGGTTAAAAGCGGACCCATCACCGATGCGTCGTTCGCCCACGATTCACCATTGGCGACCGGCTGTTTAGGCAGCATCCGATTGAGGCTGTACGCATCGCCAACTACGTCGATGAGATCGAGCTGCTCGCGGGATAGCGGGCCGTTAGGGCAAAACGGCATGGCGCGTTGCGCACCCTGTTCCAATACGATTAGCCGCCTGTCATCGGCCAAGTGTGGGGAATGGCCCGTATCGCGCACTTTGATCACCGCTTCGGCCTGGTCGTAATAACGAACTGCCAGCACCGTACCCGGGGCCGCATCGCCGCTCGGGGCGAGCCGCTTTTCATCGTATCCCAACTTGGCAGCAACGCTGATCGGCAGCGATTGCTCCGCGGTCGCCGATTTATCATCCTTCGTCGGGCGAACTACGTTGTGACCGCCGGCTTCGAGCTGAATCGAAACGTGCGTAAGTTGGTTGCACTCATTACTCGGGTTCAGATCAATTCGGTCGCCAGCATGGGCCACGTGGATAAAAGAGCCCAAAATGCAGCCAATAACCGCTTTGCGAAGCCACGACATGTTTTACATTCCTTATTGCCGTCCGACTGCCAAAAAGGCGTCTGGTTCGATTTCAGCTAAATCGTCCAGTAAATGATCGACTTTCCATCGCAAAATGTCCGTTAACCACCTTTCCCGACGAAAATGTAAAAATGGGAAAAATAGTGGAAACCGAGGCGTGCGGGAGGGTTTCGCCCATTCTCGAGGCGGCAATCGAGCTTAAAATGGCGCAACATGTTATGATTTAAAGGGATAAGCTTTGACCAGGCATCCTTTCAGAATGACGAATGCGACAAAATCCGGCCAAAATCGCGAACTTTCTCTCGACCTGAAACGACTTATGTGCGTACAACATGACAGCGTCGGGCTGTTTGGCGGCACTTGACTTATAAACGGATGCTTCTACCGCCACCCGCGAAGTTGGCGGCGCGGTGGCATCGAAATTGCTCATGATCAATGGCACTGGTCACGGCTGCCAAATGACCGTCGGGGCTAGCTGTTACGTTTTGATCGCAAACCTATCCAATAAAGCGAGGCTCATCCAGCACAGACCGTATTGCTACTGCCGAGAAAACTGCCATGTCCGGCGGTCGAGCACCTTAAGAGCAAGGTGCGCGACCGGTTGACACGGCTGTGGGCGATGGATTCGCAAGGAACACCACAAGTAAGCAGGAGAGCGTCCGTAGCAGAGAAGAGGTGGACCATGCAAAGAGATTACCAAAGCCCCGCATTGCGCGAACTCCGCGACCAGCAGATCCGTTTCGCGCCTCGCACGAAAAAACTGCAGCAAGTCGAAGCAGCCGAGCGACTCATCACGGAAGTCGATCCGGACAAGACGTATCCGTATGAATATGTCTGCTTCCGCATCACGGGCTACCGGCCTACCGAATCGATGCCGACGAAATTTGGCGGTGCCGATCTTCGGCACGATCTCCGGCTATTCGTCGAAGATCTTTCCGATTCCGCCGATATGTCGGCTGAGAACATTGGCGAGCAAGTGCTTACCGTCGAAGAGTTGGCTAAGCAATTCAACGTTTCGACCAAGACCATTTCGCGGTGGCGCGAGTTGGGTCTGGTGAGCCGCCGTCTCGTATTCGACGGTCGCAAGCGCGTCGGTTTTCTGCGCAGCAGCGTGGACCGGTTCGTGAAGCACAACCAAGAGCGCGTAGCCCGCGGAGCACGATTCAGCCAGCTTACTGAGGAGCAGCGGCAAGAAATCATCGATCGGGCACGGCGCCTGGCCAGTGCGGGCGGCGGCCAATCGGAGATTTCGCGCCGGCTGGCGAAGCGGGCCGGCCGCAGCGTGGAAACGATCCGCTCGACGATCCGCCAATTCGACAAACAACATCCAGAATTGGCGATCTTTCCCGATCTCAACGGCCCGCTGACCGAAGCGCAAAAAACGCGGATTTATCAGGCGTTTAAGCGCGGCGCGTCGGTCGACAAGCTGACCAAGCAATTCGGCCGCACGAAGACCACGATCTATCGTGTTATCAACGAAGTGCGCGCGGAGCGAATCCGCGAGATGCCGCTGGATTTGATTCCCAATCCGCGGTTCGCTCGCAAGGGTGCGGACAAGGCGATTTTGGGACCAATGCCCGAAAGCGACACGCCAACCAAGAAGGCTCGCCGGCCGTCCGGACTGCCACCCTACTTGGCTAGCTTGTATGAGATGCCGCTTTTGACCCGCGAGCAAGAAGCCCACTTGTTCCGTAAATACAACTTCCTGAAGTTTAAGGCGGCCAAGCTTCGCCAGGAGCTCGATCCGGCTCAACCGAAATCCAGTCTGATGGATGAGATCGAATCGCTGCATCAGCAGGCGGTGGCAACGAAGAACGAAATCGCCCGGGCCAATCTGCGGCTCGTGGTTTCGATTGCCAAGCGCCACGTGACGCCCGATCAGAACTTTTTTGAGCTCGTGAGCGATGGGAATATGTCGCTGCTCAGAGCGATTGAGAAATTCGACTTCGCCCGCGGCAACAAGTTCAGCACGTACGCCAGTTGGGCCATTATGAAGAATTTCGCACGCACGATTCCCGGCGAGTTCAAGCATCGCGACCGATTCCGCACGAGCCAGGATGAGTTGTTCGCAAGTACGCAGGAGCATCGCGGCAACCCGTTAGCCGAGGAAGGCGCGCAGCATCAGCGTGAAGCGCAAATCGAACGGATTCTGCGCCGACTCGATGAACGCGAACAGAAGATCATCAGCAGCCGATTCGGTCTGGATCATGCCCAGGAGCCGCAAACGCTCAAGGAAGTCGGCGCGTCGCTGGGCGTAACGAAGGAGCGGATTCGCCAGATTGAGGCCCGGGCGCTATCGAAGCTGCGCAGGCCGCGCAAGAGGAAAGAATCTTGCTCGACACCTTATAGTGGATCGCTGTAGCGATTCGCTTCAGCAATTCGAAACAGTCGGGCGGTCCGTCCGGCCGGATGAGCATAATCGTCGGCGACTTTTTTGGGAAAAGCCGCCGATTTTTTGTTGATAGTGCCAGTGCGGGAGCAAGGGGCTTTGGATGCCGGGGTTCGAACCATTCGACCCCAATGTCGTGTCATCAATTCGTGAGCGGCTGCAGCGAAACCCGGACGTGCAAATCTGTTGCCAGTCGCCCTTGCGGCCGGTCGGCGGACGGGTATATTAACTGATTCGCACGAGTTTGCCACCGTTCGGCTAGCGTAGCTCAATTGGTAGAGCAGCTGATTTGTAATCAGCAGGTTGCGGGTTCAAGTCCCTCCGCTAGCTCGTAGATACGTGGAAGGTGCGGCGGGTGGATTGGATCGACCGGGCGGCGCGTGCGCCGTTCGATCAGCGGCTTGCGGGAGTGTTCGGACCATCGCGGCTCGTTGCAGGCAGCACGCGGTTATCGTGAAGTGTCGATCGTGCTATCGATTCTTTGCAATGATCGGTGTGCTGTAGGCGCGTCGGTCCTCGGCGTGGCGGCTCGACATGGAGTTGTTCAATCGCGCGGGGAGTTACCGAAGCGGTCAAACGGGTCAGACTGTAAATCTGATGGCTTATGCCTTCGCAGGTTCGAATCCTGCACTCCCCAATGAAAGTCGAGAGTCGAGAGTCGAGAGTCAAGAGCCAGAATCATGTCTGGCTCTTGACTCTTGACTCTAAGCTCTCGACTGACACGCGGGTGTAGCTCAATGGTAGAGCAACAGCCTTCCAAGCTGATGACGAGGGTTCGATTCCCTTCACCCGCTTTGAAGGGTCAAGAGTCGAGAGTCGAGAGTCGAGAGCCAGAGGAGATAGATGAAGCTTCTGGCTCTTGACTCTCAACCCTCCGCTCTCGACTTTGCTGCTGCTGTAGCTCAGTTGGTAGAGCGCGTCCTTGGTAAGGACGAGGTCAAGAGTTCAAGTCTCTTCAGCAGCTTTGCCCATTGCGGCGAGGCGGCTGCAGTAGACGGCTCGCGACTGCGATCGGTACACGAATTTCACTGAACCTTTTTTGATTCCCTCTTGTTGTTTAGTCAGGAACTAACATGGCCAAGGACACATTTCAACGCAAGAAACCGCACGTTAACGTAGGTACGATTGGTCACATCGACCATGGCAAGACGACTCTCACGGGTTCCATCCTCGCGGTGCAAGCCAAGAAGGGATTGGCCAGTTTCAAGTCGTACGCGGATATCGCCAAGGGCGGCACAGTGCGCGACGAAACGAAGACCGTGACGATCGCTGTCTCGCACGTTGAATACGAGACCGCCAAGCGTCACTACGCGCACATCGATTGTCCCGGCCACGCCGACTTCATCAAAAACATGATCACCGGCGCCGCCCAGATGGACGGTGCAATCCTGGTCGTCTCGGCGGCCGATGGTCCGATGCCCCAAACCCGCGAGCACATCCTCTTGGCCCGCCAGGTCGGCGTGCCCCGGATCGTCGTGTTCTTGAATAAGTGCGACCTCGTCGATGATGCCGAGCTGCTCGACCTGGTGGAACTCGAAGTCCGCGAATTGTTGTCGAAGTACGACTTCCCGGGCGACGAAATCCCGATCATCCGCGGAGCGGCCAAGGCAGCCTACGACAATCCGGCCGACCCGGAAGCCAACAAGTGCATCGGCGAATTGATGGACGCGATCGACTCCTATATTCCGGAGCCTGTTCGCGAAGTCGACAAGCCGTTCCTGATGGCGATTGAAGACGTGTTCTCGATCGAAGGTCGTGGCACGGTGGCCACCGGCCGTATCGAGCGCGGCATTGTGAAAGTCGGCGATACGGTCGATATCATCGGCCTCGAGGCGGCGCCAAAATCGACGACGTGCACGGGCGTCGAGATGTTCAATAAGACGCTCGATCAGGGCCAGGCCGGCGACAACGTCGGGTGCCTGTTGCGGGGCGTCAAGCGTGAGGAAATTCAGCGCGGCCAGGTTCTGGCCAAGCCGGGGTCAATCACGCCGCATACGAAATTCGAAGCCGAGGTGTACGTTCTCTCGAAAGAGGAAGGTGGCCGGCACACGCCGTTTTTCAGCGGATATCGGCCGCAGTTTTACTTCCGCACGACCGACGTTACCGGCTCGGCGAACTTGTTGGGCGGCGCTGAAATGTGCATGCCCGGCGACAACGCTCGGATCGCGGTCGAACTTTCCAAGCCAATCGCCATGGATGAAGGCGTGCGGTTTGCTATCCGCGAGGGTGGCAAGACGGTGGGTTCAGGTGTTGTGACGAAGATTTCGGAGTAAGTGCGGAAGGCGGAGTGTGGAGTGCGGAAAGTTTGTTTTCTTTCCCCCTTCCCCCTTCATCCTTCCACCTTGGTTACAGGGGCGTAGCTCAATTGGCAGAGCACCGGTCTCCAAAACCGGGGGTTGAGAGTTCGAGCCCCTCCGCCCCTGCTTTTTGAGATTGTTTCAAAAGAACGCATTGCCGACCGATGTTCTAGATTTGAGTGTGCGAGAACCTTGGACAAGTCGGTGAAATGCAATGGAAGGATCGAGCGTGGCAGCTATCGTTCACGAGTTTTTCCGTTTCGGGTTTTATAAACGGAACCAGGGCGCATCGCCCGGCAGGCCACGTTCGGCGCGCTGGTGGTGATCGTGGCTCTGGGGTGTTGGCGATTGAGCCAGTACTACAGCGATCAGACCGCGGTGCTGCAGTATTTTGTGCCGCTTGGATTGTTGGCAGTTGGCTTATGGGCCAGTTTCCGAGTCGTGCAAATGCCGGCGTTTGCCGATTTTTTGATTTCCGTCGAAGGAGAGATGAATAAGGTGTCGTGGCCATCGCGGGGCGACTTGTTTCGCGCCTCGCTGGTGGTCATTTTGGTGATTTTCTTCCTGGCGTTCCTGTTATTCTGTTACGACCTGTTGCTTAAATGGTTAATGGACCGCATCGAAACAGTCGTTACATGGATTTTTGGTTGACGCAGTTCATCGGGAATTTCGCAAGACACGGGCGCGATAGACAATGACTGACGAATCGCATTCCTCGGTGGCCGACGATGCGGTGAGCAACCGCAGCGATGATACTGCGCTCGACGACGCCGATGCCGCGGCGGAGCGAGCTGGCGAGGAAAATCGTGACCGTGCGTCAGCCGCAGCACATGATGCCGAACAGGCCGGCGAAATAGTTGAGTCGTCAAGCGTAGAGCCCGTGGAAGCCGCCGCAGCCGAAATCGACGGCGATGCAGCCGACATGGTGGAAGCGGAGGCCGAAGTCGACGAGGAGCCGGCGGAAGTTGCGATTCCAAGGGGCCCCATTGAAGAGGCGGTTGATGAACCCGAAGAAATCCGGATGGATTGGTACATCCTCAAAGTGCAAAGCAATCGCGAACGTTCGATTGCCGAGGCGCTGGAACGGAAGATGAAGATTGAAGGGCACGACCGCTTTTTCGACCAGGTGATCGTTCCCACGGAAAAAGTCACGGAATTCAAAGGGCGGCAAAAAGAAGGTCGTCGAGCGAAAGCTGTATCCGGGCTACATCGTCGTCCACATGCACATTAACGACGATACGTGGTTTGCGGTTCGCGAGACGTCCGGCGTGGGCGATTTCACCGGCGCCGGCGGCAAGCCGACGCCCATGCTCCCCCACGAAGTGGCCCGTATCATCCAGACCGAGGAAGAGGAAACCAGCGAAGCTCCGAAGCTCGACATCAAGTTTGCGACGGGCGACAAGGTGAAGGTAAAGGAAGGCAACTTCGAGAGCTTCGAAGGCGAAGTGAGCACGATCGACGAAGCGAGCGGCCGCGTGACCGTAATGATCAACATCTTCGGCCGCAGCACGCCGGTCGAATTGGAATATTGGCAGATCGAAGCAGTGTAGGAGAAGCTCTCAGCTGTCAGCTCTCAGCTCTCAGCCAGACATTGGAAATCTGGCTGAAAGCTGATGGCTGAAAGCTGACAGCTGCAAAACAATGGCAAAACAATTGGCAGGCAGCGCGAAGTTTCAGATTCCGGGTGGGCAGGCGACGCCGGCCCCGCCGGTCGGCACTTCGCTCGGTAAATACGGCATCAACCTCGGCCAGTTCGTTCAGCAGTTCAACGAGCGAACCAAGGAAGCCGGTGGCATGATGATTCCGGTCGTCGTGACGGTGTACAACGACCGCTCGTTCGAGTTCATTACCAAGAGCCCGCCGGCCGCCGTGCTGCTCAAGAAAGCGGCCAACATCGCCAAGGGCTCGCCGGTGCCGAACAAGGAAAAGGTCGGCAGCGTAACTCGCGCCCAGATGGAAGAAATCGCCAAGACAAAAATGGCCGACCTCAATGCGAGCGACGTCGAGCATGCCGTGCGAATGGTCGCCGGCACGGCGCGCAGCATGGGATTGGAAGTGAAAGGATAGGGAAAGCTATTAGCTGTTAGCTGTTAGCTGTTAGCCAGACACGCAGAGATCTTCTGGCTAACAGCTAATAGCTAATAGCTAACTGCTATTAAAATGGCAAAGCAATCCAAACGATATCGGGCACTCGCCGAAAAGCGCAAGACGGAAGATCCGCTGCCGCTGCCCGAAGCGGTGAAGGCCCTCAAGAGTTATGACGGTACGAAATTCGATCAGTCAGTCGAGATCGCGATCCGATTGGGCATCGACCACACGCAGGCCGAGCAGCTCGTGCGTGGCTCGATCGTGTTGCCGCACGGCATCGGCAAGTCAGCAGCGGGTGGTCGTGTTCGCCAAGGGCGCGAAGGCCGATGAAGCGCGTGAGGCTGGCGCCGATGTCGTCGGCGAAGAAGAACTGGCCGACAAGATCAAGGGCGGCTGGACCGAATTCGATGTCTGCATCGCGGCCCCGGACATGATGAAACTGGTCGGCCCGCTGGGAAAAGTGCTCGGTCCGCGCGGGCTGATGCCTTCGCCTCGCTCGGGCACGGTCACGCCGGAAATTGGCAAAACGGTCCGCGAGTACAAAGCCGGCAAGGTCGAGTTCCGCAACGACAAGGCCGGCATCGTGCAGGCGGTCGTCGGCAAGATGAGCTTCGACGCGCCGAAGCTGACCGACAACATCCAAGCCTTTTTAGACAAAGTATCGGGACTCAAGCCGGCAGCATTAAAGGGCACGTTCGTTAAGAGCGCGCAGCATCAGCGCGACGATGAGCCCCAGCGTTCGATTAGCAGTGTAGGAGAAAAGCTATTAGCTGTTAGTTATTAGCCATTAGCCAGACAAAAACCTTCTGGCTAACAGCTAATAGCTAACGGCTAACAGCTCCGCAAAATGAGCAAATTCGTAAAAGACCTGATCACCAAAGACCTTCGCAATCGGCTGGAGGGCGTTGAAGATGCGCTGCCTGGTCGATGTGATCGGCCTCAAGAACGATAAGAACGTCGCGCTGCGGCAGCGGCTGCGGCAGAAGAACATCCACCTGCTGGTGGTGAAAAACAGCCTGGCGGCCCGCGCGACCGAAGGCACGCGGCTGGCGCCGGCATTTGAAAACGCCAGCGGCACGATGGCGATCATCTGGGGCGGCGAAGACATCGTTTCGCTGGCCAAGGAAGTTATCAGGATCGCCGGGGACAAAAACTTCGAGCCGTTCAAGCCCAAGGGCGGCGTGATGGACGGCCAGCCGCTGGCCGCCGAACAAGTGCAGGCCGTCAGCAAGTGGCCCAGCCGCTTGGAACAGCTCAGCATTTTGTCCGGGCAGATTCTCAGCCCAGGCGCGAAGCTTTCGAGCCAGCTGCTCGGAGCCGGCGCGAAGCTCGCCAGCCAAATCAAAAAGAAGAGCGAAGAAGAAGCTAAAACGGAATAGATCAGCGTCGGCGACCACGCCGACCAAACTCGGAAAACATCCGGTGCCCGCGCCGGCACGAAAATAACAATACTCACTCAGACCCAGAAAGGTAGATACGACCCATGTCCACCGCAACGATGGAATTTGCGGATACGACCAAGAAATTGGGCGACCAGATTGTGGGCCTCACGTTGAAAGAGGCCAAGGAATTGAGCGACTATTTGAAAGAAGTCCACGGCATTGAGCCGGCAGCGGGCGGCGCGGTGATGATGGCCGGACCGGCCGGCGGCGATGGCGGCGGCGCCGCCGCGGCTGCCGAGAAGACCGAGTTCGACGTCGTGTTGGAAGGCTTCGGCGATAAGAAGATCGGCGTGATCAAGGTGGTTCGGCAGGCGACCGGCTTGGGCCTCAAAGAGGCCAAGGACCTGGTCGAGGGCGTGCCGAGCAAGATCAAGGAAGGCCTCTCCAAGGCGGACGCCGAGAAGCTCAAGAAAGAGTTGGAGGAAGCCGGCGCGACCTGTCTCGATCAAGTAGCGACGAATCGCGGCACTTTGCGTTCGTGTTTCGTTAGGGCTGCCCGCAATTTGTGCATTGAACAATCTGTCATTTGTAACTTGGTTATTTCTGAAATGGCCATGTGGCGAAAGTTGCAGTTTGCAATGGCCAATCACTTAGCGCAGTTTGCATGAGCTTCTCCGATCGCTTATTTCTTAATTTTGCATGTCGGTCAACGCTGCGGCTGCGCGGCTGCGCAGCGCAATGCTGCGCTGCCGCGTAACCGTCGGCCCGGCCCGCATCTCGCTTCCAGACGGAGTAACGAATCCCATGGCAGTCACTGCGCAACGGCGTTTGGAAACCAGCAGCACACGGCGCTTCGGCAGCGGGCGCGGCCCCTATGCCATCCCCGATCTCACCGAGATCCAAACGAAGAGCTACGCGCGGTTTCTGCAATACGAGACGCCGACAAGACAAGCGCAAGAGCGAAGGCTTGGAAGGTGTTCTGAAAGAAATCTTCCCGATCGAGAGTTACGACAAAAAGCTGACGCTCTCGTACCTCCGCTACGAGCTGGGCAAGCCGCGCTACGAGCCGGATGAATGCCGCCAGCTGCGGTTGACCTACGGCCGGCCGTTTCGCATTTGGCTGCGGCTCAATAAAGAGCAGCCGATCGAGGAAGAGGTCTACCTGGGCGATTTGCCGATCATGCTGGGCGGCGGCGAGTTCATCATCAATGGCGCCGAGCGCGTCGTGGTGAGCCAGTTGCACCGCAGCCCCGGCATCGACTTCGTTTCCGAAATGGAAGCGGGCGAACGCCGCCTCTTTAGCTGCCGCGTTATTCCCGAGCGCGGAAGCTGGATCGAAATCAACACCACGAAGAAGGACAGCATCACCGTCCGCATCGACCAAAGCGGCAAGTTCTCGGTGATCACGCTGCTGCGGGCGATGGACCCCAAATACGGGATGGATGCCGATATCCTCCGCACCTTCTACGAAACCAACAAGCAGAAAATCTCCGATGGCCGCAGTGCGGCGAAG
Source organism: Pirellulales bacterium (assembly GCA_963733825.1). Taxonomy (GTDB): domain Bacteria; phylum Planctomycetota; class Planctomycetia; order Pirellulales; family Lacipirellulaceae; genus JABDGM01. Next base: position 398,750 of record CAVTEK010000011.1, read on the forward strand.
ATCGAAGGCAAAATTGCCATCGGCGACATCGTTTATCCGGTCGGCAGCGAGCGGGCAGGCGAGATTATCGTCGAGAGCGGCCAGAAGATCACCAAGAGCGGCGGCCGAAGCGATCTGCAACTCCGGCCTGAAATTGGTCGAAATTATGGATCCGCCGGCAACGCATGTTGTTGATCAATGCTTTGGCCGACGACGGCACGTCGAGCCACGAGGAAGCGTTGCTGCGGATTTATCAGCGTTTGCGGCCCGGCAACCCGCCGCAATTGGAAAAGGCCAAGGCCCTGTTCCACGAAAAGTTTTACGACACGAATCGTTACCGCCTAGGCCGCGTCGGCCGCTTCCGCATCAATCGCAAACTCGGCCCTCACCGTGCCGGAAGACGAAATGGTGCTGCGGCCGGAAGACTTGATCAACGCGGTCAAGTATTTGATGAAGTTGATCACCGGCGAAGGGGATGCCCATGTCGACGACATCGATCACTTGGGCAACCGGCGCTTGCGAACGATCGACGAGTTGGCGTCCGACGAAATGCGCAAGGGCTTCTTGAAGCTTCGCCGCACGGTGCAGGAGCGGATGAGCCTCAAGGACATCGAGGACATGACTCCCCGCAGCCTCATCAATCCCAAGAGCATCTCCGCGGCGATCGAATACTTCTTCGGCCGCGGCGAGCTCTCGCAAGTGGTCGATCAGACGAATCCGCTCTCGATGCTCACGCACGAACGGCGCCTCTCGGCACTCGGCCCGGGCGGTCTCAATCGCAAGCGGGCCGGGTTCGAAGTTCGCGACGTTCACATTTCGCACTATGGCCGCATCTGCCCGATCGAGACGCCTGAAGGCACGAACATCGGCCTCATTTCCAGTCTGGCCATGTACGCCTCGGTCGATGAATACGGCTTCCTGATCACGCCCTATCGCAAGGTCGTGAAGGGGAAGCTCACCGACGACGTCGTGTGGCTGCGGGCCGATGAGGAATCGGAGGCGTTCGTCGCATCGGCCGACTCGCCGATCGAGGGCGACAAGATTCAAGGCGAAACGATTGTCGCCCGTCACCGCGCCGACTTCGAATTGATCCCGGTCGATCAGATCCAATACATCGACGTCACGCCCAGCCAAATGATCGGCGTATCGGCCGGCTTGATTCCGTTTCTCGAGCACGACGACGCCAACCGGGCGCTCATGGGCTCGAACATGCAGCGGCAAGCCGTGCCGCTGCTGGTAACCGAGCCGCCGATTGTCGGCACGGGGCTGGAGCGCGATGTCGCGCTCCACTCCGGCATGATCATTCGCGCCGGTCACAAGGGCACGGTCACGTATGTCGATGCCGACCGCATCGAAATCGGCCCCGAAGTGCATCGGATGCGGAAGTTCGTCGGTCTCAACGAACGCACCTGCCAGAACCAGAAGCCGATCGTCAGTGTCGGCGACAAGGTCGAAAAGGGCCAGGTCATCGCCGACGGCGCCGCCACGTATCAGGGCGAGCTGGCCCTGGGCCGCAATGTGCTTGTTGCGTTCATGTCGTGGGAAGGATTCAACTTCGAAGATGCGATCATCATCAGCGAGGAGCTGGTGAAGAACGACACGTACACGTCGATGCATATCGAGGAGTTCGACGTCGAAATCCGCGAGACGAAGCTCGGTCGCGAGGAATTCACTCGCGATATTCCCAACGTCAGCGAAAAGATGCTGCGCAATCTGGACGAAAACGGCATCGTGCAAATCGGCACGTTCGTCGAGCCGGGCGACATCCTTGTCGGCAAGGTTTCGCCGAAGAGCAAGACCGAGCTGACGCCGGAAGAAAAGCTGCTGCACGCCATCTTCGGCCGGGCCGGCGAAGATGTGAAAAACGATTCGCTCGAAGTGCCATCCGGCGTCGAGGGTATCGTCATCGATACGCAGCGGTTCTCCCGCCGCATGAGCCTCACCGAGGATCAGCGCAAGGAGTTCGAGCGTTCGCTTAAGGCCGCCGAGAAGGAAGGCAACGAGCGGATCGCCTCCGTGTTCGGCGAGCTGATTACTGAAGTCGAAAAAATCATCGGCCGCAAGGTTACGGACGACGACGGCAACCCGATCGTGCACGATCAGGACCCGGCATACGTCGCCGAACGCGCGCAAACCTTTAGAATTGACGCAATGGACCTCCGCAGTCCGCAGAAGAAAAAGGATGCCGAGCGCGTTTATAAGCAGCTTTGGCCGAACGTCGAGGAAGCGATCGATGCCCGCGACCGCAGGCTGAACTCGATGAAGCGCGGCGACGAATTGCGGAGCGGCGTTCTGCAAATGGTGAAGGTCTACATCGCCACGAAGCGCGTGATCTCGGTCGGCGACAAAATGGCCGGCCGTCACGGCAACAAGGGTGTGATCTCGAAGATTCTGCCCGTGGAAGACATGCCGTACCTGGAAGACGGTACGCCAATCCAGATCATGCTCAACCCGCTGGGCGTGCCGAGCCGCATGAACGTGGGCCAGATTTTGGAGACTCACTTGGGATGGGCCGGCGCCAAGCTCGGCTTCCGGGCCATCACGCCCGTGTTCGACGGGGCGGCGGAAACGGATATCAACGCGGCCCTGGACGAGGCGAAACTTCCCAAACACGGCAAGACGCGACTCTTCGATGGCCGCACGGGCGAAGCGTTCGAGCAGGAAACGACCGTCGGCTACATCTACATGCTCAAGCTGCATCACCTCGTCGACGACAAGGTCCACGCCCGCAGCACTGGCCCGTACTCGTTGATCACGCAGCAGCCCTTGGGCGGCAAAGCCCGGTTCGGCGGTCAGCGGTTTGGCGAGATGGAAGTGTGGGCCCTCGAAGCCTACGGCGCCGCGTACATCTTGCAGGAACTTTTGACCGTCAAGAGCGACGACGTCGAAGGCCGCACGAAGATTTACGAATCGATGGTCAAAGGCGAGAACACGCTCGAAGCCGGCACGCCGGCGAGCTTCGACGTGCTCACGAACGAAATCCGCGGGCTCGGTCTGAACATGCAACTCGAAAAGCGAAGAATTTGATTTGTCATTGCAAATTTGTCATTTGTAATTGGTCATTTCGGAAAGAATTAAGTGACGCCTGATGCCTTAGCGGACCGCCTGTTGGATTTTGCCGCAAGAATCGGCAAGATCGCAGATGCGTTGCCCGATTCAAGACTCGGTCGTCATATCGCTGGCCAGATGATCCGGTCGGGCACGTCCCCCGCACCAAATTATGAAGAAGGTCGAGCTGCAGAAAGCCGCAAGGATTTTGTGCATAAGTTAAGCATCGCCCTTAAAGAGCTTCGCGAAACAAGGTATTGGCTTCGGTTGATTTTGCGCTCGGGCTTGATCGCCGAAAACAAACTTGCCGAAGTGCTTGATGAATCAGATCAACTGTGTCGAATTCTGGGTCAATCGCTAGCGACTGCACGGCACAATTCGCAACAGCAGCCAAAAACGACGGAACCTGTAATTCCGAAATGACCAATTACAAATGACAAATTTGCAATGACAAATCTGTCTTAAAAGAAATGGCAAGTCCACTTCGATTTCGAAGGGAGCACAAGATATGAGCAGTATCCTAGACACCGCCAGTTACGATCGCATCAACGACTACGCCTCGGTAAAGATCAGCCTGGCTCGGCCGCACGATATTCGCAGCTGGTCGTTCGGCGAAGTGAAGAAGCCGGAGACGATCAACTACCGCACCTACCGCCCGGAGAAGGACGGCCTGTTCTGCGAGCGCATCTTCGGCCCCGAAAAGGACTGGGAGTGCGCCTGCGGCAAGTACCGCGGCATGAAATACAAGGGCATGATCTGCGACCGCTGCGGCGTAAAGGTTACGCACAGCCGCGTCCGTCGCAAGCGGATGGGCCATATCGAGCTGGCGGCGCCGGTCGTACATATCTGGTTCTTCAAGGCGATGCCCAGCCGGCTCGGCAGCCTCTTGGCGATGAAGACTACCAGCCTGGAGAAGGTGATCTACTTCCAGGATTACGTCGTCGTCAACCCGGGCGACACCGGCCTCAAGCCGCAGCAGCTTCTTACCGAAGAAGAATTCCGACAGGCCCGCGAGCAGTTTGGCGAGAACGCCTTCGAAGCGGCGATGGGCGCCGAGGCGATCCGCAAGCTGTTGCAGGCAGCTCGATCTGGTGAAGCTGTCGCAAGTGCTGCGCGAGGAGCTCAAGGAAACCGGTTCGAAGCAAAAAGCCAAGGACCTCATCAACCGCCTGAAGACCGTCGAAGCGATTCGCGATTCGGATAACAAGCCGGAATGGATGGTGCTCGACGTGATCCCGGTGATTCCGCCCGATTTGCGGCCGCTCGTGTTGCTCGACAGCGGCAACTTCGCCACCAGCGACTTGAACGATCTTTATCGCCGCATCATCAACCGCAACAATCGGCTCAAGAAGCTGGTCGATCTCAACGCGCCGGAAGTCATCATCCGCAACGAAAAGCGGATGTTGCAGCAATCGGTCGACGCGCTGTTCGACAACAACCGCTGCAAGCGGCCGGTGCTCGGCTCCTCGAACCGTCCGCTCAAGATCGCTCACCGACATGATCAAGGGCAAGCAGGGCCGGTTCCGCGAAAACTTGCTCGGCAAGCGCGTCGATTATTCGGCCCGCAGCGTGATCGTGGTTGGCCCGAGCCTCAAGCTGCATCAATGCGGGCTGCCGAAGAAGATCGCGCTCGAGCTCTACCAGCCGTTCATCATCCGCCGCCTTAAAGAGCTCGGCCACGCCGACACGATCAAAAGCGCGAAGAAGATGCTCGAGCGCAAGGATGATGAAGTGTGGGATATCCTCGAAGAGGTGATCCGCAACCATCCGGTGCTGCTCAATCGCGCCCCGACGCTTCATCGCATGGGAATCCAGGCCTTCGAGCCGGTGCTCGTCGAAGGCAACGCCATCCAGCTCCATCCGCTCGTGTGCAAAGGCTTCAACGCCGACTTCGACGGCGACCAGATGGCCGTCCACTTGCCGCTCTCGATCGAAGCGCAAGTGGAAGCCCACACGCTGATGATGAGCACGCACAACATCTTCAGCCCGGCCAACGGTGCGCCGATCATCAGCCCGTCGCAGGACGTGGTGATGGGCTGCTATTACCTGACGATGAGCGTGCCCGAGGCCAAGGGCGACGACATGATCTTCTCGTCGCTGGAAGAAGTGGACATGGCCTATGCGGCCAAAAAGATTCACACGCACGCCAAAATCAAAGTTCGCTTGCCGAAAAATCGCTGCCTGCGCGAGGAAATGGACCAAAAGGGCGCCTACGGCAAGGTGATCGACACGACCGTCGGCCGCGTGATCTTCAACACCGTGCTGCCGAGGGGAATGCCGTTCTACAACATCGCACTCCGCTCGTCGCAATTGGCCCGCGTGATCAGCGACTGCTACCAGTTCCTTGGCCGCAGCAAAACGATCTCGCTCTTGGACGACATGAACCAGCTCGGCTTCCGCGAGGCGACTCGCAGCGGCCTGTCGTTCGCCACCGACGATTTGATCACGCCCGAAGCCAAGTCGCGCATCATCGCTGGCCGCCGAAAAGGAGGTCATGCGCAAGAACAAACTCTACCAGCGTGGCATCATCACCGAAGGCGAGCGCTACAACCAGGTGCTCGACGCCTGGACCCACGCCCGCGAGCAGATCACGACCGAAATGATGAGCGCGCTGGAGAACGATTTCCGCAGCGGCGGCTACGTGAACCCGATCTTCTTGATGGCTCATTCCGGTGCCCGCGGCGGCGTCGAGCAGATGCGCCAGCTCGGCGGCATGCGCGGCCTGATGGCCAAGCCCTCCGGCAAGATTATCGAAACGCCGATCAAGGCCAACTTCCGCGAAGGCCTCACGGTGCTCGAGTATTTCAGCTCGACTCACGGTGCCCGCAAAGGCCTGGCCGATACGGCCCTCAAGACGGCCGACTCCGGCTACCTGACGCGTAAGCTGGCCGACGTGGCCCAAAACGTCGTCATCACGATGGAAGATTGCGGCACCACCCAGGGCATTACCAAGGGCATCATCTATCGCGGTGAAAAAGTCGAGGTCAGCCTGGCCGATTCAATCCGCGGCCGCGTCAGCCGGGCCAACATCGTCAATCCGATCACCGACGAAGTGATCGTCAGCGAAAACGAGCTGGTCACGGCCGACATCGGCCGCAAGATCGAAGAGCTTGGCCTGGAAAAGATCCAGGTCCGCAGCGCGATGACGTGCGATGCTCCGCTCGGCATCTGCCGCCGCTGCTACGGTATGGACCTTTCCACCGGTGCACTGGTCGAGGAGGGCATGGCCGTGGGAATCATCGCCGCCCAGAGTATCGGCGAACCGGGTACGCAGCTGACGATGCGCACGTTCCACATCGGCGGCGTCGGTCAGCACGACGTCGAAGAAAGCGACATCAAGGCCAAGCGCGGCGGTATCGTCAAGTACACGCGGCTCAAAGTGGTGACGACCGACGAAGGCCAGAAGATCGTGCTGGCTCGAAACGGCGAGGTCTCGCTCGTCGATGAAAAAGGCCGCGAAATGGAAAAATACGAAGTGCCCGCCGGCGCAATTCTTAAAGTCGATGAGAACGAGACCGTGGCTGCCGGCTCGGTCCTCTGCGAATGGGACCCCCACAGTATCCCGATTCTCGCGGAAACCGGCGGTAAGGTTCGCTTCGAAGACCTCATCGACGGCCAGACGATGCGGTCCGAAAAGGACCCCAGCGGTCACATCCGGTTCGTCATCATGGAGCACAAGGGCGATCTGCATCCGCAAGTCGTCGTCGAGGATCCCAAGGACGGCCGCATTCTCGACTTCTACTACATGCCCGAACGGGCCCACTTGGAAGTCGATGAAGGCCAGATGATTTCGCCCGGCACGCTCGTCGCCAAAACGCCGCGCGAAGCCACGGGCACGCAAGATATCACGGGCGGTTTGCCGCGCGTGACCGAAATCTTCGAGGCCCGCAAGCCAAAGGACCCGGCCGTTATCGCCGAAATCGACGGCACCGTCGAGTTGTTGAGTGAGAAGAAACGCGGCAAGCGATCGATCATCGTTCGCAGCGAGAGCGGCATCGAACGCGAGCATCTCATTACGCACAACAAGCACCTTCGCGTCCACTCGGGCGACATCGTGCGTGCCGGCGATGCGCTTGTCGATGGGCCGCTCGTGCCGCACGACATCCTGCGCATTTCCGGCGAAGAGGCCGTGCAGCAGTATCTCACCCGCGAAATTCAGAACGTGTACCGCAGTCAGCGTGTCGAGATCAACGACAAGCACATCGAGATCATCGTGGCCCGCATGCTGCGCAAAGTGCGGATCGAGCATCCGGGCGACACCAATCTTTTGCCCGGCAGCGTGATGGACAAGTTCGATTTCCGTCAGTCGAACGAAGCCATCATGGAGTGCCTCAAGATTACAGAAAAGGGCGACAGCGAATTTGCGTCGGGCTCGATCGTTCCGAAGGATGTGCTCGATCAGGCGAACGCGCAGATCGAAGCGCTCGGCGGAGGGATCGACTAAGGGCACGAAGCCAAAGCGGGCAACCGCCGCAACGCAGCTCTTGGGCATCACCAAGGCTTCGGTGCAAAGCTCCAGCTTCATTTCGGCCGCCAGCTTCCAGGAAACCACGAAGGTGCTGACCGAGGCCGCGCTGGCTGGCCGCACCGACCATCTCGTTGGTCTCAAGGAAAACGTGATTCTCGGCCACTTGATTCCCGCCGGCACCGGCTTCCGCAACATTCACGATGCCGAAGTCCGCATCCGTCCCGAGGCGCTCGAAGCCCTCGCCGCGGAAAAGGGCCGCGTGCTCGAACGGGCGTTCCCGCTGTTGCAAACGGGCGGCGAACCGGCCGAACGCGGCGGCAACGGCGATGGTGCGCCGAGTGCGCCGCCGCAACAACCGGCCCCGTCCAGCCTGGACGCGCTCTTGGGCGGTAACGAGCCAATGTCGGACGACGAATAGACGAGTAGGGTGTGTCGAGGCTCAGCGAGACACACCATTGCGCAGAACGGTTAAATACTACCGTCAAGGGTGCCCATGCCCGATTACCGGCGGAACTACGTTCCCGGCGGCACGTATTTCTTCACGGTCGTGACCTACCGGCGTCGCCGGTTTCTTACAACTGAACTCGCTCGCGCGTGTCTCCACAACGCATTCGAAAAAATCCGCCGGAGATGGCCATTTGAAATCGTTGCCATCGTGCTGCTGCCGGATCATTGGCACACGGTTTGGACTTTGCCGCGCTGCGACAGCCGGTATTCCCTTCGCCTCCAAAAAATCAAAGAAGCGTTCACGCGCAGCTTTATCGCCAGAGGCGGAAACGAGCTAGCGCAATCCCGTTCGCGGGCCGAACATGGCATGCGCGGTGTTTGGCAGAAACGCTTTTGGGAACACACCATCGACGACGAAAACGATCTCAAGCGGTGTGTCGACTACACGCATTGGAATCCAAAAAAGCACGGATTGGTTACAAATGTGAAGGATTGGCACTGGTCGTCGTTCCACCGCTTTGTTGCTGCCAGTGAATACACGAATGAATGGGGCAGAGCGGATCCGGTTCCAGGCTACGACGATCCCGAATGGGGCGAGTAGGGAGCATATTCGTAGGGTGTGTCGAGGCTCGGCGAGACGCACCAACCGGGCTTGCACGAAAGAATCGCCGGATGGTGTGAGGTGGACCCCAAAAACTGGACAGCCTGATAAGGTATAAAATCCCCGCTGTGGGATGGCCTATCAGGAGGTTCGGAGGATGGCTCGGAAGCGACGAAGTTTCAGCGGAGCGTTCAAGGCGAAGGTAGCACTGGCGGCATGTCGTGGCGACAAGACCACGGCTCAGCTGGCGGCTGAGTACGAAGTCCACGTGGGCCAGATCACGGCCTGGAAGAAGCAGCTCTTGGATGGAGCGGCGGAGCTATTTGAAGACGGCCGAAGTAAACGAACAACCGAGGATGCGGCGGACGAAGAGGAACTCTACGAGCAGATCGGCCGGCTGAAGATGGAAGTCGAGTGGTTGAAAAAAAAAGCTGCCGAGCTCACCTGAAGGATTAAGGCGATGGATCGAACCGGAACATGGCGAGCTCTCGATCGTGCGGCAGTGCGCACTCGTGGGGCTCGCGCACAGCACGCGGTATTATCGCCCGGCCGGCGAATCGGCCCAGAATCTGGCGCTGATGCGGGCGATCGACGAGCAGTATTTGCGGACCCCGTTTTACGGCAGCCGCAAGATGGCCGTACGTGCTGGGCGTCAATCGCAAGCGTGTGCAGCGGCTGATGCGCGTGATGGGCATCGAAGCGATCTATCCCAAGCGGCGTACGACCTGGCCCGGCGCCGGGCACAAGATTTACCCGTATTTACTGCGGAATGTGGAGGTCACGCGGCCCGACCAGGTGTGGGCCAGCGACATCACGTACGTGCCGCTGCGTCACGGCTTTCTGTACCTGGTGGCGGTGATGGACTGGTACAGCCGCTACGTGCTGAGTTGGCGGTTGTCGAACACGCTCACCGGCGAGTTCTGCCTGGAGGCGCTGGAGGAGGCGTTGTCGCAGGCAAAGCCCGAGATATTCAACAGCGATCAAGGGAGTCAGTTCACGGCCACTGCGTTCACGTCGCGACTGGAATCGGCGGCATGGCGATCAGCATGGATGGCCGCGGCCGGGCGATCGACAATGTATTCATCGAGCGGCTGTGGCGGAGTGTGAAGTACGAGGAGGTGTACCTGCGCGACTACACGACGGTTGGCATGCCGAAGCATGGCTGGCCGCGTACTTCCGCTTCTACAACGACGAACGAATCCATCAGGCGCTCGGCTACCGCACGCCGGCCGAAGTTTATCGCGATCGAGGCTCAAGCGGCGAGCGGCCGCAGGACGAAAAACGAATTGAAATCGCGCCAACAAGTTGATAGCTGGTTAGTACATCAGAAAGTTAAACCGCTGCAGCGGCCGCGCAAGACCTATGAGGGGTCTTGCGGGCCGCCAGCCCCACTACCTTATTCAAGCCCTTTGGCTGTCCAACCAATGGGGTCCACCTCAGTGTGTCTCGCGGACTCGACACACCCTACGCCCACTCGACATACCCCACGTTTCCCCTGCGTTTTGGCGGTTTTCTCAGTTTCTTGACCTCGCTAGTGGATGTCCATACAATTGATTGAAACAAATGTTTGAAACAACGGATCAAGAATGACCGAGCTGGTTTTCCCTAGCGATCCCGATACAACGCGCGAACGAATTGCCGACGCCGCGGGAGAGATCTTTGCCGAGCGCGGGTTCGATGGCACGACCATCCGCGAGATTTGCCAACGGGCCGGCGCGAATATCGCCGCCGTGAATTACTACTTCGGCGACAAGCAGCGGCTCTATGTCGAGGCCGTAGTGCGAGCCCATCGTTGGCGGATGGAACAGGCTCGTTTGCCCGATTGGCCGGCCGGCACTCCGGCGGAAACGAAACTTACCGACTTCATCGCGACATTCCTTCGCCGAGTGCGTACCGGTCCGGAGGTCACTTGGCACACGCGGCTCATGATGCGCGAGATGGCAAATCCCACGGAGGCCTGCGCCGAACTGGTTCAATCTTCAATTCGCCCGCAATTCGAAATTTTACTGGAGATACTCCGGGAACTTGTACCTTCCAGCTCAAACGCCGAACAACTTCGGTTGATTGCGTTCAGCATCGTGGGCCAGTGTTTGTTCTATCATTTCGCCGACCCGGTCGTTCGCAATCTTCTTAGCACCGATGAGTATTCCGCGCTCGATATCGGTCGGCTCGCACGACACATCACCGATTTTTCGCTGGCCTCGATAAAAGGAAACGCGCCATCCGCGCTCAAAGGGGTCATGCAATGAGTTGGATCGCGCTCAAGATGCTGACCGGCAACCGGGGCAAATACCTCGGTATCATTCTTGGCATTGCGTTCGCCTCGCTATTGATCGCGCAGCAGGCATCGATCTTCTGCGGCCTGATGCTGCAAACGAGCGGTCAAATTCGCGATATCCAGGGCGCCAGCATCTGGGTGATGGACCGCAACGTGCAATTTTCGGATGACGTGAAGCCGCTCTCGGAAAACGATCTGTACCGTGTACGCGGCGTGCCGGGCGTATCGTGGGCCGTGCGCCTTTATAAAGGACTCACGCGCTCGCGGCTTGCCGATGGCAACTTCCAACAAACGATTCTGATCGGCCTCGACGATGCCACGCTCGTTGGCGGCCCGACAAGAATGATCCTTGGCAACCTTTTCGATTTGCGCAAACCCGACGCCGTGATCATGGATCTCGAAGGCTATCAACTCCTCTGGCCGGGCGAGGAGCCGCGAATCGGCAAACGCTTCGAGATGAACGACCACGTGGCGGAAATTGTCGGCATTTGCAAAGCCAACCGCACGTTTCAAACGTTCCCCGTCGTGTACACCCGCTACACGCAGGCGCTTGAGTTCGTTCCGCCCGAGCGAAAGGTGCTTTCATTCGTCCTCGCCGAGCCCAAACCCGGTTTGGATGTGGATGAGGTTTGCCGGCGCATCGAAGCCCAGACAAACCTCCGCGCGGTCACCGGTCCGCAATTCGAATGGATTACGATGACTTATTTCATGAAAAAGACCGGCATCCCGTTCAATTTTGGCATTACGGTAGCGCTTGGGTTCATCGTTGGGACTGCGATTGCTGCCCAAACATTTTACTTATTCACGATCGAAAACATCAAACAATATGGCGCCCTCAAGGCGATGGGCGCCGGCAATTGGTCGTTGATGTGCATGATCCTGCTGCAAGCGCTGTTGGTAAGCACGATTGGCTTCGGACTTGGCATCGGCGCCGCCACGTGGTTCGGCCGGCTAGCCACCTCGCCCGGCTCGCGGCTCGCGTTTTTTATGCCGTGGGAGGTCTTTTTCGGCACCGGCTTGGCCGTGGGTGCGATCAGCGTGTTTTCCAGTCTTTTGAGCATGCAGCGTGTGATGGTCGTTGAGCCGGCAGTAGTCTTTCAGGGTTAGCAACATGAATGGCGACAACGCACAGCCGTCGGTAGTTTGTCGAAATGTCGTCAAAGTGTACGGCAGCGGCAATGCCGAGGTGCATGCGCTGCGAGGCGTCGATCTGGATGTGTACCCGGGCGAAATCACGATGCTCGTCGGTCCGAGCGGTTGCGGAAAGACGACGCTCCTATCCGTCGTGGCCGGCATCCTGCGGCCGACCAGCGGCAGTGTTCTCGCCTTCGGCACCGATCTGACGAAGCTGAATTCCTGGCGTCGCACGGCGTTTCGGCGACAGAACGTGGGCTTCGTGTTTCAGCAGTTTAATTTGCTTCCCGCGCTCACGGCGGCCGAGAACGCCGCGGTGCCGCTGGTGATCCAAGGCTATACCAAGCGGGCCGCCTTGGCACGCGCGAACGAGCTCCTCACCAAAATGGGCATGGGCGATCGATTGCACAACCTGCCGGGCAATCTCTCGGGCGGCCAGCAGCAGCGGGCGGCCATCGCGCGGCGCTGGTGCATGGTCCGCATTTGCTGGTTTGCGATGAACCCACGTCGGCCCTCGACGCGAAAACCGGCCATACCATTTTGGAATTGCTCCGTACGATTGCGATCGAAGGTGATCGCGCCGTAATTATCGTCACGCACGATAGCCGTATTTTTGAGTTTGCCGATACGCTGGCCCGAATGGACGACGGGCACATCCTGTCGGTCGATCGTCAACCCAAAGGAGGCCGCGCTCTGATTGCGTAGCAAATTCAAGGATGCAGGATTCGGGATGCAGCTATCAGGGATGCGATGATTGATTGTTTTTCCCTGCTCCCCGCTTTCTGCATCCTGCATCCGAAATCGAGGGGGCGTCCACATGTTTTCAAGAATACTCAACTGGTTAACGAAATTCGGCTTGCCGATTTTGGCGATCGCGCTGATTGGCTTTTCTGTCCGATATTTGGCACAAGCCAAGGAGCGGATGCCCAAGGTGCCGCCGCCTGTTCAGCCGGCCGCGAACCCATTCCCAGACACTGTCGCCGGCGCCGGAATGGTCGAGGCGGAGACCGAAAACATCGCGGTGGGAACGCCCCTTCCGGGAATTATCGTCGAGGTCATGGTGAAGGTTGGCCAGCGTGTGAAGGCTGGTGACCCGCTTTTCCGCATCGACGACCGCGATCGACGGGCTGAGTTGAACGTTCGAAGCGCCATGTTGGGCGACGCGAAGGCCGCGCTCGAGCGCCTGGAGTCCATGCCGCGCCCCGAAGAGTTGCCGGCCGCCGAAGCACGAGTGAAAGAAGCCAAAGCCGATTGGGAAAACTGGGAGCAGCAATGGGCGCGCGGCGAAAAGATGTTAACTACCCGAGCCATCTCGGAAGAAGAGTTTTTGGATCGCAAGCAATCGGCCATTCAAGCCCGCGAGCGATATAACCGTGCGGTGGACGATCTCAACCTGCTGAAGGCGGGCACTTGGGAGCCCGATATACGCGTGGCACAGTCGGCGGTCGACCGTGAGGAGGCGCAGGTCAAGCAGGCTCAAACCGATATCGATCGGCTAACCGTTCGAGCCTTGGTCGATGGCGAAGTGCTGCAGGTGAACGTGCGGCCTGGCGAATACGTTGGCGCCCCGCCGGATCAAGCGCTCGTCGTGCTGGGCAACGTAACGCAACTGCACGTGCGGGCCGATATCGACGAGTACGACATCCCCCGCTTCGTCCCCGATGCGCCGGCTCGGGCAACGCTCAAAGGCCAGCCCACCGATTTCTTTCCGCTCAAGTTCGTCCGCATCGAACCGTACGTCATACCCAAGAAATCGCTCACCGGCGACAACACCGAACGAGTCGACACTCGCGTGCTGCAAGTAATCTATGCCATCGACACCGGCGGCAAGCGACTCTTCGTGGGGCAGCAATTGGATGTGTTCATCGACGCGTCTGCTGTCGCACCGCCGGAGACGGCTCGAAAATCCAGCGCTACCACCACGCCGTAGGAAGGGGCCGCTATTGCTGTTGCTGTGGGATCGCTGATAATTGACTGAAGAAGCAAGTCTGGCTTTGTTGTGCAAGGAGACCTTCCATGGCCATTGTCGAGAGCGAACCGCTGTTGCAGCCATTCGAGAATTGCGATCGACTCTTTACTGCCGCCGATCTCGAACTATTGCCGACCGATTTACCTTCCGGTCCGATCGACTTCGAACTCGATAACGGAAGACTGGTATTCATTATGGTTCCACCTGGCAATACCCACGGTGCCGTGCAGTTAACGATTGGTACTCAACTAAAGATACAAGGAGAGCTCAAAGGGCATGGTAAAGCCAGGACGGAAGTCGGTGTCGTCCTCTGGAAAAACCCAGACCGAGTTGTTACTCCCGACGTGCTTTTCGTGGCCAACAAGTCACTCCCCCTTCGCACTTCGTCACAAGGGTATCTGGAAACCATTCCGGAACTGGTTGTCGAAGTCCGCAGCAGGAATGATTCGCTGAAGTATGTACAGCGCAAAGTCCAGCATTATTTGAAGGCAGGTGTTGAAGTGGTTTGGGTCGCTGATCCGGATGCAATGACCGTTTCGGCACACATTCGCACCGGCGAACTCAACTTATATCGCGAGGCCGATACGCTGCGGTTGCCCGAATTGATCCCGAGTTTCTCAATGTCGGTAGCCGATGTATTTCAGGAGTGATCATCCCTGTGGTCATGTACAGGTGTGGCGATGGATAAATCCCTAATTCTTTCCGATCCGGCCGTGATGATGGGCAAGCCCGTGATCGCCGGGACACGTATTACGGTGGAGTTAATTCTGGAAAAACTTGCCGGCGGAGAGTCGATCGAGCAGTTGCTCGAAGCGCACCCACGTCTGTCGAAAGAGGCCGTGCTTGCGGCAATCGACTTTGCCGCCCAGGCGCTCGGTGCTGATGTGGTCTATCCCGTCGCGAGTCATTCAATACAGGCCCTGGCGTAATCACCGCATGCCAACTGCTTTTCGCGATGGGCCGTATTCGTTCGTGTTTTTAGTTCTGATCGCAGCGAGTCGCCGCACATCCATGTCAAGCGCGATCGCCTAATCGCCAAATTCTGGCTTGATCCGGTCATGCTCGCTAAGAACTGCGGATTTGCGAACCATGAACTAAACAGTGCCGAGAGGCTGGTGGTACAATATCAACAGACGTAAATCGACGCGTGGCATGACGACTTTGGTGCTTGAACAAGACCCCGTCGCGGTAAAGGTCGCCCTAACTACCGACCACTTGGTCGTTGAGCTGGCGGACGGCCGCAGTCTCACCGTGCCTTTGAAGTGGTATCCAAGGCTGTTGCACGGGTCCGAATCCGAGCGGCAGCATTGGCAGATTTTGGGCGATGGCTATGCCATCGAATGGCCGGATTTAGACGAGCATATTGGCGTCGAAGGGCTCTTAGCGGGCCGCCGAAGTGGCGAGAGCGAAGCCTCGTTTAATCGCTGGTTAGCATCTCGCAATTCCCGCCCTTGACGGCCATCTCGAAAGGCGTAAACTTATTGGTTTCAACGCATTTCGCTCAATTGGGCCCAAGAGAATAGCGGTCTCGCATGCCTACAGTTAATCAGCTCGTCCGCAGCCGGCGCCGGGCGAAGCGGAAGTTTTCGAAGTCGCCCGTTTTGGATAAGTGCCCGCAGAAACGTGGCGTCTGCCTCCTGGTGCGCACGATGACGCCCAAGAAGCCGAACTCCGCCCTCCGGAAAATCACCCGCGTGCGGCTTTCCAACGGCAAGGAAGTCACCGTGTACATTCCGGGCGAAGGCCATTCGCTGCAGGAGCACAGCATTGTGCTCGTGCGCGGCGGCCGTATTCGCGATTTGCCGGGTGTTCGCTACCAAGTCGTTCGCGGCGCCCGCGACACGCTGGGTGTTCAAGGCCGCAAGAAATCGCGCAGCCGCTACGGAGCGAAAAAGGGGTAGTACAAGCCGTCAGCTGTCAGCTGTCAGCTGTCAGCTTTCAATACAACTGTCTTTAAGCTGAGAGCTGACAGCCAAAAGCTGACAGCTATTTTCCATGGGTCGCATCACCGCCAGTCGCAAACAACTCAAGCCAGATCCAGTGTACGGGTCGCTCTTGGCCTCGAAGTTCATCAACACGCTCATGTACTGTGGCAAAAAGAGCGTTGCGCAGAACGTGTTTTACGATGCGCTTGAAATCGTAAAGCAGCGCGTGCCGGACAAGGAGCCGATCGAGGTGTTCACGCAAGCCGTCGAGCACGTGAAGCCGTCGATCGAGGTCCGCAGCAAGCGCGTCGGCGGAGCGGCCTACCAGGTACCGATGCAGGTCAACCGCACGCGGCAACAGTCGCTGGCGATCCGCTGGCTCCTGTTGGCGATTCGCGAAAAGAAGGGTCGGCCAACCGCCCAGAAACTGGCCGATGAATTTGTCGCCGCGTTCAACCGCGAAGGTACCGCCGTGAGCCGCCGCGAAAACGTCCACCGCATGGCCGACGCCAACAAGGCCTTCGCGCATTTCGCGTGGTAGTTTGCAAAATCAGCATGCCGCGGCCGAAAAAGCCGCGGCGTTTTTTATGCGCGGAGTAGCTATCAGCTCTCAGCTTTCGGCTGTCAGCCAGAAGCGAGGCACACGATGCAAGATTTCAAAAACCTCTTGGTTTGGCAGAAGGCGCATGCGTGTGTGCTTTTGATCTATCAACTAACGAAGCACTTTCCTGACGACGAACGGTTTGGCCTAACAAGCCAACTCCGTCGCAGTGTTGTATCAATCCCCGCCAATTTGGCAGAAGGTTGTGGCCGTGGTAGCGACCAGGATTTTGCCCGTTTCGTGCAAATCGCAATGGGGTCCGCAGCGGAGGTCGAGTACCACCTCTTACTTGCGAATGACTTGAAGTACATTGGTCTGGACGAAAGCAAAAGTGCTTCAACGGCGATTGAGGAAGTGAAGCGAATGCTCGCGTCATTGCTCAAGACAGTTCGAAAATAATAGGTGTTTGGCTGAGAGCTGACAGCTGCAAGCTGAGAGCTTCCTTATGGCTACCCCACTCGAGCGCATCCGAAACATCGGCATCATCGCCCACATCGACGCCGGCAAAACGACCGTCACCGAGCGGATGCTGTTCTCGAGTGGCGCCAAGCACCGGGCTGGCGCCGTCGATTCGGGCACGACCACGACTGACGACGACCCCGAAGAAGCAGAGCGCGGCATCACGATCTACTCAGCCTGCGTGCAGTTTCCCTGGAAAGATATCGTCATCAATCTGATCGATACGCCCGGCCACGTCGATTTCACGGCCGAGGTCGAGCGCAGCCTGCGCGTGCTCGATGGCGGCGTCGTGGTGTTCAGTGCCCGCGAAGGTGTCGAAGCCCAGAGCGAAACGGTTTGGCGGCAGGCCAACAAGTATCATGTGCCGCGGCTGGCGTTCATCAACAAGATGGATCGCGAAGGGGCCGAGTTCGAAACCGTGTTCGAGGAAATCGGCAGCCGGCTCGGCGCCAGGCCCGTCGCGCTGCAAATTCCCGTCGGCCAGGGGCCGGCCCATACGGCGAATCCGTTCCGCGGCATCATCGACCTTGTAACGATGAAGCTGCTCACGTTTCCCGAGGGCAAGGAAGGCACCAAAGTTGTCGCATCCGATATTGCTGATGAGAACCTGGTTGGCGAAGCCCAGCTCTGGCGCGAGCGGATGCTCGAATCGCTCTACAATTTCAGCAACGAATTGATGGAATTGGCCCTCGCCGAAGAGCCGATCCCCGAGCCGCTCATTCACAAGGTGGTGCGCGAAGCCACGCTGCAACTGCAAATTCAGCCGGTGCTGTGCGGTTCGGCCCTACATGGCGCAGGCGTCGAGCCGATTCTCGACGCCGTCGCGGCGTATCTGCCCAATCCCGCCGACGTGCCGCCCGTCGAAGGGATCGACATCTCACAGAAGCATAAAGGCAAAGGCAAAGCGGCCGACGCGACGGGCGATGAGGCAAAAAAAATCCGCCGCAAACCCGATCCAGCCGAACCGTTTTGTGGCTTGGTTTTTAAGATCCAGCCCTACAAAACGGGCGACCTGGCGTGGGTGCGAATCTATTCGGGCGAACTGAATCCCAATAGCCGCGTGCTCAATTCCACGCGCGACAAGAAGGAAAACGTCGCCCAATTGTGGCGAATTCACGCCTCCAAAAAGGAAGAGCAGCTCGAATCGGCGCGGGCCGGCGACATCGTCGGCGTCATCGGTTTGCGCGATTCGATCACCGGCGACACGCTCTGCGATACGCGCGAACCAATCCTGTTGGCGTCCATCGAATTCCCCGAGACAGTCATCTCAATGTCGATCGAGCCGGAAAGCCCTGAAGATCGCAAGAAGCTGGGCGAGACTCTGGCAATGCTCCGCAAGCAAGACCCAACCTTCCGCGCAGAGGAGAACGCCGAGACCGGCCAGACGCTGATCAGCGGCATGGGCGAGTTGCATCTGGAGGTGATCCAGCATCGGCTGCTGCGAGACTTTCGTCTGAACGTAAAGGTCCACAAGCCACGAGTAAGTTACCGCGAAACGGTCGCCCGCCCGGCCGAAGTCACCGGCGAATGTAGCCGAATGATCCAAGGCATGCATCACGCGGCGAAGGTGCGGATTCGCTTGGAACCGTTTGAAAAGGGCCTGGGACCTCTCACCGTCACGAACGTCCTCAATCATGGCCTGCCGAGCGAAATGCTCTCCGTTGTTCTCGAAGAGCTGGAAAGCGCCGGGCAGGGGGGCGGTGTGCTGGGTTTCCCCCTGATGCGGCTCAAGGCAACTGTGCTCGGCGGCGAAGTGGGCGATACAGGCCTCTCGGAAATCGCATTCCGTACCGCAACCAACCACGCCTTCGACCAGGCCCTGCGCGCGGCCGGCCCGGTGCTGTTGGAACCGATCATGAAGCTCGAAATCAGTACGCCAGACGAGCACGTCGGCGATTTGGTAAGCGACCTGCAGCAACGCCGGGCAATTCTCCAAAGCACCGAATCCCGCGGCACTGCCACCGTGCTGCACGCCGAGGCGCCGTTAGCCAACCTGTTCGGCTATTCCAGCGCGATGCGGTCGCTCAGCCAGGGCCGGGCAAGCTGCTCGATGGAGCCCAGCACCTATGCGCCAGCGCCGGATGACGTGCTGCAAAAGTTCCTCGGCGAGTCGTGATTTAAAGGCAAAAGACTTCACCACCGAGGTCACAGAAGACACAGAGCACCAAACGATTGCTTTAGCCGCAGATGGACGCAGATTAACGCAATAAAGAGCAACAAGGAAGAAATCAAAGTATGAATATCCGCGTTTATCCGCGTTTATCCGCGGTTCCAAATCTCTGTGTCCGCCGTGTCCTCTGTCGTGAATCATTTGGCAATGACTCATGAATGATCGTTCATTCGTTTTCGGTGTCGATCTCGACGGCGTCGTGGCCGATTTCTACGGCGGCCTGCGGCCCATTGCCGCCGAATGGCTCGGCGTCGCCTTGGATTCGCTTCCGGAGCACGTTTCTTGGGGCCTCGCCGAATGGGGTGTCGCGCAGCGCCCGGCGGATACGACGCGCTCCACAAATTCGCCGTCATGCAGCGCGAATTGTTTCTCAAACTGCCCCCAACCGCACGTGCCCCTCAGGCGCTGCGCAAGTTATCCAAGGCTGGCGTCCGAATTCGCATCATCACGCACCGGCTGTTCATCAAGTACTTCCACCAGATCGCAGTCAGCCAAACGATTCAATGGCTCGATCGCCACGACATTCCCTATTGGGACCTGTGCTTCATGCAGGAAAAAACCGCCGTCGGCGCCGATTTGTATATTGAAGATTCGCCGACCAATATCGAGCGACTTCGGGCTGAAGGAGCTGAAACGATCGTGTTTACGAACTCAACGAATGAACATTTGCCTCCCCCGCGGGCCGGTACGTGGGACGAAGTCGCTGATTTGGTACTTGCCGAAAAACTGGCGTGGGAACGTAAAATAAGCGAACTGCCGTAGTTCGCTGGGAGCCCAGGGAAACTAGCCGCTTAATGGCAGCCCGCGGAACATAAAGAACACCGCCCCGCACATACACAATCCGGCCCAGAGAAAATCCAGCCGCACCGGCTGACGCATGTAGTACATGCTGAACGGCGCGAACACACTCAGCGTGATTACCTCTTGCAACATCTTAAGTTGCGGCAGCGTAAGCCGGCCAAAGCCAATTCGATTCGCCGGCACCTGCATCGTGTATTCAAAAAATGCGATCCCCCAGCTCACCAGGATGGCCACGATCAGCGGCCGGCTACCGAGTATTTTGAGGTGCCCGTACCAGGCAAACGTCATAAAAACGTTCGATCCAACGAGCAAAAGGATCGCGGAAAGTATTGGATTCATTGTCGTAGACTGATTGAATGAGCATGCATACGAATAAAACGCGCTGGAAAATTGTATCGGTGAGGGCAAGAAACAATCAATTCGAAATACGGGCGAAGGCCGGATGCACTTTCCGCGGTTTTCGAACTATAATGCTAATTTCTACGCTGGCCGCTAGCGGCCGCTGAATGCGCGGATGCGACAATCGCCCCGCCTTACGGAAGGAATCGTGCCCCGTCGATGACACCGCTTGAGTTCGATTTATTGGTGTTCGTGGTATCGGTTCTGGCTGGGGCGACCGGTTCATTGCTGGGCCTGGGCGGCGGGATCATTGTCACGCCGGCGCTCACGCTGCTGTTCCATATCAACATCCGCTATGCGTTCGGGGCGTCCATCATCGCGGTGATCGCCACGTCCAGCGGCGCTGCCGCCGCTTACGTCCGTGCCGGGCTGGCAAATTTGCGGGTCGCCATGGTGTTGGAGGTCGCGACGGTCTCCGGCGCGATTACCGGCGCCTCGCTCATGGGCCTTATTAGCGACCAATGGCTTTATATTATTTTCGGCTTGGTGCTGGGATATTCGTCGCTCATCATGTATCGCAAGCGACACGAACCCGCACTGGACGACATCGTTGCCAAGCCAGCTCCGTGGGCCGATTATTTGCGCCTGCATAGCAGTTACTACGACCAGCGGCTGGGCAGGGAGATCGTTTACCGCGTCGTCAGCACCCGCATTGGCCTGGGGTTCATGTACCTGGCCGGCCTGGTCAGCGGGCTGTTGGGAATCGGCTCCGGTGCACTCAAGGTGCTCGCCATGGATTCGGCCATGCAGTTGCCGATCAAGGTTTCTACGGCAACCAGCAACTTCATTATGGGTGTTACTGCTGCCGCAAGCGCCGGCGTATATTTCATGCGCGGCGACATCGACCCGTCCATAGCAGGTCCGGTTGCGGTCGGCGTGTTGCTCGGAGCGCTCATTGGATCCCAATTCTTGCCGAAGCTGCGAAGCTCCACGATTCGGACGTTGTTCGTCGTGGTTTTACTGTGGATATCCGCACAAATGCTGTTCAAGGGATTACACGGATGATCGAGACGAATGACACAGGCCCACTACTTTCCGCGAACCACGATCCGACCATCCGCGGTCTGGAATTGGTGATTAGCAAACTTTTGCGCTGGGGAGTCATTACCAGTGTGGCACTTATCGTAATCGGAACGATCGTGACCTTCACTCAGCACCCAGCCTATCTGTCCTCCTCGGCCGAGCTGGAGCGGCTCGTCGCCCCGGATGCGGCCTTTCCCCATTCGCTTGGAACTCTGGTGACGGGGCTGCAGCAAAGACGCGGCGAGGCGATCGTCACTCTCGGCCTGTTGGCCTTGATTGCAACCCCAACGATGCGAGTGGCCGTATCGGTCATCGTCTTCATTTACCACCGCGACCGAATTTACGTTCTCGTCACAGCCATCGTGTTGTGCCTGCTGTTGCTGTCACTCGTGCTGAGAAGAGTCGAGTGAATATCGATTGCCGTCCTTAAGAGCTCAAACTAGACCCCGGCAAAAGAAAGTTGGTGCCGGCCGTTTTGGAACTTCAATTCCACCGGCTCGGGATCGATCGCGCAGATCGGATTGGCAGCCAGCTCCTCGCGGAGATCGTCGCTCGCGTACAGCGTTTCCAAATGCAGCGTGTTGGGGACAATGACCCAACCTTTTTCGCCAAATCGTCCGGCCACGCGTTCGAAAAGCTCCTCATCGTCGCGAAACGTAGGCGGAATTTTCGCGCGCCCCATGTGGCCCGTCGTGAAGCTGTTGAGAAACGTCTTCTGTTCGTCGATGGCATCGCGCAGACGGCGGGTAATAAAATCGGCCAAACCCACGCCGATCGCGTTGCCTTTCGAGGCTTCTGCCAACGAAAGCGCAGCGATCACTTGAATTACCGGCGTTGTAAGATCTTCACCATCGCGGCACGCCCGGTAGCCGATCACGTTGGTATCCATGCCGGTGCCGCTATACGTCTTGCTGATCGAATCCACGACGAGCACATTAATGTGCTCGAGCGGCAAGCGTGGAAAATAATGGCGGTGTCTCTCGACGAGCTCGGGCTCGCGCCGCAGGATGTCGGCCGGCCGCAATGCGTGCAGCTCGGCCGTCTGGTCGAAGCCGTCCTCCAAAATCGCCAGGCCTGCCCAGATTTTGCCCGAGTCGGCCACCAACTGGCCCATCTCGAGCAGCATCTCCTTCAGCTGTGGCGTGGGAACCGAATGGAACGTCGTGGCCGACGGCGTCTTGCCCATCCCGACGACCATCATCTTCGTAAGTCCGCTCTGCACCGGCCCCGCAAAGCAGGTGTGCAGCTTGACGCGGTTTAAGACGAGCACCCCGGCCGATTCGTACGCATGCCGATCCATCCACACGTCGCCGCTGGAAACGGTACCGATCTTCACGACGTCCATCGACGAGCGAATCGGCATCCCCATCGCCGGTTCTGTCATACCGAGCGACTCAATCATGGCCTGCTGGCCTGCCGCAGTGCCGCCATTGTGCGAACCCATGGCTGGGAATAAAAACGGCCGGGCCCCATGGTCGCGGAGCCAATCGCCCGCCGCTTGCGTAATCTCCGCGATATTCGTAATCCCGCGGCTGCCCGCCGTGATGCCGACGTCGCCGCGCGGCACCTCGAGCTTCAGCCCATCCAGTTGCTCGCGCACCGCAGCCCGAATATCCGCAATCGGATTTGATATGAGATTTTGCCGGACCCGAATTAGTTTCACAGAAGTACGCTCATTTTAGATACCCTCGAAGAGCTTAATGTTCTTCGGGGCTTGAAATTCTAGCGAAAAACCAGATCGCCACCGTTATATTGTAGTCGGCAGCAACGGTTGATATTGAGGGCAACCTGGCCCGCGTCCATCGGAAGGCAAAAACCGGTTTTCGTGCCGTTGACAGCATTTCGAGGCACGCGTTATGATTCTTAGTTCCCCACGATTTGGCGCGGCGACCGGGGATGTTGTCCGCGGACCGTGGGGTTAAGCCTAGCTGTTTGATAATCGGCGGATCGCGAGGAAGGTCACACGTGGCTACGTCCAAGGAAATTATTCGCATTCGCATGGAGGCGTACGATCACTCGGTGCTCGACCAAAGCGCGGCCGAGATCGTCGATACAGCGAAGCGAACCAACTCGATCGTGCATGGGCCCATCCCGCTGCCGACGCGGATCGAACGCTACACGGTGCTCCGCAGCCCGCACGTAGATAAGAAATCGCGCCAGCAGTTCGAGATTCGCACCCACAAGCGATTGATCGATATCGTCCAGGCAACCGCCAAGACGATCGAAGCGCTCAATAAACTGAGTCTTCCCGCGGGCGTGGACATCAAGATCAAGGCGACGAGCGGTTAGTAGTTGTTTTCAGTTTTCAGTCATCAGTTTTCAGTAGCCGTTGGATCACTACTGAAAACTGAAGACTGATAACTGAGGACTTGCACTGAATACATGACTGGAAGTCCGATGGGTAAGGCGCGAACGTCGTTCGCGAGTCTCCCACTGGGCAACTGACAAGGTACACTTCGATGGCGATTGGAATACTCGGCCGCAAGGTCGGGATGACACAACTCTTCGACGAAGCGGGCAAGGTGGTCCCGGTGACGGTCATCGAGGCCGGCCCGTGCGACGTACTGCAAATCCGCACGGTCGAACGAGATGGTTATGAGGCCATTCAGCTTGGCTTCGCCGATAAGCCCCGCCGGTTGGCCAATCGAAGTGTCCGCGGTCACGTTGCCAAGCTCGACAGCAAACGCTCCAAGAAGCGTTCATCCGCCGGCGTCGAACTGCTGCCCAAGGCCGGTTGCGAGCCGAAGCGGTTCATTCGCGAAATCCGCGGCCCGGCCGGCGAACTGGCCGTCGGCGGCCAAGTCAAGGTCGATGCGCTCGCCGAGGTGAAGTCCGTCGATATCACGGGGACCACCAAAGGCCGCGGCTTCGCCGGCGCGATCAAGCGGCACAAATTCTCCGGTCAACGGGCGACGCATGGCGTGAAGAAATGCCACCGTGCACTTGGCGGCACCGGTGCCAGCGCGTTCCCCAGCCGCGTGGTCAAAGGCAAGCGGATGCCGGGCCAGTTGGGCAACGTTTCCCAGACCGTGCGCAACCAGAAGCTCGTGAAGGTCGATGCCGAAAACAACTTGCTGCTCGTTCTGCGGCGCCGTCCCGGGCCCGAACGGCGGCTACGTCGTCATCAAAGCAACCAACATGGTGAAATAAGGAGAAAGCCGTTAGCTATTAGCTGTTAGCCAGAAGGGAATTGGCGAACAGAATCTGGCTAACAGCTAACGGCTAACAGCCAACGGCTTAAAGACATGCCCAAGCTCACCATCTACGATCGCAAAGGGAAGAAAGTGGGGACGTACAACGTCGAGCCCACCGATTTCGCTCCGCGCATCAACAAGCAGCTGCTGCACGACGCGGTCGTGATGTACCAGGCGAACGTCCGCCAGGGCTCGCACCAGACGAAGTCGCGCGGCATGGTCGCCGGTTCGACCAAGAAAATGTACCGCCAAAAGGGCACGGGCAACGCCCGGGCCGGTTCGAAGCGAAGCGGCATTCGCCGCGGCGGCGGGCACATCCACCGCATCCACAATCGCGACTATTCGTACCGCTTGCCCCGCAAGGCGCTGCAATCGGCCACGCGGATGGCCCTGGCTGCCAAGGTGCGAGACGACGAATTGATGGTGATCGACGACCTGTCGCTCGCCGCTCCGCGGACTAAGGACATGGCCGCGATCCTGAAGTACCTCGATTGCCCCGCAGGGCCAGTCGCTGCTCGTGGCGACCGCTAGGCCACGATGCAAACGTGTACCGCAGCGCCGCAACATTGCCGGGGTTTCGGTGTCGCCGGCCGGCGATCTCAATGCCTATAGCGTGCTGTCGTCGCGTCGCGTGCTGGTGACGAAGGCCGCCCTCGATGCGCTGGTGATCGGCAGCCAAGAAGCACAACGGTGAAGCCGAAGCCGCCATCCAAGGCATAACGCCACGCAACTCGACTTACAAGCCAATATCATGCCACGCTCCATACCAGCCACGACGACGATCACGCTCGAGCCGCATCAGATCATCGTGCGGCCGCTCGTGACCGAAAAAGGCATGCACCGCTCGACGCGCAACAACGCCTACGCTTTCGAAGTGCACAAGATGGCCACCAAGGCCGACGTCCGCCGGGCCGTCGAAGAATTGTTCAATGTAAAAGTGCTGCGCAGTTCACACGCAGACCCGCAAGGGCAAGCCGCGCCGCACGCGGTTCCGCTCAGGAACAACCGGCAATTGGAAAAAGGCGATCGTCACTTTGGACAAAGAACACAGGATCGATTTCTTTTAAAAGAGGACAGCCGTCAGCATCAGAGGTCAGAAGTTCTGGCCCCGACCTCCGACCTGACGTCCGACCTCTACCATGGGTATCCGCAAATACAATCCGACAACGCCCGGCCGCCGCGGTGCGACGGTCAGCGATTTTGCCGAGCTCACCCCCGGGGCGAAGCCGGAAAAGTCGCTGCTGCGCCCCAAGGTGCGGACCAACGGCCGCAATAACCAGGGCAAGATCACCTCGCGGCATCGGGGCGGCGGGCACAAGCGCCGCTACCGGCTGATCGACTTCCGTCGCAATAAGGACGGCATCCCCGCCAAGGTTGATTCGATCCAATACGATCCGAATCGTTCGGCCCGCATCGCGCTGCTCAACTACGTGGATGGCGAAAAGCGATACATCGTCGCTCCGCATGGGCTGAAGGCGGGCGACATGGTCGTGAGCGGAGATGAAGCGCCGCCGAATGTCGGCAATTGTCTGCCACTGTCGAAGATTCCGTTGGGTACGGCGATCCATAACATCGAGCTGCAAGCCGGTCGTGGCGGCGCACTGTGCCGCAGCGCCGGCACCAGCGCCACGCTCATGGCCCGCGAAGCCGGTTGGGCCCAGATTTCGCTGCCCAGCGGCGAAATTCGCCGCATTCCGTCGGCTTGCCGGGCAACCATCGGCGCGACCGGCAATCCGGATCGCATGGCGATCGTGTGGGGAAAGGCCGGCCGGCAGACGTTGGCTCGGCCGTCGCCCGCACGTTCGCGGCACGGCGATGAATCCGATCGATCATCCGCATGGCGGCGGCGAAGGACGCACCAAGGGCGGCCGGCACCCGGTCAGCCCCCAGGGCAAGTCGGCCAAGGGTGGCATGACGCGCAATCGTCGCAAGGCATCGAACAAAGCAATCGTTCGCCGTCGTCGCAGCAGACGATACGGCGTGCAGAAGTTAGTAACTAAGTAGCTGTCAGCCATCGGCTATCAGCGTTCAGCTAGAGGCGCTGAAAGCTGAAAGCTGAAAGCTGAAAGCTGAAAGCTAGGAAGATGGGTCGCTCACTCAAAAAAGGTCCGTACGTCGACGCGAAGTTGTACGCGAAGATCGAACGGCAGAACGATTCGGGAATCAAGGACGCGATCACCACGTGGGCCCGGGCCTGCACGATCATTCCTGAATTCGTCGGTCACACGTTCATGGTCCACAACGGCAAGACTCATTTGAAAGTGTTCATCACGGAAGACATGGTCGGTCACCGGCTCGGCGAGTTCGCGCCGACGCGCAGCTTCCGTGGCCACGGCGGCAAGGCCAAGGCAGACAGAAAAGGCCGGCGGCCCCGCGTCGCCACCGTCCAAAGGTGGTTGAGTTACCAGGAATCCTCTGGCTAATAGCTAAAAGCTGACAGCTAAGGGCTTAACTATGGCATACAAAGCAATTCACAAGCATGCTCGGATCAGTGCCCGCAAAGTGCGGCCGCTGGCCGATTTGATCCGCGGCAAAGCCGTCGACGATGCCCTGGCCATCCTCCGCTACCAGCCGCAGCGCGGTGCTCGCATGCTCGAAAAACTGATCAAAAGCGCCTTGGGCAATGCCGAAGACTTGCGGGCGCCAAATGTCGGCGGACTGGTCGTAAAAGACGCCCGCGTCGATGGCGGCCCGATGTTCAAGCGGATGCGACCTCGCGCACGCGGCATGGCACACGTCGTCGCCCGCCGCAGCGCTCACATTTCGATCACGGTGGAGTGACTTAATTAGCCCCCGGTCAATGACCGAGGGGCTAAATGGAACATCAGCATGGGTCAAAAAATCAATCCAGTTAGTTTTCGCACCGGCATCATGATCGGCTGGAAGAGCCGCTGGTACGCCTCCAAAAAGGAGTATGCTGGCCTGCTGATCGAAGACCACAAGATTCGCAAGTACGTAACCGAAAAATACAGGTTTGCCGGCATCCCCAAGATCGAGATCGAGCGCACGCGGGACGAAGTGAAAGTGATCCTGCACGCGGCCCGGCCGGGCGTGATCATCGGCCGCAAGGGTCAACAAGTCGATCAGTTGCAGGACGAGTTGCAGAACCTGGTGGGTCGGCGGATCAACATCAAGATCGAGGAAATCACGCGGCCAGAACTGCAGGCCCATTTGGTGGCGGAAGAAATTGCCGAACAGCTTGCCAAGCGGGCCAGTTTCCGCCGCACGATGAAACGCGTGCTCGATCAAACGATGGAAGCCGGCGCCAAGGGGATCAAGGTTCAATTGGCCGGCCGGTTGGGCGGTTCCGAAATGGCCCGCCGCGAAAAAGCAATTGCCGGGTCGATCCCGCTCAGCACGCTGCGGGCAAAGATCGATTACGGTTTTGTCGAAGCCAAGACGGCCCAAGGCCACATTGGCGTTCAAGTTTGGATTAACCAAGGTATGTACGAGGACGAGATCGATGGCGCTGATGCCCAAGAGGGTCAAGCACCGAAAAAGCCAAAGAGGGCGTATAAAAGGTAACGCCACGCGCGGCCAGCGCGTCGTCTTTGGTGAGTACGGTTTGCAGGCCGTATGAAGGTGGCTGGGTAAGTGCAGCCACGATCGAAGCCGGACGTATTGCGGCAACGCAATATATTCGCGGCGAAGGGCGGTTGTACGTCCGCGTTTTCCCGCACAAATCGATTACTTCGATCCCGCTCGAAACCCGCATGGGCAAAGGCAAGGGTGAACCCGAGTTTTGGGCGGCCGTCATCCGGCCAGGCACGATCCTGTACGAATTTGGCGGCGTGACCGAAGCCGCCGCAAAGATGTGCCTGGCTCGCCTCGCCCACAAAATGCCGATCCGCGTGCGAATGGTAAAACGACAAGGTTAATGGATAAAGCCGCGACCGTTGGCCGCGGAAATTGCATCATGGCCAAATCAACCGAACTTCGCGACATGAGCGACGAGCAACTTGGGCTGACGCTCAAGGAAGCGAACGAGAATTTGTTTCGCCTGCGGATCAAGCAGCAGACCGAGCGGCTCGATGCGCCCAGCGAATTGCGCCGCAACCGCCGGCTGGTGGCCCGAATCAAAACAATTCAAACGCAGCGGGAAAAGAAAGTCGCTGCAAATTAGGAGCTGTTAGCTACTAGCTATTAGCTGTTAGCCAGAGGGGAAACGGCTAACAGAATTCTGGCTAAAGACTAATAGCTAACAGCTAAGAGCTTTAAAAATGCCCAAACGACAACTTATTGGCGTAGTGAAAAGCGACAAGATGAACAAGTCGCGCCGCGTGGAGATCGAGCGATTGGTCCAGCACAAGCGGTACGGCAAGTTCATGCGCCGCCGCACGGTGTGCCACGTGCACGACGAGAACAACGAATCGCACGAAGGCGATACGGTCGAGATCATCGAAGCGCCGCCCCGTTCCAAGCTGAAGCGCTGGGATCTGGTTCGAATCGTTTCGCGATGCCAGCAGGTGGACATCGCCGCCATGCGGGCAGCCGCCGAGCTCAAAGCAGAAGCACAACTCGCCGCCAAAGAAGAGAACAAATAGCCATTTAGCCGCGACGCGAAGGCTTTGCGCAGCGGAGCGCGACTCACCCGAATACGATCGCCGCCGGAACCCGCCATGATCCAAATGCAACCAGGTTGAGCGTCGCCGACAACACCGGCGCCAAAGAAGTGATGTGCATCAAGGTGCTGGGCGGAAGCCGGCGCCGCGTGGCCGGTCTGGGCGACGTGATCATTTGCAGCGTCAAAAACACGCTGCCGACGAGCGAAGTGAAGAAGAAAGCGGTCGTGCGCGGCGTGATCGTGCGGACCAAAGCGCCGACCCGCCGGCCGGACGGCAGCTACGTGCGTTTCGATTCCAACGCCGTGGTGTTGATCGACAACGAGCGCAACCCGCGCGGCACGCGCATTTTCGGCGCCGTCGCCCGCGAGCTGCGTGATCGCAAGTTTATGAAGATAGTGAGTTTGGCCAGCGAGGTAGTGTAGAAGCTGTTAGCTGTTAGCTGTCAGCTGTTAGCCACCAAAGGCGAACAGTGATTGGCTAAGAGCTAATAGCTAAGAGCTAATAGCTATGTTGATTCGCACTGGTGACACAGTTGAAGTAATCGCCGGCAACGACCGCGGCCAGAAGAGCAAGGTGCTCAAGGTCGATCGGTCGACCGGCAAGGCCGTCGTCGAGGGCGTGAACCGCGTCAAAAAGCACATTCGCCGCAGCCAGAAGTACCCGCAAGGCGGCGTGCTGAGCAAAGAAATGCCGGTGCAGCTGTCGAATGTGAAGTATTTCTGCCCGTCGTGCGGAAAGGCCGTTCGCCTCGGCGCACGCTTTCTCGAGGATGGCAGCAAAGAGCGGTTTTGCAGGAAGTGCGGCGCGAGCGCCGGCCAAGTCGCCCCTGCCAAGACCGCCCACGCCACCGCGAAAGTAGCCAAACCCGCCAAGAAGAAGTAATGCAATTCCCAATACCAGCACCGCCCTTACGGGACGGTGCTGCAACAAGTAACACCGACCCGTAAGGGCGGTGCTGCAATGCTCGAAGCAGCGCAAGCCCACCACCATGGCCAAGAAAAAAGAAAAACCCGCTGAGAAGGACGCGACCCCGCCGCCGACTCCGCGCCTACAGACCCTCTACGATGAGCAAATCGTCGCGCAGCTCAAAGAGAAACTCGGGCGTGACAACCGGCTTTCGTTGCCAAAGCTCGACAAGATCGTCGTCAGCATGGGCGTCGGCAGCGCAGTGACCGACAAGAAGCACATGGAAGAGGCGACCGCCGCCCTGGGCGAAATCACCGGCCAAAAGCCGGTCCGCTGCAAAGCGAAGAAAAGCATCGCCGCCTTCCGGCTCCGTGAGGGTTTGGACGTCGGCTGCAAGGTGACGCTCCGCGCGCCCGGATGTACGAATTCCTCGACCGGCTGATTTCGCTCGCCTTGCCCCGCGTCCGCGACTTCCGCGGCCTCAACCCCAACGCGTTCGACGGCAACGGCAACTACAGCCTGGGCCTCAACGAACAGCTCGTTTTCCCCGAAATCAATCCCGACAAATATACCAATGTCCAGGGCATGAACATCACGATTTGCGCGAAGTCCAGCACGGACGATGAATCGCGCGAATTGTTGCGGGCCTTCGGCCTGCCGTTCCGCCGCGAGGACGCAGTTGCATAAGAAGAAGCTATGAGCTGTTGGCTCTTAGCTTTTAGCCAGAAACAAAAGAAGTAAGAGGTTTAGCTAACAGCTAACAGCTAAAAGGAAAACTCGGTGGCCAGCAAATCGAAAATTGCCAAAGCGAAACGGACGCCAAAGTTCAGCACGCGCCGGGAGAACCGCTGCAAACTGTGTGGCCGGCCGCGGGCCGTGTATCAAAAATTTGGCATTTGCCGCATTTGCTTCCGCAAATTGGCGGACCAGGGATTGATCCCCGGAGTGCGCAACGCGAGTTGGTAATTGCAAGGGTTCAGGGTTCAGGGTTCGGAGTTCAGATATTGAATTCCAGCTTTGAGTGCTGAGCCCCGAACACCTGAACCCAGAACCACTGAACCACTCACATGATGACCGACCCCATCGCCGATATGCTCACCTGCATCCGCAATGCCGTGCGGATTGAGCACCCCGCGTCGAAATGCCGCTTTCCAAGGTGAAGTGCGGTCTGGCCGAGGTGCTCAAGCGCGAAGGGTATATCTGGGATTGGCGCGAAGAGCACGAAGAGGCGCCCCGAGCAAACAACTGTCGATTGGAATTGAAGTACGGACCGAACGGCGAGCGCGTGATTCGGCACATCCGCCGCGTCAGCAAGCCGGGCCGCCGCGTCTACAGCCCGGCCGACGGCGCTGCGAGCCGGTCCTGAACGGCCTGGGAATTTCGATCATCAGCACGAGCCGCGGCGTGATCAGCGACCGCGAAGCGCGCCAACGAAACCTCGGCGGCGAAGTGTTGTGTGAAGTGTGGTAAGAAAGCTATAGCTTTAGCCTCAGCTTTACAGAGAAGGCCGATGGCTGAAAGCTGAAGCTAAGAGCTTTAACATGTCCCGTATAGGTAAAAAACCGATTCCAGTGCCCGCCGGCGTTAAAGTAAGCGTCGCCAATCGCGCTGTGACCGTCGAGGGAAAACTCGGCAAGCTCGAATACACGCATCGCCCCGAGATCAGCGTCAAGGTCGACGACGGCAAGTGTCGTCTGCATCGCGCGATCGGAAGAGCGCGAAGTTCGCGCCTACCATGGCCTCACGCGGGCGCTGATCAACAACATGCTGATCGGCGTCACCGCAGGGCTACGAGAAGAAGCTGGAAATTCAGGGCGTCGGCTACTTGGGCGCGATCAAGGCAACACGCTGCAGCTTCGCGTCGGCTTTGCCAACGAAGTCCACAAGACGATCCCCAAGGGGCTGACCGTCACTTGCCCCGATCAAACGCACATCGTGATCAAGGGCACGGACAAGCAGCTCGTCGGCCAATTCGCCGCCGAAGTTCGCGCGGTCCGCAAGCCCGAACCCTACAAAGGCAAAGGCATCCGGTACGAAGGCGAACAAGTTCGCCGCAAGGCCGGCAAGACAGCAACGTAACGGTCGAGAGTTGAGGGTTGAGAGTTGAGAGTCAGAAACACGTCGAACACTCAACACTCAACACTCAACACTCAACACTTCCATGGACCATTTCAAAAAACTAGTCCGGCTGCGGCAGCGGCGCGCCTTTCGCGTTCGCAAGCGCATTCGTGGCACGCCCGATCGGCCGCGTTTGAGCGTCATCCGCAGCCACAAGCACATTTCCGCGCAGATCATCGACGATCTGGCGGGCAAAACGTTGGCGGCTGCCTCGTCGCAGGACAAGAAGCTTGTCCGGCAAGCTCAAGTCGGGCGGCAATCAAGATGCGGCGCAAGCCGTCGGCAAGGCGATTGCCGAACGGGCAATCGCGGCCGGCATTAAGGCCGTTGCCTTCGACCGAGGACCGTACAGCTATCACGGTCGCGTGGCCGCACTGGCCAACGCGGCCCGCGAAGGCGGGCTCAGCTTTTAGATTTCAGAAATAAAAATCATATGGCACAAACCAAAGAACGCAGACGCGACCGGGCGGTTCATCGGAACGCGATCGAAGGCGAGCTTGGCGGAAAACATCGTCAAGATCAAGCGCTGCGCCGCGGTCGTGAAGGGCGGCCGCCGCTTCAGCTTCGCCGCCATGGTCGTCGTCGGCGACGGCAAGGGCAAAGTCGGCTGGGGCTACGGCAAGGCGAACGAAGTGCCGCCCAGCGTGGAAAAGGCCCGCAAGGAAGGCATGCGGAGCATGGTCACCGTCACCCTGGCAGGTAAGACGATCTCCCACGTGGTCGAAGGCCGCTACGGCGCCGCCCACGTCGTGCTCGCTGCCGGCCGCTCCCGGTGCCGGCGTGATCGCCGGCTCCGCCGTGCGGGCCGTCTGCGAAGCGGCCGGCATCCACGACATCCTCACCAAGAGCTTCGGCTCGAACAATCCGGTCTCGCTGGTGAAGGCCACGTTCGCCGCATTGAAGCAACTGCGGCCCAAAGCCGACGTCGAACGCTTACGACAGGTCACACTGTCATGAACCTCAGCGATGTCCATCGTGGCGTCAAAAAGAACCGTGCGCGCAAGCGGCTCGGCCGCGGGCATCGGCTCGGGCCAGGGCAAAACGGCCGGCCGCGGCCACAAAGGCCAGTGGTCGCCGCAACGGCGTCTCGTTCCTTTCCGATCTTCCAAGGCGGCACGATGCCGCTCGTCCGCCGCGTTCCCAAGCGCGGCTTCAACAACCGCTGGGCAAAAACGGTCGCTGGTCGTCAACGTCGGCGACTTGAACGCCGCGTTCAAGTCCGGCGACAGGTCACGCCCGAGTCGCTCGCCGCGGCCAGATCTGGTGAAGGGCCGTTACGACGAATTGAAAATCCTTGGCAACGGCGAAGTCACAAAGAAGCTGAAGATCTCCGCCCATCGTTTCAGCAAAGCTGCCACTGAAAAAATCACCGCTGCCGGCGGCGAAGCCATCGTGCTGCCCGGCAAGGCCCCGGTCGTCAAAGAACAAGAAAGAAGTCCGCGGCCGGATCAAGCAACGAAAGGGTGAGTAAGTGAGGTGTCAGTGTCAGGTATCAGGTGTCAATTTCCGAGCACCCGTCACCTGACACCCGACACCGTATCTACTCACAATGGTTGGAGACCATGTGGGAAAAAATCCGCGTCATCTGGAAGATTCCCGAGCTGCGCACCAAGATCGGGCTGACGCTGCTGATGCTGGCGATCTATCGCGTCGGCTTCCAGAATCAGGTTCCGATTCTCGACCAGGCAAAGCTCCATGCCGCCACAAGCCAGAGCGGCGGCATGGGCGACATGCTCGCAGCCGTGGCCATGCTCAGCGCCACCCAGCTCCGCAACGTCACGATCTTCGGCCTGGGCATCATGCCCTATATTTCGGCGTCGATCATCTTTCAGTTGTTGGCCAGCGTTTATCCGCCGCTCGAACAACTGCAGAAGGAAGGCGAAGCCGGCCGCAAGAAAATCAACGAATACACGCGCTACGCCACCTTCTTCCTATGTTTGTTCCAAAGCTGGTTCTACATCGCCTCGTTCATCGCGCAAGGACTGTCGATCGCGTCCATGCCGTTCGATGTCTGGTACTGGAAGATCACCACCGTGCTGACGATGACCGCCGGCACCATGTTCCTGATGTGGCTGGGCGAGCAGATCGATGAGTTCGGCATCGGCAACGGCATCAGCTTGCTGATCATGGCCGGCATTCTGGCCCGCATGCCGGGCGCTGGTTACGACTTGCTGCAGCAGGCCTCGCTCGACCTCAGCGGCACCGGCGGGAAGCTGGGCATCGCGGGAATCATCGTCCTGGCCGCCATGTTCGTGGCCGTCGTGACGGGCGTGGTGTTTATCACGCTCGGCCAGCGGCGGATTCCGATGCAGAGCGCCAAGCACGTTCGCGGCCGCCGCGTCTTCGGCGGCACCCGAAAGTACATGCCGCTCAAGGTCAATCAGGCCGGCGTCATGCCGATCATTTTCGCCAGCAGCTTGCTGATGTTCCCGATGATCATCTTCTCGAACCTCGCCAACGTCGCGAATCCCGAAAGTTGGTGGGGGCACACCGTACATTGGTTCGCCAGCGTCTTTCAGCAAGACCGAGCGGGGATACATCTACAACATCTCTCTATTTGATCCTGATCTACTTCTTCTGCTATTTCTGGACCGCGATCACGTTCAACCCCAAGGACATGGCCGACAATCTCAAAAATTTCGGCTCGTTCATTCCCGGCTATCGGCCCGGCAAACGAACGGCCGACTACTTGGAAAAGGTGATGGTCCGGATCACTTACGTCGGCGCCGGCTTCTTGGCGGTCGTCGCGATCATTCCAACGATCGTTTCCGGTTCGCTCGGCGTGAACTATATGATTGCCAGCTTCTACGGCGGCACGAGCCTGCTTGATCGCCGTCAGCGTCGCCTTCGACTTGGTGCAGAAAATCGACAGCCATTTGGTGATGCGGAACTACACCGGGCTCCTTGAAAAATAGACGTCAGAGGTCGGAGATTAGAGGTCAGATGAAAGCGCGATCTCTTGTCGTCCGCCTTGATCGATAAGCCTATGAGGGCCGCAAAAAACCAATCCAGCGATGGCATCTCCTCCCCTGAACCCTGACCTCTGACCTCCGACCTCTCCCATGCGCATCGTGTTCCTCGGTCCGCCGGGTGCTGGAAAAGGGACGCAAGCCCAGCGGCTCAAGGACTATCTGCACATTTGCCATCTCTCAACCGGCGAGATGCTGCGCGATGCCGAAGAGGCCGGCACCGACCTCGGGAGCGAAGCCGGCCGCTACATGAACGCCGGCAAACTCGCTCCCGATAATGTCGTCGTTGGTATCGTGGGAGAGCGTCTTTCCGACAAGGACTGCGCACTGGGGTGCTTGTTTGATGGCTTCCCGCGGACCGTGCCGCAGGCCGAAGCCCTCGATCGCATGTTAGCCGCGCGAAACATACCTCTCGATCTGGTGCTGGCACTCGATGTTTCCGAAGCGAAGCTTGTCGATCGCCTGTTGGCCCGGGGGCGTCCAGACGACACCCACAGCACGATCAGTGAGCGATTCCGTCAATACAGTCGGTTGACCGAGCCGCTCTTGGATTACTACCGTAATCGGGGAATCCTGCGTCAAATCGACGCCCAGGGAACACCCGACGAAGTTTTTGCCAAAATTCGTAGTGCCGTCGATGCAGCCAACGGCTAGCAATTCGGTCGTGGGCCAGTTTATTTAGAATCAACAACCATGTCATTCCGAGGTACTCCGAGGAATCTAGCCGGACCCCTCTGATTACAGCGGGGGACTGCCGCACTACGAGCAATTCGCCAGGTATTGCCCCATTTGCTAAGATTATCGTATTCGTCAAAACTGGAACGCTTTTCATCCGCTCGCCGTGATTCAGCTTAAATCGGAACGCGAAATCGCTCTTATGCGCCAGGCAGGTATCTGCGTCTGGCAGGCGCATCAGCTCGTGCGCCAGGTTGTCGCGCCCGGCGTAACCACGGCCGAAATCGACGCGGTCGTCGACGAACATTTCCGCCAATGCGGCGCCGAGCCGCTCTTTAAGCATTACCCACACCAGAACAATGGTCGGCCGCCGTTTCCCGCCGCGACCTGCACCAGCATCAACGAAGAGGTCGTCCACGGCATTCCGGCTCATCGGCCGCTCCGTGAGGGCGACATCGTCAGCGTCGATACCGGCTGCCGGCTCAATGGCTGGTGTGGCGACGCGGCCACGACGTACCCGGCCGGCCAAATCTCGCCCGCCATTCAACGGTTGCTCGATGTCACCGTCGCTACGCTCGATTTGGCGTTCGAGCTCATGCACACCAAGACCCGCTGGAGCCAGGTCGCCCGCGAAATGGCCCAACTCGTCCGCGACAACGGCTTCTCGACCGTCGAATGCTTCGTCGGCCACGGCATCGGCCGGCAAATGCACGAGGAACCCCAAGTACCCAACTTCCTCAGCCGAGCGCTCCGCGGCAGCGGCGACTTCCGCATCGAGCCCGGCTTGGTGATCGCCGTCGAGCCAATGGTCAACATGGGCACCAAACGAGTGAAGATGCACCGCGATCACTGGACTCAATCCACGCTCGACCGCAAGCCCAGCGCCCATTTCGAACACACAATCGCCGTCACGAATAACGGTCCGGTGCTGCTCACGGTCGCCCCGACGCCGGAGGAAATCGCCAATCTGCCGTGGGATTTTGCCGCGGCGTCTGCGGCCATCAAACCGATGGTTTCAAGCAATTAGGGCCGAATGAGCGGTCTCGCCGCCGCACTTGCGGTTTAGCTTCAAAACCGTGAAATCAGCCCTTGAACCGGAACCTACTGCGACCATATATTGAAGCGTTTACCGCCTGTCGGGTACCGCCATGAAAGTGAAAGCCAGCGTTAAGCGGATTTGCGATAAGTGCAAGGTCGTCCGCCGCCGCGGGGTGGTGTACGTCGTCTGCAGCAACCCCCGTCATAAGCAGCGCCAGGGTTAGTCAAGAACGGAGCCGCCAAGCATGCCGCGTTTGTTAGGTGTTGATATTCCGAACGACCGTCCGACGGTCATCTCGTTGACGTACTTGTACGGCGTCGGCCCGAAGACGGCCCGCGAGCTGTGCCACAAGGCGGGCGTCAATCCGCAAGCGCACGCGCGCGAATTGGGCGAAGACGAAGTCGCGCGGCTCGCCGCGCTGTTGGACAAGGATTACGTCGTCGAAGGTCAGCTTCGCCGGCAGGTGTCCCAAAACATTTCGCGGCTTGCGAGACATCGCCTGCTATCGCGGCGTTCGTCATCGCCGCGGTTTGCCCGTCCGCGGGCAGCGCACCCGGACCAACGCCCGCACGCGCAAGGGCCCCAAGAAAACCGTCGCCGGCAAGAAGGGCGTCAAGGATCTTGCGTTAAGTTATCTTGCGATTTCAGTGACTTGCGGACGCCGAGTTACGATCCGCTTGCGGTTTCGACTACTCGTCATCCAGACAAACATTCGCCAATAGCAATTGCCACATGGGCAAAGTCAAAACCAAGAAGAAGGCCCGCCGCAACGTCTCGGTCGGCATCGCCTACATCCAAGCCACGTTCAACAACACGACCGTCACGATCACCGACACCAAGGGCGACACGCTCTGCTGGGCCAGCGCCGGCACGAGCGGCTTCAAGGGCAGCCGCAAGAGCACGCCGTTCGCCGGCCAGATGGCTGCCCAGCAAGCGGCCGACAAGGCGAAGAAGTACGGCGTCAAGGAAGTCGAAGTGAAAGTGAAGGGCCCCGGCAGCGGTCGCGAAAGCGCGATCACGTCGCTCGAAGCGGCCGGCCTGAAAGTGAAGTCAATCGAAGACATCACGCCGCTGCCCGCACAACGGTTGCCGGCCCCGCAAAAAGCGCCGCGTATAGAAGAGGTCAGAGGTCAGATGTCAGAGGTCAGATGTCAGATTTGACTCTACACCGTCTTTCTCCTCAACACCGCATATACCCGACCTCCGACCTCCGACCTCCGACCTTCCCTATGGCACGATACACCGGTCCAGTTTGTCGACTCTGCCGCCGCGACGGCTTGAAGCTGTTCCTCAAGGGATCACGCTGCGATACGCCCAAGTGCGCGATCGAGCGGCGCGAAAACGCCGCCCGGCATGCACCAGCAGCGCCGCGGCAAGCTCACCGACTACGGCATGCACTTGCGCGAGAAGCAAAAGGTCAAGCACTATTACGGCGTGCTCGAACGCCAGTTCCGCAAGTATTTTCACGAAGCGGTCAAGGGCAAGGGAAACACGGGCGACGCGCTCATGGCGCTGTTGGAGTGCCGGCTCGACAACGTCGTGCATCGGCTTGGCTTCGGCCAAAGCCGGGCTCAGGCCCGCCAGATGATTCGCCACGGCCACATCACGGTCAACGGTCGCACGCGTCGACATCCCCAGCTACCAGATTCGCGTCGGCGACGTGATCCGCGTCAAGAACCGGGCCAAAAGCCTCGACTTGGTCCGTGGCGCCATGGCCGAAAGCAACCGCGACGTCCCCGATTTTTTGTCGCGCAGCGAGTCGCAGATTCCGGAAGGCATTGTCGGCCGCCTGCCCGCTGCCGACGACGTTTCGATTCCGGTGCAAACACAATTGATCGTCGAGCTTTGCTCGCGATAGTAGAGGGTGAATAAGTGAGTAGGTGAGTAAGTGAGTACGTACTCAGCGTTACTCACCCACTCACCCACTCACCTACATATTTTTCCGATACAACGGAGAACCCACATGCATATCCGATGGCGTGGATTGGAGTTGCCCAGCGTAGTGACGTGCGACGCCGCCACCCTCACCGCGACCTACGGCAAGTTCATCGCCGAGCCGTTCGAGCGCGGCTTCGGCTCGACGATCGGCAACGGCCTGCGCCGCGTTTTGCTTTCCAGCCTGGAAGGCAGCGCCGTCACGCAGATCAAAGTCCACAACGCCCAGCACGAATTCACCACGATCAAGGGCGTGTTCGAAGACGTCACCGACATCGTGCTCAACGTCAAATCGATTGGTGGTCAAGAACCACAGCGAGACGACCCGCGTCTTGCGCGTGGAAAAGAACACGGCCGGACCGATTCTCGCCGTCCGATATCGAAACCGACGAAGCGGTCGAAGTGCTGAACCCCGTCACACTTATTGGCCACGCTCACCGACAACGTGCCGTTCGTGATGGAGATGGTCATCGAAAATGGCCGCGGCTACGTCCCCTCAACCGAGCACAGCCAGAACATCCAGGAAATCGGCATCATCCCGATCGACGCGGTGTACAGCCCGGTCGTTCGCGTTCGCTACGGAATCGAGGAAACGCGCGTCGGCCAAAAGACCAATTACGACAAGCTCACGCTCGAAATTTGGACCAACGGCTCGGTCGCGCCCGAAATGGCGCTGGTCGAGGCGGCCAAGATCCTCCGCAAGCATCTCAACCCCTTCGTTCAGTACACCGAGCTTGGCCCGCAGGTCCGCTCGCCGGCTCGCGATATTTCATTCAACCTCGATTCCAGCTTGGAGTCGAAGCTCGGCATGCCGCTTGCTGAGCTGAATTTGTCGGTCCGCGCCGGCAATTGCCTCGAGTCGGAAAACATCATGACGGTCCGCGACCTGGTGACGCGCAGCGAGGACCAATTGCTCGAGGTCCGCAATTTCGGCGAGACGACACTCACCGAAGTCCGAAACAAGCTCCGCGACATGGGCTTGCATTTGGGCATGCGTTTGCCCCAAGTCCCCGCCGGCGTGTAACCCCATTTCTCCGCTTGCGTTTTAGCTCATAATTTCAAAACACGCGGTGCCATCATGCGACATCGAAGACGAGGACGAAAACTGGGCCGTGCGCCCAAGCACCAGCGCGCCCTCATGCGCAGCCTGGCCAGCGCGCTGTTTCTCACCGAACGCGACGCCGAGTTCGATGAGAACAAGCCCACAGTAAAGGGCCGCATCATCACCACCATTTCCAAAGCAAAGGAAGTGCGCCCGTTGGTTGAGAAGTGCGTTACCATCGCCCGCAAAGGCCTCGCCGCCGAAGAGGCCGCCGGCCAATTCGCCACCAAGGCCGATCGCGGAAGCGATGCTTGGAAGTCGTGGCGCGAAAGCGATAAGTGGCGCCAATGGAGTACGGCCATTTCTCCAGCGGTGGCTGCTCGTCGCCGCTGCCTGCGGCTCTTGGGCGATAAGCAAGCCGTGCGCGTGCTGTTTGCCGAGGTCGCCCCGCGCTTCACCGACCGGCCCGGCGGCTACACTCGCATCCTGCGGCTCGCCAAGCCTCGGCTCGGCGATGCCGGCACCCGCGCCGTCCTCGAATTTGTTGGCGTCCGCGACCGTGTCGTCGAACGTAGCGTCCGCCCAACTTTCGAAGGCGAAACGCCAGCCGAGCCCGAAGCCGGCAAGCAGCAAAAAAAAGCCCCCGCAAAAGCGTAAATCAGGCTTTAGCCTGACATCCGTACCCCCACACTGTCTCGCGGGACTGCTGGCTTGCCCGGCAATGCTCGGCAGCTGTTCTAGCTTGCATTGACGGCGATCCCGTTTTTTCCTACTCTTCGCGGCCCGTTCCATGCCCACCGTGGAACCGACTCTTCACTCAATTGCCGCGTGGCGATGACAAGTCTCAACCATTTTCGCGCCGCGACTGCGCTCGCCCTCTGCGTCGCCGGCGGCTGCCGGCTGTTTCCCGACCAGACCTTGGCCAAGGGCCATTCGCCGCTAAAGCCGGCTCAGCCCTCGCCCGACAGCGTCGGAATGGAGATCATTTGGGCCCGCTTTCCGGCAAAAGATCCCGTGCTCGATAATGCGTGCTGGCGCGAGATCGATGAAACTCAGATCGAGCCCTCGGTCCGCCGCGAGCTGATCAACAACGGCTTGCGCGCCGGCGTGATTGGCGGTTCCGTGCCAGAGGCGATTGACCGCGTCTTGCACCAGGGAGCTTCCCGATCCGAAGAGACCAAGTCGGCAGCCGCTCATCAAAACGCCGAACTTACCACAGAGCCAATCGTGCACGGCCACGTCCTTCGCGTTCGGCGCAACCAGCGTACCGAAATTCAGGCTTCAGAGGTATATCCCACGTTGCCACTGTTGGTGAGCGGCGGTGCCGAACTGGATGGCCACACCTACCAGCAGGCCAAGGCAGTCTATTCGCTGCGCGTCGATCCGCGTCCCGACCGAACCGCGCTCGTCGAGTTAACCCCCGAACTTCAATACGGCGAGCCCAGGCTTCGCTTCACGACTGGCGACGAC
Organism: Pirellulales bacterium; assembly: GCA_963733825.1. GTDB lineage: Bacteria > Planctomycetota > Planctomycetia > Pirellulales > Lacipirellulaceae > JABDGM01. The sequence continues at coordinate 439,965 of CAVTEK010000011.1, forward strand.
GGGATCCTCAAGCAAGCTTCCCTCTGCGAGCGGAAGATTTTCGATCAGTTGAAATTCTCCGTCCAACTCGCACCCGGCGAAATGCTGGTCCTCATGAGCCTGCCAGATGCCGGCAGTCGGCTGGGATATTATTTTCACACCGTCAATTCGGCCGACGGGCCGCAACAAAAGCTGATTCTCATCCGCTTGGCCGAAGTGCCGCAGAGCGATACCTTCGCAGCCGGTGGACAACTCTGACGACCTTCCTTTTCTGCGGCAGTGCCCGAATCGAAGGCTTTCCCGCCGCACCGATAACCCAGTAAAATGCCGTCACTGCGGGGTGGTAAACAGATTTGCAGCCACGCCGAGCGAAGACCCAGGGTGCGCCACCCTATCCGTAAGCCGTTCGAACAGGACTTTCATCATGCCATTGGTTCCCATGCGTCTGTTGCTCGATCATGCGGCCGAAAACGATTACGGGTTGGCCGCTTTCAACGTCAATAACATGGAACAAATTCAGGCCATCATGGAGGCCGGCGCGAAACCGAGTCGCCCGTCATCGTGCAAGCCTCGCGGGGCGCCCGCTCCTATTCGCAGGACAATTACCTGCGGCATCTCATGCTGGCGGCGGCCGAGCTCTATCCCGAGCTGCCAATTTCCATGCACCAGGACCACGGCAACAGTCCGGCCACCTGCAAGAGTGCGATCGAAAACAATTTCACCTCGGTCATGATGGATGGCTCGCTGAAGGAAGACGGCAAGACGCCGGCCGATTTCGATTACAACGTTCGTGTCACGCGCGAAGTTTGCGAGTTGGCCCATGCGCGCGGCGTCTCCGTGGAAGGCGAGCTCGGCTGCCTCGGCTCGCTCGAATCGGGGCACGGAGAAAAAGAAGATGGTCACGGCGCCGAAGGCACGCTGACCCACGACCAGTTGCTTACCGACCCCGACGAGGCCGAGCGTTTCGTGGCCGAGACCGGCGTCGATGCGCTCGCCGTCGCCATCGGCACCAGCCACGGCGCCTACAAGTTTACCCGCAAACCGACGGGCGAAGTGTTGGCCATGGATCGCATCGAAGAGATCCACCGGCGCCTTCCCAATTGCCACCTCGTCATGCACGGCTCCAGCAGCGTGCCGCAAGACTTGCAGGACGTCATCAACAAGTTCGGCGGCAAGCTCAAGCAAACGTGGGGCGTGCCCGTCGAGGAAATTCAGCGCGGCATCAAGCACGGTGTCCGCAAGATAAACGTCGATACCGACTGCCGGCTGGCTATTACCGGCGCCATTCGAAAAGTGTTCGCCGAATCGCCCGAAAAATTCGATCCCCGCGATTACCTCAAGCCGGCCCGGGATGCCATGAAAAAAGTCTGCATCGCTCGCATGACAGCTTTCGGACAGGCCGGTTCGGCGCGCAAAATTGAGCCGGTTTCCTGCGATAAATTCGCCGGCTTTTACGCAATGGTCTAATCAGGTCACTTTTCGCCATCGCGCCCCAGAATCTTCGGAACCCGCCCCCTTTCTCCAGGGTTTTAGCGCATAGCGGTTGAGGCCGCCCGCCTGGGCACTCCAGTCTGCAGGCGGACGCAGCTTCTGCGCACTCGCTGTGCGAAGTCGTTGCTATCACTATTCTTAAAGACTTTGAAAGGAACAAGATGCGGTATCTCGTCTCATGTTTCGCATTGGTTGCGGCCAGCGCTTTGGCCCTGCCGGCGATCGCCCAGCCTCCGGACAAGGATGCCAACAAGGATGGAAACAAAGGCGGCGACAGGCGCGCCGAAATGCGCGAGCGAATGCTCAAAGATTTCGACACTAATAAGGACGGCAAACTGGACGACCAGGAACGCGCCAAAGCCCGCGAAAAAATGCGCGAGATGCGCGCCAATCGCCAGAGTGGTCGCCGCGGAGCAGCCGGGGCGCGCGGACCCGCCGGCTCTCGAGGAGCGGCCGGGCGCACGGTCCCGAAGGCAATCGTGGACCGCGTCCGCAAATGCCTAATCCGGAGGAGATGTTCGCTCAGTTTGACAAAGACAAAGATGGCAAGCTCAGCAAAGACGAATTCATGGCATTGACCAAGGCCGTTCACGAACGCATGCAGCGAGCCATGGGCCCGGGTGGTCCGGGCAATATGCAGCTCGACGGCCGTCGGCCCGGTGGGCCTCCGGGAACCGCGCGCTTCGAAGGGCGCCGGTATCAAGGCCCTCAGATGGGTCCAGGATTTGGCGGCCGCGGCTTTGCCGGCGGCACGGAAGGACGCCGTTTTGACCGTGAGCGTTTTGCTGGTCCGCCGGATCGCCGTCGATTCGAGCGAGACCGATATGCGGGCGGTCCGGAAGGACGCCGTCCCGACCGAGGTCGTTTCGCTGGGCCGCCACCTTGGAAAAGATTTGAACGCGAGCGATTTGCCGGGCCTCCCGATTGGCGGTGGTACGAACGACAACGTTACGCCGGTGGCCCGGAACGTCGCCGTTACGAGCGCGATCGATTTGCCGGTCCGCCCGACCGACGATGGCACGAACGCGACCGCATGGAGCGCGGTCCAGAAGGTCGTTCCTTCGAGCGCGATCGGTTTGCCGGTCCGCCGGAGCGTCGCGGATCCATGGGTCCCGGATTCGATGGTCCCCGATTTCGTGGCGGCCGGTTTGATGGTCGAGATGGCCCCCGATTCGCCGACGGTCGCTTCGACGGTCCCCGTTTCCGACACGGTGAAGAAGATTGGATGCGCGGCCCGCGACCGGATGGAATGCGCGGTCGCGATCGCGATTCCGACGGCCCGCCCCGCGCGATGGCGAAGAAGGCCTCCGGCAGCGGAGAGCCGATGGTCCACCTCCAGGTGATGGTCCACCGCGCGACGGCGAAGAAGGTCCTCGGCGTTGGCGGCACGACGGTCCGCCCCGCGGCGACTACTCTGCAGACGATCGCGAAGAAGGCCGCCGACAGCGGCGACCAGATGGCCCGCCGCGACACGATCAGCGCCGCGGAGATGATCAGCGTTTCGATGGACCACCGCGACGACCGCATTCGCCTGGTAAGGATGCACCGGATCCGCCCGGTCCGCCGCCCCACGATAAATCCGACGGCAAAACCGACGCCGCCATTTGATCTCTCGTTAGCACCCGGGGAGCGCGTCTTTGGTCCCAGCCAACTCGCTCCCTGGGTTGCTCTTTTCACGCCCGGCTGTAGCCCGATTTTAGCGGTCGATCCGGTCCTGGCGGCTTCGTAGCAGCTTTTGTTGCCGCTTGCTACCGCTCTATCTATACTGCAATTGGGCCTTCATCCGCCCGAAACTCGCTTCCCGCTGCGCAGAAAAGCGGTCTCATCCAGACACTTATTGGCAATGGCTCACCTCGCCGCCGTCCGACATTGCGCCGATCGCGTTTGGCCTGATTGCGACCGCTTTCGCGATCGTTTCATGGGCCGCACCGCCCGCCGAGCGGCAACTGGCGCCGGGCGTGTTGACCACGATTTCCCCGAGCCTCGTTCCCGATGATACCGTCAGCACGCACGATCTGCTGGAAGTTCGTTCCAATTCGGCAATCGAGTGGAAGCCCGAATTTCTGGCCGCGTCCGACACGCTGTATGGTATGGCCGACAAGGCCAAGTTTCGCCGCGATATCTATTGCCTCGAATTCGCTTTCAAGCCGTTGCGGCTGATCGAGGTCGATGTGCCGCTAGCCTCCGGCGCCACAACGCGCAAGCTGGTTTGGTATTTGGTGTATCGCATTCGCAACACGGGCGAAATACTCAAGCCCGTTCAGGGCGACGACGGTGTGTACGGCGTTCAAACGGCCAAGGGTGGGCCGGTAAGATTTGTGCCCCAGTTTGTGCTCGAGCGCAAGATCGCCAATCGACCGGTCCGCGCGTATCGAAGGCGTATCTCGATCGCGTAATTCCCGCGGCAGTCGCCGCGATTATTAAACGGGAATCGCCCGGCCATAAGCTGCTCAATAGTGTGGAGATCGCGCAGCAGCCCATCCCTGTCAGCGATCGCATCGACCGAGGCGTGTGGGGAGTCGCAACGTGGGTCGACGTCGATCCGCGGATCGATTTCTTCTCCATTTACGTCGGCGGCCTCACGAACGCCTACCGCTGGACCGACAACGCCGGCGCGTACCACCTCGGTGATTCGCCGGGCAAGGGCCGGCAATTCGAGCACAAGACTTTGCAGCTTAATTTCTGGCGTCCAGGCGATGAAATCGATCTCAACGAGCGCGAATTCCGCTATGGTGTGCCGCTCGATAAGGCCGCCCTCTACAGCGTGCCCGACGGGGTTGCCTACCGCTGGATCTACCGATAGGATGGACGGGCTACCACGGTACCAATCCCCCTTCATTTTCTCACCCCAAGCGCCCCCTCACCCGCTTGCCTGCCCTGAGCATGTCGAAGGGCGGTTTAGCTTGGAGGCGTAACTTCCATGGCACATAAAAAAGGTCAAGGCTCCAGCCGCAACGGTCGCGATTCCAACGGTCAGCGCCGCGGCGTCAAGCGTTTCGGCGGTGAAAAAGTAATCGCCGGAAATATCCTGGTCCGCCAGGTCGGCACAAAGTTTCACGCCGGCAAAGGCGTGGGCCAGGGCAGAGACTACACACTCTTCGCGCTGGTCGACGGCCAGGTCGTCTTCGACCGCGAAGGCCGCCGTGTAAACGTCGTCCCCTCGGAAAACTAACCGCCAGCCGGATCCACCGAATTCGCCCCCAGGGATGCCGCCAGGCATCCCTTTTTTATTCTCCCCAACCCCTGACCTCCGACCTCTCACCTCTTCCCACCATGTTCGTCGATCGCGTTACCATTGATGTCGAAGCCGGCCGCGGCGGCGACGGCTGCATGAGCTTCCGACGCGAGAAGTTCGTTCCGCGCGGCGGTCCCGACGGCGGCGATGGCGGCAACGGCGGCAGCATCATCATGATTGCCGAGCCGGGCGTCGACAGTCTTTCCGAACTGGCCCACCGCAAACGATGGCGCGCCGAGCGCGGCGAGCATGGCCGCGGCTCCCAGTGCCACGGCCGCGGAGCCGAGGACTTAATCATTCGCATTCCGCCCGGCACGATCATCATGGACGCGGTCCACGGCCTTGTCCTCAAAGATCTTGCCGCGCCGGAGAACAGGTGATCGCTGCCCGCGGCGGCAAAGGGGGCAAAGGAAACATTCGATTCAAGTCGGCCACGAACCAGGCGCCGCGCGAGTTCACACGCGGCGAAGAGGGCGAATCGCGACGCCTGACGCTCGAGCTGAAAGTGATCGCCGACGTCGGTCTCGTGGGCAAACCGAACGCCGGCAAGAGCACGTTGTTGAGCCGTGTCTCGCGCGCCGATCCCGAAATTGCCGACTATCCTTTTACTACCAAGAAGCCCCATTTGGGCATTGTCTCGATCGATATGGATCGCACGCTCGTCATGGCCGATATCCCGGGCCTGATCGAAGGCGCACACGCCGGCGCCGGCTTAGGGCACGAGTTCTTGCGACACGTCGAACGCACGCGTGTGCTGATCCATCTGGTCGAACCGCAACCTGTTGATGGCACTGACCCGATCGAGAATTACCGCGCGATCCGCCGCGAGCTCGAACAATACGGCCACGGACTCGTTGAACGTCCAGAAATCGTCGCCATTAGCAAAGCCGAACTGCCGGGCGCCGCCGATGTGCAGAAACAGCTCGCCGCCGCTTCGGGCCGTGATGTGATTCTGTTTTCTTCCGTGACCGGCCAAGGACTCGACAAGCTGCTACAGAAGGCGCACTCGCTGTTGCAACAAACCAAGTTGCAAGTTGCAACTTAACGAATCCCCGGAAAGCGCATCAACCGCAAGGCGGCGCCATTTAGTAGCCAGGGAGCGGAAGTCCCTGGTTTCGACTTAACGTCGCCGCACGGCAACGATACTCGCCGACGGCCGATTGTCGTTCTTCACGTGCTCATCATAGAATTCCCGCACGAGTGCGACCGCATCCGCCGCCATCATCCGCCGGTGCGATTCGGCGTCGAGCCGCGAAAAGCCACCGGCAATCTTCGTCGCCAACTTCGCCGGCCGCCGCGCCGGTTCATCGGCCACCAGCAGAATGCGTTCGCGCAGCGAAAGCTGAACCGAGTGGCTCGCGTACATAAACTCGCAGTCGGCTCCCAACGCCGGTTGATTCGCGGCAACCTGTTCCGATGCCGCGGCGCGAATCTTCAGCGCCAGGCAATCGCCGGCTGCGGCAACACTCGCATGGCCGCCATCCAAATTCACCAGTGCTACGGCGACCGATGCTTTCAGCCTGGCATTCGTGATCGGCCACAGACTGTGCGCCGTTAAGGACAAGAGTGTGCCGGCGTCCGTCGCATGCTGGGCGTGCGATCGAATCGCGGCCCAAGCACCTTGTGCCACGAGCGCCGCTTCGATCGGGTCCAGCGCATCGTCAGCTGTCGCATGCCCGGCCACTACCAACAGCGTACGCCGCTGGACCAACATCCAATCGTGAAAGTTGCCGCTGAGTGCCCGCCGGTTCGAGCTCCAACCGGCAACTTCCAGCTCCTCCAACAGCGGAGCAAAGGCCGGAAGTTGTGCGCTTTCGCGCCGCCGCGGCAATCATCGGCGAGACTTCGGTTTCGACCGGCAAGGGCTGATGCCTTTTACCCCGGATGCCTTCTCTGGTCTTCCGCAGCGGATCGGTTCTGCGGCCACCTTCCCGAGTTCCTGGCAACTCAACCATCAATCGAGCGGTCACGTTGCGCGTCTCCGTATCGAGAGGGAAGGGAGCCAACCCGCAAGCCTTGCGGATTCGAATCATCTTGCCCTTCCGTCATTTTTTATCATCGGGCACTCGGATCGTGTAAATTAAGCCTGTGGCGAAACAATTGCCGATCGTCCGGGCATAACTGACGGATGCCGTTGTTCAATCGTTAAAAGAGTTAAATGAATAAGGCCTTCGTGCGCGAGCCCGACGACGATGGCCGGGCATACTGCCCGCAATGCCGATCGTTAGGACGCCCGGTCGAGCGTGGCCCAATGGACACGCACATTCGCCCCGAGGCCCGCTCGAAATTGGCCGACGCCGCCTGGTTTTGCGGCTTCGCGCGTTGCGAGGTCGCCTATTTCAACCTTTTCGGCGGTGTGGTTCTCATGGACGAGCTGAAGGCGCCGATTTACCCGTACGACCCGAACGCGCCGCTGTGCGCGTGCTTCGGCCTTGCGTACGACGACGTGGAAGCCGACGTCCGCGAGGGCACGCCGACGCGCATTCGCGAGCTGCTGGCTAAGTCGAAAACGAACGACGCCCAGTGCCATACGCTCGCGGCCGACGGCATCTGCTGTATCGGCGCGGTGCAAGAACTGTACATGCGCCTGCGTTCACAGAGCACCGGCGATTAGTCGAGCTTGGGTGGCTTATTGCTGCCGCCCCAATCGACCGCGCGGCCCGCGATTGTCGTTCGACGGGCCGAAATTGCGGTAATCGTTCCGATGTTGTCCGGAAGCGTTCCCGCTCTGATGTTGCGTCATCGTGCTGCGACTGCTTGGACTTTTTTTTGCGGGCACGGGAAGCAGCTCATGCTCCGAATCGGCCCGATCATCTGGCGGATAGCCGACGCTTTGCCGCGCGGCCGCCGGCAAGCTCGCAAGTGCAACTTGCGTCCGCACGCTCAGGCGTCTCGAAAACTCGACGTCCAACAACTCGCCCGGCCGCATCTTGGCAACGACATCCAGAACATCCTGATACGTTTTGACCGGCCAGCCTTGAATCGTCTCGATCACATCCGTGGGTTGCAGGCCGGCCTGCTCGGCCGGGCTACCGGGCGTTATCGATTTAACGACGGGCGCACTATTATCCGTATTGAACGTGACGCCTAGAAATGCGGGCCCAATGGTCTTATCCGGCTGGCGCCTTTCCAGGGTCGACTTCGACTGTGGCGGATTGAGCAGCGGCAATTCTGCCGCGGGCGCCCTTTCATTGTCGTTGGCATCTCGATACCGTTCGTCCACCGTTGGTCCTGGCAAAACCTGGGCGAACACCGGCTGCAACAAATTCGGCGATCCAAGAATCAATCTAACAACCGCAATGCACAATAGAAAAACTCGTTTCATCACTTCCCTCCGTGTGGTGGAATCATGTGGGAATCACACCATAGAATTCCCGCCGCCGTTCCGCCAGGGGGGAGCAGATATTGTGGCGTGGGGCAGACAAGAATGTCTGCCTCACAGCGCTCTTAGCGTGCGAGCACTACGAACAGCAGAATGCCGACAAAATGGCAGGTGCTTCCGGCCAATACGAGAATATGCCAGACGGCATGAAAATGACGAACCCGGCGATCGTTCACCCAGAACACCAGTCCCAACGTATAGAACCCCACGCCCAAGAGCATCCACCACAGAGCGGCCAGCGAAACCACGCCCACCAGGCTGGGCACGCAAACGAACGGGATCGTGCCCAGAATAACGCACGGCCACATCGAAACTTCTTCCACGCGGTGCGTGAACATCACCTTTGAAACGAAGCCCCACAAGGCAATCGCCCACACCAGCCCCAGCACGATCCACCACGGCACCGTGTGCAGATAGGCCATCGAAAACGGCGTATACGTCGCCGCAATCAGCAAATAAATCGTTCCCTGATCCAGCGCTCGGAAGAACGACCGCAACCGCGGCGTTTCGAATGTGTGCGAGAGCGTCGACATCAAGTAAACGCCAATCAAACTGGCCAGGTACACGCTGCAACCGGCCACTCGCCAACCACCGTCGCTGGTTCCAAGCACTGCAACCATCACCGTCACGCCCACCAGGCTCAGCAACAGGCCGATGCCATGCGTAATTCGGTTCGCCAATTCTTCCGCGGGGGAAAGCATCGTGGACGGTATCGCGGTGGTCGATTGGTGGTTCATCGCATGTCCTCTTTGAATTCCAATTTCGGGGCCCATCGGGGGGGCACGCCTGAATGGTCTCCACTCTCTCTTACGAGCAGACTGCGAAGTGTTACAGTTCTCTAAAAAAACGCCAACGTTCAAAGCAGCCACAAAATACGGCGTTTTCAGCGGAACGAAGCGATCGTTGGCGTGCGTCAGGGGGGGTCGTACAGGGCTTCGTCGTACCGCTAGCTAGCAGCGGCGGCTCAATCTAAGATAAGAACACTTTAACTATCCCAAAGTCCGTGACAACCCCAATTCTTGGACCCCTCGATGAGAATCTCGCTGCCCGTCAGATTGTCCCTGGCCCTAATCGCTATTGCTAGCACAGCTTATGTTGCGAACGCAAAGTCCAAACAGAATTCCGCCAATCCCCGGCCCGACTCCGAGGGCTGGTATAGCCTCTTCAACGGAAAAGACCTCACAGGCTGGAAACCTTCGTCCGACAACCCAGACACGTTCAAAGTCGAGAACGGCGAGATCGTCGTCCATGGCAAGACCTGCCATTTGTTTTACGAAGGGCCCGTCCATCACGCCGACTTCAAGAACTTCGAATGGAAGTGCGATGTCCTCACCAAGCCCCATGCGAATTCCGGCATGTACTTCCACACCAAGTGGCAAGCGAGCGGCTTTCCGCACGTCGGCATCGAGGTGCAAGTCAACAATTCGCACACCGATCCCATTCGCACGGGCAGCATCTATCGCCTCAAGAACATCATGAACGACTCGCCCGCCAAAGATGACGAGTGGTTCACGCAAACCGTGATCGTCAACGGCCGCCACATCATCGTGAAGATCGACGACAAAGTGGTGAACGACTATACCCAGCCCGAAGACCTCAAGCGCGAAGCGGGTTGGGAAAAGAACGTCATCGGCCACGGCACGTTCGCCCTGCAAGGCCACGACCCCGGCAGCGAAACCCACTTCCGCAAGATCATGGTCAAACCGCTGCCGTAATCGCCCCAGCGCACAAAAAAATTGTGTAACCCTGGTTCTTGAACCAGGGCGGCGCAGCCGAAGGTCTGATGCGCAGAACCTTTACACTGAAGTTCCAACGGCTTACGCCGCACCGGTTCAAGAGCCGGTGCCACCCGCGACACCCGCGAGCAATTGAGTTTTCGTGTTATGCCCTTCACAAAACAACAGAAGCGCTCGATACCAGGCGATAAGAAATGCCTCTGGTGTGGCTGGGATCGGTCGTTCCTGGACGGTGTCCATTTGGTCGACGAGATTGCTCAGCCCAAGGTGAATGGCGTCTGGTTATGCAAAAACTGTCACGCTGTTTTTGATGATGTGTTCCGTCCGCGCCTTTTCGCCGCACTGGTGAAGTATGGCGTTTCGCCGGACGTCCTGCCGTCGTCCTGGAAGACATGCAATAAGCTTCGCGATCCTGATGACACTGGGGCATAACAAGGCGCTGCCATTGAACCGGCGGTCGTTCGGGCAGTTTGGCGTTTTGTCCAGAACAGCCCGCGACCAGCGCTCGCGGCTTTATGGTAGAGTGGCGGGCATCTTGGCTTTTTCGTTAGGTGGCGAGGTTCAATACGCCAAGGGCGTTACTTATTTCAGACCGCGGTTGTCCGCCGCAGTTGAGCTAACGTGGGTTAGAAGCTCCACGCAATGGAGCTAAGGCGCGAGCACTTAATTGTTGCGCATGTCATTTCGCTAATATGGATGAACATATCAAGAAGTGGCAGGGCAAATCGCGCTGGTGCTGGAGCGACACCAATGTCTGATCACACGACTGCTCTTGTCCCAATTGAATCGTGGGCGTACCAGTCGCCAGAACTGCGAGATGCTGGCCGTCAGATAGATATCGGTCTTTTTGCAGAGAGCTTGATTTACTATGACAGAATTCTTTTAAACGTGTCGAATCAGCCACAACTGGCTGAACTCCTGCGTTGGGCGATTGATCAAAATGCGCTTTGCGATTTTATTTCACTCGTTAAGGATCGATCGATTTCGATATACGAATACAGCTTTGTATCTGCTCCCGTTCTGAAAGACGGCCGATATATTTTTCTGAACATACAGGATCCGGAGCAAGAAAAATTGCACTCCTTCGAAAAGCGATTTCTTCATCACCCTGCCATCAAGTCCCTGATACCAGTACAAAGCGATCATCAACAACTGTGCCGCGCATTCCGCGAAAGTGTTATCGAGGTTAAAGCGGATCAATTTGGCGCTGCGATTGAGGAGGCTCGGTTAGAGTACCTTGATCCCTCACGCGCTGCGATGGTCGTGCAAGCCTTCCTGGACGAGGTGTACGATTATCGCGGCATCGGCAGCGCACCCGACGTTGAAGCTCAGATTACCCGCGACCTGCACGGCTCTACAATTGTTAAATTCAATCAGAACTTCAATCAGATTTCGTCGCTCATAGGGAAATCGTTGAATTTTGGCGGCGCCACACCATTGCAGGCAAGTGTCACTTCAAATCGACTGGCGTGGTCCGCCGCCATGCAGAAGTGCGACCTATATTTACCATCGCCGATGTCAACTCTCGTCGCGAACAAGTTACAGTCTGCCGATTCCAAAGTGCACGGAACGAAGCGAGTTATCGATGAACTAAAAGCCGAGGTCGAGTTTCCCGATGTACGCGCACTCGTCAATAAAAGGATAATCTCATTTGGTGAGCTTCTCAAAATACGCAAGAAAGCGGTTCGTTTTCGCGAATGGCTTCAGGAGGAGTCCGACCGAGATCGCAACGCAATTATTGCTTACCATCACGAAGTGGCGAAGGAATCGGGATTGCTCACATTGGGACGTAAAACTCTGAGCGTTCTTGGTGTTTTAGGCGGCGGTGCGCTGGGCGGAGCTCTCGGCACCGTTGCCACCGACGCAAAATTCGGAGCCATCACGGGTGCAATCGGCAGTGCGACAGGCTTTCTATTAGACTTGGGGTCACGTATAGGTGCCGAATGGAAGCCTGTAGTTTTTGGAAGGTGGATGAAAGAGCGCATTGAGAAGCATCGATGCTCAGTGTGAATCATAGTTGATTCGCGGGTGGCACCGGTTCTCGAACTGGTGCGGCGTGAGCCGTTGGAATCTCAGCAGCGTCCGTCGGATTCAGTCTATACTTCTTGCGGCTGCGCCGCCCTGGTTCAAGAACCAGGGCTACCCACTGCTGTACGATGTACGGATTCGAGTGCCGGCGCTCGAAAAGCTGCCGGCCGAGTTTTTGGATCAGGCCGCAAGGTGAAGGCGGCAAGGCGGCACTGCTGGGCAAGCCAGCAGTGGCACCCGACCGTCGGAGCTTGAACTCACTTCTTCCCCGCAAACGCATACAGATGGTCGCCCGAGCGCACATACATCGTGTCATCGGCAATCGCCGGCGTGGCCGCGGTGCGCTCGCCTAGCGGCGGGTTTTGCTTCACCACTTTGAGCGACGGCGAGCCGCCTTCGATCACCGTCACCGTCCCATCGTCGAGCGATACGAAATAGATGTTCCCATTGGCCGCCACTGGCGACGCGTAGTAACTGCCCGGCGCGATCCGGCCCTGATAAAGCTGTTTGCCGGTGGCCGCGTCGTAGGCCGTCACAATGCCGGTATCCTTGGCCAGCACGTATTGCCCGCGGTATAGAATCCCGGACGACACGTACGGCAACCCCTTCGTCTGCTTCCAGATCACCGACGAGTTCGTCACGTCACCCGTGCCGCCCGGTTTCAATGCGAAGGCGCTGTTTCGCGATGCGGATGAGAATTTGAGCAGCCGGTCCCATTCTTCGCGGGTCAGTTTGCCGTCGTGGTTGGCGTCCTGGATATCGAAGAAATCCTTGAGCGACGTCTTGAGCGATTCTTCTTTCGATAGAATCCCGTCGTGATCCGTGTCGCCCTCTTTCAAAATGGCGTCGAACGTGGGCATCTGAAAACTCTTGTCGTCCGGATCGCCGGGCAACCAGCCGGCGAAGAACAAGTTGCCGCCCTCGGTCACGGGTGTCGTGCAACAGGCCGAGGGCATCCCATCCACGTGCCACACCTCGGCGCCGTCCGCCAGGTTGTAACCGATCATCTTCTTAAAACCGGGGACGGCGATTTGCTTGCCGCCGTCTGTATTCCAAATCGCCGGAGTTGCGAACGACGAATTCGATTCGCGTTTCTTCTCCCACTTGGGCTGGCCGTTTTTCAGGTAGACCGCAACGATCTTCGGGGCCTTGGTCTCTTCGCGGTCGAGAATCACTACATCATCGACAATCACCGGCGAGTTGCCGGTGCCGAAACCGGCGATCGTCGCCGCCGGCGGCAGATCGTATCGCCACTGTTCTTCTCCCTTCAAGTCGTAGCAGAATAATCCGCACGAGCCGAAGTAGGAAACAATTCGCTTGCCGTCCGTCGCGCAGGTCGATGCGGCCGGGCTGCCTTGCGCTTTGTAATACGGTTCGATTTTCTCGGCCGGCGAATTGGCACTCCAGGCCTGGCTGCCGTCGGCCCGATTGATGGCGATCGTAAACAACTCGTTATCGTCGAACGCGGTCATGACCAGCTTGTCGCCCACGACGATCGGCGAGCTCAGCCCGCTCGGCACCGAGATCTTCCATTTCACATTCGTATCCGGCCCGATTTCTATGGGCGGCTTCTGGTCCTCGGCGATTCCCGATCCCGCTGGTCCACGAAATTGCGGCCACTCAAGCGTCGTGTCGTCGGCCGCCATAGCCGTTGCCGCAACAAACATCAAAATGGGGCCAGGAATCAATAGCGCCAAATGGCAAATGGCGCATGCCGTCAGCCCCCGGCTCCGCCGGGGGTTTTGCGGCGCGGCAATGATCCGACGTTTATAGGCGTGGCCAGGACCCCCGGCGGAGCCGGGGGCTGACGGCGTAAATCTTCGGATTGCTGCAACGAAATGCATCATGTGATCGGCTCCAACGGTTAATTTTCGCGACCGGTTATCGTAGCTTTGCCAGGGCCTTGGTCAAGTCGTCGATCATTTCTGCCGTGTGGTGATAGCAAAGACTCAAACGCAATAGTGACTGACCCTCCGGCACTGACGGCGGCCGAATGCCGGGAACGAAAAAGCCGGCCTCGCGCAGCGATGCGGCCAACCGCATCGTGCGCTCCGCGTCGCCCACGACGATGGGGATGATTTGGCTTTCGGAATGCCCCGTGTTCCAGCCTTGTGCTCCCAGACGCTCTCGCAGATTCGCCGCGGCGACAAGCAATTGTTCGCGGCGACGCGGTTCCCGCTCGACGATTTCGAGTGCCACTGTCGCGGCCGCACTCGCAGCGGGCGGCTGCGCAGTGGAGAACACATACGTCCGCACCCGATTCGCGAGCCAATCGATAAGCGTCCGGCAACCGCAAACGAATCCGCCTCCGCTACCAAGTGCCTTGCTCAGTGTGCCCACGCGGATGTGAATGCGGTCGTGGAGCGGGAAGGGGTCAGCCCCCTTTTTCTCCGAGCCGAAAAAGGGGACAGACCCCGCATGCTCCACCACCCCGCGTCCATGCGCGCCGAAAACACCCGTCGCATGCGCTTCATCGACCATCAGCATCGCATCGTACGCGCTCTGCCAAATCCGCTAACTGACCGACCGGCGCCAAATCACCATCCATACTGAACAGCGTATCGCTCACAATCAGCCGGCGGCGGAAGCCGACGGTTCCCCGCAGCATCCCTTCCAGCGCCCCACAATCGCGATGCGGGTACACAAATCGCGCCGCCTTCGACAACCGGCACCCGTCGATCAGGCTGGCATGATTCTTCTCGTCCCCAAAGATAGCATCTCCCTCATCAACCAGAGCCGGAACGACGCCCGCATTGGCGGCAAAGCCTGACGGAAACACGAGTGCCGCTTCCGACCCCTCGAACTCGGCCAGCCGACGCTCCAGCTCCGCATGCGTTTCACTCCGCCCACTCACAAGCGGGCTCGCCCCGCCGCCCCACCCCTCGCGCTCGCTTGCCTTCCGCGCCGCATCGATCAGCCGCTCATCAGCCGCCAGGCCCAGATAATCGTTCGATCCAAAGTTGATCAGCTCGCGCCCATCGAGAACGATGCGCCCCGTTTGCGTGCCGCTACGCACAGCGAGCCGACGACGCAACCCGGCGCGGTCCAAGTCCGCCAGCGCGTTATCAATCCAACGGAGCGGATCAGGAGGACATGGCATATGGCGATGTTGAGGCTCTATCAAATGCCCAATGACCAAATCCCAATTACCAAAACCTATTGGCCGAGTTGGTCATTGGTGCTTGGTCGTTGGTCATTTGCGCAGCAAGTCGTCTGGTTTGACAACCGCCCCCGCGACCGAAACAATGATTTGAACCCCGTATTTTCCCGCTCCCAGCCGTTGGTTTCCTGCCGCGGCAGGGAACCAATCGCGTCCCCTCTGCGTCTCAAACCACGAGCGAAGCTTGAGCGACGACGCCTCACTCATTGCGGCCACTTTGGCCGGCGACTCGGCGGCCTTCGGCCGACTGGTTCAGCAGTATCAGGACCGGCTCTACAACAGCCTCGTCCGCGTGCTGAACTCGGCCGACGATGCGGCCGACATCGTCCAGGACGCCTTTGTCCAGGCCTATGTGAAGCTCGATTCGTTCCGCGGCGGCTCCGCATTTTACACGTGGTTGTATCGCATCGCGTTCAACCTGGCCATGAGCCACGTGCGGCGCGGGCACAAGCAGGCCTCGCTCGACCAAATGAAATCGCTGCTGGGAAACGAGCCGATGGATGGCCAACCAACTTCCGAAGCCGGCCTACTGCAGCAGGAGCGAGCCGAGTTGGTGCACACCGCATTAAACGAGCTATCGATCGAACATCGACAAATATTGGTGCTGCGCGAGATCGATGGCTGCCACTACGACGAAATTGCCGAAATCCTCGAGCTACCCGTCGGCACGGTGCGCAGCCGATTGTTTCGGGCGAGGATGCAAATGCGCGACCTGCTCGCGCCGCGGCTACACATAGAAAGAATCTTGGACACCCGATGACCAAAGTAGGTCAGGCTTCAGCCTGCTAAACTCCCAACGTCCACGCCGAAATTCGTCCATAAACGATGACCGATAACACCCCCAAACACGATCGCGACGACGAGTTGCTGAGCGCGTATCTCGATGGCGAGCTGTCGCCGGAGGAGCGAGCTGCAATCGAGGCCCGACTCGCCGCCGACCCTGCGGCGCAGCGCCTACTGCACGAGTTTCGGTCCGTGTCGCAATCGGTGCATGCGTTGCCGCAAGAATCATTGGGGCGCGATTTGAGCGAAGTCATTGTCCGCCGCGCTCAACAGGCAAGACCGGCGATCGCAACCTCGGCCCCGTCGAAAACGACGGTGGCCGACGGGCGGCCCTCGCACTTAGGAGGCGAGCTACCCAAGATTACGATTTTCGGCTCCCGGCGCACCTGGTTCTGGGCGTCGCTCGCATTGGCCGCTGGGCTTTTCATCATGTTCACCCAACCGGGTGACGAAAAAGTCAATAAAACGCTGCCGCCCGTCGCGCAGCGCGATCGCGAAATCGTATCGAACAACCCGGTTCGCGAGCCTGCGCAACGCGCGCTCAGCGAGCCGGGGATTTCGGCGCCGCCCGAATCGGCGCCGCCTGCTTCCGCGGTCGCCACCGACCAGCGCACCCTCGATAAAGCGTCCGCCCCCGCCGCGTCGATGCCCGCGCAACAGTCGGGCGAATCGATCGACGCCGCCAAGCAGATTTCGCCGGCCGGCCCTCCCCTCGCCGCGGCAAGTCCGGCGATGAAAGGCGACGATATCGGATTGAGTTTGAATGCCGGTTCCACTGCAACGGCGTCTCCGGCCGCGCCGCCGCCGAGCGACAGTCTCGCCGTGCCGCCGCAAACCGTCGGTCGCGCCAGCGCGAGTGGAAGCGCGCTGTCCCGCAGTCTCGCCCAAGAAGAATCAAAGCGCATCGGCCACGAAATTCCGCTCGTCGTCGTGCACGTGCTGGCAAAGCCCGATGCAATTCAAAAAAAGGCGTTCGACCAACTCCTGGCTAGCCACGATATTTCCGTCGAGCAGCAATCTGCCAAAGACCATTCATCCGCGCTAGTTGGCAGTCTCGTTGCCAAGCAAGCCGAAGGCGAATTTGCTGCCGGTAATCTCTCCGACAATTCGACGGCGGGGGAAAAAGTCGATGTCCTCTTCGTCGAAGCTCCGCGAGCCGCCATCATTTCCTGCCTGAACGACCTTCAACAGGATTCCAGCAATTATCTCGGCATCAAGGTCGATGAACGGTCCAACCCAGGCAACCGCGCCCTGCCGATGAAGAGCGGAAAAAAACTGTCGACGGCCTGAGCCGGTACGACCGCGGAATCGTTCCACAACGGCATGAAGATTCCTCCGATCGATATGATTTCAGCTCGTACTATGGTGTTGAAATCTCTGGCGGGCCAGCCCCTGCGGGCTCGCCCGCGGCGGTGAATTGAAAGCCGAAGGTCGCATTGCGCAAGATCGGTTTGGCAATGGGGCAGTTGCACCCAAACCGCAACAAACAGAAAAACTTGGCCGGGCCATCCGATTTCAACAGCTAGACGCAGTGAAACAGCAACAGTCGGGCGACGAGAAAACGCGCGGCCGAGCCAATCTAGCTCCAGCCGCGGATAAATCGTCGAACCTCGCGACGTTGCAACAGAAACTCAAGCTGCCGGCCAAACCGCCTGCCAATGATTTAAGGGTGCTCTTCGTAATCACTGCCAGCGAAGCCCCGCCGCCTAAGGCTCTCCCCGCGAAGCAGACAAAATAAGTTGCCGTAGAAACGCAACCTCCAGACGAAGGAGTACCCATGGCCGATGTCACCATTCGCATGCGCCGAGCGGACCGCTCGTAGTCGAGGGACCATTCAAGCTCATCGATTCGCGCGCGCCGAATTTCAAATCCCGGCCAACAAGCCGGCCGTCGCACTCTGCCGCTGCGGCCAATCGTCCAAACGACCGTTCTGCGACGGCACCCACAAAACCTGCGGCTTCGTCTCCGACGAAGCCCCCACGCCGCCCGCAGTAGGTTGAGCAGAAATCAACCCGTCTACCCGCGCACTGTTTCGCCGTCCCCCGTTAGCCGCGACGCGAAGGCTTTGCGCAGCGGAGCGCGACCCCAGCCTTCCATCACCACACATACGGCACCAACCGATACCGCACTTTCTCTGCATAAGCATCGTACCCCGCCAATTTCCGCCGCAGAAATCGCTCCTCGAACAACAGCCGCAACACGAGCAGGCCGGCCGGCACCAGGGCCACGATCGCAGCCGCATACGATTCGAGCCACAGCGGTATCCCGACATTGAACAGAATGACGCCCGCGTAAAGCGGATGCCGTATAACGCTGTAAACCCCCGTATCGGCCACCGCGTGCTCCCTTTCCGTCTGGTGCCGCACCACCGGCACGGCAAACGGGTTGTCCCGGAACGACAGCGCAACGAGCAACCAGCCGGCGATCAACAAAACCAGCCCAGCCGTCGAAACCCACAACGGCGGCGCGGGTAGCAGGTGGTACCCAAAGACATCCAACGGAATGAGAACAAACGAACAGCCATACGCAACGAGGAAGGATAGGATAATCGCTCGATCGACGGCCGGTTGGCCCTTTTGGATCAGTCCCTTCATGCGTTCGTTCAGCAACGCGGGCCGAGTGCGCAACACGCCGACCATGGTTACAACGGTCGCGACGAAAATAACGCCGAGCAACACCCACGCGCGCCACCAGTGAACCGTGCCGGCCTCCGGAAACAGCGCCAAGCTGAATGTGCCCACGTTCCAAATAATGCTGATAATCAACTTGCGTATAAATACCCGTGTGTCAGCCATTGAAACTCCGGCCTTGCGTCGATGACCGGTCGGCCACCGGCGAAACGCGAGATCGGGACTAGTTTATCGATTCGTAAAAACGCTCACAACTTGCCGCCCGCCGGAACGCGCCGATCGCCCCCGCGCCTCGGCACCACGCGAATCATCATATCCTCGCACACATTCGCCATCGGCGGACCATCCGTTAGTTCATGCCAACTCGAACGGCCAAAATCACGGTCGTGCGGCACCCTTCCGACTCGCTCCAGTCTTCCCCCGCTTTCGACGATATTGCCGATAGAGGACCGACACTCGGTCTTCACATCAGCACAAGGACCGGCTTATGTGGCGTTCATTCTTTCTCGCATTTGGCGCACTATTGCTGCCTACTCGGTGTCGAGGCGCTGGCGGTCGAAAAGGCCGTGCTCAAAGTCAATCCGACCAATTCCCAATCGGCAACGCGCGACGTCGTTCCGCCCGATTGGGCCCCTTGGAGCCTCTTGGGCACCGGCGCCGTCGTCGTGCTGTACTCGTTTTCGATCCCACAGCGCGTGGGCAGCGGCGGCTGATCGTATCGAACGAGCCGTCCTCCCACTTGTTCCCACTCTGGGAGCGTGCCATGCTGGTTAAGTGGATGAGGAACATTTCGCGAAAAACGCGGACCGTCGCTTCGCATTAATCACGGGCGCATCCTCCGGCATCGGCCGCGCGCTGGTCGAGAATTTCGCCGAGCACGGCTACGACGTCATCCTCTCCGCCCGCAGCGTCGCCAAGCTGGAAGCCCACGCGGCCGACCTCGAGAAGCGATTCGGCATCACCGCTCTCGTCATCGTCTCCGACCTCGAATCGCCCACCGGCGCCGGCGAGCTGCACACCGAAATCAAACGCCGTGGCATCACGCTCTGCGCACTAGTGAACAACGCCGGCTATGGCACGTTCGGCCTGTTCCAAGACACCTCGCTCGAATCGCAGCTCGCCATGATGCAAATCAATATGGCCTCCGTCGTCGCGCTCGCCCGGCTATTCCTCCCCGACCTCATCGCCACGGAGGGGAAAATGCTCAACACCGCCTCGACGGCCGCCTTCCAACCCGGCCCGTACATGGCCGTCTACTACGCCACCAAGTCCTTCGTCCTCAGCTTCTCCGAAGCGCTTGCCGCCGAGCTCGCCGAGACCGGCGTCACGGTCACCGCCCTTTGCCCCGGCCCCACCGCCTCCGGCTTCCAAGACAAAGCTGCCATGCAGCACTCCGCCATGGTCAAAGGCAAACGCCTCCCCACCTCCGAAGAAGTCGCCAGAAAAGGCTTCCGCGCCATGCAGCGCGGCCGGCGCGTCTACATCCCCGGTCTGAAGAACTGGATCCTCGCCCAGCTCCCCCGCTTCTCTCCCCGCCGTCTCGTCACCGCAATCGTCATCTGGGTCACCGGTCCAACCGAATGAAACCGTGCTTTCCCCTCTTCCTCCTCGGGAGCAGCCAGGTGCGTGTTGTAAGCTCCTTCGCTTTTTGGGAGAGGGCCGGGTGAAAGTGCCTACCGCTCGCGCCTCGAAACATCGAGTACAATAGCTCTTTTCACTTCATTTACTGGGAGCACACGAATGACTGTCTCTCGACGTCAATTCCTGGCCGGCACTTGTGCCGCCGGCGCGGCCAGCCTGCTGGCCGGAAGCGGCGAATCCGCCGCGGCCGCAGCTCGCGATCCCGATCAGCCAAACGTCCCTGCTGGCTCCTTCACCTTCGTTCACCTCACCGACCAGCACGTCACACACCGCCGGCAGGCCCCCGAGGGTTACCGCAAATGCATCGCCGCGATTAATGCGCTCCAACCGGCGCCCGATTTCGTCCTCATGGGCGGCGACATGGTCTTCGACGGTTGTTACACCGCCAAGGACGACTACCAAAACCAGATCCGCCTCTTCAAAGACATCACGCGCGATTTGAAATACCCGTGGCACCCCTGCCTCGGCAACCACGACGTGCTCGGCTGGAGCCCGCGCGAAAAAGTCGCGACCAGCGACCCCGGCTACGGCAAGAAAATGATCATGGACGCCCTCGACTGGCGCGACCCGTACTACAGCTTCGACCACAAAGGCTGGCACTTCGCCGTTCTCGACAGCGCCTACCCCGCAAAGCGAGACGGCCGCATCATCCAGGAGCCGCGACTCGGCCCCGAACAGCTCGAATGGCTCGGCTACGACCTGGGCGCCGCGGGCGACCGGCCCAAAATCGCCGTCGTCCACGTCGCCGCCTTCTGCAACGTCGGCCAAATCAGCGGCGACCCAAAACATCTGGCCATGGACGGCAGCATGGTGATCTGGGACACGAAGGAACTGCGCAAAGTCCTCGAACGCCACAACGTGAAGCTGCTGCTCCAAGGCCACAGCCACCGCGTCGAAGACACGTTCTGGAACGGCATCTCGTACGTAACCGGCGCCGCCGCCAGCGGCGCCTGGTGGGCCGGCAGCTGGACCGGCTCCGACCCGGGCTACACGGTTCTCCGCTGCGAAGGCGACCGCGTAACGTGGACGCACGGAAGCTATCCCTGGGAACCGCACCTCGATCCGAAAGACACCCTCGAGCGCAAAAAAATCGCCGAGCAACAAGCGGACCGCGCCGAGCAGAATCGCCTTCGCCAACTCGAGTGCGCGGGACGCAAACAGACACTTTGAAGTGGGTTCGAGAAAACGCTCCGCTGTGCCGAGCCTCCGCGTCGCGGCTAACGCTTTACTAACCACTGCCGCAGAGAGTACATTCCCGTTAGCCGCGACGCACAGCCGAGTCCGCGAGGCGCAGCGGAGCGCGGCCCCGGGAACCGCATCCATGCTGGCCACCCATGTCATCTTTGGCGCCTACGGTTTCTGGCTTCCCAATGACCCGCGCGGCTCCTGGTCGGATTTTGTCTGCGCGTGGCAACTGTTTCGCTACGCTGGCCGGGCGACAAAGACCACCGAAACGCGCTCGCTCGCCACGCGGCAGCACAACCGCGCAGCGAATCGGCGCGAAACTTCTTCTAAAACGGCCCGCCGTTAAGTTCAGTGGTGTACAGGCCCGTGCCGTCGGCCAGGGATTTGCCGAGTACGCCGATCGGTCCGGAGCGAGAATCTTCGCCTGTGCAATTCTTCCCGACCATGTTCACCTGGTATTGGGCCAACACCGACTCCCGCCCAAGCGGCTCGTGATCCAGCTCAAAGGAGCGGCCACGCGCGAATTCGTACGGCAAAACTTGCATCCGTTCGGCATTGGCCCGCGACCGCCCAAGTGTTTCGCCCGCGGCGAATGGAAAGTGTATCTAGTTCTACAGCAAGGGTTTTCGCTGTTGAGTCTTTCGGTGATTGGGACGTATATCTGTGGTGATCCATGGTCGTCGTAAGAACTGGCCAGTTCGTTGTTTGGGAGTTGAAGTCAGGAGGACCTCTCCATGGCAACGAACAGGGTGGCGCATGCGCGAGGAAGATAACGTGTTTTCATGAGCGATTCGAGTCGCGGTTCGGACGCACCGAAGCGAGGACTCATTCGTTGGTGTATCTGAAAGGTTTGATTCTTGGAGAAGGTCGCAAGAACGTGGAACGCATTGCACTGCGGTTCTCGACCGCCCGGGACGGCAGTCCGCCGATGCAAAACGAGGTGGTTGCATTGCAAGAATTCTTGACCCTCTCGCCGTGGCAAGCCCGCGGCGTGCAAGAGGAGATCCAGGCCGTGTTCGCCGAAGAGCTGGTCCCCAGCACTTCCACGTCGCCGATCGGAACCGTGGGCGTGGTGGATGAATCGGCGTTCGTCAAAAGCGGACCTGAAAGTTGCGGCGTGGCGCGGCAATGGTGCGGCCGGCTGGGCAAAAAAGAAAACTGCCAAGTCGGGGTTTATCTGCTGGGCGTCACGCCGGCCGGGACGGCGCTGTTGGATCACGGACTGTACCTGCCCAGAACGTGGGCCGGGGACCGGGCGCGGCGCGAGAAGACGCGCGTCCCCGAAGAGGTGAAGTTTCAAACCAAACCCGAGATGGCGAGCGAGCAAATCCGCCGCACGCGCCGAGCGGGACACGTCACGTTCGACTGGATTACGGCCGATGAACTCTACGGCCGCGACGGCAACTTCCTTGATGCATTGGAAGCGGACGGGCAACGATATGTCGTGGAAATACCCGTCAACACCAGCGTCTGGACCCTTGACCCCAGCATGCAGATGCGCGCGTGGTGCGGCAACGGCCGGCCTCCGAAGAACCCCCGCCGGGACAGCGTCCGCAGCGTGAAGGCAGTCGCCGAATCGTTGCCGCCCGGAGCGTGGCAAGTCCTCCAGTTGCGCAATGGCGCCAAAGGACCGTTGGCTTTCCAATTCGCGCGCGTTCGCGTCTGGGCGATGCGACACAAGAAACCGGGACCGCCCGTGTGGCTCGTGATTCGCCGCAGTCTGGCCGACGACCCGGAAGTGAAGTATTACGTCTCCAACGCGGATGAAAGCACACCCCTCGAAACACTGGCCTTGGTCACAGGAACCCGCTGGCGAGTAGAAGAGTTCTTTGAAGACGGCAAAGGGGACTTCGGCATGTCGGACTACGAAGCCCGTGCCTGGACCAGTTGGCATCATCACATGACCATGGTCGCCTTGGCCCACTTGTTCATGACGACGACCAAACACGAGCTGCAAGAAGAGATGCCCGAGCTGACGCTGCCGCTGGCACTGGAACTGATGAAGGCCACCATGAGCCGTCCCACGATGACTGAAGCCGACGCGCTGCGACTCACCGAGTACCATCTTCATCGCAACAAAATTGCTCGCCAATCTCACCATAAGTCCTGGAAACGTAAACACAAACGACTCAAACTAAAACGGTTGCTGTAGAACTAGACTCCGACGACGATGTAATGCGGGCAATCCAGTATGTAGAGGCGAACCCGATAAAAGAGGGACTGCGGCCGCAGCGGTGGTCATTTGTGACCCCGCACGACGTTTAGCCGCGACGCGACAGCGGAGCGCGCCACAGTTGTGATCATCAGTATTCCCGTGCAACGAAACCGACCGTGCTCGTAATGGATGATCTGAGTCAACTCGCGAATGTAGCTGTCAGCCGTCATCCGTCACCTGTCAGCCAGAAGGAACAGGCTGCCCCAGCGCCGCCCCCCGAAGATCGGCTCGAACTTCGTTATTACGATGTCCTCTCCGTCATCGCGGCGACGACCGCGGTTTCCGTAAACTTTCTCGCCCTGAAAGTCACCCGCATCGGGCCGCTCACGTTTGGCGGCGCGGTCGTGTTCTTTCCGATCACCTACATCCTCGGCGACGTGCTGACCGAAGTGTACGGCTTCCGCCGTGCGCGACGCGTCATCTGGCTCAGCTTCGCCGCCCAATTGTTCGCCGCCGTGATGAGCTGGGCCGTGCTCGCGATGCCGCCCGCCCCAGAAAGACTGGAAATTCACCAGCACTACCTGGCCGTCTTCGGTTCCACGCCCCGGATCTTCGCCGCCTCGCTGCTGGCCTTCTTGGTGGGCGACTTTTTGAACTCGATCATCATGGCCCGGCAAAAAGTGATCGACCGCGGCCGCGCCTACTGGAAGCGGGCGATCCTCTCGACCGTCGCCGGCCAGGCCGCCGACTCGCTGCTGTTCTACCCGCTCGCCTTCGCCGGCACGTGGTCGTGGCCACTCATCGGCACGATCATGGCCACTCACTACACGCTCAAAGTCGCAATCGAAGTGCTGGGCGTCCCCTTCAGCTACCAGGTCGTCGTCTTTCTCAAACGCGCCGAAGGCGTCGACCATTACGACATCGCAACCGACTTCAACCCCTTCGGCCTCAGCGTGGAAGACAAGGCGTAAGAAGATAGCTATTAGCTGTTAGCTATTAGCCAGCATCTTACATCAACCATCACTCCCCATTCCACACTCCCCACTCCGCCTTCCTCCTTGGTTCACGGCCTTTTCGCCGGGCTCACCGTCTTCTTCGGATCGCGCTCGACGACCGGCCCCAGCACCTCATCGATCCGCTTCATAATCGCACCATCCAATACCACGCCGCTTGCCTTCACATTGTCGCGCACCTGCTCCGGTCGCGACGCGCCCACAATCGCCGACGACACATTCGGGTTCTGCAGCACCCAGGCCACCGCAAGCTGCGCCATCGAGAGCCCGGCCTCCTGCGCGATCGGCTTCAACTGCTGCACGCGTGCGAGCACTTCGTCCGTCATGAATCGAGCGATGAACTCTGAGCCAGCCACGTGCGTCGCCCGGCTGCCCGCCGGCGGCGGCTGCCCGGGAACGTACTTCCCGCTGAGCACGCCCTGCGCCATCGGCGACCAAACAATCTGCCCCATGCCCAGCTTCTCGCAGGCCGGAATCACCTCGGCCTCGATCACTCGCCACAGCATCGAATACTGCGGCTGGTTGCTAATGAATGGAATCTTCAGCTCTCGAGCGAGCGCCCCGGCCCGCCCAATTTGCTCGGCCGTCCATTCCGACACGCCGACATAAAGCACCTTCCCCGCCCGCACCAGGTCGGCCAACGCAAGCATCGTTTCTTCCAGCGGAGTCTCGAAGTCATAACGGTGAGCCTGGTACAGGTCGACATAATCCGTCCGCAGCCGCCGCAAGCTGCCCTCGATCGATTCCACAATATGCTTGCGCGACAGCCCGCGATCATTCATCCCGGGCCCCGTCGGCCAAAACACCTTGGTAAAAATCTCCAGCCCCTGCCGCCGCTCGTCCGCGAGCGCCTCGCCCAACACCTCCTCGGCCTTGGTCTTGGCATAGATATCGGCCGTATCGAACGTGGTGATCCCCTCATCGAGCGCCGCCCGCACACAGGCAATCGCCGCGTCCTTCTCCACCTGCAACGCGTGCGTGATCCAATTGCCGTAGGCAATCTCACTAACGACGAGCCCGCTCTGCCCCAAATGCCGATGGTTCATGTTGCCTCAACTCCAAACTTGCCATTCTGAGCGTAGTTGTTCGTCATTCCGAGCGCAGCGAGGAATCTCTCGCCGGCCCTCGACTCTTGACTCTAAGCTCTTGACTCTTTGCCCCGCCGCCCTCCGCACCGCCAATCTTACGGCGAGCCACCCCGCATCCGCAAATGCCACACGATGTCGACTCGCTGGGTGCCACTGGCTCCGCCAGTGCCTCCTCCTGCCGCTATTCCCTTGCTGCAAATCCTTGATTTTGGCAAACCAGCAACTTAGGCTGCCGACCACCAGTGGCTGCAAAAGCCGGGGTGCCACTGGCTCCGCCAGTGCTCTTACTGCCGACAGCTTGCAGTAAATACTTGATTCCAGTTTTCCAGCGTCCTAAGCTGCCTCGTATGACCAGCACCCATCGAAAACTCGTCAAGCATTACCACGAGGCGGGCGATCTTCACGAACTCACCTTCCAGAACCGTCGGGGACTGGCTCATTTTGCGGAGTCTTCGGAGCAAAATGTGCCTGTCCCCTCTCTGCGGACGGTTCTGGGATAGGCTCTTAGCCAGCAAGCAGACGAACATCGAGTTAGCTGCGTTCGTCTTCATGCCGGAGCATGTCCATCTGCTCGTCGTGCCCACGAGTACTAAACCGCCGGGTGCCACTGGCTCCGCCAGTGCTCTTACTGCCGACAGCTTGCAGTAAATACTTGATTCCAGTTTTCCAGCGTCCTAAGCTGCCTCGTATGACCAGCACCCATCGAAAACTCGTCAAGCATTACCACGAGGCGGGTGACATTCACGAACTCACCTTCTCGTGTTACCAGCGTCGGCCACTGCTAACGAACGACGAGTGGCGGCAAGAGCTGAGTCGATGCATCGACTCAGCCGGCAAGCAGACGAATATCGAGTTAGTTGCATTCGTCTTCATGCCCGAACACGTCCACCTGCTCATCGTGCCGACGAATTCTGAACCACTAATCAGCCGGTACCTGGCGATGGTCAAGCAACCGCTTTCAAAATCGATCAAAGAACGATTGCAGAAGGCCGGCTCGCCGCTCCTCGATAAGCTCACCGTCCAAGAACGGCCAGGCAAATCCTGCTTCCGATTCTGGCAAGAAGGCCCCGGCTACGATCGAAATTTGAACAACCCAAAGTCCGTCGAGTCGGCAATCGATTACATTCACAACAACCCAGTACGCCGCGGCCTCGTGGCTCGGGCTGTCGATTGGAGATGGTCGAGTGCAAGCTGGTATCTACTCGACCCGCCACAACAACAACGACCGGGGCTGCCGTTCATTCACGCATTGCCAGTCGAGGCATTTGATCGGTGACAGATCGCTGGAAGCACTGGCTCCGCCGGTGCTTCTGCTAGTTGCACCGTGTGCCACTGGCTCTGCCAGTGCAACCCTCGGTCTAACGTCGACTATTGCGCTAAATTGCACGTTTCACCAGACCTTTAGATTGTCCACATTTGGTTGCTCATCCTTGATCGCAATTCTACCGCGGGCGGACTCGTCATTGTTTCTTTGTCAGGATTGCTGTGAAGTTATCACTTCCATCGCCCTTATCCCAATGGGCAACGATGTGACGGTCGTCATAGCTTTTGCAATATTCTAGCGGTGCGTCTGACGGAATCAATTCAACGGTGGCGTAAAAAGTTAGTTGTTCTATTTTGCCGCCTCTGTCCTGAAGTTCGACGCGGTATTCATTCCGCACGTCTTCTTTCACTTCGATGATTCTCTTCACAGGTGTTCTAATACTCGTAACTCCGCCGTAAATCTCTTGCCCGTAAATGTTCAATAATTGTCGCCACAGGTCGACGAGCGAAATCAATTCCCGGCTAACACTGTGCCGAAGAATTTTGTCGTTCGTAACCAAATTTAATTCGCTCATGCTCCGCGGTTTGGCCAACTATATCCTCCATTGTCTGATCTTCTGGAATAACTACAAATTTCACGTCATCAAAATTAGCTTGTTGATAGATGACGGGGGCAGTCTGTGGAATTCCATTTAAGATGTCCTGGCGGTTACGTCCTCAACTCTTCGCAGCGGGATATTTCGCTCCGCGGCAAACTTAGCGGCACCAGCAACAAACCCAGTGGTTGAAACCGCTACAATTGTGTCCACCTTTAAACGCTCGCGCCGACCGACTAGTTGCTGAATCCATTCGTCGCCCTGCGGTCCGTCCGCGGGCCGGTCGCGACACTCGAATACGGTTGTATGCGCAACCGTCCCAAGTGTTCCCGAAACGACTATATCGAGTTCCGCGATTTGTTGCCCGTCCTCGTAGATAGCCTTGCGTTTCTCGACCTTAAACCCTTCGGGGAGACGTATGCTTTCGACCATTGCCACCAGTTGTTCCAACTTCGTACCATCGTTACGGCTAGAAGCCATTGCGATCTCTCCTACGGATAGGCCAAGCTTTCGCCCTACTAGCCAGTCTGGCGGGATGGCGCGGCAGATTCAAGATTGAAACCGAAAAAATCTGCCTTGCACTACATCGCGGGACAATTCGGCACTAAGGTCGATAGACCGCCCCGTCCCATTATCGATGAGTCTAGAAAAAACCGAGCTATTTTGCGGACTTCACAACATTTGCTGGCTTCGGAGGCCGACGCCGGCTCCCACTGGCTCTGCCAGTGTTTGTTGATGTTCAACCGTTGTAGCCATTCTGCATTTCAGTAAATCAGCATTTTACCTTTCATCCCTAGCAGACTCTATTGCCTGCCGGGTGCCACTGGCTCCGCCAGTGCTTCTTGAGCCCGAAGCTTGCGGCCTACACCGTCGTGCATATTCAGCGTCGTTAACAACGTGCAAGCGAGTGCTGACCTCCGTCCCAATGCTTAGCTTTCGTGGTTCGATAGGGCATTCGGCTTGTCCGATGTAGTCGTCAATCCGGCACTGGCCGAGCCAGTGGCACCCAGCGTCACCTGCCGGGTGCCACTGGCTCCGCCAGTGCTTCTTGAGCCCGAAGCTTGCGGCCTACACCGTCGTGCATATTCAGCGTCGTTAACAACGTGCAAGCGAGTGCTGACCTCCGTCCCAATGCTTAGCTTTCGTAGTTCGATAGGGCATTCGGCTTGTCCGATGTAGCAGTCAATCCGGCACTGGCAGAGCCAGTGGCACCCAGCGTCACCCGTCGTCAACCACCAATTCTTGGCCACCTCTTATCACGGGCACCCCATCTCGCTTTTGGCCGCGCCTATGTTAGCGTGAACCTGAATTTCTGTACACGTACCGAACTCATCTACTATTACCGCCACCCCACAAACCAAGCCATCCATCCCATCATCTGACACCTGACACCCGAAACCTGACACGTTCCCCCTCCATGCTCCCCGCTCCCACCCCCACGCCGCCAGCCTCGACCACCGCGCCCGGCCGCCCCCGCGCCCTCGACGACGTGAAACTCCGCGAAATCTGCGCCCCTCATCTCCGCCGGCTGCGGCATGGAAGGGGCCGCGCAGTACGTCGGTTGTGCGGCCAGCACGATCCGCCGCGAGGCCCGCCGCAATCTGGATTTCAACGAAAAGCTCCGCCGCGCCCATCTCGCGGCCGAGCTCGGCCCGCTCAACGCCTTGCGGAACGCCGCCAACAAGCATTGGCGGGCCGCCGCCTGGCTCCTCGAACGCACCAACGCCCAGCGGTTCGCCAAGCAAAACGTCCGGCTGCTCAAGCCCGAGCAATTGGCCGAGTTCACCGATCAGCTCGCCGAGATCTTTTCGACGGAAATCACCGACCGCAACGTCCGTCGCCGAATCGTCCGCAAGATGGACCAGTTCATCAAGCAAAACGAAGCCAATCTCATCGCTACCCAGCTCGACCCCATACCCAAACCAAAATCGCAAAAACCACGCCGCCGTTCCTACCGGCCCTCGAATTGAACCGTCGCCCAACCCGCGCCGGACCAAAATCTAATGTGCATCAACCACAGCAAACTCCCCCCGTTGTGCTCGGCCCGTGACCGGCAAATGCCTATGCTCCGCCGTCCAACGGCCGCCCCACGCCGGGCAAATCGAGCCCCATTTTGCACCGAAAGCTGGGACCCCTATCCGGCGAGCAAAACTCCAATCTCCGGCAACAAGTACGGATTGGGTCTTTCCCTGCCCCCTGCCCCCGCATCCTCCCCGCGCCTTCACGCCGCATTGTTTCGCAACCCCATCTGCGATACAATGTTGCGTTTCCCCTGAGCCTGAGGTTGGCCGGCCGCGTTGGACGGTCGGGCGGCGGGGATGGTCCCTTTTTGTTGGCGTGAGTCGGGCGAACGGTTCGCTCGGTCCGCCCGAAAGTATTTGAAACCCCTTTTTATGGTTAACCGCAATTTAATTCGCGAGTACGACGTATCGGACGAAGACTGGAACATTGCCATTGGCGATGCCCTGCCCGAAGACATGGGCTGGCTCAAGGGTGGTGACGTCGGCCCCAACCAAATCGTCGAAGGCCGCGTGCTGCGGATCGACGACGATTTCATCCTGGTCGACGTCGGCTACAAAAGCGAAGGCATCATCCCCCGCAACGAGTGGGAAGAAGGCGACGCGATTCCGGAAATCGGCGACAAGATTCGCGTCCTCGTCGAAGATACCGAAGACATCGCCCCCGGCCGCCAGGATGATCGCGGCATGATCGTCCTCAGTAAGCGCAAGGCCGAGAAGATCGAAAAGTGGATGAAGGTCATGGAGACCGTCCACGAGAACGATGTGGTCACCGGCATGGTCACGCGCAAGATCAAGGGCGGCCTGTTGGTCGATATCGGCGTCAACGTCTTCCTCCCGGCGAGCCAGGTCGATATCCGCCGGCCGCACGACATCGGCGAATACATCGGCAAAGAGATCAAGTGCCTCGTCCTCAAGATCGACGAAGCACGCCGCAATATAGTAGTCAGCCGCCGAAGTCTCATTGAAGCCGAGCGGGCGCAGAAAAAATCAGAGC
The DNA here is from genome assembly GCA_963733825.1 of Pirellulales bacterium. Classification (GTDB taxonomy): domain Bacteria; phylum Planctomycetota; class Planctomycetia; order Pirellulales; family Lacipirellulaceae; genus JABDGM01. Next base: position 470,345 of record CAVTEK010000011.1, read on the forward strand.
TCCTTAAGCAGCTCGAAGTCGGCCAGCTTCGCAAGGGCGTGGTAAAAAACATCGCCGATTTCGGCGCATTCGTCGATCTGGGCGGCATCGACGGCCTGTTGCACATTACCGATATGAGTTGGGGCCGCATCAATCACCCGTCCGAAATGGTGAAGATCGACGACCAGATCGAGGTCATGGTCCTGCACATCGATTACGAAAAGGAGAAAATCGCCCTCGGCCTCAAACAAAAGAGCGCGAGCCCGTGGGAGCACGTACCGACCAAATACCCGGTCGGGTCGAGCGTCAAAGGCACAGTCGTCAATGTGATGAGCTACGGCGCGTTCGTAAAGCTGGAAGACGGCATCGAAGGCCTGGTACACATCAGCGAGATGTCGTGGACCAAGCGGATCAGCCATCCGAGCGAATTGGTGCACATCGACCAGGAAGTCGAGGTCCAAGTCCTCGATATCAACCAGGAGAAGCAAGAGATCTCGCTCGGCATGAAGCAAACGCAGTCGAACCCGTGGGACAAGGTGGCCGACCGCTACCCACCCGGCGCACTCGTAAAGGGCCGCGTTCGCAATCTGACGAATTACGGCGCGTTCATCGAGATCGAGGAAGGGATCGATGGACTGCTGCACGTCAGCGATATGTCGTGGACGCGCAAAATCGGCCATCCGAGCGAAGTGGTCGAAAAGGGACAGGAGGTCGAATGCAAGGTGGTTTCGGTGGATCAGGAACGCCGCCGAATCGCCCTGGGCCTCAAGCAAATGGATGATGACCCCTGGGCAACCGATATCCCGAACCGCTACCAGCCGGGCCAGCTCATAAACGGCAAAGTCACCAAGATCACCAACTTCGGCGTCTTTGTCGGTTTGGAGGACGGGCTCGAGGGACTGCTGCATATTTCCGAGTTGGCCGACCATAAGGTCGAGAACCCGGAAGATGTGGTGAAGGTCGGCGACGATATCGAAGTGAAGATTCTTCGCGTCGATCCGGAAGAGCGAAAGATCGGCCTGTCCCGCAAGCGGGTCGAATGGGGCGAGGAAGAGGGCGGCGAAGTGGAAGCCGCCAATGGTTCGGCCGGATCCGCCGGCACGCCACAGGAGCTAAAAGGCGGAGTCGGCGACGATTCGGGCCCGCTGTTCAAACCTGCTACTTCGGCCAAACAGGACGCGGGCGAAAGAACCGGAAGATGCCGCACAGGCCGAAGCTTGATTACAAAGGCGGAAGGTGGAAGGGGGAAGGCGGAAGGCGGAAGAATACGGTGTTCTAAGCTTATCTTCCGCTATTACCTTTTCCTTCCACCCTCCCCCTTCCGCCATCCCCCTTTTCTTTGATACGTCCCGAACGCGGCGCACATTCCTTGCACCGCAACGTATCTTGCCCAACATGCAGGTGCTAGCGTCCGCGCGTCGATGTAGTAGGTGCCGCGAGCCGAGCGGCGCCGAAGTCCGCCTCGGCTCGGCGGACCTACTATCCTCCCCGTTTGCAATCTTCAAAGATGGCCACTTCCACTACGCCCAAGAAGCGCAAAACGGGCAGCGCCGTTCAGACTCCGCTGGAAACGTATCTCCGCGAGATCAATGAAACGCCGTTGCTCAACGCCAAACAGGAAAAGGAACTCGCGACGCAAATCGGCCAGGGCGATACGCGCGCCCGCGACCAAATGGTTCGGGCCAACCTGCGTTTAGTTGTGAACATCGCTCGCGGTTATTCGGGCAAGGGCCTGGGACTTCAAGACCTGATCGAAGAAGGCAACCTCGGCTTGCTGCGGGCCGTCGAAGGGTTCGACCCGGCGATGGGCACACGATTCAGCACGTACGCAAGCTATTGGATCAAACAATCGATCAAACGAGCGCTGATCAATACCGGAAAGACGATCCGCATTCCCGCGTACATGGTCGAGCTCTTGTCGAAGTGGCGGCGGGCCACCGCGCGGCTTACGGAAGAACTCGGACGCTCACCGACACCGGAAGAGGTTGCCCGCGTGCTCGGCCTGGCGAAGAAGAAGTTGCCGATCATCAAGAAGGCGATCAAGATTTACAACGCCACGCCGCAAACCGATCAATCGGAAGCCGGCTGGACGCTCGGCGACATGGTGATGGACGAGCGCCAGCTCACGCCCGATGACGCGCTCGTCGAAAGCGATTGCCTGCACCACGTGATGGACATGCTCACCACGATGGACCAGCGCGAAGCCACCGTGCTGCGGATGCGCTTCGGCCTCGAGAGTCACGAGCCACGCACGCTCAAAGAAATAGGCGAGCAGCTCGGCCTCACCCGCGAGCGAGTCCGCCAGATCGAGACCGAGGCCCTCAACAAGATGGCCGACAGCATGGAAGACCCGCGCGAGCGGATGCTCGAAAACGAATAGTCGGGGACTGGCTCATTTTGCGGAGATTTCGGAGCAAAATGTGCCGGGCACCATCCGCGGCGGATGGTCCCGTTCTCGGAGCGGCGCACAAAGTGCGTATAAGATTCTTCGCCAGCTCCGCGGCAGCCGTTCAGGCAATTCCGCGTCTCACTCCGAGCCGAAACTCTCAAATCGGGACGCGCAGCACATTTTTATCTGCGGCGAACCTAACTCACGCGGTAGCATGCGCGTTCGCCTAAGTCCTTGACTGGCAGTCGCTTCGGGGGGTGAGTTCATACCACGCCGACAAATTGCCGGCCATTGGCACGTCGAGTGCTTTATCGGCCCGCACCTTGATGCGAAGAACCGTGATCAACTATCTACGACTCGGCAGCATTTGAGTTCTTCTGTTTGACCATTTGATTGGCGAACGGGCCATCGCGCCGGCGAGCCGGCGCAGTTTTCTGCTAGGGACCGAGAAGCGGCGATAACCGGACGCGACGCGCAGACACGCCAAGAGCATGCGCTGGACCAACGACTCGGTGCGCATTGTTACGATCAACCGACGAATTAAACGTAGCGGCGAAATGAGCCGCAACAGAATTCAGTGCGAATGACTTGCCCGGGCTAACCTACTAGTCGCACTCGTCCGAATCGAGAAAACTGGAGGGCAGACACATGACTAGCGAATGGTTTTGCAGAATCATGGGTGAACAGTGGGGACCGATGTCGTTCGAGGAACTGGTCTCGGTGGCGCACTGGGGATGTCTTGCGCGTGACGCATTCGTGCAACAAGGCCGGGATGGCGCATGGCTGGATCCTCGATGTGTACCGGGGTTGCTCTCGGCCGCATCGAAGCTCGCGACCGCCGCGGCAAAACCGCAGGCCGGAAGTCGATCCGGTTCGCCAGCGAAGCGTTCGGTGCACAACGGGATGGAGACCAAATACTGGTTCCGCATGGGTAAGAAGATCGCCGGCCCGTTCTCCGCGCGGCAGCTCGGCCAACTCGCCGAGCACGGGATGCTGCGGCGCAATCACCTCGTCAGCCGAGACAAACGGAATTGGATGCCCGCATCTTGTTTGCGCGACCTGGATTTCCCTAGTGTGGAATGCGCAGCGGAAACGAAGTCGATCCGCTCCGCCGTGGAATTCGATTCGCCACTGGAGTGGAGCGATTCGCCGACTCTGAGAGCAGCCGAATGTGAAGCGGCCGATGCAGTTGGCGCTAATCTTTAGTTCCGTCAGGACCAAGAAACTGCGATCCGGTGAACCTTTTTCCATCCTATGCGTCCAATTTGAGCGAATAGGAGAAGTCAGTATGGGAACTGAATGGTACTGCCGAATCATGGGCGAGGAACGGGGGCCGATGTCTGGCCAGGAGCTGATTGCGGCTGCGCGCGAGGGACCGTTGACGCCGAATGATGTGGTCAAGCGCAGCGATCAAGGCACGTGGGTTCGGGCGGAACTCGTAAGCGGGTTGTTCAAATCGCCGCCCACCGCGCCGACTGTATCGTCAGGCCGGTTGGCGGTTGCGACGACGCGCCCGGCGCCGGCGATGCGGTCGATGCGATCGACCGTGCCGAAACAGTACTGGATTAAAGTTGGACGGGTCGGCAAGAAAACAGCGGGCCCGTTTTGCGCGCGGCAAATTCGCGAGTTCGCCGAGATCGGTGTTCTCAAGCCGGCCCACTTCATTAGCAACGACCGCCGGCATTGGTCGCCGGCAGAACAGGTTTGCGGATTGGTGTTCGGCGGCGCCGCGGCGGAAGCAAAGACGGTCTGCGTTCAGTCGTCCGGGTAGAAACTCCGCTGGCATTCTGAAGAGCTGCTAGCCCCAATTCACCGCCCAAAGTGCCCGATTACCCCCTAATTTCTTGACGTTGGCTGTTTTCGCTAACTAGCATGAAAGCTGGGGCGGAAATCAGGCCGAAAATAAAGGGGATCGCACGTTGGCTCGCTTTTCGTTTCGTTGCGTGTTGCTACTGGCCGGATTGACGCTTGTCGTTTCGACGCGGGGACTCGCGCAGAATTTCGCCGGACCTCCGCCGAATAACGGTGGGCAGCCGAACGGCGGTCCGCCCGTATACCAGTGGCATCCGACGGATGGTCATCCGTTCGATGGAAATCGGCGCGATGCGCGGTGGGATCGGCGCGATTTTCGGCGCGACAATCGATTTGCCTCGCCGCAGATTTCGGCTGGCTGGTTTCAGCGGCCGTATCCTTATCACTTGGATTTTTACCGGATGCGTTACGGAGGCAGCTACGCGCCGTATTTTGGCAACTTGTATGGAACGCCCCAGGTGGTGAACTATCCGCCGTACTACGGGCCGTATTATGGTGGCTACGGCGGCGCGTATTCGAATGGCTACGGCCCGCAAGGTTACAACGGAATCCCGGTGGAGTATCCGGGGAATTCGGAAGCGACGATGCCTGGCGCGGAAGTCGAGCGATCAAGCCCGGCGGCAACCCAGGCGGGAACACCGGGAAAGGCAACCGATGAAGCGCTGCCGGTACCGGCGAAATAACGCTTAATAGGACGGACAGGATTGTCCGTCCTACGGTCGAGTTGGCTTTTAGTTGCAGGGAGGCAAGATCATGTACCGCCGAATCACGATGCACCCTCACCCGGCTCGCCGAGCGAGCACCCTCTCCCCGAGGGAGAGGGTTATCACGACATTGCTTGCCGCAGTAGGTGCGCTTTCAATTCTTTGTAGCCACGGTCTCGCGAAGGACGCGGATCCGCCTCCTTGGTACCCGCCGCAATCGGAAGTTCGTTCCGGCGGCGTGCTGGAAGAGTCTTACAATTACCACCGCCAGCCGACTCGCATGGTCGCTGCCGCTCGATGCGTCGAGCCGGCGAGCGGCTGGTACGGTTATGGCTTTCCCGTGCAAACCTTCCGCTGGGGATGGTTCGGCGCGGAACATTACTATCCAACCGTCTGGTGGCACGACGGGTACTACGGCGATTGCTGCCGGTACGCCTATCGGCGGGGATATTGAAACGAGCTAAACCGCAAGCGGTGGGCGTGGGTGCACGATTGCTCGGCGATGCACCCTCACCCCGGCCCTCTCCCACAGGGAGAGGGAGGTCTGTTAGCGTTGCAGGCCGATGTTGAAGCTGAAGACTTGCGTTTGGTCGGTATCGGCCTTGGCAACTGGGAAGGCGAAGTCGAGCGCGATCGGCGCCGGGCCCATCGCCGGCACAGTGATTCGCAGGCCGAAGCCGGGGGCGACGCGGATGTTGTTGGAATTGATCGTGACATTCTCTTCGACCGTGCCGAAATCGACGAATGCCACGCCGTGGATCATGTCGTCGGCCGTGAGCGGGAACAGGTATTCCACGGTGTTGAGGAGCTCGAAGTCGCCGCCGACTTGGACATTGCTTTTAACGGGCGAAGCGCCGCGGAAGTCGAAACCGCGCAGTGTGGAAAATCCACCGGCAAAGAACCGATCGTAAACGGGCGTATTGCTACCACTGAAGCCAAGGCGCGACGATAAAGTGAGCACGTGGCGGCCCGAGTGGTCGGGCCGTTCATCAAGGAGCACGTACTGCCGCGCATCAAGAAGCGCCTGTGGATATTCGAAACTGCCCACAACTCCTTCGAGCGACAATTGCAGGAAGTGACCTTCGGTCGCGAGGAACGCGCTGATCTCGAGTGTCGTTCGCGACGCTCCATTTGAATCCGTGCACGGTGTTGTGGCCGAGCACTTCGGTAAGTTCGGGAATCGGCACGCTGATGTTGCTGATTTCGACGTCTTCGCCGCGGTACGCGATGGCGGTCGACAAGTCGTTCTCGGTCCATTGATAGCCGAGCGACACGCGGCCACCGGTACGCTGCTCATCCCAATCGCGATATTTGCGGTCGAAGAACGATCCGCTCAGGCCTAAGCTTATCGGCGAGTCCCACAAATAGGGCTCCTGGAAGCTGACGAGGTAGCGCTGGACTTCGGTGCCAGGTGCGGCTTCGATGCGGAAACGTTCGCCGCCGCCGCGCCAAGCCCGGCCGCTGACGACATCGTCCCAACTCGTCGGATAGCGCGTCCAATCGAAGTTTTGCTCATCGAGCAGAATCTGGCCGACCAAGCCCGCATCGGAATTGACCGCGACACCGAGCATCAACCGGCCGGTTTGATTTTCGCTAACGACCACATCCATATCGACGGCCGGCTCGGGCGTCGGTGTGAACGGGTCGGTTGGATAGGGCGCCGTGGGCGCTTGCGGGAAGGGTGTAATGTTGGGATCGGGTGCAAGCCGGCCGGACATGGGAGGTCCATATACGGGCGGCGGCCCAAAACTCGGAGCGGGCGCACCCTGTGGTGGCGTCACATACTGGGGTGGGGGCAATGGTTCGACGGGTGTGCTCGCGAGCGGCGGTGGGGCGAATGCAGGCGCAGCATATTGCGGTGCGACGCCCGGTGGAGTCGGGCTGCCGTATTGGGGCGGCAATTGCGGCTCGGTAATTGCCGCTGGTCGAACCGAATAGCTGTTTGCACCAGCCGGCGCTGCGTCGGGACCTGTGGCGCCGACCGCCTGCCCGCCATAATTTGGAGCAGGCGCGGCGTAGTTTGGATTTGTTGCCGGCTGATAGGGGCTTTGCGTGCGAACGACAAGTCGCCCATAGGCACTCGTGTTATTCGGTGCCGCCGGTGGATACAGGCTCCCTCTCCCACTGGGAGAGAGTTGGGGTGAGGGTGAATCGGCGTCACTCCATACACCCTCACCCTGCCCTCTCCCAGGGGGAGAGGGTTCTGAAACATCGTCGTACGGCGGACGGCGCGCCTCGTAACGCTGCGGCGCCGGCGATGCCGCCGGTGCATCGGCAGGAGTGGCCACGTCGTCCAGATACAAGTGCACATCCATTTGATCGTCGCCCGGCACGACACCGGCCGGAGTTGCGATTTTGAATGTCTGTTGCTGCCGAAGCTGAGGCGTCGCGAACGTCTGCGGGGGCGCGATGAGCGGTGGACCAGAAGGAGTGAGGAGTGGGGAGTGGGGAGTGGGGAGTGAAGGCATGGGACTCGTAACTCCCCGCTCCACACTCCCCACTCCCGACTCTTGGTCTGGGCTTTGACCGCGGAAGCCGCTGTCTCCCTTCGCCATTTCCGTTTTTCCGAGCTCCGGAATGTGATACGTGATCTTCGGCATGACGCCGTGCACGGGGTCGGCCATGTACAGACCGCTGGCTTGCAGCCGCCGCTCGCTGGCGCGGAGCTCGCGGATATCGGCAATTTCGCCCGAACGGAATGAAAGCCGATTGAGCGCCGTCTGAATTTTGGTGTGCGGATTGTCGCCGTTGATGTGGACGAAGATGTTGCCGACACGCCATCGCTTACCTTCATCGATGTGATACATCAACTTGAGCTTGCCCGGCTCTTCCATGAAGATGGGTTCAGCCCGGATATCGGCAAACACGAAGCCTTGGCTTCCGTAGAGTTCCTTCAACCAGGCGACGTCGGCGTTCATCTTGTCCTGCTCGAACGGCCGGGGGCCGGGCGGCAAGGGCTTGATGTAGTGATAGGCTTTTTCCAGCACCGGTCCGCTATCGGAATCGGGCTTCAGATCGACACCCATTGCCAGCGAATCGCTGGAGAAGAGTTTGTTGCCAATGAAAGCAACGCTCTCGACCTGATATCGGGGTCCTTCGTGAATGACGAATCGCAGCGTGAGCCACTTGTTTTTCTCATCGAATTCGAGCTGCCGGCCGATTCGCGCATCGAAGTAGCCGAAGGAACGGTAGAAAGCGGTGAGCTTGTTCACGTCGGCATCGATCATGTCGCGGTCGACGTAGCCCTTGAAGAGATAGGCGATCGGCGGCTTGGAGTCGATCTTGGTTTTAAGCCGCCGGGTGCTGACGAACTCGTTGCCGACGAACTCGACTTTCCAGATCTTTTGGGCCATGCCTTCGTTGATCACGAACACGATGCCGCGGTCTGTCGGTTTATCGCCTTCGAGAACGCTGACCTGCACATTGTTGTAACCGTTGCGGTGATAGAGATCGACGAGCCGGCGCCGCGCCTCTTGGACCGCGTACGGATCGACGGGTCCGCCGACCTTGAGGTCGGTTTCCTTTTCGAGTTTTTTGGTGCGCAGGCCATAGTTGCCCAGGTATTCGACGTACCGGACGACGGGCCGCTCGACAACTTTGAAGATCACGATCCGGCCGTTGGGCGCCTGCTCATACGTTGGTTGCACGTCGACGAACCAGCCGCGCCGGCCAGCTTGCGAACGTCGCGCTGGACCAGCGCCGGATCAAAAGGCCTATTCACGCGCGTTTGCAGCTGATTGAGGATTTGCGACGTGGGAATCGTGCTATTGCCGACGACGCGGATGTCGGCGACGTTTTCATTCGTTGCCGAGAGTGAGGGCCCGGATGCGTCGCGGTCGTCTGGCTTCTTGCCGAACAAGGTCTTAGGCACGGCGGGCCTTCCGCCGCCGCCCGGCATATCCTGCGCGTCCAGGCGGCGCGGCATGCTCACCGCCGTGGCCAGAAAGCAGGCCACGAACATCAAGATGCAAACGTGGTAGGCGCGCTGAGACAAATGCGATTTCCGAATGGATCGAGGCTTACTTCGCTGCGGGACGACGCTTCGCCTATTCGCCGAGACGGCTTGTCGGATAAGGGGTCGCTTTTGGGCGCAGGTGGATGCGCAAAAGCCGCGTAGAAATAACGAAATCGTCTGCGACCGGCAAGGGCGGGTTCCATTGGCGGCAGATTAAGGTCGATTTCCGAGAGCTAGCAAATTGGGGCAGCCAGGCGACCCAGCATTCGTTTTGGGCGGTTCAGGGGCGAAAATAAAGGGATTTTCGGCACGAAGTGGTCAAGATGTTTGGCAACCGGGGTAAGCAGCTCTTGGAATCAGGTTTTGGCGAACTTGACCGCACTTCGATTTTTTATGTGAGCTGCTCGATGCTCGTGGATCGACGACGGGTCGTGGCAGTGCGACGTTTTTGCCAGGAAGCGATGTCGAGAATCACGAGCATTTTAGTAGTCTTTATTGGCGCTGTTTCCCGGGAAAAACGGCACTGAATTAATTCGACATCGCAAATAAGAGAAATCATTGCAAAATTCATTGCATTGCCAAAGCATCTGGGTATGTTGGTGTTATTGATAACATCGGGCAACTGCGCCTCATCAGATGCCAGACGTTCCCAACGCTTGAGTGGAGATTCCAGGACGAGTTTTTGGGTCTCGCCTTTTTACTTCGGAATAGCGATATGATGACCCGCTCTGGTTCAGCCGCGAGTCGAAGAGGACTTAGCTATTTAGGGCCCGCGAGCCGAGCGGGCCGGCCACGTACAAGTCGGCCTCGGCTCGGCCGACCTACTGTCCTATCCGGTTTTACGCTTGTCGAACTGCTGGTGGTCATTGCGATCATTGGCATTTTGGTAGCGCTGTTGTTGCCGGCGATTCAAGCCGCGCGCGAGGCGGCGCGAAGGGCTCAATGCCAGAACCATTTGAAACAATTGGGACTCGGCGTGCTGAATTACGAATCGAGCAAGAAGCGTTATCCGCCTGGGTTCGTGAGTGAGCCGAACATTACCGAAGCGTGGGGTTGGAGCGTGTTCATTCTGCCCTTTATCGAGGAGCAAGGCATTTACGATCGATTGAGCCCGTCGGAGACGTTTCAGATGCCGGTCAGTTCGAGCCGAAAGACGAATCGCAATTTGTGCGATTTGCTGTCGCTGGCCAGCTCAACGGGCGGGCTTTCGTCGCCGGAGTTGGTGCCGTTGCAAACGCCCATTCCGGTGTTCCGATGTGCTTCGGATAGCACGCCGGCGCTGATTCCCGTGCCTTCGACGTGTAACAGTAACACCGGTGGCTGCTCGGCCCCTGACAATTCCAAGTCACCACCTCCCTGTTATACAGGCGGCGACACCTGGGAGCGGCATTTCTACGGACAATATGGACCGGTCGGCTTTCAGCCGGCCACGTCGAATTACGTGGGTGTTAAAGGCATGGTCGATTTAGGGTGCACAGGCACCGGCAGCGGCACAGCGTCGGATCCCTGGGTACCGGACCAGAAGGGATGCGCCAATACTGGCGTCTTTTTCGGCAACAGCAACATTTCGAGTAAGAGCGTCAGCGATGGAACGACCAAAATGTTCCTGATCGGCGAGCGTGACCGGCGTTGCCTGGCCGGCACATGGATCGGCGCCCGCAACCCGTATGGGGCCGATATGTGGAGCTCGAATTGGGTGCTCGGCCATACGCGCGACAAGCCTAACTCCCCGTGCACGGGCGGCCATGCCGACTCGGATGCCGACTTTATGTGCACCGAGGGCTTCAGCAGCGCTCATCCGGGCGGCTTATTCTTCGTGTTTTGCGACGGATCGGTGCACTTCATCAGTGAAGACATTAGTTCCGATCCACTCACCAGCACGAACGCGCGCACCTGCATTGCGAACAAGACAGACCCGACGCGTTGCAAGTCGAGCGCCCAAACGCTAAGCGGTAATTCCGTAATCGGAGTATATCAGCGGCTCTCGTGGCGGGATGATGGGGAGGTCGTGGAAGATTATTGATTTTGATGCTTTTGTGGCGCCCAAATTGTTGTGCTTTTAGATGAGGTAACAAATTCGACGATGACCGCTCCTGGATACGGCCCACAAGTCGGGCTGATATTGTTCATGATCGCGTCAGCCGGCTGCGGCAAGAGCGGCGGACCGCAGGTCGCGCCGGTCCATGGTCGGGTTACGCTAGATGGTAAGCCACTGCCAAGGGGCGCCGTGGTTTTTACGGTGCCGGGGAGTTCGACCAGCGGGGGCAGGACCGACGAAAACGGAAATTACGAGTTGATTTTTAAGCGTGGCGTGATGGGCGCACCGGTCGGGATTAATCAGGTGACGATCACGGCGGACCCGCGTGGCACGCTGCAGCTCCCGGCGCGGTACAACGAGAAATCGGATTTGCAGCGTGAGGTAAAGGCGGGGGACAACGAATTCAATTTTGAACTGACGACCGAAGAGAAGAAATAGAGATCAAGTTGGCGTCGAGTGTGAAGCGGCTCCGGCGAGCGTGGCTCGCCGGCTATTGGATTGCAGAAGTTAAGATGAGCGAGAAGGAGTTTCGATTCACACCTTGCCGCGATCGTATGCTGAACGAGAATTTTCATCTTTGCTTTGCATAAGGGGACTTGCCATGACGTTTCGCTCCGCAGTTTATGCTTCCAGGTTGTTGACGCGCGGGCTTGTTTGCTTTGTCGCGATGGTCGCGGCGTTCGGCTTTTTGCCGGCCGCCCGCGCTACATTGTATTGGGACGCGAACAGCAGTCTCGGGGGTTTGGGAACGTGGGATGACAACTCCACGCAGAATTGGAGCACGACAAACGTCGCGGGCGCTCCAAACGCGAAATGGACCCCGAACGACGGAACCGTGGACGCCACGTTTGGGGGCGGACTTGCGCAGCGGCCCAGGACGGCACGGGCTCGGCGGACGGAAAAGTCTCGGTGTCCGGAACGATCAATGTTAAGTCGATTACGCTGGCGCCGACGACCGGCACCTACGCGATCAACGGCGGAACGCTCAACTTCACGGATCCAAACAACGGGATCGCGATGAATACGAATACCACGGGCGCGAATCGTCCGCGCAGATCATTTCGTCTGCCATCAGCGGCACCAATATTACCGTCACGGCCGGAAATGGTGTGGGTGCCGTCAATGCGTTGTTGTCGCTCGGCACGCCGGGGACAGGTGCGACGAATACATTCACGGGTGACCTGATCTGGGCGGGCCCAAGCAATGCCAGCTCGGGCTTGTTCCAAATCAACATCAATAACCCGACGGCACTTCCCTCGACGGCAACTTTGAGAATGCGGCGAAATCTGTCTCAACTCCTGTTCGGGGCCGGAGCCGCTTCGGGAAGTAACGTATTTTCGGGCACTTTTAATAACAACATTGTTCTCAACGACAACGTCGGCGGACCCACGTTGGGGCAGAGTATCGGCGTATTTGCCGGCTCCGCCACCGACAGCACCGCGCCTCGCTCGGTGATTACGCTCGGCGGCGTGATTTCCGGCAACGCCACGCTTGACTTTAAGCTCGGTAACACCGGCGGAAACGGTACGATCATTCTGGCGAACCACGCGACCTACACCGGCGCCACCAACATCAACACGAACACGGGCGGAATCTCTGCAACTTGGCATCAGCGATGCGCTGCCCACTGGAACGACCTTCTCGATCAGCAAGGGCCGGTTTGATTTGGCTGGCTTCAACCAGCAAGTCGGTGGGCTCTCCGGCGGATCGGGCGGAAGCAATTACGTTACAAATACGAGCGGGACGACATCCACGCTCACGATTAGCGGCAGCGTTATCGGCGACTATGCGGGGTTGATTGGCGTGAGCTCGATTACCGGTTCGACCGACAACATCGCCCTGAACCTCTTATCCACCAATACGGGCAGCCTCACGTTGAGCAATGCGGCGGCAACACGTACAACGGCGGCACCACGATCAACGGCGGCAAAGTATACGCCAACAACGTCGCCAACAACTTGGGCTCGGCCACGGGCACGGGCAACGTGACGGTCGGGAGCGGCGGCACGTTGGGCGGCACGGGCAGCGTTGGCGCCGCGGGCGGCGGAGCGGTGACAGTCGAGTTCCGGCGGACATTTGACGGCGGGCGCGAGGACCGGCACGAATGCCATCGGCACGCTGATCGCTTTCAACGCGGTAACGCTCAATAGCGGTTCCAATCTTGATATCGATCTGGGAGCTCCGGCGCCGACGGGAGCGCGAGTGACCAAATTTCGCTGAATGGTTTCTTCGGCAACTCACCGCTGACGGTGCCAGCCGCGGCACACACCGTCGGGGTGAATCTTAGCGATCCGGCGGGCGGGGCGGCCGGTAACGGTACCTATACGCTGATGACGTTCCCGGCGGGCACGTACACTGGTAGCAACGACGCCAGCCAGTTTTACACTGCCAGTTCGCCAACCCCGAATAGCCTGAATGGCGCGACGATCGCCTACCACCTGGCCGACGCCAGCAACACTGTCCAAGATGGAACCCCGGCCAACGCCACGCAATTGATTATGCAAGTGACGGGAGGACCGAATGCCCTGACGTGGACGGGAGGGGTCGATGGCACTTGGGATACGGGGACACCTGGCTCGCCGTTTAATTTCAAGAACGTGGGCACGGGCAGCGGCAGCACCTTCGCTGGCAACGATAACGTTACGTTCGACGACACCGGTGCGAACACGAACCCGATCACGGTCGCGGCCGGCGGCGTGCAGCCGAATATCATCACGATCAACAACACGAATACCACGTACGCGTTCACCGGCAGCGGCGACATCAAGGGGAGCAGCGTGGGCGGAACGGGCGGGATGTATTTGACTGGCACGGGAGGTGTCACGATCGCCAACAACTACACGGCGGCTGGCCCGATTACGATTGGCAAGGGTGCAACGGGAACCGTGAGCCTGAATGGCAATATCACGTCGGCCACGAGCCTGACGGTCAACAGCGGCGCGGTAACGCTTGGCGGCGCGAACACGTTTTCGGGCAATACGGTTGTCAACGGCGGATCGCTCACGGTTTCGGGCGCATCGGCTACCTTCGGTAAGGGGAACCTGACCGTATCGGGTGGCAGCGCCGTCATTTCGGCCGGCGTGACCGACGCTATCCTGAACTCGGCAACGCTGACGCTCGCTGGCGGCGGGACGGCCAATACGGCCGACGTCGGTTTCATTAATCTGGCCACAGGTATCAACGAGCAAGTGGCTTCGCTTATTCTGGGCACAACGGCGTACACGAGCGGAACCTTTGGCTCGACGGCCAGCGGCGCGACAAACACCTTCGACGAATACTTTTCGGGCGTCGGGATCATCACTGTGATGTCGAGTCTGCTGGGCGACTATAACCACGACGGAACAGTGAACGCGGCCGACTACGTGGCATGGCGGATGGGCCAAAGTCCCAATCCGAACTCGTTGGCCGACTACAACACGTGGCGAGCCAACTTCGGCACGAGCGCCGGCAGCGGCAGCGGCCTTGGCAAATCCGCGGCGGTGCCGGAACCGGGCGCGCTTGCGCTGGTGATCCTTGCCCTCGGATCAGCTTTCTTGACTTCGCGAAAAACTTCGCGGTAACGACGCCATAGATCGGCCGAGTTAACGACGACCGATGCCGAATCAGGCGACGACGAATTCGACTTCGATGTGGCGACTGAAGGGAACGGATCATCGGCCGCGCGTTGCCAGCGATGACTGCTCGCACTGGTACGACCTCGCAGCTCCGTCCGTAATCTGCGAACTTAAGGAGTGGGCGAGTCGAATGTTGGCGGCCTTAAGAAAGGTGCAGATTCATCGCCGCCCAATGCGGAAAATCCTCAGCATTTTAGTAGTCTTTCTTTGCGCCGTTTCCCGGGAAAAACCCGCATCGAATTCATTCGACATCGCGAAAACGAGAAATCCGTGCGAAATTTATTGCATTTTTGGAACATCCGGTTATGTTGGTAATATTGCTACTATCGGCGGACTGCGCTGTAAATACCGGCCCACAATAACGCGGCGTCTCGGTTGGAGATCTCAATGATGAAGTTCCATGTTTGTTTAATCGCTATTTTTTCTGCTATCTCGGTATCATCGTCATCGGCTTTGGCCGCTTTGAACATCTACGAGCCGTTCAATTACTCGACCGGTTCATTGCAAGGTCAAGTCAACAGCGGGGGAGGCACGGCCAACGGAAACACCTGGTTACAAGCTGGCTCCGCTAATCCACCTTCGGCGATCAACGTTACCACCGGAAGCCTCACTGGGTCGTTGGCGCTACCGCCGTCCGTAGGAAACGCTCTGTCCATCACCGGTAACGGGAACGGCAGCGGCAGCACGAATCGCCTCGCGCTCGGACAGCAGTACACTTCCGGCACGGTGTACTATTCCTTTTTACTCGACGCCACCGACTTGAACTTGGCCCAGTCCAATAACACGACCGGCGGATTTTTCTTTTCGCTCAACAACACCGGCAACTCCTCACAAACCGGCAATCCTTCGGTGGTCCCGGCCAAAGTCCAGGCACGCATTGATCCGAACGACGCGACCAAATACGACCTGGGCATCTTTACGAATGAATCCGCGACGGCCGGTGCTTCTTCCTGGGCTACGAATCAGCTCGCGGTGGGTGACACACATTTCATTGTCGGGTCCTACGATGTCACCAACAAAGTAGCGAAGATGTGGATCGACCCCGATGCGTCCACGTTTTCGCTTGCCTCGGCGCCTGTGTTTACGGTCCAAGACACCAATCCGGGAGCTACTTTCAGTTCCGGCATCCAGAGCGTTCTCGTGCGGCAGAGTCCCGCCCAGTTCCTGACGCTGGACGAGCTCCGCGTCGGTAGTACGTGGGCCGACGTCACGCCGACGCTGTCGGCGTATTGGGATATCGATGGGGCCACGGCGGGGGCAGGTGGCGCCGGGCCCCAGCGGTACGTGGGACAACCGGCGACGAACTGGAGCACCAGTTCCGCCGGCGATGTAACCACTCAAACATGGCTTGGCGGCTCGTATAAGGCAGTGTTCACAGCAGGCGATTCGGGGACCGGCGGCGCCACCGGTACGTATACGGTCACCGTCGTCGGTACGCAAACGGCTAGCGGCCTGACGTTTGAAGACGGCACCCCCACGCTCACCGGTGGTATGGTGAGTTTAACGGGCGGAACGATAACCGCCAATTCTGGAGTTACCGCAACAGTGGCATCGGTGATCACCGGTTCGGCCGGAATCAATAAGACGGGCGCCGGCACGGTCGTCCTTTCGGCCAATGCAACTTACGGGGGCTCGACGACGATCGGCGCCGGCACGCTTCAAGTGGGCAATGCCGGAGCCACCGGCACGCTGCCCACCACGAGCGCGATCACCGACAATGGAACGCTCACCATCGATCGAACCAACGCCGTCGCGCAGGGTACCGATTTCAGCGGCGCCGCCATCACCGGTACGGGCGGACTGACCCAAGCGGGCAGCGGCACCACGACGCTCAACGCGGCCAACACCTTCAGCGGCACGACGCGGGCTACGGCTGGCGCGATTGTTTTGACGAACAGCTTGCGATGCAGAACAGCACGCTGGATATGAACGCCGCCGACTCAGGTACGGTCACTTTCGACAACTCGATCAGCTCGATCACGTTGGGAGCCCTGACGGGTAACCACGCTTTTTCCGCCAATACGCCGCATCGCTCACAGTGGGCACCAACAACAAGAATGCCGGCCCCTATACCCGCCTGCGCTCGGCGGCACCGGCAGCTTGACCAAGGTCGGCACCGGTGTGCAATCAATCAGCGGCACGAATACTTATAACGGCGGCACGAGCATTAACGCCGGCACGCTGCAATTCGGCCAAACGGTTTCGATGCCCGCCACGGGCGATGTGACCGTAAATAGCGGCGGTACGTTGTCGGTCAACTCGAACGGCAGCGGTGAGTGGTCCGAAAGCACCAACGCGGCCGTTGGTGGAACGATCGGCAGCCTGATCGCCGGCCGGGGCGGCCAGGGACTCGCGAACCAGGTCAATTGGAGCCCTGGGAGCTCGTTGGGAATCGATACCACGAATGCGTCGGGCGGGGCGATGGAATATACCGGTGTGATCGGCAGCTTCCGCTCCACCATTTTGCCGGGAGACTACAATCACGACGGCAACGTGAGCGCCGCCGACTATGTGGCCTGGCGTCTGGGCAGCAGTCCCACGCCGAACAGCGTTGCCGACTACAACACGTGGCGATGAACTCGGCGCCACCGCCTGGGGCGACGCGGACAACGTCGGCTTCACCAAGCGCGGCTACGGCACGCTCACGCTCAGCGGCAACAACACCTTCAGCGGCCAGCTCAAGGTGGATAATGAGGGCGGCACCTTGCGCCTCACGACCGCCGAGCCCAATGCGGGACAATCGATGGCGCTGCCGACCGTGAGCATCGGCAACTCGCTTAACGCCATACCCACGGTCCTGAAGACCCTGACGGCAAACGCCATCCCCTCCAATTCGGTCATCAGTTTCGGCTCGGGTGCATCTGGCACCTTGCCGACGTTGCAACTCTACGACAATGACCCCTCGAGTGAACCCTCGTTCGATCAAACGATTCGCGGCATTACGGGAGGAAATGGAAAAGTAGACGCCGGTCTCGGCACGATCACGATCGATGTTCCAATGGGTGAATCGTACTCGTATTCGGGAGTAATTTACGCCAGCCATGTTGCTGGCCAGGGGAACGGCCGGATCGTCAAGACCGGCCCAGGCAGGCAGGATTTCACGCAAGACAATAATGGCCAGCACGGCGAGTTTGTCGTGGACGAGGGCACCGTGGGAATCGGCGACCAGGGTATTTTTGGGCATACCGGCACCGACTATTTCCTCACGATCAATGGCGGTACGCTCATGAATCTTGGCGGCACGCTCAACCCATACGTGCAGAACATAACCATTGGCGGCAGTTTTACGTACGACATGAACGGAGCGGGCGATACGCAGTTCAACGGCAACGCCGGCCTCTGCATAACGACATTAACAACCGATAATCCGACGATCACGGTGACTGGCAGCACAACGAACTCCCTGGCCTTCGCCGGCAGCATCGTCGATGACGCACAGCGCGGCTTCACCAAGTCCGGGCCTGGCACGCTGACTCTCGGCAGCCAGGGCAACAGCTACCGCGGCGAGACGACGATTCTGCAAGGAGTGCTGAATGTACGTTACCAGTCGAATACGAATAATATCGGTTTCGCCAGAATCGGCGACGGCAACGGCCGCGTTAATCTTTCTGGCGGCACCTTGTCGTACAACGGGTCGCGCATACCAGCGGGCCCGCCGGTGCCATGGTGACAGATCAGCCGCGTCACTTCACGGTCAGCAACCCCATCCGGGTGACTGCCGATAGCACCATCGGGTACGCGAGCACCTCGACGGGCTTGACCGATGCAATAGATAACACGAATGGCGCCGGCCCCAACGGCGTCGTTTTTGAGTCACGTCGAATACGGTTGATACGACCGGCGGTACGCTTACACTCCGCCATAACGGCAGCAGCCAAGGCCTTACGTATCGGCCTACGTTCTCTGGCAGCGGATTTAATTATACCGGTCCGGTCATGATCTCCAACGGCGGCGGCACGCGCAAGACCGTGATGCAGTCGATTACCTCGGGTACTCAAACCTGGTCGGGCGACATTTCGGGCGACGGCAGCTTCCTGAAAGATGGTGCCGGCACGACGACTCTCTCCGGCAACAACTCGTACCAGGGCAATACGACAGTCTTGAACGGTATCTTGAGCCTCACGAACGCGAACGACCTGTTCGACACGGCCGACGTGCTGCTGACGACCGGCGGGAAGCTCGATTTGAATTACATCGGAACCGACACGATCGACCAATTGTTCTTCGATGGCGTTTCTGCGAACGCGACCGGTACCTGGGGCTCGAGCGCGTCCGGCGCCACGCATCCAAACGACACATTTTTCTCGGGTACGGGCATGCTGATGGTCTCGGCTCTCGGCAGCGGGAGCAGCCTTGTGAACGAGGCGTCGGTGCCTGAGCCGGCAGCGTTGTCGCTTGCGATGTTCGCCATCGGTTCGGCGCTTGCGGTTCGTCGTCGGAGAGCCTGACAATACGATGTCCGCTGCTTCTGGGGCGTTGCCCCAGGCACCCGCGCCGGTGCGCCGCGGGTAATTGGGCGACTTTTTTTGCATTGAGCAATTCGCGCCAGCGCGGATAATAAAGGTTTGGACTAATCGCACCGCCGCTCGATTTTTCCGCGCGGCGTAATTACTTATCATCGTGAGCGACTGGTTGCTGGGAGATAGAAGCATGAGCACCTGTTCCGGTTTTTTATCGGCCGGCTTGCCGGATCGGATTGCCCACGCGAGTCGTGGTCGCGTTTCTCCGAATCGCGCTCCTCGCTCCGCGCTCGACGCTCCTCGCGGTTTTAGCTGTGTAGCGGGCCGACCAGGTGCAAGTCGGCCTCGGCTCGGCCGACCTACTGGCTTTACCCTGGTCGAGCTGTTGGTGGTGATTGCGATTATCGGCATTCTTGTCGCCCTGCTGCTGCCGGCGATCCAGGCGGCGCGCGAGGCGGCTCGTCGCGCTCAATGCCAAAGTCATATAAAAAATGTCGCCCTGGCCTGCCTCAACTACGAGGGGACAAATAAACATTTACCGCAAGGCTTCATCAGCACTGGAAGCTTGACCTCAATCGAGTCCTGGGCCTGGAGCACGTTTATCCTGCCGTATTTGGAGGAGCAAGGGGTTTACGATCGTTTGCGGCCGTCGGAAACTTTTTTGCAGCCGGTCAGCGCCACGAGGACCGGTAAGCGGAACCTCGCCGACCTGTTCGCGGCCGCGACAGCCAGCGGCGGTCTGTCGTCGCCAGAACTCGTTCCACTGCAAACGCCGATTCCGGTTTTCCGATGTCCATCGGATAGCACGCCCGCATTGATCCCCATCACCAATCCGCCCGATCCGCTTGTGACGCGCTATGTCGACACGGGAACGTGGGAGCGACATTTTAACGGGGCGTATTCGCCGACGGGATTCCAGCCTTCGACATCGAACTACGTTGGTTCCAGAGGAATCGACGACGCCACATGCCCAGGCACTGGAGATCAAGCGACGCAAAATTGGGTGGCGACCATGACCTCTTTGTCGATGCACGCCTGCACGAGCACCGGCGTGTTCTATGGCAACAGCCAGGTCGCGCTCAAACAGATCACGGATGGGACGAGTAAAACATTCATGATCGGCGAGCGGGACAAATTCTGCCTGGCGGCGACGTGGATCGGCGTCCGCAATCCCAAGGATGGTGCCGAGATGTTCAGCTCGCTTTGGGCGTTGGCCCACGTGTCCGGCGGAAGCACCGTTAATGGCTCGCAGCCGTATGGCCGGTTGAATTATCCGGTCACGGGGAACCACAATACATGCACCGAGGGTTTCAGCAGCGCGCACCCGGGCGGCGCATATTTCGCGTTCTGCGACGGATCGGTCCATTTCATCAACGATGATATCGAATTTGCTCGTGGCGATAACCATGACGATTGTTGGCCTCTCAAAATTGTCGACCCCAGTGTGTGCCACACAGAAAAGAATAGCGTGCCAATCCTTGGAGCCTATCAGCGGTTGGCTTGGAAAGACGACGGGCAGGATATCGAGAGCAGCGACGGAAGTTTTTAGGAATTGCTGCGCAACATGCGATTTCAATACCTGGCCTGGTTGTTGGTTCTACTATTTGTCTGTGGCTGCGGCCGCTCGGGGCCGGAAGTGGCGCCCGTGAGCGGTCGGATCACCATCGACGGGCAGCCGATGGAAAACGTCGATGTCTCGTTTCAGCCAGAGGGTGGGGGCCTGCCATCGGGCGGTCGCACCGACAAGGACGGCCATTACGAACTTGCCTACAAGCGGGGCGTGATGGGGGCGCTGGTCGGCCAGCACACGGTGCGGATGGGCATCTCTTCCGAGCTCGTGCGTCACCCGCCGAAGATCGCGGAAAAGTTCAACATGAAGTCGGAACTCAAACGCGAAGTCAAACCCGGGCACAACACGTTCGACTTCGACGTGACGACCGAAGGGAAATAGTCCCTCATTCTCAACAAGGCAAGTCGATAGCCACGAAAAGCACAAAAAGACACAAAAAATCGGCGCAGTGGGTTTTCGTGCTTGTTGTGGCCATGCTTACAGTTCCGGGCCGAAGTCGGCGAACTCGTCGTATTCGGGCTGCTGGAAGTTTTCGAAACGTGTCACATTTCCGCGCCAAGTTAGTTTCAGGTCGCCGGTGGGACCGTTGCGCTGCTTCTTGATGAGCAAATCAGCTTGTCCGGCAACCATCCGCCGTTGATCGTCGTCTTGTGCATAAACTTCTTCGCGATGAATGAACATGACAACATCGGCATCCTGCTCGATTGCCCCGGATTCGCGCAGATGGCTCAATTGGGGCTTATGCCCGCCAATCGATTCGGCCTGGCGGTTTAATTGAGCCAAACAGAGAACTGGAATGCTCAATTCGCGAGCAAGCCCCTTCAGGCGACGAGCGATTCGGGCAACTTGTTCCTGCCGCGGATCCTTTGAGTTATCCGGCTCGACGAGTTGCAAATAGTCGATCACGACGAGCGAAAGTTCTTCACGGCGCTTGAGACGCCGAGCCGTCGCAGCTATCTCAGTCATGTTGCGACTTGCCGAGTCGTCAATGAAAAGCGGCGCTTTGCTAATGGCGCTGGCAGTTGCGACAAGCTTGCTGGAATCCTGACCGCTGATCATGCCGTTCCGAACTTTGTGGCTATCGACCTCGGCCCGCGAACACAATATGCGGTCGCAAAGTTCAAGCGCAGACATTTCCAAGCTGACAAATAGTACGGGCTTCTGTGGACCATGGTCGTCCAGCGCAATGTGCTCGACAATATTCAACGCGAGCGCCGTTTTCCCCATGCTGGGACGGGCGGCAAGTATCACCAACTCTGAGTTTTGTAGACCTCCGGTCAGCCTGTCGTAGTCGATGAAACCTGTTTCGAGGCCAAGGCACTTCCCTTTACCCTGCCGGGCGTCAATTCGGCTAAGTGCTTCGAATAAAACATCATTGATTGGTTGAACTTGACTGTCCTGGCCGGTATCGAGGATGCGGAAGACGCGCTCCTCGGCGCGGGCCAGCATTTCGCGCGCGCTGGTGCCCGTTTCATACGACTCTTGAATGATGTCGGTACTGACATGGATCAGCGAGCGAAGCACCGCCTTGTCGCGGACGATGCGGGCGTAATATTCGGCATGGGCGGCGGTGGCAACCTCTTGACTCAGTTCGAGCAGGAACGCGGCCCCGCCGGCCGATTCGTATTGTCCGGCGTCTTTCAGGCGCTGGCTGAGGAGCGTGGGATCGATCTGCCGGCCGTCGTCGTGCAAGGCCAGCATGTGGCCGAAGATCATGCGGTGCGCGCCGTCGTAGAAATCTTCCGGCCGGACCAGCAGGGCGACTTCGTCGCAAGCCTCGGGCAAGAGCAAGAGGCTTCCGATGACGGCCCGCTCGGCTTCGATGCTGCGCGGCGGCTGGCGATCGAGCAATTCGCCGATGCCGATGCCGGTTTCCATGCGCGGCTTTTTTTCTACCGTGGCCACTTTTGCGAAAAGACAAGGAGACACGGAGATGGGGAGACAAGGAGAATCGAATGGATTCGTTTCCTTCGTCCGCCTCTCCTAGTCTCCTTGTTTCCCTGTCTCCTTGTCTTCCGTTACGTAGTTTCGGCTGCCACGGTTGGCACCACCCACACCTTGAGCTCGCCTTCGACTTCGCTGGAGTAGCGAACCTTCACGGTGTACAGCCCCAGCTCCTTGAGCGGTCCTTCCAGGCGGATCTGGTCGGCCGACAGATGGATGTCGCTGGCTTTGAGAGCGGCCACGATTTCCGGGGCACCGACGCTGCCGTACAAGTGGCCATCTTCGGTCGCATTGGCCTCGATCGTGATGCTCTGCTTGGCCAGTTCGGCCGCGTGCTTGCGGAGCTCGGCCTGGCGGGCCAGCTCGATTTGTTGCAGCTTGACCTTGTGCTTATCGACCATCCGCTTGTGATGGTCGCTGGCGTGGGTGGCCAGGCCGTGCGGAATGAGATAGTTGTAAGCGTAGCCAGGCTTCACTTCGACAACCTGGCCCTGCTTGCCGACGTGCTCGACCGAATGGATTAACAGTAATTCGACGCCGCCGCGCTGGCCCTTGGGAAGGGGTTTGTAGGGTGTTGCGGGGGTGCGGCGGATTTTGCTTTTGGATTTCATGGTCACTTATTGGTCGCAGTAGGTCATCCTGAGCGAAGCGAAGGATCAATGAGGCGATGTAGATTCTTCGCTGCGCTCAGGATGACAGAATTAAAAGCTCAGAATGACGGAATTAAAATGGGATATCGTCGTTCGGTGGCGGCCCGCCCGCCGGGGTGAACTGTTCCGACTCGTCGTAGTGGGGTTGTTCGCCGCCGGAGCCGGCTGCACCGCTGCTGCGGCCGCCACCACCGCGACTCCCATCGCGCGAGCCGAGCATCTGCAATCGCTCGCCGACGACCTTCAACTTCGAATGCTTCTGGCCATCCTTTTCCCAGCGATCGAGCTTGAGACGACCTTCGATCAACACGGGCGAACCTTTGCTCAAATATTCGTTGGCGATTTCGGCGGTGCGACCCCAGAGCGTGATATCGACAAAGGTGGCCTCATCGACCCATTGGTCGCCGCGCTTCACGCGATCGTTTACCGCCAGGCCGATATCGGAGACAGCCATGCCGCTGGGGATGAACCGCAATTCAGGATCGCGAGTGAGATTTCCGACCAGGATGACGCGATTGAAACTTGCCATGGTGATGATCTTTCCGATTCAAGCCACGCTGGTACTGCACGTGCGGCCAAGAGCGAGAATTACTGAACACCCGTTCCGTTAACTCAAATTATCAAATCGGGCTACGAAAGGCAATCAACCGAGGAATTTGAAATAATACGGCCGCAAAACCCAGTGCGGATGTGGAAATCGCGTCGGCTTCCGTTAATTGGCGATCTCCTCGTCAAGTTCCGGTACCCGTATTTCGCGAGTGTCGTCGCGACCGGTCGCCACGGGCACGGGCGCTGGCGGCGCCGGTCCGGCTTTGGCGTGCTCGAGCACGGCTTCGACCAGATGCGGATGCACCTTGAGCACCAGGTGGCGGAGGATGCCTTCGTGAATTTCCCATTGCCGGTTGAGCGCGGTGAGCATCGAGCTGGGTCCGCGGAAATAGATCAGCCAGTACGTGCCTTTGCGCTGCCCGGCGATCGGATACGCCAGCCGGCGCTCTTCCCACAAACGGCTGACGAGCACGTCTCCCGCGCCGGCTTGGATCATCTTCTCGATTTCGGCCGGCAGGCCGGCACGTTCGCGAGCATAGCGGTTCGAATCGAAGATGATCATTGCTTCGTATACGTTGGTTCGTTCTTCCAAGTGAATTCTCCTGTGTCAAAAGCTATTAGCTGTTAGCTATTAGCCAATCCGTCCTGGCTAACAGCTAATAGCTAAAAGCTAACAGCCTAATTAAACCGATTCATTCCAACTTCGATTCCCTCGACCGCCCAACATTCTACCGCATCCACCGCTTGGATGACTGCATCCTCGACGATCGGCCTTTCTGAGGCGTTAAACCGGCTCAACACAAAATCGGCCGGATCCCACGAATCGGGCACCGACCCGATGCCGATCCGCAATCGGTTGAAAGCATCGGTACCGAGCCGATCGATGATATCATCCAACCCCTTTTGCCCGCCGGCCGAGCCTTGGCTGCGTAACCGCAGTTTGCCCAGCGACAGGTTAAAATCGTCGCAAACAACCAGCAAATCCGTCGGCGGCACCTGGTAAAAAGCCGCCGCCGCACTTACGCTCCGGCCACTGCAATTCATCAGCGTGTGCGGCCAGAGCAGCAGCAAACGCTCGTCGCCGATCTTCCCATCCATCACGCGGCCGTCGAACTTCTCCTTGGCGCTTGCGCCTGGGTTCCGGGCCGCGAGTGCATCCAGCACTTCGAAACCGATATTGTGTCTTGTTTTTTCGTATTTCCGGCCGATGTTTCCTAAGCCGACGATCAGTTTCATAACAGCGGGGAGCATGGAGTCGTAGGTCCGCCGAGCCGGAGGCGGACATGAACTCCGCGTACGCTACATGCCGCTCGGCTCGCTGCATCTACTCCTTCTCTTCGCCCTTCTTCCTCCTCGTCCTCCTTGCCCTTGCCGATGACTTCGGGTTCGGCAGCTGCACTTCCTCGGCGGCTGCGACCTCTTCCTCCTCGACGGCCCGCGCCACGCAGTGCACGATCATCGCCTCATCGTCGGAGAGGATCGTTGCGCCGGCGGGCAGGTCGACAATGTCTTTCGCCGTCAGATGATCGCCGATTTTCAAATTTTTGATGTTCAGATGCAGCTTGTCGGGGATCACGTCGAGCGGGACTTCAATTTCGATCGAATGAATGACTTGTTCGACCATGCCGCCGTCGAGCGCGCCGGCCGCCTCGCCGCGCAACTCGACAGGCACATCGATTTTGACTTTTTCGCCCGCGCAGCACGCGCAGCAGATCGACGTGGAGCACCTGCTGGAAAAAAGTATCCCATTGCACATCCTGCAGCAGGGCCTTGCCGCTGGCGTCGCCGTCGAGATCGACGACTTTGGCCCCATGGCGGATCGAGGTTTCGAACTCGTCGGCCGCGAGCACGAGGCTGACTGATTTTTCGCCGTGGCCATAGAGGATGGCCGGCAGGCGGCCCGAGCGGCGGAGCCGCTCGTTGTTCCGTTTACCAAACGACTTACGATTTTGCACGTGGAGTGTTTCGGCCATGGCGATAATGTCCCAAAAGCGAGCGTATTTCCGACCGGGCCAAGCAAATGTCCGATCTGGCTGAATGGCAGGGAACCATTCATTTTGCCGTTCTGAGAGCGGGTTTACAAGCCCAAGTAAGCACAAGCGATCATCGACAAAACCCTTGTCACCCCGAGGTACTCCGAGGGAACTGGCTGGATTCCTCGGAACACCTCGGAATGACAGGCTGTTGATACCAAGCCAACAGCTCCACCGCAATGTTCCACGCATCAGCGGGCAGCCGATTGGAGCTCGCCGTCGATCCAGAGGTGGTTTCCGGGGGCCAGATTGTACTTCGTGTCGCCGCCCGGGAAGATGACGCGCCTTCCAGTCCCGTTGTATTTTACGTCGAACGTGTTCGACGAGCCTCCCTTGTCGAGTCCTGAATCGCTGAGGTCGAGCGCAATGGCGCCGGCGTCGGTCCAACCGCGAATACGGACGTCGAGGCCGTAGGGGGCGAGCTTGTCGCTCCGAGTGACTTTCACCAGCGTACCGGCCGCCGATGATCCGTTAAGATCGACTTGGTTATGGTGACCGCTGAGTAGGATCGCGGTTCCATTGCCCTCGACGGATCAGCGCGCCGGATAACTTGATGTTCGTGCGCCACGACGCGACTTCCACGCCGACCGTGCCGGCCTTCACCTGGTTCGAGAGCCGCGTGATGGTTACATTATCGGACTCGATTAAGGCGCCGCGATCCCAGCAGGTGGCCGGGCCGATATTGAGGCCGTCGATTTCCGTTCCGCCGCTGTGCGGTAGCACTTCGATCCCAATGCGGGCTGCTTCGAGGTACAGATTCGTGCCGTGCGTCTCCGTGCTTACCACGGCCGCGCGATCGGCTCCCCAAACGTGGCAATCGTCAACGTAGGTGCCGGGGCCGGCGACCGTGAGACCGTCTTTGACCACTTCGACCACCGAGAGCCCGCGGATTCTCGAATCCCCAACATTGCAATAGACGCCGTTGATTGCGTGCATTACCGAGGAATCGGATAGCCGACTGGTGGAGTCGTCGTAGATTCCCTTCTGCCCTGCCTGTCCGCCGGGCCCGCCCAGCATCTTGATCGCGGTTCCGGGGACATCCCAGGCATGCACGCGCTCGATTGTGAGGCCACTGCCCTGCATGCAGAGCCCATCGGCCCGCTGCTTGAGGTCGGGGCCGTGCAGGTCGGGTGCATTCGGATCGCCGGTGTGGCTCTCCGGATAGGTATGGAATCCGGCCCGCCCGTCGAACGTGAAGTCGTGGGCATAGGGGAAAGGCACGACAGCAGCGTGTTGTCGCCCAGCTTGTTGTCGTCGTTCCACCATCGGCCGATTTTGCCGCTGCCGTATCCCTCGGTGCGGATCAACTGTCCCTTCACATCCGGCCCGAAACGCAGCACGGTTCCGAATTGGTCCTCGCCGTGCAGCGAGCCTGCCGGTCGGCTGGGTTGAGCAGCCAGGAATGGCGCCGGCACTCCATCTTCCGATTTACCGCGATCGCGCGGAATTTTGATCTGGCGCGGAATGACGATCGTGTGGTCAAGTTCGTAGACACCGATGGGGATCGTCTTCAGCGGCGCACTCGGTGACGGTTCGGCGCATTGCGCACCAGTTGCTAACGAAGTGAAAACAGCAAACGCCAGAATGCGCGTGCACAGTTCGGATGTTCGACGAGCGGTCATATTACACAACGCCGCTAGCGAAACAGGCGGCTGACCGATTCATTGCGATGGATACGCTTGATCGCTTCGCCCAACAGCGGCGCGACGGTGAGTACGCGAGTTTGCGGAAGAATTTGGTCCTCGCGCAACGGGATTGAATCAGTAACAACTAAACTATCCAGATCGGCAGCTTTGAGCCGCTCGATCGCGGGGCCGCACAGCACGGGATGCGTCGCCGCGACGTGGATTTCCTTGACGCCATGTTCGTGCAGTGTTTTGGCCGCTCCGGTGATCGAACCGGCGGTGCTGATCATGTCGTCGAACATCAGGGCAACTTTTCCTTCAACCTGGCCGCCCAGGATGTGGGCCTGCACGGTTGTTTCCGCGCTGGTGCGACGCTTGTCGATGATCGCCACGGTGCCGCCAATGCGTTTGGCGTGGCCAATCGCCCGCTTGATGCTGCCTTCGTCGGGGCTGACGATGACCAGATTTGCCAGGTCGATGCCGGAATTCAAAAAGTGCTCGTTCAAGACGGGCGCCGCGTACAAGTGATCGACGGGCACATCGAAAAAGCCCTGAATTTGGGCGGCGTGCAAATCCATCGTCAGCACGCGATTGGCCCCGGCACGCGTAATCAAGTTCGCCACCAGCTTGGCGGTGATCGGTACCCGGCCTTCATCCTTACGGTCTTGTCGCGCGTAGCCGAAATAGGGGATCACGGCGGTGATTCGCTCGGCACTGGCCCGCAACGCGCTATCGATCATGATCAAAAGTTGCAAAATGTTCTCATTTACCGGGGGGCAGGTCGGTTGGATGAGAAACACATCGCGGCCACGGACATCTTCGTTGATCTTGCAGGAGATTTCGCCATCGGGAAACTTGCCCAACCCGATGTCGCCAAGCGGCACGCCCAGATAGTCGGTGATCCGCTTCGCCAGCGCCTGGTTGGCCGTGCCGCTGAAGATTTTAAGGTCGTTCATTTCGATTTGGGTTTGCGGATTTGGGATTTTAGCTTCGTGGCGCGAGTTCTTCGACAAGCCCGAACTGGCAGCCGATCGCGGTTGGCTATCGCCCGGCCGGCACCGCCCAGCTTTCTTCATTTCGGCTTCCACGGCAAGCAACTCTTCCTTGGTGTTAATGCTGAGCGCCTCGCTCGGCTGCAAGACGCACAAAGCATCCACTCGCTGGCCATCCGCCTTAAGGACACTCGGGCAGTCGGTTAGGTAATACTCGCCTTGTTTATTGTTGGCGGTCAGCTGTTTGAGCGAAGATCGCAGGGCATCCGGCCGAAATACGTAGGTGCTGAGATTGACTTCCGTGATGGCCCGCTGTTTCGCATTGGCGTCTTTCTCCTCGACGATTGCGGAAAACTCGCCGTTCTTGTCACGGACGATGCGGCCCAACCCGGCCGGGTTTTCCTTGATCCCCGTTCCCAATAAACAAGGCGCAGGCGAGCGCGGAATTCCGTCAACAGCGACCGGAGCGACGACACCTGCACCATGGGCGAATCTCCGGCCAAAATGAGGACCGGACCTTCGTGGCCTGCCAGTTTACTTTCGCACATTTGGACCGCGTGGCCCGTTCCAAGCTGCTCGGTTTGTACGACGAACTCGAGCCCCTGTTGGTCGGCGAGCTCCTTTTTTACCAGTGACGCCATATAGCCGACGACGACCAAAATGCGCTCGACGCCTGCGGCACGCACGGCATCGATCACATATCGGATCATCGGCCGGCCACAAACTGTCACCAGCACTTTAGGCAGATCGGACCCCATCCGTTTGCCTTTGCCCGCGGCCAAGATAATCGCCAGGGGTTCACGCATGGCAGTCAACGTTTCGTCGCATAGTAGACCGGGAGAGGTAAAACCATCTTGCCACGAATAAACGCTTTTCACTAGTGGCGAACCAGAGTTCGGGTGGCACGCCCGGAGTCCGCGACGGGCGTGGAAGCAAGACGCTACCCACGAGATGCCACATCCGGCGGCCTTAGGGTGTGCTACCCAAGCATTCGTTGACCCCGCAAGCAAGCGTTTTTAGAATGGAATTTCGCGAAAATCGCGAGCCGAATCGAATTGCGGGCGAACTTTTGCCTGCCACGCGCGTCTGTTTTTACTCCAACGACTACTGAAAAACCCGTGGTTCGAGACGCTATAGAGAAAGCCGATTTGCTCATCGAAGCGATGGGTTGGATTCGGCAGTTCCGCGACAAGATCACGGTCATCAAGCTCGGTGGCAGCGTGATGGAGGACCCGGATTCGCTTCGCCATTTGCTGGTCGATATTGTGTTCATGGAAACCGTCGGCATGAGGCCGATTGTAGTGCACGGTGGCGGCGCGGCAATCACGCGGGCGATGGCGGAAGCCAAAATCGAGCCGCGCTTCATCCAGGGTCGGCGGTACACGGATGACGACACGCTCAAAATTGTGGAACAGGTGCTGGCCGGAGAAATCAACGAAACGATTGCCGCGCGGATCGAGGAGCTCGGTGGCCGGGCGATGCCTCTGAACTTCGCGGGCGAAACAAATAACAACGTGCTGTTCGGCCAGCGGTTGACGCTGCCGGGCGATGACGGGCAACCAATCGATTTGGGACACGTCGGCCGAGTCACGCGCGTCGATCGCGACACGATCGAAAACTTGTGCTATGCCGGCCAGGTGCCGGTGATTCCA
The DNA here is from genome assembly GCA_963733825.1 of Pirellulales bacterium. Taxonomy (GTDB): domain Bacteria; phylum Planctomycetota; class Planctomycetia; order Pirellulales; family Lacipirellulaceae; genus JABDGM01. The sequence continues at coordinate 500,311 of CAVTEK010000011.1, forward strand.
TCGATGTGCGAATCGGAATCTGGCGAGCGGCTCAACGTGAACGCCGATACGGCAGCCACCGCCGTGGCGCAAGCACTGGGGGCCGAGAAGCTCGTATTTTTAAGCGATGTGAACGGCGTGCGCCGCGACAAGAATGATCCCGACTCCTTGATCCACTCACTTACCGCGAGGGATGCACACCGATTGATCGCGGACGGCGCCATCGAGGCTGGCATGATTCCAAAAGTTGAAGCCTGCCTCGAAACACTGCAAAAAGGCGTGCGGAAGATTCACATCATCGACGGCCGAATTCGCCATTCGCTGATGTTGGAGATTTACACGAATCAAGGCATCGGGACAGAGATCGTGGCAAGTTAGTTGGGGTAACGCGCTTTTTTGCATACCAGCTAAGGAGGGTCGTGTAGTCGATTTGGTGATGGGGTAATAGAATGATTGTGGGATCAGCGGCTGCCAAACGAGGAATATTCATGAGTGCCACAACGGATTTTATTGTGCGTTCGGCCGATAATCGCCCGCAACTTGTCGTGGAAGTTAAAGCAAAGCGCCAATCAGATCCGTTGTGGGCCGCATCGCTGAGGCGAAATCTTTTCGCCCACGCCCAGATTCCGCCTGCGCCTCACTTCCTCCTGGCACTTCCCGACCACTTTTATTTGTGGAAGGATGCAACGCTCGACGCGGTTCCACCGCATTACATTGTCGCTTCAGACGACGTTCTTTGCCATTATTTGAATCGAATCACTGTTCCGCTCAACGAGCTGAGCGAGCAAAGTTTCGAAATCGTTATTCGAAATTGGCTTGATGATGTGATCGCCGGCAACCGGACGACTGAAGGGGAGGGTCAAGCCACGGCCCAACTGCGGCAGTCAGGCCTTTACGAGGCGATCAAGGACGGTCTCGTCGATACGCAGATCGCCGTATGATTGTCTACGTCAAAACCAATTTTGTATTGGAGCTTGCCCGCCTCCAAGAGCAGCACGAAAGTTGCGAAGAGCTCTTGAATCTAGCAAGTACGAATAAGATCAAGTTGGTTCTTCCCGCGTTCTCGATTACTGAAGCTAGGACGGCGTTGGTTCGGCTGGCCAAGCAACGCGTAGAGTTTCAAACTAAACAACTCGTAACACTTCAGCCGTCTGAAGCGATTTTTGGCGGTGGCAGGTGCGGTAGTGTGTTGTGTGCGAGGTATTGCTCAATCGCCTGGACGACGGTTTGAATCGGGTCGTGGCCGCGTTGTTTGAGCGTGCGGAAGACGCTCATCAGCACGGCTTGGCAGTCGGTGCCGCGTTGGCTTCGGTTGCCGTAGCTGTTTTTGCGGAGGATCACCGCCGGGCGGATCGATCGTTCGGCGTGGTTGTTGTCGAAGGGAACTCCGGCTTGATCGAGGAACGTGAACAAGTCGTACTGATGCCGCCTGAAGGCGTTTGACCAAGCGTCGGGAGTGGGGGTCTTCCCACGGCCCGTCGATCGAGCTCGGCCAACCGCCGGTCGAGGCATTCCCGGCGGGAAGCGTATGTCTCGACGGACAGCTCCGGCTTCCGCCGCCACAGCCGGATCGCGTCCCCCACCAGTCGCCGCAGCTTCTTGGCGAAGGCCGACCAGTGTTCGCCCGGCGACTTGTACTGCTCCGTCTGTTCCAACTCGCGCAACAGATGGACCAGGCACGTTTGCCGCGCCGCGCACGAGACCGCGTTGTAGGCGCCCCAAAAGTCGGTCACCAGCGTCCCGGCGAATTCCTGGATGAAGAACTTCGCCAAGGCCGGACTGCCGCGCGAGCGGTCGATCAGGTAGTACGTCAAATGCTGGTTGCCAAAGGACCACAGCCAGTTCGTTTGGCCGTCGTTCCGCCAACCGGTCTCGTCGCCATGCAAGACGGCCGAGTCCAGTGCTTCTTCCTGAATTTGTTCGTACCAGCCGTACAACAACTCCTGCAGCCGCTGCCACATCTGCACCAGACCGCCCGGAGTGATCTTGAATTGCAGGTGAAAGTTGAACACCTCGACGATCTGCGAGAGCGTGTTCCCCAAGGCGTAATGCAGCCACGCCGAGAACGCCAGCATGCGATTGCCCAGCACGCACCCCGGCAAAGCGTCGGTCACTGGCGGCTCGACCTTTTTGCGGCACTGCGGGCACCAATCGCGGTGGATCGTATGTTCGGTCGATCTCCGGCTGCACGTCTGGAATGTCTTCGGTGTAGCGGACGCGGGTCTCCGCGCAGCGCCTTGAGGCGCGAGCCGCAGTCGGGGCAGCAATCGGCGCGATGCTCGACCTGCCAGTCGACACGTTCGGGCGATGGTCGTCGAGAACCGGGATGCCCACGCTTGCCGCCGGGCCGCTTCTTGCCGCGACGCTTGGCCGGCGGCTTCTCGTACACCGGAACCATCCCCGAGGGAGTCGAGGGGGTTGCCCAAGAACCGTTCTTCTCCTGCGCCTCGGCCAACCGCTTGCTCATTTCCAACAGCGCGAACACAACCGCTTCTTCCCCCTGCTGAAACAGACTCCGCGCTTGCGCCTCGGTCAACTCGCCGCTGCGAAGTGTCTCCAACGTCGATCTTGCGGACAACTTTGCACACGATGCCATACCCCACAGACATAACCCAATACCTTAAAATCAACCAACATCAACTTCAGACGGCTGAAGTGTTACAACAACTCATTCCCCACTTACATGAACTATCTCGATCTAAACCGTATAAGGAAATCTCGTCAAAAACGGAACCGCTTACTAAAGCATTAATCGAAAGTTCGCAGGAAGAGTGGAATACACTGGAATCAGTCACTTCGCGAATCCTTGATGTTAGCGAGGTCATTCCCCTTACAACTGATATTCTGCAATCGGCAATCCGAAATGAAGAGGCACTGGGATTGGAGCCGCCGGACGCGACAGTTTATGCGTCAATCTTCGACGACCTCCAAGTAAGAGGTGTCGGGTCGAAGTGTTTTCTGAATAAGAACTCGAAAGACTTTGCGAACCCCGATATTTATGATGCGCTACGGCTGCATGAGTGTATCCTGATACCGTCCTTCGAAAACGGCGTTAAATTTGTTTCTAAGCGAATATCTGACGGTGGCTCGAGTTAGACGGATAAACAATGGCTTTGCTCAGTAAGCTAGACATGTCGCCCGAAACGGCGGAACTTTTCGCCCGGTACGTGGTGCCGAACTACACGCGGTTCCCAGTGTGCTTAGTGCGTGGAGAAGGTTCGTACGTTTGGGACGATCAAGGTCGGCGGTATCTTGATTTCTTCCCAGGCTGGGGCTGCAATTTGCTGGGGCATTGTCCGCCGCGGGTTGTCGAAGCCATTCAGCAGCAGGCGGCGGCGCTGATTCATGTGCCGAATACCTGGCATACCGAAGCGCAAGGTCGTTGGGCTCAATTGCTTTCGGAGCGGAGTTTTGACGGCAAAGCATTCTTCTGTAATTCCGGGGCAGAAGCCAACGAAGCTGCCATCAAGCTGCGCGGCTGCACTCGTCCGAGAACCGTTATAAGATCATCACCTTTAGCGGCGGGTTCCACGGTCGAACGTACGGCGCCACCAGCGCGACAGCACAGCCAAAGTACCACGAAGGCATCGGGCCGCTGCTGCCCGGTTTTGAATACGCCCCCTACGGCGATTTGGATGCGGTGAAAAAACTCGTCGATCGCCAAACATGCGCGATCCTGATCGAACCGATCCAAGGCGAAGGTGGAATCCGCATTCCGCCCGCTGGTTTTTTGCGAAGTCTGCGAGAATTGGCGGATGAGCACGAGCTGTTATTGATCTTCGATGAAGTGCAAAGCGGATGCGGCCGCACGGGCAAGTGGTTCGCCTACCAGCATGCGGGCGTTGAGCCCGATATCATGACGCTGGCCAAAAGCTTGTGCGGCGGCGTGGCGGGGGCCGCCATGCTGACGACGGCGGAAATCGCCCCCAGCCTGCGTCCTGGCATGCACGCCGCGACATTCGGCGGCAACCCGATTGCCGCCCGGGCCGGTATTGCCACGATCGAAGCCATTGAGGAGGAAGGGCTTTTGGACCGGGCAGTGCAAATCGGCGAGCGATTTCGCCGGCGGCTCGAGCCGCTAGTCGCGGAACTGGCGATTGTCAAGGAAGTGCGAGTCTGCGGGCTGATGATCGGCATCGAGCTTTCGATCGAGGGCGCCTCCATCGTCCAGCAGTGCCTGGAACGCGGCCTGTTGATAAACTGCACGCAGCATACGGTGATCCGCCTGCTGCCCGCCATGACCCTGAGCGACGACCAGGTCGATGAGGGGTGTGAAACGCTGGCGAACGTTTTGCGGAAACAGGTGTCTCCCAAAAACAGGTAGTGGGTCAGTTCGCCGCTGTCAGCCCGAGGTACTCCGAGGGGTCTGGCGAGATTCCTCGGAGTACCTCGGAATGACAGGTAATTAATCCACCATTGCTTCCAGTTATCACCATGCGGCATCTACTCACACTCGCCGACGTTTCTGCCGCTGAAATCCGGCGGATATTTTCCATTACCGAGGATCTCAAGAGCAAATTTGCCCAAGGGGTGCGCGAGCCTTTGTTGCCTGGGCGGGTGCTCGCGATCCTGTTCGAAAAACAGTCGTTGCGAACGCGGGTGAGCTTCGAGGCCGGCATGGCTCATCTGGGCGGCAGCAGTTTGATGCTCGGCGACGACGCCGGGTTTGGCAAACGCGAGAGTGTGGCCGACTTTTCGCGCGTGCTGAGCGAAATGGTCGACGTGGTCGTCATGCGGGCGAAACGGCACGATACAGTCGTCGAATTCGCCCGGCACTCATCGTGCGCCGTCATCAATGGGCTCACGGACGTTGCGCACCCGTGCCAGGTGTTGGCCGATCTTTATACCTTGCAAGAACATTGCGGCAAGCTCGAAGGACTGAATCTGGCGTGGGTGGGCGACGGCAACAATGTGGCCCGCAGCCTGGTCGAGGGTTGCGGACATCTGGGCGTTCGCTTATCGATTTGCACGCCGCCCGGCTACGAGCTCGACTCACAATTCCTCCAGCAGGCCAGGAGCAATTTTGCGGACTTGAAAGTTTCAACGAGCCACGATCCGCGGGAAGCGGTCCGCGATGCGGCGGCGGTGTACACGGATGTGTGGGCCAGCATGGGGCAAGAAGGCGAGCGCGATAAGCGGCGGCGCGATTTTGCCGACTACCAGGTAAACGGTCAGCTGATGGCCGCCGCGCCAAAGGGTGCGCTGTTCATGCACTGCCTGCCAGCTCATCGCGGGGAAGAAGTCACCGATGAAGTGATCGACGGACCACAGAGCATTGTCGTCAGTCAGGCAGCCAACCGGATGCACGTCCAAAAGGGCATCCTGGTTTGGCTATTGACGGCGAAAACGTAACGGCTATTGTGTGATACCCGCTCCGGCGGCGCCAGCTCCAGGCGTACCAGTACCAGTACCAGTTCCCGTTCCGGCCGCTTGTTGTGCCTGGCCTGCAAAAGTGAAGGTTTGCACCTCGCCGATCGTCGAAATGATCGGCTGGGCGGCAACGCGAACGTAACGCCGGTCGGCCGATACGACCGCCAGTGCGGACATCATCCGGCCTTCGGGAAGCGTCTGTATGATCGGTTGAAAGCCCACGGCTCCGGCCGCTCCAAATGCCGCCCGCCGGGCCAGATTATCGATTGGCCGAACCGGCAGCGCGCTCGGATTGGAACCGTCTGAAAGTTGCTGCGCCAGCACCGTGCGGCTGAGAGTTTCCTGCCGCTGGACGGCCCCCGCCAGTTGTGCCGATTCGAGCGGTTCGCTGCGACGCCCGTGGTTGAGATTGAACACGACCATCGCGTCTTTGTCGTCGATCGCGAGCTGATGCCGCTCGTGCTGCACTTCACCCGAACGAAGATGCGTATACACGTCGGCGGTAACTTTGCCGGCGGTAACTTCGCCCCAAACGCGGTGAATTCGCACGCGGTATTCGCCCGCGAAGCCTTTCGGGCACACGTAAACTTCGTTCGAACCGTCGTTCGTCTTTCCTTCCACCGAGTAGCCATCGCCCAGGCTCACGCCGCCACCGACGGTTCGCGGCTCCATCGCCGAACAGATCGTGCCGCTCGGCTCTTCAACCGATACGTCGATATCGGCGTTGCCGGTCCACGATATACGGACGACGCAATCGCGCACCACGGCCTCTTGTAATTGCTTCAGAAACGCGTCGTGCTCGGCATTCCGGCCATCGCTTGCCAATCTTTCCAGCGTTGCCTTGGCCGTGCGCGAGGCCGATGCTTCGATTTCGGCCATGTTCGCTGGCCAGGCTTGGCTCAGGATGCCGACGGTCGCCCAGCGAATACCGGCGATTTCGTCGCAGCGCTCGGCCGAACGTAAACCTAGCGCGTACGCTTCGCATCGCAGCGGCTCGATCTTCACGACTTGCTCGTAAAGTAGCATGGCACGTCGATCGAGTCCCAGGCGCGACAGATACTGCGCAACGTACATGAGCTCGTCGGCCGAGGTGCTAAAATCGACGGCCGACATGACGGCCCGCTCGATTTCGCTTTTCGAGCGCCCGTCGAGCTCCATCGCGATGCCGAGAGACTCGTACATCCACGATTGCGGGTGGCCATTTCGGAGGGCCGCGTTGATCAGGGCTATAACCTGATTCAATTGCTTTTTGCCCATCAATTGTCGGACGGTTTCGCGCACAGCTGCCGGATCGACCTCGCGGCCACTGAAGTAAGCGTTCCAGAAGTCATCCGGTTTTTGAGATGCGTCGATAGCGATGGCCGAAACCTTGGCGTTTTGATCCTGTTTGGCCGACGCCTTGCCTTTGACTGCGGAAGTGGAATCATGGAGCGAGGCGTTCTTCGGTGCGGGCGTTTGTGGTGTCTGCTCGGTATTGTCTGGAACGCTAAAGAAGCCGCCGCCACCACCGCCGCCGAGTCCGCCGCCACCACCACCTCCCAAACCCCCACCGCCACCGCCGCCGAACCCGCCGCCACCGCGCCGCCACCACCACCACCACCGCTAATACCGCCACCCAGGCCGCCGCCATTACCGCCAAGCGTCGTGGCATCAATGGGAAGCACCAGATCCGCCACGGGGTAAACTTTCACAACCAACTGTTGCTCGGCATCTTCCTTCGTCGTGATCATCAGCACTTCATCCTGAATGATGTAAGTGAGCTGAAGTTGTTTGAGCATCAATCGCAACGCCGAGCGAAGCGAAACGTTGTGCAGTTGGATGTTCACCGGCGCATCGGTGCCAATGCCGGCTTCTTCCAGCGCCGGTTTATTGAGAGTGATCTGAATTCCGTAGTCCGATGACAATTGGGTGACCACTTCTTGGAGCGGCACATCGGCAAAATCCAGTCCAGTGGACAGCAGCGGCGAGCGCAGCGCCTTCTCGATGCGCTGCTCGGCTTCGCCAGTGGCCTTTAGGTCCATGGAACCGTAACGATCCTTGCGGCGGTTGGAAAGATCTTCCCAAACGCGCGCGTCCGGATATACGATCGGCGGCTCGTCTGGAAACGGAATGGCGGACGTCTCAACCTGATATAGCGTGTCGAAATAGTTTCTCCACCGTTCGTGACGGGTAAGTTGCATCAAATAGTTGTTCCGCATGAGCTGGCTTGAGACCGTTGCGACGACCGGCGTTACACCGTTCGGATCGACCTCACTTACCGTATTGGCTACCTTGAGCGCTTCGTCGTAGCGACCTTCACCGATGAGCGCACTGAAACGATCCACGAGCTGTTTTTCTTTTTCGCGATTGCGAGCCAGCCGATCGTTCAACAATCGCCGCTCGCGGGCTGCCGCTTGTTCTTCCTCGGCGCAGCATCGAGCTCGTCTTTAATCGATGCCTGATGTTGGGCTTCGCGCAGTGCGATTTGCAATTTGTCGGTCAGTTGGGCTCGCAGATCGGGGCTGAGCTCGGCGCACGACCGACATTCAGCAAAGCCAACTTCAGATTTTGAATCGCCGTTTGCGGATCATCGGCCATGCCTTTTCGGGCATCGATCACCGTGTTCTCGACTTCACGACGCAGCATCTGACCGAACACCCGACGCCGCTGTTCGACCTCATCGACCAATCCGCCCGGCTGCGCATATCTGATCGGTTAGCGAACCAGGGACGGGTTCTGGCAGGTTGCCGGCCGGTTGAGCTGCAGGCGGCGGAATTGGTTCACTGGCCGCTTGTGCCGGCCGGACCAAATTCAACTCGTTGCTCGGCGTGGGAGGAGTCGCAGTCGTCTGCGCAACTTGCTTGGCCGGGGTTCGTTGCCGCTCGACGACGCGTTCGACCGTCTTGGCTTTGATGTTGCCCGGATCACGCGCCAATACGGCCTTGGCGGCTACCTGCGCCGTCTGAACATCACCGGTTGCGACCGCGCGTTCGGCCAGATCGGTCAGGCCATCGACATTGGCTTCGAGCAGCCGGCCGGTCTCGGCCAGGCCTTTCGAGCCGAGCGTCGGGATCGTGATGCCGCCGTCGTGCTTTGCCAGATCGACCATTTGCGGCAAGAATGCGTAAGCATCGCCCTTGTTCTGCGGGCTGGCCGACCAGTGCAGTTCGGACGGCTTGCCATTCACCACAAATTGCACTGGACTGCGACCGCTTTGTTCAGCGGCCCGGCCGCCGAGCCATAGACAATCGTGTCGCGATCGGTCCGCAGCGGCGGCAGCGACTTCGGATATACCTGGCCGAGCTCCGTCGGCCAGGTTGCCGCGGTCGGCCAGTACACCGTCGCCCGTACGGAATTGGCTATTTCCGCACCGGCTGCCCCACCGTTGCGCAAGTTTTCTTCTTTGGCGCGGGCGTCTGTGACCTTTTCTTTGTCATTCGCTTGGACCATCGGCTCGGCGAAGTAAACGACGCCGCCAGTTTGATTCGCCAGCGCGGCCAGCAACCGGCCATCGCGCTGCGGGCCGACCGCATAGCTGCTGACTGCGATGTGCTGGGTCGAAAGCGACTCGACGAGCGTTTTGAATGAATCGGTATCCAGCATGTTTGCCGGGCTGCGCCCGTCGCCGATGTAGATCATTACGCGACCGTCCGGCCGCGATTTATCGAATCGCGAAGCGGCCGACCGCAATACGGTCTCCATATCGGTCGCACCCAAAGGTGATTCGCGACGCAGCGACTCGAGCGCGGCTCGCAGTTCCGGGCTGCCCGCCGCCAAAAACTTATCTGTTAGCGGCCGGGCTTCCAGGTCGGCTGCCAGCAGCTGAACGCGATCTTGCGGATGCAGCTTCGCAATGCATGCTTCGAGGGACGCAAGCGCTGTTTCGCGATAGGCGCCCGCCTGCGTTGCAGCAGTATTAAATAAAATGACGACGTCGCGTGGCTGGTTTTCGGTCGCCCCGGCTTTCGGCGGCGAGAGGCCGAGCGCGAAAAATGTCTGTCCCCCATCGCGCGAATAAGTACCTAGCTCGGCAGCCGGACTGGCGGCATCGGCCGCCAATGTGGGAGCCGAAAACAAAGGGAGCAACAGAGCCAATGGTGCGACGCCCACGAAGGCACCGCGATACACGCCTCTAACCGCAATGAACCGTAGCCATTTTGACGCTCCGTAACAAAGCGATGATGAGCGGCGGACGCTGTTCCGGGGCCGCCGCCAATACGCGCAGTCGCCCCAAAAGGAGGCGATATCGCCGCATATTCTCAGTCTATTCAGCCCGTCTGGCAAACGCCAATAGTTTTCGTACTTTTCGCCGAGCCCGGTTTCCGCCGAAAAGCCTATTCACCGCCTGAAAAACCCACATTAACCCACCCGGACAAGTGCCGGGGGACGACACCCGACGCACCGGACTGACGGTCAGCCCCGGCTAGTGGATTTGCTGCGACCGCCTCTGTCCGATGCCGGGTGACTATTCGCCACTGCGGCCGTCGTTTCTTCCCGGGCCCGATCAATCCGAGGTCGGCGTTGCCCCGTTTGGCCTCATATTTGCGAACGAATGACTAACGGCTATCGTATGGAAGAATTGCCGGGCTGCGGCGTGCCAGCCCGGTAAATCCTCGTCTGCTTCCCCGCCCTGGCGTGAGACGTCGCACCATGAACGGTGGAAAGCGTTTGCAGGTTCTCATAAAAACGGTGACCCATGAAAAAGTTGATTCTTCTTTGCGTCGTTAGCGCCCTTTTCGGCGGTGCGGTAGCCGCTTGGCTCGTCGATAGTCAAACTCACCTGATCAATTCGACAGTGGCACAAGAACTCCGTGCCCCCGTAAGCGCCGCGCCGATCATTCCCGCCGCGATCCCGCCGGGTCCGGGTCTCACGCCGGAAGAATTGACCAATATCCGCGTTTATGACGGGGCTAATCGGGGCGTTGTGAACGTTCTTACCAAGACGAAAACCTATGACCGCTTCTTTATGCTCCCGTCGGAAAGCGAGGGTGCCGGTTCTGGCTCGGTACTTGATAAGAGTGGCCATATTCTGACCAACTATCACGTCGTCGAAGACGCGAACGCAGTATTGGTTACCTTACCCGGCGGAAAGGATTATGAAGGCGAACTCGTCGGCACCGACCCGGATAACGACATCGCCGTATTAAAGATCAATGCACCGCCCGAGGAGTTGTACCCGGTCCCAATCGGCAGCTCGGAGAATCTTCGCGTCGGCCAGCGCGTTTATACGCTCGGAAACCCGTTTGGGCTGGAAGGCACGCTGACAACGGGCATCGTGTCCAATCTCAACCGCACTCTTCCCAGCCGAAATGGCCGGGAAATGAAGTCGATTATTCAAACCGATGCCGCGATGAACCCCGGCAACTCGGGCGGTCCGCTGCTCGATACCAGCGGCCGAATGATTGGGATGAACGTGGCGATCGCCACCAAAACGGGCCAAAACGCCGGGCTGGGTTTCGCCATTCCGGTTAACCGTATCCGGCAGATCGTGCCCCAACTGCTAGCCCACGGCAAAGTTACGCGGGCCGATATCGGCATCGTTGCCGTCAAAGAAATGGACAAGGGTCTGCAGATTGTGAAGGTCAACAAAGGCGGCCCAGCCGAAAAGGCCGGCCTGCAAAGCTGGAAAACCGTCAGGCGCCGCGTCACGCGCGGCCCGCTCGTCTACGATGTCGAGCGCGAAGACCCGAGCGGGGCCGATGTCATCGTGGCTCGTGAATGGCCAGCCGGTCGAAACGGCCGCCGCGTTCTTGGAAAAAATCGAGGAACAGCAGCCAGGTGAGCAGGTTGTGCTAACAATTGTCCGGCAAGGACGCCAGATGCAAGTGCCAGTTACCTTGGGAGCGAGCTAGCGTGCGTTGCGGTAGGACGGACAATCCTGTCCGTCTTGCATAGATCGACGGACAGGATTGTCCGTCCTACGGGGCCGCTCGATTTTCCAATCGAACGCTTGCGGCGGAGGGCGCAACCCAAAATGCGCAGTTTTCTCACACCGCCTATCTGAGCGGCTAGTTTTTTTCGGCACGGAATTATTCTCGGCCGAGTATTTGGGCTTCCGCATCGGACGAGAACCGCGTTGGATCGCCAGTTTTTTGCTGAAAAACTACACTAATCGGAGGACATCGCGGCGCCTCTCACTCCGCGTCTCTTGCGTTTTCGGCAAACTCGACGCTAGCTACCCCCTTTTATACGCCGTTCAGGGTCGGTTAGCCTGCCTTGGTACTTGCTACGTGCAGGAATGCACTCCAAGTGGCTGAGTACGCCTGCCGAACGGACATCCCACCTTTGAACGGAACACGACTTCGGTCCTTAGCTGGCAATGCAAGCTTCGCCCAGCCAGGTGTTCCCCTTTCCCAAGTTTGTTAACGGGTTTCGATCGACGCATCGCAAGTCCGGTTCGGCACGAATTGTTTTCACACCGATGCGGCGTTTGGAGCCCACAGGAAGAAGGAGTTTTATGATGATCAATTATCTGGCGACCGCTACTATGGCGATCGGTCTGTTGGCAGCCGCTCCGAAGGCACCTCAATGGGAAGCCAGCTATGGCAAGGCCCTTGAGGAAACTCGGTCGGGTCAGGACCCGCTATTAGTGGTGCTCGATAAGCCAAACAGCGAACAGGCTCGGATTGAGCCGGCGCTGTTGAGCGAAGAAACGGCCAGCAGCGACAACACCAAGCTGTTGCGTCCCTACCGGTTGTGCCACGTTGATGTCACGACCGATTACGGCCAAAAGGTGGCCAACGCCTTTCATGCCAAAGATTTCCCCCATGTGGCCATCATCGACAAAACCGGTTCCGTGGTGATTTTCCACAAGTCGGGGCAGATCAAGCAGGCGGAGTGGGAGAAGATCCTTTCTTCGTACAAGTCGGGCGAACGGCCAGCAAAACCGTATTGTCCAAATTGCCAGCGATCGCAAAACTAGTTAGCGCAGCCGCGGACTCTCGTGGCTGATTGCTAGCTGGGATGTACCGATGACTCATCGGTCACCGTAAGCAGGAAGCAAAACGGCGGACGGAGCCAGTGGTTTTTGACAATTTGGGCGAAGCAAGCAGTAAACGCGGCCTGAAGGCGACTTCAGGCCGCGTTTTTTTGTAGCCGAGGCACTGGACGGGCACCATCGACGCGGTGGTCGTGCAGAGCGTGTGGAGCAGAATACGCTAGTCCCCATTTGATGGCTGCCACTAAGAGAGCCCATTTTTGAGGGCCGTTCACGGCCTTTCGTCGCGCAGCGATATTAGGCCCGCGGTTTACCGCGGGTCATAGATGCTAAACGAGTATTGAAGCTGACAGCCCCATTTATGGGGCTTCTCGCTGCCGAAGGCTTGAGCCAATTGCAGCGAGAAGCCCTGTAAACAGGGCTCCCGCAAATGCGCTTATTGGTTCTCAATTACCCGTCGTAAACGACGGGCCTAATAAAAGAAGAAAGGCCGTAAACGGCCCTCATTTTGCGCATGCACGGTTAAGGCGTGCATGGTACTCCTTAAGCGTTTTTGGCCGCGGTCAACGAACCCCGCTCCGGGCCGGGCGAGATTTCGAGCGTAAGGTCTTCCACTTTGCCGGCCCGAAGCCGCTCGACCGCGATCGCGCCCATCACGGCGTTATCGGTACACAACGGTCGCGGCGGCACGAACAACTCGTAGCCGTGCCGCGCAGCCGATTCTTCCAAGCGGGCCCGAAACCGGCCGTTGGCCGCCACGCCGCCACCCACGCAAAGAAAGTTGAAGCCAGTCTTGGCAAGCGCCAATTCGGCTTTCCCAATGAGGCAATCGATTACCGCTTCTTGAAATGATGCCGCGACATCGGAGACGACGGAAGTGGGGAACGGGGAGTGGGGAGTCGGGAATTCCAAACTTCGGCTAGTGATTTCATCTGGATTCCCCACTCCCCACTCCCCACTCCCCACTCGAAGCTTCCCTGTCCCGGCCACGAGGTAGCGCACGGCCGTCTTCAGACCGCTGAAACTGAAGTCGAGCCGCTCGGCATCATCCAACAGTGGGCGCGGGAAGCGAAATTTGTTGCGATCGCCGCCGCGGGCGGCTTTTTCGATCGACGGGCCGCCCGGGTACGGCAGCCCCAGCAGGCTGGCCACTTTGTCGAACGCCTCGCCGGCCGCGTCGTCGATCGTGCCGCCGAGCGGCGTGAAATCGATTGGCCCTGCACAACGATAAAGATTCGAATGGCCGCCACTCACGACGAGTCCTACACACGGGAAAACATCGCGGCCGCTCGCCATTCGGCAGGCATAAATATGTGCCTGCAAATGATTGATGGCCACCAGCGGCAATTTGCACGCCAGCGCGATCGCTCTTCGCGGCCGTTAGCCCCACCAGCAGCGAGCCGGCCAGGCCCGGCGTATTGGCCACAGCGACGGCATCCAAATCTGCGAGCTTCAGGCCCGCTTTGCGCAACGCTTCGTCGATCACGGGCAGAATTCGCTCCACATGTGCCCGCGAGGCGATTTCCGGCACCACGCCGCCAAACCGCTCATGGAGCGCATCTTGCGAAGCAACGACCGACGACAACACTTCCAGCCGATCGGTCACCACTGCCGCCGCCGTTTCATCGCAGGTGGTTTCAATCGTTAAGAGCTTCATATCGAATTAGTGCGTGGCGATTATGCTTCGATCCGCACGTGATGGACCCATGCCGGCGGGACATTGCGCAGCACCAGGTCGCGGTGCACTTCCGTGCCGCGGAGAAATTCGCCCAATACCCGCGCGATGCCGTGCAATCGATCGCGGTCGGCTCGTAAGCTTACGAGCGATTTTACCCGGCGGATGGCCACGTATTCGAAGAAGCTCAAGATTCCACCCGGTGCCATCAGATTGCGAAGCTTCACCAGGATTTGCTCGACGGATGCTACCGGAAAGTTATTGAGCGGCAGGCCGGAAATGATCAGATCGTATTTTCGGTCGTCCGGCAGTTGTTCGATAGCGGAATGCACGAGCGACACGCGATCTCGGCAGGACCCGAATTCCGGGATTTCGTTCAGTCGATTGCCAAGATGGGCGACGAACTGTTCGTTGCGTTCGACGAGCGTTAGGCGATCGGTGGGGCGCATTGTTTGGATGATTTGCACCGTGACCGCGCCGGTGCCAGGGCCGACTTCAAGAATGTGTCGAGCGAACGGGGCGTTGTTCCCGGCCGCTGAACCAACCTCGTTGGACGCGGCCGCGCCGTCGCGGACGTATCGCGTCAAGGCGCGGGATAGGCGGCGGCCGCTGGGGAGGACGGCCCCGGTGCTGTTATACGCCTGGCGAAACTGTGCGCAAAAAACGCGATAATCGGCCAACCGCTGATGCATGGAACGCATTCTACGGGCAGCGGGCGCTGTGGCCAGGGGCAAGTGGGTGCGAGAATGGTCGGGATTAAATGACGAATCAAGGCACCCTCACCCCGGCCCTCTCCCGGCGGGAAAGGGGGTGAAAACGTTAGAAATCGTACCAGAGGCCGACACCGATTTGCTGTTCGAATTGGTTGAACGTCTGGTACTGGCTCGACTTACCGTTGAAATAATGGAGGCCGAACCGCACGACTTGGTCCGTGTCGTTACGCCACAGCCAGCCGGCTTGGAAGGTGAAATCGCCGCCCCAATCGACTTCTTGCGCAGGTGGACGTTGTAGGCGGCGAACGGTGAACCGTGAGGCCCCGTTGGGCCGGCCGCCGACCATTCGTTGCCGAATTGAATCTCCCACGGTTCGGCGCCGCCATCGCTGTTGAATGCCCAGCTGATTTCGAAATAGCTGCGCAGCTCCGGCGTCAGATAAATCGATGTGCCGTACACGAGTGCGTCACGCACGTAATTGATACGAGTTGCCAGGCTGCCGGGATGCGCGATCGCAAACTCATCGCCTAAGTGCGAGCTCAGGTGGTAGATCGCGAATTTATATTGGATGTTATCCTGGCCGTAGGTTAGCGGCACGCCCACACGGTAATCGGCCGTCTCGAAGTCGCGAATCTCGTCGAGCGTGAGACGTACCATGGCAGCGGCCTCGACGTCCAACTCCCATCCCTGGGGCATTATTCCATCGCCGGTTCCGTATCTCAGCACACCGGCGCGGCCGCCGAGCGTTCCGTCCCAAAACAATGCGCCCGCATTGGTTTCGCTTTCGGCGACAATTCCCAACCGCGGCTCGTGCACTCCGGCCCAGTACGAATGGTAGATCACGCTTTTTGGCAGGATTTGCCAACGCCACGGATCACCCTGGCACGGGCCGACCACCGGCTCGCCCCAGGCCGGATCGGCATTGCACGGCGCAGGGTAGGTCGTTAACGGCTGCGCTCCGGGTGGCGAAATCCACGCCTGGCTCGGCGGCGGCGATTGAACGAGCGGCGGACCCGCAGGAACGGCATACGGATTGGCATCCAAATCCAGGGGTGCGCTGGGAGCGCTGCCGGGGCCGTCGAACAGCATGTCTTGAGCAGAGACCAGGTGCACAAGCGCGACCACAATCGAAAACGCCAACGCAAGCGCGCACTTTCGCTTCACAAAATGGCAACCTGCGCGACGGACCATGGTAAGCGCGGCTCTGCGGGGGTCGATCGAAGAAAGCGGGAAAAACAGCGGATCACTGCTTTATTTACTCGGTCCAAATGGGTTCACAAGTTAGCGGATGCTGTTTGGTGCGGAAAGGGAAAGGTCCCGCACGCTCGAACTACTATGCCAGCATTTCGTTGGCCCGGCTGTGGCAATCGACGCGGCCGAATTTCGCCCGCTAGAATCCAGCTTCCAATCGGTGCGACCGCCCACGATAGCAGGGCATGCATCGTTTGTTTCGAAAAAGTGCTCTCATGCAGGCAATCGCCGCTAGGGGCGGCCCGTTGTGGCGTAATCATAGGGCAGGTGAATGGTTCTCCTGGAAATGTCGATCACGCCGCTGGGCAAAGGCGAAAGCGTAAGCGCTTACGTCGCCGAATGTGTCGAGCTGATCGACCGCAGCGGTCTCGATTATGAGCTGCACGCGATGGGCACGATTGTCGAAGGCGAGCTCGATCAGGTGCTCGATTTAATGCGCCGCTGCATCGAGCAAGTAGCCAAACATAGCGACCGGGTGACGTGCGCCGCGAAGCTCGATTTTCGCCGCGGTCAATCCGGACGGCTGATGAGTAAAATCACCAGCGTCGAGCAGAAACTGGGTCGCAGCCTCCGGAAAGGCGAAACTTGAGGCTGTAACAAAACGAATTCCAAGACACCCTCACCCCGGCCCTCTCCCAGAGGGAGAGGGGGTTTTGATAGGGATAACCGATGAGCAAAACCCGACCATTCGATCCCGTCGTGGGACAAATTCCCAGCGGGATCTTCATTCTTTCCGTCGGCACCGGAGCGCGGGCGACCGGAATGCTCGCAAGCTGGGTGATGCAGGCCGGCTTCCAGCCGCCGATGATCAGCGTCGCCGTCAAGCAAGGTCGCTATGTTTGCGATTGGTTAAGCGCGGGCCAGCCGTTTGTGTTGAATGTGGTTCGCGAAGGGCAGAAGTCGTTGCTGAAGCATTTTTCTCAAGGTTTCGAGCCCGGCCAACCCGCTTTTGAAGGCTTGGAAATTGGGCACTGTGCGCGGGGAGTGCCGATCATCAAGGAATCGCTCGGCCACCTGGAGTGCGAGCCGGTCGGGCACATCGACTCGGGTGACCACCGCGTTTTTTTGGCTAAGGTAGTCCGCGGCCGCTTGATCGATACCGACAATCGGCCGATGGTTCACATTCGCAAAAGCGGATCGCATTACTAGAAGCCATCTCGAAACCGGGGGCTCGCGCCCTGCGGCTGATTGAATTCGCCGAAACGCGATTGCGTCCGGTTCTCCTCGCGAGGTTTTGAAACTGCTTATAATCGACGGCCTGCGAGCGATGGGCGGGCGAAGCGTCTGCCGCGTCGCCGCGCCGATAGCGGCTCGGCAGGAGCCTCGCCCTCCCGAGCGGCTTTGCAGCCGCGTATGATTTCCTCATGCTCGATGCCATCCAGGTTCGTGGGGCCCGCACGCACAATCTGCAGAATGTCGATGTCGACATCCCGCGAAACCGTCTCGTCGTAATCACGGGTGTCAGCGGCTCGGGCAAGAGTTCGCTGGCCTTTGACACGCTGCTGGCCGAGGGGCAGCGGCAGTACGTGCAGAGCTTGTCGGTCTACGCCCGGCAGTTCTTCGAGCAAATGGAGCGGCCGGACGTCGATCACATCGAGGGCTTGCAACCCACGATTGCCATCGACCAGAAACCGGCGGCGCCCAACCCGCGCAGCACTGTCGGCACGATCACGGAAATCTACGATTACTTGCGGCTGCTCATGTCGCGAGCCGGCACCGTGCTGTGCCCGAAATGCGGCGAACCGATTGCCCAGCAAACGCTGGCCGAAATCGAACAAACGATCCGCTCGCTACCAGGCAACACGCGCGTGATGATCCTCTCGCCGATCGTGCGGGGCCGGCGCGGCGCTCATCACGATGTATTCGAAATGATTCAGAAAGCCGGGTTTGTGCGGGCCCGGGTCGACGGCGTGATCTACCCGCTCGACGAAATTCCCAAGATCGCGCCGCAGAAAATGCACGACATCGAGGCCGTCGTCGATCGGTTGGTCATTCGCGAGGGAATCGATGCCCGATTGGGCGAGTCGGTGCGGCTGGCAGCCCGTCACGGCGAAGGCGTCGTCATCATCCTTTTTCAAACGCCCGGCGAGTCCGCTTTAGCGGGTGGGCCCAGCACCGATACAAAATGGCACGAGCGCTTGCTCAACACGCGTTATGCTTGCCCGCGCTGCGGCACCAGCATCGGCGAAATCGAGCCCCGCACATTCAGCTTCAACAGCCCGTATGGCGCCTGCCCGACGTGCCACGGACTGGGTGTCGTCGCCGACGACGGGGTGGCTGGGGTCGAGCGTCAGCGAGCCCCCAGTGGCGACGATCCTGGGGGCTCGGCTTCGCCTCGACTCCAGCCACCCGGCGACTTGGAGATGAATGCCGCAAACCAATGCCCCGATTGTGGCGGCACGCGCCTTCGCCCCGAAGCACGGGCCTGCCGGTTGGCTGGACTAGCGATCCACGAAATCACCGCACTTTCCGTTGCCGCGGCGATCAAGTTCTTTCGAGACCTGACAATTGCCGACGACCAGCGGCCGGTCGCCGAACCGATCGTGGCCGAGATCGTGCGGCGGCTGGCGTTTCTCGATCGCGTTGGCACCGAGTACCTCACGCTCGATCGAGCTGCCGATACGCTCAGCGGCGGCGAACGGCAACGCGTGCGGCTGGCGACAGGCATTGGTTCCGGGTTGGTCGGCGTCCTGTACCTGCTCGATGAGCCGTCGATCGGTCTGCATCCGCGCGACAACGATCGGTTGATCGCGGCGCTACGTGATTTGCAGCAGCAAGGGAAATACGGTGGTCGTCGTCGAGCACGACGAAGCACTCATGCGCTCCAGCGATCACCTTATCGACATGGGGCCGGGCGCCGGGCACTTGGGCGGACGAGTTGTCGCCAACGGCGCGCCCGCCGTCATTGCCAAACTTGAATTGTCGTTGACCGGCGCGTATCTCTCCGGCCGGCAGCAGATTCCGGTTCCGGCCAATCGTCGTTCACCCGCAAAAGCTCACTCGCTGCAACTGTCGGGCGCTACCGCGCACAACTTGAAAGACATCGAGGTTGACATCTGGCTCGGGCTTTTCGTGTGCGTAACGGGCGTCAGTGGTTCGGGTAAAAGCTCGTTGGTGGGCGATACGCTGGCTCGTGCGCTGGCCCGAAAACTGCACGGCGCCGAGTGCCGGCCCGAGCCGTTTCGCGGCTTGCGCGGAGTTAACCAGTTGGACCGTTTAGTGGAGGTGGACCAGTCGCCGATCGGCCGAACGCCGCGGAGCAACGCCGCCACCTACACCGGCGTATGGGACGATATCCGCCGGGTGTTCGCCGGCACCAAGCAGGCCCGGCAGCGCGGCTACTCGCCGGGCCGGTTCAGCTTCAACGCCAAAGGCGGTCGATGCCAGGCTTGCGACGGCCAGGGCACTCGTCGAATCGCCATGAACTTTCTTCCCGACATGGAGGTTACCTGTCCCGTTTGTCATGGCGCCCGCTTCAATCGGCAAACGCTGAGCGTGCGCTATCGGGGCAAGTCGATCGCGGACGTGCTGGCGATGAGCATTGAAGAGGCCAGCAAGTTCTTCGAAAACCATGAATCGATCCGCCGCGTGCTGGCGACGCTCGCTGATGTGGGCCTCGGGTATCTTACGCTGGGACAGCCGTCGACGACGCTCTCTGGCGGCGAGGCCCAGCGGATCAAGCTGGCCACCGAACTCAGCCGCGGCGGCGCCGGGCACACGCTTTATATCCTCGATGAGCCGACGACCGGTCTGCACAGCGAAGATATCCGCCGGCTACTCGCGGTATTGAACAGGCTTGTCGATCAAAACAACACGGTACTCGTGATCGAGCACAATCTCGACGTCATCAAAACGGCCGACTGGGTGATCGACCTTGGCCCGGAAGGCGGCGCGGGCGGTGGGAATGTCGTGGCGACAGGGACACCGGAAGACGTCGCTCGATGTGACGCTAGTCACACCGGGCGATTCCTGAGGACGGTGTTAAAGTGAGCAGCCAGCGGCTCACGCATCTGGATGCATGCCGGCAGGCGGGGCTTCGGGCGGAACCGTTCGTACGACGTCGACCGGCATGCCCGTCCCACGCCCGAGTTCATACGCTGCGAGCACCGCAATCGCAAGCGAAAGAATATCCAACACCGGGTACTGATGCGGCATCATCGGTTTGTGACCCGTGTCGGTGTGCATTTGCGGGACTGGCTGCATCTTATCCTCTTGAGCCGTGGCATTGGGCCCGGCGGCGTTGTCTTTGGCATCGCCGGACTCGCCGGCATCTCGCTCGCTTTTCGCCAATGCGGCGGTTCGCTGGGTAAGCACCGCGGCACGCGCCTGAGCGATCATCGCCACCACGCGGATGCCGCCCAAATACGCGGCCAATGCCAGCACGCAAGTCAGCGCCCACGTGCATAGCTCGCGTGCCCTTTGGTCGCTGCAAACAGGCGCACGCCAAGCCCGGTTACAATCGCGAATGGAATCGCCAGCCAAAAGCCGTCCCAGCCGAACAGCAGGCCAGCCGCAAGCAACAGACCCACGCCAATCGCGGCGCCAATGATTGCCCCAACGAGTGTTTTACCGAATTGCATGGCGAGTCCCCTCCATCCGACCGACATCGCGCGTCATCAAGGCTCACCCCGCCACGACCTCGTAAAAAGGGATATTGTCCTCAACCACCGCGCGAACAGAAAAGGTTTTGTGCCACCGCGCTTAGCAAACACGCGCCGGCGCGATATATGCCGAACGCCCTACACTCGAATCAATCTATGGTTGGCCGCGCACAGCGTCAAGACATTTATGCCAATTCTGCCGGCATTTAACGGCAAACTGCCGGTTTAGACGCGCTCCAAGATCACGGCAATCCCTTGGCCGACTCCGATGCACATGGTCGCCAGGCCAAGTGTGGCTTCGCGGTCGTGCATCGCGTGGATGAGTGTCGTGGCGATGCGAGCGCCCGATGCGCCCAGCGGGTGGCCGATCGCAATCGCGCCACCGCGGACGTTGACCCGCGATTCATCCATGTCGAGCATGCGAATACAAGCCAGTGCTTGCGCCGCAAACGCCTCGTTGAGCTCGATCAAATCGATGTCGCTGAGCTTGAGTCCGGCCCGTTGGAGCGCTTTGTTTGTGGCGGGCACCGGGCCGGTGCCCATCACCGCCGGATCGACTCCGGCGACCGCCGTCGCTCGAACTTTCGCCAGCGGTTTGAAGCCCAACGATTTCGCCCGCTCCTCGCTCATCACCAGGAGGGCGGCGGCGCCGTCGTTCAGCGGCGAGCTGTTGCCGGCCGTCACGGTGCCCAGACCCGGCATAAATGCCGGCGAAAGAGCCGCCAGCGATTCCAGGCTGGCATCCGGACGCACGCACTGATCGCGCTCGATAAGGGCGCGGTTGCCGGATTCGTCGCGGCCCCAAATTGGGATGATCTCGGCGGCGAATGCGCCGCGGGGGTCAGCCGATGAACCGCCCGCAACGTTCTGATATGCGATCGTCGCTTTCTGGTGGCTCGAAAGGGCGAAGCGATCTTGTTCTTCGCGCGAGATGCCCTGGGTTTGAGCCAGAAATTCCGCGGTGATCCCCATCATAAGGGCCGCTTTGCTGGTGCGCGTGAAGAGCTTCGGATTGAGATCGATTCCGGCATCCATCGGAATATGGTGCATGTGCTCCAGGCCGCCGACAATCTGCACGTCTTCTGCGTCGGCCAGTATCGCGTGCGAAGCCTGGGCGAGCGCTTGCAAGCTGCTGCCGCAGAGCCGGTTCACGGTCGCTCCGCCGGCCTCGACGGGTAGCCCCGCCATCAGGCCCACGGATCTCGCGACATTCAACCCCTGCTCGCGTTGCTGTTGCGTGTTGCCCAATACAACGTCTTCGATCGCAGCCGGGTCGATACCGGTACGCTCGACGAGTGCGCGCACCACCGCCACGGCCAGGTCATCCGAGCGAACATCGCGAAAGACGCCCTTCTCCGGATGAGACCGGCCAATCGGTGTGCGGCAGGCGTCGATGATGACGGCGGTTTTCATGGTTTTTCTCACCACGGAGGACACAGAGTTCACAGAGAGTCTAGATTTGTCATTGGTAATTTGTCATTTGAAATTGGTCATTTCGGAAATGGTCAAATGACCAATTACAAATTTGTAATGACCAATCTTTCTCCTCCGTGAACTCTGCGTTCTCCGTGGCGAATTCTTAATCGTAGAATCGTCCGTCGCGTCGGGCGAGATCGGTCAACATCGCGGTTGGTTCGAAGCGTTTGCCGAGCGGCGTATATTTCGCCAACTTTTCGAGGATTTTCGCGGGTCCGATTTCGTCGGCCCAGAAGAACAGGCCGCCGCGGAACGGTGGAAACCCGATGCCCAAAATCAGTCCCAAATCGACATCGCGGACATCCGTCACGATTTTGTCTTCCAGCACGCGCGTGGCCTCGACGAGCATGGGCAAAAACAGGCGATCGATTAATTCTTCGGACGAGAATTTTCGGGCGGCCCCCGCGCGGCATTCGGCGATCAATTTGGCGACCTCCTCACTATCGGAACCGCGTGGCGGTTTGCCGCCCTTGGCGGGCGCATAATCGAAGAAGCCGGCGCCAGCCTTCTGCCCGATGCGGCCGCGTTTGAAAAGCGTTTCGACGATCGGCGCCGCAGCGACCCGATCCGGAAACGCCTCGGCCATCGTGCGGCCCGCGTGAACGGCCACGTCGATGCCCACCACGTCGTACAGCGTGAACGGACCCATGGGCATTCCGAACTTCTTGGCCGCCCGTTCGACGTCCGCTATACCGGCGCCTTCGCAAACGAGCAGCGCCGCTTCGTTCATGTAGGGCAAGAGCAGCCGGTTGACCAAAAAGCCGGGACCGTCGTTCATCACGATGGGCGACTTACCAAGCTTGCGGGCATACGCCGCGGCGGTGGCCACCGTGGCATCGCTGGTCTTCCGGCCGCGAATCACCTCGACCAACGGCATTTGGCGCACCGGGTTGAAGAAATGCAGGCCACAAAATCGCTCTGGATGCTCCAAGCCGTCGGCCAGCTGCGTGATGGGGATGGTCGATGTGTTGGAGCAAAAGATAGTCTCGTTCTTTACCAGCGGCTCCAACCTGGCGTACAGATGTTGCTTTGCTTCGCGCTGTTCGATGATCGCCTCGACGATCAGATCGGCATGGCACAGCTCAATATCCGAAAACGTGCCATTCACCAGCGGTGCAAGCTCGATCGCGCGCCGCACATCGGGCCCTTTCATTTGCTTGTTGTATGCGACCTCGCTGAGCACTCCTTGCACGCCGCGAGCTAGAGCGCGTTGGTCGGCGTCCATCAGCGCCTACGGGAATCCCGCGCCGAACATTGGCCGACGCGATGCCCTGCCCCATCACGCCGGCTCCTACGACGCCGGCCGACGTGATCTTGCGCGGCGCCGCATCGTTCGCCGTGCCTGCAGTTTTCTTGCTCCGATCGCGCAGAAAAAACACATTCAAAAGCGCCCGATTGATCGGCGACCCGAACAGTTTCGGAAATTCCTCGGCCTCCATCTGGCAGGCCGTTTCCAAGTCGACGCCGGTCGCGCCCAACATAAGCTCCAAGGCGGCGAGAGGCGCCGGGTAAAAACCCTTGGTTTGTTGCTGGATATACGCGCTTGCCGTCGCGCCGAGAAAGCCGAGTTCGGTTTCGTCGATCTCGACGGGCGCCGCCCACCGCTCTCGATCTTTCCGGAAATCCTGGCGGGTCTGTTCGGCACGGATCATGCGGATGGCGGCCGCCAGGAGCGGATCGTCGCTGGACTTGTCTGCGGCGCGAACCACGTCATGCGCCAGTCCCATCGCGGCCGCCGTCTGTGCATCGATGGTTTCACCGCCGGTTACGAGTTCAACCGCGTTCGAGAGACCGACCATTCGCGGTGTGCGCGCCGTTCCGCCCCAGCCGGGGAAAAGCCCCAGCTTCACTTCTGGAAATCCAAAGGCCGTTTCGGTGCTATCGGTGAGAATGCGTCGATCGCACCACATTGCGAGCTCGGCTCCGCCGCCGACACAGATACCGTCGATCGCCGCAACGGTGACAAAATTCGCGCGCGCCAGCCGAGCGAAAAGCTGCTGACCGCTGCGACAGTACCCGGCCACTTCCGCTTTTGGCGCGTCGAGCCAAGTGACAAATTCCTTCAAATCGGCCCCAGCGACGAACATGCCCGGCTTGCCGGAACGAATGACGAGCCCGGCCAGGCCTTTACGCTTGTCCAATTCGTCGAGATGCTTCTCCAGCGATTCGAGCACGGGGCGCGATAACACATTCGCGCTCGACGCGGCATCGCCGATCGTCAGCACGGCGACGTCGTTTTCGCGGAACGAGAGGGTGAGCGTGGTGGGAGCCGGCATGCGCGTCAAGATACCGCAGAATTGCCAGCCGCGGCAGCCCTGCTGACCAGCCGGGCGTTTTCCGCTATAAGACCACCCATGGAAGATCCCGCATTACAAGCACGTCGGGTGCGCGCACCGTGGTGGCGGCTGCCACTGCTGTTGAGCCTCGTATTGGCAACAATTTTGTGGTACCGGTTGCACCGTCGTCCGGGCATTCCGCAAACAACCGTGAGTCAGCCAGCTCAAACGGCTCCGGCGGGGCAAACTCTTGCTAAGAAAGTCTTGCTGGCAATCGTATTTGGCCCGGGTTCGCGAAAGGACATCGGAGCGATCGCCTGGCACGACGGTATGACCGTTGCCGATTTATTGAATGAATCTCCCGGCCTTCGGATTACTCAAAAGGGGTCGGGCCAATCGACATTCTTGACGGCGATCGACGGCATCCAAAACCAAGGCGAATCTGGCGACAATTGGACCTACGCCGTCAACGGAAAAATCGCCGACCGCAGTTTCGCCATCTACCAGCTGCAGCCGGGCGATCAAGTCTTGTGGACATTCGGACCGCAGCGGTAAAATGCCGGGGATTCGTCCGGCTGGCTAGGAGAAGTTACCATGACTCGCGATCGCGAAAAAAACCTTCAAGATTCATTCGTCTTTTTTCTGTTGATCGCGATCGGCGTAGCCGGACGTTGGGGCGAGCCCCAATGGTGCGTGACACCAACGGCGGCCGTTGCCATCTTCGCTGGCCTGTACTTTTCACAACTCGCGATCGCCTTGCTCGTGCCCGTCTCGATTCTGGCAATAAGCGATTTGATATTGCCGGCGTACGACAGTATCCCGGTGATGATCGCGACCTATGCCACGATGACCGTGCCCGTGTGGTTTGGCCGGCTGCAACGTGGCGAGCATCCGCGTTGGGTTTCCATCTGCCGGTGGGCAATTGTTGGATTGCTGCCGGCCACGTTGTTTTATCTGGTCACGAATTTCGCTGTCTGGGCGTTTAAAAGCAACTACGAGAAAACGCTCGCGGGACTGGCCCAATGCTATTGGGCTGCGGTGCCATTTTATCGCTGGATGCTCAGCGGCGATCTGTTTTATTTGGCCGTGCTGCTTGGTTGTCTGACACTTGCGCGGATGGACTTATCGCGCGCAACAAATCAACCAACAAAAGGCGCATTAGAGTCCGCGCACGATTCGACAAATCGAATCGTTGATGGATCAGAACGTATCGGCGGCTTTTTCGCTACGAGCTTTGGCCGGCGGCGGAACGACCTTGTTGATCTCGGTTGCCATCGTTCGGATCGCCTCGGCGAGCTTTAAATCGACCGTATCCTTGCTCGCGACCGCCGTCTTCGCTGGATCGATCGCCTTGGACAGATCGTCGATCTTCTTTTGCGTATCGGCGGGGAGTGCGGGCTTGATAGCTTTCAATCCGTTGCGAAGTCCCGTCAGCCGAGCCAGAATTTGCTGCCGTGGGTAGGTCTCCTCGTCACCGGTTGGGTTGGCTACGAAGCCCGGTCCACCTGGTCCTCCACCGCCAGGGATTGCCCCGCCCTGGTCCTGAAAATCCTGAGCTCGCTTGTCCTCTGCTGCGCCAGATCGCGGGCCAAGGCAAAGAGCTGGTCCGCGGCCGTGGCATCCAATTTTACGTTCTTATACATGATTCTTTCGAGAAAACCAGCCACCTCGCAGCGATCATCCAGCGATTTGCAGCTGGCAATCAATTTCATGAGCGCATCGAGTACGGCGTTGTTGTCGCCGGCGCTTCCCAGCTTGGTCAGCGCGCTGGCCGCGCGCAACCGGATCCAAGCATAGGCATCCCGGTCAATGTCCTGGATCGGCTGATCGTGGGTGATCAGCTTCAGCAACGCGGCGGTCATACCCTTAACCGCATCGGGTGGCAACGATTCGTGAAACTGAGCATGCCGTTCGAGTCCAATGAGCGTGCCTAAAATGATTGCTGGCGGATACTGATTACCCGTCGTCGCCGCGTTCAGCACGACCAATAGCGCGGCGTTTGCGCTCGGCAGCAGTTTCGGCGGCTGGCGCCCGTCGGGCGAGTATTGTTCGTCCAGCAGCCCAATGATGAGGATCGCGTTGTAGCGAACGGCCGGATGATAATCGGGATTTTGGACGATTTTCCACATCGCCTTGCCCGCCATTTTGGTCAGGTCTTGCTGCAATTGGGCGTTGTTCGACTTCCAAAGATAGTATTTGAAAAGATCTTCGCGCAGCATGCCAAGTTTAGCGAGGCGTTCCGGCTCCGCCCGGGTCATTACCGGAAAATAATAGTGGTTGAAATAGTCGTTAAACTTATCCAGATTCGCCGCGTAAATTGCCGGATCCTTCACGCACTGTTGGGCAATGGCTTTGTTGCGGCCCGCCATGTCATCGACCGGGTCGGCCTGGTATTGTTGCGCCGAGACCCGACTGATTGTGCAAACGAGCAAGACAATCCAAATGGCCCGAGGCCACGGCGCGCTGACAAAGGCGGCGCCGCGCTACCTTGAAAAATCGGTCGGCAGACATTGCGCACATTCCTGTTCCAAATAGATGAGGCGACTGATCCGAAATTACGTCCACGGAACCAGATACGGCGAACTGCCGGAGCCGCAAACCGCTCATTTTACTGTACCAACGAACGATGGCTCCGACAAGTTTTTCGCTCCGCGGCCGCCGCTATATTGCATCGCGGAAGACCGCTATTATCACAAGAACTACAGGCTATAGCCAAACTTAACTTTGGTCGCTGAATTCGCAAGAATTCGGCCGACTGGACCGAAGTCCTGCGACTTCCGCTACGCTTTTCTGGCATGACACTCCTCTACTACGACCCGCGATTCCTGGATCACGATACGGGAGTTCATCCGGAGCGTCCCGAGCGATTGCGACAAGTCATCGCTCGACTAGAAGCGGCCGATCTTGTCGCGCAATGCGACCGCCCGGCCTGGCAGCCGGCGTCCCGAGCGCGCTTGGAGCGCGTTCATGAGCCCGGACACATTGAACGCATGATGGCAATCGCGGCGCATGGCGGCGGGCACCCCGACCCCGATACGGTCGTGAGCGCCGCTTCTTTCGATGTCGCGCAATTAGCCGCCGGCGCGGCCTGCGACGCGGTCGATCGCGTTTTGAAGGGAGAAGCCAAAACCGCACTGTGCCTGGTACGCCCGCCAGGCCATCATGCGCTCGCCGCACGGGCGATGGGCTTTTGCCTGTTCAACAATATCGCGGTAGCCGCCTGCGTGGCGCGCGATGAGCACCAACTCGACCGCATCTTGATCGTCGATTGGGATGTCCACCACGGCAACGGCACACAGGATACGTTTTACGCCGATGGCCGCGTCGGATTTTTTTCCGCTCACCGCTGGCCGTTCTATCCGGGCACCGGCGCCGCCGATGAAACTGGCACGGGCGACGGGCTGGGCACGACACGTAATTTGCCGGTCGCGTTCGGAACGCCGCGGCAAAAGTACCGTGAACTATTTGCCGGTGAGCTCGAAGAATTCGCCGCGCGCATCCGCCCGCAGCTCGTGCTGATCAGCGCCGGCTTCGATAGCCATCGGGCCGATCCAATCGGCTCGCTCGGGTTGGAGGTCGAGGACTTTGCCGAGCTAACGAAAATTGTTGTCGGTATCGCGGCCGTTCATGCGGAAGGCCGAATCGTTAGCATTCTGGAGGGCGGATACAACCCACCGGTGCTGGCAGAGTGTGTCGACGTTCATCTGCGCGGATTGTTAACGGGTGATCGCGCCGACTGACCGGGGGCGGGGACGCTCCGGCTTGCTCGTACTATTGATCGCCGAAGACGCGGGTGCTTTCCTCGCGGTGGATCGGTTGTTGCAGGTCATCGGTCTTCACTTCGACGACAACTCGTTGATCGCCCGGTTGCAAGCCCTGGGCGCGGATCCGGTAAACCGTATCGGCTTTCGGAGCAAGCTGCTGGATCGGCTCGAAGACGAGCCGGCCTTGATCCATCTTGTGCTGAGTCTCGCCCTCGGCCGAAATCAGCTTGAGGCCGGCTGGCAGCTCGGCGGTAATTTGCACGTTCGTGGCGGCCTTCGTGCCCTGGTTGACGACGCGAATCTCGTAGCCGGTCTCGCCGCCCACCTCGATGGGATCTTGAAGCGTGTGGACGTCGAACTTGATGGCGGCCAGACCTTCGATCAGGATATCTCGCTGTGTTTTGTCGGCGAGGCCCTGCTGTGCGTGGCTCTCTACCTGCAGCGTCTGCGGCCCGGCTTCGATTGGCATGGTCACCAGCTCGACGGTTCCCTTTTCGCCTTTGGGAAGCTCGGCCAGGCTCCAGTACACGGCGTGCGACGCCGCATCGTATTCGCCCATGTTGTTGGCGCGGACAAAGCGCATACCCTTCGGCAACTTGGTGACGATTTGCACATCGTGCGCGGGGGCCGTGCCGGGATTCTCGACGCTCACCTCGTACGTGGCCGGACGCTCCAGATACGCGCTTTTCCGGTCCTTGGACGGCAATCGTGAGGGCGGGCGCAATGACTTCGAACTCGACTTGCTGCTGCACCTGCAAGTTCCCCTCGGCGCGGGCGGTGAGCGCGTTGACCACTTTTCCGGCCTTTTCCGCCGTGAGCACCAGGTCGAGCTCGCGCGTCTCGCCGCGCGCAGCGTGCCGATCTCAAACTCGAGCGCAGGCCCGGAAACGTGCTTCACGTTCGGCGGCACATTTTCGAACAGCATCACGCCTGTCGCGTCGCCGCTGCCCGGATTACGAATTTCAATTTTTACATGCTGCTGGTTGCCGATCATCACCTCGCTCGGCGCCGTCATGCGAATCGCCAATTGCGGCATCGTGCAGTGAGTTTTCACCGAGGCTTGAGCCGAATACGAAACGGTGGCCACGCTGCCGATGTCGCCTTCCGCTTTCGGCATGACCTGCATTTCGACCGTGCGGTCTTCCCCAGCCGAAAGCTTGCCGAGTTGCCACACGAGCCGGCTGCCTTCGGTGGTCGCGTTCGGCGTCGTGCTGATGAGTTGCGTGCCTTGCGGAATCTCGTCTTGGACCGTGACATTGTCGGCCGCCTGGCTCCCGGCATTGCGAAGCTGCAGGACAAACTTGGCCGGCTTGCCGACCTGAATTTCTCCGGGAGCGAATTTCTGGATGACGAGCGTCGGCTGCTGGGGACCTTCCAGCGCTTTCTCGCCCGGTTTACCCGAGCCGTCGCCTGCCTTGGGGGTTGGTCCCGCGCTATTGGCAGTATCCGGCAGATAGCCATTTTGCGACGACGGCAACGGGCCGAAATCGGTATTCGCCGTATTGCGCGGCGGCAGGCCCGGCGCCGTACGAGCTTTTGCCGATGGATCTCGAGTGGCGGCTCGGGCAGTTGGGCTCGTTTCCAACGGTCGAAGCCCCTGACCGCTGCCCTGCTGAAGATCGCTGAGTCGACCGCCAACATCATTGGAAGTCGAGGGAAGTGGTTCGAGGAGCTGGTTTCGCGCCTGCGCGGATGAATCTGCTATCGGTTTCGCAGCGAACGGATTCACGGCCACGGTTTTCGGCGGCCCAGCGGCTTCGGAGGCCGGCGGGGAAACGTCGCCGTATCGGTTGCCGGCCGCTTGTGGGGACGAGTCGCCAAAAGCTTGTTTCGCGCGGCGGGAAGCATCTGCGATGTTCGATTGCTGACCCGGCGCAGTAAGGGGCTTCGGTTCTTTCACCTGATTGCCGTTCTTAGGGGTCGGATTTATCGACCCGGCGTTCGCCGATAGGTCTTTCACCTGGGTCGAGGGCAATGGTTCGTCCCTAGGTTCCTGCCCGCGAGCTATTTCCGTTTCCGACGAAGCCAGAACGGGCGTCGGAGACGGCGCGTCCTCGGCATTTTTTGCTTCTGTGTGAGACGCAAGCTTTACATCCTTGCGGTCATTCGTCTTGCCGGACTTTTGAGTCTTTTGCTTCGTTGGCGTCGGATCGACTTTGGCGGCCTCATCTTTGACAACAGCGGCCGGCGTTGGCGATTCTCCCGCGTGAGCGTACCGGTCATCGCTTGGCGGCTTAACAACCGGCTCAACGGCGCGAGCCGGTGTCGCAGCGGACCGCGCGGTCGGGGTGGACAGCGCATGATCCGAAGGCTGCGACGCAGCAGGTTCGGCCCAGGCGCTGGCGAGGGCGTCTAAATCCGAAGCCGCTGGCCGTTTTGCGTTCTGATGAAGCCCGGTCCAATCATGGGTCGTAGCGTAGTACACGCCCCCACCGCCCGACGCTAGCACAGTCGAACCCAGCAAAATCTTTGCCGCCAATTGCATCTTTCCAGCCATGGTAGCTTACCTGCCAAACAGGTTTTCAAAACGGAATGTTCGCACGGCGGCACACGGCGGCACACACCGGGCGGCGTGTAGTAGCAAAAACGACCAGAGCGGCAAAGAGCACTTCACAACTGGAGTGGCGGCATTTCTGCGTTTTCGCTATAGACCATGCACTGACGGCGGCGATTGGCGCGAGATAAGGATTATCTGCCATGCTTGCCTGTTCGATCATTTTGGCGATTGCAAATCTTTCGGCAGCTGGCGGGCCGCTGGCCGCTCATCCCATTGCCACGTCCCATCCCAACGGCACCCGTCGTGCATTGGGTGAGCCATCGACGCTCACCTTGGCACTCATCGGAATCGGCGTATTTACCGCGTATTTCGTGATCACGCGACGATGGCGGCCACAGTGGCGCAAGACGCCGAGCCTCACCCCTTCCGCAAGCGATGATGTCGTTCCCACCGAACCGCCGTCGCGCGAAGCAGCATAACCTTCACATCGCCCGGCCATCTTGGCCGGAACGCTGGCCGGAACGGTCGAACCAAAATGGACCGGAATTTACCGAGTCGCGTAGCGCCGCGCCTGTTCCGCGACATCGATGCCGACCAGTTCATTCCAAGCGGAAAGCAGCCGACCAAAGATCGGACCGGGGCGTCCGCTTCCAATCTTCTTTGCGTCGCACTCAACGACGGGAAGCGCGCAGATCGATGTGCTCGCAATCAGCACTTCATCAGCCGAAGCAAGATCGCCAACAGATAACCGGCGCGACACGAATGGCATGCCAATCTTGTCAGCCAGCTCTTGGACGACTCCCAGACTAACTCCAAATAGAATGTGCTCGCGCGGTGGCGACACGAGCCCTTCGTCGCCGCGGAAGACGATGACATTTGCCGTGGTGGCTTCGGCAATATAGCCGTCCTGATCCAACAGGATCGCTCGCGCCCGCTGCGCTTGGCCGCTGCTTCTCGATCGGCGAGGTAATAATGCATGCGGCTGCGGCACTTGAGCTCGGCCGGCCAGCAGTCGGTCGGCACTTGCCGAATGTGGCTGATGACGACCGATAATCCAGTTTCGTATTGTGTTGCCCATAATCGAAACGGCAATGCGTGGCCGTGGATACATACCGTCGGCTGCCGGCTTCCCGTCGGTCCCGGCGTGGCAAAAGCGACAATCGACCAGTCGTCTCCGGAGTCGATCATCGCCTGGTTGCGACGAAGGAACTCGAGCACGGCTGCCTTAACCTGATCGCAAATCGGGCCGCTATTCAGGCCGACGATATCCAGCGAATGCCGCAACCGCTCGAGATGCGCTTCCAATCGAAAGACCTGACCGCGAAAAGTGCGCAATCGTTCGGTGACCGTCGCCCCCAACAGAAAACCGACATCGTCGATCGAGATGCAGAGGTCCGAACTCGGAACCCACGCGCCGTTCAAATACGCCGAGACCTCAGGCATAAGCCCCAATATAGAGGCTAACGCATTGGCAGTCATTGGCACGGACAGGCTTCCATCCGCGTGGCAGATAGGTCGGCAGGTTTAACCGCCAACCTTCGTGTCGGTCGCAGCCGCCGGCCCCGCGTAATTCCAGATGAGGCCAAGGTCGCCTGGCGCACACACGTAATTCATCAAGTCGTGATCCGCGCCGACATAGCGGCTCACATCGCGATTAAAGATTTTGTCCTTGTACTTTGGGCTGATGCGCGTTGGGCCACAGAGGCCCAGCGCCTGCGGTCCGCCGCGGCCCGGTTCCAAAAGGTCGTAATACCGCATTGCCCGGTCCGCGCAGTTATTGATGAGAAGCATGCGGTTGACTTGGGTCAGGGCCAGGCCATGATGCTGGCCTTCCGCCAACCAATACGAATCGGTCGCGGCGGCCATCAAAACGGCATTCACCATCGAGCGATGCGGATGTGTATGCTCGGCAAGCTTCATCGACCCGCCCAGACTGCCGCCCGCGAGAATATGCAGGCCGCCCGTGATAATTCGCGCACCAAAGCTAAATCCCACGAGCGAAACTGGCGTTTCGGCGGGCATCTGGTCCAACAGAAACGCCAAGTGTTGCGATTCCGGCCCACAACGGGCCGCTTTCTCGCGAACATCGCGCAACAGTCCGCCGACCTTCGACGACGGCCAGGAATAAATCACGAATCGAATCCGTGGCGCATCGCAACCTTGCAGTATCAGGTTGCGATACACCGAGAGGCCCTCGTTCTTCGCGTCGCCGGGCGTAATTTGATTGCCATGGATGAAGATTATGGTCGGCACCGTGGGATCAAATGTCAAAAAGCTATCCAAATCCGATTTCTGCCAATGGCGATAACCGATCTCGTCGCAAACCGCGTACGTCTCAAACTTGAAGCCTGTCCGCACCGCCTCGATGTTGCAGTTGCCGCAGATGCCGCGCGAGTTGACGACGTCGATCTCATCCTCGAGCCGAATGCCGTTGCACAGCATCGAGCCGCCGGCGTGCTTGCGCGTCGCGGCGCTGTCCCGGCATCGTCTGCCCACGACGGTGTAGCCAAAACACCAATCGCCAGCACGACCGCCGCCAACCAGCCGGCCAGCATGCGATGTCCTCGGGACGAATTAGAATCCGTTGCAATCGTCATTAATGTGATTATCGACATGGTTCCTACAAACCTATCTCTCAATCTGGATTGGCCCGGTTATAAGGCCGTGTTGCAACTCTACCACACAGGTGAGTTTCCGTACTGGGAAAAATAGAACCTATGTGAGGATTTTTCACCAGTTCAGTTCCCGCCGATCGTGGGAAAAAATCATCGGATGCGTTTGCACATCCAAGACTGCAATGTAGAGTTGCTCAGCCTGCCGACTCGACCAACCGGTACGAGCGATTATGCGGAGCAGAGAGCCTGGAGTTAGAAACGGGGAGTAAAAAAGCAACCCTCCCTGCTGCAAGCTCCTTGCTCCCCGCCCGACACCCGCCCATTGAAGTCTGAATCGGAAATTCAGACATCGAGACCGAAGTAGTAATCCCCTGCTGCTTCCTCAGGAGATAGAGAACCATGAAGAAGATGCTGATCTTGCTGGCCGTAGCGATGCTCCCCGCCGCTAGTGGCTGCTGTTGTGCACGGTTGTGCCCGTGCTGCCCGTGCAATTGGTTTAATCGTGGCCCGGTTTGTGCCCCGGCGCCGACATACGCCGCTCCGCTGGCCGCGACATGTGCGCCTACGGCCGGCTCCCTATATGCCGTCACCATGCGCACCGCCGCCGTGTGCGCCACCACCATGTGCGCCGTGTGCGGCGATGGGCGCGATGCCGCAGATGCCCCAAACCGTAATGCCGCAATACTTGCGCCGCCTGCCGCGCCGATGATGACCCAGGCGCAGCCCATGTACTACCAAGCGCAACCCACGCCGGCCTACTATGGCGAACCGAGTTGCTCCTACGCCGCCCAATCGGCCTGTGGTTGTGGCTCCATGGGCGCCGTGGGCTACGGCCCGTGCGATTGCAACCAATGTGGTTCGTGCAACCAGTGCGGTGGTTGTGGCTCATGCGGTCGGGTGTAGCTCGTGCGGTGCATGCGACTCGTGCGGTTCTTGTAACACCTGCGGCTCGTGTGGCTCCTGCAACAGTGGTTGCAGCGACGGCGCCGGGACGGGGACTGCCCCCACGCCCGAAAAGTTTGTGCCGACTCCGGGAGCCTGATTGAGTAACGTAAACAATTGACGCGACCAGCGAGCACGCCGTTTCCCCGCCCTCCCGCATCGGTAACGCTCGCCTCGCGAAGGCGGTTGATGTCGTCTCCGGGACTTTCATTCCGCCCACTGGCCCTGCACGGCTGCACCTATCCTGAAGGCAGCCGGGCAGGGCTGTTTTGTTGGGTGGTGATTCCGTTCGCCGCGCCTGCCATCATGTCATTCCGAGGTCGCCGAGGAATCCGGTCAGACCCCTCGGCGGCGTCGGGGTGAGAGGCAAACGGTATGACTTCTGTTTTGTTGCGCTCCCTTTCTCGCGGCGTCTCCGGACAAAGTACAATAAAGATATGGACCGCCAGAAATACCTGCCGCGAAATGGCCTTGCGATTGCCCTCGCCGTAATCTTGCTTTTCACTGCCGCGCCCGCATTCGCACGAACCACCGATCCGGCGGAAAAGAAGGAACCGGCCGCTGGCACGCGCTTGGGCAAGGCGCAGACGGTTCGCTTTCGCGTCGGAGCCGAAATCACCGCGACCAAGGGCGCGTGCCGCAACATCGTTGCGATGGTCACCGTGCCGCTCGAATGCCCCGAGCAGCAGGTGACGAAAGTCGACGAGGATTTCTCCCCCGAGGTCCGCGACGTGACGTATCGCTCGCTTCCCGGGGGCGAAGTGAAGCAAATGCTGATCTCGATCCCCTTTTTAGCCGACGGCGCGACCGCTCATGCAATCGTTACCTCGGAAGTAACACGCACACGATTCTGCCGCCCGAAAAGACCGACGACCTCAAAATCCCCAAAAAAATCCCGAGCAAGCTGAAGATTTACACCCTCGGCAGCCCATACATCGAAGTCAATCATCCGCGCATCCACGCGCTCAGTAAGGAACTACTCGGTCAAGTCAGCGAGTCGGCGACCGATTGGGAAAAAATTGAAACGATCTACGACGGCGTGTTGAAGAAAATCGATTACGTCGAAGGCCCCGACAAAGGCGCGGTCGAAGCGCTTCGCGACGGAAAGGCCGATTGCCAGGGCCGCTCGGTCGTTTTCATCGCGATCTGCCGGGCCAATAAAATCCCGGCCCGCATGGTCTGGGTCCACGGCCATTGCTACCCGGAGTTCTATCTGGAAGGCGCCGACGGCGATGGCCAATGGTACCCGGCCGAGTCGGCCGGCACGCGGGCATTCGGCGAGATGCCGCTCGCCCGGCCTATTCTGCAGAAGGGCGACAACTTCCGTGTTCCGGAGCGCAAGGAACACTTGCGCTACGCCTCAGACTACATGCTGGGCGTGCCAACCCCCGGCGGCGGACGGCCGCACGTGAAGTACATCCGCGATCAAGAGCAAGTGAAGTAGGTGCCGCGAGCCTCGAGTCGAGATTGGGAGAGGGGGAGACTTGTTTGTCGCATCTCCCCCTCTCCCACTCTCTCCCTCTACTTCTCTGCCAGCGCAGCCACGACGGCCTCTTCCAGTCCGTCGAGCGAATGGCCGCCCCACACGCTGCGGCCCGAGCGGTCGTACAGCAAATACGTCGGCGTGCCGCTGATACCCATCACTTCGTAGGCAAGCTCCGCATCGTAGCCGATGGGCCAATCGAGCCCATTGCGCGTCTCCACGAAATTCTTCAGGTGTTGGAGCCCTGAAGCCGCTTTCCGTCGAAAGACCGACGATCATGCACGCCTTGGTCGTGGAACCGCTTGTAGAATCGAATGAGTTCTGGCACATGTTCGATACATGGCCCGCAGTCGCTCGCCCAGAAATCCACCAGCACGATCTTGCCGCGCAGATCGCTTTGCCGAGAGCGGCGCCGTCGTATTGAGCCAGCCGCCCGAATCCAGCGGCGGGAGCGGCAGGCCAACGTACGCGCCCGAGGGCTTCGGCCGCCGCGCTTGTAACGCGACCAGGATCGCCGCAGCTGCAAGCAGCACCACGAATAGCGACCAGAACGAGCCGCCGCCCGAGGTTCGATCCGGCGCGGGAAATCGAGTCTTCTGGCTCTCGACTCTCGACTCTCGACTCTCGACTACTCAATTCGCCTCCGCAGCCGGATCGTTTTCTCGACGTTGAGCATCCTCGCCCGGCTTGAAGCCCACTTCCTCAGTCCGATCGATGATATAGAACCCGCGGGGCCGATGCACGTCGCCCGTGTCGCTGCCCAGCTCTTTGCCCAGCATGTAACCATCCGGATAAACGCGATTGTACAAATTTACATCGTTGCCGAAGCGGGCACGAATACTTTCGCGGAGCCCGCCACTGCATCGGTCGGGGTCATTCCAGTTCGGAGCCGGCTCGACCTCGAAGTACCCGACGGTAATCCAAACCGCAAAGCAGCCCGAGCGGTTGGTGACCAAGTTGCCCAGGCGCGACATGGGCTGGTACATCATGTACGGATTGCGATTCGCATCGCTCGATGGCTCGCCATGCACGTCGCTGCGATCTGTTTGGGCGGATGGCAGGAAGCGCGTTTCACTGAACAGCGGCAAAACTTCGCGCTTAGTCGGATCATCGTTCGGAATGGCACCATTGGACCGGAACGAAAGTCATCATTACTGAAGCCGGCGTCCCGCACGTCATTAAAGTGCCGTATAGCCGGCCGGCCAAGGAAATTCCACCCCAAACCGGATCGAGAATAGGTGGTTGCCGGTGGAATCGGGAAGGTGGGATATTGGGGTCCAGCATTACGTCCGCGCGTGCGCGGATGGGCGCGTTCGAGCGTCGCATCGACGCCGAATTGCAACATCTGCACCAGCGGAACCAGGTCGCCGGCATCCGGCGAGCGGAATGGATTGGCGAACAACGTTGGGAAATTATTGTTCAGGCCGAACTGGAGCGTATCAGGCGGGGCGGTCTGTATCGGATTAGGTGGATTGGATGCATTGCAATGCTTTGTCGACAACAGTTCCCCTGCAGCATCCACCTGTGAATACCGCGGCGGCTCAACACGACATCCCGCCAGGCCGGCCCGGTGTGGCCGAGCTGGTTATGCGCGGTCGGGTTGCCGTCGTGGATACGATGCATAATGCCGTCGAAAACCTCCGACCAGATTTGCGGAATACCGTTCGCGACGACCGATCTCCGGCCGGTAACCGTGTTTAGATTGACCCGGCCCGGATCGCGTTCGCGCGAGACCTTGTTGAATGGCGGTTGGAAGTTGTGACCGCGGGTCGGTCGGATCGGCGATATCCGTGCCGAACGTGCCGTTCGTTCCATCGGTAACATTCGGCACGTCGTTAAACGTCTCGGCGTTGAACATCGTATCGGTGCCGATATACCGCGACGGCACTTGCACGTATTCCAGGATGCGATAGAAGTTCGGAGCACCGTACGGCTTTGACATCTCCGCCCGTCGGCACGACCGTATCCTTTTGATCGTAGAGCAGGACCGGCGCACCGGTCGCCGGATCGCGAACGACATCGGCAACGTCTGTGGATGCCGCAAATACGTTTGCCAGGTCGCCAAAGGGCGATTGCATCACGGCCCACCGCAAAGCGTTCTTAACCGGCGCAGCCTTCGTTCCCAACTCCGCCAGCCCGTAAGGGTTCGCACGGCCGGCCGCCGCCACGTTCGGGTCGATCGTGGCGTACTGTCGCATCAATTGCGCCTGCGACGCGGCCGGCACCTTGAGAATCTCCTCGGCACTCACATACGGCCGATTATCCCACGCCAGCCAGGGATACGTCGAAGTAATCGTGTGCGTACTTTTGGTGATTTCGTCGCGTCTGCGCTATCGTACTTTGCATCTTTGCACGTGTATTGGCGCGGTGCGCCAATCGCGGCGGCTGTTGGTGCACCAGTTTGCAAATCGTATAGCTGGCCATACGCCTCATTGCCGAATCCCAGCGAGTGCTCCAAAACCATATCGACGTGCGTGGTCGGACTCGCAAAGGATGGCACCTTTGCCCGTGCGTCGCTGCCGGTCATCGTGTACATGCGTCCGTCGCGGATCGCCTGCGAGCCATTCGGATAGGTGGCATTTACGTTCGGATTAAGATCGTTGAGCGTGCCCGTCACCGGTTCGATGCGCCGGCAGAAGCCGTTGTGGAAACGGCAGGAGACGGTCGTTTGTGTTTGCAGGAGTCGTGTAATCGCGAATGAGGTGCGTCGTGCTGAGCAGGCCATAGGCGCCCCGTTCGAGCGATTTGAAATGGAATACCTGCGAACCCTTCTGCTGCATGTTCGTCTTGAAATCATTCGCCTCTACAGGTACCCAGGGCCGGAACTGGCCGAGCTGGGACTGCACGGTCTTTCCCACGGTTATTCCGCCGCCGCCGGGCGGATTTGGCTGACCTGGGCCGCCCCGGTCTTGATAATTCCCCTCGGCATTGCTCACTCCGTTGAACGCCGTCAGATCGACGCTCGACGTGTCGACAGTGAGATAGGGATTCACCGGCAGATTCGGCTTGTGCATGTCGTGTTGGGCATGAGTAGCCGCATTGGTCGGGTCGTCGGTGGAATCGTAGAACTGTCCGGGCGGGGGATTCCAAGGCAGCAGCGGATTTGCCAGGCGCTGCAGATGGATCGTGCGGTAGTTGGCCGTCGTGCCCGTCCGCACCAGCTCCGGCGCCGTATCGAAAGGCACATCGTACGTGGGGATGTTGCCCGGGTCGGATGGGGCGAAATAGCGGCCTTCGCCGTTGGCTTTGGCCGGGTAGTAACCCAGTATCCGCGGAGCATACGGTGTACCCGGATTATAGAACTGTTTTCGCTCGGCTTCGATCTGGGCCGCCTCGACTTCGCGCGGCGACCAACCCCACGGCGGCTCAGACACATTCATGCCATCGACCGGGATCGTCACGCACGGCTTATAGAACTCCTTCGTTGCATCTGGAACCGCATCGCCGACTTTGTTCCGGTCCAAAAGGTTCACCACGGCGTTCTTCACTTTGTCGAAGATGAGCTCGTTGCTGCGCTCGATATCGTGCGCGAACATGGCTTTGATCGTATCCGCACTGAGCGGCGCAGGCGGTTAGGGCGCCGGTTGATTGTTCGGATCGTAACCGCCGTTAGCCGTCACCAGCAATTGATTCAGGTTGGGGTTCAGGCTCGGCCGCAATTCGATGCGGCGAACCCGGTCGGGCTGGAACTCGGCGTCTTCGGTGTTCGGATGGTCTCGCGGCTCGCGGCCGATTGCCGTGACGAAGTAATTTGCGATCGATGATACTTCGTTTGACCCGTCGTATTTTTTGGGGTACTTGTTTCCCGCGGAACCGACGACGCTGTACCTGCCCGGTAAGATCGGGGCTATGGTCTGATCGGCTGTGCCCGTCGGTGTGATCGGAGCGATGAATCGCTGCGTTTGCCAGAAAGAACCAGTTACACCCGTTCGCTTATCGCCCCAATTCTGGTGGTCGAACGGCGCTGGTTGGCCCGCTTTGAAAGAGCGATCCGGAATGCGGAGCCTGAAGTTCGCATTCCCGACGTCACGGGTCGGCGAATTATCAGTCGTAAAATAGATCTCACGTTCGATGTTCGGATAGCGTACATCGAAATAGTTCTGCGTGGTTTCCTGGACGGGCCGGCTACCGAAATCGAACGATTCGACGAAATCGGGATTGGTCGGCCGAAACAGCGGGAACGGGTTTGTGTTGGCTGTTAGGTCCAACTTTTTCGGCTGCCACGCTTTCATATTCGTGACGGCGTTCCGGTAGCACTTCTGCGCCAGGTCGCTATCGGCGGCGATTTGTGGCTGGGTGCGATTTACTTGTGATAAATTCCACTCGATCGTCTTGCCTTGAACAATCGTTTGCCATTCGTCGCGCGGCCCGACCTGGTCCTGGCCTTGCGTACCGGTTTGAGCAGCGAGCGGAAGCTTGGGGCCGAACTTAATCTGCGAATCTGAATCCCAGTCGTAAGGCTTGCCCTGCGCATCGACGGGCCGCCGCCACTTTTTCAACGGGTCCGCGGTTGCGGTGGCGGAGCCAGCAGCACCGTCGTAGGTGTACTCGAGGCTCCGATAAACGGGGTCCTCCTCGACAACGATCATCCGCCACACCGGCGAGCGCTTGATCGAGCCGTTGGCCGCAGTGTTTTTTGTAAGATTGCCATTGGCATCGACGCCAAAGTCGCTCAGGCGGTCGAGCAAAACGCCATCTTCGGTTTTGCCCGTCAGTGGGTCCGTATATGGTAAACGATCGCTTTGTTTCTGAGCGGGCACGACAGGCTGGCCCGTTGGTAGATTGACATCCGGGTTGCCAGAGACCGGGTCTATGCGTGGAAGATTCCGCGAGCATAGCGATACAGCTCGCTCGGCAATTGTCCATCTTCCGAGTTCGGATTGTAGAGCTCGACGAACAGCGACCCCGCGGCGCAGGCTTTGATCCAAATCTTTGTCGAAGTAATGCCCGCTGCTCGAGCTGGCGAAGTCGTTGTGCCCATTCGTGTCTGGCGAGAACCGGTCTTCGGTTCGCCGATCGTGGAACGCGAGCGTTTCGGTGATCAGCAACTCCGGCCGCTCCGCGCCCCAAACCACGCCGCGCGTTTGATTGATGATGAGTTATTTACAATTGGCGTATTGGTCGTCCCGAGATTGTCGAGTTGGATTGAGGTCTTCTGGTTCGGAATTTATGACGCAATTGTTTGATAACCTTGGGCCCGCCCGCGGGCGGTAGTGACTGCGTCCAATCGATCACCATTGCCTTGTTTTCGTCTGTAGCTGGATCGCCGTCGAGCGGCAGGAACGACGCGGGCGGTTTGTTGGCATCTAGTTTGACCGTGACGAAACCCGCGTTTGAGTTTTCGCCGATCGAGTTGTCGCTCCACACGCCCCAGCCATCCCACGGATTTTCATCGTACTCGAATGGCGTCATGATTGCGTCCGAATCCTGCGCGTCGACAACGTTTACCGCCCATTGCGCAATCATTTTGCAGGTCGAGCTTGCGCTTCACGATCATGTCCGCCTCGGCGACGTTCAGCGTTGGGTTGTCGGTCGTCAGCTTGCTTCGCTCCAGGCCGATCCACGACATGAGCTGCGGGTCGTTCTCGTCCCACGGCGCGATGTAGTTTTCATCCACCAAGAGCAGCATGAGGCAATATAGGTGCCGAGCA
Source organism: Pirellulales bacterium (assembly GCA_963733825.1). Classification (GTDB taxonomy): domain Bacteria; phylum Planctomycetota; class Planctomycetia; order Pirellulales; family Lacipirellulaceae; genus JABDGM01. Next base: position 541,520 of record CAVTEK010000011.1, read on the forward strand.
AAGAGCTGCCGGCCTTGAGATTCTAGATTTCGGACGCCGCCCTGAATCGTCGCATTGAGCGCCGTTGCGATCGCGGCATGAATCGGTTCACCGTGCCCGGCCGTGTAGTCAAAGCCGATCGGCTCGCCCAATTGGCCGTTTCCACCATAGGGTATCGTGGGCCACAAAGGGTAGGGTGTCATGGGCCACAAGTACGACCACAGGCCATCGTAAAGCGCACGAGATTTCCACTCGCGTCGCGTTCGCCCGGTCCGTTGTACTTGTGATCTCCATTGAGATCGAGGTACGGTTCCAACTCTTTACCGGTATTGGGATCGTAATCCATCCGGCCGTTGCCGTTGATATCCAGGAATGGCTCGCCTGCTTCCAGCGGATCGTCGACTACACCGTCGCCGTTGTTATCTCTTCCGTCACCGAACGGCCGATTCAAGTCCATTCTCAATCCGGCAAGTACTTCCGGCGCAACAGATCACCCAAAAGCGGATAAACGGCGTCCGTGCCGCTGCTTCACTAATCCCATGAAAGTTGTGTAGTCGCCAGCACTCAAATTATCGAGCGCGGCTTCGGTGACACCTTGGACTCGCATCACATGGTGGCGCGCTTCGAGCCAGACGCGGTAATACAACAAATCGGTGATCTTGGCTTTAGCCCGCTCAACGCCAGCAATCGCCTGGAAATCATCCGTTCCCGGCAGATTGAGGGCTTGGTTCGTTTGCCCACGTCGGCCCGGTGCGCCGTCGGCGCCGAACTCCGAAACGTAACCCGGCATCGTTTGAGTGGCCACCGGCAGGCTGTAGCTGTCGGTCGTCACCAGGTGGCGATTGATCGCGGCGATCTGCTGAGCGGCGGTCAGCGTTTGTGGATCGGTTGGCTTCGGATTGGAAATTCCGAATACCGCCGTTGTAACTGAAAAGACATAATTCGGGTCGTAATTGATCAGCTTCACCGGGTCGAAATCGTTGACCACGTCCCACAGCCGGCTGGGCAGCGTGCCGGCATCGGGATCGGTGGCCCGCAGTATCTTTTCCAGATCGGTCGGCGAGAACGCCGAGTCGTCGTTCAATCCGTGCTGCAAACTGTCGAAGCTGCTGCGATCGATCGTCGAGGTGAACGCGGAAGCAACATCTGGATAACTGGCTGCCCAGTCATCGCGCCGCTGCGAACTGCTCAGATTCAATTCATAAGGGTTGTTCGCCAGCAGGTTGAACGGGAGCTGCTGATTGAGCGGCAGCAGCACCGTATTGGGATTCAGGTCGTGCGTGACTTCATAGACGGGTTGGCCGCTGTAATCGAGCCCGAGTGCATATCGGCCCTTCAAATCTGGCGGTGTGCCGAACGCGCTTTGCTCGGTCATCCGCCATAGCTGCTCGAAAAAATACGGACCGGCACTCATTGGCGGTGGTTGGAATTTGTTATCGAGCGGAACGGTCGCCGACCACGGGTAATCGAAAAACTTGAGCATCGCCAACAAACTCGGCGCAGCTTGTTCGCCAGTAAACCACCGTGGCGAAGTGGCGGCCTCGGAATTCGCAATCGTTTGGTAGACGTAGTTCGTGGCAGCTGTTGCCGCCTGGCTTTTCACCATTGTGCCGGGCTTCGTGTCGAAATAACGGAGATTCGTGTCGTATCCATACCGGCCGTTAATCGCTCGGCCATCGGCATTTAGCCGGCCCGTTAAAACCGCCGCATAGCTATCGACCGGGCCGGCAGACTCGGAACGATTGATTCCGTTCCAGGACGCCGACGCATACATTGGGTTGAATGAATTATCCAGCGGCACCGGAAATACCGGCCGCAAACTGATGTCGGCCGGGCCGTAGCCAAGGCCGCGCGGAAGCTGAAGCGTGCTATAAACGAGACTTCCGTTGGTGGTATCGTGAGCCAGGTTGCCCAGGGGGTTCGTGTTATTCAGTGTCAAATCGAAGTTTTTGGCTTTCGTCGGATCCAACAGCGGCGGCACGATATCATCCGCCAGGCCGTGCGCGTTGACGTTCAGCCGGCTATCCAGATCGACGACCAGAAACGCGTACAACGCCTTGTAGCGCGTGCCGTCCTCGGCTTCTAAAACCGGGTCGCCCAAATCGACCCAAACACTATCGCGAATCCCGTCGTTGTCGTTGTCCACATCCCACGGGCCCACCGTTTCCCAAAACGGATACGTGATCTGGTATTTTTTCTGGTTCGTCGCCGGGTCGTTTGGGAGTGTTGAAACCAGATTGTTAGCACTGCTTGGGTTGGTTGGCGAAACGGATGCGGTATTCCCACCATCGAAATGGGGATTGTCTTCCATCGTCGGCCGCAACATCGCCTGCCGCTTGATGGCCGAAATAAGCGCGGCATCAGCGGAAGAAAGTGAGTTGACATATGGATTAAGCGTCCATTTGTCGTCGGAATACGGTCGCACGATCCGCGCACGGCGTCGTTCGGATCCAACGCATTCGACTGTCTGTTCGTGAAGTACGTCAGCAGCCGGTGGTACCAAAAATTCATGAGGTCCGGCCTGTGAAACGACGGCAACGTCAGATCCTCCAGGTCCAGTCGCAGAAACGTTCCTAAGTTCTGGCCGCCCTTGAGGCTCGCGATAAATTCATCGGTCGAGTAAGTTCCCTGTGATGTTACCACCCGCGCTTGTGCCCGGGGCGTCACGGTTTGCAGCGCAAGGGGCATGTTCTGGAAGTCGGCCGCCTCGTAGCCTTCGTTCGCGCCGCCGGGCCCGTCGTAGGTCGGATAATTGAAATAGGGTACCGCGGGGCTTGGAGGGTTTGGGTCATTGAGCCTTTGAAAAAAATCGCCCTGCGTCAACTGCCCGAGCGGAAGCGGCATCGTGAATGGCTCGAACGGAATGCGGGCCCCGCGAACTCGGATCCGCGATCGTGGGCGGCGCCGCGCCGGTGAGGATCGTCGTGCCTCGCGGGTTGAAGTACATGGCATTCGGCAAGAGCGCCAGCTCGGCGCCAATGAAGTGGGGCGTCGAATCGACGGGGAACAACTGCAGCGCGCTAAGCCGCTGCTGGCCGGCCGCGGCCAGCGGGTTGTAGCCCACGCCCGTGCCGCTGTACGCCCGGCCGTTGACCATGAACGATTGGCCGGCCAGCTCCGTGAGCTCCGGCATGCGGCCTTTGTTGGTTGGCAGCACTTGGTCGACCGCCAGAAGTTGACCATCTTTCCGCCCAAATGCCATCACGCGAAAATGGAACAATAATGTGGCCGACATGGCCGGTTTTCCTGGCTTCGCTGAAGGGAAGTTTGGATCATTGTTGGTGGGAATGTTTTCGTAATCGAGGATTCGCGTAGATTGCCCTGCGGCCGGGCCGCTCGTAATCGTCAGCAAGCAGCCGTTGAAATAACCCTTCGTCAACGGCAGCGGATAGGGTTGCGGTTGACCGACAACATTGCGGTCGAGCTTGAGCACATTGCGCAGATCAAGCGCGTAATTTGGATCGGTCGCGTTGTAGCCGCCGACGTAATTCACCGGAATCGGCGGCGCTGCACTCGAGTCCTCAAAAGTTGCATAACCCTTCTGGCTAACATAGATATCGACGAACTGGCCGTTCGTGGGTCCGAGTTGCTGCGCCGACGTACCTGCAATCGCACCGGCATAGCGAACGAGGTAGCCATTCTCGTTGTTCGTGAGGTCGGCCGGATAGATCACCCCTTGAAAGCCGTCCGTTCCATACAGATCGCGCAACAAACTGTGCGTGCGAATCGCCGAATTCTGGTTTTCGCTATCTCGCAACAGATGCAACAGCCCGCGATCGAGAAGCTTCGTGGCAAAGTTGCCGAGCCGCTCCTGCTTGGCCGCATCCTTGGCGGCGATGCGAGACTGATTGCTCGTCATGATGAACGCCGTGCCGATCAGCATGAACAAAACGAGCATGCTGAGGACGACGATCAAGAGCACGCCACGCCGAGCGTGGCTGCGGCGCCTGGCTCTCGACTCTCGACTCTCGACTCTCGACTTTCTGTTCCTCATCGCTGCCTCTCCTGCGAACCTCAGCTGCGTCGCCTACCCGCTGTTCCGGCAAGTAGGCCGGGCTTTAACCAGACATTTCTGACATTCATCACTCAATTCACGCCATATGCGGGCGGACTGGTGTTGGGACTGCCGCCGCTGCCGAATCCGCCATTTCCTCCCCCGGAACCGCCGGCCGGAACGCTCCACACCGAGTTATTGCCTTCCAGCCGCATCGTCTTGGTGTGCACGGCAACAGCGCCTCGGCAAATCGCCACGCAGAGCTCATCCGACTGCATGGCAACGTCCGAACTCTGTTGAGCCGCCGGGAAAGACAGTCGCGGCTGCCACGGCCATTGCGGGCCGCGCACCGTGACCAGCCGTCGCTCCGGCTCATTGACGTTCGGAGGCGGATTGTCTGTCCCTTGCGCATTCAGCGGCTTGTTCTTACCTTCTATGGATAACACCTGATACCAATTCATCACCAATTTCGGTTCGCTATCGGTGCTATTGGGATGCGGTCCGCAAAGCATGATCCACTGCCCCGATTTCAGGCCTTCGAACGGACTCTTTTTCGACACGTTATCGCCAATGTCGCTCAGAAGCAGTTCACCGCCGTTAAGTCCCGTCGAAAGAACCGCGGCCTTGACTGCCCGCTCGTTTTCCCCGAGCGCATCGTAATACGGGTTAAGCGAGTTGGTAGACTTCCACGTAGTATCTGCATCGCTCGGCATGGGGCGCTTGTAAAACACGACGACGGACACGTCGTACTCGAAACCCTCCGGGTTGCGGGCCATTCCATCGCGGGCCGCGTTCGAAGTCGGCACGACGCTCACGATCCACGAGTAATCGCCCGTCCATTGGCGGGCCAACGGCGTGGTGCCGCTGCTGGTAACGTTCGTGTCCCATTTCTGCGTGGCCGGCCGGTCGTCGCGAGACGGCAAATCCACGACAAGATCATCGTTGCCGCGGAAATAGTGCTCCGCCATTTTCGGATCCAATTGCCAGCCGGTGGTTGGCTGCCGATAGGTGACGCGCCGGATCGGCCATAGTTGCCCTTCCTGTGTGCCGCCCGACCACGATTTCCACAATCCAGAATTGAAATAAAACGAATTGGGAGTGACATATCCGGCGGCATTATAAGCGGTCGCCGGAAATGTCAGCGCGGGACCGGTGCGGGTCGCTGTCGGAGGAGTTCTCGGGTACGCCATCAGCGAAACGCCGAGCGGATCGATCACGTACGCGCTGCCCACTTGCTTGCCGATCAGCGTTCTATCCGTGCCGACGTTCGTTTGCTGCAGCGCCGACGTTTGCTGCAGCGCCGAGCTGAGCACTTCGGCGAACGGGCGGCTGAACGTTCCGACCGGCGGCGCGCCATGCGGCAGGGGAAGATACTTTCCATCGATGGCCGCAAAGCCCGTGTTCCACAGATTCGGAGTCGCGTTCGACGCCCAGGGTATCGTGATGAACCACGCCCGCGGATTGAGCATGCCACGGGTCATGAGGTCGTTCATCACCGATCGCGCAATGGCCGACCCGCGATCGGAAGTCTCGGCCTTTTGCATATAAAAGCTGCCAACCGGAAACACGCTCGCCACGCCCAGCAGGCCCAGCGTGAGGATGCCCATCGCGATGAGCACCTCGGTGAGACTGAGGCCAAGGCGGCGGCGGAGATTGCAAATTGCAAGTTGCAAATTGCAAATTGGCAATTGCCGAGACGCATCCGGAGCCACGACCCCACGATTAAATGGCTCCTCGTTCGCAAGCGGTTCCCATCCGCAATTCTCATTTTGCAATTTGCAATTTGCAATTTGCATTTGTTTCACAAACATCTCAACACCCTTTGTCACCAGTATTGCCCCTGGTGGCCTTTTAAAAGCTGTTAGCTTTTAGCTATTAGCTCTTAGCCAGAATTTGTATGTTCGGCTAAAAGCTAATAGCTAACAGCAAATAGCTTCCCATCATCTCCCTCCCAACTGCGCCATCTCGTGCGTGAATTCGCGGGCGGCCAGAATTTGCGCCGCACGCATTTGTTCGCTCGATTGGCTGGCCGATGTATATGGCGCTTGCGGACTGGCCATTACCGCGGCCGGATCGACAAACGCGTTTTCGATCGTCGCGATTCGGCCCGATTGCGAACCGATCACGATCCAGCGGCTCGAACCGCCCAGCCAATTGAGCGGCAGGCGACGCCTCGCGCGGTCGTCATCCGTCGTGAGCTTCGCCCACTCGGTCGAATTGAGCGTCGGGTCCGCCGTGGAATTCGTCGCATCCGGCGCGGGAATGTTCTCGCGGCGACCGATCAACAGGTAAATGTTGTCGACCACGCTCTTATCGAAGACATCACTCGTCTCGACGCTATCCAGCGGAAGTTGGCTGAACGCGACCCGCGACACCCGGCCTTCCGGCGCGAACATAATGATCACATTTTCGCTGTTGTCGCGGATTCCCGGCCAGTAAAAAAAATCGCCGGTGCCGACGCCCGAGGCCCGCAAGTCGATCGCCGCTCCCTCTGGCAACTGATACGGCTCATCGGATGTGGGCGTCGGCTGGCGAAGTACTTTGTAAGGTGATGGGAACGTCCAATACGGCGACGGCACCGGCGGCGCTTTGGACCCGATTTCATATCCGTCCCGGTCGTACCGCGGAAGGATCTGCTGGCCGCTGTCGTTGACTGGTTTGACGATAATCTGCGCTATTCCGCCGCCCGCCGAAGGTCCGCTGGACATGGAGTAGTAGCCGTTCGAATCCACCGTAACGGTTGCCAATGGGTCGTTGATGGTAACGCTGTCGTTGACCAGCTCGTACCGCGTGCCGCTGATTTCGATCACGTCGCCCGGCCGGATCGTGCTCGTGGGAAACGGGTCGGCCGCCCAGCCAGTCGGTAATTTGGGGGTAATGGTGGTATCCGACGTCCGCGCGACGAACCGCACCACCGCATATCCGGGCCGCGTCGGATGGAGGCTCACGCTCGCCCGCGAATTGGCGTCGAACCCCGCGTACGGCGGCTGCTGCTCCACGTAAAATACCTCGAGGCACACGCCGTCGTCATTGTCTGTCAGCGTGGCCGGCTTAGATGGGTCGTATACACGCTTCGTGTCGTGCGACAGCCGCTTGAGCGCGATGCCGCAGGGCCGATTCAGCGAAATCGCCTTCGCCTGCGCCGGTGATGTACGTATTCAGCCCGCGCGCCGCCTCGCGCAGCCGCCGATCGTCGTTCGACGGCGACATCAGCGGAATCGCCGCCCCGACGATCGTCGTCAGAATCACGATCACCACGAGCAGCTCGACCAGCGTCATGCCGGCGAAAAGTCGCGAGTCAAGAGTCGAGAGTCGAGAGCCGGAATGCGCGCGCAGCGCAGCCGCTCGCTTCTGGCTCTCGACTCTCGACTCTAAGCTCTCGACTCTCATCTTTGTCCCATCAAATGATTGTGAACGTTATCCGTGGCCGTGCCGTCGAGCGCCGTGCCCAAATAGCTTGGAGAAGGCGATTGCACCGACGAAGTCACTTGTATGTGTGGATTCAACGGCGGGCTGAGAAACGGTCCGTTCGGATTCGTAGTGCTGACAGCGAATCCCGAGATCGAGGCCATGCCCGCCCATATCACGCCATCTGGCGCGTCATAAATGCCTGCGGCTTCATCCCGCCCATTTGAATAAATCAGCGGCACTAGACGAAAGGCCAGCGAATCGCGGCGAAACAGATCGAACGGATCGTGGTCCTTCGCCGCCACTGCCGGCCAGTAGGTCGTCTCGGCGCTATTCGCCGTTTGCAGCAGATTCGCATTACTCTCGATCTGCGAATCGAACCCCGGCGCCCAGCGGAGGAAGCTGATCGGGTGTTTCCAGCCATCAAGGAATTCCGGTGCGCCGTCGCCGTCGGTGTCGCCGATGCTGGCGTCGGCAAACAGCGTCCGCGCTTCGCCGTCGCCGCAGGCCAGCGTAACGACCATGTACAAACATTCGGCGCTCTGGTTGGCCTTCAAATCGTCGGCCGTATTGGGGAGGCCCGTATTCAAATTCGTTCGGCCGACGAGGCTCAAGTATCGCCGCAGGTAGACGTTCGAAAGATCCGTGCGGGCCAATAAATACAGCGGCTGGCCTGGGTTACTCGCAGGTATAACGTTGCCCGTGCCAATATCGGCCAAGAGCACGTCGCTCCAACGATCGGGAACCTCCAGCAGCATCATTTCCCGCAGCGCGTAGAGCCGCGCCTCGGCGAGTGCCTGGCCTTTTGCGGCGGCGTTGGAAAGTTTGGCGTTGATCAGATCCTCGACACCTTGATTTCCCAAGGAGTCTGCCACACGCAGCTTCACTCGGCGCGTTTTGTACTTGTCGTAGTGCTCCATCAGCAGCGTATGCAGCCGCTCGACGATATGCCGACTCTCGGCCTGCCGAGCCGTTTCCGCCGCCACGGCCGCCACGCCTAGCACCATCCCGGCCAGAATCCCGATGATCATGATCGTGATCAAGAGCTCGATAAGCGTGAAGGCCCTACGGTCCGGTCGAGAGTCAAGAGTCGAGAGTCGAGAGCCAGAATGCGTGCGCAACGCCACCCATGATTTCTGGCTCTCGACTCTCGACTCTCGACTCTTGACTCTCATTGCTTCTGTGCATCCTCAATTCGCGTCTCGGTCGTAAAGTTCACAATCGCATCCGCCATGTCGCCCGTGAACGGCCCGTCCGGGAACAGGATGATGTTCGTGGGAAAGTTCGACGAATACTGCACCGAAATAGAATTCTTGAAGAAATCCTGGTCCCAGCGATCGTTGATCCCGCAATGGAGGATCTGAAACTTGTCCGGATTGATATATTGCAACACGAGGTTGGCCGACGTGCTGGCCGAATCATTTCGCTTCACGAGCGGAAAGACGTAAAACGGAGGATCGGTCGTCTTGCCGCCGATGCCGAGTGCCGTGGCAGCCGGCGGCTGGGTCATATCCGCTATTGAGGAGGTCGGCGGCGCGTAGCGCGAAGTGTCGAAATACACGTAGGCCTGGTCCGACTTACGCGGTTTGTACTGCCACAAATTGATGCGGCGAGTTTGCGGCTGATTGTTGTTCTGGCCGGGGATCGTAACCGTGTATTCGTACCACCGTCGATTGGTGTAGGTCGGCTCTCCATGAAAAAATCCGGTATTTCCACCGTTTTCGCGGGGGCCGAGCCTGTCGACCTTAAAGGGAAAGGTCATCTTGCTAACGCGACTCTCGATCGGATCAAGCTGGTAATTGGTTGAACCCGCGGTCGTACCGTTGGCTGATGGGACCTGATACGACGGCCCGCCCTCGCCCGAGATCGGAAACTTCGGGTCCGAGCTGAAACCGCCCAGCCAAAACACAATCGCTTCGCCCCCCGCCATGCCACCGGCCAGCTGTTTATTCTGAGGGACTACCTTGTTATTTATCGAATCCCATCCCACTAACCGCGCGATCAGGTCGTCTGGCTCCTGATGCCGTGGAAACGCTTGTCGCATGAATCGCTTCATGTCGGCCAGTACGCGCGACTCGGCGATCGGACCCGTGTCGTCGGTCTGGCAATTCGGCGGATACGCGTTGTACTTGTTCTTGGCCTCGGTGAAACCGCCGTCGAGCTGGTTGATTTCCGCCTTGATCTCCGTCTGCCGCGCCTTTTTCAGCGCGCTAACCGCGGCCGTCGTAATCAGTCCGACCAGAATCCCGATGATCGTGATCACGACGAGCAGCTCGACGAGCGTAAAGGCGGTCCGTCGTCCGTCGTCCGTGGTCCGTGGTCCGTGCTCGCGATCATCCGCTGCAACGAACAACGGACAACGGACAACGGACATCTGATGTTTCGTCGTATCCATGATTTAGTTCCTTAACTATCGTGAGCGCCGACCTTACGGTCGGTGCTATGTACTACCCTTACTTACTCAACCCCTCAATCAACTTCACCAACGGAATAAACAGGGCGATCACGATGAAACCGACCGCGCCGCCCAAGAACAAAATCAGCAGCGGCTCCATCAGCTTCGTCAGACCTTCGGTCAGCACAGCGACTTCTTCGTCGTACGTATCGGCCACCTTATAGAGCATCGTATCCAGCTCGCCCGTCTCTTCGCCGACGTCGACCATGTTGACCACGATGTCATCCACGATCCGTTGTTTGTACTTGAGCAGGTACAACAGGCCGCCGACCAGCGGCATCGTCGTGATCCAAAAGAACAGCGCGACAGGGTGGAAGCCCGGCACCGAATGTTCTTTCATGGGTTTGGCGATCGCCTCGCCCTCGCGAATCGCCTCGGCGACCTTCGTATACATCCGCTCGAACATGGCGTTGCCGCTCGTGTCGCGCGTGATGTTGAGGGCCTCCAGGATCGGCACGCCGCTCGCGACCAGCGTGCCTAGCGTACGCGTGGTCCGCGCCAAGATATTTTTTTCAATGAGATTGCCGAAGATCGGCACCTTGATGATGTACGAGTCCCACCCGATCCGGCCGTGCTTGAATTTGCGGATCAGTTTGATCGTCAGCCAGATTGTAACGGGAATGCCCGGAATCAAGTACCAATAGTGAACGCACCATTCGGAGATCGCCACCAACATCTCGGTCATCGGCGGCAGGTCGAGGTTGAAGTCTTTGAAGATATCGCGAAAGGCGGGCACGATCTTGATCATGATGAACGTCAAAATGCCGACCGCGACCGTGACGACCACGCACGGATAGATCATCGCGCCTTTGACTTTGCGCTTGAGCGACTCGGCCCGTTCCTGGAAATCGGCCAGACGCTGCAGAATCAGCTCCAGCGCACCGCCCGCCTCGCCGGCCTTGATCATGTTCACGTACAGCCGATTGAAACATTTCGGGCTCTTGGCCATGCCTTCGGAGAGGGTCGAGCCGGCCTCGATTTCTTCGCACGTGTCTTCGAGCGAATACTTGAGCCGGCCCGCCTTGGCCTGACCCGACAGAATTCGCAGGCTGCGTAGGATCGGCAGCCCGGCGTCCTGCAAAATCGAGAGCTGCCGCGTAAACGTCGTCAGCTCTTTCGATCGGACGCCGCCGAACACGAACCCGCGCTTCTTCTTGCCGCCTCCCGCCTCCGCTTTCTTGCGGCTCTTTTTGGCGGTGATCTTCGTGACGAAATAGCCCATCTGGCGAATCGTCGCCTGGGCTTCTTCTTCCGTCGGCGCTTCGATCACGTCCTTGATCTCCGCGCCCGTCGCGTCCATCGCCTCAAATTGAAAAGTTGGCATGGAAAGCTCCAGCTATTAGCTCTTAGCTATTAGCTTTTAGCCAAACCGCTGCCGCCATCCTCTGGCTAACAGCTAATAGCTAACAGCTAACAGCTTTTCTCACGCTTCCAAAATTGTTTCGCGCACGATTTCGTCCGGTGTCGTAATCCCTTCAAAACAACATTTAATTCCCGCCAGCCGCAGCGGAATCATCCCTTGCTTCGTGGCCAGTATGCGCAGCTCGTCTGTCTGGGCGTTGGCCATGATCTTGTCGCGCAGGTCGTTCGTCATGATCATCAACTCGAACAGCCCCACCCGGCCTTTGTAGCCGGTGTTGTTGCAAATCTCGCAGCCGGCCCCGCGATAGAACCGCTTGCCGCGCACCTGCTCGCTCGTCAGCTCCAAGTCCTCGAGCACTTCCCGCGGCGGCGTGTATTCCTCGCGGCATTGCATGCAAACCTTGCGCACCAGCCGCTGGGCCAGGATCGCCTCGACCGTGGCCGTGATCAAAAACGTCGGCACGCCCATATCCTTCAACCGCGTGATCGTGCTCGGCGCGTCGTTCGTGTGCAGCGTGCTGAACACCAGGTGCCCCGTCAGCGAAGCCTGCACGGCGATCTCGGCCGTTTCCAAATCGCGAATCTCGCCCACCAGAATCTTGTCCGGGTCCTGCCGCAAAATGGATCGCAGAATATGTGCAAACGTATTGCCGATGTCTGCATCGATCGGCACCTGGATGATGCCGTCCATGTCGTATTCGACCGGGTCTTCGGTCGTGATCAGCTTGTCCTCGACGCTGTTAAGCTCGTTGAGGGCCGAATAAAGCGTTGTCGTTTTGCCCGATCCCGTTGGGCCCGTGACGAGCACGATGCCGTTGGGTTTGGCAATCGCATCGCGGAATATCTTGAGCGTTGGCGCGTCCATGCCGGTCGAGTTCAAGTCGAGCGACGTTACGCTCCGGTCGAGCACCCGCATCACCACGCTCTCGCCGAACATCGTCGGCAACACGCTCACGCGCAAATCGACGGGATGGCCGCCCACGGTCAGCTCAATTCGCCCGTCCTGCGGCAGCCGCCGCTCGGCAATATCGAGATTCGCCATGACCTTGATCCGCGTTGTGATGGCAAACGCGAGGTGCCGGGGCGGCGGCACCATTTCGTACAACACGCCGTCGGCCTTGATGCGAATCTTGAACTCGTCCTCGAACGGCTCGAAGTGCAAATCGCTGGCGTGCTCGCGAATCGCCATCAGCAGCACCATGTTGAGCAGCTTGCGCACCGGCGCACTATCTGCCAATGCCGTCACGTCGTCGAGATTGATCGGCCCATCGGCGCTAATGCCGGCCGCCGCCGCGGCCAGGGCCTGGTCTTCCTCGAGCGCGGTGACGATGGCCTCGACGCTATCCGTGCTTTCGCCGTAGTACCGCTCCAATGCCGAAGTCATCGACGACTCGGTCGTCACAACCACGCGGATATTGAAGCCCAAAAACGTTCGCAGCTCGTCCTGCACGCTCAGGTTTTGCGGGTCGCACATGGCGACGGTCAGCGTGTCGCCGTCGAATTCGATGGGAATGATCCGGTACATCTGCGCCATCGGCGCCGTCACCATCGCCACTACTTCTTTTTTGATCGTGATGTCCGCGACCGACGTCGTCTGCAACGAGAGCTGCTCGGCCAGCGCTTGGGCCAGCTGCTCCTCGTTGATGAGCCCCATATCGATGGCCACTTTGCCCAGCAGCTGGCCGGGGTGCTCATGCTGCTCATCGACGAGCAGCTCCTGCTGTTCATCGGTAATGAACCCCATATCAACCAGAACTTGTCCAATACGCCGATGTGCCATAGATGAGGATTCAGGAGTGAGGATGCAGGGATGAGGGCCCCGTAATTTTCATCTTAGGTCGATTTCAATTTGCAATTTACATTTTTCAATTTGCAATTGCTTAACAGCCGCGTACTATGCCGCGTTCTCGCTGCCTTCCGGTGGTTCGTCGTCGAAAACGCCGCGCTCCGCCGCCGCATATCGCCGCTCCAGCTCCTCCGGCACGTTGCACTTCGCGAGCCCATCTTCCTTGGTGATCAGCCCCTGCCGCCACAAATTGAAAATGTGATCGTCCAGCAGCATCATGCCGTGCCGCGCACCCGTTTGAATCGACGACGTAATCCGGAAAATCTTGTTCTCGCGAATCAGGTTGGCGATGCCGGGCGTCACGACCAGCGTTTCGAACGCCGCCACGCGCCCGCCGCCGACCTTTTTCAATAGCTGCTGGCACAGGATGCCGATAATCGCCGACGCCAGCTGCGTGCGAATCTGTTCCTGCTGGTTCGTCGGGAACACGTCGATGATGCGGTTGATCGTGCCTGCCGCACTCGAGGTGTGCAGCGTGCCGAACACGATGTGTCCCGTTTCCGCCGCCGTGATCGCCGCCTCGATCGTCTCGAGGTCGCGCATTTCACCGACCATGATGACGTCCGGATCCTGCCGCAACGCACGCCGCAGCGCTTCTTTGAACGACGTCACATCGACGCCCACCTCGCGCTGGTTGATCGTCGATTTCTTGTGGTTGTGCTGAAACTCAATCGGGTCTTCGATCGTAATGATATGGTGGTCGTAATTGTCGTTGAGATAGTCGACCATGGCGGCCAGTGAGGTCGTCTTGCCCGAACCGGTCGGACCCGTGACGATTACCAGGCCGCGCGGACGAGCGATCATGGCTTTGAACACCTGCGGCAATCCCAGCTCATCCATCGTCCACATCTTGTTGGGAATCTGCCGCAGCACCATTGCGATATTGCCCCGCTGGCGAAACACCGAAACGCGGAATCGGCACGCATCGCCGAACGCAAACCCAAAGTCGCAACCGCCCGCCTCCTGAAATTCCTGCTGGCAGCGATCCGGCGTAATGCTCTTCATCAACGCCTGTGTATCGGCCGATTCCAGCACCTTGGTCTTAAGCTTTTGCATCCGGCCGCTGATGCGCAGCACCGGCGGCTGGCCTACCGTAATGTGCAGATCGCTAGCTCCCTGCTTAACGCACGCAGAAAGCAATTTGTCGATGAGAATCGTTCCCATGGTTCTTCGTTTCCCTTTCGCTGCGAAGCCCGCGGACGACACCAACGCTCTGGAGCGAGCGCATCAAACCGCGCCAATCCATTCCCATTTCAAAGGACGGATTTGCGATGTGTTGTGCCGGGCATCGAGCCGCGCAGGCCGATCGCGTGGACCGACCCGTGACCCAGGGAAAGCCTCTTCTTCTCGGACATTCGCCCCCACCATTTACCCGCGCCCCGGAGCAGGATTAGCGGTTCGAATGCCGTTGCCCGCCGCGCTCGCCCGAGCGCGCCGATGGCAGCGAAGAAAAGGCCATCCAGCACAGCACTGGCAGATCGTCGTATCTATCGAAAACTGCGGCGAACAATGGATTATTCGCTCAGCAGATTGCAAACTCAAGAAATCACCGGTTTTTCTGCGATCCGCCCCAATTCTGTCAAATGGTCATTCGGTCCGTTTCGCGACGTGGAAGACTTCTTCAATCGTCGTAATACCTTCCAGCACTTTGCGAATGCCGTCGTCGTAAAGTGTGCTCATGCCACTCTTTAGTGCTTCACGCCGGATGTCTTGGGTGGTCGCACCTTGGAACGTCAACTCGCGTATCTTCGACGTCATAGTCAGGAACTCAAAGATGCCTAGCCGACCGCGAAAACCGCTGTGGCCGCAGTGGTTACACCCGCGGCCCTTCATGAAATTGGCCGAGGCTGCTTGTTCCGGCGTGATGCCGGCAGCCTGCAGTTCTTGCTCTCGGGGTGTATACGGCTGCTTGCATTTTGAGCAAACCACCCGCACCAGCCGCTGCGCGAGAATCGCGATTACGCTGCCGGCAACGAGATATGCGGGCACCCCCATGTCGATCATACGTGTAATAGCACCGGGCGCATCGTTCGTATGTAGCGTACTGAAAACCAAGTGTCCAGTCAGAGAGGCCTGGATTCCCATCGAGGCAGTCTCATAATCTCGCATCTCACCGACGAGGATGATGTTTGGCGCTTGCCGCAACATGGCCCGAATGATCCGTGCGAAATCCAGCCCGATGCTGTGCTTAACTTCGACCTGGTTGATACCGGGCAGGTAATATTCGACGGGATCCTCGGCAGTAATGATTTTGCGATCTGGGCGATTGAGGTCATTTAGGGCCGCGTAGAGAGTTGTGGTCTTTCCAGAGCCAGTCGGGCCCGTCACGAGGACGATTCCGTTCGGCCGGCGAATCAGGTTGCGGAACTTCTTGAAGTCCTTGTCCGAAAGGCCCAATTGGCGGACGCCGACCTTGATGTTCTCCTTGTCCAACAGTCGCATCACGCACGATTGACCGTGATTTGTGGGCATCACGCTCACCCGCAAATCAAGCTCCTTACCTCCGGCAGTGATCTTGATCCGGCCGTCCTGGCAACGGCGCCGCTCGGCAATATCCATTTTCGCCAGGATTTTGACGCGCGAGAGCAACGCACCGAGTAGCCGCCGCGGCGGGCTGTCGCGTTCCACCAGCACGCCGTCGATCCGGTAGCGAATCCGCACCCGGTTTTCAAACGGCTCGATATGGATATCCGACGCCCGCAGCTGAACTGCCTCGCCGATCATGAGCTGTACAAGCCGCACGATCGGCGCACTCGTTTCGTCGACATCCTCGCCTCCCTCTTCGCCCCCTTCCTCGGTCTCCGTGAAGTCGATGGCCGTATCGGTGAACTCTTGCAGCATCGAGTCGGCCGACTCGTCGCCCATCTGACCGTAGTTGCGGTTGATGGCTTCCAAAATGCTTTCGCGCGTCGCCAGCGCGATGTTCACCTTGCGGTTGAGAATAAACTGCAGCTTCTCGAAAGTTTCGTAATCGAACGGATCGCTGACCAACACTTTGAGCGCCCCGTCTTCTTCGGCGAGCGGGATGACCGCGTTCTCGCGAGCCACCGACTCGGGCACGAGTTCGACGACCGACGGCGGAATCGGCACGTCGCGCAGGTCGAAGAACTCATAGCCGTGCATGTCGGCCATGGCCTGCATGACTTGCTCGCTCGAAGCATAGCCCTGCTTGACGAGGATCTCGTGAACCTTGCCACCGTTGTTTTTGGCAATGGCCTGAGCCTCGGCGAGCTGCTCGGGCCCGACGATTCCACGCCCTACCAGGAATTTGCCTAAATCCGCCATCGCTTAAATCACCCTCGCCCCGCTCGGCCGCCTAGCAGGGAGAGGACTGGGGTGAGGTGTCTTGAGTTGTGTGTTACGAGATCGACGCCGATATTGTGTTCGCGTTCAGCCGACCAGTATGTTC
Organism: Pirellulales bacterium; assembly: GCA_963733825.1. Classification (GTDB taxonomy): domain Bacteria; phylum Planctomycetota; class Planctomycetia; order Pirellulales; family Lacipirellulaceae; genus JABDGM01. Next base: position 557,973 of record CAVTEK010000011.1, read on the forward strand.
CGATCCGGGAGTCCGGGCGAGACGAGCCGGGCTATTTTTGATTGTATTCCGACCGGCCCAGCGGCACCCGCCGCAAGCCCGTCGAGCGCCTCAGAAAAGAGCTAACTCTTGATATTACTTAGACTAACGGCCGCGGCGCCCGATGTCAACGAACGGCCGAATCCAACCGCCCAAGCGGCAATCAGGGGCCGCCGTCGCCTCTAATCGCGACGCCTCGCCGTAAGCGGATTTACGGCGCGGACCGGTAACCATTGATGTGGCCACCATGGAACTAAAAATTCCGCGGATTCGTGAGCAACCGGCTGAGCCTTACAATCCTCGTAATAAGAATGCTCGCTCCAATAGCGTTCATAAGTGATATCGAACCGAGGCGGGCCGGGCGGAGGGGATGTCGATGCAACACAGGAAAATGTTCGGCCGCGCGCTTGCGATGGGCCTCACGATCGGACTCGCGATTGCCAGCCACGCCGAATCGCAGATCGCGGTGCAGTCGCCAGACGGTCGCAATTCCATCTCACTCGAAGCTTCGGATAACGCTCACGAGGCGCTCGGGTTTACGATCAGTCGAGACGGCCGGCCATTGATCGGCCGCTCGCGACTCGGTCCAGTGCTCTCCGCCGGCGGGTCGTTGGGCGACAAGGCTCGCATCGACTCCGCCCGACGTGGCAAGGTGAATGAAAGCTTTGCAATTCCCTGGGGCAAATCCAAAACCGTAGTCAATCGCTGCTCGTACGCGGTTGTCCGCCTCGTTTCAGCAGCGAAGCTCCGCTGGGAAGTCGAGCTGCGGGCGTACGACGATGGCGTCGCCTTTCGCTACCGCGTCCCCCAGCAAGACGCGTTGCCGACGTTCGAACTCCGCGACGAGGAAACGCGCTTTCACGTAATCGGCGAACCGACGGCTTTATTCGATGTGCTCAAAAACTTCACGACTTCGCACGAAGCTCTTTACCAGCACAAACCGGTTTTCGCGATGCCGGCGCGGAAAACTGTTCGATATGCCGCTGCTGCTGACTTGGCCCAAAGGCCCGGCGGCGGCCATCACGGAAGGCCGCGTGCGGCATTTCGCGGGAATGTATCTGGAGCGCGACTCGGCCGACGATCACACGCTGCGTTGCCGGCTTTCGCCGCTGCCCGCGCACGCCGGCGTGTGCGTCACAGGCAAAACGCCGCTCGAAAGCCCTTGGCGCGTCGTGCTGCTCGCCGATGTCGCCGGCAAACTGCTCGAAAGCAACCTGCTGTTGTGTCTCAACGATCCGCCGCGCGGCGATTTCAGTTGGGCCAAGCCGGGTAAAACTTCGTTTCATTGGTGGTACGGCGAATTCGAAGACGACTTTAAATTGCCGCCCGAGAAGGAACGCCAAACCTTTGTGCAGAGACACCGCGAATACATTGATTTCTGCGCGAAAAACAACATCGCCTACCACGCCGTCTCGGGCGACGGTTATTCATGGTACAAGCAGTCGCGAACCGGTTACGGCACGCCGGCGCCCGATGCCGATGTGCTCACCGCCCGCCCCGAATTGGACCTGCCGGCGATCATCGAATACGCCAACCAGCGCGGCGTGGGAATCCGCCTCTGGGTGCATTGGAAGCCGCTCAGCAAACACCTCGAAGAGGCGTTCACTCGCTACGAGTCTTGGGGTGTGAAAGGTCTGATGGTCGATTTCCTGGATCGCGACGACCAGGAAATGATCGATTTCACCGATCGCATGCTCGAAAGCGCGGCTCGACACAAACTGCACATCCAAATTCACGGCTCATCGAAGTACAGCGGCGAGCAGCGCACCTATCCGAACCTGTTCAATCGCGAGGGCGTGCTGAACCTGGAATATCTCAAGTGGAGCAATCGCTGCACACCCGACCACAGCGTGAACGTTGCCTACACGCGGGCGCTGGCCGGTCCGGTGGATTTCCATTTGGGCGGCTTCCGCGCCGTTTCGCGAGCCGAGTTCAAACCGCACGACCGGGCACCAAACGTTATGGGCACGCGCTGCCATCTGCTGGCCCTCTACGTCGTGTTCGAGAACCCGATGCCGATGGTGGCCGACGCGCCGCAAGCCTACGAAAACCAGACGGGATTCGATTTCATCACGGAGGTCCCCACGACCTGGGACGAAACGCGTTTCGTAGCGGGCGAACCGGGCGAATATATTGTCCTCGCGCGCCGCAAAGACAACGCTTGGTATCTCGGCGGCATCACCAATTGGACGCCGCGCGAGATCGACGTGCCGCTGGACTTTCTCGCACCGGGCAAGTTCAAGGCCCGGCAATACGTCGATGGCTCAATGGATGAGTCCAAGCCAAACTCAATTCGCGCGGAACAGCAGAACCGTCGATGCGAAAAGCAGGCTCCACGTTAAGCTCGCACCGGGCGGCGGTTTTGTCGCTGAGTTACGCCCGCAATGACCCCGCTGCAGCCTCTTATGATTTCAAACTGTGATCAATTCGCTGCTCATCGAAACGGGTTTCGCGCCGTGCGTCACCGCGTCCAACAATTCGCTTACCTTGTGGCTGTGCCAGTATTACTTGGAGCGATGATTTATATCCTTTTTCGTAACACTTCAGCCGTCTGAAGTTGATGTTGGTTGATTTTAAGGTATTGGGTTATGTCTGTGGGGTATGGCATCGTGTGCAAAGTTGTCCGCAAGATCGACGTTGGAGACACTTCGCAGCGGCGAGTTGACCGAGGCGCAAGCGCGGAGTCTGTTTCAGCAGGGGGAAGAAGCGGTTGTGTTCGCGCTGTTGGAAATGAGCAAGCGGTTGGCCGAGGCGCAGGAGAAGAACGGTTCTTGGGCGACCCCCTCGACTCCCTCGGGGATGGTTCCGGTGTACGAGAAGCCGCCGGCCAAGCGTCGCGGCAAGAAGCGGCCCGGCGGCAAGCGTGGGCATCCCGGTTCTCGACGACCATCGCCCGAACGTGTCGACTGGCAGGTCGAGCATCGCGCCGATTGCTGCCCCGACTGCGGCTCGCGCCTCAAGCGCTGCGCGGAGACCCGCGTCCGCTACACCGAAGACATTCCAGACGTGCAGCCGGAGACGACCGAACATACGATCCACCGCGATTGGTGCCCGCAGTGCCGCAAAAAGGTCGAGCCGCCAGTGACCGCCGCTTTGCCGGGGTGCTTGCTGGGCAATCGCGTGCTGGCGCTCTCGGCGTGGCTGCATTACGCCTTGGGGAACACGCTCTCGCAGATCGTCGAGGTGTTCAACTTTCACCTGCAGTTCAAGATCACTCCCGGCGGTCTGGTGCAGATGTGGCAGCGGCTGCAGGAGTTGTTGTACGGCTGGTACGAACAAATTCAGCAAGAAGCGCTGGACTCGGCCGTCTTGCATGGCGACGAGACCGGTTGGCGGAACGACGGCCAAACGAACTGGCTGTGGTCCTTTGGCAACCAGCATTTGACGTACTACCTGATCGACCGCTCGCGCGGCAGTCCGGCCTTGGCGAAGTTCTTCATCCAGGAATTCGCCGGGACGCTGGTGACCGACTTTTGGGCGCCTACAACGCGGTCTCGTGCGCGGCGCGGCAAACGTGCCTGGTCCATCTGTTGCGCGAGTTGGAACAGACGGAGCAGTACAAGTCGCCGGGTGCGCATTGGTCGGCCTTCGCCAAGAAGCTGCGGCGACTGGTGGGGGACGCGATCCGGCTGTGGCGGCGGAAGCCGGAGCTGTCCGTCGAGACATACGCTTCCCGCCGGGACTGCCTCGACCGGCGGTTGGCCGAGCTCGTCGACGGGCCGTGGGAAGACCCCCACTCCCGACGCTTGGTAAAGCGCCTCAGGCGGCATCAGTACGACTTGTTCACGTTCCTCGATCAAGCCGGAGTTCCCTTCGACAACAACCACGCCGAACGATCGATCCGCCCGGCGGTGATCCTCCGCAAAAACAGCTACGGCAACCGAAGCCAACGCGGCACCGACTGCCAAGCCGTGCTGATGAGCGTCTTCCGCACGCTCAAACAACGCGGCCACGACCCGATTCAAACCGTCGTCCAGGCGATTGAGCAATACCTCGCACACAACACACTACCGCACCTGCCACCGCCAAAAATCGCTTCAGACGGCTGAAGTGTTACCCTTTTTCGAGCTCAGCACATTTTGCTTCTCCAAATGCTCGGGACTATTGGACTGCAAAAACTGGTGTTTGGACTTCGCGAGTACGTTTCGCAGGTCTGCGTTCCCGACCCAATTCTTAATTCCTTGCCGGATGGCCTTTGGGTGTTTGCCTTCACGAACTGGATTATTTTTATTTGGAACGGCCGTCCACCCTGGCAATGGCTTGTCTGTGGTGTTGCGCTGGGAATTGGTAGTGAAATCGGGCAGGCGTTCTCGATTGTGCCGGGGACATTCGATTTTTGTGATCTTTTTTTCTACTTTGCCGGTTTCGCACTGGCATACATTAACTTGGGGGCGCGCGATGAGGAGGCATTTGTGCTCGCTCGGCGCAACGATTGTGATGATATTGCTCGCTTTTGGTAGCGTGGACACAGGCGGCGTTTCTAATCGCAATTCCGTCGGCACACGCTCGAGCGGTACGGCTGTAACTCCGAGCAGTGGCGGCGCGAAGTCAGATTCCGGATCATCTGATGCGACATCAGAATCTGCCGTACGCGGCGCAAATAACGACGGGACCGACAGCAAAACGGCGACTGCGCCGCTCGTACACAAGATGAAGGAAAGCGTGCATGTGGGTTATACATCGTACGCGATCTGGAAGGCATGGTGGTCAAATCAACTTAGCTCTAATCAGTTTCTCAATCAGCGCCCTGATGCGTCGTACTTGTTTGTCGAACTTAGCGTTCGAAATGACGACGCAAAGGCAAGGATGATCCCGCCATTTAAACTAATCGACGAAAACAATTCAGAGTACGAAGCGTCTTCAAAAAGCTGGGCGATCCCGGGAAATATCGGCGTCCTCGATAGCTTGAATCCGGGCGTAAGCAAACAGGGGATTGTGGTCTTTGATGTACCGCAAGGCCATAAATATAAAATGAAAATCTCCGGAGGATTTTGGTCCACGGAAGATTCATTGATTGAGATCATCGATCGTGAACAGGAGGAAAAGGAGCAGGCTGATAAAGAGACTGAGGCTCGAAAAAAGCGGGAAGCAGAGCGCCGCGCAGCCGACGAGAAGCGAGAGGCAGCTATTGACGAAGCGAAGTGGCGGACATGGCATTCAGCGAGTGGAAAATTTGATAAGGAAGCTAAGTTCGTCAAATACGCGAATGGTATCGTCACCTTGCAATACAAGGATGGGAAAGCTATCGACCTTCAAATGGATAAACTTTCTGAAGAGGATCAGCGTTTCATCAACAATCGTGAGTGGTTAAACGTAATAAAGAGATAAAGCTCTCAGAAAATCATTTTGAATATGGGTTGTGAAGTCACGCTACTCAGCATTCCGCACCACCCGGAACCCCAGGTTTGGATACCGCGATTGCGGCGTGTTGTAGTTGCGGTACGTCACCCGGGCGTACAGCGGCGCGGTGTGCCACGCGCCGCCGCGGCGGACGTGCTGGTGACCGGTCGGCGGGCCCTTGGGGTCATCGACCGGCGAATGGGCGTAGTAATTCTCGTCGTACCAATCGGCGGTCCATTCCCAAACGTTGCCGTGAACGTCGCAAAGGCCGAACGCGTTCGGCGGGAAGCTGCCGACCGGCGCCGGCAGCGAGAAACCGTCGTGTTCCGGAGCAGTTTTAATGCGCGGGTAATAGTGAGGAAATGCCTCGAAGAACGACGCGTCGGCGATGTTGGCGATCTTTGCCAGCGACGCTGGGTCGTTGCCCGACCAGTAGCGCGTTGTGGTGCCGGCGCGGGCCGCGTATTCCCACTCGGCTTCGGTCGGCAAGCGATACTTGTGCCCTTCCTTCTTGCTGAGCCACTCGCAAAACGCCACGACATCGTTCCACGACACATCGACGACCGGCTGTTCATCGGGCACGGCGAAACCCGGATGCCGCCAATCGAAACCGGGCCGTCTGCCTTCGAACTTTTCTAGCTTCTGGTTGAACGCCCAACCGCCGAGACCCTTCGGGTCGTCGATGATGTCGGTTTCCGCTTGCGTCTTATAACCGGCGGCCGCGACGAATTGGCGAAACTGCCCGTTCGTGGTTTCGTACTGACAGAAGTAAAACGGCTTGGTGATCCGCACCCGATGTTGCGGCAGCTCATCGTCGTAGTAGTGCGGCTTGTGGCCGTACTGGACATAAACCTTGGCGAGCACTTCGCCCGAATCGCCGCTCCCCATCATGAATTCGCCGGCCGGGATCAGCATGAGCTTCATGCCGAGTGAATTTTCGAGCGTTTTCTGCGGCGGCGATGCAGCGCGGAGTGTCTCTGTGACGGCCAGCGTTCCGACTAGAAGCAGTGTGAATAACAACTGCGGAGAGATGTCATTCTGAGCGAAGCACAGTGCAGCGAAGAATCTGCGCCAGTTGAGCGTAGATCCTTCGGTCGCAAAGCCTCCCTCAGGATGACACGCAGTTTTTGAAACAGCTTCTAGCAGTAGGAGCGTACGCGCGATCATGATTCTACCTCACTCGCCGAGCGTGCGCTTGCGGCGCAGCAGGTGATGATAATGCTGGGCGAAGCGGTGCGCCTCGTCGCGGACGTATTGTAGCAACCTTAAGGCATACGATCGCCGGCTCAGCCGCAGCGGTTTGTTGCGGCCCATCGCGTAGACCAGCTCGTCTTTTTTGGCGAGCGACAACACCAGCGGCGGCTCGATGTTGAGTACCCGGAACGCTTCCATCCCCTTCCGCAGTTGCCCGATGCCGCCATCGATCAGCAGGATATCGGGGAACACGTCGCCGTCGTCGCGCAGCTTGCGATACCGGCGGGCGACCACCTCGCGAATGCTCGCAAAATCGTCGACTCCGTCCACGTCGCGAATCCGATACCGCCGGTAGCCGGGCTTGAACGGCAGGCCGTCCAAGAATTGCACGAGACTGGCCACCGTTTCGTTGCCGCCTAGGTGCGCGATATCGACCCCTTCAATATTCCGCGGACGCTCCGGCAGTTTGAAAATCTTCTGCAGCCCGGCCAGCCCCTTCTTGGGATCGATAAAAAAAACTTCCGGCTGTTCGTGCGTTTCCAGTTCGCCGCGCTCTTTGAGCCGTTCGAGCATTTCGATCTCATCGCGAAGACGGGCCGCCTGCTCGAATTTCAAGCCGGCCGACGCCTCGGCCATCTCCTGCCGCATCTCATCGAGCAGCTTCTTGCGGTTGCCCTCCAGGAACATCCGCAGCCGCTTGATGTCGTTGCGGTACTCGTCCTTGCCGATACGGAAGTTGCACGGGGCCGTGCACTGGTTGATCGACGCCAATAGGCAGGGCCGGAACCACCGCCACCGCTCGTCGTCGGCCTCGATATCGAGCGCGCACGTGCGGAATTTGAACACCTTCTGCATCGCCTGCACCGCGCCGCGCAGGCTTCCGGCGTTGGCAAACGGGCCATACAGTTTCGCGCCGCTCGACTTGGGCTCGCGCGTGACTTCAACACGCGGATAGTCCTCGTGCGTCGTGATTTGCAGGTAGGGAAAACTCTTGTCGTCGCGCAAATCGCGGTTAAATTTCGGCTGGATGTCTTTAACCAGCCGGGCTTCCATCAAGAGCGCATCGACATGGCTCTCGGTCTCGACGAAGTCGACATCGTACGCCTCGCGCACCAAGTGCTCGGTCCGCTGGTCGTGAGCGGCCGCGGCCAGGAAATAGCTGCCGACTCGCGAGCGCAGATTTTTCGCCTTGCCGATGTAGATCACCCGGCCGGCCTTGTCCTGAAACAAGTACACTCCCGGCCCGGTGGGGAACTTGCTGCGCACCTTCTCCCATGCGCGGGCAAAAAACTCGGCCTGCGTTTTCGGCAACGGTTCGGGCGGTGGCGGGCAGTCGTCAGACATCGCTTGAATTATACGACTCCTTCCGATCGCGACCTCCAAAGCGAGCCGGGGCGTCCCCACCCCCGTTCCTCCGCCCCGACTCTGGTCGCAGGCACAACTTACATTGGCTCAAACCGCGGAAGGTCGGGGGCGGGGACGCCCCGGCTCGCTAGCAACCGCCGTTCAAACGTCTTCGTTCGAACGGCCGATTACACCCCCGCGAACTTCCGCAGGTCGGCTTCCATGCGATCGAGTCGCGAGCCAAGCTGCGACTTGGCGGCCTCCAAATTCGAAAGCTGCTCGGGCGGCGTGTAGGCGAAGTTGTAAAACTTGATTTTCGGCTCCGTGCCGCTCGGCCGGCAGGCCACGTAGTTCCCTTCCGTGTCGAGATCGAAGAAGACGAGGTCGCCCTTTGGCCCTGCGAGCGGTTGCGGCCGCGAGCCGACCGGCGTCACGGTTTGATTCTCATAATCGCGGACCTGCACAACGCTCATCCCGCCGATCTCGGCCGGCGGACCGGCGCGAAACTCGGCCATTACTTCTTTCATCCGTGCCATGCCTTCGCTGCCGGGCATCTGCACCGACACGGTTCGCTCCTCGTGCGCACCATGCTGCCAGAACAATGCGTCGAGCTTCTGATGCAGCGTCTGCCCAGCCGCCTTCAGCTTTGCGGCCAACTCGCACAACAGCAGCGACGCAACCGCCCCATCCTTATCTCGCACGTAATTGCCCGCCATGTAGCCGTGCGACTCCTCGGTGCCATACAGGAACAGATCCGGCCCAAACTGATCGATCGCCTGGGCGATCCATTTGAAGCCGACCAATAAATCGCCGACCGTTTGCACGCCGTAGCTATCGCCCACACGGCGGACCATTTGCGTGGTTACCAGGGTAGTTGCAATAAAATGTTTCGGTGAGAGCGTCCCCGCCGCACGGCGATTGTCGAGCACGAAATCGGCCAGCATCGCGCACAGCTGATTGCCCGTGAACGTGTGCCACGCCGCATCCTTCGCCGTCGTCCGCGGCGCTGCGCAGCCGATGCGGTCGCAATCCGGATCGGTAGCCACGGCCACGTCGGCGCCGATTTGCCGCGCTCGCTCGATGATCGAATCGAATACGGCCGGATTCTCGGGGTTGGCCACATGCCCCGGCACGTTCGGAAAATCACCGTCGGGCGTGGCATGCGGCCCAAAGATTTCGACCTCCTTGAAGCCATCCGCCGCAAGCACCTGCGGAACGGCGGTTCCGCCGACGCCATGCAGCGGCGAGTAAATCACTTTGAGCTGCCGCGGCCCGGGAGTCGCCTGTGTCAGCACTGCTTGCTGGAACTGCTTGTCCATTTCATCCTGGCAGGTCACGATCTTGCCGGCCGCGAGCATCTTGTCGAAATCGGCCCGCCGAATCTCTTGCGTGTTCATCACCCGCGCGATGATGCCGGTGTCGTGTGGCGGCAAAATCTGCCCGCCCGTCGACCAGTAGACTTTCACCGCGTTGTCGCTCGGCGGATTGTGGCTGGCTGTCACCATGATGCCGCACGAGCACTTGTTGGCCCGCACCGTGAACGACAACTCCGGCGTGGCCCGAAAACCTTGCAGGAAGTAAACCGTGAATCCGGCGGCCGTCATGATCTCGGCGCACAACCGAGCGAAATGCTCGGAGCGATGTCGCGTGTCGTAGCCGATCGCACACGCGGGCACCCGGCGGCCGGTATTGCCGGGTGCCGGGTCGGCGGCCCCGGCGTCGAGCGTTTCCTTCACATAGTCGGCCAGGCCCTGCGCGCTTTCGCCGATCGTGCGATCGTTGATCGCGTTCGAGCCGATCGGGTACATCTTGCCGCGGCGGCCGCCCGTGCCGAAGGGAATGACCGTCCAGAACACATCGTCGAGCACGTGCCACTCGTCGGCCGCCACGTGGGCTGCCACTTCGTCGGCATACGCGGCATACCGGGGCTCGGTAAGCCATGCCCGCATGTTTTTCTCGGCTGAGGAAGTCAGCTTTTTTGCCGCCACGGCCTCTTTGATTTTTTCCAGCACCGGCTGCAATTGATCCTGGTTCATGAATGTAAACGTATCACACGCGCGTAGGGTGGGTCGAGTCTGCGAGACCCACCAAATCCCGCGGTGTGCATGGTGCGTCTCGAATACTCGACCCACCCTACTTCTGCTGCTTGCTGCCGCGCCGGCCTCGCCTGATAATGAAGCATAACGCAGCCGGAGAAAGCACTTGAACCGTCGTCCGCTGAGCCTTACGTCCGTCACGTTGTTCGTTGCCGCTCTGGCGGGCGCTACGTCATTGTTGGCCAAGAATCCGCCACCGTCGCGGAAGCTGGCCCGGCCGCCGAAATGGCCGGCCGACGTCATCGACACGTTTTATCCCGACGCGCGAACAAAACTTGTTGGCTCCCGCCCCGATTACCAAAAACTGCAAACCGCCGCCGCTGCTGGCCACAGTTCGGATTTATCTCAAGCCGGCGCGGCCAAGGGCGGCGGTACCTGGTCGAAGTTGATCGACGCCGACACGATCGAAACCGAAATCAAACGGCTCGGGCCGGAAGTGGCGAAAGCCGCCAAGTCGCCCAGCGAATTCAAAGGCGGCGGTTACAAAGATTGCCGACGGCATTTCAGCGAGCTGGCCGTGCTGCTGGCCATCGCCGCGGAGTTCGACGGCGATGTTCGCTGGCAGGATGCGGCACCGGCGCTCCGCGATGCCTTCGCCCGCGCCGGGCACAACTGCAAAGCGGCCAGCGACCAGGCATTCCAAGAAGCGGCGCAGCGCAAGCAGGACCTGACCGATCTGATCGCCGGCACGCGGCCGAAAGCTGCCGCCGGCGAACCGAAGACACCCGACTGGCCCAAAATCAGCGACCGCCCGCCCTTGATGCAGCGGATGAACATCGCCCACGAAGACCGGCTCAAAAAATGGCTCGCCAACAAAAGCGAATACACCACGCATCACGACGACGTGCATCTCGAAGCCCAACTAGTCGCGGCCATCGCTGAAGTCATCGGCCGCGAAGGATACGAGTATGCCGACGACGATCAATACAAGAAGTTTGCCGCCGATCTCCGGCAGGCCGCGACCGATGTGGCCGAGTCTGGCGAACGCAACAATTTCGAAGCCGCCCAACAAGCCAACAACCGCATGACCAAAGCCTGCGCCGATTGCCACGAAGCCTACCGGCAATGATGTTCGTCGTTTGAAATCTTAAATCTCAAATCTTAAATCTTAGATTTCGCATGCCCGATTCCCTCCGCCAGCGCCTGTTCGCCGAGCTTGACTCGATCCGGCTGATCGATCCGCATTCGCACATCGAGCCCAAGTCGGCCGCGTCGAAATCGTTGGCCGAAATTCTGGGCTACCACTATTACACCGAGCTGATCCACTCGGCCGGCATGCCGCGCGAGGAAATCGAAGAGCCCGGGCTCGACCCCAAAGAAAAGGTCCGCCGATTGGTCGAGCGCATCGAGCCACTGCAAAACACGATTCAGTACAGTTGGCTCCTGGAAATCGCCCAGACATTCTTCGATTTTCCCGCGGGCGAACACCTCACGGCGAACAATTGGGAAAAACTCTACGACGCCGCTGCAAAAAAAACGTCGCAGCCCAATTGGGAGCAGCAGGTTCTCGAACGGACGAAGCTCGACGCAATCTTCCTTACGAATAATTTCGACGACCCGCTCGAAGGTTTCGACACCAAGCGCTACGTGCCCTGCCTGCGAACCGACGACCTCGTGTTTCACCTCGCCAGGCCCGAAGTCCGCCGGCGGCTCCAGCAAGCGACGAACACCGATGTTCACAACGCCCAGTCGCTCGGCAACGCGATCCGCAAGCTGTTCGAACATTTCGTGGCCAAGGGCGCACGGGCCTGCGCGATCTCGCTCCCGCCGTCGTTCGAGCCCGCGCCCTGCTCCGCCAACGAAGCCGACAAAGCAATCGCGTCGTCGCTGGGCGGAAACGCCGACCCCGTCACCGCCCGATTCGTGTTCTGGACGCTCGCGCAATACTGCAGTGAATTCCGTCTACCGTTCGATCTGATGATTGGCGTCAACCGGGCCGTCTACCCGGCGGGCGTGTATCAAGGGCAAGATCTTTTCGATAGCCGCGTTTCGCTCATTCAGTACCAGGAACTCTTCAACGCATTTCCCCACGTAACGTTTCCGATCTCCGTGCTGGCCAGCGTTACGAATCAGGAGCTGGTGAGCTACGCCTGGATTTTTCCCAACGTGGTCACGAACGGCCATTGGTGGTATTCAAACACGCCGGCCTACATCGAGCAGGATGCAGCCGCCCGCCTCGAAGCCGTGCCACAGACCAAGCAGATCGGCTACTACAGCGACGCCTACAAGCTCGAATTCGTCCTGCCGAAGTTTGCCATGTACAAGCGAATCCTCGCCAAGATACTGGCCGAGCGGTTTGTCATCGAGCGCGGCTGGAGCGAAACGGCCGCCGTCGACCTGGGCCGGCGCGTTCTCCGCGGCAACGTCGAAACGATTTTCCAAGTGAAATAGCCACAAAAAACACAAAAGGAGCGGCGACCAACCTATCGTTGTTAAATTGCAACGATTAACCCCAACCGCCCGATTTTTTCGTGTCTTTTCGTGTTTTTCGTGGCCAATTCCCTCATTCCGTTTCCAATTTTGTTGAGCCCCCAGAAAAGCCTATTAAAATGAATGGCTGCGATTCGACGGCCATTCGAATCGTGTCTTGGCCAGGGCTGGCCACCGGAACAGATTTCTTTCGCGCAAGGCTTCGCGCCAAAATCTCAGCCCGCGAGCAGAACTAATGATGCTGAAAACTCGGCACCTTGCCACACACGGCGTACGCGCCGCGCTGTCGGTTCGGCGCATTCGCGCGATCATTTTCGCTTTCGCGACAACTCTGTTCGTCGCCGGCTTGACGGCGCGGGTTGTCGCTCAGAACCCCGGCGACGAACTCGCCGTTTCCGATCTCTACTTGAATTCGCCGCTGCCCAGTCCGCAAATCGGTCCGTTTACCGCTCCGTACAACCTCAATACTTTGCTCGGCGCCGACCGCTTCTACAACGCCGGCTACACCGGCACGAATTCCGTGATGGCCAACGTCGAAGCCGGCTACATCTGGAATGGCCACGAATCACTCTCCACCGTCGGATTGATTCCCACCAGCGGAGCGTCCGGCGAATTCGATCGCCATGCCACCTGGGTCGGCATGGTCATGGGCGGCCACCTCGCTGGCCCGAATCCGGGCGACTACCAACGCGGCATGGCCTACACCGCCCAGCTCGATTCCGGCGCCATCGCCACCAGCTGGCCGACCAACAATTCTTCGTATCCCCGCTTCACCACCGCGTTCTTCCTCAACACGTCGTCGCTTTCGACCTGGGGGCCATATCGCGCCGCGTTCATCACCGGCGTGCCGGCTCCTAGTGCTCCAGGTGGTTCTCGACAGGCCGACGTCGTCAATTCAAGCTGGGTTTTCACGAACGACTCGTTTTCAGTGGCCGGCCGCGACACCCTTTCCGGAACCTTCGACGCCCTGATCAACGAAAATCCACACACGCTCCTTACCCTGGCTGCCGGGAACACACTTCCTTCGGGCGCCGGCCCCAATCTCGTGCCGTCCCCCGCTAGTTGCTACAACGCCATGACCGTTGCCGGCCTCACGCCCAGCGGCGGTGCCTACGATTTGCCCAGCGCGTTCAGCAACGGCGGACCGAACGACTATTATGATCCCGTCAACGGGCAGGTATCCGCCGTCCGCTCGGTGGTCGATATCGCGGCGCCCGCCGAAAACTTTGCCATGGCCTACTACGGCGGCGAAACTGGCGGAAACGGCATATCCGTCTATGGCCCCCCCAGCGGCCCGACCGGCGGCCCCAATTACTATTCGCAAAGCATTAGCGGAACCAGCTTCGCCGCGCCGACCGTCGCCGGCGGCGCCGCACTGCTCTACGATGCCGCCTACGCCCGCTTCGCGTCCGATGCCAACTCTCGCGATGCACGCGTCATCAAGGCTGTCCTCATGAACTCGGCCGACAAAACCGCCGGTTGGAACAACGGCCAGACGGCTAACCCCAACGGCTTCGGCGGCGTCGTTACCACCCAAGGACTCGATGCCCGCGTCGGCGCCGGACGGATGGATCTCAACAAGGCCTTCGACCAGTTCTTGGGCGGAACGACCGATGTTGCCGGCACACTGCAAGGCGTACAAGGACTCGTAAGTGCCACGGGTTGGGATTTCGGCCAGGTCGCCGAGGGTCTCCCGAACGATTATCTGATCAATAGCGCGCTCTCCGCCGGCACCACCTTTACCGCCACGCTCACCTGGTTTCGCGATCGCCGCACCAACGGCGCCACAAACTACACCGATGCCAGCTTCGACAACCTCGACCTCGAACTCTGGAGCGCCGTCGCCGGCGTGGCCACGAACCTGATCTCGACCTCCGACAGCCGGTACAATAACACCGAGCATTTCACCTTTGGAATTCCCACGACCGGAGACTACCTGCTGCGCGTCCGCTGGACCGAAGAAATGTTCGACACCGTCGGCCGCGCCAACGCCGAGCAATACGGCCTGGCCTGGGCCACCGCCGTCCCCGAACCGGCGACGATTCTCTTGCTCTTCGCGATTCTTCCCGTCTATATGGGAAGAAGATTACGAGCCTAACCCGGCTCTATCGGCGACTGGCTCATCTGGGGACTGGCTCATTTTGCGGAGTCTGCGGAGCAAAATGTGCCTGTCCCGCTTCTTGGCACTAAATATTCATCTGCACGGTGAAGCCGTACTGCGCCATCAGAAAATCCAGATCGGCCACATCGACGACGCCGTCGCCCGTGATGTCGCCGTCATCGCGCGTGGCCCCGGTCATGCCGAAGTGGGCGGCAATCACGGCGAGGTCTTGGTCATCGATCCGCCAATCCCAGCCGCCTTCGCCAGCCAGATCACTGGGCAGCATGACGCCGCCGGTGCGGGAGAGTCCCTGGTTAAGTTCCCAAATCGCCATGTCGGTCGCATCGATAACGCCGTCGCCGTTGAAGTCGCCGTCCTCGAAGCCGCCGCTCCCGTCGAGGTGGCTTTGGATGATGTCGTAGTCGGTCTCATCCACGTAGCCATCCCGGTTCGCGTCGCCAGCCAGCAGCGTGACGACGAAATTAAAGTCGCCCCCCGCGTGCCCATCGCCGGAGGGAAACGTACTGCCGGCCCCGTAATAGGGCGACGTGTTGACGACGCCAGGATTGCCCCATTCGCCGTCAAGCCGATAGCCTTGCGTGTTAGTCACGGCGTCACTCAGCGAGATGATGTAGTTGTCGTTCGCCGTGAGATTTTCGAATCGCCACGTGGCCGTAAACGTCTCGGCGTCGTAACTGAAATCGACCAGCGTCGGCACGTTGGCCATGTTGTAGCCCACGACGCGGAGATAGGAGGCCTCGATGTTCACATTCTCGCTGAAGACGATCGAAATCGTATCGGCCGCACCGACCGGCACGGTCCGCAACTGCTCGCCGTTCCAAAGATCGCCGAACGAGAACGGATCGTGCGCCGAATAGAATCCGCCGATGATCACATCGAGAACCCGCGGTGCATACTCAGAATCGATGAGCGACATTACCGAGGCTGGATTATTGGGTGGCAGCCACCACGCGCTATAAGTATTACGCCAATAGGCCCATGCCACGTAATCGGCGGCGTCGATATATCCATTGTGACTGCCGTCCGCCCCGCTTCCAGGAATCACCGTCTCGGAATAATGAAATCGCCACACGAGATAGTCCGTTATTCCAACCTTGCCGTCGTGGTCGTAATCGCCAATCGAAAGGCTAAAAAGCGCAGACGCAAGGTTGCCAGTCCATACGCCATAATCATCGAAATCGACAACGCCATCGCCGTTGCCATCGGCGTCGCCAACGCCGAAGGTCTCGGCAATGTGCCATGCGGTGTAATCGGCAGCGTCTACATAGCCGTTTTGATTGTAGTCGCCGGCCAACAGAGCGAACTTAAATTGAAACGATCCGCCGCTGATGCCGTTGCCAGATGGGAACGCACGGGCCAGGTCGTCCGTCGGATCGTCAAGCGTATGGTGATCGTAACGAATGTCGCCGACCGCGTCGAAATAGTCGGACCATTCGCCATCGAGCTGGCCCGCTAATCCGGCCACTTGCGCCGACTCCAGGTCGATTCTATACAGGTGCTCGGCAAGTGTTGCGAACGTGAGCGTTACGACGTTGGTCGCGGAATTGTAGTTAAACCCATTTGTAGCGCACGGTACTATGCCGGCGGCAAGCCCGCCGCGAGTTCCGGTCCCATACAACGTGAATTCGCTTCCGTCGATCGCACTTCCGTTGTGTGTGATCGCTTCGCTGAAGTAAATCTGAATCGTGTCCACGCCACCAGTGTAAATCGGCGCTAGCTGTTTGCCTTGCGTCACGAGTTCGGCGTAGGAATACGGTTCGCGCACCAGCCAGAGCCGAACACACGAACGTCGATCACTTTCGGCAGGCCGATTTCGTATGCGCCGATGTCGATTCTTCCGCCAGATACCCGCGTGAAACCGTCGCCGCGCTGATCGAACTCCGGGAAACCCGTAGTGGTGGGATTTCCCATGTTGATTACTGGGCTTCCCGCATTAGGCCGGTGCGTTTCAGTCGGCCCGCCGTTCCACGCAAGGTCGGCAAGATTGGGATCGATCGGCGACGCGTGGGTGCCAATCATGTTTCCATGAATATCGGGCGAAGCGACGGTTGCAGGTGTAAGGCTGGTGTTAGA
Source organism: Pirellulales bacterium (assembly GCA_963733825.1). GTDB lineage: Bacteria > Planctomycetota > Planctomycetia > Pirellulales > Lacipirellulaceae > JABDGM01. The sequence goes on from CAVTEK010000011.1 coordinate 574,590, forward strand.
GTTATCGCCGATGAGGCTATAAGTAGTCGATGTTGGTGTACCATTGATGTCATCTTCAGTTGTGGTTCCGGGGCCGTTCCAGTTTTTCGCCACAATGGTGTGGTCAAGAAAAACGGAAATTCCAGGGTCACTTATATCGATGCCACCCCCGGTGCCAGAGCTATCGTTATCTACGTTCGACCGGTTTTCTGTGATCGTGCAGTGTTGGATGTACACGGGACCGGGACCATAAAATGCGTTGGACTGCACCTCGATCTCAATGCCGCCGCCGGAACCTTGGACTTCGTTGCCGGAAATAGTTGTGTTAATCAGCGTGATGGGAGCATAGAGAGTATTGCGGATATTAAGACCTCCGCCAGTCGCGTTAGACCCACTGTCGGGTGCAGCAAAGAACTTGTTTCCCGAAATCGTGGAATTCGCAATGGTTGTACTAGCTGTAGCATTTGCAAAACCGGAAGCAAGAATCGCTACTCCAACTCCACTTTGAAATGTACCGCTATTGAAACTGGCGGAATTTCCCGCGATCGTGCTATTTTTAACCGTTACTTCGGAAAACTGATTAATAATACCCAAACCGCCCACGTCGTCGTCGGCGTGGTTGTCGAGGATTCTAACTCCATCAAGCACGACTGTGTTCGAACCAACCGCACTGATGAACAGGCCACCCACATTGGCTTCGAATCCCTGCGCATGATTATTTGAAACTGTACTATCGGTAATAGTTAACACAGCAGCGTTGGGAACAATATAGGCCGCACCACCCTCGCCCCCAAAATCTGTCGTATTGTTTTCGAACGTTGACTTGTCAATCCTGATCGCGCCGCCGCTCGCGCTTGCACCAATTCCACCGCCCAATTGACCGACGTTCCCGCTAATCGTACTCGACGTGATATTTAGCAGAGCATTTGAGCCAGCGAAAAATATTCCGCCGCCCCACCCGGTTTCCGCATGATTCGATTCGATAGTGCTGTCGTCAATCAAAAGGTGTTGTTCATAAAGTTCGGCATATATTCCACCCCCATATCCATTGCCATTTACCGCGTTATTCGAGATATCGGTCCGCACGATCGAAATCGTGTCAGCCGTATTGATGTAACTGTATCTAATCCACAATCCACCGCCGTCCGTCGTTGCGTGATTGTCACTGATAACACAATCTTCGATCTTGAGAATCTCACGTTGCAAGGTTGGGCTTCCGCCACCGACCTGAATAGAGAGCGCCCCGCCCGTGCCTTGAGCCTGGTTGTCTGTGATGGTGCAATGATCGAGAACCAGCATCGCTTCGGACCGAATCGCGCCGCCGACCCCGGAATAGCCGTCGTACAGGTTCGGATCACCGCCCTTCAGCGTAAGTCCAACAAGCGTCACCAGCGGCGGGTCGGCTTGGTTCTGCGACGTATTAGTGATATTAAAAATTCGTATCCCGTCGCCCAGGGTGTCAGGATCGTTGGGGTCATTCGGCGTCGGATTGTCGGCGTCGATTGTGATGCCGAGCGAGTTTCCGTTTCCATCAGTACCGTCAATGGTAAGCGATTTCGAAAACGCGATTTCACCGAGACCGTGGTCAAGCGTGATGGTGTGTCCGGCGAGCGAAGAATCAAAATTGATCGTATCGCTAACGGATGCTGCGCGCACTGCATCGCGTAGTGATATATCACCGTCATCTATATGGCCATCTTGTTCGTCCAGCCAAATGTTGACCGTGATCGCGCAAGAACGCGACGATCTTCCAAAGACTCCATTCGCAACCGGCAACCTGGAGAGCGGCGCAGGCTTCTCCCTTCTTCGACCCGCGAAAGAACTCAAAACCGCTCGCCCCACCGATCGCTTTTTAGCCATTTTAGAATCCTTTCCGGTCCGTCGTCTTATTATGTGGGTAGGCGAAAGTACCTGCTTTCAATGACGCCGCCGCGGAAGTGTGCTAAATAGAATTGCCGCGATAAAGCTCGCTAACATAGCTGCGGATGGTTCAGGAACCACGCTCACGACTCTGAAGCCCAGAAAGTCGCCTTGGAATGTGGGCATGTTCCAATTCCCGTATGCGAATTTGCCAAAACTGTATAAAAATCGCCCCAGTTACCCCCGTCCTCCGTGCGTTGCTTTGTTGCAAAATTATTGATTCGATCGAAGGCGGTTTCTTCCCACTCATCAACGTTGCCACCTTGACCGAACGTTCCGTACGGACCTGCTACTCCAACATTTGTGATCAAATTCGGAGCGCCATTGGATGCACCGTCGTCGAATATTGCCTCGAAGTTTGAGTCGCCCACAAAATCAATTCCATCCGGCACGCTATTGCTGCCGGTTGGATATGTGTAGTACGTCCCCGTTGATGGGTTGTAGTAGGCAGCCTTGTGCCACTCGTGGACGCTCGGCAAGAAGTATGTGGCAAGTTTGTTGCGGTACAGATTCGTCGCGTCGTAACCAGGATCCGTCGATAGCCACAATTGAAAACTGCCGCTGGCGTCGAACTTGTACGCCGGTACCGAGCCTGTCGAGGTATCGAGCCAGTTGACGAACTTCGCCGCTTCGTACCATGAAACGCTCGTCGCCGGATAATCGGGCCCGCGCGTGTCCTTCGTGATATTAAGCGGGCTGCCCGCGACGCCGATTCAGCGTTCGCCTTGTCGATCATCTGCTCCGAAATCTCGTACTTGCCGATCCGGTACTCATAATCCACAGCCCCGGCCGGGTTCGGATTGGCATCCGGCGGGTTCCCCGGATTGCCGATCGTTACGAAATCGATCGAAAAAGAGTTCGCCCCGCTGCCAAACGTGTCGGCCATTGCCGGTGCGCCGACAACACTCACGCTCAGAACGAGCCACTAGAAAGAAAACGATAGATTCGGTTCATGAGACGCACCTCGAATTATCGCGGGTGGAAGTATGTTACCACAGGGGGGGGGCACATTGCAAGCAAGTATTCGCCAGCCGGTAGTGAGGACAGTTCGTGTCACGCCGAGTTACTCCAAAAGGTCCGGCTAGATTCCTCGGAGTACCTCGGAATGACAGCGAGTACCTCGGAATGACAGGTTGTCGAGCCCAAGCAAACAGACCCACTACAAGACTGCCGGCTAACGGTCCCGCCCAAACCAACCCAGAACTCAGTATAACCGGCCCGCAGGCATTAACGCGAATTTAGCCGTGCCGGAAAGAAGCGCGTACTCCGCACTCCACACTCCGCACTCCTGCCTCCCCACTCCCCGCGCGGCCAAAAAATAATCGTGGAATCCCCTCCGCGAACGTGCTAGATTCCAGCCACGCTGCATTGCAGCGCCGCTCTTTGATAATTTGAAAAAGGCACTCAGTCAAACGCAGTTCCTGCGCACCGTGGCCGACGGAAACGGACGTAAATGGTCGGCATAATGCTCGCTGCGAATTGTGATTGGCGATCTCGGTGAAGCCGCGATTCGAAAACGGGCCGCGCCATTCCCCAGGGTTTCGCACTCAAAATGTGGGACCCCTATTTGCCGCGCAATAAGAAAGCGCCTTGAATCGTAGTGCGGAACGCGAGCGCCGACCAACGCGGCCCGCGCAAAACTCAATAGCTGTGCTTTTCGAGCGTCACTTTCCCGCGGAAGGTCCAGTAAACGGTTGCCGTGTATGTCAGCACGAATGGAATGCCGATCACGGCGATGATCGCCATGATGCCCAACGTCTTGGTCGACGACGCGGCGTTGTAAATCGTGAGGCTATTCTCCGGATTCGGACTCGATGTAACGAGGTTCGGATATCAGCGCCAATCCGAACAAGCCAACCAGCGCCGCAATCGTCGCGCTGGAGGAAACAAACGCATATCCGGCCCGGCGCTGGAAGATTGCCCGCGGGATATTCGCGATCGCCAGGATGTTCAGCAGCACGAGCAACCACGCCCACGAATGGATTTTGAAGTTGTCGGCCGCCCGCGGGACGAGCACCAGCGTCATGATCGTGACCAGCAAATAGGTCACCAGGAAGAAGCCGAACCCGCGCCACATCCAACCGTGCAGCCGCTCGTGCAGCTCGCCCTCGGTTTTCAGGTACAGATAAATTGCGCCGTGCATCGTGAACATGGCAACGGTCATCGCGCCGACGGCCAGCGAGTACGGCGTAAGTTGATCGACAAAATGGCCGATAAAAATCCCACGCCCATCCAGCGGCACGCCGACCATCGCCGCTCCTACGGCGACGCCGAATAACAGCGAAGCCAGAAAACTCGAAACCAGAAAGCCCGCATCCCACAACCTGCGCCACGCCGGCGAGTCGATTTTGCCCCGAAACTCGATCGAAATCGCCCGCAGGATCAGCGCGAACAACACCAACATGAAGGCAGCATAGAAGCCCGAAAACACCGTGGCATACGTCTCCGGAAACGCGGCAAACATGGCGCCGCCAAACGTCACCAGCCACACTTCGTTTCCGTCCCAGATCGGCCCGATCGAATTCAGAATGATCCGCCGCTCGTCGTCGCTGCGGGCAACGAAATGCAGCATCCCGACGCCAAGGTCGAAGCCATCGAGGATGGCATATCCGGCGAGCAAGACGCCGAGCAGGATGAACCACAAAATGTTGAGATCCATTTAAACCTCGCCGACATGAATGACCAATTACAATCACCAATGACCAAATCCCAATGACCAAATGCCGGCTTAACTACCCATTTTGGTCCTTTGTCCTTTGTCCTTGGTAATCCTTTCTTCTACTTTGGCTTCCGTGAGCGATGCTTTGTGATCGAGGAGCTTCGCCGCCGCATCGATCAGAGCTCGCCCGCCCCGCTCGGGCCTTAGCACAACCGGCTCCGGTCCCGCTTGAATCTTGTTGTTCAGCAGCATCAGCCAGAGCACAAACAGCAGCGCGTAAATCGCGCTGAACATGATGATCGACCCCAGCACCTGCGGCGCCGTAATTGCTTCCGACACGCTATCCGCCGTTCGCAAGCCGCCGATCAATTTGCCATCCACAAGCGTTGGATAAACGATCCACGGCTGGCGGCCAACTTCCGCCGTGACCCACCCCGCTTCGTTCGCGGCGATTGCGAGCACCACCGCGCCCACGAAAAACCAGAGCAGCCACCGCTTGGTGAAAAGCGTTCCACGCCACCAGCAGAAACAGGCGTACAGCGTCGAAATCAAAAACGCGACGCCAATCGCGACCATCAAATGAAACGCCTGAAACGTCAGCCACACCGGCGGCCGGCCCCACTGCGGTTCGAGTTGATCCAGACCGGCGACCTTCTGGCTGGCGTCGCCGTGAACCAGCCAGCTCAGCAATCCAGGCAATTTCAGACCAAGATCGACTTGCTTCGCCTCATCGTTGGGCCATCCCACGATGTGCAGCGGCGCGTGGGCCGTTGTTTCGTAGAGCCCTTCCATCGCGGCCAGTTTCGCCGGCTGGTGGTAGGCGACGATCTTGGCTTCGCGGTCGCCAGAAACCAGTTGCAGCAGCGATGAAACGGTTGCCAAAAGCAACCCGCCGGTGAACGACCGCTTGGCGAATTCGGAATGCCGCCCTTTGAGCAGGTACCACGCCGAAATGCTCATGACGAACAACGCGCCCAAAATGAAAGCCCCTAGCCAAACGTGCAGCAGCCGATGAATCGACGATGGATTGAAGACCATCGCCCAAAAATCAACGATCTCCGCACGCCGGAATACGTGGCCGTTGATCGTGTGGTCCCGGATCGTATGCCCGGCCGGCGTCTGCTGCCATGAATTGGCCACGGTAATCCAAATCGATGAGAAGATTCCGCCGATTGCGACCATCGTGGTGGCGAAGAAATGAGTGCGCGGCCCAACCCGGTCCCAGCCAAAAACCAACAACGCGAGAAAACCGGACTCCAGGAAGAATGCAAAGATGCCCTCAGCCGCCAATGCCGAACCGAAAACGTCGCCCACGAATCGCGAATACATAGCCCAATTCGTGCCGAACTGAAACTCCATCACAATTCCGGTCACGACACCCAGGGCGAAGTTGAGGGCAAAAATCCGCGTCCAGAATTTGGCGGCCGACTCGTAAAGCGGCTCCTTTGTCCACAGGTACATGCCCTCCAGATAAACGAGCACAACCCCGAGCCCAATCGTTAAGGGCGGGAAGATGTAATGAAACATGATCGTCAGCGCAAACTGAATCCGCGACAACGTGACCACGTCCATCGGTTGATTCCCCAATGTGAGAACGATTGCGGCCATTGTCACGCTAACCGCCGGTCGATGCTAGCGCAACTTTTCGCTCGATGCTTCCGCCAGCGCCGCCGCGATCCGCGACGCGGTGAGCGCCACCAGTCCCTCGTCGGACAATTGCGGTACCTCGGCAGGCAAAATCGGCGGCCCGAATTTAAGGGTGATCGGGTGCATTCGGGCGAAGCAACTGCCGCGCGGTAGAGCGTTGAACGCCCCGCGAATTGCCACGGGTACGATCGTCGCCCGGCTGCGGCGCGCCAGCAGGCAAAAACCGTTCAGCAATGGATGCATATTGCCATCAGGCGTGCGGGATCCCTCCGGAAATACAACGACCGAATTGCCGTTCTTGAGCAATTCCAACGTCGTCCGGATCCCGCCAATCGCGCCACGCTCGCGATCAATCGGCACCGCACCGAGAGAGCGAATCCACATGCTGAACGGCCAAAAAAACAATCCCTGCCGCGCCAGATACTTCAGTTGCCGTGGGCACGCCAGACCCACCAACACCGGGTCGAGGTTGCTCTGATGATTCGACACCAGCAGCACCGGCCCGTGGCGCGGCACATGGTGTTTGCCGCTGAACCGATATTGAAACCACAATTGGCTGATCGCATAGCACGGACACCACAACGTGGCGTACCAAAACCAGGCTGCCAGTTTCCGTGAGCTCATTGATACTCACAAATCACGTTTCAATCGACAGGATACCGGCTGGAGGATGCAGGGGGCAGGGTTCAAGTTGGAATGCCTATCCCTGCCCCCCGCATCCTGCATCCTCGTCAACACCGCCTACCCTACTTGGATTGCTTTGATCGTACAATTGTTTCCAGTCGAACTACGACCTCATCGGGCGCCATGCCATCGGTCGAAACTTCAATCGCATCGTCGGCTTTTCGAAGTGCCCCGACCGGCCGCGATCGGTCCTGCTGATCGCGTAACCGCTGATTGGCCAGCACTTCATCAAATGGAATATTTTCGCCGCGAGCCTGCAGGTCGCGATGCCGCCGCCTGGCCCGCTCCTGCTCGTCGGCCGTGAGAAAAATTTTGCAGTCGGCATCGGGAAACACAACGGTTCCCTGGTCGCGGCCTTCGGTGACCACGTCGCTCCCGGCCGCCGCCGCTCGCTGCCACGCCACAAGTTGGCCGCGAACCGCCTGATTGTCCGCGGCATGATGGATGGCCGTGGTGATATCAAATTTGCGAATAGCAACCGTTACGTCGTTGCCATCGAGCAGTACGCGGTCGCCCTTCAACTCGACGCGAATCGCGCCCACCAGCCGGGCGAGATCGGCACTATTGGCCAGGTCGAGGCCGCGATCCCGGGCGGCCAGCGTTACTGCGCGGTACATCGCACCCGTATCGAGGAACCGAAAACCGAGCCGCCGCGCAAGCTCGCGCACTGCGCTGCTTTTTCCGGCGCCGGCAGGTCCATCGATGGTTACGATCATTTTTGGAAGGTCGAGAGCTAAGAGTCGAGAGTCAAGAGCCAAACAATAAAGCTCAAACTATTCACTTCTGGCTCTCGACTCTTGTCTCTTTCACCACTCGGCTTCAATTTGGATCCACCCGTACGGTCCCATGTCGATCGGCACCCGCCCTTCTGCTACTGATAATACATCGGCCCGATTGCCGCGAAAGTCAGTCGTCCACGCCGCCCTGAAGGGCCGAAATGCGGCCAGGGTCGTTCGCGTCTCGCGGCCCTCGGTTTCCAGCAATCGCAGCCGAATCGCGCCGGCCACGTCTGGCGGTGAATCGATGAAAGTACAAACAACATTTCTCGCGCCGACGTGCAAAAACCACCCATTCGGCGAGCTCAGCGGATTCGGCGACGCACACAAATAGGGATCGACGCCGGCCAAAAGTCCTAGCGCCACATGCGTTGGATAGTCCCGATCCAGGCCGATGGCAAATTGAAAGCGTCGCCGCTCCTCACCCGCCACGAGCAGCAACGAATCGAGCCACTGTGGTCCCGCCACGCGGTGGAACGGCAGACCCAGCGCAAAACACGTCACGCGCCCGATGGCATCATCCACCTCGATCCACTCGCATGCTTCAATGCGCTCGCGCGTCGTTTCTCGCCCGCTCCAGCGGCTGCCGCAGCGAATCGAAAGCGCTTCTTGCGACCAGGCCAGGCGGCTCGCCAAATACGATTTCCAAATATTTCCGTCCGGAAGCATTTCGGGCTCAAGCTCAACATCCACGAGCACCGCCGGAAAGCCGCGCACTGCGCGGACCCGTTGTGCGAACCGCGTTAGCACTTCACCCGCCGCCCCCAGCAGTCGGCCGCGCGCCGCGATTTCCCCAACGAGCGGATCATTGCGCGTGATTTTCACTTCATCCGCAACCATCCGGGTCTCTGCCGGCTCTTTGCCTGTTTCGTGGTGGAATACCAGTCGCTGCGAAACCCGTGTGTTGCGGTCGCGATGCATTCTCAGCGATTGAATTCCCCCGGTCTTGCGGCTAACCGTCAATTCGAACCGTTCGTTGCGCAGTGTTACGCCTTCGGCCAGCTTCATCGGCTGCAGCGGCGCCGCAGAAGCAAGCGTCGCGTACCCGCAGCCGGGCACATCAGGCAAGTACACGGGTCCTTCCGAAAACTGTTGGCCGGCTGATGTCGCAAGATTAAACGCATCGACGCCGACCATTTGCGGGAAGGCAAAATTCCACGGATTGATGACCGCCAAATTTGCGGCGCCCGTGTCCGCGGAACTGGCCGGGCTCACCCCGGCGATCGCGGTGAATCCCGCACCAAGCTGCCGCTGAACGTTGCGCACACTCTGCCGATACGCATCCACACGCGACGATATCGGATTCGCGTCAAAATCGGTTCCACCCCGGTTCGGATATTCGCGCGGATTAAAATTCGTCCAATGGTCCGGTTCGCGCGTTTCACGAAAGTACTCGTCGAGCGTCACAAGTTTGCCGAGCACCGAGCCATAGCGGGCGGCCTGGCGAAGATCGCCGAGGTATTCGCATCCGGTGCCGGGCCAGCCTGCGAGAAGTATTGTCGCCACGTGGTCGTGCGCAATCGAGTCGCCGATCCGCTCGGCCAGTTTGAGCCATGTTTCGGGTCGCGATACATCGAGCGGTATCGCCGACAGCGCCTCGATCGACGCCCCTTCGCCTTCTCCCCAATTGGTTTTCCGTTGATCGGCTCGGGGAAGCCCGCCGCCATCGAACGCGGCATGCAACGCGCCTCCAAACCCCAGGTTTTTCAGCAGCCCCGGCAGCAGTGGCGAGAACTCCGCCTCGAACTGTCCGAACACTCCGTATTCGCGTCCCAAAATCCGGCTGGCCGCTTGCCGTCCGGCAACCAGCTCGGCCAACACAGATTCCGGCGATTGCGAGCCAATCGTCCCGCCCCGATAGAATCCGCCGACAATCGATGCCGTCCCCGCCTCGAGCGCCCGCTTCAGTTCCGCAAGCGTTTCCGGCTGCTCCTCCGCCATCCGTTCGATCTGTTCACCGGTGATGAGCAAATTCGTCGGCGAACCAGCCGCTAGTTTTTCCCGAAGCGGCTCGCCCAAAGTCGTCGTTGCCAATAGCGTGACATCGATCACGTAGAAATCGACCGAATAGACATGATTCCGCGCGTCGGAAAGCAGATCGAATGCCCGGCCCAGCTCTTCGCGCATTAGCTCTTGAATGCCCGCGACGGCCGCACTTGCAGCGGCCACTACCGCACACGCAAATTGCTCGAAATCGAGTACGCTCGTGTACCGCAGTGCCCGCGTGATCAGCTCCACCAATAAATGCGCATACCCAAGCGCAAGAAAATCGGCAACGGAAGCAGACGCAACCTGATTTGGATCGATCGATGCGGCCGCGAGCAAAGCCGTAATCGTATCTTCGCGCGATGCGACCGCCTCGACCGGCGGCGGATTGCGCGGCGAAGTCGCCCGCAGCCGGTCGCACCAATCCGGCGCCATCCGCTCGCGGCTCACCGGCGGAACAACGACAAGCTCGCCTTCGAGCGACGCCGGGTCCGGCGGTTCATCTGCCGGATGCCAACCCGGCAGGCCCTGTGTTGCATGGATTAGCGCGGGATGCCAAAGCGCAGTCGCGGCGGTCAGCAGCTCTGCCGCGGTCGAACCGGTAAGGTGGGTCGGAAAATCGTCCCAGCCGTGACAAGGCAAAATCAAGGATGAGCGACGAATCGTCATGGTCGTAACATACTATCTGACAGAGTGTTAAGACGAAAGCCGTCGCCACCGGCCGATCGGCGCCATTTGCCGCCCGTCTTCCATGCACCGCCTTCCCCGGGGAAGAAACCGCGTTACCCCAAACGCCTTGCTACCCAATCCAAAAACGAGGAGTAAAATGGAAATTGCGATCGCGCCTCCTAACGAGAGAGTCGGTTTCACGCGGGCATTCGCACCGCTCGTAACATATTGCAGATTCGTTTGTTGCGGCCGCGATCGCGCATCCGGCGCAGCCAACGGCGTGTTGGCTTGCCGGTAGGTGTGCGCATACAGTTCTTATGGTTGAGGCATCCCGCCGCCGGTGCCGCCAGCGGGCGGACCGATCGTGGCGGTTCGGAATAGAGGTTCTCGTCTATGGCGAAGAGTGACGCCGTCTGGGGCATCGATATTGGCCAGTGCGCGCTCAAGGCGCCTGCGCTGCCGGCCGCACGAAAAAGATGAAAACCGGCTCGTCGTCGAGGCCTTCGACTACATCGAATATCCAAAAATCCTCACCCAGCCCGAAGCCAATCGGGACGAGTTGATCCGCGAAGCGCTGCAGCAGTTCGTCTCGCGAAACGACCTCACGGGCGAGCGCGTGGCGATCGCTGTTCCGGGACAGAGCGGTTTGGCCCGGTTCATCAAGTTGCCGCCGGTCGAGCGAAAAAAAATCCCCGACATTGTCAAGTACGAAGCCCGCCAGCAAATCCCATTCGCACTGGAAGACGTCGTCTGGGACTATCAGCCGCTCGTTGGCAGCGAGGACGAAGGTTACGCGATCGAAACGGAAGTCGGCCTGTTTGCGATGAAGCGCGATCAGGTTGCCCGCGCGCTGAAACCGTTGGAAGAGGCCGGCATCGATGTCGAAATCATCCAGTTGGCGCCGTTGTCGATTTACAACTTCATTTGTTTCGACCGCCTCAACCTGGAAGGCAAGTACGATCCGGCAAATCCACCGCCATCGATCGTCATCATTTCGCTCGGCACCGATACGACGGATCTCGTTATCACGAACGGTTATCGCGTGTGGCAGCGCAGTATTCCCATCGGCGGCAACCACTTCACGAAATCCCTTACCAAGGAGCTCAAGCTCACGTTCGCCAAGGCCGAGCACCTTAAGCGAAACGCCATGAAGTCGGAGAATCCGAAGGCCGTGTTCCAAGCGATGCGGCCCGTTTTCAGCGACCTCGTGGCCGAAATCCAGCGATCAATTGGCTTCTTCACGAGCAATAACCGCAACGCCAAGCTCGGCGAAATGGTCGCCCTCGGCAATCCGATGAAGCTGCCCGGATTGCAACGGTTCTTGTCGCAGAATCTCGACCAACAGGTCAAGCTGGTCGACCAGTTCAATAACCTGGTCGGCGGCACCGCGACCGCCGGGCCCCAGTTCAAAGAGAACCAGCTCACGTTCGGCGTTGCCTACGGCCTATGCGTTCAGGCCCTCGACAGTGCGCAGCTACGAACCAACCTGCTGCCCGACGAAATCATTACCACGCGGCTCGTGAGCGCCAAAAAGCCATGGGCCGTGGCGGCCGTTGCCGTGCTGCTGATCGGGCTGATGATCAACTACTTCGCCCACTACGCCGCGCTTCTGACGGCCAACAAAGACGATCCCGCAATGAAGGACGCGCTCGAGAAGTCAAAGAATGTCGCGACCCAAGTCGGCGGCTGGAATCAAAAGAACACCGACCTGCTTAGTCAATTCGACAAAGTCGTCGCCACCGCTCACAACTTGCAGAGCAACGTCGACGGCCGCCTGCTTTGGTTGGAATTGCTCAAGGCGATCGATACGGCCCTGCCCAAGGACCCGCGTCCGCTCGACAAGCGCCAGGAAACCGACGCCGACATCGCCAAGCGCGAAGAGTTGCACATCGAAGCGATGGAGTGCGAATACGTGCCAGACATCTCGCTCTGGCAGAACTATGTTCAGAAATGGTACACGCCGCCGACAAAACCAGCCCCCGCCCCCGCGACTCCAACCCCGCCGGCTGGTGACGCGGCCGCTACAACCAACGGCGCCACGCCCCCGGCTGGTCAAACTGCCAATGGCGAAGCCACGCCTCCGGCCGCTTCGCCAACACCGCCAGCCGATCAGGCGGCCAATGCGACTCCGCCTGCGGCCGATACCGCATCTGGTACGCCGGCAGCGACCGACGGCTGGATCATCGAATTGCGCGGCTATCATTTCCACAATTCGCTGCCCGACGGAAAATTCAATGTCGGAAAAGAAGGCGAAGGTGAAGAGTTCATTAGGAATACGTTTTTCAAGAACCTGGAAACAGGCACCGTCAAGTTACCTGACGGACCCGACGGAAAACTCATCGACGTTCCAATCGCCGATCTGGGGATCAAGTTTCCCGTTATCGTCACTCACCCGAGGATCCAAACCGTTTACCGCACTTCCGAAATGGCAGATAACGCGGCGACTACTGGCGGTCCGGTGCGGGGTGGACCCGAAGGCGGACCCGGCTATGGGACCGGCGCGGTGGTGCCCGGAGTCGACCAGCCAAAACAATTCAAGCTCCGAAAATTTCCCTTCGTGATTCAGTTTTGTTGGCAGCCCCAGCCGCGCAGCCTGCGGCTGCAGAAAATGGCAGAGAAGAAGGCGGCTGCAGCGAACACCGCGGCCTCCGCCGGCGGAGCAACCACCACCGGCTCTTAGGGAGCGACTAGTCCATGGATCAACTTCGTACCGCGCTTACCTGGCTACAGCGTCAACACTTTTGGGTGTTGTCGGTTTTGGCCCCGCTGATTGCTTTGGGCTGTTGGTGGAAGGCATCCGGCCAACTTGGCAGCGCGTATGCCGCGAATCAATCCGCAATCAACGCCGAATTTACCAGCGTACAAGGACTCCGTAAGGATCCGTTCCACGCCAACGATGCGATCAATGAAAAACAAGCGGCTCAAACCAAGCTGGAATCCGAAAGCGTGGCCAAGCTCTGGCAGCAGCTTTACGACCGCCAGCGCGAGCACGTGCTCACGTGGCCGGTGCCGCCGCTGAGCAAGGAATTCGGCGATTACGTGGAGAAGCTGCAGTTCGGCGCCAATATTCCCGACGGGCTGCGCAGCAATTACCGCGATTACGTCTTTCGTCACTTTCGCGAGCTGCCCAAGCAAATCGAGGCTCGCGAATTGGAAGTGTCGGGCACAAACGGTGGCCCCGGCGGCGAATTCTCGCGCCAATCCTATGGAATGCCAGGTGGGCCCATCGCATCCGGTGCCGAGGACCTGCAGGACGAAAACGATTACGTCTGCGCGTGGCTCGATCAGGGCGTCGTGCGGGAGGAGTTGACCTTTCGCGATCGGCCTTCCTCCCTGCGAATTTGGGTCACGCAAGAAGATTTGTGGGTGTATCACACGATGCTCGATGTGATCGCCAAAACCAATCGGGCGGCCGGCGCCACCCGCATGTCCAACGCAGCGGTCAAGACGATCTACCAAATGGTGGTCGGCCGAGAGGCCGGAAAATTCAGCCGAACGCCCGGCCGGCTCATGGTGCCCCCGCCAGCGCCGCAGACAGGCGGACCGGGAGCACCTGGCGGACCGGAATCGCCAGGAGGTCCAGGTGCACCCGCAGGTCCAGGCGGACCCGGCGGCCCTGAGATGATGGGACCTGGCGGCCCCGGCGGCGTAACCAACGAAGCACAGGAATCAATCGCTTTGCTTTGGGGTCGCTATCTTGACGCCCAAGGAAAACCCATTCCCTTTAGCGGCGGTGGCGCGCCCGCAAGCGGTGGGGATACTCCGTCGGCCCAAGATCCTGCCGCGGCTGCCCCGCCTTTCGACGCCAGCGTTTTTGGACTGGAATACAAACGCCTCCCGGTGCGAATGGTTTTGCAGATGGATCAGCGGTGGCTGCCGCGGCTGATTTCCGAGTGTGCCAGCGAACCGCTCCAGATTGAAGTGCAGGAAGTTCGCATCAATCCGCCGGATGCGGCCGGCGGAATGGGCGGGGGGCCGGTCGGAAATTTCCGAATGGAAGGCGGTCCCGGCGGTGGTGGTGCAGGTGCCGCGAGTTTTCCCGAAGAAAACGGGGCGGTGTTGCCTTTTACGTCTCGTCCCGAAATTGCCAACGTTGTCATCCAAGGCACCATTTACATTTTCAACAAACCCAATGCGAGTATTCTGCAAGTGCCGGGCGAGCAACAACCTGTGGCCGTCAACGGCGGCTGACCGATTTACGAAGGCAGTATATTACGCAAGCCGCTGTATGAATCTCATCGGGACTGAATTTTTAGGAACCTAACAATGGCGACCAATCTTAAAGGCCAGGGCGGCATTAAAGGACTTTTGCTCGTCCACGGCGAAAAGGTCGCCATCGCGCTCGTTGCCGCGCTTTCGCTGTGGATCGTGTACAAGTCGACCAAGCTTGATCGGCTCGACGATAAGCATCAGGCGGCCGAGCTCACGAAAGAAGTTAACCAGACAAGTGCTCAAATCACGGCCTCTGCTTGGGACACCGCCGTGAAAGAATATCCGGATAAGGTCAAACCGTTCTTGCCCATTCCTGCGAACAAAGACTTCGCCGTGGATTCCACAAAGTATGCGAATCAGGATCCCAATGGTAAGCCGGTTTTCGCCACCGACCCGCCTGTCGTTGCCCCGATGCTTCGGCGGACCGATCCGACGCTCCTGAACGCCGAGGCTGTGCGCGCCACCGGCGGTTCGGGCTTGTTGGCGTTCCTCGATGAAAAGATCAGGCAGGAGCAGGAAAGAAAACGGCAAGCCGACGAACAGGCGCGTCTCAAGAAAGAGGAGGAACGGCAAAAGAAAGCCGAGAAGGACCAAAAAAACCAGCCGAATAACCCTTCGCGAGGGAAGCGCGGCCCCGATATCGGCCCTGGAGGTGTCCCCTCCGAACTTGTGGACCCCGATCATCCCAAGCGCCGCATGGTTCAAGGTTCCGTCCGCCCCGCGGGAATCCAACTACAAGGCGGCGAGCGGATCGAGCGCGCTTATTGGGCCTGTGTGGTTGCCAAGGTTCCGATCCGCGAACAACTCAAGCTCTATCAAGACGCGTTTGAAAAGGCCCGCGACTATGATGAGGCTCGCGATTTTCCGCATTACATGGGGTATATTGTTGACCGGGCCGAAGTTCTGCCAGGTCAGCCGCTCGATTGGAAGCGCGCGCCTTTATACGACGGTCAACGCCAAAACGTCGTGGCGGGCAAACCGCTTGGCCAAGTTGTGAATTCAGAATCGGTCGCGGCACTATCGACCGCCGCCCAGCAGTTCTGGGCGGGGATGCCGCCGGATGTCGTCGACCCGCATTTTATCGATCCGCTTCTGACGCTGCCGCTGCCGCCCCTGGTGGGTCGCGACTGGGGCACCAATGCGACTCACCCGGATATTCCGTTATTGGGACCCGACACGCCCGCGTTCGACGAGGAATTGAAACCGGCCACAGATCAGGCACCAGTCCAGCCCGCGAAGACCGGTGAGGACGAAGGGTTCGGTTCGTCATTCCAGCTACAACCAGGCCCAGGCGGCCCCGGTTTCGCGATGCCGCCTCGCCCGAGTGGCAATATGCCGACCATGCCTCCCGGTTATCGAAATCCAGGCTTTGGCCGCGAAGGGGCCGGGCCTGGGTTCGTTCCTGGAGGCAGATACCGTGGACCCGAAGGCAGGCCGTCGTTCGGCGGACCCGGTGGCGGGCCAGGCCAAAGGACGGGGCTCGCGAAAGGCCTCGACTTCCTGCTACTGCGATTCTTCGATTACACCGTCGAACCCGGCAAGAAATACAAATATCGCGTGAAACTCGTGTTAGCCGACCCCAATTACGGGATGCCGGCCAACGTGCTGGCCGCCGCCGTGCTCGATCGCCAGGCAAAATCGAAAGATCGCAACGGCCATCGCGTCGAATACCGCATGCTGGAGAAATGGAGCGACCCCAGCCCGACCGTCGGGATTCCGCTGGCCGGAAATGTCCGCCTGGCGGATACCAAGATTCCGTCCGCGGAGAAAGTCAACGACGAACCAATCGCTAAATTGCTGGTCGAATCTTTCGATGTCGATGATAAGGGCAATGCGATTCAAGCCGCCGTGGAAAAAGACTTTCGCCGTGGCGCCGTCGCAAACATAACCGAGGATGCCGAGTACATTGTTCCAGGAGAGGGCGGGACCATGATCGACACGCAACCCGGCTTTAAATTCATGACGGGTATGACCCTGCTCGATATCGACGGTGGCACCAAGTTGGCTAAGGACATGTACGTCCCCGCCCGCATCCTCGTGATGGGACCCGCCGGCGAGTTATACGTTCACAACGAGGCAGATGATAAACCGGCCGTCGAATATCACCGTCTGCTCTTCGAGAAAGCCAACGACAGACATCGCGGACCAGGCAACATGCTTGGGCCAGGAGGCCCAGAGGGTCCCGTTCGAACGCCGCGGCCTGGTCGTCGCTAGTGTGCCGGTGTCAGCGATGGCATCGAGCGAGCTAGTGCGTGTGCGCCACGCACGCGCATCTTCGCTATTCTTTACTGATGGTACGCCACGAAGGGCCGCTTCCATTGAACGCAAGCGCTAGCACTATCGCGACGCGCATAGTTTTTCCAGTCGCCCGAGTGAGAAAGCGGCCTTGACCATTCGCTATTGCCGCGGTAATTTCCCGCTCCTCATCTGCCTCCGACGCAGACCGCAATTGGATGTTTCGCTGACTTATCTTGACGAACCATTGCCGTCGCACAGCGGTCTGGTCCAACACTCATCCTTAACTCGACGCGTTCAGCACGGGCACAGGTAGCTATGCCGACACGTGAACATGGCCGCCATTTGCGCATCGACAACCAGCAAGTTGTCGCCGGGCAGCCCCGCGCTAGAAGGAGAAGCGAGTTGAGCACGAAACGTTCTCAATCCGTACTGTTGTTTGCGTTGACCCAATTTGCCGCCATCGGCGTCGTGCACCCGTTGCGCGCCGCCACGCCCGACGAACCCGCGGCCGCATCACAGCAGGCGGCGCAACCCATCGTGCAAAAACGGCTCACCCGCGAAGATGCCGATTTGATGCTGCGCGAAGCCCACGGCGACATCGAGCAAGGGCGGCTCGACGATGCGGAAAAGATTATCACCCGCATCGAAAGCTCTCATATCCAATATCCGTTGTTTCATGTCGGTCCGACGCCCAGCTCGCTCCGCCGCGAACTGGCCCGCGCAGAGCGCCTCCGCGCCGCAAGCAAATCATTATCGCACGACCAGCCAACCGGGCCGGGTCGATTCTTGCCGTTCTCGCGTAGTGGCGGCGCGCGAGCCAACGCGGCGACCGATCCATTCGCTGCACGCGATAATAACGAGAACCGTGCTTCGACTGTTGCCTCGATCGCTGCGCCCGCAACCCCGCCCGCGATTTCCGGAAATCGTCTGCCTGAAGTTTCGGCTCCTGCATCAGCTTATCAGCCAGACCGGTTTTCTCGCCCCAAGGCGACGGATAATCCGTTCACATCCGCGGGGAATACGGCCGGCTTCAATGTGGTAAAAACGGCCGCCGAGGCACCGGTATCTGACTCCCCACACAATTATCCCGTCGTACAGGCCGCTGGTGACACATCACCAGTCGCGGCTAACCCGGCGCCATCGCGCACCGACTCCGTGCTCAATAACCCATCGGATTCGAATACGTCTTGGGCTCTTCCCGATGCTCCCCTGCCGCGCGGTGCGGAAGATCGACGCCTCCCATCCGGCGGCGCCGGTTTAATGCCGCTGAAACGAACCGCTTCGGCGGTTGCGCCGAATAGCCCATCGTCGGCTAATTCATCCGGAAAACAGCAAGCCCAAGAAAAACTCGTGGCTGCCCGCAAAGCTCTGGCTGTCGGCGAGATTGATTTGGCTGAAAAGCTCACGCAGGCCGCCAACTCGCTGGGCGTAGCCGAATCGCAATACCTTCCCGACGAAGATCGTCCCTCTCTGGTAGCCTGGGAAATCGCCCAGGCGAAACAAACTGGTAACCGTCCCCGGCCAAGCGCGGTCCGTCTGCCGGATACGACCTCGCGATACGAGACGCGGCCCGCCGCAGGGAATGAAATGCCAGGTTTGCCCGGCGAACGTGCCGATGCGGCTCGGGCCGAAGACCGCGGCGAGAGGTTGCCGCCGACCAGCCCGATACCGCCGGTCGCTGCGCACCCGGCACCAGTCCGGCCGTGGGATCCCACGGTCCAACCACAAGCGAACGGCGAACCACTAATGTTGGCGGCCGTGCCCGCGAACCCCGTTCAAGGACCGCCCCAAACCGCCTCCGCACCGCCCGCGGATGAATTGCCGCTGCCGATGTCCACAGAATCGGAAACGGCGACCAGACAATCGGACCAACCGAAAGCGTATACACCATCGGCGCCGGACGCCACGGCCGGCAAGCAATCATCGACCAGCCGGCCCAAATCATCGGCCCAGCTGCCCAAATCAATGATCGACTCTGCCGACGAGGCGCAGCAGATTTTATTACGCAAGCTCTCGGCCGAAGTCGGCAAACGCCAATCGGAAGCGATCCGCCTGCGCGAGAAAGACCCGGAACGAGCGCTCGCCACTCTGCGCGAAGCCCAGCAATTTGTGAATGAGTCGAAGGCCCCCGAGTCTGCCCGACGCGAGCTCTTGAGCCGCATCGACAAGACGCTTCACGACACCCAGGAATACGTGAAGGCTCACAGCGCGGAGATCGAGCTGGATAAGCGAAACCAGGCCGTTCTCACCGCCGTCGATCACGACCGCGAGACGAAGATCAAACTGCAGCAAAAAATCGCCGAGCAGATCGACGAGTTCAACCGCCTGAATCACGAGCAGCGGTATGCCGAGGCCGAAATCATCGCCCGCCGCCTCCATGAGCTATGCGCCAGATCACCCGGTCGTCGCACAGATATGGATCGAATCCAAGATGCGCCGTCGCGAGGCAATGAATCGCGATCTGGCTGACAAGAAAGAGGACGCCAACTGGCGAGCGTTTAATGATGTCGAGGAGTCGGCCGTCAATCTGGTTCCCGAAAGCAAAACGCCGATGGTCTTCGATCAGAAACACTGGAAGGATTTTGTCCAAAATCGCAAAGGCTCCAAGGAACGCACCGAACGCCGTAGCGAGCGCGAGCTCGAAATTGAACGCCGGCTGCAAACTCCGGTCCTGCTGAAATATCAGGATACTCCGCTCAGCGAGGTCATGGGCGGTCTGTCGGAATTAACGGGCGTCAACATCCATCTCGACCCGCGCGGCCTCAGCCAGGAAGGCGTCAACAGCGACACGCCCGTCACGATCAATCTCAGCAAGGAAATTTCGCTCAAGAGCGCGCTGAACCTGATCCTCGAGCCGCTCCATTTGAGTTACGTCGTGAGCGACGAAGTGCTGAAAATCACCAGCGAACAACTCCGCGATGGCGAGCTCTACACGCGAACCTACAACGTCGCCGACCTGGTCACGCCGATCCCGAATTTCGTTCCCAGCAACAACATCGGCCTGCAGGGCCTGATCAACGAGTCGATGGCCAACGCCGGCCGCGGTTCTTTTGGCGCCGGCAATACCGGTCCGACCGTGCTCGTCAACGACCGCGGCCAGAAGCCGGCAGTTGGCCCCAACGGGAAGGTTTTGGCGCAGCAACTCGGCTCGCAACCGGGCCCGAACGGTTTAGCGAATTCGTCGTCCGTTCCCATCGGCGCCGGTCCGGGCGGCATGGGCGCCGGCGCAAATGCCGACTTCGATTCGCTCATCGACCTCATCACCTCGACGGTCGCCAACGAAACGTGGGCCGAGAACGGCGGCGGCCAGGCTGAAATTCGCCCGTTCCCTACCAACTTGAGCCTCGTCATCAGCCAGACTCAAGCCGTCCACGAAGAAATCGCCGACCTGTTGCAGCAACTTCGCCGCCTGCAGGATTTGCAGGTCACGATCGAAGTCCGCTTCATCCGGCTGAACGACAACTTCTTCGAGCGGATTGGCATCGACTTCGATATGAACGTCGTCGACAAGTCGATCACTGGCGCCACCCCGGTTCCGGGCGGCATCAATGTAACCCCGAATGGCCCCACACCGACGGTCCAGTCCGCCACGGTCGGCATGTTGCAATCGGCATCACAGAGCACGTTCCCCACGTTCACATCGGACCTGGATGTCCCGTTCCGCCAGAGTAGTTTCGACCTTACCTCTGTTACTCCGTTTGTCGCCAACCAGGGCGGTTTGAATTTCGGCTTCGCCATTCTGAGCGACATCGAGGCCTTCTTCCTGATCGAGGCCGCCCAGGGCGACAACCGCACCAACGTCCTCAACGCGCCCAAGGTTACGCTCTTCAACGGCCAACAAGCGTTCGTCGCCGATGCCACCCAGCGGCCGTTCGTTGTCGGCGTGATTCCCGTGGTCGGAGAATTCGCCGCCGCCCAACAACCCGTGATCGTCGTGCTCAATGAAGGCACGATGATGACCATCCAGGCCGTCGTCTCCGACGACCGTCGCTACGTGCGCATGACCATCGTGCCGTTCTTCACCCAAATCGGCAACGTCGATACGTTCACCTTCGAAGGCTCTTCGTCATCGACTACAAGCTCAAGCAGCGCCACCGACAAAAGCGGCGACGATACCACGAGCGATAAGAAAGACGATGCCAAGACGAATAACAACACCGGTGTTACGGTCCAATTGCCGACGTTCTCGTTTGTTTCCGTCGTGACCACGGTCAGCGTGCCCGACGGCGGCACGGTCCTCTTGGGCGGCATCAAGCGGCTCAACGAAGGACGCACCGAATTCGGCGTGCCGCTATTGTCGAAAGTGCCCTACATCAACCGCCTCTTCAAAAACGTCGCGATCGGCCGCCAAACCGAAAGCCTCATGATGATGGTCACTCCCCGCATCATCATCCAGGAAGAGGAAGAAGAGCGCCTCGGCATCGCCGCGCCGTAAACCGATCTTTATGAGAATCGTCCAACCGCTAGCGGTTTAGCTGCATGTCCTGCGATCACCCGACGCTGGATCGCCATCGGCGCCTTGCTGGCCGCCATCGCCGTCGCGCTCGGCGCCTTCGGTGCACACGGCCTCAAGGACACACTTTCGCGTGCCGGTTTCGCCGGCGACGATCTGGGTCACCGTCTGGCGATTTTCGAAACCGCCGTCCGCTACCAGATGTTCCACGCGATCGCCCTGATCGTAACCGGCCTGGCACTTCAGCAGCGCGATACTTGGGGATGGCGTCTCGCCGCCTGGGCGTTTCTCGTCGGCATCATCCTCTTCTGCGGCCCGCTGAAAGTGTTGACCTTCGCCGACCCAAAATGGAACCGGCTCGGCGCGGTCGTCCCATTTGGGGGCGCCTCCCTGATCGTCGGCTGGCTCGCCCTCGGAATCTGTGCGCTCAAGAAGTAAGGACACTGACTTCAGTCGCGCCAGCTTCAGCAGAACGCCCTGCCCCGCTGGCAGATCGAGTTCCGACGGGCACTTGGCAACGTGCCCATCCTCCGGTGAATACTCCTCCAGCGTTCGGCCGCCGACTGCAACCGCCAGATGCACGACGGCCGTCCGCTCGAGCGACAAATTCACCAGCACGACGTGATCGACCGCGTCGCCGCTGGATGCGAACTCCCCAACCATCATCGGCTGATCGGCATCGAGTTTCTTAACGAGTTTCCCCGGCAGCGAAGGCCCATGATCCAGCGGCGCCGGCTCAGAAAAATACACGCCCACCGATCGAAGCCGGCTGACGATCGGTCCAATCACTTTGAGCTGGCGATTCACCATTTGCAGATACGACCACGTCGCGGTCCGTCCATGCTCCGTATCGATCGGGCAATAAAGATATCCCTTCTGCTGATATTTGTACCACGACACTCCATGACCGCCGGCCGCTAGCGTTGTCCAACCTTGCAACAGCAAGTTGGCCGGCGACGGCGGCGTGGTCTTCGGCCGGATCTGCACGCACGTAACAATGTTCCAAAACGGCAAGTCGTGCTCGAGCGCCACGCGGCGGACCTCCAGCAGGTCGCGAAAATAGTTCGATCCCTGCGCCCGGTCGCGCAGGTCCAGCGAATATTCGACCATGTAGTTGTCGTAGCTCAAGAACTGCGGCTTCACTTCGGCGACGTAGCGTTCGAGATACTCGGTGAAATTCTTCGCTCCGAGCTGCGCCGGTGTTGCGTAGCTAGGCAACAGATTGATATACGCCAGTTTGCCCGGTGCATGTTGCTGAATGGCCGCCACGATTTTGGCCAGATAACCGAACTGCGAAGCGCTCGGCTCGTCGCGGATGAAGTACCCGAAGCAAGCAGGGCTGTTTTTGGTCGACTCGGCTAGCGTGCGCGCCGCCTTCTCGATCTGCTCATCCGACAATTGCTGCGGTTTCGTAAGCCCGAGCGAATCATCGGGATAGACGATCGCTTTCAGCTCCAACTTTTCGCACGCGGCAAGGTCGGTGACGCGCGGGAACCCGGCATAAGTGAAATTGCATTCGGCCAGGCTGGCAAGGCCGCGCACCCGATCCGCCGGCCCGTCGATCAGCCGCGTCTGATCCCAGGGCAGAATCGAAAATCGCCCCGAACCAAGAATATCGAGTTTCGGTGAATCCGATAAATTTTGGGCATATACGTGCGCAGCGACGAATAAACAAATTAGCAACATCCCGATATTGCACCGCATAAACTGTACTCGCACGTTGCAATCTCCTAGAGAACCGAAAGCATTTCTTCGTTGAAGAAACGCGTATAATGGTGAGCCACCAAAAGAGTTAGTAGCATGACAACAAATGGTTAAACAAGGCGAGACAAAAGTTGAAACAGTGCTTCGGCTGGTACTGATCGTAGTTCTAACTGCCGAATGCGCGTTAGTGACTCTTGCCGATGACGCCAGCAGTAGTGAACCACCAAGACCAAAGGATTCTCAGAAGTTACTTGTAATCCGGAGCAAAGGAAAGTATGGGGTCATTGATCGATCCGGCAAGTTGATCATCCCACCTCGCTTTGACTCGCTGTTTTTGGCATTTGATAGCCGCCGAAGTCTACCTGCCAGCGAACAGCTGAGCATTCAAGAGAATGAAGATATTTTTCCGGCTCAACTCAACCATCAATGGGGTTATTTTGATAAGAATGGCAAGGAAGTAATCTCGCCCCAATACTCGATGGCCGGAATTTTCCACGACGGATTGGCCCAAGTGCAAGTTGATGGAAAGTGGGGGATCATCGATCGGGCCGGCAAGTTTATAGTTGAGCCGCAATATTCCTATATCGGATCATTTTTCGAGGGCATCGCGCGTGTTGCGATCGGCGGCTATCCGCTTGAGGGCGGCTTTCCAAAAAGCAAATGGGGCTTCATCGATAAAAGAGGCAAGCAACTAGTTCCCGCGAAATTTGACTACGCCCAAACCTTTTCGAATGGGCGAGCGCTGGTCAATATTGGCGGCCGATGGCGCGGCGAGGCAGGATTGTTCTTTCAAGGCGGCTTGTGGGGAGTCATCGACAACTCCGGAAAATTCGTCGTTGAGCCAAAGATCGAGATCGCGTCTGGTCTGTCTTTAGACGAAAAAACTCAGACTAATGCGGCTGAGTTGTTGCCCGTGAAGTACGACGGCAAATTTGGATATCGAGACCGAAGTTGGAAGATCGCAATCGAACCAAAATTCGGCGAAGCAAGGCCATTCAGCCAGGGTCTAGCTGCGGTAAAGATCGCAGACAAATTTGGCTACATCGACAAGACGGGGCGATTCGTAATCGAGCCCAGGTTTAAGTCAGCAGGAGAGTTTTCAGAGGGGCTAGCGCCAGTCGTCTCCGACACGGGCGTTCAATTCATCGATAAACACGGGAAGGAGATTCTCAAGATTGAGTGCGACGAAGCGTTGCCATTCGATTCGGGTATCGCGGCCGTGCGAGTCGGTAAGTTGTGGGGATTTATCGACAAGGCCGGACATTATGTTCACAAACCGCAATTCGCCCGCATTTACCGTCCCGGTCGGGGCGATTACGACATTGAAAACCCCGACGGACTTCGCGGACTCATGAACCCGAAGGGAACGATCATTGTCCCGCCCAAGTATGGCTTCATCGGAGGTTTTCAAACGAACGGGTTTGCAATGATCGATACAGAATCGATGGGGTTGCCCAGCGAGTTTTGGGTGATCGATCGCGAAGGTCGACGGGTTCCCGGTCCCATGCTGCCGCTCGACGCAGGAAATCGAAACAAAAAGATCGCCTTTCTCCCCAAGCGAGTCGATGGGAAATGGGGACTCGTTAACGACAAAGGCGAGTTTGTAATCGCGCCGCGATTCGGGGGCGTCAAAATGTTAGGAGTCGGAATCTTGGGCGTTCAGGAAGGGACGAAGTGGGGAATGGTCGATTTGGAAAATGGAAAGTTGATTATCGAACCCACGTACTATTCAATCGATCGCTTTTCAGAGGGACTCGCAGTGACACGACCGAATCCGTGGGAGTATCCGCTAAGAAGCGGTGAATCGTTCGGTTATATCGACATGAGCGGGAAGCTTGTTATCCCGAACAAGTTTGATTTTGCTTACCCTTTCAAAAACGGAATTGCGCTTGTCCAAATGCTGTATCACGGCGATACGGATTTTTACTACATCGACAAACAAGGGCGATACCTCTGGCACCCTGATGGAAATTGATGCAGCAAATACGCCGAGGTGCCAAACAAGAACGGGCGGCCGGGTGATGATCCACCCGACCGCCCCGGGGCACAGAGGGGATGGCGAATTTTCAAACGGCCGACGCCGTTTCCAGCTGCCGCGCGAGCCGTTTCCGGGCCACGTGCAGCCGCCGCTTGATCGTGCCGATCGGTGCCGCGAACGACTCGCTCATTTCGGACAGCGACTGGCCTCGGACGTAGAACGCCTCCAGCGTGTGCCGATCCAGCTCGCCGAGCCGCGCCAGGCCGCCGTGGACCTGGACGGCTCGCTCCTTGGTCAGCACGGCGTCGAGCGGAGTCGACGATTCAACGCACGATGCGTCGAGCGTTTGCGGATCGGTTGCGATCATCGGCGCTCGCCGGACCTGCCGGTTGATCGACATCCGCACCGTGATCGACCGCAACCAGCCGCCGAACGCGGCCGGCACCTTGAGCTGCTCGATCTTCTGCATCGCCTTGACGAGCACTTCCTGGCACAGCTCCTGCGCTTCGCTGTAGTTGCCGAGTCGGCGCAGAGCGATCGCGTAGACCATCGGTTCGAAACGCGTGGCCAGTTCGCCGAAGGCATCCCGGTCGCCGGCCTGCGCGGCTTCCACCAGGTATTCGAGCGAGGTCGCTTCGCTCAAGGCTTCATCTTCGAGTTCGTTGTCGTAAAGTGCGGTGGTCATGGTTCTCTCAACTTTCGCAAGATAAACGCTGAAGCCATTCAGACGTTTCGGGAATGCCGCCGGCCATTCGGGCTCCCGTTTGGTCGCAAGCAGGCGAAAATGCCACGCAAGGCGACCAGGGGGCTCGCTCAGTCGGCGGCGAAGATCATTTGCTGAGTGGTCTGGTCACCGCAGTGACCGGGGCCAGATCAGCAGACGCCGACTGTGCCGCGCGTCTCGACGACGCCGACGTGCGAATCGCGCTGGCAATGTGCCGAATAACTTGGACACATCGCCATGGCGGTCGTCCGCCACGTCGTCGCCGCCGGCGTACGCTGTAGCGCACGCCAACTGGCAAGACGCAAGGAGAGGCGGCGCCACGAGTTTCGCTACGAGAATGCGCAGCGTCGCCCGATGCGAACCTTCGACGGCGTTCGTGAAACCTTGGCCCCAAATTTGGTTGCCAAAGATCGTGCTGTCGAAGTGATTGAATCGCATCGTAGCCTCGCTGCGCTGGTGCGCCGCTATAGAGAGAAACAAAACAAAAACCGGTGAATCTTACATCGAAATCAGTCCGTGGGCGGCCCGAAAGCGGCCACTCCTAATCAAGCTTCTCATGGGGTCCAGGCGAAGTCAAGCGAACGACCCGTCCGCCCGCTGTCGCCTTCTGCCACGCCTTAGACACCCTTTTCGGCCGCCGGTTCGCGGCCTTTTACGAAAAAAACCCAAAAAGCCGAGCCAGGACGGAGGATGCTGGATGCAGGGGGGCAGGGCTCGAATCAGAATGCCTTTCCCAGCCCCCG
Source organism: Pirellulales bacterium (assembly GCA_963733825.1). GTDB lineage: Bacteria > Planctomycetota > Planctomycetia > Pirellulales > Lacipirellulaceae > JABDGM01. The sequence goes on from CAVTEK010000011.1 coordinate 600,962, forward strand.
GCATCCCGCATCCTGCATCCTTTGCAGCAGCGCGCAGCACCGCCACCGCAAGCAGTCTGACCTTACCGAAAGCCGGCATCAATCGCGCGGCGCTACCGCGCCGCAAATCAAATCTGGTATTCGCCGAAGTCGGGATTGAAGAGCTTATCGATCTCGTGATCTTCGATGGCGCGGTTAATCGCGGCTTGGTAGAGGTCCGCGATTTGAATCGCCATAGGCGATTGGCTTATCGGCTTACTTTCGCGGACCGTCGGGAACACGCCGGGCGAAAACGACGGGGCAACCATGTTCGGCACAAAACCGTTGATGCGATCTTCAAACATCGGAGGCTCCCGATAGCACTGCCAGCGTCTCTTTCTTGATCGGCATTGAAGGAAATCGACAGCCCCCGCGCCGCAATCGCCTAAATCTTCGCCGTAGGGCTTGCGCCGCGTAACCTGTCTAGAATATCCAATCGTCCGAATCTAAGCCGAACACCAGTTTCTATTGTGTCAGCTAGCAAAACTTTGACGGAGCAAATTCGAATCCGGCGAGTCGACATCCCCTTCAATTTTTGCTTCCGTTCGCTTCAAGCTGACATTGACTGCACTTCGCCAAGCGGCTTACAAAACACCCACGGAGAGCCTACCCGAATGCGTGAGGAGGCTTTTTCAAGCTTGCATGCGACAACTGACTGGGAACTCCGGAAGTTTCGCAATTACCTGCCGATCGCCGGCGGAGCGTGTGGCTTACTGATCGGAAGCTCGCTTCCGACTCCGCTCGCCGCCCAAGCTGATTGGCTCTTTTGGAAGGAGTCTGCGTTATGTCATCGTCCGCCTTGTTGGAACGTGGTTCGTCGGCGGTCGCGCCGTTCTCGGGCCCGATCCCCGGCATTCAACCCGGCCAGATCGGCCAGCCGCAATCGGCCAACTGGTGCGTGCTGCCGCGCTGCAGCGTCGAGTTCGAAAAGACCTCGAACGGCTGCAAGATCCATTGCCGCTGCGACGACGAAGTCGCCCGTGGCACGCTGCAGAACCTCTGCCGCATGCTGGCCGACGGCCTTTGCAGCTGCTGCTGCACTTGCAACGGCATTCCCTGCTGTCAATGCAATTTCACCGTCGGTATTTGCAAGTGCGAATACACCAAGGACGGCTGCTGCATTAGCTGCACCTCCGGTGACAAGGCCTGCCAGGCTATGATTCAAGCCTGCTGCAACTGCCTCTCCCAATGCTGCGAAAGCGGTTGCTGCTGCTACATCTGCTTCAACAACACGCCGGTTTGCTGCGGCACCAGCGCCTAGTTGATTCGGTAACGAAATCCAACCCCGGGCATGTTGGCGGCCTCATTCGCCACCAACCCCGGGGTATTTTCTTGCGCAAAAAAACAGCGGCCGGCGGAAGCCGGCCGTTGCTCACCACACTCCCATTTACAACAGCACGCTCGATTACCGCTCCGTCCGCGTCGTGCTCCGCTCCGCTTGACTCGCGCTCGCGCCCTCGTGACCTTCGAGCTGCTTCATCAATTCCTTAGCACGCTCCAGGTGCTGTCGCACCGTTGGCTGTGCTTGTTGTGCGATCTGTGCTAATTGGCCGTTCGTCTGCTGGCCAATTACTTCCAGCGCCGCCAACGCATGCGCGTGGGCCCCAATCGCCATGCCGACGTAGCACTTATCGAACTCGGCGCCCGACTTCTGCTGCAGCTCATCTTTCGCCGCTTGCGTGCATTTCTCATTGATCTGCCGATCGATTTGCATCAACTGATGAACGGCGCCGCCCGCCATTGCCCCGGCCGTGGCCACGCCGCCCGCTGGATCGGTCGTTGTTCCTATCGACGGCGCCCCAGCCGTTGTTCCGCTAGCCTGAGTGGTTTCGCTGCCGGCTGGGGAACTTGGCGATGCCGTGGTTTCGCTCCGCGTCTCAGTGGTTCCGGTGGCGGTGCGGCCTGTATCCCCATGCATACCCGCCAGCGGCTGTAATTGCTCGATCAACTTGCGATGATCTTGAATCATCTGCTGAGCGAATTGTTTGACGTCGGGATTCTCGGCCTTTTTTTGCGCGATCTCGCTCAACTGTACTTCCGACTCGTTATGCGCCAACGCACAAGCGGCCAGGTAGCGATCCACGACTTGATTCGCACCAGCCGCGCTAGCCTGCTCGCCGCGGTAATTTGCAGTGCGCCGTTGCAAGGTCGACGCACGATCGCTCTGTTGTGTCGCCGATCGGTCAGACTGTCCGGCAGCACTCGCGCCGAATTGATTCGATCGTGTTTGGTCGGTGCTTTGGACTTGTTGCGCCGCGGCATAGCTTAGCAGCAAACAAGTCAACCCGGCCGCTGCGACACCCATTTTCAATCTTTGCGATGCGGACATGGTACCACTCCTTCACTCAAAATAAGGGTCCGGGAAGAGGACGACACAACGCCGCCCCGACCCGGAATTATTGAGCAAACCGAGTGCCGCCGATTGTGGCAGATCGTGCGTCAGTTGATGCGACGCAAAGACGCGGCGTTTCGCGCATCGAAGATTGCGAACTAGAAATAGGCAACAAGTTCCCAAGTTTACTGAGGCGGTTTGCGTCCGCCGTCGCCCGGCACGCCTGCGCCGGCGTTGGCGCCGGCACCCATCGCACGCATCCGATCGCCCATTGTTCGGCTGATTGCTTGCCATTCGGCGGCATTGATTTTGCCACCGCGCACCCCTGCCTTTTGCAGCATCGGCCAAAGTTGCTGCGGTACTTCGTCTGGCGTCAACACGCCGTCGCCGTTGACGTCCCACCTTGCAAAGAGTGCCATCGCGTCGTTTCCACGGCCGGCTCCTGCTCCCGCGGCTGCGGCGCCAGGGCCCGCTTGACCTGGATCGTTGCCGGTTGCAGCCGCATTTGTGTCCGCCGCCTTCTCTGTGACTTGCATATTTCCTTTACTGTCCTTTTTCACTTTGTGGATCGCCGACATCGCTTTGGCAAACTCGGCCTTCGTCACGACACCGTCGCCATCAGTGTCCATCGCCGCCAATAGGGCGTTGGCCAACTCGGCATCGGCGTTCGCCTGATCGGCCGCCTTGGCCGCGCGATCCGTATGGGTTCGGTCGGTCGTCTTTCGCTGAGTCGTGTCCGAAGTCCGCGCTGCGCTGCGCAACGTAGAATTTCGATTGTTTTGCGCGACCGCGGTGGTCGCGAACAAAAACACCAGCGATATACAAAGAAAAAGTCTCATCTCTTGGTTCCTCCGGCCTAGGACGGGCTGCCTGCGGCAATGGGCGCACCGCGCAATCGCAAAAAATGGCTCAACGTCGAGCCTTTTGCATTGTATCGCGGCGCAGCCTGCAAGGGATAGAACCCCAAATACGGCCGATCAGCCCGATAAAACCCGAGAAAAACAAGAGCGAGCCGGGTCGACCCCGACCCCGACTTAAGGCCGGCAGTGAGAAAGACCTATTGCCGCGGCGCCGGAGCTTCCTGCTGTTTGCTCTGAATCGCTTCAGACTGCTCTTTCATCGCCGCCGCTTCACGGGCCAGTTTGAATTCCGGCCCTGGGGCGTAGTATTGCACGTCGTCGGTCAAGTAATACGGGCTTGGAAGCGTCTGACCGCCCATTTCCACTTGGCAGCCGGTCAATAGCGTAACCGCCGGCCACAACGCGGCGGCCGCCAGTTTCGATCGCATCCATCGCTTCGACGTGTTCATCGTTCGAGCCTCGTTAGGCGCCGGAGCACCCACCAATTGGGCTTTTGATGAGGCGGCCTTCGCCAGCCATCCCAAGACAAAAGCTCCGCGCTTCCTCACAACCGTTATCGTCCGCACAATCGGAAAAGCTTTGCAAACTTCCAAAAGTTTGTGTTTGCCTTCGCCGCTAGCGCCATCACTTGGGGCAGACATTCCAGTGCCAGTCATTCCGAGCAGTGGCTGTCATTCCGAGGTGCTCCGAGGAATCTAGCCGGAGCCCTCGGAGTACCTCCGGGTGACAGGGGCGCACTGACCCGCTTCCTTCTGATAGAATGCAAGCGCACGGATACCGGAACCGGTGGAAGAGGTGGCAATCATGCCGCTGACAGCATCCAAGGCATCGACCGCCATCATGCTGGCCTTGCTGGCGGCCTCGAATGCCTCAGCACAACTCGGCGACGAGATTCCGCACCCCGCCTACTACGCGGCGGTTCAAGCCGTCTATTCCGGCGAATACCGCACCGCCGCTCGCGAACTGGCTCGCGAAACTCAACGCGGCGTTCACACGACGCAAACCCGCTGGATCGATTCGATCTGTTACTACGCCATGCTCGGCGAAGTGCTCTACCAGCAGGGCCGCAACGCCGAAGCGCTGGCACAGTTCGATGAAGCCTGCGAGCTCTTGCTCGCTTACCCGAATTGGCTATTGCAAGTGCGATTCCAGCCCACGAGCGGACCGAGAGCCGACCCGAATCGGGCCCGTCGCGTGCCGACGTGGGGACGCAGTCAGCGAACGTTCGTGCTCGGCCAATTCCCGAAGACCGAACAGGTGCTCGTCGGCGATCTCAACGCCAATAACGTGCTGCAGCAAGGCGGCGTCTATCGCACACCGATGCTGTGGCGAGTCAATGTCATCGAAGTCATGCGCATGTCGGCGCTGGCGATCCGGCGTCGCAACGAAATCCTCGGACCCCTGGCGCCACAGGATCCCATCACCAAGCAGTTATCGGCGGCGCTCTCCGCCGGCAACCTGGCCCCGGCCAACCATTGGTCGGGCGCGTGGGTCGATTTGCTCCGGGGCCTCGCTCAAATGGGTATGGGAAAGTTAGACGAGGCCGATAAGCTGCTTGGCCGATCGCTCGTGATCGAAGGCCAGTTCGATCATCCACTCACGGGAATCGGCCTGATGGAACAGGGCCACATCGCCGCGATTCGAGGCGACTCGCGCCGCGCCGCCCAACTTTTTGCCGAAGCCGGCTTTTCCGCCTATTACTTCGAAGACTGGGACGTTTTAACCGAAAGCGCCCTCAACGGCTGGCTGAACCACCTGGCAATCGGCGCGAACAACGTCTATCCGCCCTTGGACCCAATCGCCTCTTGGGCCCAGGCCAATCGCTTGCAGCACATAGCGGTTAAGCTCCGGTTGGCGCAGGCCGAAAGCTTGCTATGGCTCGGCCAATTGGCAGCCGGCGCAGGCCTCGCCGATGATGCCGGTCGGCGGATCGGCGAGATGCGCACCGCGATTCCCGGCGTCCATTTGCTTTACGTCCAGGCCGTCGTTCAAATTCTACAGGGACACGCCGATCAAGGCGACGAGACACTCACGCGTGCGATCGCGGCCCAAGCCGCGGCGTCGCTCCGCAACTTCCAGATCGCGCGGACCAGCGCGATGTACGATGCGCGCACGGCTTCGCCGCGCGTGGCAGTCGAGCTTTATACCGCCTTGCTCGCCGACCCATCGCCGGCCGATTGGCTCCGCAGTCCGCTGGATGCCATGGCGGTCGTCGAAACCGGCCAAGACGCCGCTTTCGATCGTTGGTTTCTTGCCGCATTGGAACGAAAAGATGCCCCGCTCGCGCTCGACATCGCCGAGCGCGCAAAGCGCCGGCGATACCTGGCCTCGCAGCCATTTGGCGGACGCCTGCTCGCCCTTCGCGCGATTCTCGAATCGCCCGAAGCCGACCTCTCGCGCAACGCGCTCGAGCCAGCGCCAACAGATTCTCGCGACCTTCCCGGAATATGGCGCGTTACTCGCCGCGGGCCGGAAAATCTACACGCAATTGCAGGCCGGGCCACTGTTTGCCGCGGGCGCCGCCGAAGCCAAACCACTTACGGCGCTATACGACCAGTGGGACCGCAATGCGAACGGTCGGCAACACCTGCTCTCGCAACTTGCCGTGCGGCGGCTGCCGTCGTCGCTGGAATTTCCACCGATGCGCACGCCGGACGAACTGAAAAAATCTCTTGATACCGGCGAAGTGCTCGTCGTTTTTCACAACGTCGGCGAGAACATGTACGGTTTCTCGGTTACAAAGTCCAACGTCAACATCTGGCAACCGCCCGATCCTCGCCGCTTGCGAACGGGCCTTGGGAATTTCCTCCGCGCGCTTGGCAACTACGGCCCGAATCACGATCTTTCGGTCGCCGAGCTGAAAGGCGATACGTGGCGCAAGGCCGCAAAGGATACTTACGCGGCCATCTTCAAGGATTCACGCATCGACGTCGGCAAAACGACCTCGCTCGTGGTTGTCCCCGACAACCTGCTCTGGTACTTGCCGTTCGAAGCTTTGATCCCGCCCGGCAAAACAGAAAAGATATTGGCCGACCATTTCCCGGTCCGCTATGGCCCGACGGCCGCGCTGGCCGTCTCCAATCCGCGGCCGTTGCGGCGAGTACAGCATACGGGAATTCTGCCCGGCGATTTGAAGTTTGCCGGCGAAGAGGCCGAACGCGCCAAGCTCTTGCAACAGCTGACCGATGCCGTCGCCGGTCCGCTGGTGCTGCCCGAACCGCTCCAGCAGCCGGCACGGCTGGTATCGCCGCTGTTGGATAGCCTCATCGTATTCGACGATTTAGGGGGCGAGACATTCGGCGACGCGTCAACGCTGCTTCCCCGTTCGCGCAACGCCGCCAAAGACAAATCAAACGCCTGGATTTCGCTCCCCTACGGCGGCCCCGAGCGAATCGTTCTCACCGGTTTCAAAACCGAAGCCGAGCAAGGTTTAAGAGGCGGATCGCGATATGGTGCATCCCGCGCAGAGCACAGGCCGTAAGGCCGGTGCTCCCCCCGGCGACGACCTCTTCCAATCCTTGTGCAACATCATGGCCGACGGCGCGCGCACGGTTCTCTTAACCCGTTGGCGCACCGCGGGCCGCACCAATTTCGACCTGGTCCGCGAATTCACCAAGGATTCCGCCGACGCCCCTGCCGCCGAAGCCTGGCAACGCGCCTGCCTCTTCGCGCGCGAAAACCCCGTCGATCAGACCTATGAGCCGCGGCTCAAGCATTCCGATGAAACAACCGACGCGCCGACGGCCGACCACCCATTTTTCTGGGCCGGCTACCTGCTCGTCGATACCGGCCCGCGTGCCCCAAAACCAGAAGGGACTGAACAACCCGACGCGTCTAAACCCGATGCAGCGAAAGAAAAAACGCTGCCCAAGCCAGCCAAAACAAACGAATCGGCGGAAGAACCGCCCGCGCCGAACGGCGTGAAGAAGCCACCAAAAACTGACAGTTCGCGCAGTCCGGCGACCGACAGCGTTCATCAATCCCAATAGGGATTGATTGCGTCTCGCAACAGCGTCGAGAACGCACGAAATCTACTTGCAACCGGGCGTCACTTCTCGGTCGTTTCCGTCGGCGTTCGCCACAAGCTCGCCACCAATAAGTCGCGGATCGCCGGCAGCTCGCGTGGCAGCCGGCTATACAGCTTGAAGAACAGCTCGTCGTGCGACCCAAACTCTTGCACGCGTTCGTCGCGGTGGATATCCATCACCTCGCTGAATTGCTCGCGCGAGTACTTCAGGCCGCGCCAATCGATGTCGTCGTATGTCGGCATCCATCCAAGCGCGCTCTCCTTTGCCGCCGCGCGGGCCTTTGTCCGCTCAACGATCCACTTGAGCACTCGCATGTTCTCGCCGTAGCCCGGCCAAAGGAACTGGCCGTCCGGACCGCGGCGGAACCAATTCACTTTGAAGATCGGCGGCAACTCTTGAATCCTCCGCCCCATATCCAACCAATGGCCGAAGTAATCGCCCATGTGGTAGCCGCAAAACGGCAGCATCGCGAACGGGTCGCGACGCACCTGGCCGAGCTGGCCGAACGCCGCCGCCGTCATTTCCGAGCCCATCGTGGCGGCCGCGTACACGCCAAACGACCAGTTGAATGCCTGAGTCACGAGGGGCACCGCGGTGCTCCGCCGTCCACCAAAGATAAACGCCGAAATCGGCACGCCCTTCGGATCGTTGTACGCCGGGTCGGCCGACGGGCACTGCGCCATCGGCGCGGTGAACCGGCTATTGGGATGAGCCGCCTTCTTCTCGCCGCCAGGCTTCCAATCGTTGCCTTGCCAATCGATCGCGTGCGCCGGCGGCTCGCCCTCCATACCTTCCCACCACACGTCGCCGTCGTCGGTCAGGGCAACGTTGGTGAAAATGGTATTTTCGCGAATCGTGGCCATCGCGTTCGGATTGGTCTTATCGTTCGTGCCCGGTGCCACGCCGAAAAAGCCGGCTTCCGGATTGATCGCGTAGAGCCGGCCGTCCTCACCCGGCTTGATCCAGGCGATGTCGTCGCCGATCGTCGTCACTTCCCAGCCTTCCTCCCGAAATTGCTTGGGCGGCACCATCATGGCGAAATTCGTTTTGCCACAGGCGCTCGGGAACGCCGCCGCCACATACGTCTTCTCTCCATCCGGGCTCTTTACGCCGCTGATCAGCATATGCTCCGCGAGCCAACCCTCATCGCGCACCATCACCGAGGCGATCCGCAGCGCCAGGCATTTCTTGCCCAGCAGCGCGTTGCCGCCGTAACCCGAGCCGTAGCTCCAAATCAACCGTTCCTCCGGAAAGTGGACGATGAATTTATCCTTTGGATCGGGGCTGCACGGCCACGGGACATCTTCCTGACCCGGCTTCAGCGGCATCCCCACCGAATGCAAGCAAGGAATAAACTTTCCGCTCGCACCAAGCACCTTCAACACCGCCTCACCCATGCGGGTCATGATCCGCATGTTCACAGCCACGTACGGCGAATCGGAAACCTGCACGCCAACCTGCGCGATGTCGGAGCCGATCGGCCCCATGCTGAATGGAATCACGTACATCGTGCGGCCGCGCATCGACCCGTCGAACTTCGGCGTCAGCAGGGCCTTCATCTTGTCCGGGTCCATCCAATTGTTCGTCGGACCCGCATCGTCGCGATTTTGCCAGCAGATGTACGTGCGATCCTCCACACGCGCCACGTCGCTCGGATGGCTCCGCGCCAAAAAGCAACCGGGCCGCAGTTCCGGGTTCAACTTGATGAACGTCCCGCCGGCGACCATTTCTTCGCACAACCGGTCATATTCTTCTTTCGATCCGTTGCACCAATAGACCTGGTCCGGTTTGCACAACTGGGCCATCTTTTCGACCCATTGAACGAGCTGCTTGTTGGCTACGTGGCTGGGGGCGTCGACAGTTTTCACAGGCACAAGAGTTCTCCTGACTATCTGGTTCGAGAATTCATCCGCACGCGATGAACGCCGGAATCAAAATCGTTGCTGCGCAACCAGCTATTCTGACATGTCGCCGCGGCTCCTCCAAGGGGCCCAAATCTGGTTGCAATTAACGAATTGGATTATGCTGACCGGACGGTGAAACTTCTACAGGCGCAGCTTTTTCCTGGTTCCGCCGGCCATCGGCGGGATTAAAGACGATGAACGAAGTGCCAGCGTCAACGGCCGCCGCCCCACCGCCGCATCGGCCGCGTTGGAAGCGGATGCTGAAGTGGGCCACCATCGCCTTCGCCGCGCTCCTGCTGTGTGCAGCGTTTGCACTCGAGGACTACGTTCGCACGCTCCATTCCCTCCGCCGAATTCCCGGCACCAACGCCTACGTGATGGACTATTACGTCGATTACAACATCGCCGAGGTCCGTGCCCACGGCCTCGACGTGAATCACATTGAGAATAGCCTTGTCGCCGTGTTCTTTCCGAAGTGGATGGCGCCCCTTGCCGCGCGGCTAAAGAGCTTGTTTCTCTCCGAGCCAATCGCAACGGTTCCGGGCGGCGAGCATTGTTCCAGCGTCGTCCTGCATGCGAACGACGGCCACGTCTATTTCGGGCGAAACTTGGATTATAGCCACGACTCGTGCCTGATCCTGAAAGTCCACGGAACCGATGGTCCCTCGTCGGTTGCCGTGCTCGATTTGCATTACTTGAACCTGGATCGCGACGACCTCGACCAGACCAATCTCATCCAACGCATTCCGCTGTTGTTTGCGCCCTACTATCTGCAAGACGGCATGAACCAGTACGGCGTCGCGGTTTCCGATATGTCGGTCGAAGGGGTGCAGCCGCCGCGCGATCCGGCCAAGCCGAACATCATCCACTCGACCGCCATGCGGCTCATACTCGATTACGCCCACTCAACCGATGAAGCGATCGAGATCCTCAAGCAATTCAACATCTATTTCGTGGCAGAGAGGTGCCACTTGATGATCGCCGACGCCACCGGCAAATCGGAGGTTGTGGAATTCATCGACGGCGAACTGAAGCCTACAACCACCGCCGCGAACTGGCAGGTCTGCACGAATCACCAGCTCAGTGGTAAGAGTCCGTTGGAGAATTGTGAGCATTGCAGCCGCTTTAAATTGGCCTCTGCGGAATTAACCGATCTCCACGGTAAAGCAGGCGCGGCCGATGTCATGAACATCATGCAATCCGTGTCCAAATCGAATTGGACCATGTGGTCGAGCGTGTATGACCTATCCACGGGTGATTTCAACGTGGCCTATCGCCGGCACTACGAGCAGCCATACGCTGACCATCTCTCCGAATATGAAGGTCACAGAAGCACCATTCGTAGCACCGTCCCGTAAGGGCGGTGCTGGTCCCGTAAGTCGGCGCCGATCACATCCGCTCAACGACTTCGATGCCAAGAAGATTTAATCCCCGCGCGATCGTCCGCGCCGTTAGCTCGCAAAGCTTTAACCTGCTGACGCGCAACGATTCCGTCTCGGCTTTGAGTACGGGACAGTTTTCGTAAAAGTCCGAAAAACGAGTCGCCACATCGAACAAGTAGGTAGCCAACTGATTTGGCCGATAGTCGGTTTCAACACGATCAAGTGACTCCGCGAATTGCAAAAGAGCTAGCCCGAGCGATCGTTCTGCCGGCGCGGCCAAAGTGATTTTGGATTGCGAATTCCGGATCGCGTGTTCATCCGTGCCGCTCTTCCCAAAAATGCTCCGGACTCGGGCGTAACTATTCTGCATATACGCCGCCGTATTCCCCGTCATCGCCAGCATCTTGTCGTAGCTGAATACGTAATCGCTCGTGCGATTGTGGGCCAGGTCGGCGTACTTGATCGCCCCGATGCCGATCCGCTCGGCCACCTGTCGCCGGTCCGCGTCTGAAAGCAGCGGCTCCGGCCGCGCATCGTCGTTTTTCGACACGATGGCAAAGGCCCGTTCGACAGCCTCGTCCAGCAACCCCGACAGCACGACCGATTTTCCGCTGCGCATTTTGAAGGGCCGGCCGTCTTCACCCAGAACGGTGCCGAACCCGATGTGCTCGAGCTCGATGCTCGAATATCCCCACAACCGCGCGGCAGCAAATAGCTGCTCGAAATGCAGCGACTGCCGATGATCCACCACGTAGAGGATCGCATCTGGCCGCCACTCGCTCATCCGATACTGAATCGTCGCCAAATCGCTCGTGGCGTAAAGAAACGCGCCATCTTGCTTTTGGACGATCATCGGCACGTCGTACCCATCGAGGAAAACGCAAATAGCCCCATCGCTTTCCTGCGCCAGCTTCTTTTCCACCAAATCCTTCACAACCCCCCGCAGCCGATCCTGATAGAAGCTCTCTCCGAGCGTGTGATCGAACGAAACGCTGAGCCGTTTGTACATCGATTCGATTTCCGCCAGGCACGCCGGCAGAAACTGCCGCCAGAGTTCGACATTGGTCGGATCGCCGCCGTGCAACAGGGCCGTCTCCATGAGCACCCGCTTCCCGATGTCCGAGTGTTTCGCCGCCAATTCCTTGAGGCGTTCGTCGTGCAGGACTGCGGCAACGGCAGATTGCAAGCCCGCCAGATCGGTACGCAAATCGTTGATTTGCGACTCGACTTGCTTGATCCGTTTCGCTTCCTTCTTTGGGTCGCTCTGTTGGTCTGCCGCGGTCCGTTGCCGCTCCATCTCGGAAATCCGCTGCTCGAGCGCGGGAATCTTCTCGCGCACGGCTTCGTGATACTCGACGAGGCTGTTCACCAGCTTATAGAGCCGCGTCAGCTCCTCGACCGCATTTCGCTCCAAAGCGGCCTGGTCGCGGAAATGCTTCAGACCGTAAATGATCATTCCAAACTGCGTGCCCCAATCGCCCAAATGGTTGTCGCTGATCGTGCGATGACCGAGAAACTTCAAAATGCGGTTGAGCGCGTCACCGATCACCGTCGAGCGAATGTGTCCCACGTGCATCGGCTTGGCGACGTTCGGCGATGAATAATCAACAACGATCGTTCGCGGCGCCGTCACCTGCGGCACACCCAATCGCTCGGCGTCCGCATAAGTCGCCGCCAATTGCGCGCGCAGCCAGTCGTCTTGGATCCGCAAGTTGATGAAGCCTGGCCCGGCGATCTGCGGCGGCTCGCAAAACTCGCCCACGTCGAGGGCCGCAATTAGCTGCGCTGCGATCTGCCGCGGCGGCTTTCCCAGTCGTTTGCCCAACGGCATCGCGCAGTTTGCCTGGTAATCGCCGAATTTCGCATCCTGGCTCGGCAGAACCAGTGCAACCAGCCCCGGCAATTCGCCCGCATCAATTCCCAACGACGTCAACCCGCGGCCGAACCGCTCGCGTAACAGGGCAAGTATGTTCATTCGCTTCGGGCTACCGGGAACCTTGTCATACCGATCAAAGACAAGGAGACAAGGAGAAGGGGAGACAAGGAGGATTAAAAAAACGCCGTTTGCTATCTCCTTGTCTCCTTGTCTCCCGGTCTCCTTGTCTCCCCTCTACTTCGCCTGCCACGGCAACGGCACACGCGTGGCTTCCCCCCATAAGTCTTCCAGCGCGTAGTACGCCCTCGTTTCGGCGTCGAACAAATGGACCACCACCGTGCCGTAGTCCAAAAGAATCCAGCGGCTTTCGTTATAGCCCTCGATTCCCATCCGCTGGTCGCTAAGTTCGCCTTCCAAAACCCGGTCGATCTCTTCGCTGATGGCGTGCAACTGTCGGCGGCTATTGCCGGTGGCCAGCACGAAATAGTCGAATTCCGTGGTCATCCCCCGCATATCGAGCACAGCCACGTCCTCACCGCGGTTATCCTCGGCGGTGCGAGCGGCGGCCAACGCCAATTGCAGGCTCCGCGCCTGGCGAACTTCGCTCGTGGGGGATGCTTCGGCGATGGTTGCGTCTGCCTCAGTTAGGTTGCATGTTGTAAACAGCGGTCAATTCTAACCAGCCGCCACCTACCCGGCGAGAGTCGCGAAGCCAGAGTGGGAGAAGGGGAGAGTGGGAGAGGGGGAGACACACGGACAACCGTATTCCGCCGGCCAGAATCAGATTTGAAATTTCATTTCACACTTTTCCACTCTCCCCTTCTTTCGTCCATTGGACTGGCATCAACTGCCTCCGCGCGTATATAACACAGTGCAGAGCCCGTGCTACAACTTCGCCCGAGCGTTCGCCAACGAGGTGGGAGAGCAGGCGATGGATTGCGAGCAAGTCTTCAAAATTCTGACGAGCGGACCCTTCCCAACCGGCGAGGCTTGGGACGAGCAGGTTGAAGCGCATCTGGAAATGTGCGCAGGATTGTTCGGCGCATCGCCGAAGCGCTTCGGCCGGCGTTGGAAGTTTTTCAAGAAGCGGTGCCCCCTGCTGAAAGCCGAGACCTTCCCGGCTATTGGGGCGATGCTCGACCCGCAACTGCCGTTCTCGGCGAGCTCACGCAAGCGGCAACCAGCACCGCGCTGGCACCCGGCGTCCGCCAATTGCAGCAACCTTATCGCAATTACCCGCGTAAGCCGATAGCGAGCGAATTCTCCACCGATGTCCTCCGCGCAATCGCGTTTGCCGCCACCATGACGGCCGCCGCACTTGCCCTTTTTTCGCTATTCCACGGTTAATCGTCGCAGGCACTCCCTACTCCGCACTCCGCACGCCATTTGCCCTCGGGCGATTCGTGAGCTAGAGTTGCGTAGCAAGCCCCGCATCCGAGCACTCGCTGCTCCGCCGCCCGTTGGCAAACCTCGTCTGGGGCATCGGCGACTTCATCGCCGTTTTTGCGACACCACAGGTGCCGCTAACGCTGCCGGTGCGCGCCGGCAGAAGTGCGACGTAGCTCGATCCAACAGGAGCCAACCTATCGAACCCTTTCATTCGACAGATGATGATCGCCAGACGCTGACCCAACAGATCGCGGCGCTGGTTGCCCGGCTGCATCCGCACGTGGCCCTCGACAGGCGCAGCGACGATCGCATCGCGATTCCTGTCCTCTTTCGTCTGACGCCTTTGGACGCCCATCGCCAGCCGATCGGTCACCAGGCTTCAATTGTCGTCGGCAAGAATATTTCGCGTCGCGGCGTGAGTTTCTTTCATGAGACGCCCATACCACACCGCCGTGCTCTGATCGAATTGGCCCATCCCGACTTCGGCCGCTTTGCCGCCGAAGTCGATTTGAACTGGTGCCGCTTTACCCGGCCCGGCTGGTACGAAAGCGGCGGCAGGCTGGTCCGCTCGCTGTCACAGAGCCTGCCGTCGGCGAGCGTTTCGCCAGGCTTCCTTATCCCGGTCACTGCCGGTACTCCCGCGATCGGCCAATCGGAAACCTCGGGCGAGTGCAGCTTGTAGGGACTTTGCCGCTTGTGCCCGTCGTGCCGTTCCTCGCGTACCGTCCACAGCCGACCATAGCGATGATCGCCCTTGCCCGCAGCTCGATCGACCTATCGTTTACAGGGCGGCCGATTTTGTGCCGAACAACCGAGCCCGCCCGTGGCACCCGATGGTTTAGAGATCCGGCCAGCAAGGCCGCCGTCAGGGAAACCTCATGAGTGACGTGCTAAGCGGACCCAAGCCGCCAACCACTGCCGAATCGAAGGCGCTCACGCGACAAGTCCAAGGACTTATCGACGAGGCCCGCGCCACGACGATTCCGACGAACGTCGCACGCGCAACCGCGTGCCGATCCCCTACACCTTTCGACTCATTCCCATCGATCTCGATGGAAACATCCTGACCGACGAGGCGACGACCATCGTCGGCAAGGACCTTTCGCTCACGGGAATTGGCTTCTCGCACGATCAGGCCTTGCTGTACAAACGCGCCGTGATTTCGCTCGATCATCCCAAGGTCGGTCGCTTTGCCGTCGAGGCCGAAATCGTCTGGACGCGCCCCACGCCAATTGGCCTCTATGAAAGTGGCTGCCGCCTGGTGCGCACGATTGATGGCCACACCGTCCGCGCCAAGTAGGTGCCGCCAGCCGAGCGGCACCTCTAGACCGCCTGATAGCTGATCCGCACTCCCTAGTCTGTTCACCTCAATCCCGACTATTCCCCCCGGGCTCCGCCTCGGCTCGGCGGACCTACTCGGGAATAGTTTGACCCGCTCCTCGCGATTCGGCTATCGTCAATAGGCACGTCTGGTGCCGTCGTTGATTTCGCGGGCCCAATCTTGAGGAGCAATGCCATGAAGAAGCTGTCATCGTTTTACGTCGGCGTAATTGCGGTCGTCGTGGAAATCGCCATTTGCTCGCCGGCACAGGCGCAATTTGGCGGCGGAGACGCGCCAAAAAAATCAGCGACGGCAGCCGACAGCAGTCCCGCCAGGGTTGAACCGGCCGCGGCCGATATCTGCCAATGTGTCGGCGAAGGCGATTCCACCGCCGCTCACAGAATCGAACAGGCGCTCGCCGGTCCGCTCCGCTCCGCCGGCTTGGATTATTCCGAAACTCCGTTGCAGGACGTCGTATCGCAGCTTCAGGATGACTATGGAATCCAGGTTCGCTTGAACAAACCCGCGCTCGAGGAGGCCGGGATCGGCACGGATGCACCCGTAACGATCGCGCTGCACAACATCTCTTTGAATTCGGCGCTGCGTCTCATGCTCAATAGTCTGCAGCTGAGATACGTCATTGACGACGAAGTTTTGATGATTACAACTCAAGAAGACGCCGAGATGCACTTAAAAATTTGCGTTTACGACGCCCGAAAAATCATTCCCGATGCAAGTGAAAAGAACGTCAAAACGCTCATCGACACCATCAAGGCCTGCGTGGACTGCAGCACCTGGGCCGAAAGCGGCGGCGGCAACGCCGAGATCCGCGCGCTCCCGAACGGCCTGATCGTGGTTACGCAAACGCAAGCCGTGCACCACGAGCTTCAGAATTTGCTGACCACAATTCGAGGAATGTCGCAAAATCGGCCGACCGAGTCGCACGCGTCGGCGAAACCTGCTACGGCCGACGAACCCAAACGGGAGCCCACGCCGGCGGATGAATTCTCGGACAAATCCAAATCGGCCGAAAAACCCGCCGCCGCGCCTGGCGGCCAGGGCGGTAGCGGAAGCCCCTGATTCCCGTTTCCACCGATTGACGCCGCGGCGCACGGCCCCGACGGAATTCTACTCACACTCGTCGCGCGCAAAGGCGTCGACATCTGGGCGCGTTGTCAGCCCCCGGCTCCGCCAGGGGTTTTTTGGTGCCGGCCCCATCACTAATCGCTGCCTGCCGTAAACTCTCGGCGGAGACAGGAATCCTTTAACTGGTTCCCCAACGGACCTGACTACACTCTGTCGCGATTGTCGTTTCCAGGCTTTCCGCCTAGACTGTTCTCATAAAACAGCTGCGACGATCTAGGACTCCTCGATGTCTTCCGACACTCCCGAAACAGTTCAAGCCGCGCCCGCTGCCGATTCGCCACAAACGACGGCCCAGACTGCGGATGCCGAGCCGCCAATTGAGCGCCCGGCCCAACGAATTCTCATCGGCTCCCAGCGCGATCGGGCAACTGGCGTCGAGGCCAAGCCCAACCCGGTAACGCCTGCCGCCCCCCCACCCGCCGACCGACCGGCGCCCAGGCAACAAGCTGCCAAGCACTACCCGCCGCCCAACATCCGCGACCAGCTTTCACCCGAGTTGGAAGCCGAATACGAGGCCGCCCTCGGCGAGCTGTCGCTCGATGCGCTCATGAGCGAAACGACGACTGCCGACGCCGCGCTGGAGCTGGTGCCCGAAGCCCGCGTCACCGTTCGCGTGTCTCGAATTCATCGCGAAGACGTCTTCGTCGAACTGGGCGGACGCAACCAGGGAATTGTCCCGTTGCGCCAGTTCGAAACACCGCCGAAAGAAGGCGACGAAGTCGAGCTCCTCATCGTGCGCTTCGACGCCGAAGAAGGCCTCTACGAAATGTCGCTCCCCACCGCTGCCGTCGATGTCGGCAATTGGAGCGAAGTCAACGAGGGCCAGATAATCGAAGTCACCGTTACTGGCAGCAACAAAGGCGGACTCGAATGCCAGGTTGCCGGCATCCGCGGCTTCATTCCGATGGGCCAGGTCTCGATCTATCGCGTTGAAAACCCCGAGGAGCTCGTCGGCCAGCGGCTAGCGTGCGTTGTCACCGAGGCCAACCGCGACCGGAAAAACCTGGTGCTCAGCCACCGCGCCGTCATGGAGCGCGAGCGTAACCAGCAGCGAGACAAGCTGCTCGCCGAGCTGGCCCCCGGCCAACTTCGCGAAGGCGTTGTCCGCAGCCTCAAAGATTTCGGCGCGTTTGTCGACCTGGGCGGCGTCGATGGCCTCGTGCACATCAGCCAGCTCAGCTGGGACCGCGTGAAGCATCCCAGCGAAGTGCTCGAAGTCGGCCAAAAGATCAAAGTCCGCGTCGACAAGTTCGACAAGGAAACCGGCAAGATCAGCCTCTCCTACCGCGAAGTCGGCGCGAACCCCTGGCAGAATGTGGCGTCCAAATATCCGGTCGGCAACCGGGCCAAGGGCACCGTTTCGCGGCTCATGGATTTCGGCGCATTTGTAAAGCTCGAGCCCGGCGTCGAAGGCCTCATCCACATCAGCGAGCTGGGCCATGGCCGCGTGTTCCGCGCTCGCGATGTTGTCACCGAGGGTCAGGAAGTCGAAATAAAAATCCTGTCGGTAGACCCCGAGAATCAGCGCATCAGCCTGTCGCTCAAAGCGCTTCTCGCGCCGCCCGAAAAGCCGGGCCAGCAAAAAGTGGCCGACGAAGACCTGCCGTTCCCCAAGGATGCCCCCAAACAGCCGCGAAAGCAAAATCAAGAACTCAAAGGCGGCATCGGCGGCCCCAGCGGCGGCGAAAAATTCGGCCTGAATTGGTAATTCACCACGACGACACGACGAGCACAGCGTCACAACAGCGTTCAATCCCGCCTTGTACGAAATGGCCAATTTCAAATGACAAATTCCGTTGTTCTCCGTCGTGCTCGTCGAGCCGTTGTGGTGAATCTTATTGATTCCTGAATCATGCTCTCAGTCATTCTTCCCGACGGCTCTCGCAAGCAATTCGATCGCCCCGTCTCCGCGTACGATGTGGCCGCGGAGATCGGCCCCGGCCTGGCCAAAGCCGCTATCCTTGCCGAGGTGGACGGCCGCCAGGTCGATCTGCGCAGCACGCTCCCCACGAGCGGCGAAATCAAGCTCCGACTCCTTACCAAGAAAGACCCCGCAGCCCTGGCCGTGATGCGGCATAGTGCCGCGCACGTCATGGCCCAAGCCGTCATGCGCCTCTTCGAGGGCGTCCAATTAGCCTTCGGCCCCACCACCGGCACCGGTTTCTATTATGACTTCCGCTTGGATCATCCCCTCTCCGAAGAAGACTTCCCGCGGATCGAAGCCGAGATGCAAAAGATCGTCAAATCCGACGAACGCTTCGAGCGCCTCGATATGCCGCGCGACGAAGCGATCGAGCTCTGCCGCGAGCTGAAGCAGGAATTCAAAGTCGAGCACATCCAAACGGGCCTCGCCGATGAAAAGGGCCTGAGCTTCTACCGCCAGGGCGAATTCATCGACCTTTGCCGCGGCAAGCATATTCCCAGCACCGGCCACATCGGCGGCGCTTTCAAGCTCCTCTCAGTGGCCGGCGCGTATTGGAAAGGAGATGCCTCACGCGAGCAGCTCCAACGCCTCTACGCCACCGCGTTCTTCGATAAAAAAGAGCTCGATGCCCACCTCGAACAACTGGCCGAAGCCAAACGCCGCGACCACCGCGTACTCGGCAAACAGCTCGAGCTGTTCACGATCAACCAATTGGTCGGCTCCGGCCTGATTCTCTGGCTCCCCAAGGGCGCGATCATCCGCCAAACGCTCGAAGACTACATCAAGGGCGAGCTCCGCAAGCGCGGCTACGAAGCTGTCTACACGCCGAACATCGGCCGTGTCGAGCTCTACGAAACGTCCGGCCACTTTCCCTATTACAGCGACAGCCAGTTCCCGCCCATCGAATTCAAAGACGGCGAGCGGTTCCTGCTTAAGCCGATGAACTGCCCGCACCACATCATGATCTACCAGTCGAAGCCGCGCAGCTATCGCGATTTGCCCGTGCGGCTGGCCGAATTCGGAACCGTCTACCGCTTCGAACAATCGGGCGAGTTATCGGGCATGACCCGCGTCCGCGGCTTCACGCAGGACGATGCCCACATCTTTTGCACCGAAGAGCAAGTCGCGAGCGAATTCCGCAATTGCCTCGAAATGACTCAAACCGTGCTGGCCGCCCTGGGAATGAACGACTACCGCGTGCGGCTCGGCTTCCGCGATCCCAAGAGCGACAAATACGTCGGCGCCGCCGCCGTTTGGGACCGCGCCGAGGCAGCCCTGAAATCCGTCTGCGAATCGATGAACCTGCCCGATATGACCGATCGAGCCCGGCGAAGCCGCTTTCTATGGCCCCAAGGCCGACTTCGTCGTCACCGATTGCATCGGCCGCGAATGGCAGCTCGGCACCGTTCAGCTCGATTACAATCTGCCGAGTAAAGAGCGCTTCGGCCTCGAATACATCGGCCCCGACAACCACCCGCACCAGCCAGTCATGATCCACCGCGCTCCGCTCGGCTCGCTCGAGCGCTTCGTCGGCGTGTTGATCGAGCACTTCGCCGGCGCGTTCCCCCTCTGGCTCGCGCCCGAACAAGTCCGCGTCGTCACCGTCAGCGAAAAATCCGAGGCCTATGGCCGCGAAGTCGAGGCGAAGCTTACCGCCGCGGGCTTGCGTGCGACCGGCGACTACCGCGGAATCAAGCTCAACGCAAAAATCCGCGAGGCCCAGCTGCAGCTCATCCCGTACATGTTCGTCGTCGGCGAACGCGACCGCGACGCCGGCACCGTGGCCATCCGCGATCGATTGGAAGGCGATCTGAAAGACCCCTTCGTGCTGGAGGACGCCATCGCCAAGCTCCGCGCCGAAATCGCCGCGAAAACCGTCCGCCAGGTGGCCGCTCGCCAGGCGGTAGCCCTAGCCGACCGCGACAGCCAAAACGAATACTAACGCCGTCGCGGCGATTAATAGCGCTGCCTGCGGATCCAACCCGTTAGCCCCCGGCTCAGCAGGGGGTTCAAGCAAGCAATCCTGATGGTTAATGTTTTACGCAGTGAACCCCCGGCAGAGCCGGGGGCTGGTAGTCGCTAAATCCTCAAATCGAATTCTAATTGTGCCGTAAACGCCGAAAATCGCCGATTCTAGTTGACGAACGACCATTCCAAAGCCAAGATTCTAAACGTAGTGCGTGGAGTTTTGATTTTGATTCCCGGCTCCTTGCCCCCTGCTCCCCGTTTCTCCAACCCCAATAGGAGACATCGCCATCGCCCTCGATCGTAAAGCTCAGCGGATCAACGAGCAGATCCGCATCTCACCCGTCCGCGTGATCGGACATGAAGGGGACCAGCTCGGCGTCCTCGAAACCATCGATGCCCTCGGGCGCGCCCGCGAAGTCGGCCTGGACCTCGTCGAAGTTGCGCCCAGGAGAAGCCGCCCGTTTGCCGCATCATGGACTACGGCAAATTCAAGTACCAGCAAAAAAAGCGACAACACAAAGGCCACACGCACCACAGCAAGAACAAAGAGCTCCGCGTCCGCCCCAAGATCGGCGATCACGACCTCATGACCAAGGTCAACCGGGCCAAAGAGTTCCTGGCCGAGAAAGACAAGGTGATCTTCAGCGTCATCTTCCGCGGCCGCGAAAACGCCCACGTCGACGAAGGCTACAAGCTCGTCCAGCGCTTGCAAAAAGAACTGGAAGAGGTGGCCAAACTCGAACAGTCGCCGCAAATGCATGGCCGGCGGATCGTGGTGATCTTCGCGCCGAAGTAGTGACAATATGACAACCACCATGCAATGGCGATGGACACTACGAAATCACGATTCGGCTTCGTCGTCGCAGTGACGCTATTCTGTTGCGTTCTGTTGTTAGCGTACTTCTCAGCCTATGCATTGATAGGAAAAAGGGGAACGATCAAAGGGCCCGTTTTAAATGGAGATGCCCAATTTTTTACTTACTGGTGGCAAGCAGAAATGTTTGCACCGGCTGCAAAGATTGAATCGCTCGTTCGCCGCAAGAAAGTCTACGCCGAACAATGGGACGTGACGCAGAATTAATCCCCTTTTCGTGCGGACAGCTTGCCACTACAATAATGGATTCTCGCAAATTGAGAGTCCTCCCATGCCCAAGCAAAAAACACACAAAGGCACGAAGAAGCGTTTCCGCGTCTCGGCCAACGGAAAAATCAAGCACCGCTCGGCCGGCACGAGCCACTTAGCTGCGCAAGAACCAAAAACGGATCCGCAAACTTCGCGGCACCGACGTCCTTGCGCCCGCCATGGCCAAGTCCATCAAAAAAGCCCTCGCCGGCAACAGCTATTAGCAGTTAGCCCCCGGTCATTGACCGGGGGCTAAATAAACCAACGAAATATAACAATCCGAACAAGCCCGCCGGGCACCAAATAACTCCCAACGCATCCGCCGCGGGGGCCTGGGCCGCACAACCATCACGAAGGGTTCCTTCAATGCGAACCACAGTCGGCGTCGCGCGAAAGCGCAAAAACAATCGCCTCTTCAAGAAAGCAAAAGGCTACACCGGCGGCCGCCGCCGGCTTCTTCGCTCGGTCAAAGAAACGCTCGTCCGGGCGGAAACGTTCGCCTTCCGCGACCGCCGCGCACGCAAACGCGAGTTCCGCAAGCTGTGGATCATCCGCATCAACGCCGCCTGCCGCGAGCGGGGCATCCGCTACAGCGAGTTCATCAACGGTCTCAACAAGGCCAAGATCGAGCTCGACCGCAAGATGCTGTCCGAGATTGCGATCTCTGATCCAGCAGCCTTCGACGCCATCGTCGCCCAAGCCAAAGCCGCGCTGGCATAATGTTGCGGGTTTGGTTTGACGTTCCCATAACGCCGCGACCGCTGGTCGCGGAAAGCCGCAAAGCGGCGATATCGTTTAGCCGGGCGGCGTAAGCCCACGGTCAACGTGCGCCATTCAATTGCAAAAGCCCCGACGGGGCGACACTGTCGCGTCATCTGCTCGTCCGATGTCGCCCCTTCGGGGCTTCGATGCTAAATTGAGAGCCACGCTTTCCGGGGGCTTACGCCGCCCGGCTAAGCGCTGACGCCCCTTCGGGGCTGAAACCTGCGAAAGCTCGATCCGTCTTCAGCCGCGAAGCGGCGACAGCGTGTAGCCGGCGGCGTAAGCCGCCGGTCCGCGGGCATATGCGAAATCAAAGCCCCAACGGGGCGACATAGACTTCTTTCACATTGACTAAGCAACCATGCCCGACGAACTCCTCCTCAACGAAGCCGCCTTCGCCGTCTGGCAAACGGTCAAAGACCACGGCCCGATCGAGCTGGGGCAAGTCGTCAAACAAACGGGCATCGATCAAGCCCAAGTCTCGGCTATTGCAACGGAAGCTGCTGCAAAAGGCTTTTTTAAAATTGAAGAAATTGAGCGAGAGGATTTAATTCGAAGCGAAGGTGCTCGGGAATTACTGGCAATCGGTCTGCCTGAATTTCGAGCGGCGGCACATCTTGCAAAGAACTCTAACCAGCTACC
The DNA here is from genome assembly GCA_963733825.1 of Pirellulales bacterium. Lineage (GTDB taxonomy): Bacteria > Planctomycetota > Planctomycetia > Pirellulales > Lacipirellulaceae > JABDGM01. The sequence goes on from CAVTEK010000011.1 coordinate 623,637, forward strand.
AATGGAAGAGTTCCTCGCGTGGGCTAACATAAACGATCTTGCAACCAATGAGATTTTGAAATGGGGTACAACACGCGGTTGGATCGAGAAATCGAAGATCGAAGGAAAAACCCTAATTGTCTTAAGCGAGAAGGGGCAAAAGGGAATTCAGAGTGAATTCAAGGATGATGATATTTACGTTTTATTGAATTATCCGTCGCCAATCCCTTTCGATACGCTAAATGCTGCCGAAAGTGCAAAAAACCGCGTGAGGCAATTGTTAAGCAAGCGTCCAGAACTTGCCAAGTTTAAGAAGCGCACGGAACGGCGAGCTTCAATAACAAGTGAGGGGGCAACTGCTTTTCGGTCAGCTAAACAAGTCATCGAGCGCAACACCCTCACCCCCGAAGACCTCGAGTCTGGCGCCTGGCGCGAAATCAAGCTCCGCCCCTACGACGTCAAGCTCGCGGCCAAAGACGTCTACCCGGCGAAAATCCACCCGCTCCGCAAGATCATCGAGCAAACCCGCCGCGCGTTCCTCGAGATGGGCTTCAGCGAAGTCGTCTCGCCGATGATTGAATCGGCGTTCTGGAACTTCGACGCTCTCTTCCAACCGCAGGACCACCCGGCCCGCGACATGCAGGATACGTTCTACATGCGCGACCCGTCCGAGGCGCCGCTGCCGGGCGAAAAAGGTGTCAGGAACCATTTGCAACCTAGCGGCGGTCAACCAAACTTACCGAACCGGCAAATGGTTCCTGACACCTTTTTCGCTCCGGAAATCGTGGAGCACGTCCGCCGCACGCACGAAGACGGCTGGGAAACCGGCAGCGAAGGCTGGGGCTACACTTGGAGCCCCGATGTTTCGAAGCAGGTCGTGCTGCGAACTCACACCACCGCCGCCACGATCCGCGCTCGCCGCCAACCCGAACCCGCCTGGCAAATTCTTCTGCGTCGGCTGGACCTACCGCAACGAAACGATCAGCTTCAAGCACCTGCCCGTCTTCCACCAGGTCGACGGCATCATCATCGACGAAGAAGCCAACCTCGCCTCGCTGATGGGCACGCTGCAAGAGTTCTACTCGAAAATGGGTTTTGGCCGCGTGAAGTTCAAACCGGCGTTCTACCCGTACACCGAGCCGAGCGTCGACGTGGTGGTGTACATGGAATCGCGCGGCAAATGGATCGAAATGGGCGGCGCCGGCATCTTCCGGCCGGAAGTCACCCTTCCGCTCGGCTGCAAATTCCCGGTCCTGGCCTGGGGCCTCGGCATCGAACGCCTCGCCATGATCCGTTTCGGCGTCTCGGATATCCGCGAACTGTACGGCACGAACTTGGGCGAACTCGAAAAGGTGCCGTTATGCCGCTGAGAAAAAAAGGATTGAGGATGCGGGATGCAGGGGGCAGGGTAGGAATTGCCTGGCCGCTCATCGATCGGACACGCTCGTCAGCCCGCGGCTCCGCCGGGGGTTTCTGGATGTTCAACATCGGACCAAGTTGGCACCACGCAAAACCTCCGGCAGAGCCGGGGGCTGACTGTCGAACGCACGAGGTCGCGCTATGCCGATAGTGAACATCGACCTGCCGTGGCTCAACCGCCTCCTAGGCAAGCCGTACGAGACCGAAGTCCTCCGCGAATCGCTCGAACAAATCGGCTGCGACGTGGAAGACGTCGTCGACATCGACCGCAGCCGCTGCCCGCAATGCGGCTCCTTGGTCGAGCACCCGCTCGGACAGGACGAAGTAAAGGCTTGCACCATCTGCAGCTTCGAATCGGAAACGCCATTCAAACGCGCCGGCAGCCAGCAAGTGATGCGTCTCGACCTCTTGGCCGACCGCCCCGATCTGTTCGACGTCGGCGGCCTGGCTCGTGCATTACGCGGCACGCTTGGCATCGAAAGCGGCTTGCCGAAATACGCCACGAAGCCCTCAGGTCTCACGGTAAAGGTCGACAAATCGGTCGCCGAGAAGTCGAGCTACCGCCCCTTCATCGCCTGCGCAGTGATGACGCTGCCGCCGGTCGATGAAACCAGCCTCGTCGCGATCATGAAACTGCAGGAAAACCTGCACTGGGGCGTCGGCCGCGACCGCAAACTGGCCTCGATCGGCGTCTACGACATGGCGGCAATCAGCGGCGATGTCACATACCGCACGATCGATCCGGATAAAGACCCGTTCATCCCACTCGGCATGCCCGGCCGCAAAATGACGGGCCGCCAAATCCTCGAATCGCACCCCAAAGGCGTCGCGTACGCCGAACTCCTTGCCAAACACAAGCGCTACCCGGTTTTGGAGGACGCGAAGAAACAAGTTTTGTCGATGCCCCCGATCATCAACAGCGAGGAAACGAAACTCAAGCAGGGCAGCACGCGCGTGTTCATCGATGTCACCGGCATCAGCCACGCCGCCGTCACGAAATCGCTCGACACGCTGGTCTGCTCACTAGCCGAAATCGGCGGCACGATTGAAACGGTCGAAATCGTCGACGCCGACGGCAAGAGACGCACAACGCCCGACCTGGCACCACGCTCGAAGCAAATTGACATCGCCGAGGCCAAACGCTGGCTCGGTCTCCCGCTCGACGAAAACTCACTCGCCGCCGCGCTCCGCAAAATGCGCTTCGACGTCACAGCGAACCGGGGCGTCCCCGCCTCCGGTACTTCCAACTCCCCACGCCCCATTCCCCACTCCACACTCGCCGTCTCCTATCCCCCCTACCGCACCGACATCCGCCACATGGTCGACCTGTTCGAAGACGTCGCCATCGGTTACGGCTACGCCAACATCGAGCCGCGCCTGGTCCGCTCGATGACCGTCGGCACGCCGCGCCCGGAGGAAATTCTCAGCGACCGTGTCCGCCAGGTCCTGATCGGCCTGGGCTACAGCGAAATTATGAGCCTGCCGCTTACCAGCGAAGAGCAACAGTTCGAGCGTGTGCGAATTCCGATCCTGGGCCGCTACCCGCAGGTGGCCAATCCAAAATTGAAAGCCCACAACATCGTGCGCATGCATTTGGCGAGCGGCCTGCTGGAAGCACTTCACGAAAATCGCCGACGCCCCATGCCGATTGGGTTATTCGAAGTCGACAATATCGTGAAGATCAACGACGCGGCCGAAACGGGGGCCTCCGAACATCGGCAAGTGGCCCTGGTGGAAACAGGCCGCGATAGCGGCTACGCCACCGCCCGCAGCGTGGTCGACGCATTGCTCCGCGAACTCGGGTGGGCGGCCGAATACCAGCCGACGGATCATCCCGGTTTAATTGCCGGCCGCGCCGCGATCGTATTGCTCGACAACGTGGAAGTCGGCATCCTCGGCGAAGTCCATCCCGAAGTCCTCGCCAACTTCGGACTCACGTTCCCCGTCGCCCTTGCCCAAATCACGCTGCAACGCGTGTTCTAAGTGTTCGTCTCACGCAAAGGCGCCAAGCGCAAAGCGAAACAAGACAAGCCGAGGGAACACTTACCGGCGCTAATCATCACTAATCGAATAACAGATTGGCTCATTATTAGCGCCGATTAGCGTTCCGAACCCGTATTCCAATCTTCGCGCCTCGCGCCTTTGCGCGAGACAGCTCGTGGAACGGGTCCATTTGCATCCGCGCGACGCATTCGCGATCATATTCTCATGATCGAAGGCCCGATATCACAAAGCATCTCGTCGTTCCTGGCACGGGCGGTTTATACCCGTGGGCCGAAGCCCGCGCTCGGCTGCATTCGTGGGGGGCAATTGCAATGGTGCTCGTGGGAAGAAATTGCACATGATGCCGTATCGCTCGCCGAAGAAATTCGAAACGCCGGCATTGATTCGGGCGATCGGGTCGCCCATGTCTCTGGGAACTGCTATGAGTGGATCATCACCGATCTGGCGCTGCATTTGACCGATGCCGTGCATGTGCCGATCCACATCACGCTTTCCGGCGAACAGATTGCCGATCAAATTCGCGATTGCGGCGCAAAGCTACTGTTTGTCTCGAGTGGGGAGCAGCTCGCAAGGTTCGCAACTAAAATCGATTCTCGCATCGCCGTCCGAATTTACGGTCAACCCGTACGAACGACGACGACACATCTTTCGCAAGCGTTTCCCGATCCGCTAACGCGAAATCAAACGTCGCCGGCGACGATTCTCTATACATCGGGCACAACGGGCCGCCCACGCGGCGTGATGCTTAGTCACCACAACCTCGCTTCCAACGCTGCGGCAGTTTGCGAGGCCCACCAGGTACATTCCGATCACACGATGCTCTGCATCCTGCCGCTGAGCCACATCTACGCCCGCACCTGCGACCTCTACACCTGGATCGTGAGCGGCTCGCGACTCGTTTTGGCCGAAAGCCGAGACACATTGCTGCGCGATTGCCAATTAGTGCAGCCGACCGCTCTCAACGCCGTGCCGTTCGTGTATCAGCGCGTGATGGAAGGCGTGCGCAACGCGCAGGTGGTCGATCAATCGGCTGCCCTTCTCGCCGCCTTCGGCAACCGAATCGAAATGCTCTTTTGCGGCGGAGCCCCCGTCGCGCCCGATGTCGCAGCCTGGTACGCCGATCACGGCCTGCCGCTGCTCCCCGGCTACGGCCTGACCGAAGCGTCGCCCGTGATTACCGTCACGACGCGCGGCGCCCGTCGGTTGGGAACCGTTGGCCAAGCAATTCCCGGCATCGAGCTTCGCATTGCGGCCGACGGCGAACTTCTCACTCGCGGCCTCAACGTGATGCTCGGTTATTGGCACGACGAAGCCGCCACCGCCGATGTGATCCACGATGGCTGGCTCCGCACCGGCGACCTAGCCGAGCTTGATGCCGATGGATTCCTCTCTATCCGCGGACGAAAGAAAGAACTCATCGTCCTATCGACTGGCAAGAAGGTAACCCCCACACGCGTCGAATCGCTGCTCACCGCGTCACCGCTCATCGAGCAAGTCGCCGTCTTCGGCGACGGCCAATGCGGCCTCACCGCGCTCATCGTTCCCTCCAACATCAACAGCCGATCCACCGCTTGCGGTTTAGCTCAATATCAGGCCGAAATCAATCGCCGCCTCGCCACCGCCGCGCACGAAGAACAAGTCCACCATTTCGTTATCGTCGATCGCCCCTTCTCGATCAAGCGCGGCGAGCTCACCGCCAAGATGAGCCTCTGCCGCAACGCAATCGCCCGCAACTTCGCCACCGAGCTCGGTAGTATGAATAATGAACCACGACGGTACGACGATCACAACGTTCTATTAGAAAGCCAAGAAACGCAGTAAGCCTTTTCATTCGTTGTGCCCGTCGTGCCGTTGTGGTTTTAAAAAATGCCTAACAAAGTTCTGTTAACCGACTACGCCTGGCCCGACCTCGACATCGAGCACGAGGTCCTGGCCTCGTATGGCGTCGAACTCGTTGTCGCGCCCAACCGTGATTTGGCGACGCTCGTCGAATTGGCTCGCGATGCCGACGCAATCATGACCAACTGGGCCGATGTGCCGTCCGAGTTGATCGATGCGGCGCCGCGCTGCCGGATCATCGCCCGGCTCGGCATCGGCTTGGATAACATCGATGTTGGCCATGCCACCGAGCGCGGCATCCCCGTCACCAACTTACCCGATTACTGCCTCACCGAAGTCGCCGAGCACACGCTCGCACTGCTGCTGGCGCTAGCGAGAAAGATCGGCATCTATCATGCCGCCGCCCGTGCCGGCCGCTACGACCTGCCCGCCGGCTTCCCGCTGCGGCGGATCGACGGCCAAACACTCGGCATCATCGGCCTTGGCAAGATCGGACGTCGTGTCGCCGAAAAAGCGCAGGCGTTCGGCCTGAAGGTGGTCGCATTCAACCGCTCGCGTCTCGAGCCGCCGCCGAGCGTCGCCTGGACCGATTTCGACACCTTGCTGCAGCACAGCGATTTCATCTCTCTGCACCTGCCCCTTTCAGCCGACACCCGCCACATGATCGGCGCCGCGCAGTTCGCCCAAATGAAACCGACCGCGTCTTTGATCAACACGGCCCGCGGTGGACTCGTGGACCATGCCGCCCTCGCCGCCGCGCTGCAAAACGGTCGCCTGGCTGGCGCCGCACTCGACGTCCAGGATCGCGAGCCGCCCGACCTTTCCCAGCCGCCTTACAACGATCCGCGCGTGATTGTAACGCCGCATGCGGCTTTCTATTCCGAAGAGTCGGTCGCCGAACTCCGCCGCCGCGTGGCGAACCAAGTGGGCCAACGCCTCGCCGGAAGCCGCCCCGAAAACGTCGTCAATCCCCAGGTCCTCGTGGGGCAGGCTTTTTAGCCTGCCATATTGCCCCTGGGTGGCTGGGGTCGAGGCTTGGCGAGCCCCCAGGTCCATGCAAACTGGGGGCTCGCTGGCGCTCGACCCCAGCCACCCGATGCCCGCGCTCAGGCCCGAGTCCGCACGACCATCACAACCCGCATCGTCCGCCGTAGTCTTTTGACCACGCCCCTGCTGCGGCGTATATACCGTTGGGAATATCCCGGCAAATTGCCCCGATATTCGCCGCCGGCGGGCGCGTGCGCACGCGCCCGCCGGCGAGTCGAATCCGCCCGCGGTTCGTGCCGCGCGCGGTTCGAGCCGCCTGCGCGCCGCGGCGCCATTGAGTCCAGCATGGAAGAGCACAATTCGCCACCGTTCCCAGACAATAACGCCGCGGCGTTATCGGCCGCCGCCTTGCGCGAGTTGCAACAGCGTGCGCAGGCTACATTGGCGGCGAGCCGAGAGCAGGCCTCTCGATTGGAGGCCGATATCACCCGGCAGCTCGACGCCCTGGCCGCCTCACTTAGCGAGCAAACCATCGTCGAATCGCAAACCGCCGCCGAAACTGGTTTGCTGCGTGACGAATTAGCCCGCCTCAACGATGAGCACGAGAAATCTCGCGCCGCCTGGCTCGTCGAACGTACCGGTCTGGAAGCCCAGCGCGACGAACGATCTCAAAGAGTGGCCGCACTGGAAGCCGAGCTGCACGCCTCGCAAGCCGAGTGGCGCAATCAACTCCTCGATTTCGAAGGCCGGCTCCGCGACCAGCAGGTTTCGTGGAACGACCAGCGCACCGAGTGGACTGCCACCCGCGCCGACCTCGAGCGCGAGCGCGACGAGCTGCGGCAAAAATTCGACCTGGCGCTGCAAGATGTTCAGCGGTTGCGGGCCCGGGTTGCCGAGCTGGAGCAGGACCTGGCGCGCCGTCCCGAAACGAATCAGGCCGACTCCGCCGAGCTGGTTGCCCTCCGCGCCGAGCGCAATGCGCTCGCCGCGAGCGTCGAACAATTGGAACACCGCCCCGCTGCGCCGATCGATCCAAATGTCGAGCAGCAATTGGCCGATTACCAACGGCGGTTCGAGTTGGCGGTCGAGGATGTACGCGAGCTCAAGACCAAAAACGCCAGGCTCGAATCGCAAGTGGCGGCTGCAAAACAATCGCACCCGGCGGCCGACTCGGGCGGCACCGATTGGGAATCGCAAAAACGGCGGCTGCTCGCCAGCCTGGAAGGCGAAGGAAACACCCAGGACGACCCCGCGCAAAAGCAACAACGGGTCACGATCGAAAGCACGATCGAAATGACCGACGCCATCGTCGCCGAAAAAGACCGGCAAATCGCCGAGCTGCAAACCCAGCTTGCCGCCGGAGTCGAAGGCGCCGCCTGTCAGCTCCAGAGCAATCAGAAAGTCATCGAACTGATCGACAACGACGAAATCATTGCCGAGCACCGCCGGCGAATCGCCGACCTCGAACGCGAACTCGAGCAAAAACTCCGCACCGCCGAGCTCGAGCTGTCGGTCGAGCGCACAAAATGGCCCGCCAGAAAGTCGAACTCGATGAGCTCCGCGCCACTCTCGAAGCCGAGCGCCAAATCTACCAAGAATCGGGCGGTGCGCCAGGCCCCGGCCAGCCCCGCCGCCGCTGGCTCTCCAAGCTCGGTCTCACCGGCGAAGAATAATTATCCCGCCGCGAATATTCGATGACCGCTTCCCGCCCGCTTGCGGTTTGGCTTCACCCCGCCGATTCCGCATCCAAATGGTAAATCGCCATATGCTTGCCCCCCACTACAAACTCGCGGATCTCGAAAATCCCTTCTACCGCAATCGGCCGAATTGAGTACTCCGCCGTCGTGCCCTTGTTCATATCCACCAAGATGCAATCGTAAAGCGCAGCCCCCTGCCCGAAGCAACACTCCTGGTTGTCACGCACCAGCACGAAAGTCGTAATTCCGCTCTTCTGCGGAGTCGGCAGAATGTACCCGCGAATGCGAATCCGCTGTCCGGCCAGCGCTTCGATCTCTTTCGTCAGCATCGAGCGATGAAACGGGCCGCCCGGCGTCATATTGAAGCGCAGGTTGTCGAACGTCTTGTCATACGGCCGATCGCCCGCACGGGTTAAAGCCACCGTTTTTGCTCCGGGTTGCAGCCGCGGCCGCGGCTTGGCCGCACTGCTATTGGCCGCCGATGCCATCGTTGGATCGAGCTGACTGGCTGTTGCGCCCGTGCCCGCGGTCGCCGCCGCCTGCTGCGAACCGCAACCCGCCAGCGATACGAGCATCATTGCCGTTGCGGCAACCAACGCGTGGCAAACGGCGGCGTGAAAGCGTGACAGCATGAAGTCTCCGCCGTGAACGAAATCGCGGTCAATTGGCGTAGTCGGCCTTCAGCGAAAACACAGGCCTCGGCGCCCCGGGAAACGCAAATTGCGGCTCGATGTGCAGCACGCCGCCGATGCGAATCACCCCCTGCGAATAATCCACGCGGCGATCGCCCACCATCGCCACCAGAATCTGGTCGTGGTACTTGATCTTCGACAAATCGCCAAAACAGCAAGTGTTGTTGTCGCGCACCAATAAAAACCGGTCGATGCCCCGCGGCACCGTGATCGAATCCGGCCGAATGTACCCCTTGATGAATATCTTTTTGCCTTCCAGCGCCGCCACGTCCGGCGGCACGACCACGCCGCCACGCTCCTGTATCTCATCCGGTTTCATCGTGCCAAAAGATAGCCGCGAGTACCCGTCCGGCACTTCCGTCGCGTAGACATAGCCGCCGTAACTCACGCCGCCAATCAAAAACGCTAGCGACAGTAAAAGCCCCAACTGCGCCAACGACTGGCCCGTATACTGATCCGGATGTCGCCCGATCGTCCGCAGCGCACGCAGTGAAATCGCGATCCCCAGCAGCGGAATCGGCGCAACCAACAAACAGCCGGCAAAGGAGTTCGCAGCCGTGATCGCCACGAATACCGAAAGCGCGCCCAGCACCAGGCCAATCAGCGCCCCGTGTGCAGCGCGCGATATTGCAGCTCCTCGCCATCGCTCGCCATCGAATCTCGATCCAGTATCGCCGTACTCATAACCGCGCTCAATCTCAGAAGCCTATCTAACGCTCCGTTTCTCGCTTGCGGCTTAGCTCTACACCGCCCCAGCCCGCAAAATCAACCAATACACGCCCATCAATAGCACCGCCGCCCCGAGCGGTATCCCGGCAACGACAAACGGATTCACGTGTGTCGAGGAAACGACGGCGGTGCTGGCCGGCACCGCGGCAGGCGCCGCCGCAAACGGCGCCGCCGCACCCGAGGCAACCTTTTGATTATTCTGATCAAAACTCTCCGGATCAGGAATCTGCGTCGGATCGGCCTTGTTATCCGCCGCCGATGCGGCAAACCCCTGTTTCGCATCCGTCGCCGAAGCCGCGCTCACACCCGTCAACTTCGCCGCTTGCGGTTTAGCTCCATTATTCGCCGCCGTTGCCATCCCCGCGCCCGCCCCAGCGCCCAAACGCCATCAAACTGCGGGCCGTTTTCACCGTTTCCGGATCGAGCTTTTCCAGCTCAGCCATCGCCGCCTTGGCCCGCACCCCCACGTCACCCGGCTGCTCGCTCGCGACCGTCAGGTAACTCACCACCGGCTGGCGAACGTAGCCCTTCGCATCCGATGTCTTGAACATCTCCACTAGCCGATCGAGCACCGACCAGTCCTCCCACCGCGACAGATCCAAAATCACCTGGTCGGCAAAATCCGGGTTGTCCAACAATAGCCGCATCGACGCCAGCAACCTGTCTCGAGGCACAACCCCCGTATTCTCGTCGCCGTGAAAACGCAGGGCCATGATCGTCGAATAAATGTGCGTGTATTCGGCATGTGGATTCTTCAGGAATCGCTTCTCGACCAGGTCGAGTCCATCCGGCCCGCGCAGAATCAAATAGCAAGCCACCAGCGCGTCTAAACCAAGCTTCTTGCGACGCTCCTCTTGCTGCACCATTTCAACCCACACCGGCAGTGCAATCGGTCCGCCCATCGCCAAACCTGTGCACGTAAGTTGCTGGAGCTCCGGCTTCATCGCCTCGAAATCCGAAGCGATCATCGATTCGAGCATCGGCACATCCGCCTTACTGCCACAAATCCCCAGCATCGTCAGATACAATCGCCGCCGGCTCGGGCTCACCTCCGGATCGGTAACCCATTTTACCACGCGATCGTGCTTCATCCGCGGACCCAGCTCGCGCAACTCGGTGTACGGCGCGCCGAGCGAATTCGTCGTACGCATCCTGCCGCAAGAGCGGGTCGTCGTTCTCCAAATAGTCCTGGAAGAAAACCAGCCGATCGGTCCCGGCTGGCGCAACATTCGATAACTGTTTCACATACTTCACGGCCTCTGCCGATAACGGCAGCGGCGTCGTCCAATCGACTTTGTCCTTGCCGATGCCGTTCACCAGGTAGATCCGCTCGCGGTTCGAATCTCCGAAGAAGACTACGCCGATTTCTTTGGCATCTTTGAGCAAGTCTTTACCGCGAAGCACTTCAACGACTTGGAACGTCGCCGTCCCCGAGTTCGGATCGGCCGCGTTAGCCGTGGCCGGCACTTCTTTCAGCAGCTTGGCCAGCACCACCGCATCGGCCCCGCGAGTCTCTTCACTCAGCGTTTGCGACTCCGCGTTGCAAAACGGACACGCATCCGCACCGCCCGCCATAGCGGCAACAACAATCGCCACTGCCGACGGCAACCATAAGAACACCGACCAGCGAGCCGCCTCGTCCCCGAGCCCGTTTTTAGCCGAGATTTTCAAATGAGTTTTCATCTTTCGAGTTACCGCTCCCTGCCCACCCCGTTGGAACATTCATTCTATCCCACGTGCGGCCGACCGAACACGCTACCGGCTGCCCGCCAGCGCCTTCGCCACGTCGGTCCGATACGCCGCCAATGCCGGCAAAAAGCCTACCAGCGACGCCAGCACAACCAGCCCCGGGATGAGAATCAGCTCCTGCCAGTCGAATGCAAACATGCTCATCGCAATGCCGGTCCGCTCGACCAAATAGGGACTCGCCATGCCAATCATGCCGTGACCCAATAACACACCGATCAATCCGCCGCCGAGTGAAAGCAGGATCGATTCCACCAAAACGATCGCCATCACCGCCTTCCGGCTTGCCCCGCGCCCGCATCACCGCGATATCGTGGCTTCGCTCGGTCATTGAATTATAAATGCTCACCAGGATGCTGATCCCCGCCACGATCACCACCAGCACGGTCAGCACCAACAGCACCAACCGAATGGGGCCCACGATGCTATTGAGCAGCATGCCGACTTCCCGCGCCGGCGCCACAGCTTGAGCAATTCGTTCTTTCCCCTTGTTGATCTTGAAATTGAGATACTCGGGCCCCAGCGGATTGTTGCAGAGCACGAGGATCGACGTCACCTCGCGTTGCGCCGCCGGCAAAGGCTTCGCTTCGCCCCGCTCCAATTGACGTTCCAGCTCGCGCTCCTGCTCGTGCTCGCGTGCTTCCTCCGCCTCTTCCTCCGCTTTGGTTTTTTGACCTTCGCCTTCCACCTCCGCTTTGTCCGCTGTCGGCGACAGCGCGTGGCCCGGAATCAAGTAGAACCCTTCGATGTTCATGAACAGCGCACGATCATCCGCCGTTCCCGTCGGCTTCAAAATCCCGACGATCTTGACCGCATGATGAAGGTCGCTTCCGCCAGCCAGGCCGTGGCTGGGCTGAAACGTGTCGCCCACTTTAAGTCCCGACCGGGCCGCCACCACGGAGCCGATGACCCCTTCAAAAAAATTCTCCGTCTTGAAGTTTCGTCCACCCGGCTGGAATTCGTAGCTCTTGAGCGACCCGTCCGGATTATTGCCGTAGTGGATCTTCTCGAATAGCTCGGGCGTCGTGGCCACGATGCGAAACACCGAACCGTCGGGCGATTGGTAACTGTCGCCCAGACATTCGGGAATCGCGGCCGACGTGACCTCCGCAAACTCCCCGCCCGGCAGGAATTTTTGATAGTAACTGTACGGAATCGGGTACAGCGGCTGGCCAATGTGATACACGGTGCTCAGCACCAACTGCAGCGACCCGCCCTTGCCGCCGACGATCAAATGGTAGCCCTGCGCATTCTGATCGAACTGCCGCACAGCCACGCCATAGATCACGATCACCGCGATCATCACCGCCACACCCAGCGCCATCGAGATCGCCGTCAGCGCAGAGCCAGCGCCCGCTGCTCCATATTTCGCCACGCTATCTTCCAAAATGGCATCTGTACTATCCGACGATACTTCTAACTTCGCGTCGCGTCACGCTTGCGGTTTAGCTCACCGTCGCTATCACCCGGTTAAGATTCTCAAGGTGCTCCACGCCGCGTAAACTGTTCCGCCACCTCATCCGAATGCGTCACCAGTAGCATTGCCACGTTCTCCGCCCGGCACACCTCGCGCAACAAATCGATCACCTGCTGCTGATGCGCCGGATCGATATTGGCCGTCGGCTCATCCGCCAACAGCAGCACCGGCCGATTCACCAGCGCCGCGCCACCGCCACGCGCTGTTGCTCGCCCACGGAAAGAGCCGCCGGCTTATGCGCCACGCGATTGGCCAACCCGACTCGCCCGAGCAACTCGATGGCTCGCTGTGGATCTTTTCGCTGGTTGGTAAACGTCATCCCCAGCAAAACGTTTTCCAGCGCACTGAAACCTGGCAGCAAATTGAACGTCTGGAAAACAAATCCAATATGCCGGGCCCGAAAACGATCCCGCGCCGCTTCCGGCAGCCGCGTGACGTCGGTCTCATCGACCACGATCTTCCCTTCGTCGGCAGTCGCCAGCCCCGCGATTACGTTGAGTAGTGTCGTCTTGCCGCCGCCGCTCCGGCCGCGGATCACCACCTGCTCGCCAGCCCCCACCTCCAATCGCGGCACATCCAGGATCGGAAGCCGCTCCCCGTCCGGCTCCCGGTAGGCTTTCTTGACGTTTTCAACCAATAACATGGGCGTAAATCTAACGCGACCGGTGCCACAAAGCCTTGAAGTTTAAAGACTTGAGTCAAACTTGCAAGCCGAGTTCCCCGCCCACCACAGCCCTCCAACCGCTTGCGGTTTAGCTTCCCGCACTACGCAACGGCCCCACCAAAAGTTCGCTAGCACCAACCCATCTCAGGCAACTTCTACAACGACTCGCGGTAACTCTTACATGCCGATTCCGTACATCAACGATATGCATGCAAAACATTCGCCGCCCGTAAAAGTGTTTCCAAACGCCAATGCGCCAACGACTTAGGCCGACGCATCGCAAAATATCGATCGTGCCGACAAGCTCCGGCACGCCCTGTGCTTTATCCAGCGTCGGTAGAAGAGTGGGACGCACATCCGGGCCACTCGCGGGCGGGTGCATCGAACCGCGATCGGCACGGCCGGCGTCCAGCAGATGAGTTTCCAATGTCAACTTTTGGGTCACCGAGGGTGGCCCGCATTTCTCCCCGCCTGAGGGTCGACGAGGGCTCCCGCACCTCGTCGGCCCTTCTTTTTTTGGCCCGACCAAATTCGCCCTTACCGAGCTTGCGGTTTAGCTCCTCCCGGCCAAATTTTTTTTGTAGTAATTGTGCCACCCCTTGTGCTAAGGTGGCCCTCATCAATGTTCGCCGATGCGCCGCGCGTTTGACCCGTTTTTTGGTCGCCACGATGCATCGTCCAGCCAGGGAGGGCAGGACCGGCAGTCGGGCAGCAGACGGGACTGGTGAGTACTCAACCGCCACCGAGCCGTAGAGATCGGCTCAGCGGCCGAATTTCGAATTGCCAGAAGCGCCGTGCCCGACGACTGTGAATGGTGTTAAGCCCCAACGGCCATCGCGCCGAACATTCGACGGGTCGATCGCCCGCACGTCGGCAAACCGCGTCGCGCCAGATCGATCCTGCCCCGGAGGGGCCCCTCCATTTTTTTTGCAGTGAATACAATGGATCACAGCCGGCAAGCCCTGCCCCAATAATTCAAACCGACAGCCCCCGGCTCTGCCCGGGGTTCTTTTCGTACGAAGTAATTGATGATTTAAAAGATTGCCAAAACCCCCGGCAGAGCCGGGGGCAGTCTGCGTGCGCAATTTCCCGCCTACCTCGGCTTGCGCAGCAATGAGTCGCTCAAGCCCGATTGCAAGTAGTGATCAATTCGCCCACCAATCCGTTCGAAGCCCAGGCACCGCCGTGCGACCCCGCGCCAAGCCGCGCTCGATTGGCTCATGGCGCGCATCAACTACGAGCGTACGGCGTTCATTCCCTACCACGAGCGGCAGCTCAAGCTCGATCGCATGCGCCAGCTCCTCACGCGCCTTGGCCAACCCGATGCCGGCATGAAGATCGTCCACGTCGCCGGAACCAAGGGCAAAGGCTCGACCTCGGCCATGATCGCCGCGATGCTCACCGCCGCCGGTTTCCGCACCGGCCTGTTCAGTTCGCCACACTTGGAGCGAATCGAAGAGCGATTCGCCCTCGACGGCGAGCCGTGTTCGGCCGATGAGCTCGTCGCGCTGGTCAATCGACTGATCCCAATCGTCCGCGCGATGGATGAAGAAGCCGCGGCCGAAGGCGAACCGAACGGCGGCCCGACCTATTTCGAAATCACCACGGCAATGGCACTGTTGCACTTCGTCGAAGGACAGGCAGACGCGGCCGTATTGGAAGTCGGACTGGGCGGCCGGCTCGACTCAACGAATGTTTGCCTGCCGGCCGTCAGCGTCGTCACGTCGATCAGCTTCGACCACATGCGTCAGCTCGGCAACACGCTAGCATCGATCGCCCGCGAAAAAGCCGGAATTATCAAACCCGGCGTGCCAGTAGTCAGTGGCGTGACGCGACCCCGAGCCGCAAGCCGTGATCGCCGAAATCGCCCGCGAACATGGTTGCCGCCTGATCCAACTCGGCCGCGACTTCGATTTTGAGTACCAGCGAGCCGGGGCGTCCCCGCCCCCGCAAGAAAGACAAGGAGACAAGGAGACAAGGAGACAAGGAGATTCAAGCGCTGATTTTTCCCCGTCGCCTTGTCTCCCCGTCTCCTTATTTGGCCACCTCGATTTCAATTACCAAATCGCCGGCCAGGTATACCGTCTGAAAAACGCCCAGCTCGCCATGCCCGGCCGACACCAGGCCGCGAACGCCGCCGTCGCGCTAGCCACCGTCTGCGAGCTGCGCCACCAAGGATGGTGCCTGTCGAACGATGCCCTGAGGATCGGGCTGTCGAGGGCGAGTCTCCCCGGCCGAGTCGAAATCGTGTTCGGCGATCCAACCATCGTGCTCGATACGGCACACAACCCCGCGTCCGCCCGCGCGCTGGTCGAAACACTTTCCGAGCTGGCCACTGTTTCGCGCCGCACACTCATTGTGTCGATCAGTCACGATAAAGACGTGCCGGCGGTTGTTCGCGAGTTGGCGATTCACTTCGATCGCATCATCGTGACCCAATACCAGGAAAACCCCCGCGCCGTGCCTGCCAGCGAGCTTCTACAAATCGTTGCTGACTCGACCGTTGGAAGCCGCGCTGAAATCCTCATGTGCCCCACGCCCAAGGATGCTTGGCAGTTCGCCCTAGCGTCTGCGGCGCCGCGCGAATGCGTGTGCATCGCCGGTTCGTTTTATCTCGCCGCCGAAATGCGCCCGCTCATTCAAGCCGCCGTCGCCTCGGCGCCGTCTAGCCGATGACGACGCAAGCGCGATTCGTGCCGGCGCTCCATGCGAACTTCGTCCTGCAGTTTCTTGATGAGCTGTGCAACGTACGGGTCGGCCCAGGGCAACACCTCGCGAGCCAGCGCTCCGCGCGACAGACAAGGATGCTCCGAAACCGCGACGACCGTACAACGAACCCGATTGAATGCGACCATGGCTGCAAGTCCCCCGTAGTGCCTGATGAGATTGATGACAAGCGAGTGTGAGTACCCAGCTCACACGGTTCTCGAATCGCGACAAGTCAGCCCGAGAAGGGCCGTAAGTGTCTTGCGCCCGCCGAGAACAACCACATTTCCCAAATGCAGTCGAAGGTCGATCAGTGCACAGTCCGTGCCAAACGCGGACGCCGGGCAGAGAGACCAACAATAAAAGGCGTAACTATCTAAGGCAATGTGACTTACGCGCTGCTAGCACTTTCGAGTATTTTGGGCGGATGGTCCGCCACTGACTGTTGGAATTACGTCGTTTGCAGAAATACCTACAAAGTTCCGCTCGCAATTCAACGCGTCGACTTCATTTTGTTGTGCAAATACTCGACAGCCCGGAGCAAAGGCGCATCGACAAAGTCGGCGGCCTTCTTCGCCGCATCGCTCGTTGGCTCGCTCGTGTCCAGGCCGTCTCGAATCTCTCGATAAAGCTGATAAACCTTGTATTGGTCGGGCGACAGTTTTATTTTGTACTCAGGGTTTGGAACGACGCCCCATTTCGCATCGTTCGGCGCGCCTTCGCGCGATGAATATTCCCACCACTGGGTCGCCAAAAGCTCGCCCAAGTAAGTTTCAGCAAACTCTTGCCCGATTCCAGTGGAAGCAGCTGCTGCACGGTTCCTTTGCCGTACGTGCGCTCGCCGACGATGACGGCTCGTTCATGGTCTTGCAGGCATGCCGCGACGATCTCGGCCGCGCTCGCGCTATTCTGATTGACCACCACGGCGACAGGTAGATCCAGAAATTGGCCATCGGCCGCGCTAATGTAACGATGAAGCAACGCCCCACCGCGCCCTCGCGTTTCGACAATCATCTTTCCCGCAGGCAACAACATTTCGCAGACGGCAACTGCTGCGTCCAATGACCCACCGGGGTTGTCGCGCAGATCGACCACAAACGCTTCCACTCCCTCCTCGGTTAGCTTCTGCATCACATTGGCAAACTCTGTTGCCGTGTGATCGCCAAACGACGTGATGCGAACATGCGCAATTCGCGGGTCGGTTGCCAAGCGAAATTGCCAGGCGCCTCTTCGTTGCGCCGATCGCCGAGAATCGATTCGATGTTAATGACCTCGCGCACCAACTCCACATTCCTCGGTTGCGTTTCGGATGGGCGCTCGATCGACAGCCGCACCGTTGAACCGGGCTCGCCGCGCACGAGTCGCAGCACATCGCTCATACTCATGCCCGAAGTGGCCGCATCGTCGATCTTCAGGATGTAATCGCCCGCTCGCAGTTTGGCCCGCGCGGCCGGCCCGCCTGGATCCGGCGCGGCGACAATCGCCAACCGGCGCTGTTTGCCAGCAAGGCCGATTCGCACGCCAATGCCGCCGAATTGCTGATGGATTTCGCTGCGAAGCGGATTGGCCTCTGCCGCGTTCAAGAACCGCGAATGCGCGTCGCCGTGTGTCTGGAGCACGCCGACCATGCCGCGCATCGCACCGGCGAAGAGCTCGCCGCTAGGAACGAAATCGAGCGAGTCTTGCTCGATGGTAGCCAGTCCCTCGGCGGCGTACCGCGCATACGGCCGTTCACAACGCATGTAGCATGCGTAGGAAACCGCGAACGCCAAAAGTAAGATCAGCAAATTCCGTCGCGACATGCCGGCTATCCCGTGCGACCGCGGAAGCATCACAATGCCGGATCAAGACAACGAACCAACGGTCTCGACATTCGGCAAGTCGATTGTGCGCTCTAGCAACTGGGGCGGCAATGCCTCGCAGCACAATGGCGAGCGCTCCGATCGCTGAAAGAAGTTCCGGCCCGGATCGCCGGAAACGCGACTGCCAATCAGCTTACCAATACCATTCCATGCCGAACGACGCCCCATGATAGAAAGGGTGGGCCGTGGTATTGAGATACGAGTAGTCGGTAATGAAGGTGGCCTGATTGGGCGCCAGGGCGGCCGACGTGATGAGCATTGTTTCGTATCCGCGCGCACGGAGACATTGGGCAGAATGTGATATCGGGCCATCAATGTGAATTCGCCGACGAATGATAATTGATCTTCTCGCAGCCGCAAATCGGAATCGTTGGTGTCGTCCACCGTGAAGTCGAGCTGGTTGCGGCCGACCGCGGAGTTCACGAAGACACCGCCTTTCACGTGTCCGCCAATGCTCCATCGCGGCGCCTGATAGGTTAACCCGGTGCCCATCTGGAATCCGAACATGTTGTTGTCGGTTTGAATCAGATATGAACCGTCGTCGCCCACGTTGATAATATTCTGGGCGCGCCAGTCGAGCTTTTCCGTCAACTGCAAGAACCGTAAACCCACCAGATATTCTCGTTCGAGGCCCGCGTTCGCCGCGCGGTGCCAACAGCCGTTCGGATCCATGATCATCTGATCGTGGCCCAACCGTGCGCGAACTCGGTAATTCATCTCGAAGCTATCGAGGCTACTCGCGTAGTCGATCGATTGATGCGTCGATTGGTCGAAAGACCGGTTTCCGCCGTCAATGAAATACGGCACGAACAAAGGTATATTATTCGGCGCAGGCGCGGAAGACAATTCGCGCTGCTGATCCCAATTGGCGCCGCCGAATACCGTGAACTCAAGTGTATGATCGCGGTTGTGCGCGTCGCGAAACAAGAAGCTGCCCAGCGTCGCCCGCACCGATGCATCCTCGCCCGGCAGTGCGCCATTCACGTAGAGGACTCGGTTGGTGTCGATCAACCGGGGATCAAAGCCGAGGCTGGACTGGCCCGCGACGGGGCTAAAGCTTGGCCCAATTGTTACGTTCGGATCCTGGACGGCGAATCGCGCATCTTTGCGTTTCCACATGCGGTTAAATACAACAGCATCCGTCTCGGCGTACCAAAAGCCGCGCCGCAGCCAAGTGCCAGTGCTTTCGATCGGCGCCACTTCGCCCCAAAGTCCGTGCAAATCCGTTTGATAGGGCTCGCAGCCGTCGCCCGGGTTGTAACCGTCCGTCGGCACGCCGGGCTGTATCGCCGCTGCTGTCGGTGAGCTTTCATTTTCGGACGGCTGCATCGCTGGCCCACCCGGCGAAGTGCTATCCATCGAAGGCAGCGACAAATCCGGCGGCATGTCCTCGCCCGAATCGCGCGACTGCAATCCCTGGCCAGCGGCAATGCTGGCCCAAAGCGCCGCCGTTATGATCGGTCCGATTAATTTCGCCGAGTTGGTCACGGTTCGATACTCCCCCAACGGCGACTGCCATCCTGGCAAGTCAACTTGTCGAAACTCGAATGTTTAATTCTTTTGGTTGCAATCAAAACCGCTGGCGCGAACGCCTGCGCGATTCCCGTGGATCGTTCATCGACCTTATTGGGTCGTTAGTGCAGGAATAAGCGTTAGAATCGACGGAATCGCCAGTGTCGCTGTTATTGGCAAGGCTTTTGCAGCCTACGTCCTTTTGCATAACCCTCTAGTTTATTGCGGCGATGCTTTTGCCAGCGAATCGCTGTATGATTTGAACGTTCGCCGGGTTGAATCTTGCCCAAGGAGCTAGCAATGACCTCACCACTGCAATCGCTGATCGCCACCGGTACGAAGGTTTGGTTGGATTCGGTGGACCCCGATTTCGTGAAGACCAACCGTGCTCTTGGCGCCACTGGCGCTACATCGAATCCGATTATCATTTCCGACCTTGTGAAGACGGGCCGGTACGACGAACAGCTTGAACATTTGCTGCTCGAAAAAGGGTTGAAGGATGATGAAGCGGCCTGGCAACTTACCGACCAAATCGTGCGCGCGCGCAAGAGGTCTTCTTACCCGTATGGCAGCAAACGAACGGGGACAATGGGTATGTGAGCTTCGAGCTCGATCCACTGCTGGAAGATCCGGCTTGCACTTTATCGTGCGCCGAGCGCGCGGGGCGTTACATCGAGTTAGGCAAACGCTGGAGCAAGGGTCATCAGAATCGGATGATCAAGGTGCCGGCGACGCCGGCCGGGATTGAGGCGCTGGAAGAGTTGAGCGCCGCGGGTGTAACGCTGAACGTCACGCTCATATTCACCACTCGGCAATACGAAGCGGCGCGCGACGCGATTTGGCGCGGCGCAGCGCCGGAAATCGCTCGATGGTTTCAAGAGCGTGTACAGCATCTTCATCTCGCGAGTTGATGTGTACACGGAGAAGCACGTGCCCGAATTGCCGGCTGCGGCGCAGGGACAAGTCGGCATCGTCGGCGCGAAACGATTGTGGTTTGCGAACCAGAAGTTTTGGTCAACTCGCCCGACGCGGCTGCATCAGGAAATCATTTTCGCCAGCACGGGCACGAAGAAGCCGTCGGATCCGGCGTGGAAGTACGTCATCGCGTTAGCGGGCAGCGATATCCAAACGAACCCGCCGGCCACGAACGACGCCGTGCAAAAGAGCGGTCTCACATTTCGCCGCACGGTCGATGAATTGCCGCCGGCCGAGGTTCTCGCCGAGATCGATGCGAAAGTCGATTCGCAAGAGATGGAAGACGAATTGATGCGCGAGGGCGTGCTGAAATTCGCCGAACCGCAAAAAGCACTGCTCAAGCTATTCAGCGATAAGCGCCGCCAATTCGCGCCGCAGCGAGCGTAGCGCGCCGGCGCGCACCGTATATTGCTGGCTAATCCGGACGCGGTGCGGGTCGCCAAAACCTGTGGAATCTGATAGGATCGTGGCCAGCCAAGCGTTTGCGTTCTCGTTCCCACGCTCCGCGTCGGAACGCAAGATTTGGACGCTCCGCGTCGATGGCGCCGCAAAGCGCCGCAGAGCGGCTTAGTGTGGCGTTCCGACGCAGAGCGTGGGAACGAGAGACAACGAGAGACACCATCATTCAGCAGCATTTCCGAATAGTTATATGCCAGTCGATCCTTATACCATGTGCCCTTGCGGCAGCGGCAAGAAGCTGAAGTTTTGCTGCTCCGATCTGGTGGGCGAGATCGAAAAAATTCACCGTATGATTGAGGGCGAGCAGCCGCGTGCGGCGTTGCGACACGTCGAGCAAACGCTCGCGACGCATCCGGGCCGGGCCTCGCTCTTGGATTTGAAGGCGACGCTCGAAATGTCGCTCGGCGAGATGGATTCAGCTCGCCAAACGGTGGCCCAATTCGTCGCCGCGAACCGTGATAGCGCCACGGCACACGCCTGCGAAGCAATTCTGCTGGCCGAAGACGATAAGCCGCGCGCCGCCGTCGATTCGTTGCAGCGGGCGCTGGCGCTGGTGGAGCGCGAAATGCCGCTGCGCGTGTTCGAGGCATTGGGCGCGGTTGGCGGCGCTGTTGGAAGCCGGGCACATCCTGGCCGCTCAGGCCCATCTTTGGTTACACGCCGCACTCGCCCCGAAGGACGACATGCGTTCGCGCGAAGTGCTGGCGGCGCTCAATCATTATTCGGGCTTGCCGCTGCTGTTGCGCGACCAGTTGCGGTTTCGCCGCTGGCCCGATAGCGTGCCGTGGAAAGCCGAAGCGGAAAAGGCGACGCGGCTGGCCGACAACGGCAAGTGGCGCGAAGCCGTCGAAATGGTGGATCAATTGGGACACCGCTACGGCGCCGATCCAGCGCTTTTGTTCAACCGCGCGCTGCTGGGCGGATGGCTGGCGGATGATCGCGCGCTCGTGGCCGGGTTACACGCTTTCGCGCAGCTGGAAGTTCCGCTCGATGATGCAGTCGAGGCCGAAGCCATCGCTCAGATGCTCGACCCCGATCTCAAGGAAAAGCGGCTCGATTCGACGATCCAGTCGTTCGCCATTGGCGATCTGGATGCCCTGGTCGGGCGGTTCACAGCGGACAAGCGCGTGCAATCGTTCGAAATGGATCCGCAAGTGTTTGCCGGGCGCGATCAGCCGCGGCCGCGGCATACGTTCGTGCTCCTCGACCGGCCGATGCCGCCCTCGGGCGCCGATTTGACGCGCGACGACGTGCCGCGCCTGTGCGGAATACTGGCCATTTATGGTCGCCAGACCGATCGGCCGGAACGGCTCGAATTCTCGATCGAAAAGGGGCCGGCGTTCGAGCCATCGATTGCAAGGCTCAAGGAAATTGCCGGCGATGCGCTCGGCGAATTGCTGGAGGAAAGGGTGATCGGCTCGGTGTCGCCAACCGACCAGGCGATCAATTGGCGTTGGCATCTGCCGCGCGACACGCCGCCGGCAGTGCGGCGACGACTGATCGACGACGAGCGCCGCACGGCAATCATCGAACGTTGGCCGACGCTGCCCCAACCGTCACTGCGCGGCAAAACGGCTTTGGATGCGGCGGACGACCCCGAGCTTCGCATCCAATTGCTGGCCAATGTGCTGATCCTCGAGCAAGGCGGCAACACCGATCGCGACACCGATTCGATTGCCGAACTGAGGCGAAAATTGAAGCTGCCGCAGCCGGAAAAGATCGAGCCCAATGGTCAACCCATGAGCGGGCTGCCCCTTGCGCGGATCTCGCGGCTCGATCTGCAAGCGGTGTCGGACGACGATTTGGTGATGCTGTATCGGCGCTCGATCATGATCGGCGCGCACGCGGCTACGATGCGATTGGCTCGCGAAGCCGTGGATCGGCCATCGCTCGCTGGCCGCATTCCGCCGGCGGATGCGTATCAGCGCATGATCGCTGCCGAGCAGGATCCGACTCGAGTGCTGGCGTTGATAAACACCGCCCGGCAGCACAGTCGGGCGGCGGGCCAATCGACGGCAAGTTGGGACCTGGCTGAATTGGAGCTGCACATCACGAGCGGGAATGTCGATCAGGCCAAGGAGATGCTTGCCCAGATCGAGCGCGAACATCGCGACGATCCGCAGGTTGCGGCCGCGCTGTATCAATTGTTGTACGAAACGGGTGTCATCACGGATCAGGAGCCGGCGCATGCGCACGAACACGAGATGGCTCCGGCCGTAGCGGCCGCCGGTGCTTCGGAGCCGGCCGCGGGCCGCATTTGGACGCCCGGCAGCGATCGGCCGACCGGCGGTAAATCGGCGCTGTGGACGCCCTCCTGAACCGCATGTCATTCTGAGCGCAGCGAAGAATCGAGTCGGTCCCGGAGATCCTTCGCTGCGCTCAGGATGACATTCACTGTGACACGACGAGCCAACACCGAAGACGACCCCTACATGGCCCACGCGTTGGCGCTGGCAACGCGCGGCTTGGGCGCGGTCGAGCCGAATCCGATGGTCGGTTGCGTGATCGTGCAGAGCGGCGAAATCGTCGGTGAAGGCTTTCATGAGCGATTTGGCGGTCCACACGCGGAAGTAAACGCGCTAGCCGTTGCGGGCGACCACACGGCGGGCGCGACGGCGTATGTTTCGCTGGAGCCGTGTTGCCACCAGGGCAAGACGCCGCCTTGCACGCAGGCGCTGATTCGCGCCGGTGTGAAGCGAGTCGTCGTCGCGATACAGGATCCATTTCCGCAGGTTAGCGGGCGTGGCATCACTGAGCTGCAAGCGGCCGGAATTCAGTGCGACATCGGCGCCGGTAGCGTCGATGCAAATTGGTTGCTGGCGCCCTATCGCAAGCTCATCGTCACGAATCGGCCGTGGGTAATTGCCAAGTGGGCAATGACGCTCGACGGCAAGCTCGCCACGCGAACGGGCGATAGCCAATGGATCTCCAGCGAAGCATCTCGCGCGCTGGTGCATCAACTTCGCGGGCGAGTGGATGCGATCGTGGTGGGAAGCGAAACGGCTCGCCGAGATAATCCGCTGCTGACGGCGCGAACGGCCAATCGCGCCGACGTGAAACGAATCGCGACGCGGATTGTGGTCGATTCGGCCGCGTCGTTGTCGCCCGACAGCCGTTTGGTGCAGACGGCGGCCGATATTCCGGCAATCGTGGCGGTTGCCGAGAACGCGCCGAAGGAGGCATGCCAGCGATTGTCGGCGGCCGGCGTCGAAGTGCTGCAAACTACGGGCAGCAATCACGAAGAGCGGCTGGCATCGCTCCTCGACGAGCTCGGCCAGCGGCGAATGACCAACGTGCTTGTGGAAGGCGGCAGCCGATTGCTAGGTACGCTTTTCGACATGCGCGCCATCGACGAAGTTCACGTCTTCGTTGCGCCGAAGCTGGCAGGCGGCGACGCCGCGCCGTCGCCAGTCGGCGGCAACGGCATCGAGCGGATGGGCAAAGCGCTCAGGCTCGCGGATATTGCCATCGAAGAGCTCGACGGCGACGTGTACGTGCATGGGCGAATCGGGAAGTGAGCTGTTTGCGTATCCGTACAATCGTTGAATACCGCTGGCGGTTTAGCTTTCGACGAGCTCCAGCGCGGCCCAGCATGTTGGGTCTTCATCGAAAGGAAACGCGGGGCCGTTTGCGAAGGTTTGCATGCCCAATTCGCGGTCGTAGATGGCGTAGGTGAAGCCAATCTGGCGGTGCTGGTGCGGATCGTAACCGCCGAGCGCGATCGCCGGCACAAAGGCGGCCATCCAGTAACCGGATTTGGTGATCTTCGCCGCCACTTGCAGTTCGCGCGGCCGGATTGGTCGGGCGTTTTCCCGCGCACGATTGATCAGCAATTGATCGGCGACTGGTTCGGCATTTCCCTGGCCGCCGCCCGCGGGCAGGAATGCGAAGCGGTGGCAGTAGCGGCTGGCACGGTGAATGTTGAGCGTAGCGCGGGTATCGATCCACACTTGCAGGCCGTCGCTGTCTTCGAGCCGGCCGTCGCGGCACCACACGGGTTGCTGCTTGCCTTCGACTTTGACGTTGAGCAAAAGGCCTTCCACGCTCCACGCCATTCGCACATCGGCGAATTGGCGTTCGCGGTCGGCGGTGCCCCCATCCAGTTCGGACAGATTCAGCAGTTGAAACGATGAATCGAGTTCAGCGCCGCTAGACTTCCAAATCGGATCGCGGCGCAACACGGGCACGGCAAAGCGGAACAGGAACCGCGGAGCAAGCAATGTGTTAATCGGTTCGGACATGGCTCAATAAGGGCGGAGCTAAACCGCAAGCGGTCGTTGTGTTGTCAGTGATTCCAAATGCGCGCGGAAAAACGCGGCGACGTTTTCGCTGTGCAGTTCGTCGGACGACACGAAACGCAGTTTCACCTGATCGTGATCTTCGGCCTCGGTGGAGAGGGTACGATCCGAGCCGAGTTCGGCGACGCCGCCCAATTGGAATGCGCCTTTGGGTCCGTTGAGGACGACATCGATCCCCGTCAGCCGCTTCGTAAACACAGTGGCCCACGGCTTGCGGACGCCGGGCGCCATCAGATATACGACGTTTTGATTGTTCCACAAAAACTGCCCACCCGGCACGGCTTCGGACAGCATTTCCAGCAACTCTTCGAGCACCTCGGGCTTCCAGGCAGTTTTCTTGCCCGGCGGAAATCCTTTGCGCGAGAGATGCCATTTCTGGCCGAGCACTTTCCAGGGCATTACGTCTTCGGGTTTCGTGCCGATTCGCTCGGTGAATTTTTGAAAGCCGGCGATGGCGCGGTCGACGAACGCCCAGAATGCCGGTGTATCGATTTCCTGCCACGAATGGGCATCGATTTGCACTTCCTGCCAGGGGCCGCGGAGGTTTTTGCACTTCACGCGCGGACCGCGACCATAGGCTTCGATTTCGTCGACGTCGTTGAGCGGCTTGAGGCCCAGAGCGGCGACGAGCGTTTCGCGCTCGAAGGTTTTCTTCGCGGTGCGGAATTTCAGCTTCACGAGCCAGCGCTCGCCGGTAATTGCATGGAAGAACCAGCCGTCGGTTTTCTTCGCGGCCGTAATCTCGACGATCGAGCGGTTGTTCCAATTCGTTGCGGCAAAGTCGCCCAGCTTTTGGATTCGCTGCTCGATGGCATCGAGGATTCGGCCGTCCCATTTCGTGGGGCGGCCGTCGCGGGCCGAGCGGTCTTTCGTATGCCATGCGCGGCCATCGATTTCCCACGGCATACGGGTATCGCGGCCGACGTCGTCGATTTCCAGATCGTCATCGCGCGTTGTGGCTGCCGCATCGGGATTGTAAGGTTTGCGTTGGACAAACGGGCCGGCGGCGAGGACCGGTGCGAGCGCGACGGCGGTGTGGGAAACAAGTGGGGAGTGCGGAGTGCGGAGTGGGGAGTTCGGACGACTTGACTTCTTCGTTTTCTTTCCCCCTTCCCCCTTCCCCACTCCCCACTCGACAAGCTGCTCCGGCGTGCCGCAGGCGACAACCGAGCCGCCGTCGGCTCCGGCTTCGGGGCCGAGATCGATGACCCAATCGGCGGTTTTGATTACATCCAGATTGTGTTCGATGACAACGACCGTGTTGCCGTGATCGACGAGGCGGTTGAGCACTTCGAGTAGCTTCGCGAGGTCGTCGAAATGAAGGCCGGTCGTCGGTTCATCGAGCAGATACAGCGTTTGGCCTGTATCGGGCCGGGCGAGCTCGGCCGCTAGTTTGACGCGCTGTGCTTCGCCGCCCGAGAGCGTCGGGGCACTTTGGCCGAGCGTGAGGTATTCGAGGCCGACGTCGCAGAGCGTTTGCAAAATGCGGCGAATTTTGGGGATGTTGGCGAACAGCTCGACCGCCTGGCCGCACGACATGCCGAGCACGTCGGCGATCGATTTGCCGTGGAAGCGGACTTCGAGCACGTCGGGGTTGTAGCGCAGGCCGCGGCACGTTTCGCACTCGACCCAAACATCGGGCAGGAAGTGCATCTGGATGCAAATCTGGCCATTGCCTTCGCACGCCTCGCAGCGACCGCCTGCCACGTTGAAGCTGAATCGGCGGGCCGAGTAGCCGCGGAGCTTCGATTCGGGTAATTGCGAGAACAACGTGCGAATCAGGTCGAACACACCGGTGTACGTGGCCGGGTTCGAGGTTGGCGTGTTGCCGAGCGGTTGCTGATCGACGCGGATCACTTTGTTGATTTGCTCGATGCCGCGGATCGATTCGTGCGCACCGGGCACGGTGCTTGCGCGATGCAATGTCTTTGCAAGTTGGTTGTAAAGAATATCCTCGACGAGCGAACTCTTGCCGCTGCCACTGACACCCGTGACGGCGGTGAAAGTGCCGAGCGGGATCGCGACGTTGATGTTTTTGAGGTTGTTGTGGCGAGCGCCGATGATCTCGAGGAAGGGGAATTCAGCCGTAGGACGGACAATCCTGTCCGTCTGATTCGAGCGTGAAATATTTAGACGGACAGGATTGTCCGTCCTACTCGTTAATCGTCGATTCTTCGGCACCCCGATCGCCTTCTTGCCGCTGAGATAGGGTCCCGTGACGCTGCCGCGCGTTTTCGCAATTTTCTCCGGGTCGCCGGAGGCGACGATTTGACCGCCGAGGCGGCCGGCGCCCGGGCCGAAATCGAACAGGCCATCGGAATTGGCGATTACTTCGCGATCGTGCTCGACGATAAGGAGCGTGTTGCCCAGGTCGCGAAGTTTTTTGAGCGCGACAATGAGGCGCGAATTATCGCGCGGATGGAGTCCGATCGTGGGCTCGTCGAGGACGTAGAGCACGCCGCAGAGTCCGCTGCCGACCTGGCTGGCGAGACGGATGCGCTGTGCTTCGCCGCCGGAGAGAGTCGGGGCGGCGCGGCCGAGCGTCAAATAATCGAGGCCGACATCGACCAGGAACGTGAGGCGGTTTTCGATCTCGCGGATCAGCTCGCCCGCAACTTTCTTTTCGTTGGCCGCGAGCTTCCACTTTTTCACTTGCGACACGAGTTCGCCGAGCGGCGTGTGGCCGATCTGTTCGAGTGTGCGATCGCGGAAGCGCACGGCTGCGGCGTCGTCGCGGAGGCGGCTGCCGCCGCACTCGCTGCAGTCGATCTCGCCGACGAATTGCTCGAGCAGCGCGCGAATTTGGGCGAGAGCTTGGATGCTTCTTCGAGTGCGGGGTAAAGTCCTTTGAATTGGAAACGGAAGAGGGGGCGGTTGCGCTCCGCTCCGCCGAGCCTCCGCGTCGCGGCTAACGTTGGCCGCGACGCGGAGGTCGGCTCGGCGACCGTAGCGGAGCGCGGTCCAGGATACACGTCGATCCACTCTTCCTCGGTGCCGAAGAGGACGGTGCGTCGTTGTCGCGGCGAGAGATCGTTGTACGGGACATCGATCGGTACACCTGTGTGGGCCGAGAGGGCCGCGAGCATTTGCTGCGACGTCGGCAGGTTCACATCGGGCCAAACGAGCAGCGCGCCTTTCTCTAATGTGAGGTTGGGGTCGCGGAGGAGCGCGGCCGGGTTTGCGCCGACTTGCGTTCCCAATCCTTCGCACGCCCGGCACCAGCCGAGCGAGCTGTTGAACGAGAAGTTGTGCGGGTTCAGCGTATCGAAGCTGCGGCCGCATTTTTCGCAGGCCAGGTGCTGGCTGTGGATCCGCACCGGCCAGCGTGGCTCGGGCACATCATCAGCGGGGTGGGCCACGTGCACCACGCCCTTGCCGAGTGCAAGCGCGTTCTCGATGCTGCCGGCGATTCGCGAGCGGGCATCGGCCCGCACCACGACGCGGTCCACGAGCACTTCGACAGCGTGTTTACGACGGCGGTCGATCGCCGGTATTTTGTCGAGCTCGTGTGTTTCGCCGTCGATGCGCACGCGCATGTAGCCACCGCCGCGGAGCGAATCCCACAGCGAATCGTACTGCTCGCCGACGGCCACTTCGACCGGCGCCATGATGTAGAGCTTTGTGCCGGCCGGTTCTTCGAGCAGCTTATCGACAATTTGATCGCCGGTTTGCGTGCCGATGGGGAAATCGCACTCGGGGCAATGCGGCTGGCCGAGGCGAGCAAACAGGATGCGGAAATAATCGTAAATCTCGGTCACGGTGCCGACGGTCGAGCGCGGCGTGTGGCCGGTGTTTCGTTGTTCGATCGCAATCGCGGGCGACAGGCCGTCGATATGGTCGACCTGGGGCTTTTGCATCTGGCCGACGAATTGCCGGGCGTAGGAGCTGAGGCTTTCGACGTATCGCCGCTGGCCTTCGGCGTAGATCGTATCCATCGCCAACGATGTTTTGCCGGAACCGCTGGGGCCACAGAAGACGGTCATTTCATCACGCGGGATTTTTACATCAATCGAGCGCAGATTGTGCTGGCGGGCGCCGCGGACGGTGATGTGCGTGGCCTCGTGAACCTTTCCGTTTGCCTTCGCCGCCGGCTTGGGCCTCTTTTTGCCGTTCGTCGCGATTCCAAGCAGCGGGGCGAGGCTTGCCCGGTGTACGAATCCGCGTTGCGGGCGACCTCCTCGGGCGTGCCGCAGGCGACGATCCGACCGCCGCCTTCGCCGCCATCGGGGCCGATGTCGATGATCCAATCGGCCGTTTTCACGACGTCTAGATTGTGTTCGACCACCAGCACAGTGTTGCCGGCATCGACAAAGTCGTGCAGCACTTTCAGTAATAGCTCGATATCGGCAAAGTGGAGGCCGGTCGTTGGTTCATCGAGCAGGTACATCGTGCGGCCGGTAGATTTTTTGACCAGCTCGCGAGCCAGTTTGATCCGCTGCGCCTCTCCGCCGGAGAGCGTCGGCGACGGTTGGCCGATCTTGATGTAGTCCAATCCGACGGCGTGCAGCGTGCTGAGTTTGTGGTGGATCGACGGGATATTCTCGAAGTGGCTCATCGCTTCCTGCACGTCCATTTCGAGTACTTGGGCGATATTCTTTTCCTTGTACATCACCTGCAGCGTTTCGCGGTTGAAGCGGTGGCCGCCGCAAACGGGGCACGTGACCCAGACATCGGCCAGGAAATCCATTTCGAGCCGGTTCGAGCCGTTGCCTTCGCACGCTTCGCAGCGGCCGCTTTGCACGTTGAAGCTGAACCGGCCCGGTTTGTAGCCGCGACGCTTCGATTCGGGCAGTTGCGTGTAGAGGCTGCGGATGTCGTCGAAAAGTTTGATGTACGTGCCCGGATTCGAGCGCGGCGTGCGGCCGATCGGCGACTGGTCGATGACGATGAGCTTATCGAGTTTGTCGACGCCCTCGATGCGGTCGTGATCGCCCGGCTGTCCTTTGCCGCCCATCAGGTCGCGGAGCAGCGATTCTGCCAGGATGTCGTTCACGAGCGAGCTTTTCCCGGAACCGCTGGCCCCGGTAATGCAGACGAAGGCGCCTAGCGGGATTTCGATATCGATGTTTTTGAGGTTGTTGTGACGGGCGCCGATGACGCGGATTAATGACGAATGACGAATGCCGAATGACGAATGAGGTTTGGTTTCGTCATTCGTCATTCGGCATTCGGCATTTGCTTCTGGAATGCGACGCGTAGCAGGAACGTGAATTTTGCGCTTGCCGCTCAGAAATGCCCCCGTGATGCTGCGCGATTCGCGCGCGATCTGGTTCGCCGTGCCCACGGCAACGACCTCGCCGCCGCGCACTCCGGGGCCGGGGCCGAAATCAATCAGGTGGTCGGCGGCTCGCATCGTTTCTTCATCGTGTTCGACGACGACGACCGTGTTGCCCAGGTCGCGCAATTCGGCAAGCGTATCGAGCAGACGCTGGTTATCGCGCGGATGGAGGCCGATCGATGGTTCGTCGAGAATGTAGAGGACTCCCACCAAGCCGCAACCGACCTGGCCGGCGAGGCGGATGCGTTGCGATTCGCCGCCGGAAAGCGTTGGCGCGGTGCGTTCGAGCGAAAGGTATTCGAGGCCGACGTTTTGCAGGAAGCCGAGCCGGCCGCGGATTTCTTTGAGCACTTGGGCGGCGATCTGTTTTTCGTTTCCTTCGAGCACCAGCTCGGAGAAGAATTCGGTGGCATCGGAAACGGCCAGCGCGCACACTTCGGGCAGCGTTCGCACAGGTTCATCGGCAAAACGAGGGCTGGCCGTTTGCACGGTGACCGCGCAGGCCTGCGGATTCAGCCGCTGGCCGGCACAATCGGGGCAGCGAATCACGCTCATGTAGGCTTCGAGCTGGCGAATCTGCGGCGTGCTTTTGCTCGTACTGTATTTCTCTAAGAGCTCGGGAATCAGGCCGTCATAAATGCCGCCGTATTTTTGGGCTGCTTTGCCGGCCCGCCAGGTGAACGTGATGTGCTCGTCGCCGGTGCCCCAGAGCCAAATGTCGCGCTGCTTTTGCGTCAGTTCGCGCCACGGTTTTTCGAGGAGTGTGCCCTCGGCGAGGCCGAGCTTGCG
Organism: Pirellulales bacterium; assembly: GCA_963733825.1. Taxonomy (GTDB): domain Bacteria; phylum Planctomycetota; class Planctomycetia; order Pirellulales; family Lacipirellulaceae; genus JABDGM01. The sequence continues at coordinate 654,749 of CAVTEK010000011.1, forward strand.
CTCCATCGTTTCGGCGACGCCGCGATAAATGTGCCGCTTCCAGCGACCGAGATCTTTCCACGAGCCGACGAGCTCGATGCAGCCCTGTTCGAAAGACTTCGCCGCGTCGGGAACAAGCCGTTCGGGATCGAAGCTGAAGAACTCGCCGAGGCCGTCGCAGGTGAGGCACATGCCTTGCGGGCTGTTGAAGCTGAAGAGCTGCGGCGTGGGCTCTTCGAAGCTGATACCGCAATCGGTGCAGGCGAAGTGGGAGGAGAGGACAATGTCACCGGGCTGCGTTCCGGCGGCGCGGCGCTTCGCAGATTTGGAGCGAGCCGAGCGGTCCTCCGCCCCGTCGGTTGGGTCTTCACTCGGGGGCGAGGACGTCCCGGCTCGCTCGGAATCATCTAATTCTGTTTCATCTCGCACGGCGACGACGATGTTGCCGTTACCGATGCCAAGCGCAGTATCCACTGCTTCTGCCAGTCGACCTCGCGCGCTGGCGCCGCTTTGAGCCGATCGACGACGACCTCGATGTTGTGCCGCATTTGGCGATCGAGCGAGAGTTCGTCGGTGAGCGAGACGTAGCGGCCATCGACTCGGGCTCGCACGAAGCCCTGTTTGCGCAAGTCTTCGAACAGGTCTTTATACTCGCCCTTCTGGCCGCGTATGACGGGGGCCAGGACGGCGAATTGCGTTCCCGTTTCGAGCATCAGGATGCGGGCGATGATCTGCTCGCGGGTTTGGGCGGTGATCGGTTTGCCGCACTTCGGGCAATGGCCGTGACCAATGCGGGCGTAGAGCACGCGGAGGAAATCGTAGATTTCAGTGATCGTGCCGACGGTCGACCGCGGATTGTTGCCGGAAGATTTTTGCGAGATCGAGATCGACGGGCTGAGCCCGCTGATGTGGTCGACTTCGGGCTTGGGCATCTGCCCGAGGAATTGACGGGCGAAAGTGGACAGACTTTCCACGTACCGCCGCTGCCCTTCGGCATACAGCGTGTCGAACGCGAGCGAGCTTTTGCCGGAGCCGGAAACGCCGGTCAGGCAGATCAGCTTATTCCGCGGCAGCGTGACATCGACGCTGCGCAGATTGTGCTCGCGGGCACCACGAATGACAATATCGGACGCGGGCATCAATGCGCCGTAAGTTTTTGCGGATCGCGAAACCGGTTATTCTACGACCGAAACGACGAGGAGAAAAGGCGACGAATTATCCGGTGCATCGTCGGCCCCAGGCCCTCCGAGGGGTCTGGCCAGATTCCTCGGAAGACCTCGGAATGACCCGATGCATGCAAGCAACGCAAATTACGAGCTCTTGGATTTCGGCGAGGGCCGGAAGCTCGAACGATTCGGGCCGGTCGTCGTGGATCGGCCGTGCCCGGCGGCGGACCGTTCGCGCAAAACTCGTCCTGAGTTGTGGGCGACCGCGGCGGGACGATTCGACAAAAACATTTCGGCAGGATTGTGGATTCCGAATTTCGACCGCTGGATGCCGGCCGAATGGCATTTTGACCATGATGGAACGGTGTCGTTTCGGTTGGCAGCTCGATGTGTCGCAGTCGATGCAGGTTGGCGTGTTTCCGGAGCAGGGCGAGAATTGGGAGTGGATTGCTCGGCAGGTTGCGCGCGCTAGGCCGCAAGCGGATGGTGGGTATCCGCTTCGCGTGTTGAATCTGTTTGCGTATACGGGGGGGAGCACGCTGGCGGCCGCGGCGGCCGGGGCCGAGGTTGTGCACGTCGATGCAATGCGCAACGTGGTGGAGCGTGCGCGGCAGAACGCAGCGATTTCCGGATTGGGCGAGCGGCCGATTCGTTGGATCGCGGAAGACGTGATGAAGTTTTGCCGGCGGGAAGTGAAGCGCGGCAATCGATATGACGCGGTGATTCTCGACCCGCCGACGTACGGCCACGGTCCGAAAGGGACGCTCTGGCAAATCGACGAGTTCCTATTGCCGCTGCTGGAATTGTGCGGCGAGTTGACGGCGGATGCGCGCGGCGAATCGGGCGTTCGTGCTGGTGACGTGCCATTCGCCGGGCATCGGACCGGCGGAGCTGTCGGCGTATTTATCGGAGGGAATCTTTGGACATTGCGGGCAGCCGCCGAAGGCGGGGGAGTTGTTTTTGGAGGCGGCAGATGGCCGTCGGTTGCCGAGCGGTGTCTTTGCTCGGTGGCCGGCGTAGTTAGCCCCCGGTCAATGACCGGGGGCTAAATGGAGGACCTACCTACGGGTCCGGGAACTTCGGCAATAAATCGACAATCGGCCCGCCGCCGCTGCGGAGCTCGTCGAGCATCGCCCGCAGCCGGAGCTGATCAGACGGATCGAGTTCGGTCAGCGTGGCGACGACTTCTTCGGCCATTTGCCGATGGCCGAGTTTTTCGAGACCGGCAATGAGTCCGCGGCCGGCTTCGAAAAACGACCGGTTCGCCGGTTGCGAGTACAGAAGCGGCTTCGGCATCTTGGCACGACGAAGGGTTTGCAGACCGAGTTGGTAGCCGGCGCCGTAGTGACCGCGTGCCAGCGGCCAGTCGTTCGAGCCGCGGGCGATGTCGCCGAGCAGCACATGGGCGGCGATGAATTCGCTGCAGCCGGAAAGGAGCCAGCGCAATTCATCGAGGGCGATATCCGACTCGCCGGCCTCGATCATGAGCTGGACTTCTTCCAGATCCTCGGCCCGGTCGCGCGCAGCGGGGGTGGACGAAGAGCCAGCTTCGGCCATCGGTGGAGCGGCGGATGCCGAGGCCGCTGGAAGAAGATGTTGGGCGGCGCGAGTTGGGTTTACGCTTCGACACAACTGCAAGAATGATTGAAGCCCGCAGCGCAAGCAAGGGTGTTTACAAAACCCTTGCTTGCGCTGCGGGCTTCGAACCAGTCGGACCCGAATCAACATCACCACCTACATTTGTCCGCCCAGCTCGTGAATTTGTTCGGCATCGAGGACCAGGTCGTTTGCCTCGAAAAGCCGGCGGATAGCTGCTTTGTGCAGTTTCATTTTGAGGCCGCCGACGCCGATGGCGCCGTAACAGATTTGGTCGCCGTGATCGACGGCTTTGTCGCCCGGTAGAATGCCGCCAATGCCGGCCGGCGGCACCGCGTTGAGGTCGATCGCGACTTTCAGTTGCTTTGCATTCCGTGCGAACGTGATCGGGAAGCAGCTCGATTCCGGGTGCTCCGGCGGCGATCACCACGGCGGCACCGGCCAGCGATTCGCGCAGCGATTCATCGCCACTTGCGCCGTACGCTTCGCACTGGGCGTCGGGAACGACTTTGCGCAATTCGTCGCACACTTGTCGAGCCCTGGCCAGTTGGCGAGATCGAACGCGGACTTTCGCACGGTCGCGGGCAAGCAGCCGCACGACTCGCCGCCCGACCGATCCGGTCGCGGCCAGCACGGTCACGGTAACGCCGCTCAAGGCACCCTCGCCCTGCCCTCTCCCAAGGGGAGAGGGTTCTATGTGCTTGCGAGCACAGAGTACGGCGGCCGCGGCGGTTGTGTTGGCGCCGTTGGAATCGAGCAGCACGGAGACGCGCATCGGACCGAAAAAGCAGTCGCGTACCTTGGCGAGCAATTGCTCGCCGGCGGCGACGTCCGAACCGCCAATGAAAATGGCGGTGTTCTTCAGCTCGGCCGGACCGCGCGTAAACATCGCGCCGTAGACCAAATCGCGAACGGCGTCGGCTTTCACGCCGCCGTGGCGCAGTAGTTGATCGACGCCCGCATCGACCGCGACAACGGCGTCGAAGACGCTTGGCTGCGGGTCGGTATCGAGGCAGAGCAGGATTTTTGAAATGGCCATGAAATGGATTACTCTACCGCCGACAGCCCCCGGCTTTGCCGGGGGTTTCCCCGATCAATCACGTGCAGGTCCAGCATTCCGGCAGCCGTTGCCGCTCGATATATTCCTTGGAGCTTGTCTCCACATGTCGCGCTTCATCGAAGAGCGGTTCAGCACAATATCCCTTCGGTCCAAATCTTGCCGCGCGGCCAATGCCTGTCTCATGCGGGTCTTCAACCGACCCATAACTTTTTCAATCGGATCGTCGCCATGGAACAGGATCCAATGCAAATGCCACGACTCGATCGTTACATCGCTTAGCCTGTATTGAAATTCGGTGCAGGCCGCGAACGAGTGCAGCGAATAGCTGCGTCCGCTCGTCCGACTGTGAAGTACACGGGTCGGACTTCAGGAGTTTTCGCGACAGCTCTACCAGTTTCGGGTCGCCCGGGAGGATCTGTTGGCCCTGCCGGACGTGACCCGCGGCGATTACACCAGGTACCCAAGGGCCGTGCGAGGTTGTAGTGACGAATAGTGATCTCCATGCTCGCACCGGGGCAAACCCCCGGCAAAGCCGCGGGCTGACAAGCGTCTTTGCTCGCAACACCGACGGTCGGGCTACCTGCTGCGAAAACTAGAACCCGCGGAATGGGTGGGCGGCCTTGTCCTTGCCGGCGATGATTTCGTCGATCGTGGGTTTGCCGGCCATGGCGTTTTTGAGGGCTTCCTTGGTGGCCTGGTAATTGTAGTCGTAAATCTTCTTGTCTTCTTTGGCGTCCCAGTGGATGAAAACGCCGCAGACACAGACGAAATCCTCGGCCTGTTTCTTGGAGATCACGCCTTCGGCCACCGCGTCGGTGACTGCCTTGGCCACGGCCGCTTGCGCGGGGCCGAACATTTGCACTGCCTGCTTCGCGCCTTTGATCGTGACCTTGGTGATCATCACGGTTGCCGGTTTGGCGAGCAGGTTGGGAGTCAACACGGCCAACAGATTCGAGTGACCTTCGCTTTGCCGGGCCAAGGCGTTGGCAAATGCCGTGCCCACGGGTCCGTCTTTGCTGCCGATCAGCAGGTCGATATGGGCAATTTCATTGCCTTCGCCTGCAAGTGCTTCGCCGATAAACATGCTCATGCGTTCGCTCCTATGTGTAGGTCAGGCTTGAGCCTGACGCGTGGTCGGTGGTCGTTAGATGTCAGGCTAAACGCCTGACCTACGGTTTCATTGCAACAAAATGAGAGCCGGAAAGCGAAGAATATCACACCAGGGCCGGTTTGCAAGGGACGCGGCGTGTAGGTTCGCCGAACCGAGCCGGACTTTTTCGGGGAAGCAGCCGCTCGGCAAGCGGCAGCTACTGGCTTTCTGGACAAAAACGCTGGATTCTGGAACAATGAAAGCGTATTGCGGCCTAGGTGCGCTTTCGAAAAGAACTGCGCACGGCGACCCGTATCATTTATCCTCATCGCTTTCCGGAAGCAAATCGGGCGGAACAGATTCAGGCAATCAAACGCGGAGAAGGGGAATTGTATGAGGCACGAACGTCGAGGCTTTACGCTGGTCGAGCTGTTGGTCGTGATCGCGATCATCGGAACGCTCGTCGCGTTGTTGTTACCGGCGGTGCAAAGTGCCCGCGAGGCGGCCCGCAGGAATACCTGCGTGAATAACTTGCACCAATTGTCGCTGGCACTGACTCAGTTCGATACATCGCAAAAAAAGCTGCCCGGATATTCCAACGAGCTCTATAATCCGAACGGCTCGAAGACCAGTAATATGTATGCCGCATCGTATGCGCGGCGTGTGAGCTGGGTCGTGAAATTGTTCCCATACATGGATGAAGGAAACCTGTGGGACGTGTGGTCGACGACGTTTGGTGTGCAGGCGACCTCGCCATTTATTGAAGGATTGACGTGCCCCAGCCACCGGCCGGAGACCCCCGGCCTGCCATGGCTGGCGTATGTCGGGAACGCGGGCTGGGCGTTTTCCGATCTTAACGGCACGAACAGTCCTGCGCCAGCACTGACACGCATGAGTACCCGGCGAACGGGGTTTTCTTCGACCTCAACAAGAACACGAACATCGGTCCGGCCGATGGCCGCGAAGCGGATCCCGCGCTTCAGATGTCGATGGCCCAGATCGCCGACGGCACGACGAAAACCATGATGGTGTCAGAAAACGTGCATGCTTGGTATTGGACGTTTGGCGCCAACATCACAGGCGCGGCGAGTTACAACGACAACAGCGCGATCAAAGATACGAAGCGGTTGTTTGGATTCATTTGGAAGAACAACCCGGGTCCGAACGACCATATCAACGGCGACAAGTACTATGATCTGACCTCTCCGCCGGCCACGATGGAAGATTTTGCGGACGAAACTACCGCGAATCAGGCAAAGTGGGAAATGTACGCCTATCCGTCGAGCTTTCATCCGGGCGGCGTCAATGTGGCGTTTTGCGCCGGGGACGTTAGGTTTATCAACGATTCGATGGATCCGCAGATCTATGGGCAGTTAATGACATCGAACAGCAAACGTTCGAAATTCTTCTGGAACAACGTGGCGGATCGCAAGCTGACGCAGCCGTCGGACGGCGATTATTGATCGTGTGCAACGCGATACTCGTACAGTTCTACTCGTTCCCACGCTCTGCGTGGGAACGAGTTTTAGAGTGACCACGACTTTCTATACCGGTTCGACGTGCTGTAAATCTTCGCGAGCATAGAGGTCGGCGATCGGCTGCTCGTTTTCGAAGATCTGGTAGCGAATGGCACGCGCCCGTTCATGCCACACGATTTCGCGGATGACGCCGGTGCGCGGTTCGTTGCGCATGCCGTGGCTCAAGACCTCGACCCAATCGCCAATTTCGAAGCCTTCGGGCAGCACTTCTTGCCAGAGCGTCGGGCGCACGCGGAGTGTGGCGTCGCCGTAGCGCAGGTGCAAGTAATCGCTGTCGCCCGCGTCGCGACGAAAAATGCGATTGCTGGGGATCATCGATCGCGCGCGCTGGACATCGTCTGGATGGAGCCAGTCGTCGCCGTCTTGCGGCCACCAAGGAAAATAGCCGTATTTGGGATCGGTTTTGAGGGGCGGCGTATTTTCCATCACGGGGGCGCGACCAACGGTCGCGACTTTATGGACCTGGCGTTATTTGACGTCGAGCATTCGCTCGAGCGCCAGGAGCGCCCAGCGGGCCGTTTCGTCGTCGACTTCGATAACATTTACCGGCTTGCCGGCAACGAGGTTTTCCAGGCTCCAGCAGAGATGCGCCAAGTCGATTCGATACATGGTCGCGCACATGCAGACCACCGGCGAGAGGAAATGAATTTCCTGTTCCGGATGTTCGTGCTTGATCCGGTTCACGAGGTGCAGTTCGGTGCCGATGGCCCACTTGGTTCCCGGCGGGGCGGCCTCGACCGTTTTGATAATCTTGCTCGTCGAGCCGGCGACGTCGGCCAGTTCGAACACCTCGCGCGGGCACTCTGGATGGACCAGGATTTTGATGCCCGGGTGCTTGTCGCGAAACATTTGCACGTGTTCCGGGCGGAACATTTGGTGAACGCTACAGTGACCTTTCCACAAGATCACCTTGCCGCGGAGCAATTGATCTTCCGTGTTGCCGCCAAGCGAATCGGCGTGCGGATCCCAAAGCGGCATCTGGCCCTGCGTGATTCCCATTCCGAGGGCCGTGTTGCGGCCCAGGTGCTGGTCTGGAAAAAACATCACTCGGCTAGTTCGTTCGAACGCCCAGCGCATTGCCGCCTCGGCGTTGGAGGACGTGCAGACGATGCCACCGTGCTGGCCGACGAACGCCTTGAGGCTGGCGGCCGAGTTGATGTACGTGACCGGAGTGATGTCGCTCGTGTCCACCACTTGGGCGAGTTGGTCCCAGGCGTCGAGAATCTGGTCGATGGCTGCCATATCGGCCATCGAGCATCCGGCCGCCAAATCGGGCAGGATAACGGGTATGCGTTCGCCACCGCGCTGGGTCAACTTTTCCGGGCGGTTGGCCAGGATGTCGGCGGTCTCGGCCATGAAATGGACGCCGCAAAAAACGATGTAGCGGCATTCGCTGCTGTCGGACGCATGCTGGCTCAGACCGTAGCTGTCGCCGCGCCGATCCGAGAGGGCGATGACTTCATCCTGCTGATAATGGTGGCCCAGAATGACCAGATGCGGGCCAAAGTGTCTGCGGGCGGCTTGGATGCGGGCGGTCAGCTCGTCGTTCGTAAGCGACTTATACGGCTTCAGCTCGAAAGCGGGAGCGGGAGTTTGAAGTGTGGCGGGCATTGATAGACTTCTGATATCGCCGGGCGGCGGCAATGACAGCACGTATTGCTCAACAATTATACGGTCGGCGCGGCCTTCATGCTAACCGCCGAGGGCTGGTAGCACCGGGCCGTAAGGCCGGTGCTATTTTGCAGGCGACGATTGATTCGGGGGGCAAGCACCGGCCTTACGGCACCGTGCTCGGGCACGGCGCTCGGGACGGGGATTACGGCTTAGGGAAAGTTTGCGGTTCCGTCTGGTCGATAAGGCATAGGAGTCTGTGCGCTGATAGCTACCACGCGAACGACCAGTGATGAGCGAATCGACGCCTGAAAACCTGGATCAGCCGGCAGCCGTGCCGGAGGCCGTTTCCACCGAGGCACCGGCCATTCATGCCGTCGGCCCGGCCATTCATGCCGAGGGCATCGATGCCGAATTAAACGGCCTGCCGGCGTATGCGCGGCTTCATGCAAATTCGCGTGCCTGTGCAGGTGACGCTTGCCTCACAGCGCAAGAGCATTCAGGAGATCATTGAACTGGGGCCAGGCTCGATCATCAAGTTCGACAAGACGTGTGACGAGGCGCTCGAATTGACCGTGGGCGGTCGCCCGATTGCCGCGGGCGAGGTGGTGAAGGTGGGCGACAAATTCGGGCTGAAGATCAGCTCGATTGTGAAATAGTAAGGAGGATGCAGGATGTGGGGGCAGGGAAAGGCGTTCAATTTCTCGCCCTGCATCCAGCATCCCGCATCCTCAACAAAAAAACCTGCCCCGAACTTTCGTCCGGGGCAGGTTTTTATCTTATCGCAGTCGATTCGCGATGCTTCAGCTTAGCGCAGGAAGCTGGTGCGAACCACGCTGCGTTGCTGACCAACCGAGGCGTTCGGATCAGCCATCGGACGTGGGGGAATCGGCTTGACCGAGGCGCCGGCTTCCGCTGGGGCCTTGGGGGCTGATTCTTTGTCGCCCTTTTCTTTGGCTTCGCCGTCGCCGCCGTTGCAACCGCAGGCGACCGGATTCACATCCGCAGCTGTTGCAACCGCAGCTCTGCTCGCAGCAGCAACCGCAGCCGCAACCGCAGCTATGATGGAACATGCCGCAGAGCTTGTCGAGCAGGCAGCAGCCATGGCTGCAGCAGCACGAATTGCAGCTATTGCAGCAGCACGAGGGCTCGCAGCAGCAGCTCTTTTCGCAACCACAGCTCTGTTCGCAGCAGCAGCTTTTCTCGCAACCGCAGCTTTGCTCACAGCAGCTATTGCAGCAGCAGCTGTTGTGATGGAACATGCCGCAGAGGCTGTCGCACAGGCCGCTCAAGCAGCAGCGATGGCAGCAGCAGCTATTGCAACCGCACGAGGGCTCGCAGCAGCTCTTCTCGCAACCACAGCTCTGTTCGCAGCAGCAGCTTTTCTCGCAACCGCAGCTATTGCAGCAGCACGAGGGCTCACAGCAGCAGCTCTTCTCGCAGCAAGTTCCACAGCCGCAACCGCAATGGAAGCAACCGCAGAGCTTGTCGAGGATGCAGCAACCGCCACCCGAGCAGCAGCTGTTGCAGCAATTGCAGCAGTTGTTCTGTTCGCAGCAGCAGCTCTTTTCGCAGCCGCAGCTCTGCTCACAGCAACACGACTTCTCACAGCAGCCACAGCTGGGCTCACAGCAACAGCCGCAGCCAGAGCCGAGCATCCGGTCGAACAAGCAGAAGCCGTAGCTCGTGCTTGTCAGAGCGATGCTCACCATGAGCGCTCCCAAGAATTTGTTCATCGGACATCGTCTCCTATATGTTGGAACCATCCTGGCAGAAGATTGGCCGACTTCCGGCAACGCGCGATGCCGCCCCACGCCGAAGTTTGTGTCGGTCGCGTGTGAGACGGACGCAAGGCTACGCCGTTGTCGGTAGGCTAGTCCGGCGTAAGGGGCACTTTAAAAGTGCCGGGAGTCGGAATCAGGCGGGCTGCTACGGAGGGTTCCCACGGTTGGGCGTCAACACCAGTCGAGCCAATCCTTGGCTCGAATAATCCGGGCCGGGCTGACGCACAGACTTAATTGCCGCAATCGGGGCACGCGGGTGCATCGCATGCGACAACCATCGTATCGACCTCTCGCAGAAGAGCGCTTGAATCAAGCGCAAGTAATTTTCCTCTCTTGGCTTACCTCAACTTTTAAGTTGACTCTGCACGGTACAGAGGATGGCCAAAGGCTGACGTTTCCGCCGGTAGTGCGGCGTGCATGGCTCATCGGCCGGGCCTTTGATATAGTTAGGAAAGCTGTGCGGCCGATGCACCGTCGCGAGGATCGCGCCTGGCGAAATCCTCGCCGCGCATCGGCGCAGCAAGACCCCCACCGATTAGCCGATTAGCAGCCAAAACCAGCGGCTGCCAGCACCTTGCCCGATAGGGTTCGTTGCCGTTAGGGTAAAGTTTGACGGCCGGGCAAGGTTTGACTTGCTCGCCGAGTTCCCGGTCATCAATCCCATCCATTGGGCGGAGCAGTGCCGTCATGAGCTTTCATTCGAGCATTCGCGCGATCTTTCTATTACTTATCATCTGGCTCGCGGCGAATGGCGCCGCGAATGGTGCGGAGAACGATCCGTTGGATTGGCCCAACTGGCGCGGGCCGCAGCAAAACCGCGTGTCTACCGAAACAGGTCTCGTCGAAAAGTGGGATCCAAATGGCGGCCCGGGCAGCAACCTGCTGTGGAAGAAGAAGGACTTCGCCGGCCGCTCCACTCCCATCGTGCTGCACGGAAAACTCTACACGATTGTCCACGATCGCCCGAATACACCGGATGAAGGCGAGAAGGTCGTTTGTGCCGACGCCAAGACCGGGAATGTCCTGTGGGAACATCCCATGAACGTGTACCTCTCCGACGTGCCGGCCGACCGCGCCGGTTGGTCGAGCTGCGTCGCAGACCCGAAGACGGGCCGCATTTACGTTCAAAGTGTTTGTGGTTACTTCTGCTGCTTGGAGGGGGAAACGGGCAAGTTGGTATGGGATCACAGCCTGCACGAAGAATACGGTTTGATTTCAACCTTCGGCGGGCGGACGAACTTTCCCTTGGTCTTTGAAGACAGCGTGATCACCAGTGCCGTCGTCGTCGGCTGGGGCGATGCGCCGAAGTGGAACCTCTTCGCTCTCCCAGCGCACCGCGTCATGTGCTTCGATAAGGCCACCGGCACATTGCGGTGGATCAACGGGACGGGGATCAGTCCGTACGATACAACGTTTAGCACTCCCACCATCCTGCCGATGGGCGGACAACAACAGATCGTCTTCTGCTCCGGCGACGGCGGTGTGTGGTCGTTGCAACCTCGGACGGGAAAGGCCATTTGGAGTTATCCTTTCGGGCGGGCTGGCATCAACATCTCGCCTCTTGTGACGCCCGATGGCCACGTGTACGCCAGCCAGGATTGCGAGAACACGTTCGGCACGGGGCGCGGTTCGGTCGTCGCTCTGGACGGAACCGAATCGGGCAATCTCACCGGCAAAGAGTTGTGGCGAAAGCTCGAAATCATGGCGGGCTTCAGCTCGCCCGTCATGCTCGATGGCCGGCTGTATGTCGTCGATAACAGTGCGAAGCTGTTTATCTTCGACCCGAAAACGGGCCAGATCATCGGTGAGAAAAAACTCTCCAATACGATGCGCGGAACGGGCGTGGAGGGTCCGACCCCGTTCGTCGCCGACGGGAAAATCTACGTGGTCACCGGCGGCGGCCAATGGCTCGTCTTAAAGCCTACGGGTAACAGCGTTCGGATTCTCGATAAGATTCGGCTTTCGAATGAATTCTGTGATGCGTCGCCGATCGTGTCGCATGGCCGCATTTACATTACCACGTCCGATACGATGTATTGCGTGGGCAAGCCCACGCAACAGCCGCAGGCCGATCCAATCCCGCCGGGGCCGAAGGAAACCAGCAACAGCGACAACAAGGTTGCCACCGTGCAAGTTGTGCCTTACGATGTCGTCCTTTCGCCGGGAAAGAAGCAGGGTTTCAAGGTGCGTCTATTCAATGCGAAAGGGCAATTGCTCCCCTTTTTAAGCGATTCGGCCAAGTTCTCGGTGGATGGTCGGGGAGAGATTGGCACAAACGGCGGCACGTATACCGCGCCGTCGGAGAACGAACATCAGTGCGCGCTCGTAATATGTAAGGTGGACGATGTGCAGGGTTCTGCTCGCATTCGTATCGTTCCGCCGCTGCCGTGGAAGTTCGATTTCAACAAATTACAAGCAGTGCCGCTCACGTGGCTTGGCGGGCGAGTTCGCTGGGAGCTGCGCGATAACGGCGGCGACAAGTACATCGCCAAGAAAACTGTCCTGCCGACACCCAAAGACCCAAAGAACAAGCTTGGCACACGCAGCTATCTATGGATGGGACCAACTCATCTTTCGAACTACACGATCCAAGCCGATGTGCTACTTAAAGAACTCAAGGTGGAAAACGGTGAAAACAAGATGCCCGAGGTCGGTCTTGTAGACAGCGGTTATGAGTTTCGGATTCGCCCGGCCCATAACGTGTTGGTGCTAAATAGCTGGGTGGCAAGTGACTACCGGCGAAATCAGCAAGTGGAATTCCGGCCCGAGGCCGATAAATGGTACACCCTGAAGCTTTCGGTCATTCCCCAGGGTAATAAAGCGACGGTACAAGGAAAGATTTGGCCGCGTGGACAAAAAGAGCCGGCGAACTGGACCGTCGAAATGGTCGACACCAGGCCGAACCTGCATGGCACGCCCGGTGTTTACGGCTTCTCGCCCGAGGCGGAGATTTATTTGGACAATTTGCAAGTGACGCCGAATTGATATCCAACCCACCAACCGGCGATCACCGCCGAGAACTCGGCGGCATAGATAGATAGATACGGAGAAATCGTCCGATGAAAGTGTGCACCTTCGGTTTCAGTGTCGTGTTTTTGTTCGGTCTTGCAGGATTCGCTGCCCAGGCGGCGGACGACAGCAAGCCCAACGTCGATTGGAATCAGTGGGGCGGCTCCTCCACGCGAAACAACACGCCCGTGGGGCACAACATTCCCACCGAGTGGAACATCGGCGCGTTCGACTACCGCACCGGCGCCTGGGATTCTTCCAAAGCGAAAAACATTAAGTGGGTCGCTCGGCTCGGCTCTCAGAGCTATGGGAGTCCGGTCGTCGGCGGCGGGCACGCGTATATTGGCACGAACAACAGCGCGGGTTGGCTCAAACGCTATCCTTCCGATCACGATCTCGGCTGCTTGCTCTGTTTCGATATTCGCGATGGAAAATTCCTCTGGCAGCACAGCAGCGAGAAGTTGCCGACGGGCCGCGTTCACGACTGGCCCTTACAAGGCGTGTGCAGCACGCCGTTAATCGAAGGTAACCGATTGTGGTTCGTCACGAATCGCTGTGAGATCCGCTGCCTCGATACCGAGGGCTTTTACGACGGCAAGAACGACGGACCCTACGAAAGCGAGGACCATCCGACTAAGGACGAAGCGGACGTTGTTTGGGTCTTCGACATGTTCAACGAGCTTGGCGTTTCGCCGCATAACATGTCCGACTGCTCGGTGACCAGTGCCGGCGACGTTTTGTTCGTGTGCACATCGAACGGCATTGATGAGGCGCACACGTATATTCCGGCGCCCAAGGCCCCCAGCTTCATCGCCCTGAACAAAAACACGAAGGAGCTACTCTGGACCGATAACTCGCCCGGCTCGAATATCCTGCACGGCCAATGGTCGTCGCCCGCCTATGCCGTTCTCGGCGGCATTCCGCAAGCGATTTTCGGCGGCGGTGACGGCTGGCTCTACAGCTTCGCAGCCAAAGGAGATGGCCACGGCCATTCCAAACTGCTGTGGAAATTCGACTGCAATCCGAAAACATCGCACTATAGCCTCACGAAGGCCACGAAGAATCACATCATCGGCACGCCCGTGATTTACGACGGCCTGGTGTATGTCGCTCTTGGCGAAGATCCGGAGCATGGCGAAGGCACGGGCCACTTGTGGTGCGTCGATCCCACCAAGCGCGGCGATGTGAGCCCGGAGCTGGCGTACAACTCGGCGGATCCCTCCAAGCCGATCGCGCCGAAGCGGCTGCAGGCGGTGGAGCCCGAAAAGGGCGACTTCACCCGGCCGAATCCGAACTCGGCGGCCGTTTGGCATTACAGCACTTTCGATGAAAACGGCGACGGGAAGATCGACTTCACCGAAATCATGCACCGCACGCTCGGCAGCGTGGCGATCAAGGACGACATTCTTTACATCGCAGACTACAGCGGGGTGTTTCACTGCCTTGACGCGAAGACCGGCAAGCCGCATTGGGCGTACGACATGCTCGCGGCGGCGTGGGGCTCGCCGCTGATTGTGGACGGCAAGGTTTACATCGGCGACGAAGACGGCGACGTCGCGATCTTCAAGCACTCGGCCGATCCGAACGTGGCCATGAAAAAAGTCGGCGACGAAATGAAACCGTTCTACGGCGAGATCAACATGGGTAACAGCGTGTATAGCACGCCGGTTGTAGCGGGCAACGTGCTGTACATTGCGAATCGCACGCACTTGTTCGCAATTGAAAACGGCGCGACTCCGGTCGAGGCGAATCCGCCGACGGAAGGTCAGAAAGCGGGAGCCACTGCGGATAAGAGTAAGTCGGCCGATTAACGGCTAAACAGGTTGCCGGAATTGTCCATGCGCAAGCGAGTATTAGACGTTGGTCAATGCGGCCCGGATCATTCCACGATTACTTCGTATCTGACGCGCAATTTCGATTGCGATGTGGTGCAGGTCGACGATGCCGCGAGCGCGCTGGACGCGCTGCGGGACGGCGAGTTTCATTTGGTGCTCGTGAACCGCAAGCTGGACATTGATTACTCGGACGGCCTCGAGGTGATTCGGCAGCTTAAGGCCGATCCCAAGGCAGCCGGCGTCCCGGTCATGCTCGTTACGAATTATCCAGAGCATCAAGACGCGGCGATCTTGGTGGGAGCGATTCGCGGGTTCGGCAAGTTGGAGTTCGAGAAGCCTGAAATACGGGCGCGGATCGCGGAACTTCTGGAAAAGCCGTGAGCGTGAATGCCGTGGCACACCAGAATTCGGTTACTCCACCGCTACCGGTTCCTTGACCGGCTGGACGAAGTGAGGCGACTTGCCGGAAGCGGTCAGTTCCTTGGCCTTTTTGTCGGCCTCTTTTTTCTGGCTGAACTCGTACAGCGCGACCCGCTTCAGCGATTGATTGAAGACGCCCCAGAAGGCTTTGAGCCGCACTTCCTTGGCGCTTTTGGCGCGGCTCTTGCGCTTGGCGGGTTCCTTTTTAACGGCGGCGGCTTTTTTGGGCGCGGCCTTGGCTTTCTTTTCAGCAGCCTCGACTTCGGCGCGTTTATCCTTGCGACGAACGATTTTGGCCATAGTTCCCACCAATGCAAATGGGTTTGCGCGGCAAACAATTGGAAAGCGGCTATGCTACCCGATCGGAGGTCGGTTGGCTACCGGCCGGTGGAAATCGCCCGTAGGACGGACAATCCTGTCCGTCAAACTCGATTCGACGGACAGGATTGTCCGTCCTTCGGCTGTTCACAGCGACACATGTAGTAGATTCGCGCGGGCCTTCATCGCCGGCTCGAAGTAGATGATGGGTCGATGCCATCGGCCATCGCGGGCCTGAGCCGCGCGCTGGCGAGACCAGAAGAATGTTTCATCAACCTGTTGTTGAGGCAGGTGGCCGCTCTGAACATTGGTTACTACCGCATCGACGAACGAGACTTCCGATTTGAGTCGGGCCTGTAAGCCGACGACCAATCGATCGCGCAGCGTAATGGGACGCTGGGGTTTGGCAGGAGTGACGTCGATCTTTTGAACCTCTTCGGCGGCCGTCGCCTGCTGAATCGCCCGGCCGGTGATCGCCGCGGCGATGCAAAGAATCAAAAGCGCAAGTGCTCGAAAGAGACGCATGTGGAATCGCTCGAATGAAAAATAGAGGAGTAGCGCAGAATGAGGGCGCAACGTGTAGCAACATCAGCGTTTGGCGGCAAGAGCGTCTGAGTCGAAGGATGCGGGACGCAGGATGCAGGGGGGGGCAGGGACAAGGCATGAAGTGATTAACTCCGCCCCCTGCATCCCGCATCCGGCATCCTTTTTTTGCGGTACACGGTTTGCCGTTAGCTATCGCCCTTCGAAGCGGCACACCGTTTGCTTGAAGTGATTTCTTGAAACTATGTTGGCAAAAACGCGTGACCCACGCCTTCCTCGAACTAGAATTATGATGTATGGTTCGGCTCCTATCGCGTTGGCGAAGTTTCGGCTTCAGCGATGCGGCAAAGCGGTCGATACAATTTGCGGCGCGACTGCGAGCAGCAGTCGGGCCACAAATAACAAATCAAACTCCGGTTGAATACCGTCGGGAGGACCATAGTAACGATTGGCCCGGGTCGATCACATGGCTGTGCGCAGCACGGTCCGGCCTCGCCTTTCTTCGAGCGACTCCTCATCGTCGCACTCAGCCGGAAGTTTGAAATACGATGGCCGCGGTTGACGCCCAGTGCGTTGGCCGCGGCCTTTTTTTAGGATGGAGGATGCGGGATGCGGGGGGGCGGGCACAAGACATGCGAATCCGAGCCCTCTTCCCAGCATCCTGCATCCTTTGGGACAGCGCGGCCGATCGAGCGAGTGCGCGCGAGACAGATGACGACCGAACTGCGGATTATCGCCGAACCGTCTAGCCGAGTCGAAACGCGATGACCGTCAGGTCATCAGGCTTCGATGGCGCTGTACCGCCATTCGTTACCATGCGGCCCTGCGCTGCTTCGACAAGCGTGCCTACCGAGTGATCGAGCGGGCCGCTACGGATCGTTTCGATGATCTCATCGGGCAGCAGGTTGTCGAACAGGCCATCGCTTGCCAGGAGGAGTGTGTCGCGCGGGGCCATTTCGGTGGGCGGCCCCATTTCGATTCGCATCTGGTCGGAGCCAATCACGTTTGAGATAACGTGCCTCGCTTCGTGGTGGATGGCTTCTTCCTCTTCCATCAGACCGGCCTCGACGGCGTAGCCGATCGGCGAGTGCGGGATGGTTTGCAATTTCACTTTGCCGCGCTGGCCGGTCATGAGGATGGCCGAATCGCCGACGTGATACGTGCGGATCGTGCGATCCTGAATTTCGACGAGGGCGAGCGTGGTGGCGGCGCCGGTGCCGAGGTCTCGAACGGCCTGGTTGGCGGCTTCAATGCCGTTGAGGATTGCGGCCCGCAGGTCGATCGGTTCGCCGCTGTCTTGCTGTTGCGGGGCGGCTTCGAGCAGCGATTTTTGGATGGTTTCGATCGCTAACCGGCTGGCACGTTCGCCGCCGGCGTGGCCGCCTAATCCGTCGGCAACGGCCAGCACGCCGCTCACCTGGCCCACGGGCCAAAAGGCGGCAGCATCTTCGTTCGGTGTTTCTTTCTGCGGCGAGCGAGCGCTGAACACGGCCGCGGCGCCCCCCAGGAATTCGAAGGCGGCAACCTCGTTCATTTGAGCTTCGACGAGAAAGGCCCCCATGGTCCGACGCCGCCGGCGGCGCGGGCCGACGCCAACAATTGCGCCTGCCGCAAATTGAGCTTCCAAAGGCAACGTGGCGCCGGTGCTCATTCGCTGTTCGAAGCCGGGGTGAAAGTTCTGTCGCCGCGTGGCCGTGGGAGTTGGCCAGTGCGCGACATTGGAAGTTGTGCCGACAAACGCGACCTACGAAATTATGCCGCCTTTTCCGGCAAAATCGCGGAAACCAATTGCATAATAGGGAAAAACAAGGCCGGCACAAACGAAAACTACGGCAAATCGGACTGCTAGCATCACGGATGATTTTGACTTAAACAGCTGGTCGGCAAGAAGATAGGTCGCATTTCGCCGCTTATGAAAAATATGAGAAGAGAAACTTTTTCGCATCGGAATAGTGGGAATTGGCCAGGTTCTGCGGCGGCGCGGCGAGTTCAAGCCGCTAAGCGCAGCGCGAGATCGAAGAGCGTGACGAGGTCGAGCGCGTTGTGATGGAGCACCGATTCCATGTCGCGCTCGAAACCGGTGCGCACGTACTCGGCGTACACGGCAGGGATGAGATGGCCCGGAATGTCGCCCGTTCGGCGGCGCCGGCAGACATGCGTTTCGAGCGTTTGCAGCCGGCAGTTTGGCAGCGATTTTTTCCAGCGCCGGCGGGCGTGGTGGAGGATGTCGATGTGGACGAATCGGTCGTGCGCCGCATGGATTTGCAATCGATGCCGGACGCTGCGCTCGATGACCATCGGCCAGTCAAATGTTTTGCCGTTGAACGTAAGTAGCACCTCTTGGCCGGCGATCGTTTGCCAAAGCGTGGCCAGAACGGCGGCTTCTTCGGCGTAATTTCGGGCGAACAACATTTCAACGGTCGGTTGGCCATCGACATGGCGGCAGAGGCCGATGAGAAACAGCGCGGAGCCAGCCAGCCCGCAGGTTTCGAGATCGAGGGCGACAGTTCGATCCGGAAGCGCGGCGACGAACGAAGCGAATTCGGAGCTCATCGCGACGGTGGGCTCGATCGCTTGCTGGGCCGCGGCGAGTTGCGATTGCAGGAATTCCTGGCGAGCGGCAATCAATTGGGGGCCGTTGTGCCAGAGGTGTTCGACCGGCAGGCGGATGCGGAGGTGCTGGCCGTGGGCAGTTTCGACGGGTTCGCCAGTGTGGAGCAGGCCCGGGGTGAATTGTGGGGGCGTGGCGGGGGGTGGGAGTGGTGGGGGCGGCGGCGGTTGAATTTGTGGGGGCGCGGATCGCCCGGCCGCTGAAGCTGCCTCGCCGTGAGGCAGCGGAGTGCATGCGGGGAGCGGGGCGCGGTTGAGCGCTTCGAGTCGGGTACGCAGGGATTCGTGGGACATGTGGCGCGCTCAAGAACTCGTCAGCGGAGTTGTCGCATTTGTTGGACCGTCGCTAATTCATCGTCCAGCCACGATTCCAGGCCGGATACGGTCGGGATCTGGCTCAAGATCATGAGCAAGAGCAGGCCGGCGATCGCCAGGGCGATCGTCTGATGCTCGAGCATGTAGGCGATGCACGCCAGAAAGGCCGTGCCTTCGAGTAATGCGGCGCGGATGACTGTGCGTGTTTGGTAGATGGCGGCGAGCGGAACGACGTCGCCCAATTCGGCGGCGTTGGGCATGTTTTTCACCAGGCCCCAATCGGACGAATTGCCATTTAGCAGCGATTGCCGCATGCGGCCGACAATCACGCCCGGCACGATGAGCCACGCAATCCCAATGACGACCGACATACCGACGGCGATGTACGTGAGAACGGGTAGTGATGCGGTGCCGGCTGGGCATTTTTCGAAACAAGAAAGAGCACCACCGCCAAGAACATGAGCACGCCGCCAGCCATTGCGCCGACGATGATTTGCAGCGTGCGAACGACCGATCGAACGTATTGGAGCTGGGGACCAGTGAGCATCCTACTACGAGAGTCAATTCGAGAATTGGCGTCAATTGCAACTGTTATCGATCGCGAGGTTTCGTTGTGACTACTCGCGTTTCACCGCGCGGAAGTGTACTCTGATGGCGGTTAGATACCGGAGGGCGAATTTGGGGCCCGGTTCTTGATCATTCACCCTGCGCAATTCGAAGGAAGGATGCCAATGAGTTTCTTATTACCCTTGTCGCGTCGTCAATTCGTCAAGTTGGCCACCGCCCTGGGGGCATCAGTATTGGGAGCGTTGCGGCTGGTGGCAGCGGAGCCGCGCGCCGGTGCGGCCAAGAGCGTACGGCCTAGTCCCGACGAGGCGTTGCACGAATTACTGGCGGGCAATGTGCGGTTCGCCGCCGGGCGGTCTAATAGTCCGCGGCGAAGCCCGGCCGATTTTCGGCAACTGGCCGAGGGCCAATACCCGTTTGCCGCGATCATCAGTTGTGCAGATTCACGCGTGGCGCCGGAGATCCTGTTCGACGTCGGCAAAGGCGACATCTTTGTCGTGAGAGTTGCCGGCAACGTGGTGAGCGGCGCGGGCGCCGTGGTGAAGGGGAGCATCGAGTACGCGGTTGCCGAACTGAACGTGCCGCTCATCATGGTGCTGGGACATAGCAATTGTGGCGCCGTGAAGGCCGCCATGACACATCTGAATGCGAAGGACTCGCTTCCCGGCGCGATCAATGAGCTCGTCGAATTAATCAAGCCGGCCGTTGAGCAGAGCAAGGGCCAGCCCGGCGATCCTCTAGCGAGCGCGATCCACAAGAATGTTCAGGTCGGCGTCGAGCGGCTGAAGGGGCTCGAACCGATCCTCGCCACGCCGGTGAAGGAAGGAAAGCTCAAAGTAGTCGGCGGCGTTTACGACCTGCGCACGGGGAAGGTGACGCTGGCGAATTGACGGCGTGATCATTCGTACCACCCGAAAGCCCCCGGCTTTGCCGGGGGTTTTTACCCGCGAACATGCGACGGTTTAATTGATGTGATGCAAACTGGTTAACCCCCGGCGGAGCCGGGGGCTGCCGGAGTGTTCAGCGCTAGGAATTCATCAGTGTGATCGGCGCGTTCGGTGGCATCGCAGAGAAGTTCTAATAGCCGAATCGTCGCCAGCTTGTCGGGCATGGGATGGCCGCGGGTGAGGTCGGGGTCGCTGTGGATGGCGGGGCGGAGGTTCGGCAGGCCGACGCAGCTTGGGCAGCCGTCGTCGCACGGGCAATCGCGGACCATTTCCAAGCAAATGTTGAGCACTTGTCGCATGTGGGCGAAGCCGCGTTCGCAGTAGCCAAGTCCGCCTGGGTAACGGTCGTAGAGAATCATGGTCGTGCGGCCGAGATTCTTGCTATCGACGACACCGCCCAGGTCTCGGCTATCGCACATGGCGACCAGTGGGAGCGCGACCATGGCGAGATTTCGCAACCCGACGACGCCTTCGCTCGCGCGCATTCCGGCCGATTTCATCTCTGCGCAGGGAATCGTCGGGTGCGAGCCAGAGAGCGGTCGTTTGCAGGTTTTGGGCCGGAATATCGACGGGACCGAGGCCGATGTTTTCGCGCGTGGCGAATTTGATTTTTTTGAAGGCGACGGTTTGCCAGGCGACGTCGGCATCTCCATAGGCGAGTGTGGCGCGCGGCACGGCGTCGCTCGTGGTCACGTTCGCCGGTGATGCGAACGTTGCTTTGGAGGACGGCTTGCGTGTAGTAGTCGGTTTCGCGCTTCTCGACGTAGGCGATTTTGCCGGCCAAATCGAGCTCGCGGACGAGGTAGGTTTCGCTGTTGTGGAGGTAGACGGCTTCGGGATAGACGAGCTCGGGGCGCTGATGGCGTCGACGTTGGCGATGACGGCGTGCTCGGTGGTCGGGGTGGCTGGGGTCGAGCGAAGCGAGCCCCCGGTGAACGCGCGAACTGGGGGCTCGCCTGCGGCTCGACCCCAGCCACCCTGCGAGTCGATGAGCACGATGCTGAAGGTGTTGTCGCTCATGTGGCGGAGACTGACGCCGATCGCGGGGTTTTGGCCGCCGGCGAAGTAGTATTGCTGCTTTACGTCGACGACGATGCCTTGGTCGCGGAGAGCTCCGGCAATGGGGGCCGCGAGGGGTCCGAAGCGATCCAAATCGGCCGGTTGCTCGTCGGCTCGAAGCGGCAACTCGAAGGCCGCGGCCGGCAAATGCTTGGCCAGAACATACGGATTGTTGGGGTCGACGACGGCGTGCTCGGGTGATTGCGCGAAGAAGTAATCGGGGTGGCGCAGCAGGTATTGATCGACCGGGTCGTTGCCGGCCAGGAGCACGGCCAAACTTTCGTCGTGTCGCCGACCGCTGCGACCGGCTTGTTGCCAACTACTGGCGATCGTGCCTGGATAATTTACGAGCAGCGCGACATCGAGCGTGCCGATATCGATGCCGAGCTCGAGCGCATTGGTCGCGGCGACGCCGCGCAGGTTGCCGCTGAACAAATCCTGTTCGATCTGCCGCCGTTCGTTGGGCAGGTAACCGCCGCGATAGGCGCGCACTTTGTCGGCCAGCGGCGAATGCTCGGCGGTGAGCTGCTCGCGGGCGTAGCGGTGGATCAGCTCGGCGGCCTGGCGCGTGCGCGTGAACGCGAGCGCTTGCCCGCCTTCTTTGATGGCTTCGACCAGCCAGGTGACGGCGTCGTCGTTGGCGCTGCGGCGGGCCAGCGAGTCGTTGCCGAGTGGCGAGGGATTCCAAAGCGCGAAATACTTGCGGCCACGTGGCGAGCCGTCGTCGTCGATCACTTCGATATCGCGGCCAATGAGGCGGGCGGTGAGCTCGCCGGGGTTGGCGATCGTGGCGCTGGCGGCGAGAAATACAGGACGCGAACCATAGTGCTCGCACACGCGCAAAAGGCGGCGGAGTACGGCCGAAACATGCGCTCCGATGATGCCGCGGTAGGTGTGGACTTCATCGACCACGACGAACCGCAGCTCGGAGAAGAACGCGGCCCATTTCGGATGATACGGCAGCACGGATGCGTGCAGCATGTCGGGGTTGGATAGCACCAGGTTGGCTTCGCCGCGAATGCGGCGGCGCTGCGCGGTCGGAGTATCGCCGTCGTAAACTCCGGGTCGAATTGCTTTCGACAATTGCGGATCGTCGTTTACGAGTTCCAGCAATCCCTTGAGTTGGTCCTGCGCGAGGGCCTTGGTTGGGAACAGGTAGAGCGCCCGGCGCCGCCGGTAATTGCGGCCTCCAGGATTGGCAGATTGTAGCAAAGCGTTTTTCCGCTGGCGGTGCCGGTGACGACGACGAAATCACGGCCGGCGCGGGCCGCTTCGAGCGCCGCCACCTGGTGGCAATAAAGTTTGCCGATGCCGCGCGCGGCTAATAGGCGGATTAGCGGATCGGGCAGCGGCCGCTCCGGTTCATCAAATTGGCCGGGCCGTTCCGGCAATATTTCGAGATGTTCCAGTTGTCCGGCGTAATCCGGGCGAGAGCGGATTCGCTCGATCAATGCGGTGACATCCATGCGCACGACTCGAACGGTAGGGGGTAGTAAACAGGCGTCTACTATAGCGATGGCCGCCTCGTCGCAACAAGGGCGGTCACGGGGACGGATCGCGGCGACTCTAACGAATATGAGGCCGGCGCGAATGGAGTAGATTTGGTTCGAAGCGGTCGATGATTGTTAGGGGCGGCTTGTGGGGTCGCTTGGATTTACAGTTTCGCGACGGCGACAGAAAGGCCGGCCAAAACGGGGCGAAAAATGGTGATTGGCGGTTTTCTTGTCCGCGCCGCCTGGCGATCCTAAAATTGAGTAGGGAGCTTTGGGTCGCGCGGAAGGTCCTTCCCGTTAATGGGCCCCCCAGCGGCGCAGGAGTCGGTATGTTGCGAAAACGCGTGTTACTGCTTTGCGGCGCGGCTCTTTGGTTGAGCGGTGCGAGCGTCGCGCTTGCCCAAAACTATTCTTCGGGCGGAAGCAGTTCGTCGTCGGCCTTGAACCAGATTGCGCTGCGGAACGCGCAGGCGCTTCTGGCGAATTCGCTTCAGCAGCCAAGTTCGGGTGGCGGCGCCGCACGAATCGGATTGGGCGCAGGCACTTCGCTCTCAGGGAGCAAGCCGTTTTCCGGGTATTCGGCTCCTCCGACGATAAGCCCCTACGTCAACCTGTTCCGAACGGATGCCAACGGGGCCCAAAATGCGTTCAATTACACGACGCTAGTGCGGCCCGAGTTGCAGCAGCAGCAAATCAATCAGCAGTTGCAGCGTCAGCAGACGCAGGAGTCGCGGCAGTTGCAGCGAATCGCCGCGCAGCCGCAGCTCAACCCACAGGGCTCGAAGGACTTATATCCTACCGGCCACGAGACCACGTTTCAGTATTACGGTCACTACTATTCTGGTATGGGCCCGCGCAGGAAACAGCGATAGTAGCGTACTAGCATCGTGGACCTGCTAGCGGCGTGTTCTGCGACAGCATAATCGTGCGAGCCATCTTGCCCTGTGCGGCGTGCTTTTGCTAAAAGCGCCGCTGCTCATCTCGATAGAATATCTTTTCGCTAATCGAAGCGGGTCTTGTCTGGCGCGCGCGGAATTTGGCGGCGGTGATGCTCGGTAGGCATTCGTGCGAACGCGGGCCCGCAGAGGAATCGCGCGGCCCCGCGATCGATTGGAACCGACCATGTCAAAAGTCTGTGTATTTCCGGTTGGTCGTTTTTGTGCGATGCTCTCTGCGGCGGCATGGATTTGCTGCGCAACTGGTCGTTGGCCAGGGGTCGGGTTGGAGCTCCATTCCCAACGGATTAATTCCGATTTTGACGACCGAGCCTCGCACGAATTCCGCCTCTCCGACAGCGTACCAACAACCGGCGGCAACGGCGCGTCGCGGGCCACTTGCGCGGCTCGTTGATAATCCCGATCAGACCGACGGGGCTCCGCCTTTTGCGCTGACGGATCAAAGCGGTACGATTCAGCGATACGTTGAACCCGTGCCGGGGGTCGATTTGCGATCTTATGTAGGCCAAGTGGTTGTGGTGCGTCACGATACGGGCGGCACTCTGTTGGCCTCGCAATTGGAGCTGCCTCCGCAACCGCTGCGGCCGCTCGCCACGGATGCCGATGACGACCGATACGCGGCGACCGGAAGCGACGTTGCATCCGAACGCCGAATCCCGAATTCGCGCCGCTTGGGCAGCGCGACCGGAGAGATCGAGCAAGTTCAATACGTGGACAACGACGACTCATCCGTTCAACTTCTGCCGGACGATTTACCGATGTCGAACGGAAATCCGGCGGCCTTAAGCGCGTTGATGCCGCTGGAAGGGATGGGTCCAGGCGGTGGCGACCCCATGTACGCGAACCAAATGGGATCGCCGGTAATGAATGGTCCGGTCTATGGCTCGGGCCCGGCATACGGCCCGGGCCCCGGCTACGGGCCCGGCTATGGCCCCCAATATGCTCCGATGCAATACGGACCGAACGGCATGCCGGGTTATCCCCCGCAAGTGATCGGTCCATATCCGACCTGCGTGGATGGTCGCAACGGAATGGGTTACGGCGGAGAGGGCGCGAACGTAGCGGGCACCAACGACGGCCAGGCGAATCGACCGCATTTTTCGGCCGACGTCGAGCTGATGCTGCTGCGGCCGCAAATTGCCGAAACGGCGATCGGCAAGCTATCGGAAGATTATCAGTTTTCGCCGCGGTTGATTCTTGGTGCGCAAGGAGTTGGCAACTTGGACGCCCGCGTGCGCTACTGGCACTACGACCGCACGACGGACCTGCTGGGCACGACCGACGACATCCGGCTTAAATTCGACGTGCTGGATGTCGAAGCCGTACATCGTTTCGCCGGTCGCCGCTCGGAATTGACACTTGCGGCGGGCGTGCGATTGGCAGGCATTCACCTTACCGATATTGCGGGCGACCAATCGGATGCCGACTTGATCGGCATCACGATGGCCGCCGATGGATTGACGCCGCTGGGCTACTTTCCCGGCGGGCATTTAGGCCTGGTCTACGGCGGCCGGCTCTCGATCCTGGGCGGCAATTGGCGCGGCGACGATAGCCAATTCGTCGATGGGCAGGAGCGCAACGACAATGTGCTCGTCCACGAACTTTATGGCGGCATCGAGATTGCACGCCGGGTTCGCGCATTCGACCTGCACGCCCGGTTGGTATTCGAAATGCAGAATTGGAAAAGCGACGTACTGGCCGAGCGCGATTTCGAATCGATCGGTTTCTTTGGGCCCGGCCTCGAGCTAGGCGCCGACTTCTAAGCGGGCGGCGGATTGCTTTTGGGTGTAGGTCAGGCTATGCCCTGACGCCCCCGTCGCTTGCGTCAGGCTAAAGCCTGACCTATTGTTCGGTTCGTGCCGGTTATGGCGCGGTTATGACGGGCAGGCAAAGATTCTGTCGATTCTGAGCACCGGCTTGCCCACGGTGCGGCGCACCTTCCGTTCGTGAACTAGGGTTTGGATGGCTGGATTGTGTCTTCGCGGACTGGCTTCGGCAAGCTATCCACGGCTGACGCAGAGGGGCAACCTTTTCAAATTACTTTTCCCCACGTTTGCCATTTGCGTTTGTTTTCCGCGAGCGCACCGGCTAACGGTATCCGACTTCACACGGATTAACGAGCAATGACACGCGGCATTAGCCAGCGACGGCGAGCAATGCGATTCGGCACCACGGCCATCGAGACGGCGCTGGTATTGCCCGTGTTTTTGCTGTTCGTACTGGGGATGGTCGAATTGGGACGGGCCGTTTTTGTGCAACACGTGCTGAACAGTGCCTGCCGCAAGGCGGCTCGGCTCGGCTCGACCGAAGGCAATACGACGGCCACAGTGAAGAGCAAAACGCTGGAAATACTCGGTTCGGCCGTGAATCCGAACGTTGTGACGGTGTACGTGAAAGACGCCGGCAGTTTCGATGGCGCCAGTCCGGGCACCAGCGCCAGCGCATTGGAATCGCTGCCGGACATCGAGGTGTCGGGGGCAAAGTCGCGGCAACTATTCATGGTCCGCGCGAAGGTTAAGTACCACGATATTGCGATTGTGAAGAAGATTCCGATCCTGGGTAATTTTCTCGACAGCGTCACCTTGCAAGGCCAGGCGTTTATGCGGCACGAGTAAGCGGCCGCCCTTTGTGGAGTACCTACCTATGACAACGATGAAACAGAATCGATTTCGCGAAGGCGCAGTGGCGGTCGAGTTTGCCGTTGTGGCGCCGGTTCTCATCGCGCTGGTCTTTAGCATGATCCAGTATGGGCGTGCGTTCGAAATGCAGAATCAGCTGCAGATCGCGGCCCGCGAGGGGGCTCGCTTCGCTTCGATGGATCACACGGGTATGTCGATGAACGGGCAGACGTCGAACCAGAAGGTGGTCGCGGACGTGAAGAATTTTCTCGCGACATACAACATCGCGCAGAGCGACGTGAGCGTGCAAGTGAAAGATCACGCGAATCCGTCAGCGGACTTCAATCTGGACGATCCGAAAAACAACCTCAAACTGTTCGACGTGAAAGTCAGCGTGAACTATTCGAAAGTGAGCCTGCAGCACGTCTCGGCGAGCAGCGACTATGCGCTTACCGGCAAAGTTACATTCCGCAACGGGCAAGCGGCAATCTCCCAATAGGGCGCATTTCGGGAGTCAACGTTTTTCGATTGTCTTCGTAGTACTTGAGCGGCCCCGGATTGCCCGGGCCAAGGAGATGCACCATGAGACGCAAGCCTAACAATTGTCTGAAGAAAGCGAAGCGACAGTGGCGCGAACGCCGCGGGATCATCATCGTTTTGACGAGCTTCCTATTGACCGTGCTGTTCGCCTTCCTGGCGTTTTCCGTGGATACGGGCCGCGTGGTCTTGACGCAAACGAAGATGCAGAACGCGGTGGACGCGGCTTCGCTGGCGGCTTCGCAAGAGATTAACGCGGCCGTGTACGCCGCCGGCCAGGGACAAGGCTCGGCCACGATCGACGCGAATTCGATCGCGGTGAGCTCGGCTCGCACGATGGCCCAGCAAGTGGCCCAGGCGAACGGAGTGTACATCGACCCAGCCAAGGACGTGAAGTTCGGCAAGCGTGTTTACAGCAATGGTTCGTGGTCAGTACAGTGGGGCGCGACGCCGTATAACGTCGTTCAAGTAGCGGCGCGGCGGACCGAAGACAGCACCTCGGCGCCGGACGGCAAGTTCCCGCTGGCGTTCGGTTGGGCGGTGGGCAAGAGCAGCGTACCGCTCCAGACGAGTTCATCGGCGTTCGTTCAAACGCGCGACATGGTGCTCTGCCTCGACTTCTCGGCGTCGATGAACGACGACAGCTCGCTCGCGTCGTCGCTGCCTACTTCGGAAGTGACTGCGTCGCTGGATGCCTGCTGGGATGCCCTGCGTGCGGCCGATCCGAAATGGCCTGGCACCACGACCTCGAAGTTTCCCAGCACGGGCTTCGGGAGCGTCAATTCGTACGCCGGCACGACTGTGTCCGGCACAAATGCAGCAACCCTTCTCACCTCGCTCGGTTTAAACACGAACCTCAACGGACACCGGAAGTATCCGTTCCCGCAAGCCGGACGAAATAGTGATGGCTCGCCGGCAAGCAAGGAGAGCGACACGACGAGCGATACGCTGTGGACCGGGTACATCAACTACGTGAAAAACCTGAGCGGCACGTACAAGTCGAAATATGGATACCGCACACTGCTCGACTATTTAATGGAGCAGCGGTTCTATCGCAGCCAGTCGGAGGACTTGTGGCGCACGCCGCACTACCCGGTGCAGGCGCTGAAGGACGGCACGTCGCTGTTCTTGAACTTCCTGACCGACCTGAATTTCGGCGACGAAGTCGGCTTGGTCGTATACGGGCAATATGCCGTGCAAATGAAGACGTTCTACGACGGCGACGTGAACATCAATATCTCGAGCGATCCGATTACGGCGACTTACTCCAGTATTGATACGATCCAGAAGCACCTGCAGGCAGGCGAGTACGAAGGTTGGACCGCCATGGGCGACGGCATTCTGAAGGCCCGCTCGCTGCTGGTGGGCGACCCGGCCGTTCCGACCGATCACGGCTTCTCGCGCTACGGCGCCCGGCCGACGATCATCGTGATGACCGACGGCCAGACAAACCAGGCGCCGAGCGGCTGGTCGATGCCAGCCGGCTTCAAGTGGTCGGATTGGACCGACTACGACGGCAACGGCACGGCCGACTACACGACGACGGACATCAACAAAAAGTACGCGTTCTATCAGGCGACCGAAGCGATCAAGCGTGGCATTACGGTCCATACGATCACGGTTGGCGCCGACGCGGACAAGGACTTGATGAAGGCGATCGCGTTCGCCGGGAAGGGCATCTATATCGACGTACCGGGCGGCAGCACGATTGCGGCCATGCACCAGCAGATGCTGGATGCGTTCAGCCAAATCGCGGCGAAAGTACCGCCGGCGCAGTTGATTTACGATCAGTGATTCTGTTGGGGACTGGCTCATTTTTGCGTAGTCTTCGGAGCAAAATGTGCCTGCCCCCCCTCCCAAGCTTGCTACCAACGGCGTCGCAATCACAATTACGTCGCTCGTTTTGACGAGCACCCCCTAGGCCGCCGGCCTGACCCACCGGCGGCCTTCTTTTTTTGTGGCCTAACGACGTGGTTTGGGCGCAGCTTCGGCGGATAGTTCTTTGAGGGCGTCTTGTCTTTCGTTTTGGAACCGTTTGAGGACCGCTTTTTGAACTTGGGGGCTGTTGCGGGAGAAATAGAACGACGTGCCCTTCGGATCGACGCGGCCGCGCTCCTGGTACACGAGGTCGATGATTTCGCGGTCGTCGAGCTTGTTGAGGCGGTTTTCCTGGATCGCGGGGGCGAGCGCGCGTGCGAAGATTTTGTTGCCGGCGCCGTGCTGAACGGCCACCGACCAGGCGACGTCGCGGAGGGCGTTTGAGTGCTCGTCGACGTTGAAACCAAGCTCTTTTCGCAACCGGTCGGCGAAGGGTTGATAGTGGGTGTCGGCGATAAATAGGTGCTCGTACGCGGCCAGTTCCGGTTCGCGCTCGGCGGCGAGCTGCTTCCAGAGCTTAGTGAATTCGTCGGTGCCCGGTTTTGTGCCGTGGAACCAATCGGCGTAGTACTGGTCGGCGAATTTCTGGGCGGTGCCGACTTTCGAGCTCAGTTGATACGAGCCGTAAGAGACGCCGCCGGCGTCGCCCTTGCCGCTGGAGACGGTGCCGTACGATCGGTTGCCCGATTCGTACTTGGCCGACAGCGCGCCAGATGTTCCCAGCGTTTCCAATCGGTGGGTATAACGCGACCGACGACGGAAACGGCGGAGGCATGCTTGGTCGAGCGCTGCCGATCGAGCTTGGCTTGGGCTTCAGCGCGAGTCGAAAATGGCGGCGTCTGTCCACTTGCCATTTTTCAAGAATTCGATTTTCCAGCGACGCGGTGAATTTGGCCCAGTGTCGTTGGCGACGAAAGCGATGACAGCCGTTTGGCAAATTAAGCCTGCAGCGAGAATTAGAACGGATTGGCGAAGCATGGTTCGACCTCAAAGGCGTTCGAAGCGGTTTCGGATTTGTCATTCTGAGCGTAGCGGAGCGAAGCAAAGAATCTCGTGTAACGCAGTTGAGATTCTTCGGTCGCAAAGCGTCCCTCAGAATGACAACTTCGCGTTCACTTAGTTTTACCGCGCTTCTGGGCGAAGAATCGAGACAGGATTTCGCCGCAGGCGTCGGAGAGCACGCCGCCGATGACTTCGGCGCGGTGGTTGAGGCGGGGGTCGTCGAGCAGGCGAAAGAGGGTGGTGGCGGCGCCGGCTTTGGGGTCGACGGCGCCGTAAACGACGCGCAGGCATGCGGGCGAGCACGATCGCCCCCGCACACATCGGGCACGGTTCCAGCGTGACGTAAAGCGTGCAGCGCTCCAGTCGCCAGCTGCTGAGTGCTTGGGCCGCCTGCGTGATGGCGATCATTTCGGCGTGGGCCGTGGGGTCGCGAAGCTGCTCGCGCTGGTTGTGGGCCGCCGCGATGATGCGACGCTCGCCGCTTGAAGGATCGTCGTAAACGATGACCGCGCCGATCGGAACTTCGTCCTCTTCGAGCGCAGCCTGGGCTTCGCGCAAGGCTTGCCGCATGAAGGCTTCGTGCGGCGATGTATCGGAAAGCGGATGGGGCAGCATGCTACTTATCTACGATTGTCGGACCTATAAATGCCATAACCCAAATAATCCGTCAGCACGACACGGCCGCGGAACCGGCCCTACCTAACGCAGCGTTTTCCGCCCAGGCATGGTTCGTTGACGGCAACGCGGGCTAAAGTACGATTCTATTGAGAACTGCGGAGCTAATGAGCCTCGTTCAAGTTCGGCTATCAGCTATCAGCCGTCAGCTTTCAGCCAGACCGTGTTCATTAGCTGCGCAGGGATCAATTATATCGCGACACCGGCGCTGCCAGCGCGATCACAATTATGGCGAGGTTGCAACGATGTGCCAACGAATAACGTCGTCAGTCCGATTCGGCATCCTGTCTTGTGCGCTGGCAATTGCCTCGATTGCATCACCGAAGGATGTGATGGCGGCTTCGTCCAAAAGCAATCTGCAGGCGTTGGTGAACGATACCGCGGCGCAGGTTCAGCTTGCCTATCGGCAGCAGCCAGGCGAGCGAGAATATCGCCAGCGGCAGCTGGCATCGGTGTTGGCCGGGTGGCGGGCGGCAGCGCGCAGCGAAGCAAATAATCAGCGACTGGCGACTTGGCTACATTCGGCGATTTTGAGCTCGATGCCGGGGTCGAACGATCCGTTGCCGCCGGCGCCGACTTTCTTGGCGAAAGCCAGCGGAACGCGGTCAACCGAAAGCGTGCTGGTGAAGACAACGCCGGTCGAAGCCAAGGAAAAGCCGGAGCCCGATCCGTTTCGCGACGATCCGACTGGCGAGCGCGAATGATGGTATTCGGCACTTTGAAGTAGTCACCACGCTTGCCGCATAGATTTTCATCTCGCTCCGCGAGATGACTACATTACTTCTTGCCGCCGGGCGTTTTTGCGGCTGGGGCTTTTGCAGCAGCGCCTTTCGCGGCCGGTGCAGCGGCGGCCGGAGTTGCGGCGCCCTCGGCGGCGGCTCCTTCGGCGCCCTCTTCTTCCTTCTTCTTTTTCTTCTTCTTCATCGTGAGCTTGCGGACGCGGACCTTCGGCAAGCCAAGTGGCGAATCGCCTTCTTTCCAACGGTCGGCCTCGCGCAGCCGGGCGATCCGCTCGACGCGCGTCAGCACGCTGCGATTGCGGGTGGCCCCGCGCTTTACTCGTAAACTCTTGTCGATGGTCATGTGGTTCGCTCCGGCTAAATGCGCGCGAAATTCTGCGAATCCATAAGCATAAAGCAATCGGAGCCCGCATTCAACCCGTGCTTGCGAATGTAAAACCGGTCGGTCTACGCCGCGAAACAGCGGCTACCAGGAAAGCGGTTCCGACAAGGCGGAGTGCCATAGGCTCTGGCACGGCAAAGCTGCCAGCATCCAGCGAAATACTGGCGCCGGTTCCGCTCGTCAGAGCACCGAACTGCGAGCGCCAATTGTCGTACTCCGCCTGCGTGCCCAGCCCTTTGCGCCACACGACGTAGTCCGCGGCGTCAACGACGCCATTCGAGTTGTAATCGGGGGCAGGTTCCGTAAATGTGTAATAATGAATTGGTGCTGAAGCGAGACCGTTCGACTCACTCGTCGTGTAAAAACCGGTGCCCTCTGCGGCCCAACCGATTGCCTCGCCCTGCGACTCGGAGCCAAGAACAAAGGGAATACCGATCCCATGCAACGCATCGGCAACACTTTGACCGATCGACCGCTCAAACAGATACGCGGCCGACTTGCTGCGAACCAAGATTTCGCGGCCATCTGGCGAAATGTCGGCAGCCGTGGGTTTTACGAGTGTCACGTTCAGCGTGCCCAACGCGGTCATCGTCGTCATCGGATTGTCGAATGCGCTCGGAGGAACGCTATAGATTTCCGGAATGGCTGTCTTCGTAATAATGAACAGATTGTTCGTTAGCGGATCTACGAACAATGATTCGGCATTCCGCGGCCCGTTCGGATATTGCAATCGTGCAGCGGAGTAACCGCCGGCCGGGATCGTGGCCGACACGGTCGATCGAGGCTCGTCAATTCGATAAACGGTAATAGACGGACGGTTGGCATTGTTATCACCGATATCGCCCAAATAGAGATAATTTCCGCCCCCTGGCTTCCCGCCAATGGCGATATCTTCCCAATCGACGGCGGATGCGTTTGCCAGGGGAAACGTTCCCAAGAGGGCGCCCTGATGATTGATGGCGAAGAATCGCGCGGTGTCGCCACTGTCGTTATGAATCCAAAACGTGTTAGGCGTCGCCCGGCCGTCAACAATGCCCGAGACTTCAGGTGCGACTGAGGCGCTGATCGTCCCGATTTGCACCGGTGGTCCGATCGATTGCGCCAACGCCGCTGCAATCGGTGCGAGCGTTGCGGGCACGATCAAGAGAATTGCATTGAAATGTCGCCGATTACCGCGCCGTTGCAAAGCGCACTCGCCAGAACATGTAATCATCTTCTTTAATACATTTGCCGGCATTGCCATATTGGTTCAGCTGGGGATTAGCACAGGGTCAACGCCTAAAGATCGCCGGGGATGACCTCGCCGCCGGCTCGTGTAATAAGCGCGATGCCGACAACCGTCTCAAGTGTGTCAGTAAGGAATCGGACGCTGCCGTCCGCGAAACAGGCCTCGGCGCCGCCGGGGTGGAAGCCATAGATCTCGTTGTCGTTGATGTGATTGATGACTGGCTCCTTGGCGACGGTGAAACCGGAATCTGGATCAGCCCAGCCCGTGCCCACGGCAATCAGCGCGGGCGAACCGGTCGTATCGCCTAGGTGCCCGTCCATGTATAAGTCGGGCTTGCCTGCGCTTTCGGTGACGAGGATAGTTTTGGAGAGGCCGTCGGTGATATCCCTGGCACGGCAAACGCCTCGATTGAATCGTTTGGTCATAACTCCGATGACTCGAGGGTCGTCTTCGCCGAGCATGGCCCCCAGCTCGCCGGGATACTTGCCAATTTCACCGAGATGTTGGTCCCAGATCGTTGCGCCGACTCCGTTGGTGCAGCCATAGTCGCCAGGGTACGGAGTTGGCGAGGTAGTAAACGAGGGGTCAACGCGGCCTGTCGTCGGGACGCTGGGACAGACGAAGATCGCCAGCGGTGCGCTGATAGCGGCGCGGTTGGCCTGGTCGAACCAAGCCTTCTTGAGATCGTACTGGCTGGCGATGTTCTGTTCTTCCGCGTACGGCAATGCGACCACTTGCCACGACTGGTCGTTTGATTTTTGAATTGGCCGGTCCGGAACCGTATGTTTACTGGTGTCGCCTGGCACGAGATTCCAGCGGCCGAACGGAAAGTACTGCTTCGTGCTTTCGTGATTAAGAATGGCCACGCCGATTTGCTTGAGGTTATTGACGCACTGCGTGCGGCGGGCCGCTTCACGGGCGGATTGAATAGCCGGCAGCAGGAGCGCCACTAAGATGCCGATGATCGCGATCACGACTAAAAGCTCGACGAGCGTAAAACCATGTAGGGGCCGAAAGAAGCAAAGTTGATGCTTCTCTGGAGTTGTGCGAATTGGATGATGGACGCTGCACATCGATTATCAACAGACGGCGATCAGCATCAATTGCTCAATCACGTAGACACTATTTCCAAAGCGTCGCAGGCCAAGGCTCCCGCCGAGCCGAGCCCTGTCCCGGAACGGCCCGGCTGGGCCTTGACCCTTCGGAATGGAACTTTTTGAAACCCTCCATGGTTACCGGAGCCCGATCGATCTGCGTCGTTTGGCCAGCAGCAGGCTGCCCATTGCTATTGTCAGCAGCGCGGAGGAGAGTGGCTCTGGAACCGTGGCGCCGACAAGGGAAGCGCCGGCTCCAGGAGTGCTTTCTCCGAAGTGAGCGCGCCAGATGTTGTAATCCGCGACGTCGATGAGGCCGTCGCCGCTGAAGTCGCCTTCGCGCCAACCACCCGCCGTGCCGACGTGTTCGCGCCAAGCGACGTAGTCGGCAGCGTCGACGACGCCGTCGAGATTGGCGTCGCCCATTTGGAGCCACGATCGCAGCGGAGACACGTCCTGAGTGAACGAGCCGCTGCTCCATTGGTCGGGCAATCCGAAGGTGTTGGTCGAGCCGTCTCGGTAATCACCGTTGCCGACCATCAAGTAGTCTTCCAGCGTTGGCTTGACAAGATTTGTGGTCGAAAAAGCGTTGTTTTCGAAATGCACATTTTCGACGGGGCCGACACCGTGTCCGGCGAATGGCTCACCGATTGGCCCTTGAATCACGTTGCCGGCACCGTCGTTGGCGCTAGTGTTGTCGTTAATCGTCACCTGCCAATTGTCGTTATTGACGACGAAGAGACCGCCGTCCTCGGTGCCGATCGCGGAGGTGACGCCATCATTGGTGACGCTGCCGGAGAAGCTGAAATACTTGAAGCTGTTGTCCGGGTTGCGTTGACCGGCAAAGACATTCATGTGCCAATCGCCGGTATCCAAAGGGTTGCTAGCGGCAGGATTCCACGAGAAGTCTGTGGAGAGGATATGTGGATCGGCCGTGCGCCAGGCAACTGCGCTCCGAGTTTATAGTCGACGTTGGAGTCGTATGGAGCACCTTTCGCCTGGCCCAGCCCATCGACTCCGCCCACGCGAGGCAGGCCGTTTCGCGGAGTACCCATCGGCGTACCGGTCGAAGTGTCGGTAGGATCAGGCGTTTTCGAGTACCAGGCATCCTGCCATTCGGTAATCGTGAGGATCGTGCCGCGAGGAACCGCTGCCCAGGCGGGATCGTTGGAGAATTGAATCACTCCGGAACCGTAGTTATTCGGGGCGAGGGGATCCATTTTATCGAATGACCAATTGAGCTTCCAACCACGTAGGTCGAGAGTGTTCTTGAACTGACCGCCGCCCAAATCGTCGCCTTGCACAACCATGAATTCGAGCCAGTTCTGGCCATTGCCCTGAACTCGGCCGTACGTGGGGTCACTCCGACTAGGGTTCTTTGTTGGATCCAAGTATTTGCTTCCGGAAACCGTGTTGGCTTCATTCAGAATAAGCGAGTCGGGAACGGCGGCGCGAGCAGGCGATGACGTCAGGACGCCAACGAATCCAATAATAAGTACCGACCATCGGTGCTGGTGCATCGTGAAAGTCTCCTTGTGTGCGGTCTGTTCGCGAGAATCTGTTCTAAGTGCTGGGAGACAAAATAGGCCACTAATCGATCGCCTGCGGTGTTGGTCGTATCGACGACCGAAGGCGACCAAAAAAAGCAACCCTGGGACGCCAATCGCAAATCAGGATTACGGCATCCGCTTGCAGTTCGAATCGGCAGATACGTGTGGCGTTGGCGGGCATTTGCTCTAGTAGTCCTGTCGTTTGCAAAGGGTCGATAGGTAGCGCGGCGATGAACTAGATCGATGTCGATTTCAAAGTCCCGGTCGGCCGCGGCCGGCATTGGCCGCGACCGACCTGAGAAGTGTGCAAGTGCAACTCTACGAGCGGCGGCGTCGTGCGGCGGCG
Source organism: Pirellulales bacterium (assembly GCA_963733825.1). Taxonomy (GTDB): domain Bacteria; phylum Planctomycetota; class Planctomycetia; order Pirellulales; family Lacipirellulaceae; genus JABDGM01. The sequence goes on from CAVTEK010000011.1 coordinate 690,695, forward strand.
CCGATCGCCGTGGCGGAACCGACCAAAGCCAGCACGCACGTGGCTGGCTCAGGTACCGGGTAAGACCCGGGGTTGCCGAGATCCCCACTGCCACCGCCACCTCGATACGAGCCATACGTATCTCCAACGCTCGAAGCTACCGCAAGATTCGCGTGATTCTGACCCAGGTTGGCGAACGTGATGTTTGCGCTCGTGCCCTGCGTGCGCGGCCCGCCAATCGTTTGGTCGTCGTACGTCAACCGATCGACTAGTGCGTTCGTGTTGTCGTAGATGTTGATCTCATCGGGCCTGCCAAGGTTATCGGAGGAGCCATAAGCGATGACTTTGACCGATGCAGGCAGATTCCAATAGGTCCGGAACGCGGTGGACGCGGCAGGATCTGTTCCTTCAATTCCGAGTGCGCTCTCACCGGGTTGAAGCGTTCCAAACGCGCCCAAGGGATGCACGCCGGGATTTCGATTGTTGTCATCCTCGGACCAGCCTGTCATGCTCACGGGCGCGCCGCTGATGTTCGTAATTTCAAAATATTCGCCTGGCCCGGCGACTTGCGAGTACATCCATTCGGTGATGGCGATCGGTCCAGCCGCGGCGGTGGAAGCCATCGCTACGATCACGATCAAAGCAAAAAATAGAGTCTTCGACATTAGCATTCTCCTCTAGGTTGAACAGACATTACAAACGTTGATCGCATCGATTACGCAGAACGACTGCAAGGTCCATCGACGCGACCACGACCACGTTTTCCTTTTCCTGTGGTGGGAGCGAGACGTCCTTCGATCCAAAAGCACTTTCAATTAGGTGTCGAAAAAGCAGGTAGTCAGCCAGACAAATACGTTTCACGTGATGCGCATCTGCGCCAATGGTTCAGCAATATATCGAACCGCGCGCACGCGGGTTAAGGGCGCGTTAAATCGCTATTAACAAATGTCGGACCGCTCGGCGTCGTCGGTGTAAAGATTGAGAGAGGAGGTCGTGGCGCAATTGTTTGCGAGTTCTAATTTGAAATTCTTTGCGAAGGTTCAGTACAGTCACTTACGAAAATTGATTTCGTTCCGCAGAACATTCAAAGCGAAGCGGACGCGGCGCGAGTCAGCCGAGCACTATTCGTGATGTAAAAGATGGCGACCGCCCGCTGGGTGCGGGCGGCCGCCGTTGTTTGCCTGAAGATCAACTAGAATCGCGGTGTCGTGGAGGCAAACAGTCGAGGGGATTCCATCGCTCGGCGCAACGATGGGTGATATCATGCTGGCTTTTTGTTAAGATCCTGTGGGCGCACGAACAATTGCAAGTTAATCTTTTCATTTTGTCCGGAAATGCCGCGAAAAGTCATTGAATCGTTCAAATGTTCTTGTAATCGGGAGTGGACACAAATGGATCCTATCGATCGCCGGCGGTTTTTGGGGGGTGCGGCAGGCGCAGCCGCGGTATGGGGCGCATCGGGTGGCTTGCGAGCCGCAACACGGACGGAGCAGCCGGCGGCGGGCGACGAGCGCGTCGGAACGGACTCCTGCTCCGCCGATGATCGAGCTCGGTAAGACGAAAATCAAAATGTCGCGGCTTGGTCAGGGCACCGGCGTGCATGGCGGTGAACGGCAGTCGGACCAAACGCGGATGGGCTTTGCGAAGCTCGTCGATCTGATGCATCACGCGTACGACCGCGGGATTCGTTTTTTCGATCTGGCCGATCTGTATGGGACGCACGTTTATTTCCGAGAAGCACTCAAGGGCATGAAGCGCGACGAGCTGACGATCCTTACCAAGATGTGGTGGCGATACGATGGGCCGGAAGAACAAACGAATTTGCCAGAGCGCCGGCAAATGGCTCGGACGGCACTCGAGAGATTCCGTCACGAGCTGACGACGAATCCGGACATCGTGCTGCTTGCACTGTTTGATGAAGCCGGGTTGGGACCAGCAAATGGGTCCGTACATGGACGTGCTCAACGACGCCAAGGCGAAAGGGCAGATCAAGGCGGTCGGTTGTTCGTGCCACGATTTGGGAGCGATGAAAACCGCCGCCGCGTGCCCGTGGGTCGATGTGATGCTGGCCCGGATCAATATGAAAGGCGGCAAGGAAGTGATGATGGACGGCTCGCGCGAAGAAGTCGAGGCCGTGTTGCGAACTGCCCGAGCGAACGGCAAGGCGATCATCGGGATGAAAATCTTCGGCGAGGGCCGGCTGGCCAACGAGCGCGACGCCTGCATGAAGTACGCCCAGGGAAGCGGCCTGTTGGACGCCATGACGATCGGCTTCCATAAGCCTGAGCAAATCGACGACGTGCTGCAGCTGATGCACAAGCACCCGGCAAGAGCGGTGGCGTAAAGCAGGCCGATCCAGGATTCCGTTGTTTCGATGAAAGACCCGTGGCGCAGATTGCGTGTCGGCGACCGTGTACGTCTCGTACGCATGCCCACGGAGTTCTCGCGATCCGGATATAAACTTCACAGGGACACTCGCCGCACGTACCAGCGGCTCATTGACAGGCGACGATCGGTGAGGGTTTGCCGAATCGACGAATGGAAGATGCCTTGGATTCACTGCCAATTCCGTCGTAACGATGGGCGGATCGAATACCACTGGCTTCTCATCAATCATGACGGGTGGGTACGCGTGAAGCCCCGGAAAAAATCACGTTGAGAATACCAGTAGACCAACCAGATTGACCCAACGCGTTCTTTGACCGTCGCCGGCACATGGGCTAAAATTGAGTGACCAGCTTTCGAAATACTCCCTAGCAAACTT
>CAVTEK010000012.1:0-6626 GCA_963733825.1 Pirellulales bacterium
GTAATGCGCGCCGAGTAGGACAATCTCATCCCGCCGTCGTCCGCCCGGCAACTCCGCAATCAAATTAGCGACCGGTTCTTCGTTAATCGAATAACTCTGCCGCGCTACCTCGTATCCCAATCCCTCCAGCTGCCGCTCCACGTAAGTCGCCGCCGCCTGGAACGCCCGTGGTGTCTCGAGCGGCCGCGGCCCGATCAACCCCGCCAGCCGATCCACATGCGTCCGCAGCGATTCCTCAAGTTTGCCCAGGTCGACGTCTAACATCCCGAAGATATTACGCCGCCCAACTCATTCGGCCTACCCGCAACAGCACGCCGTACTTCGTTCGCAGTACCATGTCATACTCTCTGGCCCACCCGATGCTCCCCAGCCCCTATTCCCCAGTCCCCTGTCCCCGCTTCTCAAGTCTCAACCACCGGCCGATAATGCCGCACGCTACTAAACCCCGCAATCCACGCCGCCCGTCAAATTGGCCGCTTCTCGACAAAGAACTCAACTACCTCGATTGACATCCTGTTTCGCCGAGTGGATAATCGCTCTTGGTCGGACCGCTATTTCATTCTCACGTAAATAGCGGCCTTTATGGCATTTTTTCGGCAAACTGCCGCCCGGGTTCTGCTGACGTTAGTCAGTGTTATCTCATTCCTGGGAACCGGTCTGCACCTGCTGCCCGGCTGCAATCACTTTCACGACCTCGGTCTTGCAAGTGAGGCGCACGCCGGCAGCCCGCAATTCACAGCCAGTCATCACGACGGCGACGATTGCGACAACGACTCCGATTGCCCGATCTGCCGCTTTATCGCGATTCCGTGGGTACTCACTTCGCCGCCCGCAATCGTAGATTGCGGCATCCATTTCGAGCCCATCCTTGAGGCTCCAACTTCTTCACCGGCATTTATCAGTGCCCGGCCTTACGGCGCTCGAGCGCCCCCGCACTCGCCCCTCTTCGGGTAGGCCATTCTCGACTTCGATCCTGAACGCTGCGCGGATGTGACGCGTTGCTTTCCGGTTGATGTGACTTCGCAATGCATTCCTTTGAGGTATCGCCACGCGCATTGCGCGCTTGGTACGCGTTGGAGCACGCACGTAAAACTTCGCCGGCCAATGGGCTGAAGACAACAGCGGTCCGACCAAAAACCGTTGCCTTCATGCCCGGCCGGCGAAGTGTTCACACGCGGCAAAAGACGAATTCATGATCTCGATTTACCAATCCACGAGTCCAACGCGCGAAAGACGCTCACCTCGGTGCAGCGCCGTTCGCCGACCGGCCTTCACGCTGGTCGAACTGTTGGTAGTGATCGCGATCATCGGTGTCTTAGTCGCGCTGCTGTTACCGGCCATTCAGTCCGCGCGGGCTTCTGCCGGCGCGTTCAATGTGCCAACAACATGCGTCAAATCGGATTGGCGATTCACCAGTACTGCGATACCCACAAAGGTTTCTTTCCAACGATGCAGCACAATATCGCCGAAAGCGATATCCCCAAAACATGGATTTACGTTTTGGCGCCGTACATGGAAAGCGTCGACGCAGTTCGCTTGTGTCCCGAGGATCATCGACCGAATCGAGCTGACGACTGATCGCCCCACGAGTTACGCAATGAATGGATACTTGCGTGCGGAGGGATTCAATCCTGCCGGTCCAACGCCCGGCTTTGTCACGCGATTCTCCCAGCTTTTACAAACGCACACCACGATTGTGATGTTTGAAGCTGGAAAGGACGTGGCGACGACAAAGGATCATGTCGAATCGCCCGACTGGTTTGACGAGTCGAATATGAAGCGCAACCCGACGGAACATGCCGTCTGGTCAGACGTGCAAAAAGAAGTCGCCGTAGCGCGACACCATGGTCGAGTCGCAAACTACCTATATGCCGATGGGCATGTAGACGCGATCACCGCCGAGCAAATCGCGGAGTGGTGCGACACAGGATTTAACTTCGCAATTCCGCAGCTATGAAGTTCTAGCAACCCATCGGTTGTTAGATTCCCGTTTATCGAATCGCCGGCCTACTCGTGGCCAGCGACAACGTTTAATTACTTTCAGAAATCTACAACTTGGAGTTGAATAATGCCTCGAAATTCTCGATTCGGCCTGCGGGCCGCAGTGTTTGTTTTGCCTGTACTTATCGCCATGTGGCCCACCGCCCAAGCACTCGCCACGGATAGCGACGCGTTCGTAACAAATGTCGGCGGCAAGGTGACGATCGGCGGCGCGAACAATCTGGAAACAGTTGACGAAAGCTTCGATCTAACCACGCAAATCTTCTATAGCCCGATGATTCCTAATTCTCCGCCGTTCGATCCGCACGACTATGGCTTTGATGATCCGGGCTTCTTTGCGCTCGGCAGCGATCGCACCGCCGATTTCCCGCCTGGCACTTCGCCGCTACCCGCTGGGGCGAATGTAACGGTCCACTTCCCGAATTTCACGGTCGCCGGCCACACGGACACGTTGTTCTATTGGAACGGCTCCGGAGCGGTTAACTTTCAACCGATTTCGACGATCCAGCCCGGCTACGCAATTGCAGTCGGCGCCAATCCGGTCGGCACCACGAGTAGCCCCAATCCGCCGTCTGATACTAGTTTCGGCGCCCTCCACGAGCACCCCGGTTTCACGCTCGATAATGGCGGCCCCGGCATCCCCGCCGACGGCGTCTACCTGAACGCGGCGAACATCAGCGTTACCGGGCTGAGCGATTCGAAAAATTACTACTACGTGTGGGTCATCGATTCATTGATCAACGACGGCGACAAAGCCGGCGCGCTCCGGGACGCGCTCCTCGATCACATCATGCCTCCGATCGTCGAAGGCAAAGACTTCACGTTCGTGAACAACGCCATCGGCTACGTGCAGAGCAACTTGGTTTCCGTCCCCGAACCAACTTCCGCGACACTCGTCAGTGTTCTCGCCTTCATCCCGCTTCTACGCGCCACCAGCCGCCGACGGAAGTCGGCGGTTTCCCTGATCTGCGGAAGGAGTTGACATAGATGAATCGCAAATCAGCTTTGCTGAGCTTGGCGAGCATCGCGATCGCGTTGAGTGTGGGGCCCGGGAACGCCCGGGCCCTACACCTCGATGTGCTGAATCAGCAGGTGAATGGCCAGTTGGTTACCGGCACTGGCGACTTCGATCACGACCTATGGACGCTGGGAGAGCGCGTTTTTCATCGCGACTTCGGCAGCACGTTCGCCATCAACAATCCAGGCTATAACTCCATCGGCGCCGGATCGCCCGATATGCCGGTCAGGGCGCAGGCCTTGATCGGCAACTTGCCCCTGTCGTGGGATTTTTTGCCGATGACAATTACGAACGGCAATCAGAGTCTTTCGCAAAATCTCTTCTATTGGAATGGACAAGACACCGACGGTTTACCGGGCCTCACGCCAACCGATGTGAAGTTCGGCGCACTGCCAGGACCGAATTACACGCTGACGTTGTTTGATAACAGTAATGTCGCCCACGCGACGGACGGTACCAATACAATCGTGCCCGGTGGCACGATTGCCACCACGGGCTCCGATGGTTTCGTACACCAGCATCTGTTTTATTTTCTCCAAGACAACGACGGCAACAGCGGCACGATGCCAGCCGATGGCCTGTATCTGCTTGCCGAGCGAATGAAACTCCCGGGTCTTGCCAACTCCTTGCCGGTGTTCTTTATTTTTGGCACGCCCGGCTCCTCGGTCTCCGCCGAAGACGACGCCGCCGTCCCGTGGGTCGAACAGCAACTCAACTTACCGGGCGACTACAACCAAAACGGCGTCATCGACGCCGCTGATTACGTGCTGTGGCGCAACACCAAAGGTCAAACAGGGTTTGGCCTTCCCGCCGACGGCAACGGCGACCAATCAGTTGACCAAGCCGACTACAACCTCTGGCGCGCCAACTTCGGCCTCCGTTCCCAAATCATTGTGAACAATGGGGCCGGTGTCGGTTCGTCTCAAAGCCTCGCATCCAGTGTCGTGCCCGAGCCTTGCACCCACTCGCAACTGGTCGTCGGAATCGGGTTCATCATTGTCGGAATGTACAGACAAAGAACCGCGTTGGTTTCCGCGCGCTCAGTCCGCTAAGAAACCGCCGCTTTCCCAAATCTACCACCCCGCACCCGCAGATTGACAAAGGTTTAGGCCATGCACATAATCGCTTTCGGTCGGACCGCTATTAGGGTTCATCGCACGATAATAGCGGCCAAAATGACATTCTTTCGGCAAACTGCCCTCGGCGCTCGGTCGAAACGCGTGCGCACGTTCACGCTGGCCGAGCTCCTCATCGTGATCGCCATCATTGGCACGCTGATCGCGCTCCTGCTACCCGCCGTCCAACACGCGCGCAAAAGCGCCCGCGCCACCAGTTGCCGCAACAATCTCAAGCAAATCGGCATCGCGTTGCATGCGTACCACAATGCCCACAACACCTTCCCGCCGGGCTGTCTCGGCCAAGCGGATGACCCCGTCAATATCGAAGCCTGGGGTTGGGCCGCTTTTCTGTTGCCTCACATCGAGGAAGACCCCCTCCACTCCACGCTCAATCTCGAGCAGTACACGCTGCCCGGTGTTATGGCCAGCTCTCAGCTGCAGCCGTTATTGCGCACGCCGATCGAGGTGTATCGCTGCGCGTCCGATGGCGACGCCGATCTATTGAATAATTTTCGCACGTTAAGCGGATTCATGCTGCCCGCCAAATTCAACGTTTCCGCGTGCCTGCTGCCAACCACGACGAATTCAGGTGACTTCGGCGTGTTTCTCGCCGCTTCGAATTATGTCGGATCGTTCGGCGATTTCTGGCGCCCCGACGGTTCCATGACGACACCCGCCGACTTCGTCGGCAACGGCGTCTTCGGCAGCAACGTCACGCTGCGAATGCGCGAAATCGCCGATGGCACCAGCAGCACCTTTGCCGTCGGCGAGCGAAGCACGCGGCAATACGCTTCGGTCTGGACGGGTGTCGATGGCTGGAACCGTTGCGAACGCGAAGGCGTGCCGATGGTTCTGGCCACTGCCTTTTATCGTATCAACGCCGACCCGAACCCGTACAACTTGAGCTGCGACCCGCAAGGCGCTGCCGGATATGGAAGCGCCCATCCAAACGGCGCAAATTTCCTCATGCTCGATGGCGCCGCGCGCTTCGTCGACGAAGGGATCGCATTCGCCAACGATGACAACCCTTCAAAACTAGGTGTCTTTCAACGGCTGGCACGAAGCAACGACGGCCAACCCATCGGCGATTTTTAGCAATTTGCTCGCCGTCTCGATGCTCCCTCAGCGTTTAAGCGAGATGACTCACGTCAAGCTTTCTAAACTGTGGTCCGATCACCAGCCGCGCGCATTACTTGTCGTCGCTTCCATCTTGGCCACCGCTGCCTACTGGATCTGGTGGCGACCACCGCCAGAGAGCACGCACAGTCATCCTCCCGGCGAGCACGGCGGCATCATCGTCGCGGTCGGACCCAATCACTACCACGCTGAAGCGCTCTTCACGAACGATGGCCTGTTTAAGCTCTTCACGCTCGACCACGACCAGACGCGCGTCATGACCGTGCCCAAGCAGAATATCACTGCCTATTTTCGCACCGCGCAAAGCACCGTCGCTGCTCCCGTCCAACTCACTCCCAAGCCCCAACAGGGCGATCCGCCCGGTCAAACTTCGTCCTTCGAAGGACAGATGCCGCTGGAGCTTCTCGGCGCTCCGCTCATAGTCGTCATTCCCAGCATTCAGTTCGGCAGCGATCGTTATCGCGTAACTTTTCTAACCCACGACGAGCACGATGCCGGGATGCCGCGGAAGGTGACCGATGACGCCGAGCGCCAACTCTACCTCACCGCGGGCGGCAAATACACGACGGCTGATATCAAGGCAAACGGTTCCATGACCGCCTCGCAAAAATACCGCGGATTTATTTCCGCGCACGACCTCCATCCCGCCGCGGGCACACGCATCTGCCCCATCACCAGCACCAAAGCCAACCCGAAATGCACATGGACCATCGGCGGCAAACAGTACTGGTTCTGCTGCCCCCCATGCATCGATGAGTTCGTCAAACTCGCAAAAGAGAAGCCCGACCAAATCAAAGATCCCCTCGACTACGTTCAAAAGTGACGAGAGGTTTGCCTCTTTGAATAGCAGTTAAAAATGGAAGCACACGTGCGGCGCGCCGTCGCCTACATAGCCGCTCGTTTAATAATACGGGAAGATGCCGAGGCACTTTACGAGCCCGCCACCGGCCGATCGTATCGCATGCGCGGGATTGCCAAAGACTCCTATGTGAAGGTGTACGACCTTAGTTCCGGCTGCCATATCTCCGGCAACTTTTATGGCCTCACATATTCGCTTTATCACGATGGCACTGCAGCGCATATCGAGCTAAAGATCACCGACACTCGCTTTAGCGGGTATGAGTTCGCCTCGGCCAGCCAGTTTGATGGCAATCTAACCGATCGCTCCATTACGCTATATGACTTCAAAGACGGGAACTTCTACCGATTCTCGATCTGAGCAGCACGTTGGTGGGAAGCATTTCCGGGGCTGCTGTTCGCTTGCTGCCAATCCGCAATCATTTTCGCGAGCTAGCCCTTTCGACCAAACAGCAAGCGACGGGGCCGCTCTTGCCGACAAAAACACTGGCGGC
>CAVTEK010000013.1:0-733240 GCA_963733825.1 Pirellulales bacterium
TGAATCGATTGAGCCAAAGCTCCATGGCTCGCCTCGTAAACAAACTAATATGGCTTGGGGCCGTGTAGTGTTTACAGAGCCGCGGGGAGTACCGGCCCAGCAAGTTATCGACGGCCGGTGTCGTAATGAGTACGATGCCGCCGGGTCTTACTAATTCTGAAATATGCCCAAAGAAAGCGGCCGGGTCGGGTATGTGCTCAATCACCTCCAAGAGAACGACACAGTCATAAGTAGGTTGCTTCAACTCCTGGACGGAGTGAGCGATCGTCAAGCCGTAGTTATTCCGGGCAATCTCGCCGCAATGGCGATTGAGTTCCAAACCCTCGACGGTCGAGAAATCATATTTCTGCGCAAGAGGGCCAGGAAGGTGCCGGTGCCACAGCCGTAATCGAGAACGGAACCTGGGCGACAGTCGTCGAGCCATCGTGCCAAGCTATGGGGATCGGTGTACATGCTGTTGCTGTAATAGCGGTCGCGTTCGATTCGGTTTAATTCGAGGCACTTGTAATTGCGGTAGAAGGAGCTGTTGTAAAAAACGGAGAGAAGCTCATCGGGAGGGGACTGGGTTGGCAAATGTGAAGCCACACGTGCGGCAACGGCTATACGGCATGAATCGAATGGTGGCAAATCGGGAAACCGTTCGGGCGTCGCAGGCAGGGCAGGTATCTAGCTTCTGCGCGATGAGTCAATTCCGGCTGCAAGCTGTGCGTTGAGAGTGGCGCAATGTGGGCGAGGGCTCATACCCGGATGCCAACTGTTGTCATTCGCCCGAAACTCTTCTTGTTCCACTGAGCGGCTCCTTACAAGGGCGGTTGATACGAGCGACTGTAGTCGCTGATTGCCGACGCACCAAGCTCAGTTTCTTGGCAGTAGATACGTGCAGAATTGGCGAACGCATCGCAATGTGAACCCATCGACACCGACTCATTAAATAGCCCTCGGCTCCGCAGGGGATTGCGATGTGGCAAATCACTCGCCGTTGTCGTGATTCCAAAACTGCCGGCAAAGCCGGACGCTACCAAGCTTGCGCAATTAGCCCGGCCGAAATTGGTGGAAAGACACTGATTGATTCATGCTGCGTTGACTGGGCTGCGACGGACTGATACAAAAGAGGATTCCAATTTCCTGTGGGTGCAGCGGCTCGTGCTGACCCCCGAACTCTGACCCCCGATCCCTCCCCATGAGCATCTGCGAACGCAAGAAAGAAATTCGCCGTCGCCGGAAGCGCAGCGAGAAACTCACGAAACTCAAGAAGCAGTTGGCGAAGGCGACCAAAAGCGAGCAGGTCGAGATTGCGCGAAAGGTCCGCAATATGACGCCCGGGGCCGAAGTGGTGATTGCGAATTGGGGGCTGGCGGCGGTTGACCGGTAGTGCAAGTGGGGAATGCGGAGTGGGGAGTGCGGAATAATTCGGCTTCCGTTTATTCCACATTCGACGTTCGTCACTCTACACTCGCTGAGACGATCTTGTCGCTGCGTTTACTTTCTTTGCGCAGGGCGCCGTTGCTGCCGCCGGTCGCTGTGAAGGTGAATTCGGTGCCGTCGAAATCGATGCGGATCGTGCTGCCTTCTTCGTATTGGCCTTTGAGCAGTTCGGAGGCCAGCGGGTTTTGCAGTTCCTGCTGAACGACGCGTTTGAGCGGGCGGGCGCCGAACGACGGGTCGTAACCGCGGTTGGCCAGCTCATCACGCGCTTTGTCGCTAACTTCCAAGCCGAAGTCGCGGGCTTCGAGCAGCTTCGCCAGGTGCTGGATTTGCAGATCGACGATCTTGCGGATCTGTGAGCGATCGAGTGGGCGGAACACGATGATTTCATCGATGCGGTTGAGGAACTCGGGCAGGAAGCGGGTTTGGAGCGAGTCCATCACGCCGGTGCGCATGTCGTCGTACGAGCCGCCCGCTTCGAACGTTTCCTGAATCATCTGGCTGCCGACGTTCGACGTCATCACGATGATCGTGTTCGTGAAATCGACCGTGTGGCCGTGGTTATCGGTCAGCCGGCCGTCGTCGAGGACTTGCAGCAGGATGTTGAAAACGTCGCGGTGGGCTTTTTCGATTTCGTCGAGCAGCACGACGGAGTACGGGCGGCGGCGGACGGCCTCGGTTAATTTGCCGCCTTCTTCGTAGCCGACGTAGCCGGGCGGCGCGCCGATCAGGCGGCTGACGGTGTGCTTCTCCATAAATTCGCTCATGTCAATGCGGACCATGGCGTGTTCGTCGTCGAAGAGGACTTCGGCGAGCGCTTTGCATAGTTCGGTTTTGCCGACGCCGGTGGGGCCACAAAAGATGAACGACCCGATCGGCCGGTTCGGATCCTGCAACCCGCTGCGGCTGCGGCGGACGGCGTTGGCGACGGCTGTGACCGCCTCGTCCTGGCCGATGACGCGCTGGTGCAGGCGTTCTTCGAGGACGAGGAGCTTGGCCCGTTCCTTTTCGAGCATGCGGGAGACGGGGACGCCGGTCCAGGCGCTGACTACCTCGGCGATTTCGTCGGGGCCGACTTCTTGCGCAAGAGGCGGCGGTGCCCGCCCGCTGAAGCGGGCTCGCCATCGACGCTGTCGCCGGCGGTTTGCTTCGCGGCGGCTTCTTCCAAATGTCGGGCCAGCTTCTTTTGCTCGACGTCCAGCTCGTATAGTGTCTGGTACGCGGCCTCATCGACGCGTCCGGCCGCCTGCTGCTCTTTGATCTTGGCGAGCTGCTGATCGTAGCGCACGCGGGCATCGTCCATGCGGCGTTGCACACCGGCGACATCGCCCACGCCCATCTTTTCCGCTTCCCACTGCTCGCGGAGGCTGGCGAGCTTTTTGCGGAGCTCTTCCATTTCGTCTTTGATTTCGGCGAGCCGGTCTTTGGCGTGCTCCTCGGTTTCATCTTCCAATTGGCGGGCGGCTAGCTCCAACTGCGTGAGCCGGCGCTGCACTTCGTCGATCTCGACGGGGACACTTTGGAGTTCCATCGCCAGCCGGCTAGTCGCTTCGTCCATCAGGTCGATTGCTTTATCCGGCAGGAAGCGGTCGCTGATGTAGCGGCTGGCCAGCTCGGCGGCCGCGACGAGCGCTGAATCCTTAATTCGCACGCCCTTATGGTGCGCTTCGTAACGCGGCTTGAGCCCGCGCAAAATTGCGATCGTATCCTCGACGCTCGGTTCGCCGACGAGCACCGGTTGGAAACGACGTTCGAGCGCCGGGTCCTTTTCGATGTATTTGCGGTATTCGTCGAGCGTGGTCGCGCCGATGCATCGCAACTCGCCTCGGGCAAGCGCCGGCTTGAGCAGATTCGCCGCATCGGCGCTGCCTTCTGCACGGCCTGCGCCGACCACGGTGTGGAGCTCGTCGATGAAGAGGACGATATTGGCCGCATCGATGACTTCTTTGATGAGCGCTTTGAGCCGCTCTTCGAATTCGCCGCGGAATTTTGTGCCGGCCACCAGGGCGCCCATGTCGAGGGCGATGACGCGCTTGTTCTTGAGGCTTTCGGGTACGTCGCCCTGGAAAATTCGCAGCGCGAGCCCTTCGACGATCGCCGTTTTGCCGACGCCCGGTTCGCCGATGAGCACGGGGTTGTTTTTGGTGCGCCGCGAAAGCACTTGGATCACGCGGCGAATTTCCTGGTCGCGGCCGATCACCGGATCGAGCTTGCCTTGCCGGGCACGTTCCACCAGATCGACGCCGTATTTTTCGAGGGCCTGAAATTTTCCTTCCGGCGTTTGATCGGTAACGCGCGCCGAACCGCGCACTGCCCGCAACGCGGCCAGGGCTTTATCCTTCGTAATCGCGTTGAGCTGCAGGACCTCCTGCGCCTTGGACGGGGTGCCGGCGAGGGCGAGCAAAAGATGCTCGGTCGAGACGAAGTCGTCCTTCATTCCGTCGGCTTCGCTCTGGGCCGCATCCAGCACTTTTGCAAGTTGCGGGCCAACGCCCGGCGGCGAGCCGCCACTGGATTTCGGCAGATGCTTGAGCTCCGAATCGACGATGTGCTCAAGCTGCCCGACGTTCGCGCCGATTTTTTCGAGCACAGGGCGGACGATGCCCTCGCGTTCGTCCAAAAGCGCGGCGAGCAAGTGAACGGGCTCGATCTGCGGATTGCCGGCCTCGGACGCGAGCTCTTGGGCGCGCTGGACGGCCTCTTGGGCTTTCAGCGTCAGTTTGTCGAATCGGAATGCCATGAGTATTGACTGCACTTATTACTTGCATGGCCCCGGAAGGGCCGAGTCGTGTAGCCAGGGCAGAATAGGGCATTTACGACACGCCTACTTCTTCACTTCAAATTCCGCATCGACGACGTCCTCTTCGCCGGCGCCGCTCGAGTCACCGTCGGTCGGGCCCGGTTGAGGGCCGCCAGGCTGTGGGCCGGCGCCGGCGCCGGCAGCCGATTTGTACAGAGCTTCGCTCATGGCGTGCGAGGCGGCTTCCAATTCGCTGATCGCGCTTTTGATGCTATTCACATCGTCGCTCTTGGCGGCCTCGCGGACTTTGGCGATGGCAGCCTCGATCGCTTGCTTGTCGGTATCGCGGAGCTTTTCGCCCTGCTGTTTGATGAGCTTTTCGAGCTGATAGGCGCGCGACTCGGCCTCGTTGCGGGCTTCGGCGAGGGCGCGCTTTTTCTTATCCTCGTCGGCGTGCGAATCGGCGTCGCGGCGCATCTTCTCGATTTCGCTATCTGAAAGGCCGCTCGATTGCTCGATCCGGACGGTCTGCTCGGTGCCGGTGCCCAAGTCTTTGGCCGACACATTGAGGATGCCGTTGGCGTCGATATCGAACTTGACTTCGATCTGCGGCACGCCACGCGGTGAGGGTGGGATACCTTCCAAGTTGAATTGGCCCAACAGCCGATTGTCGGCCGCCATCTCTCGATCGCCTTGGAACACCCGCACGGTGACGGCCGTTTGGCTGTCGTCCGCGGTGCTGAAGACTTGTTTTCGTTCGGCGGGAATCGTGGTGTTGCGTTCGACGAGCTTGGTCATGACGCCGCCGAGCGTCTCGATGCCGAGTGAGAGGGGCGTTACGTCGAGCAACAAGATGTCCTGGACTTCGCCGGACAGCACACCGCCCTGGATCGCGGCACCGACCGCGACGACCTCGTCCGGATTAACGCCCTTATGGGGCTCTTTGCCGCCGAAGAGCTCTTTTACGATCTGTTGAACTTTCGGAATGCGCGTCGAGCCGCCCACCAGCACGACTTCATCGATCTTGCTCGGATCGAGCTTGGCATCCTTGAGGGCCTGCTTCACCGGTCCGCGAACGCGATCGAACAGGGCGTCTTCCATTCGCTCGAAATCGGCACGCGTGATGGTCGTTTGCAAATGTTTCGGGCCGCTTGCATCGGCCGTGATGAACGGCAGATTGATGTCGGTCGTTTGGGCCGAGCTAAGCTCCTTCTTGGCTTTTTCACACGCTTCGTTGAGCCGCTGCAAGGCCATGTGGTCCTTGCGCAAATCGATGCCCTGATCTCGCATGAACTGCTCGGCGACGTGATTGATGAGAACTTCGTCGAAGTCGTCGCCGCCGAGGTGCGTATCGCCATTGGTCGAGATCACGCGGAAGACGCCATCGGCCACTTCGAGGACGGAAACATCGAAAGTGCCACCACCCAGGTCGAAGACGCAGATCGTTTCTTCGCCTTTTTTATCGAGGCCATAGGCGAGCGACGCGGCGGTCGGCTCGTTGATGATGCGGGCAACTTCGAGGCCGGCAATCTGGCCGGCGTCCTTGGTTGCTTGCCGTTGGGCATCGTTAAAATACGCCGGCACGGTAATGACGGCCTTGTTCACCTTGTGGCCCAGATAGGCTTCGGCCGCCTCTTTGAGTTTGCGAAGAATCAACGCCGAAACTTCCGGCGGTGTGTATTGCTTGTCGCCGGCGCGGACCTTGACATAGTCTTCGGGCCCGCCCACGACTTCGTACGGCACCATTTTTTCTTCGGTGGCAACTTCGTTGTGCCGCCGACCCATGAAACGCTTGATCGAATACACGGTGCGTTTTGGATTCGTGACAGCCTGTCGCCGGGCAGGCTCGCCGACGAGGACGTCGCCCTTATCGGTGAAGGCCACGACGCTCGGCGTGAGCCGGTTGCCTTCGGCGTTCGGAATAACCTTTGCCTCTTTCCCTTCCATCACCGCGACGACCGAGTTTGTGGTACCCAGGTCGATACCGATAATCTTTTCCCCAGCAGCCATGATTTACGCTCCTCTGAAAATCCGTGGAATTTCGGATGTTTGGTTGTGTTTTGTTTTGTTTTCTGTTGATTGGTAATTGATTGGCAGCCGCCAATTGCGTCGTAGCGCAGCGTCAAACGTGTGGCATTTGCCGCATTCCCAATGTCCACATGAGCAAAGTCTGTGCCCGCCGCTACCATGGCTTGGGCCCTTGGCGTAAGCTATTGTAAGATAGCCAGTTA
This sequence comes from Pirellulales bacterium, assembly GCA_963733825.1. Classification (GTDB taxonomy): domain Bacteria; phylum Planctomycetota; class Planctomycetia; order Pirellulales; family Lacipirellulaceae; genus JABDGM01. The sequence goes on from CAVTEK010000013.1 coordinate 6,397, forward strand.
CCGTCGCAGGCCTGTCCATGTCGCCGAGTCGGGTAAACCGAGACGCTACAACCAAACTGCCAGTTTGACCTATACGGGAAGGGTTCGGAAGCCGCAGGACTGATTCGAGCTGTCAGAGTGGCAGTTTTTGGAACGCAACGTTTTGGCCGGCAAGGGCTTAGTTGGCTGCGTGCAGACTGGCGAAAAAGCGCGACTGAGCGGTTGATGTCGAAGAGCAATAAAAAATCGACGACCAAGAGGAGCACAAGTAAACGTGCCGATGCCGTACCGCAAGGGAACGATTCTGCGCGAGCTTCAACCGGCGGCGCAGGGGCCGCAACCGTCGTCGAGTTGCGGCAGGAACTCGATCAAGTGGATCGCGAAATACTCGCCGCGATCAACCGCCGCGGGGCTATCGCGCAAAAGATCGGCGAGTTGAAGCAAGCGACCGGGCGTGGTGTGTACGACGCGGAGCGAGAATCGAAGGTGCTGCAACAAGCGGCGGCCAACAATGCGGGTCCGCTTGGTGATGAGGCTGTGCGAGCTGTGTTTCGTGAACTGGTCAGCGGTTCGCGCACGTTGCAAACGCCGATTCGCGTCGCCTATCTGGGGCCCGAATTCACATTCAGCCACTTGGCCGCGATCGAGCGTTTCGGCCAATCGGCTGCACTCGTGCCGGTCGGCACGATTGCGGCCGTGTTTGAGGAGGCCGAGCGTGGCCAGGCCGATTTCGGCGTCGTGCCGATGGAAAACTCGACCGATGGCCGCGTTTCGGACACGCTCGATTGTTTTTCGCGATCGCGGATGCGGATCTGCGGCGAGTTGCCGTTGAGGATTCACCACTGCTTGATGGGCATCGGCGCCCGTGACGAATTGCGAACCGTTTACAGCAAGCCGCAACCATTGTCGCAGTGCCGCAATTGGCTGGCGCGCCATCTGGCAGATGCGGAGCTTCACGAGGTATCGAGCAGCGCGGAAGCGGCCCGTCGCGTTCGGGACGATTCAACCTCGGCAGCGATCGCCAGCGCGCAGGCCGCGGTGAACTACGAATTGCCGGTCCTCGTGCAAAATATTGAAGACAATCCGGATAACGTCACCAGGTTCGCGATTATCTCGGCGTCCGCGGCCGATCGCACGGGCAGCGATAAGACGGCCCTGATGTTCGAGATTTCGCACGAGCCGGGCGCGTTGGCCGACGCGATGGGAATCTTCAAGCGGAATCAGCTCAATATGACCTGGATCGAGTCGTTTCCGATCCCGGGGAGCCGCGGCCGTTATTTGTTCTTTGTCGAGTTCGTGGGCCATCAGGCCGAGCCTCGGGCCCACCGAGCAATCGCGACGCTCACGAAAAAATCGCTCCGCCTGGAAGTGCTCGGCTCCTATGCGCAGACGGAGCCTGTGGGGTAGAGTAGGCGAGAGCTTAGAGTCAAGAGTCGAGAGCCAGAGGGCTCGCGGTCTTCACTCTGAGTTCTGTTATTCATATTCTCAGGCTCTTGACTCTCGACCCTCGGCTCTTGACTCTTCCATGCTTCGCAAACTAATCGCCGGCAATTGGAAAATGAACACGGATCGCGCAAGTGCGATCAAATTGGCGCGCGCGGTCGTTGGCCGCGCCGGCATGTATTCGGCGGTCGATTTGATGGTGTGCCCGCCGGCGATCTATCTGGCGCCTGTCGGCGAGGTGGTTAAGAGTACAAAAGTAGCGCTGGAGCGCAGAACATGTACTTCCAGCCTAACGGCGCCTTCACCGGCGAGACGAGTGCGGCGATGCTGGTCGACGCGGGTTGCAGTCACGTAATCCTGGGGCACAGCGAACGCCGGCACATCCTGGGAGAGACCGACGCGGAGGTTAACAAAAAGACCGTGGCCGCGTTGGCAGCCGGACTGGTGCCGATCGTCTGCGTTGGGGAGCTCCTTGCCGAACGCGAAGCGGGCCAGACCGCGGCCGTTATTTGCCGCCAGTTCGAGGGTTCCCTGGCTGGCATTGGGGTCGATGGGATCGAGCGGCTGGTGATCGCCTACGAGCCGGTTTGGGCCATCGGCACCGGCAAGGTCGCAACACCCGAGCAGGCGGCTGAGGTGCATGCTGACCTTCGCAGACTGCTGGTCGAGCGATACAATGAGCGATCCGCCGCGCAGGTCCGCATTTTGTACGGCGGCAGCGTAAAAGCCAGCAACGCGGGCGAGCTGCTGACCCAACCGAACATCGACGGCGCACTGGTCGGCGGGGCTAGTTTGAACGCGGAGGAATTTCTCGGCATTGCCGCCGCGGGTGCGGCCAATTGATGTTTGTTTCACCGCGGAGCACACAGAGAACGAACTCAGAGAAGAACGATTGGTCGTCTCTGTGTACTCCGTGCACTGTGTGGTTAAATCCTAAAAGTTTTTAAGAATCCATGAGCGTTATTTTTGCACTCTTGTTGTCCTTCACGGCGATTTTTCTGGTGCTACTCGTGCTCGTGCAGCGGGGACGCGGGGGCGGGTTGGCCGGCGCGTTGGGCGGCATGGGCGGCTCCAGTGCGTTCGGAGCAAAAGCGGGCGACGTATTTACCCGGATCACAATCATCACCGCGTCGATTTGGATTGCATTTTGTTTGATCGCTCTGTTCTGGTCGAAACACCATAGCGACGTGCTGGGCGCATCGGACAATCCGCCGGCAAGCCTGCCTGCCGGGCCCGTCGGCGGGCCGTCGGCAAGCGCGCCGGCCGCCAAAGAATCGGCACCGGCCGCCAGTCAAAAATCCGAGCCGGCGAATTCGTCTGCGCCCGCTTCTTCGTCTAAATCGGGCGGTACGAGCAGTGAGCCAGCGAAGAGCGGCAAATGATCGTGAGACGGCGAACGCAATCTTCGGAGTGACGAGCCTTGCTCATCAGCATGACTGGTTTCGGCGAGGCGCGTAGACAAACCGACGGCACGTCGATTACGGTCGAAGTCCGCACGATCAATAGCCGGCATTTCAAACTTAGCTACCGCGCGAGTGAAGGTTATGCGGCGCTCGAGCCCGAAGTAGAAGCGGTCACGCGCGAGGTCATTCGCCGCGGCACCGTGCAAGTGAATCTCCGCGTGGACCACGGGGCGGCTGTCGATGACTATCGCATCAATACCGATGTGCTGGAGAATTATCGGCAGCAGCTCGAAAAATATGCGGCCCGTGGCGCTTCGAAAATTCCATTCGATCTGCCAACGCTGCTAACATTGCCCGGTGTTATTAGCGAGAGATCGCGCGACGACAGAGACCCGCGCGAGGACTGGCCGGCGATTGAACCGGCTGTCCGGGAAGCGCTCGCGGCGACGGCGAAAATGCGGTCGGAGGAAGGCGTTGCGCTGGCGGCCGACCTGGCTCACAACGGCCGGCAGATTCTCGAATCGCTCGATGCCATTGCGAAGCGCTCGCCGGAAGTCACTCAATCCTATCAATCGCGACTTACGACGCGCGTCGAGCAGGCGCTTTCTGAGCTGAATGTCACGGTCGAGCCGGCCGATCTTTTGCGGGAAGTCGCGCTGTTTGCGGACCGTAGCGACATATCTGAAGAGATTGTGCGGCTGCGAAGTCATCTGCAGCAATACGAGGCGGCGCTGATGTTGGCGGAGAGCAGCGGCCGCAAGCTGGAATTCATTGCGCAGGAAATGGGGCGGGAAATCAATACGATCGGATCGAAGGCGAACGACGCGGAGATTTCGCACCTCGTGGTGGAGATCAAGACGGCGCTGGAACGGATACGGGAACAGATTCAGAACGTAGAGTAACGAGAACGAGCGGAAAATGAAAATTGCAAATTGCAAATTGCAAATTGAGAATTGCCGATCCGCGATTTGCAATTTGCATTTTTCAATTTTCAATTTGCAATAATGAACAGGTCGACCGGCAACCTGATCGTATTATCGGGCCCTTCCGGCGTCGGCAAATCGACGGTGCTGCGGAGTCTGGTGGCCCGTTTTCCTGACCGCCTGCGGCTGAGCATTTCTGCGACTACGCGGCCGTCACGGCCGGATGAGGTAGACGGCGTCGACTACTATTTTCTCACTCCGGAAGAATTTGCCCGGCGTCGCCAGGGGGGCGAATTCCTGGAATGTTGCGAAGTATTCGGCCGGGGTCATTGGTACGGCACGCTGCTGAGCGAAGTCAGACCTAGCCCGGAGGACCAAAAGTGGGTAATTTTAGATATAGATGTCGATGGGGCGGAAAAAGTCCGCCAGCAGCTTCCGGGCGTGCCGACCATTTTTTTGCGGCCGAGTTCCGATGCCGAATTGGAGCGACGCCTGAGAGCCCGCGGCACGGAATCGGAAGAGGCCATCCGGCGGCGGCTGGAAGTCGCCCGGCGGGAACAGGCCCGGGCCGAGCGGTATCAATTTCAGGTTGTGAACGACACGGTCGAACGTGCGGTGGATGAAATAAGTCGGATATTGGAAAAGCTGGGAGTCGTAACAACGTAGGTCAGGCTTTAGCCTGACGCGGTGGATTGAATCGTCAGGCTAACGCCTGACCTACATGGGGAACATTGCATGATTGAGGCACTCAAAGAGGAACAGATCGTCAATAAGGTGGGGGGCCGGTTCAAGCTTTCGACGTTGATTCAGAAGCGGCTGGTAGCGCTCAATGCGGCGCGCGGCCGTTGGTCGACGCGGGGACGGAGGATCGGCTGGAGATCATCGTGCAGGAGATCCTGCAAGACAAGATTTATCTCGATATGTCGAACGAGTTGAAGACGATTGGCGAGACGGGTCCGATGTCGGCCGGTCCGCCGGAGTTCGATTTCGCGGCGCTTTAGCGGTTGGAGTGAGTAGGTGAGTAAGTGAGTAGGTGAGTAAGAAAACAGATTTTTCAACCTACTCACATACTCACCTACTCACTTACTCACATGTCTTCTGAACTCATCATTGGCGTATCGGGCGGGATCGCGGCGTTCAAGACGGCGGCGCTCGTGAGTTCGCTGGTTCAAGATGGCCACGGCGTGACGGTCGTGATGACTCGCAGTGCCCGCAAGTTTATTGGTCCGGCGACATTCCGCGCGCTCACTGGCCGGCCGGTCGTAAGCGGGCCGTTCGATCGGCACTATCCGCTCGGCGCGCACATCGAGTTGGCCGATAAAGCGCAATTGCTTTGCGTCGCGCCGGCATCGGCCAACCTGCTTGGCCAAAGCAGCGCATGGACTCGCGGATGACCTGCTCAGCACGTTACTTCTCTCATTCACCGGCCCCGTCATCTTCGCTCCCGCGATGAACAGTGCGATGTGGGAAAAGCCCGCGGTGCAGCGAAATATCGAGACTCTCCGCGGCGACGGCTACCACTTCGTCGACCCGGGGACCGGCTGGCAATCGTGCCGGCGCACGGGTAAAGGACGCATGGCGGAGCCGGAGGAGATTCAGGCGGCGATTGAACGCACGTTAAATCACGGCAAATAGAATTCACCACAGAGCACGGAGTTCACAGAGAAGAACAATACAATTGGTCATTGCAAATTTGTAATTTGTCATTGGCCATGTCCGAAATGGCAAATTTCAAATGACAAATTTGCAATGACCAATCGCTCTTTTCCGTATTTTCCGTGTCCTCGGTGGTAAATCCATTGGCCCGCATACTCATTACGTCCGGCCCGACGCGTCAGTTTCTCGACCCGGTGCGTTACCTCACGAACGCTTCGAGCGGCCGGATGGGGCGTGCGCTCGCCGAGGCGGCGCTTGCACATGGGCACGAGGTAATCATCGTCAGCGGTCCGGTGGAGATCGAGTATCCCAAATCGGCTGTTGTCGTTCCTGTCATCTCGACGGAAGAGATGCTTGCCGCCGCGGCCATGGAGTTCGAGCGATGCGATGGCCTGATCGGGGCGGCCGCGCCGTGCGATTATCGGCCCATGCGCGTCGAGTCGCACAAGATCGCGAAGACAGGCCAGCCGATCGATCTGCACCTCATTGAGACCGATGACGTGGTCGCGACGCTCGGCGCCAAAAAAGGCGGGCGGTGGGTCGTGGGATTCGCGCTCGAGACCGAGGATCACCGCCTGCGGGCCTTGGCGAAGTTGGAACGTAAGTTTTGCGACCTGATCGTGTCCAACGGTCCACAGGCCATCAATGCACCGGATAATAGTGTCGAAGTCATCACGCTGGCCGGCGATGTGATCGCTTCGATCGAGGGATCGAAGGAGATTGTCGCGGAGCGGATACTGGAGATTATCGATCAGCGGTTAATTAGCGCGTTTTTCAAGCGGGCGTAGCGATGGGTGGCTGGGGTCGAGCCTCAGGCGAGCCCTCACTGAAGCTGGGGGGTCGCTTCGCTCCACCCCAGCCACCCCAACTGAATCTACGCGACTCGGGCGGAATCGGACGTGGATGAAGAGTCGTCCAGTCCAGCGAAAACGGCATCGATCGCGTGCAGATCCGGGTCGGCGCCCTCCGGCAAACCCGTGTGATCGCCAACCACGATCGAATTGTACGCTACCGTTCCATTGTCCAGCGGTTGCATCCGATTGCCGTGTAAAGCGAGCAACGCCACGATTGCGCGATCGCGGTGTCGGACGGCGACCTGATGCGCGACGATTGCAGCTCGCATCGGCCTGACAGGCATGCGTATGACCGTAACGTTTATTTCTGGCGCCGAAGTTTGCGAGCCATTCGATTCTCCAGGCTCAGACTGGCTTCCACCGGCAGGGTTATTCCCGTCCATATAAATGATCGGAGGTTTAACGCCGGGATCCGCCGGATCGGCTGAGTTGGTGTCCGTGCCTTCGGCTGTCGGACGTAGCGTCGGGCCGTCATCGGCCGCTGAAACGTCGCCAACCAGGTTGGTTCCGCCAAAGTAAACAACGAACGGTTGCTCGGTTGTGGAATCGCGCGAATCTAGAGGGGTTGGATCTGACGACTGCTTACCGATGGGCATCGCAATTTCGGAATCGGAAACGTCCGCCGTTGCGGCGTCCGAAATCTCGTCCGTCGGATCGAGTTTCGGCGTACCGGCTGAAGGGGTATCCGTTGAATCGGCACCGGCATCCGGCGAAAGATTGCCGTTGAGGGTGTAAATGATTGGTCTGATCTCTCCGATTGCGAGCACGCCGGTCGAAGCATCGTCGCCTGCGTCATCGGTCCATCCGGCATCATCATTTGAAACAGGTGCAACGTCGTCGGCGGCGAATATCCGCAGGTCGTCGCTTTGGTCAGCACTGTCTGGATCGCAGTTTTGACCCTCGTCCAACGTCGGATCGGTAGAGTCCGAGAAATCTGCCGTCGCGGCGACGGGGCAATCGGCGACGGCCGCACCGGTTTTGATCGGGGACTCAACCGCATCGCCGTTCGCGATGTCGTTTGCAGGGGCGTCATCGGGATTGGAATCGTCGTTACTGGCGCCGATGGGTTGCGCGACAAGAAGCTGGGTTTGCGCGGCGAACGTGGCGCTAATCCCACTGGCGACATCGGGTCCTGAATTGTCAAGGGCGACAGCTTGATGGGCGTCGCGCGCTACGCGGATGCGGCGTGCGAGGACGGGATGTGCGCTCGGTGTTGCGGCCGCGGCCATTGCTCCGACTGGCAGGCCCGTGCTCGCCGATAACATGCAGCGTGCTTCCAAGCCTTCGATTTGCAGGCGTGGCAGAAGGGAATGCGATTTCTTGGTGTGCAATGTCCGTGGTGTCATTTGGCAAGCTCCGTGCCGGAAGAACAGAAGCAGGGGGAAATCGGAAGAGTGGCGCCGGCCGGCGTTATGCAATCGCTCTGGGCCGGAAAAAACCTGGGTGAAAATCGTTGGCAGTTGTGCTACCTTGATCGGTAGCCGGCTGGTGTCGATTTCAATGAGAAAAGGGGGGACTTGTTCCGCGCGTTGCCGTGGCGGCGCGTTCGACGAGCGGATTATCGGCAGAAACACGCACATCTCAATAGCGAATTCGGAGATTCTTTCGGCATTGCAAGTGGTGCTATCGGACCAAAACCAAACAATTAACTCCTTCCATTTCGTCGCTCCCGGCGAACGCGGCTCATGTCCACATTTGCTGTCATTCTTCCCGCAGCGGGCCAGAGTCGCCGGTTTCACGACAAGGCGTACAAGAAGCCATTCGCGCCCCTGGGCGGTCGTGCGGTGTGGCTGCATTCGGCCGAGCGGTTCATCAATCGAGCGGATGTGAAGCAAGTGATCGTCTGCATCGCCCCGGAGGATCGCGATTTGTTCGACCAGAAGTTTGGCGCCAATATTGCTATCCTGGGCGTGCAAGTGATCGAAGGTGGCGAGCACCGGACCGATTCGGTGCAGAAAGCGCTCGAGCGCGTGAAAAATGAGATCGAGTTCGTGGCCGTGCACGACGCTGCTCGGCCGTGCATCGCCGAAGTGTGGATCGATGCGGTGTTCGAGGCGGCCGGGCGCGATGGCGCCGCGATCCTGGCTGCACCCGTTCAGGCCACGCTCAAGCGGGCCGATCAAAACAAGCACATCACTGAAACGGTCAGCCGCGAATCGCTCTGGGAAGCACAAACGCCGCAGGTGTTCCGCCGCGAGCTGCTCATCGAAGCGTACGCCAAACGGGGCCGCGATCCGGTGACGGATGATGCCCAGCTTGTCGAGCGGCTTGGTCGCCGGGTGACCGTCGTGCCCTGCTCTCCGCTCAATATCAAGATCACGACCCGCGACGATTTGAAGCTGGCCGAGCAAGTTCTGAAAGTGCTTCCCAAGCCGAAGCTGGAGGGCTTTCAGCACCCGTTTGCGGACGACAACTTGTGGCGATAGGGATGAAGGGGGAGTGCGGAGTGTGGAAGGCGGACGTCGCGCTGCCGGTTTAGAAATCGAGTTTCGCGGTCTTCATTGATTGTTTATCATTGCGGCGTTACGTGGCTGGCGTTTTTTCCTTCCCCCTTCCCTCTTCCCCACTCCGCCTTTCCCCTTGTGTCGCAATGCTCATCGATGATCTCCGTTGGCGTGGCCTGGTGCATCAAACGACCGATGATGCGGGCCTATCCGCGTGGCTTGAAAAGCAGCCGCGAACGGTTTATGCCGGATTCGATCCGACGGCCGATAGCTTGCACGTTGGCCATCTGTTGCCGCTGCTGATGTTGCGGCGGTTCCAATGTGCGGGGCACAAACCGATCGCGCTGGTGGGCGGCGCGACGGGCATGATCGGCGATCCGAGCGGGAAAAGTGAAGAGCGCAATTTACTCTCGGCCGAAGCGCTCGAAGACAACATTGCGGGCGTGTTGCCGCAGATGAAGCAGTTTTTGGATTTCGAGTCGCCGAGGAACGGCGCGATCCTGGTGAATAACTACGATTGGATCGGCCCGTTCAGCTACCTGCGTTTTTGCGCGATGTCGGCAAGCATTTTCCGATCAACGTGATGTTGGCCAAGGATTCGGTGAAGGGGCGGCTCGATCGGGAGAGCGGCATCAGCTACACCGAGTTCAGCTACATGCTGGTGATGGCGTACGATTTTGTATATTTGAAGGACAAATTTAATTGCGAGCTGCAAATCGGCGGCAGCGATCAATGGGGGAACATCACGGCCGGGATCGATCTTGCGCGGCGGATGCGCGGCGCTCAGCTCTACGGACTGACGTCGCCGCTGCTAACGAAGTCCGACGGCTCGAAGATGGGGAAGACGGAATCAGGAACAATCTGGCTATCGGCCAAGCGGACGAGCCCGTACCAGTTTTACCAATATTGGGTTCGCACCGACGACGCCGACGTGAGCAAGTGCTTGCGGATGATGACGACGATATCGCACGCGGAGATCGAGTCGCTCGATGCGGCGCGGGCAGCCGATGCGGCCAAGCGCGACAGCCAACGTCGGCTGGCCGAGGAGCTTACGCGCATGGTCCACGGCGACTCCGGTCTAACGGCTGCCCAGCGGGCGACCAAGATTTTTTACGGCGCTGAAGTCGCCGATTTAACCGATTCCCAGCTCGCGGAGATTTTTGCCGATGTGCCAAGTCAAATTCTAGGTCGCGGGCTGCTGACGGAAAGCGGTGGGCTGCCCATCATTGACGCTCTGGTGGCTGCAGGCCTGGCGAAAAGCAAGGGCGACGCTCGCCGCACGACGCAGCAGGGCGGAGCTTACGTCAACAACCGGCAAATTGAGAGCGTCGACGCTCGGCTGACGGACGCCGACTTGGCAAGCGAGAGCGTGATGGTGCTGCGGGCGGGGAAGAAGAATTACGCGTTGTTGCGGTTTGAGTAGTTCCTGCGAGCTGAGCGTCGGATTTTAGCAGTGGGTCCGTTTGGCTTTGATCAGCAATCCGTCATTCTGAGTTACTCCGAAGAATCTAGCCGGACCCTTCGGAGTACCTCAGGGTGACATGGGCAAATGGACCGGCTGCGTCGGCTCCCGGCAACTTGCGGCTCCGCCGCAGCCCATCTATAGTGAGTCGTTCGGCCCCATATACCTCTAAATCCTTAACTTTATTCGGTCGCGCGAACCGGCGCACAACCGCTCGCGTAGCGAACCAATGGGGTAGTGGCTCTTGGTGCGGGAGAACTATTGGTATGGCGGATGAGACAATCATCGAGACGCGGGCCCTGTCGAAGATCTACCGCGATTTCTGGGGCCGGCCGAAGGTGCGGGCCCTGAAGGCGCTCGATTTGGAAGTGAAGCGGGGCGAGGTCTTCGGCCTGTTGGGTCCCAATGGCTCGGGCAAGACGACGACGATCAAGCTGTTGCTGGGTCTGTTGTTTCCGACCGAAGGCCAGGCCCTGATTTTTGGCAAGGATGCGACCGACGTCAGCAAAAATCAGCGGATCGGTTATCTGCCGGAGGAATCCTATCTGTACCGGTTTCTCAATGCGGAAGAGACGCTCGATTTCTACGGCCGGCTATTCGACATCCCACACGACGAGCTCCGGCAACGGGTCGATGACCTGATCAAGACGGTCGGCCTCGATCGGGCGCGCAAACGGCAACTCAAAGAATATTCGAAGGGCATGACGCGGCGGATCGGCCTCGCTCAAGCGCTCATCAACAAGCCGGAGCTGATCCTGCTCGATGAACCGACGAGCGGTTTGGACCCGATCGGCACGCGCGAAATGAAGGACATGATTTTGCGGCTGCGCGACGAGGGGACGACGGTCGTCATGTGCAGCCACCTGCTGGCAGACGTGCAGGACGTGTGCGATCGCATTGCGATCCTTCACCAGGGTGAGTTGAAAGAGCTGGGACGAGTGGATACGCTGCTGACGGTCGCCGATGTTACTCAAATTCGCGCAAAGCGTTTGTCGGAAGGTTGCATCAACGAGATCCGGCAGGTGATCGAGCGCCATCAAGGCGAGCTGCTGAGCGTCGAGCATCCGACGACGACGCTCGAGGAACTGTTCCTGTCGATCGTGCGCGACAGCGAAGCGCGACCGGGGCGGCGGGCTGTGCAATCTGAACCGGTGGGGCCGCGGCCGTCGCCTAATTAAATGCCGGGGGGTCGAGGCCGAGGGCGGCCCGGCTCGCTTATTCGCAAACCGATAAAATCGTCTCAATCCGAAATTCGAAATACGTGATCGATGGTTCTCGAGAACCCCCTTCTTCCCTTTCTGACCTGGCTGCTCGGCTATCCGTGGACCGACGCGCATGCGTTTTTGGATAGCGCATTGTTTCGCTTTCTGCTGACATCGGCGGTGGTGGCGGTCATCGCGCTGGTCGCAGGCTTCCTGGTGGCACTCGTGCGTCACGGTCCGATGAAGGCGGGCGATATCACGTATCGCGTCGTGATGAACGGGTTTCGCGAGCTGTTTCGCACGTCGCCGCGGCGGGTGTGGGCGATTGCGCGGCTGGCCGTCAAGGAATCGATTCGCCGACGCGTGGTGGTGGCTCTGGCAGTTTACGTTGTGATCCTGTTGTTTGCCGGTTGGTTTCTGAAGACCGGCTATCGCGAGCCGGGCAAGCTGTTCTTTAGCGTCGTGTTGACGGCAAGCACCTACCTGGTGCTGCTGATCGCGCTGCTGATCAGTGCGTTCAGCCTGCCGAACGATTTCAAGTCGAAGATCATATATACCATCGTCACGAAGCCGGTGCGGTCGGGCGACATCGTGCTCGGCCGCATTCTGGGTTTCACGTTGGTCGGCACCGCGCTGTTGGTGATCATGGCCTTGTGCAGCGCCGGTTTCGTCTGGCGGATGCTCGAACATACGCATGCCGTGAAGATCGATTCGCTGGAAAACGTCTACGACACCAATGGCAAGCTGCTCTACAAAAAAGGCATCACAACCACCAATCAGCAGCATTCGCACGAGGTGGAGATTTACCCAGATGGCACGGGTAAGGCTAAGAGCACTAACGAACACGAGCACGAGATTACCAGCACTGAGGTGGGCGGGGAAACTGTCTATCACGTGAGCGGGCCCCGAGGCCTGCTTCGTGCCCGCGTTCCGTACTATGGCAAGGTCCGATTCCTGGATCGCAAGGGGGTTGAGGTCGCCAAGGGCATCAGCGTTGGAAACGAATGGACGTACCGCAGCTTCATCGAAGGCGGCAGTCCGATGGCCGCCATCTGGACGTTTAACGGGATCAACGAATCGAGCTTGCATACGGATGACAACGGCGATCAAGTTCTGCCGCTGGAGTTGATCGTCCGGGTGTTCCGTACATTCAAAGGCGATATTGAATCGGGCATTCAGGGAATCATCCAGCTTCGCAATCCGGATGCGAAAAACGTCAAAAGCGAGCCCTGGACATTCAAAGCGAAGGATGGCTCGATCAATACGTTCAATTGGTCGCGGAAGCTCGCCAATTCCGACCAGAAGCCGATCGATTTGTTGAAGGACCTGGTGAGCGAGGACGGGCGGATCGAAGTGATCGTGCAGTGTTTGGATCGGGCCCAATACTACGGTTTCGCCCAGCCCGATTGTTACGTGCGACTGCCCGATGGATCGCCGCTATGGAATTTCTGCAAAGCGCAGGCCAGTATTTGGATTCAAATGGTGCTGGTGATCGCGATCGGCGTGACCTGCAGCACGGTGGTCAACGCGCCGGTGGCGATGTTGTTTACTATCGCGTTCATCACGCTAGGATTCTTTCGGCAGTTCTTTGTGGAAGTGGCGATCGGGAAGCAGGTTGGCGGCGGGCCGATCGAAGCGCTGTACCGAATCGTAACGCAAATGAACGAGGTTTCGCCGCTGCCGGTCAATTTCGGAACGCAATTGATTCAATCGATCGACAGCGTATTGAGGACGGGGATGGAAAGCCTGGCCTACGTGCTGCCCGATTTCCGCTCGTATAGCACCGTCGATTACGTGGCCAACGGCTTCTACATACCGATGAATCATCTCTACCAGGACCTGACGGTTTGCGCCGCCTATTTGGTCGGGCTGTTCGTGATCGGATATTTCTTCTTGCGGACGCGCGAGGTGGCCAAATGACGGAGCGCACATCGTTTTACCGGAAGCTGGCGTACCTTGGGGCGATCGTGATTTTGGCGTTTCCGATCGTTTGGCTGAGCGTGCCGGCAACGACGACGAAAGAGGGCGGCAAACTGGCCCAGTTGCGAAAGGAGTACAAGCTCGCCCAGGTGAATCTTGGGGAAGTCGACCCGGCCAGCGAAACCATCAAACTGGCCACGCTCGGCTTGCGCGGCGTGGCGGTCAACATGCTGTGGGAGAAGGCCAACTATTATAAAAAGGTCGAGGACTGGACCAACCTGACGGCGACGCTCGAGCAATTGGCGAAGCTGCAGCCGAACTTTATCACGTTTTGGAAATTCCAAGCCTGGAACCTGACGTACAACGTTTCGGTCGAGTTCGACGATTATCACGACCGCTATTACTACGTCCGGCGCGGAATTCAATTTTTGCAAGAAGGCGAACATTACAACACCGATAATCCGCAGCTGCTGTGGGACCTGGGTTGGTTTATTGGCCAGAAGATCGGCCGGGCCGATGAATACGTGCAGTACCGCCGGCTGTTCAAGGCGGATGATGAATTTCACCCGGCTGATCGCAGTATGGAGGAGCGCGATAACTGGCTCGTTGGCAAAGAGTGGTACAAGACGGCGATCGACGCGGTGGATAACAAGGGGCAAAGCCTGGGCCGCAAGAGCCCTCGCGATTTTTATTCCAGCCCGGCCAAATCGGAAATGAATTACAGCGAGGCGATCGAGGAGGAGGGATACTTCGAGAAGGCGCGCCGTTCCTGGCAACAAGCGGCCAAGGAATGGAAGGCGTTCGGCGATGTGTTCATCGAGCACTCGACCGGCGTTCGGCTGCGGTTGGGCAGAGAAAAAGAGTTAGCGAAAGAACTCGCGGAGATGCGGGCGAAGCTCGATGCCATGTCGCCGGAGGCGCGGAAGAAAATTGGCGAGGAAAAGCGGCGGGCGCTCAAGCCAGAAGAACGCGAGCTGCTGGATATGCCCAAAGACAAGCTTACGGCCGAGCAAGCCTCGAAGCGGGCCGAGCTGGAGTCGAAGATTGCGGTTAGCGATCGCGACGTGGCGGAACGGATCGCGCGCGAGCAACCGGCGAAAGCTAACCAGGCATTTCAACTAGCAAGCGATCTCTATCGGCAGGCGACCTTGTTGCTCTACACGATCAATTACAAGCGAGACGCCAATTACGACTATTGGCAAAATCGGGCCGATTTCGAGCAGACAACCGACGCATTGGAGGCGCGGCGAAAAATGTTCGAGGGGCGAAAAGCGTTTCACGATGCCGATTTGGAGGCGGCCAAGAAACTTTACCAGGAAGGGTTCGCGAAATGGCGCGCAGTGATCGATAAATTCCCCATGATTGTCGATGAGGAACAAACAACTGGTGGAGATATTTTGGATTTCGTCAAGCAGTATCGCAAAGTGCTGGATCAGCTCGACGAGCGATTGGGCGAGGACTTTCCGCTCTGGGACGTGATCGAGAAGTTCGATCGCGAAAACGATTTCACGGATGAGCGAAACGAGCATCGCAAGCATAAGACCCCACCCGATGCTGGCGCAACGGCGGCGCCGAAGGCCACAGCGCCAGCAGCGAAAAATGCGCCACCGAAGTCTTCTCCCTCGGCGCCCGCTTCGGGCACGCCGGCTCCAGGCTCTTCTGATAGCAAGAAGAAGTAACCAGAACCGGTTTTAAACCGGGGGCTAGCGCCCCGCGGCTGATCCCGTCGTTCGTTCAATTCGCGAAGCTCACGCGAATCGGTTTGAAGCGCAGCAGCGCTACAAGAATATGCAACTGCGACTACTGAATCCCAACGGGATTCGATCTTTCAGCCCAGGCTTGTCCGCATTGGCGGACTACCCTGGGTCTACGTGCCGGCGACGTGCGATCAACCCTGAAAGGGTTGCATCCAATGCTGAGGATGCAACCCTTTCAGGGTAGATTCATTAAACTGCATCCGGTAACCCAGGGTAGCCTTCGACAAGCTCAGGCAACCCTGGGCTGAACGATTCAATCCCTTCGGGATAGTCCGCAAGCCGCAGCGCATCTGCTCGATCGATGAATTCGAAGCTCCGTTTATTCTCCTCGCTAGCAGTTGCATAAAGTTGGCAAGCAAGGAATGCGCGGATGTCCATGCTGGCGCTGCGAGCTTCGACCCAATCGATCTACTTGGGTGCCAGTCATTCGTCGCTGGGCACAATCGACCGGCACTTCAGCTTCGGCGGAGCGGCCGCGCCGGTCGATAAATTCCGAAGAGCCCGCCCCCCGCCTGCACACAGCGTACCTTCCCAACGACGATCGCCTGGCGATTGCCGCGTCAGCGCGCAGCCGAGGTCCAGCATGACGAACGCCACGCCGCAACGACTGCAATTCATCGCCATCGCCTTGGTGCTGATGCTTGCGTGGCCGATTCCAAACCAATCGGTTGCCGCAACCCCGACCGAGGTCCACGCATCGCGAGTCATACACTGCGAGGACATCGACGATCATCGGCCCACGGTAGTTACCGGCGTCGCGATCGCGCGTGATGGCCGAACGATCGCCGCGGCAACCGACGACCATCGAGTGCTCGTTTGGGACGCCGCCACCGCACAGCTTACGGCCCACCTGGAAGGTCACAAGGATTGGGTCCACTCGGTAGTTCTGTCGCCAGATGGAGCGCTGTTAGCCTCTGGCGCCGGCGACCGCATGCTTTCGATGTGGAATGTTGCTGGGCAAAAGCGATTGATGCAAATTCCAGCCTGCGAAAGCAGTGTTGCTGCCGTGTGCCTTCATCCGAACAGTCAACAACTCGCGGTGGTCGGATTCAGCAATAAGCTCGAGATCATCAACAGCTCGACGGGACAGAAAACGCAGGAGTTGGATTGTCCGTGTGTGGATATTCGCACAATTGTGTTCTCTCCCGATGGCAATCGAATGGCGGCTGCCGGCCGAGATGGGCGGATACGAATTTGGAACGTTGCCGATGGATCGGCGCAGACCGATATCGAAACCGACCATCGCCGAATTCGATCGATGGCTTTCTCGCCCGACGGGCGCTGGTTGGCGGCAGCCGGCAATAGCCCGGAGATTCGAATCTTTGATACCGCGAATGGCAACAACGTCGAGACGATCGATAGCCGACCAGGCAAGGTGTACGCGCTGGTGTTCCTCGACAACCGGCGCCTGGCATCCGGCGGCACGGACAACCGCATCGCGATTTGGGACCTGTCAAGCCGGCGCGAGCATGCAACTGCTAGGCCACACGGGCACGGTTGCCGCGCTCGCCTGCGACGGCAGCGGCACGGTGCTGGTTTCGGGCAGTTACGATACAACGCTTCGGATATGGAATCTTGTCGATCGAGAAACCCCGGCCACCGCTTCGCGTAAGCCGGCCGGTGATTCCCGCTAACGCCCGGCATGGGCATTCGTTCGAACGCGCAAGAGTGCAGGGAGGCAGCTCGTGGGATTATTGGGGACGCTTCGAGATTTGTGTTTTGGCAATAACGCCGGGTACTCGTCGGCTGCGGGCTCGAACCGCAATTCGAAATCCTCGATTCGAAAATCGCGTCGTTGCCAGATTGAAGCGCTCGAGCCGCGGCGCCTCTTTGCCGCGGATGTTCCGCCGCATGTTTTGCTCGGCTCGGTATATTTTGAATCAGACTCGGGCGACGACAGCACTCCGGACACACTCCAGGTAACGTTCACCGGCGGCGCCGCCGGCACGACGCTCAATCATCTCACGATCAACGGCGACAAGCGCCAGGACGGCCTTTCCGATGGTGATATTTTCTTCGATACAGCGGCCGGCGGGCTCGGCGCGTTTAAGTTCAATGCGTTGTCGATCGCGAGCGCCAATGGGTTTACGGTAACCGGCGCGCACGTGACCGACGGCGGTTCGTTAATTACCTTCGACTTCACTGGGTTCGTTGCCGGCGACAAGCTGGTTTTTACCATCGATGCCGACGAAGCGCAGTACGTCGACGGTTCCGACGGTGGACACGAATTCGCTCGTCGAAGGCGGCGAATTTCAGCGCTCGATACTCGTCGGCCAGTTTTCGGCCCCCGGTTATGTCAATCTTTCGCTTCAAGCTCTGTACTGGGACGACTTCGATCCTAACTTTGCCAACGAATTTGCGGCCACGGGCTTGAGGCTCAACTTGCCGAACGACGCCTATTCGTCCGATCACGACTTCTCCGACCGCACGGCGGGCGCGATCGCGGATGCGCCCCAAATTCCACTGGCGACGCTCTCCGGTTGGGTCTACCACGACCGCAATAATGACGGCACGTTCAGTCACGACACGGAGCAGGGCATTGGCGGCGTGACGGTCGAACTGCTCGATGCCAGCGGCAACCCGACCGGCATCACAACGACAACATCTACCGATCCGGCGAAGCTCGGATTCTATGAATTTCGCAACTTGGTGCCTGGCACCTACGGCGTGCGCGAAGTGCAGCCGAACGGTTGGCTCGATGGCAAAGATACGGCCGGCGATCACGGCGGCGTCGCGGCGAGCGAGGCTGCCGGTCCGGTCGATCGCATTACGGGCGCGGTGTTGAACTACGGCGACCATGGTTTGAATTACAACTTTGGCGAACTACTGCCCGGCTCGATCAGCGGCCTGGTCGAAGCGCACCACGACGCAGACTGCAACTTTGATGAACCGGAGCTTACTCTGCAAGGCGTACAAATCGATTTGCTCGATGCCAACGGGCACTTCATTCGATCGGCGCTGACCGATGCCAACGGGCGGTACTCGTTCGATAACCTGCTCCCGGACATTTATCAGGTCTTCGAGCACCAACCGGCTGACTATTACGAAGGCATGGAGCAGGTCGGAACGGCGGGCGGGACGCTGATCTCGCAGGATCGCATTGTCGGGATCAATATCGGGTCGGGCATTCACGGCCTCAATTACGATTTCTGCGAACACATTGGCGTGAATCTCTCGGGCAACGTGTATCACGATCGCGATAACGACGGGAATTTCGATCGTCCTGGGGAAGCGGGTATCGCCAGCGTTGTATTGAAACTGCTCGACGCGAGTGGGAACGACACCGGGAAGCGGGCGACGACCGATGCAAACGGCCATTATCAGTTCACCAATCTGGCGGCCGGCATCTACGCGGTGGTGGAAATTCAGCCGGCCGGCTGGCTTGATGGCATCGATACGCCTGGTAATTCGGGCGGCGTGGCCGATGTTTCGCCGCCAGGCGACAGGCTCAGCCAGATCACACTCAATTGGGGCGTCGACGGAATCGAGTACAACTTCGGCGAATTGCTGCCCGGCTCGATTGCCGGCCGGGTGGTCGTTTGCGAAAACAACACGACTATCGCCAACGTGCAGATCGATCTGCTGGACGGAAACGGGCATTTCCTGGCGTCCACGAAAACCGACCAGAACGGCAATTACATTTTCAGCGGCTTGCGCCCGGCGTTTACAACATTCACGAACATCAGCCCGCCGACTACTACGACCACAACGCCTACATTGGCAGTGGCGATGGCGCGGTCCTTGACCCCAACGACATTACGGGCGTACACGTCGGATCGGACCAGCACCTGATCAATTACGTCTTCTGCGAGTTGCCGCCGGGCTCGATCAGCGGACGCGTGCATGCCGATACGGGCCCCGACTGCGATTTTGACAACCCCGATATCCTGCTCCAAGGCGTAACGATCGACTTGCTCGATGGCAATGGCAACGTCATTCGATCAACGACGACCGACGCCGGCGGTGAATACCATTTCACCGATTTGGCGCCCGGCTCGTACCAGGTTCGCGAGCATCAACCGACCGAGTACTACGACGGCGGCGAGCGTGTTGGCACGGTCGGCGGCAGTTCGTACGACGTGCTCGACACGTACAGCATATTCACCGGCATCAATCTGCCCGCCGGTGTGGACGCCATCAAGTACGACTTTTGCGAAAAGACCCCGGTCTCGCTCGCGGGAAATGTTTACCACGATCGCAGCAACGACGGCGTCTTCGACCGGCCGGGCGAAGTGGGCATCAGCGGCGTCGTGCTGAAGCTCCTCGACTCCGGCGGAAACGACACTGGCTTGCGCACCACGACCGATGCAAACGGCGCCTACGAGTTCACCCATTTGAGAGCCGGCACGTACTCGGTTGTCGAAGTGCAACCGTCCGGATGGCTGGACGGTATCGACACGCCGGGTAACCTGGGCGGCGTGGCCGATGTCTCACCGCCGGGCGATCGGCTCAGCCAGATCGTGATTAACTGGGGCGAGGCGGGCACCGAGTACAACTTCGGTGAATTGTTGCCAGGCTCCATTGCCGGTCGTGTTGTGGATTGTCAAGACGACGTCGTCATTCCGAACGTGCAGGTCGACTTACTGGACGGTCAGGGCCGAGTATTGGCGTCGACTCATACGGATGCGAACGGGGCCTACATTTTTACCAATTTGCGCCCCGGTACGTATAGCGTCCATGAACACCAGCCCACGGAGTACTTCGACCACGAAGCTTACCTCGGCAGTGGCGGTGGCGAGGTTGACGATCCGAACGACTTCTCGCGCATCCACGTCGGGTCTGGCGACAACCTCACCGATTACGTGTTTTGCGAGACGCCGCCGGCGGAATTGTCTGGATATGTCTACATCGACGGCGCACCGATTGTCACAGACACTCCGCCTCCGCCGGATGCCATCGCCGCGATTCGCGACGGCGTGCACACGCCCGACGATACGCCGCTGGCGGGCGTCACGCTGGAACTTCGCGACGGCGTGACGGGCGACCCGATTCTCGTCGGCGATGCGCTGCCCGGAAGTTACTCGGGGGCGGCGAGCGATCCGATTCGCGTCGTTACCGACGCGAATGGCTACTACCATTTCGGCGGGCTGAGCGCCGGCATGTACGCGGTTGTTGAGATTCAGCCTGATGGCGTGTTCGACAACGTCGATACGCCGGGCACGACAGGCGGCTTTGCGGCGAACCCAATCGGGCTGCCTTCGAGTCCCGTTGCCACGCCAACTGCGATTGAGCAGGCCACGATCGACCAGTTCCGATCGAATTTCGGTTCGGATGCGATTCTGCGGATACCGCTGGCGGCCGGTCAGCACTCGCAGGACAACGACTTCAGCGAAGTCGTGTTGCAGGGAGAGCCGCCGCATACGCCGCCGCCGCCACCGCTGCCGCCACTGCCGCCGCCACCGCCGCCGGTCCAGCCGCCGATTTTTCCACCCGGTTTGGCGCAATTACCTCCGCCGCTCGTGCTCGCACCGCTGCCGCCAATCATTCCGCCGCACAATACCTACGGCGGCCCCGATGAAGCGGGCGGCTATACCTGGCACTTGAGCGTTGTGAACGCCGGTTGGCCGCGTAGCGTGACGCCTGGTGACGCGCCGCTGTTCCAGTTGACGGCGGCCCAAATCGACATTGCCGGCTGGCAAGTCGGGTCGCTCGACCGGGCAACTTGGACGCTCGCAATTCTTGACGGAAATCGGGTCGTTGTGCAGCGCGAGGCTGTGTTTGGAAATGAAAAGTCGATTCCCGTCACCGGCGACTTCAACGGCGATGGCATCACCGATATCGGCGTGTTCATCGACGGCCAATGGTTCTTGGACCTCAACGGCAACGGCCGGTGGGACGAAGGGGACCTGTGGGCCCGATTGGGCGGCGAAGACGATCTGCCCGTGACGGGCGATTGGGACGCCGACGGCAAGACCGACATCGGCATTTTCGGACCCGCGTGGCCACGCGATCCGTGGGCGATATCTCGTGATCCAGGTCTTCCGGACGCCGCTAATTTCCCGACACACGGGCCGCGAAAAATGAAGAACATGCCGCCCAAGCCGGAGGACGCAACCGACGGCGCCCGATTGCTCAAGCGCACGGCCCATGGAAAGAGCCGGGCCGACTTGATCGATCACGTGTTCCAATATGGCGAGCCGGGCGACGTGCCGGTAGCCGGCGATTGGAACGGCGACGGCATCAAGCAGATCGGCGTGTTCCACGACGGCCAATGGTATTTGGACCTCGATGGCGATGGGAAGTTTACGGAGCGCGACGCGGCGTTCCTATTTGGGCAGGCCGGCGATATCCCAGTGGTCGGCGATTTCAACGGCGACGGCGTCGACGTCGTGGGCGTGTTCCGCGCCGGCAAATGGATCATCGATACGAACAATAACCATCGAATCGATGCCCAGGATAAAGTCTTCGAGCTGGGCGGTGCGGGCGACAAGCCGGTCGTGGGCGACTGGAACGATAGCGGCAAGGATAGTCCCGGCGTGTTCCACCCCGGCGCGGCGAGCGATCGCGTTGCGCGGAAAGCGGGATAAGGGCGAGCCAAACCGCAAGCGAATGTGGGAGATGTAGAAACGAAAACGCCCCGGCGATACGCCGGGGCGATTTGGATTTCTGCGATCTGACTTAACAATACAGGTTTCGAGGCACCCTCACCCTGGCCCTGGCCCTCTCCCAATGGGAGAGGGAGAGTTGCTAGAAGCCCGAGGCCGATCGGAAGACCGGCTGGCTGCTGGCCATCGGGGTGTGAGCGGTGTGACCGCTGTGCACCGTGTGGCCGCTGCCGCCGCCGATGCCTGCTGTCGCTGGCTGCGGCGCAGGCTTGGTGACGCGAGGCGGACCGCCGGCGCTGCGTTCGGTCGGGATCAAGTCCTGCTCGATCACCTGCAGCAGCTTGGAGATGCACAGCTTGTTCATGCTGGTCCGGAGGTCGTGAGCCTCGGTCCGCAAGTATTCGTGCATGCTCTTGGGCAGCCGGACGGTGATCACCCGCGTCGGCTCGCTTTCGGTGTCGGTGGCGTTCTTCTGCTCGCGGAGTTTCACCAGCCATTTCTGGATTTGCTCGAACTCGGTGCTCTTTTCGAACGCCGTGAGGTCTTCCAGGCGGGTGAAATGGCGCCTGACGATGCCGTCGACGCCGAGGATCTCGCGAAAGAAGGTTACCCAGTCCGGCTCGGAATCAAAGAGCTGGCGGGCGGATTGCAGAATTTGTTGGTACTTCTCCGTCGATTGGGTAAGCACGGGATTGTCTCCTTCCAAGGTCGTGCGGAACTACGATGTGGCCAAGCGGCCCACGTTTCGGGGTCGTTATTTAGTGGCATTCTAAAACGGGGACAAGTGCAATCAGTTATGTCGTTGCAATGCTTGCACTTACGCTAGCAGCTAGCGAATGCCTATATGATGGCAGCGACTGCTTAAGAAGCGGGCTGGTGGGTTCTGCCTAAGTTCTAGGCAGAGGGGTTTGTCCCAACTTTGAGAGTGTCCAACGATCAGCTTTCCTCAAAAAAGCTAGTGATGGAGCCCATTACGCCGAGGAAAAGCCCTGAAAACGGCTACGCGAGTGTGATGTGGCAAGAAAAAGTCTGGCGAGTCAATTTGGGACGGTCGCTGGTCAACTCGCCGAGAGGATCTCCTGGACATTCTCCAGAAGTCGCTTTGTCAATCTGACGCCTTCGGGCTCGCTGGGCGTCTCACCAACCCATTCAATGCCGACATAGCCGTGGTAGCCGGCATTGATCACGATTTTCATCATTTTCAAGTAATCGATCTCGGCCTCTTCCCCCTTGGCGTTGAAAACGTGGCTTTTGGCGCTCACGCCTTTGGCGTAGGGCATCATCTCTTTCACGCCTTCATATTGGTCGTAGTCTTTCGGGAAGTTGCCGAAGTCGGGGAGCGTGCCGCAGTTATTGAGGCCGACTTCCTTAATGACGCCGACGAGCCATTTTCCATTGGACGAGATCCCGCCGTGGTTCTCGACGATGACGTTCATGTCGTGCCTGGCGCCGAATTCGCTCAATCGGCGTAGACCATCCGCAACGAGCTTGTGCTGCTCTTCCGGCGTGCCGGTTGAATGCGCGTTGACGCGAATCGAATGGCAACCCAGAAATTTAGCCGCCTCGACCCATTTGTAGTGATCCTCGATGGCAAGCTTACGCCTGGCTTCGTTCGGGTCGCCGAGTTGGACGCGGTTGTCGCACATAATCAGTCCGCTGCGTACACCGTGGTCGTCGCAGCGTTCTTTGAGTTCCTTCAGATAGGCGGTGTCGTTCCCTTTGTCCGCGAAGAATTGATTCACGTACTCGACGCAATCGATATCAAAATCCTGCCTGGCAACCTTAGGGAAATCGAGGTTGTCCATTATCCCGGTTCGGATCGCGCGGTGGAACGACCATTCCGCCAACGAGATTTTTAAAAAGTGGAAACTCCGATCTTCGGCCGCTGGGGCTGCTGGAGCCACGCGATTTGCCGCGCCCAAACCAAGCGCGGCGCCGACTGCCGCGGTGGCATGGAGGAACGTGCGTCGGTCGAGTGGGCTGGCCATGGTGGAAACCCTCGCAAGATTGCTAGCCACGCACAAGGTCAATTCCCGGGTGAATGACGGAAAAGCGAGAGAGCATTATGAAATGAGCCGAACCAAAGGGCAACCAATTTGATTGGATGGAGTTCCATCCGCTATATTTGGCGGCGGGAAAGTCGTTCTCTCGCAAAGGTGCTACGGCGCAATGAGTCAAATCGTCATCGGTTAAAACCGCAGATGGACGCGGATGGACACTGATAAGACAAGGAGTGGTCGAATCGGCGTTGATCTGTGTTTATCTGCGGTTGGCTGCCTCAATGTTGTTTTCTTTGCGCCTTCGCGCCTTTCCGTGAAATATTTTAATTTTGGTTAGGAGTCGATTGATGACCGCAGCGATTTCGGGTGAACCGATTCAGATGAAGAACGGCCGTTTGGTAGCGCCGGAGCGGCCGATCGTCCCATTTATTGAGGGTGACGGGACGGGGCCGGATATTTGGCGTGCGAGTAAGAAGGTTTTTGATGCGGCGGTTGCGAAGGCTTATGGCGGCAAGCGGCAAATCGCCTGGCACGAAGTGCTCGCGGGACAGGCTGCGTTCGATAAGACCGGCAATTGGTTACCCGATGAAACGCTCGATGCGTTCCGCGAATTTCGCGTCGGTATCAAGGGGCCTCTCACTACGCCCGTCGGCGGCGGCATTCGTTCTCTCAATGTGGCGCTGCGGCAGATTCTCGATTTGTTCGTGTGCTTGCGTCCGGTGCGCTACTTCCGCGGCGTGCCCAGCCCGGTGAAGCAACCGGAACTCGTGGACATGGTGATCTTCCGGGAGAACACCGAGGACACATACGCCGGCATCGAGTTTGCCGCCGGCACGCCCGAGTGTCAGAAAGTGCTCGATTTCCTCGCGCGTGAGTTTCCAAAATTGGCCGACAAGGTTCGGTTCGGCACGCAAGAGAAAGTCAGCGGTTGGCAAAAACAGCTCGAGTCGATCGGTGCGCCGCATCGCGATTTGAAAGTCGACGTCGGCGTCGGGTTCAAACCCATGAGTTACCTCGGCACCGAGCGGTTGGTGCATAGCGCGATCGGCTATGCGGTTCAAAACAAGCGGAAGAGCCTTACGCTGGTGCACAAAGGCAACATCATGAAGTTCACGGAAGGCGCATTTCGAGATTGGGGCTATCGCGTTGCGCGAGAGTTCTACGGGGCGCAGGAAATCGATGGCGGCCCCTGGTGCCGAATTCCGGACGGCAAGCCTGGCGGCGGCCTCGTGATTAAGGATGTGATCGCCGACGCGTTTTTGCAGCAGCTACTTACTCGGCCCGCCGATTACGACGTGATCGCCACGCCGAATCTCAACGGGGATTACATCAGCGACGCGTTGGCCGCGTGCGTGGGAGGCATTGGCATCGCCCCCGGTGCGAACATCAACTATGTGACGGGCCATGCCATCTTCGAGGCCACGCATGGAACGGCGCCGAAGTATGCGGGTCAGGATAAAGTGAATCCCGGCTCCGTGATTCTATCCGGCGAAATGATGCTCCGGCATATCGGCTGGAACGAGGCGGCCGAGCTCATCGTCCGCGGTATGGAAGGGGCGATTGACGCGAAGACCGTAACCTACGATTTCGCCCGGATGATGCCAGGCGCTCGCGAAGTCAAGTGTAGCGAATTCGGCGATGCGGTGGTGAAACACATGGCGTAGCTCGCCTATCATTCACCGTGATCGGCTGCCTAAAATGGAGTGATGAGCGGCGACTCCAAACCCAATTCAGGCTCGCGTCCGCCGGCGCAATCTGGCGGCGGCACGCCATCGACGACGACCGAGCCGAATCAGGCGGATCTAACAGTAATTTCCACCGCGCCGCCCATCGCCGTGGGCGCCGCCACGGCGGCGCTTGATCCGCGCCAGTTGGGAGTCGCGTTGGAGGGGCAGCAGCTTGATCACGTGCTGTTGGAAAAATTCGTGGGCGGGGGCGGGATGGGCGCGGTGTTCCGGGCGTGGGATACGAGTCTGCACCGCACGGTCGCGGTGAAAGTTTTGTCGACGCGGCAGGGGGGCGATATCGAAAGCCAGCGTCGATTTCAGACCGAGGCTCGCTCGGCCGCCCGGCTCGATCATCCGAATATCGCACGCGCTCATTACGTCGGCGAAGACCGCGGCGTGCGATACATCGTATTTGAATACATCGACGGCACGAACGTCCGCGACCTCATCCATGAAGCGGGTCCGATGCAAGTGGGCGATGCGGTGAACATCGTGCTGCAAATCGCCGGTGCGCTCATTCATTCCTGGGAGCGCGAGGTCGTCCACCGCGATATCAAGCCATCGAACATCCTCATCGCGCACGATGGTTTAGCCAAGCTGGTCGATATGGGTCTTGCTCGGCTCGAATTTCTCGAACAGGCCGATCACGAAGAAACGGCTACGGGCGTAACTCTCGGAACGTTCGACTACATTAGTCCCGAGCAAGCCCGCAACCCGCGCGATGCGGATATTCGCAGCGATATCTATTCGCTCGGCTGCACGTTGTTTTTCATGCTCTCGGGTCGGCCACCGTTTCCCGACGGCACAGTGCTGCAAAAACTGCTGGCCCACCAGAGCGATCGACCGCCGGACGTGCGCGAGCTGCGGCCCGATGTTCCGGATTTGCTTGCGAGCGTGCTGGCCACGATGCTGGCCAAGCGGCCAGAAGATCGTTTCCAGACACCGGTGGAATTGTCGGCGGCGCTCACGGGCTGCATCGAGCAGCTTGGGTTGACGCCCCCGCCGGTCGCGCTGCCGGCGTACATGGGAACCTGGAAACCTCCGGCTCGATTTTGGCGGCGCCACGCCGCCTGGCTGATTCCGGCAGTCCTGTTGCTTGCCATTGTTGCGGTGCTTGGCGTGGTTTGGCACTTCCAGGCGTCCGCGCCGGCGTTTCCGGAATTGAAAACGCCCTCTTCACTGAAATCGAACGACTCGCCGGCGATTTCGCCCGATCGCCCCGCGACCGCTGCTCCGCCTGGCTGATTGCGTGGCCGGCTTGTCGAGTTGCGAGCGAAGTCTCTTCCGGATGTGGGGCTAATTTTTTTACGCAATTCTGCTACGATCTTCCGTTAACACGGGAGATCACATGGCTGCAGAATCTGAATCGACGGTCCAGCGTGAAACTTTGTTCGGCCATCCCGTTGGCCTGTTCACGCTGTTCTTTTCCGAGATGTGGGAGCGATTCTCCTACTACGGCATGCGGGCGCTCTTGGTCTTCTATATGACCAAGGGCTTTTTGGGTTACAGCGACAAGTTCGCGTACGGTGTGTACGGCGCGTACACGGCCCTTGTTTACGCGGTCGGGTTTATTGGCGGCATGTTCGCAGATCGCTTGTTGGGACAGCGACGCTCGGCGGTTCTGGGTGGACTGCTAATGGCCGGCGGTCACTTGATGATGACGTGGCAATACACGCCGGCGTTTTACTTAGCCCTCGGGCTATTGATTACGGGCAACGGGTTTTTCAAACCAAACGTCTCCACGATCGTGGGCAAGTTGTACCCGGCCGGTAGTCCGCGACGCGACGGCGGCTTCACGATTTATTACATGGGCGTGAATCTTGGCGCAACGCTGGCGCCATTGGTTTGCGGATATGTAGGGGAGCGTGTCGGTTGGCATTATGGGTTCGGATTGGCAACGATTGGGATGCTGGTGGGCCTCGCCGTTTTTGTTGCGCCGATTTGGTTGACGCAAATACTGATTCTTGGAACCGCTTTGATAACCGCCATTTCGATGCTGTTCCTGCAAAACAGCGTGTACGTGCTCGCCGTGAATGCGTTCGCCGGATTGGCGCTAACGGTTGCCGCCGTAGCGGCATTTGTCGCGCTCGGTCGGGGTGGCTTGCCGGCGAACGCGGGATCGCCACCCGATCCGGAGTTTCTGACTCGTAAGATCGGCCCGTTCCGGACAGATGTTCTCATCTACATCATGGTGATTTTGTTTGTGCCGATTTTCGCGTTGCTGTCGCGTCAGACCGAAGTTGCGACATGGCTCCTGCTTGGTTTTGGGGGGCTGGCTTTGGGTTATGTGCTCGTCGAGGCATTTCGCGGCACCCAGGTCGAACGGGAGAGACTGATGGTGGTCCTCATCCTCACCGTTTTTTCGCTGTTGTTTTGGGGATTCTTCGAACAAGCCGGCAGCTCGATGGCGCTCTTCATCGATCGGAACGTCGATCGAGTATTTGAAACGCGGGCGATTGGTAAGCCGGAAATCGGTAGCGAAATCACTTTCCACGTTAAGGAAGAGACAAACGATCCCGAGTTAATTCAATTGCCGTTGCTAACGCAGGAACAACTCGGATACGAAAACGGCGATCCATCGATGGCCGACGAGATTGCGACAGCGATGCTTTTACTGAACGACGCCAAGCCGGCGGAGATGAAACTATCGACCGAGAATCTTGTGGCTTTGATTAAGAATGTCACGAGCAGGAGGTCGCTGACATCTACTGGACTGGCAAACCTCCGAGAAGCGGCAAAGCTTGCGAACTCGCCGATCCGAACTCTGAAGTGGAAGATCGTTGAAAATGACGTTGGCATGGGAATCGGCGGAAGCGAGATTCCAGCCTCGATGTTCCAAGCGGCGAATCCGGTATTCATTCTATTATTCGGACTGGCGTTTACCGCATTGTGGGCGTTCCTTTCGGCGCGCGGACTGGAGCCAAGTACGCCTCTCAAATTCTCTATGGCCCTTGCGCAGTTAGCGCTTGGTTTCGTTGCGTTGTGGTATGGAGCGCAATATGCGGCCGACGACCGTGGAATGGTTTCGATGGCGTGGCTGCTAGTGGGGATTCTTTTGCACACCACCGGCGAATTGAGCCAGTCGCCCATCGGCTTGTCGATGGTCACGAAGTTGTCGCCGAAACATCTGGTAAGTACCGTTATGGGTGCGTGGTTCGTAGGCCTGGGACTCGCGAATTCGTTGGCTGGGTGGATCGCGACATTTACAGGGGTCGGCGACGAGTCGGGCGGACCGCAGGTGATTCCGTTGCCGAAGGACACCGTGCATATTTATGGACACGTATTCGGACAGATTGCGGTGGCGGCGTTCATCACGGCCGCGGTTTGCCTCGCGCTGTCGCCGCTGCTGACGAAGTGGATGCATAACGACGTCGAGCAGCAATAAGGGCGACGCATTTTGGAAGGCGTTACCTGTCATTGAGAGGTACTCCGAGGAATCTAGCCGGACCCCTCGGGGTACCTCGGGGTGACAGGCGAACTGACCGACTACCGAACGAAACTATTCCTTGACAGCCAAGCTGATCCGTGTTTAAGTTGGATGTTCCATCATGGCAACCGCCGTGGCCCACCGCTGGTATTTTTCTTTCCAATCGCGTCCCCTGTTTCTTTCTCGAGGTTAACGATGCGTAAGTCGAGTCTGCTGTTTGCTATTCCACTGTTGCTTTCCCTGGCGTCTTACGCCGGGGCCGTGCCGAAGTTTTATCAGGTGTTCAAAAAGGACTACCTGGAAAAACTCGACGACAAGAAATTTGTCGAGGCAGTGGATAAGCCGGACGTCCGCTGCCTGGTTTGCCATCAGGGCAAGAAGAAGAAAGACAATCGCAACTCGTTTGGCAAGGAATTGGCGAAGCTGCTCGATCGCAAGAAAGACTTGAAGAACGACAAGAAGATTACCGAATCGATCCAGAAAGTGCTCGATATGCACGTTGATCCGAAGAATGAGAAGAGCGAGACGTATATGGATCGGTTGAAGGCGAGCAAGTGGCCGGGCGGCGATCTGGAGGACCTCAAGAAGGAACCAAAGGGTGAGCCGGGCAAAGAAGCGCCGGAGGCGGGGAAGTAATTGGTGGCTAGTCGTCAGTTGACGGTGCGGAGTTTCGTTCGGCGTGTTCGCACGGATGACTGATAACTGACGACTATCGACTAACGTCGATTATTATCGTTGTTCGGCGCGATTCGCCCGGTTGCAGTATTTGCAAACCCGTCTTGTCGCCTTCGGCGGCGAGGCGGATTGCGTCTGGCACACACGTATAGGGCTCCATGCAAATCGCTTCGCGATGCGGCGGCGTGTAGACGACGCACTGGCTGAAGCTGTTGTCAAATGTCTGCGTCATCGTGCGGCCGCTAACTGGATCGGTTAGACGAGTCCGCACGAGTTTGTCGGCGTCTGGCCGAACGTCGGTGTAGATTGAGTCGAATTGGTGATCGTCTAATCGCAGTCCTGCTGCCAATTGCTTGTTTGCCGGTGCGGGCAGGATTCGGCCGGTCGGAATCATGCGCTCCAACTCCCAGCATTTGTGAGCTGGCACAGTGACAATCGTGTCGCCCGGCTTGCCGCCCTCAACCAGCGGAACCCGAAAATAGGCGTGCGTGGCGAACCCGCATGGCAATTGGCCAACGCCGGTGTTTTCGTAGCGAACATCGCTCAGCAATTCGTGCCCGCGAACCCGGTACGAAACGCGGATGCGAAAATCGGCCGGCCAACGTTCGAGAATCGAGGCGTCGTCGACCGAAGCCTGAAATTCGCCGATAACGTGCGAATCGGTTTGCTCGGCAACTCGCCAAGGCCGATTGAATACGAATCCATGAATCGCGTTGCCGAACGCGTCGCCTGGTTGGAGCTGATAATCGCGCCCTTCAAATCGAAACGTTGTTCCGCCGATTCGACCCGGAAACGGAAACAACAGCGGAATGCCGCTGCCGGATGGCCGTTTGTCGCCCGACTCAAACCCGGTATCGGCCCAGATCATTTCTCGCGGGCCGTCCTCGAGCATTGGCCGCCAACTGAAACAATTGAAGCCGAGACTCACCAGCACGCGCGCTCGCGAGCCGCTCTCGGGATCCACGATTTCTAATACTTGATGGTTCATCGTCGCAATATCCGTTGTTCGCGTAGTGGGTCCGTTGGCCCTTGTCACCCTGAGGTACTCCGAAGGGTCCGGCTAGATTCTTCGGAGTACCTCAGAATGACAGATTGCTGATCAAAGCCCAACGGACCCACTACCCGTTGTTCGTGGTCGATTGTCGGTTGTCCGTTCGATGTTGTAGAATATGGAACCGCAACTGACAACTGACGACGAACAACGGACAAATCGGGGCGATTAGCTCAGTTGGTTAGAGCGTCGCGTTTACACCGCGAAAGTCGGGGGTTCGAGTCCCTCATCGCCCATTGCAGCGTATAGTCGCCCCAGTCCGGACCCGATCGGTCTGGCGGCGTGTTGATAATTGGAATCCCATCGTCGAAAATGGTAGGCAATCCACACTTCGTGCTGGCGGCAGCAATTCGTGTGTACGCCTATGACGACTCGACGACGATTTTCGCGTGCTATTTCTGTTCTCACGGGGCTGGCGCTGGCATTTCCAGCCGAGGCCGAGCAAGCGATTGATTTCAATCGCGAAATCCGGCCGATTCTGTCGAACAAATGCTTTGCGTGCCACGGTCCGGATGATGGGAAACGCCAAGCCGGGCTGCGGCTGGACGATGCCAAAGTAGCCACGGCCGCGTTGGAGTCGGGCGCAATTGCAATCGTGCCCGGCAAGTTGGAGAACAGCGAATTAATTCAGCGGATAACCAGCACCGATGAATCGGAGCGGATGCCGCCGGCCGAATCTGGCAAGACGCTTTCGGCTGAGGAAATCGCCGCGCTTCGTGAATGGATCAAGCAGGGCGCCCATTACGCCACGCATTGGTCTTACGTGAAGCCAGTGCAAACGGTGCCGCCGGCGGCGCCGGAAGAATGGCAACACTGGCCGCGTAATGCGATTGATCTTTTTGCGCTGCAAACGATGGTGGCACATCGTCTTCACCCATCGCCTGAGGCGGATCGTTACTCGCTGGCTCGGCGCGTCTTCCTCGACCTCACGGGTCTGCCCCCAACGATCGAGGAAGTCGACGCATTCGTAAAGGATGATGACCCGCACGCGTATGAGAAGCTGGTCGACAATTTGCTTCACCGCCCCACGTACGGCGAACATTCGGCGCGCAACTGGCTCGATTTGGCCCGCTACGCCGATAGCGCCGGCTACGCCAACGATCCGCCGCGAACCATTTGGGCTTATCGCGACTGGGTCATTCGAGCCTTCAACGAAAACAAGCCGTTCGACCAGTTCACCATTGAGCAAATTGCCGGCGACTTGCTGCCCAATCCTAGCGACGACCAGATGATCGCCACGGCATTTCACCGCAATACGCTAACGAACAGCGAAGGCGGAACGCAACGCGAGGAATTTCGCAACGCGGCCGTCGTCGATCGCGTGAACACCACCATGGCGGTGTGGATGGGCACGACGATGGCGTGCGCTCAATGCCATAATCATAAATTCGATCCCATCTCCCAGCGCGAATACTTCCAGCTATTCGCGGTACTGAACAACACGCAAGACGCCGATCTTAATGACGAAGAGCCGGTGTTGGCGATTTATTCAGCCGAGCAGCGTCGCCAACAAACGCGGTCGCAAGTCGGCATCATCTTATCGCAGGCCATCGCGGGTGGCACGGGCGACGCACTTGTGCTCGCGCAAGCCGTTTTGCCCCAGGAGGTGTTCGCGCTCGACAACATGCGGCCGGAAACTACCGTGCCGATCCTTCGCGAAATGGCGGGCCAGCCGCGGGAAACCCGGCTACAACACCGGGGCAACTATCTTGATAAGGGTCCCGTTGTTGATCGGGGATTGCCATCGGTTTTTCGAACGGCAACTTTACGCCGCCCGCTCGACCGCCTGAGTTTGGCCCGCTGGCTTGTCGATCGAGACAACCCGCTGACTGCCCGCGTCGTCGCGAATCGTTACTGGGAAGCGCTATTCGGACACGGCATTGTCGCAACGAGCGAAGACTTCGGCTCGCAAGGCCAGCCGCCGACGCATCCGGAGTTATTGGATTGGCTCGCCGTGAAATTCATGGACAGCGGTTGGGATAGGCGGGCACTGATCCGCACGATGGTCACATCGGCCGTGTATCGGCAGTCGAGCCAGGTTGCCGGCGACGCGGCCAAGCTCGATCCAGACAATCGCTGGTTGGCGCGCGGTCCGCGCGTGCGGCTCGAGCGCCGAGATGGTCCGCGACCAGGCGTTGGCAGTCAGCGGGCTGTTGAGTAGCAAGATGTACGGCCCACCGGTGCGCCCGCCGCAACCGAATTTGGGACTCACGGCCGCTTTCGGTGGTTCAACCGATTGGAAAACGAGTGAAGGCGGCGACCGCTACCGGCGAGCAATTTACACGAGCTGGCGTCGCAGCAATCCATACCCTTCGATGGCCACATTCGATGCGCCGAACCGCGAGGTTTGCACGCTGCGGCGCAATGTCACGAATACGCCGTTACAATCACTGGTGACGTTGAATGATCCGGTCTACGTCGAGGCGGCGCAGGCGTTGGCTCGACGAGGCCTCGAGCATGCCGGCAGCGGCGAAGAGAAAATCGCCTACATGTTTCGCCGCTGCTTATCGCGCCAGCCGCGGCCCACGGAATTGCAAGCCCTCGCACAGCTTTACGAACAATCACGCGCTCGGTTGGCGACGCAGCCGGAGGCGGCCGAGAAATTGGCGACGGCGCCGTTCGGCAAGTTGCCGCCCGACATCGACCCCGCGAATGCTGCGGCGATGACCGTGGTCGGCAATGTTTTGCTCAACCTGGATGAGATGGTTTTGAAGCGATAGAGCAACAAGGGGGACAGGCACATTTTGCTCCGCAGACTACGCAAAATGAGCCAGTCCCCGAAATGGTTTTGAAGAGATAGGGAACGATGAATACGCCAAACCTCACGAACGTGACTCGCCGGCACTTTCTTTCCGGCACGGGCGTTGGCTTGGGTGCGTTGGCGCTGTCGTCGTTGATTGGTGAGCAAAGCCGCGCCGATGTTCCGATCGACGACGTGCAGCCGCTGGCCGAGCGCAAGCCCCATTTCGCGCCGCGGGCCAAGCGCGTCATTTATCTGCACCTGACCGGTTCGCCGCCGAATTTGGACGTGTACGATTTTAAGCCGGAGCTGGTCAAACGGAATGGCCAGGAATGTCCGCAGCAGTTTCTAACCGGGCGAACATTCGCATTCACGTCCGGCACGCCGAAACTGATGGGGACGCCGCGCACGTTCGCGCAATATGGCCAGTCGGGCGCGTGGCTCTCGGATGCGGTGCCCAATTTTCACGCGACCGACGTGGTGGATGAAATGTGTTTCATCCACTCGATGAATACGGACCAGTTCAATCATGCGCCGGCCGAGTTGATGCTCTACACCGGCTCGCCGCGCTCGGGTCGGCCCGCATTAGGGGCCTGGGTGACCTACGGATTGGGAACCGAAAACCAGAATCTGCCGGGCTTCGTGGTGCTGATCTCGAGCGGCGTGCAACCGAACGGCGGCGCGAACTCTTATGGAAGCGGTTTTCTTCCCTCGGTGTTTCAGGGAGTGCAGTGCCGCTCGAAGGGTGATCCCGTGCTGTATGTTTCCGATCCGGGCGGAATGGACCGCGACCTCCGCCGACGCTCGCTCGATACGCTGCAACAACTGAACCAGTTGCAGTATGAAGAGATGGGCCACCCGGAAACGTTGACCCGCATCGCGCAGTACGAGCTTGCATTTCGGATGCAAATGTCGGTGCCCGAGGTGATGGACATCAGCCGCGAGTCGAAGGAAACTCTCGAGGCCTACGGCGCCATACCGGGCGCCAGCAGTTTCGCCAATAATTGTCTGCTCGCCCGGCGGTTGGTCGAACAGGGTGTGCGATACGTGCAGTTGTTCGATTGGGGGTGGGACTTTCACGGCACCGAGCCGGGTCTCGGACTGACCGACGGGCTGACAAAGAAATGGGCCAAGAGTGACAAGCCTATTGCCGCCCTGATCCGAGACCTTCGCCAGCGCGGTTTGCTCGACGACACGTTGATCATTTGCGGCGGCGAATTCGGACGCACGCCGTTCCGCGAAGGCCGCACTTCCGAGCAGCCAGATCCTCGGTCGCGATCATTATCCGGATTGCTTTACGATGTGGCTGGCCGGCGGCGGCGTAAAAGCCGGCTTATGCTACGGCAAGACTGACGAATTGGGATTTGGCATCGTGGAAAACAAGGTCTATATCCACGATTTACAGGCCACGATTATGCACCTGTTGGGGTTCGACCACACCCGGCTCACTTTCCGCTTCCAGGGCCGCGATTATCGGCTGACCGACGTGCATGGGCGGGTGGTGCCAGAGATACTCGCTTGAAGACCATGATTCTCGCAGAAGTCACTCAGGCGGTTTATGTATCAAATAGCGTCGGGCTGGGCGCGGTGAGAGGAGGCGAAGGTGTCGGGATAATGAATTTGGTTCCTGACACCTTTGTTTCGTCCCCGTCGCAGCGACCAACTCGGCTCGATTCCTCTGACGATTGATTTCGCTTTCCATCGCCGCAACATCCGTTCGTCACTCGGTTTGGCTCGCGCTCTATTATTTGTACCCTATGCGTGCGGGCCATCGATCCCAGCGGCCGCACAATTTGCTTGAGGCGTTCACTTTTGTACCGGGCGATGAATCAGTGATTCAACACTCGGCCAAATAAAAAAGAAGCCTAAGATAATCAGCATCACGATCAAGCAAGTGATGCACAACTTGCGCAGTTAACCCTTTATCGGTAAGGTCGTGTGGACGAAACAGAATATTTATTGGCCGTTGGCCCGGCGGTAATTCAACTCCCGGCTTACGATTGCGAATTGCAATTAACGAAAAATAAATTGCAAGCACGAATGCCACGATAAAAATGGCCGTCAATGCAGCGAATAAAAGTAAGGCGTGCTCTTTAGGCGCCATGTCACTGACCCTGATTGTACAGGTTGCCCGTCCCTTCCCATTGTCCACTTGGGGACGAAAAGGGGTCAGAACTATTTATAAAATAGTTCTGACCCCTTATTCCTTTGACCCCTTATTCCTTCTGTAGTCGACCTCTACTTTCTGCTGAGCCGTATCGGTGGTGGTCCGCGCAAACGCGGAATTTCGCCGTCAACGCGTCCTTCCCGGCGCCGAATTCAGCGCGGTTCCATTGACAATTAAGTCCGCATTCCATCGCCACAAAGTCCGTTCATACCTCGTATTGTCTCGCGCTCTAGTTTTTGCACCGTATGCCGTAATGCTTTATAAGCTGATCGCGCCATTCTGGCGATAGTGCCCTGTCCGAGAAGCCGTAACTTAAAGGTAGCGAGATCGCCTGGTCAATTTGTAGAGCCTTCAACTCATCAATTGTCATTTGATATTCTGGACGCCGATCTTTATCTCTAATTGCAAGTATGCCGATTTCGTTCCCGCTCTCGCAGTAGATGCACCATTCTCCGACATTACTGTTGCAAGCAAAACGGAGAAATCAAAGGTGCCAGGAACCTTTGATTGTACGAATCAAAGGCACCAGGAACCAAATCCCGGTTGGTTCCTGCCATCTTTTCTTCATGGGCACTGCGATTACTTTGAATTGCTATCGCATGTCAGGCTAAAGCCTGAGCTACTAATCTACCGGGCGTTTGGCGAACGCGAATTCGCGGTGGAGCCGAGCGTCGTAGTCGGGGTCGTTGGGGTCGAAGCTGCTAATCCGCACGGTTGGGATGGTCGCTTGCAGATAACGGTTGTCGCCCAGGTAGATGGCCGTGTGGCGAATTTTGCCATCCTGGCCGAGGAAATAGAGCGTGTCGCCGCGGCGCATGCCGGCCTTGTGCCAGCGCGTGGCCGAGAGGCGTCCCATGTAGAATTGTTGATAGGCGTCGCGCGGTAAATGGATTCCGGCGGCGTTATACGACAGTTGCACGAGTCCCGAGCAATCGACGCCTTCGGAAGTCTTTCCGCCCCACAGGTAGTTCGTGCCGAGCAACTGCTGGCCGCGGGCGATGATCTTTTCGACGTCGGCGATGGGCTGGTGGTTCACGTCGCACGATTTGGCTGGCAGTTTCACGTGCTCGCCCGTCGGTAGCTCGGCGGTCACTTGGTCGCCATCGGTGCTAAGCCATTTCAGTGAGCTGCCGGCCGGGATCGTCATGCCGGCCACTTGTTGATCGGATTGAATTCGCGCCCTTTGACCGGCAAGATATTTTGTAAATCGGGCCGCATCGAGGCGCAGCACGTCCTTACTCGGAATGTAGCCCAAATATCCCTCGCCGCTGTGTGCGAGCAAATGGCCATTCTCTTCGCGGAGCAAATACAGCGGTTCTCCGACCAAACAATCGTTCTCCGGCCGTTGCCGACCGCTCGGCCGATCGTAGCAAACGCTATGAGGAGATTTGACCAGGCCAAATATCTGTTTGCCCAATTCGGCGGCGGGCAAAGTTTCCAGCCGGTCATCGACGGCGAGCCCGAGGATGGCCAAGAATTTTATAAGGGCGGCGCGAGTCTCTGGAAACTCGACATATCCGCTCAGCTCGATCCGGCCATCGCCGCGGGCTTTGCTCGATACGTCGAAAGCGAACAGCCGGCTGTCGTTGGCGAGCTCGCTGCGAAAGAAATCGACGTACCGCGACACGCGCTCAGGCTTGCCGACCTGATCCGGCTCGATTCGATGTGCGAGTCGGTCTAAGACCTTTGCAATCGTAAAGTCTTGCTCGGTCGGTAAAACGACCTCGTCGGCGCGAGCGAATTTCGAAATCCCAGTGACCATAATCACGAACAACCAGCAGCGAACCATCGAATGCGCCCCTCGCATGTGTCGGCGAAGTCTCGTTCCGTTATGTGTCATCCTGAGGGAGGCTTTGCGACCGAAGAATCTCCGCTGCCCGCTGGCGCCGCGTGGGCGAACCAATCCTCGGCCAGATCCATCCATTCAGGGTTACGCGTTTCGATCAACTCCACCTTCTTCGCTCGTCGCCATCCTTTGATCTTCTTTTCCGCCTCGATGGCTTGCAATACCTCAACGAACTCCTCGAACCAGACTAGTTTCGTGATGTTAGATTTGCTCGTAAAGCCACGGACTAGTTTATTCTTGTGTTCACATACGCGGCGTTCAAGGTCGTTGGTGATGCCTGTATAGAGCGTCCGAGACTTGTTTGTCAGGATGTAGACATAATACTCGCGCATGCTGAGATGATAACAAGCGCATTTAATGCTGTCAGCGAGTGCGGATGAAATTCCTCGCTGCGCTCGGAAGGACGGAAACGCCTGCTCGGAACGACCGCGGAATGCCTGTTTGAAAGACTATCGTGTCATCCTGAGGGAGGCTTGGCGACCGACGGATCTTCCGTGACGCAGTGCGGAGATTCCTCGCGGACTCGGAATGACACGGGTGGTGGAGATTCCTCGCAGACTCGGAATGACAGGCGCAGTGCGCGCTCAGGTCCGTTCGAACCGCATGAGCCGGTAAGTCTTGAACTTGCAGAAGTTTTCGGCGCTGCGCTGGTGCGTGAAGTATTTCTTTTGCACTTTTTCTAATTTGCGTCCGAAAAACCAGGCGGTGCATTTCCGCCAGATTGGATGCGTTGCCGTGAAGGCCGAATCGACTTCTTTCCAAATGGGTTGCAAGACGTCGGTGAATGCCGAGTCGATTACCGTGAACGTGGGCGCAGTCCGGGCCGTAATATCGATTTCTTCCGTCAGCCGAAACGGATAGCGGGCAATAATTTCCTGGAAATCGTTCAGGTAATGTCCACCACTGATCGGACTGGCGTCGCGCCTGCGCTCGCGGAAAAAATCGGAAATGATAAGTTGGCCACCGCGTCGCAACTGCGCGGTGACGTTTTCTAACGCCGGGACCATCTTCACATACTGGAAACTTTCACAGAATAGAATGCAGTCGTACGTATCTTTAACGGGCAGCTCCTCGTAGTCACATTCGAAGATACGAACCCGGTCGCCAAGCAGGGCCCGAGCTTGGCCGTTAAGGAACGAACTTGGACTCACACAATCGACTTGTTGGCCGCGCGCGACGAGTTGTGCGGCGACACTGCCGGCGCCGCTGCCAACATCCAGGATTCGTTTCGCATCGGCCGGGACGTGCTCCAAGATGAACCGGCAATAATCCTCCTGAGCGCGGGGAAGATTTCTGATAATCGGTTCGACGCCATCGGCCCAATATCCATAGTGCAAATCTTTGGCGCCGACGAAATGCCGTCCGGCGAGAAAGCCGGCGACCAGGCCAACTTGTTGCCAGGCCTCCCGATTCTCACGCCGCCGCGCACTGGAACGGAAACGGATCAGAAAAGGCATTTCGACCTCAATAGCAGGTGTGATCGGCCGCCGACCCTTCGACTGGTTAAAACGCGAACGAATCGGCGTATGAAGTTCCGAGCCCCGATTGGGGCCGCACGACGAGGGGGCGAAGTATTGCCCATCGGCCCAAATCTGGCTAGGCCACTAAGCGCATGCATTGCGAGCAGCCGAGAGCGGATCAGAGACTGTAAAAAAGGCAATAACTTGCCTGATTCATCGAGTCAATTGAGAATGCGTTCGCCAAGTTGTTTGGGAGGCAGGCATCTCACGCAGAGGCGCAGGGGCGCGGAGAGGCGGAACACAGGAAAAGCTCCCCGCGTTTCCTGCCCCTCTGTGTGAACCTTTTTTTATCGACTGCGCCAAGTCTGATTCGACAACTGTCGTGAAGGCGGCATGATAAGCCAAGTATGGCACTACAAAAGATGACCCCCGACGGGACTCGAACAGGGTCAACAGTGCAGCGAATCTGACGATTTACCGGAAAGCGGTGCAGAATCCGGTGCAGTTTTGCCGTGCTGCGGACCAATCGACCCCGACCTTGCTAGCGTCATTTCTAGTTGGCCTACACTGAGTGCTGCAAGTCGGTCTGCCGTGTTGTCGATCATCCACCTGGAAGCCGGTGATGTGCGATCCTAATGCTGAGATAGCTGGATTGAGTCGTATGGGAGGGTGCCCAGTTTGGCTGTATTGCTAGAGATAAACACGAATGCGAACGTTGCCAAAATATGCAAATAAAGGTTGGTGGCGGGTCCCATTGTTACAAGATGGATCGTTCCATGCACTGTCGAACCAGCGGCTAATGATCCCGGAGCCTCATTCACACCCACGGTCCCATCCATCCAAAAAATTTTGGGACTCCCAATGGATCATTTCACAATCCGATACAGGTGAAGGGAGTGGACTTAATTCTGCCGTTCTCGGGTATCGGTAAACCAAAATACAAACAAAACGATCATTATAGGAATATAGAAATAGGTTGGGAGGAATGGGGCACCCAGCAGGGCATGGGTAAAAGCTTTACTAAGTACATCGGCGAACGTTGACGGCCCGCTATCCCAATCCCACAAATACGCGCCATTATCAATACGGATGGCACCGAGGACCCCAATCGCGAAAATAAGTCAGGCCATTAAGCAGCATCGCGACTATCCATAAAAGCGTGGCAATCCTCATCGCACGTAGCACTTGCGAAATGTGCCGACTCTCATAAAGCAGTTTTCTCGCCAGTACGAGAGTGCCCCACAGAACTCCGAGAAAGATGATGGCTATAAATAAAGGCGTTGGCGTAAGTACCACGCTGGCCGTTTGCCAATTGATCGCTATGACAATTAGGCCGTAGATTATCACGCCGACGAGAAATAGCCCGATAATTACCCTTGACCAGCTAATACGGGGTCGCTCTGGTTTTACTGCACTGACCAGCCTTGCTTTCCGCTACCCGGTGTTATGAGGGTTCTAGGGTTTTTCCGCCGTGGTGCTATCCAATTCTGTGACACGGGTTCGGCCGTATCGAAGACAAAACCTCTTGAACGCTCCGCAGCATTTGCCTCAACCCTGAATCGCTTGTCGCAATGCGCACACTCCACAATCTGGCCAAGTAGCTCACGTGGAATTGCCACGGTTGTCTTGCAATTCGGGCACGCGACTCGAAATGGCTTGCTGCCGCCATTATTTGGCTTATCGATCGTAAGCTGCGTACCGCACTTTGGGCACTGTGAGATTTGCCCACGGCGTTATCCGGCGCGGTGAGAATTTCGCCGCAGTTGTGACAAGTAACTGAAATGGGCATCGCAGCACACCCATTAACGCAACGGATAACTCTACTACCGACACAACATACTTATGATGTCTCGTCGCGACATTATCAGGTGAAGTCCCAACCAAAGCAACAATAATGATGATGGTTCGGGAACAAGCTCACCTGTGCAAACACCATCACCCAGCCGTCTATCGAGTCTCGTCCGTTCCCCGCGATTACCGTACCGTCCGAAGAAACCTGGACTGCCTGCCCCAAGTTATGGTTGTGTCCTGGTTCAGCGTGAAATGGAATTTTGACCTTCTGGCGTTAGCGACTTAGTAAGGCATCCTGCGGTGGTGTCTGTGGCGTCATGCCAATCAGGTTTATCGCTTTGGTGACCAAGATCGAAAGGGAAGGAGGACGGCACGTGGAGCGCACCGTCCATCCTTCGATCTCGGTCCCCTGGGTCGGCGCTCGGGTCGCACCTCTGCGTTGCCCTATCCTCCGCCCAGGTCGTTTGGTGTTGTAATCCATCATCACAGGCAGATGCAAGCCACCGGGCTTGGCGTCTTCGTTCACGGGCGGCTTCGAGTTTCCGGTCTCGCGCGGCGAAGATCTCCGCGTCACGGCCGGCGAGCTTGACGGCCGGCGTGACGTAGCCGATCGCGCTGTGCAAGCGGACGTGGTTGTAATGCTCCACGAAGCTTTCGACGAGACGACGCGCTCATCGAGCGACAGCGGTACGTGCGGCCGCAGGCAATCGCGCTTGAGTGTGCCGTGCCAACGTTCGACTTTGCCGTTACTCTGCGGGTAGTAGGGGCTCGTCCTGACATGAGTCATGCCGCAGAGGCGGATGAACTCGTGGAAGTCGCGGGCGATGAACTGCGGGCCGTTGTCGGTGATCACTCGGGGATGAGCGTCGGGGAATTTTTCCCGCGCTCGCTCGAGGACGATCTCGATATCAGCCTCGCGCATCGATTCGCGGAGTTCCCAGTGGACGAGAAAGCGGCTCGCGCCATCCAAGACGCTGGTGAGGTAGTAAAACGTACCGCAGACGTTGACGTAACTGATGTCCATGTGCCAATGCTCATGGGGCGTTAAAGGTTGCTGAAATCCTTTACCTTTCGCGCTCTCGCTGCGATTCCAACGAGCGAAGCAGCCGGCCCGCTGGAGGACGCGGTACACGGTCGCCGCGCTGGCCGCCACCACGTCCGCGTCCATCATCATGTACGTGAGCCGGCGATAACCTTCCAGTGGATGTTCGGCGTAGAAGGTGAGGATCGCCTCCCGCTCCCAGGCTTCGAGCCAGTGATCGCGCGGCACGAGCGCGTTGTGCTCGTTCACTTTGCCGAAGCGCTCCGCCAGTCGTAGAACTTGCTCATACCGACACCGATCCACTTCACCAGCCGCGTGGCCGGGAGCTCCGTCCGCTCGCTCCAGTGGCCCACGTAATCGACCACTTCATCGCGCACGTCGTGCGTGACCCAGCGACCGTTCAGAGCGCCCCATCGAGTTTTTTTAAGAGGACGTTCTCCTCCATCAGCTCGGCGATGACCTCGTTCTTGGTGGCCAGCTTGGCCCGCAGCGCTCGACCTGGCGTTCGGCCGGCGAGGGGCCTGTGCTCTTGGTCTTCCGCTCGAAGGCCGTGGCGCCGTTCTCAAAGAGCTGCTTCTGCCAGAGGTAAAATTGAGTGGGCTGGATGTGGTGCCGGTCGCACAGGTCGGAGATCGGCACCCCATCGACCAGGTGCTCTTTGACGATGGCTACTTTTTGCTGGGGCGAGAAATGCCTCCGCTCCCGTGAGTTCGATCCGTTCTGGGCTATGTCCATGGAATCCTCCTTCGCTTGGCGTTATGCTAACGCCCGCGATGGGAAATTCCAGTTCCGTCTGAGGCAGGACAGTTTGAAACCAGTGCCAATTACGATTTCCGAAGAAGCTAAGCCGCTATGGATCGAATTCTTCAATAGTCACGGGCAGGAGCAAGTCCCGCTTGAAGGTGACTTAGACGCCGCATGGCCAAAGCTAGCGGCCTTCGCCGCCCGTCTCGCACTTGTGATCCATTGCGTTAGGAAAGTTAGCGGCAACCTCGAAGGAGATGAGATTAGCAAAACAAACTATGCAGGTCGCACTGGAATTGATCGCTTGGTTCAAGCACGAAACAAAGCGTGTGTACCAGATACTAGGCGAGTCAGACTCCGCTCGCATTCGTCGGAGGTTTCTGGACTGGATTGAAAGTAATGGCGGGCTGGTAACAATCCGAACGGTACAACAGGGCAGCCGCCGATTCGACACGGCCGAAGACGCTGAAAGGGCTTTGCAAGAATTGGTGAACTTGGGTTTGGGGTATTGGAAAGAACGTGGCTCAACGAAAAAGGGTGGCCGTCCAACCCGCGAATTCATCCTTGGTCCGTCGTCTACGTCTACGGAATCGCCTCAAACCACGGCAGCGTAGGAGTTGCGTAGACGTAGACAGCACCATTCCAGCAACAACTACGTCCGCGTTATCTAAAAGTCGAGCACTGGTACGATACTTGCAGTAGCGAACAGCAGTTTATATTCACCGTATGGCAAGCCAAAAGTATTTAAGCGACCAGTTGCGACAGGCCGTGCTGCAATCCAAAAGAC
Source organism: Pirellulales bacterium (assembly GCA_963733825.1). Taxonomy (GTDB): domain Bacteria; phylum Planctomycetota; class Planctomycetia; order Pirellulales; family Lacipirellulaceae; genus JABDGM01. Next base: position 49,442 of record CAVTEK010000013.1, read on the forward strand.
TCGTTATCGAATCAGTTTGGAAACAGGAATTTCGGAAAGTATCCTAAGCCGATTCGTGAATCGGGGTGCAGGGCTTTCCCTCGCCAACGTAGATAAGCTTTGCGACTGCATTGGGGCGAGTTTGATAGTGAAGGCAAAGTCTGCAAAGCCACCGACGAACAGGTAGGACAATTGTGGCAAGTATATCAACCGACAAAAAAGGCAATCGAACGATTCAAGTTACGTGCAGTGACGGCAAACGTCGCTCCATCCGCCTGGGGAAGATGCCGAAAAAAATTCGTCCAAGAGATTAAGACAAAAGTAGAAGCACTAAACGCGGCCGCCAATGCCAACATGAGTATTGACCGCGAGACAGCCAAGTGGCTCGGCAGCATCAACGACGTACTTTTCCGAAAGCTGGCCGCAGCAAAGCTGGTTGAGCCGAGAGTGCCGGTCGCCAAGCCACGGCAATGGATGTTGGCAGAATTCATCGACAGTTATATGGCCGGACGAACCGACATTAAGCCGGGAACTCGGGTAAACCTACTGCGTTGCCGAAAATACTTGTTGGATTATTTTGGAGCGGGGCGGTTATTAGCGGAGATTTCCCTCGGCGATGCAGACGAATTTCGGCGATGGCTTATGCAACCCAAACCCGTGATGGATGAAAAGACGGGGCGAAAAACTGGCGAGAAGCAATTGCACGAAAATACGGTTCGCCGCTGGTGCGGCCGGGCCAAACAATTCTTTCGGGCGGCCGTCCGCAAGCGGCTCATCATGCGAAAGCCCGTTCGCCGATATGCAGGGCATCAGCGTTCAAGCGAACAAGACGCGTGAGTATTTCATCAGCCGCGACGCTGCGGCGAAGGTGCTGGACGCCTGCCCCGACGCGCAATGGAAGCTGCTCTTTGCACTCTCGCGTTACGGCGGCCTGCGGTGCCCGTCGGAGCACCTGGCGTTGACGTGGGGCGACGTGGATTGGGAGCGCGACCGATTCACCGTCCGCTCACCTAAGACGGAACACCACGAAGGCAAGGCATCGCGAGTCGTGCCGCTGTTCCCGGAGCTGCGGCCGTACCTGGAAGCGGTGTTCGACAAAGCGACCCGACGGAACGGAGTTCGTGATAACACGATACCGCAACACGAACGCGAACCTGCGAACGCAACTACAGCGCATCATTCAGGGCCGGCGTGGCGCCGTGGGCGAAGCTGTTCCAGAATCTCCGCAGCACGCGGGAGACGGAATTGGCCGAGCAGGGATTCCCGCAGCACGTGGTCTGCGCATGGCTCGGCAACAGTCCGAAGATCGCCAACAAGCACTACCTGCAAGTGACCGACGCCCATTTCGAGGCGGCGAGCACTGCACCAACTGCACCAAACGTGGTGCAGCCTACTGTCCCTGGACGTTCCAAAGTGGGTAACTCGCCGCAACCGACCCGCGCAAACTCCGAGAAACAACGCAATTTCTCGAAAAACGCGAAGCTCAAAGATGACCCCGACGGGACTCGAACCCGTGTTACCGGCGTGAAAGGCCGGTGTCCTAGACCGCTAGACGACGGGGCCAGCGCAGACCATCGCCGGACGCCCATCGGAAACATTTTTCCGAGACGCCAGCCGGCGCTCGCATTTGCAATGGATGGCCGGAACGATGCGGCGAGAAGCCGAAGCTTTCTAAGGTGTATATGGTTGCGCTGAAGCCGCGTCAATACAACGGCCCGATGTCTCAATTGGTCGCGCTAACCGATGATGGGGGAAAATGCCATGCCGGCGACTAAGCATTGAAAATCGCGGACGACTCAGCAAGTCGCGGCGATTGGCCGACACGCACAAATGGTTGGTCGATCAAATCACGTGCCAATGCCGAACAACCATCAAGGCGGCGACGGAAAAGATGCTAGCAGCATCCTGAAAAGCCGGAAATGAAAGAAATGCCCGCTTGGCCGGGCAAGCAATACGATGGATCGGTCACTCAGCGTTCAAATTGTCGTTGTGCACGACGCCTTGGTCTGAAGCTTCCGGCTTCTGCTGATTGCGGCGAATTGCCTCATAGACCTCATTACGATGGACAGGCACTTCCTTGGGGGCTTCGACCCCAAGTCGCACCTTATCGCCGCGGATTTCTACGACGACGATCGTAATATCATCATTGATAATGATGCTCTCGTTCTTTTTCCGTGACAGAACTAACATGCTGCGATTCCTTCCGGTGGCACGTCCGAACGCCAAGTAAACTTGTGATTTACTTCTCTCAGGCTGCGACCCGAACCCCGTAGGCCGGCGGCCTTTATAACGGGGGTGCGAGTGCCTGGTGGCCAAACGGCCCCTTCAATTCACTCTACGTGGTGCTGGGGCCTAGTCAAGCAAACAATGGGGGCCAAAATCGGCTTTTCTGAGAGTCTCGCTGGCAATTGGCATAAGATTTGGCTAGCTTCACACCTCCCCAGCAGGATAACCCGTCTCGCAGCGGCGGGGGATTGTGGCCGCACCGGCAAAACGTAACTCTAAACACAGCAACCAGATCGGTTGTATGGTAACCGCGTGGTTGCGGTGAGAATCGTGCGCGGACAGCAGTTTTTTGGAGAATCTGTCCAAGTCCCGTATGGATTGGCAGGATTCTCCCTATTTTATCGATTTGGTTACGTCGACGACCGGCCAGTCACGACATTCTGGCGATGCCGGGCTCGTATTGGCAGTCGCGAGTCTCGCCCTCGAACGGGTATCCAATCTGTAGTCAAGACAACGGCGATTGAGTGTCCGTAGTCGTGAACCACGACGATCGAAATCTTTGACTTCAATCAGAGCAAGTAAATTCGAATGCGTTTCTGCACACGATGACCCGAGAAGGGGACAGGCATTTTGCTCCGAAGACTGCGCAAAATGAGCCAGTCCCCGGCCCGCTCTTAACTTGTTGCAATGGAGGATTGGCACCGTCATCTTGCGAATTTGAGTCTCTCGAATTATTGAGACGTGATCGACTGCTTTGCCGGTTGCGGATCAAGCGGGGCTATCCCTATAATCTAGGCCACGTTCTGCTCGCGCTGCATTCCAAACGACGCGGCATCATGCGGCGAATCGTCGGATGGCCTGATCGACCCGGGTCCACGCGCAACAGCTCCCTCGATCGAGAAGGAAAACGCTCGGTCCAATGATCAAACGAAGTGAAGGCTGTTTGGCCCTGGATGGGCAACGTCGTCGAGGCGGTGTACACCGTTGCGCATGGCATGTGGGTGACGTTGCGGACGTGGATCAAAACGTATCGGCCCGAGCGAAAGACGTTTACCGAGCACTTCGAATATCCCGAGTTGCCGGTGCCGGTGGCGGGCCGATATCGCGGCTTTCATCGCTTCGATCTGACGACCTGCATCGCGTGCGATCAATGTGCGAAGGCCTGCCCGGTCGACTGCATTTACATCGGCAAGGAACGGGTCGGAGGCGGCAAAGGCTTCAAGATCACCGGTTACACGATCGACTACACGAAGTGCATGTTCTGTGCGCTGTGCGTCGAGCCGTGCCCGGTGGATTGCATTTTCATGGGTGCGACGCACGACTTGAGCTGCTACAGCCGCGACGGATGCATCGTCGATTTTTCGCGGATGCCGCTCGATGTGGCGTGGGGCCGGGCGACGCTCAATCCGACGGCCGTCGCCGATTCGAAAGTGATCACCGAGCCGGTCCACGGCGGACCGAATCAATGAAGCTGTTCAGCGACTCAGCTAACAGCTAAAAGTTAACAGCCATATTCATGGCCACACCAACCGCCATCGCCGCGTACATCGCGCTGTTTGCAATCACGGGTTTTGTGTTCTTGTTTTCGAATTTGCTGCTGGGTTGGTTGGTTGCGGCCGCGGCTGCCGAACGCAGGAGAAGCTGGAAGTGTACGAGTGCGGCGAGCCGACGATCGGTTCGAGCTTCGTGCAGTTCGACTTGCGGTTTTATGTGGTGGCCTGCTATTCATTATTTTTGACGTGGAAGTGGCGTTCTTCTTTCCCTGGGCGGCCGTTTTTGGCAAGGCGACGCAGCTTGCGGCGCCGCGCTCGGTCGCCGCGGGCGAACAGTGCCTCGGAACGATCTCGCGGCCACTCGGCTGCGGGAACTGGGCGTGCCGATGCCATCGGCGCCGGTCGAAGGCGTGCAGCGACGTGCGAGCAGGCGGCTACGCGATCTGGCTTTGACATCGTTCGCCGACATTGTCGTGTTTTTCGGCGTGCTTGCTGGTTGGCTTTGCGTACGTTTGGAAGCGCGGCGACTTGGATTGGGTGCGAACGGTCGAACGCGACCGAGTCGAACCGGTTCATCGTCCGCCGCTGCCGCGGGCGTTGAGCCAAGTCAGTCGATCTTGTCGGCGTGAAGCGCGGTGCACGCGCGGGGCCGAGGACGGCCCGGCTCGCACTCTTCAGAACTGAACCCTGAACCCCGAACTCTGAATCCTTCCGATGGCTGGTCCCGCATTCGTTGAACAGTTGAAGACGAAGTTTGGCGCGAAGATCGCCGGCGCGAACCTCGAAAATATCGATCCCTGGATCGAAGTCAGCGCCGGAGGGACTGCTCGAGGTTTGCCGCTATCTGCGCGACGAGCCGACGCTTGCGTTCGACTATTTGAATTGCATTTCGGGCGTCGACTATCTGCACACCGATGAGAAGAAGGCGGCCAAGACCGAGTGGCAGCCGCATACCGAAGTCGTGTATCACCTGTTCAGCATGAAGCACAAACATAGCCTCGTGCTGAAGGTGATTTTGCCGCGGTGGAAGAACGACAAGCCGGGCGAGTTGCCGGAGGTGCCGAGCGTCACGGGCCTGTGGAGCACGGCCGATTGGCACGAGCGCGAAGTGTACGACCTGTCGGGCGTCTATTTCACTGGCCATCCGAATTTGCGACGCATTCTGTGTCCGGAAGATTGGGTCGGCCACCCGTTGCGCAAGGATTATGAAATGCCGCTCGAGTACCACGGAATTCGGGGAAGGTAAATAACCGTCATGTCTACTACGGTTGAAGACCCACGAATCATCGAATTCGACGTCCGTACGGACGAGATGCTCGTCAACATGGGCCCGCAGCATCCGAGCACGCACGGCGTGCTGCGGCTAGTGCTGCGAACCGATGGCGAAATCGTTTCCGAAGTCGTGCCGCATATCGGCTATTTGCATCGCTGCGCCGAGAAGATCGGCGAGAATCTTACGCCCCGGCAGTGGATTCCGTACACCGACCGGATGGATTACCTGGCCGGGCATGAACATGAATCTCGGCTGGTCGCTGGCGGTGGAAAAGTTGCTGGGACTACCGCGTGCCGGAGCGCGGCCGGCATCTGCGCGTGCTGATCTGCCGAGCTGAACCGCGATTGCCAGCCACCTGGTCGGCATGGGCGCGTACGGCCTCGACTTGGGCACGTTCAGCCCGTTTCTTTACGCGTTCCGCGAACGGGAAAAAATCCTCGACTTGTTCGAAAGGCCTGCGGCGCACGGCTCACCTACAGCTACCTGACGCCGGGCGGAGCGACGGCCGATCTGCCGCGCGGCTGGCTGCAGAAGTGCGAGGAATTCCTCGATCAATTCGGCCCGATGATCGACGAGTACCATACGCTGCTGACGACGAATTCGATTTTCGTGAAACGCACGGCCGGATCGGCATCCTGTCGCCCGAAATGGCGATCAGTTTCGGCACGAGCGGACCGGTGTTGCGCGGCAGCGGCGTCGACCACGACCTGCGCCGCGACGGCGAGGAGATTTATACCTCGATGTACGAAGGCTACGCCTTCGAGATCATTTGCGAGCGCGACGGTCACTACCCTCGCGATCACGAATATCCGCTGGTGCCGCACGAAGCCGTGCTCGGAGATTGTTGGCACCGGTTTTATGTGCGGATGCTCGAAGTGGTGCAGAGCGTCGATCTCTGCCGACAGGCAATCGACCGCTACAGCATTTCGACCGGCAGCCATGGGGAGCCCATGAAACTCAACCAGAAGCTGCCCAAGGGCGAGTGTTACCTCGAGACCGAGTGTCCGAAGGGCCAAATGGGCTTCTACCTGGCAAGCAATGGCGAGGCGATTCCTTGGCGCGCAAGGGCCCGCAGCAGCAGCTTCTGCAACTTTTCGATCACGAACGCGCTGTGCCGCGGATGCCTGATTGCGGATGTGCCGGCGATCGTGGGCTCGCTCGATATCGTGATGGGCGAGATCGATCGGTAGGCAAAAGGACGTTTCGCGAAGACGCAAGCGAATGTGATGCGGATAAACGTAATAATTCGCTTGCGTCTTCGCGTGCTAAAGAGAAACTCATGGCGGCACGGCGTCCATCGATTATCGCGCATCACCTGATCTGGACGCTGTATGGTCACTGGCTCCCCAACGACCTGCGCGGCAGCGGTTCGGACGAGCTTTACGACAAGAAGTTTGCTCCGCTCGGGCCGATCTATCATGGGCGCAAACCAAATCGTGAACAGCCGGCGCGACAAGAACTTCGGGAGTTTCACCGCCAAGCGGAGCTGCTGCTCAATTTTTCGCGGTTTTGGATTGATGATGCGAAGAGGCAAGCCATTGGCGATGCGCTTGCCAGGGTTATTTCGGAGCGAAAATATACCGTTTGGGCTTGCGCAGATCTTGTCCAATCACGCCCATTTGGTGATCCGCCGTCATCGTGATGACGCGCTGGCGATTTGGAATGCAATTGCGGCCGCGATACGAGTCACCCTGCGTGAGTTTTCCGATATCGGAGCCGAGCATCCGGTTTGGTCCAGTCGACCGTACAAGGTATTTCTTCGCACGCCAGACGAAGTTCGTGGACGAATCGTTTACGTCGCAGACAATCCGGAAAAAGAGGGCCTTACTTCACAGCGCTACGATTTTGTACAATCGTACGACAATTGGCCGTTTCACAAAATGCATTCCCTGACGGGTTAGGACGAAGCGCAAAGTGGCCGAGTTTTTCGCACAATACATCTGGACCTGGCTGGCGTACACGGTCGCTGCGCTCATCCAAATCTTTTTGCTGGTGAATTTGGTTGCGGTCGGGGCGCTTCTATTCATCTGGATGGAGCGCAAAGTTTCGGGCCGCATTCAGGATCGGCTTGGGCCGACGCGAGTCGGCGGAAAATTCGGCTGGCTGCAAACGCTCGCGGATGGTCTCAAACTTCTGACCAAGGAAGATCTCGATGCCGGAAGGGGCCGATGGGTTCCTTTTCAGGCTTGCTCCGTATGTGAGTTTTTGTGCGTCGCTCGCCGCATTCATGGCGATTCCGTTTGCCGGAGGTGCGTATCCGTTTGTGGCGCTGCATTTGAACGTGGCGGTGTTTTTCATCATCGCCGTTCTGGGCCTGGAAGTATTCGGCGTGATTCTGGCCGGATATTCGTCGGCGTCGAAATGGTCGCTGTTCGGGGCGATGCGCGAAGCGGCGCAAGTCGTGAGCTACGAGGTGCCGCTGGGCTTGTGCGCGGTCGTGCCGGTGATGATTGCCGGGTCGATGGACCTCGTATTCATCGGCGACCGCCAGGCCGGGTCGTTTTTGAACTGGTATGTCTTCCACGACCCGTTCACGTTCGTCATTTTCTGGGTTTATTTCACGTGCGCGACGGCCAGCGTCAACCGCGCGCCGTTCGACCTGGCCGAGGCGGAAAGCGAGTTGGTGGCCGGTTTTCACACGGAATACTCCGGCCTCCGGTGGAGCTTCTTCTTCATGGCCGAGTACGGTTCGATGATGGCGGTGAGTTTGCTCGCATCCATACTGTTTCTCGGCGGTTGGAACGGTCCGATCCCGATTGCCCACTGGTGCGGCCTGACATTCGAGCATGGCCACTGGTACGGCATCGCCGGCAACGTTCTCGGTACGGTCAACTTGATCACGAAGGGCATCGTCGGCGTCACGGTGATGATGTGGGTCCGCTGGACGTTGCCTCGGCTGCGGATCGACCAGGTCATTACCACGTGTTTGAAATACTGCGTGCCGATCGCGGCCGTGATGTTTCTCGGCGCCGCGGCTTGGCAATACGCTTTGCCGAACCGGCACTTCGGCTTTATCCCGGATTCGGATGCTGTTTACGAGCTTAGGGAAGTGCGTTCGAATAGTGACGGCAAGTCGCCGGCTTCGACGCTACCGAGGGCGGACGATCGGACACCGAGCTTGGATCGAACGGCACTTGTCGACAATTCACGGACGAAATAGCGTGGAAGACCCAATCTACTGGCATTCGTTTTTCTTCCTGCTCTTCGCGGGGCTTGCCTGCGCTTTTGCCGTCGCGGTGGTGCTCAGCCCGAACATCGTGCGGATGGCGTTCTACCTCGTCATGTCGCTGGCTGCCACGGCCGGTTTGTTCTTTCTGGCGGGGGCCGACTTCGTCGGTTCGATGCAGATTCTCATCTATGTGGGCGGCACGCTGGTTCTGTTGGTATTCGGCGTGATGCTTACCTCGCAGGATCGCTTTATTTCGATGCGCACCAGCCGTGGTGAAATGCTTGTTGCCCTGTTGGTCGGCGCCAGCCTGCTGGCCGTGCTTGTCGGGGCCGCATCGAGTGTTCCCGCTTGGAGCGGGCTGACCCGCGAGCAGTTTGCCACCATTCGGCTCGCGCCCACAGCAACGCCAGTCGGTATGGGACTATTAGGCGCTCGTGTCGATGATCCATCCCGATCCGGCTACCTGTTGATCTTTGAGATCATTTCGGTGCATTTATTGGTGGTGCTGATCGGCGCCGCATACCTGGCGCGCGCCCGGCGGAAAAGGAGTACGATCGCCCAATGATATCCGTGCCCCTTGCCAGTTTGTTGACCGAGCCGGTTGGCGTCTCCCATTTCCTGGTAGTTGGCGCGGTGCTGTTTGTATGCGGCGCGCTATGCATGGCCACGAAGCGCAATGCGCTGGGCGTGCTGATGGGCATCGAGCTGGTACTGAATGGAGCGAATCTGAATTTCATCGCCTTCGGCAGCCCGTATTTGCGAAACGATGCCGGCAACATCGGCTTGGACGGGCAGCTCATGTCGCTGTTTGTCATCATTCTGGCGGCCGCGGAAGCTGCGGTCGCGCTGGCGATCGCGCTCAATTTTTATAACAGCTTCAGCACGATTGACGTGGACCAGGCCGACCAGCTGCAGGGCTAAAAGCAACGAGCTAAACCGCAAGCGTTATGCAGAATTTACCGACACTATTGCTGGTTGCCTGGCTGCTGCCGCTGGCGTCGTTTGCGGTAATTTGCGTCGGCTATTCGCTACCGCAGATGCTTGGCATTCAGGTGCGCTACAGCACGCAGAAGTATGGCGGATACATCGCGGTTGCGGCGATCGTTTCGGCCTGTGTGCTTAGCATGATCGCGATGTTTGGCGTCTGGCTGCCAAATCATCCGCTGCCGGGCCCAAAGCATCATGTCGAGCAGCAGCCGGATTCCGTAACTTCACAAGCGTCGCAGTTTCACCTGGCCCTGTTGCAAACCGAGGAGCCAAAAGGGGGTGGAAATGACCACTCGAATGCGCCGCCAAACTATATTGCCGGCGATTGGTACTCGCTTGGCGTGTGGGGCAAGCTCAAGCTCACGATCGGCTATTACATCGATCTGCTGACGGTGACCATGTTTTGCATGGTCACGCTCATCGCCTCGTGCATCCATATCTATGCGCTCGGCTACATGCACGACGAGCTCCAAGATTATACCGACCACGAGATAACGCTTGCAGATGGCGAGCATCTGCATCGCCGCGGGCGGTTCCATCGATTCTTCCAGTACTTCTCACTGTTTTCGTTCTCGATGCTCGGCATCTGTATCGCGGGCAATCTCGCGATGGTGTTTGTATTCTGGGAACTCGTCGGCATTTGCTCGTATTTCCTGATCGGATTCTATTTCGAGCGGCATAGTGCGAGCACGGCCGCCAACAAGGCATTCATCGTCAACCGTATCGGCGATTTCGGTATGTTGATCGGCCTGATGGCGCTGTGGTCGACTGTCGGCACGTTTTCATTCGGCGACGTCAAGAATCCCGATGGCACGGTAAAAGAGCGCGGGATATTCAGCCAATTGCACGACCAGCAAAACGGCTACAAACTGGCGCCGGCCGACGGCATGATCGCCTCCGAAGCTCGGGCTCGGAACCAAATCGCCGATATTGTTCGCCAGGGCGGCGATGCGGCCGCCATTCAGGCGAAAATTGACGAGCTTCGAATGGATGCAGGTCATCCTTGGGGATATTGGCCGCTATTCATCGCGGGAGTCGGCATATTCTGCGGCTGCGTCGGCAAGAGTGCGCAATTTCCGCTACACGTTTGGCTTCCCGACGCGATGGAGGGCCCAACGCCGGTCTCCGCGCTGGTGCATTCGGCAACGATGGTCGCGGCGGGTGTGTATTTGGTCGGCCGATGTTATCCGATCTTTTGCCCCGAAGCGCTGCTCGTGATCGCAGTGATCGGCTGCATCACGCTGTTCTTAGCGGCAACGATTGCGATTACGGCCGTCGATATCAAGCGTGTGCTCGCCTATTCGACCGTAAGCCAACTCGGATTCATGATGCTCGCGCTGGGCCTTGGCGGCTGGGTTGCCGGCCTGTTTCATCTGATCACGCACGCATTCTTCAAAAGCCTGTTATTCCTCTGCAGCGGTTCGGTGATTCACGCCGTTCATACGAACGACATGCGGCTTATGGGCGGCTTGCGCCACAAAATGCCGATCACCGCATACACGATGCTGGCCGGCTGCCTCGCCATCTCCGGCATCGGCATACCGTTTATGTTCGGTTTCAGCGGCTTTCACTCGAAAGACGCGATTGTCGAGCAGTCGATCAGTTTCGGCCAGGCGAACGGCGGCGCCTCCTGGCTGTTTGTCGTGATGCCGCTCTTGGGCGCGATGCTGACATCGTTCTACATGTTCCGCTTGTGGTACATGACATTCGCGGGCGAATCGCGCGACCACCATCGTTACGATCATGCGCACGAATCGCCCCGCGTGATGACGACGCCGCTGGTGATTCTGGCGGTATTCGCTGTTTGCGCGGGATGGACGCTCTCGAAGAGTTTCCCCGGGCCCCTTGCCAATTTCGGGGTCGAGAATTTGCTCGACGAGGCGAAGCCAGTCGGCCTGATCGGGAGCAAGACGGGCGTGCTCTTGCCCAAGCTGGTCGTGCCCGATGAGGAAATTGCGCATGCCGCGGCAGTGAAGATTCCGGCCGGCCTGGCGGCGATTTTTGTAGCCGTAGCCGGCATCGCCGGGGCAACCGTCGTTTACCTTTGGGAAATCGTCAGCGCAGTGTCGCTGCGGCGTACGCTCAATCTGTTGTATCACGCGACCTGGAACAAATGGTGGTTCGACGAACTGTACGATTGGATGTTTGTTCGCCCGACCCTTGTCTTCGGTCGCTTCATCGCCCGCACTCTCGACCGGGGAATCATCGACTCGATTATTCACGCCTTTGCCTGGATTTATCGGGGATTGGCGGCGATTGTGTCGGTTGTCGGCGATCGCTGGATTATTGATAACGGCGTCAATACGTTTGCCGGAAAAACCTGGGACCTGGCCCTGTCGATGCGTTCGATCCAAACCGGCCGCTTGCGGCAATATGTGATGTTTATCGTCGTGGGCACGGTGGTGCTGTTTGTGGTCGCCAGTTTGTGGTGGAAATACGCGGTGGCGGGGTAAATTGTCCGTTGTTCGTGGCCCGTTGGATTCAGCAAATGACAACGGACAACTGACACCTAATAAATAACCAACTCAATACAAAACATGTTTGATTTCTCAAATCCTTCCATTTACATCAGCTGGCTCGTTTTCTTTCCGGCGGTCGCCGCACTGGTGATCGCATTCCTGCCCGCGCGGGGCGAAATGCTCAAATGGATTTCACTCCTCGCGACGGCGGTCGTGTTCGTGATGTCGCTGGGGATGATTTTCGGCTGGAGCCATGCGCACTTCGAGATCAATCCGGTCGAGCGGGCGGCGAACATGCAGAACCTGTTCGTGTTCAATTGGATTCCATCGTTCAACATCCAGTACATGATGGGCACAGACGGAATCAGCTTTCCGCTGATTGTTCTGACGGCATTCTTGAGCGTACTGGCCATGGCCGCGAGTTGGCCGATCAAAAAGTTCGAACGGGCGTACTGCGTTTTGTTCCTGCTGCTCGAAACCGGGATGTTGGGCGTGTTCTGCGCCTTGATTTCTTTCTGTTCTATGTGTTTTGGGAAGTCATGTTGCTGCCGATGTACTTTCTGATCGGAATCTGGGGCGGGCCGCGGAAGGAATACGCCGCAATCAAGTTCTTCTTGTACACGCTCGTGGGCAGCGTGCTGATGCTGATCGCGATTTTGATGCTGTACTTCAATAGCGACCTGACCAAGCTCGACGCGTCGCAGCTGGCGGCGGCGAGTATTGCAGCCGATAGCCCGGTCGGTCAGCAAATCACACAGCACCAAGCCGATAAATTGCCGCTTCATACGTTCAATATTCTGGCACTGCAGCAGTTGGGGCAGCATACCGACTTATTCACGACGCCCAACTGGCGGGGCCATTCGCTCGCGTGGTGGGCGTTCCTGTTGCTCTTCATCGGCTTCGCGATCAAGGTGCCGAGCGTGCCACTGCACACGTGGTTGCCGGACGCACACGTGGAGGCCCCAACGCCCATCTCGATGATTCTGGCTGGCGTGCTCTTGAAGATGGGCGGGTACGGCATTCTCCGCATTTGTTATCCGATCTGTCCGTCGGCCGGCTACGAATTGGCGTACTTTGTTTGCACCGTGGGCGTCGTCAGCATGTTGTATGGGGCGTTCGCGGCGCTCGCCCAAACCGATTTCAAGCGGATGGTGGCTTACAGCTCGGTGAGTCACATGGGCTATGTGGTGCTCGGCCTGGGTGTATGGAGCGCAGTGGCCGGAACGAATTACAACACCGAATATTGGCGGATGGGCATGAACGGGGCGATGTTTCAGATGATCGCGCACGGCATCAGCTCAGCCGGCATGTTCTTTCTGGTGGGCGTGGTGTACGACCGCGTGCATCACCGCAACCTGAACGAGTTCGGCGGCCTGTTCGCGAAGATGCCGGTCTACAGCGGCTTTGCCATTGGCATTTTCTTCGCAGCATTGGGGCTGCCGGGGCTGTGTGGGTTTATCGGCGAAGTGTTTATCGTGCTGAGTGTGTGGAATTACAGCACGGCTTTGGCCGTTATCTCAGCCGCCGTGGTGATCCTCACTGCCGGTTACATCCTGTGGGCGATCCAGCGCGTTTACTTAGGGGCCGAATACAAAGGTCCGCATCCGGAAGCCCTGACGCCGATGACGTTTCGCGAGGTGGCAATCGCGGCGCCGCTGTTGGCCCTGGCAATTTTCTTCGGCGTTTATCCGCAAGCGCTTTTGAACTACATGCAACCCTCGGTGGATAAAACCGTCGTTGAGCTTACGGACTGGACCAAAACGCACGACAAAACCGCGCTGCAGCAAAACGCGACGGCGAGAAACACCGTCTCGCCGTTACCGAGGTAAGAAGGCTGAGTTTTCGCCACAGAGGACACAGAGAGCACTGAGGAAACCAAGCCAACGACCAATGTAATTCTTGTTTCTCTGTGAACTCTGTGCCCTCTGTGGCTAAGAGTTCGAACGATTTATTAGAGTCATGACTTTTCAATCGCTCGTTGACAATCTGACGAACGACACGCTCCGCGTGAGCCTGCCGCTGTTCCGGCCGGAGCTGATCATTTGCGCGACGATCGTCATATTGCTGCTCGTGCGGGTATTTCGCTTCGGCTACAAGCTCGACCCGTTTTGGCTCGCACTTCTTGGCGCGTTTCTCGCGTTTTACTACGCAATACCGGCAGGCGGAATTCGCGGCATCGGCGAGGTTCACCGGCAGGAAATCTTCACCGGCATGCTGATTTACGACTCGATGACCGTGTTCTTTCGGATGTTCCTCCTCGCGTTTGCGTTTTGGTTCATTATTCTGGTACGAATTACCGGCCTGGCCGATAAACAAGACGGCCAGGATTTTTACACGCTGCTGCTTGGCTCGACGCTCGGGATGTGCCTGATGGCGTCGGCTAACCACTTGATGACGGTTTTTCTGAGCGTGGAGATGGCGAGCGTGCCGTCGTACGTGATGGCCGGCATCATCAAAGGCCGCCGCCGCGCCAGCGAAGCGTCGCTCAAGTACGCGGTGTACGGCGCCGGGGCAGCAGGCGTCATGCTGTACGGCATCAGCCTGTTGGCTGGCCTGACGGGCTCGGCACATTTGCCGACGATTGCCACCAAGCTGGCGGCGATGGATATCCCTGGCATGATCGGTCGCGGCGAAGGCGGCGGCACGCTCATGGTATTGGTGCTCGCCGGGCTGATGATTACGGTGGGCCTGGCGTTCAAGCTTTCCGCCGTTCCGTTTCACTTTTGGTGTCCCGATGTGTTCGAAGGCGCCGTCGGCCGAGGTCGACGCATTTTTATCGGTTGCGTCGAAAGGAGCAGCGATGGCGCTGCTGCTGCGCGTGGCGATCGGTCTGAGTACTGCCGGCGGGCTCGCGGCGATCAAGGATGGTTCAGCGGCGGCTCCGCCTACGGCAACTCATGGAGTACCAGCCCATACCGTCGTATTCCAGCAAGCGACCAAGACTGCCGGCGCCTCGGGATCGCTGGCCGCTCCACCGGTTGCCACTGCAGCAGCAAGTTCCGTGGCCCTGGCTCCGGTCCGCAAATTCATCGTCGTGCTGCTGGCCATCCTAGCGGCAATCACTTGCACGTTTGGCAATCTCGTCGCTTACGGCCAAACCAACATCAAACGGCTGCTCGCCTATTCGACGATTGCGCACGCCGGTTACATGATCATGGCCGTGGTGGCCGCTATCCAACTTGCAGGCCGCGATGCCGCTGGCCCGCGAAGCCGTCGCCGCTTTATTGTTCTATCTGGCCGTGTACGTGTTCATGAATCTTGGCGCATTCGCCATCGTGGCCTTTCTGCGGAACGCCATCGGCAGCGAGGAGATCGCCGATTACGCGGGGTTAATTCGCAGTGCGCCGCTCACCGGCGTCGCCCTGACGACGATTCTCGTGAGCCTCGTCGGCATTCCGCCACTTGTGGGTTTCATGGGTAAATTCGTGATCTTTCGCGTATTGGTGATCGCCAACAATCCGTGGACGATCGCACTGTTGGTAATCGCGGGGATCAACACGGCAATCTCGCTGATTTACTATTTGCGCGTGGCCAAGGTCGTGTGCATCGACGCTGAACCGGCCGACCGAGGGCCAGTTTCCATCGGCATGGTGCCGGCCGCATACGTGTTGGTCGTCGCGCTGCCCGTGCTCGTCTACGGCATTCTTCCCTCGCGAATTTTGGAAATCGCCCGCGCCGCCACCGAACAATTGTTGATGTAATATCCCCCCTTCTCCCCCTCTCCCATTCTCCCCTGCTCTTCTCCATGCCATCCACAGATACGATCCATATCCTCAACCGAGTGCTGGCGATTCTCGAGCGGTCGCTCCCACAGTACCTTCGATACTCGCGGCCCTACGTTCCGCAGGGGCGTGAGATTGTTATGCAAACAATCGATCAGATCGTCGCCGGCCAGGATGCTCTGGCCGAGCGAGTGAGCCAGCGAGTCTTCGAGTCGGGCGGACTGCCCGATCACGGCGAGTTTCCCATTGATTTCGCCGACATGCACGACCTTGCGATCGATTATCTGTTGCCCGAGGCAATCGATTGCTTGACACAAGATATTTCGGATCTGGAAGAATGTGTCGCGGCGCTGCGGCTGGCGCCGGCCGCTCAATCGCTCGCGGCGGAAGCTGTCGGAATGACCAAGGGGCACCTCGAATTACTTGCGGGGCTAGCCAAATTCGCCCCCGCCAACACCGTCCGCGCCGGCGACGCCGGCGCGATATAATGGAAGGGTTCCGACACATCCTTTCTCGCGGAGCCGAACGATGGCCGCAGCTAAACCTCTCTACAGCAAGGAAGAGTTCGCGCGCCGTGGCGATGCAATTTACAAGAAAGATATTGAACCCGTCGTTACAAACCGGGACGACGGCAAATTTGTCGCAATCGACATCGAAACCGGGCAATACGAAATCGATGCCGATGAGACCACCGCTTCGGATCGCTTGTTGTCTCGCATTCCAAACGCAAAAACCTGGCTGCGGAAAATCGGTTCGCCGTTTATTCGGCGCTTTGGATCTTCTCGGGCGGAGCGAGCATGATCACCGGCGTTGTCTCGGCTGATCGCGAGGCGAGCGCCGACTAGCGCCGAGGTAAACGTCGAGTTGGGCGGGCGTCATTTGGGAAGGCCAAGTGCGCCGTGTGTGGATCGACGAAATAGACGCCGCTCCTTTGCTTGGCACGTCGTTGCTCGATGGCCACGAACTGGAGATCGAGGTTTGGGGCGTCGGCAGCGTGACAATTGCCTCACGGTAGTGGCATCTGTCAATCAGCTCGTGACCGCGCTTGACAACAATACGTGTGGTACAATCTCGGCCGGACGCATCCCATAGGCTAGCCATGGCCGATCACCGAGCAAATTCAGACGTTATCTGGACGCAGCGCCGAGCGTGGATCATCTTAATGCTGCTCATTGGGACACTTGCTGCCTTCAACTTGACCCTCAATCCGGAGGGTACCACCGTAGACAAAATTCCTGAACACTTCGCGTTACCATTAATGGGTGCGGCGATGGCTCAACCTGTGCTATTCGCAATTTGGGCGGCACTAATTGATAGTCCAGCCATCTTGCGGATTCCATTATCGTTGGCAGCATCAATGGTCGTGTTTTTCGCCGGAACGATCAAGCAATGGAATGTTTTTACATCGGAGAACTCGCCGCCGGCTGGCCAAGAACTATTGATGGAATTGGCACTTTTTGGGATATCATTGGCAATTGTGCTCGTGGCCCGATGGCTCATTGGATGGAGGATTGGTCGGCTCACCGGAACGGGTGCCAATGAACGTACGAACCAATTCAGCTTGAAGTATCTGCTCTTACTAACGACGATCTGTGCTGTGCTTCTCCTGGCTCGGCGCATCTTGCTCGCAGGGAATTTTTGGCATGAGTCGGCATTTTGGACAAAGGAGGTTTCGGAAGGGCTGATTTTCGTCGGGCTAATCCTCGTCGCGCTCTTTCCGTTGTTGATTATTCCATTGATCGCCATCGCGCGGCATCCATCCATCGCGCATTGGTCGCTATGCCCTTCATCTGGGCCGGGCTGACATGGTTAACGGTGGAAATCCTGGCGGCTCAATACGGCCAGCCTCGCGCCGACATCACGTGGCAGATTACGCTGTTACAAGGCGGGGCCGTCGCTGCGAGTTTAATGTCTGCGATCGCGCTCCGCTGTGCCGGATATCGGCTGTATAGCCGCCGCGGCCGATCGTTTCAAGAATCTGTTGCGAATTCATAGTCATGCAACTCTTCGACACGCACGCGCATTTGGATCAACCCGAATTCGACGATGACCGGAGTGAAGTTGTTGCGCGGGCTCGGGAGGCAGGTGTCGGGAATATCGTCGCGATCGGTATCTCGGCCGATACCAGTGCCGCGTGTGTGGAATTGGTTGGTCAATATGAGGGCGTTCATGCCGCGGTGGGGATGCAACCGAATTATCTGGCCGATGCCGGGCCGGGCGATTGGGATCGCGTGGTTGCCATGCTGGATCAGCCCGGCGTCGTGGCCATCGGCGAGACGGGGCTCGATCGCTATTGGGATTTCACGCCCTTTGACCTGCAACAGGACTATTTCGACCGCCATCTGCGGCTGTCTCAGGAGCGCGGGCTGCCGTTCATCGTACACATGCGCGACTGCGATGAGGATATCCTTATCATGCTGCGCAAAGCGCACCAGCGCGGCCCCTTGCACGGCGTGATGCATTCCTTTACCGGCAGCCAGGCGATGGCTGAGGAGTGCCTGGCGATGGGCCTATACATCAGCTTCGCGGGGATGGTGACATTCAAGAAGTCGGGCGAGCTCAGGGCGATCGCGGCAGCCGTGCCGGATGACCGCATTCTGATCGAAACCGACAGCCCCTATCTGACACCGGAGCCGGTGCGAAAAGTGCAACGAAACGAGCCGTCGCACGTGAGGCACACGGCAGCGTGCCTGGCCGAAGTTCGCGGCATATCGCTCGATGCGTTTGCCGCCCAAACGACGGCGAATGCGCGGCGATTGTTCCTAAGTGGGGCAGGCTTTCCAGCCCGCCATTCCTAACATCCGCCACGTTAGGCAGAAAAGCCGGACCTACGGCGTCACCATTGAATTGGCCGATTCGGCTGCCCGCTGTAATTGGCTTGCCCGCGATTCGCAGGCCGCGCCGCCATTCGCGTTTGTTGCGGCTGCGCAGTGCTGCCGTTACGCGCTACCACGGATTGGTTGACGGCATTGCCGCGAGCATAAGCGGGCGAAGCGTTGCCGGCCGAATTGCACGGGCAACCCTGATTTACAGAATACGGGCCGTTGCACGGGCCGCAACCGCCGCACGGTCCACAGTTTGGACCGCAGCCTGGTCCACAGCTCGGGCCGATCCAGTCGCCATGGCAGTTGCATGGATCCTGGCAGCAGGGCGGATCATTATGCCATTCGTTCCAATACGTTTCGCCGCTGCAGCCGCCGCACGGACAGCAAGAGCAAAGTGCGCTGACCACTTTACCGCAACAACAGCAGAAACCGCAGTGTTTCAACCAACATGTGTGCGTGCGGCATGAATTGCCGCAAGAGCCGCAACCGCAATTGGGCTCGCAGCTGTCGCCGCAACCGCATCCACAGCCGGGCTCGCAACTATTTCCGCAACCGCAACTCTGGCCGCAGCCGCCGCATTCTCCGCAGCCACAACCGCCCTGGCAACAGCCGCCATCGCAGCCCGTGCAGGGGCAAATGGGCACGTAGCCTTTGCAGCCGCAATGGAAAGTCTGTCCCCCATAGTGGCAACCGTTGGAACGGCAACCTGTGCCGCAACCACACGCAGGCTCACAACCACAGGCGGGTTCACAGCCGCAGCCTGGTTCACAGCCACACGCCGGTTCGCAGCCGCAACCCGGCTCACAGCCACAGCCGGGCTCGCAGCGCACCCGCAACCGGCGCCGCACCCGCAATTTCCGCACTGCGCACAACCGCAGTTATGTTTGCCGCCGCAATCGAAACCGAACAGACCAAAAATATTCGCCCGGGCCGGTGATGGCGCGAAGGAAGTCGCGGCTACCATGGCCGCGATCGTACACAGATATCGCATGGATCGTGTCCCCCTACCAGTAGGCGAGTTTCTGCGAAACTCGCAGTTCGCGTCTGAACGACGCGGCTACGTGCGCAGAGGCGACGAGGAGATACGCCGCGGCCCCCAGAAAAGCATTCCCCCCGAAGCTGCCCCCGCGTTGCGCAGCATATTGAAAATGGGCCGTGCGGCGATTGGTATCATCGTCGGCCCGGCTCCCGGTCATTGAGCAAAACCGCTACAATCGGCAAGGTGACCGCTTGCGCCGAGTGCACCGACTTATTTGCTAGCGGACTCAGGGACGGGGTCGGTATCGGCGGTGTAAACCCGGCTGGTAATCACCGCTGGTGGAGGACCGTTATTCGCGCACCAACGGCAACTCGTGCAAGAATGGTCGTTCATCCAATCGGCGACAAAGCAATGGCGATCGACGTACGAGAACAAGTCTTTGGGCGCGCAATAGCAATGGCAGCAGCCCGAAAAGCCGCACGCCAGCAGCGTAGAGAGCATCAGGGATCGCAGTTTGCCGAACATCTCGTGGATTGCAATTCGAGCCTAGATCGACCATCGCGTGTCATCGTCGGATCAATTGCATCGCAGTGAGAAATTCTCGCTCGATTGCCACGGACCACTGACCACTGACCACGGACTTCGAAAATGGAACCAACGGCCAAAAAGTTTTTCACAAGTATCCTGGAAACGCCCAGTCCGAGCGGCTATGAACAACCCGTTCAAGATATCGTGCGGCGATATGCGGCCGATTTCGCCGACGAGGTGCGCACCGACCTGCACGGCAATGTGATCGCGGTCTGCAACAAGGAAGCGCCGCTGCGCGTGATGTTCGCCGGTCATGCCGATCAGATTGGCCTGATCGTTTCGCACATCAATGAAAACGGTTTTATCTACACCAACCCGATCGGCGGCTGGGACCCGCAGCAACTCGTCGGCCAGCGGATGACGATTTACACGGCCGATGGCCCGCTACCGGCCGTTATCGCCCGCAAACCGATCCACTTGTTGGATGAAGAAGAGCGAAAAAAGGTGGTGAAGCAAAAGGAGCTGTGGCTCGATATTGGCGCGAAAGACATGGAAGAGGCCGCGAAGGCGGTCGCCGTCGGCGATCCGGTGACGCTCGAGCTCGGCTATCAGGAGATGCGCAACAACCTGGCCAATTCGCCCGGCATGGACAACAAGACCGGCTTATGGGTTTCATTCGAAGCGCTGCGTCGCGCGAAGAAGCAGGGCGGACTGAACGTGGCTCTGTACGCGGTGGCCACGGTGCAGGAGGAGATTGGCCTTCGCGGCGCCGTGACGAGCGCTTACGGCGTGAACCCGCACGTGGGTGTCGCGGTCGATGTCACGCACGCCACCGATTGCCCGACAATCGATAAGACGCAGGAAGGCGACATCAAAATAGGCGGCGGGCCGGTGATCTATCGGGGACCGAATATGAACCCGCACGTCGTCGATCGGCTGCGCGCGGCGGCCGAATCGGGCGACATCGGCGTTCAATGGGGCGCCAGCGGCCGCGGCACCGGCACCGACGCCAACGCCATCCAGCTTGCCCGCGGCGGAGTGGCCGCCGGCCTGATCAGCATCCCCAACCGCTACATGCATAGCGCCGTCGAGATGATCTCACTGGACGACATCGACGAGGCGGCCGATCTGTTGGCCGGTTTCGCTCTGCGTATCGAGCCGGATGCTGATTTTACGCCCAAATAGGCGGTACCAGAGCCGGCCGCAAACCGTTTGTGCGACAGTTTTCTTGGCCTTGGTATAATAGCCCTTGGGACATCGGAACACTGAAGAGATCGGGCATGAAAGCTGCTTTCGCGATTGCGGCTGTACTTCTTTCGCCGCTGGTGGTCTGCGCGATCACAATCAATACGGTGCCGGTGGGCAATGCGAATAACGGGCCGGATTTTAACAATGGTATTTTCGGCGCAGTAGGCACGGACTATCGCATTGGCACGACCGAGGTAACGAACGCGCAGTACGTCGAGTTTCTTAACGCCGTGGACGCAGCCGACATCAATGGGTTGTACAACCCATTCATGCACTCGCGTACCCGCGGCGGCATCGATCAAAATGGATCACCAGGCGCCTATACCTATAGCGTGAAGGCCGATGTTCCGGCGCGGGTCCCGACGGCACGGTTTACACATACGGCGACAAACCGGTGGTGTTTGTTTCGTGGAACGATGCGGCCCGTTTCGTCAACTGGTTGAGTAATCGGGCAACAGCCGGCGCTTCGACCGAAACCGGTACCTACACGATGGCCAACGGCAGCGGGGTTACCCGCAACGTCACCGGGTCTGTTTGGTTCCTGCCGAACGAAAACGAATGGTACAAGGCGGCTTATTATAGTGGGAACGGCACCAACGGCAGTTACTACGCCTATCCGACCAGGAGCAATACGGCCCCAGACAACAACCAGCCCGCGGACGATTCGGGTAATTCGGCAAACTATTATGTAAATGGTTTCACTCAAGACATAAGCTACCCCGCATCCTCGGTCGGTGCGTATACGTTGTCGCCCAGCGCCTATGGTACGTTCGATCAGGGCGGAAATGTATGGGAATGGACTGAGACACAAGGCAGTGGAACGACGCGCGTCCGCCGCGGCGGATCTTTCGATAGCGACGGCACAGCGCATGCTGACCTGACCATCAGCTCCGCCTATCGCGAGACGATGAGTCTCACCGGCGAAAACGACAACATGGGTTTTCGCGTGGCATCAATTCCGCTATTGGCCGGCGACTATAACGCCAACGGTGTCGTGGATGCAGCGGATTACGTAGTATGGCGGAAATACTTGAACCAATCGGCGTTGCTGCCCGGCGACGTTACACCCGGCAGCGTGACACAGTCCGATTACAGTGTCTGGCGGGCCCATTTTGGCCAGACGTACACCTCGGTGCCGGCACGGGCAGCTTGCTTCAGGATACCGTTCCGGAGCCTGCGGTGATGCCACTGCTGTTGACGATTTTGCTCGTCTGGTTGTCGCTACGCACGCGATGCGATCGCGCAATGGCCGCTTATTCATCGACCAGGTGATCTTGCTCCGTCGTTGCCCGACCGACTCGCTCACCGCACGCGAGGTAATGCACTTCGACCGACAGCGCGTGCATCGCATCCTCGGCCCGGCACACGGCGGCCAACAAACGGTCTTCGGCGACGAAGCCCTTACGCCGCATCCGCTCCTTCAGCCGGCCCAGATAACTCAGCATCGGCTGCAGCTTATTTTTGAGCGCTCGCGATTGGTCTCGCGTTAAATCTTCGGTGCGCATGGCGGCTCCGAGGCAGCGTGTAAAACGTTATATGGCAGATTGAGGCAGGGACCAATCACAAACCCTCCTCGCGCGAATCTGGCAGTTCCGGCGCCGTTTCACCATACTGATGGTGTCCGTCGTCGGCTATGTACCTTTTTTGCGCGCGGAAAAATTTTTCGGGAGAACTGTATCCATGACGATCGAGCAACTTATTTTCGTCGGACTGAACGGTTACGTACTAGCATTGAATCGCGATACGGGCGAAATCGTGTGGTCGAACAATGAAATGAAAAGCGGCTACGTCACGTTGCTCTTGGATTTCGACCGCCTCATTGTTTCCACGAACGGCTATATGTACTGCCTCGACCCGTTTACCGGAAACATTCAATGGCACAATCCGCTGAAGGGCTACGGGATTGGTGCGCCGACTTCGCTAGTCTCGGTCCGGGGCCAAAGTTCGCAAACCGTCATTGAGCAAGCGGCAGCCGCTGCGGCAGCCGCAGCACATTCGGCAGGCGCAGGAGGAATGTGAAGTCATTCAGCCGTTTGAATCGCTACTGGTAATTCGCGCGGAATTCCCTGATAATGAAGCGCCCGCGGCAAGTGGCGCGGGTGATGTGTTGCTTTGTACCTGGAGCTTTTATGCCCGATCCCATGAAAGCTCGTGTGGCCTTGCTTAGCCCGCGACAACGCCAGATCGTGCGGCTCACGAGCCTCGGTTGCACCAGCCACGAAATTGCGAAAATTCTTGGCATGTCTCGCTGGACGGTCGAGAATCATCAATTCCAAGCCAAGGAGCGCCTTGGCGTGAGCAAGGCGGCCGTGCTGACTCGGATCGCGATCAAGTACAAGATCAGCCCGCTCAACGATGCGCTTACCCGCTCCGAGCAACGCAAGCTTAGCCGTAAGACGGGACGCAAGTGAATTCCTGAATGGCCACCTCGTATGATGCCTTGCTCATCGTTTCTTTCGGCGGGCCAGAGGGGCCGGATGATGTGCTCCCGTTTCTGGCCAATGTGTTGCGCGGTCGAAACGTGCCGCAAGAGCGAATGCTCGAGGTCGCGGAACACTATTACGAATTTGGCGGCCGCAGTCCGATCAATGACCAGAATCGCGCGCTGATCGCGGCGTTGGAGAAGGAGTTGGCCGATTGCGGCCCGAGCCTGCCAATCTATTGGGGAAACCGCAACTGGCACCCGCTGCTGGCCGACACGATCGGGCGGATGGCGCGCGACGGTGTTCGCCGCGCGCTGGCCTTCGTAACGAGCGCCTACAGCTCGTATTCGAGCTGCCGACAATATCGCGAGAACATCGCCGCAGCCAAGGCCGTAGTAGGACCCGGCGCACCGCAAATTGATAAGCTCCGCGCGTTCTTCAATCATCCGGGATTCATCGATCCCATGATTGAGAATACGCGCACCGCGCTGGACAGGATTCCTGCCGACCACCGCCAAAGCGCGGAGCTCATCTTCACGGCGCACAGCATTCCCGTCGCCATGGCTACGAGTTGTCGATACGAGGAACAACTTCGTGAGGCATGCCGAGTGGTGGCGAATGGGATTGGACGCGCCGATTGGGATTTGGTTTACCAAAGCCGCAGCGGCCCGCCGCAGCAGTCATGGTTGGAGCCCGATATTGGTGCTTTTATCGAAACCCGCCACGAGCAAAGGTCCATTAAAGACGTCGTAATCGTGCCCGTTGGTTTCATTTCAGATCACATGGAAGTCGTTTACGATTTGGACAAGGAAGTCCGGCGACTTTGCGAACGGCTCGGCATCAACATGGTTCGGGGGGCGACGGTCGGCACGCATCCGCGATTCGTGCAAATGATTCGCGAGCTGATCGAAGAGCGAATGGCCGAGTCGCCCAAGCGCCAGGCCCTCGGGGCACTTGGCCCATGCCATGATGCGTGCCCAGACGATTGTTGCCTTTACATGCCGCCGAACCAGCCGGCCGCACGATAAACGTCCGCGACACCGTCGTTAACGAACACCGCTCTCTTGCACCGATCGCCGCGCCGTTCCCAGTGGCCCGGTTTGCCGCTGCAACGTGAGCGGCGCCCGCAATACGGCCAGCGACTCGTTCGAATCCGTATAGAATTGTTCGTACGCCGCCGCCGGGTGAACACCCGCCGCCAGGTGAATCTGATACTCGATCGTGACCGTTTGGCCGGCCTGCGATGCCCGCGACGACCATCTTCGGAACTCCGACTGCCCCGATCCGTTACATTGCTCCAGATCGGCGAACCGATAGTCATCGGGAACGTTTATGGTAAGCGACGATTCGACACACCTGGGCATCGAAACTTCGAACGGCGTTTTGCGCGAATCGACCTCGGGGGCAAGCGTGTACTGCGTTTCCCACACGCAAGGCAAGCTGCCAACCAACGATTTGTCGGATACCGATGAATTGATCGATCGAAAGCCGTTCGGAACCGTGTATTCCAATTTAATTCGCAGCGGCTCACAGATTGCATCCAAGTTCACCGGGTCAACACGCTTTACGCGAATGGGCCCGTTGTCGGAAAGCAAACTCTGAATCGCTTCGCGGCGCGTTGCGGAATCGAAATGCTTGAATAACGCACGCATGCCCGGCGCAAGATACTCGTTGAGCGTTACCTCTTCCGTCACGCGGGTCTCGACCGCACCCGACGGACTAATGGCGAATGTCAGACTTCGCTTGCTCACCAACTTCCCTGCATCGGCCGGATATTTGGGCGTGTGGACGAGCCGCGGATTCTGTGGATCGAGCACCAGCACGGACCGGTCGTCCAAACCCCATGGCGTATCCAGCAAAGGATCGGCATCTTTGTCGGTAGCATCGACCAACCAACCGCCCATCGAGTTCTTCGTGCCGACCTCCTCGGCCGGCACGAAGACCACCATGTGGTCGAACTGGTCAAGCGACGCCACGTCCGCAACAATATCGCCCGACGAGCGAACGAGCGCCAGGTGCGCCTCGATTCCGGCCGCCGCGAGTAGTTGCTTGGTAAGGAGCGCATGGTCCTTGCAGTCACCATACTTTAGCGATACGGTCTTCGACGCCGCATTCGGTATCCGAGCCCGCCGGCCAAACTCGATCGCATGATACGTATAGCCCTGCTGTACGTGCTCGGCGATCGCGGCCACCTTTTCGCGTTTTGATTCTTTTCTATGGGTAAGTTGTTTCGCCAACGCCCTAGTCGCGTCATCGAGAACAAGTTTGTCCTCAACCAAATTCAAATAGCCTCGTGCTTCTTCGCTCCAGGTCGTATTCACTGGTCCCACCCAAACGACCGGGGAGAATGTTTCGACAGACGGTTGCTGCGGTTCGTAGCGAAGCGGCGCCACGTTCGTGCCGATCGAATACAACACATTTTCCGCTTGCTCGAGACGCACGCCGTTGGAAGTTTTGCATTTCAATTGCTTGATGTCGCCGGTCACGAAGAACGCGCTGACCCGCGCCGGTGATTCGCAGGCCAAGGAAATTTCCTGGAACGGCAAATCCTTGGGCGATCCAAGTAGCTCGCGCGTCACGGTACATTCCACCGTGTATCCCCGCTTCAAGCCAGGCACTGGAATCTTCGCCGTTTTTGCGTTCGAGGCCTCGCTCGACGTTTCGTCGCTAATGAAATAGTTATCGACAGATCCCTCGGCGACGCGGTTTCCCCGATCATCCGTGACGATTAGCTGATTAACGTACAGCCGTTCGCTTACCGGGTTTACTTTGTACATGATCATCCCATACCGCGACACGCCGCTTGCCGTGTAAACTTTCACTCGTTGCGTGGTTGTCTTACGAATCGGCTGCCCGGGTTCAACGCTCAAACCGACGACGTGCAACACTTCCTCCGCGTCGCCGTCGCTGGATTCGGCAATCGCCCGCCTTTCCGCCTGGTCAATCGCCTTGCGAACAGCCGCCGGTACGACCACCGGGTCGATCGACTTCTTGAGGCACGAGTTTTCACCTTCGCCCAACTGGCTCGACGCCAACTTGAGCATTTCGTTCACGCGTTCGCTGCCGGGATACAGCTCACGAGCACGCTCGAACGTTCGCTTGGCCTCGGCCGTTCGGCACAGATGCAATAGCAGCCGGCCGTGCACGATCAACAGCGTCTCATCCTGCTTGCCCGAATCGACCAGTTTTTGCGTCAAGGCAATCGCCGCATCGTATCGATCGGCGTGTTCATAGGCGCTGGCCATATCCACAGCAACGAATAAATCGTCCGGAAACTCAGAGTGCAGCTTTTCGAACATTTCAATGGCTTTAGCACTCTCGCCCTTGAGTACATACAAGCTGGCCTGCAAACGCTGGACTTGCACCGTCGGACGTTTTTTCATCACCTCGGCAACCGTCGCTAGCGCCTCGTCGTACGCCTTCGTGGCGACCGCCATATCGACATAAGCCGACAGGATAGCATTGTCGGTATATCCATCGGCAATCAACTCGGCAAATGCCCCTCTCGCCCCTGCCGCATCGCCTTTCTGCGCCAACAACCGTGCCTTCAAAACGCGAAAGCGAAGATTATTTCCGTAGGTCGTCTTACGCTCGTTGAGAAAGCGCAAGGCCTCGTCATTGCGATCGAGCTTTCCCAAAACCTCAAGATAGTTCGCGACGCACGCATCGTTTGAGGGAGCCAATTTCATCGAGCTACCGAAGAAATCCAGCGCGGCGACCAGATCACCACGCACAACGTAGCGCAGCCCAATGTCGTTCAGCAGGTTCGCGCAACCCTCTCGCTGATACACCGACAACTGTACCGTGTCGATCGATTGATGCGGATGCACGCCGAATCGGTCGAGCGATGTTTTGACCCTGACTGCATCCTCTTTGAATTCCGATAGCGACCATCCGAATGCGGCGTACGCGCAGCGGTCGTCGCAAATTAGCCGCATTCGGCCGAGAACTTTTTTCCCGCCGATCGAGCGGCTGGTTTCAATCTCGCGGCATTCCAGATCGCCAAAGCGGTACGGTGTAGTTCGCACGATCTCCGTTCCGTTATGTTCCAAACCCGTGCAGGCGATGATCGATTTGGCGAGCAACTCCATGTCCGGAACACGATTCGGCATCGGAGCCGCGAGTACCAGCAAGCCGCTGCCCGTCACCGTGCTCGCGCAAACCTCGGCCGACGGCATTGGCGAAGCCGTGGAGTTCACTTTCACCCAACCCAAACCTGTCAGGTCGATGTCGTACCCGAATGCCTTCGATTTGTACTTGGTGAACATCTCACTCGGCGGCTTGTGCGACACGCGCTTCGGATCGATCTGCCGAAGTCCGCGGCGGAAGTCGCGGCTGGCGTTACCAATTTCTTGTTCATTACTCGGGCTGCCCAAGAGCGCCAACTCATACGTGTATCCATGGCGCGTACCGACCCAGATCAGGCAGTATTGCGACCCTTCAGGCGACGGCATTGAGGCCTCAAATGTGATTCCCCGGATTCCGCCAACCGTTTCCTCTTTCTCGTTTGCAAAAACGGTTCGAGGCGATATCGTCAAGAGTCTCACCTTCGAAAAGTTGACCAGCAGGTGTGCGTCCAAATTCAGCTCAACACCCGCGGCCTCGCCGTTCAGCATGACCATGATGTCCGGATTCGATCGCGCCATGATCACGCCGCCATTCACCCAGCGGCTTGGCGTTTCGAGTTTGACCCAAGGCGAACCCGGCAAAACGACGGCTAAATTGAGACTCTCGAAGTGTGCGCTTTCGAGCGGTAGCTTGGCCGTCAAATCGATCTTCGGTCGTTGGCTGGATTGCTGGCCATTTGCCCCGATCTTATATCTGTCTCCATTGCGAACGGTTGCATCTTCCTCCGTCGCCAGCTCAGAAGGCCGAACTATCTGATCGAACAGTGGCTCTTTCGAC
This sequence comes from Pirellulales bacterium, assembly GCA_963733825.1. Classification (GTDB taxonomy): domain Bacteria; phylum Planctomycetota; class Planctomycetia; order Pirellulales; family Lacipirellulaceae; genus JABDGM01. The sequence goes on from CAVTEK010000013.1 coordinate 77,658, forward strand.
AGCACCTCGTCGTTCGAATTAGGCGAATTCCGCTGACGATCTGATTCCGGCGCATTCTTCGTTTCTCGCAATTTGCGACCACGGATACGGTGCCACCAGACCGAGCGGGGAGTTTTGACCAATGCATGGCGCTGCCAAGCAGATTAGTAGAAGTACGGATCTGACAAAGAGAAAAGATGGCCCACTTTTTCTTGGCTGCGCATTCGCGCAAATACCGCCGATCCTGGCGGCTATCGAGCGAAGGCATTCGATACGTGCTGTCGCTTCGCACAACTTTTCGTTAGAGCACATGTTCAACTAATCGGCACCGTTGCTATCGCTGAAATTGACTAATTTGACCGATCCAGCAACCTTGGTGCGAGCTGGCGCACCGACACAGACGGTTGCTTAGAACAGAGAGTGGTGGTAAATGGTAAGGCTGCTAGCTATGCATCCGGGGCTTTGTGTTCAAGTGACCACGCCTACCGCACCTCGTCGTCCACTGAGCAACACTGGCTTGCTCGTTTCCCCGGTTGCGCTCGGCTGTTGGCCGATCGCCGGCGTAACAACACTCGGCGTGAACGACGCCGACAGCATCGCCACGATCCAGAAGTGCTTCGACGTGGGTGTCAACCACCTCGACACGGCCCACGTCTACGGTCCGAACGGTGAAAGCGAGAACCTTATTCGCCGTGCGCTCGCGGGCCCACGGCAGAGCGGGTCGCGCCGCGATGAAATGGTCATCGCCACCAAGTGCGGCATCCACTACGAGAACGGCACGATGGTCACCGACGGCCGGCCAGAACGGCTTCGCATCGAATGCGAGGAGTCGCTCCGCCGGCTCGCTACCGATCGCGTCGAGCTGCTCTATTTGCACGCACCGGATGACAAAGTGCCCATCGCCGATTCGGCCGCTGCGTTGCGCGAATTGATGGAGGATGGCAAGACGCTGTCCATCGGCGTATCCAATTTCACCGTCAATCAGATGGAAGTATTCCACGCCGTTTGCCCGATCAGTGCCGTGCAAATGCCTTACAACATGCTGCAGCGCGACATCGAGCAGCGAACAATTCCCTGGTGTCGCAAACACAACATCGCCGTGATGGTGTACTGGCCGCTCATGAAAGGCCTGCTCGCCGGGAAACTTCCGCGCGATTCGCAACTCGACCAGCGCGACAAGCGGCGCAAGTATCCCATGTATCAGGGCGACGAATGGCAGAAAAACCAGGATTTTATAGAACGTCTTCCTGAAATCGCTGCACTTGGGTGCCTGGGGCAGAGCGCCAGTGCCGCCCCAGCTACGCGACATATCTCTGGGGCGTTGCCCGAGGCACCGACCGTGGCCCAACTCGTCATCGCCTGGACGATCAGCCAGCCCGGCATCACTTCCGCGCTTTGCGGCGCGAAGCGGCCGGCGCAGATTGAGGAGACCGCTGGCGCGATGAGGTATCCGTTAACCGACGAACAGCGCCGGCGGATCGACGCGGCCATCGCCGGACGCGGATGTGCTGCTACGAACCGGCCATTCTCATGAGCCGGTGAATTTCGCCGTTGAGGCGATTCTATAGCACCAGGCCGGTTCCGGCATTCCGAGCGCCGGCTGGTTGTCGTCGGCCCATGGAAAGCCGGTCGTCAGCCGCGGGTTTTGGCTATTCCTGGGCTTTTTTCCGGCCGCGCAAACTCTACGGCAGTTTGACGGCTATCTATTCAGACGGGCGGCAGACAACGAGGGTGACGATAGCTTTGTGAACTATACGTCCTCGCCTTGCTCGTACGTCGATGGCGGCGCCGGCGCCGACGAAGCTTACTTTGTGAGTCGCGCTGGAAATATCGTGAAAGTTATTGAAGTGATGAATATTACCGTGCCAGGCGGCCAACCGCAGGGCAAATCCAATACATGTGGTCCAAACTCAGCGTGGCGCGTGATGCAAGCGTACGGCGGCCTGGCCACCATGCAGCAGCTTATCTCGGCATCGTACCGGGAGTCAGTGATCTCTGCCTGGAATTTGGGGACAACCGGCCAGACGTTAACTACCGTCATGAATTCCAATGCCCGAGGGCTTGGCGATAAACGCTTCACCATGGCAACCGACCAGAGCATCAACGATGTTGTCGAACACCTGAAAAATGGTCAACCCGTGGTTGCCTTGATCGGCTGGCAAAGTTCGAGCCGAGCCGTTGAAGGTGGACTCGGACAAGTTATAGACACGATCTTCGGCAGTGGTCGCAACAAGATTCCAACCAGCTCGCCGACGCTGCACTGGATCGCCGTTACCGGCTTCGATGCCATCAAGAAGCAAATCCTCTTCACGGATACAAATGGCGGGAGTTACTCTTATTCCTACGACCAGTTCAACTCACTGTTGCGGTGGCGCTTTGACGATGCAAGCCAACGATCGATGCAAGCGCTCGGCGTGACTCGTGGTACAATCATTTACTAAGCGCACGTATCGCTTGGGGCTGATCGACCCCACTCCCGTTCAAAGCGTGCTCGGCAAATACCAGCATGTATGCGTCGGCATGGCAAAGCTGGACGACACGCTATCGACCGCGCCGTGGTCCCGCAGTCGTTTCGCTCAGCCACTTCGGCAATGGAACAGCGGGAAGCCGCGCCACAAGGAGCAAGATGCCGGCTGCAATTACCAGCAGCGGAATTTCGAGGTCGATGCGGAGCCGGCCGGTCTGCCGGAGCACAGATAAGAAGCTGGCGAACAAAAAGAACGGTCCGACGACAATCGTTACTTTGTCGATCCCGCCCATTGCAAACGACAGCACGCCAACCAGCGCAACCCCGAGTGTCCATACCCAATCGATTTGCGGCACTATGCCCAAGGTTGTCAACAGCCAACCGCAGCCCAACGTGATCAATAGGATCGGAACGATGAGGGTTTTCATATTTTGATCGGTTTCAATTCATCGCCATGAAGAGGCGCAAAAAGACACAAACAAGGTACACCGACGTCTGCATTCAGTTTGACCTCGTTGTGTTTTTTGTGGCTATCCCGTTTTCGGCGCTTCTCGTTCGGCGAATACGAGAGTATATCCGTCCGGATCGTGAATCGCGAACTCTCGCATGCCGAAATCTGTATTCTCTGGGCCCCAGGCGAACGCCACTTTACCGCGAAGCTCTCCGGAAAGCTGCTCGATACTCTCGGGAAAGATGTACAGCGCCGGTAAAAGCAGGAGTTTCCGCACTGCCGCGCGCCGCCTCCGTAAGCAAAATAATGGCGACGTCATCGCGCCGAACTTCGGTGCGGATGGGATCGCTCTCGATCGGGTAATAGCCGGTTTGTGTAAAGCCGAGCGTATGGATGTAGAAGTCGAGCGAGCGCCGCATATCGGATACCAGTAGGCAGGGAAGCACGCGGTGGCCGAGATTCGTAGGCATGTGAAGATGAGAGGGGAGGCGAGGAGGAGACAAGGAGGAAGACTAGATTCCCATCGCAGCTAAAGCATCAGCCACTTTGCCAACCGCAACGGATAGTTTTGGGTGCTCCGATTCGAATTTCAGGAGGGCGTCCTTCAAACCGCTGGATGCGGGCTCAAGATTCTCCGGTCGCTTCGCCCCATGCTTGTCGAGCTCTTGCTGCAAATCGAGCATGGCATTTTCAAGCAAGGCCAACGTGTCCGGATCGACGCTCTCGGTTTGCGCTACTTCAGCACGAAGTTCTTCGAGCGTGTGCAATAGTCGATCTTTATCCATACAGGCAGCCTAGCCTCCGACCCGTCGCGGAGCAAGTGTTCAAGATAACGCCGGCACAGGGCAGCAATCACGCCAGCTTGGCGCCGGTTTGCATGGTCAGCCGATCGTGAACGTCGAGGACCGTGCGGACCGGTTCGTCGATCGCCTCAACTCCGCGACTCTCGACCAATTCGCAAACGGCAAACCGATTGGCCAGCCGATGATAATTGTTCTCCCACGCGCGATATTCGCGCTCTTTTGCTTCATCATCCCAAGGAAACCGAGACGGCGGCCGGTAGGCGCCACATCGCCAATGCTTGGCCGACAGCCGCGCTCGAAAACATTCCTGAGCCTTGCAGAGCCGGATGTAGAGTGGATCGCTGCCGAGCGCATTCAGCAGCGAAAGTGCATCTGGCGCCGCGGGGTCAAAGGTGCGGCTTGTAATCAACAAGCGAAAGCCGCCAAAAGTGCGATATACGCGAAATCCCAGTTCCGGCTGCGCACGAAGTACCTCGTCAAAACCGGCGATTAAGCTCTCTTCGCGAGCGCGTCGGTCGGCCGCCGATTTGCCGCGAAATCTCCTCCAGGCAAGCCGCAACGCCTGCCCGAAGGAAGCTGCCGCAGGCGGATAAACATCGACATCGGCAAACATCGCACGACTCGTATTGAGTACTAACGACCCGTACGAATTCCTCGTGATCACGGCCGAGAGGTCGTCTTTTTCGCGAATCTCTTCGACGACTTCCTCGCGCAGTGGCCGCTCGTCGTAACCATAGGCGCCGGCGCCCGACCGTTCACGACCGCAGCCGCCACTCGCTCAGCGCGTTCGTTCCCACGCAGCTGTGCGTCCTCGAGCGAGATGTCCGAAGCGCCAAAAGCTAGCACGCTCCACGGACGGACGTCCGCGACCGTCGCTTTACCCTTGGCCCAGTATTTGTAGAACTTCATGCGACGCGCGTCGTCGACAGCCGACGTATGGTGTCCAATAAAAAGGCCCGCTGAGGCATGACATGCGTCAACGGGCCAAAATCGAATTGTGCGCCGTCAGACAAGGAGCAACTGCCAATCGCTCACCGGCTGTTGCGGCGTTGAGAGAGCGCTCGGTTACCAGCGTTTGCCGCCGCCGCCACCGCCCCCTCGACCGCCACCGCCACCGCCACCGCCCCTTGGGCCGCCTCGGCCGCCGCCGCCGCCCCCACCGCCGCCATTGCTCTTGGGACGTGCCTCGTTGACGGTAATCGTACGACCATCGACCTCAGTACCATTGAGGGCTTCGATCGCGGCACGGGCCTCGTTATCATTTTGCATCGAAACGAAGGCAAAACCGCGCGGGCGACCGGTATCGCGATCCGTGATCACGGCGACTTCTTCTACCTGGCCATGGGCCCCAAACTCGGCCTGCAACGTTTCCTCGGTCGTGGAAAAGGAAAGGTTGCCAACATACAGCTTCATCGTGCGCAACTCCAAAACACAGGAACCGGCTTCGCTGTCGCCAGCCTCTGCGAGGCCGGCTCGTCGGAAGTCGGCTGCAACAAACTTCCGCGATTGTTTTGGAGTCCTACAAGGCCACCAAACCAATCGGGAAAAGAATCATACGACGGATAAGTATATCGAATGCTGGCAGCCAGGTCTAACGAATCTTGGCCAAAATGTTGGTAGCCCCAAGACTCCGAACGGCTTTGAAGAATGCATCCATCCAGTCCGCGGATGGAGTTTGGCAACCGAACGGCTAGAAAACGCTTTCAAGCCTGTTAAACCGCATAAAATAGGGAATGCGTGCCACCTATTCCAGCGCATTTTGAATGAGTGCTCTGATTCGCTCGGGCGTCAGCTCCCGAAGGCTATCGACAACCAGATCAGCCGCCGCCAGCCGCGCACGGTCGGTCGTGCCCGTCAGCCCGATGCTCGACATGCCGGCCAGGTTGGCGGCTTCGACGCCGTGCATTGCGTCTTCGACCACGGCACATGAAGATGCCGGCATGCACATCCGTTCCGCTGCAAGTTGAAACACCTGGGGGTCGGGCTTGCCGCGAGATACTTCGGCGCCAGTCACGACCGCGGCGAACTTCTCACGCCGACCGAGCTTTTCCAAACATAGCGAGATATTCTCCGGCGGCCCCGATGAACCGATGGCCAATAGGAACTCATTGGCTGCGAGCGCATCGATCAAATCCACGGCCCCATCCATCGCCGGAAAATTGGCGCGTAGAATTTCGCGAAAAAGAGCTTCTTTGCGTTGATCCAGCTCGCGAATTCGCTCATCCGATAACTGGGCGCCAAACGTGCGGCGGAGAATGTCGCGACTCGTGCGACCAAAGTCGGCCGCGAATGCGGCCTCTGAGTATTCCACACCAAGCTCAGCATACAAACGAGTCCAACTTGCGAAATGAGCATCGTACGAATCGATGAGCACCCCATCCAAATCGAAAATCACGGCCAGCGTTGCCATGAACCAATTGTAATCGCTGGACTCGAATGTTCGAAGCCCGCAGCGCAAGCAAGTAAAGTTTAACGCCTTGCTTGCGCGGCGGGCTCCGATCCGGCGGCCGTTGGGCTACCTGAACAACGAATTATTCGGCAGCCAGCGGCCGCCGTGCTCTGCGGAAATCCGGTATCGCGGTGTCTCGGTGAGAGCAATTTTCTGCAGGCGAGCCGTCATGTCGCTCGAACTGCTGGCGAATCGCGATTGCAGCTCGGCAATCTGCCGATCGACGTTCGCGAGTCGTTCATCGACGCGCCGGTCGGCTTCGGCCAGAAGCGTTCGCGCATGCGGGCCGCTTGTGCGACGCAACCCTCTTTCCATCGCTTCAGCAACGGCGACTCCCAAATTCGACCACAAACTGCACGTCGGCTCGCTCAACGTGCCGCCCAAAGAAACGCGTGTTGCCACGGAATTGACTCGGCCCAGCGTTTCTCCCATCGCGATTGAAAGCGTGGCGCTGTTGGAACCGTGGAGCGTAGGCGTGATCTGCACCCCCTGCTGAACCATTTGAATATCGCCGCTGAGTTTGTCCCCCTCGATGAGCAAGCTCACCGAAAGCGATCCAACGCATGGCGCCAGTTTCAGCTGTAGTTGGTCGGTTTGACCTAACGCTACCGCCGGCAACAAAATGCCTTTGCAATCCACGACCAGCTCGTCTCGCCCCAAGTCGCCCTTGCGGTCGATCGTCGACTGCAATTCGAATGGCAGGGAACCAGTGCCGGTCAAACGAAGCCGCATCGGTCGATCGTGCGACTTCGGATCGGATGCGAGATTCGTCAGCAACCCGCGAAACGCGACGGGCTGGCTGCCGATGCGGGCCGCTCCGTCCAATTCGAGCGACCGGATAAGAATCTCCGGCCCACGCCGGCAGCCGGCGAACCAAATATCTTCGCCCCGTTTTTCACCGAGCTGGCACGTCGCATTCGCCGGAGGCAGATCGTGCATCCACCGCAGCCAGCCAGCGAGCTCACGAAGCCGCAACTCGGTCTGTTGGCGCATCAAATACGCGTTCAGCGCCTTTGCATCGATGAGCTCGACGCTGAGCCGTTTACTCGCGGTCTCGTCGTCGTGACGACGGGCCGCGACGATCGCCCGGCGCTCCGTCTCCAGCAAATCGGGAAGTTGTTCAACGTCGGCCTTGAACTTCGCAAATTCGAGTTGCAGGTTGGCAACCTTTTTCGGAAGATCATTGAGTGCTTTGTCGTTTCGCAGCGGATTTGTTTGCGCCGCATCAACCGCCTGCTGCAACTCGGCTGTCCGAGCGTCCAATTGCTCCAAGCGTGTGTCCAGCGTGGCCGATTGCTTGGACCATTCGCGGCAGAACGATTCCGCACGCTGTACCGATTCGAATTGCTTCACCAAATCCAGCGAGAACTGTTGGTCCAGTTTGTCGAGCCATGTGCTTGCGACCCGGTCGGCATCATCGTGAAACCATCGCGGCGGTCGTGTGATCTTATCCGTCGGTACATCCGTAACCACTCCGAGCCGTATGCCGCTGATTCGGCCGCTGTCGACGACCGCTTGTTTGTGCAGCAAACTTCCCGCCGCAAGATTCAGTTCGCATCGATCGGCTTCCAAAACGCATTGGTTAAGCCGCTGTGGGTTCACCACGTGCAAGTCGGTGAATAGGAATTGCCGCCCCACCGGCGACACCCGCGCATGACCCACGTCAACCCGCGCGCCAATCGTCGCCTCGCACCATCGGAACGCAACCGTTCGGGCAACGATTCCAAGGATGTACTGTGCCGCCAGAAGCACGACGGCGACCATCAACACGCGGGGAAGAGTGAATTGCCAATAAAGCCATCGTTTCATGGCGCCTCCTCCGCTGGCGATTGCCGGCCCGCCGAGAATAGCTGCCGTGAAATCCAGTAAACTGGGTACGCAACGTAAACGCCCATCAACAGCGAACCGGTGACGACCGTGTTGTTGAACCCGAGCCACGGTCCGAACGGCAGGTTGAATATCGAGGCGTATGTCGCCTGCAAGGGCTTTAGGTCGAGGATCGCTAAGCCAAGTCGATGCGCAAATGGATCGGTCCAAGGACCGACGAATGAAAAGAGGACAGCCGAAACGAGCCCAACCGCGCGGTTGCATCGCAGCGAGAACAACAGCACACACAGCGAAAGCGCAATGAGATTGCCCTTCGGCACGAGCCCGATCACCATGCCGATGGTGAAGCCGGCTGCGAGTTGCCCCGGCGCATTGCTCGATAGCAGTGCCCTGGTGATTCGTCGCAACATGGCGATTGTGTGGGAGAACATCCGGACTCCTTTCCGTCTGCGCAGTGGTCTAAAGCGCTTATCGACCTTGCCGCAAAGCGGGGATAAACCGCGAGATGAGAGCCCGCAAACCGAACGCTATCGCCGGTAGCGTCCGGAATTTCCGCGAGCCGCACTGCGATTATGGCTTTACGGGTGAGCCCGTCCGCATTTTGTCACTCCGCGCAGCCATCAACCGCTCGAGAATTTGTTGGGCGCGAGGATCATCGGCATTCATTTCGTGCAGTTCCTTGAGCGATAGCACTGCCGCATCGAAATGCTTTTCGTCGCCCGAAATGTCGTAGCGCCGCTCTTGGAGGAGTGCCAGGGCCATTAAGTATTCATAATTGCGCGGCGCTTTCTTACAGGCTGCCTGCAGTGCTGTTTCGGATTCGTCGTATTGATCCAGCGTATATCGCAGCAACCCAAGCCGATAGAAAATGTCCGCATTATCGGGAGCCAGTTTCGAATCGCGTTCCACGAGGCCGGCCTCCTCCTCGCGCAGGCGGCGAATCTCTTTTTCATCGCCGTGCTGTTCCTGCATGATGGACGCCAGCTCTCCTCTCGGTCCGGCCAGATAGGGTTCCAATTTGATGGCATCGGTCAAATGCCGGACCGCATCTTCAACGCGGCCGTGTTGGCGGTCGAATGACGCCAGCATGAGCTGCCCGCCCGCATGATCGAGCGACAGTTCCTCGCTGTCTCGAAACTCGACCATCGCCCGTTCATAAGCTTTTCGCTGGCTGTTGGTGAGTGAAGCCAGCGGGTCGTCGGTCTTCGTGTTCCCATCTTCGAGCCGAACGCGTCCGGGCACCTGCGCCAATCGCGTCGCTGCCGCAATCCGGACGGATCGAATCGGATCATCGATCACGCTGGCCAGGTTCGATACCAACATTTCCTGATCGTCCCCGGGCAAACCGTGTACAGCGGCCAGGCGGACCAACGGGTCGCCGTCCCGCAGCGCGTCTCGGCGGGTTGCAGCACTAGCGCTCGACGGATAGTTTCCCAACAGGTCGATTGCCGTGGCACGCACAATCGATGGCGTCGAATTACGCTGGACCAAATCGAGTAGCAGCTTTTCGCCCTCAGGCGCTCCGTCACGGCCGGCCTTAAACGCAGGCCCCCAATGGGGTTCGCGATTCGGTTTGTCGCCGAACCACTTTTTAATCGCGTCAGCCGCCCATTGGGATGTTTCATTTGGTTTTGTGTGACATTTATTGCAAGCGTTCGTCGTGCCGAGTTTTGCCGATAAATCGGGACGCGGCAAGCGGAAGCTGTGATCGCGGCGCTCGTCGATCACCATATACAGCCGCGACGCCATGTGGCAGTTGATGCACTGCGCGCCCGGTGAGCCGATCGCATGGTGGTGGTGCGCCGGCGTATCGAACTTGGCCGGGTTGTGCGGCTCGTGACATTGCGTGCACAGCGCGTTGCCCGCGAACTTCAGCTTAAGCGAGTGCGGATCATGACAATCGGAGCAGCGCACGTGATTCGCGTGCATCTTGCTCTGCAGAAATGACCCGTATTCGTACACTTCGTCGAGAATCTGGCCATCGGCCTGGTACAGGCCGGCCAAAAGCAAAACCGGCTCGTAGTTATCCATCAACGGGCGGCCAGGCCGAAAGTCTTCGTGCACCTGGTACCGCCGCGAATGACACTTCGCGCACGTTTCGAGCTGCACGTTCAGGTTTTTGTCTTTGAGCGGCGGCAGGCCGAAGCCGATGTTGCGGTCCCAGAATGGCGACCAGCGGCGGGCCAGCTCGACGTGTACGCTGCCCGGCCCATGGCACTCCTCGCAACTGACGTTAATCTCCTGCCACGACGTGTGATACGTGTTCGTTTTCGGATCGTAATTCTTGTGCACGTTCGTCGAATGGCAATCGGCGCACGTCGTATTCCAATTCTGGGCGATGCCGGTCCAATGCAACGGGTCGCCCGGCGCAATCCGCTCGTTCGTCACATCCGGCGGCGTCACAAAAAACCATTTCTTATTCCTCACATCCCACGATTCGCGCAGCACCTGCACGCGGCCATCGGGAAATTCGACCATGTATTGCTGTAGCGGCCGCACGCCGAATGTGTACTTGATCTGGTAATCGTGATACTTGCCATCCGGCCCCTCGGTGTTGACCATGAACTTGCCGCCGGCGAAAGAACCGCGTGGTCACGCCGTGGTACTCGAACTTCGTATCGTTGAAGTCGGCTTCCACCGTATCGTCGGTGGCGAGGGCCATCGCCTTGTCGTGATCGGAGCCGAGCCAGAGCTGATGCTGAGCCTGGTGGCATTGGGCGCACGTTTCGCGGCCCACGAAGTCGGCGCCTGCGATCTCGTCGGGCGACACAACCCGATACCAATCCCAAGCCAACACGGCCGCAGCCGCAATCGCGCCGCCGACCAAGATCAAGAGAAGCGTGCGACGTGTGGCGAGGCGGAGCATGAATCAATCGGCGGCAAATGAACGGCGCGGCATTTATCGGGCGACAATTGAATTGTGCGCTGCCACCGCCGCGCTGTCCACCTGCTTCGCAGTGGTTCGAAGCCCGCAGCGCGAGCAAGGGTTCCTCAATACAACCGTTGCTTGCGCGGCGGGCTCCGATCCGTTGGATATCACTAACCGTGGTTGTGGTGCTCGATCTCGGCAACATCTGCCTCCGGCTTCGGTGGCTTCTCGCCGTACTTGGCCTCGTACAGCGCCGCGAACTCCGCCGCTTTCTCGGGATGGCAGATAAAACACTGCGACTCCGGCCGATTGTGCGCCTCGCACCAATCGCCTTTCGCCTTGAAATCGGCGACTAACTTCGGGTTGCACTGGCGACAAACCTCCTCGGGCACGCCGTGCTCATTGCACCACCAGCCCTCGTGCGTATGGCCCGCGATTGCGACCTTTCCTGCGTCGGGCGGCGCCGCTGCTGTCTTCCCTGCCGATTTGCTGCACGCCGCAATCGACAAAACAAATATCACCGTAGCGCTTCCTGTCAGCGATCTATACAACGACATTGGTCAACTCCTTTCAAACAGAATCCATGCGAACCAACTCCGGCTCGGCCATTTTTCGAATTCGTGGATACTCAACTTGGACTGGCCGGGACTTAACCGGCGACTTGAACAATACATACAGCACGCGCAACACCAAGAGCGACATCACCATCGCTCCAATCACGCCGCCAATCACGACGGTCGCCAGTGGCCGCTGAACTTCGGCCCCCATCCCCGTGCTGAACGCCATCGGCAAAAAGCCCAGGCTGGCCACCAAAGTGGTCATCAGTACGGGTCGCAGACGCGTGGTCGCCGCTTCCATCACCGCCTGATCGAGCGGCATGCCCTTTTTTCGCAATTGGCGTACATACGACACCAGGATCATGTCGTCGAGCACGGCAACTCCCGACAGCGCGATAAATCCGATCGCCGCCGAAATCGAAAATGGCATATCGCGCAACCAGAGGGCGAAGATGCCGCCGACCCAGCCAAACGGAACACCCGTGAACACGCGCAGCGCATCGATCAAGTTCTGGTAGGTGGCGTACAGCAAACCAAAGATCAAAATCGCCGCCAGCGGCACCACATACATCAGCCGCGTTTGGGCACGCTGCAAATGTTCGAATTGTCCGCCGAATTCATAAAAATACCGGCCCGGCGGCAGCGACAACTTTTCCTTCAGCTGCTTCTGCGCCTCGGCCACAAAGCTGCCGATGTCGCGCCCGCGAACGTTCGCCGAAACCGTGATTCGCCGCTGCCCCCATTCGCGCGTAATCGTGGCCGGCCCCTCGACCATCTTGATGTCGGCCAGGCGCGATAGGGGCAACCGTTCGCCCGCAGCCGTCGACACTAAAATTGACCCGATCGCCTCGGCGCCGTTGCGCTTGTCGTCGGGCAACCGCGCTACCAACGGAAACCGCAATTGCCCTTCAATTACGTCGCCCAGCCGCTTACCGCCAATCGATTCGATCACGTCCGTGACAACCTTCGCCGCCACGCCATGTCGGGCAAGCTGCTCCTGATTCAATTGAATCTGGAGCACCGGCTGACCGGTCACTTGCTCGGCGCTCACATCGGCTGCGCCTGGAATTCCCTTCAGGATCGCCTCGATCTCATCGCCCTTCTTTTTCAGCGTATCCAGGTCATCGCCGTACAGCTTCACGGCCAAATCGCCACGCGAGCCGGACGTCATTTCGTTGATCCGCATCTCGATCGGCTGCAAATACGCCAGCTTTTGCCCCGGCATATCGCGCAAATAACGTTCGATACGAGTGGTCAACTCCGCTTGCGTCTTCGCCTTCGTCCACTCGCTGCGCGGCTTGAGCGACATAAATGTATCCGTGAGTTCAATCCCCATCGGGTCGGTGGCGATCTCCGCACTCCCGATCCGGCTCCAAACGTGCGCGATCTCATCGGGGAACTCGGCCAACAGCCGCTGCTCGATAAGCGTGTTGTATCTGATCGAGTCATCGAGATCGGTGCCCGTCAGCCGCACTACGCTAATAGCAATCGCCCCTTCACTGAGCCGCGGCACGAATTCCGAGCCCAAATTCGGAGCGATCAAACCAAACGCCACGAACATCACCAGCACCGCGCACGCCATCACGAACGTCTTGTGGTTCATCGAAAACCGCAGTAGCGGCCGCGTTGATGCGATGAGCGATCCGCATGAGCAGCGGCTCCCGCTCCTCGATTTGCCGCGGCAGCAGCAGGCTGGCCAGAACCGGCATCAGCGTCAGCGACATGATCATCGAGCCGATCAGCGCGAAGATCACCGTCAGCGCCATCGGCCGGAACATTTTGCCTTCGATTCCTTCGAGCGTAAGGATCGGCAAATACACGATCATGATGATCAGCTCGCCGAACATCGTCGGCTTGCGAACTTCCATCGCCGCCTCGCGGACGATGTCGATCATCGATCGCCGCCGGTTGTCGCCATGGGCGATGTGGCGGACGCAGTTTTCCACCATCACGACCGAGCTATCGACGATCATGCCGAAATCGATCGCCCCCAGGCTGAGCAAGCTGGCTGCGATGCCGAACCGATACATGCCCGCGAACGCAAACAGCATCGAAAGCGGAATCGCCGCGGCCACGATCATCGCCGCCCGCAAGTTGCCGAGAAACGCAAACAGCACGGCGATAACGAGCAGCCCGCCTTCGAACAGATTGTTTTTGACCGTATTGATGACATGATCGACCAGTTCCGTGCGATCGTAGACGGTTGTGATCGCGACGTTGGGCGGCAAGGTTGGCTTGATTTCCTCAAGCCGATCCTTCATCGCCCAGGTAACCTGGTGCGTATTCTCGCCCATGAGCATGAAGCCCAGGCCCATCACGACTTCGCCCTTGCCATCGGCCGTCACCGCGCCGCGGCGAATCTCGGAGCCGATCGCCACCTCTGCCACATCGCCCACGCGAATCGGCACGCCATGCCGGGCCGCAATTTGCGATCGCCTTGATTTGCTCGACATTCGTCGTGCGGCCGAGTCCCTGCACGAGCACACGACCGCGTGCCTTCGCGGATATTGCCCGCGCCGACGTTGCGGTTGTTCTCCTCAACGGCCCGAACCACCTCGTCAAACGTCAGGCCGTACTTGATGAGCAGATTCGGATCGATGCGAACCTGGTACTGCTTTTCGTAGCCGCCCCAACTATTGATCTCGGCCGCGCCCTTCACGGTGCGCATCTTCGGTTTGATGACCCAGTCGTGGATCGTGCGCAGCTCCGTAACGTCGTCGCCCTTGCCGGTGACGACGTAGTGCAACACCTCGCCCAGCCCCGTCGAAACGGGCCCCATCTTGGGCCGCTCGATCTCGCTGCTCAGCTCGACCGTGGTCAGCCGTTCGTTCACCAACTGCCGAGCGAAATAGATATCGGTGCCGTCCTTGAACGTGACCACCACCTGCGAAAACCCGAACTTGGACACGCTCCGCATGCCTTCGAGCCCGGGCAGGCCGCCAATCGCCTGCTCGATGGGAAACGTGATCCGCTGCTCGACTTCCTCCGGCCCGAGCGACGCCGCGACCGTGTTGATCTGCACCTGCACCGGCGTCGTATCGGGGAAAGCGTCGATATCCAAATATCGCAGCGAAAGGCCGCCCACCGCTGCCAGAACGAGCACGCCTACGATCACCAGCAGCCGATGCCGCAGCGAAAAATCGATTATCCAGTTCAACATGCGACGCTTTCCAATTGTGTCATCCTGAGCGAAGCGAAGGATCTTCTCTGCCCCCTCGCAGATTCTTCGCTTTGCTCAGAATGACATTTCGCTTACGTTCCCTCTTCAATCTCGCTTATTTCCCTTGGCAACAAGCGCACCCCGCGCCCATGTTGCATTTCAGTAGTTGAGCCTCCAGTACGACACTGTTCTTGCTGGCGATCACTTCGCCGGGCAAAAGCCCGGCGATAATCTCAGTCGTTGCGCCGTCCTTAACGCCGAGCCGCACGCTTCGCACGTGGAACATCTTTGGCGCATCGGGCTGCATGAAATTCTTGTCTCGCACGAACACTACATTGCAGGTTCCATCCCAATGAATCGCCTCACTCGGAATCACAACCGCCTTGGGCTCCTCGCGGAGGACAATCCGCCCCGTGCCAAAGGTGTTGGCCCGCAAGCGACCATTCGCATTTGCCAGCTCGACGCTGACCTTCACGGTTCGAGTTACATCGTCCGCATCCGTGCTGATCCAACTGACCGTTCCCTTGCTCTCCGGTTCGTTCGCCGCATCGCTGGCACGGAAGAGCGAGTTTTGCCCCAGCGAAATATATTTGGCGTCTTCTTGCCGCACATTCAGCGTCAGCCATAACCGCGACGTATCGGCCACTTCGAACAGCAGCGACTTGCTGTCCACCACTTCTCCCTCGACCGCATTCCGGTCGACGACCACGCCATCGAGTGAAGAGCGCAGCGGCAGAAGATTGGACGTCGTCGTGCGCGGATCCAGGCCAGCCGCCAAATCTTGCGGCAGACCCAGCAGTTGGATCCGCCTGGCGATATCGTCCGAGCCTAAATTGGCACATTCCTCGATATTCAGCGGCAGACCGAGATTCACCAGCGCCTGCTGAGCGCGGTGCAATTGAATCCGCGCGGCGTCCGCCTCCGTTTGAACTTCGAGAAACTCGCGGGCCGGAATGGCGTTGCCCGCCAGCGGCCGGAGCCGCTCGACGTTGTCCTCTTTCAGCCGAACTTGTGAAACGGCTTGCAGAAACTCGCTCTTCGCGCGGCCAACGTCGGCCGCATCGATAAGCGCGAGCACATCGCCCTTTGCCACGCGATCACCAACCTGCTTTTGCACGCGCCATACGGTTCCGGGCACGCGGCTCGAAAAATGCGCCATGCGGGTCTGGTCGTAGCCAATCTCGCCGTTGGCAGCAATCGTTTCGACGATGGGCCGCTCGGCTACGATTGCAATCTCGACGCCGACTTTGTCGACCGCCTCGGCCGAGGCGAACTGAATCCGCTTCATGTGCAGGTTGCAGCGGCTATTGTTTTCCGATCGGGGCCGAAGAGCGATCGCGCGATTCGCGCGATCGAGCATTGCCGGCGTAATCGTCGGCTGTGTTTTAAGCTCGGCGATATCCGGATGCTCCAGCGGACATTGCATCACGCCATGCACCGGGCACCAGCCGTAATCGGGGCCCGGCGGGCAGATCGACTTGTTGCATTCGACGCACATCGACTCGGGCACGTTGTGCTCATCGCACCAAGCGTCTGTTTCCACGGCCTTGCCGCCGAACAGCGACGAGAACTTCGGTATCGACCAATCCGAAGCGTGCCCCCAAACGGCGAGCGCAATGAGGCCGACCACGACGATGGTCGTCGGCGCTGTTCGACGCAGCCACTCGCCAAAAGTGACGCCGGCGGGGGCCAGTTCGGGCGATTCGGCTTCTGGCGCTGGACCGGTCGAAGTTTTTCCTACCGGGCGTATATATGCAGACATTGTTCAGTTCCTGTTGGTTGGCGCCCAATACAAGCCAAAGTCTGTCGCTGTTGGATTGCCCAATTAGGCACACTGCACACGGTCGGATGATTCATCCTTGGCAGCAAAACCGAGGTGCACGTCGAGCGAGACTTGCCGCAATGATCGATCACAGCGCAGCATCGATCGCAAGAAGGCGGACAAGGCCGAATCAAATCAGCAGGATTTGATGGAAAAGATGCAGCCGCACGGGGGGCCGCGTGCAGACTCGCGGCTTTCCTGTTGGGAGCATTGAGCCGCAACTTGGGAATGGCCGGTCGCGGCAGCAGCCGCCACGATATCAAATGCTGCGTGGGCCACGACCTTGCCAACGTGCGTCTTCTGCACGGGCAGATAGATGCACGTCGCGTGGCAATGCGAATGCCCCTTCGACGGTTGATGCGAATGGTGCTCGCTCGGGGCCCCGCCATGATCGAATCCGCAGCCGCTTCCGGACGCCACTAAAACAGGCGATCCACAGCCGGCAGCCGGGCTCGTATCGTGCCAGCAACATCCAAGCACCGCATGGATGATAAGCGAAGCCGACACCATGATTAGAAATGCAGTTCGCATCGATCCGTTATGACTAAAACCGTTCAGTTTCCTAGCGAGCCGCCGGGCTTGTCCCGGCGGGGCCGTTGCATCGGCATTATGCCCATTCAAACTTTCGACAAAGACTAGATGCCCTCTCCATTCAAACCGCACGCTTGCTCATCGCAATTCTGATTTCTGCCGTTCCATGACATTTTCGGGAATTGGCGTCATGCGGTCAATCGAGTTTGCGCCACTTCGCCCACCAGCAAGCCATCGATTTCCGCCCACTGCTTCCACGCTGTTTCCAAATCCTGCAGGTACGACAGATTTTTCGCCGCATAGGTTTGCTGCACCGTAAGTACTTGCACGTAATCGAGTTCGCCATGCTGGTAGCCTACGCTGATCATGTCGAGTGTTTCCCGTGCGGCAGGCAATACCGTGCTCGAGTATTTCAGGACCCGCTCACGCGCCGTTCGATAATCTCGCATTGCGATTGATAGCTGTTCTTCAAGGGCCAACTCGCGGGCCTCTAAGGTTGCCTGCGCTGCTGTCAATTCACCGCACGCCTGGGCGACTGCCCCCTGATTCCGATCGAATACGGGAAACGGCATGCTGACCTGCACGTTGGCAAGAGTTTCCTGGGTGGCGTTGTTGAAGACTGTGCCCGCTTCCACATGGAGATTCGGCACCCGACCCGCGGATGCACGCTCGACGGTCCATCGCGCCCGCTCCACGGCGAACCTCAACTCAGAAAGTTCGGGACTATCCCTGATCAACCGGTCGCTGCGCTTCGGCGAAATCCAGATCCGGCAACGGCCGCGCCAACATATCGTCCAGGACTGCCGGCGTTTGATTTTGGCCGCCGATGACTGAGGCCAACCGTCGCCATGCAGCCGTTCGGCGCTCGTTTGCCTGCTGTTCGAAAAGGTCTGCCGATTCTTTTTCAATTTGGCTTTGTAGTAGCGCCGTTTTTGGAACGTCAAGCGCCTTGAGCCGCTGTTCCGAGACGCGCACCGATTGCTCAGCGATTTCGCTTAACTGCGTCGCCAACGTTGCAGCCCGCTCTGCCGCCAGCGCTTCGAAGTAATATTTGCGTACGGTCGTGATCACCTGCAGCCGTGCGCGCTTCACCCGCTGCTCGGCCGCTTGCTGCTCTCGCAGCGCGACATCGCGATTCAATTGAAGTTTTCCCGCTGTAACGATATCCTGGCTGATAAATCCGCCCTGCTTGCCGGCCGTACCCGCGTCGCCGATTTCCATGCCGATATACCCCACGGCTGGATTCGGCCGCAAACCGACCTGTACCCAATTACCTTGCGCCGCCCGAACCTGTGCCGCCGCCTGGCGCAATGCCGGATGGTTCGCGATTGCCAGCGTTTCGGCTTCCGCCAGCGTCAGCCGATTTTCGTTCGCCCCGCCCGCGACCGGCGGCAACGGAATCGGCTCGGGCACACCCGGAGCCTGCCCAGCCGGCTGCAGCTTGAGCATTTCCAAGGGGACCTCCTGGCAGATCGCCGGCGCACTCCAAGCCGCTATTGCCGCGAAGGTAAACAGAATTGCGCCCGCCGGCCACTTCACAGGCTTTGCTCCCCTGGAATCAAAGTCACGACACTGTGTCCCTTCATCGGTATCGGCTATAACGGATTTGCCGGTCCAAGCCGCCTTATCGGGAAGTGAAGATGATAGCATTACGATGGCTTTTATGCGTTGGCTTCACGCTGCTGGCATTCGGTTGCCAGCGTGCGAGCAACTCAATCATGGAGAGCACCACGATGGCCGCCGAGCATCCGAGCGAATCAAAAAAAGCCGATCCGAATGTGTCCGCCAACGGCGCGAAACTCGAGAAAGTCACTTTCGGCGAGGGTTGCTTCTGGTGCAGCGAAGCCGTGTTCCAGCGTTTGCGCGGAGTGAAGTCAGTCGTCTCCGGCTACAGCGGCGGCGAGGTCGAGAAACCCACGTATGAGCAGGTGAGCACGGGACGCACGGGCCACGCCGAGGTCATCCAGATCACCTACGACCCCGCGCAAATCTCATTCGACGATCTTCTCAAAGTCTTCTGGCAAACTCACGACCCGACGACGCTCAACCAACAAGGCCACGACGTCGGCACGCAATACCGCTCGGCCATTTTTTATCACAACGAAGAGCAGCATCGCATCGCCGAGCAATACAAGAAACAGCTCGATAAATCCGGCACGTTCAAATCGCCGATCGTGACCGAAATTGCGGCCTTCAAGAAGTTTTATCCGGCCGAGAACTACCACCACGACTACTTCAATTCGAACCCGTCGCAGCAATACTGCCAATTCGTAATCCGCCCCAAGGTCGAGAAATTCAACAAGGAATTCACAGACCTGCTCAAAAAAGAACCCGCAGCCCAACCGAAGTAACGCATAACACGAGTCTCGCGCACAGGCGCGAAGTCGCAAAGTGAATGCGAAATACCGAATGTTTGTCGTTCAATCCGGCATCTGAAATCGCTAACCTCTCATCCTTCATCGCTCATCCCAAATCTTCCCCTTTCCGCCTTTGCGCCTTGGCGTGAGACATTCTGGACGGGCTGATTATTCGTCACGTTCCTTACAGAGCTGCCTGCATTTGCTGCATTTTTTGACCGCCCCTCTTGTCCAACCTATGTTTCCAAGGGGCAGATCATGGTCGGATTGCGCAGCCGAAACGGTGCTGATCGTCGAGGATGACGACAACATCGCCTTCTTACAAAGCAAGTCGCTCAGCAAGGCGGGCTACCAAGTCGAGTCGGCAGAGTCAGAAACCGCCGCTTTCGACAGGCTCTCGAAAAATCGGATTGATCTAATCATTCTCGACTACCGCCTGCCGGGCGCCTGCACGGGAATCGAGTTATTCCACAATCTGCACGCGGCCGGTCATCATCAGCCAGTGATCATGGTCACGGGCTACGGCGACGAAACGGTCGTCATCGAAGCGCTGCGGGCCGGTGTACGCGACTTTGTCGTCAAGTCGAAGGAATACCTCGCGTACTTGCCCATCGCCGTCGAGCGCGTCCTGGAACAGATCCGCCTTGAGCGCCGGCTGGCCGAGTCCGACCAACAACTTCGTCACTCACAAAAGTTGGAGGCCATCGGCAAATTGGCCGGCGAAGTCGCTCACGAATTCAACAACTTGCTTCAGGCCATCCACGGTTATTCGCAGTTTGCCATGGAGGGACTGCGTCTGGAGGATCGCCGCAGAAAAAACCTCGAACAAGTAATCGCGGCCAGCGAGCGGGCCGCTACGCTCACTCGCCAACTGCTTAAGTTCAGTCGGCGCGAGCAACTACGCATGGTAGATGTCGAGCTGAATTTGATCGTGCATGATCTCGTAATACTTCTCGATCCGCTCATCGGCGATCGAATTGCCATCCGAGCACAGCTATCCGACGACATCGGCCTGCTGCATGCCGACGCCGGTCACATCCAGCAAATGCTGATGAATTTGTGCCTCAACGCCCGCGATGCAATGCCCGAGGGCGGCGAGCTCACGATCAAAACAGAGGTCGCCACGCTTCCGCCCGCGAGCTGCGATTTCCCAACGGACATGTCGCCCGGTCGGTACGTCCTGCTTTCCCTCACCGACACCGGCTGCGGGATGGCCCCGGAAGTGAAAGAGCATATCTTTGAGCCGTTTTTTACGACCAAAGAAGTCGGCAAAGGGACGGGCCTGGGCCTCGCGATGGTCTACGGCACGGTTCAACAACACCGCGGAACCATTCAAGTCCGCAGCGAACCGGGTGCGGGGACAACGTTCGATATCTTTTTGCCGACCACCGACCAAGCAGCCGCGGCGACCGCTTGCGGCGATCAGGCGATTGCCGGTGACTATCGCAACGCGAAACCTGCCTTAGTCAGCTAAGCAAATCGTCGGCTCCAACGCGTGACCGGCGCCTCGATAAATCGATAGAAAATCGCCGCAGCAACAAGACTCGCCAGATACGCGACAATCAGCCCCGCCACCGCGCCGGCGGACGACGTCCATTCATGCTGCACCCAAAACGTCGCGACGACAATCAACACGGGGAAATGGATTAAGAACAAACTGTAAGAGATCCTCCCCAGATACTCGACAACGCGATTGGTCGGCCAGCGGTTCAGCACTCCGATCTTGCCGCCGACAAACAGCAACAATCCGGTCGCCAGCGCCAACGCGAGGCGCGAACGCCATTCCCAAGCGAGTGCGACTCCAACCACCAACACATAGAAGGCCAGCGATTTCTGCGCGTTGGAATTCGTCAGCGCACGGTGTACCAGCACTCCCAGAAAAAACTGGCCGAAGAAATACACGGCCCAAATTTCCCAGGCATTATCGCGGTTAAAGTGAAACAGTGATGCGCCAGCTAGCGCCCAACCCAAAGCCATTGGCAAGTGAGCGAGTTGACGGCCGATCCAATCCGGAGTGCGCTTCAATGCATCGCGAACGACTAGCCCACCGACGTAGATGATTGTGAGTTGAAAGCTGATGCACACAAACCACAGCCCGGCCGACAGCGACTCGTAACCCAGGATATCTTGCAAAAACATCGCGTGGGCCGCCAATTGCTCGAACGTCGGGAACGCGCCGACAACATCGTCGTCGATCCAGTCGCGCCCGTAAGCTCCGGCCAAAACGGCCAGCCCTGCCGCCGCCAGGTAGGGTAGCGCCAACCGGCAATATCGCTGCACGATGAATCGGCCGGCCCGGCGTCGATCCCAATTTCGATGCGACAAGCTGCTGGCGAGGATAAAGCCGCTCACGACGATGAATACTTGCGCAACGCGACCATAATCCTGCAACCAACTGATCACCGGCCCCGCGACCGGCATCGCTGCATGCGCCAATGGCGGATAGTTCGAGAAATGATGCCCTAGAATAATTGTCGCCGCGAGCGCCGCAGCGCATCGACAAGCGGCATCCTCATGCGTTCGGCATGCGACGACGAAATAACCGCGCTGGCCGACCGATTGTCGACCGCGGACAATAACCCCATATTCAATCCCGTACTCATGCGCCCTTCCGTGCGACGCCTGCGCGTTTGGTCGACCTAGCGGTTAGCAGATTAGCCCGCTCGGCAATCGCCGCCGAGCAAAAATGCAGGCGCACGATCGGCCAAACGAAGTCTACGTTCCCGAATGCCCCATCGTTCGCACCAAGGGAACTCGAATGCTACGCGATTCCCACCACAAATCATTTCCAGATAATGATTTACGTGTCGCCAGAATCTAGTGATCGAGTACCTTATGTGCAACTCCTATTCGGCGGATTTGGCCGGATCGGGCGGATATTCGGAGAGCCCTTGGCCGGGTGCTGCCACCACCGCGAGGATGCCACTGCCTTAAAAGTCCAGATTCCCTAAGATCCGGCACCCCACAACCTAACAAGGGAGCCAAAAGCATGGATGCTCAATTAACGCTGCTTATCGAGTCGCAGGCAGAACAGAATCGGTTGCTGAAGGAGCAACTTCGGTGGCTTAAATTTGGCCTGCTTGCGTCGTTGGTGCTGGCGACTGCCTCAATTTGTTGCCTGGGTTTTCTTATCCGTAACAAGGGCGCCGCTAATCGCAATTTGACCGTGGTTACAACTGAACCAATTCTTGAACATCCAATATCGGTGGCTGAGACCGATTCAACTCAACTTCAATTCCCGACGATGGAAAGACTGCAAGTCCCGCCGATGTTAAAAACTGGATACACGGCGCCAATCGAATTGTCGTTTCCCGAATATCGACCGGGCCCACGCTGTGATGGAATGTGTCTCTAGCCCCAACAAGCCTTTCCAGAGGATTGGGTGTTTAAGATCAACAACCTGTCATTCCGAGGTACTCCGAGGAATCCAGCCGGACCCCTCGGAGTACCTCGGGGTGACAATCGCGGACTGACCCACGACCGTTCTACTCGTGCCACTCTTTACGAAGTCGCCCGCGGCCTCCGATAATTAAGAATTCGTTGGCCACCAGTCATTCCGAAGCTCGGCGATGAATCTAGTCTGAAGCAAAGCAGATCCTTCGCTTCGCTCAGGATGACGGGCAAGCCGCGGCGGAGTAGCTCAGTGGGTTAGAGCACCGGAATCATAAGGCATCCGGCTCCCTCAACAAACATCGGGAACTAGCAAAATTCCCGGCGTTTTCTTATCTCGCGAGTGCGCGGGAACGTGACCGTACACGACAGCCATGCAGCGAGTTGGGGTTGACGCCGGCTATTTTTTGTTGCCGGCGAGCAAGCGTCGCCGAGCGCGACGGGCGCGGCGTCGGTCAACTGCATCGCGGCGTTCTTCGACTCGATACGTGCGCACCGCCTCGGGATGTCGCTGCTTCCAGCGATCGCGCGGAGTGACTCCCAGTCGGTCGAGCCGGCCAGGATTCGGTCGAGCACGTCTTTGAGATAGCTCCACACATCCAGATCGTTGCGGGCCGCCGTGCTGATGATCGTCATCAAGTTGGCGGCTCGGTATCCCGCGGCGACACTGCCAATGAAGAGCCAGTTTTTGCGACCGGTCGCAATCTGTCTCATCAAGTGTTCGGTCTCGTTGTTATCGATCGGCAGCCGACCATCGGTGGTGTACAACAACAGGGCGTCCCAGTTGTTTCTTAGATAACCGATCGCTTCGGCTAAATCGCTCTTGGGCAACAGTCGTTCCAGTTGTGGGCCAGCGATGTACTCGCGAATCTGTTTCAGGATGCGGAGCGATTCACGCTGCCGCAGCTCTCGCCGCTCACCGGGGGCGAGCAGCTTGGCGCGATCTTCCAAGTCGTACAACTGCCGCACCAGCGCGAGCAGCACCGTCGTGTGCCGAGGATGGCTCACGCGGCATTCGTGCAGTTTGCGCCGCGCGTGCGCCGAACAGGCGGCACGCTGGATCCGCGCATCGCTGCGCAGCTCGATCTTCTGGAATCCGCTCCAGCAATCTCCCAGCAGAACACCCCTGAAGCCGGACAGCATCCAGTCCGGTCCCTCCCGGTGCCGGCTCACCGTGAAGTCGAACACGTTAAACGGAAGCTCCAGCGACCGATAAGCCCACATCCGCCCCTGCACACTTGGCCGTCCTTCCGCCTGGGCCTTCGATAGCACCTCCAGCATCCGATGGCTGCGCGGATCCTGCGGATCGAGCGCGGGAACCAGACCCGCCAGTATCGCGCAGTGCGCGGCGACGGCAGCAGTCGTCAACGGATCGTTACTGAACCGTTAAGCCAACCTTGAACGTGGTCAGTAACTTTGACCAATTGAGAATCGAAGGTCTTTTGGCGATAGACCGCGGCCATATCGTCTGACTCAGGCGCATGGCCCATTATGAAGTCTACCGCTACTTGGTCGCCGGTTGTCGCGGCAATCGTTTCAAAGGTCCGGCGCAGACTGTAGAACGTCGTTACGCCTTTGCGGTGAATCTTCAGCTTCGTCGCGAGCTTGCGAAATTCGTAAGAGATAGGATCAGCCCGGCCCTTACCTTCCCAAGCGTTGCCATACTTCGTAATGAAGACAAGGCCGCTAGTTCGATTCTTGATTACGGCATAAAGCGCCGCCGTTGTTTCCGGCCACAACGGACAGCGCCGCGCAATTTCCGTCTTGGGTCGCCAATAAGTATGCCAACCGCCGGCAACGTCTAATTGCTCGATAGGCAACGTCGCGCAGTCGCCATTACCGAAACCGCAATTGATTCCAAGATAAATCATCGCTTTCAACTGAGGCTTTGCATTGGCCACCAAGTCGCGAATCTCTTGCGCGGTAAATAGTCGCTCGCCTACTTTGTTGCGAGCTTGCCGAATGATCTTGGCGGCGGGTAGCTTTAATTTTTTGCGGTAGCGGATTGGCTTCTCTAGCGGCGGTTCCATTTCCTCATTGGCGAAATTGAAGACCATGCGCGCGATACCAAGCAATCGCTTTTGCGACGTGGGGCTAAGTATGTTCCCTTTTCGACCCTTGATTACACGCGAGCGCAGTTTGACAAAATCGGTAACTTCAATCGGAGAATGTTTGCCAAGCGTTGCAATCGTATCGCAGACCGCTTCGTATTCCTCAAAAGATCGTTGGGACAATTCGCCGCTTTCCACCGCGGCTTGCTTGGTCCGCCGGAAGGCGTTCAGAACGTCGGCCAGCGTCGCCGTAGGGGCCGGGGGAGCTTGCCCGGCGTAGAGATAGTCGCGCTGCTTTTTGAAGGTTTCCAGCGCGTCTTGCGGATTGTCCCACTTACCGAAATAATGGGTCCGGCCTTTGATCTTTTTGGCCCATTGGCCGCTCGCATGGGCGAACAATGGGAAGCCTACGAAGGGTGGTTTGGGCTTCGCTGTTTTCATGCTAAAGCCTACTACATGCCGGCGGGTGTAGTACCGGGTGTAGTGGCCATAATAGCAGAAATAACCCAAATTGACAAATGGCCGAAAACAACGTATATTACGTGCGTTGGCGGAGTAGCTCAGTTGGTTAGAGCAGCGGAATCATAATCCGCGTGTCGGGGGTTCGAGTCCCTCCTCCGCTACTAATAGCAGGGAGCATGGTGCTCGGAGCGGGGAGTCGCAAGACTCGCCTGCCTTTTCTCCCTGACCTCCGACCTCTGACCTCTGCTCCCTTCTCATGTCCGACCAATGGTTCTTCGAGATCGGCGACGGCCAAACTTATGGGCCGTTTCCGTTGGATAAGCTCCGCAAGTGGGCGGCCGCCGGCAATTTGATGCCGACGCACCGCGTCCGGCGGGCCGATCAGAACGATTGGACCATCGCCGCCTACGTGCCCGGCCTGGAGCTCACGACCGCCGACACGGCGCCCGTACCGGTTGCCGAACCGGACGACGATTCCCGCGGCAAGCTCGGAGCGCTGGTTGGTCGACTCACGCGCAAGGGTCGCAAAGAGCAACCGGGGCACCAGGAGACCGATATCGTCGCCTTGTGCGATGAGCTCATGGAGATCGCTTTCGAGCGCCGGGCATCGGATATTCATATCGACCCCGAGGAAAACATCGTCCTGATTCAAATTCGGGTGGACGGCATCCTCGAGACCGTGCGAAAGCTGCCCAAGTCGCTGCTGTTCCCGATCATCAGCCGGTACAAAATTCTCGGGCGAATGGATATTGCGGAGCGGCGCATGGCGCAGGACGGCAGCTTTTTTCAATGCCTGGGGCGCAGAAGCGACGGATTCACGTGCGTGCCGCGATCTTGCCGACCACGCACGGCGAACGGATGACGTTGCGGCTGCTGGCCGTCGAGACCGAGCAGCTCACACTCAACCGCTTGGGCATGTCGGAAGTCGCCTTGCGAACGTTCGCCACCTACGCGGCCCAACCACAAGGCATGATCCTGCTCTCCGGTCCGACCGGCGCAGGCAAATCGACCACGCTCTACGCCGCGCTTCGACATCGGTTGGCAAACCACCCGGGCCGATTCATCACGGTCGAAGAGCCGGTCGAGTATGATATCGTGGGGGTTGCCCAGATCGAGGTCGATACGAGCGACAAGGTTCGCTTCGATACCGTGCTTCGCAACATCCTGCGCAGCGACCCGGATGTGATCATGATCGGCGAGATTCGCGATTACGATTCGGCGGATGTCGCCATCAAAGCGGCTCTCACCGGGCACCTGGTGTTCAGCTCGATCCACACAAACTCGGCGGCCGGCGTGGTCACGCGACTGATCGATATGGGCCTGCAGCCGTTCCAAGTCGCGGCGACCGTAAAGCTGTGCATCGCCCAGCGATTGGCCCGACGACTGTGCCCCGAATGCCGCAAGGCGCGAAAGCTATTGGCCCCGGAAGCCGCCGCGGTTGGGCGGCCGGATGCCGCCGGGTCTACGGTGTACGAGCCGGGTGGATGTGAGAAGTGCAACGGCCGCGGCTATCGCGGCCGCATCGGCCTGTTTGAGCTGCTGCCGATAGACGAAGACCTCGCCCGGCGAGTCGTCGAAGGGGCGAATGAGGGCGATATCAGCCGGCGAGCCCGCGAACGCAAAATCCCCGGCCTCCGCGACGACGCCGCCGCCAAGCTCCTGGCGGGCGTCACCACGTTCGATGAAATCATCGCCGTTTCGGCCTGGTAAGCGCCGTGGTCGCTTCGGTGAACGCGCTGCACTACCAGCCGCCGCGCAAGAGGTAAATCACCAAAGCGGCGAATGGCACACTCGAGGCCAGACCAATGATGACCCCGGGTGACTGGTTGATAAACCGCTCCAGACGTCGCCGGCTGCTTTGTGCATCGCGATATTGTTTGGCCATGTTTTTCCACTGCTCTACGGCTTGATCGAACGCCGGCAGCCCCTCGGCGAGCTTTGACTTTCCGAAGTCGGCCATTGATTCAAGTTGCTTGGCGCCGGCCAGAATCTTTCGCGCTTGCGAGATTTTGAATCGCCTGACAGCGAGTTCTTTGGTCATGCCCACAGTCGTAAGCGTGATGCCATGATCGGGATTGAAGACGAATCGCGGCTCGACCTCCCGCCGCCATTGCAACAGCTCCATCACGGTTTCCGGATCGATACTGGGGATTCCGTACAGCCGCAATTGTTCGACGTCGTTGGCAGATTCAATGCCGTAGGCCTCGAGCATCGTTACTTGCGAAACAGTGAGTCCGGGAATATTGCGGAAATAATCGCGAATGAGATACGACCGGAGAAAATCCGCCTTCTGCGAGTCTCGAAGCTGCACGATCACATCTCGGATGTTCTCGGCCGCCGTGCGATAAAGTTGAATTTCATTTTTAAGCTGCTCGTTCGAGCGGTCGAAACCATCCATTCGTTGACGATGGTTGCCCTCCACCACCTGGGCACGCCTCTCAAGTACTTGATGCATCTTCTGGAACCACGCATCAAATTCAGCCTTTGCTTTTCGCCGCGCACGAGCCTGTTTGCTGAAAGTCAGGCTTGCCGCAAACACGAGCGAGAGCACTGCCGCTGAAGCCAAGGCGATGCCGCCGTTGGCGCCGCCGATAATTGCGCCGGCCAGACAACCGATCCAGGAACCTGCCAGCAAAACCGCGGCCCAATCAGGCCACGTTGGTTTAGAAGTTTTCGAGACCGATCGAACCACAGGTACGTCGGGGAGCGCGAGACGTTGCGATGGCAAGTCGGCAAATTCAAATTCGGGCAGATCCCAGATTCGGTGGTCTAATACCGCCAGCCGGTCGGCCGAAACGACGGTCGCGCCACCGGCCGGAACGAAAAACGTCGGGCCGCCGCTGTCCTCGATCCGGCACCATGGGCACTCATCGAGCTGCGAGAAGTAAACGTGGACCGAATCGAACGCGCACACCTTGCGGCGCTTCATCAAAACATCGAGTTCCTGCACCCATTCGAGCGGCGTTGGGCGCCCCGGCGTATCGCCTTCGCGGCTGCGAAAGGCGCGCTCAAAGAGGTCGGCCAGGCTGGGCGGCAGGTCGTCTAACAGGAGCGAAGCCGGCGGCGGATCGACGAGCGTCGCGGCTTTGTCTTTGGAAAACGCAAAACGCCGTTCCGCGATTGCCTTTTCGATCGACAAGTCGCCCAAGCCGCGGTAGCGACCGGCAAACGGATGTCGTCCGACGAAGAGCAGATGAAAAATAAGGACGGCCAAACCGAATCGATCGTGATTCGCGGTGCGGACCACCTCACGCAGTTTTTGCGATTGAAGCTCTGGCGGCGTGAAATGGGGCGTGCCCACGGGGCAGTTAAACGTGCGATTGCCGGCCGTGAGCTGGAAGGAATCGCAATCGATCATCCGCACACACATACCGGCGTCCACGAGCAGATTTCCCTGGTTGACGTCGCCGACCACGATGTTCGCCGAATGCAGCGTTTGAAAAGCGGCCGCCGTGTTTCGGGCGGCGAGCACCAGATGATGCCAGCCGACATCGGGAAAATGCCGGCGGCGGTTCGTGGTGCCGTAAAGTTCGTGCAGGGGCCTGGCGCCCGCCATTTTCGTCATCAACAGTCCGCACGGCTTGCGGCTGGTGGGATCAAAAAGAATTGCCCGCGGCCATGCAGCGATCGTTTCCAGCGCACTGGACCAGCACGAAACCATCGCCTCGATCTTGGCGACCTGGTCGGCGGGCAATGGTTTTTTATGGTAGACCTTGGCCAGCAGCGCCGGCTCGCCTTCGATTTCAAAAACGCCGCCCTCGCCTCCTCTGCCGATTTGCGTTCCCAAGGGAACAGGCCGGCAGACAGAGTCAAGCAGCACCGTCTGTGCGCGTGGCAAGGATAAGTGTTTTGTCATCGTCCGATCGATGCTGTACGGAATTCGATCCCAAGAAGCCTCGCAAGCCTTCGTTCAGGCTTTCAAGGTCCGCGCTGGATCGCAACGCGCGGAAGAGCGGATCAAAAAATGGGGTGTGCGGGGTCTGGCTATCGAATCTCAGGGCGAGCCTCTCCAGCCCGTCGGTCATCAAGGCGACATTGGAGCACTCGCAGGTGGTGGCGAGGAATTCTAGTTGCCTCTTGTACTCGTCGGAGGTCAAAAAATTCGTGGAGTTGGCGTACTCGCCGGATTGAGGCCAGAATACGACGCCATACAACCCGCCGCCGTTCCCTAATATGATGGCGCCGTCGCCGATTTGAAAAAAACTGGACAATTTGGGCCCGATGATCGCGACAGACAGCGTCGTGGCAAACTCGCGCGAAGTGCAATCGTGCAACGAGGCAGCATCCAGAATTAGCGTGCGGGCGTTCTCACACCACGCGATAACGTCGTCGAATCCAAGGGTCTCCAACCCGCCGTTCTTTGCAAAGAATTTGGCGGCATTTTCGATGATCGAATTGCAGACGATGGTCGAACCGATGCTGCTGTGCTTGGCGCTGCCTGCGCCGTCGGCGACGCAGGCGACCAGCGTGCGCGCGGAATCATCGCCCAGCACCATCACGCTATGGGTATCCTGGCAAGGGGTTTCATCGGCCAGATGACTGGACCCCTGCAGGCTTTGGCCAATGTGTCGCCACACGCTGCACCTACACGGCGGCCCAACCTGATGGCCCGGTCGTTGGATCCTCGAGCGGCACTTCGTCGCCGGGAGAGGATCGTGACACGGCCTGTTGCGAATTAGACAGCCAACTGAAAAGTTCGCGAAACTTCATGCCCTGCAGCCACAGTGGCTTACGGACGCAGATTTCTTCGAGCACCGTCATGTTCGCCCCTTCGACGCCCACGGCGAAAAAGGAAAATGATTTCTTGCTTTCGCCATCATGCACGCGCGACACGACCGGTTTCCAGTGATCGTTCGGCTCGCCATCGGTGATGAGGAATGCCCACGGCCGGTAGTAGGCAATGCCGTGTTCCCGATAACTGGCTTTTCGTTCCTCGATCATGTCGAGCGCGGTGCTGATCGCCTCGCCCATCGGCGTGCCGCCAAACGGCATGAGCGTGGGTACTTCAAAACTGGGGGCCGTAACAAATTCGACAAGTCGATTCACCCGCCCGCCAAAAGTGACGATAGCCACTTCGACGCGCTTCGACGCCAACGGGTCGGCCAAGAGCTCTTGCTTATAGGATTGCAGCCCCTTGTTCAGCTCACCGATCCGTGGGCCTTGCATCGACGTGGACGTATCGACAATCAGTACGCAAGGAACCCGCGGCTCGGGATTCTCGGCAAATTCGACTGCCGCAAAAGCATTTTCTGAAGAGATTTGTTCCATAACGACTATGCGTGTTCCGAAGGATGAGTCCGGCACAAACCGCGAAAGACAAGTAATCCATTTCTTATACCACCCGAGGGGGCGCATTTCAACTGCTCCCGGTAAATACCGTGTTGTTTTAGCCGCCAGCGTCTGCTGGCGTTTGCCTGCGCATCGCCAGCCAGCCTGATCGGACGCTATGATATTGGCCGGGCGGGGGAGAGGACGTTAGTCAGTTGTTAAGAGGTCCGCGCCTACGGAAGACACATGAAGATGCGATGCCCGATTTTTGTTTTTAGTTTGCTTGCGATTGCGACGATCGCTTCTGGAGCGACCGGATCGCCGAAGCCCAACATTATTTTCATTTTGGTTGACGACCTGCGATGGGACGACCTGGGGTGCGCCGGTCATCCATTCTCGAAGACGCCGCAGATCGATCGGATCGCACGCGAGGGCGCCCAGTTTCGAAATGCGTTTGCCACAACGCCGCTCTGTTCGCCCAGTCGAGCCAGTATTCTAACCAGCGAATACGCCCATACGCACGGCATCATCGACAACACCGAGCGCAGCGCGCAAAGTCACCGGCTGAAGACTTTTCCGCAGGAGCTGCAAAAGGCCGGTTACGAGACGGCGTTTTTCGGAAAGTGGCACATGGGGAACGACGATACGCCGCGCCCCGGTTTCGATCGGTGGTACTGCCTCAAGGGACAAGGATCGACGTTCGATCCGGTGGTCAACGACAACGGTCACGATATAGAGACCCATGGTTACGTGACCGACATCCTGAACGAAAAGAGCCTGGAGTTCATTCGCCAGCCGCATTCGCGTCCGTTCTTCGTTTATCTTTCGCACAAGGCGATGCATCCGGAAACGAGCCAGGGGCCCGACGGCAAGCTTTCGGATCCGTTTGCGTCGAATTTCATTCCCGCACCGCGTCACAAGAATTTGTACGAGGGCACCAAGCTGCCGCGCCGAGCCAATTGGAACGTGCCGCCGCTCGACAAACCGGCCCTGCAGCAACAGATCGCCGGCGTCCCACCGCTTGGACCAGACACCGGCAGCAGCGACACGGTCATTCTAAACCGCCTGCGGATGCTGGCATCGGTCGATGAAGGCCTCGGCGACATCTTGAAAACACTTGCGGATGACGGACAGCTCGACAATACGCTGATCGTCGTCACCGGCGACCATGGCTACTTTTACGGCGAGCACTGCCTGAGCGTCGAACGCCGGCTAGCTTACGAAGAAAGCATTCGCATTCCGATCATCATGCGATATCCGGCGTTGATCCAAGCGGGCTCGACACCGGACGCACTAGTCCTCACGATCGATTTCGGACCGACGTTCGTCGAGCTGGCGGGAGGTGTGATTCCGTCGCAATACCAGGGTCGCTCGCTGCTGCCAATCTTGAAGGGCTCGGTTCCGGCTGACTGGCGCAAATCGATTCTCGTGGAATACTATTCGGACACCGTGTTCCCGCGAGTCCGCAAAATGGGTTATAAGGCGGTTCGCGACAACCGCTGGAAGTATATCCACTATACGGACCAAAACGGTCTCGATGAGTTGTATGATCTTCAGAACGATCCCTACGAGTTGAAGAATATGATTCACGAGCGTGCCGCAGCCGCACCTCTGTCGAAGATGCAGAGCGAACTGCAACGTTTATTGGCTCAAACTGGCGGGAAGTAATTCTCGTTCGCGATGATCGCCGGGGAAGCGCACACGCCGAAGATTTCGATGTCCGCGAGTGTTTGTGGCGATCGTCGCGGCAACGTTCGCGCCGCATGCTTTTGCGCAGCCTCACGGGTTAGCAAAAGAAAAAGGGATTGCGGCCACAGCAGAATTTCCGGCCGAATTGGTGCATTGGACGCCGCGGCCGGGTAACCCGATTTTTACGGCTGAAGGCGCCGGCCATTGGGACGTAAAGATTCGCGAGCGCGGCTGGATTCTTCGTGACGGCGATCACTATCAACTTTGGTTCACCGGATACGATGGTACGCGCGAGGGCATCAAGCTGCCGGGCTTCGCCACGTCACGCGACGGCATCCGTTGGACGCCTTCAGACAAGAACCCGATCTATCGCGATCATTGGGTCGAAGACATGTGCGTCGTTCATCGCGGCGATACCTATTACATGTTCGCCGAAGGCGCCGCCGATAACCACGCGGAGATGCTCACTTCCAAGAACGGCGTCGATTGGAAGTGGGGCGGCGAGCTCGACGTGCGACTCAGCGACGGGAAACGTCCGGCCCCAAAACCGTGCGGCACACCCACGGCTTGGGTCGCGAACGACGTTTGGTATATGTACTACGAATGGCTCGACAAAGGCGTATGGTTGGCTACGACGAAAGATCCGCTTTCCCGCGTTTGGACGAACGTCCAAGACGAACCCGTCTTACGACCCGGCCCCGACGCATACGATAAAGACTTGATTGCCGCCGATCAGATTATCAAATTTGGCAACGCTTATTTCGCACTCTATCACGGCAGCGGCAGCGGGGCCGACATGCCGCGCACTTGGAACACCGACATCGCCCGCTCGACCGACCTCGTGCACTGGCGAAAGTATCCGGGCAACCCGATCGTGGATGACAACAAATCGAGCGGCATTGTCGTGCAAACGGGGCACGGCTTCCGGCTTTATACGATGCACGATCAGATCGATGTTTTCGAGTCGCACACCGCCGGGCAACACAAATGATTGGAGCCGCATTGGATATAAGATGTAAGATCGAAGATGTCCGAATTCAGCTGCTGACATCTGCTAACTGACATCACACATCTTATATCCTCGGCAGCACGACCACGTCGCGAAGCCAAAAGTCCACGAAGCGCTCCGTGTGCAGGGCGAACTCGTGCAGATCGATCGGTTTGATCATGTAGGAATTGGCATGTTGGCGATACGCAATCGAAACGTCCTCTTCGGCCGAGGACGTCGTCAGCACGACCGTTGGGATAACTCTCAACCGCTCGTCGCGCTTCAACTCAGCGAGCAACTGCCTGCCATCCATTCGCGGCATGTTCAGATCGAGCAGGATGATGTTTGGCAACGGCGCATCCTGATACGGCGACTCGCGCCGCAGTCGCTGGAGCGCTTCGTGCCCGTCGCGCGCAACGTGAAACTCGACCGCGACCTCGGCGTTTTTAAATGCATGTTTGGTCAGCAGCACGTCGTCGTCATTATCCTCGACCAAGAGGATGTTAAGCGGACGTGGCGACGAGCGTTCTCGATTCATGGTCAATTACTTCCGCTGGGGCAGGAATCGTAAACCGGAAGACGCTGCCGGCACCAAGTTGGGAATCAACACCAATCTGGCCGCCGTGCCGTTCGACAATTTTCTTGCACACGGCCAGCCCGATGCCGGTTCCGGGGTATTTGTCGCGGGCGTGCAGCCGCTTGAAGATCTCGAAAATTTGCTGGTGGTGCTCGGGAGCGACGCCCAGCCCGTTGTCTTGCACCGTGAATTTCCAGAAGTCGTCGTCGCGCCGAGCCTCGACGTGGATTCGGGGCGGCGCCGCGTCGCGATACAGAATTGCGTTGCCGATCAAGTTTTGCAGCACTTGAACGAGCTGCACGCGATCGCCGACGACAACCGGCATTTCGCCAAATGAAACCTCGGCACCCGACTCTCGGATCGAGCTCTGCAGATTCGCCAGCGCGTCGGCCACGACCTCTTGAAAATCGAGCTCCGTCAAAGGTTCCTGCTCGTCGCGGCTGACGCGCGAGTAGCTCAAAAGGTCGTTGATCAGCGCCTTCATGCGTTTGGCGCCGTTGACGAGCGAAGTTGCGCGTCGCCGGAAGCTGAAAGTCGAGCGCTCAGACGTACCACTCCACGATCCTGCGGCTCTTCACATCGACTGCCCGTAAATCTGGAATGTGGTAGCGGGTGCCGTGGGCGTCGAGGATGAGAATTTGGTGCTCACCGATTCGGCGTACGTCATCTTCGCTTTTGAGCAAAAAGCTGGTCGGCCCTCGGTCGGTATCCACCTGCCATTCACACGGTTCGCTGTTGCCGGAAACACGGACGATTCGCTGGATGACGGGCACGAATTCACGATGCGAAAGTTCGTCCTTTAGCAAGTTCCATAGATCGGCGGCCAGAGCGCGAGGATCCTCGATACAAGCCAGCTCGGCGCCGTCCGCCGCGCGGATGGAGATCCACGATTCCGATTTCGAGATAGGAAACAGCGGCAGCGGCGTGACGTTCGAGTGCTTCTGGCCATTCGAACCAATAAATACAAGCTGGCCCCATTGATCGCGATATAGTTCAAAGCGCGCTGTCGGTTGCGAACCGCAAGCCTTGTCGGCCGAAAACCCGATCGAAATATCCGGCGCACCGTTTCCGTTGACACCCACGCTCATGCGCCGATCCTTTCCGCCAGTTCAATATTCACACTTTGCAGCCGGGCGTACGTATCGGACGATTGCACCAACTCATCGTGCGAGCCCACAGCGGTAATCTCGCCGCTTTCGAGCACGACCAGTCGATCGGCCCTTCGCAGGGTGCTCATCCGATGGGCAATCGCAATCGTGGTGCGGCCTTCGATAAGATTGGTGAGTGCCTGCTGAATCTCGCGCTCGGTCTCGTTATCGACCGAAGATGTCGCTTCATCCAAAATCAGGATTCGCGGATCGGTCAGCAGCGCTCGGGCAATCGAGATCCGCTGGCGCTCTCCACCGGAAAGCGATTGACCTCGCTCGCCCACCAACGAATCGTAACCATCTGGCAGGTTCAATATGAATTCATGCGCTCTGGCTGCACGGGCGGCAGCGATAATATCGGCCGGCGAGGCCTCGGGGCGGCCATAGGCGATGTTTTCGGCGATGGTGCCATAGAACAAGAACGGCTCTTGCAGCACGATGCCAATGTTGCCGCGATACTCTTCCACGGGAAATGACCGGATATCGGTGCCGTCGACGCAGATCGTCCCGGCGGCCACGTCGTAAAACCGGCAAATCAGATTCACTAGCGTGCTCTTACCAGCGCCGCTGGGCCCTACGAGCCCGATCATTTCACCAGGTTCGATCGCCAGATTCACATCTCGAATGACGGTGCGATTGCCGTATTTGAACGAGATATTCCGCAGCTCGATTTTGCCGCGAAGTCGACCAGGATGCACCGGCCGCACCGGCTCGGCGACATTCGCACGGCGGTCTAATATCTCAAAAATCCGATGCGTCGATGCGGCGGCGCGCTGAGTCGACGCGATAAATCGGCTCATCGATTCCAGCCGCACATATAGCCGGCTCATGTAAGCGGTGAAACCGAAAAGAATGCTAACGTCGAATTGAGCATTATGGACGACGCGCCACGCGCTGTACCCCCAAATCACCATCATGCCGCAATCGGTGAGCAATGTTACGGTGGGGCCGAAAAACGACCAGAGGACGTTCACTCGGTTATTGGCGGCCAGCACGTGCTGATTTCGCTGCCGAAACCGGTCGATTTCGCGGCGCTCCTGCGCGAACGCTTTCACCACGCGAATTCCCGGAATCGTGTCGGCCAACACGTTGATCATTTCCGCCCAGGCGGAACTTGCCCGAACAAACCCATGGCGCAAGCGGATTCGAACACGCTGCGTTAGCCAGGCGATCAAAGGAAACGGCAATAGCGTGACCAATGCCAGCTCCGGGTCGATGCAAAACAAAACCACAGCCGTCAACACGATCATCAGCATGTCGCTGGCGAAATCGACTAAATTCACCGAGAGGAAACTGCAAATACGATCGGTGTCGCTGCCCACGCGCGAGATCAAATCGCCGGTGCGCTTGCCTCCGAAGAACTCAAGCGACAGCCGTTGCAGGTGCGCGTAGGTATCATTGCGCAGATCGGCGCTGACTTGCTCGCTAACACGCGCGAGGACGTAGCTCTTGGCCCAGCTCAACATCCAGGCCAGAATGGCGGCGCCAAACAAGCCGACGAGGTACCACGGCACAACTCCGAAATCGATAGGCATCCCGAGCTGGCGCGGAATAAGCACGTTTCTCATCAACGGGATCGTGAGATACGGCGGCACCAGGCCAGCCGTCGTGCTGGCAAGCGTGAGGGCGAATCCCAGGCCAATCATCGCGGCCCGCGGTCGGGCAAATCGGCCCAAGCGCCACAAGGAGCGCACCGGTGGCGGCGCTGCCGACGGAGTGCACGATTCGCATACCGTTTGCGGCGGCTCGAGCTTCGCTCCGCAGGAGGGACAGATTGTGGGTGTCGGCGCCGCTGCTTGAGGAATCTTTCGCGTCCGCGTCCCCGCGCTCGAACTGCTTTCGAATGCCTGGACAAATTGGGTGGCGGCGGCCGATTTTGCCGATGTGTACCTCCAAGTCGCTTCGAGCGCGTCTGGGCCGATGAGATGCAGCGCGCCGAGCCCCACCGCCTCCTGGGCTCGCAATTCTGAAATACGATTCGTTGGCAAGGATCGCCAGCTTTGCTTGTTTGCGCCGCCCTGGCCAATTGCGCCGCGCCGAACCGTCCCCTCGGGCGTCAAAAATCGACGGTCGGTTAATACGACCAAGCCGTCGGCAAAATCGAGCTGCGAATTGAGATCGGGCTCAAAAAAGGCCACCAGCCGTTCGCCCGCTGCCAATTGCGACTCGACCTGGCTACGCCAGGCTGTCGGAATAGCGGTGGTATCAATTTTGCTGGTAAAGCCGGTCACAGTCTGGCGGCTCCGGACATAAATTGAATAGCCATCATACTTTAAGACTTTGCATCCGCGCTGGGCGCACCGCCGTAACTATAATTATATCAGGCATGTAATTGCCATGGCGATGTTTGGTCGAAAATCAGACATCAAATGCTCGGGTGCCGGGCCATTTTCAGGGCTCGGTCGCTGGCCCTATAATCGGCAGCTGCCATAGCTTTCGCTGACTGCACAAACTGCCTAAAGAACCATTAGTCGAGCGTTGCGTAGAGAGGTTTGTGAGGGACAGTCTTCGGGTTGCTGGTGAGGGGGAATCTTCGAAACGGTCGCCAGCGTATTTGATTCGCGGTTAACCGCGGCATTCTCCCCCGGTCCGTTTTTCGAGAGTAGAGGCAACGGGCGTTTTTATGCAAATTCAAAAGGTATTCAAATTACGTGGCCCTAACATCTGGGCCAACTTTTCGGTTCTCGAAGTTTGGGTCGACCTTGACGAGCTCAAGGACACGTCATCGGAGATGATCGCCGGTTTCAACGACCGGCTCATGGGCTGGTTGCCCTCGATGATTGAGCATCGCTGCAGCATCGGCGAGCGCGGCGGATTTTTCGAGCGCTTACGCCGCGGCACCTACATGGGCCATATTCTCGAGCACGTCACGCTCGAATTGCAAACAATCGCCGGTACCGAGGTCGGGTTTGGCCGCGCACGCGAGACGAGCACCGAGGGATTGTACAAAGTTGCCATTGAATATCTCGACGAAAACGTCGCGATGGCTAGTTTGCAAACTGCGTTTAATTTAGTACTGGCCGCTGTTTACGATCGACCGTTCGATATCGGGGTCGAAGTCAGCAAGCTGCGCGATTTGGCTCACGACGTTTGTCTCGGCCCGAGCACGGCAGCAATCGTCGCTGCCGCCAAGGATCGGGACATTCCCTGCATTCGCATGAATACGGACAGTCTCGTACAACTTGGCTATGGTGCGCGAGCACGGCGGATCTGCGCCGCGGAAACCGATCGCACAAGCGCAATTTCGGAATCCATTGCTCAGGACAAGCATCTCACCCGAACGCTGCTCAAGTCGGCCGGAGTACCGGTGCCCGAAGGACGACCAGTTGCCGACGTCGAGGATGCCTGGCGAGCGGCACAGGAATTAGGCGGGCCGGTCGTGGTAAAACCGCTCGATGGTAATCATGGCCGCGGCGTTGCGACTAATTTGACGACTCGCGAGCAAATCACGGCCGCCTATGAGGTGGCGATTACCGAAGGTTCCAAGGTACTGGTCGAGCGATATATCTGCGGCGACGATTACCGACTGCTTGTTGTCGGCAATCAATTGGTCGCGGCCGCGTGGCGCGAGCCGGCCCACGTCATCGGCGACGGCAAATCCACGATCCGACAACTGGTAGACGAGGTCAATCGCGACCCGCGCCGTAGCGACGGACATGGCTCCGTGCTGAGCTTCATCAAGATCGACCCGACGGCGATGGCTGTGCTTACCGAGCAAGGCTGCACGCCCGATTCGGTTCCGCCGGCCGGCACGAAAGTTCTTATTCGCCGCAATGCGAATCTCAGCAGCGGTGGCACTGCGACCGACGTTACCGAGCTGGTCCACCCGGAAGTAGCTCGGCGCGCCGTGGATGCCGCTCGGATGGTTGGGCTCGATATCGCGGGGATCGACGTGATTGCCAAAGATATCAGTCGCCCATTGAGGGAACAGGGCGGCGCCGTGATTGAAATCAACGCCGGACCTGGGTTGCGAATGCATCTGTCGCCGTCCAAAGGGACACCGCGGCCGGTTGGCAGAGCGATCGTCGACATGATGTTTCCCGAGACGCATACGGGGCGCATTCCGATTGTTGCAGTCACCGGCGTCAACGGAAAAACAACCACCACGCGGCTGCTTGCCCACATCGTGGCGTCGACCGGCAAAAAGGTTGGCATGGCCTGCACCGACGGCGTGTACTTCGCCGGAGAACGCATCGACGAAGGAGATTGCAGCGGCCCGCAGAGCGCCCGCTCGATTTTGATGAATCCGCAAGTGGAAGTGGCGGTGCTGGAAACGGCCCGCGGCGGCATCCTGCGTGAAGGCCTTGGCTTTGATAAGTGCGACATCGCGGTCGTCACAAATATCGGCGAAGGCGATCACCTTGGGCAGGCCGACATCCAAACGACCGAGCAGCTTGCCAAAGTGAAGCGTGCGATTGTCGAGGCTATGGCTCCGACCGGCGCCGCCGTTCTGAATGCGGAAGATCCACTGGTGGCCGAGATGGCCAAGTATTGTCCGGGGAAAACCGTCTTTTTCGCCAATAGCGGCAGCCACCCGCTCATCGTCCAACGGCGGAGCGAAGGCGCACGCGTGGCTTTCGTGCGCGACCATGCGGTGGCTCTGGCTGAAGGCGAGTACGAATTTACGTTGCTGTCGCTGGATCGGATCCCGCTCACGATCGGCGGCCGGATCGGTTTTCAGGTCGAAAATGTATTGGCGGCTGCGGCCGCCTCGTGGGCACTGGGTTTACCCGCCGAGCAGATCCGACTGGGCCTGGAATCCTTCTCGGCGCAAATGGACAAAGTCCCGGCGCGGTTCAACGTCTTTGAAATTGCCGGGGCGACGGTGATCGTCGATTATGGGCACAACCCATCGTCGCTGTCGGCGATTCTTACGGCGATCGAATCGTTCCCAGCCCAATTGCGGACGGCTGTTTACTCCGTGGCCGGCGATCGTCGCGATTGCGACATTATGCGCCAAGGCGAATTGCTGGGCGGAGCTTTCGACCGTGTGCTGCTGTACGAGGATCATTACCTTCGCGGCAGGCCGCCGGGAGAAATCATCGGCCTCCTGCGGGCCGGACTCGCCGGCGCGGCGCAAAAGAAATGCACGCGTTCAACACCTGGACGAGCGCCACAGACGCTGCGCTGCGACTTGTTCGGCCGGGTGAACTGCTGCTGGTACAGGCCGACGTGGTGGACCAGGCGGTCAGTTACTTGAAGGCATTTCTTGCAAACGAGCTGTCGCTGAACGGCAGCGGCACGCTGACGCCAATTGATCCCGCCGCACTTAAGCGGCCCGCGGTGCTGCACGTAGCCGGCTAGTGCTCTGTCAGTCCTGATGTGAGGGCGTAGCCGAATTCGCCAGAATTCCGCTACCATCAATTCATCGTTCACTGGGGGCTTGCCGGCGGCTCGACCCCAGCCACCCACCGATACGTTAGCGCTTGCGCCAAACTCCAACGACTGCGGGTGGATACGCGCGAATATCCCACGCATCGCTTGCTTTGCTCGGATCGGCGCCCAGCAACAAATCGAATTTGAACAATTCATCGGCCTCGATAATCAAGATGCTGCTGGCTGGCGCATATTCTTGAACGCGAGCGATGAGATCGAGCGTTTCAGCTTGCCGCTCTTGGTAGAACGCATAGGGCGGACTACAAAAGACCAGCCACGGTCGCCCAGCCGATGGTTCGGCGGTAGAAGCGGCCGGCAAATCGCGCTTTCCCCACAAGAATGCGCTCGTGACGAATAACGTCGCCTGGTTTTCCACCCCGAGCGAGTGCAGGTTTTGTTCTATAACTCGCGCCGACGGCACGTGCTTTTCGATAAACGTCGCGCTCGATGCACCGCGGCTCAATGCTTCCAGCCCCAATGCGCCTGTCCCGGCAAACAAATCGATCGCATGCCGGCCCGCGCACTCGGTGCTCACCAGATTGAAGATCGCCTCGCGCGTGCGATGCTTCATCGGCCGCACGATGGGGTCGCCATGATACAGCAGCCGGCGACCGCGAAATGTCCCGCCAATAATCCGCACCTGGGGATCGTGAGTTTCCGCGTTCGCCCCTCGCTCATGCCTTTCCGTCTTTTTGCCTTTACGTCCCACATTTAAACGCCGGTATTCGACGATCCTGAATATGGCTAAGACAAGGCGCAAAGTTCGCAGAAAATGACGGTGGCTGTTTTCCCGCTTTTCCCCGCCGTCGATTGTCGTGCGTAGAATTCTTCGCCGTCGAACCACGAAGCGACCAAACCGACTACGCTGGTCGGCGCTAACCGCCGTGTGTTATCGTGTGTAAAAGGAACGTCGTCCAGCAGAAATCATTGAAGACAAGAACATGATTCGCAATATTCGATTCTGTGGAATGGTTGTTTTATGCCTGGCGTGGACATTCAATCCGGCAACTGCCGAGGAAAAGAAACCCCCGGCGGCAACGAATGCGGCCTCTCAGTCAAAAGCCGCTTTTGAGGCAAAATTCAACGATTACAAGGCTGCCATCCGCGACATCGAAAAGCTCCAAGGCGAATTCCAAACCGCCGACGACGCCGAGCGGGAAAAGCTCAACGCCACCCTTGCTGCGCAGGTCGCCCACGCGCAGTCGCTCGTTAACGCCATGGTCGACGCCGCCGAGGCCGATTATCGCTTCGCGCCCAATAGCGACCCCCAGGTGACGAAGCTGCTTGCATCGGTCGCCAAATATTACACCATTGGCAGACAGGTCGGCCCTGGCCGAAGTTCGCCGCGAAACCCCGAAGATGTGTTCTACCCAGTCGATGGCGGCGACCAGTACGAACGGGCGTTACCCATCGTCAAGCTGTTAATCGATGGCGGCGCCAAGGACAACGAGCTTTACGTCTGGGGATTTCTCTGCGCTTACATGACGAACGATTTCGATCTCGCCAAAACGTACCTTGCGAAAGTCAAGGAAACCAACGCCATGGAGGGCATTATGCGGGCCACGGAAAGCGGCAACGAAGATCCGCAGGCCGGCGTGATGAAGAACGTTATGCACGCCATGAGCACTTGCATCGCCAAGTTCGATGAGCAGCGCGAGCTGTGGGCAAAGGAATCCGCGATCCGCGCCGCCGAAGCTAAAGCGGATGATCTGCCACGAGTGAAACTGATTACGACCAAGGGAGAAATCACACTTGAACTCTTCGAGAACGAAGCCCCGGAGACGGTGGCCAATTTCCTGACGCTGGTAAAACAAGGTTATTACAACGGCAGCCCGTTCCACCGTGTTCTGCCGGGTTTCATGGCCCAGGGCGGCGCAAAGAGCGATGATGGCAATGGAGGGCCCGGCTACACGATCCACGACGAATGCTTCCGGCCAGATTACCGCCGCCACTTCCGAGGCACGTTGAGCATGGCTCATTCGTCGCAGCGAGATTCCGGCAGCTCACAGTTCTTTCTGACGTTCGTGCCAACGATGTCCCTGAATGGACTTTACACGGCGTTTGGCCGGGTGATTGATGGGATGGAAGTTCTCGGTGATTTGCAGCGCCGATCGCCGGAACATCAGAATAACGCACCGAAAGCCGACCGGATTCTCAAGGCGGAAGTGCTTCGCGACCGGGGCCACGAGTACAAATTCGAGAAACTCGCGGAATAGTTGAGGCGAGTCTCTGTGGGGTTCTTGTTTTGGCCGCCCCCCTCCTTCGGAGGGGTAGTAAGCCTCCAACTTCGCGCAAGTGGCATTCCGAGCCACTTTTCCCGCGAATTCTGGCCCAGGATTTTTTTCGCAGACAGGCTTGCGTAAACGTTTGCGCGGCATTACGCTTCGGTCTTGATGCTGAGTCTCAATAGCATTTACTGCTGAGAACTGTCCGTTGTCAAACTTGGGAGCCCATTTATGGCAAGTCATCTTCAGAGGCCGCGGAAGGCCTTTACGTTGGTCGAATTATTGGTCGTAGTGGCAATTATTGGAATTCTCGTAGCGCTTTTATTGCCGGCGATTCAGGCAGCACGGGAAGCCGCACGGCGCACTCAATGTTCAAATAATCTTCACCAATTGACGTTGGCGATGCAAAACCATTTGAGCTCGCTGAAATATTTCCCGCCGGCGATCGATTGGTCCAAGTCAACCACTTCCAGCTGGTCGGTGCTTGCCCGACTGCTGCCCTTTGTCGAGGAGACGAGCCTGCAGAATTTGATCGACTTCCGGTACAACTACAGCGATCTGACCAACGCACCGCAGCACGCGCAGGTAACGCAAATGAAAATCCCCATATTTGTTTGCCCCAGCGAGCTGCAGCAGGAACCGAAAGTCAGCGCAACGCAAACCCACTTTCCGCCGAACTATGGCGCGAATCAGGGCACGTGGTTTACTTTCGACCCGACCTCCGGCAACGCCGGCAATGGCGCATTCCTCGTAAACATAAAGATCAGCGACAAAGCGTTCACAGACGGATTAAGCAAAACGCTCGCCATCGCCGAGGTTAAATCATATACCGCAAAATTGGCGAATAGCAGCAATCCGGGGTCGCTCGGCGCAACGGCGCCGGACACGTCGGCCGCAGTTGTCGCCTACGGCGGAACGCTCGGCACAACCGGGCACACCGAGTGGGTCGATGGAAAGATCCACGAGACCGGCTTTACGACGACCCTTCCGCCGAATTCGAATGTCACCTACACGGACAATACTGGGACATACGACGTCGATTTCATCTCGAAGACGGAGAGCCCGACGGGGACCGTTCCTACCTACGCGGCTGTCACATCGCGAAGTTATCACCCCGGGATCGTTCAAACGGCCATGATGGATGGATCGGTTCGAAGCGTGGGAAGCGTCGACAGAGATGTGTGGCGAGCCTTGGGAACGCGAAATGGCCAAGAATCGGTAGAGCTGCCGTAGCAACTTCAGGCGCTGTCGGCGCGGAGCGAGGAACCGATCGACTTGTGCGCTGATCGGGCGGTTAATCGACGTCGCGTATCTGTGGACGCAAATGACCGGAAATAAAACCCCATGCCGCGGGTATCAACGACACCAAAACAATTCCCACAACCACCAATTCGAAGTGGTCCTTGACGGCCGGCATGTTGCCGAAGGCATAGCCGGCGCCCATGCATGCTCCAACC
Source organism: Pirellulales bacterium (assembly GCA_963733825.1). Taxonomy (GTDB): domain Bacteria; phylum Planctomycetota; class Planctomycetia; order Pirellulales; family Lacipirellulaceae; genus JABDGM01. Next base: position 121,561 of record CAVTEK010000013.1, read on the forward strand.
CAAAGCAGGGCGGCGGTCAGGTTGTAGAACGCGAATCGCGGATACGACATCGAGCCGCACCCGGCTACGAACGGCACGAACGTGCGGATAATCGGCATGAACTGGCCGAGCACTACCGCCTTCCCACCGTGGCGTTCGAAGAACGCATGGGCCTGCATCAAGTGGTTGCGATTAAGCAAACGGTGCCAGAAGCTCTTTTGGTCTTCCGCTCGAAAGACCCGCGGGCCGACGAAATGGCCGATCGAATAGTTCGTTGTATCACCCAGGATGGCGGCCACCGCCAGCAGGGGTGCGACAATTCGAATGTCGAGGATGCCGGTTGCTGCCAGTGCTCCACAGGTAAACAGCAGCGAATCGCCCGGCAAAAACGGGGTGACCACCAGCCCGGTCTCGGCAAATACGATCGCAAAAAGTAGTCCATAGACCCATGCACCGTAGCTGGCCACGAAATACTCAAGATGAACGTCGAGGTGAAGGAAGAATTCGATTACGTCGTGCATGGGCGGCTCGGAAATAGGAGAACTATGACCCTTCGATTCTAGCTTTCGCCGTCGCAAAGCGAGCGATTTGGGCGGTTTTATGTGCCTTTTCTACGCAAATCGCCCAATCTCCGCCAACTTAAGCACCCGAGGGCAGGTTGACCGATGGCGCGAAAATGCCTTGACAGCACCCGGCGAGCTAGCTACCCTACTATTCTGGTTTTTAATCTTGGTTGGTTCCGATATTCAAATTATTGATTGTTTGGGCGGACTTCTCAACAATATAGCGGACGCCTCAAAGGCTTCAGAGTAAGGCTCAAACGCTGGTCGCGAGATCTGGCGAATTCCGCGTGATCCTATTCTATCGAATTGGCGGCCGGATCGCGTTGCGATTCGGCGATTTAATTGCTGATCACTTACTGAAATGCACCTTCGTTTCTTAAAGACGTTTTGTGACATCGTCGATCTCGGCAGCTTTTCCCGCGCGGCCAAGGCCAACGGGGTTTCGCAATCGAACGCGAGCCAGATCGTTCAACTATTGGAAGAGCGCTTGGGGGTGCAACTGATCGACCGCTCCAAACGGCCGTTTGTCGTGACGACGGAAGGAAAGCGCTTTCACGAAGGGGCACGTGTCATTGTGCAGCGGTACGACGATCTAGAGCGCGAGGTGCGTTCGCTGCACGAAGCGGCCGCGGCGCGACTGACTGTCGCCTCAATTTACTCGGTAGGTTTGGCTCACATGAGCGGCCTCTCGCGACAGTTTCTCTCCGAACATCCCAAGGCCGATATTCGGTTCGAATATCTGCATCCCCATCGCGTTTACGAAGTGGTGGATCAGGGGCAAGCGGACCTGGGCCTGGTTAGCTATCCGGAAGAATCCACGAGTCTGGCGGCGATTCCGTGGCGCACCGAACCGCTTGTGCTCGTTTGTTATCCGCAGCATCCGCTGGCGAAACGACCCACCGTTCATTTGAATATGTTGCGGAGCGAGCCGTTCGTGGCCTTTCAGGAAGGCCTCAAGATCCGCGACGAAATCGATATGGCCCTCGCGGCACATAAAGTTTCGGTTCACGTGGCATTGGCATTCGACAACATAGAAACGATTAAGCGAGCGATAGAAATCGGCGCCGGCATCAGCTTACTGCCCGAGCCGACGATCGCCCGCGAAATCGAAGCCGGAACGTTGGTTCAAATCCCAATTGACGGGGATACGCTCGTTCGTCCCTTGGGAATTATCCACCGCCGCGACCGCAAGCTGAGCGAAACAGCCCAGCAATTCATCCAGTTACTTCAGTCGCAAGCTGCACCGCTCGGCGAATCCTCGCTACCCGCGCTCGCGGCAATTCCCGAATCGAACGGCCATCCCACACACGAGCCGCGTGCAGCATCGAAGGTTGCGTCCTGATCCGTTCACCATTTGCCCGATTGGTTGCCATGACGAACACACAATCAAACAGGATGGGGCAAACTCCGCGTTTTGGCCTGCCGCCGAAGCAAGGTCTGTACGACCCGGCGTACGAGCACGATTCGTGCGGCGTGGGCTTTGTCGCCCATATCAAGGGTAAGCGGAGCCATCAAATCCTGATCGACGCCGAAGAAGTGCTCCGTAATATGGATCATCGCGGCGCCTGCGGCTGCGAGCCGAACACGGGTGACGGAGCGGGCGTCCTGACGGCTTTGCCGCACGAATTCCTCCGTCGCGTGGTGAAAAAGGAGCTTGGCGCCGAGTTGCCAAAACCGGGCCAGTTTGCGGCGGGCAACGTGTTTCTTCCGCGCGATGAAAACGAGCGCGCTCGCTGCAAACGGGTTGTCGAAGATTTCATCGGCGCTCAGGGGCAGAGGTTGGTCGGTTGGCGGCGAGTTCCGACCCAGACCGAAAAGGCCGATATCGGTCCATCGGCCAAAGCGGGCGAGCCGCACATCGAACAATTGGTAATCGCCGCGGCGAAAGGGCTGTCGGGCAACGCCTTCGAGCGGCAGCTTTATCTCATTCGCAAACAGGCCAGCCACACGCTGCGGGGCGATGCGACGCTCACCCAGGCCAAGATGTTTTACGTCTGCTCGCTTTCGACGAAAGTGATCATCTATAAAGGGATGCTCACGACCGAGCAGCTCTTTAAATACTATCCGGATCTCGCTGCGCCCGATTACACGAGCCACCTGGCGATGATCCACTCGCGGTTTTCGACCAATACGTTTCCTTCCTGGGACCGCGCCAGCCGATGCGCTTCATGAGCCACAACGGCGAAATCAATACGCTGCGCGGCAACATGAACTGGATGCAGGCTCGGCAGGGCGTCGTGCAGAGCAAGCTGTTTGGAAAGGATATCTCGAAAGTGTTTCCGATCGCCGAGCCGGATTGCAGCGACTCGGGCACATTTGATAACGTGCTTGAATTCCTGCTCATGACGGGCCGCACGCTGCAAGAATCGATCATGATGATGATTCCCGAGGCCTGGCAGAATCACGAATCGATGTCGGAGGACAAGCAGGATTTCTACGAATACCACTCCTGCCTGATGGAGCCGTGGGACGGCCCGGCATCGATCGCATTCACCGATGGCAAATATATCGGTGCGGTGCTCGACCGCAACGGACTGCGGCCGTCGCGCTACTACCTGACGCACGACGATCGGGTAATCATGGCCAGCGAAGTGGGCGTGTTACACATCGAACCGCAGAACATCAAAGCCAAAGGCCGCTTGCAGCCTGGCCGCATGTTCCTCGTGGATTTCGAAAAGGGCCGGCTGATTCCGGACGACGAGCTGAAGCGCGATTTCGCGAGCCGCCGACCGTACGGCCAGTGGCTCGATCGCCACCGGATCGACCTCAACGAACTGAACATCGACAAGGAGCCGCACGGATTCGATCCCAAAACGTTGCTCGAACGAATGCAGGCGTTCGGTTATACGGTCGAGACGATGCAATTCATGCTTCTGCCGCTGGTGCGCGAGCTGCGCGACCCGGTCGGTTCGATGGGCAACGATTCCGCGCTGGCGTGCCTCTCCGACAAGCCGCGGATGCTGTACGACTATTTCAAGCAGCTATTCGCCCAGGTCACTAATCCGGCGATCGACTCGATTCGCGAAGAAGTGATCATGTCGCTTGAATGCTACATCGGACCGGAGCGCAATCTGCTGGAAACGACCGAGCAGCACGCTTGCCGTCTACGCATCCCGCACCCGATTCTCTCGAATGAGCAGCTCGCGGCGCTCAAGCACATCGACAGTCGCGGCTGGCGCCGAAAACCATCGACATCACCTGGCCGCGCGGCGAAGGCCGCGGGGGGTTAGTGAAAGCACTCGACCGCGTCTGTACTGAGGCGGAAGCGGCCATCGACGAAGGTTATTCGCTCGTGATCCTATCGGACCGAGGAATGGGCCGCGATCGCGTGCCGCTCAGTTCGCTCCTGGCGACCGGGGCCGTGCATCATCACCTCGTGCGCAATGCCAAGCGCACGCGCATCGGCATCATCGTTGAATCGGGCGAGGCCCGCGAGGTGCACCACCATTGCCTCTTGGTCGGTTACGGGGCCGACGCGATCAATCCGTACCTGGCGTTCGAATCGCTGTGGCACTCGCGACGGGAAGGCCTGTTGCAGCGGCCTGAGGGCGCCGACCGGTCCGATCAAAGCGGTGAAGGCCGGGAGCATCCGGCGATAGAAGCCGGCTCCGATGGCGAAGTGTTCGACCCGGTCGGTAAGGAGGATCACGATCTGGTCGCGTCGTATCGCAAAGGCGTGGCCAAGGGCATGCTCAAAGTGATGGCCAAAATGGGAATCTCGACGCTGCAAAGCTATAAGGGTGCACAGATTTTTGAGGCTGTCGGCCTCAAGGACGAGGTGATCCGCCGCTGCTTCGCCGGCACGGCAAGCCGCATTCAGGGCGTCGATTTCAATGTGTTGGCCGAAGAATCGTTGCGGCGGCACGCGCTCGGTTATCCCGAGCAGGCCGTCGATCGGCTCCCGGTGCTCCCTAATCCGGGCGAATTTCATTGGCGTGCTGATGGGGAGCGCCACATGTGGGACCCGCCGGCCATCGCCGACCTGCAAGTTGCCGCGCAAAACAACAGTGTCGATGCCTACCGCCGGTTCGCCGATCACGCCAACCGCGATGCGCAGACCCGCTGCGCACTCCGCGGTTTGCTGGCGTTCAAGCCCGGTGCGAACGGCGGTCCGATTCCGATCGACGAGGTCATTCCGGCCAAGGACATCGTGAAGCGATTTTGCACCGGCGCGATGAGCTTTGGCTCGATCTCGGCCGAGGCCCACGAGACACTTGCCGTCGCGATGAACCGACTCGGCGGCAAAAGCAACACGGGCGAAGGGGGCGAGGATCCCGAACGCTTCAAACCGCTTCCGAATGGTGATTCGAAACGCTCCGCGATTAAACAAGTGGCGTCCGGGCGATTTGGCGTCACGATCTGGTACCTGGCCAATGCCGACGAGCTGCAGATCAAGATTTCGCAAGGCGCCAAGCCGGGCGAAGGGGGCGAATTGCCCGGCCGCAAGGTCGATGACTACATCGCACGCATCCGCTATTCCACACCGGGCGTCGGCCTGATTAGCCCGCCGCCGCACCACGATATCTATTCGATCGAGGACCTCAAGCAGCTCATCCACGATTTGAAGAACAGCAATCCGTCGGCGCGTGTGAGCGTGAAGTTGGTGTCCGAAGTCGGCGTCGGAACGATCGCGGCCGGCGTGGCAAAAGGCTTTGCCGACCATATTCTCATTTCCGGCGACACGGGCGGCACCGGCGCCTCGCCGCTCACGAGCATCAAGCACGCCGGCCTGCCCTGGGAACTCGGCATCGCCGAAACGCACCAGACGCTGGTGCTCAACGACCTGCGCAGCCGCGTCACGCTGCAAACCGACGGCGGGCTCAAGACGGGCCGCGACGTCGTGATTGCCGCGATCCTCGGCGCCGAGGAATTTGGCTTCGCCACCGCGCCGCTGGTCACGCTGGGCTGCATCATGATGCGCAAGTGCCATCTCAACACCTGCCCGGTCGGCGTCGCCACGCAGGACCCGGTGCTCCGCAAGAAATTCGCCGGCAAGCCGGAGCACGTCGTCAATTACCTGTTCATGGTGGCTGAGGATGCCAGGCAGGTGATGGCCGAGCTCGGCTTCCGCACGATCGAAGAAATGGTTGGCCGCGTCGATTGTCTCGATACGAACGCCGCGATCCAACACTGGAAGGCCGACGGGCTCGACCTCACCGAGCTACTTACGCCGATCAAAAAACCGCACGCCGGAGTCGGCACTTACTGCATGCGTCCGCAGAATCACGGCCTCGAGTTGTCTCTCGACCGCACCAAGCTGCTCGAACTTGCCCGGCCCGCGCTTGAAAGCGGCGCACGGTCCGCGCTGAGCTCGACATCGTCAACACGAATCGCACGGTGGGCACGATCCTCAGCCACGAAATTGCCAAGCGCTGGGGCGAGAATTGCCTTCCTGACGGCACGATCCATTTCAAGCTCACCGGCTCGGCCGGCCAGAGTTTCGGCGCGTTTCTGGCAGGGGGCGTCACACTCGAACTGGTCGGCGACGCAAACGATTACGTCGGCAAAGGCCTTTCCGGCGGCCGCGTGATCATTTATCCGCCCTCCCAATCGAGCTTTGTCGCCGAAGATAACATTATCATCGGCAATGTCGCACTCTATGGCGCGACGAGCGGCGAGGCGTTTTTCCGCGGCCGCGCCGCCGAACGTTTCGCCGTTCGTAATAGCGGCGCGCATGCAGTTATCGAAGGCGTCGGCGACCACGGTTGCGAATACATGACTGGTGGTCGCGTGGTGATCCTCGGCCCCACCGGCCGCAACTTCGCCGCCGGCATGAGTGGCGGCGTCGCCTATGTTTGGGATCCGCACGAAGCGTTTCTCCTGAATTGCAACTTGGGAATGGTAGAGCTTGAAAAAGTGCAATCGGATTCAGACGCGGCTGAGCTCCGCGAGCTGATCGAGAAGCATCTAGCACTTACCAGCTCCACGATCGCGGCCGACCTGCTATCGCGCTGGGAGGCCGCCCTTGCGCAATTCATTAAGGTGATGCCGACAGATTTCAAACGCGTCCTGGAAGAAAAGAAAGCCGCACAAATCCGCCAAGTCGCGGCGGTGGCATAGGGAATTAGTAGTAGACCGCAGATGAACGCAGATCAACGCCGATTCGGACGTGAGTTTTCTTCGATCTGCGTTCATTTGCGTTCATCTGCGGTTGCAATAAATTGAAATGGGCAAACCCACCGGCTTTAAAGAATTCGAACGCCAGGCGGTGCCGTACCGCGATCCGCTGGAGCGGGTGAAGGATTTCCTGGAAATCTTCACGGCCCCGGCCGATGTACAACTGCGCATACAAGGCGCTCGCTGTATGGATTGCGGCGTGCCGTTTTGCCAGAGCGAATCCGGCTGCCCAATCGACAACATCATTCCGGAGTGGAACGACCTGGTTTACCAGGGGCGTTGGAAAGACGCGCTCGATCGGCTGCACAAGACCAACAACTTTCCCGAGTTCACCGGCCGCACCTGCCCGGCGCCGTGCGAGGGCGCGTGTGTACTGGGGATCACCGATCCGCCGGTTACGATCAAGAACATCGAAAACGCGATCATCGACCGAGGCTTCGCCGAAGGTTGGGTTACGGCCCAACCGCCGGCACAGCGCACCGGCAAACGAGTGGCAATCGTCGGCAGTGGGCCATCGGGCCTTGCCGCGGCCGCGCAGCTCAACAAGGTTGGGCATCAGGTGACCGTCTACGAACGGGCCGACCGTATCGGCGGCTTGTTGATGTACGGCATCCCCAACATGAAGCTGGACAAGGGAGTCGTCCAGCGGCGGGTCGACTTGCTTGCAAGCGAGGGCGTGAAATTTGTTACCTGCGCACACGTCGGCCGACAGGAAGATTTTCCAGCTGGCCACATGACGCAAATCATGCAGGAGCGCGGCTGCAAGATGAAGTTCATCGACCCGCAGCAGCTCGTCGCAGAAAACGATGCGGTCCTGCTGGCCACCGGCGCTACCAAATCGTTCGACCCGACGGCTCGCTGCTCCGGTCGCGCTTTGAATGGCATCCATTTAGCAATGGATTTTCTGACTCGCAACACGAAGAGCCTATTGGACGCCAAGCTCAACAACGGCCACTTCATCTCGGCCGCAGGACTCGACGTGATCGTCATCGGCGGCGGCGACACGGGCGCCGACTGCATTGGCACTTCGCTTCGCCATGGCTGCAAAAGTATGACGAACTTCGAGTTGCTCGAGCGGCCGCCGGCCGAACGTGCTACCAATAATCCTTGGCCCGAGTGGCCTCGGCTCTATCGCATCGATTACTCGCACGCCGAAACGAAAGCCAAATTCGGACACGACCCGCGCGAATACGGCATTCTCACTAAAGAGTTTGTCGACGGCGGCAACGGCCATGTAAAGGGTATCAAGACCGCATTGGTCGATTGGTCGAAACCGGGCGAAAAAGCTCCATTCACCGAAGTCCCGGGGAGCGAAAAAATCTGGCCAGCCGACTTAGTGCTGCTCGCGACAGGCTTCCTCGGGCCGGAAACCGCGGTCGGGGAAATGCTGGGTGTTTCAACCCAGCGTCCGCGCGGCAACTGGGAAACGTTTAAAGCCGATCATGGCGCATTCACCACAAATGTGCCGAAGGTGTTCGCTGCTGGCGACTGCCGTCGCGGCCAATCGCTCGTCGTCTGGGCGATCAATGAAGGGCGCGGGGCCGCCCGCGCGATCGATCAATTCCTGATGGGCGCGAGCACGCTGCCCGCGCCCGGAATAACACAGGGCATGCTCGCCGGCGCGTAATAAACCGCAAAGCATGCCCTGTGCTGGTGAGATACCTCTTCTCGCTTACCGGCCGAGCATTTTGGCGACGATGAAAATCAGGATCGCGCCGCCGAGCCCGCCTCCCATTAGCAAATAAAGCAATGAATAGCCGGCGGCGGCCATCAAAATCGGGGTCGTAAGTGCTAAAACGGCCATGGATGTTCTCCTTGTGCCTATTGTTTGCCGCCGTATTCGAGGCGGCCGATCAAGCGCGCCGACGTAACGCATCGCGCGTCTTGATCGAAAGTGCACAAAAAGCAAAAGTCGTGCCGGAGGCCGAAACGTCGTGATAACGGCGTGTTTTGCCGTGTCGTTGGTAGCCACAAAGCCGCGCTGGCAACAACACCGTCAGGTTGAGACCGGCGAGCGGCTGCGGTCCGCAGGACGGCCAATCGTGTCCGTCGATTTGCGGAAGACGGACAGGATTGTCCGTCCTACAGGTGCGAGCCGCCGTTGGGGTGCCGCACGCGCAGAAAATGGGTGCGCTTATTCATGGGCAGGGCAAGCAGCCGGCGGATTTGCTCGACGAGGGCCCGTTCTGTTTCGCGCTTGAGGGCCGACTCTTGAGCCGCTCTAGTTGTTTTTCTTTTCTTGTTCATCGAGCGTTTTCTCAAGGATTTCCAACACGGCCAGGTCGCGGTCGCGACCGGTTGCACGCTTGCTCTTAATAATATCAGCAAGACTCGCAACCATTAGCGCGTGTTCGCCGAACCGGACGGCCGTTGATCGAGATCGCAGACTTTCAAAGGATTTGATGCCGTGAAGACGGGACATGAAATCGAGCTGTATTCCCTGGTCATCGTTGGTCACTCGGAATAATTCGGAGACGGGGTAATACGGTTTGAGGATGACGGCACGCAAGCTGTTCGCGACGGCCTTGAGCTTTTTCAAGTTCACGGGCGTTTTGCGGAACATGAAATCGATATCGAGCGTTGTCACCGGCCCACCATGCAATGCGGCCGCAGCATTGCCAACCATGACGGTTTCGAGCCGATGTTCGGCGAATACTTTTGCAATTCGGTTTAGGAGCGGTTCCGCGTTCATCGTGAACCAAATATGGGGTAAGGAATCCTTGTAACTATACTATTCGAAGGATTTCAACCACTACATACATTTCGAGTGGTGGTTACAATTGATTCTTCCCGGAGAGGGCTGGGTGGTCGCCGGTCGGCCGCGAGGCGGATCGGAGGAAAGTCCGGGCACCGTAGGACAGGGTGGTGGATAACATCCACCGGCCGCAAGGCCAGGGAAAGTGCAACAGAAAGTAAACCGCCCGCCTCGGCGGGTAAGGGTGAAACGGTGCGGTAAGAGCGCACCAGCAGGCGGGGTGACTCGCCTGGCTCGGCAAACCCCACCTGGTGCAAGGCCAAACAGGAAGCATGAGCCGGTCCGGCTCGCTACGACTTCCGGGTAGGCCGCACGAGACGTCGGGCAACCGTCGTCCCAGAGGAATGATCGCCCTCGACAGAACCCGGCTTACAGGCCCTCTCCGGGATTTTTTCAGATTGGAACGGGCGCGAGTTCGAGGAGGGGACGGGCACATTTTGCTCCGAAGACTCCGCAAAATGAGCCGGTCCCCAGCCATTTCGTTAGGCGCTCTAAATCTGTTTGAGCTTTTCGATTTCTAGTTTCGCGGCGACAAGTTCGGATTCTAATTGCCGGACTTCGCTCTCGTCATCCATTTGTTTTCGAGCCCCCGCCAAGCGCTGTTGGAGGTCGTTCATTTTCTTGCGCAGGAGCTCGATGCGTTTTTGGGATTTTTTGTCCATAGAGAGTTGTCAGTTGTCCGTGGTCAGTTGTCAGTCGCATCCAAAATCATTCTGGCGCGTTGTTCGCAGGTGCTACCAGCTTCGGGGGCTCATTGGAGTTGGCTTTTGCAATGTGTGGGAAAGATCGCAGTACGCTGCCAAGGACGACTGCCGTGATACCAAGTAGCAGGCACACACTGAGCCATCGCCGCCAATTCTGACGGATGGCTTCAGCCGCCGGGGTTCTACCGGCCAGGAGGGCGGCCAGCAAAAACAAGGCGAAGGCGGCGAGAATCTTGATGCCGGCGACGGCGTGGTACCCGGGAGGCATTCGTTCGTGCTGGTTGATGATTTGTAAATAGTTCCAGATCCCGGTGATCAGTAGCAGCGCGGTTGCGATGCCAACCCACTTAGCCCAGGCGGCGCGGCGACCACCAAACAGCCGATCGACCGAGCTTGCTCCCGGCGGAACATCGACCGGCGAAATTATCATTCGCACATAAAACAAACCGCCCACGAGGACGATCGCGCCAAGGATGTGCAAAACGCGCGAAAGGAGCATGATCCAATACATGCTGTCGAGGTGCGGCATTTGTTGCTGAGCGAGCGTGAGCGACAGAGAGACCATGGCCCTAGATTCCTTCCGTTAAGATCAGCCCGGATTTCGATTTATCGTAGCTATTTGTTGCTCGCAAGCAAACGGTCAACCAGAGCGAGTGCTTCGTCGCGGTGGCGGATTTCCCCATTGAGCTGGGCGTCGCGAATTTGTTCGAGCAGCGACGCGAATTGCGGGCCGGGTTCAAGGCCATGCCGGATTAAATCCGAGCCATCGACCAGAGGAACGGGATTGAGTCGCTCGGCGGGCCAGGCCAGCCGTTCGCGGCAGTAGGCCAGCGCCGCGTCGTTCGACCCCGAAATAGCCTCGTGTAAGGCAAGCAGTTCGGACGCCCCTTCGTGTGTCAGGATTCGCTGCAGTTTGGGCCAGGGAAGGTGCGGCACATCAGCGATCAGCCGGCGATTGGCGAGCAGCCATGCGATGCGGTCGATCTCCCGATTCGTGTAGCGCAGGCGGCGACCGATGGCACGCGCCAGGCAGCGACAAGCGCGGAGTGAGCGAAAGCTCCGACTCTTTGCTACATGCCGGGAATTCTCCGGGTGGCTCAACTCTCAGCAGCACGGCAATCGTAAGCGGGAGCGATGGATCCTCCAGCGATTCGAGGATTCTCTCAATCTCATCTTGTTCTTCCACCGACAGCTTTGCGACTTCGGGCAACACTTGGACGAGAAGACTGCACTCGCGCAACAACCGGAGGGCAACGGCTCGATTGGCGTCGAGCAACATGCGGCGAATTTCCACGCCGATCCGTTCGGCACTGACGGTGGTGATGTCGCCTGCCATCTCTCGGATTGCCCCAAGTGTATCCGCTTCGATTGTGAACCCAAATGCAGCGGCGAAGCGGACGGCGCGAGCATGCGCAGTTTGTCTTCGCGAAGACGCAGGCGAGGGTCGCCGATTGCGCGGATGGTGCGTCGCTCTAAATCCTGTTGCCCGCCGACGTAATCGACAACTTTTTCCGCAACGGGATCGAAGAAGAGGCCATTGATCGTGAAGTCGCGGCGCTGGGCGTCGTGCTCCGCGGTGGTGAAAGCGACGCTGTCGGGGTGCCGGCCATCGGAGTACTCAGCATCGATTCGGAACGTGGCGACTTCGATTTGTCCGGCGGCTCGCGGGCCGAGGACAGTGATTACGCCGAACGAGGCCCCGATCGGGAGCGTGCGGCGGTGGCCGAAAAGTTCGCGGATTTGATCGGGTGTGGCGCTCGTGGCGACGTCATAATCTTTGGGCACGAGGCCGAGCAGTTCGTCGCGGACGCAGCCGCCGGCCCAAAGCGCTTCGAAGTTTGCGGCGCGCAGCTTCTGCGCGATCTCAACGGCGAAGGCGCGTTGGGCGGCGGGGGTAGGCATGAGGCGAGGATTGAATATGGAGAGTTTAGAGTTGAGTAACGGAATGGATTGCGTCGGTGACTTGTTTAACTGCCTGCGTTCGGGCGGCGTCGTTCCAGGGAATTTTGTGCTCGACGCCGGGGCGCAGGAAGTGGAGGACCAATTCTTTGGGCGAATATCCGAGAGTGCGCTCGATTGCGATTGCGTAAACATGTAGTTGCAGCTCGTATTGCCGGGATTCTCTCGCGATTTGACTAGCGGCGACATCGTTGGTTTTGAAGTCGGCAATGTGCCAGTTGCCTTCCGTGTCTTGGTACAGGCAATCGATTACGCCCTGGATGTAGCGGCCGCTCGTCTTGGTTTCTCCGGGCGGCCAGGCGAGCAGGAAGTCGATTTCGCGTTGAACCACGGCGGCGGTTGCGAGTTTTTGGCCGCTGGATGACGCGGTGAAGCGCTCGATCATGGCACAAGCCAACCGGGCGGCGTGCTCGCTGTTTTGAATGACATGGAACGGAGCCAAATGTTCGCACCAGGTGGCGATCTCGGTGGGGCGGGCAAAGTCGACGCGTTCGAGCACGTCGTGGACGAGACGGCCGAAGCCGCGAGCGTCGATGTCGCTTGTTGTGTTGGCTTGCGTTTGCGATGCGAAGCCCTCGGCAGAACCAGGGAATACCGGTTGTGCATGCGCGCGGATTAATTGGCCGGTCAGGCGCGAGAAGGAGAATCGGTGTTGGGCGGTGCGATCGACCAGGACGGGGACAACTTCGCAAGGGATTGTTGCCGCGCCGTCGGCAGCAAGTTGGCGTGTGTCCTCCAGCAGTTTCAATAGATCGGCTCCGCGCGAGCGGCCGACGGGCTTGAAATCGGTTTGAGGATCTGTTGTGACACGGATCTGCGGCGAATGGTAACCTTTCGGCAAGCTTGCGACTAGGTTGCCGTCGGCCAAGTTGAAGCGTTCGGCGATGAGTTTCATCCAATCGCTCTTTGGTGTCTCGAAGCCTTCGACGCTGGTGGAGAGCATCAGGTAATCGGCCGCGCGGGTGCAGGCGACATACAGCATTCGTTTGCGTTCATCGAGTTCTTCGCGGCGCTCAAGAGCGGCATAGAGAGACATGCCGGTCGTGATCTTGTCGTTGTCATCGTCGGATGGTTGCGGGACCAGCGGACCAAGTTCGGGGTGCAACGCGGCCGCCGGCGGGCGGAGCAGCGGCGCGCGATCCAAATCGGGGACAATGACGAAGGGAAATTCGAGGCCCTTGGCGTGATGGATCGTCATCAGACGGATGATGTTCGCCGCTTCTGGCAGCGTTGCCGCGAGCGATTCCTTCGGCTCGCGGGAGACAAATTGCGAGAGCTGCGTGATGAAGCCGTCGAGGTCGATGGCGCCGCTTTGGTCGGCCAGGCGGGCCCGCTCGACGAGCTTGTGCAGGTTGGCGAGCTTGCGTTCGCCGAGAAATTCGGCGAGGAGGACGGCGTCGTAGCCGGTGCGGTCGAGCGCTGTGTTTAGCAATTCGGCGATTGGTACGCGGTCCTTGATCGAGCGTAGATGGCTGATCGTTTCGGCTGCCGCCGCGACCTTTGCTTTCTCTTGGGGCGCAAGTTGCGAAGGCAGGGGATCGGCAAAGAGGCCGGCATTTAGCGTGCCAGCCGAATCGGCGAGCCAGAACAGCGATTCGTCCGCCAGTGCGAATATGGGGCTGCGTAATACGCCGGCGAGGCTGACTTCGTCGGCGGTGCTGGCGACGGCACGGAGCAGATTCAGCACGTCGAAGATTTCTTGCTGGGCGTAGAACGCATAGCCGCCGACGAGGTAGTAGTCGAGGCCGTACTCGCGGAGCGCTTCTTCGTAGATTTGCACGTCGCCGAGAGTGCGGAAGAGGATGGCCACGTCGCCGAGCTGCAACCGGCGCGGTTGTTTCGTGACTTTGTCGATTACCGGGAATTCGGTGCTCGCCTTGTCGATCATGCTTCGAAGTCGTCGGGCGATCGCTTTCGCTTCTGCGCGGCGAGCGTCACGCATGGCGCCCGGAATTCCCTTGTTGTTTTTGTTTGTTGTGATGGTCCAGAGGAACTCGATCGCGGGCGGTTGGGTTGCTTGCTCGCGGTTCGATCGCAACTGTTCGTAGGGGTTGCCTTCGCCGCCGAATGTGTCGCAGAAGAGTGCATTGACGAAATGTAGAATTTCGGGCTGGCTGCGGAAGTTGAGGGTCAGCGGAAGGCGGCCGGCCTTTTTTACTTGCTCTCGCAGACCGCGAAAGACGACCGGTTCTGCGCCGCGAAAGCGGTAGATCGATTGCTTGAAGTCGCCGACGAAGAACAGGCGGCCAGCGTCGAAGCCGACGCCACAGAGACTTTTGACGATGTCGACTTGAAGTTGATCGGTGTCTTGAAATTCGTCGACGAGAAGTAGGCGTAGATCGTCGGACAGGCGGCCGCGCAGGTCAGCATTTTTCGGACTGCTTAACAGGGTGTAGGCTTTGGCCAGTAAGTCGTCGAAATCAAGCTTTCCTTGCGTGCGCTTTCGTTCGTCATACGCGGCAACCACTTTCGCCGTGAGCTTGAGGAGTTCCAGACCGAGCCGGGCTGTTTCGCGGGCGGATTCGTCGTTGAACGGCTGTGGCAGATGTTTATCGATCGCGTTGCGCAGTTCTTTGCACGCATCGCGATATTCGTCGTACTGGCCGTCGGGCCAGTCTTTCGCGCTGCAGATGGTTTGCACTTTTGCGAGATCGCGGATTTGGAGCAGGTGTGAGTCCTTGATGGCCCCATCGCGGTTTTTTAGGCTCGGCAACAAATCCAACAGAGCGGCTTGTGTCGCCCGCAGCTTGTCTTTGCCTGTGGGAACAGCGAGTGACTTGAGGAGTCGAATCATGGTGTCGATGGGGGCCGCGGCGGCGATTTCGGCGACTGCGCTGGGCAATGCGTAAAGCTGGTGCCATTGGCGCCACGCCGCCACCAGGTTGTCCGGCGTTTCACCAAGCCAGTTTGCGAAGTTTGGGTCGTGGCGATGGCTGAGCAACTCGGCAATTTGCTGTTTAAGTTGCTGCAGACCGTATGTGGCGGCCAGGTCGAGCGACGCTTCGTCCAGGTCGGCCAGTTGCCGGCGGAGCACATCGTCGATCACTTCGTACTGGAGCACGTCGGCATCGGCCTGGTCGAGTACGCCGAATGTCGGATCGAGGCCGGCTTGGGTTGCGTGGGTTCGCAGCAGCGACGTACAAAAGGCGTGGATCGTGCTAATCCTTGCGGCGTCGATTTCGCGCAGGTGGCGCAGCCAGATCTGTTGTGACTCAACCGTGTCGGCTTGCTCCAGCCGCTCGTAACAGGCGTGGCGGATGCGGAGTCGCATTTCGCGAGCGGCCGCGTCGGTGAACGTAATGGCGATGAGCTGGCTGAGACGGGTTCGTTTGGAATCGGGAAAGTTTTCGACGTCGAGATGCGAGATGTAACGTTCGGTGAGGACCGAAGTTTTACCGCAGCCACGCGCCGCGGAGAGAGCGACCGAGTGCGTGCGGCAATTGATGGCGGCGCGTTGTTGGTCGGTGAGTGAGGGCATCGGTCGTCGGGTGGCGCGCTTCGCGAAATTTCAGATTGTTAATTAGCCACAGAGTTCACAGAGAACCCAGAGGAGTTGAATGACCAATGACCAAATCTCAATGACCAAAAAAGGGCTTTGTTTGGTCATTGGTGCTTGGTCATTTGCTATTGGCGGCATCGGGCCATTGGGTTTTTTTGAGGCTTCTCACTTGGGCTATGCGGCACGTCATGTGGTAATCGCAGGTGCTGGTGCATTCCGCGTCGCGGCTGTCGACGCGGAAATTGCCTTGACGGATATTGTCGATGAAGGTGCGGATAAGGTTGTGAACGGTCGCTTGCGTATCGGCCCAGGTTGGGCCGTCGTCTTGCGAACTCTTGACAACGTCTTTGCTATTGAAGCCTTTGTCCATGCTCCAATAGCCGGCTTGGAGCGGTATGGCGTCGTTCTTGAAGACCAGGGCTTGGGCGGCTTCGACATAGATCGGGAGCTGCAATTGCTGGCCGGTTTCTAGCATGGCTCGCTTCGGCGCAGCGCGGCGGCTCGATTTGTAGTCGATCACATTGAAGAAGGTTTTGTCGCCGAGCTCGCCGACGTCGATCCGGTCGATCTGACCAGTGATTTGAATAGGCTCGTTGCCAATCGAGAGGGTAAACGGCGTTTTCGTGGAGTCGGGGTCAGCTTCGGACCCGCCTGCGCGTTCGGGGCCGAAGCGGAATTCGAAATGGCGGGGCGCCATCGTTACGCCGGATTTTTCGCAGCTGCTGTCGTACTTGGCTTGATTCTCGAAATGGCGATTGGCCCATTTGAGGATTTGGCGGCGATCGAGTTCAAGCAGCGCCGCATCGATGCCGACGCGGGAGGAAGCAGCGGTACGCTCGTTCGCTACTTGCTGAAGATGGGCGAGAAACGCCCCGGCTTCCTCTTCCGCCGAAAGGTAGCGCTCGGCGCGGAGGGTGAGCCATTGGCGGTGGAACGCGGCGAGCACGTCGTGCAACCGGCTGCCGCGCCGGGCGAAATCCGTTTCCAGAACCAGCTCTCCCAACGGTTCGAGACCGAGCACGTGTTGCATGAAGAAGCGGAATGGGCAGGCGGCGTAGGTTTCCCATTGGCTGGCGCTCCACGCATGTTGCGGCCCGAAGCGCTGCGACAGGCGGGCGGCGATCGCCGGGCTGGCGAGCACGCCCTCTTCCGGGCCGAAGGATTCGATGCGGCTGCGGGCATCGACGATGCGCAGTCCGGCGTCGATCGCGCGTGCCAGTGGCTGTGTTTCGTGACAGGAGAAGATGCCGGCGAGCGCTCCGCGGTCGCGATCTTTGCCGGTCGCGCGGGCGACCGCCTGGATCCGCCAATCGGCGATGCTGTAGGGATTCGCATCTGTCGCGACGGGTGACAGCTGCGGCTTCGAACGCCGAATTCGAACACTCTGCTCATCCGTGAAGAGTCGCTCCAGCTCGACGATGTACGGGCTGGGCGGCAACGTCTGCGCTTTATCGTCGAGCGCGGGATAGCTGATCGTAAGGGATTCCTCGGCGCGGCTCAGCGCTTCGTAGAACAACAGCATTTCTTCTGGCGCGGCCGGCTGCCGGTGACGGGACATCGACGGTGCGCTGGCGGGATTCGTAAGCAAAATGATGATAGTCGGCTTCGGTGGCGAGCCGGCCAGCCCGTTCCGGCGAGGGGAATGCCTGTTCGCTCATGCCGGCTAGGAACAGATGCCGGGCCGGAGTATTGCGGGCCCCTTTAGCGCCGAGAATTCGCACGCGACCGGCCTCATCGAACGTGCGCGGAAGCGACTCGTTCCTTGTCACATCGCGAAATGTCGCAAGCAATTCTCGTCGAGTAAGCGCGCGAGGTGGTTGGCCAAGCCAAGTGTCCAACCGCTCGAGAGCCGCGAAGTGGCCGACAATCGCTTGCCATGCGGCGCGATCGGTTTCGGCCAATCGTTCGAATTCGGCGTTCAATAGCGGGTCGCGGCAGCGATCAGTTGGAACGGGAGCGACGACATCTGCGAAGGGATAGATGCCAAGGTCGGCGCCGAGATGGGATAACGCTTCGCACCATTTAATCGGCGTCGTTTTATCGGGCAGCTCGACGAGCACCGTCGCCAATCGCTCGAAAACCGGGAGCGCACTCGTTGCCGAGTCGACGCGGCGCTGCAGGTGCTCGCTTCGTTGGCTCGGCGTCGAAGGCTCGGCGGCCAGTGATTGAACTCGGTCGAGCAATGCGCTTCGGCCGGAGACGATTTGAAGATCGCGCACCAGCCAATCGGCTGCGCGGCGCGATTCACCGCCGAACGCGCAGATCGTGTTATTCGTCAACACGGAAAGGAGACGGCGAAATGCCCAGTCTTCTTGATCGACAAGCAGCAATTCGAACAGCGTTCGGACAACCGGCGCGGTAGCAAGCGGCTGGCTCTGGTCCAGGTAATAGGGAATCCCGAAGCGCTCGAACACTTCGCGGATTCGCGGCGCTACATCTGCCAGCGACCGGTACACAATCAAAATTTCGGACGGACGGGCCGGCCGTTCGGCTGTGGCGCACGCCAGCAGGGCTTTTACGCGACGGGCGATTTGCAACACTTCGTCGTGTGCTCCCGCCGCCTCGACGATCTCCAACTGCTCTAAGGCGTTCAGCGCCATTTGGGACGGTGGCTTGGCGTACTTCGGGTGCGCGAAGATTTGTTGCGCGATGTAATCGATGGCGAGACACGTTCTCGGCCTGCATCTCGAACTGCCGAACCTCAAGCTGCAGATGGTCGCGCCTTAGCTCGGTGAGCGTCGCCAGCGTTTTGGCGAACAGATCGGACCGCTGAGTCCGTTCCGTTAGCCGCGACGCGACGATAGGAGCGGAGCGCGCCGCGGGCCCGCGCTCCGCTCCGCTATCGCTCCGCGTCGCGGCTAAACCGTCGACGCCTGCGTCCGCCGGCAGCGCAATCAAGAGCTGCTTTGCGTTTTGGGAAAGCAGCGCGAGCATATCGCGCTCGGCAGACGTAAAATCGCTGAACCCATCGGCAACGACGAGGTCGAGGTTGCGATATCGGCCGAATGTGTTATTGGCTAGTGCAGCGCGGGCAGCCCAATGGGCTCTCGCGATCGATCAGGCCGTGAGTGGCTAACATCGACTCGTAATCCGCGTAGAGCATGGCCAGCTCGCCGTGCTGGTCGGTCGCGCGCGGCGACTCCGTGTGCTCGTACGCATCGGGCCCGATCTCTCGCCGCTTTAGCTCGGCGATATGCTCGGCGAGCAACAAGATGAAGCCGGGGCGGCTCGCGGCATCGGCCAAGAATGAAAGTTTGCCGTCTTCGGCAGCCTGCGCAACGACGCGTCTCAACAATTCGCGCTGCGAAACCGCATCCAGACGCCGCAGTCGCACGTTGGCGGCGATCAGGATTTGCGCCGTCAAATCGTCGAAGGTGACGATCCCCGGCCGAAGACTGGCCGCGAGGCCGCCCGTCACGAGTTGTTCGCGCACGGCCGCGGCCGTGCGACCATTCGGAGCGAGCCAAATTGACCGCTCCGACCCATTCTGGGGATTGCGGTCCAGGACCAGCCGATATTGCCGCATGAGCTCATGCGTCTTGCCCGATCGAGCTGGGCCCAAGAAAACGATGACCTGAGAAGCCACGGTGGACTCGAAGCTGGGTGCCAGTGAAGGCGGAAAGAAGTCGATTCGCCAATCAGGAATTCTGGCTGTAAGTTGGTTCGCGTCAAGGAGCTAGGCCGGGGGCAGATGTCAGGTGCCGGGTGTCAGGTGTCAGGAAGAGAGCGTTGGCCGACACCTTTCCCCTTTCCCCTTTCCCCATGACTCATTGATTGACAGAACCAAGCCAATTGGGATAGACTCGTGATATAAACCGCGAGGCTGGTTCCCGGGCAGGCGTATGCGCGTAATCATGGCCGCTCGGTGTTCGTCTTTTCACTGCACTCGAACTAAATGTTGGAAGAGGTGCCGGTCGGTTATTGCCCGGCGATATTCGGTTTCACCCTCATTCGTGTCGTCTTATTTTATTCTTAAGGAGGCTTGTTATGGATAGTAATCGCAGTCCGAGGCGAGGGTTTACTCTCGTTGAGCTGTTGGTTGTGATCGCGATCATCGGCATTCTCATCGCGTTGTTGCTGCCGGCCATCCAGGCGGTGCGCGAGGCTGCCCGGCGGAACCAGTGCTTGAACCAACTCGGCAAGCAGATCGGCCTCGCCCTGCAAAACCACCACGACACGCGGGGTTACTTCCCACTGGCATCGACGGCGCCTTTTGGCGGCTTCAAAGGTGCGACCTCAGGCGCAGCCGACACGAGCATGACCAGTTACGGTCTAAATCCCGGTATCGCCGCCGGCACCCTCACCGGTGGTGTCTACTATCCCGGCCAAATGGCTGACGGCTATAGCTGGATCGTGCAAATCCTCCCGTTCATGGAAGAAGAGGTCACCTATAAGGATATCGCACAGCGGGTTCCAACAAGCCGGCCGTTTGGTGATCTACTGGATGCTGCGTTTAGCGGGACTGCTGCCGAAAACCCCACAACAAATCCACCGGATGCTGTAGACGCGAACACCGACGTGAATCCCGAAATTGTCGCCACGCAAATTCCGATGCTGATTTGCCCGAGCTATCGTGGCCCCAAAGACGCGGCGAATTTTTTGGTTACTGCGACGCCCCCCACGGTGGCCGCCGGCAATTATGTGGCGTTGTCAGCAACCAGCTACGAGGTAGGTGGCGCGACTACTGATCTCGAAC
The DNA here is from genome assembly GCA_963733825.1 of Pirellulales bacterium. Lineage (GTDB taxonomy): Bacteria > Planctomycetota > Planctomycetia > Pirellulales > Lacipirellulaceae > JABDGM01. The sequence goes on from CAVTEK010000013.1 coordinate 141,833, forward strand.
GCCGGCAGGCTCCGCCGGCGGTCGCTGTCGGAAATGGCAGTCATTGCGTGGGAACCGTCCTGTGCGGCAATGGCGGCATACCATTTCCGAGCAGGCCTAATGCGGCTGGCCAGAAGGTGAACATTAGGGGGAATGGAATGCAGGCGTTCCGAGATGGCACGTCGAAAACGATCATCGCCGCCGAAACGAAGGAAGAGAGATTGACGTCGTGGTACAGTGGCTATGCGAGCTATGCGGTCGGCCATTGGCCAACAACAACGGCGCCGAATGGTGTCGCCGGCTCGACGACGACGAGCTTCGTGTGGAATTGCATCGCTCCTTGCAAGGACTCTTTGAACAAGGGCAACCCGTCCGGGGGCGAGTATTACATGTCCAACACTGGAGTTGGACTCAATCCACACAAACAAATTGGGAACGTAGCTGTCGAGCACACCTATGGTCCGAGCAGCAACCATCCCGGCGTCGTGATTCACTGCTTTGCCGACGGCCATGGCCGGCCAGTTAATGACAACATCGACGCAAACGTGTATCTGCACGGGATCACCATCTCGGGACAGAGAAGTTGATGCGCAGGCCAGTGGCGGCGGTTTCGATTGATTTGATTGTCTTCGGTGCAAGCGAAATGAATGCTGCGCAGTGATAACAGCGGATTATGTTTGCGGCTGAATGTCCAACTTTGGCACCGCCGCGCCGTTGACTTGGCGCTCATTACGATTCGCGGTTCAAAAGGAAATGGAGCCGGCTCGTAGCTGGCGATATTTGCTTCATAATTTTTCGTTCATTTTTTGTAAGGAGGAACACTTATGGATGCGAACTGCATTCGAAGACGAGGGTTCACCCTCGTCGAGCTGCTGGTCGTGATCGCGATCATCGGCATCCTGGTGGCGTTGTTGCTGCCAGCCATTCAGGCCGCGCGTGAAGCGGCCCGGCGAAACCAGTGCTTGAGCCAGCTCGGCAAGAATATCGGCCTCGCCCTGCAAAACCATCACGACGCGAGAAAATGTTTTCCACTGGCCTCAACGGCAGCGTACTTAAACTCGGTGGCTGCCGGCGCCGTGGGCGGCGCAAAGAACGCGAATGCCTATCCTGGCCAGCAAGGCGATGGCTATAGCTGGGTCGTGCAAATCCTGCCGTACATGGAAGAGGACATCTTGTACACCAATTGCTCCAGGGTAATCAATCCGGCCAACACTGCCGGCAATCTTCGCACGTATGGCAAATTGCTGGATGCGGCGTTTGCCAGTAACACCACCACAGTTCCCCTCCAGAATATGGATGCGGCCTACAATGCGACGACCAACAAGTTAGTGTATTCCACGAAACTGTCGATCGTGCTATGTCCCAGCAACCCCGGCGACGACACGGTAACGAACTTTTTTAGCCCAACTAGAACTGACACGGTTGCTGCGGGCAACTACGTTGCGTTGCCCTCGACGCACTATGCAGCCACAGCCAATGCGGGCACTACTACCGACTACGTCAATTTGGAAAACAGGATGAGAGGATCGGCAACGCAGGATCTGTGCGACGGAACGGGTTCGGTTCTTTGTGGCAACGGCGGCGTGCCGTTTCCGAGCCGTGCCACTGGAACCAGACAAGTGGCTAGGACGGGTCGCAATATTGCCGAGTTTCGGGATGGCACGGCAAAAACCGTGATGATCGGAGAAAGTCTGGAACAGGATCGTACGTCGTGGTATAGCGGCTTTTCAGCCTACGTCGTTGGTTACTGGCCCAATAAGGACACGCCCACGTTCAATTCAACGGTCGCCGATCCACGTCCCGTATGGGACTGCCAGAGTCCCTGCGATCACGGTTTGAACAAGGGGACCACCAAACCAAGCGCGACGACGGTCAATGATTACTGGCGCAAGACCTCTGTCCATGATGGCGTTCGAGTGTGGGGGCCGAGCAGCCGGCACGCGGGCGTCGTACAGCATGCCTACGCCGACGGACACGGCGAAGCCATCGCCGATTCGATCGATGCAAAAGTGTATTTGCACATGATCACGCCGGCGGGCGAAGAAAAGGATAAGCTGCCGTAGTCTCGCGGTAATCGCTGCAACGTTTGTTCTTCTACACCGCCGCGGCAGTGGCGAACCTGCCGCGGCGGTTTTATTTTGAGTCGTTGGGTGTCAGGCGTAAGTCATTAGGCGTGCGAGCGAAGTGGCAAATCGGGACTTACGACTAACGCCTTACGACCTACGCCCTGCGCTGCTACAATCGCGGGTTCAAGCCGCTGTGGCGGAATTGGCAGACGCGCATGGTTCAGGTCCATGTCCTCGCAAGAGGGTGGGGGTTCAACTCCCTCCAGCGGCAGTTTCGGCATTTTTGAACGAGACGAAGAGGAAGAATTTGAACAGGAGGGAACAGAGGAAACAGAGAAATCAAAGAATTTGGTTTTGGAGGAAAATCACAACTGGTATGAGCAAGCTGCCCAAATGAATTGAAAAGTAATACTTAAACACTCTCCTTGTCTTGTCCCTCCGTTTCCTCTGTTTCCTCCTGTTCCAAAAGATACCTTTGTTCCATCGCGTTTACTTGTTCGCGCCAGAGAGAATGAGGCGTGAGATGCCGTCTACCAGCTTTAACTCATGGAAGTTAAGGACTAATCCGAGCGGCACGTCTAGCAGTTTCATATAACTGAGAAGTGTCGCTTTGTGAATCGGAATTACTGTTTCGCACGCCTTCACTTCCACCAGAACGCAATTTTCGACCATTACATCAAATCTTAGCGGCTCCTCTCGTGTGCAATCTTTATAGCGGATGATTACCGCCTGTTGGTTGCAGCAAGACAATCCTCTTAAGTCAAGTTCCCGAATCAAGCACCATTCGTAAATAGACTCGAGAAGACCTGGTCCCATTGACTTGTGAACCTCGATTGCCGCGGCGATGATGGATTCCGTAAGAGTAGAGGCTTTGGGAAATAATGGATGCATGTCATCACTCTCAAATATTTTTTGAACAGGAGATAAGAGAGGGAACGGAGTATAGGAAGTGTTGTTTGCAATCCTCTGTTTCCTCCGTTATCTCCTGTTCAACTTTTTAGGGCAATGTTCAATGTGTCGGACGACTGATAAGAGAGTTTTGCGTAAGCGTTTCGTCTACATCGTTGCCTTCGGCATTTCGTGTTGTTCGTCATGGTGGAATGCGGTTCGAGCGGTTGCGGCGGAACGGCCGAACATTTTGTTCATCATGAGCGATGATCATGGATACCAGGCGATTAGCGCGTACGAATCGAAACTGAACCACACGCCGAATATCGATCGGATCGCGGCCGACGGAATGCGATTCGATCGGTGTTACGTTACCAATTCGCTTTGTGGGCCGAGCCGGGCCTGCATCCTGACGGGCAAGTACAGCCACAAGAACGGCTTCTACGACAATACGCACAGCAAATTCGACGGCAGCCAGGTGACGTTTCCGAAGCTGCTGCGCTCGGCCGGTTATCAGACGGCGATGATCGGCAAATGGCACCTGGTAAGCGACCCGACCGGCTTCGATTATTGGGATATCTTGCCCGGCCAGGGCCAATACTACCGGCCCGATTTCATTTCCGCCAAAGGCCGGCATTCGGCGCCCGGCTACGTGACCGAGGTCATTACGGATCTCGCGCTCGATTGGCTCCAACACAAGCGCGATCCGAAGCGGCCGTTCATGCTCATGGTTCATCATAAGGCGCCGCATCGGCCATGGGAGCCGGCGCCGCAAAAGCTCGCCGACCGAGAACACGATAAGATTCCGGAGCCGCCAACATTGTTCGACGATTACTCAACGCGTGGCACGGCGGCCCATCGGGCCGATATGCGGATCAGCCAGATGAACCCGCAGAGCGATGTCAAATTGTGGGACGCAACGAGCAAAGCGCAAGTTTTTATTCAACCGCATGAGCGACGAGCAGAAGGCGGCGTGGGAGGAGGCCGTCGATCCGCGGCTTGGCCAGTTTCGTTCGGCCGATCCGCAGGGCGACGAACGCACAAGGTGGTTCTACCAGTTATTCCTAAAGGACTATCTGCGCTGCGTTGATTCGGTGGATGAGAGTGTCGGTAAGTTGCTCAATTATCTCGACGAGAGCGGGCTGGCGAAAAACACGATCGTCGTTTACACCAGCGACCAGGGGTTTTATTTGGGTGAGCACGGCTGGTTCGACAAGCGGTTTATGTATGAAGAGTCGCTGCGGACGCCGCTGCTGATCCGCTGGCCGGGCGTGATCAAGCCGGCAAGCGTGGAAAATCAAATTGTCTCGAATGTGGATTTTGCCCCGACGTTTCTTCAAGCCGCCGGTGCGAGCGTGCCCAAGGAGATGCAGGGCCATAGCCTGGTCCCGATACTGCGCGGCGAGCAACCGGGTGATTGGCGGAAATCCTTCTACTATCACTTCTACGAAGACAAAGATGCGGACCATCACGTGGCGAAGCACGAGGGCGTGACCAATGGGCGGGCCAAACTCATTCATTTCTATACGCTCGGTGAGTGGGAGCTTTACGATTTGGAAAAGGATCCGCATGAGCTCATGAATGTGTACGGGAAGCCAGAATATGCGAAAACGCAAGCGGAACTCGCGGGGGAGTTGGAGCGTCAGCGGCAAATTTTGCAATTGCCACCGCTAGATAAATGAGCCGAGGAGCCTTCCGCCCAGCGACCGTCTGTCGTGGCTCTTTCCGGCTAGGTATTATCTCGACGTTTCAGAGTCTGTGCCGCGACGATCGCAGTCTGGAAATCCCACGGGCGACGGCCCCGCTGTAAACTTATCAAATTGATCGACTGGACGCGGTTTCAAGACCCATTCTCTGGAGGGGTAAGGCTCCTGCGGTGCCGAAGTGTGCGAACAAACGGCCCAGGGGGGCCTCGTCCTCCCGAGATTTGAATACAATTCCAAAAAACTCCTGCCAAATGGTGGGCGCGGCTCGCATCCTTGGCTAGAATCGGCGAGGCCAATACGCGCGCCCGTGGACGCACTTCGGCTTTGCGATTAAAGATTTGGACGCAGCGCGGGTAACATCTTGGATTCTTTGGAGGCAACCATGATTCTTTGGGGTATTTCCGGTCGGCGAATTTGTGGTACGGCACTTCTGTCGTGTTTAATCGGCGCGCTTGCCGCGCCCAGCGCGAAGCCGGCCGTTGTATTTTCGAACGGATTTGAGACCGACACCGCGGGCTGGACTCCGTATGGTCCTCCGTTCGACGCGACGCGGGTTCCGTCTGGCACAAACGGCGTGACGTCGGCTTCCGGCAGCTTTCACGCGGTGAATAGCGCATCGAGCCCGTATCCGGCCACGAATTGGGGCGGCGAGAATTTCGGCGCAGGCGACGCTGTGCCGACGGCGTTTCAAGAATACACGACGTCGCTCGATATTTACCTGAACGTCGACGGCGGCTACGCGAACGACACCCGGTTTGACTGGGATTCGGCGATCAGCGACTCGAACGGCGAATTCAAGCGCGACTTCATCTTCAACGGCGGGTTTTATAACGACGCTACGGGGCCCGGCGCCAACACGAACCGATTCGTGATCAGCGCGAGCAACAATAGCCAGCCGGGCAGCGCGTACGCGAAGAATCCGGGCCGCGATCCGATCGCCATCTCGACGAGCGGCTGGTACACGTTCGAGCACCACTTCTACGACAATGGCGGGGTGCTGGCTGTCGACTTGAGCATTTTCGATGCGCTCAATAACCTAATCCACTCGTGGACGCTCAGCGACCCGACCGACTTGATCGGTGGAGTCGGCGGCAACCAATACGGATATTTCTCAGACAATGATTTTTCGTCGCTCGCGTTTGATAACAGCGAGCTGCGAACGGCGGCGGTCTCGGCCGTTCCCGAGCCGCTTAGTCTCGCGATCTGGCCGATGATTGGGCTAACGATCGGCGGCGTGACATGGTTGCGCCGAAAATGGCTTGCCCCAACGGCCGCAGCTTGACCGTCGCGAGCGTAGAAAGACGATAAGTTTTCTCTTGGACAGGAGGTAACAGAGGTAACAGAGCGCGTTCGTTCAGCTCTGTGTTTTCCGCTGCCTCCTGTTCAGAATCTTCTCCGCGGCACGGCGATTCTCACGCCTTTGCGTGCCGTATGCCGTTGAAATAGACTTAGGATGTGACACAATCATCCTATCCGCCGAAGATTGGCAAACGCGCGCTGGTGACCGGCATCACCGGCCAGGATGGCTCGTATCTGGCCGAGCTGCTCCTCTCGAAGGGCTACGAAGTCTACGGCATGATCCGGCGGTCGTCGTCGTTCAATACGGGGCGAATCGACCACATTTATCAAGATCCGCACGACGAAGACGTTCGGTTGAATCTCGTATACGGCGACTTGGCCGACGGCTCATCGCTCGATCAGCTCGTGAAGACGATTCGGCCGGATGAAATTTACAATTTGGCTGCCCAGTCGCATGTGCGCGTGAGCTTTGAAATTCCGGAGTACACCTCGGAGATCACGGGCCTGGGTTGCATTCGCTTGCTCGAAGCGATCCGCGAAACGGAATTAGGCTGCCGATTTTTCCAGGCATCTTCGTCGGAGATGTACGGCAAGGCGCTGGAAACGCCGCAAACGGAGCGGACACCGTTCTACCCGCGGAGCCCCTATGCTTGCGCGAAGGCGTTCGCGTTCGATGCGACCCGCAATTATCGCGAGTCATACGGCATGTTCGCCGTAAACGGGATCATGTTCAACCACGAGTCGCCGCGGCGGGGCGAGACGTTTGTGACGCGAAAGATTACCCGCGCGGTGGCTCGCATCGTTGCCGGACAGCAAGACTGCCTCTACCTGGGGAACCTGGCAGCGCGGCGCGACTGGGGTTACGCGGCCGACTATGTGGAAGCAATGTGGCTCATTACGCAAGCAAGCGCGCCGGATGACTACGTAATCGCGACCGGCCAGTCGCACTCGGTGCGCGAGTTTTGCGAGTTGGCATTTAAGCTCGGCGGGATCCCGATTACCTGGAAAGGCAAGGACCTGCACGAATGCGGCATCGACGAGCGTGGGCACACCAGGGTCCGGATCGATCCCCGCTATTTCCGGCCTGCCGAGGTTGATGTGATGCAAGGCGACGCGAGCTACGCGCGGCAGAAACTCGCCTGGCGACCGAAGGTCACGTTTCCGGAACTAGTCCAATTGATGGTTGAGGCGGATTTGGCGCTGGTTGGTAAGCGTTGACTACATGCTAAGGTTATTCGTGAGGTGCTGTTCCACGCGGTTGGACAGCGGAACCTCTGCCGGTTGCGGTGTTATAGGCTGTGCTATTGGTACTTGTAATGTTGCCGGTTGCACGATGTGCGTTGTTTTCTCGCCAATGGCCCGCGCCGGTTTGTGTTGTGCGACCACTTTTTTCCGTTTCGTAACCGCTGCGCCGGCCGGCGGTTTCAGCTGCGGCGCGGCTTGAGACGGCGGCGGCTCCAACGGCGTGATGCGAGCTGGTGGCGCTTCGAGTTTTGGCGTTTGCGGTGGAAGTATCTTGATGGAGGCCGGCGGTGACGCCGGGCTCTGAACCGGTGAATTCGACGCGGCTGGCATTTGCGGCGGCGTCGCGGCGCGCGGCTCGGTTTTCGCGGGCGCGTTTTGCGAAGCGCAATTGGCGGAAGCGCTTTTTCCAATGGAAACAATTCAGGCGGCGCTGACTTGAGTGGCGCCGATTGTACTGGCGCAGCTTGTGCCGGCGCGTTTACCGCGGGAGGAACTCGAGCAGGCGGCGACGTCGCCTCAACCGCTGGAGCTCTATGTTCGTCCTCCCACTCTTTTGAGCGGAACGGGTTTGAGCCATCGACACTGCTAAGAGCGCGTTCTTCGCCGACCGCTTCGCCGCATGAACCGTCCGGCGACGAGGGGTGATCACATCGTCCGCAGCCCCATCCGTCCGGCCAACGTCGCCAACAAGTCGGCTTCAGACCGAAATATTCGCGATCGGGCCCGCAAGGGCAGCGTCGAACGGCTTCCTCGCCGGTGCCAAGGTAGAGTCGGCGAGCATCGGTCGGGCAATCGCACTCGCCCGGCAAGGGGTACGCCTCGCAGCAGCAGCCCGAGATGGCGGCCAGCGACGCGATCGCAAGCCACAGCCACTTCGAGTTGAGAACGTTCGTATCCATTTGCCCCCGCGTTCAGCCTATTAGCAGATCTTTGGCCCGGTCGGTTGTCGCTAAATCAAAACCCGCCATTGGTGTTCGCCTGGCTGAAAAATTTGATCTGATGGGCAGTCTGTGTGCCCAACAGGGTGATGCCGAAGATCCGTTCAACTGGAGAAATGACCTTGGCCAAGGCGGTGTCGAGCGCGACCAGTTTATCCTCGGCGATATACATGCGATCGCCGGGAAGGATTTGGTAATTCGTGGCGGTGTCGCCGCGTTGCGTGATGCCCAACCAGTCCACGGGCAGGATCTGGTCGCCGCCGCATTGATTTCCGCCGGGCCGCGCAACCCACATGCGTGTCGACTGGCTGCCGCTCAATCCCTGGATTTGCGCTAGGGCGTCGAGAACTGTTTCGTTGCCCTTGATCGGAAGCTGTGCGATCTGATCTCCCAGACCGGCGCCTTGAATCACCACGTAATAGACTTTGCTGTTGTAGCCAAACACGTCGACAGCTACTTCCGGTTTGTCGAAGCGGTCGGCAAGATGATCTTCGATGGCAGCCTTGGCCTCCTCAAGTGTCATTCCAACCACGCGCACACGTCCGTAGGTGCCGAGATTGACTGTTCCGTCTGGGCCAACCAGATGTTCTCCGGCGACTTCCTGTTGGGCGGCGATTTTCACCAAGGTGACCCAGACCTCGGCTTCGCGTGCTAACAGCTCGAACCGTTGCTTAACGGCTTCGCGCAATTCGGGCACCGTCATTCCAACGACGTTCAATGGTTGGTACCGGCCATTGACTGTGTCATAACCAAAGCCCATGACCAGCGTTCCGTCGATACCGACGGTGAGGTCGCCGCCGACGGTTGCCTCGGTGGGCAAGCCGGAAGCTTGTACTTTCACCACGTCGAGCGGATGCAGGCGATAGGGCGGATGGGGAACCAGCGTGACGGCATCGATCGTCAGGATATCGGGCGGCTCGATGATGTAATCGGGAAGACTTACCTTTTGCAGCTCACGAGGCGTATCAGGGCAAGCAGTTACACGCGCACCCGGATAGGCCGAGTAAGGCCGCGGAAGCAGCAGATGGCAGCCGGCCGCATTTGCCAGGAAAAGCGCCACTAGCAGGCGATTTAAGTTTGCGGAAATGCCCACGATGGGTGTCCTCTCGGCGGCCCGGCGACACGCGCCTATAATTCGTATGGGTAGAAAGATTTCGATCGCCCGATTTATCTGATGACCTAAATTCAGGATATCGGCATAACCGATATAATCCTTAAACCTTAACAATTTGGAATGATGGCGGGGCTAGCGATGGTTGCAAGTGCCAAAAGCTGCTGCCGTGTGCCTCACGCGCTACCAAGGATTCCGGCCGCTATAGGGACAGGAAGGACGATCATGCTGTTTGCAATTCGAGTATCCGCGTTGCTGGTGATAGCCAGCGCGATCGCTGGCCCCGCTTATGGCCAGCATCACCAATCCACCAGCCAGGTGCCGCGCTATGTCCCGCAAAGTCCGACGGTCAGTCCGTATATAAATCTGCTCAACGGTCGCAATGGCGTTGCAACCAATTACTACGGGTTGGTGCGGCCGCTCGAACGTCAGCAAAGAATCAACGAAACGCAATCGCTCCAGACCTCGAACCAAGAGCAGCAAATCAATCAGCTCGCGGATAAACAGAGCGCGAAGCAGGAGGAGGTCCAGATTCAGCAACCCAAGGTGAAGCCGACCGGAACCGCGGGTTGGTTTGAGACTTTCGGTTCAAAACCGCCGTACGGAGTAGCGGACCACTACTATGGTCAATGGCCTGACAAAGGCAAAGCGATGAAGCGGAACGGAACCCGCCATTAGCTGCCGCCGCACGCCAGGGACTGGCTCATTTTGCGGCGTCTTCGGAGCAAAATGTGCCTGTCCCCTTCTCGGTGGACCATTTTGTTATTGAGCCCTGCGCAGCTAATGAACACGGTCTGGCTGAAAGCTGACGGCTGATAGCTGAAAGCCGAACTTGAACGAGGGTCATTAGCTGCGCAGTTCTCAATAGGCGTTCCAAGTTACTGCGGCTTGCGGCGCAATGGGTGATCCGAAAACAGGCCGTGCAGAATCTCGATGGGCCGGCCGATGCGCGCCTCGTTTCCCACTTCGACAATTGGCCGATCCATCAGTATCGGATGCTCGGCCAGGAGCTGCAAAAGCTTTTCGTAGTCGCTTGTCGGTCGCAATCCCAGCCGTTTGAAATCGGAGGCACGTATCAGGCTGCTCGGTGCGATGCATAACATGCGGACGAGCCGTCGAAGCTCCTCGACAGAAAGGGGATGCTCCAGGTACTCGATTACTTCTGGCTGAATCCCCTGTTGCCGCAAGTACTCGAGCGCATCTCGACTGCGGGAACATTGCGGGTTGTGGTAAATGCGCACCGGCAGACCGGCGCGGTCGGTCCCGCTTGTGATCGGTGATATAGGCGTAGACATCGGGAACCAGCATCGGCGGCCAAGAAGACGCTTTGAACGCTCCTACTTGCGCCGGCATCGTCATGATAACCGGGCGAGGCGCCGGCGGCGAGCCGCATGGAAGGTGCAAAACGTACGATTACCGCAAGGGGCGTGTTTCGAGGAAACGACCGCGATCAAATCACTTAACGGCAACGGTACACGCGCAGCGCCCGCGACATGTGCGGACACTGGTAAAAAGAGCGGCACACGCGGCGGCGAGAAGCTCAAGAATCGCCGCAGTCGGCTCCGGCACGGCCAGCGAGGTCGATAGATTCGAATCGAGAGTCATCGAGCCGCCGGTTCCCAACGCCCCCGTGTAGTTTTTTCGCCAGACGACGTAATCGGCCGCATCGACAACACCGTTTTGATTGCCATCGGCCGCTGCGTAATTGCTTCCAAAGTGCGATCTCCAGATCGCGTAGTCGGTCATATCCACGTCGCCATCGGAATCGTAGTCGCCAGGGGGCAACACGATCGCGTACGCCGCGATCGACAACAATTGATGGGGCGCCGTCACGCTGTCGCTAACAAATTCGAGCGTAAACTGAACGTACAAATTCCCTCCCTGGCTCGTGGAAAGAGTCAGTTGCATCGGTGCTTTCGGCGTTCCGCCGGGACCGACCGCGGCCAGTCCGCTCACGGTTCCCGATTGAAGCGTGATCGGAGGTGTCGTGGGCAACGATTCGACTTGAACCAGGCTCATCGTCGAGGTGGATCCGCTCGTAGGCAAATTGTAAACGTTGAAGTTGTATGTCGGATTTGCCGCGTCCTTCTTAACGGTTGGGAAATGATATTCGAAAAAATCCAAATCGGCCGGATTGGTGAACGACGCGTTTGCCGCGGTAACAGCCCACAACGTTTGGCAGCTCAGCGCGAGGGCGATCGCCGCACAAGCACCAACCACAACGTAACTTCTTCGCTGGGAGTTCATCGAAAAAAGAAAACAGTCTTCGGGGTCGCCGTCTATTCGCGGCAATGTGACAAAGCTTTGTTTGCTGCCTAAAGGGCGGGAATGCGTTTCGCCGCCGCAGTTTAAAACAAAAGGCTAAAAAAACACGGATGCCAGGCGCACTGCCTTCGCGCAAGCCATCGAAGCAGATGCGCCAAGCAGCAAAACGTCCAGATGGACGTCTGCATCGGCGGCCCCGCGATTGGTAGGCCCGACAATGCAACCGTCATAATAGACGAGCAAATCGGCAAGGTCCAGGAAAAAGCCTGTGCGGCGCACGGCGCGATCCGAATGTCGTCGACGCAAAAATAACCGGACGCTAACGCGTTTCGGCCGATTTGATTAGCCGCCGGGCGCTAGCCCTCGGTTTTGAAACTGCGTGTACTTCCTTTTGGCGTCCTACAAATATTCTAACTTAAGGGCTGGGTTTCCCGTCGCTCGGGCGATTAACCGCCTCGTAGCATGTTAAAAAAGCCGGCCAACTTGCGATTAGCAGCTCGGCTTGGAGCTCCTTCCGACGGCGGAGCATATCACTCTGATAAACAATTGCTCAGCCTCGCGCTTCATGAGAAACGGCGCGAAACGGCCTGCGCGAATACGTTTCACCGCTGCGCGGAAGCACGAAAGTACCTTTTTTTGAGAAATTATTGTTGACGGGTCGCATAACGCGTTTATATTGGTCGGTGGACCGCCATCGTGCGCGAACGTTGCGCACGCTGGTGGGTGGACAAAACTTCCGACCATTGAAGGTTGAGACGAATGAAAAAGGCTTTTTCTACAGCAGGTTTTACGTTTCGCGTCGTTCTGTTGGCGGCCGTTCTATTCTCGATCCAAGGATATGTGGGATCGGTTATGGCCGCGGATCTGATTTGGAGCGGCAACAATGCCTCCGACGGTAACGCCGGAACCTGGGACACCACAAACGCGCATTGGTCCACCACGAGCGGCGGTCCCTATACAACCGTCTGGTCGAACTCGCCCGTCAACAATGCGATTCTGCAGGGCACGCCGGGAACGATGACGACAGGGGCTGCGGTAACTGTCAATTTGATCACGATCAACACGGCACTTGCTGCGACGACCAATAGCTGGGTTCTCGGCAACAGCACGACGTTAACCACAAATAAGATCACGTTCAGCGGTGCCGGCTCGGGCATCAACGCCAATTACTCGACTGGCACCACGTGGCTGCGAAATGCGGCTCAGGGTACGCTGACGAAAACCGGCGCCGGCCGGGTGGAAATCGATAACACTTCGATGGGGATTACCCAATATTTCATCAATGCCGGCAGTCTTACGATCCCGAACGTCAATCGTTTGGGAGCGGCTCCCGGCAGCTTGGTTCCCGATTTCTTCACGTTCGACGGCGGCGGCCTTGGCGTCAACACGGCTACTGTCGCGTCCGATTTGGGTGCCACGCGCGGCGTGAAGGTCCTGGCTGGCGGCGCCTTTTTCAGTACTACGGCCACTACGGTCATTCCTACGATCAGCGCCCCGATTATTGGCACGGCTGGCGGCAATGTCACCATTGGTGGTAATCCGGCCGTGTGGAGCGGAAGCGGCCATACATCGGGTGGTGTTTGGACGATTTCGAACACCAGCAACAGTTGGGACGGCAACTTGGTTCTGAACGGAGCGTCTGGTACGAGCGTGAAGCTCGGCGCGTCGGGAGTTATTCCGGATACGGCCGTCGTGACCATGAGCGCGGCGGGCAACACGTTTAATTTGAATGGCTTCGACGAAACAGTGAAGTCGGTCAGCGGCACCGCCGGCACGATCGCGGTCGGCGTCAAAACGCTGACGCTCGATAACCCCAACGGCGAAAGCTTTACCTCAGTGTTTACTGGGACAGCCGGCGGGCAGGTGATCAAGAATGGCGCTGGATTATTAACGCTTAGTGGCGGCAGCAGCGGGTTCTCGGGCGAGTTCGTCGTTAACAACGGGACGATCGGCGTCGGCGGCACCGGCGTTTTCGGCAGCAACGCTGCTGGACCGCAGCTCACGATGAATGGCGGCACCTTATCGAATACCGCAGCGACTGGTCGGACAATGTCGGCGAACCTTTCGGTGAATATTAGCGGAGATTTCGCCGTGGACGATTCTCAATTTGCCACGCCGGGCCAAATCTCGTTTTCGAATGCCACTATTAAGGGTGGCAACCACACGATCACCGTTAACGGCGCCGCGAACCTGGCATTCACCGGCGTCGTGGGTGAGGACGCGGCTGGCCGCAGTCTGACGAAGGCCGGCAATGGCATCCTCGTTCTAAATAACGCCGCCAATTCGTACAGCGGCGATACGACGATTTCGGGAGGTATCCTGAGAGTTAACGGTAGTGGCACGCTTGGCACTGGCGTCGGGACGGCGTTCCTATCCGGCGGCGCTTTGGACGCAAGCGCTAGCCGCAACGGCGCGGCGGCGATCGCCAATCCGATCAAAGTAACCGCCAATTCTTCGATTACGAGCTCGAGCGGCGCCGCGACGCCCATATTTGAGTTTAGCGGCACCCTTGAGGGCACCGCTGGAACGACGCTGACTTTCCAAGATAACAACAATGCGGCCACGCTCTTTAAGCCACGATTCAGCGGCGGCACGGCAACCATGGACAGCGATATCAGCATGCTTACGGGCACGGGCACTCTCGCAGCCACAGTGCAGATGGAGTCGTTCAACACGACGGGCACGACGCAAACTTTCACTGGCAAAATCTCGGGAACGGGATCTTACAATCGGTCAGCGTCGAGCAGTGGCACGGGCGGCAAAACGGTGTTCACGGGTGACAATACGTATGACGGCGGCACAACCATTAACGACGGTACATTGTTGGCCAATAACACGACCGGCAGCGCGACCGGTAGCGGTCCGGTGACAGTCAATGGCGGCGGCACGCTGGGCGGCACGGGTGCGGTCTCGGGCGCGGTGACCGTCAACAGCGGCGGCACGCTCTCGCCCGGCGCCAGTATCGAATCTCTGGGAACCGGAAGCGTTACGTTCAACGCCGGCAGTACGTTCGCCTATGACGTCAACACCACGTCAGTAACAGCCGATCTGCTCAATGCGTCGGGGGGCAGTTTGAGCCTCGACACCACGGGCGCCGGTGTAACGCTGGCGATTTCGGATCTCGGTGGTTCAATCGTGCCGGACGGGACCAAATTCACATTGATCAGCTACAACGGCACTTTGAATACGGGCGGCATATTTGTCGGAACGCCCGACCTTAGCTTGTTGACGATCAGCGGCAAATCGTTCCGGATACGGTACCAAGATACGAGTCCTGGAGGGAATTTCGAGTCTGAGGCCACGGGCTCGAAATTCGTGACGCTCACTGCGGTTCCCGAGCTGGGCTCGTTCATCACGATGGGTCTGGTCGGCTGCTGTGCGCTGGGCGCCGCTCGGTTCGGAAAGCGCTTCGGCTTCAAGGCGCTCGGCCTGTAGGCCGAAAGCCATCATTTGCATTCGAAAGCCGGGCAGAAATGCCCGGCTTTTTTATTTTGCATCAAACCAGATCGCGCGGGGCAGTTGTTGCAACTCTTCGAGGCTCGATAGAATCAAAATGATAATCGACGACCGCACGCCTCGCTGAATGAAAACCCGCCTGTTTTTGAGCAATTCTCGCGTGTCGCCGGCAGATCAGACAGCTACAAATATCACTTTTTTCTGGAATCTTGTTGACCTTCTGCGCAAAAGGATTATAGTGCATAACTGGTTGCGATAATGCGCAATTTGGATATCCGTCAGCGGTAACTGAATATTAGCTTCATCAGGTGGACGCACATGAATAACACGCATTTCCCGTCGAGAACCCTTGCAATATTCGCGCTACTCGCATTGACTATCGCGATGGCCACCCCGGTCAACGCGGTAACGCTCACCTGGAATGGGGCCGACGCGACAGCGGGCGGAGCGGGTACCTGGAACTCCAGTAATCTAGCCTGGAACGGCGCTACGGTTGCCTGGTCGGATGGAAGCGACGCCGTCTTCCCCAATGCGGCAGGTGTCGTCACGATCTCGGGATTCACTCCCAGCGCCAATACGATCAACTTCACGAACACGGCCGGCAACTACAACATTACCGGCGGGACGCTGAACCTCACGGATACGGCTCAGTCGATCAAGATGACGACTAGCACAACGTCGACCAATGGACAGGGTATTAACTCGACGATTAGTGGGACGGACATCACGGTCTATAACAATACGAGCAATGGGCTCCGTACGCTTCTGAACCTGAACTCCGCGAACACGTTTACCGGTAGCTTGATACTGGACGGCAGCGTCACTCCAACGGGTTTCGGCAATTCCACTCAGGTCGCCCTCGGAAACGCGAACAGTCTGGGCGGTCCGACGAACTTGAACACGGTGAAATTTGCCCGCAACTTTTCGAACTTGCTGTTTACGTCCGGCGGCGCCGGTGGCGCGGCCGGCTATACCGCATCGTACGGCAACGACATCGACTTGAATTCCACTGGAAGCACCGGAGTGAACGGATTTACCTCGGGCATTGGGGCCGCCCAAGCCACTGCCGTCATCACACTTAATGGCGTGATCAAGGGCACTGGCGATGCCAATCTGGTCTTCACCAACGGCCTGAGCGGCGGCCAGGGCAAGATCATCCTCGCCAACCACGAGACGTATTCCGGCAGCACGACAATGCAAATGGCATCGACCGCCACGGCTAGCGGCGTCGTCGCTCTCGGCATCGACAACGCACTGCCCCAAGGCACGGCCTTTCAACTTGGTAACGGTTCTGGTGCGCCCTCCGGTACGTTCGACATGGCAGGCTTCAACCAGACAGTCGGTTCAATGGCAACCGGAGCCCTGTTCATAGCAAACGGCAATCCCGCTTTTTTGAGCGGTATCACGAACACGGGTGCCGGTATGTCGACCCTGACCATCAAGGGCGGCGCCGACACAACCTATGCGGCCGCCATCGGTGTCTCGGTTACGACTGCCGTGGCAGGTAGCAACGACAATATTCACCTCGTTCTGGATGCGGACAATACCGGAACGCTCACTTTGAGGGGCACCGGCGACACCGCTGCTCCGAACGTCGTGAATGGGTACAAAGGCACAACGTACAGCGGTGGAACCGATATCCACGGCGGGACGCTGCTGGCCGCGAACACGACGGGCAGCGCGACCGGCTCGGGAAATATTACCGTCGATGGTACCGGCACACTCGGCGGCAGCGGTTCGGTCTCGGGCAACGTGACGGTCAACGGCGGCGGCACGCTTTCTCCCGGCGCGAGCATCGAATCGCTGGGCACCGGGAGTGTCACCTTCAATGCTGGCGGCACGTTCAAATTCGAAATCGATAGCACGCTGGTGACAGCCGATCTGCTCAATGCCTCGGGCGGCAGCCTGAGCATCTCTACGGGAGCGTTGCTCGCTCTGTCCGACCTCGGTACCGCAATTGTGCCGAATGGAACGAAGTTCACGATGATCAGCTACAACGGCACATGGGACGGCGGCACGTATGTCGGAGCTCCGGATGGTGGAGTGGTGACGATCAGCGGCAGGCCGTTCCAGATCGCGTACAGCGACACGGGCGCTGGCGGAAATTTCGCGTCGGAGGCGACCGGCAGCCGCTTTGTCACACTCACGGCAGTCCCAGAGCTGGGCTCGTTCATCACCATGGGCCTGGTGGGCTGCTGTGCACTGGGCGCCGCTCGGTTCGGCAAGCGGTTTGGGTTCAAGGCGCTTGGTTTGTAGACGCCGCAACCATAATTCATTCGTACAATTGAGAGCCGGGCAGAAATGCCCGGCTCTTATTCTATCCGGAGCGAGGTTTCAGCCGAATGTGGTCTGCCGACAGAATGTCGCTATCGACTAGTCCGGAGGGCCCACAAATAGCGTGCTGCCATCCAAGCTGTCCATTGAGGCATCAGTCCCGAATTTCGACTTTCATTCGCTGGATGATCTATCGGCAGAATCGGCCGTGCTATAATCTTTGGTCGCGTACGGCGCTTCGTCCTGCGCACGGCTGCGAATGGTAGCCGGCGCTAAAGAAGGCAACGCGACTTCTTGTCGGTACGGAACAGGGGCAGCTATTCGAGAGAAGGGACCTCCAATGTCTCGCAGTATGAGAGGCACCAGGGCATGGTGTTTGTTTGTATCGTTTGTCGGCTTCTCGATTTTTGCCAGTCGAACGGCGTCAGCCATTAACTTGCCGGCCGCAGGCGTCAACGCAAGCAGTTATGCGTACTACACGACCGCTTTGCCGTTCGTGGACGTGTCCCACATTGGAAATCAATGGCACCCGGTGTCGACCAACTGGACAAACCCGGCCGACTTGCCGGAGATCCCGCTGACATCGGAGAACTATCCGGCATCGCTTGCGCCGGGCGAAATCGCCCGCTCGCTTATCTATACGGGTAATGGCAGTAATTACCCCATCGGAACTTACACGTTGCGGTGGTCCGGCAATGGAACGGCACAGTTAACTGCGCCCAACCTCACTGTAATAAACAGTCAACCCGGGCAAATTACGTATAAAGTGTCGGCCACCAACCCAAATGGGATCATGCTGGACATCACAAAAACGGATCCCGCGAATCCGGTACGGAATATTGTCGTTCAGGCGCCGTTCGCGGGAGTGAATGGCAGCCGCATTTACCGCCGGGTATAAGAGCGATTTGGCCAACTATGGCGTCGTGCGCGTACATGGGTTGGAACAACACAAATAACAGCAAGGTTTCCTCATGGTCGGACCGCACGAAGGGCAGCGACATGTTTTGGGGCGGCGCTAGCGGCGTGCCCTACGAATATCAAATCCAATTGAGCAACCAAACAAAAGAGGATTTGTGGATCACGGTCCCGCATCTGGCCGACGACAACTACGTCCGCAATCTGGCGTACATGGTCAAGCAACAATTGTCGCCCGGTTTGAGAGTGTGGGTCGAATACTCCAACGAGGTTTGGAACGGTGGGTTCGCGCAGTTTCAATATGCGTATAACGTGCTGCAACCAAAATATGGCGTCGCGAACTCGGAACTGGCGTATGGGCGGCGCTCGGCCGAAATCTTCGACATCTTCTCGAGCCAGCTCAACGACCCCAAGCGACTCGTGCGTGTAGTTGCCGGCCAGAATGCAAATAGTTGGGTGCTGGACCAGGCATTAACGGGCGCCACGGTAAATGGCACCGTGAAGGCAGACGTTGCCGCGGTGGCGCCCTACTTTACGGTCGATATCGATAAGCTCTATCAGCAATATCTGAGCGGAAAAGTAAATCTCGACAACGTGTTTAGCGACCTGCATTCCGCCGTCGACTCGGTGATCGCGTCGGCGGGGAAAAACGAGCAGGTTGCGGCAGCGCGCGGCATTCCCCTGGTCGCCTACGAAGGCGGGCAGCATTTAGTGGCCAAGCCGGGCGAACAACACAATAACCAAGGCTTTGTCGACCTTCTCTCAAACATCAACCGCGATCCGAGGATGGGCGATTTGTATAAATACATGCTTGATCAGTGGTATGGCGAGGGAGGCAAAACGTTTGTCTTCGCCGGGGAAACGATGACATCCACCAAGTGGGGAAGTTGGGGACTAAAAGAGAACTATTTGGACAATAACGCGGTAAAATTTCGAGCGGTGCAAGACTACTTGAAGGCACTGCCCCACAGTCCGGCGGATTTTAACAAAGACGGCGCCGTGGATCAGTCCGATTACCAAATCTGGAGAAGTACATTAGGTTCGCGGACGATCTTAAGCGCCGACGCCAACGGCAATGGGATTGTGGACGCCGCGGACTACATTGTCTGGAGTGAAGAAATGGCCAAGGCAGCACTGGCATCGAGTAGCTTAGCGAATGCCTCGCCGATTCCAGAGCCGGTCGCGCTGTTTCTCTTGGCACAAGCGGCTTGTATATGTCTCTACGAGAACAAGTGTATTTCAGTCGTTCGTTCTCAGAGAGTCGCCCGTCGTCGTTAGAACAGCGACGGCCTGGGCGATTTATACCGATAGTTGAGTTCTCGATCGGACGTCTGCCGCCAGCTGTTCCGATACGAGTTTCCGCTTCTCGATGTCGGCGCTTCACTTCGGCGCCCGAGGCTCCTGTTCTATTGCAGGGGGGTTCGGAACGCGTGCTGTCGCGAACAGGTTGTCGCGAAAACGCGGAACCAGGAATAAGGGATAAAACATCCACGAAAGTAGGCGGGGCACCAAACGGTGCGGATGATGATGAAACTGCTGGTAGGCGACGCAGATATCGCAAAACCCGGCCCGTTCGAGCTGCCATTCCAAGTGTTGCTTGCTGTACTCCAAAATGTGGCCCAGTCCGCGGCTATCGGGCATGCGAAAGTAATCGAATATCTGCACTCCCGCTGCTAAGTAAACGACGTTTCTCAGCCGGTACAAATTTGGAGTCGTACATAGCAAGAGACCACTTGGTTTAAGGCATCTTCGCAACCGCTCAAGGACGACATGGCCGGGAAGGGGCAGGTGCTCGATCACTTCCGAAAACAACACGACATCGAATTCATTGGCGAAGGGTTGTTCCTCGGAACACAAATTCCACCGAACGGGTCGAACGCCCTGAGTGGCTACGTAGTCGAGGTGATCACCGCCAATATCAGCCGCCGTGCAGACGTCGCCCCAGAGAGCCTTAATCAGCACGGCTAGCTGGCCACCACCAATATCTAATACAGCGCAAGGTGGACTGGGCGCGAGCGTTGCGAACTGTTGAACGATTCGATAATAGCGCGAGAGATAACGCGGATAATAGCTGGGCTCTTCATTAAAGCGACCTTTGACAATGAGTTGGTCAAAGAGTTCGCAGAATTCCGTATTTTGCAGCGAGCGTGGCATCGAAAGCGGCATTCTTTACGTTGAGCCTTGAGGGGCTGCGAGCGAGTCTGTCGAGACTCCGCATTCGTCGTAACTTCGATCGGCGTGATCGCTTTCGCCAACGCGTGTTCGATTCGACCAGGTCAGGGTCTTTTGGTAAATCTCCACAACCTCGCGCCTTTTTTTGCCAGGTGAACTTGGAGCTGACCCAGCGCCGGCCGTTGTCAATCTTGGGCAGCAGCGACGACGGGTCGCCGGCTACGCCTTCCATTGCTTTACGAAGGTTGCGAACGATTTTCTCGCGCGGACCAATATCGAGGCGGATACCCGTCTCATCGGTCACTAGCTCGGCAGGTCCGCCATAATTGACAATTAGCGGCACCGCCCCCATGGCCATCGCTTCGAGTACCACTGCACCACCAAACTCGCGGATGCTGGGAAAAACAAATAAATCTGAGGCCGCGAAGTACTGCTGCACATCGCTATGCGGGACTGTCCCGGTGAACCGAATGGCCGCGGGATTGCCGGAACGAGCGGCTAATTGCTCGAGCGCCTGCCGTTCGGGCCCGTCGCCCACGATCGTCAGCTCAGCACGATGGCTGGCAAGCAGCGGCTCGGCGGCTTCGATTACCATATCGGCCCCTTTATAAGGAACAAGACGGCCAACGAATAAAAGCCGCAACGGCAATGCCGGTTGTCGATCCCGAGATTGGGTAAACCGAGCCGGATCGATTGCATTCTCGGGAATGTAAAATGTCTTATCGGCATAGCGGGCCGGAAGTTGCTCGCGCGTATATTGCGACCCGGCAATGATCGCCGCACTGTGTTGCAGCGTCGAACGATATCCGGGAAGCAATTTATACGCGTTCCGAAGCGGCGCCAGCCATTCTCTTTCTGCGCGTCGCCGGTCCTGAAACCAGTGGGGCCAAGGTACCCCGCCGTTCAACGGCCCAACCACGAACGGTACGCCAGCCCGCGCACATTTCTTCGCCAGCGGAGAGGGTACCGTCGGGCTCAATGGCGTGAGGCGATGCACCAGATCGAAGTCGTGCGACCGGATCCTGGACGAAAACTGTTTCCAAACTAGTCGCTCGAAATAAAAGTAACTGATCGGGGCGAGCGCCTGGAGTGTTGTCCAACCCTTGCCTTCGCCAAGTCGTAACAGGGAAGCCAGCTTCCACATTGGCCGGGCGACGGGCTCGGAATCAATCGCCGTGAAATCCTGGCCTTCTCGCAAACCGGCGCGCACGATTGCGTTACGGTTGCGGATCTGGGTTACCAGATGGCCGTCAACTAATTCACGAAGGGCAATCGCGTGCGACCAACCTTCAAGCGGAACGCTCGTCCACTCAGGATTTGCAGCTTCAGCTATTAGCAAAACGCGCAGTCGGTTCAAAAAAGATGAAACTCCGAAATGACTCGAGCGGAATTCAATTATCGCCGGCTGGCCGCAGGTGCTTTTGAAATGCCGTGCAGAAATCGGACGCAAATTTTTGCAGTTCAGCCGAGCCCTTTTCAGTATCTTGCGAGGGATCCAGCAGAGTCAGTAATTGTACTTTGTAAAGAAGGGGCGCGCCGCCAAACTCGAGACGAGGCATTTTTGCGCGGACCAGATCGGACCCACAGACATCGAATAGGCTACCAAGAATCGGTCATTTGTCAGCGACTGCGGACGTCTGTAGACGAGCAGGTTGAATTCACTCGCCGGCTTCGTCGTATCGACACGAATTTTGGTCATTTCGCCAATCTGTTCGTTCGCCCGATTCGCATAACAAATGTATGGCGGATGACGAATGAGTGGTCCTGAATCACCAACCATGAGAAGCAGGCTGACCGCCGTGCCATCGTCACGGTTGGTGTAGCTCGCGCCAGACATACCCTGCCAGGCTAAGCGCTCTGGAAACTGCATCGGAAACCGGATCGCCTTCGCGAACATAACTCCACGGACCAAATTCCTTCGGGAAGTGTTCGAGCTGCTCGGCGGCGGCGCTCATGTCGGGGCGAATTCCCCAGCGATTGCTGTAAATCCCCTCGATGATGGCAGGAACGATGGTGAACGTCGCCACGAGAACGCACGCAAAAGTCAGTCGCCATGACATCGTCGGAACCCTTCTTACGTGGGCATATTCAGGCTAATAAGTAGTAGGTTTGGCGTGGTTTTGCGCCGATGTTTTGGCAACAGCGGGCATTTCGGGAACAATGTAGCGTTCCTGCAGTTCTGCAAAGCTCTTTTTGTCTCGCGGCGATAGGATCTGCTTTTGCAGGCCCAAAGCGGCCGCGACAAACAGGCTCTCGCGCGCCGCTCCGAATTCTTAAGTTCGTGATAGGCCAGCGCGAGATGCAACCAGGTGACCGCATTATCCGGATTTTGTTTGGTGAGTTGTTCCAGAATTGCAATAGCCTGTTCCGGCTGGTTTTCGATCAGATGCAATGTCGCTTCGGTATCCAGCAAATCGGGACTCTTGGAATCCTTGCTCAAAGCTGACGACAAGACTTGGTGAGCCTCGCTCGCTCGATTGGGCAACTCCGCTAGCGCAAGTGCCAAATTATTCTTGGCCAGTTTGCGGACCGGGTCAATCGCTAGCGCGCGTTCGTAGGCCTGAACGGCCTTGTCGTAATTGCCCGCCATGAATGAACAATCGGCAATGGCTTGGACTACGGTCGCGTTGTCGGAATACGCGGAGAGCATTTTGTCGAGTGCTTGCTGCCGATTGGGCTCAGTTTCTTTCGACGCCGGAACCGCGATGTAGGCGTGGCAGAGTGCAACCGACGCCAGCGCCGGCGAAAAATGCTCGGGAGGCGACGACGCGAACTTGATCGCGCCGTCGTCGCACTTTTCTTGAAGCATGACAATTAGAAAATACTGCACCAATTGCGGCGTATCCTTCTGACTCAGTTGCCGTCCGGCAGGCGTGGCCAACACCTCAGAAACATTCGCCAGGCAGTCCTGGGCGGTTGGTTCTCGCTTCGGATTGCGCGACGCAGTTCGCGCAGTTGCCAACGCAAACGTTCGGTCAATTGGCCCGGAAGCTCGCCAAGACGTTGATAAATATCTTTTGCTTGACCCGCGAATTGCGTCGATGATGGACTTTTTGCATTTGCCGCAAAATGCACTTGCCAAAACCGCAGGAATTCCGTCATTTCGGCCGGTTGAGCATCCGGCGACCGGGCCAGCTGTTGCAACAACTCGAACGCCGGTTCGATTTGACCCGACTGCTCGTATAGGCGGCTAAGTAACAGCTTGTCCTCGCGGCTTGGAGAAACTATTTGCTGAAGCGACTTAATCGCTACCTCACGGTCCTCTGGCTTCCCTTGCCGCGCAAGTAATAGGGCGCGGAACCGGGATTGGGTAGCTGGATCAATGGATTTTTTTGTCGCATCTTCGTTCAAGATCCGAGTAGCTTCCGCCAAACTTTCCGTGTCTGCCCGATTGGCAAGCAAAGAGACTAGTACAATTCTCGCGTCCTTGTTGGCGACATTTTGGGCGAGGGCGCGCCGGGCATAGAATTCGGCCAACATCGGCGCACGCTGTAAAAAGAATTGTGCGGTTTTACCGAGCACTTCATCGGCCGACGCATCCTTTGGTTTGGCCTGAGCAACCGTCGCAGCCTGCCGGTAGAATTGTTGCGCCTTCGTGGTTTGACCCAAATAATCGTAAAGCCGTGCCAAGGCAAAGTACCGTTGCAATTCGTCGATCGACGATTGTTTGGCCAACTCCTCGAGAACCGTTAAAGCTTGGTCGGCCGTATCCTTCGACCCTGCGTAAAGCAGCACGCTAGCCGACCAAGGCCGAACATCGTTCGGCGCTGATTCTATCGCGCGCTTGAATTCGCTCTTGGCACGCGCGAGGTATTGTGGCTTTTTATCCGGAGGCGCCGAGTCAGCCAGCATCAACAAGACACGCCCCATCCGTAATCTGGCATCCGGGTCCTTCGGATTCTGGTCGATCCAGCCTTGCCCAATCGAACCATCTCGCTGTTGTCGTCGCCAGCTAGATAGGGCATCGCGCGATCGAACAAGCCCTGGGAAGTGGCGAAGCGCATCGTGGACCTGAGCGACGTAGCGACGCGCGTCTTCAAGATGACCTTGCCGAGCAGATAGGTCGATCAAGCGATCGGCCAACATTGCACCGTGCACGCCAAATTGCCAAGCTCTTCCGTATGCGGCAGTCGCCTCATCAATCTTGTTCGTCCGCAAGTCGACTTCACCTTGCAGGAAGTGGGCCTTGGACCAACGGGGACGTTCCCGGACGATGGTATCGACCAGCGATACGACTTCTTGAAAATCCTTTTCATCGACCGAATTCGTTGTTGCGAGTAGTCGTTGTGCCCGAAATGATTTCCAAAGCGTTCCATTATCTCCCTCGGCCGTGCAAAGCCAGGATTCATATTTCTCGAGATTTTTCCAATCCCGATCGGACAATGCCATTGTCGCCAATGCATCGATGAGCTGCAAATTGCGCGGCACTTTTTCATGAGCCCGCTCCAGTGCGACGATCGCTTCGGGCCGTCGTCCGAGCTGATTCAAGAAATGATTGAGCGTGAGCGCAGCTTTCGGAAGTTGGTCTGATGGCGCGCTGGCGACGAACTCAGAAAGCTCCTTAATGCCTTCGTCGGGATGCTTCGTTTCGACCAGCACCGCCGCGCGGAGCGACGCGGCATCGGCGCCTTGCTTGGTCAATGCCTTAAAATGATCGGCCGCAGCCAGTGCACGGACTGCGTCGCCTTTCTGAAGCTCAACTACGGCCAGCGAGCGCCATACCGACGCTTCGGTTGGAAATTTTTCAGCCAACTTTTGCAGGAACTGTTCGGATTTGTCCATTTCTCCGGAAGCAGCAAGGATTTTTGCCGCCAATAAACCTACCGGAAGCTCCGACAAGCCGGTTTGGCGCGCCGCTTGTAAGAGCTGCTTCGCAGTTCTCCAATCCCGATGATCCGGGAGTTGCTGCAATTGGCGTTGGATTTCTATTTCGACCCTTCCCGTCTGGGTATCGCCGGTGAGCATTCCCTTTTGGGCCAGGCCTTGGTAGTTGCTATCGGCCGAATCCAAATCACCCATTTGTAGCGCTAGAGCGGCTGACTGAATTTCCCATTGTGGCTTACCCGGCTCGATTCGGGCCGCTTGCCGGTAAGCATCGAAGGCGAGATCGTAATCGCCAACTGACGAGTAAAGCTGCGCAAGGATGCCAAATCCTTGAGCCATCGTCGGGCGCACATAGGGCTCGACGAGGCGGATATCCGACTCATTCAACAAGTTTCGAAGGTTGGTGATGGCGGCCTCGGGTCCCTCCCGCGAAGCAGTGATTTGACCGCGAATGAGTCCGAGCCCTAATTTGATGATGGCGCGTTCCCGGCCCGTGATACTTGGCACAAGGCGTTCGATGGGGGCGATTTGCGCCTCTGCCTCAATATAATCCCGATTTTCGGCCAGCAACGAGGCGAACGGCAAAATCAACGCCCACTCTGGCTGTTTTGATTGCTTGGCTCCGTCGCGCAATACACGAATCGCCTCTCGCCGGGCGTCGGGCGTTCCACTACGCCGATGTATTTCGGCAAGCATTACGTATGCACGATAATCGGCCGGCGCCACCTTGATCGCTCGCTCCAGAAGATTGACGGCGTTTTGCGAATCGTTTCGATCGTTTGCCCGGGCGGCAGCAGTGAGAAATACATTCAACGCTTCCGGCTTGCTTGAATCTTTCTCCGCTAAAGCAAGTGCGCGGTCTAGATCCTTGTCGGCGTTGGCAATTTCATCCTTGCGCTGGCCGCTGTAACGCAAGCGATATTGGCATCGAGCTAACCAGGCCATTGGATCATTTGCGTGTTCGGCGACCAGCCGATCCATTAATGCGTCGGCACGCTTCTCGCGATCCTCCTTGCTTAGTGAACGCACGCGCTGACGATAAATATCCGCCAAGATCGACGCGTGAACGGCGTCGTAATCCGGCAACTTGAGCGACTTCTCGAAGGCATTTTTGACGTCGTCCCACGTGTAGTCGCCGCGGTTCACGTCGGACTGCAGATATGCGAGCAGCGCTTCAGCACGCAGTTTCGTCGCCGCATTGCGCGTGTCGGCCTTGCGGGTCTGAGATAACAATTCATCGCATAAAGAGATCGTATTCTTGTGGTCGCCAAGCTGCAGCGCAAGTTGGATGGCGGCCAAGGCCAGATCTTCGCGCTCCGGCTGTTGTTGCCAGGCGGTTCGGAGAAGCTCTACCGCCCGAATTTGATCCTCGTAACTGACCGCATGTTCTTGATATAGCTCGGCCAGGTGGCTAAACGTATCGTAATCGTCCGGCCTTGAACGAATGTAGCGGCTGAGAAAATGAATCGATTTGGGCCAATTCTTCTCGGTCTCATATCGCGAGGCGGTGTCGACTAGCGTGGTGATTGCCTGGGCCTCTTGGTGGCGGCCCCAGAAGAAAGCGCACGCGATAAGCACGACGAAGCCAAGTCCCCATTTTGTCAGCCACGCTACACCGCCGGGCGCTTCAAACCGGCGCGAAACACGTCCCATGACGACTAGAAACAGAATGAACAAGCCGACCGCGAACGGGATCATCACAAGGCCGGCAAGGTCGTGCGAAAACTTTTGGGCCGCCTCACCGGATGTGTACCTCATCAACAAGCCGGTCGCGACAATTCGAACGATGTTTGCGACAACTGCCACCGGCACTGCCGCCATTAACACGAATACTGCCTTCCACCGTGTGGGTCGCGCCAATGCGATGCAGCCAAACGCCAACGCGAAAATTCCGTAAAACATTCGCAGTCCACTGCACGCGCGTTCCACGTCCAGCACATGGTCATCGAGCAGGATCGTTGTTCCTTCAGCGAGCGCCGGCTGGCCGATGACACGCAATACAAATGCGCCGAAATTGGAGGCCAGGAACTGCAAAGGAGTACTCAACACGGTTTCGATCGTGCCCGGCAGGGGCGTTGCAAACCAGAGGAATGCGATCGAAGGCAGAGCCCATTTCAACATCGACCAGCCGAATAACAGCCAAACTACGCCTCCCACCCACAAGGGAATCGACCAGGCATCAAGTTGAGGCAGATAGAATCTCCCAGCCGCGATTCGTATCAAGCCAGCGGCGAGGAGCAATAATAGACCGACCCAACTAGGCGTTGAAGTCGTGGGCATCTGGTTGCGGCGAGCCCAGAGCAACCAGACCGAGACCGGCACGACAAAGAATCCGTGCGTATAATCTGGATCAGACAACCAGGCGGCGAAGACATCACCAAGAGACGGCCAATAGGCCCAGACGGCGACGAGTCCCAACGCACCGAGCAGCCAGAACAAGCGGCGACTCAGCGTCGACGCGGGTACCCGTTCCGAAGCCGTCCGGTTCGAGGCAGAATCGACGGATTGCCGGTGGTCGTTGGCCATCGGTGGAATAATAAACGGCTCGGAAGAAAAAAATAGACGCCAACAAGCCGCAAGGAGCCTGGTTACGGCGTCTAGGATTGCCGAGCTTTGCGAAGTGCCTGGGAGCCTATGGCTTTAATAGCAGCGAACTGACCTTGCCTTCTTTATGGTCAAGAATGACAGCCCTAGCAAGCCAATGAGCGCCAGCAATACCGAATTTGGCTCAGGCACGGCGACGAATATGCGTACCTGATCGATTTCTGCGCCATCGACCTCACCAGCCAGCTCGATGCCAAAACCGCCGTTGGTGATTTGCATTGCATCCTCTTCCATGCCTCGATAACTCAAGCCAGCTGGGTAGTAGCCCACTGCAGGACCACCCATAGCAGCCACTGCGGAGTCCCCAGCTTCCAATTGGCCGACATATGCAGTACCGGCTGGCTTTTGCAACGTCGTGTAAGCTGAAGTAAAAAGTTGAACTCCCAGAATCTTGTTCGAAAACAAGATCGTGGAATCGTAGAAATTCGCACTGATTGGTGGATTTTGGGGGTCGTAATGAAATAGGTAGCTGTCGACAAGCGTGCCGGCTGGAATTACCCCAGCAACAAGAGCTGGTTTGACGACGTTCGCAGACTCGACCGGCGACGTCACAACCACACTGCCGTCGTGATCAACTGCCACACCGCCCGCAGGAACTACGCCACCGAGCACTTCTGGAAAGATAATCGGATCGGGTACCGTGGTGTTTGTTCCTGGATGTACATCACCAGCGGGGGGAGAAGCGAGCACTGTCACCGCTGACGAACTCACAATTCCAGCTTGCACCGGAATCGTTACCAAAAACCCAACGGATAGAACCAGGACCGCGGGGAGAATAAGAATATTTTGTTGATGTTGGCGAGGTCGCCGCAGTTTCAGCGTCATTATGCGTACCTAAGTCTTCCTGATCAAAAGTGCAAATCTTTTCCAATTCGACCAACCGCAATTAACTTCAAATCGAACGACCGGAGTTTTGTCGCCGCCAGAGGAAAGCGCCGGTCATACCGATCCCAGAAATAATCGCCCAACTCGCAGCGGTTGCGGGTTCGGGGATGCCAGTGGAAACTGATGGGGCCGTGAAAATCCGAATCTGATCAATTTCGTCACCGTGAGCGCTGCCGGCCACATTGACTGTATTGCCGGAAATCGTGAGCACGAATGCGTCTTCCTCAAGACCGCGGAAATCGACGCCGCTGGGATAATATGTCGGACGAAGTAAGATGGGCACCCCGTCTGGGCCGTTATTATTCAATACTTCGCTATCGCCAGCTTCCAATGCTCCAACGTAGGCCGTACCACTCGGCTTCTCCAATTCAAATCCGTTGCTGAATAACTGAACGCCAATAATAGGATTGTCGAAATTGATCGTTGTTACGTAGAAGGCAAAGAACGGCGACCCGGCCGGGTCGAAGTGAAACATGTAACTGTTGAACTGCGTGCCCGCAGGAAGCGTGGTTGAAATAAGCGCGGGATTCACTACGTTTCCAGAAATCGTGGGGCTGGCAACCACGTTACTGCCATCGTGATCTACCGGCATTCCAGCGGGCGTCAGCACGACGCCATTGATGACCTCGTGAAACACGACAGGCAGAGCTCCCTCGACCGTCCCGGGTTGGACGTCAGTCAATGGCGGCGACAAGAGCTCATTAGCCCCGGAAACACTCGTGATCCCGAACGCAGCGACGGCCGACCGGACGGACAGCGCCGTTAGCAAGACCGCGACGAGTGAAGTAAGAACAATTCGCCTTACGAGCAACATGATGTTTGTTTCCATTCCGTACCTGCCCCTGACGCCCGACTCCGCGAAAGCCAGACTATAATACCCACCGACCGTTCTTTTTGAAAGTTAACCCCTATCATACCGCCGCAATGGGTGTGGTCAAGCAGATTTTCCTAAAAAACCGAATGGTTTGATTGTAGCAGCTAGTGAGGCAAGCAGCATTGAACTGGCGGCCTGCGCGTTTCAAATGCCAAAAACCAACCCAGCGCCATCATGAATGGGCCGATCAGCGATAAAGTCGCATTTGGGCGGCCACCGGCCTGCTTTCTCAAATTGGTAATTCAACCCAGAGATTCTGGACCTTGCGGCTGGCAATTATCCAATACCTGCGACAAAAGCAGCGGCTTTACCGCAGATTATCGGATTAAAACAAAAACGTCTCAAACAATTTGACACGTTCCCGGGGATTGGTATTCTGAAAACTGCTTAGTTGCCTACAAAGCAAAAGCAGAATGATAGGTGGCGTCGAAGAATCGGGCCTAAATTGGCGCGAGAGCCTGTTTACCAAGGGGCTTTTGATTTGAAATTTGCCGAACGGCTCCTAATTCGGTGGATGCTCTTACGAGGATCTGGCTCTGCATGGCGAGTAGCCGAATTGAGCGCTGCATCGAATCGACGTTTGTCCGCTAAGTTTGGGCCAGGTTCTGGCAAACTTCGTCATAATCGATGGAGTATCCCGGCGATTGGCGGGACAGGATGCGCATTCGATCTTGCCGACGGATTGGCGGCGGGGAGTTGTAATCGTTCGTCGGCACCGAACCGTTTGGGCAATTCGAAGGCATCGTTGCGCGTCACAACCGTTCAGGCTCGTTAGCGCACGCGGGCTTCTTAAACATTCTTCTGTTAACTAAATGCGATGATCTAATTGCGATCTATTCACGTTTAATCTTAGTTTGATCATTCGCAGCGTCATCGGCAACGGAGTCATCGCGAAACATGAACACCTCAGAAATACGTCCAAACGTGCTTCTTGGCATTCCTAGTGTCGAATCGAGTGCGGTTTTGGGGGAACAATTGGTGGCGGCGGGTTGCGAAATCGATCGTGCCCAAACGATTACAGAGTGCCAGTCCCTGCTCGAAAAGCGGGAGTTCAAACTCGTAGTGCTCGACATGTCATTGAATGGAATTGATGGAATCGACGCGGTCAGTCTCTGCCGGCGAAACGCGTCGTTGTTGTCCAGAACTGCATTCATATTCACCTCGGCAAACAAACCAATGACGAGCGACGACAGACATCAAGCAATGAGCGTAGGCGCTCACGACGTGATCGAAATGCCCTTGAACGCAGGGACGATTGCGCAGTTGGTGCAACTTACAATGGATCAATGTTCCCAACCGCTTTCAGCGCCGGGCGATACGAAGTCAGCATTGAAAGTAACTGCCGATACGACGGCGGCGAACGGCGGTTCGCAAACGGCGCACGAGCGGCGTTTGGACGAATTGGAGCGCATCCTGGTGGGAGACAGCCCGTCGATGGCCGCCATTCGCAAGTTAATTTCGGAAGTCGCGGCGACGCGGGCAAGTGTGATGATTTACGGCGAACGAGGGAACGGCAAGGAGCTGATTGCCCAGGCCATTCATCAACATAGCAAGCAAGCGAATGGGCCCTTCGTTCCGGTCGATATGGCCACCGTACCACACGGCTCGTCGGAGAGATTGCTCTTCGGTCATGAGAAAGGTGCTGTTACAACCGAGGTCCACAATCAACAGGGCTGGTGCGAAGCGGCGCACGGAGGCACCCTGTTTCTCGACGAAATCGCCGACCTGGAAATGCAGGTGCAACCGACGCTCTTGCGATTCTTGCAGGAGGGCATTCTTCATCATGTCGGGTCGCACGTGCCGCAACGTGTTTCGGTGCGAGTCATCACGGCGACCAATCGAGACCCTCGGACAATCGTATCCGAAGGGCGATTGCGTGAAGATCTGTTCTTTCGATTGCATGTGGTTCCAATCTTCGTACCGCCGTTGCGCGACCGGCCCGAAGACATTCCCACGCTCGCGATGTTGTTTCTGCGTCGATCGGCCGAGCGGCACGAGCGGATGGTCGAAGGATTCTCCGACGATGCCCTGCGCGTGCTTCAGCAGCACGATTGGCCCGGCAATGTTCGACAGCTAGAGAACACGGTGGAGCGGCTCGTAGTTTTCGCGCGTGGTCGGATCGTCGAGGCAGACCATATACCTGCGGAGGATCACCTTGCCTCGGCTTATGCTGAGCGGCGGCGCGTCATGATCGGAGCAGCCCCGGATCGTTCGAAAGATCCGAGCTTTGATCCATTCGTGTGCTTGACGCCAATCGAGCGGCACGAGCGGGCAGCGATTGTCGATGCGTTACGCCGCGTCGATGGTCACGTCATCGATGCGGCCCGGCTTCTCGGTCTTGGCCAGGCGACGGTGTATCGGAAGATCAAGCAGTATGTCATTCCGAACGAGCGGAAGCGCCGAGTCAAACGACCGAAATAGGACCTCGCGCAATTGATTTCCGCCCACGTTGTGCGAGAGACTGCATCGCGCTTAGATAGCCTTTTGGTAATCACCAGGAAGAGTGTTTTGTGGAAGCTGAAGTTTCTCTGGCTGAAGATGCACCGATAAGCGACCCATCGATGGTCGCAACGTTTTCGCCGCCCGAAAAGCTCGAACCATCAACGGACGGCCGGTCCAAATCGCTGAAAAGTCGGGCGATTCGCGGCTCGGTTTGGACGCTGGCCGGATACGGCGGCAGCCAAATGATTCGGTTCGCGGCGAACGTCATCCTGACGCGACTCTTGTTTCCGCGAGCGTTTGGGTTGATGGCCCTGATCAACGTGCTGATGCAGGGATTGCAGATGTTCTCCGACCTGGGAATCGGGCCGGCGATCATGAAGCACACACACACGCATGACCCCGATTTCTTTAATACTGCCTGGACGATGCAGGTTGTCCGCGGCTTGGTGCTGTGGATCGCGGCCTGCGTATTGGCTGTTCCGGCGGCGAGTTTTTACGGCACGCCGATGTTAGCAAGCATGCTTCCGGTGGCCGCCTTGACGGCGCTCATTTCCGGCTTTAATTCGACGAAGCTATTCATCGAAGGTCGCGAATTGCACTGGCCCGCGTCGTTGCAATCGAAGTCGCCTGCCAGATCGTATCGGTGACCGTGATGATAGTTTTAGCGAGAGTTTGGGGGTCTGTATGGGCGCTGGTTTTGGGCGCCCTGTTGGGCCCGTTATTGAAGGTGGTGCTTTCCCATCTGGCCCTTCCTGGCATGTCGAATCGATTTCGTTGGCACCGAGAATCGGCACATCACTTGTATCATTTTGGACGTTGGATTTTCGTTAGCACGCTGTTCACGTTTCTCGCGATGCAATCCGACCGGCTGCTACTTGGCCGATTAACTACCATTGAGCGGTTGGGGATTTACAGCATCGCCTTGGGCATGGTTTCAATCGTGCTGGGCGTCTTCGAGCAATTCTCAAACCGCATTCTTATGCCGGCGATGTCGCATTTTCGACGCCATGCGACCCATCAATTTACCGACGTCGTTAGCCGATCCCGCAAGTACATTCTTTCCATGGCGGTCGTTGCCATCGCGAATTTGATCCTGTTGGCGCCCGGACTGGTTTATTTGCTGTATGACCCGAGATATCACGAAGCTGGCCTGATTGCGCGCTGGCTCGGGTTTGGCCTCTGGTTCACTTTGCTTCAACGAACGAGCCAGGCAAGCCTCTTGGCGTTGGGACGCAGCAAGGCGCTGGCTCTGGCGAACTCGATCAATTGTCTCATCACGATCGTTGCCGCGCCGATTGGCTTCCAACTTTGGGGGATGGAAGGGTTTATCGCGGGCTGGACATTGGGCAATGTGGTCGCGGCGATAATCGTGGATACCGCCCTAACGAGAGAGGGAATCCCCTTGCTTGGACAGGATGCAGTGTTGACCGCTGGGCTAATACTGTTCGTAGCGTTTGGCTTATCTGCTCGTTACTGGTTTGGCGTGGATTCGGTTTTTACGGCCCATGCCTGGCGAATCAAGTTGATTTCATCTGCTCTGCTGAGCGCCGCCGCCGCCGGTATCCTTTACTTCGAATACCGCCGTTCACAAGCGGCCGTTTCTCGCGCACCTAATATTGCAATAAACGGTATGGCTAATAAGCCGCCACAGGATGGCGCTCGAATTCTGTCAAACGGCACTGCCAGCGGAGCTAACGGCCGGCCGATGAATGACGTGATTTGCCGCGATTAAGAAAACATAATGGAAATCTTTGCCACCATCGTGATGCTGGCCTGGATCCCAGCCGTGCTCATCCTGTTCGCCGTATTGCCGCCACCGCGCGCGGTAATCGTCGCGTTCCTTAGCGCTTGGCTGTTTCTTCCGGTCGTTTCGTACAAGCTGCCAGTTTTGCCCGACTACACGAAAATGTCGGCAACTTGCGCGGGCGTGTTTCTCGGCGCATTGTTGTTTGATGCAAAACGCCTATTGCGGTTCACACCGTCTTGGCTCGATTTCCCGATCCTTCTGTTATGCATTTGTCCATTTTTTTCCAGCATGTCAAACGGCTTAGGGGAATGGGACGGACTGTCGAGCGTCATGGTCTACACAGTCGCCTGGAGCCTGCCCTACCTGATCGGCCGTATTTACTTCACCGATGTTAAAACAATTCGTGAGCTGGCGATCGGGATCGCCATCGGCGGTTTGTTGTATGTGCCCTTGTGTTTATTCGAAATTCGAATGAGCCCCAAATTGCACCAGATGATGTACGGTTTTGCTCCGCGCGAAGTTCAGATGCGATTCGGCGGTTGGCGCCCGAATGTGTTTATGGACGGCGGTCTTCAGGTGGGCCTGTGGATGACGGGGGCATCGCTTGTCGGAATCTGGCTGGCATGGACGGGCGCCTGGAAAAAGCTCTGGGGAATGTCGGCAAACACTTTGGTTTTGGTTTTACTTGCGACAACGATTATGTGCCGCGCCTCCGAATCGTTGGTACTTCTAATCGTTGGCTTGGGAGCGCTTGGTTTTTTCTTTTACACAAAAAGCCGCCTGGCTTTCGTGTGCCTGTTGCTGGCGCCGCCAATTTATATCGCGGCGCGTTCGACCGAGGTGTGGCACGCAGAAGAAGTGATCGAGCTAGCGCGAATGTTCGACGATAAGCGCGCGGACTCGCTTAAGTTCCGCATCGACAACGAAGATATCCTCATAGCAAGAGCCATGGAGCAACCGATATTCGGGTGGGGAGGGTGGGGGCGCTTGCGCGTGCATGATAATTGGGGCAAAGATATTTCGATAACTGACGGCCACTGGGTCATCGAGCTGGGGGCTCATGGCATTGTTGGCGTCGTAAGCAGTTTCGCGACATTGCTGTTGCCGCTGACCCTGTTGACGAGCCGGATTCCCGCGAGGCGCCTATTATCGCGGGAGATGGCGCCGGTTTTGGCACTCGGCATGATCGTTACGCTTTACGCTATCGACTGCTTGCCCAATTCTATGGCAAACCCTGTTTTCATGCTGGCCGGCGGGGCCGTCGTTGGATTTGTGCTGGCCCCGCGGAATTTGCGCGAACCAGCACAGCAAGGCGAGGTCGAGGGGAATATCGATGGATCAGCCGACAGCATTCCACTGCGGCGGTTGCACCCGGGTAGCGTGTGACGGTGTCGCAATGAGGCCAGCATGGCTGCTACGTTAACGGACAGAGTTCGCTGGAAGACGATGAAAGAAACATTTTCCGACGGAACAACCGTGCCGGTGTTCGTACTCTGCGGTGGGCAGGGCACGCGCTTCCGCGAACAGACCGAGTTTCGGCCGAAACCGATGATTGAAATCGGCGGACGCCCGATTTTGTGGCACATCATGCAGTCGTACGCGCGCCATGGTTTCAAGCGATTTGTCTTATGTCTGGGCTACAAAGGGGAAATGATTAAGGAGTATTTCCTTCATTATGGGTCGCTGAATAGCGACTTTACCGTCGAGCTGGCGACCAACGCGTTGACGATCCATCCCGTGGAACATACCGATGATTGGACCGTGACACTCGTTGATACGGGTGAAAACGCAATGACTGGAGCGCGAATCGCACGAGCTGCGGCGAAATATCTCGGGGATGCCGAGCAATTTGCCGTGACCTACGGCGACGGGCTGACCGATGTCGACCTGGCCGCCGAGTATCGCTTTCACTTAGAGCACGGCCGGCTGGGAACTGTCTTGGGTATCAATCCGCCCTCACGTTTCGGTGAGATTAAACTGGCCGGCGATGAAGTGCTGGAATTTGAGGAGAAACCGGAATTCAGCGACCAATGGATCAACGGCGGCTACTTTTTCTTTCGGCGCAAGTTTCTTGATTGCCTCAGTACCGAGGATTCGTGCGTGCTGGAGCAAGCGCCGCTGGTGCGCCTGGCCGCGGATGAACAGCTCAGCCTGTTTAAGCACCCCGGCTTTTGGCAGTGCATGGATACTCAGCGCGATTACGAGACCTTGAATGCTACGTGGCAATCCGGCCGCGCACCTTGGAAACCTCCGAGTTGACCGGCGAACATATGTCGACGCGGTCGCTGGCCAAGGCGTTGGGTTGCAGCGATACGATGGTCCAGCGCGTCTGGCGAGACAACGGCCTGCGGCCGCACCGCACAAAATCATTCAAGGTCTCGAACGATCCGCAGTTCGCTGAAAAGTTGGTCGACGTGGTCGGCCTGTACTTGAATCCTCCCGAGCATGCGCTCGTGCTTTCGTGCGACGAGAAGAGTCAGATTCAAGAGCTCGACCGCACGCAGAAGAGCCTGCCGATATATCCCGGCCGGCTGAAGACCCTCACGCACGACTACAAACGCCATGGCACCACCACGCTGTTCGCGGCAATCGAGTTGGCCGCGGGAAAGATCATCGCTGAGTGCATGCCGCGACACCGACACCAGGAATGGATCAAGTTCCTGAGGAAGATCGAGGCGAAAACGCCGCCGGAATTGGACCTGCACCTGATTGTTGATAACTATGCCACGCACAAGCATCCCAAGGTCAAGGCGTGGCTCCGGCGGCATCCCGATTCGCCGGGTTAGCAATCGGTTGCACGGGGCCCCCGCTGCCGGCGCAGCTCGCCATCGGATTAGAAATTGACAATGCCGACACTTCGCCAATCAATCCTGGCTACTCTCCTGCGAAAATACCCGTTCTACAGCGGCGCCGGTTCGCTCGCGAACTCGCAATTCGTCGCTGCCCTGACGGGTAAAAGCAATGAGCGGGCATGGTGCCCAACATTGGGTGGTGAAGTCCTCGCCTCGCTGGACGATTACATCGGACGCGCCGCATTTTTTTGCGGCGACCTGGACCCAAAAGTGAGCTGGGTCTGCAAGAATCTCGTCAAGCCCGGAGACACCGTTTGCGACATCGGCGCGAACGTCGGATTTGTAACGCTGTTGCTTTCGCGTCTCGTCGGCAAGCGGGGACGAGTGTTTGCCTTCGAGCCAAATCCGGTTTGCTTCGACGCTCTCAACGCCGCGATCTGTCGAAATCAGACGCAAAACATCGTGGCACTGCCGTTTGCCCTTGGATCGAAGAACGAAGATCGTACGCTCTGGATTCCGCTCGACAACTGCGGCGCCGCCTCGCTTAACGAGCAGGTCCATTCCTCGGCCGGAAATTCGACCTGCGTTACCGTCCGCACGCTCGACGACATATTTACCGAGCACAAGGTTGAATCCGTGCAATTCCTGAAGCTGGACGTCGAGGGCTTCGAGAGCGAGGTCTTCAAAGGAAGCACGCACGTTCTCGATAAACTTCGGCCCGATGCAATACTCTTCGAAATGAATCAACAGCTTAGCCACCCGCTAATTGAGCATCCGGCATTCGATATCCTGGCCCGCTTCGATTATTCTTTTCTGTATCTGCCGAAAAGTATATGGAAAGTGCGACCGCGAGCTTTCGATCCCAAAGAGGTCGACAGTCTACCGGGACACGATGTCATCGCCATTCCGACGGGGAATAAATTCGAACGCGCCGCGGCCATATTACAAGCAGTCGTTTGAAAGGTGGAAACCTGTTATTTCACAAGACTCAACTTGATGGCGCATACGTGATCGAGCTGGAAAAGCGCGGCGATGAGCGCGGATTTTTTGCCCGCTTGTTCTGTTGCAATGAGTTTCGCAACGCGGGCCTGCAATCGGCGTTTGTGCAGGTTAACAATTCGCTCAGCACACAACAAGGAACGCTGCGCGGCATGCATTACCAGCTTCCGCCGCGCCGAAACCAAGCTCGTTCGCTGTATTCGCGGATCCATGTGGGATTGCATCGTTGACTTGCGGTCCGGATCGCGAACGTTCGGCCAATGGTTTGGCGAAACGCTTTCGGCCGAGAATCGCAAAATGATGTACGTGCCGAAAGGGTTCGCCCACGGATTCATTTCGCTTGAGCCGAACACGGAGGCGTTTTACTTCGTCGATGAGTACTATGCGAGCGAATTTGAGCGTGGAGTGCGGTGGAACGACCAAAAATTCGGCATCCGCTGGCCGATCTCACCGGAAGTGATATCCGACAAGGACGCAAAGCATCGCGATTTCGATCCCGATTGGCATCTGCATTCGGCGGAGATCGCGAAATGAAAATCCTTTTTACCGGAGCCAGTTCATTTACCGGATACTGGTTCGTGTCGCGGCTGGCAAGTGCCGGCCACGATGTACGAACCACATTCACGCGCAGCAACATCGAGGCCTACGGCGACGACGTGCGCAGCCGGCGCGTGAAGCATGTCGCGACTCGAAGCAAGCCGCTATATTCGTGCAGTTTCGGCGACGACCGGTTCTTGGAATACTTGAAGCATGAGCGTATCGACCTGCTCTGTCATCACGCGGCCGATGCGACCAATTACAAATCGGCTGAATTTGACGTGTGCCAGGCCGTATCGAACAATACGCGACGCATTCAAGAAGTTTTGAAATTGTTGGCCGATACTTCTGGAGCCGCATTTCTGCTAACGGGTAGTATTTTCGAAGGAGGCGAAGGCCAGGGCAGCGACGGCTTGCCCCCTTTATCGCCATACGGGTTGAGCAAGTCGCTCACTGCGGAAATATGCAAGTACTATTGCCGGGTTTTGGGGGTTCCAATGGGTAAATTCGTGATTCCAAACCCCTTTGGCGCTTGGGAAGACGCTCGCTTCACGTCTTATTTGATACAAACCTGGTCGACCGGTAACGTAGCGACTGTTCGGACGCCGGCCTACATCCGCGACAATATTCATGTCTCACTGCTTTCGCCCGCGTATCTCGCATTCGTGGAATCGTTCGCGAAGAACGGGGCAGGATTTAGTCAAACTAATCCGAGTGGTTATGTCGAAAGCCAGGGTGACTTTGCCAAGCGGGTCGCTCGGGAAATGCGAACCCGAACAGGTTGGGAATGCAAACTTGAGTGCGCACAACCAAATCGAATTTGCCGAACCGAAGTCACGATTCAACACCGAACCAGTAAACGGCGAGTCACTCGGATGGAATGAACCCGCGGCCTGGGATGAATTTGCACAATGGTACATGGCGTGATTGAAGTTGGATCAACAGGCAACCGCACCGAGTCCCGACTCGTCGACGACGGACTCAACGTGCTCGTGGTCATCCTGTGTTACCGTGTGGCGGAGTTGACCGTGAACTGCCTGAAATCGATCGCGCCGCAAATTCAAGATGTTCCTGGCATGCGAGTGGCGATTTGTGAGAATGGGACCGGTCCGGAAGCCGTCGAGCAATTGCACGACGCGATCATCGCCAACGGTTGGACCGACTGGGTGAAATTGCTGGCTGTGTCGCCAAATGTTGGTTTCACCGGCGGTAATAATTCGGTATTGAGGAGCGCGATCAGTATCGCCTCGCCGCCACGGTACGTGCTGCTGTTGAATGCGGACACGATCGTCCAGCCCGGCGCGTTGAAGAATCTTTTCGATACCTTCGAGAAATCGCCGGGCGTCGGAATTATGGGGCCCGTCGTGATCGGGACGGATGGCAAAGTTCAATTCAGTTGCTTTCGCGACCACTCACCTGTCTCTGAATTCCTGCGTGGCGCCGGCAGCGGGCGAATCAACCGGCTTCTATCCAGGGATTACTTTCCCCTTGCACCACCGAATGGCGCAGCACAATACGATTGGGTAAGTTTTGCCTGCGCGATGATTCGCTCCGACGTGCTGCGCGAAATCGGGCTATTGGATGAGGGTTATTTCCTGTACTACGACGACGCAGACTACTGTCGGATGGCACGAAAAGCCGGATGGAAGATCGGTTATTGTCAAGCGGCGCAGGTGGTTCATCTGGAGGGACAAAGTAACGAGCTGCCCGAAAAGGCTCGCTGCCTCGAGCGGAAGCCGCGCTATTATTATGTGTCCCGGGCACGTTATTTCGCGAAGCACCTGGGAACTGCCGGTCTATGGGCGGCCAATATCGGATGGTTGGCGGGTTCATTGCTCGCTGCCACTGGCCGCTTGATTTCCAGCCGAGGGGCTACAGCTTGCCAAGGCGAATGGAAAGACATTTGGACCAACGCATGGTCGCCGGTACGGAGATCGAACGCGTCACTCGTTCCCCAAGAGTCGCATCTCATCATTTAGCCGGGAGATTAGGGTGGCGACTTCGTGCGTTGGCGCTGTTGTCATTGGTCGCAATGAAGGTGATCGTCTGCGCGCGTGCCT
This sequence comes from Pirellulales bacterium, assembly GCA_963733825.1. Taxonomy (GTDB): domain Bacteria; phylum Planctomycetota; class Planctomycetia; order Pirellulales; family Lacipirellulaceae; genus JABDGM01. The sequence continues at coordinate 181,911 of CAVTEK010000013.1, forward strand.
CGAGTCGGTGCTGCCGCAGACTCGGTATTCTGTGTACGTCGACTCCGGATCGACCGACGGAAGCGCCGCATTGGCTCGCCGCATGGGAGTTCACTCGATCGAATTGAGCGCTGCACGGAGATTCACCGCCGGCCGCGGGCGGAATGCCGGCTGGAGGCGCGTTGTCGAGCGAAATCCCGAAGTCCAATTCGTGCAATTTGTTGACGGCGACTGCGTTCTCGATCCATCCTGGGTTAACACCGCGGTGGCCGAATTCGACAGCCATCCGGAGGCTGCAATTATTCTCGGCCATGTGCGCGAAACCAGGCCGAGGCGAAACATCTACCATCGACTTGCTAGCCTGGAATGGGACACGCCGACGGGTGTGTCCAAGTATTGCGGGGGCATCGCGATGTGTCGTGCCTCGGCGTTAGCGCAGGTCAATGGGTTTCGCGACGAACTGGTGGGCGGCGAAGAGCCCGAGTTGTGTGTCCGCCTGCGACAGGCAGGATGGTCGATTCTCAAGCTGGATCGGGAAATGGCATTGCACGATAGCGATATCGACTCCTTTGGCAAGTGGTGGAGGCGATCGGTGCGCAACGGCCTCTCGTACGCCGAGGGGGCCGCGCTGCACGGCGCCTTCCCCGAGCGGCATTGGGTAAAAGAGGCCCGCAGTATTTGGATTTGGGGGATTGCGATCCCCTTAATCGGACTCTGCCTGGTGTGGCCGACGCGAGGGATCTCTGTGGCCGTGATGATCGCGATGTACCTTGCCTTGGTGAGTAAAATAACAATAAACCGACTTTTTGCGCACAAGTACTCGACCGCCGACGCTCTCCTTTACGCTGCGTTTTGTGTGGCAGGGAAGTGGCCACAAGCTATCGGAATGTGCCGGTATTATTTCAGGGTGGCAGGAATTTCCTCATCGCCGTTCTGTTAGCAAAGTTTGTCCACGCGCAATCGGTAAACGACCCGAGTTTACAACAGGAATAGATGGCGACCACAGTGCACGAACCTTCCGTCGAGCGACCCGAATCAGCTACGGCCAGCCCGCTACATTCGTTTTTGAGAACGGTTCGTCACATCTTGGCTCCTATTTTGAAAGGTACTCGATTTGGTTCATTGGAAGCCGAGCAAATCGAAGGCTGGACGACTCGTACCGAGTTGAACTGGCTGTGGCGGCAGGCCAAACGGCGGCACGTTATTGTCGAGATCGGCAGCTGGAAAGGCCGCAGCACGCATGCGCCGGCATCGGCGACTCTTGGTATACTGTTCTTCGTTGAACATCTTCAGGGATCACAGGACGAAGGCGGCAAGTGTTATCGCGAGATCGAGTCATCGCAAAGCGTCGATTTGCTGCGCGAGACTTTGCTCTCCAATCTTGCTCCGTTTATAAGTGGCGGCCGCGCGATCATGATGGAAATGAAATCCGCGGTTGCGGCTGCGGCTCTGGCGCCGATCTTAAAGCATCGCCGAGCAGACATGATCTTTATCGATGCCGACCACTCGTACGAAGGAACGAAGAGCAACATTCTGAATTGGCGGCCTCTCTTGCAGCCGGGAGGGCTGTTATGCGGTCACGATAGCGATTGGACCGGCGTACGGCAGGCTCTCGACGAATTATTGCCTGGATGGCAACACGGGCCGGGTTCGATTTGGTATATCGTTTCCCGAACTGAAATTGAATTGACGAGCCGCGCCGGCGCTTGATTGGCATGACAAAAGAAATGAGCCTCGACGAGCGGCGGCCGCACGACAGCAGCACCTACCAGGCGGATTTGCTGCTTGTGCTACCGGTGTGCTTGGCGCGGCTCGGATGGATTGCTGTTCGAGTCGCAAGCGTGCAACGGTATGGAAAGTTGGCTGGAGAACTTTTCCCGCATCGAAGCGATTTGCCCGCTCCTGACGGACGACGAGATGCGTAAGTCGCATAGCACCGTCTGGAAGCCGGCGTCGGAGATCGCCAACTCGGATCGTGTGAAGTTCATACCGCTGCCCTATGCAACATCTTTTTTGTCATTTACTCGCGCTTACCTTGACGGCAGGTCGGTCATTCAACAAGCGATCAGACGGTCGCGCTACCTTTGCTTTGCCATCGGCGGTTTATTTGGAGACTGGGGCGCGGTGGCTTGCATAGAAGCCCGGCGGCTTGGCCGCCCCTACGCCGTTTGGACAGATCGCGTCGAGCACAAAGTTGGCTTGATGTCGTCCGCCGATAGCAGTCCGGTTAAGCAATTCCGAGCTCGGGTTCGGTCGAAATTGATGTATTGGCTGGAGCGCCGGTGCATCCGACATGCCTCGCTCGGGTTGTTTCACGGCGCCAGCTGCTATGCGCAGTACGAGCCGTGGTGTCAGACGTCCTACTTAGTCCACGATTTCTCGCTGAAGGAATCTGACTCGATCACCAATGAGCAACTTGATGAGAAATGCCGGTTTGTATCCCGGAGGGGTCCATTATCGATCGGATATGTGGGTCGTGCGGACGAAATGAAGGGCCCACTCGATTGGCTAGAGGTCATGGAGCTTTTGCACCAGCGAGGGGTATCGTTTAAGGCGATTTGGCTGGGTGATGGCCCAATGCTCACCGAAATGCGATGTGAAGTAACTCGGCGCGGACTGGCAGGCGTAGTCTCATTGCCCGGATTCGTGACAAGCCATTCCGAACTATTCGCATTTCTGCGCAACACCCATTTATTCGTCTTCTGTCACAAAACTCCCGAATCGCCACGATGTCTTGTCGAGGCACTGATATCCGGGTGCCCCATCGTGGGCTACGAGAGTGAGTACGCAGGCGAACTGGTGCGCGAGGGTGGTGGAATTCTTGTGGCGATGGGTGATAAACAAAAACTGGTAGACCGGCTATGCGCACTTGATTCCGACCGACTGCAGCTGGTCGGCCTTACAAACGCTGCCGTCCCCGCTGGAAGGAAAATTAATAATATGGCTGGCTTTGAGCATCGAAGCAACCTGATTAAGGCGACACTTGTAAAGTGGCCGCCGATTCCGGTGATCCTATGAGCTCAAACGCGGAGAGCAACCGGTACGCCGTCGCGCAAGAATCGAACAAACAAAGCGGTTACTCGCTCCCCGATTATTGGCTCGTGCCTCTATGCGATAACACGGGAGTGTGGTGGCTTGACCATGAAGCCTACGTCTCCCGGGTGTGCGAAATCGTGAGATGCCGCGGCGCCAAGACATTGCTTGAGGCTGGCTGCGGCGATGGCTGGAATTGCCAAAAGTTTATTGAATGTGGTTTGGATGTAGTAGGCTGTGACTGGAGTCAAAATGCGATCGAACACGCGCAGCGTGCTAGTCCCCGGTGCTCAATTTTACTGCGGAGACGTCACTGGCTCCGAATTCCATCGCAACTTTGTTGATCCGTTTGATGCCGTCGTGCTGATCGAGGTAATCGAACATATTCCTCCAGCCGAGTGTGTGAAAGCGCTGGAAAACGCGGTGCGTTTCTTGCGGGTCGGTGGAACACTCGTCGTAACGACGCCGTCCATAAATCAAGTTAATACCAACCCGCAACATTACCGGCATTTTGACGAACCAATGCTGCGAACGCTGATCGAGGCCGTCTCGGGGATGAAAATTGTCGCCATGGAGGGTTATGGCGATGCAGCCTTCGAGCGAAATTATCACAGGCTCATGCGATTGTTCGACAATCGTCTTTTCCGAATTAAACCGTTCAAGACCTGGCTGGACGAGCTTTACCGCCGCAAACACAGCGCCGCACGCATTAGGGCAGGTGCCGCGGACTGATCGTGACCGCGGTCAAGAGCGACATGCCACCAGACGCTCGGGAATAAACAAAGAGCATGTCTAACACCACAGACCGGAATAAGTTAAAGATTGGGTTTCTTTCCTGCAAGAACTACTTTGACCGGCTGACGTTTTCCGGGATCTTATACAGCATGTATGAGTCGCTCAGCCGGCAGGCGGATGTGGTGCCGCTTGGCGATCCATATACTCCGACCCGCTTTCGCGAATTATGGACCAAGGCTCGAGACCGCGGGCGGAAACAAAAGCTGGGAAGACAATGCAGACCCGGCATTCATTAAATTCACCCGCGACGTCGAGCGACAGCTTAGCAGGCGCGACCGTCGATGTCGTTTTCGCACCGGTTGCATCGCGAGAATTGAGCCGCACTGAATTTGCGGCAGCCTGTTGTTTATGCTTCGGACGTCACCTGCCGGCTGCTTTACAACAGTTATGACTTCGGCGCATCGGCCGAGCAACAGGCGATCGAGGAAAATGCGGAGCGCCTGGCAATACAGAAGGCCACGGCGATTACCTATTCATCGGCCTGGGCGGCTGAATCGGCTATGCCGCGACTATGGCACGTCTCAACGAGAAAATCCGGATCATTCCCTACGGCGCAAATCTTAAGCACGGTGCCGGAGCCACGCGAACTTTCAATAAATGCGACCGACGTCCCATGGCAGATCGTATTCATCGGCCTATATTGGCATCGCAAAGGGAGGCGACATCGCATTGAAAGCATTTGAGTCATTGTGCGAACGTGGTGCGTCGACGCCGAATTGACATTTATCGGCGCCGAACCACCCGAGGGACACGGCAATCTGCCGGTTCGCGTGACCCGTTTCCTGGACAAACGAAAGGCGCAGGACAGGCGAAAGATTAAATGAAATCCTGCTCGCCTCACACGTGATGCTTTTCCCGACTCGCGGGCCGATTGTTCGCCGATTGCACTTTGCGAGGCGGCCGCGTACGGTATTCCGGTCGTGGCAGCCGACGTGGGCGGAATCAGCTCGATCCTGACGGAGAATACTGGTCGTCTCATGCCGGCCAATAGTACGCCGGAAAACTACGCGGCCGCCGTCATGGATATCATTGGCGATCCTCTGAGATATCGTGATTTCGTTCAATCGTCGCGGCGCCGCTATGAGGAAGTATTGAATTGGGAAAAGTGGGCGGAATCGCTTCTTGCGTCTCTGCGATCAATTGATTTGAATTGCGATCTCTTCAATATGCATTCCCCCGACACATCGACCGCGTTTTTCGGATACCTCTGCGCAATCAAAGCGATTGATCCGACAGACCGCGCTGAGAGGAAATTCCGCGAAATCGTCGGACGAGGGCCCGATCTTGCGGTTTCAACACCGTCGTACCGCGCTTGCGTCGCCCTGTCGGCAGCGGAAAAGGTCGGCGAGGACGAGGGTGGAACGGTTACTGTCGTGCTCCACGGCGAGATTTACGAAGCAGTCGATAATCAGGCGGCCTGGCTGGCACAGCGTTTTGCCGAGCATGGTTTTACATGGGCGAGGGAGATTCACGGATCGTTTGCGCTCGTGGCGATCGATAAGGCGCGCGATCGGGTTGCCGTGATTACAGACCGATTGAATTCACGCCGACTTTTTGCCAGTCAAATTGAAGGCGGCGTTTGCATCTCCTCTCATTTTTCCGCGCAGCCATCGGATTCATTCGATCTCGATGCCGCCGGCGTGGCCTGGTACATCACCAACCGCATCCTGGGCAAATCGCGGACGTTGCTAACGGGCGTTTCGATTCTAAAACGCGCGTGCGTACATCAACTAACGCCAAGCGGTTTGGATGCGGCGCCGTACTGGCTGTACAGTTTCGGCTCGACGGAGAAGAATCGTGCGCGGCGGCAGATGGCCGGCGAATTGAAAGCGCGTCTAATCCAGGCCGTCCAAAGACGGCTCTATGACAGCCCTAACGTGTTCTTATCGCTGAGCGCAGGGCTACGATGCGGCCGGTTTGCTGGGGATTCTCGCTTACAGCTTGCGCGTGCCCGAAGTGCAATGTTTTTCGTATGAGCACGGGACACCGTCGCCGGGCAGCGATGCGGCCGTATCGAAGCGGATGGCCGAGTGCGCCGGATACTCACATGAAACAGTGGAGACTTATGGTGGGGATTTTGTACGGCATCTTCGTGATAACGCGGCAATCGGTCTCAGGAACAGCCTGAGCTGGTACTGTGCTGAACTCGGCGCTTGGCAACGCATGGCGCCTCGCTTAGCGGCGGTCGAACGCCCCGTTGTGTTCGTCGGCGATGAATGCCTGGGATGGCGAAACTATGGACTTGCCGATTATGGGGATGTTCTTGCGAGCCTGCAAATCCACCACATGCGGATTTTATCCTGGTTAATTCCGCTATTGCCGAACGAAAGCCGGATAAAGCTCAACGATGGGCTCGAGCAGGATCTCGAACGGCTTCGTGTCGTCGCGTCCAACGAAGCTCACGGCAATTGGCATAACGCCAAAGACTACTTGTATCTCGATCAGCGGCTCGGGCATCTCATCCTGCCCTGGCGCGAAGCTTGTGTTCCGGAAGGTGTCGCGGTCCGCAGCCCCCTCTTAGACAATGACATTCTCGAATTGATAGCACGCACGCCTATCGCGGGGAGGTTAAATAAGCGGCTCTACCGGAAAACGATCACTGCGATGTATCCACAGTTGTTTCGTATCCCGCGATCCTCGGTGGACGTTAACTTCTACTTGGATTTGGCCCGGGAGTTTACCGCGAACGCGGATGAAGTTCGACGGATGATCCGCACGCAGAGCAGCAGATTGGACGAGCTCATTCCGCCGGATGTGCTTGAACGCCTACTGGGAGACGTTCTGAATGGCAGGGGGCCGTCCGGCAGCGGCATTCATCAAGAGGGCGCGTTTACCGGCGCGATCGGCCGAGTTGTCAATCGAACAGTCCGAAACTTCGTTCCTCTACGTCCCCCGGTTCGACCGATCGAGCCCCCAAATATTTTGCTTCGGCTCATCATTTTAAGAATGGCGCTCGCGCCGGATTGACGATCGTCGGGAGAACTTCCCCACAATTGCTCAGTGCGTCGGCCATTTGCGAGCAATTAAATTCAAATCCTAAACGATTCACTATGCCGCATTGTGATAGCACATCGACCGGGCTGTTTGGGTACCTTTGCTCAATCAAAGAGGGTGACCCAGCCAACCGCGCGGTGGAAAGATTCGCCGAACTAGCCGGGGCTAGCCCGGACGTCGTACTCTCGACTTCCTCGAATTGCGCTTGCCTCTCCCTGTCGGCGGGCGCAAAGGTGGGAGAAGACGCTGCCGGCACGTTGACCGTGGTACTACACGGAGAGATTTACAATTCCGTTGATAATCAGGCTGCCTGGCTGGCGCAGCGCTTTGCCGAGCACGGGTTTAGCTGGGCGAAGGAAATCCACGGCTCGTTCGCGCTAGTAGCGGTCGATAAAGCGCACGATCGGATGGTGGTGATCACCGATCGATTGAACTCGCGCAGAATCTTTGCCAGTCAAATCGGCGGCGGCGTTTGCATTTCGTCGTATCTGTCGGCCCAACCTTGGGCATCGTTCGAACTCGATCCAAGTGGAATCGCTTCGTATATCGTAAATCGTGTCGTGTACAATTCGCGCACGCTGCTGCGGGGCGTTTCTGTCCTGCAGCGAGCATGCATCCACCAGCTGACACCGCACGGCTTCGAATCGAAACCGTACTGGCGTTATGGCTTTGAATCGTCGCCGCGGAGTTTCAACAGCAGACAGATGGCCGAGGAGCTGCGAACGCGACTAATTCGAGCGGTGCGGCGACGACTATTCGACAGCCCCAATGTGTTCCTGTCGCTCAGTGCAGGCTACGACTCGACGGGACTGCTGGGGGTTCTGGCATACGATCTCCAAGTTCCCGATGTGCGGTGCTTCTCGTACGATCACGGGGCGCCGTTGCCGGGCAGCGATGCGGATTTGGCGCGACGATTGGCCGAATGCGCCAGATACTCTCACGAGCTCGTGGAGACATACGATGGCAATTTTGTGAAACATCTTCTCGATAACGCGATGGTGTGCCTCAGAAGACATCTCAGCTGGTACTGCGCCGAGTTAGGCGCGTGGCAACGCATGGCGCCACAGTTTGCGTCTGTAGACCGCCCAGTCGTGTTCGTTGGCGAGCAGACCCTAGGTTGGATAAAATGTGGACTAACCGATTCTCAAGATGTTTTGGCGAGCCTGCAAATCTACGACACTGGAGCGTTGTCCTGGTTCATTCCTTTGTTACCGACAAACAGCCGGACCAAGTTCAAAGAATCGTTAGCGGCAGATCTCGAACAACTCTATGCCGTCGCGTCACGAGAGGCGCACGGTGACTTGCGAAATGCCATCGACTTTCTGAATCTCGATCAGCGACATGCAAACCTGCACTTACCCTGGCGCGAAGCCTGCGTACCGCAAGGTGTCGCGGTCCGCAGCCCACTCTTTGACAACGACATTTTGGACTTCACGACCCGCGTGCCGACGACATGGAGATTGAATCGGCGGCTCTATCGCAAAACGATCACGGCGATGTATCCGCAGTTGTTCCGCATCCCGCGATCCGCAACAGCGGGTAACTACTATTTGAACCTGGCCCAGGAGTTCGCTTCGAATGCTGCGGACGTCCGGCAGCTTATTGAGATGAAAAGCAGCCGGCTGGACGATCTTGTTCCGCCCGACCTGCTATTGCGCATGCTGAACGACGTAGTCGACGGCAAATCATTGAACGTGGGATCTGCCAAGATGGCGGGTCGTCGAGGAATCATCGACAGGCTCGTCGGTCGAACGCTTAAACGCATCGTTCCTCCGCGGCCCGAAATACCTCAGGCCAAACCGGCGGATGTACTGATGCGTCTCGTCGTGCTACGAACGGCGCTGGCTGCAGGCGATTGAAAACCGGCCGAGTGATTGACTGCATCCCCCTTTTGGGCTAGACTAACGGGCGAGAAGCGGCCAAAGCGTGAGTTTCGGATGGCTTTATCGGCAGAGCGAGAGGGGAAGGCTGTTGGTGAATGTCGTGAATCGCCGCGTCTTCGTGTCTTGCATGGTGCATATTGTGGCCACTCTCGCCGCGTTGACGGTTTTACCGGCCGGCACCGCGCGGGCAATGATCCTCGAGATTTCGGGATCCGCCGTTCCGAATACTCTGGATGCAAGCCTTGCGGGCCATACTGCGGCAAACCCGTTTTTTGTAGAAAAGGCGAGCGCCGCAGGGTCGACTTGCTCGCAGCAGAACCACGGGCAAGGGACAGCTAATTGCCCGCTATCCCCGCTACTTCAAGCAATTGATGAGCAGCAACAAGTTACTCTTATCAGCCCGGTTGCGACCAGCAATCCGAATTTCCAGCAAGCAACGGCGCCGGCCGGCTATGGTTGGGAGCAGCCTGGCCCGGCGATCCCAGCGGCAGAACGGTGAATAGCCATTATATTTGGCTGAACGTCCCAACGAGCCAGGACCTTTCGCACGATATCGCGACATTCAAGTTTGACGGGCCAATTTTGGGAATTATCGGCAAGCCAGAGGACATGATCGCGACGAACGGCTCGCTCGGGTTTGATATCGTGACTGGCCCATCCGGCTCCAAATGGTCAGTTACACGCCGACGGTTCGACGTTTGCGCTCCTCAACTTTCTGTTTCGTTAACGAAGACTATCCTAACAATCCCGCCGATCCGGCCCATGGGATTCCCATATCTGGCGACATCGTGATTCGCAGTGCGCCGGCGGTGACTCACCGATGGACTTTACAAGTTTCTCCGGTGATTACTTTCGCGTCGTCACGGCCGCCAATGTTCCTTTGCACATCGGCGATTTTAACCACGATTATGCCGTCGATTACGACGACTACGCAATGTGGAGAGCAACTTTCGGCTCGACGAGCGACCTGCGCGGACGCGGACGGCAGTGGAGTAATCGACTCGGCCGACTATGTGGCTTGGCGCAGTAACCTGGGATATTCGTACAGGTTTCCCGAGACGAGCGGGGCTGGCGAGGCAGTGCCCCAGCAGGGCGCGGTCGTTCCAGAGGCCAGCAGCCTGGTGATTCTCACCGGTGGCATCGTTCTTCGCGGGATCTCATCTCGACCGCGACGCCGCTCAGTGCCGCCAATGTAAATCTGGCTGTCCACCACACGACGGCGGTCCGCAGCGCGAACCCGATAAGAGGCTTATGTTTCCGCATGCGCCGCCGCCAAATCCAGCGGCTTGCCTTCGAAATAGTCAGGCACGGGAACTTCCAACAGTTGCAGGATCGTCGGGGCCATGTCCATTACGTGTCCGCCGGTGACGCGGGAGTTGGGAACGATTCCAGGTCCGCGGGCACACAGGAAACCGACGTGCCGATGGCTACCCGCTCGATACGGCGGATAGGGACCGAATCTTCCAAAATCAGGGCTCTCGACCACATCGGTCGCGTATTCGTCCTGCCATGCGACAACGAGATCGGCATCCGCGAGCTTTTCGTCGGTCACGAGCGGGTCACGGCGAACGCGCGCGATGTCACGAACCATGGGATGGCCGCTCCGGCCATCGCGCAAACGCAAGAGGACTTCACAAAGTTCGTCACACACAGCTTCGTAATGGTCCGGCGAAACAATGCCTTGCGGCTCTCGCCCCTTCACATTGATCCGAATGTAACCGTCGCCGAAGCTGGGCAGGGCGAAGGCTTTCATTTTTGGCCACGCTGGCCGATACCAATTGGCCGGAATCCACGGTGCGATTTGATCGCCCCGTCGCGTGAGCTCGAAAGGCGAGATCATGCCGTCAGACTCGGGCCGATCGATGTACGGCGTCAGCAGATTGAATATTCGCGTCGGTGTTTCCCGGCGCAGCAAACGCGTAATGGGGTTGCGGTCGAATTTGTTGCCCCAAAGATGGCGCTCCCAATAATTCCATTTGAGCTCGGTAAACATCGGCGGCAACGGACCCGTGCTGGGCTGCATCTGAATGCCAATGCGACCGGGAAAACAGTATCGATACAAGAGTTCGGGCAATATCGCAAATGTTGGAAGATCGATGGTTGCCGGGCCCATGCCGTGGCCCGAAAAGACGAGCACCGTGGCATCGTCACCGGCCGCTTCAGCCATTCTCCCGATGCCCGCATCGACCTCCTGATAGATCTCCAGCAACGGATCGAAAGCAAGTTTGTCCTTGAAAGCCTGATAGAGCGGATGATTGGACTGGCTGAGATGCCAGAACACATGTCCCGCCCCGTGGGTTTCTCCGTAAACCGTCGCGAACATGTCCCAACGCTCACGGTTGATGAGGTCGACGCTGATATCGGCGCGGCGGCGGGCACTGATGCGCATTGGCTCAAGCAGGCTTAACGTCGTGCGCAAATCCAGGCAGGTTGCAAAGTCGTCGTTCAACGAAGGACTCGGCCCGTGCTCGCGAACCAACTGATCGAATAGCTCCGGCGGCTCCGAGCTCGACGGAACCTGTGGCGAATGAGCTCCCCAGGCCGTTACTTGGATGCCATTGACGTCCGGCTGCAGCGGCACCTGGGGAATATCGAAGACGGCAATTCGCCGGTCGCCGCAGAACATGAAAAATGGCGGATACTCCTGGAAGTCGTAGGCCGCTCGAGTTTCTACATCATAGCTGTTCTTCTTCAGCCCGATCATCGACCAATGTCCGGTCTTTTCTGGCGAAACGCCCGTCGCAAAAGTGGTCCACGCAGTTTCAACGTTCGAATGTTGGAAGTTTTCCAGGCGCCCGTAGCAGCCGCGCTGACGTAACTCTGCCAGACGAGGCAACTTGCCTTCCTGCATCCACTGTTCAATTAGTGCGGGGTCCGTAGCATCCAGACCGATAACAATGGTCGACATATTCATTGATGAATTCCCTTGAATTGCGATTAGCGATTACCAATCGATGTTCCAACCCAGCAAAGCCTCGAGCCGCGCATTGTGCGGCCGGTAATACTCGCGAAGAAGTTGCAACGTGTCTTCATCTTCCCGTCGAGTTGGCTATCGGCTAAACCTACATTATGCCGCTTCGACCGGAGTTTTTCCTTTTGGTCGGCCGCAAAGGCGGGCAGGCCGAGAAAGTTGGTTACTTCATCGAGCATGCCGCTGAAATCACTTTTCAGCCGGCGGAATTCCAAAAATAAGCAGATTTCGCTTATCGAATACTCAATGATAGTTCTCGATTTGCTCGGCATACAACCCTCGGCCTGACGTACCAATAAGGGTACATTTGGCCAGAAACGCGACCGTTCAATTCTTGCGTGATGGCCTCGGTGAACGTCCGTCGATCCGCGATTCGTCGATTGACTTCATGGACGCCTTCGTTGGTGGCCCAACTATGGTACATTTTCCAGGCAGAATAAGCCCGTTCCGCCGGATTTCTGAGAATTGCGATCATCTTTATGTCGTCGCCCAAATCCTTGCGGATGAGAAAAGGTATGTCGTGAAAGAAAAGATAGCCGGGTGAGGCGTCCAATGTCATCCGTCCCCGCGCTTCGAACCGTGAAGGGAAATTCCCAAGGTACCAGCCGAAACCCTCTCGATAACGCTCGGGCATTTCGAAAAAACGGACTTCCTTCCAACTGCGGTTGGGTACGATCTGCGGGTGGGCGATCAGCTGCTCGTAAAGCGTCGTGGTACCCGCTTTTTGGGTCCCCAAGATCAAAAGACGAGGCCTGATTCGAGTGATGGGGAAAATCAGATTCTTGACAAGGCGTTTAATCATTATCCCTGCGGCATTCCCCTTAGATCTGCCAAAATGCCCTCCAGCGAGCCCGTATTCGATTTTGGCTGGATTTGACTGATGCGGCAACCAAATAACTGCAGGTTTCCGCCCCCGCGCGGCTTCCCAAATTGATAAACAGTCGAGGCAACCATGCGGAAGTACTCCGATTACGCCGTATACTGAATGGAGGGATTGCATCGACTATATCCCCAGCCGATTTGCTGCCAAAGCGTGTTCTGCCGCTCGGCAATCGCCAAGCGTCTTTTTTCGTTCGAGTTTAATCACGACGACCTACGACGAACGTCATTTGAATCTGTCGGCCAAGAAATAGGCATGGAAGAAACGATCGCACCCGTGAAATGGTCGGCTGAGACACGCTCTGCTGATCAAAATCAGCGTGAGACGGAAGTGTCTTTGACGAAGCTGGCAGCATTCGCGCGGCGGGCCGACTTGCTGGCGGTTGTTTTTGCCACGGCGCAGCTGGCGCTGTTCGTGCTGATCATCAAAATCTATCGCATTGAGGCCCGGCCATTTCGGGTAGTTTTCGCAATGGCCTCCTGCGGCTTTGTCGTGCATCATTTCCTGCCGCAGAAGTTTAAGCTGCCGTTTTTCGTGCTGTTATCGGCGGCCACAATGGCCGTGACATTAGGCTGGGTCAACGCTCTTTTTGTCATCGCAACGGGCTTGGTTTTGTTGGGGGCTTGCCATTTGCCGATTGGATGGGCGTGGCGAATCGCCGCCCTCTTTTTGCTGGTCGCGATTTTGGCCGCAATGCGGATGCAGCTTTTCAACATTCCACAATACTCGGCCGTACTGACGATCCTCGGATCGATTTTCATGTTTCGGCTGATTGTGTACGTCTACGACGTAAAAAATGGCGTGCAAAGCACTTTCTGGCAGGCGGCCGCCTATTTCATCATGCTCCCCAATCCGTGCTTCCCGCTGTTTCCGGTTGTCGATTACCAGACGTTCGTCCGGACCGCGTACCAAGGCCAGCGCGCAGCCATGTATCAGCGCGGTTTGCACTTTATCATTCGTGGCATCCTGCATCTGTTGTTGCTGCGTTATTTGAACAGCGTGTTGAGCACGGATGCCAAGTCGATCGTCACAGCTCGCGATTTGTTTGAATTCATGCTGGCTGCATTCGCCGGCTATCTTAAGGTCTCAGGGACTTTTCACTTGATCGTGGGAATGCTCCATCTGTTTGAATTCAACCTTCCTGAAACTCACCACAATTATCTGCTGGCGGCCAGCTTCACCGACTTTTGGCGCAGAATTAATATCTATTGGAAAGACTTCATTCAAAAAATCGTCTTCTATCCAATCTACTTCCGTTTGAAAAAGATCGGGCCGGTCAGCTCAATCGTGCTCGGCACGGCCATCGCGATGGTCATCACCTGGGCGTTCCATTCGTACCAATGGTTCTGGCTGAAGGGAGTCGTGCTTGTTTCGCCAACGGATATCGCATTCTGGGGTATCCTGGGAATCCTGCTGACGATTAATGCCTGGTACGAAGCTCGCATTTCTCCACAGGCGTTTTCGCAAAAGTCAACGCGCTCGCTGCGGTCTGCCGTTTTGCTCGGCATAAAAACATCGGCCACGATGACGGTCATCCTGGTCCTGTGGTCGATGTGGACGACCGATTCATTCGGCTTGTGGTTCGACATCATGAAAAAAGCCACCAACTGTTCGCTGGCTGATTTTGCCTGGATCGCCCTCGGATTAAGTTTGCCGGGAATAATTGCCGCTGCGATGTCGCTCTCAGTTCGCGAAAAGTCGAAGCTTGCTCGAACCCAGGAAAAGATAAACTTGAACTGGCTGCTCCGGCACAGCGCACCGATTTTTCTTGGCTCACTCGTTCTTTTATTGTCGGCCCAGCCGGCTGTCCAAACCAGGCTCGGATCAACCTTTGCTTCCGTCGCCGGGCGGGTCGCAACACCGCGTATGAGCGCTCAGGGTAATGCTATCCTTGAACAGGGCTATTACGAAAATCTGACCAATGCCGCGCGGCTCAATCCCGAACTGGCCGCTTTGTACGCCCAAACGCCGCCCGACTGGCCGGGCGAAAGTCCAGTTCGGCCTACCAAGGATTGGATGATTTCCGAAGTCGCGCCCTCGGGCCACTTTAATTACTATCGGAAAACCGTAACGACCAACCGCTGGGGAATGCGTGACCGCGAATACCCAATCGCCAAGCCGCCCGGCACATTCCGTATCGGTCTTTTTGGCGAGTCGCACACCTTCGGAAACGGCGTCGAAGATAACGAGGTTTATAAGCGGTTGGCGGAAGATCGTGTAAATCAAATGGGGCTTGCTCCACCGGCAGGCGAGCACGTGGAAATCATGAATTTTTCGACCGCCGGATATGGGCCGATCTCCAAATTCGCGTCACTGGAAAAGAAAGGATTTGCAATTCGAATCTGGACGTCGTGATTCAAACCGCGGTCAGCAACGAAAAGGAGTGGGCGGTTCAGGAATTTGACGGGTGCCGTGATGGAAGGTAAGCCGATTCCCTATCCTTTTCTTGTCGACCTCATGAAAAAAGCCGATGTGAGTAAAGGGCTGACCCCATCGGTAATCAATTACCGCCTCAGTCCGTATGCCGATGAGCTGATCCATTGGGTCTATCCAGTCTGGCCAAAGCGTGCCGAGAGCATGGCGTCCGGCCCTATTTGTTATTTCTGCCGAAGCCCGAATACGAACTCGGCAGGGCCGAGCGTTTAAGGAACTGGCGGAGATCGCCCACAATGAAGGAATTGGCGTTTCGATATTTCCGACGCATACGATTCGGCCGGAGATTTGCAGAGTTTATGGGTTGCCGCCGTGGGACAACCATCCGAATGCCCGTGGCCACAAGCTGCTCGCCGATGCACTGGTACGAGCATTCCAGTCGCCAACGGGTCGCGAATTGCTCCGTTCGCATCCCAGGTCGCAAGGTCGGTCCAACCCAATAGCGGATGGTCAATCATGCGTGCGGCAATAATTGGGGCTGGCCAAATCTCGAAGCAACACCTGGGGGCTTTAGCGACGTGTAGCCGACGTCAACATCGTGGGCATTTGCGACCTATCCCCGGTGATGGCGGAAGTTGCCGCGGAACGATTTCGCGTCGAGTCCTGGTTCACCGATTATCGGCAATGCTCGCTGAAAAGCGGCCGGACGTGAGTCCACATTCTAACGCCGCCTTCCACCCACTTTTCGATTGCTCGCGACTGCCTGCGTCGCGGCGCTCACGTCCTGGTGGAAAAGCCGATTGCCGAGGAGTTTTCCCAGCTCGAGGAACTTATTGCGATCGCCCAGGCCGAGCGAAGGCAGCTCGTGGAAGATCACAATTATCAATTCAATCGCGGATATTCAAAGTATGCTTGGAACTTGTGCAACGCGGCGGCATGGGCCAGTTGCGGCACGTGGATATCGATCTTTGTCTGGCAATTGATGGCCGGCGGAGCCGCTTCGCCGCCGCGGGATCTCAAAACGGCACAGCACACGGTTCTCCCACCCTGATTCCGCGACTTTCTTACGCATCTTTGTTATCTGGCATACGCATTCATCGGAGAACATCATCGCGTCAGTACGACGTGGCGGTTTTCGCAAGGATGCCGGCGGCGCGGTTTTCGAAAACATGCAATCACTTGTCGAGGGAGAATGTGCTACCGCTCGAATCGGCTTTAGCACCGATAGCCAACCCGACTCTTTTACCGTGCGCGTACAGGGCACGCATATGCGGGCGGAAACCAATCTGTTTGAGCGGGGTGTCGTGCGCACCGCGTTGCTCGGGGGCCCGAAACCGCTGATGCCAATTCGCCAGATGGTGAGGCGCGGCGGCCGGGAGTGTATCAACGCGGCCCAAAGCCTGGGCCGGAAAGTTGAGTGGTGGGCCAGGTCCGTACGAAGGAATGTGGGAGCTCATCCGCCGGTTCTACGAAAGCCTCAAGCGTGGAACGGAACCGCCCGTATCGACGCGACAAATTCTCGCCGCAAATGCGCTCTATCGCGACATACTTCGAGAGGTGCCGGTGCCATGCGCGTGCTGATTACCGGGGCCAACGGATTTCTCGGCCGGAATGTCGTGCGGGCGGTGGCCCAGCGGGGCCATCGGGTGCGAGCGCCGGTGCGCTCGCCGGGAAGCTTGGTGTCTGGCTCGCCGGAAAACCTCGAAGTGGTCGTCGGCGACCTGCGCCAGCGCGACGTATCTTCGCTGGTAATGGACATCGATGCGGTGATTCATTTGGCGGCATCCGTTACGGGGGACGATGAAACGCAGTTCATCAATACCGTGGTCGGTACGGAAAACTTGCTGGAAGTCGTCCGGCTGGCACGTATCGACCGATTCGTGTTATGCAGCTCGCTGGCAGTGTACGATTGGCGACGTGCGCACGACCTCCTCGACGAAGAATCCCCGCTCGAAGAGAATTTGTACGCGCGTGATGGCTACGCGATTGCAAAAAGCTGGCAGGAGAAGCTTGTCCGGCGCTACGCGGCAGAAAACGGCTGGCGACTGACCGTGCTCCGCCCCGGCTTCCTATGGGGGCCGGAGAAACCGTGGATTTCTGGAACTGGTCCCACTTTCGGCAGTTGGCATCTTGTGATCGGTTTCGGCCGCGTGTTACCGATCACGTATGTCGAGAATTGCGCGGAGTGTTTTGCCATCGCCATCGATCATCCGGCGGCCATCGGCGAAACGTTCAACGTTGTGGATGACGACCAGATTTCCGCCTGGCGCTACGAGGGACAGGCCCTCCATGCGACTGGCACGCCGGGACGACGAATCATTGCGCCCTACTGGCTCGGATTGGCGGTGGCCAGGTTTGCGTCTTGGTGCGGTCGGCTGGCGTTCGGACCAACTGTAAAGCTTCCCGGATTACTGGTTCCGATTCGCTATCGGGCCCGCTTTCGACCGCTTCGATTCACGAGCGCGAACGCACAAACGCGACTTGGCTGGCGACCGCGGTGGAGTTTTGCCGAGGCCTGGCAGCGTGCGACGCAACCCGTGGCTACGTCGCCTCCAGCTGGCATAGACTCGGAAAAAGCGCGATCGACTCCGCAGGAGGTCGCGATTGACTGACTCGCCGCGAATCGGCTACCTCACGAGCGCATTTGCGCGGCCCAGCGACACGTTCATCCGCAATGAGGTGAACCAATTGCGGAAGCTGGGAATGGAAGTCTCGACGTTTTCCATTCGGCGACCTGACGCCGGACCGGACGCGGACGACGATGTCCGGCGCTTTCAAGACGAGACCGAATATCTGCTTGAGGCCGGCACGGGACCGTTCTTGTCTCGTACGCTCGTGCAGGCGTTTTCGCATCCTTGGCGATTCCTGCGGACGGCCGCATTGGCCTGGCGGACCGCGGCCCCCGGCGGTCGCGGACTCTTGCTGCAATCCGCGTATTTACTCGAAGCACTCTATTTGTCCGCGCGGCTTCGCGAGCGGAGAATCGATCTGCTGCACAATCACATCGGCGAGAATTCGGCAACGGTGGCGATGCTGGCCGCCGAGTTGAGCGGAATTCCATTTAGCCTGACCATTCATGGACCCTTTATCTTTTACGCTCCGCAGCGTTGGGCACTGGGGGCCAAGCTCGCGCGAGCCGAATTCACAGCCTGTATCAGCGATTTCTGCCGCAGCCAGTGTTTGATCTTTGCACCCGAGTCGGCCTGGCAGCGGATTCACGTTGTTCGATGTAGTGTCCAGCCGGAATTTATCGATTCGTCGGACCAGCGTGAGCTGCCGGTAGTGCCCCATTTTTTATGTGTGGGCCGGTTGTGCGTAGAAAAAGGTCAGGCGTTGCTGGTCGAGGCGGCCGCGCGATTGCTGAATGCTGGCCATCAACTTCGCGTATCGCTGGTCGGCGATGGGCCCGGCCGCGAGTCGCTGGAACGGCTCGTTCGTGAATCGAACGTTGGCGAGCACGTAAAGATTCTCGGCTGGCATTCCAGCGCGCGTATCAAGGAGCTCTTGCTCGAGTCAACCGCGCTGGTAATTCCCAGTTTCGCGGAGGGACTACCAATCGTGGCCATGGAATCGCTCGCGATGCGACGCCCCGTGATTGCCACGAATATCGCGGCCATGTCCGAATTGATCGAAAATGGAGAATCGGGCTGGCTCGTTCCATCCGGTTCGGTCGAGCGGCTCGAAAACGCACTAAAGCAAGCAAGCGGTTGCACGCCGACGCAGCTAAAAACGATGGGTGAACGCGGCCGCAAAAAAGTATTGGCGTTGCACGATCCAGTTCGACAAGCGGTTCAATTGCGGGCTCTGTTTTCTCGTGCGAGGGAAGATTTTAGCGCGGGTCTCGCGAGTCGGTACTGAGTGGCATCATTGAAACATGCCGCCATCGATCTCGGGCCGGCCATATTCACAAGCCGCCCGAACGCGGACAAAGTCCTCGTTGCCGTCAGTCGTCACCGCGGTACATCGCTGACCCTATTGCGTATAATGAGGTAATCGAAAAGTTCGTGCACTACGGTGGCGTTCCTCATGAATGGTCGCTCTGCGGCCAATTTTATAACAGTGACTGCGACAATAGACTGGATTGCCCGTTTTTTCGTAGCGGGCTTGTCAGTCGATCTATGGAGACGGAAGTGACCAGCGTCCCCATCGAAAAGAAGGCTTCAAGCACTACTGTCAGTGGCGTTCCCGTCGATGCCCTCTACACGGCCGCGGACTCGGTACATTTCGAGCCGGATTGCGAGCTTGGCCGACCTGGCCAGTTTCCCTTCACGCGTGGCATTCACGAGTCGATGTACCGGGAACGATTATGGACGATGCGGCAGTTCGCCGGGTTCGGTCGGCCGGTCGATACGAATCGACGGTTTCGCTTTCTGTTTGAGCAGGGGCAAACCGGACTGAGCACCGCGTTCGACCTACCGACGCTGATGGGACTCGACAGCGATGATCCGCGCAGCCGGCGAAGTCGGGCGACTCGGCGTGGCGGTCGACACGATCGACGACATGCTCGCCATATTCGAGCAAATCGATCTCGGCCGGGTGTCGGTGTCGATGACCATCAACGCGCCGGCGATCGTCATCATGGCGTTCTATTTGGCTGCCGCCCGCACTCGTGGATTCGATTGGCGCAGTCTGCGCGGCACTGTCCAAAACGACATCCTCAAAGAGTTTCACGCCCAAAATGAAGTGGTGTTTCGGCCGGAACCCTCGGTACGCCTGGTCGTCGATCTGATCGAATTCTGCACGCAGCATGTGCCGAAGTGGAACACGGTTTCAATCAGCGGCTACCACATCCGCGAAGCCGGTTCAACAGCAACTCAGGAGCTCGCCTTTACACTTGCGGACGGCCGGCACTATGTCGAACAATGCCTCGAACGCGGCCTGGACATCGACGAGTTCGCGCCGCGATTAAGCTTTTTCTTCAACGCGCACAACGACCTGTTCGAGGAAGTCGCAAAATACCGCGCCGCCCGTGCGCTGTGGGCGGAATTAATGCGCGACCAGTACCGAGCCGAATCTGCCGCATCGTGGAAGCTGCGATTTCACGCCCAAACGGCTGGCTGTACATTGCAGGCCAGGCAGCCGCAGGTGAACCTGGTGCGCGTTGCCTACCAGGCGCTCGCGGCCGTGCTGGGCGGTTGTCAGTCTCTACATACAAATTCGATGGACGAAACCCTGGCTCTGCCGAGCGAACGTGCGGTGACGCTCGCATTGCGCACCCAGCAGGTGTTGGCTTATGAAACGGGCGTGACGAACACCGTCGACCCGCTCGGCGGCAGTTACTTCGTCGAACACTTTACGCAACAGATGAAACGCGAAGCCCAGGCGTACTTCCGCGCTATAAGCGAACAAGGCGGCATGATCGCCGCCATCGAAAATGGATACTTCCGCCGCGAAATTGCCGACTCCGCGTTCGCGCAGCAGCGGGCGATCGACAGATGCCAAAAGCTAGTTGTCGGCGTCAACGCCTTCGATCAGTCCGAAGTCGAATCCATCCCGGTCATGGTGATCGACGAAACGATGGAACCGGCACAGCTGGAATCGCTGCGAAGAATTAAAGCTCTCCGCAGTTCAAACGACGTGTCGCGGTCGCTCGATCGACTGCGGACGGCTGCCGAAGCGGGCAAGAACGTCTTGCCGGCACTGCTGGAGGCCGCCGACAATCGGGTCACGGTGCAGGAATGCATGGATGCCCTTGCCGATGTGTTTGGCCGTTTTCGACCTTCGGCCTCCTGGTGAGGATGACGATGGACGAACGAACCAGTCCGCAACGCGTTCTGCTGGCCAAAGTTGGCCTGGACGGCCATGACCGGGGCGTCAAAGTGATTGCGCGCGGCCTGCGCGATGCCGGGTTTCACGTGATCTACAGCGGGCTGTGGCAGAGTATTGAATCGGTCGCTCGGGCCGCCCAGGATGAGGACGTGGATTGGTTAGGTATCAGTATTCTCAATGGCGCCCACATGACACTGATCCCGCAACTGCTCAACGCGCTGCGGCAACGCGGCATGTCGAACATCGGCGTGGTCGTCGGCGGAACCATTCCGCCGTCCGATCAGATACAGCTCAAGGATATGGGCGTTGACGAATGTTTTAGTTCGGGTGCTTCGATCGAGGCAATTGTCGAATACCTTTCAAGCCGCTCGCGGCGGGCCAGTGTCTCTGATGGATAGTTGGACCAACATCGTGCCGCCTGAAACCCAAAGCACCGACATACCCACTCTGATTCGCCAATTGGAGGCGCGAGATCGTGCGGCCTTGTCGCGGCTTTTGACGCTTGCGACCGCGGGTCGACATGCGGCGACTTTGGCGGCCGCACTTAAAATTCTCCCAAAGAACGTCCCACCCGTGATCGCCGTAACCGGCAGCGGCGGTGTCGGGAAGAGCAGCCTGCTGGGCGAACTGACGGCGCACTTTGCCCGACGCGGTGAATATGTCGGCGTGCTGGCTTGTGATCCCGAAAGCCCGCTAACCGGCGGCGCCCTGCTCGGCGATCGCTGTCGAATCATCGGCGCCGCGGAATCGGAGCGAGTCTTCGTCAGAAGCTTATCCACCGCGTCGGGTCAACAGGGCGTCGCACCAAACATCGAATTGATGCTCAGCCTGATGAAAGTGTTTGGGTTTGATCGCATCTTTATCGAAACCGTTGGCGCTGGTCAGGGGGATATCGCGGTCCGGTCGGTCGCTGACATCGTTGTGCTCATCCTGCAGCCGCAGACTGGCGACGAACTGCAATGGGAAAAAGCCGGGGTTCTGGAAATTGCCGACCTGGTCGTCGTCAACAAATCCGATCTGCCCGGCGGCGATCAGACGGCAGCCGAAGTGACGCAGCAATTGCAGGCGGCCCGAGGGGCCCCGATATTGGTCGTGAAGACATCCATTGCACGACAAGAACGTATTGAAGAATTTTGCCTCGTTCTTGATTCGCTCTCGGCATCACCTAAGACTCCGAGACTTTCGAGTGTAAAGTAATGCCCATGTCATCACTGCGCGAAATCACCGACGAGTTGTTCCGCGACGAGGAAGCTCTCCGGCTAGGCGGCGGTACGGACGGGCAGAAGCGGCAGCGGCGGCTCGGACGCCTTCCAGTTCGCGAGCGGCTGGCGGCGCTCGTCGATAAAGGAAGCCCTTTCTTTGAACTAGGCATTTGGGCGGCGCACCGGATGTATACGGAATGGGGTGATGTACCGGCCGCCGGACTCATTACCGGTATCGGTTGGGTCAGCGGACGGCCATGTTTGATCGCGGCAAACGACGCGACAGTCAAAGCTGGGGCGATGTTTCCACAATCGGTCAAGAAACTGCTGCGGGCACAACGGATCGCATCTCAATTTCGTCTGCCAGTCATATATCTCGTCGATTCCGCGGGTGTGTTTTTGCCGCTGCAGGATGAAATCTTTCCAGACGAAGACGACTACGGCCGCATCTTTCGCAACAACGCGGTGCTGTCCGCCGCAGGCATTCCTCAGTTAGCCGCCGTAATGGGCAATTGCATCGCCGGCGGCGCAGTACTTGCCGGTGCTGTGCGACAAGCTGCTGATGACCGACGGCAGCCAGCTTTGCCTGGCAGGTCCCGCACTGGTCAAGGCGGCGATTGGACAGTCGGTCGATCCTGAAGAACTCGGCGGGGCGGCGATGCATGCGGCCATCAGCGGCACGGTAGATTTCCGTGAGCCGGACGACGAATCGTGTCTCAAGCGGCTGCGATCGCTCGTCGAACTACTGCCGGGTGCGATACGCACAGCGGCAGCGAGTGCCGGAAATGGTTCGTCCTCTCTCGAACGCGTCTACGATTTGGTGCCCGGCGACGGTCGTGGTGAGTACGATGTGCGTGACGTGCTGGCCTGCCTCGTCGATAACGATTCGTTGCAGGAATACAAAGCCGAGTTTGGCCAGACGCTGGTCACGGCATTTGCGAAAATCGGTGGCCACGCGGTGGGAATCGTCGCCAACCAGAAACACCGTTGCCGGACCGCAGGCGGAGAACTGCAGATCGGCGGCGTCATCTACCCCGACGCTGCCGACAAGGCCGCCCGCTTCGTGATGGATTGCAATCAGTCGCGCCTGCCGATCGTATTTCTACAGGACGTGCAGGGCTTTATGGTCGGAAAACAGGCCGAGCAGGCGGGCATCATTCGAGCCGGTGCGAAGCTGGTGAACGTCGTCAGCAATTCCATCGTGCCGAAGCTGACGGTGATCATCGGCGGCTCGTTCGGTGCTGGGAATTACGCGCTGTGCGGCAAAGCGTACGACCCCGCGCTCATTCTCGCCTGGCCTTCGGCAAAATACGCCGTCATGGGCGCCGATCAAGCGGCCGAAACTTTGCTTGCCTTGCAGCTTCGCGACGCTCAGCGCGAGGGAAAGCAGCTTTCGGCCGACGAAACCGAGCGCACTTCGCCGGTCCATTCAGGAGCGTTACGAGGGACAGACGGATATCCGCTATGGCGCGGCACGCGGCTGGGTTGACGCCATTATCCGGCCGCACGAGACTCGGCTCTGGCTGCAAACGGCGCTCGACCTGTTGCCGGCGGCCACCGACGGCAGCTTCCGCACCGGCGTCCTGCAGGTTTGAGATGAAGTCCACGAACAAACCGGTGCGCATCGGCAACGCTCAAGCATTCTGGGGCGATCGTACGGATGCGGCGGCCGAGATGCTCGCGCGCGAGCCGGAACTGGATTATCTCACGCTCGATTACCTGGCCGAGGTGTCGATGTCGATCCTGGCGATGCAGCGCGAGCGCGATCCGGAAGCCGGTTTTGCCCGTGAATTCGTCGATGTGATCCGGTCGCTCGCCCCCTACTGGTCTTCCGGTGGCCGATGCCGGCTGGTCACGAACGCCGGTGGATTGAACCCCCGCAGCTGTGCCGAGGCGTGCCGTGCCAGCACTCGCCGAAGCCGGATGCCCGCCGCTGCGAATAGGCGTCATATCGGGGGACGATGTGCTTGGGACAATTTCGCGCCGCGGCCGCTAACTCCACGTCGCTGGCGTTTCGGAATCTGGATACGGACGAGGCGATCCGCCAGGTGCGCGATCGGCTGACGACGGCAAACGCGTATCTCGGAGCCGTTCCGATCGCCAAGGCACTGGCCGACGGGGCCAATATCGTAATCACCGGGCGCGTGGCCGATCCCTCTTTGACCGTCGCGCCGTGCATCCATCACTTCGGTTGGAATAGCGACGAGCTTGATCGGCTAGCCGGCGCAACCGTGGCCGGCCATTTGATCGAATGCGGTACACAAGTCACCGGTGGCATCAGTACCGACTGGCTCGCAGTTCCCGATGCCGCACACATTGGTTTTCCAATCGTCGAAATCTTTGAGGACGGAAGCTGCATCGTCACCAAGCCGCGCGATACGGGCGGCTGTGTGACGGAAATGACTGTCAAAGAACAACTTCTTTACGAAATTGGCGATCCAAGCAACTATCTCAGCCCGGACGTTACGGTTTCGTACCATTCGTTGGTAGTCGATGATCTCGGCAACGACCGTGTGCGAGTAAGCGGCGCGACCGGCAAACCGCGCTCCGAGAAGTATAAAGTTAGCGCCACGTATCGCGACGGATTCTGGTCGGCAGGAACTTTGACGATCATCGGGAGGCATGCCGGCACAAAAGCACGCCGTGTCGGCGAACTGGTTTTGCAACGTGTCCGTGAGGCAGGCTTCACGTTGCGAGACACCATCATCGAAATCGTCGGTAGCCATTCCGGTTACTACGCGAAAGTCGCACCTTGCACCGAAGGATTCGAAGAGACCATTTTGCGAATCGCCGTCGAAGCCGACTCGCGTGATGCCGTTGAGCGATTCTCTCACGAGCTCATGCCGTACATCACAGCGGGCCCCCAGGGAACGACCGGATATGCTGAAGGCCGCCCGCGAGTTCATCCGCTGATCCGTTATTGGCCATGCTTGATCGACCGGGACGCAGCCGCCCCGCAGGTTGTAGTCCTCGCGATTGAAGCAATCGCGGCCACCGCGCCTGCCGACTCAGGTCGCGCTGCCGCCATAGATTCGTCCGCAAAAGTTCATCCTCAAACTGCGGTTTCGCGCATTGTCCGCGCAGTCAATACGGGAACGCCGTCGCACCTGTACGACATCGCAACCGCCCGCAGTGGCGACAAAGGTTCAACCGCCACGATCGGCGTAATCGCCCGTAGCGGCGATTGGTGGGAATTTCTCCGAACATGGCTCTCAAATGATCGCGTGGCTGCGTACTTCGCGCCTTTGGGCGTCGATTCCGTCGAATGTTTCGAGTTGCCAAACCTTGGCGCGGTGAACTTTCTCGTCCGCGGCGCTCTTCGCCGGCGTCTGCGGACAGACGCTCAGGGCAAGGCGTTGGGCCAATTACTCCTCGAATTGCAACTGCCGGCCGACGCCGCGCGTAAAATAACTGCGGATCGCCACTCGGTGGAGAGTTGACCATGTCGGACCTGTGCCTGGCCGAAACCATTGAACGCGGAATCGTCTCGGTGACGCTCAACCGGCCCGAGCGTCGCAACGCGATGAGCATCGACCTGCTCGAACGGCTTTGCGTCGAGATCGAAAAGCTGGCATGCGATCGTGCGAACCGCGTCGTGATTCTGCGCGGCGCAGGTCCCGTGTTTTCGGCTGGGCTCGATTTGCGAGAAGCGGCCGACGTCTCGCTCGTTGAACGTTCAGCAACGTCCGTTACTCGTGCGCTCGATTTGTTGCGGACCAGTTCGCTGGTCATAATTGCCGCTGTGCAGGGCGGGGCATTTGCGGGCGGCGCGGGGTTGCTGGCCGCCTGCGACATCGCGATTGCGGCGGAGGATGCGAAATTCGGTTTTCCGGAAGCTCGCCGCGGACTGCTGCCGGCACTCATCTGCGACGTGCTTATGAATAAGGTTCGCGAAGGCGACCTTCGCGAGCTGTTCCTTACCGGCGAGCCGGTCGACGCGACTCGTGCGCTACAGGTCGGTCTCGTGCAGCGCGTGGTCCCCCTCGCACGATTGCCTGATGAGGCTCTGAGCGTCGCCCGGTCCGTTGTTGCCGGCGGACCAGACACAATTCGGAAAACCAAGTCGTTGCTCAACGCGACGTTTAAGCGCACTAGCGAAATCTCAAGTCCGAACCTCGTCGAAACGCATCTCGCCGCCCGACATAGTGATGAAGCGCGTGAAGGATTGGCAGCATTTGCCGAAAAACGAGAGCCAAACTGGTCATGAACGCCACCGTCGAACAATTCGACCGGCTCGCTCAACGCGAGCAGCAGATGCGGCAGGCCGAGGAACTGCTCGGCGCGATGCCACAGCGAGCTGGCGTGGCAAAGGGATTGTTCGAGGGTCGATTCGTCGCCGATTGGGTGTTTCCGTATCCACAACTTCCGAACGCTCAGCGGGCCGAGGTGGAACGAGCGGTCGCGGACCTCGAACGCTTCTGCGACCAAAAACTCGACCCAGTGCGCATCGATCGAGAGGCCGACATCCCACGCGAAGTCATCGACGGGCTGGCGGGCCTTGGCGTACTGGGCATGACGGCGCCGACCGCGTTCGGTGGCCGCGGGTTTTCACAGATGGGTTACTGCCGCCTGTTGGAGGTGATCGGCTCGCGGTGCAGCTCGACGGCGATCTTCGTCAACGCCCACCATTCGATCGGCATGCGGGCGCTGCTCTTGTTCGGCACCACCGAGCAAAAGCAGAAGTGGCTTCCCGATTTGGTCAGCGGGCGAAAATTGGCCGCATTCGCGCTGACGGAACCGGAAGCCGGATCGGATGCCGGCAACGTGCAGACGTCGGCCACTCCTTCGGCCGACGGCACGGGCTTCGTGATCAACGGCCAGAAGCGATACATCACCAACGGCGCGATCGCGGGGATGCTGACCGTCATGGCCCGCACTCCCGTAGCAGGCGGCGACACGACCGCAATCACGGCCTTTCTTGTCACGCCCGACATGCCCGGATTTGAGGTCATCGAACCACGAATGGAGAAGCTGGGGATCCGCGGTACAGCCACCGCGCAACTGGCGTTCCACGACATGTTTGTGCCGCGCGAAAATATCCTCGGACCACTTGGTAAAGGGCTGAAGGTGGGGCTTACTGTGCTCGACTTTGGCCGAACAACATTTGGCGCGTGCTGCACGGGCGCGGCGAAAACCTGTCTGCGACTCGCGTCGGAACACGCTCACAATCGGCGCCAGTTCGGTCGCCCGCTCGCCGAGTTTGAGCTGATTCAGAAAAAACTCGCCCGCATGGCGGCGTGGACGTATGCCATGGAGGCGATGACGACCGTCACCGCAGGCCTGATCGACCGCGGGCTCGAGGATTACATGCTCGAAACCGCGATGCTCAAGGTCTGGAGCACCGAGCGGTTGTGGATGATCGTGAATGACGCGTTCCAGATCCACGGTGGCGCGGCCTATTTTACCGATCGTCCGCTCGAACGCCTGCTCCGCGATCACCGCATTAACCAGATCGGCGAAGGCGCGAATGAGGTGTTGCTGTCGTTCATCGCTCTGATGGGGATGCGCGGTCCCGGGCTACTGATGAAAGAATTGGCCGACGCTTTCAAGCGGCCCTGGAGTGCGCCCGGTGCGCTTGGCCGAGTCTTCATCGATTCGATCCGCGACCGGTGGTCTAGACCGCCTGTGCCGGTTCAGTCTGCCGAATTGACACCCTTCGCGCGGCGATTGCGGAGACTCATCGCCCGCTTCGGCATAACCGTCCAAAACACGCTCATCCGCCACCACGAGGAAGTTGTCGATCGGCAGCTCGTACAGGAACGAATTGCCTGGCTCGCGATGGAACTATTCGCCACGGCCTGCGCTCTTAGCCGCTGGGACGACGAGCTCAAGCGTAACGACCACTCACACGACGCCGTGGCTCGGTTCTTTATCGCGGATTCACTGCGCCGGGCGGAAAAATGCCGGCGCGCGATGCGCGCAACAGTGATCAACTTATTCGAGACGCGGCGAAATAGGCGAAGGAAAAGTGGGCAACCTCATCATGGCACGCCGATTCGATTCAATTCGTCTCGAAACCCGTCGCGGCTGAGGATTTTGACTCCTGCATATTCCGCCAGATTCAGAAGATGTTGATCTTCACTGACGATGTATTTGGCCTGGCTTTCGAGTGCGGCCGCAACAACCGCATCATCATCGGGATCTGCCGGCACTGCACCTGCCGCTTTCACGACCCCCGGATATTTCCTGAGCAGCGCCGGAAGCACGTTCTCAACGAATTCGGAAATGTCTCCGTCGTCGAGACCCAGCCAGCTTCTCAGCGATGTTTTCGTTTCCAACTTCTCGCGCACTTCTTGCAGAATCGCGGGAGTAGCCGCGACGAACCAACCGGCATCCGTAAGGCGCGAAAATAGAGCCGAGCTTTTGCTCCGCGGCAGAATTAGCGGGATCAGTACGCTGCTGTCCCACACAATCACTTCGCCGGCCATCCTCAGACTCGCGAGCGGAGTGATTCAGTCCTGAAGTTCTCGATCGACGTCGGCCTCGGTCACACCAAGCTCCGTCATCGTCCGAGCCGATTTTTGTTGCAGCCGGCTAAGGGCTGCCAAAGCGACCTGCTTCTCCGCGGCCGACGCCTGGACATAGGGCGTAACGCCGCATTGCAGTTTTCCATTATCATCTTCCACGACGATGGTTTCGCCTTGCTGTGCAGGCGCAAAAACGCCCTCACGGCATCGGTCAGTTCGCTTAAGCGTATTCGGACCATTGAACTACCTGAAAAACCCGCATGTCGTGTTCACTGCGCGAAAAACCGCGCGTCAGTACGGAATATTATAACAACCAGCGGAGCCCCGCGAACAGCCGGCCGTTTAAGGACCTATGCTCCAAATTGGTAGGCCGAATGACTGGCATTGTTTGTCTCCCCATCGCCGCTCCGGGATCCCGGACCGGTTGTGAGTTGAAAAATGTTGAAAAAATGGGACATTCTAGCGGTTTTTCCGCAGCGAACGACGTTGGGTGCGAATAACAAGCCGCTACCCACATTATCACCGCAAACAGGCGGCTTGGCACGGCGGCTTCCGATCGAAACTGCCTCGACGCCGCCTCAGCCAACAACAAAGTGCGAAAATGGTTTACCTAGGCCCCATCCGAATCGCGCCGTCCAGACGCAGCACGCAGCCGTTGAGCATGTTGTTTTCCAACACGTGACACACTAGCGACGCGAATTCGTTTGGCTGTCCCAATCGGTGCGGGAACGGGATTTGATCGCTCAGCGACTGTCGCACTTTGTCGGGCGCTGCTTGCATCATGGGAGTGTCGAAGACTCCAGGAGCGATCGAGACAACACGGATGCCGTGCTGGCCCAATTCACGCGCCAGCGGCAACGCGAGCGAGGCAACTCCCCCTTTCGACGCCGAGTAGGCCGCCTGACCGATCTGGCCTTCCGACGCGGAGATGGATGAAGTCATCACCACTACGCCACGAAGATCGTCCTTCTGCGGCTCGTTCCGTGCGATTGCTTCCGCTGCCAGTCGGACCGTGTTGAACGTGCCGCTTAAATTGACGTCGATAACTCGACGAAACGCCTCCAGCGACGCGACGCCATCCCAGCCCAACAGGCGTTCGGCGTGCAAAATTCCCGCGCAGGTGACCACGCCGCACAGTAATCCGAATCGCTCCTCGCCGGCCGCGATCACCGAACGGATGTCGGGTTCGCTCGTGACGTCGGTCTGCCTGAACAGCACACGCTCGGAGAATTCCTGAAGCAAGTCAGCGCGCGGCGGAGTCAAGTCAGCAATCACCACGCGAGCACCTCGGCGCACAAGCATCTCGACGCACGCCGCTCCTAGCCCGGAGCTGCCGCCGGTGACCAGAATGGTTGATGAATCAATCTGCATGACGATAAATGCAAAACTCACTTAAAGGCGCAAAGTAAAGACAAAAGTCTGTACAATTGCTAATGAGCGCTAATCAAGCGCTGGTACATCAAGCGGGTACTTCCTATATCGGCGGTTACCTTCTTTGTTTCCCCCTTTGCGCCTTTGCGTGAGATCCTAAGCAAGCGATTAACTTACGCCGTTTCAATTTTGGCGATGTCCTGCAACCCGAGGTCTTCAATGGCCTGTTCTCGGATTTTGAACTTCTGAATCTTACCCGTGACGGTTGTCGGGAAGCAGTCCACGAACTTCCAATAGCGCGGGGTTTTGAAATGAGCTAACTTCTCACGGCAAAATGCGCATAATGCATCTTCCGTCACGTGATGGCCGTTTTTGAGTTTCACCCAGGCGAGCACTTCTTCCCCCAAATGACGATCCGGGATACCCACGACCTGCACATTCATGACGGCCGGGTGTTCGTAAAGCCGTTCCTCGATTTCGCGTGGATAAATGTTTTCACCCCCGCGAATGATCATATCGCGTAGTCGTCCCGTAATGCGGTAATAACCGTTTGGCTCGCGGAGGCCAAGGTCGCCGGTATGCAGCCAGCCATCGGCGTCGATCGCTTCGGCCGTTTTGCCGGGCATGTTGTAGTAGCCGATCATCACTCCGTGCCCGCGGCCGCAAAATTCTCCCTGCTGTCCGTCGCCCAAGTCTTGGCCCGTCTCAACGTCCACGATCTTCGCTTCGACGCCCGGAAGCGGTCGGCCGACCGTGCCGACGCGCAATTCCAACGGATCGTCGGCGCGGGTTTGTGTGATGAGCGGCGATGCCTCCGTCTGGCCGTAGCCGATCGTAAGTTCGCGGGCCCCCATTTCCCGTGTGACGCGCTTCATCAATTCGATCGGACATGGGCTGCCCGCCATAATCCCCGTGCGCAATGACGACAGATTTCGCTGCGGATAGTCTTCGTGCTCGAACTGGGCGAAGAACATGGTTGGCACGCCGTAGATGGCCGTGCAGTGCTCGCGCTCGATGGCTGCGAGCGTCGCTCCTGGCTGAAAACCTTCGGCCGGAAACACCATCGCCGAACCGCGTATCGCGCAGCACAATGTTCCCAACACGCAGCCGAAGCAGTGATACAGCGGCACAGGCAGGCAAACCCGGTCGCTCTGATCGAGCGACTGAGCCTCGCCCGCGTAAAATGCGTTGAGCAGGATATTGCGATGCGAGAGCATTGCGCCTTTCGGATGTCCGGTAGTGCCGGACGTGTACTGAATATTGATGGCGTCATACGGGCTGAGTCCGGCAGCCACTTCATCAAGCCGGCGATGCGGCATATCCTCTGCCCGCGTGAGCAGTTCGTCCCAAGACAGCGCACCTGGCGGCCGATCGCCGCGCAGCGACACAACCCACTGGAGTTTTGGAAATGTCTCGCTTTGCAACTCACCAGATGCCGCCGTCGCGAGTTCAGGACAGGCCTCATTGAGCATGCCAAAATAGTTCGACGATTTGTAGGAATCGACCAGCGCCAGCCCGCGGACGTCGGATTGGCGCAGGGCATACTCTAGTTCGCCCGTCCGGTACGCGGGATTCATATTCACGAGCACCACGCCGACCCGCGCCGTGGCGAACTGGAGAAGAACCCACTCCGGCACGTTTGTGGCCCAGACACCAAAATGGTCGCCGGGGGCAAACCCCAATGCTAACAATCCCCGCCCGACCCGATCGACGGCCGCATCGAATTGACTCCACGTCATCCTCGCTTGGGGATTGCAGAAGACAATCGCATCATGTTGCGGATACCGCTGAGCGGTTTCCCTCAACACTTGTCCGATCGTCAGACCATCGACCCAGGGGGCCGCTTGATCATGTGGTACATGGACGGTCGTCATAGGATTTGCCACACTTCCTCTTTATAATTCTACGCCAAATGCGTCGTCTGTTATAACGAGGAATCAAGGGGCGTCACCAACATCGACCATGTCGCGTACAATCCTAAGGACCCCTTAACTGGGATCCCTCCGGAACTACGCCATGTCGAACGCCTTTATATTCTCCGCCTGCCGCACGCTGATCGGCAAGTTTCGAGGATCGCTCTCATCCGTGTCGGCCACCGAGCTCGGCGCGATCGCGGTGCAGGAGGCCGTGACTCGGGGCGGCTTCGAACCGGCCCAAGTCGAAGAAATCATCCTCGGCAACGTGCTCTCGGCCGGCGTCGGCCAGGCACCCGCCCGGCAAGCGGCGTTGCGAGCCGGTATGCCGCCCACTGTGGCCGCATTGACCATCAACAAGGTGTGTGGCTCAGGACTGAAAGCCGTGATGCTCGCGGCCCAAGGAGTGCGCTGCGGAGATCTCGATTTAGTTGTCGCGGGCGGAATGGAAAGCATGAGCCAGGCTGGTTGGGTGCTACCGCGGGACGCTCCCGCGGTCGGCGATCGCCAGTTGATTGATTCTATGCTGCACGACGGGTTGACGTGCCCGTTTAGCAAGCAGTCGATGGGGGAAATCGCGGACGCTCTTGCCCGCCAAGCCGGCATCTCGCGCGAAGAACAGGATCGGTTCGCGCTAGAAAGTCATCGACGAGCGCTTGCGGCCGACGAAGCCGGCGCCTTCGCTGCAGAAATGGTCTCGGTTCCCGTGCGGCGTGGGACCGATGAGTTGCGTGTCTCGCGCGATGAAGGTCCGCGCATCAACACGGATCTCGAGTCGCTGGCCAGATTGAAGCCGGCTTTCCGGATCGACGGCACGGTCACGGCCGGCAATTCTTCACTGATCAGCGACGGCGCCGCGGCGGTCGTCGTCGGTTCGGAAGCGATTGCCAAGCGTTCGGGCAGGCGGCCACTAGCGCGAATCGTGGCGGCGGTCACATCCGGCGCCCAGCCGCAGGACGTGTTCACCACTCCCGTGGAAGCCATCCAGCGGGTCGTCGCCAAAGCCAACTGCTCGCTCGATGAAATCGACTTGTTCGAAATTAACGAAGCCTTCGCGGTGCAAATGCTCGCCTGCATGGGCCAACTGCGGCTCCCGCCAGATCGCGTCAACGTCCATGGCGGAGCGATCGCACTCGGTCATCCTATCGGCGCGTAGCGGAGCACGGGTGCTTGTGACGCTGCTCCACGCACTTGAACGCCGGGGAGGTCGACTCGGCGTCGCGGCGCTTTGTCTTGGTGGCGGCAACGCCGTCGCGATGCTCGTCGCACGAGAGCCGGAACGATGAAAACGCCCATCTCCATCGGAGACATTCAACTCACGATCGTGAGCGGCGGACAACTGTGGATCGACGGCGGCAATATGTTCGGCGTCGTCCCGCGGGTGCTGTGGGAGCGCGAGTCGCCTCCCGACTATCAACATCGCATACAGCTCGACACGAACTGTGTTGTCTTCCGCACTCGCGATTCGGTGGGACTGATTGACACGGGCTACGGCGGCAAGGCTCAGACGAAGCACCGGCTGCGCTACTCGCTGGATGATGGCCCAACTCTCGCACGAAACCTCGCATCGATTGGCATTGCCCCGAACGAGATTGATTGGGTGATTCTGACCCATCTCCATTTCGACCACGCCGGCGGTGCCACGTACCGTGATGAGAAGGGCTATCTGCATCCAATGTTCCCGCGGGCCCGCCACGTCGTCCAGCGAATTGAATGGGACGATGCTGTCGGGGATATTCCTGAACTGGCCGGTGCTTACTTTCACGACGACTTCACACCACTTCAGAAGGCGGGCCTCGTCGAACTCGTTGACGGGGACGCAGAGATTGCCCCGGGCATCCGTACTCAACTCACGGGCGGACATACTCGCGGTCACCAGATTGTTCATTTTGAATCAGCCGATAGTTCAGCAGTCTGCCTCGCTGACATTTGTCCAACCACTACTCATCTGCGGACATTCTGGACGATGGCGTACGACCAGTTTCCGCTCGAAGTTCGACACAAGAAACCGATCATTCTTAACGACGTTGCGGAACATCATCGCATCGCTCTCTTTTCTCATGATCCGCACATCACAGCCGCCCGACTATCGCGGAAGTCTGAAAATGAATGGAGCGTTGCAACAAATACAAAATGAGATCGTCGACGCGGGCTATATGAACATGTAACTTGGCTTTGTACCAATACTCGATCAACCACCGATCCGTGCGATTCTATTTCCAAACAAGCCCAACCTGCCGTCGCCGCATAAGGTATCGGTTGTGACTCACGTTTTTCGGCACAGGAAATCCGTTCCGGAATACCGTCTGCGGCGAGCTTTTGAGACGGGCCCGGGTGAACGTGGCCCTGATTTGCCCCAGCAAACCACAGGTTTGCCGGACCAATGCGACTCTGGTTGGCCGAGCCCGCATCGCTTTTCTTTTTGCTAACGGAGTGCTCCGCCGCGATTATAACGAATGCGGGCCGACGCGTGATTCACATCTCCGCGCGGCACGAAGAATCCGCAAGGGTTGTTGCTTGCAAGCCAGAATTCCGATCGATCTAGTGTGGCGCCATTCAATCTCCGTCCGCAGGCGGCGACAAACATTCGATCCCAGTTCAAGCTGCAACTTTCGGCAGCGAAGCATTCTCAATGCAGCAGGACCGACTGTACGGTAGGGCAATCGAGCATCTGGACGCAGCGCCGACCGGAGGGTAATCTCAGGAATACGAATCGTCTGCTGGTCGTCGCATCACAGGATCGACCGATGAACGGAATCGGCGCGGAGGCGCTGTTTGCTGACAAGGACCTACACACTGCGTCGCCCCGCGAACGCCGCTGGACAACGCCCGGCGGTATTCCGATTCAGTTTCACCTAGGCCCGCCTCCTTCCGGGCCGGCGGTCGCCGACGTGGCGCCGCTACGGCTCCACTTGGAGCAAAGTCGGCTCAGTTTGCTGCGCGGTTTCGACCAGCTCATGTGCCTGGAGGGCCTGAGGGGCGTCGAACACCTGCCACACCAGATCGAAACGGTCCGCAAGGTGCTGCGACATTTCCGCGGCCGCGTGCTGCTAGCCGACGAAGTGGGTTTGGGCAAAACGATCGAGGCGTGCCTGTTGTTGCGGGAGTATCTTCTGCGGGGCATCGCCAAGCGGGTGCTGATCCTAACGCCGACGCCCCTGGTCTCGCAATGGAATGAGGAGCTGCAGTCGAAATTCGGGCTGGAGTTCGTCGTTCCGCCGCGGACGCGGACGGCCGACTCCCTGAACTATTGGGCCGATCACGACCGGGTGCTGACTTCCATTAACTTTGCCAAGATGAAGCAACGCGCCTCAGCTGTCGCGGCCGCGCCTTGGGACCTGGTGATCGTCGACGAAGCCCATCACTGCAAGAATCGCCGCACGCTCAATTGGCAGCTCGTCAATTCGCTTCAGCGGCGGCACCTGTTTTTGCTGACGGCCACGCCGGTGCAAAACGACCTGGTGGAACTGTACAATCTGCTCACGCTGCTGGAGCCGGGCCACTTGAAAACCGAATCGCACTTCAAAAAGCAATACGTTCGCCGGGGCAATCCCCGCGATCCTCGCAATCGCGAGCGGCTGCGGTCGCTGCTCGGCGAGGTGATGATCCGCAACACCCGCAGCCTGGTCCAGATGGACCTGCCGCCCCGCTATGCGCAGACCATACTGGCTGAACCGCAGGGGGACGAGGCGCGGGTCTGCCGTTTGCTCACCGATTATTTGCGGAGCCGCAGGGCACTGCCGGCGGCCGACGACAGCGACGCCAAAGAGTATGCCGAAACACCCTCCGCCCACGAGCCGCTCCGCCGCGATGGACACGGCCCGGCCGACCACCAGCCGCAGTTGAGCCGCCGGCAGCTTGCGGCGCTGTTGACCGCCTCGGGGAGCCATCCGCGGGCCCTCGCGCAGTCGCTCCGCAACATCGTTGGCGACGACCCGGCGGCCACGGCGATCATCGAACTGGCAGGCCGCGTCGATCGCTCGGCGAAAGACCAGCGGCTGCTGGACCTTGTGCGGCAAAGCCAAGGCAACAAACTGCTGGTGTTCGCCACGTTCCGCCGCACGCTGGAACATTTGCAGCAGCTGCTCACTGGCGAAGGGCACGATTTCGTCACGTTCTCCGGCGCCGAAAGCGATCGCGAGAAGGATGCCGCAGTCGCGGCGTTTCGCGATTCTGTGCCGATCATGCTGTGCAGCGAATCGGGCGGCGAGGGTCGCAACCTGCAATTCGCCAACACGCTCGTGAACTTCGACTTGCCGTGGAATCCGATGCGAATCGAGCAACGCGTCGGACGCATCCACCGTATCGGCCAGGAGCGCAAGGTGTTCATCTTCAATTTGTGCACGGCCAGCTCGTTAGAAGCCCGCATCCTGGACCTGCTCAACGAAAAGATTCGCATGTTCGAGCTGGTCGTGGGGGAAGTGGGTTCGATCCTCGGCAACCTGCAAGGCGGCGAGGAATTCGAAACCTTGGTTCTCGATCTGTGGCTCCGTTCGCACAACGAGGACGAGCTATCGCACGCTTTCGAAGAACTCGGCGCCTCGATCCTGGCTGCCCAGAGCGAGTACGTGCAGGCGAAGGAACTCGATGAGGCACTGTTTGGCGAGGACTACAATGAATGACGCCATGCAGGAGGAGTTGCGGGGCTTCGTCGCCGAGTTGATCGAACAGTGCGGCGGGCTGGTCGATTGGCCCGCGGATAACGACCGGGGTCAAGCCATTCTGACGCCCGAGTTGGCCCACCGGCAGGGAGTGACCGAAATGCTGCCACTCTCGTCGCAGCCGGGCGGCGAGGGTCTGCTTGTCAGTCTCGCCTCCGACTTTCTCGACACTGCGGAACATTGGCTACAAGCCGTGCCGCGCGTTGGCCACTTTCAGGTGGCGGAGGCCTATCTCAAACGGGGCGACGTCAGCGAGGCCGTGGCCCGCGCGTACACTTGGCTGAACGCCAAAGTCCGCGTCCTAGACAGCCAGCCGACACGCATTGAGTATCACACCTGGTGGTTTCATGTCGTGTTGGCTTCGGAAGATCGCTGGGAGTCGCGGCTGGCGGTCACGGTCAATGCCCCGGCGGCCGTGGAGGTCGAATTCCCCGACCCGCTCGGGCTATGGGAACTCGCGCCCCACGCGGGCGAGCCGGACGGCGCCGCCAGCTACGACACGGCGGCCGCTGCAGCTCAGCGACGCGTCCAAGCGCAGGCTGCCCCGTTTCTGGCCCGAATGGACGCCCGGCTCGAACGGGACCACAAACGCCTGAATGACTACTACCACGCCCTCCGCCGCGAGACCCAACAAAAACACCAGCGGGGTCGAAGTGCGTTCGAGCCAGACCGGGCCGACGACGCGGACCGCGCTGTGACGCTCGAACTGCGGCGCAAGCTGGCGGAGCTCGAGGAGCGGTATGCCATCGACGCGACCCTGCGTCCGCTCGTCGTGATTTGTACGGACTTGCCAGCATTGGAAGTTCGGCTTGCGGTCCAGCGCAAACAGGCCCGGCGCGAACTTCTCGTTTATTGGAATCCGCTCACCAAGGCGTTCGACCCAATCCGCTGCACCCAATGCGGCCAAGCCGCCTATTCCGTGGCGTTCACCAACGACCAGGTCGACGCTGTGTGTGTAGGTTGCTCGAAGTAGAAAGCGCCGCGCGGCCCACGTGGCTGAGTTTCTCAGCGGCGCTCACTCTTGCTACTTTTTGTCCTCGTCACGCCTCGCGGCATGGGAAGCGTCGCCGTGAACGCACTGGCCCGTGTTCGTTGCTCACGGACGAGTTTCTTCGTCCGGAAATGCTTATCGCCAACTCTCGGTAAACTCCGGCGTGAGATCCAGATGCGTCACCCATCTCAAAAGGTAATCAAAATTGATGGGCTTGCGATTCTCGCGGAGCGGCATGGCTGCAACCGCGCGGTCGATCACGCGGCCAGCGACAAGTTTGAACAGAATCAAGTCATCGCAATGGACCACGGCGATCGGACGGCTGATACCGGGCCCATCTCGCTGTATGCCCCGAGCGATCGCCGATTTCTGCAGCTCGCTTTCGGCCAGCAGCAGGTCAAACTGTACGTCGTAGAACTCGCCCAGCGGAGGGTAAAGGAATCGGACGAAGTGATGTGAGCCAATCGTAATGATCGGCGGCGATTTCTTGGGCCGGCAACCGTGCGAACGAAGGGTGCTCAAAACAGGATCGATTGCCGTTTGGTCGACACCGATCAAGAGGTCCACGGAGTTGCCCTCACGTGATTCCAAGCGGCCAGAGAGATACCTCCCATCACAGCCAGCCGGTGCCCCAGCGGCGCGAGCACGCCCCAAACGCGGTCGATCGTCGCAAGAGCCGCTTCAGTTGCCACCGGCGGCCTCGCGGCGCAAAAGTTCTCCAAGAATCGAATCTGGGCTCGGTCGTGGTTGTCCATCGATCGCGCGTACCAGTCGCGGTAGGAGCTGGCAAGCCGCTATGCGGTCCAATGCGACTGCACAGTTCCGATAGCAAGAACGCTTCGCAGCCGTCGACGAGCTCGGCCCATAGCTCGATGCGCTTTTGCAGCGGCAAATGCTTCACGCTGGGCGGAGCGCGGTAGGGAGGAGGAATAAGTTCGTTGGGCATCCGATCGAAGTCGACGGGGATGATGCGGAAAAAACACGATTGTTGAGCCAAGTAATTCTAGCTTCTGAAACAATCGACGGCCACCAGATCGATGCACGAAGTCAGTTGATTTCACCGGCAACTGCACGGCGCAGTAGCACGATTTCATTGGTATCGTATACCCTGTTGACTGCATCAATACCTATTGAAAACTGCGCAGCGAATGAGCCTCGTTCAAGTTCGGCTATCAGCTATCAGCCGTCAGCTTTCAGCCAGACCGTGTTCATTAGCTGCGCAGGGATCAATAAAATCGCAACTCGGAAATCGACCATCGCATTGGCATTTGGCAGCGATGGCTGGCTCCACGACTCTGTCGAGTCGAGTTGCACGACGATGCAACGACGATCCGCAGTACATCGAGCCCCAGTCGCAGCGCGATTGAAGTACGGCGCGCAGTCGACTTTCCAGGCATGCTTGGAAGCCAGGCGCTGACAGCAATCGGCCGCCTTTACATCGTTAGAGGGTTGACCAATATCACGATGTACGGGCCAACTAGGCCCCTGGCGAATGAATTGCCGCCGAGAACCGTTCCACCCTACGTAATCGGCGCCAAAGAAGGAATCAATTCGGTGAGCGGATCGGTCAGCACCTCGCCGGATCGCAGCGCGTGGTTGATCAAATCTCGCCGGGTGACTAGTCCGACAAGCTTTCCTTCCTCAACGACCGGGAGCCACCGGAACGAATACAGCGCAAATAGCTGCGCGGGCCGAGAAAGCGGATCGTCTGGATGAACCATATGAACGTCCGGGTTCATGTAGCTGGAAACCAATGCGTTTCTCGCGGTCGGATCGAACATCACGTCGATCAGAGCCGACTCTGAAATGATTCCGATGACGGTGTCGTCGGCGGCGACGACCGGCGCGACTCCCGTGTGTTGTTCCGTCAGGATTCGAACCGCCTCGGCGAGCGTCGCTTCGCGGCGAACTCCCGTGACTCGCTCATTCATGATGTCTCGAACATTTGCCACAACAGGTACCTCATTCGGTTGATGGAACACGTCCGGCCGCTAAAGCGAACCTGGCCCCGCACACAAAACAGGCGTCACCAAGTCGGCGGCAGCGGGTCACTTCCAAGTTCAGTTCGACGGTGGGGAGGCGCAGCTCGATGCGCTCCTTGGGTAGCAGCGGCACCGGCGATAAAAAACCCACGCCCTGCCGCGAGATGTCGATCGTGTAGCCGCCGAGCGCCGTTTTGCCGCGTTTCAGGAGAGATTTGCCCCTCATGTAATACCGGTGATAACCACGCTTGTTGTCGTAAAACACTGGCATCGGCCCCCGCGGAGCAAAAAATTGCTCGCTCAACGGCTCCGGCAAATTTACCTTTGGGCTCGCGCTCTCCCAAAGATCGCCGATTAGTTGTTTGACATTGCTGCAGTCCAACATTCGACTATCTCCGGATCAAAGTTGGTACCGGCGCTCCGTCGTATATAGTCCATAGCCTCTCGAGCGGTCGCGGGTCGACGATAAGGCCTCATGCCTGTCATGGCGTCAAACATATCGACGACCGCAACCATCCGCGCCCACGGATGGATCTCCTCGCCGCGCAGCCCGACCGGATAACCCTTCCCATCGAAACGCTCATGGTGCTGGTACACGATCATGAGCTGCTCGAACGTCATTCCCGGACGTTCGCATAGTTCTTCGTAGCCACGCTGCGGGTGGGACTCGATGATCGCGCGTTCCTCGCGATCGAGCTTGGCGGGCTTCATCAGGATGCTGGCCGGAATGAACCGTTTGCCGATATCGTGCAAAATCGCAGCCGTCGCGATTCGCTCAAAGTCGTCGTCGCTCCAGCCGAGCCGTTGGGCAAGAATCACCGCATAACTGGCCACGTTCGTCACGTGCGTAAAAGTATTGAAGTCGTGCCGAGCCAAACGAAACAGGTCGCGAGGCAGCACCTGGCTCTGCGTCATCATCGTGGTCAGCTCCGAACCAACCTTTTCCGCCAATGCGACAAATGTTCCACAGTCGACTAGCCGCGCGACGTGCTCGATTTCCACGGCCATCGCAATCTGCAGTACGGCGAATCGCTCGGCTGCTGGAATTGCCTCATGCTCGGCCAACGCGTCCACGGATTCAAACAAGTGAGCACCGAACCGCCGCAAGTCCTCGCTGCGCACGTAGATCTTGTCGCCGTCGGACTTCGCAAGTCTGGCCAGTTGATCCGGATCGAGTGGGGCACTGGCCCGATGATACAGCACAGGCTCGGAGTTCACCTTGTATTGGACAAACAAATCGACCGCAGAATGGTGGAGTCTGCGCAACATGTCGACGCGTACGGCAAAATAGCCTGTCGTCGATTGCGCGGTGATGGCACGTGGTTCTACTAGCGCCGTCATGTGAGAATTTCCGTCTCAGCTAAATTCTTTCTTGGTAAACCATTTGCTATAGAACCGCCGCCAGTAGACCGTCTCCTGTTCAGTCGGGCGATCGTCGAGCCGCCCACGTCCGACAACTCAGGCGACCCTCACGGACTCCTTCCAAGCATTTGTCAACTCATTGGGCCATGGCAAACACGTGTTGCTCGACCACGTTGCGAAGTTGCTCGTCCGTAAAGGGCGTCATCAAAGTGGCGGAGACTTCAGGACAGTATTTCCGCAGATCGGCTACGGAGACCGAACCAGGGTAGGTCACGATGATTGGAACCTCTAAATCCATCTGGCGGATGGATTTAATCAAGTCTCGACCGGCTGCCATGAGCATGTTGAACTCGACGAACACGACGTCGAACGAGCCAGTTTTGAACGGCTGTGCTAGAAGTTCGTCGGCGTTCGCCTCAAGGACCTTCTTAACTCCGACCCGTTTGAGCGGAATGGTCAGTTCGTTACGCTCCATCGATCGTCGGTCTACAACGAGTGCGTTGGTCTTCATAGCGCACCTTGCAACTATTTGCTGGAGCGTCGGCCAGGCATACGTCGGAAGGGGCCACCGCCGACGGAATGGTGGTCAACCAACCCAATGGTAGCTTGATGGTCGTGGCGGGGGAAACGCGCTGAGGACAGGCTAAGAGAAGTCTTCGTTTCGAATGCGAGAAACGTCTCCTGCGATCGGCAACTCCCGAATATCCGTTAGTCGGCATAAGTGAAATATTGGGATCGACCGCTACGACATTGCTCGCTGCGAGCGAGAGGTCATGCCGACTCAGCGACTCGGGAATTCAACCGGCCGGCAATCGACAATCGACAGAGCCGCGAGCCCTTGGGCCCATCGCTTGGTACTCGACAAGTCTGGTCCCATTTTTTTCAAGCGGCCAATTTGGAATCTTGATAGCGGGTGCTTGCGGTAATTCGTTTTTTGGTTATCGGCCTAGCAGCAAGCGTCCGTTCAGCTGATGCCATGTGCAGGCTGGTAAATCTGGCGGCGCCGCCAGTATTCTCCGTCAAGATGCCGCCAGCGTCGGCGAACCGGTTTTCGGCATGCTTTACAATCCGTGGCGGGCCGTTATCCAACTCGCCGGCAGCCTCTGTGTTCTGGCCTGGGTCGATTGGCGATTACTTTTCGGTGCACCAGTCGCCGTGCCGCTAGTGTACGCTACGCATCGCACGTGGATCCGGCGGATCCGGCCTCAGCATCGCCGCATTCGGGCCGAGCGTGGCCGAAACCGCGTGCTGGAGGTCCATCACCCAGTCCAACAGGCCGACAAGTTGCGAACGCTTTTTATAAATACTCTGAGATGCCGAGAGCAGACGGCAAAATAGGTTTCGAGCACCTAACAAAATGGCTTGGGACAGGCTCATTTTGCGGAGTCTTCCGAGCAAAATGAGCCTGTCCCCTTCTCCGGGACGAGTTCGATAGCCGTAACGAGATGCGGAGCACACTGCTCCGGGTTCTCGGCAATCCACGGGCTTACCTCGCGGAGAACATGCTCCATCACTTGGATATCGTGCTTGCGCGACTCCAGCAATTCGTCTGGCACGGGCGTACCGATGAAGATCTCGTTGCGCAAGCACCAGGCAGCCCGGATAATACACGGCATGACGATCGCGTTGCTCATGGGCGCTAGCCGCAAGCCACCCGTCATGAAATGGATGCCGAAAACATCGCCGCGCGAGAATCGATCGAGGATGGCGTGCATCCATCGCGATCCCGAGTATGCGATTCCCTTTACTGAGAAATTCGCGCGCTTCCCAGGTTTGATCCGGCGTGAATCGCCGGGGCACGTTTTCCAACCCAATCGCCTTATCGGCGAGTGATTCGAGATAATCTCGATACGAAACATCGCGCTTGCAAACTCGGAGTCACAAAGAACGCGGTAGCATGTCCGGTCGCGCGTAGCCAATGAAACAATTCGGTGAGGTTCGCAAGGTGCACGGAAATCAAGATGATCGGACGGCCCGTTGCCAGCGCGGCATCGAAGTGTTCTTTCCCGACAAAAGCACACCGGTTCATCCAACGACGTTCGTGCAACCTATCGGGCCAAAGACGAAAAAACCTCGCCATGCACAAACTCACATGGCTGCGCCACACCTTGCCCAGCGGATGGCGGCGCCGATCGCTGTTGCTGACGACTTCATACAGCGCTCGCCTCTTACGCGATGCCTTGTAAAGATAATTGCGGCCGAACCATTCATAGGTGGCCCTGGACGCCGCGAATGGTAGCAAGAGCAGAATTAGAACGCTCACCGGAAGGATCGGTTCGATTCGGCGCACGAACTCTCCGGCGAATCGCTTTACCCGGCGCTTCATACGATTCATCGCGGTAACCTCCGCGTGCCAACCTCCTTGCTGGAGATCGCTCTTGCGCCATGGCAACCTTAGGAGCGGAGAAGTATTTGGTTGCGGGACGCCTGCCATTATCGTTCGTCGGTAGTTGGCGCCGAACCCGCAAGAATCGGCGAATGTGGCCGAGGAGAATCCTGGGCCCACTGCTCGCCGCCGGCCGGCGACGGCCTTTCGGTCCGAACCCACGCTTGCT
This sequence comes from Pirellulales bacterium, assembly GCA_963733825.1. Classification (GTDB taxonomy): domain Bacteria; phylum Planctomycetota; class Planctomycetia; order Pirellulales; family Lacipirellulaceae; genus JABDGM01. The sequence goes on from CAVTEK010000013.1 coordinate 225,092, forward strand.
GCCTACGAGTGACAAACCGCAGATACATGGGAGCCTTCGTCAAAGCGTATCTTGGGATCTGGAGAGCTTGCCGTGGCGACAGAATGCCGCGACCATGGCGAAACCATACCGTCACGAGTCCCAAGGCGGCACCGATCGCGGTGGCAAAATAAATCAGCACAGGCAACCAGCTGCCAACACTGTAGGACACACCAGCCAGGACAACGCCACAAATTCCTACGTTAAAAACCATCAAACTCAACGGCGGCACCGACAATTCCATCAGCAGGCCAACGATTTGAAGCCTCGGCCTTTGGATGAATGCAAACAAGAGCGGGGGCAGCACGCGGAGCATGGTGGCCAAGTGCCCATGTTCCCAGCGCGTTCGTTGGGAAATAAAGGCCGTGCGTGTTGCCGGGAGCTGGGACGCAACGCCAACTTCCATGCAAGGAATCGGCGCCAAACCGGCCTTCGCCAAGTCGCCGCTCATCCGCATGTCTTCTGTGATGTGCTGGTCCACAAATCGCACAGACGCCAGCGCCTTCCAGGGGAACGCCATGCCCGAGCCGTTAAGCAGGCAGGGTAACCCGATTCGCTGGAGTCCGCGGGGTCGGGCAACGTTCTTGATGAAAACCGCAAAAGCCGACGTGCTAAACAGGTCGTCGCCCGATTCCGGAGCATGCATCACGTAGCCAGCTTGTACGGGCCGCTGGTATCGGCAGGCAAGTTCGGCGAGGGTTTCAATGCACTCGGGGCCCACCGTGCAATCTGCATCAATAACAATTACCACATCGGGTGGAGTTTCGGCCATCCGCTCGAACGCAAAGTTTAGCGCATAGCCCTTTGCGCGACGACTCGGATCGAAGCGTTCCCACACGGTCGCCCCGGCGGCCGCGGCGCGCTCTGCGGTCGCGTCGTCACAGTTATCCGCAACTACGATGATCGTCGCGCGATCATCAACCTGGGCCCGGATGGAGCCGACCGTTGCCGCAATACAGTCTTCCTCGTTATTTGCCGGAATAACAATGGAAATCCGCGCGGGCACAGTTGCATGACTGATCGTATGCCGGCGAAGTGGCAGCAACGATATCCAGCATTCGCCGCCTAGAAACGCAAGGGGCGCCGCGAGACAACAGGCAACAAATATGGCAATTGAAACAAGCAATGGACGTTGCTGATGGCGCTCGCGCTCAAAACAATCTCACGCTGTTGTACTTTTCCCGTCGCTAAGCCACGAGTCCGATGATCGGCGCTCCAAGTTCCATGAGCTCCTGCACGATGGCTCGAATTCGAACGTCTTTGCGGACCGATTTAGTTGCCGCCAATACGATTCCATCAGCGCGTGCCGTCAGCATTTGCAGATCGGCCGTGCAATCGACGGCCGGACCATGGACCAACACCATCGTGTAGTTCTTGCGGCAAGCGCTTAAAAGTTGCGTCAAGCAACTCGAGGCCATAGCTTCGCGGGCGAAGCCGATTCGCCCGCTCGAAATCATATCGACCCCCGGGCAGCCAGTTGGACGGATCAGGTCGCCCACATCTTCACACTCTTCAGACAGATATTCCGACAGCCCTGGGCCGACTGTGTGTGCGGCAACCGGGGCGACTCGCGAAGGCTTAGCCGCTGCGCCCGCTTTTCCGTTGACAGGGGAAACCGATGCTTCAGGCGCCAACACATTCAGCACCGGCAGCAATGACCTGTCCGGCGAAACCGCGTCGATCAACAGGACGCGTTCTTCCCGATCCGCCAGGCACTCCGCTACGGTCGCCATCAGTGGCGCGGCCGAAAAGTTGGCATCGAGACTGCTGAAAAGCACGACGGAGCCCGGCCGATGGCACGACTGTTGAATCCGTAGCGTGAGCATTCGCAGCGTTTCCATTTGCTCGCTGGAAAGTTGCGCGCTGGCACTTGCACGACGATGCTCGGGAGAAAAATCGTCTAGAATTCTTTCCGCCAGCACCGGCATTCGCAACGATCTGGCGAATTGAATCTGCGGCGAACCTGTTTGCGTGTGCCACTCGGCAACCAAAAGTGGCGCCGAAAACGTAAAACAGCAGAATGCGAAAACCAAAACAAAGAGTTTTGTGCGGTTGGAATTGAGCTCCACAGTTTCATTGGAAGCCGGCACCGAGACCGTCCACTCGCGGAGACGGCTGTCGGCAAGCTGACGAAGACTATCGCGCGCAGCAGTGAAGCCGTTCACGCGCCGCTCCGCTTCTTCTACGTCGCTTTTGTTTTCATCAAGCTGAGTCGCGCTAATGCCGGTAATTTGCTCGCTTAAGGTCTCGGCCTGTTTTTGATAGCCGGCTCGGCGTTGCTCGAGCATGGCAATTTGGTTCTTGAGCGGAATCAATTGAAGCTGCAATTGATCGCGTTGGTCCTGCAGCTTTTGCCGCTCCTGCGCCGCGGAGCTGAACTTCGGTGAGCTTTGGGATGAAATACGCTGCAGCGAATCGTTCAATTTCTTGAGATCGCTCTCCGAGAGCCCGTTCGATTTTGTTTCAAGTATTTGCGCCAGCCCCTTTTGCCATCGCTCCAATGTCAACGTCTGGCTCGTTTTTGTGAACTCCAGGATGCGAGTGATCGTCTCATTGACCTGTCGCGATGCCGAAGAAGTTGGCAGATTTCGGTCCCGGGCAGTTGTGAGTGCAACAGATACTTCATGCAGGCAATCTTGTTTCAGATCGTGTTCCAATTCTTGTTGGTGACTTTCTGCCGCGCCCATTAATTGGCCGTACGATTCAACCTGTTGTTGTTTGCTGACGTAGTCCGTCTTTTTGTCGTCAATTTCGGAACCGGCACTGACGACGCTCGCCAATGCGCTGCGATATTTTTCGCTCGTCACTCCACCCTTATCGAGCTGCTTTTGTTGTTGCTTGCTCAAATTATCGAGACGGTCGCGAGCCTCGTCGAGCCGGGCCTTGGCCTGCATGAGCGACATTTCCAGGTGCTGCAGATGATCGCGCTGGATCGACTTACGCTGGCTGGCCATCTCTTCGATGAAGATGTTCATCAACTCGTTGAGAACGGCGATCCCGTCGTCCGCGTCGTTCCATGACAAAGTCAAGTTGAGCAACGACGAGCTGCGGCCGACCGCCGGTTCAATTCTCTTTGCCAAACTTGCCTGCGCCATATCGAGACCGCGCCGATCAATAAGTTGGTTGAGAACTTTTGCCGACGTAATCATTTCCGCTCCCGTGGCGGGCCCAAGCGGCTCGTACTCGCTCCGCGTAGCCGATTCAGGAAGCCCCGTGTAGATCAACGCGGACCTGACAGTTGCCGTGTATTTGCCGAACTGCAAACTGGCGAGAATCGCCAAACCGCTACTCGCAGCCGCAATCACAAAGAGCAATATCCAGCGTTTACGAAACATCGCAAACAGGATGGTTGCGCCGTCGGGCCCGTCGGCGCCCGGCATGTCCGGATCGAGGTAAGAAGAGGCCGATGATGGGCCCTGACGAGAGATAATCAGATCTTGTGCTGCCACGTACAAATACCCTGTTGCCTAAATTCAGAGAAGAGAACGATCCGGCTGAGCGGAAGCGCTGTACAGGCAGCGAGCCAAGCCCCTGCGACGCTCTCTGCTACCACCCCCGGTCGCAGCATGCGAACTGGCAGTCCGATTTTGTTTTTCCCTCGTTCAGGATAACTGATTGGTGGGTCTAGTTCAATCATTTTGCGACGATCCGAGGTGATTCCGTACAAGTCCTATCTGATTATGAGGGCCGGATTTACAGCACCGGCGGCTCGCCAAGTCCGTCTTGAATCAAGTGATCTTGCCACGAAACACTACGGAACACCGGCCGCTGTGCGTGTCGCTTCGAGAAAGTTAGATGCCCTATTTATCAAAGTGATACATTCTCAAAAGACAAGCCCAGCTAGCGTTATAAACCGCCCAATGTGCAAATTTTTTTTATTCGTTGCACGCAATTTATGTACAACTTCTTCCTTTCTGTGCATAATCCGAATAACTTTGGCGTCGAGACGCATCCATTGATGAATTCGTGACTGGGTTGCGGGCCGTGTCCGAGTCTTGTCCGTTGCATTGAAACAACCGGCTAACGGATAAGTTCTGGCGCCCTCTAACCTTTTTGGGCCAAATCTTTTGCGAATTCATCGTTAGCATCTTTGTAGTTGCAACTCAGGAAGAATCTCTGGAGCGTAGCATGACTTCATTGGCAGGGGCGGTGCAGGCGGTAGACTCGGGCGAGTTACTTGAATCACGTGAGCACGAGAGCACAACTGCATTCGCACTCCGCCACGGTCGGCTGGGCCTGCCGTCGTCGCCTGTAACAACGATCGATGCGGCGGGCGCCCGCGCGAGAACCAAACGTCGGACTTCCGAACGCACTGCCGATCCGCTTGCAATTCCCAATGATGGAACTTCGTACCTAATTGCAAAGCGAATATGCGATATCGTGGGCAGCTTGATCGGTTTGATCCTGCTTTCGCCACTGCTTATTGTCGCGGCCATTCTGATCAAGCTTTCCGATCGAGGCCCCGTCTTTTACCCGCATACACGGGTTGGCAAATGGGGGCGCGAATTCCAGTGCATGAAGTTTCGAACCATGGTCGTCGGCGCTGACCATCAAAAGGCGGAAATTCAACACCTAAACACGCACAATGACCATCGCACCTTCAAAGTGCCCGATGACCCACGCGTGACGCGCCTCGGCCGTTGGCTTCGGCGCACGAGCATTGACGAAATGCCGCAGTTGCTGAATGTTTTGCGCGGCGAAATGAGCCTTGTCGGACCACGTCCACCCGTGCCAGCGGAAGTACAGCGCTACGATTTGGACGACATGCAGCGCCTGATGGTTAAACCCGGTTTGACATGTATTTGGCAAGTTTCCGGCCGAAGTCGCCTGCCATTCCCTCAGCAACTCGAAATGGACCTGGCCTATATCCAGCAGCGGAACTTTTGGTTCGACATTCGATTGATGCTGCGAACCATCCCTGCAATTCTTTCGGCTGACGGAGCGTATTAACGCCCAGCCGGGGCAGCTCGTAAGCTTTGTGGCTATTGTGCGGGCCGGGCGTTTTACGGCCGCAGTTTGCCGAGTTCTCGATAGATTCGTTATAATAGACGCATCGATTCCGGCGCGACCACAATTGATTTTCCGACGCTTCGACGACCGTCCTCGATTGGACGCGGTCCGGCTGTTCTTCGGCGTCGAACGATTCGATCAGGGAGCTGCCCCAACGGCTAAGCAAGAAATGACGTGCACTTCATCCCCTGAGATCGTCCGACTATTCGGTATTTCTCTTCATCGCGTCAGATTGAACGAGGCAATCTTGCTTCTCCAGGGATGGATGGCCGAGGGTTTGCCTTGCCGCTACGTCGTGACACCCAACGTGGACCACGTGGTGAAATTGCAATCACTCCCAGCCATGCAGGCAGCCTATCAGGCGGCATCATTGGTTGTAGCAGACGGGTGGCCATTGGTCGCTGCATCACGCTGGCTGGGCCAGCCGCTGCCGGAACGTGTCGCGGGCTCCGACCTCGTTCCCGAATTGCTTACTGCCGGCAATCAGCTGCCAGGCTTCCGGGTATTTCTACTTGGTGGGGAGCCTGGGGTCGGAGAGAGGGCCGCCGACCGGATTGCGAGCCGATGGCCCCACGTTTCTGTCGCTGGTATTTCCAGCCCACCGCCAGGGTTTGAAGAGGACATGGCGGAGACGGAACAGGTAATTAACACAATCAACCGAACCGCGCCCCATCTGCTGGTGGTGGGACTTGGTGCTCCCAAACAGGAGATTTGGCTGTTGCGGCATGCGGCTCGAATCCATGTTCCGGTAGCCATTGCGGCCGGCGCGACGATCGACTTTCTGGCCGGCGTACAAACGCGCGCCCCCCGATGGATTCAGCGGCTGCGGCTCGAGTGGCTCTTCCGGTTGGCATCGGACCCCCGGCGACTGGCCGGCAGATATGCGCAAGACGCCATCGTGTTCCCGCGCTTGGTCGTGTCTGAATGGCGCCGGTTACGCTCGCAAATCGATGGGCAATCGCGCCCAGCCGAGCAACTCTTCTAGGCCTGAGGTCGTGCAATGCTATTGGAAACCTCAAGCCCCGATATTGCCGCTTCCGAACGAGCGCGAACCGCTCCGGAAGCGCATCATGCCAAAATTGATTGGAACCGTGCCATCGAGTTCCTGGCGATCGTCGCGCAACTTGTGCTGCTGGCACTCTTGGTCGATCGTTACAAACTGGAAAGTCCGGCGTTTTTTCATCTCACGTTGTTGGCATTTGGCGGCTTTGTCGTCCAATACTTTTTGCCTCTGAATCTTCGCATGCCGTTCTTTGCCGCTTTGTCGCTCGCATCGATCGTGCTGATTCTAGACTGGCAGTCGTCGGCCTGGCTGATTGGTATCGGGCTCGTGCTGATTGCCGTGTGCCATCTCCCCGTTGCGTTCTCGATTCGGATAACAATCATTGCCGCGATGGTCGCATTGATCGCGGCCGCCCGTGTCGGTCGGATTCCACTTCCGGTGCCCGTCGCGGTGTGGCCAATCCTGGCCTCGATGTTCATGTTCCGGCTGATTGTCTATCTCTACCATTTACGTTTCAACACGGCGCCCAGCACCGTTGCGAGCCGGCTCTCATATTTTTTCATGCTGCCCAACGTGTGCTTCCCCTTATTCCCGGTGGTTGATTATTTGCCGTTTGTCCGCGGCTTCTATGACGAGGACCGAAATAAAATTCACGCCGTCGGCGTGCGGTGGATTTTTCGTGGATTCTTGCACCTGATGTTGTATCGCATCATCTACAAGGAGTGGGGCATCAGCCTGTATGAAGTGGCCAACCTCGGCGATCTTGTGCATTACTGCTTGTGGCTGTTCTTGCTCTATCTGCGGGTATCGGGACAGTTTCACGTAATCGTTGGAATGCTCCACCTGTTCGGCTTCAATTTACCGGAGACGCATAAGCTTTACTTTTTGGCATCGAGCTTCACCGATTTCTGGCGTCGGATCAACATCTATTGGAAGGACTTCATCATGAAGATTTTCTTCTATCCGATGTTTTTCCGGCTGAAGGAGCGCGGGCAGGTCGTCGCTCTGGTGCTTTCCACACTCGTTGCGTTTTTCTTCACCTGGCTGCTTCATTCGCTGCAATGGTTCTGGCTGCGGGGCTCGTTTTTGTTCGTCGGGCACGACATTCTGTTCTGGATCATCCTCGCCTCGCTGGTGATCGTGAACACGCTGTGGGAGCTGAAGTTCGGCCGAAAACGTACTTTAGCTGCCACACACGTGAGCAACCGGGCCGCCTTCATCGTGGCGCTCAAAACGCTGGCAACGTTCAGCACAATCTGCCTCCTCTGGTCGATGTGGACGAGCGAATCGATCGCGGCCTGGCAAACATTGTGGCAGTTTGCCTTAGTTCCACCCACGCTCGGCGGCTGGGCGCTGATTGTCGGCACAATCGTCGCCATTATGGGAGGCGCCATGGTACTCGCCCGTTATCCGGCCGGTTTTCCTTGGTCCCGGCTCTCGATTGTGCAAGAAGGCGCCGGCCGATGCGTTATGATGTGCGTCCTCGCGGGCTTAAGTATCAACGCAGTGAGCCGGCAATTAGGCACCCCGGGTAAATGGATCATGTCGGCGAAGTCCGGAGAGCTAAACCCATACGATATGGCCGACCTGGAACGCGGATATTACGAGGATTTGTTAGATGTTCGCGCATTTAATGGCGAGTTATGGACACTCTACGCCCGCCGCCCGCTAGATTGGGAGGATGACGTCATTAAAGCTGGCTACGGCCAACGTATTGGCGGCATGCTGAATTACGAACTCAAACCGTCGGTCGAGGGAAAATTCAAAGGTGCAAAGCTGCGCACGAATCGTTGGGGAATGAACGACGACGAGTATTCGCAAAAGCCGCCCGCCGGCTGCTATCGGATCGCGATGCTGGGCGCTTCCAACGTGATGGCTTCTGGCGTCTCCCCAGACGACGACTTCGAGACCTTGCTGGAAAAAAGCCTCAATAGCGACAACACAGGCAAGCCGTATGCTTCCTATGAAATCCTGAATTTCGCAGTCTCGGGTTACAATCCCACGAGTCAAATTTGGGTGCTGAAGGACAAGGTGCTGGCATTCGAGCCAAACGCTGTGTTTTACGTAGGTCACGCCGGAGATCAAAAACGTGCCGTCTATAACCTCATGGTGCGAATTCATAAAGGAATCGAACTTCCCGACCCGTATTTGCAAGATCTATGCCGTCGCGCAAACGTCAACAGCGACGTGCCCGAGCCGGTAATCTTGCGGCGTTTAACGCCGTTTGGCGAGGAACTTTACAGGTGGACGCTGCGAAGATTGGTGGAAATTTGCCAAGAAAACAAGATCCATCCGGTCTTCATTTTGCTTCCCGTCCTGGGATCGCCCGACAGCCCGGAAGTGGACCTGCGCCTGGCGAAAGAAGCCGGCTTTGCGGTGGTCGATCTCACGGGAGTATTCGGCAAGCAATTTTGGGATAAGTCATTGTGGATTACCGAATGGGATGGTCACCCGAATCCAATTGGCCATCGAATGATTGCCGATCGGTTGTACGAGTTGTTGCGCCGCGACAACGTGATCCCATTGCCAACGCCTGCGAAATCGCAGAAAACCGGAAATTGATCTCGGCTATGAAATTAAACCGCAAGCCCGCAAAGAGTCATGTTTCGTAGAAAACCGTCACGTCGATAAAGCGCAATTGTTTGTTAATTGGTAGATGCGGTTTGAATTCGTATCCAGAGGTTTTGACTTCGTCTTGATTCAAGGTTTTTGCCTCATGGATGCCATTTCACTGTCGGATATCAAGAAGCAGGTCGCGTTGCTGCAGGTCGCGGAACGATATTTCGATTCCATCGTACTGTTCGCTTTGTTCGAGACCGGAGTATTTCGGATTCTTTCTTCCGGTCCGAAAACATTCGAAGAGATTCGTTCGCACGTGCGGGGCGATGAAGAGTCGCTTCGCGCCGCGCTCGATGCGTCGGTTGCTCTCGGCGTGCTCACGCTGCGGGAGGGGCGGTTTGAGGGCAGCGAAACCGTCCTCGATTGCCTGGGTCGTGAGCAGTCACCCGCCTATCTGGGCGAGTGGGTCGCTTTTCTGCATGCGCTTGCCACGCCGCTCTTGCAACTTGGAAAAGTCATTCAAACAGGCAACGCGCCGGGCACATTCTTCGAAGAAATGGAAGGCGATAATTCACCCGCCAAACGGATGACAGCGGCCATGGACGCCTACGCCCGCACTCGCGGAATCGAGATTCTCGATCATGTGGATTTTTCACAAACGCGGCGGTTGTTGGATGTGGGGTGCGGCCCCGGCACGTACTCGATGGCCGCCGTCGAACGCTATCCGCACATTCGCGCGACGCTTCTCGATCTGCCAGGCCCGATTGCCGAGGCGCGTCAACTGGCGGCCAACCGTGGAGTGACCGATCGACTGGACTTTGTCGACGTCGATGCGCGCAGTATGCGCCGCATAAACCGTTTGATACGGTGCTCGTGTCCAACATCTTGCACTTGATTGGGCCTCATGATTCGGTCGCGCTTTTGAAACTCTGCCACAGCTGGCTTTCGCCGGGCGGTCGCGTGATTGTGCAAGCTCAATTCTTGAACGATGATCGCGTCTCGCCTCGCTGGCCGACGCTGCTAAACCTTACTCAGCGCGTCGCCTCCAAGAACGGTCGCAACCACGCCATCTCCGAAACCAAGCAATGGTTGCACGAGGCCGGATTCACAAACGTTCAGTACGTTCGATTTTCGATTTGGAACGTCAATAGTTGCCTGATCGGCACCCGGCCGCCGGAAGCAACCGGCGGTAAACGCATAAATTCAGAAATCCGCGCATGATCGTTCAGTCTCCGCCCAAAAAAACGAACAGCCCCGTCGGCACGCTTGGAGCCCAAGCGCAAGCTGCGGCTCGTCCCATGCCTCAGTGGCCGGAAGCGGCGCGATTCGCGGTGGTCGTCGTCCAACTCGTGCTCCTGGCGGTGCTGATCAAGCGCTACAATATCGAGAGCCCGGCCTTTTTCCAGCTAACGCTGTTAGTATTTAGCGGCTTTGCGATTCACTACTTTTTGCCGATGGCTTTACGGTTGCCGTTTTTTCTTATTCTATCGCTCGCCGGCATCGGTGCGATTCTGGGCCCCGTCGAGGCGGCGTGGCTCATTGGTTTCGGCCTCGTGCTCCTGGGTATATGTCATTTACCCGTCGCCTTTTGGATTCGAGGAACGCTGCTGCTAGCCGCCGGCGGCTTGCTGGCCGCTATGCGCTGCGGAATGATTGCCGGTCCTTGGCCGGTCGCGGTCTGGCCGCTTTTGGGATCGCTGTTTCTGTTCAGAATGATCGTTTACTTTTACGATTTGCGCCACGCGACGGCCCCAATTACGTGGTCAAAAAGCCTGGCGTATTTCTTCATGTTGCCCAATATCTGTTTTCCACTCTTTCCGGTTGTGGATTACCAGACCTTTTGCCGTAACTACTTCGATCACGATCGGCACCAAATCTATCACGTGGGTTTGCGCTGGCTTTTTCGCGGCGTGGTGCAGCTGTTGCTGTACCGAATCGTTTACAAGGAATTTTCCATCGGCTTCTACGACGTCGCGAATGCGGGCGACCTGTTTCATTATTGCGTTTGGCTGTACTCGTTGTATTTACGCGTATCGGGGCAGTTCCACGTCATCGTGGGGATGCTCCACCTCTTCGGTTTCAGTCTGCCCGAGACCAATCATCAATACTTTTTGTCTTCCAGCTTCACCGACTTTTGGCGACGGATCAATATTTACTGGAAAGACTTCATGATGAAGATTTTCTTCTACCCGTCGTTCTTCAAATTGCGACGCAAGGGAATCAAGAAGGCCACCGTGATCGCAACTTGCGTGGTCTTCGTCATGACCTGGCTACTGCATTCCGTGCAGTGGTTTTGGCTGCGTGGCGGGTTGCTTCTTTCCACACAAGATGTGCTGTTTTACGCGATCCTTGGAACGTTGGTTATTTTTAATTCGTTGTACGAACTCGAACCTAGCCGGCCACAAGGTGGTAGCGCGAAGATGAAACATGCTCTCGTGACCGGGCTCAAGACGCTGGCGACTTTCGCGGTCATCTGCCTGATTTGGTCGATGTGGACCACCGAATCGCTCTCGGTCTGGCTCGAATTGTGGCAGTTCGCGCTGGTGCCGCCGACGCCGGCGGGCTGGCTCTTGATATTTGGCACAATTGCCGCGATCTTCGCGGCCGCCGCACTCCTGGCCTACAAGCCCGACATTTTTAACCTCTCGTTCAACCGGGAATTAGTCGTGCGTTGCGTCGCGATGATTATGTTGGCAGCCCTGAGCGTGTCGGCCGTGAATTCGCGTCTCGGATACGCAGGTCAGCTCGCCGCGTCGGCACGAACGTCGGGCCTCAACCGCGAAGACCAGGTGGATTTGGAGCGCGGCTATTACGAGGGGTTGTTGGCAACGGATCAACACAATGGCGAGCTGGCCGATATTTACGCCAAGATGCCGCCGGAATGGGGCATGTCGCTCGTCGATGCCGGCCTCGCGACCGACCGGCACGATTTTCAGCGGTTTGAGCTGAAACCATCCGTCGACGGCATGTTCAAAGGGGCAAAATTCCGCACCAACCGCTGGGGAATGCACGACAAGGACTATGAGCTTCAGCCGCCGCCAGGATCGTACCGCATCGCGATGATCGGCGCTTCGATTTCGATGGGAACCGGCGTCGAACGCGAAAAGACCTTCGAAGCTCTGTTAGAGGACCGCCTCAATCGAGAGAATAACGGAACCATCGCCGGCCAGTACGAAATCTTGAACTTCTCGGTTTGGGCCTACCGGGCGATTCAGCAGGTCGAAGTTTTGGAAAAGAAAGTTTTGCCGTTCAAGCCCAATGCCCTTTTTTACGTCGAGCATCCGGGTGACACACGGCGAGTCATTATCAATTTGGCCGAGGCGATATCGAAGGATACGCCCCCGCCCTACCCGTTCGTGCGAGATATTTGCGAACGGGCCCACGTCAATAGCCGCGTGCCCGAGCCGATTATCCGGCGGCGGCTGCAACCCTTTGCATTGGAAATACTTTCCTGGGTGTACGATCGCATGGTAAAAGACTGCCAGGAAAACGGCATCAAGCCGGTGTTCGTTTCCTTGCCACCAGTTGGACCTGAACAAGAAACGCCAAACATCGAACTGGCCCGATCGGCCGGGTTCAGCATTATCGATCTTACGGGAGTCTACGATGGCCACGACCGTACGAAGCTTATCCTCTCGCAGTGGGATTCTCATCCTACGCCGGAGGGCCATCGACTTGTCGCCGAACGACTTTATGAGGAGCTGCATCGAGCCGACGTGATTCCCCTGCCGCATCGCGTCGAAACTTCTGCAACGAGGGACGGTAAGTGACGCCGCTGGTGGGGCGGTGTCGCGATTCAAACAAAGGGTGAATTGTGGAAGATATCAAACAAATCGTGAAACATTATATTTTGGACGAGCTGTTGCCGGGCGAGGACCCGGCCCAACTCACCGATTCCGTCCAACTGGTAAAAAGCGGAATTCTCGATTCGATCGCAACGCTGAAACTGGTTTCGTTTCTCGAAGAGCGCTTTAAGATCGAATTGCAGGCCCATGAGATCAATCTCGATAATTTTAACACACTTCCCGAAATCGAGGCGATCGTACAGCGAAAACTGAAAACGTAATCGGCGGAAGTCCTGATTGTTGTAAGTAAACTGAAAAGAGTATCTCACGCAAAGGCGAAAAGGCGCTAAATAAGCTGTATGACAAGCAGGTAAACTGGCGCCTTAGCGTGAGTATCTTGGTAATTGTGAAGGTTCGGATGTAATGGCAGAGATCGACTTTGAAGTTGGCGTCATTGGCGGCGGACCGGGCGGCTCGGCTATGGCCGCATACCTCGCCAAGGCAGGCCTGAGCTGTGCGCTGTTCGAACGCGATATCTTTCCGCGCGAGCACGTAGGCGAATCGCTTGTTCCATCTTCCACACGGGTCTTCAAAGATCTGGATTTCTTGCCCCAAATGGAGGAACTCAAGTTTCCAAAAAAATACGGCGCCGTCTGGACCGCCACGCAGAGCGCTCATGCCTACAACGTGGAATGGGAGGGACTCGGGCCCGACACATTTGCCGATATTCGTTTCGAAGAACGCGAGCAGCCGGGAGTCGATAAGAACCACACGTACCACGTCGATCGCGGCAAGTTCGATTTAGCGCTGATGCAACATGCCAACAAGCTGGGTGCCGCGGTTTACCCGGGCGTTCGGGTGAAGTGCGTCGATTTTTCCCATCCGGATTCTGTCGTCATCAAATACGATATGGGGCGGCAGGAAGTCGGTGTTCGCGTGCGGATGGTAGTCGATGCCAGCGGCCGGCAAACTTTTTTGGGGATCCAGGAAAAACTGAAGATCCGCGACCCCGTTTTCGACCAGTTCGCAATCCATACCTGGTTCGACGGCTTCGATCGCCATGTCACGCAACGTAAAGAAGGACAGGCCGACTACATCTACATCCATTTCCTGCCGCTCAGCAATAGTTGGATGTGGCAGATTCCGATCACGGATACGATCACCAGCGTAGGCGCGGTTACGCAGAAAAAGAATTTTGCCAAATCGAAAGAGAGCCGCGAGGAATGGTTTTGGGAATGCGTCGGCAGCCGGCCCGAGCTGTTCAACGCCCTGAAGAATTCCAAGCAAGTTCGCCCGTTCAAGGAAGAGGGCGATTATAGCTATTCCATGAAGCGAATCGTGGGCGACCGGTTCGTGATGATCGGCGACGCTGCCCGTTTCGTGGACCCAATCTTTTCGACGGGCGTAAGCATTGCTCTCAACAGCGCCCGCTTCGCCAGTAAGGACATCATCAAGGCCAGCGAAACTGGCGATTACCGGGCGGAAAGCTTTGCCACGTTCGAATCCACAATCAAGCGCGGCGTCAAAACCTGGTACGACTTTATCAATTTGTATTATCGGCTGAATGTGCTGTTCACGTGGTTCATCATCGATAAACGCTATCGATTAGACGTGCTTAAACTGTTGCAAGGAGATGTGTACGATGAAGCAGAACCGGCTGTCCTGCAGAAGATGCGCGAAAAGGTTATGGAGGTCGAGCAGAACGAAAGCCATCCGTGGCACAAACTTCTGAATGACTTGACTTCCGGTACTTTTACGCCAATGTAATCGACCCGCCTTCGGAACACTGAATTGAGGAACAGAATCGTGGACGACATCCAAGCAATCGTCAAGCAGTTCATTCTCGACGAATTCCTTCCCGGCGAAGACCCTGCCAACTTGACCGACGACGTGCAATTGATTCGTGGCGGAATTCTGCACTCGTTGGCTACCCTGCGATTGGTCTCGTTTCTGGAAGAGCGATTCGGCATCGAGCTCGAGGCCCACGAGGCCAATCCGGATAATCTCGATACACTTGCCGACATCGTCGCACTCGTCAAGCGAAAGCAGCAAGCCAAATCGTCATGAGCGTCGTTCAATCGCTCGATCAGTACCTCGCTTCGTCCGCGCAACTCCGGCCCGATCACCTGGCTGTTGAGGAGACGGGCCACGCCATCACGTATCGAGAACTCGCCGCGCTCTCCGATCAGGTGCGCGACTATTTGCGGCAACTAGGCGTAGGGGCCGCGGACCGCGTGGGCATTTATCTGCACAAATCGATCGATTCGATCGCGGCGATTTTTGGAATCTTGAAGGCGGGCGCTACGTATGTCCCAGTCGATCCACTCGCACCTGCAGCGCGAAACGCCTTCATTTTCAACAACTGTTCGGTGCGTGCCGCGATCGTGGAAGATACGTTCACGGGCGGCCTGCGTGAAGAAATGGAAAAACTGGGAACCGTCCCTCCGTTGGTCGTCACGGCCGGCACGGGCGGCGGCAATCCGCTTCGCGCGGCGATACAAAAACCTGGCATCGCCGATTCAGCGCCTTCGAATCCAGCTCCGCCGCCCAAGCCGGATGACCTTGCGTATATCCTGTACACTTCCGGTTCAACAGGACAACCAAAAGGCGTAATGCTTTCCCACCGCAACGGAACGAGCTTTGTCGACTGGTGCACCGGCGCGCTCGATCCGCAAGCGGATGATCGATTTTCGTCACATGCGCCCTTTCACTTCGATTTATCCATATTGGATATTTATGTGCCCATCAAGCATGGGGCAACGCTGGTGCTCATCAGCGAAGAAGTCGGAAAGTCGCCCACGTTGCTCGCCGAGTTGATCGCGGAAAAGCGAATTTCGGTCTGGTATTCGACACCATCAATCCTGAGCCTATTGACGCAGTTCGGCGACTTGCCGTCGCGCGACTATTCGGCACTGCGCATCATTCATTTCGCAGGCGAAGTTTTTCCGGTGAAGCACTTGCGGGCACTGCAGGAATTGCTTCCCAATCGGCGATATTTCAATTTGTACGGACCCACCGAAACCAACGTCTGCACGTTCTATGAGGTTCCGTCCCCTTTCCCGACGGAGCGGACTGAGCCGTTTCCGATCGGCAAAGTCTGTTCGCACCTCAATGCAAAAGTGGTCGATGAGGCAGGACGCGAAGTCGGCCGCGGCGCCGAAGGCGAATTGTGCATTAGTGGCGCCGGTGTCATGCACGGATATTGGAACCGCGCAGAGCAAACGGCAATGTCGTTTCTGGCCGACTCGGCTGACGGCCGCTGGTATAAAACGGGTGATCTGGTCGTCGAGGACACGAGTGGCGACTTCGTCTACCGAGGCCGCCGCGACCGGATGATCAAGAAACGCGGCTATCGCGTCGAACTCGGCGAGATCGAGTCGTGCCTGTATCGCCATCCGTCGATCAAAGAAGCGGCCGCAATCGCCATTTCCGATGAAGTCAACGGCGTGCGCGTCAAGGTATTTCTAAGCACCCAAGATGGCAACAAGCTGTCGCAGATCGCGCTCAAGCAGTTTTGCGCGGAGCACTTGCCGCCCTACATGATCCCGGACTTATTCTCGTTCCAGCCGACGTTGCCGAAGACTTCTACCGACAAGATCGATTATCAACGGCTCAAGGACCTGAACTAAAAGCGATTGAGAACATAGCCCGGCCATCCTGGCCGGGTTTCGTAGCTCAACCTCAAACACGCAGCAACTGCTTCGCGATAATATTCCGCTGAATCTCCGACGTGCCCGAATAGAGCCGGCTCCCCACGGCGTCGCGTAGCTCACGCTCGAATTCCAATTCGGTCATGTAGCCTGCCGTGCCGTGGATCTGCACGGCATCCAGGCAGGAACTTAAGAACGACTCGGAAACGTAGAGCTTGGCCATCGCCGCGTCCAAATGCGTCGATTTTCCTTGCTGCATCAACCATCCGACCTTGTATAAAAGCAGCCGGGCCGTTTCGTAGCGAACCTGCATGTCTACGATTTTGTTCGCGATCGATTGAAACTTGCCGATCGGCTGCCCGAATTGCTTGCGGCTCCGGGCATAGTCGATGCATTTCTCCAATTGCCGGCGCATGGTGCCCAAACACGTTGCCAAAATGCTGGCCCGTTCCCAGGCCATGGAGCAGTTGAATACTTCGGCCCCAAATCCCTCGCGGCCGAGTCGCGCGGTGACGGGCACGCGGCAATCCTTGAAAAAAATCTCCGACATGGGCGACGTGCGCAGGCCCATTTTGTCGAGCTTCCCGGAAACCGAGAGACCGGGCGTGCCTTTCTCGACGATGAAGCCACAAATACCCAGGATGCCCCGTTCGGGATCAAGCGTGCCGTACACGACGAATACATCGGCGACCGGCGCATTGGTCACCCAGATTTTCGAGCCATTGAGGACATAGCTGTCGCCGTCCTGGGTCACTCGGGTGCGCATGCTGAAAATATCCGATCCAGCGCCGGGTTCGCTCGCTCCGTTGGCGCCGATCAGCGAACCATCGGACAGACCGGGAAGGTACTTCGCGATCTGGTCCGGCGTGCCGTACTTGAGGATCGGAATGGAATTGGTCCACAAATGGGCGTTGATCGAAAACAACAGGCCCTGGTCGCGGCAGCCGTAGCCCAGGCCCTCCATGACGGCAATCGTCGTTACCGGGTCGGCGCCTGTGCCGCCATGTTCTTCAGGGATTGGCAATCGCATGACACCGAAGTCGGCACATTTCTTCCATCCTTCGTGCGAAAACTGCTTTTCGGCATCGCGCTCGATGACTTTGTCGTTCAACTCGGCGCGTGCAAACTCGATGGCCGCATTCTGAAGCTCGCGCTGCTCTTGGCTCAATTCAAAGTCCATATGAGAATTCCACGGCAATATGACCTAATTTGACGATGTCGGTGCAGGCTTCAACTGATCGATGAGTTGCGGAACGGCCTCGCGGACGTCGGCGACTAGGCCGTAATGGGCAACCTCGAAGATCGGTGCTTCCGGATCGTTGTTCACGGCGACGATCACTTTGGAGTTCTTCATACCCGCCAGGTGTTGAACCGACCCCGACAATCCCAGGGCAATATATAACTCCGGGGCCACGTTCTTACCAGTTTGGCCGACCTGCAGCTCATTCGGCGCGATGCCCGAATCGACCAGCGCACGCGTGCAGCCGCACGCGCCGCCGAGCCCGTCGGCCAGTCGTCCGACATAGGTCTCGAACTCATCGCTGTTCTTGAATGCCCGCCCGCCGGAGACCACGACTCGAGCTTCGGCAAGATCGGGCCTGGCGGTGGCCCGGGAATCGAGGCCCTCATAAACGGCGTTACTGCGGAGCTTGGCTTCATCCAGGGTGAGTTTGTGCGCTTCAAATCGTGTGGTGCTGGGTTCGATGGGGCTGTATGCCGATGGTCGAATGGTAACGATCTGAGGGTGGCCCGTGAGCGTCACCGTGGCGACGACGGCGCCGGCGTACATGGGCCGCCGCAGCAGCAATCGGCCGTCGCGAAACTCATGTCCCACAACGTCGCTGGCCATGGCGCCGCCCAGCAACCCTGCAGCGCGGCCAACGATGTCACGGGCGAAAGTTGTCGACGCAGCCGCCACCAAGTCGATTCCGTGCGCACTCACCACATCGGCGACCACGGCAGCGTAGCGATCCGCGATCGGCATGGCCAACAGCTCGTGATCCGCCGCGAGCACCGGCGCAACCGCGCCGCCGACTGCACGAGGCCCTCGATCCGATGGCCCAAAACCAGAAGCTCCATGCTCCCATCGTGATGGGCGGCAATCGCCTGCGCAAATGCCGCGGCCGAATAGCTTCCGGTCCGGATGGTCTTGGAATCGTGTTCGGCAACAACCAGTGCGCGCATGAATGGCACTCGCCAACGTAAGTTTGCGTCAGACGACTTTGGCCTCGTGTCGTAGCCGATGCACCAGCTCGGCAACGTCCTTCACGCGAACGCAGGTGCTTTTCGACGAGGGCATTTCCAGGTGAATAATCTCGATGCGTCGCTCCAGCGGCACGCCAAGTTCGTCCGCCGTCGTGCGCTCGATCGTTTTCTTTCGAGCTTTCATAATACTGGGAAGCGACGCGTAGCGTGGTTCGTTCAGCCGCAGGTCGGCCGTGATAACGACCGGCAACGGCACAAGGATGGTCTCCATCCCGGCATCCGTTTCGCGAGCAACTCGCGCTCCAGCAGGGGTCGCGCCGTCTTGAAGTTCGATGCGCGACGCGAACGTGGCTTGCGGCCAGCCAAGCAGCGCCGCCAGGAACTGGCCCGCTTGGTTCGAATCGTCGTCAATGGCCTGTTTGCCCATCAAGACCATGTCCGCCCGCTCAATGCCAACCACGGCGGCCAGCAAGCGTGCGACGCACCAGGGATCGATCGATTCCGGCACGCCGACGAGCAGGGCCCGGTCCGCACCCATGGCCAGTGCCGTTCTAAGCTGGTCTTCACATTCGAACCCCCCGATTGATACTGCCACAATCTCAACCGTCTGCTGGCCTCGCTCCCGAATACGCAGCGCCTCTTCCAAGGCGATGGCATCGAACGGATTGACGACATACAACAAACCGCTGTCGTCGATTTGGCGCGTCCTGCGCCCAAATGAATTCGCTGCTCCGGCGCCGGCACTCGCTTAATGGCGACAAGTATTCTCATGGGCGAGGCGTGAGGTAAGTTCCGCGGAGGAGCGCGACTTGGCCGGTTCGTCTCCCTACCGAGTTTAATGTGCCAAACGCTTTCTAGGAACCCGCCCGAAAGCGGCCGCGCGATTGCCGCTTGCCGCTTAGCGCGAAGCCGCAAGCGGCGCGAAAGCCAAACAGCCGCTATACCGATTTTAGATATGCACGAGCCGGTTCGCCGCACTCTGCACCCCCACTACGACACAAATGTTGAAGTCCGGCCTCCGAACGCGTACAGTGGAGTCTGCTTCCAATCATCCAACGAGGGGCACCAGCGTAGGAAATACATCGTCGGATCGTCGAATTGATTTGATTCTAATTGGCACTGTGTCGGCAGATTCCCATAAGAGGATGACGGGCCTAGGGGCAGCACCAAGTGCGGATTCCCGCTTGCGGTGCGCTTTCATCGGTCAGGGCATCGTTCTGCTCCGCTTGATTGAACTGCTGCAGGAACGGGGGCACGAAGTCGTCGGTGTGTTTCTCAATGCACCGGGTCCGGAAACCGCACTGGATCGCGCGAAAATTCCGTTCTGCACGGACTCCGGCCAACTCGCCAGCTTCCTCACCTCATCACCGATCGATCTCTTGTTCAGCGTGGCGAACAAGCATGTGTTGCGCCGGCAGGTCATTGACCATCCGCGGATGATGGCCATCAACTATCATAATGGGCCACTTCCGGCCTACGCCGGTCTGCGGGCCCCCGCCTGGGCGATCCACAACCGCGAGTCGACGCACGGAATCACCTGGCACCGCATCGCCGAAAAAGTTGACGCCGGCGACATCCTCGTGCAGCGTCGGTTCCCGGTGACTCCCCACGAGACGACCGCTAGTCTGAACGAGAAGTGCACGTTCGCTGCCGTCGAAGCCTTCGCCGAGTTGCTCGACGGACTCGAGTCGTTCGGAAGCGACATTCCGGCTCGCCAACAGGATCATGGCCAATGGTCCTATTTTGGTCTCAAGCAAACGATTCCTCGAGCGGGCATTATCGACTGGAGCGCCACGGCACAAGAGATTTCGGCGTTTGTCCGTTCGAGCATCTGGGGTCCAAATCCCAACGACTTTGGCTCGGCCAGCGTTCTGCCCTCGCTTTCGGCGACGCCCGTACCGGTCGCCGACGTGCAAATTGAAGAGTGTCCGCCCGGTACGCCGCCGGGTAGAGTCCTCTGCTCGGAGGGGTTGAACATTACCGTGTCGGCCCGAGACAACGCGGTTCGGCTGACGTTGCACGACGGTTTTTGCTGTGAGCTCCCGCCATCGGGAACCGATTTGACGATACTCACGACGGAACAGCTATCCCCAGTTGCGGCGCGCCACCGGGACACGATGCTGCAAGACCACCTCTGGTTGCCCACCCTTGAACAGGTTGCCCACAACAAGCACTATCCCGACCACTCCGATAATGGGCCGCTCGGATCGATGCCCGTAATCATGTCTCAAGATGCGTCGCCCGAGGCTTGTGAGGCCGCTTTCGTGGAAGCGATCCGCCGGGTATTGGGTAACCATGCCATCGTGGCCGTCGAGGCCATTACAAATGAACAATCCTCAGACGTTGCCTTTGCGCGGTTCATTTCTGCGTGGAATCCCATCATTCTTAGAGACCATTGCTCTGGAGCACAGTTGCTCGCCGATCTTCGAAAATATCCGCCGTTTCTACGCGACATCGGACTGCGGCGGCCGCGTTTGACGGGCCTTACCGAGTGGGAAAAACGGCAGAGCGCCTACTTGTTGCGAGACCCGCAGACGCAAGACATGTCGTTTCTTCCGGCCGGAAGTGTGGCGTTCGCCATGACGGTGACAGGTCCGGTGCTGTATTACCGCGGTCACCACGGCCTCCAAATTGCTCAAGTAATTGCCGACCGGATGAGTGAGTCGCCAGACGATTCAGAGGCGTTCCCGCCAACAACCGAATTGCCACAAGCGCTTCATTCGTTGCCCAGCGAAGGAACACAGACCCAAAAGTCCTTTCCGCGACACAAATCGGTCGTCGATTTTTTTCACGAGCAGGTCCAGGCCCTGCCGGATTCTCCCGCCTTGCAAGAAGGTCAGCTCGTCATGAGCTATGGCGAGCTCGACCATCTTTCGGACGAGGTGGCCGGCAGGTTACTCAGCGGTGGACTGCGGCGGGAAGAGATTGTCGCTTTGCTTTTGAATTGTTCCTGTCAATTCGTGGCGTCCGCCTTGGGTGTATTGAAAGCGGGAGGAAGCTACCTGCCGCTCGACGTGGCGGCCCCGCCCGGACGGCTTCAGTATCAGTTATCCGACAGCGGTGTAGCCCATGTCATCACAACTTCTGAACACTGCGGTAGGTTAACCGATTGGTCGGGCCGCAAGTACGTGCTTGATGATGGCGCCAGCGGTCCCCACTCAGATGGCGTCGATTTGCCGTACGTCCCTGCGGATCTCACCCGGCGAGCGTATTTGATCTACACTTCCGGCAGCACGGGACGCCCCAACGCAGTCGAGATTGAGCACCACTCGCTGACGAATCTCGTCTGCCATTACCACGATGCGCTTGGCCTGACGCATCGCGACCGCACCACGATGTTGGCCCACGTAACCTTTGACGCCTCGGTGGCCGATCTCTGGCCATGTCTGTGCTGCGGCGGGACCGTGTTGATCCCACCGCCGGCGCTGCTGCTGGATGTCGACGGCTCGATTGACTGGCTTACCCAAGAACATGTGACGTTTTCGTTTGTGCCGACGGCTATCGCCGAACGGATGTTGCATCGCCCTTGGCCGGAAAAGCTGTCGCTGCAGTTTTTGATCACTGGTGGCGATACGCTCCATGGGCGACCGCCGGGCGGACTCCCATTTTCCGTCATCAATAGCTACGGTCCTACCGAGAATACCGTCGACAGCACGTGGACGACCGTCGCCCCGTCGCCCGAAGGAACGCGTCCATCGATCGGGCGGCCGATCACCAACGTGTCGGCCTACGTGCTTGACGACGCCGGCATGCCGGTCGCCGCGGGAGCGGAAGGGGAGCTGTACTTGGGCGGAGAGCAGGTGGCTCGCGGCTATCTGAATCGGCCCGAATTGACCCGCCAGCGCTTTCTAAGCGATCCGTTTGCGGCCAAAGCAGGGCGCGAATGTATCGCACGGGCGATCGAGTCCGCTGGAACGACGACGGCGAACTCGAATTCTTGGGACGGCGCGATCTGCAGATCCAGTTGCACGGTCGCCGGGTCGAACTGGGCGAGATTGAAGCTCTGCTGCCCAAACATCCTCTGGTCAGCGAAGCCTGTTGCACAGCGATCATGAATGGGGACCAGGCAACCGGCATTGCAGCGCATGTCGTCGCGCGATCGCCGGCCGACGGACTTAGCGACGAGCTGCGTCGGTACCTCGTGTCGGAACTGCCGCCGCATATGGTCCCCACCAAGTTTTTTTTGCACGACAGCCTGCCGCGCAACGCGGCTGGAAAAGTCGACCGCTTCGCGCTGCGATATTCGCTGCCGAAGACTGCGGCGGACGAAATCGTTGTCGATTCTGGCAACGATGTTCGTGAATCGCTTGCGCAGCTTTGGTGCAAGGCACTTTCGCTCGATTCCTGCGCCCTGAAAGAAGCAACGTTTTGGGATCTTGGGGGTGACTCGATGGGGGCGGTACAGCTGATGCTCGACGTGCACGATCTGATTGGCCAACGACTTCCCGTATCCAGCTTCCTGATTAATCCCACGTTGTCCGGCCTCGAGCAAGTCGTCGATGACCTCATCATTCGCGGCACGACACCTGTGCTTGAGTTCCGCCGCCAAGGGAATCGACACCCATTGTTTTGTCTTTATGGAGCCTGGGGCGACGTGGGAGTCTATACCCAGCTTGCCGAGGCACTCGGAGATGACCAACCTGTATTTGGAGTGCGATCCCCGTCGGTCATCAGCGGGGAAATAGTGCCCGGATCGCTCGAAGAAGCTGCTGCGACTATCGTGTCGCTCATGCGGTCGACGACAGACGATCCGCGGCCAGCTGTGTTGGGTTACTCCTGGGGTGGTTTGTTGGCCTTCGAGGTCGCGCGACAGTGGACAAATTTGCGCGGCCAACAGCCGTTCGTCGGCATCATTGGGGCTCTGCCACCGCTCCACCACGTGACGAACCGAGTGCGCTTTCTTCACTTCATTCGATGGTTTCCCCGCGCAGTCTGGCACGTTCTGCATGAGCGGCGTACTTGGAAGAAACGTCTGTTTCGGATCCGTGAACTCGCGCACCGCACGCTGGCAACGATGCGCCCCAAAACCAATCATGAGCCTCCGCTACCTTATTGGGTAAACAATCCGATTTCCCGCGCACACCTCGAATTGAGCAATCGCTATCATCCAGACGTTTCTATCCCCATCGAGCTGCATCTGGTTCGTGAAGTAACTGCGTTTACTAGTTTTCCGCATCCGTTAAGGCCGCTCGATCGAAGCCACCTTCCTGATTGCGGATGGTCCGTATGGTCGAAACAACCGGTTGTGGTTCATTTGATTGACGCAGAACACCGTGATGTGATGCGTCCCCCCAAAGTCGATGAACTCGCCGGCCTATTGCGGGAGGCCATGAACGGGCATTACGGACCATCATCGCAACCAATTGGGCGATTGCAAAGCACAGACCTGCCGCCGCCGATACCAGAGTGGAGCGGTCGGAACGGATGATCCCAAATGAGGTGTGCTACTTGCCCATCAAATGTTGAAGTGTCTCCGAAAAAAGGCTGGATTTCGATCGCGACGCTATCGGCGTGATCGCGGAGTTTACGTCGATGGACCTCAATTTGAACTCTAGCTGCAGCCCGGACAAAGCGCCAAATTGATCCTGGCCGCCAAGCGTCCAACCGCCGATGTTTACCGGCACATCCCCGTTGATATATAGATTGACGCATTCGCGGTCGTTGGGCATCTAGCCAACGGCACACACCATAAGGCGGCCGTGAGGAAACGACTGCTGCTCAATTTTGTCGCTCATCGATCGTCGGCCCGACTCGTCGGCTGCAAGGAGTTGGCCAGTTGGGCCAGTGCAACGGCGGGGCACCGGCCCAAATCCTCTCGGAGATACTTGATTAAGGCGTCTGTCGAGTTGGCCGAACGTGTATATTAGTCCGAAGGCTTTTGGATATCTATCTCAAGGCGACATGGCCTGGCGGTTATTGCTAGCGCGCGGTTTGTTGCGCGGCCAGCGCATCGGAAAATGGGTTAGACTTCTGGACTGGGCATGGCGCGCCGGCGTCTAAAAGTCTAACCTCTTTTGCATCGACCGTAGGATCATGCCAAGCGGCTGCCCGCGTTTTTTTCGGGACGAAGCCGCTTGGCATGATTGAAATACGTCGCCCGCGAGCCGTGTCCGGCGTCTGGAGATCGGCATTGAAATGGGACCCACCTGGGCGTTGAATTGGGGCCCGCCTGGTTAGTAGGGGAGCGGCCCGCAAGACCCTTCAAAGGTCTTGCGCGGCCGCCTCCGTTAGTTCAACTATTGGGTTGGAGTAAACTCTCCATTTTGTTGCGCACGATTTGCGAATTTTTTTCGGCGGGTCGGCCGATAGCTACTTGCCCTTGGTAGTCCGCTTCTGTTTCATCGACTCCCGGAAGCGGTAGCTTTCACCATTCATCTCAAAGATTTCACAGTGGTGCGTCAGCCGGTCCAAGAGAGCGGCAGTCATCCGCTCTCCCTGAAACACCTGCTGCCACTCGCTGAACGGCAAGTTACTGGTGATCAACAGACTGGACCGCTCGTAGCGATCGGCGAATACCTGGAACAACAGCTCGGCTCCGCTGCGATTGAACGACAAGTAGCCAAGCTCATCGCAGACCAGCAGCTCGAGCTTGTCGAGTTGCTTCAAGAACCGCTCGAGCTGGTACTGTTTCTGTGCTTCTTCCAATTTCGTGACCAGCGTGGCAGCCGTGAAAAACCGCACCCGCTTGCCTAGCCGGCAAGCAGCCAATCCCAAGGCGATTGCCAGATGCGTTTTTCCAGTTCCGGAACTACCTAGCAGGCAGCAGTTCTGACGCTGATCGATCCAGCCGCAGCGGGCCAGTTCCAGGATCTTGGGCTTCGAGAGAGCGGGCACCGCGCTAAAGTCGAACGCATCGAGGTCCTTCTGAATTGGAAAGCCGGCCTGCTTGATCCGCGCTTGCAAGGCGTTAGCGCTGCGCGTGGCCAGCTCCAACTCCGTCAGTCGCAACAGATAGTCGAGGTAATCCTGATTGCTGTCGGTTGCCTCCCCGGCGAGCTTGCCATACTCGGCCAGCATCGTCGGTAAGCGTAGCGCCTTGAGGTTCGATCGCAAGAGCAGGGACGTTTCTTTCTGAGTCATGATCTTCTCCTCCGTGAGAAAGTAACGAGTCAAATCGGCGCAAGTCCGGCAGCGGGACCTGTACCGCAGGAATTAATTGGAGCTGCCCACTTGTGTTCATTGATTCGCTACGCGTTGAACGCTGCGCTAGTTGCTCGCAGCGCCCGGCGATGCGCTCGGCCGTGATGACGCCGTCGCCGCGGCAGGCCTGGATCGCCTGCTCAACCCGAGTCAGCGGGTGCATTCCCAACAGCTGCAGCACGCGGATGAAGTGCCGGGTGCCAGGCAACGAGCCGTGACGCGTTTCAAAACGCTCTCGCAACTGAGTAAACGCCGCCGGCAGACGCCAGTTGCGGTAGACGGACGTGTGATCGAGATAGGCTGGTTTCACTTCCAGCGTGGACAGGTAGTGCAGCGGATCGAGCAGTTGCTCGCCCTCGCCATACGAGCGATCATGCCGGGCCACGAGCACTCCGTCGCGGATGACTTCGACGCGATCGACGTATGCTTTGACCGTGACCGTGGCGAAGGCATGCCGCCGCGGCACGCTGTAGCGATTCTTCTCCCAGGCGACTGTCTGGTACTTGTCGACCTGGCGGACTTCGCTGACCGCGGCTTCGAACGGGCGATCAGGCAGCGGCAAGGCACTGGCCCGCTCCCTGGCGAAGCGGCGCCAATCGTCTCACTCTGGCCTGCAATCGTTCGCTCGCTGTCTCGCTGGCAACAATCGAGCAGGAAGCGCAGAGCTCTGCCAGATCCTTCACTTGTGGGACGGGCGTCGCCCACTGGCGCTCAAGCAGCTTCACCCGGTTCTCGACGTGCGGCTTTTCGTTACCGCGGGCCGGCAAGCAGAATAGCGGTTCGAAGGTATAGTAACTCGCCAGCGCCTGCCAGCGCTGGTTCAACTCCCGTTGTCTGCCACGCAGGATCGTGGTCGCGACCGTCTTCGGATTATCCCACTTATGCTCCCAATCCCGTTATGTGCCGTTTCGTTCTCTCACTCGCCAATTCTCGTTGGTTTTGGAGATCATGCCTTGAACCTGGGAACATAATCGCAGCGACTTAGAATCGCTTCCTTTCACTGCTTCACCATCAGTAAGGAGGTTGTCATGCTCGAGCGTTATTTCGTCCTGCCCGATACCATCGATCGCGTCCGCTCTTCCTGGATCGCCGAACCAATCGAGCGATACGTTGTTTGGCTGACTGAGAGAGGGTACGCGGCGCGAACCGTTTGTCGCCGTGTGCCGATCGTCATGCGGTTCGGCGAATTCGCCCATTGCCGCGGGGCCTCAAAGTTGGAGGATCTGCCGAATCACATCGAGGCGTTTGTTGCGGCGTGGGTTGCCGAGAGGGCACAACACAAAAAGACAGAGCAAGAACGTAAAACCGTGGCCAAGGAGGCGCGAACACCCGTCCGACAGATGCTGCGTCTGGTCCTGGAGAGCTTCGCGGGCAACGGTCGGCGGCGGCGACCCGAGAATCCCTTTTGGCAACAAGCACCCGGTTTCTTCGCCTATTTACGGGAAGAGCGCGGTCTGCGCGAGAGCTCCCTCAACCAATACACGCATCATCTTCGTGAATTTGCGGCTTATTTGGGGAAGATCGGGCTCGCTGACCTGGGACATCTTTCGCCGCTTGTGTTCAGCGGCTTTGTTACGGATCTAAAACAGCGAGTGGCTTGGGCCAGCCTCCGTAACGCCTGCGGGGTGCTACGAGTCTTCCTTCGATATTTGCACCGGCAAGGCGTACTCGCTGAGAATCTCAGCCAGTGCGTCGAAGCCCCTCAGACGTATCGTTTGTCACACATTTCCCGATCGATCACCTGGGACGAAGTCGGTCGCATGTTGAAGGCCGTCGACCAGCGGCAACCGGCAGGTAAGCGAGACTATGCAATCTTGCTGCTGTTGGTGACCTACGGATTGCGGGCGCGAAGTGGCGGCGTTGACATTGGATGACATCGACTGGCAAAACGAACGTCTTCGCGTTCCCGAACGCAAGGCAGGACATTCGACCGCCTATCCGCTCTCTGCGATCGTCGGACAGGCGATCATTGATTACTTGAAAGAGGGCCGCCCGGAAACGACAGACCGGCGCATTTTCTTTCGCAGCGTTGCTCCCTGCGTACCCCTGACGCACTCAGCCGTTTCGGGACGTGCTTCCCATTATCTGCATAAAGCCGGGATCGCCGTTTCGCGACCTGGTTCGCACACGTTGCGACACACCTGTGTCCAGCGGCTCGTGGACTCACAGTTTTCTTTCAAGATGATTGGGGATTATGTGGGGCACCGGTCTGCGGCAGCTACCGAGATCTACACAAAGGTCAACGTCGAGGCCTTACGCGAGGTCGCCCTCGGTGACGGGGAGGAAGTCCTATGAAAACGCAAGAAAGAGATTTTGAAAGCATCCTCGCGGACGGCATCCACCGCTTCCTAATTCACAAGCGCGCTCTCGGGCGGCGCTTTGACGTCGAAGAGAAAACGTTGCGTCTTTTCGACCGCTTCTTAGTTGTGCGGGGGATAAGCAGACCGGAAGGAATTACATCCGATGTGATTGACAGTTTCTTGGCCTCGCGTCCCCGCCACAGGCCGCGAAGTTTCAACCATCTGCTGGGAACGGTACGGCGGCTGTTTGACTGGCTAGTCGTCCACCGACTTGCCGCCACTTCGCCGGTGCGAGCGCAACCGCGGCGCCAGACGAGCCAGAGGGTACCGTTTATCTTCGACCGTGCGGGGGCGCGGCGCCTCCTGGAACATGCTGCCGGCTTACCGGATAACTCGCGCACCGATGCGCGGACTGACATATCGGACCGTCTTCGCTGTGCTATACGGCCTCGGACTACGTGTGGGCGAAGTTTCGCGCCTGTGCTGCAAGGACGTCGACTTCGAGCGCCGGCTATTGGTGATTCGGGAGACAAAATTCTCCAAGAGCCGATTGGTGCCGTTTGGCCCGCGGATTGCCGCACTGCTGCACGGTTTTCTTGCAGCGCGGCAACAACGCAACGCACCGTTGTCGCCATGCGGCCCTGTTTTCTCATTCGTCAAGAACCATCCTGTCAATCCATGCACGATTAGCCAAACGTTCCATGCCTTGGCGCCCAGGCTCGGTTTGGAGATTCCGGCGGGAGTATCGCCGCCGCGGCTCCACGATCTCCGCCACTCGTTCGCCGTGGGTACATTGTTGCGGTGGTATCGCAGCGGCATTGATCCTCAATCGCGCCTGCTGCATTTGTCGACTTTTCTGGGCCACGTTTCGCCTGAGTCGACGGCCGTGTACCTGACCATCACCAGCGACTTGCTGGTGGCGGCCAATCGTCGCTTTGAACAATTCGCACGTTTCGCTTTTCAGGAGGATGCGCCATGAAGACCATGAGCCTGGGCCAAGTTGTGCACTCATTCTTTATCGACTACCTGGCGGTCCAAAAGGGACTCCAACCGACATCCGTCCGCAGCTACCGAGATGCTGTCAAGTTGTTCCTGTGCTTTGTCGCCGACCGCGATCGGCGAGAAGATCAGTCGGTTAGCTGTCGAGGACCTAACCTTCCAGCAAGTTCTCGAATTCTTGAACCATTTGGAGAAAGACCGAGGGAATCACATCCGAACTCGCAATCAGCGCTTGGCCGTCCTGCACACCTTCTTCGAATACCTTGCCAGAAGGATTCCAGAGATGCTCACGACGAGCCAGCAAGTCGAAGAGATCCCGATAAAGCGCGTCTCGCCGCCCGAAACGTGCTTTCTCGAACGCGAGCATATGGCACGGCTTTTCCAAACGCTGCCTGCCCGGGGACGCTATGCGTTGCGCGATCGCGCACTGCTACTGTTCCTCTACAACACAGGCGCACGCGTTCAAGAAGTTGCCGAGACGAAGGTCGCCAGTCTGCAATTGGGGGCGCAGCCATGCGTCCGACTCCACGGCAAAGGGGACAAGTGGAGAACCTGCCCGTTGTGGACCGAAACAACCACCCAACTCCAGCAACTTCTTCAGCAGCGGCGTTCCACTGGCCCGGAGTGTCCGGTGTTCGTCTCGGATCGGGGAGCCGCTTTGACCCGTTCTGGCATTTACAAACTGGTTCGCCGCCATGTCCAGGTGCTCGAACGAAAAGGGGTCCAGCCCAATGGCCATCACATTAGTCCGCATACATTTCGCCACACGGCCGCAGTCCATCTCTTGGAAGCGGGCGTCGAAGTCAACGTGATCCGAGGTTGGCTTGGGCACGTGAAGCTGGACACCACCAATCGCTACGCTGAGATCAATCTCAAAACCAAAGAGG
Source organism: Pirellulales bacterium (assembly GCA_963733825.1). GTDB lineage: Bacteria > Planctomycetota > Planctomycetia > Pirellulales > Lacipirellulaceae > JABDGM01. The sequence goes on from CAVTEK010000013.1 coordinate 254,648, forward strand.
CAGCCGTGCGCGCATGCGAACCGCCGCCGGACGACTCCCACCGAAGAATCGTCTGGAAGAACGACGAATCGCTGCTCACTTGGTTGAATTCCTTGTGACCATTATGTGCCCCAGAATCCGTGACCGGCTCAAGTACGCAAGGCTGTTGCCGGAGGCGGACACATAACGGGATTGGGAGCATAACATCGATTATGTGCCGCGGCACATAATCCCACCATAGTTCTTTCGGCACGGCGCCAAAAAACCTGAACGCCGCCACCGTGCCGTGCAGGATCGCCTCGGTCTTTTCACTCGGCAATCCGATCGCGAATGTGGCGTTCGAATAAGCCCACGTCGTCAGCAGGACCGGTACTTGGCGGCGGCCCTCTGGGAAGTCGACCCAGATCTGACCGAAGTCGCTCTCGGCCCGTTGGCCCGGCTCATACGATAAGGGGAGGAATGTTTCGCGTCGCCGGCCCCGCATCGCGGCCACGTACCGCCGGACCTGGTCGTAGCTGCCGACATACTGCTCTTCGTCACGTAACCGCCGGAAGAGTTGAGCCCCTGTGTGTCGCTGCTTGCGAGGCGCCTGTTCGTCGGCAGCGAGAATCGCGTCGACCCATTGCTGGTGCACCTCAGTCAGCACCCGCCGCGGTCGCGGCTGCGACAGCGTGTATGGTCGCGGCTCCGCCTGCCCGAGCGCCTCACGAATCTTCCGTCGCGAATGCCCGAATGTTCGGGCGATCTCGCGAATGCTCATGCCATCGCGATGAGCACGACGTATCCTGCCGTAATCCTCCACCGTCAGCATCCTTGACTCCGCTTTGCTGAATTCCCCAGTTTCAAAAACCGGGAATTCAGCTTACGAAGTCCACTGCGGTGGGTCCCTTTTCAATGCCGATTCCGGACCCCAGGTGGGTCCCGATTCAATGCCGATCTCCAGGCGTCGACGAACGCCCTGCACGCGATCGGCCTCCGTGGGCAATTTGGGGTCCGTTTTGAATCGGGCCACGGCGAGCGTTTTTCCCGACAGCGATTCGCCCATCAAAACTTTTAGCCAGTCCAGCCCGGCGGCGCACAATTCGGCGGCCCGCACAAAGTGCCGCATCGAGGGGCTGGGGATCAAGTGGAGATGTTCGCCAATCCGGCCAGGCTGCTTGCGAACACGGGACGACTTCGGATACTTTCGTGAGATGGTGGTGGACTCCTTCTGTGAGAGGAAATTCAACTCCCGGAATGTAAACTCCGGGAGAAGGAGCCACCACCTTTTCAACTAAACCAGGGACATCCTCCGTGTTGTCTTCGATTGTCATCGTCACCGTGCGCACTCCAGCAAGCTCTCCTGCTGAAACGCCCCCCACGACTCCTCCAATGACCGCCGCAATTGGCTGATCCTCCCCGCAGTGATCCCATGCTTCCTCGCCACCTCACTCGTCGAGCAACCGAACGCGAGATCCTTAGCGATTTGCCTCATGCGTCGAGTTAATGTCGCGAACCAGGCGCCCACATCCATTTTCGCCGCTACCTGGTCGGCAACCGGCGCCCGCTTATCCTCGACCATTGCGTCGATCCATTTGCTATCCAGCCGCTCAACTTGGATCCCGTTGCCGAGTTGTGCGTACCTGCTCAGAGGTTCCTTTCCATTCATGCGACCAGCTGCAGGACGGCCACGTTTAACTTGTCGCGAGCTATACCAAGCTAAGCTCGATGCGGTTGCGACTTCCGCTCGGCCTTGGTCATGCAATCGAACGTAAGCGAATAGGGAATGTGCGATTGCCTCCCGAACCGATTCCTCACGCGATTCAGGATCGAGACGGCGAAAGGCACGGCGAAGCCGGTTTTCGATTTCGGGCAGCATGGCCAGAAAATCAGTTTGCCAATCGGTGTCATTGCGTTCGTTATTAATCGGGATCATGGGACGACCTCCTAAATGAGACCGCCCCACGACCCGGGGCGGTCGTGTGGGGGAAAACACAACCGCCCCGCGAAGTGCGGGACGTAGATTCGATACGGCGCAAACAAAGGGCCCGGCTGCTGGAACAGATCCAACGACCGGGCGAGTTGCAACTTGCTTCAGCTTGGCCAGGGCATCATGGCAGGCTACGGCACCCTATATATATGGCGCAGAATCCCTGTGAATTAAGCGGCACGCGGAACCGGCTCTGGGGTGAGCACGTAACCCAACCCGCGATCAACTATCTTGACAGCACAATTAGAATATCGTAATATTACGATATTCGAGAGTGTACTCAAATGCCCCACACGGACGTTTGTTTCTTCAAAGAGGAGGATGGCCGCGTCCCGGTGCTCGACTGGTTAACTGAGCTGCGTTCGAGAAATGATCGCGCCTTCAAGAAGTGCTTTGCTCTGATCAATCTGCTTGAACAGCTCGGGCACGAACTCCGACGTCCAAGAGCGGATCTGCTACGAGACGGCGTTTACGAACTCAGGACCGAAGTCGGAAAAGTTAATTACCGGATCCTGTACGGATTTGTTGGAAAGGACGTTGCCGTATTGGCATGCGGGCTGACCAAGGAAAAGACGGTGCCAGCCGGCGAAATTGATCGCGCCGCGGAGCGGATTGAGCGGTACAAACGGAATCCCGACAAGCACCGCTTTGTTTATGAGGAGGAACCATCAGATGGCTAAGACTAGTAATGCGACCGAGATACTTAAGCACAAGACAGGTATTGACCCCGCATCGGATCCCGAAATGCTGCAAATTTCGGAGGACTACCGAGTCGCTCAGATGATCTTCGATGCACGCACCGAAGCCGGCCTCACGCAGCAAGAGCTGGCCAAAACCGTGGGCACAACCCAGAGCGTGATCTCCCAGCTTGAGAGTGCTGAGTACAAAGGGCATTCGCTCTCGATGCTGGAGCGCATCGCCAAGGCGCTCAATCGACGCGTCGAGATTCGGCTGGCGCCCATGCCGGCGACAGCTCGTGGCAACTGACGTTGTTGGCGAAGGCCACTCCGCAGAGTTCTAAAACCTCGTCAATCACAAAGTCACACATACCCGCCGTTCTCCCAATGGATTGGTCATTCGGCCAACCGTTTCATTTGTTTCACGTATCTATTTTCGGCGTATTCCTTGAGCGCCGGGACGGAGGATTTCACCGATGCAATCCGCGCGTACCGGAAACATAGCGTCGAGTCTGAATTGATGGTCGGCGTCGTAGCCGGAATTGTGGACGAGCACGGAAGCCGCGTTGTCAGCTATGGATAGCTCGATAAAGGAACTAACCAGGATGTAAATGGCGATACGCTTTTTGAAATGGGGTCCGACACAAAGGCGTTCACCGTGCTGCTCCTGGCGGAAATGATCGAGCTCGGTGAGATGCAGCTTGATAATCCCGTGGCAAAATATTTGCCCGAGTCGGTCAAGATGCCAACGTATGGCGGCAAACAAATCACATTGCATCATCTGGCTACGCACATGTCGAGACTTCCAGGCATCCCGGACAACCTTGACCCAAAACGCGCCGATAATCCCTATGCGGATTACACGGTAGAGAAAATGGATGCATTCTTATCCGGTGACAAATTGACCCGCGACCCGGGAGCGGAATCTGTAGACTCCAACCTGGGAATGGGATTGCTTGGTCAGGCAATCGCCCGGCAGGCCGGAACGAGCTACGAATCGCTCGTCGTGGAAAGAATGCGGGCCACTCAAGATGGACAGCGCACGTATCACCCTCACGCCCGAGCTGAAGTCGCGGTTTGCGGCTGGACACGATCGATATGGCGAGCCAGTGCCGAGCTAGGACCTTCCGACTTCGGCTGGCGCGGGCCCGCTGCGCTCGACGGCGAACGACATGTTGAAATACGTGTCGGCCAATCTCGGCCTGACGCAGTCTAGTCTCTCGCCGCTCATGGAAAACACGCATGAGCTGGGACTGTCCTGGTTTGTCGAACGCGACCAGCGCGGGGCGGCAAAAATCATCTCGCACGGCGGCGGCGCTGGCGGCTTCTGCTCGTTCACAGGTTTCGATACGGCACGGCGGCGCGGAGTAGTGATCTTTGCGGGCGGTTGTATCGGGGATGAGGCGCGAGATCGAGGTGCTTCGGTCCGTCTGTTGTACTTTTTGGCTGAGCAATGAGTCGGTTATTGATTGGCAAGTGAGAATGCCCACAATCGAGATCGCCAGGACGCCAACCTATTATTCGCTTGCCAATCGGTAACCGACGCCTTGTTCCGTAAGCAGGTATCGAGGGCGAGCCGGATCGTCTTCGAGCTTGCGGCGCAGGCTGGCCATGAACACTCGCAGATAGTGAGTTTCATCGGCCTGCTTCGGTCCCCAAACTTCGGAGAGCAACTGTCGATGCGTCATCACTTTGCCGGGAAAACGGACAAGTGCTGAGAGCAGCTTGTATTCATTGGGCGTGAGATGCACTTCGCGGCCGCGGACAAACACCCTTCTGTCTGGCAGATCGACCTTCAAGTCCCCGCACTCAAATGCCTTCGATTCAATACCACTTCCATGCATTGCATGGCGCAACGCCACTCGGACGCGAGCCAGCAATTCGGTGGTGCTGAACGGCTTGGTAAGATAATCGTCGGCACCGTGGTCCAGGGCGATGACCTTCTGCTCGTCTTGGTCTCGTGCTGAGAGAATGATTATCGGCGACGCGAACCATTCCCGAAGCCGTCTCAGAACATCCTGTCCATCCATATCCGGCAAACCAAGGTCCAAAATCACGAGGTCGGGCGGAAGGTCCGAGGCACGTTGGAGTGCAACTTGCCCCGTGCTAGCTTCGTCAAACCGATAGCCAGCGCTAGTAAGCGTTGTCGCTAGAAATTTGCGAAGAGGCAGTTCATCTTCGACGACCAATACGAGCGGAGCAGTGGATGTCATTGATCAGGCAGTCGTTTGAACAGCGTATGGCTCGGTATCAACTGTCGGTGGAGGTTGATCGCATGGCAACTCGATACGAAATTCGGCACCTCCCTCCGGTAGGTTCGCTGCCATGATTTTCCCACCGTGTGCCTGTACGATAGCATGACAGATGGCCAGCCCCAGCCCCACGCCTCGCCGACCATCAGCCGGTTCTACCGATCCGCGAAAGAATCGCTCGAAAATTCTCGACTCGCTTCCTGGGGGCAACCCTGGGCCGTTGTCGACAACTCGAATTTCGGCGCGCTTGTCGCGCATGTGCGCTGAGATTTCGATCCGACTGCCTACCGGCGTGTAACGGGCAGCATTCTCCAACAGATTTACAAACACTTGCTCCATAAGGGAGCTATCGATTGACAAAAGCGGGAAGTCGGCAGGGATATGGACGTCAACTCGATGTCCCGAAAGCTCCCGATTGACTATGCCGAGCGCCACGCCAACGACCTCTTCGAGAACGTGCCATTGGCGGTTAAGCGTTACCGAGCCGGCGTCGAGACGAGCCATCCGAAGCAGGTTATCCACAAGTCGCGCGAGCCGGCGCGACTCGTCGACAACCGACTGAAGCAACTCGCGATCTTGACCGGCGGTACGCTCCAAGACACTTGACGTAGCGCCGGCGATTGTGGCTAGCGGTGTTCGCAGGTCGTGCGAGACGGAATTGAGAAGTGAATTCCGAAGTTGCTCAGTCTCGACCTGCAATTGGGCTTGGTGCGCTTGCAACACAGACTGGTCACGCTCAATGGAAAGTGCAATCAGGCTTGCGCACGTTTCCAGCAATCGTTGTTGACCGGGATCGTGGAGTCGGCTTGTTTCCTGCGGACGCACACCCAGCGCTCCAACGGTTCGCTGCGACCCTATCATTGGAGCGAAGAAACCGGTCGCATTCGGCAAGGTATCAGTACCAGAGCCTGCCGTCTTATTGTTCGACGTGACCCATTGGGCGACGACGGCGTTGACTGGTTCCTTGGATATGGAAGTGTTTTCCCCATATCGTAACGAGAGAGAATCGTCTGGCTCACGCAAAAAAATGACGACTTCGCCGTCGAAGATTTCCGTCAATTGCCGTCCGGCGGTACGAACGAGGAATTCCGAACCGGCCAATTCCGTCAATTGACGTGTCATGCGAAACAGTTGGGCTGTTCGATGCTCCTGCTGCTGCGATGCGCGAAGCTGTGCCTGCAACCGCGAGGTTAGTTCACTGATCAATAGACCGATGCCCAACATTACAGCGAACGTAATAACGTATTCAGCGTCGGAAACAGCAAATGTGAGATAGGGGCGAACGAAAAAGAAATCAAACAATAATACGCTCGCGATGGCGGAGGCGATGGATGGCCCCCGTCCGCAGTGCGCCGACACCAACGCGACGCCGCTGAGAAAGATCATGACGACATTCGATTCCTTGAGCCCGAGTAAATGCACGACGTATCCTACGACCGTGCATACGGCAACGACCGCTGCGGCAGTTAGATACTGCGTCCACACGACTGGCTTAGCCTCGGCCAATATGTTGGTCTGTGACGGAACGTCGCCCTCACCAGTTACGACGTAGATATCCGTGTTGCCGGAGCGCTCCAGCAATTGGTCTGCAATCGAGCCAAACAACCATCGCTTCCAGCGTGGTTGCGCGGTCTTGCCGATGACTATTTTGGTTACATTGTTTGAGGCGGCAAACTGAAGCAGTGTATCGGCAACATCCCGCCCGATGAGTGTTCTGGTTTCTGCTCCTAGCCGCTCCGCGACGCGAAGATTGCCCTCAGTTTGTTCACGTATTGCACTAGAGCCAGGTCTCTCGACGCCGGAGTCGACGGCGACGGCAATCCAATTAGCTCCCAACGAAGTTGCCAACCGTTTCGTACTGCGAATGATCCGTGCGCTTGTGGGGCTTGGGCCGACGCAAATCAATAGTCGCTCCGCCGTCGCCCAAGGCGCGAGAACACCACGCTCTTGTCTGGCGGCCTCGACATCGCGTTGAAGGCGGACTGCAGTCTGCCGTAAGGACAATTCGCGAAGTGCGAGAAGATTCGCTTTCTGGAAGAAGTGTTGCAGCGCGCGTTCGGCCTGGTGCGGAATGTAGACTTTACCCGCTTGAAGTCGCTCCAGCAGTTCTTCCGGCGTGATATCGATCAGTTCGATTTCGTCGGCCTTCTCTAAGACTGCGTCGGGCAGGGTCTCGCGCACAACAACACCAGTGATTTGCGCGATGATATCGTTCAGACTCTCGACGTGTTGAACGTTGAGCGTCGTCCACACGTTGATGCCGGCTTCTAGTAGCTCCTCCACATCTTGCCAGCGTTTTGCATGACGTGACCCTTCAATATTCGAATGGGCCAATTCATCGACGAGGATTAGATGGGGGCGCCTTATCAACGCGGCATCGAGGTCAAATGCGCGCAGCGTCACGTCGCGATACGGTATTGACTTAGGTGGAATCGACTCCAAACCGGCCAAGAGAGCTTCCGTTTCCGGGCGACCATGGGGCTCTACGTAACCAACGACGACATTGACCCCGTTCGCACGTTCGCGCTGAGCGGCTGCGAGCATCGCGTATGTCTTTCCCACGCCGGCAGCATAGCCAAAGAAAATACGCAGTCGGCCACGCTGTGCGCGTGACTCCTCATGCTGCACGCGAGCAAGTATTTGATCGGGATCGGGGCGGTTATCGCTCATTATTCTTCACAAGGCGATTTAGATGGGCCAGATGTCCTTAATTGTACGATTTTGTTCAGTCACCAGCAGATATTCTCGGGTGCGTAATAGAGTTCGTCGTCAGTCTTCATCTGCTCAACGACAGAAAGTACTTCTGATTGACGGGCTGGAATTCGAAAACAATCATCCGAACCGAGTAGCCATTGCGCCAAAAATGTTCGTCATAGTGTTCGACCGTCTCACCAACTTCCCGCAGGCGGTACGTTGGAATCACAAAATACAATTCATTTGCTGACATGGGATACTTTGGCCTGAACGTCGTTCCGTGTCACAAGGAGAGCCCCCGGCCTCGGCGGACAAGGCGGAGATTCCACACGAGGCCTGGCGGGGCATCCTTCTGAATCGCACCAGACTGCGTAATAGGGGAACGGCACCGGCAACGAAGAGGTCCTCGCGAGTGTGTAGCCTACGGGGAACCAGGTGAGGCACGGTGCCGCCCCTTTACGACGTTTTGTTTCTTAGGACCAACCGAATCGAAATGTACGGGAAAACAAAAAACAACAGCACGCATATCTTCGTGAACGCGATACCGCAATAATGGATCAAATCGACTTCGTGCGCCGTCAAACCGAACCATTTAGCCTGGGTGTACATCATGCCCGGTGCGATCATGTACAAGGCGAACCAGATTAGTAGCAGCAGAAATCCGAGTACTGCACCCCGAAGCAACACTTTAGCGATTGCTTCGAGCAATTCTCTCGTTGCATTGAAATTGTTCACGGCGTTGCCTTGAAGGAACCGGTGTCTTCGTCGTTTGCTGCGACTAGTGCGAGTGAAACGTCAAAGTTCCCAGTCTCGGTTTGCGTCCAGTCAGTTGCCGCGAATCTCTTTCTACCGCCTTTGCTCAGCGGCGTTTGTGCGGTTACCGATCATTTACCTCGACATGCACTATCAAGTTGCTTAAGTGCCCTTCGATTCGGGTCCGAAGAACGGTCGAGGTGATAGGTCTTTCCCGGAAAGGGTATCGGCTCTGTTAGCCAATTTATGAATCGGCGCCAAAGCCGCTGTCGCCAAGCAGATGGAGTATGGTCAGCGCCCTGTCTCCGGTTATTTTGCAACGACGGGTGAGTTAATCGTATCAGTAACATCGTTGTTCAATTCCACTATCCGTTTCCCCTCGATTACAAAGAACGGCACCGCCAACGAAAGAGTCCGCGCAAGATGTGCAACCTACGTGAAACCACTCGAAGCACGGTGCCGTCCGGTGCGCCTCCGTGCGTCACTTCTCCGAATTGTCGAGCGCCAGATTGAGTTCCAGAACGTTGACGATTGGTTCGCCACCAAACGCGGCTAGTGTTGGGGAGTCGGTATATTTGTTTACAAGTTCTTTGACCCGGTCCGCCGACAATTTTCGCGCGGCGGCCACACGCGGCACTTGGAACGTCGCGGCCGATAGCGTGATATGTGGATCCATTCCCCCACCGGATGCTAAGACCAGATCAGTCGGCACTTTCTCCAATTCCACATTCGGGTGGGCCTTCAGCCAAAGATCGAAGAAGTATGCTTCAACATCACTGCCATCGCGAACCGGCTTAATCTGCTTTGTGGTGCTCCCGTCCGCGGCTTTGACTTCGTCTTCTACGGGCCAGGCGCCCGGGTTCTTCTCAGTGAACTTAGCGAAGAACGTCTTACTGTTGTCGCCCGTGTTCGCTTTCATATCATCCACGCTCATACCAAGAAAGGAGGCCGCGCCGTCCGGATGATCTTTGAGCCATTTCTCGGCCAAGTCGCTGTGATCCTCAGCCCACTTGCTGACAAAATTCGCTGGTTGCTGCTGGAACCAATGCTCGATATCGGGTCCGACCGGTTGACCTTTTTTGTCGCCCGCCGCATACGTTGCGATCGGACCCAACTGCCGGGCGACTCGGTCCCGCAGCAGTGGATTGGTCGGTCCCCAGTTGCTGCCCCCAGTAGCACTCGCGTCGTAACCGCACGCTGATGGCCGTGGCCAGAAATACTCCGGCTTGGTGAAGTTTTGCGCGATCAATTTCGAGCCAACAATTGTGCCGTCGGCCTTTTGAATAAGGCTTCCCTGCCGCATGTCGGGCGCCACAACCGCGGCGAATCCCAGCATGACAGCGGAGTAACCCGCCGAGCAAACGACAAGGCTTAATGCGAACAACCGGAGTGATGTGATGAAGTCTTTCATATTTGGATGTTGGATGTTGGGCGTTCGAGTGAATGCGCTAAGAACCGCAGAGTTTTAGGTCTCTCCTGTTAGATTAAATTGAGCGCCACGAGCGCCACATCAATTAGCTTGATTCCGACAAACGGAACGATCAAACCACCGAGTCCGTAGACCAACAGATTTCGCCGCAACAACGCGTCCGCCCCCACCGACCGATAGCGCACTCCGCGAATGGCGAGTGGAATCAGTAAGGGAATGATGATCGCGTTAAAGATCACGGCCGAGAGAATGGCACTCTTTGGCGTCGCCAAATGCATGATGTTGAGCGCGCTTAATCCCGGAATAGCAATCATGAAAATTGCCGGGATGATCGCGAAGTATTTCGCCACGTCGTTGGCCACGCTGAACGTAGTTAGCGCACCACGAGTCATGAGCATCTGCTTTCCAACGGTGACCACGTCGATCAGCTTGGTTGGATTGGAATCGAGATCAACCATGTTGCCGGCCTCCTTGGCGGCCTGAGTACCGGTGTTCATGGCGACCGCCACGTCGGCCTGTGCCAGCGCCGGCGCGTCGTTGGTGCCGTCGCCAGTCATGGCCACCAGATGCCCGTCCTTCTGGTGCTGGCGGATGAGGGCTAATTTCGCTTCGGGCGTCGCTTCTGCGAGGAAGTCGTCGACGCCGGCTTCTGCGGCAATCGCCGCAGCGGTTTGCGGATTGTCTCCGGTGATCATCACCGTCTTGATCCCCATCCGGCGCAGCTCGGAGAATCGTTCCTTGATGCCGCCTTTGACGATGTCTTTCAAATAGATCGTACCCATCACACGGTTGTTTTCAGCGACAACTAGGGGCGTTCCACCTTGGCGGGCGATGGCGTCGACATCCGCGGAAACTTGTTGAGGATACGATCCGCCCAGCTCGCGAATATAACGCTGGATCGCGTCTGCCGCGCCTTTGCGAATCTGCCGTCCACCAAAGTTCACGCCGCTCATCCGCGTGCGAGCAGTGAACGGCACAAATTCGGTATGGTCGGTTTCGAGCTCGCGGCCTCGGATGTTGAATTTTTCCTTGGCCAACACGACGATGCTGCGGCCTTCGGGCGTTTCATCGGCGAGCGAGGCCAATTGGGCCACATCGGCCAATTGCCGTTCATCTACACCGGGTGCAGGCAGGAATTGGCTCGCCTGGCGATTGCCAAGCGTGATCGTGCCGGTCTTGTCCAAAAGTAGCACGTCCACGTCGCCAGCGGCCTCGACGGCGCGGCCGGACATCGCCATCACGTTCGACTGGCTGAGCCGCGCCATGCCCGCGATGCCGATTGCGGCAAGGAGCGCACCGATAGTCGTTGGAATCAAGCAAACAAGCAACGACACCAAGGTGGGCACGTCGATTTGCACGTCGAAGTAGAGCGCGATTGGGTACAGCGTAACGCAGACCATCAGGAACACGAGCGTGAGGCCAGCTAGAACGACCGTCAGCGCAATTTCGTTGGGCGTCTTTTGCCGCACGGCGCCCTCGACCAGCGCGATCATTCGATCCAGGAAGCTTTCGCCCGGGCGAGCCGTCACCTTAATCACGAGGTGATCCGAAAGCACACGCGTGCCGCCGGTAACTGCCGATCGATCACCCCCACTCTCACGAATGACGGGCGCGCTTTCGCCGGTGATCGCAGATTCGTCAACCGAAGCAATTCCCTCGATAACTTCACCATCGGCGGGAATCCCTTCGCCCGTGTTGACGATGACGACGTCGCCGTTGAGCAATTGAGCGGCGGTAACGTCCTCCGTGCGGCGTTTGTCCATGTCGACGATCCGGTGGGCGGTAATATCCTGTCGGGCCTTGCGCAATGCGGCAGCCTGTGCGCGACCGCGAGCTTCCGCTACCGCCTCGGCAAAGTTGGCAAACCACACGGTGAGCCACAACCAGATCGAGACGTGGAGAAAATAACCGACGTTTCCTCCACCTGTCACGATTTCCGAAATGGTGACGAGCGCCGTCAACGCAGCACCCATCTCCGCCACGAACATCACGGGGTTACGAACCATGAAGCGCGGGTCGAGCATCTTCACGGCCTGCATCATGGAGGGTCCCAACATCTGCATCGTGAAGAGCGACTTCTCTTTGCGAAGCGTTGGACCGGTAGCCGGGCTCGCCGTTGACATGGTTTTGACTGGCTTTTGGAGAGCTTCAACTGGCATGATAGGAATTCCTTGATATCTAAATCAGCATGTGCGTTGTCATTTCCAAGCTGCCGACTTGTTGGCAGACGCCAACAGCCGGCGGCTTGATTTGTTAACCAACAATACTGAGGTGCTCTGCAACCGGACCGAGGATGGCGACTGGCATGAATAACAACGCTCCGACAATGAGGATTGTCCCCAACAGTACGATGCCGAATAGAAAACCATCGGTACGGAACGTTCCGGCCGATTCTGGAGTGGCCCGTTTGGCGGCTAACGAACCGGCTATTGCCAAGGGGGCAATGATCGGGATGAATCGAGCGAGCAACATCACCAATCCAGTCCCCACATTCCAGGGGATCGTGTTGTCGCCGAGCCCTTCAAATCCCGAGCCATTGTTCGCAGTGGCAGAACTGTACTCGTAGAGGATTTCACTAAAGCCGTGGCTGCCGGGATTATTCGTGGTAGCGGCGCCCCAAGGTGTCGCGGCGAAAACCGCCGTGCCGCCGAGGATGAACAGCGGATGCGCTAATAGCGCAATCAGCGCCAATTTCATTTCTTTGGTTTCGAGCTTGCGAGTGAGGTACTCCGGCGTGCGCCCGACCATCATTCCAGAGAGGAAAACGGCCGTCACAATGAACAAAAACATATTGATGAGCCCAACCCCGACGCCGCCAAAAATGCAGTTGAGCCACATACCGCACATAGGAAAGAGGCCCGTCAGCGGGTTGAGACTGTCGTGCATGGCATCGACGCTGCCGTTGCTGGTGACCGTCGTCGACACGGCCCAAGTCGCCCCGGCGGTTGGCCCGAAGCGCAGCTCCTTACCCTCCAGGTTCATTGCGGATTGCACGGGTAGACCTGCCAGCGCAGCATTCGGTTTACTTTCAAACACATCCGCCATTGCAATCATGCCCAAATAGAGCACGGCCATCACGCCAAACACGACGGCAGCATGCTTCATACGATTCGTGATCCGGCCGAACATCCACACGGTGCCCATCGCGATAATGAGAATCGCGATGTTGCACAGCACGTTCGACCAGAAGGTGGGGTTTTCAAACGGATGAGCGCAGTTTGGTCCAAACCAGCCGCCGCCGTTGGTGCCGAGTTGCTTGATGGTTACGAAGGCGGCGACCGGCCCGCGGGCGATCGTCTGCGTTGCGCCTTCCAGTGTCGAGGCGATCGCGGCGCCATTGAGCGTCATGGGCATGCCGCACAAGATGAGCAGCGCGCACATGATGACGGCCATGGGTAACAACACCAGTGCTGTCGCCCTCCACAAATCTTGGAAGAAGTTTCCAAGGTTTACGCGACCCGCGAGGCCGCGACAGAGCGCCGCCACCGCCGCAATGCCCGTCGCCGCGCTAACGAATTGCAGCCACATCAGCGCGAAGAGCTGCGAGAAGTAACTGAGCGAAACTTCGCCCGAATAATGCTGCAGATTCGTATTGCTCGTAAAGCTTGCCGAAGTATTGAACGCCAGGCTCGGTTCGATCTCAGCTTTCGCATCCGGATTGAGCAGATGCGGATGCCAACTTTGCGTCGTTAGCACGACGTACACGAATACGAACATCACCACGTTGAACGCAAGCATCGACAGGCAATACTGTTTCCAGTTCTGCCCGTCTGCCGCGTGTTTGCCCATGATCCGCGTGCACACCGACTCGTAGCGAAGCCGCTTCAGTCCCGGCTCGACTGGGTCCATCGCCCAACGCATGTAGCGACCCAATGGCCAAGCGAGAGCCATCGTTAGGCCGATGATAATTGCTGGAATGAGAAAGCTAACCATTGTGTTTGATCCTTGCACCTGCCCGTACTTGCCGTCGGGCCACTGGTCTAAATTGTCAGAACCGCTCGGGCTTTACCATCACGTAACAGAGGTAGCCGAAAGCGAACACGGTCATCAAAACAACGCACAGATTTACTATGTGTTCCATCGAACTCTCCTACAGCCGATCACAAGCTTCGGTAAATCCCCAAAGCACCAGGAACGTGGCCAAGCCAGCTATTAGCATCAAAATCCACATTACGAATTCTCCCAAATCCAAATACTTTGTAAGGCACCGGACCGTATTACTTGTCGCTCGATTCTATCGAGCAACCGCATCAAGATGTTGTAAAAAAAATGGTCATCCGCATTAAGAAGATATCAAGATCGTCGGTTGCATGTGCATCAGACAACGTCCATTACTGCCAGCCGCAACTTACATTCCGCCGATCTCCTAAACCGCCGATTCAGTATGCAATACGGCGGCCTTTCAATAATGTGAAACCGAAATGTGCCAACGAGCACGGTAACTGCGCGAGCTCGCACACCGTTCATCTGGTTCAGACTCGCTGATAATTTCCCGCGAAGGCGGATTCCCGCGATGGCAACGGCTGACGCCGCAGACTTCGCTCTTCGCGAATGAAGCTGTCCTCCGATTCGATGCTTTCGCCCGTGCGGATTCGCGTTACGCTGTCGAGGTTGAGAACGAGAATTCTGCCATCGCCAATCTCGCCGGTATGTGCGTTTTGGAAAATCGTATCAACTACGCGATCCTCATCGTCTTCCTGTACCACGACTTCAAGCTTCACACGTGGAATGAATTCCTGCTTGGCAGTTACGCCGCGGTATGTGATGGAAGGGCTTGTCTGTTCGCCGCTTCCATAGACTTCCGTAACGGTCGTCCCTTGAACACCGACATTTAGCAATGCAGCCTTAACCGCATCCAACTTTTGACGCCTAAAAATCGCTTCGATTTTCTTCATAGATACCTCCGTTTGATGGTTCCTGGGAAAACGACGAACAGGGCTTTCGATACGCTTACCGCGTTGGCGCATACGGCGCCACGCAGCTCGGCGAGGGGGCCGCTCATATTTGTCTCGCAACAACCAGTCCGAGACCACGAGCATGCCCCACGCAAGAGCGCCAAAACCTAAAGCAACAAGTAGGATTGCCAGATTGCTCATTGTTCTGAAAAGCGGATAACTCTTTTCGCCCAGCTTCAATCTCAAAGGCAGAGCCGAGTCATTACCTGAATCGTAGTCGGGATTCGCATCAAAGAGGTGTTAAGATTGTGCTCGTCCGCGTAAAAAAAGTATCAAGACAAATCCGGCTACCTGCTGCGGATTTGCCGGAACGTCACGGAAAGGAACTTCTGCACCTGGTGGCAGTTTGCTTCCAATGGAATCACAGATTGCGTTCAGATCATTTGGGCCAAGTTACGATTCCCATTGGTTCAGCAGCTAACGAGAAAAACGCAAAGATCGCGGCAGATGCGCACGTTCATTACGCGGCAAACCGCAGGCGATACAACACTTCTAATTTGCGTTAGAAGGTCAATCGAGGACGTTCACATCTTGATAACATTTTTATGCGGATCAGGCTTTACTTCATCGCTAGCACCATTTAATCTGTCGTTGCCTACTCGCGAATGTGACGTGCCCACAGGGGTTGGGGTCATGTGCAACGTCACGCTCTCCAAAGACTTTTCCTTCAGGCGGAGGAGTGTGTTATGTGTAAGAAGCTCTGTTCGTGCAGTGTCTTATTGGCTGTCGTTTTGGTTCTGTTCGTCGAAACAGAAAGCTTGGCACAACAGGCTGCGGCGGCCGCACCTGCTGATTCGGTGGCGGCGGTTCGCACCGACATGAAGGTGATGGGTGACACAATTTGGGTGCTCATCACCGCGATGCTCGTGTTCTTCATGAACTTGGGCTTCGCATGCGTAGAGAGCGGATTTTGCCGAGCGAAGAATTGCGTCAACATCCTGTCGAAGAACTTCATCGTCTTTGCGGTGACATCGTTTTTCTTTTGGCTATTAGGTTTCGGATTGATGTTCGGCAACGGCAGCGGCTGGATCGGGAAGAGCGGATTGTGGATTCTTGGCGGTGCCGACAACAGTCCAATGGTGAAAGACGCCTATCAGGGGACCTACAGTGCGCTGAATTGGACCGGCGTGCCGCTGGAGGCGAAGTTCTTTTTTCAACTGGTGTTTGCCGGGACGGCAGCGACGATCGTTTCCGGGGCCGTGGCCGAGCGCATCAAGTACATTTCGTTCATCGTGTTCAGTGCGATGATGGCCATCGTGATCTATCCGGTCGTCGGCCATTGGATTTGGGGAGGCGGCTGGTTAGCACAAAAAGGCTTTTTGGACTTTGCCGGTTCGACGCAAGTCCACTCGATCGGCGGCTGGGCGGCACTGATGGGTGTGTACATCCTTGGTCCGCGGATCGGTAAGTACACTGCGGACGGAAAGATAAACGCGATCCCGGCACATAACTTCACAGCGGCGACAATCGGTTGTTTTGTACTGTGGCTTGGCTGGTTCGGTTTCAATCCAGGTAGCACGATGGCAGCGGACGCGTGGCCAATCGCACACATTTGTGTCACCACCAACACGGCGGCGGCGGTGGCAACGTTGACGGCCACGGCGACGGCTTGGATCATGCTGGGAAAGCCGGACTTGGGCATGACACTCAACGGGTGCTTGGCCGGGCTCGTGGCCATTACGGCGGGATGTGCGTATGTGAGCGTGACTTCGGCCGCTATTATCGGCGCAATTTCCGGCGTCTTGGTCGTTTTCGCCGTCATGATGTTCGATCGGCTGCGTGCCGATGATCCGGTGGGGGCCACGAGCGTGCATTTGGCGAATGGCGTATTTGGGACGCTGTGCGTCGGCCTGTTCGCCGAAAAGGACATCATGGCGAAGGTTGGCGCCACATCCGAAGGGGGCTTGTTCTTCGGCGGGGGCACAACCCAATTGATGGCCCAACTTACCGGAATCCTGGCAACGGGCATCTACGTGGTGGTCGTCTCGGCGATTTGCTGGAGCATTTTGAAAGTCACACTCGGCATTCGTGTTGCCCGTCAGGAAGAGATTGAAGGGCTCGATGCCGGTGAACATGGCAACGAGGCGTACCACGGCTTCGCGATGATCGCGGAAGCGTGAACCGTCAACCGACGTCCACTGCGACGGTGTCCCGTCGGCGAGTCATCGCAGCGGTTCCTTTGTGAGCAATATCGATTGTGCGCTGACTCTGCGAGGACGGGTTGTGGTCCGCCGGCGCAGTTTCAACATACATGCACCATTACAGGAGTCACGGTTATGAAAAAGATTGAAGCGATCGTGCGTCACTTCAAATTAGAAGATGTGAAGACCGCGCTTTTGCGCAAGGAATTCTAGGAATGACCATTTCCGAGGTGCGTGGCTTCGGTCGGCAAAAAGGTCATACGGAAATGTATCGAGGAACTGAATACACTGTCGATTTTGTGCCCAAGGTGAAAATGGAAGTTGTCGTCGATGACGCAAAGCTCGACACCGCGATCGAGACGATCGTCCGGAGCGCGCAAACGGGGCAGGTGGGCGATGGAAAAATTTTCATAACGGATCTCACGGACACGATCCGCATTCGCACTGGCGAAACCGGCTCGTCTGCACTCTGACTGTCGGTCATTACTCATTACCACTGCGGGTCGTCACCTCTTTCTTGGCAGTAAGCGCCGGGCTCGGCGGAATGGCGCTCTCGCCTTGCGACAGGGCGATGAGCAATTAAACGCGCCACGTCCGCCCGGTACGAATGGGTCTACACTCAAGACCTGACCTCGGCAGGCGGTTTGAAAATCGAACTCGGCGGCACGACACCGCCTGTGCGTTCTATGACCTGCGATCAACCACGGTACCGGAGCCGGCAACAATCGTAATGCTTGTTGTCCGATGCTAGTGTTGTGCTGTCGCAGACGCGCGGGAGTGTCGTAAACTCATGCATCCATGACATTGGTCATCACTCCACCGTTTTCGAAACGCTGTCAGAGTCTCAGAAATCCCGCTGCCCATAGAAGGCGTCTCGGCAGTATCGTTAGCGGAGCACTTACAATCATTGTTCGCCGAGCCCGCGCGGTTAGCGTGTCATGTACGCCAGTTGCAGCCCATTATCCACCAGAGGTAGAGATTGCCAGCCGCGAATTTATCACATATACATCCTCGTCGTGGACGGTGAATGGCATCAGATACCTAGATTTGACTTGGGTGATCGACGTGCGAGCCAAGACAATAAAACTGCAAACGAACTCCGTAACGCTCACGCCAGCGCGAGTAAATGGCATTCTTTCTTTTATTTTGGATGCCAAACAATTGGATGTTAAAGGCGATCCTGCAGGCGCCGGGAAAGCCGTCGGGACTGCTCTTGATCATCTAAACAGGGCCGCCGCCGAGGGGCTTCTCAGAATTAATAACGGCGCGGAGCAGGGTAGGAAAGCAAACGAGGTCGTCGGTACACAACGAGCAATTGCAGGTTTACGCAAGAAGCTCCAAGCAGAAAGTCTCCGCGCCGCCAGGGCAAAACAAAGCGACGAACCGTCACTTCACAGCTGACCACACAGGGTGATTAGCCTGTGGTTCACGCAGCGCTCACACTCCGAGAAAACGCTGTTGGTTTGGAATTGCTGGCCGCAGCTGGTGGCTAATTGTTGGCAGAGTTGTCGGCTTTTGGAACCACGTTATCGTCTATCATCACATCGGCAACTGTTTGAAAAAACCTGGCCGACCACTGTGTATAACGTGTACTAGGTTTTCGACGTACTTGTGTAATAACAAGTTGGTGATCTAAATCGATCATCAAGATGCATCCACTTAATGAGCCGTGTCCTACCGTATGAGCGCTAAACAATAGATCGTTGGCTCGTCGCGAATCGAGTGAAGCTGTGACCTTGGGGCGGCGAATCCAATGGAGGCCGATCCCCTCATCTTCAATGCCATTACGCTCGCGAATATTTAGCGCTTCAGGAAGCAGCCGATTAAATGTTTGAGCGGAAAAGAACCGCCGATCGCCATAGCTGCCTTGGTTGGCTATCAACTGAGCCAGAATGCCCAACTCCATCGCGGTGAAGCGCCCTTCGGAACTTGCGTTACCCAACGGTACGTCGCCGAGGTTAAGCGGTCGAAACAGGGATTCGTCATAAAGCCGCACGAAACTCTTGCCACTTACGATTTCCATCGCTTTGGCCGCCAAATCGTAACCCATCCCGCTGTAGGCGTACCGAACGTTTGGCTCGTTCACGTCAATCGCGTTGAGAATAACGTTTTCTAAATGGGGATTGTTGGCACCGCCAAAGTCGCCGTGGCCATTTAAGCCGCTAGTATGATTAAAGCACTGCCGAAACGTTGGAACGTGCGAATCGTTCTTCGGATACTCCGGAAACACCGTAGCTAGTGAATCATCAAGACCGATCAGCTTCTGATCAACAAACTGACTGAACAACAGGGCCGTGACTGACTTTGTGATCGAGCCGACCCAACATCGATAATCCGTGTCGATTGGTATTCCGGACGAATCGCGGCCAAAAGCCTCGTGAGTAACGATGGCGCCGTTTTTCGCGATAAGCACGACGAACGGCTCGCCGGTGTCATTCGCCCACGCGTTGCAAACGGCGTCAATTCTTGCTTTAGCCTCCGGCACGACTCCCGCTTCGTGGCTTGAACCCGAATGAACGGTTTTGGTGGGCACCGTGAGATGAAGTGGCGGCCGTAGAGTTCGGACGCGGCCGTCGAGGCGCTCGACTTTGAGCTTGAGCGCTAGCTGGTAATCTTGGTTCAAAACGTCGGTCGAATCGACAAATCGAGCAGGAGCACCTAGACGTTTGGACTCGAAAAGGCCAGCCAACATGATCGCACCGGCCTCGCTGTCGTTGATGCCACGAAGCAATAACTTCGACGATAGCTGGTCCAATTCTTTTTGGTGTTCCTGCCATACGCCTGGCGTGATTGGACCGGCAGAAAAGGGCAATGCGACATTCAAGTCGGGGGCGAAATACATCAAGAAGTTCTTTGGGCGAGCAAAAAAGGTTAGCGTTCGATGGAATGGGAGTCCATTCGGTGCTGTACCGTCGATCCAAGCGACCCATCGGCCGGGCTCGTTCGGAATATTGGCTTCTTCCAGGCGCGAATTGAACCAACGCACCCGAAATGGCTCCGTGAAACCCAATCGGAGCATTGCATCCGCATCTCGCCAAACAATTCGCGGTCGATCACCCGCGTTAATGATCCATGTGTTCGGCGCGGCGGTAATCAACTCTTGGCCTTGAAACTGCCGTCTCTTTTCAACCAATAAAGCGTGGTTTGAGATCGTGGCGGATGTTGATGTGGATGATTCAGGCTTTTCTCGTTCGGCGGTGCTGTCCATCGAAAGCGAGCAGATGGGATGAATCGCGACAAACAGCAAGGCCGTTACAAGTGCTTGAGTTCGAACCATCTTCGGCTAAACCTGAATAGAGTTGTCAGCTTCTGGCGCAGCATGAGGTTCTGCATTTGGTAGCGGTGCAAAAGGTTGCTTTATGATTAGGACAGGACACGGTGCTTGTCTCATGACGTTTTCGGCGGTGCTTCCCATCAACAACCGCCGTAATCCGGTCCGGCCGTGAGACGCCATGACAATCAAATCAATCCCCTGCTGCTCGGCAAATCCAACGATCTCCCCCGTTGCAGTGCCTCGCAAATAACAGTGCTGATACTTCACACCGGGCACGGCGGGAACAACCCTTTCTAACTTTTGATGTAGTTCGCGGCGCGTATTTTCATCGCCGGGGAACGGATATCCCGTATCAAACATCACGGCGGCGATTTGTTCCATGTCGTCCGCATGCACGATGTAGAGGAGAGCGCCTGATTCAGCGGCCAAGCGCAAAGCAAACTCAAGCGCGGCGTCGTTGAATTCCGAGAAGTCCGTCGGGAATAGAATCTTTTTGATGTTCATGGCTGGCCACTCCGAAGCAAGGGATGCACGTCAAAACACAGCTATCCGCAATCGACGTGCCAATGGTTTCTTACAGATTGCGGAGGACCTCCGCGTGATATGCGATCAAGAATTCGAAGCTTTGATCATCCAACGTGCGTCCGAGCACACGTGTGCGAACTTGTGCACTGCCTTTAAATTTGAGCGAGTATATACCGTCGCGAGGTGCGGGAAACGATGCGGGACCTACCGCACGCAGCCGGCCGGCGCAGCGTTGGCAAAAAAGACTTTGGCGAGTCCCGCCTAGCTCTCAGACGAGTATCCTCGAAAGGAGCGTAGCATGTTAACTCCGACCAAAACTTGGCCCATAATGCATTCCTATCCATTTCGTTGGATGGCCCGAACGAGTGCGGCCGTCCTCATCGTCATTTGGTTGGCCCTTTTCATTACCGAAGCGATGCGTCCTGGCTTCGGCGATCTGAGCGCCAGCACTATCGGACAGGCTGCCTCGCTCGCCATTGTGTTCGTCGGCTATGTCGTTGGAGTCCGGAGGGAATTGGCTGGGGGAATCGCAGCCATCATCGGCACCCTCGCGTTTTATCTCTTAGTTCTGGCAACAACCGAAGAGGTCCCGGGCGTGGCTGCGCTGCTTTTGGCAATTCCGGGCGTGCTGTACTTACTCGCCTGGCACTACGACGAACGGCGACGGCTTCGGCTGTGAAGGTCGCATTCGAGAATTGTAAAGTTGAAGTTGCCGGACTTCCTTGCGTCGACGATCGCAAATGTGCGACTACGCACAGCGAAATATGACAGATTGTTGCGCAGAAGAGAAAGTCCTCGAAAAGTCGCTGGGCCTCGTGCTCAATTTGAAAAAATTCCGTTCGCGCAAGCGATGCGTCCCCTTCTCCGATACGCGGCATAGAGATTGCTCCGTATTGATTCGATGAGGGTAATGTAATGGCACCGTTCAAGGCACTCTGAATTTTCCGTCTGAGATTTTTCGTTGTGGAGATCGTGCGATGACGAACGCTTATTTGGATGACGATCAAGAACTGGTTGAAATTCCAGCTTGCGGCCGCATTCTGAACGGGATCGTGAATCTCCCCGCCCAAGCCAAGGGCCTCGTACTATTTGCCCACGGCAGTGGCAGCGGGCGATTCAGCTCTCGAAATCAATATGTAGCTAGAACGCTGCAAGAAATCGGCCTGGCCACGCTTCTCTTTGACCTGCTCGACGAACAAGAAGCCGATGATCGGGCAAAAGTCTTTGATATTAGCTTGTTGGCAGAACGGCTACGGGCTATCGCTGACTGGGCCAAGCACCAAGAGGATTTGTCTCAACTGAATTTGGGGTACTTCGGCGCAAGCACCGGCGCGGCAGCCGCATTGGTTGCGGCCGCACAGCAAGGACGAAGTGTGAAGGCTGTTGTTTCGCGAGGAGGTAGACCCGACCTGGCCGGCGATTCTTTGCCTTTCGTCCAAGCTCCAACGTTGTTGATAGTTGGCGGCGATGACGAGCCAGTCGTGGAACTGAATCGGTGGGCTCTTAGCCAATTGCGGTGTAAGAAACAAATGAAGATCATTCCCGGGGCCACGCACCTGTTTCCCGAGCCCGGTGCGCTCGAAGAAGTGGCACAACTCGCGTCACAATGGTTCGGGCAGCATTTGGCGGGCGTTAGCTGACGTATTCGAAAACAGACAATAGAGAGAGGATTTCTGTTCGACGAAGATAAGAAGATAAGGAGTCAATCCATGTTAGCGCAATTTACCGTGCACCCACTCGATGAAACGCATTTGAGCAAGGATGTGGCACAAATGATTGAGATTCTTGACGAAGAAAGTGTGGACTATAGCCTTGGACCGCTTGGTACCGCCGTTGAAGGTAGCTGGAACGAAGTTATGTCGGCGATTCACAGATGCCATGAAGCAATGTTGAAGCAGCATGTGCGCGTTATCACCACTATTACAGTGGACGATCGCCATGAGCCGCGACATCATCTCCACGAAATTGTACCGATTGTGGAGAAGCATTTGGGGCACAAGGCAAAACCCAAAGTGAACCTGCAATGCGTTCGCGACTTGCAATGAAGGTGTCGAGTTGCCAGTAGATAAGGAGCCGAGCCATGAAATCAGATATGGATTTAAAACGCGATGTAGAGGACGAACTCACTTGGGAACCGAGCGTTGATGCATCCCATATTGCGGTTGCCGCTCGAAACGGAATAGTTACGCTCGAAGGTCATGTGCCTGCATACGGAGAAAAGTGCGTCGCCGAAAGAGCAGCCGCACGTGTGCTGGGAGTAAAAGCTGTTGCGGACGAGTTGGAAGTCAAGTTGTCGGGCCGCGATGAGCGGAGCGATGAGGAGATTGCTGTGGCCTGCGCCAACGCCCTCCAAGGCGATTACGGCGTGCCCGCCGATTCGATTAAGGCTCTTATTAGCAATGGCTTCGTCACGCTCGAAGGCCAGGTGGATTGGAAGTATCAGAAGAATGCAGCCACGAATGCCGTGCGTAACCTGAGCGGCGTGAAAGGCGTCGTCAATAACATTAACGTCAAACGACGTGTCTCGGCCGGCGATGAGCAGAAAAAATTCACCGCTGCACCGAAACGCAGCACTGGATTAGACACTCGCTACGTGGTAGCGGATTCCGAGAATGGCACCGTGACTCTCCGAGGCCACGTGCGGTCGATCGCAGCAAAGGAAGAAGCAGAACGAGAAGCTTGGTCGGCACCGGGCGTATGGCGAGTCAAGAATCGGATCACAGTCGCGCCGCAAGCGATCTGAAAATTAACGAATAGCTTTACGCCGCAGATGAAGGCACACGGTGCGCGGCACTGTACGACAAGGGCCGAGGTGTGGTTGTTTTATGGAATTAGTCGACGCTACCTTTGGCCGCCGCTCTGTTCGTGACTTCACGGACGAGCCCGTCGGTGAAGGCACGGTCCGAACATTGATCCAGGCCGCAATACAAGCCGCCGAGCGCAATGAATAGTCAACCATGGGCCTTTGTCGTGATCCAGGATAAGGTACTGCTCAAGACTTATTCTGATCGTGCCAAACAGATATGCATTGAGGCGTTCAAAACGGGATCCACAGAGGGCGCATTAAAGGACATGCTTTCTGATCCGTCGTTCAACATTTTCTATAACAGCGGAACGCTAATCGTCATTTGTGCACAGCCGAATGGTCAACACCCGGACTGGGATTGCTGCTTAGCCGCACAAAATCTGATGCTTACCGCGCACGATATGGGGTTCGGCAGTTGCCCGATTGGTCTGGCATGGCCCCTTTTCGAGCAAGAGGATGTAAAAAAGGCATTGAACATACCGGCAAATTACGCTGCGGTGATGCCCATAATTGTCGGCTATCCTCGCGGTAAACCTTCGCCCGTCGAGCGAAATCCGCCTGATATTCGAAGTTGGAAATGAACTCGAACAAGACACATACCAAGAGAATGTAAGTAGTTTTCGTATGAAATCGAGAAAGGAGCGAACGATGTCCCTGAGCGAATTAATCACTCGTAAACTTGTAACGGCATCTCCAAAAGATCCATTGAAAAAAGTGGCAAAACTGATGGAACAGCAAAACGTCGGTGCGATTGTGGTCGCGCAGGACAAGAGGCCGATCGGAATCGTCACGGATCGGGACTTGGCTTTGGCGATTTGCGTTCGAGACATATCGCCGAACGAGCACGTTCAAGAAGTTATGACCTGCCCAGTCTCGACTGTTAGCAAGGATGAAGGAGTCTATGCCGCAACGCAGCAACTTATGGAACAGGCTGTACGGCGACTACCGGTAGTTGATGAAAATGGGGACGCGATTGGACTCGTAAGTTTGGACGATTTGCTGCTGCTAATCGGTCGCGAGTTACAAAATATGGCTGAAGGAATCAAAGTGGAAGCGGCCATTGGATAGTCAACTGGACGGGCAAATCGCCGCGGAGCATCGCTCGGCTCAAAGCCGATACGCGCGGCCTTCGACGAACGAATTCTCCGAACGGCAGCTACTCGCCGCGGAAGATCGGCCTAATGGTAGGTCAACCCATAGGCGCAAGGACGAGCCTCCGAATGCCACGCCGTTCGGCGTCGCATGCGACATGAAGCACCGCGCAATGACCACCTGTTGGTCGTGCAAAGTGAATTCGCCGGTTCCAACTAGCGGCCTCTGCAAACATGAGATTGGTCCGCATCGCCCAGACCAGAAACTCAAAGAACTCTGGCGCCGAAACGCAAGGTTCCGCGCCTGGGCCACCATCGAGCATTATCCTTAGCCTCGATTTTCGATGAACAGGCCGCCGGCGCGTAGCGCGGCGAGATCATTGCGCCGATCCCAAGGAGTGTAAAGCGAGGTCTTACGGATCTGCATGCGGCCAATTTGGACCGTGCAATCTGCCTGCTTTTACTACTCCTCATCTTCGTACTGCAAATCGATAAGGGCGTCACAAGCGTCGTCGTACGATGGATAGGGACCTGGATCGACAAGTGTGCCGCCCTGAAGGAGTGCCACATCACCCGGGCTTTGGCCGCGCGGCAGCTCCACCACCGTTAGTCCATCTTCCAGTTCGATAATTGCGAAGTCTCCCATGAAGCACCTCGTTTCGTTGTGAAATGCGACGCTCCTGGTTTCTGAATTCACTGGCGACCATGCTTTGGCATCATGCGCCCAAACTGTGCATCTCCGGATGATATTTGAACGACAGTTTTACCTTAGCCCGATATACCACGACTTTGCCTTCGGAAACCTGCATGTCCAGGGAGACGACTTCCGCAATTCGCAGGTCCTTCAAGTGCGCGGCCGCAGTCTCCACGGCCGACGTCGCTGCTTTTTCAAACGATTCACTGCTCGACCCAATGATTTCGACTACTTTGTAAAGTTGTTCGGCCATGGCTCGTCCTCCTCTTTCGGTTTGTTCTCAGCGCGAACCCTATCCTAGTGACTGCAAGCAGCAAGAACGCCATATTTTTCAAGCAAGCGATATAGTGTCCGCCGGCTGATACCCAGTGCGCGGGCAGTTTTTGACTTGTTGCTGTGATGGGTGTGATACATCTCCAGAACGTGTTGTTTGGTGTAACTAAAAAGGTCCGCCTCGTCATCCGTGTCGCAACGCGCTTGCTTAACCGTGCCATTAAGGATTTCTGGCGGTAAGTTCCGGACGCGGATCCGGTCGTCCTCGGCGAGAATCTTGGCGCGGTCAATCGCATTTTGAAGCTGGCGAATGTTGCCCGGCCAGGAGTATGAGGCCAGGGTGGGAATCACGTCGGGATCAAGTTCCCAATCCGGACCGGAAAAATGATGGACCAGCTCTTCTAAATCCCCAACTCGGTCTCGCAACGGAGGCAATTGAATCGTCAGAACGTTAATACGATAGAGCAGGTCTTCGCGGAAACGCTTTTCCTTTACCGCTTCGATCAGATCGCGGTTGGTAGCGGCCAGCAATCGCACATGTACCCGACGCTCTTTCACAGAACCAACACGGCGCATCGTGCCATCTTCCAACACGCGCAATAGTTTTGCCTGAAGGCTGATCGCCAGTTCCCCGACCTCGTCGATAAACATCGTTCCGCCGTCGGCCACCTCAAAAAGACCCTGCTTGGTGCCGGCCGCCCCGGTGAAGGCGCCCTTTTCATAGCCGAACAGTTCGCTTTCCAAAAGTGTTTCGGGCAAGGCCGCGCAGTTGATCGTGACGAGCGGCTTGTCCGCCAGTGGGCTCGCCTCATGTAACGCCCGTGCGACGAGTTCCTTGCCCGTTCCGCTTTCACCCTGAATCAGGATGGGTTTGTCCGTGGACCCAACACGGTCAATTAGCCGAAACACCTCCTGCATTTGTGGCGAATCGCCGATGATTCGTGATGGCCCACGCTGTCGCTTGAGGACCGCTTTTAGCTGCTGATTTTCTTTGCGCAGCTGGTGCGTGTCGTAGGCCTTTCGCACCAGCCGGTCCAGTTCCTTGAGACTGATGGGTTTTGTCAGGAACTCGCGGGCGCCAAGTTTCATGGCGTCCACGGCCGCTTCGATCGTTGCCTCGCCGCTAAGTACAACAACTTCGCACTCCGCATTTCGGGCCTTTAATTCCTTGAGCACGTCTAGCCCGGACATTCCGGGCATCGCCAGGTCCAGCACCATTACGTCGAAGGCTTTTTGCTCGATGCGTTCTAAAGCCTGTATGCCATCTCCGCACTGTTCGACTTCCATGCCGTGGCGCTCAAAGTAGTGAGCCATGTCTTGGCGAAACTCGTCATCGTCGTCAACCAACAAGAGGCGGAGCACATTTTGTGCGGCATTTTTTGTCATGATACTTCCACTGAGAACGGCGGAATGAAATATGCGGACGAAATGCAGCATTAGGCAAAGCTCGTGCCGGCCCATTTGCTGTCGGTTCCAGTTGGCACATTTACGAGAATTACCTCAAAAAAGCCCAGCGGTTGCGATATCGCGCGTGCCAGCATTCGCCGGCGTGCGCGCTAAATTGGCACATCGGGGCGCCTCACCGCACGTTAATGACAGGCCGAAAAAAAACTGAATTCACGAAATAGCGCACCTTGTCGGTTGTTTTGGCTTTGCGGATGAAATTCTCTCGTGGGGTGCAACGTTTGCTTGATCGAACGCGGCTATCGAGTTTTGCGACTTTCACAACCAATGCTGTAGGGGTGGCATCCGTTCTCGAGGGATTACTGGAGCGCCTAGGTTCGCATCTATCCATCGTCCGTCGCGTCACAACTCGCGCCCGGCGCAGGACCTGAAACAACAGGCTCGCGACATCCTGGAACAACATTCCCATTTCCGCGGGCGAACCAACCTCTTTCAGTACGAATGCGATATGGATGTGCTCACCGTGCGAGGCATCGTGCCTACGTTTTATCTGAAGCAGCTCTTGCAATCGGCGCTTAAAAGGTTGGAAGTGCGAATTGACAATCAAGTGATGGTGGCCAGCTACATGAACGCAATTCCAATCGATTTGGAACCCGCGAACGCATAGTTCCAGTTGGCTGCTTTTGGGAATCCTCAGCGCGCTACTTCGCACACGTGCGCCAGTTCTGATCGGGCCGCAACGACGGATTCGGCTTTGTTTACATTGATACGAAGACTATCAATTGCCGAGTGTGCGTTGCTTTTCCCGGGAATCTGTGGTCCCAGGTAACACGTCTATGCCTGTTGGTCTTGAAGCAGTCTTTTGAGCGACCGGACTAAGATTTGCTCTCTCAAAAAAGCAGCACTCTGATTGGAGGGTTATCATGAGCGTTAGGCGAATCTGCGTGCGCGAAGTTGATTCCGCACAGCCAAATGAGTCGGTTGCTGTTGCCGCGCAGCGAATGCACCAGCGCGCGGTAGGAACACTTGTGGTCGTCAATGGTGCCTCTCAAGTCGTCGGAATCGTAACAGATAGGGACCTCGTATCCCGCGTATTGGCAAAGGGACTGAGCCCTTCAGAGACTTCTGTCCAAGACGTCATGACGATGGCTGCCGAAAAGCGTTTATGAGGAAACGCCGATCGAAACTGCGTTACTAACCATGCGGACAGGCAGGTTTCGCAGGCTACCTGTCATCGACAGGGCAAACACGTTGTTGGGACTAGTTACACTCGACGACGTGCTGATGCTTCTGGCGGAAGAATTCACGCAGATCGGGCGTTTACTCAAGCGAGAAACACCGCAGGCTGTTGTGGAAAATCAAGATCTGTCGAGCATTGCTCGACTTCAAAGTGAAGCGCGCATAGGCGTAGGAGATTAATTATGTCCTCTCAATCACATATCGAAATGCACCGTGAGCACTCAACGTGGCGTAAAGATGACGATTTATGGCGAGATGAACTTGCCATCTGGGAGCGGGAAATCAACGAGGCCATTCAGGATTTACCGCGAGTGGAATTGGGCCTCAAAGCGTATGCCAAGAAGCTGCAAAAGCACGCGGCGTCAATTCGGCTCTACGAACAAGACTTTACCGTTCATGAGGATACCCTGGCCGAATTTGAGCGCGGAGAAATTCCAGAAGAGTTGGTCGTGCAGGCAAGGGATCATGGGCAGGAATCGGAACAGCACCGAGCCCAACGCAAATCTCACGAAAAAATTAAGAAGCAACAACGCAAGCTGGTGTCGAAATGGAAACCCTTGATTGCCGCATTGGGCGAAGATTTGTCAGGGAAACCTGCACCATTGCTGACCGATCATTAGTCACCTTGCTTCGCGGTAATTGGTTTATTCGCCGCGTGCCCGACGACAATAAGTTTGAGGAGGAGCTGCCATGGCGCATCGACATTTATTGTTCCGCACGGAAGCGCGAGAAAAGCTGCTTCGTGGAGCGAATGCATTAGCCGACGCAGTCCGTCTCACGATCGGACCTAAGGCCAAGTGTGTGCTGATTCAAAAAAAGTGGGGAAAACCAATCGTTTGCGATGACGGCGTCACCATTGCAAAAGAATTCGATCTGAAAGATGCCGAGGAGAATCTTGGCGCGCAAGTTGTTCGCGAAGCCGCTGAAAAGACTGGCGATGCAGTTGGGGATGGAACGAGCACTGCAACCATCCTGGCGTATGCAATCTACAGTGAGGGATTGCGAAATATCGCGGCCGGTGCCAGCGCGGTTGATCTGAAGCGCGGACTGGATCGAGGCCTTCGAGTCGCCATTGATTCGGTTAAGAGTATGTCACGCCCGGTATCGAGCAAGCGTGAGCGCGCTCAGGTAGCGACTGTTTCTGCACACAACGACTCCAAATTGGGGGAACTTGTTGCCGACGCGATGGAAAAGGTCGGCAGCGAAGGCGTCGTTTCCGTGGAAGAAGCGAAAGGCACAGAGATATCCGTCGAAGTTGTCGAAGGCATGCAATTCGACCGCGGCTATCTCTCGCCGTACTTCGTTACCGACGCCGAAAAAATGCAGGCTGTTCTCGAAGAACCGTTGGTCTTGCTGTACGGGAAGAAGATTACCAACGTAAAGGATCTCGTGCCTCTATTAGAGCAGGTCGTCAAGGCCGGTAAGCCGTTGTTCGTTATTGCTGAAGATTTAGAAGGAGAGGCGCTCGCGACGCTGGTCGTAAACAAGCTTCGCGGCGTTTTGGCCTGTGCTGCTGCAAAGGCGCCTGGCTATGGCGACAGGCGCAAAGCGATCATGGAAGACATCGCAGTTTTGACGAAGGGGCAGTTTCTCGCCGAGGAATTAGGAGTGCAATTGGATGCCGCCAAACTCGATGACTTAGGTCGGGCTCAACGTGTCGTGCTCGATAAGGATACGACAACGATTATCGGCGGTGCCGGTGGCAAGCAGGCGATCCAGGCCCGTTGCGAAGACCTTCGCCGCCAGCTTGAAAAAACGACGTCTGATTATGATCGCGAAAAACTTGAGGAGCGACTGGCAAAGCTTGCCGGAGGCGTGGCCGTGATTCGCGTGGGCGCGCCGTCAGAAGCAGAACTCAAGAGCCGCAAAGAAGCGCTTGAGGACGCCATCAGTGCGACGAAAGCGGCCGTGGCCGAAGGCATTGTTCCTGGTGGAGGTTTAAGCTTGTTGCGCGCTATCGACGCTGTGGGGCGCGAAGAAGCGAATTGCGAGGGAGACGAGCGTACCGGACTACGTATTCTTCGCAAAGCACTGGAGGCTCCGACTCGTCAAATTGCCGAGAACTCGGGAGTCGACGGTGGCAGCGTTGTCGAAAAGATGCGCGAAGGTACTGGCAATTTCGGCTTTGATGCAGCTCAGGAGAAGTACGTCGATTTGGTTGAAGCGGGGATCGTGGATCCGGCCAAAGTCGTAAGGTTGGCACTGGAGAATGCCGTATCAGTGGCCGGCACGCTGCTACGAACTGACGCGACGATGACCGAGCTTCCCGAAGAAAAAACGCACGCCGGGCGTGGCGAACCGTTCGAAGGTGATTGAGTTCGTGACTCAACCAAACCTGTGATAAAAACGAGACTTCGTGAATTCGGTTGCCGCGATGTAAAGTAGCGTGATGCCTACGATCGTCGCAATCAGGGCTGCCGGCAACGGAGTGAATCCTAACAGTGCCGCCCCTGGGACGTAGGGAATCAAGAAGGCGATCGCCATAACAGCGAGCGTCAAGGTAAGTAGCAGAAAGCCAGGTTGGCTGCGGAAGAACGGCCGCCGAGTTCGCACGACCAACGCAATTACCAGCTCGGTAAGCAGGGACTCCGTAAACCAGCCTGTTCGAAAGAGCATCGGTGTCGCGGCGAACAGTCCCAAAAGCGCGCCGAACATCGCAAAATCAAAAAAGGAGCTGAGAACTCCGAACTCGACCATGAACCAGCCAATGAATCTAATGTCCCAGCGCCGGGGATGGTCGACCAGCTCTCGATCAACATTGTCGCCGGCTAAACCAAGAGCAGGTATGTCCGATAAGAAGTTGTTCAGTAAGATTTGGCTCGCCAGCAAGGGCAAAAAGGGCAGGAACAATGACGCAACTGCCATACTGATCATATTCCCCAGGTTGGCGCTTGTGGTTGTGAGCACGTATTTGAGCGTGTTGGCAAACGTCTTCCTGCCTTCTTCAATGCCGCGCCGCAGTACATCAAGGTGACGTTCCAGCAGGACGAAATCGGCTGCCTCTTTCGCGACGTCCACTGCCTGGTCGACCGACATGCTGGTGTCGGCGGCGTGCATCGCTGGCGCGTCATTCACACCATCTCCTAGAAAACCGACTACGTGACGCATCTTCTTGAGGGCCAGGATGATGCTTTCTTTTTGGTTCGGATCAACCTCCACAAACAAATCGGTTCGATCAGCCGCATGCCACAACGCTGCGCCATGGAGCCTATTTAATTCCTTGCCTGTCAACACACGTTCCGACCGCATGCCCACGATTGATGCGACATGTTGTGCGACGAGCTTGGCATCACCCGTGATAAGCTTGACCGACACCCCGAGTGCACTCAATTCAGCAAGGGTTTCCCGTGCACCCTGCTTGGGGCAATCCAGGAATGTCAAGAACCCGGCGAAAGCGAGACTATGCTCATCGTCGCGCGAATAGGAAGGCTTGCTTTCGAGGACTCGCGTGGCCACGGCCAGCACTCGGATTCCGCGACGGCCCCACTCCTGGAATCTTTTCCTAAGTGCTTCGCGGTCGGTTGAAGCGAGAGGCGAGCCATCCCCATGTTGAGTGCATGCTTCTAACACTTGTTCGAACGCGCCTTTTGTTATGAGACGCGTTCCGTCGATCGTTCGAATGACTACGGCCGTGCGCTTGCGCATGAAGTCAAAGGGAATTTCGCCCACTTTTGTGATGTCACTTAAGTCTGGGATCGAAGCATTCAAAATGGCCTCATCGAGCGGGTTCTTAATGCCTGTCTGCAATGCGGCATTGCAGGCTGCGAGTTGGAGCACGTTCGAAGAAATCTCGCCATTTGCATCGTAGGCGCCTTCCACCTGAATGACGCCCTCGGTCAAAGTGCCCGTCTTATCGGTACACAGCACATCCATACTCCCGAGGTTTTCGATCGCGTTGAGTCGTCTCACTAGAACTCCGTGTTGAACCATCGTTTCTGCTCCGCGAGCAAGATTGACTGTGAGAATGGCCGGCAGCAATTCTGGACTGAGGCCGACCGCCAGCGCCACGGAGAAAAGAAGTGTAACCATCGGCGGGCGGCCAAAGATTACGTTAATGGCAAATACCAGCAGTACCATGACCAGCATGGCACTTGCCATCATGTAGCCAAAGTGGCGAATGCCTCGGTCGAATTCGGATTCCGGCGGCCGAAGAGCCAGGCGATGAGCGATACGTCCGAATTCTGTCGACTTTCCCGTTTCTACCACCACGCAACGCGCCGCGCCGCTACGCACATTCGTTCCGAGAAAAACACAATTGAAGCGCTTCGCCACGCCTGCATCTTCCGCAATGACCCCCGGCGTCTTCTCGACTGGAAAACTCTCGCCAGTCAGCACGGCCTCGTTGACGAAAAAATCATTCGCTTCCAGGATGATCGCGTCAGCGGGCACGAGGCTGCCCGCGGACAGCAAGATGATGTCGCCTGGGGCGACCTCTCGTGCCGGGATCGTCATCTGACGGCCGTCCCTCATAACGGTTGCCCGCGTTCGGACTCGCGCCTGAAGCTTGGCAGCGGCCGTTTGTGCGCGATATTCGCGCGAATAACCAATGCCGATGCTTGCAGATAAGATCACAAGCACGATTCCCGCATCGGGCCATTCGCCGGCCAATGCCGAAGCAATAGCCGCGAAGAAAAGGATCAATAGAAGCGGGCTACGGATTTGATTCGAAAGAACCAGCATCCTCGTGACTTGCCGCCGTTCCTGTAGTTCGTTCGGCCCATACTGCGCAAGCCGCTGCGTCGCTTCCTCGGTTGATAATCCACTGCTCGTTGTGGTCAGTCTTTTGAGAACTTCGCCTGAGTCCAGCGACCAATAACTAGAAAGTTCAGGTTTCCACATTGCAGCTTACTTTCCCTGCTTTTGACTACGGCAGCGATTCGAATGGCACGGCATTTGAACAACTATGCTATTGAAGTGCCAAGCACCGGCCACTCGCCTGGCAGGCAAAATCCATGCGATCCTGGCCGTATAGTGGCTAGTTTGGTGACACTTCAATGTGCGATCGAGCACATCTTACGTTTCGGCGGATCCTCACAATGCGCTACGGTGAGAAAAATGGCTACCACTTGTGCTCCTGTCCCGTCGCAAAGCGTCGTCGACTTCATGACGCATGCATCGTCGTATCCTGACGGCTGCACCGCCGTTCAAGTCATTGAGACACACATATCATGGGTCTTTCTCACCGACCACTACGCGTACAAGCTCAAGAAACCAGTACGATTCGAATTTCTGGACTTCTCCACGCCGGAGCTGCGGCATCAAGCCTGCGTCAAAGAGGTGCGGCTTAACCGACGGCTGGCGCCGGATGTCTACATCGGAGTGTTGTCGATAACTCGAAGCCCTTCCGGAATTCTCGAATTGAACGGCGACGGGCAGGAAATTGACTGGGTCGTGCAAATGCGGCGTCTTCCAGCCAACCAGGCATTGGATGTGGTGCTGCACGAAAATCGACTGACGTCCGAGCAGGCTCAATTGATTGCAAGGCATTTGACTGATTTCTACGCGCGATTGCTGCCCATGCCAATTAATCCCGATGCATATCGAGAAGCTCTCGACCATCACATTCGAGCGAATGGTTTTGGGCTACTTGGATCGTTACCGGCTGAAGAAATTCGCATTCGTCGTACCCAGAGTGCGCAACTGCGTTATTTGAACATCGAAGCCCAATTGATCGACAGCCGCGCAACGGCTGGCCATATTGTCGAAGGCCATGGCGACCTGCGGCCGGAACACATTTATTTGAATGGGCGCCCCACCGTTATCGATTGCATCGAATTCTCGGACGAGCTGCGAACCGTTGACATCGCCGATGAACTTAGCTTTCTTGCGATGGAGTGCCAACGCGTTGGCGACGGTGGACTTGGAGAGTTGATTCTTCAGGATTACCAAAATAAGTGCGGCGACAACTTACCGCATTCACTACTCTCCTTCTACCGTTCCTACCGAGCTTTAGTGCGTGCTAAAGTTGCTCTAATTCGCAACCAGCAACAACTTGGTAAGGCGGCAAGCTCGTCTGCCGAGCTCGCTCGCCAATATATCGGCTTGGCGGATCAAAACGCAAAAGAATTGGGACCTCCAGCGCTTTTGATCGTAGGCGGCCTGATGGGAACGGGTAAGTCGACGCTGGCGGCAAAACTGGCAGATGCCTTTGCCATTGAACTGCTTTCGACAGACCATATACGTCACGGTTTAATCGGAACAAGTGACGCGCCAGCCAGCTACGGCGAGGGAAACTACCGGCCGGACATGCGAGGTCGCGTATATGATGAACTATTTCGACAAGCAAGGGAGGTGCTTAAAAATGGCCAGTCGATGGTACTCGATGGGACGTTTCTTGCCTGCTGCCTTCGTGATCGGGCATACGAGCTGGCTGCCCAATATGGTGCGGCGAGCTTGCATCTACAATGCAACTGTCCGCGACCGATCGCGTATGCGCGGATACAAAGACGCACCGATACTAAACAAAGTGAATCGGAAGCTCGTACCGAACTCTACGATTTGCAGGCCCAAGACGTTGAGCCGCCGTGGGCTGACGAGCCCTCTATCACGATTGATACAACAGGTCCCTTGTCACAACAGTTTCGTCGTGTATGCATGGAACTAAAACGGCTGACTTCGAAATAAGGCGCAAACAAAGGCCGCCCATTTAGGCGGCCACATCCGCTGCGAGCCTCGTGAGTGTACGAGTCGCTTATTCCCCGCTTGCAAGATCGGGACGGACCGGAGTCAGAGCTCGACCGGAGCCCGCACGCATTGGCGAAGCCCGTCCTCAGTCACGAGGCTCCCTTTCCATTAGGTTGGCACATCTCTTCCTCTCTCGCCTCCTTTCACGTTGTTAACAAATTGTAGCAGCCGGGTGAAGAAGCCCAGCCCGTCCTCCTGACGACCTTTGTTTGCTTTCATGAAAATAACGCGGGAAGTCACTACCGCTGCGATTCGTGCGATCACAAAACCGCATCGTTCGTGCCCGAGTGAAGGGCATTTCAACAGTTGTATGACAACGACTACACCAGGCAATTTGTTGAATTCTCACGAGTGGGCCATGGCAAACTGGACATTTTTGCCGCAGAACAGGCTCCGCGACCATGTCCAACGGCCGCTCAAAACTGGCCATTAAGAACGAGTATGTCCAATCTGGTCGATCGGCTATTGTTGCACTGAACGACATTGGATGCCTATTCTTCTACCGCGAAGGGCGCGGCGAGCGGTTGTTCTAGCCGGCGGAACTCGGCGAACTTCATTCGGATGGCCTCGTCGTGCGTATTGCTTTGAAACCAAATGTCCTCGTCCTCAGTTAAGCTGATGTCGACAATTGTCTCCATGCCGTACCGCGAGCCAAATGGCGGGAGCACGCCGAATTCGCAATCTGGACAATGCGTTTCGATATCAAACTCCGTTGCGAGTTCGAGTTTGGACCCGCCTAGCAACTTCGATGCTTTCTTGAAATCGATTGTCTTACTGGCAGGCAGCACCGCAACGACGTATTTGTAGCCACCGTCAGCGCGAAGTAATACGGTTTTGGCAACCTCTCGGCCGGGAACATGAAGTTCATGAGCCAGGTGCTGGGCACTATATGTTGCTCGATGCGGTACACGTTCGAACTCATAGTTTCCCGCTTCAAGGAATTTCACAACGTTCATAAGATTCTCCGCCATGCGGTGGCCGTAAAAGTCAAATAGTTCCGACATGAAGTAACGCGTGTAGGAGGTGCAAAGTTTATACCGCGGCCCGCGCCGATTCTCGTAGCAAGCAGCAGTCATTTCATTGGTGACGAAAAGGTCGGCGCACGCTTTTCCGCACATGCTTGTGTCAATCTTCACCAAACAGGAGCTTCGATTTGAGAAAAATCTGAAGGCATGAAGTTTGCAACTTATTTCGGTCGGGGTGTTTGGGGAATCCCCGCTTAGCGCAACGTGTGGTTAGAACACGACTGAGGTACGATGCCGTGTGGCATCGTTCAGTCCTAAGCTTTCGGCAAATTGAAAGGAGGACCATCATGGCAGGACTAATGACTCGCAGGCTTAGCCGCCTGCCTTCGCTATGGCGTGATCCGTTCACGGCATTACGCGAAGAGATGAATGACCTTCGTTCCCAATTGGTGGGCGAAGGAGATGAGGGCTGGCTCGCTGGAGCCATGGTTCCAGCCTTGGATATGTCTGAGACGGATAATGCAATTGACGTTCGCATGGATCTGCCAGGCATCGCGGCGAAGGACGTCGACATCCAGGTGAACGGCAACC
The DNA here is from genome assembly GCA_963733825.1 of Pirellulales bacterium. GTDB lineage: Bacteria > Planctomycetota > Planctomycetia > Pirellulales > Lacipirellulaceae > JABDGM01. The sequence goes on from CAVTEK010000013.1 coordinate 291,043, forward strand.
GACTTACTGTGGCCGGCGAGCGCAAGGAGGAAAAGGAGGAAAAGGGAAAGACGTTCCATCGTGTGGAACGCCATTACGGAAACTTCTCACGTACCGTTACACTGCCGTGCGCCGTGAACGAAAGTGAAGTTGCGGCCGAGTACAAGGACGGCGTTCTCACAATCAAGCTGCCGAAGTCAGAAGACTCGAAGGCACACAAGATCAAAGTGAAAGGATGAGCGTAGGCCACTTGAAGTTCAAACATTGGGCGGCAACCACGAGGTGGTTCGCCGCCCAAATTTATTCGCGAATTTATCAGTTGCAGATTGCGTTGCAATCTCACATCTCGGTCTGGCATCAATAGCGCAGGATCGCGCACATTGGCGAACCTTCCGGCATCTCATCACTTGTGGTTGGATAGACCGCTCCGCCGTGCTGCAGTGTCTGCGTCACTGTCAGTTCAACGAGATCATTCATCGGGTCACGCTTCGGCAAGATCTCAATTGACTTCTTTTCCGGATCATAGCCGCCAAACAGTTCAGTGCTGCTATCCACGAATACCGTATCGATTTTGCCCTCGTGGGCGGCCGAAATAATCTCCTCGGTATCATCCGAAGTTCGATTCCGGTCCAATAGAGTGCGATACTTTGAAAATGCCTGCTGACGCTCAGCTGAGTAGATTCGTCTGGCGATTGGCAGAGCCTGTGCATAGAGCTGTTGGTCAGCGACATAATCGAAGCCACCGCGCAGAAACTCCTCGGCAATGTGAACATCATCCGAGGCTGCGCGGTAAATCGCGACTTCATAATCTACGCCCGCCAAAATCACCGGCCAGGGTGTTTGCCGCAGGATAGGTCGTAGAGCTTCGTCGACAAGCCGAAAATACTCTGACGACTCTTCTTTGATTGTGTCGGGGTGTCCGCCTTGGCCATGAAAGACGCCGGCTTCTTTTCCCAAATCACCGCGCATTCCCGAGTGAACTTGCTCGCCACGATCGGCCGTTTGTAGATTCAACGCCTCTTCGATGTTTGTGGGCAGACCTGGCAGCGATAGTCTTTCATAGCGGTCCCCCTCGCATTTCAGGGCTCGCACTTGGTTTCGACTAATCGCAAGAACAATGAACCGCGGGTTGACGCCGAGCGCCGGCAACAGTGGTCGAATATAGAATCGACGACCGACGACAAGTGTCTCATCAAATGGAGTGCTCAGCCAATAGTGAACAAGCTTCTCCTTCGAGTGAAAAATGGCCAAGCCAGTTTTGCGCTGTTCCCATTCAGCATGATGCGACAGATCCAATAACGGCGCAACAAACTCGCGAGCATCCACACTTCTCGTGCCTCGATCAATCAACTCTCGTTCTGTAGCTTCGGCAAGATTCTTCAGGCGCAAGCCATCTTGTTCACCGTCGGCCCTGGGATACGTTGGCATGTAGATCGAAACACACCAACCGTCTTTCATTGATGCTAATTCACGCAAATCCGGCATCGTGACAGTGTCCATCTTTAAACTCCGCTTTTTTCTTTGTACCGGTGGAATCTCTCATATCTGCGACTAAGTTCAGTTTATAAGCGATGCAAAGCACGCGCCACGAGTTTGATAAGCCATTTCCGATCGACGCGGCACAGGCGGAGGCAGTTATGCCCACGGAAGGGAACAAGTATGTGCGGTTCCGCACACCGCGTAATATTCCAGTGAGGTTTTTGCTGTTTCGGTCCGTATATCAAGTTTGCCAACATAGCCACAATTGATTGTGGAGAATCGCCGCCGGAACTTGGCATGCTTCATGCACTTGCAATCGCGCCCGCGCAAGCGGAATCTGTATGACTTGGGCCGGTCGACGGCCAAATCGATTCACGAGTTTAGACAGTGGCATTCGGTATGGTCCGAAAAAGTAGGAGGTGATCGTGCGGGCGATGGTTCTATCGAGGCTCGTTTCGCTCAAAGAGTCCGAAGCGCCGCTCGAATTGAGAGATTTACCGACCCCCCAGGCCGGAACGGGAGAAATCCGCATTCGCGTTGCTGCCTGCGGCGTTTGCCACACGGAGCTCGATGAAATCGAAGGCCGGACTCCGCCCCCCAATTTGCCGGTCGTGCTTGGTCACGAAATCGTCGGCCGCGTCGACCAGATCGGTCGAGGAGTGACTCAATTCCAAGAAGGCGACACAGTCGGAGTTGGATGGATATACTCGTCCTCTGGTCAAGCTGATGAAAACCTCAGCTCGGAATTTCGGGCAACGGGCCGTGATACAGACGGCGGATACGCTGAATTTGTGAAAGTGCCGGCGAACTACGCGTATCCCATTCCCGCGATCTTTTCGGATGTAGAAGCTGCGCCACTCCTGTGCGCGGCGCAGTCGGATATCGGGCGCTGAAGCTTACGGAGTTAACCGATGGCCAGCGACTTGGGTTGACCGGTTTTGGAGGCTCGGCGCACATTCTTCTACAAATTGTCCGCCATCGTTTTCCAAATTCGCCGGTATATGTGTTTGCAAGGGATCAAGCAGCTCGGGACTTCGCCCGGCAACTTGGCGCTGTGTGGGCTGGAGATACGTTTGAGCGATCGCCCGAGAAGCTTCATGCGATTATCGATACGACTCCTGCTTGGTCTCCCGTCGTCGAAGCCCTGGCCAATCTTCTTCCCGGCGGGCGATTAGTGATCAACGCTATCCGAAAAGAGGATTTCGACAAAAACGCCCTGTTAATGCTCAGCTACCACGACCATCTCTGGATGGAGCGGGAAATCAAGTCGGTAGCCAATGTAACACAATTCGATATTCGAGAGTTCTTGCCACTGGCCGCTGAGGCTCCGATCCGTCCAGAGGTAACAACTTATCGTCTCGAAGAAGCAAACAGAGCTTTAGTTGAATTGAAGCGCGAACCGGTTAAGGGCGCCAAAGTTCTCATCGTACGCTGAACTCCGGCAGGATCGGCACCCGTAGCAAGCGCACCTGTTCGCACATGCTGTGCACGTCCGGCACATGCGACGCCTCCTAAATCTCAATTTCACTGCTCTTTTGCAATTCGTAACGGCTGCGCCTTTCGGCACTCGAATTGCGATTTGATTTCGCGGGAAATGGTAAGCACCTCTGCTCGGAGACAGGCAATGAAGATCGAGCGCATCCTCTTCCCGACTGATCTATCGGACGGCAGTATAACAGCAGCAGACTTTGCCCTGGACGTTGCTGAGTCATCACATTCCGAGTTGCATATCCTGTACGTGAATGATCCACGCGATGTGGTCGCGATGGCCGTTTATTCCTGCCCAAGCCTGGTGGCTTCGTCGGCTGAAGTAGAGCTAAAAAAGGAAATGGAGCGGCTCAAACAATCACTAATAAAACTGCCGTGTCGCTACCACTATGTGACAGGCGAACCCGCGCACGAAATCTGCCGACTGGCTAAGAACGAAAGCATCGATCTTATCGTCATGTCCTCACACGGCCGATCCGGCACTTCACGCTTATTGTTGGGTAGCGTCGCAGAACGAGTGATGCGAAACGCACATTGCCCGGTCCTCATCGTCAAACAGCCGACTCACGACGCTTCAACAGATTCGGTCCCAAACAAGTTCACTAGCACAGGGTGTGAAGAATCATGAACATTGAACGAATCTTGGTACCCTATGACTTTTCCGCGTATAGCAGCGCAGCATTGGACTACGCCGGAAGATTGGCAATCGATTCAGACGCACGAATACATATTCTTCATGTGGACGAGCTCTTGGACGTCCGCATTTCCGCGATTCCTGCGGTGGATTGGCCGGGTGTTCGGGAGTCGTCTTGGGAGAAGCGGCGACGTGCGGTTAACAGGCAACTGGCCAAGGTCGTGCCGCACAATGCCGCCGTGGTTTATGAGCACCACTGTGTTATGGGTTACCCAGCGGATGAAATCTTGGCGTACGCGGAGCGCACCCATATCGATTTAATCGTGATGGGATCGCACGGAAGGACCGGTCTTTCAAGATTGATCGCGGGCAGCGTGGCCGAACAAGTAATGCGTCGAGCAAAATGCCCAGTGCTAATTCTCAGGCCGACAGTTAGACGAGCTGAGATGAAACCAATAATTACGCCTACGGAATCGCCTGCATTATGTGTTGGAAAGGATTTCGCGATATGACTTGGGTAAGCTTGCGTCAAGAATTCGTATTTGGCTGGTGGTCACGAGGCCCTTATGAAAATCGAACGTATTTTGTCTGCCACGGATTTCTCAGAAAGCAGCAACGCAGCGATTGATTGTGCTTCGCGTTTTGCGAGTGCCGCCGGGGCGCGAATGTATTTCGTGCATGTTGACTCGCTACTGGATATTAGACTGCCAACATTCCCTCCGGATTTGGCAGGCGGCTACTACGATGCGCCGTGGGGCCACGAGCGCCATGAAATACGGCAAAGACTAGCCGCCGTCGTTCCTACCGTTCCCAATGTTGCGTATGAACACTACTATCTGACGGGCTGGCCCGCCGCCCAAATCCTAAAATTGGCCGAGCAGGAGCGAATCGATCTAATCGTGATGGGATCTCACGGACGGTCGGGTTTATCCAGGTTGGTTATGGGAAGCGTCGCCGAGGGCGTCATGCGAGGCGCCAACTGCCCTGTTCTCATTGTGAAATTGCCTGTCGACCAGCCGCAGGTTCAACAACTCGCTTTGTCCGAAACTGCCGCACGTGAACTGTCGCCCCAGTAACTAAATTGTCAACTTCGATTTCAAAACATGTTCCATGGTAACGGTTGCGTTAAATGTCGCCCCTTCCCTTGACGAGCCGACGATATCGCCAGTCGGTCAATCCACGCTAATACCGATCGACAAGCCGACATTCAGGGCATCTGCCGTTTATGTCGGAGAACACATCGACCTGCGCCCTTTTGTACAACCCAAACGAGTTCTTGCTCAACAACCGGCAATCGCCGGGGTGCCGGGAGGTGGAATCGTTGTTGTCTATCGATATGGAGCCGTTGTCTTTTTCGACGTCTCGCCAACGCGGCAGCAACGATTCGTGGACAACTTACGACCTCTTATTCGCCAACCATACGAACAGCCAGAAACCGAAGAGTTACGAATCTCCATAAGCAAACAAGATCCGGAAGGCGAAGTCGGCGAAACGGTGATTTTGAAGGATGCTTCGTTGGAACGTCTGGAAACGGTCGCCGCAGTGCTCGGTAAGTCGGTTGCTTTGGCGCAATACGAATCAGATGTCGCGATGACTTTCGATCGAATCGAGCCATTTGCTGTCCAATTGGAGAAGTCAGGGCAAGGTGGTCGAAACATGCGCCTTCTTCTGCGACATGTTGGAAGAGCCCTACTTGATGAATTGAAAATGGTCGCTCGTGCCGAAGTCACCGACCGACCGGAAATCATCTGGGACCATCCCGATTTGGAGCAGTTGTATCTTCGCCTCGAAGACGAATTTGAGATTCAAGAGCGTGCCGCCATACTCGATCGAAAACTTGAACTCATCTCTCGGACCGTGGAAACGGTCCTCGATCTATTACAAAAAAGCCGTAGCGTGCGAGTCGAGTGGTACATCGTAATCCTCATCGTCATAGAGCTCGCCTTGACGTTGTATCAGCTATTCGTGCGCACTGCGTAAATGACTCGGGCACTTCTAACGCTGAATTCCAAGCCTTCTTCTAGGGCGTACAACGCCAAGTCGTCTGATCTACCAAACATCTGGCATGCACTCGATTCGGCCGAAACTGTTAGTCGGCTTGCTGCCAATACTCAGGCAGGCCTGACGAGCCAGCAGGTGCGCGAACGACACGCTCGCTATGGCTTCAATAAGCTGGCGGAAGCAACAACGACGCCCTGGTGGAAGCGGTTTTTCCGCCAATTCACAGAACTACTTATCTGGATCCTCATTTTCGCAGCACTTGTCGCCGGAGCTTTAGGTGAATGGCTTGATGCGTCTGCCATTCTTGCCATCGTGTTTATGAATGGGGTTCTCGGCTTTCTGCAAGAGGAAAAAGCTCAACGAGAATTGGCCTCTTTGCGAAAGCAAACTTCACATACCGCGACAGCCGTTCGCAACGGAAGGCAGGTCGTGGTGGCTGCCGAGGAATTGGTGCCAGGCGACTTGATCAATTTAGAAGCTGGCGACCATATACCGGCCGACGCGCGGCTGACCGAATCGTTCGCATTCAGTGTCCAAGAGTCGTCGCTAACGGGCGAATCGGTGCCTATCTATAAGGACGCTGCTGCTGTCTTGCCGTCGAGTACGTCGCTTGCGGAACGACGAAACATGTCTTATCTCGGCACCGTGGCCGTTTCGGGCCGAGCGACGGCGGTCGTTGTCGCGACGGGTATGCAAACGGAACTAGGTCGAATCGCAGTCTTGCTGAAGCAACAGCCTGCAGAGCCGACCCCACTCCAAAAGCGATTAAGCGAACTAGGACGAAAACTTTTAGTCGTGTGCCTGGCCATCGTAGCAATTATTTTCTCGCTACAGGTAGCACGTGGCGGCGATATTGTAGAAATCTTTTTTGCTTCAGTCAGCCTGGCAGTTGCCGCGATTCCCGAGGGACTACCTGCGGTAGTCACGCTCGTCTTGGCCGTGGGGTTACGGCGAATGGTCCGACGCAACGCACTCATTCGAAAGCTGCCAAGCGTGGAGACCCTCGGCTGCGTTAATGTCATTTGTTCAGACAAGACAGGAACTCTTACGCGCAACGAAATGACGGTCGAGCGGATCATCTCGGGCGAGCGAGAGTTCACGGTCACTGGTGCCGGCTATGCTCCTGTGGGCGACTTCGTTCTCGACAATGAAATCGTCACGCCAAATGACCAACAGGATTTAGTTGCCACGCTTGAAGCTGGCATGTATTGCAATCGAGCGCGACTCGTTGCCGACGAGAGCGGAAAGCACTGGCATGTTGTCGGCGATCCGACGGAGGGTGCCCTGTTGGTTGCGGCCCGCAAGGCAGGAATATCACTCGACACACAAGCTCGCATCGCGCACGAAATACCGTTCGATGCTGAACGAAAAATGATGTCCGTAGTGATCTCGACGCACGATGGGGCGCCGGTTATGTATGTCAAGGGTGCGCCGAAGTAGTCCTTAATAGATGCTCTCACGAATTGGTCAATGATTGTACCCGTGAACTAACTCCTACCGCACGTGAGATGTTACTTCAGAAAAACTCTACTATGGCAGCTGAAGCGCTACGCGTTCTAGCAGTGGCTTACAAATCATCGACGGAACAATTTGCTCAGCTGACCGAATCGAATTTGATATTTCTTGGACTGGTGGCAATGAAAGATCCGCCCAGGGAAGAAGCCAGAGAGGCAGTGAGGCGATGCTATTTGGCTGGCATCCAGCCGGTGATGATTACGGGCGATCATCCGGCGACTGGGCTGGCCGTCGCGCGCGAACTACAAATTGCTCAGCCCGAAGATTGTGTGGTGAGTGGAGACGAGCTGGACAATCTTTCTGACGCCGAATTGATTAAGCGTGTAAATCAGATTCGCGTATACGCACGTGTCACTGCCGAGCACAAGCTCAGAATCGTTTCGGCCCTGCGCTCACCGCCACATCGTGGCAATGACCGGGGACGGTATTAACGACGCAGCCGCGGTAAAATCGGCCGACATCGGCATCGCGATGGGCATTACAGGAACGGATGTCACCAAGGAAGCCGCCGACATGGTGCTTGTTGACGATAATTTTGCCTCGATCGTCAACGCCGTCGAGGAGGGCAGGACGATCTTCGACAACATTCAAAAGTTTGTCCACTACCTGTTGAGCACGAACGCCGGCGAAGTCTTCTTACTATTTTGGACCACGCTGTTGGGCTGGCCGCTACCACTTACCGCGATTCAAATTTTATGGATCAATCTCGTCACGGATGGACTTCCGGCCCTGGCTCTAGGCATGGAGCCGCCCGAACCGGATATCATGCGCCGCCCGCCGAGGCCCGCCGATACACCGGTCATCACCCGCGAGCACGCCGTCATCATCGTATTCCACGGCATGTTAGTAGCCGCGGCCGGACTCGCTGCATTTCTCTTTGTACGTCGGCATTCGAACGTATCGCTCGACCACGTCCGCACGGCGACGTTCTGCACGGTCGCGCTCGCACAGCTATTCTTCTCCATTGGCTGCCGCAGTCCACACAGGACGATGCCGGCGTTGGGATTCTTCTCGAACCCGTACCTAATGATCGCGATCGTCGTTTCCGTATTACTGCAAATTGGCACCGTAACGATGCCAGGTGTAAGGCAAGTTTTCGGCGTCGATGAATTGCCGAGGTGGGATTGGTGGCTAATCTTCGTACTTTCTCTCATGCCAGTGACGATCGTCGAACTGGCCAAGCTCCTTCGCGCCCGGTTCAAAAAGCAACCGGCCCGCACTGATCACAGCGATTGAATTCTCGCAGATACGTGCAAGAGCAACGACATGTCTCCGAATTCGGCGTCGTTGCGTCAATCCAGAGCTAATGTGTCAAAAGGTTACATATCCCTCCTCCTCTCAATCGATAACCCCTCATGGGAGGACCGCAAAAAACGGAATTGAAGAGAGTTTATGCATCGCAACGGTGCGCAGTTTCTATGACCAACGTGGTACGCACTTTGCTTGATAAGACGAGTTAGAGCACGCGAGGGAGCAATCGATGGTGCCAGGAGGACGCAATGAGAACAAGCACTATTCCTAGAAGCTGCGCACTTTCGGAAGCGGCAGAACGGCAAATGCGGATATGGGCCTTGGACTTGGAGGCGCGCCAACGACTAGAGCAAGAACGAGCGGCGCCGAAGGAATTGATTCGCCCATACATCGCTATCTCGCGCGAGTGCGGCGTCGATGCGAGTGAGTTTGCCAAGAGTCTTGCAAGTAAGTTTGGCTGGAAAGTCTTTGATCGCGAGCTGCTCGACTACATGGCTGAGCATTACCACTGGTCCAACGTCGCACTCGATTACGTCGACGAAAAGACCGCGTCTTGGTTTCACGACACTTTCGGCAAGATGCTCGATGACCAGATTGTCACGCAAGCCGAATATGTCAGCCGCCTCGGAAAAATCGTCCTGTTGGCGGCACAGCACGAAAGCAACGTGTTCGTCGGCCGCGGAGTGCAGTTCATTCTTCCCAGAGATCGAGGCCTCACCGTGCGAATCATTGCGCCGAAAAAACAACGAATCAAACACGTGATGGAACGGCGCAATTGCAGCCAACACGATGCGGAAAGGTTTATCGAGGAAACCGACACAGGTCGCGCTGCATTCGTCCGACGATACTTTCACCATGATGTCGCTGATTCGCACCTGTACGACCTAGTCATTAATCTGGAACACATCTCCCGGGACGCCGCATTGGATTTGATCATCGGCGACTACCTGATGCGATTCGCGCCCGCCAGGTGCGGTTGCGCATTCCATGTCCAAGACGATCGCAGAAGCCAGCGACTATAAAGGAACGCAATATGCGACACCGACGCCGTCTCCTATCGGACGACAACTTGAATACCGGTGACTTGATCGAACAGATCGCTCAGGTCGCTTTGCCCCTCGATAAGCCGACAGATCTTGATCCACTGTTGAAACAGATCGGTTCGGCGAAATATGTGCTACTCGGCGAAGCATCGCACGGCACAAGCGAGTACTATCGCTGGCGCGCCCTGATTAGCGAGCGGCTCATTCGCGAGAAAGGCTTTTCGTTTGTTGTCGTCGAGGGCGACTGGCCTGATTGCTACCGAATAAACCGATACGTCAAAGGTTTTCCGGACGCGGGCACGGATATTCGCGACGTGTTGGAATCATTCGTGCGCTGGCCAACATGGATGTGGGCAAATTTGGAAGTTGCCGGTTTCGCCGAGTGGCTGCGAGCGCAGAATAGGACTCTTCCTCCCGATAAAAAGGTTGGCTTTTATGGTCTGGACGTCTACAGTCTCTGGGATTCGCTGTACGCTGTTTTAGGGTATCTGCGCAAATCCGACCCATCACTATTGCCGGCCGCACACCGCGCCCTCGCTTGCTTCCAGCCGTACGGCGAGGACGTCCAGCAGTACGCACGAGCCACCACTCTCGTCCCGACATCGTGCGAAGACGAAGTCGTCGATTTGCTTACGGCTCTGCGAAAAAAAGTGCCCAGATTTCGACCCGAGGGACGCGAGGAGTACTTCGCGGCCGAGCAGAACGCCTTCGTGATCAAGAATGCCGAGGCCTACTACCGAGCTATGGTCCGCGGCGGCCCAGAGTCCTGGAATTTGCGCGACCGCCACATGACCGACACACTCGACCGGTTGATGCGACATCATGGCCCGAACGCGAAGGTAATTATCTGGGAGCACAACACCCATATCGGCGATGCCCGCTATACCGACATGGCCGATGAGGGCATGTTCAACGTCGGCCAGCTGGTGAGAGAGCGCCACTTGAGCGACGGCGTCTATCTTGTGGGCTTCGCGTCCTATAAGGGTACTGTCATCGCCGCCAAGGATTGGGAGGCGCCAATGGAACGGATGCGGGTTCCGCCAGCCCGCGACGGAAGCTGGGAAGACGTTCTCCGCCGAGCCGGCACTGCAAACAAACTTCTGTTACTGAATGCGGCCCGTAAATCGGAATGCTTTCTAGCCGAGCGCGGCCATCGCGCCATCGGCGTTGTCTATCACCCTGAATACGAACAGTTTGGAAACTACGTGCCCACGGTACTCCCCTATCGATATGACGCCCTTTGCTACATCGATGAAAGTCAGGCTTTGCACCCGCTTCATTTGCATCCCTCGATGGAAAAAATTCCCGAGACGTATCCCTTCGGAGTGTAAATGCCAATGGATTGTCGAGGAAAGGAGGAAAGCAACATGATATTCCGAAATCGACGCGATGCCGGCAGATACTTGGCAAGCAAGCTGGCCAGGTATGCTGACAGTCTGAATGTAATCGTGTTGGCATTGCCGCGCGGCGGCGTGCCGGTCGCCTTCGAGGTTGCCCAAGCCTTACATGCCCCGCTTGATGTTTTTTCCGTTCGCAAGCTCGGAGTGCCAGGCCATGAAGAACTTGCCATGGGGGCAATTGCAAGTTGGGGTACTTGCGTACTGAACGACGACGTCGTGCGGGCGCTTCGTATTCCCAGCCGTGTAATTGACAATGTTGCAGCACAGGAGCGCCGCGAACTCGATCGCCGAGAGCGAAAATATCGAGCGGGACGGCCGGCGCCCCAAGTACGCGATCAAGTCATCATCCTCGTAGACGACGGCTTGGCTACCGGTTCCACGATGCGAGCAGCAATCGCTGCGCCAGGAAGGGCGGCCCCTCGCGGATTGTCGTCGCGGTGCCAGTTGGTGCACCGGAAACGTGTGCCGAGTTTCAACAAGAGGCCGACGAAGCAATTTGCGCAATATCCCCGGAACCGTTTTACGCCGTTGGCGCATGGTACCAAGACTTCTCACAAACGACAGATGAGGAAGTCCAAATTCTACTGGACGAAGCAGCTGCAACATTTAAGCCCGCCCCGCAAGATGGAGCAGCAGCTTAATTGTTGAAACGCGTTAGCGATTCAATCTACGGTTACGTGGCGATTTTGTAGTCGGATAAAATTGTCACATCTTAGCGTGCGAAGCCGCACATTCAACAATCCGCGTCAAACACCGAAGCCCAATTTGCCATTCAAATCAGTGTACGGCCGATTGGCACAGCGTTTGTTCCATATTAAATGGGGGTTACTCTGCAAGGCCTCCTAAAAAAGCAAACGCCAATTTTTAAAGGAGAATTCCAATGAAGACTGACAAAGAACTGAAGCAGGACGTCGAAGACGAACTCGGTTGGGAACCGCGCGTAAACGCAGCACACGTCGGCGTCTCGGTCAAAGATGGTGTAGTGACATTGAGTGGGCACGTTCCCTCGTTTGCCGAGAAGTACGCAGCCGAAAGAACAGCAAAACGGCTCTACGCCGTAAAAGCCGTGGCTGATGAGCTAGAAGTCAAACTTCCGGGCAGCGCGGTTCGTTCCGACGAGGACATTGCAATGGCCTGCGTCAATGCACTCAAGAACGATTGCCTTGTACCGGACGAGAAAATTAAGGTCGTCGTTAGCAACGGTTGGGTAACCGCCGAAGGTGAAGTCGACTGGCAATACCAGAAGGACGCAGCCTTCAAGGCAATCCGTTATTTGACCGGCGTAAGAGGGCTGGTCAACAACATTACCGTTAAGCCCCGCGTTTCGCCGGCCGACGTGAAAAACAAGATCGAAGCGGCGCTCAAACGAAGCGCAGAGCTCGACGCTCGCCGCATCACCGTGCAGACGGAAGCCGGCCAAGTCACTCTACGCGGCAGCGTGCGGTCGTGGGCCGAAAAGGACGAAGCTGGCCGTGCGGCATGGGCAGCACCAGGCGTCTCGCGAGTCGCGAACTTGATTAATATCGCCCCGTAGCAATTGGATGGGGGCATCAAATTGGTTGCCGCTTCGTCCCCGAGGCGGCGATCAACTACCGCACCAAATCGAACATAACAAAAACGGTGCCCAATCGCACAGCTCAATAAATACAGGAGCGATTACCGTGGTACAACATCAACAGCAGCAGCAGCAGCAGCAGCAGCAAAAGAAGAAAACAAAGAAGATAACGCCCACCAAAACAAAGCACAGCGTGAGACGCGCATTGACGCATCAGCCCGATGTTAAGCCAGAGGCTGTGGACGTTGTAGGAATTCTTCCGGGAGATATTTACGTTGACCCGGAACTTACAGAAGGCCACGCCGGTTATGAAGAAAGTGGTGACTCGGAGATAACTCAACACCTGTAGCAGCGCTCGATCGTTTTTGATTGCGCACTATTAGGAGGACAGCATGTCGAACGTTTAGAAATTAGGACGCCATTATAAACCGGTTACACTCTTTCCGAACTAACGTAATGTCGCACCGCTGGATCGCAATATTCGGCCTCGTCGCAGTTGTTTATTTACCGAAGGCGTTTGTTACGCGAATATTCGCCGACGTCCAGGGAAACTCGATTAAGCGCCGTGCGGAAGACACCCTATCAAGTGCTCAACCGCCGAAGAGAGACGGCAACTCGCCAAATGAATGGGTGATCGTACCAAATATCATTGGCCGCGGAATACCGCAGTCACCAAACTGCATGCAGGCGGGTTAAGAATCGAATCTCGTTGCAATGCACCACGCGTGGTCACCAGGCAGTCGCGGTTGGCCGGCAGTTCAGTCAAAAAAGGAAGCGGTCGTAACCGTGGTGTTTTCCGACGCCAATTTTTTCGTGCGGGTGCCTGATGTCGTTGGCAGGCTCCCAGAAGATGCAGAGGACTTTTTGCACGCAGCTGGCTTGCGGATGGAAGCCCATGGTGACCTCGCACATGGAATAGCGATTTGCCAATGGCCGTCGCCCAAGACCTACGTCTAACTAGGGACTGCGATAAACGTCTGGTTTGAGCTGGCCGGTTGTGCTCATTCGGACGCAGTTATTGGCAGTCGTTTCCGGGAAATGAAACATGGTTTAATCGTGCGCCGCGGGCAGTGCTCAGAGATCGCAATTGCCGGAGCCAATAGCGAGCAATAGCTCGCACTAAGCATCACGCCCCCGGAAAAGACTAGCATCCCATCGAGTAATTGCCGGTTTACGCAGCGAGTGAAGAAAACAGAGGTAGCACCGGCCGTGGTAGAGGTCTACGGTGAGTTCGCCGTAGCACTACCTAAGATATTATGGAGCAAAAGCCACGCGAATTTCGAAGTGGGCCACACTTCCGGCATCGTTGGGCAATAGTCGGAGTCGGTTCGAGTAGTCAGCGCTTGGCCCTAACAAAGAGAACCAGCCGTCGCTCGATCGTGAGATTCCGGACCTGCGGCTCAGTCGCCATCGACTACTTAAGGCCGGATTCTTTGAACAATGCGAGTGTCGCTTCGATGCGCTGGTTGAGGACATCGTCGCCGGGTCCTGCCTCGGTGTTGCGTCCACGAATCAAACGCTGCGCTAGGCGAATGAGCTGCACACTGTTCTTGCCCGCAACATCAACGGTCGCGGCTGCCGCTGCTCCCGTTGTGCGAACCATTTGTGTGACCGCGTCCTCGGACCATGCTCGGATCTCCTCCGCGTTCTCGGGCGGATTTGTCTCGCCCAGCGGGTTGATCAGCGCGTCGAGCACCAGCGGCCCCCCGAAGTACGCGAACAGCCGCATGACGTATCCGCGCTCGGCTTCGGCGCGGCTGCCGCCACTCTCCTCGTCGTAGCGGATGCGGCTTTGAATTGTCAGCGAAACCCAGTCGCGGTGGTCCAGGGCATCGCGAACATCGAAAAAGAGCGAAGCGTAGTATTCGATTGCTTTCGGGTCGGCGGCGAGTTTGGCAGCGATTTCTTCCAACGATGCGCCCGTTAGCAGTCGCGCCTCGATCTGCTGCCGCGTTCGAATCTCCGGCGAGTAATGATACCGGTGTGCCTCGTAAACGGCGGGACGCTCCTCTCTCACAGCATCGAGCGTTTCTTCGTCATCGCCTGCGGCCAGCAAGTTGAGAAGTATCCGGCGATATGCGCGAATTGGATGGTCGTCCTCCCAGAGCGGCCGGAGCGGCTGCGGCCGATGGCGCAGCATTTCCGTCACGCGATTCAGTCGCCAATGCGGCCGGCGCAACGGCAATAGGGATGCGAGGTGCTTTTTTGCAAACATTGGTAACCTGCTGCTACGGAGCCGATTCGTCAATTTCTATTTTATGAGAATTAAGAACTCGGGCGATACGGCGTAAACGCACGGAAGCGCGACGCATTTCGCGACGAGTTCCGGGCGTCGATCAAGACGCTCGCCACGCGTCGGGAAGTTCCACACGCAGCGCCCGCTCCAAGTGCCGAGGCCACGCTACCAACGCTCTTCATCGACCCGGCTCGGTCTTGGCAACTGCTTGGTCGTCCAAGCAGATAGCGGGTGAAGAATCTTTTAGTCTGGCGATTGAGCCCCGCTAAATGCTAGCGGCGTAATGCTTGCGGGCCACTAAATCTTGTGTGGGTGGCCACGTTAAACTGCTATTGGTGGTGTTAGCACGGATATTATAAAATAATCTGATAGTCGGCGAGTACGCTGGCTGGCAAGGAAGCCACGATGACGACAGTGGACGTCGAGCCCGAATTAACTCCCGTTGCGCCTGCTGCGACGCTCGCTGCCGAGCAATCGCCCGCCGCACCGGAAATCGACGAGCTTCGGCGGCGAATTCTCGCACGCACCATCGAGTCCAGCCAATCGGTGCCGCCGCCGCCGTTGTGGGCTCGATTCGGCAACAGCAGATCTACGCGACGCCTGTCGTGCGAGCCAGCGGAACTGCTCTCGCGGCTAGGCCAGCACTTTGCCGCCGATCAATTGCTTGCCGCGCGAGTGGCCGTGCGAGCGCAATCGGGCGAGTTCGAACTCTCGAACGTGCTGACGACGGACGAGGCATTTGTGATTCGCCGCGACGCAACCGGCGCTGCCAGTGACGTTGTCAGCCACCGCGGCAAGCTCTCGAGCGGGGCATGCGAATGGCGCGAATTGGCAGCGCAAACGCCGGACGGAAACTCTCCGCCTGAACAACCGGTCGTCCTGGCTGCGACTGATGCGGAGCTTTACGTTTTAGGCGGCCTCGAAATTTCCCGCACGCCGCTGGCCGGTGTCGACGAACTGACTGGCAAACAGGTTCGCGCGCTTTTTGAGCAGCGGGCTAAACAACCGCAGCAACGTCGCTATCAACTGGTGCTGCTGGGCTGGCAGCCAGCCACGTTGATTAATGAGCCGTCGATCAAGCACCTCGCCGCGATCCGCCACGTTGCTGACATTCAGCCGAGCTATGGCTTCGACCCACACACAGTGTTTCGTGTCTGGCTGCCAACTCGGTCCGAACTGGCGCGAATTCGCCGTGCGCTCTCGTTTGTGGATCGCAGGATGGTCGCGGATGAATTTCGCTCAAGCCTGCAAAATTCAGCCTATGCGCCGACCGATGCGCTCAATCTGCTTGCCGATCGTAAGCCGGCCACGTGGGCCAAGGCCCGCGCCGCGCTGGAGTCCGCCGTGGAGCGCCTCCCTCGTGGCGCCGCGCGTAGCGGAAGCCAGCGTCGCGCTCGAAAAACTCGCGCGTTCGTTTCGGGATCAGGTGGTGCGGCCACTCGAAACCGCGGCAGGGAAAACTGGCTTGCAGGCTCTGGGTTCGATGATCGCGGCGGATCTTGCCCGAACATGGTACCGGGAGCTGGATCTCGTCCAGGCCGCACGCCGAGTGATCGCTGGCCAGTTCCCCGGATACGCGCAGCGCGTCGACGACGCCGCATTGAAACGCAAGCTGCAGCTCGTAAGCACCTTCGTAAAACTCGCGAGCGTGAAGTTTGGAAAATGACAGCCATTTGTCGCACCGAGTCGATGATGAATCCCAACCACAACCATTTCGCCGCCAGTGATGATGGCAGCTGCGGATTCCCGAGCAGCGACGAGGGAAGCCCGCGGGAGGATTGTTTTGCCGAGCGCATTCGAGCGTTCGAGCAGTGCTCGACGTCAGGCGCAGCCGGCATTACGAATTTTCTGCGCGTCGCCGCGGCCGACCTGTTCCGTACGATGCCGCTTGTCGAACGTGGCGTCGTCGAGGAGCTACGACAAGCCGTTGAGCATCCGTTGGAACACCAGCGCCCCGCCCTCCGCCAATATACGCGGCACGCTGCAAGTTCTCCGACGAGGACTGCAGGCGTCCGTAGCGCTGGAAACTAGCGCGATGAACGTCCAAACACGACAAACGAAAAAGGATCAGTCGTGACATCACTCGCCAACTACGCTGGCCTCGCCCGCTTGCGCCTGACAGACGGCGACTTGCCCGCGCTTGAAGAACAGGGTTCGATCTGCCCAGAGCAGCACCGCGGCAAAGTGCGATACAAGTTGCGGTTTCGAATGCCCGGGGGTCGTCAGGTCGTCCGCTGCGTCCCGGTTCATTTGGTCGAGCTGGTACGCATTGATCTCGACAGATTGCAATCGAACCGACATGCGGCGAGCGCACTGCGCGAAGCCACACGACGAATCCGCCAGGCCCGCCGCGATGCGAAGCGGCAACTGCAGCCGGTGCTGGATGAGCTTGGGTGCCATTTTCATGGGACTTGGATCCGACTCCGGCGCTGCCAACAATTCACGGTGTCTTTCCCAGTTAATCCACCAGCTTAGGGAGTCCCTACCATGGACGGTTTTGAACACATCTCGGCTGACGCCGGCTCAGGACAAAGTGATTGCGGCTCGGCATCGGAAGCGAGCCCGAACGGCAACGCCACCGATGACGCCTTCTTGACACGAGCGGAACGGTGGCGCCAACAGGCCCTGGCTCATCCGGATGATCGCCAAGCCTGCATCGGCGCGGTGAACGCGGGCCTCGCTAAAATTGTTCATGCCCACCAGATGGCGATTGACCGCGGTATCGAGAACTGCACGGCAAGTCGGCCTGACGAGCGCTCGATTCAAAGCGCGATCACCGCGCAGTCCGGGTTGCTTCGGCAGTGGCATTCACTGATGAGCTTTCAAGCGCGCCTCGAGCAAATGCGCCTCGATGCGGAGAAATTAGCGGTTGAAACTCAATTGGATCCGCTGCGCAGAACGGCTCGCTGAGCCGCCTTTGCCGAGAGCGTTGTGCTCTTCCCTTGCGCTTAAGCGTTTGCGGTCGGTCTTTGACAATTCGATTGGCCCGGCGGCCTAGCGAACCGCCGGGCGTTGGGGAACGTGGATTGGGCCAAGACACTCCAAGCGGCGGCGGTGCGCGCTATGTCGTGGCTTGCGATATTAATTGGCAGCGAAGCGAAGATTTTGCCATTTGATACCCACCTCGATTGAGGGGGGCCGTCGACCGAGCATCGTGTGACTAGAAAAAAACAACTAAGAGCTAACAGCTTTTGTTTCTAGTTTTTGGCCACTACCTGTGCTAATGTACACGCATGAAATGACCGGCTGGTCGTAGCTGCCGTAGTGCTCGCCGCTCCGGCAGGCCGATGGGAAAGCCACGCACGACTTCCAACAGCGTAACTGGAAGCAACGCGTTCCGCTCGACCAAGGTCTGCCGCCGGCCTCCCGGGAACCCCAGCGCAGAATGCGGCCAGCGGTTGGAATTGTGGCTCGGTGCGCACTCCGCCTGCGCTTGGCCCCCGGTCCAGAGGGCCCTTCATTTCATTTT
This sequence comes from Pirellulales bacterium, assembly GCA_963733825.1. GTDB lineage: Bacteria > Planctomycetota > Planctomycetia > Pirellulales > Lacipirellulaceae > JABDGM01. The sequence continues at coordinate 309,093 of CAVTEK010000013.1, forward strand.
TTGAATGCTGCCCGCCCTGCCGATTAGCTGCCTGTCAAATCGAAAGGACAACCTGCCAAATTCACACGTTTAGGAATCTGTCATTCCGAGGTAGTCCGAGGAATCTAGCCGGACCGCCCGGAGTACCTGGGGGTGACTAGGGCGAACTGACCCACTATCCACCGATGACAACCACAAATGGCCTCCCAATTTCGCGAAAAACTCGTGGTTTTTCCGCGAATTCGACCTCCGGCCTCTCCGTTTTGCTTGACAAGCTGTCGCACCTATTTGAAGATAAAGCTTAAATAAGTAGAATTTGGTGAATTCACTAGGCGCTCCGCGTTCGCGGAGAGCGGCCTTACCTATCTCTTCCTCCTGCGAGTCTCCGAATGACAATGAAACAGCTTCGCTTCGTTCTTTGCCTTACGATCGCTGGTCTTTGCGATGCGCAGGCATCAGCAACGGTTTTGTTCAGCGACAACTTCAATACCGATACCAGCGGCAGTTGGACGAAGAATGCGGCCCCCGCGGCGAACGCGGCAACGCAGACCGCGGAGTTCGCGTTCGATTACTCCGGGTTCGGCATTCCACCGGCACCCGGCTCGTTAGATACGCTGGGCCTGCGGCTTCGCGCCAACGTTCCCATCGTTGGTGGTGTCGAAGTGACCTCGCGGCCCGCGGGTGTGCAGTCGGGGCTGTCGATGTCGCCAACGGGTCAGAGTTTTGGCACGAACTACAAGGCTGAGTTCTACGCGTGGGGGAATTTCTTTGGAGCGCCGAACGCATCTGGCCTCGCGGACAATGCCGCTTCTGAAGGCGCCACGATGAACACGCTGTTCGCGATTGGCACTTCCGGCACAGTGCCGATTGTAGCGGGTAACCCGAACGCCATTGCATCGAGCACCGTGGATGGCATCGCTTTCGCGACAACGGCCGATGGCGGTATCGGCTCCGACTGGCGGGTGTTTCCAAAATCCGGGACCGCGGTTCCGAGTACTACGGCCGGAGTCTATGCGGCTGCTCCGGCAGGCAGCGCGACGGCGAGTGCCAATTCAGACCCGTTTTACACGGCACTATTCCCTACGCAAACGGCACCGGCTGTTCAACACACGATCGCGTCGACCGAATATGGCAGCGATGCGGCCGACGTGATGGCCGGTAACATGCAGGCCGGATCATTTGGTTTCGCCTGGCATAAAGTTACGTTGACGAAGACGGGCGGATTGGTCACCTGGGATATCGATGGCAATCGAATCGCTCAGTATGATGCCAGCGCGCTGACGCTTGGTGGCAATAACATCGCGCTCGGTATTTCAGATGTGAACTCTAGCACCGCCCGTCATCCGTCGCTGGCCTTCACGCTCTTCGACAACCTCACGGTGACCGACGTTCCATCTGTGCTCACCGGCGACTACAACGGCGATAACAAAGTGGATGCCGCCGACTATGTCGCCTGGCGGGAGAATCCCGGCGGTCACGGCGGCACACCCGGCGGCTACAATGATTGGCGCGCAAACTTCGGCGCCGGCGCCGGCGCGGGATCCGGCTTAGTCGGCGACACGTCGGTCCCGGAACCGAATACGATCCTTCTCATTGGTGCCGCCGCATGTTGCCTGCCGTGCGCCCGACGCCGTCGAGTAATGTAAATGTAATCGTTGGCAGCCCCCGGCTCCGCCGGGGGTTTTCGCATGAAACGACGGTTGCGGCGGATCGCACCGACTCAATCAACCTTCGGCAAAGCCGGGGGATTAAATCCCGGTCGGCATTGGCTCGCACTGCGAGGCCGTTCGCGGCCAGCACCGTGCGGCACGCTTGACTTCGATTCGCCGCGCGCTTTATCTCACGGCCTTTTGAGTCCATTCCTGCTGCGCGACAAGATGCCAGGCATTCATGGCGGGTCGGTACCGACTTGATAAAACCGGCCGCTGTCTTCTATCCTTATCATCGGCTCCACAGAGCGCGCTCGCGGAACTTTGATAAGTATCACACAAAGGGCAAATCGATGCGGCTTGCATTCCTACTCGCGATTGCCATGCTAGTTTCAATCGCATCCAGTCTTGCATCTGCCGCCGAAGTGCTCGATCAACAAAACGACGTCTCCCCGTCAGCGACCGCCGATTCCACCAGCGGAGGATTCGTCGAGGAAGCGCAAACCTTTACCGTCGGCGTGGCCGGAACGCTCTCGCGCATCGCGGTGCAAATCAATTATCCCGGCTTCGGCTCACCCGGCAACGCGATACTCACCGTGTACAATACTTCGGGCGGCATTCCGAACGCCAGTCTCGGTACCGCCTCCCTTTCCTACAGCGGCATTCCATCGACGGGTTATGCGTTTCAATCATTCGACGTCAGCTCGTCTGCAATTCCGGTCCACGCGGGAGATGTTCTCGCCTATGGCGTCACGAGCACGACCGACTCATATTTCTTCCTGCGAAGCACGTTCGACCACAGCACGTACGCCGGCGGCCAATCGATTTATCGTGCGTTGGGCCAGACGGGCCCGTGGACGCTTTATACGCCGTCGCACGACGAAGGGTTCCAGACCTACGTCCTCGCCAGTTCCGGCGGGCTGCTTGGCGACTTCAACAACGATGGCGCAGTGAACGCCGCCGACTACGTCCTCTGGCGCAAACATCTGGGTGACGCGACCGAAGCCGCCCTCAACGGCCACGGCGATGGCGCGAACGGCGTCGACCAAGGCGACTACGCCGTTTGGCGCGCCCGACTTTGGCGCTACGTCGGGAAGCGGCGCAGAACTCACCATGTCGATTCCTGAACCGAGTACGCTTGTTCTTATCTGTGCGGCCGCATGCCGCCTCCCGCGCGTCCGGCGGCGCGTCATTCGCCCAGTGCGAACGCGGCCAATTTCGAAAGAAATTTTGGCCGCGGCAACGCCGGGATTTGGCCCAGGCCGCGTCGATCCGCACTCGCGGCGACTTGGCTTTGCGATGTTGACGCGGGCGACGCTAAATCATTAGCGACAGCTTCCACCGCGTCTGCCGGCGTGATCAATTGGAATCCGATCACTCGGCGGTGAACTCTTTCCATCGCCGTGTGGACGGAGCGCAAAATCGCAAGATCACGAATGTCGTCGCGAACCGAACTCGTGGCACGTCGGTCCTGTAGAGGTGCGGTTGATTGATGAATCCAGCCTCGCCACAGGCTCCGCATTTCGCGGGCATCGATTGGCGAGACGCCGTCATGAACGATAATCGCATCGGATCGGATGCGGCGTTGTACGTAATCGATCGTCGGTCCCAAGCCGCGCCGTTGGGGATGGCGGCGGACCGATACTTGCGGATACCGGGCAGCCAGCTCCTCGGCCACCTCGTACGTGTCGTCGTTCGAGCCGTCGTCGATAATCAACACGCCAAACTTGGGCGTGAGCTCGCTGGCCAGCTCGAGAATCTCATGAACGCTTTTTCGCAGCCGCGTTTCACCATTGTAAACGGGCAGCACGACCGTCAAAGATTTGTTCAACACGCCATGCTCCAATAATGAGCGGTGTGAGCGAGCGTGCCTCCTGCGCCAATGGCGGTCCGTCGTTCTCATCATCGGCCCAGCCAGGTTTCAACCTGCAAGTTCACCTAAAAGAAAATCTTTGTGCGGGCGATGCGAGCCGGTTCAATCGTAAACTCAATGGCGAATGTGGCAGTTGTCGGGCGCAAACGAGAGGCTGGCAACGATCGGTAGGCAGAGTTATGCTGAGTTTGACATTTTTTCCCAATTCGCAGCTCGAATGCGGTACCAAATGAGCGACCTGCCGCAGAAAACACCTGCCTTTAGCGGACCAGATGGCCTCGTGACCGCGGTCGCGCAGGACGCCGCCACCGGCCAGGTTCTGATGGTCGCACACATGAACCGCGAGGCCTGGGAAGAAACGCTGGCCAGCGGCCGGGCCGTTTACTTCAGCCGCGCCCGACGCCGCTTGTGGCGCAAGGGCGAAGAGAGCGGCAACATTCAAAACGTGCGCGAAATATACGTCGATTGCGACGGCGATTCGGTGCTCTTGAAGGTCGAACAAATCGGCGGCGCCGCCTGCCACAAAGGGTATCCATCGTGTTTCTTTCGCCAGGTGTTGCCGGACGGTTTGAAGGTCGTCGCCGATCGCGTGTTTGATCCAAATGATGTGTACGGTAAATCCCCATAGGTAATCGCATGAGCCACGACGAACGTATCAAAGAACTCAAGTTGGAATTGCCGCCTGCCGGCAAGTCGATCGGTTGCTACAAGCTCGTTTTGGTTGTTGATGGATGCGCGTACGTGTCGGGCCACGGGCCAGTGATTGCAGACGGCACGGCGACTTGCGGCAAGCTTGGCGCCGATCTGCAAAAGGAGGCCGGCTATGAAGCGGCCCGCCGGACGGGCCTGCGCATGCTCGCGACGTTGCGCGCCGAATTTGGAAGCCTCGATCGGATTCGTCGGCTAGTGAAAACGATCGGCTTCGTGAACGCCACACCGGAGTTCAAAGATCATCCGGCCGTGATCAACGGCTTTAGCGAGTTGATGCGCGACGTGTTCGGTCCCGATGCCGGAGTTGGCGCTCGCAGTGCGCTCGGCGCAGGATCCTTGCCGGGCGGATGGGCGGTCGAGATCGAAGCGATCTTCGAACTGGAACCGGCCAGGTAAGCTCGCCTGGCTACGCTTCAACTCCCGTATCGGCGTACTCAGATTCATCCATGGTATCGCCCGTTACGGAAGCTAATTTGGCGCGGCCTGCACCAAGGTAAACGGCCAGGCCGTAGCCGAGGCCGAGATTCACGATCGCAATCAGTGCCACGTACCAGACCATGTGACCCCTAGCTACCGAGAGAGTGAGCGGGCGATATCGAAAGCCTAGGCCACGTAATGGCCCGGGCATCGGCAGAACCGGCCTGGGTACCGATGGTGCCGGTTTTGCAGACCGAGCTGGCCGTAAACGATTGTCGGGCGTTAGAGCATTTTTCAAATTGCTGTGCTCAGCTGGGGTGGCTGGGGTGGAGCGAAGCGACCCCCCAGCTTCACTGGGGGCTCGCCTGCGGCTCGACCCCAGCCACCCACCGGTTATGGCAATGTGAAAACGCTCTAGCGGGTGACCGACGCCGGTGCCGTTCGTTGCCGCAGGGCTCGAACGAACTCGGGGGACACATTATCCAGAGTGATCACTTCACTCTGTCCGCCTTGTTCTTTGGGCCGAACGATGCAGACAACTTCCGACGTGACCGCGCGGCTCATGATTTCTTCCAAAGCGGCCTGCTCGTTCGTGCTCAGCTTGCGCGGAGGCGTCGCATTGGTTTGGCCGCCACTCGCAAGAGCACCCGCCGACGGTGCCGGCTCGTTGGGAAGCGGCGTAATCGGTTCCTGGCCGCGAATGATCGAGGGCTCAGCAGCCGGAGCCGAACCGGCCGCCGATTGCGCAGCGCCGCTCTTTGCGTAGATTTCTTTGAGACCCAATCGATCCAGCTCTTCATGAATCGATTGCAGGCCGGCGTATATGCCTTCGTTTCCTTCCGGATCGGCATTGTTGCAGATGCCGACAAGCTCGCCTTTGATGTTGAACAATCCGCCGCCACTGCGGCCGATCACCGGTGCGCCGCTGGCTTCGATGTTCGGTGGTCCCTGATAGCGATCGAGCGACGTCACGCGCGTTTCCATCACGGTCGGATCGTTGCCGTTGCTGCAGCCGATTCCGACCATTCGGTCGCCGCGCTCGATGGCGCTCGCGGCGGCGCGACGGGTACGACGGTTACCGGCCGATCAGCGCGAATGCTCACCAGCGCGACATCGCGGTTTAGATCGTAGCTGATCACTTGACCGGTTGCATGGCCGGCGACGTGAACCGCATCGCCTGCGACTTCATACAAATCGGCCTTTACAGTAGATTTACCTTGCGATTCACGGAACAGGTGCCCGCACGTGACAACTAGCGCCTCACCGCTACGGGTGTCGATGATCGTGCCAGTTCCGTACGAGCGGCCTCCGGAATCATCCACCGAAAGCCGCACCGTGGCTGCCAGGAGAGCGGAGTGGGCAGAGACGGAACCAGCCACCGTAATAGCTTCCGTTTTTGGGCGCTCGTTGGGAACCGCACTACCGGACGGCCACGTCTGTTCGCGCAGGGAAGGCGCGGGGCCGATCGCCTCTGCCTGTGGCGACGTGCCACTTTGAGTTGTTGGAAGATTATCGGGCGATTGATGGCGGATGCCGTTGAGGCGCACGCACCTGGTCCTTCGCCCGATCGAACATCGCCTTGAGACCCTCGGAATTTGTAGCGCCGACTTGCCGCTCGAATTCCTGTCCGTTCACGAGCATCACCATGCACGGCAATGATGAGACGTTGTACTGCCGAGAAAGCTGAAAATCGGTCGTGGTGTCGATCTCGCGGATCGGATAGCCCGCTTGCTCGTAGCTGTGCAGAAGCGGCTTCATTTGCAGGCAGTAGCCGCAACTGGGCGACCAGAATTCCAGCATCTGGATCTGCTCGGCGTTGGCCATGGTGCCAACGAACGAGAGCGCAATCGCGATTGCCGTCGCCGCGAGGCACCGCCCGTAGGGTGGTCGGACCATCCGTTCCCTCCTTGGAATTGGTGGTCGGCATGCCGCCGCGGCGAGCGAGGCTGCCGCGAGGGCTTCACTCCCATCGACCGATTTACCGCGACCTCGTGCTTCCGGCTAGCGGTCAGCATCCTGCTGAACCTAGTTAGCTGGAAATGAGCCGCGAGCTGCGGGAGCAACGAATACGCTGCTATTGCGGGCGACTTGGGTGAGCGAACCAATGGGTGTTAATCAGCGTCGGATACTTTTGCGGGCTATCCGGCGCTGGGGGGCGACAATGTCCTCGACTTAGGAAAAACGCACAAGATCAGCTTGAATGGCATGCGCGGCCCTGCCCTCCCGATGAGTCGTGGAACGGGCTACAATGACGCGGCTGGAGGGTTGCCGGCATGCGATGCTAGCGGCGCATTCGGCTTGGCGGCCGACGCTAATGAGCCCATTTTCACACGATTAGATTCTGCCGTGCGTCGAATTCTCGTTACCTCCTGCGCTGCCTTACGTCAACGCGAATATTCACCTCGGGTATTTGCTCGAGGCGATTCAGACCGATATCTGGGCCCGATTTCAAAGGCTCATTGGCAATCGCTGCATTTATGTTTGCGCCGACGACACCCACGGCACGGCAACCATGATGCGGGCCCGGGCTGAAGGCCAGAGCGAGGAGGAAGTGATTGCCGCGGTGCAGGCGGCCCACAAGCGTGACCTGGCCGGCTTCGATATTCAATTCGAGAACTTCGGCAGCACACACAGCCCCGAGAACCGCGCATTGTGCGAGGAGTTTTGGCAGGCAATCCGTGGGGCCGGCCTCGTGCGGCAGCGCGATGTCGCGCAGTTGTTCGATCCGCAGGCCGGCACATTTCTGGCCGATCGGTTCGTGCGCGGTACGTGTCCCAAGTGTGGCTGCGCCCGACCAGCCGGGCGATAATTGCAGCAACTGCGGTCACCACTACAGCCCGACGGAGCTGATTGAACCGCACAGCAAGTTGACGGGCGCCACGCCCGAGGTGCGCTCGTCGCCCCATTTGTTCATTGAATTAGAAAAGTTGCACGCGTTCCTGACCGAGTGGTCGCAGTCGGGCGACCACTTGCAGAGCGAAATTGCGAACTATGTGAAGGGCCATTTTCTGGGCGAACCGCTGCGCGACTGGGATATCTCGCGGCCGGCGCCGTACTTCGGATTCGAGATACCCGACTTCCCCGGCAACTACTGGTATGTGTGGTTCGATGCGCCGATCGGATACATGGCTTCGACCCGCCAGTGGACCGATCGCACGGGAGAGCGATTCGACGATTGGTGGCGCTCGCCGGAAACCGAAATCCACCACTTCATCGGCAAGGACATCGTATATTTCCACACGCTGTTCTGGCCCGGCATGCTGAAAACGGCCGGCTTCACGTTGCCGGCAAAGATTCACGTGCATGGCTTCGTCACGGCGAGCGGTGAGAAGCTTTCCAAGAGCAAGGGGACGCTGGCGCTCGCGCAAACGTATTTGAAGTATTTGGATCCGAGCTACCTGCGTTACTTCTATGCGTCGAAGTTGTCGTCGCATGTGGAGGATATCGAGTTTTCGCCGGAAGAGTTTACCACCAAAGTGAACGCTGACCTCGTCAATAAGGTCGTCAACCTCGCGAGCCGGAGCGCGAAGTTCGTCGAATCGACCGGTCTGTCTCGCAAATACCCTGACGACGGCGGATTGTTTGCAGCCGGCGCGGTGCTCGGCTCCGAAATTCGCGATGCCTATGAAGCGACCGACTACGGCAAAGCCGTGCGGCTGATCATGAGCCTCGCCGATCGGGCGAACCCGTTCGTCGAGGATCACAAACCGTGGGAGCTGCGAAAGGATCCGGCCCAAGCTGCAGAAACTGCAGGATGTCTGCACGATCGCGCTCAACCTGTTTCGCCAAATTGTTGTCTACCTGACTCCGATCTTGCCGCGACTTGCCAAGCAAACCGGCGAATTGCTTGAACGATCCAATCGAGCGGTGGGACCAGTCGCAGACGCCACTCGTCGGCACGCCGGTGAACAAATTCACTCACATGCTGAAGCGCGTAGAAGAAAAGGACGTACAAGCCATGATCGAAGAAAGCAAACCACCGGGCGAGCCCGCTTCAGCGGGCGGGGCTTCCGCCCATTCGCAACCATGGCCCGACACCGGCGAAGCACTCGCCGCCGAGCCGCTCGCCCCCGAATGCACGATCGACGACTTCGCGAAAGTCGATTTGCGCGTAGCCCGCGTGATCGCGGCCGAGGACGTACCGGACGCCAAGAAACTTCTCAAGCTGACGCTCAGTCTGGGCGGCGGCACGACGAAAAACGTTTTCGCGGGAATCAAAGAAGCATACAAACCAGAAGACCTGATCGGCCGGCTGGTGATTTGCGTGGCGAATCTCGCACCGCGGAAAATGAAATTCGGCATCAGCGAAGGCATGGTCTGCGCCGCCGGCCCGGGCAGCAGCGAGGTGTTCGTCATCACGGTGGATGAGGGAGCGGTGCCCGGGCAACGGGTGCATTAGTCGACCGTCAAGGTAGCTATAGCAAGTAGCCGCGACGCTACGCGTCGCAGGGTTCGGCGATGCGTAGCATCGCGGCTATCGCTTTACGCAGAGTATTCGGTTTCCCCGTCGATCGCGTGCGCTTTGAGGTCTTCCAACTCGCAGAACGCGAGTGCACCTTCGTGCGTGGCAGCCAGAACGACTTTGGGCGCGTGGCCTGCATCGAGCGCTTCCTGCCAGCGCGGTGCGCACAGGCACCAGCGGTCGCCCGGTTGCAGGCCGGGGAAGCCCCATTGAAGGTTGGGCGTCGAGAGGTCGTTGCCGGCTGCCTTCGAGAAGGCCAGAAACTCGGCCGTCAGCACGACGCAAACCGTGTGGGAGCCGACGTCTTCCGGACCCGTGTTGCAGCAGCCGTCGCGAAAAAAACCGGTCATGGGCGAGGTGCAGCACATCGCCAGCTTGCCGCCGAGCACGTTTTTGGCCTTTGGCAGACGGACGACACCGTTGGTGGTAGCGATGCGGATCATGGCCGATTTTGCTGAGTTTAAGGCTGGTGGTGGGCGGCGGAACCAACGCTGCCGACCGGGGTTTAGCTATTGTATACTGGCATTACTTTTCAAAAGGACCCACGGCCAGTCGGACCGTCATTGTAGCAAATCCGAGGGCGATGGCGATGAAGCTTCTTGCGGGCCGCAAAATTCTTTGGCTGATGCTCGTGCTTTTCACCGGCACTTTGGCGTTGGCTGCCGCGACCGACAAACCCAGCGGCGACAAGGCAAGCCCGACGCAAACCGCGCGGCAGGTCGATGAGCTGATCGCCAAGGAAGTTTTTACGCCGGGTACGAAGCTGGCGCCGCGGGTGGATGATGCCACCTACCTACGACGCGTCTGGCTCGATATCGTGGGCGACATCCCCACGCCCGAGCACACGACGGCGTTCGTGCTCGATCCGGCGCCGGAAAAGCGGGAACGAGTCGTGAACGAACTGCTGGCCAAGCCGCAATTCGGCCAGAACTGGGCCCGTTACTGGCGCGACGTGATCCTCTCGCGGCGCCTTGAGGACCGCTCGCAACTCGTTGCCAACGCGCTCGTGGCTGATTTGACGGATCGGTTCAACAAGAACGAATCGTGGGACAAAATCGCCACCGAATTCATCACGGCCACCGGCGATATTCGCGAAAACGGCGCGACTGCGATCCAGGCGGCGCAAGACGCGCGCACGGAAGAAACGACGGCCGAGATGTCGCGGATATTTCTCGGCATCCAGATTCAATGCTGCCAGTGCCACAATCATCCCTACGATCATTGGAAGCGCGAGCAGTTTCACGAGTTCGCCGCGTTCTTCCCGCGGATGGCGCTAAAGCCCATTCAATCGCCCACGCGGCGGACGTTCGAGCTCGTCTCCGACGACCGGCCCGAGTTCGCCGGACGGGGCAAACCCGACGCGCAGAATGCGCCGCGGCAAGCCGGAGCATTACATGCCCGACCTGAAAAATCCGGCCGCGAAGGGCAAGCTGATGCAACCGAAATTCTTCCTCACGTCGGCGACGCTGCCGTTGGGCACTCCCGACGCCGAGCGGCGTGGCACGGTGGCCGAGTGGATGACATCGAACCCGTGGTTCGCGACCGCGTTTGTGAATCGCTTGTGGGGCGAGTTGGTGGGCGAAGGTTTTTATCAGCCGATCGACGACATCGGTCCCGATCGCAAGCCTTCGGCCCCGAAAGCAGTCGAGGCATTAAGCCGCGGCTTTGCTGCGAGCGGATACGACATTAAATGGCTGTTCCGGGTCGTTTGCGCGTCGGACGCGTATCAGCGCGAAAGCCGACCGCGGCGCGAGGCCGACGGCACGCCGTTTGTCGCCACGGTGGCTCAGCCGTTGCGAAGCGATCAGTTGTTCAATGCGATTCTGACGGCGGTCGATGCCGACGAGCCCGCGGAGTCGCTCAACCGCCGCGGCCGGCCGCCCGAAGGCAAGCCATACGGTTTGAATCCGAGCGTGCGGCAGGGTTTCGAAGTGGCGTTCGGCTACGACCCGAGCGATCCGCGCGAGACGGTCGTGAGCTCGATCCCGCAGGCATTGGCGATGATGAACGGCGTGCGGCTCAACCTGGCCGTGCGAGCGATGGGTCACGAAACAATGCTCGGCCGGCTGCTCGATCAGAATAAAGATGACGGCGCATTGGTTGAGGAACTTTATCTGAGAACACTATCGCGGGAACCGACAGATGCCGAGCTGAATTCGGCACTCGTCTACTGCAAAGACACCAAGAATCGATCGGTCGTGTTTGAAGACTTGCTGTGGGCGCTGCTGAACTCGTCCGAGTTTTCGCACCGGCGTTAAGTAAGATACTCACCACGGAGGGCACAGAGGACACGGAGAGGAAAGATTGGTCATTGCAAATTGGTAAATTGTCATTTGGCTATTTCTGAAATGACCAATTACAAATGACAAATTTGCAATGACAAATTGCCTTGTTCTTCTCCGTGTTCTCCGTGACCTCTGTGGTGAACAAAAGTTTTACGCGGAGTTGCTGACATGAACTTCAATCTAGAACATCACATCCACGCCCGCACGAATTGCGATTGTGTGGTTCATCGGCGGGATTTTCTGCGGGTCGCGGCGGCGACCGGCGCGATGGCCGGCATGATGAGCTGGACCGACGCGATCTGTTTGTCGGCAGACGATTTGCGCAAGCGCGGCATGGCGTGCATCCTGCTCTGGATGAGTGGCGGGCCGAGCCAGTTCGAAACGTTCAGCCCCAAGCCGGGCCATGAAAATGGAGGGGAAACCAAGGCGATTTCGACAGCCGTTTCCGGCATTCAAATAGCCGATAGCCTGCCGAAGTGCGCGGCCGCGATGAACGACATCGCGATCATTCGCTCGATGACGAGCAAAGAGGGCAGCCATCCCCGCGCGACGTTTCTGCTGCATCACGGATACCTGCCGATGGGCGGCGTGAAGTTTCCGACGCTGGGTTCTCAGGTCGCCCAGCAAATCGGCACAACCGGCTTTCGATCTGCCAAGCTTCGTTCGCATCGGCGGCCGCGGCGCGCGATGCTGGCGGCGCCGGTTTTCTGGGCGTCGATTACGATCCGTTCATGCTGCAGAATCCCGAGGCCAAGCCGGAGAACACGCAACCCGCGACGCGCGACGAGCGCTATGCCCGCCGGCTCAAGATGCTCGCCGACGTCGATGCAAATTTCGGTGCTGTGCAGGGCAGCGACTTGTGGTGCGACCATCAAAAACTGATCCGCAAGTCGTCGAAGATGATCCTCAGTCCGCGGATGGAGGCGTTCGATTTGAACAAGGAATCGGACAAAATGCGCGATGCCTACGGCCGCACCAAGTTCGGCGCCGGCTGCCTGCTGGCGCGGCGGCTGGTCGAGGCGGGCGTGACGTTCGTCGAGGTTAACCAGGACGGATGGGATACGCACGACAACAACTTCGAGCGCACGAAGACCAACAACTCGACGATCGATCAGCCGATGGCCCAGCTCATCACCGATTTGCAGCAAGCGCGGGATGCTCGATCGGACGCTCGTGATCTGGATGGGCGAATTCGGCCGCACGCCGCGGATCAACGCCCGCGGCCGGCCGCGACCATTATCCGCGGGCATTCAACGTGGCCCTGGCCGGCGGCGGCATCCGTGGCGGGCAAGTCGTCGGCGAAACCGAGGCGGGCGGCGAGGATGTGACCAAGCGACCGGTAACGGTCAGCGATCTTTTCCGCACGGTCTACACGACGCTCGGCATCAACGCCGACCACGAAAACATGAGCCGCATCGGCCGGCCGATCAAGCTCGTCGACGGCGGCCAGGTGATTCGCGAGCTGCTGGGTTGATTTCCGGCTCGATCCAGAAGGAAGATTTCACGCAGAGGCGCAGAGTTCGCTGAGTAACCTCGATTGCGTCTCCGCGACCTCTGCGCCTCTGCGTGAGAACTCATTTTCTCTTGATCGTTTGCTCGACAGCTTATGACTCTTTGGAATTGGCCGGTCTTCTGCTGACGACTTGGCCCGCATTGGCGCGGCGGCCGTTCTTGGCGGCGCGATCGGCCTCGAGCGCGAATGGCACGGACATTGGGCCGGCTTGCGCACGCACATGATGGTCGCGATCGGCTGCGGCCATTTTCGTCATCGGAGGAGCGACTGCCGCACGGTCAAGAACATCGACGGCCCATCGCGCGTGATTCAAGGAGTAGCGTCGGGGATTGGCTTTCTCGGCGCGGGCACGATTCTCAAGCTCAGCGACAAAATGGAGATCAAGGGCCTGACAACGGCCAGTTCGATCTGGCTCGCCGCCGCGTTGGGAGTTGCGGCCGGTCTGGCCGAATACTGCGCTCGCGACCGCTGCCGCGGTCATTTCACTATTCGTGCTTGGCGTATTGGGGCCGATCGAAAAATTCTTTGAGCGCAGGCATCGAATGCACCATAATTTGCCGGAAGTGCCAGACGCCAATCCCGATAAGCGGCACCCGTAGGAAACGTACCGCCCAATAAGCCTTCTACGGCAGCTCGATATCTTTGAGGTCATACTCAATCGGCATATCGACGATCGCGGCCGGCGTTTCATACACCCAGCTCAGGCCGTCGAGGCTCGGCACGATCGAACAATAGGCGACGCCGACTTCGTTCTTGGTTTGCCGCGTTGTTTCCAGGCCCACGTTGTCGATCGGCTTGCCATCTTTGCCGACCAGGTAGGAGAGATTCTGCGAGACCCAGCCACGGTGCGATTGGAGCGCGCCATTGGGTTCATCGATCGAGAGCCGCATGTGGACTTCCCAGACGGCGTTGTTTTTGCGCACTTCGTCCACGGTGACTTGCACGCCGCCGAGCCGCTGAAATTTGCCGGCGGCATTGGCCAGGTCGTCGAACTTGAATTTCGCCTGGCGACCCGGTACCAGCGCATGCAGCTTGCCGTGGAGGGCGGTGATTCGCTTGACGTTGCGCGGGGGCAGGTTGAACGGCAACGTGATCTCGGCCGCTTGCGTGCCGGTGGGAACTTCCACATCGAGGTTCGCCTCCGGCTGAGCGACCGATAATTGGCTGCCCGTATCGGTCGTCGCGTGCAAATCGGCGATGGGCTGCGAGATGGCGATCGGTCGCAGCCGCGGTTCCCAGGCTACTTCCAGTTGCAGCTTGAGCGAAGTTTGTTTTGGCTGACGCAAACTTCGTTGGCCTTGAGCTTCGGTAATCTCCAGGCGGAAGGGCCCCTGATAGGCGGCTCGTGCGTGCCGCGGGCCATCGGCCGGGTCGCGCGAGACGATCGACAGCGCGTCTTTCCCGCCATAGCTGTAGATGCCTAACTTGGCCTGATCGAGGATTCGATCGAGCGCCGGCCAGAAATGTGCGTCCTTCAAATCGATCGTTGAAGCGAGCCTCTTTGGCGTTGGGTTGCTCGCCTTGCTGCTCGCGATTGTCGATCATGTGGTTGCCGGTTTGTTTCTCGATTTCCTTAAGCAGCTCGGTCAACGAAATTCTCTTGGCGGAAAGCGTGATCGTGGTTGCGGCTGTGGCTGCCTTGGCAACGCGGTCCTCGACTTGTTGCCGGATTCGCGCGAGCCGCTCGCGCACGGCCAGCGGCATTTGGTCGGTCTCCTTGCGGCAGCGACCCGAGAAAGCGATCGGATTGGGACGTATCGACGTCCCGCTAATTCGAGCAGCTTCTTTTCGGCCGCATCGCGCTCGGCTGCCCGGTCGTCGTTCAATTGGCCGACGAGCCGGCTGATTTGGCGAGCGAGCTGAGCGTCGGCATCCGATTGCGGTGGCGGATCGTCTGCCGATCCGAGCCGCTGCAGCAATGGAGCACAGCAGAGTAACGGCCAGCAGTATTTTTGGCATAGCGGGCCCTTTTGGATGCTCTCATTTTACCGGCCGAGACGTTGCATGTCTGCCGCGTAGTGCTGGACCGTGAGCTAGGCTTTTGGATGGAGGGGATCGTCAAAAAGCGGGCCGCCGGCCGGTCGTTGTCTCGCGGCTATTTGTTGGGAGCGAAAGATGAAACCAGGTTGGTATGATTGCGACAGTTTTGACCGCATCGCTGATATTTGCATCGAACGCAGCGGCGGCGGCGGAGTTTATGTTTCGCGCACTGGTGGAAGGCAAGGCGCTCGAGGGCAAACCGTTGATATGGAACTCGGAGCAAATGCTGTTGCTGGGCCGCGACGGCAAGTTGTACGAATTCAATCCCAAGCTTGCCAAGGAAGCCAAGAAGACGAGCCCGATCTTTGTGGCGTACTCGGCAGCCGACATGAAAAAGCTACTGCAGCAAGAATTCGATAATCGGTTCGAAGTATCCCTGACGCGGCATTACGTGGTTGTTCATCCGCGCGGCGAGCGGGACGAGTGGGCCGATCGATTTGAAGATTTGTACAATCGGTTCGGGCACTACTTTCGCATTCGCGGTTTCAACCTTCAGGAGCCGCAATTTCCGCTAGTGGCTGTCGTCTATCGGGATCAGTCGGAATACTTTCGCGCCGCGGCGGCGAGCGGCACACCGATGCGGCCGGGCACGCTGGGGCACTACGATCCGCGTTCGAACCGGGTATTCCTGTTCGACGTGACGGCCGGCAAGAACAAGCGCGATTGGTCCGAAAACGCGGAGACAATCATTCATGAGGCGACTCACCAGACGGCGTATAACGTCGGCGTGCATCGGCGATTCGCCGCTGCGCCGCGCTGGATGGTCGAAGGGCTTGCTACCATGTTCGAAGCGCCCGGCGTGTGGAGCGAGCGCTACGATCGCACACAGGCCGATCGGGTGAATCGGGGCCGGCTGGCCGGTTTTCGCAAATACGTGGCAGGGCACCGGCAACCGGGTTCGTTGGCGATGTTGTTGACTTCGGATGAAGCTTTCCGCAGCGATCCGGACGGTGCTTATGCCGAAGCCTGGGCACTTTCGTTCTACCTGTGCGAAACGCAACCCCGGCTGTACGCCGCGTACCTGGCAAAAACGGCGGAGCGGCCGATTTTCAGCGACTACACGGCCGTGGAACGTGTGGCCGATTTTCAAGCCGTCTTCGGCAGCGACCTCAAGTTGATCGAGGCCAGATTTTTGCGCTACATGGAAGATGTGAAATAGCGCTCGCCCGCACGAAGGGAACAGGCACATTTTGCTCCGAAGACTCCGCAAAATGAGCCGGTCCCCGGGGCCGATCTTTAGAAGTCGGCGGTACGCGCGGGGGCCGAGGCCGCGGCTGGGGCGGCGAGCGCGTGATCGGTGGTCGGCACCTTTTCGGTGGTGTCTTCGGCGGTTTGGCGCTCGCGTACTGGCTTGTGCTCGTGGTAGCTGTCGAGTTCCTTTTTGAGCTGATCGTAATCGGCTTGCACCCTGGTTTGGTCGGCTTTCAGTCTGGTGCGTTCCTCATCGGCCTTCGCCGCATCGAGGGCTTTCTTCGAGAGATCAACCTCTTTTTGAGAGAGCTCGACCGACTTCTGGGACCACTTGACCGCGTTGTCGTAGTCGCCCGTCTCGGCATACGCGGCGGCCAGGGTGCTGAGGATGTGGGGCACTTCGTGGTGACTCGATTCGGCGGCTTTGATGGCAAGCTTCAGCGCTCGCGGACCATCGCGCAGCTTTTCGTCGGGCGAGGTGGCCAAGACCCAGGCAAAGTTGTTCAATAAACTTTCATCATCCGCTTTGATAGCCAGCGCCCGCTCGAAATCGGCAATGGCTTCGGCGTGCTTGCCGATGTTCAAATACGCATCGGCGCGAACGCGCAGGGCGGCAAAGTTATCGGATTCCTTGGATAAGATTTGGGTGGCCGTCTCGATGGCTTTGCGGGGCCGACCGGCCACGACATAGAAGCTACCCAAACGATCCAACAAGGGAATGTTTCCGGGCGAAGCCTGCAAAAGGCGGTCGAGCTCACTGATCGCCTGGTCCAATCGGTTCGTTGCCGCCAGGAGTTCGGCCCGCATCAAATGCGGCTGGGCAAGTGTCGGCTGCAAGCGGATCGCCGCGTCGATATCTTCGAGTGCCCGGTCGGGCTGCTTCATTTCGAAAAACACCCCGGCTCTCAACAGGCGCGTTGCGACGCTTTCGGGAGCCAACTCCAAAGCTTTGTTGAGCTGCTCCGATGCTTTTTGAAGATCGCCCTTTTGGCGGAATAACTCGCCCCGATGTTCGTAAGGAAGCGGATTCTCCGGCACCAACTCGGACGCCCGGTTAAAGCTGGCAAGGGCCTCGTCGTATTTATCCATACCCAACAGGATCATGCCGCGAAGCTCGATATTCGCGGCATGAGTCGGCTCCAGCTTGAGCGCGCTATCGATGTCTTTGAGCGCATCGGGAAGCTTTTCCTTTTCGTAGAGGAGCTGGGCTCGCAAGCGCAGGTAATCGGATTTCTTGGGATTCAATTCGATGGCCCGATTCAAATCGGCTAACTGATGCTCTTCATCCTTTTGCTGAACGCTTCGCAAGGCGTAGGCCTCGGCCTTTTGCTCGGGAGTCGCATCCGCCGCATCCACCACCTTGGAGAGCGCGCGGCGTGCGGCGGCCGCGTCGCCGAGAGGCAATGCTTGGAGCTTGCCGATGGTCAGTTGCGCTTCGACGAGCTTTTCATCCATGCCGACCACACGCTGCAGGTCGCTCAGCGCGAATTGGCGGAATTGCATCGAGCGCAGGCCACGCTGCGGGTCCTGCGCAGGTACGTTGAATACGGCGGCCGCGTAGGCTTCGCCGCGTTGCAGCAGCGCCGACTCGAGCAGCTGCTTGGCAAACGTTGTATTATCCTTGTCGAGACCTTTCTCGAGCGCCGTATCGGCGTGGTCGATCACGTCGCCCAAATCGTCGGGCGAATCGGCCGTCACCTTGAGCTGGGTGGCTTTATCCAAGTCCTCCTGGCCTTCGTTTTCCGCCGCAACCGGTGCGGCAAAAACGACGAGTGCCAAACAACAGGTCCAGAGACTAAGCCAAAGCGTGCGAAACATGTTCGATAATCTCGTAAGCGGGAAGAATTTCGGCCGCTGCACCGGGTCTACCACTGCCCGGTTCGGCGCTGCATTATTACCATTTTCACCAGCTGCGGCCATGTTAAAACTCGCGAGAATGGACGCCGCTCTTCCGGAGCGAGACGGAGCCGAAGGGCGTTTTTCAACACGGACCGCGCGGCTCACTTTTTCAGTCGCCGACGACTCTTTGTCGAGCAGGCGGCTTTGCTGCTATACTTTCGCAACCACGGAAAGCCGGCCCATGCTAGCGAGAATTGGAATATGGAAGCAGGAATTGTTGGTTTGCCGAACGTCGGCAAGAGCACGCTCTTCAACGCGCTGACGTCGGCGGGCATCGCGAGCGAGAACTATCCGTTTTGCACGATCGAGCCCAACCTCGGTGCCGTGGCGATTCCCGATCCGCGTCTGGCGACGATCAATCGCTACATCGAAACGGAAAAGATTATCCCGGCGATTTTTCAGCTCGTCGATATCGCGGGACTAGTGCGCGGCGCATCGCAAGGCGAAGGATTGGGCAATAAGTTCTTGGGCAATTTGCGCAACGTCGATGCCATCCTGCACGTCGTGCGGTGCTATGAAAATGCGGACGTGGTCCACGTGGAAGGGAGCGTCGATCCGCTGCGCGACATCGACACGATCGACACCGAGCTGATGCTGGCAGATATGCAATCGGTGGAAGGCATGATTGAGCGGGCGGCGAAGCTGGTGCGGACCGGGGGGCCCGAGGCGAAACAACGGTTGGCGATTCTCGAGGATTGCCAGAAACAGCTGAACGCGGGCCAGACGATTCGCACGCTCAAATACGAGGAGGCGGCAGCGGCGCGGATGCTGCGGGAGCTGCAGCTGCTGACGAGCAAACGGGTGCTGTATGTGGCGAATGTCGGTGAAGACGAAATCTCGGGCAACGGACCGCTCGTCGAACGGGTGCGCGAGCGGGCGGCCAAAGAAGGAAGCCAGGTGGTCGCGTTGAGCGCCCGGCTGGAGGCTGAAATCGCCGAGCTCGATGAGTCGGACCGTTCGGAGATGTTGCACAGCGTGGGACTCGAGGAACCTGCGCTGGCCACGCTCTCACGCGCCGCGTATCGACTGCTGGGATTGCAGAGCTACTTCACGGCCGGGCCCAAGGAGATTCGTGCCTGGACGATCCCAGTTGGCGCGACCGCCCCGCAAGCGGCGGGGGTCATTCACACCGATTTTGAGCGCGGATTTATCCGCGCGGAAGTGTATTCGGTGGACGACCTGGTGGAATTCGGCAGCGAAAAAGCGATCCGCGAGGCGGGCAAAATGCGGTTGGAGGGCAAATCCTACGTCATGCGCGATAGCGATGTTTGCCACTTCCTCTTCAACGTCTAACGGTTGTCGGTCGCATCGGGTGAACACTTCAAACACGCTATTGCTTGGCAGTGTTCAATCAAGTTAGAATTGAAAGGTTGGTTGGTTACGTCCGTTCACCTCAAATCGGAGATCCCTTTGGGCACGAGAAAATCGGGCAAGGGTCGGCGAAAGCTCGGGCGCAAAAAGCGCCGGATGCGTGCGAAAATTCGCCACCGCAAGAAATAATCTTATTCGAGTCGTCGCTCTCTCGGCTCGCTCTTCTGGTCGCGCGGTTTACAGGTCCCCGACTGAGTGCCGCTGTGCGCAATCGGCTCCACGCACCGGATGCTGTTACTAGCCGCCGGCGGCGGCCGGCGGTTTTGCAAGTTGGAACCGCGGGCTTCCGCCTGCGGCTATTGGGCGTTCGGCGGCTATTGGCCGGGAAACTGCTTGCAATTTCCTCGATTGACGATCGTGGGATACACTTTTCACATGGAACGGATTCAGGCGAAGAGTTCTCGGCACCAATTTAGCGCGGCGCGCGATGAGAATGGCGTGCCGCACGTCGAAGCCTCGACGTGGCTCGAGGCGCTGTACGCCTGGGGCTACATGCACGCGCTCGATCGGCCGACGCAGGTCTATTTCGCGCGGGCCGTCGCCAGTGGCCAGGCGGCCGAGCGGATCGCGAATAAGCCCGAGCTGTTGGAGATGGATATCTTGCTCCGGCGAGCTGGATTTTATCGCGACTTGGATCGCGAATTCCGTGGTTTGCCCCAGAGCACGCAGGAAGCGCTCGATTGGTACTGCCAGGGCGTGAACGACGGCCTGGTCGATGCGGGCCGGACGCTGCCGATGTGGGTGACCGGCTTCCAACCGCGACCGTGGGAGCCGAGTTCGGTGCTATTGATCGGCAAATTGCTAAGCTTCGCTGGGCTCACGATCGGCGAACAGGAGAACGAGCGCCTGCTGTTAGAACTGATTCAACTGGGAGTGGACGACGAGCGGCTGCGCGAACTTTTCCATCCGTATCTGGACGGCATCGATTTCGAGCCGCTGCGCGAGATTCGCATTGCCAAACGCTTGTCGGATGAGACGCTCGAGGTGCTGGCCGATTTGCCGCGGCTGGCGGGCAGCAATGCCTGGGCGGTGAGCCCGGCGCGGAGCGCGACGGGCCACGCGTTATTGGCGTCCGACCCGCATTTGGAAGTCAATCGCTTGCCGCCAATCTGGTACGAGATTGCGCTGCGCTGGGGCGACGGCGAATATGCGATGGGCGCCACGCTGCCGGGCTGCCCGATTATGGCGGTTGGGCGCACGAAACGTTTGTCGTGGGGCGTGACGTATATGCACGCCGATACGAGCGATTTCTTCATCGAGGATTGTCGCCCGGGCGGCTCGACCGATTGGCAATATCGCCGCGAGAATCGCTGGTTCGATTTTCAGCATCGCGAGGAAGTGATCCGCCGCAAAGGCGATGAACCTTTGATCGTGGACGTTTATGAAAACGAGCAGGGAATCCTCAGCAGCACACCGGACCAGGCGGAAGGCCAGGGGAAATATCTTTCGGTAGCGTGGATCGGCGAGCAGGCCGACGGCGGGCGCGCGATCGGCACGTGGCTCGATGTGATCGCGGCGCCGAGCGCGGCAGCGGCAATGGAAACGGTGCGCAATGGTCCGCATCCGTCGCTCGTATGGCTGTTCGCCGATCGGGATGGTCACATCGGGTTGCAGGCGAGCGGTTGGCTGCCGGTGCGCGGGGCCGGCAACTCGGGCATCGTTCCGGTGGCAGCCTGGGATCCGGCGAACCACTGGCAGGGGCGAGTGCGAGTCGATTTGCTGCCGCGTGAATACGACCCGGCCATCGGCTTCATCGCCAGCGCCAACGAAGAACTTTATCGGCGCGACGGACCGCCGCTGCATGCGCACGCGCAGCCCGACTATCGCAAACGGCGGATCGTAGAACGATTGACCGAATTGCCGAAGGCCACGGTCGCCGACATGCAAAACCTGCAATACGACGTGCTCAGCACGCAGGCGCGCGATCTGCTGCCCGTATTGCTTGCGCTGGTCGATGATTGCCCGCTCAAAGAGAAGCTTTCGGCCTGGGACTTTCGTTACACGCCGACGAGCACCGAGGCCACGCTGTTTCAGCATTTCTACCGCCATGTGGTGCTGCAGATATTCGGCAACGAGCAAGGAATTGGCTGGCGGCGGATGTTTTACATGTGTACGCGGATGGGCTACTCGACGATGGTTCTCACGCCGATCGATCGCACGCTCCGCAAAGTGACGTCGTCGTGGTGGCGCGGTCGCAGCAAGAAGGCACTCGTGCAGCGGGCGGCCGAACTGGCCCAACAAGACCCGGTGGAACCGTGGTCGGAATTCAACGAGTTCCACTTTGTGAATCGATTTTTCGGCAGTGCGCGGGGCGGGCGGCTGTTGGGTTTTCGCTCGCGCCCTATCGCGATGCCGGGGTGCCATGCTACGCCGTTCCAAGGTCACCTGATGACGACGGCCACCCGCGAAACGACGTTTGCCCCCAGCTACCACTTTGTGACCGACATGGGCGCCGACGAGGCCTGGACCAATTTGCCGGGCGGGCCTAGTGAAAGCCGCTTTTCACAATGGTACAAAGTGGATATCCCACGCTGGATCGCCGGCGAATACAAACGGCTCACGCCTGACGGAGGCGAACTAAACGGACAGCCTTAATGTCTTTGCATCGGCGGGCACGCCGAATCCGGTTCCGCGCCACCTTCCACGTCGACTTCATGCCAGCACACGAACACGACCTGACTGCCGCCCGCGAACGAATTGCTGCTGCATACGATCCCGCGATGCTGGAAGCGGCGGGCGCTGGTTTGCTGAGCACGCTCGCTGAGCACCTTCAGCGTGTCGAGTCGCGCGACGCCAAAGTGTTGAACTGGAAAGCGCCGACTGCATTGATCGGCGAGGCCCGTCAATTTTTGGCGCAGGGTGAACGGGGATCGTCGGTTCGTGCGGGCGACGAGGGGATTGCCGCACGGATCGCGATGCTGAGTCGCGAAATGCTCTCCCGCGGCCAGAATCTGCATCATCCGCATTACGTCGGTCACCAGGTTCCGGCGCCGGTTCCACTGGCAGCGTTGTTCGATCTTGTCGGCAGTGTCACCAACCAGGTGATGGCGATTTACGAGATGGGACCGTGGGCGACCGCGGTCGAACACGCCGTGATCGATGCGGTCGGAGAACGGCTCGGATATGAAGCCGGCCAGTTCGCGGGGCTGGTCACATCGGGCGGAACGCTGGCGAACCTGACCGGCTTGCTGACTGCCCGCAACGTCGCGCTGGGAGATTCCTGGAGGGCTGGGCTCATGGGTCGGCGTCCCGCGCCCGTTTTGGTCGCTCATGCCGATGCGCATTATTCGGTCACGCGATCGGCCGGGATTCTCGGCTTAGGAACCGATCAAATTGTTTCGGCAGCATTGGATAATCGCCGCCGCATGGACGCCAATCGGCTCGACGAAACGTTGGGCGAATTGCGGCGTCGCGGAGTTCCAATCGTGGCCGTATCGGCGGCTTCGTGCGCGACGCCGATCGGCGCGTTCGATCGGCTCACGGATATTGTCGAGGTTTGCCGGCGGCACGATGTTTGGCTGCACGTGGACGCGGCCCACGGCGGCGCACTGGCATTCAGTGCTCGGCATCGTCATCTGCTGGAAGGCATCGAACAGGCGGACAGCGTGGTTTGCGATGCCCACAAGATGATGTTCATGCCGGCGCTCTGCGCGATGCTGTTTTACGGCAATCGCGAACATCGCCTGGCGACGTTTCACCAGGAGGCGCCGTATCTCTTCGATCCGGCGGCCCCGGAGCTGGCCGATTACGACAGTGGGATTGTGAATTTGGAATGTACGAAAAGGGCCGCCGCGTTTGGGGTGTGGGGCGTCTGGTCGCTGCTGGGACCGCAGATTTTCGCCGATATGGTGGACGTAACGATCGACCTGGCCCGACAGTTTCACGCCATGCTCACCGTTGCCGAAGACTTCACAACGCTGCACGAACCCCAATGCAACATCGTGGCATTTCGCTATTCGCCGGCCGAATGGCGCGATGCGCCTCCGGAGCAAATCGATGCGCTGCAGTTGCGATTACGCCGGGTGGTCATCGAATCGGGTGAATTTTACCTGGTGCAAAGCCGGATCGACGGCCGGCCGGTAATGCGGACCACGATGATGAATCCGCTCACCACGGGCGACGACTTGCGCGGACTGATCGAATGCCTGCGGCGGTTCGGGCGCCAGCTAATGAAAACTGGTCGCTGAAGCGACCAGTCCGAACGGAGCTTAGGCTTAGCGGTTTCCGCTCTTTCGCACTCGCAGTGTGTTCATCTTGGTGCGGAGTTTGCCTTGCTCCATCTTTTTGCGCAAGTTTGCAAATTTCGTCGCCGGCTTGCGGCCTGTCGGTTTCTGTGAACGAGACATTTTGCTGTTTTCCCTTAATTCCCGTGGCTATAGGATAAAATAGTGTAACGCTCCTGCGCGAAACCAGTGGCCACACTGCAATTTACGATCGCAACGCGCCGATGCCATCCGTCCCATTCCATTGTATACGAATTTGGCTGCAGGTTGCGCTAGTTTTTCTGTTGGCCGGCTGCTGGCAGAAAATCGAGTATACAGGTACCAGTTCATCCGCTGCCACATCGGCTTCGCAAGAGAGTTCCAAATCGTCGGCGATTCCGGCAAGCGATTCGACGCAAGCAACAACGGCGGGCTCGTCACGCTCGGATGTTACCGGCGGCGGAACCTCGAATGCAGACGATCATATCGGCACGGTTGTCGAGCCGCCGGCGTCTGCTCGAAAGGAAGCATCCCAAACAAAGGCTGACGATGACCGGTATGCGATCCCCGCGACGAGTGAGAGCGCAAATGCCGCATCAAAGCCGGCGCCAAGTTCGACACAGCCTGGAGTTTCTGAGCAGCAGCAACCTGCCGCACCTCACACCGACGCGACGCCCGCCTCCGCCACGGCGGATGTCGGGCCAAAAGCGGCGTCGCCGAATGTTCGCCGTGCGGCGTGGCGATTGGGAAGCCGGCTGAGCCTGGCGGCTTTAGCTCACGATCGCGGCGCGGCGCCTAAAGACGTGCCCGCCTGGATCGAGGAAGCCCGCTCGGCGGCCAAGTTGCTCGGAACGTCGGTGCCGGATCTGCCGGAACCGGCGGCGACAAGCGAAACGGCACCGGCATCGGGGCAGGTGCTCGATTTTTTGGTGCATCAATACCAGCGCATTTTCCAAGACTTGTCGCAGCAGCAAGGTCGGGAGATCGCGGCGTTGTTCGAAATCGCACTGAAATCGAATACCCTGCTATTGCTCTACCGGCCGGGCTCTGCGACCACGAATTCGATTTCGGCCGCCATTTCGCAGGCCGCACCGCAAGCGCGGCTGCCGGCCGAGCTGTGGAAGCCGCTTGTCGACGTGCTGGGTAAACAGTCGTCGCTCGCCGATGTGCAGGCGGCCATTCGGCAAATGCACAACGACGTCGACCGATATCTGGCCAACCCAGCGGAGCCAATCGGTCGATGAGTTCTGAGGCAAATACGCTGCCGGCATGGCGCCGTTCGACATTGGCCCTGGCCGTGGCCGGCAGCGTCCTGATGTGGGCGTCGCTGCCGCCGCTCGCGCTGGGTTGGCTGGGGTGGATCGCGCCAGTGCCGTGGCTCGTGCTGATACGAATGGATCGTCTGCCTGGTCGCCGGCCCTATGGTGCGCTCTATCTGGCAGGACTCGTGTTTTGGTTGATGTCCATTCATTGGATCCGATTACCGCACCCTTTGTTGTACCTTGGTTGGTTCGCTCTGTCGGGCTATTTGGCCGTTTACGTGCCCATCTTTGTTGGCTTGTCGCGAGTTGCGACGCATCGGCTCTCCGTGCCGCTGTGGCTTGCAGCGCCCGTTGTTTGGACCGGTCTGGAGTTGGCCCGTGCGCACTTACTGACCGGTTTTATGATGGCGTCGCTGGCCCATACGCAAATTTATTGGACGCCTCTGATTCAAATCAGCGATCTGGTTGGGGAATACGGCGTGGACTTTGTGATGATGCTAACTGCAGGGTGCATTGTTAGCGGATTGCGGATTTCCGGAAACAATCCGCAATCGAAATTAATATTTCGCGCGGCCGCACTACTTCCCGCCGCGCTGGCCATCGGTGGTTCGCTTGCATACGGTTATTGGCGCATCGGGCAAGCGGAACAGATTGCCAAAGGCGCGCACGAGCCAGGACCGCGGATCGCGCTCATCCAGGGAAATAGCCTCGCTGAGTGGAAGCTCGATCCGGCGAAAGAAGGGCGGATCATGGACGATTATCTACAAATCTCGCAACGGGCGATTGCCAAGGCGCGCGACGTCGGCGACGGCCGGCCAGTGGACCTGGTCGTGTGGCCCGAAACAATGTTTCGCACACCGCTCATTACATTCGATCCTGGTTACAAGTTGCCCGCGACGGAAAGCCGCACGAAGGAAGTAATCGCCGGCTATGGTCCGCACGATTTGGCCGCAGTCGTAACGCGGTTGAAAACGCCGGTATTAGTCGGCATCGACCGAATTCATTATCTGCCCAAGGCTTCGGGCGGCGATCAACCGCAGCCTGCCGTTTTTAATTCAGCCGTATTGGCGGGCGCCGACGGCAAGATTGTCGGCACCTACGACAAAATTCATCGCGTCATGTTCGGCGAATACATTCCATTTGCCGATATGTTGCCGTTTCTCTATCGCCTCACGCCGCTGAGCGGCGGCATCGAAGCGGGCGCCGCACCCACGGCGCTTTGGCTCAACAAAACTTACTGCATTGCTCCCAACATCTGTTACGAAACTGCGATACCGCATGTGATCCGCCGGCAAGTTGCCGCGCTCGAACGCAAGAGTGAAAATCCCATCGCACTCGTAAATCTTACCAACGATGCCTGGTTCTGGGGCTCCAATGAGCTCAGCATGCATTTGGCGTGCGACGTGTTCCGGGCCGTGGAAACGCGCGTTCCGCTCATAGTGGCGGCTAACGGCGGAATCTCGGCTTGGATCGACCGTGCGGGCGCATCCGCGCGCAAAGCCCGCGGCAGCAAACCGATTTTATCATCGCGGATATCGAACCGGGCTTCATGCACAGTTGGTATGTGGAATTCGGTGACTGGTTCGCTGGTCTATGCCTGGCTTGTTGCGTAGTATTGGCCGTTCTTGGTTGGAAATCGAACCGTGATTTGACAAAGACAAGGAGACCGGGAGACAAGGAGACAAGGAGATAGGCATTGGAGGCCGGTACATCGGTTCTTCTCCTTGTCTTTCCGCCCCATGCCCGTCGTTCTGCAACTCATCGATGCCCACAAGCGCTACGGCGGGCAAGCGCTGCTCGATGGCGCGAGCTGCGCGCTGGCCGACGACCAGAAGATCGGCCTGATCGGCCGCAATGGCGCCGGCAAATCGACGCTTTGCCGGGTGCTTTTGGGCGAGGAGGAACTTGATGCCGGCGAATTCGTTCGCGGCCGGCAATTGCGGTTAGGCTATGTGCGCCAGCACGACCCGTTCCTCACCGGCGAAACGATCCGCGAGTTTTTGATGCGCGACAGCGGCCAACCCGATTGGCGATGCGGCGAGGTCGCCTGGCAATTCCAATTTCCGGATGCGATGCTGGACCGACCGGTCCGCGAGCTATCGGGCGGTTGGCAAACGCGCACCAAATTGGCCGCCTTGCTACTGCACGACCCCAACCTGCTGATCCTCGACGAGCCGACCAACTTTCTCGACCTGCGGACGCAGATTTTGCTGGAGCATTTTCTCGGCAATTTTCGCGCGGGCTGCCTGATCGTTTCCCACGACCGCGAGTTTCTCAAACGCACGTGTACACATACGCTCGAACTATCGCGCGGGCAGCTCACGATGTTTCCCGGCAATGTGGACGCCTACCTTGCCAACCTGGAAGAGCGTCGGGAGCACGATCGGCGGGTCAATGCCACAACGCTTACCAAGCGCCGCCAACTCGAAACATTCATCGCCAAGAATCGGGCGAAAGCGAGCACAGCGAGCCAGGCAAAGAGCAAGGCGAAACAACTCGAGCGGCTGGAGCTGATCCACGTCGAAGGACCCGAGTCGCAAGTAAAGTTTCGCTTTCCCGACATCGAGCCGCGTCAAGGCCCGGCGGCCCGTACGCGACATTTGGCGATCGGCTATCCGGACCACACAGTCGCGCGCGACGTGCACGTGGAGATCGATCACGGCACACGGGTCGGCGTCGTCGGCGACAATGGCCAGGGTAAGACGACGTTTCTGCGCACAGTCTGCGGTTCGCTGCCGCCGATCTCGGGCGAAGTGGTTTGGGGGTACGGCTGCCAGGTCGGCGTTTATGCCCAGCATGTTTACACAACGCTGCCGGAAAATAAAACCGTGCTCGAATACCTGGAATACCAGGCGGCGAAGGGTACGAACACGCAGCAGATCAAGGACGTTGCCGGCAGCCTTTTGTTCAGCGGCGAGATGGTCGAAAAACGAATCCGAGTGCTGAGCGGCGGCGAGCGGGCCCGGCTGGTGCTCGCCGGCTTG
Source organism: Pirellulales bacterium (assembly GCA_963733825.1). Classification (GTDB taxonomy): domain Bacteria; phylum Planctomycetota; class Planctomycetia; order Pirellulales; family Lacipirellulaceae; genus JABDGM01. Next base: position 336,931 of record CAVTEK010000013.1, read on the forward strand.
CTGCTCGAACGGCACAACGTGCTGGTGCTCGATGAGCCGGGCAACCACCTCGACGTGGAGTCGGTCGAGGCGCTGGCTGAAGCCCTAATCAGTTACCGCGGCACGGTCGTTTTCACCAGCCACGACCGCCACTTCATGCATCGCGTGGCGACCCACGTGATTGAGGTGCGGTCCGGCCGGGTGGCCAGTTACCCGGGCGACTTCGATGAATATGTTTATCGCGTTCAAAGTGAAATCGATTCTGGCCTGCGCGCGCCGCATGCGGTCCGATCGGCGGCGAGCGTGCCCGAACCGGCAACCCTGCCCGAACGCAAGGCGACCGCCCGCACCGATCGGGAGGCACAGAAGAAGCTCAAGGCGATTGAGCGCAAGATCGCAAAGCTGGATGAAGAGAAACGGGCGATTGACCAACAATTGCTTGCGGTCACTCAAGCGGCCGAAGCGGCACGGCTGCAAAGCGAGCTCGTGAAACTCGCCAGTCAATTGGCCAAGCTCGAAGAAGAATGGCTCGAACGATCAGCGGAGCTGGAATCTGCCTGAGCGTGCTGTTGACAGACGAATCACTGCGAGCGCAATGCACGTCGTGACAACTGTTGTCGGTTCTGGTATTGCCGATGCGAACGCCGCTCCGCCTGCCGCAACGGCGCCGAAATTGGCTCTCCACCGCGAGTAATCGGCTTGATCGATCACGCCGCTGCCGTCGCCATCTGCGCCCGCGAATCGTGTAACCGTCGATCCGAGCGTTTTGCGCCACAACGCGTAGTCGGCCGCGTTCACCTGGCCGTCGCGATTGTAATCACCGGCTATGGCACCGAATTCAAACGCGCCGATATCGAATGCGGCGCCGGCCGGCCGCAGCAGCCCGTCGAAATCGGCTGGCGGCGCCAATTGGCTCGTACCGGCATTTCTCGCCGGGGCGGTGCCCAACAAGTGAAGGTCGCCGCCGCCAGGGTTCGCAAACAGCGTGGCGGCGTTGGCGATTATTGAATGCGCATCATCGCCCGTGGCGGCTTGCCATTGAGCGAGCGACATCACCGAAGTGCCGCCGTTCGTGGTGAACCGGGAAATGACGGCATTGTAGTCGCTCTTGAAACCGTCCAGGCTATCGGCCGAGATATCGATCGCACCGCGCGATGCGTGGTCGCTGATCAGGATGTTATTGAGCGCGGTGTTGCCGGTGCTGCCGCTCTGGATATTGAGCGCCCAACGGCCGTCGGTCGGCTGGTAAACCGTGTTATTAACAACAAAATTGCCCGAGGCTCCCTCGGCAGCGTCGATGTGATAGAGCGAAATGCCACTGGCATGATTGTTGTAAACCAGGTTGTTTTCGATACGGGAGTTTTGCACGCCGTCCATGTTGATTCCGCTGCCGCCACCGAGCACCGGATACGTGCTGTTCGGCATCGCGTTGTTGTAGATCAGGTTGCCGCTTACGATCGCACCGGTAATGATCCCGTCGCCTCCCTCGCTAGCGTCGCCGTTCATGTGGATGCCGCTGCCGTGATTGTTGAACAGGACATTATTGCGAATCACGGGCCGGTCGCCGCTGTTGGAGACGTAAATGCCGTGCTGCTCGATGGAACCGGAGGCCACGTTGTTTTCGATCAGCAGGTCATTCACAAAACCGGTGAAGATGCCCCACGTGCCGTTGTTCGTGGCGTGCACGTTGCGGACGGTGACGAACGAGGCGAACTCGTCTCCATCTACGCCAACCGAACGAACACCGGCCCGCGGCATACCGTTGACCGAGAATCCATCGATGATGACGTGCGAAGCGTTTTCCAGATTGATGCCATCGGGCGTCGTCGCGTTCCGCTGGTTGATGAGCACGTTCGGGTCGGCATCGAACTCGATCGGCGCGGCGGCGGTGCCGCTCGACGTCAAATCGAAGCCAACATAGTTGCCGCGCACACGGTGACGCGGTCGCCAGCGTGAACCACATCGGCTGCGTGTTGCAACGTTAGCCAGGGCGCGTTGCTTGTGCCAGCAGCGGAATTGTTGCCGGTCGGCGAAACGAAGTATTGCGCGGCACGGCCAACCGCCGGCAGCGAAATCGCCGTCAGGACGGCGACAAGAGACATCCATTTGAGCATGGCGACCTCCCGATCTGCTCCGTAGATCGTCGGCCGCATCGCCAAGTATTGCGAACGCGACAAATAGTCCGGGAGGGATTCGAACCCCCGACCAAGGGATTATGAGTCCCCTGCTCTAACCGCTGAGCTACCGGACCGGCCTGCTGTGAACTTGCGCGTCGAGGTCGCACTTTGGACAGCAGCGTTTGATTGTAATCGAACGCCGGTCCAGCACGAATGACCAGTCTGACAGCGACAGGCAATCGACATGAACCCCGTGCTTCATCGGAAACTCGCGCCAGGATGACGACAGCGTTCAAAGGCGGAAAGGCCTTTCGGAGTGAACCGAAGTTTTACGCGCAGCAAAAGTGTCGTGGGTCGCGAGCGGAGGCGGGCTTCGATGGTAAAACGCCGTCGTTGGGTTGAGCGGCATCTCTCACCGAGACGAAAGCGCTTTCAAGAAGCGGGGAATTTGGATGTCGCGACGGCTTTCACCGTGCGTTGCCAGCACGGGGAAAATATTTGTTTGGTGTATCATCATCGCGCGTCGACCGCAGCAAAATGGCGCAAAGAGGCATTCAAGCACTTTATTGTCGGCCAATACTTTGTAGCGGCTTGCAACAGATTTTTTAATTGCGCGCAGAGCGCACGAGGGAAAAATTTTGCAACAAGACGCTTGAAATGCGAAAAAGAGAGGCTTAAGATGTGGACGTTCAAACGACAGATTGGTCACAACTTGACCGTTTGAACAGGCCTCACGGGCCAACCTTTTCAGCTTGCTTCTCTGATGCCGGAACAAACAATTGGGTTGAAGAGTCTCTATCGAATTATTCGGTAGAGGACTGTCGCGCAGCAGGATGCTTCTCGGGCCGGACGCGCGGGAACGCTGTGCTGTGTTCGAACCATCTGCTGTTATCCGCGGATTGCCGCAGGGACTGAGGTAGCTGTCAGTACGTATAGACCGTGCGCAGTTTTTCTCGTCTTCGGAACGACGACCATTCTCATCTTATGTGGTCATGTCCGCCGTGGCGGACAAGAGGAGGCAGTGCGATGAGTATCGCTCACGACATCCCGTATGATTCGACGTATGGGCAGTTGCCCATCCCGCAGGTGCCAGTTTCCCAGGAAGATCGGCCGCTCCATCGGATCGCGGACGTGCGGCGGCGGCAGGGCATTTCGGTGCGCAGCGCCGCCCGGCGGATGCACACATCGATCGACCAGGTGCGCCGCCAGGAAGAGCCGAGTGCCGACATGTTGCTCTCCGAGCTTTTGCGGTGGCAAAAGGCGCTCGACGTGCCGTTGTCCGATTTGCTGGTTGAGGGCAACGCACCGCTTTCCGAGCCGGTGATGACCCGGGCGCGGCTGCTGCGGATCATGAAAACGGTTCGAGCCATCAAAGAGACGGCGACCAGCTCATCGATCCAGCGGTTTGCGACGATGCTGGAGCAACAACTTGTCGAGTTGATGCCCGAGCTGAAGGACGTTGCCGCGTGGCATTCGATCGGACAGCGGCGGTCGCCCAACGAATTGGGGCGAACGGCGGAACGAGTGCTGCCGGATAATTTCTTCCACGATTCGATGCAGTAAGAGGGGTAAAGCAACACGGCGGGGCCCCCTCCCCTAGCCCCCTCCCCAGGAAACGGGGAGGGGATCCACGACGCAACGCCAAGGCACGAAAGTTACGTGCGCGAGAGCGGCCGCTCCGGCTCTGGAAATGCTCAACTGCTGAGTTGACACCCACGGGCCTTAATTTCCACCGGAGCGGTTTTTCGTTCTCGGCGATTCGTGCCTTGGCGATTTTCTTTTTGCCGTGAAGGTGACATGCGCATTCTGTGTGCCAAACGAACGGCACGAATGTACGAGTCACCCAATGTCTCAGTGAGAACGTAGCACCGTGCTGCCTTCGGCGCGTCGGGAACGGCCGGGCCAAACAAACCGAAGGGCCAGCCAAACGCTGACTGCGCCGATGAGAATACCTAGCCAGCTCGGCCAGAGCCAAGCCCAGTAGGCGACCCCGAGAAGGACTCCCACCGCATGCGGCCAGCGACAGATGAAATCGGCGGAGACCGGCCAACGCATCAGCCAAATCGACGCCGATAACAGGCTGACAATTAGCAGCAGTCCGATGAGCTGAATTTGTGCGGTCGTGGGTTCGACGCGTTGCAATTGAAGATCCAATCGGTTGTTTCCACCTTCAGCAACGTAATACGTCCATTCGCCGGCGCCTGGGGCATCTAAAAGGAGTGCCATAGACGAATCGTAGATGGCAAGCGAGGTATTTTGCGATTTTGAGCCGGTCAGGCTTTGGCGGCAGTCTTCCAACCACTTATCCGATCGCTGGGCCGCCTGACTTATTTGATCTGCGGCTGGATGCGATACCTGGCTTTCTGCCCGCTCCAAATGAGGGAGGGCAATCGTTTGCTGCGACTGATTGCGAACCTGCGAAAGCAGCGTCGCCCATGATTGAAACCAATTGTAGCCATCGGGCGGAGGCAATTGGGCTGCGCTGGTCTTGGCAGCTTCCGCAATACTGACAAGGCGATCGAACCGAAGAGCCGACTGGTCAACTGCGTTAACTTCATCGGCGCCCGCGATAAGTCGCTTGGACGAAGTTAAGGGGCAAGCGAAAGACCATAAACTGACCTCGACGGCAATCGGCTTTGCGTCGGCGATGAGCGTGGGCCGTTGCAATTGTGCGGTGCTGCCCAAGATATGTGTGGCGGCTCGTCGCGAGACGATTTCGAGCGACTGGGGAAGTTGGCGGGAAGTGAGGGCGACATCCCACTTCGATTCTTCGCGCGGGCGAACGAGTGCGGGGCGGCCATCGAGCGAGATAGCTACCAACGATTGCTCGGACGGTAACTGCAGCGTGCACTCCGAGAGACCGTGTGGCGAGAGAATCTGGCGGGTGACAATCAATTGGCCGCCGGATTCGCTGGCCACCACCGCGGTATCGGCCAACCGGATTTGGGGTGATATTTCGAGGACGGCTCGCGGTCGACTGGCGAGCTGAAACGTATTGCCGACTATTTCAAACGTGCTGGCGGGCGCTGACCCAGCAACGCCGGTCAGCAGTTTTTGTGGAATATTCGCCTGGCGGACACCCGCTTCGGTCCAGTCGATCACCTGTGAATCGGCCGCACTTGGAATGGCAAGATAGCGGGGGCAATGTGAAAGAACATCGGACTCGATTGCGGGCGCGACTACTGTCGTTCCATCGGCTGACTTGAGAGGCGAGCGAATGCGCAACCTCGAGAGGGCTCCCTTTTGTGACCGCTGTGGCGAAGCGGATGGACAGCATCCCGGTTTGCTCATCGATGGGTTTGACATCCGTGGTAACCGGCACCGACGACTGGACGTCGAACGGACCGCTCCAAATGTTGGGAAACCGCAGCGGTAAGACATCCAACGCGCCGTCTTCGACTACAAGCCCACACCGGTAATTCGCCCACCAAGCGCCGCCTTCAACGGTCAGAGCGGTAAGTGTTTCGCCGCTCACTTTTAAGGCATTCGGCGCGACGACGACGCGGGGTACCGTGGCCAAATTATTATCCAAGTAACAAACGGTGACCGGCCGAACCACCCAGTCGGGCGGAGGTCGGTCGATTGGTTCCGCTTTGGACTCGGTCGAAGGCAGCAGGCCTTTGAGATCAACGTGTACGTCGTCGTCGCGATATAGCCGTATTTTCTGGGTCGCGCTCTTAGTGGCCCACGTCGAGATATGGGGCAGGCTAGCTTGCGCTCTGGCATCGATGGGAATGCTCCCATCCAGAACAAGTCGATACGGCTTGGCCAATGGATGACCGAAAAAAATGCTGACGCGATTATCGGCGGACCGGCTCCACCGTAACGGAACCGCTCGATCCTCCTCGGTGGCAACGAGATCCTGTACGGATAGATTTCCAGGAACAGACAACTCGAGCCGATAGGCAGCGAAGTTGCCGGGAGTTGCTTTGACCTCGTACATCACGCGCAAGGCGGAGAGGCCAGCGGCGACGTTGAGCGTTTCTTCGCCGCCGGTTTCCATTTCATGCGGACGAATTGCAATTGTCCACGCGCGGTTGGGATCGAAATTGGAGAGGACCAATTGGGGCGTAGCTTCCGGAGCGGAAGGCCCCCATTTTGATATAAACTCATTGACCGTGCCGTCGCTGGCTGATGAATCGGGAATCTCAATTTCGAGCGACGGATCCACAGATACTGCCAGCCAATGCTTATTTTCCGGAGCGGATGTCAGCTCAACGGGCGGCAGGCAAAAGTTTCCAAGTGCGGTCGATTCAGCGAGCCGCCACCGCAGCAGAACCTCTTGACGGTCGGTGGCATTGGGCAGGATGGGAACGCGAATGGCATGCGGACCCGAACGCTTTGCATTGCGAAGCTCATCGACGGCGGATTTATCATCGCTTACCAACTTCCAACGATCATCGTAGGCTACGGTGAAGGAGTCGGGCCGGTGCGGGCCACCTTCTACGACGTATTTTACCGTGAGCTCCGTTTTGGTCGGCGTGATATTGAGCCAATGAAGCGCGGCTATGCTAAATCCTTGCTTTCCACCTTCTTGTTTCCCACCGCGCGACCAACAGACAATGAGCTTGCCCGTGCTGTCGAGTACGGCATCGAGTCGATTGGCGCTTCCGGCACGCGGCGGCTGAATAATTGCGTTTGGCAAGTCTAATCCGGTCGTGTTTTCGGGAAACCGGAGCTCAACCTTCGTCCCGGGAACCCGCGGAACGGCCAATTCGAGCTGGTTTCGTCCATCGGCAGTCGTCGTTTTCGGCAGGCAAGCGACGGAGAGTGAATACCGGCCAGGCTCGGCGACCTTAACCGCACACGTGTTTCCGTCGCGCCAGACCAATGGCTGGGGGACGCCATCGAGCATTGATGTCTTGCTCCAATCGGCTGCGGCGCGATCCAGGGGCAACAGAATCGTCGTGTCTCTGGTTAGCGTCTCGATCGAGAATGTGAGGACCCAATCCCCGGCGACGATATTTGTCCGGCCTGCGTCCTCGCGCAATTCGCCGGCAATGGCGGCATCGCGCAGTAGCCATTGTCCCTGGTGATATGTCGAATCGGAGTCCGCGGAAATAAGAGCTCGCAGGAAGCTCTCGCTCACATAGAATTTCGATCCCGATTGGCGCCCTTCGGCATCGATTGGAATAAGAATTCGTTGGATCGCGGATGACGAGACGTCTTGCGGCAAAATCTGTGCTTTTGGCGATTGGGCCAGAGTGAATTTGGACAGACCGATGGCGATAGCCACGGTTGTAGCGCGAGCAATCGCCGTTTTGATTCGATGCGGATGACTCGATCCTTCTGCCGCAATAGGTCGTAGCGACCACTCGGCAAGCAGTGAAAGCATCAAACCGAGAACCGCGCCGGATGCCGGGTCCGCATATGGGTTCGGCACCACCAGTGCAATGCCCGCGGCCAAAGCCAGCGCTAGCGCGAACACTTCGGAGCGACTTCGTCGCATCCATCGCCCACACAAGAAAAACACCAAAAGAACGAAAACGGTCCACGCCGTGGTCGCCGGCGGATGCATGACGATAATTGGCGCCGGCCCACCGGCAATAAATGGCTCGCTGTATCTGTGCCATCCAGGCGCCGGAACGGCGGTGGGCGTGATGTGCGAGACTATCGCGTTTTTGTCGAGATCGCCCCATTTTTGCGGCAGTTTTTGCGATGTATCGGCTTGCGAAGCGATTGCATTTGTCTCGGACGACGGATTGGTCCAAGGGACGCTGCTGTCGAAAATGAGCGGATTAAACGGTCGCGCCTCGTTCGGACGCCCAAGTATCCCAAACAGGCGGCGGCGCCAATTGAAGTTCGTGGATGCGTTCCCAAGGCCGCCCCCTTCGGCCGCATACTCGTCGGGAAGACAAATCACCCAGTCGCCGGCCAAAAACGGCAGCCGGTCCAAAACGAGCGGGGGATTTAGTTTTGTTCCAGCGGTCAACGGCGGGTTACGAGTCTCGAAATACAGCGACAGTTTTGCCAAGTGTGCCTGCGACGGGAAGTTGATCGCGGCCGGCTGCTGATGATCCGTCAGCTCGGCCAATGCGAGCGAATGACCGTCGAGCGACGCATTCATGAGCCGCGCGCCTGCTGGAAGGGGCAGTTCCAACTTGGCAGCGCCGCGATTCTCCAATTGAAACGTAGCGCTATGCGTGCCACGACCGTCGGGCCAGAAGAAGGATTCCAAATGGATGTGTCGCGCCGTAAGCAGACTCGTTTCAACGTCCGGAATTGGGTCGACCCACAACTTGGGCGCTTGCGCGACGTCGCGATAGTCGGCTGGTTCATAGCGATAGGCCGCACAAATGGGCGGCAAATTAAGTTCGCTGGAACTCCGGGCCTCGGCCGGCAAAGGGACTGTTTCCAACTGCACTGGCTCGAGCCAAAGAGAAGTCTGGCTTCGGCATCGTACCCGGATGTGGCCATGTTGCTCGGTTGCATCGGGTAAAGAGAGCAAAGGGACAGAAAAGCGTTCGGAGCGCTCTGCGCTCGCACTTACGGAGATTTCGACGCTGCGAGCGGATTGCTGGGAAAACCGCAGCAGCCAGGCTTCTCCCTCTTTGGGCAGATTCAATCGCTCGGCGTCGGCGCCGGCGAGCTTTTCAGCCCTTATCGGTGCGTTCGAGAGCTTGTCTGTCCAGCGAACGTCCTTACCCAGAGAACGCGAGGAATAGACGATCAAGTGGTTGAGAGGCGTGGAAGCGGGCTGGGCGATCAAGCGATATTCAAGATCGACAGCGCCGTTCACGTCGATTATTTCCAGTTCAATTTGGCCCGCATATTGGGCAGGCTTGAAACTGAGCTGCAAGCCGGCGTTTTTGTCGGCGTGAGTTAGATCGAAGATCCTGTTTCCGGGCGTTTGAGTCAGCAACTCGCGATCGTTGTCGTCGAGGGTATCGTCGGCAACTTCCGGTAAACTTCCGACTGGTTGCAAAGCGTACGGTTCATTGGACTGAAACGAAAGAAGATGCTGCAGAGAGAGCGCATTCTCCCACGTCACCATGCGAAGTGTTTCAGCGGGAAGCGGCTCGGCGAGGCTGAACCGCTGCAGCCTTCCGGTAATAATCACGGAGACGTTGCGGGCCGCACTGGCGGCACGAGAGAGCTGAATTTCGAGTTGCCGCTGCCCACCGTGACGATCGACGAACCATTCGGCCATGGCATCGGCCGGAATTGTTTCCACAGCCTCGATGAGCCAACCAGTTGCCAATTTACCAATCAATTCGTGGGTGGCGCCGTGAGCAAGATTCCATTGCGTGACCAACCGCCCGTTCAGATCGGGGTCTGCCAGTGAGAGAGAAGAGCCGGTGCGAACTGTGGCATCGGGAAGGCGCCGTTTGATCATTATTTCAACAGCGGCGGACTTCGTGTACGCGGTAAATGAATGGCTCTCCGGAGCGTCTGCAGAAGAAGGAAGCGGGCGTGAGCCCGTTTCCAAACAGTCGGTCGGCTCAACGCGTTCGAGTTCATAGGCGGGATCAACCGAGAGCTCGAAGTTACCGGCAGTCCACAACACGCCCTCCGGGCGGAGTCGCGGCAACCGCCACGCTTCGCCGGTGACGAGCGGCTGCCACGCGCCGAGCACGATTTCGAGCGGTTTCGCCGGGTCGCCCGCGGGCAATTCGATGATCGCCAAATCCGAAGGTGCAGACGAATCGCGCTGAATGCGCCATGCCAACTCACATCCGTCGACCTTCAGTGATGTAAGTTGCATCGCGGGCGGCACTGCAAGAATCAATTCTTGCTTTTGTTCGGCCGGATGAGTTAACTGCCAGGTCGCCGAAATATCAAGGCCGCGGGGGCCGGCATGATAGTTTAGATTCTCGCGCAATGCGATTTTTGCAGGAGTGGCCGGAATCTTGCGGTCGGTATTCAATATCCGCAAGTTCGCGTCGCGGTACGAATTGAACGCGATCAACCATCGGCGCAATATCGGGGACTTTGCTTTGTTGTCGCGGGGCCGCCCTTTCGATTCGAGCAGCACACCGCCGTCGAGTTGCAACTCGCGCGATTCCGGCAAATCGAGCGCGAGGCGCTGGGAGTTGGCTGTCGGCACGCGCCAGGGGATTTCAACCTGGTCATCCGACGCGTGCGATTGAACGTGCCAGTCAAACACGAGTACGCCAGTTCGAGCTACTTCGAGCCCGAAGCGCGTCGGTGTGCGATCGCTTTTTCCCCACAGCCCGAGTCGCACCGGCTGCTGCGGCGCGTCCTGCCAGTGGGCGTTGCGGAGAACGATCGATAAATTGTCGAGTGGCAGAAAGGCCGGCTTGTCGCCACGAAGCACGATCGTCCATCGCCCTTCGCCACTTAGGCGCCGATCGCTTTCCAGGCTTCCCGTGTATTCTGCGAAGTCGATGGTCGCGCTATTGGAACGGCTCGAGTCGGAATCATTCGCCAGACGGACCCAACGGTCGAAATCTCGCGATTCAACGGGGATATACTTTTCGCCGTTGCGCGGCCAGACATCGATTTTATCCGCGGGCACATAGATGCGCCGAAATTGAATCGACGAATTATCGGAGGCGTGATCGCGAGATTCGGCCGGCGCCTTAGTTTGCCCTTCGTCCGCAACCGCAGCCGCGAGCTGCACTTTGCCAAATAGGATCGACGCAAACAGACAAGTGCAAGGTACCACTACGCGTCTGAAACTCGTCTTTGGCGGGCAGCATTTGCTCATCGTTCGGAATCCGATGAACGGAGGATTGCGGTTGGCGCGGTGCTCGCCGAAGCGATTACCGGCGGCATGAGGATCGAATCGGTGCGCGGTGTACTCATTCGCTGGGAACTGGCGGTAACTACCAATGGAGGTAAACGGCGGGCGGGTCGCGCCAATAAGCGTGATATGAGCATCGAAAGCATGGCCAATACCACGCCGATCGCTGAGGCCTGACCAATGAGCATAGCTGCCGTCGGATATGCGACGGCCGTGAAGGCGATCGCGAAAATCAGTGCAACCAGCAAGCCAGGCCTGATCGCGGTCGGCAAGTAAAACCAGCCCAGGAGAATGGCCAACGTGGCCGACGAGGCGACCAGAACAATAAGCCACCTCGGCGCCGTAAGGAGCGAGATCGACGAGACGGGTAGCAAACCGGTAAACAGATATTGATTGTCGGCCGCCGACGGAGCTACTTGCGACGACGCGCCGACCCATGCTTCGAGTTCGGCCTGCGACATCACGGGGCGGCGGCCCCAAAAACTTCCCAACCACTGCCACTCGCTCGCTGAGGTCAATTCTTCGGGCGACCCAACGATATGCTCATCGCCCGGCAATATGATCTGCCAATAGATTTGCGAAAGTTGGGTGGAACCATCTATTTGCGGCGGAGTGAGCAGGTGGCGCGTCAACAACGATTGCTGGATCGCCTGCCGAAACCGAACTTCGAGCGTATGAGTGCCAGGTTCTGGGGAGACCGCAGCGCCCGGATTCGGCGCATCCGGCCCAAGCCGGACCACCATTCGACCAGCCGCTTGGGATACGATTTCCGCCGGCTGGGCGTCAACGAGGACTTCAACTTCACCAGGAGGCGCATCGGGCGGCAACTCGATCGTCGTTTGTGAGTTCGAAGTGCGCAGCCGAAAAACGGCCCGATCCTGCTCGATGTCGCCGGAGATCCAGGTCTGCAACCAGGCACGCTCGACGATCGTGGCCGATTGCGGCTTCGATTCACTCGCGCTCACCAACAATGGCAGACTAAGCTCAGCCCGTTCGGCGACAAACTCACGTGCCGCACCGAGCGAATTATTCCGGGCCTGCGAGTCGTTGACTTTCCATGATGCGTCGTCCGCCTTCGTATTTAGCGAGACGGACATACCGCGCGGGGTTGCGACAATAGCCCGCTCGGACGCGACCTGTCCGTCGACTGGTGCGAGCAACGACAAGGGCAAAATGCCGCTGGTCGCGGCGCTTGCGGTCGCGCAATTCGATAACGAATGCCGACGACGAATTTTCCTAATTGGGCTTGGGGCAGAACAGCGCGCAATCGACGTGTTCCGGCAGCGGAAAGCTCATCGTCGTTCGAAATCAGCTCGACGTGAAGCGGGGTTCGCTGTTCGGCAGAATCGGAGGTTCCGCCGGAACTGGAGAGCAAGGCGATTTCGAACCCGTCTTCGTCGATTGGCAGGTCGCCGTTCGCATCGAAAAGAAGCTCCTTAATTGGCTCATACCGAACGACGTAATCAATCCGCTGATCAATCTTGGCCGAATCGGGGCCGATTTCAATTTGCGCCGTCGGTTGCGCCGTTATTTCGCGACGACGATTTGCCCGAGAGGCAACAAAAACGGAGTTTGGCAGCAAACAGCGAAAATGGAGTTCAGTCGCAGCTTCCGATGCGCCAACAGCGGCCGGCGCAGGTGCGGCTGCCAGGCCGGTCGAATTTGCCAGGTCGGGCAGTATCTCACTGTCCGCGGGAACGCGAACCGTTAATTCCCCCGTGCCGACCGAATCGGCCACAGGTACCGGCAGCGGAAGCTGAAGCAGCGAAGCATCGCGGTCGAGCGTTCGACGTAACGAAAACAAAACCTCCGCTTTGCGCGACGACGCTTGCGCCAACGGCAATACCAGCGTACCGTCGGGGGTTACGGTCACTCGATCTTGATCGACCAGACCGCCCGACTCAAGAGGTTCTCCGCTCATCTCCCAACCATCGGTCTCAACGCGAAACTCGAATGCTCGCGCGCCAAAATTTTGATAAGCAAGCCGAACAGTAAGGCGAGCCTCCTCGGGCAACAATTCCATTTCATACTTTGGCGTTACATGCACTCGCGAGGGCCGCGGTGAAATGCGCACATCCAATGACCACGGTTGACCGTCGTATTGAAAAGCGGCCGTCAAATCGGATCGTTGCAAGGAGCTTTCGAGGTCTGCGGGATCAACCTGGCGGATATCGCGGCCGATCGTCCAACGTGCCTGCCAGTCGCTGGCCACGTTCAGCGCGATATCGCCATATTGGCGGACGGCGCCCAACACTTCAAAACCGGCCAAATCCAACGGTCGGTTCATGTCGCTGATCGATTGCTCGGTCGAGATATCCACAACGACCGGACCTTGCTGCTTTTCCTTCAATTCAACCAGAATCACCTGCCCGGTTTCGTCGCCGATCGTCGTCGCCGCGGAAGCGGACTTCGCCTCCTCGGAAATACGGAATTTCGGGTCTTGGCTTCCGGTTGCCGCCGGATCTCGAATAAGCTTGGCTCCCCTCGGTAGCCGCACTCGAAATTGGTCGAAAGTTCCACCGAAACTGCGGACACTCAGTCGGGCGTCGCTACGCACGCCGCGCCCATCGATCGCAACATGGATCGCGCCAACCGCATTGAGAACGGACACGACCGATGCCGAGTCGTGGTTCGCGGCCTGCCACGTCAAGCGAAACTGCCCGGCCGGGCCGGCAACTTCGATCCGAGAACCGCCTTCCGCCGCGGCTTGCTTAGTTATTACGGCGCCGGTGTTCGTACGGGCCTCGGCGATGGGGGAATCGACAACGAGCGCCAACGATGACGATACGCTCCGCGGACAATTCAGCGGCAATGTTGTTTCTTCGCCGTCGCGCAATAAGGGAACAATCAGATCGAACGACAACAAGCGTCGTTCATTCGCTTTGCCGTTCATGTGGGCGACGAAGCCGCCATGCTGCGGATCGAAATCCAAGTATTCATTTCGAGATTCTTTTTCGGGCGTTGGCCGATCAATTGCGGCATTCGGCCCACCGGCCTCTGGTTTGCCAAAATGGGGCACGCCTTGCAAAATCGCGCCAACGAGGCCTAACGGGACGTTCACCGAGTCATCGGTAATAAGGCGAATGACGGCTTGAAACTTCAGTTCGGCCCGTTGTCGTTGGGTCCGCCCGTCGATTTTGATACTTTCGATGGTGAAGCGCGGCTGACTCTCCGGAGTTATCGCATGATTCAGCTTCTTCCAGGCGGCGAGAAAGTCCTCGTAGGTCATGCCTGGAACTGGCTGCGGCCTGCCTTCCGCATCGAGCAAAATGTACGTGTCTGGGCCGACAGATTGAATTCGGTCGGAAAGACGACCAGTGGGGGTCGAATCTTGCCCGGGCGAATGCCGGGTTTCCAGCTGGGCTGCAGCGGGCGGGGGCGCCGAATCCTTGGGCTTTTTGTCTTCCCCGTGGAGATAGCCGGAGATTGCGACAAAGACCAAAACCGCGAGCACAGCCGGCCGATATCGGGCCGGCCGGCAAGCGATCGCAAAACATCGAGTTTTGGTTACGAAATGGGTCATCGCTTCTGCTGGCCACTACTACGGCGAGCACGGCTCGATCTGGGAAGGTATTTGAGAAGAGGGCGGGGCATTGAAGAGATGGTTGCTCCTGCAACCCATTTTAGTCTCGCCGGTGAAACGTTGATACCGCTGGGTAAAACAGGCGAAATTCAGCAGATCCGGACGGGATTACGACGACGAGATTCAGCGAGCGGAGTAATACCTCAGCGCAACGAGCAGATCGCCGTGCAATTTCGGGCAGGAAGCGGCCAGAAAATGCGGATTCCACAAATCGAACGGCGCACCGCTGCGTGCCGTAACGATGCCACCCGCCTCGCGAATCAGGAGGACACCCGCCGCCACGTCCCAGGGGTGTATGTGGGTGGCCCAGAAGGCATCGAGCGTGCCGCATGCGACGTGAGCCAGATTCAGCGCCGCCGAGCCGGAACGCCGAACGGCCTGGCAAACCTGGGCCGCCTCGATGAAGTCGAGCAGGTCGGGCGAATCGCGGCGGACACGGGCCGGAAGGCTTACGGCTACAAGCGATTCGTTTAGTTCGCTGACGCCGCTGGTCTTCAATGGAGCACCGTCCAAAGAGGCGCCCTTGCCGGCGGCCGCAGCGAAACACTGCTCTCGAACTGGGTCGAAAATCACCCCAGCCAGCACTTCCCGGCCGCGGGCAAGCGCGACGGAAACGGCATAATTGGGATAGCCGTGAACGTAGTTCGTTGTTCCGTCGAGTGGATCAACGATCCAAATCAGTTGTTCGGCGCCTACCAGCGTCGGCTCAGCCGCTTGTTCTTCGCCTAAGAATGAATGGTCGGGAAAACGCGCGGCAATCGTGCGACGAATCGCCTCCTGGGAAGCCAGATCGGCATCGGTGACCAGGTCGCAGACGCCTTTCTCTCGGGTTTTGAACCGGCCTCGCCAGGCCATCAGCTCTCGTCCACCCGCACGGGCAGCCGCCTCGCAGGTCTCGAGCCAATCGTTAAGCTCTGGTTCATTCACGTGAGGCACACGCTGTTGGGCGGCGACGTAGGCGGATGCCGGCCACGATTGGCTGATCGCGACACAGCAACCTTCGTAAAACCGTGCATTCGGATGACTTTTGTATCATCGTTTTACATGGTTTGATGGCGTTCGCCATAAATTGTTAATCCGTAAGGATTAACGACAATATAGCAGGCGAGCGGCAAAATCCTTCGAACTTTTTCGCTGCAAACTATAGACACGACATCGGAAATGGGTATCATCGTTAATGGAACAAGTGCCTCGGCCAGTCTTCCGAGACAAACACCACTTTAGTGGAAAGGCGATTGCCTAATTCTTTTATCCCCTAACTTGGGAGTATTGGCCTCTTCTCTGTTCCGGCCCCGTCGCAACATCCTCGCGGTGTTCGACGGGGTTTTTTATTGGTGTTCCGTGGCGGTTCGATGTCGAGCGCGCTCGTGCGAACGTCGCTGACACGAGGTCCTGGTCAATGGATGACACGGCGAACACAGGCGCCCGTTGGTCGCTGCAAGGCAACGTGGGCCGACTCATATACGGCCCGCTATCTGGCGAAGTCGATACATCGCGACCTCATAGCGGATTGAGCGCGCTGGCGTTCGACTCGGATCACCGATTGGGCTTGCTCCTCGGCGTGATTCCTCACGGCCAGTGGTTGTCGCCGAGCGACACGAAGGGTGGCGACGAGGCGAGATCGTGGCCGTTACCGCTCGCCGAGACGTACGTGCGCGGCAACGACCTGGTTGCAACGTATCGGGCCAGTGATAACTCGCCTTTCTCATCGCAGTTGTACTGGCGCACAGCGACGCTGGATGGAGTCGAGGGTGTGGTAGCGTCGATATCGCTGTTGGTTTCGCTGCAAACTCAACTACTGGACACGCGTCCGCAAATCAGTGTGGTATCGCTACTATCTGCCAAAGAAACGCTGTGCATCGACGTGGACGACCATGCAAAACCGGAAATCAACCAGGTACGCCCACCCGAAAGCGATCAGATACGCACAGGCGAAAACAACGTCGCGGCTGGAAAAGTTCGCTGCGTGCTTCGAAGGCTAGTGGCTCCGGGGCTAAGTTATGCCGAGATCATGCCGAGCGCCGACTATTTCGCAATGTATGCCGCCGGCCCAAACGCAGAGGGCGATTACATCACAGAATGGACGCTGTTTGCCGACTTTTTGGAGAAGGGCGTCATCCGGCGGGCTCGAGTACACGCGGCACTGCTGCCGCGCGAGAACGACATCGAGCTTGCCACGATTTGCTGCTTGGCGATCGAGCGGCTTGAATTGCCACTCACGACGTAAACGAGCGAGCGACGAGCTTATCGCCGCCGGCGACGTCGGGTGGGAGCTTTCGCGGGCCGACGAACTTGAGCGGTCGCGCCATTGCCGTTGCTAGGTGCCGTTGGGCGCTGAGAATTGGCGCGATCGAATGCCACCGAGTGCAGCTGATCCAATTCAATCAACTCCGCCATTCCGGCCTGGGCCATTTCGCGGCCAGAGACATAACGGCCTGGAATGATCCATTTGCGCATCATATCTGCCGGGACGCCAAATAATTGGGCCAGCAGCGTATCCATGTCCTGTTCAAGGGTGGCGAAATGACGGGCCCACTCCGAGGCCTCGGCCAAGCCGACGTTCTCCTCGCTTTGCCAACGCATGGGGTGAAACAACATAACGCTAAACGGAGTAACGATTCGGCGTCGACAAGCAGCAAACGGCCAAAGTGTTGCCGAGGAGCATTCGCCCGTGACGATACCGGTCGCTTTCAGATCGCGCAATTTGATCAGCGTCATGAGCGAAACGGCGCAATACGGACTGCCGCCGGGCGAATCGAAATAGATGGTGCATTCGCCGCCCGGCTCGATGCCGAGCAGGCGATCGGTGAGCTCGGCTTCGCTATCGGTCAGATCGCCAACGATTGCGATTTCGACAGGGCCATCTTCGTCTTGCCGCTCGGTCATCTCTGTTCCCACCTCAAGTTACCCCAATCGCCCGCTGGCGATATTTATCCCCGAAAATGCGATATGTCTTCCATTCTAGGAAGGAAGCCAAAAACGTGCCAGTTTTCCGAGGCTGATTTTGGGTCAATTTGCGTTCTGGGCCAAGAAATTTCGTTGTTTTTGATACCAGTGGTAGGGTTTCTGGCGATCGAATCGCCCGGCGATGGCGACGACTGTCACACGAGCAGTGCTCTTATAATACTAGATATCAGGTGTCAGGTTTCCGGTATTGGCACCTGAATTCTGACACCTGCATACCTGCAGCCTGGCGCGTCGCTTTTATGGGTATTCGCTTTTTGTGCCCCAACGGTCATAAGCTAAACGTCAAGACGTTCTTGGCCGGAAAGCGCGGTGTTTGTCCGCAGTGCGGGGCCAAGTTTGACATCCCGGCTCTGGCCGAAACGCAGAATTCCGAACCCACACAGCTAGTTGCCGGCAGCCAATCTTTTGTCGTTGACACAATTTCGCCCAGCTACGCGTCAAGCGCGGTTGCGTCGCCGTCGGTCATCATTGAGGTTGCCGACACGGAGCCATCGCCGGGCAAAATGCCGGATTCGCTTGCCGCGAATGCCATCGCGCCAGCGCGGATGACTGAACGCTTGGGGCCAATTGCAAAGCCGCCAGAATCGGTAGTGGCTACAGACCCCGACGAACAGCACGCCAAACGCCGTGCGCGGCGACGTCGGAATCAGTTCGTTATCAGCATCTGTCTGCTGACGGTGGTGGTTGTGCTTGCTGTTGTGCTAATCTGGGTTCTGAAGCGCGGATAATCAACGGATGGATCGAGAACGACTCTCAGTCCCCAGGTAGACCTGTTGTGAAACTAGAACGCCTTTGGGCGCCTTGGCGTCTCGATTACGTGACGGGCAGCGGGTCCGAAACAGACCCGCCGCCGGAGCCGCTCGAATGGCCGGAGGGTGCGGAGCATAGTTGCTTTCTTTGTCGCGCCGCCGCGAAATATGAAGCGGCTTCTGCCGCGGATCGGCGTTTATTGGTCGTTGCCCGCGGGAAATCGACTATGGTGGTGTTGAACCGCTATCCGTACAACAATGGCCACTTGCTGGTGGCTCCGCAGCGCCACGTCGGCGAATTGCACGAGATGACGCCGGAAGAGCACATAGAGTGCATTTCGCTGTTGGCCAGGCTAACGTGCCTGTATCGCGAGCGAATTAACGCTGAAGGGTTTAATATCGGGTTGAATTTGGGCCGGGCGGCCGGGGCTGGCCTGCCGGGACATCTACATTGGCACCTGGTCCCACGCTGGGCCGGCGATACGAACTTCATGCCGGCATTGGCAGGGACGCGAGTCATCCCGCAGTCGCTCGATGCACTTTGGGAAATGCTGAAAGGCGCCTTGGACTAGGAATCGCAATGCCGGCGCTTTCAGAAATCACCACGGAACGCGAGCGCGTGCTTTTGGGATCGTACGCGATGCATAGCGCCGATTCGGCCGGTCGGCGGCACGCAGAGCCTGGTCACCCCTACCGGGGACCGTATCAGCGCGACCGCGATCGCATCATCCACAGTTCGGCGTTCCGCCGACTCAGCCAGAAAACGCAAGTCTTCACCGGCGAGATGGGCGATTATCATCGCACGCGGCTGACGCACACGTTGGAGGTTTCCTCGATTGCGCGCACCATCGCCCGTGCTCTGAAGCTCAATGAAGATCTTGTGGAAGCACTGGCACTGGCGCACGACCTCGGACATCCGCCATTTGGCCACTCCGGCGAAGATGTGCTCAACGAGTGCCTGCGCCGCGAGGGCGGCTTCAATCACAACGAGCAGGCGCTGCGAATTTGCGAATTGATCGAGTCGGGCTACTCTGACTTTCCGGGGCTGAACCTGACGTGCGAAGTCTTGGAAGGCCAGCGGCATCGGACGAATAGGAGTTCGATCGCCGGGACGGGCGGAAGTGCAACGGCGTCGAGCAATAGCCCGTTGTTGGAAGTTCAAGTTGTGGATGTCGCCGACAGCATTGCCTACGATACGCACGATGCGGATGATGCTTTGGAACTTGGGCTGCTGGAATTGAATCAGCTTGTCGAGCTGCCGCTATGGCGTGAAGCACGCGATCGAATCGAAGGAAATGCGAAGCTGAATGGTTGCCAGCTCCGCCGGGCGATTGTCCATATGGCAATCGATTGGCAAGTGAGCGATGTCATCGAGCGGTCGCGGCATGAATTGTCGGAACGCCGGGTGGAAGCATCGCCGATGTTCGGACAGCGCCGACAATCATCCAGCCGTCCGCCGAACTGGCAGAAAAAAAGAGCGAAGTCGAGCATTTTCTGTTTGAAAGGGTGTATCGGCATCCGGGCGTGCTGGCCAAACGCACACCTGCTCAACAGGTACTCCGAGAAAGTTTTCATGCATTGGCAGCCAACGTGAATTTACTGCCGGCGAAATTCCAGCGGCTGGCGGAACGGGAGGGTACCGGCGGGCGACGGCCGACTACCTGGCGGGTATGACCGATCGATTCGCCTTTGAAGAACATGCGCGACTGGTGAGCGGGTAAGCTACCCGGGGCCATTGGTGGGGGCCCAGCGGGCTTGATAGAATGGCGTGAGAACCCGTGCGCTGGTCGTCGGAATTCCAAAGCTTTCGGCCCGCGCAGTGCGTCGTTCGTGTTGCCGTTTTCATGCCGGAGTTCCGGAATGGCCCTGTTCATTTTGCGCTGTGTTTTCTTGATGGTGGCCGTTGCCTTGGGGTACCAGTGGGTAACCTCCGGGCTACTCATCGGTGAGGGTAAAGAACAGTGGTTGCCCTGGTTGGCCTTTTTGGGGGTAATTCTCGGGGCTGTTGGGGTGCTGACGGCCGATATCGCCATTCGTCGGAAACGGCTCGACACGATCAGCGCCGTCTTACTTCGGCATCATTATTGGCCTGTTTCTGACGAATGTATTTCGATTGGCCCTCTCGCCTGCTGATTCCAACCGATCTCGAAAAAATGTCGGATGCCCAAAGGCTGATCGTTATTTCACTCGCCACGATCGTGTGCTACACCTGCATTAGCGTGCTGCTGCAAACCAAAGACGATTTTCGTTTCATCATTCCGTATGTCGAATTCGCCAAAGAGGTGAAGGGGCTGAAGCCGTACGTGCTCGATACGAGCGTGGTGATCGACGGCCGAATCGCCGATATTGTCGAGACGCGCGTGATCGACAACCAGCTCATCATGCCGCAGTTCGTGATCGCCGAGTTGCAGGCGATCGCCGATTCCAACGACAAGCTGCGCCGCAATCGAGGGCGTCGGGGCCTGGATATTCTCAATCGGCTGCGGAGCGATCCGAAGGTGGATTTGATGATTTATGACCGCGACCTGCCCGAGTTCGCCGGTCAGCCGGTTGATCAGAAACTCGTACTGCTGGCGAAGCATCTTGATGGCAAGGTCGTTACGAACGATTACAACCTGAACAAGGTGGCAAAACTGCACAACGTGGGCGTCATCAATCTCAACGACATCGCGAACTCGCTGAAGCCAGTGTTCCTGCCGGGCGAGACGATTGACGTGCGGATTGTTAAGGCAGGCGAGGAGGCTGGGCAAGGGGTTGGATACTTGGAGGATGGCACGATGGTTGTCATTGAAGGAGGCCGCGAGCATATCAGCGAACAGATCTCCGCGGTTGTAACAAGCGTGCTGCAAACGAGCGCCGGCCGGATGGTTTTTGGCCGCTACAATCGGGTGTCCTCCGGAGTTCCGGAACCTGTTTAGGCGGTTGACTTAGATTGGACGACTATTTCTAGCGTTCTGAGCAACGGTAGGGATCAGCCCAATTGCCGCAAACGTCTCCTGATGTAATCATTCCCTGGCTGTTCGACGGCGCGACGGCAACCGCCAGAATCTCGCCGCAATGAGAGACAAACCGAACCACCTTGCCGCTGCGACTGCCGCCGTCGTTGGGATATTGGCGGCGTGGGGACTTCGCTGGGTTCTGACGTCGCTTATCAACGAACGAGTGCCGTTTATTACATTTTTCCCGATGGTGTTCATCCTCGCGTGGTGGGGTGGTTTTTGGCCGACCTGCTACGCGGCGATCTTGGGTGCTCTTGTTTTGTCGTATGCCATTCTTGAACCAGTTGGCTCATTTTATGTCGCCCTCCCCGAATACCGTGTTGGTCTCGCCGTTTTTGTGGCGGTCGCGCTCGCCACTGGCTGGCTGGGCGAGAAGTTTCACCTGGCCCAGCGAGATGGTAAGCGATCGATGGACGCTGCGCTTAACGAGGGCGAGCGACTTCGCGTTAGCATCGCGGAACGACATCACGCAGAGGAATCGCTAACGTTCCTGGCTGCGGCAAGCACGAGTCTTGCGGCTCTGGCCGATCGCCAAAGTGCGTTGCAGCAAGCAGCCAGATTGCCCGTCCCTTTTCTGGCCGACTGGTGCGTTGTGTACGTGATCGATGAACACGGCGCGATCGAATACCATGCTCACGCGCATCGCGACCCGCAGAAGGAAATACTGGTGGGTGAGATGTTGAGCAAGTTTCCGCTCGATTGGAACTCAAATACGGCCACGGTCCGTGCGTTGCGCACGGGGAAACCACAGCTCATGGACCATTTGCCGGAACCGCTTTTGAGCAGCTTCACGCAAAGCGACGAGCATCGTGAGATCGTTCGTGTACTGGGACCAACTGCGGTCATCAGCGTGCCTCTCAAAATTCGCGAGCGGACAATCGGAGTCATCGGACTGGTATCTTGCGATCGGAGCAGGCGTTATACGCAGCGGGAAGTCGAACTGGCGGAGAATCTGGCCGTGCGCGTGGCGGTTGCCGTCGATAATGCCCGATTGTTTCACGCCGTTAAGGATGCGAATCGCCAGAAAGATGAATTTCTGGCGATGTTGGCCCACGAGCTCCGCAATCCATTAGCGGCGATTCGGTACGCCGTGGCTCTGGGTCAAATGTCGTCGGGCGAATCGCACGAGGAAAACTTTGAAATCATCGATCGCCAAACACAAAACCTTGCTCATCTCATTGACGATCTGCTCGATGTCTCGCGGATCAGTCGCAATAAGGTGACGTTGCGGCGAGAAACGGTCGATTTGGCGACGATTATCACGGGCGCGGCCGCCACGGTGAGGTCCCTCATGGAAGAGAAGAAACATGAACTGAGGCTCGAGCTGCCGACAGAGGTGATCTACCTTTACGCGGACCCGACTCGAGCGGAACAGATTTTGGCCAATCTCCTTACCAACGCGGCAAAATACACCAAGAATGCCGGGCGAGTTACGGTCCGTGCCTATGCCGATCAGGGGCAGGCGGTCGTCGAGGTGATCGATACGGGCGTCGGCTTGTCGTCTGAATTACTGACCCGCGTTTTTGATCTATTTGCCCAGGCCGATCGCACGCTCGATCGTTCGGAAGGAGGACTTGGCATCGGGCTCACGGTTGCCCGCAAACTGGCCGAAATGCACGGCGGCACTATTTCGGCCGATAGCGAAGGTATCGGCAAAGGCTCGAAATTTACCGTGCGGCTGCCGATTTCGAACCAACCACGGGTTGACGGCGAATCCGTTGGCCCAGCGGAGCACCCTGCGACAATTTCAACGCGAAGAATCCTGATCGTGGATGACAACCGCGATACAGCAGAGGCGTGTGGATTGTTGTTTAAGGCACATGGACATGAAGTGCGAACGGCTTACGATGGGATTTCGGCTTTGGACGTTGCGCACGACTTCAGGCCCTACGCAATTTTCCTCGATATCGGACTTCCGGGAATGAACGGGTATGATGTGGTACGGAAACTTCGCGACGAGGGGTTCGCGGATGAAATCATCGTGGCGGTTTCCGGCTATGGCCAGCCCGAGGACCGACAGCGCTCGCGCGAGGCTGGGTTCGACGATCACCTAGTGAAACCAGTCGATCACAGCTCGCTCTTGTCGGTGCTTCAACGCGGCGCAAAGAAGCAAGCGGTGGGCACTTGAGCGCACATCGGATTCCGACACTCACTTTCTTGATTACGCACGGATCTACTAATGAGCGACAATACACGGCAGCCACTCGTGGCGATCCTGATGGGTTCGAAGAACGATTGGGAGACGATGCAGGCGGCGGGCAAGGTGCTCGATGAATTCGGCGTCGCATACGAAGCAAAAGTGGCATCGGCCCACCGTTCGCCGGAGCTGGTTGCGGAGTTCGCGAAATCGGCCGAGAGGCGCGGTTTGGAGGTCGTCGTTGCGGCTGCCGGGTTGGCGGCCCACCTGGCCGGAGTCGTCGCCTCAATGACTCTCTTGCCCGTGCTGGGTGTGCCGATGCAAGGGAATGGGGTCGGCGGACTCGATGCGATTCTCTCCATGGTGCAGATGCCCGGCGGCGTGCCGGTCGGCACACTGGCAATTGGCTCGCACGGAGCGAAGAATGCTGCCCTGCTGGCGATTCGGATTCTGGCCAATTCCCGACCGGAGCTGCGCGAAAAGCTGCGCGAATACCATGAGAAGATGGCGAAGCAAATCGAGAACGAGACGCTGCAGTCAGCGCGCAGTGGGTCGCTAGCCGCCTAAACCGCCGAAGCGACGACGCCGCGCGGCATACCCGCGAATTGCATCGTGCAGCGTCGGCTCGTCGAATTCGGGCCAGCATTTTTCTGTCACCCAAATCTCGGCGTAACTAATCTGCCAAAGCAGGAAGTTGCTGATCCGCATTTCACCGGCGGTTCGAATCAACAAGTCTGGATCGGCGCGGCGGCCGTGTAGAGATTCGCGGTGATTGTTGGTTCGTCGATATCGTCGGGAGACAAATTGCCGGCTTGGATGGAGCGGCCGATCGCTCGCACAGCATCCACGATCTCCGCTCTGCCGCCGTAGTTGATCGCCAGGTTCAACCAAAGGCCCGTGTTTGAGCCGCTCATTTCGACGGTACGATCGAGCTCTCGCAGCACCTGGTCGGGGATCTCGATCGCGCCGGCCCAACATGCGAACCCGCACGTTGTTTTCCATGATCGTGGCCCGCTCCTCGATCATGTACTGCTCGAGCAGGTGCATGAGAAAATTGATTTCGGTCTGCGGCCGCTTCCAATTCTCGCTGGAGAGGCAATACAGCGTGAGTTGTTCGATCTTCAGCCGGGCACACTCTTCGGTCGTGCGGCGGACCGAATCGACGCCGCGCTGGTGACCGGCGATTCGCGGCAAATTCTGACGCTCGGCCCAGCGGCCATTGCCATCCATGATGATCGCGATGTGGCGCGGACGGCGGTCGAGTGGAATCTCAAGAGTCTGGCCTGCGACTTCTCCGGTCATCGGTCAATCACATCTTGCTGACAGCGATCGTTTGTTCGGTAGCGGGCCAGTTCGCCCTGTCATCCCGAGGGGTCCGGCGAGATTCCTCGGGGTACCTCGGAATGACAAGTCGTCGATCCTAAGCAAACTCACCCACTATCGTTTGATCTCGCTCCGGTCCGACGGAAACCATTTCAACCGGCTGGCCTACGAGCTCGCTGATTCGACGCAAATACGCCCGGGCGTTCGCCGGCAAATCGTTGAACGATCGGCAATTTGAGATTTCTTCCTTCCAGCCGGGTAATGTTTCGTAGCTGGGTTTGGCGCAGCGAAGATCGTCGACGTGGCTAGGGAATTGAGATGTTCGTTTGCCGCCGATTTCGTAGGCGGTGCAGACTTTCAATTCATCCAGGCCGCTGAGCACATCGAGCAACATAATGGCGATCGAATTCACGCCGCTTAGCCGGCTCGTGTACCGCAAGGCCACGGCATCGAGCCAGCCGCAGCGGCGGGGCCGGCGCGTGACGGTGCCATATTCGTTGCCCCGTTCGCGCAGGTATTGGCCCGTCGCATTGTCCTGTTCGGTTGGGAAAGGACCGCCACCGACGCGGGTCGAATATGCCTTCACCACGCCGATGACGCGGTCCAGATAGCGGCCAGGCACGCCGGAACCACTCGCGATGCCGACGCCGGAGCTGTTGCTGCTGGTAACGAACGGATAGGTGCCGTGATCGACATCGAGCAGCGCACCTTGGGCGCCTTCGAAAAGCACCCGCTTGCCACTTTCGACAGCCGAGAGCAGTAGCTCGGTCGTGTCGCACACGTAAGGGCGAAGTCGTTCGGCATGCGCCGTGTAATCTCGCACAATCGTGGCCGGGTCGAGCGGCGCGAATTCGCCGGCCGGATATAAAACGGCGAGAATCCGATTCTTGGCGGCCACGATATGCTCGACCTGCGTCTTAAAGTTGGGCCGATAGAGGTCGCCGAGGCGCAGAGCATGCGAGCGGCCGACCTTGTCGCGATAACAGGGTCCGATGCCACGGCCCGTGGTCCCGATGTTTTCGCCGTCGGACGTGCTTTTATCGAGCGCGCGATCCTCGGCAAAGTGCCAGGGGAAGATCACGTGTACCCGGTCGCTGATTCGCAAATTATCCGGGTAGCCGGCACCGCGCTTGGCGAGCTCGTCGAGTTCTTCGATCACGCGCTGGGGATTCAACACGACACCTGTGGCGATGACGCACGTAACGCCGGGCGTTAAAATGCCACTAGGCAGCAGCGAAAGCTTGTATACCTGGTCGCCAACAACTACGGTGTGCCCCGCATTTGCCCCGCCTTGATAGCGCACGACGAAGTCGTGCTGGCGAGTCAAGATATCGACGATCTTGCCCTTGGCTTCGTCACCCCACTGCAAACCAATAACACAGGTGCCTGGCATAGCGGATTGTTTTGCGATATGACGGATGATGAATCTGCCTGAACGCCTTAGGTCGACGGGACGGGTCATTCTACGTCGGGTAGACACGGTACGAAAGGCGTGGCACGTTTGGCTCGGCGTTATTCGCGAACCGACGCTACCTGGGCGGAGCCAACGCTGACAGACCGTTCGCGCGTTTCGTTCACGCTGGGGCCAATGAGATTCGCGATGTCCTTTTCGTCGAGGACTTCGCGCTCGAGCAGCGCGTCGGCCAGCGTGGCGAGTTTGTCGGCATTTTGCTGCAACGTGCGCTTGGCCAAGTCCTCGGCTGCGTGGAGGAATTTTTCGACCTCCTCGTCGATCACTTGGGCCGTGTGCTCGCTGAACTGGCGTTCGTGCTGGGCGATTTCGCGGCCCAGGAATGGGTGATCCTCACTAATGTGATAGGCGACCGGCCCCAACCGTTCACTCATGCCCCAATGAGTGACCATGCGGCGTGCGAGGCGGGTGGCCTCGTTCAGATCGCTCTCGGCGCCGGCGCTGAATTGATCGAACTGAAGCTTTTCGGCAGCACGGCCTCCCAACAGCATTGCCAGCCGGGCTTGAAGGTCGTGCTGGTTGATGTTGTATCGCTCTTCCTCGGGCACGAGCTGCGTCACTCCCAGAGCGCGGCCGCGGGGCAAGATCGTAACTTTGTGCACGCGGTCGCAACCGGGTGTGAGCCAGGCCAGAATCGTGTGACCGGCTTCGTGATGCGCGGTGATGAGCTTTTCCTCTTCGGCGAGCACATCCTCGCGTGCGGCGCCCATCAGAACTTTATCGCGAGCGTATTCGAAGTCGTTCATGGTAACGACGGATTGTTCGTTTCGCGCCGCCCACAGGGCGGCTTCGTTGACCAGGTTGCGGATATCGGCGCCCGTCATGCCGACTGTGGCGCGGGCCAAACGGTCAAAATCGACGTTGTCGGACAGCGGCACGCCATGCGAGTGGACTTCGAACAATTCGCGGCGTCCGGCGAGCGTGGGACGATCGACCATGATGTGGCGATCGAACCGCCCCGGCCGCAGCAGGGCCGGGTCGAGTACGTCGGGCCGGTTGGTGGCAGCGAGCACGATCACGGTGCTGGTGGGGCTGAAACCGTCCATTTCGCTGAGGATTTGGTTGAGCGTTTGTTCGCGTTCATCGTGTCCGCCGCCAAGGCCCGCGCCGCGCTGACGGCCGACCGCATCGATTTCATCAATGAACAAAATGGCCGGTGCGTTTGTTTGAGCCGTTTGAAAGAGGTCGCGCACACGGCCAGCGCCCACGCCGACGAACAACTGAATGAACTCCGAGCCGTTGATGGAATAAAAAGGCACTCCGGCCTCGCCGGCCACCGCTTTGGCAAGCAGCGTCTTGCCGGTGCCGGGCGCCCCCATTAACAGAACGCCTTTCGGCACGCGGGCGCCCAGCTTGTGAAACTTGGTCGGATCTCGCAAGAAGTCCACGATCTCGCGGAGGTCCTTTTTGGCGTTACTCAGGCCGGCGACATCGTCGAATGTCACGCGCGGACCTTCGGCCGGATAACGTCGCGCCGGGCTGCGCAGGACTCCAGACAGCATCCCGCCGCCGAGCATCTGGTCGCGTGCGCGGCGGGCCATCCCCCAGCCGCCGACGACGAGAAATAGCAGTAAACCCAGCCACACAAACATCAGGATCTCGCTTAGATTCTTCGGCTTGTGAAATTGAATCGTTTCAACACCCGCCGCGCGCCATTGGCGAACGAATTCCGGATCGACATTTTCCCCGGGAAGCGTGACCAAGAATTTCGAGCTCAAATGTTCGGTTTCATAGCCCGGTGCTTTTGCACCCTTTGCAGGGTGTTTCGCTTTCTCGTCTGCCGGTGATGATGGAGCTTCGACGAATTCGCCATAGGCCACTTGTCCGTAGACATCGATGGACTTGACATTGTGTGCACGAACCTGCGCGTCGAAAAACGTGAAACTGATCTCCGAGCGGTCTTCCGTAAACCACTGCGAGGCCAGCAACGCCAAGAGCACGAGCACTAAGCCGATGGTCCAAGCCGTCGCGACCGGCCGCCTTCCGCGCGGCTGCGGCTTGTTTTTATCGGGCGAAGGTGTCGAAGGTTGCGTGGTCGGCTGCACGGAGTGAGGCGGCGCGGGTGGGAAAATGGCCAAGCGGGCCGCAATTGGCGGCAGCCGTCAGAGTATTCTAGCCAGCTTCTCAGCAGGAGACGAGGGCGACCCAACCGATCCCGCTCCGACCGCCGAATCCAAAGCACTGGCTGTACGGCACGCTTCGCCGAGCTGTTACTGCTTGCTTTCAGATTTCAAACGGCCGTTTTCGTATTGCTGTTCGATCTTCTTGCCATCGGGCAGCCAGCGCGTGACGGTCCCATTGAATTTGCCGTCGGTGTATTGGGCTTCCGCAACCTTCTGGCCTTTTTCATCCCATTCGGTGCTCACACCGTCACGCTTGCCTTTTTTGAAACTAGCCTGCCGTCGTAATTGGCCGTTGGGAAACCAGACTTTCCATACGCCGTCTTCCTCGCCCGCGATGTAATGTTCCTCGCTCAATGGTTTTTTTCCGGACTCGTCGTAGGTGGTCCACTCGCCGTCACGCAAACCATCCTTGAAGCCACGTTTGGCCGAGAGTGTGCCATCAGCGCGATGCACCTCCCAACTGCCGTCCGGCTTGCCATCCTTGAAGCTCGCTTTGCGGTTCAGCTGCCCGTTGTTGAAATAATATTTCCATTCGCCTTCCTGGCGCCCTTTGCGAAACTGGCCTTCGACAAAAGGTTTGCCATCGGGATAGAACTCGCGGTACTTGCCGTCGGCGGCAAAATCATTATCGGAATAAACGGCGAGTTCTCGTTCGACGCGTACGGTTTTTTTGTCGTCGTACATGTCGCGCTTGGTATCGCGAGTGACGATTGTTGCCGCCGAGGCGATTTTTTCCGGCTCCTCCAAAAAGATTGGCGGCCCCGTGTACGGCTCGATCTTGACGCTATCGGACGCGGCTCCCGAGTCGCCGCGGGAAGTGGGGCCGGCGCCGAGGACCCGGCCGTGCCAGGCTGCGAGAACAATCACGATGCCGGCGGTAAATCGAGAACAGAGAACCCAAAAGCTGGAAGTTGCTTTCATCAACCAAAACTCCGAAAGATGAGCTGGCAAAAAAGTGTGGTCGATACCGGTCCGTTCATCTGAAAATCATGGACCCTATTCGTTCAATATTACACGAGACGGGCAAATCGTCTATGAACCGCGGTACGCGGCACGGATTGGAGGGGTTCTGCGGGTTAGGACACAGCTTTTTAGCCTGAATGTAACCTGGCCGCGACAGTTAGGCCTGACGGCGCGCTACCGCCGCCAACCGTCGTGAAGCACGGCGGCCTTGGGGACAACGATGATGCCATCGAGCATTTCCCAATTCTCGCCGGCAATTCGCTCGACCTGCTCCGGATCGCCGATAACGTGAGCACCGGCGCCAACGTGACAGTTCTTGTCGACGATGGCGTTTTCGATGACCGCTCCGCCGCCGATGCCAATAGGCGGCCGGAGGGCGTTCTTGTGTGCTTCGAGCTGCGCCGGAGTTTCGTAAAAGTCTGCGCCCATGATGACGGAATTGCGAATCGAAACGTTGCGGCCAATGTGGCAGCGCAAGCCGATCACGCTGTTTTCGATTTGCGTGCCGCTGCCGATCATGCAGCCATCGGCAATGAGGCTGTGCTGCACCGTGAGTCCATCGAAGCGCGTGGGGGGAAGCGACCGGGTGCGGGTATAAATTTGCGCCGTGGCGGAAGCCAATTCGAACGGCGGATCGGGTTGGGCAAGCCGCAAGTTTGCGTCGTAGAACGAGCGGATGGTGCCGATGTCCTCCCAGTAGCCATCGAACACGTGCAACTGCACGTGGCGCGAGCGGATCGATGCGGGAAACACGCCTTTGCCGAAATCGTGATAGTTCGTTTTTTCGAGGGCCGCGACCAGGGTGTCGACGTCGAACAAATAAATGCCCATGCTGGCCAGATAATCGCGGCCATTGCGTTTTATGCCGCGGTCTTCGAGCCAGGCGGGGTCCATGGCTACATCGGTCAGCTCGCTATCGGTTTGCGGTTTTTCCAGAAAGCCGACCACGCGGCCACTGGCATCGACGCGCATGATTCCGAGCGATCCGGCTTCGGATCGATTCACGGGCTTGCCGGCGATCGTGACATCGGCATTTGCGGTGAGATGCGTGACCAGCATCTCGCTATAGTCCATTCGATAGAGCTGGTCGCCGGACAGGATGAGCACGTATTCGATACCGGGCTGGAGGATGTGCCGCAAGTTTTTGCGGACGGCGTCGGCGGTTCCCTGGTACCAGTCGTGCTTGTCGTCGACCTGCTCCATCGTTTGCTGCGCGGCGAGGATTTCGACGAAACCGCCGCTGAAGTTATCGAAGCGGTACGTGCCGCGGATGTGGCGGTGCAGGCTCGTCGATTGGAACTGCGTGAGGACGTAGATTTGATTGATTTCGCTGTTAATGCAGTTCGAGATCGGGATATCGATAAGCCGATACTTGCCGGCCAGCGGCACGGCCGGTTTCGACCGGTAGGCCGTGAGCGGCAACAGACGAGTGCCGCGTCCGCCGCCGAGGACTAGCGCGATGACGTTTTTCATGGCGCGATCCTTCGACCAGCTCGTCGGAAAATGCAAAATGCAAAGCCTGAAATGCAAAATGCAAAATCCGGATCAAACCGCCGATCCGACCGGATTTCATTTTTCATTTTGCATTGATCATTTTGCATTTTGCATTCCTTCCTTTACGACGAAATTCACCAACCGGCCGGGGACGACGATCACTTTCACGACTTGCTTGCCGCTGAGCAATTCCTGCACTCGCTCGTCGGAGCGCGCGGCGGATTCAAGAATCGCCGCATCGGCACCGGATGCGACCGTGATTTTCGCTCGTAATTTGCCGTTGATTTGCACCGGAATTTCGACGGTGTCTTTCTTGGCGAGCGATGGGTCAAACTTCGGCCACGGCTCGTGGGCTAGCGAGTCGCGGTGGCCGAGCGCTTGCCAAAGCTCCTCGGCAATGTGGGGCGCGAAGGGCGATAGCAAAAGAACGAACTTCTCCATCGCTTCCCGCGGTCGCTCGCTGGCCGTGGTGAAATGATTGGTGAACTCCATCATCCGGGAAATGGCCGTGTTGAACGACAGACTGGCAATGTCGGCGGACACCGCTTCGATCGTTTGATGCAGAATGCGATTTTCGACCGCATTCGGCGGGCGATCTATCACGGCGGCGTTGAGCCGCAGCGATTCGGCGCGCTCGTCGATGATGAGCCGCCAGGCGCGATTCAAAAACCCGAAGACTCCGTTGACACCCTGCATGCTCCAGGGTTTTGCCGCTTCGAGCGGTCCCATGAACATTTCGTAGAGCCGCAGCGAGTCGGCCCCGTACTCGGCCACGATCGCATCCGGATTGATGACGTTGCCGCGGCTCTTGCTCATTTTTTCATTGTTCTCGCCCAGGATCATCCCCTGGTTGATGAGCTTCTGGAACGGCTCGGGCGTGCTGACAACGCCCCGGTCGTACAGCACCTTGTGCCAGAAACGGGCGTACAAGAGATGTAGCACGGCGTGCTCCGCGCCGCCGATATACAAATCGACGGGCATCCAGGCTTTTTCGACTTCCGGGTCCACCGGCACGCGATCGTTCTTGGGATCGAGAAATCGCAGGTAATACCAACAGGAACCGGCCCACTGCGGCATCGTGTTGGTCTCGCGCTTAAAGCGCTTGCCATCGATGACCGGGTACAGCCATTCGTCTGGCGCCTTATCGAGCGGCGGCTCGGGTCGGCCGTGCGGCTTGAAGTTGTCCAGGTGCGGCAGGTTCAGCGGCAAGTCTTCTTCCCTGAGCGCACGCACGCGGCCGGTTGGTTTTCCGCTGGGATCGAGCTCGTGCAAAATCGGGAACGGTTCGCCCCAGAAGCGCTGGCGCGAGAAGAGCCAGTCGCGAAGCTTGTAATTCACCGCCTTGCGGGCGAGAGCCACACTCGTCAGTTCGGCCGTGATTTCCTTCTTGAACTCGATAGTGGTCAGGCCGTTGTATGGGCCGGAATTGATCGCTGTACCGTCGCCAACGTAGCATTGCGTTCCTTGCAAAACGGCTTCGCGATCTATCCGCTTTGATTTGAGTGAGTACGGAGTACTCTGTTCTTCGGTACGGAAATTTCCTTCGCCTGGGTCCACGACTGCTTTGATGGGTAAACCAAACCGTTCTGCGAACTCGAAGTCGCGCTCGTCGTGCGCAGGTACGGCCATAATGGCGCCGGTACCGTAACTGATAAGCACATAGTCGGCAATCCAAATCGGCACTGGTTGATCGCTCACAGGATTAATCGCAAAACTTCCCGTAAAGACACCCGTTTTTTCTTTTGCCAACTCGGTGCGGTCTAGTTCGCTCTTTCGAGCGGCGGCTTCACAATACTGTTTAACTTGATTTGAATTTTGGCCGGTTGTGAGGCGATCAACGAACGGGTGCTCTGGCGCAATAACCATGTACGTCGCACCGAAGAGAGTATCCGGTCGCGTCGTATAGATGCGCAACACATCGTCGTCGGGCTTGCGAGGGAAGCCGGTTCGTGCGCGGGCCGCCTTCCACGCGCCGTATTTAGCGCCCGGGCGACTCGCCCGGGGCCAAATGGGTGTCGCCGATGAAGAAATCCACTTCCGCGCCGGTGCTGCGCCCGATCCAATTGCGCGTGCAGCGCTTTGATGCCTTCGGACCAATCGAGGCCATCTAAATCTTTTTCCAAGCGGTCTGCGTAGGCGGTAATTCGCAGCATCCATTGCCGCAGCGGCATGCGCACCACGGGATGGTCGCCGCGCTCGCTCTTGCCGTTCACGACTTCTTCATTGGCGAGCACGGTGCCGAGCGCCGGGCACCAGTTCACGGGCGCTTCGGATTGATAGGCGAGGCGATGCTCGTCCCGGTAACTGCGAACGGCGTCTTCGCCGGCCGATTTCACTTCCTCTGGAATCGGCAACTCGCTGATTGGCCGGCCGCGCTGCTCGTCGGCATCGAACCAGGTGTCGTAAATCTTGAGAAAAATCCACTGCGTCCAGCGGACATAATCCGGATCGGTCGTGGCCAACTCGCGAGTCCAATCGTAGGAAAAGCCGAGCGACTTCAACTGGCGGCGAAAGGTTTCGATATTCTTCTCGGTGCGCGATCGCGGATGTTCACCGGTTTTGATCGCATGCTCTTCGGCCGGCAGGCCGAACGCGTCGAAACCCATCGGGTGCATCACGCTGTGGCCCTGCATGCGGGCGGCCCGGCAAACAATATCGGTCGCCGTGTAACCTTCGGGATGCCCAACGTGGAGCCCATCGCCACTGGGATAGGGAAACATATCGAGCGCATACAGTTTCTTGGTGCCCGGCTTGGGCAATCGTGGTGCGGCGAACGATTGGTTGGCTTGCCAATACGTTTGCCATTTGGGCTCGATGGTGGCGTGGTTGTAGCGGGGCATGACGCGGGTAGGATGCGGGATGCGGGGGCAGGGACGGAAGAGACGCCGGTATATCGTTCGAACTTTGAAAAGGACACGCGATATCGACCGATTATCTTACCGTGCGTCGGGCGATTCGCCAACGCGGACGCCCCACAGCGCGGCGAGGTTAGCGCTTGGCTGAGGCGATCTCTTCGATGAGGCGCTGCTGCCACGATTGGGCGAGTTCGAGCGCCTCCGTCGGCTCAATGGCGTTCAGATCGGCTGCGCGGATTTCTTCCAGGAGCGGGTGCTCCTCGATGCCGAACAGCGCGAGCTGCCACTGGGAAGAGCGGTTTGGAGAGTTGCCGTTGGAAGATGGAGCGTGCGTCTTGAGGGACGCGGGAGCTAAACCGCAAGCGGAGGGCTCGGCGATTTGGTGTTGGGCTTCGAGCCATTCAAGCACTTCGCGGGCACGGTCGTTGACGGAGCGCGGCACACCGGCGAGTTGGGCGACGTGGATGCCGTAACTTTTGTCGGCCGCGCCGGGGACGATCTGGTGAAGGAACATCACCTGATTGTCCCACTCCTTGACGGCGACGTTGAAATTGCGCACGCCGGGTCGTTGCTCTTCGAGATCGGTAAGCTCGTGATAGTGGGTTGCGAAAAGGGTCCGACAGCCGATTGAGTCGTGCATGTGCTCGACGATGCTCCAGGCGAGCGAGAGTCCGTCGTACGTGCTGGTGCCGCGACCGATCTCGTCGAGGATCACGAGGCTGCGCGGCGTAGCGGTGTTGAGAATCCGCGCGGTCTCGATCATTTCGACCATAAACGTGCTTTGGCCACGCGATAATTCGTCGCTGGCGCCAACCCGCGCAAAGATGCGATCGGCGACGCCGATGGTAGCTCGGCGAGCGGGCACGAAGCTGCCGATTTGGGCCATCAGCGTGAGGAGTGCCGCCTGGCGGATGTACGTGCTTTTGCCAGCCATGTTGGGGCCGGTGATGAGCAGCAAGGAGCCAAATGACGAATTACGAATGTCGAATGACGAATGAATCGGATTCTGGCATTCGTCATTGGACATTCGTGCTTCGTCATTCAGGCCGCCGGCCGCGCATTGCACATCGTTCGGAACAAAAGTTCCATCTGGTTCCGTGATATCGAGGACAGGATGTCGGCCAAACTCGATGTCGAGCACGGGTTCGGCCACGACGGTGGGCCGGACGTAACTGCGCGAACGGGCTAGTTCCGCGAGCGCCGCCAACACATCAATCTCGGCAAGCGCATCGGCCGTCGCCTGCAGCCGTGGGGCGGCGCCGGCAACGATGTCGCGCAATTCAATGAAGAGCTCGTATTCGCGCTCGCGGAGCTTGTCCTCGGCGGCAAGAACCTTTTCCTCATATTCTTTCAGCTCCGGAGTGACGTAGCGTTCGGCGTTTTTGAGTGTTTGCTTGCGGATGTAATCGCTCGGCACTTTTTCGCGATGGACGTGCGTCACCTCCAGGTAATAGCCGAACACCTGGTTAAAGCCGATTTTCATACTGGCGATGCCGGTGCGCTGGCATTCGGCGGTCTGGTACTGGGCCATCCATTGTTTGCCGCCGGCCATGAGCTCGCGAAGCTGGTCGATCTCGGAGCGGTAACCCGGGCGGATAAAGTTGCCGTCGCGCGACGAAAGCGGCGGGTCATCGACGAGCGCTAGTTCCAGCGGGCTGCGGATATCGGTACACAGGTCGAGCCGCTGCTCGATGTCGCCGACGAGCGCGCTTGCGCGGCCGGTGAGCTTCGCTTTCACTTTCGGTAAACAGGCCAGCGTTCGGCCGATGCAACCCAGATCGCGCGGCGAACGCGCGGCCGGTCGTGACGCGGGCGAGCAGCCGCTGAATATCGTAAATCTGCCGGAGCGATTCACGAAGTTGATTGGTGACGTCGGCGTTTGCGACAAGCTCATCGACCGCTTCGATTCGCGCATTGATTGCTGCGACATCGGTCAGCGGCGCCGCCAGCCAATCGGCCAGCAGCCGAGCGCCCAGGCAAGTGACCGTGCGGTCGAGCACTCCGAGCAGCGAGCCTTCCCGCCGGCCGTCGCGCAGGGTGGCGACCAGTTCCAGGCTGCGGCGCGTGGCGGGGTCAATCGCCAGCCGATCGCGCGAAGAATACGCCACGAGTTGGTTGATATGGGCGAGCGAAGCTTTCTGGGTCTCCTCCAGATAATTGAGCACCGCGCCGGCAGCGCGCAGTGCGGCAATATCGGATCCCGACTCCGCATCGAAACCGAAACCTTCGAGTGACCGGACGCCGAAATGTTTGGTGAGCGTTTCGAGCGCGGTGGTGCGGCCGAATGTCCAAGCGGCGCGGCCGGTCAGGGAAGTCGCCGTTGGTCCAGTCGGCGGGCAGAGGCGGAGCTTCGTCGCTAGTGAGCAATTCTGCGGGCCCTATGCGCGCGAGTTGATCGGCGACCTGCTCGGGTGGAAAGGCTGCCGCATAGAAGCGGCCGGTGGAGACATCGACCCAGGCAATGCCGGCTGGCGGAGCGGGCGGCTTAGAGGTTGACGATTGGACCACTGCGGCCAGGAAGTTGCTTGATTGCGGATCCAGCAGGGCGTCGTCGGTGAGCGTTCCGGGCGTGACGATTCGCGTTACCGCCCGCTTCACCAGGCCTTTTGCCTGCTTGGGATTTTCGACCTGCTCGCAGACGGCCGCCCGGTGGCCGGAGGAGATGATTTTGGCCAGGTAGGAATCGAGCTGGTGGTGGGGGAAACCGGCCATGGGGACCGGGTCGTCGCCCTTGTCGCGGCTGGTGAGTGCGAGGCCGAGGGTGCGGGCAGCCGTTTTGGCGTCGTCGTAGAAGAGCTCGTAGAAGTCGCCCATGCGAAACAGCAGCAGGGCATCGCCGGCGGCCTGTTTGGCCTCGCGGTACTGCTGCATCATGGGAGAAAGCGAAGCGGCCGGCATGGCACACGACTCCAACGTGTAGCGATCCATGCTAGCAGAGTCGAGAGCGAAGAGTCTAGAGTCGAGAGCCAGACGATACTGAGAGGTTTCGGAGTTTGAAGAACACGGCGGCGAATGTCCCAATTGCACCACCAGTAAAGGCGCAAATGGCAACACCGCCCGTCATAAGCTCCAGGCTCGCGAACAATCCATCTGCAATCTTGGCGAAGGCGGGCGCATTTGCGCGAACTAGTGTAGTGCTTCAAGCAGATGGGACCTTATCGAGGCTGGCCCGAGCGCGGGCGACTTTCTCCAGAATGTCTTCGGCTTTCTTGGTCCACACGAACGTGGTCGGGTCGCTGTTGTGCTGGTCGATGTAGTCGCGAATTGCCTGGATCAACTCGGAAACGCTGCGGAAGACGCCGTTGCGAATCCGATTGTGAGTGATGTCGCGGAACCACCGCTCGATCACGTTGAGCCACGAACTGCTTGTCGGGATGAAGTGGATGTGGAACCGTCGATGCCGCCGGAGCCAGGCCTTGACCTTGGGATGCTTATGCGTGGAATAGTTATCAACAATCAGGTGCAGGTCCAATTCCGGCGGCGTTTCCGCCTCGATCTTCCTCAGGAACTTGATCCATTCCTGGTGTCGGTGTCGCGGCATGCACTCAGCGATGATCTTTCCCGCGGCCAACTCGATTGCCGCGAATAGCGTGGTGGTGCCATGGCGTTTGTAGTCGTGCGTGAGGGTCTTCAGCCGGCCGGGATATATCGGCAGGCTCTTCTGCGTGCGGTCGAGCGCTTGAATCTGACTCTTCTCGTCGCACGAAAGCACGAGCGCATGCTCGGGAGGATTCAAGTACAGGCCGACCACGTCGACCAACTTTTCAGCGAACTGCGGATCGTTCGAGACCTTGAATGATTTTGTGCGGTGCGGCCGCAGGCCGTTGTCTCGCCAGACGCGCTGGACCATCGTATCGCTGCAACCCAACGCCTTGGCCAGTGACCGTGTCGACCACTGCGTGGCATGGGGTGGCGTTTCCTGAGTCGTCTTGCGGATGATCTCGGCCTCGAACGAGGCACGCCTGGTGGGTGTGCGTCCGCCGCGTGGAGCATCCTGTTCAATGCCTGCCAGACGCGACTCCGCGAAGCGAGTACGCCACGTCCCCACGGTCCGTCGCGTGCAGTCCAGCATAGCGGCGATCTCCTTGCTCTCACGGCCGCCGGCAGCCGCCAGGACAATCTTTGCTCGCAACACCAGTCGCGTCGGCGTGCTGCGTCCTCGCGACCACTTGGTCAACGAAACTCGCTCTTCATCCGTTAAGACAATGGCGCTTGCAATCCGCATGATCGTGATCCTCCATGTTCAGAGGATTCAGACGCCAGCGGCAGCCAATAAGTTCCCGTATTTCTAAAGCACTACACTAGCGTAAGCGGTGATACGCCCTCCGCGCCGCATTTGTACATTACGAGTGCAGCCGTCACGATCCAGCAAAGGGCGCAAATTGGAGCCAAGACCAAGAACGAGATTTTCGTCGCCAGCCAAGCTGATCGTTTGATCAAAGCCGCTCCAGTTAAAGGTTGTCCAGATTGCATAAGCACACGTCAGCGTGGGATCGTTCCGGCTCTCGACTCTTGACTCTCCGCTCTCGACGCTCCTACTGCACCATCTCTTCTTCTTCGTTGATGGCGTTGAGATCGATTTCGCCGCGGTCTTCGAGCAGGCGGACGGCATCGACGATTTCCTGTTGTTTGGCTTCGACGACGCTCCGTTTGGCCGGGCCCAGATATTCCATTTCCTCGCGCAAGGTTTCGGCCGCCCGCTCCGACATGTTTTTGAGCACTTTCTCTTTCAGCGAATCGCTGGCGCCCTTGAGAGCCATCGCCCACTGGCTGGTCTCGACGTTTTTGAGGACCGTTTGGATATCCTTGTCGCTAAAGCGGCCAATGTCTTCGAACACGAACATCAGGCGGCGTATTTCATCGACCAACTCCGGGTCCTCCGCCGCCAGGCTATCGAGCAACGCTCGTTCGGTGGCCCGATCGGAGACGTTGAGCAGCTCGGCCACCGCGCCCACGCCGCCGGCGTTCTCGAAGCTTTGGCTCATGACGCTCGACATCCGGCGCTCCAGGCCCTTCTCAACCTCGCGGATAATTTCCGGATTGGTGCGGCCCATGGTGGCAATGCGGCGGATCACGGGAAGGCGCCGCGAGTCGGGCAGTCCGGCCAGGATTTCGGCACCGAAATCGGCCGGCAAGTGCGACATGATGAGTGCGATCGTCTGCGGATGCTCGTCGGTGATGTACGTAAGTAGGTTTTGACTATCGACGTTCCGCAAAAAACCGAAGGGGGTGGCCTCGATTGATTGGCGGATATTCACCAGCGCCGCGGCCGCGTTTGTACCCAGCGCCTTTTGAAGTAACGACTTCGCCAGCTCCAAGCCGCCGCCGCGGCCGCCAATCGTCGGATTCGACTCGGCGAACTCCTTGATAACCCGTTCTTGATCGTCGGCGGCAATCGAACGCGTGCGGGCAATTTCGATCGACACCTGCTCGACCTGTTTCGCGTCGAGCTTCGACATCAGCTCGCTCGCTTGCTCCTCGGGGAGCGTCATCAGCAGGACGGCTGCATTGTGGATGTCGGACATGGTGAGACGAGTGGTGCTAGCGGTGAAAAGCATCCGGCAAATGCGAAGGCAGCCGGCGCAGCGCGTCCGCTCGACGTATCGGCGGGAAGGGCATGGTTGCTTGAGAAGAAATGCCGGTTAGATAACAAATGCCGGCTGGCGACCATCGCTTTGCCATTGCCAAACGCCAACCTGTCCGTCGCACTCATCCACGTCCACTTGCAACCGTTGGATTTTGGCAGCCGCGCCGCCCAACGCAGTGAAGAGCCGCTGGCCGATGTACGCGGCCAGCAGCTCGGCCGTCGTATTGGGGACAGGCAAGAGCCGGCAATCTCCGCTCGGGAACACCCAACGGCGGTTTGCGAACGTGGCCGTTACTTCATGGCCGTTGTCTTCGACGAGAATCTGCGGATGACCGGTCGGCAACAGCATATAGTGGTCGAGCTCTGTGGTGATCTCGCGGAGCTTCGCGCGGACGAGCAGGAAATCAATTACTAAGTGGTTGGCATCGAGCGGGCCATCGACCTCGGCGGACAGGTGATAGTTGTGGCCGTGCAGCCGCTCGCAATTGTCGTCGAATGTGATGAAGTGGGCCGCGCTGAATACGTGCTCGGCTTTCGCGATTCGCACTCGATAGGATTCGGACACGCCGGGCCTCGCTTTCTTACCACACATTCCAGTGTAGCCGGCCTTCGCGCAAGAGCACAAACAATCCGGCGGCAACGAGGTCGGCCGTTGTGCCCGGATTCCGGCGGTTGCCGTCGGCACGAAGCCAAGCGTCGAATTCGTTGAGCGCCCGTTGGTACGCTGCGTCTCCGGGGGAGCCAGCTTCCAGCAGGGCGGCGGACCGGTGGCTGGCCTCCTCGGCCACGGTGGGCCCACACTTACGTTGGATCAAGCTATCGGGCCATGCGGCTAGTTGGCGGAGATGGGCATGGATAATGGCACGTTCCAGCGGCCATCGGTGTGACAACCCCTCTTCGATCCAGTGGGCGGATCCGGCCAGCACGTCGGCAAAACCGTTCGTGTACTGCCGTGCCACGAGATCGCGGTGAGAGGACAGAGACATCGCTCGGAGCAGCGTTAGCTGGATCGGCGCCGAGGAAAAGACATCCGCCTCCGCCGTGCGGCCCATGCCGCCGGCGCCGGAGATGCGAATTGCTTCGTACACGAGCCGGGCATCGTGTTCTGTGAGCCGCTCGAGCACTCCACCAATGCCATCCGCCAGGGGCTGTTCAGGCGGAACCATTGCCAATGGCGCGAGCAGCAAGAGCGTGCCCAAGTTCGTATTGGTCTCGACGATCCGGCGAGTTGCATTTACGGCATTGAGCACCGTTTGTCCAACGCCGTCAGCTGGCGCGTGAGCCAAGATGGGACCAATTGCGACCGCGCTGGCGACGAAGGCCGAATATGTGGTGGTCTCATCGAAGCTGGCGCCGGGATGTACGTTGCCCGGCTTGCGCGGTGGCCTCATATAGGCAAGCTAAAGTGGCCGCGGCACCGGCGGGAAGCGCATGTTGAATGGAATCTGCAATCACAGCGTTCGAATTCCCGTCTACTTATTGACGGCCGAGGAACGATTCGAGTATCGACAGCGATTCGTCCGGAGCGTCCTCGACGACCCAATGGCCTACATCGGCGAGTCGATGCACGTTCGCATCCGGCCATGCATCCACAAATCGATCTAAACAGTCTGGCCGAAAGCACCAATCGCGCATCCCCCAAATAAGCGCGGCCGGCGTGCCCGCCAGGCTCGGCAATTGGCGTTCGATATCGGCCAGTATTTGCCAGGTCGGATGCACGGGTCCGGAAGGAATATCGTGCACGAACCCGTAGACGGCCCGGCGGTTCGCCGCCGTATTGTAAGGAGCCAGGTAACCGGCGGCGACCGTGGATTCAAGTTTCGATCGGCGGGCAAGCGTCATTTGTACGGCGGCGCGCAAAACAAATTGCCGCGCTCGACAGCCAGGCGGCCGATGAATGGAATGCGACAAGCGCGAATCCGCCAAGGGATGTACCGCGGCGGGAACGCGCCCGTGTTGAAGAGCACGATCTCATTGAGCCCACGCGTTTGCAGCATCGCGCCGAGTCCGATCGCGCCGCCCCAATCTTGTGCAATGAGCGTGACGCGGTCAGCGCTTAACATTCGAACGAAAGCGGTGAGATTTTCGATATGCTCTTCCAGGCGCATCAGGCGGCGTGGCTTGTCGCTCAGGCCGCAGCCCAAATGGTCGGGCGCGACGCAGCGATAGCGTTCGCGCAGGGCCATGATGAGGCGCCGCCAATGGAAGGACCAGGTCGGATTTCCGTGGACAAACAGCAGGCATTCGGGCGATCCGCCTCGAACCGAAATATGGGGACCTTCGTCGATGTAATGCATCCGCCCGTCGGCCCGTTCAAACCAATGCGACTCAAACGGATACAGTTGCCGCCAATCGCTCGTCGGTTGATTCGTTCCAGACATTCGCCCTGCCGACTACTAGATGCGCTGCCAGATGCGGGATACTACGCGATAATCCTCGCCATCCAGCATCCAGCATCGAGCAGTCAGTTTCAATGCCAAGCCTGACCGTCGAGAACTACGTGAAGACGATTTACCAGCTCGCGCAAGAAGCCGCGGACGGTGCCGTTGCCACGGGCCAGATTGCGGCCGCCCTGGGCGTGCTGCCCGGCACCGTGACTAGCATGCTGAAAACACTGGACGAGAGCAATCTGGCCACGTACACGCCGTACGAGGGCGTGCGGCTCACGCAGTCGGGCCGGGGTTTGGCGTTGCGGGTACTGCGCCGGCACCGACTCATCGAGCAGTTTTTGAGCGAAACGCTCAAGCTCTCCTGGGATGAAGTTCACGAAGAGGCCGAGCACATGGAGCACGCGGTAAGCGATTCACTCATCGATCGCATTGATGACTATTTAGGACACCCGTCGACCGATCCGCATGGCGACCCGATTCCCAAGGCAGATGGAACCATGGCCGCGGCGGCCGATCGGCCGCTTGCCGAATGTTCGGCCGGCGACCGTTTTTGCGTCGCCCGCGTGATCGACCAGTCACCCGACTTCTTGCGGCACCTATCGCAAATTGGCTTGGGGATCGGCGCGAAAGGCTGCCTTACGGAGAAGGATGAGACACGGGCACGAGTGACCATTCAACTGGGCCGCGGCGACACGACGATTTGCGCGACATGGCGGCCAAACTGATGGTGCGCTGAACGGCGACCGTTGGCGAGTTTCACCGAAACTCGACTGCGATTATGAGGCACTGGCCTCGGCCGGCGCCGCACCCATTAACGGGCGATGGCCTAACGCTCGCCGAACCAACGTCACCTGGCCCATGTGCATCGCCTCGTGCCAGCCGGCAATTTCGAATATCGAACCCAAATCGGGTAAGAAATCCGATGCGCCGGTCGCGGGCGGACCATTCAGGTCGGCATCCGTTCGATCACGCAACAGCTCGAGAAGCACGCCGCGGCGTTCGCGCATTGCATCATGCACCTCGGCAACCGGCGGGTAATCATCCGGATCGTTCGTCGGCTTGGAGCCCATGCCAAACAACTTATCCCAATCATCGAGTTTCTTGGCGTGCTCGGGGGCGATTTGGCTGATGAAATAGTTGTCGGCCGTAGCCATGTGGCCGGCGAACCAGAGCGCATGGTTCGTGCCGGGCACGACTTGAAATGTCCAATCCGCGGGCGTTTCAAATGCGGCCAGGAGCTTTTCCGTGGTATCGCGAATCATTTCCAGTTGGCGAAGGAGGCGGTCGGCTAGTTTCATGTTTTTCCTGCGCTGTCGTTTTGGCGTCGGCTGAGTTCGATCGTCGTGCATGTTGGACAACGGACGATAATAATTTTGTTGCGGAATGCGTTCGTCGCACAAGCCCCTTGGCAAATATGAAGAAATACGCTGTTCGACAGTACAATCGGCAACCTTTGACGACTGCCGCCGCCAAGCGTACAAATGAGGAGCAGCTCGACCAGCGACTTCCGGTGAGGGGCCTCTGCAAAGGGGGCCCTGCGAACCTGGTCAGGGTGGAAACACAGCAGCCATAAGCTCGCGTCTCTTTGTGTGGAGGCCTCTCACCGGTGGTCGTCGAAGGAAATTGAAAAATGCAAATTGAAAATTGCAAATTGAAAATTGCCGGCATCCAAATTTGCATTTTGCATTTTGCATTTTGCATTTTGCAATCTCATGTTTTCGCGTAACATGTCGGCTTCTTCAAACCAACTCGCGACTTCCGACGACCAGCCGTCCGACGGCCGGTACACCGTCATCGCTCGCCGTTACCGGCCCCAAGCATTTGACGAGCTGGTGGGGCAGGAGCACGTTGCAAAGGCGCTTCAGCAGGCTATCGCCAGTGGGCGAGTCGGTCACGCATATTTGTTCACCGGTGCGCGAGGCGTCGGCAAAACATCGGCGGCCCGCATCTTGGCGAAGGCGCTCAATTGCGTGCAAGGTCCGACGCCAACGCCGTGCAACGAATGTGATGTTTGCTTGCGCGTGACTGCCGGAGACGATGTCGACGTTCTGGAGATCGACGGTGCGAGCAACCGCGGCATCGACGAGATTCGACAGCTGCGGCAAAACGTGGCCGTGCGGCCCAGCCGAGTGCGGTACAAGATTTACATCATCGATGAAGTCCACATGCTTACGAAGGAAGCGTTCAACGCGCTGCTCAAAACGCTGGAGGAGCCGCCGGAGCATGTGAAATTCATTTTCGCCACGACCGAGCCGCAGAAGATTCCGATCACGATTCTCTCCCGTTGCCAGCGATTCGATTTCGCCGGCATCAGCTCGGCGGCAATCCAGGCACGGCTGGCTCAGATCGCCGCGGCCGAGGGTGTCGCGATGGAGCCGGAAGCATTGCAAATCCTGTCCAGCCGTGCGGCCGGCTCGATGCGCGATAGCCAGTCGCTATTGGAACAGTTGCTGGCCGTGGGCCGCGAACGGATCACGGCCGACGATGTCAACTAGTTGCTCGGCATCGCGCCGGCCGAGCGACTAAGCGGACTGGTGCGGCACCTGGTGGCCCGCAATGCGTCTGCGGCCATTGCGGAGCTGGATGCCACGATTCAGAACGGCGTGGAGGTCGGCCTGCTTTTGGATCAACTAGTGGGCTATTTTCGCGACGTGATGACGACGGCCGCCGGTTGCCCGGCCGATCAAATGCTGTATGCACTGCCATCGCAGGGCGGCGAGGTGGCCCAAGTCGCCGGGCAGCTCGGGCTATCGACCGTTCTGGCGATTGGTCAAATTCTCGACC
The DNA here is from genome assembly GCA_963733825.1 of Pirellulales bacterium. Taxonomy (GTDB): domain Bacteria; phylum Planctomycetota; class Planctomycetia; order Pirellulales; family Lacipirellulaceae; genus JABDGM01. The sequence goes on from CAVTEK010000013.1 coordinate 381,159, forward strand.
ATACGGCGGCACGACTGCGAGTGAGCATGCACGCTCGGACACTCGTGGAGATGGCGCTAGTGCGAATTTGCCAACTCGGCGACCTCGACGATCTGGCTGCTTTGGTCGCCGAGCTGCGCGGAACGCCCAGAGAACATCCAGAGAAGGCAGCTAGAGCCGAGACCCGAACCGGCAGCACCCTGGCGACGTCTCGGCCGCAGCCAAATACTGCCGCAAAAAAAAACGCTGAGCTGCAACCGACGACTCTGGCGAGCGCTGCCGCTGAACAATCGGTTCGGCGTGAAGACGCCGCGCACGTGGCGGATGTCCCGACACCCGGCACGAACGGCTCGGCGGAAGATGCGCCGATGAACGAGTCCGTTTTGGCCCAATATCAACGAGCGATGGCTGGCGGCGCCGGGAAGAAACCGGTGTCGGCCCCTCCGCGCGTCTCGCGGCGCGAGCAGTTGGCCCAAATCGCCGAACAGCCGTTCGTTCGCCGGGCGATGGAACTGTTTGACGCTGGGCCGGGTCAATTGCGATACACGCCGCCCGAAGGCGAGCCGAACTGAGAATTCGATTTCGCCACAGAGTTCACAGAGAGGACGAGATTGTTTAACCGCTATTCGAGGCTAATAGTTAATATCGGAATATCTACTTGGCTCTTCGCATTCTCACTCCGTGATCTTTGTTCCCTCTGTGGCGAAAAATGAGATGCGTTTTATGAAAGGTGGCAGTAGTCGTGTTTAAGGGACTTGGAAACTTGGCCAATATTGGCGCGCTCGTAAAGCAGGCCCAGGAGATGGGCGGCCGGATGCAGGCGCTGCAGGATGAGATGAAAGCAAAACGCGCGACCGGCTCGGCCGGCGGCGGGCTTGTCGAAGTCGATGTCAATGGACTGGCGGAAGTATTGGCCGTGCGGATCGATCCATCGCTCGTGGAGAAAGGCGAGCGCGAAATGATCGAGGACCTTTTGCCGGCGGCGTTTAACGCGGCTCAATCGAAGGCCAAGCAGATGCACGCCGAGGCCATGCAGGCAATCGCCGGTGGCCTGCCGGTGGGCGGCTTTTCCGACATCTTAGCGCAACTGTCGAGCACCAATCCTGGTGCCGGCCAGTCCTAAACCTCACTGGCAAACGAATAATCGTCAAACGTTTGACTCGTGCTCCGATAGCTTAACACGCCCTCGTCTCAATATCTAGTACCGAAAGCGCGTGCAGAAGTCAGCGGCCGGTCATAATTCTCACGATGGCGCACACCATTTGCCGGGCCGGTCGCCCGCTCGTGTTTTGTATTCGCTCATGGCGCTGGGTGCGATTTACACATAACGGCAAGTAGAAGCTAGACTAGAATAGTGGCTGTTGATTGACCTCGTTTGACGACCAGCGGTATGCTACATAGCGCGTCGGAAAGACAATCCCGGCGCACACCCAAAGATCGAGTTCTTTGATGCGACTATCCCTCGGCCAACAAATGCAACTGGCTCAAAAGCAGGTGCTTGCACCGCGCATGATCCAGTCGATGGAAATCCTGCAGTTACCGCTGATGGCGTTGCAGGAACGCATCGAGCAGGAGATGGAAGATAATCCGGTGCTCGACCAGGTGGAAGTCGATGAGAATGAACCGGAAGCGCCCGCCGAAGAAGAACCGCGTAGCAGCGTGGCAGACACCGAGCGCGAACTAGTCGTCAAGGATGATCCAAACAATGCGGACGACTTCGAGCGGCTGCTGAACATGGCCGAGAATCTGCCGGATGACTACGAGGAGCGTAGCCGTCCGTCGATGAATCGGATCGAACAGGAAGGCGATCGCCGACACGACGCGATGGCCAACATGCTGGCCCGTCCGGAAACCCTGGTCGATTACTTGCATCACCAGTTGAGTTGGTTCGAGATGGATGATGCCGTTCGCCGCATGGCGGAGCGGATCATCTACAGCCTGGACACCAACGGCTATTTGAAGACGCCGCTCGAAGAGTTGTTGCCCGCGCTCGCGGCGGAACAGAACGGCGATTTGCAATCGCATCGCGCCAAGCAAATGTTAATTGCGGAAGAGGCGCTGCGCGTGGTGCAGCGGCTCGACCCGCCAGGCGTCGGGGCCCGGACGCTTAAAGAGTGCCTGGTGCTGCAGCTCATTCCCGGCATGCCGGATTACGAGGAACTGCGCACGCTGATCGACAATCATCTGGAGGATTTGGAAAACAACCGCTTGCCGCAAATCTCCAAGAAAACCGGCATGACGATCGAGAAGATTCAGGAAGTCTGGCAGGAGTTGCGTAAGCTCAAGCCGAAACCGGGCGCCGATTTCAGTGAATCGACCGTTCCCAGCGTAACACCGGACGTATTCGTGGAACGCAATGAGGAGGGCAAATACCAGGTTCGGCTCGAAGATACTCAGCTGCCCGCGCTGTACATCAGCCCGTATTACCGCAAGCTTTTGCGAGACGAGGGCACGAACGCGGAAACGCGCGAATACATCAAGCGGAAGATCAACTCGGCCCAATGGCTGATCGAATCGATCGAACAGCGGCGGAGCACGCTCACTCGCGTGTCGCAGGCAATCGTCGATCACCAGAACAAATTCCTCGACGACGGCCCCGACCATATCGAGCCGCTCAAGATGCAGCAGATTGCCGATAAAGTGGGCGTGCACGTGACTACGGTCAGCCGGGCGGTTGATGACAAATGGATTCAAACGCCGCGCGGCATTTTTCCGCTGAAGCGGTTCTTCGTCGGCGGCACCACGAGCGCGGCGGGCGAGGAAGTGGCCTGGGACCGCGTGCGGATCAAGCTGCAGGAAATCATCGACAACGAAGACAAAACCAAACCGCTTTCCGATGATGCGATCGTGGAAGAGCTGGGCAAAGAGGGGATTACGGTCGCTCGCCGCACCGTGACGAAGTACCGCAAGGCGATGAACATTCCAAGTTCGCGCGGCCGGCGCGATTGGGCCAAGGGCGAGAAGTAGCCGGGACACCCAAACTTGTTACTATTTAGCAATGCAAACTTTTACAGCGATTATCGAGCGATGCCCGGACACGGGACTCTTTGTCGGATACGTTCCCGGCTTTCCCGGGGCCCATTCGCAAGCCCACTCACTGGATGAGCTTTCTGATAATCTTGCGGAAGTAATCGACATGCTATTAGAAGACGGCCAGCCGAAATTGGAGTCGGAGTTCGTCGGAATACGATCCGTCCATGTGGGCGACGGACTCGATGGGTAATCTACCAGTCCTCAAACCGCAGGAATTGATATCTCGGCTCGAGAGGCTGGGATTCAAAGAGGTCCGTCAGCGCGGCTCGCACAAGCAATTTTGACATGCAGATGGCCGCTGCATGACAGTGCCCTTTCACAAAGGACGAGATATCTCTCCCATTTTGCTGCGAAAAATTGCGCGCGATATTGGAATGAGTGCAGAAGAATTTGTGAGCAGCGGTAAATGAAGCACGCTGTAACAATCTACTCGACCCTGCGCAACTTGAGCAGCAAGAACATTTCGCCATGATGCTTGGCCTCGTCGTGCCAGCCGTGGATCATGCCGGGTAACAGGGGCCAGTGTCCTTCTTGCGGCGGCAGCTTGGCTTCGTTTGCAATCTTCTCGGCATTTTCGGCTAGCAGTGTGACAATACGGTCGAGTTGAGTTTCCAGCTGCGAACGGACATCTGCTACATCCGGCCAGTCGGTCACGGTCGCCGGCCGGGAGTACTGGCCGAAAATTGAACCCCAACCCGGCGGCACTTCGCTGTGACCCGTAATTCGCTCGACCGACAGCGCGTCGCAAACCCAAACCGCGTGGCCGGCGTGCCACAGGATATGGTTCGACGTGCCGGCGGGTAACCAAGTGAGCCAGGACGAATCGGGCACATCGAGGAGCTGCAACGTCTTTGCGCGCACTTGCCGCGCAAGTTCGATCAAAACCGAGATCGCACTCAAATCGGCGGATGACATAATTAAGACGGCAGGCCGCGAATATCAAAATGGTATAGCTCTCCCACCTGCCCGGGCGACATCTGGGCCAAGTTCGAAAACCGGGCCATGAGCGCATCCACGTCGTCGACCGCTTTTCCAACAAGCAAGCGGGACTTGTGCGCGAGCAGCGACGGCAAATTGCTTGCGTCGGCGCGGGCGTGCCCCTGCGGATACATCACCATACCGCTCGAAAGCAGACCGAGCTTGGCGTGCGAAATCTCGATCGTGGTTGGGATGCCGTCGGGGTAGCGGCGGTCAAATTCGGCGCCGCCGTGGCGAAAATCGATTCGCTGCATCAGCCGGCGGGAAAGTGGATGAAAAAGAGCCGATTCATCCTCGGCATAGTCGGCTGGCGCGAGCATCAAGCGCCGCCAGCCATCCTGGCCGTCCCAACCTGTCCGCCGCGCGTCGTACGCTTTGCGCAACAGCGTGGCCACGATATACAGCATCGAGTGATCGGCACTCTGGCGCGTTCGCGGATCGCGCTTGGCCGGATCGCCAATAATGCTGAACGCCGGTTCGTAAATCAGAATCCGCATGTTGAGCAGCTGATCGAAATCATCAAGCAGCTTCGGCTCCGCTGCAATCAGGTCGATGATCCCTTGGATGGCGCCGGCCGACTGGTGTTCGTAGAGTCCCAGTTTGAAGTGCATGCCCATCACGGCGAAGTCATCCCCCCCGATGGCCAACGTCAGGTCAAAAGGACTGGCGTCGGCTTTGCCGCTCGGCTGGAACAAGCAGAAGATTGCTTGCGGATTGCGGATAATATCGGCCGGACCGACGAAGCCGCGCATCGCTCGCCGCATGCTCATCACGGCGACTTCGGCGCTGATTGCGGCCGACGCTCCCTTGGAGTCGGAAAGCTGGTGTCCGTGGCGAATTGCTCGAAACGGGATGTAATGGGCCAGCACCAAACCGATCGCCGACTCGATTTGCTCGGCCGTCGCGCCGAGCACCGCGCCGTAAACGGCCGCCGACGCGATCGCCCCATGAACGACATGATCGATCTTATGGTTCTTGAGCGCGAACACCTCGGCCAGCCGGCCCCGAATTTCATCCAGCGTGGCCATGGCGAGGAGCGTTTGCCGGCCATCGAAACCGGCAAGCTGAGCAGCGGCGACAGCGACGGGATAAAAATCGTTGTGCCCAAATTCGCCGGCGGTGGCCCCGCGCTGCGGGTTGTAGCCGAAATTGGTGCCGTTGGCGTCCCATTCGCGCACGGCGGAGGAGCACGCAAGCACGGCCTTTTCCGGCGCTACGCACACGCTCCCGCCAAACATTGGCACGCCGCCGAGTTCGCGCGATACCGGATATTCCAGCGCTTCTCGACGGAGCACCGTTGGGGCGTTCGCGCCGGCTGCCAGGGCGCTCACGCCACACGCCACGCTATCCAGATGAAACTGTTCGACCTTTTTCAAAACCGCTTCGTTTGGTCCTGCGTATCGGCCCTGCACCATGTCGAGAGCGTATTGGCCGATTCCACGCGCCTGATTGGAATCACGCGGCAAAGTAAGGAATTGATTCTTCGTTGCGTCGACCATCGTAGTAAATTCGCCGGGCCGGGGCGGACTTAATCCTTGTTTTGCCGACGATTCAATATCCGACGATCGCCGTTTGCAGGGTCCCCATTGCGGCACCTACAATGCTTCGGATTATCGTCGCCCGATGATTGGGGTCAACCGCCCATGGACATGCCCGCCCCGCACTTTCCGCAGCAACACGCCGCGCTTAGAGACCTTTTGCGTGCGGAGCAGATCAATGCCACCGATGAACAGTTGGAAATGCTCGATCGGTATCGCCGACTGCTCTGGTCGTGGAACGAGCGGATGAACCTCACGCGGCATACGACGCTGGAAAAATTCGTCGGTCGCGACGTCGCCGATAGTTATCAGCTCAGCAAGCTGTTGGAGCGTGGCGAGCGCGTGATGGACGTTGGAACGGGTGGCGGTGTTCCGGGGGTTGTCGTCGCGATCCTGCGGCCGGATTTGTCGGTCGCCTTGTGCGAGTCGACGCAAAAAAAGGCTCGGGCCGTGGAGGCGATCGTGAGCGATTTAGGCATCGTGATTCCGGTTTATCCCAGCCGCGCGGAGGAAGTGTTGGCGCTCACGACGTTCGATAGCCTGGTCGCCCGGGCGCTGGCACCGCTCGCGAAAGTGCTCGGCTGGCTCCAGCCGCATTGGGATGCGTTCGATCGCTTGCTGCTCATCAAGGGGCGCTCCTGGGAGGAGGAACGCGGCGAGTCCAGGCATCTTGGCCTGCTGCGGGGGTTGGAGCTGCGGAAGGCTGCAAGCTATGTAACGTCGGGCACCGGGGCGGAAAGTGTTATACTTAGCGTCGCTCGCGCATCCAAGTCGATTTAACGCTTGTACCGTGTGTTCGCGGCGTCGGAATTAGAGGCTGGTTCATCGACACGAAACATCGTACATTGGAGGCGAGTTCCTATCAGATAGCGAACCGCACAAAATCCAGACAATTTCACGTAAGGGGAATCATCGTGGCCGATCAGGAAAGAACAGGCGCCCCCGCCGACGGCGACCAGCCTCAATCCGCACCACAACAGCAAATGCAGCGCGTGGAAGTCACCGACAAGCACGCGATTTCGCTATATGCAAATTTCTGCCGTGTAACTGGTACGCCGGAAGAGTTGATCCTCGACTTCGGGCTGAATGCGCAGCCATTCGGCGTGCCGACCGAGCCGGTGGACGTAAAGCAGCGGATTGTGGTCAATTACTTCACGGCCAAACGGATGTTGCAAGCGCTTCACATGTCGGTCCAGCGGCACGAACAGGCGTTCGGCGTGTTGGAGACCGACGTGCAAAAGCGCGTGATCGGCGGCGCTCGCGGTGGTCGGCCGCAAGCAAGCTGAGCTTTCGCTCCCGCAGAATGGTCGCATAAGCGATCATACTGAATGCGCCGTTGGTGCGGTCTGATTAGCTACAGATTTCTCGGGATGATATGCAAATCGAGCGCAAACACGTAGAGCATCAGGCTGACAATAAACACGAAGCCTGCGGTGTGTAGCGCGACGACGAATTTCTCATTGGCGGGCCGGCCGCGGATGCCTTCGTAGGCTAGGAACACCATGTGGCCGCCATCCAGCAGTGGGATCGGCAGGAAGTTGAGCACCGCGAGGTTCGCGCTGAGCATCGTGAGGAAAATCAAAAGCGACGAAATTCCTTCGGCCGCCGAGTAACCGGCGGCTTTGGCAATCGTCACTGGCCCGCCGAGTGCGGAAATCGGGACCTGGGTGCCGAGCTTCTTGAGGAACGCGAAGACCATCGTGAGACCGTCCCGGGTTTCCTCCCACCCGTAGCGCACCTGTTCAACGACGTTATTCGCTTTACGGATGCGCTCAACCGTTTTGAACCAAAAGCCGCGTGCGGCAACGAATGCGCCTTCGGCTGGCACGGGAGCAAGCTTCACCTTGCGCGTTTCGGCGTCGCCGCGCTGAAGGGTGAATTCGACTTCGGTTCCCGCGGGCACAAATTGGACGGTATCCAGCAACCGCGGCCAATCGTTGTTCGTGTCGCCAAGCTTGATGGTAATTGGTGGTGATACTTTGCCGTCTTTGTCCTTGGGGAAGTTAAGCGTAGCATCGAGAATCTTGTCGCCAGGTGCGAAATCGGTTGCAGCCGGCGTGTTTGGCGTAACCTGAGCGACTTCGTTCTCGATTGGGTAGGCAATCCCGATTGTGTCGGCCGCCATCGGCGCTCCGGGCGGACGCGTAGGCACGACCATGTTCATGGTGACCGGTATTTGAGGTTTGACTTGGACTTCGACCCGGTGCGAATCGTCGCCGGTCGGGCGCGACAAAGTAAGCTCGACGTTCCGGCCGGCATCGGCAGCACGGCGCAAATAATCGGGCAACGTCGTGGCGTTCCAAGTTTCCACGGATGTTGAACGTTCACCGAGCGTTTTGCCGTCCACCTTTTCGATCACATCTCCTTGGACGATGCCGGCGGCAGCCGCCGGAGAGTTTTCGCGCACCGAAACGATCGGCCCCATTTTCATTCCAAGATCGAATTGGTGCAGCGGTTGGGGAGGCACCTCGAACGTGAGTTCTTGGGAGTTGTTCGCCGTGGCTGCCGACTCGCCGGATTGGCGCTGCGTCGCCGAGCTGGCCTCGTCTGCCTTGGACGTTCGGCGAACGGTAATAAGCAGGGCCTTTTCCGGCTGCCGCGCGAGTTGAGCGGAAAACTCACGATAGTCTTTCACCGGAACGTCGCCGACGCGAATGATTTCATCCCCGTCGAGCAGCTTGGCCTCGCCTGCCGGCAGATTGCTGGCGGCCGGCTTGATCACCTTCGCATTTGCAGCGGGGGAGTCGTCGATTGTGGGTGTATCATCAAACAATGTCAAAGAGAGCGGCGGCGCCAGGCCGATCGTGGCCAAACCACCGGTGTGCAATTGCGGATGCAGCGTGTAGTCGACGATCTTGCCATCAGCCGCGCGGCGAACTTTTAATTGAATGCCGCGCTCGAGGTCGCCAAGCGTGACGCCGCCTTTCAATTGGATGAACGTCGGATCGGGTCGGTCGCCAAGCTGAACGATTTCGTCGCCCGTTTGAATTCCCGCATGCCACGCCGGCGAACCTGGCGCTGTTTCAGAGACAACGGCGGGAATGTATGGCACTCCCATGCCGTAGGCAATCGCGGCGAAGATGAACGCGAAAATGATATTCATCACCACGCCGGCCGAGATGATCGCCATGCGTTGTGGCACGCTTTTAGCCAGATAACTGCGCCGATCAACGTAATAGGTTTCGCCGTCTGGTCCCTTGATGGCCTGGGCGTTTGCGCTGTTGACCTCGACTTGCGACTTGCGCATTTGCTCGGCGACGTGGGCCGGGTCATCATCCTGACCCAACATTTTCACGTAACCGCCCAGCGGCAGAATTCCAATTCCGTACAGGGTTTCGCCGCGGCGCCAGCTCAATTTGTAGCCGCCGATGTCGAAGCCGATCATGAACTTTTCGATTTTGACGCCACACAACCTGGCCACCAGATAATGGCCCAGCTCATGCACAAAAATCACCGCGCCGAGGCCGACGCCGACTTTTAGCACCACGCTGATCCACCACCAGATGGACGACCAGCCAATCATTGCGATCAGGTACATACCCAACGTGCTACCTCCTGACGGGCCCAGCGATCGAGCTCTTCGAGCCGTTCGAGCGTGGGTTCGGGGTCGAAATTGTGCATATCCAAAGCACTTTGGCAAGCTGGCACAATCTCGGTAAAGTGTAGCTCACCCTGTAAAAAAGCTTCAACTGCCGCTTCGTTCGCGGCGTTCAACACGGCCCCGCTAGTTCCGCCGCGTCGCGCACAATCGTATCCCAGGCTGAGGGCCGGACAACGCTCGGGATCGGCCGGCTCGAATTCCAATCGCCATCGCTGCCCCCAGTCCAATCGTTCGGCAACGCCAGATTGTCGGTGCGGGAATTCGAGGGCGTACTGGATGGGCAGCTTCATATCTGGCGGTCCCATTTGGGCGATCACTGAGCCATCTACGAATTCTACAAAAGAATGGACGATCGATTGAGGATGGATAACCACTTCAATCTGATCGGCCGTTAAATCGAATAGCCATCGCGACTCGATTATTTCCAGTGCTTTGTTCATCATCGTGGCAGAATCGACGGTAATTTTCGGTCCCATTTCCCAGGTAGGGTGGGCCAGGGCGTCATCCACCGTAACTTGCTTGAGTTGCTCGAGCGACAGTTCGCGAAAGGGCCCGCCGCTGGCGGTTAGTACGACACGTCGCACCTCGTTGTGCCGACCAGCCTGCAAGGCTTGAAAAATCGCGCTGTGCTCGCTATCGACCGGCAGGATCGTGGCGCCCCGTTCACAAGCCAACGACGTCACAAGTTTGCCGGCCATGACCATCGGCTCCTTGTTTGCGATAGCCACAATTTTCTTGGCCTCCAGGGCAGCCCAAGTGCTGCGCAATCCGGCGCTACCAACGATTGCAGCCAGTAGCACGTGCACATCGTCCGCGGCCGCTACTTGTGTCAACGCGCTCGGCCCGACGAGCAGCTCCGTTCCCTCCGGTAGCGACGTCCAATCAAATTGTCGAGCCCGCCGCTCGTCTACGGCAATCACCCAACGAGGCCGTACTTGTCGGGCCTGCTCCAATAGTTGTTCCAACTTCCCGTAAGCCGACAGAGCAACGGCCTTTAGCCGGCCATTGCTAGCAGCGATCACTTCCAAGGCATTTCTGCCGATGCTCCCGGTTGAACCAAAGACAGCTACGTTCTTTGTATCAACGGGCTCGGCCATTCGTGGCGTGGGATGAGTCGAAGGAATAGAAGGAGGCGAAGGAAACTACCGTCACCGAGAACCACGTGCGCCGGCTACAACACACGGCGAACGGGCAACTATGCTGACACCGCAAGGTACCGGTTCTCAGATCGGCGGGACCCGACGGAATGTACGAAAATCGTCGTCATTCCCGCGGCAAAACTGGCGAACAGGCCATTCTAGGTAGGGCCGCGTTTATCAGCAAGTCGAGACGCAAATTGACGGCTGTGCCGATTGTAGGCGGAATCCGCGAATTTCGTGGGTGACTGGATGACTGGTCTGATGGCGCGATTGATTGTTTTTTCGGACCCCGACACATACCATAAAAGGTTGCGAGACGACCGCGAGAGGCACCCAGCTGCGTTACACAGTTCCATGGATAAAGACCAAAAACCGCAATCGACCGGCGAAAAGCCCCCTGAAAAGAAGTCCTCGCCGCAAAGCGGAAACCTCGTGTGGTACATGCTCGGTTTGGGCGTGCTGCTGCTGTTGATGGTGACCATGCTCAACAATGGCGGCGGGCTGAAGCTCGGCTTCCATGACCTCTTGCAACTCGTGGAAGTCAGCGGCAAAGACGAGGCCACCGGTAAGGCAGGCCGTGGCTATATCGATACCACCGACCCGAGCAGCGCAGCCCCAGCGAATTCGGATATCCGAACTTTCCAACGTCGTGGTGGGAAGTTCCACGGTCACCGCCAAAGTGACTCGCCAACACTTCAAGCCCGCGGGCGCCGGTGGCGCGAGCAACGAATTGGCCCCTGAGATCGAGAAAGGCGTCGACCTCCAAGTGGATCGGTCGACGGACGACAAACAATTACCTGATCTGCTCGAAAAGAAAGGTGTTGATTGGCGGTATGCGGGCCCGGCGAATCCGCTTCTGCAATACATTCCGTTGCTGCTGATGACGGGCCTCCTGGTCATGCTGTTTATTTTCATGATCCGGCGGATGGGCGGCGCGGGTTCGCCAATGGCGTTCGGTCGTAGTCGCGGCAAACTTTTTGCACAAGAAGATATCGAGATCACGTTCGAGGACGTTGCCGGCATCGATGAAGCGGTCGAAGAACTCCGGGAGGTCGTGGAGTTTCTCAAGACACCAGAAAAATACCAGATGCTGGGCGGACGCATTCCAAAAGGCGTGCTGCTGGTCGGCCCGCCGGGCACCGGCAAGACCTTGCTTGCCAAGGCGGTGGCCGGGGAAGCGGGCGTGCCATTTTTCAGCCTTAGCGGCTCGGATTTCGTGGAAATGTTTGTCGGTGTGGGCGCCGCCCGCGTTCGCGACATGTTCCAGCAGGCCGAGCAAAAGGCGCCCTGCATTATTTTCATCGATGAGCTGGACGCTCTCGGCAAAACGCGCGGCAGCGGCAACATCGGCGGCCACGACGAACGCGAGCAAACACTCAACGCGCTATTGGTCGAAATGGACGGTTTCAACTCGAACAGCGGCGTGATTGTCATGGGGGCAACTAATCGGCCCGAGACACTGGATGCCGCGCTGTTGCGACCCGGCCGGTTCGATCGCCACGTGCTGGTCGATCGTCCCGACGTGGCCGGCCGCGAGGAAATCATCGAAGTCCACTTGGAAAACATCAAGGTGGACTCGGATGTGGATGTAAAAGCACTGGCGGCGATCACCAGCGGTTTCGTCGGAGCAGACCTGGCGAACATGGTGAACGAGGCTGCTCTGTTGGCTGCCCGCAAGGGTCGCAAAATGGTGACGATGGCCGACTTCAACGAGGCCGTCGAGCGGTCCAGCGCCGGCCTCGAGAAGAAAAGCCGCATCATGCAGGAGGACGAAAAGCTCCGAGTTGCCTTCCATGAAGCAGGCCATGCGTTGGTGGCCTCTTCGCTGCCGAACACCGATCCGGTTCACAAGGTCTCGATCATCCCGCGCGGCTTGGCGGCGTTGGGCTACACCATGCAGCGACCCGAGCAGGACCGCTTCCTCATGACGCAAAGCGAGCTGGAAAGCCGGATCCAGGTGCTTTTGGGCGGCACCGTCGCCGAGGAGATGACGTTCAACGATATTTCCAGCGGCGCCAAAACGACTTGGAGCGGGCAACGGAAATTGGCCGCAGCATGGTCATGGATTTTGGTATGAGCCGGCTGGGCCGGATCAATTTCCGCGAATCGAATCGTAATCCGTTCCTGGTTACGGCACTGGAAGTGCCCCGTTCGCAGTATCATAGCGAACAAACGGCCCGCGAAATCGATCAGGAAGTGCGCCGCATTCTGGATGAAGCGTTGCAGCGGACGCGGCATATTTTGGAATCTCGCCGCGCCGCTCTGGAGGCCGTTAGCCGGCATCTCATGAAGCTCGAGGTGATCGACGCGAGCGAGCTCAAGCGACTTGATCGAGGAAAACTCGGATAGCCCGATGATCGTTCCAGGCACTGACATGGACGGCAAACGCCGCGCAAGCGCGGCGCCGTCGAAACCGGCCAAGGATATCGACGCCTCGGAGATGGAAAAGGCCGGCGGCGAGTGATGGCCAGTTGCCGCCCGTAGCGATTCGCTAGATATAGGCGCAACCACTCTCGGCAATCAGAATGGAGATCATGCTCGCATGATTTCCAGGAGATTGCCCAAGTGCGGATGCCTTTCCTTCGATCGCCCAGCGGTTCAGCAGACATTTTCTCCACGGCCTGGATCGGCGCGGGGCTGGCATTGCTGTTCGCTTCGAGTTGGTTGCCGAACGTACCAGTTGTGACAGCGATGGCGTTAATCACTCTTGGCGCAACGGAGATAACCCTCGCTCGGCTCCGCGGCACAAGCACCTTCTTGCCGCTCATCATCCTTCATGGAACCGTCTACGCGAGTCTATATGCCCTATTCGTTGGCGCCACGCTCGCAGCGGCCGGTCACTCTGCCGGGCCCAGCATGGGGCGCCTAGCGGCACTCGACCTCGTGACCAGCGTAATTCCGGCCGTTCTCGTTACTCAACGGCTGGCGATCGGCCTGCGGCAATCGATTTCATCGAAACAATAGTCGTTCCAAGCCGCCTAATTGCACCGATTGGCGCCCCGGACATGTCGCCCGGCGGGCAATTTCTTGACCTCGCCTAAAATTGACCTAGGGTTTTGATTGGAGAGGCCGCGTGCGGCCGCTCTAACATCGATTGCGACACCCCTAGGCGTGGCAGGATGCCACTGCTTTGTTGCCGATCCCGTCGCGCGATGTCTCCTCAGCTTGTTCTCATCTAAATCGGCTGCCCGGATCGGCAGTCGCCCTTTTCGCACCGCGCACCTGCTGCGCCCGCTGGAGGCTCGCCGTGAAGAAATCACGCCGCAACCGCTCATCGCTGCGATTCGAAGCACTCGAGGCTCGCGAGATGATGGCGGTCACCGGATCGCTTAAAAAGGGAGTCCTCACCGTCAAGGGCACGAAAGTCGCCGATACCGTCAATTTCGTCCAGACCGCCGGCATCATTACGATCAGCGGCGTCAAGGGCGCATGGGCGGCAGATCAAGTCGGTTCGATCGTCATCGACATGGAAAAGGGGTATGACGTCATTTCCTTCGATAGCCTGGCGAATGGAGGAACCGAGAGCCTCGCCGAAAACATTACCGTGAAACGGCCAAGAAAGATAGCGATCTGGTCCATTTGGCCAACGGGCATGACGTGGCGATGAATGGCGGTCCCAAGAACTCGGTGTCGCTGTATCGTATCCGATGACCGGTGCGACCTATCTCAACGGCCAATTGCTGACTTGGGATCCGCCTTCGCCACACGCTCGACGCCGGACCCATCGCCGACGCCGGACCCATCGCCACCATACCACCGCCGGACCCGGCGAATTGGTTCGACTCGCACGTGGTCGACGCTGCGCTCCGCAATTTGGGCCACAACCTGTATACGGACGGCCTCATCGACCGCACCGACATGATCAGCCTGCTTCGCAACGCGGAAGATGGCGGCATCATCGACTCGGCCGAGTTGGCGGATCTTCGGGCGATTGCCGCCAATACATCGCTGTTCGGCACGGCCAGCTACGTCGACGTGCTGGCAACTTACATCGTGTCGGGCAACACGGCCAACGCGAAGTATCCAGGGTCAGGCCATGGGCAATCTGGCGGCGAACTCGACCAGCACCAAATGGAGCACCTCATCGGCAAATGGTATTCTGGGGCTGGATCGTCCGACCGCGAACGGCACCTATCGCCAAGTAGCGGGCAACGTTGTTCGTGAACGGCGCGACGTACACTGACATCCACCAGGGCTCGCTGGGCGACTGCTACTTCATGTCGTCGCTGGCCGAAACCGCGCTCAAGAATCCGTCCGCCATTACGAACATGTTCATTGTCAATGGCGACGGGACCTATACGGTGCGGTTCTTCAACAACGGCGTCGCCGCTTATGTGACCGTCGATTCGTACCTGCCGACCACCAGCGGAGGCGCTCTGTTGTATGCCGATCGAGGGGCGGTCTACACCAACGCGGGCAACGAACTCTGGACCGCGCTCGCTGAGAAGGCGTACGCCCAAATCAACGAGATGGGGTGGATACGCAGCGGATCGACGAGCGGACAAAACTCGTACTCGGCACTCGAAGGCGGGTACATTTACGCCGCGCTGGGACAAATCACCGGCCAGAGCACGACGGCATTTGCGTATACGGCCACTGCGAGCAATTTCACAACCTTTGTCAACGCTTTCAATCAAAACAAGCTGATTGGCTTTGCCTCGAAGTCCACTCCCGCTTCGTCTCAGGTAGTGGGAAACCATGCCTACGCGGTCGTGGGATACGATGCGGCGAACCAAACGATCACACTTTTCAATCCCTGGGGCATTGAATACGGGCTAGTCACGATGACCTGGAGCCAGATCCAAGGCAGCTTCCAGTACTTCGATCGAACGGCATGAAGTGCTGAGGGTTGAGTGTTGAGTGTTCCGAGTTGAAGGAAGGCAGGCCCTCAATTTCGATCTTTCGTGTTGCCCTCAACCTCTCAACCCTCGACTGTCGACTCGCAGCTCGCCCCAGAGCGTTAGCACCAACCGCCGGCGACCGCCTTGGTTTCGGTGTTCGCACAAGTAGATTCCTTGCCAGGTGCCAAGGCACAACTGTCCATCCATGATGGGAATCGTCACGCTGCTGCCCAACAGCGCCGCCTTCACATGGGCCGGCATATCGTCAGGCCCCTCTACCGTGTGCCGATGGGGAAAGTCCTCGGGCGCGAGCGCCGAGAAACTTGTTTCCAGGTCGGCCGACACATCCGGATCCGCATTTTCATTGATCGTTACCGATGCGGACGTGTGCTGAATGAACACGTGAAGCAACCCGGCGCGGATATTTGCTAGCTCTGGCAGAGCAGCGAGGATTTCGCGTGTAATTAGGTGAAATCCCCGCCTTTGAGCGGGAAGCGTTACGGCGTGCTGTATCCACGGCATGGTTTTATTGCGATCTATCTGAGAGTTGAGTGATCAATTTCAAATAAAAAGTTGGGGAAAGCGCGAACCTATTACCGGCCACCGACATACTAAGTATTGGGGCATCACGAGATTTAACGCCCTTTTTGTGTCCGATCGGCGCAGGAGACGGTCCCATTTGCGCAAGCCGCAAGGTTTTACTGGAAAAGGTCCGTTAGCGGATTGGATTTGGAATTCGTTCGATTAAAAAACTTGACATTGGTCGTAGGTCGACAATAATCGTGTGATCAAGCAGTTTAATCGCTGCTCGGCCGGCCTCCCACCGAAGATACATCCCACCTGAGTACATTCCGGCCGGTAGTGAAAGGATTCCCTGCTCGCGGCAACCTTTGGATGGCCGCTACCGCGCTAATTACGTCCATAGCCAATCTAACATTACGAATTTAGGAGTTGACTTTCATGCCTGATCCCACGCTCAAAAACGTTTTTGAGGCGATCCTCAAATATGGCCATGATGAGGATTTCGCCCCTAAACGCGACGAAGGATTCAAGGCCACGCAAGCGCCGGCCGGTACGCGCGAGAAGCTCGAAGTGCTGGCCGACCGCGTTCGCCGCGGCGAACCGCTCTGGCACGACGACGACCGCGCCGATTACAGCGGTCTCACCGGCGCCATCCGACCGCGCGATTAACGCGCCGGTGTTACAACGGGTCCAATGCATTTTTGCGCCGCCGCAGTCATGGCGAGTGACTGCGGCGTTTTTCTTGCGCGTTGCTTACTGCCCCGAGACCCGCTTACTTATCTCTCTCGCCCAACGGGATGGCACGCCTTGCTGGGCTCGTGGCATGCCACCCCCAAATCACGCGGCGCCTAGAGACGAGACGGCTGCCACGCCCATTTGCGACGCGGTTCACGCGGAGTGGCGCAAGGCCGGCGGTTCGATAGCGGCGGCGACGCTTTCGGCGATTGGAGCGGCGGGCTCTCGCGTCTCCAATTCATCGCGCAAGACAAGCACGTTATTCGGAGCTTCGATGCCCACACGCACCTTGTCCCCCGAGATTTTCACGATCGTAATGACAATCGAATCGCCGAGGCGAATGCGCTGCGATTCTTTGCGGGAGAGAACGAGCATCGAAAACCTCCGTGTATCCATCAAGGGCAGTGTAACTATGTATACTACACTGCCTGCGAACGGTCAATACTTCTATTCAACTGCCTGTTTAGCCGCCGCGCTGGTCTGCTCAAAACGAGTTCAAGCATCCATGCGTGGCGAATTTTCAATCCCAACGGCCTCACCAATCTGCGGCGGTGCTATCAACTGGGTCTTATGAAATCGCTCGCCGCGTGAGCCGTAAAATAAAATTGTGTTGCTGTCTGTTTCCCAAATCGCCGCCAGATACAGCGAACGTGGACCATACAAGCAAAAGTACAGGCCGCACGGTGCGCCGTCTCGCACGAGGATTCGTTCATATAGTGGAAACAGGTTTTTTTCGAGTTGATCCTTTTTGCAAAGGGTTTCGGTTACGTAATCTCGTATGGCATGTAAGTCATCAAGCCGCTGAATCTCCGCAGCCATGAGAAATCAAGCCCTTATAATAATGATGATGTTGAATGATGGTTAAAAACTCCTATTCGCGATTCGGCCAGGCGCGCATCCTCAGCCCGAGGTTTCCATGGGGCCGCAAAGCCGTGCGTTGGGGGGTATCCCGGGAGCCAAACAGGTCGAACGCGATTACGCTTGGTCCATCGCCGTAATGGGAGACCGGAATCCCAACCTTAAGAGATAGCCACACCGTGCCGTCCGCACAAAATATATCGGTTTACTAAACGGCACACTTTCGGGCGACTTGGAGATTTGGGATAGGCGGGTAAAACGGCTGACGACTAATTTAGCGACCTCGCCTGACAGCAAAGGCTTAAATCAGAACCGCTTTGAAACTGCACTGGCTAAAAACTCTATTCGGGAAAAACACCGGCGCCAAACCCATCCGGCGTCGACGGCGGGGCATGCGCCGGGCCGCGAGTGTCGCCGGCGTCTTCGCGGCGAAGATGCGGTTTGGGGCCTGCGTCCGAAGCGGCCGCCGCTTTCGTGCTCACGTGCGGTTGATCAGCCGGATACGCATGGGGCTGATCGAATCGCGTTGGTCTGGCACGCGGAGCATCGGTGTATTCAAAGTCAAAATCGTCGTAACGCGAGACGTAGCCAGGTTGTTTCGCGCGCTCAATTTCCTCGTAAAACTCGTTGAGGACGACGTCTTGGATCATTTCGCGGCAATCCGAATTGATCGGATGGGCGATGTCGGCATAAAGTTTCGCCCGGCCGTCGGCATCTTTTGGAGCGCGGGCATCGGTTAATCGTTTGCCGCACTGATTGCAATACTGGGCACGAAGATGATTCTTCATTCCGCAGCCAGGGCAGTGCGTGGTGAGCTTGCGGCTTGGCATCGCGACGAATGGCCCGTTCGAGCCGTCGATAATCTTGAGATCTCGCACAACAAAACAATTATCGAAGGTAATCGAACAAAACGCCTTAAGGCGTTCTCCCGGCTCTTCCATAAGCTTGATGCGAACCTCGGTGATTTCCACGGTCGTCTCCTTGCGCTCCCATGCGCGACCCTATTGGCAACTGCGTGTGGCGTACACAAGCCCAAGTTGCCGCGATCGAAGAATACTAGCCAAACGCCGTGCATGCTGTGCATGGCGACAAACACCAAAGTAGGCCGAGCCACTTCCCGTGAGTTGATGCCCGACGAAATCGAGCTCGGCGAAGGCCTGTCGAAGCGTGTGAACGGCCGGCAAGAGCACGCTCGCCGCCTCTTGCAGACGATTCTGCATCCATCGACCGATGCTGCGCCGGCCGCCAATGTATAAATCCTCAACCAATCGATTTAATTGGCCGGCGGCGGCGGCGGTGCGCGTCCCGCCCGATGAGGAATCGTAGGCGCGATAAACATCTCCTGTGCTGAGAGACTCGGCCGGTTTGACGACCACAAAATGAACGGGCGCCAGCGGCGGCAAGCTTTCGATTTGCTCGCCACGGCCGCGGCAAATCGCGGCACCGTGCGACAAGAAAAACGGGACATCGCTCCCGAGCTCGGCGGCCAATTTGGCAAGGCGTTCGAGACTCCAGTTAATTCGCCAGCCGCGGTTGGCCAGTCGCAGGGCGGCAGCCGCGTCGCTGGAAGCACCGCCGAGACCGGCCGCCATCGGAATACGCTTCACTAGCTCAACGTGGGCGCCGAAGACACTGCCACTACGCTTTCGAAGAAGTTCGAGTGATCTTACGATGAGGTTTTCCGATCCCGGCGGAACTGTCTGCGAAGATAATGGCGACCCCCGTGGCCAGCATACATGAATATCGAGTCGGATATCGCCGGGTATATCGTCGCTTGCCAAAAATGACGGCGTAAAAGTTATCTGATCGGCCAGACGAATGGGAACCATTAAGGTTTCCAGATTGTGGAAACCGTCGCTGCGCTGGCTCAGCACATCTAAGAAGAGATTGAGCTTAGCTGGTGCGAGAGCGGTTCGGTCGTCCCCGTGGAGGTCCATCTTCACACCGAATCAGGGTTACAGCGGGGTGGCTTAAATCAACTGTGCGACTTTGCTGCTCCACAAATACTTAACAACATCACTATAGCCCGTTCAATGAACCCGAAAACCAAATGGATACCTGCCGGCCCCGCCCCAATTGTCTACCCCGCCGACGGGGTGCCAATCGACGGCCGAAGCCGAAAATTGCACCGTGCAGGCCAGTGGCCGAAAATTTTAATGTACGCAAAAAATTACGTCAATATTCTCACCCAACCCCCGTCCGTTAAAGGGGGGAATTTGCGGTAAATCCGCTAGAGCGTCGCCGCCGACCATACGCGCTACTAAGGCCGAATCT
The DNA here is from genome assembly GCA_963733825.1 of Pirellulales bacterium. Classification (GTDB taxonomy): domain Bacteria; phylum Planctomycetota; class Planctomycetia; order Pirellulales; family Lacipirellulaceae; genus JABDGM01. Next base: position 400,657 of record CAVTEK010000013.1, read on the forward strand.
TCGGATGGTCATAGAAAACAGCTCATTCCAGGAATTTGAGAATATTCGCCGCGATACGCCAAATGTCGGCCTGTACGTCGTCGATTGGTCGTGCGGCGTCGATTAGATGAACACGATCGTGGTGCCGAGCTGCCTCCTGCAGAAACCCAGCCCGAAGTCGCTGACGATAATCGTCGCCCTGGCTTTCCATTCGATCGAGCGATCGGTTCAGCCGATCCTTGGCGGCTTCGACGCTCATATCCAGCAGGAACACACAATCGGGCAGGATGCCATCCGTCGCAACTTCCCCCACGCGCCAGATTTGTGCTGGATCCAAGCCGCCAGCATGACCCTGATAGACAACGTTGGCAAGCAGAAATCGATCGGCAACTACAATCCGGCCAGCGTGGAGCGCCGGTTTGATTATCTGTTCAACAAGCTGAGCACGCGCCGCCATGTACAAAAACATTTCGCTGCGGCGGCCGATCGGCGTGCTCGCGTCGCTGGTCAACAGAACGTCTCGAATCCACTCTCCAAGCGGCGTGCTGCCCGGGTCGCGGCACACGACGACGTCGCAACCGCGATTGCGCAGGGCCTCAACGAACAAACGAATCTGCGTGGATTTTCCAACTCCGTCGATGCCGTCGAATGAGAAGAACATGTTTTTTAGCCGTCAGCCATCCGTCAAACGCTTATGATCGTTAGTCGTTTGCTTATTGATTTCCGGTAGCCAGGAGTGCGTATTCAATTATCAGTTTTCATTCGTCGGTCGTCGTTTTAATACCTGATGGCTGAAGGCTGATCGCTATTTTTCTCCGTTATACATGGCGGCCATGTTTCGGGCGCGCTGGGCGATCAGGTGCCGAAGACGCGCAGGTTGCAGGACTTCGGCTTGATCGCCGTAGCCGAGAATCCACCAGGCAATTTCGCTGAATCCGGAGACGGTCGCGCGGAATTCCAAAGAGCCGTCGGGCAGGAATTTGGTGCGTTGCGTCTTATGCCAATTTACCTCGGCAACATTCCGCGCGACGAGTGGTTTGAACCGCACGATCACATGGCTATCGCGGCCTGCCGCGGGCATCAAATGCCAGGCATTGCCCAAGTGCCGGTCTAAATCGAAACCAGCGGGAATTACGAATCGTTGTTTGAGCACGTCGATCGATTCGATGCGCGCGCAGGTTGAAGATACGAATCTCCCGGTGCAGTGCGGACCGGCCTATGACATACCAGCTGTGTTGACGGAACAGCAGCCGATAAGGCCGCAGCTTGGTGACGATACTTTCCCACTCGGTGAGACTTTCATACCGAATTTGGACAATCCGCCGATTCTCGATGGCGGCGACCAATTGCTGGTAGGTATGAGCTTTTCCGGCAAGGTGTCCGGGCCGGGTCGGTCGAATTGAGATGGCGCGTGCCACGCGGCGCACGCCCTGTTGCACCTCCGCGGGAAGACTTCGTTCAACTTTCAATGCGGCGTCGTATGCGGCATCGTAAAACGGCAGCGCTTGATTGCGCCCCAACTCGGTCGCTAGCGCCACAAGAGCCAGAGCTTCTTCCGGCGTAAACTGCACGCGCGACATGTGCCGCCGCTAAGGACATAATACCGCTGCGCCTTTGGCATCGAAATCGATGGGCACGCCGGCATCACGCAATGTCTGCAAATCTCGAAAGATGGAGCGACGGCCCACGCGGCATGCTTTCGCGAGTGCCGAGGCGTTTCTGCCAGAACCACTTTGCAGTATCTGCAACAGCCGCAATAGGCGAGTGATACGCTTCTCTTTCATAGCTGGCGGGCTGGTAGCTGCTTGTGGCATTCGGCGGTGCGGCCGCGTCGGAAGGTTTTGCCCCCGGTGCGGGCAATGATTCTTCCGGCGGAACACCACCCTCGGGCATGACCTGTTCGGGCACGAGTCCCGGCGCCCCAAACATTTCATGGGGACCGCCCGACTGGCCGTCCGGCCCACATCCTTGCTGAATCGGTCCTTGGCTGATCACGCTGGGCCGAGTATACCCGTAATCCATGTACAGAGCCGCGTCGCGCTTGCGTGCCTGACGCATTGCGTCGAAGTACGCTTTGGCTGGCCACGTCCCTTCGGTCAGGTACACGCCATCGTAATCCAACAAGGAGCCTTTTCGATAATGGACGTTCATTATAGAGCGGTTGTAATCGACAAGCGACCGGTAGTAAGCCGACTCGGCCTCGGCCCGCCGAGCCTGTGCATTGAGCAATAGATCGAGGGTAACGCGGCCGGTCTCGTAGGAAGCGGTCATCGCCTGCACTTCAGCCTCGGCGGCAACGCGCCGATTGAAATTCGTCTGCATCAGGCCGTAGTCGTTGTCGATATCGCGAATCGCATCGCCCAGCTGATGCGAGACTTCCAACTCCAAATCCTGGAGGATTGCCCGTTCCCGGGCCATCAGCAATTCTTGATGGCGAATGCCGGAAAGCTCACGACGGAAACCGATCGGCATATTGAATTCCAATCCGAGCTCCCATTCCTGGAAATTGCCGGAGTCGAGTGTGCCGAACGCCGAGGACCCGGGTTGATTGAATGCAGCATTGCTTTGATTGATCAATTCATCGCCCAAGCCGAGCCAGCGGTAGCGGCCAACCGCATCGAGCCGGGGGAGCAAGAAGTTACGTGCCGCGATCAATTCCAATTCGCGCCGCTTGATTTCCCACTTCTCTCGGCGAATTTCTACGCGCCGCGTGAGTGCCTCGCTATGGATGCCAGCCCAGTCAAACGAAACTCGGGCAGTCGTGGGCTCATCGCATGGACGAATCAACCGGCCGTCGGACATTGAAAGGCCCATGATGTATCGTAGGCGATTTTCGTCTTTGAACACGTCGGTGAGCGCTTGTTCCACTTGCGAGCGGAACAGGAAGTATTGCGATCGGGCCTCGGCCTCGCGGTCGGCACTGCCGCCGCGTGAGCCGGTGCGGTACAACGCGGCCGTTTTCTTCCAGGTTTCGAGTGCGCTATCGCGGCCCATCTTGCGGGCTTCCAAATCGCGGTAGGCGAAGTACAACTCCCAATAGGCGTCCTCGACGTCGTGCATCAAGTTCCGGACGCCGCCTTCGAAATCGTTGAGTGTTTGATCGGTACGAATCCGGGCGATCATGATGCCATCGACGGGATTTCTGACGCCGGCCGCATACTGGTCAAAGGTCAGCGGACCAGCGATGCGATTGTATTGAGCGCCTAAACCCTGCAGCAATGGTTGCGTAAACGACGCTTCGAAATTCGTGTTCCAGACGCTCGGGAATGCTTGAGCAGCCCCGGCGGCGGGATCCGGATTCGAGGAGATATTATTGCCTTCGTAGGTTGTGTTATTACGTATCGCGAATGTCGTGCCCACCGCCGTCGTCTTGGTAATTCCCATGGTGAAGTTGCCAAGGTCCTGTTGCAGGACTGATGGTCGAAATGCCCCAACCACGCTTTGGGTTGGAGTATTCTGCGGCCGATCGTTTTTGTCCCAGAACACGCTGCCTTCGAGCTGGGCGTCGAACTCGCTGAGGGCAGCCTCGGTGCCGTTGCCGGTGAAAACGTCGCCGACCGAGAGGCCGGTCGTCGTTTCGACCAGGGCGGGATCATAGGTCGAGGTTATCGCCACGGGGTTGATGATCGTGCGGGAAATTGTATCCGGAGCAGTAGAAACCACGCGCCCGCCGAGCTGTCGCATGACCTGGCTGCGGCATAAGGTCATCTCGACGACCTGGTTGAGCGACAGATCCCAAACTTGATAATTGTCGGTGTTTTTAAGTGTCAGCGGGGGCAGCGTGTTTGTGACTTCGCACGTCGGCGATTCCTGGCAGTCCGGATACTCGATTTCCGTGGCCACGCCGAGGTAGTGCGAGAGATCGCCGCGTTCGCGGCAATAGAACGGCTGTTGCGGGGCGCACCCAGAAGTGAGCACCGACGCGATGAGCACCAGCGACCAGAATTTGCGAAACTGCCGATTCATGCTGTTGCTTTCCTGAACAACGACGTGCGGGCCAATCGTGCCTGATACGATGTAAGGCTCGATTGACGGGGCAGCGATCCTCGTCGCCGCCAACTTCGACCCGTTTCCCCCCGGGCCGACGCTCGTCTTTGGGCCGCACCACGGACGGCGGCCCTGGAGTCAGAGCATTCAGCAGAACTGGTATCGTCGGCTCAATCGTTAAACTTTGACGATTTTGAGCCGCTTACCATTTGAAGAGGCGAATTGCAGTGGCAGCAGTGGCAGCAGAATGCAGTTGCTGCAGATCTAAACCACAACGACACGACGAGCACGACGTGAAGAAAAGACGGATCAAATCCACGGAGGAAGGTGTTAGTTATCGATTCGAGTCGTTCGAACGGCCGGATTTGTCATTGTCAATTTGCAACGGCCAATTGCTCTTTCTGTCTTTCCGTGGCATTCGTCGTGCCGTCGTGGTCAAAACTCCGGGCAGCCTGGCCTACACATTCATGCCGGCGAATTCGGAGACGTTGGCGATGTCTTCGATTTGGCCAAGTTGACCGATTCGTTCCGCCAACCGGCCTGCATCAATAAAACGGTCGAACTCGATGAGGACTGCGCGTACGACGACGGCACGAAGCCAATCGAGCGCGACCGCTGGCACCCCGCCGCACGTTTCGGCAACAAGTACGACTTTCAGATCGGCGCGGTCCGACTTGCAGTCGCTGCGGTCGGTGACGAGTGTACCGTCGAACGAAAATCGGAGCATGTTGTCAATGTCCGAATTTGCCAGGCGGTACGCGCAGCGGGTGTTGTAGAGGAAATACGCGTTCTCGTTGCCGTGGGCTTCGATGGCTCGCTGCAATCGCTCGCAACGAGCGCGGAATGCGGGCGACGCATCGAGCGGCACATCGACTCGGGCCACCGATCGAAGTGGGAGGCAATCGAACGCGATATCAACGACGGGTTGCATGGACGGACGGCCAGGCTGTACCGAACGAAAGCCGCGCTGGGATGTGAGTCAGGCGGAAGTCTGATCTACCTTATTTCCGGTTGCGTTGCAGTGCGGGCGGTGCGCGTATGTTTATTTTGGCGGTCCAAGCCAATAATGAGCCAATTATCACCGCTGGTGAACTTGGTGAACTCGAGTGGACCAGCATCGGCGAGTTTGCCTTCTGGTTTCATCGGATCGAACTGGATCGTCTTGGGGAAACCGCGACCTTGATCCGAACGTTTATTGAGCTCTTCTTCAAGGTTGCGTCGTTCGGCGACCTGCCGCGAAGTTAATTGCCCGCGGAAATCGGCCGGCAACATCACTAACTCGCCGTCGCGGTGCAAGAGCACGCTACCATCGGAGATCGTGGGGTTATAGGTACCGGTTACATCCCAATTCTCAAAAACCTTTTCGCCGGATTTCAAGCGGACGATATGGAGGGTGAGTTTTACTTTTTCGGTTGCGAAACTCACGCTAATGGGCCGATTTTCGCGGAGAGTTAGTTCGTATTGCTTGAACGGCTCGTTCTTTGCAGCCGTGTCCGTCGCTTCCGTCTTGCGATTCTTCCAGAGGTTTTTCATCCATTTGGGAAGTTCGACATTAAATTTGATGTCTTCATCCGGCTTCGTTTGCCGGGCGGTCGCGCCGCCGAGGATGCTGGCCGAGTAATTGTCGACGGCCGATTCGTGGAGCCGCATCGTCACGTCGTGCCGTTCGGGCGCTGCCGGTGGGTTCCCCGGTGCACCCAGCTCCGACTGACTGGCCTGCGTTACTTCGAAAGAAATGCCGCTGTTGCCGGAGCTGAAACGGATATAGTCCGGCACCTCGCCGCGCCGCTCGAGTGGACGGCGATATTCGTCTTCGTAGCGATTGCGAAGTTTTTGCACTTCATCGTTCACTTCATCGTTGAATTTTGATTCGATGCGTCCTTCCGCATGGTCGGCCGCGATCGCCTCGGCCTGCCCCCTGCTCCCTTGGGCCCGACTCCAACCGATTCGCGACACGAGCCGGCTTCCCAATCCGCCGCCTTGCTTGGCCACCGAATGAAGATGGATATCGGTTTGAGCATCGGCCGTTGAGTTCTTGCCGACAAACGCCGCGTCACTAAGCTCCACCCGTTTCTTGGCAGTGAAGTCGGTATCGGACGAGCTGCGGATCACGGCGGGCCCGTTGAATCCAGTGCTGTTCGACCACACGTGGCCTTTCGAGTGGAACTCCAAAACTGACTTTTTGTCCGACGGAATCGAGACGACATCCACCTTGCCCGTCGTATGGGCGTCGCTATGAACGTTGGTCCCAAGGATGCAATCGGTGACCGGTTCACGGCGATCGATTGGGTCGGCCGAGGCCGCGATAAGTGATGTTGAAACATCCACGAACGCGTTTGGTTTGGCTAAATCGCGGCGCAAAGCGCCCACAAGTTTGGGCGCCTGACCGACGCTGTCGATGATGCGAATTCGCTGGCTCAACGCCGTTTCGGTTCGTGGCGACGGGTCCTTACGGTACGCATCCAGATCGTGCCGCAGCGCCTCGAGCTGTTTGCCATAGACGTCGGCCGGGTTGTCCCACGATGATACTGCCGCCAAATCGTGATATCGGCGCAGCGCACGGGCAAGCGCCGGAAACGAGGATTTTCCAATCCGTTCTCGTTGCGATTGAGTTTTCGGAGCGTGTTAGCCAACGGCTCGAGGTTTTTCGGCTGATCGGTTGCCACCGCATCTTTCAACGCGTCCCAACGCAAGTAGTGGAGCCAATGCTTGCCGTTTTCGCTCGAAGGTTCGACATAATCTTCTACGTCCTTCATTTGCTCGCGTAATTCCGCGCGGGCGGCGGCGGACTGGCTTTCGCCGACGGGCTTAAAATCAGCACGCGCTTGTTCGATCAGGTTTGAGACGTCGTCCTCGGCGCTCAGGCGCGGCGGTACTAGCGAAAACCAATGTTACGGCGCACAAGGCTACGACATTCAAGCATTGCACCGATCGAACGCGATCCATGAGATCGCCCGGCTGATGTTGGGAACGCATCACAAACTCCTTTCAAGGGAAGGCGGGCGCGGCGTTCAGCTTCCACTCCCGCTTGCGGGTGCCAAAGACTTCCGCCGCCGATCTTCTTAGATGCCGACGTTAATAAGCCGGCTGATTTCAGGGCCTTGCGAAGCTGATGACAACTCCCTGGTCAGCCCGCAGAGTTTCTCCAATCTACGCGAGTTACCGCGGGGTGTCTAGCGAAGCGGCGCCGGCGCGACATCGCCTAGGGGGTGACGATGCCATCAGTTGGCGTTGCAGCCAAAAATGGCCGATTGCGGGATTATTCGAGTGGCTGGAGGGCAAATTGTCGGTGCCGCTACTTGCCTTCGCGGAGCAGTTGAAAATATTCCTGCGCTTGCTCTCGGCGGCTGTTTGGCAAGCGATCGTTTGTAAGCGGATCGGCCGGCTCGGCTGCGTGAGTTGCCATCTCCTCTTTGATGCTTTGGGCCACGTCACCCTTGATATTCGGCCCCTCGACGAGCCCACCGAACGTGGCCGCGCCGCGCTTCGCGTTTTGCTTCACTTGCGTGTCGCGTGTATTGGTGGCGTTCTTTTCCTCAGGCCGCGGACCGATGCCAACGCCCTTGCCCATTCCGTTGCCCGGCTTGCCGTTTTTGAATGGACCATCCTTGTTGCCGAACATGTTGCCCTGGCACTGCTCGCAGCCTTCGCCATTGCAGTTTTTGCAGACCATTGCATCCTTGGCCATTTCAAGCTGGTCGAGCGCCGCGTTGAGCGTTTTCAGCTCTTCCATCTCTTTCTGCATTTGACCGAGTTGCTGTGCCATTTGGTCCATGGCTTTGGCCGCCTGCTTGCCGTCTCCCTGTTGAAGTGCCTGGTGGGCTTGCGCAAGCTGCTGCGCTAGTTTTTGCAGGCGGTCTATTTGTGGCTGTTTGTTTTTCAGCTGGTCGAGCTTTTGCTGAAGCTCGCCCGCTTTGGCCAAATTGCCTTGCTTCTTTTGTTCTTCAATTTGTTTTTTCAGATCCTCGATCGCCTGCTTATGGGCCTCGGCGGCGGCTTCCAATTTCTCCTGCATCTGCTGAAGCTGTTTTTGAAGCTGTTCCTTGGCGGCTTTGTCGAGTTTGGCATCGCGAACATCCTTGGCCAACTTTTCGATTTCCTGCATGGCCTTATTCCAATCGCCTTGCTTCATGGCTCGTGTGGCCGTGTCTCCGGGACCCGTTCCCAAGTCCTTCATCTTGTTCAACTGCTCCTTCAGAGCTTCTTCGCCGCCGAGCTTTTGGCGCCGTTCTTCGAGCTGCCTGGCGAGATCGTTGAGTTTCACGTGGGTCTGCGCGGGGTCGAGCTTCTCCTTCTGCGACAGCTCACGCGTGCCCTGCTCGATCTGCTTGAACAAATCCTCGGCGCCTTTCAGGTCTTTCTCCTGGGCGAGCTTTTTGCGCTGGTCTTCCAATTTCTTACGGAGCGACTCGAGCGCGTTTTTGGTTTGCTGCGCCGATTTCGCGGCGGCGGTCAAATCGATGCTGCTCGATGCCTCGCGGTTATCGACGAGTGCCACGAGCAGGAATGCAATTGCTGCGGGTACGAGCGGCCACCAGGCACGCCGGCCGACCTGAACGCGGAACTTTTCATCGACATCGATTCGCTGGACAGCGCGCAGCGCGTCGTTTACCACTGCGCGGCCGGCATCGCTCGTCTGGTCGTCGGGCGAGAGCGAGAGGCTGCTGGCGACTCTTTCGCGCAGGTCGAAACGGCGGTCGATCTCGAGGGCCGCGTCAAGCGGGCTGCGGTTGGAAATGGATGTCCAAACGCCGGCAACAAGAAAGGCGGCAACCAAGCCGGTGACGAGCGATCCCATGTCCCAACTTGCCGGTAGAGACTGAATAACGAAGATTCGCGGCGCCGCGACGGCTAGTACCGCCAGTGTGAGCGTCCCCAGCAGGCACCAAATGAGCCGGACCAAAAACTGCTCGATTATCAATCGTCGACGGGCCCGCGCTATTTGTTTGCGAAGTTGATCCATGACCGCGTCCTCTGGAGGAATGTCGCGCGAGGAAAAAACGGGGTGCTAACCGATTATATCGTGGGGCAGCACTCGGGTCACAACAGGGTAAGCATCGGCTGTTTCGCCGAGCCGACCCATTCGATGCCCGCTTATTGCAAAACGTTCCCACCGAAATCGGCCGGGCGGGCGAGGCTTAACTCGACCGGCAGAGCGTTTCGACGGTAGAATTCATTGCCATGACCCCAGCAATTGTTCCATCCGCAAGCACTCCATTGCCGACGCCGGCCGAACGGCCGGAGTCCGATGTTGTCATTTACGACGGCCACTGCCGCATCTGCACGGCGCAGGTCCGCAAGTTGCCGTGGTGGGACTGCCAGAAGAAGCTCTCGTATTTGTCACTGCACGATCCGGAGGTCGCCCGCCGCTGGCCGGACCTGACTCACGAGCGGATGATGGAGCAAATGGTAATCGTCGATCAGAGCGGTCGGCGCCACTGGGGTGCGGAGGCGATTCGCTATTTGTCGCGGCGGTTGCGGCGTTTGTGGTGGGCTTCGCCGTTTTTGCATTTTCCAGGAAGCATGCTTGTCTGGCGGCCGCTGTACCGGTGGGTGGCGCGGAATCGCTATCGCCTCAGCGGTGGACCGACGTGCGATGAGGGAACATGCTCGCTACATGGCAGCTAACCCGATTGGGCTGCAAGAAAACAGATACGGAAACACCGTATCTTCACTCACGACCTAATCATAGCTCTGTTCTTTGGCAGGGAATGTGCCCGCGCGGACTTCGTCGCGATATTTAGTAACGGCGCCTGTGATTTCGCTCTTTAGATCCGCGAATGCTTTGACGAATCGCGGCATGTAACCGGTGGTGATGCCCAAGAGGTCGTGCAGGACGAGCACCTGCCCATCGCAATCGGCGCCAGCGCCGATGCCGATGGTGGGGATGGCGACTTCGTGGGTAATTTTTTTGGCCAGGGGCGCGGGATGCATTCGAGTACGATCGCGAAAGCACCGGCGTCTTGGGCCGCCTTGGCGTCGGCCAGCAGTTCCGGTTCGTTGCGTTGCACTTTATAGCCGCCGAGTGTGTGGACGCTTTGGGGCCGCAGCCCGCAGTGAGCCATCACGGGAATTCCGGCCGATACGAGTGCCGCAATCGTCTCGGCCTGCTCGACGCCGCCTTCGAGTTTCACAGCTTGGCAGCGAGCTTCCTTCAAAATGCGGCCGGCATTTTCGATCGCCCGGTGCGTTCCCAGGTGGAAGCTCGGGAACGGCATATCGACGATCACGAGGGCGTGCTCCACGGCTCGGCCGACCATTTCGGCGTGATAAACCATTTCGTCGAGGGTTACCGGCAATGTACTATCGTGACCTTGCACGACCATCGACATGCTGTCGCCGACGAGGATGCCTTCGACGCCGGCCGAATCGACGAGGCGAGCCAGCGCGTAGTCGTACGCGGTGACCATGGCGATCTTGCGGCCGGCCGCTTTGAAACTGGCGAATTCTGGGACAGTGATGCGGGGCATAAAAGCCGTGAGTGGGGAGTGGGGAGTGGGGAGCGCGGAGTGAGGACCTTACAAATGCATTGTGACCAGCGCGCTCACGACTGACAACCGGCCGCACGTCGAGTATAAGGAAACGTATGCAGCTTAGAAAAAGGCAAAATCTGTTACCGGCAATCGTCCCGTTCGTCGGAATTGCGATTGTCGCTTATGCAGCTGTCTTGCGAGCCGATGTGACAAAGGTCGCTGTGTTTAAGTCGGGCCAGGATGGTTATCACACTTATCGCATCCCGGCTATCGTTCGTGCGGGGAACGGCGAGTTGCTGGCCTTTGCCGAGGGACGAAAGAAAGCGACGTCCGATCACGGCGATATCGATATCGTGCTCAAGCGCAGCGGCGACAATGGCCGAACGTGGGGGCCGCTGCAATTGATCCAGGATGAGCCAAACGATCCGACGGCAAAAGTATGGATCGGCAATCCGGCTCCGGTTCTCGATACGATGGATTCCAAGCATCCGGGCCGAATCTGGATGGTATTCACGCGCAGCAATTTGCGGATGTTTGTCACTTCGAGCGACGATCACGGCGAGACGTGGTCGAACCGCCGCGATATTACCGGAACGGCCGGAAATCCAGCGTGGGGCTGGTATGCCGCCGGGCCGGTTCATGGCATCCAGTTAGAACGTGGACCACACGCAGGGCGGTTGGTCATTCCGTGCGATCATCGCGTCGTTGCCGCCAATAGTTGGGGATCGCACCTTGTTTACAGCGATGATCATGGCGCGACATGGAAACTTGGCGCGGCCGACACGCACGCAGCGGCCGATCCGCTACATCCGAATGAATGTGTCGCAGTGGAGCTTGTGGATGGTCGGGTGTACGTGAATTCTCGCGATCAAAAAGGTTCGGACCCGGCCACGCGCATCGCGGCCTTCAGCAGCGATGGAGGGCAAACGTTCGACGCGCCGTTTGCAGCCGAGCGAAACATTGTTTCGCCCGTCGTGCAAAACTCCCTGATTCGCTTCGCGGCGACCGATCGCGGTGACCGGGACAACATCCTTATTTATTCGGGGCCCGGGAATCCGACCGAGCGGCGCGATTTGACAATTCTCGTGAGCCTTGATGAGGGCAAGTCTTGGGGCCGCAAAACGGTGATCCACCAGGGTCCGGCCGCTTACTCGGACCTGATCAAACTCGATCGCGAGCGAATTGGCGTGCTGTACGAAGCCGGCAAACGGTTGTACGACGAGATTGTATTTGCCGATTTTGCCTTGAGCGACCTGGCGAAACAGTAATGTTGTCGCGGGCGAACGCAGGCTGCGGCCACTACTGCAACGCTTGTTCGACGACGGCGGCAAGGCGGTATCCGGCCTCGACGGCTCGCCGTTCCGAAACGGCTTCCGCGTTCGTTTTGTAGGTTTCCGACAGGTCAAGCGGCCCCAGGTGCGTATGCCCTTCTCGGGCCGCGACTTTGTCCAGAACCTCCTTCGTGTAGGCATGCGTTTTGGCGAGTTCGTAGCTTTCGTCGATCCAATTGCCGGCGTCGAGCGTCGCGGCGGCCTTGCGGCCATCGTCGGCAAGCTGTTGGTTCTGCTCTAAATCGGTCGCCAAGGATCGGAGCGTTTTGTACGAATCTTCCGTCGCAATCTGGTCGTCCCAAAAGCCGTGCAGCTTCCAACCATGTTCGATTTCCAGGTAGTTTCCGCCATGATCGCCGCCGGGAAAACGATGTGTTGAGACGAGTGTGCAGGAATGGAGCGGTTGGTGTGCATCGCCGACTAAGTGAAGTATCCAGCACAAGTGAACGGAACGAAGTTGCTTCGATGCGCTCGGATCGCGGACGATTTTGGCTGAGTTCTTTACCGCTTGAATGATATTCATATCCGAATTATCAGAATCCTGCGGCGGCTCGCGCCGAAGATTCAACGAGAGATGATGTTCCAATTTGCTGCGGTCCTCGTCATTCAAGAAGATTGGCTCGTCGATGAAGTGCCACCATGGCCGGCTGTATTCGGTTACATCCTGCCGGTTCACAGCGCCCTTGGCCTCGCGCACCAGGTCCGGCCAGGTAGCGGCGTGGGCAAGCAGCCATTGGTCCTGGTCGCGACGATCGCCGCGCTTCACTTCGCGGGGCATGAAACTCTCGAAATGGTCGTGAAAGCGCGGATGGGCACGGATCAAATCGACCGCCTTGGCCCGCGTCGCGGCGTCCATTTGATCGTATGCCACTAACGCGATGATCATGTGGCCTGGCGAATTCCAGGCCAGTGCCGTAGAGCCAGTAAAGATCAGGCTGACAACAGTGCAAAGAAAACCAACGCCAACACCTGTCCGACGATACATATCACGCCTTTCAATGAGTTACCGCTGCTGATTCCTGCGAGGTTTTTTGGGTTCCATCGACTGATACGTTCCGATTTCCGCGAGCCGGGCTGTAAGTTCCTCGATCACCGTCGCCTTCGCGGGCTCGTCGGACAGGTCGTGCGTTTCTTGCGGATCGTTCGCTTCATCGTACAGTTCCGCGTTACCGTCGCTCCAGTGGATATAACGCCACTGCCGGGTCCGAACCGCCTGGCCAAATTTGCCATTTCCACGCGTGACCAATGTGAACGCCGCTTGCCTGCCGGGACCGGTTGGGTCCTCGAGCAATGGGCGAAGGCTTTGGCCCGCCAGCGCTTGAGCGCGCGGACGCCGCAATAGTCGGCCACCGTCGGATACAAGTCCACGAACTCGATGAGCGAACGGCAAACCTTTCCGTGCTTCGCGCCGGGCGCCGCGATAACACACGGCACGCGGCAACTTCGCTCGAACAGCGTACTCTTATTCCACCAGTTGCGCTCGTTGTGGTGGTAGCCGTTGTCACCGATGAAAATCACGAGCGTGTGGTCCCAGATCTTCAATCGATCCATTGTTTCTATGAGTCGGCCGACTTGCGCATCCATGAACGATACGCCGGCGTAATATGCCCGTTGGAATTCCTGGCGATCGGCCTCGGTGAAGGCATTGAACGCATCGGCAAAAGCGCCGCCAGGAACTGAGAGCGGCCGCAACGGCGTGGCATCGGGCGGGTCGTGGTAGATCGCCATCGAGGCGGTCGGATACAGTTCGAAGTATTTCTTAGGCGACAGAAACGGATCGTGAGGCCGATGAAAGCCGGCCGCCACCATCCACGGTTTTTTGGCAGCCGTATACTTCTCGATCGTTTCGATACTATGCCGAGCGGTTTGTCCATCGGGCTGGTCGTCGTCGCTGCCCGCCGTTGCGCCCACCGACACCAAGCAAGCTTGCCGCCGGTCAGATTGCGGCCATCAATAGTGTGCCCGGCGGCCGTGGGGAGAAACATTTGGCCTTCATCCCACGACTTGCCGACGTCCATCCAGCCTTCGCGGATTTCGCCCATCACCTCGCCGACATGAAACACCTTGCCGAAAGAAGCGGTGTGCCAGCCGTTTTGCCGAAGCAACTGCGGCAGCGTCACCACATCGGGCAATCGAGTCCGAAACATCGTCTTGTTATCGACAACGTGCGTCTGCTCACACCGCATGCCAGTGAGGAACGACGTGCGGCTGGGATTGCAGACCGGATATTGGACGTAAGCGTGATCAAACAGCACGCCGCGCGCGGCCAGCCGATCGATATTGGGAGTTTTGACGGTTTCATTGCCGTAACAATGCACCGTATCGCGAAGATCATCGGAAATGATCAGCAGCACGTTCAGCTTTTCCGCCGCCTGCGCCGAAAATGACGCAAGCAGCAGGATTAAGCAGCAAGGAACGACTCGGATTAATATGTACCGGACGTGTTGGAGAGAGAGCGGCGGCACTTAGGGATGGCAGGCATTTCGGGGAGTGGGCGTGACAGAACCCGAAAGAGCGAAGTTTCCGCCGAGAACGGCGCGTTGTCCAGCCCCGGCGCTGCAAAAGCGCTGCACGACGCGTCGACGGAGGAGCTCGTCGCCCGTGCACAAGGCATCCTGGCCGAGATCCTGGCCCGAAAGCCCGGATCTCACCCGATCGCGTTAGATGGCCGCCAGGGCGAACGTGGCGTCGGCTAACCGACTTCTCATGGCCGCCGCGGCACACCACGTGGAAGACTTGGCCAGCTATCTTTTTCCGGACTGACGCCGGCCGCGCTTTCAGCTAACGTCGCGACGCCGGCCTCGACCGGCTACGCACGATGGAAATTTCCGAAATCGCTGCCGCGCTCCCCACATTGCCCGCCTGGGCTATACGGGCGATTGCATCGATCGTCGACGGTGCGACGGCCACGACGACCACGGACCAGCTCTGCCAAATCGGCAAAGTCGCGGCCTTCGATATCGCTTCGATCTACGGCCTCAACATCCGCGTTGTACGCCGCAACCTGGCGGCCTGGCGCAAGAAGCACGACGAATGGTGTGAGGTCACCGATCGCAGCGCGCGCCCGAATATCTCTACGAAGCCGTCGCCATCGCGCCCTTAGTGAAAAAAATGCAACGGCGGGCGCGTCAGGGCAGAGGTCCGTCGGGAAAATATTCGGCGAACGACGCCGCCTGATTGGGCCCGAACCCAGGGTCAGTCGATCGGTCAGCGGGCGGTTTGGCGCGGCCTGTGCTGTTGAAATGGCCATGGAAAAGAAGCTAAGCGAAATGCCTGCCTCGGAGCTGGCCACGGCCCTCGTCGCGACGGAACGCGGAGCTGGGGCATCGAGTGCGCGGCCGCACTGTTGCAAGCTGAGGTGACCCAACGCGCTGGATCCGACGCCGCCGTCAATGAGGCGGTCGCCAAGGCGCGACGGTTCGTCGTTTTAATTGAGCTCGGCTGGACAATGCGTGAATTCAAAGACGCTGGTCGTAGCCTGGCTGATCGGCGGATGGCCCTCGCCCTCGGCGCTAAACCGGCACCCATGGTGCGGTTTGCCCAAAGCGATATCCGCCCGTTCAAACGAAAGGGCAAATGATCATGTTGCCGCGGCACCTCTCCCACACGCATACGATGGCTGCCCTGCCGACGACGCCGGTTGTTGTCGTCGAGTCGGGCGGCCGGCGTCTGGTCGTGCCGGCATCCGACGTGTTCTGCATGCGACGACAGCGAGCGACGGCCAGTCGCATTCACCCCACGTCGGGCAGCAGGGCGGCGCGCTGCGTTTCCCTCGGCAAATCAGCACGCCGGAGGCCCGTAGGTACTACTTTTCGGGCGGCTTTTTTCTGGCTTCACGGAAGAGCAACCACGCACAACACACTTTGTTTTATTTTCGAAGGCGGCCGGGCGCCCAACGGCCCTGTAAACAAAGCTCGAGCCGCGTCGCTTCGAGCGTGGGGGCCCAACTGAAGCACCGCGAGCGCGATCGGCCGCTGGCGCCGACAGCAAAACCAAGGAGACGAACGATATGAAAGACTCAACTTCAACCCAGCCGACGCTTCCCCCAGAGCTACCGACCGGCCAACCGGTCCGCGCCCCCAAGCCCAACGGCATGTCGCGAGAGGAATTCGAGCGCCGCGCCATCGAACAGCGGCAGCGGCAAAGCATGATCGCGACGGCGGTCGAGAATTCTTTCCCCTCAAAGCTGCGGCAGCTGCTTGCCGGCGCGAAGGTACATGCCCACTCGGTGAAAGGCGAAGCGCTGGCCAAGGCCGTAGAATCGCACGCCGCGCAAGTCGACGCGATCACGAAGCGGCTGGACGACGACGTGCAGATCGTCGCCAAAGCGTCGCCGCCGCGGCCGAGTCCGGCGACTACGCCGACGTTCTCACCGCGGCCGAAAGCGTCCGGTTCGACAAAACTGAGCTTGGCCAGCAGACCGTAAAGATTTGGCACGTTGCGGTCGACCTGGCGTCGCGCGTCGAGGCGGAGCTGCAGCCCGTTCCGGCCAAGCTGGACGCCGAGTATGAGTCCGTCGTCGCCGGCGTTAAAGCCGCACTCACCGAAATCGGCTGTGGTCTGGAAGCTCAGCAAGCATACGGCGTGAACCCGGCCGCGGCTGAGCACCAACTCAACCACGTCGCCCGGTTTGCAAACACGCGTTCGAAAGCGGCCGGCGCGGCCGTGCAGAACGTGCGCTCGGAATTGCAAGCGGCATGTGACCAAAGGAATCAATCGATCGTTCGTCTCGAAGAGGCCAGGACGTTTCTGCACGGCGTCGTTCTGAAGGCGATCAACAGCTGATCATCCTGAGTGGCCGCCGCGCCGGAATTCCTGGTTAATGAACTGGCGCGGCGGTTTCTCTTCTTCCTGGAGAACGTCGTGAAAAACTATATCGAAGTCTGGGGCCCTGGCGGGCGATATGAGTTCAAGCTTCGCGAGGGCGAGACCGAGGCCGGCGCGATGGCCCGTCTTCGATTGACCAAAATCGAGAGGATGAGCACAGCGTCGCAGGAGCGTTCGAAACCGGTCGCATCGAAAACGGCTGCGGTCGGCAGCCGCGAATGGGCAGCCTGCCTGGTGCACAATTTCGGCCCCGACAAGGGAGCGCGGTTTATTGCTCGCGAGCTGACGTACGACGAGGCGCTCGCGGAGGCCTCGGCGGAACACGCGAAATTGGCAGGCCGTGCGGCCGAGCGAGGTGGCGACGCGCCGCCCAACAACGCTCACGGCTTTGCGTCAAAAATCCGGGTGATCGGCGGCCTGCAGAATCCGCTCAAAAAGAAATAACCGCTGGGCGACGGCGCGAGTAAACGCCGAGAGCGGCGGCTGGATTTTGAGTTTCCTTGTCCGGCCGCCGCCACGCCCTGCGTGACGATCAAAGGAGGAATAGCACATGGATTCATACAACGCGACGACGTTTTCAGACGCCAAGGGGCGTCGATGGGAACCGCGGCTCGACTTCGTCAAAATCCGCGAGATCCGATCCGAGACGAAGATCGACGGCCTGGTCGACGCTTCCATTGAAAAGGCGCTGAAGCAATAACCGACGCGGCCAACTAGGCGCCATTGC
Organism: Pirellulales bacterium; assembly: GCA_963733825.1. Lineage (GTDB taxonomy): Bacteria > Planctomycetota > Planctomycetia > Pirellulales > Lacipirellulaceae > JABDGM01. Next base: position 417,981 of record CAVTEK010000013.1, read on the forward strand.
AAAACGGGATAGCAAACGATGAGCAGCGGCGGCGCGATCGAGGCCGGCAAGGCGTTCGTGAAGTTCCTTCTCGACGACAAGGAATTTCAAACGAAGCTCACGGCGAACGGCAAAAAGCTCACGAAGTTCGGCGCGATCGGCGCCGCCGCGACGGCGCCCGTCATTGCTGCGCTCACGACGTGCCTCGTCGTGGGCGTTTCGCTCGGCGGCCAGTTGCAGGACATGGCGGACCGCACGGGCATCGCCGCCTCGCAGCTCAGCCGGCTCTCTTACATTGCCGACGAAGGCAGTGTTGCGATGGAGGACCTCGAAAAGGTCGTCCGCAAAATCCAGATCACGCTCGGCGACGCGAATCCCGAGATCCGCAAAACGCTGCATGGCCTGGGCCTCAACCTGGCCGAGCTGCGAGCCATGGACCCGGATCAGCAGTTCATCGCCCTCGGCTCGGCGATCGCCGGCATCGAAGACCCGGCCAGGCGGGCGGCGCTGGCCCAAAAACTCATGGGCAAGCAGGCGGCCACGATCCTGCCGATGTTCGCCAAGGGACGTGACGCGTTTCTGGAGGCGGCCGCCGGCGCCGATCGGCTAAACGCCGTGCTCGGCGACCACGAGGTGAAAGCACTCCACGATCTGGGCGTCGCCTGGGGCCACAGCAAGAAGCAGCTGATGGCGCTGGCGGCCAGCGTCGCCGCGGCGGTCGCGGGCCCGCTCACCTCGCTCCTCGAGATCGCGCAGTCGATTGTTGCCGTCGTCATCGACCTCACGAACAACCACCCGATTCTCGTGGCCTCGATCGCGGCCGTGACCGTGACCGTCGCCGCTTTGAGCGCGGCCGCGATCGTGCTCGGAACGATTCTCACGCTCTATGAGACGGCGGCCGTGGACGCCACAGCGGCGACGACGGCCCTGGGCGTCGCGCTGGACTTTCTGGTCGCCAATCCGATCGTTGCGGGGGTCGCCGCGCTCGCTGGGCTGGCACTCGTGCTTTACAACAACTTCGACAAAGTTAAAAGCGTCTTGCAATCTGTCTGGGGGTGGCTCAAACAGGTGCTGAAAGAAGCCTGGGATTTCGCGTCGACATTCATGCCGGTGCTCGACCTGCTCGAAATCGCCGTAAAAGTTCACAGGCACTTTAAGGACTCGGTCTTGAGCGGCCTCGGCCTCGGCAGCTCGGCGCCGACCGTCGCCGCCCCGACCTTATCGATGGGGTCTCTGCGTGGCGCCGTTCCAGCGGTGGCCGCTATTTCGTCAGGGACAATGAGCGGTCTTGCCGCCAACGACGCCGCCGTCGCGATATTGGCCAAAATTGCCGAGAGCAACGACGGCATCTATCGGTTGGTTCAACGTGCGCGAGGCGGGTTGACGCTCGGTACCGCCTGATGAACATCCCGCTCAGCTGGTCCGCGTGGGAGCAAGAGTCGAATCGGCTGTCGGCGTCACGAGCCGAGGGCTTGAAAGGCTACTCGACGGAGTGGCTGTTTGAAATGTATCTGGCGTTGGGATTGGGCCGTGCACCGGCCGTCGAGGTGCCCGAGGACTTTCTGCGAATTGTTGAACAGCTCGCGGCCACATCGATTTTTGCCGAGCTGCGTCGGCGCAGCGAGGTTTCTGACCTCGAGGACGGTTTGACGACGTGAAGCTCGGGATCTTAGTAGCCGTGTTTCTACTGGCGGTGATCGCCGCGGTCGCCATCGGCGGGCGCCGATCGAAAAGCGATCCCCTCAATCCGCCACGTCGGCGACGGTGCGCACGGCCACCGCGTCGTTGCAGGCCTCCTGTTTAATCGATATGGCCTGCATAAAACGCCGCGACCCTAAAGCCCCTGTGCCGGCGGGCGGCACGCCAGCGCCCTCCTAGGCGCTGTGTGTCAGACGACGACGGCGCGCCCCCCTCGGGCCCGGACGGGCCCGGCGCCTTCCCTGGCACATCTCGGCCATTCTAACGCCGCCAGGTGAATCTTCGGCACCCCCGCTTGAAATTCGGCGTCGACGATGGCAAAATGCGTGGCGTTGAAAGCGTTCCTGGTGGCGCCAGTAGTTCTCGGAAGCACCAGCGGTTTTTTGTTGAAACCAAACAGTATCCTGGAGCCCAAGCCCTAGCGAGTTCGGCCGTGCCGCGGGGAAATCTGCGCACGAACGGGTGACCGTGGCCAAGGCAGTTACTGCTGCCTCAACAGAATTCGTTAGGGTCTGGGCTTCTCTGTTCAGCGCGGCACGACGCCGCGCGGGAAAGGCAACTTTCATGGTTGCTGTATCTGTTCCCCAACTCGTCTCGGTCCGCCCGTTGCTCGACGGCGCCGCCGCTTGCCTCGACGCCGGCAACCTCGTCGGCGCCGGCGTGCGGATCCGCCAGGCCGCCAGGTTGCTGCTCATTGCATTTGCCGAAGCCTGCGGAATCAAACGACCCCTGCACAAGTTTCCTCGGCCAGCGCGGATCGCTCGGGCTCTTCACCGCGTCGGCCGCGTCGACGCCGCGACGCTCGAGTCGTTGCTCGAGCTCCTCAACAGTTGCAACGCCGTGGCCCATTGCGAAGACGCGCCCGCCGCGACGCTCCGCGGCGGCGTTGCCTTCTTATCGACGCTCTGCCAGGCATCGGCCGCCGACGACGACGAGCTCCCGCCGGCGATCGCCGAACCGTCGTCGGTGAAAGGCGGTGCCGCATGATCAAAACCATCGACGGCGCCGACCCGATGCGCGAGAAGATGGCGGCGCTCTGCGTGTCGTTTCCGTCGCTGCGAGGCCGGGCCGGGACAGATCCCTGGGACGCCCTCGAGCTGGCCGACGCGATGAGCGGCGGGCAGAGTGAAGCCGAGAAGCACGCGGCCGCGTTCGTGCTCAGCGTCTGGAGCGGATGCCAGCCGGCCGACGGCGGCTATTGGAGTCAGGGCAAATACCACGTCGGGGCGTTCGATCTAATCCGTGCAATGTTCCTATGGGACACCGAGCACCGGGCGGCGCTCGTCGCGTGGTGCAACAATCCCTTTTGGCCGTAACTGAAGGGACCTCACGATGTCGCGCTTTCGAGCTCCGAACCGGTGATGCTTTCACTCGTCCTCGAGCGGCGGTTCATTCCCGACCGCTGCAGCAAGGCCTCGGACCGTTACATTTCGTCGGTACGCGCGGCGGTCCGTCTTTGGTCGACCGACCTCGGCCGCGAGGCGACGACGGCCGAGTTCACCAACGCCGCGCTTATGCGGTTTTTGTCCAACCTGCAAACCGCCCGCTACGGACCCGACAGCGTCCGTGAGTACGCGAAGGCGTTACGGGCCCTGTGGCGCCACGCCCATCGACTGGGGCTGGCGCCGCCCTATGAGGGAATATTCATCGCTCGACGACGCGGCGTCGCCCGGAAGTACTACGTCGTCGGCAAACGCCGCAAATTCTCCGAACGCATCGAGCCGCCGGCGGCGCCGCCCGGAACGGTGTGGCACTATTTCGTACACGTTTTCGCCGCCCAGGAGTTGATCGGGGCGGCCCGCTGTACGCTCGTCGATTACGAGTGTTACTTGAATTCGCTGTATACCCACCATCAGCGCCACGTTGCCTGGTCCGAGATCAACAACGGCTTCGTGGCGGAGCACTTTCGATGGACGCTCGAGCAGGGCGGGACCGCGTGGGCGGTCAACAACTTTCGCAAACACTTTTTCGCCGTTTGGCGGCACGCCGCGTCGCGTGGCATCATCGACCGTCCGCCGCTGCTTCGGCCGCTCCGTGTCCATCGCGGCGCGCCGGATGCCTGGACGATCGATGAAATGAAACGCATCCTGGCCGCGGCCGACGACTGGTGGCAGGCGATGTTGCTGGTCGGCTACTGGACGCTGCAGCGACGACGGGCACTATTCTCGATCCCGACGGCCAACGTCGACATCGAGGGCGGATGGATCGACTTCCCGCCGTCGGCCATGAAGGCTGGCGTCGGAATTCGCTGCCGGATCGGCGCCGACGCCGTCGCGGCAATCCGCCGGCTAGCGCCACTCACGGGCGAGCGACTTTTCACCTGGGGCCGAAAGGGCTCTTACCTGGGTCGAGAGTTCAGCGGTATCCTGCGGCGCGCCGGCGTTCCGCCCAGCAAACGCAAGAACGGGCAATTTCACAAGCTCAGGAGAACCGCGGCAACCCACCTGGCCGCCCGCGGTCACCTGCAGACCGTCTGTGATTTGCTCGGCCACTCGCAAGTCTACGTCGGAAAGCGCGTATATCTGTAAAGAGCTTTTGCCCGGGCATGATGCCACGGCGCTACTTCCCCAGCTCATGGACGACGCCACAAACCCACGAGGACCCGAAAATGGCAACAGCCACTAAACGAAAACCCGCGGCGACGACCGGTGGGAAAAAGACCACACCGGCTTCGGACGCCCACTTCGACGAGATCCCGATAGCTCGGATCGATCCGTCGCCGTCGAACCCGCGCACCGAATTCGACGACGCCGAAATCAATCAGCTGGCGAAATCGATCGGCAAACACGGTCTCCTGCAGCCCGTCATCGTTCGACGGGACGGGGCGCGATACGAGCTCGTCGCCGGCGATCGACGGCTCCGCGCCGCCCAACGCGCCGGCCGCAAATCGATCCTCGCCGTCGTCCGCGACGTGAGCGACGGCGACGCTCTGATTCTCGGCCTAATTGAGAACATCGAGCGGGAGGATCTCAACCCCGCCGACACGGCCCGTGCCGTCGCCAGGCTGTGTGCACCTGAATCCGAGGGCGGCTGTGGCATGTCGCAGGTCGACGCCGGCGCTACGCTCAGCCGCGACGCGTCGTGGGTGCGGCGCCAGCTCCAGCTGCTCAAACTGCCCGGCGTGTGGCTGAAGCGCGTCGCCGCCGGCGAGCTCAACGTCGGAATGAGCCACGCGCTCGTTCAATACGCGGAGCGACCGGCCGTGCTCGCGCGGATCGAAGCCGATTTGCTGGCAAATCCCTGGAGCTGGCGGACTGTCGACGACTTCGAACGAAACGCGAAGTTACTGGCCGATGGCGACGTTGCCACCCACAAGCCGTCGACGCCGTCCGGATTGAAGCCGCGTCGGGCGGCGCCCGACGACGGTGAACGAAAACGCGAAACGCGCGCGGCCGCCGAGCCGGCGCCGACTTCTGCAGCCGCGTCGCAGGCGACAAGTTACACGCCGACGGTCGAATATGCCGGCGATCCGTCCGGGGACGATCCGGTGCCCGCGGACGACGGCATTCCGGCGCCGCGGTTTGTCATTGGCCAAATTGTGAAACTGATCGGCGAGATCAATAGCGTTGCTGACCTCGACGAAATTGGGCGGGCGATCAACGAGCGACGCAAGGCATTGCCTTGGAGCGATCGCACCACGTCGCCGGCGTCTCGCAAACGTGGATGAGGGGCTGGACGACACACCAATTGGGCGCTACATTTTTTCGAGCAGAGGCCGCGGAGTCATGACCGCACGCCTCCCGGCTGCAGGGAATCGTTGATTCGCCCTGCCGCCGGGAGGCAGGCCAACGCCGAAAGGAATCAACCATGAGCACGACGACGGAAACTATCTCTTTTCGCGTCCCGACGCCCGCCGACTTGCGGGCCATCGGTTATAGCAACGCTCATAGTGAGTTGCTGCCGTTAATCTTTGGCGAGCTGCAAAGGGGCTGGCGAACGCCGTCGCAGCTTCGGCTAGTTGTGAAGCGTTCGAAGAAGACCGTGTGTGCTGCCCTCTGCGCCGCGGCTAAACGGAAGCACGCGGCCAAACGCCCCCGTAAAAAGAAAGAGCACTTGTGGGGGCTGGGCGAAAACGCGGCAACAATCCCGCGCCGGATGCTCGATCTTCTGGCTGAGGCGGAGCTGCCCACGACGGCCGACTTCGCCGCCAATGGCTTTACCCCCAGGCCCGCCGAATATGCCGAACACGTAATCAAAGTTCTGAACGACAACGAGGGTGACTTACCAGGTATCGATCTGGCCGCGAAGGTTGGAGTCGAGTGGCCGAACCTCGGCTACACGCTTCGACCGCTGCAAACATTGGGATGCGTTGAGAGGGCAAGCCGACACCGGGGTACGCGCGAGCGCGATCGGATTATGCTTGTGGCGTCTGGCGTGCGTCGGTTGCCGCGGGTAAACGCTAGTCAGCACGTTTCATCGCGCAGACTATCTCGCGACGTGGCGAAAACTCTCGACACTGTCGACCCTGCTGGCGTCCGCAATTGGGCGTTGAAGAGGCACCTGATTGAAACTGTCGCGCCACGCCGGCTTCTAACGCACGAACAACTGGCGATCGAAATGGGGTGCAGCCCCGGCACGCTCTACGGCGACAAAAAATATCCCGGCCCACTTCCGGAGCTTAAACGGGACGGCGTGGTAAAGACGCACCGCGAGGCAGCGGGCACCGTGTTCGAAGTTGATTTATTGCGTATCTCGGAGTTGTACCCGGTACTCCCCGATGGCCATCGGGCATCAACCATTTCGAGACGGCGACAGCGGCTCGGCGCCAAAAGGCGTTGTTGGGACCGCCTCGACGCGGAAATGCGCCAATGGGGGGAAATCGCTGACCACAAGAGGGCTCGCGTTCGCGATTCTGAACGGCTCACCGCCTACTTCAATATCGCAGCACGCATCGGCGACAAGTTCCGCGGAACGTATGCCGAGCTATCCGTTGGCCTCGATGTTCACGCGGTCACCGTGGCTACATCGTCGCGGCAGGGCCGTGACGACGGGTTCTTTAAGATCACGCAAGCGAACGGACGCGCGGGCGAGAAGGCGTTGTAATCATACCGGTACGAAAGCGGTTCAAACGCTCCGCCAGCGATCCGCGGCCCGCAGCAACCAACGGCGCCGCGCCTGCCCCTGTTGCCGTCGCGACGAGCACCCCGCCGGCGATCGCGGAGGCGTCCGCCGTGCTTCGATCGAAAATCGGCCGGCGGTCCGAATGGGACGACGCCGCCGCGTTCGCTGAACGCTACATCGCCGACGACACCAGGCGCACCTACCGCCAGGCGTTGGAAGCATTCCGCGTGGCGTACCCCTCAGCCGTTATTCCCGGTGACTCGGAGGGCCTGAAGGCCGCAATTCACTACCGCAGGAAGTTGCGAAAGCCAAAATAATCGGCCGATTCTAATTCTGGTAGAAAAGGGTAGAAATCTCGGCCGGTCGCTATTCTGGCTTTTTTCTACGGCGAATCGGCAAAAAATGGCGGCATGCTCACCAATTCGCCACGTGCTGGGGGCGAAGTCGAAACGCTGCCCCTGCCACGGATCATCTCTGAAACCACGCCGACGGCCGATCGACGCGCCGCACGGCGCCGCCTCGAGCGGGCGGTTCGGTTCTACTGCGGCCGAATGCTGAGCGACCGCTGTGCCAGCGCCGACGCCATCCACGTCGGGTTTCTCTTGGGCTTTAGCGCGAAGACCTGGCGACGCCTCGATCGCCAGGGCCTCGTCCCCGCGCCGGTAGAAATCGGCGGCGCTTTGCGGTGGCGGCTGCACGAGCTGGCGGCCTGGCTCGCGTCGGGCGCCCCGACGCGCGACCGCTGGGAGTTGATTCGCGACGACTGGATGCACCGCGAAGGCGTCGACGTCCAGGCGCTCTACCGGGCTGTGTGGGAGAACATCGCCGCCGACTTGAAACGCACTTGGCCGGCGTCGCCGCCGGCCGAACCACGAACCACGGAGGCGTGCTGAAATGGCCCGAGGCAGGAAGCCCGACGCGAACCAGTATCCGCTGCCGCTCAGTGGCGCACCGATCGACTGCGACGTGTACCGGCGAATCGAGAGCATCGACTACAAGCGGACCGCGCTGTCTCGTTTGCGCTGGAGGAATGCCCAGACCCTGCTTTGCAAATTGGCCTCACTTCGCGACGGCATATTTGCAAAGCATGAGACGATTGCGGAATGGTGCCACACGTCCGTTTCAAGCGTTCGACGCACGATCGAAGATTGCGAGTCGCTTGGCATTCTGGTATCGAAGCCGCGTGGGCACTTCAACGTTTATCAGATAGTTTTCGACAACCTCTGGTCGCTCGAAAACGTCAAACATGGCCCGCCGCCGGTTGTTCAAAATGAACAACCTGAGTGTTCAAATCGAACAATCAGATCGTCCAAAATGGACGATCAGATTGGCCAATTTGGCAACGCGCCATTAGAGGAATTAACCTCTAACGAATTACAAATTCAACCACCACCGCCGGGCATCGCCGACTGGCAGGCGGCGGAGGCGGCGGTTCGTCGTTGCTGTGTGAATCAATTCAAGGCAGCGGTTGAGTTTGTTCGCGATCGCGGCGGCCAGCCTGCCGACGTGCTCGCCGTCGTCGAGTACTGGCGTAAGCATCGCGCAGGGTGGCCCGAGCACCTCGCCGCCGGCACTCTGTACAGGCGATTCGAACGTTGGGAGCCTGGCCAGGCTGCCGAGGAGTTGGAGTTTTGGGGTTCGTTCACGCCGGAGCATAAACAACAACTTGCGGCGAAACGACGCGACGAGCGTCTTGCCCGAGAATCGCGGCAACGGCGGGAGGAGGCCGCGGCTGTCTCCGACGATGGGCCCATCGACATTGCCGAAACGCTTGAAGCGTGCGGCGCGGGGGAAATGGCGGCCAAGTTCCGCGCCCGCAAACGGCTCGCCGAGCGACGCGACGGGGAGGCCGACGAGCGATGAGCCAACAAACGTTTTTTGACTTCGAAGTGCCGACGGTGCAAGACACCCGCCTGGCCGCGGCCGCGGCGATCGCGCCGCTGGCGGGTAGCATGCTCCGCCGAGTGCTCGCCTACGTCGCCGGCCGCGGCGAACGTGGCGCCATCGATGAGGAAATCGCGATCGCCCTTTGCATGCGCGAATCGACGGCCCGGGCCCGTCGCGTCGAGCTCCGCGACGGCGGCCAGGTGTGCGACTCCGGCCGACGACGCCGATCGCAATCGGGCCGGCCGTGCATCGTGTGGTGGACGACCGGCAAACCGCTGGACTGACAAACGATGAGCGACCAACCGACCAACGTCGAATCCGCTTTCCTCACGTTGCACGAAGCGGCGACGTTGCTACGCATCAGCGACAAAACGCTGTGGAATCACACCGAGCCGCGCGGCAATAAGATCCCGTGCATCCGTTATGGCAAGACTGTTCGATACAGTCGCGCGGCGATCGACGCGTGGGTTACTCAACAAACGCGGCCGGCCAACGGTCAGCCGCTTGCTGCCGAGCTACGAGTCGAGGTAGAGTCAACGTGAACCTTGCCACGTTGCGGCGCGTCGCGGGACCAGCACCCCGCACCGCCGCGGCGTGGCTGTGCTGGAGGTACTTTTCGTGGCGAGCATTTCCGCCGACGCCGTCGGCAATCGGATCATTCAGTTCACAAACGGCCAGCGGCGCCGAAAGACGGTTCGGCTTGGACAGCGAAAAGAAAAGTGGGTCAAAAAATTTAAACCCAAATTCGAGGCGCTAGTCGCCGACGCGATCGCCCGTAAGCCGCACACGGCCGAGGTGGCCAGATGGCTCACGCATACTGAGCACACCGACGCGGCGCTCTATGACAAGCTCGCCGCTGTCGAGCTCGTGCCGGCGCGCGTTGCCGGCGGCCAGGTAATGCTGGCCGACTTTTGCGATCGCTACATTGCCGGCCGCAGCGACGACGTGAAGCCAGCGACGCTGATCACCTACCGCAATGGGAAGCGCAACCTGGTCGAGTACTTCGGCGCGGATCGGTTGCTCGATTCGATCAACGCGGCCGAGGCGGAGGATTGGCGGCGCTGGCTCGGTCGGGCCAAGAACGAGAAAGAGCCGACGGCCGGCGGCCAAGGTCTCGACCGAGAGACTGTGCACCAACGCTGCCGTATCGCCAAACAATTTTTTCACGATGCCCGGCGCCGCCGGCTGATCGACGAAAGCCCATTTGCGGAAATGAAGGGCCTCTCGGCAAAGGGCAACCGGGACAAGGATTACTTTGTCACCGACGGCGAAGTCGCCAAGGTGCTGAAGGCCTGCCCCGACGCGGAGTGGAAGCTCGTCGTCGCGCTGGCTCGCTACGGCGGGCTTCGATGCCCGAGCGAAGTGCTCGCGTTGACGTGGGGCGACGTGGATTGGAAACGTCTTCGCATTACGGTCCACTCGCCGAAGACTGAGCACCATGAAGGCAAGGCCGAGCGATTGATGCCGCTGTTCCCGGAGCTGCGGCCCTACCTGAAAAAAGTTCGTGCCGAGCTGCTCGTCGACTTCGATCCGAAAAAGCAGCGACTGAGCGAGCAGCCGGTAATCCGGCGATGGCGATTAGCCGAGGTGAACCTACGGACACGGCTGCACGCGATCATCACGACGGCCGGTTTGGTGCCGTGGCCAAAGGCCTTCGTCGCGATGCGAAGTACCCGGGCGACGGAGCTGCGAAAGAATCACCCCGATCACGTCGTCAACGCTTGGCTAGGCCACAGCCAGCGTGTTGCCGAGCGGCACTACTTGCAGGTGACCGATGAGGATTTCGCAGCGGCGGCGGCGCCGAAAAATGCAGCGCCCGCGCTGCATCGTTTCGCCGTACCGCCTGCTTCCGGTCGTACCACGTCGCAACCGGTGCCAAAAACACCGAAGAATTGCAACGTGGTACGACGACGTACCGACAAAGGTGGGCGTGACAGAACTCGAATCTGTGACCTCTTGCATGTCAAGCAAGCGCTCTAACCAACTGAGCTACACGCCCATACTAAAGCACAATCCTGTATGATAGCAGGCGCGGGCTGGGGAAACAGGGGCGGTAGCTTGGAGCCGGTTTGTACGCACCTCAGCAGCTCCCGGTTTACGCACCTTCCGCAGGTTATCAATACCAACACAATTTGATTCGCGGCAAAATGGTTCGAGGGTCAAAGTCGGCCTTGTCGAGCATACCTATTTTCGATGTAATCTGGAATTCACGCGGCAGTTGCGAACGTTTATGGCCTTTGTTGAGCGAAGGATTTTTAACAATCGCTTCATGGAATCCTAATTGCCAGCAAGAATTTTTCCGTCCGACGGTGCTTTGTTTGGTGCTTGATCCGAAACGATCGGGCCACTAATCTTTTCTTTGAAGTTACAATGTTCGGCACGACGTTTTCTATTCGCTGGAGTTGGCAAAAGCTGTTTTCGTACGGCGAAGTCGTGTGTTTCGTCTCTGCATGGGCGGTGGGGCTATTGGTGGCCATGCAGAGTCAACGGCCGAATTCGGATCGGCCGATCGCGCGAACGTTTGCCGCGGCCGGAGACGCGTTGGGTATTCAAGCGACGCTGCTTCGCTGATTGCCGCGTTGACTGGCAGCGGTTTCAAAACGACCCTCTCATCCCGAGGGAGGCTCGGCGACCGAGGGATCTACGCTACCTCGGGCCAGATTCTTCGCTGCGCTCCGCTTCGCTCAGAATGACACCAGCTTCGGCCGCTACACGGTTTCTGCGTCGGCAGTGACGCCGTCACTCGGTTGGCCGTCGGCGATTCTTTTGTCTTTGCCGTCGTGGCTGGCGATGTCGTCGCGGACGTCGGCCGGATGACGCCGACGCAGGTAGAGTTTGATGGGCACTTCGTTGAAGCTCAGCTCGTCGCGGAATTTGCCGAGCAGGTAGCGCTGATAGGGCTTCGAGAGCAGCACGGGATCGTTGACAAACAACACGATCGTCGGCGGTTGGATGCCAACTTGCGTGGCGTAGTAGATCTTTGGATCTCGATTTCTGGCCGGCGGGGGCGGGTTCTGACGAACCGCTTCGCGCAACATGCGATTGAGCTGCCCCGTGGGCACCCGGGAACGCGATTGCTTGAAGAGCATCTGGCCGTGGTTGATCAACGCCTTGACGTTTTTGCCCGTCTGACCGGTGATGAACGCGATCGGGACATAACGCATGGTGCCGAACGCATCTTGAAGGTAGCGGACCCATTTGCCCGTCGGCATCGAATCGAGCAGCTGGTCCCATTTGTTGACAACAAAAACGCAGGGCTTGTATTGCTGGGCGATGTAATCGCAAAGCTGCTTATCGACTTTGCTGATTCGCTGCGTGGCGTCGAAGAACAGGAGAACGACATCGGCCCGGCGAATGCTTCGCTGGGCGCGGTGCGTACCATAGAAATCGATATCGGTTTGCCGGCTCTTCGCCCGCCGAATGCCCGGCGTGTCGATCGCGATGAATGGCTTGCCATCGAGCTCGAAACGCACGTCGACGCTGTCGCGCGTGGTGCCGGGCACCTCGCTGACGATCATCCGTGGAGCGCTCACGAGCGTATTGATGAACGTGCTCTTCCCAACGTTCCGGCGGCCAACGATCGCCACTTTCATTTCGGGCTCGGTCGCGCCTTCATCCGCCTCGTCATCGAGCGGCGGCGGCAGCTTCGAGACAATCATGTTCAAGAGCACCGCCCGATTGCGATTTTGCAGCGTGCTGATCCGCAGCGGCTTGCCGGAACCAAGCCGGTAGAACTCGTCTGCCTGCAGATCGAGCCGCTCGTCGTCTGCTTTGTTGGCAATCAAAATGATGGGCACGTTGACCGAACGCAGGCGGCGGGCGACATCTTGGTCGAGCGGCAGCATGCCCTCGCGGGTATCGGCGACGAACAGGATCAGATCTGCCGAATCGATCGCGAGGCCGATCTGCTCCTCGATGTGCCGGGTGAGGTTGTCCATGTCGGCGATGCCCATGCCCCCTGTATCGACCAGCTCGAAAAAGCGGTCGTCATGGCACATGAGATGAGTGACGCGATCGCGCGTGACGCCCGGCTGGTCATCGACGATCGCGATCCGCACGCCGGCGAGCCAATTCAGCACGCTGCTTTTGCCGACATTGGGCCGGCCGACGATAACGACTTGCGGAACGCTCATAGCAACACAAATGGATTTTTGGTAATGGGTCCGTATGCCCCTGTCACCCTGAGGTACCCCGAAGGGTCCGGCTAGATTCTTCGGAGTACCTCAGAATGACAGATTGCTGATCTTCCGACGCCGGTCGCGCAACCGGTGCGAAGCCGGATCGGTCTCGGCGAGGCCTCCAACAGCGCACAGGCCTCGGAATGAGATAATCGCTGCGGAACTGCCCACATAGTTCCTCGAAACCATCATACTTGGCCGACTTGCCCGGGAGTAGTCGCCCGATAAGCAATGGGCGGAGCAAAGCTTGATGCAGGCAGGTCTTCGGCCAAAAAATCTTGTCCAATGCCCCCTTTGCTGCTGGGACAGCGTGCCTACACTGGCAGCACAGGGAACCTCGTCATGCAAGCTGATAAATTGGAACGAATGCACCGCACGGTCCTAGGGCACTTGGATAGTTTTCAGCGCGCGGGTGTGCTTCAGCTCCCGAAAGCCGCTATCGTGGTGCAGACAGATATCGAATCGTCCAGTACGCCTCCGGAACCGCCAGTCGCAAAAGCGACCACGCCACCGCGCAAATCCGCCGCCGGTGGAAGCTTGCCCGCTACGGCCCAAAAACAATCGAATTGGCGACCAGCTCACTCGTCCACGCTGTTTGAAGCGACCGACGAACGACGCCAGCCAAGCGGCGCCGGGATCACTTTGGACATCATCCAACAGGAGGTGGCAGGCTGTACTCGCTGCGACGAGTTGGCCAGAACCCGCACGCAAACCGTGTTTGGCGTCGGCGACCCAAACGCGCGATTGTGCTTCCTGGGCGAAGCGCCCGGCGCCGATGAAGATCGGCTCGGCGAACCATTTGTTGGCCGAGGTGGGCAGTTGCTCACGAAAATCATCGAGGCGTGCCGGTTGAAACGGGAGGAAGTTTACATTCTCAACATGATCAAATGCCGGCCACCCGGAAATCGCAATCCGCTGCCGGACGAATTGGCGAACTGCCGCGAGTATCTGGAACGCCAACTCGATTTCATCCGCCCGGAATTCATTTGCTGCCTGGGTGCCGTGGCATCGCAAAACTTGCTGGGAACGACGATCTCGATCGGCAAGCTGCGGGGCAAGCTCCATAGTTTTCGCGGCGCAAAAGTGGTGTGCACCTACCATCCGGCATTTCTGCTTCGCAGCCCTTCGTTTAAGAAAGAGACATGGGAGGACATGAAATTGTTGATGCGCGAAATGGGAGTGGAGTTGTAACGTGAGTACGTGAGTAGTTGATTACGTGAGCAGGTCACGAGGTGTCAGGCGCCGACATCTGACACCCGACACCCGACACGTTCCGCGCACGCACCAAACCATGCTTTGGGAAATCCTCTTCATCCTGGTGTTGATTTTCTTGAACGGCCTGTTCGCTGCGGCAGAGACTTCACTCATTGCAGCGCGAAAGGGTCGGCTGGAACAGCGCGCCGCCGAAGGCAATCGCAACGCGAAGCGCGCCCTCGACCTTGCACGAAACCCGGACCTGTTTCTGCCGACCGCCCAAATCGGCATCACGCTGGTTAGCGCACTCGGCGCTGCTTACGGCGGGCACGAAATCGTCCATCAAATTCAGCGCGTGGTTTGCCGAGTCGTCGTGGCCCATCGTGGTGCGCCATGCAGACGGCTTCGCTCTAGCCATATTCGTGGCGTGCTTCACCTACGCGTCGCTGATCCTCGGTGAACTTGTACCCAAACGGGCGTCACTTCATCGGGCGGAAGGTCTCGCGATGCTTTTGGCGCCTGTCGTGTATTTTATTGCCGTCGTTGCGCGTCCGATCGTCTGGTTCATGGGGCTATCGACGAGTGGCGTTTTGTGGGCGATTCGGCTCGGCGCGGGAAGTGAGCCGTCCGTATCGCTGGACGACATCGAACACTTGATCGACACCGGCACCGCCGAGGGCGTTGTCGAACCGTTTGAACAGAAAATCGTCCTAGGCGCCTTGCGGCTTGGCGACCGGACGGTGCGCGACATCATGCGGCCCCGTATCGACCTCGATGCGATGGACGTTGACACGCCGGCCGAAGAAACGCTTGGCACTGTGGCGATGGCCGGTTTCTCGCGGCTTCCAGTGTACGAGGGCGACCTGGATCACGTCCTCGGCTTTGTGCACATCAAGGACCTGTTTCGCCAACAGTATTTAGGTTGGGCAATCGAATTGCGCAAGTTGCTGCATCCGGCCCTTTTCGTTCCTGAAAACCTGGCGCTCGATCGCCTGCTGGAGCTGTTTCAGGAAAAACATAATCAATTGGCAATTGTCCTCAACGAATACGGCGGCACCGAAGGGATGGTTACGCTCGAAGACGTGGTCGAGGAAATCGTCGGCGAGATTCGCGACGAGCATCGCCGGCACGAAGAACAGAAATTCGTCCAGCGCGACGACAAAAGTTGGCTGCTCGATGGCGCGGTGAGCATCGCCGACGTCGTCGAGCGCCTCGAGATCAGCAGCGACGAATCGTGGGAAGGGCGCGGGTTCAACACGATCGCGGGCCTGATTCTGGACCGCCTCGGACACATTCCATCGATTGGCGATAAGGCCGAATGGGACGGCCTGGACCTGGAGGTCGTCGATATGGACGGCCAACGAATCGATCGAGTGTTGGTGAAGCGCAAAAACGTCGAGGGTTAGTGCCGAGTGCGGAGTGCCGAAGGGGGGAAGGCAAACCGCAAGCAACGATTCCGAACTGCTTCCGCACTCCAATCTCCACACTCCCCTGCCCCATCCCCCCGTCCCCCTTGCGCCGACTTTAACGAATGCGCAGACTATTTGGAGCGACCTTGCCGTGTTTGCAGGTCGTGATTCTGCAAGCATGAAAACTCGCAAAAACTGAACCGCGAAACGCTTTTAGTCGCTGTCGCCAGTTGTTAAAGTCAAGATTCAGGAACGCTTGTCGGCAGACGCGCAAGCGAACTTGCGGCGCCCTTGCAACGACGTTTTCTGGGTCCCCTTGTCCCCGACAAAATACAGTAGCGCACAAGCGCACGTTTTTGGCATTCATGTTCATCCCCGAATCTCCCAAATCAGAAGACGTCGAGCACTTGCTTCGCAACGCGCAGCTCCGTGATGAATTGGAACCGCTGTTCGACGAATCGATCGATCGCGTGAATCCGACCGCAATGAGCACGCGCAGCGAGAACGAATTTCTCGAATCGATGCTCGAATGGGAGCGGGCGCCGATGCTGCCGGTCGGCCAATGGTTCGATCCGCCGCTGGTGCTGCCTCACCCGGATCGACTCGGTCAGCACCAGCTTTCACTCGTGCTGCGGGCGACGATCGAGAAGCTCTTCGAGATGCACGTGGTATTGGATTTCACCGATCACTTGAGCGATTACCAGCTTTACGGATTGATTTTCCGCGATATTCTGCCATCGCACGAAAAGAAACTTCAGCGCCGCACAAGCTATCTGCATTGGGACTGCGCGAACATTGAGGAAAACCCGGGCGTTTGGCTCCGCTATTACGCGAGCGCCGCCGATCGAGTCGTGTGGGCGGAAGAAAACGATCAGCCGCTGCCGCCGCACGACGAGCCGCCGTTCAGGCGGCAGCTGCCGCGGGCACCGCTGTAGTCATGTCAGATGTTAGATGTTTGATCGAAGATGTCAGAAATATTTGGAACACTTCGGGTTTTTGACAACTTCAATCTTACATCTTAAATCTGAGATTCTTCAAAGCATTTCTGGCCAGATTGCGTCGCTCACAAACAGTCCGTCGCGCGTCAGGCGAATCTGCTCGCCGTCATCTTCCAGCAGACCCAATTTGGCGAACTTTTGCAGCGGCGGCGCGACGAGTGCATCCAGGTCAAATCCGCTGCGCTCCCGGAATTGACGGCGCGAAATGCCCTCGATTCGCCGCAGACCGAAGACGAGCAGCTCGCGCGCACGCCTCTCCGGCGGCAACTGTTCTCGCTCCGCCACCGGCGAATCGCCGGCCAAAACGCGCCGCAGATACGTTGTCGTGCTGCGATGGTTCGTTTCGCGGACGCCCTTGATGTAGCTGGCTGCGCCCGGACCGTAGGCGAAATAGCCATCGCCGGACCAATATACTTGGTTGTGACGCGATCTGCGGCCGGGCCGAGCGAAGTTGGAAACTTCGTAGTGCTCGTAGCCAGCCACGGTTAATCGATCAATCGACAGGGCGTACATATCACGCTGCAGGTTCTCGTCGATCTCGGCCAGTGCGCCGCGCAACCGCCGGGTCCAGAAAGCTGTGCCGCGCTCGAAGGTGAGGCCGTATGTCGAAATGTGGTCTGGCTCCAGCTCTAGCGCCGCTGCGACGTCAGTCTTCCACTCTTCAAGAGTTTCCCCGGGCGTTGCAAATATGAGGTCGAGCCCGATTTGCATGTTTTTATTTTGCGCCAATGCGATTGTCCGTCGAATATCGGCGGCATTGTGGTCGCGTTCCAGGAGCCGCAGTTTTTCCGGACGAAATGATTGCCCGCCCAAACTAATCCGCGTTACGCTGAGGGCACTGAGCATCTCGATCATTTGCGAATTGACATCCGCCGGATTCGCCTCAACGGTCCATTCGTAACCGAGCGCAAGTGGGTGCCATTGCGTGACGATGTTCGCCAGCTCCCGAACCTGGTGCGGTTGGAGATGCGTCGGCGTGCCACCGCCGAAATAGAGCGTATCGACTTCGTTCGGCAACTCGATTTGCGCCAGCTCCAGCTCAATGGTGCGCAAGAAGTCGGCAACCAGGTCCTCGCGGCCGGCGACGAGAGTGAAATTGCAGTATCCGCACCGATGCCGGCAAAAAGGCACGTGAATATAGGCGGACCGGGGCGGCTGTTGGCTGGTCGTAAATGTGCTGCGAATTTCAGATGCGGCGGCGTTCACGGTTCAATTCTACGAATGCCGGGCTCATTCTGCTATGATCGTGCGGAAGCAGTTGCAACTATGGGAGAGCGAAGCTCCCGCTGAGCCGCCCTCGGGCAATCATTCGGCTCGGCAGGAGCCTCGCCCTCCCAAGTTTTGAAACCGCCTCGAGTATCCCGCAATCTATATTGGAATCACTTATGCCATCGCGCCCGAATATTTGCTTGTTAGCGTTAACCGTAATCTCCACGCTCGTAAGTCCCCCGCGTTGTTCCGCCGCCGAGAAACTTGCCAGCGGAATCGACCGCTCGACGTTCGATATGTCGGTCAAGCCGGGCGATGACTTCTATCAATATGTCAACGGCGAATGGATCAAGCAGAATCCGATTCCGGCAGAATACAGTCGATGGGGCGCGTTCCCGAAATTGCGGGACGACAATCTGGTGGCATTGCGCGAAATCCTGGAGGGTTTGGAAACGATTCCCGCGTCGCTGGATGAAAATCGCCGCAAGCTGCGCGATTTCTACCAAACCGCGATGGACGAAGACTCGATCGAAAAACAGGGCGCAAAACCGATCGCTGCGATGCTCAAAAAGATTGACGACATCAAAACGCCCGATGAACTCGTGACGGTCGTCGGCCGGCTGCGTGCCGGCGGAATTCAGACGCTGTTCGATTTCTGGGTCGACCAGGACGAGAAGCAAAGCGATCGCTACGCCGTGCATCTCGGGCAAGGCGGCATGGGGCTGCCGGACCGGGACTACTACCTGGGCAAATCGGACGACTCGAAGCGCATACGAAAGCTGTATCGTGAACATGTCGCCAAGATGCTCGAGCTCGCCGGCGATTCGCCTGCGGCGGCATCGGCCGGCGCCGAAACCGTGCTGCGAATTGAAACGCGATTGGCCGAGAAATCGCGCACGCCGGTGCAACTTCGCGATCGCGAAGCGCTGTACAATATGCAAACGCTCGCCGAGCTGAAGACTCTTGTGCCCAAGCTGGACTGGGGGCTTTATCTGGCGGCGATTGATGTCCAGCCACCCAAATACGTAATCGTCGCTGAGCCGGAATTTCTCGAGCGAGTCAACTCGCTCGTTCGCTCCGAATCTATCGGCGATTGGCGAACGTATTTGCGCTGGCATTTGGTCCACGCGATGGCTCCGTACTTGAGCAGCTCGTTCGAGGAGGAAAACTTTCGTTTTTATGACTACGAGTTGCGTGGCGTGAAGGAAATGCAGCCCCGTTGGAAGCGAGTTGTGACGACCATCGACGCGCAGATGGGAGAAGCCTTGGGCAAGCTGTACGTGGAAAAGCACTTCCCCGCCTCGGCCAAACAGCGCATGGATGAAATGGTCAAGAACCTAATGGCAGCCTATCGGGAACGCATTGAATCGCGGGATTGGATGGGGCCGAAAACGAAGAAGTTCGCGTTGGCGAAGCTGGATACGGTGATGCCAAAAATCGGCTATCCCTCGAAGTGGCGAGATTATTCCACGTTAGACGTTCGGACCGATTCCTACGCCCAGAATGTGATGCGGACCGAAGCCTTCGAGGCTCGTTACCGGTTTTCCAAACTCGGCAAACCGGTCGATCGCACCGAATGGCAAATGACGGCGCCGACGGTCAACGCGTACTACAACCCGACGTTGAACGAGATCGTCTTTCCGGCCGGCATCTTGCAGCCGCCGTTTTTTGACATGCGGGCCGACGACGCGGTGAACTACGGCAGCATCGGCGCCATCATCGGCCATGAAATCACGCACGGCTTCGACGACCAGGGAAGCCGATCCGATGCCCAAGGCAATCTGGTCAATTGGTGGACAGCGGACGATCGCAAAAAGTTTAACGCCAAGACGGACAAACTCGTCGCGCAGTATGACGAGTGCACGGTGCTCGGCGACCTGCACGTAAACGGCAAGCTCACGCTGGGCGAAAACATCGCCGATCTCGGTGGGGTGACGATCAGCTATGCGGCGTATCAAAAATCGCTGAATGGACGCGCGGCTCCCAAGCTCGACGGGTTCACTGGCCCGCAACGGTTCTTCATCGGGTTCGTTCGAGCCTGGCGCGGCTCGCGCGCGACGCGGAGGTGCGACTCAGAATCCGTACCGATCCGCATTCGCCCATGCAATTTCGCGCAAGTGCCGCTTTCGAATGTCGATGCGTTCTACACGGCATTCGACGTAACACCCGGCGACAAGTGGTACCGCAAACCGGCCGACCGGGTCGAAGTGTGGTGACGGGCCAATATTTGGCAAACCTGCAAAGTTCGTGCGACGCTAAAATAGCAGGCGTACCGGGGATTATCGCATGCACGACGCACACGAGTTCTTGCAAACACTGGCGGTTGTGCTGTGTGTCGCGGCGGCCACGTCGGCGCTCTTTCAACGTTTGAGGCAGCCGGTCGTTTTGGGATATCTGCTCGCCGGAATGGTGGTCGGACCCAGCATTCCAATCCCGATTCACGCCAAGACCGAGACGGTCGAGGCGCTGGCCGAGCTGGGCGTTATTTTGCTGATGTTCTCGCTGGGGATCGAATTCAGCCTGACCAAGCTGCTGCGAGTGGGAGCGACGGCCTGCTTCGTGGCGATTCTGCAATGTAGCCTGATGTTGTGGCTAGGCTACGAGCTGGGGCAAGCACTCGGTTGGTCGCACGTGGAAAGTGTGTACGCCGGGTCGGTCGTCGCGATTTCGAGCACGACGATTATCGTGAAGGCTTTCTCCGAGCAGCGGATCAAAGACGCCTTCACGCACGTCGTGTTCGGGATCCTGATTGTCGAAGATCTGATTGCGATCTTGCTCCTAACCATCCTGACGACGATTTCGAGCGGCGAACAATTGTCGGCATTAGATTTCGGCCGCGCGGTTGGCCGCCTGGCCGCGTTTCTGGCGCTCGTGATGGTTGTGGGGCTGTTGGTAGTTCCGCGGATGGTTCGCGGAATCGTACGTTTGGATCGGGCCGAGACAACGGTGGTGGCCAGCGTGGGTATCGCATTCGGATTCGCGCTGTTGGCGTATTCGTTTGGCTACTCGGTCGCCTTGGGTGCGTTTCTGGCCGGCGCTCGTGGCCGAATCGGGCGTAGAACAAACGGTCGAGCACCTGGTGCAACCGGTGTGCGACATATTCGCCGCGGTGTTTTTTGTTTCGGTCGGGATGTTGATCGACCCCGATCAAATTACGGCCCATTGGCTCGTGGTCCTTGCGTTTTTGATCGTGGTCTTGGTGGGAAAAATTGTCTCCGTGGCGGTGGGCGCGTTTCTGGCCGGCCAAGGAGTCCAGAATTCGGTCAAATCTGGCATGAGCCTGGCGCAAATTGGCGAGTTTTCGTTCATCATTGCTGGCGTTGGACTATCCACCGGTGCGACCGATCGACTTCTTTACACGGTTGCCGTGGCCGTATCCGCGATCACCACGCTGCTGACGCCGTGGTTCATTCGCGGTGCGCCGACGGTCGCCGCCTGGATCGATCGTAAACTGCCGCGGTCGATTCAAACCTTTGCCGCGCTATACGCCTCGTGGCTGGAACAAATTGGATCCGGAACCTCGGACAAGGATCGAGCGCACCGGCGAAGTGCCGTACGTTGGCTCGTGGTGGACGCCGTCGTAGTGGCTGCCGTGGTAATCGGCGCATCGGTCGAAATGGACCGAACCGTTTCCGCAGTCACGAGTCGGTTCGGATTGTCAGCAGCCGGAACCAGGACGTCGGTCGTTGCAGGCGCGGCTTTTCTCGTCGCACCATTTACGATAGGCATGATTCGCGTGGGCCGATACTTGGGTTTCGAGCTGGCTTCGCGAGTGTTTCCACCGGCCCCAGAGCAACGAATCGATGCGGCCGCGGCGCCGCGGAAATTGTTGATCGTGGCGTTGCAGTTGGCGATCGTCCTGGCGGTAGGGATGCCGCTCGTGGCAATTACGCAGCCGTTTCTGCCGCCGCTGCGCGGGGCCGCCGTGCTAGTGTTCGCAATGTTGGTTCTGGCCGTCCCGTTTTGGCGCAGTGCGACCAATTTTCAAGGCCATGCTCGCGCCGGCGCAGCGCTGGCCGAGGCGCTGGCTCGGCAAACTCGGGCCGGGCGCGCTGCGGCGGACACTCAGCCGCTGGACAAGGTCAACCAACTGCTGACCGGGCTCGGTTCGCCTGTGGCGGTCGAACTGGGGGTGGACAATCCGAATCTGGGAAAGACGCTGGCCGAGATCAAGCTTCGCGGACTGTCGGGCGCCACGGTACTTGCGATCCAGCGAGGCGAGCAATCGGTGCTGATACCATCGGGCCACGAACGCTTGCAGTCGGGTGATTTGCTGGCGATTGCCGGCGCTCACGAGGCTGTGGAAATGGCTCGAAAATTGCTCTGCCCAAGCGACGCCTCGTAGCGCCCGATCGAAAAGAGAGTGGAGGCAGCAGGACGTCAATGGAACTTTTTCTGGCAGGATTGAGGGACTGGGAGAGCGCAATCCAACGCAAGCTAATCGACTTCGCGACCGTCCTATCTTTTGCCATCGGGTAGCCTCAATGGCAGGGGGTATCAAGCGCCGTTTTTTTCGCTCGGCGATGGTTCATTTTTTGCCGGCGCACCACCTTTTTAACAGAGTGGGTGGTGGAATGTGCCCGAAGCCGCTCTCGTCGGCGTGGAAGGATCAAGACGCGGGAACGGGGGAGTCCGCGGTGACACGAGTACCGACGACGTTTGCCAAAGTGCCTGCGCCGGCGCCCGCGTGCGAATCAAGGCATGCGCGGCCGTATTCTTGAAAGATGAGCGACCCTGACGCGTGCTAAAGGCTACTGGATATCAGCGTAATTCAGCTGAGTTTTTTGTGGCATGAATGGCAGCTCAGCAACGGACTGCCTTTCACAAGTCCCTCAGTCGTTCGGTTAATGACGGGGGCCGCTCAACGTGCCAACACGCGACTTGACGGCGACGATCACCACCGTGACGGTCAGCGCGCCACGTTCAACGATGCGGCGAGCGAAGTCATTGCACAGAACCGCTCCTTTAGCCCGAACGTGCGGCTGATTCAACCTGCCAGTTGTTTGCCATTCAAGGCCGACCGGTATGATTCTAAAATCATGCGTTCGGCCGCGGGCGGCGGTACCAGCCGAGATTGGTGGTGGGCTGTTTGTTTGGCGAGCGGGCCATTACTGGTCGCACGCCGTAGTGCCACGGTTTGCTCTCCGATGTTATGCTGTTGGAACTCGAAGTCCGTATCGATGGCCGACCGCAATTTGGCAAGCAGGAGCACTTGCGGGGTAAGCTCGCGGCACAACGCCAGCGTGGGTGGCTGGGTCTTGAACTCGTCCACAACCGCCTTCGCGAAATATTCAAACAATTGAGCGAGGTAAACGGTTCCCATGCCGACCACCGCGGCAAGCGGATCGATTCGGGCCAGGGCCTCCTCTTCGTATTCTTGAATCCTGGCCAGTAGCCGCTGCTGGAGACTCAATCCGTCGAGCTCCTCCTCGTCCATCTCAAGCGCCTGGTTCAAGTCCTGGTCCTGCAAGGCCTGCGGATCCGTCCGTAGTGGCTCCATGACGTTCTCCTTTTTGTTGATCGCGTGAAGAAAAAACCGTTCCATCCCTGGCCGCTCTCCGGCAGCGGCGAATCCGATGTCCGTGAAAGTGAGCACCGTGTGCCGCCAGCAAGGGGGCCAGCACCAATCGCCGCTGCTGAAGCCCGCGCGCGCGAGAGCCGCGATACGGTTCAAACGGCGACGACTGCGAATGCCTCGTTGTAAATCTTTAAGCTCAACCTCGAGCACCGCGACATGCCGCGGACTGACGTACCGCACGCGCTGCCGCCCGTCGATGCGAAACCGCAGGCGGAAGATCTTCTTTCCCCCTCGCTGTTCGCCATGGATAAAACCCTGTCGAGCGAGTGCGGCGAATTCTTCCTCGCCGAGCCCGAGACCGCTCAACAGCGGGAACGCCGCATTTGCGACCGGCTCGGTGATTGGTTGGATTGCGATCAAATGGCCACCTTTCTGCGCGGCCTCGCACGGCTCAGCGACTGGGCCTGAGGTCGTGAGCAATGCGGCGCAGCTCACTTAGGCACCGCAACAAGCGTGCGATTTCCTTATCGCGAGATTCAGGCGTGCTCCGCCGACTCTGGCCGTCCAGCGCCGCCTCTGCGCTTTTCACGAGTGGATCGAGCTCGCAAATTTCTTCGGTCAATTGCGCGGCGGTCAGTAAATTCAAACGAATAAAGGGGTCGCTGGCGAAGTCGATTTGACTTTGGAGGTTCTGGATAATCGGGTCTTTCCCCGCCGCGCGATACGCTTCCAACGCTTCGCGCACGCCATTCGGCAGCGGAATGTTACTTTGCAGCAGCCGCTCTAATTCCTGCCGCGCGGTGAGAAATGTCGGCGCCAAGTGCGGTCTTGATCGAGCGAGCTGTTGAATCGCTCCCGCTTGGCAGCTTCCGCCCAAGTTTCTAGCAGCTGGCAGACGCGGGCCGCATCGTGGAAACTCGCGGCCTGATCCAGAAGATCAAGTTCATGTACCGTCGGCCGCAATACGGTGAAGCGACGAGCCGGCTCGATGGTGTACACCGTGGCCGCTTTCATCAACCGCTTGATGATGTCGCCGATTGCGGCCGCCGGCCGGTTGATGAGATTCACCACGTCAAAATCGACCATGATTAAATGGAATTGCCACTCCGCATCCATTCGGTGATCGCCGGCGAACAGTTGTTCGATCTCGGCCTTTCGAATGGCTTCGAGTCCCTCGCTCATAACGGCGGGCAGTTCCAGCCATTTAAAGATCTCGACTTCCTCCTCCGACGCGACCACAAACAAATTCCGCGGCGGCTCGCCAGATGGGACTGTCTTACGCAGTAACGCGACACTGAAGCGCGGTATGGCCAGCGGGGACCAGTGTCTCGCCTTCGGCACTGAAGGTTATCGTGCCGGTCGATTTGTCAATTTCAGCAAACAGGGGAGTGCCCTGATTGAGCGACTCGACGAGTCGCACGTCGTCGCCCACGCACTCGAACAGCCCAACCTTCACCAAATATTCAGGCCCGAAATCCGCTAACATTGTGTCGGCAAAATCAGCGGGCGTCATGTCGATCCGTTGGCGCCGGTCCTTGCAACCGAGAAATTTCCATTTCGCAGACGTGATGCCCGGCACCGCCAAATTCTGGACCGCGTCCAAAAGGGTAAGGCCGACCTCGGAATGCACGGCGGACAGGATTCGAACCATGCCCGCGGGAGAAAGACTGCCATCATTGGCATCGCCGTCGGTACCATCTGCCGGTTCCGGCGTCGCGGGCGGCGGGGAGTCGGGCATACCCGGGATGGCCGTTTCGCTCGGAGAACCGCCCGCATCGCAGAGAGCCTGATGAATCTGCTGGATTAACTTCCATGTTATTTCCTTCCCTGGACAGCTGACTCGCCGTGCTGATCCGTCAGCACGAAGTGGGCGAACACCGCTATGCGCGGTTGTGCGGCATCCTTATTCCAGAAACTACAAATCGCAGATTATGTCAATGTCGCTGATGCTCGCCTACACCTCGAGCGGAGAGGTTTCGTGCAACTCGCGGTAAAGTTTTCCGGTTTGCGGTATTTTGCGGGCTTCCTCGCGTCGACGAACATCTCGATCCGTTTCCGCATGCACGATTGAGCCGCTTTCGCCTCGATAATATTGCCGGCCGTCCTGCGCATTTGGTGACGTGCACGAATCGTTGGACGTGCGCTTTCTGGGGCATTGCTTCCAAAAAATCTCGGCCGGCAGTCTCTAGCGCTTGTTCAACGAAAGTTTTGGGAAAAATAAGCAAGATTCGAGCTGAAGGTACTAATGAAACGCGTCGTGTTGCCGATAGGTAGTCTCCTTTCGCGACGAGCGTCACGGTTCGTTCGCCGCGATGAATCGACCGCGGTTTTGCGTCATAATGAATGGGAACCAGGCGGCGTGCTGTCAGCACTCATTCACGTTCCAGCCGACGCTCGACCCTAGCGAGTGTTCCGACTAGGTCTCGACAGCCATCGTTCATCAGCCGGCACGCTCCTCGCATTTATTTGAGCGGGTCGGCCAGATGTTATCGTCGCTCGGCGCGCCAGGCACGTCGTAAAGCCGCCTGCCCCTGTGTCGCTGTGCAGGTTCTGCACTTACGGAGTCCGTCTGCCGACGAAGCAATCGAACACACAACCGCGACACCCCGTTAGTCGTGTACGTTACCTGGCCCGGCGCGGGACGTGTCGTCCGACGCCGGGCTTTTTTTATGCGTTATGTATCGGCCGCGTCCTGCGAGAGCGGGGCCGGTTTGGTTTTCCACCCCCACAACCGCCCCGGTTGTGGGGCGGTCTCACCCAGGAGGTCGTCCCATGACTGATGTTCGCAGCAACCTTGATCACACTCGCTGGCAGACCCGCTTTGTCGGCATGCTCCCCGAGATTGAGCGGCGGCTCCGCGTGCCTTCCCGGGCTCGATCCCGAGTCCCGCGAAGAATCAATCCACGAAGGGATCGCGACGTGCTTGTTCGCCTATGAGCGGCTCCACGCCCAAGGCCGGGCCCACGTGGCGACCGCCTCGACGCTGGCCTGGTACAGTTCCCGTCAGGTCAAGCGGGGTCGCCCAGCCGCCGGCAGAATGAACGGCAAGGATGTGCTGAGCCGTTATGCACAAATTGGTAATGATTTCCGAGCTGAATTCCGATCCAGCAGCTGGCTCGAAGAAATCGTCCACGACCAACGGGCCTCCATCGTCGACCAGGTGGCGGCCAGCTCGATGTGTCGGCTTGGTTCGCCACACTCAACGGCGCCGTACCCGGCAGATCGCCCAGGATCTGGCGTTTGGGGGGACGACGAGCGAAGTGGCGGCCAAGCACGGCGTGACCGCTGGACGAATCTCGCAGCTGCGGCGGACGCTTGAAGAATCCTGGCAAACGTTCCAGCGGGAAGCGTCTCCCGCGATCGTCTGATGCCGGCGCGACGGTCGCCGGCTGACGCTATTTGCGCACAAAGCAGGTGGTCAAAATCGTAATTCTTGCGTGTGCAGTTTTGTTAGCTATCAGGGCATGCTCGACGGTGAAGGAAGCCGTGCGGGATGGGGAAAAGTGCGGCTCGGGCCAGCGTCGCGGTCCCAGCGGCAGATACTCTTAACAGAAATGCCGAGAAGTTCGGCGACCTGCTCGGCACTCAAAAGGCGATCGGACACCGTCCTTGCGAGTTCTGTCCCGTCCCTTCCACTGCGAGGAAAAAGGCCCGTCCATCGCGTCTTTCGACGGACGAGACGGACCACAAATGGACAACGCTGGTCTCAACAATCAGTGGAGCGGAAGGGAGTCGAACCCTCGACCTCTGCATTGCGAACGCAGCGCTCTCCCAACTGAGCTACCGCCCCGGTGAAGCGGTTCGGTACCGCTCCGTTCGTGAGTTTCGTATTTTACGGGGGGCCGGATTGGGTGTCCAGTTGAGAGGCGAAAAGGGGACAGGTCCACGCCTGTTCGGCTCAAGGATTGCTCACCGTGTAGTGTAGCAGATGGGGGCGCCGTGGACGGCGTCCCATCGCGGATTAAAGGGACGAAGGGTGTGAGTGGGGCCGCGTGGCGCGCAGCGTAGAAGACTCCGGCGCTCGAAGACAAGAGCGGGGTTAGAGGGCACGAGGCTGGAGTTTTTTAAGGTGCGCCAGCAGCTCTTCTTCGTCGGCCCAACCTTGCAGATAGAGGCAGACCATTTCGAATGTCCGCAGGGTCGGCTTGCCGCCGGTCCACAGCGCCAATAGCAGGCAAGCGATGATCGCACAGTAGGTCTGAATCTCGATCCCTGCGCGGGCCGTGCTCAATAAGTGCCGGCAGCCCAAGACGTGCTTGAAGAAGCGGAAGAACAATTCGATCGTCCATCGCTGCCGATAAATTTCGGCGATGATCTCAGCCGGCACGTCCAGGAGATTCGTGGCAATTCGCAGGATGCCGTCCGAGGGTGGGCCGGTCTTGCCGCCCGGGCTCTTGCCGCGGGGCCGTGAGGGAGTCGTGCGAACTCGAACGAGCCGCACGCGGTGGTCGGGACGTTTTGATTCGGGGCTGCCCGCGCCCAATTCGACAATCTCGTCACTAAGAACTCCGACTGCAATCGCCTCGTCTGACAAGGGCCGCGTTTCGATCACTTCATAGCGACTGTTATCCCGCACGCGGCAGACGTAGCTGCTGTGGGCGGCGTGGATGTCGTTGAACAGTTGGAACTGGGCATACCAGCGGTCCATCACGTAACAGTGATCCGCCTCCAGATGGGCGCGGAGCACATTCTTCTCGTCATTCTTGCCGCTGTTCTTGCCGCCGGTGACGTCGATCCGCGTCGGCACGCCGCGGTCGACGTCGAAGTGCGTGTGCAATCGCCAAGCCGACTTGCTGTGGCCGTGCACGTTCTTCAAGTAGGCCGCCTGGGCGATGGTGGAGAGCGTCTTCACGACGCTGCCATCGACGGCCACAAGAAGTTGGTCGAGGTGCTGGCCGCCGACACGACGCATTGGCTGCACCTCTCGGGCCAGTTCGCCGATGATCTCCCGGAGCCGCTCCGGATCGAACACGTCGGTCGCTTCGGAGAGCGAACCCAACGAGGCCCGGCCGCAACGCAGCTTACGCTGCACGTTCTGCAATTCCGAGGCCTGCTGCAACGCACGCAGACTACGCAGGCAGGGATTGAACATGAACAGCAGCACCAACCCGCAGTACTGGTCCATGAACAGCTCGCGGTTGCCCGCCTTGTCCCGGCCGCAGCCCACTTCGTGCAACCGCTCGAACAGCGGCCAGAGCTTGCGAAAATACTTCAAGCCCTGAACATCTTCTTCGCGAATCGGTGCGCGCTCGTCTCGGCGTTGGCTCGGCATCCTGTTAACATGCGCGATTAGAACTCATCGCGCAAGTTAAAATAGGAAAGCGCAAACGCCGTGCCGAACAGGCGTGGGACAGGTCGAATTAGGCGGCCGCGATTTCCATTGCGCGGCGCTTACACGCCTAATTAGACCAGTGCCCTTTTCTCAGCGCGGCGTCTTCGGGCTTTCGTCGAGCATTGGCCGCAGCTCTTCGAAAAAATCGGACACGTCGTTGAACTGGCGATACACGCTGGCAAAGCGGACGAATGCGACCGCGTCCAGATCGCGAAGATAGCGCATCACGATCTCGCCCAACTCGCGGCTTTCCACTTCGCTTTCGAAGTGTTGATAGACGTCGTTCTCGATCGCGGTTGTGGTGCATTCGATTTGCCGGGTCGTGATCGGGCGTTTCCAGCAGGCCCGCTCCAAACCCCGCTTGATTTTGTCGCGCTCGAACGGCACACGCGAGCCGTCCTTTTTGATGACCTTGATCGTGGTCTCTTCGGGCCGCTCGTAGGTGGTGAACCGCCGGCCGCAACTCAGACAAACTCGGCGCCGGCGAATCGCCAAGCCATCTTGGCTTGAACGCGAATCGATGACGCGGTCGTTATCCATGCGACAAAATGGGCACTTCATACCCGCATTACTATACACTTCGTGCGGGCCGCGTACAGCAACCTAATCGGGGCAACAGCCGGTTACGTTTGGCTAACGGCGATGCGGTCGTTCTGGGCGTGTGAGAAATGGTTAAAATGGTCACAGATCGGCGCAGGACGCGGAATCGAGGTCGATCGGGCGCGGCGCGGCAGTCTGCCATTCTGGACAACAGCCGAGGAATGCTCACAATGCGACTTCGCCATGGCTCTATTTGGAATTTTGAATGTGTACAAGCCAGGTGGCGTTACTTCCCGCTACGTGGTTGATCACGTCGAACGGCTAACGCGCCCTGCGAAAGCCGGGCACGCCGGGACGCTCGACCCGCTAGCACTGGGAGTTCTGGTAATTTGCGTGGGCCGGGCAACGCGGCTAATCCGCTTCGTGCAGGGGATGCGGAAGCACTATCGAGCCACTTTCGTTCTCGGCCAGCGAAGTGACACGGACGATCTCGAAGGGGAAGTTTTTGCTTTGCCGAACGCCGTCGAGCCGCCATTGGCAACTATTGAAGAGGTAATCGGTCGGTTCATCGGCGAGATCTCGCAGCAGCCGCCCGCGCATTCTGCGATAAAGGTCGCGGGACGTCGTGCGTACAAGCTCGCCCGTAAAGGAGCCGAATTCGAATTGGCTTCCCGGCCCGTGACGATCCACAACATAAAAATCGCGCGGTACGAATATCCGGAGCTGGAGCTGGATGTCGAATGCGGCAGTGGCACATACATTCGCGCTCTTGGTCGCGACATTGGCGCCGAGCTCAACACGGGGGCCGTGATGTCGGCGCTGGAACGAACGGCAATCGGTTTATTCAATCGAGATGGTGCGGTGGCACTCGCTGACCTTGATGCGACAACCTTGCCGCAACACTTGCGGCCCGGGATTGCGGCCGTTGAATACCTACGGAGGATCGCACTGACCGACGGTGAAATTGTTGAAATCCGCCAGGGCCGATCGATCGGGATGCCTGCAGATTTGCCAGCTGGATCGCAATCGGACAATAAAGCGGAATGGGCTGCCGTCGACCGTGCTGGGCAGCTAATTGCCATCTTGCGTGAAAAGCATCCTGGGCAACTCTGGCCCGAGATCAACTTCGCGTGAGAATCTCCCAATCGATCGGCGTCGGAACATCTTCGTGCGCACAAATCCATTTAAGACGTTTATTCCGCGCGTGATATCCGACGGCTGAAAATCCTCGACCGTTGCCGGTGAAATTCTCAACGGTGGTGCTGGTCCTCCGCATCGCGACGAAGATACTTTGAGTATCCACGGCGTAAAGCCTGACGCGATATAGAGCTAAAGTAACCCCGGGCTGTATCCGTGGCCGAAAACAATTGATGTGTGGCCCGTGCCGCCGACGCCCGCAAAAAGGTGACAGCCACCTTTTGCCGGAACGGCCAGTAGGGTGCTTCGCACAAAAGGTGGCTGTCACCTTTTTGCTGCGTGGGCAACCGGCGGTGCGGCATACCGATCCGATACGGATAGCTCGTCGGGCATGGACGTGCCCAGACAAAACGTTTGCATCATCCAGTTATATCGGCCGCCGTATTGGGCTTGTCTGGCGGCCGAACGCACGCACGTCCACGATGTTTCAAGATCGTAGTCTGAAGATTGATCTGTGCGCTGGCGCTATTGGCGCTCGTCGTGTTCCTCGGCGTCGCGCTTTGGACGTACGACGCGACCGATCCACCCGGCACCATCGTCTGGCCGGCGAGCACTGCGGTTCACAACGCGTGTGGACACGCCGGCGCACTTGCCGCCCATTACTTGTATGAGAGCCTGGGAATCGGAGCATATTACCTGGCCGTCTCGCTTGCAGTTCTAACATTCTTGCTGTTGGGGCATCGCGAAATCGATCAGCCGGTATTGCGCACCTTCGGTTGGGCTCTTTCCGTCGTGGGGCTCACGACCTTGGTCGCGCTGGCGATGCCCGGGTCGACCCCCGGTCCGATCGTGGGGGCCGGCGGTTATATCGGCGCGATGGGCCGCACGCTTCTGGAAGCTAATTTCGCCGTCGCCGGCTCGTACATCTTCGCTCTGAGTGTGCTGCTCGCGGGCTTGTTGCTTTCGACGGATTACTTTCTGTTTCGCGCCGCCGCGGTGACGACTTCCGTCACCGGCCGCTCGTTGCTCCACGTGGGCCATGTTGCCAAGAAGTCGGCGCGCGTGAAAACCGATGTCGAAGAGGAATTTGACGACGAAGAGCCCGAAGAGGGTGACGAAGAAGAAGAATACGACGAAGACGAAACCGACGAGGATGAATACGAGGACGAAGAAGAGTCCGACGAGGAAGACGACCTAGCGATCAAGATTCGCACCCCGGCGGAGATCCCAACAACGGAATCCGCTGGCGAGGCCGCTCTAGCTGTCGCCAATAACGCATCGGGAACAAGCACTGCTGCGAAGCTGGCAAACGGTCTCAAGGCCGCCTTAGGAATCGCCAATCGGCGCCAACCGACGACCCCGCAAACGCCGCCCGCGCCGGCCAAGTCCGAGCGGCAAGCGGTTA
The DNA here is from genome assembly GCA_963733825.1 of Pirellulales bacterium. Taxonomy (GTDB): domain Bacteria; phylum Planctomycetota; class Planctomycetia; order Pirellulales; family Lacipirellulaceae; genus JABDGM01. Next base: position 449,526 of record CAVTEK010000013.1, read on the forward strand.
TCGAGCAATTAGAAGCTGCCGAACAACAATCAGTCGAGGAGACAGATTACGAGCTGCCGCCGCTCGATTTACTGCTGCCGAACGAGAATGTCTGCTACGAAGAGCACGAGAAGGAAGTCCGGCGCAAGGCCAAGGTGCTGGAGAAAACATTCAAGGACTTCGGCTTCAATATTCGGGTCGTTGAAATCGAGACCGGTCCGGTGATCGCGCAGTACGAAGTGGAGCTGGAAGCGGGCCTGCGTCTGTCAAAAATCACCGGCCTGGCCGACGACCTGGCCATTGCTCTTCGGGTGCCGAGCGTACGGATCGTAGCACCGATTCCCGGCAAGAATACGGTCGGCATCGAAGTGCCGAACGAGAATCGCCAGCTTGTTCGATTGCGCGAAGTGATTGAGGAAACCAACGGCCGGGCCAAGCGGATGAAAATTCCGCTGTATCTGGGCAAGGACGTGGCCGGAAATCCGATGGCCGTCGACCTCACTACGCTGCCGCACTTGTTGATCGCGGGCCGCACCGGCACGGGCAAGAGCGTGTGCCTCAACTCGATCATCGTGTCCATTCTGATGAGCCGCGGGCCGGACGAAGTCCGCATGCTCATGATCGATCCGAAGATGGTCGAGCTGAACGGCTATCGCAAGCTGCCGCATCTGATGCACCCGGTCGTCACCGACATGCGGAAGGCCGAGGCGATCCTGGCATGGGCGGTGGACAAAATGGAAGAGCGATACCAGCTGCTATCGCGGGCCGGCGTGCGGCACCTCAGTGTTTACAACCAATTGGGCGACGATGAATTGCACGATCGCATCCGCCCCGAAAGCGACGACGAGTGGCGGCAAATTCCGCGGCATCTGCCGTATATCGTGATCGTCGCCGACGAGCTGGCCGATCTCATGATGACGGCTGGCAAGGACGTCGAGCAGCACATCATACGGCTGGCCCAAAAGAGCCGGGCTGTTGGTATCCACCTGATCCTGGCGACGCAAAAGCCCACCGTGGATGTGATCACGGGGCTTATCAAGTCGAACCTGCCGGCCCGGATCGCATTTCAGGTTGCCAGCCGCACGGACAGCCGCGTGGTGCTCGATGAAATGGGCGCCGATAAGCTGCTGGGCAACGGCGACATGCTGTTCCTGTTGCCAGGCACCAGCACGATGCTACGCGGTCAGGGCACGTTCCTTTCGGACGATGAAATTACGCGCGTGGTCGATTGCGTCGGCGTCGAGGCCCCGCAGTTCGCCGGTGAGTTGATGCAGCTCAAGACCAAAGACGAGCTGGAGGCGGCCGGCGGCGGCGACTTCCAAAGCCGCGACGATTTATACGAGGCGGCCGTCGATATCGTCATCCGCGAGCGCCGCGGAAGCTGCTCGTTGCTGCAGCGGGCGCTCGGCATCGGGTACGGCCGGGCGGCCCGGCTGATCGATTTCATGGCCGAAGACGGTGTTGTCGGCCAGTACAACGGTTCGCAAGCGCGCGACGTGCTGGTCTCGCTCGAAGACTGGGAATCGCGAAATTCAGACGCGGCTGCCAACCCCGCCACCGGCGACGTCGCTTCAGCGGCCGGGCCGACCAGCACCAAACCACGCCCCGCAGCGCCAACAGCAGATCGTTTAACCACGGCAACCGTCCAACCGCTTCGTCGCAACAAGATCGTGCCCGACTTGGAAGAACCAAGCGACCTCGAAGATGAAGAATGTAAGGACGACGATAAACTAGCAGACGGCGAGGCCGCTTCAGCGGCCTGGGAAGCGGAAGACGACAACGAAGAAGATTGGGAAGACGAAAAAGACGCCGAGTCGGCGGAGGACGAAGACGAATTAGAGGACGAAGAAACTGAAGACGAACTCGATGAGGAAGCGGACGTCGATGAAGAGGAAGAGGAGGATGAAGACGAAGAAGACGACGGCGACTACGACGACGAGGAGTGGGAAGACGACGACTCCGAAGAGGATGAGGAGGACGATGAGATCGACGAAAAACCGACCAAAAAAGCACCTGCTCGAACGAAACGTTAGCACCGCCCAATCAACCCGGCCAAATCGGCCGGGTTTTTTCTTTGGGCGACGATTTGGCGAATTTGCAGCTAAAACAACGGGTTTTCTCTCCCGGCACGTTTGTTGCTCACACGAGGGTGGTAGCGGCCCCAAATTTCTGCCAGTAGATTGGCGGCATTGGCAGCCGCGAATTCTTCGGGGAGGAATCAACCATGACAAATGGCAGAACGAGAATCGCTCAACTAGTTTTGATCGTTACCGGTTCGGCAATCGCCGCGTGGGATTGCCCAACAATTGCGAAAGACGAGGAGGCATCGGTCCTGGTGAAGAAGCCGGCGGCCGCTATAACAGAAGGCCCAGTGTTGCCGCCGCCATCGAAGCCGACAAAGGATATTTTGCCGCCGCAGCAGCCGGCAAAACCAGTCGCCAAGCGGCCATTCATGCAGCCGGCCGAACCTCGTGAGCCGGGCCGCGGCCAGTTGACGGCCAATAGCGAGCCGATGCCCGTGCCGCCCGGAGCGCCAACAACTCCGCCCGCGGAAATTACGAGCGGCCCGGCCGTCCATGCAACACCGCCCATCGATTACGATACGCATCACAAAGCACGGCGCATGTATCGGTCCGGCCAGGTCCAGGTCGTCATGGTAACGCAGGACCCAGCCGACGGCTGCTGCTACGAGATCCCGCTTTGCGTACCGGCGTGTTGCACGGGCGACCCGGTCGTTTCAGGGGGCCGCGGCATTCTCGGTCGAGGGGTTGTCGAGTATTGCTGGTCGTGCGGTTTCAAGGCGAAAGTAAAATTTCGCCACGTGCTGGGGGATGTGAAAGTCGATTACGAAGTCGACTAATCTCGAAACCTGTAAGCGAAGCCCGTAGCGCAAGCAAGGACTGATATCGGCCGTCCCTTGCCTTGCGCTGCGGACTTCGAGCGGGAGGAGTACGTACTCTTAGGAATGTGTGATACTGGATCGCCTGAATTCTGGCGAATTCAGCTACGTGAATAACGCAGTCATTACTTCGCGGCGTCCCACCACCATGCGCCGGCGGGCAGATCCTTCGGTACTGCCGCAGGGCGTTCGACGGTTTTGCTTGCGCTGTCGTTCGCGCGCGTTTCGCGCAGTACGTCACTGGGCGCGACCATCACGCCGCCGCTTACTCCGGCAATCACATAGCGTTGATTGATCACCCGGTGATTGATGACCGTTTCGACTTCGCGCGGCGGATTCGCGTGCGGCAAATGTAACTTGGCGCGGTTTGCCAGCAACGTCGATTTCCAGCCGGCGTGCTCCGCAAGTCCATCCGTTTGGATCAGCGCAAAGGCCATCGCCAGATCGAAGATATTGCGCAGTTCGCCATAGACGGGGTATTTTTTCGCGAGTTCCGCAAAGTGGGCGGTGAATGCCTCGGCGAACTGACGGTTGAGCGGGTCGCTCGCACCGGTGTGAACGCGTTGGCCCTGCTCTGCCAACATTTCGTTCTCACTGAGCACGCGCACTCCCTGGCCGATCAGCTCGAACGCATCGCCGGCTTCCGAGCGCGCAATCGAGTCGTACTTAAGCGTGAACCACCAGCGCAATACCGACATCGGCGGCGGCGATTCGCCCGGCCGCAAATGGATCGACTTCAAATAACTCTCGACGCCGTCCACGCCCTCGGCCAAACCCATGCCGATTAGCTTCATGTGATAATCGGCTTCGACAAGAATGACGGCCACTCGGCTGGCCGGGTCGATGCCGAAGATGTCGATATCCTGCCGGCCGACCGTATCGCGGAGGTCCGATAGCCACTGATTTCGCTGGCCCGGTTCAAGCGGTTTTTGACTTGAAGAAGCCAGGAAGGCTTGCGTTTTGGCGAGAGCTACTTGCCGCGGATTGATCGAGCAGCCGAAGTGGCCATTGGCAGCCTCCGCGCCGCGCCGCAAAATTACGAGCAAATCATCGAGCCGCACAACCGGCTCGTGAGTATCGGCCGAGAGGATCCGGCCATCGGTATCGACAAACCAATCGCCGGCCGGGCCGGCCAGCACCAGGTCGCCAGATTCCGGATAGACAAATACGTAGCGCACGCGGCGCAGCCCGGCGAGTGTGAGCATTGCCGGGTCCAAGCGCTGGTGCGCCTCCTGTCGGCGAGCAATTTCGCGCTCTAAACGCGGCAGCGAAACGTAACGCAATTGGCTGGTCCGACGAGCAGTCGCCGGTGACGAAGCGCTGATTGCCGGCGCCGCTCCGCGCATCGAAGCCAATTGCCGGGTGGCATCAGCACGCTCTTTAAGCCGCAACAATCCGGACGTGTCAACGAGAACACCACCCGGGAACGGCCGGATATCGGCCTGGCCGCCGCCGTTCTGCGACCAGGTTTCATTGGCGATCGTGGATTCGATCAAGTCGATGAGCGAGTCGAAATCGGCATTGGCCGCGGCGCCACGCGGCGTGCCGTTCGTTGCCATGTTGGCGTTCGGGCCGCGGTTCGGCGCGGGAAAGAGCGCATTTTGCTGTGGGCCATTCGGGGCGATGAGAGCATTCTGAAAGTTTTGACCCGGCCGATTGTTGGGCGGCTGCTGCGCGATTAATCGCCCACCCGCGACGGCAACCAGCGCAATACAACTTGAAATAGCAATCCGCGACGCGGACGTCGTTGAAACCCGGACCTTCCGCGACAATAAGAGCAATGCGTGCATGAAACCCCTCCTGCCGTCGATCCCTGCCTTTAATCGTAGCGAGAAACGCGGTTTATTCCCAGATAATGCATAGAATTCGGGCATCATCCGGCGTTTACAAATGATGAAATGAATCGCTCGAATGGCGGGAATTCAGCGTGCATTTGGCCCCGAAATTGGTTAAAATGGGGCTCGCGACGATGAGGATTCGCCGCTTCCCAATACCCACCAAACTCGGCAGCGCACGCGCCGCCTCCCGCCTGAATCCTTGTAACCAGTTGCCAGCGTAACTCGCGAACCCTGCCTGACGTAAACCGACACTTCGCGTCGTAGACTCGTACACACTGCGAAAGGTGTTCCCGCACCCCATGCACATCCGTCGAGGCTCATTTCCGCTTTCGGTCATATTGGCCTGCAGCCTTGCAAGGGCGACGTACGCCGAGGGACAAGTAGATGCCGCGAGCCGAGCGGCATCCGGTTCGCCAAAGACGGTGAATGCCGAAGCGGCGAACAACGCAGGTCCGCCTCGGCTCGGCGGACCTACGGCCGAAGGCGTCGAGTTTTTCGAAGCCCACATTCGGCCGGTGCTGGCTCAAAAATGTTACGAATGCCATTCGGCACGGTCGAAAGTGCTCAAGGGCGGATTGCGGCTCGATACGGCCGAGCGGACCCGAGCCGGCGGTGAATCCGGGCCGGCGATCGTGCCCAACAAACCGGACGAGAGTTTGCTCATTTCGGCATTGCGGTACGAATCGAATGAAATGCCGCCCAGCGGCAAGCTGCCCGATGCCGTAATCAACGACTTCGTGAAATGGGTTTCGATTGGTGCGCCGGATCCGCGCAAGGAGGAGGTGGCTGCCGACGATAAAAGCAAAGCGAAGCCCGACCCGCGCGACCATTGGGCGTACAAACGTCCGCAGCGCACGGCGCCGCCGAAGGTCAACCACGCATCTGCCGTTCGGTCGGATGTGGATTGCTTCGTGCTTGCCCGATTGGAAGCGGCCGGTTTGTCGCCATCGCCGCAAGCTGCGCCTCGGGCGTTGTTGCGCCGTCTCTATTACGACCTCGTCGGGCTGCCGCCCACGGCGGAAGAACTCGACCAATTCGCGGCCGATCCGAGCGACGCCCGGTACGGGGCGGCGGTCGATCGCTTGCTGGCATCGCCGCGTTTTGGTGAACGCTGGGGCCGATACTGGTTGGATGTCGCCCGCTACGCCGACACCAAGGGCTACGTCTTCGAAGAAGATCGAAATTACAAGCAGGCGTACACCTATCGCGACTGGGTGATTGCGAGCTTCAACTCCGATCGGCCCTACGATAAGTTCATTGTCGCGCAAATCGCGGCCGACCAGGTTGAGGACAAATCGTGTGCGCCGGCGATCGGCTTTCTGACGCTTGGGCGGCGGTTTCTCAACAACCAGGCCGATATTATCAATGACCGGATCGACGTCGTCTCACGCGGTTTCATGGGGCTGACGGTCGGTTGTGCGCGATGCCACGACCACAAGTACGACCCGATCAGCGCCGCCGATTACTACGCGCTTTATGGCGTATTTGCCAGCGCGAAAGAACAGCCACGAGAAGATTCACCGCCGATGCTGGTGGACAACGACAAGCCGTTCGATCCATATATTTTCCTGCGCGGCAGTCCGGGGAATGTGGGGCCAAAGGTCGACCGGCGGTTTTTGACTTGCCTGTCGCCGGACAATAAGCCGGTCGCGTTCAAGCATGGCAGCGGACGGCGCGAAATGGCCGAAGATATTGCCAGCCGCGACAATCCGCTGACGGCTCGGGTGTGGGTCAACCGCGTATGGGATCACCTTTTTGGCCACGGTATTGTGGATACGCCGAGCGATTTCGGCGTCCGCGGTACGCCGCCGACGCATCCCGAGCTGCTCGATTGGCTGGCCTGCGATTTGATGGATCACAACTGGTCAACAAAGCGGCTCATTCGACAGCTCGTGCATTGCGGCACGTACCGGCAAACGAGCGATTCGCGGGCCGAGTGCGTGGCGGCCGATCCGGAAAATCGACTGTTGTGGCGGGCCAATCGCCGCCGGCTCGATTTGGAATCGCTCCGTGATTCGATGCTAGTGGCGTCCGGCCGACTCGACACTAAAATGGGCGGCCCCTCGGTATCGATCACGGACTCCCCATTCTCGACTCGCCGCACGGTGTACGGATTCATCGAGCGGCAAAATTTACCGGCCTTCTTCCGCACGTTCGATTTCGCAAATCCGAACACCCATACGGCCGAGCGCCCACAAACGACTGCTCCGCAACAAGCGCTGTTCTTGATGAACAGCCCCTTTGCGATTGAGCAGGCAACATACCTGGCTGCCCGAAGTGAAAAATCTGTGGTGACTGGGGTCGAGCCTGCGGCGAGCCCCCAGGCTGACCGCGATCCGAGGGCTCGGGCAACCCTCGACCCCAACCACCCTGGCGCAATTCCGGACGCGGCGGCGCACGTCCGTCGCATCACGCAGCTCTTTCGTTGTTCGCTCGGTCGCGAGCCGACACTCGATGAAGTGAGCGACGCACTGGAGTTCGTCGATGGCGGCGACCCAGCGGCACTGGCGGCCATCAACAATCAATTTGCCTGGCAGTTTGGTTGGGGAACGTATGATGAGCCAGCACGGACGGTCCGCTTCCAACCGTTTCCTCATTTCGCGAAAGGCGCGTGGCAGGGCGGGGCGGCGCTTCCTGATCCCGCGCTCGGCTGGGTAATGCTCACTGCCGACGGCGGCCATCCGGGCGACGCGGCACATGCAACCATTCGCCGCTGGACCGCTCCGTCGGCTGGGACGTTGCATATTGAGGGTGTGCTTGGACATGCTGAAGACAAAGGCGATGGAGTGCGTGGCCGGATGGTCGTGAGCCGGGTCGGGCTGGCCGGTGCGTGGGAGGCGCGGCACAGCCAGACGGCAACCAATCCGCCGCCGATTGCGGTTCAGAAGGGTGACACCGTCGATTTCATTACGGATTGCAAAGGAACCGTGGAATACGACCGGTTCACGTGGCCCGTCACGTTGCGGCTGACGACGTCGAGCAAGGACGCGGGGCAAGTTTGGGATTCAGGCAGCGGATTTCACGGCCCGATCACGCCGCCGCTCACGCGTTGGCAGGAATTAGCCCAGGTCCTCCTCATGAGTAACGAGTTCGCATTTGTGGATTAAGACCGCGAGGCAAATGAGGTCTGAAAATGAGACAACCCTTCCCGTTAGAACATCTGGCACTCACGCGCCGCGAAATGCTTCATCGCTGCGGAATGGGGTTCGGCGCACTCGCGCTGGGCGACTTGGTGATGAAGGCGCAGGGCGCTTCCGCGGCGGCAACCGACCCGCTGCTGCCGCGATCGCCGCATTTCGCCCCGCGTGCCAAACACGTCATCCATCTGTTCATGAACGGCGGCCCGTCGCACGTCGATACGTTCGACCCCAAGCCAGCGCTCGCCAAATATGCCGGCCAGGCCCTGCCCGGCGGCGTGTTGCCGACGGAACGGCAGACCGGCGCCGCACTCGCATCGCCATTTAAGTTCCACAAATATGGCCAAAGCGGAATTGAAGTCAGCGAAATTTTTCGGCGCACGGCGGAGTCGATCGACGACATCGCGGTCATTCGCTCGATGCATGCCGACGTGCCGAACCATGAGCCGTCGCTGCTCCTCATGAATTGTGGCGACGCGCCAGATTCGGCCGAGTCTCGGCTCGTGGCTGTGCTACGGCCTGGGGAGCGAAAACCAGAATTTGCCGGCCTTCGTGGCGATGTGCCCGTTCGGATACCCGATTCAGGAAACGCAGAATTGGCAGGCAGGTTTTTTGCCGGGGATCTACGAAGGCACGTACATCGATACGCAGCACACGGCCGTCGAGCAGTTGATCGAGCATATCCGCAACGATCGGATTGCGACATCGGAGCAACGCGAGGAACTCGATTTGCTCGAACGAATGAACGCGCGTCATTTGCAATCGCGGCAGCAGGACGGGGCGCTGGAATCGCGCATTCGGTCGTTCGAGCTCGGTTTTCGCATGCAGACCGAGGCGGCCGAGGCGTTCGATGTGAGCCGCGAGCCGCAATACATCCGCGACATGTACGGCCCCGGCGTGCAGGCGCGGCAATTGCTGATCGCCCGGCGGCTCGTGGAACGCGGCGTGCGATTCGTGCAGCTGTGGCACGGGGCGGGGCAACCATGGGATAGTCACGACGACTTGGAGGTCAATCACCGCAATCTGGCCCAGCAGTGCGACCAGGCGATCGGCGCATTGCTGGTGGATCTGAAGCAGCGGGGCCTGCTGAATGAAACGCTCGTCATCTGGGGTGGCGAGTTTGGCCGGACGCCTTCGGTCGAGCTGCCGAAAAAGGGCTCGAATGCGGGCAAGATCAATGGCCGTGACCACAATCACCACGGATTTTCGATGTGGCTGGCCGGCGGCGGCGTTCGTGGCGGGTACGTCCACGGCGCGACCGACGAATTCGGCTTCAAAGCGGTTGAAAACAAGGTGCACGTGCACGACCTGCATGCCACGATTCTCTACCTCATGGGCTTCGACCACGAACGATTCACGTACCGCTACGCCGGCCGCGACTTCCGCCTGACGGACGTCGAGGGACGTGTGGTACGCGAGCTAATTGCGTAGCTGAAGCCGGTAGTTGTTCCACGAACAATACGGTCGCGATGCCGCTCGTGAGCCAACCGGTTTTCAGAGGTTCCGGCAGCGCTTCGAAAATCGGGTGGTTACTTGGCTAGTGTCATCCTGATCGCTTAATGGCAGTTTGCAAAGGTGGCGGACGGTATCAGGAGTCACAGTCAATTGACTCCTTGCCGTGATCGCTGCTGTCGCGCTTCATCAGCCGTCGTCGAGGGGAACTCGGGCCAGCCGGCGGCGGAGTCGCAGTTACAATCGTGCCCGAACCTTCCGTATTGCTTCCCGCCGTGTCTGCATTTGTGGGCGAAGCGAATCGTCGCCGCAAACGCAGAGTGGGGCCGTTCGAGGAAATATCTGCCAAATCCTCGATGCGAGAAAGGTGTGCGAATATAATGCTTAGAAGCAGTTTCAAAACCGGTGTCATTCTGAGCGAAGCGGAGCGCAGCGAAGAATCTAGCCCGAAGTAGCGTAGATCCCTCCGTCGCCGAGCCTCCGTCGGGATGACAATGTAGTTTTGAAACCGTTCCTAGTTCTACAGCAAGGTTTTCATGCCGGCACCACAACGCATTGCGGTTGTCAAGGGTTGCTAGCTCGCAATTTGTGGTGCGTGCAGCAGCGAAGTCTTGCTGTAGAACTAGTAGTCTGACCTTGGCGGGGGTCAAGGTTCGGTCCAAAGCTAAATCTCGGGATGTCATCGCCGACAAATCGTCAACGAACGCGCCCCACAAGCGTTTTGCTAACGGCGTTTAGTGTCCGAACACGCCTAGCTGACGCGTTGCGCATCTCTGCGACTATCTTTCTCTCGCTCGTCGCGGTCCCGTTTGGCGCCACCCAACGGGCAGCTAACGCGCTGACCTTCCATCTAACGTACGATTCGAGCGCCGCTGGCGCGCCGGCTGTGTTTTTCTCGGCGTTCGACAGCGCCGTCCAGTTCTATCAGACGACCTACACCGATCCGATCACCATCAACCTGCAAGTTGGTTGGGGAACCGTCAAAAACCAAAGTATGAGCCCAGGTACGTTCGGACAAAGCCTTGTTAATGGGCAAATTAGTTCAAACTTCGGCGGGGTGAAGTCCGCATTGAACAACGACGCGAAGTCGGCTGCGGACCAAACGTCCGTGGCCAATCTGCCGACCAACGATCCAACCAGCGGCGCACCTTATTTGCTGGCGTTTGCGGAAGCCAAAGCGCTTGGTTTGTTGGCGGCAAACGCGCCGGCACTGGACGGGTATGTCGGCTTCAGCACCACGGCCCCCTTCACCTTCGACCCAAACAATCGGGCCATACCAGGCCAGTACGATTTCATCGGTGTGGCCCAGCATGAGATTTCGGAAGTGATGGGGCGCTACGGTATGGGGCAAAATAGCGGACAGTTGGGACGTTACTCGCCGATCGACGATTTCCGCTATGCCGCGTCCGGTACGCTGGATTTGGCGCCCATGAATGCGGCCTACTTTTCCATCGACGGTGGAACGACCGTGATCAACACGTTCAAAGGCCCGGGTGGCGGCGACCTCAGCGATTGGGTGGGAGCAACCGTCGACTCATACAACTCCGCACCCAGCATCGGGGTTAAAATGCCAGTTACAGCGGGAGACGTCACACTAATGGACGTCATCGGCTATGACGCAGCCGCTCCGCACCTTCCCGGCGACTACAACAACAACGGCGTAGTCGATGCGGCTGACTATGCGGTTTGGCGCAAGGGATTGGGATCGATTTATACCCAGAACGATTACGAGGTCTGGCGCGCTCACTTCGGGGAAACGCAGGCCAGCGGATCGCAATTTGGCTCCGCCGGATCGACCGCAAGCGTCCCTGAACCATCCGCGGTCGTGATTCTTCTCCTAGGGCTGCTGTCCGCGCTCAGTAATCGCCCGCGCCGCCAGATTTTTATCGTGCTAATTGCCGGCACGGCTGGCTAATTCTGTTTGTTGGTTTCTCGCGTCTACCTGCACCAATACTTCGCCTTCCTATCAAAACAATGTTTCGTCGTCCGCGGTAGTGTCAGATCCTTGGTTTGCCGACACTCGTCACCGCAAGTTCAATCTGCTAGAAATCTTCAGACAACTGCGTGTCTAAACTCGTGTCTTCAAACAAAACGCCAAGTACGCGTCGAGAATCAGCTTGTTGGCGTAGCGCCATCCGGTCGCCAAGCTATCGCGACAAACAAGAAGTCGTGCTCGTTTGGCAATCGCTTTTACTCCTGAGATTCCGAATCGGAATCTTCAGGCTATCACGGGTGTCAAGTTGCGGTTCGTGGAACGGAGACGAATCACCTTTATGCTCAAGGAGCCCAGGCGACTGAAAGATCTGGGCCACCACACCAAAACAAAAAAACGACTCCCGCCGTGGTGGCAGGAGTCGTTCTATTTTTGGTTCGTGCGAAGTCGTTTCGACCGCACTGAGGTGTGCGGGTCGAGTGACAAGGCACGTCTAGCTTACTTGCCGCAGCCGCAGCCGCAGCTGTTGCTCTCGCAACCACAGCTCTTCTCGCAACCGCAGCTCTGTTCGCAGCAGCAGCTCGGCTCGCAGCAGCCGCAGCTACGGTGGCAGCGGAACATGTTGCAGAGACCGTCGAGCAAGCAGCAGCGGTGGCAGCAGCACGAATTGCCACACGATTCGCAACCGCAGCTCTTCTCGCAACCACAGCTTTGCTCGCAACCGCAGCTCTTTTCGCAGCAGCAGCTCTTCTCGCAACCGCAGCTCTGCTCGCAGCAGCCGCAGCCACAGCCGCAGCTATTGCAACGGAACATGCCGCAGACCCGATCGCAAAGGCCGCTCAAGCAGCAGCGATGGCAGCAGCAGGTGTTGCAGCAGCTCGATTCGCAACCGCAGCTCTTTTCGCAACCGCAGCTTTGCTCGCAACCGCAGCTCTTTTCGCAGCAGCAGCTCTTCTCGCAACCACAGCTTTGTTCACAACCACAGCCACAGCCACAGCCGCAGCTTCCGCCCAGCAGGCCAAAGAAGGCATTCGCGCTTCCGGCCGAGCCAAGCACCAGGGCGACGACCAGCGTCGCAGAGGCAAGACATCGGTTCATCGGTACACTCCTGAAATACGGGGAGGGAAAAACGGGGCGCGTCGTCTCGGGCGCCGGAGGGGTAAGGGATCGGAGATGGAAGGCGCGTTGCCCGGTCCTCCGACCTCGGACCTCTGACCCGGCCAGGGCCAAGTCTCGACGCTTCATACGTCGTCAGGTGCTATCGACTCGGCGAAATTGCTAGCTCCATCCAGCGGGAGAAATTGCCTAATTAAACCGATTTGCCACGTGTAACGTTCAGCACACGCGGGTTGTGACGGTTGTGCGTCACCGCCATCAGGGAGACGACACCGAACTCGGTTCCATCAGAGCAATCGCCACGGTGCGGAAAGTGACGCAAAGGCCACATCGATAGTACGGAGAGTGCTGTCAGCCTCGTTGTTAGAGAGCGGTTCATTGATCCGCACGGTTTTCTCGTCGTCGTCCGAGTGATGATCCCAACCGATACGTGACGACAGCCAGGCAATCAGCGCATCGTTGCGCAAACCGGCTTGCACAGCCGTCTCGGTAGAAAGCCGCGAAATTATTTGCGACTTATGTCGCGCTTCAGCGGGCGCGATGGTTGGCGGCGCCTCGAAAATGGAAGGTTTCGAAAGCCTCGCAGTCGAAGGCACAATTGTAACATTTGAAACTGCCGGCGCCTTAGCGACAGTTTCGCGATTATCAGCATTTGCCGCGTCGAGCACGGCGTTTCCGCCCGCACCGGCGACTTGACTCAAGGATGAATTCGATGATTGGCGCCAGAGCACGTAGTCGGCCGAATCCACAATCCCATCGCCATTCCCATCAGCGCCCGAGCCTGGGAACACGGTCGCGCGCAAAGGTTGCCCGCCACAGGTTGTAATCCAATTGATTCACGATGCCGTCGGCCTGGAAGTCGCCCGGAATCATCGGTCGCTCTGGGTCCGGTCCGGGCGATGGTACGGCGAGCAATTGGCCCGGGGGCACCGGCTGGCCAAAATTCGGTGTGCCATCGCTGTTGAAGGTAAAAGGCTGTATTCGGATGACGCGGTCTTCGTTAAACGTCGTGGGGTTTGCATGCGCGTGGTATACGATCCAGTTCTCGTTCCCATCAGGCGACGTCGTGAACGACGCATGTCCTGGTCCCGCGACCTGACTGGTCGCTTGAAACACCGGCTGCGAGGTTTTTGTCCACGACGATGCGCTGAGCAACGAGCCGGTGCCGTTGTACGTCAGGCGCCCCAGCGCATATTGATTGGTCCAATAACCGCTGGCCGAATAAATAATGAATAACTGGCCGTCGTGGATTAGTGCTTCCGGACCCTCATTGATTGGCAGCCCGTTCTTCTCCCAAGCATATTGCGGCGTGCTGATCAGCACGCGATCCGATTGAAGGGTCCATGGATTACGCATTTCGGCGATATATAGATTCTGTTTCCCATCGATAGATCCCGGCCATCCTGACCAGACGAAATACCAGGTGTTGTCCCATTCGAAGACGGTTCCATCGATGGCCCAGCGATCGGTGGCAGCCGCGATTTCGCCGAGGCGCACAAATGGGCCGAATGGGTCGTCGCCGAGGCGCTCCAGGACCTGCATCCTGTGCGTTGAGTTGTTGCCGTCGGACGCCGCCACGTAGATGTACCAGTTGGCGCCCATGTGGTGCAGCTCGGGCGCCCAGATTTGCTGCGAATAGTCGGTGCCGGCCGGGGCACTCCAGGCGAGGATGGTTTGGCTGTGTCCGCTGTCGTTAATGTCCTCGAGCTTGGCGGCACGATTGATCCAGACCGAGTTTCCCTGCGATCGGGACATATAGTAGTTGCCGTCCCAATATGTGACCCAAGGATCGGCGCCGGGACCCAACGGGTTTTCAAAACCCTCGGGTAACGCCGCGCGGAGATTGGCCTGCGGCACGACTTGGAAGACGTTGGGGCCAGTCTGACGCGGACTTGACCAGCTGAGGGCAATCTGAGCCAGGCCGGTTGCGTCGAAGTAGTCGAGCCGGAAATCGTACCATTTGCCGGGCTCGAGCCACTTTTCACCACTGTCTTCTGTCGCCGTATGCGTGCCGTAGTCGTCGATCACCAACTTGTTGCCGATCCACAGGCGAACGCCGTCGTCGCTGACCGTCGAAAATGTGTAGTTGTCGCCAAAGTCCGCACGAATCTGGCCGGTCCAGCTAACGTTGAATCCATCGGCGGCGATTCCTGCGCCGGGCGACGCCGAGCCCCAATTGAAATTGATGCCGGGATCGATCCGGGAAAGGCTGCCGCCGGCCGAATCTCGATACGTGCCCAGTACGCCGGCCGGACTCTCGTACAGCCGCGAAGCCGGCACCGTTTGCAAGGTTTGACTGGCGCTCGACCAGCTCAGGTCAATTTCGCCGGCCCGGTGTCTTCGAAGTAGTCGACGCGAATATCGTAGCGATGCGCCGCCACCAGCGTCATATTTGCAAAGTCGGCACGAAATGCGTGCGGATTCCAATCGTCGATGAGAAGCTGGCCATCGATCCACAGCCGCACTCCCGCGTCGCTAATCGAACGAAACGTATACAACTCGCTGTACAGAGGTTCGATTTGACCGGTCCAGCGGACGCTGAAGTTATCCGCGGCAATGCCGAAACCGGGGCTGGCGATTCCCCAATTCTGCGATACGGATTCGGTCCGCGTTCCGGCGAGACCGGTGAAATCGGCATTGAAAAAGTATTGAGCGGTTAGTCCGCTGCCGGTGAGCGTGAGCCGAGGCTCCAATCGCTCGATATTCAGACGCCGGCACCAGGGAGAATTGGTCTGCTCGGGTCGCATGAGATTTCGCTAAGGGGAGCTCAGCGACCAGTGAACGCCCTGAGGTCCTGGGTTGCTGCTCGTGATTTCAATGCCGAGAGTCGATTCCGTATTGTACCTGGCCGGAATCTTGCGCGTAGGATGCGTGACTTCGACACGATACCAACCGGGCTCAACGAGCGCCATTTTTGGAGCGCTGGGCGGCATATCCTCGGGCGCCATGGTCAAGAAACCACCGCCGCCTGGCCCGGTTTCGCTGGTTGCGGGTTTCAACTCCGGACCGAAGAATTCGGCCGGCACAAGCCGCACCGTGGCACCGGACAAAGGACGATCGTTCAACGACACGGAAAACGGCACCTGGCGCGGCCCGACCGCATTTTGTTGCCACTCCTCGATCGCGGCTCGAATCTCGTCGGCGGTGAGCTTGTCGTCGCCATTCGCATCGGCTCGCTTCGCGACAACTGTCAACTCGGGCGACTTCGACCATTCCGCTTTCGACAATTCGCCGTCACCGTTGCGATCGAATTCGCTGATGGCCGCCTGGGTGGCCTTCGCTGGGTTCACGCGTGGCGGGCGAAGCGCGCCCGGATGGCTGCTGCAGCCCGCGATGCAAATCAATGCGATCGCAATTCGTCGCCGGATGCTATTCACATATCACTCGTGGCCGCGCGGCTAGGCGATCATCGCGTTCGTCTAAACGACGTCAAAAATCGGAGACACCCTGGCCGTCTCGGCGATTGCCAAGCTGTTCGTGCAATGTCGGCGCAATATCGAACGAAATGGCATGGACCGAAGAATCGCACATCGCCATTAGAAAAATGCCCGAATGGCGCTGCCGAAGCTATACAACAATTCCAGGCCAGGTTGGTCTTGGGTGGGGGCGCCTTGTCGTCTGCATTTCGACAGAGATCCAGATCATCGCCAGTCCACGCACTTTGATCATCCGCGTAGTCCGAGTAGACTGGCCGCACACCGGGGATCAAATAATATTCCTCCGGCAT
Source organism: Pirellulales bacterium (assembly GCA_963733825.1). Lineage (GTDB taxonomy): Bacteria > Planctomycetota > Planctomycetia > Pirellulales > Lacipirellulaceae > JABDGM01. Next base: position 465,607 of record CAVTEK010000013.1, read on the forward strand.
CAAATACTTTTCGCCAACCATATACGTTTTCGAGCTCCCATCGGTAATGTCCTTAAACTTGTACTCATATGCCTGAAACACGACGCCGTTGATCTTGGCCATCCAACTTTTGTTTTGCGCCGGTCGCATCGGTGAATGTCTTGTTTTTCCAGAATCCAATTCCCTGCTCGCCGTTGGCGATAGACGGCGGGCCGCCGTCGCCCCATTGCGTTTCCGTCGGTAGGTCGTTGTAATACGGGCCGAGATTGGCGGCATAGTCGCTGCGGGCCTCGAAATCGGCGTGGTTGGCGTTGAATCCCTGCGGGCCACCGTGTATCGACGGAGTCGCGATCGGCGGGCGGCGCGAGGGACAATAGAAACCGGCGATAGGCGTCGAGCTAAGAATCGTAAGTGCTGCGGCCTTATCCGTCGAATTAGTGATGCCGGCTCCGATTTGGTGGATCGCCTGTTCTTCCATGTACGGAAGACAGCTGTAGGCCCAACTACCTGTTTGGGTCTTTCCAAAACCGCGGTCTGGATCGCCCATGTAGTTGTAGCCCCAGCCGCCGGAGGGCAAAAAGCCGTGGGCGTTGCTGTGTAAGTGCCACGCCAGGGCAATTTGTTTCAACTGATTGGTGCACTGGGCACGGCGGGCCGATTCACGGGCCGCCTGGACGGCCGGCAGAAGCAGCGCCACGAGAATCCCGATGATTGCAATAACAACGAGCAACTCAACCAGCGTGAACCCGCGAAGTGGCCGACGCATTTACTTGTTCTCCGGCCGCGGCGATTCGAGCCTTTCGGTCCGTTTTCGTTGGCGTAACCGGCAACCGACTAAAGCGGCCAGCCCGCATGCCAGTAACGCCACGCTGCCCGGCTCGGGAGCCGGCGCGAACAAGAACTCGGAAGTCGAAAGGGCGCGGTTCGACAGGCGGACCTCATCGATGATTCCGCCAAACCAATCGGCTGGAGCTCCGTCGTCGCCGCTGGGGTTGAAGACCGATCGTCCGATCGACCAGGCCTTGTCCCAATCTGCCGAGGTGCCTTGGTAGAGCGCCCCGCTAACCGCTACCGATCCTTGAAAAACGTAGTCGGAGTCGGCCGCGCTCCGTAAATACAGCGAAAGATTCGCGCCGTCGTTGACAGCCGCAGCAGCGTACCATTGGCCGGCGGAGAGCGGGCGCCGTGCTTCGTACGCCCGTCAACGCGCCCGATCCATCGTATTCTTCGAGATGCAATTTGCCGTCGTCGCCACGAATTTTGAGCGTCATGGTAGGTAGCGAACCGGCGGGCTCGCCATTCTTGGAAACGATGGCCTGGTAAGGACCGCCGGGGAAGGTCACGGCATCTGGGCGGAACGCGGCCTCGATCGTAAAGCCCCCGCCCGATGCAATGGTTCCATTGTCGATATTTTGACTATTCGTAAAGAGGTCGTCGCCGCCGCCCGAATGCTGGGAAAAATCGAGCGCGAAGTTGTTGGATGCCCCGCTGCGCAACGCAAATGGAGCTATGTTGGTCGTATAGTTGGGGGCGGACGCGGAGGACCCGGCCCTCATCGTATTGCTATTTGCAGAATCGAGCACCACGTCGCTGCCCGGCGTGACATCCGCACCGTTCGGCCCTTCCTCGAACCGCCAGTAGGCGTTCTCGAGTGGGTTTGGACTGACGGCACGTGCCGGCTGTGCCCAAATAGTAGCGGCCACAATGCCCAGCGATAAGCGAACAATGATTTTATTCATGAGCGAATCACGTTGTTAAGAGCTCAGGAAATTGAGTTACGACGAGCATTCAGCACGTCCGAACGGCACCGCGTCAAGCCGCCAAACGCGGCCCCGACGACAACAAACAGCAAGGCTATGATGACCGAAGACGGCTCCGGAACGTTCCCTACCTCGGACCCACTTCCGATTGCTTGCGGAGCAAACAGGAAATCGGATGGTGAAAAGCCGAGTTCGAAAGTCGAACCTCATCGATCGTGCCATCGAACCAATCCGCGGGTAGCCCCATTAAACTGAGCCACGGCCAACGGTCCAATTGTTCCACCAATCGTTTTTCTTCCCAAAGTCGGCCCGCCATTGGGCGTAGGAAGCCGGGTTGGCACCGTCGTTTCAGCGCCACCACACATAGTCGGCCGCATCAACGGCTTGTCACCATTGAAATCGCCGAGAAGCTGTGGGCCTTGATACAGAGCACCATTGACGGCAACCGAACCTTGCAGCTCGTAACCCGCACCTGAGTCGAGCCAGAGCGAGAGTTGCGAGCCGTCGTTCACGGCTGCCACGTAATACCACTGCTGCGGATTGATCACCGCTAGCGAGTCGATGTTTACCAGGTTCTTTGCGCCGTCGTATTGCTGCACGCGAAGATGCTGGGATGAGAGCATCGTGGGCTCCGGTGGTTTTGATGGCGAAAGTTGGCAGGCCGGTACCCCCGGCGGCGGTATTGCCCGTCGGCGTCCCTTCTTTGGCGACGATCCCGCCATATCGATTCGGAGTATAGGAGTAGAACGCGGCCTCGACGGTAAATCCACCGCCATGTTTGATGACTCCGTTGTCAATCTTTTGTGTCTCGGCGAAAAGGTCCTGATTCGGAATGAAGTCCAGAGCCAGCGTGTTCGGCAAACCGCTTTTAGCGGTTTGGTTGGAACGATACTCGTATAGGTCGGCGCGGCGTCGATACCATGGCTGGCATCCATGAACGCCTGCAAGTTGTTGTTGATTGATCGAATCGACGACAACATCCTGATTGCGCGGGCTGACCTGATTGAACTCCGCGCCTTCTTCGAACCGCCAATAGGCGCTTTGAAGCGGATTCGGATCAACGGCCCAGGCGCAATGGGCCGAGGAGAGAGCCAACACGAACGCCGCAATACCAACCTTGTGCCGCGCAAATCGAAACATCATTGATACTCCGGAGCCGGAATCAATATCCATCCGCCTGCGACTGCCGCGATCGGCTTTCGCGATCTGAATGCCTCGTATTGTGTGCTGGAAGCGCCAAATCCGCAATAATATTGGGCAAAAATTCAATTACTATTGGCAGATTTTACGCGCATTTGCCCACGAAACCCTTCGGCGGTCCGGAGCAGCAATGCGCCGGCGGCCAGGATTACACACGTTATGGGGAATACGTCTCCGTAGTGGGTATAAAACGTGTGACGGCTGTCCAGCTCGATGCGACGGACGGTAGTGCCCCCGGAATGGGGACCAACCGTTTCCAGCACTCGGCCGGTCGAGTCGATAAACGCACTGATTCCCGTGTTTGAGCAGCGAACCATGGGCACTCGATTCTCGATGCAGCGGAATACGGTCGTCTGCAGATGTTGGTACTTTTCCTGCGTGGCAAACCAACCATCGTTGCTGATATTCGCGACGAAGTCAGCCTGCTTGCCGTTCGGCGACGACCCGCGAACCATTTGGGCCATCACGGCCGGATCGATGTTCTCAAGACAAATCGGTGAGATGAACGGCGTGTCGTTGGCTAACTCGGTCGTCGAGCCAACCGCATCGACTCGTGGTCCTCTCCACTTCAGCCGAAATGGCCGGAGTTCATTTAACGAACCGGCGAACATCGGTTGAATCGCTCGCGTTGCGGAAATAAAGGTCGCGATGCGGCGGAGCCATTCTGGGCCGATCGTCAGCGGCGCACGTTCGGAGAAGCGGGCCAGGTAGATTTTGTCGTAGCGACTCAACGGCTTTTTCGCTTGGGGATCAAAGAAGTAGGCGCTGTTGCGAATTTCAGAACCGATATGCTCGCTTCCGTGGGTTGTCCAACCGGTGACGGCGTTGCCGCCGAGTAGCAACGCGGCGTGGTGATCGGCGGCGATCTTCATGAGGCGTTGATAGGTCGATTCGAGCAAAGGCCCGATCTGCGAACGCGCGAGCTCATGACGAGCTTCGTCGTTAATCGGTGGGAAGGCGGCTTCGGGCAGGACCACTAAATCGGCCGGTTGCTTGGCCAAACGCTTTTTCAACTCCGCGATGAAATAATCGGCCGCTTGCTGTCGGTCGACGGTCGGCGCACCGCCCGGGAGATGGCGAAAATTCGATTGGATCAGCATCACCTGGGGGCCGGGGGTCGTCGCCGTCGATTGCAACCGCCACATTCCATAGCCGACCACGGCTGCGAGTGAAAGAGCCGTCACGATCGCCGGAGCGCGCCAATGAGTTGACGGTGTTTTGCTGAGCCATGCCGTTGCCGCCAGCGCGTTGGGCAACATCACCCAAAAGCTGACGATCCACGGTCCGCCCAGGTCGGCGGTTTGGCACAGCACAGGAATCGGCGACTGCGTGCTTCCGAGTGGCAGCCAAGGAAAGCCGGACGCCACGTTGCAGCGCAACCACTCGGCTGCGACCCATACGGCGGCAATTGCAAATACGCTGTAGCCCGCTTGGACACGGCTCTCACTATCTTTTGGACCGGCAGATACGGCACCAGCCGACGGCAACAATCGCAGCCCACGAATGACGCCAGCGGCCAACGCCCAAAAGAGTCCAAAATAAACGACGAGCACGACCGTCCCGGGAATCGAGGCCGTCCACAACCACCAAATATTCGCGGCGAAATAAAGAACGCCAGCCAGCCAACCTCGCAGCATGGCGGCTCGTACGGTTCGGGTGCGGCCGACGGCGACTAACCATGGGGCGGGCGCGAGCCAGGCCAAATACCATTGGCCAAACGGTTCGGCGGCGAGTGTCAGCAACAACACGGATGCCGCGATCGGCAGCAATATTTCTGAGGCGGCACGATCTCGTTGTCGCTGTTCCTTCATAGGCGGCGCCACAATCAAGACGACCACTTGCGGCGAGGTCGCGCGGCGGGAAGGAGTGGGGCTGTAAGTTGCTGATAGAGCTTGAAGAGGTACTCGACGCGGTTTCGCTCGTTGGCGAACGGCTGCGATCGGTAGCACCGGTCAACGGCCCGGTCGAGTCGGGCATGGGCCTTGGCCAGATCGGCCGGCATCGAGAGCGGATCGTAAAGATCGGCGAGCGTCGAGTCGGGATGGGCGTCACGGGCATCCAGCACGCCCTGCACTGCCTCCTCGACAACTTGGCGTTTCGCGTCGCTGACATCCGGCGGCCAGGGGAAGTTGTTGTAAACGAGCTTGGCTGAATAGCGGAAATCTGATTTGAGCCGTCCAGCAACGTGCCGCACCCAGGTCATGTGCAAACGACTTGTGAGTACGCCAAAAATGTACAAGGATTGTGTTTGAATCGTGAATATCTCGGTACTCGCTATGACCGTCGGCGGCAGAAAGCCGATTGGGATATACCGTCGACCTTCGGACGAAGTTTTGGGGATCGCGATGTATTTTTTGGCAGGCTGGCGAATTTCCCCAAATAATGTCGGTATGTTCGCTAGGTCCCGGGTTGTGGCTCGTTGGCTGGATTGCCGGTGTTTTTTTACTCCCTCGACGCGGTCCGTAACGGGTTTCATACGCCGGAGTTCACTGGGTGCCGCTTCGGCCAGCCACAGGCACCAACGCTCGATCCCGTTTATAAATTCTTCCGAGCCAAGAAAGCGTTTGAGATACTTGCGAGCCGTCGGGCATTCTTGAAGTAAGACTTTCCTTTCCTCTGGTTTGAGCAGCAAGTGTCCGCCGTCATTCGGCATGCTTCCAAATGCGATCGGAGGTACGCTCGACAGCGAACTCGACCGGGACTCGATCAGCACGTTCGGGCCGTCCACGAGGTACGGGTTTATTTGCGATGCTTTAACAACCGTCGGCTCAGTCGCGCCATTGTCGTATTCATAGATACGTTTGTTATTGCCGTTGACCAGGCTGAACCCAACGATCACCACGTGGACGTGCGCTTTGCCGCGGGCTTCGCTTTCCCAGGGAAAAGTGCGGTGCGCAAAGTTTATAATGGGTGTGCCTCTGCGCCACACTTCTTTCCACAGAACGGCACACTGCTCTCCCTGGGAAATCGAATTCGTCGAAACGAACGCGACTCGAATGCCGGTGTTCTTAATGTATTCGATTGCTTTGAGATACCAGCAGCCGACATAATCGACGACTTGACCGCCGTTGTCCGCACCCCAGACGATCCGCATGTCTTCGACTTGCGCCGCATCGCGGAACTGCTTGCCGACAAAGGGCGGATTCCCGAGAACGTGCGTACAAGTCGCGGCTGGAAGGACGTCGTTCCAATCGATTCGAAGGGCATTACCGAGTTGGATATGCGGACTTTTGCGTAGCGGCAGGCGGACGAAATACTCGCCGAATTCTTCGCTCACGCGCTGGTTCATCTGGTGGTCCATCAACCACATGGCCACTTCGGCGATGCGTACCGGCCATTCCTCGATCTCGATGCCGAACATCTGGTCGACGTCGAGCTTGAGCATCGAGTTGATATCGAGCCGCTTCTGCATTTGCGGCTTCTTGAACAGCCGGCGGAGAATTTCCAGCTCGAGCAGGCGCAGCTCGCGGTAGGAGATGACGAGGAAATTGCCGCAGCCGCAGGCCGGGTCCAGAAGCGCATTTGGCCGAGCCGCTCATGGAGGCTTTGCAGCTTTCGGGTGTCGCTGGCGGCGCGGTCAAGATCGGCTTTGAGATCGTCGAGAAATAACGGGCCGATGACCTTGAGGATGTCGCGTTCGCTCGTGTAATGCGCGCCGATCTGCCGGCGCTCACGCGGCTCCATCACGGCCTGGAACAGCGCGCCGAAAACTGCGGGCGAGATGCGGCTCCAATCGAACTTCGTGCAGGCCAGCAGCCGGTTCCGCATGTCGCTGTTGAACTCGGCAAAGCTGAGCGCCTCGGCATATAGCTCGCCATTGACGTACGGGAGGGCGGCCAGCTCTTCGAGCAGGCTTTTCTGCCGCTTCTCCTTGGGTGTGTTCAGAACCTGGAACACCCGGGCCAGGTGCGGGCCGAGGTCGGAGCCATCGGGCGCGGTATGGTTTTCGAGGAAGAGCTTGAACGCGTCGCGGTCGAAGATGCCGGTGTCGTCGGCAAACAGGCAAAAGAGAATTCGGACCAGGAGCCGTTCCAATTCGTGGCCCGAGTAGCCGCCTTTTTCGAGCGCGTCGTGCAGGTCGCCCATGATCTGGACGGCCTTGATGTTGATCGGGTCTTCGGGCTCCAGCTTGTGTTTTCGATATCCGGCGATGAACCCGAATTGATTGACGTGCAGATGAAACTCGGCCAATGGGAATTCGATCGACGTTTCCTCAACGAGATCGTGCAGCGCGATTCGGGCAAAATTGGAGACGATCACAAACTGCGGCACTTCATCGGTGCGGCCTTCGCGCGAGAGGTCCTGGATGTACTGCATTGCCTGGGCGTGGGCCTTGCCGAGGTCCTCGCCGCGGCTTTTGTGCTCGGCGATCAGAATGCCCTTCCAGAACAGATCGATGAAGCTGTAGTGGCCGCGGAGGTTCTTGACTGGTTCCTCGAAACTGGCAACGTTGCGGCGCGTGAGGCCGAAGACTTTGAAGAATTCATCCCAAAAGGTCTTGGCTTCGGCATGCTCGCGCGATTCGGCAGCCCATTCCTTGGAAAAGGCGAGGGCACGGCTGCGGATTTCGTTCCAGGAAATGGGCATGAGGGCTGTGAGAAGATGAAAAGCCGAATTGAATCCGAACTTCCAATGCAAAAACCAGCGTAGCGAAACAATATCCCTTTGTGAACCTGAGCAAGTCTGCAGCATCTGCAGGCAGCAATCCTACGATTCCGTCGACCCTCGATTATTAGCCGCCCGACTGGCTCAATATTTCTTCTCGGAATTGGCCACCAACTGTGCTAAGGTGACTCCCACGTGGCCACCTCTCTGCCTTGACTGTGCCTGTCAAAGGCCGAGACGCAAGCAGGGCGGCTGTGACACAGCGCGCCTCTGTTTCTTTCCAAAAGAAACGCCCGCTCTTTGACATTTCAATCAACGCTGCCGGCCCTAGCACGCCGGCAATTTGCCGGTACGCGCTCTGGCAAATGACACGTGTCACCGCGCCCCTCGCGCAACTGGCAGTCTTGGCAGTGACCGGTCGTAACCACACGGAAACGAGCGTAAACCCAAGCCATTGTGCTCGGTCATCGAACGAATCGGTTCTGCACGGTCGTCCCCGATTGCCGAATGCCCGCGCAATACTCGCGGGTTTCGCCTCCGTTTGATGGGACCCCTGACCGCCGTGCAAAACGTACCCCGTGTATTCGCAGCGACTTACAACCGGCCGCGCCAAATACCGCGTTGTCAAAACCCCATATTCCCCGCGTTCGACGAGGTATTGCACAACACAGTCCCGTTCGCTGCTTACGCCAGACCGGTAAGAGGCCCGTCGCCGCAATAATCGGGGTTGCCGAATGTCTTGAGCTCGTGGCCGAAGGAGTGGGCCAGAGAGAGTAAGAGTCGATTGTGCGGGACCTTTTTGAATTCGAGCGCAGCGGCCCATTTTGTAACCGAGGCCGCCGCCGATCATCACGAAGGGGATGTGGTCGAGCGTGTGGGAGTTGCCTTTTCCTAGTTCGTTGGTCCAGACGATGGTGGTATTGTCGAGCAGCGTGCCGGCGCCGCCTGGCTCGGGTGTTTCCGCCAGGCGTTTGGCGAGGTACGCGAGTTGCTCGCCGTACCATTTGTTGATGTTGATGAGCTTCTCGACGGCTTCCTCGTTGCTGTCCGGCTCGTGCGAAAGCTGATGGTGGCCTTCGTTGATGCCGAGCCAGTGCATGCGGGCGTCGCCGACCGAATTCGTAATCTGGAACGTGGCGACGCGGGCAAAATCGGCGGTAAAGCTGCTGACCATGAGTTCGATTTGCAGTTTGAGAGACGAGGCATGTTGTCGTTTTCTTCTTTGACGCCCGGATCGAGCTTGGGGACGGCGTGGTCCATGTCCGCGGGTGGAGTCGGCCTTTAACTCTTGCTCCATTTCGCGGACGAACGTCGTGTGCTCTTTGAGTAGTTGGCGGTCTTCGGCGTTCACCAGCTTCTCGACTTTCTTGAAGTCTTCTTGCAGATCATCGAGCACGCTGCCGAGGGCTTGCTCGTCTTTCATCCGGCCGTAGAGCTTGGCGAACATCTGGTACGGATCGTCGATCGGCGCCAGCGGCTTATTGGGTCCGGCGTAAGACATGCGGGTCCAGGTATCGGCGCGGTCGGGAACCATGACGCCAAATTCCAGCGAACCGAAGCGGGTCCGGGTTTCGGGCTTCGCTTGCAGGAAGTTTTTCATTTCCTGGTCGATCGAGATGCCCTTCGACCAGCCGGCCGGCGTATCGGAGCCGCCTTGGATGTTTCCGGGGAAGAGCTCGGTGCCGGTCAAGAGGCAGCCGATGCCGCGCATGTGGTTGTCGCCATCGCCGCGGATTTTGTCGCAGATGCCCGTGAAGAGTGAGCATGCGGTTTTGGAACGGCTCCAGCGGCTTAAGGCTTTCTTTGAGCGTGAATTTGTCGCCTTCCTCGTCGGGCCAGAAGGCGTCGGGGATCACACCGTTGGGGCTGAACATGATCACGAGGCGCTGGCGGCGCGAGAGCGCATTGGCAAAGCCCAGGCTGGGCAGGTTGAGCACGAATGGGACGGCGGCGGCGCCGATGCCGAGGTGGCGAAGGAATTCGCGGCGAGAGGTGGAAGTTGACATGGCGCTGAAAACCTTTGGAACACTAATCATCGCTAATCGGACGCTAATGAATCACAAATATTCTGCAATTAGTGAAGATTAGTGCTTATTAGTGTTCCTTTTGTTGAAGTCAGTTCAGAGGGCGTCGGGCTAAAGCCCGAGCTGCTTTGGTGTTGCACTTACGGCTACGATCTCGATTAACAACTTCTGGATATTGTAATCGTTTTTGGCGAACGATTTTTGTAAGTCGTGCAAGCGTTCAGTGCCGTACGCGCGAATCGGCTGTTTCACGGTGTATTGGAACAACTGTTTGACGAATGCGTTTTGCGATTCGTTGCTGTCGGCGAGGAACGCGGCCAAATCCTTTTCGCCTTTGAACTTCTTCACTTCGCCAGTTTGCGTCAGGTAACTACCCGACGCGTCGATCGGAGATTTCCGGTCCACTTCGCGGTAGCGGCCGATGGCGTCGAAGTTTTCCAAAGTAAAACCAAGCGGGTTAATCATCCCGTGGCAGCCTTGGCATGCTTCCGGCTGCGTTTGCAGCGCGACTCGCTCGCGCGTGGTTAAGTCGGCATGAATCTCCGGCGGAAGCGGCGCGACCGATTGCGCGGGCGGCCGCAGTACTCGCCCTAACACGCTTCGCGAAAGAAAAACGCCGCGATGGATCGGCGAGCTCGCGCTCGTATAGGCCAGGCTCGCCAACAAATACGGGTGAGACAGCACGCCCGCCCGGTGCTCGGGCTCGAAATCCACTTTTTCGAACGGGGCCTTCTCGGGAAGTTTCGCCCCGTAGAGTTTTGCCAATCGCCCGTTGAGATAGACCGCGTCGCCGAGCAGGAACTGACGGAAATCGGCCGAGTCGCTATTCAGCAGGTCATCGAGCGAGAGCTCCAACGACGTGCGCAGATCGGAAATCACATCGGGCGTAAAGTCAGGATACAGCTTTAGGATCCTTCGACAAATCGCGCGGCTGCGAGACTTTCAACCAACTCAGGAAAAACTCTCGCAGCTTCGAACGGGTACGCGCAGTCGGGCCGTATCCGCTCGAGTTGTTGGACGATTTGATCGCGGCTGGCCAACTTGCCGCCGTTGGCCGCGGCGATAAGCGGTGGGTCGGGTAGCGAATCCCAGAGGCCAAACGAGATGCGGGACGCGGCGTCGAACTGGTCTGTTGGTCCGCCGCCAACCTCGCGATACAAAAATCGCGGCGACTTGAGCACGAGCAGTACGACCCGTTTTAACGCAGCCGTCCGATCGGCAGCTTTCGCAAACTGACGATCGATGTATAGCGTCTTTTGCTCGGCGGCCAGCGGCCGGCGGAACGCGCGTTCCGTAAATCGAACGCAAAAATCGCGGAGCTTCTTTTCGTTTTCGGCGCTGTCGGCTCCAGTGCCAGCCAGCTCCTGCAAGTGGTCGCTCACGTAGCTGGCGACTTCGATCGCGCCCTCGGTCGTGGCTTCATCCCAGGCTTTGGAGATCGACGTGCCGCGCTCGTAGCCGACGCTGCGGTCATCCGGCGGTAATCGAGCCTGCACGACGAAGACCGCCGGCGACTCTTTGACCGACAAGCTGTCGCGCGGGAATCGTTTCCAGCGTATGATTGGGCCGCTTCCATGCCAGAGAAATGAAGGCATTCGCGAGCGGCTTGTGCGACTCGTGATTCTTTTTGTCGCCGACGCCCTGATTGGCCTTGGAGAATTGCAGCATGATCGGATACGCACGGCCGCCGAGGAGGCGGATGGTGCCGCGATGTTCGGCATCGTCGCCGGATTTGACCCAGGCGTCGATGATGGCCGTTTCGTAATCGTTCACGTACAGCCGGGCCGCGTGCTGCGTGCGAATGACGAATTCATATTCGCCGGTGTCGGGCGCCAGCACGGAGCCACGCCAAACGACAGAGAACTCGTTGGGTTCGAGTTGTTTCGGATCGGGGCTGGCCTCGCCAAAATCGAAATCGACTTGCTGGTCGTCGCGCTCGAAACGCTTTTGCTTGTCGGCGCCCGGGTAGCGCGACTGGTTGTACTCGCCGCGAAGGCCGCGACGCTCGGCGCCCCATTCGAAAGCGGGACGAAAACTTCCAATCAGGTCGGCAATTGCATTCTGATATTGGCGGACGGTAAGCCGCGAAAGCTCGATTCGTGCCGGCTTGTTGCGGGCCCGCGCTTCTGGCGAGTAAAACGCATCGTAGATGTAACCGGCAACCTGGGCCGCGTCATCGGCGGAGACTTTTTTCTCCGCGTCGTCGGGCATCGTTTCGTGGATAACCCTGGTAAGCTGTGCGATGGATTTGTCACCCTCGAGCGGATCGGGGTAATTATCCTCTGTCCCCTCGCCGGACTGCGCCGTGGCAACGGGCGCACTCGTCGTGGTAAATCTTCTCGCCGCTTGAACCGGAGGCCATCACGCCGGCACCGCTGGTGCAAAGCAGTAAGACGGCCGCGATTTTCGGCAACCGGTTTCGCAGGATGTACCGCAGTAATCGCATGCGAGCTTGGAAAGCCGATAAAACAACGGCCTGCTGAGGCGGGATGTGAACCATGACCGGTTCCGTGGGAACTTCAAATATAGTCGCGACGACGGCGGATTCCAAGCCGGACCGTTTTGTGGGAGCGGGTGAATTTGCTGTAGGCCTATCGCCCCGAGAGAGGGTTTTCATCTCGCGGAGCGAGATGGCTACATTTTTGTGACCCGAGGGGATTATCGAGCATTGCTCCCAAGGCCAGCCGCGAACGCAGCCTAGTCAGAATGTCCGTCTGTGGAAATGCCCATCCGCAGAGCCGCGAGCAGCAGCCCTTCGGGCCGGCGGACATGTAGTTTGCGGCGTGTCGAGGCGATGTGCGAGCGGACCGTGGCCGACTTAATACCGAGCGCTTTTGCGATGTCCGAATTGTTCGCGCCGCCGGCAACGAGCGAGAGAACTGCCCGTTCCTGGTTAGAAAGGGTCTGTGGGAAAGTTCGTACGAGGCGACATACGACCAGGTCGTCGCCGGCCGGTTCCAACCAGGTGCGGTAATCAAATAGCTTGTCGTGAATGCGAAGCGAAACGGAAACATCCAATTGCGGCCGGCGAAACATGCAAGCCTCGATGAAGGCCTCGCGCCAGCGATGGCGATCGTCGTTATTCCAGCACCAATCCCAGGGGTATTCGCCACTGGTTTCAGGATGCTGAGGATTATGGACGACGCGGCCGTCGCGGCTAACAACGACCACGATGTAACCGGCGGTGTTCAAAGCCGAAATCTCCACATGCGTGCAAGCGCGAAGCGGTTAGAATCAACTTTCCATGCACAAACGCCAATTGCGGGTTCCATTTCATCCGGGCGAAAATAGGCGGCGCGTACAGTCTGGCTTTGAACGACCTGTTTCGCAAGTAGTTGGGGGTTTTCCGGATGTCTGATCGGCCCAAGCGGAAAAAGCGCATCGCGGGAAAAGGACACCGGCCTCGACGAGCCGCCGCTCAGTTGCCGATTTTTCGTCCGGTTCTGTCTCCGATTTAGATTTGCGCACACTGATCGTCCTCTCAGTCGGCGATTGGTGGGAGCTCGGCGATCGCGAGCATCCACCCTACGTGGTTCAGAGCTGGGTAGAACGAGCCGATCTCCACCAACTTCGCGGTATTCTGTTGGACGTACTCGTTCGCTGGCACGAGCTGAGCCAGCGTTGAGACGTATAACACGACTCGATGTGCTGGCGGTGGCGAGCGATTCTGCCGTTGCCGCGACCATGCTTTCTTGCTAGCCTTGGCCGCTTTTCTCTGGGTCTGTCCAGCAACTCATCTTACGTAGCGCAATAGTACTCGCGTGATCCGCTTGCTTCGGCAATTTGCCGTTTGGGCCTCGGCCTGCGCGCTCGCAGCCGGTTGCAGCAGCGTCGAGTCGCGGCTGGCGCCGTCGCACTTTCGCGATTGGCGACCGGAGCAGGCCGTCCTGCCGAACGTTGAGTTTCACGGGGATCAAGTGACGGTCCACAACGTGCGCAACTGCAAATACTTCGCCAACGACGTCTACATGGTGGACTATTACGATAAGACGATCGATTTGAATCGACTGCGAGGCGTCGATTTTATCGTCGTCCCGTTCAAAGCCATGCCGGCCCTGGCGCACGTCATGATCAGTTTTGAGATTGCCGACCCAAGCGGCGTGCGCGACCATCTGGCCGTGAGCGTCGAAACCCGCAAGCAGCGCGACCAGCAGTACAATCCGGTGAAGGGCAGCGTGCGAGAATACGAGCTGATGTACGTGGTGGCCGACGAAAAGGACGTAATCCAATTCCGCACGAATTACAACGGCGAAGATGTTTACCTTTATCACACGGTCGCGGGGCCCGAGGATTCCCGGGCACTTTTGGTCGACGTGCTCCAGCGCGTGAATCAGATCGCCGCAACGCCGGAATTTTATAACACGCTGACCAACAATTGCACGTCGAATATCGTGCGGCATGTTAACCGCATCAGGCCGAACCGGATTGTGGCCGACTACCGCGTGCTGCTGCCCGGCTATTCCGACGCGCTAGCCTACGACGAGGGGCTGATCGAGCGGCACGGTACTTTTGCCGAAACCAAAAAGCAGGCTTATGTGAATCCGATCGCTCAACGTTACGCGGGCCGGGAGGATTTTTCGGAATTGATTCGGCGACGGTAGGCGCTTGCGCGAATGTGCGGGCGAGCCGGGGCGTCCTCGCCCCCGGTTGTTCGCGATGGATCGGGGCCGGGGACGGCCCGGCTCGCTGGGATCTATGAAAATAATGTGCTACTCGCCGATGATTTTTACAAGTACGCGTTTCTTCCGCCGGCCGTCGAATTCGCCGTAAAAGATTTGCTCCCAAGGGCCGAAGTCGAGCTTGCCGTCGGTGACGGCAACCACGACCTCGCGGCCCATGATCTGGCGCTTGTGATGGGCATCGGCGTTGTCTTCGCCGGTGCGGTTGTGGTGGTATCGTTCGGGCGACGCATCGAACGGCGCGAGTTCCTCGAGCCACTTCTTGTAATCATGCAAAAGACCAGGCTCATCATCGTTGATGAAAACGCTGGCGGTAATGTGCATCGCATTGACGAGGCACAAACCCTCGAGAACATCACTTCGCGCACGCACTTTTCAACCTGCGGCGTGATGTTCACAAACTCCATCCGCTCCGGTAAATGGAACCACAATTCTTGGCGATAGGATTTCATATCAGCGCACGCTAGTCGGTGCGGCGGAACTCAGCCGGCACGTCTCGCAGCGCATCGTCCGGCAGAACGAATGAGCTGCCGACCAATTCGGCGTTGTCGTTGATGAGGTCCGGGAAACGGATTCCTGGGAGCAGGGCGACGGCGAAGATTTCCTGTACAGCCTCCTCGAACTTCAAAAAGGCAACGACCTGCCCGCGCTCGATATCGATCACCCATACGCCGCAGGTGCGTTCGGTTTCTTTGAGCCGCTCGGTGATCTGGATACCACTGAAAACCGCCGTTTCGCGGACTTGTGAAAGACCGACAAATGCCAGGTTGCCGATGATTTCCAACCCGCGCGTGAAACCGTCGATGTGGACGATCGGCTCGTATCGGCCGGTCATTAAATCGACACAGCCGAGACTTCCAGTGCCCGACTCGAGGAGCCACAACTGGCCGGCATGCCAGCGCGGCGAATGGGGCATCGAAAGACCGCGGGCCACAATTTCATTGGACTCGATGTCGATAAGAATACCGCCGCTCTTCTTGTTCTCGCGCCAGCCGCCGGCGGTATCCGTTGCACCGAGCGCGGTGATCCAGCGAGGCCGGCCGTCGCCAAGACACAAGCCATTGAGGTGGCAACGGTCGTCGGGCGTTAGTTGCGAAATGAATTTGGGCCGCCACACGGGCGCAAAACTATGATTTGGATCGTGCGTTGCGAGACATGAGAAGCGCGTGTTGACGAACCACAGGTCGTCGCCGACGTAGGCCATTTCGTGGATTTGGATGTCGCCGGTGATGTGGGCCGAGCGCGGCAGAAAGCAGGCATCGTGCTTGCCCGGCGGATCGAGCTTGGACGATACGGCCGGCACGTTGCGGAATTCCCAAACATCGACCGACGTGCCAATCGCCAATCGCCCACGATCGACTGCCAGGCCCATTGGTTTATTGAAGGCGCGGAAATGCGTATTGATCACGCCGCCGTCGGAACGGAGCATCACGAGTTTACCTGCCTGGTAAGTCGTGACAACGAGCGAGCTGCGAAGATGATCGAGGATCGCCGGGAAGTTCGTGGTGTGAACACTGCGGAGCGGCGAAGGGGCGGCGAACGGAACTTCTTCGGTTGCCATACGCCCAGCTTACAGGCGACGCCTGCGGCGAGCAACATGGCCAAGGGAACAATCATCAACGAGCAAGTGGCCGGCTCCGGAACGATCCGCTGCAACAGCCCCTCCTTGGTGATCGTAACGGTTGCACCCGGGGGAATTGCCGGGCGAGGCAGAAGGCTGCCGACAAAATCCCACTGTAATGCGAATGTGACATCGGCAGGGCCGACGGGGCCTGACCCGGCAGGCCAAGTGGAACTTGGGGTGCTTAAGTTGTCGGGAGAACTGTTGCCGGAAAGTTTGTTCAACGTGTTGGGATAGGTATTGAGCTCGTAACGGTCGACCTGCATCCCCCAATCACCAACATAGGTGGAATCATATTGTTGGATGGATGTCGGACTGGTGGCCAGGACCGTGTCATCGGCCGGGGTTGCGTTGCGGTCAAGGTCCAGGTCGATGTACTCGAACATGTGGAACTGCAATGGACTTCCCGTGAGGTTCGTAATGCGAATCTCTTCGTCGAAGGCGCTCTTGCCGCTGCCGGCAGGGAAGCCGTTGATGGTGTAGTCGATTTCGATGTTGAATCGGCCAGCCGGGTCGGAATACGGAATGGTGACGCGGTCGAATCCGCCGCCGTCGAAATCTGAATCGGTCAAAACGGGATTGCCGACATTGAGCGCGGCGACGTTGGCTTCGGGGCCACTACTGCCAACTCGCCACCAATTGGACAACTCTTTCATTTGTTCGACGCCACCGACAGTCCACGAGGAACCGGTAACGGGCACGGGATTGATCGTAAGCGTTGAATTGTCGTCGATGAGAACGACGGCTTGGGCCAGTTGCGATGTCAACGACCAGGCGAGAAATGAAAAGGATGCAAGGACGGCGCGAGTGCAACGACGGTTGCCGGATTGATTCGAGCGATTCATTAGCGTCCCCTTTGAAAAAGATGCGATAAGCGGCGACTCTGCCGGAGTCGCGCTGGCGATTAACCAGCGATAGCCTACCGATGTGGGGCGCGTATGTCCAGAAAAATCGCCGTTACTTTATCGAAATGAGGCGGCCGCCCGGATGTCAATTGGGATACGGCATGAGGATTTCATCCGGCTCGACGCCGGCGATGGAGGCGAACTGGCCGTCGGCGATCGCGGCGCCGAGCTCTGAGACGCGGCGGAAATAATAGTTCGATGGCCGCCGGCCAAGCAGTTTTTGCCGCACATTCTGGCAAAAGATATCGGCGGCGTCACGCACGAGCGAATCCTCGTGGCGCGCGCCGTACATGCTCGTGGTCAGAATCGTGATTACATCCTGGCAGCGTAGCGAAAGCTCGGCCATGCGGCATTGCCGATCGGCAAGCTTCAGCTGAAAGCGACTCATGGTGCCGGAAATCTCCAATGCCATGCGCTGCATACGTTCGCAGGCGAACTCGGCGTGCTCGCGAAGATTCTTGGGCATTTCGGGCAGTTTGGCGGCCGCGAGCGGCCGCAAGCGCCGAGCCGCCAGCCATTTCATGTACGGCAGCGCGACGCCTTTAAGTGCCCACAGATGAGCCGGGTTCAGCGGATTCGGTTGACGGATGCCGGCGGTCGCCAGCGCTTTGCCGATTGGTTCGAAGTACGTTTTCCCGTGATCCTTGACGAGCGATTTGAAGAAGCCCATGCCCAGCATCTCGCCTTCGCCTTCGTAAATGCACGGCGCCAGGTACTCGTGGATGTTGTCGCCGAAATTGTGTCCGTGCAAAAATGACCGCCCGCCGTGCGTCTTCATGAAGAACTCGACCGCGGCGTGTTTTTGCGCTTCGCTGCCAAAGATCTTAGCAACGATACATTCCATTTCGCCGCGGTAGCCGCGATCGATCAGGCCCGCGCACCAGGCAACCAAGGCATCGCAAGCAACAATCAGCCCAGCCAATTCTCCCAACCGCCGGCGCACCAATTCCCGAGTAGCGATCGGCGCACCATATGTGCGGCGAAATTTTGCCCAGGGGATGATACTGGCCAACATGAGCCGCATCGTGCCGGCCGCGTTGGCACAGAGCGCCACACGGCCCAAATTAAGCCCGTGGTACGCGATGGTTAGCCCGTCGCCCCGGGGCGGCATAAGCAGGTTTTGCGCCGGCACGCGGAAATCGCGAAAGATGATGCCGCGATTGTACGTTTGTTTCAGCGCGTAAAGTCCGTACTTACGAAGCTGGAAGTGTTCGTTTTCTTTCGGCGGCAATTCGACGATGAGCACGGCCGGCCGGCCGTCGATCAGGCACACTAGCCCAATCGTTCGGCCCGGCGCGACGTTCGTGATAAATAGTTTCTCGCCGTTGACGACATAGTCGTCACCATCGAGGCGCGCGGTCGTGCGAAGCGCCGTGAGATCGCTGCCGGCGCACGGTTCGGTGAGTGCAAAAGCGCTGAGACGCGAGCCGTCGGCCAGACCGGGCAAAAACCGTTTCTTTTGCTCGGCAGTGCCGAACGTGCGTACCGGATCGACAGCGCCGATACAGCCATGAACAGAGGCGAGACCTGCAACGGTCGGGTCGGCAAGTGCCATTCGCGTCAGGAACGGGGCGAACGAACTGAAAGGCGCGTCGGAGCCGCCAAATTCTTTGCCGACCAACAATCCCCAATAGCCGGCCTGCCCTAGATCGGCGAAAACCGACTCGGCAATTTTTCCGTCGTCGTTCAGCAGCGAGTTAGCGGCCCTGTGTCGGCGGACGACTGCGGCCGAATCGTCCATGACTCGTTGCACGTCGGGCGGCGTCTTTGGTGGCAAGCTCAAAAAAAGCTCCACCGGCACGCCGCGGTCCCACACGGCCCGATGCGCGGGACTGTTCACCGTTTGGTACTCGGCGCGAAAAGCGCTTCGACCTGGTCGTCGGCTGTGTCGATCGCCCCGGTGCGTCGGGCTTCGTCGGCGCTTTTGCCTCCCAGCGCAAGTGCCGTCTCGGCAAACGAAGTCGCTTCTTTCGGTCGATCAATCGGTGGTGTTTCGGTCGTCATTCGGAGCCCTGCTTTTTTTGCTGGTGAGTACTCGCCGCGGTTTATCTGCGGGCCCACGCCACCCTACGAATTATAGCGCGCGAATGGCGCGTCGCGGTTGTTCGACTTCGGACGACAGCCTATCATGGTGGGCCGAAATCGCCCATGCGGATTATGTCGGCGCGACCGGCAACTTGTAACGTCGCCGAGTCGACAATCGTCTTATTCAGAGCGTGAAATTTCTCAAGAAAATCGTCCCAAACCATGCACGATCCACGTATCGATCAGCTGGCCAATTTGCTGCTGGACCATAGTTGCCGCGTGGAGCGCGGTGAAAAGGTGCTCATCGAGGCGTTTGATTTGCCGGAGCCGACATTGATCTGCCGGCTGATCGAGGGGGCTGCCGCTCGCGGCGTGGTGCCGCTGGTGTCGTGGAAATCGAATTCCGTTTTGCGATCGCTTTACCAGACCGCTACGGAGGAGAGCATGAAATTGGCCGGACAATTCGAATCGGCCCGAATGGATCAGGTGCAGGCGTACATCGGGGTTCGCGGAGCCGCTAATAGCAGCCAGTTCGCCGATGTGCCGCACGAAAAGATGGATCTCTATCAGGTGCATTGGTGGAAAGCGGTTCACACCGATATCCGCATCGCCAAAACGAAATGGGTCGTACTTCGTTATCCGACCGAATCTTTCGCCCAAGTGGCCAACATGAGCACGCCCGCATTTGAGGATTTCTATTTCAACGTTTGCACCGCCGACTACGCGGCGATGCGCGAAGCTCAAAAACCTCTGGCCGACCGGATGCGCAAGACGGACCGCGTACGGATTGTTGCCACCGACACCGAACTCGAGTTCTCGATCAAGGGCATCCCGGCGATCGAATGCTGGGGCGAGCGAAATATTCCGGACGGTGAAGTGTTCACGGCGCCGGTACGCGACAGCATCAACGGACAGATACGCTTCAACACGCAGTCCCGCTATCAGGGCACGGTGTTCGACAACATCGCGTTCGAATTTAAAGACGGCAAAATCGTGAACGCAACGGCCAATGAAACGAAGAAGATCAACGAAATTCTCGATTCGGATGAAGGGGCCCGCTATTGTGGTGAATGGGCGATTGGCGTCAATAACCGCGTGCGGCACCCGATGCTCGACACGCTATTCGACGAAAAGATTGGCGGCTCGTTTCACCTGACGCCGGGCCAGGCCTACGAAATTGCCGACAACGGCAACGATAGCCGAATTCACTGGGACCTGGTTCAAATCCAGCGACCCGATTACGGCGGAGGCGAAATCTGGTTCGACGGCGAATTGCTGCGCAAGGACGGCCGATTCCTGCCAGCGGATTTGCAAGGACTCAATGCGGGCCTTTAGCGGCGGCGAATTTGGCACCACAGATCGGTCAGCGCGACGAGTAGTTCGACCTTCGGCGCGATGAGGGCCAGTGGTCGAAGGGGCCGAGCCTTCGACTGGTTCACACGCTGATAGAGTTCCTCGCGCATGGTCGGGCTTTTGCCTTCCCATTCGGACCATTTGCGAACCGCGTCGCATTCAGCGACGCGCACGGTGTATAGGTGCCGGCAATCCATTGGCGAGCCGTCCGACGAAACAACGAGTTGGAAACGCACACCTCCAACAGACAGCTCGCGCCGAGACTGGTTCGCAGAAAGTAAGAAAAATGCGCCGGCGAATTCTCGGCGCCAACAATCAATGCACCCAAGCGCTCCAGCTTCACTGGGGGCTCGCCTGCGGCTCGACCCCAGGCACCCGCTACACCCACTCGACAAACGCTCTAATGCCGGCTTTGCAAGATGCGGCTTTGTTCCATGGCGTCTTCGGCCATGCGAATGTATTGCGTATTGTTCGTGGCGGCAAATGCCCGCTGGTACGTTACGCTCAAAGCGGTAAAACTGAACGGATCATTCGGCTCCAACTCGCAAACTCTTCTGGCATGCTGAATGGCCTCGTCGTGGCGACCCAGCTTCTGCAACACGACCGCCAGGGCCGAGTGCGCGAGCGCGTAATTGGCGTCAGCCGCTAGCGCTTCCTTGAATTTTGCCACGGCGTCGTCGAGCTTGCCTTCGTCTTTGAGCTTGTCGGCCTGGTCGTATAGGTCGTGGGGTTCGGACATGATTTAGCGGTCAGAGGTCGGAGATCGGGGGTCCCATCGAACGCTAGCAAGGCGTGCCGTTAGCTAGCGACGCATAAAGTGTATCAGTCAGGCGACTCTTTCGCCCAGACGTCCGGCCACAGGAAGCGAAAATTCATCGCCTCCGGCTAAGCCGGCATATTTGTTACGCCCGATAGTGATAGAGGCGTAGGTGGCCGTCGACGGAACAGCGTAATCCGTCGGCCGGCCCGCAGGAAAGAGCGTACTTGCGACGCCAATCCCGCCTCTCGGAAAGGACCCACCTGTGTCGATCCACCCGCTTGCTGTCGTCAGTCCACATGCCGAGCTTGGGGCCAATGTGCGTATCGGCCCGTTCTGCGTTGTCGAGGCCGGCGTCGTCCTGGGCGACGGCTGTCACCTGGCGGCTCGTGCCACGATTAAATCGGGAACAATTCTCGGGCGCGACAATCTTGTGCTCGAAGGCACGGTGCTCGGCGGTATGCCGCAGCACATCCACATGCCTGAGCACCCCGGCGTTACGGAGATCGGCGACGGAAATGTGTTTCGCGAGAACTGCACCGTTCACCGCGCATTAGAGGCCGGACATGTTACGCGGATTGGCGACCGCTGCCTGTTCATGGTCGGCGCGCATGTCGCGCACGATTGCAACGTCAGCGACGGCGTTATCATGACGAACGGCTCGATGCTGGGCGGCCACGTCGATGTGGGGCCAAAGGCGTATATTTCCGGCGGAGTGGCAGTCCATCAATTCTGCCGTGTTGGCCGGTTGGCAATGGTTGGCGGCCTGTCGCGGGTCGTGCGCGATGTTCCACCGTTCGTCACGCTCGATGGCGGCACGGCGATGGTCGTCGGCCTGAACAAGGTTGGCCTGAGACGTGCCGGCTTCATCGGAAGCGAATTCGCCGAGCTTAAATCGGCCTATCGCGTCATCTACCGCAGCGACCTTACTTGGCAGGAAATGCTCGATACGCTGCGGCTGCAATTCCCGTCCGGTCCGGCGTCTGAGTTTTTGCCGTTCTTCCTTGGCGGCAAGCGCGGCTTTGTGCAGGAACGCCGCACACCACCCGGCGCGATTGTTCGCTTGGTGCGCGACGATGCCGAGGACGGCGCGAACGCGATACCGGAACGGGAGAAGAAGGTCGGATGATGGGTCGGGGTGGCACGCCCGGAGTCTTCGACGAGCGTGGTGTACTGCAACCACGCGGTAGACGATTCAGCAGGTAACTGAAAATGAAATACGCAACAGCAACAATTGGCGCAGTTTTTATTTTTGTGGCCGTGGTCGTCGTAAGCATGTTCGCGAACGGATTTTTGCCGGCGGCTTTTCAGCGGCCGGTATTCATCGTCCTTGGGCTCTTTGGGTTTGGGGGCACGCCGGCTTTGTTGGTCGGACTAGCAATCGGGTCGCTTGCGGCCGTTTCCTCTTTCCGCAGTACGCTTGGCCGCCATACAGTAACAGCCGACAGAAAGTAGCAGCTGCCTTCCTGCGTTCAACCACGCCCTTCGCAGAGCCTCAGGGCGTGCCACCCCCAGGCGTGCACACACGTCGCAATAAACAGGAAGCCTGGCCGGGTGCTCGGGCTTTTCGTTTTTCAAAATGCCCGAAATCTTGCGAAATCGGCTACGTCTTTTCGACGCTACTCGCCTTTACGATCAGTGTCGGTGCCCGACTGCTTGAGCGCCGCTTGGGCCGCCGCCAGCCGGGCGATCGGCACGCGGAACGGGCTGCAGGAGACGTAATCCAGGCCGACCTCCTGGCAGAAGTTGATGGATTCGGGATCGCCGCCGTGTTCGCCGCAGATGCCGCATTTGAGTTTGTCTTTAGCCTTGCGGCCTTTGCGGACAGCCATATCAACGAGCTGACCCACGCCATTCGCGTCGAGTGTCTGGAACGGGTCCCGTGGTAGAATCTCCTGCTTCAGGTAATCGGGCAGGAACGTGTTGATGTCATCGCGGCTGAAGCCAAAGGTCATCTGGGTGAGGTCGTTCGTGCCGAAGCTGAAGAAGTCGGCGATTTCGCCGATCTTATCGGCGACGACGCAGGCCCGGGGCACTTCGATCATCGTGCCGACGGTGATGCCAAGCTTGCCTTTGAATTTCTTTTTCTCCTGCACGTCGTCGATTGTCTTGCGAACCTGGTCGGCCAAAGTGGCAAGTTCGAGCCGAGCCCACGAGCGGGATCATAATCTCCGCCTGTGCGTCGACGTCTTTCTGTTTGCAGGCGATCACGGCCTCGGTGATGGCCGTGACCTGCATCTCGAGGATTTCCGGATACGTGACCGCCAGGCGGCAGCCGCGGTGGCCGAGCATCGGATTCATCTCATGGAGTTGATCGACTCGCTGCTTGATTTCGGCCACGGAGATGCCGAGCTCCTTTGCCGTTTCGGCCTGCGACTTGGGCTCGTGCGGCAGGAATTCATGCAGCGGCGGATCAAGCAAGCGGATGGTGACCGGGAGACCGTTCATCGCTTTGAAGATGCCGATGAAATCCTTGCGTTGGTGGGGCAAGAGCTCCTTGAGAGCCGCCCGGCGTTCTTTTTCATCCTTGGCCAGGATCATGGCCCGCATGGCTTTGATCCGTTCGCCCTCGAAGAACATGTGCTCGGTGCGGCAGAGTCCGATGCCCTGGGCGCCGAAGTCGCGGGCCCGCTTGGCGTCGGCCGGCGTATCGGCGTTCGTACGGATTTTCATGGTGCGGTATTTGTCGGACCAATCCATGACGGTGGCGAAGTCGCCCGAGAGCTTCGGGATTTGCGTGGCGATCGCGCCGGACATCACTTCGCCGGTCGAGCCGTCGATTGAGAGCGTGTCCTTGTGCGTGAAGGTCTTGTTTCCGACTTTGATCTTGCGGGCCTTCTCGTCGATCGTAATGGCGCCCGCGCCGGCCACGCAGCAACGGCCCCAGCCGCGGGCAACGACTGCGGCGTGGCTCGTCATGCCGCCCGTGCTGGTGAGGATGCCGACCGCCGAGTGCATGCCTTCGATATCTTCAGGATTCGTTTCTTTGCGAACCAACAGAACCTTTTCGCCGGCAAGTGTGCGATCGACGGCCTCGGCGGCTGTGAATGCGAGTTTGCCGACGGCGGCGCCTGGCGAAGCGGGCAGGCCGAGAGTCAACAAGCAACCTTCTTTTTTTGCTTGCTGTTTCGCGGCCGGCGCAAAGCTGGGCAGGAGGAGCTGGGTCAAATCGCCGGCCGGAATGCGTAGGACGGCCGTCTTTTCGTCGATCAGCTTTTCCTTGCACATGTCGCACGCGATCTTAACGGCCGCCGCGCCGGTGCGCTTGCCGTTGCGTGTCTGCAGCATGAACAGCGTGCCCTTTTCGATCGTGAACTCGATGTCCTGCACGTCGCGATAGTGGCTTTCCAGCGTGTCCTTGATCTCCAGTAGTTGCTTGTGAACCTGCTTGTTCCACTTGGGCATATCGTCCACCGGCAATGGTGTGCGGATGCCGGCGACGACGTCCTCACCCTGCGCGTTGACCAGGAACTCGCCATAAAACCTGTTCTCGCCCGTTGCCGGATCGCGCGTGAACGCGACGCCCGTGCCAGAGTCATCGCCCATGTTGCCGAAGACCATCGATTGGCAATTCACAGCCGTACCCAGCAAACCGGTGATGCCTTCGATGCGGCGGTAGGAGACGGCCTTGTCGATCATCCAACTCCGAAAAACCGCCTCGATTGCCAACTCGAGCTGCTTGATCGGGTCTTGCGGAAATGGCTTGCCGAAGTGTTTTTGAAAGACCTTTTTGTATTCCTGGCAAAGTTGGATCATGCCTTCGGCTGGCACATCGGTATCGCTCTTGGCTTTAAATTTGACCTTTACCTTATCGAAAGCGTGCTCGAAAAGTGCGTGATCGACGCCGCATACCACGTCGCCATACATATTGATGAGCCGGCGATACGCATCGTAAGCAAACCGTTCATTACCCGTCGCATTCGATAAACCAACGACCGCCTCATCGTTGAGCCCCAGGTTAAGGATCGTGTTCATCATGCCGGGCATGGAAACGGCTGCGCCGCTGCGCACCGAAACCAGCAGCGGATTGGCCGTGTCGCCGAATTTCTTGCCGAGCTCTTTTTCCAACATGGCGACGTTGTGCGCCACTTCATCCATCAGCCCGGCCGGCAGCTTGCGGCCACTCTTGTAATACAAATCGCAAACCTCCGTGGTGATCGTAAAGCCTGGCGGCACTGGCAGACCGATGCTGGTCATCTCGGCCAGGTTGGCCCCCTTACCTCCCAGCAGCTGCTTCTGCTTGCCGCTGCCCTCGGTCTTGGTACGGCCGAAATAGTAGATCAGCTTTGTCGGGTGCCCGTTGGAGGATGCTTTGCCGGACGCTTCGGAAGAAGAGGATTTCGCCTTGCGAGTCAAACCTGCTGTTGCCATTTGGTCACCATCTGGACAAAGAATAAACTACGCATTGGATCTATCACGTCCGCCGCCACGGTCCGTTTCGACAACGGCCTCGATTGTCCGCCCAAGGTTGGGCCCACGAAAAGGGAAACTTCCCGCGTCACAGAACTGAGAGAATCTCCGGCAATTGCGAATCGATTAATTTAGCCCTATCGTCTCAGCGTCGTCAAGGCGAACATACGCAGTCCGCAATACCGAGAAACAAAACGCTGCACCAAATTGACTTCAAATGGAGCCCCACGTTCAACGTTCGGATGGTTTCGCCGTAGCGGTTATCGTGGAAGGCGGCTTGGCTGTTATCGCGCTGTGTCTTTTATGGCTTTTCCACTTGCCGGTGCGCGACAAATTTCCAACATTCGCTGGTCAACTGGTCGGTGCGGTCGTGCGTGGCCTGCTCGCAACGTTACCGATGCTCGCCATCTTCTGGTTGCTAGTAAATTCCAAATGGCCCACACTCGGGAAGCTCCGCGACAAGTGGAATGGTTAATCGGCGAAATGTTTCCATCCGGCAGCACCGCGCAATTCGCCATGGTGGCGATCTTGGCCGGCGTCGGCGAGGAGTTGTTGTTTCGGGGGGCGCTGCAAACAAAAATCGGAGACTGGACGACGCCGCTCATCGGCCTGACGATAACTAGTCTGTTATTCGGTCTAGCCCATGCGCTATCGAAGTTGTATTTTTTATTCGCGGTGGCCGTCGGCGGTTTTCTCGGTTGGCTCGCCTGGAGATACGACGACCTGGTCGCGCCGATGGTTGCCCACAGTGTCTATGATTTTTTGGCGCTCGTATACCTTTCGAGAAATATGGCGCGGCGGGCTCAGCAACATAACGCTGGTGGTTCTCACGAGCTCGCCGAGGAATCGCCTCCCGCAAGCGACGATTCGACCGGCCCATAAAAAAGAGTGCAACCCAATGTCCGTCGAGCGACAAATTAAAATCGTGCACGGAAGCATCATTGTTCTCGCCGTCGTATTCGGCTGGTACGTGAACCGCTATTGGTACCTACTGGCCGGATTGATCGGCCTAGGCCAGATCGCAACAGGCCTTACCGATCGCTGCGGTACCCGGGCGTGTTTGAGAAAAATGCCGTGGAACGAGGCGCGGTCGGCCGATCGTACGAGCGACGCACGCAAACAATAACTGTCGGACGACCTCGATAGCGACAGTTCACAGAGACGGCACATCGCGATCACCGAGGCTTCCCGGGCACCGCGCCGCGGCATCGCTAACGGCGTTTGCGGTCGAAGATCAAAATGTCTGCCACGCGCTCGCCGATTTTTGTCAACTGCTCGCTCGTGCCTTCAATCTCGCTATTGAGCTGGATGAGGATAGCCGCGCGGCGCTTGGGAAACCGCTGGACGCAAAGCCGAAATCCGCGCGTTTCGCCGTTGTGATGGATGCGCGGTTCACCACGATAGTCGTCGATGAACCAGCCAAAACCGTAGTGGCTGCCATGGCGATCGGTTTGAACCTGCGACGAAAACATCGCATCATAGGATGCATCCGATAGCAATTTTCTGTCGTCGATTCCGCTCAGCCATTTGTGGTAGTCGTGTAGAGATGTGTAAATCGCGCCGTCGCCGCGGACTGCGCTTGTCAGGCTTTGGTCCGCGCGCACCCACTTTTCACCCTGCCGCTCATAACCGAAAGCGCGATGCCGAACCTCGTTCAACCCGCGTTGGTAAAGCACGGACTGGTCCATGCCGAGGGGCCGGAAAACTTCGGCAGACATGAATTCATGAAATGGCCTCGCGGCGACAACTTCGACGATCAATCCCAACATCGCGAAGCCCGAATTAGAGTATTCCCATTTCTCGCCCGGACGAAATCGCGGCTCTTTGGTCTCCATCAACAAATGGAGAACATCGAGGTCATCGAGCTGAAGTGTTGTACCTGGCGGAATAAGGTCTTCGTAGGCCGGCAGGCCCGAAGTGTGCGTAAGCAGGTGCTTGACCGTGATTTTTTTGCCGTAGTCGGGAAAGCCGGGAAAGAATTTTGTCAGCGCATCGTCGAGCGAAAGTTTTTGGCGATCCACCAATAGCATCACGGCCGTCGCCGTGAATTGCTTGGAAACGCTGGCCATTCGAAAATTTGTGGCCGGCGTGCACGATGTTTTATGTTCCACGTCTGCCAATCCAGCGGCGTGCTCGAAGACGAGCTGGCCGCGATCGATCGCCATCACGCACGCGCCAACGTGCGGCGGAAGCGCGGCTTCGACATCTCGAACTTGATCGCCCGTTTCACCCGCAATTGCTTCCATTGAGGCCAGCGTGGTAATGATGACACCAATCAATAGCTTCGGACACATGCGATGATGATAATCGGGCCCACGCTTTCTGACAAATCGTCGCAGCATCACGGTCGAAAACGCAATATATGCTAGCGACCGACCTCACATCCGAACATTCTGATCTTGCTCTCGCCGCGCTTTGCGATTTAGAACGCAAGGTACTGTTTCGATGCGAGACTTGGGATGGATTCCTTGATGCTGACCTCGGCCAGGATGACGCTCGCTGAAAATCAAGTCCGTGAGCATTCTCTAAGAGTAGTCGTTGCTCGATGGAAACGCGTCTCAACCGAACCGTCGGCAGGTCATCATGCGAACTATTGAATTGGCCAGCGGCTAAAGAATAAGGAGATCCGTCATGTTAGTACTTTCTCGTGGCCGCAACGATAAGGTCGTTTTTCCAACGTTAGGAATCAGCGTAGAGATTCTGCGTGTGGCTGGCAATAAGGTGCGGCTTGGGATCGAAGCGCCGCACGAAATTCCAGTTCATCGGCACGAGGTATCGCAGCGCATCGAAGCCGGTGAAGAAAACAGTCAAACGGTAAGATTTCCGGCACCGCGCAAATCGGCGGTCGCGCAATTGACTCACGACATGCGAAACCGGCTCAACGCGGCCGCGCTCGGGCTGCATTTGCTTCATAGAAACATCGAAACAGGAGACCTGAGCGACGCGGAAGCTACCATCTTCAAAATATTCAATGAGCTCAAAGCGATGGAAAATGAACTCGAACAGCCCTCGCGTATGAAACCGGCGCCGATCGTGGAGCAGCACTTCCGGGCACTCGTCGTCGAAGACAACGACAACGAGCGGGAACTGCTGGCCGGGTGCTTGCGCGCGAACGGTTATGAAGTCGAAACTGCGGCCGACGGCCTACAAGCAATGGTTCGTCTCACGCAAAAGGCGCCGGATGTCGTCTTGCTCGATATCCGCATGCCGCGATTCGACGGCAGGAAAACCATCTCCGCAATTCGCAAGAATCCGGACTATCGCGGTGTAAAATTGTTCGCCGTGAGCGGCACCAAGCCGGAAGAGGTGGACATCAGCGTCGGGCCGAACGGCGTGGATCGCTGGTTCACCAAGCCGCTTAATCCCAACGCGCTGCTTGACGCAATACGCGACGAAGTTTGCGCCTGAGCGCTTACTTGCCTAAATCCGCACCGCAATCTTCGGCGGATCGCCGTCTAGTGCCAAGCCGCAAATGGCCAACCAAAAAGGTGGGCCGGCTCGATTGAGCCGGCCCACCTGTGGGTTTCACTTTTGACCAGCCCCATCCCCACGCGGGGAGGAGGATTCTTGCTGCTAACTAGTTGTTGCAGCCGCAATTACCGCCGCAGCCACTGCCGCAACCGGAGTCACAGCCACTGTTGCAGCAGCCAGTGTCGCATCCGCAGCAGCTCGGGCAGCATACGCATACCGGAACTTGCTTGCACACGCAGTGGGGCACGCAGCGGGTGACCGTGTACGGCACGCACCGCGGCACGCACTTCCAGCATTGGATCGTGCGTTGGTAGCACACGGGCTTGCAAACCGTGTAGCATACCGTGCGGGTACGTTGCTCGGGCACCATGTGGCAAACCTGGTAGCAGTAGGTCTTCTGCTCGGGCACCATATGGCAAACCTTGTAGCACACCGTGCGCGAGCGTTGCTCAGGCACCATGTGGCAAACCTGGTAGCAGCAGCTCTTCTGCTCGGGCACCATCTTGCAGGTCTTCCAGCACACCGTGCGTGAGCGTTGCTCGGGCACCATGTGGCAGACCTTGTAGCAGTAGCTCCGCTCTTCAGGCACCATGTGGCAGACCTTGTAGCAGACCGTGCGGCTACGTTGCTCGGGCACCATGTGGCAGACCTTGTAGCAGAAGGTCCGCTGCTCGGGCACCATGTGGCAAACCTTGTAGCAGCAAGTTCCGGTGCGAGCTTCGCAGCACCACTTCGTGCAGCAGATCTCTTTGGTCATGCACTCGCTAACCCAATGCTTGCGGCAGCACTTGCGCGGCGGGCACTGCACACACTCGGTATGGCACGGGCCCGGGCAATAGTGGCAGCAGCAAGAGCAAGGATCGTACGTCCAGCAGCCGGGCTCACGGACGCACCGGGTGTGGACCGGACCGGGAACACAATACTCTTCGGTTTCCCAATGTCCGCATGGAACCTGGATCGTCTTTGTGTAGTGCACCGCTTTGGGTACGTAGTACGTGTAGCAACGCGTACGATCTTCCCAGCACGGCTTGCAGACGGTGTAGCAACCAGTCCGTTCTTCCCAGCACGGCTTGCAGACCGTGTAGCAGACTTCACGGGACTTGGTTTCCCAGCACGGCTTGCAAACCGTGTAGTTGCAGGTTTTCGTTTCCCAGCACGGCTTGCAGACCGTGTAGCAAACTTCCTTGCTGTGATCTTCCCAGCAAGGATGGTAGACCGTGTAGCAACGCGTGCGGGTCTCAAAGCACGGCTTGCACACCGTGTAGCAGACCTCGCGCGTCTTGGTTTCCCAGCAGGGCCGGCAAACCGTGTAGCAACCAGTCTTGGTTTCCCAGCAGGGCCGGCAAACCGTATAGCAAACTTCTCAAGAACAGGTTTCGGGCACATACTTGACGCAGTTGATGCAGCGATCTTCACATACCCGGTCCCAGCACGTCTTGTAACATGTGAAACATTGTTGCTCGTATTCGATGCAGTGCACCGTCTTCATGACGGTGTGATACTCCATCTGGCAACAAGGCTCACAACAGCTGTACCGCGCGACCCCGCAGAACCCCGCTTGTGCTGTAGCTGGGACAAGCACAAGGGCTGTTGCTGCGGCTAGCGCAACTATCCATCCTTTCATGTTCCTTCGCCTCCTCTGACTCAGATCGTAGGGTGATTCAAATAGGGCTGGTCATGGCGGGACTTATGGTCCGCCAATACCTAGTTCGGGCCGCCAAATCAACGCACCTTAGCCGTTTTGCGTAGTTTCCGTATCTACCGCCTATGACGCAGACGTCTTTTGCGACATAGTTGGCACTAGCCGCAGAAACACACTCCGGCTGGTTTTGGCGTGGTTCTGCCGGTAGGTTACGGCCGGGTGGGTTCGATTAATGCGATTAAAATGATTCTCATGGAATCGCACGTGGCGATTGACCGAGGCCGCAAACAACTGATTGCCGGACGCTTGCCGGATAACCGCCATTTGTCTTAGAGTGGCAGGCCGAATTAACTTGCCGACTCGCTCGTAACTTTCGGCGGCTTGCCTGTGCCCTCTTCCAAGCAAAAACCAAACGCAACTCCCCGCGAAGTGCCCGCCGTTGTGGTTAGCCGGTTAAGCTTGTATCTGCGGGAGTTACAACATTTAGTGCGTGCTGGCCGCGCGACGGTGAGTTCCAGCCAATTAGCCACGCTGTTCGGTTTTACCGATGCGCAAGTCCGGAAGGACCTCGCTTATTTCGGCCATTTTGGACATCCGGGGATTGGTTACCGGTGCGCGGAATTGATCGCCGAGATTCGCCGCATCCTCGGAACGGACCGCCAATGGATCGTGACGATGGTGGGCGTGGGAAACATGGGCCGCGCACTATTACGCTACAAGGGCTTCGCGGCGCAGGGTTTTCGCGTGGTGGCGGCGTTCGATCGGGATTCGCGCGTTACTGGATTGCAAATTGAGGGGGTGCCGGTTTACGACATTTCCCATCTGGGCGAAATCGTCCGCGCTCAAAAAATCCAACTCGGTATGATCACCGTGCCGGCCAGCGACGCACAGCACGTTGCCGACCAGCTAGTGGCCGCTGGAATCCTGGGAATCCTCAACTTCGCGCCCGTCGCCGTATCACTGCCTGATGGAATTGGGCTCGTCGGCGTGGACCTGACGACCGAGCTTGAGCAACTCGCGTTCTCCGTTGCCAATCGGACCGGATAGCGTAGACTGCGAACCAAGGGGGAGTGCGGAGTGGGGAAGGCAAACAAACTCCCTCCACCTTCCGCACTCCGCCTTCCCCCTTCGCGATTACCCGGTGGTGTAATGGTAACACTAGGGATTTTGATTCCCTCATTCCAGGTTCGAGTCCTGGCCGGGTAGCTAGCAGGTCGGGCATTTAGCCTGACGCAAATCATCTGCGGCCGGACGTCAGGCTAAATGCCTGACCTACATGCGCATGCTTGACTCCGCTGAAGCCCAATTCGCGCTCGATGCCGTCCGTGAGGCTTCCCTGCTGGCGCGGCGCATTCAGCGCGAGATGGTTTTGGGCGCTGCTCACAAAGCACGATCGTTCGCCGGTTACCGTCGCCGATTTCGCGGTCCAGGCCCTCGTCGCGCGGCGACTTGCCGAACGGTTTCCCGGAGCAACCCTGATTGGCGAAGAACAAGCCGACGCGCTGCGTCTCGAAGAAGGCATCACGGCCCTCGATCAAGTCACCGATTTCCTCCGCACCGCAGTTCCTGATGCCACGCCGGAAGAGATTTGCGGCCTCATCGATCGCGGCAGCGGCGAACCACCCAACACGTTCTGGACGCTCGATCCCATCGACGGCACAAAGGGCTTTCTGCGCCGCGAACAGTACGCAATAGCACTCGCCCACGTTCGCGATGGCAAAGTAGAGCTTGGCGCACTCGGCTGCCCCGAACTTGCGCCAAATCAAGTCAACACGGACCACCAGCCGTCGGCGGAAGCCGACGGTTCAATCGCCATCGCCTCCCGCGGCCATGGAACCTGGCATCAGGCGCTGACCGGAGACGTCAATTGGCATCGTCTATCGGTCTCAAATCACGGCAGATCAAACACAGCAAGAATCCTCCGCTCGGTCGAAAAAGCCCACACCAACGTCGATGAAATCGGCCAACTTGCAGCCAACCTAGGTGTTGCAGTGCCGCCCGTAGCAATGGATAGCCAAGCTAAGTATGCGGTGCTTGCCGCCGGCGAAGGCGACGTGCTGCTTCGCTTGATTTCGCCATCCCGTCCCAACTATCGCGAGAAGATTTGGGACCAGGCGGCCGGATCGATCGTGGTGGAAGAAGCCGGTGGACGAATCAGCGATCTTGACGGCAAAGCACTAAATTTTTCGCAAGGGCGCACACTCGCCAAAAACCGCGGCATCCTGGCAACGAATGGCCATCTGCACGACGCCGTTCTCCAGGCTTTACGTGCAATCGGCGCGTAAAGAACCGACCCAAGATGGGTCGGTTATATATCGCCCGGCCATCCTGGCCGGAAAGAACCGGGACACACCAATCGGCGATTGTCGCCGACGCCGAACCACGATACCATACAGGGCTACCGACTTCCTCGAACGGCCCGAGGAATCTCGGTATCAATCCAAACTCGGCCGAACGGTTTTTCCATAACGCCGGACGCCCATTCGTAGCTCAGGCTTTAGCCTGACGTCTTTGTCTGTCAGCCTAAAGGCTGACCTACGAGGGGACCTAGCCGGTGTGCCACGAAGGAGTTTTTGTGACAGCACTCGTAAAAGAACTTGTTGAAGCCGGGGTCCATTACGGCCACCGGGCAAGTCGTTGGAACCCGAAAATGCGGCCGTATATCTACGCCCGCAAAAATCTCATCCATATCATCGATGTCCGCGAGACCGTTCGCGGCCTGCTGAGGGCAAAAAAATACCTCACTCAACTCGGTTCGCAAGGAAGCCTGGTGTTATTCGTTGGCACGAAACGCCAAGCCGCCGATGCGGTTGGCCGCGAGGCCCAGCGCTGCGGAATGCCGTACGTGAACGATCGCTGGCTTGGCGGCACGCTGACGAACTTCCGCACAATTCGCAGCCGGCTCTCGCGCCTCGAAGAACTCGAGTCACTCCGCGGCGATTCGGCCAAGTTCGATACCTATTCGAAGAAGATGCAATCCGCGCTGAATCGCGAATATCGCAAGATGTTTCGCAACCTTGACGGCATCCGCACGATGAACCGATTGCCGGAGTGCCTGATTATCGTCGATCCCAAAAAGGAAAAGAACGCGGTCAGCGAAGCACAGAAGCTCGGTGTTGCGACCGTGGCCCTGATTGACACCGACTGCGATCCGGACCTGGTAGATTTGCCGATCCCGGGCAACGACGACAGCATGCGATCGATCGAGATGATCATCAAAATGCTTGCCGACGCGGTCGCAGCCGGCAAGAACCGGGCGGCCATCGAGAGCCAGCATGCCGCCAAAGGCGACGAAGGCGCCGTGGCGTAGGCCAAGGGCTGCAGCGTGTTTTTTTGCCGAAATCTAAAGTCCATTGAAACGCCAATGACCAAGCACCAATGACCAACCAAAGCCTCGGAGCTTTTGGTCATTGGTTCTTGGTCATTGGTCATTCGCGACGGACAGGAGTTTGTTCATGGCAGATATTTCAGCCGCGTTAGTTAAGGAATTGCGCGAAGAAACCGGCTTGCCGCTAATGGATTGCAAGCGCAGCTTTGCAGCAAACCGGCGGCA
Organism: Pirellulales bacterium; assembly: GCA_963733825.1. Taxonomy (GTDB): domain Bacteria; phylum Planctomycetota; class Planctomycetia; order Pirellulales; family Lacipirellulaceae; genus JABDGM01. The sequence continues at coordinate 499,591 of CAVTEK010000013.1, forward strand.
ACAAAGACGAAGCGCTGCGAACGCTACGCGAATCGGGCAAGAAAGTGATGGCGATGCGACAGGATCGCAGCACCGACGACGGCCGTATCGCCGTGTATACAAGCCTCAAGCCGGGTGTCGGCGCCATGATCGAGCTCCAAGTCGAATCGGCGCCGGTTGCCAAGAACGACGAGGTGATTGCCTTGGCGAACGACCTCGCCAAGCAACTAGCGACTGGTCCCGCGCCAAAACGCCGGAAGAACTATGGAAGCAGCCGGCTCCCAGTCGCAAGGGTGTGACGCTCCAAGACTGGAAAGACGAGCTGGAAAACAAGATCCGCGAAGTATTTCGGCTGGCCCGGACTATTCGAATCGATGCTCCCACGGGCGGTTATGTGCATCACGACGCCAAGAGCGGCGTGCTGCTCGTGGTCGAAGGCGGTAACGACGAGTTGGCGAGAAATATCTCCATGCATGTGGCAGCCATGCGGCCGAAAGCGACCACAACGGCGGAGCTCGATAAGTCGCTCGTGGACAAAGAGCGGGCCATTCTCAGTGAACAGGCTCGGAAAGAGGGCAAGCCGGAGAATATCATCGAGAAGATGATCGACGGCCGGATGCGAAATTTTTACGCGGAACACGTGCTTTCTGAACAGCCGTTCATTCGAGACGATAAGCAAACTGTTGGAAAAGCGGCAGCAGCCGGCGGAATGAAGCTCGTCAAATTCATCCGTTGGCAGCTCGGCGAAACGGCCGGCGAAAAACCGTCCAACTAGTTGAAAATCAAAGCCCTGGCGGAAGCCGGGGCTTTTTTTTGTGCCATGCCGATTGCACGCCGGCCCAAACAAATCGAGAATTACTGCCGACCGGGCCAATTCCGAAAACCGCAATTCGAAAATGCCATGACCGCGACAAGCCCCTACCATCGCATCCTCCTGAAACTATCCGGCGAAAGCTTTGCCGCCCCCGGACAGCGCGGAATTAGTATGCAGGAAGTTGTCGACATCGCGACCCAGATTCAGCGCGCGGCCAAGCTCGGCGTCGAGATCGGCATTGTTATCGGCGGCGGCAATATTCTTCGTGGCGCTCAATTCACCGCCGGTAACTCCAGCATCCAGGAAGCTACCGCACACTACATGGGCATGCTGGCCACGGTGATCAACGGGCTCGCGTTGCAAGACGCACTGGAGTCGCTCGATTGCCAAACGCGGCTGATGTCGGCCCTCCGCATGGACGGCGTCGCCGAGCCGTTCATTCGCCGCCGGGCCCGGCGCCATCTTGAAAAAGGCCGGATCGTAATCCTCGCTGGCGGAACGGGCGCGCCATTTGTCACGACCGACACGGCGGCCGCTCAAAAAGCGATGGAAATCGAGGCAGACATTTTGATGAAGGCCACACGCGTGGACGGCGTGTATAGCGATGACCCGGAAAAAGACCCCACTGCCACGCTGTTTCGGCAGCTGAGCTACAAAGAAGTGCGCGACCGCAATCTGCGGGTGATGGATCCCACGGCCATCGCGCATTGCATGGAGCACGAGCTTCCGATTTTAGTGTTCAACTACCGCATGGATGGCAATATCGAACGGGCGGTGCGCGGTGAGGATATTGGCACGCTGGTGAGCAGTCGTGTTACGGCCAAGAAATAATTGCCCCAGAGGTCACAGAGAACACTGAGAAAGTCGCAGGATGAAAGATAGAGAATGAGGGATGCCCATCATTCATCATTCAACTCTTATCGTTCTTCTTCTCAGTGAACTCTGCGTCATCTGTGGCTAAGTTGATTGGAAGATAACGATGAGCGTTGAAGAAATACTGTTCGATGCCGAAGAGCGAATGGAAAAGGCTCTATCCAAGCTCAAGCAGGACCTGACCGGCATTCGCACCGGACGTGCCAGCCCAGGCATGGTTGATTCGTTGCGAGTGGAGGCCTACGGTTCGCCCGTGCCGATCAAGCAGATCGCCAGCGTGAGTGCGCCCGAGCCGCAGCAACTCGTGATCCGCCCGTTCGATCCGGGCACGATCAAGGATATCGAAAAGGGGATCATCGCCAGCGATTTGGGCCTGGCGCCGCAGAGCGACGGTAAGGTGATCCGCCTCAATATCCCGCCGCTTTCCGGTGAAGTTCGCCGCAAGATGGTCGCCCGCACGAAGGAGCTGGCGGAAGAGACTAAGGTGGCGATTCGAAATATCCGCCGCGACGCCAACAAGCAGGCTGATCAGGAAAAGAAGGACAAAGACCTGACCGAGGACGAATGCGACTCGACACAGGAAGAGGTCCAAAAACTAGTGAAGAAGTTCGAGGACAAATCGAACGACCTAGCCAAGGCGAAAGAGGCCGAGGTGATGAACGAGTAAGCACGAGGCGTTCAGGCGCACCATTGGCAATTCTGATCCGCGCGAACTATGATTGTTGATGGCGGCACTTAACTAGCTTGAACGAGCTGGTTGCAAGGATCTTTCCCGTCTACCCTCTCCAAGAACCGGAGCCCTATTCAATTCCACGCTTATGACACCTGAATCGCCAGTTCAATTTGTCTCGGATGCAAGCGGTAAAGCGGTCGCAGTCATTGTGCCGATCGATGTATCGCGCGAGATCGAATCCGAGCGGGAAACGGCGTACCTTCTTAAAAGTGAGGCGATGCGAAAACGGCTCTTGGAAGCCAAGGATCGTATAGGAGGCATCTCGCTTGACGACGTCCGAGAGAAGCTTGGAATTTGATACAGCTGCACTCGAAGACTTAGGCTGGTGGATTCAGCAAGATCGTAAAAAGGCGTTGAGAATCATTCGCCTTGTTCAAGAAACCGCTGCCAATCCCTTTGGCGGGATCGGCAAGCCTGAGCCGCTTAAGCACGAACTAGCCGGATGCTGGTCGAAGCGAATTGATGACGAACATCGGCTCGTTTATCAAATTCTGTCGGACAAAATAAGAATTCTGGCGTGCCGGTACCATTATTAGGACGCCTGGCGGACTCGTGCACGAGGCCCACTTCTTTGGGACATGCGGACGCCGGGCCGTCGGCTTGGGTTCCAATTCCTGGGGATTTCGTAATTCTGGCACGTGGGCGAACCATCGTGGGGCGACTTGCGTAGTAGCGGTCGAATCCTTCTCTCCTAACAAGGCATAGAGCTTCGAACCATGTCTGGCGACGACTCTTCCCTTCGGGCTGGCGGGCGGTCTTGGCTTCGTATTGTGGGTGTGTTGCTGCTGATTGGCCTCGTTGGCGGGGCCGGCTATTGGTTTTTGCGACCTCGCGAAGTTACCGCCACGGCGCTGTTCGAAGTGAGGAACGAGGCGCCGTCGTTTGTTAACGGTACAACACCCTTAAGCAAAAACGACTTCGATATTCACAAAAAAGACGCAGCTCGCTTATCTGAAAAGTAAGTATGTGCTGACGTCAGCCTTAGTTAATCCGGGTACTCGAGCATTGTCGTTGTTTGCCGGAGTGAGTGATCCGGTCAACTGGCTACAGGAACACTTGGATGTTAGTTTTCCACAGGACGGCGAAATTCTCGCGATTACGTTGCATGGAAGCAAGGAGCAAGCGAGCGACCTGACTCAGGTCGTGGATGCCGTCGCCGCCGCGTACAAGAAGGAAGTTCTCGGCAACGAAAAATCGAGACAACTGACCATCAAGGACATGCTCGAACGGAGTCTGCAAAACCTCCAAGCTGAAATCAGACGCAAGTACGAAGATTATATCGATATTGCCAAGGGTATGGGGCGACCCGAAGCCAACGGAGTGGACATTGTGGAACAAATTGCGATGAAACGTCTCGACCGCGTTGACGATGAGCTGGCCAGCCTCGAACGGGAACAGTTAAAACTCGACTCGGATAACAATTCGAAGGACGCCAAGTTCGTGAAGCAAAGGATCGAGCAGCTTCAAAAGCGACAGTTTGAGTTAGAAAAGGACGTTGTGCGCCATGCGGAGAAATCTGTTGAACTGATCACTCGTAAAAATGAGCTCGAACAGCTTCAGAATGTTGCCAATGAAGTATCTATGCGGTTGGAAAAGCTGGATATCGACGCGGAAGCTCCCAGCCAAATTCGGCAGGTTCAGGCGGCGGTAATCGAGCCGGCTGAGGTTGCGATTCGGTAAGTGCGCGGACGAGATTAAAGCCTTGCTAGCAGCCCAGCTGCCTTCTCTTGCCGGTCTCTGCCGGCTTTGCTATCCTTCGCGGCCCGTTGGCCGGCGGAGCGTAGCTCCGCGGCTAGCGACACGCTCGAACGAATCAAGTTGCCTCGACGGTTAGGAGAACGTGCCGTGGCTCGCAAGGAAGCTCGCTCGCAAAAAAAGTCGCCGGTACAGATCGCTATTCGAAAACGGCGGCTGGTGTTTATCGCTAGCGGACTGGCCGTGGTCGGCATCTGCGTCCTGTTGCGAACGCTGATGGGAAATACGGCCTGCGCACGCGCAGCTCCCCAACCCGTTCCATAAGGGACAGGCTCAGTCGCCGTCGCCGCAAACAGGCAAAGACGCCGGTCAAAAAGAAGGCGAGCTGCCGCGGGCCGCGAAACCGCAGCACGACGTGATGGCGGTCGTCAATGGCCAGGATATCCGCCGCGACGCATTGGCCACGGCTTGCGTCGAACGGTTTGGCAAAGACGTGCTCGAAGGCCTCGTGAACAAGCGTCTCATCATGCACCATTGCCGCAACCGCAATATCGAAGTGACAGACCAGGAAGTGGATGCCGAAATCGACCGGATGGCGAAACGTTTCAAAATCGGCCGCGAGCAGTGGTTGCAGATGCTCGAGCGCGAACGCGGCATCAACGTCGAACAATACAAGCGCGATATTCTTTGGCCGACACTTGCCCTACGGAAATGCGCCGCCGACCAGCTCGCGGTGAGCGATGAGCAGCTTAACGAGGCCTACGAAGCGCAATACGGTGCTGCTGTGAAATGCCGGCTGATCGTCGTGCGAGACCGGCAACTGGCCGATAAGCTGCACCGCCAGGTCTCCGAACAGCCGAACGATTTCGCCCGCCTCGCAATGCAAAACTCAGTGGACGTCAATAGTGCCAGCATTGGCGGCCTCATTCAGCCGATCCGCCATCACATCGGCGACCCGGCGATCGAGCGGGCCGTATTTGCGCTGCAGCCGAACCAGATTTCACCAATCATCCCGGTCGGCGAACAGTTCGCCATTTTTAAGTGCGAAGGTCTCATGCCGGTGCGCAACGTGCCGCTGGAATCCGTTCGCGAAGAGCTCGCCGAGCAGATCCGAGAAAGCAAACTCCGCGATGTGGCCGGTAAATTGTTCAAGCAATTGCAGGATGCCTCGACGGTGCAAAACGTCTGGAATGATCCCCAGCTTCGAGCCCAAATGCCCAATGTCGTGGCCACGATTAATGGCGAGCAAATTCCCTATTCGGAACTCGCCGAGGAATGCCTGCTGCGATACGGGCGGCAGGTGCTGGACGTCGAGATTTCACATTTGCTGCTGCAACAAACGCTCGCCAAGGCCAAACTCACCGTGAGCGAGCAGGACCTCAACGACGAAATCGGCCACGCCGCGCAGCTTTCGGGCGTTGTGGATAAGGATGGCAAGCCGGATCTGGCCAAATGGATTCAAGCCGCCACCGTCGAGCAAGGCATTACGAAGGACCAATACGTTCGCGACTCGGTCTGGCCGTCGGCGGCGCTCAAGAAATTAACGGGCAGCACGATCCAGGTGAAAGAGGACGATTTGCAAAAGGGATACCAAGCAAACTACGCCGAGCGGGTGCGATGCCGCGCAATCGTGCTGTCGAGCATGCGTAAAGCCCAAGAGGTTTGGGCCAAGGCGCGGCAAAATACCTCGGCCGATTATTTCGGCGACCTGGCCGCGGAGAACTCGATCGAGCCGAGCAGCAAAGCGCTCCGAGGTGAAGTGCCGCCGATCCGCCGCTTCGGCGGCCAGCCGCAACTCGAAGACACCGCGTTCGGTTTGAAAACCGGTGAACTCTCCGGCATCATCCAGCTGGGCGATCGGTTCGTCATCCTGAAATGCGAAGGACGAACCGCGCCTGTCGAGGTCAACATGCAAGAAGTCCACGACATCCTTTATCAGGATATCTTCGAAAAGAAGCTTCGCATGGCGATGGGTGAGAAGTTCGACGAGATCCGCGCGAAGTCGCGGATCGACAATTTCCTCGCCGGCACCTCGCAAGCCCCCGACCGTGTGCGGCCCGACAATCCTAATGCCGGCCCGCGGCTGGACGCGGCAGTGCGTCCGACGTCCGGGACTGACGGGCCGCTATCCAAGTGATCGAACCGTTGCTGACGCTACCGGCTATCTACCGAGACCAGTCGGCAAACCTGAGTCGGGACGTGGAAACTCGACACCTTCGAGTGCTTTGTCGACGATCGCACCGGCCTTGGCATCGGTTTCACGGATGTGGTCAATCAGCCGGCGGGCACTGTCGCCCGTCGATTGAGAAAGTTCCGCTTGCCGGGCATTCGTGATGCGGCCCATACCGGTGCCCTCTTTCCCCGCGGCTTCGTTGATCTTTTTTTGGACTCCTCGAATCTTCTCGGCGAACTTCTCCAACTCAGCCTGATGTTCTGTGGCGGTGGCCTCATTGTTGATTTGTTCGAGCACTTTGAGCAACTTCGTAGTTTCGTCGTTAAGTCGTTCGTAGCGGTTCGAGCTCTGTTCCAAGCCCATGTCGCAGCCGACAACGAGCCACAGGCCGCTTAGAATTACCAATGCGAAGTTATTTCCCGCCGATGATCGTTTGGCTAGCAATTTCATACCGGCTATCCTTCGTGTTATGATTTCTGATCCAAATGCCGACAGCGCATCGAATAGTATACCGAGAGTAACTTTGCCGCGAACTCGAAAAAGGTATACTAAGCCTGGTGAACAACTTCTATGCCCAGTCCTTCGCAACCGCCGCCACCCGAACCGCCGTTCAAAGTGCACGTGGCAGAGCGCGTGACGCGCTTGCCGCCGTACTTGTTCGGCCGAATCAATGCGCTTTTGTACAACAAGCGGCGGGCGGGTGACGACGTAATCGACCTTGGGATGGGCAATCCGTCCGATCCGCCGGAAGATTTCGTCATCGATAAACTCGCCGAAGCCGCCCGCGACCCACGCAATCACGGCTACAGCAAATCGAACGGTATCGCGAACCTGCGCCGCGAAGTTGCGTCAAAGTATTTCAAGCGTTTCGGCGTCCGCCTCGATCCTGACGAAGAGATTATCGTCTGCCTCGGCTCGAAGGAGGGTTTCAGCCACATGTGCCTGGCAATGATGGGGCCAGGCGATACTGCGATCGTGCCGGCACCGTATTTTCCGATTCACGTTTATTCCGTGGCTTTGGCATCGGGCAATGTTATCGCCTTGGAAGTGAGCGACAGCGAAAAGTTCCTCTCGAATATCGCTTACACGTGCGAGCAACTTTATCCGCGCCCGAAACTGGTGATTCTCAACTATCCGCACAATCCATCCACGGTTGTCATCGAGCAATCGTTCTACGACGAGATCGTAAAGCTGGCCCGCAAGTACGGCTTCGCGGTGATTAGCGATTTCGCTTATGCCGATGTCGCGTTCGACGGCTACCAGCCGCCCAGTTTTTTGGCTTCGCCCGGGGCGGCCGAAGTTGGCGTCGAATTCACGACGATGAGCAAGGGTTACAACATGGCCGGGTGGCGCGTCGGCTTCTGCAGCGGCAACCGGCAAATGATCAAGGCACTCGCGACGATCAAGGGATATTACGATTACGGGATGTTCCAGGCGGTGCAGATTGCCGCGATTATGGCACTGCGGCAGGGCGAAGCGGGCGTGGAAAACCAGGCGGCGATCTACCAAAGCCGGCGTGATGCTCTTTGCGAAAGCCTCGGGCGGATCGGCTGGCCGGTGACGCCGCCGAAGGCCAGCATGTTCTGCTGGGTGCCGATCCCGGAACCGTGGCGCAGCCGAATGAGCACCATGGATTTCGGAATGATGCTGTTGGAGAAAGGCAACGTGGCGGTGAGTCCGGGGAGCGGCTTTGGACCGGCCGGCGAAGGCTACCTGCGGATGTCGCTCGTGGAAAACGAGGCCCGACTTCGACAGGCGGTGCGTCAAATCCAGCGTTGCCTGCGCGATGCAGAAGGCCATTTTTCGGCGACCTCAAGTCACGCCGCCCCCAATTCGACGGCAAGTGCGCCCATCTCGACCGTATAGATCCTCGTCGGTGGTGGCTAGCGTAAAAAAACTCAATCAATTGCTTGACGCCCCGACTGACTACTGTTACACTACTGTAGTCACTGTGCTTTTGTGCGGGTTTTTTGGATGTTTTTGCGAATTGAAAAAGGCTCTGCCGTTCCGATTTCGCGGCAAATTGCCGATCAGGTTGCCGCTTTATGCGCGTCGGGCGCGGTGCAGCTGGGCGAAAGAATACCCTCGGTTCGCGAACTGGCTCGTGAGCTGGCAGTGAATCAAAACACAGTGCTGCGAGTCTACGAACGGCTATGCGGGGAGGGGATTTTGGAAATGCGCCACGGTCAAGGGACGTTCGTGGTTGGCCGCACATCAAAAACTGCGCATGGCCGCGCACCGAGCCCGCCTCGTTGATGAACTGCGCCAAATTGCGCGACAGGCGAACGGGCTGGGACTATCCACCGAAGAACTACACGAACTGCTGTCCGAGGCCGCCGATGGCGCCGCCAGAATGGAAGTTGCAGCGACAATTGAGGAAACACGACCATGAACGATCCCGCCATAGAAATGCAGGCCGTTTATAAATCGTTTCGTTCGACCGATGTGCTGCGCGGCGTCACGCTGCAAGTGGCTCGCGGACGCACGTTCGCTTTTCTTGGCCGCAACGCATCCGGCAAGACAACGACCATTCGACTGCTCCTCGGCCTGCTGAAGCGCGACGACGGCGCAATCCGCGTCCTGGGCCTCGATCCGCAGCGCGACCCGATCGAATTGCGCCGCAAGGTCGGCTACCTGGCCGAGGATCAGACGATGTACGGCTGGATGCGGGTGGAGGAAATCGTGCGATTCGTCGCGCCGTTCTATCCGCACGTGGGATCACGAGCTGGCGTTCAAATACGTCCGCGATTTCGAGCTGCCGCTCCGCACGCGGATCAAGCATCTGTCGAAAGGCCAGAACGTGCGACTCGGCTTGGTGCTGGCGCTCGCGCACCGGCCGGAAGTGGTCATTCTCGACGATCCGGCACTAGGGCTGGATCCGATCATGCGCAAGCAATTCAACCGTGATCTTATTACCCATCTGCAAGGGGAGGGACGCACCGTATTCTACAGCTCGCACTTGCTTTACGAAGTCGAGCCGGTGGCCGATGAAGTCGCCATTTTGGATCAAGGCCGAATCATTCGCCAAGCTGAGACCGAAGCCCTTCGCCGCGACGTCAAGCAGCTCGTGTTGAGCCACGAAGCGTTTGCGGCCGTGCGCGAAGATTTGCAGATACTCGACCAGCGGATCGATGGCGGCAGCGCCGCGCTGGCGATCGAGCGGCGCCGAACGGGCCATTGAATTACTCCGACGTGAGGGAATTGAACACCGTGTCGTCGATCTGAATTTGGATGAGATTTTCGAAGCGTATGTCGCTGGACATCGCGGCGCTCAACGGCAGTCGCCGGGCCGCAGCCGGAACTTCTACCGCTGGTTTAATTCATCATGCGCTGAACCTTGCAAAGCCTGGCTTGGAAAGAATGGCACGAGCACAAATGGAAGCTTGCCTCGCTCACAGTCATTCTTTGGGGGGCAACGTCCATCGCGGTGCTTTCCGAAGACATCGGCCTGGGCTTCGGCATGATGCTGTTGTGCGTAATTCCGCTTACCGTGTTCGTGGGTTTGGGCACGGCGGCGAATGAGCGCTGCGCGGCACGTTGCGTTTCTTGCAGGCGCTGCCGGTGCCGATGTGGCGTGCGGCGGTGTGCAAGCTTCTTTTCGGTTTGGCGACGATTCTTGTCTCCATTGGTCTGACGATCGCGCTGCTATGGGTTTGGAAACAAGGTTGCGACCTGTTCGGCATCGAATCTCGCGGCGCGTTGCGGGCACTGGCGGAAGATCCGCCTCTATTTGTGGAATCCAATTGGTTCCTCGACGGCTTCCTGTATGCTTCGGCGATTGCCGCGGGCCTTTACCTCTGGACGGCCGCCGCCGGCGTGAATCGAAAGGATGAGATTGGTGCCGGCGCCGTGGCGCTGGCGACCATCCTCGGGTGTTGGCTTTTGATCTGGTTCATTGGAACCGTGCTTTTTCCGGATAGTCTCATAGATGGCGGGTTGTCCGAGCTTGTTCCCCCCGTGATCTGCTTTTCACTGGCTCCAGGCGGAATTGCCATGCTTCCGCGCCTCCTGCCGCATGCACACCAACTTGTGCCCCTCAGTGTGTGTACATTCCTTGTCGGCCAGCTTGCGTTAACAATGTGGTACGTCCGGCGGTTTGGACGCATCGAGAATCTTGAGGTTCGTTCGCCGGTCGTCGCGACTCGACCCGCAGGAAAGACCGATTGGCTCAATGCGCCGCGGCGGTCGGCCGTAACTGCGATTGTCTGGAAACAAGCGCGCGAGAGCCTGCCCATCGTTGCGGTCGGGCTGGTCGGAATCATCGGTGTGACCGCTGTGCTTGTCGCCTCCGCGTCGCCACACGTCCAAGTGCAATTTGGAAAGATCTACTCTGGCGTTGCCGTCTCATTCGGCTGGTTTGTTGCTCTGGTATTGGGCATCGGCGTCAGTTTTGACGACGTTCGACCTCAATTGAACACCTTCTGGCGCTCGCGGCCAATCAATGCAGATCTTTGGTTCTGGAGCAAATTCGCGACCGGTATGGCCGTCTTGCTGGCTGTTATCTACGGGCCAATTTTATTGTTCATGGCAGCAGGCGATCGCTCGGTCCTGGACTCGACGAGCGCTTTCGAAGCGATCAGCATGCCGTTCGTGCAGCTCGCACTCTTCGCATCGGCGGTGGCGATGACGGCTCTTTTGCGTCATCCGATCTACGCCGCGATTTTAAGCTTAGGGATGCTCGGTGTTGGCCCATTCCTCGTATCGTTCTCGATGTTAATTGCCGCGGCTCGCGGGATGGATCAGCCGCCCCGCGGGCAGTTTGTGGCAATTGAACGTAGGGCAAGTGGCATGCGGCTTTGCCGCGAGTTTTATCATCAGCACGCTCCTTGCGTGGATCGCCACCTGCCGCGATTGGGGCTGGAAGAGCAGGTATTGAGTTACATCAATCCGCGTTGCTGATAAGCGGCACGAAGCCGAAGCTGCCAAACTCGTCACGGATGAATTCATGGTCGCGCCGCGTCAGCCGGACCATAACCTGCTGGGAAAAGGGACCGACCGGCATGACGAGCCGGCCTCCATCTGCGAGCTGGTCTTTATAGGCGGCAGGAATCGATTCAGCTCCGGCCGCCACGATAATCGCGGCAAACGGCGCATGCAGCGGCAGGCCGCGTGTCCCGTCGTCCAGGAAGCAATGCACATTATGATATTCCAGACGAGAGAGCCGCTCCTGGGCCGCGTGGAACAACGCCGCAATACGTTCGATCGTATACACCTCTCGCGCCAGCAGCGACAGCACTGCGGCGCCATAGCCGGAGCCGGTGCCCACTTCTAACACCTTGTCTGCCGCCGCGATCCGCGCTTCCTGGCACATGAAAGCCACGGTGAACGGCTGCGAGATCGTTTGTTCATAACCGATCGGGAGCGCCCGGTCAGCGTATGCCAAATCGACGACATCGTGCGGCGTGAACTCGTGCCGCGGCACCCACTCCATCGCTTCCAACACGCGCGGATCGGAAATCCCGCGCCGCTCCAATTGCTCGACAACCATGTTGTGACGTGCGAGGTCGAAATTCATCGGTTTGAGCGAATAACGTGGTGCAAATTCAGAGCGGCGCGGGTATTTCGCGACGGCTGAATATAATGGCCCCCGCCACGTAACATGATATACCTACCGCTAAGAGAACGAGTTGCTGTCCCCCCAGCGCAAGTCCCGTAACGATCGTACCTCGATACGAGAAAAGGACCCAGGCGTCGTCAGGTTGTGCAACCAGACTCTGCGGCTTGTAGGCGCTCATAAACGATGCGTAACTTAACCAGTGCCAGCGCTCGGCGATTTGACCGACAACCGTTATAACCGTCGATAAAACGTACCACGTCGCAATCAATCCGATCGTCCGCCAGCGTTGGCATTCCCACGACGAAACTAGCGCCGAGACTCCGCCCAAGCAGATCATCAGGCCGAAAAGATTTATCGCCGGTGGAATGAACAATCTGGGCGAAAGATGCTCGTACAAAGGCGATTTGCCTAGCCCGATTGCAGTGCCGCACCAGACGGCAGACGCCAATAAGGCGCTTCCGACAATGGTAACAATCGCCTGCGTTCCGTAAATCGATGTTCGACGCACCGATTGGGCCAGCAGCATCTCCATTGTGCCGCGTCCGATCTCTCCGCTCACGCAATCGGATCCCCTTGAGATGGTCCAAACGGCCGCACTGAACACGATGAGTGGATGCACGAACACCAGGGCAGCGCGGCCGGCCGGCGTGGCCACTTGGCTGAATGGCACTCCCCATAAGTGTTGCCACTCTTGCGGCAGGGCGTCGGTCAAAAAGTTCGCGAAGGCCGGCACGCTGATCTTTCCCGAGGCCCAAAGGAAGACCCAGGGGAAGAAGAACATCAAAACGGCCAGAGCCGCAAACAGCAATTTCGCGTCTCCAACGGCCTTGGTGAATAGCGCGCGGTTCATGCACTCAGCTCTGCTCGATGAAATCGCTCGTAGATTGCTTGCAGGCCGACGGGTTCGATGCGGACCTCGGCCAGCGGAAGCGTCGCGAGCCAACCAAGAAGCGGTGAGAGATCGCCAGGCGCGTCGATCGTTACGCTGCCGTCCCGATCCTGAGCGACCGATAGTTGCCCCCTAATTTGTTCCGGCGGTGGTAGAAACACTCCGACAAGCTTCGCTCGAATGCGATGTCGGCGGCGAATCTCGCACATGAGCTGATCGTGAACGATTCGACCCTCGCGCAGAATCCCCACGCGATCGCAAATCTCCTCGACTTCGGATAGCACGTGAGAGGAGAAGATTACGGTTCGACCGGCCGATTTTGCTGCTCGAATGAAGTCCAACACCGTAGAGCGTACAGTGGGATCTAAATTGGATGTCGGTTCGTCAAGGATCAGCAACGACGCATCGGCGGCCAACACCGCGGCGAGCGCTAGTTTCTGGCGCATGCCCGTCGATAGTTGAGCGGCGCGACGAGTCAGATCGAGCCTCAATCGATCGGCAATCTGAATGCCGCGATCCGTTCGGCGCTCGCCGCGGAGTCGAGCAAAGAATTCGAGTATCTCGCGACCCTTCATGCCGCGGACTAATCTCACGTCGCCCGGCAAATAGGATACGCCAGCATGCACTGCGACGCTGTCGCGATAACAATCCCGCTCGGCAATTGTCGCGCACGCCGCGTGTTCGGCGCAAGAATCCCATCAGCAAGCGAATCAGCGTGGTCTTACCCGATCCATTGGGCCCGAGCAGCCCGAACACTTGTCCAGGTTGGATCGCGATTGTGCAATCCCGAAGCGCCGACAAGCGGCCGTAGTTTTTGGTCAAGTCACGGGTTTCAACAATCGGCATGGCATTTGTCACTTGAGATTAACCTTACACCCATGTGTGCCGTTTTTCTATCCTACGGAATGAGAGGCTGGCGTAAGAGCCGACGTTTCCCGTTAGATACATGTTAACTGCAAATTGACATGCTCTCATTTATCGTACCAGCCCCTAACGAACAAGCGTGCCTCGGCAGCACGCTGCACGCGATTCAAGACGGGGCGCGCTCGGTCGGGCAGCCATCCGAGGTAATCGTCGTTGACGATGCCTCGACAAACGCGAGGGCGGAAAAAGCCCGCCTCAATGAATCGCGAGCCGTAAGGGTGCATCATCGACCGATCGCCGCTACTCGGTAGCTCGCGCAGGACTCGCCGCCGGCGGCGAAAGGTTGTTCTTCGCGGATGCGGACACAACGATCTGGCCGGAAGCATTCCTCGCCGACGTCCGCAACAACAAATAGCAGAAGGTGCCCACGCCTTGGCGGGAAACCACATCGTTATTCGTCACGCCCATCCCAACCGAGGGGTGGGTCGAAAGATCCGCCCCGTGAGAATCGAAGAATCGATGAAGTCGTTCGCGGCTCAGATTAGAGGCGTCCAGTTGCTGGTTGCCCTAAGCGCAAGAGAGTCGACATGCGACCAGTTCTGTTCCGGACAATTAGAGCAATTCCCGCGCAAGAATCAAACTGCTTCTTGCCGACAAGCAGATACCCCCAATACGGGTGGCTCTATTTGATCAGTTCGTAGCAAACGATTAACTGGTGGCGTCGAACATGACGCAGTGGAACGGAAATAAACAGGCGTATATCCAGCGAGAAACGAGAGGAACCCTTACGAAGGTTCGAATGAGCCATCCACTGCGCACGAGACAACCACCGCCACGACGTTCGGTCGGGGTCGGCGGACACTTGAAACTCGGCAAATCACCTCTTAAGCGACCTTACCCACAATCGGGGTGACAAGATTCGAACTTGCGACTTCTTGGTCCCAAACCAAGCGCTCTAGCCAGGCTGAGCTACACCCCGTAACTGAAAATGACGGCGAACGCGGATTAGCGGTTCGCGTCCGAGAATGCATCCTAGTCGGCAGCGGGCTGATAAGCAACGACGATCGGCGGCAAACGTCGGCGAGTTTCTCCGAAACTCACATCTGATTCTCGGCGGCGCGGCTGCATGTTTGTCTCAGGCGGTTATCCTCGCGTGCGGATGATCGAAGCCGCCGTGGATAATTGCCGCCCGCTCCAAGGCCGCGTCCAGATGCGGCTGAATGTTGCGTGGGCCGAGAAGGGTCCAAATCTTGGCTCGCCCTATCAACTTCAGCGGTTGCGGTTGAGCGCCGCAAATCACAAGCGACCGGCCGGTGCTTTGCAGCCGCTTCGCAAGACCTTCCAAAGCGTGGATACCCGTACCGTCTATGGCCGACATGTAGGTCAACTTCAAGACAATTACCGTGCCAAATTTCGACACGTCCGATGTTGCATGTTCCAGTTTTTCAGTAGCGCCAAACAGGAACGGTCCGCGAATACGGATCACCGAGCAATACGGCGGGATATATTTATCCGTCAGAACGCGCGGCTCTCCGTCACCGAGTGTTTCATCCGTAACCGACGCGACCGTTGTCGTTGTCGCCACGCTGTGAATGAATAGCAGTGCTGCGAGCAACATGCCAACCTCGACGGCCACGGTCAAATCGGCGAACACCGTGAGCATAAACGTGGCGGCCCAGACGGCGCGATCGGCCGCCGAAAGCCGCAAGATGGAAGGAATTTCGTGCCATTCACCCATCCGGTACGCCACGACGATCAATATTGCCGCCAGCGTCGGCAGCGGTATAAACCGGGCCAGCGGGGCGGCTGCCAATACGATTGCAAGCAACGTGAGCGCGTGAACAATTCCGGCGACGGGTGAAGCCGCCCCCGAACGAATATTGGTTGCTGTCCGTGCTATGGCACCCGTAGCCGGAATGCCGCCGAACATCGGGACCACGAGATTTGCCAAGCCTTGTGCGAGGAGCTCGACATCGGGCTTGTGCCGATCGCCGCTCATGTTGTCGGCCACGACCGCCGATAGCAGGCTCTCGATTGCCGCTAGCATTGCCACCGTACAGGCCGACGGGAGCAATGGCAGTATCAGGTCGGCGCGAAACTCGGGCATTGAAATGGTCGGCAAGCCGGTTGGAATACCGCCGAATCTTGTGCCTATCGTTTCAATTGGAATCGCAAAAAGGGCGCACGCGAACGTCGTGATCGCCAACCCGATGATCGCGCCGGGCACCTTCTTGGTAACCCACGGCCAGAGGAGCACAATCGCCAACGTGGCAACGGCAGTAAATGTTGCGACCAAGCTGATGGAGTTCGCGGCTCTCCCGAGGGCAACCATTCGCGGCACAAACTCGCTCGGCACAGTCTTCACCGAGAGACCAAAAAAATCTTTGATCTGCGTCGAGGCAATGAGCACCGCAATGCCATTTGTAAATCCGATGGTCACCGATCGCGGAATGAACCGAACCGCCGTGCCCAGACCGGTAATTCCCATGACGACTAACATCGCGCCTGCCATGGCCGTACACATCCACAGTCCGGAAACGCCGAACTTCGCCACAATTCCGGCCACAATAACGACAAACGCGCCGGTCGGTCCCGCAATCTGGCAGCGCGAACCGCCAAGTATCGATACGACTAATCCGGCAATAATCGCCGTATAGATGCCGGCTTCCGGGGTAACGCCGGACGAAATGGCAAACGCCATCGCAAGTGGCAGCGCAACAAGACCGACCGTCACCCCAGCAACAAGGTCGGAAACAAATCGCTGGCGGGTATATCCGGGAAATGTCTCCCAAAGTTTGGGTACCAGCCGATGCCTGTCGTTTGCGTTCATACGAAACTACGCGCGTTTGATGCCTTCGGTGGGAATTGCTCACCATTGCATTGCAATAAGTGAGCGGAGCGGACGTTCGAATCTGCGGTGTTTTTTGCGGTGGGATCGTATCAGGCACGGGGACTGGCCGCAATCTGGTCGGCCCATTTAAGCGAAATGCCAGCATAGACGGAATGTGCTCCCAACGACATGGTTGACGCTGTCATCTCGCACGATTATGAAAGCGAGTGTGCCATCGTCGATAGTTTGTGCTGGCTCATTAGTAAATGGAATGATTGATTCACAAAATGAAAACTCATCGAATTACAATCTGCCTAATTGCACTCCTTATTCATTCGATTTGCGCAAGCAGAGCAGCCTCGGCGAAAAATCCAGCCGCCGACCATGATCGTATCGTCGTGTTGATGAGCATCGATGGCCTGGCGAATTTCTACATGGACGATCCGGCGGCGGAGATGCCAACGATTCACAAGCTTGCCGCCGAGGGGGTGGTGGCCGCGAGCATGCGGGCCTCCGATCCCACAGTGACCTGGCCGAACCACACGACGCTTGTAACGGGCGTCTCGCCGGCGCATCATGGCGTTGTCGGAAACAACTGGTTCGACCGAACAAAGGGTGAAAAGGTAACGCTGATTTGGGACCCGGTGCTCGATAAAGATGAGATCGTGAAAGTGCCAACGCTGTACGATCTGGCCAAGGCGGCGGGCCTCAAAACGGCTGCCATCAAATGGCCGGCGACGCGCAATGCGCGAGCTCTCGATTGGACGTGCCCCGACGTCGGCAAGGAAGAATTAGTCCGCAAGTGCACCACTCCGGAATTGCTCGACGACTGCAAACAGGCAGGTTTCGACATCGTTTACGGCGACGAAGGCAAGACCGTCAGCCGCGGCGACAGCATCGCTAAAGACGAAATGTGGACGAAGGTCTTCAACATGATCCTGCGCAAGCATCGTCCCAACTTCGCGCTTCTGCATGTCGTCGCGGTCGACCACACAGAGCACTTCGACGGTCCGCGCTCTGAGGGTGCGTACGAGGCGATCAAAGCGGCCGACGGGCAGGTTCGCCAAGTGTGGGAGGAGTTGCAACGAGATTTCCCCGGCAAGGCCACGCTTGTGATTGTGTCTGACCATGGGTTTTCGGCGAACAAGACGAAGATATTGCCGAATGAAATTCTGCGGAAAGCCGGCCTGATCGAATTAGATGGGAAACGGATAACGGGGGGCGTGGTTCAGCCTGTTGTGCAGGGCGGTTCGGTCCTCTTGTACATCTCCGATGATGCGAACCGAGATTCGATCATGAAGCGAATCCGGCAAGCGTTTGCTCACGTCGACGGCGTCAATAAAGTGGCAGGGCCTGAAGATTTTGCCGAATACGGCATCGGCGATCCGCGCCGCGATCCCCACGCTCCTGACATGGCAATATTCGGAAAGGTGGGCTACTACTTCGGCGACACGGCCGCCGGCCAAAAGACGGAACATAAGGGCAGCCACGGACAAGATTCCCATTTGCCCGACCTGCACGCCGTGTTTGTCGCCTGGGGCGATGGCATAAAACCTGGCACCAAGCTGGGAGAGATCAGCAACAAGGATGTCGCGCCGACGCTGGCGAAACTACTCGGGCTGGAAATTCCGGGCGCCGAGGGCGCGTGCTGACCGAGGCACTGGCGGAGTAAGAAGGTGTCGGGTGCCAGGTGTCAGTTCAATAGCTGGGAGGGCGAGGCTCCCGCCGAGCCGGACGATGTCGCGCGCGGCTCAGCAGGAGCTTCGCCTTCTCCACAACCGTTCTGAATCGTTTACGCGATGTGCTGCTGGGCGGTGTTGATCGGGGCGGCGCTGGCGGTTAGCAGCTGTTGCAGGCGGGCGAATTCTTCGTGGCTCTTGAAGTGGATTGTTAGTTTGCCGCGGCCTTTTGCCGATTGGCTGAGGTCCACTTTCGTGCCGAGCGCCGAGCGGAACTCCTGTTCCAGGGCAGCCAGCTGTTCGTTGCGGGGGCGCACCACGGGCGCGAATTGCCGTCCGCGTCGACGATTCGCAATTGATCGCCGTCGGACGAGCGGATTTGGTCCTGCACCCCCTGCTCCGTGGCCCGCACCGAAAGTCCTTCTTTCTCGATGCGACGGGCGAACTCGATTTGTTCTTGTTCATCGCCCAGCGGCAAGAGCGCCCGCGCATGGCCTTGGGAAATATCGCCCTGCTGCACCATCTGCTTTACTTCGTGCGGAAGCTCCAGCAGACGAATCAGGTTGGCCACGGTCGACCGATCAACCTGCACGCGGGCCGCGAGGTCTTCTTGAGTGCAGCGGTATTCGTTGATGTACCGCTGGAACGACTCCGCTTTTTCGATTGCGTTGAGATCCTTGCGTTGCACGTTTTCGACAATGGCCAGCTCGGCCATTTGGCGATCGTCGACGTCGCGGACTTGTATGGGCACTTGCCGCCAGTCGGCGGCTTGTGCGGCGCGCAGGCGGCGCTCGCCCGCGATCAACTCATAACCGGCGCCAGCTCGGCGAACAACCAAGGGCTGAAGGATGCCGTGGGCCCGAATGCTATCGGCGAGATCGGCAATCTCGGCTTCGTCAAACGTCTGCCGCGGCTGGTATGGATTCGCGCGATTGCGTCGCAATTCAGCCAAACCTGGCCGTTCTCGTCTCGCGACACGCGATTGTCGCCCAATGCGTCAGCACTGCTAGCCCCTGGCGAGGAATCGGAGTCGTCCCAAGACCGACCCAACAGAGCTTCCAAACCACGTCCCAAACGTCGCTCTTTCGACACGGCGATTCCTCCCTTAACTAAGCACGGCCCCAGAACCGAGACCAGCGATTGACGAAAGCTGGCTCCGCGGCTGCCTGCTCCTACATCGGCTTTCTGCCCGCAACGGTCGTATGGAATCGAGGGGCAGGGACACAGTTTGCTTGATCGTCGCTGCTTTCCGGTTCCGTTGCCGTTGATTGCATTGCACCAGCCGCGAATTGTGCCGACGGGACAATGTGTGCGCCAGTGCTGTCACAGGTTCGTCAGCGGTGCTCCATGGCCGGATGTCGCTTTGCTGAGCATGAAGTCAGCGCCTCAAGGAACGCGACGTGTCGATCGACCGTTCCCGGTTCTAATTCAGAATTCGTGAGTTGCGATGGGCAACCGTTTGGTGCCGTTCGCTTATGACCATGATACGCATTTCAGAGATACCATTTCCAATTGCCGCATTACTCCAAGTCGGATGGCTGTTGTATGGAGCCATATCGATTTGGGTCGGCAGCGGATTCGTCCGTCGAGTCATGACTTAGTGGGAACGCCGGCAGATCCGTTCCACGTGAAACATTCGTCAAGCTGACCGCAACTTGTGCGTTCCACGTGGAACACACAAAACTCGGATCGTTGCCAGACAACGCAACCTGCGAAGTCGTTTCACGTGGAACACGTAGGTCGGGCTTTTCGCCTGACGATCGCGGGAGACGCAGGCTTGTCAGGCTAAAGGCCTGACCTACTCGAGCGGATTGATCACGAGGCCACTCAGGAGCTTCGGATAGAAGAAAGTGCTCTTGGCCGGCATTCGCTCGCCGTGGCTGGAGATGTTACGGATGTGTTCGACCGTGGCCGGCATGACGAGCGCCGCCAGTTGGAAGTGGCCGGCCGTGCCAGCCTGGCCCGTCGCGTCGCGACCGGCGCTGTCGCCCTCGTTGAGACTGCGGACGACTTCTGCGATATCGCGAACGTATTTAGGGGCGGGGAGCGACGCACCTGGTGCGAGAAGCGTATCCATTACGAGGCGGTGCAAGATGCTTACGCCCAGTCCCTGCCAATCGACGGAATGATCGCTCGCGACATCGGCCATCATTCGCCGGCCGGCGTCGGTTAGCCTGGCAAGCGTCCATTTGTCATCCGACGCCGTGTAGAAGCCAATTGTTCCTTGATTGTCCTCGACTTCGATTTCTTCCCACAGCGATCGGGCTCGATCCGGGCCGCTGCCGGCCGGCTCCATCGCAAATGCATTGCCCAGGCGTTCGCGAAGCTCGTCGGACATGGTCGCCGGCAAACCGCGAAACAGCCGGTGGGTCGCCAGGACTAACATGCCGGGGTCGCTCATCGAAACAAGCATCATCAGCACGTAGTTGGCCGGGTGCTCGGGCGACAACGAGTTACCGTGGGCGGCGGCAATCTGATCGCGAAGAGTGCACGCCGTTTCGTACCGGTGATGCCCATCGGCAATGTAAACGGGCCGGTTGCCCATCGCGGCGATGACTTCTGTAATCGTTGCCACATCGGTGACGGGCCAGATGCGGTGGATGACTCCCAAATGATCGAACGCCTCCAACGGCGCGACGCCCGCGATTTTCGACTCCAGAATGTTCTGCGCCTCGTTTCGTGCATCGGGAAACAGGCTGAAAATCTGGCTGAGGTTTGCCTTACATGCGCTCCACAATTTCAGCCGATCGGCCTTGGCGGCGCCGTGCGTCTCCTCGTGTGGAAAAATGTTGCCTTCGCCGAACCGTTCTAACCGGACACGGCACATGAATCCGCGACGTGTGTACTCCGCGCCACCTTCCGTAAAAACCTGATGATAGACATAAATCGCCGGATCGGCCTCGTGGAAGAGCACGCCATCGCGAAGCCACAAGCGCATCAGCCGGGCAGCCCGCGTGTAGCGATTGTCGTGCTCATCATCGCCCGACTCGTCCCTATTGAGAATCAAACGCACGACATTCGCCGGATTCTTGCCGTACAGGCGCTGCTGCAGATCGGAATCGATCACATCGTACGGCGGCGCAACGACGTTGCTCAGCGAGCCGACGTGGCCCAGATCGTAACGGATGCCACGAAGAGCTTGAATAACTGGCATACGAACACAAACCGGCGATCAAGCCTAGTACCGATAATATTCAGGCTTGTACGGTCCCTCGATGGGCACGCCGATGTAGTCGGCCTGCTTTTGCGTGAGCTTTGTGAGCTTCACGCCCAGTTTCGCCAGGTGCAGCCGTGCGACTTCTTCATCGAGCTTCTTCGGCAGCACGTGCACGCCGAGATCGAATTTGTCCGTCTCGGTCCACAAGGCAAGCTGCGCGAGGACCTGGTTCGAAAACGAATTGCTCATCACGAACGACGGATGACCGGTCGCGCAACCGAGATTCACCAGCCGGCCCTGAGCTAGCACGACAATAGAATGTTCGTCGGCAAACGTGTACTTATCCACGGCGCCGACGTTGCTCGGCTTGATATTTTGCTTCTTCACCCGACCGGCTTTTACCTCGGCCTCGAGCCAGGCCATGTCGATCTCCAAGTCGAAATGGCCAATGTTGCAGACGATTGCGTCGTTCTTCATGAGCGACATGTGCTTGCCGGTGATGACGTCGCGGCAACCGGTGGTCGTGACAAAAATGTCGCCTTCCTCGACAGCCTCCTCCATACTCGTAACCTGGTAACCTTCCATTGCCGCCTGCAGCGCGATGATCGGATCAATTTCGGTGACGATCACACGCGCGCCCAAGCCGCGCATCGCCTCGGCGCAACCCTTGCCCACGTCGCCATAGCCGGCGATCACGACCACCTTGCCGGCGATCATGATGTCGGTGGCCCGCTTGATGCCATCTGCCAGCGATTCGCGGCAGCCGTAGAGGTTGTCGAACTTGCTTTTGGTGACCGAATCGTTGACGTTGATCGCCGGCACCTTCAACTCGCCGCGCTCGTGCATCTGGTAAAGCCGGTGCACGCCCGTGGTCGTTTCTTCCGAAAGTCCACGAATGCCGGCAAGCAGCTCGGGGAACTTGTCGTGGACCATCGCGGTAAGGTCACCGCCATCGTCGAGAATCAAATTCAGCGGCTCACCGGATGGGAAGAAAAGCGTCTGCTCGATACACCAATCGAACTCCTCGGCCGTCATTCCCTTCCAAGCGTAAACCGGCAGACCTTCCTTGGCAATCGCACATGCCGCATGATCCTGTGTCGAGAAGATATTGCAGCTGCTCCACGTAACTTCCGCCCCCAGCTCGCGCAGCGTTTCGATCAACACGGCCGTTTGAATAGTCATGTGCAGGCAGCCGGCTATGCGGGCACCGGTTAGCGGCTTGGTGCGCCGATGCTTTTCCCGCAACGCCATCAATCCAGGCATTTCATTCTCAGCGAGCTCGATCTCTTTGCGGCCCCAATCGGCCAGGCGATTAAACTCGGCCGGCGAACATTCGAGCACCTTAAACGGCAATTTCGTGGCCACCTGCGACACGGGAATCTCCTGTTGCTGGACCGAGAGTTAGGCGAAACCTATATTGTAATTCCGTTCCGGCAAACCGTGCAAGGCGGTTTGGAAATTGAAGGTAAGTAGGATTGAGTACGTAGTCTGCTCGGCGCCAAAAATACCGGTGTACCGCTGCATAGTCAATTCTTAGAGTCGATTGAACCCTTCCCGCGCCGCAACGACAAACGTTCTCATCAGACTAACATCCTTCGTGCCGGCCTGCCGTTCGACACCGCTGGCAACATCAACTGCGTCCGGGCGCACGGCGGCGATTGCTTGGCCAACGTTTTCCGGGGTCAGACCTCCGGCGAGTATCAGCCGAACATCACCAAGCACCGCCCGATTCTGCGCGATCAACGACCAATCAGCCGCATTGCCGGTCCCACCGAAAGCACCGCAACATCGGAGTCCAACAGCACCGCGTCCGGCGTCCGCCCAAGTTCGCGGCATTCATGCAGATAGCTTGCCAGCGGCGCAAGCCCGTCGGCGCCGCAACGATAGGCGCGAATGATCGGAACGTCCGCGAGCAGCCCGGCCAAAAACGCCGGCCTTTCATCGCCGTGCAATTGGATGCAATCCAGGCCAAAGTTCTCGACCGCTTTCGCAATTTCACGAGCGTCGTGGTTAACAAATACCCCGACTTTTAAAACAGTCCCCGCCATTTGGTCCGCGATCCGCCGCGCTTGCTCATATTCAATGAAACGCTTGCTCGATCGGTAAAAATTAAGACCGATCGCATCGGCTCCGGCCTCGATTGCCGCCAGCGCGTCGCCGATATTGGCGACGCCACAAATCTTGATTCGAAACATGCTTTCATCATACGGCCGATTGCACAGGCGCGGCTAGCTAGCTCACATTGCTAAATCGCCTGAAGATCGTTTCCAGTGGCTGCCGATTCAGTCGATAGCCATCATGCTCCGGCCGCGCAAGCGCTTGCGCCGATTCCGCGCTCTCGACCACTGCCTTCGAACAAGACTCAACTACTATGCCATCCAAGGCAGTGTCACTTCGTCAGTTGGCCCAGCGCGACGAGCCGCGTTTTCCCTTCGTATCCACAGGTCGCCCGGTATTTCCCCGGACGATCGATCGAAGATGCGCGCGGTCGGCTCGGCCGCGCCATCGAGCGAGGCGACGGGCCGGGACTCGTGATTGGTGGACCGGGCACCGGCAAGTCGTTGCTGCTGCAAGTGCTCGCCGGGCAATTTCAAGATCGATTCGACGTCGTTCTGCCTGCCTGCGCACGCCTTTGCACGCGGCGCGCACTGCTCCAATCGATCTTGTTCGAACTCGGTTTGCCATACCGATCACGCGACGAAGGCGAGCTGCGGCTTAGTCTTCTCGACCACTTGCTTTCCAAAGAAGACTGCCCCGCTGGATTGTTATTGCTCGTCGACGAAGCCCAAACGCTGCCAGTCGCATTGTTGGACGAATTGCGCGTACTAACCAATCTCGTCCGAAGCGGACTGCCGCGTGTCCGGTTAGTGTTGGCCGGTTCCTCGTCTCTCGAAGAATGTTTTGCAGATCCCGAGTTGGAATCGTTCAGCCAGCGATTGACCGCCCGCTGCTATTTGGGACCATTCACTCAGGAAGAAACCACGCAATTCATCCGGGCCCAATTCGCCGCCTCGGGCGCCGTACCGGACGAAGTATTTGCACCCGAAACATGGCACGCTGTTTTTGAGGCTACCGACGGAGTGCCCCGATTGGTTAACCAATTGTGCGACCGGGCCGTCGGCGAAGCAATCGCGCAAGGCCATACGCTGGTCGATCGCAAGTCAATCCAAGCCGCCTGGGCCGACATTCAGCAATTGCCGACTCCTTGGGACACGCCCGAACCGCCGCCTGAGGCGTCGACGTCTCCGACAATCGAATTTGGCGACTTAGCCGGCGGAAACTCGGTTTTTCGAACGTTTGATGTTAAGACTGATGATGACGCATCCGAAGACGCGGTCCTTAGCGTCGTGATGGCCGAAACCGACACCGAGCTGGATATCGATGATAAACCAGGCGACCAGCCCATAACGACCGAATCGCGCGTAGAGACGAGGCAAATAATATCCAAGCCGTTGAAGCCGGCGGTTGACCCGTTTGCCGAAAAGTTCGACGAAGAAGAAATCGTGCTCGACAACTTCGCTGCGTGGGACGATATGTTTCGCCGCGATGCGCCCCGAGTCGCCAACCGGCGTGATCCCGGATTCGCCGCGCTCGTCGAGGTCGCACTGAAAGCAGAACCTGCCGGCAAGAGGCTGCGAAATTCGCCGGTGGATTCTTCTTCGCCGAAAGTCGATCGTCGAGATGTCGTTCCGAAGGACAGCGCTAGCCGGGGGACAGCGGAACTCGAATCAAATATCGATTGGCCGCAATTGCGGATTGCCGACGTTGCGGAGGTGCACGCGAGCCCGCAAATTCCATTGTCCTGGCCCGACGGCGACCCCGTGCTAATCGTTGAGGAAGACGCGGCAATCCTCGATTCGCCGAAACCACAAGTGCGCCGCGAAGAATATCGCCATTTGTTTTCCCGGTTGCGTAGCGGGTGAATGACCGATCGGGTATGTTGTCGTCGATGGCGAAGTATCTGGTTACCGGCGGCGCAGGTTTCATTGGCTCGCACATCGCTAGCACCCTCGCCGAGCGCGGCGATCGAGTGCGCGTGTTGGACAATTTGAGCACCGGTCACCGCTCGAATCTGGCGAAACTTGCCGATCGCGTCGAATTCATTGACGGCGACCTGGTCAATCTTCGTGATGTCGAACGCGCCCTCGACGGCGTCGAGGTTGTGTTCCACGAGGCGGCCCTGGCCTCGGTCCCGCGCAGCGTGGAAGCACCGCTCGACACGAATGCGGCGTGTGTGACCGGCACGGTGACGCTGCTCGATGTGGCTCGGCGATGCGGCGTGCGCCGCGTTGTATTCGGCGGTTCAAGCAGCGCATACGGTGATCAGCCCACCCCTGCCAAGCACGAACGGCTGCTCCCGTCCCCTTTGTCTCCGTACGCGGCCGCGAAACTGGCAGGCGAGTATTATTGCCAGTCTTTTACCGCTACCTATGGCCTGGAGACCGTTGTCCTCCGCTATTTCAACGTCTTCGGCCCGAGGCAGGATCCAAAGAGCCAGTATGCAGCGGTAATCCCGAAGTTCATCACCGAAATGCTGGCTGGCAGGCAACCTACTATATTCGGCGATGGAAAGCAGTCGCGCGACTTCACGTACATTGACAACATCGTCCTGGGCAACTTGTTGGCGGCCGACGCTCCCGGCGCCGTCGGCCAGACGATCAACGTCGCGTGCGGCGAATCGTACGATCTGTTGCAGCTCGTGGAAGGAATCAATCGCGTCTTAGGCACCCAAATTCAGCCGGTTTTCGAACCGGCGCGCGCGGGAGACGTGCGCGAAAGCCTGGCCGACATCAGCTTGGCGCGGAAGCTGTTGAAATATGAACCGAGGGTCGGCTTCGACGAAGGCATGCAACACACGGTCGAATATTATCGAGGTCGATGACCCGTGAGCTCGGTTCGGGTGCTGATCGCGCTGGCCACGTATAACGAAATCGACAATCTGCCCAGTTTGATTGGCGAGATTCATCGTGTCCTGCCTGCCGCCGACCTGCTGGTCGTGGATGACAATTCGCCCGACGGCACAGGCGAGTGGTGCGATGAACGAGCGCGCGGCGACCCGCGCCTGAAATGCCTCCATCGCCCCGGCAAAAAAGGACTTGGTTCGGCAACCGTCGCGGCGATGCGCGTTGCTCTCGAGGCATCGTACGACATATTCGTCACAATGGACGCCGACTGGAGCCACGATCCGCAATATCTACCGGCATTGCTCGCCGCAACCGAAACTGCCGACGCGGCACTTGGTTCTCGATACTGTGCCGGCGGCGCGATCGACGGCTGGCCGCTGCATCGACGCCTCTCCAGCCGTTGGATGAACCGGTTGAGTCGCGGAATCCTGGGGCTGCCGGTCCGCGATGCGAGCGGCGCGTTTCGCGCCTACCGCGTCCGCGTGCTCAGAAGAATTGATTTGGCGAGCATCCACTCGACCGGCTACGCCTATTTGGAAGAAATCCTATGGAAGCTTCATCGGGCTGGCGGCACATTGATCGAAGTCCCGATCACGTTTCACGACCGCCGATCTGGCAAATCCAAAATCAACGTTCAGGAAGCGCTGGGGAAGCTCGGCCTGCTGACGCGGCTGGCAGCGCTTAGAATTCGACGGCGCCTCGATTGATCGCGCGTTATCGTCAACGATTGTCCGGTTTGACACATTCGGGCGGTCCAGTAAAATCGCTTGCAGTATCAAGTTTTGTGGACGTTTCGCAAATCGACGAGAGGCATCCATGGCGGCAGCGAGCAGTCAAATCGACACCGTGATGCACGAGAACCGGTTGTTTCCGCCGCCCAAGCAATTCGCGGAACGGGCCCGAATCAAATCGATCGGCGAATATCAGGTGCTTTGGGACAAGGCGGCCGGCGACCCGCCGAAGTTCTGGGCCGACCTGGTGCGCGACGAATTGCATTGGTTCGAACCGTTCAAGCAACCGCTCGTTTGGAAAGAACCCTTCGCGGAGTGGTTTGCCGGCGGGAAGACGAATGTTTCCTATAATTGCCTTGACCGGATTATCGACCAAGGATGGAAAGGGCGCACCGCCATTATTTGGGAAGGCGAGCCGGGCGATCGAATCGAGCACACTTACGAAACGCTACATGAACACGTCTGCAAATTTGCAAACGTGCTTGATAACCTTGGAATACGTGCCGGCGACCGTGTTTCGATCTACATGCCCATGGTTCCGGAATTGGCAATCGCCATGCTGGCCTGCGCTCGCATTGGCGCGATCCATTCGGTGATCTTTGCCGGGTTTTCGGCCGAGGCAATCGCCGAACGCAATCGCGACGCCGGTGCAAAACTCGTGATCACCGCCGACGGCAGTTGGCGGCGCGGCAAGCTGCTCGCGCTCAAGGAAACAGTCGACGAAGCCCTGGCAAAATCGCCTTCTGTGGAAAAGTGCGTTGTTTTCCGACGCGTCGGCGACTCTTTGAAAATTAAGATGACGGCGGGCCGCGACTTCGATTGGCACGACCTGATGCGCACAGCATCGAGTGATTGTCCGGCTACGCCAATGGACAGCGAATCGCCACTGTTCATTTTGTATACGAGCGGGTCCACCGGAAAACCCAAGGGCATCAAGCACACAACGGCCGGATACAATCTTTACGTGAAGAAAACCTTTCAATGGGTTTTCGACCACCGCGACGACGACATTTTTTGGTGCACCGCTGATATCGGCTGGGTAACCGGTCATAGCTACGTGGTGTATGGCCCGTTGTCGGCCGGGGCAACCGTGCTCATGTACGAGGGGGCTCCAAACTATCCGGATGAAAGCCGCTTCTGGCAACTCATTGAAAAATACAAGGTAAGCACTTTTTATACCGCCCCAACCGCGATTCGCGCGTTCATCAAGTGGGGCGACCATCACGTGAAGAAGCACGACCTTTCGAGTCTGCGACTTTTGGGTACGGTCGGTGAAGGTATTAATCCGGAAGCCTGGATGTGGTACCACCGCGTCATCGGTCGCGAACGGTGCCCGATCGTCGATACCTGGTGGCAGACCGAAACCGGCGGCATCATGATGAGCCCCCTGCCGGGCGCCATCCCCACCAAACCAGGAAGCTGCACCAAGCCTCTGCCGGGGATCGTCCCGGCAATCGTCGATCCGGGCGGCAAGCCGGTCGGCAAAAACCAGGGCGGCTGGCTTGTCATGACCCAGCCGTGGCCAGGCATGTTGCGCGGCATTTGGGGCGACGACGACCGCTATCAGGAAGTTTATTGGAGCAAGGTCCCTGGTAAATACCTGGCCGGCGACAATGCCCGTTGCGACGACGATGGATATTACTGGATCATGGGGCGGATCGACGACGTGCTCAACGTCTCCGGACATCGGCTCAGCACGATCGAAATCGAAAGCGCTCTTGTCTCGCATCCCAAAGTGGCCGAGGCGGCAGCTGTTGGCCGGCCGGACGAGCTCAAGGGCGAGGCGGTTGCCGTGTTTGTTACCCTCCGCGACGGCGAGCCATCCGACGCGTTACGAGACGACTTGAAAAAGCACGTTCGCCATGAAATCGGTGCGCTCGCCCAGCCCGATGAGATTCGCTTTACCGGCGCACTTCCGAAGACTCGCAGCGGCAAAATTATGCGCCGGCTGTTGCGCGATATCGCCGCCGGCAAAGAAACTATCGGCGATACCACAACACTCGAGGACTACTCCGTGCTTGCCAAGCTTCGCCAAGACGAGGAGTAACGCCAACGTCTCATTATCGCGCGTTGGCTCCGCCGATCGAACAATGCCGTTTTGAAAAACGACCGATGAAACGGCTAATCTTTCTCATCCAAGTCAGCCGGCCAATTATCTGGCCGGTCATGCCGATCTTCTATTGTCTTGGCCTCAATTCATCGCATGCAGCCATTAGTGCGCCGGCAATCATTCAGCTGCTCTTGCTTACGTTTCCGATGAACCTCATCGGCTGCGGACTAAACGATATTTACGACTATGAATCGGACCGCCTCTCAACGCGGCGACGCGTTGGCTGGGGTACCGTGGTACGCGAGGAAGATCGAGCGCTAGTATTCTGCGCCGGACTGGCAATGGTTCCGTTGATGCTCGTCGGTGCCGTCCTCACGCAAAATTGGGATAACGTCCTGGCGACCTCATTTCTTGTGCTCGTCGCCTGGCTATATTCAGTTCCGCCCGTCCGATTGAAGGAACGGCCGCCTCTCGATTCGCTGGCCAACGGAGTGGGATATTTTCTGCCATTCGTGATGGCTTACAGCTTGAGCGCCGATCCGCGCACGATGCCATTGCGCTATTACCTGCTGGCGTTGTGCATTTGTGGCGTGCACGCGTTGGCGGCGGCGGCCGACTATCCGGCCGATCGCGCGGCCGGGCATCGAACGGTGGCCGTCGTGTTCGGCCGACGAACCGCTGCAGCTATTGGATTCGCGGCGTTTCTCATCGCCGGACTGGCCGGCGATTTCCATGGCATCGCGATACGTATTTATATTTTCGTCTCCACGCTGATGTCGTTAACGGCGACACTGTTTCCACGAGATTACGTGATTTTCGCCACTTGCGGCGTGGTCTTTGCAGGGTTTCTAATTACAGCAGCATTTCACTTAAACGGTTGGTAAACCCGACGATTCGCCAGTGGCTCCGTTTGGTTTGATTAGCAATCTGTCATTCTGAGGTACTCCGAAGAATCTAGCCGGACCCTTTGGAGTACCTCAGGGTGACAAGGGCAAACGGACCCACTACTGACAACTCGCCGACCTTGCCGCGCGATTCTATCAATTGACCGGGCCCGATTCGGCAGGATAATTCAGCGTTCATTGTCGTCGCCGTTGTACAAATCAATCGCATGGAAAATGGAGGTTACTATGGCCGTTCAATCTCCCGAAGAATTGGTCCAAAAGAAATGCAAACCGTGCGAAGGGGGCGTCGATCCGTATTCGCCGGATGAGGCCCGCCAGCAGCTCAAGCAGCTTGATAGCTGGCATCTGACGCACGATGGCCAACGGATCCGCAAAGACTGGAAAGTGAAAGACTTCATGGCCGGCATCAAGTTCTTCAATCTTTGCGCGGACCTGGCCGAAGACGACGGCCATCATCCCGATTTGCACCTCGAAGGCTATCGAAACTTGTGGGTCGAGCTTTGGACGCACGCCATCGGGGGCCTGTCGGAGAACGATTTCATTTTGGCCGCGAAGATCGATGAATTGCCAATTGAAGTGAAAAGCAAATAAGCAGAGCGCGGCGCCGCTTGGAATCGATGGACAAAAGCGAACAATTTCCTGCGTTTATTGTTCGAAAAGACGACGAAAACCGTGTCTCGGCTCGCGTCGAACAATTAAAGCTCGACTCGCTTCCGGCAGGCGACGTGACGATTCGCGTCGCCTACTCTTCGTTGAATTACAAAGATGCGCTGGCATCGCAGGGGCATCCCGGCGTCGTTCGCGCATTTCCCCATGTGCCCGGTGTCGATTGTGCCGGCGCGGTGGTAGAAAGCGCATCGCCCGAATTTCGCCCCGGCGACCAGGTAATCGTCACCGGCTATGACCTGGGAGCCAGTCATTGGGGCGGCTACGCTGGGTTCGTTCGAGTACCGGCCGACTGGATCGTGCGGCTCCCCGCTCGCCTGTCGCCCCGCGACGCCATGATTTATGGCACGGCCGGTTTCACGGCCGCCCAATGCGTTGCCGCTATTGTCGCCCGAGGCATTGAACCGAGGCAGGGACCAGTCGTTGTCACGGGGTCGACCGGCGGTGTTGGTTCGCTTTCCGTCGCGATACTTGCGACTCTGGGTTACGAGGTCCAAGCAGTCACCGGCAAAGCGCGAACATCACGATTGGCTTCGCCGGCTGGGGGCACATTCCGTACTCGAACGCGATGAAGTTTTAGATACCACCGATCGGCCTTTGCTTCCGTCCCGTTGGGCTGCTGCCATCGATACCGTCGGCGGCCAACCGCTCGCCACGATTCTGCGTTCAATTCAACACCGCGGCTGCGTGGCCGCCTGTGGCTTGGTGGCAGGCGTCGACGTCCCATTAACCGTATATCCATTCATCCTTCGCGGCGTTACGCTTGCTGGCATCGACTCCGCCAAATGCCCGATGCGGGAGCGGCTAGAAATGTGGCAAAAATTAGCCGGGCCCTGGCGTATTGCCCAACTCGCCGACATCGCCGATGAAATCACGCTCGACGAGTTGCCCAACCGCATCCAGAAAATCCTCGCTGGCAGAATTGTTGGTCGGACGATTGTGGTGCCAACCGCGAGGGATGAGCGATGAAGGATGAGGGATGAAGGATAGAGATTAAGGATCGGGTGATTAACGGCACCTGTCATTGAGAATCTTCATCCTTCATCCGTCCGGAAACTGCTTACAGTACTCGTACAGCGCCATTGTCGCGGCCGTCGCCACGTTGTAACTGTACGGCAATCCCCACACGGGAATTTCGACCACGTCGTCGAGCATTGCGAGGATATCGTCGGTCAGGCCGGTACGCTCATTTCCAATCACCAGCGCAGTCCGGCGAGCAAATGAATAGTTGTGCAAATCTTTCGAATTGGTGGTTTGCTCTAAACCGACCAACCGGTACTTTTCCTCTCGTAGTTTATCCAACATAGGCGGCAGCGTTCGGTGCGACTCCACTTGAATCGTATCGGCCGCGTCCCGAGCAACCGTGCGGTCGAGCCTTGTTGGCCCGCTGCAGATTATCCGCGTCAAGCCGCAACATGACGCCACGCGGGCTATTCGCGACAGATTGATATTGCTTCGCATCGGCGCGCAAACGATAACGATCTCGCGGGGCCGGGCCAGGTCGCGAGGCGGCTTATGACGCTCATGTGCGAAATCGGCCAATTTCGTGCACCGTTCTCAACGATCCAAACTTCGTTTGACGCGTATCGAATTGTAGTTGGCCGACCGTCCGTTGTCCCGTTAAATTGACATTATGCTTGGCCGCACCTGGTTTCTGATTGTGTTGTTTTCGCTCGGTCTGGCGGCCGTCGCCTGGGCTGTGTACAGCAGCCGGTTGCCCCCCGCCGATTTCTCGTTCACCAATGAGACGGAAGTGGCGACGGTCGATCCTGCCCTTGCTACTGGGCAACCCGAAGGCCGCATTATCCAGTCGCTCTTCGAAGGATTGGCCCGTCAACGGCCAACCGATACAAAAGCCGCACCCGGCATTGCCGAACGGTGGGAAATCTCGCCCGACGGCCGGATTTACACATTTCATCTGAGAAAGAACGCGTTCTGGTCCAACGGCCAACCGATAACCGCTCGTGATTCTCTCTACTCGATCCGGCGCCTGCTCGACCCACTCACATTTTCCCGTTACTCGTATCTAGGTTGGTACATCGTTAATGCGAAGCGCTACACGCTGGCCGGCAGCTCCCTGGTGCCTGGCGATCGAGTCGAAGTCGAGCTTAACCAGGCGCCCGAACTGCCGAACACGGTTCGCGGCAAACTGCTTTTCGGAAAACTCGTACGAATCGACACGGCCGACGTAGCCGGCAAGAAGCCCGAGTCCGGCCACGCTCGTATCTACGTCGTCGATATCGGCGGCGCCGAACGGCGGTTCGAAGCTGCGGGCGCGGATGAGAAGGTTTCTCCGAACACCGAGCGTTGCCGGCAGGTGCTGCTCGACTTCCGCGAAGTTGGCGTCAAGGCGATTGACGATTACACGTTGGAAATCCGCCTCGTGAACCCGACTGCCTATTTCCTCGATCTGTTGGCATACTATCCGTTCGCAACAGTGAACCAGGGGTGCCTGGAAAAATACGGTTCGCCAGATTGGACGCGTCCGGAAAATGTCGTCACCAACGGCCCCTATCGATTGGTGGCGCGTCGTATTCGTGACCGAGTGCGCCTGCTGCGGAACGACAAGTATTGGGACCGCGAACACGTCAAACTAAACATCGTGGACGCATTATCGGTCGAGGATCGCACGACCGCCTTCAATCTGTATATGACTGGAATGGTCGACTGGGATACCGTGCCGCCCGCCGAAGTGCTCCGCGAATTCATGAAGCAAAATCCACGTCGCAACGACTTCAACCCGGCCTCGCAATTAACGACGTATTTCTTCTTGCTTAACACCACACGCCCACCGCTCAACGACAAACGGGTTCGCCAGGCGCTTTCGCTGGCACTCGATCGGGAGGAGGTCACACGCGTAGCAACCGGCGCTGGCGAGATTCCTGCCTACAGCCTGGTTCCGCCATCGATGCCCGGTTACCACAAACAGGAATGCAAGAAGCATGATCCAGAGGCCGCGCGAAAACTGCTCGCCGAAGCCGGCTACCCTGAAGGCCGCGGCTTCCCTAGATTCGAGATCCTCTACAACAACGACCAAGCGCATCAGGCGATTGCCGAGCTCATTCGCAAGCAGTGGCAGCGCGAACTGGGAATTACCACCTCGCTGCGGAACGAAGAGTGGGCTTCGTACCAGGATTCGGTTCAGCAATTGAAATTCATTGTTGCGCGCCGCGCGTGGGTCGGAGATTATCTCGACCCGAACACGTTCCTCGATATGTACGTGACGAATGGCGAAAACAACAATACCGGTTTCGGCAAGCCAGAGTACGACAAGATCATCGCCGATGCCGCGAAAGAGCCCGACCAACTGAAACGCATGCAGATTCTAGAAAGCGCCGAGCGAATGCTCATGGACGAAATGCCCATCATTCCGCTCTATTTCTATGTGTCTCGCAACGTGGTCCGGCCGCACGTCCGCGGTTTCTACAACAACTTGCAGGATATGCATCCGGTCCAGGACATCTGGATCGATCCCCATGTCAATGACACCGATCCTCGCCCCAATGAGTACATGGAGCCTGTGAAGTGACGTGGTTCATCATTCGCCGGCTGATCGGGATGGCTCTTACTTTGTGGATTGTTTTCACCGTTTCGTTTGCATTGATGCTCGCCGTCCCCGGCGGCCCGTATTCGGCCGAGCGCAATCTGCCGCCCGAAATCGAAGCAAATTTCAAGCACCGCTATCGGCTTGATCTCCCTTGGTACCAACAATATGCATTCGATTTAAGGCGCGATCTTACCGGTGACCTGGGAATGAGCAGCAAGCTGCAAGATTACAGCGTTGATCAAGTCATTGCTCAGGGCCTGCCCATCTCGGCCGCGCTTGGCATTTTAGCACTGGGATTCGCCATTGTGTTGGGACTAAGTGCAGGCATCGTTTCGGCACTGTACCGGGGATCATTCGCCGACTTTTTGCTGATGTCGCTGGCGACGATGGGGATCGCTCTGCCCAGTTTTATCGTTGCTAGCCTGGCGATTATGGTGTTCGTATTCGTGATTCCAATTTTCCCCGCCGGCGGTTGGGGCACACTTCGCCAACTTGTATTACCAGCGATGTGCCTGGGACTAGCATATGCGGCTGAAATTGCCCGCATCACGCGCACCGGCATGCTCGACGCGCTGTCGCAGGATTTCGTCCGCACTGCCCGCGCGAAGGGATTAAGTGAAGTGAGGGCCGCACTGAGACATGCCCTCCCCACCGCGCTGCTACCCGTAGTGTCCTACCTCGGCCCTGCCGTCGCTGGAATTCTCACAGGATCGGTTGTCATCGAAAAGATCTTCGCGATTCCCGGACTTGGCTGGCACTTCGTACAAGCCGCCTTGGTGCGCGATTTGACTCTTTCCATGGGCCTGGTGTTGCTCTACACGGTGTTGCTTTCCTCGCTGAATTTTCTGGTCGACCTTTCATACAGCGTCCTCGAGCCGCGAGTGGAGTTGAAATAAGCCAATTAATCTGCGGGAGGCGTCTCTGGCGCCGAAGAATGTCAGTAGTTTCAGCAATATCTCCCGCGGCGAGACCTCTCACAGCGAAAGGCGTATCGCTTGGCCGAGACGCCTGGCGCCGCCTGCGGCGCAACCGCATGGCGATGGCCTCTCTGGCGACGCTCGCAACCATCGGCGCCCTGGCGTTCTTCACTCCCTTGCTGCCAATTTCGCCGCCCGACAAACACCATACCGAGTTGCAATACGAACCGCCAAAGTTTTCTCCCCTATTTAATCAATCGTTCGTTCTCGATTGGAAGCCGATTGAAGAAACGTCGCAGCGCTTGGCTGCGATTTCGCAAAACTTGCCGACCGCCTCTGGACGCGATCGCGATCGAATCAAACGCGAAATGGAAGACGCATTGTTGCGACCCTATCGCGAAGCCGGTTATCCCGACGTGGGCCCAATCAGCCGCTGGATGATTCGCGTCCGCTATCGCGTGTTTGGTGAATTAAACCTGGCATCGGTAGCCGGCCGAGACGAATTCGGCCGCGACCTGCTCGCGCGCGTCTTTGGGGCGCCCGCATTTCGATCATCGTCGGCATCGTCGCCACGTTCGTCTCGCTTCTAATCGGCGTTACGTACGGCGCGATTGCCGGTTACGTCGGTGGCTGGCTCGATGATGTCATGATGCGTCTGGTAGACGTTCTTTATTCAATCCCGTTCATCTTCATCGTGATTTTCATCATCACGGTTCTCAGCGAGGACAAAATAAAGGCCCGACTGGAAGACTGGGGCATTGGCCGCATCACGATCTTCTACTTCGTCGTCGGCGCGATCTACTGGTTGACCATGGCCCGCGTCGTCCGCGGCCAGGTAATTTCCATCCGCACCGAACCATTCATCGAATCGGCACGGGCCGTGGGCGCCAGCCAATCGAGAATCATCGCCAGGCACATCCTGCCGAATTTGCTAAGCGTGGTGATCGTTTACCTGACGCTCACCATCCCCCGCGTGATGCTCTTCGAGGCGTTCCTCTCGTTCCTCGGCCTCGGAGTCGAACCTCCGGATGTTTCCTGGGGCCTCTTGGCCAACGAAGGCATTAAAGTTATCACCCCGGTGAAAATCTACTGGTGGCTAATCGTCTACCCCAGCTTGGCACTCGGCATCACTCTATACGCGCTAAACTTTCTGGGTGACGGTCTCCGAGATGCGTCAGATCCCAAGCTCGCCACCCGCCGAACGTAGATGCCGCGAGCCGAGCCGCATCGAAGAAGGGGAAATTGCGAGATAGTGAGAAGTTCGTACGAGGCTTACCTCAAATCTCCCCGTCTCCCAATCTCCCCCCTCCCCCACGGCATTCACGGCAACTCCTCCGCGTGGGACAAATACAATCGCACCGAGACGACCACTTCATCCTCGTCCTTTGGGTACGGCACGAACAAGCTCTTGACGACGTCAATGGTCGTCGGGTCCGTGCGCTGAAAAAACATAACGCCGGACGGTCGCAATTGGTACGCGCGTATCGCGTCCCATGGCACTAGTCGTGCGCGGCCAATCGCGTAACGCCGCACGCCCAATGAGCAGAATTCGAATGTGACAGGCAGTAAAAATTGCCAGAGGGCAATCGCCAAAGCAACGATTACCGTGAGGCCCAATAACCAGCCGCCGCCAAGCCACCACACGACCGCGCCCATGCCGAGCACACCTCCCGGCAGCAACCACGACCACCGCGGGCAATCGACAAGCGGCCAATTACGCCAGCGAAGGGTGGCAAAGGCCGACGGTTCCGTTTCAGCGTGCTTCGTAATACTGCGGACGGTTGAACCCATATCAATGCACAATGAAGCCGGATGTTAGATTATCGATATTGGAGACCGAACACCCGATGTCCAACGCCGCGGCACCTTCATCCGCTCCTGATGCTCCCCAAAATGAACCAGGCGGTAACCCAATAAAGCAACGAGCTGAACAACGTGCGCACCGAACATCAACACCGCGAAATAGTCCCGCATTAAAACTAGTGCTGGCGGCTCCTCGCTCATTGGCACTCGGCGTTCAACCGGGCCGTGCTGCGATTGTCGTTCGCGCTCACTTTCGCGCCACTCGTTCCACCCGACATTTGACGTCAGCGACGACGATTGCGAAACCGCCGATTGACGCGCCCAAATCATCGCGGCTACCACTGCACCGGCGAGAGCAACGTAGCCAATGATGCACCATCGTAACCAGTGGCTTTTGCGTTGAGGCACATTCATCGGCTATCCGCCGGCGACTTGCTGTCGCCGGGCTTGAGCAAGTCTTCAACGATGTACACCATTGCCGGCACGCCCATTGCGAGCGTTTCCTCGATATCTGGATAGAATCGAGCGGAGTGCAACGAATCGGGTGGCTGATGTTTGGCGGCGAATTCGTCGAGCCGATTCTGGTTCACTGCCCCAAGGCGAAACATGCAGATCGGTACGCCCGGCTGCGTGAAGCGGCCGAAATCCTCGCCCCCCATCACGGCTTCGCCCGCCTCGACTTTGTCGTCGCCGAATCGGCGCTTCAAGAGCGCGGCGATTCGTTGCGTCAGTTCAGGGTCGTTAAATAGTGCGGGCGTCCCCTCGCTGATTTCAACGCTCGGCTCGGGCGCGCCGGCGCTCGCGGCAGCCGCCAACGCCTTGCGGCGGACCGCATCCTGCAACTGCTGCCGCACTTTGGGCGACAGGCTTCGCAGCGTAAGTTGCAGCCGGCATTCATCGGAAATGATGTTGTGCTTCGTCCCCGCGTGAATCGAGCCGACCGTGACGACCGCCGGCTCGGTCGGCTTCACTTCGCGGCTCACGATCGTCTGCAGATCGAGCACCAGTCGGGCCGCGATCACGATCGGATCGA
Source organism: Pirellulales bacterium (assembly GCA_963733825.1). Lineage (GTDB taxonomy): Bacteria > Planctomycetota > Planctomycetia > Pirellulales > Lacipirellulaceae > JABDGM01. Next base: position 537,390 of record CAVTEK010000013.1, read on the forward strand.
TCGTTGACTCCGGGCTTGCCCCATGGCCACCGCGGCCTTTCACGACAATATCGACACTGTCGACATTCGCCAGCGCGAACCCCGGATGATAAGTTATCTTGCCCGTGGGGACGTCGGCCGAATCGTGAAGTGCGACCGCGAAGTTCGGCCGAGGGAATCTCTTGAACAGGCCATCGCGTATCATCGCGTCGGCGCCCCCGCCGGTTTCTTCAGCTGGCTGAAACACGAACACGACGGTGCCGGCCCAAACTTCGCGGTGCGCGGCCAGATATCGAGCGACGGCCACCAGGTTTGTCATGTGGACGTCGTGACCACAGGCATGCATAACACCCACGGTTGCGCCATGCGCATCCTCAGTGCGAACCTTCGACGCATAGGGCAGCCCCGTCTGTTCGGCGACGGGCAACGCATCCATATCGGAGCGCAAGAAGAGCACCTTTCCCGGACCGTTTGCCATCACGCCGACCACGCCATAACCGCCCACGTTTGTCGTCACCGTCGCGCCGATATCGCGTAACTCCTTCGCCATCTGTGCCGACGTGTTCTTCTCCTTCTGCGACAACTCGGGCGTTTGGTGAAGATGTCGATACAGCTCGACCAGCGAACCCATGTTGTCTGCCACCCATTTTTTGGGATCGTTAGCTTCAGCCGCGCGTAGAGCACCGACAAATTGCCCCCAAAACACTAAAACCGCGATGAAACAGAACGCCGACGACGGCGATCGACGCATGGCGGACAATTTGCCCGGACAAGGCTTGTCTTTTTTGGAGGTTGGAGATATCTTTTGCGTATTCATCTGTTTCTCTCTCATTGAGCCTGGTTCGGCATTTCATACTTTGCCGACCAGGCTCTTATAGTTTAGGGAAGCTCTTAGCTCTTAGCTATTAGCTTTCAGCGATACGAGAAGTAGCTCGTTATACCCGGCTGCTGAGAGCCGATGGCTAAGAGTTTCTGCACGATCGCCCGTAATGCTCGCGAACGATGGCTGATTGCCTGTTTCACTCGAGGGCCAAGCTCGCCAAACGTGCGGTGGTATTCGACAACTTCGAACAGCGGGTCGTAACCGAACCCGTTCGTGCCGGCCGGTTCGAAGCGGATTCGTCCCTGGCAAACATCGCAGCTTTCGGCGCGGATCGCGCCCGTCGCATCGGCAACCGCGACATGGCATGCATAGTGTGCTGTGCGCTTTTCCAGCGGAGTAGCGGCAAGTTTTTCCAGCAATAGCGCGTTGTTTGCCTGATCGATATCCGCGGACGGCCCATTCTGAGCCACGCTGGATAGGGCGCCTTCCCTCAGCGAGAATCTCGCCGAATAAACACCGGGTGCGCCCCCCAGGGCATCGACCGCCAAACCGCTATCATCCGCCAGAACCCAACGGTCTAAATGCTTCGCCTGCAGCGATGCCTTGAGCCGCGCGTTGGCGGCGAATGTATTGCCGTCTTCGACGACCTCGATGGCATCGGGCAGCTCGTCCAGCGTGACGACCGCAAAGCCACATGGCGCGAGCAATTCTGTCAGCTCCGCGCCCTTCTTGCGATTGCGCGTGCCAATGACGAGCGAAGGTCGAGAGTCGAGAGCCAAGAATCGAGTGCCAGGATTGGGGATGGCGGACGGCGGTTGTATGTACACAGCCTAATCCGCGATCCGAAATCCGCAATCCGAAATCTGAATTCCTGGCCTAGCTCGAGTAAGCGCTCGAGATGCTCCGCTTGGGCACTTCGATTATCTGCGGGTGAACGTCCATGGGAATAATGCGCTCCACCCTGGCGTTCTTTCCATGACCGTTCAGTATTTTCACATGTTTTGGATTCATCCCCGGCACCACTTGGGCTTGCTGGTTATTCAGCTTCATACGAACCTGTTGCTGCTGCTCTTCAACAAGTTGTTGGGTACGCGAATCGTTGCCGATGCCGCTGAGCGGATCGGCCGGGGTATCGAAGCTGGCATCGAACGTCTGAATAATCCGTTGAACTTCTGGAATGGCCGCCACGCGCCCGTCCGGAAGTTGCTGCGTCGTCTGGGCGAACGAGCCAATCGTCACGATGCTTTCGGTCCGGTCGTGGAACTCATACGCTTCGAACCCGTGCGAACGGAGTTCCTTGGTCAGTAAATGGGCGTTCTCCGCCGCCAAAACCAGCGGGTCCTGTTCCGGCTTTTTCCGCGAACCCCATAACGACTTCGCGGCCGGATCATCCTGCGCACTAGTTTGCAAAATCGTTTTCCCTCGGAACGTGGCGACCTGGATCGTCTGCCGGCCCGGGCAATCGAGCAAGCTGTGATCGACTCCCTCGTTCATCTTGGCGACAAATTTATCGACGCCTTTCGGAACAAAATACTCCTGCGGCAAAAGCGGGTTCCGCGTGAAAAACGCCTGGCCCATCGGTCCGCGCTTGCGCGGCTTTCCGAGTTTTTCCAGCAACGCATTTTCGAACCGGTGCACTTCCGCCATGCTCTGCGCCGATTGGCTCGCTTCGACTTTGAGCGCATTCGGCTCGAGTGTTTTAACGCGGCTGAGCATTTGCTGCGCGTCTGGCCCGTCGATCGACGGAAAGTCGCCGACCAACACAGCGACTTCGCGAACTTCATTGCCCTTCCTGAAATGCCGGCGCACGGGTGATCCATATCCAGTTCCCTGCCCATTCGTGTCGTCGCCGAATTTGAAATCCATCTCGTGCACGTAAGCCCGCAGGTGGAACTGTTCGTGCAATTCATGAGCCAGCTCGTTTGCCTGCTTCTCTGCTCCATCGCCGGAAAAACTGGCCGCCACGATCAGCCATGGACCGCTCTCCTGCGCCAGCGCGTAATCGCCGGTTGCGGCTTGTGGCGTCGCGCCAGCTTGCAAGGGGTTGCTTTCCCGCGCAGGCGCATCTTCTGTTTTCGCGCCATGACCTGTGGGCACGAACTGTTTCCAGATTTGCCCGCGAACCGGCCTGGTGACCGGAAAAGTCGCAGCTAGAGCCACTACCCAGACAAACTGACTGCATTTTGGTGGCATTTTGCACCCTCAAAAAAGTCGGATCCGACTTGAATTGCGCTGCCCGCTCACGGGGGCGAAAACACTATCAAAAACCCGGTTCGGCGACCAGAGAAATCGAACCCGGCGGATGCAATGACTTGGTAGGCTCGCTAGAATGGGTGGGCTGGTCGGGTGCTGCCGCCTCGACCGTCAAGAAATGCCGGCAGCCTGCGAATGCGATTTTGAGCGTTTGGGTTTCGTCTTGAGCTTGCTTAGAAATGCGGAGTGCAGAATATGAAGGCTACGTATCGAATTAGTCTACGAAATAGCGTGTTGGCAATTGCCGGTTTGGCAATCATCAGCTGGTGCGTGATTGAGCAGCCAAGGGTGCTGTCGGCGAGTGAGGCCCCGACGACCTCTAAAGACACCGATCAAAAGGAAAAAGCCGACACGTCGGACAGGGATGCTTCGGCGGCAGAGGCAGCGAAGGCAAAGGATGAACGGCACGCGACGAATGGCAAAGGCGATCACAACGACAAGAAATCTACAAACGAAGCTGCCAAGTCGAAGTCGAAAACCGAAGAAAAATCGAAGCCTGCGAACGAGACAACTGCCAAGGAAAAGCCAAAGGCGGCTAAAGGAGACAAGGTTCGCCTTGCGATCCTCACGTTGAAAGACAATCTCCCGGAAACGGCCCAACAAGCGGGGCCATTCAGCGAGTCGCGCCTTGATTTGCGCGAGGTGATGGGCCGGCTGGAAAAGGCCGCCAAAGATAAATCGGTGTCCGGCATTGTCCTGGACATTCAGAATCCGGAAATTGGCCGCGGCAAGGTCGACGAGCTGCGCGGCGCGATCAGCCGATTCCGCGCTTCGGGCAAGAAAGCGTACGCGATGCTCGACTCGGCGGAGCCCTCCGACTACCTGGTTGCCTGTGCCTGCGACGAGATCGTGATGCCCGAGACGGGCGTTGTCGTTCTGCCCGGTATCCACGCCGAGGCGACTTTCTACAAAAACTTGCTCGCAAAACTGGGCATCGAAGCCGACTTCATCCACATCGGCGACTACAAGGGCGCGGCCGAACCGCTCACGCGCGAAAAATTCAGCGAACCGGTTCGCGAGAACATGACGTCGTTGATCGACGACCTTTACGACGACATGATCACAACCATCGTTAAAGACCGCCCCCTCTCGATCGCCCAAGCGAAAGAGGTAATCGATACGGGCCTGATCACCGCCACCCGCGCCAAGGAGTTGGGCCTGATCGATCGTGTCGCTTACCCCGACACACTCCGCGACGAGCTGACCAAAAAATACAAAGCCGAACCACTGGTGTTCGTGAAAAACTACGGAAAGAAAGAAGTCGATACCGATTTTTCTGGCCCGATGGGCTTCTTCAAGCTAATGCAGGCGATGATGGGCGGTGAGTCGTCATCTGTCGATCATAGAGGCAAGAAGATTGCAGTGGTGTATGCCCTCGGCCCCATCATGTCGGGCAAAAGCAAGAGCAATGTCTTTGGTAGCGAAGTCATGGGATCCAGCACAATCATCGAGGCCCTACGAAAAGCGAACGACGACAAGCAAGTCGTCGCGATCGTATTGCGCGTCGACAGCCCGGGCGGCTCGGCCCTGGCAAGCGATCTGATCTGGCACGAAACGCAGGTCATCAAGAAGCCGATCGTCGCCAGCATGGGCGACGTGGCGGCCAGCGGTGGCTATTACATCTCTATGGGCGCCCGCAAGATCTTTGCCACGCCGAGCACGATTACAGGCTCGATCGGCGTTGTCGGCGGCAAGTTGGCGATGCGGGGATTGTTCGACAAGATCGGCATCACAACCGAGACCATCGAACGTGGCAAGAACAGCGGAATATTCTCCTCGAGCGGCAAGTTCAGCGACTCGCAGCGGGAAGTCGTCACGAAGATGATGGAGGACATGTACGGCCAATTCACGACCAAAGCGGCGGAGGGTCGCCACATGCCGGTCGAGAAACTTCGCAAGCTGGCCGGCGGCCGAGTCTATTCAGGTCGCCAGGCCAAAGATAACGGGCTCATCGACCAGCTCGGCACGCTGCACGACGCGGTGATCGAGGCCAAGAAACTGGCAGGCCTCGATGAGGACACCGAAGTACGGATCGAAGTTTTGCCCGAGCCAACCAACTTCTTCGAATCGCTCTTCGGCGACTTGGATTCCGAGAAGGAAGTTCACGTCGACCTCGGCTTGGGCAACCTGGCGCCCGACCTATTGAACATCGTGCGCGGGCCGCACGGCTGCGCGCCGTGTTCGACCGCCCGGTCGCATTCATGATGCCTTTCGAGTTGGATATCCATTAGGAATTCAAATCTCGGCGTACGCGGCTTAAAATTACCGGCTTTTCGCGGCTCGTCGGTGTGCGCACGAACGTGGTAGAATTACGTTGTGAGCACCGTGCAACCCACCTTTCTGCCCGAGCATTTTATCAACCGCGAGTTAAGCTGGTTGGAATTCAACGCGCGTGTGCTCGAGGAGGCCGAGGACGCCAATAACCCGTTGTTGGAGCGGGTGAAGTTCCTGGCGATCTTCGCCTCGAACCTCGACGAATTCTTCATGGTCCGTGTGGCCGGACTGCGCGAACAGGCGTTCGACGAGATGCTTCCGCAGGACCCGCCAGCCGATGGCCTCAAGCCGATCGTGCAACTGCAGCGGATTGCTCGCCGCACCGAGCAGCTTGTCGCGCAGCAGTACGGTGTTTGGAACGAGTCGATCGTGCCGGCGCTTACTGAGGCCGGTATTCGCATTCACACGATGAAGGACCTCGACGCCAAAGGTGTGAAGTCGCTCGATAAGTATTTCCGCCAGGAAATCTTCCCCGTGCTCACGCCGATGGCCATCGACCCGAGCCATCCCAGCCCGCGGTTTCACAACCGCGGCCTGTACCTGGCGGCGATGCTCGAGCGGGTCAGCGGCATCGGTCCATCGCGGCTGTTTGCCGTAGTGCAAGTACCACAGGTGCTGCCTCGATTCGTTTCGGTCGAGCAAGGCGACAAGCAGAATTTCGTCATGCTCGAAGACCTAATCGGCAGCCGGCTGGCCGATCTGTTCGGCGGTTATCGCATTGTCGATCACGCGGCATTCAGAATCACGCGCGATATGGACATCGACCTGCTGGAGCAAGAAGCCGACGACATGCTCCGTTCCATCGAATCTCGCCTGCGGGCACGGCAACGAACCGAGGCCGTCCGGTTAGAGATTTCGGCCGGAATGAACCCCTCCGTGCTCAAGATGCTGGTCACAGAGGAAGAGATTCACTACGAGACGAAAACGGCATCGGCGCCGGGCGCCTTGGAGGCCGGGTACAACGAAGTCTACGAGTTCAACGGACCGCTCGATATGACGTGCTTGCACGAGCTTGTGCAGGTTGTCGAACGAAAGGATCTGCGGGACCCGCCGCTGGTGCCGCGGGCACCCGTGGGACTATACAACTATGATGATCTGTTTTCGGAGATCGCCGCGCACGATATCCTGCTGCATCACCCGTACGAATCGTTCGTGCCGGTAGTGGATTTTATCGAGTTGGCGGCCCGCGATCCGCAGGTGTTGGCCATCAAGCAAACCCTCTACCGTACGAGTGGCGGCGACAACCCGATTGTTCGGGCGCTGGCGGAAGCAGCCGAAAACGGCAAGCACGTAACCGCACTTGTGGAACTCAAAGCTCGGTTCGACGAAGCCAATAACATCACCTGGGCGCGGCACCTGGAGCGCGCGGGGGTCCACGTTGTGTTTGGCTTCATGGGTCTTAAGACGCACTGCAAGCTGGCGATGGTCGTTCGCCGGGAAGGCAAGAAAGTGCGGCGATACGTCCATCTCAGCACCGGGAATTACAACCCCAATACGGCGCTCGCATACACGGATCTCGGCCTCTTCACTGCCGATAAAATTGTCGCCGACGACGTTTCGGATTTGTTCAACTTCCTCACAGGCTACTCACAGAACCACGACTGGCAAAAGCTTGTCGTCGCGCCGAGCGATCTCAAACAGCGAACGCTCGAATTGATCGACGAACAGGCTCAGCGTGCCCGCGACGGGAAACGCTCGCGGATCATCGCGAAGCTCAATTCGCTGGTGGATCGCCGCACGATCGAAGCACTTTATCAGGCCAGCCAGGCGGGCGTGCCGATCGATCTGATGATCCGTGGTATTTGTTGCTTGCGCCCGGGCCTGCCCGGCATTTCAGAAAATATCCGAGTATTTAGCGTCGTGGATCGCTTCCTCGAGCATAGCCGAATTCTGGTGTTCGGCGAGGGAAGTAAGCAGCAAGTATTTCTTAGCAGCGCCGATTGGATGCCGCGAAATTTTGAGCGCCGCGTGGAAGTTATGTTCCCCATCGAATCCGAGAATCTGCGACGGCGGCTCGTCGAAGAAATCATTCCGACCTATCTTGCCGACAACTCCCACACGCGCGTATTGCGGCCGGACGGAACTTATGCCCGCGAATCGGCAACCGATGGTCCGATTCACCGCAGTCAGTACGAACTGCTCGAACGGGCCGCAGCTCGCGATGTCGAATTCGGCGATGCGGCGCAAGCCGCTTTCACGCGACGCGTTCTCCCATTTGGGCAATGAGAATGGCGATCCATTGGCAGATCAATCGAAACGAAGAAAAAAGAAGGGGTCCCCGCGCGGTGACCAAAGTGTAGGCGAGTTTCTCCGAAACTCGAATTCCGCTCGAAGAACGGCAAATAATTCAGGCGGCGCGCCGGGCCGAGATCGGAGTGTCCGCCGATACCGGCCGCAGCGTCACGGATTCATCTTCCTCGACCGCGCTGCGAATGTGCTGAATGTACCGGCTAATCGAATGATCGGAAAAGAAATCGAAGCGGCCTTCGTGCAGCCCGCGGACAAACCCGCGCCAGCGATCTTTCATTCGCTGCCAGGTCGTTAGCTGTCGGATTTTTCCATAGGCATTCAGATATACTTCCTGTCCCTTGTGACGATAACCCAGCCACGCCGGCGGGACGCGCGGCACGATATCGTTGTTATTGACCCAACGATAAGTTTCAATTTGCACGTAGTTTACATACCTGCGATTACCGACTCGCGGGCTACCAAACGTGAACAGCGCGCGTGGGTTGGAATGGATGTACGACAAGCGACACCGGCCAGCACAAATCGCCGCCATCGCGCCGCCTAACGAGTGACCGGTAAACCATAGCGTGCGCGTGTTATTCACCAGCGCCTGTTCCAGCCTCGGCCAAAGCTCATCGACTTCGCGCTTGAAACCGCGGTGCATCCAGCCGACCGTTTCGGCCATCGCCTTGCCAAGATCGAGATCGGCCCGCACATCGCGCCAGTCGTTCGGTTCGGTGCCGCGACACGTGACAACGGCATCGTGCTGGTTGGCGAAAATGTATGCCTGTGACCCCTCTCGGTCGTAAAACCGGATTTCCGGAAATCCCATCCGGTGCGCCAGCAGCCCCGCTTCGGTCCGCGATAGATACGAAATGCTAGACAGTTCAGCAAACACGAGCGATCGTCGCAACATGCTGAGCGATTCGATCGGCCCGTCGAGCGACGAGTACACCCTCGTTTTGGCCGCGCCATCGAGCATGCCGACCACACTATAAGCAATTCCACCCATTGCAAACTCAAGGAAAGCAGATCCCGCGAGCCGAGCGGGACCTTCCAATATTCGAACAAGAAAACCTGCCGAGGTCGCTTCCGGCAGAAGCAACCTACTTGGATTTTCGGCACGGGGCAGCGATTGTAGTAAATGCCAGCGACGCGGAAAACACCTGCCCAATCAGTCCGCGTTGGCCGTGGCCTTTAAATCTGCGAAGAATTTGCGGGCCACTTCCTGGTCTGCTAGCAGCGCTTTGCGCTTCGCCTCGTCCACATCGGTCTGGTCATGCAACCGAGCTTCGGCCGCGTCAATCCAATCCAGAAAGAACTGCACGCTGCCGCGGCTGACCCGAGGGTGTCCGCCTTTCTCAACGTAATACGGACCGCTGGAGGCGAGCTGATAGACCTTCGGGTTATTCGTAACCGCCCGCACCAAGAACCAGCCGCTATCATCGAAGTGCACCGGCGGCAGCCGTCCTTTTTTCTCCTTCCAATCCGCCAGACGCACCTCCGCTATCGATTTGCCATTTTTGATGATCTGCAAATATTCGACCGGAACACTTGTCGCGAGATTGAGGCCAATCTCCAAATTAAGCGACTCGCCGGCCGACAAGTGAAAAACGTAGCCCGGTGGTTGGCCTTCCACCATGGGTCGCAGCAACGGCCCATTTGTCACAAACACGCGTCCTACTTTGAGCCCTTCCCACCAGGCTTCTTTGGAGAATTCATTGCCGCAGAACACGTACATACGGTTCGTGCCGACCGGATTGTCGTTAGCGCCCGATCCACTTCCCGCGGCCGGCGGAATTCGCAGCCCACAATTCAGAACGTGATAGTACACCGCTTCCGACCAATGACCGTTGCCGCGCGCACCTGGGAATAGCGATTTGTCGCGCGGCCGACCATCGTCTTCCTTTTCGACAACCCCGTCTCGAAGCGAATGGTGATGTATCAACTGGATGGCGTCCAACTTGCCGCCCGCCAACCAAACGGGCAGCGCCCAAGCATACGGCGTGCGGGCAATGCGATGCCCGTCCACTTCCAGCAGCGGCGAAGTATCCTTGATTGTGGTCTGGTTCAAAGGCGCAAACGCAAGTCCTTCAGCACGCATGAGGAGCGGCATATCCGTTGCCTTGCGTCGAACATCCAAGTCGCCGGCCCACCAACCTTCCTTCGCCAGATCGGTCACGCGCTTCATTTCAATCCGCTTCGTGTCATCGGCGTGGCGCTCGATCTCGAAGTGGCCGCTCTGCGTAAGGTACTCGGGCCCGGCCTCGAGTTCGAAACTATACTGCCCGACCCGAAGTGGCAGCGTAATCGTCCCGTCGATATAGAAGTGCCCGCCAAACTCGGCCGTTCCGGGAAGGTTCAATTTGACCGCATGCTTTGCCCCCGAGCCGGCGCCAGCCTTACCGCTGGTGCTCGAACCTGCGCAAGTGCATTCGAGCGGCAATCGGTCGAGCGGTAACGCTATCGACAACTTCAATCCGCAGCCGGCCATCGGCATGCGGCGCCGCGACGGCCATCGACCCGAACATCGTCAGCCCAACACTGATAAAGACCGAGCATATTAGAACTCCACATTTCAACATCGTTTGCTTTCTTTGCACCTCGGTGCAATCCTTCAAAACGCGACTTGTCAATCGCGTCGCCCCTTTTACAGTCTAGCACCGGCCGGACAGAGAAACGGAGGCCTGTACCGCCGACTTTGCACGTGAGCCAAATCCCGTAGAATATACAATTGACATCCCGATCCGCCCGTGACGTAGCATTTCGGTGGTGGGTCAGTTTGCTCATGATCGACCACCTGTCATTCCGAGGTACTCCGAGGAATCTAGCCGGACCCCTCGGAGTACCTCGGGGTGACAGGGCGAGTTGATCCACCACTGGCATTTCAATGGCCAACGATTATTACGCCACACTCGGAGTGACTCGGACCGCGTCGTCGGAGGATATTCAAAAGGCGTATCGCAAACTGGCCCGCAAGTATCATCCGGATATGAATCCGGACGATGCCACGGCAAAGAAGAAATTTCAAGAGGTCCAATCGGCCTTCGAGGTGCTGAGCGATCCGGAAAAGCGCAAGCGCTACGATCAATTCGGCAGCGATTTCGAATCCGTCGGCGGAAGTGGCGGCCCGCGCAACTGGCGTTACACCACCAGCAGTGGACCGCAAACCTACCCATTCGACGTCAACGACTTGAACGACATATTCGGCGGGGGCGGACGTGGTGCTGCAGCGGAAGGCGGCGGTTTCGCCGATCTGTTCAAACAATTCAGCCGGGGTGCGCGGCGTCCTCAGCGCACTGCCGAGCGCGGGAACGATCTGCGCCATGAGCTCACGGTCCCATTCGGTACGGCCGTCCTGGGTGGCGAGGCAGCCCTCTCCGTCCAGCGGCACAACGGCGAACTGGAAACGATTCGCGTCAAGATTCCCGCCGGCATCGACGACGGAAAAAAAATCCGCTTGCGCGGCCAGGGAGAGCCCAGTTCGGGCGAGGCACCCCCAGGCGATATCCTGCTCACCATCCGCGTGAGTCCCCACCCGTATTTTCGCCGAGTCGGCAACCGGCTCGATGTGCGCGTGCCCGTCACGTTGGCCGAGGCGGCCCTAGGGGCCACAATCGATGTGCCGACGCCCCAAGGCACCATCTCGTTGAAAGTTCCGCCCAATACCTCGAGCGGCAAGCGCTTGCGAATCAAGGGACACGGCGTGCATCCCGCGAATCAGCCGGCGGGCGACCTCTTCGCCGAAATTCAAATCGTGTTGCCCGACAATCTTACGCCCGACGAACGCAAGCAACTGGCCGATATCTCGAACCGCTATCCACAACATCCGCGATCGGAGTTGCGATGGTGATGTACGAGGATGCGGGATGCCGGGGGCACGGAATTGAAGGAACCTGTTGCGACAAATGCAGAAATGATTGAGCGGAACTGCGCATTTCCACTCCCGTATAACGATCCAGCATGTATTTCCCTGCCCCCAGCATCCTGCATCCCGCATCCTTCCTCATGCTTGTTGCCGAGCGTTCGGCTGACCCCGTGCTCGAACGGCTCGATCCACCGCGACGCGCGGCCGTCATCATGGCACTCCTTGGCATTACGCTTATCGGCCTTTTTTTGATTACGTTTGTCATGATCGGAGGTCATTGGGTCCGCCGCCTGGCTCGCCACCGCCCGGGTCGCTGGCGCATCGTTAACGATCCCGTCACCGATCGCCAATTCAGCGAAGTACTGCCAACTATCCTCCCAGAGATCAATACCGGCGAAACCATCCTGTTGGATACGCACTCAAAAGACACCAAAGTCGAAACATAGCACCACTTCGAATGGCTACCCTCGACGGTACGCGTTGCCGGTATCGGAGCGGCTGCGTCCATCACAATGACCGAACATCGATTACCAAAACGTCTGCGATTGTTGCGCCGGCGATTTCGAACGCGTTTTCGCCGCCCATTTCTCTGCTTCGAACCACTTAATCGCGCTGCATGGCGCGGCGAACCAACTCGATCATCCCCGGCTGGGACTGGCCGTATCCCGGCGCGTGGGCGGCGCGGTGCAACGAAACCGCTGGAAGCGCGTCCTCCGCGAAGCCTTTCGTTTAACCCAACACGAACTTCCGAGGCTCGACTTCGTTTGCGTGCCACTCGGCCAATCTGCCCCGTCGCTGAGTCAGTTAGTGCAAGCAATGCCGGCATTGGCGACTCGCATCCAATGCAAAATCAAACCCGTGACGCTGACGGAGCACAACGATACGTGAATCAGGTCGTGCGACGAATTTGGAATCTGCCCGGCACGCTTTTAATCGGAGCGGCGCGAGTCTACCAGTGGACGCTCAGCCCGCTTCTCGGCCGCCAATGCCGCTTTGAGCCAAGTTGTAGCCACTACTTTATTCTGGCCGTGCAAAAATACGGCGCTTTATGGGGCACCTGGCGCGGCTTGCGGCGAATCTGCCGCTGTCATCCGTTCAATCCCGGCGGCTATGACCCGCCGTGATGAAGATGCAGAATGCAGGGGACAGGGACAAGGCATTCGTCGATTAACCCTTCCCACTGCATCCCACATCCTATCCCAAGACATCCGCCAGCAATGCTAGCCGGTCCTTTCCTGCGGTGAGCGCCACCTCATTCAATTGGCCCACCTTGACCACGCGCAGCTTTGCCACTACTCTCCGCCAGCTTGGAAAGCGAGCTGGGCGGCGGGACCATTGCCTTTTGGCGCGCATCGACCGCTGTCCGCTGCGCATGCCTGCGCTTTATTCGCAACCGGCTTCCACATTGGTTGCGATCGGCTCGGCAATGACACTGGCGAGGGAACGCTCCGTGATATCTCGTCGCACTTCGAACGACCACACTCGCCGTTTGCTCAGTGCAATTGCGACTGCCGTCGTTCTTTGCGGTTGCAGCGGTCCGATTCTGCGGCCGCAGAGTCCCGAAGCGCGTATCGACCTGCCGCCCATGCCGGATGTGAAGTACGTCTCGGAATACACACATCCCTTCGGTTTGAACTACGTCAAGATCGAAGCTGTTTCCCTCGTTACCGGACTAAATGGCACAGGTTCCGATCCGCCGCCCACGTCGCAACGCGCCGTCCTTTTAGATGAAATGAAACGGCGCGAAGTAAACAATCCCAACGAAGTGCTCGCGTCCGGCAATACATCCATGGTATTCGACGCGCGCCTTTTTGCGGCCCGGCATTCAAGAAGGCGATCGATTTGATGTCGAAGTGCGCGTTCCTAGTCAAAGCGAAACCAAAAGCATCCGCAATGGCTGGCTGCTGCAGACTCGCCTTACCGAGTTGGCGGTCCTCGGCGAAGCCATCCGCACAGGGCACGAGCTTGGCATCGCAGAGGGTCCCGTGCTCGTCGATCCCACAGCGGATCCAAAGAAGGATCAGGCACTTGTGACACAGGGCCGCGTCCTTGGTGGCGGTATTGCGCTCAAATCAAGGCCGCTGGGATTAGTCGTCAGCCACGAGCATCAATCCGTGCGCATCAGCCAGGACATTGCCCATTCGATCAACAAGCGTTTTTTCACTTTCACGAACGGACGTAAGCAGGGCGTCGCCAACCCAAAGACTCCTGAATTTATCGATATCGCCATTCACCCGCGCTATAAAGACAACGTGGCCCGATACATGCAGGTATTGCGAAATGTGGCCATCAACGAGTCGCCCACCGCACTTCAGGCGCGACTCATGTTTTTAGAGCAGCAGTTGGGCGACCCGCTTACCTCCGCCAGCGCGGCGATTCGCCTGGAAGCCATTGCCGACGACCAGGCGAAGGAAATCCTCAAGCATGGCATCGGTTCGACCGATCTCGAAGTCGCGATTCTACGCGGCCGAGGCGTTGGCGTACTTGGATGAAACGTCTGCCGCCAGCGTGCTGGCGGATATCGCCCGCGATCAGCCTGCCTTCCGCGTCAATGCGCTCGCGGCACTCAGCGCGATGGACGACGTCACGGCGTTCGATGTGCTCCGATCACTGCTCGAAGTAAAAAGCTCCGAAACCCGCTATGGGGCATTCCGAGCGTTATGGGCAATGAATCCGCGCGACCCGTTGCTGCATGACGAAAACCTGGCCGACCAGTTCCACTATCACGTGATGGACGTGCCGGGCCCCGACATGGTGCACGTCACGCAAAGTCATCTGCCCGAAATCGTTTTGTTCGGCAAGGACCAACAATTCCAATTGCCGCTCATGCTCGATGCCGGCAAAACCATCCTCGTAAACGGCCTGAACGGCGACAAAATAACCGTAAGCCGCTTTACGCCCGGTGCAGAATCGAAACAGCAGGTCGTATCTGCAAAAGTGGATGATGTGATTCGCGCGATCGTCGCGCTCGGCGGAACATATCCAGACGTCGTGCAGGCCCTTCAACAAGCCAAGGCCGATGGCGCGCTCCCGAGCCGGTTTGAAGTCGATGCCCTGCCCCAGTCGGGACGACAGTTCGAACGCACGGCCGAAAATTCGCCCGCAGCAGGCGAAAAGGCCGCAGACGCCTCCTCTGAATCCGACAAGACGCTCGAAGTAGCAACCCCGCTGCCGGAATTGTTCGGCCGACCGAAGTAAAGCCGACCGAAGTAAACTAGTCAAGAGTCAAGAGTCGAGGGTCAAGAGCCCAGAGGTTCTGGCTCTCGACTCTCGATTCTAAGCTCTCGACTCTCCCCATGCTCAAAGCCCTCGAACTTTTCGGCTTTAAGAGCTTTGCCGACAAAACCCGGCTGGAATTTCCCGATGGCATCTGCGTCGTTGTCGGGCCTAACGGCTCGGGTAAATCGAACATCGTCGATGCCGTAAAGTGGGTGCTTGGCTCCCAAAGTGCCAAGTCGCTTCGCGGCAAGGAAATGATCGATGTCATTTTCAACGGCTGTGCCTCGCGCGGGCCGTCCGGCACCGGCGAAGTTACGCTCACGCTGGATAACTCGGAAAACCGACTGGCGATCGATGCCAAGGAGGTCCACGTTACCCGTCGCGTATATCGTAGCGGCGAGGGTGAATACCTGCTCAATCGTGAACCTTGCCGATTGCGCGATATCCGCGAGCTATTAGCGAACACCGGAATCACCACCGAAGCCTATTGCATCATCGAACAGGGAAAAGTCGATGCGCTTCTGCAGTCGTCGCCCCGCGATCGCCGCGTGATCTTCGAAGAAGCGGCCGGAATCAGTCAATTCAAAATCAAAAAGGCAGCGGCCATGCGCCGCATGGAGCGGGTCGAACAAAACTTGCTCCGGTTGTCGGATATTGTCGACGAAGTCGAAAGCCGGTTGCGCAGCGTTCGGCTTCAGGCCGGCAAGGCTCGCCGATACCGCGAATGTACCGAGTGCTTGCGGCAGCTTCGTACTGAGGTTGCTCTCGTCGATTGTGCGCTCTGACGAAACAGCTTAAATCGCGCGAAGCTCAATTGACCGAATTGCGAACTCGAATCGACGAGCGCGAATCGCAATTGGAACGCGACGAAGCCGCCGGCCAGGAAAGCGAACGCCAAATCGAGGAGACTGCACGACAAGTTCGCGAGTTGGAAACGCAGGCCTCGGCCACGCGGGAGCAGATTGCGGCTAAGCAAGCCACGGTCGAAAACCAGCAGAGCCGCCGAATGGAATTGGAAGCCGACGTCGCCGGCATTCGCCAGCAGCTTGCCACAATGATGAACCAGGGTGGCGGGGCCGATGACCGATTCCGAAACGCGGCGGAGCAATTATCAAGCGCAGAAGCCGAGCTTGTTGCGGCCGACGCCCTATGTAAGACACATATCGAGCTTGCCGATGTATCGCAGCAGGAATTGGCTCGAAACGAGTCGCAGCAGGAGCCGCTCCGCAATCTTCGCGAGGAGCACACTCGAGCGATTTCGTTATTCGTCGATCACATCTCCTCGCTAGAATCGCAGATCCCGCTCGCGGCTGACGAATTAACGCGCGCTCAGTCGCGACTGGTCGAATCAGCGAAGCTGCGCGACGAAGTGTTCAGAGAATTGGAACGCTTGAAAAAAGCTGAAGCCGATGTCGCGGCCCAAGTCGATCAGCATCGCTCATCGCTCGCAGCCACCGAGCGACGACTTATCGAAGTACGCCGCGAGTTTGGGCGGTCAGACGCTCACCATCGCCGCACGGAAGCCCATCTAACAAGAATCAACGAACGAATTGCCGTTTTAACCGAGCTCGAAGACCGGCTCGAGGGTCTCGGAACCGGCGTTCAGAATGTGCTCCGGATGGCAACCGATGCGCCTGGCGAGCTTTCCGGCCAGGTCCACGGTATCGTGGCCGACTTGTTTCATGTCGACGTCGATACGGCGTCGCTCGTGGAAGTGGCTCTGGGCGAGCGAACCCAATTCATCGTACTGTCATCATCCAAGACGCTGCTGGATTGGCTCGCGACGCACCAAATTCGTGTTGCCGATCGAGTTGGCTTTCTGACGCTCGACAGCCGTCACGCTGCCACGGCACTTGACAACGTCGACCTGGCAAATGAGCCCGGCGTTATGGGCCGGGCCGACCGGTTCGTAGAAACCGCAGCCGAATTTCAAGCGCTTGCCGGTCGGCTGCTCGGCAGAACATGGTTGGTCGATCGATTAGCCACCGCGTTGCGGCTGTCACAAACTACCGGACGTGGCCTGGAATTCGTTACCGGCGATGGCGAGTTTCTTGCCGCAGACAGCACGCTGATTGTCGGCCCCCGTCAGGCGGCGGCCGGTATGTTGTCGCGACGCAGCGAGCTCCGTTCATGCCATGATCAAGCCGGCGATTTGCACCAGCAACTGGCCGAACAAACCGCCACACATTCCCGCTTGGAAAAGGAACGTGCCGACCAGGAAGCGCTCGTCACTTCGCTGGTTTCCGCCTGCACTTTGGCGGCCGATAAGTTGGCCGACGCCCGGCGTGAAACTGCGTCGTGCAGCTCGGGCGTCGATCGCAAGGATGCCGAGCACACCAGGCTTGAAGAGGACTGTCGTCGAATCGAAGTGCGCCTGGCAAACTCTCGCAGTCAAATCGAACAGTGTCTTCAAGAGCAAGCTGCAAGCCGCTTAGCGGCTGCAGAGCTTGATGCACAATTGAAGGCCGGCGAACAACAATTGTTGCTGCTCCAGGATCGGCATGCTCGCGAGCGGGCCACCGCCGTCGAGCGACAAATTCTCCTCGCTCGTTGTGAACAGCGAGTCGAAATGCTCCGCCATCAGATCCACGCGGCCCAGCAGAGCCAGCAAGAACACGATCAGTTATTGGCCGACTTAAAAAAGCAGCTCGAGATTCGCGAAAGCCAGATCGGGGAACTCGATGACACAATGCAAACAACTCGCCAGGCTCTGGTAGATTTGTCTCATATTAAGCAACGCCACACCGAGCAGTTTGCCTTGCACGAAGCCGCCAACGAAGATCTTCGCCGCGAGGCGCAAATCTTCTCGAGCACATTCGCACAGAGCGCGAACATCTTGCTGCGCTGCTAAATCAACAGCACAAGGTCGAAGTAACCGCCGCCCGGCTCCGTCATGAACTCCAGACCCTCTGCGATCGCATGCAAGACGACTACGGCGTTGACTTGGAACGAGCAGAAAGCGGGGTGCCGAAGACTGCGAGCCCTGAACAGGACGACGGATCCGAATTCTCACTTGGTGATCCCCGTTTCTCCCTTCCCGAGGTTAACCGTGAGGCCATCGAGCGCGAAATCGGGCAGCTTCGCGATCAAATCAACAACATCGGAGCGATCAATCTCGAAGCCCTCGATGAGTTGGAAGAAGTCGAAGCGCGGTTCGAAAAACTATCCGCCCAGTACCGCGACCTCGTCGAGGCAAAGGCATCGCTTGAACGAATTACGCAGCGGATCAATATCGATAGCCGACAACTATTTTTCACGACGCTAGAAATTATCCGCGGCCATTTTCAAGAATTATTCCGCCGGCTGTTCGGCGGCGGCGAGGCCGATATCGTCGTGGACGAAGCCGAGGATGTGCTCGAGTGCGGCATCGAGATCGTCGCCAAGCCGCCGGGAAAGGAAGCTTGCAGCATCAGCCTGCTATCAGGCGGCGAAAAGACGCTGACGTGCGTCGCGCTCCTGCTGGCAGTGTTCCGCAGCAAGCCCAGCCCGTTCTGCATTCTCGATGAGGTCGATGCCGCTCTGGACGAAGCCAACATCGGCCGCTTCACCGCTGTGCTCCGTGAATTTCTCTCGTTCACACAATTCATCGTCATCACTCACTCGAAGAAGACGATGGCCGGCGGCGACACGATCTATGGCGTCACGATGGAGGAATCCGGCGTCTCGAAGCGCGTATCCGTGCGGTTCGAGGACGTCAGTGAAGACGGCCATATCTCGGTGAGCGCATTGCGCCGCGCAGCATAGATAGCAACGGGTACGGGAGTCGGTCGGTGAGAAACAGCGCGCATTGCTTATTCCCGCCCGCCGGATGCTGAATCCTCAAAGGAACATTCCGAACGACCCGAATGCCGGTCAAAAGCGCTTCAATCCGTTCCGCCCGCAAGACTATTGAAACTCTCTAAAGTTGGCAGGTCGTTCTTATCGAAATTATCTATCGGATAGGCTGTCTTGCCATGCGCCGCAACGCTACTGGCAAAGCCAGTGGCAACACGGCGGTAAGACAGCACGCAGGGGGGAGCCTGCCAATATTGTCCCACCTTAGACGTGGGAAGCTGTTAGCGGTTAGCTGTTAGCTATTAGCCAGAAGAGTGAACCAACTTCTGGCTAACAGCTAATAGCTAATAGCCGAGAGCTTCCAAATGCAAGCGTCTTCCTGCATATCCTCGGCCGATGGTTCGCGCGATCGCCGCGCAACTCAATGCCGGCGGGTTCGGTTAAACCGTTTAAAACGATCGATCACGGGCTGATTAGTCCACATCGGGAAAATCAAACGGTTTTGACCAATCTCCGCCTGCACTGCTAGCCGATGCGAGAAGTAACCCAGGAGCGGATCAGAAGGACCTGACCCGACCCAAAAGAGGCTGTTAGCGGTTAGCTGTTAGCTATTAGCCAGCGAGGTTAATCACTCTCTGGCTAGCAGCTAATAGCTAAGAGCTAAGAGCCTCGGAATGCCCGACCCGGGCGTTTGTTACAGCGGCTGCAATTGCGAGAGCGCGAGGGAAGCGCGCAGCCGGGCAACAAATGCAAAGCACATTACCGATCGGCCGCGGCGGACGTCGCAAACGCGGCCGATGACTCAGCGGACACTTAGCGATACGAATTGGAGAGCCCGATGAAGGTCTTTACTACTGGTCAGGTCGCGAAGATCTGCAAAGTGGCCCCGCGCACGGTCAGTAAATGGTTCGACTCAGGCCGTCTCAAGGGATACCGCATTCCTGGATCCCAAGACCGACGCATCCCGCGCGAATACTTGATCAAGTTCCTCAAGGAGCATGGAATGCCCCTTGGAGACCTGGAAGACGAAGCGATGGCCAAAGTGCTCATCGTTGCCCAGGACCAGGTCTTGATCGAGAATCTGAAGCGCGAGCTGCCCGCCGAACGGTCGTTCCGCACCTCGACCGCCGCGAGTGGCTTCGAAGCAGGCATTCAGGCCGAAAGTTTCCACCCAGACTGTATTATTGTCGATTTCTCGATCGGCCAGCTCGAAGCGTTGCAGATTTGCCAAAACCTGCGCCGCAACAGCGAGTTCGGCGAGACGATCCTGATCGCCCTTCTGCCCGATGATAGCTCGACCGCCAACTTCGATCGCTCGAGCATCAACGAGACGTTCAAAAAGCCGTTCGACGCCGCCCTGTTGGCCGAACGCTTGCGAACCTTGATCGGAGCAAAGAAGGAATTGGTATAAGAAGCTGTTAGCTGTTAGCTGTTAGCTCTTAGCCAGAAAGCGAGCCGGGCCGTCCCCGGCCCCGAATGCCTGGCTAAAAGCTAATAGCTAATAGCTGAAAGCCAACGCAAAAGGGTTCGGTCGAACGATTCGGCCGCGTGGCGGCGGAGAAACTCCCGTCCTCTCCGTCGCCCCTCACCCGTTCATCGCAAGGCCCGGTTGCCAAAGGTAACCGGGCCTTGTTTTTTGCGATTGCTCGCCGCTGAGCCGCCATTCGACTAGAATGGCCTCCGTGGATAAATTGAGCCATTTTGATCCATCTGGCGCCAGCCGCATGGTCGATGTCGGTGCCAAGCAAGTCTCGCGCCGCCTGGCTCGAGCAAGCGGGTTGGTGCGGGTGGCCACCGAGACGCTAGCCCTCATCCGCAACCGAGAGGCCGCCAAGGGCGATGTAGTGGAAGTCGCCCGCCTGGCCGGCATCATGGCCGCCAAACGCACGTCAGAGTTAATCCCGCTCTGCCATCCGCTGCCGATCGAATCGGTAGCGATCGATTTCGCATACGTCGATGAGCAGACGCTTCGCATCGAGGCCACAGTGCAAGTCGAGGCCAAGACGGGCGTCGAAATGGAAGCACTCACGGCCGTGTCAGTCGCCGCCCTGACGGTCTACGATATGTGCAAGAGCGTCGACCGCGAAATCGCCATTGAGCAAATTCGCCTCGAAGAAAAATCCGGCGGCCGCAGCGGCAACTGGCGTCGAGCCAATTAGCTCCCGGTCACTGACCGGGGGCTAATTGCGCTAACTGAATAATCTGCTCCGCAACGTCATCCGCGTCGATATCGCCCGCGATATCCACTAGCCGGCATTCGCTCAAACTGCGAAACCACGTGCCTTGCCGCTTGGCGAAGCGACGTGTGCGATACGTGATCCGCGCGAGCATTTCATCGTTGCCATATTCCCCGGCCAAATACGCCAATGCCTCGCGATAACCGACCGCCTGCTTAGCCGTGCGACTAAGCTGCCCACCATTCGCCGCAAGCTCCCGCACTTCGTCGACTAGTCCACACTCTACCATCGCCTCGACACGGCCTTCGATGCGAGCGTGCAGCTCCTCGCGCCGCCGCCGCAGGACAAACACGCGACAGTCCTCGGCCGGCCGACCCTCTTCAAACTGCAATTGTTGATGGCTGATCGGCTCGCCCGTCGCGCGAAAAACTTCCAAAGCACGAATCAGTCTTCGTGTGTCGTGCGGATGGATGTGCGACGCGGCGACCGGATCGACCTGAGCAAGCCGGTCATACAATGCCGGCTGGCCGACTTGCTGCAGCTCCTCCTCGATCTCGTTTCGCAGCTGCCAATCGGCCGGCGGACCGTCGAACAGCCCGCGCAGCAGGCTTTTCAGATATAACGGCGTCCCGCCAACGAAGAGTGGTTCTTTTCCGCGAGAGCGAATATCGGCGACGGCGGCCGCGGCCGCATCCACGTATTGTGCAACGCTGAACTCTGCACTCGGATCGACAATGTCAAGCAAGTGATGCGGCACGGCCGCCCGCTGTTCGCGCAAAGGTTTCGCGGTGCCGATATCCATTCCGCGATAGATGGCCATCGAGTCGAGCGAAATGATTTCGGCGCCGATTCGCCGAGCCAGCGCGATCCCCACCGCCGTCTTGCCGACCGCCGTAGCACCCGTCAGAAACCAACAATCGCTAAACAACGCGGTCATCAATAACTTTCACCGCATAGATGCTTCGCTTGCGGTTTAGCTTCATCGAACCTAAACTGTCTCCAAGATTATTGTTGTAGCCGACTTGCCGGCTGGGAAGACGAGGCTTCATGACCGACGCACCGCAACCGCTCGATAAGCTGGAACGCACGATTGCCGCTCGGGCGGCCAATCCGAACGAAAAGTCGTACACGAGTCAGCTGCTCGCGGGCGGCGTCGAGATGATTGGAGCCAAAATAATCGAAGAGTCGGCCGAGGTCGTCGAGGCTGCCGGAGAGCCCGGTAAAAAAGGCCGCGAGCATTTTATTCGCGAAGTGGGCGACCTGGTTTATCACCTGCTGGTGCTAATGCAGCAGAAAAAATGCTCCTTGGCCGATCTCGAGTCCGAACTTGCCCGCCGCTTCGGCGTCTCTGGTTTAGAGGAAAAAGCGTCGCGGAAAAAATAGGGTTCAGAGTTTAGGGTTCTGGGTTCACGTTCGAACCCTGAATCTGAACCCCAGCCTGAACCCCGAGCCCTGAACCCCGAACCCTCCCCATGCCCGACAACCTTCGCATTGGCATTCCGAGCAAGGGCCGACTAGCCGAGATGGCGGCCGAGCTGCTGATCGCTGCCGGACTCAAGTTTCGCCGGCAAGAGCGCAGCCTGTTTGCCCGCGTCCGCGATATGCCGATCGAGGTGACGTTTCTCCGCACCGACGACATCCCCGTCCTGTGTGCCGAAGGCGCGATCGACATGGGAATCACCGGCGGCGACCTCATTGCCGAATCCGGCGTCGATCTCATTAGCCGCCTGTCGTTGGGAATGGGCAATTGGAGACTGGCGATGTGCGTGCCGGAGGATAGCGCCATTCGCAAGTCGGGCGACCTCGCCGGCCGCCGCATTGCCACAAGCTTTCCGCGCGTCACCCAGGCGTATTTGGACCAGCACAAGCTCTCTGCCCACATCGTCGAGCTCACAGGCTCCGTCGAAGTGATGATCACGCTCGGCGTCGCCGATGCGATCGTCGACCTCGTAGAAACCGGTAGTACGCTCGCGGCAAATCGCCTGATCGTGCTCGATGAACTGGGCCGCTACGAAGCGGTGCTCGTACAAAATCCGGCGAGCAAGCACGGACAGCTCGCCGACCGTGTTGTGCGAAGGCTCGAAGGCATCATCATCGCCCGCAGCTATTCGCTGCTCGAATACAACGTGCCGGAAGCAAAACTGCGCGAGGCCGAGAAAATCACCCCGGGTTTTGAATCGCCGACGATCAGCAAGTTGGAAGAGTCCGGCTGGTTCGCCGTCCGCGCGATGGTCAAACGCAGCGAAGTCATCGAGATCATGGAACGGCTGGACGCCCTGGGAGCCACGGCGATCCTGGAAACTACGATCACCAATTGCCGAGCTGTGACACGTGGCCCCGTTTCTCCGATAACGCGAATTGCGAGTTTCGGAGAAACTCGCCTACGAATTGCCACCGATGCGGACTCTTTATCCGACCCACTTGCGAAGCGCTTCGGGAATCAAAATCGACCCGTCAGCCTGCTGGTAATTCTCCAGAATCGCAATCACGGCCCGGCTGATCGCCACTGCGGTGCCGTTGAGCGTGTGCACCAGCTGCGTCCCCTTCTCGCCCTTTACCTTGTACCGAATATCGAGGCGGCGCGATTGGTAGTCGGTGCAGTTCGATGCGCTCGTGACTTCGCCGTACTCGCCCGCCGTGCCGCGGCCGGGCATCCAGGCTTCCAAGTCGAACTTGCGATAGGCGGGGCCGCCGAGGTCGCCCGTGGCGATGTCGAGCACGCGGTACGGGATTCCGAGTCCGTCGAAGATTTCGCATTCCAGGTCGCGGAGGTAATTGTGCATGTCCTCGCTTTGCTCGGGCAGCGTGAACGCAAACATCTCGACCTTCGTGAACTGATGGACGCGATATAACCCGCGCGATGCCCGGCCGGCCGCCCCCGCCTCGGTGCGGAAACAATGGCTGATTCCGCACAACTTGATCGGCAACTTTTCAGCCTCGACGACCTGGCCGGCATACAATCCACCGAGCGTAATCTCGGCCGTCGCCACTAAATTGAGATCATGATTCTCGATGCTGTAAATCTGCGTTTCCGGCCCGCGCGGAATAAAGCCAATGCCCTTTAAAACATCGCCTCGCGCCAAGTCCGGCGTCACCATCGGCGTAAAGCCCTCGCGGACCAGAAACTCCATCGCATACTGCTGCAACGCAAGTTCCAGAAGGGCGGCTTCCTTCTTCAGGAAATAGAACCCGTGCCCCGCCACCCGAGCGCCGCCTTCGAAATCGATGAGGTCGTGCTGCTCGGCCAGAGCCACATGATCGAGTACCGGAAAACCAAACGGCCGAACATCCACATTCCCGTGACGCATTTCCTTACTCGCATCCTCGCCGCCGACCGGTGCTTCAGGATGCGTCATATTCGGCATGGCGTTATGGATCACCGCGGCTTCCGCCGCAAGCCGGCCCATGTGCTCTTCGATCTTCTCCTTCATCTCGCGCAGCCGCCGGCCTTCGTCCTTTCGCGCTTCCCGCTCGGCATCATCCTTCGCCTGCCCGATCGACTTACTGACCTGATTGGCCAATCGCGAAAGTTCCTCGATCTCCGCCTGGAGTTTGCGCCGTTGCGATTCCAATTCGACAAATCGCGAAACATCGACCTTCACACCGCGATGATCGCAGTTTTCCTGAACAGCTTGAGCGTTTTCGAGGATGAATCTTTTATCAAGCATATGGTTAGTACCGCAGATGAACGCATAGGAATACAACAGCAGATCGGAAGTCACATCGCAAATCGATTAATCAGCGATTCATCCGCGATTTCAATCTCCGCGGTTTAAATCGCTCTTTATTAGCGTTTGTGAGTTTCGCCAGTTCTTCCCAGAGCTGCGCGCTTGCCAGCGTGCCGCGGTGGTAATCATCGAGACAAAACTTTTCGTTCGGGCTGTGCGTGTTGTCGTCGTTCTGGCCCCAGCCCAGTAATAGTGCGTCAGCACCGAGTTCCTGTGTGAACGTTGTGACGATCGGTATCGATCCGCCTTCGCGAATATACACGGGAGCCCGGCCAAAACCGCCTTCGATCGCCGCCGCAGCAGCCCGGATGTACGGGCTGTCGAGCGGAACGACTACGCCCGGCGCGCCGTGGTGGTCGATAAGCTCCATCTCGATTCCCGGCGGCAATCTTTCTTCCAGAAACTTGCGCAGCGCGGCCGCGATCTTGTTTGGATCTTGCTTCGGCACCAGGCGGAAGCTGAACTTCGCGCTCGCCCTGGCCGGCAGCACGGTTTTCGCCCCTTCGCCCTGGTACCCGCTCGTCAGGCCGTTGATATCGCATGTCGGCCGTGCCCACCGCCGCTCGAGCGATGAGAACCCCTTTTCGCCGAACAGACCGGACACGCCAAGCGACTTCATGAATTCTTCGTCGGTCTGTGGCAGCGATCGAAATTCTTCGCGTTCGCGCTCGGTCAGCGGCACCACGTCGTCGTAGAAACCGGGAACTTGAATCCGCCCGTTTTCGTCTTTCAGCGCCGCCAGCAGCTCGGCCAGCGTGTTGGCCGGATTGGTTACCCCGCCGCCAAACGTCCCCGAGTGCAAATCCTGCCGCGGACCGCGCAGGCGCAGCTCGAAATATGCAATCCCGCGCAGCCCGTACGTAATCGCCGGCGCGCCGGAGCGAACTGGCTGGAATCGCTTATGACGACCGTATCGCACGCAAGCTTTTCGCGATTCCCTTTGACGAACGGCGTGAGATGCTCGCTGCCAACTTCCTCCTCCCCCTCGATGAGAAACTTCACCTGCAACGGCAACTTGCCGATTGTCTTGATCCACGCCTCGACACTCTTCACATGCGTCAGCATCTGGCCCTTGTCGTCGGTCGCTCCGCGGGCATAAATGTTGCCATCGCGCACGGTCGGTTCAAACGGCGGGCTGATCCATTCGTCCAGCGGCTCCGGTGGCTGCACGTCGTAATGCCCATAGACGAGCGCAACCGGTTTACCCGGCACCGGCGTCGACTCCGCGTAGATCAGCGGATGACCCGCCGTGGAAATCAGTTCGGTCGCCAGCCCCAGCCGCTTAAACTGCCCGGCGACCCAGTCGGCCGCGCGTCGCGTTTCCGCGTTTTGGCGCGAATCGGCACTCACGCTGGCGATCCGCAAAAGATCGGCCAGATCGGCCTCAAACGCCTGCCGCTGCGACTCGATGTAGCTTTTTACTTGATCCATGGGCGCGGTGCTTTCTAGTGATTCCAATGGGGTTACAATATAATGTGACATTAGCCTCGAGACTACCGCAGGTAGGTGCCGCGAGCCGAGCGGCGCCTGCGCGGCGAAGTCCGCCTCGGCTCGGCGGACCTACATTTATCAACAGGTGCAGCCATGGACTCCGAAGAAACCGTCGTCGCCGAAGAAGAACAGGCACCCACGATGGTTGCCGAACCGAAAAAGAAGGCCAATCAAAAACCGCGCGAAGTTCCCCGGTATAACGTCGTTCTCTGGGACAGCGACGTGCATTCGTATGAATACGTCGAGAGGATGCTCCACGAGCTTTTCGGCCACCCGCCGGAAGCCTGCCACAAGATGGCTGAGACGGTCGATACGCACGGCAAAGTCATCGTCTTTACAACCACGAAAGAACACGCGGAGCTGAAGCGCGACCAGATCCAGGCCTACGGCAAGGACGACCTCATCCGCAACTGCACCGGCTCGATGCACTCGACGATCGAATCGGCGGGATAGGGAGGAATATTTGTCATTGGTAATTTGTCATTTGAAATTGGTCATTTCTGAAATGGCCAATGACAAATTACAATTTTGCAATGACCAATCGTTCTGCTCGCATGAAGCTTCGAACTCTAACGCTCGGCTGCAAGGTCAACCAATACGAAACCGAGTTTGTGCGCGAAGGGCTGCTCGGCATTGGTTACGAAGACGCCGTTGCCGACGAGTCGGCTGAACTTTGCATCGTCAACACGTGCACCGTCACGAACGAGGGCGACTCCAAGAGCCGCCAGGCCATTCGCCGGCTCGCGCGGAGGAATCCGGCGCGAAAATCGTCGTCATGGGATGTTATGCGACGCGCGCCCCGAAGAAGTCGCCGACTTGCCGGGCGTCTCGCAAGTCGTGACCGACAAGCGGGAGCTGCCCGATCTGTTAGGGCGTTTCGGCGTGACCGATATTCCAACCGGCATCAAAGGCTTCGGCCGCCGCCACCGTGCTTACGTAAAAGTACAGGATGGTTGCATGCTCCGCTGCAGTTTTTGCATCATCCCGCATGTGAGACCGCACCTCGCCAGCCGGCCGGTTGCCCACATCGTTGACGAAGTCCGACGCCTGGTCGATCGCGGGTATCGCGAAGTCGTGCTGACCGGCATTCACCTGGGACACTATGGCGTCGATTGGAACCGCGGTACGCCGAAAGCTCAGTGGATACGCCTTTCCGACTTGGTGCGGCGGCTAGCCGAACTACCGGGCGACTTTCGCATCCGTCTCTCCAGCATCGAAGCCACGGAAGTCACGCGCGAGCTCATCGACGAAATGGCCGACCATCCCGACAAAGTCGCACCACACCTCCATATCTCGATGCAAAGTGGTAGCGATTCGGTTTTGCGACGTATGCGCCGACGTTGGGGCAGCCGGCGATTCATCGATCGCTGCCGACTGGTACAGGAGCGGCTCAATCGACCAGCAATCACGACCGACATCATCGTCGGCTTCCCCGGCGAAACCGATGCTGAGTTCGCCGAAACGATCGCAGCCGCCCGCACGATCGGCTTTTCGAAAATTCACATCTTCCCTTTCAGCCCGCGCCGGGGTACGCCCGCCGCCGAGATGCCGGGCCAGGTGCCCAAGCAAGTACAGCAAGAGCGCTCGCGCAAACTTGCGGTAACGGAGACCGAACTGCGCGACTCGTATTATCACAGCCTCGTTGGCCAGCGACTGCGCGTGCTGGTAGAGACGCAGGAGCGAGGAGCCGCCCAAAGGGCGCCCGGCGAGGAACGAGGCGTTTGGCTGGGAACGGCATGTCGCTACGCAACGGTCGAACTCGTGGCCACCACTGCCGACGAAAGCCAATTTATTGACGTGACGGCGAGCGAAGTCTGCGGCGAGCGCATCGTGGCCGGCTAAACCCGCCGGTTGTTCAGACTTTCAGGTGCCGGTATAATTTGCGGCTGATTCCCCAGAGCTTTCGCGTCAATTCGGAGGATAGAAAAGTGGCTATTCGTGTTGCCATCAACGGATTCGGTCGCATCGGCCGCCTTACATTTCGCAATTTGTACGCTCGCAAGGGCGAATTCGATGTTGTCGCGATCAACGACCTCACCGACAACAAAATGCTCTCTACGCTGCTCAAATACGACAGCACCCACCGCCGCTTCCCCGGCACCGTCTCCCACGACAGCGAAAACCTGATCGTGGACGGCAAAAAAATCCGCGCCTGGCCGTCCGCAACCCGGCCGAGCTGCCGTGGAAGGACTTGAAAGTCGATGTGGTGATCGAAAGCACCGGCATCTTCACCGGTCGGGCGAAAGACGGCAAAGCTGGCTACGATTCGCACGTCCAGGCGGGTGCCAAGCGCGTGGTGCTCAGCGCTCCGGCCAAGGACGCCCCCGATCTCACCTGTGTGCTAGGCGTGAACGACGACAAACTTACGCCCGAAATGAAGTACGTCAGCAACGCCAGTTGCACGACGAATTGTCTCGCCCCCGTGGCCAAGGTGCTGCACGAAACATTCGGCATCGAAAAAGGCTTAATGACGACCGTGCACGCCTACACGAACGACCAGGTCGTGCAGGACTTTCCCCATTCCGATCCCTACCGGGCCCGGGCGGCCGCAGTGAACATCATTCCGACCTCGACCGGCGCCGCGAAAGCCGTCGGCGAAGTGATCCCCGCACTCAAAGGCAAGCTCACCGGGATCTCCCTTCGCGTGCCGATCACAACCGGTAGCGTCGTCGATCTCACGGCCGTCATGTCGCGCGATGTCAGCAAGGAAGAGGTAAACGCCGCAATGAAGAAAGCGGCTGATGGCCCCCTCAAAGGCATCCTCTGTTACACCGAAGACCCGATCGTCTCGAGCGACATCATCGGCGACCCCCACAGCTCGATTTTCGCCGCTGACTTCACCCAGATCCTCGGCGGCAACCTGCTCAAAGTGGTGAGCTGGTACGACAACGAATGGGGTTACAGCGTCCGCACCGCCGACCTGTGCGCCAAGCTGGCCAAGTTCAACTAAGGGCCGACCAAAATCCGTAGCTGAAGTCGCCAGACTTCAGAATGATCTGCTGAATTCTGGCGAATTCAGCTACGTGTTTGACCGACGACGGATGCACCGAGCACTAACATGGGAACCTCCATGGAAAAGTAGCCCGGCCAGGATGGCCGGGCTATTTTTTTAAACCAAACGATTCGGCAAGCACTTCGGTACCAAATTCGCCGAATTCCATCTTTGAATGCGTGTCCAAGTTTTCAAACGTGATTTTCGCCGGGCTGAACAGCAAAGGATCAATTTTATAAAAGTCACCGTCGTAGCGTTTGAAAATCTGGGCGAATGGCAGTCCATAGTCAAGCGAAGCGATGCTTGGCGTTCTCACGCCCAGCTCCTCAATCGATGCGTTATCGCCGTGGACGAAAAGCGTCACATGTCCGCCATAAAGAATTGCGTCATTAGTGTGACCAATCGCGACTAAATCGTCGCAGCTGACAGGGGGAAGGGGAGCTGTGCCCCAGGCGTGCTCGATCCGGTTTAAGTCGAAACCGAGCGTATATAATTTGTGCAATGCAGTCTCGACGCTTCGGGCGACAATTTGGACATTGCCTGCACGACTTGAAGTACGCGCTGCCATTAAAGTTAGGTGTGCCGGTGCGATGCCGCACTTCTCGGCGATATCCTTACACACGGCATCGGTGGGAAGCTTGCTGGTCTCCAGTACTCCCACGCAAACGGGAGGTTTTTCGCAATGCCCGATATGTTGAAAGATTTCTTCGCGGCATGCAGCTGCGCATTGGACCAGAGCCCATTGCGAAGTATTTGTCACCCGTAATTTGCCAGCCTGCATATTGTGAGGCCATGCATGCGACTGCCGGGTTGCCCACTTCTGTTAAAACGTGGGATCTCAGACCGCTGATAAATTCAAAATATTTGACTCGGACAGTTCCAAGCCCCGCGACACATATCTCGGCAAGCCTTAGACCAGCATTTAATGAGCCGGCCGCCTTTACGCCGCAATCGAGGATTCGCGTGCCGCATTCGAGCGTGCTTACGGCGATGCCCAGTTCGTCGGCATCGCGTACCATCGCATTGCACAACTCGTGCGCGCGTTCGTTGAGAGTGGGCATTCGCCCAGTGTAACATTATCAAGCGCGGAATCGGAGCCCGTAGCGCAAGCAAGGGTAGACTTCAGTGTCCTTGCTTGCGCTGCGGGCTCCAATCGGTTCAAAAGACTTTGATTGCGTCGCACTTTTGTGATGCGCGATCATTTATCATTCGGCACTACGGCATGGCGCGATAGGTGGCAAACCGTAGGTGAAAAAATGTGGGAGGCGACCCCGTTGCCGGAAGCCAATCTAGGTGTCAATCAATTCGGCCTCAGAGAGGCCTCCCACACGGTTCCAAAAAGTCGCGAGTTTACTCATCATCGGGCACGACTTCGCCGCCGCCGATCGTGCAGAGGGCCTTAAGCACCTCGACCGCCATTTCGGGCCGCAGGCCATGGACGTGCCCATCTAAAAACACGCACTGCATCAGGCCTCCTGTATGCGAGCTGCCGAACTTGTTGCGATCCGTATCGTCGGGCCCAGTTGCCAGACCGTCTTCGGCGCAACGGAACGTTGTGTGCGGCGTATCGCCGGGAATTGAGGCCGTATCGCCGATTGCGTAATCCTCCATTACCTTATCCGTATTGGCGGGCACCGGAGGTAAATACGCGCTCGCCGATCGCGATTGTCTTCGACAAGCCATCTTCAACTTGCCGGGCGCTGATGTGCGACCCGCTGAAGATCGGCCCGGCGTCGATCCGGCTGTATCCGCCGAAAACGCCGCCCGAGGTTTCCGTGGTCGTCATTCCGGTCATCAGCTTGAGCCCAGCGTTGGCCGAATAGTCAGACAGCGTCGCCACACGGATCGAGTCGGGCAGCGGTGCCTGGTTGTTATTGTCGAAGTTTCGATCGGCCGCGGCGCGCGCCGACTCGGGCAAGCATAGGTTTCGATCGGTGTTCGCATCGCGGCATCGTTCGATGGATCGTCGACCCTTGCCTTGGAATTCCAACTATTGTAAACCGCCGTCTCTTCCATGTAGGGCAACAGGAAAAACGCCCAGGAGACCGCCATTTGGTCAATCCCGTTGCGGCCCATCGGGAATGCCTTGCGCGTATCGTGATGGTTCTGGATCGCCACGCCGATCTGTTTGAGATTGTTCTGACACTGCGTCCGTCGAGCCGCTTCGCGGGCCGACTGGATCGCCGGCAGCAAGAATGCAACCAGGACTCCAATGATCGCAATCACAACCAACACTTCGACGAGCGTAAAGCCGTAGCCGAGTTTCAGAGAAACTCGTTTGCAATTTGCGCGATGGGTGCGCATAGCATTGCTCCTTTCCATAAAAAAGGCAGCTGTCCGCCAGGTGGGTTTTGGGCGGACGAAGGTGGGAAAGCCGTCTACACCATAAACTCGGGTCGCGGCCCGGGTCAACCGCGATCGTGCGAAAATCTGATTAAGATCATATGATATCAGTCACCATTGCGCACAAGTCCATCGAGATCGCGCAATCACTGCTGTAAACGTGCATCGGCACCAGCGTTCTATGCTTTGCGTTGTGCCATGCATGCATTTGACTGATGGCACGAAATAAAAATCGCGCTTTGACGAAGCGCCCCGCGGCCGCCCCCACGCCGGGACCGAAAGTCCCGGCCCCGGTGTTGCTCGCGCTCATCCTGCTCGCGACCATCTTAGCCTACCTACCGGCGATGCGTGGAGATTTTCTGTGGGATGATGATGCCAACGTCACCAGCCCCGAGTTGCAACCCATCGGCGGACTATTCCGCATTTGGTTTGAGTTCGGCGCCACGCAGCAATACTACCCGCTGCTGCATACCGCATTCTGGTTCGAGCACCGGCTATGGGGCGATTGGCCGCCGGGCTTCCACCTGGCCAGCCTGCTCTGGCACCTGATCTCGGTCGTGCTCATGTATGCGTCGCTCAAGCGGCTCAAGATTCCTGGGCCCCTGTTGGCCGCCGGCATCTTCGCGCTGCACCCCGTGATGGTTGAATCCGTGGCCTGGATCACGGAGCAGAAAAACACGCTCTCGACGATGCTCTATCTGGCGGCGATTTACGTCTATCTGCAATTCGACGAGTCGCGCCGCAAGCGGCAATACCTGACGTCGCTCGCGCTATTCGTGCTCGCCCTGTCCGCGAAAACGGCCATCGTTACGCTGCCCATCGCGCTGCTCGTGATTTTCTGGTGGCGGCGCGGCACGAATTCCTGGCGTCGCGATCTGCTGCCCCTGGTACCGTTCTTCGCCGCGGCCGGATTGGCCGGCGCTGCCACGTGCTACGTCGAGTGGACGCACGTCGGCGCCGTTGGCGCCGACTTCGAATTTACGCCCGTACAGCGATTTCTGCTGGCCGGCCGGGCGGTGTGGTTCTACCTGGCAAAACTCGTTTGGCCCGCCGATCTGATCTTCATGTATCCCCGCTGGCACCTGGACCCAACGCAATGGTGGCAATGGATATACCCAACCGCCGCGCTGGCGGCGACAGCCGTGCTGTGGCGGCTGCGCGGCCGCTCTCGAGCCCCGTTGGCGGCCTGGCTTTTCTATTGCATCACCCTGTTGCCGATGCTGGGCCTATTGAACCAATATCTGTTCTTCTTCACGTTTGTGTCCGACCACTTCCAATACGTGGCCAGCCTGGGAATGATCGCCCTTTTTTCGGCAGCCGTAACTTTGGCGCTGTCGCGCATCGGCATCAATTTGTCATTTTTTCGCACTGCCGTTCCAAGTCTGATCATTGCCACTTTGGCCCTGCTCACCTGGAAACAAACGCATTTGTATGCCAACGGCATCAAACTCTATCAAGCGACGCTCGACGAGAACCCCGATTGCTGGATGATGCACGTGAATTTGGGTGTCAAGCTGCTGGAAGCCGACCGGCCGCAAGAAGCCATTTTCCAGTACCGTAAGGCGATCGACCTGAAGCCCGATTACTACGAAGGATACAACAATCTGGGCATGGCGTTGGCCATGACCGGCAAAACCCAGGAGGGGATCGATCAACTACGCAAATCGGTCGAGATGTGGCCGAATTCTATCGCTGCCCGTCGAAATCTGGGCAACTCGCTGCTCAAGGCGGGCCAGTTTCGGGCCGCGATCGACGAGCTTCATGCCGCCTTGTCGCTCAAGCCCAACGAACCTCAAACTCTCAACAGCCTTGGCGGTGCGCTTTGGCAATCCGGACAGTTGCCCGAGGCCATTGAGCGCCTTCAGCAGGCCGTACGGATAAAATCCGATTTCGTCGAAGCTCGCATGAATCTGGCCCACGCGTTGCTCAAGTCGGGACGCGTACCCGAGGCAATCGACGAGCTCCAAAACGTGCTCACACTGCGGCCGAATGATCCCACCGCGATCGCAAACCTTGCCGCTGCGTACACCGCGGCCGGTAGCATGGCCGACGCAATCGCACTCCTCAAGCGCGCCCTGCTTGCCCAGCCAACAGGCGAGCTCCATGCCCAACTTGCGGGCATGCTCGCCAAGACCGGCCAACTCAACGACGCCATCGATGAGTACCAGGCCGCAGTGACCGCGGCGCCTCTCCGCCACGATTATCTCAACAACCTCGGCGTGGCCCTCATGAACGCGGATCGACTGCCCGAGGCGATTCAAAAATTCCAATTAGCCTTGGACCAAGATCCGAACGATGCGCAGGCCCATACCAATCTCGGCAATGCAATGATTCAGGCCGGTCAGTATCCGCGAGCGATCGAGGAGCTTAACCACGCTCTCCGCCTGCAACCGAAACATGCCGAGGCACACGACAATCTGGGCGTGGCCCTCGAGCACTCGGGGCAACTCCCGGAAGCCATCGCGCATTTCCGCCAGGCGGTCGAACTTGAGCCTGGTTTTGCCAACGCACAAATCAATTTGGCGAATGTTCTCGTCGCCACCGGCAGTGCGCAGGAGGCCATCCCGCATTTGCAACAGGCGGAAAAACTGCTCCCCGATCGCGCCGACCTCCAAAATCGGCTGGGCGAAGTGTTTGCCGAGTCGAACCAGTTCCACGAAGCCATCGAGCATTTCCAACATGCGATTAAGCTCGATCCCAAGTCCGCGCTTGCGTACGCCAACCTGGCCCGCGCCTTTGCATCGATCAATAATTCTAAGGATGCGATCGCCGCGGCCGAAAAAGGAATTGAAGTCGGCCGCGCGACGGACCAATCCGCAGCGGTTGGAACTATCGAGGAATGGTTGAAACACTACCAAATCGAACTTCGCCGCGAGGGCCCGTAGGACGGACAATCCTGTCCGTCTTTCACAATCGGCGGACAGGATTGTCCGTCCTACAACCGAACCTATCCATATCGCCACGCGTTACAACTTGACTCCGCAACAATCACCAGTTATGCTTTCGTAGTCGATTCTCGATCTTCCTTTGCATAGGCCACAAGTGTTTTCTTCGCTGCTGAAATTCGTCGTGTTCGCCGCCCGCGTCGTCGGCTGCATCGTAATTATTAGCACTCCAGCGAGGCCTTGAGGGTCGGTTCGATTCCTTTCGAAATTATCTCACCCCAAGGCCCAAAACCTTGGGGTTTTTTTGTTGCCATGGTTCACGCCGTCACCTTCTGCTTATAACAATTGTCAACGTGGCTCATCCGCCACTGCGAGGTCCTCATGAAACCGGTTCAGGTGTACGACACAACGCTCCGCGACGGCGCCCAGGGCGAGGGAGTCAACTTCTCGCTACAGGACAAGCTCCTCATCGCCCGCCGGCTCGACGACTGCGGCTTCGACTTCGTCGAAGGCGGTTACCCATTTCGAATCCGAAAGATGCTGAGTTCTTTCAGCGGATGGCGGCCAAACCGCTCAAGCACGCCCGGCTGTGCGCGTTCGGCATGACCCGCCGCCGCGGCGTGCGGGCGGCCGACGACCCCGGCATGAAAGCACTCGTCGATTCGCGGCGCCGGTGATCACCATTGTCGGCAAGTCGCACGACTTCCACGTGACCGAAGTGCTCCGCGTACCGCTCGAAGAAAACCTCGCGATGATCCGCGAAACCGTGGCCTTTCTCCGCGAAATGGGCCGCGACGTGATCTACGACGCCGAACATTTCTTCGACGGCTGGAAGGCCAATCCCGACTATGCCCGCCAAACGATCCGGGCCGCCGTCGAAGGCGGGGCGATGCTCGTCGTCATGTGCGACACCAACGGCGGCAGCATGCCGGATGAAATCGCCGCGCTCACCAAAGAAGCGGCTGCGGCCGTCGATGTCCCGCTGGGCATCCACACGCACAACGATTGCGATCTGGCCGTTGCCAATTCACTCGCCGCGATCGATGCCGGCGCGGTGCACGTGCAAGGCACGATCAACGGCCTCGGCGAACGTTGCGGCAACGCCGATTTAGTATCTACCGTTGCCAATCTCGCACTAAAAAAACGGCAATACCAGGTGCTCGGCGGAGCCGGAATCGAGCACCTCACCGAGCTTTCGCGTTACGTGTACGAAATTGCCAATATGCACTTCCGCAACAACCAGCCGTTCGTCGGTCCCAGCGCATTCGCGCACAAAGGGGGCATGCACGTGCACGCCGTCAGCCGCGCCGCCCAGAGCTACGAGCACATCGCCCCCGAGCAGGTCGGCAACGAGCGCCGCGTGCTTGTCAGCGAGCTTTCTGGCCGCTCGAACATCACCGCCTTGGCGATGAAGCGGAACTTGCAACACGACTCCGACCTGACCGAACGCGTGCTCAAGGAAGTCGTCGAACTTGAGAATCACGGCTACCAATTCGAGGCGGCCGAGGCCTCGTTCGAATTGCTCGTGCAGCGGATCGCCGGGAAATTCAAGCCCCATTTCGAGCTGCTCCATTACCGGGTCGATGTGGAAACGGTCGCCGACGGCCAAACCACCACCGAAGCCACCGTCAAGCTCCGCATCGGCGACGAGGTCCGCCACGAGGTGGCCGAAGGCGACGGCCCCGTGAACGCCCTGGACGCCGCTCTGCGAAAAGCGCTTAATGGCCACTTCCCGAACCTGCGAGGCGTGCAACTGGTCGATTACAAG
The DNA here is from genome assembly GCA_963733825.1 of Pirellulales bacterium. GTDB lineage: Bacteria > Planctomycetota > Planctomycetia > Pirellulales > Lacipirellulaceae > JABDGM01. Next base: position 573,193 of record CAVTEK010000013.1, read on the forward strand.
GTCCGCGTCATCAACAGCGATGCCGGCACCGCCGCCGCGGTGCGTGTCGTCATTGAAAGCCAGGACGAGGACGGCGCCACCTGGGGCACCGTCGGCGTCAACGAAAACGTGATCAAAGCCAGTTGGGACGCGCTGGTCGATAGCATTGAGTACAAGCTATGTAAGGACTCTCCATAAAGCCGCGACAGCTGGTCGCGTTTAGCGCCAGCACCCACGCCAAATCCCCACCTTCAACCATACCACCCGCTTGCGGTTTAGCTCCCACATACAATCCCCCGGCGAACGCGAAATGGATTTCAAAGAGTTACCCTCGCAGTACGACCACGCCGCAGCCCAAGCCAAATGGTATCCCTTCTGGGAACAGCGCGGCTACTTCCACGCCGACGCCGATCCGGCTGATACGCGTCCAGTCTACACAATCGTCATTCCGCCGCCGAACGTAACCGGCGCCCTCCATCTCGGCCACGCCCTGAACAACACGCTGCAGGACATTCTCATCCGCATGAAGCGGATGCAAGGCTTCAACACGCTCTGGATGCCCGGCACCGACCACGCCGGCATCGCCACGCAGGCCGTCGTCGAGCGCCGGCTGTTTGAGGAAGAAAAGAAGACTCGCCACGACCTCGGCCGCCAAGGGCTCGATCGATCGCATTTGGAAATGGAAGGACCAGTACGAGGCCCGCATCCTCTCACAGCTCAAGCAAATGGGCTGCAGCTGCGATTGGGCACGCACCCAATTCACGTTCAACGAGCACAATTCCCGCGCGGTCCGCGAGTGGTTCTTTCACTTGTTCAAGGACGGCAAAATCTACCGCGGCAAACGGCTCGTGAACTGGGACACATTCCTGCAAACCGCCGTCAGCGACGACGAAGTCTTTCACGAAGCAACGAAAGGCCACTTCTGGCACTTCAAGTATCCGGTGATCGACCCAAAGCCCGGCGAGCCGACGCACGTCACGATAGCCACCACGCGCCCCGAAACCATGCTCGGCGACACGGCAGTGGCCGTGCATCCCGACCCCGCCGCCGCGCTTGATCGGGCAGGTGCCGCGCTCCGCGAAAAGCTCTACTCTGCGCCCGCCAAAGAAAAAGCCGAAATCGAATCCCAAATCGAGTCCCTTAGCCGCCGTCGGGAGACGACGGTTCCCGGCCTCATCCAACTCCGCGACATGGCCCGCCGCGGCGCCATGCTCGAACTACCCCTCACCGGTCGCAAAATCCCCCTCATCGCCGACGAATGGGCCAAACCCGAACTCGGCTCCGGCGCCGTAAAGATCACGCCGGGCCACGACGCCAATGACTACGAAGTCTGGCAACGCCACCCCGAAATCGGCGTGATCGATCTGCTCAACGACGACGGCACGCTCAACGACGCCGCGCCGGAAAAATACCGCGGCCTCGCCGTCGCCAAGGCCCGCGAGGCGGTGGTCGCCGATCTCGAAGCCGCCGGTCTCGTCGCCGAAATCGAAGACCGCGAAATCGACCTGGCCCATTCCGACCGCAGCAAGAAACCGATCGAACCGCGTCGCGTGGACCAATGGTTCATGAAAATGAGTGATGATCTCCCTCTCCCTCCGGGAGAGGCCTGGGGTGAGGGTGCCTTGAACGCTTTATCGCGCAAACCCGGTCTTTCCCAGCTCGCAATGGACGCCGTCATCAGTGGCCAGGTAAGAATGGTCCCCGAACGTTACGCCAAAGGCTACCTTGATTGGCTCGCCGAAAAACGCGACTGGCCCATCGGCCGCCAACTCTGGTGGGGACATCGAATACCAGTGTGGCGTTTCGGAATACGATGGGGCTTGTACGAGAAAGAGTGCTCTTCGATAGATGACGCGATGGGAAAAGCGCAGACGGAATTTAATCAATCACTGAAGGAATTTGCACAGCGGGAAGGAATTGGCGATGCCATTGCCGTGAATTATCCCCTAGCGGATCTAGCATTCGTGTGTGCTCGCACGGTGGTGGCTGAGAACAAACTTAAGGCATTTTCCGAGCGATTACGCAGTAGCTATCATCACGGTAACGCGGAACCCGACGATGCATTACCTCACGGTGGAATCATTCCTGCCGACCGACGGCTTGCCGCGGTAATCACGGGAATTCCGATCAATCATGATCCCCAGGAATCCGACGTCCTCGATACCTGGTTTTCCTCCGCGCTCTGGCCCATCTCCACCATGGGCTGGCCAGATGAAACGCCGGAGCTGAAAAAGTTCTACCCCACCAGCGCGCTCATCACGTCCCGCGACATCATCACGCTCTGGGTCGCCCGGATGGTGATCGCCGGCCTGTACAACGTCGGCGAAGTGCCGTTCCACGAGGTCTACATTACGCCCAAAATCCTCGACGGCTACGGCGAAACGATGTCGAAATCGAAGGGCAACGGCGTCGATCCGCTCGACGTGATCGAAAAATTCGGCGCCGACGCTCTCCGCTTCGGCATCGCGCACCTCACGACCGAAACGCAAGACGTGCGGATGCCGGTCGAATTCGAATGTCCGCATTGCCAGGCCGTGTTCCCGCAAACCAAGAAGAACCGCCAGCTGCCGCGCATCGAATGCGAAAAATGCGGTAAACCATTCAGCACGCAATGGGCCGAGAAACCCGACGACAAAGCCCTCCCGCGCGGCGCCGTCGTCAGCGAACGCTTCGAGCTCGGCCGCAACTTCGCCAACAAACTGTGGAACGCGGCCCGCTTTTCATTGATCAATCTCGAAGGTTACTCAGCCCCCGGCTCTGCCGGGGGTTTTTCCGACGACGCCCTCCTCCTCGAAGACCGCTGGCTCCTCTCCCGCCTGGCCACCGTCACGCAGCAAACGACCGATGCCCTCGAACACTACCGCTACGCCGACGCCGCCCGCACGCTGTACGATTTCGCCTGGAACGAATTCTGCAGCTTCTACGTCGAGATGACCAAGGCCCGCTTCGGCGTGCCCGATCAACGTGAAACTGCTCAGCGCGTGATCGCTCACGCGCTCGATGTTCTTATGCGGCTGCTGCACCCCATGATGCCGTTCCTGACGGAAGAAGTATGGCAGTTGCTGGCTCAGGTGGCCCCCAACCGCAGCCTTCCGGCCGCGGCTACCATCGCCGATTCGCGTGACGACTCACCTAGCCGCGATCGGAAGATCGCGGTTAAATCGACTGCACGCGCCGCCCCCAGCATCTGCATCGCGCCGTGGCCAACCTCGGACACATCCCGCCAGGACCCCCGCATCGAGCAACAATTCGCCGATTTCCAAGCCGTCCTCGGCGCCGTCCGCGAAGCGCGTCAGCGGCAAAACATTCCTTTCAAAGAAGAACTCGCATTCACGGTCCGCTGCAACGATGCCACGGCTAAACTGCTCGAACCAATGCAGCCCTACTTCGCTCAAATGGCCCGCGCCGCAGCCACGCAATGGGGCCCGACCGCCGAGCCGATCGGCGTACCAATCAGCATCACGCTCGCTGGCCAAACAGGTCCAATCGAAGTGCACGTCGATGTCAGCCGCTTCATCGACGTCGGCGCCGAGCGCAAGCGGCTCGAAAAAGATCGCGACAATCTCACCAAGCAGATCACGTCGATCGAGGCCAAACTCGCCAACAAAGGCTTCGCCGACAAAGCGCCGGCCGAAGTTGTCCAGCAACAGCGCAACAAACTCACAGAACTCCGCGGCCAACTCGAGTCGGCTACATCTGCACTGGCGAAACTGCCCAAGTAACAACCTTCGCCAGAAACGTTGTGTCCGTCGTGTCGTTGTGGTTCATTTTCACGACGACGGCACAACGATCACGACGGCCCGCCAAATGTTCGAAGCCCGTTTCTTTCGCGGGCCTTTGCCAGCTATAATGCAGGGGTGAGGTGGATCTGAATCGGTCGAGTAAAGGAAACGCGCCATGCCCGTCGCGATGGAATTGTCCCGGATCATCATCAGCGAGATCAACGATCAGCAGGTGATCTACCTCAAAGAAATCGACGGCCCGCGCACGTTTCCGATCCTCATCGGCATCTTCGAAGCGACCAGCATCGACCGCCGCGTGAAGGGCTTCGAAGCGCCGCGACCGCTGACGCACGATCTTTTGGTCGGCGCCGTCGAATCGCTCGGCGGAGAATTTCAAGACGTGGTGATCAGCGAGCTTCGCGAGCACACGTACTTCGCCAAGCTCCGAGTCCGCCACGACGGCGAGCTAGTGGAAATCGACTCCCGCCCCAGCGACGCCATCGCCGTCGCCGTCACCTGCGACCCGCCCCTGCCGATCTACGTGGCAGAAGACGTCCTCAACGACGTCATCGGCGAACAACAGTGAAATGTGAGATGTATGATGTAAGAAGGCAGTTGTCAGAGAATGCAGTGCCTACTATTTCTGACATCATCAATCTTTCATCCCACATCTGACATCCCTATCCCAGCACATCCGCAAACGCCTTCTTCAGTGCCGCGAGCCCCGCCGCGCCCTTGGCCGCCTCTACGACCACATTCACGCGCACCTCGCTCGTGCTGACCATCTCGACGTTGATGGCTGCCTCCGACAGCGCCTTGAACATTCGCAATCCCACGCCCGTGTGGCTGCGAATGCCGACGCCTTTGACGGTGAGAATTGCCACCTTGGGTTCGTCCTTTTGCTCGCCGCCGAGTTCCTTCGACAGATTCTTGAGCACCGTCCGCGCTTTTTCGACCGAGGCCCGCGGAATCGTGAAGCTCACGTCGGCCAGCCCGTCGCGACCAATGCTCTGCACGATCGTATCGACCAGGATATTTTCCGACGCCACCGCCTCGAAGATCCGGGCCGATATACCAGGTCGATCAGGCACGTCGAACAGCGTCATCTGGGCCTGGGACTCGTCGAGCGAGACGCTCTCGATCGCCAGGTCTTCCATCCGCTGCAATCGGGCCACGATATCGACGGCATCTGCCTGCTTCGCCGACGGCAGCTTCTCGCCGAATTTCACCCGGTCGCGCGGCTTGCGATCCAGCTCGAATTCGCTGTGGACGGCCCGCAACGCTGCGATGCCCTGCTCGCGCTTCACCAGCACCGATACCTTGATCTCGCTGGTGGTGATCGCCTCGATGTTGATCTTCGCATCGGCCAACACCCGAAACATCCGATCGGCCACGCCCGATTGCGTCGCCATCCCCAGGCCGACGATCGAAACCTTTGACAGCCCCGGATCGTGCAGCACTTCCTTGGCCTTGAGCTCGTCGGCCGCCTTTTTTGAAGCAGTCAGCGCCTTCGGCAGGTCGTCCTCCAGAACCGTGAAAGAAATATCGGCCGAGCCGTCCGCCCCCGCGTTCTGCACGATCATATCCACCGCCACGTTCACGCCCGCCAGCTTCGAAAAAATGGCGTAGCTCGTGCCCGGATGATCGGGCACGCCCGCGATGGTAATCTGCGATTCGTTCTTCGTGAGCGCGGCCCCGCTCACCGCCCGATCGGCCGATTCCGATTCGCTGCCAATCACCGTGCCCGGCTCATCGCTGAAGCTCTGGCTATTGCGGACGTGAATCGGCACGTTGAACTTCTTGCCGAACTCGATCGACCGGCTGTGCATGACGCCCGCGCCCAGGCTGGCCAGCTCCAAAATCTCGTCGTGGCTCACGCGATCGAGCTTGCGGGCCTCGGCCACGAGCCGCGGGTCGGTCGTAAACACGCCATCCACATCCGTATAAATCTCGCACGCATCCGCTGAGAGCACCGCCGCCAGCGCCACGGCCGTCGTATCGCTGCCGCCGCGGCCGAGCGTCGTGATATTGAAATCTTCATCGATCCCCTGGAAGCCGGCCGCGATTACGATATTTCCGTCATCCAGCAACTTCTTCATCCGTTCGGTCGAGATCGACTGAATGCGGGCCTTCGTGTGCGAACTGTCGGTGCGAATGCCGATCTGAGCACCGGTAAGGCTCACCGCTTTCGCCCCGAGCGAATGAATCGCCATCGCCATCAGCGCCACGCTCACCTGCTCGCCGGTCGAAAGCAGCATATCCATCTCGCGGCCCGAGGGATCGTCGGTAATCTGCTTCGCGAGGTCCACCAGCACGTCGGTCTGGTGCCCCATCGCGCTCACGACCATCACAACCTGGTCCCCGTCCTGCTGCGCCGAATCGCCCGCCGCGCCGCAGTCCGAATCTTCTCCGCATTGGCCACACTCGTGCCGCCAAACTTTTGAACAATGAGGCTCATCTATTTTTTCTCAACTCACAAACTAGTAAATATGCCACAGAGATCACAGAGAACACCGAGAAGGAACGCTAATCGACGCTAATCAACACTAATGAAATTCGAAAACGGAGAAACTCTTGAGTATTCAACATTTTATTAGTGAAGATTAGTGACGATTAGTGTTCCTCAATTCTTTCTCTCTGTGACCTCTGTGGCTAACTCTTTCCCCCAATAAACCAAGGCATCAACTTCCATCCCTCGTCAAACGCCAGCTTCGACTTCGCCGCGTTCGTATCACCATAACTTGTAAATTCGTCGGCCGCGATGCCCGTCCCCGCCATCGCCACCGGTACATTTCCGTGTGTGTGAACCTTGGTGCGAAGGAATGTCGGGTGGTCGGGCGAGACCATAATCCGCCAATCGCCGTGCGACATGAGTCCTTCCAACAGCGGCCCGACCACGTGCCTATCGACCTCTTCGATCGCTTTCACCTTCTCATCGCCGCGGCCTTCGTGCGACGCCTCGTCCGATGCCTCGACATGAACGCACACGATGTCGTATTTCTTGAGTGCTTCGACGCCGGCCCGACCCTTGGCCGCGTAGTCTGTATCCAGGTAGCCTGTCGCCCCGGGCACCTCAATCCGATCCCAGCCTATGAGCGCCGCGATGCCTCGCAGCAGGTCCACTGCCGTGATCATCGCGCCACGCTGCCCGTATTCGTCCACAAACGCTCGCAGACGCGGCGCCTGGCCCAAACCCCACAGCCACACGTTAGTCGCCGGCCGCTTCCCAGCCGCCTGCCGAGACGCGTTCACCGGGTGACCCTGGAACACGCCGATGCTAGCGGCCATGAGTTCGCACAGCACATCGCTCCCCGGCCCGCGCGGATAAGCTTCGAGCACGCTCTGGTCGGTAATATCGTGCGGCGCCCGGGTCCGCGTCTCGCTCGTGAACGGGCAAGGCAGCTTCTCCCCGCGCCATAGCAACAAATTCCGGTAGCTCACCCCTGGCACAAACTCGATCGCCCCGCGAAACTTCGGGTCGCTCGCGATCTGCTCCTGGGCACTTGCCAGCAGCTTGGTGCCTTCCTCCGTACTGACATGATCGGCCGTGAAGTCGCGCATCACCTGGTCTTCGATCGTGACCAGGTTGCATCGCACGGCCCAGTCGGCCGGACCAAGTTTGATACCCTGCGCCGCCGCTTCCATCGGCGCACGACCCGTGAAATTCTCGAACGGGTTGTAACCCAAGAGGCTCAAGTTGCCAATCTCCGACCCGGCCGGCAGCGCATTCGGCGTATGACATGCCCGCGCCACGACGCCCGTCGCCGCCACGCGGTCCATATTCGGAGTCCGCGCAGCCTCCAGCGGCGTCTTGCCGCCAAACGCCTCCTGCGGCTCATCCGCCGCGCCATCCGGAATAACAATGGCGTATTTCATTTTTTAACCACGACCACACGACGAACACGACGGAAGTCAAAGCACGATTCGTTTGATGCCGTTCTTGAGCAACGGAACGTTGAAGTTAATCAAAAACCCTAGTCGATTGCCAGTTAGTTTGAGATAGGTTAGCAGTTGCGCTTCGTGAACTGGAAGAATGGTTTCAATTGCCTTAAATTCACAGATCACTTCATCAGCCACGGCAAGATCGATTCGCAGGCCGGCATCAATCTGAATATCGTCATAAATTACTGGTAAACAAACTTGTCGCTGAAACGAGATACCCGCTTTCGTTAGCTCGTGACAGACGCAAATCTCATAGACTGATTCCAATAATCCCGGACCAAGCTTTCGATGCACGTCAAACGCCGCATCGAGTAAGCGAGCGCCAGCCGCTTCGGTCGAAGCTGGAATCGGCTCATACATTGTTTTTTCGTCGTGCTCGTCGTGCCGTCGTGGTTACATTCGAATCAGTCCCTCACCCACATCCGCACGGTCTTCCCCCGCACGCACGCCAATTTATTGATCTCCGCGCATGCTTGCCGCGTCGCCCCCTCCGTCGTTACATGCGTCATGATCACCAGCGGCACCGTCTTATCCGCTTCCACAACTTCCTGCTGCAGTACGCTCGAGATGGAAATGTCGTGCTGCCCGAGCACGTTGGCCACTTGGGCGAGCACGCCCGGATGATCATCCGCGTTGACGCGTAAATAAAACCGTCCGTCTGCCTTCGCGTGTTCGCGCGGCGAGACCCGGGCCTTTCGGTTCGACCACAATTCCAGCGTGCGAAACGTGATCCCCGCGCGCCCAACCACCGTATCGATCAGGTCGGCCACCACGGCGGAGGCAGTCGGCATTTGCCCGGCCCCCTGGCCATAGAACATGATGTCACCCACGGCATCGCCGACCACGCGGATCGCGTTGAACGGCCCGCTCACGTCCGACAGCGGCCGGCCCCGCTTCACCAGCGTCGGCGACACGTGCATCTCCAGCGTATCGCCGTCCAGCTCCGCCACGGCGAGCAGCTTGATCCGATAGCCGATCTCCTGCGCGAACCGCACGTCGCTCACGTCGAGCCGGTCGATCCCCATCCGCGGAATCTCTTTCCAATGCACGCGGGCTCCGAACGCCAGGTGCGCGAGAATCGCCAGCTTTTGCGCCGCGTCGCTGCCATCCACGTCCAGTGTCGGATCGGCCTCGGCATACCCGAGGCGCTGGGCTTCCTTCAAAGCATCGGCGTACGCTACGCCCTCTTCGTGCATCTTGCTGAGGATGAAATTCGTGGTGCCGTTGAGGATGCCGTCGAGCGAAACAATCTGGTTCGCCGACAGGCACTGGCTGATATTCGTGATGATCGGGATGCCGCCTGCCACCGAGGCCTCGAACGCGATCGACCGCCCCAGCTCGCGGGCCCGGTCGAACAGCTCGGGACCATGCTCCGCCAACAATGCTTTGTTCGCGGTCACGATGTCCTTGCCGCTTTCAAGCATCCGCAGCATGATGGTTCGCTCCGGCTCCAAGCCGCCGATCAGCTGAGCCACCACTTTGATTTCCGAATCGTTGACGACCTCATCGACTTTATCGGTCAGCACTCCCTTGGGCAGATCGCAACCGCGCGCTTTCCGCAAATTGTTGACGACCGCCTTCTCGAGCCACAGCGTGCGGCCCGCGTGCCGCGCCGTGCGATCGCCGTGGTCCAACAGAATCTTGGCCACACCCTGCCCCACGTTGCCCAGGCCGATGATCGCGACTTTCGTCTTTTCCATACCCGCCCGCTCTCTCCGCGCAGCCACTACTTGCCGTCCGTCATCGCCCGCAGCACCTGGTGCAGCTCGCGGCGTGTCGCCATTGAGTACTCAATATCGAACCACACGATCTTTCCGTTCGAATCGAGCACGTAGACCCGCGGCAGGCTGCCGCTGCCCAGCTCGGCAAACGCCTGTCCATCGGCATCGAGCAGATTCGTGAAATGAGCCCCAGCCTTTTCCAGCGCGGCCTTCGCCGCCGCTTCGCTCTCATTCACAACGATGCCCACGACGGCGACTCCCTCGTTGCCGCGCATCGGCTTGATAACATCGGGCTCCAGATCGGCCAGCAATTGTGCCGTCATCCGCCGATCGCTTTTCCACAGCGCGACGACCGTGGCATTCCTTCCGTAAAGCTCCGCCAATTTCGCTTTCCCGCCGCCAAGCTTGGGCAGCGCAATCGCCGGCATCGCGTCGCCCACTTTCACCCGGCACATGGATTCGTCGCGCTTGGTCATCAGCACCGGCGGAATCTTGGCCGGCTGTTTGTCGAGCCGATAGAACGTGGTATGTGTTTGTGGTCCGCTTGCGTCCTGTGGCACTTCTACTTGCGAGGAAGGCGCCTGGGAACCAGCCGACTGCGACGCAGCTGCCTGCTTCGCCTTCAGATTCCGTGGTGGTGTTTTCGAGGGTTTCGCTGCCAGCGGCATCGGCGCCGGCGGAATCGGTGCATTGCGCGATTTCGCCTGCGGAGCCGATGCCGGCGTCCCCAATTGACAACCGGTCAGCACGCAAACGGCGAACATTGCTGCGCATCGACGCGCCAGAGTTTGTTGCATCATATTGATCTTCATACCCGCGCGGGCAACACAGAGCCGTCTCGCTTACATGTCCAGCTTAATTCCCAGCTCCTTGAGCTGCTTCGATTCAACGGGCCCCGGCGCCCCGGTCATCAAGTCGCTCGCCCGCTGCGTCTTGGGAAACGCGATGCAATCGCGAATATTGTCCAACCCGCCGAAAAGCATCACCCAGCGGTCGATCCCCAGTGCAATTCCGCCGTGCGGCGGCGCACCGTATTTCAATGCCCGCAACAAAAACCCAAACCGTTCCTCGGCCGCTGTCTCATCGATCCCCAGCAGCGAAAACACCTGCTGCTGAATTCGCGGGTCGTGAATCCGGATCGTGCCGCCGCCCGCCTCGCTGCCGTTGATCACCAGGTCGTATGCCTTGGCCCGGCATCGACCCGGATCCGAATCCAACAGCCCAAAGTCCTGGTCCCGCGGCGACGTAAATGGATGATGCATGGCCACCCAGCGGCGCTCCTCGTCATCGTAATCGAACATCGGAAATTCGACGATCCACGAAAAGTGCATCACCTTCGGGTCGTACAACTTCATCTCCGAGCCGATTTTCGATCGCAACGCGTAAAGTGCTTTGCACGTGACCTTCCAAGTATCGGCAACGAACAAAAGTAGATCTCCCGGCTCGGCCTTGAGCCGCGCACCGATCTCCTTGAGCAGCTCCGGCTTGAAGTTCTTGGCAATGGTCGAGGCCAGCGTGCCGTCGCTTTCGACCTTGAACCATGCTAACCCCTTCGCTCCGAACGCGCCGACGTACTCGGTCAGCGCATCGATCCCGCGCCGCGAGTAATGTTCCCCGCCCTTTTTCACATTGATCGCCCGCACATGGCCGCCGCTCGCCGCGACGCTCGAGAACACGCGAAAGTCGCTCTTCGCCGCCAGGTCGGTACAATCGACTAGCTCCAGCCCGAAGCGCAAGTCCGGCGCATCGTGCCCGAACCGCTCCATCGCCTCGTCGTACGTCATCCGCGGGAGCGGCAGCTTCACCTCGAGCCCGAGCTCTTGCTTGGCAAGCTTTTGCACGAGGCCGTCGATTACGCCCATCACGTCGTTCGCGTCGATGAACGACATCTCCAGGTCCAGCTGCGTGAACTCGGGTTGCCGGTCGGCCCGCAGGTCTTCATCGCGAAAGCAACGCGCCACCTGTACGTACCGGTCGTAGCCCGCCATCATCAGAATCTGCTTGTACAGTTGCGGCGATTGTGGCAACGCGTAAAAAGACCCCCGGCTCACTCGGCTGGGAACCAGGTAATCGCGTGCTCCTTCCGGCGTGCTGCGGCCGAGGATCGGCGTCTCGACATCGATGAAATCGAGCGCCGCGAAATAGTCGCGCATCCCTTTGATGATGCGGTCCCGCAAGAGCAGAGTCTGCTGCATCGCGGGCCGCCGCAAGTCGAGGTAACGGTGCTCCAGCCGCAGCTCCTCGTTCGGTAAATCCTGCGCATAAGCATTCGGAGATACGGGTGGCGTCAGGCTTTTGTTGAGCAGCTTGAACTTTGTGACGCGCAGCTCGATCCCGCCGGTGGCGTGTTTCGGGTTCTCTTGGCCGGCTGGCCGCTCGGCGACTTTGCCCGTCACTTGAATCACGTACTCGGCCCGCAGAGATTTGCTCTCGTCGATGATTGCGTCCGCCGTATCCGGCGAGTTGAACACGACCTGCGTGATGCCGTAGCGGTCGCGCAAATCGATAAACATACCGCGGCCATGATCGCGGAAACTATCGACCCATCCGCACAGCGTGGCTTCCTTCCCGACTTGTTCGCGGCGCAACTCGCCGCACGTATGCGTTCGCAACACAGCGTGTTTTCCTTGATGTTTCCGTAATCCGGCGATTGTAATGCGAGCGCCCGTTTCCAGCTAGGGCGCAACACGTTGCCGCTCGCCGCATAGCGATCCGCTTGTGGTTTAGCTCGAGTTACGCAACCACTCCCCCAATCGCCGCATCCCCTCGCAGGTCGACACTCGCGGCTCGTACCCCAAGTCGCGCCGCGCCGCCGAAATATCGAACCAATGCGACGTGCTGAGCTGAGCCGCCAAGAATCGAGTCATCGGCGGTTCACCCTTGAGCCGCAGCATCCGATACGCGGTCTCACACACGGCGCCGATTCGCCGCGCACGCTTGAGTGGCATCGATTTCTCCACCGCCGGCAGCCCCGCCAGCGCAAGCACGTCGTTCACCCACTGCCAACAATTCACCGCCTCGCCCTGACTAATAAAATACGCCTTCCCCCCCGGCGAGCCCGCTTCAGCGGGCGGGCCCGTTGTGCGCGCATCACCTGTTGTGCGCGGGTCTCCCGACCCCACACCCAATGCATCCGCCGCCCGCAAATGAGCCTCAGCAGCATTCTCGACATACGTCACGTCCACAAGGTTCGTCCCATCACCCACCCGCCGCAGCCGGCCGAAACGAGCTCTCGCCAAAAGCCGCGGAACCAGATGCGTATCTCCCGGCCCCCAAATCAGATGCGGCCTCAGCGCACACGTACGTAACGCGTCGCCGTGTGCCGCCAATACCGCCTGCTCAGCACATGCCTTTGTATAGGAATAATAAGCGCGGTTTGCTTCCATCCAGGCAAAGTCGTATGGCGCCGTTTCGTCGATGCCACACTGGTCCTTACCCGCATACACAACGCTCGGGCTACTTGTATAAACAAACCGCGTAACGCCCTGTCGCCGCGCGTTAGCCAGTAGCAAGTCGGTACCCGTGCGATTGACCAAATCATACACGTCTCGGTCCATCCCAATTCCAGCGACTGCTGCGCAATGAAACACGCACTCAATTCCCGCACACGCCGCCGCCAACGCCGCACTGTCGCGGATATCGCCGCGCAATACGTCGACGCCCCCCGCACGCAATTCCGGATAATTCCCGCGCCCAAGACTGCGCACACGGTCGCCCCGGGCCAGCAGTGCTGCGACAATGTAGCCACCTAAGAATCCACCGCCACCAGTAACGAGTGCGTGCATGTCAATCCTCGTTCCCACGCTCTGCGTGGGAACGCATACAGTGGACGCTCCGCGTCAATTTCCCGATGCCCATTCGCTTTGAGGCCCAGGCGGCAAGCAACTCGCGATTGATTTTCGCATTGTGCCTTACATCCACGGGTAGCGACGGGTACACGAGCACTTCGCGAATCCCTCGCATTGCCGGGTTGGAGTGTGCAATTGCGAGCAGTTCTTTTTGCCATCCGCGAGCGCCTGCGGCCGCTTCGCGCTCGACGACTAGCACGGGTGTTCGATTGTCGCGCGGACCGACTCCAACCAACGCCGAGCGCCGCACCCCCGGCTGAGCGTTGAATATTGCCTCGACACATTCGGTGTATAGCGGCCCGGCCGCCGTTACGACCCGCTGCGATTTCCGCCCGCAATACCAGAACCGGCAGTGCTCGTCGAGATAACCAACGTCCCCCGTGCGATGCCACGTTAACGTTCGCAACAACGATTCGTGGCGAGCCGGGCCGTCCTCGGCCCCGACGGGCGGCGGAAACGACCCGGCTCGCAACTCAGCGATTTTGGCCTGTCTATTGCACTCCACCCGCGTTATATATGCCGGCGAAACCTGCGGTCCGCGTACAACGAGCTCACCAATTTCCCCAGCCGGCAACTCATTCGCATCCTCGATCGTCGCGATCGGTTCGTCCGTTATTCGAATCACTCGCCACTCGATCGAATCCAATTTGCGGCCAACGCAAACACCTGCCCCTTGTGCCGTCCGCGCTGCTGTTTCGGCCAACACTTCCCCGGCCTCGATCGTCGACACGGGCAGGCACTCCGTTGCTCCGTATGGCGTGTGCATCTCGGCGCCCGCGCCAACGCAACTGAGTGTGGCACGCAGCACGCTCGCCGGCACCGGAGCACCACAGGAAAACACTTGCCGCAATGATTCGATTCGGTCGCCCGTTCGCTGGCAATGATTGCTCAGCACGCGCCACACTGCCGGCGATGCGAAAGCCTGTGTCACCTGCCAATCATTGGCGGCCGCCAGAAGCTTTTTTGGATTCGCCGCGGCCGGCCGCGAAAAATCCATTTCCGGCAACACCGTGGTCACACCCATCGCCGCGTTGAACAACCCGAATAGCGGGAAGCAGGCCAGATCGATGTCCCCCGGCTCGATGCCATACGTCGACTGGATTTCCTCCACCTGCGCATCGAACATGCGATGCGTATACAGCACTCCTTTCGCCGGCCCCGTGCTTCCCGACGTGAAAATAATCGCCGCCGGATCATCTGCCTGTGTGTTTGCCAACTGCGGTTTGCGCATTTCAGATTGCGAATGACTGCCCTCACTCCCCCTTCCGCACTCCCCACTCCGCACTTCCACCAACGTCTTGCCGCCCCAAAACCAGCGCCGGCCGACCGTCACATTCCAACGCGCTCGTCGAAACTTGTGCCGCAGCAAAATGCGAACAGCCTGTGCCGAGCCGATGCCCACGAATCCTTCTGGCTCCGCCTCAGACAGGCATTGGATCAAGTTGCGGCGACCCATGCCCGGATCGACCAACACGATGACCATGCCGGCCCGCAGCAGCCCAAAAACCAGCGCCACGAATTCGACGCCCGGCTTCACCAAGAGTGCCAGCCGCGTACCCGCCGGTACGCCCCAGGTAGAAAGACCACGGGCGATCCGTGTCGCGTCGGAATCGATTTCCGCAAACGTCGCCACAGAGTACGCCGCACCGGATCGGAGGCGCTGAAACCGGTATTTGCTTTGCGAACGCCGCCAGGGACAAACCACCGCGATCGCACCCGGATTGGCCGCGGCAAATTGCGTCAAACGATTGGCAACATTGAGACGGCGAGCGGGCGCCGCGGCAGAAAGTGTTTCAACGTCGGCCATCCAAACGAGTGTAAGTCAGGCGCGACCGCCTGACAACGCGCTCAGGCCAGCCCTCGTTCCCACGCTCCGCGTGGGAACGCAAGTTTGCGACGCTCCGCGTCGATATCTTGGCAGACCTGTACGGAGACGCCGCAGAGCGGCAGCGGATTGAGTTCCCACGCAGAGCGTGGGAACAAGCATCCAAGTGCTTTATCGCGTCGCCGACCAGGTGGGACGCACAACCTGCGCCGACGAGCCAGCACGCTCGGGAGACCACGTCGGCTTTTGTGCAACTTCCGCGGTGCGGTCACCTGCCGGTTTCGACGCCTCGTCAGGTTTTCTGCTTGTCGGCTTCGATGCGGCAGATGGTCTGCTGGCCACTGCCGCCGGAATTGCCGTGTTTGTCGCCTTCCAACCGCCACCTGCTTCGTCTGGCCCTTGCGGCAAATTCGCTGGTTTGCCCGGGCGAGCTATGGCCCATGACCCCTCGCTCTCCGCTGGGGCGACGTCCGTTGATCGGGGCGCCGACTCAGTGTAGTTCGCCGCGACGACCGACTCTTCCGTCGGCCAAAGTTTGTCGGTCCGTGAAGAAAATACGCCCACTCGCGAAAGATCTATCTTCGCGTGACTCAACATCTTGCCCCCTTCCGCTGGTGCTAATCGCACCCACAGCTCTGTCGGATCGCCCGTCTTCGCGCCGGTCGGCAATTCAATATGGAATCGCATCGTCGGTTCACTCGCCGTCGCGTCCACTGCTGAACGCACTTGCTCGGGGCCGAAATCCCAGCGAGCCAGGTTCTTGTGCCGACCATCCGCCAGACATGCCACGAGAACGACCGACACGTTCCCGTCGAATTTTGAAAAGCGACCCGTGCGGTCGAAGGGTGCTATATCGACGACAAGTCGCGGCCCGCCACCGGCGATATTTTCAACGACTTCGCCGGTCAACAGAACATCCGGCAAGTTTTTCATTTCGCGCTGGCCGTCATAAGACGCGGGAACAACTTGTGACTTGCCCGGCCTTTTTATTTGTAGCGCAAGCGCGCCCTTTCCGCGATCCACATTCTCCGATTTTGTGCTCTTCAACGGCGGAACTTCCGGAATCTCGAGATCGGGACTGGGTCCCTGTCTCCTGTCGGTGCCCGGCGTCCGTGGAACCTCCATCTTCGGACCATTTTTCGTGTTTGGTAAATTCGGCTGCGATCGAGGCATCGGTTCGGGCTCGCGCTCAACGATCGTGCCTCCGCGTTCCTGGGCCAATTGACATCGCAACGCCGAATTCTCCGACCGGTACCGGCGAACGAGCTGCTGGTATTGCGAGATGTAATCCTGCATCGCGTACATCTGATCCTCCTGCATCCGCCGATCGCGGGCGATCAGATCTCGCTCCGCGTTGTTCTGACAACCAGCCAGACACAATAGCGCAAGCGCAAGTGAGGCCAGCCGCGCCGTTCTCGCGCGGTTCGGTCGCGTTGTATGCGAGCGATGTTGCAAGACACTTACCCGAGGAGATTTCGCGACGCACTCGGCCGCAGATGAGTTGGGACGCGCCGGAATTCGGCTTTCCCGGGGCGTTTAATAGAAAATCGCATCGCCAGCGTCAAGCCAAAGCAATGCTAGCTATCGGGAAATAGGATGTGGGCTGCAGCAGTGAGAGATCGGCGATGCATGCCTTGTCCCTGCCCCGCGCATCCTGCATCCAGCATGCTCGCATTTACGCTGTCATCGCTTTACTTTGCGACAAGCTAGTAATCACCTTATCGATCAACCGATACTCCATCGCCTCCTCGGCCGACATGAACTTATCGCGGTCGGTGTCCTTCTCGATTTGCTCGAGCGAGCGCCCCGTATGGTTGAACAGAATGCGATTGAGCCGCTCCTTGGTCCGCTTGTACTCCGTGGCGTGAATCAGAATGTCCTCCGCGGACCCCTCCATCCCGGCCGAAGGTTGATGAATCATGATCCGGCTATTTGGCAACGCATGCCGTTTACCCTCTGCCCCCGCCGCTAGCAGCACGGCTCCCATCGAAGCGCATTGGCCCACGCAGTAAGTGGCCACGTCGCACGATACGAACTGCATCGTATCGTAAATTGCCAGCCCCGCGGTCACGCTACCGCCGGGCGAATTGATATACAGGTGAATGTCGGCCTTCGGATCATCCGATTGCAAAAACAAAAGTTGCGCGACGAGGCTGTTCGCCACGTCGTCGTTCACCGCCGAACCAAGCATCACGATGCGGTCCTTCAGCAGGCGGCTGTAAATATCCATCGCCCGCTCTTCGCGGCCGCTCTTTTCGATTACGTAGGGAATTAAAGGCATGTGTCATCCTATTTTGGATTTCGGATTGCGGATTGCGGATTGAAATCGATCTTCTTAATCCGCAATCCGAAATCCGAAATCCGCAATTACTCCTCGTCTTCCCCCACCGGCTGCTTCAGCAGGATATCATCGACTATGCCGAACGCTTTGGCCTCGCCCGAAGTCATGTAGTAGTCGCGATCGCAAGCCTTGGCGATTTCATCCACCGTCTTGCCGGTGTGGCTCGCCAGGATTTCATTCAGAGTGACCCGCGTGCGCAGAATCTCGTTGGCCTGGATCTCGATATCCGAGACCTGCCCGCCGACGCCGCCGTGCGGCTGGTGGATCATGATCTTCGCGTGCTGCAGCGCGAACCGCTTGCTCTTTTCGCCGCCCGCCAAGAGCACTGCACCGCCGCTCGCCGCCAGGCCCACGCAATACGTGGCTACCGGGCAGGAAATCATTTGCATCGTGTCGTAAATCGCCAGCGTGGCAGTCACGCTTCCGCCCGGCGAATTGATGTAAAAGTGAATGTCCTTCCGCCGATTCTCGCTCTGCAGATACAGCAGCTTCATCACGAGTTCATTCGCATTGCCGTCGAAAATCTCGCCCTGCAGGAAGATCACTCGGTTCTCCAGCAGCAGGTCGCCCAACGTCATCTGCCGCTGCCGCTGATAATCGCGCATCGCCTGGGAAGCTAACTCGTTGGGCCAATGCGCCATTTCGTTTCTGTTGTTGCTCATAGGAGAATCCTTTGCGTGCCGCGGCAAATGTCAAGAAAGGATGCAGGATGCAGGATGCCGGGGGCAGGGAACAATCGATTAGACACCCTGTCCCCTGTTTCCCGCATCCTCAATCCTCATCGCCCGCCTCTTCCTGTTTTTCCGTCGCGACAGGCATTTCGCCGCCCGTCCCGCCACCCGCCGCCAGCGAAATCGCCTCCGTGTCGGTTTTTTCCGGTTCATACGGCTCGTCCTTGAACTTGGCTTCCGATTGGACGAGCTCCAGCACTTTGCGTTCGATAATCTGGTTTCGCAGCACATCCATCAGGCCGCGCTTTTCCAATTGGGCTCGAACCCGGCGGGGCGATTCGCCGCTCTGTGCGGCAATCAAGAAGATTTCCTTCTCGTAATCCCCCTCGTCCACGTCGATTTTTTCCTCCTCGGCGACCCGCTCCAAAATGAAATGCTCTTTCAGCGCCGTCGCCGTGCTCACGGTGCTATTTTGCCGCAACAGGTTTTCGCGTGCGCGTATCTCGGCCTCGCTGAAGCCGCTGCGCCGCAGCTCCATAACGGCCCGCTCCAACTCGCGCGCGCTCTGCCGCTGCAACAAGCCCGGCGGCAATTCCCAATCGGCGCTCTTGGTCAAGAGCGATGAAATCTGGCTCCGCGCGATCCGCTGCTGCTGATACTCCAACTGCCGCTGCAAGTTTTTGCGAATCGCGTCGCGCAGTTCGGCCTCGGTGGCGAACCCGCCCAACTCCTGCAAGAAATCCTCACTCAGGTCCGGCAGTTTCAGCTTCTTCACGCCCAGCACTTCGAACGCAAGATTGACCTTCTTCCCACGCAAATCGGCATTTGGCGCATCCTTGCTGAGCGTGACCTCGGCCGAACGCGTATCGCCCTCCTTCGCGCCTTTCATCAGCGCGGCGAACCCATCCAACCGCGCGTCGCGGAAGCTTAGCGTCGGGCGAATTCGCACCACCGCTTCATTCTCACGAGCCACCTGCGCTCCGTCTGCCGTAGACGTGATGTTCACCGACACATAGTCGCCCTCCTCGGCCGCTCCCTCGTGCGGCACCAATTGCCCGTATCGAGCAAGCATTTGCTCGAGCTGCTCGTCGACATCCGCATCCGTGAAATCGCGCATTGGCCGGTTGAGCTTCAGTCCCCGCCACTTCGGCAACTCGAACTCCGGCCGAACTTCGATCGTGAACTCGAACGTCATCGGCCCGTCTTTGGGCACTTCCACTGCCTCGAGATCGAAATTCGGCTCGCTGATCGCCGTGAACCGCTGCTCCTCGCTAATCTGCTCCAGGCTATCGAGCAGCAGCGCGCTCTTCACCTGGTCGGAGACCTCATCGCGAAAACGGTGCTCGACCACCTTGCGCGGCGCCCGCCCAATTCGAAATCCCGGCACCGCCGCCGACGGCATCATCTCGCCAAACGCGTCGTCGAAATAGCGGTCGATATCCGCCCGGGCGATCGTCACCGTAACGTGCCGTTCGCACGCGCTCGGGCTCGTCACTTGAACATCGAGTTCTAATTTTTGCGGCGCTTCCTCGTCGCCGTCCGATTCGACCGCTACGCCGCCCGATTCCGCTCCACTCTTAACCTTTTCGTCCTCAGCTCGATCGCGGGCCATGTGCCTGTTCACCCTCAAAAAAAGCTTCCAAAAGCAAAACGGCCCGCGCCCTTTAATCCCAAAAGCGCGGGCCACTCGAAAGCCGTCAGCTATTAGCTTTTAGCCATTAGCCAGAAGAGAATTCAATTCCCCTCTGGCTAATAGCTAATAGCTGACAGCTAATAGCTTCCCCAAAGAGCGGGTGATCGGATTCGAACCGACGACAACAACGTTGGCAACGTTGTGCTCTACCAACTGAGCTACACCCGCGTTTCGTCAAAAGTGTTTTGATTATATCGAGTTACGTTTTGTCGTAAAAGTGGGTCCATCCGAGATTGGGGTACAAACTTGATTTGTACCCCGAATCCGACCGGATATGCCGGATTTTAGAGCACAACGTTTGTACCCCAACCGAAAAAATCCGACCACAACGTTGTGCTCTGACGGCCAGAAATCAGTCCTAGCGGTTGAATATAAGCAAACCGCAATGACCTTCAAGCCCATTTGCAAACGCGGGATTTGAACGGTATCAAGCGCCGTCGTCGAAAGCACAAACACAACGGTGGTTGCGTTGTGCTCTATTCTCCCGGCCACGGCCGCTGACGGAGGAGCAATCGGCGACAGGCTCGGCTACTATGCACTAGCCAACGCTCACCAGCAGATTGTTCGACAATCCGGGGAACGGGCTAAGCGTTTCGAGTGCGCTATCGGCTGCGTTCAGGTAAGGCTCTGCGTAGTTGGTTGAGAATTTATGGCCATCGTCGGGAAAACCTGAGTCGCCGGTGGGTCGCTGTGATGAATGGGCCGAAAGCCAAGCGAGCAAACCTTCGTCGTTGCGTACCGCTACGCTGGCCGGCGCACTGCCGTCTTGACGTGTGAAGTGGGCTGAAATGAGTGCGGGGCCGGCCGGTGCAACGGTCGCTTGGAACAATCGCACGTCGGGTGCATCGAAGCCGACAGAGGCGACAGCGGTTGTTTCCGTTGACAAGTTTTGATCCTCAGCCGGTGGAATCGCGGATTCTTTCAGGCTTTCTGACGCTGTTACCAACTCAGACTCCGACACACTTGAACCGCTGCCGGCACCGGGAACCGGAAATGCCTGGCCAAAATGTGACCGCCATACGTTGTAATCCGCCGAATCCACCACGGCGTTTCCACTGCCGTCCGGGCTGGCGTAATGGGCGACACTGTTCCCTTGGTTCTTGCGCCACATTACGTAATCAGCAGCGTCAACCGCGCCATTGCTGTTGTAGTCGCCTTGTGACACGCGCGTCGCATTCATTGCAGAAACACCATTAACCAAACCGTTTCCGGTTGCAAAGTCAAATCCAGTTTGAAATCCCGCGAGAACAGGATCGTCCATATCTACGGTAGTGAAACCCAGTATTTGTCCCACTTGAGTAGGAGTAAGGGTTGGCGCGGCATCAAGCATTAGCGCTGCCAAACCTGCGACGTGCGGTGTTGCCGCTGACGTGCCAAAGAAATTCGGGAACGCATCGGCGTCACCAGCGATGTCTGTGCCAAAGAATGTAGTATTGCCGGCGTCCGGCCCAACTACATCTGGCTTCTGACGCACAAGCGGTGTCCCAAGCCTGTTGCCAGCCGTATCAAAGATAATTGGCGTCCCGCCCAACGCGGAGAAGTTTTCTACGACGGGTGGGTTCGTCCCAAACGCGGGCGTTGACAGAAATGACGCAGCACCGACGCCGACAACTCCCTGCGCGTTGGCATGGCCATATAGTGTGGTGCTGTTGTTTAGATACTCATTGAACGTTGTGGTATTATCGAAATCCACGTACTTGATTGTTCCAGGAATCGGCCCACCTGCGCTGGTGATGAGAATATCGAAGGCCGTTCCGGCCGTATTGTTAGCGAATTGAAGAATCTCAACCGCGTCCCCACCGATATTGTTAGTCCGGCCTTGAGCAACGATATTTGCCCCACCCTGGATCAAATAGATATTAAGGTTGCTGTTCGCGCCAGCTCCACCAGCGCTCGCAAATGGAGCATCCCACTCGAAGGCAACTCGAAACAGACTACCAATCGGAACGGTAACACTTTGCAGAATATCGTGCGTCACTGTGTTAAATTCATGGGCGGTTTCCAGCGTTCCACCGATATTAACCTGTCCGCCTCCATTAAACGCGCTCTGGTAGCTGCGCCGAGCAAAATTACCGGCCGCAGAGAAGTAAGGCACGCCGGCATTCACCGCATTAGTAGCGGCTTGGGCAATTACACCATCTTGGAACATCGGTTCTGCAAAGAAAATGATGTCGTCGGCAATCACGCCTGCACCGGCTGCTGTCCGCAGATTACCGATCGCATTGGCCATAGCGACTTGCGAAAGGCCAGAGGTTTGAAAGGCGAGACTTGAACTAGGTGCTACATCGTAAACGGTTTGAAGCATTGCCCGGCCTTCGTCGATCACTTGATTGGGATTAGTGGCGTCGGCGAGCACATTGACGCCGGCCGGAAGATCGCCGGAAGCAACGTCCTGCGCGGCGGTTCTTGTCGCCGATGCGGACACGTTATAGCTATCCGAAATGACGCCCACTGTGACGCCAGTTCCATTGACGCCGAAATTCGTGCGCACCTGGTCTGTAATCTGCGCGGTATCACCTTGCGTGGTCGTAGTGCCAACATTCGTGGTGCCACCGTATGCAAGCCGCGCGAAATTAAGCCCATCAACCGATGTCAAACTACCGATTGATGCGATTGGGAACCAGCCATCTACGCCACGTCCGTAGGAAGCCTGCTCTTGGAAGCCGAGTGCTGCGTAATGCGCCCTCAATGGAAGCCGCGTCCTGGTTCGCGTATGCCTCTATAGCTACGTTCGCGTCCTGAACGGCGAAACCAAGTTGGCCCATTGCTGGGCTGAAAGTGGTGAACGGTTCAGATTCACCCGATGCTTGCCAATCCTGATAGTCTGTATAGAGCCAAGCAAGATCGGTGCCAGCTTTGTCGGCGATTGCCTGTTCCTGCGGTGTGTCCGGTACGAATTGGTGCGGCGCAAAAGTGAAATCGCCGTCCAGTACCAATCGCGGCTCAAGTCTCTCGAAGGAAAACTTTGCGTGTGCTAGCCCTCTGTTAGTTTGCTTGTTCCGAGACATATTGGGCCAATCCTTTCTATTGACGAATCATTCGGCAATCGTCGCCTAACTCGAAGCGCCGAAAGTACTCCTAATGCTGAACATACGAATGCAGTCATGCTTGGCTCTGGGATCAGCAGGCCGTATTGCAAGTGGTCTAGTCTTGGCGTAGCGAAGTCGCCGGATGCAGTAATGATCGTTCGGCCCATGATGATGCTAGAAATTCCATTCGGATTGGTAACGCCAATGAAGCTGTCATCCGATGTAGTTGCCGGGTTGAGAAGCAGATTGGACGTGTCGAAATTCGCGAAGTTTCCTTGGCTGTCATACACGGTCAGCCCACTCATACTTCCCGCGCCGTCAGTAAGCACAATTCCCACAGCAGTAGGTAGATAACCCAACTCATTCGCATCAAAATCAAACTGAATCGCATTGAACACGAATGTTAAATCAGGGTTCGCATACACAGGTGTAGATGTCGCCGACGCACCATTCGCGCCTGATCCGTCAATAGCACCATCGTCAGCGTCAACCGACGCGCCACTCGCG
Organism: Pirellulales bacterium; assembly: GCA_963733825.1. Lineage (GTDB taxonomy): Bacteria > Planctomycetota > Planctomycetia > Pirellulales > Lacipirellulaceae > JABDGM01. Next base: position 596,471 of record CAVTEK010000013.1, read on the forward strand.
GTACTACCATAAACCATGTGAACACCGGGCGCATCAAACTTACCGCCGCCGCAGAACGATCCAGGTCCAGGAACGCAACCCGGATCGCTTTCAAAATCTTCAAGATGAAACGTGGGATTAGTGCTTAGCGGGAACGGGCTATCAGCCGCCGATAGGTACGGCGATGGGCCAATAAAGACAAACTCTGCGCGGCATGATTCTCGAACCGTGCCAAGAATTAGCACTGCCCAAATAATCGAAAGCGAGCGTATCAAGCGCGTTCGCATCGCCGCCTCTCATTAGCCCCGTCACGCGGTAGGCCCGCGCTTATTCCTGGTTCCTATTATAAGACATTTGCGACGATTTGCGAACAATCCAGCATGGGTTTCACGGAATCTACGCGAAACCGTTTTGTCGCAGTGATTGCGATGCCATCCACTTTCCTAACCGTAATTTGTCGCCGTGGCCCGCCGCGCCGCTGGGAACTGCCGTGAATGGATACGGATTGCGGGGATTCCAACTATAGTTGGAAGACTGGGTAATTTTCAAGCCGTAGCATCGGGCAATGCTCGGCGATGAAATCCGAAAAGCAAGGCTGGCTAAAGAGTTGTCGCAAGAGCAGTTGGCATTCAACGCCGATATTTGCGCAACTATGTAAGTCTTCTTGAGTTAAATCAAAAATCGCCAACGGTGGATGTCCTGCTGCGCATCGCCAAAGCGTTAGGGGTACGTGCATCAACTTTGATTGGCGCTGTTGAACGGAAGACGGGCCGCTCGCAATAGAAAAGCCCGTTGACCAGTGGCGAAGCAACAAACCGTGGCAGGACCGGCCGCGACAATCGCAACAACTACTGGTGCTCGTATTCCTCTACGTGCGGGCCGAGCATGCAGTGCCCAATCTCGTCAGAACGATCGATGACATAGTTGGCTGTAAACGACGCGTCTGGACAGCACAACGTTATTACGACCGCTGCGACGTGCTGTACCCCTCGTACCCCGCATCCATCGACATGCACCGGCATCGAGCGGCATAGCAATTCGCTCATTTCGCGGAGAAACTGCAGAAACGTCTTGTTTCAAGGCATAGCAAGAATGCCAATTCTAACGTTGGCAACGTTGTGCTCTACCAACTGAGCTACACCCGCGAAATGTCCTAAAGCGTATCAGTATAAAATTTTACGTGCCGGCGTCAAATGGTAATTTGCACCGACGCTCGGTTCACCAACCGGCTGGAACCAACTTCCAGCCGATTTTGTCGGATTTGGACACATTTCGCCAACCACGGGCCCCACATCCGTCATTCCCGCGAAGGCGGGAATCCAACACGCTGCGCATGCCCAATCTGGATTCCCGCAAGCGCGGGAACGACAATACGGTGCCGCCCATCCGTCATTCACGTCCGGGTAATAACCGCAAATGAATTTGCTTACGACTTACGCCTTACGTCTTACGCCTGACTTCCATCTCGCTTACCCACTCAACTCGGCGCGACTATGATATCCACGTGGCGAAGCACACAAAAAAAGCGAAAAAAGCCGCCAAGCGCGGCGCGGCCGACGACAAGAACGAGCGCGTCATTGCCGATAACCGCAAGGCCCGGCACAACTATCTCGTGATCGATACGCTCGAATGCGGCATCACCCTGGTCGGCAGCGAGGTGAAAAGTCTCCGCAGCGGTCAGCTCTCGCTCGACGAAGCCTACGGTCGCGTCGAAGGCGGCGAAGTCTGGCTGGTGGGCGCGAACATCGCCGAGTACACCTTCTCGCACGCGCTCAATCACGAGCCCAAGCGCCGCCGCAAGCTCCTCATGCACCGCCGCGAAGCCCGCAAATTCGCCGGCCAGGCCTGGAAAAAGGCCTCACGCTCGTGCCGCTCAAAATGTATTTCAAGGAAGGCCGCGCCAAAGGTTCTCCTCGGCATCTGCCGCGGCAAACAAAAGCACGACAAGCGCGACGCGATGAAGCAGAAAGATATGAAGCGCGACATCGACCGGGCGATGCGGAGAAAATGATCAACGAATCATTTGGTCATTGGTCATTCGGCTGCCGTCACAACAACCGCCGCCGCCTGCCCCGTCGCGTTGTGGTTCAGCTTCACGAACGCCGGCCGCTTCGCCGGCCCCATCTCGCGCACCACATTCACCGGGCATTCCGGATCGGGCGTTTCATAATTCAGCGTCGGCGGCACCACGCCGCGCGACATCGCCAGCAAGCTCACCGCCAGCTCGATCATTCCGCCCCCCTGCCCCAGGTTGCCGAAGTAGCTCTTCAGAGCAGTCACCGGCACGTCGCCGAGCGTCTGGCGAATGGCCCGCGCCTCGATCGGATCGTCCTCGCGGGTACTGTTGCCGTGCGCATTGACGTGGCCGATGTCGTCTGGCTCGGCGCCGGCCGCCGCCAGCGCCGCGCGAATCGCTCGAGCGATTGCGTCGCCTGTTGGCTCCTTGCCATCGGCCGCCGGTTCGCACCGCACTGCCGCGCCAGCCAGCCGGGCCATGATCCGCGCTCCGCGCCGTTCGGCATGTTCGCGAGTTTCGATCACGATTTGTGCCGCTCCCTCGCCGTTGACCTGCCCGCTTCGAGCCGCATCGAACGGCCGGCAAACCGCAGCCGGCGGAAGTTTTCCGTTGCAGGCCAGCCGCGCTCCGCGGTGCCACATCAATTCCGAAACGTTGATCCGCGAACCCGTGCCGCCGACAATCATCACATCGGCATGACCGCGGCGAATCACGCCCGCCGCCTCGATCAGAGCCAATAGCGACGAAACATCCCCCTCAGCAATCGTATTATTCGGCCCGCGGCATCGTAACGAATGCCGATGTGGCACGCCGGCATATTCGGCAAATACTTCAGCATCCACAGCGGATACAACTCGCCCATCGCCTCGCGCGACCAGCGGTGGATATCGAAATCTTGCTGCTTGAGCCATTCGAGAAACGGAACTCGCAGCTCCTCCAGATCGCAATACATGACTCCCGCCGCGCCAACGACGCCGAATCGATCCGGATCGAGCGTCGATTGCGATAGGCACGCATCCTGCCAGGCCAACTCAGCCGCCGCCGATGCGAGCTGAATATCGCGCGACATCACCTTGATGCTCTTCCGCGGCTGGATCAGCTCCTTCGGGTCGAAGTCGGCCACGTCGCCGCCAAACGGCGCCAGCCAACCCGCGGATGCCAGATTCGCCAGTGGCCGCACTCCGCTCGGTGCGCGATTCGATCGAGGCCCACACCGCGTCGCGGCCGACCCCGATCGGCGAAACAATTCCCATGCCTGTGATGACAACTTCGCGCACGGCCGCGTTGCTTTCCGTTCAGGCTGATAATGCCGGACGACCCTACAAAAATAACCACGGCGGCACGAGCGAAAAAGGCGAAGGATGCCGGATGCCGGATGCCGGAAGGAGGGATGTTTTCACCCCGCATCCTGCATCCTCCATCCCGCATCCTTCATCTCACGCGCTCCTTGCCTCCGTGGCTGGCCGACTGGCAGACACCAGTCTAATTGGCCGGCAGCAACTCTACAACGCGGTAGGGTACGGTACGACGCCGGCTCAGATATACCACATCGGCTCGCGTTGGGCGGCCTGTTCGACAAGGTCGGCTAGCGTGATATACGCCAGACGATCTCGTTTAAATGCATCCAGTTCGCGGCACAGACTCAGCAGAGACCCGACCAGCGGTGTGTTTTTGCCCGCACTGGTCGCGGGTCGCTCGTCGCCCTCCATCACCTCGACCACCTCGGCCAGCGTGATCTGGGACGGAGGGCGCGCGAGCCGATAACCGCCCGCCGCGCCGCGCGTGCTCGCTACCAGCGACGCGCCTTTGAGCTGCAACAGAATCTGCACCAGGAACCGAAACGGTATACCCTGTGCATCCGCGATTCGCCGGATTTGCACCAGCTCGCCGCCGGCATACTCTTCTGCCAACTGCAGCATCGCGAGACAAGCGTATTCAGTTTTTGCGGAAAGTTTCATGAGGGATGCCGGATGCAGAGAAGGTGAAACAATGAATGCCTTGTCCCCGCCCCCGGCGTCCTCTCAGATGCCGCTTCCGTCTTGCTCGCTGATCGTGTGCAGACCACACTCGGTTTTCTTCATGCCGCTCCAGCGGCCGGCCCGCTCGTCAGTTTCGTTCGCGTTCACGGAGCGCGTGCATGGCCAGCAGCCGATGCTCGGGAAGCCTTGATCGTGCAGCGAATTGTACGGTATCGATTCGTCGTGGATCCGCTTCCAAACGTCCTTCTTTGTCCAGTTCGCCAGCGGGCTGATTTTCACCAGGCCAAATTTCTTATCCCACCCGACGACCGCGGCCTGCGCCCGATCGGTACTCTGATCGCGGCGAATGCCGCTCATCCAGGCGTGCATCACTTCGCTCGCGCGCTTGAGCGTGCGTATCTTGCGGTCGAAGCAGCACTGGTTTGGATTCGTGCGATACAGCGGACCACCGTGCAGCGCTTCGTATTCCGGCACGGTTAGTTCGGGCTGCAAGAGATCAACCTCCACACCGTATTTCTCCGCAATCCGATCGCGCAAGTCGAACGTTTCCTGAAATTGATATCCCGTGTCCAAATTGAACACGTATGTATCCGGCGCGATCTTGGCCAGCATCGACAGAATCACGCAGCCTTCCGGCCCGAAAGCCGTGGCCATCGTCAGATAGGGCGCATAGTGCTCGACCCCCCAGGAAATAATCTCTTCAGGAGAGGCCGCTTCCAGCCGACTGCTAGCATCCTCCAAGCCGGCCAGCAACTCCGGCGTCGGTTCCAGCCGACGGAACCCGGTTGCCGGGACCGGGAGCCCGCGGCTTTCGCTTCCGGACCTTTCCTCGGCGGCGTGGTCGCACATGACTAACTTCAACTGGTACCCAGGCGTTTCGGCCGTCGAAGTGATCCCCAGAGGATAGTCAAAATGGTTCGGGACGGCAGACATGCGACAATCCTATCTAATTTAGTGAACAAAGTCAACATTTCAATACTATGCTATTATCGGCACATCCACGGGGTAACTTGTACGACCTACGCCGATTTTGCCGACCCTATCGGTCTTAAGCCCGCTAAGTCGCCCGCCACGCGCCGCCCCACGCTTGCGGTTTAGCTCCCAAATCCGCCGCGAATTTACGCGTCTTCCTGCGCCAGCCGAGAAACGGCTTTAAGAAACTGCGTGATCGTCTGAAACCGGTTATCCGGCTCGGCTTCCATGCATTTGTGAATGGCCGCTTCCAGCGTCGGATGAATCTTCGGGTAGAACTTTCTCAGGGGCGGCGGCGCGCTCATGCCGTGCGCCATCGCGGCCCGGCCATCGGTGCCGCGCTGCCAGGGCAAATCAAACGCGAACAGCTCGTACATGGAAACGCCGTACGCGAAGATATCGAGCCGCTGATCGGTCGCTTTGCGGCGTACAACTTCCGGCGCCATGTAGTTCGGCGTCCCAGTGCGGTTACCCGGCAGCATGAAGTCCTTCTCCGCCGGCAACGTCAGACCGAAATCGATCAGCTTCAGCGACGTTGCATCTTTCGAGCAGACAAAATTCCGCGGGCAAACGTCGCGATGGATAAATCCGGCCTCGTGCACGGCCTCCAGCGCCTCGGCGGCCTGCCTGGCCAGCGCAAGCCGGTTGCCGTCGAGCAATTTGCTGCGGCTGATCACGAGCGAATTCAGTCCCGGGCCGTCGAGAAACTCCATTACCAGGAATTGTTCGTCGTTCGTCGTGATCCCGTAAGAATAGGTCGTCACTATTCGCGGATGCTTGAACGAACAGGCGATCTCGCCTTCGGTCGGCTTCTTGAGACCTTTGAATCGCTGTTCGAGCGCATCCGTCTTCGCTTTGTCTAAAATCTTCAGCCCGACAATCTGCTCCGTTTCGCGGTCGCGGGCCATGTGAAAATTCGACATTGTCCCGGACACGGCTTCGCGCAGAATCTCATACCGCGCAGCAACATCAACCTTGCCGCTTTCCAAAATCGATTTGAAGAATTGGCCGATGCCCATCGTCCAGTACGTGCGCGGTTCAAAAAACAACGTCAATGATTTCTCACGCAAAGGCGCCAAGTCGCAAAGAAATAGATAAATCGATGAAGGATGGAAAAGTGTCGGCAAATTCCGTGTGTCTATTTGCCAATTGCCTTTCATCCATATCTCTACCTCTCGGCTTTCATCTTGACCGCTTCGCGCTGCTTCGCGTGAAATTATTCGACCCATTCCAATATACGAACGAGCCGAGAAACGGGCTACTTGCCGCAGTAGTCGATGGCCCGGGCGATTTCGCTTTTAAGATCGGCCCGCCGGACAATCCGGTCGATGTACCCGTGCTCCAGCAAGAATTCGCTGGTCTGAAAGCCGTGGTGGCAGCTCGACCCGGATGGTCGCTTTGATCGTCCGCGGCCCGGCAAAACCGATCAGCGCCTTCGGCTCCGCAAACACCAGGTCGCCCAGCGAAGCGAAGCTGGCTGCCACGCCGCCCATCGTCGGGTTGGTGAGCACTGAAATGAATAGTCCGCCCGCCTCGCCGTAACGCGCCAATGCGGCACTTACCTTGGCCATTTGCATCAGCGACAGGATGCCCTCGTGCATCCGGGCACCGCCACCCGAACCGCTGATGATGATCAGCGGCAGCTCGTCGCGGGTGGCCCGCTCGACCAGGCGCGTGAGCCGCTCGCCCACGACCGATCCCATGCTGCCCATGATGAACGCCGAATCGGTGACGCCAAACGCCACCCGCCGGGCGCGGATCATGCCGGTGCCGGTGAGCGCCGCGTCGCGCATCCCCGTCCGTGCCTGCTCAGACTTGAGCCGCTCCGCGTACGCTTTCTTATCGCGAAAGCCCAGCGGATCGGTCGGCGACAGGCTCCCATCCCATTCTTCAAACGTCCCTTCGTCCAGCACAAACCGCACGCGCATCGGCGCGCTGAGATACATGTGGTACTCGCACTGCGGGCAAACGTTCATCAGCTGCTCCGCTTCCTTGCGAAAGATCGTTTCGCCGCAGTCCTCGCAGCGCAGCCACAATCCACCGGGCACGCCGCGCTTTTCACGCGTCATTTTCGTCTTCCCGGTTGTTTCCGTTTCGCGGATTGCCATGGCGATTCGCTCATAATATGCCAGGGACGCAGGCTCTATCTCGGCGGCATTTGCGTCGTTATTTAACCGCGGCTGCCACGGGCGCATCAAAAATCTGCCAACGTGCCGTATTCGCTGCGATCTGCCACAAGTCACCCCATTCATCGTTCCCCAGCACATTTCGAAACACACTCGCAAGCGGCTCCGGCACCACCACCGCCACGATCGCATCCGCCTTGTGCTTCTTGATTAACTTCGCCAGCGCGGCCGACACCCGCTGCCGGGCCGAACTCAGCGTCTCGCCTTGCGGCGGGCAAACCGTCTCCGGCTGTTCCTGCCATTGGCGATATACCTTCGGCTGCTTCGATTTTACGTCCGAGACCAGCATCCCCTGCCACAATCCCTGGTCGAGGTTTTGAAGTTTGTCGACCGTCTTGACTTTAAGGTCGCGCGATTGAGCCAACGCTTCGGCCGTTTGATCGGCTGATTGGCACGGGCTCGAATAAATCGCCGCGATCGATTGATCGCGCAGTTCGTCGACCAACGTTTCCACTTCCTGCCGGCCGTCTTCGCACAACGGAATATCAAGCGTTCCCTGCACGCGGCCCTGTTGGTCGTATTCGGTAGTTCCGGGTCGAATCAAAAGTATCTGAACCATAAAATCATGTACACCCAGTGTTACTTCCTGCCTGCTGCGTTTTCAACTTGCATTTTGGCCATCGCCGCCGAACGTATTTGGCCGATCGCGTCCGCGTAATTTGCTTGCGAAAAGATCGCCGTGCCTGCCACATACAATTCGGCCCCCGCATCGGCACACGCCCCAGCCGTTTCCGAGTTGACGCCGCCGTCCACCTCCAACAACGCATCGCAATCGGTCCGAGCGCTCAGCTTCCGCAACTTCGCCAGCGCCACGTCATCGAATTCCTGCCCGCCGAAACCCGGCATCACGCTCATCACCAGCACGATATCGCAATGCGGCAGACTCGCCTCGATCGCCGAAAGCGGCGTCGGCGGATTGATCGCCAGCCCGGCCAGCGCACCCAGCGAGCGAATCTTGTCCAGTATGGCTCGAGGATCGCTCGCCGCCTCCACGTGGATGGAAAGCGAATCGGCCCCCGCGTCGCGGAATCGCTCCACATACTTCGCCGGTTGTGAAATCATCAAATGCACATCCAGTGGCAATTCGGTGATCCGGCGCACCGCGGCGACGATCGGAATGCCAATGCTGATATTCGGCACGAAATGCCCATCCATCACGTCCAAATGCAGGGCCGGCGCCCCGGCCGCCTCGACCGCCTTCACCTCCCGCTCCAAATGCGCAAAATCGCACGCCAACAGCGACGGCAGTATGGCCGGACTGGCGGCACGAAGCCGGGACTTCAATTCATCACGACCAAATCGTAATGCCATACAGTTGGCGCGAAGCCAGAGGATGCGGTGCAACGAGAACGAGCGGCCAATGCCTTGATCCGGCAAACCACCACTATCTTTTTTGTTCTCAGAAAAACGTCTCGTTGCCGGGTGGGCGACTACCGGAGAAAACCAGTGGCGCTCACGGCCGCCCGCCCGCTGGAAAAGTCGCGGGTGCAGGACACATCGGATACACCCGATGCCGCTGAGTCAGCCCACTATTATCGTAGTCGGCTCAGGCCTAATCGGGCAACGTCATGGTGCCCTCGCCGATCGCACGCGACGTAACTTGCAACGCCGGGCCAGCTTCGGTCATTCGCTCGACCAATAAGGATGCGGGATGCAGGGGGCAGGGCAGATGAGTATTGACTTGGCCCTGCCCCCCCGCATCCCGCATCCTGCATCCGCCTCGTCACACCTTTTCCAATTCCTCCGCCCGCGGCAACGCCTCCAAATTTGTCAGTCCGAACAGCTTCAAGAACCGCTCCGTGGTTGAATACTGAGGCATCGATTCGCTTCCCCGTTCCAACTTCACAAGCCGCCGGCGCACCAGCGTCGCGAGCGCCGCGCCGCTCGGCGCGCCTCGCAATTCGTTCAATTGCTCGGCTGTGGCCGGCTGGTTGTACGCCAGAACCGAAAGCACTTCGAGCGCCACGGGCGACAACCGGGCCTCTTTCACCCGCCCATAAAACTTGTCTCGCACCCGTTGGAATTTTTCTCGCAACACCATTCGATAACCGGCTCTCGATCGCTTGATGCAGTAGGCCGTGCCGTCGGCGTCATAAATCGAGTTGAGTTCGGCGACCGCAGCATCGATCTCGTTTGGGCTCACGTCGCGCATGGCCGCGGCCAGCTCGCGCCCCGACAGCGGCCGATTATCCGGCCGCCCCACGAACAGCATTGCCTCCACCACCGACCGCGGACTGATTTCGCAGACAGGGGGGCTGGGCGCGGGGGACTGGGGGCTGGCCACTTGTTCTCGCCCCTCGCTACCCGCTCCTCGCTCCCCCAGCATCGTCGCGAACGCTTCACGCAGCCGGCCGAGCGACAGCGGAGATTCGCCCGCAGCGAGCCGGGTCGTCCCCGACCCCGGTCTCTCTAACGAATCATTCGGCTCATTCGTTACGGGCGCCGGCGATGGTTTGCGGCCTGGCATGGCCGCGAAGGATAGCACCGGTCGCGGCACTGAATCAAGAGACATCGGCCGGTCGTTTTTGCGTTTCGCGAATCCGCCGCCCATACACAAACCGGGCGAAATGCCCGCCCGCGTAACCCAGAATAAGGGCCCACCAGCAATGCCCGATCGGCATGAGAATCTCCCGCGGCGGAATCTCGCGAAATTTTCCGTTCGCCCAGGTTTGAGGATCGTAGTTTGGAATCACTTTTCCATTTGGATCGAGCCACTCGCTGCGGTCGACGGCCATGTGGACATACCGCAACAGCCGAGTTGTCGGCAAGTGCCCCTGCCATTGATCGAACTCGATGTTTTGCGAGTAGACAGTCCCTCCTGAGCCGGTTGTCCTTTCTCCCGTCATCAGCATGAGTCCGTACGCAACCATCGTGAGTGCAAATCCGATCGCGAATGCTTGCCTGGGGCCACGATCGATCGTCGCGAGGATTAACGATCCGAACAGCACAATCATCGTGACGGCCGCGATCGACGCGAACCAGAAGTCATTTGCGAACTTCAGCGAAGCGAAAGCCATGCTCGCAAACGCAATCACCACCAATAGTTCGCGGAGCGAAAATCGAATCATCGTGGCGCCTCCCATGCGCTGCGCCGAATGATATGCCCCCGGCAAACGCCGCCGCCCACTTGCGGTTTAGTTCCCAAACGGATTCTCATCCACGCCAAAGTCGCTCTTCTTCGCCGGCTTCTTCTCCTCGCCGCCCGCTTTCTCCGCCGGCGCAGCTGCCTTTGATTTGGGTTGAGCTTTCTCGGTATGTTCCGCCGGTTTCGCCACCGGCGCGACTCGTTTCTCCACCGGCGCCGCCTTTTTCTCGGGCACGGTCGGCTTGGGAGTGTGATACAACGGTTGCGTCGCGCCCACTTCGTGCAAGCATTCGATCATTCCGTCTGCCGAACACAAATACACCCGATCCGTCTGATCGTTCACTAATGCTTTGATCGGCCGATCGATCGCGACCTGCCCCAGCGTTGCACCGGTTTTCGCATCGAGAACCACGAACGCCCCCAAATCGTTCATTCCGTAAACGCGGTCCTTGCTGGCAGCCGCAAATTGCACCACGTGCGGCGCCTCCCACAAACCGTTGCCGTTCGTCGCATCGACGCAATGCAGCGCCGGCTCCTCCGACGTAATGAACACTCGCTCGCCGACCGCTGCCGGCGCACGCATGATCGGGAAACCGGTCGCATATTTCCAATGCTGATCGCCGCTCAACTCGTTCATCGCAAATAATTCGCCCGACATCGATGCGACGTACACATAGGGCTTGCGATAGGCCGCCGGCGCCACGATATCGGCGCCCGTCTCCAATCGAAAACGCATCTTGAGCTCGGCGCTGTTGCCGACGTACAAATACCCCGCATCGGTGCTCCATACGACGCTCTCCGGCGTGGCCAGCGGCGCCACCATCGCACGGCCGAACGACTGGTAATACCACGGCGTCAGCGTCTGCTTGCCCAGCGGATACCCTTCGATCCGGCCATTCAAAAGCGGAACGAACACGGTCTTATCCGTCACTGCCGGCGCGGCCCCCGGCGCCCCACCGACTCGGCGGACGATCGCCGACTTGCCGTCGGCCCGATCCAGCACGTACAGCGTCGAGCCGTTCAAAAGTGCTACGAACTTTTCGTCCCCAGCCGGACCCAAGCTCGGATAATCTTCATTGCCGATCGGCGCCACCCAATACGTTTGCCCCGTCAGCGCGTTAAGTTCCTGCACGACTCCAGCGCTCGTGAGGACCGTCAGGCGATCTCCTTCCAGCACGGCCCGCACGAAGTGGTTTCTCGATCCATCCAATCGAACTTGCGTGAGCCAGGCTCGCGTCAGACCGATCTGCGCCGCGTTTTTCTGGCCAACGAATCGGCCGGCGCTCTGCGCATCACTTGCGAAGAACATGATGGTCGCCAAGACCGAGGCGAGTTGCAATAGAACCGCCGCTTTAGATTGCCGAGTATTCTTGTCGATGCGTTTCATCTATCCCGCTCCGATCGATCGCTTCAAGTTCTCGTTGCCGCCACCGCTTGAGTTTATCCGCCCCGGCGCGCTCACCATGTCAAGTGCGGCACAACAAATTGTATTCGCGCCCCCTGTAGACATGTATTCCTGAGAAACAACCCTGCCGCGCTCAGCCGGTGCGCAACCGCACCGGCCGGTCAATTTCACCCCATGGACCGCCCGCTCCATCATCCTTTACATTACACACCGGAATTTAATCGTGCAAAAACAATGTGGGGCAGACATTCCTGTCTGCCCCACGGGTTGTGACGGTTTTCCTTTCCGAGCAAGCCGAATGATCACGCAATCCGTCAATCCCGACGCGGCCATGTCGGCATTGCTGGAAGAAGCAGTCGGGTACCTCAATTTCTCCAACGGCGCGTCGGACCCCAAGTTTCTCCGCGCCGTCAACTCACTCTTCGCGGCCATCGAACAGCTCACCGACGAAACCCACCAGCCCGCTCTGGTCCTTTGCGATTGGCTCCTGCGGCGGATGGAGGATCTGTCGGGCAGTTCCCCGGCTTTTGGCGACGTTAGCCAGGCACGTTCGGTCATCGACCTCTTGCGAGAGCATCTGTTGCCCGGATACCGCTCATTTCATCGCGACCTGTTATGGCACCAGTCGGACCGCGAGTTGTGGCGCCCGCTGTTTTTGGGCCGGGCCTTCGAGGCGATCTTGTCGCAATCGGGCCCGTGGAACGAAACGAAGCGGATTACCGACGGTGCGCTGGAAACGCTCAACGATTACCTCGGCTATCGGCCCGTCGCCGTGCTCGAGTCGGATCAAGACGAACCCGGCGATTCCGATTTACCGGCCACCGGATCGGAGCCGTACGCACATGAGTGGGTTTGTCCCATCCCGCTCTTCATGAAAGATGTCGGCGTCGCGCCCGGAATTTATCAGGAGGTTCTCGAACGCGCGCTCGAAATCCTCGATCAAACAGATCCCGACATTCGCCATCAGGCCTGGTTCGAACCACTACTTCTCGCCGAACTCGCGATCGACCCGCGGGCATACGACTTCGACCATCCCGCCAGCAAGCGCCCGAACCATCACTTCGGCCAGTGGGACCTGCACCACGTCGATAACCGCGGCTACTACCGCCGCTTCGTTCTGCAGCAAGTGACGCTCGATGCCATGCTCTCGCGCGTCGCGGAATTAGAGAGGGAGAGGGAGAATCCGGCGCATAAATCTCGTTCTCCCTCTCCCCCCCTCGCCGTCTCCCCCTCTCCCCTTCCCAGTTCCGCCGCTCAGCATCCGGCGACGAACAGGGATGAACTAATGTTCGAAGCGGCCGCCGTGCTCGCCGGCACGATTCTTATGGCCTCCGGTACCACCGGCAATGGCCCGAGCTGCCATAACTCGGATGTCACACTTTCCACGCTGCTGCCGCACATCGCCGCGTATCGCGACCAGTTTTATCAACAGCTTCTTGCCCGCACAGCCGGCCCGCATGGCGACCGGCTCCGCGCCGAATCGCAACGCACCCGGCAACCGTTCGGCGGCGCTCGCCAGCACTTGAACCACGAGCTCGCGCGCCGCCGGGCGATCCAGATGCAGCACGTGCATCTTGCCCAGCTTTACGCTCGCATGGGATATCCCGAAGCCGCGCTCGCCGAAGCCAACGGCGTGCGAATCGCCTCCGCCCGTACGCTGTGCCAGATTTATTGTCTGCTCTCCGCCGGCCACCAGGCGATCGACGCCCACCAGCTCGCCGCTGTTCGCCGCCAATTGCCCGAAATTGAAGACTTGCTCCAGCGCGGCATCGAATGCGGTGCGCTGGTCGATCCCTGGAACATCATCGGCTTCGGCGGCAACTTCAGCCTGTTCCCCGCGATCGAAAACACCGTGCGCGACTACCGCGTCGACGACCTGATCGAGCTGGTGGAACAAATCCTCGATCTCGCGGCCCGCGCCTGGACCGAGGCCGCCGCCCTCGATGACCCGAAGCGCGAGGCCGATTTCTCGGCCGTGCTCGCACGATTGGCCGACTGGTGGGACAAATACGCAACCGAAAGTGTCGGCGACGTGAAACGCCTGGTCGGCAAGGAGATCGAAGTCTCCACGAACCTGGTGGCTGGCGCACTCTCCGCCTGGCACAAAGCCGGAGCCGCGGCGGGCGACGTGAAATTCTGGCGGCTGTTCGTCGACCAGTTCGATTCGCCCAAGGCGTTTCAATTGGTCGTCGAGGCGCTGCTCGAGCGCGGCGACCGCGTCGCCTCGATGGCGCTCATGCTGCAGTGGATCAGCCAGGTCGATTATACGCCGCTCGAGGACGGCGACGCCTCGTTCCATCCGCTCGCTCTCCGTTGGTTGCGCTCGGTCGAAGAGCACGAGAACGCCAGTGGAATCGACCAATGGCCGCTAGTCGCGAAATTCCTGCAACATCTCGAGGCCAGCGCCGAGCTCTATTGGCAAGTGCCCCAATTCGAGTTGGCCGGCGATTCTGGAGCCGGCGATTCCGGCGCGGCCGACTCTCCGCGCGAGGACGACTTGGCGGACGACGCCAAAGCGCTCGAGCTTGACGAGGATTCCGAAGCAGATGAAGGACGACGAACCCTGGGCCGGCGAAGAGGGCGAAGAGCTCTACGGCGCCGCCTACGAAGACATGGTCTACCGCGACAGCACGGACGATGGCTTCGACGCCGACTTGATCGACAACTTCTCTCCCAGCAGCGAATTCGAGCTGGAAGAAGAAGCCCAGCGGCTCGGGCAGCGGCTCGCGTTTCTTTCGACCGTTGCCCGGCTCTGGCGGCACGTCGCCGTGGCCTGGAAGATCGACGCCGACAACGGAGCCCGACCGCGGCCAGCTGCACGAAAGCTGGTGCCGCGAAGCCATGTCGCGCTACGACCGCCTGCTCGAGCTGGCCGCCGCCGTTCATCGCTATCCGATCGCGCCACCCACGGCCTCCCACGAATCAATGGTCGAAGCCGATCGACAGCGAATGATCAAAGATTCGCTGCTCGAGCACATCATCGCGACGGCTGTCGAAACCGCCACCGCCGGCCGGCTCATCCTGGCCGCCTCGAATCGGGCCAAAGCTGGCGCTGGCCATGATGAAGAATCGTGTGAGATCGACGACGGCGCCTCGATCGACGTCCTCCGCGGCGTGCTTACCGGCGACGTCGCCACGATCGCACGCCAGTGGCCCGTTTTCACCGCTTGGCTGGCTAAACAGGAACTACTCTACGTCCCGCTGGCCAAAGGGGGTCGCCCCAGGCGAATCGTCCGCGCCCGCACGCTCGGACAGCTGCTCGAAAACCTGCTCAGCTGGTTGCCGCGCCTGGGCCTCATTCGAGAAACGTGCCAATTGCTCGATATTGCCCAAGCAATGGAAACCGCTCACCCGGTCGGTCCCGGGGCCGTCACCGAATACGACCGGCTCTTCTCCAACGGTTACCAAGCGATCGTTCAAGCACTGGTCGCCTCCGCCGAAGATTGGGACCAGGGCCGGTTCTCGGTGTCGACCACCGACGTACTCGAATTACCCCATTCGGTCGACGACGAGCCCCAACCCGCTTCCTGTCCGGCTACGCGCCCATCCGATGCGATGCTCATCGAAGTGCTGCAGGATCTCACCGAAGGCCAACTCAATCGCTGGCTCACTCACAGCAAAACGTTGCGCCTGAGCGTCGTCGAGCGCCTTACGCCCGAAGACGATTGGAACGCCTTCCTCGCGTTCATCGAGCGGTACGGCGCCGATTTGTTCACGCAGAAATTTCTCAACCTGGGGAACTTGCGCCGATCCTGCACCAGCGGGCGATCGCCTGGCTGTCGAATTTGGAACAGGACGCCGACTCGCAGGAAATCCACCTCGTTGCCGATCTGGACAAACGCATCCCACGTGATGAGGCCGCCAAATGGCTCACGATCACACTCGAAGCGATCGTCGAGAACTACCGCGAATACCGCGATTACAACACAACCACCACCCACTCCGACCATGGCGAGCTGCTCTACACGCTTGTCGATTTCCTCCGCCTCCGCGCCGCTTACGACCGCGTTGCCTGGAATCTGCGGCCCGTCGTGATGGCCCATGAAATTCTCGTGCGCAACAATCGGCCCGCTGCCGCCGAGCTCTGGCAGCAAGCATTGGCCGAGCGAACCGCCGAAACCGCCGACGCCAACTTGGCTCGTTTCGAAGAGCTCTGCAATCAGTACGGAGTGCGCCTGCCGAGCGTGGCCGAGCGGCTCGGCGAGCGTTTCACGCGCCCATTGGCGATCGACCGCGTGCGCGCTTTGGTCGGCCCCGCAATCGCCGCCGCCGGCTCCTCTGCAAACCCCTCCCCATGTCGGGGAGAGGATAGGGGAGGGGAATTCACAGCCCTGCAACAGGAAATCGCCAGCCTCGCCCAGGAACCGGCCGGCGCCGGACTCGACCTGCCCGATTGGCTGGCCGCGCTCGAAGAAGAAGTCTCGATGGTCCGCTGCCGCCGCCACCAAACCGGCGACGACGCCCCGCGCCGCATCGAGCAGGTCCACCTCACCTGGGACGAATGGCAACGCCAAATCGCCGATGACGCGGCCTAGTTGCGCTTTGAAACAAGCTCGCAGAATCCGCGAGCCGGGCCGTCCTCGGCCCCGTTCTCACGATACTTAATGCCAACAATCAATGAGATTCCGCAAGCTGCGAATCGCGTGGTCGGTTATGTGCGGCATTGCATGCCTTCTGCTGATCGTGTTGTGGGCGCACACTGTCCACAACCAAATTAAAGGATTTACCTGGGTCTCCGATTCTCGCACGGTGAGTTTTGTGATCTTTCGGCATTGGATTCAGTTTGACGGGGGCTATTACGATGCGAGCTTTCCCGACGCCTTGCGCCCTGACGGATATTACTACGATCACCACGTAGACCATCCCGACCCGCTGACGTCGCCCGTTCATCGTTGGTTAGCTCAACATCACAACCCGCCTTTGACGGACCGTTCCACGATGACCATTGCTGGACCGCTTTGGTGTCCGATATTGCTGACGACATTGTTGGCTATCCTGCCTTGGACAATCTCGCTCGATAGGCTTAGGCGCTTCAGCCTCCGCACGCTGCTAATCGCCACGACGCTGGTTGCGTTGGTGCTGGGACTGGCGGTTTGGGCGGCGAGAAAATAGCTCCAAAACGAAAAAATGCCGGTCACACTTGGCGCGTACACCACCTTACCGCCATATTGACACATGTACACTTCCGCATGAAACTGGCCAGCCCACGCGCGAGGAAACCATGGACGTAATTCTTCCGATCATCATGTTCCTAGTCGGTTGCGCCGCCGGTGCCGCGACGATCTGGTTTCTGCTCAAGAGCCAATTCGCAGGCGCACGGCAACAAGAGCGCGACCTTGCATCGGCCGATATACGCGTCGCAGAGGAAAAAATTAGCGGCCGGGACGCTCGCATTAAGGAGTTGCAAGAAACTCTCTCACAGCGCGAGTTTGATTTAAAGCGGTACAATGAAGAAAATGGCCAAGTGCGACAACAGTGTGCCGCGTTGCACATGAGTCTGAAAGCGGAGCAGAGGAAGCACGAAGAAAAGATCGAATTGTTGAGCAAGGCGGAGGATCACTTCAAGAATGCGTTTAAAGTTCTTGCCACCGAAGCCTTGAAAAATAATACGACCGAGTTCCGTGAAAAATGCAAACCGGTTGAAGACACGCTCAAACTAATCGATGCCAAGATTGGCTTAGTCAACAGTACGGCGACCGATCTCGGCACCCAGTTAACCAAGTTTGTCAAAGTGCTGCAAAAGCCGGAGGTAAGAGGGCAATTCGGCGAAATGCATCTCGAGCGCGTCCTGGAAATCACCGGAATGTCGGAACGCTGCGATTTCTATTCTCAGGATGTTATCGGCGAAGAAGGAAAACTGCGCCCCGATGTCGTGGTGAAATTGCCGGGCGATAAGCGCGTCGCAGTTGACGCTAAGGCAACGCTTCAAATGTTCCTCGACATGGTCGATGCGCCCGATGACGACGCTCGTCAGAATTTACTTAAGCAATTTGTCGGACACGTTCGGAGCCGTGTCAAAGAATTGAGCAGCAAAGCGTACCACCAGCATCTGGATGGATCACCGGAATTCGTAGTGATGTACTTGCCGACCGAGGGGCTTTTCTGTGCGGCGTTGTCGCTGGACGCGGACTTATTGGAATTCGCCGACGGGCAAGGTGTTTTGCTCGCCGGCCCGACGACTCTCATCGCGCTGCTTAGGTCGGTCGCCCAGGGATGGAAACAGGAAGCCTTGGCCCAACATGCGATGGAGCTTCGCGATCTCGGAAAGGATTTATACAACCGCCTGGCAACGTTTGCCGAGCATATTGCAAACCTGCGCTACCACCTCGATGGGTCAGTAAACGCCTATAACGATTTCGTTGGTTCGCTGGAGCGAATGGTTATGCCACAGGCGCGCAAATTCCGCGATTATGGTGTTGCTGGCAACAAACAACTTGACGAGCTAGCGCCGATTGATTCGGTTCCAAGAGCATTACAAAGCCGCGATATTGCGGCTGTCGAAGCAGATGGAGACCCGGCGCTTCTCGCACGGCCGCGATAACAAAAGTTTTTCGTTAGTCGCGATGCTACGCATCGCCCGACCTCAGTACGCCCCCGCCACCGCCGGCCACGCCGTCTCCTCAAACGCGGCCTCGACAATCGCTGAATCGATCGTCTCCACCCCCGCCGCCGCACCGGCCAACAGCGCATAGTCGGCCAACCGGGCCACTTGCCGCGGCACGCCGCGCGAAAGTTCTTGCAGCGTGGCCAGCGCACTGTTATCGAACAGCGGCTCGATCCGGCCCGCTTCCACGAGCGCCGTTTGCACGTACCCAATCGTGTCCTCCGCGCTCCAAGGGCCCACCTCGATCCGCAAATCGACCAGCTCGCGAAGCGTCTCGCCCCACCGCACCGCCTGCCCAGGCTCCGCCGCCAGCACCATCGTCCATCGAACGGCCGGCATCATATCGAGCCGTGAGAGCCGAATAAATTGCGTGACCAGGTCCGGCCCGGCCTGCCCCGCGTTATCGACCAGCAGCACCGAATCCACTTGCCGCATCCGGTTTTCCTGCACGCGATCGGCAATTTGTCGCCACAGCCACGGCGCATCGGCATCCTCGCGCGGCGCGGTGCCCAGGCCGCAAGCCGTCTGCCACAACACTTCGCGCGTCGTCGCCCCCAGCGCATCGACCATCGCCACCACGCGGCCTTGCCGCCCCAGTTGCCCGGCCGCCACGCGCAGCACCAGCGACTTCCCCACACCGCTCTCGCCCAGAGCGCCCCAAACGCCGCCGGCCGTTCACCAAATACTCGATGCGAGCCAGCGCTTCGTTATACCCGGCCGTCGGATAGAATTGGCTAGCCGCCGGCGAACTCGAAAAAGGCCAGCGATCCAACCCCCAATGTTTCAGCGGCAGAGAATGCTCTTGTGTCATAATTTTGCGAGAACGCCGGTTACCTAAAAACAATGACAGCCCCCGGCGGCAGCCGGGGGTTCCCAACAGACAAACCGCTCACCGCCCCAAACTCCCGGCAGAGCCGGGGGCTGTCGGTTACAAAGCGCATACGCCGTTTCCGAAAGTGCAGAGTTAGCGCTTTTGTCATCGTCGGTACAATCTATCTCAGCACTTTAACGGCACCGTCGCCGCCAGACGTCTGGCCCGATAGCTGATAGCTAACAGCTAAAAGCTCAGAGCTTCTCAAATATGTCCGAACGCTTCTTCTCATCCCACCCCCTCACGTCCGGCTGCGTTGCGCTCGATGGTCCCGAGGCCCATCACCTGCTGCACGTCATGCGGGCCGCCGTCGGCGACGAAGTAACGCTTTTCGACGGTAGCGGCATCGAGTTCCAGGCCGTCGTTGAAACGTTGCGGCGGAGCGATGCCGAATTACGAATCACCGCACGGCGCGAGATCGACCGCGAGTTGTCTTTCCCGCTCGTCGTCGGCGTTGCGCTCCCCAAAGGCGACCGCCAGAAATGGCTCGTCGAGAAACTCACCGAGCTCGGCGTCACAACGTTCGTCCCGCTCGTGACGGCGCGATCGGTCGCCCAACCGGCCGCTAGTGCGCTCGAACGCCTGCACCGCGCGATCATCGAGGCGGCCAAACAATGCGGCCGCAATCGCCTCATGCAAATTGCAAATCCGCAAACGTGGGACAAATGGATTTCGACCGGGTGGCTGGGGTCGAGCGCCAGCGAGCCCCCAGCAACGCGCCGCCTCCTCGCGCATTCCACCGGCGACCCGCTCAACACAATCGATCTGTCCCAACCAGCGCCCACCTGCCTCGCCATTGGCCCCGAAGGCGGCCTCACCGACGACGAAGTCGCCGCCGCCATCGCCGCCGGCTGGCGATGCGTGTCCCTGGGCCCACGCACCCTCCGCATCGAAACCGCCGCCGTCGCACTCGCCGCCGCGATTGCGCTTCGCGAATAGCTCCCCGGATCGAAGCCCGCAGCGCAAGCAAGGGTGCGGTTGTCGCCCAGCAGTCACCCCCGTAGACTGAACAATGAGGCGGCAATAAACGGTCGCCGATGCCGGACGACTTCGCCCATGCCCCACGACGAAGAAGAAATCTATCAAGAGCACATCCTCGATCATTACGAGGACCCGTTCCATCGTGGGCACCTGCCGACCGCCACGCACGCGCACGAAGAAAATAATCCCCTCTGCGGCGACGTCGTACGAATCGAGCTCCAGCTCGGCGACGACGGCACGATTCGCGACTGCTATTTCAACGGCTCCGGCTGCGTCATCAGCCAGGCCTCGGCCTCGATGCTGCTCGAGAAAATGTACGGCCAACCGGTCGATGAAGCCAAACAATTCTCCGCCGACGACATGCTGAAACTCTACGGCGCCCGTCTCACCCCGAATCGCCAGAAGTGTTGCCTGCTCTCTTGGAAGGTGCTGCAATCGGCGGTCCACTCACCCATCGGCCGCGACGGGAAATAAGTTCACCACAGAAATAATACCGAGGAGAAGAAAAGATTTGTCATTGAAAATTTGTCATTTGAAATTTGTCATTTCGGAAATGGCCAATGACAAATGACAAATTTGCAATGACAAATTGAGCTTTCGTGACCGTTATCGAATCAGAAACAAAGCGCCTACAGATTTCGCCCGCCGCGATGCTTCCGCCCACGCTGCGCGACGATTTTCCCATCCTCCAGCAAACGGTCCACGGCGATCATCCGCTGGTCTTCCTCGACAACGCCGCCAGCACGCAACGCCCCAGGCAAGTGATCGACGTGCTGCGCCGCGTGTACGAGCGCGACTACGCCAACGTTCACCGCGGCATTCACACGCTTAGCGAGCGGTCCACCGAACAATACGAAGAAGCCCGCGAAAAGGTGCGGCACTTCATTGGGGCCGAGCACTCGCGTGAAATTATCTTCACTTCCGGCACCACCGCCGGCATCAACCTGGTGGCCCGCAGCTGGGGTGAAGCCAATCTCAAGCGCGGCGACGAAATCCTCGTCACCATCATGGAGCACCACTCGAACCTCGTCCCCTGGCAACAGTTGGCCGAGCGAACCGGCGCCGTACTCCGCCACATTCCGATCACCGACGACGGCCTCCTCATTCTTGATGAGCTCGATACGCTGCTGACCGACCGCACTCGAATCGTCGCCGTCGCGTCGGTCTCGAACGTGCTCGGTACGATCAATCCGATTCGCGAAATCGCTCACCGGGCCCATGCCGCCGGCGCGGTTGTGCTGGTCGATGCGGCCCAAAGCGTGCCCCACCTGGCGACCAACGTCCGCGAGCTTGGCGCCGATTTCCTTGCCTTCAGCGGCCACAAGATGCTCGCTCCCACCGGCATCGGCGTTCTATACGGTCGTGAAGAATTGCTCGACGCCATGCCGCCGTTCCTCGGCGGCGGCAGCATGATCGACCGCGTTTGGGCCGATCGCTTCACGCCCGCCGAGCTGCCCGCAAAGTTCGAAGCCGGTACGCCACCCATCGCCCCGGCCATCGCACTTGGCGCCGCGATCGATTACCTGAACCTTATCGGCATTGAAAAAGTCGCCCGTCACGAACACGAGCTGGCCCGCTATGCGTACGAGCGACTCCGCGAAATAGATGGCCTGCGAATCCTCGGCCCCGCGCCCGAGCACCGCGCCGGCCTGGTGAGCTTCACGCTTCCCGAACCCCACGCCCACGACATCGCCCAGCTTCTCGATGAGCAAGGCATCGCCATCCGCGCCGGCCACCATTGCACCTGGCCGCTGCACGACCGCCTCGGGATTACCGCCAGCACCCGGGCCAGTTTCTACCTCTACAACACGCCGGCAGAAGTTGACCTGCTGGCCGATGTGGTCCGCAACATCCGCGACCGCTTCCGCCCCCAGGGCCGCAAACGCAAAAAATGACCAACCAAGCTGGTCGGGCCGTATAGCCGACCCATTTTGGGTTGTCCCGCTGCTGTGCCACACCCCGCCTTGCCCGATGGGCAACTTTCCCCTAAACAACGCTCCCTAAACGACCGTTGAACCATGCCAGCATCCCCGCTATAATCCGTAGTTCGCTATTCCTCCCAGATCGCCAAGCCATTGTCGTCGGGGTGGCAATCCCTGAGGCTTTGCTGGCGGAGAGCTTGGTAGAACTGCAAAGGCGTAAGCCGGCTTTTTCCCCACGCCCATCGAAGACTCAGGGCGTGCCACCCGTACCGCGAAGCGGACCGCTAAGCACCAATTCCCGATTGAACCCATGCGTTTTTGGATGCTCGATAGAATCCGATCGTTTCAGGCAGATCTGGAGCTGTCGGCCATCAAAAACGTCACGTTAACCGAAGAATACCTGGCCGACCACTTCCCGGAGTTCCCCGTGCTGCCGGGCGTGTTTATGCTAGAAGCCGCCACGCAAGCTGGCGCTTGGCTATTGAGATTGAGCGAAAACTTTGCCCATAGCATCATATCGTTACGAGAGGCCCGAAACGTAAAGTACGCCGACTTTGTGGCTCCCGGCCAGACGCTGAATGTCACCGTGTCGATGCTAAAGAAAGACGATCGCCTGGCCACGATGAAGGTCGACGGCCAGATCGATGGCCGGCAAACACTCAGCGGCCGAATCGTAATCGAGCGTTATAACCTGACCGACCGCGATCCCGCCCTGAGCGAGATCGACCAGAAAATCGTTCAACACTTTCGTCGCACACAAAAGCTGATCATGCCCACGGCATTCGCAGCCACCGCCAGTTGAGCCGCTTCGTGCGAAAACTTATTCGGAGGAATTCAAGCGATGGCAACGGTAACGTCGAAATCGGATATCTACTCCAAGGTTCAAGAAGCGCTCATCGATGCTTTGGGCGTCGATGAAGACGAGGTGAAGCCCGAAGCCACGCTGCAGGGCGACCTCGGCGCCGAGTCGATCGACTTCCTCGACATCGTATTCCGCCTGGAGAAAGCTTTCGGCATCAAAATCGAGCGGGGCGAGTTGTTCCCCGAAGACATCCTCACCAACACCGATTATGTGAGCGACGGCAAGGTCAACTCCGCCGGCCTCTCGAAGCTCAAAGAACGCATGCCATTCGCCGACCTCTCGCGATTCGAAGCCGACCCCAGCGTGCAAAACCTCGGCAAGCAGCTCACCGTCCAAGACATGTGCAACTTCGTCGAGCACAAGCTGGCCGCCTAAGAAGAATTGGTCATTGCAAATTTGTAATTGGTCATTTGGCCATTTCAGAGCTGTCGTAAGCGCAGTTCCGAAATGGCCAATTTCAAATGACAAATTACCAATGACAAATCGTTAGTGTTGTTGACTTAATACCTCGCGGCAGGAATCCCCATGCGCTGGTTCTGGCTCGACCGCTTCACCGAATTCGTCAGCGGGTCCCACGCCACCGCGTTGAAGTGCATTTCGCTCAGCGAAGATCATTTGCAGGAACATCTGCCTAGCTACCCGCTGATGCCCAACACGCTGGTAGCCGAGGGAATGGCCCAATGCGGCGGCCTGCTGGTCAGTGAAGTTTATCAATTCAGCGAGCTCGTGGTGCTGGCCAAGTTTGCCAAGTGTGTCTTTGAAGGCCGCGAAGCACGGCCCGGCGATACCTTACGCTACCGAGCGACCATTGAACAAGCCAAAGAAGAGGCGCATCGGTCACGGTGCTGGGAGATATCGCCGGCCAACCCTACTCCCAAGCCGAGATTTTCTTCGCGCGTTTCGAAGCCGACTCGACGAACGCCACCCGCGGCCGCCAGTTGTTCCACCCCGCCGATTTACTGAAATGGCTCCGCGTCGTCGGCGTCTTCGACGTCGGAGTCCACGCCAACGGCACCCGCATGCGCCCCGAAGATTACAGCTACCTGATGGAAGCCAAAACCGCTTTGATCCAACGCGTCGAACACTGAGTTCGCCAGCCAGCCCCCGGCTCCGCCGGGGGTTTTGAAATGCCACAACCCGAAAACCGCACGCTATACCTCCGGCAGAGCCGGGGGCTGATCGCATTACCCCTTACTTAAATATCCCACATACCATGAGAAAACGCGTCGTCGTCACCGGCATGGGCTGCGTCACCCCGCTCGGCACCACCGTTCCCGAGCTCTGGGCTAACCTCAAAGAAGGCAAATCGGGCGTCGATTACACGACACTGTTCGACGCCAGCAATTTTCCCACGCGCATTTCTGCCGAAGTCCGCAACTGGTCGGTCGCCGATTCCGGCGAAGACCCCGCTGTCTGGGACAAGCGCGGTCGGCACACCAGGTTCGCCATCGGCGCCGCCCGCCAGGCGGTCAACGACTCGGGCGTCCTCGGCACCGTCGATCCCGATCGCTTCGGTGTTTACCTTGGCGCCGGCGAAGGCCAGCAGGATTTTTATAACTTCAGCCACATGATGGTCGCCGCGCTCAAAAACGGCGAGCTCGATCTGGCCGCATTCATCCAAGAAGGACTCAATCGCCTCGATCCGCAGCTGGAACTCGAACAAGAACCCAACATGCCGGTCGCCTACGTGGCAACCCACTTCGGCGCCGAAGGTCCGAACTTCAACTGCCTCACGGCCTGCGCCGCCAGCAGCCAGGCCGTCGGCGAAGCGACCGAAATCATCCGCCGCGGCGAGGCCGATGTCATGCTCTCCGGCGGTGCCCACAGCATGATCCATCCCTTCGGCGTCACAGGCTTCAACCTGCTCACCGCGCTCTCCGAAAACAACGCCGCGCCCAAAAAAGCGTCGCGCCCATTCGACCTGAACCGCGACGGGTTCATCCTCGGCGAAGGCGCGTCGGTCGTCGTTCTGGAAGACTACGACACGCCAAGAAACGCGGCGCGCCGATTTACGGCGAAATCCTCGGCTATGGCACCACCGCCGACGCCTTTCGCATCACCGACACCCACCCCGAAGGCCGCGGCGCAATCACCTGCATCAAAATGGCCCTCCGCGACGCCGAAAAAAACCCGGCCGATATCGATTACATCAACGCCCACGGCACCAGCACGCAAGTGAACGACCGCGTCGAAACGATCGCGATCAAAGAAGCGCTTGGCCCGGATATCGCCTACAAAGTGCCCGTCTCCAGCACCAAAAGCATGACCGGCCACCTGATCGCCGCCGCCGGCGCCACCGAGCTGATCATCTGCCTGATGGCGATCCGCGACGGCGTCGTCCCGCCCACAATCAACTACGAAACCCCCGACCCCCAGTGCGACCTCGACTACGTCCCCAACACCGCCCGCGAAAAAACGGTCCGCACCATCCTCACCAACAGCTTCGGCTTCGGCGGACAGAATATCGCACTGATTGCGGGGGCGGTGTGACGCTCGATAAGGCCAAGTCTGCCCGCCCAGGAGGGTCGTTTCACGACCCTTCTTCGCGCGACGATACTAGCCCCGTCATTTACGACGGGGTAACGTGCCAACACCCGCCTCACCCAGGCCCGTTTACGGGCCTTCTCGCTGCACCGGCTTGAGCCGTTTCCCCAACTGGCTCCTCCTGCGTAATCCGTTCCAACCGCTCGTAAACGTTCCCGCGCGCATGATGCTCGCGCTGATTGCGAACGTACTCAAGTACCCACGGTAAATCGCGTGTCCCAAACGAGACCACGCCATAACCATTTTGCCACTGCCGTACCTTATCGTGCCGGCCCACTGCTTCGTTTACGTCGTGCGAAGAACCACCCTTCAGCTGTCCGATGAAATCGCTGATCAATAACGTCGGCGGAATACTGACAACGACATGTAGGTGCGTTTCGATGCCACCGATTTCGTGATAAAACGCGCCCGGTGTATCCGCGATGCGCTTTTTCAAGAACCAATGCGCGAGTGGTTCTACCTGCGGCGTCAACAGCGGCATGCTATCCTTCGTATGCCAAACAATGTGCAGATTGATCTCGCTGTAGAAATTGCGCGACATCGATTATTCCCCCACGAAGAGCCGCTCAAGCCGAGCCAGCGAGAAGGCCCGTGAACGGGCCTCGGATTAGTAACGGTCGCCAGTTTACCCCGGCATAAATGCCGGGGCTAGTTTTGCCGAGGAAGGATCGTAAACGGTCCTGGTCGACGGCGATGCCCGCACGGCGACAGTCACAAATTGTAATGAGGGTCGTTTCACGACCCTTCTTCGCGCGACGATACTAGCCCCGTCATTTACGACGGGGTAACGTGCCAACGACCATCTCACCTAGGCCCGTTCACGGGCCTTCGCGCTGCACCGGCTTGAGCCGAAAACGTTGTCGCGCCCAACGACGCCCAGCGCGCATCTGTTCATCGCACCAAACAAAACCAGCCGCCCTGGCGCTTCCCTGCGCCGATGGCGGCTGATGCAGCGCGAATCCCATCGCGCAATTCTGTTTTTCAAACGCCGCGGCAGCACCGGCCTCACGGGCGGTGCTCGATTTTGCGTATCCTGAACCCTGAACCCTGAACCCTGACCTCTGACCTCCGACCTCTACCCTCAATACGGTCCGATCGACGGCGGATTGCTCATCAGAAAATCCCGCGGACCACGCAGCGTATAGTACGGATACGCCGTCTGAGCGACCGGCGGACCAGGATTGAAATTGTAGTTCTGGTCGCCCGATGGACCGCAGCCGCAGAACGGGCAGCAGCCGCAACCCGGTCCCGGCGGACCGCATACGCGGCAATAGTGCTTGCCGCATCTCGGGCAGCAGCAATACTGCTGACGATCGCACCGATCGTTCGAACACCGCAGGCATTCCGCCCCATTCACGTATCCAAACGGATGCCCGTGACCGGTGCAGCCCCAATCGGGCGAGCCGCATGGCGAGCAATCGTAGTCGCTGCACGGATAGCCACAATCCGCCTGCCCATGATACTTGTCGAACAGGCAACCTTGGCCGCCGGGACAGTCGGATTCCATATTGCCGCCGCGACCGCACTGTTCGCAACAACCCTCGCAGCAACCGCCCGGACGCGGCGCATGATTCATCGTTGCCACGTGACACGGTTCGCAACAAGAGTCACAGCCCGGTCCGCCACAAGCCTGGCCGCATTTCGGGCCCATACTCCGGCAGCCGGCACAACCAAACAACGCTAGCGCGAGCACGAGAAGCGTGCGATTCATCTTTCCCCCCTAATGACCGCATTTCGCCGCCGCACGCATTCGAATAGAGAGCGGGCACGCGCACGCGGGTGCAGTCGATACAACTGGTATCGGCGGCATAACCGGCAAAATCAAACAAAACGATTGGGGATGTCGGATGCAGGATGCGGGCTGCAGGGGTATTGAATTCCATTGCCGTGTCCCTGCCCCCCCGCATCCTGCATCCCGCGTCCTCTGCTATCACCGTCCGCTCTTGGACCCTGCCCGCTGATTTGCTACAACCTGCGACCACTCGCCACCCACCACGCCAGCGGTGACAGCAATCGCGCCGCGATTCGACCCATGCATAACTTCAAACGGGCACTAAAAGTCGCGTTCACCCACCGCCTTAACATCGCGGCTTGCGTCTTCACCTCAGCCGTCATTGCGCTCATCTGGGGCGGCAACCTCACTGCGGTGTTCCCCGTCGTGGAAGTGATCATGAACGATCACTCGCTCCCGGAATGGATTGATCAAAAAGTTTCCGAGGCCGATCAAGAAATCGGCGACTCCAGCCGCTGGCTCGCTCAGCTCGAAAAACTGAAATCCAGCGATGCAAACGAAATCCACCAGCGGCTTATGGCTGAGATTGACCGCCGCACCGCCGAACTGGCCGAGCACGTCAAAAAGTCTACCGGCACGTGGGATGACGTGCAGATCGCCGAAAAGACCCGGCTCACCAACGACA
Organism: Pirellulales bacterium; assembly: GCA_963733825.1. Classification (GTDB taxonomy): domain Bacteria; phylum Planctomycetota; class Planctomycetia; order Pirellulales; family Lacipirellulaceae; genus JABDGM01. Next base: position 624,295 of record CAVTEK010000013.1, read on the forward strand.
TCCAACGCCTGAAGACCATCGTCAATATGCCGGCCCAGAATATCGCGGCCAAGATCACGCAAGAAATTGGCGACACAACACACCATCTGAATATCTATACGGCGCGGGCCGCTCACTTTCGCTGGATCTCGCCAGCCGCTCACCGCTGGATGCCGACTACGCCCTTTGGCACCCTGCTGGTCGTTTGCCTGTTCGTAATCGTTTGCACCCTCGTAAAAGGCCTGTTCCGAATCTGGAACGGAATCGTTGTCTCGCGGCTAGGATGCCGAATCAGCCACGATCTGCGGATGCAGTTTTACTCGCAGGTGCTGCGGCTCGATATGGCCAACTTCACCGAAGCCGGCCGCGGCGACCTCATGAATCGTTGCACGACAGACCTCAACTCGGTCGGCGGGGAGTGCAGCGCCTGTTTGGCCAGGTCCTGCTCGAGCCACTCGAAGTCGTTGTCTGCCTCTCGATCGCCGCCTGGATCAGTTGGCGGCTGCTGCTGCTCACGCTCCTGATCGCTCCCCTTGCCGGTTACTCGATTCACTGGCTCGGCAAAGCGCTCAAGCGCACGCATCGCAAGGCAATGCAAGAGCTTTCTATGATCTACGAAACGCTTTCCGAAACGCTCGGCGGAATCAAGCTTATCAAAGCTTTCACGATGGAGCCGGTCGAGCGCGGTAAGTTCGAGCTGTCGTCTAAAGAGTTTTATCGCCGACAAATGAGGATCGCCGTTTACAACGCATTGGTCGCTCCCGTCGTCGAGAGTCTGGGAGTTGCCATCGTTCTCGTCGCAGCCGTGATGGGCGGCTACCTCGTGCTCGGCCAGCATACGCACTTCCTCGGAATCAAGATCAGCGATATCCCATTAACCCATGGCGACATGAGCATCTTTTTCGCAATGCTCGCCGGCATGAGCGACCCAGGCCGCCGCTTGTCGGGCGAATTCAGCAACATCCAGCAAGCCGTCGCCGCCGCCGACCGCGTGTACGAAGTGCTCGACCGCGAGCAAAAAGTCCTCGATCCGGTTCGCCCGGTTGCCCTGCCGCCGCTCAAGCGTTCGCTCAAGTTTGAAAACATCAGCTTCCAGTATCTCCAGGAGAAACCCGTGCTCCGCGGCGTCAACTTGGAAGTTCGCGCCGGCGAAACCGTCGCCATCGTCGGCCCCAACGGCTGCGGCAAAACTACGCTCGTGCAACTCCTGCCACGCTTCTACGACCCGGCCGGCGGCCGCGTCACCATCGAAGGAACCGATATTCGCGACGTTCGTCTCAGCGACCTGCGACAACGCTTCGGACTCGTCTCGCAGGAAATCCTGATGTTCAACGACACGGTCGAGAACAACATCCGCTACGGCAAACCCGATGCGACGATGGCCGAAATCGAAGCCGCCGCTCGCGCCGCTCACGCCCATGGCTTCATCCTCGACAAGCTGCCCAGCGGCTACCAATCGCTCGTCGGGCCCGCCGGCAGCCGCCTCTCCGGTGGCCAGCGGCAGCGAATCTCTCTCGCCCGCGCCATTCTCCGCGACCCCGAAATCCTCTTGCTCGACGAAGCCACCAGCCAGATCGACCTTGAAAGCGAACAGCTCATCTTCGAGGTGTTGCAAGAATTCTCCCGCAACCGTACTACCTTCATGATCACCCATCGCACGAGCATGATCTCGCTGGCCGACCGCGTTGTGGTCATGGACCATGGCCAGATTATCGACTCTGGCTCCCACGACGAGCTGGTCGCCCGCTGCGATCTTTACCGCCGCCTCTGCCACTTCGGCTACCGCGAAAGCGCCTGATAGAACCCTCTCCCTCCGGGAGAGGGCAGGGTGAGGGTGACTTGGCTCAGCACGGCCGTCCCTCGACTTGCCCCGCGCCTCACCTATTATGGTACAGGGCCAGAATTCGATTGCCTTGCCCCTGCCCCCCCGCATCCCGCATCCTGCATCCGCCACGCATGTCCACCCTCCCGCTCCACACCGACCACGCCCGACTCTTCGAGCACAACCGGTTCGTCTATCCGGTGCTCAGCCGGCGTTCGGGCGGCATCTCGATCGGTGTGAATCTCAACCCCGATAAGATTTGCAACTTCGACTGCATCTACTGCCAGGTCGATCGCCGCAGCCAGAGCGAAACCAGTTTCGTCGAAACCGCAGCGCTTCTCGATGAGTTGCGCACCACACTCGAGCTCGTCCTCTCCGGTCGCATCTACGACACGCCCAAATTCCGCAACGTCCCAACGCACCTCCGCCGCCTCAACGACATCGCCTTCTCGGGCGACGGCGAACCAACGACGTATAAGAACTTCGACGAAATCATTGCGTCATGCGCAGAAGTAAAACGACATGCGGAAGCGCAAAGTGTGGAGTGCGGAGTGCGGAGTGCGGAAGGATCTTACTCCGCACTCCCCACTCCGCACTCCCCACTCAAAATGGTCCTCATCACCAACGCCAGCATGTTCCACCGCCGGCACGTCCAGCGCGGCCTGGCGATCCTCGATGAGAACAACGGCGAAATCTGGGCCAAGCTCGAAGCCGGAACCGACGACTACTACCACCTCATCGAGCGCACGCCGATCCCGTTCCGGCAAATTCTGGACAACATCACGGCCGCCGCCCGTGTCCGCCCGCTCGTAATCCAATCCCTCTTCATGCACGTGGGCAGCGAGCCACCTCCGCAAGCCGAGCTAGAAGCCTTTTGCGACCGCCTCAATGAGATCGCCGCGGCGGGCGGACAACTGAAATTGGTGCAGATCTACACCGTCGCCCGCCGCCCGACAGAATCGTTCGTCACGCCACTTTCCGATGACGAAGTCGACCAGATCGTTACGCTGGTACAACAGCGCACCGGTCTATCGACCCTCGCGTACTACGGCAATTCCAACTATTAACGAGCTAGCGAAACAGCTCGGGAAGCCGACCGGATTCGATCGTGGGCACAGCAAACCTCGGAGCGCTGTTCGGCGCCGTCAATTCCGGTATCGTCTTCGGTCCAGCTGCGCCCAAATACGGCTCGATTATCTCGCGCCTTCACTCAAGTAGACGGTGTTACTTTCGGCCGACTCGCTGATGCTTTGAATCGGCGTTCGAGGGACGGGCGTTGCCGCCGAGAACAACGCCGCCGAGAGGTCGAATTGCCTGTCGGTTGCCAGGGAGCCGGCAAGCGACACGAGCCCGCCGACAGGTTGACTTCCGCCCGCGTACATGCCGACGCTTGGCGAGAACTCCACCGTTCCAAACGAGTAGCCGACGAATGCGGCCGGAACGTTGGACCTCGGCAGATTTGCGTTACTGCCGAGCGGATCAGCAGAAGAACCGGAAGTACAAACAGTAGCCCAAGCGATAGCAGAAATTGCCCCAACACAAACACGATACATCGGACACCCATCGCGCCAGAGCGCGCATCGCCTGTAGGTATCCGCCCGGTGCGACCATGATAGACACGCCGGCCGAACCGTTGAACTACCCGTATGGGGCATTCTCTCGTTTTTTTGCCGAATCGCAAATCCGCATCATCTGGTTGCCCCCGCGCTGGAATTCATAACCAACCCGCTCAATGCGCACGGCACGCCCAATGCTTTCAGCGGCTCGCTCTACCGCATCGACATGGGGCGACGGCACGTTCCCCAGGCCCACCAGCGGAAAGATCCGTACTTCGCTGGCAACGCGGCACAGTTCCAAGATCGAATCGACATGGAATCGCGCGTCGAGCTTGTCGCCGTACAGAAATAGGAAATGCGAACAAACCGCCAGGTCAAACGAGCGATCCTCGAATGGGAGCGCCGGCAATTCGGCCTTCACGTAGCGCCCTGACTTTCGGCCGTCTGGGAAATCGGCCAGAAACCGCGCCATCGCTCGGAGCCGTGTCCGACCCAGTTCTTCGATCGATTTAAACTCCTTCCAAACAAAGTCGTCGCGATTCTGCTGCGTCTGTTCCAAAACCTGCGGACACACTTTCTTGATTCGCAGTCGAATCTCGTCCGTACTAATTGCATACAACGGATCGACAGAGACTACGTCGACCCATCGACGCGTCGCTTCCGCATTAAAGCTTGCTGGCCCATCCGCACAGCCCAGAATCCGCCCCGCCAAGTCGTTTTGCGTCAGTCCGAACATCCGCTCGTATTCGGCAAACGACCGCCCCCAGGGCACAACCTGATCCAATGAAAATGCCATCCACACAAGTCTCCCTAAACGCCACGCCGCGTCAGTACACACAAGGATACGGCATGCCGGGACCCGCGAGCCACCGCGGTTTTCTGCCCCTGCACCCCGCATCCCGCATCCAGTATCCTTAGCAGCATGTCAGACCCCTATTTCCAAGAATTGTTCGCCGACCGCATCGGCGGCGCCAGCTACGGCAAAGGCACCGCCATCTACAAGTTCGAAAAGATCAAGCGGGCCAAACGCAAAGCGCTGGCCGACCACCCCGAGCGCAAGCTCCTCGATTTCGGCATCGGCGAAAACGATGCCATGGCCCCCGAAGTCGTCCGCCGCCGCATGGCCGAGGAAATTAACCGCCCCGAAAACCGCGGCTACTCCGACAACGGCATCCCCGCCTTCCGCGAAGCCGCCGCCCGCTTCATGCAGCGCCAGTACAACGTCGCCCTCGACCCGGCCAGCGAAATCTGTCCCTGCATCGGCTCAAAAAACGCGCTCGCCATGCTCCCGGCGTGCTTCATCAACCCGGGCGATATCACGCTGATGACCGTCCCCGGCTACCCGATCGCGGGGACTCACACCGTCTTCTACGGCGGGGTCGTCTACAAGCTGCCGCTCACTGCCGAGAACGACTTCCTCCCCGATCTCGACAGCATCCCGGCCGATGTCCGCGCGAAAACCAAGCTGCTTGTGCTTTGCTACCCAAACAGCCCCACCGGCCGCACCGCACCGCCCGAGTTCTACGAACGGGCAATCGCCTTCGCCAAGAAACACGACATCGTGATCATCCAGGACGCCGCCCACGGCATTTTGAGCTACGACCGCCCACCCAACAGCTTCCTCACAATTCCCGGCGCCCGTGACGTCGGTGTCGAAGTCCATTCCATGTCGAAAGCCTTCGACATGATCGGCTGGCGCATCGGCTGGGTCTGCGGCCACGAACGCATCGTCGGTGCCTACGGCAACGTGAAAGACAACTTCGACTCGGGCCAATTTATCGCGATCCAGAAAGCCGCCATCGCCGGCCTAGACGACCCCGAAATCCCCGGCCGCACGCGCACCAAATACAAGCGTCGCCTCGAAAAACTGGTCGCCACACTCGGCCGCTGCGGCTTCAAATGCAAGATGCCCGGCGGCACCTACTTCCTTTACGCGCCGTCGCCAAAAGCCTTCGCCAATGGCGCAGCCGGCGGCGGCCGAATCGATTTCGAAAACGCCGAAGCCGCCAGCCAGTACCTCATCACCGAGCAATCGATCTGCACCGTCCCCTGGGATGATGCCGGCTCCTTCCTCCGCTTCAGCGCCACCTACGAAGCCGCCGATGAGAATGCCGAAGACTCGCTCATGGCAGAAACCGAGCAGCGTCTCAAGAACATCCAACCGGTGTTTTAGCGCGAACGGGTGCCAAGCCACTGCTTCAACGACTTTTGGCTCTCACCCGATTGTTTGCCGTTGAGTAGATTCTCGACGCTGATATCTTCGTCGAGTTCTGGCCAATGAATTCCGCGACCTGCGCCAGTGAATCGCCAATTATTCCGCTCCTTCACCGTACCGTGCGACAAGCGTGGATACCACGCAATAGGCACGGAAAGAACCCGGCCGTCCTCTATTTCGACCGTCACCGTATTCTCGTCGAAGCGCACGTGTGTTGCAGTCACGTCGCCACCCCAGCCTTCTCACGCACCCTCTTCATCACCTTCTGATTGTTGGCCGGGTCGTAACTCCCCACATCCGCCCGGAATCCAATTGCAATCCGATTCCAGGCATTGATGGTCACGATCGCCAGCGTCAGACTCACTATTTCTTCCTCACTGAATTCCTGGCGCACTTGTTCATAAACGTCGTCCGGTGCGCCGCGCTCGGCGATGAGCGTGAGCGTCTCGCACCACAACAGCCCGGCTCTCTCCCGTGCCGAATAAAACGGCGCCTCTCGCCACGCGTTCAGCAGGAACAGCCGCTGCTCCGTTTCGCCCCGCGCAAGCGCCATCCTTGGTGTGCATATCAATGCAATACGCACAACCATTGATCTGCGACGACCTCAAATACAACAAATCGAGAAGCGAATGTTCGAGCCCTGAATGTTCCACGGCCGCCTGCAGCCCATACATCGCTTTCATTGCGGTTGGCGACACCTTGGCATAATCAATTCGCTGAGTCATTTTGGTACCTCTTCGCAATAGGGGTGAGAATCCTGCCACCATCAATTCATAGTCGCTCGCCGCGCAAAGAAAATGCGACAGCTTGCCGGGCGCGTGATTCAATCCACCCGCCGCAGCACCGCCAGCACCGGACGATGGTCCGACGCCATGGACTCCTCGAGCACGCGCAACTCGACAACTTTCCACCGATCGGCCGGCCGGCACATCACGTAGTCGATGCAATGATCCGGTTTGTCCGCAGGAAACGTCACGATCGATTTCGATTCTTGTTCATCGCCGTCGACTTGTAACTCACTGCCGTCCTTCCAACCGGCAATCTTCCACTCCTTCACCAACTCACGAATAGGATTGCTTTCCGGCGTGGCGTTGAAATCTCCCCCGATGATCGCCAACTCGGCGCCGCGCTTGTGCATCAGCTCATTGATCGTCTGGGCCGAATTCATCCGCTCATCATCTGGCGGCCGAAAATCCAAGTGGGTGCACAAGAACAGCAGCGGCGCGTCACCCTTTTCGCCAAGCTCGATTAACTGCACGCCACGCTGCTCCGCATGTTGCGGGGTGCTCTTGTAAAACGGCTTCAGCTTCACACTCGTGTGCGATCGCACTGGCAGCTTCGTGAGCACGGCCGTGCCATACCCGCCGCCGTCGAAATCGATGTTGTGCCCGAACACGGCCTCCATTCCAGTCAGCCGCGCAAACTCGGCCGGCTGATCCACGCCCCTTGCCCGCTTTGTACCTTGATCGACCTCTTCCAGCGCGACAATATCCGGCTTCGCCGCCACCAGCACCTTCGCAATCCGCGGCAGGTCAATCTTATGATCCATCCCCTCGCCGTGACGAATGTTGTACGTGACCACGCGAATTTCCTTCGGCAACTCCGCCCGCGCCTTGTCGGCAAGAGCACCACCGATCGCAACGCCCGCCAACATGCAGACGACGGCGACTTTCCGATTCTTCGTCGTGCCCGTCATGCCGTCGTGGTTCAACATTGCGACTCCGCCTAGTCCAACGCCTTCTTCGGCTTGGCTTCGTTCTTCCCCGCCAGCGCAAACCGCCCGTATGATTTCGACGTGCGGTTGAACTCTGTTGCAAACGCCTCGGCATCCTCGGGTGTAAACGGCCGATCGATCGTCCGCTTGAACTTCTTGTGCTCGTAAATATGGACCACGTAATCCGCCTTCGGCTCGGGCCGGCCATATTCATCAACCGGCTCGTCCCCCTCTTCCCCACGCGGCTCTTCCGCGCCCCTTCGGCAGCCTCCTCGTCGGCCACCTCTGCTTCGTCGTCGCCCGCGTCATCCTCCTGTTCATCATCTACGAAGTCAAATTCTTCGTCGTACAAATCTTCATCCTCATCGCCGGCCATAACGCCTATCCTTCCGTAAAAATTGAGCTGAAATGATCTTCCGAGTATCGTCCTCGCGCTGCGCGTCGTCAACCAAGTCAACCCGTCATTATTGACCACTTGCGCTTGCCGCACTCCAAAAACTTTTTTCTTGTTTTTGTGCCACCACCTGTGCTAGGCTCGCACGCTTGAGATGACCGCCCGGGCGTAGCTGCCGTAGCGCTCGCCGTGGGGCAGGTGATTGGAAAAGCCACGAACGACTTCCCTGCAAACGGAAGAGACGCGATCGGCCGACCACGCCTGCCGCCGGCCTCCCATGGGAACCCCCAGCATATTGCGCCCGGTCGGTTGGAGAAGAGATCGTGCGCGCCACGCGCCGATCCCCGGTCCAGAGGGCCCTTCATTTCTTTTTTTGAAAGCCGTCTACGGTCAGTTCACAGCCGTCAGCTAGAAGGAGAAACCTAATAGAGAAAGCGCCATTTAATCGCTTGCCTGCCCTGAGCCTTGTCGAAAGGCGGTTTAGCTCCGCCTGAAAACTAAACCACCACGCACTACAGCTGCGCCACCGGCAGTTGCTGCGCCACACCAATCGCGATATCTAACGTCCGGTCCTTGCTCGGAGTCCCGGCGACGTTCGCGTTTGCTCCCGCGTTTGCGCCAGTGACCGCCGTGGCGTTGACCGTCTCGGATCCGCCGAATCCAACGAGGTGAGTTGAACCTCCCTGCGCCTGTTCGTTAGCGGCGACTGCCAGATGACGCACATCGATATCGGGCGTGATTCCGACATTGGCAATCGCGCGGCCAGACGGAGAGTAAAACTTCGCAGTCGTCAGCCGAGCGCCCGTCCCACTTTTGCCTAGCGGAAAGATCCCTTGAACCGAGCCTTTGCCATACGACCGGGCGCCGACGATCTTGCCCCGGCCAGAATCTTTGATCGCACCGGCGAAAATCTCGCTGGCACTCGCGCTATCGCCGTCGATCAGCACCACCAACGGCACCCGCCAAGTCCCCGGCCGGTGCGCCCGGTAGCTGAAGTTCTCTTGCTCGCTGCGTCCTTTGGTCGAGACGATGCCGCCATCGGCGATAAACTTGTCGGCGATTTCCACGGCGGCTGTCAGCAGTCCGCCCGGATTGCCACGCAGGTCGATGACGAGGCTCCGCATCCCTTGGCGGTGGAGGTCCCACAAGGCTTGCTCCAAATCGGCGGCCGTCGTCTTCTGGAATGCGGGAATCCGCAAGTAGGCCACCCCCGCGGCCGGCACCAGTATTTTCACGTCTTCCAAGCTCGGCACGTCGACGTTGGCCCGCCGGACCGTCACCTCGTGCGCCGCCTGGTTCGGCGAGCTGATCGTGACGCGGACCGAGCTGCCCTCGGTGCCAGTCAGCAGCGACGCCGCTTCATCGGTCGAAAGCGATTTGGTCGCTTGGCCATCGACGGCCGTGATCCGATCGCCATCGTGAATTCCCGATTGCTCGGCCGGGCTGCGCGGGATCACGTGAACAATCTGCAAAGCGCCATGGTCCGATTTCAGCTCCACGCCCAGCCCGACGAAATTTCCTTCGATCTGCGAGTAAATATCCCGCAGTTGATCGGCGGTGAGGAACGACGAGTAATGATCCAATCCGCCGGCCGCCGCCGAGGTGAATTCCAGCAGCGTCGCCGTCTCGCTCAGGCCGATTCGCTGGTGAGCCAAATGGGCTACCTGCGTCGACACGGCGGCGACATCTCGCGACGTGCCGATCTTATATCGCGCCGGAAGCTGCACGATCTCCGATCGCAATTGGTCGATTTGTTGGCCGCGCACTCGAATCGATTGGCTTCGCAAAAAGTTTTCGTCCGCCAGAGCGATATCCATCGCCGTGGCGCCCCGCTGCGCGATATCTTGCCACGGCGGATCGGTGTAGTAGTGGGCTTCGATCTTGCTCAGAAGATCGTTATACAGCTCGAGCGATTGTTGCGGCTTCAGGGTGCGGAGCGATTCGCGGAAGCTGCGGTCATCGTAGCGCTGCTCCAGGCTGTAGTGCAGCCGGGCCACGTCGAACCGGGCCTGCAGCGCGTGATCCTCCGGATATTCGTGGAGCGCTTCCTCGTATTTGGTGAGCGCATCGGCCCAATGGCCGCCCATTTCCAGTGTGCGGCCGCTATCCAGCACGCGGCTAGTCGCGTTCGTGAGCGCTTCCGTTGCGCCGGACGACATCGCCGGCATCGCCGGCTCGACGCTCGCCGGAATCGTCGGCGGCACAAAAGTTTGTGCGTGAAGCCCGGCAGCCTGCACGGCCACCGCTACGACGAATACTGAATAAGTACAGAATCTCCAGAAGGCAGGAACCCAGTGTCGCATCGAAGTCTTCCGTGTCGTGGTGTCAGGCGCCTGCCGTGCGTCTTGCGAAGCGAGCGAACCCGTGCGTCTGCGATTTGCGGCCAAGGGAATATAGAACACGAAATGATCCCGGTCAAAAAAGTACACGCACTTTTTCGCGGCTCGAATGTTGCCCGAGCGGTAGCCCCGCTACAAGTTGCGCCAACCGAAATGCAAGGAACCGATTGCCCGATGCATTGCGCCAAATTCGCCCGCCGCGATTCTAACGCTCGGCCTTGCTCGCAGGGTTATGACCGAAGTGCCGCCGACATACCGCTTCTGGCGCCAGCCGGCACAAACAGTACAACCGATCATGGTGCGCGAGCCGTGCAAAAGTGTCAACTAGCGGCGTTTCGCCGCCCGGCATCGTGCCGCCCAAGATACCGGTCCGTCATCTGGACCGGCGAACGAAGAAAAAGAATCCTGAATCCGTCGCCCCTTGATACGCACGCAAAGTGCGACATGTTTGCGCAAGCACATGGGGCAGACATTCCTATCTGCCTCTCCGCCTGGCAGTCAGGAATTCATACCCCACGGGCGCATAAAAAACGCCGTCCCTTTGCAAGCGGCCACGGGTTGAGGGGGGGACGGTGGCCCGGGCCGCAGGTTGAAAGGGACGGCTTGAACTGCTATCGTGGCCGCGGCTGGGTGACCAACGGCCAATCGATAGCGAGCGGCAGCGATTTAAAGAGGCGGGAATCGCCGCCGCCGGGATTGTCAGCCTACCAAGGCATACGCGGCCCGGTTCACGCTGGTTCGTCCCGGCCCGCCGATTTTTTAATGTTTATTTCCGCGGAACAGTCGTCTGGCGACGCGAGGTGCATGTGACCTCTCCCAAGATCGAGCGGGCACTCATCAGCGTCAGCGATAAAACGGGCCTTGCCGATTTTGCCAAGGGACTCGTCTCGGCCGGCGTGGAAATCTACGCTAGTGGCGGCACCCGCCGGCATTTGGAAGCGGCCGGCATCCCCGTCCACGAGGTGGCAGCCTACACCGGCTTTCCCGAGATGATGGACGGCCGGATCAAGACCCTCCACCCGAAAATCCACGCCGGTATCCTCTGCCGCCGCGACCACCCCGACGACATGGCGACCATCGCCCAGCACGGCATTGTGCCGTTCGAGCTGGTGGTGGTGAACCTGTATCCGTTCCAGCAAACGATTGCCCGCCAAGGAGTAACGGTCGACGAAGCCATCGAGGAAATCGATATCGGCGGCCCAACGCTCATCCGCGCGGCGGCTAAGAATCATGAGTTCGTAACGATCGTTAGCAATCCGATTCAATACGACGAAGTCCTCGTTCCAATTCGCGAAATTGGTACGACAACTCCTGCCATCCGTCGACTCTACGCTGAGACAGCTTTCGTAACCACGGCTTTATATGATGTGGCAATTTCAACCTATTTAAACGGTCTGCGTACCGCGGATACGAGCGTTCCCATCGGTCATGACGACGTGGCGTCTCAGAGTGGCACACAATCGGCCCCAGAGCGAATTTCACTTTTGTTGAAACGCGAATCGTTGCTTCGATATGGCGAGAATCCTCATCAGCCCGCCGCATTGTACTCATTGCCCGACGCAGCGCTTGGTTCCCTGGTAAATGCCAAATGCCTCCACGGTAAGGAGCTGTCCTACAACAACTTGTTGGATTTGGATAGCGCGCTTGCAGTCGCCAAATCGTTGCCAGCGCCCGCCGTAGCCGTGATCAAGCACAACAACCCGTGCGGCGCCGCCACAGCAACCACCGTCGGCCAGGCCCTGTGCCGCGCGTGGGAAGGCGACCCGCTCAGTGCATTCGGCTCGGTGTTGGCATTCAATACGATCGTCGATCGGGCCGCGGCAGAGTTTCTTTGCGAGCCCGAACGGTTTGTCGAAGCCATCGTGGCGCCGAAGTTTGCGCCTGATGCGTTCGAAATTCTGACGACAAAGCCGAAATGGAAGGCCAACGTACGGTTGTTAACCGTCGGCAAAATCGAATCCGGCCGCGGCACGCGGGATCTTCGCCAGATCAACGGCGGCATGCTGTATCAAACCGCGGATGACCTGCCGGACGATGAAACGCAGTGGAAAGTTGCAACGCAAAAAAGGCCGAGCGAAAATGAGCAAGCCGATCTCCGATTTGCCTGGGCCGTCTGCCGGTACGTTAAATCAAACGCGATCGTGCTGGCCAAAGATCAAATGGTCGTCGGTGTCGGCGCCGGCCAGATGAGCCGGGTCGATGCGGTCGAAATTGCCTTGAAAAAAGCCGGCGACCGGGCCCGCGGCGCCGCGCTGGCCTCCGACGCCTTTTTCCCGTTCGACGATTCCATCCATCGCGCCGCCGCGGCCGGGGTTGCGGCCGTCATTCAACCTGGCGGCTCCCGCCGCGACGACGAAGTCATCGCCGCCTGCAACCAGCACCAAATTCCCATGCTGTTCACCGGCCGGCGGCATTTTCGCCACTGATGCCGCTTTCCCCTTTTCATCCGTCTGGTTGCAGTTAGCGAATTTATGATGCAAAATGGACGTATCTCGACTCTTGCGACTTCTTTCCCTGCGCCTTGAAACCAAAAATCTGCGCAGCGGCAAATCTCCCGACTGGTGAACCAAATTGATGGCCGACATTACACTGCGAATTCTGGACGGCGCCGACCGCGGCCGAGCCTTCGAGCATTTGCCCACGCCCGTGACGATCGGCCGCGAAGAAGGCAACGCCGTTCAGCTCAACGATGAACGGATCAGCCGCTACCACATCAAGATCCAGGAAGACGGCGGCAAGCTCGTGCTTACCGATTTGGAAAGCACCAACGGCACGCGCGTCAACGGCGAAGACGTTCAGCTTCGCATCCTTCGCTTTGGCGATGTGATTGCCATCGGCCGCAGTGTGCTGCTGTACGGCACGCGCGACCAGATCGTCGGCCGATTGGATGAGCTCCGCGAAAACGGCCTGGAGATCACCGGCGATTTGGATCCCGCGAAAATGTCGCAGCATCTCGATTCCAGCGCCGCCGATTTCGAGCTGCGCCGGGGCGCCTCCGATAACCTGCACAGCACGCTACATTTACCCGCCGCGCCGGAACTTCCCGCCGGTCTTACGCCAGGACAGGCCGCTCAATTCTCAGAGATCTTCGAATACCTGCACCTGCAAAGTCGCTCGTTCGTGCAATCGGCCAACTGGCCGGAGGGCGCATCGCACATCAAGATCGATATTACCCAGTGGCAGCAATTGTTGGATTTGCAAGCGCTGCTGGCCGAGTATCTCCGCAAAATCGGCGAGCCGGAAGCACAATAAATCTGCCACTCTCCGCTGAGTGAGCTTCCAATATTCTCCGGCGCCGGGCGAATTACTGGGCGTTCCGATGCGTCCACGGTCGAATCTATTGCGAAACTGGCCTGGAATGGATGGCCGCGAATCATAGAATAAGAAACCTCGACGTCGACCAACGATCGCTGGTCGCTTCGAGCCAATTCATCGATACCGGATCACACCATGGCCAAGACTTCCCCCGTTGCGACCACCACCGGCGAAACCACTGATGACATCGATTTGAAGGACCCGCGGTTGGCGGCCTTTCTGGCGTGGCTGGTTCCCGGGCTGGGGCACATGTATCAGGGCCGGACCGGAAAGGGCGTGTTGTTCTTTGTGTGCATCGTCGGCACGTTTTATTACGGTTTGTACATTGGCGGCGGACGCGTCGTTTACGCCTCGACGGCCGACGTGTTCTCGAAGCAATTTCTCGAACGCTGGCAATATATTTGCCAGGTTGGCGCGGGACTGCCGGCGCTTCCGGCGGTCGTGCAGCGACAGCGGCTGCGCGAAAACAAACCACCGATCCTCGGCGATAATTTCGAGCGTCCGCCGTACGAAAAAGCGCCGCCCGGATCCCCTCCCTTTGAGTCGAAAGATCGGACCGATCCGAATCACACCGTTGTGCATCCAGACGAAGCGGCAAAGTGGAACTACGAGTATGGCGATTACTTCGAAATCGGCACGGTGTTCACCGTCATCGCCGGGCTCCTAAATATTCTGGCGATCTACGACGCCCACGGCGGCCCGCTCGTAATTGCGCCGCCCGTCGCGCCCGACGACAAAGAAAAGAATCCGCGGGACAACCCATGATCAACGCGCTAAGTTTTTCGCCGACAATGACCACCTGCCTGCTAGCGGCGCTGGGCGCCATGCGGCTGTGGTACGCCATGCCTTTGATTACGAGCGTCAGCCTGGTATGCGCCGCCACGCGTCACGAAGCGATGGACGCGATTCTCATTCACGCGCTGCGGTTCGCAATCTGGATCGTCGTCTTCATGGCCATCGTGCTGGGCGTCATTCAGTTTTTGACGTGGTTGCAATAAAGTGTAAGTCGTTAGTCGCTAGTCGTAAGTAAATCTTGGCGAGTTACGACTTACGACCAACGACTTAAGCCTTCTTCGTTTCCGCCAGAAACGCGCGCGTGACTTCTTCGTGCGGATTCTCGAAAATCTGCGCCGGCGGACCGGATTCGGCGACGCGGCCATTGTGCATCACGTGAACCGTGTGCGCAACGTTGCGGGCAAAGCCCATTGCGTGCGTTACGACAATCATCGTCTGGCCCGACTTGGCCAGATCGGTGATCACATTGAGCACTTCGCCGGCCATCCGCGGGTCGAGCGCGCTGGTCGGCTCATCGAACAAAATAGCTTCCGGCTTCATCGCCAGCGCGCGGGCGATGGCGACGCGCTGCTGCTGGCCGCCGGAAAGCTGTTCGGGCCGGGCAGTGAGTTTTTCCGCCAACCCAACGCGCTCCAGCAGTTGCCGCGCTTCAATTTCCGATTCGGCGCGAGGGCGACTCAACGCGTACGTCGGGCCGGACAGCACGTTCTGGAGCACGGTCATGTGCGGAAACAAATTGAACTGTTGAAATACCATGCCAACGCGGCAACGCAGCGCGCGAAGCGTACCGGCCATTTCGCGCGGCGCGGCACCGGCCTGCAAGACGACATCGTCGACCTGCACTTCGCCGGCTTCGAATGGTTCCAAGCCGTTGATGCAACGTAACAGCGTGCTTTTGCCGCCGCCGGAGGGGCCGATCACGGCGGCGACCTCACCGCGGCGGACGGAAAGTGCTACGCCATCGAGCACGCGTAATGCGCCATGACTTTTTATTAGCTGGCGAACTTCAATCATTGGTCTGATGTTGTCCCATTGCGCTGCTTGCGTTGATATTCGGGGGCGAGGACGCCCCGGCTCGCTCCGAACCGAATTCAAACGGTATCTTTCTTGAACCGCGTCTCCATCCGCCGGGCCATGCGCGAGAGCGGATAGCTCATTACAAGGTAGAGCAGGGCGGTGATCAACCCGAATTCGAGCATCAACTGCGGGTGATCGTTGAATAGTTTTCGGTACTCGCCGGTCAGCTCGATGACCGAGATCATCGTGCAGACCGATGTGTCTTTGAACAACGCGATGAAGTCGTTCGTAACCGGCGGGATGACGATCCGCATTGCCTGCGGCACGATGATGCGGCGCAGCGCGGTCCGCGTGCTCATGCCGAGCGATAGGGCGGCTTCCATTTGCCCGCGCGGGATCGCGAGCAATCCGGCCCGGTAGTTCTCGGCTTCATACGCCGAATAGTTGATCCCCAGCGCAAACACGCCGGCCCAGAATCGCGGAATCGTGATGCCCGTGAATTGCGGCAGCACGTAGTAGATCACGAACAGTTGCAGCAAGAGGGGCGTGCCGCGCAGGAATTCGACGTACGCTTCCAGCGGAATGTTGAGCCAGCGTGGACCATACAAACGGCCGATGGCCACCATCAACCCCACCGCAATGGCAATCGGCATCGAGAGAAATGACAGCTGGATCGTGATCCATGCGGCTTGCAGCAGCAACCAAATGTAATACGGAAAGTTGCCATAGCGCGCTGATTCGGCCTCCAATTTCGGGCGGCCATTTCTGCCCGACTTCCGCGAGGCGGTTCTGATCGGTATTCCAGACGCTGTACTTGTCGTAGATGCGTTTGAGTGTGCCGTCGTTCATCGCCGCGCAGCAGCCGCGTCGAGCTGCTGTCGAAGACGATCATCCTCACGCCGCGTGAGGGCAACATAGAAACCGGACGCTTCTGGCGGGCCGACATTGTGAAGTTTGGGGAAATCGGGCCCGTAGAACGCGGCGACGGGCACGTCCTGCACGGTTGCGTCGAGCCGCCCTTGCTCGACCAGGCCCATCACGTTGATGATTTCCGGGTATCCTTGCAGATCTATGGCGTCGCCGAACTTCTGTGCGAGGTAACGCTCGGCGGCCGAATCACGCAGTACGCCGACGCGCTTGTGCGGTTTGCCGCGCTGCGGCGCAAGTCGTCCCACGAGCGAATAGAATTGTCATCCGTGCGCGCCATGAGCTGCAATTTGTAGATGTAATACGGAATTGTCGAGGGGGTGGACCGCTCGCGCTCTTTCGACCATTCGTAACCGTTGAGCACGATGTCGACGTCGCCGCGCTCGAGCACTTGCGGCAACATTTCCCATTCGCCGGCAACAAATTCGCTGCGCACGCCTAACTTCTTGGCCAGGTATTCGGCCAGCTCGAGCTCGAATCCGACTAACTTTTTGTTCTTGTCCTCGTAGATGTACGGGCCGCCGCCTTGGTCATCGCCACCCCAGCGGAGCACGCCTCTATGCTGGATGTCATCAAGCGTATCGGCCGACGCCGCGGATGCACGAATCAACACGGCAAGCGCGACCGCAAGGAAGGTTACGTGTTTCTGCATCATATCCTCAATAATGAGCAACATTGGTCTCACGCAAAGGCGCAGAGGCGCAAAGTCAGGAATGACGTTAACCACGAAGGCCACAAAGTTTACAAAGGAATCAGGCGCGTTCCAGCAACATTTGCATTCGACACTTTGTGTTCTTTGTGTTCTTCGTGGTACACATCCAGTTGCCTTTGCGTCTTAGCGCCTTTGCGTGAGCCCTCCGGACGAACCGACGATGCGCGACAATTATGGAGGATTGTGGTGCACGGGGATATGCTGATTTCACGGCGTAACACTCGGAGCGACGGCGGCGCTGGTAACTAGCCAAATTTGGCTGGTAGCAAAGAGCGTACCGATTGCCCGTCAAGAGGAGTTGCATCAATCTCATTTTGAGCAATGGCTATTGCGACAGACAGTTGCGACGAAAGGCAAAACGCGGCCAGCGGCAACCGAAAAAAACCGATGTATAATAGGGGCAATGTAGCCTAATGTTGCGGCGAATAACGCAGCAACGGGGGACCCAACGGAAGTGGCCAGCTGACGGCTGAGCGAGCCTGGCAGCGGCCGACTTCCCGGGCGCAGATTTGCTGGCGGACGGACATGATTGTCCGTCCGACGGCGAGTCGGAGCACTTTCCAGCTCTAGCCCGTCAGCTAACCTCGTCGGCGGGCCGAACGCGTGTTTCGGCCACGGTGGAAGACTTCTTCGTCGACCGCGCTAAGCGACGACACCGATTCAAACCACTTTTTGGCGCGCAGGTACTTTGGTAGTTGCGCATCTGGGCTCGGCTGATAGACGTTCGACACTGAAGCGTTACGCTAAACCCCCGGCAGAGCCGGGGGCTGTTTGCAGTACCGCGTTTTAGCCTTCGCAGAGCGCAACCGAAAGGAACGTGCGATGTTTACTTCTTCTCTCTCCGTATTGTCGGCCGATTTTTTGGGGATCGGCAATTTGCATCAGCTGACGACCACGGAGTTGGTCGTGCTGGTCCTGATCTTTTTGCTGCTTGTGCCCGAAATCGCCGCCTGGCTCGCACTGCGCTACATGTCAAACGACTATGTTGGCATCGTGGAAAAACTGTGGTCCGCGGGCGGTTCGGTGCCCGAAGGCCAGATCATCGCGCTCAATGGCGAGGCCGGCTATCAGGCGGCGCTGTTGCGCGGTGGCGTCCACCTCGGTTTGTGGCGCTGGCAATACGCCGTGCATAAGGTGCGGCTGGTGTCGATTTCGGAAGGCAAGATCGGGTACGTGTACGCCCGCGATGGCCAACCGT
Source organism: Pirellulales bacterium (assembly GCA_963733825.1). GTDB lineage: Bacteria > Planctomycetota > Planctomycetia > Pirellulales > Lacipirellulaceae > JABDGM01. The sequence goes on from CAVTEK010000013.1 coordinate 642,278, forward strand.
TGCCATCGAGCCAGACACTTGGCCGCGTGGTTGACTGCAATAACTTTCAGGATGCAACCGCGTTCCTAAGCGGCCCGCTGCCCGGTCAGCGCGGCCGGCAACGGGCCGTGCTGCGCGAAGGCGTGTATGCCATCAACCTGGCGTTGTTCACGGTCGTTACCGAAACGAAGGTGCACGCGTTGAAAGGCTTGGTCGATCGGTGCGAGTTGGAGAACATCAACCAATGGCGCAATGCGCTGCTCGAGATCGATGGCTTCAGCCCGATCGTCATTGGCCGCAAGTTGCATGTGGCCGATTCTGTGGAAACGGGCGGACAACACGATGTGGACAGCATCGGAATTGTCACCGTGCAAGATGGGCCGTCGCTGTTGCCCGGCGAGATCATCGCCCCGGCCGTCGGCACCGATGCCAGCGATCCGCACTACCACAACAACTACCAGGACGCGGAAGCGTTTTTGGCAGCCGGTGGCCGGCGCGGCCGGCAGTATGTGCCGCTCACCGATGGCACGTACTTCATCAACCGCTGGTTCGCCTCGGTTGAGATGATTCCGAAAACTGTCGTGCCGATCGGTTACGTGGGCGTCGTGGTCAGTTACTACGGTAATCAGGGTAAGGATGTCACCGGTACGGGATTCCGCCACGGCGAGCGCGTGGCCGAAGGCGAGCGTGGTGTTTGGCAGCGGCCGTTGGGTCCTGGCAAATATGCGTTCAACACGTCGGCCGGCAGCATCGTGCTGGTGCCGACGACGAACTTCGTGCTCCACTGGATCACGGGCAAAACCGAGTCGCATCGTTACGATGAGAGTCTCAAATCGATCGACCTGGTAACCAAGGACGCCTACGAGCCGTTGTTGCCGCTTTCGGTCGTAGTCCACATCGACTACGAGCGGGCACCGGGAGTTATCCAGCGTTTCGGCGACGTGAAGAAATTGATCACGCAAACGCTCGACCCGATGCTCGAGCGCGTTTTTCCGCGACATCGCCCACACCAAAACGATGCTCGAGCTGCTGCACGAGCGGAAGGCGATTCAAGAGGAAGCCCGCGAGAAGCTACGCGCGAAGTTTCGCGAGTTCGATATCGAGTGCGTCGACGTGCTGATCGGCAAGCCCGATCCGCGCGAAGGCGATACGAAGATCGAAACGCTGCTCGAGCAGTTGCGGCAACGCCAGCTTTCGACCGAGCAGGTCGAGACGTACGATCGGCAGCGCATGGCGGCCGAAAAGCGCCGCGTGTTGCTCGAAGCCGAAGCTCAGGCCGAGATGCAGACCAAGCTAACGAACGCGCGCGTCAACGTGCAGGTATCGGAAAGCCACGGTGACGCGGAGTTGGCGCTGGCACGCAAAAAGGCCGAGCAAACGATCGTGGTCGCCGACGCCGAATTGGCCCGCTCGCGCCGCGAGGCCGAGCAAACCGTCGTGCTGGCCGAAGCGAGCGCTCAGCGCGACCAATTGGCCGGCCGCGGCGAATCGCAGAAGATCGCGCAAGTCGGCCTGGCCGAGGCCTCGGTGCTGCTGCGGCAAATTGCTTCGTACGGTGATCCGCGCTTGTACGCGTTATCGCGCGTGAGCGAGAACCTGTCTCAAAGCGTGCAGCCGCTCGTGCCGGAACGGGTGTTCGTCGCCGGCGGTTCGGCCGACGGCAACGGCAGCGCGGGCGGTGCGAATCCCAGCTCGACAAGCGGATTGCTCGGCGTGTTGATCAGCCTGTTGGTCGCCGAAAAGAGTGGCTTCCAATTGGGGATCGACGCTCCCGAGCTGGCCAACCTGCGCTTGCACGCCGAAAAGCTGGCCGCCGAAACGACGGCGAGCGGCAAGCAAGTAGGGCAGGCTTTAGCCTGACAAAAACTGCGATTGCGTCAGGCTAAAAGCCTGACCTACGACAAACAGTGGCCCCGTCGATTCCGTAGTTGGAGTTGGCGGGGTCAGTTTGTTGCTGTTGCTCCGACGCATTTTTCCCTATTATGTTGGCCGGTCACTTTGTCGCCCGTTTATCGCAACGTTCGTTCGAGTACTTCATGTTTAAGCATATTTCGATACTGCAAACTCTTCTAACCGCGGCGGCTGTTGCCGCTGCTTCCGTGTGCTCGGCCGCATCCTCCGCCATTCCGTCGGGCTTTACGCACGTGCGAACCGAGCAAGGCATTTCGGAATACCGGCTGGACGCGAACGGCCTGACGGTGTTGCTGCTGCCCGATCATTCGGCGCCGGCCGTCACGATGATGGTCACTTATCGCGTCGGCTCGCGGAATGAGTCGTACGGCACGACCGGGGCGACTCATTTGTTGGAACATTTGATGTTCAAGGGCACGCGCGAGCACAATCGAGATGCGGGCAACGGTTACGATCAATTGCTCGAGCGAACCGGCGCGATGACGAACGCCACGACGTCGCTCGACCGCACGAACTATTACGAAACCGTCGGATCGCAGGATTTGCCGCTCGCCGTCATGCTCGAAGCGGACCGGATGCGGAATTTGCGGCTGCGCGAGCAGGATCGGCGGCCGGAAATGACCGTGGTCCGCAACGAGTACGAGCGGGGCGAGAACAATCCGGCCGAGGCGCTGGAGAAGGAGATGTGGGCGGCCGCCTTCATCGCGCATCCGTATCACCATATCGACGATCGGCTGGCACAGCGACTTCGAAAAAGTGCCGATCGAGAAGCTGCGCGCGTTTTACGACACGTTTTATTGGCCGAACAACGCGACAGTTTCGATCATCGGCGATTTCGATCCGGGGGAGGCTTTGGCGCTGGTCAAGAAGTATTACGGCTCGATTCCGCGATCGCCGAAACCGATTCCGGAGGTGTACACCGAGGAGCCGCCGCAAACGGGGCCGCGCCGTGTGACCGTGCAGCGGCCCGGTGAGTTGGGCGTCGTGATGATCGCGCAAAAAATTCCGTCGGCGCGGAACGCCGATTACGCGGCGCTGCGCGTGCTCGGCATGATTTTGTCCGACGGCCGGAACAGCCGATTCTACAAGGCGCTGACGGATAAGAATTTGACGACGAACGTCGACGCCTATCCGGAATTCAATCGCGATCCATCGCTGTTCTTTATCGACGCGCAGCTCACGCCGGGCACAAAGCACGACGACGTGGAGAAGCGGATTTTGCACGAGATCGAACGCGTGAAGAAGGACGGCGTGAAAGAGGATGAAGTGGTGGCCGCAATCGCCAAGTACCTGGCCAATACGGCGTACGAGCGGGACGGTTCGATGGCGATGGCGTTTGCGCTCAACGAGTGCATCGCCGTCGGCGATTGGCAGTTGTATTACGATTTGGAAGATGCCGTGAAGAAAATCACGCCGGCCGACGTGCAGCGCGTCGCGAAAAAATACTTCGGCGAAGATGAACGGACCACCGGGTGGTACATCCCGCGCAACGAAAGGCCGGGCGAGCCGGCCGAAGCGGCGGCGGGCGACGCCGGTCCACCCGAATCGAAGGAGGTTCAATCGTCGGAGAAGTCGAACGAGGCCGGCTCCAACAGGGCGGAAAGCACGGCCGCTGCCCGCGCTCATTCGCCCTCGGCCCGAGCGATGGCATCCGCGGAGAAGAATCTATACGCGGCGGCCGCGCCAACCGCGGCCAAAATTGCCCCGCGGATCGTGCGGAAGAAGACGGCGGAAATCGATCTGCTCGTTTGTCCGACGGGAGTGAAAGACGTGGTCACGATCAAGGGCTTGATGCCTGCTTACAATCCGACGGACCCGTTACTGGGCGAGATTACCGCCGAAATGCTCGAGCGCGGCACCAAAAAGCACGATGCCGATACGATCGCCGCGCTGCTCGACAAAGTCGGCGCCCAAATCGAATTTGGATTCGACGCAGGCAGCGTTCACTTCGAGGCGCAGTGTTTGAAGAAAGACAGCGGCCAGGTAATCGATTTGTTGGCAGAACAGCTGCGCGAGCCGACTTTTCCCGAGGATGAATTCGAAAAGCTTCGCAAGCAGAAACTGGCTGAATCTCAGGAGCTGCGCCAAAGCACCGATGCGCAGGCGGCGATCGCGTTTCGGCGAGCCGTCTTTCCGGCCGGTCATCCGCAGTATCGACTCTCGGTCGAGGAGCGGATCGCCGCGCTCGAAAAAGTTTCCGTGGCCGATATCAAGGAGTTTCATGAAAAGTATTTTGGTCCGGACTATGCGACGATGGTGGTGGTCGGCGATGTTGAGCCGGCGGCCATTCAGTCGGAAGTAAAAAGCGCATTCGCCGATTGGAAGGGCGGCGTGCCGCTGCCGGAACCGCCCGCGGCCAAGCCGCTGGATGCGGCGAAAGAGCTGACGATCAACGTGCCGGGTAAGGAAAGCGTGAACGTGATCATGGGCGAACCGACCGGCCTGCGCTATGCCGATGCCGACTTCCTGCCGCTGTCCGTCGGCACGAATGTGCTCGGCACCGGCTTCACCGGCCGGCTGCTTTCGACCGTGCGCGACACGGAAGGACTGACCTATGGTATCGCGGCCCAACTGACCGGCAGCGGCAAGCTCGACCAGGCGTGGGTCGTTGTGGCCACGTTTGCGCCCTCGCTGTTGAAACAAGGACTGGCGTCGACAAATCGCGAGGTCACCAAATGGCATCGTGACGGAATTACCGAAGCGGAGTTGGATTACCGCAAGAGCGCACTGGCCGGCGCGCACCTCGTGGGCCTGGCCACGAGCGGCGGATTGGCCGACGCGATTCTGAGCACCGTTCGTCATGGGCTCGAATTGAGCTGGATCGACGAGTACCCGAAAAAGGTCGCCGCGCTGTCGCTCAAGCAAGTAAATGGCACGATCCGCCGCTACGTCGACCCCGACAAATTCGTGGTGGTACGGGCAGGTTCATTCAAAGAATAGTGAGCGACGCAGCCCCGTCGTCGCCATCATCGTCATGGCCAACACCGCCCGCAGCCCCCGGCTCTGCCGGGGGTTTTTACAACGGCAAACTTCAAAAACGTGATTACGTCGATTAACCCCCGGCAGAGAGATAACCGCCCGCGTAGGTCCGGGTTTCCGAAATTGCGTACTTTGCGAAATTGCGAACGCTCCGCCACGTACCGCACACGGAGAATTGCGCGGAGAGCGGGAGGGGCTAGGACGGGGTGGCATTGTTTTCGCGACGGAATTTAAGACAATGCGTTCATGACGCTCCTTCTAGCGCTAGCAAACGAAGAATATTCGTTGATACTCGGAGATAGGCGACTAACGTGCAACGGCCAAATATGCGAGGACGAAGCCAACAAAGTTTGCGTTTTGTTCTGCGACGATGCGAGACTCGCAATTGCCTTTACGGGTATTGCAACCGTTCATAGATTCCGAACACAAGACTGGCTGCGCGGCACGCTTGCGGAGATAAGCGAGACGACGCATACATTGGAGAAAATACTTGCCGAGCTTCAGTCGCGAGCCAACGGCCTATTGTCGGATGGCGCATTGGCAAAGTTATCGACGGCAGGTAGACGACTTGCTTTTCTAATTTCGGGCTTCCAATATGCCACTACTTCGTCAAAACATATTTGCTATTTGTTGAGTAATTTTAATCCAGATGTTTTGACGAGCGAGGCAGGACAAACTTTCGAGTTCTATCAGCTTGGTAAATCTGGTGAAGTGATAGTTGAAGCGGCCGGCTACACGCCGCCGATGACTTCTGAGGACTATGAATCCCTACGGGAACCGCTTCAAGCCAAAGCCCCCGCCGCAAGAGTGCTTCATAAGGCGGTGGAGATCATACAGCGTATTTCAAAGGAGCAAGGGACGCGACGTTTGATCGGGTCCCAGTGCAATAGTGCCGTGGTCCCGCGTGAGGTTGATAGGGACATAGTCAACACTTATCACTCGGCTCGCCCGGTATCGACTGTATACGGTCCCGATGTGGTAGTGGCCGTCACGGGTAGCGGTGGTTGCGCGACGCGGATGCGGATGGGGACAGAAGGGGTAATTCTCGCCGGTCCTGATATAAGAAAAAACCAAGAGTGCTGGTGTGGCTCGGGCGAAAAATTTGGCAAATGTCATCTCAAGAAATATGGCAGCACATATGCCCGGCTTCCGGGCTTCCGCCGACCTATGGCCATGATGTTTGCAATTTGGAGGACTGAGCCAGTGTTAAGTGGCCGGATTTATTCCGTGCGAAGCGCCTTTTCTTAGGCCCAGCTTAGCGCAAACAAAAACCCCGGTTAGCAGCCGGGGTCGGGACTAGATCGGGTTGGCGGCGAGCTACTTGGCGATGGCCTTTCGCCCGGCCGGCGTAGTCTAGTGACTCAACCACACGATCAACCCAAGTAGTATCGCAGTCAGCGTCGTGGCGATTAGCAGAGTGCGGAGGCTGAAGCGCCAGCGAGTTAGCCGAGCCCATGGGGCAACTGCGGCTCCAATAATAGTCACGAGGGGAATCCACATTGGTAAGTACAGTGTAAATCCAGCTGGCAAACTTTTGAAATGAAACCAAAGGAAAGGTTCAGCAATGTTGATGCCGAATAAGGCATGAGATGCTGGAAGTGTCCTATAGCCCCCGCTCATATGTCCAACCTTGTTCATATCGATCCAGTGTATCGAGATGCACCCTCGCAACGCGTCACCGCCACACAGAATGTGGCCGACCGGTTGATGATACCCGTCCACCCACGAATAACTCCGCACCCACAACACGACGAGCAGCACACCCGCGATTCCGCAGGTAACTGAGAACGCGATTCGCAGCTTGTGGAATCTCATGTGCCATATTCTACCACGCCTGAGATAGGCGAAAGAGGACGACCCGCGCCGCATCAAGTTGACTAATCCCGCAGCTTGGACCGGAGTTCACTCATCGTAAAAATGGCGGCCCGCCGGATGAAGCGACGGGCGCTCTTTACGTATCGACCGCGTCGCGGCGGCTTTCGAACTTTCGTTCAACTGGATAGAATGAGCAGGTTGTTACGGAAGAGTTTTTCGTCACACGCGTCCGTAGCTCAATTGGATAGAGCACTGGTCTTCGGAACCAGGGGTTGCAGGTTCGAGTCCTGCCGGGCGCGCTTGGACTTACGTCAATTTGAAAATGCTCGGGTACAGAATCGGGTACAGAATTTTCCCAGAACTCGCGCATATGAATAGGGACGGGAGAGCGGATCGGCTCTCCTGGCCCGGCAGCAGACCCTTCGGCTTGCCGGTACTAAACCGGTGTCTTTGCTGGAGGGTATTCCCATGGCTCGTCGAGCCCAGCCTTGGTATCGCGCAGATCGTAAAGTTTGGTGTGTCACCATCAATGGCACCCGTCATAAACTTGGCTCCAAGAAAAAGGAGGCCTTTGACCAGTTCCATGAACTGATGCGGCAGCCACGCCGCCAGAAGGTAGTCGCTGACTCAGTCGCCGCCGTCATGGACCCATTTTTGGATTGGGTCGAGCGCAACCGGTCAGCCGCAACCTATGAATGGTATCGCTGTCGGCTGCAAAGCTTCGTCGAGCAGCACCCGCAACTGACCATTGACGAGCTTCGCCCGCATCATGTTGAGAAATGGGCCGGCTTGCCGCACCTCGCCCAAACGTCCCGCCGCAACCTAATCCGGTCAGTGAAACGCGCCCTCAAATGGGCAGTGTCGCAGGGTTACATCGAGACTAATCCGATTGCCCACATGGAAGTGCCAGGCGGCGAAGCTCGCGAGGTGTATATCACGCCCGAGGAGTTCAACACGCTGTTGGACTACGTCGTTGATCCGGCTTTTGCGGACTTGCTCACTGTCACCTATGAGACGGGCTGCCGGCCCCAAGAGTCTCTGCGAGTGGAGGCACGGCACGTGGATATTGCGAGATGCCGCTGGGTGTTTCCGCCATCCGAAGCAAAGACGAAATCCATGCCCCGTGTCGTCTATTTGACCGAACGGAGTGCCGCCATTACAGCACGACTGGTCAAGCAGTTTTCAACTGGCCCACTGTTTCGCAACAAGAACGGCCGGGCCTGGACAAAGGATGCCATCGGCTGCGCTTTCGACCGGATGCAAGTCCGCATGGGCAAAGCCGTCATGAAGGTGCGCGGCGAAAAAATCGACGAGCGAAAAGTGGCAGATTTTGCCAAGACGCTCGCCACGCATTGGACCGTCCGCGGCGAGGTTCAAGAAAAGCCGAAAGCGGAATTGCTTGCGGAAGCCCGCCGCAAGCTGACGCAGAAAGCAACTCGCAGCTTGGCGCCGCGTTACTCGCTGTATGGTTTGCGTCATTCATGGGCGACAAACGCGCTCAAGAACGGCATCGACTCGTTAACCGTGGCGATCCTAATGGGTCACCGCGATCCGAGCACGCTGGCCCGGACATACCAGCACCTGTCCCACAATCCGGCCCACTTGCTCGCCGAAGCCAGGCGAGCCTGTGGCTAGCCCGAACACCCCTACGGTTCGGCGTGTCGGACCAATAGCCGACAGTTTTTCTCCATGCCGGCCCGATAAAAAAGTGGCTATAATTTGGGATTCCCTATTCGTAAACAGCCAGGTCAGGCAAGTGGCTGCGCCCTCAATTACCAAAATTGCTTTGCTCGCAGAGAGCGAAAAGGAATCAACTCGCCTAGATTTCAAAGCGGGATTCGATGATTCCAAGAAGGATTGGTGCGAAATCCTCAAAGACATTGTTGCTATGGCCAATACCCGTGGCGGCATGATCATTTTCGGCATCGACGATGATGGCAAGCCGAGCGGCATTGACATAGCACCAGTTTACCGTCTCGATCCGGCGACGGTTACCGATAAGATCGCGTCGTACACCGGCGTTCAGTTCGCCGACCTAATCCTGCAAACCATCGAGCGATTCGGCTCAAAGTATCCAGCCATAGTAATTGGTCGCGCAAAGACACCGCTTGTCTTCTTTAAGCCGGGAACTTATCCGGTGCCAGGCCAGAAGGCGAGCCAGAAAACCGCCTTTTCCCAAGGCACGGTCTACGTCCGTCACGGCGCCAAGAGCGAGCCGGCTACGTCCGATGACCTACGCCAATTCATCGATCGTCGGCTCGAACAGATGGCTCGCGCATGGCGTCGTGGGATACGCCGCGTTATCACCGCACCTGTGGATTACGAGGTACAGGTAGTACCGCCGAATATGAAGCTCGTACCGGACGAGGAAGCCCAGGAAATACGACTGGTCAACGATGATTCCGCACCGGCAGCACGTTTTCTAAAGCCTGACGAGACGCACCCGTATCGACAAAAGGAGTTGGTCCCGCAAATCAACAAGCGATTGGACGGCAAAGTCCGAGTTACGAGCTACCACATTCAATGTGTACGGCGCATTCACAACACGGATGGTAATCCTACATTTAGTTATGCATCTAAGTACGGAAGCCGACAGTATAGCACAGCGTTCGCCGATTGGATTATCGAGCAGTACACCGCCGACGCAGAGTTTTTCAAAAAGGCTTGCGCCGAGAGTCACCGGCAGCAAGCGGAACAACGCATTAATCGCAAGCCGCGCTGAATCCGCTCGTTTTTTGTGTGAACGAATAGCACTATCCCCGCAGCTGCTCGAATTTGCCCGGGCAATCGGCGCTGTCTGCGCAAGGTACCGAGATTTGCCGTACCGGATGACCCAACACGGCTGTGGCTTCGACGGACCTAGCTCCACGGCTATAATTTGATGATGCACCATCGAAAGAGGAGAACCAGCCGTGCCGACCAGTGCCGTTTTGTCCCCAATTCAGCCCCTAATAAAGCATCTTGCGGCGTCGCCGTACTTGCTCGCCCCTGAGCGAGACAACGAGTTAAAAGAACTTGTTGACGAGCACAACATTCAAATTGAATTCGTCGAGCACGACGACACGTCCCTATTGGTCGTCGATCCTGCCACTGGACTGATCCGTTTTGGGTTTGCGTTTGCCGAGCGGCTTTGGGCTTACGGACTGGCGTATACGGAAGTAATGGCACTGGTCCAACGGAGCGAACCTGGAGTTGAACTGGAATTGGACAATGATCCAGCGACCAAGCCGGCGATTAAACTCCTAGAATGGGCTCGCGATTGTGAAAGGGCCCGCAAACAAACTCCCTGGCCCGATAGCCTGCCGCGGCACGTGTCGGGGGCTCCCGCAGGGACATCGACCTACGCCGCTGACGAAATGTTTTTGTGCATGGGAGGATGGGCGTTGTTGCATGAAATCGCCCATGTCGTCGGCGAGCATCACAACCGCGGTGCCAACACCTCCGCGGCTCGGCACGAACTGGAATACGAAGCAGACGATTGGGCTTCTCGGTGGGTTCTCGATCAATGTCCGACTGACCCGCGAGTCCGAACGAAGCGCTCTTTGGGTGCCGCATTCAGCTTATCGATCATTTCTTCGTTTGAAGTGCATGACCGTGCAGGCGCCGCTTGGTCACATCCAGACCCGCTCAAGCGATTGTTGCGTTTCCTTGACACTCACGTCCCGGAGACACCGGGGCAACAAGCAGGGCCCACCGACTTGGTGTGGTGGGCCTCGCAGACGATTCTCATGCTCCACCTTCGCAGCACCGGGAAGAAACCGCCGGTCACAGTTCACGCAGATTTTCGCAGTGCGCTGGTCGAAGCGATCGACATGATCGACGAGGAGTAGCGCACGACGAGCCCGTTGGGCGAATGAAGACGGCGCTGAACTGTTATGCCCGCAAATGCTTGAATTTCGCCTTTGGTATCCGCACCGCCTCCGATCGGTAGCGGAATTTGCGGTCACTTACGAATGCGTCCAGATCGCGGATATCAACCCGGTATCCTTTCTGCAAGCCGATCCGCACCACCGGCAGCTCGCCGCTGGCCACCAGCGCATAAACACAGGCCGCAGAGCAACTCAGTCGCTGCGCGGCCTGCTTGATCGTCAGCAAGTGAAACTCATCGGCGCTATCAGTCTGCCTCATATTCCAGATTCCTTGCAGAGTGGCCTACCACTTCTTCAAGTGCCGCAGTATCAGCCCGCCAATAATCCGCGTGCCTTTTTTTGCCGTTTCGGGATGGTTCGATGCGAATTTCCTGATCGAATAGCTGGCAAAGGCCCCCAGGAAAATAATAAGCATCAGACTCTGTTCACACCACGAGTGAAATGACGCAACCAACATGACAATGCTCCTTGAGAAGTCACGGCAGCCCGGATAACCGGGCGGCCGCTTACGAGTTCATCCACTTCCACAACACCCGTGCGTTCTCAATCAGCTTGCCCGGATGGGCCTGATTGAAATTGCCGAGCTTGTACGCACCGATCACCGACACGAAATAGAAAAGCATCGAAAAAGACATTGCAGTCGCTCCCTTAAGGTCACCAAACGAACTCTGTTACCGCTCCAGTTCCTGCTCCCGCTGCGGCTGTTCTTGCTCCTTGCCCGCGTAATCGTTGAGCACCTGCTCGTAGCTGCCTGGGCCTCGCATTTGCTCCGTTATCATTTGCATGGTCGGATTGCCCAGCGTGCCCGGCTCGTTGACACAACGTATGCTGTCAGGAAAAGGCGGTAGAATCTGAGCTATCTCATCAAAGCCTTGCCGTCCCCAGGCCAAAAGTGGTCCCCAGAAAGATGGCCGATTGTTTTCGCTGCTGTGTGACATGGTTACTCTCCGTTGCTCTTCTAATGGTCCGCACTCAAATTGGGGAGGCCGGAGTTGAACCGGCGATAAAAGGTTATGAGCCTCTCGTGATACCCCTTCACTACTCCCCAGAAAAAGATGATTACGCTTGCGGCACTCCTTTCAGTTTCAAAGACTTATATGCTCAACGCCGCCTTCTATTCTGCTCAATCATCCAGCGTTGCTCGATTTCCGCGTCGCGCATCCGCTGGACGCTAGCCTCATCGATTCGCCGCTCGATAGCGAGCTTGAACATCAAGCTGAGAAAGCCCGCCGCGATGAATGTGCCCAATGCTTCGTCATACGGCATGAGCAATATGCCAACGAGGCCGCACATGAACGCTTCCAGCGCGCACCGCCGATTCGCTTTTGACAAACTTCGTTGCAAAATGCGGAAAGCCGTCATAGCGGCTGTGAACGACACATCCTTCACGCAGCAGCTTCCCCGTCTTGATCCGCTGCAACAGCATCATGAACAGCCACACATAAAGAAAATTCACCATCGCAACGCTGCCGCTGTAGCCAGCATAAAGCAGGATGACCACCAACGCGGCAATGCCATTTACGCCAAGCGCTTGGCTGCCGAAGCCTGAATGCAGGAACGGCGTCAGGCACGTCGCGTGGCCGCTTATCGCCAGATAAAGGAAGTTGAAACTTCCGCGCACCGTTATCTGTTCACCCGGCGTTTGTTGTTGATCGTTCATACCTCACCTTTGGCTAAATGCCACTTGCAAATAGTTCTGTCCGCTTAAGAAAGGCTCGCCCGAGCGAATCACCACCGCGTCACACACGTAACCGTTGTGCTTACCGCCCGTCCGCAACCCATTCATAAATACCCCTGGCTGCAAAACATATTCGTAATGCGAATTAAAACTTCCTGAGAATTGGCCGGCGCCCGTCACCGATTCCCATATATCCCGCGGCCGGCTGCGTCGAGCCGCCGAAGAAGCATTCCAATTGCTTGCCGAGCAGATCGCTCGCCCAAACAGCCGTCTCGGCGTCGCCGACGGCATGGATTACCTTGTGCTTGAAATTCGAGAGCAACACCTGCGCCTTGTACTTGCCCGTCTCGCCGGGAAACGCCGCGTAGAAGCTGCCGAGCGATTGGCTTAGGAACACCAAGCAACCCATATGCGAGCGCGACTGCGCGATGTAGTGGGGATCAAAGCTGTTAGAAAACTGCGATGCCTCATCGCACCAGCACACATGAATCGGATCGCCCGGCTTGGCTGCACGCCGCAGCACTCGCCGCTGCGTTAAATACTTCCAACCCGCATTAATGAACCGCCCTAAATCGCCGTAAGTCGCCGGAGGCAAATTAACAAGCACCCATTTGCGGCGAAGCAACATATCGTCGGGACTTACATTCGTCGTCGTCGAAACCAGCTCACGTGTAAGCCCCATATTGAAGATATGCAATATGCCTAGAACGCCCGTGCAGATCGAAGATCGCGTTTTGTCTGCCATCTTTGGATACTGGCCAAGCCAATATCGCATCGCCTGATTGCAGTCTCGCTCCTCAACTTCGTTCTTTTCACGCTCAAACGCGGCTTGCAAACAACGCGAATGAAATCCATCCCGCCAACCAGGATCGCGTAGTTGCTCTGGGTGTTCCGCAGCCGTGGTAATAAATTCTTCCAGGTCCGTCGTCGTAACTCTCCCGGTTGCAAGATGGAGTATTTGCACCGCGTTATCGATCATGCGTTCCTGTTGCTTTTCCCAGAACTTCCCGTCATCGCCGCGGCCACCGCTTTCATCCGAGGACAGCGTCTCTCCAAGCGTCATCAAGCACTGCCGAATTGCCAATGCCTCGCCGCCGTGCTGCCGCGCCTCATCGAGAAAGTTGAAGCGCCGCTTGCCGGACGCATCGAAGATTATCAGGTCGTTGCTGCGGCCGGCTTCGGCGAAGATTTGCTGCCACAAGCCGACATCCTCCGGCTTGGCCGCACTAATAAAACCGCAAGTATTTGGGTTCCGTACGACTCTTCGACCCAACAACATGCCCGATGACGATGTTTTGCCGCTGCCGGTGCGGCCGATGATCAAGACTCCGCCGTCGAGAAGGTCGCGGCAAGTGAACGCGTCATCTTTCGTCCAATGCAGCAGCGCCGTATCGAGCCCGCCTTGTTGTCGTCGCCGGAACATGATTTGCTATCAAGCGTTAGCTTGATCCTTGAGTGTCTTTTCCAGCGTGTTCAGATCCCCGCCTTGCGACTGCACCGCCCGCGCGATGGTTTGAAACTCATCTACGGCGGCAATAAGGTTATTGAGCGTCAATTCCCGGCCGCTGATATCGACCTTCAGCCCGCAGCTCGACTTAGTGTTGATGCGCGGCACTGGTTGGCGCTTTGCCTTCTCGCCTGCGTTGCGCAGCTTCCTTGCCGCAGGTTTTACTTCGTGGCGCTTTAGCTTGCCCTTGGCCGCTTGTTGCAGTAGCTCCTGCTTCGTCGACTCATCATCCTTCGCCTCACGGAGTATTTCATTAGCGGTGCTCCTGGCGATCGCACCGGACTCTATTTGGCCTTGAACATTTTCTGGCAGCGAAAGCAGCGCCAAGATTTGCGAGACCCAGGAAATAGAGAAGCCGAGCTTCTCAGCGACCTGCTCTTCCGTAAGTCCGCCCACGTCCATGAGCTTTTTGATAGCCAGTGCGCACGACACCGGCTTGCAGCTTTTTCTGGCTAGGTTTTCCGACAATTGTTGAAGCAATATGTCGGCAATACTTAACTCACGCCGATCCACGACGGCCGAAATGGTTTTCCATTTGGCCATGCGAGCAGCACGCAGCCGCCTCTCGCCAGTGATAAGAACGTAGCGGTCCGAGTTGGGTATGGGCCGGACCCTTACGGACTGTAAGAGTCCGTTCTGTTGCAGGTTTTCCGATAGGATCGGAATTGACTGATCATCGGCGCCGCGTATTTGCGGCGCAATGTCGATGAGATCAAGCGGCAGATCGGCGACTTCTTCGGCCATGGACAACTCCGGGAAATCAGGTCCAATGAATCCCCGAAGTTAATTGGCGCGAGCGGCGGAATTCTTCTCCTAAGTTTTAAGCCATCATGCGGCCCGCCTTCTGTTCTCGGCGACTTGCTTTCTTATTTTCAACCGGTATCGCCAGGTCAGCCGATCAATGGCGGCAGATTCAGTATCCAAGTCACCCGCAATGTCCGCTGAGCTTTCCTCCAGGCAGTACTTGCGCACAAGTATTTCCTGCACTCTCGGAGGCAGTTTGCAAAACAGTGGATAGACTTCATCGAACTCTGCCGCTAGTTGCACAATCAGTAAAGGGTCATCCTCACAGCTCGCATTGTCATGAATCGCCTTGCAGCGCCGCCGAGACTCGCGCCGCGCGATGTTCCCACAGAGCCGCCGCAATGTGAACAGGCCGTAGCAGAAAAACGGCCTGCGAAGGTCATAGCCGCGAAAATTACGCTCAGCCATATCAACGATCCACTCACTCACCAGGTCTGCCCCACTCATTTGCAGCCAGGTGAAATAAGGCAGTCGAACAATCCGCTCTGCCGATGCCAGCACGACTGGATAAAAGGCGGCAATCGCCTTCTCAGTTCGCTGACGAATCTTTTGACTCGCGGCGAGTAGCTTTTCCAAGCGGCGTCGATACCGCGATAACTCGCCTGCTTTTGCGGGACAACCTGCAAACTCGTCGCAGATCGCTTTTACTCCTTTAATCTGTCGTTGAATTCTCTTTCTTCTTCCTTCCTGATATACCCAGCACCGGAATTCGTTCTCATACCGGCGCCAGGGATGCACGAATGCCTTGCTTTTGCCCCGGCTCTTGTTTCGACTCGTCATTGTCCTTCTCCTCGTTGCCCGGAAGTGCAGTCGTCAATAGCCTCTTGCTCGGCCCGAATTATCGTGGCCCCGCGTCAGGCTGCTGTTGAATTACTAGGCCGCGACTCGGCATTTTCTAGAAGTGTGCGACGAGAATCGTACACTAGCCGGCCGCTGCGAGTGCATAAATGCGTACAAAACGCTCGGCCGCCATCGTGCGCCGTTATCGGAGAAAGCCTGATCAAGCCCACAACGGGCAAATCACTCGGGCCCAATCACCCCGTAGGAGACGAGCCATTCGCGGATTGACCGCCACGCGTCCCAGCCGAATGGACTCAGATTCTTAATGGGCATCCCTTTACTGCGCGGCGACTCAAAAAGCGACTTCCTCCGTGAACGATGCAGCAAGTTAAAGTATTTCGACACCGAATCGCAGGCATCTTTGATGCGGTCTTTCCCAGCAGGCAGCCCATTGGGCCAGTTTTTACCTAACGATCGCGACTCGATATTCCTTACCACATCTCGCATCGATTGAGCGCCATTGGAGAATTCGCGTCCCACCTCGTAGTACAGACGAAAGTAAATAATTAGTTGCCAAGGCTCTTGCCCAAGGGAGTGGACGTTTTTCTCCCTCATTGCTGCTCTTAACGCTTCAGCAAGACGCTTTGTTCCAATGTTGTTCTCCACGGTGCTCTCCCTTTACTTGTCCTAAGGCGGCCCAATCTTGCAGGACTGGTCTTCGCGTTACAAGCCTGAAGCATGACACTGCAACGGCCCGTTCGATCCGCGTAGAACGTATCTGTGACCCGCTGATCCAAAAGCAATTCCGACGCCGACGATTCCCAGTTTTCCACATCAATCTTCGACCTTCAAGCGCAATGTTTGCGGCCTTACCATCGGGCGAAGACGAGGCTATGGCCCTGCCGTCGCCCTCGAAATCTCCGCGCCTTCCAAAAGATAAGCCTTCTCCGTTCCTGTTACTCTTAGAGCGACCGCGCAACGCGAAGCGGCGCATCACCGCGGCCATTGGGCTACAAAGCGCATATTTTCCAGCGGCTTATCCCATTTTGACACGGAATTTTCAACGCTTCCGAAAGCTGTCCCTGCCAAGCTGAAGGCTGTCCGTTGCACGCAACGGCAGACCTATGGAGGCCGATATGGAATTGCTTGACTAAGTACCGCCCGGCGAAGGCGGAGCGCAGACGGATCGTGACGGCGATAGCCTCCGAACTCGTGCCGCAACTGATGACGGTGCTCAACGACGGCACGCTTGCAAAGCTCGGTATTACGAATCTATCGCTTGCGCCAAACAGGCTTCGGCCAAGAAAACGTGGACGGAATCCGTATCAAGCAGAGCGCGCAGGCGGCAAGACGGACACGCTCGGCCGCTAATCTTCGCGCCTTCGCTTACCGCCGGTGGATATTTCTACCACGCGGACCCAAATAGTTTTTGTCTCTCCGCCTATTACTCTTCAGAGCGGCCGCGCAACGCATAGCGGCGCATCACCGCGGCCGCAAGAAAGATTTCGCAAACGAACTATGCAAGTCGCGCCTATTGATACATGGCGGGCCTGATTTAACAGCTCGCGTGGTCGGATACTTATACGGAGTACCAAAATGATTCAAATCGTTATGATGTGCAGCGTCGTATATGTCGCGGGGGGCTACCACATGGTTCCGGACTCGCTGCCGTATCTGCGTGATCTTGTCGATTTCTTTATGCTCTGGTTGGCAATTACATCCTCTATGCTAGCCACCATAGCCTCTATTCAAGTCGCCAAAAAATGGTTAACCGATTTCTTGCTACGGAATCGCTAGGGCGCATCGCCTGTGGCAACCGCGTGCTTTCAGGCTCCGCCTTGGCTGCGGTCGCTCCGAGCAGCGACGAGCATAACTCCCTTCCCGCCCGCCTTGCGCACGTGATCCAAGCATCACGAAGCGGACACCTTTCGGTGAGCTGAGTTTTCTTTATCTGGGGGGACTCCGCCTCCCAGGCCGTCAAGGATCGGGCCACGCGACCTTCGCGGCCTCCTCCCCAATCTTCATCCGCTGCGCGTCTGTGCAGAACGGGTGCCCCTCCGCGCCGGTCGTCCTTGACTGCTTCCCTCCGGGTTCGTTGGCTTTCGCCCCCGCCGCCCAAAGGCAGTGCTTTGTGCAGCAGGGCTTTTTTCATTTCAAACGGAGGAAAATAAGATGACGACGGCAACCAAAACCAGCACGCGGCAAGACGGACACGCTCGGCCGCTAGTCTTCGCGCCTTCGCTTACCGCCGGTGAATATTTCTACCACGCGGACCCAAATAGTTTTGGTCCTCGCGCCTACTACTTTACGAACGGCCGCGCAGAGCGAAGCGACGCATCACCGCAGCCGCCATTTTCCGAATGTCGCGAAATGATTAGCCAGCCCAACGCCATAAAGTAAGGGGAGGAAACGATGAACGAGCGAAAAAAGTACGGGGCGATAATTATCTGTCTCATAGCTGCTTTTAGCATTCTGCTGCTGATTGTGTGCAAGGTTCCCTTAAGTGAAGTGTTTTCGCTTGACTTTGTAATCCATGTGATTGCAGCGGCAGGTTTTGCTGCTTGGCTTAACGGTTCCTCCTCAAAAAATAAGTGAGGACTCTATGTTCGCGGTCGATCCAATCTCCTTGCTGATTCTTCTCCTGACAATTCTCCAGATGTTACTAGGCGGTGGTTAGGCGCATCGGCTTTGCCGTCGCGTGCTTCCAGGCTCCGCGTTCGCTGCGGTCGCTGCAACCAGCGACGAGCATAGCTCCCTTCCCGCCCGCCTTGTGCGCGTGATCCAAGCATCACGTAGCGGACACCTGCGGTGAGTTGAGTTTTCTTTTCTTTGTGGGGGCTGCGCCCCCGTTGCCGTGCAAGGATCGGGCCATGCGACAGGCGCGGCCCCTCCCAAGGGCATGCAGCAACCGGGCAGCCATGCCGTGCGCATTGCCAAGCAGCGCAGTAGCAAAGGTAACCCCGAACTTAACCGCTAGTACTTCGAGGCTTAAGGCTTGCCAGACGGATAATCAGGAGTTTCTTCTTCTGATTTTTTATGTCTTATCGGCGGTATCGGCGTGGTATCGACATCGCATCTTTTATCCGCAGCTATACTAGCTAGATTATTATACCGCTGTCTGTAGGCGTTTACTTCCTCTTCTTCGGCATGGCCAAAATCCATAAAGAACCAAGGAATTAAAACAAGTGCTCCTGCAACACCTAGCGCTACATTTTTCCCTGATTTATCAGTGTCTGGAATTAAGCGCGCAATTTCCTGCTGGATTCCAATCATTTCGGTTTCGAGGGCGCGGCAACTTTTCCTCTGGTCTCCATATTGCGCGGCCATAACTGGGTTAGCAGCACGACCTCCGCAAGCGCTTACTGTTAAGGATGAGCTAAGCAGCAAAGCGACGGCCTTTTTCATATTGCAACTCCCTAGTTGAGATGGACCCAATTGGGCGCCCAGTTTTTGGGGTCCACATCAAGTTAACTTCACCGCGAAAGCTATAGGGAGAGAAGATTAATGTCAATCAAAGGGTAGGAATTGGTTACAACACTGCCTTAAACTATGACATTGAGAACTGTTTACCTGCATGGCAAGGCAGCAAGTATTTCAAGATTACAGAAACTCTACCCGCTCAATAACGGTTGCCTGCTTGGCGGCCGTCATCGCCGTCGGCTCGTCGGCCTCCTGAATCCATGGGATTCTATGACGGCACAGTCCGTCGAGCAAGCGAATATGCGGCCGAGCTTCGCTGTTCAAATTGCGGCCGGTGATTTTGACGGTCTTGTTGGTGAAGTACAGCGTGATGGTTCCAGGGTCATAGGTGATTTGCTCCAGCCAAGCATAGCCGAGCGCGTTCACGCTGCCGTCTTTCTTGCGTAATTCCAGCATGATAGCTCGGTCGCGGACACTGCTGAGCCATCCGAAGGAACCCAAGTCATCATTCAGGTCGGAGGTTTGGTCGTTGTCGCCTTCGGGCTTCATAATGCGGGTCGTGAATTGCCGCAATACGTTATCGTTCATGGGTCAACTCCCTGTCTCGTTGTCGTTCGTGTTCAATCGTGGGTGGGTAACGCAGATGCAGGGCAACCACCTCGCGCGCCCGTGCTTGGTTGACCAACTCGGTTGCCGTGAGCCGGTCATCCGATTCGCTGACCGCTTCCCGCAATACTTCCTTGTTCGAGCAATAGACGGCGACGGATTCCTTCGCGCGGCTGCATGCGACGTAGAAGCTTTCCTTTGAAGTTGCCGGCAATGATACGCTGCCTTGAGCAACCAGCACGCGGTGCTTAACGGTTTTGCCCTGGGCGCCATAAGCCGTCACGCAATATCCATGATCGAGATGCCCAAAATCCTTAGCGACCGTCCAACCATTGTTGAGCACAATGTCGCCCGCCTTTGTGAAGCCGCGGATGGTGTAAAGCGTCCCGTTGTTCAAACGGTGCGGCCGGTTTTTCGTGCGGCCGTTATGCGTGACCCGCACCACGTCGCCCGGCGCAAGCTCCAGCTCGCTCGACCGGAACACCGTGAATCGTTTGGCTTGTTCCAGAGGAAGGCGGTCAGCACCGGCCTTGATGCGTTGCCCGCGATTGAATCCCTTGCCGGCTTGGTGAAACTCCAAAACGTCGGACGGGCAATAGTTCAAATCGTCGCCGCGCTGTGCTTCGGTGAGATTGGCGTTTTGAAGCACGGAGAACACGCGGCGGTCGTCACCGAGCCGCCCGCGTTCTTTAAGTTGCCGCCTAATCTCGGCCGTCACACGGTTCCTTCCTTCGAGGTGCGATGGGCACACGACGAGACATTCTTTTCCGGACGCAATCGTATCGGCATAATCGCGGGCAAGCTCCTTGTAGCGTTCGTCATCGTTCGCGACTTCGCGAATCCATCCCAACTTGTCGAGCTTAGCGAAGCCCTCATTGCTTCGCCCATCGCTGAGCAGCTTGACCGCTTCCTTGTAGCGTTCTTTCTGCCGCTGAATCTCCTTCACCTCGGCGGACCTAATGCCGGCTTCGGTTTCGAGCAGATGCAAAACCGATCCGCGTTCGACGGAGGGATTTTGCCGCTTGTCGCCGGTTAAGATCAGTCGGCAATCGAGCTTGTCGGCAAGATCGCAGAGTTTCGCCATCGTGCGACTGCCGATCAATCCGGTCTCATCGATCCACAACGTTGCGCCGCGGGCTTTTTGTTGCAGCCTTGGATCGGCGAGTAAATTGGCAACCGTATCGGCATCCTTGAATCCTTCCGACCTAAGCACGCCGCGGCTGGCTTCCGCCGTCGGAGCGAGCGGCAACACCCGGCCACCGTTTTCCTCGATGGCTTCTACGACTTCTTTCATCAATGTGCTTTTGCCGACGCCCGCGACGCCGCGAAGCATGGTGACCGTATCCTTTGACTCCAGAATGTGACGCACGCCCTGACGCTGCGATTCGTTGAGCCATTCCCGCTTGAGCTTGCGTCCCACTTTGCCAAGTTGGGGCACCGTGCCGCGACCGCGCCGGCACCGATCGAGCATTCGCGATTCTTCTGCTAAGACCTCCCGTGTAGTCACCATCCTCCGCCCGTTACGCTCTCCCACGATTAACCCGGCTCTGTCCGCTTCGCGAATGAGCTGGTCCGCGGTTGCCGAGCCGAGGGCGCGTTTGAGTGCGGTTGCCAGAATCGTTCTTTCTGGCATCACCGACCGCCTCTCAAACTCGTGGCCGATGGCGTATTGCATGGCCAGCCCCGGAGCCAACGGCTCCGTCGGTATGGCTCTGCCGCCAATTTTTTTGTGCAGCCGGTCGATCGTTTGCAATTCCTGCGGCGTCATCCGCGACCGCCATTCCGCTTGCAATTGATTCACGGTCAGATCCTTGGCCTTGCGGTTGCGGGTTTTGGCCCCAAGCTCGGCTTTTTCCGCCGCGTCGGTAATTCCCAGTTCCTTGGCTTTCGCTTCGATTTGTTTCGTCCGCCGCGAGAAATTATCGATCAGCGATCGCGACATACCAGCGATTTCCCAACCCGTTCGAGTCCGTTCAATGGGCAAAGAAAGCTCAGCAAGTTTGCGTGCCACCCGCGAATGAAATAGCTCCTGGAAATACGGAGCATCGCGTTTAATGTCGCGGAACTGGCCGGCCTTCCAGATGCCTTCGCCCGGTGAGTCATCTTTCGTCAGGTTCAACGCGAAGCAGTGTGCGTGCAAATGACAATCGGGAATGCCGTCATCCATCGGCCGCGAGGTCAGATGCACAAACTCGCCCCATAACATGTTGCCGGTTTTACGATCCTCATTCTTGCCGTTCTTTCTTAGACGAGCTTTCATTTCGGATTCGATGTCCCGCATCGTCACGTCCACCGAATCGCGGAAGGCTTTGAGAATCCGTTCATCACGGGTCAGCCCATAGAGCAGCGACACGCTTTTCGGCACGTCGAATGTGAAATCGTAGCCTATGGTGCGATTGTCCTTGATTCGCTGGAGCAGCTTCTCGCCGCTCTTTGGATTGAGCCCATCACAGATGGCGTGCCACTCGGCGAGCGTGATGTCGCCCGATAGGCCGAGTTTCTGGGCACCGATGCCTCGCCAGACGCCGCGAAACTCTTGCCCCCCGTCCACGTAATACTCACGCCGCCCCGAGAAAAATAGTTCTTGGCGCTGTTGGCGTTGGAATTCTGAACGATGCGCAGCATACCTATTAGTACGCCCAAGGCCTCACCACTATTTTGGTAAATCCGTTGAGGCTTCCTCTTTTCCCCGCGGCGAATCTTCGGCCGAGTGTGACTGGCGTGCGCCATGTCTTGATTCGTATCGTTTCATGCTGAAACTTTTCCTTCGCCGTTAACTTTTCCCCGACCCGGCGCGGCCTTCCTTTCGCACTCGTTCGCTGCGTCGCCGGTGCCGTCAAGTCTGCAACACGGTTTCCGCTTAAAGAGCGCGGACCCTCCGAGTTTCGCTTGACGGTGCGCTGCGCCACGGCTGGTCCGCAGCGTTTATCGGTGCGTAAGGCCGCGAGGGTCGTGGCCAAAAACAGACAAGCGAAAGGAAATGTCAGATGAGTAACGAAACGAATAGCGAAGCCAAGACCACGAAGACGCCAAGCCACATTGCGTACCAGGTACGCGACCGCGAGGGAAAGAAAGCCTTCTGGACCCGCATAGGGTCGGCGTGGGCGCACAATGACGGTAGCGGCTTCAACATCCAGTTGGAATCCGTGCCACTGGACGGGCGAATCGTTCTTCGCGTCGCCAGCGAGAAGAAGGAGTAACTCGGCAACTATCGGGCGGGCCTTCCAAGGCCCGCTCGATTTTTAACCCCCAACGAGAAAGGAATCTCACCATGAAATCCGAAAACGACAAACGCTCAAAACGCTGTGCAGCGACCATTCGCAGCTACAACGACGAGTGGGACGAGAAAAGCAATCTCATTGACTTGCTCGCCGACGCACGTCACTGGTGCGACCGCAAGGAACTCTGCTTCGGCGACCTTGATCGGATGGCCCACCAGCATTACCTGGCAGAACTGTCAGACGAGCGGAGGCAGTCATGATCGGCATCCGCAACGAAGTTAACCCCTTCTACGCAGCTCGTCTCAGCAAGCCTCCGGCGGGAATTTCGCAAGCTCGGTATGCCAAGCTTCCGCGAAGCCCCGTAAATACCAGTCCGGTCCCGCATCTATCGAGCTTGTATCATTTCGATCGAGCCGGCGAGTACGGCGACCGCAGTTACCCGGGTAACTGTGGCGGAAACCTCATTAAGGATCTACTGCGGTACTTCAAGCCTTCACTCGTATGCGATCCCATGGCGGGCTCAGGCACTTGCCGAGACGTTTGCGAGGAGCTGAACATCCCATGTATGTCGTGGGATATCCACGGCGGCTTTGACGCCTGCGATCCAGCCCACTTCTCAGCACGTGAAATGTTCGACTTCATCTGGGCGCATCCCGCCTACTGGCGGATGAAACTCTACGCCGATGACCCGCGCGACCTATCACGTGCTCCGACATTGGAAGACTTCCTGCGTCGCTACGGTCAATTCATTCGCAATGCGGCAAAGGCACTCAAGCCTGGCGGCAAACTTGCCATCCTCATGGGTGACTACAACGACCGTGATGCCGGCTTCGTCCCGCTCACCTTCTACACCAAGCACCTTGCTTTCAATGCCGGGCTGACGCAGCACTGCACCGACATCATCCGGTTTAGCCATGGTGCCAGTAGCAGCCGCAAGGTGTATCGCACCTCATTTATCCCTGGTCTGCACGACACTTGCATGGTCTTCGAGAAACTGGCTTGAAGGCTCGATTACCGGACAATAAACGATTGCCGATCCTAACTGTGTGGCGACCCCGCCCATTCTCCTTGCGACACTTCGCCACGTGAGCTACGGTAGCAGCGACTTCACTCTATTCGTCGGATATGCCGGAGATCAAATCGGACAATTATTCAAACGCTGCCGAACTTGTCGCTCATTTCGCCGCGCATGGTCTCACCCTTAGCAGGTATCTGGCGGTTGCGGCAAAGATACCCCGGCATCATCTGCTAAAACGAAAACCACACAACCTCATTGCTAATATTGAAGCAGTAGTCCGACGCTTCGAATTCGACGGCTTAACTACGAGTACCTATCTCGACGCCGCTTGCAAACAGCCACCTCTCTTCTGCATGCAGCCCGCGACGGTAATCGGGAATATCGAAGTCGTAGTGCGGCATTTCGAGTGCGACGGCTGGACGACGCGACATTATCTAGAGGCGACCAGCAAGCAGCCACAGCTCTTCTTCCAACGTCCAGCGACAATTATCCGCAACATTGAAGCGGTCATTCGGCACTTCGACCAGGGAGGGGTTGACCAGGGCCGGCTACCTCAAAGGGGCTGGCAGGCAGCCACAGCTTTTCTGCCATCGGCCCGCAACGATTATCGCGAACATCGAGGGAGTCGTCCGACACTTCACACGCGAAGGCTTAACAATAGCGGACTACCTCAAAGCCGCCTGCAGGCAACCTTCCTTGTTCTATCAACGTCCGGCGACCATGATCCAGAATGTTGAAGCCGTTATTCGGCACTTTGAGTCCGAGGGGTTGACACGTACCGATTACATCAAGGCCGCGTGTGGACAACCAACACTTTTTTATCAGCGTCCGGCGACCGTGATCGGAAATGTCGATGCGGTAGTCCAGCATTTTGCTACCGACGGCCTGACCACGGCCGTCTATTTGGAGGCCGTCCTTAGGAGACCTCAGCTCTTTTGCCACCGCCCAGCCACCACCGTCGCCAATATTGAAGCTGTAGTGCAATACTTTGAGCGCGAGGGCTTGACGACCACACGATATCTGGGTTTCGCTTGCCGAGAGCCGACGCTGTTTGTTCACCGCCCCAGCAAAGCAATTGCTCATTGGAACAAATCTCGCAGCCGCCCGTGGTTGCGACACCGCCCGGTGATACCGCACGCAACACCGCGTTAGCTCAATACGATCGGCGAAGGTTAACTTTGTGATCTTCTCCTTATTGCGTGTCTCCTCTCCCGGCTATACTTGCGATCTTGTTTGCCATTTTCACGGTGAAACCTCAAACAGTTCCCAATGCATTTTCTGCAACAGACTTCTTTCCTATGCTTTGCATAGGATTTTTTTCACCGTGAAAATCGCAGGATGTTTTCGCGATGACATTCCCTGATGCGTTGCCATCTGTCGCGACGTTAAACATGCGTCATGCTCACAGTTTGAATGCGTCAACGATTCCTTTTTGCAGCCTTGTCCAGATAGTCGGCCCACCATTGCATCATTTTCCGGCGTTCCGGCAGGTACTGCGCATGATTGTAAGCGGCGCGGACAGTGTTCCGTTCGGAATGTGCAAGCTGACGTTCAATCACATCCGCACGAAAGCCGTGCTCGTTCAATATGGTGCTGGCGGTGCTTCGAAATCCATGACCGGTCGCGCGTGAATGGTAGCCCATGCGGTACAGGGCAAAGAGGACCGTGTTTTCGCTCATAGAGCTGGATCGATTGTGCTCGTTCGGAAAGACATATGTCCTATCGCCATTGAGCCTCTCCAGTTCCCGCAGGACAGCGACCGCCTGCCTTGACAACGGCACGATATGCAGCTCCTTCATCTTCATGCGTTCGGCCGGAATCCGCCACTCGGCTTTGTCCCAGTCGATCTCTGTCCATTGAGCCCCGCGCAATTCGATCGATCGGACGAAGGTAAGCAGCAGGAGGCGAAGCGCCAGCTTGGTTTGCAAGCTACCGTCATACGCATCCAGCTTTCTGAGATATAGGGGCAGCTCACTTGCGTTGAGGTAGGAGTGATGTTTGGTGACCGGGGCTTTCAGCGCACCGCGGAGGTCAGGAACCGGATTTCGTTCGGCGCGTCCCGTGGCGATGGCATACATGAAGATTTGCCCGGTTACTTGCATCATGCGATGCGCGGTTTCCAGCGTGCCACGTCCCTCAATAACCCGGAGCATGCCGAGCACTTCGGGAGCCAAGATGTCGGCCACCGGTCTTTTTCCCAGTTTTGGAAGGATGTGCCTTTCGATCTGTCCGCGAAGACGAACGCTATACGATGGTACCCACCCGTTTTCGCGCTGTTCAAACCATTCCTCGGCGACTATTTCAAAGGTATTCGCCCGCTTCACGATGTCGTTGCGCTTCGCTTCCTTCTTCACCTCCGCAGGATCGTTTCCCGCGGCAAGCACTTTACGTGCGTGCGTGCGCCGCTCGCGGGCATCGGCGAGGCTAATTTCAGGATACACGCCCAATGCCAATACTTTTTCCTTGCCGGCAAGGAAGTATTTCAGCCGCCAGTATTTGCTGCCGGACGGCGTGATTAAGAGAAATAGCCCTTCACCGTCGGCGATCTTGTAGGGCTTTGTTCTTGGCTTGGCATTGCGAACTTTCGCATCCGAGAGCGGCACTGGGGTACAAGCTTTCATCAACTGGGGTACATCTGTATATATGTACCCCTATTTTTAGGCGAATGTCAACGATTTTCGCCGGGCGGCAACGGCGATGGAATCGCCACGTAAATGGCTCTCAGTCTACTTTAGGTGGGTGTTGGCGGATGCAAGCGTCAATTAAGAATGGTGGAGGCGACAGCAACCATATTCTCATGAGAACCAATTGACTTTCAAGGATATTTTAGAATGGCATATTATCTGATACCCCAGTTTTGTACCCCTGCCATACCAACTCGCGTAAGCGTCGTGTTATGTCGTACTACCGATCAGTTAGATTTGCAATCACGGGAGCTAATTCGTCGGCGGTCGATCAGACAGTTGTTTGATCAACTGGTGAATGTCCTCAGCGCGCCAAGCCGTGCATCGAGCCGACAATTTTACTGGCTTTGGAAAACGTCCAGATCTTACTCCTTCCCACCAACAAGTTTTGCCAAGCGGAATAACACTGAGCACTTGTGGTAATCGTAGAAAACCGGTTTGTGGAATATCGTGCATATCACAATCCCCATCTTTGCTCCGGCGTTACACAGTCTCACGCCGGCACAGCTTGGAATTACTGTTGTACGACTCGTACTGTAACTCCCATCACTCTGAGTATTTTATCAGAGAACGATCGCGCTGTCGCGCCGAAACGAACTCTGACAGCCACTTTGCGAGGCGAGTGTGTGATGCCGTCCGTTAGCATTCGGGAATACGCCATCAAGTTTCGCTACTGAATTTCGATCGCGCCTTCGTGAAAAATGAAGAAGCTTAAGTCGCAGCAAACCGAGAGTGGCTGCGGGGGAGCACAATAACGTTAAGAAAGCGTTAACGAATTTGTGATATTTTAGAATGAGGCATGATCCGCATCACGCAACAGGACAGTGCCGCGGCCGCCAAAAAATACTACGCGACGGCGGACTACTACAGCGAAGGGCAGGAAATCGTCGGCTCCTGGGGCGGCAAGGGCGCCTCCCGTCTCGGGCTCGAAGGGACGGTGGACAAATTCTCCTTCGAGCGGCTGTGCGACAACCTCGATCCAAGGACCGGAAAACCGCTGACGGTGCGGACGCGCACCGAGCGGAGGGTGGGTTACGATTTCACGTTCTCCGTGCCGAAGTCGGTGTCGCTGCTCTACGCGATGAGCGGCGACCAGGGCATCATGGAAGCGTTCCGCGGCGCGGTCGATGAGACGATGCGCGAGATCGAAGCGGAGATGAAGACCCGCGTTCGCATGGACGGCAAGGATGAAGACCGCGTCACCGGCAACATGGTCTGGGCGGAGTTCATCCACACCACGTCCCGGCCGGTTGACGGCCTTCCCGACCCGCAGTTGCACGCCCATGTTTTCGTCTTCAATACGACCTGGGACGAGGAGGAACATCGCTGGAAAGCCGGCCAGTTTGCGGATCTGAAGCGGGATGCCCCGTACTTCCAGGCGGCATTCCGCGTGCGGCTGGCCAACAGGCTTCAGGACCTCGGCTTCGGCGTCGAGCGGAAGCGCGACGATTTCGAGATTGCCGGGATACCGGCGGATGTGCTGAAGCGGTTTTCGCGGCGCACGGCCCTGATTGAGAAGGTGGCAGAGGAGCGGGGCATCACCGATCCTGACCGCAAAGGCGGAACTCGGGGCCGAGACCCGCGAAAAGAAAGGTACCGCCCTCAGCTGGGAAAGCTTGCGCAAGGAATGGAACGCACGCCTGACCGACGCAGGAGCGAAATGCGCTGGCGGCGGTTCATCGCCGCGAGCATGTTGCGGCCAGGCCGGAACATGGCGAGCGACTGGCGGTCGATCATGCCATCGAGCATAGTTTCGTGCGCGAGGCGGTGGTGCCGGAACGCAAGCTCCTGACCGAAGCCCTGAAACGCGGGATTGGGTGCGGTCACGGTCGAGGACGTGACACGCGAGATGCGGGAGCGTCCGCTGATCCGCAGCGAAGTCGCCGGTCGCAAGATGGCGACGACGAAAGAGATGCTGGCCCTGGAATCGAAGCTGATCGACTTCGCCCGCGATGGGCGGGGGCGTTGCCGGCCGCTTGGCGACCCGGAGCGGCCATGCTCGCGGGACTGGTTCAACGACGGGCAAAAGGCGGCCGTCCGCCATGTGCTCGGCTCCCGCGACCGCGTGATGATTATTCGCGGCGTCGCCGGAACGGGGAAGACGACGCTCGAACAGGAAATCGGCGAGGCGCTGGCCGAAGCCGGGCGGCCGGTGGTTGCCCTGGCCCAGTCGGTCGAAGGCCAGCCGGGAAGTGCTGCGTGAGGAAGCGGGCTTCGCCAAGGCCGACACGGTGGCCAGGTTCCTGAAGGACGAGGAGATGCAGGAATCGGCCAGGGGCGGCGTCATCCTGGTCGATGAGGCCAGCCAGCTCGGCACGCGGGACATGCTCCGCGTGTTCGACGTGGCCGAAGCCGTCGGCGCACGGGTGATCCTCGTCGGCGACCGCCGGCAGCACTCGCAGCGTCACGGCGGGCGAGCCGCTCAAGCTGCTGGAAGAGACGGCGGGGCTGCGGGTGGCGGAGGTCACGCGAGATCCTTCGCCAGCAGGGTGATTACAAGAAAGCGGCGAAGGCGCTGAGCGAGGGCCGGACTGACGAAGCATTCGAGGAGCTGGACAAGCTCGGCTGGATCAAGCAGGTACCCGATGCGGACCGCTACAAGCAATTGGCCGACGCCTATCTGGCGGCCGTTGCCGAAAAGAAACGGGACGGCAAAGCCAAGTCGGCGCTCGTCGTGTCGCCGACGCACGCCGAAGCGGACCGGATCACGGACGCGATTCGCGCCGGGCTGAAGGCACAAGGGCAAGCTTGGCGAGGAACGCATCGTCAACGGCTGGGTTCCGGCTCACCTGACGGACGCACAGAAAGCGGACGCGACGCGAATATGAGCCGGGCGACCTGCTCCAGTTCCACCAGAATGCGCCGGGCTACACAGAAAGGATCGCGCCTGATCGTGGGCGACGTGGCCAAACTGCCGACGGAGCTTGCCAACCGGTTCGAGGTGTACCGGCCAACGCAGTTCGCCCTGGCGGTCGGCGACCGCGTTCGCATCACGGCCGGCGGCAAGACGAAGGACGGCAAGCATCGCCTGAGCAACGGCTCACTCCTGACCGTCCAGGGATTTACCAAGCGGGGCGACATCATCGTCGATCACGGCTGGGTCATCGACCGGGATTTCGGCCACTTGACGCACGGCTACGCGATTACAAGCCATGCCAGCCAGGGCGTGACGGTGGACAAGGTGTTCGTCGGCGTGTCCAGCGAATCGTTCCCGGCGACCTATCAGCGGACGGCCTATGTGGCGGTGACACGCGGGAAGGAACAGGCGCAGATTTTCACGGACGACACGAACGAGATGCTGAAGGCAGTCAGCCGGCCGGATGATCCGATGTCGGCGACGGAGCTTTCCGAAGCTCCGCCGCAGAAGCCGACCCGGCGGGATCGGCTGGCGAAGCACTTGGCATTCGCCCGCGGGGTTGGCGTATACGGGTCGCCGAAAGATTCACTCCAGCCGGGCAGGCGCATAGGCGAGGTTGGGAAATGAGCGATGATAAACCGACCTATCAGGAGCGATTAAAGGGAAGCCTCCATTCCGAACGGTCCAGCGCGCCGCCATCCAATAAGGACCACGACGCCGAGGGAGTGAAGCCTCGTGCGCGGCGTTCGGCTATCTGCGCGGCATCCGTGACAGCCGCCACCTCGGTGGAGTTCCGCTTCCGGGACGGCAACAGCATGTGGTTCCCTTACAGCTGGATGGGAACGTGGCAGTACAATCCTTCCGAAGGGCTGTTGCTCAAATTCTCAGGGGACCTCGTGTACCTGGTGCTGATCCGCGGAAGCAATCTGGACCAGCCGCTTAAGGAAGGTTCGATCAACCTGACCCGTGGCGGCCTGCAAAGGCATCGCGTGCTTTGGCTCTGCGAGATGACGAACGAGGACATCAGGCGAGTGGGAGAAACGGGACCGACCATCGACAGCATCGAGGTTGCCGAGTTTGAGTCGCATGACGCCCTCAAGGAATGGCTCAGCACGAAATCGTCCGCGTTCGTACCGTGAGTGCGCCGTAGACTCAGACACGTCACGAAGTGAATCCTGCCTGCGCTTTGCTGCGCTACTAGCGGCAGCGTGCCGACCGGCTACAACGCCAACGGCCGCGAGCAAATTAGTGGCCATGGAGTTCACCGGCCGCATCGGCAACGGCGCGGCGGCATGAGCTTTGCGATCAAAAACTAGCCCGAATTCGCAACGAGCAAGAAGGCTTATTACCACCGGTAGCTTCGACGACATTGTAGGTGTCCGTGGGGGATAGCCCATCACCAATATTGCACTTGTCGGACGTGCTCGTAGCGGCGGCGCTCGGTGCTCGATTGGGAAAAGCACCGGGATTACCTCCAACATACCCTTCCCCTGCTGCCCTCGCGACTATTTTGCCGGAATTCGGCCGTCCATCGTCCATTTTGGAATCAATGGAATAGGCTTCTATTGGTGTAATCCCATTTTCGGAAGCATAAATGTAGCCGTCATTTTCGACACCAGTATACGGAAAAATGTGGAAGTAATTTTGTCCGTAGAGGCGAATGTCCTCCAGCGCATCCGGAGCATCCGGCCCGGCATAAATATAAATGTGGTTGTCGCGTCCAAGCTTCGCCCGAGGTGCTGTGCAATCAGCCGGTATCGGAGGCATGGCTCCCCAACTGTTCGAGTTAAAAAAGCATTCATCACCCGTATTACCGATATCACCTTCAGCAATAAGGCCAGCCTCTGACAGATGTATCCAGAACAGCCCTGATTCACCGACTAAATAGGAAAGGCTGCCATCCGCATTTGAAATGATAAATCCATCACCGTTTCCCCATGGCTCGTCGAGGTTTCTAACAATAACAAAGAATCCGAATGCCGCCGCTTGATCCACAGGCAAATCGCCAGGCAAGCCGCCATACTTCAGGCGAAAAGTATTGGCGGCGGTGTTATATTTCTCGATCTGCGCTATCTGTGCGCGTACCTCCGCCGCGTGGATCAAAGCGCGCCCCACCAGAATGCCGCCGACCAGCAGCCCGATAATAACAAGCACAATCGAAAGCTCGATGAGCGTAAAACCGTGGCGACACGAGGCGGGCATTCCCCATACTACCCGCGCGGCGGTTAATGAACCGTTAGTTCCCCACCTCAATTCGCTCAATGACGACGGCGTTCTTGTCGGCGAGTGCCGCCGCCACGGAATCCGCTTGGGCCTGCCGGGCGATTACGCTTGCAGCCCGCTCGGCGGCGGCTAATCGGGAGAAAACCGGCTGGCGCAACTCTGATCCTGATGCTAAAGCGCATCCGCGCGAAGGCATCCATGCCATCGTTCCGAGCCGGCCAAAGCCGGAATTCGGCTTCATTGTAAGGTTGAACAACCCCCCTCTTCCCAACAGTGCCCCCGCACGTATCGCTGCGTTGTGACGCAGGGAAACACTCACGTTTTTTGCCAGCTTCTTTATCACTTTAATGTACAGGCTTCTCCCCTATGAACTGCATGGGCTTCGCAACCACAACCATTGCGCTGGCAAAAAACGTGTTATCGGAACGTCGTCGAGGTATCCGACGTGACTCGCGGACAACTGCGGACTACAACACACGTCACGGGTTCTGTGCGGCGCGGAAACCCTAGAATTTTTTAGCGTGAATCCTCTGTAAGCCGCACTCAGCCTTGTTGCGCGCGAATATGGAAACGTGTTAATATCGTTAATGCGGGTTAATGATTAACTCGTCACATCGACAAGGAGGATCATCACATGTCATCAAGTAATCACACACCGGAGGAACAGTCAGCAGAAACCACCACAGCCGTAGCCGAGCCGGTAGCAGCGGAAACAAACGCGCAAGGCCAGAGTTTCGCCGACAGGGTTGGAAAAAAGAAATGGGTCTCTGCACCCGATCCCTTCGGCATCGCCGCGGACAATGTCGCCGGAGTCCGACTCTTCGAGAGCAAACGGGACCGCCAGATGGCGATCAAGTTTGGCGAAGGCCGTCGCGAGGATAAGCCGAGCCAGGCGGTCATCGACACGATGAAGGAGGCTGGATACAGGTGGAATCCGGCCGACCGTATATGGGCGCATCCAATCAGTGGCGAATCTGCCATGGCCACACGGATCGAAGCTGAAAGACTTTATCAAGAGGTGCGCCAGATGATTCGGCAGGAGAAGGGAATCGAGGCGGGACAAGAGATACCCTTCTAATCGGAAGGGCGTCGTCCCATGACGATTCCGCCAATCTATAATTTCCGCGACCTCGGCGCCGAGGCCCAGAGGATGTCGAGGTACTGCAACGACGAGCGCCTAGCGATGGTTGTGCAGTATGTCGCTCTCGGCTCCATGATTGTCATGGCCGGGGTCGCGGCAGGCCAGGTCTTAAGAGATACGTTCGGTGCACGCAATGCCGAACACGGCAGGTCGCGATGACCACGCGGCGCAGCCATCCTGAGACCACAGAAGACGCCACACTACTTGATGGCCGGGAACCAGTAGGCCGTGATGGTTGCTGACGATGGCTCGGAAACCGCCGGACTGGCGACAGACCACATTATTTCCACCCGACCCAGCCAACACGCCTGAGCCCGAAGACAAATTACCCGAACAACACAATGGAGGCCAATATGCAATACAAGACGATCATACTCGAACTCCTGCAACAGCGACCGCAGATGCACGAGCAGCTCCGCAAGTCCCGGAAGCTGCTCCCGGCGCTGGAGTTCTACGCCAAGGAACTGAAGACCAGCCACGAAGCCTGGAAGGAAACTCTTTCCCAGGAGAAGCCGGAGAGCGACCGACGCCAGATCGCGAGCGAGGCCCTGGAGATGGCGCTCAAGGAAATGGAGGATCGTTTGCCCTCCGCATCTCCGCAGGACGGAACGGAGCCGCTTTCGCTGGACGGCGCAATGGCGTACATCCGCGATCGCACATCGCGCGGCTGAAGGCATCCCGAAACCAACCAACGCTGTTTGACTCCTTACCTCTAAACCCATCCGCCGCTGAACCAGAACTGCCGGCGGGCAAGGAAACAGCACAGCCGCCGGTCACGATCACACCGGCACCCGCCGAACACTTTAACCCAGCCGATCCGAATCACAGGCCGGAGAATGCGGCCACCGCTTCTGTGGCCATCGCCAGCGGCGAAAAAGCCAAAGCCCGCGACATCCTCGCCGCCATCCGCACCGTCAAGAACATTGAGCACGAGCAGCGCCGCGCCACACCAGAAGAGAAGCAGGTGCTCGCCCGCTTCGCCGGTTTCGGCCCCGTTGCCTTGTCGATTTTCCCCGACCCGGTAACCGGCCGCTACAAGGATGCCACATGGCAGTCGCTGGGCGACGAACTCAAATCGCTGCTAACGCCAGAGGAATATGACAGCGCAAAGCGCACGACCTTCAACGCCTTCTACACTTCGCCGACCGTCATTAGTTCCATCCACGAGGCCATCGCCCAATTAGGCGTACCCAGCAACGCCACGATCCTGGAGCCCGGATGCGGCACGGGAAATTTCATGAGCCAGGGAAGCGATCGTCATCGCTTCATCGGCATCGAGCTGGATTCCATCTCCGGGCGTATCGCCCGCGCGCTGCACCCCGATCAAGACATCCGCATCGAAAGCTTCCGCGACACGAAGTTGCCCCAGGATCGCATTGACGGCGTGATCGGCAACGTACCGTTCGCCGATCTCAAGCTCGACTACCGGGGGCAGAAACTCTCACTGCACGATTACTTCTTCGCCAAAACGATCGACGCTCTCAAACCTGGTGGCGTGTTGGCAATGGTCACGACACATTTCACGCTCGACAAACAGAATGCCGCCATCCGCGAGTACCTCGGCGCCAAAGCGGACTTCGTCGGAGCGATCCGCCTGCCGGCGGGCGCCTTCAAACGCGAAGGCACGGCCGTTGTCACCGACATCCTGTTTCTTCGCAAGCGAGCGCCCGGCCAACCCGCGAACCACATTGATTCTGATTGGCTGGGCACCGCGCCTCTTTCCATCGAAGGCATGGACGTGCCCATCAATCGCTATTTTCTCAATCATCCCGAAATGGTTCTTGGCAACTGGACCCGCAAGGATACGCTCTACGGAGGCGAGGGTTACAGCGTCACCGGCAATGGCGATCTGGCCTTGCAACTCAAGGAAGCAATTCGCCGCTTGCCGCAGTACGCTCCGCTGCAAGCAAGTCCAGTCCTGGAACAAGCGGCTGCGGTTTTCGTACCGCCGCCGGTTGAGCGCCACATCGGCGAAGGCAGTTTCTTCGTTGGTGACGACCGCGTCATTTATCAATCCCAGGGCGGGCAAGGTGTGCCCGTCGTCTATGGCGGCAAGACGCTCAAGGCCGACGGCATCATGACCGGCAAACGCCTTGCCGCTCTTATCGGATTACGGGACCGCGCGCGCCGCGTTCTGCAATCGCAGAACGAGGGCTGGCCCGACGAGAATCGCGACGGGCTACGGCGGGATCTTAACCGGGCCTATGACAGCTTCTGCCACACCTATGGCCCGATCAACAAAACCACTTTCGGCTCGACCTCCGACGGCAACGTCATCCGCCGGATGCCCAATCTCGTGAAGTTCAAGGAAGACCCGGACGCCATGCTCGTCATGTCGCTGGAGGACTATGACGAGGTGACCGCAAAGGCGGCCAAGGCCGCCATCATGACGAAAGACGTGGTTGGCAAGACCCCGCCCGTCACCCACGTCCGCAGCGCCGAGGAAGGTTTGCTCGTTTCCCTTAATCAACGCGGCACGGTGGACCTGCCGTTCATCGCCGAACTTTATGGCAAACCCGAAGAGCAGGTGATTGCCGAGTTGGGTGACCTGATCTTCCATGATCCGCAGTCCAAAACGTGGCAGACCGCCGACGCCTATCTTTCCGGCAACGTCCGCGAAAAGCTGATTGCTGCCCAGCGCGCGGGATCGCAATACGACCGCAATGCCAACGCCCTGCTAGCCGTGCAGCCCGAGGACGTGTTGCCCGGCGACATCGATGCCAATCTCGGCGCACCGTGGATACCGGAGAGCGACATCCAGACATTCGCGGCGGATTTGTTCCGTGTCGAGCCATCCTCCGTGCCGGTCGCCCACCTGAAAAAGGATGCCGTCTGGAGCATCGAGGCCGACTACGCTGCAAAAGCGTCGGTCGCCGCGACCTCGGAATATGGAACACCGCGAGCCAACGGCACCTGGTTGCTAGAGCTGGCGCTCAACATGAAATCGCCGACCATCTACGACACCATCGACCACGGCAACCGCGAGGAGCGCGTGGTCAACCAGGAGGCGACGATGGCCGCCCGCGAGAAGCAAAAACTCATAAAGGAGCGTTTCCGCTCCTGGGTTTTCACCGATCCGCAGCGCACCGAGCGGCTCGTGCGGCTCTACAACGACACGTACAACAATCTTCGGCCCCGCCTTTTCGACGGATCGCATCTCGATTTTCCCGGCATGAACCAGAATATCAAACTGCGGCCACACCAAGACGACGCCGTGTGGCGCGGCATGAGTTCCGGCAATACGCTGCTCGCCCACGTCGTCGGTGCCGGCAAAACCTTCACGATGGCCGCCACCGGCATGAAGATGAAGCAGGCCGGTCTCATCAAAAAGCCGATGTATGTCGTCCCCAACCACTTGCTGGAGCAGTTCTCCCGCGAGTTCATGCAGCTCTACCCCAATGCCAGATTGCTGGTCGCCGCCAAGGAAGACTTAGGCCGGGACCGGCGCAAGTTTCTGACTGCCAAGATCGCCAGCGGCGAGTGGGACGGCATCATTGTCACCCATTCATCGTTCGAGCGAATCGGCATGTCGCGTGATTACCAGGAGAAGTTCCTCCTTGAGCAGATCGCCGAATATGACGAACTGCTCCGCGAACACGCGGGTGCCAAGGGTGCCAACCGCAATCTCATCAAGACGATCGAGAAGCAGAAGGCCGCGAGATGCGAACGCCTCAAAAACCTGCTCGCCGAGGATAAGAAAGACGACGGACTGGTGTTCGACGAACTCGGAGTCGATCACGTCTTCATCGACGAGGCGCATTATTTCAAGAACCTGGAGACGCCGACCAAGATGGAGCGCATCGCCGGTATCCAGACCGGCGGCTCTGAGCGGGCATTCGACGTATATATGAAGGCGCGTTACCTCGATGAACAGCATTCCGGCCACGGCGTTACCTTTGCCACCGGTACGCCGATTTCCAACACGATGGTCGAGATGTACACGATGCAGCGGTTCCTCGACCCCGAGGGACTTAAAAGCCGCGGTCTGGAACATTTCGACGCTTGGGCAGCCACGTTCGGCGAAGTCATCGACACGATGGAAATTGCTCCGGATGGCGCCGGCCTTCGGCCGCGGAGCCGCTTCGCCCGCTTCACCAACCTGCCGGAACTCCAGCAGATGTTCCGGGCGTTTTCCGACGTGCAGACGGCGGAAATGCTCAATCTGCCGCTGCCCCGCCTGCAAAGCGGCAAGCCCATCATCGTCGCTTGCCCGATGTCCGAGGAGCAGCACATTCTCCAGCAAGAACTGGTGGAGCGTTACGAACGTTTGCGCTCAGAAAAAGTCGATCCTCGGATAGATAACGCACTCAACATCACAACCGACGGGCGCAAACTCGCTACCGACGCGAGGATGCTGTCGGCCACAGCGCCCGACTTCCCGGAATCGAAGATCAACAGGCTGGTAGAGAACGTCACCGCTATCTGGCGGCGGAGTACGGCGACTCGCGGCGCGCAGATGATATTCTGCGACATGGGAGTTCACCCGACGCCCTGGGGATACTCGGCCTACGACGACATCATCAAAAAACTAGTTGCTGCCGGCATTCCGGCCGAGCAGATTGCCCCCGTCGGCGACGCCGACTCGGATGCCAAGAAACAGGCTCTCTTCGAGAAAGTAAGAAACGGTTCGGTGCGCGTGCTGATCGGCAGCACGCAGAAGATGGGCACCGGCACCAATGTCCAGAAACGCCTCGTCGCACTGCATCACCTCGATGCTCCCTGGAAACCGGCCGAGGTCGAACAACGCGAAGGCCGAATTCTCCGGCAGGGCAACACGAACGAGGAAGTGGCGATCTATCGCTACGTCACCGAAGGATCATTCGATGCGTACATGTGGCAAGCCCTCGAAACCAAGGCCCGGTTCATCGGCCAAGTCATCACCGGCGACAACGCCGCCCGCCGCGCCGAGGACATCGGCGGCCAGGAACTATCCTATGCCGAGGTCAAGGCGATTGCATCGGGCAACCCGGCCGTGCTGACGCTTGCCGAGGCCGACGCCGAGTTGCAACGGCTCACCTTGCTCAAAAAGAATCACCTCGACGAACAATACGTCGCCCGCCTCAGCGTGCGTGATTTGCCGGCGACCATCGCCAGCCTGTCCGAACGATTGTCCAAACTCACGGCGGACGAGGCTACCGCGAAAACCCACGCCACCGATCCCATCACCATCGGTGGCCGAACGTACCCACGCGAAGACATGCACCGAAATTCTCGGCGGCAGGCTCGATGGCTTGCCGAGAAACGTCCGCGAGACAACCCGCATCCCGCTCGGCACTTATCGTGGTTTGCGTTTCGGCATCGTGCTTCACTCGCAATTCCCGCCCGACGTGTATCTGGAAGGCGCGATCACTCGTCAGTCCACGCTGTCGCGGGAGCATCAGGGACCGCGTGCCGTCCTGAATGCACTGGAACGCCTGGCCAATGCCTACGGCTCCGAATGCGACCGCGTCCGGCAAGACCTTTCCATCGCGGAATCACAACTTCGCGATTACCAGGCACGCCTGGGCAAGCCTTTCCTCCACGACGCCTACCTGTCCGAACTGACCAGCTTGCGTGACCAACTCAAGGCCGGACTTTCCGGTGCGGCTCAGCAGCCGGCCAATGAGGAGGGGCCGAGCGTTTCCGAACTCGCCGGAACGCATCAAGGCGCTCAAGGCCGCACACAACATCGAGGCCACGCCACAGCGCGCCCGACAGAAGCATTCTTCCGCCGAGGAGCCCGTCACCGCCCGCATTCGCCGCCTGGCGGAGGCGCTTCCTGCTATCTGATCCAGCAGTACCGACCGACGCTGCCGTATTGCCGGGCGAGCTATTCACGCCCGCCGAAACAACGGCTCACAACGCATCCATTAAGCCGCCGATGACGTTCCAGGAACGCATTGCAATTGAACGGCAACGCAAGGACCGAGAACCGAGCCTTACTTGAGTCGTCGTTTCGTCCATGAAACGTCTCTCGTCCCTCAAAACATCCGGGGGCAGGACCAGAGGCCCCAGTTCCCGCCCCCAACCCCCACTCTCTTCCCTCTTCCCTGTTCCGCTTACGAAAGAAAACACTGCGATCAAAAGCTCCGCGACGCGATCGTTAAGCATCTAGGGCTGACCCTCATCCCCGCTGAAAGCCATACGATTAAGATGACGGCAAATGGGGTTAAATCAGGCCTTAATACCTCAAAATCGGCCAAAAAAGAGCATTGACTTGTAACAAAAACATGCCATTATTTGTTACAAGATGGCTATGCGAAAATCGACGCAAAGTATTGATAGCAAAGTAGTTTCCCGCATATATGGCAGCGGGAGGGGTTCAGTCCACGTCCCAACTGACTTTCTCGACCTAGGAAGCCGCGAGGCGGTCGGCTTGGCCCTTCACCGACTTGCCAAGAAAGGGACCATACGTCACCTCGCGCGGGAATCTACGATTATCCCAAGCAGCATCCCAAACTCGGGGTTTTATTGCCTTCCGCCGAAACCATAGCGCGCGCGCTTGCCGGGCGTGATCGTGCCCGCCTACAGCCGACGGGGGCCTACGCTGCCAACATGCTTGGGCTGACAGAGCAAGTCCCGGCAAAGGCGATCTTCCTCACCGACAGCCAAAGCCGCACGGCAAAGATCGGCCCGATGACAATCCAGCTTCGACGGACGACGCCACGCAACATGGCAGCGGCCGACCGCTTAAGCGGTCTTCTGATTCAGGCATTTCGCGAGCTTGGCAAGGAACACATAACGCCGGCCAGAATTGACCACCTCAAACGTACTTTGCCCGCAAGTAAGCGCCGCGAGCTTTTGAAAGACATCAAGCTGGCTCCCGCGTGGATGCATCCGATTTTTCGAGCATTGGCGGAGAAGGAGCGATGAAGCTCCGATTTCTAGACCTCCCCGACGAGGAACAGCGCTTGTACTTTGAGCAAGCGGCGGCCCGACGCAGTCTATCGCCAGTACTGCTTGAAAAGGACTTTTGGGTAAGCTGGCTTCTTGGCATCCTATTTCGGTCGCAATTTGCCACATCCCTTGTATTCAAGGGTGGCACCTCGCTCTCAAAGGTTTTCGGAGCGATTGATCGATTCTCTGAAGACATCGACCTGTCTTTGTCGCCAGAGTTCCTGCAACTTCCGGAAGTGGGCGCCAGCCGCACGCAAGCTAACCGATGGATGGAGAATGCCGAAGCGATTTGTGCGGCTGCCGTGCAAAGCCAGATTGCACCTGTATTGGAGGATGCAGTCGCATCAGTTTTGGGAAAAAACCGTATCGGATGGTTCGAGTACGTCACAGATCCCGCGACCCACTCACCCGTATTGCTATTCCATTATCCTTCAACGCAGCCGGCGGGTTTCGAGTACTTGAGGCGGTCAGTCAAACTTGAATTCGGCTCACTCACCGACCAGCGGCCCATTGGCCGTCACCCGATCGTACCGATAATGGCGGGAATCATCCCAGAAGCGTTCGCAGATTGGCAATGCGACGTAGTTGCATTGGAGCTGGAGCGCAGCTTTTGGGAAAAGGCGACTATTCTCCATGTCGAGTATCATAGGCCCGTAGAGAAATCGACACCCGACCGCTTCTCTCGCCACTATGCCGACACCGCGGCATTAGCTCGACACACGATCGTCGAGTCAGCGCTCGCAAACGAAGAATTGCGAGACAGGGTAGTAGGCTGGAAGGCGCAATTCTTTGGTAGCGGTTGGGCCCACTACGACCTTGCGAAACCCGGAACGTTTCGACTCCTTCCTCCGGAACCGCGGGCGCCGGCCCTTCGGCAGGATTATGAAGCGATGCGGGCCATGTACCTATCGCAGCCGACCGGCTTTGATGAGGTCTTGGCCGAGTTGGCCGAGCTCGAAAAACGCATCAATGATAGCGCCTAAACATGCGCCAACCGCACCGCAGCATAAAGCACTTAACGGCACTCGCCCCTCAATCGCCAATATCTAACGGGAGCCAACGATTAGCCGCCACAAATCCAATCTAAAACCAGCGGCCCGCGACCGCTGTATCATCACGAGCCATTAATGTTCCGCAATGAAGCAAATTGCACAAACGCTGCCCTTCTTCGCCGCAATGCGAGCATTGACACTCCGGTCAGCAAAAGCAGCCCGCTTGTTGGTTCGGGCACTCCGCCGAAGGTGAAATTCGATAGGTACTGGTTGGAACCCCCATTGCCGAAGTTATCACCAGTGCTGGCCGTGAAGCCGACATACGCCAACGAGCTTCCGATGGTAGTAGCAAGGTTGCCAGCGATGTAATTTCGACTGAAATCGGGAAAGCCCGCGACCACAGGATCGTCAACCGTGACAGTCAGGATTGGATTGTTATAGGAGACCGTCACGTTCAAATCGCGAAAATCGAACAAGTTCGCAGGGCTTGTTGAATTTGATCCGGAGGAAATCGTCCCGTCGGTGAAGTAGCCATTATACGTCAAGCCGGGACCGGTATCGCCGAACAGAACAGTGGCCGCGCTATTAGTTATTCCAGTGTAGCCAAGTCCGCCACCGCCGCCGCCGACTGCGGTCGTGCCGCTCGGGCTGTTCTGGAGAACAAAGCCGATGCCCTGGCCGACGAGGCAGGCATTCATGTTGGTAGCGCGGTAGGTAAAGGACGCCGTAAACTGGGTAATGTCCTGCTTCGTGTTGAAGAAGATGCTACGCCGCTGGGCATTGCCGGTCGTCAGGTGAACGGTTCCGGCGTTTGGCAGATCGGCAGGCGAACCGGCGTCCGGCTGGTTATATGTCCAACCGGCGAGGTTGTTGAAGCCCGCGATATCCGCAGTCGCCAAGGCCGATGACAAAGAAACAAATGCAAACGAAACCAATGCCCAACAGTTGTACGAAAACGTGCGCATGAAAACACCTCAGTAGTTGGAAGGAAACGGGTAGCAAACGTTGAAACTGAATTGCCAGCAACTTGGACTGGGCTCAGCACCGCAGCAGAAATGCTTTAGTCCCAACACAGCGACCATAGCGATGCGGTTTAGAATAGGTTCACTAGGCGAGCGGCTGCGGTAAGTGAAAAGCAATTCATAACTGCATGCAGCTTAAGCTGGGGTTTCATTTCCTGAAATTCATCAATCGTGATGTCATCACTCAGAAGGACATGAGCCGTGCGACATGCGGAAAATCAGCAGGATTAACTCTCCACGATCCTCGACCTGGAGCCGCCGAAACACGCGGTCAAGATGCGTCCGAACGGTAGGCTTTCTTATGCCGAGCAAGACTGCTATTTGCTTGTCGCAGGCGTTGCGAAGAATCAGCTCCACGATGCGTTTTTGCTGTGGCGAGAGCTTAAGAGCCTTGGCAATCTGATTCCACAGCTTCAACGGAAGCGGCAGCGGCGGGAGGTTTCGCGGAGCCATGACCACAACCCCGAAATAAAACAGGGCGCCGAACCAAGGCCGCTCAGCGAACCTCCGGCAGGAGGTGTAGAGAACGTACCCTGGCCGACGCCCCTTTCGGGGCGCGGCTCAAGGCACTGCTTCTCTACTTAAAATCTGCCGGATTTCGCTGAAGCAGCGTCTTGACGCTCGCGCGTCAAATCGAATTATGGCCAGCAACAAGAGTTACCGGCCGCGATCAATTATAAGTGTTGCTGGCTCGAAGTCCTAATCGTGCGAAAAGCTTGGTTTTCGTAGGGCTGGCGCATGGTGAAGCTCTATCCCGTTTCCATTCGCTGGAATGAGTCACCGTCGCGGCGGCGAATCAGGGAACGTCGCTGGGGATGGACTTGTTTGCTAGCGCCGTCCGCGGCCGGGGCGTTTCAAGGCGTGTGTCCGCCGCTCGAATTCACGGGCGAATGCGACTAACGTGGTTCCAAGCACCCGGCAAATGCGTTGAATTTGCACGAAGTCAATTCGGAGTTCACCTCGCTCCCATTTGCTCACGATGGACTGCGAAGTGCGGAGCTTGCTAGCTAGTTGTACCTGAGTCACGCCGGCCGCCTCGCGAGTCTCCCGAAGGAGCTTTTTGAAAACGCTGTACTCAGTGGTGAAAATCGACTTATCCATCCCAACAACGGCTCTCCGGGCCGTTGCGGATGCTAAAGTCAATGCTGGAATATCCCTACTTTGACTATTGGCTTCGGGCTTATGGCTGGCATAACCTTAATGGCGAACGCCAGCTTTCGACCTTTGGAGCTTGATGCCGAATCAAGTTGGGGCCGGACGGATTGAGGATTATGGGCAATGTTGTTGCCCTATGACGAAATGACTTCATGTAGATTCCGCGAAAACTGCGCAGGGTTGTACGCAAATCTTTGCCGCAAGCGTATACTAATGGCTTGAGGGAATAAGACGGGCATGCCATCCGATGCAGCTAATGCGAGGCGAACATGCAACGACGGTGCATGACACGATCGCTTTCGTTTCTTTACGTGGTGTGGGGACTTTCTATTTCAGCCCCACTGTTTGCGGCTCAGTACAACATTACCACGCTGGATATA
This sequence comes from Pirellulales bacterium, assembly GCA_963733825.1. Classification (GTDB taxonomy): domain Bacteria; phylum Planctomycetota; class Planctomycetia; order Pirellulales; family Lacipirellulaceae; genus JABDGM01. The sequence goes on from CAVTEK010000013.1 coordinate 685,195, forward strand.
TTGCCCGGCGGACTTGATAGTCTAGCGTTCGGTTTGAACAATGTCGGGCAAGTGGTCGGCGATTCGCGGCTCGACCGCACGGGGAATGTTGGGCAATCGCGGCCGGTAGTATGGGACTACTCCGGCGTGCCTAACGAATTATGGAGCGATCAGACGGTTGGGGCGAGTCTCGCGGGAATCAATAACGTCGGGCAAATTGTTGGCCGTTATGGTACTGGCTCTGGTATCCCGACACCTGGGCCGGGCGTTCCGTATGGCCGCGGATTCGTTTGGGACGCAACGAACGGCATGCGCGACTTAGGACTGTCGCCGGTCGGAAACAGCGAAGCCGCCGCGATCAACGATGCGGGTCAAGTGGCGGGAACGTCCGAGATTCTCGAAACGATCATCATTGACGGCGTCCCGAACACGAGTTTCGTTCCGCACGCATTTATCTGGGATGAAACAAACGGCATTCGCGACATCGGCAATCTTGGTGGCTATGGTGCATTCGCGAATGCGATCAACCAACATGCGCAGGCCGTAGGCTATAGCGATACGCAAGACGGCCATGAGCGAGGGTTCATTTGGGATGACGTTCATGGAATGCAAGAGATTCCAACACTTGCGGGCGGGGACACTCGGCGCGAGCAATAAACAATAGTGGCGTCGTGGCGGGTTTTGAATTTGGCGTTGGCGGATTCATATGGAGCGAAACGTCTGGAATCCAACCGACACCCGGATTAGGAAATCCGTATGGCATCAACGATCACGGTCAAGTTGTGGGTGGCGGCGGACTAATTTGGGATTCCGTGAACGGCACACGTAATCTTGCCGACCTGATACCGCCGAATTCTGGCTGGGAGCTTGATTTTGCGTTTGCGATCAACGACGCAGGCGACATTGTCGGTTATGGCCAACTAAATGGTCTGATACGCGGGTTCTTGTTGACGCCCATTCCTGAGCCGGGAGCGGAAAAACTAATCGTGACTTTGGTTCTGTCGATATCAATTGTTGGCCCATCTCGAAAACGCCGGAGGAGCTGATCCAATCTGATATTTCGATGGGTCTCTAGTATCGGAGGGAGTCGAATGCGATACGCAAGAATAAATCGAGGTACGAGCAAGTTAGGAGGTCGTGGAGGCATATACGCAAGGCGACTGCGGGTTCGAGCGACTAGAAGACCGAACGATGCTGAGCGGCACGCCGGGGTCCGAAATCACCGTTCCATTCAGCGAAGATGGAATCCCTTCGGATCAGCCAATTGCAACAACGACCGATAATCAGGAGGTCGTCACATTCGATCAGGGTGAGTACTACTATGTATCCGACCAGCAGGTTCCGTTGCGGCGCATTGCAGACCACGTGCTAATTCGCGTCGATCCATCAGCTGATCCCGCCGCCGTGGTTAGCGCTCTTACCGGTACCGGCGGGTCTCTGGAAGGCTTTCTTCCAACGTATCTTGATACGCGGCTGATTCAACTTGCAGCCCCGCCTGGACAGCCACCGGGCGTACTCGATGACGAGCTTGCTGCGGCCGCAGCGCAGGATGGCGTTCAATGGAGCGCGCCCGTATTCATTGCGCAGGACAGCGGCGGCATCATGTGGCTTGATGGCCAACTCATTGTGGCGCTCAAGGACGGCGTGGACCCGAGTGACTTTTTCGCAACGGGCTACAGCAGTTGGCAGAGGTTTATCGATAACGAATACATCGCAACTCCGGCAACCGGCGGTGGACTCGGCGCTTTGAATCTGGCCGATAGCCTTTCGTCCGATTCGAGGGTCGATTGGGCTACGCCGAACTTTTTTACCAATTACAGCGTTGAAGCCGCGCCCAATGATCCGCTGTTCAACAGCCAATGGACAATGAACAACACCGCTCAATTCGGTGCGCGAAATGGGGCGGACGCGAAGCTGGTGAACGCGTGGGATACCACCACGGGAAGTTCGCAGATTGTGGTCGCCGTCCTCGATAACGGCGTGCAATTGAATCATCCTGATCTGGCAGCTGATATCTTCACAAATACGGGCGAGATTCCAGGCAACGGAATCGACGATGATGGCAATGGCTTCATTGACGATGTGCATGGCTGGGATTTCGCTGGCCCTGCCGCAACGAATACACCGGACAACGATCCCAACCCTACGACCCAATTTGATAACCACGGAACAGCGGTTGCGGGAATCGCTGCTGCGATTGGTAACAACATGGTCGGCGTTTCCGGTGCTGCTCAAAACGTCCAAATCCTACCAATCAAGATAGCACGCGATGATCTCAACAATGGCGGCGGATTCGTCAGTCAAGACTTGATCGCAAAGGCGGTGTACTACGCCGCCGGCGCGGTGATCGATGCCAATAATAACGTAATCGGTCGCTGGCGAGGTGCTGTTGTCTTGGTAAACAGTTGGGCGGGCGGCACGAACAGCATGGCGCTCAATGCTGCATTCGATTGGGCGGAGACTCACGGACGAAACGAGAAGGGAGTTGCATCATTCAACGCCGCAGGCAATTCGGCCGCAGGGACGACGGCTGGACTCAGCTACAACACGCTGACGCTTACCGGAGTGCCGGCCGGAAACTGGATATTTGAATGGCGATATACGAAGAATGCGACCAACGCGGCCGGTGAAGATTCGGCTTGGATCGCCAACGTTCGTTTCCCGACGGGGGCGCGGCAGCAGTTTGATGCGCCCGGTTTGCCAGCAGGCTGGACGGCGGGCGGCAATGTTGCATTCGCTGTCGTTGATGATCCGGCTCACAGCTACGCGACTGGTCGCTACGTTGCCAAGGCTGGAACGATCGGAGACAACCAGTCATCGACGTTACGCTCGCCAGTAATCAATGTGGCAGCCGCAGGCAACCTAAGTTTCAACTATTGGGTGTCGAGCGAGACGGGTGCCGACGGTATTCGGCTTTTCGCGTCGAACAATGGGGGCGTAACCTTTACCGAGCAGTGGAATTTTAGCGGTGTTCCGCTAGTGACGTCGTTGGTTTCGTACCCCTCGAATCTACCAAGTGTCATCGCCGTAGGTGCGAGCAGCGATTGGGATTATCGCTCCGCTTATAGCCAATACGGTGCATCGCTCGCCTTCGTTACACCAAGTAACGGCGGCGATCATGGCGTCGTCACAACCGACCGTACGGACGTAGCTGGGTATAACCAAGTAACGACTGCCACCGGCGGCGATTACACAACATTGGATGGCGCGAGTAGCTTTGGCGGCACATCGGCAGCGACTCCATTGGCGGCTGGCATCGGAGCGCTTTTGTTGTCGCGCAACCCTGGTCTGACGGCAGCCGAAGTGCGGGCGATAATGCAAAACACCGCTGACAAGGTTGGCGGCAATAATGGATTGACCGCGTACAACGCCAACGGCTTCAACCAGTACTACGGTTACGGGCGTGTGAACGCCGACACTGCTGTTGATGCTGTACCCGGTGCTTCTGGCGACTACAATCGAAACGGCGCGGTAGATGCAGCGGATTACGTGCTTTGGCGCAAGACACAAGGAAATTCGGTTGCGTCAGCCTATGCAGGCGCGGACGGGAATGGAAATAAGAGTGTTGGCTCCGAAGATTACACCGTTTGGCGAGCGCATTTCGGCCAGACAATTACTCCACCGGGACCAGGGAGCGGAAGTGGCTTAGGTGTGTCTGAGGCTGCGTGGCCACAGCGTCACAAGATTTGCAAGAGAGCACGAATCCACCCGCTGCCGAGCAACACTTGGTGACAGAATCGACATCTTCTTCTGACTTCGATACATCCGACGTGCATTTGATCGCGGCGACATTTGCACCGATCAGTCCCATGACGGTTCCATTCGTTTCTGTCCGTCAACGTAACACCGCACTTATTGACAAGTCGGTGCGGCAGGATGAAGGTATGCTCGCTTGGCTGTCGGCCAATTCATCAAAGCAAGCCGGCGGCAACTCAGGTATCGGCGAGGATGGCCACGAGTTTTCGGCCGACGATACGGAGCATTATTGCGATGCTGCCGATAATGCGTTTGAAACGCTTGCGCCATCCATTAGAACGGCGGTCAAATCGCTCGTAAACGTTTGACAGACTGGACCTTTGGCAAGCGCTGACGCGGTAGGTCGAGGCTCTGGGCGTTCGTTGGTGCGCGGACGGAAGGCGATTTGCAGTGCGATCCCACCGACTTGCCTTGCAGACTATGCATATAATGGCGGTCTAGGTAGGCGACTATCCCGATAATGCGAGCTAGCCGCGCGTGACAATTTGGCGGCGGTCAGGCCCGATATAATAACACCTGAACTGTTACGGCCGATGAAATACTTGGCATCCATCTTCGTGCTGCTCGCGTCCAGCGCCGCCCACGGCGGCTCGATTCGTTACGAACTGCCGTCCCTGCTTGGCGAGCACGTCTATGATGGCTCCCTGACGCTATGGAACGCTGCTCAAGTTGTTGATACGCCGTTCGACTTCTATGCCGCTGAAGAAGCCACTCTTGTCGTTGAGGGACGGGTTTCACAGGGAGTCGCCCACGGCGATGGTGTAGTTCGGGATAGCACGACCTTTGACCTGCTGCCAAGCGTTTCCGCTCGTCCCAGCTTCGACCATTCTATCGAGATTTCCACTGAGCCGACCCCGGCGATCTTTCGGTTCGAGACCACGTATTCGTACCCGTTCGTTCCCGAAACGACTCCCCTTCCGAATCCCGGCGGCTACCCGCCCGTATCATTCACCGTCTATTTGTCAGTTGGTCCAACTTTCGGCACGATTTACTTCGACCCTTCAACCGGTACACAATCGACGGGCATCATTGTGGACGTGCCTATCGTTGCTCAAATCGAATCGGCTTTGCGGTGTGAGCCGACCGCGCGTATTACGCGGCCGTAAAGTTTCAAGTAGCGCCGCCCGACTCGGGGCCAAGCCATCGGTTTGGCATATTCGTAGGCTTTGATTCGTGTTTCAGCACGAAAGGGCTCATCTTTCAAGTATCGAATGGTCGCGTTGGCAAGGGCGTTGCAATCAGCGAATGGCACGAGCTGCCCCCGTCCATCGGCCAGGACTTCTTCAGCATACAGATAGGGAGTGCTGATCGTTGCGCAACCCGCGGAAAGTCCATAGGCCAAAGTGCCGCTGGCAATTTGATCCTTTCCAGGGTAGGGAGTAACGAAGACATCGCAGGCTTGCAAGTACTGCGCGAGACCCGCTAGGCTGAGAAAGCTGTCGAAAAAGTGCACGTGCGCGCCGACGCCCGACGCTTCGGCCATTGCCACAAGGCTCTCTCGGTAAACTTCGCCTTCTTGGCGTTTTACCTGCGGATGTGTGGCGCCGACGACGAGATACACGGCCTCGGGGCATGCTGCCACAATTCGCGGCATGGCCCTAATCATATGTTCCAGCCCCTTGCCGCGATTGATTAGCCCGAAACTGCAAATGACTTGCTGTCCGGCGAGCTGCAGCCGGGCTTTCGAATTACCCTCCAGGTCAACCGGGATATCGGGCACACCGTGTGGGATGATATTTACCTTCGGCCCAGATATCCCATAAACCTCATCTAGGAGTTTCGCCGCCACCTTGGTCATCACGACGATCGCTTGGCTGCATCGGCCACCATGTGAATCAATTGCTTCGGCAGCCGGTCCGGCTCGGTCATCAGCGTGTGAAACGTAGTGACAACGGGCTTGCGACAACTATGCAAAAAGTCCAGGACATCCATTCCCCAGCGGCCGGTAAACAGCCCAAACTCGTGCTGTAAGCTCACAATATTGCATGCACCATCGTTCGCCACTTCCGCCGCAAGCTCGTACGCCTTCCGCCGCCCATTATCGATGACATGCACGACACGCGAATCGTCGTAGCATAGTTCATCTGTCTTTTGAATTGCCGCAACGGAACAAATCGGCTCTGTCGCCGATAAATCCACGGCATCGGCGGAATCCCTAGTAAATGTTGCCAGTCCACATTTTTCGGGTGGATAGGTAGATATGAATAGCGGGCGAACTCTGTGCATATTTCCTTCCGACTTTTCCATGCCTAATGATCGCGATAGATCGCATTGGCTGTGTCACGCGCGTTCGAACGTCGAACCCTCTATTGATTCAAAGTGGCCAATCGAGACGGCGGCTATTTATGGCTGGACCGGCTCACTTCACCGCACCCGGCCATCTCACATCCTTTTCAAACTCGCAAATTGCTAATTCCGCATCAGCGGAGCTAAATCCGTATTGGAGTTGAAGCGCGCGGCCCAACTGAGCGCGATTGCAGTTTATATCGCGCAGCATTGTGTCGGCGAGTCTTGGCCAGTGTGTCTGCACTAATGCTTTCATTTCATACCAACTTGCCGTCATTTCAGACCAATTCATTTGCAACCTCTTCCGATGTGAAACAATTCCGTAGAGCTCTGGATTTGCTCATAGGATCTATAAACCACAAACTAGTCATGTCAAAAATTAGCGCGTCAGACGCTCGTTCATCCAAATCCCGAAGTAGCTGAAGCTATGGGCGCCTAGAGGCTCCGCAAAACTGACGGCTCGCAACGCCGATACTCGGTCATTGGCTTCAATGCATAGAGCGTAATGTCCCGCTTGTAGCTCCTTGATGGAAAACTCCATGATGACATCTTCACCGTCTCCGAAGTTGAACGTATTTTGCACCCGTTCGAGCATCGCTATGCCATCTTCACCATGCAAAGCGATGATATCCGGGTCGGCATAACCCGCAGCTTTCAACGCCTGGGTAACGGCATTGAACTGCTCTTTCGTGTCTACAAAGCCAATGGCCTGACCTTCGGGTGTCGCCAGCTCTTGGCCGTAGTCAATTACGGGTTTGACTGCCATATTCCTTGCTCCTCAATCGCGGGTCAGTTTGAAATGGAATTCCCAGCGTCGACGGAGTTGGCAGATGGCACTCGTAGAAGAGTGGGTCGAACATCGACATGTGACGGGTAGCCGTATTCAACAGACGAGTTGCTCGTCCAGCCAAGCCCTAACCCTGATTAGCAGCGTCCGGCGGATCGCCTCCGGCAATCGCTCCCATGTCTCAATCACCCGCTGCAATTCTTGAGACCAGCGCCTCTCTTTGGGTACAGAATCCGGTACAGAATCCATTCACTTTTGATCAAATCGATGTAAAATATGGACATCGTTGGCAAGTCGAAGCCAATAGCTGCATGACGCAAGCGCTGCAATTGCAGGCCTTTATGCAACATCGCGTTGCACCCGAAAAATAAAACGGTTTGCCTTCGGAACCAGGGGCTAGAGGTTCGAATCCTCTCGGACGCGCTTATTTGTAAGCACTTACGTCAACGAAAGCTCTGGTCTTTTTCTGTACCATTCTGTACCGACCCTCGGGACGGCTTCTCGATTTCGTAATCTCTCGCTGAAATAAGCGTGTGCTGACGTAGAGCACTGGCACTTTCGACCAGTCGTTAGCATTCCATTCGGGTCGGCGTTCTGCTTCGACTTCGCATCAACTGCTATAACTCACACCGACCTTTCACAGCCCTGCCCTCGCTTTTCGCGACCCCAGCGTTCCCGCATCACGACGTGCAAGCGTTCGCGCTTGGTAGAAGACAGTCATCAAATGTGATAGCCTCGATGCTCGGAAACTCGCGACGATGATCGAATCACGTCGCCGCAAGTTTTGAGCAGATTTTCACATCCGTCAAGTCGCCGCACTTTGGCAGGGTTCTCATCATTTAGGTGGACTTCAAAATCACGAGGATATCTTTGATATTGAAGTACTTCGCGCCGCTTCACTCGACCGGAAAGTGGCTGCTGCTCTCCGTCGTCGTTGGTGCTGTTGCTGGTATCGGCGCAATCGTCTTCGACATTACCAGTCAGTCGATTCGTCACATCGCACTTGAGCGGATAGCCGGCTACGTTCCTGCAGAAACGGCAGGTGAAAATCGAATTTTCGCGGTGCCTACGGATCCGCAGTTTTCACCGCTTTGTTTGATTGCAGTTATCTCGGTCGGCGGGCTCCTTTCTGGACTGCTCGTTATCCGCTTCGCACCGGAAGCCGAGGGGCACGGCACTGACGCTGCTATCGCAGCGTTTCACCACAAGCGAGGGTTTATTCGACCGATCGTTCCGATTATTAAGCTAATCGCATCCGCGCTAACGATAGGTAGCGGTGGATCAGGCGGTCGAGAAGGTCCGATCGCCCAGATTGGCGCTGGATTTGGTTCGTACCTTGGTACGATCTTCAAGCTTCCGGTCCGCGATCGTCGGATTTTGTTGGCGGTGGGGATGGGAGCTGGCATCGGGGCGATTTTTCGGCGCCGCTCGCCGGCGCCTGTTCGCGGCAGAGATACTTTATCGAGGCGCCGATTTGGAAGGCGACGTGATCGTGCCCGCCGCGGTGGCATCGACTGTTAGCTACAGCGTGTTTTCGTTTTGGCTACCGGCGGATGTCCGATTTCTGCCACTCTTTGGGAAGCAACTGCAGTTCCAGATGAGCTCGGTATTGGAACTAATTCCAATGACACTGCTCGCAGCAGCGTTGGTCGTTGTGGCTGTGTTGTTCATTAAATCGTTTTACGGAATTCATCGATTGTTTAAGGCGTCGCCGCTGCCCGCATGGCTGCGGCCGGTGCTGGGGGCCGCGGTCACCGGAATCATTGGCTTGGTGCTGTACTGGTCACGCGGTGGCGATCCTCGTTCGCTCGCCGTTCTGGGAACCGGATATGGGGTTTTACAGACGGCACTGACTGATCCAAGCGCCTTGGGAATATCGCTACTGCTGTCGTTGGCATTGCTCAAAATCTTGACAACTTCAATGACCATCAGTTCCGGCGGATCGGGCGGCGTGTTCGGACCCTCGATGGTAATCGGCGGTTGCACAGGAGCTGCGGTGGGAGTTGCACTGCATAGTTTGTGGCCGCAGTTGGTGCCGCAGCCACAGATTTTTGCGATTGTTGGCATGGCGGGGTTTTTCGCGGGAGCGGCGCATGCACCTATTTCTACGATTATCATGGTCGGCGAGTTGACCGGCGATTACGGTTTATTGCTGCCGACGATGTGGGTTTCGACATTGTGCTTCGTCCTCTGTCATCGTTGGACTCTATATCACGAGCAACTCGCTTCGCGCCTTGATTCCCCGGCGCACCGCGGTGATTTCTTGGTCGACGTATTAGAGGGAATAAACGTTGGCGATGTTCCGTTGGAGCAACGTGCGACAGTTTTTCAGGGTATGCGCCTCGGCGAAATCGTCCAACTCATTGCGACTTCGCGGCAAAACTATTTTCCGGTGGTTGACGTTGCTGGAAAATTCGTCGGCATTTTTTCCTCTGATGATGTGCGCTCGCATTTGTTCAACGATTCGGTCTGGGAGTTGGCCATTGCTCGCGATGTGATAACGACGCGGGTAGTTTCCGTCACGCCTGCGGACGATTTGAATACCGCACTCAAGAAGTTCACAGAATTGAATCTCGACGAATTACCCGTCGTGCAAGTCGACAATGCCCGCGAACTCTTGGGCATGCTTCGCCGGAGAGATGTAATCGCGTTTTACAACGAAAAACTACACGATTATCAAAAGCGTGCGAAAGATGAAGAGATTCCCTGATGGCTTGAGTTAGGCACCGATCATCTCGACCAATTCTCGCTGAATCGCAGGCTAAAGTGCCAAGGCGGTTAACTTCGTCCACAGTCCAAAGCTGGGCTCGCTCTGCCCCCAACCGTACCGGGATCGATAATTAAGGCTTGATACGGCTTGGCGTCCTTGGCGGAATCTTTTAATTGGGCCAAAATCCGAGACTGCATACCAACAGTCAGTGCGACCACGACTAACTCAGTAATTGCGAAGCGCGCGGCCGTAGAGAAATTCATTCTGACTTATCATTAGTTTGGTAAATCGACGTCTGTGGATACTCGGCCGCCCAGGCGAACCACTTGACTTGCGTTCCGTCGAGCCACTTCAGGGTCCAACCTTTAAGTTCGCCTTCCGTGGCCCGACCAGCGATATCCCAATGCGACCCGGTCTCCTTATCCACGAACGGCGATGCGGAGTCAGACGTCTCTCGCGTGACTGTCACGGATTTCCGGCTCTTTGTTTTATCGATCGGATAGGCAATCAACTCGTAGGCGGCCGCCGTCTTTGTAGCGTCATTCCACAGAACGACCCGATCTTGGTCGCCAATTTTGTCGTGAATAATTCTGAGTTTCTTCAAATCGTCGAGGCGATAGGCCCGTTCTTTATCGTCGCTTGCTACGCCGAGGACGATTTCGTCCTGCGGCAGGCGAGGGTCAACTGGGCCGCGAGATTTTAGCGATGCATCGAACTCTTTTTTTGGCAATTCGGTTGGCTTGTACTTTTCGAACATTTCGTAAGCCACCGTATTTGGATATCGCTTCATCCAATCGCCCCAATCACTGACGAGCGTCGGAATTGGTTCAAGTTTACTTCCGGCTTTTGGTCCCTCGAATGCCTTGCCAGTAAGACAAGAATAAAGCGTGCCGTCTTTGTGCTTCATCACCATTACGCCGTTTCGCCAGCCATGAAACTTGAAGTCATATGATGGCGCGAACCCGCGCGCGAAGCCAGCATCAGGGTCATACACGAACACTCCGTAGCTATCGCTAATCACTCGATACGAATTCAAAAAGAAACGAATCGGAATCGCACCTCCGTCGGAATAGCCGCGAATCCAGCACAGCACGCGATCGTCGTCGCGCAGTTCTTTTGCGCGCCGCTTCGCCTCGATTCGGCAGTGCGAACATTTAGGGTTTACAAGGGTCTCAAATGCATCAGGTTTTGCAATGAAAGGCGTCGGCTCGACAGCCAACCCCGTACATGTGATTGAAAGCAGAAAAAGTAGTGCACTAAAACGCATCGGAGTAGCTACCTCATAGGCACGATCGGAACAAAGTCCCTCACATATATGCTACCCCTAAAAGCCGTCTGATTCGATCCATGCCCTGGCGGCCGCGGCATGCACGCTTGCTGAGATCGCCCTGATATTTCCTTTCAAAGATGCTAAGCCGCTCTCAGATCGGCGGTAAAAAAAGCGATTGGCAATCTCCGTTGCGGCAACATAGCAGGCGATGAAGTTGCTCATTTACAGACATCGAACAATAGCAGCCGTCGTTCTTTGCCATCATTCGCGGGCCGATCTTGCGTGCATCCACCCACACTTGCTCTTGGCAAGCGTCGTGGCGGCGGATGGGCAGGTTGGTTAAGAGATCGCCGACGACAAGTCGAAGGTCGAATAAGAAAGATGTCCATCCGCATCTTGAACCTCTCCATTCGGGCAGGTTCGGCTTCCTCCCGATACGACGGCTTGCTCCCGCAATATGTTCAAATCTCGCGATTGCATCGCATTTAGACCATCACGCGGGAATATCATTAAGCGTACGAGCCCCTAACGATTCTCTCGCCGAAAGCCTATGCTGCACACAATTGGCAGGCGACTGGCTTAAATCACGGAACATCGAAAACGCTTGAAAGTTTCGTCTCGATGAATCCAGTTACCCCCCATATTCTCACGATCAATGGCGGTTCATCGAGCATTAAGTTCGCGCTGTTTGCGGCGGGTGAGCCACTTCAACGGATTGCGGCGGGCGCGATCGAGCGGATTGGACTGCCGGAGGCCACGTGGCGTGTGACCGGTTTGACCGCGGCGGAGAATGCTTCGCGATCGGTCGCTGCCCCAGATCACACGGCGGCGGCAAACACGCTGATGGATTGGATTGAGGCGCGCGGCAAGGTTGAGGCGTTGGCCGCGGCGGGACATCGCGTCGTGCATGGCGGGCCGAAGTATAGTCAACCGCAACGAATCTCTACGGAGATGATCGACGAGTTGCGGCGGCTGAGTCCATTCGATCCTGCGCACCTGCCGGAAGAGATCGAGCTTGCCGAGGCGATTCAGCGGCGATTTCCTGAGCTCCCTCAAGTCGCGTGTTTCGATACGGCGTTTCATCATGATCTGCCGCGCGTCGCGCGGTTGCTGCCGATCCCCCGCCGGTATGAAGCAGGGGTGAGACGATACGGATTTCACGGGCTGTCGTATGCATTTCTAATGGAAGAGTTGGCGCGGTTGGCCGGAGCGGTAGCGGCACGCGGCAGGGTCGTTCTCGCGCACCTCGGCAATGGGGCGAGTCTGGCGGCAGTGCGTGACGGCAAGTCAATGGACACGAGCATGAGTTTCACGCCGACGGCCGGCGTGCCGATGAGCACGCGCTCGGGTGATCTCGATCCCGGGCTGGCTTGGTATTTGGCACGCACCGAAAACGTGGGCGCGGAACAGTTCAATAAGATGGTTAATTCCGAGTCTGGATTGCTCGGAATATCGGAAACCAGCTCCGATATGCGCGACTTGCTCAAGCGCGAACCGCAGGACGTGCGAGCTGCTGAAGCGGTCGCATTATTTTGCTATCAGATCAAAAAGTGGATCGGTTCATTCGGGGCAGCCTTGGGCGGACTCGACACGCTGGTGTTCGCTGGTGGCATCGGCGAGAACTCGCCCGCGGTTCGGCGCGGATTTGCGATGGATTGGGATTTCTGGGAATCGAACTCGACGAACAGCGAAACGCGGCGAATGAGGGCGTGATATCCGCCGCGGCAAGTCGAGTTGCTGTTCGCGTTATCCACACCGACGAAGAATGGATGATCGCCAAATCGGTTTGCCGCGTACTGGGCCTGGGCGGAGAAAAGGAAAGCTGAACCATGACGACAGAAACTCTTTCGCCCGAACTGCTCGTCAAGATGGACGCCTACTGGCGGGCGGCCAACTACTTGTCGGTCGGGCAGATTTATCTGTATGACAATCCGCTCCTGAAGCGGCCGCTCGCACTCGCGGATGTGAAGCACATGCTGCTCGGGCACTGGGGGACGACGCCGGGGCAGAATTTCATCTACGTCCATTTGAACCGAGTCATCAAGAAATACGACCTCGACATGATCTATGTCTCTGGCCCCGGCCACGGCGGGCCGGCCGTTGTGAGCAATACCTATCTTGAAGGCACTTACAGCGAAATCTATCCGATCATCAGCCAGGATGAGGCTGGCCTGCAAAAACTGTTTCTGCAGTTTTCATTTCCCGGGGGAATTCCCAGCCACGCGTCGCCAGAGTGCCCTGGTTCGATTCACGAGGGAGGCGAGCTCGGCTATTCGCTCAGCCATTCGTTCGGCGCGGTCTTCGACAATCCTGATCTAATTGTCGCCTGCGTCGTCGGCGACGGTGAGGCGGAAACCGGACCGCTGGCCACGGCGTGGCATTCCAACAAGTTTCTCAACCCGGCCACGGATGGCGCGGTGCTCCCGATTCTGCATCTCAACGGCTACAAGATTTCCAACCCAACCATCCTGGCCCGCATTGAGCATGAGGAATTAGAGCAATTGCTTTGCGGCTACGGGTGGACGCCCTACTTTGTCGAGGGTCACGAGCCCGCACTGATGCATGAGGCGATGGCCGCGACGCTTGATAAAGTGATCGAGCAAATCAAGAAGATCCATGAAGACGCCCGCAACAATTGTCGTAATGGGGGCAACTTGCGCGCACCGCGCTGGCCGATGATCGTCCTCAATTCCCCCAAGGGCTGGACGGGCCCGAAGGTTGTCGATGGTCTGCAAATTGAAGGCACTTTTCGTTCGCATCAGGTGCCGCTCTCCGACCCCGCAACTCATCCCGAACACCTCAAGCTTTTAGGAGACTGGTTGAAAAGCTATCGCCCCGAGGAACTCTTCGACATCGAGGGGCGCTTTAAATCGGAACTGGCCGAACTTGCGCCCCAGGGCGAACGGCGCATGGGCGCCAATCCGCACGCCAACGGTGGTATCTTGCTCCGCGACCTTCGAATGCCGGACTTCCGTCACTACGCGGCCGATGTGCCCGCGCCAGGGCGCTCGGCATCGGCGACACCCACGTGCTCGGCCCGTTCTTGCGGGACGTTGCGAAGCTGAACGACGACCAGCGGAACTTCCGCGTGTTTGGTCCGGACGAAACACTCTCCAATGGTCTGGAAGCACTCTTTGGGGCGACTAAACGCCAATGGGACGCGGCAACCCTACCAAACGACGAGTTTCTCGCGCCCGCAGGACGCGTAATGGAAATGCTCAGTGAGCACCAGTGCGAAGGTTGGCTCGAAGGCTATCTGCTTACCGGGCGGCACGGAATCTTTAATTGTTACGAGGCGTTCATTCACATCGTCGATTCGATGTTCAACCAGCACGCCAAGTGGTTGAAGGTCACGTCGCGCCTGCCGTGGAGGCGGAAAATCGCCTCGTTGAATTACCTGCTGGCGTCGCACGTCTGGCGTCAGGATCACAACGGCTTCACGCACCAAGATCCTGGTTTCATCGACCATGTCGTTAACAAGAAGGCCGAGGTCGTGCGCGTCTATCTTCCGCCGGATGCGAATTGCCTGCTATCGGTGATGGATCACTGCCTGCGCAGCCGCCACTACGTGAACGTCGTGATCGCGGGTAAACATCCGGCGCCGCAGTGGCTAACAATGGATGCCGCGCTCAAACATTGCACCGAGGGCATCGGTATTTGGCAATGGGCGAGCAACGACCAGGGCGTGGCGCCCGACGTCGTGATGGCCTGTTGCGGAGATGTGCCTACGCTCGAAACTCTGGCGGCCGTTTCCATTCTGCGGCAGCATTTGCCCGACCTGAAAATCCGGGTAGTTAATATCATCGACCTGATGAAGCTGCAGCCGCAAACCGAGCACCCGCACGGGCTGAGCGACTTGGATTTTGACGATCTCTTTACGAAGAACAAGCCGGTCATCTTCGCCTTCCACGCCTACCCATGGTTGATCCACCGCCTAACCTACCGCCGCACGAACCATCACAACATCCACGTCCGCGGCTACAAGGAAGAGGGCACCATCACCACACCTTTCGACATGACGGTGCTGAACGAGCTGGACCGCTTCCACCTCGTAATGGACACCATCGACCGCTTGCCGCACACTCGCGAGAAGGGCATCTACTTAAAGCAGCAGCTCAAAGACAAGCTCATCGAGCACAAAGAGTACATTTGCAAGTACGGCCAAGACATGCCGGAGATTCGGAATTGGAAGTGGGGCCAAGCCAAGTGAATGCGTACGAGGAGCCGATCCAGAGGCCTAGCATGGTGCGAGATTTGGCATAGCCAGTCGGAGATTTGGCGCCCCAAAGGCACCTGACTCTATGAAAAAACTCATTGTTTTCGATCTGGACGGCACGCTGGCCGAAAGCAAATCGTCTCTCGATAGCGAAATGTCGGCACTGCTGCATGATCTTCTCGGGATCGCTAAAGTGGCCGTTATTTCCGGCGGCGATTGGCCGCAGTTTGAAAAACAACTGCTCGCCGATCTGCCCCATGACGAACGCTTGGTGAATCTATCCGTCCTACCTACCTGTGGGACAAAGTTCTTCCAATATGCGGGGGATTGGAAAAAGATCTATTCAGAAGATTTCACCACGGATGAAAAAGAGAAAATCATAAGCTCGCTAAAGAAGGCGATCGACGCGGCGGGCTTCAAGGTTGAAAAAGTCTGGGGAGAGGTAATTGAAGACCGCGGAAGCCAGATAACATTTTCCGCATTAGGTCAGCAGGCCCCGTTAGCAGAAAAGGAGAAATGGGACGCTGATTTCACGAAGCGGAAGAAGATCAAAGGGATCCTTGACACTCTTATTCCCGAGTTTTCTGTCCGAATGGGCGGCTCGACTTCCATCGATGTCACCAAACCCGGCATTGATAAGGCCTACGGAATCAGAAAACTGCGAGACATCCTTGGCATTCCATTGAATGAGATGATTTTCATCGGAGATGCCTTATTCCCCGGCGGGAATGACTATCCGGCTGAGGAAGCAGGTGTGGTTTCCATTCCAGTTCGAGGCCCCAATGAGACAAAACGAGTAATTGAAGCAATCATCGCTTGTTTAGATTGCGATCAGCAGGCGCGGCCGTGTTAGGGGGCTTATGAGTGGATTAAAGCTAAAGCGCCTGGGCTGGTGATCGAGCCGGAACCGGGTAATCCTCCGGAGATCGAAGGCATCCTGAATCCAGCTGCCGCTCGCGGCCCTGATGGTGAGCTCTACCTTTTTCCGCGGCTAGTCGCGCGAGGCAATTACTCGCGCATCGGCATCGTACGAGTGAACTTCGATAACGCCGGCGATCCGGCAGGCATCGAGCGGCTCGGCATCGCGCTCACGCCGGAAGCCGACTACGAACGGCGCCCCGACGGCAGTGGCGGCTGCGAGGATCCGCGCATCACGTTTGTCGAACCGCTTAAGCACTATGTGATGACCTATACTGCTCTTACGCCGAATGGCCCGCGGATCGCATTGGCCGTATCGGAAGATTTGTTCCGGTGGCGCCGCTTGGGACTGGCTACATTCGAGCCGTACGAAGGCCTCGATTTCGTCCACGTGGACAATAAAGATGCCAGCCTCTTCCCCATTGCTATTCCCAATCACGCTGGGAAAATGCAACTGGCTATCCTGCATCGGCCCTTTTTCCCGGCACTCGTCCAGAGGAAACCTCCGATCAGGCAGACTGCCGAGTAGTCGATCTTGAGCGGGAAAGCATTTGGATTTCTTATTGCCCCATGGCCTTGGAGGGGCTCGAGCCGAACCAGCTTGGATTATTTAATTCCCATCATCGGCTGGCCGCTCCGGTCTCTCCCTGGGAGCGGCTTAAAATTGGCGGTGGCACTCCGCCGATTCTCACGCGGCACGGCTGGCTGATCCTTTACCATGGCGTCAGCAAAATAGAGGGCTCGGGCGACGCCGGAGATCAACTGCGTTATTCGGCAGGGGTGATGTTGCTCTCGAAGGAACATCCGCGCGAGATCCGCTATCGTTCAGTAAACCCGGTGTTGACGCCAACGCTGCCGCAAGAATGCCATGGGATCATCGCCAACGTCGTGTTCCCCACCGGCATTGACCGGCGCGACGATCTCGGCTTGCCTGACCGCTACGATATCTACTACGGGATGGCCGACGACCGGATTGGCGTCGCACGCCTTGACTTGCCGGCGATTTTGCCGGCAGAAGGAGTCTCCGATCCGCCGGAAGCAAAGGTGTAACGCACATGATTTCCCGGTTGCAAAACTGTGAATGAGACGCCATCCACGATGCACGTCGGTTGACTCCCCAACGCCTCCGGACTGAAACCCGCCGCCCTAAGTGGAATTGGAGGATAGATATCGTGGTTCAAAATGCAGTCAAGCTCCAGGTCGAGCCGACCAAGCTTGAGCCCAAGGACGATCTGAAGTCCCTTCCCATGGCGGAAGTGGAAAACAAGTTGGGCTCATCACCAGAAGGCCTCACGCAAGCCGAGGCGCAGAAACGGCTGGTCCAATTTGGGCCGAATGAGATTGAAGAACAGAAAACAAATCCTTTCCTAAAGTTCCTCACCTATTTTTGGGGTCCGATCCCGTGGATGATCGAAGGAGCGGTGATTCTGTCAGGCGTGGTCCGCCACTGGCCAGATTTTTTCATCATTCTGCTGCTGCTCGTGGCCAACGCCGTGGTCGGATTCTGGGAAGAGCGCCAGGCGGGCAATGCCATCGCCGCCCTGAAAGCCAAGCTCGCGATTAAAGCTCGGGTCAAGCGTGATGGGAAATGGATCACCCCGGCGGCGCGTGAGTTGGTGCCCGGCGACGTGATCCGCATTCGACTTGGCGACATCGTGCCGGCCGATGCGCGGTTGCTGGAGGGTGATCCGGTCGATGTGGATCAGTCCGCGCTGACAGGCGAGTCGTTGCCCGCCTCGCGCAAATCCGGCGAGGCCGTGTTCTCCGGTTCGATCATTCGGCAGGGTGAAATCGGCGCGCTGGTTTACGCTACGGGTGCGAACACCTACTTCGGCAAGACGGCACAACTGGTCCAGGAAGCGCACACCGTCAGCCACTTTCAACGCGCGGTGTTGAAGATCGGCAACTATCTGATCATCCTCGCGGTGGTTCTGGTGGCGGGCATGATTACGGTTGTGATCTTCCGCGGCGACCCGCTCCTCGCTACTTTGCAATTCGCCTTAGTGCTGACCGTGGCCGCGATTCCCGTGGCGATGCCCACGGTGTTGTCCGTGACGATGGCGGTCGGCGCGCGTCTGCTCGCCAAGCAGCAGGCGATCGTGAGCAAGCTGGTCGCGATTGAAGAATTGGCGGGTGTCGACGTGCTGTGCGCGGACAAGACTGGCACGTTGACCCAAAATAAGTTGACGTTGGGCGATCCTTTCAGTGTGAACAGTGTGTCTGCCGAACAGGTCATCCTCAATGCTGCACTGGCATCCCATGCAGAGAATGACGACACCATTGATCTTGCGGTGCAAGGCGGCCTGAAAGACAAGGACGCGCTTAAGGGTTATGACGTGCTTCATTTCCAGCCGTTCGACCCGGTGCATAAGCGTACCGAGGCAATCGTCAAGGGCTCAGATGGAAAACAGTTCAAAGTGACCAAGGGGGCGCCACAAGTGATTTTGGCGTTGTCCGCCAATGCGGCGCAAGTTAAGCCCGTCGTGGAAAAGGCGGTCAACGAGTTCGCGGCCCGTGGCTTTCGTTCGTTGGGCGTGGCGCGCGCCGAGGGCGACGACAAATGGCAATTCCTTGGCGTGTTACCACTGTTCGATCCGCCACGCGAAGATGCCAAGTCAACCATCGCGACCGCTGGCAAGATGGGTGTGAAGATCAAAATGGTTACCGGCGATGCACTGGCCATCGCCAAAGAGACCGCGCAAAAATTGGACATGGGTACAAATATCCTTGATGCCGCTAGCCTAGGCGATTCGAAGAAGCAGGAAACCGCAGAGGTGGCGGAGTCCATCGAACGGGCAGACGGTTTCGCCCAGGTATTCCCCGAGCACAAGTTCCACATTGTCGATGTCCTGCAAACACGTGGCCACATCGTCGGCATGACGGGCGATGGCGTAAACGATGCTCCGGCGCTGAAGAAAGCGGACTGCGGCATCGCCGTTTCTGGCGCGACGGACGCGGCCCGTGCCGCCGCGGCCATCGTGCTGACGACGCCCGGTCTGTCGGTGATTATTGACGCAATTAAAGAGAGCCGACGGATCTTCCAGCGGATGAACAGCTACGCGATCTACCGAATTGCTGAGACGCTGCGCGTGCTACTGTTCATGACGCTGTCGATCCTGGTATTTAACTTTTATCCATTGACCGCCGTGATGATCGTGATGCTGGCGTTGCTCAACGATGGCGCCATCCTGTCCATCGCTTATGACAGTGTTCATTACAAGGATCAACCCGAGGCTTGGAACATGCGCCTCGTTCTGGGGATCGCCACGGTACTAGGCG
Organism: Pirellulales bacterium; assembly: GCA_963733825.1. Lineage (GTDB taxonomy): Bacteria > Planctomycetota > Planctomycetia > Pirellulales > Lacipirellulaceae > JABDGM01. Next base: position 704,396 of record CAVTEK010000013.1, read on the forward strand.
TCGTCGGAGTTTTGTCTGCCTTTGGCCTGTTTTACCTTGGAGAGTGCGTATTTAATCTCGACCGGCGCACATCCAAACGCTGATGTATTTAAAGCTGTCCGTGGCAGGACATTTGACAATCTTCCTCACCCGCACGCGCGGCCCGTTTTGGTCCATACGGCCCGCGCAAATCTTGTGGGCGGCGGTGCTCGGCACTCAATTCATCGCAACGTTAACTGCGGTTTATGGGGTGTTTATGACGCCTCTGGGCTGGAGTTGGGCGCTATTCGTTTGGGGCTATGCTCTGGCTTGGTTCCTCGTAAATGACCGCGTGAAACTACTCGCTTATCGCGTCCTCGATCGGTCGCAAGCCAGCCTGCACGGTGTGCCGGGCTGACTTCGCGACGTGCGGAAGTTCGTTCATCTCCAATTCCTACCTGGTGGCGCTTGTTGCCTGAAAACGATTTACGCGGCAACAGTTCACACTCTCGAACGGACGAGTTCAGGTCCTGAGGAGTTTAGTGCTGCCGAAGTCAGCAGTTGTTTTCCTTTTGCGACCCGCGCCGAACGTCGAGTTCCATAAAGGCATCCGCGCTAGAGACACTCCGAAAACTCGCCGTTTTACGGCACCTTAGTTAACGTGCGGCATACTTGTCTGGGGTACAGAATCCGGTACAGAATCGTTCCCATTTCTCGCGAAACGATGTAAAATATGGACATCGTTGGCAAGTCGAGGCCAATTGCTGCGTGACGCAAGCGCAGTCTTTGCAGGACTTTACGCAACATTGCGTTGCACCCAGAAAATAAAACGGTTTGCCTTCGGAACCAGGGGTTGCAGGTTCGAGTCCTGCCGGTGCGCTTGGACTTACGTCGATAGGCACTTGCCTGTCAGAGAACTTTGTCAGAGAAAATAACCCCCATCCCTGGGGGCGCGAGCCCTTCGGCCCGCTCCGGTGTGTTTTGTTCCTCAAGCCGGAGGGTTCGCATGCCTCATTATCCAAAGCCGTTTTTTCGCAGCTCCCGCCAGCTCTGGTACGTCCAGCTAGGCGGCCGTTAGATTAATCTCGGACGCGATCGCGATGCGGCATTTAGCCAGTACCGCGATCTCATGGCGGGCCCGAAAGCGGCTCCTGTCGCCGTCGCAACAACCGCCACGGGGCAGCTCGTCGTGGTCATCTGCGACAAGTTCTTGGGCTGGGTCCAGCTTCACCGCTCGGCCGGCACGTACCAGTGGTATTGGTGGCGGCTGCAAAGCTTCGCTCGCCGCTATCCGAAACTGACGGTTGACGAGCTGCGGCCCTACCACGTCCAGGAGTGGGTCGACGCCCAGGATATCGCGCCGACCACCCAGCGGAACTGCATTCGAGCCGTCAAGCGGAGCATCAAATGGGCCCACCGGCAGGGCTACATCGATGCCAATCCGCTTTCGGAGATGGAGGCGCCGTCGCCCGAACGACGTGAAGTGCTCATCACCGACGCGGAGTACACCCTGCTGCTGAATGCCATTCGAGATCCGGGGTTCTACGACCTGGTGGTAACAACTTGGGAAACCGGCTGCCGGCCGCAGGAGTCTTTGCGAGCCGAAGCGCGGCACGTCGACATTAAAAACCAGCGGTGGGTGTTCCCCAAATCGGAATCGAAAAACAAGCGAGTTGCTCGCGTCGTGTACCTCACCGATGAGGCGCTTACCATCTCGCGTCGCCTCATGGCGGCGTACCCAACCGGGCCGCTCTTCAGGAATTCCCGCGGCACAGCTTGGACCAACTATGCGGTGCAGTGTGCATTCCGGCGGGTGCGGGCCCGGGTCGGCAGCCGACTCAACGTGCGCGACGTTACGTCGAAATACTGTCAGCGACATAAAGGGATTGTCGTCGAGCGGCTTGATCACTTCAACGACAAGTCTGACAAGTGGCAAGAAATGCTCATCGAGGACCGGCACTCATCGCCGGCGGATGTTGCTGGTATTCGTTCATTGGAGAACCGTTGACGACCGGCGGCGAAACTTGCTGAGTTTCGCATCGACATTCAATCGTGGCCGGCGCCCGCAGCCACGAGCGCTGGCCACGATATATGCTTGCCATCGCATCCGGCGATGTGGGTGTGGTGTCGGTTCCCGCCAGTGTCGGCGAATTGCCGCAGTCCCTGTCTCCACGCCTGAAAGTGGCCGATTTTGCTGGGACAAGAGGGGCAAACAAAGATCTCACGTCGTCGCAGCAGTACGTGGAGACAACAGGACGCCAATGGAACTTTTTATTCTTGGAATTCGAAATTGGCCCGCAGCAACGTGGGCCGTATCTCGCTAGGTGGATGAAGCTGCAAATGAACGAGTTGCCTTCTATCGCTGAGCTATTCTGGGCGCGGCACTCACGACGTTTGAAAGAGCAATTGCGGAATGAGCCGCATCTGTGACGCATGCCGCTAGAAGGCAGGATACGTGGCCTGCGCGCGTCGCCTCGATGCAAGTCGCCATACCGCCCATGTCGCTGGCTGGCACCCTCATCCAGCTCCATATCCCCCCAACATGTATGGGGCATCAAAACTGCCAGTTCTTCGCTTAGCCGACCAGAATTCCTGCTGGAAATCTCCATTCTGCTCGCCAACCTAGCGATCCGCCAACGGCAGTTTGCCTATCAGTCGAGCTGGCCTTTTTCTGCCGCCGATTTTGCCGTCTCGCAGAGTGCCGGAAGTGGATTCGATTTCGAGCCGACGGAACGCCTCATAATCGAACGTCACGGCATCTCGCAGTTTTAATGCGAGTTTTATGTCCGGGCTGAATTCGCGAATCACTTCGATCGTCGGCTCCTCGCCAAGCGCCTTGATCAGCGCGCCCGTCGTCACGTTGAGCACTTGCTGTAGATCTCCCGTGCTCGGACCAATCATTGCGGCGTACGGATCGTCGCTCTCGATCATTTGTTCCTCGTACTCGTCAATCCGCCACTGCCGCCGCTGCCGGTTACTCGCGGGGTTCCCACCTTCGGGGTCATTTGCCTCCAGCGCCTCGTTGAGCTTGTCATCCAGGGACTCCCGCGCGACAGTTTTATCGGTTTTCATTTCGTTGCTCCTTAATTGGTGTCATCGACAAGGCCGACAACTTTCTTGGCACGGCGTCGGCGAAGTTGGTGGCCGTGGCGGTAGTGGCCGTGCTCTAGCAAGAACGGCCGTAACAATTCCTTGTGTTCGCGGAGCATTCTGCGGGCGAGCGGCGCGAGCTTCGCCATTGCCCGTCGGGCCCGCAGTTGTTCTTGAAGCAACCAGAGTTCGGCCGTGACCGCGACGGTAATGTGTGCAGGAATGTACCTCGAGTATTGGCGGCCGCGGAGGCGGTAACAGAGCCTAGATCGGGTTTTGCCGCCGCGCGTTTCAAGGCGCACAAAGCCCTGTTGTCGCAATGACTCGAGATCTTCATTGCTTAAACCGAGCCGCTCCAAAACAGGCAGGTCCGTACGATCCTTGGTGGAATCCGGGTGCTGGTCAGGTAGCTTGTCCATTATTCTTTGGGTTGGTTAGGCATCCCGCCGGTGCTGGTTATTTGACTCCATTTCCTCACGCGCGGCGCAGCTGCAAAAGTCGCTTGTGCCGTTTCAAGCGGTCTTCAATGTAATCGACGTCCTGCACACCGGCCGGCGGAAGGGATTCGTTGGCGAGGTACTTGTTTGCCGCCACCACCAGGTGATGAGATTCCAAATCATCTTGGGCAAGATCCGCTTCGTGCATGAGCAAGCGAGTCGTAAACGGGTTCGTGGCAGCGTCGAGAAGCGCGTCGATGGGCGCGACCGTGTACCGGGAACCGGCGCGAAGAAAGGCATCACGGGCCTCTTCAACTTCACTGCGATTGGGAAAGCAACGCGCGCGGTCGATGGCGCGGGCCAATTGGGCCTTGGCATGCGGCAGTGTGAGCTCACCTCGCTCTAGGTACGCGCTCCACTGCGCGCGTTTGGAACCATCCCAGGTCTGGCGAATCGCCATCGCAATCGAAGTCAGGTCCTCAAGCGATACGGCGCTTTGAATGACAGCGAAGTCGTGCGGCTCCGGGCGCGAAACGCTGAATCGTCGGCGTGGATCGATCCCGTATACGGTTTGCACGTCGGCCAAGCGTTTGATCAGCGCCTGCAGCGTGGGCCTTCGTGTGTCGTTAAGGTCGGCAACATCCCAGTCCATGACGATCAGCCGATATCGCCAGGCGTGGTCCGTACGCTGGTCGCCCTCAAAAAGCGATTGAAAATATGTGCCTGTCAACTCGAGAAAATCGTTCGCCTCGAGCGCTTGGAAGCCCAATTGCCGAAGGACGTACGTGTCGTCCGCAGACTCGCAGATGAGCAAGTCGCCTTGCGCAGAGTTGCGCCCGATTCCACCCGCTCGGTCGCGCATTCGACCAATCTGGGCAACGAGTCGAATCGCGGCCCCGCACCACTAAAACTTGTTGGCCGCCGCTCTTCGTCAAACAGCACATAAAAGTAGGCACCGTCCTGGGCCAGCACCGGCGCCAATCCATAAGTTTCATCGCCACGTTCTTCAATTAGCCCCAGTGCAGCGAGCCGTTCGCTCGAGTACGACGCGATGAGCATTTCGAGCATCTCTTGCGGCGGCATCGCCAATCGCTGAAGGCAGCCTCCATTTGACAAGAACGACCACGTTGGCGAAATTGTCACTGCGTCTGCGCAGGTTAAGAGATTCTTCAGGATTTCGGCGCGGAGTTCGGGCCGGTCTATCGGGATGTCAGCCGGCTGATCAGATGCCCGTCGGGCCGAGTCGCTGTCCGGAGCATCCCCTTCGGCGGCAGCCGCGTCAGCGGTAGGCGGCTGCGAACCGTCGCCTGCCGGCGGTGAATAGATGGGCCCGCCCGACTCAGGCGATTGCGGCAAGATCGGAACTTCCCTGTTCTGGCACATGGCAATCCTTTGCCATTTGAACTTGGCTGTTTACTTATCTTCAAAAACACCCCAGAGAAAAATCTGTCAAGAGCAGTACTCCGCTACTGCGCATCTGCTAGCAAAGGATTTTGGCATGTTTGGCGCTTTTAATCAGCGTCGTCACCGTTCCCAGGGTGTCCAATAAACCACGCATATAAATTTAGATCGTACGCCGCTTCTCCCCGCGCGCCCGCTCGCGGTGTTGCTTTGCGGCCTGATTCCTCCGCGCGTCCGGTTACGGAATGATGAATTTCGCCAGCAATCAGTTGCGGCGGACTTGCCGATTGGGGCTTCGGTGCACTGTGGGATCGGCACGTTCCTTTGAACTCAATCTTCAGCGTCTTCGCGGGTGTCGGGATGATGTCAATCGTTCTCGTGCTGCTGATCAGGTCCAACAAGGCCCTGCTGCGCGAAGAACAATCGGCTGCCGGCTCGTCGTAATGCCAATTTTGGATGTCATTTGAGTGCTGGACCGTCAGATCGAATCTAGAGCGACCGCGTGTGTCAATCGGTTATTCCCGGGTTCGGTAAGTTTGTTCGGGCCGGCAATGGCTCTGGGGCGATGGACTTTAGCTTCCGTATCGACGAGGAGGCATCTGCTCGGCAATTGCTCGCTCAGGTAATCGGCGAGCTCGCCCCTGAAGTCAATTACACGGTGGAAGTTGCTGAGGATTAGCCTCGCGAAATTTGCGCTCCACTCAACGGCCTCAACAATTGTATTTCTAATCGAGGCAGCAAATGAGGCGGCCTAGCTAAATAGAAGCCGACTTTGCGGCATCACTTCCTGGTGCCGCTGCCCATCGCAGTGCTCGCGCCGTGAACGGTAAACGATAACCGATCACTTCTACTCGCCCAGTCGTTGGACCCAATTCCAACAGCCGGGCGTTTTGTTTGCGCTGTTTCTAAATCCAGGCCCTGCACGTCGCGGGGCGGTTGTGTTTTTCCCCCACACGACCGCCCCGGTCGTGGGGCGGTCTCAATTAGGAGGTCGGCCCATGATCGCGATTAACAATGAACACAAAGACACCGATTGGCAAACTGCTTTTCTCGCCATGCTGCCCGAAATCGAAGGCCGGTTGCGCCAGGCCTTCCGCCATCTCGACTCAGAGGCACGTGAGGAGTCGGTTCGGGAGGGAATCGCAAAGTCCTTATTTGCCTATGTCCGACTGCATGAGCAAGGCCGAGCGGAAGTCGCAACGTCATCGAGCTTGGCTTGGTATAGCTCGCGGCAAGTTAAACGTGGCCGGCCTGCAGCTGGTCGCATGAACGGCAAGGAACCTCTGAGCAGGTATGCGCAACTCGGCAATGGGATCCAAGTTGAGCGGCTGGATGGTAAATGGATCGATGCCCTCGTCGAGGACAAGCGGGCGCCGGTTGCGGACCAGGTTGCTGCGAAGATGGATGTCGGCGCTTGGTTTGGATCACTGTCACGTCGCATGAAGCAAATCGCCAAGGATCTGGCGTTTGGTTGTTCGACGTCGGAGGTGGCCCGAAAACATGGAGTGACTGCTGGGCGGATCAGCCAGTTGCGGCGTTCGTTGGAGGAGTCGTGGGCCGCATATCAGCAGGAGGCAGCGCCCGCAGTGGCACGGTGATCCTATTGCGACGTGCACACCGTCGGTTCAAAAGGTAAAAGATCAATGCCCCCGACCGTTATTAATGCCGCGCAATGCGATTACAATTCTGTTAGCTATCAGGGCAACTCGGTTCTGTGCTGCAGAGACGCTACCGTCATCAAAACGCTTAGTAGTTTATCCGAGGTGCCGTGGCTTGGGTGGGTAGCTGCGCAAGCGGTTTGATCGGCACATCGGATAAACGTGCGATGAACTGAACCGCGGCTATGGGGATTCAATCGCGGCGTCTGGAATCAGAAGCAGCGAGGCGGATGGCCGCCGAGGTCCGACCGGCCGTAAACCGGGGATCATCGACGTTGGCGTGGTAGGGGCTGTACCAGATACGACAGGCGGACAGCGAGATGAGCGCGCAAGAATTCCGCAGCACGTTGGGATCGTCAATGACGGGCAGCGGAAGCATACGCCAGAACCTCGTGGACTAGGACGTGTCGAACGACTTGGCGAGCGCGACTCGGGAGGCGAGCATGTGCGGAGGTCGTGGTCGTAACGGCAGCGTGGGAGGAACGAGCTCCACGACGACCAGCTTTCCGCGTTGACAGGCAGGACAGGTCGGACACGACTGCTGCGGCTGGGCGTCTTCGGCAGGGATGGCGTCGTTGGGCGCCGGTTCGTTGGGTCGTGGCGGTACACCCAGCAGTTGTCGGCACTGGTCAAGACGCTGCTGCCGCTGGCGATTGGCCAGGAAGCCGTAATAGCGGATGCGGACGAAGCCCTTGGGTAGGGTGTGCATCAGGAAACGGCGGATAAACTCCGGCGTTTCCAGGGTCATGACTTTCTCGTGCTGGCCGCGCGCGTAATCTTTGTATTGAAAGCTCACTCGACCATCGCTGAGGCCAACCAGCCGCCCATTCGAGATGGCGACGCGATGCGTATAGCGAGCCAGATACTTGAGCACGCAAACGGGCGAAGAGACGGACGTTTCGCGTAGACGACCCACTCGTGGCGGACGGCTTGATTCATTAACCGCTGGAAATCAGCCGGATTGCCCAACGGCTTAAGCCGACCGTGAAAGCCGAGCTTTCCAGCTGCGAAAGCCTCTTTCAGCAAAGCGATAAACTTACCGCGGAATACACGGCTGAGAATCCCTACCGGGGCGAAGAACGGCTTACGGCGTCGGCTGCTCTTCACGCCAATCCAGCGTGAACCATCCGCGGACAGCCCGCCGCCGGTGACAATCGAGTGCACGTGCGGATGATGCATCAGGTTCTGTCCCCAGGTGTGCAGCACCATCAAACAGCCGACGCGGGCTCCCAGATGCTGGGGATCGGCGGCGATTGTGAGCAGCGTTTGGGCGGCGGCCTGGAACAGGATACCGTAGACGATTCGTTGGTTTTGCAGGGCCAGGGGCGCCAGTTCGTGGGGCAACGTGAACACCACGTGAAAGTACGGCACCGGCAGCAATTCGCGTTCCCGTCGCTCGAGCCAAGCCGCGCGGGCCAGCGCCTGACACTTGGGGCAATGGCGGTTGCGGCAGGAGTTGTATTGAATCTGTTGGTGGCCGCAGTCATCGCAGCGTTGAACGTGGCCGCCCAAAGCCGCCGTACGACAGCGGCGGACGGCGCGCAGCACTCGCCGCTGACCAGGTGAGAGCATCTTCCCATATTGGGCCCCGAACCGGTGTTCACCATCGCGGAAGACATCGGCGACTTCCAGTGCCTCTCTCATGACGCATCTTCCTCGGCGTCATCCGCCTCGAGCAACTTCATCGTGCTGGGCGCGTCGCGCAGCTCAGTGAGCGAAATATGCGTGTACAAACAGGTCGTTTGAATCTGCTCATGACCCAACATCTGCTGGATCACGTGGAGATTGGTACCGGCTTCCAACAGATGCGTGGCGAAGCTTTGCCGCAGCGTGTGCATGCTGACTCGCTTCGTGATGCCGGCCCTGCGGCACGCCTTTTTGAGCAGATGTCCCGGTGTGGCCAGGTCGTAGCGCTTGTCGATCGAGGCGCCGGGGAACAACCAGCTCTGGGGGCGATACTCGCGCCAGTACTGCCGCAATAGCTGGAGCAGTCCGGGCGTCAGCCGTGCGTAGCGGTCCTTCTTGCCTTTCCCTTGCCGGATGCGGATCACCATCCGCTGGCTGTCGATGTCTTCTATGCGGAGGTGCAGCAGTTCCGACAGTCGCAGACCGGCGTCATAAGCCACCATGAACAGGGCTTTCTGCTTGAGATTCGTGACGGCTGCGAACAGCCGCTGGACTTCCGCGCGGCTCAGTACGACCGGCAGCCGCCGTTCACGCTTGGGGCGGGGGACCGCGGCCAGACAATCCGGACGCCCCAGCGTGTCGGTGTAGAGATGCCGCAATGCATTGCGGATCACAACGCAACTGCTGCGGGTGACGCCCCGATCGAGCAGATCAATGAGATACGCTCGAATCTCTTCTCCGCTGAGCGTATCCGGCGAGCGTCCGAAGTGCCGCGCAAACTTGGCGACCGCGTGCACGTATACCCGAATCGTGCCAGCCGAGAAGTTCTTCAGACGAAGATCGTCGATGTAGCGTTGTCGCAGCGGAGTCATCGGGCCACCCTTCTGCGCGCAAACTCGCGTCACAGAAACATGGCTCATGATTCCTTCGAGCGCAAATCAGAATCTTCGCTTTAATCCGCGCGAACGGCCCGACACTCGATCAAGCGCGGCACACCTACCGCGCAGCGGTTTAGTTCATCGGTCGTTTTACGGAGCATTCCGAAATGGGATGAGTTTAGGACGGGACCCGGCGTCGGCGAGAGCACATCGCCAGCATTCCCACGAGAAGTATTGCCAGAGTCGCCGGTTCGGGGACGGCGACATTCGCGAATGAACTCGCACCGCTGCCGGCGGTTTGGCCGAAGTGGCGCGCACCAGACATCGTAGTCGGATTGCGTGTAGGTTGTGCCGAGGTCGTTGCGCCACACAATGTAATCGGCGGCGTCGACCACGCCATTGCCGTTAAAGTCGCCGGGCAACACGATCGAGAGCGTAATCGTGGCGGCGCCATAATGGATGTTCCACGTTAAGTTACCGGAGAGCGCCGGGAAACTGGTGCTGCTGAACGTGGCACCGCCGAGATCAGAAGCCGTGAGAATCTGAAATGCATCGCCTTCGTGGGGCATGAAGCTGCCGGTGAGCGAGACGTCCAGCGCGCCCGCCAATGTTGCGGCGCCCGTTACGGCAAGCTGGTCGTAGCTGGCGATCGATGCCAGTTCGATGGCAAGGCTGCCGCCGCTCGTCTGGGTGTAACTTCCACCTAGATTCAGTGCGCCCACGCTGCGCACTGGCGCGACGGCACCGCTGTTGCTGACGGCGCCCGAGATCGTGCCATTGCCGCCCAGCGTCGCGCCGAAATTGACGGTCACGGCGCCGCTGCCCGTGGCGCTACCGCTGGTGTTGGTCACCAACAGCGTCCCGGCACCGATCATCGTCCCGCTAGAATAGGAATTCGCGCCGGATAAGACAAGCGTGCCACTGCCCGCCTTGGTGATCGCGCCGGTGCCGCTGATCGCGCCGGAAATGCTCAGAGCGTCCGAAACGTTTCCCACCGTCACGTTCACGTTGTTCTGCAACTGAAGCGGGACGGCAACGGAATGCGACCCCTGGCTGACCGTTACAATCGCCGCGTTCCCCGAGTTGTTGAGCAAAATCGATCCTCCGCTGCCCGCTGAAATCGTGTAGCTGTTGGGGCTGTTGAACGTGAGCGTGCCGATCGTCTTGTTCCCATCCAGCGTGATCGTTCGAGCCGCAGTGTTGGTGCGGAAGAAATTCGCGATTGCGCCGGGCGAATTGGGAACGCTATTGGGCTGGCCGTTCACCACCCCATCCCCCAGCCAGTTCAGCGTCTGATTCCAGCTTAGCGGGACCGGCGTCGCGGCGTCGCCAATGGTGTAGGCATTGTCCGGCAGCCATTGCGGCTGCTGTCCGGGCAGCACCAGTCGCGTGCGGTAATAGAGTTCGTGCTGGACTTGCTCGGCTTCGCTGATCAACATGGCGTTGCCGCCCCAGGCGTAGGCATCGACGCTGGCAGGGTTGAGGGTGCGCAGCGCATCTTCGCGCAACATGATCACGTAGTCCCAGTCGGACGCCGAGGCCAGCCCGGCGCGGCCATAGTAGTCGTAGGTCGCATTGTTGGTGTAATTTTCCCCGGCACCGAGGCGGCTGGGATCCACTCCCGCGTATACGCTGTAGGCGTTCATTTCCGACTGGTAATAGGATTTCACCCAGTTCAGCCGAGAGGTGTAGTTGGTGCCACTGTTCATCACGTCCGGGCCGCTGACGAACGTTTCGATATAGATGGTCGCCTTGGAAGCGACCTTCTGCCAATCCGAACCATACGCGTTGTACCCTTTCTGCTGAACTTCCAGTGCCGTGCGCCCAGGCGAGGCCACCAGGACGTTGAAGTCGTAAACATCGTGCAGCCGGGTGATCACGTCGATCACCCATTGCCGGTACGTGGTGCCAGCTGAGCCGGTGTTGTACCAGTTCGAGCCCGTCGCGGTCTTTGGGTTGCTGTAGTCGGCCCCGATTTCGTTGAGAAAAACCGAGTTGGGGCGGGGGCCGTTCGTCGTCGAGTGCACAATCGAATAATTGTAGATCGCGTCGGCCTCGGCGCTCGCGTTGGGCTGTGTGTTGTAATCGACGAGGAAGTTGTTGTACTGCTGCATGAGGTCATTTCCGGCCGCCGCGATCAGGCTTCGAGAGCCATCGCTCCCCATATCCATGTAAATGCCGTTAATGCTGGGATAGTTCAGCGCGGCGAACTGCGCGTCACCGAAATGCTGGGTTGTCCCGGTTCTATTGAATGAGAACGTATCGGTGTGAAGCAGCGCAGCGAGGCACGCCCCCGCCTGTAATGCTGCTAACATCGCCTCCGCCGCCAGCAATGTCGCGCGTCTGCTTCTCCAGCTATTGCCACGTCTCGTCATCGTCTACCGCTGATTGATCAATTCCGGCCAACGCCCCAATCCCGATGGCCGGAGGTTCGTTCAAGGAGAACAAAGATGTACAAATGGTAACCCAGGCTCCTCGCCCCGGCGTAACACGTCGACAAAGTCCAGTATACGGGAAGAAGAAATAAGATGCCTCAACTCCGTCGTCGCCAATGCTCGAGCACCATCGCCGCCAGCATCATCCCCCAGGGCGCCCGACGCCGTGGAGCCTTCGAGTGCACAGAAACAGGCCCGCGTCTCATTCCTAGAAAAGCTATGACTTCTCAGCACGATTCCGGCGTGCCGTCAAACGAATGAGTAATTGAGCATGATCAACAGAATCTTAAACGTCGTAGTACGGCACGTTGTGCAAACCGTATGAGATCGTGACACTCGTGATAGTCATTTTGCCGCGTCATTGACCGGTCTGTGTTTGGCATCTATCCTCGCAATGGGGATTTCAATCATATGCCAAGGAGTACGGTATGCCGCAAGATTCTCGTTCCACACGGCGAGAGTTCGTTCGTGTTTCGACCACAACCGGCGCTGGTATTTTAGTGGCTGGGCTGGTCGCCGCGGCCACTGCCGACGGAAAGGACGCGCCGCAGAACAAGGGCGCAGTTGGCGATGTGGGTGTTTCGCCACCAGAAGATCTCATGCGGGAGCACGGAGTGCTGAAGCGATTGCTGTTAGTGTTCGGAGAATCTGTGCAACGAATTGAGCGAAAACAGGATCTCCCTGTAGACGCGCTACACGACGCCGCAAGATTAATCCGCAGCTTCGTCGAAGACTACCATGAACATTTGGAAGAGGATTTTCTCTTCCCCCGGTTTCGGAAGGCGAACAAGCTGGTCGATCTTGTAAACGTGCTGAAGAGCCAGCATGATGCCGGTCGCCAGGCTACGGACGTGATGCTTCGTCTTACTAACGTGAAGGCATTGAAAGAACCTGATGACCGGGCAAAGCTCGCCGATGCCATGAATCAGTTCGTGCGCATGTACAATCCGCATGAAGCAAGAGAGGACACGGTTCTGTTTCCGGCGTTCCGCACCATCGTTTCGAAGAACGAATTCGATGCGCTGGGCGAGGACTTTGAGAAGGAAGAAGACAAGCGATTCGGACAAGATGGCTTCTTCAAAGTCGTGGACCAGGTTGCCGCCATCGAAAAGAAGTTGGGCATCTACGACCTCTCGCAGTTCACGCCAAAATGATCGTTTCTATGCGAGACAGCGGTCTCAACAATGGGTCGATTTACCAGAATGACATCTTTTAATCGAGGCATTCCATCGACTGATCATGGTCGGGCCCGTACGCGCGTTGGATGGGCAATCCGCGAAGCGATACTTAGCCCGCTACTCGCAAACGATCGCTGATTCCAAACTCATTTTCGCCATACAGAGTTTGTAGCAGTGCTCAAACTCGGGGCACTTCAAGCAATCATCCCATTCCTCGATGTTTGCCGAGAATTTGCGGCCCGTGCGAACAGCGCCCATCCCAACGGTACTATCGAGTTCAAATGAAAACACCTTGCCGACGGACGGCTCGTTGGTGCGGTAATGCAGCGCATCTGGGAACATTGTCCCGTAGCACACTTTGTGTTCATGACGTTCCATGATTCGTCTCCTTGGAATTTGAGGGGAGGAAATGTGTATTCGATGAAGTCGTCACTGAGCGCTTCAACTCAACTCTTAGGCAATGTCGCTAGGGAATTGCCAAACACTTTTCTCTGAAACTGCAGGGACACATTTACCAAGCCAATCATCACCGGCACCTCGACCAAGGGGCCAATTACAGCGGCAAAGGCCACGCCCGAATTGATTCCGAACACAGCGACCCCCACCGCGATCGCCAGTTCAAAGTTATTACTGGCCGCGGTGAAAGCCAGCGTGGTCGTCTTGGCGTAGTCGGCTCCGACTTGTCGTCCCAAGAAAAAACTCGCCACGAACATCACCACGAAGTAAATCAGCAACGGCACGGCGATCAGCACCACGTCAAACGGAATCCGTACAATTCGGTCGCCCTTGAGGCTGAACATCACGAGGATGGTGAACAGCAACGCGACCAGCGTTATCGGGCTGATCCGTGGAATGAAAACTTGTTCGTACCAAGCTCGACCTTTGGCTCGAAGCAGCACGAATCGGGTGATCATTCCGGCCAAGAACGGGATGCCAAGATAGATGAACACGCTCTGCGCGATCTGCCCTATGCTCACTTCGACCACGCTGCCGGCCAGACCCAAGAGTGGCGGCAACCAAGTGATGAAGAACCAGGCGTAGACGCTATAGAATAGAACCTGAAACACGCTGTTGAACGCCACGAGGCCCGCGGCGTATTCGGTGTCCCCCTTGGCGAGATCATTCCACACGATCACCATCGCGATGCATCGTGCGAGCCCGATGAGGATCAGTCCGGTCATGTACTCGGGATAACCACGAAGGAAGATGACGGCAAGCGCGAACATGAGGATGGGACCAATCACCCAGTTCTGCACCAGCGACAGCCCTAGTATTTTCCAGTTACGAAAGACGTCTCCTAGCTCTTCATACTTCACCTTCGCCAATGGTGGGTACATCATGAGGATCAACCCGACGGCGATCGGGATATTTGTCGTTCCGACCTGGAAGCGATTGATCACGGCCTCGACGCCTGGGACGAAGTATCCTGCTGCTACGCCGATTGCCATCGCCAGGAAGATCCACAACGTTAGAAAGCGGTCGAGGAACGAAAGCCGGCCGCGAGGGCAGGCGGGAGTGGCAACCATCTGAGTCATCGTGCGATTCCTATCTAATTTTTCGAGCGCTCCGGATCATGGTTGCTGAGGCACTCCGGCAAGGTGGCAACATAATCCCGAATCTCGTCCCGCACGCGACGGTAGGGAGCGAGTCGCTCCGCTTCCGTCGCCGCGCCGCTGGCCAACCGCGGCGGGTCGTCGAAGCCTTGATGAACGATCCTCGCTCGGCCGGGAAAAATTGGGCATGATTCGTGGGCGTCATCGCACACGGTGACCACGTAGTCAAATCTGACGTCTGACAAGTCGTCGACGTGCTTTGATCTCTGCTCACTTATGTCGACTCCCGCTTCCGACATGACACGGACCGCATCGGCATTCATGCCATGCGGCGCTACGCCGGCGGAGTAGGCTTCAATCTCTTTTCCCTTAAGATGCCGGGCCCAGCCCTCGGCCATTTGGCTGCGGCAGGAGTTGCCCGTGCAAAGGAACAAGATTTTCAGCATTTGCATTTCCCCTGACGCCGACAGAGTTCTTCGGGATCCTGCTTGAGAATTTCCTTGAGGCGCTGGCGATCGGCCTTGCCCTGCGGGGCGCGGTCGAGCGCTTTGAGAACCGCGGCCAGCGTTTCCTGGACGGCCGGCGGGGCCTCGCCGTCAGCAAGTCGAAAGAACGCCCAGCGACCCTCTTTGCGCGACTCGAATAAGCTGCGCTTGATGGAGCAGCGAGGCGTGCCGCGAGACCGTCGAGGTGGCCAGCCCCAGCAGTTCGACGAGCTGGCAGAGGCATAGCTCGCGTCCCTTGAGTGCCGCCACGATCCGCAGCCGATTCTCATCGGCCAGTGCTTTAGTGATTGCCAGTAATTCTCGCATTGTCATTTCGCTAACGGTTGAATTTTTCTCTTCGATAACGTCGCGCTCTCCTCCGCCGATGTCGCCGTCGCCGCGAAGGTCTTCCCCCCGACGGACCGGTTTGTATTTACGGATTCCGAAAGATGTTGCAAGCGGGCATACCCCACGGGCGGGTCAATTTGCCAGGCGACGAGGGCGGTTCGCCGCGCGTGTTCTGTCTCCACTTCGCTGATATAGCGGGCCTCGTGCCGTTGGCGACGACGAAGTCCGCGATCGGTGACTGTCAACGGTGCGAGGCTTTGGTTAATGATC
The DNA here is from genome assembly GCA_963733825.1 of Pirellulales bacterium. GTDB lineage: Bacteria > Planctomycetota > Planctomycetia > Pirellulales > Lacipirellulaceae > JABDGM01. Next base: position 719,713 of record CAVTEK010000013.1, read on the forward strand.
CAAGCGTAGGGCTCGATTTCGGCGCGGCGCAAGTCTCGCTGCAACTGCGCGGCCTCGTGGACGGGCGTCGCCTCAGGGAGCGTGACAATAAGGACCCGCGTGAACTCCGGATCGCGCAGGCGGGGCAACAGTCGTTCGACCGATTCGGGCATCTGGCTCGATTGCCGCATTACCTCGCGATGATAGGCGAGCGCTGCATCGAGCAGCAGAATCGTATGACCGGTCGGCGCGGTATCGAGGACCACAAACTGATCCGTGCCCGCGGCGACGGCTTCGGCAAAGGCGCGAAACACGGCGATTTCCTCCGTGCAAGGAGACCGCAGGTCCTCGGCCAGCAGCGACTTACCCTGATCATCCAATCCGCCGCCGGCGGTCTCCATCACTTCCGCCGTGTAGCGGGCAATTTCGGCGGCCGGATCGATCCGGCTGATTGCAACATTGTGCCGCGCGTCCCCGGAAAAAGCAGCCGCCAAATGAGCAACGGGGTCGGTCGTTGTGAGGTGAACGTGGTGGCCGCGCTCGGCGAGCGCCACGGCAATCGCGGCGGCGACCGTGGTTTTGCCGACGCCGCCTTTGCCCATCGTGAGAATGACGCCGTGTCCTGGCGCTGCCAATTCGTCAATTAAGTCCCCGAGGCGGAGAGGAAGTTTCGCATTAGCCTTCTCGGTTGAAGGCTCATCGCTGTCGCCAGTTTGCTCGACGCCGAGCATGCGCAACGCTTTCACGCCAAGAAGCCCGTTCACTGTGAGGGGAACCAGAGTCCGCGGCAACCCTCCCAGCATGCTGGGAATCTCCGCTAGCGATTTGTCTCCGCGGCGTTCCATAGCAAGGGCAAGCAGGTCGTCGGTTGATGCCGCACGGAATATGCCGTTAACGATCAAATGCTGGTTATGTACACCCAAAGCAGCTAATTCCGCGCTGGTGCGAGCAGCTTCCTGGAGGGCGGTGGCTTCCGGGCGCGCCACCAAAATCAACGTCGTCGTATGGGGATCTCCTAAGGCCCGCACCGTCTCCAGATACATTTTTTGTTGAGCCTGGAGACCGGCGAGCGGTCCTAAGCAGGAAGTGCCGGTCGTGCTCGTCTCCATGAACCCCGACCAAGCCGACGGAAGCGTCAACAGACGAAGCGTATGCCCCGTGGGCGCAGTGTCGAAAATGACATGGTCGAATTCGCTAGTTGCGGACGCATCGCCCAGCAGTCGTGAAAACTCGTCGAAGGCCGCGATCTCCAGCGTGCAGGATCCGGAGAACTGTTCCTCCATACTGGCGACTGCGGCCGCTGGCAGGAGCGATCGATAGGGCCCAACCATCCGCTCCCGGTACGCGGCGGCTGCCGCTTCGGGGTCGATGTTCATCGCGAACAGTCCGGGTACCGAAGCGACGGACGTGGGCTGTTGACCCAGTGGTGTTCCCAGTACCTCGTCAAGGTTAGAAGCCGGATCGGTGGACACCAGCAACACTCGCTTCCCGTTATCGGCAAGGCGAATTGCTGCGGCACACGCCAGAGACGTTTTGCCGACGCCTCCCTTGCCGGTAAAAAACAGATTGCGCGTCGGATGTCGAAGAAATTCCATAATGTCACTCCCGCACGAAATCGTCTGATTGACTGACCGCTAACAGCAACTCGATCCGCCACAGCATTTGTTCTCCGGCTGAACGACGAGCAGAGGCGAGCTGGACTCGGTGCCAGCCCACAAGCCGAGCGTGTCGCGCGGTGGATACTGCCCAAGGCTAACGATATGACCATCGACCAGAATCAGTGGCAGGCAATCGGTCCCTTGAGCTTCAAGCGCTTGGCGGACATCCCGATTCTCCGTGAAAGCCGCCGGCTGTTGGGCCAGATTAAAGCGTTCCACCGAATGCCCCTGTTGCTTGAGCCAATCAAGATCGGCGGCAAAACGCGGCAAAACGGGATCGACCTGCGGGCCGCAAACGCCCGTGGAACAGCACATTGGATTGTCAAAGACTTCGATCGTTTTCATGGCCTGTCCTTTTATTGCGGGACTTCTCGGATCGTTTTCGCATGCCCCAGGAAGCCACGTCGCATGTATCGTCATTTCGCCAACTATCGAATTATAGCGACACATGGGGCGTCGTCAACCGATGCCTGGGCTGATAAATTGCCGCCGCCAGATTTCGACAGTATTCGCGTCGCGAATTGCGGCATCCGCGAGTCGATTCAACGTCCGGCCGGCGCGGCTATACATGCTGAAATGCCTGGTCAGTGCCCCAGGCGGCAGCGATGCATCGGAAATCCGCATGCGCCAGATTCGTTCCCTTGCTGGGGCTTTCCGCCGGGCACCGAACGCCCCGAATCTCAATCCGAGAAAGCTAACGGGTTCTCGGCACGAAATATCAATCCCACAAACCGGGCACGTCGATGAGTTTTGGCGTGTTCTGGAACAGGGACGTAGCCGTTGTCGGAGAAGGCCGGATCGTCGACCTATATACGGTGTCTAAACGGTCGATTAATGAAGCACCTCACACATTCAGGAGTTTTGGTACTCGCTCGAATTGATGCCAAGCCGTAACCAAGTCGTCGAAGACGGCAGTCCCGAACAACATCAGCAGCGCCCTTGCTAGGCTCGGGCACGCTAGCCGATTAGCGTCTCGACGGGAGCATGCTTCGTAACACTACCGGGCGAATGGGGGCTTCTGACGTTGTCTGCTGACATGCCCGATGCGCTGCGGCCCCTACGCCAATCACGGTATCTAGCTGGAGCAGCAGTATCTATGCTCGCCGTTCCGCCAGCGGCCGAATCGTCACAACTCTTCGAGAGCACTCACCATGATTTCTTCGAGCACAGTGTCATTGGCGTCAAACTGCCATTCGGTTACGGTAGCGGGATAACGACATTTTTGATTTCTGTCACGGGGTTACCCTTAGGGGACGTGGCGAGAACCTTCAACGCAACTGGCATAACATGCAAATTCGCACGTCCTCTCAAATCGACAAAGTGCGTAAGTTGCTTGAGGACTTTCTGAAGTTGGAAGCAGCCAGTGGCTTACTTTTGATGGTGGCGGCCGTCCTGGCATTGGCCGTTGCTAACTCGCCGCTGGCGGGTCACTATGCAGCGTTTCTGAATCTTCGCGTAGATCTCAAGATCGGCAGCTTCGAAATCGCCAAACCACTGTTACAGTGGGTCAATGATGGACTGATGGCGATATTCTTTTTGCTCGTCGGCCTGGAGCTGAAGCGTGAAGGGATCGAAGGACACCTATCGAGCCTGCGGACCGCGATCCTGCCGGCGTTCGCCGCCGTGGGAGGAATGCTAGCGCCCGCGGCGCTTTATGCCGCGCTTAACTGGCGTAATCCAGTCGCCGTGAAAGGCTGCGCCATCCCAACGGCAACCGACATTGCCTTCGCGTTGGGAGTGCTTTCCCTTCTCGGAAACCGTGTTCCACCGGCGCTGAAGGCCTTTCTACTAAGCGTTGCCATCTTCGACGACTTAGGCGCCATCATCATAATCGCTCTGTTCTACACGGCCGATCTGTCCATTTCCTCCTTGGTTATTGCGGCTGTCCTGATACTTGTATTAACCTGCTTCAACCGCTTGGGCGTAAGGCGGACCGCCGCCTATTTCCTCATCGGTGTTCCGCTATGGGTGGCCGTGCTGAAGTCGGGCGTACATGCCACGCTGGCGGGCGTGGTGCTGGCAATGTTTATTCCGCTACGCACGCGAAAGGAATCTGCTGGTATTCAAGCGACTGAGTCGCCGTTACATCGCCTCGAACATACGCTGCATCCGTGGGTGGCGTTTGGCATCCTGCCCCTCTTCGCATTCGCCAACGCAGGTGTCTCGATGGCCGGACTCTCGATCAGGGACACGCTCCATTCCGTGCCGCTTGGGATCGCGGCCGGATTGTTTTTCGGGAAGCAACTCGGGATTTTGGTTATGTGCCGGCTCGCGGTGAGGCTGGGAATTGCATCACGTCCTAACGGAGTTGGATGGTGGCAGCTTTACGGCACCGCATTACTGTGCGGTATCGGCTTCACGATGAGCTTGTTCATTGCATCACTCGCATTCGAGCAGGGCAGCACCGATTATCAGGGGCTGGAGCGACTTGGCATTTTAATTGGTTCGTTTGTTTCAGGCTTGGCTGGTTATCTCGTGCTACGCGTTACATTACGCATCCGCGCCGAAACCAGTGGCACCTGAGCTGCAAACGTTGGATTGATAACGCGTACGGCAGCCAAAATGACGGGCGAGTATCAGGCCGAAGATGGTGACGAGTTTCCAGCACGAGATATTCGTGCCACAATCCGCCACGTCGACGAGTTTTGGAACGGCGGATGGCTGGCCACCGTCACGGGCCGATGAAGCAGGGATGGGCACCGGCCGCCGACCGTTTCTGAACGGTGGTTTAATGAAGGTCTCAAGAACCACGAGGAGTGGCTCTTGCGCAGCGCTTAATGACGAATGCGAACGCATGTCGCAATTTCCTTACACCGACCCAAAATGGGTCGGCTATGTATTCAACAATGCGAAGCAGTTTCAAAAAGGCTCCAATGAACCGGACGCTACGCGCGTGTCGGCTGATTTTGATCACTCGCGGGGTGCTAACCCCAAGTTTTGAAAACTGGCTCTAGTGACATTCGACCGGACGATGCGATACAAAGTTCATCCATGCGCGTGGTCATCGCCTATAATGAGCCGGTTTTGCCGCCGACCCATCCCGAAGCTGCATCCGAAAACGATATCCTCCTGGTCGTAGCTGCAATCGAGCAGCATTTGGCTCACACGCACCTGGAGTTGACACGGTTTGGTGTGGGGCGCGATTTAGACAGCGCAGTAATTGTGTTGCAACAAGTGCCTGTGGATATCGTGCTCAACCTGTTCGAAGGCTTTGGAGACGATCCCAACGCGGAATGCCAATTCGCAAGGCTGCTCGAAGAATCGGGTATCGCGTTTACCGGCTCGTCGTCGAACGTACTCAGGAAGGCGGGGCGGAAGGATATCGCAAAACAATTGCTGACACAGGCCGGCCTGCCGACGCCCGCCTGGAGCGTAATCGACCGGATGCCGCCGACTCATTGCCGGCTCAACTGGCCGGTCATTGTGAAGCCGGCGTTTCGCGATGCCAGCGTCGGTATCGACCAAGCAAGCGTTGTAACACGGCCGTTAGAGCTTGCGCAACGAATCGCGCATGCCGTCGAACACTACGCCCTGCCGGTGCTTGTCGAAGAGTTTATCGCGGGCCGCGAGGTCTCGGCGGCCGTCGTCGATCGTGAAGAGCACATCGCGCTTCCGCTCGTCGAGACAAAATTCATCGGCAACAACGGCGCCTGGCCCATCGACAGCTACGATGCCAAATGGCGGCCCGGCTCGCGCGAAAACCTGGACCGTGATCTGCAATACCCGGCCGATCTGCCGCAGTCGCTTGCTAAACATGTCTCCGAGCTGGCGCGCAGCGCCTATCGAGCCCTCGGCTGTCGGGGATTCGCCACCATCGACTTCCGCATCAGCGATTCCGACACCCCGTATATTTTGGACGTGAATCCGAACGCCGACCTCAAGCCAACCGACTGCCTAATCGAACTGCTGCGGCACGCGGGCCTGGAATATGCCGATTTTATGGTGCAAATGATCGATGCCGCAGCCGCGGCTCGGCCAGCACTTGACCGTGCGTGTCGACGGCCGTCATTTTAAGGTGAACAAGAGAGCCGCCTGTGTCGGAGCGATTCCATGGAACATTCGTTGCCGATCCTGAATCTGGCAGAAGCCCGCTACGAATGCACGTACGGCCGTGGCTGCGATGGGGTTTGTTGTCGAGAAGGGCGACCGCTCCTCTATCCCGAGGAAGTGGAGCGGCTCGATGCCAATCTCGATCGAATCAGCCCGCTGCTGCGCACGGAGTCGCGAGCTGTTGTTCGGCGAAAAGACTACAAGAGTGGCCGGCGACGACTGGGGCATCCCGTGCTGCGCAACGTCGCTGGCTGGTGTGTGTTCTTCAACGATGGTTGCGTACTGCACAAATTGGGCGAAGCGGAAGGAGACAAATATCGGTACAAGCCGTGCGTCTGCTCGCTCTTTCCCATCCAGTCCGACGACGACGGAAATTGGTACATCCGACAGCACGGATACAAGAACGAAAAGTGGGATCTATTTTGCCTCGATCCGCAGAACAGTGCGCGACCGGCGGCCGAATCGCTGCGGGAAGAAATCGCGCTGGCCCAGCGTTTCGAGGACGAACACCTGTCAACGCGCGAGAGCCAACCAGCTACCAGCGAGGGAGATGTTTTGCTGCGGAAGCTCACTCCGTTAAAGCCATCGTGATCGACCATCTCGTTCCAAGCAAACTTCTGGACGATCCTCGCCATCGCGATGCTCGCCTTCGTGCCGATCATGCTCGTATGGACTCTCGTCGCTCACCTTCGCGGCAAAGCTAGTGACCGAACCGGAAGTGGCGGCTTCACCATCGGCCTCGGCAAACCCAGCCCACACCGGATAACAGCCGGTCATCGGCGCCGCTCGCGAGGCCGTGCACGCCGGCCCGCCCACGTAAAAATCCGTGAAGCGTCGTCATTCCTTGGCCATCCGATCGAGTTCCGGCGCTTCAAAATCCTTCCTTTGCTGCGGCAAACCAGCGCCACCTACCCATAGGCCCCGTCTCACAAGGTCGCCGCAGACGTTTTTCGGAATGGATTTCTTGCGCCGAAAAAGGGTGTGTCAGCACGGTCATCATCTGTGCGTATTAGCAAAGAGATGAATAGATAGGAAGGCGGCGCAGATTTGTACCGCTGCAAATGGTTACAGCATCGGCGTTCCCGATGGCTCCTGGCGTATTCACTGGCTGCTTGCGTCGACGCCGGAGGAGGTATCCCGCAAAGGCGGCGAACGCCATGCCAGCCTGTGCCAGGGTTGTTGGCTCGGGGACGGTGGCTTCAGCGGGAGTAAGGCGCAAGATGAACCCATCCACATTATCCGGTGTATCGACATTGAAGCTGAATTGCGCTGTTCCCCCCGTTGGCAAGCTGCCATTACTGAATTCGATCTGAAAGTTGGAAACAAGAGCAGATGCGAAAACATCGGAAGTGCCAGATCCTGAAAACATGATCCCACTTCCCTTGCTCAAGGACGCAGGCGGCGCCGGGTCGTAAATGGCAGGTGTGAGATCGGCCGCATCGCCGATACCGTCTCCGTCGGAATCCAACTGAGCAGGGTTGAAAACGGTCGGGGCGTTATCGAGGAGATCGACCACCCCGTCGCCGTCCGCGTCTGGAGAGACATCACTCACAAATCCCACTTCGACATCAAACTTCCCAAGTGTGCTGCCGATATTGTTGAAAGCTGTGACGGAGAAGGGGTTAACGACCGTCCCACCGCTGTCCGTCAAGTCAAAGACGAAATCGACGCTCCCGATGTGGTGGAAGGTAAACGTCGTCCCGTCGCTCGAGCCGAAACCGTTTGGGATCGTGCCCAAGGACGACTTCACTCCCGCCCTGGCCCGGCCTGCGCCGCCGAGAAGCATCGTCATCGCTGCTAACATCCAGATAGAGGTCGGTCGCTTCATCTCTGTCCATCTCCATTCGTCAGTGGCGGGAACAGCGTGATGGGCACGTCAGAATGAACAGCCCGCACAGTAAACTCCTGGTACACCTGTCCCTGCCGCCGGTTGCGGATGCAATCGCAACGCAAAACGCTGCGAACACAACTAATACGCTGTGTATGTTGCCGTGCGACATGGCTTACTCTTCCCATCGAGGCAATGTCGTAGCGGATCTAGTACCAACAAAAAAGCCACCACGAACCTCGCACCGCTGACCGCCCGGAGACGGAAGAGTGCAACGATTCGTGACGGCTTTTCGCTAGCTCTCGGCTTAGATCGGTATCGGCCGGAACCGGGTAATTGGGACGAACTGCCAAATCCAGTACTGTGCGCAGCGTTTGAAGTTCAGCAGCTGGGAGCGCCGCAATGAGTATACTGATCATGTTACGAATCGTCATTGGCTGAATTGACCCCGACAAGAATGCCGGATCCAAATCGCCTAAGTCTTCAAAACTGCATGTTGGATCTGGCGGCTCGCCAGTGACGCCGATCATGCCCAACATGTACATCGCGGCCAATCCGTTTTCCATTTCGCTACTTCCCACTGCGAACTCATTTCGACGGTAAGCACGGGCCGTGCGCCACAAAAGCAAGTCGTACGGATGCCGACGCGTAATCTCCCACCGGAAATCAAGAGGTAAGTCGAGCAGATCGAACCGATCGTGCGGTACGAGTCCGTATGCCGAGATGAAATCTTTGTGATCTGCCATCGATTGGCCTCGTCTGCTTGGACACTTCTACGGCCATGCACGCCGTTGGCTTATGCACCTGCGTCGAAACTGCGGATGGCCGTACTAACGCCCTGGAGATTAGGCCGCCCGCTAACGTGGACGTTATTTGGTATGCGGGAGCTAGTAGGCAATAACGCCGAAAACCTTCCGTCAGACGGCCTTTATACCAAAAACGATGTCCAGCGGCCGAAATCCGCCAGAATCGAGACAGGAACCGGCCGGCAAGCGTCAGTGCTTGTCCCCGAAGAAATTTGCAGAAGCAACCGGTCTCTCCCTGTCGACGATCCGCCGGCTTCTGGCAAAGAAGAAACGCCCCAAGGATCAGCCGGGCGGCAAGGGTACTCGTGACTGATTCCGATTGCCGCTGTCGCCTCCGCCACGCCGGAAGTTATTGGGAAACCAAACGGCCCAGCAACCGGTCAAGGGACAGCCAACGCGTCCAAAGTTCAAGCCCGTTTGTCAGGAAAGCAGCCTCTTCGGATGTCGAACCGGTGTGTAACGAAAAGGTAAATCATCACGCGTCAGGAGAGAATTGTCCCAAGCACCTTCCGTAGTGGAATAAGTGCCGAGTCCCACTTTACGTAACGATTCGAAATGCCCAGACCCCAAAACATGCGCCGATTCAGTGCCAATACTTCAATTGGCATTTGCGCCAGCGAGATGGCGTTTATTATGCCGACGGCCGTGGCAACCGACCCGGCCTCGGAAAACATAGTCTCGCGACTCGCCAGCACGACGATGCGATGCGGCAGCTTCACCAGCTCGACTTCCAAAGGCCGTCGAGCTAGGGCTTGCCGAAGTCAAAGCAGTCGAAGATGCGATCCGTCCCCTCATGCTCGAGCGTGGTTGGGCGCGATACCTAGAATACAGCGGGCGAAGCGCCGTCCTTGGGGGAGTAACGTCCAGCACGCTCAAGCGTTACCAGTTGGTCCAGAAGCATCATGTAGGATTCTGCCGGCGCCACGGTCTTGAAACTTGGGTTGAGTTTGACAAGGCTCAGTACGAAAAATACGGAAACCGGATGTTCGCCAAGTTCGCGTATCGTACCTGTTACGTCGATTTAACGCAGATTAAATCCGCAATCAACTGGTTTATCAATGAGGGTTTGCTCCTTGTCGATCGCAAAACCCACTATCCACTTCGAAAGGCCGAAGGCTCAGATACGTACTGTTACAGCAGCGACGAGGTAAGTGCGATGATCGCTCACTGCGGCTCGAACTCCAACCTTACCTGGTTGCATCGTGTAATAGTTGCTCTCAGCCACTTGGGGCTACGAATCGGCGAGCTAATTGCACTACGATGGACGGATATCGATCTTCCAGCCGAGGTCGTCCGCATCGCAGACGAACGAGCTAGTTCCAAAAGAATAAAGACAGGTATGGCGCGAACCACCAAGGGCCGGTGCGCCAGGATAATTCCGCTACATCCCGACCTCATTAAAATGCTGCTGACAGTACCCCGCCACAAGGACGGGCGAGGCTTCCATTCCGCCCGTGGGGAAGCACTACGGGAAAACAATGCCCTGAAGATTTTCAAAATCAGGTTATTCTGCCCTTGGCTAAAGGATTTCCGACGATCCCCGGCGAGATCGGCTTCGAGTACGGAACGTTCCACAGTTTCAGGCACTTCTTTTGCAGCCAGTGCTTTCTGGGTGGCGCGTCGGCCCTCTGTGCCAATCTAGGTGAGACAACTGCCTGTCCTTTTATTACTGTAGAGGGCCAGGAGGTTGTTCGTGATGGATCAACAAGACAGGCAGGATGGGCAGGAGCGAAGTGGCTGCGTGGGTTCGCCCGAGGTGCCGGAAAAAGCGATCCGGCGGCGTTTCGATGTAGCGTACAAGCTGCGAATTTTGGCCGAGGCGGAGCGTCGCCAGGCGACCGGGCAACTCGGCGAACTGTTGCGTCGTGAGGGGCTTTATTCTTCCCACCTGGCAACATGGCGCAAGCAACGTGACGTGGGCGGCCTGGATGGGCTCGCGTCCAAAAAGCGTGGCCGCAAGCCCGTGCTGAACGCCGCGGAGCGTAAAGAACTGGAACGTCTGCGGCGCGAGAACGTGCGGCTGACGCACCGCCTCAAGCAGGCCGAGACGATCATCGAGTTTCAAAAAAAAGTTGCGGAGCTGCTGGGGAACCCGATCGACCCGCCGGAGGAAGGGAGGAGCGCATGATGGCCACGAAGGAGCTCAGCCAAGGTGTTGGCGTGCGGCAAGCGTGCGCGGCGCTGGGCGTGGCGCGGGCCACGTTCTATCGCCAGCGTGCTGGGCACGCAAAGCCTCAGCCGGAACGGCGGCCGGCACGTTCGCCGCGGGCGCTCAGCCGGGCGGAGCGCGACGCCGTGCGCAGCCTGCTCCACAACCAGCGCTTCTGTGACCGGGCGCCACGCGAGGTCTACGCGACGGAACTCGACGCGGGAAGATACCACTGTTCGGTGCGGACGATGTACCGGATTTTGCAGCATGACCAATCGTCGCGCGAGCGGCGCAATCAGCTGCGGCATCCTCACTACCAGAAGCCGGAGCTGCTCGCCACGGGCCCGAATCAGGTCTGGTCGTGGGACATCACGAAGCTTTTAGGCCCGCAAAAATGGACCTATTACTACCTGTACGTGATTTTGGATATCTTCAGTCGTTACGTGGTGGGCTGGATGCTGGCGCACCGCGAGAGCGCGGACCTGGCGCGGCGCTTGATTCGCGAAACGGTGGTCAAGCAGAGCGTCGTGGAAGAGCAACTGACGATCCACAGTGATCGTGGGCCGTCGATGACTTCACACGGCGTGGCGCAGCTGTTGGCGTCGCTCGGGGTGACGAAGTCGCATAGCCGTCCACAGGTGTCGAATGACAATCCGTTTTCGGAGAGCCAGTTCAAGACCATCAAGTACTGGCCGGAATTCCCGGACCGGTTCGACGGCTTCGAGCACGCGCACGGTTTTTGCGGGCAGTTCTTCTCGTGGTACAACGACGAGCACTACCACAGCGGGATCGGCCTCGTGACGCCGGCGATGTTGCATTACGGCGCGGCAGAGCGCAGTGCGCGACCAGCGGCAGCGAGCGCTGAGCGCGGCCTACGCGGCGCATCCGGAGCGCTTCGTGCAGGGCCTGCCATCGCCGCCGGCGCTGCCGACAGCGGTGTGGATCAACCCACCGTCGCGCGCGAGCGAACCTGCACGCGCGCACGAAAAAAGGCTTCCGGAGGCGCATTGCCCGCAGAAGCCCGGGACGCTCTTGGCGCACCCTTGGCCCGGTTATCCCTGGTTGAGTTGCGTCCCCGCAGAGTTCAACTCCGTTTCACCGGACGAGCGCGAATGTACCGCCGCGGCTACGCCGCTGCAACACCCCTTGGACACCCTTGCCATGCCTGAAAAAATCCTGGGGGTCTGGGGGCAAGCCCCCAGAGAACAAGAGATCATTCCACATTTAGAGCAGTTGCTACACTAAATTCAAATGGCCGTTGTCTCAAACCTGTTGACACATTCCGCGGAGCGAGAGGTGCGCGAATGGTTGGGGCGCCGGGATTCTAAAATCGTCGAGCTATACAAACATTTAAGAAACGACGATGCCCGACGTATAATGAATCAAATCGATTTCCTTGGTCCATGCGAAGAATCGCAACGGCCTAGAAATACAGCGTAGTTTGTTTTGGTTTTTTTGTAACTTGGCGTCCGCGATGGCGGGCATTGAGGTGAGGATCGTGACGATGTTGGTTCGCACTGGCGGCATTCGCGCCGTTGACCATGTTTCGGCGTGGCAGACGACGACGATTCCCCGGTTCGTTTGTCCCAGTAATTGTCCCAGCGACTGGGACAAATGCGAAACACCCGTCACAAGGAGTTGCACTGCAACAACTTGCAACGGGTGTTTAGAAAGCGAGCGGAGAGGACAGGATTCGAACCTGCGGAAGGGTGTGACCCCTTCACCGATTTAGCAAACCGGTGCTTTCGACCACTCAGCCACCTCTCCAGATTGCGATTTTTCCCGCGTGTTAGGGCAATTCTCGCGTTTTGCGATCTGACCTCACGGGCTCGTTGACAACCGCTACGGTCGGGTAGCCAACCTTCAAGTGCCCCACGCCAGGAATCAGCAGTCGAGGGGCCGACAAACCTGTCTACTTTTAATAGTTAGGTTCACCGTGTCAGACCATTCTACAACTACGCTCGATTGTCGTAAACGCCGCAACCGCACCCGGCCCGCAAAGCAGTCCAAGGGCTTTCCCCTCACGCCCAGGGCCGATGGCCGTTGGCGCCAAAAGATACTCGGCAATATGGATTTCTTAGGCCGTTGGGCCGCAGTGAAAAGGGGCGGATAGTCCGCTTTGATAGCGACAGCTGGAAAGATGCCAAAGCCCTGGATGACGCCCAAATCGACGACCCGCCAGCCGGCCGCGAAGCCAAAATAAAAAACCTGGACCAGCTCAACGACCACGTCTACGACGACGATACCGTTCGCGTGATGGACGTTTGCAATCAATTCCTCACGTATCAAGCGCAGAAGCTGGAAGTGGGCAAAATCGGCGACGCCGATGTATTCTCGCCGTCGCGAGGCTGCGTCATACTCGGCCTCACGACCATAGTCTTGCTAGTGATGTCCTCCCGTGCGTGTATGGGGGAGATTGGCGTTGAAAACAGCATGTAAGCCTAAATGGTAGTACTGCCGAGGATTGATCGGCGGCAAGTTCGCTAATACGATTCATTGCCACGAATGGGTACGCTCTGATTCATTAGCCCCGACTGATTAAATGCCGCAATGCCGTTGCTGTCGGTAACGATTGTTACCCCGTTCTGAGGCTTGAGCGTTACAAGGGGAACCCCCCGGCCAGTAGCGGCGTCGACAACTTGAAGAGCGTAATCGACCGCCAAGAGCGAGGTCGCCGACAAGGCAAAGAAGCACGAATAGCAAACAACGATGAATCATCGGGCGACCACTGCTTGCTGCCTATTCGTTTGCTCAGTTTTTCTCGCCTACGAGACGATGGACATTAAAGTGAAGCGCCCCTTGAAATAGAAAACTCTTCCCAACATACCGTCGATTGAGAAACAGATCGCATTCTCAAAAACTCGTTAGGTTGATGGAATGCCAAAAGCGGATCGGAAACTCATCTCCGCGCTTGGCCTGGCAATCGGCGGCTGTTTCCGTCGAAGAAAGACCCCATCAATCGAACGTTTTCACACTTCGGTCGAGCAGCCCGCACAATATCGCACGCTCGAATTCTGCCCATGCCAGGCCGTTGCTAGCTGACATGAGGGATTCGCGC
>CAVTEK010000014.1:0-479944 GCA_963733825.1 Pirellulales bacterium
GCTAGCCCAACTTCCCCAGCGATTCGACAAAATCCCTTGGGCGGCGATTTTTTCGGACTTTGTGTTGACGTAAGTCGTGATGCGATGGCGATGCGGAGCGGGTTGGTCGAAGTATTTTCCTCGCCGGGGCGTGTAGTGGAAAAAAGTCCCGGGCATCGCCGCTAACATGGCGGCATGTTCCTGCGACCCCATTTCCGTCGGCGCAACGGGCAACGCGAAGCGTATTGGGCGCTGGTCGAGTCGTATCGCACCGAGCGAGGTCCGCGGCAGCGGACCGTGGCCTATCTGGGGCTGATGGACGAAGCGGGCCGGCTGGGCGTCGAGCAAGCCGCCGACCCGCAGCGCCGTCGTGGCAACAGGAGCTCTTTCCGGAAGCCCAGACCGAGCCGCGGTTCGTCGAGATCGACCGCACGCGGGTGCGGGTCGAGAACTGCCGGCAGTTCGGCGGGCCGTGGCTGGCGCTGGAACTGGTCAAGCAGCTCGGGCTGCACGAGTTTCTGCGGCGTGCGATGCCGGCCGGGCAAGAGCACGTTCCGTGGTCGCTGACGGCGCTGATCCTGGTGATCGCCCGACTCTGCGAGCCGTCGAGCGAGCTCCACATCGCCGAACACTTCTATCGGCAGAGCGCGCTGGGCGACCTGCTGGGCGTGCCGGTCGACAAGGTGGACGACAACCGCCTGTATCGCGGGCTGGACGAACTGCTGCCGCACAAGCCGGCGCTGGAGGAATTTCTCAAGCAGCGGTTCGGCGAGTTGTTCGCCATCGAGTACGACCTGCTGCTGTACGACGTGACGAGCACGTACTTCGAGGGGCAGGCCAACGCGAATCCCCTGGCGCAGCGCGGCTATTCGCGCGACCATCGCCCCGACTGCAAACAGGTCTGCATCGGCCTGGTGGTCTCGCGCTGCGGCTTGCCGCTGGGCTACGAAGTTTTCGCCGGAAATCGCCACGACTCGACGACCTTGGAAGAGATCGTCGAGACGATGGAGGCCCGCTACGGCCAGGCGCAGCGCATCTGGGCGCTGGATCGCGGGATGGTCTCTGAAGAGAACCTCGAGTTCCTGAAAGCGGGCGGGCGGCAGTACATCGTGGGGACGCCGAAGTGCCAGCTCAAGCGGTTCGAGCAGCAGTTGGCAACGCAGGACTGGCACGCCATCCGCGAGGGGCTGGAGGTCAAGCTGTGTGCCTGTCCCGACGGCGGCGCCGAGACCTTCATTCTTTGCCGCAGCCGCGATCGCCGCGAGAAAGAGCAGGCCATGCACGCTCGTTTCGAGAAACGGATCGAAGACGGACTGACGAAGATTACGGCCGCTTGCGCCAAGCGTCGGCACGAAGTGGGACCGATCGAGCGGCGCGTGGGACGATTGCTGGGACAGAACACCCGGGCCGCGGGCTTGTTCGACGTCCAGATTCGCGCCGCGGAAAACGGCGCAGCACAGATCGCCTGGAAGAAGATCGAGAAGTGGCGCGCCTGGACACAGCTCAGCGAAGGCTCCTATGTGCTCCGCAGCAACGTCAGCGGGTGGAGCGACGAAGAGCTATGGCGGGCGTACATCCAATTGACCGAAGCGGAGGCGGCGTTCCGCATCCAGAAGAGCGACTTCTCGCTCCGTCCCGTCTGGCATCAAAAAGAGGACCGTGTGCTGGCCCACATTCTGGTCTGCTTTCTGGCCTACGTGCTCTGGAAGTTCCTCGGCCAACTCTGCCAGAAAGCCGGCCTCGGCAACGAACCGCGGCGCGTGTTGGACGAACTGAGCGAGCTCCGCGCGGTCGACGTCGTGCTGCCCACCAAAGACGGTCACGAAATCCGCACCCGCTGCGTGACGCAGCCGAGCGACCACCAGAAAATCCTCCTCGAACGCCTCGGCCTGGAACTCCCCAGCCGACTTCATAAAACCGAATTGTAGTGGAAAAAACGGGGCTCCTCCCGTTGCGGCGTAAGCACTTACGTCAAACGTTGGGGAAGTTGGGCTAGCAACGGCCTGGCATGGGCAGAATTCGAGCGTGCGATATTGTGCGGGCTGCTCGACCGAAGTGTGAAAACGTTCGATTGATGGGGTCTTTCTTCGACGGAAACAGCCGCCGAGTGTCAGGCCAAGCGCGGAGATGAGTTTCCGATCCGCTTTTGGCATTCCATCAACCTAACGAGTTTTTGAGAATGCGATCTATTTCTCAATCGACGGTATGTTGGGAAGAGTTTTCTATTTCAAGGGGCGCTTCACTTTAATGTCCATCGTCTCGTAGGCGAGAAAAACTGAGCAAACGAATAGGCAGCAAGCAGTGGTCGCCCGATGATTCATCGTTGTTTGCTATTCGTGCTTCTTTGCCTTGTCGGCGACCTCGCTCTTGGCGGTCGATTACGCTCTTCAAGTTGTCGACGCCGCTACTGGCCGGGGGGTTCCCCTTGTAACGCTCAAGCCTCAGAACGGGGTAACAATCGTTACCGACAGCAACGGCATTGCGGCATTTAATCAGTCGGGGCTAATGAATCAGAGCGTCCCCATTCGTGGCAATGAAT
Source organism: Pirellulales bacterium (assembly GCA_963733825.1). GTDB lineage: Bacteria > Planctomycetota > Planctomycetia > Pirellulales > Lacipirellulaceae > JABDGM01. Next base: position 2,519 of record CAVTEK010000014.1, read on the forward strand.
CCTATTAGCGAACTTGCCGCCGATCAATCCTCGGCAGTACTACCATTTAGGCTTACATGCTGTTTTCAACGCCAATCTCCCCCATACACGCACGGGAGGACATCACTAGCAAGACTATGGTCGTGAGGCCGAGTATGACGCAGCCTCGCGACAGCGAGAATACATCGGCGTCGCCGATTTTGCCCACTTCCAGCTTCTGCGCTTGATACGTGAGGAATTGATTGCAAACGTCCATCACGCGAACGGTATCGTCGTCGTAGACGTGGTCGTTGAGCTGGTCCAGGTTTTTTATTTTGGCTTCGCGGCCGGCTGGCGGGTCGTCGATTTGGGCGTCATCCAGGGCTTTGGCATCTTTCCAGCTGTCGCTATCAAAGCGGACTATCCGCCCCTTTTCACTGCGGCCCAACGGCCTAAGAAATCCATATTGCCGAGTATCTTTTGCGCCAACGGCCATCGGCCCTGGGCGTGAGGGGAAAGCCCTTGGACTGCTTTGCGGGCCGGGTGCGGTTGCGGCGTTTACGACAATCGAGCGTAGTTGTAGAATGGTCTGACACGGTGAACCTAGCTATTAAAAGTAGACAGGTTTGTCGGCCCCTCGACTGCTGATTACAGGCGTGGGGCACTTGAAGGTTGGCTACCCGACCGTAGCGGTTGTCAACGAGCCCGTGAGGTCAGATCGCAAAACGCGAGAATTGCCCTAACACGCGGGAAAAATCGCAATCTGGAGAGGTGGCTGAGTGGTCGAAAGCGCCGGTTTGCTAAATCGGTGAAGGGGTCACACCCTTCCGCAGGTTCGAATCCTGTCCTCTCCGCTCGTGCTCGTTGCCCATCGGCGTAAGTTGTACGCTGATGGGCCTTTGCGTTTCTGGGTGCTCCCGGAGACTCGCCGTTTGTAGCGCTTTTTGTAGCGCTTTGTAGCGGAGAGTTCTCCGAGGAGTTACCCGAAATGTCGTCCCCGAGCTCAAGAAATACCGGCAAGGCCAGCGCCAGGTCATTCCGCGTCGGCCGCGTTCGCGCCTACCGCCGAGGCAAGATCTGGTACCTCTGTTACCGCGAAAACGGCAGGCGACGCCAGCCGCGAATCGGTCCTGATCGAAATCTGGCCCGCCAGTCCGCCTCCGAGATCAATGCGCAGCTGGAGGTCGGAGTTCCCTCGGCACTTGGCTTTGAGCCAGTTTCAATTGCCGACCTTCAGCAGCAGTGGCTCGACAACCATGAGCATGTCCGCCGCTCCTCGATTCGCACGATCGAGCGGTATCGTGCCGCCACGAATCATTTGTTGCGATTCATCGCCAACGTCCGGCCGCTTCGTCGCGTGTCCGACTTTCGTCCTGCCCATGCAGAAGAGTTTGTCCGTTATCTGCGCTCGCTGAAAGTTGCTCCTAATGGCCATGCTAATTCTGCAAAACGGCGACTTCGCGACAACAGCGTGAAATTCATACTCGAAACGTGCTGTACGCTATTGAACTACGCTCAACGCCACCGCCATCTCTCGCCCTATGCCGAGAATCCATTTCAAACGATTGAAATCGGTCGTGTTCCAGTCGAGGATGCCAAGCCGATCTTCGTGTTCACACCCGAGCAGGAACGAGAGTTTTTTGCGGCATGCGATAATTGGCAATTCACGCTGTTTTTACTCTTGTTGCTCACGGGTTTGCGGCCCGGCGAGTTGACCCACTTGTTGTTGCCAGACGATTTAGACCTCGCGACCGGTTGGCTACATGTCCGCAATAAGCCGGCATTGGGATGGCGCGTGAAGACACGCAACGAACGCAATATTCCGCTCCACCCCGTGATTACCCAGCTGATGAGGCATGTAGTTGGCAGTCGTACCCAGGGTCCACTGTTCCGACAGCGCCGCTGCGAAGCCGGATTCGTACCACCGCTTGCCGGACTCACTACAGCGATGCTCGAGCGAGAAGTGGTTCGGCGCATCACCGTTCTCAATAAAGTTGACGGCGTCGACATAGATCGCCGCCAGATGCAGCGTGTGACGAAAACGGTCTGGCGAGACATGGGGGCCGTACGGGAAGATTGGGTTCGCCTTGAGTTCATGGAAATAACCAAGGCCATCCGGCTTCCATGGGTCACAGCTCCTAAGACATTTCGGCACGCATTCGCTACCATCCTGCAGGATGCGAATGTCGACCCATTGATTCGTAATGAGTTAATGGGCCATTCGCCAACAAGTACGTTCGGAAGTGTCGCAGGTTTAGGAACGACTGGCCTGTACACTCACACTCGACCGGAAACCAAACGCCGACAATTGGAAACAGCCCTGCACGATCGCCCTGCGGTGCTTTATGCGGCCGACTGGCTTTCGCGGGCCGATTGCCATTCTGGTTATTTGATCGAATAGTTTCATTTTGTAAATTTGCTGTGCTGTCAATGGGTCGCACGAATTTTGACTCGGGGTAGAATCGCTTTCGATGTTTGAATGCGATTTTTGCACGCGACCTATGTTGCCAGACCGCGGGTTCGATTCCCGCCGCCTCGACTAATTACCCAGGCCAGTTCGGACCAGGCTTGTCCCGCTCTAACCCTTCGAAAAATGGGGCAGGGTGGGCCCCTTTCATGCGCGGCGGGATGGTCACGAAAGTTATCGGGGCCCTCCGAGAAGCTAGCCCCAGATTCGCCCGGTATGAGCAGCAAAACTCCGATGAGCCAGAAGCATGTATGACAGGGATTTAGCTTGCCGCCGAGCTCGATACGCGCAGTTCATTCGCGCGGCGGTAGATAGCGTTCACCAAGGGAGTGAACTCGATTTCAAGAGCGCGTAAATAGTGCTCGCGCAGCTTGTTCAAATGTGTGTAGGTGACCATCGCTGCCCGGCCAGGAGCGTGCCCCATGAGAAACCGCCGGTAATTCTCAGGGACACCGGCATTTTCCAAGTTGGTGGCAAACAAGTGGCGGAAGTCTTTAGCCCGGATTATTCACAAACGGGTGCAGGCTGAGGAGGTGGTGGTCTGGCGTGGCCGTTTACGACGAGACTTTCGCTTGGGAGCACACAGCCCCCTTTCCCCCAGGCAGTGACGAGACTGCCGAGGCGCGAAGGTTTCCAGTTGCGCCCAGCTTAGCTGGTGTCCAAAGAAGCCTGGCAGAGCGTCAGGACTCGCTGGCTGACCTGCTGATAGTGATGCAGATAGGGCCAGCAGGAAGAGAGCCGGACGACGACCCGGCGCGTCGACTCGTAGACCAGCGCCGCTACTTTGATAAGCCGCGTCCGCCAAGTACAGGGCTGGCCTTGGCCGAGCGGATCGTGCGTGCGTCGTCCGTTGTGATGCGCCCGGCGAGATCGGCCGGAGAGCGCTTCGACCGGAACTTCGCGCCTCGTGTCTTCCGGTAGCGGCGCCTCGATAACGTGCCGCATGCGGACCAGCAAGTTGTAGGCGGCCGTGTGCAGATAGAGGCGAAACAAGTTGGCGAAGTAGCGATGATCGCTGAGCCGATCGGCCTGAAGGCCGCCCTTGAGTTCTTTGTTGCGGTTCTCGCTTTCGCCTCGATCGGCGTACGCATCGTATGCCGAGCCAGGCAACACGAACGCTCCCGGCCGATTGGTCACGACCGCGCGTCGATTGGTTCCTTGCGCGTTCGCCTCGCACTTGACCACGACCCATCGCTGGGCGGGCCACGACCCGGCCCGATACCAAAACGCGGTGAACAACCGCTGCGGCTGCCCGCTGGCTTCAAATTGGGCCACGGCCGTTCCCAGCAGAGAATCGCTGTACTTTTTCAACCGCCCGTTCATGCCGATGCCGATGGTGTAGTCCACTTCCAGCCGCTCGCAGATGTCGTACATGGCGGGCACGCCGAAGCCGCTATCGCCACGGACGCGAATCCGCACGTCGGGCCAGGCCTCCCGTAACCGACGGACCGCATACTCCAGATCCTCGTCGGCGCCGAGCGCGGATGCGCGCTGCCGTAGAGCAACGCGAGGCAGAGCACCAGGTCGTTCTCGGCACAAGTGATCACCCGCGGCAGATATTGGTACTGCCGGTAATAGCCGTGGAAGAACGTGAGCTGCTGCCCTCCATATGTCGGATCGTCGAACGGATCGATGTCCAACGTGAGCGCTTGAGGCGGCTTGTCGAACGAGGCTATGAACTGGTCCACCAGCACGTCGCGGAGATGGAAGAACGAGCGCGTGTCGATCGCGTTCTCGAACCGCGACAGCGTGGGCTGGCTGGCCAAGTCGTCGTCGTGGATCGAACGGCCGCAGACGAGCTTGAATACGGGATCGCTTCGCAGCAGGTCGTGGTCATTCTGGTCGGCATAGTCGGCCAGGATGCCGTAGGTGCGCATGCGGACCATTTCCAGAAACGTGTGACCTACGTAACCGACGTGCCGCCGGTCCGTGAGGGCCTCGGCCAATTGCTTCGTGAGACCCAACTGCTCATCCAGTTGGCGAAATGGCAGCAGCCCCGCATCACTGGAAACTTGGGCCGCTGAAGGCGCTACCACAACTGGCTTCGATGTGCCAAAATCAAACGCCAACTGAAATGCACTCTGCGCGTCCATTCGCTGCCTCCGTGTGTTGTTTCAGGTGCTTGTCAACTAACACCTTAAACGCACTCGGAGGCACTCTTGTTTCTGCGTTTATGAATAATCCGGGCTAGAACTGACAAGCGGGACGGGAACGTCGAATACTTATTCGGGCACGACCACCGTCAATGCCGGCACGTTGGAACTGGGCCCCGTCGGAACTATAGGCAGCACGGTAATTCCCGGGCTGCTCAACGTCGGCGACGGCGTGGGGACCGACATCGACACCGTGGAGAATGACGCAAACGAAAGGATCGCGAACAGTGCCACGGTGAACGTCTTCTCCACGGGCGCCTGGAATCTATATACCAAAAACGCCTCTGAGACGATCACAAACTTGAACATCGTTTCGACCGGGATTGCCGGGGGCGGCTTGGTCACGACCGGCACTGGTACGCTGACGGTCCTCGGGAGCATGACGATGACCGGCGGCACGATGACTTCGGCAAGCACCGGCACGCTGTCGCTTGGCGGCGATCTCACCACCAACCCCTCCGCAATCAGCGCGAACATCAGCGGCAAGGTCAATCTTAATGGTGGGACCCGTATCTTCACCATCGCCGATGGCGCTGCGCCGAACGACCTGGACATAACCGGCGTGGTGAGCAACGGAGCGATCATCAAGGAAGGTCCCGGCACTCTGCGGCTAGGCGTGGCGAACACCTATGCCGGCGGCACCACGCTGGGCGCCGGGACGATCTTGATCGGCAACGACGCCGCGCTGGGGACCGGCCTCGTGACCGGCAACGGCGGCACACTCCGGCCCGACGGCGCGGCACGAACGATCGCCAATGCGCTCAGCGGCAGCTTGACGGTGGATTGCGCATTCGATGTCACGCTAAATAATTCCGCCAATCTCAACGGCAACATCACGAAGAACGGTTCCGGCACACTCATCTTCGCGCAGGCCGCGACCTTCGACGGGCTGACGTTCAATACGGGCACAGTGCGTTTCGATGCCCCTATCACCTTCACGGGTGGGCTGACCAACGCGGCCACGATGCTCCTCGGGACGCAGACGCCGACGCTTACTGTGGGCGGCGCGGGCCTCGACAACCAGGGGACCTTCACATTGGCCGGCGGCACATTGGCGGTCGCCAACATGACCAATAGCGGCAGCATTGTGTTCGACAGCGGCACACTGAACGCCACCGATGCTGGCGGGACGATTAGTGCCTCGATCGTCAGCAACTCGCCCAATACGACCATCAATATTAATGCCGATAATGTCTCGATCGGCAACGCCGCCAGCTTCACCGGATTCAATCATCAGGGAATTCTGAACGTCGGGGCGAATACCGTCATGCTCAATAGCGCGGGCTACGCGAAACTGGGCCTGCTGACTAACTTGAACGGAGGGACGATCCAAGCGCCCAACGGCGTGAGCTTGGGGAGCGGATCGAACCTGCTCGGCCACGGCGGCGCCAGCGCCCGCATCGACCACCGAAATTGCCACCAGCAACGCGCCGGAAACCGACCTAGTCGGAAACTGGCGTGCGTCCGCGGGAGATACGACGATTAACCTCGCAATCACTGAAGACTCACAGTTTGCCTGGAAGGCTACGCAGGCTGGTAAACCGCCGGTGGAGCTCAAGGGAGACCTGACTTCGACCGCCGACCAACTCGTTCTGGATAGCAAAGGCCAGGGCGAAATGGCCGGTTCGGTCGATTCGCTCGGACCTGACAAATGGCAATTCGCCTTGAGCGGAGCGCCGAAATCGGATCCCGGGTTGAAATTCGCTCGCGTGAAGGATTAGCGTTCGATGCAGTGATGCGATGGCTGCGAGGACTCGGCAGACCATCGCATGGCGTAACCTATGTCGAGGCCATTTTGCTTGTCTTAAAAGGAGAATAAGCATGAATCTTGTCAAACAGATTATGGATCAATTGTCGGGCAGCGCGCTCGGCCAACTCGGCTCGCTACTGGGTACGAACGCGGAGACGACAGAACGTGCGACTTCGGCTGCTGTTCCGGCGCTGCTTTCGGCCTTGGCCGGGATGGCATCGCACGACGATGGCGCTGAATAAACTGACAAGCGCGCTGGGTAGTTTGGATACCAGCGGGCTGGGAAACATCGCGCAGATGCTGGGGGGCGGCTCCAGTTCAGTACTTAGCAAAGGGACGTCCCTGCTCGGCTCGCTGTTCGGCGACAGTATGGTTTCAGGGCTCGCCAGCACACTGGGCCGCGTTGCTGGGGTAAACTCCGGAATTGCCAAAAGCCTGCTCGGTTACTTGATGCCGCTGGTGCTCGGTAAAGTGGCGACCCAGTGGAAAAACGAAGGTGGAACTGCTCACGCACTGAAGAGTCTGTTTGCCGGACAGCGTGACAACATCGAGGCCGCCGTTCCGGCTGGGTTCTCGCTGGCCGATATTCCCGAAGCGAGCGACTTCCGGAAACCCGCTTACGGTACGGCCCGCAACAAAGTAACGGAGCCCGTCACGGCAAAGTCGCCCGCAGCCTGGCTGATTCCAGCCGCATTGGCGCTACTCGGTGGTTTCTTTCTGTGGCATTTCCTCTCGGGACCAAAAGCGAATCAGGTTGCAGCAGAGAAATCGGCTGCGCCGGTTCGTGATCTAACCTCTCACGAAGTTACCGCGATGAAGCCGGTTCTTCCGGACTCGATAGACGTTCCCAATCTCGACAGCGTGCGTGGCAATTTAGGCAACCTGTTCAAGTCGCTGAATACATCGCTTGCCGATGTCAAAGATGCTGCATCAGCCGAACGTGCATTGCCAGCCCTGGAGGAGCTCAACACCAAGATTGATTCCGCGAGCCAAATTCTTGCTCGACTCCCGGCGGCAAGCACACGCGCGCTGCGTCCTTTAATAGAGCAACAGCTTAAAGACACCACTGAAAAGGCGAAAGCGTTGAGTTCGATTGACGGAATCAGTGCCCGTTTCAAGACCTTGCTGCAGCAAATCGTTGACAAGGTCACGAAATGGATTTCCGCCGACAACCGCTGAGTCGGCAAGCACTTCCACAAGTTTCTGAATTTCAATCTAAGGAGAATGAACATGGCTACGAAAGCTGATTTTACAGATCTGGAATGGGAGTCGCTGCGCAATGCGCCGCATCTCGTCGCATTGGCAGTGGCTACAGCAGGCTCCAGCGGTCCGATCGGAAGTCTCAAGGAGGCTTTCGCACCCGCTGGTGCGATCATCGCGGCAGCGAAAGGCAACAATCAATTGTTGAAGAATATTTGTGATACGGCGGAGCTAAAGGCGGCGCAACAATCGATCCGCAGCTCCATCAAAATCACAGATGCCAAGACGCTGCGTGATGATCTCCAGAATCTGGCAGCGGAAAAGGCTCGCGAAGCCACGGCTGTGTTGAAGCAAAAATGCTCACCGGGCGATTTGGACGCCTTTCGCTCGCTGCTCGTCGACATCGCCGATCGAACTGCCAAGGCGGCCAAGGAAGGTAGCTTCCTCGGCTTCGGCGGCGAACGCGTTAGCGAAGGCGAACGCAAGGTCATCAGCCAAATTTCCGAAGCGCTGAAAGCATAGCCAACTTGAATTGCGGCTTGTCCGTCGGTGAGACCCAAACCGTCCTGGTTGGTGAGCATGAATTGAGTGCGCACTTCACACCGACGGATAAGCACCTCAAACCGAACTTTTTCATCAATACGATCACATTTCAACTTCTTTCATTTAGGAGAATTATGATGTCTGGATTACTTGAAGAGCTATTCGGCCAAGACACCGCAACCGTCGATCAGGTGCGCACCCATACAGGAAACAACCCAAAACGAGCCGAGCAAGCCTACGGTGCCGCCGTTGGGACGATCCTCCACGGCCTCGAAGAAAAGACGAAGACCGAAGAGGGCGCGGGCAGCATTTGGGACATGATTCAGAAACAAGTCGCGCAGGGAAACGTCCCGGCCGAAGCTCCGACCCAAGGTGGAGATGTTCAGGTTAAAGATATGGATCCAAAGACGGCCAACGACATTATGAAAGCGATCTTCGGCAAGGATGCACCGGATGTCCAGGGAGGCTACGCCAAGGTCATCACGCTCGACCCGGAGACCTCAAAAAAGATTTTCGCAAAGGTACTGCCGAGCGTGCTCGGCGGACTTTTCGGCGCAGCCGAAAAGGCTCCTCAAGATAGCCCTCAGGCTTTGCCAAAAATCGTCAACGATGCGCGAAGCCAAATGGAGCAGCGGCAGCCGAAGGCGGCTAGCATTTTCAAAGCCATCCTTGATCGCGACCACGATGGCGACGTGGACCTTGCCGACCTGGCTGGAATCTTTGCACCTAAGCCCAGATAACAGCGTGGTTATGTAAGAGGACTTCCCTCACGGCGGTTAGGCGAGATTCTATGCGTATGGTCGTCACAATATTGTCGAAGCAGGCCTCACTGGTCATCGATCAGCTAGTCGTCACGTTTCGTCCGCCCTTGGCAACAGCTAAACTCGGTAGACCACAAAGAGGCGTAAAAACTTAATCGCACGAGGGTAAACCGTCCAACGGTTGGTGTACGGAGCCTGACATTTGTGCACGATGCGCCTTTTCGTGGCCGATATTTCCCAAGCGTTCTTTAATTTGCAGAGGTAGTTATGAAACGTGTCTTGTGCACAATTGGCGCCGCACTCGTATTTGTGGCGGTCGCCGCGGCCCAGGCGGCGAATAAGCCGAACATCGTCATCATCTGGGGCGACGATATCGGTCAGTCGGACGTCAGTGCCTATTCCATGGGCCTGATGGGTTTCCACACGCCGAATATCGACAGCATCGCCAAACAGGGGATGATCTTCACGGACTATTACGCCGAGCAAAGCTGCACGGCGGGTCGGGCGTCGTTCATCACCGGGCAGAGCGGTCTGCGAACCGGCATGACGAAGGTGGGCCTCCCCGGCGCGACGCTTGGTCTGCAGAAGGAAGATCCGACGATCGCCACGCTGCTCAAGGCGCGCGGCTACGCGACCGGCGCAGTTCGGCAAGAACCATCTGGGTGACCGGAACGAGTTCCTGCCGACGGTTCATGGCTTCGACGAGTTCTACGGCAACCTGTATCACCTGAACGCCGAGGAGGAACCCGAGCATCCCGACTATCCGAAGGACCCCAAGTTTCTGGCTAATTACGGCCCGCGCGGCGTGCTCGAGTGCAAGGCTACCGACACCGATGACGCCACGGTTGACCCGCGGTTCGGCAAAGTGGGCAAGCAGACGATCAAGGATACAGGCCCGCTGACCAAGAAGCGGATGGAAACGATCGATGATGACATCGCCGATCGGTCGGTCGAATTCATCAAGCGGCAGGCGGATGCGGGCAAGCCGTTCTTCATCTGGGTGAACTTCACGCACATGCACGCTTTTACGCATACCAAGCCCGAGAGCCTCGGGCAGGCGGGCCGCTGGCAGAGCCCCTATCACGACACGATGATCGACCACGACAAGAATGTCGGCCAGGTGCTCAAGGCCATTAAGGATGCGGGGATCGAGGGCGACACCTTCGTCATGTACAGCACCGACAACGGCCCGCACATGAACACGTGGCCGGACGGAGCGATGACCCCGTTCCGCAACGAGAAGAACTCCAACTGGGAAGGCGCCTACCGCGTGCCCTGCATGGTCCGCTGGCCGGGCAAGATCAAGCCGGGCAGCGTCTCCAACCAGATCGTCGCGCCACCACGACTGGCTCCCGACCTTGCTCGCCATGGCCGGCGATCCCAACGTCACAGACGAACTGCTGAAGGGATACAAAGCCGGTGACATGACCTACAAGGTCCATCTCGACGGCTACAATCTCGTTCCGTACCTGACAGGGAAGGTAGACAAGAGTCCGCGGGAGTCGTTCATCTACATGCAACGACGACCAGCAGGTCACCGGCCTGCGCTACGACAACTGGAAGATGGTCTTCATGGAGCAGCGGGCTCCCGGTACTTTCAAAGTCTGGGCGGAGCCATTCGTGACCCTGCGCGTGCCGAAGATCTTCAACCTGCGGACTGATCCATACGAACGCGCGGACATCACGTCGAACACGTACTACGAGTGGCTGATCGACCACGTCTTCCTGCTTGTTCCGGCCCAGGACTACGTCGGGCAAGTTCCTGGCATCGTTCAAGGAGTTACCCGCAACGGCAAAAGGCCGCCAGCTTCAACCTGGACGAGGTTCTGGCGAAAATGAAGGAGAGCACCGGAGGCAAGTAAAAACTCGCTCAATATTCATACTATTGGATACCGGGTGCCTCTCCACGGGGCGCCCGGTGTCGTTAGGGCGTCGCCCGACTGCTAATAAAAACCAGCGCCGGTGCGCTGTCCGTTTTTCAACGCAGTTTCCTTCAGCTATGTTTTTGGGTTTGGTGAACTCCTCTCGCGTTGTTCGGCCAACCCGCCTCGGCCTCATTGTCCATCACACCGATGCATGGGCAACTGCGTAAGGAGTTGGTCGGCGGTCGTCCGTGCCCCCCAGCTTTTCTCAATCGGCATCACCGTCATAAACGGCTGCTCCGGTGGCCGCATTTATCTGTCGGGAATGGATCGGCGGCGAGTGTTCGTTTGGCCCTGCACGATGATTATGCAAGGGAAATTGGTCGCCTCTATCAAACGCCGCGATTGGCCTCCTTCCTATACGTGCGCTGCACCAATTGATCCTACGCGGGGTCAAAGCTGGGCAAATGTTTTTGGTACTTGGCTGGGAGTATTCTGGTGAAATCTCAATTCAAGCAATGTCGCGTTTGGCCGACTGCAAGCGCAGTGCTTGAATTGCTAATGCTTGGAAGCGTGATTCAGTTCGCGGTTCTTTCGAGCACATTCGTTTTCGCTCAGGAATCAATGCTTGAGCCGAGCGGCGAGACCGAACAGAAAGAACTGGAAACCGACCGTGACGCGTTCACTCCAGCCATGACGACCGTCGGGCGGGAAATACTTGTGCTGGAATCGACCTACACGTTTATCGACAATCGAGCTTCCGCCGATACCCACAGTTTTCCTGAGTTGCTGACTCGCTACGGAGTTTCGGATTGGATTGAACTGCGCCTAGGCTGGAACTACGAGATAGGCGGCGGAAATCCCGTGACTGGTACCAACTCTGCTGGAGCCGAGTCGGATGAGGGGTCTCACATTTTCTACGGTGCCAAATTTCAGTTGACTGAGCAAGAAAATTCGTTGCCAACCAGCTTTTTCATGGCCCAGGGTTTCACTCCCACGAGTGGCTTGCTGGCGGCCGCGGCAAAACTCAGTTTTCCAACACCGCATTTGTGTTCAATCCGATCACAATCCGGACTATCCCATATTCGACGCTTGGCGCTGGCATTGTCGTCCTCAAAGACCTGCAACCATTTTTCACGTTCACGGTGCTCAATGCGACGGACACGACCGGCACCACTGGCTTCGACGAACTGTTTGCCCAGGGAGTGGCGATGTCGGCCGAATTGCGGGTGCCGGTGACGATCGGCGGCCTGCCCGGTCATCAGCTCTTGGGCGGCACGTGGAATAGCCGCGATTTCGTCTCGCTGGGCCAGGATCCACGGATCATTCTGCCGGACGCGCCCATTGCCAGACAGTCTGGATCGTGGTCGTTGTATTGGAATTGCGACCAGTATTTATATGTCGATCCGTACAATGCGGCCTGCGGCTGGGGCGTGTTCGGGCGGGCAGGCATTGGTGATGATGAGACGAATCCGCTCGCTTGGTTCGTGAGCGGAGGCGTCGGTGGTACCGGCATGTTCTGCGGTCGGCCAGCCGATACGTTCGGCGCCGGCTATTACTTCGCGGGCACCAGCGGCCAAATCGGTCCAATCCTGCAGACGCTCCTCGGGCCGATTGGCGACGGCCAGGGTGTCGAATTGTTCTACAACTACGAAGTGACGCCGTGGTGCCACGTCACGCCGGACTTCCAGGTCGTCGTCCCAGCCCGTGAAAATGTTGATACGGCGATAGTCGCCGGCGTGCGGGCGAAGATCGACTTCTAAATGCTTAAGGCTGTCTGAGACTGCTGTTTGGCATGTCCCGCTGACATTTAGATAATCGTCGGAACTGTTGCGGGACACGAGTTTGGCCTCCGCTCGCTTCGAGCACGATATATTCGGGCTGCTCGGGCCGCTTAATCACCTGCTCCACGGCCTCGACCAAATCGATGCGGTTCGTATCCGCGGCATCGCGGGCGTGGTGCGGAGGTGTAGTTCATGGCGCTGCGGCATCGCCGCACTTCACTCCGTTTGGTCGAATTCGGAACCTTGCCAGCCTTTAATCTGTTTGATAACATCGCGCGGATTGAATGGGAGATCTTTGCCATTCATACGCGGCTGGCCGAGCGCCTTGATTTCCGGTCGGGGATTTTCGAGGCCTTGGAGCGGGAAGTCGTGAGCTTCCGGCGTGTTCGGATACTTCGCCATCCACAATTCGTGCCCGGGCCTTCATATGGTCGAACATCGATTTGGCCGGGAGCATCGGAACCAGCTTGCCGTTTGCCTCGCGCGGGTCGGTGTAGAGATCAAACATGGCAGCCCCAAGCCCGGCCGTGTCCGCTGCCCTCGCCAATCCAGTGGCGTTTGTAGCGGCCCTTCACCGTCGCCGCCAAAGTGTTGCCTGTGTAGATGTGGACATAGTCGCGTCGGCTGAAGCCATCGCCGTTGAGAAACAGCGAAGTCTGGTCAATGCCGTCAATTATGCGATCGGCCGGGATATTCGCTGTAGCGCCGCCGAGGCGCGCGAAGGTTGTGAACAGGTCCGTCTCGTGGATGATGTCGCCGACCATCTGTCCGGGCGCGATGACGCCTGGCCACCAGGCCATCGCCGGCACGCGCACGTCCACCTTCGAGGAAGTCGCCCTTGCCGCCACGGTAGATGGTTTCGATCATTCCTGACGGGCCGTTGTGCGTCATCGGGCCATTGTCGGCCATCAACACCACGAGCGTGTTCTCGGCGATGCCGAGTCTCTTCAACTCACTCATCAACGTGCCGATCCGAACGTCAAGCGGAGCGAGCAATTCCTGCAGCACCCCACCATTCGTGGTCAACTTCTTCGGCGAGGGCAGGAAGGAGCCCAGCGCCGGCCACCAGGCGACAAAGAACGGCTTCTTTGCGGCCGCATTCTTCCGGATGAAGGCCAGCGTCCGTTTCTCGAACTCGCCCTCCAGCTTCATTGTAGTCGTCAACGTTCGGCGGTCGGCCAAATTCGCGCACCGGCCCACCCTTCGTGCCTTCCAATGCAAATACATAGGCCTTGGGACGCCAGGTGGCATCGATATCGTAGATGTCCTTGGGATACATCTCGGGCATGAAGACTGCCGGCGCGAGCGCGGCTGCCTGTCCCTGTGGGTTGTACAAACTAATAGCCTGGTTATATGGCATCCACAGGGATTCATCGAAACCGCGCTTGGTCATGTAGCTGGATTCGATGTCGCCGATATGTGCCCTACCGTAGAAGGCAGTGGCGTAGCCTGCCTTGGAGAGAACATCGGCCAGAGTTACTTCGGAGGGGGGAAGTCCGCTGTATTCATAAGGAAACCCTACTTTGGTCATGCTAGTGCGCACAGCATGCCGGCCGGTTAAGATTGCCGAGCGGCTGAGCGTGCATGCCACCTCGGTGTACATCCGCGTGAAGTTGATTCCCTCGGCAGCCACTCGGTTGATGTTGGGTGTCTCCCAGCCACGCTGTTTTTGAATGAACGGAACACCCACTTCGCCGACTGGTGTATCGTCCCACATGACATGAATGATGTTGGGCGGCGTGCCGAACTTTTTGCGAAGCTCGGCCAGTTTGCGGTCGAGGTCCTTGTCTTCGACCGCCCATTTCTCGCCGTGCTGCGCATCGAGGATGTAATACTCGGCGTCGTGGATGATCTTCGGTTTGATGCCCTCGGCTCCTGCCGCCGTGGCGAGTCCAGTAACGGCAAACAAAATCAAAATCTGCGATTTAGTTAATTTCATTTCGCTCTCATTTAATGGTTGCTGATCGCGTTCCTTCGAAAGTCTATTAACGGCGATTTCTCCGTTGCGGCAGCCTAGTCCGTGCTGAGCGCCGATCGGAAGCGCAGAACTCGTAGCAAACTGTACGCTCCAACGCAGAGTATCAGGACGACCAAGACACCCAAACAGAGTGCGGCAATCAAGAACCGGATCGCTTCGTTGTACGCTGTTTGGACCGTCGAGTCCGAGTGCTCTTTTAATCGATTCGAGAACTTGGCAAGCCCTTCGGCATAGTCGTGCTTATTGTGCCGGTAATCCTCGCTGTTCAGTATTTCCCAGGCCTTGGGCGATTGGCCCTTGCGCACCAAGGCGAAGGCATCGTCTTCAGACGTGCACAACTTTGCGTTTGCCTCGTTTACCTCTGTCAGTTCGGCCTTCGCTTCTGGAACCAGTGCCACAACCTGTTCGATAGCGGCATCGAGTTCCGGCAGGTGCTTCCGGTAGCGTTCTTCCCATCTTGCTTCGCCGGCGACGGCGGCCAAAGAACAGGAGTCAGTCAATACCTCGTCCAGATACGCGATTTGTCCCCGCAAATCTTGGATTCGCATTTCACGATGTTGAATCGTTTCGATCGTCCGATAGTTGCTGTACGTCGTCCAAGCCATGGCGCTGGCGAGGATAGCCAGCATGAGCACGGCCGCAACGGCAAGGGTGGTCGGGAGCGGATTGCGACGCGCCCAACTCACGAGTTGTTCCAATGGCGTCGCCGCGCGGGCCAGAATGGGCTCGCCCCTCAAGAATCGGCGCAAGTCCTGCCCCAGTTCTCCCGCGGTGCGATAGCGGTTGGCAGGCGACTTTTCCAGACACTTGAGACAAATAGTATCCAAGTCGCGCGGACAAGCTGGTCGCACCCGGCGAATAGATACCGGGACGCCGTTGATCACCATCTGGAGAGTTTCGACGGTCGTGGAGCCTTCAAAAGGCGTTCGACCTACCAGCAAACGATAAAGCATCGCCCCCAAGGCGTAGATGTCGACGGCGGGCGTGGCATCGCGAGTGTGGCCGCTGGCCTGCTCCGGCGACATGTAGCCGAGACTCCCCATGACCGATACGGTCCTGGTGTGACTGTCTTCCTCCCCCACTTTTTTCGCGAGGCCAAAGTCCGTAATCTTCGGCGCGCCGGAATCGTCAAAGAGCACGTTCGCTGGCTTAAGGTCGCGGTGGATCACGCCGGCTTCGTGAGCGTGCTGCATCGCATCCGCAAGTTGCGCGACCAATTCTGCAGATTCACGCGGCTGCAGAGGCGACTTCTCGATTCGATCTTCGAGAGAGCCGCCGCCGCAATACTCCAAGGCCAGAAATGGCAACCCGTCGTCCGTGCCAACTTCATAGATCTGAACGAAGTTAGGGTGCCTAAGCCGAGCCACGGCCTCGGCCTCTATCTGAAATCGCGCCAGCTCGACTTCACCGGCATGACCTCCGGTGAGGATGACCTTCAACGCAACCGTGCGCTTCAGGCGCGAATCCTGGGCCTTGTAAACAACCCCCATTCCGCCACGACCGAGTTCGGAAATGATTTCGTACACTGCGATTCGCCTGGGCGATTTCAGTTTCTTTTCAACCTGAAGCGGTTTGTCTAATCCGTCCGCGAATTGACTGAGCATTTCATAGGCGGAATTTCCAACCGTCGGCATGGGATCGTTCGATGTCTCATTGTGAACACTAAATTCGGCGGTGACATCCGGACGCAAGCCACGAGTTTCTTGAGAGTGATTCGATGGCATTCGTCACCGTCGCCTGATTCGTCGGCGAACCATGTTCAATATATAAATCATGTCGATGAACAGCAGTGATTGTACTTGGTGGACCAACACATTACAGACGTGTCCGAGGCTATGATGGCGGTGACTATGGATCAATCCTGCGCCGGAGGAGCGGGCAGGTTGACCGGCGAACTTGCCGCGCCTGCTGCGGATGGCACGTAAGGATCGCTCGATCCCATCGGTACGGCCGGGTCCTTCTTGAAGCTCGCCTGGAACTTCGCCAACTCCGCAAAGATTGAGTGGAGCACCCAGCCCCGGGTTTCGATAGAGGATTCGCCGATGGTCTCTTCGATCCGTTCCTGAGGGTTGTCATACAGATCGATGAGGCGAGGGATCGCGAGCTTCTGCGGCACATCATATTTCCGCTCCTGCCAGACGAAATGCAGTTTGTAGTCGCGCCACTTGACCGCGTAGAGTTGCGGCCCCGCGAAGGTTCCCATGAACACCGGGAAGAACTCGCGTGCCGATTTCTCCGTCTTGCCCAGAAGGAAGTCACGCTGATCGATGCCATCGACGGCGCGATCGGAGGGTATATCGGCTCCGCCAAGTTTGGCCAGCGTGGTGTATAGATCGGTGATTTGCACCATCTCGTTGCTGACGCGACCTGCCGGAATCTTGCCCGGCCACCGGATGATAAATGGCACGCGCAACGAGCCTTCCATCGCGGTCACGTAGGTACCAGTCCAGGGGCCGGCCCAGCCGCGCCACGGCATGACGTCCTCGGGACCATTGTCACTGGTGAAGATTACAATGGTGTTGTCTGCAATTTTGAGCTCCGAGATCGCGTCCAGGATTTGGCCCACGTGGTAATCCATCTCAGCGAGCATATCAGCGAAGGGTCCGTGACCTGTCTTGCCGGCGAATGCCGGGCCGACTTCGGTTGGCATGTGGGGCTGCGTGAGCGGCACATAGGCGAAAAACGGCTTTCGTGCCTGAGTGCAGCGCTTCATAAAATCGACCGTTCGCATAGTTGCTTCGGTGTCGATCTCCTGGCGCTCGCGCTTGTTGTAGACTCTCAGTTTGCGAGACTTCTCCCCTTTACGTCCTTCCATTAGATATTCCAGATGGGCTGATGCCGTATTGAAATCCTTTTGCTGGGGCCACCAGCTTTCATCGGAGGAATTCGGGATGCCGTACCATTCGTCAAAGCCCTGGTCGTTTGGGTACCGCCCCTGGCTGTCGCCCAGATGCCACTTGCCATAATGAGCCGTGGCATAGCCCTGCTGAGACAACAGTTCTGCAATGGTGACCTCCCATTGCACCAGCCCGTAGGGCTTGCCGTCCACCGGCACGGTGTATGTGCCGGAGCGAATCGGGTGCCTGCCCGTCATGAGTGCGGAGCGGCTCGGTGTGCAGGAGGGCTCGACGTTGAAATTCGTCAGTCGCGTCCCCTCGCTGGCAAGTTTGTCGAGCCGCGGCGTCGGTGCGCCGCGAGTGATGCCGCCGCCGTAACAACCAATTTCGCCGTAGCCAAGATTATCCATCAGAATCAGGACGATGTTGGGTTTGCCGTTGGCGGCGAACGCAGCATCGGGAATGCTGCCGATGCTCAAGACCAACAACATGGCGACGAGGCCGAGTCCGCTCAGTTCTAAGTGTTTCAAAGTAGTTGACCCCTTAGCCCTTAACTTGCTGTCACTCATTTAAGTTGAGATTCCGTCCGCGCCAAATCCCTTCTGCACAAATCTTCCAGCGGCGGCGGCGCATTCAGCGTCGGCATTGATCGATCCGAAGTCGTTGACATCCGAACTACATCATCGTTACTTTGCCGCGCCAGCATTCGTGGGCTTATTCAGCCGCACAAGGAGCCATTGCTGCGTATCGCCGCTGCCGAAATGAACCAAAACTCCGGCTGTATCTTGTGTGAGATTGCCCAAGCCGGTTTCCATGAGCGGGCTTGATTCGCCGACCGGGCCCCAGGCAGCGCGTTGCGTTTCTTTGTCCACCATTCCTTCGACAGATTTAACCGTGCCAGCCGTCGTGTTCTGAAATGTTCCGGCGAGAATGCCTTGCTTGCTCACCGCCAGTTGGAGGAACATGGTCGGATCGTCGTTGGCAGACTTACCGTCCTGCGTGACAGCGAACACGCCGAGCGGCATCCAATCGTCTGCCGCCGGCTCCACATTGGCGGGCTTACTCGCCGCGATTGCTTCGGCCTGCTGCGCATACTCGTCGGCCGTCGCTACTTGCTGATCGCCGTAGTAAACGGCGTCGTCGGCGTAGTACACATTTTCGCCATAGTTGTAGTACGTCGGCTGACTGGAAGTTGAGGGCACCCAGGTGCTGACCGCTGGCCAAGCCGCCGCGGCCCACCAATTCGTGTTTGCGGGCAGCTGATAGCCGTTGACAGGATGAGCGTGCCACCAATCGTTGCCATACCAATTCGCGCAGCCGTGCCAGTTATCGTGCCATTTGTTATTCCAATTCTGATTTGTGCCTGCCCAGTTACTACGGCGCGAATCGGTACGCTGGCCCCAATTCTCGACTCGGTCGGGATTGTATTTTCCGCGTCCGCCTTCTCCAGGGCGCCGATTGCCGTCCGCGGGTCGGTTGCCCGGCCCGACGCGTTCGCCGGCATTCGGTCGTGTTGGCAGCGCGTCGGCTCCGGGACGATTACCGGCGCCGGCCAGATCGCCAGTGCCCGGCCGAGTTCCTGGCGCGGGGCGGGTTGCGTCGCTTGGCGGGTTATCATTAGGCCGATTCTCGCCGGACGGACGATCGTGCAAGAACTCGGCCGCCGCACCACCTGCGAGTGCGGCGCCGGCCCCGGCAGCACCGTTGGCGAATGATCCGCCGGGACGAGTGCCTGCCCGCGTTCCTCCACCGGCACCAGGAAGATCAAGGAAGTTGTTCAATTGACCTTCGCTCGGATTGCGATTCGATGCCGCACCACCCGCCCCTCCCGGGCGATTCGTAGCCGGATTCCCAGCGATGTCCCGCTGCCCGTTAGTGGGTCGATTTGCAGCACGATTGCCATCTCCTTGTGGCTTCGCGCCAGTGGAAGGCTGGCTACTTGGCTTCGGCAAATTACCAAGCGAGTCGCGATTCACTCCGCCAGCGCGATTTCCGCCGCCTCCCTGGTTGCCGGCCGCATTGTTGCTACCGTTCGAACGACCGGCAGATGGTGATGAACGCGAATTCGAAGGGGAGCCGCCGGCTGATCGACTGCCTCCACCACCTCCACCGCTCCGGGAGCCACCGCCGCCTCCGCCACGGGAACCGCCCCCACCTCCGCCGCGGGAACTGCCCCCGCCCCCACCTCCGCCACTACTCCGTCCGCCGCCGCCCATGGGCCCCTTGCCCCAGACCTCGCCTGAATAGGCAAATGCAACAGCCGTCGCCGAAATCGCCACCAATAGGATTTTTTTCATCGCCGCACTTTCGTTCAAATGTATGTGGTTGACTGATCCCCGCCGCGGCGAATCTTTATTTGTCCTTCTTCCGAACGACGAGAACAGGATCAACGTTCGGCTGCAACTCGCCATTGATTTCGCGATTCACAGATTCCAATTGGAAGGAGTTGTCGTTGACAAGGGTCATAATGTTTTCGCCGGTCGCTTTGCTGCCGTCAGGCTGCGTGCCGCTGGTTTGAATGAACCACTGCTGTCCCTTGTGAGTCCAAGTCCCTTCAGCGAAACCACCGTCGGACTCGAAGACCCAGGAGTGAATCTGCTTCGCGACCGGATCCCAACCTATGATCTGCATCCCGGACTTATTGACTTGATCGCCAATCGCAATCGCGAATGAGCGAGTGATGAAGTTTCTATTCTTGGCCCATTCGCAGTCGGTCTGGATTTCAACGGCAGGCCGCGTATCTGCGTCGTGCCAGGAGCCGATTAACCATTCAAGCTCCTTGAGATGCTCATAGTTAGATGGGAGCAGTTTCTGCTGCTCTGACTCGGAGACGCGATCCAGTAGCCACTTGCCTTCGCGTTTCACGCGAACCGCTGTGAACGTAGAATCGGTCGACTCGCCGTCAGGCCGAATCACGTGTGCCGTGCCTTGGATGATCGCCACATTGGGCGAAACAAAATCGATCGACTTCGGTTCTGCTGCAAATTTGGCGTCCTGATTGTCGGCAAAGGCGTCTGTGAACACTTTTTCAATCGCCGTGCGCACCCACCGTCTCTTCGCCCGTCAACAAATCCGTGTAGATGGCCTCGGGCGACCACAAAGCCGCAAGTTTCTTCGCGTCGCGCACGTTGTAGGCTTCGATGAAGGCGGCTCCAGCCGCGCGAATCGCAGCCTCGTCCTTCGCATGTTGAGTCGTCGATGCGATTTTCGCCGGCACAGCGTCCGCCGCTCGCAGCAAGGAATTGACTGTTAACGCAGTAAGAATTGCGAAGATCGCCATAGAGTTAGATTTCATAGGACCATCCGTCGTTTGCTGGAATGAAAAGCGATTAAGAGTTGTAGTGGCTATGTTATACGAGTAGCTATTCAGTTGATTTGGTTTAGACTATTACGCGCGTCGTCGACAGCTCCACCCCAAAGCTGCCAGGTGGCAAGGAACAACGCGCCGATGACCGGGCCAATCAAAATGCCGGCGGCACCGAAGGCTGCCAAACCACCCAAGGTAGTCAGGAGCACCAGCAGGTCAGGCATTTCCGTATCTTTCCCGATGAGCTTGGGAGTCAAGACGTTGTCAGCGGTCCCCACGACAAGCGCGCACCAGACGGCCACACCCGCAGCGGCTCCGGTCTGTCCGTTGAGCGCGAGGTAAGCCACGGCGGGAACCCAGATCAGCGCCGTTCCGATCGAGGGAATGGTCGATAGAACAGCCATCACGGCACTCCAGAAGAGCGCTCCTGGATCCCGGCCGCCCAGAATGAAAGTCCGGCCAATCCGCCCTGCACGATGCCGATGATTAGTTTGCCTTTAATGGTCGCGCGAGAAACTGTGATGACTGTGCCAAGCAACCGCGAGCGGTCAGCATCCGACAGCGGCATATAACGCAGCGCCGCATCGAGGATTGAGCGACCATCGACTAAGAAAGAAAAGGTGGCATAAAGCATCACGAACAGCATCAAGAACAATTCGGCCGCGCCTTCGCGCCTGCCGCCAAACCGACTGCGATCCAGGTGCCCGCTTTTGAAGCCAGCTCGCTCGCCTTCTGAACGATTCGATCCTCATAGGGTAGCAGTTGCTGAAGTCGGGGATGAGAGGAAAGCTGCTCACGAAGGGCGTCTGGGTTTTTCTCCTGTGCTGCGACCCAGGTTTTGGCCGACTCGCTGATTTCGACCGCTTGGCTGCTGATGTATCCGAGCAACAAGAACAAGGGAATGATGCCGACTATAAGACTTAGCACGACTGTCAGTGCCGAAGCAAGCGACTTGCGCCCACCGGTCCAGCTCAACACCCGCCGGTAAATCGGCTGCAACAAACCAGCGAGAATCGCGGCAAGAAAAACTGTGAGCACGAAGTCTTCAATGACCCACAAGAACAGCACCGAGGTCACGATCGCTAGCAGAAATAGGAAGGGGATCCTCGGCTTTGTGAAGTTTGCGTTCTTGCTAGTCATAATTGTGCAGCTGACTGCCTAACAAATATCGCAAGGACGCTCACCGCCGAATCGACAGCGGAGATGTGCTATTCAGCACTCGACTGTGCGTCTCTGCGCATTCCACTTCACTTTCCGCGGTTTTGGCGATGTACAGGTGTAATGCACGTTGCGTACCGAATGATGAGTGCATTGGCATTCAAAACCGAGATCGGACGTTGAGAAAACTGAGTGGCGATCTAAGCGGATTCATTTCAGCGTAAACCCCGACTTATCCCTCCAACACCCTTGGACTGACGGCGCGTTTCTTCGACGCGGCCGACCGCCGACTGTTATTCCGAGCGCGGAGACGCATTGGTCGTGCGATTAGTCCGACGAGTTTTTGGGAATCGCCACCAGTTCGCAAGGCTTGCTACATGAGACCGGTTTTTGCCGGTGTCTTTTCCGCAGTGCCACTTCGCCGACGGCCGTCGCAGTTGTGTTGTCTGGAGTGGTTGCCGAACGTTGCTCTTGCGAAAGATTTAGCAGCCGGAACTTCTTTGCGACGAGAAATGATAGAGATTTCAACCTGAGAGATTGGCAACCGATCCAGAAGCACCGCCTGGCAAGGCAATTGACTCCTAGTTCAAGCCAATCGGTTCGGCAGAGCACCGCGGCTCTGCGACCGGCGAAAAGAGTGGATTGACTTTGCCTGAGAGTATCGCCCGTTTTTCGACTTGTCAACCAGCGACGGTGTGCGACTTTTCCCTATCTGGAGAATATCAGGACGTGAGGCATAAACCTTGGGTTGATGGAGCGTTTGAGGGTCGTATCAACCTAAAACCATCTCAAAAGCTACCCGTCGACTTTTTCCGGAACTGATTACATGCACCGGAAAACGTGTGTCACATCGGTGGATTTTTGACAGTTTCACGCGGCAACGACTTCTCGGCACTCGCTACGCCGCCCGACGTCGCCGGAGACACCAGCCAGCGGCCGCAAATATTAGCAATACCAGCGTTGCCGGTTCCGGCACGGCGGCATTCGCACTGACACCGGCGCCGCTGCCGATGAAGAATGTGCGGCCGAAATTGGTGCGCCAGAGGTTGTAATCGTTCTGCGTGTAGGTTCCGCCGGGGTTCTTGCGCCAGACGGCGTAGTCGGCGGAGTCGACGGCGCCGTCGTGGTTGAAATCGCCGGGAAGTGAGACCACCTGGAATGGAGCGACCATATTCCAGCCGCTGCCTCCAACGTCTCGCAACGACCATCGCAGCTCGTAGCTTCCTAAGGGGCCTGCGGAATAATCATCGTCCCAGGGGTACCAGACGGCTTCTATTCCTGGAAGGTGGCTCGTTCCCTGGAAGGGCTCGTCCTCCAGCCCAACGGAGACCTTGTCGACGTCACTGCCCAGAAGTCGGTCCACCAGTAAGCCATCCAGCCACACATCGACGTTGCTACTCAAGGGGAAGACGGAGTTGGATATCACTGGCCCAGACGCAAAGTCGCGAGACGACCCGGTAATGCCTGGATCGGGCAGCAGCATGAACGCGAAATAGACCGCGTTCGGCTGCAGGAGGATCGCGTTGCGATCAAAGACCGATTGATTGACGTAACCCCCTGCGGCTGCGCCGGTCGAAAGCTCGGTGTCGTAAGGGGGAGCGTGGGGGGTGTACACCACAACAGATGGGCCATCAAGCGGGGCCAGAGTGTCGTACACATGATTAAATTCAGTCGGGAAGGGAGCCGCCGGCGCCGAGAACAATTGAAAATCGGCCGGCTTCCAAGTCGGGGCGCCGATTTTCGTCAGCTCAACCACCGGAGCGTCCGCCAACGCTCGATCGGACAGTGCGGTCAGCGATGTGACAATGGTTAAGAGTGTAAATACGGGTGCGAACAGCATCTTCAGTTCCTTGAGTGCCATCCTTCTACTGCGTGCCGCAAAAATCGCAGCCAATCCGAAGCTGAACAGAAAAAATGTGTTTGGCTCGGGCACGGCGGTGAGAGTTACTTCGCCAGTGGTATAAAGATTCGACAGATTCCAGGTGTACGGACTCACGACGGCGAAGGCGCCGGTTGGCGAAACGCCGGTCCAGTTGAAGACTTGGAACGTCAGGCCGTTCTGGCTGGCGAGGTCCTTGCCGTCGGCGAACATAAGTTCCAATGTTCCATCGAGCGAAACAGGAATTCCGGCCGCGAAGGAGATCGTCGAGTCCCAGGCATACGACTCGAAAACCACCTGCAGCGTGCCGCCGGTCCCCATCGCGAAATGCTGATCGACTGTGATCGGCAGAGGCATGACACCGTGCGACGGATCGCCGTAAAAATCGCGGACCACTAGCATTTCGCCAGGAGCCAGATCAAGGCCGTCCACATGTCCGTCGGGTCGGATGAGATTGGCCACAATCGCGCCGGCTGAATTTAGACCGGTTGCCCCGCGAGTATCCGCTCCCGACAGATCGGCCGCATCGAGTGCGGCGCCACTAAGGTTGGCGTTCCTAAGGCTGGCGTTCGTAAGGTTGGCATTCGTAAGGTTGGCATTCGTAAGGTTGTAGCCAGCGAAGGTGGCGCCGACCAAGATAACGCTGGTCAGATCAATGCCGCTCAAATCGTGGATTTGGTAGCTGGCCGTGGTCTGCAGTTGCGCCAAATCGATGCCGCCGGAGACGCCATTGGGTTTGAATCCATAGTTAAGGCAGCCGCCCCAGGAAAGTCGGGTGCATCCGTAGGAATAGTCGGTAACTGCGCCGAGGTGCGCTCCTCGCACGTCGGCTCCCATCAGATTGCTGCCGGAGAGGTTCTGCGCCAGCGAGATTTGCATTCGAAAGATTTGCGTGGTCGAAATTGGCATTGACCGCGGTTACGCCGCTTAAGTTCGCATTCGTGAGGTTTGCCCGAGTGAAGTCCGCGTTGGTCAGCATAGCATTCGTCAAATCCGCATTCGTCAGGTCGGCGGCTAAAAGTTTCGCTTCATAGAAGCTCGCTGACACGAGGTGCTGGCCGACGAAGTTGTGCGCCTGTCAGGTCGCTGCCTAGCAAGCCGATTCCAGTCATATCGTGAGCCTGGTAGCTGGCCGTGGAGTAAAGTTGGTCGAGCGTGATGCCAGTGGATGCAAAGTTCCCCCCTGCCACTTTGGCCCCGGTGAAGTTCGCTTGGTCGAGGTTCGCTCCGGTCAGATTGGCGCTGTAGAGGTCGGCATCGGTGAGATTCGCCCGACTGAAGTCCGCCCTGGTCAGCACGCCACTCACCGCCGCGCCCGTGAGATTCGCTTGGTGGAAATTCGCATTGGACAGATAAGCGGCTTGGAGTGTCGCGTTGGTGAGGTTCGCTTGCTGGAAGTTCGCATAGTTTAGAGCGGTATCAGAGAGGTTCGCGCTGGTCAGGTTTTGACCGGCGAAGTTTGCCTCGTTCAGACCATTGAAGCCGAGAACTATGCCGGTCAAATCGTGCGACTGATAACTGGCTGTGGAATACAGCTGCGACAGGCTGAGACCACCGACATTGTAATACCCATCTCGAGTGAAGCTCGCCCCCCGCACGTCGGCGCCCGAAAGGTCGGCGCCAGCGAGTTCGGCCCAAATGAAATTGGCCCCCGCAAGATTCTGATCGGCGAGGTTGGCGCCTGTCAGATTAGTGTTTCGCAGATCGATGTGATTCAAATCCCGGATCTTGTAGCTTGCCGTCGAGTAGAGCTCCGCCAATGCGATCCCCAGGACACTGGCCCCACGCACGTCGGCATCTGCGAAGTCGACGCCGGTCAGGTTAGCGCCGATGAAGTTGCCACCCGTGAGATTGGCCTGGCTCAAGTCCGCGTCGGTCAAATTAGCGTAAGAAAAGTTGGCGCCCGTCAGGTCCGCGCCATGCAAATAGGCCATTGTCAAGTTCTTGCTCGACGCATCTAGCCCCGGCTGGGCGTGCAAGCCATATCCGTCAGCCGTAAGCACGGTGCTTTCCTGCTTCCCCAAGCTGTGGTTGCTCGGGTCGTTGTATTCCCATTGGAAGATATTGAACGGCGCGAGTGGAAGCAAAGTAGTGATCGACACCATTGACTGACGGGTCGTCCCGTTCTGCGCTGGACTCGGTCCGAAGATTTGAAAGCCAATCCGATAGACGTTTGTCCGATCGTCTGCGGGAAATGAGCCGGTAACTGTGTTCCAATTAATCGATACCGTCGTTGGCGTGTTGGCTGGGACGCAGATCATGCCCACGCCGCACCCCGTGGACGCCTGGCTGCCTTCCTGAAAATTATAATTGCCCCACGACTGGGAAAATGGTTTTACCTTAATGGCCGTGTCCGACAAGAATCTCCAGGCTACTCCGTCAAACGCCTCGAGATCGCCTCCGTCACCATCTCCATTGTTATCTGGGAATTGCTGCGCGGTCGCGATACGGGTGAACGTCTCATTCACGGATGGGGTGCCGGTACTCCAAGTGATATTGAGCTGTTTGCCATCCGATAAGTCCGAATAGACAGCGGTGCTGGCTTGCTTGTTCGCCGAAAAATCTCCTGTGAGATCGAACATCGATCGAATCTCGGCGCCGCTCGGCAAATACGGGTTGGTTTGCCCGCGGGCACTCATTGCGCCGCCAGCGAACAATATCAGGGCAATGAGCCGCGCCATGAACACCAGCTTTACGTGAACCGGACAAATGAGGCGTGTGAGGCGTTTCATGAGAATTCTCCCAAGTGAGCGGACCGAAAATCGTGCTGTTCCACCGCTCCATGCGACGTAGGCGGCGATTTGTCTCACGGAATCCGGAAATATTTCCGGTGGCTCAGAGGAGTTGGCGTGCCGACGCGGCGTATGGCGGAGCCAAATTCGGGCGCAACTCAAGACAGAGCAGGCGTTTTTGCACGAACGGGCGGCTTGCCTTGAAACCGGAAAAATATGAACGACGAAGGCGCGGAGAATGGCGAGAAACCGCCATAACGGCGGCTTTTAACGGATCTTCGTGTCCTTAGTGCCGTGGTGGTAAAGAAAGTCGCCGTAGAGAGATGCGACTACGGCTGTGTGGTGAGAGCGTGCTGCTCGATCAATCCAGCGGCTTCGTGACGCAGAATATCAGCGATGGCCCAATCGGGCCAGTTTACTAAGTTTTTGGTCAATTTGGCGTTGGACACCAACGTATCGCCGTTGTCGAGTGCCGTTCTAGCCAATGCGGTCTGCCGCAGACCGGCGCACGCAGCCGCCCGAATGAACCAAGCTGCAGCTTGACACTCAGGAAAAGCTTCGCCCGTGGCGATGGCGCGGTCGCCATCTTTCGCGAAAGTGTAGCGCTCTCGACGATACTGTGCGAGTGCTTTGACCATGTGTGTCCAAGGCACCAGGAGCTTGCGTTCCGTGAGCTCCGTCTTCGCAACGGTCGTCTCTGCAAAGTCCGTCAATTGACATGCTCTCTCGAAATCGGCGCCATTCACCGGCAGTAGCAGCGAGACTTTCGCCGCCATGTCCGAATTATGGAACTCACGATTATTGGCGGCTTGCGCCAGGTAACGATGACAAAGACTTCGGTATTCCTCCTGTCGGCCAGCTTGCAGCAGCACAATGGTCCTGCGGAACAAGGTCGCGTTATCGTTCGGATTCAATTCAACGGCGCGAGAGGATGGTTCAACCGCCGCCGACCATTCACCGCGATAAGCGTAAAGACCTCCCAGTAGTAACCAATAAGAGCTGTTTGACGGAGAGATTTCCGTTGCCTGGCGAACTACGGATTCGGCTTCGTTCGACTTGTCGCGATGCAGCAGTGTTTCCGCCAGGAAGAGCAGTGAGCGAATCTGCTCCGGATGGTTTGGAGGATATGTTTTGCGATACAGATTAACCGTTTCGCGGAGAACCACCTCCGCCTCTTCAAGCTTTCCACTCTTTAGGAGCAACACGCCGAGCCTTCGTAGGCTACCAATAACCTTTGGATGGTCGGGTTCCAGGTGATGACGCTGCAAATCGAGCACTTCGCCGCAAGGACTCCGCTTCGACGATATCATCGTCGCCCAATTCGCCTGCCAGAGTACCCATGCAGTCGGCCAACGCAACAGGATTGGTGCCGAGTTGCTTCCACAGCGTTACAGCTTCCCGCAGGAATGGCCCGCCCTCGGCCTGGTAGGAGACATAGCCCCCAATCTGCCCGAGCGAACGAGACATATTGTAGAGGCAGGTAGCCAAAATCTCCGGATCGCCGCAGCTGCGCACCATTTCCAAGCCAAGTTCGGCGTTGGTCTTTCCCGCTGAAGCGTTGCCGGTTGCCGTCTGAAGATTGCCCAGATGACCCAGCGCAAGCGCCAGCTTGCTATTTTCGTTGCCAAAGGCCAAACGGTAACTGTCCACCGCGTGCTGAAACATCGTGGTAGAGCGCGGATAGTCGCCAATGTCTGCGAAAGTGGTGCCGAGCGTTAACCAGAGGTCGCCCCCGATTTCCGGCTGGTCGGGCATATACTTCTCCACGCGATCCGCAGTTTTGTCCAGAATCTCCCGCAGCAAAGTTGTGTCGCGCCCACGGGCAACGCCGGGACCGGCGGCTTTTAGCATGTCCGTGAGAAACTGCGCCACTTGCTGGCTCTTTCTGGCTTCGGACTGCGCCTTTTTCTCGTTGGCTTCGGCCTGTTTGCGTTGTCGATCGGCTTCGGTCCGCTGCTCGGCTTCTGCTACTCGAGCCGCTTCGGTCAATTGCGCAGCCCGCGTGGCACGGATGGCTTGCCAGGTGCTGACCACCGTCCCTAGGACCAATGCTCCAGAAACCAGCAGCACCGTAGTGAGCGCCACACGGTTTCGCCGAGCGAACTTGCGAAACCGGTAGACGGCCGAAGGCGGGCAGGCTTCGACCGGCTGGTCGCTGAGATGGCGCAACACATCGGCGGCGAAGTTGCCGGCCGTGTCGTAGCGCCGCGTGCGGTCCTTTTCCAGCGCCTTCATCACGATCCAATCGAGGTCGCCCTCGACGAGTTGGCTCAGCCGGTGGGAATCCACCTGGCGATGGGCCGCCGTGGCCGTGCGCGATTCGCCCAGCGTGCTGATCCGCGTGCTGGGCTTGGGCGGCTCCTCCTCGCGGATGATGCGGCGGATTTCGTCGAACGCCGCCGCGCGCATCCGCTCTTGGTCGAACGGCGTCGTGCCGGTCAGCAGTTCGTAGAGCAGCACGCCCAGCGAATAGATGTCCGAGCGGGTGTCGATGTCGAGGCTGGTCATCTCCGCCTGCTCGGGACTCATGTAGAGCGGCGTGCCGACCATCTGGGCGAAGGCGGTGAACAGCGTCTTCTCGGTGAGCTGCTGGCCCGTCGCCTTGGCCACGCCGAAATCGATCACCTTGGGCACCGCTCGGCCGTCGTTGAGCGTGACCAGCACGTTCGAGGGTTTGAGGTCGCGGTGGATGATTCCTTTCTGATGCGCGTGCTGCACGGCGTGGCAGACCTGGACGAACAGTTCCAGCCGCTCGTGGACCGGCAAGTTGTTCTGGTCGCAATACTCGGTGATCGGGATGCCGCGGACCAGCTCCATCACGAAGTAGGGGCGGCCCGAGTCGGTCGCCCCGGCATCGAGCACGCGGGCGATGTTCGAGTGATCCATCAAGGCCAGGGCCTGCCGCTCGGCCTCGAAGCGGGCAATCACCTGCCGGGTATCCATGCCCGCCTTGATGATCTTGAGCGCGACGCGGCGGCGGACCGGCGCTTGCTGGTCGGCCATGTACACCACGCCCATGCCCCCTTCGCCGATCTGCTCCAGCAGCTTGTAGGGACCGATGAGCGTGCCGGGACGCTCGGCCAGCGGCGGCTCGGCGGGAGACAGGTCGATCGTCGCGCCAAACTCGGCGGCCGCTTCGTTCAGAAAACTGTCGGGATTGTCGTGGGCCTTGAGCAGTGCCTCGACCCGCGCGCGGAGAGCGGCGTCGCCGCCGGTGGCCTCGTCCAAGAACGCGGCACCGCTCGGCCGCCGGCTTCTCGCTGGCAGCCAGGAAGATCGACTTGACGTTGTTCGGGTCGGCCATTTCGCTTTCTTTCCCTTCGGTTGCAGGCACTCAGCATGCTATGCGACATCCGTCTCCGGTTTGTCTCACGAATTCGAGAAAGGTATGCAGATTCCTGTCCTATATATAGTCACGTCCCCTCGATCTCGCAGCGGAGCCAGGCCCGCGCGTAATTCCAGTGTCGATAGGCGGTTGCACGCGACATGCCGAGCACCTCGGCCGCCTGATCGATCGATAGGCCGGTAAACACGCGGAGCTTTACCAATTGGGCTGCCGTCGGGTCCTCAAGAGCCAGTTTCGTCAAGGCCTCATCCAATGCGAGCAATTCATCGGGCGAGTCGTGGACGGCCAGATCCTGATCCAACAAATCGACTCGCTGCCGGTCGCCGCCGTGCTTCAGCCGTTTCTTGCGGCGGGCATTTTCGATCAAGATCCGCCGCATGGCTTCGGCCGCGGCGGCAAAGAAGTGGCCGCGGTGGTCCCAATGTTGCTGCTCTCCGTTTCCCTGGCCCCCGAACAGTCGCAGGTAGGCTTCGTGGACCAATCCCGTTGCGTCGAGCGTCTGTCCTGGTTTTTCTTCGGCAAGCTTCTGAGCCGCCAGCCGACGCAGTTCAGCGTAGACCAGCAACAGTAATTCTTCGGCGGCGTGTGGATCGCCCGATTCAATCTGCGACAAGATTTGAGTTACTTCGGTCATGGGCGCGGCTTTAAGGTATTCGGCCAACGCACCTGATTATACTGCTGCACCTCGGCAAGCGTGCGCTGCCGTGGAATACTGTGAAAGACGCTGACGTTTCGCACCTCGGTCGGCGAGAGTTTGGTGTCGAATACCTTCGTTTGCCGGGGCTTTCATCGCGCCAGAACGCGCTCGCACGTCACTCCGATAAATCTGACGGGTTCTCGGCACGAAATATCGGTGCCAGAAAGCTCCGCATCGATGAGTATTGAGGCGCCCGGCTAAGGCGTCAGTTGCGGTCGCCGGAACTGGCCGGATCGTCGCTGGCCGGCCGTTTCTAAATCGGTGGATTGTTGAACAGTGTCACGCGTAAACGAGTTTTGACACTGGCAATGCGTTTCGGCGTCGCCGCGTAGACACGCCTGCGGCCGCCAAGATCATTCGCGATGCCGAGGCCAAAATGACATAGTTACTTAGCACGGCGACGGTTGGTGACCAATGTTCGGCACCGACGGTGGGACACCAGGAAAGGCCAGTTCCGACCATTGGTCCAACTCGCCTCGGACGATGCGAAATTCATCGGGAGCGTCGATTCCGATGCTTATTCGATTGCCCTTGATCCTGATGATGGTGATCTTGATCCCGTCACCGATGTGAATTGACTCACCGAGCTTTCTGCTTAGTACCAACATGACTTTTCCTCCCTGAAAAGGAGCGTGTGAAAAATGAACCGCAGCCTGTTATCCCGTAGTGGGTTTGTCGCCAGATAGTGACACCATCGAGTCTTCTCCTGTCTGGCGAAGTCGCATTAAGCAAGTCGTGCGCCCGCATTACAACTTTCTTTTGTTTCAGTCGCAACTCCTTGGCGGATTCGCGATTAGATATGCTGTCGCAGCAATGACAGCAGGTGACCTACGAGACAAGAAGATGTACCAGAATAGCGCACAGGGTGACTGTGCGGCACAGTTACCTGAAAGGTTTTATCCGAGCTTTTCGAACGGCTGGCCCGACTGGCGGATTCAATTTCTATCTCGGCTCACGACAACTGTGAGCTCAACTCCCACTTCACGCGTTGAGCTTCACGGCAACTCTCAGCCCGCTACCGAACCACCAACTTGGGCTTTAGTGTACGAACGCTCGAGCAATCGTGTCCGTTGTGCAGCAGGAAGATATCTCCATCCAAAGTGCGCGATTCAAAAGAGGAACAGATCGCCGACGTGGCCGGACTCGTAGTGGCGCGCCACGTACATGACTTTTTCGCCAACTTGGCAATCAAAGGCATACTTCGGCGTCTTGAATTGTCTGGAGTCACATTTCAAGACATGCCCGCGCTGAAGGTCAATCAGACACATGTTGGAAAGACATTCGTCCTCACTGGCATGTTGTCGGACTTCACGCTAGAAGAAGCGAAGGAGGCCATCGAAGCTCGCGGTGGGAGAGGTTCTTCCAGTGTCAGTCAAAAGACAGACTATGTCGTCAGCGGCGCTAACCCTGGCAGTAAATATCGCAATGCGGGAAGGCTTGAAATCAAGATCATTGACGAGTCAGAGTTTGCAAAATTAATTCGCTGATATGGCGACTAAAGGGGAAGGACAATCTCGATCTCTGCGCCGTTGTCTGCATTGTCCGCAGCAATTGCACCATTGTGCGCGTGGATGATCCGCTGGCTAAGTGCCATGCCGACACCCGTTCCTTTTGGCTTCGTCGTAAAGAACGGCTCGAATATCCTAGCTCGCTGCTCCGGGGTTAAGCCTGGCCCTCCATCCCGAATTAGTATCCTTAGCGCCGCTTTGCCATTTGTCGAGCTTTTTGAGCACCGAACCAAGATGGATCCGCCTTCGGGTGTCACCTCGATTGCATTTTCAGAGGTGTTTCGAAACACATGATGCATCAATGTGCTGTCGATTTGACACAGGGGATCGCACTCGATTTCCTCGTGGAGACTATTGCGACCAACCGAATGGACCTGATTCACCTGCTCCCACGCGTCGCGCCAAACTCTTTTGATATTGCATTCGTCGCGAGATAGTTGGAGGGGTGCCGCCCATTGCCGCACTTCTTCGAAAATGTGATGCAATTGCTGTTGCGCCAGCTTTGTTCTTTCGACCAGTCGTAACGCATCGGGTCGATCTTCCAATTCAAGCTCCAACAGCTCCAAGCTAACGGAGCTTCGTTGAAGTGCGTTGCGACTCTCGTGTACCAGGGCTGTCATTGTTTCGCCGATTGCTGCCAATCGTTCTGATTGTCTTGCACTCTCTTCCGCTTTCTTTCGATTCGTCACATCGCTGAAAGAGAATAATTGAAGACCAGGCATGAAATTGGTCACCAAGCGATACTCAACGTCGATCGGGATACCGTCTTTACGAATAAATCGACACTCATCCGAAATATGGTCGCGTTGCGAATAGGTACCTGACAGAAGTGGCTCGGGCAGTGCCGCATCAAAGAAAGAATTCGGCTGAGAGCCAAGGATTTGAGTGCATTCGAAACCGAGTAGGGTACAAGCGGCTGGATTTGCTTCAATGATTTTCAATTTGGCATCGAGAATCAGGTAGCCGTCGATCGCCGATTTAAAAAGAGCACTGTAGCGGCGCTCACTGTCGGCAAGGCACGAAGCTTTTGCTTGCCGGTCCAATTCTCGATGGACGCTCGCGAGCATTGCCTCGGCATTGATTGGCTTGAGAATGTAGTCTCGTGCGCCAGCGCGCAAACATGCGACCGCTCCTTCGATGTCTCCATGACCGGTTACGATGATGACTCCGGCATTCGGTGCGCGAGACTGAATTTGTGCAATCATCTCTTCTGCTGGTGAGTCCGGAAGCTGGCGATCGAGAAGTATGACTGCCACCTCATCCCAGCTCGGCAGTGCGAAAAGCTCAAGCGCTGTGCCGGCATCAAACATCCGATAGTGCTCGATCTCCAGAATGTCGCGAAGGTTCTCGCGGGTGTCCTCGTCGTCGTCGACGACGTAGACGAGTGGCCAATCGCCATCCTTCACAGAAAAGTTCATTTTTCGCTCAATTGACTGTGCCCTATGCCGCTACTTGCATTCGAGCATTTCGTGAACCGTGGCAAGCAACGACTTAGCTTCAACGGGCTTGTAACAGATACCAGCGACGCCCGCTGCTAGCGCTTTTTCGATCCGGGATTTCATCTCCTCCGCAAAACCGGTGATGAGGATTATCTTCGTGTGATGATTGGCTTGGCGTATCCTATCGATGACGTCCGAACCATCTCTGCCGGGTAACTTCATGTCGAGCAATACAACTTGAAATTCGTGCTTTCGCAACGCTTCGTCTGCATCGTCCGCATTCTGGGCCAAATGGACCCGGTAGCCATACGGGCCGAAGATGTCCCAAAGGTTCTCGCGAAACTCAGTGTTGTCGTCGACGACGAGGACCAAAGGATGACTGATAGCCTCTCCGACTAGCGCGAGAAGCGATTCCATATCGACCGGTTTAGAAACAATTCTCCAGGCACCGGCGTCCAGGATAGACCTGGCTGTATCGCTGTCCGCATAGGCAGAAACGACGATGGCGAGAGTGCCCGCCGAGAATTGCTTCATGCGCCGGTACAACTCAAGCCCGTCCATTCCTGGCATGCGAAGGTCGAGCAGCGCAACGTCGTAGCCGTTTTGCTTGACGAGGTCGAGTGCGGTAATGCCGTCGTACGCAACATCCACGGCGTACCCGACGTCCGTAAGGATATCGGACAAGTTCTCGCAAATGTCGACTTCATCGTCGACAATCAGAAGTTGCGGTCGACGCGACCACATCGAAATCCTCCGATGCCGATTCGGAGGTTAGGGCACAGTCGGTAGCTGTACGGTAAACTTCGAGCCGACTCCGACCTGACTTTCGACCACCAGCGTTCCTTGATGGCGGCCAATGATGTCGTGGCTGATGGAGAGGCCCAGCCCCATGCCTTTCGCCTTCGTGGAGTATAGCGGCTCCAAAATGCGTGGTAAAGCCTCGGAGGCAATCCCGCTACCGCTGTCTTGGACGCTAATTGCCGCCTGATTAGTGCTCTGAATTGCCGCAATTCGCAGGGTCCCCCCTTCCGGCATGGCGTCCACGGCATTCCTTACTAGATTCCCGAAGACAATTTGCAGTTGAGCATGGTCGCCCGATATGGCGAGTAATGCTGGATCAACGTCTAACTCGAACTGCACATTTGTCGGCACCCGGTTGAGTTCCATGATTTCGCGAAGAAAGGCCTCGACGGGAATCGGCTTCATTTCCGGAACGGGCAACCTCGCGATATCGTTGAGCGCCGTAATTACGCGATCGGCGACGCCGATTTGCCGCTCGATTCGCTGCAAATGGGATTTGACCTTTTCCGGTGGGGGAGCCTTCGCGTTTGACAAGTAGTAAGAGGATGTCTTGATCACATTCAGAGGGTTTCGCAGCTCGTGCGCGATTCCACCAGCGATTTTACCGATCGTGGCAAGTCGTTCGACGACACTTTGACGTCGACGATATTCGGTTTGGTACGCGTCTTCGATGATCGTCAAGTCAAGGTCGATCAACGTATTCAACGACGCCCGCGTCGCGAGCATGTCACTTGTCGAGCCATGCCACTCTTGTTCAATTACCCTGAGAATTCCGTGGCGAAGCCGCGACAACGCCACGTTCGTATAGACCTGGTTGAGACCAATTTCTACATGACGGTAACCTACGCGCCATCGGCGCTCAACATAAGCTTGATCGTATTGGCCGGAGAACAGTTCTGCTAACCATCCTTTAAGGCTTTTCTTGAGACGACTGATTTGTTCTATTCCACCCGTGATGACCTGGCGTGCGTCGGGGTGGCGTTCAATCTCAGCATAAAAATCGTCAATTAGCGCATCGATATGTGGCTTAATCAGTGAAGCAATCGATCGGATCCGCAATGCGTCGCCTTCTGTCCAGCCGACATAGCTTTGCAGCTCTTGGTAACGCAAGTGGGGTGATAGTTCGCTCATCTGGACCGTCTAAAACCGAAACTCCAACGGGCATGTGATTCAGCGGTTGTGAAGCGCATCGAAATACATTGAGGCAAGAACGTCGTCCTTAA
Source organism: Pirellulales bacterium (assembly GCA_963733825.1). Classification (GTDB taxonomy): domain Bacteria; phylum Planctomycetota; class Planctomycetia; order Pirellulales; family Lacipirellulaceae; genus JABDGM01. Next base: position 37,902 of record CAVTEK010000014.1, read on the forward strand.
CCGGCGGATAGTGATTTTAGTTCGCGATTCCGGGAGAAGGAAGAGATCACATAAATGGAGGGCGTATCGCGCTTTGACGCTGCAATTAATGGAAATGGGGGCGCAAAAAATGGCCCTTTGCTGGGGCCGTAGCGGAAAGGGACTGATTGCTCGTTATTCTCTTGAGGTCTGACGAGCGCTCCCTTTTTATGATGCAGCTTGGTGGATCACGAAGGTAGAATGCAGCGCATTGCGATTTTTGCTCACCGTTCGTTCCCGGACTTCGGCACGACCCCGGATAGGTAGTGAGTAAATCTTCAGAGTGAGATCCTGGTCGTCGGTGTCAACGCTGCGCATATAATCGGCTTCCTCCACTCTTACGATGAACGAAAACATTCTATTAAAAGTGATCGGTCATGATCCAACTTAAACGTGCATACGAGGAGCCTGACACAAAGGACGGCTTCCGAGTTCTTGTCGAGCCGTATTGGCCTCGTGATCTCGCGGAGAAAGACGCCAAGTTCGACCAATGGCTCCAGGAGGTCGCGCCTAGTGCTGAGTTGCATCAGCGTTTCGGTCAGCACCCAAACATTGCAAAGTGGGCGGAGTTCGAGAAAAGTTATCGAGAAGAACTACAAGGGAAGCACAAATCGATTGATTTTCTGCATCAGAAAAACAAGGAAGGAGTGCTTACGCTGATCCACTCGGCACACGACGAGGATCACAGCAGTGCCGGCGTTCTGAAACGATTCCTCGAAGAAACGGCAAAACATTCCGATTCACAATGAAGACAGAGTTGACTGTTTTTGTCTTGGCTCGCAGTTCAAGTGGAATCGGAGGGGCTGATTTTGTGAGAGACTTCGATCACGATTTCGGTTTCCTTCTGACGAGCACGAGAAGGGGCTAGCCGGGGTCCAGGGGCGGCAATGAGCGCCCTGGTCGCTGGCATGATGCCAGCGAAATTCCGACAGGATGTCCCGTTCACGCCGCGTCCTCCATCATCTTTTCCAACTTGGCTTGCGCCGCACGGGCCCAAGCCTGCCAACGCGGAATCTGGATCTTCCGCGCATCGCGATAAACTTCGATCGGCACGAGCACATCGCCGCCTTCCTCCGGAACCAAGGCCCAATGGGGCCGACGCTCGTTGTAACGAGTGCGGAACTCGGTCAGGCACTCGCGGCAATGCTGCGGATGATCGTACAACCTCCAATACACTTCCTCGGTCTTCAAGGTCGCGTGGAACCGCTCCAACAGGCCCAATTGCTGCGGCGTCCGGTACTGGATCCGCACGTGGCTGAATTGATCCTGAATGAACGCGGTGAACCTGCGGGCGATGAACGACGGGCCGTTGTCGGTGACCAAAAACGGACGCTTCACCAAGGGACCGTGAATCCGCTCCGCTTCCTCGCGTGCCAGCTTCAAGGCGTAGGCCGTTTCGGCCGCGCTATAGCTGGACGTCAGGTGACAGGCCAAGAGGTACCGCGAGTAGTAGTCGATGACCGTCACCGCATACCACCAGCCGTAGCCCGGAATGTGGATGTACGTTACGTCCATCTGCCACAGGTCGTTCGGCCCTTGCGGCAACAGCTCGAACAGCTTGGCCGCTTGATAAACCTCGGCCCTCCGAGTCTTGCGTTTCTGCAATAAACCGTGGTCTTTCATCACCACGTAGGCCTCGCGGTCTTTCACCACCTGGCCGGCCCGCCGGCACATGATGGCGATCCGCTTGTAGCCGTACCAGGGATTGGTCGTCGCCATCTCGACCACCGCCCGGATGACTTCGTCGGCCAGCGGCCGACGCGCCGGACCGGGGCGCCTTCGCTCTCCTGCACGCGGCGGGCGATGCCAACTACTTGGCGCCACACCCACCAGCCGCAGCACCTGCGTCTGTCGTGCTCGGGGTGGCGACATCTCGGTCCGGAGTTCGGCGGCAATCATCTCGCGGCTCTCCACGCTCACACGGACTGGCCCGAAAGTTTTTTTAAAATGCGGTTGGCAATCGTGTATTCGCCGATCACCTGATCGCGCTTCTCGATCTGATGTTCCAAATCCGAGATCCGACGGTCGCGCGGATCGACGCCCTGCTTCCCGCTCCCGTTCGACAACGCTGCTTCACCGCCGGCGACAAACTCGTCTCGCCACCGGTACAGGGTCGGCTCGCTCACGCCGACTCGCCGCGCAATTACCGCCGCCGGCTCTTCTCGCCGCAGCATACTCAACACCGCCTCTCGGCGGTCCGACACCGATACTTCACATCGCTTTGCCATCGCTTCGACTCCTCACGGTCTTGGGTCCATCAGCCCCAATCTACCAAAGAAGTCTCTCACATCGCGATTCCCAGGAACCTTGAGCTATACATTTTTACTAAGGTAACGGCCAGCTGCCCCGTGCCGGACGGACCTTCCGGCAATCATTCGACGTAAGCTGCTAAGCCTATCGAGCTGTACATCCTGAGCACTACGCTTAAGCACTTGGTCGCTCGGCGGAAACTTCTAGCAGGGCGTCAGCATACTGATATGCCATCCGTGCGGCCTGCATCGCCGTATTCCTGCCAGTATTGGTCGTACGGATTGCCGTTTCATGCGGTTTGGCCAAATACCCTTGCAGCAGCATGACCGCAATCCAATCGCGGGCCTTTACATCACCCATGACTGTTGAATGTTCTTGAAGCAGTTTTCTAACTCCTATCCGATCTGAGGATTTCTTGTTTGTTCCGAACTGGCCTTGTGTGGTTCTGGTCTTCAGTAATGGTTCAGGAATCAAAGTCATCAGCAAACACATTATAATTTCCGCTGCTACAATGGCCACACACGCAAAAGTTAGTGCCCAAGTGCCAACGCTATTTCGCGCGAGGACTAGACTGACCGCACGCGCAACGGGGCGCATTGGGTCATATTGGGAAACAAGGTAATAAATATCGTTGCTTCACCATCTGACTCAGCACTGGCTGTTTTTCACGGCAGCAATCGACCTTGTGGTCGCCATTGTCGCGTCGGCACACGTGGTGATAACCAAGCGAGATACGCGCGCAACCATTGCCTGGGTGGGCCTGATTTGTTTGACGCCCCTAGTAGGAGCTCTCCTATACTTCTGGCTGGGAGTCAACCGGATTCAGCGTCGGGCTCGCTTGTTGCGAAGTGCTCACCAGCGTCCGGAGCCAACTGTCCATCAAGAGACGTGTCCCGAGCAGATAATCAGTGACACGTTTGGCTCGAATGGTGCGCACCTTCGTTCCCTGGTGGCTCTCGTAAGCGAGGTTACCAAGCTGCCGCTCTTGCCAGGCAACCACATCGTTCCACTGCTCGATGGAGACCAGGCATTTCCAGCTATGATTCAGGCGATCGATGAAGCTACAAAGAGCATCTCGCTCGGTACTTACATTTTCGGGAACGACAGTGTCGGCAGGCTGTTCCTGGACGCGTTAAAACGGGCCGCCTCGCGAAATGTCGAGGTTCGGGTCCTGATTGACGATATTGGGGCTCGATACAGTTGGCCAACGATGATACGCGTTTTGCATCGAGCCGGAATTACTTGCGCCACATTCATGCCACCCACAATTCCCTGGAGGTTCCAGTACACGAACCTGAGGACTCATCGTAAGACGCTGATTGCGGACGGGAAAGTTGGCTTTACTGGAGGAATCAATATTCGCGAAGGCAATTATTTAGCATCCCGCCCACGCCATCCCGTCCGTGACCTTCATGTTCGAGTCGAAGGTCCAGTCGTATCACAGATTCAAAAAGTGTTTGCAGACGATTGGTCGTTTTGCACAGGCGAGGTCTTGGAAGGAGATGCTTGGTTTCCCGAGATTGCGCCACGTGGGGATGTCTTAGCAAGGGGCATTCCAGACGGTCCAGACGAGCACTTTGAAAGTTTTCACAACGCGCTACTCGGCGCGGTCGCTTGCGCAGAGTCTTCAATTCGAGTGGTCACTCCGTATTTTCTGCCGGATGCCTCCTTGATCACAGCTCTGAATGTCGCCGCTCTGCGCGGGATTGTTGTTGATATCGCCTTGCCGGGGACAAACAACATTCGCCTAATTCAATGGGCTTCTACGTCGCTGCTGTGGCAGGTCGTAGAACGGGGCTGTCGAGTCTGGATTTCACCTCCGCCGTTTGACCACGCCAAGATGATGGTAGTCGACGATTTGGTTTCGTTTGTGGGTTCCTCGAATTGGGACCCGCGGAGTCTTCGGCTGAACATTGAATTCAATTTGGAATGCTACGATCGAACGCTCGCGGCTACTCTGTCGGCAATCGTCGACGAACGGATATGTTGTGCGCGACGTGTGACCCTGGCGGAATTGGACGGACGGTCGCTGGCCGTCAAGTTGCGGGATGGGATTGCGCGCCTTGCTTCACCGTATCTGTGATTGCTGAATTCCAGCTGCGGACAAGTTTCCGATATCCGCGAAATGAATGCAGTCTTAGCTGGACGAGTGGGTGAGTTACTTGCGTGTCAATGTATGGATCGCAAAACTCTTCATTCTGCGTCTTGATCAGGGATGTCGTATTTTTCCAAGAGACGATAAAGTGTGCGTCGACCAATTCCAAGCGCCGGGCTGCGCGGGCCTTATTATTCAAGTGCTTCCGATAGGTTTCCAAAACATGCTCGCGCGTCAGCGTGTCCAGATCAACATCGATTGAATTGGAAAGCGGTCGTGAATGGGCACTGTTGACAATCTCCGGTGGCAGATTCTCGACTCGAATGTGATCGTCATCCCCAAGAATCTTGGCACGATCCAATGCGTTCTGTAGCTGGCGCACATTTCCGGGCCAACTGTATCTTTCGAGTGTCGGTATGACGTCCGGATCGAGATGCCACTCAGGACCCGTTAAGTGCTCAACAAGCAGCGAAAGGTCGCCGCCCCGTTTGCGCAATGGCGGAAGGTGAATGGTCAGAACATTGATACGATAGAACAGATCCTCTCGGAAGCGTTTTGCTTTAACTTCTTCGATCAAATCACGATTAGTCGCCGCAATCAGTCGCACCCGCACGCGTCGTTCTTTCACCGATCCGACGCGACGCATTGAGCCGTCTTCCAGGACTCGCAGCAGCTTGGCCTGGAGCGAAAGAGCTAGTTCGCCGATCTCGTCAATGAACAGCGTGCCACCGTCGGCGACTTCGAATAGTCCCTGTTTCACGCCAACCGCACCGGTAAAAGCGCCCTTCTCGTAGCCGAATAGCTCGCTCTCAAGCAGCGTCTCGGGCAGCGCGGCGCAATTGATAATCACCAATGGCTTGTCAGCAATTGGACTAGAATCGTGCAGTGCGCGAGCCACAAGCTCTTTGCCAGTCCCGCTTTCACCTTGAATGAGAATCGGCTTGTCGGTGGGGCCGACCCGGGCAATCAGCCGGCACATTTCCTGCATTGGCTCGGATTGGCCGATAATCTGCGGCGAGGAATACTGGTATCGCAATGCCGCCTTGAGCTGCTGATTCTCTTTGCGTAGCCGACCAGTTTCGTACGCCTTGCGCACCAGGCGCTCAAGTTCTTTGAGGCTGATCGGTTTGGTCAAGAACTCGCGGGCCCCAAGTTTCATCGCCTCAACGGCCGCTTCGATCGTTGCCTCACCTGTCAACAATACGACTTCACATTCCGCGCTGCGCGCTTGAAGCTCTTTGAGCACGTCCAGACCCGAGAATCCGGGCATATTCAGATCGAGCACCATTACATCAAATGCTCGTCGCCCAGCTAATCCGAGTGCCTCTTCGCCGCTTGCGCATTGTTCGACCGCGTAACCGTGGCGCGAGAAGTAAATGGCCATGTCAGAGCGCAACTCATCGTCGTTGTCGACCAGAAGCAATTCGAGTACGGGATTCGCGATCGCTTGCGTCATAAACACCTTAAAAAGTCAGTTGCGTTAACCCATGACGCCGGCCATGAGAGCATTAGTGGCGGCAATAGTTGCCAAGTCACGTGCGGAGCCGAATGGGTTTACGTTGCTGCGCAGCCGACTTCAAATTGACTTTCTTTTCGCTTTTTGTCGTCATCCGCGAGCTGTTCGACGCCAATGCAATCATAGCACTGTTGGAACGCGTTTGGAATTTCGGAATGGTGTCGGGCAAAGTCCCGATCTGGGAACGCAAATTGATCCCATGCGGCAATAGGGACAACATGGTCGTTTTTCCAATGCTTCATTCAAAGTAATGAAAGTGACGAAACCGCGCCGCACAATAGCTGGACTCGAATAATGCGATTAATTTGGCAGTGCGACTACGAATTGCACGAGTCACCAAGTATTGCGAGCGGGCACAATCTCAGGCAGTCTTCGCACGATGTGCGGCATAAGCGTCGTGTCAGCTACGGAGAGCTGCACGGTGCCTGTTGCGCGGCTGAATGTCGTTGGTCGCTTAATCCACAGCACGTTCCGTGTACCTCGGGCACTGCAAACCACGCTTACCTCGCCGCGTTGCCATTCGACCGGCGCGAGAAACACTACAGCCAATTCGTGCACACCCTCAAGCGAACTTTGCGATGAACGCTTCAGCTTAAAAAATACGCCGCGACCGTCCGATGAGGTGCCACTGACAATAACGGCGTATTTCGGCGGCAATCGGTTCAACTTTTCGGTCACTGTTTCACTGGCCGACGTGTTGGCGTTGATCGCGAGCGATACCTGGGCCACCATAGCTCCATGCGGCGCGGGTAATGCGCCGCCTAGCGTGGCGCCGAGCGAACGCTCTTTCTTTGTGGTGGTCGTAGTTTCTGTCTCCTTCGACAAATCGCTTGTGAGCTGTGTGGACGGCGAGAAACTATGAACTCGGAGCCCATCCCCGCCAAACGCGGTCGACCGACCGACAAGCCGGCTACCGGCCACTATCGACGGCTGATGCAAACACGCTTCGACCTCACGGCCTATCGCGATCGTGTCCAGGTCGAAACTGTGATCTCGATGCTCAAGCGTCGCCTCGAAGCCTTCGTACGCGGACGCACTGCTTGGGGCCAGCGCCGCGAATTGCGATTGAAAGTCCTCACTCACAACGTCATGATCCTGTTACGTATTCAGCTTTTCTACACAGCCAGTCAAAATCGTAATATGTAATTGACGCTCGCCGGCCGAGCGTGGAATCCAATGGTACGGTCTACGCTGAATCGACACAGCAGCCGCGACCTTCGTCGTACCGGTCCCTCACCTGATGCGCCGGGAAGCGCTCAATTGAGTCAGCAACTCGATGCAACCACTGCCTGTGAGTGTCGGGAAAATCGTTCGGTCACAGAACGACAACCCACTGCGTTATGCATCGATGTGTCCAAGCAGAAAAGTCGCAATCCTTTGCGGCGTCACAATGCCCAGAATCTTGTGATCCCGGTCTAATACCGGCACGTGTCGATGGCCCATGACGGCCATGGCACAAAGGGCAGCGGCAGACGAGTCGCTCTCGTAAACGTAAATGGGATCGGCCGTCATGACATCTCGCACGGGTCGGTATTTCATAGTCTCCCACTCCAGCGCGACTTTGTTCAGCAGATCGCGATCGGAGAATACCCCAATGAGTTTGCCGTCCTCCTCGACAAGTGCGCATGCCACGCCCCGTTGTGCGAGCAGATTGAGCGCCTGTTCCACGGTGGCGTCCGGCGAGATGCTTGTGCAGGGGCGCGATTGGATGGCAGCCGCCGTCTCTTCCGACAGGGCCTGCTCAAGTGTGTCCCGATACTCGCGCGGTTCGTAATTCTCAATTGAGTCGTCAAATTCCTCCGGCGCGGACTTGCGGTTCTCGTCGGTCATCTGTCAGGCTCCTTCTCGTTCGACCGAGTACGGCGGGATACCAACGCGTTGCACCATCACCTGTTGCGGAAAGTGCTCCGCGACATACTCCATCAGTCCTTTTTGTCCAGTGAGCCCGACGAGTCGACCCTCACTGTCAATTACGCCGATGAAACGCGTTTTCTCGTTTTGCATAGCCTGTAGGACCCGGGAGACGGGATCCGTCAACCGAACCCACTGCACGTCTTGCTTCATATGGTCGCCGAGCGGTTCCTCGATGGCTGACGGGTTGCCGACAAGCATCAGGCGAAGCATGCCCTCGGTGAATATGCCCAAAGGCCCATCATCGTCGTCCACTATGATCACGCATCCTAGTTTCCGTTTGCGCATTTGAAGAATGCTTTGCCGGACCGTGGCTTCGGCGCTGGCAACGACCGGCATACGGAGAGCAAGCCGACTCACCAGCTCGTTCTGCAGGTTTTCTTTTAGACCCATGGTTTCTCTCTCTGTTGCTCGCTAATCGGGCTGAGGATGACGGGCTAACAGCGTGGGACGACTTCAAGAAACATTTGGGATTGCAACGGATGTTACAAGCGATTGAAATATCTACCCTGGCGTCGAACACCCGGACCCCGTCTGTATCTGCCCGCTGATTTTATGATGTGGCAATATTTATTTGTAATATCTCACGCTCGGATATATGCGCGTGTTACCGGCTCTGCAGTTTAAGATTCAGATTGCCATTGATGCGGACTCAGCGCATAACTCCGATTCGCCTTGTGCTGGCGACAATGAATTCGTGCACATCTCCACCTTTTTCCGTTGATGGGCAATTGTGCCATTGAGTTGGCCCGATCCGGACGAACCGTGCTGTGCGCCGCGACGGACTCTCCAGATTTGTCGCAACAAGTCCTGCCTTTTCATCGTTTGTCGTTCTCGCTCAAGGGCAAGTTCGAGCTGTGCAAGTCTTGCGTTGTCCATAGTCCCCGTGTTCCGATCCGGATGCTAGTGTAGTGCTTTAGAAATACGGGAACTTATTGGCTGCCGCTGGCGTCTGAATCCTCTGAACATGGAGGATCACGATCATGCGGATTGCAAGCGCCATTGTCTTAACGGATGAAGAGCGAGTTTCGTTGACCAAGTGGTCGCGAGGACGCAGCACGCCGACGCGACTGGTGTTGCGAGCAAAGATTGTCCTGGCGGCTGCCGGCGGCCGTGAGAGCAAGGAGATCGCCGCTATGCTGGACTGCACGCGACGGACCGTGGGGACGTGGCGCACGCGGTTCGCGGAGTCGCGTCTGGCAGGTATTGAACAGGATGCTCCACGCGGCGGACGCACGCCCACCAGGCGTGCCTCGTTCGAGGCCGAGATCATCCGCAAGACGACTCAGGAAACGCCACCCCATGCCACGCAGTGGTCGACACGGTCACTGGCCAAGGCGTTGGGTTGCAGCGATACGATGGTCCAGCGCGTCTGGCGAGACAACGGCCTGCGGCCGCACCGCACAAAATCATTCAAGGTCTCGAACGATCCGCAGTTCGCTGAAAAGTTGGTCGACGTGGTCGGCCTGTACTTGAATCCTCCCGAGCATGCGCTCGTGCTTTCGTGCGACGAGAAGAGTCAGATTCAAGCGCTCGACCGCACGCAGAAGAGCCTGCCGATATATCCCGGCCGGCTGAAGACCCTCACGCACGACTACAAACGCCATGGCACCACCACGCTATTCGCGGCAATCGAGTTGGCCGCGGGAAAGATCATCGCTGAGTGCATGCCGCGACACCGACACCAGGAATGGATCAAGTTCCTGAGGAAGATCGAGGCGGAAACGCCGCCGGAATTGGACCTGCACCTGATTGTTGATAACTATTCCACGCATAAGCATCCCAAGGTCAAGGCCTGGCTCCGGCGGCATCGACGGTTCCACATCCACTTCATCCCGACAAGCAGTTCGTGGCTCAACGTGATCGAGCGGTGGTTCCGCGACATCACTCACAATCGGATTCGCAACGGCGTCTTCCGCAGCGTTTCCGAGTTGATCCAGGCAATTCGCGACTACATCGACCAGCACAACAGCGACCCGACCACGTTCGTGTGGACCAAGAAAGCCGAAGACATTCTGGAGAAAGTCGCCCGCGCTCGGGCCAGCCTCGATAAGGTCCCATCTGCTTGAAGCACTACACTAGGCGATCGTACTCCGAACTCGAAACACAATGAGTGGCAATAACCATGCCATAACAGTCGGCCGCAGCGCGTGAGCGAGCATAGCGGATACAGGTGTGCGATTCCGCACCTCTGTTTCAGTTCGACACACAAGTCCTGCTCGCATCGGCTCCGACGATTGCCGCGGCGATGCATTCGCCAGCGCCTCGGTTCGACTTGGTTTCTGATGCTCTCGTTCTCCTTTCGCGATCTGGCACCTCGTACGGACCATGGTTCGCCGTCGAATAGGGAGCCAGATTGCCGTTCTTCAATTCATTCGTCCGGCGTACGATCGATGCCAGCCGACGCGCGGGCAGGAAGCCCTCCCTGGGCAAAGATTGCCCGCCGGTCGATTTTGGTCCTTGCATGGCGGGTGCACCGGCGAAATGCACAATAAAGTGCTGAAACAATTCCTCGTTTTTCTTGTGGTGCTGCAATGATGATTAAAGACCGAGTCGCTGTTGTAACGGGGGCTGGAAGCGGCATCGGTGAAGCCCTCTGCCGAGAACTCGCGCAGCGCGGTGCGAAGGCAATCGTGCTCGTAGATCGCAGCGACAACGTTCATCAATTGGCAGATTCGATAAATAGATCTGCCGGCCGGCAGGTCGCAGAGGTAAAGGTCGGTGACACGACGGATGGGGCGTTTCGTGGCCAAGTGTATGACGAGGCAACGGCTCGGCACGGTGTGGCCACGATTTGTGTGCCCGCGGCGGGCATCACCCGTGATGCTTTGGCGGTTCGCATGGACAAGACTACTGGCAAGGCATTTCCGTATTCCATCGGCACGTTCCGTGAAGTCATGGAAGTGAACCTGATCGCGCCAATCTATTGGGCAATCGAAATGGTAGCCCGCATCGCCGAAGATCGCTGGAAGCGCGGCCTCAAACAGTGGCAGCCTGAAGAAGAAGTGCAAGGCGCGGCTGTGCTGATTGGTTCCGTGTCGTCACGTGGGAACAAAGGACAAATCTCGTATGCGGTGAGCAAAGCGGGATTGGAAGGAGCCGCGGCCACATTGCAGAAAGAAGCCATCTACTATGGTGTGCGGTGCGGGATTATTCATCCGGGTTTTACCGACACTCCCATGGTCCACAGCCTCGGTGAAGAATTTATCGCCAAAAACGTTTTACCATTCACGCAGCTTCGCCGCTTAATCCGACCCACGGAAATTGCGGATGCAATTTGCTTCATGATTTCGAACCCGGCCGTGAGCGGCGAGCTCTGGGCTGACGCAGGCTGGCATCCACCGGCGTGACGCGACGTATCAACAGAGCCGAACACAGCCAGCCCTCCATTGCCGGCTGACCCACCCACTTCAAACGCGTCTACTACCGCAGCGAGAAATCGGTAAATGGCTAACGCCACTCCCAGGAATGGTTGGATTGCCGGCACACGCATCCGAACCCGAAGTCACTGCGGCACTTGCGAAGCAAAAGTTCCTATACTCATGTTATCTTTCAAGTTGCCGACTACTCATCTGAAATTAGCTTGTTGACGCAGGTACTTTTCAGTCGCTCATCGATCGCGTCCAGCATGGGCTGATCTCGGCAATTATTCCGTCAAACTAGCGGGCTCCCCGACGCCGCGAGCCGCCACTCCGCATTTTAGGACGAACTCGAAGTATACAGTCGATGCGATCTTCGGCGTTGCCATGGTGACGGTCGTAATGCGGAGCCGAGCGGAAATGCTTTCGCGACACTCGGCGTTGCCGTTCATGCCTCTGTCACACGCATCGATCTGCGGCGCACCGCGATCGGCGTCCCATGCGGCTTAAATGGTGGCATTCGCACGAAGCCAGAGTTATGTCAGAGAATCAGTTCCATTTCCTGTAAAACACAGTAAAATATGGACTGCAGTGAGCGACGCCGTAGGCTCCAGTTTTCTTTGCAAAGTAGTTGTATGTAGCACGTTCAGCGCTTCCGCCGCCAAGTCACATCTGTGACCTTCGGAACCAGTGGCAGTGCTATATAGGCACAGTTATTAGTTGATTGAAAAATCCTCCGAACTTGTCGAAGGCCGACGCCGAAAATGCAATTGATTGCTCACGCAACGGTCTATGAAATCCCCGCCGGACTTATGCTTTGCCTCGCCGGGGTCTGCGCCGGGCCGTGACTCGCGCATTCGTGTACAGCCGGATCAAGGCAAGGCGACGCTGATGCTGCCATCAGCAGATTCGGGGCAACGGCGCGCCAATCGGTTCGTCAAGAGGTATCTTTTGCCCGGTGCCTCGCTCGACCACTACGGCCGCCAGTCCGCGCGCTTCGACGCGACCGATGTAAACCGACTGCGATGTTTCAGGAACTTGACGCAGCACGTCGATCGCACGGAGAGCTTGGCCTTGCGGGACGGCCACGACCATCGTTCCCTCATTCGCGACGTGGATCGGATCCAAGCCGAGAAGTTCGCAAGCACCGCGAACCTCAGGCAACACCAGCAGCAATCGCTCCTCAATGGCAAGCGTCCTTCCGCTGGCCTCAGCCCATTCGTGAAGCACCGCGCCAAGCCCACCCCGAGTTGCATCGCGCAGTGCGCGCACGAACACGTCTGATTGCTGAAGGGCCATGACGGCGTCAACCAACGGAGCGCTGTCGCTTTGTGGCGGCGGCTCAAAATCAATCCCTTCGCGCGCGGCCATCACGGCCATCCCGTGTCGGCCAATGGGACCGGTGACAATCAGTTCATCGCCCACTTCGATCGCATGAGGCCCGGCTGGCGGGGCGGCAATAACCTCGCCAATGCCTGTCGTATTGATGAACAATCGGTCGGCCGCCCCGCGCGGCACAACCTTCGTGTCGCCGGCCACCACGAGCACACCAACCCGCTCCGCTGCGGCTGCTATGCTAGTTAGTACGCGTTCGAGCACGGCGATTTCCAGGCCTTCTTCCAGTATTAGCGCCGTAGTAATCCAGCGCGGGCGCGCGCCCGCCACGGCCAGATCGTTGACGGTTCCATAAACGGCGAGCGAACCAATGTCGCCACCGGGGAAAAATAGGGGTGAGACGACAAAGCTGTCGGTCGTCATGGCAAGCGGCCCGCAAACCGCCGGCAACACTGCCGCATCCCCGGCGAGGCGAAGGAATTCATTGTCCATGACCGGCAAGATTTTGTGGCGGATAAGTTGCCGCATCAACCGGCCGCCTTCGCCGTGCGCGAGCATCACGAGGTCGGTGGTCAGCGGTCCGGTCATGGGACAAGTTAGAATGGCGGTTGTTGTTTCCATGATCGCTTAAGTGGCTTCGTTAATTGCACCGTTGCGCGACGGTGCGTAGCGGTAATAGGCCGCACAGGCCCCTTCGGTCGAGACCATCGGAGCGCCAAGTGGCGAATCGGGTGTGCAGCGCACGCCGAAATGCTGGCACTCGGTCGGCTTGATCCGGCCGGTCAGCACCTCGCCGCTGCGACACTCGCACGAAAGGGGGTCAGGCACCTTTTTGTCAGGACATCGGTTGGCGACTGTCGTTTCACTATCGACAAAAAGGTGCCTGACCCCTTCAAAACGTTTCTCGGCGTCGAATCGAGCCCACTTACGCGCGGAGCCGGAACCCGCCCTCCGGCACAACGCCCAAGCCACGCCAAGGCCGGTCGCATATCTCGTACACATCGTCCATGATGGCGAGCGCCTGCCGATTGCCGGCCGCGGCCACCGATCGGCCGTAGCAATTCGTAACCTGGGCCTCCCCGCGCTCCAGTTGACGAACACACTCCAGAATGCCGCTCAACAAGTCGACCGGTTCAAAGCCGGTAACTACTACCGGCAGACGATATTTCTCGACGAATTCCTGGTAGGTCTCAAAACCGGCCACCGTGCAGACATGGCCGGCGGCCAAAAAACCCTGGACCGAGTTGTCTTTGCTGGCCGCCAGCATTTCCATCGCCGGCTGAACTCGCACGTGAGATACAACGAGCGAGAAGTTCGCCAGGCCAAGGTCTCCGGCCTGATGAACGGCCAATGCAGTCGCCGGAGCCGTCGTTTCGAAGCCCACCGCGAAAAAGACGATACTCCGATCGGGATGCCGCTCGGCAAATCGCACGGCGTCGAGCGGCGAATAAACGATGTGGACATTGCCGCCATCAGCCCGCGCCTGAAGCAAACTTTCATGGCTGCCAGGCACGCGTAACATGTCGCCAAAGCTCGCGACGGTCACATTCGGCCGGCGGGCCAGGTCGATCGCGCTGTCGATCGCTTCCAACGGCGTGACACAAACCGGGCAACCTGGCCCGTGGATCAACCGCACGACGCCTTCCAGGGCCGTATCAATGCCGTAACGCAAAAGCCCATGAGTTTGGCCGCCGCAGACTTCCATAAGGGTCCACGGTCGCGTCGCCGTTTGGCGAATCTCATGGAGCAATCTCTGGCAATGTTCGGGGATGCGGTATTCGTCAACAAACTTCATAGCGCACACATCCTCTTAACGTGGCTTGGAAATCAACTGGTCTTGCTCCGCCTGTTGATCGGGAAATTCCTCACCCAGATCAAGTTGCTCCAATGCTTCAAGCACTCTGGCAGCCTCGGCCGAATCAATGCATGCGATCGCTACGCCTGCATGGACCAGCACGTAATCGCCCTCGCGCGCTTCGGGCACACAGGCCAGGCTGACTTGCCGCCGTACGCCCGCAAATTCCACTAGCCCGGAGGCGAATGGCGGTTGGGCGTCAAGCAGTACGACAACCTTTCCCGGAACGGCTAAGCACATGATCAACTCTTTCCTTTTGCGGCCGCGATGGCGAGCTGCCCCGCCGCCAAACCGCCGTCGTTCGGCGGAATGATTCCCGGCAGGCCGAGCGGCTGAGACTTGCCATCAATCATTTCGGCGACCAGTTCTGTGAGGAGTCGATTTTGAAACACGCCGCCGGAAAGCACAACGGGCAACTCATTCCAATGGCGACATACCGACACAATGCCGTGTGCCAGACTGCGGTGAAAGCGCATCGCCATAACCGCCGGATCGATTCCATGCCGATGATCCGCGAGCAAACCTGCAAAAAGCGGACGCCAATCAAGCTCCGGCAACGGATCATCCGAGAGCGGAAAGTGGTACCAACCTTTCGCATCCCCGTCCGCCGCCGCTTCAAGCCGCATCGCCGCCTGGCCGTCGAAGTCGGCGCGATCGATCCCCAAGATAAGCGCCGCGGCAGCATCGATCAGCCGGCCGGCGCTAGACGTAATCGGCGAAAGCTGCCGACGGCCGATAATCTTCGCCACCGAGGCCATTTGCTTGGCGTTCACATTCCATCCCGGCCAGCTTGAAATATCAGGCGAGTCATCAAGCTGCGCGCACAGGCTCAACGCGATGCGCCAAGGCTCGTGAATCGCCGCTTCACCGCCAGGCAAGCTGAATGGGCGCAGACGGGCCACCCGCTCGAACGCGCTGGCGGTGGAAACGAGGAACTCGCCGCCCCAAATTGTGCCATCAGTTCCGTACCCCGTGCCATCCCAAGCGACACCGAGCACCCGCCGATCGAGCCAACCCTGTTCGAGCATACCGGCCACGACATGCGCGTGGTGATGCTGGACTGCGATCTGCGGAAGTGGTTGCTTCTGCGCCCACTGTGTGGAAAAGTATTCCGGGTGCATATCGTGTACTAACTGCTCCGGCCGGAATCGGTACAACCGCAGCCAGTCCTTCAGATGAGCCATGAATCGTTCGCGCGCGGCGAGGCTTTCCTGGTCGCCGATATGCGGACCGAGCACGGCTTGCGTGCCGTTCGACCAGGCGATGGCGACCTTCAAGAATCCGCCCACGGCGATCGCCGGCGCGGCGGCGGGCAGATCGAGCGGCAGCGGGGCAAGGCCACGCGCCAGTCGGATTGTCACTCGGCGGCCCGCGATCACCCGAACCACGCTATCATCAATCGGCCGGGCGATCTCCCGATTGTGATGCAACCACAAGTCGGCTATGCCAGCGAGGTTTTTTTCCGCCGACACTAAGTGGAATTCGAGCGGATCGCCTTCGCGATTGGCGCTGGTACATACAAGCGGCCGACCGAAATCGTGCGCGAGGATAGCGTGCAGCGGCGTGGTCGGGCGCATCAAGCCGACTGTATTCAATTGCGGATGGATCGCTGGCGCAAGACCGTTATTCGAATGGGCCCGTAGCAGCACGATCGGGGCAGATGGATCATCGAACGCCGCGATCTCGTTTTGGTCGACGTGGGCCAGCCGGCGCAACCTCGGTGGATTCGACCATTACGGCCAGCGGTTTTGCGCGGCGACCTTTGCGCTTCCGAAGCCGATCGACAGCCGCCTGGTTCGTCGCATCAACCAAAAGTTGGTAGCCGCCGACGCCGCGCACGGCGACAATCCCACCCGCCTTCAGTCGTTGGATTGTAGCCTGAATGGCCTCGGCACCTGGCAACCTGTCATCACCAGTCATGCACCATATTTCCGGCCCACAAGTTCCACACGCCGTTGTTTGCGCGTGAAACCGCCGGTCGCCCGGCCGCTCGTATTCGCGCCGACATTCGTCGCAGAGCGCGAATTCAGCCATAGTGGTCTCGGCACGCTCGAACGGCATCGATCGAATCACCGTATACCGCGGCCCGCACTGCGTGCAACTTGTGAACGGATATTTTTGGCGGCGGTCATCGGGGCTGGTGATCTCGCGCGAACAATCTGGGCAGAGGCCACGGTCCGCAGGAACCCGCGCCGCGAGTGGGCCGTTTGGCGACTCCTTGATGATCGTAAACCCATGTTGCCCCTTCGGCGCGAATCGTTCCGACTGCAACTTGGTAAGCGACGCGGCAGCCGGCAATGAAGTTGGGAGCAACCTTTCGAACCGTCGCACGCGGTCGCGCGGGCCCTCGATTTCGATCTCAACGCCGCGCAACGTGTTCCGCACGGATCCGTTCAGTTCAAGCCTGGTGGCCAGACGGTAAATCGCCGGCCGAACACCGAGACCTTGCACGCCACCGGCGAGTATCAACCGGTGAGCAACCAGTGCAACGCCAGGAGGCTTGCTTCCCGCCGAAGCAATTGATACTGCGCCATCCAGGCTCTGAGTCAAACGTGCCACAATTATTTCTTGCTCGTTGTGCCGATCTTCGATTTCGGACTCCCGATGCGTCGGGCCGTTTGTTTCTTGGCCCTGGTAGGAGCGGTAAGCCGCGACCGGTTCATGTCGGGCGATTCAGTCCGTCCCGCGGCTAGCAAATGGTTGCGCTCACTCTTTAGAAACTCGCACCACGCAGCCACACCTTCGCCATTTTGTGCGGACAACGTGAAGATCTTCAGCGCCGGTTGCACGCGCCGCGCGTCCTGTTCAGCGTGCTTTACTGAAAACGGCACGTAGGGCAGCAAATCGGCTTTGCTGATCACGACTACGTCGCTCGTACGAAACGCCTTGGGATATTTACCCGGCTTGTCATCCCCCTCCGTCGAACTCAATAGGAGCACGCGCAAGTGTTCCCCCAAATCGTGCGAAGCTGGGCAAATCAAGTTGCCCACGTCTTCGATGAATAGAAAATCGAGCCGCGGTTCCTTTAATTGTAAGAACGCACGTTCGACCAGCGGAATTTCCAAATGGCACGCCCCTCCGGTTGTGATTTGGACCGTCGGTGCGAACGGCGCCAATCGCTTCGCGTCGCGGTCGGTTTCCACGTCGCCTACCAGGACGCCGACCGAGTGAGACCGGCCAAGGGACTGGGCCGTCTTCTCCAGCAGCATTGTCTTTCCGGAGCCGGGGGATGAAATCAGCCGCACCACCAGCGTGCCCTGCTGCGCCATTGTGTGGCGAAAGTTATTCGCCGAGGCCAGGTGTTCGGCACGGATATCGCGTTTCACTTGAATCGTTTTTGTCGTCATCTTTGCGCCCTTGGAAATCAGCCTCGTTCGATTCTCATATCCAGGAAATGCGTGGAACAGCTGATGCATGGGTCGTAATTGCGAATCAGATGCTCGCATTTTTGCGTGGCCACAGCATCGTCGAAAGCAGCGACCCGCGGTACATAAGCGCGCAGATCGCTTTCGATCTGGCCTTGATTCTGCGATGTGGGAGGCACGATCTTGGCCTCCGCGATGAGGCCGTCGTCCCCAATGCGGTAGCGGTGATAGATCAGCCCGCGCGGCGCTTCCGTCGCGTGGCAGCCGCTGCCAGGTTTCGGGGTGTAAATGATGCGGCTTTGCGCCGGCTCCGCGTTGTAGCTCTTAACAATTGCGATCGCCTCTTCGTACGCGTCGATCACTTCGATCGCACGTGCCACAATGCTCTGGAAGTTGTTGCGCGACGGCCAACTGATACCGCATTTTTCTGCGGCACGTTTCGCCGTCGTCGCCAACTCGTCGAAGCATAAATTGATCCGTGCCAGCGGACCGACAAGGTACGGTGTTCCCTCTGGCAAAAGGACGCTATGCAGGGCCGTGCTTTGCGGCATGTGCCGTTCTTCAAAGTATTCCTCATATTGTTCCGCGGCAATATCGAGCCCGCTTGTCGATACGATCCGACCTTCGTTCATGGGATATTCGTTTGGATGCTTTACCGATACGCAGTTATAATCCAGCTCCAGGTCGGGAAACTCGAACGTGGAGACAAGCTCCAGCGTTTCGATCGCCGCAGCGAGACCCCATTCGAGATCCGGCAACAATTTTTTCAGCGCATCGCGGTTCGGCGCCCGGTAGAAACCGCCAACCGTCACGTTGATCGGATGAATCGCTCGGCCGCCGAGAATCTCCAGAATCTGGTTGCCGATCTTCTTCATTCGCAGGCCTTTCTCGACGACTTCCCGATGATCGCCGGCCAGGCTGATGCCGCTTTCGTAACCGAGAAAATCCGGCGCGTGCAGCAGATACATGTGCAGCGCGTGGCTTTCGATCCACTCGCCACAATAAAGCAACCGCCGCAGTGTGCGAATTTCTGGCGTCGTGGTGATCCCCAGGGCCTTTTCCAGCGCGTGGCAGGCGGTCATCTGATACGCGACCGGACATATCCCACAGATTCGGGCCGTGATATCGGGCACTTCATGAATGGACCGGCCACGCAAGAAGCTTTCGAAAAACCGCGGCGGCTCGTAGATGTTCAACTCGACATGCTCCACCTGGTCGCCATTGAGTTTTACGTACAGCGCTCCCTCGCCCTCAACGCGCGACAAAGCCTTCACTTCGAAAGTCCGGTTAGCTGGCATTGGACTTTTCCATTGTGTTGCTCGTCAGGCGAAACTCGGTGGCATTCGCGTTAAAATTGCGCATCAAACGCACGAGATGGCCAGGCGGCGTGCCGTTCGCCAAATAATGGCGCGCAAGGCTATTCGCGTTGGCGTTTTCTTTCGGTCCGAAGCATCCGTAGCAATCACGGTTGTATGCGGGGCAGATAACGCTGCAGCCGGCCTGCGTCACCGGCCCCAAACAAGCTATGCCCTGAGCCACGGCTACACACACGACTTGGCGTCGCTTGCAATCGACGCAAACCGCGTAACTCGGCACCCGCGGCTTGCGACCATGCACGAGCGACGCCACCAAATCTACCAATTGATGTTTGTTGATCGGACAGCCGCGCAATTCAAAATCGACCTTTACATGCTCGGATATGGGTGTGCTCGTGGACAGCGTCTTGATGTACTCTGGGTGGGCATAAACGCGATCGATAAAATCGCCAACGTTTGCCCAATTGCGCAGCGCCTGAATTCCGCCAGCCGTAGCGCAGGCCCCGATGGTGACCAGAAAGCGGCACTGTTTGCGGACTTCCTGGATTCGCGCGGCGTCGTGCGCGGTGGTGATCGAGCCTTCGACCAGACCAACGTCGTATGGTCCCGCGACTTGCTGCGTGCGAGCCTCCAGGAAGTATGCGATATCGACGGCACCCGCCACCGCCAGCAATTCGTCCTCCGCATCGAGCAGCGAAAGTTGACAGCCGTCACACGAAGCGAATTTGAACACGGCTAATGTGGGCTTGGCCATCAGAAATCCTCCAGGTTGAAGAATGGCTCGGCCTGCCGGTAGTCGAACACCGGGCCGTCCTTGCAGACAAAGTAGGGTCCGATCTGGCAGTGGCCGCAAAAGCCCATCGCACAACTCATGTTTCGTTCCATCGAAACGAAAATGTTCTCGGGCCGGATTTTCCGCGCCAACGCCTCGAAGACTACAAAACGCATCATGATTTCCGGGCCGCAAGTCAACACTGAGGTTCGGTCGGCCTGCAGGCGATGCTGATAGAACAATAACGGGACGACGCCGATGTGCCCTTTCCAATCCTCGTTGCCAATATCGACGGTTACTTCGAGATCGATTTTGTTCGCGCGCCAGGAGTCATACTCCGACGTGTACAGCAATCCGCTCGGCGTTCGCGCACCATAGAGCAAAATCACTCGACCGTAATCGTCGCGGTGATTCAGGATTTCATAAATTGCGGGCCGCAATGGCGCTAAGCCGATGCCCCCGCAAGCGATGACGACGTCGCGTCCGCGACAATTTTCCACTGGCCAAATCGATCCGAACGGACCGCGCACGCCGATCGTCTCGCCAACTTTCTTTCTGGCGATCGCTTGCGTAACGTTGCCCGCTACGCGGATCGTGTGAGACAGCAAATCGTGCTGCGAGGGATCGGAGCTGATCGAGATGGCCGACTCGCCGAAACCCGGCACGTACAGCATATTGAACTGTCCCGGCGCAAAGCGGTACCCGGCTGCCACGTCCGGATTCTCAAATGCAAGGTCGTACGTAGCAACGCCGGGAACTTCCGCGCGAACATCGACGATCCGTGCGGCCTGAGCCACCCACGGGTTGTGGGCTAGCGGTCGGTCTAACAACATCGTCATGATTGGCCTCCGCGGTTGGCGCGCGTTCCGCGCTGGTCTGGCGATCCCACACCATCGGTCGCTCGAATGGCCGCCACTTCCTCCGTTATGTCGATCCCAACCGGGCACCAAGTGATGCATCGCCCGCAGCCGACGCAACCGCTTGTCCCGTATTGGTCGATCCAGGTTGCGAGTTTGTGCGTGAGCCATTGCCGGTAGCGCGACGCGGTCGTTTTGCGGACGACTCCCGTATTCGTGTAAGAATGTTCCATCGTGAAGCACGAATCCCATGCTCTTTCTCGCCGCACGTTGTCGCCACTCAAGTCGCTCACGTCCTCGACCGAGGCGCAGAAGCAGGTCGGACAAACGGATGTGCAATTGGCACAGGCCAGGCACCGCTCCGCAACCTCGGCCCAACGCGGATGCTCGAGATTGCCGAGCAGCAAGTTGTGAATATTCGTGGTGTCGAGAAACCGCTCGCGCGGCGCGGCTGCTTTCGCATGCGGTTTCGAGTCGCGCCCTTGCAATTCCGCTTCGAGCCTCGCGGAAACGACTCGCGACTCTTCGACTTGCTGCAACGTGGCGGGTGCCCAATCAATTCCGGCCACAATCTCCGCGCCTTTCGTGGAACCGACTTCCACCAAAAAGTGGGCATCGAATTCCGTAAGCGCCAGATCGGATCCCTGCTTCACGGCCGGGCCGGTATTCATCGAATGGCAAAAGCACGTGGCCGCAGCGCGACGGCAATTCACAGCCACGAGAAGCAGCTTTTCCCGCCGCGCCTTGTAGCCCGGATCGACGTACGGTCCGCCCAAAAACACCTTGTCTTGAATCGCCAGCGCATGGAGATCACACGACCGTACGCCGATGACCGCCAGCGGCATAGAATCGATCTCTGACGGCGTCATTTGCCACGTGCCATTCTTGCGAATGCTCTCCAGTAGCGTCTCGCGCGGCGGGAACATGAAATTCTTCAACGAGTGCGGGCCGACAACGTGATCGAAGTAGCCGGCGCCTTCGGATTTCTCCAATCGATATGTCCCGCCATCCTGACGATCAAGGTAACCAGCCGGCATTTGCTCGAGCGACGACAGCTCCGCATACACAATCGCGCCGTCCGCGACTCGCGGACCGACCGTACGGTAACCCAATTCGCGCAAACGACTGATCAGCGCCTGCAATTGGGTCTTCTCGATGGTCAGGAATGAACCGACCGGTGCGTGTTTCGTGGCCATTAACGTGCCTTGGCTTCCTGGGATGTTGCCGGTAATTGGTCCCCATACACATTCATGAATTGAATGCGGGTAGCATTCAGTCGCTTGGCCAGCGCCAACGCCGTCCGGCGCATCAGATCGTAGCCGAATCCAGGGTCCTGGTCGCAAATTTTCATAAGTTGGGGAACGTTGAGCTGCACCAGGCGCGCTCGTTGGGGCGTGCGTGCCCGCGCCGTGTATCGCGATTGCCCAAGATGCGACGACCAACCCACCAGTTCGCCCGGACCGAGGGTCAGAATTTGTTTGCAGCCAGCCCCCGCCGCGCAAACCTCCAGCGACACGTTGCCGCTGACGATCAAATACATGTTCTCCGCCGGGTCGCCTTCGCGAAACACAATGTCGTGTTCAACAAAATCACGAATGCTCGCAATGTTGGCGATTTGCTCGAGGTGCTCGGCGCCATATCGTGCAAAAACTGGATCGCTCCGAGCGTTTGCGAAATGTTGCTTCGGCTCATGGCACTGTCTCCTCCAACGTCACGGAATCTAGCAGCAGCTCTTCGCCGCCGCGAAGCGATAGCCGCACGCTGCCGCATTTGTCACATTGAAAACGGTATCGCTCGATTCGAAACTGCCGGCTGCATTCTTCGCAAAATGCTTCCAACGGCACACGCTCCACGTCCAGCATTGTCCCGCGTAGCGGCAAGTCCTGTACCATGTCTTCGTAAGCGGCGGCGAGCAAGTCGGGATCGACGCCGGAAAACTCACCGATCCGCACGCGAACCAATGTCACTTGACTGTCCGGATGTTCTGCCGCCACATCCGCCACTTGCCGCAGCAATGCTCGCACCAAGGACCGCTCATGCATGAACCGCCTCGCAAAGCTCAACCAGAATGATTTCTGCCAGTTCTTGGACTGCCCATTCTACCTCGCAACTCAATTCGGCAAGTGGGTTCAGGCCGCAAACTTCAATTCCAAAAACTTCCACGTCGGGTGGAAGTCGCCCAAGTTGCGTGGCAAGCTCCAAGGCATTGCACAACCCGATTCCGTGCGTTGAGTGATTGTGATGCCGACGGATTCGCGGGTCGGGCCAGCGGAACCGCGTGATCGTCCCGACCTGGCTGGCCGAACGGCAAGCGTCGATAACGATCAGTCTCCGACAATCATCCAGCTCACCAACGAGCTGCGTACCTTCCCGGATCGACAGGACGCGGGCCGCGAGGTCAGCGCGTCGCGCGAGCGTGGCGACTACCTGCCAGCCCGCCTGGTCATCTCCATGCGGACTGCCGAAACCAGCGACTACGACTTCGGACCTTGCCTTCGATTCGTCCATGATAGCTTGATTCGCTAAGATCTCTTTCTGCCTATTCATTCTGTGCGGCAGCGCCAACTGCCAGCGGGGCGTAATGAGGCACATAAACTTCCGCCAGCTGGCTCCACGTCGCGATCAGCCGCTTGCTGAGGGTCAACAGCGTACGCCCCATAAACTCGCAGCCGAACCGCGGATCAGCCTGACAAAACGCACGCACACGTGCACCATCTATTTCGATCATGCGAGTTCGCCCCTCGACGATCGCCGTCGCGGCAAATCGCGGATTGCCAGTCAGCGACGACCATCCCATAAGCTCGCCGGGGCCAAGTTTCACAATTTGTTTTGACCCCGTGCCCCCTTCGCAGATTTTAAGCGACACAGCCCCGGAAACAATCAGGTAAATCTTTACGGCGGCTTCTCCCTCGTGAAACACGACGTCGCCGTCGTCGAAGTCGTGAAAACGCGAAATCGGCGCAATCTGCGCTAGGTATGCCGGTGGCAGATCGCGAAGAAACTGAATGTTTTGCAAAGTATCCGCAATTGAATTCGTATCCATGGCTTAGTCCTTTATTAACACTGAATCCAGAACAAGATCGTCGCCGCCCTGAACGGCGAGCCTCAAACTGCCGCACTTGGCGCATTGCGTATGTGCCTGATCAAAGCGGAAACTATTGCCGCACTGTTCGCAGATCGCCTCGGGAACCACCGATTCTACCGTCAACGACGTACCGCGCAGGGGCGTATCCCGAACGGCCGCCGCGAAGGCATTTGAAAGTACCGCGGGATCGATGCCCGACAATTCGCCAACTCGTGCGTGAAGCGACACGACGTGGCTTCCTGGGTACTTCGCCGCCTCTTCCTCAACTTGCCGCATCAAAGTTCGAATAACGGATTGCGCATCCATGGCCAACCTCACTTTGCCGCCGTGTACGACACAATCGCTTTCATATAATTGGCTCTTTCCAGGTTGCCAGCATCCGGACAATTGCCATAACTCATGCTGCCCTTCAGCTGCTCGACCGATTCGTAATCGTGCTCGTCCAGCCAATTCTGAATTGCCCGTAGCATTTCTCCAACGTATTCAGCTCCATGCCGCAACAATGTGGATGTGATCATACAAACATCGGCCCCGACCAATAGCAACTTGATCACGTCTTCCGAGTAGTGAATGCCGCTGGTCGCAGCCAACGAGATCGAGACCTGATCGCGCAGGATCGCAATCCAACGCAACGGTGCACGCAGCTCGTGCCGATTGCTGAGCACCAGGCTCGGAGTGATTCGCAGCGTCTCCAGATCGATATCCGGTTCCAGGAAGCGGTTGAACAGCACCACGCCCTTCGCCCCAGACGCCGCCAAGCGCGGAACGAAGTTTGTGAGGTTGCTGAATTGCGAGCCAATCTTGACCGCGATCGGTATTTGGACAGCATCGTGCACCGTTGCCACGAGGTCAAGGTATCGCCACTCGACGTCCGCGGAGCTTATTTCCGGGTCCGTAGCGACGAAATAAATATTGAGCTCAATGGCGTCGGCACCTGCTTCCTGAATCAATTTCGCATATCGGGCCCACCCCCCCGGCGAGGAACCATTCAGACTGCCGATCACCGGAATCGAAACCGCATTCTTCGCCGCTTCGAGCATTTTCAAATACTCGCGGGGTCCGACGTTGTAGTCCTTCAGGCGCGGAAAATACGACAGCGATTCGGCAGAAGAGTACGTCTGAAACTCGTACAACGCGTGAATCCGCTGCTCGTCGTGGCAGATTTGCTCTTCAAACAGTGAAGGCAGCACCGCCGCAGCGACACCGAGCTGCTCCAGCCGGCAAAGCGAATCCAATTCGCCAGTCAGCGGGCCCGCCGACGCGACGACCGGGTTCTTCAACGACAAGCCCAGATAATTGGTGCTTAAGTCGGCACGCATTGCATCACCTCGCCATCGCACTCTATTTCTCGTTCAACACCGGCCATTTGCTCGTAATAGTGCCATTGATCATCGATATCCTTTTGTGCCAAGGCTGAGAGCCGCTCGGCATTCTTGGGATCACTACGCGCCACCATCGCAAACCTCGCCTCCTGCTTCGCCAATTCGCTAAACGGAATCGTCGGCTTGCGACTATCGAGATGGAACGGGTGCTCTCCGGCGTGCGCCAGGCGCGGATCATAGTGATACAACGGCCAGAATCCGCTCTGGACCACCGTCTTCTGGTGCGTCATCCCATGGGTCATGTTGATCCCGTGGGCAATGCATTGGCTGTAGGCGAGGATCAGCGACGGCCCATGGTACGACTCGGCATCGAGAAACGTACGCAACGTCTGATTCGGATTCGCGCCGATTGCGACTTGCGCGACGTACACGTTTCCGTACGACACCGCGAGCATCCCGAGATCTTTCCGTCGCATCGCCTTGCCGTTGGCAGCAAACTTGGCTGTTGCCGCACGCGGAGTACTTTTCGAAGCCTGGCCACCCGTGTTGGAATAAACTCCCGTATCGAGGACCAGAATATTGACGTCGCGGTTGGTCGTCAGCACGTGATCGAGGCCGCCGAAGCCAATGTCATACGCCCAACCATCGCCACCGACGATCCATACACTCCGCCGCACAAGGGCATCAGCCACGCTGATCAACTCGCGAGCCTGCGGCTTATTCATTTCCGCAAGCCGTTGCTTCAACCGGCCAACACGTGCGCGTTGCTCGTTGATGCCGGCATCATTCGATTGATCCGCTTCGAGCAGTGCTGAAGCAAGACCGTCACCGATGCTCGCTGCCAGTTCCTTCAACAAGTGCTCGGCGTAGTCACGCGTCTGATCGACGGCCAATCGAATTCCCAATCCAAATTCCGCGTTGTCTTCGAAAAGCGAATTGCACCAGGCAGGTCCGCAACCGTTCTTGTTCGTTGTCCACGGCGTTGTCGGCAGATTCCCGCCATAAATCGACGAGCAGCCCGTGGCATTCGCGATGATCGCCCGGTCGCCAAACAACTGGCTCATGAGCTTCAAGTAGGGCGTTTCACCGCAACCGGCACACGCGCCCGAAAACTCAAACAGCGGCTCCAGGAGTTGCGAACCTTTCACCACATCGATCTTCGCCTTTGAACGATCGAGCTGGGGAATATCGAGGAAGAATTCGAAGTTTGCCCGCTCGCGCTCGAGGTGGTCCTCGATGCGCTCCATGTTGATTGCCTTGTGGCGAACGACTTCCTTGCTCTTTGCCGGACACACGTCCACGCACACCCCGCAACCCGTGCAGTCATCGGGAGCGATTTGGATGGTAAGAGCATGCCCCGACAATTCTTTGTCTTTCCAAGCCTTCGCTAAGTAACTTGACGGCGCAAGGTCAAGCGCTGTTTCCGGGAATACCTTCATTCGGATCGCTGCGTGCGGACAAACTAGTGCGCACAGTCCGCAGTCGATGCAGATCATCGGGTCCCAGATGGGGATTTCAGCGGCAATGCTACGTTTCTCAACCTTCGCTGTGCCCGTGGGGAATGTGCCGTCGACGGGCATCGCGCTAACGGGCAGCAAATCGCCGCGTCCGGCCGTAATCGCTGCGGTGACTCGGTTGACGAAATCCGATTCGTTCGGTGCCACCGGCGGTCGAAGTGTCTTGTCGCTCGTCACCTCCGTCGGCACTTCGACCGGGTGCAGGCGCTCCAATGCCATATCGATGGCCGCAACATTCTGTTCAACGATCGTTTCGCCCCGCTTACCGTACGTCTTTTTGATGGCGTTCTTGATATGCTCGATCGCCTCGTCGCGGGGCAGCAGTCCGGCGAGTGCGAAGAAGCAGCTTTGCATTGGAGTATTAATCCGTGCTCCCAAGCCTGTTTGCCGAGCAACTTCGTAGCCATCGACTACAAAGAACCGTAGCTGCTTCGCAATAATCTGCTGTTGCACTTCCCGCGGAAGTCGATCCCAAACCCGGTCGGCCGGATAGGGACTATTGAGCAGGAAGGTGGCGCCCACCGCGGCAACTTTCAAAACGTCGATCTTTTCCAGCAGATTGAATTGGTGGCAGGCGACGAAATCGGCCTGCTCGATTAGGTACGTCGATCGAATCGGCCGCGGGCTGAAACGCAAATGCGAAACCGTAATCGCTCCCGACTTCTTTGAGTCGTAAACAAAATAACCCTGGGCAAACAGCGGTGTATTTTCACCAATGATCTTCACCGAATTCTTGTTGGCGCCAACCGTACCGTCGCTACCCAATCCATAAAACACGGCGCGCTTTACATCGTCGGCTTCCGTTGTGAAGCTCGCATCCCACGGCAGGCTCAGATGCGACACGTCGTCATAGATACCCACAGTAAAATGCCGCTTTGGCCGCTCGACCTTCACGTGCTCGAATACCGATGCAACCATCGCCGGCGTAAACTCTTTCGACGCCAACCCATACCGTCCACCAAAGACTTCCGGAGCCGGCTTGCCGTTATGCTCAGTCATTCTCGGCCATTGTTCCGCCAGCGCCGTGACCACATCGAGGTACAGCGGTTCGCCCAATGCACCCGGTTCCTTCGTGCGATCGAGCACGGCGATTCGCCGCACTGTTTGCGGCAAAGCTTTGAGGAATGCGGCCTGATCGAACGGCCGGTACAACCGCACTTTCACCAGGCCAATTTTTTCTCCTTCGGATGTTAGTCGTTCGATCGCCTCTTCGACCGCTCCGACGCCGGAACCCATCATCACCACGACGCGATCCGCATCGGGGGCGCCGACGTAATCGAACAGGTGATACTGACGATCCAGTCGGGTCGCAAAACGATCCATCATCGTCTGCACAATTTGCGGCACCGCGTCGTAATAGAGATTTGCCGCCTCGCGCGCCTGGAAGAACACATCAGGGTTCTGCGCCGAGCCCCGCAGCACGGGTCGGTCCGGATTTAGGGCCCGCCGCCGGTGCCCTTGCACCGAAGTGTCATCGATCATCCACCGCACGTCGTCGGGTGTAAGTTGCTCGATCTTGTTGACTTCGTGCGATGTCCGAAACCCGTCGAAGAAGTGCAGGAAGGGAATACGCGATCGCAGCGTGGCCGCATGTGCGATCAACGCGAAATCCTGCGCTTCCTCGACGGAGTTCGCAGCGAGCATGGCCCAACCCGTGCTGCGGCAGGCCATCACGTCGCTGTGATCGCCGAATATCGATAAAGCATGCGTGGCGACCGAACGTGCCGCAATGTGAAAGACCGTCGGCGTAAGTTCGCCCGCGATCTTGAACATCTCGGGGATCATTAGGAGCAGACCTTGCGAGGCGGTAAACGTCGTAGTCAGCGCACCCGCTTGGAGAGCACCATGGACCGCTGCCGCGGCGCCCGCCTCGCTCTGCATTTCGACGACTTCCGGCACGCTGCCGAAAATATTCGGCCGTTCCCGGCTCGTCCAATAATCCGCCAATTCGCCCATCGGCGAAGCGGGAGTGATCGGATAGATGGCGATCACCTCACTTGCGAGATGGGCAATCGAAGCCGCAGCCTCGTTCCCATCGACGGTAATAAACGCTCGGTCGGCCACGCTGATGCCTCCTTCAAAGAGCGAGGAGCAAGGAGCTTGGAGTCGTTGCTTTCGAACTCCCCGCTCCCTGCTCCCCGCTGGTTCGTCCACCGTCTTCCGCACCATGCTGGCAAACGTATTGGCAACCACCACGAAGGTGAACCAGGATGCGAAAGACGCTGGGCGATTCACCCAATTGCAATTCGAATGCCATGACGCGAGAAGTCGGTACCAACCGGTTGAAACGATTGGTCAAGCAGTTTTTAGCTCGCGGATCGGGCTAGACGCGCAGAATTCTGAGCGCATGATGTGCGAATCGGCACACGCGCCACAAAGAGGCACACTTTTACATCATGGCTCACCACGCTTGCTGGCTGCCAATGTGGGGATTTCTCGAGGATTTGCCCACATTCGAGTGCTCTTGGCGATGTTGCCCGGCGTTGCAAGAATCCTATTCACGCCTCAGGTCAACCCACGATCGGCACCACGTTCGCAAGCGTAACCGCCCAGGAATCGGCACGTGCAGCGGCATGCCTATAAGCACAATTCACAGGCTTCATCTCAAGGAGACCGATTATGACGAAATCCAACCGTGTGACCGCTGTGGCCGTGGTAGCCGTGATAATCGTGGTGTGGCTAGTTTGCCCCGCTAGTCGCTTGACGGCAGCGGAAAACAAAGATCAACCGGCGCCTCAAGGTCCATTACCAAAACAATTGGAGGAAGTCACCAAATGGTTTGAAGCGATGCTGGATTGGTCGAGTTTTCCCTCATCGAAACAGATGGAGGAAATCACCAAGTGGCAGAAAGAAACCTGGCAACTGGAAATCCACTTGGATATGCCGTCCATGGACCCGCAAGCCGTACAGTACTCGATCGTCGATAAAGACCCAGCTTTGCATTACACGGCTCAGATCAAGCAGATGCGAACCGCCTATCACCAGCAGCTAGAAACTGCAAGCACTGAGCGCTGGAAGGAACAGGTTCGCTACGCGCAAATGAAAGTCGACTGGGACAGCGGCTTCAGTAGTATAACGGGTCAGGACGTCGGCCTGCTGACAAACTGTCCCGGCCCAAATTCCTCCGCCATTGTCGTCTCGTCGAATGGACCAGCAGGTAAAAAGTGGCTCGTGACCAAATGCGTCGATATTGATCTGCGGCCGTATTGCTGGTGTATTCCCGTAGAGGTGAAGATCGGCAAGCACGTCTTTGTCACGTTGGACAAGAACAACACGTTCGACCTGCAACCCCCTTATGACGCGGCGATGAACGAGCCGAAACTCAACGGCGACAAGCTAAAAATGAAAAAGTAGCGTCGTGTTACACCTGGCTGACTGTCGGCGGGTGCAAAGCACAAGCCCGACCGCTACTCACGCCCTACGCCCGCCGAATTCAGTCACGCCGTAACGGGCGCTTTTAAAATGCAGGCCGAAGACATAGAAGCCGACAAAGGCCCCTAGACACAGACAAATGACGGCCGACGGTAGATTGACCTTGTGCTCGCGAAGAAAGTACCAATTGCTGGCCATGCATAGAGGTACGAGCAATAAGCCGCCGGAGATAGAGCCCGGACAGTATTGTTTCCTTTGAAATGTCACAAGCATGTGCGATGCGGCATTACCGGCCATAATCGCAACCGAATTGAGGTATATGCAAAAGCCAAGGGTGCCGCTCGCTCTCCAAGCAAGGATCGTTGCTCCCACGATGGCTGCCGCATTGATAATGAAGTAATAGAAATCGCTCCTTGCTTTTCGCGGCTTGTACTCTTGGATCCATTGCTTCAGGCCACCCGGCAGAGCAAATTCCTCAAATACATGCAGGCTGATTGCGACCGGGAAGAGCCAAAGTAATAGCAACGTATACGTGTCACGCATGCTATTTCCTTGTGCGCTTTTGGTCCTCAACCCATCCCTGCGTTCGGTGGCGCCGGCGCAACGAGACTTTACGCCAGCGGTGTTGCTTGCCTCTGCGCCCCGCAATTCTTCCGCGACTCGATTAACACCAGCGCCGTGCCCACGAGTCCCATCAGCCATCCAACCGGATACGGCAGAATCGTGAGCCCCCACCAAATGGAATGTCCTGAATGGCCGCCGATGCCTCCCATCCAGCTCAGCACAACCATCGCCGCGACACCAAAT
The DNA here is from genome assembly GCA_963733825.1 of Pirellulales bacterium. Lineage (GTDB taxonomy): Bacteria > Planctomycetota > Planctomycetia > Pirellulales > Lacipirellulaceae > JABDGM01. The sequence goes on from CAVTEK010000014.1 coordinate 68,654, forward strand.
GCCACGAGCACGACCGACCAACAAAGAAGTCCTACATATCGGCTTTTGCCGACCGACGCCCCAACCGCGCTCAGAGCCGCACCGGGGAGAACGATGAACGACCCTTCAAGCGGATCAATGGCCCCAAGGAGCATCGCTGCTAACCCCAAAACGACGAGCACGCGCGCGTAGAAAACTCGAGCAACCATTGGATAACTTTCGTAGCTGCGACCACGTTGTTTCCGCAAGCTCAGCTCACATGGCAATTGTCCTGGCAACTATGGCCGCGACCACTGCTGCAAACACGGAGCCAATCACCATGACAATCAAGCTCTTCCGGTTATAAACGCATACATTGTGTTGCGCGGCGTATACCGCACTGATGACTCCACTCAGTCCGAGCAAGGCGAACAAGTCCCACGGCGCCTCGCGCAAGACAATGCTTCGGTAAATGATGTCGGCCAGAATCGCGAAACAGAGAAAGGTGAGACCCCATGTGTTGGCCCACAACATCGTTGATGTGCGCTCGTTTGCCTTCAGGTTTTCATTGGTGCTCATGTGTTACCTCCGGAATGTGAGGTCGTCTGCCACATTTGTACCTATGCCACCACAACGTTCGTCGAATGATCCGCAATCCACATCGCCGCGTCGGGCCAAAGCTGCCTGTGTGCTTTGGAGCTGACGGCCAGGCCAATATGTCCGGCGTTGATCGACATATGGTTCACGAACTTCGACGACACATAATGTTCGATCGCCAAAGTCGAATTGGGTGGAACCAGATGGTCCTGGTCGGCCACCAGCGTCAGCAGTGGGCATGTAATGTTTTGCAATTTCACTGGCATATCTTTTAGCTTCAGCTCGCCCATCACGAGCTGGTTTTGTTGATAGAGGTGCTTCACGAATTCGCGAAACGTCTCTCCGGCCACCGGGATGTTGTCGTTCGCCCAACGTTCCATGGCGAAGAAGTTTTCCAGATAGGCATCTTCATCCATTTTTTCGACGAAGCCCAAATACTTTTCCACGTAATTCTGCACCGGCTTCATCATTTGGAAGCTGTTTTGCAGGAACGAGCCGGGGCAGTTGCCGAACGCATCCACCAGCCCGTCGACGTCGAAATACTCTTTACGTGTCCAAATATTAAGCAGCCCCTCGTCGCCGCTGAAATCGATTGGAGCCGCCATCAGAATCAAATTCTTGATCTGCTCCGGATAGAGCGCGGTGTACATTGCCGACATCGTTCCACCCATGCAGTAACCGAGCAGGTTCAGCTTGGGCGAATCAGATTGTGTGCACACGAAATTGGTCACGTTCCTCATGAAGTCGCACACATAATCCTGCAATCGGAGTGTGCGGTCGGCCGCCGTGGGAATGCCCCAATCGATCAAATAGACGTCGAACCCGCGTTTCAGCAACTGGCGAACGACGCTCCGGTCCGGCTGCAAATCAAGAATGTACGGCCGATTCACCAGCGCGAAACAGACAAGGACCGGCTCCGCCAGATCGATTGAGTGCTCATTCCTATAACGAAGCAATTTAAGGGAATCTTCCTCGTAGACCACGTCGTGCGGCGTGGTGGCAACTTGCACATCGCGGGCAATTTGCGGCACCTTCGGGGCATTCATCCAACGGCGCCAAGCACGGAACGATTCGGCTTGGGCGGCCTTCTGGATATCTAGGACCGCATCAAGCAGTGGAGTAGTCATAGCGACTCACCTTTCTGTTGTGTGCCACTGCTCGCGTTCGTATCAACCAGCACCGCACCCGTCCGTGGACTGCCCGTCTCGGCGGACAGCTGGCGACCGCGGCCGGCATGCTGTCCGGTCAGCAATCAAGCACCCCACCCAGGGCCGCAAGCAGTGGCACACATTGAACTACCGTTTTTGGAACGCATCAACCTCCCATCGCCATGCCGCCGTTGATATCGAGCACGTGCCCCGTAATGTAACTTGCGGCAGGCGAGGCCAGGAACGCAACGCCAGCGGCAATTTCCGTCGGCTCACCGAGCCGGCCGATTGGCGTCATGCTGATCACCGCTTCGAGCGCCTTCTCGGGTACGTCCTGCAGCATCCGCGTCCGGATGAATCCCGGCGCAATGGCATTCACCGTGACTCCTTTGCGGGCGTATTCGCGGGCCAACGTTTTAGTCAATCCAATCACTCCAGCTTTGGCGGCTGAATAGTTGGCTTGGCCGAAGTTGCCGACTTCGCCCACGATACTGCTAATGTTAATGACTCGGCCCCAGCCCCGATCAGCCATGCCGTCGATGAATTGCTTCGTGACGGCGAAGACGCCGGTGAGGTCCACGGCCAGCACGGTATCCCACATTTCTTGCGTCATTTTTTTGAAGGACCGATCGCGGGTGATGCCAGCGTTGTTCACCAGAATATCCACTCCGCCCAACAAGTCGTTAACTTCGCCGGCCAATTTGGCGATCTCGCTGGCGTCGCCCACATCGTGAGCAAAATACTCCGCCCGCCGGCCCAAATCGCGGATTTGGCCGCGAACATCTTCCGCAAATTTGCAACCGGTGAAGCAAGTCAGACCCACATCAGCGCCGCGCGACGCCAGCGCCAAGGCAACTGCCTTGCCAATGCCGCGCGAGCCGCCCGTCACAAGGGCCGTTTTGCCTTCCAGGCAAAAGTCCGGGACCTGAATCCGTTGTTCCACGTCAAGAGTCGCGACGGCAGACATGTGTATTTCTCCTTTTTGCGCCAGCCTGGCTTTAAGTTTCGTAGGATCGTTTACTCTAAAAGTTTGATTCAGTCCGTCCGGGTGCCGCTTCCTGACTAACTGTTATTCGTTTCGCCGCTTCCAATTCTTTCCTCAATGGACTTGAGCCGCTCGTCGATTCTGCCGAGCCTCCCGACGATTGCTTCTTCGACGCTATGAAGTCGCTCGAACAGCCCGCTGATGTCGCCCGTCGTTGGAATGTTCGCGTTGCGTGCCATCTCGTTGGCGAGGTCGTCGGCCTGCCGTTTGAACTTGATCGCTGCGTCGCTGTTTTGTTTCATGGACTGTAGGAATGCCGGGCTCCGCATATAGGCTTCGGCGCTCTTGCCGACCGTATCGAACCACCGTCGCTGAAAGGACTTGACATTCGTCTGGTCGTCGATGCCGTCGAGAAACTCGCGCGTGGCGTCATTTGCCTGCTGTACGTAGTCGGACCAGAAGTCAACGAACGGTTGAACTACAGAATTAAACTCACCGTTTCTCTTACCGCCGCCGGCCATTTTTATGTCCTCCAGCCAAAAGTCGTCTCGTCATTCTGAGCAATGCGAATAATCTCGACCAAGTGCCGAATAGATTCTTCTAGATCCTTCGCTGCGCTCAGGATGACACATTAAGGGTTCATCATTTGACACATGTCTCCACGGCGAGCGCCACGGCCTCACCGCCGCCGATGCAAAGGCAGGCAACCCCGCGCTTGCCACCTGTGCGCTTCAGTCCGTTCAAGAGCGTTACCAGGATTCGGGCGCCACTTGCGCCGATCGGATGGCCTAACGCGACGGCTCCGCCGTAGATATTCACCTTATTTGGCGGCAGCTCCAGATCGCGCTCCGCCGCCATCGTGACGGCGGAAAACGCCTCGTTGATTTCGAACAAGTCCACGCTCGCCGAAGACCAATTCACGCGGTCCAGTAGCCGCTTGATTGCTCCGATCGGCGCAATCGTGAACCACTCCGGTTCGCGGCTGAATGTGTCGGCGCCGACGATCCGGGCTAGCGGCTTCAGCCGCAAACTCGCACATCGCGAATCGGAAACAACGAGTAGAGCGGCGGCACCGTCGTTGATACTCGACGCGTTGCCTGCCGTGACGGTGCCGTCGCCCGCAAACGCCGGACGCAGTGCCCGGAGTTTGTCCTCGTTGAAACGGGCCGGCTCTTCATCTTCGCTGATGAGCACAGGCCCTTTCTTGCTTTTAATTTCCACTGGGACTATTTCGTCGTCGAACACGCCCTCTGCAACGGCTTTCCGTGCTCGCGTATAGCTGCGAACGGCGAAGTCATCCTGCGCTTGCTTGGTGAACTGATACTTCGCCGCGCATTGATCGCCATAAACGCCCATGTGTTTGTCGCCGTAAACATCCCACAACCCATCGTGAAGCATGGAATCGACCAGCACGCCGTTGCCCATGCGATATCCTTGCCGCGCCTGCAGTAAGAGGTGAGTGCAAGACTCATGTTTTCCATGCCGCCGGCAACGACGACGTGCGACGAGCCGAGTTGAACAGACTGACTCGCGAGCATTACCGCTTTCAACCCCGAGCCGCACACTTTATTGATCGTGGTCGCTCCGACGGAAAACGGCAGGCCGGCTTTAATCGACGCCTGACGCGCCGGATTCTGACCGAGCCCGGCGCCGACGACATTTCCCATGATGACCTCGTCCACTTCGTCGGCCGAGACGTTCGCCTTTTCCAACACGGCTTTGATACAAGTTGCACCAAGCTCGATCGCCGAAACGGTCGAGAGCGCACCCCCGAGTGCTCCAATCGGCGTGCGCGCGCCAGCCACTAAAAATACTTCGCGATTCATGATGTATCTCCCAAACTACCTGTCAGCAGGAAGTGGCTCCCGACGCGATCGTCGGCGACTCAGGTCGCAGACTTTGTCGCTAACTCCGCCCACTTGCTTAGTGCTTCCTGCAGCTCTTTCGCCTGCAGCTCGCCTGCTTCGCGCATGACCTCGAGGCTCTTCTTGCATAGCCCTTCGCAGCGCTTCGCATATTCCTCGGCGTCCGAAGATCGGGCGACGCGGAACGCCTCGTCCAACGATTCGACGGCCAAATCGAATTGTTCGTCCAAGACTTCCCGGTGCTTGCTCAACAATTCTTTCACGGTCTTGGCCCACGCCTTTTGAAATTTCTGGACCTTTTCGATCCACGCGTTTTGAGGCTGTGGAAGGCCGGGCCAGTTCGCACCCCATTGGCGAATTAACTCCTGTTGCATTTCGATATTCGACTCCGTTGTTTTCCGCAGGTTGTCAAAAACCTGTTCAAACACGTTCTGCACCGATTCGGTTTCTGTGGTCATGACTTTCTCCATGAAATTAGGTCTGTTCGACTCAAACCTGCACGACTTAGCCGCGTTCTTACTTTCCGCACCCCAGGCGGCCGCGGAACCAACACGTGCGTTCATTCAGGTGGCCTGACGATTGCCCGATAGTAATTGCGAATCATGCGCCGTTCCATTGTTCAAAACGATACAGCTTGCTTGTCCGGCCGTTTTCGACTTAAATTTCAGGCCAACCGATCGCGCTGCCAAACGGCCAGCCACAATTGCGTACACACTTGGGATTCGAAATGTGCCTAATGGAGCGCGCGGCCTGCGCGCGCGCACGCTTTGAAAGGTTCTATGCCGACTCACAACTTATCTAAGATCTTTCATCCGCGGAGCGTGGCGCTTGTCGGAGCGAGCGAGCGCCGGGCTCCGTTGGCCGCACGGTGCTGCAGAACTTGCAGCGTGCTGGTTTCGGCAGCGAGATTTACCCAATAAATCCGAAACACACTTCGTTGCTAGGCCTGCGGGCATACCCCTCCGTTAGCGCATTACCAGCTCCGCCCGATTTGACGATCATCGCGACGCCGTCCGCAGGCGTGCCCCGTCTCGTGTGCGAATGCGGCGCTGCCGGTGTGCTTGGACTGATCATTCTGTCGGCCGGATTTCGCGAAGTTGGCCCCCTTGGCAGCCAGATCGAGGCCGAGTTGGAACGCAATATCGCTCGCTTCCCCGATATGCGCGTCATCGGCCCGAATTGCCTGGGCGTGATGGTGCCGACTAGCCGATTGAATGCCAGTTTTGCCGCCGGGATGGCCAAGCCGGGCCGCGTCGCATTTATCTCTCAAAGCGGTGCGCTTTGCACGTCGATCCTTGACTGGTCGTTGGCGGAGGGCATCGGTTTCTCATATTTCGTGTCGATCGGCAATGCACTCAACGTGAAAGTCGGCGACCTGATCGACTATCTGGCAGAAGACCCAACGACCGACTCGATCGTCCTGTATTTGGAATCCGTAAGCGAAGCGCGGCGTTTCATGTCGGCGGCGCGGGCCTTTACGCGCACGAAACCGATCGTTGTCTACAAAGCCGGCCGGTTCGCCGAATCGGCCAAAGCGGCCGCTTCACATACCGGCGCCATGGCAGGTGTTGATGCCGTGTACGAGGCGGCGTTTCAACGGGCGGGTATGGTTCGCGTATATCGTGCCGAAGACATGTTCGACTGCGCCGAACTGTTGGCTCGCCAACGTACTCCAGCCGGACCGCGATTGGCCATCATTACCAATGCCGGCGGACCAGGCGTCATGGCTGCCGACGAGTTGCTCGAACATCAAGGGGTGCTCGCCAAGCTCGCCCCAAAGACGGTCGATGAGCTCAACGCGGCACTCCCCGAGCACTGGTCGCATCAAAACCCAGTCGACGTGCTTGGCGATGCGCTCCCCGAGCGATTTGCCAAAGCGCTCGAAATAGTCGTCGCCGACCCCAATGTGGATGGCGTTTTGGTCGTGCTCACGCCGCAGGCGATGACCGATCCCATGGCCACCGCAATTCGAGTTGCCGATGTGGCCGCCACGACGCGCCAGCCGGTCTTGGCAGCGTGGATGGGTGGACACGGCGTCGAACCCGGCCGGCAAATCCTCAATCAAGCCGGAATTCCCACGTACGATTCGCCGGATCGGGCCGTGCGAGCGTTCACGTATCTCGTAGCGTATCGCCGCAACCGCGAAATCCTCTACGAGACACCTCGCCAGGTACCGCTGAATGGATCTGCAAACGTGGCTTTTGCCCGCTCAGAGATCGATGCTGTGCTGGCCGCCGGGCGAGATACGCTTACCGAAATCGAATCAAAAGCTTTACTCACGTCCTTCGGCATTCCAACGACAACTCCGCAGCCCGCATATTCAGCCGAAGGCGCCGCGCAAATTGCTCGCGAGATCGGCTACCCGGTCGTGATCAAAATCAACTCGCCGCAAATTTTGCACAAAACTGAAGTGCAAGGCGTGGTTCTCGGCGTCGCGACTGACGAAGACGTCGAACAAGTCTTCCAAGACATGACGCAGCGCGCCAAACGCCTGCGACCGGACGCCGAGGTTTACGGCGTCACCGTACAACCAATGCTGGCTTCGGCCGAAGGAATCGAGTTGATTGTCGGCGCCAAAAAAGATCCCGTCTTCGGCGCCGTGATGATGGTTGGCGCAGGGGGCGTGACGGCCGAGGTGCTCGGCGACCGCGCACTCGAGTTGCCGCCTCTTAACGAACGCCTGGCCCGACGCATGGTCGACTCGTTACGCATCAGGCCGCTGCTGTACGGTTTTCGTGGCCGGCAGGCCATAAACATCGACCGCCTTGTAGAAGTTTTGATGCGATTTTCGTATTTGATTTCCGAGAACCCGTCGATTGCCGAGTTGGACGTGAACCCGCTGCTGGTGACCGCCGATAACGTCACGGCACTCGACGCCCGTGTCATCCTCGATCGCGCAACTGCCGAATCGAAACCACGCCCCTATTCGCATTTGGCAATTCGACCGTATCCGGAGGAATACATTCGCGACGTGATCCTCAAAGACGGAACCAAAGTCTTGCTACGACCGATTCGTCCGGAAGACGAGCCGATGTGGCACGAGCATTTGAAGCATTGTTCGAAACGGTCGATCTGGCAGCGATTCCGCTACTTGTTCAAAGAGTCGACGCATGAAATGGCGACGCGTTTTTGCTTCGTCGATTACGACCGCACGATGGCAATCGTCGCCGAGATAGAAACTGGCGGCACGCGGCAGATTATCGGCGTCGCTCGCTTGGTGGCCGATGCCGACCACAGCGTGGCAGAGTATGCGATTCTGCTTGCCGACGAATGGCAGGGCCGCGGTCTAGGAAACATTCTCACGGACTTCTGTTTCGATATCTGCAGCACGTGGGGCATCGACCGAGTGTACGCCGAGACGACCGTAGACAATCAGCCGATGCAGAAGATCCTCCGCCGGCAGAATTTCAAACAGAAAAAAGCCAGCGACGGCGAAGCGCTGTACGAAGCGCACATGAGCAAAAGACATCTAGCACAAAGTTGCGACGGCGCAGCGAAAACGTGCTGAACATCGCGCGGCTGGCGCGGGCTGACACGCTAAATCGAACGATATCAAGCTCAGCGGCGAGCGAAGCGAGTCCGCTGCAGCGCGTTGTTAGGCAGTAGGCGAAGCTATACGGGTTCTGCGGGCGACCAACAGGGCACCGGCGAAGCCACCGACGCAGCCCGAAAGTAACATCGGCAGTGCGGAAAAGAGCCAGGCTCGTCCGCCTTGTTGCAGGACGATTAGGAGGCACATGGCCAATAGCGACCCGAACATGCCGATGAAGATGGGGAGCTTGGTACGCACCGCGGGACCGGTTTTCCGCGTGACCGAGAGAATGCACACCGCGAAATACAGAGCTAGCGCGAGAGAACCGGCCAGAATTTCCCTAGCGGAGTTCTCCCCGGTGACTTCAAACGGTGCCGCGCCGAGGATGTAGACGAATGGCGCTGAGCAGGCCGAGGACGACAGAAAGCAGGACGCTTTTCATGAGCCAGCTCCGTTCGGATGGAAACCGTGAGTGTCTGCGGCCTAACCAGCGTTTACTCAGTTCCCGCACGGATCAACCAATCCGTCGCTCCAATCGACCGTAACCTGGTTGTCGATCCGTCGAATGCCGTCCAAGTTTTTCAGCAGGCTCTGCAGAACCTGCTTCAAGTAAAAAGTCGGAACAATTCCACGCACAACCAGTACACCCTCACTCTCTCTGTACTGAAACTCGAAAAGCCGGCGCGCCCAACAAAAAAGGAATGCGTTTCAATAATAGCACGAGCCCGTCGCTCCAGATCCTTGGAACAACCTTTCCGCCGACGCCGCGATTGTTCAACTGTACCCACGACTCACGCTCCTTCGACTCGTCTTTAAGGTCTCTCGAAAAGAATCGGCAACGGTGTTCGATCCATCGAACTCGCAAAATGCTGGAGTTAGGAGCAAAAGCCGCGCCTCTTTTTCGAAGTACAGCGAGACTCGTCGTTTCGACGAAAATCCAAAAAAACGTGGCCGCACGCGAAGTTTAGCGGCCGCGCATCCGCTGCTGAGTGTGCGAGCCGCGCACCGTGTGTCGTTCTGATGCGCGTTCAATCGAGCGGACCGACGGGCTGCCGACTTTTTTAGCGTTTTTTGTGCGGTCTCTCGCACGATGTCGGCGTGGACATCACGTTTCGTTTATTGGCACTTCATTTGCCAAGGATCAGGCGCAGCGTTTCGCATCGAACCTTTTCTTCAAACGGAGCGCTAGTCGGCAACAGCTTCGCACTTTAGCACTCGGAGCATTGACATGGTCGCCACAAAAACCCCAACGACTCAATCGGAAATCGTCGAGCGTGTCATGCACGAGCACGAAACCCTGCGCGATAAAGTGCAGCAAATTCGCAGCGTCCTGGCAAACCCCACGCCGGAACAAGCAGAAATTGACGTCCTGTTGCGCGAATTCTTGCACGCGCTGATCGTTCATTTCGCGAACGAAGAAGACGAGGGATTTTTCGCCGAGGTCACAACAAAGGCTCCGTGCCTGGCGGCCTCGGCGGCCCGGCTGTGTATCGAACATCGGCAAATGCTTCGCGACGCCGAAGAGTTGTGCCGCTTTGCCACCGCCGGCAGCCCGTCGATGCCTTGGTGGCGTGAATTAAACTCGCGGTGCTATGCGTTCAACGCGCGATTCATGAACCACGAGTGCCAGGAGAATAAACTGTTACACGAGGCACACAAAGCCGATATCGGAGCGTATGATTGACATGCCGGTTGGCGAGCCGCACTCCGCACAGCTTCTCTCGTCCATTACAATAAAGGCGCGTTCTCTTCGGTGCCTTGCGAGAGGAAAGCGGATGCCCGCCAGATTGTTCGAGCGTTTCAAGGACTTACAAGCCTATGTAGGCTGGTCGGAAGCTGATGCTGCGCGCGTCAAAAGCGTGGCCCCCGTTATCGACGCAGGTATGGACGCGCTCATTGTTGACTTTTACGCAGAGATTCAGCGGCATCCGGATGCGGCGCGCGTCATCACCGGCGGGCAGGAACAAATTACGCGCTTGATGGCGAGCTTGAAAGTATGGCTTGGGGAATCGCTCAAAGGTCGCAGCGACCTGGATTATTTTTTACGCCGCTGGAATATCGGCCTCAGGCACGCCGAAATCGGCTTGAATCCCGCATATACCAGCGCGGCCATGTCGCGGCTTCGCAACGGAATTGTTGGCATCCTCTCAGCAACGAAACTATCTTCGTCCGCGGAATTCGTTGAGCTCGTCCAGTCGATCAATAAGCTCCTGGACCTCGACCTATCGATCATTCAGGACGCGTACGAAGCGGGATACGTTAAGCAAGAGAAACAGGCCGAGCATGAGCGCGGCGAAGTCCAGTTTCGCATGCTCGTCGAGGCCGCGGCCTATATGGTGATGATTTTGCGCGAGGACGAAACCATCGTTTACTGCAGTCCGTTCAGTCAGGAATTAACCGGCCATTCGGCGACAGACGTCGTCGGAAAATCGTTCGTGCAGGTGTTCGTTCCGCACTCCGCTCATGCGGCCGTATCGGCAACGCTAGTTTCCGCCATGGCCGGCCGGCCGGCCAATGCATATGAAATCCCGATTCTCGATCGAGACGGCAATCAACGTTGGTTCGTTTGGAACGCGCGGCGGCTCGATGATTATGAAGGTGGTCCCGCTGTGATGGCCGTCGGACAAGATTTCACCGAGCGCCGTGAGGCCCAGGAACGCCTGCTTCGCTCCGAACGGTTGGCCGGCATCGGGCAAATGATTACCGGCATTGCGCACGAGAGCCGCAATGCGCTGCAGCGCATCCAATCGTGCACCGAGATGCTGGAACTCGAGATCGAAAGCAACGATCAGGCGCAACGACTGGTGCGCAGGCTGCAAGAAGCCCAGGACACATTACTCCGGCTGTTCGATGAAGTTCGGGTGTATGCCGCACCGATTCAGCTCGAGCATGAATCCTGCCGGATCGATTCCATTTGGCGAGAAGCCTGGGATTCATTGGAAACCGTGCGGCGGGGCCGCGATGCCTCGCTGGTAGAGAATGCCTGCGATACGGATTTAAAGGTTTTGGCGGATCGTTTTCGGATCGTGCAGGTCTTTCGGAATTTGCTGGAAAATTCGTTGGCGGCGTGCAGTGATCCCGTAGAGATACAGCTTGAGTGCCGTGACGCACAGTTACAAGGTCACCCGGCCCTGGAAGTGCGCGTTCGCGACAATGGCCCAGGTCTGACGCCCGCCGTCCGTCAAAGCATTTTCGAGCCATTCTTTACCACGAAGACCAAAGGCACCGGCCTTGGCATGGCGATTGCTACGAGGATCGTCGAGGCCCACGCCGGGCAAATCAGCGTCGGCGACGAGCATGACAACGGCGCAGAGTTTGTTATCACCTTGTTGAGAACCAACCCATGACCAGGTCGCTGCGAATCGCCGTCGCCGATGATGAGCCCGACGTACGCGATTATTTTCGGGTGATGCTTCCCCGGCTGGGCCATCAGGTTGTGGCGGCGGCGGCTAACGGGCGCGAGCTAGTCGAGTTCTGCCGCGAACACAAGCCGGATTTGATCATCGCTGATGTCCGCATGCCGGAAATGGACGGCGATGTCGCCGTTCACGAGATTTGTCAAAATAGCCCTATCCCTTTTATATTGATCTCCGCATACAGCAAGCCGGCGGGAACGCTCGATAGTTATGGATCGGTCAGTCGAACATACTTGACCAAACCGGTAAAACGCGACGACTTGGTAGATGCCATCGAGCAAGTCTGCCCGGCGAATTCCGAGCACGATGGTCCGTAGAGTAGTCGTCTATGACACAACCACCTGGGAAACCATTACTCGAATTGCTGTTGGTCGATGACGACGCCGAATTGCGGTCGGACATGGCCAATTTCTTTTCCCGGCAAGGGCATGCCGTCGAGCAATGCTCAAACGGCGAACAGGCGCTTGAGTTTCTGGAGCGTCGCTCGTTCGACGTCGTCGTTCTTGATCTTATGATGCCAGGAATGACCGGGTTGGACGTCCTCAAGGAGTTGCCGGTTCGCCACGCCGAATGTGAGGTCGTCGTTTTGACTGGTGAGGCGACAGTTGAATCGGCCGTAGAAGCGATGAAGCTTGGAGCGCGGGAATTCCTGACCAAACCGATCAGCCTGAAGGAACTGGACCGTTTGGTCCGCAAGGCATACGAAACCGGACAATTGCGCAAGGAGAACCAGCAGCTCAAGGCTGTGCTTCGCCATCAGCAGAAGCCGCCGGAGATCATCGGCGAATCTCCTCAAATGCAAGAGGTATTCCGCCTTATTGCCCGAGTCGGCCCCACGAATAAACCCATTCTCATTCAAGGCGAGAGCGGAACCGGAAAAGAGCTGGTCGCTCGCGCTTTGCATCAGGCGAGCACCTGGGCGGATAAGCCGCTAGTAGTTATCAATTGCGCCGCATTGCCGGAGACACTGCTAGAAAGTGAGATGTTCGGCTATGAGAAGGGCGCATTCACCGGTGCGACCGGAATGAAGCCAGGACTGTTCGAGGTCGCCGATGGCGGCACGATGTTCATCGACGAAATCGGCGAACTGGCTCTTAGCTTGCAGGCAAAGTTGTTGCGCGTGCTGGAAGACGGTACGCTTCGACGGGTGGGGTCTGTCAAGGAGCGTCGGGTAAGAGTGCGGCTAATTGCGGCTACAAACCGGGATTTGGCGATCGAGGTGAAGGAGAAGCGATTCCGAGAGGACCTTTTCTACCGCATCAACGTTTTAACCATTCAACTTCCGCCACTGCGGCAGCGCGAAGGCGATTTGCCGAAACTGGTCGAACATCTGACCGGTCACGAATGGCACCTCGATCCAGAGGTCATTCCCACACTCCAACGCTACAGTTGGCCTGGCAACGTGCGGCAACTTCAAAACGCACTCGACCGGGCAAAAATTCTCGCGGACGATGATCGAATTCGCGCCGAGAACCTGCCGCCGGAGATTGTCGACAGTGCTCATTCGCGGCCGGCCGCCGCGACAACCGATGTTGACTTGGACACGCTTACCCGCGAGCACGTACTCGAAACGTATCGACGACATTCAAGTAACAAGGCGCGTACTGCCCGAGCTTTGGGAATCGGGCGCCGTACGCTTTATCGGCTTCTCGAGAAATACGAAATCGCGGATACAGATGCCGAGAGGCAATTGATGTGAGCCAGGTCCAATCATCGTGGAACGTGGCAGCAATGTTTGTGAGAAAAAGCCGCTACGGCTTCATCGCGGCATTGGCGACTGTTGGAATTGTTGCTCATCTTGGTCTTCGCTTCGGCGCCGGGGTTTCCGTTGACAAGCAGCTTTGGCCGCTTTGGCTTGTGCTGTTCGTCGGAGGTGTTCCCCTCACGGTGGAACTTCTTGCGAAGTTGATTCGTGGGGAGTTTGGGTCCGACTTGCTGGCCGGCATATCGATTGTGACCTCCGTTTTGCTGGAAGAGTATCTGGCCGGATCGTTGGTGGTCCTGATGCTTTCCGGCGGTGAGGCGCTGAGAATCGTATGCGATTCGCAGCGCATCCAGGGCTTTGGAAGCCCTCGCGCGGCGCATGCCCTCGATTGCGCATCGTCGTGAAAATAGCCGGTTGGTCGACGTGGATCTCAGCCATGTACGCGTCCGCGATGAATTGGTCGTCTTTCCACATGAAGTCTGTCCGGTCGATGGGACCGTCATTGAAGGGCACAGCGCCATGGACGAGTCGTATCTTACGGGCGAGCCCTACGTGCTCTCCAAGACGCCCGGCTCGCAGGTCCTGTCAGGCGCCGTGAACGGCGAAGGCGCCCTTACGATTCGCGCGAATAAGCTGCCCATTGATTCGCGCTATGCGAAAATCGTCGAGGTGATGCGCGCTTCGGAACAACAACGGCCACGCTTGCGGCGGCTTGGCGATCAACTGGGCGCTTTTTACACGCCGGTGGCTATTACGATCGCCTGCGTGGCTTGGGTGGTCTCTGGAAATCCCGTGCGCTTTCTGGCGGTGCTCGTCGTCGCCACGCCTTGCCCGTTGTTGATTGCCATTCCGGTGACGATCATGGGCGCAATTTCTTTGGCGGCTCGACGCGGAATCATCATCAAGAATCCGGCCGCTCTGGAGCAGATTAGCGGTTGTCACACTGCGATTTTCGACAAGACGGGCACGCTAACGTATGGCCGGCCGCAGCTTGTCGATATCACAACCGCGAATGGTTTCGACCCGAGTCGAGTGTTGACCCTGGCCGCAAGTTTGGAACGGTATTCGAAACACCCGCTTTCCGGCGCCATTCTCAATTCCGCTCGGGAGCGAGAATTGTCGTTGCAGGAAGCGGAGTCAATCAGCGAAGAACCCGGCCGTGGGTTAAGAGGGCGAGTATCAGATCGTGATGTTGCGATTACGGGCCGCAAGGGATTGGGCGAATTTAATCGAGAGAATGCAGCGCAGCTCCCGCCTACGCTTGGCGGTCTCGAGTGCATGGTGGCAATCGACGGGCGATATGCCGCTACACTCCGCTTTCGCGACGAACCACGGGGCGAAGGCCCAACGTTTATCGCGCATCTACGCCCGAAGCACGACTTTCGCCGGCTGATGCTCATTTCCGGCGACCGCGACAGCGAGGTGCGATATCTGGCCGATCGAGTTGGCATTGAGGAAATATACGCCTCTCAAAGTCCCGAGCAGAAGCTCGACATCGTGAAGCGCGAAACGGCACGCGACAAGACCGTTTTTCTCGGCGACGGCATCAACGATGCTCCCGCCATGACCGTTGCGACCGTCGGGCTGGCTTTTGGCCAGAACAGCGACGTCACCGCCGAAGCGGCCGACGCCGTGATCATGGACAGCAGCCTGGAGAAGATCGACGAATTCATGCACATTGGCCGGCGAATGCGCCGGATCGCGCTCGAAAGCGCGGTCGGCGGTATGGCGCTCAGCATCGGCGGGATGTTGCTGGCGGCGATCGGCTATTTGCCACCAGTCGCCGGCGCGATTATGCAGGAGATCATTGATGTCGCGGCGGTGCTAAACGCGTTACGAATGGCATTGACGCCCGCTCGCTTATCCGATTTTTAAGAATATTTGTAACACTTCAGCCGTCTGAAGCGATTTTTGGCGGTGGCAGGTGCGGTAGTGTGTTGTGTGCGAGGTATTGCTCAATCGCCTGGACGACGGTTTGAATCGGGTCGTGGCCGCGTTGTTTGAGCGTGCGGAAGACGCTCATCAGCACGGCTTGGCAGTCGGTGCCGCGTTGGCTTCGGTTGCCGTAGCTGTTTTTGCGGAGGATCACCGCCGGGCGGATCGATCGTTCGGCGTGGTTGTTGTCGAAGGGAACTCCGGCTTGATCGAGGAACGTGAACAAGTCGTACTGATGCCGCCTGAGGCGCTTTACCAAGCGTCGGGAGTGGGGGTCTTCCCACGGCCCGTCGACGAGCTCGGCCAACCGCCGGTCGAGGCAGTCCCGGCGGGAAGCGTATGTCTCGACGGACAGCTCCGGCTTCCGCCGCCACAGCCGGATCGCGTCCCCCACCAGTCGCCGCAGCTTCTTGGCGAAGGCCGACCAATGTGCGCCCGGCGACTTGTACTGCTCCGTCTGTTCCAACTCGATTTTAAGTCGGCTCGCTTTTTCTGTCGCAAACCAGGCCGCTCGTGCCACTACAGGGCAGAAACCAGTTTTGCGCGTCGAGGCCTCCATGTGCCCAACAGACGATGAATGCATCGCACAGTGTTTGGACGGTCGTCCCGATGCGTTCCGGCAACTGGTCGTGCGATACGAGAGGCCCATCATGACATACCTCACGCGACGATTGGGCGACCCTGAAGCCGCCGCCGAGATGATGCAAGAATCGTTCGTGCGCGCTTATTTCAGCCTCAACACCTTACACAAGCGCGAGGCGTTCTTTTCCTGGCTCTTGGGCATTGCCCACCGCGTAATGCTGGAAACCTTTCGTCGGCATAGCCGACAGCGAGTCCTCTCCGAAGCGGCCGACCCCATTGCGCCGGCAAGCGATCAGAATTTCGAAGAAGGTTCAGAACTTGCGGAGGCTGTCGCTGCCCTGCCAGATATCTACCGGGAAGTCACCGTGTTGCGGTACTTCGGCGGATTGTCTTGTGCCGATGTCAGCCAACGTCTCGGCGTGCCAATTGGAACGGTGACCAAGCGTCTTTCCCGAGCCTACCAACTACTGCGTGAAGCATTGGCATCACCGCGAAATCTGCGGAGCGAGGTGGGGCGATGAATTGTCATGAGTGCAACGATCAACTGCTATCGCTTACAGAGGGCCTATTGGACGAAGCCGCGGCACAGTCCGTGCAAGACCATCTTACTGGCTGTCCCACTTGTCGCGCCGAGCACGAGGCCACGCGCCAATTGCGCGATCGACTGCTCGCCGCCGGCGATACGCCGATTGGTGCCAGCCTCGATCAAGCGGTAATGGATCGGATTTTAATTCAACAGGTCGAACTGACCAGGAGGCTCAAAATGAAAAAGCGATTCCAACTGTATGCCGCCGGAGCGCTCGCCGCCACGCTGCTCGTCAGCCTCACGTGGGCAGCGCTCGATTATGGCCCGACCCAAGCGACCGCCGCCGAGGTCTTGGCGCGCGGCGTCGAAGCCGCCTCGAACCTCAAGAGCATCTATATCAAGTGCCGGATGCGGACGCTTCCGGGCGACAACTTTGAATTGCTCGATCTCAAGCACGACTTTGTCGATGTCGAGCTGTGGAAGCAGTTCGGGCCGCCGCTCAAGTGGAGAATCGAAAAACCCGGCCGCGTGGCAACGATGAACGGCCGCGAAACCGTTATGCTCATCGGCAACCGAATTGGAGTGAAAGTTGATGCGGCCGCGCCATCGGCATTCGACACCGATTGGCTCCACCGGTTGGCCGCGATCGACAACGTGCTCTCGCGCGAGCTGGCGGCTACCTCTGTGCCAAGTCGTCACGCCAAGATAACGCGAGTCGATTCTCCCAATGACCCTTCGCGGCAAACCGTCGTCGTCGAGGTCAAAGCAAACGATAACGTCGGCGCGTACTTGAAGAACAAATTCCTCGACATGAGCGACACGCGGCGAGAGTACACGTTCGATCGCAAAACCGGCCGGCTGGAAACCGCGAAAATGTACTGCCGTGTCGATGGCAAAGACGTGCTCGCACTGGAAATCGTTGAAATCAAATACAATCCCGCAATCGCCGATTCGCAATTCGAACCCAAGGTTCCCGACGGCGTCGTGTGGTCGCAACAGCCAAATCGCTTACCCGACAACGGAAAATACGAAACGATGACCCCCGTCGAGACCACCCGAGCGTTTTTCGATGCCTGCTCGAAACGCGATTGGAACGAAGCTGGCAAGTTCTTTTCTCCCCTTACGGACCATCTCAAGCAGTATCTCGGCGGACTCGTTGTGGTTAAACTCGGTGAGCCGTTCCAGGCCTGGCCATATCCAGGCTGGTACGTACCGTACGAAATCCGGTTGGCCAACGGCGACGTACGGAAGTTCAACCTCGCCGTTCGCAACGACAATCCCGCCAAACGTTATGTCGTCGATGGCGGATTGTGAAAAAAACGGCCGTCCAAATGATCTCAGCAATGTGCCATTTATGGGTCGGAATAGTCGGCCGAGCTGTGTACCCTCACACTCGGGACGAAGGCGCAAGCCGCTTGCTATCCAAATCAGCTAAATGTTCGACTGAGCACACGTGTGCCCCACCGCACACTCCGCTCGTGCCATTTGCTCCCTCGGGGGTGGGTTATAATCCCACCGTTCCTTCCCAAACGGAATTAAGGCCAGTTGCGTCGCACTGGCACGGAAGCTGCGTAAACCTTGCCCGAGATCATTGGTTCAGTGCGAACAAGGCAGGAAATCACGTATCAAAACAGTCTGTCGATGGGAGCAAATTCGATGCGAACCTATGTTGTTTCGATAATTCTTGTGGCGGCGATTATTTTGGGGATTTCCACCGTTGGAAAAACGCAGGTTCAAAAGGCGGAAAAGCCCAAAGAGCGAACCAGTAACCAACTGCTGATGCGCGACAAGTTGGTTCAGATGAACCGAATTCTCGAAGGCATCACGTTGAACAAGTTCGATCAGGTCAAGGACGGCGCCAAAACGCTGGGGATGATTAGTCGAGCCGCGTCGTGGCATATCTCCGACCCAACGCCGAGGTACGAACGATTGAGCAGAAACTTCCAAGAACAGGCAGCCGACTTGGAACGACACGCGAATGAGCGAAACACCGACGCGGCTACGCTCGATTTAGTTCGCATGAACGTTACCTGCACCCAGTGTCATCAGCACATGCGCGAAAATGCAGATCGCCGTAACTGAAGCGCACTATTGGCAGACTCGCACTTTTATCTCAGCCGGTGACATGGCTGCTCAAAACTGAACGCGGCAAGATGCGGCTCGATTCCGCACTCGACTCCCGGAAAACGCAATATGGACTCCAATTCCAAAGCCGTAAAAGCGATACCATCCCGCCCAATTGAAGAATTGGGCGGCGAGTTGCCCGACGAGATGATGCCTTTGCCATTGGGACCCTGGCCGGAAACCGGATATAAGTCTCTGCCGCATGCCAAATCGGGTGCCATATCGGGCGCGATCGCAGGCTGTACGAGCTTACTGACGAACGTTATCGGCAGCGTTCTCTGGTTCTCGATCAACGGTCACGAGCAGCATCCCCTGAGAATCATTCAGGTTTACCTGACGTTCCCGCTCGGCGAGTCTGCTTTGCAGCTAAACACTGGCCTGCTTTTGGCCGGCGGGTGCCTGCTCTACCTAATCACCGGAATAATATATGGCGTTTTATTCGAGATCGTGCTTTCTTATCTGCTGCCACATGCTAATTCATTGGCGAGACTAATCGCGTGCACCGTCCTCGCGCTCTGTGTCTGGGCGATTAATTTCTACGCAGTGTTGTCCTGGCTCCAGCCCCTGCTTTTGGGAGGCCGCTGGATCATCGATTTGATCCCCTGGTGGGTCGCCGCGGCAACGCATCTCGTTTTCGGATGGACGATCGCACTTCTTTATGCGGTTCGCCCCGAAAAGACAATTGCCGGCGCCGGTCACGCAACTCGATTCTGTTAAGCACACAACTGTGCTCGACCGCACACCTAACGCACTGCAGACGCGTCGCTCGGAATGCTTTGCGGCCTTACTCCGGCAGAATGTCCCATGAATTAAGCGATTCTTTGCAACCAGGCAATCTGCGCGGGACGCGTCAAGTTCCGGTATGGTTCTTGCTCAGTGCTTCCTCCGGGAATTGCAACCAGCGACTGGACAATCGGTTCTTTCGAGATAAGGAGTCATGCCATGTACGCTTCCGCCCAAAAACACGGTGTACCGTCTTCAGAATTGTTCCGTTATTGCGGCCGGGCCGGCGCTGATCATTGTGCTGAGCTGGCTGGCAATGGTGATCGCGGATCTCTTTCGTAGGGGGATGCCCGTGATCGAAAACTACTACCAAGCCGCCGTGCTCGCGGTGGTCTTCGTCGGATATGCCGTCGGCTGGCGCAAAGAAGCGCTGGGTGGAGCATTGGCAATTTTGGGAACCATTGGCTTCATCGCATTGAATGCTGTGATGTTTCCAGCCATGCCGAATTCTCAGGTGGTAGGGTTTGCGGTCCCCGGCTTGTTTTATCTCGCCGCGCACTATGTGGACAGCCGGCGCGCTTTAGAACGGGAGTAACGGCGATGAACATCAAAACGATTCTGTTCCCCACCGATTTTTCCCACTATAACGACGCTGCGTTAGAATATGCCTCATCGCTGGCTGTCGAGGCCGATGCAAAATTGCACATCGTTCACGTTCACGATACGCGCGAACTCGGCACCGCGATGGGGGAGGCCAGCTACCTTTACGCCGCGACGTGGCAGAAGGAGCTCGAATACGCTCGCAAACGCCTTCATCGCATCCGGCCAACAACCCCTGGTGTCATCTATGAACATCACTGCCTGACAGGTTTGCCGGATACGGAAATCGTAGACTTCGCCGCGAATCACCAGGTCGATCTGATTGTCATGGCGTCACACGGTCGCACCGGACTTTCGCGTCTGCTAATGGGCAGTGTTGCCGAAGCTGTTATGCGAAAAGCCGCTTGTCCGGTGCTCATCGTCCGGCAACCAACCGGTCAGGACGAACCCGTTCAAAACCCGTCCACTTCTCACGCAGGAGCAAAGTGAGCGTCATGAAAGTCAGTTCTCAGCCAGCAGTCGTCGCGGATTTCATGCAACGCGACGTCGAAACGGTCTCACCCGGAGACACCTTGCGCAACGCGCTCGGCTTAATGACCGAGAATCACGTCACGGGATTGCCAGTTATGGACGCCAATTCCCGCTGCGTCGGACTGATTACGTCCAGCGACATTCTTAACTACGAACAGGAACATTCCGGCGCATCCGGCGAGAGCGAAACGGTCGATCACTTCGATCCAGAAACCGAACGTTGGGAAAGCGTCCCGCTGACGGCATTCGGCCTTGAAGAATTCGGCGACGTGCGAGTTAGCGACGTCATGACCAGCGAACTCGTTTGGGTCGAACGCGGCTCTTCGCTCGTCGATGCGGCTTGCCGGATGATCGAAGAACGCGTCCACCGCGTCCTCGTGCTGGACACAGACTTTCGCCTCCACGGCATCCTTTCGGCATACGATTTTGTGCGGGTCGTCGCCGGGCGCACGAAATAAGATGTCTGTGCCGTGGCTTTCAAACGAATCGCGCTTTTTGCTGCGCGGCGCCAGGCGAAGATGCAGAAGCGGCCATTGTCGTTGAAAGTCGGGATGAGATCTTCCCAAAGTTGACGCCGACGGAAATTTCCGCCGCTGGAGCACCTACCCGAGCTATCAAGGCCAGGCCGCTTCCAGGTGAATCATTAATCACTTTTGCGGCAGGCTGGCCCGCTTCTTGGCGCCATTTGATGTAGTATCGGCCGGCTGGATTAGATCCTCTGCTTCGTGGCGAAAGAGTTCGAGCGTGGCGCGGCGAAACCAGGGGGGGCCGCGATTTCATCTCTTGATCCATTTCGACTTGTGCATCTCTGAGCGTTCGCCGGGCGTCGTCTTTTTTGCCCAATTTCCAATTGGCCATCGCCAAAAAGAATTGCGAATAGAGCGGCAACCTTTCGCCCGTCGTGTCGGATTCGCATGCGGTGATCGCAGCCGTCGATCGCGTTGCTGCTTCTTCGAAGTGCTCGGTTCGACAATCGAGCATGCCGAACAGGTCGAGGTTCGACGCATCCTTTGCGTTGCTTTTAGCGAGTTCGTCGGCAAACTTGCGAGGAACGCTAAAATCATCGATTGCGGCCGGCCCGAGC
This sequence comes from Pirellulales bacterium, assembly GCA_963733825.1. Taxonomy (GTDB): domain Bacteria; phylum Planctomycetota; class Planctomycetia; order Pirellulales; family Lacipirellulaceae; genus JABDGM01. The sequence goes on from CAVTEK010000014.1 coordinate 89,965, forward strand.
GCGCACGTCCAGGCTATCCAAAACCGAGTATCGTTGTCGGTTGCGGTCGAAAATTGTTTTATCATAGCCGAGCCCGCTTGGTGATATTGGTCCAAGTCGTCGCACCACAAGAATCGTAATGCGTTGTCGTATTGGACTTTGTAACTGACCCCAGAAAGTTCAAAGATTCTGTGAGACCAGTTGAGCGTCCCTTCGCGATCGCCACATTCTGCACTGGCCCCTGCCAAGGTATCGAGGAACGTTCTGTTTTTGTACTTGGTCAATTCGCATGCTTTTCTCGCCATTTCAAGCATTTGCTTGCTGTCGCGCAAGGTCGCGTCGTGCGACGATACCATGATCCATGCGGTCGCATTCAGCAGAACCGGAACGTTTTCGATTTTGTCCGGCGGCGGTAGATGCGCAAGCATTTCCTTTTGAACGGCCGGAGATTCCGTCGAATCAGCCGCCCGGTTCTGCAGCCGGTAGCTGCGGCCGGTGATCGCGATCACGTCGGCGTGATGCAGGAACCGATCAAGAATCGCGGTGGCGCTGGGTACGTCGCCAACCACCTTGCCCCAGTTTTCGAACGGCAGGTTCGTCGTCACGATCACGCTGTTGCGCTCGTAGGCCGTGGCGATGACGTCGAACAGCAGCTCCGCGGCCATCTCGGCAACGGCAAGCTCCTTTCCGCCGAAACCTACCGACGACTGCACGCACCCCGGCTCAATCATTACGGCTGCGGCTGGGTAGTGAAAGAACGCGGCGCGAAAAGTCCGCACACGATCTATTGGCACAACGGTTCGAACACGCTGTGGTACGCGCTCGTGGCATTCATTCCCGAGCGAAACATGGTCGTTGCCGTCACCTCGAACGACGGCGACGTCACGAGCGCCGAAGCCGCCGGCTTGGCAATTGTGAGCTCCGCCGTCAACGATCGATAAGCCGCTGCCGAATTCCCCAAATAATCTCCCTTTGCCGCGGTGCGCTGGCAGCAGTCTTTACCGGAGGTCAAAGTCGGCGACGAGTGGTTCAAGCTCGTATCGCTGGACAGAGTCCCTACCCCCGAGATCATCGCTTCCAGCCAGCGGACCTACGGGAACAGTTGGCAGAAGCGATTCGAAGAAGACCTTGTCGAGTTTCTCTCGCGCATGGGCCATCGATTGGCAATTCAGCGAACTACTCTGATACAGCTTGGCGACATTGCAAACAAGCGAACAACCGCTGTACACCCATTAAACCGACGTTTCCTTGGGCTCTTGGGACGACGCCTGTCGCAAGATAAAATGCAGTTCGGCTCGCACGAATGGCAATCGCAATTTGATAACCTTGGTAAGCTACAACCGATTGTCGAGGTTGTTTACGACCGAGTGTGATAAATGAATCCAGAGATTACCCAGTCTGAGTCGCGGCCAACGATCTTATTCGAGTGGTTGCTGGGCATCATGTCGTGCGTGATTTTGTTCGGCCCGCTCGTGGCAGTCAGCGCTTACTTTGTTCATCCCGAGCACCTTCAACTGAACGCGGCCGTGGAAACGGTGGGCATCGGCGTGATCCTCCGCGCGATGCTCCGGCGGCTTTTTCGTTCCGGGGCTCGGGGAGCAATGCAAACAACCATGGGCACGGTGACCCGCGCGTCGTCGCGAACCATGACCAGACGGGTGGCCCGCGTCGGCGTGAAGTCACTGAGCTCCGTATTCGGGCGTACGGCATCTATATCGACGCGCGAAGAATCGGACACAGGTGATTCAGAGTCGCCGCCGCAACGGGCGCTGTTTGCCGTCAGCTTAGGCTTCGTGACGCTTTTGGTATCTCTTGGGGGAGTGTTTTTGGTATTGGACATGGAGCATTCGTCGGCCGAAGCACCCAATTGGCGGCGGTCTTGAGCGGGATGCCCTTTGCGCTGGCGGTTTTCTTGGGCGCGGTGCCAATTCTTGTTTACGCCGGTTTGCTGCTGACGGCGGCCCGTTATTGCGCAGTGGAAGTTCGGTTTCGAACCGGCCTGGAAGCGTTGCTGTTGCAGGCGTATTTTACGGGCAGTGGTTCGTTTTTGCCGTTGTCGACCGATTCGGTCGTCCAAGGGTCGCCGGCCGCATGTGCTCGTTTGGCATTGGTCAGTTTAGGAGGTCTACTCGCCATGCACTTGGGATGTTCCGGTGCGGCATACTACTTCAATTCGTATCCGCTTCAATATCTGGCCGGCATGTTTTTGCTGTATTGCTTCGTGTTTTCGTTTCCGATTGCGCCGCTCGATGGCTACTCTGTTTGGGCCTATTCGCGTTGGCTGTGGTTGGCAGTGTCGATTCCGATTTTGGCCGCTTTTATCTTCACGATGCCCGCGTCTCTCCATGCCATCCTCTGACGATACGTCTGCATCGGTACCACCCGCGCAATCGGCGGCTGACGATGCGCATTCGCCGCGGCCAAGTGGCGGGAATCGTCAGATGCTGACGATCATCGTATTTCTGATCACCTGGACGCTGGCCTATAACATTTTCATCAAACGCGAGGGGACGGGGAGGGCCTTTTTTCGGATTCTCAATACGGTCAGCGACGACTTCGTAACGGGGTCGCTATTGGCGATCGGTCTAGGTTTGGCAATCGTCGCCGTTTATTCCATTACGAAGCTGTACGGTCAAATCATCGCCAACGTATATTCTTTCGCCATTTTGGAGGAATTGATATTCACCGACCTGAAGTCGGGGCACATTGTGCGATTCCTTCGCAAGCTGCTAACGCTTCGAGACCAACCGTCCCCGCCGCATGTGTGTCCCCAGCGGGTCAGTGCCATGTTGTTCGGTCTGGGCTTGATATATTTCTTAAGTTGGATCTATGTGATTCTGTTCAGCGAAGCGCTGTTTTTCCTATCGTGGAGCTCCGGTGTCGATCTGCCGATTACGCCCAAGAACTTGTTGCTGATGCCGACGCTCGCTTTGTCGATACCGTTTTCCGCGCGAGTTATGGCCTACCTCCGATATCCGTATGCACAGGACTACGCCGATTTCATGCCGGCAGCCGTTTTCGCTCTATTGATGGTGACTGTGCTTGGCTACTTATTTGAATCCGGCGATCAAAAGTTTTTTCTTGCAACGGTGTACCGGGACAAAGGATATTTGGTCGATTTTTTGACGAACGGAATTTTTTTGGCGTTCATTCCGGTCTTCTTTGAGTCCGCATATTGGCTGCTGGACGTGTACGCGCAATCGACGAAAAGGGGGCCGCGAAGTTGACAAATGCTGACTTCTCTTGCTTGCCCGCTCTGTGACGATCAGCCGCTCGAATTGCGCGTTCCTGGGAGGCGGCAATGGCGGCTACCGATAGTTGGAATATTAGGGACGTTTAGAAATTGTGCGCGGGGCGACAGAACTTTCAATAGCATAGGGTGACCATTCCTTGCTCTCGCGCAGAAGCGTTGACAGCCGGCTTCGCAAGTAGGCCATGCAAAACCATCTTGTCAAACAATATCTTCGCCGACGCCTCAACTCCACAACTGCACGATGTCTTCCCCCGTTTCTGCTCGCCGCAGAACGCGCAAGGAATCACTGCGGTCGGGGTCGTAGCCCAATACGGTGGGAATTCCCCGGCTACAGTGTCGCGACCAAATGCTAAGCGTGTACGCCCACGTCGCGGATCACGATCCAATCGCCGGGTTCGACAGGCGGCAACAACGCATCGCGGACGACGATGTCGCCGGCGAAACACCTTGGCAATCTTTCGGGTGCGGTGATAGCCGGGTTTGGAATAGATAGCCACCTCGCGCAAACGGCTCGATTTGTTCCGCGAATTCCGCAACACTAACACTCAGTCCCTGCTTCGTAACGAGGCAATCGCTCGCGCAATCGAACCGCTCGAGGTTCGCGACACCCAAACTGCAACGGCTGTCGGTCGGTTTGGTGAATATCGGATACCGAGCCCCCTTGCGGAGAAAACGCTCGACGTCGTTCTTATTGCGTAGCGCTTTAGCCCCGGGAAACGACCGGCTAGCGTGCCGCATGGCCTGCGTTTCCGGAATTGGCAGATCGTGCCCGCGAAGCAACGCGGTAAACGTCGGCGTGTCGTTGGCAATCTCCGGCCAAGGCATTTCCAGGGAAGATAGAAGTTGTGTTAGCCGGTCGGTGCCGAGAAATGTTCGTTTAATGTCCGGCGAAAAGCGTTCGTCGTGATACAGCCCATACAAGAAATATTCTCTCGGCTAGCCAAGTGGCACGTCGCAGAACGGGAGTGACGGCCATGAACATTCAATCGATTCTCTTTCCGACGCACTATTCCTGTTACAACGACGCGGCATTGTAGTACGCCTCCACCCTTGCCGCGACCAAGAAGCTTACTGGTTCCGTTCGCCCGCTGACCTCTGCCGGGGTTTACGGCGTGCGGCGTCGACTTCGACGTTGAACTGCTTGACGCTGGTCTTCACGATCTCCCACGCGGCTGCTTCGGCGCTCGGCCAGTCGCCGTCGTTCGAGGCGACGGCGACGACCATGTTCGTTTCGGGAATGAATACAACCAGCGCGTACCAAAGTGTGTTCGAACCGTTGTGCCAGTACACCGTGTATGGGACGTCCTGGCTTGGTTCTTTCTTGCCCCAGCCAAATGCGTAATCGTGAAGCCGCGGCGTGTGCAGCAATTTGTACGTCTCGGCGGAGAGCAGCTTGCCCTTGCCCAGCTGGCCGCGCAGATGGTCGTTGGCGTAGGTCGTGAGGTCGGCGAGCGTCATGCGAACGGCGCCGGCGGGGCCGATGATGTTGCTGTTGTCCATCGTGTCGCTCGCCGGAATCTTTCCGCCAAGGTAGGGCCGGTGACCGCGCGGCTGGGGAAGCGACCCGTCCGGGCTCTTGGGCGGGCCGAAGCCGGCGCTGTTGAGCGCGAGCGGCTCGAAGACTTCTCGTTTCACAAGATCTTCCCAGGTGGCGCCGGTCTTTTTCTCGGCCATCGCGGCGGCGATGGTGGAGTCGACGTTCGAGTAGACATACTTCTTGCCCGGTGGATTATCGGGTTTGTTGGCGAGCATTTTCAACACTGCCTCGCGACGTGCGAGTGTGCATTCGGGACCGAGAGGAGGTTTTTGGGAAATGACCTCCTCGGGAGGCAATGGCGGAGCGCCCGAGGTGTGCGTCAGCAGCTCTTGCAACGTGACCGACTTCCAGTCCTCGTGCATGGGTGCGTCGGGGAAACAATCGCCGATGGTGGTGGACCACTGAAGCTGGCCCGATTCGACCAAGCGCGCGATCATCGTGGCGGTGATCGACGTGGTGATGCCGCCGAGGTGCCACTGGTCGCCGATCTCGATCGGCACGCCGCTGGCCCACTTTCGCTCGCCGTTCACCGCGGAGGCGACGACTTTTCCGTCGACCGTAACCATCGCGGCGAGGCCAACGAGGTTTTTCTCTTCGCGCTGATCGGTGATCAGTTTCGCGAATGGCGCGGGCGTCCCGCGGCTGCCCTTGAGAGCAGGAACGACCTCAGTTTGAAACAAATTGTCTGCCAGAAACATCAAGGCGACTGCCACGACGGACAGGGCCGTGACAAACGACGCCTGCCGAAAGACACCGGGATTCTTGATGTCGTCGGGACTCGTCGCGGTTACGTATTCGCTGGTGGATTCATCGCCGAGGCTGGCGAGCAGCGCAAGCAACTCCTTGCGTCGCGGCTCTAGGCTCCGACGTACAGCGCGTTGGTTCACGTAATACACGAATCCATAGAGCACGAGCAAGAATAGCACCCATGGCGCGAAGGCGACGGTGACCGGCCAGAATCCAGTGTGATCCAACCAGGCAGTCTGCGCAAAGAACGCCAGGATGGCGATCGTGAACGGCAGGAGGTACCACCAAAATACATTTCGCAGCAGCCAGATTTGATGCTCCACCTGCGCCAATGAATTCTTCACGCAATCGAGCAGCGGTTCGCCCGGCTCACTCGGCTGCCGTTTGTGGCGGATTCGATCCACGAGAATGAACAGGATCACCCAAGTAATTGCCGGCACCCCCAGATACCAGGTCCAAGGCAACGACAGCCAATGACCCAGAAAGAACCACAACGGGAGCATCAGCAGCCCGATGGCAACCTCATTGAGATCTCGTTGGAAGATCGTCGCCCGAAAATTCTGCTCCGACCGCTGCACTTCTTTGCAGCAGCAAGTCGGCATCGACCGTAATGCGCGTCTGCGACAACTGCGATTGCCACGCTTTTTGATAACTGTCGAAGTCCATAGGGCTGTCAGGAGTCATTTGTCTGGTCGTTCATCAGTGCGCTGAGCGCTTTTTTGGCCCGGTTGAGCTTCACGCCCACGTTGCTTTCCGAGATGCCCAACACTTCGGCCATCTCCCGATAACTCAGTTCGTCCAGATACAGCAGCACCAGTGCCGCATCGGTTTTCGGCAACTGGTGAATGGCTTGGTAGAGCTGCTCGACGGTTTCTCGCTGTTGAGCTTGCTCGGCACTGTCACAACCCTCGGTTACCACGGTTTGCACCTCCAGCAAGCGGTTGTTGCCTGGATCGGCGAGGTTTGTCCTTGCGTTGCCAATTCATCGCGGTTTGAAGTGCCACGCGATAGAACCACGTCGCCGGGCTGGCCTTGCCCTCGAAATTCGGCAACGACCGCCAGGCCTGGAGCAGAATCTCCTGGGCCAGGTCCTGGCACTCCTCGCTGGTGAGGGTGTAAGCGCGCGCCACCTTCATGACCGAGCGAGCCATGCTCGCCAAGCCAATTCATGAACAGCGACTTTTGATCTTCGTCACGCAATACAGAGTCTCGCTCCACATTTGGAATTGTTGGCGCGTGATCCTTGCTCGACTTCGCTTGTCGTGGGTTGATTAGTAGCGACATGCGGAGACTGCAAGAAGCACCTTACCAAATGAGAACCAAGTCTGCCCAACGGGAGCGGGTTTCTAAGTGCCGTTAGGCAATGCCGGGCTATTCGTTCCCATGTTACTTCGATGAGGTTGATTCGATGCGGTCGCCTTGAAGGAAGGTGTATTCGGCGTCGGTGAGCGTTGAATCGCCCCGGCGGCATTTGACGCCCGTGAAGTAAGGGGTAATGCCCGCGCCATCTTGGAGGACGCCGTTGTCCTGAACGTGAAAATGCAAGTGCGGCTCGCTCGAGTTGCCACTGTTGCCGCACAGTCCGAGGACCTGGCCCTGTTCGACTATGTCTCCGCGGTGTACGCGCAGTGAGCCGGGCTGCAGGTGCGCGTAGACGGCAAATTCGTTCTGGCCCTGATCGATAATCAGACAGTTGCCGACGGCGCAAAAAGTGTTCATCGAACCGGGCACGTTGTCGGGGACACCGTCGATCGCGGTGACGACCTTGCCTGGGGCTGCCGCCAGAATTTCTTTGCCATACGCGTAGTAGTCCTCATTGCGCTCGCCGCTTGCCCGGTGCGAGCTGTCATCGGGCCCCTTGATGACGATATCCGCGGCGCGGCGTTGCCCTTTTACAGCCACGTGATAGTTGACTTTTTCATTGTCGCCACCCCAGAAGACGTACCACTCGCCGCGGAAAGGCAGTTGCATCGATGTATGGCTGCGCGGAACCACCGCCGAGTCGCCCGCTGCCGTCGAACTTGCGGGTGTAACGTACAGTTCCTCGATCTTGTCGGAGGCATCCAGCTTGAATTTGATATCCAAGGCGCCCCGCTCGGCAGAGACTCTCACGATGGCGGTGGAACCTGTGACGTTCGGCGCGCGGCTTCCTTCAGCTTGCCGCTGTCAGTCACCACGCTGCGGAAGAATGGCGTGGCCGTATCGAGCGGCATCGCCTGTTGCATCTGAGCGTCCAGCATGGATTCGATTGCTGCGATGTCCTGGCTGTTGATGGCGTCGATGAGTTTGTTCGCGATCTTGGTGAAGCGGTCGGCAGTTGCAGGCGTAGCGGCATCGGCGGCTGGAGTAATGTGCAGTTCGGAGATTTTGTCGGAGGCATCCAGCGTGAATTTGAAATCCCAGGCGCCATGTTCGGCAGGTACTCTCAAGGTGGCGGTGGAACCGGTGACGGTCGGAGTGCCGGCTTCCTTCAACTTGCCGCTGGTGGTCACCAGGCTGTGGACGAATGGCCTGGCTCGATCGAACGGCACCTTCTGCTGCATCGGAGCGTCCAGCATGGCCTCGATAGTTGAGATGTGTTCGCCGTTGATGGCGCGGATGAGTCTTTTCGCAATCTTGGTAAAGCGGTCGGCAGTTGCAGGAGTGACAGCTTTTGCCGCGGGGGTAATGTACAGTCCGGCGATTTTGTCGGAGGCGTCGAGGGCGATTTTGAAATCCCAGGCGCCGCGTTCGGCAGATACTCTCAAGGTGGCGGTGGAACCTGTGACTGCCGGGCGCCGGCTTCTTTCAGCTTGCCGCGGGCGGCGACGAGCCCGCGGAAGAACGGCGTGGCTTTATCAGGGGGCAGGACCTGCTGCATCTGAGAGGCCAGCATGGTTTCGATCGCCGAAGTGTCGTCGCCGTTGATGGCGTCGATGAGCTTCTTGGTGGTCTCGAGGAAGCGATCTTTGTCGTTTCCTGCGGCATGGAGGGCGCGTAACTAGTGCGCAAATAACCAGACCGGATTGAGCGACGACGCGAAGGTGGTACATGGACGGGCTTCGGAACGATGGTGCTATGGAAAGCAGGGGCAAAGTACAACGCTGACCGTTCATAGTCGAAACCTCGCAAAAGAAAGACATTCGCCCCCAGTTCTCCTCGGTGAGGGGTGAAAGCGCGCCACCATCATGGCTGAGGAACCACGATCGCCAAGCCAACGACGTTTGATCTTCGTCAGGCCATACGAAATCTCATTCCAGAAGTATTGGTAACTCGACCAAGCGTTTAATTACAAGAAAATTACGCCGCAATTGATTTTGCGCAATCTGTCATTCTGAGGTACTCCGAAGAATCTAGCCGGACCCTTCGGAGTACCTCAGGGTGACAAGGGCGGACGGAGCCAATACCGCGGCGGGTGTGCCAGCAGTCACCGTCCCGAGTTTGGCGGCGCCGGCGATTTGATTCGCTGCGCATAGATCAGCATCAAGCCAACCGCGATCGGCAAACCGGCCGCTGGTTCCGGAACCGTTGATGCTGCAATTGCGGCAGCGGCCAGAGTGGAACTTCCAAAATTCTGCCGCCAGGCGTCATAATCTGATTGGCCAATCGTCCCGTTGCCGGAACCATCGGCCGGCAGGCCGATGCCGTTTTGGCCCAGAGTTTGTCGCCAGACAACGAAGTCGGCCGCGTCCACCTTTCCATCGTTGTTGTAATCCCCGGCAATCGGCGTTGTCGTCGGACGGTGCCAGACTCGAACGTAATCGACCAGCATCGTTTGCGGAAACACGGTCGTGCCGTTCGGATCGCCGCCGAAGTCGCCGCCCACGGCCAGGTTCAGAATAATGTTCTTGGCCGTTGTGAAGTTGGCGTCCGACATCGACGAGTTTTCGTCCACCGTCATGAATTTGTTGCCATCGACATAATAGCGAATCTCATTCACGCCGGTCGTCGGATTCTTATCCCATTCCACCGCGTAAGTGTGAAAACCGGTTGTAAAGTTCACCGGGTTGCCACCGCTCGTGGCCGTGTAGTTTTGGCTCGTGTAAAGGTGCTGGTCGCAGCAAGGGCCCGGGTTCTTTTGCCAATGGAACGCGCTGCTGACAGTCGTCGGCTGGCTTCCCTTGTTTTCCATGATGTCGATCTCGCCGCCCAGAGGCCATTGAACCTGGTTGGGATTCATCCAGAACGCCGGCCACATGCCTTGTGTGGTCGGTAGATCGATCCGCGCTTCGAACCGGCCTTGTCCATACAGCGCATTCGACGTGATTAAGCCCGACTGATACTGCTTATTCGCCCGCGGCTGATTGATGGCCGTGATCTGGAGATTGCCGCCGGCCACCGACACTTGGTCGTGCCAGTAGTACTCTTTTTCGTTGTTGTAACTATCTTGGCGATCAAGTGCCGTCCAATTCGTCGTATTGAGGGCGGTGCCGTCAAATTCATCGTGCCAGAAAAGTTGCCATCCGGGGACGTCGGGTATTTGCGCGGCGACGGGAGCAGCCAACATTGCGCATCCGATCAGCACGATCCCAACTGTCAATCGACAGCCGAGCGATTGAGCGAGTTTCAACATCGATATTTCCGTTCCCGCAGCCTGCTACCGGGTTTTTTGCCATGAAAGAGCGTAATCGAACGTGTTACGGCCGCGCACGACTTCAGCCATAAATCCTGAGTTTTTTGCTTCGGCGTAGCGAGGTGGCGTTGCCAGCCGGCCGCCGGGAGCCGCACCGGGAATTTTGGGTGGAATGATTTCGGTTGCCGACACCGACACCAGATATTTGCCCGGCAGCACTCCGACGCGCGAGCCGGATGATAAATTGTAACGACCATTTCCGTCCAAGTAGCCGACCGCCGATGTGCCGTGGCCATCTTCCGGTGTAAACTGCACCGTTCCTCGCAATCGCTCGGTGCCAACGAGCGGCTTGCCGTCGAGTGTAACCGCGCCGCTTACCGTGGCCAGGTCGCTGCCGCAGCCGACAAACATCAAACAAAAAAGCCCCGATAACACCGTTCGCATGCGCTACAAACCTCCCGCGACTGCTTCGGTGCCATTCCGCGTACAGCTCGTCCGGTAAACCACGTTGTCGACATCCTCCTGCACAAATCGAACCGAGCCATCGACAAAACAAAAATGAGCGCCGCCGGGGTGCTTGCTGCGAAAACCTTGTCCTTCCCACCACGTGTTCAAAAACGTCGGATCGCCCGGTGGCAGCGTCATGCCATGATTCAGCGGAAGATTGCAACTGCACCAATCGCCGTTCGAATAGTAGGCCGCCGAGTGCTTATTATAATCCGGCGAGTCCTCGCCAATCATTAGAGTCTTGCTCGTTCCGTCCGTCACTTTCGCGATCGTCACGGGGCGGCGGTACGAGTGCCGAAAAAATATCCCGCGGCAGCGCATGTCGCGGTGACAATCGCGGTCGGTGCCGGGCACCGGCGATGTCGTCGGTTCCGTGTAGATACCGCTCATGTATTCTGCCGGGACATCATTCTTGTATTGGCTGCCTTCCGCCTGGCCCAGTAGAGTATCGTCGAGCACGCCCTTGTAACTGGTCAGTGCGACGTTGCACAAGCTCCATTCAAACTGCGTGTTTGAAAGTTGTCGGACCGATTCGTCGGACGGACACTGCAGCACCGAAAGCTGCACCTGCATAAGAGCGGGTGCGCTAATGCCGTTCTTGATCGAGCCGACGCCATGATTTAACTGCGGGCGCAAGCAGCCGAGGTTCTGTTGCGTGTACGTACCTTCGAACGCCCCAGCTTGCACGAATTGATCGAACAGCGATTGTTCCTCCAATTGCGGCAACACGTTGAGAATCCAGCCGGCGCACGGTTGATCCACGCCGGCCGGCTCCTCGCCGCCTTCGAGCAAATAGCCCATGCTTACCGGAAAATGCTTCTTAATATCGTGGTGATTGAGCACCGCCAGCCCGAGGTTCTTGAGATTGTTCGTACAGGAAGCTCGCCTCGCCGCCTCACGCGCTGCCTGGATCGCAGGCAAAAGCAACGCGACCAGGATACCGATGATCGCAATTACCACTAGCAGCTCGACCAGCGTAAAGCCGGCGGCGTGGCAGCGATTCTTGTATCGCATGACTGAATGTTCCTCTTCCGCGCCGGGTATGTTCCGCCCAGCTCCTGCTAGCGCAATCGTCCGATGGCAACGAAAAGGACCGATGCAGCGAGCGCCAAAAGCCATCCGCTGGTCTCCGGCACCGCGCTGCCAATTGCGGAAACACTGCCGCTGCCCGCCGACTCGCCGAAGTGCAGCCGCCACGTGTTGTAATCGCCGATCGAGTTAGGGTTGGGGCTGGCGCCCTTACGCCAAGCCACGTAGTCGGCCGCATCGACCCTTCCATCGCCATTATAGTCGCCCGCAATCGCTACGACCTCGGGCGTGAGGCTCACCAACGAAGCGTTGTCGAACCAAACAGCGCCGCCATCCCCAATTCCGCCATGATAGAGCTGAATGAAAAACAAACTTTCGCGAACGAACGCGGTTCCCGCCGGGGCTACGGCATCCACCGAATATTGAACCCATTGGTTTTCCGGCATATTCGCGTCGCGGCCGTCAAAAATCGGCGTGTTCTTTTCGTTCGTACCAGGGCTGTAATTCACCGAGCCAATGACGGCGCCGGCCGCATCCACAAACGACAGTGTAATGTTCGTGTAGTTTTGCTTGCCATAGATCGAATCACTTGTAGGCGTATACGCCCAAACGGATCCTTCAAATTGCTGGCCGGGGGAAGCGGGCACGTTTTGAAACGCGCCCGACGCATTGTTGCTGCCTAAAAACGGCCCATATGTCTTTAAATCAAACGAACCGCTTTGTGGTCCACCCGTTCCGGCAGAGCACACGCGAGGGGTCGTGCAGGCGGCCGATGCCGGTGGCCCGCCGTCTGGGAGGGCATTGTTAAAGATCGACCACCCGCCGGTGCCATTGCTTTGCGGAGCAACGAAAGTCTCGAAATCACCGTCCGCTAACAAATTGTCACTGACCGTGGTATTGAACCGCTCGAGCTGCATGCGATCGACTTCTACTTTGTAAGTCGTGCCGGGGGACGTGGCCGACGGCGTGAGCCCTGCGTTATATGCCGCAGCAAAACTGCTGTCCGGCGCCCAGAAATTCACGTGCGCGCGCATCGGATCATCTGGGACAACGGACGTCTCGGTTCGGACCAGCGTGTCGTCGATGTAATACTTGACGCTCGTCGGCGTCCAATCGGTGCGGTAGTCGTGAAACTGCGTCACATCGAAACCGGCCGGGTTGTTGATCGTCACAGGCGACCCCGGACTAGCAAAATTGCCGTCGTTCCATACGTTGGTCAACGTGTTATGAGGCGGCGCTGATTGCGCGTTGTTCGTCAGGATTTCGTGGTCGATTTCGTCGCGCACCGAGCCGTCCCGCTGGGTGTCGTACAGGAATGGCGCCGCAACCATGCCGCCTGGAATGCTGGTTTGCACCCGCATCCGCGTGACCATTCGCAAACCGCCGCCCACGGCATAATTGCGCTTACTGATCACATCGGTGCCCAAGAAAGTCGTGCCCGCTGCGTTCGGATTGTAGGTATCCAGATTCAACACGGCCACTTTGCCGTCTGTGCTGCCTGCTGCCGCGGTGCTGACCCCGTCCTGCGGCAAGGTGAAACGGAGATTGGTGCGGCCCACGAAGTCGTCGCCACCCACGCCGAACGGTGCGCGGAACGATGAAACATCGACGACTCCGCCCGGATGCAACGCGGCATTCCCGTGCGTTCCATCGAATTCATCATCAAACAGAACCTGGCCCGACGCGGTCGGCGTTCTCCACGGCGTTCCCCAAATCAATGCCAACGCGACCGCAAACCAGACCGACCGCCCGCACATGATGCACTTGTTCATGCGACTAGATCTCCGCTCTGAGGCCAATATCTGGCCGCGCAAACCGAGCGAGCGACGCCGGATTTGCGTCCCCTAAAGAAGTGAAACCGAATTCCGCGTCATGCGCCTTGCGGCAACGACTAATGCCGTCGCCGACAAGCCGCGATTGCAAACCCTACGAATCCCACTAAGAAAAGTGTAGCCGGTTCTGGAACCCCCGTGATTTGGATATTCCCGTAGGGTCCCACGTCGGTGGCCCACACATCCGGCCCGATCGTCTCGAAACCATATTGGACGTGGCGCGCCGGGTCATTAACCGTCGCGAGACTAATGCTGAACACTCCCGGAGTAAGAGCCGCAGTCGTCTGGACGAAGGATGAATAGTCCGAGGCAAAATCCTTGATGAAGGCGACGGAAGTCCAGCCGTTTCCCAGCTGGTTCGTCTGACCGAACAACGTATTTGCCAGCACATTTCCCGTAAACGTAAGCGTTTGATTCGTGTACGTGCCATCGACCGTTTGAATATACATGTTTGCATCCATGGTCTTATTGCCGATCGCGCCAGGTCCACCGGCAGGCGTGTACCAAAACGGATCGGGATCACCTACCGTGTTCGGACCCAGTGTTAATACTGGTCCCGAGAACGTGGCCGTCAGATCAGCCGTACCCCAAGAACTTCCGAACACATATCCCCCGCCGTTTTGCGGAGTTTCCGATACGTTCATATAGCCGATCCAACTCGCACCCGGATCAACCGTCACGGATGCTGCGTCCACTCGGACCGTCGCGCACAGTAGTGCGCAGCTAATCAAGATCGTCGCCTGAGTTTGTTTCATTAGTCGCCCTCCGATAGGAAAAGTGAATCTGCCCTACCAGCCGAATTCCGATGTACAAACGCCAACCGCCGCGTTGTGTTTCCATCGCCGTGAAAACGTTCGCGGAACAGTTTCAGAATAATGCCACTTGGAACGATTGTCAATAAGTTTGCAATACTTTTTTAGGAAAGACCAACCGCCTATTATACCCGCGATCTACTGCGAAGCACGAATCTGGCCGGATGAATGGCAATTTTCCAACCCTTAGCAAGCCACCGGGATCCGCTCGCCATTGGGCATAATCCGAACCGGCTGAGATGGTGCTCGTGCGGTCGTATGATTGATTTCGAGCCAGGCCTTACCGACACCACCTTGAACCGCCCCATCTGCCGCATCGCACCGTTGGATCAGCATCTCGAACGCCAAACGGCCTAGTTCCTGGGAATCCTGGCAAATCGCGGTCATTGTTGTCGCGACAGAAAACCGACTATCGCTATCGTCGAACCCGAGGATCGACATCTCCTTGGGCACTTCCAGGCCTAACTTGCGGGCTTCATTTATTGCACCACAGGCCGTCAGCGGATCCGCGATGAAAACCGCCGTCGGAGGCGAGCTGATACTCATCATTTTCCGCATTAATTGGGCACCATCGAGCCGATGAGCGGGCACGCGAAACTCGAGCTGTTGGTCGTAAATCCCGTGGTCCAACAATGTCTGGCGATACGCTTCTAGCCGGTCGATATGGTCGCCATCGTCCGTGTCGTTCGCGGCAAACGCAATTCGATGGTGGCCAAGAGATATCAGGTGTTCGACCCCTTCGGCGCTGGCCGAGCCGGACTCGTTGTAGGCGAAAGCCAGGCGGGGATGTTCGAAGCGATCGCCGAGCACGACCGCCGGAAATCCCTCGTCGCCGATCGATCGGGCGACGTCTCGATCGGTCGATGTTGAACGGAGAATGGCCCCTCGAATTCCCTTGCGAAAGAAGAATTGGGAATAGGTTTCTTTGGGGCTTTTATCTCGCCGCAAGTGCGTGATTTTAAGATCATAATCGCTTTCGAGCATGGCGGTTACGATACCGTCCAGGCAGGCCGCGTCGTACGGGGAGCCCACGGAAAATGGGCCCGTATACACCAGCGCAATCGAGGCTTCCGACCGGCGGCCGATAGTCGGCGAATAACCGCAGCGGCTGACAGCTTCCAAAACTCGGTCGCGCAGATCGGGGGCAACGGCCGTGCTGCCGTTAACGACGCGAGAGACGGTCGCAATCGAAACCCCAGCCTTTTGAGCGACTCGACGAATCGTGGTCATATCCGAAAAAAGCACTGGATAATGCGGTGAGAAACTGTTTCTTAGTTTAGAATAACGCCAGGCAGCTTGCCTGTCAATCAAATGCGTCGCGTCAAATCACAGTGCCTTTTCCGGGCCGGCGCTGATTAGGGCCAATTAACTCCTATCGTTAAACAATCATGATTAACGCGCGGCACAGGCTCACGATCACGGAAAAGCTCGCGTATGGAATTGGCGATTCGGCCGCCAATTTTATCTTCCAAACGCAAATTACATTCTTGCTGTTTTTCTACACCGATGTATTTGGAATTGGGGCCGCCGCGGCCGGAACGATTCTTCTCATTTCGCGCTTTCTTGATGCCATCACGGATCCAATCATTGGCGCACTCGCCGATCGAACGAGCACCAAGTGGGGACACTATCGACCGTGGGTGCTGTTCACTGCGATTCCGCTGGCGATTGCCCTGGTGCTCTGCTACACGACTCCGCCTTTCAGCCCAACCGGAAAGCTGATTTGGGCGATCGCGACGTACAACCTGCTAATGGTGCTGTACGCGGCCAATAATATTCCTTATTGCGCGATGTCCGGGGTAATCACGGCCGATTCTCAAGAACGAACCGTTCTTGCGTCGTGGCGGTTCGTGTGCGCCATGGCGGCGGCGATCGTGGTGAACGCGTTTACTCTCGATCTGGTCAAGCACCTCGGCGGCGGCAGCGCGAGGCTTGGATATCCACTGACGATGGCATTGTGGGGCGCGCTAACAATCGTGTTTTTCGGGATTACGTTTGCGTTTACGAAGGAGCGCGTCGTCCCCGATCCGAAGCAACGTTCCTCGCTGCGGCAGGACGTTTCAGACTTGAAGCGCAACGGACCCTGGCTCTCGCTGTTTGCGCTGGCGGTGCTCATTTACATTCAGCTGGCAATGCGCAGCGGCGCGATGCTGTACTATTTCAAGCACTATCTAACGCTGCCGAACGTGTTCCGATGGATCGATAATTTCGGTGTTTTCAACGCCGTTGGTTTGAGCTGTACCATCATCGGCGTCGCCTTGGCAAAGCCGCTCGTATCGCGATTTGGAAAGCGAACCACGTTTCGCGTGTGCCTGTTTTTGTCTTCGATTTTGATGGCGGCGTTTGTGCTGGTGCCGCCGGATTCGCTGATCGCCCTGCTCGGGCTGCAGATCGCGCTGCAATTGGTATTTGGTCCTACGATTCCAATCCTGTGGGCGATGATGGCCGACGTTGTGGACTATGCCGAGTGGAGCACAGGGCGACGTTCCACCGCGTTGGCGTTCGCGTCGATCATATTTGCTTTCAAGCTGGGGTTGGGCGTTGGCGGCTGGCTGAATGGTCAATTGCTGGAGCGATTCGATTATTCTGCAAATGGCGCTCTATCGGCCTCGGCCACTCAAGGGATCGTGAGGATGATCAGCGTTTTTCCAGCCGCCGTGTCACTACTGGCGTGCGGAGTCTTGTTCTCATATCGCCTGGATGATCAGTTCGTGTTGCACATCGAGCAAACTCTTAGAACCCGCCGCGACGAACTCAATCTTTGGGAGGAAAAGTAAAATCTGGCTGCCTGGCATGGGGTTATTTAATAGCAGTACGTTGGGTAATGGGTCAGTTCGCCGTTGTCACACCGAGGTACGCCGAGGGGTCCGGCCAGATTCCTCGGAGTACCTCGGAATGACAGGTTGTCGATCCTGAGCAAACTGACCCACTAGCGAAAGCTTAGCCACGCAATTTGATCAGACGCTTATTGTACAAGTGAGTCTTTAGAGATGTCTTACATAGAAATCGCAATTCGTTGTCAACATTTTCTAGGCATGATGATCGTATTCGCGGCGCCGATGAGCGGCGCCGTTCACGCTCAGACGGGCGGCCTGGCGACGATTTCCGGCAAGAATACGGGTCAACCGGAGACGGCACAGAACGAAGAAATCGAAGGCCGGATCGATGGCCTCGTTAAAAAAATGACGCTGGCCGAAAAAATCGGGCAATTGGAACAAGCAAACACTGTCTTTGCGAACGGTACAGGCGATACCGATCATCATCCCGACGTCGAGGCATTTTACGAATCGATCCGCCAAGGTCAGATCGGCTCGATTCTGAACGAAGTCGATCCGGCAACGATCAACCGGCTGCAAAAAATCGCCGTGCAGGAAAGCCGCCTGAGCGTGCCGCTCATTTTTGGGCGCGATGTCATTCATGGTTTCCGCACCATATTCCCGATTCCGCTCGGTCAGGCGGCCAGTTGGAACCCGGAATTAGTCGAGCAAAGCGCGGCAGTTGCGGCTGGTGAATCCCGATCCGTCGGCATCCGCTGGACATTCGCCCCGATGGTCGACATTGCTCGCGATCCGCGCTGGGGCCGGATCGCGGAAAGTTTGGGTGAAGATCCGCATTTGGCAAGTCGGCTTGCGGTGGCCATGGTTCACGGATTCCAAGGCAATGATTTGTCGGCGCCGCACCGCGTGGCAGCGTGCGCGAAGCATTTTGCCGGGTACGGCGCCTGCGAGGGTGGTCGCGACTACAACAGCGCGGTGATTTCGCCGGCGCTGATGCGGAATGTTTACTTGCGGCCATTCCAGGCTGCGGTCAAAGCCGGCGTCGCAACGTTGATGACGTCGTTCAATGAAGTGAACGGCGTGCCTTGTTCGGCGAACGAGCATTTGCTGCGCGACGTGCTGCGCAAGGAATGGGGATTCCGCGGATTTGTCGTCAGCGATTGGCAGTCGATTCCCGAGCTAGTCGCTCACGGCTATTGCCGCGACGACAAAGATGCCGCACGAGCCGCGGTGCGCGCCGGCGTGAATATGGAGATGGTAAGTCAAACATACCGCGACCATCTGCCCGAGTTAATCAAGAGCGGCGAAGTACCGGAAGCCCAGGTCGATGAGCTCGTGGCCGGCGTGCTGCGAATCAAGTTCCGGCTTGGCTTATTTGAACATCCATACGCCGACACGCGGCCGGACCTGTTAACGGCCGATCACCTGGAAACCGCACGCCAACTCGCGCGGCAGTCGATCGTGCTTTTGAAAAACAAAGACGGGCTGTTGCCCATCGACAAGTCGAAGTTCAAGAAACTGGCAGTGATCGGTCCGTTGGCTGATGCAAAAAAGGCGCAGCTCGGCGCTTGGGTTCTGGACGCGCGCGAATCCGACAGCCGCACTCCACTGGCTGCCTTGCGCTTCGGCCAGCGACGGCATCGATATACGGTTTGCCCGCGGTTTGGCCGACGATCTGGACCGAAGTACGTCCGGATTTGAAGAAGCGGTCGCCGCGGTGCGCCAGGCCGATGTTGTGCTGCTTGTGGTCGGCGAGGGCGCCGATCTGTCCGGCGAAGCGCGTTCGCGGGCGATTCTCGATCTTCCCGGCGCACAGAACGCCCTCGTTGATGCGATCGCCGCGACTGGTAAACCGATCGTGATGATTGTGGAAGCCGGCCGGCCGCTGACGATTGGCCGGCAAATCGCGAAAGTCGATTCGGTGCTCTATTCGTTCCATGCCGGAACAATGGCCGGCCCGGCAATTGCCGATCTCGTGTGGGGCGCTGAATCGCCGTCCGGCAAGTTGCCGGTGACCTTTCCCAAGGTCGTCGGGCAGATTCCGCTTTACTACAACCACGCGAACACGGGCCGGCCACCCAGGCCTGACGATTTCTCGCAAGACGGCTCGATCGACGACACGGTCCATCGCGATCTGGGCAACAATTCGAACTACATCGATATTGGCCCCTATCCGCTCTATCCATTCGGCTTTGGACTGTCGTATACGACGTTCGAATATGGCCAAGTCGAATTATCGACGAATAAACTCGGTGTCGGCGGCACTCTTAAGATCCGTGCGCCAGTAACGAACACCGGGAAAATCGCCGCAGCCGAAGTGGCGCAGCTTTACATTCGCGACGTGGTAAGTTCCACGGTGCGGCCAGTGCGCGAGCTTATGGCTTTTCGGCGAGTGCGAATCGAGCCGGGGCAAACAAAGGTTGTTCAGTTTTCTCTTTTGCGCGACTCGCTTGGTTTCTATAATCCTCAAGAGCAGCGGATCGTGGAGCCTGGCAGATTCGAGATTTACGTGGGTGGAAACTCTTCGGCGAAGCTGGGAGCGAAGTTCGATCTGACCGAGTGATCGAAAGCAGCGGCGAACAGTGGCACTCGTTTTTCTTCAAACGGGGGAGGTTGAGCAAAGCAGAGGTATGATATTACCCGGAGGTTTCGGCGAAAAAAGTGCGAGGCGGTGAGTAGGGCGGCGTAATTGGCATCGTTGTTGCACCGATTTTAGAGTGAAAGCGAGGCAATCATGCATACTTCAACGACGCATTCGAACGCTTTATCGAAAGCGGCCGAACGTCAAATGCGAAATTGGGTGCTCGATTTACAAACCCAACGACGGCTGACCGAAGAACGCAAGCGGACAAAACTTCAAGATTTAATTCATCCGTTTATTTTCATTTCGCGCGAAACTGGTGTCGATGCCACGGAAATCGCCCAGGCGGTGGCAGACAAATGTGGGTGGAAAATGCTGGATCGGGGGCTGCTCGATTACCTGGCGGAGCACGAGCATTTTTCGCGTCTGCGCTCGACTTCGTGGACGAGCGAGCCGTCTCATGGTTCCATGAAATGTTCGGCAAATGGCTCGACAAGCAACTCGTATCGCAAGCCGAATACGTGAGTCGGCTTGGCAAGGTGGTTCTGCTCGCAGCGCAGCACGAAAGCACCGTGTTCGTTGGCCGAGCCGTGCTGTTCATGTTGCCGCGCGAGCGTGGTGTGGCCGTGCGAATCATTGCTTCGGAAAAGCAGCGCGTTGCACAGATCGCCGCGAAGCGGCAGTGCAGTGAGCGAGAAGCGAAAGAATTCGTCGAGTCGACCGATCGTGGGCGCGAGCAATTCGTGCGGCGATATTTTCATCAGGATATTACCGATCCGCGTCTGTACGATCTCGTGATCAATCTGGCCCACATTTCGCGCGACGAGGCGGTGGAGGTGATCGTTAGCGCAGCAAAACGCCACGCGAGTCGGGTTCTGGCTTAAAGGTCGCAAGGGGAAGAGCTAAACCGCAAGCGTTGAATTGGTGTTTACATGGTTGATTTCCTGGATGGCGGGTGGTGGCGGTTCGGATGTGCAAAATAAAAAATGATGGGCCCATTGGGGCGCGATCGAGCTGGCGCGCATGACCCGCGCCGGTGGGCAAAGCGCCCGTGGCCGGATGGCAACGACGCTCGATCGATAACCTCACCCGTCGGGGCCAATCGCCGCACCCGGGACCGGCTTGGATCGCAGAGCTGCCGCACGACAGGAGGAAGCCCGTCGACAAGCTCAGGGCTGTGCAAGCGTGAGACTGTGAGTTGCGAACTCAATCCGGCGAGAGCTCTCTTCGCGGCGGTGAACCGAGACGGTCATTTCTGAGGAGTGCCACCTTAGCACAAGTGGTGGCACAATTTCTACAAAAAAGTTTCGTGAATTTTGCTCGGAGAAATTCTGGCGGTGGCCAAATTTTTGGCCATCCAATTCTTGGCGGTTGAATTCATTTGCCGTCCAGATCTTCGGGGACCGAATCGAGGGCCGGATCGAAAAGGATGCGGATATCGGTTTGGTTCTTGGCGGGTTGAATTTTGCTTGCATTGCGAATCGGTCCGCCTTTGGGGTTGCCTTTGTAGGCCATGAGCTCGATCGGGAGATCGGGAAGCTGCGTGAGCTCGAAGCGGCCGTGGTCGTCGGTCGCGACCCAGGGAGGGGGACCGACCCTAGGGCACTGGGCGAAATCGCCGTTGACGATTTTCGCCGAGACTTCGATGCCGGGCACGGGCTTACCGGCCGGATCGATCACGATGCCGCGTAACGATTGGCGGTTGCTGACCAAGACGGCATCGGGCAGATGGACCTCGCCGTGCGCGTCTTTGGGAACGGTTTGCATCCAGGGGGATTGATGGCGCCAATTAGGAGCGACCAATCCATCGGCGATGATTTCGATTTCGTAACCGTCGCCGGGCGCGAGACCGGCGAACGCGTAAAGGCCCGCGGAATCGGTTACGACGTCGGTGAGAGGTTGAATGCGTTGCCGGTCGTGGCCTTCCGGGACGAGCCTGTTGAGTCGCATCGTCACACCGGGAAGTGGTTTGCCGTCTTTAAGCACACGGCCGGAAAGGCGAACGCCGGCAGCCAGCGTTACGTCGATTTGTTCGGTGCGTGTTTTGTCCCAGGGGAAGTCGGGAATGCCCTCGATCACGCGCTCGGCGGTTCCCTGGGCATCGGCGATCGTGAGTGTCGTCTTCACGTGGGGCGACAATCCGGAAAGCACGAAACGGCCTCGGGCATCGGTCGTGGCGGATTTTTGGATGTAGGTCCGGTCGGCGTTATCGCCGCGGACGACGGCGCCGACCGCCGGCTTACCGGCCGCGTCCTGAACGAAGCCGCGGACTTCCAAGCCGCGAGCCAGCTTAAGCGTGACAGGCTGCGGGTCGCCTTGCGCGGGGACCGTGATGGATTTTCCAGTTTTCTTGAGCACGTTCGGATCACGTACGTATTGGTAGATGGGTGGATAATAGCCATCGACTTCGTAGCCAAAATGAATCTGACCCGGGCCGGCGATGGCCGGCAGGCGGAAGCGGCCATCTTTTCCGCTCACGGCTTGAGACGTGGCGCGCGGAGATTCGTTTTCTTTGTCGTCGGTTGTGGCATGGTAGAACACATACACGCCGGGAATTGGTGCGCCAGTTTCGGCATCGACGACCTGGCCGGTTACTTCGCGCGGGCGGCAGCCGAATCTCTACGGCCTGCGGTTTGTCGGCCAGCGCGACGGCCGCGTTAACGTGGGCGCCAATCCTCGGTTTGAGCGGGTCGCTCATGTAGACGAAGTCGTATTTGCCGGAGTCCTTCAACTGCAAGCGGGCGATGCCCTTGCCGCCGACTTCTTCCCAGCCGCCGAATGTGCGGGTGGCGGTGATGGCTTGCACGGCGCCATCTTTTACCGGTCGGCCGGCGTCGTCGATGACATTCACCAAAACCTCGCGGCACGGTTCGAGGACGACGTGGAGGGGCGAGCGCTGCACGTCGACCGTGTCGTGGTTGCCGTAAGGATACTTTACATGATCGATGTCGCTGCCGGCGAACGTGTCGATGACGAAGGACAAGTACGATTTGCCGGGGGCGGTGCAACCGACGATGTTTTTGTAACCGGCAGGCAAATGATGAAAGGTGATCCGGCCGTTGTTATCGGTGCGAGCGTCGAAGGCGAGCTCGGATAGGTTCAGGTTGAGATCGCCCGGTTCGTTCAAGAACAACATTTCGTCGGAGGTGGACTTGGTAATGCCATAGAGCGCGATGCGAGCGCCGGCGACGGGTTTACCGGCGTCGTCGATGGCTTGGCCGGCGACGTTTGATTCGGCGGCGACGTTGAGCGTGACCGGGTCCGGGTTTTGAAAGTGTTTTAGTTCCTGCCAGGTGACGGCCATGCCATCGGCCCAGGCAACCAGTTCGGCGCCGCCAGCGCCGCGGCGCAAGGTATCGATTTTTTCAGCCATTCGCGGTGGCAAACCGACCGCCGTGAATGCGAATTGTCCCTGGGTATCGGTCGTGGTGCGGGCGAGGACGTCGCGATTGTGTTTGACGCCGAACGAGTACTGCGAGCCGCCGAGTTTGGCGCGGAGCGCGACGGTGGCTCCGGCAAGCGGCTTGCCATCCGGTGCGACTACCAGTCCGGAGACGTTGATCGCGGGCTCGGGCGGGGCGGGGTCGAGCGTGCGCTGGACATCGGCCGCGTACGCGGTCGCGTACCAAACGACGCAGAGCCAGAAACCGCCAACAAATATTGAAACGCGATGGATCATGTGTTACTTCTTGATGAGCGGGATGTGGAAGTCGTCGATCGAGTCGGTGAGATGGATGCCGAATGAATTGGGACCGAGCGATTGGTAGTTGAGCCGGGCGTTGTCGATCACAAGGTCGCGGACGGCGATGCGGACATCATAAGTTTCGGGTGGTAGATCATCGATTGAGAATTGGCCATCGAATTCGAGCGGAATCGCGATCAGATCCCAGGCGGGGTCGCGGCCGAGCATAATTTTTGCATTCGTGGGGAGCGAAGCTCCTGGCGGCAGCTCGACGCGGCCGTGCAGGTGAATGGAAGGTTGGACCGGGAGGTCGCCCAAATCGCGAGTGTCGTTGTTATCCTTGGCCGTGAAGATTTTGGTGGTGAGAAGCAGCTCGCGTTTTTCGCTGGCCCCTTCGCCGACGAGTGTGTAGATAGCGTAGCGCTCGTTCGCGGGCAGGTAGTTGAAATCGAAATGGCCCGACTCGTCGGTCGTGGATGGTACGGCCTTGATGAATAAGTGCTCGCTATTGCGATTCAATTGGCAAACGGCGATTTTCAAACCGGCGATCGGTTTTCCTTGATGGACCAGCCGTCCCGTGACCCGCGTGCCGGTCGGAATGGTGATGACGTGTTCTTCTGCGCCCGGTGATACCAACAGCTTGAGTGTGCCCGCCTTGCCAGAGGCGGTTACTTCGAGATCGACGTCTTGGAAATCGGGCGACAGCAACATCGAGAAGCGGCCGGATGCATCGCACACGGCTGGGTCGACGTTATCTACTTGTCCGAACCATCGCTTCGTGGTCGTCTTGGCGCCAGTCGGACAGGCGAGCGCGCCTGGAACCGCGTGTCCCTTGTCGTCCATCAGCGCCCGAGGACCGTTTGGTTGGCAGGAGATTCTGGCGGAAGCGGCGAAAGGATGATCTCGAGTTCGCCGGTGTGCGGATCGTACAACCGCGTCAGCTGCGATTTTTGTCCGACGGCCGTGATCAGTACCTGAAACTTCAGTGAATCGTTCAGGCCGGAAATTTGGTAGCGGCCCGCGCTATCGGTTTGAGTTGACTTGGCGCAATCCAGGTAGCAACTTGGGCAGAACATTGCCAGACCTTTGCGCGGGGCCGCGGTGGCGATGCCGACGCGTGCGCCGGCAAGGGGCTTGCCCGCGGAATCATGCACGAAGCCTTGTAGCGTGGCGCCTTCTACCGTTACCGGGAGCGATGCCAACGCAACGATGGCTAGGAATCGCTTCATTTGGGCCGGCGCCTGGAAACCGATTATGTTCGTGAAATGCGGACTTCGTTTAGTAGCATAGCGATACCCGGACTGTTGGCAAATAGTTTGGCGGGACTGTGGTAATGCAGTTGATGACTACATTGCTCGCGAAGCGGCAACAGCGAGCCGGGTTGTCCTCAACCACGGATCGGGGCGGCGGACCGCCCGGCTCGCCGAAGAGGTTTGCGCGCGGTTCGGCGTATTGAGAAGTCGGACGGCGTCGGGCGACCACGCAAAGATTTCAAAGAGTGCCGCATTGCGCGCGACAACGTTGACGGGCGCGGAAGCGAGCCTAATCTGGATACGGCCCGTTGAAAACTTTCTTCATCGAAGCGGTTGTGAAATGGGTCGAATAGGGGATGGCGGCGGTGGAGAGCCAGCCGGCGTTCGGACCTTGAACGATGTAACCTTGCATCCACACATAGGAGTCGATCCCGCGCACGTAGAGTTCCATCGCGTAGGGCGGTTTGTTTTTTTCCGGGCCAGGCGGCCAGGCGTGTCCGTGGAAGTAGCAATCGGGCCAGACTTCGGGGTCGCGGGGCGCCGTGAGGCCGTCGGCCAGAAAGGTTTTCGAGTCTGTGGGGTCGACGTACGCGGCCACGGAATGGCCGCCTGTTTCACTGCACCAACGCACGTAGCCCAAATGGGTGCGGCCGGCGTTGCGAAAAATGGCTGCGATCATATCGGTGGCCCGGTTGCAGTCGAGTTTCTTTTGCTCCAGCGCATCGCGTAAGGTGAACGTCAAACCGTATTCGGCGGGCGATTGGTAAAAATGATTGGTCCAGGCCCAAGCGTCATCGAGCGCCTGCAGATCGCTTTCCGATGATTTGATCTTATCGGCGGCCTCGATCAATTGGGGTTGAAACCGATCGCCCCACTCGATGCCGGCGAACGAATGTCCGCGATACATCATTACGCCCATCAGATCGCTGGGCGTGGCATGCGGGCTACGCGCATCGAGTTTCTTGAGCACGGTGGCCAGATCATCGACGAGCGCGGCCGTTCGCGCGGAAGAGCATGTTCACCAAATAACCGTGCGTATACGGAGTGCGGGCTGCGAGATCCCAGGTCTTTTGGTTTTTCTCGGAAAGCACCGAACGAAGCCGTAAGAATACTTCGCGCGAGGAGGGAGGCACCCAGACCGAACCTGACGTCACGTGCTTGTTCGCAGAGATTTCGGCGAACCGTTCAGCGGGCATGGAAAACAGGCTTTCGGCCTGGCGTTCGACTTCGTAGTAATTTCCTTTGCCGTTCAGGCCGAGCACACCCGCCGGAAACTGGCTCATCGTGGTTTCTGGCACATATTCTGAGTGAGCGTGCTCGGCGGCGACAAACAGCGATTCGCAGCGAGCCTGAAAGTCCAACGCGGCCAGGTGATTCTTGAGCAGGAAGCCGCGCCAGCGCATGAGGTCGTCTAACCAAAAAGTGGCGGCCGCCAGCTCGCGGGCCCATTGCTGTACGGCGTCCAAGTCGCGATCGTGCACCGCCTGATCCAACGCCGAGAGGCAGTAAGTGGGCCATTCGTTGCGGTGGTTGAACCCGGCGGCCGTAATGCTCGACGGCATCGCAGACCAGGAGGTTGCCAGTTTGGAAAAACTAGCGGCCTTTTCCGCCGTCTCATGGGCCAAATCCTCGGCCGCCTTGTTGAGGTCGATGTTGTTTTCCAAAAAGACGCGTAGCCGCGTCTGGTGCCACTTAAAGTCCTGCATGGGCGACTTGAACTCGTGGCGGTCGAAAAAGTAGAGCACGGCCATGCTCGTTCCCGGTCCACCGTCCAAATCGCCGGGGTTTTCTGGCATCACCCCTCGAACATCTCCCGCGGCGAAATTCGCACGCAACTGGGTCCGCTGGGATCGCGGCTGCCGAGAAGCAACGGGCGGCATAACCCGAGCGACTGTGGGACCAACTTGTTCAATTCGGCGAAGTGAGATTCATCGGAATGGCCGACGCTGTTCGAGGAATCGCCGACGGATTTGCCGGCAGGTGGACGCAACGTTTCCTCGTACTTCGCAAATCCAGCCGCGACGAAAAAAAAGACGGCGAGGGCAGCGCCGGTATCGAGGCATTTGCGGGCAAGAGCGATACGGCGCTTGGTAGCTTTGTTATCCAAGACGAAACTGAACAGGGCGTAAAAGACGAGATAAACGCCCAAGCGCACACCCGCATTCCAGAGGGCGGCGGAGACGGGCGCATGATCGGCCAGCTCGGTCCTCATACCGCTGCCGGCTGCGATTACGCACAGCAGAAATCCGGGCAATGGGCCGACAAAGGCGATGGCGACCGCAATCGGCACCAGGTAGAGCAGTGTAAAAGAGAATTCCCTACCGGATAAATAGTCCAAGGTCGCGACGATCGCCATAGCGGCGATTGCGATTGCCCCCATCAGCCACTTGCCCTCGCGACGCGGCCGCGATCGGAAGCGAACGGTGTCTTGGCTGGCCATTCTCTGTTTAAACCGCCGGCGTCCGGCATGGTTCCTGCGGCGGTCTCGTTCCGCGAGATTCCGTAACTGAAGGATACCCCGAAAATAAGAGTAGGGTAATGCCGCTTAAACTGCCGAGCTGGTCATAAGCCTGTCTTTGAACCGCCATTTCGAAGAACCACGGCCTGGGCAACACCTACAACTATTAGATCGTAATGGAAAGAAAACGATACCCTTGGGTTGTTTTGTGGGATTAATTTCAGAATGGAGAACGGTCCAGCAGGAGGCGACTTGGAGACCGATCGTATCGGGCGTTTACAGTGGCGCATCGGATTCGGAGAGGCCTCCTTCAAGTGAGGTGCTCCGAAAAGTGATACCTTGGCCCATGAAAAACCGCCTCACACTGCCGGCTTTGGCAATGGAGGCGGTTAACACGATCTTAAACGGGCGATTCGCAGTTAGTTCTGGGCGGTCTTTACGATTTCCGCGTGCTGGGCGCTCGCCTGGCGATTGACGAATTCCAGGTCGCGGGCGCTGAGCCGGCCGAGCGCGACGGTCGTCGTATGACCGTTCGCCTTGAGCAGCCGAGCATGCCCATTCAGGACCTGCACGAGGCGGCCGCGGCAGGAGAAGTTGCCCGTATTGTCGGTCCAAAGCCGCATTTCGTTGCTGGCCAGACCGCCAGTCTCGCGCAGGATACTTGGCGAAGCGCCGAACAGGTCTTTTTCGGCCTTCTTGTCTTCCTTCTTGTCTTTGTCGTTGCCAGCGGGAGGACTTGCCGGCTTATCGGCGGGCTTCGCATCCGGAGTGGCTGTGTTATCGGCGGGCTTATGTGTGGTCGTGGTCGTGCCGGCCTTGGTTTCGGATTTAGACGGCGATCCAAACAGATCATCGGTCGGCGCTGCTGCTGGCGGAATCGCCGTAGCCGGTGGCATCGTGCCAGCCGGCGGAGTTGACGTTGCGGGTTTTTCGGTCGGTGCGCCAAATAAATCGCTCATTGATTCGGCCGATTTTGGCGGAACCGCCGCTGGCGCCGTTGGCGGCGTTGCTTCGGTTCCAAACAGGCCAGGTTCCGTCTTCGCGGGCGCGCCGGCCGACGATTGCGGCGGGACCGACAATTGCGGTGGGGGTGTCGTTTCGGCTGCTGCCGGAGGTTGCGGTTGAGCCGCCTGAGTTGACAGCGATTGCGCGTTGCCCGGCGCGGCGACAGGAGCCGTCGCCTGAACCGGTGGCGCTTGGATGGTTTCTACAGGAGCGCCTTCTGTGGCAACCGCTCCGCACTCGCCGCACGGACCGCAGTCGCAGCAGTCGTACGCAACGGTTTCGTAGCCGCAATCGTAGCATCCACCGCCATAAACGACAGGGCCGTAATACATCGGGGCGTAATACCCGTCGTCCCAACCGCAACAAGCGGCCGCGGACCGCTGCAACATCATCACGACGAACAAGCAGACGAACATGGTTCGCATTAACTTTCGCATAACCCATTCTCCGTAGTTAGAAATGGTTTGCTTCGCGGCCAAAGGGCGAGGCGGGCCGCAAAGCTCTATCGTAATCGGGCAAACTGCTGAAATCAAATTAAGGCTGGTTACCGGTGTGCAGATTTCGTTTCGCGAAATTTTCGCTCCTGTCGCGAGGCAGATGACCACATTGTTAACCGGCTTTTGCGTTAGAACCGTCGTTGGCGGCAGGACTGGCCGACTTGTCGAATTCGGGGAATTCGGCGCCAAAAATGCGGCTCATGGATTTGCGGACCGCGGTTGCTTTTTCTTTCAGCAATCGAGCTTCGTTCAAATGCTGCTGGTCCGACCGCTTCCATTCCTCGTTTAACTGTGTGCGTGCTTGTTGGCCGATCGGCGTTTCCCAAATTCTGACGGCCTGTTCGTACAATTCGCCGGCGCGGTCGTACCACAGCCGGAGTTGCCGGCCGAAGCGGACGACTGAATCATCGACCTCCTGGGTGGGCACGGCTTCGATGGTCTTGGCCGAAAAGCGGCTGATTCGCCCCTTGATAGCAAACACTTTGGCGGCGTTGTTTTCGTTGAAAGCCAACTCGGCGTCGCGCTGCAGGGCTGCGTCGCTCATCGCGATTTCGTTGAGCCGCGACCAATACGCCAAGGTTTTTTCCTTCGTCGGCGGTAACGACGTTGCACTCACGTCGGCGGCATGAGCTGGGTCGGCCGCCCCCGGTTTGCCCGAGCGGAGCGCCGTTATCTGGCTGCGCAGGGACCCGAGTTCTTCGTGCAGCGTCGTTAGCAATTGCTCGCGAGTCATGACCTTTTCATTTGGATCGGGCGGGCGCCAGTCGGCCGGCACCTTATCCAACAATTGCGATTCACTCATCGCGGTGTACGCGAGGTGGCGGAAATCGACTCCCAAATAGAGCGCGCCCAGAAAGGCCCCGCCCAGCACGGCAATCGCGCAAGCCAAGAATTCCAAAATCGTCAGGCCCACGCGATTGCGCCGATAGTGAGCGACAGACGATTTTTTGGACCAGCCGCTTTCCAAGTTCATCTTGATACCTCTCGACAATGAGCACTCGCGTGACAATCGAATGATCGGAATGTCAGAGAAAGTCTAGGTCGAGCCGGTTGTGAAACCCGGCGCCGGGGTTTCCAAATGTACGAAGGCGGGTCGTCGCCGCGGGTCGAATTATGCCGATTCTAGGAGTGGCGCCTGGGACACAGGTCACCGAAATTCTGGCCGGCTGCCGAATTAGACGACGCCGACGGTCGTAGCATGGACCGTCGCCCGGCGGGTGACGCGGGCCGCCACATTCCGTATAGAAGGCAAAACTTGGCAGGCAATCAATTGAGGCCCGCTCGCGAGCCGATCCGGAAAAGTGGGCCAAACCATTACACTCGGCCCATCGCCGGTTGTTGGACCTTCAACGCATACCTATAATTTTGGTGAGTTCCGAGAGGACCACCCAGGGAAGGGGGCGCCTCCGCCATATCCGTCATTACTGGGCGTCGGATGGGAACTCCACTGTCGCCCGTTTGGAAGTTCGCATTCGTGTACGAACCTAACGAGCCGCGAGAACAAAACGCCGGTGCGCAGGGTGTCTGTCAGGCCCCGAAGGTTCTTTGTCTAGGCGGGACGCACAACACGCAGGTTGCCTTGCGTCAGCGGTTTGGCGAAGCGATCCAGGTTATCGATACGTCGCCCCTGCGCGCGCTGTCGGAACTTGGCACCGGCGAGTACATCGGGATCTACGCGGATGCAGACCACTTCTCGGAAGTGCTCAACGCCGCGAGGCTGGTGCAAAATGAACGCATCCTGCAAGGCATGCCGGACGGCGTTGTCCTGTTGGATAGCGATAATACAATTCTGTGGGGCAACGGCCGGCTGCGCGAATGGACCGGCCGAGAGAACATTGTCGGTTCGAATTTCTACGACGTGATGGGGACGCCCGAGATTCTCGGGCCCGATTTTTGCCCCTTCCACACGGCGCTGGCGACGGGGCGAGCCAGCGGCTCGACGTTGCGTTGTTTTCAGAATCGGTACATGCGCGTCCACGCGGCCCCCGTCATCGACGGCGACGGGCCACCGCAGAGTTTGGTCGTCACGATTCGCGAAGTGACCGACGAAGTGTTGCAGCAGCAGAAGCTGTCGGCAATTCATCAGGCCGGCATCGAACTGGCCGACCTGACGCCCGATGAAGTCTCGAAGATGTCGGTCGAAGAGCGGATCGAGCTGTTGCGGGCCAATATCCTGCACTGCACGCAGGACGTTTTGCAGTACAACGTGGTCGAAATCCGCATGCTGGATACGAAGACGAGGATACTCGAGCCAGTGCTCGCGGTCGGAATGACCGACCAGGCGGCGAAACGCGAATTACGGGCGGATACGACGGGCAACGGAGTGACTGGGTTCGTGGCGGCCACGGGCAAGAGCTACCTGTGCGAGGACACGAACGAAGATCCGCTTTACTTGGAAGGAGCCGCCGGTGCGCGAAGTTCGTTGACTGTGCCCGTTATATTGCACGATCGTGTGACCGGCACGCTCAACGTCGAGAGCCCCGAGCCGCGGGCGTTCAACGAGAGCGACCTGCAATTCCTGGAGATTTTTGCCCGCGACGTGGCGATGGCGCTCAACACGCTTGAATTGCTGGCTGCTGAAAAGGCCAGTACGGCCGCTGCCAGCGTCGAGGCGATTCATAGCGCGGTCGCACTGCCGGTCGATGATATTCTCAACGACGCGGTGAACGTGATGGAGCGGTACATCGGTCACCAGCCGGATGTCGTCGAGCGGCTTCAGCAGATTCTGAGGAACGCCCGCGACATCAAACAAGTCATCCAGAAAATCGGCCAGTCGATGGCGCCGACCGAGGCTCAACCCTCGGCGGTGCGGGTCGAGCCTCGTCCGCTGTTGGCGGGTCGTCGCGTGCTGGTCGTCGACGCGGACGAAAGCGTCCGCAGCGCCGCGCACAACCTGCTGGAGCGTTATCACTGCATCGTGGAAACGGCCCACGACGGCAGCGAGGCGCAGTTCATGGTTCGCAGTCTTTCCGCCGATCAGCATTACGACGCGATCATCGCCGACATTCGCCTGCCCGATATGTCGGGCTTCGACCTGCTGCTAAAACTCAAGGAAATGATGGAGCGGGTTCCGATGGCGCTGATGACCGGTTTCGGCTACGATCCGGGCCACTCGATCGTCAAGGCGCGGCAGGCGGGACTTCAGGCGGTGCTGTACAAACCGTTCCGGCTCGATCAGTTGCTGGAAACTGTCGAACAGCTTGTTACCGGCAGCGGCGCGAAGCAGCCGGTCAGTTAGGTGGGCTTTCTGCTGCCCCCTGGTCAACTTTACTGCTGTCCCGCGTAAATGTCGCCGATTGCGTTTCTACTTCTGGCATTTGGCGCGGTTGGACACAGTATTCTTTGGCTTGGACTGGTAAATCGGATACACGCGTTGGCCATCCACCGGCGTTTGGTCGATGGACGGACGGGACTTTGCGGAATCATGCTGCTTGTCATTCCGTGCGGCATCGCCGCTGTATTGATCGGCATTTATCCAACACCAGCGGCGCCGTCTGCCCATTTCGTGCAGATTACTGCATGGGGCTACGTTGTACTCTCGCCGGCCTTTGTATGGTTGCGGCTTCGCAACGACTTTGGTGGTATCGGCATCCCGAGCGAGGCGGCGCGTTATTGGCAAATCACACATCGTTTGTGCGCCACACCTGCGATAAAAACGAATTAATTGCGCCGGGATTCCGACCTGGTTGGGCCGGCTGCCATTTAACGAAGTGCTCAAGATCTGCGTGCAAGAGAAGCAGGTTGCGATACCCAGGCTATTGGAATCCCGCGACCCATTGCGAATCGTGCACCTTTCGGACTTGCACATGTCGGGCCGCATCGAGCGCACCTACTTCGAACGAGCTGTTGAGGAAGTAAACGCGTGCGAGCCCGATCTGGTGGCGATCACGGGTGATATCGTGGAACGCGAACAATGCGTCGATTGGATACCCGCGACACTGGGCCGGCTTCGGGCGAAGGGACCGGTGTACTACGTGCTCGGAAATCACGACTTGCACGTCAACGTGAAACGACTACATACGGCGCTTGCCGATGCGGGCCTCGTTCACCTCGGCGGTGAGTGCCGCGAGCTTACCGTGCGCGGTACGCCGCTCGTCGTGGCTGGTAATGAGCTGCCCTGGTTCAAGCCGGCGGCCGATTTGCGCAATTGTCCGGCCCACGATTCAACGGGCCTGCCGTTGCGCATCGTATTGGCCCATTCGCCCGATCAATTCGACTGGGCCCAGGCGAACGGGGTCGATCTGATGCTTGCAGGACACTTGCACGGCGGGCAGGTGCGGCTACCGATTTTAGGCCCTATCTTGGCGCCAAGTCGCTATGGTGTTCGCTATTCGGCCGGCGTGTTTACGGCTGGGAAGACTGTGATGCACGTGAGCCGCGGCACCGGTTCATTGACGCCGCTGCGATACAATTGCCCGCCGGAAATAACGGTGCTGACGCTGTGTGCTGCGCGAACGAAGTGACTGCCAGTTTGTCGCGTATTCTCGCACTGAACAGGACAAAATGTCATGGGCAAGCCGAGGGAACGGCGAATCGCCAAATATATTGGTGAAATTCGTTTTGCGCCGCCTTCCGGCGCATGTTTTGCACACGGAAGCCTACGCTGACGAAGGGCACACGCTTCTCATGAACGCCACACACCATGTATTCGAGGATACCGTAGGAATCAATACCGGCCGCAACTGTATCTTTGGCACGTTAATTATTCCGGAGCAAGCGTACGGCGCGGTCATATTTGCTCATGGCAGCGGGAGCAGTCGTCACAGTCCGCGAAACGTGTTCGTGGCCAGGGCGCTCCACAGTGTAGGATTGGCGACCTTGCTGGTGGATTTGCTGACGCCAGCCGAGGAGCGGGTCGACCAGTTTACGGCCCAGCATCGATTCGACATCGGACTTTTGACTGATCGTTTGCTCGCGGCCAGTGCCTGGCTCGACAACAATTGCTCGCAATATGATTTCCGCCTCGGCTATTTTGCCGCCAGCACGGGGGCCGCTGCGGCACTGAAAGCGGCGGCGATTCGCGACGATATTTCGGCGGTTGTCTCGCGTGGAGGTCGGCCCGATTTGGCCCGGGCCGATTTGCAAAAGGTAAAAGCGCCGACACTGTTGATCGCGGGCGGTTTGGACGCATCCGTAGTCGCCTTGAATCGCGCCGCCCTGGAGAAGCTTGAGCATGCGTCGCGAAAAGAGCTCGCGATCATTTCCGGGGCGACGCACTTGTTCGAAGAGAAGGGCGCCCTAGCGGAAGTGGCTCAATTGGCGTCGCAGTGGTTTGTTCGATATCTCGGCGCGGCGGCAAATCTAGCAAGCCAGAGCCGCACCCACCAGGGCATGCCTGAACCGCACCCGGTATGCTGAGCCAGAGGTGTCGCGAGCCGGCTGTTTGGCGGCTGTCAAATCTTTTCGATCTCGACGCAGATGCCGCCGGCGCGGATCGCTCGGTGAATCGGCGTGAACCAAAGCTCGTTCTTCCAGCGAAGCCGGAGCGATTCGCACAGCGTCATCAGTTCGCGACGATTGTAGGTGCGGCAATACCAGAATCGACTGGTCCAGGCGCCGGAAAAGTTGTCTTCCGTCGTCAGGAGCAGCATTCGGCCGCCCGGACGCAAAACGCGCGCGAGTTCGCTCAAACCCTGCGGCGGATCGGGTACGTGTTCCAAAACATATCCGCACGTAATGCCGTCGAACGAGCCGTCGGCGAATGGCAACGCGGTAACATCAGCGACGACGAATGCCGGCCGATCGCTTTTCAGGCGTTGGCGAGCACGCCGCAGCATCGGCTGCGAGATATCCATGCAGGTGATCCGCGCCTCGGGGTCGGCGAACTCCAACAAGTGCCCGGCGATTTGCCCGGCGCCGCTGCCGACGTCCAAGATCGACTTCATACCGCGGAGGTCGAACTTGCGAGTGCGAAACAGCCGGCGGCCGAGCGGCATGTGCATCGAAAGGTGGCTGGCCGTGGCGAGCAAGGCGCCTTGAGGTCCGCCGTACACGTCTTTGACTTTTTGCCGGTACTCGTCGGCCGTCACGCGATGGATGAAATCGTTTTCGACGATCTTATTCAACACGCCGATGCCGCGTTTTCTTTGCCTGGTTTCCATCAATCGTTTGTGGTTAGAGGTACACTCGGCGGTTGTAGATATACCATTCCAATATCAGGACGAACAGAGCGCATCCGAGCACGGCTTTCCAGACTTCGGTGCGGGACGGCGTCTGCCCGACGGTTGCCTGGACATCGACGTTGCCGATCTGGATATCGGCTGGCTTGATGGTCGAGCCGCTTTCGCCCTGGCTCGGTCGCACTCGCACGTCGCTCTCCTGTCGATCGAACAAATTGACGGCAAACCGTTGGATCACCTGTTCGCCGCGCCGCACCTCGTAGACACCCGGGCGATTGGTGTCTTGAAAGTGGAAGATATCGCCCTCGCTCCGCTGAACTGCAAATTGCTTGCCAGTCGGATCGACGACGGTCAGCTCGGGCACGTTTCCGGCGGCCCGCAGCTCGACCGGGCGGCCTGGTCGCGTGGAGGCAATTTGCGAATCCTCGGTCCCGCTTGCTAAATACTCGAGGACATTGAGACAAAACGTCGGAAAACTCAAGCGGCGCGTCCAGTTCGTGTTGACGGTCGTCGAGCCATCGGGCTTCTTGCCGACAATTTCGAAGCCAAGCACCGCATCCTGATAGGCATCGCGCGGGGCGATTGCCGCGATCGGGCCGGCCGTAGAATCGATGAGCATCGTGGCGCCCGGCGGGGGATGCAGCACCAGGCTGTCGGCGACATCTACGTTGCCGAGCTCGACATTCGCTAACAACGGGTGCGAACGATCCCAATCGATGATCTGCGGCCCGACGGCGATATCTTTTGAGTCGTCGGCAGCCGGTTCTTTGGAATCTTTCTTTTTGCCGATGGCGTCGTCGCGGCCCTCCCGCCAAACCGGCCCGGGCGGCAAGCGGCCGATAAACAGGGTGTTGGCCCGGGGCATGGCTGCGGGCGCGCATTGATCGTAAATGATGAGGTCGTACGCCCCGAGGTCGGCGTCGCGTTTGTATGCGTCGCTCGCGAGCACGTCGGGCGTTTTCAGTTCGATGTTTGCCAGGCGGCCCGACCGCGTGGTTGCAAGTGCGACTTGGAGCGCGACGTTGCCGGGCGTAACCAACAGCACTCGCCCAGGCTTGGCATCGTTGATGGGTGCGTAGGCGACGTCGTCTTGTTGGAGTGCGTCGCGCTTGTCGGGCGTGTCCAGATCGTATCTCAGGCGAGCGGTGAGCTTGCCAGCGGGTGCAGTGGCCAAGGGAAAAACGACGCCGCCGATTTCACCCGCCGGCACGGCGACTTCCTTGGCATCGAGCAGCGAACCATCGAGTTCGAGCTCGACGACTGGCTTTTGGGCTTCCTGCGTGAAGTTGGCCACTTGGACAAACGCCTGTTTTTCTTCCGGCCGTGTTTCGCCCCGCCTGGTGCTGAACGCCGTGATCGCCAAATTCCTGGCATCCATGGAGCCAAGCGGCACATAGTAAGCTTGGAGGTGGCCGAGCGAGAAGCCTTTCACGTTTTCAAAGCGACCATCGCTGAAGATGTACATGGTTGCCGGTTGGGGTTCGACGATGTCGATGTCGCGATCGCCTTCCTTCAACGGCACGCGACTGGGGTTCGCCAGACCGTCGGCCAGTTCGAGCGCACCGTGCAAATCGGTGCCGCGATTCGTGGGCTCGATCGTTTCGAGCCGTTCGCGGAGCAGCCGGCGGTTATCGGTAAATTCCTGCACTACTTGCGGCGTATCGGCAAAGCTGATGATCATCGCCGTCATTCCGGACGACATCTGGTCGATCAAGCCGCCTACAAGCTTCTTCGCTTCCTGGAGGCGATTCTTGGCATCTTGAACATCTGTCGCCGACATACTGGCGGAATTATCGACCAGGAAGATGAAGCGGTTGCCGTCGAGCTTCGTGCCCTGCCAACCCGGCCGTAACAGCGCGAACATCGCGAGGGCGACTAAGAGTAGTTGCAAGAAGAGGAGAAGATTTTGCCGTAACCGTTGCCAGAGACTGTTGACGTGCAGGTCTTCGATCGATTTCTTCCAGAGATAAGTGCTGGGAACTTCGAGGGGTTGGCGTTTGAGTTTCAAAAAATACAGCGCAATAATCGACGGCGGGACAAGCGCGAAGAGCATCCACTGTAAGGGTGACAGGGTATTGCGGAAAAACTCAAACATGTTTAGCTAAACCGCAAGCGAGTGACGGTGTGTATTAGCGGACGAGACCTCGGCGACGGAGGTAGCTTCCTATTAAATCTTTCACCGGCGTCTGGTTATTGGCCAGTAGGTAGTTCATGCCGCGGCGGTTGCAGAATTCTTCGCGCCGCCGACAAATGCATTCAGGGTGGATTTGTACCGTGCTAATAAGGGGGCGCTGACCGTGATTTCCGCTACGTCCTGGTCTTCGCAATCGACGAGTTTGAGATCACCTTTCACATCGGGGTCGAGCTCCGCCTGGCTCAATACCTGGATCACGTAGACATCCATCCGCTGCGACACCAGGTAGCGCAGGGCCGATTCATAACCGGTCTTGTCCATCAGATCGGAAATGAGAACGACGATTCCTTTGCCGGAGTTGCGCAGGCAAAAGTTCTTCACGCCCTCGGCAAGCGACGCGGTTTCGCCCGCTTCGACGCCGTCCAGGTATTCGAGCATGCGCCAGACGCCGCGGCGACCGCGGAGGACCGGGCCGCGGTGGTGGACGTTCTGGCCGAGCGTTTCGATCCGCACGCGATCGTTGCGGATCAGGCCGACGAATCCCAGCGCGGCGGCCAGCTGCTTTGCATATTGCAGCTTGGTGGGCTGGCCGAAATCCATCGAGAGGCTGGCATCAATCAGAGTGAAGAAGTGCAGGTCTTCTTCTTCCAGGAACAGTTTGATGATCAGTTTGTCGAGCCGAGCATAGAGGTTCCAATCGAGCGAGCGGAGGTCGTCTCCCGGGACGTACTGCCTGAAATCGGCAAACTCGACGCTTTGGCCCTTGCGCTTGCTGCGGCGCTCGCCTTTCATGCGGCCGCGGAAAACCTTTCGCGTGACCAGCTCGAGCCGTTCGAGTTGGGCCATCACGTCGGGCGGCAGGAGTGTTGATTCGGTGAGCGGCATGGGAAACGACGAATGACGAATGACGAATGTCGAATGAAAGAAGGGCTGAATCTCAGGCCATTTGACATTCGTCATTCGTCATTTATGCATTCCTTACGCTACTTTTGTGTCCTCCGCTTTCTCCGGCACTTTCTCCAGGACGTCCAGCAGTATTTTGTCCGGATCGATCCCCTCGGCTTCGGCTTCGAAGTTGAGGATCACACGGTGCCGCATCGCGGGCAGGAAAACGCGGCGGATATCTTCGAAGCTGACGTTGTATCGTCCGCTCAAAAGTGCCCGCACTTTGGCGGCCAGGGTGAGCGTTTGGGCGCCGCGGGCTCGAGCCCCAGCGCAGGTATTGGTTGGTGATCGGCACGGCGAACGGGCCGCCGGGGTGGGTGGCGAGCGTGATCCGGGCAACGTAATCCTGCACGTGCGGCGCCAGGATCACTTCGCGCACCAGTTGTTGCCATTGGACGATCTCGGCGCCGTCCATCACTTTGTCGGGCTGCACGTTCAGGCCCTTGGTCGTGCGGTCGATGATCGCGTTGAGCTCCTCGCGGCTGGAGTAGCCCACGACCAATTTGAAAAAGAACCGGTCGAGCTGCACTTCCGGCAACGGGTAGGTGCCTTCCTGTTCGATCGGGTTTTGCGTGGCCATCACAAAGAACGGCTCCTTCAATTTATAGACATGGTTGGCGATGCTGATGGATCGCTCCTGCATGGCCTCGAGCAATGCCGATTGCGTTTTGGGAGTGGCCCGGTTGATCTCGTCCGCAAGGCAGATTTGGGTGAAGAGCGGTCCCTTTTGGAATTGAAACTGGCGGCCGCCGGCCTGGTCTTCGACGATCATGTTGGTGCCGAGGATGTCGGCCGGCATTAAATCGGGTGTGAATTGGATCCGCGAGAAGTCGAGATCCAGCGTTTGGGCGAGCGTGCGCACGAGCAGCGTTTTGCCCAGGCCAGGGACGCCTTCCAACAGGCAATGGCCGCCGACGAACAGGCACGTGAGCACGCCATGCACGATGTCGGTATGCCCGACGATTACGCGGCCAAGCTGCTTGTAAACGGACTTATAGCGCTCGGCGAACTGGGCGGCGCGCTTTTCGATGGATTCAGCGAGAGACATAGGGAGAGGTCGGAGGTCGGAGGTCAGGGATATATTAAGGTGCGTCTTTGGAGTCGGGGTCGAGACCGCGGTCATGCGAGCGGTCTTTCCAAACTTGTTTTTTCGCTTTCAAGAGTCGAGACGTGTACGTGTCTTCCGGCTCGGTTTCGGCAACGGGTTTTGCACCAGTCGATGGCGCGGGCGGAGCGGCTGTCGTCGGACGGGCTTCGGCTGCTTGGATCGCGGTGGGATCAACCGGGGCTGCGGCGTCGGGCTCGAATCGTGCGGCCGCTCGGCGGCTTTCGATCGAGCGATCGACTTCGGCCTTGCGACTCCGCAGCCGGGCCATCGTTTCGGGCGCGGCGGCCTGGTGTTCGCGCCGCAGCACGATATCCCAGAACCGGACCCAAATCGGAATGAGCCATTTTAGATCAACTTGGACCCGGCGGACGAACACATCGCCAAAAAAAACGCAGCTCGCGGCCAACACGAGCAGGGGCCAAATATCCTGGCGGGACACGGCTTGGGGCAAATCGCGGCGGAATGGATCGATCGCCAGCTGCGGCTTGAGCTTCTGCTCCGCTTTCTCGGCGTCCTCGGGCAGTTCCGGCAGCGGCGGCATCAGCTTGCCTGGCTCGCCCTTCCTGGCGGGAAGCTCCGCAATACTCTTCAGCAGCGGTGTATTGGTCTCGCGATCGCGAAATTCGTTCGAGTAACCGATATTCACGCCCGTGCGAATCATCGCCTTGCCGGCCCGGACGGAAATCAGGTAACTGCCCGGCTTACCCGATTCGAACTCGCCCACATATCGGCCCGGCGCGGTCTGCTGCATTTGCAGCGGCAAGGACTGCATATCGGGCGCCAGGACGTTGCCGTCCATCGTCTGATAGTTGACGAACTCGTCTTCTTTATCCAGCGCGGAAACGATGACGCGGGTCTTGTTGCCCTCGACGTCGGTGGCGACGGTAAATTTACCCATGTCGCCGGTTGGCCGCATCGACCAGCGGACCATCTGGCTGAAGAACCGATCGTACTGGTCCCAACCGGTCCACGGCACGGTCCACC
The DNA here is from genome assembly GCA_963733825.1 of Pirellulales bacterium. GTDB lineage: Bacteria > Planctomycetota > Planctomycetia > Pirellulales > Lacipirellulaceae > JABDGM01. Next base: position 129,756 of record CAVTEK010000014.1, read on the forward strand.
GCTGGCCGGCATCGGTGGTGAAGGCCACGGCTTTGCCGAGACCATAGGTCCACGAGGCAAGAAGCGTGGAGTTCTCGGGTTCTGTCGGCAGCGGCGAGCGGAGGATCACATCGACGAGCGAGTTTTCCTTGACCGTCGTCAGCACGAATCCGCTTACCGGCGGGAAGGCGTTATCCAGGCCCTGAACTATTTCATGCGGCGTCACGATCTGCGGAGTTACCGGCGGGCTGGGTTCATAGACAAGCGGACGTGCGACGCGGCGTGCCTCGCGTTGAAAGATTTTCGGGAGCGCATTGGAATTGCGGACGATGAAAAACTTGCCGCCGCATTGCGTGGCAATGTTTTGCATCACAGCCTTGCCGTTGGGTGAATGGGCCGGGTCGCCAACGAGGACGGTCGTCACGGTGACGCCGCCATTTTTGAGGGCGTTGATCGTCGATTGCTTCGGCGCGCCGGGGTCGCCATCGCTGATCATGATCATGTGCTTGACGGCGGTATTGTCGCAGCCGGCCAAACCGACGGCGGCCTTTTGCATGTTGGGATCAAAATCCGGCATGTCGCCAATCGACATCTTGTCGATCATGGAGAGCATCATTTGGCGATTCTGGCCAACGCGCAACATTCCAGGGTGGTCCGGATCGGTTTTCCCCCACAGCCATTGGTCGGACTGTCCGAAGTAAACGAGCCCGCAATAATCGCGCGGTCCGAGCGCCTTGATCGACTCCTGGGCGATCACCTTCTGCCAGTAATTGGCCTGCGGTATTTCGCTGGCGTGCATGTTGAGCACCAGCGCGCCGACCGGCACCACTTTCGCGCTTTTGATCTGGAAATCGACCGGCATCGCTTTTTCCAGCTCGGTGTTCGTCCATCCGCCGGCGCCGAAGCTGTTGGGGCCGCCGATCATGATCAGGCCGCAACCGAGTTCCTCGGTGTTGCGAACCAGCATTTTGATTTGCTCGTCGGAGAAGCTGCTCACGTTGGCCGCATCTTCACCGCTGGAGCGCGGTACATCGGCCAGGATGATCGTGTCGTAGCGCTGCAGCTCGGGCAACGAAGTGAACAAGCGATTGCTTGGTTGAACCGCCACTTCGAGCCCCTCGTGGCGGAGGCGCTCGACGAGATGATCGAATTCGTCCGGCGTCTCCCAATTTTCAATCAGCAGCACCAACCCCTTGCCTTCGACGTGGGTGAACGCAGTGGCCAGATTGTTTTGCGAGATCGCGTCGGCGGCTGGGTCATCGGGAATAAAGCGGGCCTCGTAAGTGTAGAAATCGGCCTGATCGATGTTCTGGCGAAACGGGAAGACGCTCTTGCCCGGTTTTATTTCGTGGGGCTCATCGACGAGCGTATCCTGGTGCTCACCGGCCCTGCGCACGATTTGAATGCGACCCTTGATGTTCCGGTCGCCGGCATTGTTGATGACGACGCGGGCCTCGAACGGTTGGTTGCGGCGAATGTCGGGCGGCAACGCCACTTTCTCGACGGCTACGTCGCTGCGCCGATCCAGCGGTACCGGCATCACATCGATGCTCACGCCGGCCTCGGCGACCGAGCGGGCTTCGGCCAGTGCGTCGCCAATGTTCTGGTTGCCGTCGGTCACGAGCACGATGCGCTTGGCCGCGTCGTGCGGAAACATCGACATGGCCCGCTGCATCGCGCCCGCTAAATTCGTAAACTCGCGATCCAGCAGGCTTTCGACCCGGTGGGGTAGATCGATGCTGAAATCCACCGGCGGCAACTCGACCTCGGCGTTTCGTCCGAATACGATCACGCCGGCCCGGTCGTCCTTGTCGCTCTTCCGCTGGTCGCGGATCGAGGCGTTCACGTAACTGATCATCGCATCGCGACGGGAGCTGGGAATGCTCAGCGATTGATCGAGCAGGTAGATAACGGTGAGCCTGTCGCTCACACGTTGATACTGCATTTCGGCGAGTGCGGCGACGATCAAGAGCATGACCAGCGTGCGGAAGCCCAGCGCCATGAGCCGCCGCCAACGGCCGAGCCCGCTCAGGCTGCCGAAGCTGAACCACCACATCACGGGCAGTAGCCCCAGCAGCAAAAGATACCAGGGATTGTTGAAAACGAGCATTCGCTGGAGCCCAAAATGAAAGGCTGCGTTAAGCGCCGACCGTACGCCAGCGGTACCCAGTACTCAGTAGTCAGTACCTGGAAATTCCTGCTTTCGCCCGCCTGTGCTAAGCCTACCGGTTTCGACTCAAACTCTCAATCGCCGGCGCGTGCTAAATCGGTGGCGTGACAAGCGTTCGCAAGATGATTATCCTGGTAGCGCGAAAGTTCTTATGTCTTTTTGAAGGATTCTGCCACCATGAAAGCCAAGTCCGGATCGACTCGACGAGAATTCCTCAAGCGGTCTGCCGCCGCCAGCACCGTGATCAGTGCGCCATTGTTCATCCCGGCCAGCGTCCTCGGGCGAGAAAACCAGCCCGGCGCCAACGAGCAAGTCATACTCGGTGTGATCGGCCTCGGCGGGCGATGCAACCAGCTGATCGACCAGGTTCCGGCGGGCGCCAAGATCGTCGCCGCCTCGGATTGCTATCTGAAGCGTGCGTCCGATTCGGCCCAAAGACGCAAGGCGAATTGGAAGTTGTATCAAGACTATCGCAAGATGTTCGATGCGGAAAAACTCGATGCCGTGATTATCGCGACGCCCGATCATGCGCGGACGTTGCCTTGCATTCGGGCCGTGCAGCACGGGCTGGACGTGTACGCGGAAAAGCCGCTGACGGCGTATATTCGCGAGGGCCGGATTCTGGTCGATGCGGTGCGCAAGCATCAGCGCGTGTTCCAGGTCGGCTCGCAGCAACGGACGATGGAGGTCAACCGCTTCGCCTGCGAGTTCATTCGCGACGGCAAGCTTGGCAAAGTGGAACATGTGTCTGGAGTGAACTACGGCGGGCCGAGAAAGTACACGAAACTTCCGGAAGAGCCGGTGCCGCCGACCGACGATTGGAATACCTGGTGCGGCCCGACCGAAGTGCGGCCCTTTAATCACGAGTTGCAATTCGGGTGGATGCAATGGCGCGCCTATTCGGGCGGCCAGATGACCAACTGGGGTGCGCACGGTGTCGATCAAATCCAATGGGCGCTTGGCAAGGATGGCACCGGTCCGACCGAGCTTTGGCCCGATGGCAAGGACGGGATCGTCGCGATGACCTACGCGGATGGCACACCGGTGCGGTTCGATCGTCCTGAAAGCAAGGGGCCGATGGGTGGGGCCGTGTTCACGGGTTCGCTCTGCAAGATGGAGATCAATCGCAACAAGTTCACCACGAACCCGAAGGATTTTGCCAAGAACGCGCCTAGTCCCGCCGTCGCCGAGAAGTGGGAAGGCGACGGCTGGATCGCGCGGCCGCATATTCAGAATTGGCTCGACTGCATCAAGACGCGCAAGCGGCCGAATGCGGATGTGGAGATCGGCCATCGTTCGATTTCGGTGTGCCACCTGGTGAATATCACGCGCGAACTGAATCGCAAGCTGAAATGGGACCCGGCCGCGGAGAAATTCGTTGACGATGACGAAGCGAACAAGCTGGTGGATCGGCCGCGGCGGGCTGGGTTTGAGTTGCCGGAAGTTTGAGTCATTTTGTCCGCAGATGACGCAGATGAACGCAGATGGCTGGGTCGTCGGCGAAATGCTTGTTTTGGCCATAATCTGCGCACATCTGCGTAAATCTGTGGACGATCGGCCATGAAATTCGGTATGAATTTGCTGCTGTGGACGGGCGAATTGAACGACGGGATGATGCCCGTTCTCGAGCAGCTTAAAAAGTTCGGCTACGACGGCGTGGAAGTGCCGATTTTCGGGGGCGGCGATGAAAAGCCCTTCCGCAATTGGGCAAAACGGCTCGACGACCTGGGCCTCGAACGAACGGTCGTCACCATCCGCACGGAGCCCGATAATCCGATCTCGCCGGACGCCAAAGTGCGCGCCGCCGGCATCGAGGCCACGAAGCGCACGCTCGATTGTTGCCATTCGCTCGGCGCGAAATCGCTCTGCGGTCCGACCCATTCTGCGATCGGCCTCTTTAGCGGCAAAGGGCCGACGCAAGATGAATGGAAGTGGGGCGTCGAGAGCATGCGCACCGTCGCCGAGCATGCCAAAAGTGCCGGCGTGATGTTGGCCGTCGAATATCTCAACCGCTTCGAGACGTATTTTCTGACGTGTGCGGCCGACACGGTGAAGTTTATTCAAGCAGTGAATCACCCCAATTGCCGGATGATGTACGATACATTCCATGCCAACATCGAAGAGAAGGGGATCGCGGACGCGATTCGCACGGCCGCCCCGTATACGGTTCACGTCCACATTTCAGAAAACGACCGCAGCACGCCCGGGCAGGGGCACGTCGCCTGGCAGGAGACTTTCGACACGCTGCATGAAACGGGCTACGACGGTTGGATGGTCGTCGAGGCCTTCGGGCTGGCGCTGCCGGAGATTAGCGCGGCGACAAAAATCTGGCGACGCATGTATCAGAGCGAAGAGCAACTTGCGCGCGATGCGGTGAAGTTCATGAAAAGCCAAACTTCCCGCTGGGCGCTTCGACCACGTGGGCGATAAAATAGCCAAGACACGGCAGAATATCGAATCGCGCGAGTATGAGAAGTGACACGGAACTCCATCCAGGTAACTGCTGTAGATTTGTTCTGCGGTGCGGGCGGTCTAACTCGTGGGTTAATCGACGCAGGTATCCAAGTAAGTGCCGGATACGACATTGATCTTCACTGCCGCTATCCATATACGCACAATAATTCGCCTGCGAAGTTCCGCCAGAAATGCGTAACGAAGTTGACAGGCAGCAGACTCTCTAAGCACTACCCAAAAGGACATGTGCGTGTTCTTGTCGGCTGTGCGCCTTGCGTGACGTTTTCGAAATACACACAAGGGATCAACCACAAAACAAATCCAAAATGGTCACTTCTCAACCACTTCGCGCGCCTCATCCGTGAACTAAAACCCGACATCGTCTCGATGGAGAATGTTCCGGAACTTCAGCGCCATTCGGTGTTCGATAGATTTCTCAATACACTTACTGAAGAAGGATTCCATTTTCCTGACGATTCCGAAAATCGCGTCGTCTATTGCCCAGACTATGGTGTCCCGCAGCAGCGGCGTCGTTTGGTGATTATCGCGTCTCGGTTTGGTTCGATTGAAATCGTCCCGCCGACCCACCGCCAAAATCGCTATCGAACTGTTTCGGATACTTTGCGAACACAATCAGAACTTGAGGCGGGTGATGCAAGCCCGACTGATCCGCTTCACCGTACAAGTAGCTTGTCGCGTTTGAACCTCCGCCGAATTCGCCATTCAAAACCAGGGGGCACGTGGCGCGATTGGCCGTCGGCGTTAGTCGCCAAATGCCATAGCACTCGAAGCGGTAAAACCTATCCGAGCGTATACGGTCGCATGGACTGGGACCAACCTTCTCCAACAATCACTACACAATTCTACGGGTTTGGTAATGGTCGCTTTGGTCACCCGGAACAAGACCGCGCCTTGTCATTGCGCGAGGGTGCGCTCCTTCAGTCGTTTCCGAAGAACTACGAATTCGTGAAGCCGGGTGGCGAGTATTACTTCAGAGTTATCGGACGGATGATCGGCAACGCCGTGCCGGTCCGGCTCGGAGAGATAGTTGGCAGGAGCATCAAACGGCATTTAGAGCATCATGCCAGCTGAGACGCCATTTACGTTCGAGATTTCGCTAAGTGTCCTGAATCACTTGGGACGTCACCTGTACCGAAGTTTCGCGACGGTTCTAGGCGAGGCAATTTCGAACGCATGGGACGCCGATGCCAGAAACGTCTGGATTTACGTCGACAAGAACAAGAAGGGGTTCTGGATCAAAGATGATGGCACCGGTATGAATGCCGACGACTTTCAGAACAAGTTCTTGAAGATCGGATATTCAAAACGCAAGAAAAGCAAACGGTCTCCGAAACGGGAGAGACCATACATAGGCCGCAAGGGCATTGGAAAACTCGCGCTACTCTCATGTGCCGACCGAATCAGTGTAATTTCTAAGGTACGAGGCGGAGAATACGTCGGCGGGACGATAGATAATCCGGCACTGGACGAAGCAATAACGGCAGACCTCACGCCGCAGGATTATCCGTTGTCTCAAGTAAATATGCGTGCCTTCGCAAAGCATTCAGAAGGGCACAAACAAGGGACGATCATTCGGTTTGAAAAGCTCAAAGAAGGCGTCAAACGTAGTTTCGGTTTCCTCAGCAAGATCATAGCGCTCTATTTCCGATTTTCGCTCATTGACAGTTCATTCAAGATTTACTTGAACGATGAGCTGATCACGTTTAAGCACCTGCAAGACTTGTTAGGGAAGACGCAATTTCTTTGGAAGATCGGTGACTACGCCGATCCTTTCGTTGAGGCACTCGAGAAAAAGTTTTCAAAGGAAGCGGGCCACGAAACCAGGTCCATTGTTTTAGTGGGAACGAAGGGTTTTATCGCGACGGTCGAGTTGCCACGAGATCTCAAGATTTTGACCACGGATGAGCGTGTTGGGGTCGACTTATTCGTCAACGGCCGAATACGAGAACGAGACATCCTGCAGCACATTCCGACGGCGAGAATCGTTGAGAATTATTTGTACGGACAAATTCACTTCGACGGCCTCGACGATAGCACAGATCGCTTCACTAGCAGTCGCGAAGGAGTGGTTGCCGACGATCCGAAATACCAACAGCTTCTAGATCGCCTGCGAAAGGAGTTATTGAAAATTGTCGAGGACTGGGACAAGTGGCGTATTAAGCACCGCGAGGAGGGCGATCCGGACAATTCGCGAATTTCGAAATCGCGACGAGCGTCTCTCAGCCTTTTCGGATCAGTGACGAAGCAGTTTATGCCACCGAAAGGCGCAAAAAACAGCGATGCCGTTGATCAGTGGGTTAACGACTTAAGCGCCGATGCCGCCTATAATTTCGAGTCCTACGCGGAATGTTTCGTTTCGGAAAACCTCGTACGAAAATACATCGAGAAACAAAAAATCACACTCTCAAAAGAGGCTGCGGGAGAAGCTAAAACATTTCGTACTAAGGAGGCGGAGAGTAAAAAGAAAGGGAATATTAGCATTCGCATCCGTCAAAATGACGACGATCTCAGTTATTTGTCAATGGACCACCTTGCGAATCTTGCAGACAAGCCGACGGACAAGAACAAGGAAGCTGCTTTGGCCAGGGATGCATATGAATTCAAGCCGATGCGAGATGCTGTTGCGCACACAGCTCTACTAACAGAAGCTGCAAAAGTGCGACTTTCGACTGTCCGGGAAAACATCAAAGCGAGGGTCAAAACACTTTTATCGTAAGGCAAGTAGGACGATGGCAGACCACATGACCCCCGAACAGCGGTCGCACGCGATGAAGCGTGTAAAGCTGAAGAATGGGTCGCTTGAAGTAATTGTTCAAAACGAGCTTCGAACATTGGGTATGCCGTTCATGTGCCATGACAAATCCCTTCCAGGATGCCCGGACATTGTCTTTCCGAATCGCCGTGTTGCAGTTTTCGTGGACGGTGACTTTTGGCATGGGTGGCGGTTACCGGCATGGGAGCATCGCCTTTCGAAATTCTGGCGAGACAAACTTTATGCAAATCGTGCTCGCGATCAACGCAACTTTCGTCGACTGCGCGCGAACGGCTGGACGGTTATTCGTGTTTGGCAGCACGAATTGACGAGGGGCGACGGAACCGAATATCTCAAGCGAATTCGGCGCGCGTTGAAGTAAGGGTCGTATTCGCTATCCGGGGAATCACATCACAAACCGCTGCACGCGGTGATTCATCGAATCGAGCACGTGGACACGGCCGCGGCTATCGAGCACGAGTGCCCAGGGGTTGTTCAATTGGCCCGGTTTGCGGCCGACGCTGCCCCAGCAGGCGATCGATTGGCCATTCAGCGTGAACTTTTGCACGCGGTGGTTGCCGTATTCGCACACGTAGATGTGCCCTTTGCCGTCGAGAGCGATACAGTACGGATAGTACATCTGCCCGGGCTCGCTGCCTTCGGCACCCCACATCTTGACTCGCTTTCCTTGCTGGTCGAAGACCTGGATGCGATGGTTGCAAGCATCGGCAACCCACAGCAGCCCGTCCGCATCGAATTCCAAATGTTGCGGCCGGAGGAATTGGCCCGGTTCGGAGCCGTGGCCGCCCCATTGGGCGATGAATTTGCCGTCGGGCGAAAGTTTCTGCACGCGATCGTAATCGCCGTACTCGGAGATGTAATAGTTGCCGGTGACGTCGCGAACCACGTCGGCCACGAGACCAAACTCGCCTGGGCCCGGGCCGGCCGTGCCGCCGAGCGTGGCGTGTGTCAAAAGCTGGCCTGTCGGTGTGTAAGTTAGGATGCGGTAATAATGGGTGTCGGCCACCATCAGGTTGCCGTCGATGCTGCTGATCGTCAGACCGGTGGGCCGGCCGTTTTTTTGTTCGGGCGTTTGCCAGCCGCGGATGAAATTGCCATCGACGTCGAACACCTGAATGCGGGCCGACATATCGACGATGTAGAGCTGGTCGGCCGCATCGATCGCGATAGGCGCGGCTTGCTGAACTGGCCCTTGCCCAAACCGAGCTGTCCCCAAACTTTATCTGGCGGCCGATCGGAGGAATTTGTTTGTGAGCAACCGCCGACCGCCGCCGAAAAAGCTACCCCAGCGGCAAGCTTTCCGAATTGACGCCGATTGATTGATGGTTGTTCGAGTGACATGGTTTCCGACATCGACGGGAGCGATCGCTTTACGCCAAGTTGCCTGTACCAGGATGCAGGAAGTTGACCCTGTCCCCCGCATCCCTCATCCTGCATCCCCGGTCCGATACTTCCAATGTCGCCAAATCGATGCCGAATGCAACGGCCTTGGCGGCTGCGACCCAGACAAAACTTCAAGTATGCCAAGGATTTACGTTATATGCCGACCGCGGCAAATGCTTGACCGCAGCAAGCGATTGCCGATATAGTTGAAGGTCCGCTGCCGGTGGGGAACGGGCCCGATTCGAGTCAACTTCTGGGCTACATTGCCCAAGGCTGCGTGGCACTTATGCTTGCTTATGCCGCCACTTGTCATCGATATTCGTAATGCCGAGGACGCTCGCGACGTCGTTCATCGTGCCGTTCAAGCGTTGTCCGAGGGGCAGTTAATTGCATTGCCAACGGAGACCGTTTACGGCCTCGCCGCTAGCGCCTGTCGCGCCGATGCCGTCGCGCGGTTGGTGCAGGTGAAGGGAAGGGACGAAAAGCAGCCGTTTACCTTGGCCATCAAGAGCGCGGAGGAAGCGCCCGACTTTGTGCCCGATATGTCGCCATTGGCCCGCCGCCTGGCCCGCCGTTGCTGGCCCGGGCCGGTGACAATCGTCGTTGATAATGAGCATCAAGAGGGATTGACGAAGCAATTGCCGCGCGAAGTGCGCCAGCTCGTGGCGCCCAACGGCACGATCGGCTTGCGAGTTCCCGCCAACGACATGTCGCAGGATGTGCTGCGGATGCTGACCGGCCCGATTGTGCTTACGAGCGCGAACCGCAGCGGAGCGCCGGCCGCCGTGACCGCTCAAGAAGTCGTGGAGGCGCTCAACGGCGATGTCGCGATGGTGCTCGACGACGGCCCCTGCCGCTACGGGCAGCCATCGTCGGTCGTGCGAATTAAAAACAATCACCTGGAAATGTTGCGCGAGGGGGTGGTCGGCGAAGCCACATTGCGACGGTTGGCCGGCGTGATGGTGTTGTTCGTTTGCACCGGCAACACGTGCCGCAGTCCGATGGCCGAACTGCTGATGCGCCACAGTTTGGCGAAGTGCTTGAAATGCAATGCGGACGCGTTGGAGGAGCAGCGGGGTTTCCGTGATCTCGGCCGGTATCGCTGCCGCGCCCGGTTGCCCGCCGACGTCGGAAGCCGTGCAGGTCATGCGCGAACACGGTCTCGATTTGTCGCGTCACGAAGCCCAGCCACTCACGGAACAATTGGTTCGCCACGCGGATCTCATTTTGGCGATGACCCATAGCCACATGCAGTCGATCGTCGAGCGCTGGCCAACGGCAGGCTGCCGCACAAGACTGTTATTGCCGGAACGGAGCGACTTGGCCGATCCGATCGGACAGCCTGTGGCGCTTATCGCGAATGCGCTGCCCAAATTGCGGCAGCAGTGAAGCACCATGCGGGCCGTATGAAAGAAGAATTGTGGAGCTGAGGTATCGGGGATGTTAGATGTGGGATGTAAGATATAAGATGTCAGAAGTCGGGCATCGGACATCTGCTATCTGACATCGAACATCTTACATTGCCCGCAGGTTTGCCATGAAAGTAGCCATCGCCAGCGACCACCGAGGATATCATCTAAAAGAGAAGGTGATATCGTTGCTCAAGGCCCGGGGCCACGAAGTGATCGACGACGGCCCGGCGAGCGACGCTGCCGTCGATTATCCGGATTTCGCGGCGCTGGTGGCGAAGAAGGTCAGCAGCGGCGAAGTCGCGCGCGGCATCCTGATTTGCGGCACGGGTATCGGCATGGCGATCTCGGCCAACAAGTTCCCCGGCGTTCGCGCGGCAGCGTGCGTCGACGAGGTTACGGCCGAGCTTAGCCGCCGGCACAACGACCTCAATGTGCTGTGCCTTTCGGGCGATCTTCTCAGTTCGCGGAGCATCGAGCGGGTCGTCGACGTCTGGATGAAAACCGACTTCGAAGGCGGCCGGCATCAGCGGCGCGTGGAGAAAATCCGCGAGCTGGAGCAGGGGCAACGCGGCGGCACGCCGTGAAGCTTCGGCGACGATCTTGCCGTTTCGCGTTTCTTTACGGTGGATCGCACTAAACGGCCACCTGCAAGGTGGACGTTCGCTTACGCGGCCTGCGTTGCCAAATTCCAGAATCTTCGCCCGATCTACTTGACATAAAACTTGTAATCGCGATCTTGTTGCTTTCATGCGGCGCGTTCTCGCCAGCCGCAACTTGAATGGAAGCAATGATGCGGCGCGGTAATCACGCACGACGACGAGCGCTCGGTGATTTCACATGGAGTGAAATGTTCTTATGCGCCGCCACCGTTGCCCTGCTGCTTCAGGCCATTCCAGCCGAGCTATGGTGGGTGTGAAACGCGAGGTTTTTCCCATGAATGTCGCCTTACCGTTACTGATGCGTAAATGGCCGGAAGCCGGACTTATGGCCTGCGTTGCGAGCCTGGGATGGCTGATCTACGCCTCGGCCACCGCACTGGAGCCGGGTGAGGTTCGGTCACAGCGGAATTGGGATTTTCCGAACACGTATATCAGCCGGATTCACTTGGATCTGGCGAGTCCAAATTCCTATGTGACGTTGACGTGGGCCGGTCCGCGGGCGGCTCGCCAAGAGTCTGGCCCGTTCCACAGTTCGCCGGGTGAGGGCTGGGGAACGAACGATTGCAACAACGCGGTGGAAAGCAATTGCCTTGACTCGCGATGTACGCCGAAAGGTTTGCGGCATGTGGAAGGATTCGCGGATCAGATGGGCGGGCCGCAGTTTCGGTACGTGACATGGATCGATTTCAGGCGGGCGATCGGTTTTCATTCGCATCCCTCGGTGCCGAATTACCCGGCTTCGCTGGGCTGCGTGCGGTTGGAGCCGTACGCGGCGCGATTGATTCATGATAATTCGATCGTGGGAGTGACGGAGATTCTTATCGATGGAACGTGGAGTAGGGCGAGGAGCCCGGAGCAAGGAGCGGGGAGCTATCAACGACATGGAGAGGGGGAGACGGGGAGAGGGGGAGACACGAAATGAGGACCAACCGTCGGTATGAAATAGTCGCACTCGCGATTGCATGCGTCGCGCTGGGAGGGTGTGAAAAAAAGCAAGTTGTGAAGGGGCCGATTCCGCCTGGGGAGTACGAGGTGCTCGACGGGGACGATTTGAGCAACATCGCGCTGCGGGCGTATGGGGATATGAATTTGTGGTCGGCGCTGCTCAACGCGAATCAGGACCTTAAGTCGCGGCCGAGGTTTCGGCTCGAGATTGGCAAGACAATGAACATTCCGGAGAAGGCTAAGCTCGATCGCAAGCTGCCCAAAAGTGTGTTTCCCAAGGAATTGCCGGCCGACTACATCGTGATGCCGGGCGACTCACTGCACTTCATTGCGCAGGGCTGTTATGGGAACCGCGAGCTGTGGCAGCTGATTTACGAAGCTAATCGAAATAAGCTGTCGGAGAACGTGAAAGAGGATACGCGGCGGCTCGTCGCGGGCGAGGTGCTGCGCATTCCGGCGAAGGAAGAGTGGGAGGCGAATAGACAAGGAGACAAGGAGAAGGGGAGACAAGGAGAGGCGAAATCGTCGGGAGCGGGAGCAAAGTAGAGGGGCAGATGTTGTGTGCGGGGTCGGGAGACCCGCGTACAACGACGGGATTCCCGCGTACAACCTGGCGAAAGCACCCTCACCCCGGCCCTCTCTCAGAGGGAGAGGCATCCGGCATCGAACACCCATCATTTTGCATAAGTCGTCATGCATGTCGCTACGCCGAAAAATCGAACGGGGATGACGCTGGTCGAGCTGTTGATCGTGATTGCGATCATTGGCATTTTGATTCAGCTTGCGCTGCCGGCGATACAGACGTCGCGCGAGCGGGCTCGGAAGCTCACGTGTCAGAACCATTTGAAGCAGCTGGTGATTGCGGCGCAGTCGCACCTCAGCGCGCATAACTACTTTCCTACCGGCGGCTGGTCGGGGGCTTATCTGGCCGATCCACATCGCGGATATGGCCGCGAGCAGCCGGGCGGTTGGCTATTCAGCTTGCTCGAATACATGGAGGAGTCGGCGCTGCGGTGGGGCGGCGGCGATCGGGTGGAGGATTTTCCGCTCGGACCGGGACTGACGGCGCTCTATCAGAGCGCGCCGGAGGTCTTCTATTGCCCTAGTCGCCGCTACGCACGCGCCTATCCATTCAAGCGGATGGGGAACGGCCGATGGTCGCTCGCCGTGGCTCAAGGCGTGCTGCTACTGCCCGGGGTGACAAAATCCGACTACGCGGCCAACAGCGGCGATTCGCTCTACAGCGCGGCCGAACAGTTCGACGACGAGCAGCAAATGTGGGTGCCGGCAAACTACAACGATCTCAAATCGAAAACTGCCGAGTGGACCAACACCGCCGACCGCGGCACGAATTATTTTCAAAACGGCGTTTCCTACTACCGCAGCGAAGTCCGCTCGGCCCAGGTGCTCGACGGGCTGAGCAAGACGTACCTGTGCGGCGAGAAATTCCTGGCGACAAGCCTGTACGAAGATGTAAACGTCAGCGACGATCCGGCGATGATGGGCGATAACCAATCGGCGTGGGCGGGCTTCGAGTGGGACAACCACCGCGTGGCTTGGAATCCAAAATCGCGCTGGGATGAGGGTGCCTATCAGCCGCAACACGATTCGCCAGAATTGAGCGCCGCCGGCTGCTTCGCGTTCGGAAGCGCGCATCCGAATTCCTTGAATATGGCATTCTGCGACGGCTCGGTGCGCGACGTGGCGTACGATATCGATAAAGAGGTTCACCGCCGGCAAGCGAATCGGTTGGACGGCGAGTGATCGCTCCGCGCGGCTTCGCTGACTTTTGGAAAGGGGCGCTTCCGCGCATCTTTCCGAGTCGTTGCGGCCCCCCGATCTTTATTTCGGCGACGGACATCGAGCGGCAAGCTGGTACGTGCCTCGCATGTTTGGAGAATGAGTCGAGGGTTTCTGAAGCACTGGCAGAGCCAGTGCCACCCTAGCGTCACTCTTTGAAGTCCGTGTTGGCGTCTTTCAGCGTGAGTTCTTTGATCCAGATGTTTCGGAAACGGACGTCGTGGCCTTCGGATTGGAGCTTCAAGCCTTGCGGCGAGTCGGTGATGCCGCGGCCATCATCGTTGCCGCCGTCGATGCCGGAGTTGGGGCCGCCCCAAACCTGCCTGATCGTCGCTCGATCGTGGACTTTCTTGCCGTTAAAAAACACGCTGACCATCGGGTGTTCGACCAGCTTGTTGTCTTTGAAGCGAGCTGCGCGGAACGTGATATCGTACGCATTCCATTTGCCGGCGCCGTTATAGACGTCGTAGGGGGCCGCCTCTTCATTGATGATCGCCGCCATACCGTGCGTGGTTTTATTTCCGTCGAAAATCTGGATTTCATAGCGGTTCTGCAGATACACGCCGCTGTTCCCGCCGGGCTTCATCACGAGGAATTCGACGTGCAGGCGGAAGTCGCGGTAGGGTTTTTTGGTAACGATGTCAGCCGCGCCGTATTTGCCGCCGTCGGCTGCCGGCTCGTAGGATGAAATCGCTTGGCCGCCATTGACCGGATCATCAACCACTTGCCACTTGATGGGCAACGAGGAAGCAAAGCGAGGGCCTTTCCAGTAGGTCCATTTTTCATCGAGCATCTGGCGAGAACCATCGAAGATGGTCTCGGCGCCGGGGATCGGTTTTGCGCCGACGCCGATGGCGGCGATCGCGTTTGGGGCGAACAGGAGTGGCGCGAGGATGGCGGTAATCGCAGCAAACCTTGTTAGGCGCATAAAACACTTTAGCTAAGGATAACGGAAAACCGACGACGGACAACAAACAACGGACGGCTAATCGCGACGAATCCCGTCGACAATATAATAGCCTTTTCGCTCGTTCAGTTTCACATCATCATACCAATTCAGCATGTTTTGCTGGTACCAATTCGGGTGTTTGGTTACGACTAGGATTCGGCCGCCGGACCGCAGCGCTTCGCGACCGGCGGTGAGAAAATGTTGGGCGATGCGGAAGCTGGAGTAATAGGGTGGATTCGCGAGGGCCAGGTCGTACGTGCCGGCGCCCGCGAAATGGCCGATGGCGTTGAGTTCGGTGGTGAGATTATCGAGGCTATTTAGTTCGGCGCCACGCTGCGTGCATCGAATGGCACGGGCGTTGGAATCGACGGCGTGAACCGTGGTCCCGGCGGCGCGTAGGGTCGCGGCCAGAGCGACGATGCCGGCGCCGCAGCCGATGTCGAGGACGCGCGCGGCCGGGTCGATCTGCATTTCATTGATGAGGTGCCGTGCGCCGGGATCCACGCGGCGATGCGAAAAAACTCCGGGCCGGCTGAAAGCGCGAATCAGGCGGCCGCGGTCGCGGAAGGGGAATTCGCACGAGAAGTTCTTTGTTTTTTTCAGTGGTTCGGCTTTCGTTCCGATATATAGCGTGCCGGCCGCCACGGCGCAACGATCGAGCTTCGCGAAGATTTTGGCGAGTTGTTCCCGAAGCCACTTGTCGTCCGGATTATTGGTGGCTGCGAAAAGTTTGCCACCGACGCGCAGGCGCTGGTGGCCGGCCTGGATCAGCTCGCGCGTCAGCTCGGCTTCGCCGCCGGCGGAAAACGGCAGTGCGACTGCGTCGGCTTCCTCGTCGGGCAGATCGACGGCGCACTCGATTCGCAAATTGGGCGGGAGATTCTGCCAGTGGTTCGCCGCCAGATTGGCGCGGTACAGGTCGAAGTAGGTGCAAGAAATGGCGGCGTGCGGCAAGGCGCGCGCCGCTTCGACGGCAAATTGGGCCAAGCCGGCCGACGTGCAAAGCAACCGACCGGCCGGCATTTGCGGGATCGCGCCGATGAGAAGCGATTCTTGCGGATAAGGCGAAATGGTCGATTCGTAGTTTGTATGGGCGACAGTGCGGCTCATCAGGGCATGTGGCGCATGTTTGATGGTGGCGGATTCTCGCGATCGAGCCGGTAGGCGAAATAAGCGACGTCGCCGCATGCGGGTATTCGGCTTGTAATTCACTAACCGTGGGCTTCCGCCCACGGCTAAAGCGATTTCGCTGAACGCGGCGGGAGTTGGTGCCTCGTTCAATGGGCGAACGTCCACTTGCCGCTGACGATTACTTCCGTTTCGCCGATTTTTGAATTGTTGTGGATGAGCTGCGCTGCGTGCATGTCCTGCAAACGCACGCAGCCGTGCGAGGCCGGATAGTTGGGAACGCTGGGATAGTAATGAAAGGCGACGCCGCGCGGAATGTTGAACCAGGTCACGAATCGGCATTCAGGGCTCGTGACCATGGTTTCGCCGAATCCTTGCACGTGCATCGTGCCCTTGGGGGTGCAATTGGAATCCTCGCGGTTGCTTTCGGCGACGTCGTCGCAATTGTTGTTGCCCAGACCGCGGCCGGGCGAGCTGTGGAACGGGCCCGTCTCTTGGCGGTCGGCTTGCGGACCGGTCCAGGTGAGCCGGACCGAATGGTTTGGGCTCGTCAGGTCGACTTGAATCGACCGGATATACGTGCGTGGAAAGTCGGCGTTGCGGAGCGACGTGTTGGACGTGCCGGTTTGCTCGATGGTTTGCTGTTCGCTGAGAGTGAGTTTTGGATCGGATGGATTGCTGGTTGCTGTTTTCTGCTGGGGTGCGGTGGCGGTTGGCATCATCGGTGCATTATTCGCAATCCGGTCCGACGAGGCGGGCGCATTATCGGCGTGGAATGAAATCGCCGGCGCCCTTTCGACAGGACAGAGATGCGCGACGATGAACCGGCCGGGTCGCCAGCGCGTTCGTGCATCGGTTCCAGGTCGTTCGTGTCGACCGAGGCAGCGATTGGCCGGGCAGCGTGCGGACGGGTAAAGCTTGGGCTTGAAGCGCCCGGCCAGAAAAGCGAGGCCAACAGCAACGCGGTTCCCGCGGCTAAAAGCGAAATGAGGAAGCCCTTCATCGTGGCGTTCTCCTGGTGCGGGGGGGCAACGAGCGGGACGCCCGCCGCAGCTGGCGGCAATTATAAACGATCTGGCGGGGAGCGGGGACCTGGATACGCGGCGATGAATCCGCAAAAATGGCGGCTTAAACCCGGGAGTTTCGTTGCATGCTGAATCGAGTTATTCGCGTCGCCGCGTGTGCTGTCGTTTTATGGTCTTTTTGTGTTGCGATCGCTGCGCGGGATGTAAGTTGGACGTCGCCCTCTTGGCCGCAGTGGCGCGGACCCGGGCGGGATGATATCTCGGCGGACAAAGGGCTGCTGCAAACCTGGCCGGCGGGCGGACCGCCGCTTGTTTGGACTGGAGTTGGGTTGGGTGATGGGTATTCGTCGGTCGTGATCGACGACGGTCGGATTTTTACGACTGGTGATCGCAAGGACGGCGAGTATCTCATTTGTCTGGATGACACGAACGGAAAAGAAATCTGGTCGAAGCGGGTTGGCGACGCGTGGCACGATGGTGGCGCACGCAGCACGCCGACGACGGATGGGAAGCTGGTTTACGCGCTTACCCCCGGCGGCGATTTGGTATGTGCTTTGGTCGCGGATGGGACCACGGTATGGCAGAAGAATCTCACGAAGGATTTTGGCGGCAAGATGATGTCGGGGTGGGGATTCAGTGAGAGCCCGCTCATCGACGGGGAGCGGCATCGTGTGCACGCCGGGCGCCGATGGGGCGGCGGTGGCGGCGCTCGATCGTAAAAACGGGCAGACGGTGTGGCTGGCGAAAATCGACAACTGCGGCGGCAGCGGCTATAGCTCGATTGTGAAGTGCAACGCCGGCGGCGTGGAGCAATATGTTACCGTGCTGGGAAAGACCGGCGGTGCGGTCGGTGTGCGGGCATCGGACGGAAAATTATTGTGGCGGAATACCGAGGTGGCCGGGCATACCGCCAATATTCCGACGCCGATCGTGCGCGGCGATTATGTGTTTTACAGCACAGGCTACGACGATGGCGGCAGCGCGGTGCTCAAGATTGTTCCGCATGGCGATGAGCTCGCGGCGGAAGAGGTTTGGCACAAGAATGCGAACGAGCTGCGCAATCATCACGGCGGCGTCGTGCTCGTGGGCGACTATCTATACGGCGGCCACGGTCAGAACCAGGGATTCCCGTTTTGCGTGAATTTCCTGACCGGCGAAAGCGTGTGGCCGAAAAAACGGGGACCGGGCGATGGGTCGGCGGCCGTTACGTACGCGGATGGCCGGCTGTATTTCCGCTATCAGAATGGCGTGATGGCGCTTATCGCCACGGACCCGAAGGAATGCAAAGTGGTGAGCACGTTCGAAATCCCAGAGGGCAAGAAGCCGAGCTGGTCGCACCCGGTGGTCGCGGGCGGGCGGTTGTATTTGCGAGATAAGGACCGGCTGCTGTGTTACGATGTGCGAAGTACGAAATAGACTTTTCGGGGTTCGAGCGGCCCGTAGGACGGACAGGATTGTCCGTCCTACGTTACGAAACTTTCTTCTGAGACACATCCAGCAGTATCCCGCGCAGTTCGCGCATTTTGATGGGCATTTTGGCGACCGCGCGGTGGTCGTTCAGCTGGGCTTGCTCTTCCCAGTGGATATGGTTCTGGTCTAACAGAAGCACGGCCGGCGTTTCACGCAGGGAGCCTTCCTGACCGAAACGGTTGAACGCGTCCAAGGCGGCGCGGCCGTTGCTCGTAGTTGTGAAGAGCACGATATCGGCGGCGTGCACATCTTCGAAGAAACGCAGGACGGCCCGCTCCGGGTCGCTCAGCACGAGCACGCGATAGCCGTTCTTTTTGAATAGCTCGCGGAGCATGTCCTGCATTTTGACGTCGGATTCTACAATCATGAGCTTGCGCGGCTGGCCTTGTTCGTCGTGACCTTCGTTGCTGGCCAGCTCCCGGCTGGTCGAGCGGCCTTCCTTTCCTTCCTTCAATCGCTTGATTGCAAGTTTGAGGTCGACCAGCATGTCGGCGGGAGACTGGTAGCGCTTATCGGGCTCGACTTCGAGCGCTTTGTTCACGATCATGCTGAGCGAAAGGGGTAGTTTCGGGACAAGCTCAAGAATCGGCTTGATGTCGCGGTACAGCGCGATGCCGGCTTGCTGGCGGTCTCGGACTTCGGGCAGAGCAGGGTAGGCACTGAGCATTTGGTAGAAGATTGTGCCGGCGAAATAGATGTCGCTGCGGGGGTCATCCATTTTGCAGCCAGTGGCGCGTTCCAGGCCGGCGTAGAGGACGGTGCGTCGGCTGATGCCTTCGATCGCTTCCTCTTCGGCGCCCTCCGCCCCGGCCAGGCCGAAATCGACCAGCTTCGGGTCGCCGTCGCTCGAGAGCAGCACGTTCGACATCTTGAGGTCGCGGTGCGTGATGCCGTGTTGCTGCAAGGCGTAGTTCAAACCGGCCATCGCGCCTTCGATGACATGGGCAGCTTCGAGGAAGCCGAAGCGACGGCGCGCTTTGTAAAATTCGCGTAGATTTCGTCCCTCGACGAAGTCCATCACGATGTAGTGGGTGGCGCCGTGCGAATAGACCTCGTGCAGCTCGACGATGTTGGGATGTTTAAGCTTCAACCCGAATTCGCCTTCGCGGCGGAAGAGGTCGATATAGAGTTTCAGGCTCTTGCCGGTCTTGGGATGACTTTGTTTCGGATTGCTCAAACTGTTACGCAGCACCTTCAGGGCATACATTTTGCCGGTGGTGCGGTGGACCGCGCGGAAGACGCGGGCAAACGTGCCGGCGCCGACGCAATAGAGCACCTTATAGTCGCCGTAAAAGAACCCGGTGCGCGATTCGGCACGCATCAGCCGTTCGAGCTGATATTGCGTGAGCAACTCGCGGCGCAAAAGCACCTGCTGAAATGCGCCGAGTGGCGCATTCGTCGAACCTAGCTCGCTCCAGACGCTCCGAAGCTGTCCATCATCGATGACGTTTACGTCCAGCGCGCGCTGAGCCAGTTGTTCCGCGGTTTTGATGCTGGTCATGGCGCAGTGAGCTGAAAGCAGGGAGCCGGGAGTGCGGAGCGAGATAACTTTTACTCCATGCTCCTGGCTCCGTGCTCCGAGGACTCATTAACTTTCGTCTTCCTGTAGTCGGGCTTGATAGTCGTCACGTTCTCGGCGGGTGGCTTCGACGTCGAACATCAAATACTTCATATCGAGCCGCAATTGGCTCAGCGCATCCTGCACAAGCGTGAGGATGCGTCGGCGGCGCTTGGTGCTTTCTACGACGCGCTCCAGGGCCGGAATCAGCTCGCGGGATTGGTGGTCGGGCAGGGAGTAGATCGCATTGGCCAGGCGGAGTAAATCGGCCGGTAACTCTTCAGCGGGCGGGGCAGAAACTCGGTGCGTGTGAGCCATGAATGCTTCTCCAGGTGGTGCTGCTCGTGCCAAATGCACACGCTGCGCCACGGCGGCCGCCCGGTCGTATCGGTTGCTGGCTTAACTGATTATATGGAAAGAACTTGCAATCATTCAACAACTTGGCGAGGAACAATCGGCGGTACCGGCGAATGTTGACTGCATGCCACGAGTGCCCTGGTCCCGCGCCCCAAATGCTGGTAGAAGCCCACTTTAGAACGATTTCCACGGCAGGGCCGCGTGTTGTTTTTCGGCAACAAATCGGCTGCCGCGATTCGGCATTTCGCTCGCCGGCTTATGTTGCTCGGTCGCTTAAACAAAAACGTGGCAGCGTTGGCGCTGGGATGTTGCATCGCGATAGCTGCGAAAACGGGCGGGGCCGAATCGGCCTTTAACCGCAATTTCAACGGTCCGGACACGGCCTGGCAGCTGGCAAACACCGGCGTTCCGGCGCAGATTCTGTCGCAGCAATCTGCGCCAGGCGGCGTTCACGACAACGCCGGCTTCGAACGGGTCGTGGTCGCGGCACCGGCCGGCCAGTCGGCCCAACTAGTCTGCCAGATACCGCGAATGGCGGTCCTGGACGAACTACAGATCCGACTTTGGGTCAATGCCAGTCGGCCCGACGTGCAATTGGCGGCGCGCGTAATATTGCCGCGTTCGGTGAACCCGCAAACGGGCCGCGCCGCCGCGGCGATCATTCGCGGTTCGATGTACAATCGGCCCGGCCAGTGGCAAGAGCTTCGGATCGCTGACGTGCCTAAGCTGCTTGCCGACCAGGTGCGTGTGATGCGGGTGACGCCGGGGGCGACGATCGATCCGCACGAGGCTTTTGTCGACGCGATCGTATTGTTTATCGCTGGTAACCCGAGCGGCACGGATGTCGGCACCGACGATTTGCAGGTAGACGGAGTGCTGTTATCGGCGACGGCGGATGGTGCGCAGCCGATTGCCAGGCAAGTGGCGGCCAGTCACGCGACAACTCCGGCACTGCGGCAGCGCCCCCAGCCGACGGGACGGCAAGCGGCCGCTGACCCGCGCGACGAGCGCCGGTCGGAGGCAAAAACGGCGGCAGTGCGCCTCGAAGGCACGACCTTGGACGTCGATGGCAAATCGTTCCTACCGCGAGTCATTCAATGGAATGGCGAGTCGCTTCAGTTCCTCTCGGGTTTGGGCTTCAATGTAGTCCAATTACCGGCGGCGCCAAATTCTGAGCAAAGCGCCGAAGCGGCGCGCCTGGGACTGTGGTTTCTGTGTTCGCCGGAGCATCCGGATGCGTTGGAGCGCTCCGGACTCGGCCGGCCCGGCGATCGAGTACTTGCCTGGCATCTGCAAGATGACGCGTTGGAAGCGGACTCGAACTATGCCATGCGATGGGCTGAACTGGTGCGGGAGCGCGACGCGGTTTTCGGCAGGCCGGTGTTGATCGCGCCGCAATCGAATTGGTCTGCGGCGAATAAAGCGGCCGACATTCTCGTGGCTCGCTATCCGCGCATGGGTACAGTATCTTTGCCCGAATTCCACTTGTGGCTGGACGCTTGCCCCGGAAAAGCCCAGCCCGGTACGCCGCTTTGGGTCTGCCTGGCGACGCAAAGCGACGACGACCTTCGCCGACAAGTCTCCGCGCTGACGCACGGCGCTGCACCGTGGGCCGGTGTGGACGGCCCGCTTCTCGAATCGCTCGTGCAAATTGCTTGTACGTGCGGCGCACGCGGCTTTGTATTTCAATCGGCCAGCTCATTGAGCGAAACCGATGAACCGACCCGGCGGCGCGCTGCTACGCTGCAAGTTATTAATCGGCGGCTGCAACTGATCGAACCGTGGCTGGCGGGCGGCAAAGTTGTTGAACGAGTGCCCTCAACGGACGGCGCTCAGATCGGCGTGTTGCTCCACGTGGATCGTGCCCGCTTGCTGATCGCGCTCCGAAATGAAAACGTTCCGCAGGCCAATGTTGCGGGTCAAAAAATCCGGCCGGCGGAAGCCACATTTGTCGTGCCAGGGATACCGGAGACGAGCGAGTTATTGTACCTGGCGCCGGGGGCGATGCGATTGCTGCCGTCGCAACGCGTCGCCGGTGGTACGCGATTTTCCCTGCCAGCCGCCGGAGACGGTTTTGCCCTGATGACCGAAGATCCGCAAGTGATTCAGGTTTTGCGTCAGTGTGTGGTGCGCGACGGAGCAAAAACGGTTCAGCTCGAACGCGATCTGGCAGTTCAGCGGGCGCGATCGCTGGCGTACTGCGTCCAAAAGCTGATGCAACTCGGCTTCAAGGCCGATGTCGCGGCAAGTCAGGCGGCGACGATCAATCAGCAGTTATCGCAATTGGATGCGATGGTGGCCTCGGGACAGATCGAGCAATCGCAACATGCAGTGGCAGTTGTGGCGCAGAATTTGGGGCTTGCCGAAGGCGAAGAGCGCCGTGTCTTGGGTGCCTTTGCCGGATTCGAGAGCGATCCGCTCGCGGCATCGTTAGACACTCTGCCCGAACTTGCCGCGCTCGCGCCGACCATTGCATCACAGCGTCGGGGCGACAACCTTCTGGCCGGCGGCGACTTCGAAGATCTCGCTCAAATGACGCAGCTCGGCTGGCAACACGTAGCCGGTTCGACCCCAAACGTGGAGACCTCCGCCCAGCTTTCCGCCGAAGACCCGCTTCATGGCACATATTGCTTAGAACTAAATGCGTCGGCAAAGCAGAAAAATGAACGTCCGCCGGTCGCGGGCAACCTGGTTTGGATTGTTTCGCCGCCGATGGCTATCGAGCCGAATCAGATCGTCGAGATTAGCGGCTGGGTGCGTGTCGATCGGCCATTCGCCGGCGGTGAAGGTTTGGAAGTCGTCGATTCGCTCGGTGGCCCGGGGCTGTCGTTGGTCGTCGGCCAGACCTTAAGCTGGAAGCCATTTCGCATGATCCGCTCATCGGCCGAGGCAGCGCAGTTCCGAGTCACGTTCGCGCTGGCGGGGCTTGGCTCGGCGAAGGTGGACGCGGTCATGGTGCGGCTACTGGAGCCGAGCGGAATCCGTCGGCTTCCGCCGCCGGCTACTTCGGCTGCTGCGATGAGCACGGCGGGACGTGCGGGCTCTATTTTGGCCGCTCCTGCGACGCGATAATGGTGGTGGTGCGGCACCAAGTCATCCCACCAAACTTGCGATTCGTCGCGCGCGTCGTCACATGACCACCCCTTCCGAGAAACTTCGCAGCGATGCCGAGCGCATTTGGCGTGCCGGCGTAGCCGCGGTGTTGCCCGAGCGGCTTGTGCCCGAGCAGGTGCGCGTTGATGGCAACTGGTTGACCGTCGGCGACGAGACGATCGAAATAAAATCGGTGGGGCGAATCGCGATCGTCGGCGCCGGCAAGGCGGCTGGCGCCATGGCGGTCGCGCTCGAAAATGTGCTGGGGCCGCAGTTGCTCGAGGAAAAGCAGGTCAGCGGCTGGGTCAACGTGCCGGCGGATTGTCTCGTTGAGACGCGGCGGGTGCATCTTCACGCGGCTCGAGCAGCCGGCGTAAATGAGCCGAGCCAGGCGGGATTCGATGGGACACGTCGCATTCTGCAGATTGTGTCGTCGCTTGGCCCCACGGATATTTGTTTTTGTCTGCTGACAGGCGGCGGTTCGGCGCTGATGCCGGCGCCGGCGCCGGGAATTTCGCTGGACGACAAAGTCCGCATCGCGGCATTGCTCAGCGGCGCTGGCGCCAACATCGAGCAGCTCAATACGGTGCGGCAACACTTGAGCCTGGTCAAAGGGGGCGGGCTCGCACGCGCTTGCCGTGCCGGCCGGCTTATCACGATCGTGATTTCCGACGTGCTCGGCGATCGGCTGGACATCATTGCATCGGGCCCGACGTTTGGCAGTACAACGACCGCGGCCGATGCTTTGAGAGTTCTCGATACATTGAAACTTACTTCCGAACCGTCGATTTCGGCGATCGTACGCTATTTGCAACAAGACGCGGCATTGAGCCCAGCAGTCGAAAAGCCGGCGCCCGCCTATTCGGTAAGCCATGTCATTCTCGGCAACAATGCAGTGGCCGTTGATGCGGCAGGCGTCGAGGCCGAGCGACTCGGCTACTCGCACGCGATGATCGCCGCCACAAAACCGGAGGGAGCAGCCGAAGACGTTGGTCGGCATTTGGCGGGCATGGCTCTGCGAATGCGCGACCAAGCGGGGCCGAATTGCTTGATCGCCGGCGGCGAACCCACCGTGACACTCGTCGACAAACATCGCCGCGGCAAGGGCGGGCGCAACCAACAGCTTGCGCTTGCCGCTCTCGCGGCACTCGGGAACTGCGAACGGATCTGCCTGCTATCGGCCGGCACCGACGGTGAAGATGGCCCGACCGATGCAGCGGGAGCATTTGTGACCGACGCGGTCGCACGGGCGGCTGCGAAGTTGCAATTAAATGCAGAGAATTATCTGGCCCGCAACGACGCTTACTCGTTCTTTCAGCAATGCGGCGGATTGCTTATCACCGGCCCGACGCAGACTAATGTGTGCGACCTGAGAATTGTCTTGGTCAGCAGGTGATTAATCCCACCACCATTGATCGGCTTTGAGCTTCGAGAGATCGATCGCGGTACGCGCTTCTTGCACTTTGGCGTCCTTATCCTCGAGCAAGTTTGTGGGATCGATGGCTTCGGTAGGTCGCATCTGCACGCCGCCGCCCATCGGCGTCATGAGCGTGTTGCCCTTCCAGAGGCTGTTCACGGCTGTCTCCACCTGTTGCGGCGGATTGAGCTTCTCGACGGCGAAGGCCTTTTCGTCGTTAAACGTGTCGGCCTTCCAGTTGGCTAATTGGTAGTAGTCCTGATGCTGAATAAACGCCGCGGCGACGGCCAGGTCGATGCAATTGCGGAGCTGCGCATAAATCGGGGATCGCTCGGCCAACCGCGGATAAATCTTGGTGAACGCCTTCACGAACGAATCGCTTGCCCGGTTGCCTTTGGCCGCGGCGTGCCGCTTGCCGTCCTGGCTAACCGCTTCATCCTCGCCAACCAGTCGCACGCCTTCGCCCACTAGCTCCATGGCCAACGAATCTTCGCTGACGCGAACGCATTGATAGTTCGGGACGAAATACCAGCGCTGCAAGGCGTTGCTGGCGACCTGCGAGGGGTTGGCTCGCTCCGCATAGCTTGTAAGCCGAACGGGTGGAATCTCCAGGCCGATGCCGATGAGTTTCATGCGGTAGTCGGCCTCGACCATCACTTGCGCGAAATGGGTCTTCGGCGAAACGCCGCCGACCGTAATCACCTGCATCCCGAGGCGGTCGCGCAGCCCGTTGACGATGAACTGGTCCTCGCCCGGGTTCGTAGCCGGATTGCCGATACGTCCGTGCAACTCGTTCAGGAACTGGTGCAAACGCGAAAGCCCTTCTTCCGTGGGATCGATCGAACAATAGATGAACGGCTTATTTTTCTCGTCGCCGGGTGGGAATGCCCGGAGAGCGACGACCAGGTCTTCCAGATCAATCACGGGTCGTCCCGAATCGATCGCCAACATTCGGCCCGAGGGCGCTTCGGCCCAGGCCTCGGCGGGGCCGGCGATGACAATGTCGCCCGACTTCGGGTAGCAAAATACGTATTGCACGCGCGTGAGGCCGGCCAGGTGCTGCATCTCGTTATCGATACCGCGGCCGTCGGCCAGCCGCTGCTTCATCACGCGCTCCAACCGCGTGAGCGACACCTTGCGAAGCTGGCTGCGGTGGGCGACGTCGCGATCGAGTCGGGTGAGCGCTTCTTGGATGCGCTGGCGGGCCAGTTCGCCGGTCGGGTCGTTTGCGGTGACGCGGCGGAGCACGCCGGCCGCATCGACAGCCACGCCAGACGTCGCGCCACCGCCAATCGTGTTGCCGCCGCCGCCAGCGCCACCGCCGCCGATTTGGGCGAGCGCGGTTTGCGCTATCAACGCGAAACACAACAGGCCAATCGAAAGCGTCTCTATTGAACGAAAAACGAACCGAGCCATGGCGATACCTCGCGTGCAGCCAACAGATGCGATGTTCCGGGCAGAGTTTCCGGGGCCGGCGCGATGCCGGTTTATCCGGGATTCCCCGCTCTATTCATGCTAATCGCGTGGTCGAAACATGGCAAGAAAATCACGGGATCGGCCAACTTCCGGGCAAAACAATCGAATTGCGAGCCGGTCGGCGGAGCGTCTTTTACTGGGGCGTAGCGACCTTTAGCTGCACTGGGGGCTCGCCTGTGGCTCGACCCCAGGCACCCAACGGGTTTGGCAATTTGAAAAATGCTCGAGTGCGGTAATAAAGCGCAACATTGCTACCACCGGAACACCGCGATGAGAAAACTCAACAAACGGTGTTGCGATTTGCCAACAAAAGCTTTCCCAGGCGGTAGATTTTAACAGGCTGGTCGATTGCGCGCTCCGGGCACGTTGCCCGGGCGCGCAATCATTTTTCCGCCGGCCTGCGTAAAATCATCGCGGATGACCCGATACGGCGCCGCGGCAACGCTTTTGCACACTGCGCATGGACGGCCAGTGCTGATATTCCCTTATTGTCGAGCGCGCGTTTCTTCGATCGCAATCGCGGTCTTGTCGTGCGTGGTGTTTTTTGCCGGATGCGCGTCGTGGCAAGGACCGCGGATCGATCCTACCGGCGAGCGATTTCTTGTTTGGCCGAATGAGCCGCCGCCCGTTGTGGGACCGCCCGTCGTCGGGCCGCCCGTCGTGGGTCCTGGCGTCGCGCCTGCCGCGATTGCCCCAGCACTCGGTGCGCCCATCGTTGGGCCCCCGCCGGCAGCGCCCGTTGTGCCGCTGCCGATTGGCAACGTTCAGGCTCCGCCTGTGTACTCCGATCCTCCCGAACCGCCGACCGCACCGGCACCGGCGCCGGCAATTTCAATTCCGCCCGCGCCGGTTATTCCCGGCGCGGCTGCGCCGACGTTGCCGCCGGCGGCCGTTGCGCAGGCTGCACGTATCGTCGGGCCGGGTGGCGTGATGCCGGTCGCGGCGACGGTGCCGTATGGGCGCGACTATCTTCGCGTTACGCCCGATCGACTCGTGGCGCCGGTGGGCAGCGAGATTCTTCTCAAAGCCGGCATCTGCGGCGCCGACGGTTATTTGGCGGCCAACCAGCGCGTCGATTGGTCGATCACTCGAACGGGAGCCGGCCAGTTCACCGAAATGGGCATTCGCGACCCGTCCCAAATCCTTGGCTGGTGGGAGGCGCCGCAAAAAATCGACGAGTGGTCGGCCACGAGCACGACCGCGTTCGTGCCGGTCAGCTTGAACTCCCGCACGCCCGATCCGAACGACGATGTGCAAATCAATCGTGGCGAATCGTGGGTCACGCTTACGTCGGCCACCGAAGGGACGAGCATCGTTACGGCCTACGCGCCCGCGTACAGCGAATTCAACCAGGCCTCGGCCGCGATTTATTGGATCGACGCGCAGTGGATCTTTCCGGCTTCCACGGTCGTTGAAGCTGGCCGGCCGCATACACTAACCACAAGCGTGATGCGCCGGACCGATGGTGCTCCGCTCGCTGGCTGGGTCGTTCGGTACACCGTGGCGGGCGGCGCGTCGCTCGGCTACGAAGGGGGCAGATCGGTGGACGTCCCGACCGATGCTACGGGCCGGGCAAGTGTGGAAGTGAGTCCGATGGAAGCAGGCGGCGGTACGACGAACGTCGGCATTACGATAATCCGCCCGGAATCGACGGGACCGAATGCGATGCCGCGATTGGAACTGGGTCGCGGAGCGGCAAGCATCGGCTGGGGCGCACCGGCCGCGCCATCCGCATCGCCTCCCTATGCAACTCCGGCTCCGGCGCTGGCGCCGATGCCGGCAACTCCGCCGCCTTCGTTACCTGGACAGACGTTTGCCCCGAGTTCGCCGCCAACTCAGCCGACACCTGCCACGACGTCGCCATCAGCACCAACCCAACCACCTCCGTACACGCCGCCTCCCAACTCATCGACTGGTCGTCCGCGCCTCGACGTTAGTTTACGTGCCACCAGCCAGGAACAAGTAGCGGTCGGCGGGTATGTCTCGTATGAGTTAAGTATTACGAATCGTGGGGATGGCGTGGCGAAGCACGTACAAATTCGCGACACGTTCGATAAAGGCCTGCGTCATCCGGCGGCGCAGCCGAACGAGTTCACGGTCGTCAATTCGAATTTGCGCGATTTGCCGCCGAATGAATCGCAAACCGTTCCGCTGACACTTCAGGTGGTCGAACCGGGCGAGCATTGGCACGACGTCGTCGTATCGGCGGATGGCGCCGACCCGGCCAGCCAGCGACGATCGGTGACTGGGCTTCAAACGACTCTGGAAGTGAAAATCAGGGGTCCGTATAGCCGCGTCGTCGGCGACGTTGCTGAATTCAACGTTAACTTACGGAACGTGGGTACGGTCGCGGCGACCAAGGTCGAATTGGTAATTCAATTCGATCCTGCGATCGACCCGGTCCTTGAGCAAGGAATGGAGCGATTGCCTAATGGCAGCGTTCTGGTGCGGCTCGATCGCGATATAACGCCGAGCGAAGCACGAGTGTTTCGCTTTCAAGGACGCTGCCAAACGCAAAGCACACATGCCTGCGCTCACGCGAGCGTGACGGCACTTGGCGGGGCGAGCTCGGTAGACGAGGCGTGTCTGGAGATTCTGCCCGCGCTGCCAGCAGCGGGGCCCAGCGCCACAGGCACGCCGTGATCCGTTAGAATGCGCCGATGCTCCGCTTCGTGCTTCTTTACCACGATTGCCCGACAAACTTCGGGCGGCCGTCGCACTGGGACTTGATGTTCGAGTCTGGCGAAGTGTTACGCACGTGGGCGATCGAACGGCTACCATGCGACTGGCAAATAGCTCACCAACATACGGCGGCGAAGTACCCGCTTTGTGGCTCGATCGCACAGGGCCACGTTGTCCCTGCGACAAAATTAGCCGATCATCGACGCGACTACCTGGAATTGGAAGGGCCGCTCAGCGGAGATCGTGGATATGTCGTTCGTATCACGTCTGGAACGTATCGCATCCAGTTAGAGACTGCGGAGCACTGGCAGCTTACTCTCACCGGACCTCAAATCTCCGGTCCGCTAAAGCTAACGCGCACGAGTGCCGAAGGCACACAATGGTCGCTGGAATGCGAGGAGCGGGAGTAAGCGGCTTTGCAAGGCACCCTCACCCCGGCCCTCTCCCAAAGGGAGACGGAGTTCACGGACTAACGCTTCGTCGCCTCGTCGCTTTCCGCAGCCGCGTCCGAAGGGCGTTGCGCAATTTCCAGTGCCGAGTGCTCATCGCCGGGTGTCAGACGCAATTCGTAGTCGTCGAGCGCGAATTTGTTTCCGCCACGGTGGCCCGACTTCGCAAGCCCAGGCGAAGAGTGCCCATCGCCCTTGCCCAGCTCCGTGTGGCCGGCGACGTACATTTCGCCGTTGCGCAGCTCGATCGAATCGATAAAAAACTCACGACTGCGGGCCGATGCATTGCTGGCCACACTGACGATCGCAATGGGGCGTCCCTGATCTTGCGTCCAGCGAACCGGCAGCTTGAGCTTGCGGCAAGCTTGGGCAAGTTGATCTGCCAGTTGAAATATGGGAAGCGGAAGCGCACCGGCCCGCACCGATATCAAGCGGAGTCCCACGTCGCCGTCCTTGGTGAGCAATACCGAAGCATCGGCGGAAACGACGGTCTCCACTCCGCCGGACTTGGTGCGAAAGCCGAGCGTTAAACAATCGCGGGTGATGGCGATCCGCGGATCGCGCATGTTGGGCGGTAGTTCGCTGCGCGTATCGGCGGCGATTTGCGTCGCGAGCCAACCGTTGATTTGTTCGACGGTGAAAAGCGCTTGCCAGGTGCCGACCTGTTTGACGTCGCTGTAGAGCGCCGAGGCTCTACTTTCCAGCTCGCGGCTGCCACGTTCAAGCACTGCGGGTTCGACGCGAAGTGCCTGCTCGTAAAATGGCCGGACTTGCCGGGCCGCGTAGTAGGCGCCGCCCAGAATCGCCACGACCAATGCCGTGACGATGAGCGTGCCGATAGCCGCGATGCGAAGCTTGCGGGCCATGAGAGGTTCTTGGGGCCGACCACTGCTCGTGTTCCCGGCGAGCAGCGGAGAGAGGAGATTGGCCAGGGAATCCTAGAAGGCGGCGCACGGCAAGTCAACGCGGATCGGACGCTACCGGCACTAGCTTGACAATCGTGCACGATGGCACGTCGGCGATACGAGAATATCGAGGATCACGGAGCGAAGCCGACATTGACCCGCTGCCAGCAGCCACTAAAATGTTGCGTCCCGCCGGGTTGCGACGGCTGGCATTCCATGCCGTCACTCGCCACACTACGTGGGGCAGGCTTTCAGCCTGCCAGGAATCTGTACATGGCGGGCTGAAAGTCTGCTCCACTTCATGAGTACGATCGTGACCCAACAGCCGGTAACAACTCCGACGAGCGGTGACTGGGAATCGTCGCGTCGCGAAAAGTTGCGGCGGATCGTGGAGTTGGGCCGCGATCCGTGGGGTTCGCGGTTCGACGACCATGCGGCCATCGCGGAAATCCGCGGGCGGGGAACGGAAATCGTCTACCGCTTGCAGGGCGGACGCGATCTGGCGTTACCCGATTTTGTCGCGGCCGGCGCCGATTTCGATTTTCGCAAGTGGTTGGCGGACCAGGGGCCTGGAGAGATGGCCGGGCCACAAGTGCGAGCGGCCGGCCGAATCGTGCTGCATCGCGATAAGGGCAAATTGCAGTTCATCGACATCCGCGACATGACGGGACAGATTCAGCTGTTCGTCGGCCAGCAGCAGGTGGGCGACGATTGGCAGCTGGCACAATGCCTGGACTTGGGCGATATCATCGGCGTCGAAGGCGAGTTGCGCCGCACGAAAACCGGCGAGCTTTCGATCTTCGCCCACCGGCTCACGATTCTCTCCAAGAGTCTCGCCGCGCCGCCGGAAAAACACCACGGGCTCACCGATCCCGAGCTGCGCCAGCGGTTGCGGTATCTCGACCTGACCTACGGCGAAGGGGTGATGCAGCGGTTCTTGAACCGCACCAAGATCGTCCGCTCGATCCGCGAGACGCTCAATACACGCGGATTTGTCGAAGTCGAGGGGCCGACATTGCACTCGATTGCCGGCGGGGCGGCTGCCCGGCCGTTCAAAACCCATCACAACGCGCTCGATATCGATTTGTACTTGCGGATCGCGTTGGAGCTGCATCTTAAGCGGCTGATGGTCGGCGGGATGGAGCGCGTTTACGAGCTTGGTCGCGTGTACCGCAACGAGGGCATCAGCCAGCGGCACAATCCAGAATTCACCATGCTCGAGGCATACCAGGCGTACGGCGATTACCGCTCGATGATGGATCTCACGGAAGCCTGCATCGTCGACGCGATTCGCGCGACCGGCCAGCCGCTGACGCTTCAATGGGGCGATAAAACGATCGATTTCACGCCGCCGTTCGCTCGTAAAACTTATGATGAAGTTCTGGCCGAGCAACTCAAAATCGATCCGGCGAACGCTGCCGCGATGGCGAATGCGGCCAAATCGCTGGGTCTCGAAACCGCGCTCAAACATCCGGATGTGATCAAGAGCGAGGTGTTCGAAACGGCGGTGGAAAAATCGCTCATGGGTCCCATCTTCGTGCTCGATTATCCCGCGAGCATCTGCCCGCTGACCAAACGAAAAGCGGGTAACCCGGCGGTCGCCGAGCGATTCGAGCTGATCGTGCAAGGCATGGAGATCGCGAACGCATACACCGAGCTCAACGATCCAGATTTGCAGGAACAGCTCTTTAAGACGCAGTTGGCCGGCCTTGCGGATGAAGAGTCGATGGCCAAAATGGACCAAGATTTCGTACGCGCACTGCGTCACGGCATGCCGCCGGCCGGCGGCATGGGTCTGGGGATCGATCGGCTTGTCATGTTGCTCACGAACACACAATCGATCAGGGATGTGATTTTGTTTCCGCTTTTGCGACCAGAGTCGTAAGTCGCAAGCTGTCAGTACGTTTTCTGGCTCCAAATTAACGACTAACGACTTACGCCTACTAGCCCAAGGACGGGCCCGCATGTACAAGTTTCTGCTCTGCTGGCGCTATCTTCGCACGCGCTATATTGCGCTGGCGTCGATCGTGAGCGTGATGCTCGGCGTGGCGACGATGATCGTGGTGAACGCCGTGATGGAGGGTTTCACGCACGAGATGCAGGATCGCATCCACGGCATCCTTTCCGACCTGGTGTTCGAAAGCGTTTCGCTCGACGGCTTCCCGGATGCCGACCGGCGGATGGCTGAAATCCGCAAGGTGGCAGGGCAATACGTCTCGGGCATGTCGCCCACCGTGCATGTACCCGCGCATGCTTTCCTACCGCATCGGTAGTCAGGAATTCACGAAGCAGATCACGATGATCGGCGTCGATGAGGCGACGTACGCGACCGTGAGCGACTTCGGCCAATATCTGCAACATCCGGGCAATCGCAAGCAGCTCAGTTTTCAATTGAAAGATGGTGGGTACGACACGCTCGACCACCAGGCCACCGATTCGAGCAAAGTGCAGGAGCGGAGCCAAATGCACGGCGTGGGGTGGCCGTACCGGAAGCGGAAAGCGGAGTTTCTCTCGCGTATCAGCGTTCCCGAAGACGCTCTGAAAGCCGATCCTTGGCAGCAGCAGGCGGTAAAGTCCAACGCGGCTGCCAAGGATGGCACGGCAGGAGCGGGACCGACGTCCGATAACACGACCTTCGATCCGGCGCAGTGAGCAACATACGGGCTGTGTGCTCGGCATCGGGTTGTGTGCGTATCGGGCATTGGATGGTTCCGACGGATTTTTGGTCCTACCCGGTGATGACGTGCAAATCAGTTACCCGACCGCGGCGAAGCCTCCCAAAGTGCAGAGCGATCCCTTTACGATCGTCGATTTCTACGAAAGCAAGATGAACGAGTATGACTCGAGCTTCGTATTCGTGCCGATCGGCCACTTGCAGCTGATTCGCGGCATGATCGATCCATCGACTAAGATCGCCAATTGCAACGCGATCCAGATTCGGCTCAAGAGCGGCGTCGACTTGAACATGGTCCGCGATCTGCTGCGGGCCAGCTTTCCGCCGCAGGTGTTCAAGATCAGCACTTGGCGCGACAAGGAAGGCGCCTTGCTCGCCGCGGTGCAAATGGAAACGGCCGTGCTCAACGTGCTGTTGTTTCTCATCATTGCGGTGGCGGGGTTCGGCATCCTGGCAATTTTCTTCATGATTGTATTCGAAAAGACTCGCGACATCGGCATCTTGAAATCTCTCGGCGCGACTGGCCGCGGGATCATGGGGATTTTCTTGGGATACGGTTTGAGTCTCGGCGTCGTGGGCGCGAGTGTCGGCTTGGCGGCAGGGCTGCTGTTCGGTGCGCTACATCAACGAGATCGCCGACCTGTTGGGCCGCATTACTGGGCAGCCCGTGTTCGATCCCTCGATTTACTACTTCCAAAAGATTCCGACCATCATCCAATGGCCGACTGTCGCCTGGATTGTGCTCGGCGCGATGGCCATCGCGGTTGTGGCCAGCATTTTGCCGGCGCGCGAGCCGCGCGGCTGCATCCGGTTGAGGCCCTCCGCTATGAGTAATACCGACATCTATTCGCCAGGCTACGGAGCGCACGGGCTAAATCTATCTGAAGGGCCATGGGCAGCCGCATTGTCCGCCCAACCGCGCGTGCCAACCGCGTATGCGACTCCGCATTCTGTCGATGGAGCGCTTGCGAGTTCGCCGCGAGAAACGCGCGAAATCCTGGCCGCCCATTTCGTCCGCAAAAGTTACCGCAAGGCGTCGATCGTGATTCCGGTTTTGCAAGGAGTCGAACTGGCGATCAACGAAGGTGAATTCGTGTCGATCATCGGTCCCAGCGGCTGCGGCAAGAGTACGCTCCTACATCTGTTGGCAACGCTCGATGGACCAGATTCTGGCGAAGTGTGCTTCGAAGGACATCGCATCGACAACCTGCCCTCGGCCGGCCGCGACATCCTTCGGAATAAATACTTCGGGATGGTGTTCCAGTTCTATCATTTGCTTCCCGAACTTACGATGCTGGAAAATGTGCTCGTGCCGGCGATGATCGGCGAAAGTTTGCTCGGCTATCGATTGCGACGGCGCGCCTATCGCGAGCGGGCCCGCGAAATGATCGAGCTGGTGGGTCTCGGCCATCGGCTCAAACACAAACCGCGCGAGCTCTCCGGCGGCGAAATGCAACGCACCGCCATTGCCCGGGCGTTGGTTGCTCAGCCACGCGTGCTGCTGGCCGACGAGCCGACGGGCAACCTCGACAAGCATACAGGCGAAGAAATCATGGGCATTCTGCGCCGATTGAACCGCGAGCAAAACCTCACTATAGTCATGGTGACGCACGACTCGCAGATCGCCGCTGAGGCCGACCGCACGGTCACGCTCGTGGATGGCCGCGTGGTGGCGGCGTAGTTTGCCGCGAACCTGATTCTGGTCGGAAATGTCGTGACTGGGACGTGCCCAAAGCTATAATTCGTAAGAACCATAGAGGGCACAGGAGAACGCCGGACAGGAAAGACGAGGTGATTGCAATGTCGACCAAAAGTTCGGAGTGGCTGGCTTCGAGTTGTAATACCCGCTCTGTGTCCTCCGCGGCGAAAACTTCCGTTCCCATGTCGCGACAAATTTACATCAGCGGCAATTTTGTTCCGCAGGAGGACGCCAAGATCAGCGTCTTCGACCACGGGTTGCTCTACGGCGACGGCGTCTTCGAAG
The DNA here is from genome assembly GCA_963733825.1 of Pirellulales bacterium. Classification (GTDB taxonomy): domain Bacteria; phylum Planctomycetota; class Planctomycetia; order Pirellulales; family Lacipirellulaceae; genus JABDGM01. The sequence goes on from CAVTEK010000014.1 coordinate 164,519, forward strand.
GCCTGCGTTCGTATCGCGGCAAGGTGTTTCGACTCCACGAGCATATTGTCCGGCTGTATGAGTCAGCCAAAGCGATTTGGCTCGAAGTGCCAATGACGCAGGACCAAATGTGTGACGCCGTGAACGAAGCCGTTCGCGTCAACAAGATCGAGGAAGGCTATGTTCGGCTTGTCGTCACGCGCGGCGCCGGCACGCTCGGCCTCGACCCCAATCGTTGCAGCAACCCGCAGGTGATTATCATCGCCGACGCAATCACGCTGTACCCGAAGGAGATCTACGAAAAGGGGTTGGAGATTGTTACAGTGAGCGTGCAGCGCACACACCCGGCGGCGCTCAACCCGCGGATCAAATCGCTGAATTACCTCAACAACATCCTGGCAAAAATCGAGGGTTTGCAGGCCGGGTGCATCGAGGCGCTCATGCTCAACCACAAGGGCGAAGTGGCCGAATGTACCGGCGACAATATTTTTCTCGTGCGTAACGGTGAGTTGCAAACGCCGCCGCTCGAGGCCGGAATCCTGGCCGGCGTCACACGCGATGCGGTGCTTGAAATTGCCCGCGCGGCAAACATCGAAGCGCGAGAGCTTCCGCTGACCAAGCACGATGTTTATATCGCGGACGAGTGCTTTCTCACGGGCACCGCGGCCGAGATCGTGCCCGTGGTGCGCGTCGATAGCCGCCCCATCGGCACCGGCAAACCGGGGCCCGTTACGCGCGACTTGGAAAAGCGATTCAAGAAACTGACGCAGGAATGAAGCCGCCGCAATCCTTGGGTCCCCACTTAGTGAGCCGCCTCCTTAGGCTTCGTGGCTCTGAGAAATTCCTTGTTCTCTACTTCGCGGTACGTCGTGACGGCTGCCCGCACGTCGTCGATCCGTTTCTGATCGTCCTGCGAGAGCCGCCAGGTGAACTCATGTTCGGCGCGAAGAGTTCTTCGCCTGGCCGCGTTAATTCGACCTTGAGGGGGACGACTTTGTGGCGGGCGAGTACGGCATTTACCCGTAGGCGAGGTTCGGGCGGCATTTTTCCCGACGTTAAAAGTGTGTTGAGCTGGGTATACCAATCGAGGAATTCTCGATAATCGCCCAGCGCATCGGGATGCTCGGCTGGCGTGGTTTCGATGGTGTACGTTTCGAATTGACTGGATAGTACAAGCTTGCCCGAGTCGTTGTCGAACGATTCGTCGAACTCCGGATTCGCCGCAAACTGAAGAAATTGATTTGGCTGGTGCGAAGCCCAGGTACGCAACTTCTTCATGGCGCCGGCGACGTCGTCGGTCGAAAACTTCGTCATGACGCTATGCTCGTCGCTAAGCAAAATAAATTGACCGGGCTTCCCGCCGGTCGGCTTGCGGAATACGGCGGTTTGTTCCGGTTTCTTGAGAAAATCGTAAACGGCGCCGTTGAGGAACAACGTCGTCGTTTCGCTGACGAGTTCCTTATGCTTATCGTCGCCGGTGAAAACTTTGGTTTCGATGCGAAAGCCTTCGGCGAGCGACGAAGCCGCCAAAGTCGAAATCGCCGCCAGAACGAGAATCAAATTCGACACGCGGCGAAACAATCGAAGCGCCATGGTTCCCTCCAACGGCATAAGAGAAAGAATGAGCCGACAAGTACTAGGGATCAACAAACTGTCATTCCGAGGTACTACGAGGAATCTGGCCGGATCCCTCGGAGTACCTCGGGATGACAGGTTCGAACTGACCCACTACCGAAAATCCGTAATGCGGCAGAATAATCGCGAAATGCTCGTTGGGTAAAGACCGCCGCGCGTGCTAGCGTCGGTTAGCCGAAATAATCTGGCTCGTTTCCTGTCTTCCACTTGATATTGCAGCCGATGCTGGGCATTTGCTTGTCGCTCGGTTTTTTGCCGGCTAGCACCGCGTCGAGTGCAGCCCGCATATCGGTTCCGGTGATCGGCACGCCGTTGTCCGGCCGGCTGCTGTCGAATTGGCCTCGATAAACGAGCCGCCGATCGCGATCGAACAGAAAGAAATCCGGCGTGCAGGCCGCTTGATACGCTTTGGCGATTGCCTGCGTGTCGTCGTACAAGTACGGGAACGTATAACCTTGCTCCTCCGCCTCTCGCACCATTTGCTCCGGCGAATCGGCTGGAAAGCTGGATACGTCGTTCGAGTTGATGCCGACGACGGCCGCGCCCTTCTTCATGTATTCGTGGGCGAACGTGGCCAGCGCCGGCCAGGTGTTTGACGAATGGGCAATGGTTGCACATGAAGATCACGAGCAGGGCAGGGGCACTGCCGAAATCGGCGAGCGACACGGTGCGTCCATCGACGTTGACGAGCGAAAACTCTGGCGCCTTGGTTCCCAATGGCAACATCGTACTCGGGGTGCGGGCCATCGTAGTCTCCTGTTCTTCCAATTGAATGTGCGCTGGGGCGGTTGGCCTGGCCGGCCGCGGGTTACTGCAGTTGCCAGTATTTCGCGTTGTAGCTCGGCGGGCAACTGGGTCGTCGTTGACAGCGGATGATACGCCTTTATAATTCACCACTTGCTCCAGCTTCGTTGGGCCGAAAGGAGAAGGTTGCGATGGGTGTTCCCGAATTTGATGACAAGAATTTTGACGCCGAGGTTTTGCAAGCCAGCGTACCCGTGCTGGTAGACTTTTGGGCGCCCTGGTGTGGCCCGTGCCGGCAAATTGCGCCGGTGATCGAGCAACTGGCCGGCGAGAACCTGGGCAAAATCAAGATCGGAAAGCTGAACGTCGATACGCCCCGAATTCGGCCCAAAGCTACGGCGTGAGCAGCATCCCCACGCTCATGATTTTTCAAAATGGCGAAGTGGTGGAACGGTTCGTCGGGGTGCAGCCCAAATCTCGATTGCAACAGGCGATCGATTCGGTCAAGGCCTGAAACTCGTCCGGTCGAGCGACGAAATTCAAGGACGCGGCACGATGCGATGCGATGCGATGCGTTGTGTGCCGCGTGATTTTGTGCGCCCATTTTTGATGTGGATCGAGCATTGCAAGGGCCACTTTTTCTGAACAAAGGCCTTACACCTTTCTGTTCCCCAAAGCGGCGAAGGGTTGATGCCTTGCGCCCGCTGCTGCTTCGCGACTCCTCTCCCCGTGGGAGAGGTCGGGTGAGGGCGCCTTCGATAGTTTTGCACCTTCGTCAGGGGTCCCAGTCCGCCGTGCAAAACCCATCGTTTTGCGCGCCGCCCGAATCGAACGGCCCCAGGACGCAAACCACGGCGCGCGAACACGGCCAGGCAAAACTCAGCGAGTTTACGCGCGCCGATTGTGGCCACATGTGGGCTGAGACCTATCAGCCGACCGCCGACAGCTTCTCAATCAAGTTGCCAAAGAGCGAAGTGCTGAGTTGCAGCGTGGAAAGCAATGTAGCAGATGTGATGTGGGTTTCTAGATACGATTCTTGGCCGCCACAAAAAGAGTCCTGACCCACGCCTGTTCGGCTCAAGGATTGCTCACCGTGTAGTGTAGCAGATGGGGGCGCCGTGGACGGCGTCCCATCGCGGATTAAAGGGACGAAGGGTGTGAGTGGGGCCGCGTCACGCACAGCGTAGAAGACTCCGGCGCTCGAAGACAAGAGCGGGGTTAGAGGGCACGAGGCTGGAGTTTTTTAAGGTGCGCCAGCAGCTCTTCTTCGTCGGCCCAACCTTGCAGATAGAGGCAGACCATTTCGAATGTCCGCAGGGTCGGCTTGCCGCCGGTCCACAGCGCCAATAGCAGGCAAGCGATGATCGCACAGTAGGTCTGAATCTCGATCCCTGCGCGGGCCGTGCTCAATAAGTGCCGGCAGCCCAAGACGTGCTTGAAGAAGCGGAAGAACAATTCGATCGTCCATCGCTGCCGATAAATCTCGGCGATGATCTCAGCCGGCACGTCCAGGAGATTCGTCGCAATTCGCAGGATGCCGTCCGAGGGTGGGCCGGTCTTGCCGCCCGGGCTCTTGCCGCGGGGCCGTGAGGGAGTCGTGCGAACTCGAACGAGCCGCACGCGGTGGTCGGGACGTTTTGATTCGGGGCTGCCCGCACCCAATTCGACAATCTCGTCACTAAGAACTCCGACTGCAATCGCCTCGTCTGACAAGGGCCGCGTTTCGATCACTTCGTAGCGATTGTTATCCCGCACACGGCAGACGTAGCTGCTGTGGGCGGCGTGGATGTCGTTGAACAGTTGGAACTGGGCATACCAGCGGTCCATCACGTAACAGTGATCCGCCTCCAGATGGACGCGGAGCACATTCTTCTCGTCATTCTTGCCGCTGTTCTTGCCGCCGGTGACGTCGATCCGCGTCGGCACGCCGCGGTCGACGTCGAAGTGCGTGTGCAATCGCCAAGCCGACTTGCTGTGGCCGTGCACGTTCTTCAAGTAGGCCGCCTGGGCGATGGTGGAGAGCGTCTTAACGACGCTGCCATCGACGGCCACAAGAAGTTGGTCGAGGTGCTGGCCGCCGACGCGACGCATTGGCTGCACCTCTCGGGCCAGTTCGCCGATGATCTCCCGGAGCCGCTCCGGATCGAACACGTCGGTCGCTTCGGAGAGCGAACCCAACGAGGCCCGGCCGCAACGCAGCTTACGCTGCACGTTCTGCAATTCCGAGGCCTGCTGCAACGCACGCAGACTACGCAGGCAGGGATTGAACATGAACAGCAGCACCAACCCGCAGTACTGGTCCATGAACAGCTCGCGGTTGCCCGCCTTGTCCCGGCCGCAGCCAACTTCGTGCAACCGCTCGAACAGCGGCCAGAGCTTGCGAAAATACTTCAAGCCCTGAACATCTTCTTCGCGAATCGGTGTGCGCTAGTCTCGGCGTTGGCTCGGCATCCTGTTAACATGCGCAATCAGAAGACATCGCGAAGTTAAAATAGGAAAGCGCAAACGCCGTGCCGAACAGGCGTGGTCCTGACCCCTTTTCCACCCCGGTTGGGACGATGTAGGGGGGCCCAGTATCCTCTTTCCGAGTAATCCGCCTCACTGATTTTCCAACGCCGCGCGGGATCGTCGAGCCGCTGCTCGAATCGCTGTAGTTGCTCTTCCTTGCTGATGTGCAGGAAGAATTTCAAAATGTGTGTGCCATTCGCGACGAGGCGTCGCTCGAAGTCGTTGATCTGCTCATAACGCTGCGACCAGATTTCTTTCGGAACCAGATCGTGAACTCGCACAACGAGCACATCTTCGTAATGCGAGCGGTTGAAAATCACGACCTCGCCGCGCTTAGGAATCTGCCGCTCGATCCGCCACAAAAAATCGTGAGCGAGTTCCTCCGGCGACGGTTGCTTGAAGCTGACGACGCGGCAGCCTTGCGGATTCATCGAGCCGATCACATGCCGGACAACGCCATCCTTGCCACCCGCGTCGGGAGCCTGGAGACAAAGCAACAGTGAGCGTTTGCTTTTCTGCGTAGAGCTGAAACTGCAGCTCGTCCATTCGCGTTTTGGAATTTCTCGATCTTGGATAGCGCAGAGTGTTTATCGATTCATGCTTGTCCGCAAATTGCGGGTCAAAGTCCTTGAGGTGAACGTGAGCCCTCGGCAGGACACGAAATTGTTCGCAAATAGTTCATAGATTCTCTCATGTATGAGAGCTGTGGCATTCTCGTAGTATCCCGCTCGGCTTTGAGCCAGTCTTGATCCGCGTGACCTTCGCGGCGGCCTTGCTGCTCATAGAGCTCATAGGCTTGCTTGGCGATCTGCTGGCTTCAAATCGGCCGGCGTCTGGGCGAGTCTCCGGTAGCTAGACGTAGACGGCGTCTCGGCCTGGCGGGATCAAAAATTCGATAGCGAGCAGTTTCACGCGGTCGTTCACAAGGAACCACGACCAGAGCGTAGCCCCAGACGAACATTGCCCAGCCCCAGCCAAGCGGCGTCATGAACACCCCGTAAACCGCAATCAGAGTCGCGACGATTTGTGTACCGAGCACGGCTATCCATAGGATCACGCGCGGGACGTATCGACCAGAACGGGCCACGCGTGCGCGTCAGGAAAATCGTCAGATGTCCGGCAACGGACAGCTTCAGATACATCAGCGTTTGGATGTGCGCGACGGTCGAGACTCGAAAACCCGCTCGCCAAGATAAAACAAGCCGAACGCGGCGACGACCCCGATTACACCCAGCACCGTGGAGATCCCCAGCACCAGTCGCATGTTCCAGGCCTCGGGCTTGATTCTTGTAATGAACGTTGTCATAAGCAATCGACAGGATGGCGCCGTCGTTGAGCAATGCAATCATCACGATCATTACCGCGTTACCGGATAGAACTTGAAGATCAGGATCGCAAGCGTCATGAACAACAGCACGCGCAGCGTTTCGGCGATGCGGTAGATGGCGTAGCTGTTCATCCGCTGGAAGATCTTCCGGCTCTCCTTGATCGCGTCGATAATCACCGAGAGACCGGGCGCTATCAGCACGATGGACGCCGCCGCGCGGGCCGCATCTGTCGCGCCGGAAACGGCGATGCCGCAGTCGGCTTTCTTCAGCGCGGGGGCGTCATTCACGCCATCGCCGGTCATACCGACGATGTGGCCGCGTTTTTGCAGGACATCCACAATGTGAAATTTGTGTTCGGGGAACACTTGGGCGAAACCATCGGCTTTTTCGATGGACTTCGGCCATTTCGGCGGTTTCTTGCTTTTTCGAGTCACCCAAGCTGGCGGCATCAAGGATATTGGAGCCCATGTCTAACTTTTTGGCGGTTTCCTTGGCGATGGCCAGTGCGTCACCCGTCACCATCTTGATTTTCACGCCCATTGCCGGCGGTCGCGATGGTTGCTTTAGCATCTTCGCGCGGCGGATCAAACAGCGGTAAAACACCAAGAAATTGCCATTGGCCATCCCCGTCGGCTCGCGCCACACCCAGCGAACGAAAGCCGCGTGCGGCAAATTCGTTCACCGCTTTATCAACGGCGGGTTTCACCTGCCCGGCATCGGCCGACAACTTCAAGATCACCTGCGGTGCGCCCTTGGTCACCTTGAACGTCTTTCCGTCTTGGCTTTGACAGTGGCTTCGGTGCGTTTGTGCACCGGGTCGAACGGCAGAAAATGAACCACTTCATATTTCTTCAGGGCATCCTTATCTTTCAAACCCGCCAGCACGGCCAGATCAATGGTGTCGTTATTGTCCGCACGCGACGCCAGCGCTCCAAAAAGAATGAGCTTGATCGGCCGGGACATCGTTCACGCTGAACGGATCGCCCAGAGTCAGCTTATTCTGCGTCAGGGTGCCGGTTTTGTCCGCGCAAAGCACGTCTACGCCCGCCAATTCCTCGATGGCCACCAACTTACTCACAATCGCTTTTTTCTTGGCGAGCAGGCGCGCTCCGACCGCCATCGTCACCGACAACACCGTCGGCATGGCCACCGGAATGGCCGCGACCGTGAGGATGAGGGCAAATAAGAGGACAGGGTCCTGGGGCGGTTTCGCGTAGAGCATTGGGTCACCGCGGAGAATACCGACGGTAATAATCACCGCCACCAGAGCCACCGCGAGGATGATCAGGTATTTGCCGATCTTCAGGACGGCCTGTTGAAAATGGCTGACGGTGTGCGCCTCCTGCACCAGTTGAGCCGTTTTCCCGAAGTAGGTGTTTGCGCCCGTGGCATAGACCAATGCATCAATTTCACCCCGACGCACGATGGATCCTGAAAACACCGCCTCGCCGGATTTGCGCTTGGCGGGCAAGGATTCTCCTGTCAGCGCGGACTGATCCACCGAGACCTCATCGCCTTCCAGCAAACGCGCATCCGCCGGCACAATGTCGCCGAGTCGAAAGCGGATGATGTCGCCCGGCACCAATTCACGCGCCGGCGGATTGATCCATTTCCCATCGCGTTTTACCCGGGCCTTGACCGCCAGCTTGGCCTTCAGGCGTCAATGGCGTTACCCGCCTGGTGTTCTTCCCAGAATCCGATCATGGCGTTGCAAAGAAGCAAAACGAGGATGATGCCAAAATCCGGCCAGTGGCCGGACCACAGCCGACAGAATCACCGCCACTTCGATCATCCAGGGGATCGGGCCCCAAAAATAGGTGAGGAATTTCAGGAACGGATTGGTTTTCTTTTCTTTAATCTCGTTGGGCCCATATTGGGTTAGCCGTTTCTGTGCCTCGGCTTGACTAAGGCCTTCCGGCGACGAGCCCAGTTTTTTCTGAAGTTCCGCCATTGGCAAGGGATTTCAAATCGTCCTTCGGCGTTGGGCTTTGACGCCCGGCTTCGATTCGGAAGTCTTGGGTTGATCGGCATCGGGTTTCATGAGGGTATTCTCTGGGTTTAGTCGTCGTTCTTGTTGGCGTCCGGCTCTTCGACGGTCTTCTCCTCTTCGCCGGATTCAAGCCGCAACAGGCGCGCGTCGATGTCGGCCAGCAACTTTTCGTAAATCGCCTGATCGAGAACGCCTTGCCGAAAGGAGTCGATGACATGGTTCTTTTCCGTCAGCAACAGATGCCGGCGAGCCCATTGCGATTCCTGGGCCGCAATCGCCGCGCGGTCGAGTTCGAATTCGCCGATCTGGTCTTGCTCCTGCTTCGATTCGCTTTTCGTACTCATTCTTGAGGTGGGCGCGCACGTCTTTGCCGAAGAAATGCACGTGCGACATCCGCTCCAGTTCGTCGAGCGCCGCGCTGGCCGCCTGCAATTTGCCACGGGCGAACTCGTACGCTTCCCGGTGCTCTCGCCCTTTGACGATACCTAGCCATCGCAGCAAGGGCGAAACGGTCATGCCGTCGACCAAAATCGAGATCAGCACCACCCCGAACGTCATCGTGACCAACAGATCTCGATGTGAAAAACCCACCGGCAGACTGAGCACCAGCACCATAGGCAACCCGCCGCGCAAACCGCCCCACGTCAGCACCACGCTCCACGGCCAGGGAAGTTTCTCGCGGGTCATTCGCAGCAAAGCGGACACCGCGAAAATCACCAGTCCCCGTCCGGCGGTCACCACCACGTATGCCACGAGAATTGCCTTCCACGAACCAAACAATGCATCGAGATGCACTTCAAGGCCAATGAGCAGAAACACGATCGAGTTCAATGCAAACGCCACGTACTCCCAAAAGGAAGATGTCCCGCTCGTAGTTGAAATGGGTTGATGACTCCTGGAATGGATTGTTAGGCGTGTTTACGTTTGTGGTCAAGGGTTGGTGAAGCAACGAGTCGATCAAGAGCGGCGAGGAGTTGCGGTAGGTGCTTGTGGCCTTTGACGCGGTTGAATCGGCGCTAGGCGTCGACGAGGCCGGCCACGCACCACCGCTGGCGAATGTCGCCGTCGCGCCACCGCTTCACGCGACGGGTCACACTCTCGGCTACGCTGAAGGCACTCTCGATGGGGTTGGTTGTGGAGAGCGTTTTGCGTAACAGCTCTGGCACGCCCAAGCGGACCACGGTGAGGGTTTCTTCGGGGCAGAAAAGGGGTCAGGTCTCTTTTTTCAGTCGAGGCCGGCCGCGTGGGCGGAGGGCGGAATGCAGGTCAAGCCTAGTCGCTGAGCGTTTCACCCACAGATCGCTGCCGAAGGGTGTGCCCCGCTGAACGCATCGCCGCAGCGCGTCGACCTCGGGTGGCGATTGCGGCCGATTCACGTAATCGAGCCAGTTTCGTGGCCGCTCGATCGGCCAGGCCGAGAGCAAAGCATTGGCATCGCCGCCGGCCTGGTTACGTCGCCACGCGCTGCCCCACCGCCAGTTTTCGACGCGCTTCGCCAGACCGGCCCGCACCGGGTTTCGCTCGACGTAGCGGAGCACGGTTAGCAGGTGCTGGTCGCTTTGAACCGGAAACGATTTAAAGCGGCCTTGGTAAAGATGGCCCGTTCCGCTGGTCTGATAGTGGGCATGCCACCGCATCGTGTGGGTTACGGTGAGCCACTGGAGGAACTCGGTCACCTCGGTGTCGGCCTGCGGCCAGACGACGAGGTGCCAGTGGTTGGGCATCAGCGTGTAGGCGAGAATCCGCAGCGGAATTCGCGCGTGGGCTGCTTCGAGCACCTGCTCAAACGCGGCGTAGTCGGCGTCCTTTTCAAAGATCGTCAGCCGGGCCACGGCCCGATTGAGGCAGTGGAACATCATTCCGGCCGGACAAATCCGTTTGGGGCGAGGCATTCGGGGAATATAGCCGATTCCCGGCTGCGAGAAAAGAGGCCTGACCCCTTTTTCTGCCAGCATTGCAGGCGTGCAACTTCTTCTGGGCAGTTTGCAATGGAGTTTGCGGCCGATGGTGCCGATGGGAACTTAGTACGTTTTTGCCGGTTAGCAAGACCTTGCGGCGCGATCGCCCGCGCTTCGCCACGCGATAAATGACGAATGTCCAACCGATCTAATCCTCGCCCATCGGACGCCGCTGGTTTTACCCAGGGAGAAATGCGGATCGATCCGCCGCACGGCATCGACCGCGCCGCCGGTCATCGCGCGCCAGATCATGGCGCGGTTCAATTTGCGAATGCGCCAGCCGAAGAGCGAGCGCTGGCGACTGGCGTACAAGTGGAACACTCGTTGGAGCAACTTCGCGAGCATGCGGCCCAACTTGCCGATCGCTTGCAATCGGACCAAACCGAGTTGGACCGCCGACAAAACGCGCTCGCTGCCCAAGAGGCGGACCTCGACGCCAAGTGGCAAAACGCGCGGCAATGGCTGGCCGAGCGGCAACAGGAACTTGAGGAGCGCGCCGAATCGATCGCCGGCCGCGAGCAGGAAATCGCCGAGCGAGAAGAAGTCGCCGAAGTTCGCGCCAAGGAGCTTACTCAGGTTCGCGAGGAAGCGCTCGTCGAGCTCGAGACGCGCTTGCAAAATCGCGAGGCCGAACTCGAAGGGCGCGAAGCCCAATTGCAAGCTCGCTTAGCAGCTTTGGACAACGATCGGGCCGCTTGGGACGAGCGTCACGAACGGCTTCAGGTCCGCGAAGCTTCCCTTGAAAAGCGGCATCGAGAGATCGACGCGCCGTCAGGCCCAGCTCTATCGCGATATCGACCAGTTTATTTCCGATAAATCGCGCACCGAGGATAATCTGGCGGATATCGAACGGCGCGAGAGCAAGATTACTGAGTGGGAGTCCCGGCTCCAATCGCAGGGCGTCGAGTTGGAAAAGCAGACGGACGCGCTTCGCCAACGGGCCGGAGAGTCGAAATAGAGCGGGCTGAACTGCGCAAGGCCGTGGCCGATCTTACCAATCGCGAAGCGGAGCTCGAGGCGGCAGAGCGGCAACTCGGCTATCGCCAGCAGGAAATTGAAACCGCGCTGGCTCGTTTCGAACGGCTTGGCGTGACGGAAGAAAAAATGCAACTGTTGCAGGAAGAGGCGCGAAAGTTTACCGCCCGCCGCCGCTACCTCGACGAAGCCGAAGCCCAATTGACCACCGAGAAAGCTGAACTGGCCGACGGGTTGCGAACCCTCGCGATTCAGCGTCGGCAGCTGGAAGAGCAGACCGTGCGCGAACGCCGGTCGCTGTCGGCGCAACAGCAGGTCGCGCAGAAGGAACAGCAGCATCGCGCTCAGCAGCTCGACCAGCGCGAGACCGAGATCGACGCCCGTGAAAACGCCTTGGCCCAATTGCAGGCCGAGCTTCGCACCACGCAGCGCGAGGTGTTTGGAAATGCGGCTGGCCACCGAGGAAACGTGGGCTCAGCTTGCCGGTGCGCTAGCTCCGGCGAGCCTGACGCGGTCGATCTCGCAGGTCCGCGCCAAGCTCGCCGATCATTACCGCGACGTGCTGGCGGAACTGGCGCAGCGATCAGAGCAGTTGGAAGCGGTTCGCCGCGACCTGACGCAGCACGTAGAAGCGATCGAAGCACAGAGGTCGGAGCTGACGGCTTGGGCCGAGCGGCGGCACGCGGATATCGAATCGCAGGCCGCGCGGTTGGTCACGCGCGAGCAAGAGTTGGATCGCCAACAGCAGCAATACGAGCAGATGGAATCGCAATGGCACATCGAGCGGACCGACTATCAAGCGGAAATTCGCCGGCTGCTGGCCTCGATTCGCGATTTGGAGATCGAAGAGTTACGTGCGGCGTAACGCGGCCGAAAATTGCGCGTTGCGAGCTAAACCGCAAGCGATCTGCCGGCTCGATTATTTGGTTGTGTCCGTCGTCGAGCTCGTCGCGTCTTTATTATCTTGATTTTCTTGATCGTCTTGATTGGCTGGTTTATCTTTCGAGTCGCTTTTCGCTGGTTCTTCGGCGTCAGTTTTCGCTGGTTCTTTGGATTCTGTATCGGTGGTGCTGCGTGCTTCGCTGCTTTCCGTTGGCGGCTTGATGTTATCTTTCTTTACGCTCTGGTATTCGCTGGCGTTCGCTTCGGCGAGCCGCGTTGCGTCGGTGGCGTAAGCCATTCCGGCGCGAATTTCATCCGCCGTAAAATATGGCGGGCGACTCAAACTGCGGCGAGTGCCCTGCAGTTGGGCTGAAAGTTCGTTCCAACTGAGATCGTTGGCTAAATGCCATGCGGCCGCTTGGGCCGACTGGTGCTTCAGTTCGCCGCGACCGAACGCTTTCAGAAGCTCAATGACCGCGGGCCGATCGATGACTGAGTCGGCTGGCACAATTTTATAGGCCGTGGCCGATGATGGGTCGCGCAAGCCGTGGTTCAAACAAAGGACGGGGAAATCGAGCTTCTTGGTTTCCTCGGGAGGCACGCTGAAGAACCCGCCGCCACCACCGCCGCCGGCTCCGCCGCCGCCGCCCAATCCGCCGCCAGTGCTTTGCTGCCCGCCGCCCGAGCTTCCTGTTCGTCCTCCGCCGCCACGAGCACCGCCGCCGCCGCCGCCGCGTGCTCCGCCGGCGCCGCCAAACTGGGCCACCACCGGCACGCCCGCGAATGCTTCGGGCAGTTTCAAATTCATCGGCTGCTTCGTGTTATTCGTAATGATGAGCCGGGCCGCATGATCGCTCATCGCGATGTACTTCGCGTTGATCTGCCCGGCGTCGACGGCTTGAAAGAATTCGATTCCCTGCGCAGGTTTAGCGGCGTCGGACGCCGCACTGATATCCGCACCGCTGTCTTTCGCGATGCCATATCGTCCGAGTGCGAGCAATGCAATCAGCACGAGACCAACCGCTGCAAACCAATTTTTTCGAGACATGGCAGGACGGAACGTGGGGGTGAATAAATGGGAGCGAGATTGATCCATTCACGTGATTCGCCAACATTCAGCATAATTAGTGCAGGGAGCAAATCCAAGCGATTTTTCCCGCCCGATTTTCGCAATCAGGCTTTACGGAAAGGCGAATTGCCCTTCACAGATGATTTGGGGAAGGGGTTTCCGGTCTGACGGTTTTTCGCGGCTGCGGAGCGCTTCGGGAAGCGTTCCCGGCTCGGCGGGGTGGCCGGCTGCGAACATGGCGGCGACCGCATAATCATCGGGCACTTTCAGCATTGTGCGAGCCTTTTCGAAGTCGAAACCTTGCATACCATGTACCGCGAGCCCCATCGCCGTGGCTTGCAGTGCGATGTTCTCGAATGCGGCGCCTGCGTCGAATAAATGTACCGGGTTGGGCTTCCCGTTTTGCGTGAAGACTTTGTGCGCGAGGATCACCACCAGCATCGCGGCATTGCGGCACCAAGCCTGATTGCCTTCCACTAGCAGATCGAAAAACGTTTGCCATTCGGGAGTGCCGCGGCGAGCGTAGAGAAATCGCCATTCCTGTTCGTTGTACGTCGAGGGGGCCCAGCGCACGGCCTCGAACAGCGTTTCCATTTCGCCGTCGGCCAACGGCTTGCCGTTCATTGCCCGCGGCGACCAGCGTGCGACAAATAATTCTTCGACGGGATGATCCGGCTTGCGGTGGTCAAGGGCGTTGATCATGTTCGGCTCGATGGGTGGCGGATGCGGCAGCCGGAATGCTGGGTCAGAAGCGGCTTTATCGTGTCCACACGGCTCTGTGCTGATTCTATGCCGATGGAAGTCGCCCGGCCATCCGCTTGCAAATTCCGCCGGATGGCCTCAAGGCAGCGTATGGCGCCAATCCAGTACGGCATGTTTCAGGCGTGAGGCAACCTCCGGATGCCCACTCGCCACGTTACTCGATTCGCGGCGATCGACGGCTAAATCGTAAAGCTCCTCATCGCCGCCATCGCTGTTGACAAGCAGCTTCCACTGCCCATCGCGGATCGCAAGGTTGGGCGAGCGGTCGATCGGTTGCCGCGGATAGCCAAAGAACTTTTCGTTGCGGCCGTATTCCCACATGAGCGGACGCTGGCGAGTGCCAATCGCCGTTCCGCGCAATGCGGGCGAGCGATCGACGCCGTCGAATGCGACGCCGCTCGGCAAATCCGCCTCGGCAATTCGGCATAAGGTTGGAAACATGTCGACTTCTGAAACGATCGTGGTGGCGTCGGTCACGCCCGGCGGAATACTTCCGGGCCAGCGAGCAATGAAGGGCAAACGCAATCCGCCTTCGTACAGGCTGAACTTGCAGCCGCGCAGGTCGTTCGTGCGCCCGGCCAGGTGAGGGTAGGGGCCGTTGTCGCTGGTAAAAATCACGAGCGTCCGGCGATCGATGCCTAACTCTTTGATGCCGTCCATGAGCCGGCCGATTTGTCGGTCCATTTCGGCGATGACCGGCTTCAGATTCTTCGCGACGTTCGGCTGCTTTTCCTTTTGGGCGGCCGCGTTGGGAATCCATGGCGTGTGCACGTCGTCGAACCACAGGTTCACGAAGCACGGTGCATCTTTGTTGCGTCGCAGGAAGTCGAGCGTCTTGTCGACGAAGAATTCGGTGCGCTGCCAACGCTTGTATTTATCTTTCGGCGACCAAATCCAATTCGTCGCCGTGATATCAGGGTCGGGCTCCGGGCTTTCGTACGTGCCCGCGTGCTCGTCGTAGCCGTAGGCGGCGAATTTCGGTGCATCGGTCACATCGCGGCCCCCACCCAGGTGCCACTTACCGAAGTGCGCGGTGCGATAGCCGGCACTCTTTAGCTGACGCGGGAAGCGAGGGCGCTTTCGGATCGAGGAAGTTGGCCATTTCGGCGCCGGCGTTTCGTTTCTTCTCCGCGAGATAACTGGTGATCTTCCAGCGGGCCGGGAACTGACCGGTGATTAGCGCGCATCGCGACGGCGAACAAACGGGCGAGGCAACGTAATAGGAATCAAAACGCCTGCCTTCTTTGGCGAGCCGGTCGATATTCGGCGTGTCGACGATCTTCCGTGACCGTACACCGGCACCATTGTAGGCGCGGTGGTTAAACTCGGGGGATTCTTGAAGTCCGTCCCCCCGTAGGAGTCTGACCATGTCCGGCAGTGCCCGTGCCCGCAAGCGCTCTGAGTGGCTGGATCGAATGCATCGGTTCAATCGATCGAATGCGTCGGTGACCGAATTCTGTCGTCGCGAAAAAGTCTCGGTTCCTTCGTATTATCAGTGGCGGCGGAAGCTGGCTGACGCCACGTCCGAGGCTGGCGCCGGGCGACAGCCGGCCACGTTCATCCCCGTTCAAGTCACCGGTTCAGCCGACCTGCAGGTTACCTTTCCCAATGGTGCGCGACTGACGCTTGGCGCTCACACCCGCCAGCACGTGCAGGTTTTCATCGAGTCGATTGCGATGGCTCGAACGACGCAGGGAGAGGCGTGATGCTCGGATTGCCGAACGGTGCCAAGATCTATTTCTGCAGCCAGCCCGTCGACTTGCGCCGGGGATTCGATGGGCTGAGTGGGATGATCGAATCGGTCTTCGCGATGAACGTGCTGGATGGCCACTTGTTCTTGTTTACAAATCGGCGACACGATCGTATCAAGGCGCTGTGGTGGGAACCAGGAGGGCTGGTTCTGTGGTACAAGCGATTGGAGCAAGGAACATTTGAAATGCCTCGTGCCGCCGAGGGCCAAGTGCATGCGACGATCGATGCCACGCAATTGGCCATGTTGATTGGAGGCGTGCCTTTGGCTTCGGCTGCGCGCGGCGGAAGCGGATGGAAGCTGCCTAAGCATTGGTCGTGTTGACGAAGCCACGACAACCGGTCGAGTCCGGCGAGACTCGCTCGGTTTTTTTGTTCCCTTTTCAGAATTTGTGGAAAACCTCTGCCGAGTTGTTGGGTATATAAGGGTATGAACGACGGATCGTCATGCCCCGAAGATCTGGCTGCCTGTCATCGGCTGATCCGCGAGCTCTCATCTCGCCTCGAAGTGCAGGACGCTCAGCTTCATCAGCAGTCTCACGAACTGGAGTCACGCGCAGCCTTTGCCCAAGAGCAATCGCGGACCGTGGTGGATCTAGAAGCGTCGCACCACAAGCTGTTCCAAGAAAACGAAGAGCTGAAACTCACGATCCGAAAACTCATCGAGCGGCTGTACGGTCGGCGGAGTGAACGGTTCCTGGCCGATCCCAATCAGATATCACTCGACTTTGGTGATGACGCGGCCGCGGCGGCCGAGGCCCTGGCGGAAGCCGTCTTGGAAGCTGAACGCGTGATCGAGGAAGTCCAGAACAGGCGCCGAGCCAAACGGCACAAGCCACGCCTGCGGAGCGAAAAGTTTCCGGAACACTTGCCGCGTTACGAGAAGATCGTCGATCTGCCTGAGGAACAGAAAGCGGGAAAGACATTCATCGGCTACGACGAGGTCGAAACGCTGGAGTTTGAGCGGGCCCGGCTCCGGGTGCGCGTGACGAAGTACGCCAAGTACGCCGACCGACGACAACCTCACCAGGGCGTCGAGAGCCCCGAGCGGCCCACCGGCCTGGTCGAGGGCAATCGCTTTGACACCAGCGTGGCGGTGGAGATTATTGCGGAGCGCTTCTTCTACCACCTGCCGTACTATCGTCAGCAAGACGTGTTCGCCGGTTGCGGCTGGACCCCCAGCCGTTCGACCTTATTGAATATCGTCACCGCCAGCGAGTTCGTTCTTCGAGCCGTTGGTCCAGTATTACCACGACTTGTTGGGCAAGATCGATGTGCTGGGATGCGATGAGACTCCGCTGATTCTGATTGTGCCACCCCAACTGCCGGCGCTCGATCCGCAGGATCCGCGCAGCCGTCGGATGCTGGAGGTGCTTTCCAAGGCCCAGGCGGAAGGGCGCCCGAGCGTCCAGGGGCGGATGTGGGCTTGTCGGTCGCTCGAACTGCCGTTCAACGTTTTCGACTTTACCGTCAGCCGCCATCGCGATGGCCCGGATTGGATGCTGTCTGGCTTCAGGGGTTTTTTGCTGGGAGATTGCTGGAGCGGATTTCAAAAGATCGAGCTGCGGAGCGATGCGCGGATCCAGCGTGCCGCCTGTTGGGCGCATGCGCGTCGCAAGCTGCATGAGTGCCGTGTGAACCATCCTCGACACACGACGATGCTGCTCGCGCTCGTTCGCCAGCTGTATGACTTGGAGGAGCGTGCCAAGCTGTGGACCATTAGCGAGCGGCTGGAGTTGCGGCAACGTGAATCGCTCCACGTCCTGGGACAAATCCGCGCGTACATCGATAGCCCGCAACTGGAACGTTTATTGCCCAAGAGCGATTTAGCCGAGGCGATCGGTTATTTGAGAAACAACTGGGACGCGCTGTTGTTGTACACCACCGATGGCCGGCTGCCGATCGACAACAACGAGACCGAACACTTGATGAAGCAGATTGCGACCGGTCGCAAGAATTGGTTGCACATTGGCAGCGTCGCCGCGGGACACCGCGCCGCCAACTTGATGACGATCGTCAGCACGGCGGCCCGCAACGACTTGGACGTGTGGAGCTATCTCAAAGACGTGCTCGACCAAATCCTGGCCGGCTCGACCGACTGGGAGTCCCTGCGCCGATCGCTGGAAGCAGCAACATCCCGAGGCGGTGCGCACGTATCGAGTCGAGGAACGACGCGACGCCGTCGACCGACGCCGCGCCCGGCACGCTCGCCGACGATTACTGGCCAGCCAGAAAAAATAGACGGCGTCAACCCCATCTCGCCGCATGGCTGTCATGTACGGTCACGATAAAGGGTCAGAACGATTGAATAATTTGTTTTGACCCACGCCTGCTTCCGTTATAGAGAGTCAGCCGCGGCATGGATAAGAGTGAAGTGTATCTACCGCGGCACGGACAAGTCAAAATCAGACACCGATGAGCAGAATTCGCTGGTGTGGCCCGATTGCCAGGCCGGCAAGTATAATGGACCGATGAAATCAGAGTACCGATGTTAGGAGAAGGCACTTATGAGCGCTACCATACCGGCTCCGACGGAATGGATAGAAACGATCGGCGAACTGCGCTTGCCGACCAAGGCTGACGTCCGGCTCCAGGAACTGATGGACCGCAACAACGAGGGGGCCATCACGACGCCGGAACGAGGCGAATTAGAAGCACTGGTCGAGTTAAGCGAGCGTCTTTCGCTGGTGTGCGCCGAAGCACTTCAACTGCTGGGCCGCGGACCGCAATGACCTCGTGCGCCGAACTTGAACGGCAGGTCGAGCAGTGCGCGTCTGGGCGCTGCGAGTACTGTCGGATGCACCAAAGCCTGCAAGGAGCGCGATTTCATTTGGAGCACGTCGTTCCTTCCTTGCGCGGCGGCCCCACTGACCTTGCAAACCTCGCTTGGGCATGCCCCGGCTGTAACCTTCGCAAGTCGGACCGAGTCGAAGCGATTGACTCGGACACAGGCGCAACTGTTCCACTCTTCCATCCGCGATTGCATTCTTGGCGGGAACATTTCGCGTGGGACGACTACCAGGTCGTTGGGCTTACGCCGGTTGGCCGGGCCACGATTGTCGCCCTCGACCTCAACCAATCACGTCGCGTTCGCATCCGTCAAGCCGAACAAACATTCGGGCTCTTCCCGCCCGGCGCATGAAAGCGGTTACGGCTTTGCGGGGCGGACTTGTTTCGTTGACTCCAGCCCAATCCAACGCTTCTAATCCGCCGTTACTTCCAACCCGAGCGAACGTGCCAGCCGATCGGCGGTAGCCATGTGAATATCGCGATCGCCGGACATGAATCCGACAATCACGATTGGCGATACTCCCGCAGCGCTGGCAATGTCCTCTAAAGATCGTCCGCTTTCACGAATCGAACGGCGCAGCAATTCACTAAGCGAATCAGCTCCGGCCACGTGGGTCGCAGCTTTCGGCGGGTATTCTCGTTCAATCTTTTCGCGCAGCTCCTGATCGGCGGCCACTTCGTCGGGAGCAAGATGTCGGTCGCGAAATACGCGCTGCAGTTTTTTTGCCATGATTTTGACCTATCGTGGTTCGCGGACTTCGTAGGCGGTCCTTACGCGGATCGTGTCTTCGTCGATCTGGTCGTAGACGACGATGATGTACAGGCCTTCGAGCGTATACCCCCATATGCACGGGCGGCCGGTTGTCGTGCTCGTTCCTTCGCTTGTTGGATTTTCAAGCGCCTCCTCGACATCCTCGATCGACAGCCCGTGTTCAAGTATATGGTGAACGTTACCGTTCGGGTCGTCGGGATCATCCCAGAAGATACGCAGGTAATCCATCGCCACAATCTATTCTAATCAATTACGTTTGTCGGATGCACATCGTTATCAGCATCTTCCAGGTCAAACCAATAAGTCCGTGCTTGTTTGTGTCTCGTTCCGCCGTCAGAATAACGAGGCAAGCCGCCTACTACTAGCCATCAACTGCCTATGCTCGCCAAGCTGCATACCTTCTCGCTATTAGGCATCGACGCGCTGCCCGTCGAGGTCGAGGTCGATGTCTCGCCCGGTGCGCTGCCGAAGACGTTGCTCGTCGGCATGCCGGAACAGGCGGTGAAGGAAAGCACGCATCGCATCGAGCGGGCGATGGTCAACAGCGGATTCGTGCGGCCGCAGGATCGCGTCGTGATCAATCTGGCGCCTGCGGAGTTGCCGAAGAGTGCCGGATCGTTTGATCTGCCGATTGCAGTCGGAATTCTGGCGGGCAGTGGGCAGTTCAAGAGCGAACTGCTTGACCAGTATGCGGTTGTGGGTGAGCTTGCGCTCGATGGCAGCACGCGGCCGGTAAAGGGGGCACTGTCGATGGCGATGGCGGCTGCGGCGAACGACGTAGGACGGACAATCCTGTCCGTCGATGCCATACGGACGGACAGGATTGTCCGTCCTACGCTTCGTGGCATCATTGTGCCGAGCGCGAACGCCGCCGAAGCCGCGGTGGTGGAAGGGCTCGATGTGATTGCGGTCGATAGCCTCGCGCAAACGGTCGCTTTCCTTACCGGCGAACTTGACATCGAACCGACGCCTTCTCGCCTCGACGAACTATTCCATGAGCTTTCGCATTACGAAGAAGATTTCGCCGATGTCCGCGGCCAGGAAATGGCGAAGCGAGCCGTCACGATCGCCGCCGCTGGCTCTCACAATCTGCTGATGGTCGGGCCGCCCGGTTCGGGAAAGACCATGCTGGCCAAGCGCCTGCCAACGATCTTGCCGGTGCTATCGGCCGAGGAGTCGATCGAGACCACCCGAATCTACAGTGCGGTGGGCCGGCTCCCGGCGGGGCAACCGCTCTTGGCGCGGCGGCCGTTCCGCGCGCCGCATCACACCATCTCGAACGCCGGATTGGTC
Organism: Pirellulales bacterium; assembly: GCA_963733825.1. Lineage (GTDB taxonomy): Bacteria > Planctomycetota > Planctomycetia > Pirellulales > Lacipirellulaceae > JABDGM01. Next base: position 184,953 of record CAVTEK010000014.1, read on the forward strand.
GGCGGCGGATCGACGCCTACGCCCGGCGAAATCAGCCTGTCGCACAACGGTGTGCTGTTTCTCGATGAGCTGCCCGAGTTCAATCGAGCGACGCTCGAAGTGCTGCGGCAGCCGCTTGAAGACGGCAACGTGACGATCAGTCGGGCACTCAATTCCACGACTTTCCCGGCCAATTTCGTGCTGATTGCCTCGCTGAACCCTTGTCCCTGCGGCTATCGCAACGATCCGCGGAGGGAATGCCATTGTACGGTTCCGCAAATCGAACGTTATATGGCCAGGATTAGCGGGCCGCTCCTCGACCGCATCGATCTCCACATCGAAGTGCCGGCGGTGCCGTTCAAGGAGCTGAGCGGGCCAAGCGCTGGCAGCACCAGCGCGGCGATGCGCGAGCAGGTGATATCCGCGAGGACGATCCAGGAAGCGCGGTTTCTGAAATCCAAAACGCGGCGCAATGCCCAGATGTCGACTCGCGAAATTCGCCAATACTGCCAGCTCAACGACGCAGGCACGAATCTGCTGCGATCGAGCATTCAAGAAATGGGCCTCTCCGCCCGCGCGCACGACAAAATTCTGCGAGTGGCCCGCACGATCGCCGACCTGGACGGAAGAGCCGAACTCATGCCGGAGCACGTCAGCGAGGCAGTGAATTACCGCATGCTTGATCGGCAATTCTGGAGCTAGTGTAGTGCTTTAGAAATACGGGAACTTATTGGCTGCCGCTGGCGTCTGAATCCTCTGAACATGGAGGATCACGATCATGCGGATTGCAAGCGCCATTGTCTTAACGGATGAAGAGCGAGTTTCGTTGACCAAGTGGTCGCGAGGACGCAGCACGCCGACGCGACTGGTGTTGCGAGCAAAGATTGTCCTGGCGGCTGCCGGCGGCCGTGAGAGCAAGGAGATCGCCGCTATGCTGGACTGCACGCGACGGACCGTGGGGACGTGGCGTACTCGCTTCGCGGAGTCGCGTCTGGCAGGCATTGAACAGGATGCTCCACGCGGCGGACGCACACCCACCAGGCGCGCCTCGTTCGAGGCCGAGATCATCCGCAAGACGACTCAGGAAACGCCACCCCATGCCACGCAGTGGTCGACACGGTCACTGGCCAAGGCGTTGGGTTGCAGCGATACGATGGTCCAGCGCGTCTGGCGAGACAACGGCCTGCGGCCGCACCCCACAAAATCATTCAAGGTCTCGAACGATCCGCAGTTCGCTGAAAAGTTGGTCGACGTGGTCGGCCTGTACTTGAATCCTCCCGAGCATGCGCTCGTGCTTTCGTGCGACGAGAAGAGTCAGATTCAAGCGCTCGACCGCACGCAGAAGAGCCTGCCGATATATCCCGGCCGGCTGAAGACCCTCACGCACGACTACAAACGCCATGGCACCACCACGCTATTCGCGGCAATCGAGTTGGCCGCGGGAAAGATCATCGCTGAGTGCATGCCGCGACACCGACACCAGGAATGGATCAAGTTCCTGAGGAAGATCGAGGCGGAAACGCCGCCGGAATTGGACCTGCACCTGATTGTTGATAACTATTCCACGCATAAGCATCCCAAGGTCAAGGCCTGGCTCCGGCGGCATCGACGGTTCCACATCCACTTCATCCCGACAAGCAGTTCGTGGCTCAACGTGATCGAGCGGTGGTTCCGCGACATCACTCACAATCGGATTCGCAACGGCGTCTTCCGCAGCGTTTCCGAGTTGATCCAGGCAATTCGCGACTACATCGACCAGCACAACAGCGACCCGACCACGTTCGTGTGGACCAAGAAAGCCGAAGACATTCTGGAGAAAGTCGCCCGCGCTCGGGCCAGCCTCGATAAGGTCCCATCTGCTTGAAGCACTACACTAGCGAGTTGCTGCTCGCCGGCTTGACTGACGGATTGGGCACAAAGTTTGCAACAAGAGTCGCATCCAATTAACCCACGATGGAAGAGAAAATGCGCATTTCCGGTTATCTTGCGGTGTTGTGTCTGGCATGCTTGTTCGCTGCCCAGCACTTGTATGCCGCAATCTCCGGCACCACGCAGATTGCATCGGGGCTGTCGTCTCCGCTATTCGCTACCTTCGCACCCGGCGACGCGAACCATTTGTTTGTGCTCGAGAAGGGCGGCAATATCAAGGTTGTCGACATCGCGTCCAAGTCCGTGGTCTCGACGTTTCTGCACATTTCCGATACGGACGCGGCCGACGAAGGGGGCCTGCTCGGCCTCGCGTTTAACCCCGATTACGCCAAAGTTGGAAGCAACGGTTTCAGCAAGTTTTATGTGTACGTAACAGTCGATAACGGCGGGCTACCCGTAACGGCCGGTACAGCAGCAACCGCAACATCTCCTTTTTCCACGCATATCCGACAATATTCGGTGTCATCCAACCCGCTCGTCGCCGGCACGAGCGCGACCGAAATCATGAGCTGGCCCCGACCCGAAGACAATCACGTCGGCGGATGGATCGGCTTTGGTCCGAAGGACGGCTATCTCTATATAAATTCCGGAGATGGCGGATTGGCGAACGATTCTGGCGCGGGACACTATGAGCCGGGCGGCAATGCTCAAAACATCACCGATGATCCTAATGATTTCATGGGGAAGCAGCTACGCATCAATGTGAACAGCGACGCCTTTCCAGCCGACCCTAACCGAAATTACGCGATCCCAGCTACGAACCCGTTCGTGGATGTCACTGGCGCCGATGAGATTTGGTCATACGGCTTACGAAATCCGTTCCGCAGCAGCTTCGATCGCGACACTGGCGACCAATGGATTGCCGACGTCGGGCAGGATACCCGGGAAGAGATCGATTTTCAGCCAGCCAATTCAACGGGCGGAGAGAATTACGGCTGGCGCCTGCGCGAAGGTTTCATCGCCACACCAACGCCATCTGGTTCACCGGTCGGCGGCAATAAGCCATCCGGAAATGTCGATCCGGTTTACGACTATACCCACGGTCCGGGGTTGCTCCAAGGGAACGCCGTGATCGGCGGTTACGTCTATCGGGGACCCGATCAGGATGAACAGGGCAAGTACTTTTTCGCGGATGAAGTCAGCAGCCATTTTTGGGAAATGAATACATCGACGTATGCCGTGACAAATATCGATGCCGGTTTAACGCCCAATACAGGTTCGCTTGCCGGTCCGGCCTCATTTGCCGAGGACATGGTGGGAAATCAATATATTGTCTCGTATGGCACCGGCAGCGTATTTCAAATCAACACGAACAATCCGCTTCCCGGTGACTATAACGCCGACGGTACCGTTAATGCCGCTGACTATGTGGTGTGGCGCAAAACGATCGGCACGACCGCGGCCTACAATGTGTGGAGGGCTAATTTCGGGCAAACGGTCCACATCTCGGGCCTCGGCAGCGGATCGGCCGTGCCGGAGCCCGCTGTGGCTTGTTATTTGCTCGAGGGTTGTGGATGGTTAAGTGTGGCATTGTTATTTGTCCGTCACCGTCAAACGGTTACAATGACGTGTGTGTAGTGGACTTGGCGAACATTCGCATGCCCGCGCCCGGTGACTTGGGCTGACGGCGCTTCTTGATGAATCGCTCGAAATTGCGGCGGCAAATTGCTTGGGAAGCCGCTCGGATGATGTATTCCCGGCAGGAGTCGGAATACTATACGGCCAAGAAGAAAGCCGCCCGGCAAATCTGCAAGGGCTGGGTCAAGCCGGCCGATCTGCCGGCGAACGTCGAGATTCGCGACCAGATTCAAATGATGGCGCGGATGTTCGAAGGCGCGTCTCGCACCGATAACCTACTGGCCATGCGGTTGGCCGCGCTGGCGATGATGCGCAGGCTTGCGCCATTTCGCCCGCGGCTTATCGGCAGCGTGCTGACCGGTCACGTGCGGCAGGGCTCCGATATCGACCTGCACGTGTTCTCGGACACGGCCGAGGCCGTGACTCATCTTTTGGATCAGGACGGGCTCAGCTACACCGTTGAGCGGAAACAAGTCCGCAAGCATGGCGAGGAACGCATCTTCACTCACGTGCATCTGGTCGATAGTTTCCCCTTCGAGCTCACGATCTACGCTACCGACCAGGCGCACTTCGTCTTCAAAAGTTCGATTACGGGCAAGGCGATCGAGCGGGCGAGCATTGCCGAGCTGGAACAGTTCTTACGGCACGAATATCCAGACCTCGATTTGGCGGCAGCAGAAGACGAAGCCGCGAGCCAGGTCGATCGGTTTCAGATTTACGAATCGCTGCTGTTGCCGCTGGAAAATGTGAAGGGCCCGCTCAAATATCACCCCGAAGGCGACATGCTGTATCATAGCCTGCAAGTGTTCGACCATGCCCGCGATCAGTTGGCGTATGACGAAGAGTTCCTGGCAGCCGCCTTGTTGCACGATGTCGGCAAAGCCATCGAACCGGAGAATCACGAAATCGCCGCGCTCGACGCTCTCGACGGTTTTATCACGGAGCGAACCGCCTGGTTGATCGAGCATCACATGCAGGCTCATCAACTCGCCGACCGCACGCTCGGCGCCCGCGCCCGGCGACGGTTAGAACAATCGGAACACTTCGATGATTTGGTTTTACTCGGCGAATGCGACCGCGCCGGCCGGCAAGCGGGCGTCGAAGCGCCGGAACTCGAAGAGGCGATCGATTATCTGCGCGAACTGGGGCAGATGTTCGGCTAAACCGCAAGCGGATGGAACATCGTTTTAGATGAGCGCACCTTCCATCGCCAACAGCCGGCGTTTCATCACCAGACCGTCGGGCGCCGAGTAGCCGCCGAGGTCGCCGCCGGCAGCCAGCACGCGGTGACAAGGCACAATCAGTGGGTAGCGGTTTTTGGCCATCACGCTGCCGACCGCCCGGGCGGCTCCGGGTGCGCCGCATTCGGCCGCCAGTTCGCCATAAGCTGCGCGTCTGGCCCCAGGGAATGGCCCGGCAGGCCTCAATCACGCGAGCACCGAACGTCGTCAGGTGGTCGAGCGACAACGGTACGTCGTCGAAATCCACCCGGTCGCCGGCCGCAAATAATTGTAGTCGGGCAATAAGACTTCCGGCCCATTTCGGCAGATCGTCAGCTTGACCTTCGGCAGCGACACGGCAGAATGATTGTGGCATTCGCGGAATGCGCGCCAGGGCCAGCTCCGCCAACCGGCGCGACGGATAGCCGAACACATTTGCCACCAGCGTGTCGTCGCGCCATGCGAGGGCCATCCAATTCAATTGTGTAAGCAGTGGCGCGATGCACGTTGGTCGTTCGAGCGCCGAAGTAAACGAGTCTGAGCGAGAATCGCGATTCGGCCGATTGGCGGTGATCAGCATTTTTGCCCTCCTGGTTCGATAGACGAGTGTTTGCCTGCTGCAGCCAATGCTTTGACAGTACGGAATGGTCCATTTTATACTTAAAGGTGAGGGCGTCGAAGGTGGACCCCCAATAGGGAACTTTCGCAAAGAATCCCGAGGAAAACTGCAACCGATGAATTCCTATCATGCGCTCGCCGACGACTTTTATGTCAGCATGAACCTCAGCACCGAGATGGAGTTAACAGGCAGCCGCGAAGCAATCCTTCATTATTTCGAGCAAATGCAAAAGCGGTTCCCAGAGATGCGGAACTTCTACGCCCGCGAAAAGGGCGATTTCGTTTTGGAAGCCGATAAGGACCAGGGCAGTTACCGCTGGTGCTCCGTCGAATCACGGCGCGTGTGCTCGGGTTTCGTGAATCCCGATTCATTCGACTCGGCTGTGAATCAACATCGGCACGTGCTCGAGCTGGCGCCGTACGGACTCTCGCTCAGCCGGCTCGATTGCGAAGCGCTCGATCTCATGATGGGCTTCGACTTCACGTACCGCGGCAATCAGAACCAACTCATCGCCGAGGCGCTCGGCGTATGCCCCGCATTCGAAAAACTAGCGGGCATGCCAGGCGCCACGTTTATCAGCAACGAACCGGCACTTACTTTCGCCGTAGATGACGAATGTCGGATGCAATGCCGAGTGAACGTTGAGACGCGCACGAACGCTTACCAGATTCGCACCGGCGAATTTCAGGACGAGCAGGTCAGCGTGTACGTCACCGCTCGCCAATACGGCAGCCTGCCGCAAGATGCCACGTACGTGGAAGTGATCGATCGGCTAGCCCGACTTTGCCGCGATGTGGTCGATGGCTACGTTGTCGATGGCGTGCTGCAGCCGTTGGCCCGGGCGATCGCGCTGGAATAGTTGCCGTCGTTATTCCACCTTTTCGATCGTACCCGACTTGTCGGCGTCGTCTTTAGATTCTGGGGCCGCCTCTGGCGGCGCTTTCTGTTTGGCGGCGTCGCGTTCGGCCTTCTTCTTGTGTGCCTCGTCCGCCTTCTTCAGTTCCGGACCGGCCAGGTCCTTTCCTGCCAGCAGGTCCTCGATCTCCTTCGAAAGCATGTCGGGAAGGTTGTCGCTGTAGCCAACGTGCACAACTTGCACCTTTCCGTCCTTGCCGATGAGGACCGTTTGCGGGATGCCATTCACTTTGTATGCCGGCCCGATTTCGTTCTTTGTATCCAAGGCCACGGGCGGATCGAGCTTGTTCGACTCCAAAAACTCTTTGATTGTCGCCGCATCTTCGCCCACATCCACGGCTCGGAATACCAGTCCTTTATCCGCAAACTTTTTGGCCACCTCATCGATCTTAGGAATCGCCGCGACACACGGGCCACACCACGTGGCCCAGAAATCGAGCAAGATCACGTTCTTGCCCAGGTATGTTTTCAGGTCAATCGGGTGCTCGTTGAGGTCCACCGTTACGAAGGCCGGCGCCGGCTGGCCTAGCAGTGGATGCGGGCCTTCGTCCTCGCCCCCATTGAGCCCTTCGAACAAGTCATCGACTTTTTCCGCATCGGCTGGCGGCGTGAATGAGAAATCGGCGCTCGTAAATTTCGGCGCCGTGTTCCAATCGGAAACAACGATCACATAGCTCATCTTAGCGTCTTTCAACGCTTCGCCCGCTTGGGCAAACCGCTTCGAGAAATCCGGAGACACTTTGCGGATCAACGGCTTGTCCCCGGTTTCGATCCAAATGTCCCAATCGAAAGCCTCTTGCAAAAACCGACAATGATGGCACGGGACGTTTCCGATTTTGTCGGTCCCCAAGTATTCGGACTTCGTCACGCCGCTCATGAGCTCGTTATAGAAGTCGTCGCCGCCCGTCGGCAGCGGCGGCACGCCGCCAATCATCGAGAGTGCGACGGGCCCACCCGGTTTGCCGAAGTCGGCAAGGCTGGCGGGGGCTTCGCTTACCATGTAACGCTTCAACGAAGGAATGTATTGCACGAGTTGCTTCCCGTCGCTCTTGATCGTCATTCCAACTTCGCGCTCTTCCACGACCAGTGAGACCCGATTCGGGCGCTGGAGCCGCGCGGACATGATCATTGTCCTCTTGCGGTCCATACCGTTGGCTTTTATCTCGAGCGTGGACTCGATGTGGCAGGAAAAGGCCGGGAGGTTTCCCAGGTAGTTGGCCATCTTTCGCACCAGGTCTTCCGGTTTAGGCAGTTTGCCGCCGTGGACACTCTTACTCGCCGGCGCACCGCCCGACTGTGGCGGCTCGGCGAACGTGGCGCACTCCAACCATGCGATTGTCGATAGGACAAACAGGAAGTAGACGACGATATTTCGCATGGAACGTCCCCTGGAAGAATACCGGACTCATTGCGTTACGAGCTTGTCGTTTGCGAAGCGAGCGGCCTGGAGGCAAATAAGACCACGCCCGTCGCAGACTCCGGGCGTGCCACACACCGACCATTATACGTTGCTAACCGATCAACCGCTGGACGCTTTCGATCAGCCGGTCCATCGGGAATGGCTTACGAATATAGTCGTCTACGCCGAGCATCTCGGCGTAAGCCTTGTGGCGGCTTCCTTCGTTGGCAGTGATCATGATTACGCGCATTGGCGTTTCGCGCGTGCGGCGCATCTTTTCTAACACCAGAAACCCGCTGCGCTTGGGCATCATCATATCGAGGATCACGAGATCGGGGTTCTCGCGCTCCGACAGCGCAAGCCCCTGGTTGCCGTCGCGGGCAACGAGTACGGTGTAACCGTTTGCTTCCAATGCCAGCCGCAGCGATTCGACGATTTCCGCGTCGTCATCTACCAGCAAGATCCGTTTGCCAGCCTTTTGTCCGTTATCTTTTGCCATGAATTTTGATAGGATTTTTTACGGTATGCAACCAAGAATGTAACAGCGTTAAGAAGTTCACGCAGAGGCGCAGAGAACGCGGAGAGATAGTAAAGTATTTGGGGCCTTCGTGACTACATGCAACCACTTGAAATGGAAACTAGTTGCTATTGCCATGGACAACTCGCGCTGAATAGTTTTCTTGGTTGTTCACCTTCGCGCTCTGCGGTCTCTGCGCCTCTGCGTGAGCTGTCCTTATTAAGTACCCGTAGGTATTCACTATGTTTACCGATTGCCGCCTGATTTGCAACCACGGAAGCGCTGATGCCCACGTCGCGTGAGAAACCTGCTAAACGGGCGAAGATGCCGATGTTGCCGCGCATCGCGGCGCCGGCGTTGCCCTACCGGCCTCGCGATCCGAAACAATATCGGCCGGGAATCGGCCTCATTGGCTGCGGCGGGATTACGAAATGGCATCTCACCGCGTACAAGCAAGCGGGGTACCGAGTTGTTGCCATGTGCGATATCGCGCTCGAGCGTGCGCGCGGCGGTGCGACGAGTTTTATCCGGACGCGACCGCGACCGACAGCGTGGACGAACTGTTCGCGCACGACGATATTGAGGTCGTCGATATCACGACCCATCCACTCGAACGGCCTCCGCTCGTCGAAGCCGCGCTGCGCGCTCGCAAGCACGTGCTCAGCCAGAAGCCGTTCGTGATCGATCTGGACGTCGGCGAGCGGCTGGCCGACCTTGCCGACACGATGAATGTGAAGCTCGCCGTGAACCAGAACGCCCGTTGGGCGCCCCATTTCAGTTACATTCGCGAAGCGGTGCGCGCCGGGCTGCTCGGTTCGATCGATGCCATTCACTGCGACGTGCATTGGGACCATAGTTGGGTCGCGGGTACCGTATTCGAAATGGTGCGCCATCTGATTCTTTACGACTTTGCCATCCACTGGTTCGATTTCGTGCGAACCGTTATGGATGAGGCGGTACCGCGGCGGATCTTCGCATCGATGGCCCGCTCGGCGTCGCAAACCATCATGCCCGCACTGCTTGCTCAAACGATCATCGAATATGAATCGACGCAAGTGACGCTCATCTTCGACGGCTTCACGCGTTTCGACCGGCTGGACCGCACGTTGGTGGTCGGCAGCGCAGGCGCCATTCGCAGCACGGGACCGAGTACCGAATATCAGCGCGTCGAAATGACGACGGCCGAGGGACTTGCCCGGCCGCGTCTCAAAGGCACGTGGTTTCCGGACGGTTTTCACGGCACGATGGCGGAACTGCTTTCGGCCATTGCGGAAAAGCGTGAGCCGTCGCACAGCGCGCGCAATAATCTCGCGAGCCTGTCGCTCTGTTACGCGGCTGTGGCCAGCGCCGAGCGCGGCGAAGCAGTGCGGCCGGGAACGATTCGGCAGCTGCCCGTTCAGCCCGATTGACGTTAGCTCTTCTAATAGCGATGGCGGTTACGACACGATGAGCGCGAATCTAGCATTTCTAATTGCGTTCAGCTTGATCTTCATCGGTATGCTGGCGCTGATGACGCTTGCGGTAAAATGTGGTTTGAAATGGGCAAAGATCGCAGACGTTTCCTTTCCTAAAGCGTTCGGACTTTATCTTCTCTTGATACTGGTCAGTGGCGTGGTCAGGTTATGTGCGATGTTCGTTCACTCGTTGGCTCCGGATAAAATTAACGACCTGGTAATGAATTGCGTTGAATGTCCCATCGAACTTATCGCGCCATGCCTGGTAGTCGCATCAATTTACAAGGTCCGGTTATTGCGGGCTGCGCTAGGCGCGATTCCGTTTTTCGTGTGTGGATTTGCAATCATTGCACTCATGTTTGTTGAACGGGCTTACATTTACGAGGCCTATTCCATACCGACCAACGGGATGGCGCCAACTTTGCTCGGAGAGCATTTGGAAGCGCCCTGCCCGAGATGCGGGGCACCAGCATATGGATCACCAATCAAAGACGAACGTCGCCTCCCGCCGGACGGCTGGCCAATGGTATGCAGCAAAGAGATGATAACCGTGAACATTGCGGACCCACCGAAATGTCGTGGTAGTGGTGACCGCATCTTGGTATGCAAGCTGCTCAAACCGAAGCGCTGGGACCTGATTGCGTTTCGATATCCGCGGGATCCGGCCGTGATGTACGCCAAAAGATTGGTTGGGCTGCCTGGCGAGAAGCTGGAGATACGGGAGGGAGCTATCTGGATAAATGGTGAAAAGATTGGGCCGCCCGACGCCATTCGTGGCATCCGTTATTCACCGACGGTTGAATCGTATGGCCGAAAGATTTCCGGTCCTGGCTCTGTGCCGGTACAGCTTGGAGCCGATGAGTACTTTGTTCTGGGCGACTTTGTCGAACAGTCGTCCGACTCACGATTTTGGGAACAGGGTGCACCCGGCCATCCACCTTATGCTGTGCCGCGGTCGTACGTAGATGGCGTTGTGATTAATATCTATTGGCCGCCAAGCCGTTGGACGAGCTTTCGTTAACACGCTTTACGAGGCAATCACGAGCTCCTGACCGGTTCCACCAAAAAATCGGGCAAACGTTGGACGTGGCCTTGTCGGTCGATGCAGGCGAGCGTGCTTTCGCCCTCGGCCAGCAACTCGTTGCCGCGATAGACGCGGTACTCGTGATCGATTCGCGCACCGCGCGCGAATCGTGCGAATTGCGACTCGTAACGTATCGCCGAATTTGCTCGGCCGGTGAAACTTGCAAGCGATCTTGTTCACCACCAGCAGAATGCCGTCGCGCTCTAAGTGTGCGTAGTCGTAGCCAAGGGCCGAGAGCTGCTCCACCCGCGCTTGCTCGAAGTAAACAAAGTAGTTCGCGTGGTGCACAAAGCCTTGCGCATCGGTCTCGTAATAGCGAACGCGGATATTGATTTCGTGATCGGGAAGCATTTTGAAGGCAAGCGAGTTGACGGATCGGTTTCTTCCTCGACGGCGCCCCTCGATGTCTGGGCAATGCAGCTTATCGTAGCGAGTACGCGGCCGTCGACCTACATCGGCCCGCGGGGCGGCGAGTTGCAAAACTGCTGCAAATGCTTATAGTTACGAATAGCGACGGACGAGCCGGCAGGTCGAGGGCGGCCCGGCTCGCCTGAAGAATTAGGACCTGTTGCACTGCCTTAATCTGAGGATTTAGCCATGAGTAGCGGTGAGGGTTCCGGCATGGGGTCAGGAACGGAATTCGCGACCTTGCGGGGCCGCGACTATCCGTCCATCCGCCAATTCACGGTCTTTCTGGAGAATCGCGTCGGCCAATTGCTCGATGTGGTCCGCCGGTTCGAAGGCAGCCATGTGCGAATCGTCGCGCTTACGATATCGGATTCGACCGAGTGCGCGCTCGTGCGCTTTTTGCTGAGCGATCCGGAGCAAGGCCGCGAGATATTGGAACGGGCCGGGCTGGCGCTGGTCGAGTCCGACCTGATTGGCGTCGAGTTGCCCGATTCGGCGCAGCCGATGCTGCAAATCTGCACCGCCCTGCTCGCGGCCGAAGTGAACATCACGCAAATCTATCCATTATTGTTCCGTCCCACAGGTCGTCCGGCGGTTGCGCTGATGGTCGACAACATCGAAATCGCGGTCGAGACCTTGCGCATGAAAGGCTTCCACGCCATCAACGAGGACGAACTGAAGGAGACGTAATAAATGTTTGAATGACGAATGACGAATGACGAATGTGGGAAGATCCATTCGCTATTCGCCATTCGTCATTCGGGCATTCCGCCGCTATGCCTATCCAAGTTACTTGCCCCGGCTGCATGAAGCGATTCAGTGTCGCGGATAAATTCGCCGGCCAGAAGGGGCCTTGCCCCAAGTGCAAGACGGTCATCCTGATCCCGAAAAAAGAGGACGAGGTGATCATTCATGCTCCCGAACATTCGGAAGCGGGGGCCGTCGGCGCCGGCGGCCGGCACGCGCTGAAGACCTTCAAGCGCACCGACACGAAGTTTCAACCGCTGGTGTTCACCGCCGTGGTTGCGGCCGTACTGGTTGCGCTGCTCGTGGCCCTCGTTTTGCGGAGTTCCGCCCACGGAAAGGTCGACTTCTGGTTTCTCGCCGCCGGCGCCATCGTTTTAGGGCCACCTCTGGCCTGGGCCGGATACACTTTCCTGCGCGATCCCGAGTTGGACTCCTACAAGGGAACGTCGCTCGTGCTTCGCTCGGTCATTTGTGGATTGGTGTATGCGCTGTTGTGGGGTGTGTTCTGCTTCCTCGGCTGGAAAATCTTTGGTCTGGGGACCACCGCCGCCCCAAAACACGGTCTGGAAATCTGGCAAATGGTTGTGCTGATCGTCCCGGTGTTCGGTGCCGGCACCCTAGCCGCGTACGCCTCGTTCGATCTCGACCCTGGCAGTGCGTTCTTTAATTGTGCGATGTACTTCGCCGTCACGGTGATTCTCCGGCTCGTTGCAAGCTTGCCGGCGGTGCCGGGATTGGGCGGCTCCTGAGGTCGGATCAGAGTAGCTGAATTTCGCCGGAATTCAGCCGGTGGGTCTGAAATCTGGCGACTTCAGCTACGGGGGTGTTTTTTGTGAGTTCAATCTACGACATCCCCGAACTTGGCCGATGGCGCGCAGCGACCGGCCGGGTGCGAATTCCGCCCGGAGTCGATGTTCCGCTCACCGACCGGGTGCGGCGACTGATCGACTCGGCGCCGTTTCGCCGGCTGGCTCACATCAGCCAACTCGGTTTGGTGCGGCTGGTCTACCCGGCCGCGAATCATACCCGCCACGAACACTCGCTTGGCGTCTTCCTGGCGGCCATCGAGTACCTTGATCGGCTCGCGGCCGACGAACGATTCGCGGCCGCCGTTTCGAAAAAAGATGCCGAACTGCTGCTCGCAAGCGCGCTCGTGCACGATATCGGCCACTGGCCGTTCGGGCATCCGATCGAAGACTTGGAGCTACCGCAAATGCCCAGCCATGAAGAACTCGCCGGGCGAGAAATCCTCTGCGGCGAAGTAGCGGCCGTCTTGCGCGACGAATGGCATTTGGACCCCGCTCGGGTTGCGAATCTGGTTTCCGGCAACGTCGAATCGCGCGGCGAGCGGATTCTTCGCAGCATCCTGTCCGGGCCCATCGACGTCGATAAAATCGACTACCTCATGCGCGACAGCCTGCACGCCGGCGTTCCCTACGGCCGGCATTTCGACCGCCGACGCCTTGTCGGCAGCCTGTGTCTTAACGAAGCGGGCGACGCATTGGCAATTACCGAAAAGGGGAAGACAGCCGCGGAAATGATGGTCTTTGCCCGCTACGTGATGTTTAGCGAAGTCTATTGGCATCATGCTGTGCGATCGGCTACCGCGATGCTTCAGCGAGCCTTCTATTGTCTTAGTAGCGTGGTTGACATCCAGCAGCTCCTCGCGATGACCGAGCAGCCGATGATCGAGGCGTTGCTCGACGCTGGCCGCGATTTGCCCGCCGGCCGTTTGCTCGATGGAGTTTTTGGCCCTAAGCGCGCGCTCTACAAACGGCTTGCCCAATACAGTTATTTCGAGGAGCCGGATATGTATCGGAGGATGGCTCGCCGGCCGTATGCCGGGCTGGTGAGCTTCGCCGAGCAAATCGCGGCAACATTGTCCCAAGCGTTGGCGGGCGAAGTCGCGCCGCACGAAGTGCTCGTCGACGCGCCGCCGGCTAAACTAGAGGTCGACTTCGATATCGAGATTTTTTTCGCGAAGCAAAACGTGTACCGCCGGCTGGGCGACATTTCACCCGTAGTGCGCACCCTCGCACAAGAACAATTTGATAACTATGTCAAGCGCGTCAGAATCTTCGTTCACCCGAGTATTGCCGCTGCGGCACGCAAGCTGCCGAACCTTGCCCGGCGATTGTCCGATTCAATCGAGGGACCGGGTGGCACGCCCTGAGTCCGCGAAGGGCGTGGGCGACTCCAGTTTTTGCCACGCCCATCGAAGACTCTGGGCGTGCCACTCCCGTAGAAGTCGCAACGATATCAATTCGCCGTGCCAGCCCCAATCAGCCGCTGCGACGATTTCGCACGTCGCCGAGGCGGCACAATTTTCGAAGCGCACACCTTAGAAGATCGCCGGTTAGACCGGCGAAACTCGGCCATTTCGGCCGCCGCCTGCTGTTCGCTCAACACGCCCTGTGCTACAAATACTCGATCGAGCGGGCACTTGCGATCGGTCTGAATCATCAACAGCCGCATCAGGTCGTTGCGCGTCATTAGACCCATGTCAATTGCAATCTCGCCGAACCGCTCATTGGGCGATTCGCTCTGCGCCGCAGCACGTCGAAAATATCGCGCGGCGAGATGATGCCTTCTTCGATGGCCAACTGGCCGATCTTCGGCAAGGTTTCCAGCTGAGCTTCCAACGCGGCGACGAGCTGCTCGGCCGAAATCGTCCCCTTCTTATTCAAATACAGTCCGAAGTGCATGGTAACTCCCGGCGACCTCTGCCCGGATCGAAAGTTTTCCGCGATACCATACGGTGCCAATCTTGTCAGCTTGTTGAAGCCTACGTTAGGGAGGGACAAAGCGCTCGGGTGGAGGGATGATAAGCACAGCGATTATGACGATTATGCGGACGACGATTGCGGCGTAAAGCATCCATACGCTCCTCAATTGCGAGCCCGGTCGTCCTCGACCCCGGTGGATATCGCACGCTTCGCGACAGATTCCGGCCGCCATTCTGATCGGGGTCGGGGACGAGCCGGCTCGCCCGGCACTCGCGCTCATCGCACGACCGTTCCCGTCCGACATTTTGCTGCGAACTTTTATCGATCGCGGGCAGATTGCCGATAGCACAAACTGATCGGCCTCGTCTCGATGCCGATCGGCTTGCAAGGGAAGTGGGCCGCAACACGTTTGCCCAGACGGAGCCGGGCCTGGCACGCACATTCGCGTCGCTCGCGCCTTCGAGTGGGCGAATTGCCTGAAATTGGCTGATGCAAGCTCCTGCCCCCCATTTCGTGCTCTACACCGAGTCTTCTCGCTGCGGCGGCATCTCGCCGCGATGGAAGTTCGTGCTGCAATCGATCGACGGCGACGAGCGATTAATGGCCGCCGATTCGGAATCCGATTCGCGTCCAAGTCGATTGGAGCTGTTGGCCGTTGTCCGCGGTCTCGAAGCCATCGACCGGCCGTCACGCGTGACGTTGCTCACTCGCAGTCGCTATGTGAGCCGGGGCATTCGCCGCCAATTGAGTCACTGGCGCGAGCTCGGCTGGCGCTGGGAACGGTTCGGGCAGCTTGTACCGATTCGCGACCACGACTTGTGGCAGCGAGTCGATCGGGCACTGATGTTTCACCAGGTCGAGTGTTGTGCCTGGCACGTCGATGACCGGGCATCACAAGTCCAACACGCAAGTTCGCCGGCTCGCTCGAATTACAGCACGCCAAGCTCGTTCCTAGCTGCCGCGATGGCCACTTTGCGACGCGGCATTTTGACCCCATTTTCGGCCATCCGGCGGCCGGCGTTTACTCGGGCCGCCTGACGGCTCAAAATAGGACCACAGGAAAAATCCCAATGACCAAACCCTAATGACCAACAACGGCCCTTTGTTTGCCGTAGTTGGCCATTGGCACTTGGTCATTGGTCATTTCTGAAGCGAGGATAGCCGTGCAAACGCAATTACCATTACATACGATCAGTCCAGTGATTTATGGCTATCATGAGAATCCATTCGAAGTCCTCGGTCCGCACGAAATCGAGGAGAATGGCCGGCGGGCGTTGGCCGTCCGGGCCTACCTGCCGGAAGCCCAGCGGGCGTGGGTCATCGATCCGGCCCACGGCGTAACGCGCCCCATGCGGCGGATTCACCCCGCCGGCTTGTACGAAGCCGTGGTTGAGGAACAAACAGCGAGTATCAAAAGACGCTCCCCAGCCTCCAACCCCCAGACCTCAGCCCCCAGCTACCAGCTTCGCGTAACCTATAAATCTGGCGAGACCCACACGATGCACGACCCCTATGCCTTCCCGCCGATGCTGGGTGAACTCGATTTCCACCTGTTCGGCGAAGGCCAACACTGGAAGAGCTACGAGAAATTGGGTGCGCACCTGCGTACCGTGAATGGCGTGGTTGGCGTGAATTTCGCCGTTTGGGCGCCCAATGCCGAAAGCGTCGCCGTCGTCGGCGATTTCAACATGTGGGATCGCCGCAGCCACGCCATGCGGAAGCATATCCCCAGCGGAATCTGGGAATTATTCATTCCGGGCATCCAAGTTGGCACGCATTACAAATACGCGGTCAAGCATCGGGGCGGCCACGTCGTCGATAAATGCGACCCGTACGGCTTCTTCGCCGAAGTGCCGCCGCGTACGGCGAACATCGTCGCAGATTTAGAGAATTACCATTGGCACGACTCCGATTGGGTCGGCAGCCGCTCGCAACACAACGCCCTGGATGCGCCGCTTTCGATTTATGAGATGCACCTCGGCAGTTGGCGCCGCGATCCGAATGAGCCCGATCGTTGGCTAAGTTACGGCGAGATCGCGCCGCAATTGGCCGAGTATTGCCGGCAGATGGGCTTTACGCACGTCCAGTTGCTGCCGGTGAGCGAGCACCCATTCACTGGAAGCTGGGGCTACCAAACCACCGGCTATTACGCCGCCACGAGCCGTTACGGCACACCCCAGGATTTCATGTATTTCGTCGATCTGCTTCATCAAAACGGAATCGGCGTCATCATCGACTGGGTGCCGGCCCATTTCCCCAAAGATGACCATGGCCTCCGCTGGTTCGATGGCACCGCGCTGTACGAGCACTCCGATCCTCGCAAAGGTGAGCATCCCGATTGGGGCACGCTCATTTTCAACTACGGTCGTAACGAGGTTCGCAACTTCCTGCTGTCTAATGCGCTGTTCTGGCTCGACAAATACCATATTGATGGCCTGCGGGTCGATGCCGTTGCCTCGATGCTGTACCTCGATTACAGCCGCAAAGAGGGCCAGTGGGAACCAAACATCTACGGCGGCCGCGAGAACCTCGAAGCGATCGACTGCCTCAAGAAATTCAATGAGGAAGTCCACCTGCAATATCCGGGTGTGCTGACCATCGCCGAAGAGTCCACGGCGTGGACAGGCGTCTCGCGTCCAACGTATTTGGGCGGCCTCGGCTTCTCGCTCAAATGGAACATGGGTTGGATGAACGATACCCGCGAGTACTTCCACAAGGACCCAATCCACCGCAAGTTTCATCATGACGAGCTAACGTTCTCGCTCATCTACGCGTTCACCGAGAATTTTTGCTTGCCGCTGTCGCATGACGAAGTCGTCCATGGCAAAGGCTCGCTCCTCGACCAGATGCCCGGCGACCTGTGGCAAAAGTTCGCCAACTTGCGCTTGCTCTACGGGTACATGTGGTCCCATCCCGGCAAGAAGCTCTTGTACATGGGCGGCGAATTCGGCCAATGGTGCGAATGGAACCACGACGAATCGCTCCAATGGCATCTGCTGAAATGGCAGTCGCACCAAGGCGTGCAGCGTTATCTGGCCGATCTGAACGCCCTGTACCGCCGCGAGCCGGCCCTGCACCAGGTCGATTTCGACTGGTTCGGTTTCGAGTGGATCGACTGCCACAACTGGCAGGACAGCATCCTGTCGTTCGTTCGGAAAGCGAAGGACCCGCAGGATTACGTCATCAGCTGCTGCAACTTTACTCCCGTCCCGCGCGTGGGCTACAAAATCGGCGTGCCCGAAGCGTGCTGGTACGAAGAGATCAGCAACAGCGACTCGGCGTTCTACGGTGGCAGCGACCTCGGCAACGCCGGCGGCATCCAAGCCCTGCCGCAAGAAAGTCACGGCCGCCCCGCCTCGATGGAAGTAACGCTCCCACCGCTGGCGACCGTAATCTTCAAACCGCGGCGCTAGGTTATTCCCTCTCTCTCGGGGAGAAGGCTGGTGTGAGGCGTGGCACGGAAGTTCGTCGCCAACACGAGCAATCCTCCGCCTATTGCGATTCCAATCAAGGCAAAGAGATGCCAACTAATCGGTAAGTGTTGTTGCTCCTCGATGCCCCAGCCGCGGGCAATTAATTCATCTCGATAGTAAATGATCGAAAGGAGCAGGCCGTTGTGCAATGCGTGAAGCACGACTCCGGGCAAAATGCTCCCGGTGCGCAAACGAACCCAACCGAGGACCAGGCCTAAAAACGTGCTGGGCAATAATCTGCCGGGGAAGAGGATTTCATGGAAGATGCCGAACACTGCTGCGGATGCGACGACGGTTCCCGTCCCGCTAAGCCGCGTTCGCAGCGCACCGAACAAGAATCCGCGGAAACAAAATTCCTCGAAGACCGCCGGCACGACGGCCATCGTCGCTACGATGAGCCACCAAGGCGCCGTGCGAAATTGGGATAGCATCGCTTCTGCGGCGGCAACTTGCCGGCTAGTCAGTGCCGAGAGGCCCAGCCATTCGCTCAACAGATAGATTTCCTGCGCTGCCGGCCAGAGAGCAAGTCCCAAGAGCGGCCGCCAGAATGGGAACGAATCCGGCCGGCCGTAACCCCAGGCCCGCTTGCCAACGAACGCGGTTGAATTTCGCAAGCAGGAAGGGGATGCCGCCGAGGATCGCCGCCGAAATGAGACTGCCGACGACGAGGCGCTGATCCATCGGCAGTTCCTGCGACCAGGCCAGACTATTGGCCAACACGAAGTAACACGGGAACATTAGCGCCAGGCATAACATCGCGGCGGGCAGGCTGGCAGCCGGTTGCGGCTCGGCGGGCCGGCGCACGAGGTCCGACCAAGTGGCCTGGCTGCCATAAAGAATCGCGTCAGTTCCAAAGATTCGCGCCGCGAGCGCGATGGCTGCCGCGATGTAAAAGATCGTCGAAAACACGGCAGCGATCGCCAGGTGGCTGACGACGCTCCCTTCCAGCAAGTCGCGGCCCAACATCACGATGTTCACCAGCGGCGTGACGGCCATCCAACCCTTGAACTGCAGCGTTGGCATCAGGCAGAGCACGCCGGGCACCAGGCACAGCAGCATAAGCGGGATGATGTACGCCTGAGCTTCTTTGAAGCTGCGGGCGTAGCTTGTTACCGCAAGCAGGATCGCGGAGAAGAATGCCGCGAAGAGAACCAGAAGAAGCAGCACCTTCACGACGACTCCCACTGTCATGCTACCGCCGAACAGACTTGCGGCGAGACCTGTGCTCTGCGCGGTGATCGTCATGGCCGTCAGATTCACCAGTGCTGTGAGCACCGCGACGGTGAGCACCGCCACATACTTGGCAAGCAGCAATCCGAGCCGCGGCACCGGTGCGGCGATGAGCGTTTCTAGTGTGCCCCGTTCGCGTTCGCCGGCCGTCAGATCGATCGCCGGATAGACGGCGCCTGTGACGGTCATCAACACGAGTATCAGCGGGATCAGGGCGGCCAGCGAGAACGAGGGGGCGCCAGCGAAATTGATCGGGCGTCGCTCGACTGCTGCTGGCATCGCCGCGGTAACACCCAGCCGTTCCAATTGCCGATTGAGCGCAACCTCGTTGTATGCTTGCAGCCGCGATTCGATAAAGTGCAGCGCCGCTTCGCTAGTGGGCGACCCGGCCCGGTAGACAAGTTCCCATTTCGTCGGCGTCTGTAAACCCTTTTGGGCGTCCTGAGTCGGTTCGCGCCGGTACACGGCCGCCAAGTGAAGCGTCGAGTCGGCCACTTGCCGCTTCAGCGTGTCATCTGGGTAAACCACCAAAGAGACGTCTTGTACGCCCTGCTTGTCGCGCGAATTCGTATCGGCCCCGCGCTGGTCGTCCGTGGCCGTTTGCCGATCGATGTGGTAGGAATCGAGATTTGCCGCTTCCGTCTTTTCGCGTTGGGCCAAAACGGCCGCGCCCATTTGCAGTTGCCTGCCCAGAATCCGTTCGCCGACCTCCGAGTCGACGCCGACGACATAATTGGTATTTTCACCGACACTGATCGAAGTCACCAGGAATCGTTGAAACACAACCGCCAAGAGCGGATAGATCAAGATCGGCATCACGACCAGCGTGATGATGGTCCGCCGATCGCGCAGGATTTCCCGCAGTTCTTTCAGCACCAACCGCCGCAGCCGGCCCGAAAGCTGGCCTCGCGGTGAATTGATTGCCGGTATAGGAGGCGTCTCCGACGCCGATTGTGGATCAGTATTCGACACGGCCTCGGCCTCAAAGAGGCCTCCTACAATTGCTTACCCGGCCTTCGCCGGCTGAAAAAAGCTGCGAAACATTTCCACCAACGTTCCGCAACCCGTCGCCGCGCGCAGTTCGGCCAGCGTGCCTTCCAAGCGAAGCTGGCCTTGATGCAGCAGCCCGAACCGATCGCATAACCGCTCGGCCTCATCGAGGCGGTGCGTGCTGACGACTACCGCCTTGCCGTGGTCGCGCAGGTGCCGCACGTAGTCGATTACAACCTGGCTGCCCAGTACATCCAGGCCGCGCGTCGGCTCGTCCATCAGGACCACCGGCGGCGAATGAATCAGAGCCTCGAGCGAGAACGACCCGCTGGCGCTGGCCCGTGCTCAGCACCGAGCAGCGACGATCCAGCAACAGCGTAATGTCGAACAGTTCGGCAAGCGAGCGGAGATTTTCGCGAGCCTCGCGCGGTGGCACTCCGTACAAGTCCGCAAAGAATAAGAGCATCTCGCGCACCGTGAGCCACGGATACACTCCGTCGTTGGCCGATACCAGCCCGACCTGCGATTTCACGTCATCCGGCGAATCACTCGTGCGGAAACCGGCAACTTCGGCGTAACCGGCGTCCGGCCGCAACAATCCAACGATCATGCGAATGGTCGTCGTTTTGCCGGCCCCGTTTGGACCCAACAGTCCATACACCTCGCCGACGGGAACCGTGAACGACAAGCGATCGACCGCCACGACTTGGGCGCCGCCCGTGTAAAACCGTTTTGTCAGTTCGTGGATCGTGATCATGTTTGGCCGTTATCCTGAGCGAAGCGAAGGATCTTGCGCGGGTAGCGTAGGTTCTTCGCTACGCTCAGAATGACACGATTCTGCCGGGATTTGCGACAATCGGCCTCGTTCACTATTCTGAGCGTATCGAGCGAAGGATCGACCGTCCACCGAAGCCCTGAATCTGCCGGAGACAACAACGTGAATCCGACATTCGTCGCTATCGTTCTGGGAGCTTTGTTCATGATGAAATCGAACGATTCGATCAACATCACGCCGGGCAAGCAACTGCCGCAGTCGGTGACCGTTCATACGGATGAACAGCCGGCCCGCGATGTGGCGATCCGCTACATGCTCTTCGTGCCCAAGGACTATCACGCACACGGCCAGAAATGGCCACTGATGCTGTTTTTGCACGGGCTGGGCGAATGCGGCAACGACGACCTGTCGCGTGTGAAAATTCACGGACCGGCAAAGATTGTCGATAGCCGGCCCGATTTTCCGTTCGTCGTCGTCACACCGCAATCGCCTCCGCCGCCAGGTTACAAAGAGGGCAACAAATATACCGACAAGCAGCTCCACGCAATGGTCGATGAAGCCTGGAAGCCCGAGCAACTTATCAAGTTACTCGATCACGTAGAAAGCAAACTCAATATCGATCGCCAACGCATTTACGTTACGGGCCTCAGCATGGGCGGCTACGGCACATGGCGGCTTGCTGCGGCATATCCCGATCGATTTGCGGCAGCCGTGCCGATTTGCGGCGGGGGCAAGCCCGAGAAGCTGGCGCACGCGCTTACCCGCGTTCCCATTTGGGCGTTTCACGGTGCCAAGGATACAACCGTGCCGCTCAAGGAAGGCCAGCAAATGGTCGATGCGGTCCAACGGGCCGGCGGTGACGTGCGGTTTACTGTTTACCCCGAAGCGACGCACGATTCCTGGACTGCTACGTACAACAACCAGCAAGTGTACGACTGGCTGCTGGCGCACCGGCGAAAGTAGGTGCCGCGAGCCGAACGGCACCTTTTTGGCGACGATGCCGCCATGAAGCGTCCGCCTCGGCTCGGCCGACCTACTCTTTCGAATTTGCCGTCACTCCCGGCCAATCATCGGTGCGGAATGGCGTGACGGGCAACAGCGCGTCGCTGTACAGATTGCACACCGGATTGTCGGCCCAGGCGTAACGGACCGCGACGGGTTCGGGAACGTCTTTGCTAGAGACTTCGATCGTGTCTGTCTTGCCGCCTTTTTTCGGCGGGACGATCTGCGCATCCGCCCAGACCCATTTTCGGTCCGCGCCTGCGATGGCAAATCCGTGCACCTCCTTCGAATCGACCTTCCGGATGCCGCCACCCACGCCTTTGAGCTTTATTTCAATCTTATCGCCTTTCTTCTCCATCGAATCGTAACGCGGGCTTTGACAGGCAAAGTTCTTGCCGTAATCGTGCGCAGAGCGCCAGCGGGCCAATCGCCGTCCAACTTCCAGTTTCTTCCGTGGGTGGATGTCAGATGCCTCACCGATATCGATGATCACGGCCTGGCCAGTGTTCGGCAGCTTGTCCTGCGTCATGGTTTGGGCTTCGCGCAGCTCGGCCCACTCGCTTTCGGACGGATTCGGTTTTTCGTCCTTGAAATCGGCGAGTTGCACCCAGTAGAACGGGAAATCGCCTTCTTTCCAGTCCTCGCGCCACGACTTGATCATGAGCGGAAACATGTCGCGATATTGATACGCCCGCGGCGCATTCGATTCGCCCTGGTACCAGATCGCGCCACGAATCGCGTACGGCATCACCGGTTCGACTCGCGCGTGGTACAAATTCGCGGGGCGATGCTGGCCGACTGCCGGATTGACTGCCAGCGGTCGACCGACTGGCCGCGCTTTCCCAGCCGCCCGGGCCGCCGCCGCCTTCTTGAGCCAAGCCGCCGACGCCGCTTTCCACTTCGCCTCGTCAAAATCCTTAACCGTCGCGTCCCATTTCTTCAACATCGGCTCGTACAGCGGATTGCCCTCCATGCGGTCGCGGCGGATCCAGGCCTCGCACGACGAGCCGCCCCACGAATCATCGATCAATCCGATCGGCACGCCGAGTTGGTCGTGCAGCTCGCGGCCGAAGTAATAGCCAACTGCCGAAAAGCCTTTTGCGGTCTCCGGCGAACACACCTGCCACTCGCCGGCGAAATCCGTGACCGGCTTTTGACTGCCCGGCTCCTTAACGCTCACCAGCCGGATATCGGGGTGCCTGGCGGCCGCAGTTTCAAGGTCTCCGTTAGCGGACGGGAAGAGCGGAAACTCCATGTTCGATTGGCCCGAGCACAGCCAGACTTCGCCCACCAAAATATCGTTCACTTCCGCTCGGTTCTTACCCTCGACGACAAGCGTGAGCGGCTTGCCGACAGAAAGCGGCTCGAGAGTAACGCGCCATTTCCCTTTTTCATCCGCTTTTGTTTTGTGCGTTTGCCCTCCAATCGCCACCGTGATTTCCTCGCCCGGTTCGGCCGTTCCCCACACGGGCACCGGCATATCGCGCTGTAGTACGGCGTGATCGGTGAACATCGCGGGCAGTTTCACGTCGCCATACGCCGCCGATTGCCCCGTCCAAACTGAATCGAATCGTCCGATTAATGCGAGAACGGCAAATGCAAGCAGTATTTTCCGCTGGATGATCATGGCACTCTCGGTGGTATGAGGGGCAAGAAATGTGTCGGAATGTCGCAGATTTTAGGTTGCGGCCGAGCCAATCGCAAGCATCCGGGAGACGGGCGGAAATAGCCAGAAGAACTCGTTCGCCTTGTTGCCAGCGGCGCGACCTGCTACTCTCCGTCCCCGATTCGGGAACGCCAACCGAGGCTGCAGCGGCCCATGTTGTTCAACTCGTACGTCTTTCTGCTGGTCTTTCTGCCAGTGACTGCGCTCGGCTTTGCCCTCATCGGCCGTTTCTGGCCGAGTCGTACGCTGGCATGGCTGACGCTCTGTTCGCTGTTTTTCTACGCCTATTGGAACCCGGTATTTTTGTTGCTGCTTGGCAGCTCGGTCGTGGTAAATTTCGCCTGCGGTCGTGCGTTAGGCGCGGTCGAAAATCGCGTCGCGAAGAACCTGCTGCTGGCCGCCGGAGTTACCGCGAATCTCGGTCTTATCGGTTACTTCAAATACGCCGGCTTTTTTCTGCAAATTGCCCATTCGATTTTTGGCACTTCATCGCCACTGTTGCGGTTCGTCTTGCCGCTGGGTATCTCATTCTTCACGTTCCAGCAGATCGTGTATCTCGTCGATGCCTGGCGAGGGCTCGTTTGCCACCATCGATTTTTACATTACGTGTTGTTCGTGACATTCTTCCCGCATCTTATCGCGGGGCCGATCACGCATCACAACAAAATGCTTCCGCAGTTCACCTCGCGGCGAACATTTCGTTTCAATGCCGACGACGTCTCGATCGGAATTATCGTGTTCGTGTTGGGGTTGTGCAAGAAAGTTCTGCTGGCCGATACCATTGGCGACTACGCCAACGACATATTTCATGCGGCCGCCTCGGTGCGCCGCCCCGTATGCACGAGGCCTGGATCGGGTTGCTGGCTTTCACATTTCAGCTCTATTTCGATTTCTCCGGCTATTCGGATATGGCGGTCGGATTGGGCCGCGTGTTCGGCTTCCATTTTCCCGTCAATTTCAATTCCCCGTATAAGGCGGCCAATATTATCGACTTCTGGCGTCGTTGGCATATCACGTTGTCGCAA
Source organism: Pirellulales bacterium (assembly GCA_963733825.1). Taxonomy (GTDB): domain Bacteria; phylum Planctomycetota; class Planctomycetia; order Pirellulales; family Lacipirellulaceae; genus JABDGM01. Next base: position 209,689 of record CAVTEK010000014.1, read on the forward strand.
TTTCTCCGCGATTATCTCTACATCCCGCTGGGCGGAAACCGACGCGGGCCGACGCGCCGCTATGCGAATCTCATGTTCACCATGGTCCTGGGCGGCTTGTGGCATGGGGCTGGATGGACATTCGTTCTCTGGGGTTTTCTACATGGATTGTATTTGTGCGTGAACAACGCGTGGCGGCACGTGTGCGAGCGGTTCCGCTGGCGTTGGATCGACCGGACCTGGTGGCGAATTACGGCAACGGCGCTCACCTTTTTCGCCGTGGTCGGCGGTTGGGTGTTCTTTCGGGCCGAAAATATGGCGTCCGCAGCGGCAATGTTGTTCGCGATGATCGGCCGAACGAAGACCCATGTTGAGCCGCTAATATTTCGGCCGAGCCAGGCCGCGTTGATGCTAATCGGTTTAGCGGCCTGCGTTTGGCTGCTGCCGAACACGCAGCAATTTGCCGCTCACATCGAAGCCAAGCTCGGCTCCCCCCGGCCCGCTCCAAATCGCACGGGCCCGCTTTGGGATCGGCTCGCTTGGCGCCCCTCGTTTGCCAGCGGCGCTGCGATGGCGATTCTGTTCGTTTTCACCGTAACATCGATGACCAAGCTCCGCGAGTTCATCTACTTCAACTTTTAAAGCCGGTAGGGGACCGGCTCATTTTGCGGAGTCCGCGGAGCAAAATGTGCCTGTCCCCGTGCCTTCCAGCAATCAAAAGGTAAGCGAAACGACAATGCGTTCCGGGTCGGCGGATTTCGTGCGGTCGTTCCTGCTGGTGAGTGCGGCACTTCTCGGCGGCGTGGGCGTCCTCAACCGCGCCGTCGATCCGTACGGCGTGTACGGCGGGTTTCCAGCCGAGTCGTTTCGAGACATCCAGGTCGGCGGCGGAACGCGAATTTCAAAGGCCGAGCTCGTCCGCCACTTCCCCGGATCGACCTTTTTCGTCGGTTCCTCTCGGGTCGAGGTCGCCTACAATCCCGAGTCGAAGGCCATTCCCGACGCCCCAATATGCAATCTCGGGATCAGCGCCACGAATTTTTATGAGCTGTCATATGTCCTCGATTATATTCTGAAGCAGCCGCAGCTTCGTCGCATCGTATTGTTTCTCGACTTCCAGCAATTTACGGCTGCGCGCGGCGTGAGTTACGATTTCGACCTTTCGAGGTTCAACACCCGCCTTTCCTCGTTCGACTACCATTGCAACGTGCTGCTGCGGAAAGGCGTTACGCGGCTGTCGCTGAAGACGCTCGATTATTACTTCCGCGGTCGCCAGGATGTCGTGACGCCGCTCGGTTACCGCCGTCCTGCCGCGATGGACACCGACGAGAGCCTGGCCGAGCGGGCCCATAATGTGCTGCGCTTCGCGTTGCGAGATCCGGAAACACTCGGCGGCTTTCAATACTCTCCCGAGCGGATGGCGGCCCTGCAGAGTTTCGTTCGAAAATGCCGCGACGCGGACGTGGACCTGATTGTCGTCATCCAGCCAACGCACGCGACCATGCTTGAATCGTTTCGTTGTGCCGGTCTCTGGGATACGCACGAGACATGGGTTCGCGATGTCGTGCGGCTTGTCGCCGAGGAGTCCGACGGTATGACGCCCGTGTGGGATTTCACTTCATTTGGTCCCTATACGACCGAGCCGCTGCTTACGGCGACGGGCGCCAGCCCGCAATCCACCCGCTGGTTCTGGGAACCATCGCATTGCAAAGTAGAACTTGGCGAGCTGATTCTGCGGCGAATCTTTCATCGGCCGGACGCCGATCTCAATTTCGGGCGCTGAGTAACGTCCGATGGTTTATCAGAACATTTTGCCCAAATCCGCATCGAGCGCGACGCCTGGTTGCAGACCTATGCCGACGAAGCACGAATCGTACGGCAAGTCGCACGCGACGCTGGCTTTAACGACGCAGCCGCAATCGCCGCCACCCCGGCCGCCCGTTCCATCCGCTAGCGAACCGCCAAAAGTTGGCTGGTAGTGGTCCGTTTGCCCTTGTCACCCTGAGGTACTCCGAAGGGTCCGGCTTGATTCTTCGGAGTACCTCAGAATGACGGGTTGCCGGTCAAAGCCCATCGGAACCGCTACGAGATGGCGGCAACCGCAGCCGGAATTGGGCGCCAATCGGCAAGCTGCATTTCCACACTTTGGCGACCGCGGAAGTTGTTGATCACAGGCTTGAAGGCGATCGCCAACGGGCCGCAGGTATCGTTAAGGTCCTGCTCCCAATCGCCGCCGCCGAATGCTACGGCACGCAACGCAACGCCGTGCTGTTCCAGCCGCAGGGAAAGATGCCGACCCGTTGAGCCGATTCGACGCGGCGGCTCGGTTAGCCGCACGTTAGTCGTGCATAAGAGCGGCCGCTCGTTGCCGTGGCCGAATGGCGCCAGGCTTTCGATCTGCCGGACCGTTTGCTGCGTGAGCGCGGCCAGCGGCGTCTCGGCATCGACGAACAATTCGGCCACCCGCTCCTCCGAAGAAATCTGTCGTTCGGCATACGCACAGAAATCGTGCCGTAAGGCGTCGATCGACGATTCATCGATCGAGAGCCCGGCGGCCGCTTCATGCCCGCCATAGGAGACCAGATGCTGCTTGCAGGCAGTGAGCGCCGCGTGCAGATCGAAACCATTGACGCTGCGACCGGAGCCCATGCCGGGTTTCGCGCCCATTTCGTCGAGTGAAATGAGAATTGTCGGCCGATGATACTGCTCGGCCAATCGCCCGGCCACAATTCCAATCACGCCGGCATGCCACCCGCGGCCGGCTAGCACCAGGGCCGGGGCTTGCGACGGATCGCCAGTTTCGTGGGCCAGCTTGTTCGCCGCTCGGTACACGCTCCGCTCCAGCGTTTGCCGCTGATCGTTGAGCCCGTGAATGAATTCGGCCAATTTACGGGCTCTTTCCGCGGAATCGGTCGTAAGCAGCTCCAACGCGAGGGGCGCCTGGCCAAGTCGGCCGGCGGCGTTGAGTCGTGGAGCGATCGTGAACGCTACGTCTTCGCACTCGAGTCGCGCATTTTTCGACAGGCCCGTGACTTGCTCCAGCGCCAACAATCCGGGCGTCGGATAATGGCGCAGGCAGTTGAGCCCATGGCGAACCAGAATCCGATTTTCATCCACCAGCGGGACGACGTCGGCCACCGTGCCGACGGCGGCCAATCCAACTGCCCGCATCAAAAACGTTCGCATCGCCTCGCTCACGCGCTTCGCCGCGCTGGCTTGCTGGCAAATCGCCCACGCGAGTTTCAGCGCAACTGCCGCCCCGCACAGGCCGGGAAACGGATACGTCGAATCCGGCAACCCCGGATGCACGATCGCCGCCGCGTAGGGCAGCCGAGCCGAGGCTGCCCCGATGCGAGTCTCGGCTCGACTCGTCTGCTTGCGGCCGATGATGATCCGTAATGATCAGCGTCAGCCCGAGCTCGCGAGCCGTTTCTGCTTCGGCGACGCTCGTAATGCCGCAATCGACCGTCACGACAACATCGCCGCCCTGCGCAGCGATCGTCCGCAGCGCATCGTGATTCAAGCCGTAACCCTCGTTCATGCGATTGGGGATATAGAAATCCGCTTTCGCGCCGAGCAGCTTGAGGCAGAGCAGGAGGATTGCCGTGGCCGTTACGCCGTCCGCGTCGTAATCGCCATAGACGGTGATTCGCCGGCCGGCACGCACGGCCTCATGCAGGAGCTGCGCCGCAGTCACGGCGCCGGGCAATTCTTCTGGGTCGCGCAGGCCACTCAGCTTGACATCGAGAAAGCTGCTGGCGCCAGCGACATCGCAAATGCCGCGACTGATCAAGAGCTGCGCCACGACCGACGGAATGCCGGCAGCTTGACCCAGCGCGGCCACTCGCGCCGGATCGTAACTCGCAATGCGCCAGCGTTTGGGCATGACATCCTTGATCCATAAAGCCGCGACCGTTGGTCGCGGTCTGAGTCGCGCAATTTCGCCGCTTGCGATACGTGGCCGTCTTCCGCGACCACCGGTCGCGGCTTTATTTCTTCTTTTCCGTATGCATCGTGTGCTTGCGAAGCCGGGGGCTGAATTTCTTGAGCTTCAGCTTCTCGCCGCCCATCTTGCGCCGCAGGGTGTAGTTATGATCGCCGGTTTCCTCGCAGACGAGGAAGACGGTTTCGACTTTCTTTTTTCGTTTACCATGAGCCATGGCAGTTAGGTGGGTTCAGGGTTCGGGGTTCAGCAAAACACCTGGTTCCCACGCGCTGCATGGGAACGAAACGGTTGCGACGGTCCGCGCCGCGAATGTCCCGATTCTACGGCAAAATCTCAAATAGCTCCAGGGGGCTGGTCGATTGCTCCTACTTCCAGACGGGCCGGCGTTTTTCGATAAACGCCGCCAGTCCCTCTTGAGCCGCTTCGGTCGTGCGCGAGGTTGCGCTCATCGCGGCACCCACATTTAGCTGTGTCGCCAGTTGCTCGCCGATGGTTTCGTAGAGCAGGCGCTTGGTAAGTTGCAACGCTTCCGCGCGCCGGCGGCGCATTCTTCGCCGAGCTCGACGCAGCGGGCCCACAGCCGGGGCTCGTCGATCAGCTCGTGGTAGATGCCGAGGCGGTAGGCCTCGTCGGCGGCAATCAGCGAGGAAGTGAGTAAAAGCCGGGCGGCAGTGCCGCCTCCGACGCGGAAAGCCAACAGCGGCGCCACGACGCCCGCCACCAGGCCGCGCCGCGGCTCCGGCAAGCCAAATTGTGCGGTCGTCGACGCAACCACGATATCGCTCGCCAGCACCAGGCCCGCGCCGCCCGCCAACGCCGGGCCGTTCACCGACGCGATGATCGGCTTGGGCAGCTCGATCATCTGTGCGACGACCTCGCGGTACGCCTCGGCCATGTCGCCCCAATCCTGGTTCTTTTCCTCATCGGGCAGCGTCGCGGCCGCGTGCATTTCGTGGATGTCCATCCCCGCGCAAAACGCACTGCCGGCGCCGGTCAGCACGATTGTCCGCACGCGCTTTTCCAGGTGCAAATCGCCCAGGGCCTGGGCAAGCTGCCCGAGCATCGCGCGCGTAAGCGCATTCCGCCGCTCCGGCCGGTTGAGCACGATCGTGCCGACCGGGCCTGTCACTTTCACATCGATGGCGTTGCTGGACATGAACACTGGATAAATCAAAGTCTCACGCAGTGGCGTAGGGGACGCGGGGAGCTTTTTCTGCTTTCCCGCCTCTCCGCGACCTCTGCGCCTCTGCGTGAGACCTTCCGGTTACGAACAAGGCGCGATCGAACCGAATCACGCATTCCGTTCGTAGCGATTGTACGCCTTAGAACATGCAGCGACGAGGCGACGACGATGCATCCCCGCAACGTTGCTGCGTTCGATTTGTTGCGACGACGCAACGTGTGATCGATTACGCGCTCCCCACGGCTACCGCACGCCGGTCTCAACATTGCACTGCCGCAACCACTTAGAGGCGGCCGCCGGCGAACTTCGCTTTCGCTTGGCATCGCGGGTGCATTCTGCGGCACTCGTCACGACTCTCCGATTCGACCCCGCGAGGAACTGCCCGTGCGACGCGCCCGACCCAATCGCCTGAATGGAAAGTCAACTCGCAACGTTAGCTCTCATCCCAAGGCCAAGCCTCAACGCAATGGCGCGGCCCCGCGCAATGGCAAACTCAACGGCAACAGCAATCAACATAACGATTTCGATGCCGATCCCGACTTCGCGGTTCGAGGACGACGTACACGCAGACGAAGAAATCGACATCGTTTCGGACAATGAGGACGATCTGGAGCATCTGCCGGAAGAAGGCAGCTCCGAATCGCACATCGACGACCCCATCCGCATGTACCTTATGCAGATGGGCGAAATCCCGATGCTTTGCCGGGCCGACGAAATCTCCTCGGCCCGCAACATCGAGGAAACCCGCACTTTGTTTCGCCACCTCATGCTCGGCAACGATTTCGTGTTGCAGGGGGCCGTTGAATTGCTGGAAAAGGTGCAGCAGGGCGAGTTGCGGCTCGACCGCACGATCGAAATCAGCGTCACGAACACCGCGGAAAAGAAACGCACACTCAAGCGTCTCGTGCCAAACTTGGCGACCATTAAGCACCTCATGCGGCTCAATCAGGCCGACTTCCGCATCGCCATCGACCGCCGGCGACCGAAACCCGAAAAGCACGGTGCTTGGCGCCGGCTCGTCATCCGCCGCGGCAAGATCGTCCGGCTGGTCGAAGAGCTCAACCTGCGGCTCGGCAAGTTGCTGCCGATCATGGCGCAGCTCCACAAAATCGGCGAGCGGATGGCCACGATCAAACTGCAGCTTGCCGAACCGGAAAAACTGATCAGCCACAATCAGCAAGTCGAGCTGCGGAACGAACTGCGCTACCTGATGCGAATCACGTTGGAATCGCCGGCCACGCTGGCCCACCTCGTCGCTCGCACGCTCGAGGCCCGCAATCACTACGACGAGGCCAAGCGCGTCTTGTCCGCCGCTAACCTGCGGCTTGTGGTTTCGATCGCCAAGCGGTATCGCAACCGCGGGCTGAGCTTCTTGGATCTTATCCAGGAAGGCAACACCGGCCTGATGCGAGCGGTCGATAAATTCGAATATCAGCGCGGCTACAAATTCTCGACCTACGCCACTTGGTGGATTCGCCAGGCGATTACCCGGGCGATTGCGGATCAAAGCCGCACGATCCGTCTGCCGGTGCACATGATCGATACGATGGGCCGCGTCCGCGCGGTGACCGCCGATTTCGTGCAGAAGTTCGGCCGGGAACCGAACCCGGAAGAGGTCGCCGAGCACGCCGGGCTGTCGATCGACGATGCCCGCTGCATCATCAAAATGTGCCGCCAGCCTCTCTCGCTCGACCAGCCCGTGGGCGACCACGAAGACAACTTCTTCGGCGAATTCCTCCAAGAAAACCGCGACGACGATCCGCTCCGCGATACGAATATCGAAATGCTCAAGCAGCGGCTCAACGACGTGATGCACGATCTGACCTACCGCGAGCGCGAGATCATCCGCCTCCGCTACGGCCTGGCCGACGGCTATACCTACACCCTGGAAGAAGTCGGCAAGATTTTCCAGGTTACTCGCGAACGCGTGCGACAGATCGAATCGAAGGCCGTTCGCAAACTCCAACAGCCGTATCGCACACAAGCGTTGGCCGGTTTCCTCGACGGCGTGGAAGTTGTCGAATCCGTCGAGACCTAAGCATCAAATCCAAAGAATCAGCTCCTAGTTCCTCCCGCCTCCTCCCCTCCGCGTGTGTGCCACCTATCTCATCCTCCGGGATAGGTGGCACACTTCTTTTTACCGCCGAGAGGGTCTTTGACAGTCGCAACGGCTGGTAGCAGGTCCGTTTACCCTTGTCACCCTGAGGTACTCCGAAGGGTCCGGCTAGATTCTTCGGAGTACCTCAGAATGACAGATTGCTGCTCAAAGCCAAACGTACCCACTACCAAACGGCTGCCCCCAGCCTATAGCGATAGTCGCGCGATCAATGGTAAAATTTGTTTCGCTGTCATTCCCGCGAAGGCGGGAATTCAGAGCACGGGGCGGATGCTTGCTCCCGCCGCGCCCAATGGAAACACATACCCAATAGATTCCTGCCTTCGCGGGAATGACAAACGGAGACCTATCGGATGGCCAAAAAGGAAACCAAGCTGACTCGCCAGCATTTGATCGAACTGCTCAACGAAGACTTGTCGCGGGAATACCAGGCGATTATTTCGTATGTCGTGTATTCGCAAGTGCTGAAGGGAGCCGAATACATGAACATCGCCGGCGAACTCGAAGTGCACGCCGGCGAAGAGCTGCAGCATGCAATCATCTTGGCAAATCAAATCGATTACCTTGGCGGCATGCCGAAGGTAACGCCCAAGCCGGTGAAAACCTCGGAGAAAGCCAAGGACATGCTACGCTTCGATCTGGACAACGAAAATGAAACGGTGCGCAATTACCGAGTGCGTGTTCGGCAATGCGAGGAACTCGGCGAGTTCGCGATCGCCGAGCATATTCGGCAAATCCTGATACAAGAACAGGACCACCAGATCGCGCTGGCCACCGCACTGGGAGTCGATATACCGGACGTGACATCTCCCGACGAACGAGCCTAGCGTTTGAGGCCAAAAACCCCCGGCGGAGCCGAGGGCTGACTGGCTATTGGCGCGAGGGCACTGCCACCGGGTTGACGCCGGCAGCCTCCGGCTCCGCCGGGGGTTCAAAGGTTAGGGTGAGGGTACAAGCAAGCTCTGTGAATACGATTTCTGCGAACAGCATTGCCGACGAGCTGCGCCGCCTGCTGGGCCCTGACCGCGTGCTGGATTCTCATTCCGATCTGGCCGTCTACGAGTGCGACGCTTTCGTGATCGAAAAGCACTGCCCCAGCATGGCGGTGTTTCCCAACACGACGGCCGAAGTCGCCGCGGTGGTGAAGCTTTGCAACGAGCGCGGCGTGCCGTTCGTGCCGCGTGGCGCCGGTACAAGCCTCGCCGGCGGCGGCCTGCCGGTGGGCGGCGGCGTTATGGTCGTACTCACCCGGATGCGCGAAATCCGGGAAGTGAATCTCCGCGATCGATACGCCGTGGTCGAGCCAGGCGTCGTCAACGCGGCCCTCAACAAACGGCTCGCCGGCACCGGTTTTCACTACGCGCCCGACCCTTCGAGCCAGGGCGCCTGCACGATTGGCGGAAACGTCGCCACCAATGCTGGCGGACCCCACACGCTCAAGTATGGCGTCACGGTCAACCATGTTCTTGGCCTGGAAATGGTCACCGCCGACGGTGAAGTCGTTCAAATCGGCGGCCCGGCGGAAGACTCGCCGGGGCCGGATTTGGTCGGCACGGTCGTCGGCGGCGAGGGCACGCTCGGCATCGTTACCAAAATTTGGGTGCGGCTAACTCGAAACCCGCAGGGTGTCCGCACCATGTTGGGAGTGTTTGATTCCGTCGATGATGCCACCCAAGCGATCAGCGGCATCATCGGTGCTGGCATCATTCCGGCCGCGCTGGAGATGATGGACCAGGGCATCCTGGTAGCGGTGGAAGAAGCGTTCCACTTCGGCTTCCCGCTTGATGCAGAAGCGATCCTGCTCATTGAAGTGGATGGGCTCGAAGTCGGCCTTGATGCCCAACGCGACCGGGTTGCGGAAATTTGCCGGCAACATGGGGCTCGCGAAGTCCGCTTTGCCGCAGACGCCAAAGAACGATTGCAGCTTTGGAAGGCCCGCAAGCAGGCTTTCGGCGCGATCGGCCGGCTGAGCCCCAGCTATTGCACGCAGGACGGCGTCGTGCCGCGCACCAAACTGCCGCACATTCTGCAACGCATTCGCGCGATCGGCGTGAAGTACAATTTGCGGATCGTCAACGTGTTTCATGCCGGCGATGGCAACTTGCACCCGATCTTGTTGTTCGATGAACGGCATCCGGACGAAATCAAACGCGTGCTGGCCGCCAGCGGCGAAATCCTCGGCGAATGCCTCGACTGCGGCGGAAGCGTTACCGGCGAGCACGGCATCGGTCTCGAGAAAATCAATTTCATGCACCGCATGTTCACCGAGGATGACCTCGACGTAATGTCCCGCCTCCGCGACTCGCTCAACCCGGGCGGCCTGTTGAGTCCCGGCAAATTATTGCCCACCGCGGGTGCCTGTGGCATGGAACAAGTCCACCCGGGTCGCCGTGCGCCGCTTTGAATTCAATAACGCTCCTTTCACCGCTTGCGGTTTAGCTCGAACCCAATGCCCACCGCCACACTCACCTCCGAACCGACTACACTAGTCAAACCGGCCGACCAGGCCGGCGTCGCCGACGCCGTGCGCACCGCGTACGACGCGAGCCAACCGGTTTATCCGGTTGGTGGCGGCACCGCGCTCGATTACGGCATCGCGCCCACGCGTCCAGGCCGCACGCTGGACCTCAGCCATCTCGCCAAGCTCGTCGATTACACACCGCGCGATATGACGATCGTGGTCGAAGCAGGCGTGCGAATGACCGATCTCGCGGCCACGCTGTCGGCCGAAGGGCAGCACTTACCGATCGATGTCCCGCGGGCTAGCGAGGCAACTATTGGCGGGGTCGTGGCAACAAACTGGAACGGTCCACGTCGTTTTGGCCACGGCACGATCCGCGACTATGTAATCGGCATTCACGCCGTCGACGGCCGCGGCACGCCGTTCAAAGGCGGCGGCCGGGTGGTCAAAAACGTCGCTGGATACGATTTCTGCAAGTTGCTGACCGGCTCGCTGGGTACGCTGGCGGTCGTCACACAACTCGCATTCAAGGTAAAGCCATGCCCAGAATGTTACATTACAATTCTGTGCGAGTGCGCCGATTTGTCGATTGCCGATAATGTGCTGACGCGTTTGGCAGACCTTGAAACAACGCCGGCCGTTCTCGATTTGCTGGGCGGTAAGAATTGGGAAATCGACTCGGCAATCCGAAATCACATCGTCATTCGCTTCGAAGGAACGGAGCCAGAGATCGCGTGGCTGACGGATTACGTTGAATCCGCTGTAAAAGCCGCTGGCCGCGCGGAATCTCGCGTCCTTTCAACAACGGATGCCGACGCTCTCTTGTCTCGCCAAATCGAGTTTTCCGATCGCGGCGCCGGCCAATCCGACGACGAATCGCCTATGGTGGTTAAAGTCGCGGTACGCCCGAGTGCAGTTGTTGGCATGATCGATATTCTGCTCTCAGTTGATAATGCTTGCACCATCCAAGCCCATGCGGGAAGCGGCATTATCCTCGCACGGTTTTCAGAGTTTACGCATGCCGGGCTCACCAAGACGCTCGTTGCCAACCTGCGACCCGCGGCCGTGCGCCTCGGCGGCAGTTTGGTATTGGTCCGCAGCAGTTTGGAAGGACTCACCCCGCACATGATTTGGGGTGGCCGAACCGATACCACAGTTCTCTTAGAACGTATCAAGCAGCAATTCGATCCGCGCGATATCCTCAATCCCGGCCGTTTTACATACCATTGAAATAGTTTAGGCGAATGACATGTGGTCCAGGCAGCGGAACGAACCTCGGAAGTTTTCGCGTGATCTTCCGCTCGCGTTAGCCTGCTTTGCAGTTTCATTTTTGTTGGTCGTCTTCTGCCTTGCTGTGCCCCCGAGCCCGGACATCGGCGATATCCGTATAATCTTTCTTTGCATCGTGTCCCCACTAATTGGTGCTATTGCCGGGCTAGGTATTGGTATCTTGATCGAGCGTAAACTGCTTTGCTGCCTACTTGGTTTCCATGGGCCAGCGACGTTGCTGGGCGGATTTATTCTGTATCTTTGGTTAAGTGGTCTGGTTCAATGAGACACAAATTATAATTGGCCGCAAACCTTAAATCGCTCCCGTCGTCTGTCTCGCTTTTTTGTGAGACATATCTATGACTGATCGCGAGAACAATTCGACCGCTCGCGCCAACCCCGGCGCCGCGCTCGATTACGAGCTACTGTTGGATTGCGTCCATTGTGGACTGTGTACGTCGGCGTGCCCGACCTACGTCGAAACGGGCGACGAAAACGAAAGCCCGCGCGGTCGCATCTATCTCATGCGCGGCGTGACCGACGGCAAGTTGGAGTTGAACGACCGTATTCGAGGGCACCTTGAGCTGTGCCTCGATTGCCGGGCCTGCGAAACAGCGTGCCCATCCGGTGTGCAATATGGCAAGCTCATCGAGCCGTTTCGAGTGGCAATGGACGCAGCCGCCAGCGAATCGCACCAGTCCGACTGGTTTCACCGGCGGTTTCTTTTCGGTCTGTTTCCCTATACTCGCAAACTGCGCCGCGCCATGCTACCGGCCCGGCTCGCGCAGCGCGTCGGCTTGCTAAAGCTATTGCAAGCGACTCGGCTGACCCGGCTGTTGCCTGCACAACTTCGGCAGATGATCGACATGCTGCCGCCGCCGCGGCCCAATGAAGGCACGCTGCCCGAGTTTCTGCCCGCCATCGGCCGGCGCCGGGCAACTGTCGCGCTGTTCGTCGGTTGCATCGGCGACGCAATGTTCCGGCATGTCAACTGGGCCACGGCCCGCGTGCTGCAACAAAACGGCTGCGATGTGCACGTGCCGCGGGCGCAGGTTTGTTGCGGCGCGATCCATTTCCACGGCGGCTCCAGCGAGCCGGCCCGCCAATTTGCCGATCAGAATCTGGCCGCGTTTCCCATCGAGCGGTTCGACGCGATCATCAACAACATTGCTGGCTGCGGGTCGATGCTGAAGGATTTTGGCCACCATTGGCACGACGCCAAACAGCCGGAGCGCGCGGCCTGGTCAGCCAAAGTTCGCGATGTGAACGAGTTTCTCGACCAGCTTGGCCTCGTGCGGCCGGAGGGCGAAATCCGCACCATCGCCACGTATCACGATGCCTGCCATTTGTTGCACGCCCAAAAGATTCACGACGCGCCGCGGCGCATTCTCGCTCAGATACCCGGCTTGAACCTGCGTGATCTGCCCGAATCGGAACTTTGCTGCGGTGCCGCCGGCACATACAACCTGACGCAGCCCGAAATGTCGGCCCGCCTCAGCCGCCGCAAAATGGAGAACATCAAGCGAACCGGCGCGCAAGTCGCCATTACGTCCAACGCCGGCTGCGCCCTGCAGATCGCCCGGGAAGCGCGCGAGCAAAACCAACGTCTCGCGGTTGTACACCCGATGGAGCTGCTCGATTGGAGCTATCGTGGTGAAACGCCGAAGTGGTGATGCGTTACCGTAGCGTGAAGCTCTTGATTTCCAAGCGGACCAGTCGTGCCGCCAGGTCGCGAGCCGAGTCGGGTCGGCGAAGCGGGTCTTTCGCGAGCATCGCGTGAACGAGTTCGGCAATCGGCTCATCGAGATCCGGCCGATGCTGACGGATATCGGCCGGCTTGGCCTCGCGATGGAGAGCGGGCAGCTCCGCTGGATCCTCGCTGCTCCACGGCCGCATGCCGGTTAGCATTTCGTAGAGGGTCACTCCCAAGCTGTAGATGTCGCTTGCTGGGCCTGCCGCAAGGGCCGATGTTACCATCTCGGGCGCGATGTACGCCAACGTGCCAGCCAACGGACGCGTTGCCCACTGGCTCGCCTCGGCGGGTGTTTGCACAAAGCCGAAATCAATCAACGTCGCGTGACCGGCCGGCGAAACCAGAATATTCGCCGGCTTCACGTCCCCATGGATCATGCCCGTCGCTTCCAGCAGCGCGGCCAGGCCCTCGGCCACCTGTCGCGAAATCCACAACGCGAGCGGAATCTCTAATCGGCCACGCTCGGAAATCAGTTGCCCGAGCGTCACGCCATCGAGCTTGGGCGACACCACGTAAAACGGTGGTTCTTCGACGCTCGCCGATAACACGGGAAGTAAGTTCGGGTGCGAAACTTTGCTCCCAACCCAGGCTTCTCGCCGTTGCATCTCGATGGCCTGTCGATCCCGCCACCATTCTTTGCGCAGCACTTTCACCACGTACGCCGCCGGCTGATGTTGCGGAGCATCCGCGGTGCGCGCCAGGTACACGCGCGTTAAATTGCCCTCGCTCAGCGGCTTGACCAACTGCCACGGTCCCAACCGGCCGACAAGCTGAGGCGCATCGGATGCCGATGCACCGTGGCGAGTTGCGATGCGTGTTGATTCGACGGTTGCCATGCGGATTGCGAAATGGGCGCGGTTTGCCACTGGCTCTGACAATGCGTCTCGATGATGCCGGAGCATCACGCACTGGCACAGCCAGTGGCACACGAAGGGAGTCTGATGAGTGCGCCTCGCGGCGTGCGGGAACGCCGCGAGACAAAAAGAAACTGGGTCTGCGGATTGAATCGGCGGCAACAATGGCAAAAGTCAAAACGGCCGCCCGCCAACGCTACAGGTTGCCAATCAATGGGAAACTGGGAAGATGCGGCCAAATGTCCGGGAAGGAAAAGCTCTGGCCCAGCCGCCAACAGATGCAATCATGGCTCGGCGGGAGACTCGCGTGCTATCACGCACCAACGTAGCGTGCATGCAGCGTTCGGGCCGTCGCGATGTCATCCGTGCCGCTGACGATCGTTCGGCCGTCCGGAAATAACGTGAGCACGTATCCATCCACGGCGAACCGCAAAAGAAATGTATTCCGTTGGATTTGGCCAACGCCCGCAAGGCGAGCTGCGATGTCGTCCAGCGAAGCTTTACCTGCCACAGGCGCACTGAGCTGCACCGCGTTGCGGCCACAAAGCACGGCCGACGCGCTTCCACGTTCGCCGCTCAGCCATTCGAACTCGCCGTGCTTGCAGACGCGGCAATCGCCCGATTCGCGTAGCCGCCCCAGATCGACCGAGCGAAGCTGATTGTCCCACACGTCGATGATCGTTAGCCGGCGGCTGATTGCTTCGCGATGACCGCTGAGGATCTTCAATGCCTCGCCGGCTTCCAGCGAGGCAATGACCCCAATAATGGGACCGATTATACCCGCCGTGTCGCAGGTGGGCATTGTGCCAGGCGGCGGCACGTCGGCCATCAGGCACGCCAGGCAGGCGGTCTCACCCGGCACGATCGTCATCGTTTGCCCTTCGGCGCCGATGCACCCGCCGTATACCCACGGCTTGCGGTGCTTCACTGCGAAGTCGTTGAGCAAAAACCGCGTGGCGAAATTGTCGGTGCCATCGAGAATCAGATCGACGTCGCTGGCCAGTTCGCCAATGTTGAGATGCGTTACGTCGGCGACGACCGGTTCAATCTCGATCTGCGAATTGATGCGACGCAATTTGTTCGCGGCGGCAATCGCCTTCGGCAGCCCTTCGGCCACATCCGTTTCATCGAACAGCACCTGGCGCTGCAGATTGTTAAGTTCGAGAAAGTCGCGATCGACGATCCGCACAAATCCAACGCCGGCCCGGACGATCGTCTCGGCAATGACCGACCCAAGCGCGCCACACCCGCAAACGAGCGCGCGAGCACCCGCCAGCCGGCGTTGTCCCTCGTCGCCAAGCGGTGCAAACCGCGCCTGTCGATCATATCGGGATATTGAGCGCTCGTTCATAAAAAGCCTCATCCAGTGCCCGGCGCGAAATCCACCGGTAACCGAGGGGCGAGTCGCCGCAGGCCGATTTGAGATTGATGCTCGGCGATCACATGCTCGCCTTGCAGTGCTTCTAAATCGACTCGATACAAATGCGGCATCTCGGGCGACCACATGCACGGATCGGGCACGACAGCCACGGACTCGGCGACATCATCTTTCCCCAAATCGCGGAATGCGAACTCAGCAGGCAGCGTTCGGCTAGTCTCACAAAACGGTCCGCGCAACGTGCCGCGCAAAATAACTCCGCCAACGGGACCATGATAGCGCGCGTACACGCATGCTTCCACGTCGCTCACTTCCCCAACCACGATTTCAATTTCGGATATCATCGCTCTATTCTCACGCAACAGCGCGAAGGTGCAATGGAAGCCCATCTCATTTCTTCTTTGCGCCTTGCGCCTTGGCGTGAGATCTTTCTCCTCTTCAACATCCACCAGCGCCGCGTCGCGTGCGAATTCGCGGGCCAGAACCCGGCCCGTGACCGATCCTGCACAGGCCGCGACTTCCTCAGGCGTGCCGGCGACGACCACGCGGCCACCTTCGTCCGCGGCCCCCGGTCCCAAATCGATGATCCAATCCGCCGCCTTCATCAATTGCAAATTGTGCTCGACGACGATCAGCGAATGGCCCACTTCCAATAGCGCATCGAAGCAGTCTACCAATTGTACGATGTCGGAAAAATGCAGGCCGGTCGTCGGCTCATCAAGGACGAAAAGCGTGCGACCGTGGCGCTTGGCGGCCAGGTTGCCGGCCAGTTTCAGCCGTTGGGCCTCGCCGCCTGAAAGCGTCGTCGCCGGTTGGCCAAGTCGCAGGTAATCCAGCCCAACGTCCAGCAGATATTTCAGTTTCGCCTGAACTTTGCGCTGCCCGCGGAAAAACGTGAATGCCTCGCGGGCCGTCATCGCCAAGCACCTCGGCAATGTTCAGGCCGCGGTACTTCACATCCAACACCTGCCGGCCGTAGCGTCGCCCGTGGCATTCCGGGCATTTCATGTAAACATCGGCCATGAACTGCATATCGATGGCCAGAAAACCGTCGCCGTGACACGTGTCGCAGCGGCCTCCGTCGACGTTGAAGCTAAAGTGGCCCGCGGTAAGTCCGCGAGTCCGCGCGTCAAGCTGTTCGGCAAACAGCGTGCGGATGGGGTCGAAAGCCTTGAGATACGTCGCCGGATTCGACCGCGGCGAACGGCCGATCGGGCTCTGGTCGATGAGTACGACGTCATCGAGCTGCCCACCGCCAAGCACGTCGTCATACGCCAGTGGTTGCGGGCAGCTCCGTCGGGTCGCTGTTTTTCTTGACTCGCCGAGCCAGAGCCGAATACAGTGTCTTATCCACGAGGGTGCTTTTGCCGGCCCCGCTTACGCCCGTAACCAGGCATAGCACGCCGAGCGGAAACTCGACGGTCACGTTCTGCAGATTGTTTCCACGCGCACCGCGCAGCTTCACCCATCCTTGGGCCGTCGTGCGACGTTTCCCGCCGCCCAATCGGCGCCGCCCGGCGAGCCAACCGCCTGTTCGGCTTCCTGCAGCGTTTTCTAGTTCTAGCGGCGTGCCTTGGAATACGATTCGGCCGCCGTCGTCGCCGGCGCCGGGACCGAATTCGACGACCTGATTCGCGCGACGAATGATTTCCTCTTCGTGCTCGACGACCACGACGGTATTGCCTCGCTGCTGCAATTGCTCGATCGCCGTGACGAGCGGCCCGACATCGGACGGATGCAGGCCCACCGAGGGTTCATCGAGCACATAAAGCATATCGACCAAGCTGGAACCGAGCGTCGCCGTGAGTGCCACACGCTGGGCTTCGCCGCCGCTGAGCGTGCGCAGCGGCCGGTCCAGCTCCAAATATCCCAGGCCGACTTCCGCCAGATAAGTCAGCCGCGATCGCAGGTCTTTGAGAAGTGGCCGAGCGACTTGCAGCCGCCACTCGGGCAATGGCAGCTGCTCGAAAAAGCGAAGCGCATCGCGAATCTTCAACCCGCCCACGTCGGCAAAATTCTTGCCGCCTCACACGTACGGCGAGCGCCTCGGGCCGCAGCCGCGCTCCGCCGCAGGCAGGGCAGGGCAGATATTTCCGCCAGCGGCTCAAAAACACCCGCAGATGCATTTTGTATTTCCGCCGCTCGAGCCAACGGAAGAAACCATTCAGCCCCCCAAAGTTTCGCTCCGGTACGCCTTCTACGACTAAACGCTGTTGTTCCTCAGTCAGCTGCGAGTAGGGCACATCGACCGGCAGCTTGTAGTCACCAGCCAACGCGAGCAGCTCCTCCAATTCGTGGGCGTAGGTCGGTGCATTCCAAGGCGCGATCGCCCCGTCGCGAATGGATTTTGATGGGTCGGGAACGACCCGTTCCATGTCTGTCACCACAATGTTGCCAAACCCTTCGCACTCCGGGCAAGCGCCTAATGGCCGATTGAAATTAAACAATTGCGGCTCCGGCTCCGGATAATCGATCCCGCAGTCGTTGCAACGCAGTGTGTTGCTGAACGCCACTCGTTGCCAACGCCCTCGATCGATCTCAGCCGCCGCTTGCGATTTAGCCGGAGTTCCGATCCGTTCCTCTTCGACGAGCGCCGCACATGCGCCATGCCCAGCGGTGAACGCGCTCTCGACCGAATCGCGCAGCCGCTCGGCCGCTTGCTCGCCGCTAACCAGCCGATCGAGTATGACCGTAAGCCGGTCACCTGCCGCAATTCGCTCAGCCAGTTTCGGCTCGAGCGCGACCGATGTTCCCCTCCCTTCTTGGGAGGGGCCGGGAGAGGGTTCGAAAACAACCGCCCGCACATAACCCAGCTCGATCAATTGCGCGATCCAACGTTCAACCGGCTCATCCTGCGGCACAACCGCGTCGAACCCGATCATCAACCGCACGCCCGCAGCCACGCTTGCCAACGACTCCGCCGCGCTTTCCGGCGAATCGCGCCGCACTGGCCGGCCGCACCGATAACAAGATACTTCGCCGACCCGCGCAAACAGCAGGCTCAAATAATCGTTTACTTCCGTGGTCGTTCCGACCGTGGCGCGGTTCGAGCGGCTGGGGTTCTTGTGCGTGACCGCGATGGCGGGAGGAATGCCGTCGATCCGCTCGGCCTGCGGCTTGTCGAGCTGTTCGAGAAATTGCCGCGTGTAGGCCGAGAAGCTTTCGATGTATCGCCGCTGGCCCTCGGCGTAGAGCGTATCGAGGGCCATGCTGGTCTTGCCGCTCCCCGAGACGCCGCAAAACACAATGAGCTGCCGGTGCGGCAGGTCCAAATCGACTTGCCGCAGGTTATTCACGGCCACGCCGCGCAGCTCGATCGAAAGTTGGCCCACGCCCTACGACCCTTATGGAGGAAATTAAGCGATGGCGAACCCTTCATCGTAAGTCTGTGGCGCACTCCCGTAAACCTGGCGCAGTCTGGTATAATTCAGGCTGTGGAAGGCAACGCCGCGATGCGATCAAAAAAATCCGCTAATCCGTTCTACGTGTTGCTGGTGATTGCCGGCATGTCGTTCGCAATCACGGCAACCGCGTACGTCGTGTTGGCCTTTCGCGAAGCCCGGCCGGCTGCCACGGCCGATTCATCCGGCATTTCGAATCAAGAACATCCCTTGATGGTTTGGATGCGCCGGCACGGCGAAGCTACGCTGCTGGCCGAATTGGGGTTTCTGGCCGTTTTCACCTTCGCGGCGATCGGCACCGATAATTACTGGCAACGCCGCACCCGTACCAGACAAACGAGTTAACCGCGACGCGGAGGCAGCCGAAGCGGAGCGCGATCCCGGAGAAATCAATCATGCGAGTGAAGCAACGAACCGAAGTTCCCGCCAACGAAGTGACCATGGAAGGCGCCGCCGGCTGCCGCGTGCGGTGGCTCATCGGCGAAGGCGACCAGGCGCCAACTTTTGCCATGCGCGAATTCGAAGTCGCGCCCGGCGGTCACACGCCGAAACACTTTCACGACTACGAACACGAGGTGTACGTGCTGGCCGGCCGTGGCGCCGTGATCGATGGCGACAACGAACGGCCGCTTAACGCCGGCGACGTCGTCTTCGTCTCGCCCAATGATGTCCACCAATTCCGCAATTCGGGCACCGAGCCGATGCGCTTCTTGTGCCTGATCCCCAATACTGCAACTGGAAAGAACGTCACGGTCGTTCCAGAATGCGGTTTGGAACCGGCGCGGTAGGCACACCACAAGGCGTTAGTTAGCGCGCCGAGATTCCGAAACGAGGCTGAAATCTTATTTACGATTGCCCGCCAGAATCTGCCGAAGGTCTTCGAAGTACCGCCGGTGCGTTGTGCGCAGTGCATCTTCGCTCGCAGCATCAAGTAGGACCACTTCGTGTTCAATTCCTTTTCGTTTGAGATCCAATTCAACGTTAAGCCTGCGCGTCTTCCGCCTCCCGCCGTTGCACGTCTTGGAATTCCCGAAACGTGACAATGCTGCCTTCAGTCCGGTTGTATTCGATCAAAAATATCATTGCGTCTGCTTCTTCATTTCGTCCAGCCGGGATATAGCCCCAATCAATAGATCGGTGTTTGTTTTTAACAGCGCTTCCAGCTCAGTTCGCATGTCTTGGTCCTCTTTTTCCCGGAGTTTCATTGCACGGGCTGACTCTTCCAACTTTTCTCGCAGGTCTTGGACCACTTCGTCGTGCGCGTGGTGCTCACGCAATAGTTTCGCCACGATTCCGGGCCGCCACCATATTTGATCGTTGGATCGAGGACATCGGCGGATTTCTCTGAAACTTCCGCCCACAAGTGTTGCAGGGACGTCCGGATCTGAATCTCTACGGGCTTCCCGGCAAGCTCTACAATAATATGGATCGCCCGATAACCGTAGCTTGGATTAGCGCGGCGGTCAATTACGGATGCCCCAGGAAAGTCGCTTATTAACGAGGAAACAAATTGTTCTTGTTGCACGACATTCCCTACAACTATTCTGCATCCAGCGATATCCTGCATTTGGCTCAGCCGGATGCTTTCGCGCCGGAGTTTCTCCACGATCGAGACCGTGGATTTCGCCAGTCTTCCTGTGGGAAACTGACCGCGCTGGCGGAGGGTTCCGATTACAGCCTCGTACGCATCGACAAAGGTGCGTCGGTAGTCATCGAGCATTCGAAGGTCGCTCTCTGCGTGAGGGCCCGACTTTAATCGTTTACCGAGTCGGTCGACTTGTGTCTTGCTTACTCGCATTCCAACTACCAGGTTCGGTTTCACGCCCTCAAGCGCGGAAACGAAGGTATTATACTCGATATTTGATTCACATCGAAAACGCAGAAATGGCGTGAACGACCGACGGATCGAGAGGTACAACCAGTGGTCAAGCAATCGGTCGAAAAGCAAGTTGCCAGCCTTCGCGACGAAATCCGCGAGCACGACCGCCGATACTACGTCGAAGCCGCGCCAACGATCTCCGATCGCGAGTACGACAAGCTTATCGGCGAGCTGAAAAAGCTGGAATCCGACCATCCCCAGCTCATCGCACCGGATAGCCCGACTCAACGAGTCGGCGGCGAACCGATCGAAGGCTTTCGTACGGTTGCCCACGCGCGGCCGATGTTCTCGATCGACAACACGTATGACGCCGCCGACCTTCGCAAATGGGCCGCCCGCGCGTACGAAGCCACAGATTCCAAACAATTAGCCATCGCGGACGAATTGGAAACAGCCCGAAAAGGCGGCAGCAAAGTTGAGGAAAAACGACGGCAACTTCGCGAAAGTTACGAAGCCGCCCTCGCCGCAGCCGACCGCAGCGGTTTTCCCATCTCCGGCGGTTACTTTGCCGATCCCAAAGTCGATGGCGTCGCGATCAACCTTCGCTACGAGCGCGGGCAACTCATTCAAGCTGCCACCCGCGGCGATGGTCAGCGTGGCGACGACGTGACACAAAACGTCCGCACCATTCGCGCCATCCCGCTCGCGCTCGACAAACACGCGAAATACCCGGTTCCAGCTGTTCTCGAAGTGCGCGGCGAAATCTTTATGCCGACCGCCGAGTTCGAGCGGATGAACAGAGCCGTCGTCGAAGCCGGCGACGAGCCCTTCGCCAACCCACGCAATGCGACCGCCGGCACGCTCAAGCAGCTCGATTCGCGCATCGTCGCCGAGCGCCGGCTCAGCATTGTCGCCCACGGAAGAGGTGAAATCACCGGCGATCCGTTTGAAACGCACAGCGAGTTCCTGGCCGCGCTCGCCGCTTGGGGCATCCCCACAAACCCACTCACGAAGCAGTGCGAGACGATCGATGCGGTCTGGCAATTCATCGAAGACTTCGCGGCCGAGCGGAACGAGCTCCCTTACCTCGTCGACGGCGTCGTTGTCCGCGTCGATCGCATCGACTTGCAGGAAGAACTGGGCTACACCAGCAAATTCCCACGGTGGTGCATCGCCTACAAATACGCGGCCGAACAGGCGGTTACAAAACTTCTCAGCGTCGATTGGCAGGTCGGCAAATCGGGTAAGCTCACACCGCGGGCCAACATGGAACCGGTTTTCGTCGCCGGCACGACGGTGCAGCATGCGTCGCTGCACAATCTGGGCGAAGTTCGCCGCAAGGACATCCGCATCGGCGATACGGTCATCATCGAGAAAGCGGGCGAGATCATCCCTCAAGTCGTACGCGTGCTTATCGACCAGCGCCCGCGTGGATTAAAACCGATGGCGCCGCCGGAAAAATGCACCGAGTGTGGCGGCGAAATCGAGATCGAATACGACCAGCGCCGCGTCCACGAAATCGAATCGCATGCAACGAAGGTCGAACGCGAGCAAACCCGTGCTGCCAAAGCAGGCCGCAAGCCCGACAAAATCCCCCCGCCGCCGCCAATTGGCGAAGCCGATGAAACCGGCCGCTACTGCATCAACCCCGAATGCCCGGCCCAATTCCGCGAACGGATCATCCACTTCGCCGGCCGCGGACAAATGGATATCGACGGGATGGGCGAGAAGGTCGTATTCCAACTCGCCGACGCCGGCTTGCTGAATTCCTTCGGCGACATTTTCACGCTGCACAAGAAACGCAACGCGATCCTGGCAGCTGGAACGCATGGGCGAAAAAAAGGCCGACAACCTGTTTGCCGGCATCGAGGCGGCCAAGTCTCGCGGTCTGGCCCGCGTGCTGGCCGGTCTCGGCATCCATCACGTCGGCGCCACGGCCGCCCGCATCTTGGCCGAACACTTTAGCTCAATCGACGCGCTGGTCGAAGCGCCGCTCGATCAAATCGCCGTGCTCAAAACGGCTGGAGCACTGTCGGGCATCGGCACCGAAATCGCCAACTCGCTGCACGCATTTCTACATAGTCGCGAAGGCCGGCGCGTCATCAAAGAGCTGCGAGATGCCGGCGTCACACTCGAGATTGAGAAAGCGAATGTCACCGGTTCTGCCGGCAGCGCACTGCGCGACAAAACGCTCGTGGTTACAGGAACGCTGCAAAAATATAAGCGCGACGAAATCGAATCACTCATCGCCCAACATGGCGGCCACGCGGCCAGTAGTGTTTCCAAAAAAACCGACTATGTCGTCGCCGGTGAAAACGCCGGAAGCAAACTTGCGAAGGCCCGCACGCTCGGCGTCCAGGTCATCACTGAGGCGGAATTCGATCGCCTCATCGGCGACCGGCGTGACATATTGCCGCGATCTGAAGCGCTGTCCCTGCTTCGACAATATGTCACGGCCCATTGCGGACTGTGGCATGCGAAGTGCATCAACTCGCGACGATACGCGATCTGCTTAGCGGAACCGTAGGTCAGGCAGAATCGGCCATGAGATTAGTTTTGTTCTCCATCGCGTTGCGGCGCACGACGAAGTGCGCCGAGACGCGATGGATTGGGAGGGTGGTTGACGGCGTTCGCGCATTCGCGCGAACGCCGTCGTTTTTTATGTAGGTCAGGCTTCAGCCTGACGCGAACCGAACTGAAAGTCAGGCTTATGCCTGACCTACTTCTCCGGATACCGGGGCGGTTTCATTGGGCCTTCATCGCTTACCAGACCGCAGCGATCCGGATCGGCCAGCAGGTCCGAGATCTTGACGATCTTGCCATCGATCTCCACGCTGTCGTGCACCAGGCGCACCCCATGGCTGTAATCGACGTAGCGGTTCCAGTGCACGATCGTGAGCGGTTGAATCGGCACTCCGTTAAGCTGCCGCCAGCCGTAGATCGCCAGCCGCTGCGGCTTCTCAAAAATCCGGGGCGTGAGGACGATGTCCTTCTTGATGCCGATTACGAGGTCGCCGAGCGGTTTTTGGCCGCGCTCCTGTTCGATCAGCCGATTGTGTTCCGCAAACGTGGCAATTGTTTCGCGATCCTTCGTCATCGGATGGGGCGCCAAGCGCACATCGGCGAACGCATCGATCGCATCCACCATTTTCCGCGTGGGCAGCATGCAGCCGAACCGGTCGGCGATTTGTTGTGCCGTTTGCGGCGTCATCGGGATCCGCACAAAATCGGAGTCGCTGCCCACGGCCAGGTAATCCGGCATCACCGCCAGCGTCGTGTGCACTTCCGCGTCGCCGTTTTTCGGGCTGCCGGCGATTGGCACCGAGCGGAAGTTTCGCAGGAATTCCGGGAAATTGCCGTGCGTGATTTCGCGCAGAATCGCCGCCTCGCGATCGTCGAGGCTGAGCCCCTCCAGGCTTTTGATGAATTGCGATCCGCCGATGGCGTCCTTCGGTCGCGGCGGCAGCTGGGCTTGTAAGATTTTCGTCCTGGCACTCGACCGCTTGGGGTATGCAGGTCGGCCCGATGCGGGCTTGGCATCGCGCTTTTTGCCCACTTGTGCTGGAACGGCCGGCGCGGTTGTGGGCTCCGTTTGCACCCATTTCATATACGCCCGCGGCCCGCCAAATGTGCCCCATTTTCCCTCGTTCGGCGTGCCGACCGTCGCCGCCTGCAACAGCCCGTTCATTTCGCCCACAAGTACCGTGTGCAGGATTTTATTATCCGGATTCGGATGTACGAAAAAATGCACCCGGCCGTCGAGGCCGGTCGTTTCTTGGAATGGCGGATTTATCTTTTCTGTCAATGGAAACATTTTGCCGAGGGCCTCCCTCATGCGGCCGGTCGCGCGGTAGGTGCCGCCGGTTGGCCCGACCACTTTCTTGCCGTTGAACGTGATTTCCCGATCGTCGTACGCGATGACCACGAGCCTCCGCTTGTCGTCGCCATTCAGCCAGTGTTCGAATTTTGCGGCATGCTTCGCCTCGTCGAAATTGTAATTGGAGTCGAGAAATGCAATCCGATCGATGAATGGGGGAATCTGGTTGCTCGCCTCGATCACGCTGAACATGAATCCACCGCCGCCGCTATGACCGGTGAGAAGTATTTTCGTGTCCGCAGAGCCGAAATCTTTTCGCCATTTATCGACGAGGAAGGCGATCTTGGCATTGGCGCTGGTGTCCTTGGCGCGAAACGTCGGCCAGCTCAACTCCGGCGCTTCGGCGCACACGAGCACAATTCGCTCGTTTGGCGACAGCGAGCGCAACATTCGCACCTGCGCCGCCACGTGTTGAATATCGTAATGCCAATCGAGATCCTTCTTCATCTGGCAACCGAGTGTTTGCTCGAGCGTATTGCCATTGGGAAGTGCATAAATTATTAACCGTGTCGCGCGGGCCGGTCCGCCTTTGTCGTCGAGCGGCGCGTTAACGTGAATCCGAATCTTTTCGGCAATCGTTGCGGTGTAACTCGTTTCCGGAAACTGAGCTGATTTCGTCCAATTGCGGGCAGGCGCTTGTGCCCCGACGATCGACGCGGACATTGCGCCTCACGATAAGTCCCGCGGTCGACAATGGAATCCAATGTGAAAGCGAAACGGCCATACGCAGGAACCCTCAGTTGGTTATGGATTGCAACCCGCAACCGTTCAGCATAGTGCGTTGGCCAGATCGCAACAATTTCCCGGCGCCGAAATGGGCCGGAAAGCGGTACGAAATTTGCCCCATCGATACTCAGTATTTGAGTCGTTCGATAGTTACCATTCGTGGGGCTGGTAACTGAGACAAGAAAAACATCCCTCTGGCGACCCAGTATCTTGATCGGGTCTCGCCCAGCAAAGTAAGATCAGCTTTGCCGAATTGCCGCTGACAAAAGAATGTTGGGAGGTTCCTGTGTCGCCCCATTACGGTCGCAACGCCGGGATATCGTGCTCATCCATGATCCAGAGCGAACCGGAGGGCGGTTGGGACGAGCAGGCATTAGACGATGCCGCCGTGGCGCTGCGCCAAACCGAATTGGAGGCCGTTCATGCCGACGTGGCAGCGCCCGAGTCGCCCCGGCTCGAAAACATGAGCATCGACGAGTTGCGTGCGCTTGCCGCCTCGCTCGCTATTCCCAATCGTGGATCGATCACCGAACAAGACCAGCTCATCGCCGCCATCCGGCAACGTTTGTAGGGGTGGAACCGGTCAGCCCCCGGCTCCGCCGGGGGGTTTCGGCAGAAGGTCGAAGTTGGGCGATTTTAAGTTTTCGCGACAACCCCCGGCAAAGCCGGGGCTGTCGGCCTGAACTACTGGTAAGTTGAGTCGCGCATGCGCAGTGTCATTCAACAATCCGTAACTTTGCCCGCGCCCGCCGAAAGGCTGTTCGAGATGTATCTCGATCCGGCCGCCCATGCCGCGATCACCGGCTTTCCCGTCGGCATCGCCGCGGAGCCCGGCGCGCCGTTCCATGCCTTCAATATACAACTTAGTGGGCAAATCTTGGCGATCGTCCGGCCGCGATTGATCGTGCAATCGTGGCGCTCCGTCAAGTTTCGGGAAGCCGATCCCGATGCGACGCTGATCCTCGCATTCGTGCCCGAGCCGTCCTCCGCCGGACTTGGGCGAATCGACCTGGTTCA
The DNA here is from genome assembly GCA_963733825.1 of Pirellulales bacterium. Taxonomy (GTDB): domain Bacteria; phylum Planctomycetota; class Planctomycetia; order Pirellulales; family Lacipirellulaceae; genus JABDGM01. The sequence goes on from CAVTEK010000014.1 coordinate 235,468, forward strand.
TCTCGACGTTCCCGATCACGATTTCCAGGACGTCACCGAAGGCTGGCACAAACATTATTGGAATCCCTGGCGATCGTATCTCCAAAATCAACTAACTCATGCGAAACTTTGACATGCCGCGTTTTCGATTAACTGCGTCTCACAAAATGGCCGGGGACTGGCTCATTTCGCGGAGTCTTCGGAGCAAAATGTGCCTGTCCCCTTTTCGCGTGGCATTTCCGAAGGCAATCGTTCTTCTCGCAATTCTCGCCGCCTTGTTCGAACCGTGCCTCGCGAAAGAGCCGACCACGATCCGGTTGTGGGAAAATGGGGCCGCCGGATCTCCGCCAACAAAGCCGAAAGATGAACCGGTGCTGTATGTGAAGCGTCCGAGCGGTTCCGCAACAACAACTGCCGTCATTATTCTGCCCGGCGGCGGCTACGGCTCGCTCGCGATGAGTTACGAAGGCTTGGATGTTGGCGATTGGTTCAACTCGCTGGGCGTCACTGCGTTTGTTCTCAAATATCGCATGCACGCCACCGGCCACATGCATCCGGTGCCCATGCTGGATGGCCAACGGGCCATTCGCACCGTGCGGTCGCGAGCGGCCGAGTGGAATATCGACCCGGCGCGCGTCGGCGTGCTGGGCTTCTCCGCCGGCGGACACCTCGCAAGCACGCTCGGAACACACTTCGATAAGGGAGATGCCAATAGCACCGACCCGATCGAACGCGTCAGCTCGCGACCCGACTTCTTGATCCTCTGTTACCCGGTAATTTCTCTGGAGGCGCCGACCACCCACCGCGGTTCGCGCGACAACTTGCTCGGCAAAACGCCCGACCCGAAACTCGTGCATAGCCTATCCAACGAAACGCAGGTAACGCCGCAAACACCGCCGACATTTATCTTTCAAACGTCGGAGGATAAAAGTGTGCCGGCCGAGAATTCGGTCGCGTTCTATCTGGCGCTCCATAAAGCCGGCGTCCCGGTAGAAATGCACATCTTTCAAAATGGCAGGCACGGCCTTGGCCTGGCGGAAAAAGTGCCCGGCGCAAACAAATGGCCCGAGCTGTGCCACGAATGGCTCAAAACTCGCAACCTGCTCGAACCTGCAAAGGGATCCAAAAACTAATGTCTCACGCAAAGCCGCCAAAGCGCAAAGAATTCCTTTATTCTTAACCGCTAGTCTACGCTAATGGCCGCTAATGAAATTGGTTCGATTTTATTAGCGCCTGATTAGCTTCCATTAGCGGTTAACTCCGCCTTTTTTATTCCTTTGCACCTCGGTGCCTTTGCGAGAGACAAATTCAGAAAGGCTTGCATACCAATGGGCGAGGTTAATACGCAAGCGAACCGCGTAGTTTGGTTCGATATCCCGGTAGCCGATCTCGATCGGGCCGCCCGATTCTACCGGGCCGTACTGGCAGTCCGAATCGACAAAGAGACAATTGGCGACCTGACACTTTGCATCATCGAGCACGAGGGCGGCAACGGCGGCTGCCTCGTGCCGGGCAAGGCGGAAATCGCGGCGGGCGGCGTGCTCATCTATCTCAACGCCAATGGCCGAATCCGTGATGCCGTCAGCAAGGTCGTCCCCAACGGTGGCAGCGTGATTCAAGACATCCACTCGATTGGTCCGCCCGGTTTCCGCGCCGTCGTGCTCGACAGCGAAGGCAAGCGCATCGCGCCTCCACTCCGAAACGAATGCATAGTCACATACCGTGGGGCAGACATTCGAGTCTGCCAAAATACACACGCAGGCAGACACGAATGTCTGCCCCACGAGACTATATGCCGCTTCGCATCCGAGTGCCGTACTGCACGCTATTGGCGATTTCCTGCGGCGAAAGGATTTCCGGGAAGTACGTGCCGCTGATATGCGCTCCGTGCAGCGAGCAGCCTTCCATATCGGTGTTGCGCAGATCGAGCCCGCGCAGATCGGCGTCGCGGAGATAGGCGTCGCGCAGAATTAACTTGCTGACATCTACATTTCGCAAATCGACGCCGCGCAAATCGGCCGCCGAAAGATCGACCTGCTTGCGCCCCGCCGTGTGCTCTTGAAAATGCTTGAAGTCATCGGCCCGCAAATCGCGGTACGCCGGATCGTCTACAATTCTGGGCGATGTCATGCGAGAGTCTCCTTGCACAAGCATAGCACGCAAATAGCCCGGCGATCTTGGCCGGGTTTTGGGCACTTTTTTGCCGGTTGTTGTACAGACACCCTCCACAAACCCGACCCAAAATGGGTCGGCTATGTAAGCCCCGCCGCACACCACGGGCAGTGCACCCAGAAATCGCGCACTACGCCCCAACCACACTTCCGGCACGTATCCCGGCTGCCCGGAATCTTCCACGGCTGCCGCACCTTGATATGGCACCAAGGACAATAACGCATGAAGAGCATCAGCTCCTTGCGATCGCATTTTGAATTGCGACATTTGCCCATATAGCGACGGTCCGTATATTGCCGTTCCGAAACATCATCGAATCCGGGCCCATAGCACCACGGGCAATATCGCCAATCGAGCTTCGTGCCCCGATTGCAACGCGGGCATGCGGCGGGAAACGACGTCTCGTCGCGCAGCACCCGCCTGTCGTCGCCGCACCAGGGGCAAGCGAGCATGTACTCCGAAACCGGCCCGCTGCACTTTTCGCACTTCAGCGTCGTCTCCAACTGTCGGCCAAACTGCCTTTGAAACTGCTGCTGGCGGATTTCCTTCCAATCGCGCTGCGTCGTCCGCTTCGCCTTCTTAGGACGCCGCGAACGCGTGTAGTGCCTGAGCACCTTGGGCTTGGCGCGAAGGTACGCGGCCAGCATCTGGCCACAGTCTTCGAACCGCCGGCTCGGTTTGAGTTCCAGCGCCCGCTTCAATAGCGTGATCATGTCGAGATGCAGAAGCGTGCGCAATCGGGCGTAGCCCGACAATGGCCATTCGAACGGCCATTCGGGCAGCCCGCCGGAAAACATTTGCCACAAAACGAGCCCCGTGGCAAACACGTCCGATCGCCGCGATGGGCGCCCCATGGCCTGCTCCGGCGCCATGTAACCCACTGTACCCGCTCCGGATGCCGATATCGTGCGGTGCGCCACCTTGGAAATGCCGAAATCCGTTAGCCGCAACCGGCCATCGGAAAACAGCAGCAAATTATCCGGTTTCACATCGCAATGAATCACATGCTGCTCGTGCGCAAACGCCACGGCCCGCAACAGTTGCTCGCCCAGCTCCAGCGCCGTCCGCAGCGAAAGTCGCCGCGCGAGCCGCTCTTCCAGCGACTCGTCGCCCAAGGGAAGCGCAATCACCAGATGACCATCGATGAAATCGGCGCTCTTGAGCTTGAGAATATTCGGATGATCGAGCTTCGCGGCCAGCCGCACCTCGCGCGAAAAATCATCCAGAGACTCCTTCGTCACCAGTCCCTTGTGCGGAATCTTCAAAGCGACGTGCACACCCTCGAGCGTATCGAGCGCGCGAAACACCGTGGCATACGGCCCATTCGAAAGCCGCGACCGCAGCTTGTACTTGCCGATTTTTTGTCCGGGCTTAAGCATTTGCTGACATTTAATAATCCAAATATCTCACGCAAAGGCGCGAAGCGCAAAGGAATCAATTGACCGTTGAAGGACAAGGGGCGAAAGACTTTGGCGCGAGTTCGCGGCACGAGCATTCAATTTTATCTCTTTCCCCCTTCGCGCCTTTGCGCCTTTGCGTGAGATCGTCCGCCGCCATACTCACAACGTCGCCATATCCACATTGTTGAAATTCCGCTGATAATATCCCATGTACTGTACCTTACGCTCCAAAGCCATAATCACGGCCGCGGCGAAATTAACGCCTTCAAAGCTCTGAGCGCTGCCGAGACCACCCGGGCTGAAGACGTTGATTTCCATCAACTTGTTGCCCACGATATCCAGGCCCACCAGGAACATGCCGTCGGCCACCAATTTGGGCCGCACGATCTCGACGATCCGCATAGCCCGATCATCCACCTCGGCCTGGGCCTTGCGGCCACCGGCGTGAATGTTACTACGAATGTCGTCGCCCGAGCGGAGCCGGCGGAACGCGGCTAGTTTGCCCTTATATTTCAGCGGCGCCCCATTCATCACGAATAGCCGCATATCGCCTTCGGTCGCTTCAGACAAATACTCTTGGGCGATTACATAGCCATCGCGGCTTACGGCCTCGATCATCTGATTGAGATTGCCCAGGTCGTTCTTGCGGGCCAGGAACACGCCCTGACCGCCCGATCCCTGCAGCGGCTTGATCACCACGTCCCCACCATGTTCCTTGGCGAAGTGGCGAATTTCGTTGCGATCGCGAGTGATCAGCGTTGCCGGGCGGACTTCCTCCGGAAAAAGCTGAAAGTACATCTTGTTAGCCGCCAGCGCGAGCGAAGTCGGATCATTCAATACAATGACTCCGCGCCGCAACGCCGCCCGACCAAACAGAATTCCGGCCATCTGCGCCCATGTTCGCCGGCCGATATCCTCCGCCGGATCATTACGCAGCATCAGCACGTCGAGATCATCGACGGTGATCCGCTCAGCCCGTGCAGTCGAATCGCGAAGTTCTTCCAAAAACATATCGAGCGACTTGTATTTCGGCTTTGGGGCCGACCGGCGCGGGCCCGCACGTAGTCATCCGGATCGAGGGCCAAATCGCCCGTGCCGATGAGCCACGATTCGTGCCCGCGATTGACGGCGGCCATCGCCAGCCGCGTCGTCGTAAACGTGGCCTGCTCGGTCTCGATCTGGTTGACGACGAAGCCGATCTTCATGGTGTCTTCTACGAGAACCGGAGCGAAGCCCGCAGCGCCAGCAAGGGTTTCCTGCATCCCTTGCATGCGCCGTCGGCTTCGCGCCTTGTCATCCACTTACTAGTTCCAGCACTTTCAGCCCGCCACGCAAACGCTTCAGCTTCCGTTGCGCGCTTTGTCCTTCCAGATAACGCGGCCGCAGCGCCGGCGGCTTGATGATTTCCCGCATGCTCAGTTCCGTGATGAGCGGCAAATGGGCGGAGGCCACCTTACCGATAAACAACGGTTCCAACTCGCCACCCTCGCGCAAGTATCGCAGAATTTGCAACAGGCCGCGCAGATAAACGGCGTCCTTGGTCAAGCCGCCGCCGCGATAGAGCCGCATCGCGACCGTGTACGCCGTCCGCTGCGAAAATTCGTAAGTGCGATCCAGCGCCCGAAATGTATCGATAAACGATGCGCCATCCAGCATGTGGTGGGCGCCGACGACTCGCGCCCCCAGCACACGAAGCCGCGACCGGCTCAATCCGCCCACCAGGTACTCGGCCAGCACCGCCAGACCCTCTTGAAACCCGTCATATCCGGCCAGGCCCACCTCAAATTGCTGAAACGGCTGATGGTGTCCGTTGTAACGCGTCACGAGGTGCGTGCCGATTTCGTGTTGCAGCAGCGCGTCTACCCGCTGCCGTGGCACGCGCGTCCGGCCGCCAATGAGCAGCTGATCGCCTGTCACCATCAGCCCGGCGTACATGTCGTCGCGCACCGAAACGGTGGCTGAAAAATCAGCGCACCGTTCCTGATAGTAACCAAGTTCTTCCTGCGCACGTTTGGCGAACTCGGTCGCATTGAGCTGCCCAGCGTGCGTTCCTTCGCCGCTTCGCGTCGGCACGCGATCGAGCAACTCGCGGGCATGCTCCAGCAACCAATCCGATACGCCGCCGTATACCTGCAAGCTCTCTTGCAAAAACCGAGGTGAATCGACGTCCGACAACAGCGTGATCTGCCGGTCCAGCTCGTCTTGCTTTTGGCGAAATAAATACGAGAGCGTCGGATCTTCCACGCGCTCCACCGGAATTGAATAAAGCTGCCGCTTCAGCAGTACCGGATCTACCGCGAGCGGCCGGTAATAAAACACCGGCGGCTTCTCGAACCGCGAGCGGCGGAACTCGCGCCACGCGCTCTCCGCGTTCACCGGCGTCGCTTGCAGCAGCAAATCGAACGACCGATCAATCTCGGCCAATTGCCGGTCGATATCCAATACCGCCTTCACGACCGAGCGGTTTCCCGGCGCGTGAAAATGGGCCGGCCGCAACGTTTTACGCTGCCGCGCAAACGCGAAATTGGCTTGTTCCAGCGCGATGTGCAGATCGCGCGTCAGCGAATGGTTGGCGGTCGCCTTGATTTCCTGCGCCGCCGCGCCGCGAATCGTCCCCCCCGCCACGATGCCGAGCGCAAAGCAGTTCCAATCGCGGCATTCGCGCAGTCGCAAAATGGGCTTCAATCCGGGCGGCGCGAGATTTTCATACGGCCCAAGTGAAACCCGTGTTCCGCCGAATGGAAACACATCGCGTCCCAATGACTTGCACAACGCTTCGATCGTGGCACGTGGAATCCGCACTGCCGGAGCCACAATTTCGAATCGCGCCGGCTGCGTTTCCCCGTTGCCATTCGTTGCGACTGCTAAATCGGCCGTTTCCAACGGCGGCGCTGTCCAGATTTCGACCACCAGGAAACTATTGAGTTCTTTCGACAGGTGTTCGACAATCGTGCGCAGCAGCTTCGAGCGCCTTGCCCGACCGGTGTTCCCCCTCGGGAACAATCAAGTAGCTCGGCTCACCGCTGAGAAGCTGCTCGGTCGCGCAGTCATCCGGTCGCCTTCGGTAAACGCACAGTAGCGGCAGCCGCCGCTCGATGTGCAGCCGGCCGCCGCCCGGCAATTCGATTCGCACTGGCTTGCCGGCCGTTAGATCGGCAATCGCCGAACTGGCTAATGATGGGCGACGTGGCTTAGGCGACTCTCGGCTCACGCTACAACTTCTCCAATTCGTCGCCGACGGCGGCTGCCGCAACCGCCAACGCCTCGCCCAGCACCCGATGCTGTGCTGTATCCAACTGGCCCGTCCACTCATTCACAAAAAACTTCTTCACTTCAATCGCCAGCGCGCAAGCTGTTCTCGGAAAGTTTTCATGAATCCAGCGCGGGAGCTGGCCCCCGAAAAACTTCACGTTCTCCCGCACGTCCAGCCGGCGGCCAAAATAGTCATACCGGCGCATCGCTTCCAACCACCGATCCACGATCGGCGACCACTGCGAGCGCGCCATTGTACCCGTACCCAAGTTGATTTCTGGATTGCCTTCCGGTTCGGCCGTGGCGCCGCCTGCGCCTCCCCTAATATGATTGTAACTGTGTAGGTCGAAAACGACGACCTTCCCATACCGCTTCACCAGCCCCTCGAGAATTAGCTGCAATTGAACATAGAATTCGTCGTATTCGGCCAGCGATTTGGCCACCATTTCTGCTGGCGGCGAATACCACCACACCTCAAGCCCCCAGGCATCGGTCGGAGTGATATACACGGCTTTTTCCCGCGGCCGATTGAAGTCCACTTCGAATCGCGACCGTCGGGCAACGATCCGCGTCGGTGCGATCGACGTCCAACCGCCGGTGAACGGATCCTCCTCATACAGGCGCTGGGCGTCATTGAGCCGCAGACAAGCCGCCACATCTGGCCGCACGTCGTGACCATCGTGAATGGCGCAGGCCACAAGCGGACCGTCGCCAAATTCGGTCTGCCAGAACGGAGTTTTCTTCACCATGTGAGTCCAAAATGCGGGCGCAGCAGATCGGTCAGCACCGATACTAGCTCGCCGCAAATTGCGGATCAACGACCAGTTGCGACCGCGAAAACTCTCGCGGATGGGTGAGGGCCGTTCACGGCCCTTTTCCACCGAAGGTGGTAATTGGCCCGTCGTTGACGAGGGGTTAAAGAAATTCTCGTTTAGAGTCCGCAGCCCTGTTCACAGGGCTTCTCGCCGCCTCGGCTTCAGCCAATGGAAACGCGGTTTCAAAATCGACACAAACGAACTGGACGCTAGCGCGTTTCGGCTAAGCTGATCAGCCGCAGGGTGCTTACCCCCTGGCTTTGAAACCGCTTTGCGGACAAACGACCGATGTGGGAAATCAGAAATCAGCAACGCACGCTGCTGACGCCGGCGACACTCACCACGTCGATCAAGTTGCGAACGTGCTTGACTCCCGGTACGTGCCGCACTGCTTCTTGCACGAGCTGCTTGAGATAAAAAGTCGGCAATCGACCGGTCAACATGAGCGTGCGGCCCCTTTGTTCGATAAACACGTCGCTCACGCGACCTCGAAAATGGGGGTGGTGCTCCAACTGCTGTCGAGCCAAGCTGCTTAAATCATAGCGTTCGCACGATTGGGTCGAGGGGCGTTCTGCTAACGCGGCTTGCATAACAAATCCTCCTGCAGGCATACTCCGCCGATATCGCTGTTCCGAGGTGAGGAATTGGGTGGTCGGCGTCATTTGAAAAAGATGGGTCGTGGTTCGCGATACCCCTCGCGTCGCCGGATGTAGACCATTCCGTACTAGAAATGACCAGCAAGCTGCATACCAATGGTTGGGCGGGCAAATCGCGAATTGTCCAAAACACGCTCAATCGGCTTCCGGCTAGTCGTATTTGAAGGTCGCAGCCTCTATATCGGCTATTCCAGCGTCGCCCTCCATCGGCCAGTCGTTGTAAAAACCTTATACGCAATCGGTTTCCGGAAGTTCATCCTGGACATCAATCCGCCAGGCAACCAGGCAAATTCGCTTCGATCCAACCCATTTGTAAGGGCGAGCTGATGCACGACAAATCCTCCGGCCCAGTGCCCGATCGACTCCAGGAAGCACTGGATGCAAACGATGCTCCAGCGATCGTCGACTATCTATTAAAGATCGAATCAGCCGACATTTCGCACGCGATCGCCGGCCTGAGCGATTCCGACCAGACTCGGCTTTTGCAGTCGTTGCCCGATGAAGCGGCCGCAAATCTTGTGGATCGTTTGTCGGACGCCCAGGCGGCGCAGATGATCGAGCGTCTTTCGACGGCCAAGGCCGCCGCGATTATCAGCCAGTTGCCAAGCGACGAGCAGGCCGACGTGATTGCCCGACTGGGTCAAACCACTTCGTCCGCCATCCTCACGGCGATGCCGGCCGACGAAGCCACAGACGCCCGCCGCTTGATGTCGTACTGCGGCGACTCGGCCGGTGGACTCATGATTACGGAATTCCTGGCGTACCGCGACAACCTTTCCGTGGCCGATGTGCTCGACGACCTGCGGGCACAAGGCGATCGATATCGATCCTTCGATGTTCAATACGCCTACGTCGTTTCTGACGAGGGCAACCTGGTCGGTGTGCTACGCCTGCGCGATTTACTGCTTTCTTCGCCCACCGAATCGCTCACCGAAGCGATGATCGATGAACCGCTCAAAGTCCGAGATACGGCAGGCCTCGAGGAATTGGAACGCTACTTCGAACGCCACCCGTTGTTCGGAGTGCCGGCTGTCGATGCTGAGAACGTCCTCGTGGGGGTCGTACGCAGGGCCGACGTCGAGGAAGCGGCCGAGGAACGCGCCAACCGCAGCTTCCTGAAATTCATGGGCATCGTCGGCGGCGAAGAGCTCCGCTCGTTGCCGCTGCAGATTCGCAGCGTTCGCCGCCTGAGTTGGCTGACAGTGAACATCTTGCTCAACATTGCGGCCGCCAGCGTGATTGCCTTCAACCAGGATACGCTATCGGCCGTGATCGCGCTTGCCGTGTTTCTGCCGATCATTTCCGATATGAGCGGCTGTTCCGGCAACCAGGCGGTGGCCGTAAGCCTACGCGAACTGACGCTTGGGATCATCAGGCCGCTGGATGTGTGGCGCGTCTTCCGCAAGGAAGCCGTGGTGGGCCTTATCAATGGCGTCGTGCTGGGAATCCTGCTCGGCTTCGTTGCCCTCGTATGGAAAGGCAACCTGGTGTTGGGCGCGGTTGTCGCCGTCGCCCTCGCGGTGAACACACTCATCGCCGTTTGCTTCGGCGGTTTGATTCCGCTCGCCTTACGAGGGATCGGCCAGGATCCGGCGCTCGCCAGCGGCCCGATTCTCACGACGGTCACCGATATGTCCGGTTTCTTTATCGTCCTCAAACTCGCCGGCGCCCTCCTGCCGTGGCTGCGAACGTGATCACACAATCGGTTCGAAGCCCGCAGCGCAAGCAAGGGGCAGCAAAGCTATCCCTTGCTCGCGCTGAGGGCTCTAATCCGTAGCACTATGCCGCGTACGACCCTGGCTCGCGCCCAATCGCAGCCGGCTTCGCCAGCTTTTTTACGTACGAAGTTTTCGAGGGGAAAGCAAACTCGATTCCCAACCGTTCGAATTCTTCCATGATCCGAAGGTTCACTCGTTCGGTGTGCTCCACGTACGACCACCAATCGTTGACGCGCTCGTACCAATACACAACCTGAATCACGAGACTCTCCGCGCCAAACTCGCTGAAATGCACCCGTGGCCGGAATTCCTCGAAGCCGATGATCGGGTGAATCCGTTCGCGAATCTCCTTTTCTTCCAGGATGTTGCGAACCGCCTGCACGGCGACTCCCAACGTTTCGCGCGTAATATTGTACGTCACCGGCAGGCTCAACTTCCGCCGAATCGTCCGCCGCCGATCGATGTTCTCGATCTTTTCATTTACCAGCGTCGAGTTCGGAATCGTCAGCAAATGATCGGTGTTTGTCCGCAGTTTGGTGCAGCGAAAGCCTACCTCCTCCACCACGCCGTCCATGCCGCCAAAATTGATCCGTTCCCCGAGCCGCACCGGGCGCTCCGCGAGCATAATCAAGCCGCCGATGAAATTGTTGATCAACGCCTGGCTGCCGAAGCCGACGCCGATCGCCAGCGCACCGCCCAGGATCGTGAGCGCCGTCAAATCGATGTTCACCATCTTCATCGATTCGAGCACAACGACAGACAGCATACTGTAGTAAACGAGGGATCGAATCGCCGACGTGGCATCTTTGCTCAGATGGAACCGTTTGAGAACGCGGAATGCGACCACCACCGACGCGAATCTGGCAAACATCCAGCCGAGCACGAGTGTCGTGAGGCCTTGAATCGCCATACCGACCGTGATCGCGTTGCCACCAATGTGAAATGTGTAGTCCCAGATCGATTTGATTTGATACCAGGCGTCGAGCGCGATCGTCTTGGGCGTCATGGCCTGTAGCGTGTTGTTGAGCTCATCCAATAGTTTTTCATTCACGCGCCGAGATTCATCGACCTGCACCAGCTTCAGCTCGTAGATGCGCAGCGACTCTTCCAATGCGCCTTGCTGAACCTTGATCCACGATATCGCGTCGGCCGAAGTGTCTCCCTTGGCCGTCGTTTTCTGCGAGACCTTCGTCAGTTGGTTGCGCAGGTCCTTCATCGTCAGGATCTGGATCCGCAGCGCAGATGCCAACTCGTCGATCTCCCGCTGCGTCTCCTTGCGTTCGGTTTTCAACTTCACATAGGTGACTTGATCGTTCGGATCCAGCTTCGAGGCGGCCAGCTCGTACCGGCACTCCCAGGCGATTTGCACCTGATTAAGTTGCTGCAAACGTTGCGACCAGTAGTCGGACTCTTCCGTGAACCGCTGCTTGATCCGATATTGGGCCGTGGCTTCTTCGGCCAACTCATCGCGTTCCGCGCCTGTCGCCGTATCAAGTTTTTTTCTCGTCTCGTTCAGGTCGAATTCGGCATTCCGCAGGTTTGCGGTGGCCTGGGTCATGGCGCTTGTGGCTTCGGCTTGTCTGCTTTTGATGTCGTCGAGCCGAGCGTCGTAGTCTTCCTTGGTGAATTTCACGAGCGGCGTCAACCGTGCGACCTGGTCCTGATGCAGTTGTTGGTTCAACTTCTGGACGTCGGCTGCCAGTTGTTCGCGCGTAACCTCGCTTGTTCGCAGCGCGAGTACCTCGGTCGACAGTTCGGCATCGTGCTGAGCTTGTTCGGCGGCCACGGCTAGTGCAGCCGCGTTCGGTCCGGCTTTGCCTTTTTCATAAGCGGCCTCCGCTTGACGGCTTTTCGCCGCATTGTCGTCGACCGCCGCTTGGGCTCGATCCTTGTTCGCGTTGGCCGTTTCGAGCTTATCGGCCATTAGTGCGGACCGTGCCTGGTCGCCGGCGAGAAGGTCTCTCAGACTGTCCAAGTCGGCGAACGTCATCTTCTTGTCTGAAATCGGCGGAGCCTTCAACTGCGCTTGCAGCTTCTCCTTGCGAGCCGTTGCGTCCTTGATTTGTTGTGCGGCCGCCTCCTGTTGCGCGAGCACGGCCTCGCGCAGTTTGGTAGAACGCGACTTCTTGGGCGGTCTTCTTATCCGACGTACCCGTCGCGCTGAGCTTGAGCTGGGCCAGCCGCAACTGCTCGGCATTCTGCGAACGCTTATCCACCGCCGGCGGCGGCACCGGCCCTGACTCGACCGGACTGGCCGTGAGAACCGGCCCGAGCAATAGCGGTGGCTCCGCGGCAGAACCGACGACGAAGCAAAGAATTCGCGCTGCCGGAGCAACATAGTTGAAGAATCGCTTGGATGCGAGCATCACGCCCTCTCTTCCTTGATTGGGTCGAATCGCGAGGCCGTTTGCGAATTGGCGTTTAGCCCCCCACGGCGCAGGCCGCGTAGTATGGCAATTTCGTGTGAGCCGTCAACTTGAACTCAACGCTAGCGTCCCCCTCCTATTACACCACCCGCCTTTCGTTAGCGCTAGCAACACCCGCCTTGTCCGATCCGCGCAAGAGAACGATATGTCACGGACCGCGCGTGTTGGCATTCAACGATCGCTCCCACTCTCCGCCTCTCCCACTCTTCCCCTCTTTTCCTCCGTTCGCTCGCGACCCTCCCCGAACCGCGCCAGCCATCCTCGGCGCTTGAACGACAGGATCATCCCGATCGCAACAAGAAGCATTAGCGCCAGCGCGTACGGGTATCCAAACCGCCAGTTCAGCTCCGGCATGTTCCATTTCGACGCCGCCGGGTTGAAGTTCATCCCATACACGCCTGCAATGAAGCTCAGCGGCAGAAAGATCGTGGCGATTACCGTGAGTGTCATCATGATTTCGTTCATGCGGTTGCTGATCGACGACAAATAATAGTCGCGCACGTCGCCCGCGATGTCGCGGTACGATTCCAAAAGATCGAGCAGCTGCACCGCGTGATCGTAGCAATCGCGCAAATAAACCCGAATTTCGTCGGTGATAAACGGCGTAACTTCGGAACGCAATTCGCTAATCGCATCGCGCAGCGGCCAGACAGCCCGCCGCAGCAGGAGTAGTTCTCGGCGCACCACGTGAAGTTGCCCGAACGCCTCGCGGGTATGCGTGATCGCGTCCGGATCATCGAGCCGATCCAGATGATCGCCCATGGTCTCCATCACTGGAAAATAAGCATCGATCGCGGCGTCGATCAGTCGGTACGCCAGGTAATCCGGGCGAACGCCTTGCCTCGCCGCACTTTCCTTGAGCCGCAGGCCGGAACGGACAAGCTCGAAACAGTCTCCCGGCCGCTCCTGGAACGTCACCAGGAAGTTTTTGCCGAGGAACATGCTGAATTGCTCGCAGATCTGTTCGTGCGATGCATCGGGAATTCGCAGCACGATGTACAGCGAATTCTCGTACGCATCGACTTTGGCCCGCTGATGCAGCTGCACCACGTCTTCGAGCGCAAGCGGATGAATCGCAAACACCTCGGCGATCGCCCGGAGCGTTTCCTCGCTGCCAAGGCCCACGACATCGACCCACACGACGGGCCATTTCTCAAGAAACGCCTTAAGCTCGTGCGCGTCGTCGATCTTCTGTTCGACAACATTCTCGCGATCGTAGGCCATCACGCGGATGGTCGTCGGCGCGGCGCCAGGCTGGATCGTGATCGTCCCCGGCTTCGCCCCCGGCGCATGTCGTCGTCGTACCCGCGGTTTCAGCCCCCGCCACGTTTTCCGCCGATTCTCCATGGCTGCCGATTGTAGCACATGTCGCCGCCCCCAGGCGTTTTCGCGTAGCATACGTGAACGCTTCAACGCCGGGGCTTATTTAGCCTGGGACTGAGGCGAGACACAAGAGAGTTGACGCACTGAACCGCGCGTAGACAATTTTGCGCGTCACCCGGAAGCCGGTTTCATACACGCCGTCGCTGGTCGGGCCGGTCCACGCGACCTCGGCCTCGATGCGAAATTGTTCTGAAGAACTACCCATCGCCGAAATCAACGCTCGCGGATATTCCATTGCCGCAAGGTGAGATACAGCGAGGCCACTGTTGGAGATGTTTTTGCCCGTGGCCATAAAGGCAGCGGTGTACAGCGGTCTGCCGCGTCCGTCGAGCGGGACGACGTGGAACCCAATTGTTAGCGGCCGGCGAACTTCGACTCTACGCTCGTCCGCCATCGGCGCATTGGAACTTTCGCTAAGCTGCTTAGCAACGGGAGACGGCGCATTGTCAGCGGGGATGCCACTCATGGTATCCAAGCGTAGCCCATCGAGCGCCGAAATGTCGCACGGGATGATCGGAATAAACGATACAGCCGCCGGTCAATAGCCCGCGCAGGCGATAATCTGTCATTCCGAGGTACTCCGAGGAATCTAGCCAGACCCTTCGGAGTAGTGCCTCGGTGTGACAAGGGCAAACCGACCCACTACCGAAATATCCAATCGAAAAATCTGTGATTAGGGATTAACTGCCACCTGCGACGCAGCCGTCGCATCATCCTGATTCTGCGCCACGAGGGTCCGCGCCTTTGCCGCGTCCCGCTTCGCAACGATCGCCGCGATCCGCGCTTGCCGCTGCGCCGCCTTCTTCTGCCGTATTTGCTGGAACCGTTGCAATCGTGCGGTCGCCAGTTGGTTTGCCTGGTCTTGCAAATTCTGTTGCTGGGCCACAAGTTGCTGTTGCTGCGCCGCAAGCTGTTGCTGCTGTTGCTGCAGAAACCGCTATAGCGCAAGTTGCCGCAACATCGCTCGCTGCACCGCAGGCAAAGCTAACGACGAACTGGCAGCCAGGCTGCCACTGGCGAGGCTGCCCCCACCCATTAGCGACGCGCCCGTTCCGCGCGACGAGTTTCCGCCCGCGCGGCCTCCGCCATTACATGCGTAACACGTTGCCGCGGCGCCTAATACCGCCGCGAGTGCCGAGGACACAATGATTCTCGTGATGAAGTTCCTCTCAAGTTCCGATATCCGTACGACAAGATGCTCGCGTCAAAAGCGACACGCCTATTTAATAGGATCGGAGACAAGCGCCGATCGTCACGCGCGGTAGTGGTACAGATTGAGAACTAGATTTGTGCGAATTGGCACGCGGTTATCGGCGCTGCGTTTCCGATTTGCTATCTTAGCACCTACTGAGTTTGCGGCTGATCCCCGCATAGACCGGCCCGGCTGCTGAGGCCTTGCACTTCGCCGATTACAATTTCCGCTGGCCTCCCCGGCATACCGATTACAGCGGCAAGGCCGGGCGGTTGCATCCGACTCCCACGATGGCCGGCGGGGTTACAAATCGGCTGTGGAAGTTTGACAATCTATGCAACGAAGTGTCGGCGCGCTATCTATAGGGCATGGAAGGCGCACCGAAAAAGTCACTGAGATTCCGCAAGCTGCGAATCGCGTGGTTGGTTATGTGCCTGCCTATCGGTATGCTGCTGCTTTGGGTGCGGGAGTTCACTTATCCGAAGTTTGAGACGCTCGTTCTTCCGAGCACCGGAATCCTCATCGCATTGGCCGCGTTGACCTGGCTCCCCTGGCGTTTCACCCTCCGCACTTTCCTAATCGCCACGGCGATGGTTGCCGTAGTGCTAGGGTTGGTGGTTTGGTCATTCAGAAAATGAGCACAGAAATTCGCGGGATTCAAACTGTACCACTACCGTCACGCGCACGCGCCTTGCTCCAGCCGCCAATTTGCGTCATGATAATCGGTCCGGCGACACACGCCCGGCAAACCGCCGGCCCCGTCGAGTCCGCCGGCCGTAGCCTCGCAGCCCTAGCTCAACTGGATAGAGCATCGGACTACGAATCCGAAGGTTAGAGGTTCGAATCCTCTGGGCTGTGCTTTGAAACGAGAACCGGAAAAGAAGACGTCGCCGCTTTGGCGATAAACCGGCAAAATGGTTGCTCGATTTCACGCCAGCGCCAGTGCCGGATTCAAACGCCCCCAGATATCTGAATTCCAGTCATCGTGGCCGGAGTATACTTCATCGAAAGTATGCTCAGAGGAGGCATACTCGCCCGGATCACCCCCTTGAGCGGCCGGATCGATCGACTGCGGCTCCCCCAAAACAAGCATCGCACGATCGATGGCTGCCGCTGGCAATTCGGAGCCGCCTGCGAGCAATGGCGTACCTCGATCTGCTGTGGCAGTTGCGGAAAGCGCGAACGGCATCGCGTTATCCAACGTCGCCAATGCACAATTCCCTGATGTCGGTACGCCATTCCCTGATGTCGTTGAACGCAGCGAAAATCGTCTTACGGAAGCAGTCTGCGTGGCGGAGGAGGTTTGCGTCGAAGAACTTGAAAATGAGCTGGCCGATGTCGCCCCGCCCGGGCCATGGCGACGGCCAATGCCGCGTCAATTCCTCCCCTGGAATCGGAGCCGCTGATGACATGATCGGCACCGTTGACGATCACCGATCGCAGTTGACTCGCTGTGAGTGAATGATTGGCCGATAATGCCAGCGCCGCCAGGCCCGCCACATGCGGCGTCGCCATGCTGGTCCCACTCAACGTCGCGTATTGTCCGTTCAAGTACGTGCTATACACATTGACGCCCCGGAGCGTCCACCTGCACCGCGCCGCTGTGTGCCCACGTCATTGCTGAAGCTGGCGATCACGATTCGACGAATCGTGCGCCCCACCGAAATCACATTGGTCATCGACGAACTAACGCGGACGAGGGATAGGACGGAATCGATGCGTACTCGTTGCCGGCTGCCACCACCACCAGCACATCGAGCGACTGTGCGAACGAAATCGCCGACATGGATCACCGTACTCAACGATCCGCCCAGGCTCAGGTTGATGATGTCCGCGCCGTTTTGCGCGGCGAAACGGATCCCGTTGGCCACGGCGGCATCGCCGTGCCCGATCCATTGCGTCGAGCACGCGCACGGGCATGATCGTTGCGCCCGGGGCCACGCCGGTCGCACCGAATGCCGTTGGCGGCGGCCGCAATGGTGCCGGCCACATGCGTTCCGTGGCCATTGGCGTCCGTCGGGATTATTGTCGTTGCTGACAAAGTCCCAGCCGCGACGTCGTCGACAACCCATCGTGATCGTCATCGATGCCGTTGCCGGGAATTTCGCCAGGGTTGACCCAAATTTGGCTCATCAGATCGGCGTGAGTCCAAGTCGACGCCGGTATCGACAACCGCCACGATCACCCCTGGCCGGTGTATCCCTGCGCCCAGGATTCCGGCGCATTGATCGCGTTGAGATTCCACTCGTTGTTGCCGCCGAAATACGAAACATTGGGAAACGCGGTAACAGGCGAGGTGGCGGTCCCGGCAGGCGGCGGATTGACTGTCAGGTATAGTTCGGATTTGGTCGCGCCGCCGTTGCCGTACACATCGACGATAATAGGTGCCGGCTGCAAGACCACTGAGCGAAACCGATTCGCCGTTGCCGGTTCCTATCGACGAGTCGAATCAACGCTCCGGACGAATTATAAAGGCCAAGCTGCAGGTTGCCCTGCGAGTTTAGGAAGCTGATGGAAACCGTGTTGGTGCTGGTGCCCGTCGCGCTCGTGGTGAAGCGGAACCAATCGGCCGAATCGGCCATGATGAGCGAGCTAATAGTTCGTGGCCGACGTGAGCGTGCCCAGGTTATAGGCTGTGCCAAGTGAATCGTTATTTTCGTAGGCATCATCCGTGGACGTTGACCCCGTCGCCGGGCCATCGATCGTCCAGGTGTAACTGCCGCGTGAGAAGCTGGCGTAGTTCGTGATGCCGACGTAATAGTGCTGACCGGCCGTGAGATTAATTGTGACCCGGCTATCCGTGTTGCTCGGGTAGGAAATATCGTCGTTGTACGCCAGCCGCTGGCCGGTGGAGGAAAAGACGCCGAGCACCGTATCGAGACTGCTGGAAGGCGTGGTGGCCGAAATGACGTAGCTGCCGCTGGCTGTCGCCGTGAAGGAATAATAGTCGACCTCGGTCGAAGCGATCGACGCCGTTCCCGTCGCATCATTCGAACTCAGCGTAACGGCGAGTGCCCCTGCCGGGGGCGTTATCGCGGCGGGCGGCACGCCGGCCCAGGTTAAGGCCAGCCGCGGCTCGAGACTTTCGATCGCAAGCTTCCGCCCGCGACTCGTTCCCCAATGTCCAACCCTTCCGTTTGACCGACGACGACCCGTAATCATAACATCCTCTATTCCCGGAACGCGACAAGAATCGGTGCGACCATAGTCTGTTATCTGTTCGCCAGGGAATCGTATCAATAGCCCCGTGTGGCACTTGCTCCCATCCCAGAATGCCAATTATACAGCTACTACGCACCCAAGCGCGGTTTTGCTCGATACCTCACCTTTCCAGACCGATTTTGAGCGCGACTGTTACTGGCAATCTGAAATTCAAACAACTACGCCGGCGGATGCCCCTACACCGGGAGGGCAAGGCCCCCGCCGAGCCGCGTAGACCCTGCCTGAAGGCCGTCAAAACTCACCCGGCAGAATGTCACGCCCAGTCGCCAGACGCGCCGATCGAATCGGACTGCTCGATACCGTCCGACGAAGCGGCCAGGGTCAATTGCGCTGAAGTTCCCGCTGGTAATGTCCTAACCATTCTTCGAGCTGCTCGGCAGCCTGTTCTTGGCCGGTAGCTCGGGCCGCTTCAATTCCTTGTTGGGCCGTCGCGATCGCTTCACTCGGCCGATCTTCGGACGCCAGCAACTGGGCCAGGTTGGCATAAGCAAGTAAGAAGTCTGGCTTGAGCCGCAACGCCGTGTGGTAATGCCCAATCGCATTTTCACCGCGTCCGGCACGTTGCAGCACGTCTGCGAATTTGAAGTGAATGTCGGCGCGATCTGGCGCCAATTTGATCGCTCGCTCGTACAGGCCAATCGCTTCGTCGAAATCGCCTTTCTCCGTAAGAATATTTGCCAGGTTCGTCTGGGCGCTTACATAGTTTGCGTCGAGGGCTACAGCCCGTCGAAATTCGTCAATTGCCGCCCCCATTTTGCCGCTGCGCAGAGCACAATACCCAGGCTGTTGTGGCCCTCGGCGTAATCGGGCTTTTGCTCGAGGGCATGCTGGAGTTGGCCCATGGCTTCTGGCAACCGGCCCTCGGCGGCAAGCGCGATTCCCAGGTTATTTAGTACCAGTGGATCGTTCGGCATCAGCCGCAGGGCGGCCTGCAACTCCTCATCGGCCTCCGAAAGCCGACCCACATCGGTCAGCGCTCGGCCGAGGTTGTTATGAGCTGCTCCGAAATTGGGCTGCAGACGGAACGCGCAGTTCCAAGTACTCGATGGCTTCCGCGCTGACCATTGCTCGTGAGCGCGAGGCCAAGGTTATTGAGGGCGGCAGGATAATCGGGTCTTTCGCGGATCGCCTCGCGATAGTGCACGATCGCGTTGGTCAGATCGCCTTTTCCCGCCAATATCATTGCCAGATTGTTGTGGGCCATCCAGCACTTCGGATTTTGATCGATCGTTACTTGATAGAACGCCGCTCCATTTGCGTAGATGCGGCTCTGTCGCCCAGAGAGCACGGCCAACAGGGCCACAATAAGTATTGGCAAGACCCTGACCACATGGTGCGACGCGCGTGCAACGCGGTCCAGCGCAAGCGTAATCCACGCGGCCACCAATGTGATTACTCCCAGACTAGCCAGGTATTGAAAATGATCCGCCACAAAGGAGTAGCTGAAATAGGAAACGTTCACAAAGCCGAGTACCGGAAATAGTGTGGCACAGAAAAAAAGCCAGGCGGCCAACGGCGCACGCCAGTGCTTGTGGATGGCCCAAAGCAAGATCGTCATGGCCAGCGCCGCGATTGGAAAGACCCATTGCCACCACTGGCCGGAATCGACCGTCCAGCGCGGATATACGGCGTATAAATTCACCGGCCACAGCAGCTTAGCCAGATAGAACCAAATGGCCCGGCCAGCGATCAGGCCCCTCTCAAGAAATGTCATGTTGAAATCAGTCCCATTGTCACCAATCGACTTCCACTCGACCCAAATTGTGATCAGCCCGGCCGCGGCGCCGAGTGCAAAAAACGGCACCAGCGGCAACAAATCTTGCTTCCAACGCAGCTTGCCGCGCTGCCACCAGAAAATCACCAGCAGGCCAACAGGCAACGCCACCGTCGCCGTTTTGCTCAACAGTGCCAGCGCAAATAGACCCAGCGCTGCAAAATAGCGCGACGGCCGCCGCGACTGGTCGAACTCGAGATAAACCGCCATCGCGGCTAAGAAGAATACGGTCGAGAGCGTGTTCTTCTGTTCGGTCATCCAGGCTATCGACTCCACCATTACTGGATGCACCGCGAGGATGCCGGCGGCCAACAAGGCGCCGGAATTCTCAACCTCCTTAGCGTAATGTACAGCAACAGGACCGATATCGAGTGCCATAGCAGGTTCACGAGGTGATAACCGAGCACCGCGTTGCCCCATAACTTTTGTTCCAACCAAAACGCGGAATAGAGTACGGGGTAATACTGTTGCGTGGCTCCCGGCTCAAACCAAACTCGATACAAGCCGCTGACGGTTCGAAGCTCTGGTCTGGTTATGTTTGCGTCGTCGTCCCAAATACATTCACCGCGTAATGACGGCCGATAAGCTACGAACGTCGCGACCAAAATGAGTCCCAAGCCGATCGCAACGCTCAATCGCGATGCACCCGCAAACTTCCAATTCTCGCCGCCCGGCTTGCCCGATGAGTTCCGATTCGCTTGAAACATTCCGATCACCGTTCACTCACGATTGGTTGAACGGTTTTATTCTACATGTAACGGCCCGGACGCCGAACAGAATGTTTCTCTCTATCGCTTCTGCCGCTCGCGCTGCAGCCGTTCGAATTCCTCCTGCAGCGACTGCTTCGCCTCGGGCAGCGAAACGACAAATTGCCGATCGTACTCCACCGTGTAGTGGTACTTGATCAGCCGGGCGTTTTCGCCGGCTGCTTGGGCCGGCGCCTCGATATCCCAGCGCAGAATCCCCGTTGGCCGCTCCTCGCGCTGGTAGAGCTTGTCGGCGCTGATGGGATCGCTGGTTTCGCCTAACGTCACGCGGATATCGGCGCCGTTTTCGGCGTGCGGTAGCCGATCGAGCACACGAACCGGCGTCTGGTCCTTGCCAAAGTTTTCGACCACCAGCCGGTATTCGAACTTCGTCTCACGATTGCCGCCCTGCACGCCGTCCTGCTTGTCGGCTAGCTCGCGCCGAGCCCGCAATTGCGGATCCGCGCCGAAACCCACGACAAACGACTGACCGCGGGCAACCGTCGGTATTTCGCCGCGCCCGACGAACCGGCCGTCGAGATACACCGTGATCGGTCCGGCCAGCAAGTCCCTGTCGCTGGCGTTCGCCAGCTCCGCTTCGCGATACACGTACGATGTGAGTACCGGCATCGCCACGTGGTAGAACTTGCTCGCCATATCCGTTTGCAGGATGCGAACCATCTGCTGATCCGACCGGCTCGCCAGGCTCACGTTGCCGGCAAGCTGATAGCTCAGGCTCGGCCCATTCGTCTCGTTCGGCTTTTCACTGCGCAGAACGCTGAGCGTTGTCGCATCGCAGTTGAGCTCCAATTGCTGCAGCCCGTACGCCACGTCGTTCAGATTCCAATTGACTTTATTTTGTTCCTCGAACACGACCGTGTTATTAGACGCCTGAACTTGCTGAATCTTTCTGAAGTTCAGCCCTTCCAATTGTTCGAGCACCTGTCCTTTGGAAAGTCCTCGGCCGTACACATTCGCCATCGAAGGCTTGTTTGGCCCACCACCAGGAAAGTTCGGGGCGGCGTTCACTTGGGCTTCGCTAGTGAGCGTCACGCGAAACGGCGCGAGCCCCGGTCCCGAGGCGCTCAGCGCCGGTGAGGCGGTCGAAAGCGTCAGACTCACGTTGTTCCAATCCTCGCCGCTGAGCTGATGGATGAGCCCGTTGTATTCCATGCGAACCTTCTGTCCGTCATTGGCCGAGCGCATCGTGTACGCCGGCGACCAGCCGCAATTGTTCACCAAGTAGTTGAGCCGCACCTCCGCCGGCCCGGCCGCTTGCTTTTGCAGAAAGATCACCGCCTCACGCTCAGTCCGCGAGGCGCCGGCCGTGATTTCTTCGTGCTTGCGTTGTAAAAGAGTTAGTTGCTCATTGAGGTCGTGAGCCTTTTCGGCCAGCTCGCTTTCTTGAGCCACAACCTTCTCATGCTCCGCGAACGAAAAGTTGGTGATCTTTTCCAGTGCCTCCGCGTTGAGCACGCCACTCGCGAGGTCCTTGTGCGCAGTAGGAACGACAAATGCCTCCATCTTGCCGAGATACTCGGTCCTCTTTCCTAAGAGTCCTTGCCGCTTCGAGTTGAGCTCGATTTGCTGCTGCGTATCCAGTATTTCGCGTTCGAGTTTCCGCACCTCTTCCCGCGGCTGCTCGCCGACGGCCCGCGTGCGAAACCGCACCGCGCGAATTTCCACTGCATCGCCTCCCTCGGCAAACAAGCTGTCCGGCGCGATCTGCTCCGGCAACTTGCCGACGACGATCTCCAGCCCGCCCACCGCGCCCTCGACCGGAATCGCCCGCGTCACCTGCGCCTGCCCGCGATACAGCGTCACATTCGTGACCTGCCCCTCGACCGACGCGGCCGCGTCAAGGCGTGTGCCAAATTGCAACGCAATCAAACCGACCGCGAACCTGACCAGTTGTCGACGAACCATCGCGCGCCTCCTGTAGAAGAAGTCCGACTGCGAACCTAAACCGTTATACGCAGTCGGGAGACGCACCGGTGTAACGCCTTTGTAACATCACGCTCTGCGCGATGCTTGCAATGTGAAAAACCCCCGGCTCCCGCCAGGGGCTGGCGGGTGTGAACCAGTTTGCGCACCGACACCAGTGCGAGCCGTCAGCCCCCGGCGGGAGCCGGGGGTTTGCGTCCAGGTCAAATCGCTGGCGCAGGGCAGCTTGAAACGCAGCCATCACGTCGTCCGAGAATAAAACAAGCCGCACCAATGACGGCGGCTGACCTTCATCCAGATCGGCGAGAAACTCCGTCGTCGCTCCCACCGCCAGTCGCGCCGCGGCTTCGATCGGAAATCGGTACGCGCCGGTGCTCAGCGCCGGCAAGGCAATCGAGCCGCAAGCGTTCGCCGCCGCAAGCTCCAGTGCCGTTCGATATGCCGACGATAACTGTGACGCTTCGCCGCGCTGGCCGCCGCTCCACACGGGTCCAACTGCATGGATGATGTACTTCGCGCGCAGCTTCCCCGCCGACGTGATCACCGCCGAACCCGTTGGGCATCCGTCCGGATAACGCCGCCGCGTTTCTTCCATAATGGCAGGCCCACCGGCCCGATGTATCGCGCCATCGACGCCGCCGCCACCCGCCAGCCGGCTATTGGCCGCGTTGACAATCGCATCAACGTCCTGCACGGTGATGTCGCCAAGCACCAGTTCCAGCGCTCGGCCATTGATTGTCGTCATGATCTCTTACCACTACGGCGCGACGACACGACGAAGAAATGACCAATGACCAAGCACCGTTGACCAAATGCAAGGTTTACATCACCCGTTGGTCATTGGGATTTGCTGATTGGGATTTCGGATATGTCTTCACATCGTGCCCGCAGTGTCGTCGTGGGTCATTCATTCCGCGAATTCCTCCGCCTCTGCATACACTTCGCGAACCTCGCGCCGGTGGCTCAAATAAAACAGCCAGCCCACGAGCGCCACGGCGATGTCCGTGGCGCGCCGACCGATTCCGACCAGCGCGCCGTCACCGTCCGCGATTTGGTCACCGCCGGGCATCCATTTATAGAGCTCTTCAACGGCGGCCTCGGTGGTGCCTAAACCGCTCGGCGTCAGCGGGACCGCGCCAACCAGCCCCGCTACCGGCACAATGACCAGGTGCTCAGACCACGTCGGCTCGTGGATCGGAAGCGCCCGGGCCACAAAATAAAATGACGTGATGTAACACAGCGCCATCACAATGCTCACGCCGAACACCGCCACCAGCATTCGCTTCTGGCCACGATACACTCGCACCGTGCCCAACAACCGGGCAATTGTCTCTCCGGTAAGCCGCAGTTTCAATACTCTTTCGCTCATCCAGGCGCCGCTCAATGCGCCGACGAACACGAGCAGAATAAATCCAACCCAACTGATCGCCGTGATCAGCAAAATCATCGGGCACAGCACCCGCAACTTCGGTGAAGCCGAATCCAACAGCCCGGTCGCGAGAATTCCGACCGACGCTAACAGGAGCATAGTCAGCAGCCCGATCACTCGGTCGGCGACGACGGTCGCGATCGCTTCGGTCCGCAGGCCAGGCTGACCATGGGCAAGAAACACCGCTTTGAAAAAATCGCCGCCAATCGACCCGGGCGACACATAGTTCAACGCGAAGCCCAGCGCACAAGCCGCAGCGAATCGACAAGCCGTACGTCGATCCCCACGGCGCGAATCAACAAATGCCAGCGCACGAAGCTGAGCGTTGCCGTCGCGAGCGTACAGACGAGCGCCGCTCCCAACAGCGGCCATTCGATCGTTCGCTCCGACATCTTTGCAATGGCATCGCGCCCCGTCACCAACAGATAGGCAAGAATGCCCGCCGCCAACGCGAACTTCACCCCCGCCAAAACCGTCCGTCGTACATGAGAATGCATGGGCAGCGGCAGGACTAAGGTTGGGGGGACGGCGAAAAATGTTGTTTCTTCCCTGACCCCCGCATCCTGCATCCCGCATCCTTTATACACAGTCAACCGAATTCCGTTACCGTTGACTTCCACCAGACCGGCTGATACGTTTCAAGAGACAATCCGGGGGATTAGCTCAGTTGGGAGAGCGACAGGCTGGCAGCCTTTGTCAAGTTGTGAAGGATTAGCGGAAAACGCGGGAAATGCAAGGGTAGCAATTCACATATTTGACGGCATTCACAGCTTTACCGGCAAAATTTGCCTGTAAGAATACGGCCGCGGAAGGAGTCGCAGAAATGCTTGAACACCTTAATCCCACCCAAAAAGGTGATCTGGCCGAGGCAGGCATTCTCACCGAACTTTGCCGGCTGGGATACGAAATCGTCAGGCCGTGTAGTGCTGGGGCTCGTTACGATCTGGGCGTCGTTATCGGACCACGGATCATTCGAATTCAATGCAAGCTCGCCAAGCTGAATGGACCACGCAAACAAACGCCAAGTAATCCGTGTTGGCCGGTCGTCGATATCCTTACTTGCTCTAGCAACCGCGGAAAGACTCCCAAACAAGACTACCGCAACTCGTGCGACTTGATAGCAGCTTACTGTCCGAATACAAAAGAGTGTTACGGGATCATTCCCAATGGATCGCCGCGAACGATTGTCCGGCTGCGATTGGCGGCACCAAAAAACAATCAATCGGCCGGAGTCCGGCTGGCGAATGATTATTCATTAGTTGGGGCGTTAGCTCAGTTGGGAGAGCGCGACGCTGGCAGTGTCGAGGTCGCCGGTTCGAGCCCGGCACGCTCCATTCCGCGGATCGCGATGTAGAATCGTCGCCCGATCGAAAGGTAACTATCCAGTCGACTCATCAAGGTTGATTATGCTTTTTTCTTATACTTCCCGCCCGAAAGTGTACTCGAACGCTCGTCACTTTGGAATACAGTCGCCGACTGCCGCCGGAGTTGTAGCGGGGCACGGATGAGGAGGGGTTTCATTGCTCTTCCAGTGCCGGCACGAGCGGCAGCAAGTCGCTATTCTTAATGCTCGACCAGTTGTCGTAACCGGCTGACGCGGCAGGGTAGAGCGTGCCGAGTTCGATTTGCGCAGTCGGCCAGTCCATTCTGTAATCACGCTCAAAGACGCCGAGCGGATTTTTCACGCTCAGGTCGTGACTGATTGCCCACTCGTAGTATACCGGCGAGCATGGGTCAGCCGGGTCCAGCTCCATCGGGAAGTTCATCAAGTAGAAGTACCTGTCGCTGCTGTCCTTGATGTACGGCGAGTTATCCGGAATAACCGAGAACGTCAGTGATTCGAGACCACTGTCCTCGCCAGATTCACCGTAAAGGTTGAGCTTGAAGTGCATCACGGTTGGGTTGCCGACTTCATCCGTCTCGTCCGTTTCAATACTGAATACGGCAGCTTTGTGGCCGCCGCCTTGCGCCGATTCGGTCGGTTGCAGAACGCGCGGGTTGAAATAGATAACCTGATATACGACTTGATCGGACGGAAAGGTCACGTCACGTAACAGAATCTCGATGCCGAGCGTGCGGCCGCCGACGCGGCCGGCAATCACCAGCCAATCGTAACCGTGCAGCGGCGTGTAATCGTCGATATACGTAAGCGCGCCGCCGATGCAATACGGCCCGGCCGTCTGGTTCGTTTCGTAGGTCAAGCTCGAATACTGCGCAAGCATGATGCAATCGTCTTCGCTGGCGTCGTAAGCAAACGGGAATACCTGAGAGATTGTGGTGACGCCGCCACCGCCATAGGGAAGGCCGACGAGGCTTTCGCCCGTCTTCGTCCAAACGGCTTCGCCCTCGAACCACGGCCAGCCGTCGTCATTGATAATCATGCGGCCCGACCAAAGAGACATCGTCGGCGCCGTGTCGAAAATTGTGTTCGTTTCGTAGCCGCAGCCACAATCCGGATAGGTCTGCGACGTGTACGATGACGGAGCGGCGCCCCATGATTCGTCCCAGCTTACGGCGGGAACCCTATCGGCTTGAGCGGCGGATAGATTTGCCGGGGCTGGCATTGCGAACGCAGGCTCCGCGACGTAGGTATGTTGCGTTTGTCCGCAATAACTCGTGCAGTAGCCGTCTTCCGTGCCGAATACAATGTATTGGCCAGTGACTGCCCCGATCACTGGAAAGCCGACACTGTACACAGCACCCGATTCCGGTGGGCCGTCGAAGAAATCGCGATCCTCGAAGCTGCCGTTCCAAATCGAGTAATCGCCGACAGCATCCAGGCATGGTCCGGTGTCGGAAAAATAGAAGCGGTGCGGCAGACCGTATAAGGCAGCTTCAAAATTTGGTGCGTCTGGATAGTTCCATTCGACAAACGTGATCACTTGATCGTCATACTCGTTCAGCGCCTCGTCGTACCAGACGCGGTTGAAGGACCAATTTCGAATTCCGCCGCGATGCACGCACGCACCGCTCACAACCGGAAAAAATTCGTAGTCCGAGCCGATCGGGTACCAGCCACGCGAACCGAGCGGAGCCGGTGACAGCAACGGGTCGGGATATCCCCAGTCACTATTGCCAGTCCAGTAGCTGAACGGCACGTCCCACATTTTTTCCTTCGTCTCGGCGTCAATGCCGATATGCCCGTAGTCGTAGATCTCGCCGTAGATCGGATCCTCTGTCTCGGGATCGTAGCCAATGATTCCTTCGCCCAAGTAATAGTAGCCCGACGTAATGAACACTACCTCGCTGTCAGTGACGCCGAGCGGCGCAATCGCTGAACCGATGCCGTTCGCGTCGTCACCCGACATATCTTTGATCCATCCGCCAATGTCTTCCGTACCACCGTCGGTGCCAGCCTCGCCATCATGCGTCACAAGCGAGCTGACTAGAGCCCAAGCACCAGACTCAGTTCCGCCACCAGCCCCGCCCGTGTCGCCGACAGCATCATCGCCCGCGACAGCGGCTATGTAGTCGTCCGGACCGCCGCTAGGGTTGTTCAGAAACGCGGCGCTTTCGTCGATCAGAATATCGAGAGTACCAATACTGCCAGTAGTAGTAAACGTGCATACAGCTCCGCCGCCACCGCCGCCTTGTGAACCGTGACCGCCTGGCCCACGCAGCGTAATAGTCGCCCCCGATGGCAAAGATCCGGTGTGATTGAACCCAGGGCCGTATTCGACTCCGTTGATCGTGGCGTGCCCATCCAAGCCAGCATTGCCGCCAGAGAAAGAACCGTCTCCGCCGGTGCCGTAGGTTGTGTTGCCGTCGCCGGAAGCTCCGCCGGTGCCGAACACTCCGACGCTCGGGGCACCCAAATCTACGTACCACGTTTCCCGATCATCGTTGAAGCTCGAATCTGGGGGGAATACACCGGCGAACGTCGTGGGTTCGAGGTAACGCAAATTGAGGTACAGGTCATCGAGATGGATGTTGCCGCCGCCACCCGTCGTGGTCCATTCAATCTCCAACAACGTCCGCTCTTCTTTTGCAATCCGCACGGGACTGAACGTCACCTCGGGCGGGTTCAGTTCATCCCAATCCGTTTCAGAGCCACCGAGCATCGAGCCGGACGGCCCATAGTCGAGCCCCGTTGCGAGCACTTCTTCCGTGTCTCGGTTGAGGACACGGAAGATTAGGTGCTGCGTCGTGAAGCTCTGGGGAGATTGCTGGTTGACGTGGACTGAATTGATTTGCACACCTTCGATCTGTGCGGCCCACGGAGTGCCGAGCCACGAGCAGAACGGGTCCCAGCGGACCTTGATTGTTCCGGCATCTTCAAGAGTCAGAACGAGATTACCGCCGTAGTAATCCGTTTGGTCCGTGAATGAGTCGTAGGTGCGAGGGCCTTCCCAGCTGACTAGCCCATCGGTGCCGGCGACTTGTACCCAAGAATCGACGCCAGCCTCGTCGTTAAAATCAAATATCCAATACGGCCCGATCAATTCCAGCGTATTGACTTCACTGGAAAATGAGTGCTCAGCGTCGAGCCCGTAGATACTGCCGGTGCGAGCGACGTACTGCGTATTCGTAGTGCGACCGCCAGGCGGGTCGGGGTCTTCCGGGGAATACCATTCGTGGTAAAAGTCCCACGGCCCATCCAAAAGGCAATTGCACCAGAATCCGCACCAAGTAGCTGGCATTATTGTTTTGTCGTGGCTGGTGTTGCTTGATGGGCTTTAATCTGCTGCTGGGCATTCGTGTCGTTCGGCGTTGGCCGCCGAGTCGGAATGTTGATGCGGCCAGTGAAACTCTGTTGCACGTCAGCCGATCGACCCTGCACCGTCACCGGCTCACGCTTTGGATCGCTGAATGTGACGAGCGTTGTTGGCGTGTCACCCTCCACGTCTTCCAATTCTTGGATGTCGTCTCGCCGCACATAACGGGTTCTCCCGTCTGGCAACGTCAAGGCGACAAACTCGCCCAACTGCTGGCCAAACGGATTCAGGGGATTCGTTGTTCCCGGTTGGATTTTTGTCATTGCGTTTTCCTTTCAGGGCATGACTGGCAGCGTGCAAAGATTTTTGATTCTGGCATTTCATTCCAACCCGGCCAGTCTTTGAGCATCGGCAGGCATCGGCCGTGTACCTCGCAAGCATTCGACACAAACGATCGCTTGATTCGCACACTGGTCTGCGTCGGCCGGCACAGCTCGACCGTGCCGCGATATTCGCCAAGGTGGATGCAAAAACTCACGACTCCTCCGGTTCATCGAAAGTCTCGCACTCGCGCTGGATCAGTTCATTTTTCGATCGATCGATGTAGCCCAGCCGCCACTTTCCGGTGCCGGGAGCTGGGGTCGATGTCTTGAATAAGCTGGTCACGTCAAGCTCCTCGGTGCTGACGCTGTTCAATGCGTTGTAATCGCCATCGCCGTCTTTGGCGAGAACCCGTACCGTAATACTGGCAGGCGTGAGTTTTCCCGTACCGGTGTCGATCGATGCGGAGTCGATCGCGGTCGTGATTTTGACGGTCGCCACCAATTCTGACCCGCCGCCGATGAGGACGGACAATTCCTGCTCGCCTGTGTCCGAGACGTCTTGCAGGATTTCGATCGACCCGCTCTCGGCCGATGCAAAAAGGCTTTCGCCGTCGACGGGGATCGCAAAGCGATGTCCGATATCCGTGATATCGACTCGGGCCGTGCCTTTCCCGAGGATGCGGGCTCGCACCATCCCCGCATCGCTCGATTTCACCGCCTTTTCGAGAATTGCAACTCGGCCGCTCTCTCCACTGTCGTAAAGGTTGCCTTCGAACCAGTGCTTGTGATGGTCGAGATCATCGAGCAAGTAGTCGCCGAGCTGCACGTAATTGCCGCGGAGCAGATCGGAGCCCGTCAGGTTCTTGATCTTCACCAGACCCGAGGATGATTCGAGCGAGTAACCGCCAAACGCACCCGCGGCGTCCGACTGCGAGGCGGAGCGGTTGAACCGCTTCAACATATCGTTGACGGAATTGATCCAAGCAGCCGACATTGTCGGCCATTGCTTGGTCGGCGTCGTTTGGGTGACTTTGTTGGCGGCGGGCATGAGCTAACCGGTGAAGATGCCCCAGTTGAACGCGGCCGCGAAGTCCGCGGAGTCGTAGACCTGCTCGATGTGGACCCGCTTGGCGATTTTCGCTCCAAGCCGCTGTCGACGTCGTCGCCGAATTCCTGCCAGAGATACTCGTGGCCGGCCTTCGCGATACCGGTGACACCCGCCGAGGTGATGCCCGTCACGTTCTGGCTGGCTTCGAATTCATAGGTGACTTCGGTTTCGGTCTCGGAACCGGCCGAGCCGACGGCTCCCAAGAACAGCAGCTCGCCCGCCTGGTAATCGAGAAAAGGTAAACGATTCACCATCCCGGTGATTGACGCCAGGCCCTTGACGTAGTCGGCGGTGATCCGGCCGGCGGGAAACTTGAAGACGAACGTCAGCTTCAATTTCGGGATGATGATGTGGCAGCCTTCGACTGTGCCATCCTGTTTGACGCCGATCGCTTGGAAGTTGCCGTTCGTGGGGTAGCTGTGGACATGTCACTTTGGCGGCCTTGATGTTGACCGTACCACCCGTCGTGTCGAAGCTGAACGTGTACGAGCCGCTCGTGAGCGTCGTGCGATCAGGTGGGGCGTACTCGACCTCGGCCGCGTACAGCTGGAAACCTTCGGCCGCCAAGCGAATCGTTTTGCGTTGCGGCGTGCCGCTCAGCGAGTTGACGGTCGCCGGTGTGTTGGCGGCGACATAGTTGCGGACCGTGGCGTCGTCTTGCTCGCCGGACGCCTTTGTAGATCAGCGTGAGAGAAGCATCGCCGGTGGCCGAGTAAGATTGGCCCCGTGATTCGGGCGTTTCCGTGAGTGTTACGCTCACGGTTGTAATCCCCACTGTTTCATAAAGCCGCGGACGAGCATCATCTCTTTCAAATGTGCTTTACAGCAGCCGATTGGTTTCCTGCTGTTCTTTGCACAATGGTTGATCGCCGCTTCCGCCGCAGCCGTCGCAGCGGCGGCTGAGAATGTGCCGAAGACTTAGACTTCAAGACTTCGCTGTTGAGATCAAACTTGCCGGGCTCGAATTTCGGAGCACGGCCAGTTCTTTGTCGTGCCTCTCTTTGGCGGCCTTTTCGCGGAGTGCGGCGAGTTCAGCTTGTGCGTCGCGGAGATTTTTTCGGCGGGCCGCTACTTCATCAATATAGGCTTTGTCGCGTGTTGCCTGAGCGGTTTGGCTCGCAGCTTCGATTGCATCTAGCTCGGCTTTTTCCTGGGCTTCGATGGCCTGTATTTCGGCCACACCTCGTTGGCGATATGCTCTAAGGCTTTTTGATGGGCAGCGTCTTGAGCGCGTGCCACTTCCGGGTCTGAACTTCGCGACAACCAATGGCCGATCGATTCGCCGATGCTCTGCGCCAAGTTTTCCATCACCGTCCACAAACCAACCACCCCCGTCTTAAACTCGACCCACGTGCGCATCGCGGCAAAGACCATCTCTGTCGTCATGCGAAGATAGGCGTCTTTGAACTCAGCCCACGTTTGCCGCAGCCATTGCGTGCCTTGCAGCCATTCGAGTTTGATCCCAGCCCAAGCAATCTTCGCTGCGAGCTGCAAATCTCCGGCCGCCAGTGCATCGGAAATTCCCTGCCAGGTCTCCTTCGCCGTATCCAAAAGATTCCCGAACCAGCCGATCAATCCTTCGACCATCGCCCGGCGGCATGTGACGTGACAAACCACGCCGTAAGGCCGACGAGACCGGCGACAATGATTCCGATCGGGGACACTAAAGCACTGAACAAACCGGCCATCAATCCCAACACGCCGTTGATGCCAGTGATCGCGAAACCGCTGGCGGCGACGATGCCACCCAAGGTTGTAATCGCGGCGCCGACAGCCGTAATGACGACGCCGATTTTCAAGGCCGATGCGAACAGCTCGCGGTGCGAGCGGACCCAATCACGAACGCTGATCGCGATATTCGTGATCCACGTTGTGGCTTGTTTCAGGATCGGTGCCAATGCTGCACCGATCGTGTTTTTGGCCGAGGCGATGATGGCCCGCAGATCGATCCAGGAATCGGTCAGCTCTTCTGCGGCCGCAACGTCCTCTTTACTCATCCCGAGGCCGAGCCGGTGGAACTCGTCGCGGAGTTTGGGCATGTCGCGGAGCAGTGGCACCAGGAACGGGCCGACTTTCTTGCCGAACAGCTCGATCGCTTTTTGGGTTTGCTTCATCGGATCTTGGATCGAGGCAACCTGGCCGGCCATCTGCTCGAAACTTTTTCCGCCCTTGGCGGCGGCGAAGGCCGCTTTCTGAATCAGCTCGATTGAGGTGCCGGTCCGCTTGGCGGCGAAGTCCAAGAGTTGCAGCTCGTCGGTCGAGACGTGCGTGCGTTTGGCCATCTTGGCGATCTCGCCGCCCGCTTCGGCGAAGCTGTGGACCATCGCCAAGAGTGGCGCCGTGATGGCGGCACCGGCTGCGGTAATCGCGGCACCGACAATCGCCATGCCTTTGCCGACGGCTTTGAACTGCTTGCCGGCCGCGGCGAGTCCCTTGGACCAGCCTATGTCTTTGAGCAGCAGCTCGACATACGCCGCACCGGCTTTGATGTCGCCCTTGCCGCCTCCACCACTTTCAGCCATAGTCGTCAGTCGTTAGTCGTGAGTGGATTGCCTAATAGCTAATAGCTCACAGCTTTTCAACTACTGCATCTGTTTCGGATCGTAGGGCAAAATTGGAGTGGCGCTCGTGAGAGCTAAAAACTCGGATTTGCCGAGCGCCATTTCCGTGAGCATGCGGAGCGTTAAGCCGCGGGGGTTGACGCCGCAGAAGCCGGCGAGTCGGAGGCATTCTCTAACTGCGTCAAACTCTTCTCGATCGCCGCGTCCATTTACATGTCGATCGCTTTTTCCATCCGCAATCAGTTCCGGGTTGTCCATCTTCGCCAAGGCCTTGGCGATCACCAGGTCTTCGACCGCCTTCTGTTTCGCGACGACGGCCTCGATCCATTTCCGCTTTCGCGGCTGGATAAAATTTATGATGGTTGCGACCATCGCCTCCCCCGCGGCCTGGATCGTGTCGCCGTCGCCCAAGACTTTCAAATAGAAGTCCGCTTCGCTCACACTACGATCGGCCCGCTGCTTATCGCAGAGCAGATACAGCACGCGGCACAAAAGGATAGGATCGTCTTCGAGCCGCAAGCAGGTATTGTCCTCTTCGCTCTCATCCCCGAGCATGAACCGTGGGTCGCAGTCCTCGCGAATCTTGAGGATCGCTAGGGCATCGAGCGGGAGTTCCCAATCGCGGGCGTCTTGGTCTTTGAAGCTGGGCATAAGGAGTTAGTCGTTAGGAGTTAGGTGTAAGCGGGATCGGCCGAAAGCGGAGAGATGACAGCGTCGGTTACGGAACCACGACGCCAGAAGCCTTGATGCCGAGTGCGATGACTGTCGCCGAGATGCCCACGCCGAGAATCGTCGTGTACATGCCAGTTGCGAGATCGGTCGAAGGTGCGATGCCACCAGCAGTGGCCGAGACCACATACACCTTGCCGACAACCACCGTGCCGCCAGCAGTGATCGAGCCGCCGATTGCGATCGCCGCAGGTTGACCGGACGAGCCGCCGTTGAGGGCGATGCCCTTGGCGTTGGCCGTGGTCGCGCTGGCATCGGCATCGGCCAGTTTGAATGTACTCGGGCTTGTCGAGGTGTCCTCGTAGACACTCTGACCGGCCGTTACGGTCGCCCCGAACGTGCCGTAGACAATGTTCGTGCTCCCGGAAACCGGCTGCACGTTCGCTGCTGTGATCGTTAAATCTGCCATAGGAGTAAGTCGTTAGGAGTTAGGTGTAAGTCGTAAGTGAATTGACTAAGGGCTAACAGCTAAAAGCGGTTATACGTATGACTGCGGGGTGCGGCCGGCACTGATGGTCGGTGTGGCGGTGAAGTCGAAGGTTTGCTCACCTTCCAGGGGCTGACCGTTTTTCTCGGTGACGATGAAGTCGGCGTCCGGTCCGAGACCGGCTGAATGATCTTTGCCACGCAGAGCGATCGCCGTACCGGCGGCGGCGGCGGTACGCAACGCGGCCAAACCCGTGTCGGCCGTGTCGTTAATCATGTTGAACTCGATCTGCACCGTGCGGCTCGTGGTTTGCTCGGTTTCGATCGGAGCCACCGAACCCGTGCCGCGGACCGTCGTGTTGCCTTTTTTGTTGTCACGCGTGATCGTGATGTCCTTCACGTTCGTGATCTGCGTCGAGGCCGTTGATCCGGCGGCACCGTAATACAGCACGCCTTCGAAACCCATCTTGATCGCCATGTATTTCTCCGAAGCTGTTAGCTATTATCCAAAAAGTGAATCATTCTCCGATGGAGCCGGTGAAACTGCCGGCGAAATCTTCGAGACGACCGTCCATTGCCGGTCGCATGAACGGGCGGGCCGGATACTCTTCGCCCTTGAAGTTGCCGCCGAACTCGTGGGCGCTCGCGGACTGGCCGACCTTACTCGCGACCGGGCCAATCACGGCACTCATCGCGTTGGGATCGACGGCATATAAAATCGTGCTGGCCGCTTTCAGTAAACCATGACGGGTATGCGGCGGTTGCCCCGGCTGCGACGCATCCGGCGAACGCTCAATCTCGGCCCGAGCATCCTTGCGGATGCCGGCGGCCGCGTGACGCAGGTTGTTGAGGGCCGCCTTGTGGGCTTTCTCGGCGACTTGTTTGAATCGCTCGAAAACTTTGACGATGGCTTGGAACACGGAGCGGATAGTTGTTAGTGGTTCGTTGTTAATGGGGCGTCGGCTCGGAAAAAGATGCGTATCAGGCCGGTGAACTGGCGGTTTTCGCGGAGATGTTTTTGGTCGGGATTCACGAGGATATTCGTGCCGCCGTTTTCGGCATCCCAAATTGCCAGGTTTGTTTCAGCCAGTCGTTGTTTGGTGAACATCAAGTGCAGCTCTTGGACGAGTAGCACCAGGCCATCGATCTCTTCGATCGCGATCCGGCCCGAGTCGTCGTTTTGTTTGTCGGCTCCAAACTTCCGCCGGACAGCGATGTCGATCGGGACGACGTATTGGATCGTGCCGCGGCTCGACAGCTTGGCCGACTGCTGGACCGTGTGAGTCACCACGTCGACATAGAGCTTGTCGCACCCAGTGAGTACGAGCAGGTCCATCAGTTCGAGCTGCAAGTCCCAATCGGCGTAGCTGCGTTCGGGCGTGAATCGCTGGCTGAGCGAGCCGGCACTCGACGCGGCGGCAATCATGCCCGTCACCGTCTTGGCGACTGAGACCGCGACCGCGTCACTCACTTCGTTTCCACCTCGGCCGCTTCCATCTCGTCCGTTTTCATAACTTTCTCATCACTCGCCACCCGCGACTCACCGCTCACTCTCGCGTCGGCGAGCTGGATCAGCAGCGATTGACGACGATTCGCCGTCTGCTGCAATCGCTCGCTGGCGGCCGTGTGTTCGGCGTCCGCTTTAGCGAAGTCGGCTTCTAGCTGTGCAATTCGCGTCATGGGTTATTTCACTTTTTGGGTGTGGACCAACCATCGCAGTCCGTCCGGCGTGCGTTTCACCGCCGGCATACCCGCGAGGGGTACTATTTCGTAGTTGTCGTCGCCCTCGGTAATCACGTCGCCCGATCGGGGCTCGATCCGGTTGCCGCCGATCGCAGTGGTGGCAACCGTCAGCGTATAGTCGCGACTCGTGAGCGTGGTCAGCAAACCTTGAGCGTCGATAACCTGGTAATTGACGCTATCGGCGATCGCGGTGATCGTGTCGCTCGTCCGGCCGGCCCGCGTGATCGTGACCGGCACGCCATACATCTCGTCGATGAGTGGCGTGCCGGCATCTTCCCAGAGCTGGTCGGCAAGCGAGGACATTTCGAAAAGCTGTTAGCCGTTCAGGTAAACTGGAGATCAGCTGGCCACCAGCGGAATCGTGTACCACTGCAACGCGCCCGATGCGTAGAAGATGGACGGCATCAAACCAGTCGTCAGACTGAGGGCACCGTTGGCCGACAGGCCGTTGATCGTACCGCCCGTGGCCGGGTAAACCTTCAACACACCGTTGGTGACGCCCTTGACGACGACTTTCATCCCAGCGACCGCAGTCGGCAGGACGACGCCCTTGGTGCCATCCGCACCGGTGACGACGTTGAAACCTTCGATGAGCCCGGCCGCGTCCCCTTGAGCACTGCCGGTGGCCGTGACGGCCGCAGTCGGTTCGCGATTGGTCTCAGTCGCGTTGATGTCGGTGTACGCGTACACGTCACCGCTCGCCGAGGCCTTCACGCAGCGGCCGGCGTAGTAGTAGCCGGCGGCGGCAGCCGTCTTGGCAACCTTGTTGGTCGGATCATAAAACACAGGAGCACCCAACGCGTAGGTGTCCGAAGTCGCGTTTTTGAGGATGTCGAATTGGCCCGTGACGGCACCGCTCAGGGGGTCGCCATCCGCAACCGATTCGAGGCCTTCCACGACGGCGATCCGGCCGTCAGCGAGTTGGACGATGTCGCCCTGGGTGTTGCCGCCGCTGGAAGTCAGCAGCACGGAGTCGTCGTGGTTGCGACGGATCGCCCGCACAGTCGTTGT
This sequence comes from Pirellulales bacterium, assembly GCA_963733825.1. Classification (GTDB taxonomy): domain Bacteria; phylum Planctomycetota; class Planctomycetia; order Pirellulales; family Lacipirellulaceae; genus JABDGM01. Next base: position 272,132 of record CAVTEK010000014.1, read on the forward strand.
CGTTGCCATGTTCGAAAATTCCTCAGTGGGAAAGTTTGATGGTTGTCAAGTTTCGTTTCAGAAAAACCGGCAGCCCGCGGGCGACTGCCGGTTTGTGTTTTCTTTTTAGTCAGGCCGCTGCGACTAAGCAGCACCTTTGGATTTGTACAGTGCCCGGAAATCGAGTTCCTTGGCACCGATGTCGAAGTTGATGTCCCAACCCATGCCCCACTGTCCCTTGTCTTGGACGTAGGAGCGAATCACTGGGGCGCGGCCGGTCGCTCGACAACACGCTCAAACGTGGACCGTCACTGCCGACGACGCACAGGTTATAGGTTTGGATCATGCCTTCGACGAGGGCGTTGTTGGCCCCTTCCCGCGACGTCGAGCGAAAGACCACGGCCGAGATGGCGATAGTCACGGTCAACTCGCTCGACGGCCAGACCGTCGAATCCTACTCACACGAATTGTTTCAAAAGTGGGGAATCGGTAAACGGAAAACGAACAATGGCGTGCTGTTACTCGTCGCTCCAAACGAACGCCGCATGTGGATCACGACCGGATACGGCGTCGAACCCCTCTTGACCGACTCGTTGTGCGGCGAAATTCGCGACCAGAATATCATCCCGTCTTTCAAGCGGAACGACTACGCGGGTGGCATCATGGCCGGGGCCTATCGCTTGGCCAACATTCTCCTCACCAACCCAGCCGGCGCCCGGGGGGACCCGAATTCAGCCCCCGTTCTGGCCCGCGCCGCTCGGAGACACGCCACGACGGCCGCCGTCGTAGTCACTTGCGCCGCGGCCGCTCTCGTGCTCATTGGCGTGGTCGTCGCATCCACCCGCTTTTATGCCACAACTTCTTTTGCATTGGTAACCTCGATCATTGCCGTCCTGTTCGCCATAGCAGTCTATTTATTCTGGCGCGCGCCGCTCTTGCAGCGGCCGTTTGGCTGGTTCGGCGGCGCCGCGTTGGCTTCGCTTGCCGCCTGGGGTTTCAACCTACAGCGATTTCGGCGTTACGGACCCCACAGTTGTTCCAAGTGCGGCACGCGGCTCAAACTTCTCAGCGAACAGGAGGAGGATTCCAAGCTCACGCCGGTTCAACAATTGGAGGAAAAAATCGGCTCGATCAATTACGATGTCTGGTTCTGCCCAGCCTGCCTGAACAACGACACCGAGCGATATATCCGTGCATTTTCCCATTTCAAAGACTGCCCCCAGTGCAAAGCCCGCACGTTTAAGGAGGACGCGCAAAAAATCGTCCGCCCGGCGACGTCTTTTTTCAGCGGATTGGCCGAAGTGGAAGGTCGCTGCGTGAATTGCAACTACAAAACTGTGCGAAAGATCGTTTTGCCCATGCTCGCCAGTTCCGGTTGGTCTGGCGGCGGCTCGTCCGGTTCCGGTTCATTCGGTGGTAGCTTCGGCGGAGGTGGTGGGTTTGGCGGCGGCGGCGGCTTCGGTGGCGGTTCCAGCGGCGGCGGTGGCGCCGGAGGAGGTTGGTAGTATGTACTTCACAATCGCGGCCGCCCTCTTCTGCGGCATCATCCTCCTCTGGTATCTATTGACGTTCAATGCGCTCGTGAAAGCGCGCAACGCGGTCGATCAGGCCTGGTCGCACATCGAAGTCGAGCTCAAACGGCGGCTCGATCTCGTGACGAACCTCGTTGAAATCGCCAAAGGCTATGCCAAGCATGAGCGCGACACATTTACCCAAGTCGCTGCCCTCCGCGCACAACAAAGTCCATTTAGCAGTGCCGCGGCGGCCAATACCGCCGAGCCGGATCTCAAGCGCGCAATCGGCAGCATCATGGTCCTTGCCGAGAATTACCCGCAGCTTCGGGCCGACCAACAATTCCTTAATCTGCAAACGCAGCTCACCGACACCGAGAACCGCATCGCCGAACGTCGGCACGCCTACAACGAAACGGTGAACATGTATTTGAACGTGTGTCGCCAGTTTCCCTCCAACGTCGTCGCCAACATCCAGGAAATGCCCGAACGGTCGTACTTCGACGCGCCCGATGCCGAAATCGAAAAAGCGCCGGAAGTGAAGCTGACATGAAGAAACTCATTGTGCCGATCGCGATCGTGGGGATGATGGCGCTCATCGCCGCCGCGGCAGTGTTGGACTGTGTTCGCCTCGCTGCCAATGCCCGCCAGCGGGTCGCCCTGGCCGACGTTGAAATGCAAAAACACGAGGCCCGATTGGCGAAGTTGCTATCCGGCTACGCGAAAGTTTCGCCCGAAGTCCAAAGCGATCTCACGGCCTATCAAGCTGCCGGCAATCCGGCTGACCGCCGCCATGCGTATGAATCGCTCGTCACAAGTTTCCAGAAGACGATGTCCGGCAGCATCGATCCCACGAACCCGCTGGATCGCAAGTTCATGGATGATGTGACCGGCTCGATTAACCGCCGCGAAGTCGCTGAGAAGCAATTCGACCAGGAGCAGGCCGACTATCAGCGCTTTTTGGCGACTGGCCGCGGCGCCGTGGCTCGAAAGTTCTCTGAAATGGCCCGCGACGACTCGAAACCCACCGAATAGCTGGACCACCGCAACCTGTCATTCTGAGGTATTCCGAAGAATCTAGCCGGACCCTTCGGAGTACCTCAGGGTGACAACGGCATACCGACCCACTTCCCCGCACCGCAATTTTTTGGCTGTGTTTGCCGCTTGTTGATAGAATAAACCCTGCGTCGCGCGGCGGGGCATTTAGGCGGCTTCTCGGTGCGGCAGGTCCGCGCAACATCGCTCTCGGAACAGATGCATGCAATTTCGCGATTTGCGAATCAGATGGCAATCGTTGCGCCGCCGCCGGCTGCTGTTCGAAACGCTCGAGCGCCGCGACTTGCTCACCGTGATGCGCGTCGTCGATTGGAACACGATGAATGGTCCCAACGACGCGACAGGTGATGCCAATTACCAAACGATTTTCCAGGCCATCGGCAACGAAACGGTGCAGGGCAACACCGAACGAATCGATATCCTGGCTCTTCAGGAAACCGACCCGCCGGGCCCCGGCAACGATTCGATCGGCCGAATTGAAAACATCCTCAACACACTCTACCCCGTAACGTCCTATTCCTCTGTCGTGACGCCAGTCGATGGCGGCGGCGACAGCACCGGCTTCGTTTACGACACCTCGACCGTTTCACTGTTGGAGGCGGTCCAAGTCGGCTCCGGCACACTCACTCATAACGTCGAGCGGGCCAAATTCCGGCCAGTCGGTACGCTCGGCACGAGCGACTTCTACGTCTACTCCGTTCATTTGAAGTCGGGCGACGGCGGCGCCGAAGCCACCACTCGCGGCACCGAGGCGGCATTCCTTCGCTCCGACGCGGATTCGCTCGGCGAAGGCGCTCAAGTGCTCTTCGTCGGCGACTTCAACATGAAGACCAGCGCCGAAGCCGCGTACACGAATTTTGTTTCCGCCGGCCCCGGCCAGTTGCAAGACGTCGCCGATGCGCCTGGCAATTGGTACAACAATCCGGCCTTTAAGAGCCTGCACTCCCAAGACCCGCAAACCGCGATGGATGACCGCTTCGATATCCAGTTCGCCACGGGTGAATTCTTCGATGGTGTCGGTTTGGAGTATGTCAGCAATTCGTTTCATGTCTTTGGCAACAACGGAACGCACACGTTCGACGGGCCGATCAACACCGGCACCGGGGCCAGCCCCGCTGTTCTAAGTGCCTTAATGGCGGCTAGCGATCACTTGCCGGCGGTGGCCGATTACCAGCTCGTCGTTTCAACGCCCAACGTGCGAATCTCCGAAACGCTCGGTGGTACCAAGGTTGTCGAAGGCGGCTTGTACGATACGTACCAGGTCGTGCTCGATACAGTGCCGGCGGCGAACGTAACGATCACCGTGACGCCCGATTCGCAGGTCGATGTCGGCAACGGCGCCGGCGCCGCCACGCAATTGACGTTCACACCCGCCAACGCGCTCACACCGCAAACGGTCGTCGTCCACGCCGCCGATGATGCCGTCGAGGAGGGAGATCATTCAGGGCTGATCACTCACACCTCAACCAGCCTGGATGCCGCCTATAATGGGCTGTCGATCTCGAACGTGAATGTAGCGATTGTCGACAACGACGCGCCAAAAATCGTCATCAACGAACTCGACGCGGACCAGGCTGGTGCCGACACGGCAGAGTTTGTCGAGCTCTACGACGGCGGAGTTGGAAACGCTTCCCTCGACGGCTACTTCCTCGTCTTCTTCAACGGAAACAACACCACCCCCGGCCACACCAACGGCTCGTACAAGTCGGTAAGTCTGGCCGGCCAGCACACAAACGCCAATGGATTCTTTTTCTTGGGCGATTCGGGGATGATGTCACCCGCACCGGACCTCGCCTTTACGGGCAGCGCCTCGAACCAAATACAGCAAGGACCCGACGGAATCGGCTTGTACAAATACACGCCTGCCGAGTTGGCTATTAATCCCAATCCCTTTCCAGCCAATACAAGCCCGACCACGAGCCATTTACGCGACGCCATCGTCTACACCACCGGTCCCGGAGGAACCGCGATCGATCAGGATCTGATCGACGCTTTGAATCCGGGCCACCCGCAGATCAACGAAAACCAGAGCGGCGGCGCCAGCGGCGAATCGCAGTCGCTCTCGCGGGTTCCCGACGGCGGCACGCCGTTCGATACGTCGTCAGCGGCGTATACGGCTCAGACCCCAACTCCCGGCACGTTCAATAAACTCCCGCCGTTCGGCGTGCAAATCCTGCAAAGCGCCGGTCGCGTCGACGTGCAAGAGGGCGGCGCAACCGATTCGTATCAGCTCGCGCTCAACACGTTGCCCACGGCCAACGTGCAAATTAAGGTCACTCCCGACAGCCAAGTCGATCTCGGCGCCGGTCCCGGCGCGTTTATCACGCTCATCTTTACGCCCGCCAACGCCCTCATCCCGCAAACCGTTACGGTCACGGCGGTTGACGACGCCGTGGTCGAGGGCAATCACACCTCGGTCATAACCCACTCAGTTACAAGCTCCGACAGCCGTTACGACGGTCTGCCGGTCAGCAATGTCGTCGCCGATATCGTGGATAACGATTTGCCGCCGCCCGCATCCATCGTGATTAGCGAACTGATGTACAACCCGGCTTCCGACGAAACGGCCCCTGGCATTGGCGAGTGGATCGAGGTCGTCAACACCGGTACGGCGGCCACGGATCTGAGCGGTTGGCTGTTCGACGACGAGGATGCAACGAATTGGGGCCCCATTCCCAATGGCACCGTGTTGAATCCCAACCAGGTGGCCGTGTTCTTCGATTCCGATTTTACTACCGCGGCCACGTTTCGCTCCGAATGGTCGGTGCCTTCCAGTGCCTTGGTGGTCGGAATTACTTGGGGCAGCCTCGGCGACACTCCGAGCCCGACGAACGAAATCTTACAATTGCTCGACAACCACAACGTGCAGATGGACCTCGTCAATTACGACGACGCCAATCCTTGGCCGTCGGCGGCTAAGGGCCCCAGCATTTACTTGAAAAATCTGTCCGCCGACAACAACAGCGGCGCCAATTGGGCCCGCTCCACCGCGGCAGTTAAAGCGATCTCTCCCACCGGTCCCACGTTTTCAACCTCCGATGTCGGATCGCCCGGCCGCATCTTCTTGGCCGGTGACTATAACTTGAATGGCGTGGTCGATACGGCCGACTACGTCCTCTGGCGCCAAACGCTTGGGTCAACAACCAACCTGGCGGCCGACGGCAGCGGACCAACGACCGGTGTTCCCAACGGCGTCGTCGATCAGTTCGACTACACGTACTGGCGCTCCAACTTCGGCGCTGTCGGAATTCCGAGCGCTCCCGGCAGCGGCGCCGGCGCGGGTGAACTGGCCGCCGCGACATCGCTCATCCAGCCCGTCGCTGCTGCGCCGATCCAAGCGGCAGACGAGATATCAACCGAGCCCACTGCCAATCCATCGAATGAGCTGGCAAAATCGACCGGTACAGTCGATGATACTGCAGTCGATACGGCGATGACCGAACTGAGTATGTTCCTCGCGTTTTCCAGGCGCGCCGCCCACTCATTTTCCCACTTGCGGTGGACGACGCGGCCGGTCGACTTCAATTCCGGCGACCCGCTGTTGTCGATCTGCGCGCCCCACTTCACCAATGCGATTTCACAACGACGTCTCGTTTGAGTCGCCCAACAATCCGTGCGACGAGATCGACGAGCTATTCGCCACGCTGGACGAACGGGAACCAAGCCTGGACAATCGAGTATTGTCCGCCCTGTAATCCTCGTGGCCCCGGGTCGGTCTTTAACGATTCTGCGGGCAACGCGCTGCCAGAGACCCTACGCGCGGAAAATCTTTGGATTGTCTCAAGTCGACTGTTTGACTCCCCGCCAAGTTGACATAGGTTTTGTGTGGAGGCATGGCGCACTTGCGTCGGCCCTTGGTGAATGCCCGAAAGGGCAGGAACCACGCGAAACTTGTCTTCAGAACCGTAGGTCAGGCTTCAGCCTGGCAGATCTTATCCATTGTCAGGCTCGGGGCCTGACCTACGAACGCGAAGCCTAGTTCTGCGACAAAGGGCCTGCAGCGTCTTCATCCTCGAAAAGGCAAACCAGTCGCAAGGCTGGGACGCAAAACCAAGGGCCACACACGTTCCGAGTTGCACCGCAACTCGGCAACATGTTGCGGCAGCCTGGTCGCCGAAAGGATGTTGGATGTCGTCCGCCAATGTGCGCGGGGCACTTTGACGAACGGCAAACTCGGTGGTTCCGAGCCAACGCGAGGTTGATTTCGCACAGTTGATGTTTTTGGTAGAGGCCTTCACGACGACACGCCGCAGGCCCATCCGCAACCGCCTTCAGTGGCGTTGCGGAATGTCGTCGCGAAGGCCAGTTATCGGGAGCGACTATACAACGGCTCCCGCACCTAATAGGGTATTGACCCCTCCCTTAATCGCTCACGAATAACGCGAGAAATTCAGGGAGCGGGTCAGCCCGAGAATCGGAGGATGCTATGAAGAGTCTTACTTTGAAGGTACAACGTTTCCTCGTCTCGGAAGACGGTCCCACCGCGGTCGAATACGCCGTTATGCTGGCGTTGATCGTGATTGTGTGCTTGACTGCCATTCGCTCGATCGGAACGAATGCTAACACGACGTTCACAAACGTCGCGAAGGAGCTCGGCTAGTCGAGTGATCGGAACGGCTAATACCCTATTGGTGGCTGCTTGCGGCGCGGGCCGCTTGTAGACAATTTAATGGCGGAGACATCATTTTGTGCGTGTGTTTCCGCCAGCTTTTCTTAGATCTGGCATCCAAGCCAGTTCGGAACTGGAGGACGGTATGAAGATGTTTGCTGCCAAAGTTCAACGTTTCCTAACGTCGGAAGACGGTCCCACCGCGGTCGAATACGCCGTGATGTTGGCCCTCATCGTGATCGTGTGTCTCACGGCCATTCGTTCGATTGGAACGAACGCCAACACGACGTTCACGAACGTTGCGAAGGAACTCGGTTAGCCGACCGGGCTCAGCCTGAAACAGACACCTCTCGACGGCCTTGCGGCCGCCGAGGGGTTTTTTATTGCGCCAGCAGCTCGAAGCGGATGACTTGGGGCTGGGGACTGGGGGAAACGAACCACCGACGTTCCCGAATTCGCCACTTTCCAGCCTCCAATCCCCAGTCCCGAATCCCTTTTCCTGAGCTACGCTTTCTATGGAGAAACACGCCGCGGCGTCGCGGCGCGCCACAATCCTTACAATCGCCCGTAGCCATGCCCCTATTGTCTCACGAGCTGCTGATCACGACCGTCGAGTTGGTGTGCTACTTTTGCACAGCCATTGGCGTCGTGTTCGCATTTTTGTTTTTCGCCAAGGCGTAATAACAAAATGTCCAAATGACGAATGACGAATGGCGAGCGCAAACGCAGGCCTTCTCATTCGTCATTCGTCATTTCAAATTCGTCATTTACACAATGGGTCACACATGTTCGTTCATCATTTAATCCGCGCCTTTGCCGATAACTGGCCAGTGTGGGTCGTCACCCTAACGCTCGTGGTAGCCGCCGTGATCGACGGCCTCAAGCTCAAGGTCCCTAACTGGATCACTTTTCCAATGATCATCTCCGGCTGGATCTACAGCGCGACGTTGTCGCCCTACGCCGGATGGGAAGGCCTCATGTATAGCGTGCTCGGCACGTTCGTCGGACTTGGGCTACTCTTGCCCGCGTACGCGATCGGCGGGATGGGCGCGGGCGACGTGAAGCTCCTGGCCGGCGTTGGCGCCTGGGTCTGGGGAACGACAACCCTTTACGCATTCGCAATTTCGGCGATTGTCGGCGGCATCATTGCCGTGTTGATGGTCGTCTTACGCCACAAGTGGTTCAAGCACCAGGCACAATTCTGGATGATTTGCAACGAAATTCTTACCGTAAAAGATCCGGAGAAGTTGGCCGCCATCGCCGCCGAACGAAAGCCCTCGATGATGCTGCTTCCCTACGGCATTCCCATCGCAATCGGCACGATCGCCTACTTCGCCGTCGCTGGCATGTTGCTGTAGTAGGCCCGCCGAGCCGAGGCGGACCCGTTTTGACTTGCAGAGCCGCTCGGCTCGCGGCTCCTACTCCCTGCACGGTGCTGTGATAGCAATAGAAGAGGAGCGAGCAACGAGAAGTACGAAGATTTCGCACTCGCTCCTCATTCCTCGCTCCTCGCTCCTCGTTAAGCTGCGGCGACCTTGCAGGCGCGGCGAATTGCCCGAATCCGGATTTGTTGATCCTGCCGAAGAAACCGACAAGGTTCCGTTTACATATAAGCTAGCGGCAACACGTAGGGCAGCTTCTCCGAAACTGCCACTTTCGAGTTTCGGAGAAACTCGGCTACATGCGGCCGGCAACGGAACAACTAGGGAGATAACATGCGACCGAAATCGCTGCTGCTACTCGCGCTGGCGTTAGGGTGTGGCCTGGTGGCCTCGATCGGCATCAGCCAGGTGATGGACCGCTCCAGACCCGGCGCCAAGCTGGAAACGTCGCCGATTTACGTCGCGCTGCACAACATCAACTTGGGCGATCCGATCGACGCCAAAATGCTTTCGCTGCAGGAATGGCCCAAAGACAAGGTCCCGCACGGTGCCATTTCCACGCTCGAAGAGCTCCAGGGCCGTCGTCCTCGAACGGCCATTATCGAGGGCGAGCCGATCCTCGAAGGCAAGCTGCTTGCCCCTGGCCAAATCGCGGATCCGATCCGCTCGATCCCCAAAGGCATGCGCCTCTACACGATCAAGGTCGACGCGGAAAAAGCGCGGCCGGTCTGCTCGGGCCTGGGGATCGCGTCGATGTGCAATTGTTCGTGCGTAAGGATCAGCGCACCGGTATTGAAACGGCCAGGTCGAAAATCATTATGCAGAACGTCCGAGTTTTCGCCGTGGATCAGACCGTTCAGCGGTCCGCCGACGGCGGCGAAGAACGCAGCGTCGCGAAAACTATTTCGCTGCTCGTCAAACTCGACCAGGCAAGCAAGCTTGCTCTGGCCGCGCAAATCGGCGAGATCAGTCTCATTCCTCGCAATCCCGACGATGAGGGCTCCGGCAACGTTGCCGAGACGACCGTCGAGGAGCTCCTCGCCGGCGGCGATTCGAATAGCCGCGCCAAAGAACAGGGTGTCGAACCGAAGGTACAACCCGCGGACGACCACGGGGCAAACAACGGCCTGCTCAATGCCATTAGCGCGGCTGCCGCGCCGAAGGCGCCCCTCCGCATGGAAATCGTCGAAGCCCAGGCCGTGCGCGAGGTCCTGTTCGATGCCGAAACGGGCCGGCCGATCCGGCCCGGCAGCGATAACACGAATGCCGCCGGACCGACGCTCCATCCGTCCCAGTCGCCTGCAACAGCCCCCGCACCGGCAGCCAGTCCCGCGCCAGCACCAGCCGCTGCCGACAAAATGCTCGAAGAGTTCCCGATCGATTTCAACGAACACAAATAACTGACGTCGCGTTTCTGCGAAACTCGGCTGCCGCTTTCGACCAAAGTACCGAAGCTTGTCGGCGCCTGACGCCCGATTACGAAGGAAGTACAAGGATGTACGACAACCATTTCCGCGCGACCGGCCTGGCTTCGACGGGCGTTATTCTGACCATCCTCGCGACGGCCTTGTCGGCCGGCGCCTGGCGCAAGAGCTTCAATCCTCGTCGGTCGTCCGCAAAATCAGCGGTCTGAGCGACAAGCTGGAGCTGACTACCAACTCCAGCCGGATCCTCACGCTCGACAAAAACATTCCGCGCGTGCAGGTCAATAATCCGGAGCTGCTCGCCGTAACGCCGCTTTCCGCCACGCAAGTGCAGATCTCCGCCAAGAAGGCCGGCGTCACGCAGGTCAATCTCTGGGATGATGAAGGTAAAATCCATGCCGTCGACGTGCTCATCTACGGCGACGCTCGAGAGCTGGAAATCGCCTTGCAAACCCAGTTCCCGCATGCTTCGATCAAGGTCTACCGCTACAGCGAAAGCCTCGTGCTGACCGGCTTCGTCGATCGCCCCGACCACGTCAGCCCGATCATGCAACTAGCTCAGGATTATTCGCCGAAGGTGATCAATAACATTCAGGTCGGCGGCGTGCAGCAAATCCTGCTCAAAGTCAGAGTAATGGAAGTGTCGCGCACGAAATTACGGCAGCTGGACACCGATTTCATCGCTTTCGGCAGCGGCGGCGGATTTTTCTCCTCCGCCCCCAGTGGGTTGCTGCAAACCATCGACAGCGCTTCGCAGAAGGTCACCGGTGCGTCTCCGCGCGGTGGCCCGGCAGCCGTACAGTTCGGCATTGTTCATAATAATAACTCCTTCTTCGGCTTCCTCGATTGGTTGCAGCAAAACCAGATCGCCAAGATTCTCGCCGAACCGAATATCGTCGCCGTGAGCGGCCGGCCCGCCCAATTTCAGGATGGCGGCGAAGTTCCCATTCCAATCCCGCAAAGCTTGGGAACCACGACGATCGAATTCAAACCCTTCGGAACGATCGTCGATTTTCTCCCCATCGTGCTCGGCAACGGCAACATTCGACTCGAAGTCCGACCGCAAGTCGTCGAAGCCGACTATTCGCACGCCATAACCGTCAGCGGAATCACGATTCCCGCTTTCAACACACGTAAGGTCGATACGGCCGTCGAGATGAAAGCCGGCCAAACTTTCGCCCTCGCCGGTCTGGTGCAAGAAAACACGACCACGACGAAGAGCGGCTTGCCCTACGTCTCCGATATGCCGATCATCGGCGTGCCCTTCCGCAAAACATCCGATACCATCGAGGAGACCGAGCTGCTGATCATCGTAACGCCCGAATTTGTCGATCCCATCAACGCCTGCGAAATGCCGTGCGGCGGGCCCGGAACGTGCACCACCTCACCCACCAATCGCGGATTGTATTGCGGCGGCTACATGGAAGTGCCTACCGCCTGCAATCCGACCCAAGGGCTCTCCGCCTGTGGCCAGGATCCTTGTGGCAAATGCGGCGGCTGCCCATCTTGCGGCGCCAACGGATCGAGTGGCATGAACGGCTCGTGCGGCACGTGCCAAGGCCCACCTCCCATGGTGCAGGGCGGCGCACCGATCGGCGTTACGACTGCCAGCCCAATGCCGATTCCCACCACCGGATACGACGAATTGCCAAGTGCGACCGCCGTCTATCCATCTACGACCGGGCAAAGCGAGGTCGTACCGAATTCTCCTGGCACCGCGGCGAGTGGCACCGAATCAAAATCCTCCACCGAGACGATAACGCCCCCGGCGCCGCAGGACATCTCGTTGCCTGAAAATCCCAGCGAGGGAAAATCACAATCGGCCGACCAAACTAAGGGCGTCGAACAGCCGGTCGTGCCGGCACAACCGGCCCAACAATCCAATCCCGCCCAGCAGCCATCCGTTCCTGGCCCGGTTCCTAATGGCGCGAGCTATCTCCCGGCCGACGTGCCGACCTCGTCGTACTCGGCGGTACCTGCGAACGGACCAGCCGCCAGTCCGGTCTATACCGTTCCGCGTCCCTACAGCCCCACGCGCCAACCGGTCTTTGTGCGCAATGCATCCAGACCGAATAATCCGCAGCAGCTGCAATGGCAGCAGGTCGCGCCACCGCGCGAAAACAGCCTCATCGGCCCGATCGGATACGACCTCCAGCAGTAAGTCGTAAGCTAACCTTGCGATAAATAGGGTTCAGGTTTCAGGGATCGGGGTTCAGGCCGGAAGCAGTCTGGTGCGCTCGAATCCCTGCCCCATCTTCTGAATCCTGAACTCTGAACCCTGAACCCTGAATCCTCACCGATGCCCAACGTCCTGCGTGTCGCCGTCGTAGACCCCAAGGATTCTTCCCGCGAAGAACTCAAATCGATGCTGCTCGGTTTGGACACCGTGTGGCTCGAAGCCGAGTGCTCGCGCTACGAATTCTTCGGCGACGTCGTCGGGCAAACCAACCCGGACGTCGGCTTTGTCGCCCTCGATATCGAGTCCCGACAAAGCGCTCGAACTAGTGAATTCGCTCGCCAAATCTGCGCCCGATTGCGACCTCCTGGTTACGAGCACATCGACCGATGGCAACCTGATTCTGCGAACGATGCGCGCCGGCGCCAAAGAGTTCCTTACCCAACCGCTCAAGACCGAAGACCTGGCCGCCGCTCTGCAACGCGTCGCCAAGCAACGCGGCGGAAGCGCCGGTAGCTCCGGCCGGGCTTGCTCGATCATCGCCGTCACCGGCGCCACCGGCGGCGTCGGCACGACAAGCCTCGCCGTGAACCTTGGCTGCGCCCTGGCCGGCAATGAAGCCAACTCGGTCGTCCTGTTGGACCTCGATTTGTGCCTGGGCGATGCCGACGTATTCCTCGACACGATTCCCGAATACAGCTTTCCGACGTCGCTCAGAACATCAGTCGGCTCGATCTTACGCTGCTCAAACGTTCGCTCACCAAGCACGACACCGGTTTGTACTTGCTGCCGCGACCCGTCCAATTGGAAGATGCCCGGCATATTACGACCGACGAGCTGACCCGCGTCCTCGGTTTGCTCAAAGCCTCGTTCACGCATGTGATCATCGATACCTCGAAAGGTTTCACAACGCTCGACATGCACGCACTGGCCGAGGCCGACGAGGTGCTGCTCGTCACGCAGCTCGATCTGCCCTGCTTGCGAAATGTCGTGCGGCTCATGATGTCGTTCAAAGAGTCCGGCAAGTTCGACGACAAAGTGAAGATCGTCGTCAACCGCGTCGGGTACGACACCGGCCAGATCAGCCTGAAGAAGGCCCAGGAAACCATCGGCCGCGAAATCTTCTGGCAAGTGCCGAACGACTACCGCGTGATGGTCGAGGTCCGCAACAACGGCGTCCCGCTCGTTCAGCAAGCTCCCAAGGCCGCGATCACGCAGTCGATCAACCAGCTCGCCATCGCTCTTAGCGGCAAACCCGACGATCCCGCCACCGAGGTTGCCGCGAAAAAAGGTGGCTGGCGCAACCTCTGGCCGGCCGGCCGCAGCTAAGTGCCTCGTTCCCACGCTCCGCGTGGGAACGCACTATCCCGCCGCTCTGTGGCGATCTGGCGCTCTAGCGACGCGCAGCATCGACCTCTCGTGTTCCCACGCAGAGCCTGGGAACAAGCGTCACGTCACACTGGCCAGTCCCACCGCTACGACCCGCACCACCGGCCGAATCGCAACTCGCACTTTTGCGAGCCGGTCCATACGCCGCCCCTGCGCACCACGGCAAGCTATCTTTTCATGCGAGGAATTCGCCGATTCCCGGCGCCCAGTGAGCGCCGCCGCGCAATCGATCAACCCAACGACCGCATTTTGGAACCACTTCGATGACGAAGCTTGCAAATTCTCCAGCCGCCTTGTCCCAGAAGGATAAGGAAGCCGAATTCGAAAACATCAAGCGACGAATCCACACCAAGCTCGTCGACAAGCTCGACTTGTCGCGCGTCGGCGAACTGGAAGGCGACGTTCTCCGCCGCGAAATCCGCCTCGTCGTCGAACACCTCTGCGATACCGAGGACACCTTCCTCAATCGCAACGAGCGCGATCGGCTGATCGAAGAAGTGCTCGACGAAACCTTCGGCCTCGGCCCGCTCGAAATGCTGCTGAAGGAGCCGACGATCAGCGAAATCATGATCAACGGCCCGAAGAACGTGTACGTCGAACGCGGCGGTTGCCTGGAAAAGACCCAGGTGACGTTCCGCGACGACAAGCATCTGATGCAGATCATCGACCGCATCGTGTCGAAGGTCGGCCGCCGCGTGGACGAAGTTTGCCCGATGTGCGACGCCCGTCTGCCCGACGGCTCCCGCGTGAACGCGATCATTCCGCCGCTGGCGCTCGACGGCCCGTCGGTCACGATTCGCCGATTCGGTTCCAATCCGCTCAAGCTCGAAGACTTGCTCAACTACAAGAGCCTCACGCCCGAAATGGTGATGCTGCTCGAAGGCGCCATGAAGGCCCATCTGAACATCATCATCTCCGGCGGCACCGGCTCCGGTAAAACGACGCTGCTCAACACGCTCTCCAGCTTCATCTCGAACGACGACCGCATCGTCACGATCGAAGACGCCGCCGAATTGCAGCTGCAGCAGGATCACGTCGTTCGACTCGAAACTCGCCCGCCAATATCGAAGGCAAGGGCCAGATCAAGGCCACCGACCTAGTGCGCAACTGCCTGCGTATGCGGCCCGATCGGATCATCATCGGCGAGTGCCGCGGTGGCGAAACACTCGACATGCTCCAAGCGATGAACACCGGCCACGAAGGCTCGCTCACCACCTGCCACGCCAACACGCCGCGCGACGCCATCGCCCGGCTCGAAACGATGATCATGATGGCCGGCTTCGAAATGCCTGCCCGCGCCATGCGTCAACAGATCGCCAACGCCGTGGACCTGATCGTGCAGGCGACCCGCTTGCAAGGCGGTCCGCGCAAGGTAACCCACATCACCGAAGTCTGCGGCATGGAGCAGGACACGATCGTCATGCAAGACATTTTCAAATACAACCAGGAAGGCGTCGACGAGCGGGGCAGGGCGTCCGGGCATTTCATGGCCACCGGCATCCGCCCCACGTTCATGACCCGCCTCGAATCCAGCGGCGTGCGCCTCCCCTCGAGCGCCTTCCGCGAACGAATCATGTTGCGAGACTAACAGCAAGGAGCATGGAGCAGGGAGCTCGGAGCAATAACCAACTATCCACCCGCTTGCGGTTTAGCTCCCCGACCTTCGAACCCTGACCTCCACCACCATGACACCCATTATCATCTACACGGCAGTTTTTCTCGGCGTCGCCGCCACCATTGGCGCCCTGGCGTTTATCGTCAGCGGCGACCGCGAGGCCGAGGTCGAAGAACGGCTCAGCGTACTGACCGGCGGCAAGAAGGGCCACGCCAAGGCAGAAGCCGCACAATACAAAGAACTACTCGCCGGTATGCGCACCGACAACACCGGCGCCGCCGAAAAGTTCGTTTCGCGCTATTTGAATTTGCGTCTGTTGTTCGATCAGGCCGATGCTTCGCTCGCCGTGCCGAATTTCCTCTTGATCTGCGGCGGGCTCGGCGCCGTCGGACTGATCCTGCCCTCCGTTGCCGGATTCAGTGTTGTTCTTGCCCCCTTGATTGCCGTGTGCCTGGCTTTCCTGCCGATCGTCTGGCTATTGTTCCGCCGCAAACGACGGCTGAAAAAGTTCGCCGCACAATTGCCCGAAGCCCTCGAGCTGATCGCCCGCGCCTCCGCGCCGGCCACAGCCTCGCCGCCGGCTTCAGCCTCGTGGCACAGGAAACGTCTGATCCCATTGCCGGCGAATTCGGCCGCACCTTCGAGGAGCAAAACCTCGGCAAGCCGCTGGAAGAAGCGCTCACAGACCTCACAAAACGCGTTCCAAATCTCGACCTCAAGTTTTTCGTCACGGCGATCATTTTGCAGCGCCAAACTGGCGGTGACTTGGCCGAAATCCTCGACAAGATCGGCTACTTGATCCGCGAACGCTTCAAAATCTGGGGACAGGTCCAGGCCCTCACCGGCGAAGGCCGCCTCTCTGGAATCGTGCTCCTGGCGTTGCCGCCCGCGCTGTTCGCCGTCGTTTACCGCATGAACCCCGACTACCTGATGCTGCTCTTCACCGACCCGATGGGCAAAAAGATGTTCGTCGGCGGCGTCGTCACGCAGTTACTCGGCGCCTTGATGATTCGAAAGATCGTAAACATCCGAGTGTAAAAAAAGGACGCGGGATGCAGGATGCGGGGGACCGGGGGACGCATATAACTTCGATCCCTGCCCCCTGCATCCCGCGTCCTGCATCCTCAAATTCGAGACGGTCCTATGATCCCATTACTCGCTACATTAATCAGCATGCAGCTCCTGACCAAAGTCGCCATTTTCGGCGGCGTGGCCTGCGGCGCCTGGCTCCTGCTCGATATTGTCTCGAAAACGAAGCCCCGCGCCGAAGCGCGCCTCGAAGATATTCGCGACCCCGCGCGCCGTCGCAGCGAAATTGTTCGCGGTGTCACCAAACGATCCGATGGCCTCGGCCGCCTGCTGGAAATGGCGGCCCCGAGAATGGCCAAGTCCCTGCAGCCCACGACCGAAGAAGGGGTCGGAAAGCTGCGCGCCAAACTCAATTACGCCGGCTTCCGCACCGAAGCCGCTCCCAGCGTATTCCTCGGGCTCAAGATCTTCTGCCTCGCGACCGGCTTCCTCGCCGGTGGCGGCGCCATGCTCCTCTCCAAGGGCTGGACGACCGAAGCTGGCATGTACACCGTCGCCATTGCCGGCGTCGCGTTCTACTTGCCCGAAGTCATTCTTCGCTTCTTCAAGAAGTCGCGACAGAACAACATCTTCTTCGGCCTGCCCGATGCGCTCGACCTGATGGTCGTCTGCGTCGAAGCTGGCCTTGGTCTCGACCAGGCCATGCGCAAAGTCAGCGAAGAGATGAAGAAAACCTACGTTGTCATCGCCGAAGAATTCGGCCTCTGCAACCTGCAGCTTCAAATGGGTCGGGCCCGCAACGACGTGCTCCACGACCTCGGAGCTCGAACCGGCGTCGATGACCTCAAGGCGCTTGCCGCGATCCTCATTCAAGCCGACAAGTTCGGCTCCAGCATCGCCCAGGCTCTACGCGTGCAAAGCGATTCGATGCGAACCCGCCGCCGCCAGATGGCCGAGGAAAAAGCCGCCAAGACCGCCGTGAAGCTGATCTTCCCGCTGGTGCTGTTCATCTTCCCGGCGATCTTCATCGTGCTCGTCGGCCCCGCCGCGATCACGATGGTCAACGAAATGTTCCCGGCCATGTCGGGCCATAAATAGCCATACGGCTCGCACACCACCAAACCGCGTCAGCGCCAGGATGCGGCCTACCTGGTAAACCATTAGTGCGGCCCGCCCACCGCTTGGCGCCATCCGGTCTCCACAGCTTCCAATGTTGGCCCTCGTACCAACCCACCTCGCTCAACAATTGCCGCACGCCGACGTGCTGCCGCCTGCGCACAGGCACGCGAGCGCGGCGCCAACGACGATTACGCATAAACTGCCCGGCTCGGGCACGCCACTCTGGCCCATTCCGGCCCCCGAAGTCGCCCCGAAATTTGCACGCCACAGGTTGTAGCCGGCTATTGTATTGTCGGTCGTGCGCCATGCGACGTAATCCGCCGCATCCACTTTTCCATCGTTGTTGAAATCGCCGGAAAGGCCGACGACGTTAGTCAGATTGAAGGTGCCGTTCGACGACGTCATGGCGAGCGTGTTGCCACCCGGGCTGAATACTCGCAGCTTTTCGGTGATGTTATCGGTCACGTACACGTTGCCGGCCGCGTCCAGGTCGATATTCACCCGGTCCAAGTTGCCGCTCCTGGGCAACCCGTCGGCCCCGACAAAGAACGATTGAATGTTTGTAATGAAATCGTCGGCCGTGTTGCCCGGAGTACCATTATCGTTAATCTGAATATCGGGCAAACCGTTCGCATCCAGCGGTATGGCGAGCACAGCGCCGGGCACATGTGTTCCGCTTGCCGGACCAACGTAGGGGTTCACGTCGCCGCCGGCGACGTCGTTGTGCGCCTTCGACAAGATAACGAACAGCTTCGAGCCATCCTTCGATAGCTTCATGCCCCACGCCTCGCGAAGAATATCGTTGATGCCGGCCGATTCCGGCACAGATGAATCGGTGGTGCCATCCAACCCATGATCAATCGAGAACTGCTTCGAAGACCACTCCACGATGGGCGTGGCACCGCTTGCGTCCACTACGAGCAGCGACGATTTCTCATCGCCGTACGTGCTCGCACCGGAAACGTACCAGCGGTTCTTTGCCGGCGAAAAAAATGCGTCCACAAAGTGGCCTCCCTGGTTTTCAAACCATGGTGTCCCCGCCGAATCCGTCGGCGACGAAGAATTATTTACAAGATTCCCGCCGTCGATCACCAAGGACGGCAAGACGGTCGAGCCGACGTGATCGGCCTGCGAGCCCACATTCCATGTCCACAAATTGTCGCCGTCGCCCGCACCAAACGAGCTCTCCAGATCCTCGTCGACTCCTGAGACGACCAAATTCGTGCCCAGCGTTCCAGTTACATACGGTTTTGAAACGATCGACCCGTGCATGTAAGCGTTCGGAATCGTCGGATAGGGAACGCCGAAAGCGGGGCCGCTTTGCGTGTTGAGAAGCGGACCGCCGTCGACTAAATCGCGGCCCGCCCATTTGAGTCCGCCGTTGGCATCCGACCAGTCGCTGACGATCACGTTGCCCCCGTCATCCAGCGCCAATCGCCACGCTGAATTCGAGCTCGTAACGTTCCAATTGGGCGCTTTGGCGGTGTCCGCGTGATCGTCGGTCACCACGCTATAGTCGTTCGCGTTGATCCCTTTCAAGTCGGCCGACAGGGCATAAACGCCGTCGCCCATCGTGCGACCGGTACCCGACGTAATCGTCGTCGAGTTATTGACATAAACCGTGCCGAAGTACGCTAGATTCGCCGGATTCGAGTTCACGGCCATTCCCGTCGGCCGCTCGAAGTCGTCGAACAAACTTGCTGTGTTATTGACCCAACTCCAGGCCGTCGGCGCGTTGTTCGAGACTTTAATGTCGAACGTGGAGAATCCCGTCATATCGAACGTATATCGGCCGGCCGCTAGCGCCCGAGATTAAGCGCATTGCCGCCGTCGCGAACGACGCTCACGCCGCTGGCGCCTTGGTTGAGAACGAATTCCCACGTGTTGCCGGTCGTGTTGCGAATTCCCGATGCGTACGGAACCGCCAGTGCCGGCGCAGTAACCACCATCGCGATGCAAGCAACGGACCAATCGACTTAGAAGAAAGTTTGGTGAATATTGCCCTCTCGGAGACTCAATCCCGGACGCGTGGCATCAGCCCCGCTCGCATTTCCCCGGTCGGTTCTAAGCCAACCGGCGATCGGCCTCGCCACGGCGTCGCGAAAACACCTGTATTTGCACCACATTGTATCAACCACAGGGCGAGTACAGCCCCGTTCCGCGAATTTTTTTCTCTGATTTTGCGCATGCATCGAAGCCAACGACATTTGCGCGTCGGCACACCGGCCGGATGAGCTACCGCTTCGTGCGCGGCCGCACACAAAGAAACCACCTACCAGAGAACCGCACTGCATCGTTCGCAACGCATCGGCCGCTTTGCATCAACGAAGTATTCGCAACTGGAGCAACAACTGCGCATTGCGCAGAATGGCGCGTGGCATTTGCGCTTTTACTCGGCTCGAAATGGCTACAATCAAACCCGATGTGACGCAGGCCGCAACGCATCGCGCTCGTGTCAGGCGAAAGGCGCAATACAACTCACGCCGAACGATTTCGGCGCTGTTGTTGTTCGTTTCCTTGAAAGGGGTTTGTAAAGCAATGTCTCGCCGCAGACCGCATGCCTTCCACCCCGCCTTTTACCGGCTTCACGCTGGTCGAACTGCTCGTCGTCATCGCCATCATCGGCATCCTCGTTGCGTTATTGCCCCAGCAATACAAGCCGCCCGCGAAGCGGCCCGTCGTCGAGTTGTCAGAACAATATGAAGAATCTCGCGTGGCATGCCTAACCTATGAAAGCCAGCGCGGCGGATTGCCGCCAACCACCGATGCGCGGCCCAGAACGAGGTCATTGTCAACTTGAATCAAGGCCTGCAGACGAGTTGGATCGTCCAGATTCTGTCGCAAATCGAGGAGCAGGCGCTGCACGATCAGTGGAACTATAAGCCGACGTCTTAAATCAGGACACCACCGCAAACCAGAGGAAAAGCAACTTCAGATCTTGCTATGTCCATCGGATCAGGCGAGTGGCCGGGTTTACACGCCGACCGCCGTTCCGACCATACATTTCGCTAAGGGCAATTACGCGGCCTATGTAAGTCCCGAGCACATGACTAACATGCGAGTATTCCCGGGCGCTTTTATTGATCAGCTGCAGCCGCTCAAAAACATGACCGACGGCACGAGCAAGACGGTGATGCTTGCGGAGATACTGACTCGAGATTTGGAGCAAGACATCCGCGGCGCTTGGGCGCCGGCTTGGGCGGGCTCAAGCATCATCTCTTATGACATGCACAGCGATCATTCGCCGCCGAACGGGACGGCTTTGATCGTTACTTCTACAAGTGGAAGTCCAAAGCGAAATCTGCCCTATCTTCCGATTGCGTACCCTGGCGTTGACCCGCTGCCGCCGAATAGTTCACCTACTGCCACAAACGTTGACTATGTAAGGGACTGCTTGGATGACTCGGCATACAAGCAAGCTGCCGATTTGGAACTGATGCCATGCCATTCTGAATCACCCACACGCTCAGCAGCTGCTCCGCAGCCGACATCCCGGTGGTGTGAATGCCGCCAATGTAGACGGGAGCGGCCGGTGGATATCAAATGACATCGACTTGTTCCTCATGGCCCGTCTGATCAGCATTAGAGATAACCAAGGCGAAGCCGCTGGCTATATGGCGAACTAGTCCTTAGGGGTACGCATGAAGTTGGCAATTGTGTTCGGGTTGATTGGTGTCGGAGCCTTGCTGCTCTTGTTAAGCGGCGTTTGGACGACAATATTTTCCGGAAAGTCGGCTTGGACGCCGGAAAAGGCTGCGCGAGCCTCCGACGTCAAGTCGCGACTGTATAATCTGGCATTCGTCGTGAACGCGCCGGGGCGCCCTCCATGCAAAAAGGGCAGGATCTCGGTACAATGAAAGCCGAATACGAAAAACTTCGAGTTGAGAACGACCAACTCAACGCCGATTTCAAATCCGCCACTGAAAGCCCGAAGACTACTTCCACGATTCTCAAGTGGTCCGGTATCTCCATTGCCCTCGTCGGCATTGTCGGTTGGTACGCTGTCAACCAATCGCGATAGTAGCCGTTTACCGTCCCAGCCTGGCCGCGGCGAAATCACTTAGCCGTGGGCGGCAGCCCACGGGTCGGCAAATCTCCCGCACATTCCCCAGCCGCGCAGCGGCGACGTCGCATTGACGTCGCCGCTGTCGCCGCTTTCCCATTAAACTGTTTGCGTTTCCCCGGCTTGCATCCACGGCCCGGCCTTGCCGCCGCTTCGCGTCCTCTCCCTCGCAACCGCCCATCGTATTCGATCCATGCAACCGAACTACGCCAACCGCGCTTTAGCCTTCATCTACGCCGCCACGATCTTCGTCAGCGCGTTCCTGCTCTTCCAAATCGAGCCGATGGTCAGCAAAGCGATCCTGCCCTGGTTCGGCGGAACGCCCGCCGTCTGGACCATCTGCCTGTTGTTTTTCCAGACACTGCTATTTGCCGGATACGCCTACGCCCACTTCACCAACGCCGCCTTTCGTCCCTGGCAACAGGCGATTATTCACATCATCATCTTGATCGTGGCGCTGAGGCTGCTGCAGGCCATTCCAGATGCCAGCCGGCAACCTCGCGGCGACGCCGATCCAACGCGCGCCATCCTTGCGATCCTCACGGTCACGATCGGGCTGCCGTACTTTGTGCTCTCGGCGACGGGCCCGCTCCTGCAAGCCTGGTTCGCGCGTTCGTTTCCGGGCCGCACTCCCTATCGCCTCTACGCGCTGTCGAACGTTGGATCCTTGCTTGCGCTATTGACCTATCCGTTTCTCTTCGAGCTGCAATTGGATCTCGCTCAGCAGGCCCGCTTCTGGTCGATTGGCTTCATCGCGTTCGCCGTGCTCTGTGCCTGCGCGGCCTGGTGCGTGCGAAATGTAGAATCCTGTCCCGGCTCGGCAGACCGAGCAGGGCCAAGGAAAGGAGAGGTTGCCTTGTCCGCCGTCGGAGGCCTGGAGACAGAACCCAATCCGCAGCCAGCTTTGGCCGCCGACACAGCCTCCGAACCACCGTCGATCCATTACTTGCTTTGGCTTCTGTTGCCCGCCTTCGCCTCGGTCGTGCTCATGGCGACGACCAACCACATCTCGACCGATGTTGCGGTGGTGCCGCTGTTGTGGGTCGTGCCGCTGGCGCTTTATTTGCTAACGTTTATTATCGCTTTCGACCGTCCGAGCTGGCATCGCCCGCTGACGACCGCGATCGTCACGTTGGTCGCACTCTATCCGGCGGCCGCCATGTATGTGAAACACAATGCAGGCACCTTGGACATCTACGATTGTGGAATGACGGGCTCCTGCCTGCGGGAAATTGTCAGCTTTTTTTCCCGCAGCCCTGCCAACGAGTTAACCGGTCCGCACATCAGAATTGGCTTTCTGTACGCGCTCGTAGCAAACTACCTCGCGATGTTCGGAATTTGCATGTTGTGCCACGGCAAGCTCGCGCGGCTGCGTCCAGCGACCAAACATCTTACCGCCTATTACTTGATGATTGCGGCCGGCGGCGCACTCGGCGGCATTGCCGTGTCGCTGATTGCTCCGCACGTATTTACCACCATTTTCGAATGGCCGCTCTCGACCTACATCGCCGCTGTCGCCATCGTCGGCATGATCCTTTACGCTGCCGTCAACCGAGCTGTCGGCGCAGGGTGGGACCTCCCCCAATCCGGTAAAGGGGCCCAGCCGCCGTCGCCGCCGCTCGCGCCGCGCTTGTTTCTGGTCGCGCTGCTTTTGCCAATCGCCTTCGTCATGCTCGACCTGACCCAGTATCTTTTCGCCCAGCACAAGAATGTTGTTTATCAGAGCCGCAATTTTTTCGGCGCGCTCACGATTCGAAATGACTTCGCCGACAACCCCGCCAAAGACCAACTTGTGCTTCTCAATGGCACCACTGAGCACGGCTCGCAATTCACGTCGGTCGACCGGCGCATCTTCCCGACGAGTTATTACGCCACGACGAGCGGCGTCGGCCTCGTGCTCGCTTACTTCCACAACAACCGGCCGCCCGGCGGCGTCCGGATCGGCGACGTCGGTCTCGGCGCCGGCACACTCGCCGCCTACGCGCTAAAGTCCGATCATTTGCGGTTCTACGAAATCAATCCCACCGTCATCGACATCTCGACGGGCGGCAAATGGTTCACGTTTTACGGCGATGCCGTCGCCCGAGGCGCCCACTGCGATATCAAGCTTGGCGACGCGCGCCTCACTTTGCAAAATGAACTCGCCAATCCTTCCCTTCCCCGCTCCGAGGAAGGGCGGCGAGACGACGATCATTCTCATTCCTCATCGGCCGACAAAATCCTTCCCTACCATGTCCTCGTCCTCGACGCTTTCAGTGGCGATGCAGTTCCCACTCATTTGCTTACCAAGGAAGCGATGGATATCTATATGCCTCATTTGGCGAGCGAGTCCAACATGGGTGTTGATGGCGCGCTGCTGATTCACGTTTCGAACCGCTACCTCGACTTGGAGCGCGTGGCTCGAGGCGCTGCCGAGTATTTGGCGCTCGATTATCTGCAAATCCGCAGTCCGGCCGACGACAATCTTTCAATCAACGCCGCTGACTGGTGCGTCCTGACGCGAAACAAGGATCTTCTGGCCGCGCTGAAACCGAACGCCAGCAAACCCTCGTCGAACGAAAAGCCTCCCGTCCTTTGGACCGATGCCCACAGCAGCCTCTTCGAAATTGTACGCTAAAACGAGAAAACCACCCCGTTCGTTTGCGGTTTAGCTAGCACCGCCACCACCGACCTCTCTGTTTAGGCAGCCTGCACCAGTTCCGCCAAAGATTGCGCAGTTGCTGAACAGACCTAGTCGATATGACGAACGTGGCAGACAAGTAGGCCGGCCGAGCCGAGGCCGACCCGATTCACCACGTTCACGGCGTGCCGCTCGGCTCGCGGCACCTACTGGGTGACCCCGCTATGCGTCGTACTTTCCTCGCCGCCGCCGCCACTTTGGTCGCTTTCGCCAGCGTCGAGCGCCACCAGCGCCGTCTGCTGCGACGATACAGCACATTACGTCAAGCACGGCTATCACGTAAATCAAATGTGGCCGTGGCCTTATGTGTGCCCCGACCGGATCGCCGTCCGAGAGCCGTTTTGCATCATGGTCAACAACGGCTGGCGTCGGCAGAACCTGCTCGGCTCGTATCACTTCAACCCAGACACAAACCAACTGAATCCGGCCGGCGAGCTGCGTGTGCAATGGGTCATGACGCAAGCACCGCTCGAATACCGCAACATTTTCATCGAACACGTATTGGATGAAAAAGTGAACGACCACCGCCTGGCTGCCGTTCGCGATTACGCGGCACAATTCGTCAGCGACGGCCGCCAGCCGCAAGTCGTCGTGACGAACCTGATGTCCGAAGGCCGCCCGGCCACCATCGTCGACTTTACCAACACCAAGTTCCAACAAAGCATGCCCGTTCCGGTGCTGCCCGCCGCCCAGAACTCCAGCAGCAGCACGACCGCACAATAACGTAGGTCAGGCTTTAGCCTGACGACGCCGCGAATCAATTTTCACCTCGGCGCGCGTGCGCCGCTCAGCAAAAAACTCAGCCCGACGGCATGGATGCCGCCGGACGACGACGTCAAGGAGGGCGCCATGCACAAAGCTTGGCTTCAGGCATTTACCGCGTCGGTGTGCGTAGTTGGATTGTCCGCAACGGCAGTTTTCGCCGACCCGGCTTCCATGGCAATGTCCCGTCGTTCGAGCGATCCGGCAACTTCCGGCAGTCTCTGGCCATGGTCGAGCAGCACGGCTAGCACCGCCGCGCCCGCCGCGCCGGTGCCCGCCGTGCAGCCAACAACGGCCTGGCCGAGTGCCGCGATTTCACCGTGGAAACACCCGATCGCTTACTTTGAGGCCAGCGTTTCGGAAATGCCGACCGGCTGGAAATCGAAATCTGCTGCACATCCGGTGGTGCCGTCGACCCAGCAAAAATACGACCCACTTTCGCTGAGCGTTCCGACCGGCCCGCCGACGCCCGAGTTTTTCATTTTTGCGGCGCAGATGTGCGAACGGCAGGGCGATATTCCGCAAGCCCGGCAGAATTTGCAGCGAGCTCTGTCGATGTGGCCCGGTAATGGCGACGTGCTCCGCGCCGCCGCCCGCATGGAAGACCGCCAAGGCAATTTGCCGCTGGCCGAAAGTCTCTACCAACAGGCCGTCGCGGCCAATCCGCAGAACGGGGCCGCGCTGAACGACCTCGGCTTGTGCTTGGCGCGCGAAGGTAAATTGGAGCCGTCGTTGCAAGTCATCGAGCAAGCCGTTCAGCAGCAGCCCGACAAGGCGCTGTACCGCAATAACGCGGCGACCGTGCTCGTCGAGATGCGGCAAGATCAACGGGCGCTGGCCCACCTCGCGGCCGTGCATAATCCGGCCGATGCCGAATACAATCTCGGCCATTTGCTCGTGGAGCGCGGCCGGCCTGCCGACGCGGTTGCCCACTTCCAGGCCGCACTGCAACAGAATCCGAACATGCAATCGGCCCGGGACGCAATTGCCAAATTGGGGCCGCAAGTTAATGCCGCCCCACAAATGGCTGCCCTGCCCGCCGCGGCTCCGCAATCTGCCCTACAAGTTGGCCCGATCATCGCGCCGCAGCAACAAGCCGGGCCGGCCGGACCACAATTCGCCTACCCGGCCACGGCCCGCACTCCGCTCTCGGCCCCGTCGAACGCGGTGCCGCAGCTTTACCAGCCCTCGATGCCCTTTATGCCGGGTGGGATGCAGCGTTAACGCCGCTCGGAATCGAGCGACGCTTTCCCAGGCGCCGGCGGCCGCGTACGTCGCGTCGTATGCTCGATAGGTGTGTCGTCCGGCCTATCGATCGTGATCACGCGCGGCGAAGGCTCGGTCTGGTTCCGATCACTGGTTCCCACCACGACCGGCGGTAAAACTTCGTCGACGCCAGATTCCGTCGTCGCCTGTTTCGCGCCGGCAAGCCGAAGCAGCGCGACGTAGCCGATCGCCACCAGCAGGCACGTGAGCAACGTCAGTGCGAAGCGAGCTTCGGTCACTCCCAGATTCCGTTCTTGCTCCATCACAGCGCCTCCTCCATGAGGCTTTTGGTCAGCCAGCCTGAAACTTATTTTGTGCGTTCGGCCACGCGCAGCTTCGCGCTTCTCGATCGCGGATTCGACTCGATCTCGCGTTCCGTCGGGCGAATCGGGCGACGCGTGATGACTTCCAATCGCGCGTCGTTGCGAAACGCCTCTTTCACCAATCGGTCCTCGAGCGAATGAAAGCTAATCACGACCAGGCGTCCGCCCGGTCGTAAGCAATCGGGCATTCGTCGGAGTGCTACTTCGAGCCACTTCAATTCCTCATTCACGGCAATTCGCAAGGCCTGAAACGTTCGCGTCGCGGGATCAATTCGTTCGTCGCGGCTGCGGGGCACCGATTCGCGCACGATGCGCGCCAAGTCCGCCGCCGTGTGGATCGGACTTGCACGTCGCACTTCCACGATTCGTCGAGCGATCCGCCGGCTGTAACGCTCCTCTCCAAAACGATAAATCAAATCGGCCAGGTGCTCGGCACTCAGCCGCTCGACAAGCTTCCACGCCGGTTCGCCGCGCGTTTGGTCGAACCGCAAATCCAACGGACCGCTGCTTTGAAAACTAAAGCCGCGAGCCGGGTCGCCCAACTGATCGCTCGACAAACCAAGATCGAGCAGGATGCCGTTCACAGCACTCACGTCCAACGCGGCAAGTACCTCCGGCAAATCGGTGTAGTTCGCTTGCACGACTCGAACGGGAAAATCGCGCAGCTCCGCTTCGGCCCGTGCGACCGCAATCGGGTCCCGGTCGAGCGCCACGACCGACCCGGTCGAGCCGACCGCCGCTGCCACCAACCGCGTATGTCCGCCGCCGCCCAGTGTGCCATCGACATACGTTTGACCGGCCACCGGCCCAAGCTGTTCAAGCACCTCCTCGGCCAAAACCGGCACGTGTTTAGTCGGTCCAGCCATTACAGTAAGGAATTGGGGAATATCAGATTTCCTAGCAAGACGACAAGCGCAATCGAGTCACGTCGACCATGCGAGCGAGATTACGTCACGCTAGCATCCGCTCCGGCGAAGCACAAATGGAAGATGGAGAGGTTAGGACGCAGGATGCAGGAAGACGGGACGGAATTAGATTGCCTTTCCCTGCCCCCGCATCCTGCATCTCCATGTGCATTCGGCTAGGCAGCTGTCCAAGCGCAAAGTAGGCACGGAAATTACACCGGCAGCCAAGCGTCGTTCCCCCCCAAGCACGTCCGTATGCCGCGAGGGTAAGCGACGCCAGGTGGTAAGGCCGCCTGCGAGCGCACAGCGCACCGACCGCTGCTCGGAGCTTCCATGCTCCAAGCTAAGGCAGAGACCGCTCGCCGGTGGTGTGAACCGGTGGTTGGAGGAGAGGCTGTGGCTGAATCGCTCTCCAGCAAATGTCTCTGCCCGGCGTGCCAGCGGGACGGTCACGCCCGACGAAAAAATACAGTTCGAGGGAAGGCCGACAAACGATCTTCAGTATGCTGAAAATACCCGGTTCATCGCCGGCGTCAATCGGTGTTTCATCCCGCCTTTCTGATCGTCTGTACACCATCCGATTTTGTATCTCCCAACAGAGTTGGGAGCTTGGATTTGAGGGTGCGACGAATCAAAAGTTTAAAAATAATCCTGGTTGACACTGTACAATTAAACACTTCACCATGGGATGGCGTCTGAACGCTCAGGATGCGACGATTGGCTTGTTGTCATTGCCTTCCTTAAGTTCGGCGATGCCGGTACTCGGTAGGGACGGCAGCCCCCTTCAAGAGCTTCGATTTTGCTATGACAGAAGTCAGTTTTCTGTTCGATTACGAGGTGCCGCGGCGCCTGGTGGCCCAGGAGCCCCTCCGCCATCGGGCGGACGCACGGTTGATGGTCATAGACCGTCGCCGGCAACAAATCGAACATCATCACGTCCGCGATTTGCCGCACCTTTTGCCGAGCGGCGATCGGCTCGTTTTGAACAATACCAAGGTCGTGCCTGCCCAATTGGCGGGGCGACGGTCGCGGACGGGTGGCCGCTGGCAGGGCTTGTTTCTCGAAGCCACCGCCGATGGCCATTGGCGAATTCTGTGTAAGACACGCGGCCGCCTGGCGCCTGGCGAGGAGATTACGCTGACCGATCGCGAGGGGAGGTCTGGCGCGAAGCTCTGGCTAATCGAACGGATGGACGAGGGTCAATGGCTGGCACACCTCGAATCCGACGAATCGACCGACGCGATCCTGAATCGTTTGGGCCGCGTTCCTTTGCCGCCGTACATCCGCGGCGGAAACATGGTCGATGCCGACGTCGCCAGCTATCAAACGGTTTATGCCGAACGGCCCGGGGCGATTGCAGCCCCCACGGCCGGCTTGCACTTCACCAAGGAGCTGCTCAAAGCGCTCGAGGCACGCGGCGTCGGCTATTCGCGGGTAACGCTGCACGTTGGCCTGGGCACGTTTCGGCCGATTGAAAGCCAATCGTGGGACGAGCATCGCATGCACAGCGAGACGGGCGAGATCACGCCGGCGGCCGCAGACGAAATCAATCGCACCCGGGACGAAGGCGGACGCGTTATCGGCGTGGGAACCACCGTCGTGCGATTATTGGAAACCGCAATTCGCTCGGGCGATGGAGCGGAAGCGGCGACATCGCGTCACCTCAAACCCTGGCACGGAAACACCGAACTGTTTATCCGCCCGCCATTCGAGTTTCGCGCTATCGACGCGCTGCTGACAAACTTCCATTTCCCACGAACGACGTTGCTCATTCTGGTGCAAACATTTGGCGGCTCGGAGCTAATTGCCGAGGCATACCGGCAAGCCATTCGAGACGAGTACCGTTTCTACAGTTACGGCGATGCGATGCTGATTGTCTGACCGGTAGGTCCGGCGAGCCGAGCCGGACCCGCTTAGTCAATCGTTTTTACCTGCGCATTAGGTGCCGCTCGGCTCGCGGCGCCTACCGCGCAATAAAAAACGGCTCTTCTCAGGGGACTGGGGCAGGTAGTCCCGTTTTTGCGAGAAGAGCCGCTATTTGCTCTTGATTGCGAGGCGCGTTGGGAATCAAAAGAATCGGCGTCGGATCCCCGCTGCTGGCCGCAGACGTATTACAGTCCGCCTAGATTTAATCGGCCATAAAACGCATGTACTTTATCGGGGTTTTGAAAAACGCGAATAATAGCCCGATATAGGCGTGGTGCGTTCGACACCAACGGGCAGATGCGGTCTCGATCTGCGTGGGAATGAGCGGTCGAAAGCTGACCTAGCCCAGCACACCGTCCAGCTCTTTGGCCGACGTGTCGAAGCTATTGGCTGTGGAGTGGGCCATCGTATTCACGGCCGCCACACAGACCGCAATGATGAGCGCGAGCAGCACCGCGTATTCCACGGCTGTCGGCCCGTCTTCATCGCGCAGCAGTTTTTTGAAGAGTTTGATCATGGCAGGCCACCTCATCCGCGCGAGGCCTTTGATAAGCAAGCCGCCAGCGATGGAATGCACCGACGGTCTGTGTCCTTGCTAAAAGCCTAGCTTGTGCCGCGGCAAAAGCAAATAAATACCCCGAGGTCGACGACGACGGTTGTAACGATTATTCTCGGGAAGCCAGTCGAGAGCGGAGAGTCAGGAGTCAAGAGCCGGAAAGAAAAAGAGCCCGGATTTCCTCCGGGCTCTCGACTCTCGTCTCTTAGCTCTTGACTCTTTACGCCTGGAACGAGCTGCCGCAGCCGCACGATTTGACGGCATTCGGATTGTCGAACTTGAAGCCGCGGGCTTCCAGGCCTTCATAGAAGTCGATGGTCGTGCCATCGAGATAGAGTGCGCTTTTCTTATCGACGACGACCGGCACGCCGTGATACTCGTACTTCGAGTCGGCTTTTTCGTCGAACGTCTTATCGAAGCCGAGCGCGTAGGAGAATCCGCTGCAGCCGCCGCCCGTGACGCCGACGCGGAGGACCATTTCCGGCTCGATCTTCTGATCGGCAATGATCCGCTTGACTTCGTTGGCAGCCTTTTCGGTGAGCGTGATTCCCATGTAAGTTCTCCGCAAATGTGATCGGGTTTCCGTCGTTCGTATTCTAACGTTTCGTCCAATTATAGTCATCGGCGAAGCGGCGGGAAACAGTCGAGTTTTTCGGCCGTTGAAATGGGCGGGAGCCCGACTCGCGAGCAAGGAGGCCACCTCAAACACCCCTTGCTTGCGCTGCGGGCTCCAAACCGAGCTTACGAAGCCGGCAAACGGCCTCGACAACTCGCTCGCTGGCAACTTCGACGTCCGCGTCGTCGTTGAACCGGCCCAATCCGAAACGCAGGCTGCTGCGGGCCTCATCGTCGCTAAAACCGATCGCACGCAGCACATGGCTGGGCTCCGGGTCTGTCGACGTGCAGGCTGCGCCGCTGCTGACTGCCAGGTTACCCATCGCCAGCAACAGCGCTTCGCCGTCGACGTTGCTAAACGACAAATTGAGATTCCCGGGCAGTCGCAGCGGTACGCCGTTGTCGTCGTGGGCATCGAGCGCAGGGCCGCAGAGACGCACGTCGGCAAGTTGTTCGAGAAGCGCCGTCGCCAATTTGTTGCGCAGCGCGGCGAGGCGCTGCATTTCACCGGGCAGCTCTTCGAGGCACAATTGCAGCGCGGTGGCGAAGCCAATGATTCCCGGTACATTGAGGGTGCCGCTGCGCCGGCCTTCCTGCTGACCGCCGCCCGTGATTTGCGGATCGAGCCGCACGATCGGATCGCGGCGACGCACATAGAGCGCGCCGATGCCCTTCGGGCCATAAATCTTGTGCGCGGTGAAGCTCATGAGATCAACGTCCAAATTGGACACATCGACCGCAATCTTGCCGACGGCCTGCGTGGCGTCGCAATGCAGCAGGACGCCGCGCGATTTGCACGCGGCCGCAATCTCGGCCAGCCGTTGAACGACGCCAATCTCGTTATTGGCGAGCATGACAGAAACGAGACACGTGTCGTGGCGAATCGCGTCGGCCACGCGTTGCGGATCGAGCCAGCCGGCCCGCGCGCTTTCGTGCTGCTCGACGTCGAGCAGCGTTACTTCGTAACCGTGGCGCGCCAACCGCGCCAGCGGATCGAGCACCGCCTTATGTTCGGTGGCAACACTAACGAGATGATTCCCGCGGCGCCGGTCGCGCTCGGCCACGCCGCGGATCGCCAGGTTGTTGCTTTCCGTGGCGCCGCTGGTGAATACGATTTCCTTGGGATCGGCGCCGATGGCGGCCGCGATCGATTGCCGTGCCGCGTCGACCGCGTCGCGCGCTTCGTGTCCGGCAGCGTGGACGCTGTGTGGGTTGCCGTATTTCGCGTCGAAATAGGGCAACATCGCCGCCACCACGCGCGGATCGACGCGCGTGGTGGCGTGGTTGTCCATGTAAACAATTTGGCGCGGGTCGGGATGCATTTTCGGATTTGCTGCGTGGCGGCTATTATTCCCACTCCAGCTATATTGTATAAAGCGAGATTAGCAGGTCGGCGTTGGTTAGCAGGTGAGTCTCCCGAAAAGGCGCTACAATGAAGGGTAACCAAGATAAGGGTTTTTGTCTTTTTTATTACAAACTCTCGTATCGCCGAAAGCTCATCCGGTCCTTGTGGATTATGGCTATCGCTGTACCGCTTGCGATCGTGACTCGACAATGGGGATTGCTGGTTGCGATTATTGTGGCCGGAAGTTGTCAGATCGGTTATTGCTACTACCAATGGCAAGCAGAGACAAGAACCAGTTCCGAATATGCACCTCGGCATTGCGCCAAGGAGTTAAATCCCATAACGCGATGGACTATTCTCGCGGCTGTTGTAATTGGGTGTACAGCTTCGGCTGCTATGCTCGGCACAGGCTTTCTGCTCTTCGGTTGGAATCCCGGTCAGGTGGACGATATGCATTTCACGAACGGACTTGGCAACTTGATTGGATGGTGGTCGTTAGGAGTGGCTGCAGCCACTTTAATTTTGTTGGTTCCGTTTCATCGTGTAGCATACTTCATTTCGATGGCCATTGTGGCCGTGCCTTTTCTCGTCGCGCTTGGCTATGAGTGTATAAAGTATCCAAAGAGTCACAATCTACTTGGCTTCGAATTGCTCGCGTATGCTGGATTGAGTGCCTTTCTACATGCTCCATCGATGTTGATACGAGCGATTCTATTGCGAAACAGCAGATGGCGGTTTCCAAACGAAGTCTGCGCCAAACAAACCAAAAGCAATGCACGGATCTTTGGCAACGTGATTAACCAAATAGCGCCCGGACCGCGATTTCCGACCAGCTTTCGAATTGGTCGAGCCGAGTGAGAATGTCGGCGACAGGGCTAAAGCGGGCTTCAAGAATATCGGCCTCGCGCGGCCGGACGCTCGGCTCCTGAACGTCGCACAAGTGGACCATGCCCAGGTGCACCTGGCCGACCGGCGTTTCATCGTCGTTGATCAGGCCGACGACCGATTCCGTGTACTTTGAGTCGATGGCGATCTCTTCTTCCAGCTCCCGCCGCATTCCTTCGCGGTAAACGTGGTGCGTTTGGTTGGGCAAAGGGGACAGTCCCATTTTTTCTCGCGGACTCGAAAAAATTGGGACAGTCGCCGCGTCGATCGAAGAAATATGGCCGCCCACGCCAACGCTCCGTTTGGCGTGCAGCCGGCGTTCGCCCTGGCCGCTGCCGCGCTGGTATTCGAACAGGTGCACGGTCCCATCGCGATCGATCCAGCGGAAAAGCACGTAAGGGATGAGCTGCTTGAAACTGGGGTCGTTCTCCATTTCGCCGCGTGCGCGGTATTCGACGTGGTCGCCCTCCACAAGGCGCGGCCAGTAGCGATCGATGTCGCGCGAGAAACCTTGAAAGTATCCCAGCTCGCGAAAGAGGCTGGTGGGCACGACGAGAATCCTTTCCTCGGCGACGAGCGACATGGTGGTAGCGTGGAATAAGGTGCAGGGCGGGAATTGCAATGCGAACGATTTTAGCAATTTTAGTATTCAGCCGACAGCCCCCGGCGGAAGCCGGGGGTTTGCGCAGCGACCAAGTTCAAACAACCCCCGGCAGAGCCGGGGGCTGTCGGCGAGCGCTGTTTTGGAATGTGTGAGAATCAGAGACCGGGCGATGCGGATTTGTCGGCGATGTTGAGCTTCAACTCGTCGGAGTTGCCGCGGAGTTCGGGGGCGTACATGGCGGAAGCTTTGGTGGGCAGCGCGCTGAAGCGGCCGGGAATTTCGGCGCAGTTCGGTAGCTAACGCTGTGCCGGCCGCGGGCCAGGTTGCGCACGAATAGCGACACGCGGTTGTCGCGCAGCTCGATGTAGGCCCCCAGCTCGTTACCGTTGTACCCGCTCTGCCGGGCGACCGGTTCGCAGCCGGCGGCCTTCATGTCCTCGAACAGGATGTACTCATAGTCGTTTTTGGATTCGATGACGAGTTCGATTTCGATGAGGTCGCCGCTGGTGACCGTGCCGAGATCGGGAATCTCTTTGCGATCGTACTTTTCGACGCGCTGACCAACAACCTGGCCGCGGCCGCCGGCGACGTCGATCGATTTATCGGCCTGCGTGAGTTTGTAGTAATGGCGATCGACCTTCAGCTCGAGGCCGGCGCGGCGGATGTTGTCTTCCCGCGTAAAGTCGGTGAGATAACCGTTCCAATACAGCGGTCCCTTGCCCGATTTTCGCAGCTCGATCGTGTGCCGGCCAGGTGAGAGCGCATCGCCTTCGAGGACGAAGGCGTTATCGAATGTGAAGAGATTGTCGGCGTTGATTTTTTCTTCCTTGCGTTTTTGACCGTCGACCCAGACTTCGACCGTAAGGTCGGGCTTATTCTCGCCGCTGGCTTTGATGTAATCGGCCAGTGCCTCGATGACGAGCGCCGTATCGCGCGTGCTGTTCCAGTAGGTGGCGTTTTTACGATTGTTGATGAGGTATTTCACGAGCCGGGCGGCGACTGGATTTTTGGGCTCGGTCGCGGCCAGGAGCTTGAGGTAATACGCGTTGGCTTCGAACTCGCTGCCGTACCAGTACCACCAAATGCTTTGAGGCAGGTTCAAGTACGCGGTCTGGTTTTCGTTGTCTTGGACGACGTACTGGCCAATGTTGCGCATGATCATGGCGAGCTTATCGGCTTCATGCTGTTTGTTGAGCGCCAGGCCGTAGGTCGCCAGGCCGTAAACGGCGAGCTTCGTGCGGTCGCGATACAGCCGGTCGCGCATCGTGTCGTTCTTCACGCCGGCGTCGACGAGCACCATGTAAACCAACGAGTCGATGTTATCGGCGGATTGCTTGCTGGATTTGCTTTTGTCGACCACGCGGCCGGCGGTGTCGATATTCGCCAGGCGGCGTAACTGTTCTTCTTGATATTGCTTGAGCCACTCCGTGCCGCGCTCCAGCACACCCGGTACAAGCGCGACATCGTTTTGTTTGGCGATCTGCAGGCCATGGACGACAACGGCCGTCATGTGGGCGGTCGATTCTTCGCCCCAGCCGCTGAACCAGCCCCAGCCGCCGTCGGCGAGTTGCATTTCTTGCAGACGGTTGACGCCCGCTTTGACGACCTTTGACAGCTCCGCTTCGTTGAACACGGGGTTATGGTCGTAGCGTTTCGAGCCGCCTGTTGTGCGCGGGTCTCCCGACCCCGCACCGAGTGGCGCGGTCGGGAGTCCGGCCACAACATGAGGATCGCCGATTTCCTGCGCGTTGAGATTCGTGCGCTTCTTTTCGATCGCTTTGAGGTCGAGCTTCATTCGCAACAGCGTTTGTTGCGTGACGACCGCGGGCAGGAAGCGATTGAGCGTTTGTTCCGTGCAGCCGTATGGATATTCGATGAGATAGGGCAGGGCATCGACCATGGCGCCGGCCAGGGTCGGCGAATAGCGGATTTCGAGCCGCGTTTGATCGGCGCGGCGCTCTTGCGGCACGCTGACTTCGAATGTGCCCAGCCGTGCGTCGGGACGAATCGTGCCGGTGAAACTTTCCGTTTTTAGCATGCCGTGAACGTACACGGGAAACTTCATCTGGACGGCATCAGATTCCTCATCGGTGAGCGCAAGCATGCGGATGACCGCCTCGCCTTCGTGCACGGCTTTGACGCGCCAATCGACGCGGCGCTCGCCACCCGCGGGAACTTCAATTGAGTTTT
The DNA here is from genome assembly GCA_963733825.1 of Pirellulales bacterium. GTDB lineage: Bacteria > Planctomycetota > Planctomycetia > Pirellulales > Lacipirellulaceae > JABDGM01. The sequence continues at coordinate 307,541 of CAVTEK010000014.1, forward strand.
CAGCGGCTGAGGGCAGCTCTAGCGTTTTGCCATCGAGCTCCAATCGCACTTTCACTTGCTTGGCAGTCGGCAGGTAGTTGTGCACATTCGCACTGAGAACCACCTCGTCGCGTTCGACGAAAAATCGCGGCGCTTGCATTCGCACGATGAGGTTCTTGCGCGTGACGACTTGCGCCGAGGCCTCGCCGACGCGCGTTCCGTGTCCCATGCCCCAGGCGCGGATTTTCCAGGCCGTGAGGTTTTGCGGCATGTCCAGCTCGGCCTCTGCGATCCCGTCTTTGTTGGTTTCGAGCGATGCGATCCAGAGGGCCGTGTCGGCGAATTCGCTGCGAATCGTCGCTTGGGCGAGCGGAGCGCCGGGCGCCTGTTGTGGGGCCGCGGGCGAGGTCTTGGCGTTGAAGGCGACTCCTTCCCCTGGCGGTGCGGCGGGCATCGGAGCTCCGGCCAACGCGGCGCCCATCATAAGTCGATTTCGCACCCCCACGTCCGCCGAAGGTGTCGCGACGTCGATCTTCTCTCTCGCCGGAAGGCGACAATTCATCGTCGACCAGCTCGCCGAACACGCCGAGGCTTTCCATATTCTTCTGCCCATGGGGCACGAGATTGTTGAACAAGCGGTCGAGGTTTGTCTCCAAGAACGGCCGATGCTCGCGCCGCCACTTCCAGAAGAATTCTTTGATGTCGCCGACGTTCGAACCGCCCGAGATGTATTCCAGGCTCTTGTCGAAAATGGACAGAACGATCGAGCCGACGAACGGATTGCCGGCCGAGTCGGTGAGCTTCACCGAGATTTTGGCGTGCTGGCCCGGCTTAAATTCGGCGCAGAGGCGACCACCTCCATGTTGAGGATGCGCTTGGCCGGCGGCACGTGAATCTCGCGGACCTCGGTGTGGACGCGGCCATCGGCGACGGTCATCGCCTCGACGAAAAAGTTCGGCATGTCTTTCTGCGTAACGCCGACTTCCACCACAGTGCTCTTGCCGGCAAGGTGCAATATTTGGGGAGGTAGATACACGCCGTTCGATGGCCGCACGAACAAGAGGACCGTCGAATCGAGATGGTTCGTGTTAATCTGGAGCTGAACTTTGTCATCGGGCGCGTACTCGCGCTTGTCGGGCACAATTTCCAGATTGTTGAAGCGGAAGTCACTGCCGTCGAAGCCTTCGCCAGTGATCGTGAACAGGTAACCGCCCTCGATCTCGTGTTCGGCCTTATCGGTGACGCGGTATGACAACCGGTACTGGCCCTTCTCGGAAGCTTTCAATTGAATTTCGGCGCGGCCCTGGTCGTTCGTGGCCAGATTCCAGGAGCGGACTTCCGTTTCAGTAGGTGCCGCGAGCCGAGCGGCGCCAGGTTCGCCTCGGCTCGGCGAACCTGCTGGGTACGTGATTTTCAGCAGGCGCAGTTTGCCGGGGCCTTCGACCGGTTTGTCGTCGAGGCGGCGTGCGGCGAAGCTGGCCATGATCGTGTCGCCGACGCGATAGTAGCCGCGGTCGACCCAGGCACTGACTTCGAACGGTTTGCGAGCAACGAGCACGTCGCCGCTGCCGACGATCGTGCGCCGCGATTGATCGACGATCTCTGCCTCAATTGAATAACGCTGGTCTTCATCGGGATGCAGTGCTTTGGCGACGGACGTATCGATCTCGACGTCGACGGTGCCGTCGGGGCCGATCGGCACTTCGCGCTGGGCGACAATCTCCGGCTGCGATACGGGTCGCACGTACCACCACGGCGCCGGCCGCACGCAGCCCCAGTCGCGCCAACCCGGGTACCAGGGGTAGTCGTATGCGAACCACCAATAGCCGGGGCCGTAGAGCCAATCCCATGGTCCGGGTGGGTACCAGTGCGCGGTGTGCTCGCTGCGCATCACCTTGTACTTCACCGTGGCACTTGTAACGGGCGAGCCGAAATAATACTTCGCGCGGATTTTCGCCGTGATCTTTTCGCCGAGCATGACGGGCGCGGTCGGCGCGTCAACCGTGACTTCGAACTCCGGTTTCTTGTATTCCTCGACGCGGAACGTACCGCCTCCGCGGTTGACGACGATCAGTTGATACTGGCCCAACGTGGCATCGCCGGGCAGCTCGAATTTGCCGGCGATGCCGCCGTAGTTATCGGATGTGAGCGTCTCGCCGTAGATTTTTTCGCCGCGCGGATTGTGGATCTCGACGGCGAAAGATTGATGCGCGAATGCGGATTTGTCGTCGCCGTCGTATTGAGCCTGCCGAATCCAGAATTTGAATTGCACGGTCTGGCCGGGTCGATACACGGGCCGATCGGTGATGGCAAACGTTTTGTCTTCGTTGTACGGAGCGTCGTAATAGTTCGTCCGCCAGATATTGTGGAAGCCAATGTAGGCGAGCCGGCCGGCGGGCGTCGTGGCGGTGGCGATCCATTGGAAATCGCGGGCCGAGGGCTGTTTGGCGTCGTCGGGAATCGGCAAAAAAGCCTGGCCGTTTTCATCGGTATGCTCGGCGAAATCCTGGGTCTCGACCTGGTAATTATTGCCGTCGATGTGCCGCTGCCGAAAGGCGAAGAATTCGACGTTGGCCTTGGCGATCGGCGCGCCGGTAACGGCGTCGGCCACGTAATAGAAGGATTTATCCGGCATCGGTTTGCGAACGATTGCCGTGTCGGCGAGCCACATAACGATCTTCGAAGTGTTGCCGCCGGCCACGTTTGCGGTGACGCAGGTAGGCGCCGGCTTTTTGCAGCGGCGTGCTCACGGTGATGCGTTTGTCGAAGTGCTTTTCGCGCGGCTGCAATTCCAACTTCCAGCGGGCAACTTCGGCGCCGATGTATTTCTGTTGATCGTCCTCGATCAGGCGATAGCCAATGTCGGAAACATTCAGCTGTTCCCAGCGAAGCTGCTTGGGATTCGATTTGAGATAGGCCTTCACGTCGTCGAGAAGCTTCCGGACATCGACTTCCTGGGCGACGAATTCAGCCGAGGTGGCATTGCGGAAACGAAAATCGACCGTGGCGCCGCGGCCGGCCGGCTGCGACATCACGCTTTCGAACTGGCCCCAATTGCCCTCGATTTGGGCGAGCCGCTGCTGCGCGGTTTTGTGCGCATCGCCGGTGGAACGTTCGATCGCTTGGCGCCAGTACTCGGCCGCGCGCGGATACTGGCGGCGGTTTTCAAATTCCATTGCAAGGTTGCGGGCCGCATCGAGGCCGCGCGGATCGGTTTTGTTGGTGGCCAGGTCGGCCAACACTTTTTGATCGAGCTTGATGTAGTTGTGGTCGTCCGGCAGTTTGAACCGCTTGATGCCAGTGGCCAACCGGGCGATGGTTTCGTCTTCGCCGAGCGTGTCGAGCCCAAACGCCTGTCGTGTCCGCCTTTTTGTCCGAATCGTTTTCTGCTCGTTCGGGCAGGCGGATACCGAATTGAGCGATGGTTTGCACACCGAATTGCGATTCGAGGAAGCGGGCCCGCGCAGGCGCTCATCGTTGCGTCGCGACGGGTCCCACTCGACCATGGTTTCGAGCAGCCACCGCCATCGCTCGCCGTCGTTTTTGGCGGCAATCCAACTTTTCGGAACCGCGTACAAAATTGGGTTCCCGGCGGCATCGACCGGTGCGCCTTGCGCTTCGCCGCCGTAGCCCCAGCCTTCGTCGTAATCGGGCAGCTTGTCGAGATCGGTGAGCGACTGGAGCCGCCAGGCTTCGTTTGCGAAGAGAATCGCGTCGGCGAATTGCCGCAGCAATTCGGCCGGCTTCCTTTTTGATGTTCGATAACGCCGCAAGCTTCATGGCGTTGCGGTAAAGCTGCAGTGCGCGGACGCGGTCGCGGGTCGTCGCGTGAACGACTTTGCCGCCGCCCCGATGCTGGCCTCGGTGAAATTCGCCAGCGATCATGAAACCATAATGCTCGATCGTGAGATACGAACGCGCAACCCCGGCGAGCAGCCGCCAATCGTTTTTGTGCGCTCGGCCGTCTTTTCCCGGAATTCGTCGATTTCGTCGACTCGGTTGAGCTGCTGCAAGCAGGTCACTGCCGTATCGAACGCTTTCACCAGGTCGCGGGATGGCGCTTCTTTTCGTTCCAACACGAAGCGGCGCAAACCGTCGTATGCGTCCTTGTGGTTTCCATCGGCCTGGAGCTTCAGCAGATCCATAACGGGCGGCAGATCGTTCTCGGCGGCGGCGCCATTCGGACAGGTCACGATGACCGCCGATATGGCGACCGTTAACGTCAGAAGACTCAATCGCAGCATCGCATCAGTCCTAATGTGCCCAGATGGCCAATCATCGTCGAAGCTCGCGGGCGCTTTGTCCTTTGTTGTACGTAGAGACCGTGCATGAGGTCCACAGTGTTTTCAGAACCCGGCCGAATGTGGGTCAACGATCGAGTCGGCAGGCCGATGCGCGAACTTGCAGATTGGCAGCGCCAGGGCATCGGTTTCGACGTTTTTACGGGTAATTTGGTTCCTGGTTTGGGGGCGAGATCACAACAACTTTTGGAACCGACGTTGAGAAAAAACAACGTCCGGAATCGGCCTTTTCTAGCGAGCGGCCCACGCGGGCAGTAAATCGCGCGGAATTTGGATGCATTGGAATGCGCCGTCGGTCGGGCACGCGGGCTGCGGTGGTGAGGCGCGGCGGGAGCGTGGGGTCGATGGCAGCTCGGCCCGGCGGCCGTCGCTAAAACGGGTTCGTACCTCTAGATTTGCGGTGTTTTCTTTATGTCACCGGTTTCACGCGGAATTTCGTTCCATGAATCGTTGTTCTATAGCTTGTACCGCCTCGTGGACGCGGCCGTTATTTGTTTGGCGGTTCGTTTGGCGCTGGCCGAAACGCATCGGGCCCGTTTGCCAGAATGGCTCGCGATTTCTGCCGGCACGATCATCGTTTACCACGTCGTGTCGGAGCTCAGCGGGCTCTATCGAAGTTGGCGTGGCACGCGGCTCGGGGGCGAAATTCGATGCGTACTGTTGACGTGGTTGTACACAGTTGCCGTGGTGATGGGCGTCGGCATGGTGACGCAGCACAACGCCGGCTACACATACGCTGCGAAACTTATTTGGATTATCAGCACGCCTGCGGCGATGGCGGCCGCCCGCCTGGTATTCCGGAATATTCAACAGCGGGTGCGTGCTCGCGGGTTTAACCTTCGGCGCTACGCCATTTGCGGGGTCAATGAACTCGGGATTCAACTCGCGCGGAACATCGCATGCGTCGCCGGAATTGGGTCTGCGAATGGCCGGGTTCTTCGACGACCGGCCACGCAACCGAACTGTTGAAGTTCCGCTGGAAGTCGGAACCCACGTCGGCCATTTAGACGAGTTGGTGCATCGGGCTCGGCGAGGTCATATCGATACCATCTACATCACGTTCCCGATGCGGGCCGAAGAACGCATCCGCAATGTGCTGGCGAAGTTGGCCGATACGACTGCGAGCGTGTACATTGTGCCCGACTTTTTCGTGTTCGAATTGCTGCACGCCCGCTGGACGAATATCAACGGATTGCCGGCCGTGAGCGTGTTCGAAAATCCATTGTATGGCGTCGAAGGATTGGCGAAGCGGGCTGCCGATGCGGTGTTTGGCTCGTTGCTGTTGGCCGCTGCCGCGGTGCCGATGCTGATTATTGCGGCGGCGATCAAGTTGACGTCCGCCGGCCCGGTGTTCTTTCGCCAGAAGCGCTACGGGCTCGATGGCCGTCAGATTCTGGTCTGGAAATTCCGCACAATGTCGTGCTGCGACGACGGCTGCGACGTGCGTCAGGCAAAGCAGGATGACGTCCGTGTAACGCCCATCGGCCGCGTACTTCGTCGTACCTCGCTGGATGAGCTGCCGCAATTATTCAACGTGATCGAGGGGAGCATGTCGCTCGTCGGCCCTCGGCCTCATGCCAACGCGCATAACGAGCAGTATCGGTCGCTGATCGAAGGCTACATGCTGCGGCACAAAGTGAAGCCGGGCATCACAGGGCTGGCGCAAGTGAGCGGCTATCGCGGCGAGACGGAGACGCTTGAAAAGATGGAAAAACGCATCGCCTGCGACCATCAATACATCCGGGAATGGTCGTTCTGGATGGATCTCAAGATCCTGGCAAAGACGCTGGGCGTCGTACTGCGACAGCGGAATGCGTATTGAGAGAAGGATGCAGAATGCGGGATGCAGGCGGCGGGGAAAAGGCATTCAACTTCCGACCCTGCCCTCTGCATCTGGCATCCCCAATCCTATTTCTTAAAGATCTCGGGATTATTGTTCGCGTCGAAGTCGCGGGCGGTGAAGTTGTTGTTGATCTTGAGATTGGTGTACGTGTAGCTTTCTTCGAGCTGGGGTTCGCCCCCCTCTTTTTCCGGCCAGATGTAGGCGTCGAAGTGGATCGGCACTTTCAACTCGTTATCGAAAAACAGCCGGGCCACATTGAATTTGAAGTTCTGACGGGCTACCGGATGGTCGACCCGCACCATGGTGGTCGGCCGGTTGCAGATCCGGCAGTGCTCCGCGGCCGAATCGACCTTGGTCGTCACCTCGCACTCGGCAAACTGCGTTTCGGCTTCCCACATCTTCGATAATTTAACGATCAGATTCCGCATGCCGACATCGGTAATTGGATACTTTTGGCCGTTCATGGCCCGCGTGCCAGTCGGATCGAGATTCATCTTGCCGAGCATGCGCGTGAAACCGGCTTCGAGCGCGACCAGCTTGCCGTCGTTTTGCCCGGCGACATAGACCACTTCGCGGCCGGCGTAGGGCTGCAGGAATCGCATGTAGACACTGAAGGGCTGGTGCATGACCTTCATAAAGATGTGCTGAGAGTCGCCCAGTTCGCCGTTGACGCGTTCGCGCTTCACGAGCGTGCACGAGTAATCGCGCACGTTGCGGTCGATTTCCTCCTGGCTGGCTTTTAACGCTCGCAGCACGGGCATGAGCGGATGTTCGCCGGTCTTTTGGGTTAGATCGAATGGAGCCTTGGCGTCGGTCATGGCCGCCGGCGCGGCGACAGTTGCTGTTGCGGCGCTCGGCGCCGGCGTGGCCGCGGCCGTTTGTCCGGCCGGCGTATCGTTCGCCACACGGTATACCGACTGCGACGAATTTTCCTCAGCATATGCACACGTCGTCGCGGAAAAAATCTGACCGATAGCAACGATGAAAATACCGGAGGCTAACAATCGCTTGATTGTGAATATCGATGTCATATCGAGTCTCCTGATGGTCCGATTAACGAAGCGGACGCCGCGCGGAAGGCGGTTGTGGCGGGATTGGGCGGACTAAATCCATTCGAGTAATCCGCTGGCACGTCCACTTCGATGCGGACCTCGCGTCCGTGCAGGTTAAGCAAATACAGTTTTCTACGGCTCTGGGTGGGCGCTACTGGTAAGTCGCGTGCCGGGCGGGATATTACTGTAAAATTGTCGGCACCCGAGACTTCTTCAAGCCCCTTCCTGCGGAAGGGAATTATCGAAGATATCCTAAACAACCTCGCTTTTCGGTGGAAGGGACATTTATCGTGCCACAGCAGCAACTCCAAATTGGCACCGTGGTATCCATGCCGTTCGACGAAAACAGTTACATCACTCACTTGGCCGACCACAACGACTGTATCGTGATCGACCCGGGCTTCGAACCGGATGCTATCGTCGATTATCTGGAGCGGCATTCGCTCGTGCCGGCGGCCATCGTCTGTACACACGGTCACAGCGACCACATCGCGGGCAATCGCGCGCTCAAGCAGCGCTGGCCGGAATGCCCACTCGTGATCGGCGCGGGAGACGCGGAAAAGCTCGTCAACCCGGAACTCAATTTATCGGCGCCGTTCGGATTTCCGCTCACGAGCCCGGCTGCGGACCGCACGCTCGGCGAAGGCAACCGGTTCGATGCGGCGGGGATCGAACTCGAGGTGCTCGAAGCGCCGGGGCACTCGATCGGCCACATCGTGCTGGTTTGCAAGCAGGTGCAACCGTGGCGCGTATTTGGGGGCGATGTATTGTTCGCCGGCAGCATCGGCCGCACCGATTTTCAGGACGGCAGTTTTGAAGATTTGCGCGACGCGATTCACAACAAGTTGTTTACGTTGCCGGACGATTCGATCGTGTATCCGGGCCACGGGCTGGAAACGACGATCGGGCGCGAGAAGCGCAGTAATCCATTCGTTGGCGCACCGGCAGGCTATCGTCTGTGATTTGACGCCGAAAGCAGGGATGCAGACTGCGGCCTTGATCGACGGTTAGCGGCGGCGAAACAGGAATGCGCCGGCGGCGAGCAAGACCAACGTCATCGATGCCGGTTCGGGCACTCCCAAGTCGGTCGCGTTTAACAGGCCAGTTGCGTTGGTATTGAAGTCATTGAGGAATCCGTCCCCGGCAATCCCAAATGGCGGCGCAACATCCACCATGCTGATCGACATGCTGTTGTTGTTCAGGCTGCCGCCAGCAGCGGCAAGCGCGTTGAAAATGAGGCCGCCCGTGTAGTTGATGCCCGATGCATTGAACACGGCTCCGGAATCGCCGGCGCCTACAATGAACGAAGCCGAGTTAATGTTGCCGCGGAGCAGCAATTGCGGAAGAAGCGGACCGATGCCGTCGGGATCTGTACTTAGCAGATCGAAGCTGCCCGGTGAAAGTTGTTGGATGAAGGCACCCCCGGCATTGAGCGCGGGGGCATTTGCCTGCAAACCACCGGTGAAGGTTAGCGTGGAGTCAAAAAACAAAGTACTCGTTGCAGCGAGCTGGCTGCCAGGAACTCCAAAAATAACAAAGGGCGTTTCCACAAGTAACCCGCCCGGCGTTTGGTTAACGAGCGGCAACACGCCATCAGCGTTTCCGGTTGAACCGGGACCTTCGCGAAAGACAGGTATACCGCCACCCAAGGCGCGACTAAACACGAACTCAGGGGTTGTTGGAGAAACTGGCAGAGGCTTGAAGTCGACGATCGTTGCCGCCGAGGACCAAGCGCACAAAGAGAGAACGGCCGCAATCGCGGCGAAACGAATCTTTATCGAAAGCATTAGACCGCCTCAGTTCAAGGTTGTCGCATCAGTGCATACAGGATATGAAGCCCCAGAGCTATCCCGCCACTCTTAATCCTAAAAACTCACCGAAGCGCTGTCAATAATGGTGCGAATTTAGCGGAAAATATTTGTGCGGCGGCAATTGATCGCTAAAAGGCATAACTTGCTTGATACCAACTTGTTACAGCACAATATACCTGGAGAACACCCTGCGAGCTCGCCGAATGCCGGCCCCAATGGGAGTTTTTGAGTCCGGTTTTGTCATCGCAGTCGGACCGAACCGCTCGTAACGCGATGCGTTCGAGACACGCTTTTGACGAGCAGCTTGCCGTTCTCATCAAGTCCGAGGCAAACACCTTCGATTCGAGCTCCGTTTATTTCGACGATGATGTTTTGCTGCGTTTGGTAGCAAAGACGCTGCCACTGGCCAGGAAGCCTCGGATCGTTCGCCGCAAGTTGGAGGAACCTGGTTTCCATCGCGCACAGCACTTCGCAAAGTAGCTGCTGAGTATCGTGCGTGCGATTGGTCACGTCGTGCAGCGCCGTGGCATTGATGGTATTCATGCCCAGCTGAGTTAACGTTTGCGCGGCAGGCTGAAGTGCGTGCACGGAATTATTCACGTTGATTCCAATGCCGACGATCAGCCGATCTTTGGCGGGGCCCGAGCCGGCTGGAGACTCGATCAGGATGCCGCACACCTTAGCGCCGTGGAGCAGGACGTCGTTGGGCCACTTGATGGCGAGGACGAATTTCGGATTTCGGATTTCCGATTGCGGATTGCAGTGAGTTCGGGTGTCGTGCCCTGGCGGAACGAAATACGGGCCGGTTTGCTCTCGCGTTGAAATCAATTCGATTGCCAGCGCGTCGCAGACGGCGACGGCTGTGGCGAGAGATAATTGGGGCCAATCGGCGGTTGTGATTCCGATCTCGGCCGGGTCGAGCAGCACGCTGAACGTGAGCGCGCCTTCGGCCGAGGACCACGTGTTTTTCCCCCGGCCGCGGCCGGCGGTTTGACGCCGCGCGGTGACGAGCGCTGGGAGCTCAATGTTGGGATCGCGGGCAAGTTCGGCGGCGCGATCGTTTGTCGAGCCGAGCGTATCGTGAACTTCGGCATGACGAATGAACGGGAGAAAAAAGGGGTCAGGACTCATTTCGGGGATACGCCGCAACAACGCCAAATGCAGTGAAAGTATTTACGCGACCCATCCTGGGTTGTTTGATCGGCACTGAAGTCTCCTCGAAAATCGTCTTGCCTGGGGGAACCCGGCCAAGATGGCTGGGCTATTTTTTGCGAGCGGGTCCCGTGTTTAGACATGCGAACTGTCGGCGGAGACGGCTTCGATGTTCGTGCTGCCGCGAACCTGGGGCACAGGGCTAGTGTTTGCTGTTGGCGGCGTGACGGCGGGAAATTCGAGCGTGAATCGGCTGCCCTCTTCGAGCTTGCTTTCGAGACGAATTCGTCCACCGTGCTCTTCGAGGATTTTCTGGCTCACGGGCAGGCCGAGCCCGGTGCCGCGGCCGCCTTTTCGCGAGACAAAAACGGCGAAGATTTTTTCCAGGTCGTCCTTTTCGATGCCACTGCCATTATCGACGACGGCGACGCGGGCCAGCCGTTCGCTGCTGCTGTATTGCGTCGAAACTTCAACTCGGCCCCGCTCACGTTCGTTGCAGGCATCGATCGCATTGGTGACGATGTTGAGCACGGCCCGGTGCATGCTCTCAGGATCGAACATGAGCGCGGGCATCGTGGGGGCAGGGAGCCAATCGAGCTCGACCTTTTCTTCGGCCGCTCGGACCTTCATCAGCTCGACGACATCTGCGACAAGCTCGTTGAGGTTGGCCGCTTCGGGCACGGGCTCGCGTTCCTTGCTAAACGTGAGCATATCGAGCACGAGGGTCGAAATCCGCTCCTGATTTTTTTCGACGATGCCCCAGCCTTTGCGCATGATGCCAACGGCCCTTTCGGCCGCTTCGACATCGACCTTGTCGTCAGAGATTGCCTTGGCGTGGTCCTTCATTCCCATTTCGATGAGATAGCTGCCACCGCGCACGCCCTGCAGAATGTTTTTGATGTGATGGGAAAGCGAGGCAATCGTTTGGCCAACGGCCGCGAGCCGCTCGGCCTGAACCATCGCCTTATAATAGGACGTATCTTCGATAGCCAGCGCCGCCTGGTGGGCGATCGCGATCATGAGCTTGAGATGTTCTTGTGTGAACTTATTGGCCGAGCCTTGCTGGACGATCCGCTGCGGCGTGAGCGAGGTATCGATGTAAATGGCCCCGACGACATCGTAACGTCCCTGCATGGGCACGCAGATCGCCTCGCGGATTCCCATTCGCAAAATACTTTTGGCGGCGTCCCAGCGGTCGTCGTCGCGGGCATTGCTGGTGAGCACGCCTTCGTTCCGCTCGACGACATAATCCAAGATTGTCTGGCTGATGGTGATGCGTTCGTCGGAATGCAAGCCGCTGCGATGGCGGCGGACTTTGGGGACGAGTTGGCTGGTGTCGGGGTCCTTCATCATGATGCAGCCGCGATCGGCATCGACCCACTCGAAGATCATCTCCATGATCCGGGCCAGCAATTGATCGATATCGAGCGTATGGCTGACGGCCAGCGCGGTGCGATACATAATCTGCAGATTGCTGCGGCGCGGGCCAGCCAGGGAGAAGAAGTTTCGTTATCCGGCGGCGCGAGTAGCTCGCTACCCTCGGATTGATGCATGGAGTGAACGATGCGCGATCCGTCATCGTCATCATGGTGGGAAACAAACTGGATTTTATCGGCGAGGTCTTCGCCACGCGGCTCGGTGACGCCCGTGTAGAGCAGAACCGTGCGTCCGAGCTGAAGCTGATCGCCGCTTTTTAACTCGTGTTCTTTGATTCGCTCGCCGTTAACGAAGGTGCCGTTGGAGCTGCCCAGGTCGCGGATGACAAACACGTCGCCGCGGCGGCTGAATTCGGCGTGCTCGCGCGAGACTTCGGTATCGTGCAACTGCACGGCGTTGGAAGTTCCCCGGCCAAGCGTGACCGTGGAACCATCCAGCCGAAAGCGGACGCCTTGAGGGCGGCCTTGCATGACGTACATCGACGGCACGATGAGATCCCCGTGGCCAGCCGGCCTGACGACAGACCCGTGGTCCGATTTTTGAAGAGTATGGCGACCATCACGCGGCGGCCAGCAGTTCGTCTATTTTACGGATAAGTGGCCCATAATGGTAGGGCTTGGTCATGATTTGACCAGATTCCAGCGGGCCGTGGACCTGCCGCAGTTTGCCGAGAATAACGATTGGCGTGTGGCTGCGGCTTGCCTCGTCGCGCAAATCGGTCGCTGCCGTGCCGGTTGTGCTGGGATCGCTGTCGGCATCGAGGAGAATGAGATCGGGTTGCAAATTGCGAGCCAAGATAAGTGCCTGCTCGGGCCCCTCGGCTTCGATCGTGGTTGCCCCGCGGTACTCGAGCAATGTTCGCAACACGTCGCGCGATTCGCGCGAGGCGTCGACGATCAGCACGCGGGGTGAGAGTCTCACGCGACAGTCTCCAGGCGAATTGGGGAGGTGGCTCGAGCCATGTCGAGCGGCGAAGAGTATCGGGAGACGATGTTGGTGTCAAAAGCGATTGGGATTGTCCGTGGTCTGTTGTTTGCCGACGGCAAATTGATAGCATTGCAACGGACAACGAACAACGGACTACGAACGACCCCAACTGGCCTTTACGCGCTATTCGCTTCTCGCCAGAATACGCCCCGCATTTTTGGCCCGGTTGCCTTCCCGCAGATCACGAATGGTCACGGACGACCGCCTTACCGCAAGGAGTGCTACGTGAAAACTTTTCTCAACCGCAGTTTGACCCTCCGTCCGAAGAAAGCCGTGCTGGCGATGACCGCCGCGATGGCTTTGGCGACATTTGGTTACCTTTTCGCCCAAGCGCCGAACCCGGCTGGCGCGAACGCGTCGAAGTACAACATCGCCGTCGTGGACATCAGCTACATCTTCAAGAAGCACGAGCGCTTCAAGACTACGATGGAGCAGATGAAAAAGGAAATGGAAACGATCGAAAACGATCTGAAGGCAGATCGGGAAAAGATCGCTCAACAGGAACAGCAGCGCAACACGTACAACGTGGGCTCGGCCGAATACAAGAAGATGGACGAAGATATTGCCCGCCAAATGGCCGATTTCAATCTGAAAATGGGCAAACTCCGCAAAGATTTTCTGGAGCGCGAGGCGAAGGTCTATTATCAGACGTATCTCGAAGTTATCGATGCGGTGAAGTATTACGCCAAGCAACACAATATCGGACTCGTGTTGCGATTCAACGGCGAGCCGGTCGATCCGAACCGCCGTGACGACGTGCTGCGAGAGATCAATAAGCCGGTCGTGGTCGAAGACAACATCGACATCACGCCCGATGTGCTCGCCTTGCTCAACCGCGATGGGCAAGGTGGCGCACCGGCCGGCGCAGCCGGGAACGGCGGCGCGACCTGCGTCGCAACTGCCGCCGCGGTAGTTGGTAGGTCAGGCTTTGGCCTGACGAACGGTGTGTCAGGCTAAAGCCTGACCTACGGAAGTCCGCCACGGACGCAACCTCGCTCGGAGCAACCACTCGATGTCTGTCGCGCGCCGCCAACGAACGTTGATCCGCCCGGTTTCGGTGGCGGGATTTGGATATTTCAGCGGCCGCGACATCCGCGTCGAATTCTGGCCTGCGGCCGAGCATGCGGGGATCACGTTCGTTCGGCACGATATCGGCGCCGCTGCGCGCGTGCCGGCCAGTGCCGCGCTTCGGATCGATCAGCCGCGCCGGACCACGCTGGAGCTGAACGGCATCCGCGTGGAGATGGTGGAACACGTGCTAGCCGCTTTGGCCGGGTTGCGAGTGGATAATTGCGAAGTCTGGGTCGATGCGGCCGAGATGCCTGGCTGCGATGGGTCGTCGCGGGCGTTTGTCGAGGCGATCGATGCGGCCGGCGTGGCGGAGCAACGTGGTCCGGTGCGTCAGATCGTGGTCGGACAACCGGTTCGCGTGGGAAATGACGAGGCTTGGATCGAGGCGCAGCCACCGCGAAGTGCCGGCCTTTCGGTCTCGTTCGAATTGGACTATGGCGAGCAGAAAGCGATCGGCCGGCAGCTTTTCGCGCTCGACGTGACGCCCGACTCGTTCCGACGCGAGTTGGCCGGCTGCCGCACGTTCATTCCCCAAGAAGTGGCTCAAAGCATTTTGTCGCAGGGAATTGGCAAGCGGGTGACGCCCGGCGACCTGTTGATATTCGGCCCGAACGGACCGATCGATAACGCGCTGCGTTTTCCCGACGAGTGTGTGCGGCACAAGTTGTTGGATGTGATCGGAGACCTCGCCCTGACCGGTTGCGAGGTGATCGGACACGTAGTCGCTTACCGCTCGGGCCACCAGCTTCACGCGGAGCTGGCCAGGCGGTTGATGGAGCAGGTTCAGGTAATGGACCAAAGATTTGAAATTACAGCGCAGCGCCGCTGCGCGTAATGCAATACGAAACAAGTGAGATTTGATGTCTCGCGCAGAGACGCAGAGGAACGAACACTAATCTTCGCTAATTACCGCTAATCCTTATTAGTGCGGATTAGTGGAGATTAGTGTTCCAAAAAAGCTTGAGACTAAAATGTGTGAAACTCGGCGTCCTCTGCGCCTCTGCGTGAGATCTTTAGCGTTTGAAAACCTATTTGTGGATTAAGCCAGCCGAGCGGCAAGAACTCGTCTTCGCCAGGTTTCTGGCAGTAATTGGAGAAGTCAGTGATGGCAGCCCGCATTGCTGAAACTGCGTCGGTCGATTCAACAGCGGAAATAGATCATGATGTCGAGATCGGACCATTCTCGGTCGTCGGTCCCCACGCGCAAATCGGAAGCGGCACGCGGCTGTTGAATTCGGTAACGATTATGGGCCGCGTGACGATCGGCCATGACAATGTCATCTATCCGAACGTCGTGATTGGCGGCGAGCCGCAAGACATCAGTTATGCCGGAAGCGATACGCAGGTCGTAATCGGCGACGGCAACACGTTTCGAGAAGGCGTGACGATCAATCGCGGCAGCGAAAAAGAGGACGGCATTACCCGGCTGGGCGACAAAAACTTCCTGATGGCCTGTTGCCACGTGGCGCACGATTGCAAATTGGGCGACCATATCATCATGGCCAACGGAACGCTGTTGGGCGGGCACGTGCACATCGAGGATTACGCTTCGCTGAGCGGCGCGGTGGCCGTTCATCACTTTACGACGATCGGCAGCTACAGTTTTATCGGAGGGCTGAGCCGCGTGTTGCACGACGTGCCGCCGTATATGCTATGCGAAGGGGCTCCGGCCAGGCCGCGGTGCATCAACATCGTGGCACTCAAGCGGCACGAATTTACGACGCACGTGATCGATTGCCTGGCCGAGGCGCACCGGCTGATCTACCGCGCGAAGGTCGGCGTCGACCCGGCGCGAGAGATTCTGCGTGGCAACGGGCAACTTGTGCCGCAAGTGAATCAATTGCTGGCGTTTGTCGAGGGCCAACAGGACGGCAAGCACGGCCGCAGCCGCGAAACGAGGAGGGCCGCGTGAAGCCGCTTCGCGTCGCCGTGATCGGGGCGGGACATTTGGGCCGAATTCATGCGCGGATTGCCGCGGGGCTCGAAGAAATCGAACTGGTCGCGGTGGCCGATCCAGTGGATTCGGCGCGAACGAGTGTCGCTCAGGAAGCCCAGACTCGGGCCGTGGCCGATTATCGCGAACTGATCGGCCAGATCGAAGCGGCGATCATCGCAACTCCCACGATGCATCACCACGCGATCGGCATGGAGCTACTGGGCTGCGGCCTGCCGCTATTGGTCGAGAAACCGCTCGCACTCACTACCGCCCAGGCGGATGACCTCGTTGGGCTGCGCGGCAAAAAAATGTGGCGCTGCAGGTGGGGCACGTCGAGCGCTTCAATCCGGCGCTGATGGCCGTGGCCGGAGATGTCCGCGACCCGAAATATATCGAGGCAACTCGCACGAGCGGCTACACGTTCCGCTCGACCGATATCGGCGTCGTAATGGACATGATGATTCACGATCTGGACATTGTCCTGTCTTTGGCGAAGTCGACAGTGGCGGATGTCCAATCTCTGGGGATTTCGGTCCTGGGCGGGCACGAAGACATGGCCATGGCGCGGCTTACATTTGCCAGCGGTTGCGTGGCGAATCTGACTGCTTCGCGAGTGAGCTTCCAGCAGAAGCGGTCGATGTCGATTTTTACCTCGCGCGGAAGCGCATCCATCAATTTCGCGACGTTCGAAGCCACCGTCGTGAAACCGAGCGACGCGGTCTTGCGCCGCGAGTTTCGGGCGGACCAACTTTCGGCCGACGAGCGCGCGTATTGGAAAGAAAATGTATTTACCGAGTTGCTCGTGCGTTCGCAGCGCGATGCGCAGCCGGTGAATGCGATCCAGGAAGAGCAGCGCGATTTCGTGGGTGCGGTGCGAACGGGCCGGCCGCCGCGAGTTGACGGCGCGGCCGGGCGCGACGCGATCGCTGTCGCGGAAATGATCCTGGAGCGGATGGAGGAGCATGCCTGGGACGGCACACCAGCCGGCCGGCACGGCCCGCTCGCGATGCCGGCGCTGCCGATCATCGCGGGCACCACTCAGCCGGCATTCGAGCCTCGTGAGCGTCGACGGGCCGGGTGAGGACACGCGATGCTGCACCCGGATGTGGCAACGTGCATTACTTGAGCCGCACAGCCGGCAGTCGCTTTAGCCGTTGGTTTTGCGGATCGACTTCAATGCCAACCGACTCCAAGGCTGTCACGCCTAAGATCGGTTCGGCCCCGTCTGCGCCGAAGATTACCGTCGCACCAACAAGTTCTCCCATGAATTCGATCTGCGCGACGGCGATTTCCATAACAATTTCAGAGCCATCGGCCAATTCATAGACTCGTTTACCTTGCGGTTTGATATCGATCGCGCGCAATTGGTTTTCCGGGACCAGGCAATCGATCGAGCCGGTATCGACGAGGAAGAGCCCCTCCCAGCGGCGCTCTGGATCGGCAGGGTTACAGACTGCGGCGGTAACGTGAGTGGCGCCCATATACAAATTCTATCGCGCCATCTTCTTTAGAGGAACCAGAACGCATCCGACTCCCCATGGGCTCCGCAATTACGCCAAATCGCGGTCTTCGAACAGGATCAAGGCCAACAGCATCGCGACTGCCGAGTAGAGCACACAGTACAGCCCGGCCCAAGCGAGGTAATCGGGCGGCACGCGCACGCCGCCGGCCACCGCGGCCTGGATGTTGAAGTGGTCGAGCACCGGCAGAATCAGCGCGATGAGCTGTCCGAAGAATGCCACGAACTCGTTCTGGCCAATGGACGACTGAACGATGAGTGGGCCGAGGTGGCCGAGCACGTATATCGTTCCGCAGATGACGAGATTCGGCAGGATTGGAAGTCGGGTCGAAATCGCCACGCTGATCGCGGTTAAAACCACGGTCTCCATGAACGACAACACCATGCCGGGGACGGTGCCCAACATTTCCGCGGCGCAAAGTTGCCAGGCCGGCTCGGGATTGGCGGTCTCGCGAGCATCGTACACGACCTTGTACGAAATCATCACGAGCATCCAAGCGCCCAGCACGATAAACATCAGCAGGTTTGCCCACACGATGCCCAGAAACTTGCCGAGGACGAATTCGCGGCGGCTGATCGGTTTGGAGAGCAGCGTGAGGGCGGTTCGGCCCTCAATTTCCTCGGCCACCGAAACGCTGGCGGTCCATACTGCCACCAGGAATGCCAGCACCATGATCGTCATCAGGCCGGAATCTTTGTACATTTTCACATCTTCGCCGAACGTGTTGTACGGAATGATGATGTACAGCGTGAGCAAACAGACGCCGATCACGAGCGACAGTACGTAGAGTGGCTGGGCGACAGCTTCCTTCGACGTCGCCAGAGCAATCGTTGATATGCCGGGCAACAGCCAGTGGATCAGCATGTACACGAGATAAACGCCGATTACCGAGACGGCGGTCAGGGGAATTTTCCGCACTTCCAAGAGCGGTACATCGGTTCGTACCTCGATGCTCAGATCGGTTGGGGCGTCGCTTTGGTTGGTGATGAAAAAATTCGTCACCGGCCCATTGAAAAGACGAGCGCGCTTGCTGCTAGGAGTCCAGGCATACGGTTCGGCTCCTTCGATGCGAATGAGCGGATTCGAATACGTCTTGCCGCGCTCGATTCCGATCACCAGGTCCTGATCGCTCTTGAACGTGTACGATTGCAGCTCGTCGGATTCGAAAGTGACCGGCACCTCAAGGTCATCGGTGCGGGCTGGGACCCTCAAGCTCGCTGTATACGTGCCGACTTTGGGTAAGCGGCCGAGCGAATGAAGAACGGGCTGCACCGGCATGACGGGAATCGCCAACAGGAAGAATGCGATAAATACGATCGCGATATATGAAATCCACAGCAAAATGCTTTCCTTGACGAGGCGCAGGATGGCGTCGGCGGTTGGCCGGGAAACTAGCCACACGATCCCGTAAAGCAGAAGCAAGATCGCCATGCCGGCGGTGATCCCGGCCGAGAGAATCCAAACGGGCGTCAACCAGATCGTTAAATTACCCATGCGACTTCAAAGTTTGGAGTGACGAAAATTCAAGACGGAGATGAATCATCTTCCATGAGAACTTGTGGACGGGTCCGGATCAAGGGGCGGACAGGGAACTCAGAATTCTTGGAGGCACTCGTCGCAGACAGCCCCCGGCTCTGCCGGGGGTCGAAAATGCTAAAAAAATTTCGTCCCTGTTGGTTTGTAAAAACCCCTGGCGGAGCCGGGAGCTAAACCGAATGCAAATTGAGCGTTGCATTATGTTGGCTCAGTGTTGAATTGCAAATGTGTCAAATTCACCGGTGGCGGGGCTTTCGTCGCAACGCTCGTCGCGGATGAAGTTGAAGAACCGCTCGCGGACCTCGCGCAGAAAGGCCTCGGTTTCGTGCCGCTGGCCCTCGACGACAAGCTCCACCCGGCCGTCCGGCAGATTGCAGACGTAACCGGTGACCTTGTGGCCGCGTGCGATCGAATGGGCCGTGTATCGGAACCCGACGCCTTGAACGTGTCCGGCGTAGTAAACGGTTCGGCGATGGGATGCGCTGGAATTCATCGTATTGTTGTGATACGCACCAACGTAGCGCGGTGGACGTTGGGCGAGTATATCGGCGGCGTGCTAGTGTAGTGCTTTAGAAATACGGGAACTTATTGGCTGCCGCTGGCGTCTGAATCCTCTGAACATGGAGGATCACGATCATGCGGATTGCAAGCGCCATTGTCTTAACGGATGAAGAGCGAGTTTCGTTGACCAAGTGGTCGCGAGGACGCAGCACGCCGACGCGACTGGTGTTGCGAGCAAAGATTGTCCTGGCGGCTGCCGGCGGCCGTGAGAGCAAGGAGATCGCCGCTATGCTGGACTGCACGCGACGGACCGTGGGGACGTGGCGTACTCGCTTCGCGGAGTCGCGTCTGGCAGGCATTGAACAGGATGCTCCACGCGGCGGACGCACACCCACCAGGCGCACTCGTTCGAGGCCGAGATCATCCGCAAGACGACTCAGGAAACGCCACCCCATGCCACGCAGTGGTCGACACGGTCACTGGCCAAGGCGTTGGGTTGCAGCGATACGATGGTCCAGCGCGTCTGGCGAGACAACGGCCTGCGGCCGCACCGCACAAAATCATTCAAGGTCTCGAACGATCCGCAGTTCGCTGAAAAGTTGGTCGACGTGGTCGGCCTGTACTTGAATCCTCCCGAGCATGCGCTCGTGCTTTCGTGCGACGAGAAGAGTCAGATTCAAGCGCTCGACCGCACGCAGAAGAGCCTGCCGATATATCCCGGCCGGCTGAAGACCCTCACGCACGACTACAAACGCCATGGCACCACCACGCTATTCGCGGCAATCGAGTTGGCCGCGGGAAAGATCATCGCTGAGTGCATGCCGCGACACCGACACCAGGAATGGATCAAGTTCCTGAGGAAGATCGAGGCGGAAACGCCGCCGGAATTGGACCTGCACCTGATTGTTGATAACTATTCCACGCATAAGCATCCCAAGGTCAAGGCCTGGCTCCGGCGGCATCGACGGTTCCACATCCACTTCATCCCGACAAGCAGTTCGTGGCTCAACGTGATCGAGCGGTGGTTCCGCGACATCACTCACAATCGGATTCGCAACGGCGTCTTCCGCAGCGTTTCCGAGTTGATCCAGGCAATTCGCGACTACATCGACCAGCACAACAGCGACCCGACCACGTTCGTGTGGACCAAGAAAGCCGAAGACATTCTGGAGAAAGTCGCCCGCGCTCGGGCCAGCCTCGATAAGGTCCCATCTGCTTGAAGCACTACACTAGCGCTGCCAGCCTTGACCCTGGTCGGCCGTTTTTCTACCCTCCGCCACAATGCGCCGTTTTAGAGCCATCGCCGCGGTCTTCGCCAGCTTTCTTCTTGCGAGCGCATTGGCGCTCAATGATGTACGCGCTGAAGAGACGTCGGGTGGCGGACCTCGGCCGGTAGACAACGGCGAAGCCGGCTTTTTGGTGCTGCAAGATGGCGGCGTGCTGGCCGGGCAGATTACGCGCGCTGCCGATTGGTACGTCGTCGCTCGAGCAGGCGGGCAGATGCAAATTGCAAACTCGCGCGTCATGCTTGCTTGTCGATCGCTCGAGGAAGCGTATGAATATCGCCGGCAACACATAAACGAGTCGAAGGTCGACGCGCATTTGTCGCTGGCCGATTGGTGCCTGCGCCACAATCTTCTTGCAGATGCCGAACGGGAGTTGATCGAGGCCCGTCGATTGGATCCCGATCATCCGCGAATCGGGTTGTTGGCGCGACGACTCGTGAACGCCAAAGAGCAACCGTTGCCGAAGGCGCCCAATGCTACAAATTCGAACGTGGCGCCGCAAATTGCCACCCAACCACAGCCGGCTGCCGCGATTGCCGTTGATCTGCCGGCGGGCGTCGTCGAGCGCTTCACGCGCAAAGTGCAGCCAGTGCTCGTAAACAGCTGCACGATGTCCGGCTGCCATCAACCGGGCGGGCGACAGGCGTTTCAGCTCGATCGGGCCTTGTTGCGTGGCGAGGCGAACCGGCGGACGACGATGCACAATTTGGAAGCCACGCTCGCGCTGGTGAACCGCGAGCATCCGGAGCAGAGTTTACTACTGACCGTTCCGCGAAAGACGCACGGCGGAATGGCGGCCCCGATCTTCGGTCCGCGGCAAGAGCAAGCGTTCCAGCACCTCGCCGATTGGGTGGAATTGGTGGTTCCGCCGGCGCCGCCCGCCGACGATGCGGCAAACCTGGATCAAAAGAGCACGGCCGCGGCACCGGCGGAGGCCGTCGGTACCCCAGTGGTACATCCGGCGGTTCGGCCCACGGCGCGTCGAAACCTCGGCCCGCAACCGCAAGTTAATCCCGCGGCAGCCACCGAAGTAGTTGAAGCCCCACCGACGTTGAGGACGCCCCACCGGCTCCAATACGGGGCGCGTCTGGAATCGTGGCAACCGCGCGACGAGTTCGATCCGGAAATCTTCAATCGCATGGAGCAACGCCGCGTGCGGGCCGCATCAACGGGCGAGCCCGAGGCTACTGCTGGGGCGCCGCATTAGCCGTCGCCGGCCGATACGTGCGCTGCGGCGGTTGCTGCGGTTGATTGCTTGGCGCCTTGGCGTAGGCGCCATTTGCGTTCGCGGCGGGAGCCGTGCCGGGCTGTGCATACGCACCGTTCGTTTGCTGATCGCACCCGCCGTTGCATTGCGAGCAGTTGCCTGGCGCTCCGCACAAAGCGCACTGGCAGTTGGCCACCGGCGGATCATAGTCGTGGCAGCTCGAACAGCTCCGGCATCCGCCGCTCGAAAGGCCAGTGAGGCTGAGCAGGCAAGCGACAGCGAGTGTGTATCGCAGCATCGGAGATATCCTGAAGAGAAAGGTTACTCATCTGGCGAATCCGTGCTTGCGCACAGATCGAGGCGCGTCATGATGAACGAGAGCATCGACCGTTCATCCGCCGGTAGATTAGCGAAACCGAGAGAGTGCTGCCCGTCGAAATGTCAGAAGCAGCAAGCGTTGCTGCGCGCGTCCCGTTTTAGCTGAGCCGCAGCGATTGGCGAATTCGCTGATCGGCCAACGTGTCGGCGACGAAACGTGCACCAGAGAAGTTGTGGTCGCGCGTGTGACGATTGGGGACCGCGACCGTAAACGCGCCGGCGGCGACCGCCGCGCGGCAGCCGTTGGCGCTGTCCTCCAGAACCATTGTTTGAGCCGGCGGAAGCCCAAGGTGGTTTGCCGCTAACAGGTAGATTTCAGGATCGGGCTTGCCGCGGCGGATGTCCTCGGCGGTGAGGATGAAACGGAACCGCTGCTTGACGTTCAGACGCGTAAGCACGTTGTCGGCATACTCCGCTGTGGCGCTTGTGGCGACGGCAACCGGCATGTCGGCCGCTTGAAGATCGTCGAGTAGCTCGACGACTCCTGGCATCGGCGCCAGCGACGTCGCGATCAAGTCCTTGAGCACATCGGCGCATTCGCGCATGAGCGCTTCCGGATGGTCGTCGAGCGAGTGGGAGTCGATCATGATCCGAATCGAATCGACGACGGGCCGGCCCATGATTCGCTCGCGCAAATCGGCGTCGTAGGTCTTGCCGCGGCGACCGAGCACGGTTTCGCCGGCTTGAAAATAAAGGTCCTCGGTGTTTGCGATGATCCCATCCAGATCGAAGACGACGGCGCGAAGGGCGACGGGACTTTCATTTGAGCCGATCGATGTCACTACAATGTCTCCAAAAGATGCCGCAGTAGTTGAGCCAGTTCATCAATGATGACGAATGTGCGCCCCAGACTCGCGCCGTGCCGAGGCGGATGCAGGGGGCGTGAAATACAACCGGCCCGCGTTCGATCGTCAGCCGGCCGATGGCCCGATCGTCGAGCAGCATATCGAGCGGCAGCTCGATAACGCGCTGCACTTCGCGAACGTGTGGATGCCATTGCGTGACTGATTCAAAACTTGCGAGGACCCAGGGCGTCACCCGGAAGTCGCTGGCGAAAACATAGCAGTCGGCAAGTTGGCCGACAACCAAGTGGGGCGCATCGAATCCAAGTTCCTCCTTCAATTCACGGCGTGCCGCTTCGATGCTGGATTCGCCGTGATCGACCGCTCCGCCGGGAAGGCTAATCTGACCGGCGTGGTGGGCGAGCGTGAGGGGCCGTTCTGTGAGTGGCAAATGCCAGCGGCCGGCGCGACGGAACAATAAGAGCACAACGGCTGCGGAACGGGCCGTATGCGGCGCCGGTCCGGCATGTCGGCCATAGCTTAGCTCCGGAGACATGCGAGAACGTGGCAAGGCGGCCTGATGGCCGGGTGGCTGGGGTCGAGTCCGCTGCGGACGAGCCCCCAGCGACGAGCGCACTGCGGGTTCGGCTTCGCCTCGATCCCAGGCACCCGGCTGCATGGCAGTGTCTGGCGGCATGGCACCCTCACCCCGGCCCTCTCCCAAGGGTAGAGGGAGGCGCACAACGGCCGCCAACCTTTGTGGCAGGTCATCGGCTGTTACCAGCCGTTCGATCTTCGATTCGATAGACGACATACTCATCGTTCCGGAATACGATCGGCAATGACAGCAGTTGGCTGCGATCCATCAGCACGTACGTCGCATGGTATTTTTTCGCCAGCTCGCGAACCCTGTCAGTGCCCAGCACGCCGATCGAATCGAGCGGCTGTTCGATCCCACCGACGTTCGTGTAGTAAATGTCTTTCAAACGACCATACCACTCGACGATATTGCCGGCATCTTGCGGCAAATCCTTCCAGATGGCGACCTCGGGCCGGCCGGTGCGCCACTTGAAGGACTGGTTCAAGCGGGGCGTGAGGAAGAGTGCGTCGGCCGGCGTGTTGGCAGCGATCCAATCGCAAACTTCGACCCAGTCGGGATAAAACGTGAGCTTTGCGTCGGCGGCCGGGACAAGGGGTTCGCCGCGCAGCAAGCTCGTTAGGCGCGGGCGGCAGGCTTCTTCCAGATAGACGCCGGCAAAAAGCAGTGAAGCAACCAGTAGCGGCAAAGCCCATCGTCGGCGCTGCCCGAAACCAACCCAAATGAGATTCGTCGCTTGCAGCGAGACCGCCATTGGCGCAGCGAAATCCGTGAGTCGAAACCAGTAGTAGCGCAGCCATCGCGCGGCGGCGAGCGGCTGATTCCAGAGCGATAATTCAATCGCCAGGCCGATGGCCGCGATCAGCACGGCGCCCCAGGCGAACTGGATGAGAGGCCGCGCGGCGCCGTTGCTGGTCGAACGCGAAAAAGCCCATAAGGCGAGTAGCAACGCACCGTGTCGGAGGAGACGCGCCACAACCTCGTGCCGCGGCAACGACAGTATGGAAAGATGATGCGGCAGTCGCTCGAAGACGTAGATGCGGCTCGCCTCGGCCACAAGCGCCGCCGGCTCGTGCCAGGTGAGCTTCAGCACCGGCAGAAGGCCGATGAGCGCCAACAGTCCGCCGGTGACAATGCCGGGCAGCAATGCGGAGAAGGCTTGTTCTCGGCGTCCTTGCCATAGCCAGATTCCCGCGCATCCAATCGCGCTCCAGCCGCCGACGATCGGATGAAACGCCATGGCGGCCCCAAGAGAGACAAGGACCATGTTCCAACGACGATCGATTAGCTCGCGCAGGGCAAGGAGCACGAACGCGTAAGCGAAACATTTGGCTTCGACGCCGCCGACGACCCACTCGCCGGCAAATTGGCAGTAGTTGTTCAGCGCTAGAAAGAGCGCCGCGGAGAGCGCAGCGGCAAATGGTCTGGGTATCAACCGCCAACTCAGGCGTTGCCACGACCAGGCGAGCAAGGCCCAGGCGGCAAGCCGGCCGATCCAAGTGGTCGCCGCGACCGACAGCCAGCGAGTCAGCCAGCCGAACAGCCAGATGAACAAGACCTGGGTATCGGGGGATTCGAGAAACAGGTCGCCTGCGCCCCACTGCGGGTTCCAATAGTGTTTGAGGCGGGCGATGTAATGGGTCTCGTTGACGTTTGGCACGGGGTCGCCTGTGGCGACAAAGAAGACCAATACGATCAGCAGCACCTCCACCCAGCGCCGCGATGGCGATTGCGGCACATTTGGGGCAGCGACAGCGATGATCGTTTTGGACGTCATGATCGGACTCGCGCACTCGACAACGCAATTTCGGTCAGCCTAATCGGATTTGCGACGGTGGAACAGGCGATTCGTGATGTGGGTAGTGGGTCCGTTCGCCACTGTCACCCCGTGGTACTCCGAAGGGTCCGGCTAGATTCCTCGGAGTACCTCGGAATGACACGGTGTTGATACTCAGCAAACTGACCCATTATCGTAATGTGAGACTCTTGCTGCGGCTTCCGCAGGCCGCCTATCGATGATAAGGTACGGCTGTTCCCAAGAAATCTCACAGCAAGATAAGCGAGGCCCGGTTCGTTCGATGGCGGAACCTGCTTTATCTCCCGGCGCGATGTTGCGCGAAACCGTGGCGGCCGCCGCGATCCAGCGCCGGGAGCGCCCAACGCACTCATGGGGCGCCTCATCGAGGAGGCGGGATTCTCGGCCATCTATTTGTCCGGGGCGGCGTTTTCCGCTGGCGTGTTGGCCCTGCCGGATATCGGTCTGTTCACCCTGACCGAGCTTGCGCAGCAACTTTCCTATCTGACGGCGCGGGTTACCATCCCGGTGATCGTGGATGCCGATACGGGTTTCGGCGACACGGCCAATGTCGAGCGGACGGTCAAGGAATTGGAACGGGCCGGCGCGGCGGCCATCCAGTTGGAGGACCAGGTGCTGCCCAAGCGGTGCGGGCACCTTTCCGGAAAGTCGCTGGTTTCAACCGACGCGATGTGCGCGAAGTTGCGGGCCGCGTCCGGTGCCCGGGCCGACGATGCCACCGTGATTCTTGCGCGGACAGATGCCCGCGGCGTCGAGGGTTTTGACCCGGCGGTCGAGCGGGCGCGGCGGTACGTGGCGGCTGGGGCGGACTGGATTTTTCCTGAAGCGCTGGCGACGAGCGCCGAGTTTCAAGCGTTCGCCAAGGCGATCGACGTGCCGCTGGTGGCCAACATGACCGAGTTCGGCAAAAGCCCGCTGCTCACGTTTGATGAACTGGCGGACATGGGCTTTCGCGTCGTGCTGTATCCGGTTACGCTGCTGCGGGTCGCGATGAAGGCGGCCGAGGCAATGCTCGGGATTCTGGCGGCGGAAGGCTCGCAACAAGAGCTGCTCGACTCTATGCAAACGCGGCAGGAATTGTATGACTTGTTGGAATATGATTCGTATGAGGAGCGGGATCGTGAGTATTTTGGGTGAGGATGCGGGGTGCAGGGGGCAAAGAATATCATCAAATTCCTTTTTCCCGGCATCCTGAATCCTGCATCCCGCATCCTTTATTCCAAGTAAAGAATTCGAACCCCTGATCTAAACTGACATGGCGGAAGAGATTTATAGCCCTGGTCTGGACGGCGTAATTGCCGGTGAAACGGCGATCAGCACGGTGTCGGGCGGCCTGAGTTATCGCGGTTATTCGATCGAAGATCTTGCGCGCAACGGTACGTTCGAAGAGGTCGCCTATTTATTGCTGTACTGCGACTTGCCGGCCGCCGATGAGCTCGACGAATTTCGCAAGCGGCTCAAGTCGGCGGCGCAAGTGCCGCGGCCGATCATCGACGCACTGCGGGAGATTCCGCCGACAACGCCGCCGATGGACGTGCTGCGTTCGGCGGCGAGCCTGCTTGCCCATTGGGACCCCGAGGTGAACGACAACAGTCACGAGGCGAACGTGCGGAAGGCCGAGCGGCTGCTCGCGCAATTGCCGGTCGTGATGGCGGCCCGCCACCGGCTCAAGCAAGGCAAGGAGCCGGTGCTGCCCGAGAGCGGGCGGTCGTTGGCCTCGAATTTGTTGTACATGCTGTTTCGTGCCGACCCATCGCCGGGTCACGTCAAAGCGATGGACGTGTCGCTTATCCTGTATGCTGAGCACGAGTTCAACGCATCGACATTTACGGCACGCGTGATCGTTTCGACGCTCGCCGACTTGCACTCGGGGATCGCCGGCGCGATCGGCGCACTGAAGGGACCGCTGCACGGTGGGGCGAATGAGAAAGTGATGGGCGTGCTCCGCAGTGTCGGCAAAAAGGAAAACGCCGAGACGTGGGTTCGCGGCGCACTGGCGCGCAAAGAAAAGATCATGGGCTTTGGGCACCGCGTGTACAAGGACGGCGATCCGCGAGCCGTTTACCTCAAAGAGCTTTGTGGCCGGCTCGCAAAGGAAACCGGCAATGAAGATTTTGAGGTCATGGCGAACGTGATCGAACGGGTGATTTGGGAAGAGAAGAAGCTGCCGCCGAATCTCGATTGGCCATCTGCCCGGCTGTACGACTACATGGGCCTGCCGGTCGAGCTGTACACGCCGCTGTTTGTGTTGAGCCGTGTATCGGGGTGGAGCGCGCACGTCATCGAGCAGCTCGACAACAATCGGCTCATTCGGCCGCGAGCCCGATACACGGGCCCGCAGCGGCGATCTTGGGTGCCGGTGGCGGAGCGGTAACGGCACGTGCCTTATCAAAGCGTCGGCCGGATGGTTGATGCGGAGCGAAGCGACCCCCCCTGCGCGCTGGGGGCTCGCCTGCGGCTCCACCCCAGCCACCCAACTTGATTTGTGGTTTTTAACCGCATCTTCGCCAATTTCACTTGCGGGTACGACAGAATTCCTCTACGAACCGCCGCGGCCGCGACGATACGGATTTCGAGAGGCGCCAAAGCGGGCGGCACCGATTTTGCTCCAGTCGTGGTGGCAGAACTTTGCGTGCTTTCAACGCGTAGAGGAATTTCGGAGCAGGCGCGAGACAAAGCCAGAGGTCGATGCAGGAATGGCCCCTAATTTAGATCCAAGCCGTGGAGAGAATTTGGGCTCAAACGCCAATGATGGCGTCATTTCCGAGCGGGTGCAGGAATTGACCTGGTCGCTTGTCGATGAACAAGTCGACGCCGACGAATTCAGGCTGCTCGAAAACCTTTTGCTAAGCGACGATAAAGCACGCGATACTTACATCGGCTGCGTCCAATTACACGTCGATTTGATGGCGCAATTCGCGGCGCCGCCACGAGAAGCCGGAGCGAAAGTCTCGACTGGTTCACAAATTCTCGGCTTTCTGAACGCCGATGTCTCGGGATTCGGCTTCGAATCTCCCTCGACGGAAGAAACCGGCCAATAATCTGCCGGTTGCCCCGTCTGCGGGCACGCTTCGCACACGAACCGGGCAGAGTCGGTTGCCCGATCCCGCCTGCGAGTGAATTTCATCCGGAGCCGGATTTCTGCCTTACTTTGTCAGCCGCACGACGCTCGTGCGCCGCTGTTTTGGATTATATTAGTGGTCCGGTGATCGTTATTTATCACGTGGCCCAATTCGCAGGAAAAAATATGGATCGGAGCCCGCAGCGCAAGCAAGGGTCTAATCGACGCCGCCACTTCCCTTGCCTGCGCTGCGGGCTCCGATCCCCCTTACGTAACTACACTAGGCTATTCCGCAGCGGATTGGTTTTTTGTCTGTGGTTCCT
This sequence comes from Pirellulales bacterium, assembly GCA_963733825.1. Classification (GTDB taxonomy): domain Bacteria; phylum Planctomycetota; class Planctomycetia; order Pirellulales; family Lacipirellulaceae; genus JABDGM01. Next base: position 336,118 of record CAVTEK010000014.1, read on the forward strand.
TCTCTTCAACATCGGGGCCGCAAAGGATGCGGTGTTTCGGCTCGAGGGTGAGACGATCAGCGGGCCTCCGGATTCGGCCAGTCGTGCCGAGTGGTTTGAGAAGATGAAGTCGTGGCGCGACGATGCGCGGAAGCGCATCCACTATCAGGATGATCAGTATCGCCGCGACGAGCTGCTGTGGGGACAGCGGGCGTTCGTGCAGCCGCAGGCGATGGTCGAGGACCGGTATTTTTTTGATCCGGTCGCCGGTAAGTATACCGTCGATCGTTATCTCGACGATGTTAACAAGCGCTACGGCGGGATCGATTCGGTGTTGCTCTGGCCCGTCTATCCGAATATCGGCATCGACGATCGCAACCAGCACGATTTGCACCGCGATCTGCCGGGCGGTGTATCGGGTGTGAAGCAAATGATCGGCGATTTTCATCGCCGGGGCGTGCGCGTGCTGTTTCCGGCGATGCCCTGGGACACGGGAACGCGCGATGAAGGCAAGCCGCTCGCCGAGGCGGCCATTGCTGTCATGAAGCAGTTTGGCGCCGACGGGATCAATGGCGATACGATGCTCGGTTTCCCACGCAGCTTTCTCGACGCCGCGAACCGGGCCGGCCATGCGGTGGTGCTTGAGCCCGAGGTTGGCCTGGGCGAATTGGAGATGATCAACTGGAACACGATGAGCTGGGGATATTGGAAGTACGAGCAGATTCCGCTGGTGAGCAAATACCGCTGGATCGAGCCGCGGCACATGGTGAATGTGTGCGAGCGCTGGGCGCGGGACCGGACGAATGGGCTGCAAACCGCCTACTTCAACGGCGTGGGATACGAGAGCTGGGAGAACGTGTGGGGAATCTGGAATCAATTCACGCCGCACGACGCCGAGGCGTTACGGCGGATCGCGACGATCGAACGCGCGATGGCCGAGCTGCTGCTGAGCCCGAAGTGGGAGCCGCACGTGCCGACGCTGCAACGTGGCGTGTATGCGAGCCGGTTTCCGGGCAAGGATCACACGCTCTGGCTATTGGTCAATCGCACCGATAAAACGCTGAACGGCGATCAATTGGAAGTGCCGACAGGGGGCAAATGCTTCGACCTGTGGCACGGTTCAGAATTCGCAAATGAGCACGCCAAGGAAATACAACGGCTCAGTTTTGAAATCGAACCGCACGGTTACGGCGCGGTGCTGGCGCTCAATGGTGGCGACGCGGATGAAAAACTCACGAAGCTCCTCGCAACCATGGCGGAGTTGTCGAAAAAGCGCTTGAGCGATTTTTCGGCCGAATGGAAACCACTGCCGCAAACCATGGTGGAGATTGCCAAAACGAAACCGGTGGCCGAGGCGCCCGACGGCATGGTACTCGTGCCCTACGACAAGAAGTTCTGGTTCAAGGTATCGGGAATCGAGATCGAAGGTTTCGATGAGCCAGGAGTGGACGTGCAATATCCGTGGGAGAGCGTCCCGCGCCGACATCACGACAAGCAGTTCGAAATCGCGGCTTTCTACATCGATAAATACCCGGTTACGAACCGGCAGTTCAAGAAATTTCTCGATGCGACGAACTATCGACCGCAGGATGATCACAATTTTCTGCGCGATTGGAAAAACGGCACGTACCCGGCCGGTTGGGAAAAGAAGCCGGTGACGTGGGTGTCGCTGGAAGACGCCCGCGCATACGCGGCATGGGCGGGGAAGCGGTTGCCGCACGAGTGGGAGTGGCAATACGCGGCGCAAGGCAAGGACGAGCGCGCGTATCCGTGGGGCAACGGACCAGTTCCAGGGGTGGTGCCGGCGTTCGTGGAAACGTCGCGCGTGATGCCACCGCCCGACGACGTCGCTGCGCATCCCAAAGGGGCGAGCCCGTTCGGCGTCATGGACATGACGGGCAACATCTGGCAATGGACCGATGAATTTCAGGACGAGCACACCCGCGCGGCAATCGTCCGCGGCGGCGGCCACTATCGGCCAATTGCCTCGAAGTGGTACTTCCCGACGACCACGTCGCTCAACGAGCACGGCAAATACCTGCTGATGGCGCCGTCGAAAGACCGCTCGGGCGGAATCGGGTTTCGCTGCGTCGTGGACAGGTAGAGTTGTAGAGTAAATGAGCCCGTTCGAAAATTCAGCCCCCGGCGGAAGCCGGGGGGTCCTACAGAACGGCGCCAGAACCTGAACCGCCTCTGATGATGCCGTTGTCGCGAAGCCAATTGCCGTCTTTCGACTTCGGCTCGATGATCTGGCCGTCCATCAGGATGAACACCTGAAATTCCGGTTCTCCCCCGGTCATGCCACCCTGGACGACCTCGGCGGTGAACTTGATCGACCAGCACCATTTGTTGTGTTTGCTGTCGGCCGGGAGCAGCGAAATCGATTCCAGGCCCCACTTCCAATTATTGCGGTCCACCAGCCGCTGGCGGCGAATACGATCGGCAATCGCCAGCGCGGCCCGCGCTGATGGGCGGATTCTCATCGGCCGGCGACCACTCGGGCGACTTGGCGACCGCTTCTTCCGGGATCGTCGTTTCGAACTGATCGTCGCCCACGTAGTCGTAGTAGCTGAAATCGCTGATGTCGTGTGCGTTCCCGGCAAATGGCGGCTTTACGAAATGACGATGGACAAACGTCAGCACGATCGCGCACCATGTCACGATAAGTAATAGCTGCGTCAGATTGAATCTGGGTTTGGGCATTCGTCATCACGCATTGGGTCGGTTGTCGTCCCGACGGCGAAATGCGGCGAAGGCCGCGCCCAGCACGACTCCCGTGACGCCAAAGAAAATGTAAAACAGGCCGGCCTCGGGCGAAACCAGCGCCGCCAGTCCGAATGGTCCGCCGTTGAGAAAGTTGATTCAGCGCCGTCGGGATAATACCCAACAGCGCAGCCACGACCGGAAACAGCACGAAGGGGCGAAACCCATGCAGCCGCCGCGACAAAAGATTGAGCAACGGCCAATACACAAGCGGCACCGCAATGGCGAGCGCGATCGCTGAGCCGCTGATGACAGCCTCCGCGTCACCTTCCATCGACTGATGCCAAATGCGATCGAGCGCAATCGAGTAGGCCCAGAGCCCCAAAGCCCAGGCGATCGGGGTCGCCAGTAGTGCGCGTAGTAGAGATGTGCTCATTACAAATCGATCCGTCAACAGTTCGACGCGGCGGGATTCCGGCAGCCTCGGCATCCAGATCGGAAAATGCCGATCGGGCTCGCAATTTGCCGTTTCTACAACCAGCGGCGGACCTGCGTTTGATATTCCGAGTATAATTCTCCAAACGCCTCGTTCAGTTTGCCTTCTTCCAGGGGAATTACAACCCAGTTAACGTACGCCACAGTGAGAGGCAACAGAATCACGGGCCAAACTTGCCGCAACAGGCCAGCCTCGCCCAGGTAAGCCACGGTGAGCCCGACATACATCGGGTTGCGAGTAAAACGATACGGGCCCCAGGTGACGAGTTGCGACGAAACTTCGCCGGGCACCGTGGTGGTCCGCGCCCGGCGAAAGGTGAAAAGTCCCCAGCCGGCGATGAACGCGCCGATCGCAATCAACACGCCGCCGGCAATTCGAACACCGGCAACTTCCGTGTGAACCAGCGGCCAAAAATGCTCAATGACAGTGCCGAGCAGGTAGGTCAGCACAAAAACCCACGGCACCGGTATTTGCAGCAAGAGCCAGTATGGGGTTTGGTTGCCAGCCGGGGCGTTCATTGTGGCGGTTTTGAACGTCAGGTTAAGCCCTGACCTGGGAACTTCGGGACTAAACACAGGTCGATCGGCTGTCGCATTATCGCGTCGGTTGGTGGGTTTCGTAGCGCGCAATTTCTTCCTTAAACTGGTTGATTAGCCGTTTAAGCGAACGCAGTGAGAGTTCGCGTACTCTCTGATTGCCGTTTTTTTCGCTACGTAATGCTTCATACCGCTTTTCCAAGCGCGCAAGCTTTGCCCTTGTATTCGCCACTTGTTGATCATTGATTAGAGTCATTCGACCACCTCGATCATTCCTTTAACAACACGGTCCCGATCAGAGGCATATGTAATATTCACCAGTTCATCGAAATCCTCTGTGCCAACGAGCGAAATTGCCAGGAATGGCAAGCCGGAATCAAGTTCCCCTTCCGAAGCCGGGTCGTTAGAATCCTCGGCCGCCAACAATACGCAATCCACATCGTTCGGTTCCATTATATTCGTGACAAAGCTACCGTTCAAAATGATTCGCTGAACGTTAGCGCGAGTTGCTAACTGAACAATCCACCGAATGGATTTCATCTCTGCACTGCGCAACTCCGATAGTTGACCGACTCGGGCGTCGATGTCCTCGAGCGTTGCCGGGTGAATCCCGGGCGGCAGGTAGCCGAATTCGTTGAACGGCGGGATCATGTTATGGATTTTCTGTGTTTGTTCCCCATTTGAGGCAAACATTAGGCTTCAAACAGAATTCGAGGTTCAGCAAGTGAGTATCACGAAAGGATGCGATAAGGCACTCGTGGCCGTTCTCCGTAACCACTTGCAACCCACTAACCCAATTTAGATCCAGCGACAATCTCATTTCATTCGACTGCCACCATGTCAGTCGAAGAATTTCATAACTGGGCATTATTCGGCAGTGAACTCGGTCAATGCCGCGAGTCGCGTCAAAAATAAGGGTGTTATAAGCCCACGGAACATCGCGATCGACGACTTCTGGCTCAGCTTCAAACAAAGAAAGAAGTTGCCATTCTTCGGGAAATGGATCCATAAGTCGCTCCGCAATGTTTCATCCCATCAGGTCAATTCTGCGATTGTTTTGAAGTCCTCGCGAAGAGAACGATAAAGTTGTTCGTATTCGCGGAAACGCCTTGTCGTAATAGCGGCGGACGGCTGACGTAGGCTTCGTTTGCCCGACGGTTTTCACCGTCGCGTCGCAGGCTTCTTGGATGTTGTTGAATTCGCCGGCGCCGACCGCCGCCAGTAGTGCGACGCCATAGGCGGGCCCTTCGTCGGCTTTCATGCTGACGACCGTTTTGTTGAGAACGTCGGCTTGCATCTGCCGCCAGAACGCGCTGCGGGCGCCGCCGCCCGAGGCGCGGATTTGTTTTACGGCGACGTTTTGCTCTTCGATAATCGCCAGGCAATCGCGGAGCGAATACGTCACGCCTTCCATGATCGAGCGCACGAGATGCCCGCGGCCGTGCTTGAGCGTGAGGCCGACAAATGCGCCGCGGGCGAGCGGGTCGGCGTGCGGCGTGCGCTCGCCGGCGAGGTACGGCAAAAAGAACAGGCCTTCGGCGCCGGGCGGCGTGACGGCCGCTTCTTCGGTGAGCACGTCGTAGGCATCGATCTTCCGTCGCTTAGCTTCCGCCGCGAGCGTTTGGCACACCGCGTTGCGGAACCATTGCAGCGAGCCGCCGGCCGCGAGCGTCACGCCCATCATGTGCCATTTGCCGCGCACCGCATGGCAGAACGTGTGCAGCCGGCCGTGCGGGTCGACTTGCGGCGTTTCGCTGTGAACGAACACGACGCCGGAGGTGCCGATCGATGTCGAGAGCACGCCGGAGCGCACGATGCCATTGCCCACCGCGCCGGCCGCACAATCGCCCGCGCCGCCGACGACCATGCAATCGGGTGATAAGCCCAGCTGCTTGGCCACATCGCGCGTCAGGCAACCAGTGACCTCTTCCGATTCGTAGCACGGCGCCAGCAGACTGGCATCGAGCTCAAGTTTTTCGAGAAGTTCTTTCGACCAGCGGCGCCGGACCACATCGAGCAGTAGCATGCCGCTGGCGTCGCTCACTTCTGCGGCGAACTCGCCGGTGAGCCGGCGGCGAATTTCATCTTTCGGCAGCAAGACTTTCTTCGTCTTCTCGAAGTTCTTGGGTTCCTTGTTGCGGAGCCAGAGGATTTTCGGCGCGGTGAATCCCGTGAGTGCCGGATTGGCGACCATCTCGATTAGTTTTTTGCGGCCGCCCGCCCGCTTTTCGATTTCCTCACACTCGGCGGCCGTCCGCTGGTCGTTCCAAAGCAGCGCGCGGCGGATGATGCGGTTGTTCTTATCGAGGAACACCGATCCGTGCATCTGCCCGGAAAGGCCGATCGCCCTCACCGCGGCCGGTTTGAGCTTCGCCTGCTTGACCACGGCGCGAACCGTCTTCACGGTCGCTTGCCACCAATCGTCCGGGTCTTGCTCGCTCCACAACGGTTTGGGATGGTAACAGGGATAGGTGGCGAGCGCCTGTGCGAGAATTTTGCCGCGTTCGTCGATCGCCAGCGTTTTGGTGCCGGATGTGCCGATGTCGATACCGAGATAGATGCTCATTGTTTATTTCGCTGCTGTGCTACCGGAAGTGATGGTCGTATGGATCCATGTGCTAGACAAGTAGACAAGGAGAGGGGGAGACAAGGAGAAACGATCGTCACCTCTTCTCCTTGTCTCCTTGTCTCCATGTCTCCTTGTCTTCACTGCCTCTCGATAGCCGCAATTATGATTGTCGCCGGCTGCCCGCGCGAAGGTCCACAGCCAGCGCCGCCCGCGACGCCGCGGGCAAGTGTAGCATTGCGCGTGTTGGTGGTGAATGAGCCGGGTGTAGCCGAGGCGATCAACCGGCTTCGCGGCGAATGGGCTGAGCGATCGGGCGGCGAGCTCCATGCGACTTCGAAGGCGTGGGCCGAGATTGCTGCGGCCAAAAATCTCGATGCAGATGCGATCATCTTTCCATCTCGCTACCTCGGCGAGCTGTGCGTTCGCCACTGGCTGCGGCCGATACGATCGAGTGTGTTGGAAAGTGAAGACTTTGACGCGACCGATGTCTTCCCCTTGGTTCGGCGCGAGTTGATCCGTTGGGGAGGTGACGTCATGGCACTTCCGCTGGCGGTCGATTGGTTGATGCCGGGCAAAACGAACGCCGCTCATCCGGCGATCGACTTCTTGGCTCAGGCGGCACCGACCAGTGTATCGAACGAACGCGAAGGGGCGCTGTTCAATCCGCAATCGATGAAGCCGCGAATCGGCGACCCGGAATTTGTCGCCGCACTGCAACGGATTGTGGAATCGCGGTCGGCGAAAGCTGTGCCTGCGCCTCCGTCGGTTGCCGTTGTTCGGGTATTTGGATTCGCGGATCGACTTGTGGCAGTTACGGCCACGTCGCGAAACGGGGCGAGTGCGTTCAGGCTCATCGGCTGGCTGGCGTCGGCGGAGATCAGCACTCAGTTAGCCAATGCGGGCGAACGGATGCTGCCCGTGCGGAAGTCGTTGGCATCTTCTTCCGCGTGGTTCGATTCGTCGCCGAATAACGTCGATCGATCGAGCGTCGCGAGGGAATTGGAGTCAGCGCTCAACGGCGACAAATGTTTGTTGATACCGCGCATTCCGGGAGTCGATGAGTACATGGCGGCGTTGGACGAGGCGGTGAAGGCGGCTGAGAACGAAGGGGCGCCGCCGCAAGCAGCGCTCGACAAGGCGGCCCAGCGCTGGGAACAGATCACAAATGCCCACGGCCGCGACGCACAACGGCACGCGTATCTTAAACACCTTGGAATTTGCGAGCCGTAGTCGAGTTTGCAGCGATCGCGCGGGGCTTCGGTCGCTTGTCAAAGGCCGGTTTTACCGATAGGTTTAGGGCTTCCCTGCCCGTTCCTGTCGATTGAAGCCCGCTGCGCAAGCAAGGGACGCAGCAGTCGTAATTCCCTTGCTTGCGCTGCGGGCTCCGATCCCGGTGGAAAATGAATTTCGCACTCGACGACCATCAACGGATTGTTCTCACCGGCATCGGGCTCACGGCGCCGAATGGAAATTCCTTGCCGGAATTTCGCGAGGCTCTTCTTACCGGTCGTAGCGGCGTGCGGAAGTACGAGATTCGCTACGTCGGCGAAACGCTGGCCGGCATCTGCGACTTCGACGAATTGAAGTACCAGAGGAAGAAAGAGGTCCGCCGCGGCACGCGGGCGGGCAGCATCGGCATCTATTGTGCGCAGGAGGCAGTTGCCGATTCGGGGCTGGATTGGGCGAACATCGATCGCGAGCGGGTGGGCGTTTACATCGGCGTCACGGAGCACGGGAACGTCGAGACCGAGAACGAAATCTACGAGATCAAGGGGTACGACTACGACACTTCCGTGTGGTCGCACCATCACAATCCGCGTACCGTGGCCAATAATCCGGCGGGCGAGATTACGCTGAACATGGGAATTACGGGCCCGCACTACACGATCGGGGCCGCGTGTGCGGCTGGCAACGCGGGAATGATTCAAGGCGCCCAAATGCTGCGACTGGGCGAGTGCGACGTCGCGCTGGCCGGCGGCGTATCGGAGAGCGTTCGCACGTTCGGGATTTTCGCCGGTTTCGCCAGCCAAGGTGCGCTGGCGAAACACGAAGTTCCTTCCAAGGCATCTCGGCCGTTCGATTTGGATCGCAACGGCATCGTCGTTTCCGAGGGCGGCTGTTTGTATGTGCTCGAACGGTTTGAAGATGCCAAACGGCGCGGCGCGAAGATCTACGGCGAACTGGTCGGCTACGCGATGAACAGCGACGCCAGCGATTTCGTGCTGCCCAATCCGAGTCAGCAGGCTCGGTGCATGAACATGGCGCTGAAGAGGGCGCGATTGAACGCCGGCGACATCGACCTCGTCAGCACGCACGCGACGGCCACCGATTCGGGCGATAAGCAAGAATGCGTTGCGCTGCGGCAAGTGTTTCAGAACGGCGCTCAACCGGCGGTGAACAACACAAAAAGCTTCATCGGCCACGCGATGGGCGCCGCCGGGGCACTGGAATTGGCTGGTAACCTGCCGGCGTTCCATGATGGGGTGTGCCATCCGACGATCAATGTCGATCGGCTCGACCCCGAGTGCGAGCTGCCGGGCCTGGCGATTAATGAGCCCCGCGTGCGGGAAAGCGTCCGCTATATCCTCAACAACTCATTTGGTATGTTGGGAATTAATTCGGTGGTGATTGTGGGGAAGGTTTAGGATTATCTCACGCTAAGGCGCGAAGCGCAAAGAAGATACAAATGGTCGAACTTAGCGCCTTAACGCCTTTGCGTGAGACTCAAGCGACCTCTGGTTGAAAAAGGAAAGGGAGAACGAGCGGCATGAGCCCTGCGGATATTAGAGAGGAAGTGTTGGATATTCTGCGCGATATTGCCCCGGATGAAGACTTGTCGCAGCTCGACGACGAGAAGCGATTCCGCGAGCAGCTGGAGCTCGACAGCATGGATTTTCTGGACATCGTGATGGAGCTCCGCAAACGCCACCGCATCCAGATTCCGGAAGATGACTACATCAACCTGGCCAGCATGAACTCGACGGTGGCCTACCTCGAACCGTTAATGAAGGACATGCAGCGCGCGAAAGTGTAAACGAAGGGGGAGGGCGGAAGGCCTATTGCTTGATTGCCTTCCCCCTTCCACCCTCCACATTCCCCACTTGGCATGTACGACACCATCATCATCGGCGCGGGGATGAGTGGACTGGCGGCAGGAATTCGGCTGGCGTATTACGACCAGCGCGTTTGCATTCTGGAACGCCATTACACGATCGGCGGTCTCAATTCGTTCTATCGGTTGCGCGGGCGCGATTACGACGTCGGCCTGCACGCGCTCACGAACATTACGCCGAAGGGCACCAAGACGGGGCCGCTCGCTCGACTGCTGCGCCAATTGCGAATGCGGTGGGACGATTTCGCAATCGCGCCGCAACTCGGCTCGGAGATCGCGTTTCCAGGAGCCCGGTTGCGGTTCGATAACAATGAACGCACGTTGCGCGACGAGGTTGCCTGGGCTTTCCCGAGCGAGGCCGACAATTTCGATCGGCTGACGCGTGAAATCGTCGCCTACGACGATCTGAGCGAAACACACGCGGGAATGTCGGCGCGCGAGGTCGTGAGCTCGATTATTCGAGAGCCGCTGCTGGTGGAAATGATTTTCTGCCCACTCATGTTCTACGGCTCGGCCCGCGAGCACGATATGGATTGGGGACAGTTCTCGATCATGTTCCGCAGTATTTTTTTGGAAGGGTTGGGCAGGCCGGCCGCGGGCGTGCGGCTGATATTGAAGCACTTGGTGAGGAAGTTCCGGGGACTAGGCGGCGAGCTGAAACTGCGGAGCTCGGTGAAGCGGATGGCAGTCGAGAATTGCCGCGTGACCCGCGTCGTGCTCGATAACGACGAAGAATTGGAAGCCCACAACGTCGTTTCCTCGGCCGGTTGGTGCGAAACGATGCGAATGTGCGACGACGGCCAACCGGTTGTGACGGCGCGCTCGCCTGGCCAGCTTACTTTCTGCGAAACAATCGCCACGCTCGACACGACGCCTACCGAGATTGGCCACGATCGCACGATCACATTCTTCAACGACCACGACAAATTCGTCTGGCAAAAGCCGGACGAACTGTGCGATGTGCGGAGTGGCGTGATCTGCTCGCCGAACAATTTCGCTTACGATTCGCCGCTCGACGACGGCACGATGCGGATCACAGCCTTGGCCAACTTCGACCGTTGGCGCTCGCTCGATGAAGAATCGTACCGTCGGGAAAAGCTGCGGTGGTACGATCGCATCACCGAGTCGGCCGTGCGATTCGTGCCCGATTATCGCGGCCGCGTGATTGATACCGACATGTTCACGCCAACAACGATCGTGCGCTTCTCGGGCCACGACAATGGCGCCGTGTACGGAGCACCGGAAAAGCAAATGGACGGCCGCACGCACCTCGACAATCTATTCATTTGCGGCACCGACCAGGGCTTCGTCGGCATCATCGGCAGCATCACCAGCGGCATCGCGATGGCGAATCGGCATTGTTTAAGAGCCGATTGATCTCCTCCAGCGGCGTTGCGGGTGACGCGATATTGGTTGCCGCCCCCCACATCGCGTATACTGAAGTCGGAGGAACCCAGTATGGCTACCGACGCAAAGGCCGAAATGACCGATGCCGAATTGCTTCATTTCTATCTGTGGTTACGCTTGCAGAAAGGGGACGGCCAATTGCCAATTAAGCAAATCCTGATCGAATTTCCCGAATACTTGCGGCAGCGAAACGTGATGCGCGGCATGATCCGCAACGCTGACGACGCGATCGCCGCTGGGCGTTCGGGACCGTTGGATATTGAGCAATTGATCAACGAAGTGGTACGAGAATTGGCGGTGGATGGCGCCGTATAGTGGGGTCGTCTCGGACTTCATCAGGAGGAAATGGATGGCAGTCGACATTCGCGAAATCGAACTTACCGAAGAGCAAAAACGGCGCATTGCCGAGTTGGCCGAGGAGACCGGCCGGCCGTGGAAGGAGATTCTCGACGAGCAGCTAGCCGACGCGGCGAACGGTGAGGTGAAGCGGTATTGGTCCTATAAGGATCGTTACATCGAAGACCCCGCGAAACGGCGAGAATACTTCCATAATTGGCTCGCGCAACAAACATCTCACAGTCCCAATTTTGATGATAGCCGCGAGAGTATCTATTTCGGCCGCGAGTGAGCATGTTTCTGCTTGTTGACACGAACGTGCTGCTGCGATTCGTTGAGCCGGCGCACGCGCATTACGCGACGGCCGTAAGCGCGAGCGATTCGCTCGATGCGCTCGGTCACACAAAGGTCATCGTACCTCAAGTGGTGTATGAGTTCTGGGCCGTGGCTACTCGACCTGTTCAAGTTGGTGGGCTTGGCGAGCGCGGAGACGGAGTCAAAATTGGAAGGTGTATTGTCCACGTTCCTCTTGTTACGCGATGAACGCAAAGTCTACGAGTGCTGGCGAGAACTGGTCGCGGACCACGATGTGAAAGGCAAACAAGTCCACGATACGCGGCTTGTGGCTGCGATGCTGCGGCACGACATTTCGCACCCGCTGACTTTCAATGGTGCCGACTTTGCCCGATACTCGGAAATCACGGTCGTCGAGCCGCAGCGGGCCGGCGAATTGGCACAGGCCGAATGATCGAGCACACGCAGTCGAATGGTGCCACGTTCATGCCCCGCTTCCGCCCGCGAATCTCGATTCTTACGGCGCTACTGTTGATGACGATCGTCGGCATGGTGTTCGCGGTCATTCACGTACGAAATCGTGCCGCATCATTGGAATTGGAGCTGCGGAAGCTCACTTACGAGAACCGACAACTGCGCGACGAAGTTGGAGCCCTATCAATTGATGATCCGTCCAAAATTCATGCCATTCGCGTGCGCACTGAGGATGACCGCACATGGAAGTGGCGTGTTTGGGTTCCGGAGGGGATGACCGTCGAAGTGCGGTATCAATGCGGCGATGTGCCACGCGCCGGAGTCCCGCGTGGGCAAAGTGGCGCTTTGTTAAACTCGGGCGAGCAATGGGTCTCCATGAAAGTTCGCCGGGACCGTTCAGGAAAAAACTGGATGGCCTACATCGAAACAAAAAGCGGGTCGAACGGCAGTTCAATCAAAAATGAAAGCCAGTGGTTCGACTGGGACAACATGGCGGTGAGCGTTGATGGTGTCGATTACACGACGAAGGTGGATGTGGACGAAAGCAAGCCATTCATTCTTGAGCGTCATCGGGCTGCCAAGGTCAATAGTTCTGCGGAGATTAAAAAAATGGCGACTACGGCGGCAGGGTTTATTGTTTGGCTAGAGCACCGTTAGAATCAATAACGTACGGTAGATAGAACTTCACGATAGCCGGTTACGATGCCCCGCCTTCGCCCGCGAATCTCGATACTTACGGCGCTACTTTTAACGACGATTGCCGGTCTGGCGATCGTCGTTGCGCTGCAATGGCGCGAGATCGGGCCGCTGCGACGTGAATTGAAAGCGCTGCGAGCCGAGGTCGGTGTCTTGGATATCGACGACGAGAGCAAGATTCACGTCGTTCAAGTCAAGGAACCCGGCAATTTCCGCTGGAATTGGCGTATCTGGCTGCCAAAAGGTTACGACTATTGGTTCTGCGCATCGCAGCTCGTGCCACCGAAGGGCATCATCAACCGGCAATCCGAAAGTTTTCTCGGCATGGGTGGACAGGAAGTCAGTCTCCGCGTTGAGGTTGATCCCAATGAAGACGGAAAACGGACCGTTTACATGAGTTGTGGGACTTCCCGAAATTGGGTTTTCGATGTGGACGAGTCTAAATGGGTGAACGGCAAGGTGATGATCGGCGAGGTTGTTACTGGGGCGAAGAGTCAGGTATCTTCTAGTGTGGACGAGCCGCTCGTTCTCTTGCGGCTTAGCGAGGACGAGCGTACAACGAAAGAGAATCCGCCGCATGGCTTGCTGATTTGGATCTCGAACGCACGAAAGCCCTAAGTCATGCCGCGCGATTTTCTTAAAGACGCCAAGGACGAATACGACGTCGTCGTGATCGGCAGCGGACTAGCCGGGCTGACCGCGGCGAATGTGCTGGCGCGGGCTGGTCGGAGCGTGCTGCTACTGGAGCAACATTACAAGCTCGGCGGAATGGCCACCTGGTTCAAGCGGCCCGGCGGGCACATCTTCGATATTTCGCTGCACGGCTTTCCGTTCGGCATGGTGAAGAGTTGCCGCCGCTACTGGTCGCAGGAGATCGCCGATTCGATCGTGCAACTGAAGCACATCCGGTTCGATAACCCAATGTTCTCGCTCACGACGTCGTTCAACCGCGACGATTTTACGCGGCTACTCACCAACGACTTCAAGGTCGATCTGGCCGCTGTGAATGCGTTCTTCGATGCGGCCCGCGGGATGAATTTTTATGACGAACAGTCGATGACGACACGCGAACTGTTCGAGCGGTTTTTTCCGGGCCGCGAAGATGTGATTCGGCTGCTCATGGAACCGATCACGTACGCGAATGGCAGTACGCTCGAAGATCCGGCGATCAGTTACGGGATCGTGTTTTCGAATTTCATGTCGAAGGGCGTATTCACGTTCGAAGGCGGGACGGACAAGCTGATCGGCCTGATGGAGCAAGAGTTGCGGAAAAGCGGTGTCGATATTTGCATCAAGGCCGATGTGACGCGAATCGATTGCCGCGGCGGTAAGGTCCGCGGGGTGGAAGTGAATGGCCGGACGATTCGCACGCGGTCGGTCATGTCGAACGCAAATCTCAACGCGACGATTTTCAACCTGGTGGGCGAAGACTTTTTCGACCGCTCATTTGCGGACGATGCCCGGGCCGTTCGACTCAACAACTCCAGCACGCAGGTGTACATGGCGCTCAAGCCGGAGGAGCAGATCGACGAATCGACGGGCGATTTACTGTTCAGCTCGACCGCGCCGCTGTTTCGAACGGAGATGCTGCTGAGCCGCGATATCACAAGCCGCACGTATTCGTTTTACTATCCGCGCACGCGCCCGGAAGGCCGGCCGCGGTGTCTCGTTGTTTCCAGCACGAACGCGAATTTCGACGATTGGGCCAAGCTAAACCGCGAAGCGTACGAGGCGAGCAAACGGGACCTTATGGAAACGACGCTCGATGCGCTCGACAAATACGTGCCGAACATTCGCGAGCGACTCGATCACGTCGAGGCTTCGACGCCGGTGACGTTCCAGCATTACACGAAGCACGTGAACGGCGCCAGCTTCGGCACGAAGTTCGAGGGGCTCGCCGTGAGCCGAGCATTGCCGCAGCAAATCGCGGGGCTGTACCACGCGGGCAGCGTCGGGATTATCATGTCTGGTTGGTTGGGGGCGATGAACTACGGCGTGATTGTGGCAAACGAGGTGGATAGCCAATTGATGAGTGCGGGTGAAACTACCAAGCAGCCTGTTGCATCAGTCTCATAGTTGTCCGCAGATATCGCAGATTATCGCAGATGAAAATCTTCGTATCCGCGGCCGTCTGCGAAATCTGCGGATAAATTCGGCATGTCGTTGGAATCGATCAAATCTGCGATCCCGCACCGCGAGCCATTCTTGCTCATTGATGAAATTGTCGAGCAAACGGAGAATCACATCGTCTGCCGCAAAAAGTTCACAGGTGAGGAGTTTTGGTATCGGGGCCATTACCCTGAATTTCCGCTGACACCGGGCGTGCTGCTATGCGAAGCTGCGATGCAGGCGGGCGCCGTGTTGTTGGCGAAGGTGGTGGCGGATAATCCCGATCGCGTGCCGGTGGTGTCGCGGATGAACCACGTGAAGTTCAAAACCATGGTCCGCCCGGGCGACACGATCACCCTCGACGTCGAGCTGACGGAAAAGTTGGCCGGGGCGTTCTTTCTTAGCGCAAAAGTGACGGTTGGCGAAAAAATTGCGGCATCATTCGATTTCGTGTGCAAGATGGCGCCGAGAAATTAGTCCACCTCAGAGAGCACGGAGGACTCGGAGAAGATTTTAAGAGAATGCGAAACACAAAATGTTTAATGCAGCGTTTCATTTTGCAGTCTGCATTTTTCTCCCGCTTCGCGCCCGCCGTGAACTCTGCGGTTAATTCCTATGCCGACTGATTTTCTTCAACTTTCTGGCAAGCGCGTGCTGGTGATGGGAGTCGCCAATCGGAAGAGCGTGGCCTGGCATGTGAGTCGCGTGCTGGTAGATGCAGGGGCGGAAGTTGTTTACGCGGTAAGGAACGAGGCCCGTCGCGAGCAGGTGCAACAGCTTGTCGGCGATGCACCGATTTTCGCTTGCGACGTCGAGTTCGAAGATCAGATTGACTGCTTGGCACGCGGTTTGTCGGAACGATTTGACCGGCTCGATGGTTTCGTTCACTCGATCGCATTTGCCGACTACGCCGAGGAGCCGCGGGCGTTTCACGAAACGTCGAAGCGCGATTTTCTGCGGGCATTCGATATTTCGTGCTTTTCGCTGGTGGCGGTGTCCAACGCGTTGAAGGGACTGCTTGCGAAAGATGCGTCGGTGGTTACGATTTCGATCTCGACCACCCGGATGGCCAGCGAGAATTACGGGTACATGGCCCCGATCAAGGCGGCCTTGGATTCGTCGTTGGCATTCCTGGCCAAGTCGTTCAGCCGGTTTTCTCAGGTACGATTCAACGCAGTGGCACCGGGTTTGCTAAAGACGTCGGCGTCGGCCGGCATCCCGGGGTACGTCGATTCGTTCCTGTATGCCGAGCAGGCGACACTGCGGAAACAGGCCCTGACGACGGAAGAAGTGGCCAATGTGGCGGCGTTTTTGCTGAGCCCGACGTCCGGCGGGATCAACGCCCAGCGGATCGTGGTGGATGCGGGGATGAGCACGAATTACTTCGATGCCGATCTTGTTAAAGCCGCGTTGGCCGGCAAATGAGGACCTAAAGTAACGACGTCCAATGGACCCTCACCCCGGCCCTCTCCCATTAGGGAGAGGGACTATTTTGTTCGCAAAACTGCTGGTGAAAGGCGTTGGGCCGTGGTATGGTGTAATGTGAGACGCAGAGAACGCCTTCGATGCCGCCAGCGAGGCATTATTGGACTCATAAGCTTTTTTTCGTTGGCCACGTTCGTGGGTAAGATGGTTGGGGACGGATCCAGGCGGAACAGAAATACGAGGCGATCACTCCTCTTGTCGCAGATCGGTATACGAGCGCAATTGGGAGCAGGGTCGCTTTGCGGCGGTATTGATACCGCCCAGTGACCAGCGCTCCTTTTGGACTTTTCAGGCGCAATGACCAAGGTGACCACCAACAAGCTGGTCGACCTGTTACGGCGTAGCAACCTCGTTGATGAGGCCAAGCTCACGGCTTTTCTTGAAAAGGCCGCGAACGCCCATGGCGAGGCCGCGCTGGAGGACCAGAATCGGCTGGCCGAGCTGTTGATCGCGGAAAACCTGATCACGCGCTGGCAGGCCGATAAGCTGCTGGCTGGCAAGCACAAGGGTTTCCGCTTGGGCGGCTACAAGCTTTTGGGACAGATCGGCAAGGGCGGGATGAGCACCGTCTATTTGGCCGAGCACGAGCTGATGAAGCGCCAAGTCGCGATCAAGGTGCTGCCCCAGAACAGGGTGAACGATTCTTCGTACCTGGAGCGGTTTCGGCTCGAAGCTCGAGCGGTCGCGAAGCTCGACGATCCCAATATCGTCCGCGCGTACGATATCGCCAACGAAGGCCAGATCCATTACATCGTAATGGAGTATGTCGATGGCCAGGACCTGCATCAAATGGTGGTTGCCAACGGTCCGTTGGATTTTGACACGGCCGTGGATTACATCGCCCAGGTCGCCCGCGGCTTGCAGCACGCCCATGAGATGGGTTTAGTGCATCGCGATATCAAACCAGCCAACTGCCTGGTGGACCGCCACAACACGGTCAAACTACTCGACCTGGGTCTGGCGAAGTTGACGGAAGACGACCAGGCGTCGCTGACGATGGCTAACGAGGAAAACGTGCTGGGAACGGCCGATTATTTGGCGCCCGAGCAGGCCCTTAATAGCCACGAGGCGGATAGCCGGTCCGATATTTACAGCCTGGGTTGCACGCTCTATTTCTTGCTCACGGGCAGCCCGCCGTTTCCGGAAGGGTCGATTTCCGAGCGGCTGCTGAAACATCAAACGGCCCGGCCGGAATCGATTTTCAAGGTGCGGCCGGATGCGCCGCCATCGCTGGTGGATATTTGCGAATCGATGATGTCCAAGAAACCGATCGAGCGGCCGCAGACGGCGGGCGAACTATCGGCGCATTTGAAAGAGTGGCTCGCCGAGCGGGGCCGCTCGATTGGCGGGGGCCAGATCGAGAATCGCGACCCGGGTCGCGACACCGGCGTCGGCAGCGGTGTGTTTACGCGATTTTCGCTGGGGATGGCGACGCCGTCGTCTTCGGCCAAAGGATCGGGAAGTGGCCGGACAATGCCGGTTTCCGATCGCGATACGAAGAAGCTCGACGAAAAGAGCGGGGCGGGAAAGTCGGAAGAGGAACTCGGGCTGGCGCCACTGGATGAGGAAGATGTTCTGGGCGTGGCCAATCGCCGGCCGGCGAAAAAACCGGGGGCCTCTTCGGACAGGTCGACTCCGTCGTCGAGCGACGTGGCGGGTGCGAGCGATGTTGTCTCGGTTTCCCCAAAGTCGTCGTCGGGTTCGGGAAAGTCGCGTTCGCTTCTGGAAGAAGAGCTGACCGATCCGGAAATCGAGCAGATCAAGAGGAAAATGGCCCAGCGGGCCCAATTCAATCCACTTCAGCCGCCGAACTACGTTCCTCCCAGTAGCGGCTCTTCTTTGGTTCTCTGGCTTTCGATTGGGGTCGCAGCCGTGCTCGTCGTGATTGGGCTTGTGGTGGCAGCGGTGCTCACGAATGGACGGTAATATCCTCCGTTCCCTTGCTGGCGCGGCGGGCCAATCAAATTCTTTTTCGTCTTCCACTCGGCGGCCAGCATCAGGCAATTGATTCCCGAACCGATGCCGAGCATGGCCACGCGGTTGCCTGGGTCGAGGCGGCCCGCTTCGATTCCGAGGGCCATCGTGATCGGCAGTGCGGCCGTGCCCGTATTGCCGAGCGTTTCTAGCGTGCTGAAATCAAGCTGAGGGCTAAGCCCGAGCGATTCGAACATGAGTTTGCGATGGGCGACGCCAACCTGGTGGCAAAACGTGCGGTCGATGTCGCCGGGCTCCCAGCCGGCGGCTGCCAGGAACCGATCGAACGTCTGCGCGCCGGCGGCGATGCCTTGCCGCATCAGCGTTTCGCTGTCGGTTTGCATGATGGCCTTCAGGCCGTGGCTCTGGCAGAGATCGTGCTGGCTGGTGTCGCAGTACGCGGACGCCGTAGTTAGCCGGTTACCCGTTTGGCTGAGCTCCTCATCGCACAGGACGATCGCCACGCTGGCCGATCCGATCGTGAGCGAGGCGATGGAATTCTTGACCGAATCGCGAGTGAGAGAGAGATCGCTATTGAGGAGGTCGATCGTGTTTTCCACCAGCTCGCGGCCGCACTCGGTACCGACGACGACTCCAGCGCGAATCTGTCCCAATTCGATCATGTTCGCGACTTGAACGATGCCGTTCAGCAAGCCGAGACAGGCATTGGAAATGTCGTATATCATCGCCTCATTCGGTAAATCGAGCCCATGATGGACGCGGCAGGCGGTGGCCGGCTCGAGGAAGTCGCGGCAGACCGAGCCGTGAATGAGCGCGCCGAAGTATCGCGGGTCGATGCCGCTGGCCTCGATCGCCCGCCGCGCCGATTCGATGCTGACCGTGCTCGGCCGCGTGCCGGGCGGAAAAAATCGGCGCTCCCGGATACCGGTCATGAGTTCCAAACGGCCTTCCGGCAAGCGCAACCGCTCGTACAGCGGCGCAAGTCGTCGCTCGAGCTCGGCCGTGGCGACAATTTCGTCCGGCAGAGTGTAGCCGAATGATTCGAGATATACGCGGCGGAAGTGCATGAGAAGCAGGATTCGGGATGCAGGGAACCTGCCATTTAAACCAGCCGCGACGCTACGCGTCGCCGGGTGATTAGCCTAACATAAAAAACCCTCGTACACGATGTTGTGCTAGCAGTGGCAGGCGCGACCCCAAAATGCGTGGGGTCTTGCAATGTGCTTAATGAAAACTTAACCTATCGCCCACTTGCATTCTCAAACGCTGCCGAGTGACAACGGCCAAACACGAGAAAGGGAGTTCTTCGGGCCGGAATGACTACGACTTTCGCCATTGTTGGCGACTTCCGGCTGTCGGTGCTGAGCACCGGCGAACGACGATGCATCTGGGCCAGATGCTAGCACCGCGCGGTGCGCGGCGTCTGCCCACGGGTGTAGCGACTTGATCGCTCTGTCCGTGAGCTGACTGCTGTGCACGCGAGCGGTTCCTGGATTGGCTTAGCTGCTTATCGCGAGGAAACTTCCCAGGCCGCGTCGGGACGACGCCCAACCAGGGAGTGCAAAGTATGTTTAAGCCGATCATTGGTCTGAACGCCGATTTCGCCAACGCATCGGGAGACAAGCCAAGTTTCACGTATGTCGCATCGGGCTACTACGATGCCATCAGCAAGGTGGGCGGAATCCCGCTTATCATTCCGCCGCTCCAGGAAGACGACGACCTGGAGCAGCTTCTCGACCGGCTGAACGGCGTGGTGCTCGTGGGCGGGGCCGATCTCGATCCCCGGCGCGATGGCTACATGCTTCACCCGACGATTCGCACGTTGGCGCCCCGCCGCGAAACCTTTGATCGCCGGTTGATGCGGATCGTGGCCGACCGACGCTTGCCCGTGTTCGGCATCGGGGGCGGGATGCAGCTCCTGAACGTGACGTTAGGCGGCACGTTGCTGTTGCACATTCCGGAGGACCGGCCCACGGCGTTGCCGCATCACGATCCGCTCGATCCGGCCCACCGTCATACGTTGGAGATCGTCCCCAATTCGCTCATGGAGCGGGTCTACGGCGATGGCGAGCTGCGCGTCAACAGCATGCACCACATGGCGATCGACGACGTTGCGCACGGTTTCGAAGCGACTGCCCGCTGCCCGGACGGCATCGTCGAAGCGATCGAGAGCCGCAACCCCGATTGGTTCGCCATCGGCACGCAGTTCCATCCGGAGTCGGATACGGCGTCGGCGCTGGATCTGCGCGTGTTCGAGGAGTTCGTCGAGGCCGTGAAGGAATCGGCCGCCGCGATGCGGATGGTTGCATGACGAACCATTTAGCCCCCGGTCAATGACCGGGGGCTAATTAAACAAATCTGATCAGATGCGGCCTGGCGTCACTAGGACGGTTGGTGCCAGGCCGCTCGTTTTTGCGCCGAAGTAGATCGTGTTTTCCTACGAACTCATTTGCCAGCAGTGCGGATGGCGGACGGTTTGTGGCCGCGACGGTGCAGTCGCAAGGCTGCGTCTGATCGGCCAGCTGCGCCGCGAGCGCGATCCTGAGGCGGAATTGGTTGAAGCATTGTTCGTCGAATCGGCGCCGCGGATGACTTGCCCGATTTGCAAGGAAAAGAGTCTCTTGGTGCGCCCGAGCGAAGATGAGGACCTTGGCGATTGGCAGGCCGCAGTATTCTGCGAGATTTGTCGCGAGCCCATCGCGTCCGAGCGGTTGGCGGCAATTCCGGGTACGAAGCGCTGCGCGGTCTGCGCGGCGAAAGCGGAGTCTGGACAGCTTGCGGAAACTGAACCCGATTTTTGTCCGCATTGTGGCGCGCTTGTTGAAGTTCGAGTCAACCGCGGAACCGGCATTACTCGCTACAAGCGCGTTTGCACAGGTGATCCACCGTGCCGGCTGTAGCACATTTAGCCCCCGGTCAATGACCGGGGGCTAACTAAACTTCACCAATATCTTCGTTCCAAAGTTCGGGGTGCGCGGCGATGAACTTCTGCATTAACTCGTAACACTCGGGATCATCGACGATTTCAAGTTCAACGCCGCGCGAACGAACGTAATCCTCCGGTCCGCGGAAGGTGCGATTCTCGCCGATCACGATCCGCGGAATGCGGTAGAGCAGGGCGGTGCCGCTGCACATGTCGCAGGGCGAAAGGGTGGAGTAGAGCGTCGCCTTACGGTACTCGGCCGGACTTAACCGGCCGGCATTTTCCAGGCAGTCCATTTCCGCGTGCAGGACGGCGCTGCCGTTTTGCACACGGCGATTGTGGCCGCGGCCGACGACTTCCCCGCCGATCACCAGCACCGAGCCGATGGGAATGCCCCCTTCTTTTAGCCCAAATCGGGCCTCCGCGAGGGCAGCTTGAAGAAAAACGTCAGCCATATGTGCGACCTTCATCCCCCGGTTCTGCCGAGGATTCAAATAACCGCGGACGCTTAAATACTGCGGCAAAGCCTGGGGCTGCTGGAAGTTTGGAGTGTCGGCAATTATCCTAGAGCGGTACCCATAGCGCGACAATCCACCAACCCCGATTCGGCATCCATGAGCAAGCGTTTGTTGAGTGGTGTCGAGCGCGCAGTGGTCGCGTTGATTGTTCTGGCAGCGCTCGTTTCGGGCTGGGGGATCGCCCGCGCCTCGGAACTCCAGGCCGCGAAGGATTTCGCCGACGTGCTGCCGGTCGCCGAGCAATACGTGAAAAAATTCGGCGCCGAGCACGTACTGTTGGCGCTCGACATCGACAACACAGTGATGTCGATGAACGGCGACTTGGGCAGCGACCACTGGTTCGAATGGCAGCACTATTTGATGGAGAACGAACCCAACTCTCCGCACTTAGTTGCTAAATCGTTTGCCGGGTTGCTGGATGCCCAACATATCCTTTACGATCGCCAACACATGCACCCGACGCAGCCGGATCAGCCGGCGATCATCGCCAGGCTGCAAAAGCTTGGCATCTCGACGATTCTCGTCACGTCGCGCGGGCCGGAGTTTCGAGACGATACCGAGCGCGAGCTAAAGCGGTGCGGGTACGATTTCGCCGCGACCGAGTTACCGGTGAATGACCTGTCCAACAAGGACTATCTTGCGTACGACCCGAAGAATCCCGAGAAAGATGGACTGACCGCGGCCGATCTGGCGAAGTTCAAGCTCGTGACTCCCCATCCCGTTAGTTACGCCGATGGCATCTTTATGACAGCAGGGCAGCACAAAGGCATGATGCTTTTAACGCTGCTCAAGCGCGCCATGCGCGATATCAAGGCGGTCATCTACGTCGACGACAACGTCCACCACGTCGGCAATGTGTTCGCGGCTTGTATGTCACGGAACATCGAAGTCACGTCGATCCATTACTATCACGAAGAGCTGATCGTGCAGCGGTTTCAATACGGCGACAAGACGGCGGTCGACGAGGCCTGGCAGGCGACAAAACGAGCCGCCCGGACGGTCACCGTTGCCAAGCCGCAATCGGTCGGCCCGGGATTGAAAGACGGCGGCGCATCGCCAAGCGGTTCGATGCCGTCGGGCCGACGACATCGTCGATGTTGCCGATGTTGTCCGTAGGCGCTTCTTCGCGCTCTTGGATTGAAGCCCGCAGCGCAAGCAAGGGTAGATTTGATGAGTCCCTTGCTTGCGCGGCGGGCTCCGATCAGGGTTAGCGCCGCAGGTAGTCGCGCAGCTCAGCCAGCTCTTTATCAAACCCGCTGTTTAGGATCGGGAAGCGGCACCACGTTTTGGGGTCGAGGTTCTCATCGTCGAGGTGAAACGACGGAGCGTAACGCTCGCGCTTCCACTGATTGCGGCACCACAGTCGGAAAAACCGCTCGACCCACGTGCCGATTTGTGCCGAGTCGTGTTGCGGGAATTGCGGGCGGACCGCCTGGAAGACTTCCATCGGAAGCAACTTGTCGCGAATCGCCGCCCGCTCGATCGCGTCGAGCACGCGGTAGGGCATGAGGTCGGCCTCGTCGGTCTGATCAGCCGCGGGCGGCCGGAGTTCGGCGGTGGGTTTCAGATTGTTGACAATCGAAAGAGCGGGCAACGGCCCGATTCCGGCGGGGCCGGCGGTTTCCATCCACTTCAGCCAATCGAGCAAAAACGCTTTATCGATGCCGGCAATGGGCGCCAGGCCGCCGCACGTGTCGCCGTCCATCGTGGCGTAGCCAACGGCGGCTTCGCTGCGGTTGCTTGTCGTGAGCAGGAGGGCGTCGCGCAGATTGGCTAACAGCCAAATTCCTGGGCCGCGGGCGCGGGCCTGGATGTTTTGTAACGCAAGGTCGTGTTCGTTCCAGGTGATTTCGCGGCCGGTGGCAGCGGCGACGGTCTGCACGTAACCATCGACCATGGCCTCGACGTTCCAGTGGAAGAACTCGGCGCCGACGGCGTCGGCCGTGGCTTGGGCCGCTGCGAACGTTTGGGCGCCGCTGTTGCGTGTTGCCTGATAGACGCAGGTCAGGAGATGGCGGACCAGGTGACTAGCACCGGCAGTAAAGCCGGTGCTCCCGGCAGTGCTGAGCGATTTAATATGCGACAGTTTTTCTGCCAGTTTCTCGAATCCCAATTCTCGGCCGCCAAGTTGCGCAAGCAGATGGATTAGCACGGCAACCGCCGAAGAATCGGCGCCGCCGCTCAGTGAAACGACAAAACCCTGTGCACGGCTTTTCCGCAAATAATCGAATAGTGCTAAGGCGACAGATCGAACAAACTCTTCTTCCTTCTGATATGCACCAGTTTCCCATGCCGGATGACCGGGAACCTGGCCGAGCGCTGTCCGTTCATCCTCCCGGCTTGCGCTACAAACTCCGGTTTCGACGGTTATTTTCTCCGTCGGGTCCGCTACATCTGGAAAGTCGAATTCCGCGACGACCAAACCCGTTTCATTGGCTTCGGCCGGGCGCGGGTTGGTGTCCAAATAGGTCTCGGCCTTGGCGCGGCGGGTGCGATCGACGTCGATCACGGCAGTGGTAAGCAGCCAATCGGCGAACGAAAAGCGTGGGCCGCGGACCAGCATCTTACCGCCCATGGCGATCAGCGTGCCGCCGTCGTAGATCGAGCGGCCGGCCTCGTTGCCGAGCAGGTTGGCGTAGGCGTAGCTCACGCAGAATGCCCGGGAACCTTCCAGCACGAACCGCTCGCGAATTTGCTGCTTGGCAAACGCGAAGTGGCTGGCGCTGGGGTTGAGCAGCACATCGGCGCCCCGCTGGGCCAGCCGGGCGCCGGTGCGGTCGGCGACCCAAGCATCGCGGCAGATTTCGAAGCCGATCCGCACGCCACCGCAATCGAACAACAGGTCGCCGATTGGGTACGTTTGACCGCCGATTTCGATGCTGCCGACGATGCCGGCCGGCCAGCGGCGAAACCAGCGGGGCTCGTAATGGATTCCATCGCCGGCCAGGTGCTGCTTGGCTACGAGTCCCAATAGGCGGCCGTTGCCAACCATGGCAGCCGTGTTGTAGACCGCGCCCTCGTAGAACACCGGCAGCCCGAAGCAGGCGATAAGGCCCTTGGTATCCGGCACCAATTCCTGCAATTGCTCGATGGCCGTGTCCTGTATGCCAGGTGAGAAGAACATGTCCTCGCAGCCATACCCCGTGATGCACAATTCGGGCAGGCAGAGGATTCCGACCCCAGCGTCGCGCGCGGCGGCAATTGCGGCCCGGATGTGCCGGCGGTTGGTTTCCCAGGCCATCGGCGTTTGGTTAACAGCCGCGGCGGCTAGACGGATGCGATTCAAATGGATCCCAATTCGAAAAAGCCAATTGTCATTTTGAGCGAAGCCATATCATTCTGCCAACGTCATGTCATTCTGAGCGAAGCGAAGAATCTAGTCTGCTCTGGCGAGAGATCCTTCGCTGCGCTCAGCATGACAGTTCATTATTCGCCGTTGAGCAGAGCGAGTCGCAGTATGTTCAGTGCCTGCTTCGCCGAGCGAGTTTTTGTAATCGCGGGGTGGCTGGCCACGGGAAAACTCTTCACTCGTACATTGTCGCCTGCCGAGAGCGCCACGTGCAACGTGCCGTTCATGTCCACGTTGTTCAGCGTCGCCGTTGGCGACGACTCCGAATCGCTTGCGGGAAACGCGGCAACTGCGAGTCCGTAGTCGGCGTGGCCGATCGAATGAACGGCTCGGGCCATTGCCTGGGCGGTTTCGGCCGTGGCAGATGCCGCCGGCGTGATATCGATTTCGAGCAGCTTCTGCAGCATTGCCACCTCGCGCACGACGATGCCAGTTCGCAAGCAATCGCTCGCGCCGGCCGCTTCGGCCAGCCAATGCGAGACGAGCCCATCGGTCGCCCACTCGGCGACCGCCACCGATCGGCCGCGATCGCGGAGTAGTCGCACGACCGCGTGCTCCAGCTCATCGTCCTCCTCGCCAAAGACCAGCACGCCGAGCAGCTCGCGGATTTGGGCGACGGTCGGTTCGATCGCCCGGCGGCACGCGGTTTCGCTCGGACCGCTCGCCGTGATACGGAGCGTGATGGTCGCGCCGCTAACGGTGATGCCCACGAGCGGTTCGCGTTTGCGGCGAATCATATCGGGCAGCATCGCCTCGAGGTCGCTTTCGCCGACACCGAAGCATTTGATCCGCCGATGGCAAATGACTTGCCGCGCTGGTTGGTCGGCAAGCAGCGTGGGCGACACCGTCTGGTTCCACATGGTCACCATTTCGGCTGGAACGCCGGGCAGCGCGATCACGCGGCAAGGCGGCCCGCAGGAGCGCGGCACCGTGAGATCGATTCCCGGCGCGGTCCCTTCCGGATTTGGCACCACGCGGCTGCCGCGCGGGAACTGGGCCTGCAGCTTGTTGCGTTCGGGCATCTCGCGCCGCCGGCGAGCGAATAGACTTCGGATGTGGGACAGCGCCGCATCATCTTGCACCAGATCGACGCCCGCCGCTGCCGCGATGGCGTCGCGCGTCAGGTCGTCGGCCGTCGGACCCAGTCCGCCCGTGCTCACGACGAGCTCGGCTCGCTCGATCGCCGCGCGAAAGACGGCGATGTTGTCTTCAAGATCGTCGCCCACCGTGGTGTGGAAAGCGACGGGAACGCCAATCTCGGCCAGCCGCTCGCTGAGCCACTGGCTGTTGGTATCAAGGCGCTGCCCGCTGGTCAGCTCGTCGCCAATGGCAATAATTTCGGCACGCATGGAGGCAGGGTGCGGACTCGGGATTGGGGGATTAGCCGCGATGTTACGCATCGCCGGGCCGCGGCTTCACCGTCAATTTTCATCCGTCGCCGCCCATCCGCACAGGGGTAGTAGATTTTAACTACAATAGCAACAATACGCGGTGTTCTGCCGGCGGGCGATACTTGTTGCCGTTTGGACGGTTAAAACTACCATGAAGCACCGTTCCTACTTTCTGATCGCAGTGATGCTGGTTGGATTCCAATGGCTTGCTGTCGGCGGCTCGCTAGACAGCAGCCGACGAGCCCTCGCCCAAGACCCGGGCGGAAGCTCGCGGCCCGATGACCGCCGCGATCGTTCTCGCGGCCGGGGTTTCCGCGACTGGCGCGGCCGATCGCGCGGCGACGACGAACGCCGCAGCGGTGACTCATCGAGCAATCCCAGCAGTAGTTCATCGAGCCCGAGCAGTTCGAGCAGCGCCTCTCGTTCGACGACAACTTCCAGCACACCGCCGAGTATGGCACCTTCCAAGCCGGCGACGGATGGCGGGGCGCCAAAAATAAGAGACTACGCCATCAGCGTCGTCAAGCAAAACGACAAGAACGGAAACATGATGCTGGAAGGCGACGAGCTCAAGTCGTTGCACGGCCGGGCCGCCGAGTCCGATCTGAATCACGACGGCGTCATCACGGTCGATGAGCTGGTCACGCATCTTTCTGACCCGACACCGTCGGCGGCGCCAACGGCCTCGACCGCGAGCGGCAGCGGGAGCAGCGATTCAACGGGCGATCGCGACCGATCCGGCGGTTATGGTGGTCGGCACAGGGACGGCGATTCGGCCAGCACCGATCGTTCGAAGGGCGATGCCGACAAAGCGCTGACCGGGCGCGTCTTTACCGGCAGCGCGGGCGGCAAAGCCGCTGCGTCAAAAGACGGCGATAAGCGGCACTCTTATCGCTTCACGCCGGCCACCGACCGGCTGCCGACCGGATTGCCGGGTTGGTTCAAATCGCGCGATGTGAACGGCGACGGTGAGGTATCAATGAGCGAATACAGCAGCCACTGGTCGCCGGGTTTAGTGGAAGAGTTTCGCCGCTACGATCTGAACAACGACGGAATCATTACGGCGGCGGAAGCGGCAAAGGCGAAGTAACCCAACCCGCCGACTTAAGGGCGGATGTGTGCCTGCCGGCAAGTTGGCGGCTTGGGAAAGTATAGGCGGTTGGTAAGTTTAGCGTCCGTCGCCGCCGCGGCTGCCGCGTTCGCCGTCGCCGCCTCGCCCGCGGAAGCCTTCCGGGCCACCGAAGCCGCCGCGGCCGAATCGGCTTCGATCGAAGCCACCGCGCTCGCCACCCTCACCGCCAGATCGCTCCTGCATCCGCCGCATTTCCTGGATCATGTCAAAATTGCGGCGCATCGCGCGCCGCATGCGATCCTCGGGCGAGTCTTCATCGCCGCCTGAACTCGTACCGCCCGCTTGGGCGGTCTGCGCGCCGGCTGGAGTTTGGGCCCCTGTGGTGCTTGTCTTCACGTTGCCAAGCAGCGAAGTCAGCGCTTTTTGCACGGCGGACGAATTGGTGTGCTGGAGCGAAACGACCCGCGTGGTTTGTGGGGAATCGCCGTTCGACTGATCCAGCTCGATCACCATGGCTTTCACTTCGTCGAAGAGCGGATCTGGCGCGCGCACAACCAGCAAATTGTTATGCGAATCGACCGCGATCGTCATCTTTTGGACCTGCTGATCGGCGTTGTTGCCACCGCGGATCATTTTCATCATTTCCTGCGGGCTCATCACCGCTCCTGTGCCGGCCATGCGATCCTGGTATAGCGACTGGACGATTTGCGCCATGTCGGCGGCCGTGGTGTTGAGCAGTTGGATCGGCCGCGGCTGGGCTTCCGCTTGAACGTTTTCCGGGCCAGTGTGTTGATCGAGCACTTTCAAAAGCTGCTCGATGGTGTCCAAATCGGTCGATTTGGCGCGGACGATGAGGGCGTTGAGCCGGGCATCGGGCACGATATCGACGGACGAGGAAGTAAAACTGCCGCCGCCGCTGCCGCCGCCGAGCAGCAAGTCGCCCATCAGCCCGCCGCCAACTTCGCCCAGCGCATTGTTGGCAATATCGCCGATGAGCCCCTTATCCTTGCCGCCCGTGGATCCGCCAAAAATGGCGGCGAGCACCTCGGCAATAATCGGTGCTTTGGAGTACTTGAGATAGAAAACCGCGTACTCGCGGCCCGAGGCGGCGTTGTGGCCGGCGACGGTCGAGAGTAGTTCTTCGAGCTGATCCAGGGCCTCCAGGTCGTCGGAGGCGATGAGCGTGCCGCCCGGGCCGGGGGCGATCAGGATCGGCGCCCCACGCCCCGCCGACCCTTGTGGTTGACCCGATTGCGACGCCGGCGGCAAGCTGGCTTTAGCCGGCGGGGGCGCGGCCGACGGCGCACCCGTGGCGACATACCGGTAGATGCTCGGGGTGTCGCTCCTGGCAGCACGGTCTTTCTCGGACTTCAGTTTCGCGCCATCCGGACGCGATTGAGTGGGCGCTTTTGCCGGAGCCTGCCGGTCCTGAAGAAAGGTTTGCCACAATTGCTGGAGTTGATCGTTGGCCCCTTCGCCAGGCGCTGCCGCCGGCGGCGCGGTCTGCTGCGACGGCCCGTTATCCGGCGAATCACCGGGCCGATAACTGGGGATGGCCGCCGTTGGCGCGACCACGCGAATGCGGTTTGCTCGCACGTTTGGCCAAATCTGTTCGATCTGCGAAATTGCCGAGCGGGCAGCGGCGCCCGAGAGCGGCAGGAGTCGCACGTGCTGACGCGATTTTGCGCTGCCGCCCCCTTCCTCTTCCGTCTCGCCCAGCTTGCGGAGCAGTTCGCGTATTTGGGCGACCTGGCCGGCCGTGCCGCGGACCAGCAAGCTGCGCGTCGTGAGATCGGCATCGACGCGCGGCCCCTTGGGATCGGGCTTGTCGTCGGCGCCGCCGAAGAGTTTATTGATCGCCACCACCGCGACCTGCGGATCGACATTCGAAAGATTGATCACATCGACGGCCCGCGAATCCTTTTGCATTTGATCGATGGTCGCGCGGATCGTCGCCTGCAGCGGCGGCGTGGCGAACGCGAAGACGTGTGAGCCTTCCTTATCGGCCGAAAGGACCACGTTCGGGTCGTTGTGCAAGAGCGTCTGTAGCATCTTCACGACCATTTCGGGGTCCGCCGTCGTGACGGAATACACTTCCATTTGCGGAACGCCATTCACGCCGCGGGCGGCTTCAGGCACGTCGATCAGCCGCAGGATTTCCGACAGACGGGTTGCCTGCTGGGCCGTGCCGCGGAACAGCAGCTTTTCGCCAATCGCGCTCTTTGTAATTTGGGCCGTGCCATCCGGCGTGCTCGACGCTTCGGCTGGAATGCCGAGCATCTGGCGGATCGTCGGCATGGCCGCATCGAACGTGATGTAGTTGAGCGGAAACTCCCGCATGCCGGCCTTACCCGAGTCCGGCTGTTCGACCGCGTTGACAATCGAGCGAATGGTTCGCAGCCGGCCAGCCGTTTCGGTGACTTGAATTTCGCGGGCTTGCGGCAGCGTGACGACTTTACCCTGTGGCCCCAACAGCGGCTGCACTTCGGCGGCTGCCTGCTCGGGTGTCATATTCCAGACCGGAAAGAGAACGCGAATCAGCTCGTACTCGCCGCGGCTGTCCAGGTCGGCCAAGGGAACATCAGGGACCAGGTTGGGCGGGATGCCGTCTTCGAGGTTCACCACGACGAGCATCCGCCCGTGCCGCACGAGCGTGAAACCCTTGGTCAAGAGGACCCCGTTGAGCACGTCGAGCGCTTCGGGGATGGTGTAGCTCGCGCGAGTCGGTGTAATTGAAGGTGCCGGGCGGCGGCGAGTCCATCAGCAGCGACAAGCCCGCTTGTTCGGCGAACCAATCGAGAACTTGCTGCCAGGGCTGGTAACGGAAGCTGAAGCTGAGTCGTGCGTCGGCCGCCGGGACGTGGGTTGCGGGGGCTGCGGCAACTGGCGTGGTCGGCGCTATCGCCGTCGGCTTCGCGTTCGTTGGAATCGGCGTCTTGGAATTCGTGGCAGCTGGTTTCGTCTGGGCGGCTGGTGGGCCAGTGGCTGCCCGAGGCGCTTCGGCGAAAACACCTTGAGCGATCAGGCCCAAGAACGCCACGCAAGCCATCCCAACGAACGCGCGGCCAGGGAAATATCTCGCAAACGCCATAGCGCTAGCTCCGAGGAGACCCACGCATTCTGGCACTCTGCCAGGCTCGCGAGGTGTAGCGACACGTGTCGCAACCTCCATAGTACCAACAAGAAAGACCAAAAACCACCTTTGCCAGGGGGCCCTACGCACGTGCGGTCGTAACGATTAAACCCCGCGGGCCGGTTGAGGAGTCGCCCATGTGATCCAGAAGCGGTTGCAAATCCCTCCCGTCATCCTGAGGCAGGCTTGGCGACCGACGGATCTACGTTGAATCAAGCGAGATTCTTCGCTGCGCTACGCTCCGCTCAGAATGACAGCACCTTAATCCTCTAATTTGCTTTTGCCGTTCCGCTTTTTTTCGCGTCCCGCCAGGCGTGCCACTTGGCAATGGCTTCCTCTCGCTGCTGATCGTTTTCACGGAAGAGAGTTTGAATTTGGAACAACTTCGGCACTTGCTGCAACTTTGCATTCGGATATCCGTAGTCGGCCGGGCGCTGATCGGTAAGCTGCAGCATAACGGCGAGGGCTACGTCGCGAATTTGCACTGTGCCGGCCGGTTGGCCGGGTATTTGCATTTGCGAGACGCACAGTGAGTCATCTTTGAGCAGCGGTTCCAAGCGGTCGACGTGCTCGGCCCGGCCAAGTTGGCCGACGACCAGAAGCGCAATCGCGCAGCGTCGCAGGTTTCACCCGCTCGTATGGCTTGCCGCCGGCGATCACGGCCAGCGGCAGCGGCAACGCGTCCTCAAGTCCCGTGGCGGAAATAATACTCAACCGGCTCAAGAGAATGTTTTCGCTTTTGGTTGGGCAATTAAGCACCCAGCCGACGGCCAGCCGCCGGACCGCTTCCTGGCGGTGATCGGGGCGGAGCATTTCCTGGATCGGCGGTCGCTGCAACAGGGTTTCAATCAACGAAGTCGTGCCGTCGGAGACGCCAATTTCCGCGATTGTCCCCAGAAAGAGCATCGTTGCATAGCTACCTAACGCGGGCGCTTGCGAGCGATTGCCGGGAACGTTCTGCCATTGCAGCAGCCGTAGTAACCGCGGTTCCAAAAGGTCGGACGGAGTTCGAATTGAACCACTCAATGTGGCCGAGATCAGTGCCCCTTCGTGTCGCTGCATGTCGACAAACAGCGCGCGCACCGGCGGATCGGACCCGACGAGCTTTTGGTATTGCTCCCAGCCGGGAAGCGTAAGTCCTTGCCGGCCGTCGGTGTCGGCCGCGAATGCTTCCAGCCGGCGGTGAAACTCGGTCTGATCGATCAGAGCGACCAGTCGGCGCGCGGCGGCCCGGGTTTCCGGATCGGGTCCTTCGACGATTGCCAGCAGCGGCTCGCGGGCGGCCATCCCGGCCGCCAATAACTGCGACGCGGCCGTTTGCCGAACGGTGAACGAATCGTGGCTGAGTTCGTCGATCCATCGGCTGATTTCCTGGCCAGTGGCAGCAGAACCTTGAGACGCTTGATCGGCGGCAGCGACGAGTTTGCCGGGCTCTGCGGCGATCGCCCTCGACGAATCGGTTATGCCGCAAACGACCACCAGCGCGACCACCCACGCGAGCCGAAATCCCATTGCGGCGCACTCTCGGCGCAAGCGCGCTGACAGAGTTAGAAATGTGTGGCGCCTGGTCCATGATCGACTGCCGGGGGCGGCGTTGGGTGAACTTCATGGTACGCCTTTGGGCGAAACGTTGCCACAGGGCCGGTCTTAGGGTAGTGGGGCAGTTCTTTTGGAATCCATAACCTGTCATTCCGAGGTACTCCGAGGAATCTAGCCGGACCCCTCGGAGTGCCTCGGTGTGACAGCGGCGAATTGACCCACTACCGTATTTAGGGCTTGGAACGACGAGAATGGCCGGTTTCTTCGCTATTGGGTCAGTTTGCTCAGGATCGACAACCTGTCATTCCGAGGTACTCCGAGGAATCTAGCCGGACCCGTCGGAGTAGCTCGGTGTGACAACGGCGAACTGACCCATTACCGTTTCTTCCGCGAGACTTGTGTTCGCCCGCGGCGCATAGTAGAATTAAACACACTCGGGATTTGTGGCCGCTTGCAGCCGAAACTGCTAAAGAGCCTACGTCGCGAAGCCTGGCGTTTTTTCCGAGCATCGCGCACGTTCGTTTGCACAACCTGAAAGATGCGAGCCGCATCGCCGAGGACTTGGCGCTGCGGTTTTTTGTTGCGCCTGCGGCTAAACCACAAGCGATCCGGCACCCGGCAAAACCGGCTGCCGGGTGCCCGGCTCGCCTATTAAGGATGATGCAGATATGAGTACCACGCACATGACCAAGCCGCTCGACGATCAAGCGCTGCCCGAGCAGCCGGCTAATACGCCGCCGCCGAAGTTTTCGACGCTGAGCGTCCACGGCGGCGAAGCGCGGCAGAAGCCGGGCGATTCGATCACCGATCCGATCTTCTGCGCCTCGACCTACACGTTTGCCGACTCGCAGGCAGTGATTGACTTCATCGAGAACCAGCAACCGCGCGAAGAATACGGCCGCTACGGCAATCCGGGCGAGCGCGTGGCCGAGCGGAAGTTGGCAGCACTTGAAGGGGGCGAGTCGGCCGTGCTGTTTTCGAGTGGCATGGCGGCGATCGTCGGTGTGCTGATGGCCAAGCTCTGCGCGGGCGACGAGGTGATCTTCTTCGATGAGTGTTACCATCGCAGCCGCGAGTTCTGCACGAAGCACTTGTCGCGCTTCGGCGTGAAGACGGTGCAAGTCCGGGCTTGCGATTACGACGCCATGGAAGCGGCGATCACGCCGAAAACTCGGCTGCTGGTGAGCGAGTCGCCCACGAATCCGCATTTGAGCATCGTCGATTTGGACCGTTTCGCGCAAATCGGCTGCGATCACGATGTGGAGACCTTGATCGATGCTACGCTGGCCACGCCCTACAATTTGCGGCCGATCGAGGCCGGAATCGACTACGTCCTGCATTCGGTGACGAAATACCTGGCCGGCCACAACGATTTGCTGGCCGGCGTCGTGATCGGGTCGGCCGAGAAGCTTGAGCCGATCCGAAACCTGCGGGGGATCATGGGCGCTGTGAACAGCCCGCAGAACTGTTATCTGCTTTCTCGCGGGTTGAAGACGTTCGAACTTCGCATGCAGCGTCATAACGAGAACGGTCAGCGCGTGGCCGAGTTTCTGGAACGCCATCCGCGCGTCGAAAAGGTGTTTTATCCCGGGCTCGAGTCGCACGCCTACCATCACCTTGCCCGGCGGCAGATGCGCGGCTTTGGCGGCCTGGTCACGTTTTTGGTGAAGAATGCCGATTGGCGGGCCACGGCCAACATTGTCGATGCCGTGCGGATTCCGCGAATCGCGCCGAGCCTGGGCGGCGTGGAATCGCTGATCGAGCAGCCGCTAGTGATGAGCTACTACCAGTGCACGCCGGAGGATCGCCGCACGTATGGAATTCCGGACAACATGATCCGGCTATCCTGCGGCATCGAAAACCCGGACGACCTCATCGCCGATTTGGCGCAGGCCTTAGAAAGCACCACGTAAACTTGCCATGATGATGTGGTACGGCGCCGGCCTCGTTGCAGCCATCGTCGTGGCCTGGCTCGCGTCGCTGGTGCACGCCTCCGGACATGCACCGATCGGTTTAACTTCAATTGGCGCCGGTTTAGCGCTTGGCGTCACCCTTACCGCAATAGCCGCGACGCTACGCGTCGCCGGGAATCGACGCCTCCTCATCAGCACGATCGCGTTCGCAATCTTCATGGTCTTTGCCGAACACGCTTGGCTATACCTCGACTTCCGACGACAATGGCAGGAAGAGAGTGCGAAATCGATTCAAGTGGCGATATTTCAACGGGAACCATCATCACCCGCCGAATACTTCGCACACGAATTGACTCCGCGACAGGCCGCCTTGTGGGGTGTCGACGCGGTGCTCATTGCGGCCGGCGCTGTTGGTACCGTGTTTGCGTTGCGGATAAAGCAACGATGAATTCGGCCTGGCGACCGTCGCCAAAGATTCCCTGACCTCTGACCTCCGACCTCCGACCTCCGACCTCCGACCTCCGACCTCTTTACCCTCACCATGGCCATTCTCGGCACCGGCATCGACATCGTGGAATGCCTGCGGATTGCGCAGATGATCGAGCGGCACGGCGAGTTGTTCATCACCCGCGTGTACACGGATGCGGAGATCGAGTATTGCACCGCCCGCAAAGCGGCGACGCAGCACTATGCGGGCCGCTGGGCGGCCAAAGAGGCCGTTTTGAAAGCCCTCGGCACCGGCTGGCGGCGGGGAATCGGCTGGCGCGATATTGAAATCCGCAACGACCGCAAGGGCGCGCCGAATCGTCGAGCTGCGCGGCGGCGCTCGTGACGTCATGGAGCGCGCCGGCATCCGGCGCATGCACGTGAGCATTTCGCACTGCCGCAGCTTCGCTGTGGCGTATGTCTTGGCGGAGGGCGAAAAATAAATGCTCAGCGACCGCCTTTTTTAATGTGGGTTGACCGGAATCAAGAGAGAATCTTGGAGGCATGGAATGAGCACTTTAGTCACTGAACGAGACGTATTCGCCGAATCGGTCGCGTTTACCGACGATTCCATGACCGTGCAACTCGACGATGGACGAGCGCTATCGATTCCATTGACTTGGTTTCCACGACTAATGCATGGTACCACGCCCGAGAGGGAAAATTTCAAACTGATTGGAGACGGCGAGGGCATTCATTGGCCCGACCTCGACGAGGACATAAGCGTCGAAGGCTTAATCGCAGGCAAACGATCGGCCGAAACCGACGTATCCCTGTCGCGGTGGCTCGCAAAGCGCGGCTAATCCGTGTCTCACGTCGTGATGCCTTCTTCAATGCGGGCTTCTTCGCGGACCCGCTCTTGCAACTCGATGTCTTCCAGCAGCTTGGTGCGCTTCCAATCGCCGCCGAGGAACCAAAGTAACGAAATGCTCGCTGAAACGATCATCGTGATCGGATGCGACCACCAAATGCCGTCGATGCCAAGCGAAGTGTGGCGCGAGAGAACATAGGCCAGCGGGAATTGGATGATCCAGGCGGCGATAATCGTCAGCACCATGGCGGCCAGCGTGTTGCCAGCGCCCGGAGCGTGCCGTTGATTGTGTGCTGCAAACCGATGCAGCCGAGCGGCAGCGAAATAATGCGAATGAAGTGGGCGCTCTCGGAAATGGCGGCCGCGCTGCCGGGCACGAACAGCGTTGCCAGGGGCGTGGCAAAAATGTACAGCAAAACACCACCGGCGGTCGGACCGAAAAACGACAATGTGCACGCGAGCAAATTCGTCTCTTCTGCGCGGCTAAGTTTGCCCGCGCCCAGGTTTTGCGCCACGAGCGTGGTGGTGGCCATGGCGACGCCCATCGCGGGAATCACGACAAAGGTCATGATGCGAAGGCCGAGGCTGTAGGCGTCGATGGCGATCGTGCCAAATGTGGATACGAGCAGAGTCATGAGCGTCATGCTGAGCGCCCGCATCGCTTGCTCGATCGATGCCGGCAGTCCCAGCTTGAAGGTTCTGCCGATCACCTTCCAATCGGGGCGAAAATCGGCCAGCCGCGGGCGCAGCCGGTGCCGGCCGCTGAACAGCAATGTGAACCCGATGCCTGCCGCCAGGGCTTGGGTGGAAAGCGTGGCCATCGCCGCCCCGGCGACGCCCATGGCCGGTATCGGTCCCCACCCAAAAATGAAGAGGGGATCGAGTCCGAAATTCAGGAGCACGGTCAGGAGCACGATCAGCATCGGGACCTGCACGACTCCCAACCCGCGCATCAGCGACTGGTACACGAAAAAGCCGAATACGAACACGAACCCGATGAACGTGATCTGCATAAAGCGGGCCGCATCGGGCAGCACGTCCGGCTCGGCGCCGATGAAGCGCATGATGGGCCCGCTATATACGTAGCCAATCGCAGAGATGGCGATGGATGCCGCGGTGACCATGATCAGCGTTTGGGCGGTAACGTGATTCATGGCTCGCTCCTCGCCGCGGCCTTCGTATTGAGCGATCAAGACCGAGCCGGCGATTGCCAGCCCGCCGCCAATCGCGACCATCAAAAACGTAATCGGAAAACTCAGCGATACGGCAGCCAAGGCCTGGGCACTCAACTGGCCGGCCCAGAAGATATCGGTGAGCTGATAGGCGACTTGCAGAATATTCGCCAACACGATGGGGACCGAGAGCCGCACCAGAGCGCGGACGATCGAACCTTCGGTAAGCGTCCGAGCCTCGGAGCGTCGCGACAAACGAGACAATTTCATCATGGTTGGATGCGTCGTTGACCCGCCTGTGGCCAAAAGTAAGGGCAGTCTTGGAGCGACGAGCCAAAGAGCTCGCTAGTGTGCCAGACGCTCTGCGACCAATTATTGCGAAGTGGCGACGCCAGAAGACCAAAACCGCACCACCAATTTACCACGATGGATTTGTCTGATGCCGCATCAACACTCAATCCAGCCGATCGTATTCCGGTGGCATCACGTCCGGCACGGCGGCTAAATACCGTTCGAAATCATCTCGACGCCCAGCCTCCGCTTCGCGGCGAAGATATTCCATCGTCAACATCACCGCTAGCTTCTCGCCGGCAGCGCTGGCGAGGAACTGGCTGACCGAGTAACCTTCTCTCGCCGCCAGCTCCTCGATGCTCTTTTTCAAGGAATCCGGCAATTGAATGGTCAATGTGCTCATGATTTCTTTCTTATCCGGTTCAGGAATTCGCGCGGAGTCAGCGCGGTGACACCAAGCTGTTGCGAGCCGCGAAAATCCGAGACATTATGTGTTATTATATGCTGACAACCAGCTGCAAACGCCAATTCCAGGACCATATCGTCATCCGGATCGGGTAATAACGGCCGCCACAGGAAGTGAATCTCCTGCAACTGCGACTGGCTGCAAAGATATCGCAAAAACGCCCGCGCATCATCGGCCGTGCGGCCCGGCGGCAAATTCTCGGGGCGCGTCAAGGCGTCCTGCCACTCCGTATAAAGACTCACCGAGAGGCAAAGTTGGAATTCCGCCGCCGGGATCGAGCTGAGCAGGGCGAAACTTGCCCTTCGTCGCGAACGGGCGGCCGCGACCAGCACGCTTGTGTCGAGCACCACCCTGATTGGCCCTGGCTGATTCATCCGAGGTTTCGACGATTTAACGCGTTCGCCTTAGCTTCCTCTTGCCTTCGTCGATTTGGAAGTGGCCTTCGCGCTGCGGCGTTTAGTCGCCGATTTTTTTGGCGCTTCCGCCGCTGTTTTGGCTTTGGCGGCTTTGCGCTTCACCGGTTTGCGTTTTGAAGGGCCGGCAGCGGCGCGGACGGCGAGCAGGTCTAGCGCTTCGTTGAACGTCAACTCTTCGACCGGGGTGCCTTTGGGCAGCGAGGCGTTTGTCGTGCCGTCGGTGACGTACGGACCGTAGCGGCCGTCGAGCAGTTGCACTTTTTCGCCCGTCACCGGCGACGCGTCAAACACCTTGAGCGGTTCGCGCTTGGCCGCGGCCCGGCCGCGACCATGCTGCTTCGGTTGCGACAACAAGTGCACGGCTTGTTCCAGCGAAACGTCGAGCGGCGAAATATCGGCGGGCAGCGAACGCGTCTCTTCGACACACTTTACATAGGGTCCAAAACGGCCGTTGTACGCCATCACCGGCGCGCCTTGCTGAGGGTGGTCGCCCAGATTGCGCGGCAGCGTCAATAGCCAAAGCGCAGTGGCCAAATCCACGTCAGATGGATTCATACCCTTTAGAAGCGAAGCGTTTTGCGGCTTTTCTTCATCGTCCGGGTTGCCGCGCTGCACGTAGGGGCCGAAGCGGCCAACTTTCAAATACACCGGTTTGCTTGTTTCGGGACATACGCCGAGCGGTTCCTCGCCCTTTTGGGCCTGGTCGAGCAGCTTCAATGCGACATCGAGCGTCACCTCATCGGGCGGCGTTTCATCGGGCAGCGAGGCGGTCCGATCGCCTTGCTCGACGAACGGCGAGTAGCGGCCAACGCGCACGTAAACCGGGTCACCACCTTCCGGCGTGCCGATCCAAATGCGGCTGATGTCGCGGGCGTCGATCGATTCGCCTTTGTGTTCCAGTTGCGGCTTGAGACCCGGCGCATGCCGTTGCCGAAATAGAACGCAGTCAAGTACTCGACGTATTCCTGCTCGCCGCGGCTGATCGCATCCAGGTCGTCTTCCATCTTGGCCGTGAACTGGTAATCGACGAGGCTCGCCAGGTGCTGCTCGAGCAATTGGACGACCGAAAATGCGACCCAAGTCGGCACGAGCGCGCCGCCCTTCTTGAAGGCGTAATTGCGATTTTGGATCGTGTCGATGATCGAGGCATACGTGCTGGGCCGGCCGATGCCGCGTTCTTCGAGCGCTTTGGTGAGCGCCGCTTCGCTAATCGGCTCGGCGGTTGCGTCGGAATGTTCCTTCGCAGTCATTTCGATGCACTTGAGCGAGCTCGCCAACGGCAACGCTCGGCAAGCACTTTTTCCTGATCGGCCAATTCGGCTTCCGGCATATCGCTGCCTTCGACATACGCCCGCAAATAACCGGGGAAATCGATCGTTTTGCCGCTGACCTGCGAACACGCAGCCTTCGCCTTCGATCGTGATCGTGAGTGCGTCGGCCGCGAGCATCGGCCATCTGGCTGGCGATCGTGCGCTTCCAGATCATGTCGAAGATTTTGAATTCGTCCTCGTTCAGCACTGTTACGCAACAGCTACCCGGCAACTCAAACGGATGACCGGCCGGGCCGAATGCCTTCGTGGGCTTCCTGCGCGTTCTTGACCTTCGACTTGTATGCCCGCTGCTCGGCCGGCAAATATTCGGTTGCCGTATTCTTCGGCCACCAACCGGCGCGCATCGTCGATCGCCACCTGGGCCAGGTTGGTCGAATCGGTACGCATGTAAGTGATGTGGCCGTTCTCGTACAGGCTTTGGGCCACCTGCATCGTGCGGCGAGCTGTGAAGCCGAGCTTGCGATTGGCTTCCTGCTGCAGCGTGCTGGTGGTAAACGGCGGGTACGGGCTTGCACGTGTAGGGCTTCTCCTCGACGTTCGCAACGCGGAATTGGCCGCTTTTTGATCCGCTCGGCCAAGCGCAGCTGCGGACTGCGCCATCGAGCAGCATCAGCTCGTTGGTCTTTGAGCTTGCCCGTCGAGGGATCGAAATCCTTGCCCGACCGGGATGCGGCTGCCATCGACCGAGACCAACGTTCGCTTGCGATCGTCTGGCCGTTCGATTTGGCAAACTTGCCGATCAAGTCCCACCACGTGGCCGAAACGAACGCCATCCGTTCGCGTTCGCGCTCGACGATCATCCGCACGGCAACGCTCTGCACGCGGCCCGCCGAGAGCTTTGGGCGAACCTTGCGCCACAACAGCGGCGAGACTTCGTAACCGTACAGCCGATCGAGAATGCGGCGCGTTTCCTGCGCTCGCACGAGGCCGTCGTCGACGCTGCGCGGCGATGCCAGCGCTTGCTGGATCGCATCCTTAGTGATCTCGTGGAACACCAACCGATGTACGGGTACCTTCGGCTTAAGGATCTCCAGCAAATGCCAACTGATGGCTTCGCCTTCACGGTCCTCGTCGGTCGCCAGATACAAGGCATCGGCCGATTTGAGTCGATCCTTCAAAAGCTTGATTTGTTTACTTTTGCCCGGCGGGATGATGTAGATCGGCGTGAACTTGTCGTTCACATTCACGCCAAGATTCGACCACGGCTCGCCCTTGAACTCCGCCGGAATCTGTTTTGCGCCTTGCGGCAGATCGCGCACGTGGCCAATGCTCGCCTCGACGGTGAATCCGCGGCCCAGGAATTTGCTGATCGTTCGAGCTTTGGCCGGTGATTCGACGATCACCAGGGCGTTGCTCGGCGTCTGGGCTTTCGTTTTAGAAACCTTGGATTTTGCCATTCGAGGTCCGAGGGTGTGTTAAATTGAAGTAGTTGGGTAAACTGAGATGCCTGGCCTCGATAGTATCTGCTTTTCCGCGTTGCCGGCGTGAGCGGGTTTCGGTCGGGCGGAATCCTTGGCGTTTTCCTACGAAACGTGCGGTATTCTGTCCGCTAAAGTCCTTCTAATGCATACCTCCCTTAAAAGTGCGATATCCGGTTCGCCCACGCACATCGGAGCGTGAGCATTCTTTTCGCGCAGCCAATCGGTGGCAAGCCACACGTCGGAAAAAAAGCACGGGTGGCGTTCCCCACTTCGAACCGACACTCCGCATTGGGATTGCATTTACGTCGATTCGATTTAGAATCGGGCCTTTGCCTCAGGCGGCTAAGCCGTCAATGATTACTTGCGGGCCGGGCCAGATGTCAAGATGGCCCCGCACCCGACACGGAGGTGCCGCGAGCCGATCGGCGCCTTTTTCGTGACGAAGAGGAGACAGAGAGACAAGGAGACATGGAGACACGAAGCAACTGTTAGCACGCTTCGCTTCTCCTTGTCTCCCCCTCTCCTTGTCTCCCTGTCTGATCTTCCTCCGCCTCGGCTCGGCGCACCTATCCTGGTATCCAATTATGGCCAGCCCTTTTCGATTATTTCGCAAATATCTCAAGCCGATGATGGTTGTCATGACCGTCCTGCTGATTTTCGCCTGGCTGGCCGGCGGCGCTTTGACAAACATGAGCGGTTCGGCCAATCGTCGCAACGGCGATGAGCGCACCGCCGGTGCGGTTGCCGTTCATTGGGACGGTGGTCGATTGACGAATAAGCAGCTCGACGAGCTCGTGGGACGGCGGCGCGTTCTCAACAATTTTTTGAGAACTGTGGAAATGGAGGGTCGGCGGCCTGCTTATGAAGCGGGTGTCGATCCTCGGCCGCTGCGCGTTGAACCAATGATCGGTCCCGATACGCCGCAAGAACACGTCGAACAAAGCGTCGTCCAAAACAAGCTGTTTGCGGATGCGGCCCGCGAGGCGGGAATGAAAGTGAGTGATGCCACGATCCGGCAATACCTCGACGAATTGGGCCGCGGCAATGTCAGCCCCGATAAAATGCGGGCCATTCTTCAGAACATGAAGTCGGGCGGCTGGCGGGCATCGATCGACGACGTGATCGCCGCCTTGCGCGAAGAGATGCTGGCGAGAAATTACGTCAACAGCCAACAGTTCGCTTTCGACACCGTCACACCGCAGCAACGGTGGGAGGATTGGCGACTCGTAAACGACCGAGTCGTAATCGAAGCAGCTGCCATCCCGGCCGAATCGGAGCTCGCCCAAGTGAAGGAGCCGACCGAAGAGGAATTGGTGGAATTCTTCAACCACACCGATGCGGCAGGCATCCCGTACAAGGATCGCGAAGCGAGCCCGGATTTGGTCTATGGCTCAACTGTATTACCTTCTCCCACGCCGGGCTTCAAAATTCCCCGCAAGGTCGACCTGCAATTCGTTCAAGCGACCTACGACGACTTTGTGACGAAGGCGGAAGCCAAAGTCACGGATGCAGAAATTTCCAAGTTTTACGACGAGCACAAAAACTTGTTTGAAAAAGCCGATACCGGGTTGATGGAGGAAAAGGGCCAGAAAAAAGACAGCGAAAAGCCCGAATCGCCCGCGACCAAAAGTGATGCGAGCGGCGCGAAGGATGCCGCGACCGAGCCAAAGTCCACAAACGACGAGAAGCAGGCCACGGAATCCGATAACAAGAAAACCACGGAACCAGCTCCGCCGGATGCGAAGTCATCGCCCGCGCCAAAATCCGCTGAAGAGCCGGCAAGCAAGGACGAAAAGAACAAATCCGATCCAGCCGACGAAAAGAAATCGTCCCCGGCCAACGAGAAAAAATCGTCGTACCATGTCACTCCATCGATTCGACTCTTTCGTCTGACCGCGCTCGAAAAAGACGCGCAGAAGGAGGACGGTGCGGCGACAGACAAGCAACACACGGCGGAGAATTCGACCGCAGACAAAGCGGCGGAAAAGTCCGCTGAAAAACCCGAAGGTAAACCAGCCGCCGGTGCCGAAAAGCCAGCGACTCCCGCCGGGCCCGCCGGGCCAGAATTGAAAACGGGCGGGGCCCCGGAGAAGCCGGCTGAAACCCCGCCGCCGGCTGCGCCGAAGAAGCCGGTCCAATATCAGCCGCTTTCCGAAGTGAAAGACCTGATTCGGCGCCAACTGGCGGAGACGCAAGTCACCGATCAATTGACTAAGCTCATCAACGATATCCACAATCAGCTCGATTCCGATTTCAACGATTGGCGATTTAGCGAGCAAACGGATTCGAAGGATGGAAAGGGCGAGTTGCCGGCGCCGCCGAAATCGCTTACCGATTTAGCGCCGGTCGCGGAAAAGAACGGCCTCAAGCACGGCCGAACCGGTCCCAAGTCGGCGCTCGAGCTGCGAGACATGCCGATCGGTAAGTCCGCGGTGCCGGATACCCGCACAAGCCTGCTGTCGCTGCTCTTTGCCGGCCACGAATTGGATTTGTACCAACCCGCGACAACGGTTGACATGGATGGCAACCGCTACGTATCCATAAAAATGAGCGATACGCCGGCCCGCGTGCCGACGCTCAACGAGGTTCGCGCCGACGTGGTCGCGGCTTGGAAGAAACAAAAAGCGTCTGAATTGGCGATGAAGCGCGCCGAGGAGCTCGCCAAGAAAGCAAAGGAAGCAAGAGCGCCGCTAACCGATGTCGTCGGCGAAGACAAGGCGATCAAGGTGGTCCGTACCGACCCATTCTCCGAGTTTACCGGCGGTGAGGTCAGCCTGGCGACCAACCAGCCCCAACCGTTTCGACTCGGCCAGCCCGACGGTATCGTGGCGCCGGGACCTGAATTCATGAAGCGCGTGTTCGAGCTGAAGGATGGCGCGGTTGGCGTCGCGTTCAATCACGATCATTCGATTGCTTATGTCATTCGGATGGTCGAGCATCAGCCCGGGCTGGGCGAGCTGCGGACGGCGTTTCTGACCGAGGCCGACACCTGGCCAGGCCGAACGACGATGACCCAAGGTCACATGCAAGCGCTTCGGGAGGGCTTGATAAACGATATCGGGCCGAATTTTAAGTGGGACCGCGATCCCGATAAGGCAGCCCAAGAGGGCCAGCGCGATGCAGGGTAGGTAGTTTGCGAGAAAGAAAGGTTTGAAGCCCGCAGCGCAAGCAAGGGATCCGAGAATCGTGCTTGCCAACATTATGCAACTGCATGCAAGATCGTTTGCTTTTCTGCAGGGCCGTTCACGGCCCTTTGCCTCCTTACTAGGCCCGTCGTTGACGACGGGTTGGAAGTCTCCGGACCAAAACGGCTTTGCAATTTCTGACCCGCCGTAAATGGCGGGCCTAAGACCGCTGCGCTGCGAAGGGCCGTGAACGGCCCTGGTGTCGGCCGCTGCTGCTTGATAGCAGTTGCATAATGTTGTTGCGCTGCGGGCTTCGATCCAGTTCGCGTAACGGCATTTACCGTTTGTCGCTCACGCCGAGGTCCGATCGCACATTCTCTTTTTTGAGAATCAGAACGGTCGATGGCGAGACCTTGACGTCGACACCCGGCCAATCGAGTTCTTTCGCGTCCGCTGAATTGGTAGCCAGATCGGGAATGTGCGAGCGGAGAAACGGCATCGCGCTGGCGATCGGAATGGCGGCGCCATAGCTGCCGCCGACACTGCCGGTTACCGCCCGCACCACGGCTGCAACCCGAGCTTTTTTGTCGCAAAGCGGCCCGCCGCTGTTGCCCGGGTTGGTGATCGCATCGTACAGGCACATATTATCGATCGAGGCATCGGGCATCGCGACCATCGAGCCGCGCGTCGATTTGAGAGTCGTTCCAAACTCGGGGCCCAGCGGATAGCCGAGCACCATGATGTCGCTGCCGCGCGGCGGCAGCGTTTCGACCAAGGGTACCGCGGGCGCATCGAGAGCATCGCAGCGCACCAGGGCCAGGTCGACGCCGTCGGCGATCGCGATGAGCTCGGCGGGCAGCGGCTCT
Organism: Pirellulales bacterium; assembly: GCA_963733825.1. Taxonomy (GTDB): domain Bacteria; phylum Planctomycetota; class Planctomycetia; order Pirellulales; family Lacipirellulaceae; genus JABDGM01. The sequence continues at coordinate 380,472 of CAVTEK010000014.1, forward strand.
CCTTTGGGATTTTTCGGATTGAGCACCAAGAGGCCGGTCGCGTGTTCGACGACGTGGCGATTCGTCAGAATCATGTGCGGATGAACGACGAATCCGCTACCCGAGCTGACGACGACCGATTCGCCCGACGATTTTCCGTCTCCCTTTCCCTTTTCGCCGCTCCACTCGAAGCCATACGGCGGCGTGTAAACGAAACCGATTTGGGTTGGCCGCGGGCTGCCGTGCGTGATTAATTGTTCGTACAGCTCGCTGAGGTCCTGCAGTGGTTTGGCCGGCACTTTGGCTTGTTTCATGCCGGCCATCGTGATCAGACTGCCGATGTTTTGCGACAAACCCTTCATCTTCGGCGCGTTGGTCGCCGCGGTCTTCCAGTATCGGGCTGCATCAGCATACTTCTTTTGCCCCGCCATGCTCACGGCCAGGTTGTTGAGCACGCTCGCGTTACCCGGCTCGCGCTTCAAACACTTTTCGAAGTGTTGTTGGGCTTTTTTGTCGTTGTTCGCGACGGCCCGTAGACGATACCCATGAGAAAATCGGCTTGGATGCTGTCGGGATCGAGCTTACTGGCTTCCTCCAGCGTTTTTTCAGCGAGCTGGTCGTTGCGAAGTCGCAGAAACTCGGCGGCCTGCTCGATCTTGGCTTCGGCCTGCTTGCGAATCTTGTCTGCTTCAGACTTGCTCATCCACTCTTTGCCGAGCCGCACTTGCCCGTCGTCTGCCTTCTTCTTCCACGAATCCATGCTGGCTTGGGCGGCGGCCCGCTGCGACGCGGAGAGATTTGGCCCCGCCAGGTAAAACTTATAGATCAATACGGCCTCTTTCGCTGTGTGGCATTGCAGCGCTTCGGCTTCGACTTCGTCGGGCGATTTTGGCGGTTCGCCGCCGGCCGCCGGAGGAGAAGTTTTTGCCGCTTGCGATCGCGCATATTGCTGGTCGGCATCGCTCAATTTGCTGAGCGGAACTTCAATCGTTTTTCCCGCTTTCGTTTTCAGGACCGCGGTGCCATCATCCTTGACCCCAACGAGCTCCGCTTCCGTCTTGTACGCTCCCGTTTTGGAGGACCAAGTACGCATTTCGGCAGAGTTTGCCATCAGGGCGAGCGCGAAGACGGCAATTGGAACGACTGCCGTGAGCGAGATCGTCGGTTTTGGATGGTGAATTTTCATATCCTGTGCGTACCCGTGGAGACGGAAGACGCTGCAGCGTATTTTCCCCGCTAAGCGGCGCTTGTCAAGAAAATCGCCGCGGCACCGTTGTCATTCCCGCGAATGCGGGAATCCGGCGCCTGTGCGCAATCCGGCCGACGAAAACGGCGCGGCCATTCTCACGCCGCTGCGGGAGATTGGCTAGTGGGTCGGTTCGCCAATGTCACCCCGAGGTACTCCGAGGGGTCCGGCTAGATTCCTCGGAGCGCCTCGGAATGACAGGTTATTCATTCCTAAACAAACTGACCCACTACCGAAATTGTCCACGCTCTGGCCGCCGGACCTGAGTGGCGTATGATGAACGAAACCGGAGTTCGAAAGATGGCATCCAAAAAGATTCTGCTCATCGCCGGCGACTTCGTGGAAGACTATGAAGTGATGGTTCCATTTCAAACGCTGCTCACGGTCGGTCACGAGGTCCATTCCGTTTGTCCCGGGAAGAAGGCCGGCGAATTTATCGCCACCGCGATTCACGATTTCGAGGGCCAGCAAACGTATAGCGAAAAGCCCGGGCATCGATTCCGGCTGAACTTTTCATTCGACCAGGTGAAGCCGGCTGCATACGATGCCTTGGTCTTGCCCGGCGGACGGGCCCCGGAATACTTGCGGCTGAACGAGGATGTGCTTTCGATCGTGCGGCATTTCGCCGAACAAGAAAAACCGATTGCCGCGATTTGCCACGGGCTGCAAATCCTGGTGGCTGCGGGGGTCGTGGGAGGCCGGCGTTGCCAGGCGTACCCGGCCGTTAAGCCCGAGTTAATGCAGGCCGGCGCCATTTGGGATGAGCCGGCGGCCGGTTTGGATAATGCGTGTGTCGAGGGCAATCTCGTCACCGCCGCGGCGTGGCCGGCTCATCCGGCCTGGTTGCGTGCATTTTTGAAGCTGCTGGGGGCGGCAGAATCGTGAGAATCGGCCAAATCGTCACCCGATTTCGGGTAGTGTCAGTTCACCCGCATCGCTCGTGTCACCCCGAGGTACTCCGAGGGGTCCGCCTAGATTCCTCGGAGTACCTCGGAATGACAGGTTGTTGATCCTAATCACACTGCCCCATTAACGGATTTCGGCGGTTGTCCCATACTTTTGACGGATTTGTAACGGCCGATTAGGGTGAAGGTTCAGACATCTTGGCGGCTATTCGACGGAACTTCAGCAGGTAGAGGCATGGCATCGAGATTTGGCATTCCGCTCGCGATCTGTTTGTGCATGACATCTTCGGCCGCCGCCCAGGTCGTGCGATTCGATACGACCATGGGCAATTTCGACATGGTCCTGAATCCGACCAACAATCCGCAGCTGCAAGGCTATGTCGATAACTTTTTGAACTACGTGGAAGGCAACAATTACCTCGGCAGTTGGATCAATCGGGCCGATACGGAAAACGGCACACCATTCGTGCTCCAGATGGGCGGGTTCTTTTCCCATACGAAAAGACCGCCGCCGACAATCCAAAGCACTCGGCCCGTCGCTACCTTCGCACCGGTGACAGGCGTGCCAGCCCAATCAATTGGCCTTTCCAACACGGTAGGCACCGTTGCATTAGCTCTACCGGGCGGTGCCAATGGCGTGAATCACGACGCCGGCACCAGCAGCTTTTTTATTAACTTGAATGACAATAGCTTTCTAGATCCCGACTTTACGGTCTTCGCAGAGATCTCCGATCTGACCGTCATCAACCAAATCATGGCTTTGCAAATAAAGGACCAAACGAGCGACCCGTCGTTCGGCACCGATTCCAGTAATTTGGGATTCACGAGCGACCCAATTCAGGGCGACGGCTTTCAAGTGTTTATCAAGGAGGCCTTTGTCGTGACCGATTCGCTGATCGCGGCCAAGGCGAAGGCGGCCGTCCAGTCGAATCTTGCACAGTCGGCGGCGAATTTCGCGGCCGACGCATCGGCCGCGATGCAAAGCGGCGGAGCGGGCGAATCCTTGCTTTCTTCCACCAACCCCGTTCCCGAGCCAGGCAGTTTCTTCCTGACCGCGGTCGGAGCGCTGGGCATGGGTCGATTCGCGATTCGGCGCCGCCGGCGGTCTTAGGCGAACAGGCGCCCGGTGTAGCAGGTGGCCACGTTACGGCACCGTCGGTAATTCGACCGGCCCCGTAATATTCTCGAAGTCGCCGATCGCCGGGTTGAAGTTTACGGTGCCCGCGTTGTTGGCGGCCGTATTGTCCCGATCGACAACGCTGAAGTTGAAGTCCGTGCCCGGAACGCCTTGATTCATGGTCGTCAACTCGTAGGTGTTGTTCGAAGTATTGCCCGTGAGGTCCAGGTTGATGTGCGTGGTCATGCCATCGCTGGTCATCGCAAACGCGGCTGCGCTCGGGTTGGTGTAGCTGCTGTTCGTAAGGGTCGCGTTCAGCACGGCGCCGTTATTGACGAGGAAGTTGGCAGCGTTTGACGCGCTGTTATTGGTGAACATATTGCCGTCGGAGGCGAATTCGACGTCGGCGTTCGTGGCGGTGGCGGTAAAGGTCATGGCCGACGCATTCGCCGCCGTAATCGTGTTTCCGTTACGGATCGTGATGTCGCCATCCTGAGCCAAGCCGGTGAACGAGAACGCGAGCGCGACATCGGTGCCGCTCGTCGTAATGGTGTTGTTGTCCAATAGCACCTCGTACGCGTTTGTTCCCGTATGGCTCATCGCCACTCTCTCGTCGACGGTGCTATTCAAGAGTCGCAAATTGAATTGCTGGGTGTTGCTGGCCGATAGAACGTCGATTCCGGCGCCCGTCGATGTAACGAGATTCAAGTTGTCGATCGTTACATCCATTATGGTCGTAGCGGTGGAGGTGTGGTCGATGTTCAGGCCTTGCGCCCGGCAGCGGCGACTTGCATATTTTGCAGATCAACGTTCTGGACGTTGTTGAGAACAATCGCGTCTCCTCCTGTCGTGGAGATACTTCCGCCCGAATTCGCCGTCGCGCCGGTGCCGGTGACGGCGACCTGGCCGCCGGTCACATTTTGCAGCTTGATGCCGTTGGTCGCTCCGTTTGTCACGTTCACGCTTTGGAAATTAGCGCCGGCCGGATCGACGGCGATGTTGGTCAATTGGAGTCCGATACCCGTATCGGACGTAATGGTATTCGTCCCACCCGCCTTGAGCGTGACGCCACTGTTGGCCACAAAGCCGTCGCCGGTAACATCGACGGCCAGGTTCTCCACGTCGGCGTTAAATGTGCCCGAGCCGCCGGTGCCGTCGACGACGACGCCGTCGCGGGCGGCCGTCGCGTTGTTGACGGTCAGCAGATTGAGTGCGGCGTTCATGGCGGTCGCGTTGGTGTGGAAGACCTCGACGGCATTTTCGCCCGCCGCGTCGCCGGCATTCTGCACCGTCACGCCGTTCAAGGTCACGTTTGTATTTTCGGCGTGAACGCCGGCGTCGGCCGTGCCGGTAATCGTTCCGCCCTGACCGGCCGAATTGCCGGTGTCGCCGACCGTGATGGTGCCGCCCGTATTGCCGACCGTGCGGACGCCGTTCGCGCCGCCGGTCGCGTTGACGCTCTCGAAGTCGATGGCCCCGATCGTCATGTTTTCGATATCGAGAGCGCTACCCGTTACGCCGCCGGCCGTTCGCGTAATCGTGTTGTTGAATCCGACAACGTTCAGCGTTCCGCCAAGGGTCGCGACGAATCCTTGGCCACTCGTTGTATCGATACTCAAATTGCCGATGCTGATCGATGCGCCGGTGTTGCTCGTCATCGTGACAGCGTCGTTGGCGCCCGTGTTAAGCGTATAGTCGCCATTGAAACCGATCGTACCACCGGTGTTGTTCTCGACGAGCAAGCCCAGATTGTTGTCGTTGATCGAGTTGTCCGCGGTGAAGGTTACGCTCCCGCCGGTAACGTTCTGAACGTGTACCGAGTGTCCGTCGCTATCGGTATTGTCGATGTCGCCGGCGTAGCTGATCGTGCCTTTGCCGCCATTGACCTCGAAGTCGGTGTTGCTGAATTTTCGAATGGCGGTTGTGGTATCGAAGGTGATCGACGCATCGCTGTCGTTGATGACGACGCCGCGGGCCGCGGCGTTGGCGTTGTTCCCGTCGATCGTAGCGTGGTTGACTTGCACCGTTCCGGCATCGACGTTGTTAAATAGCATGCCTTCCAAGGTCGAGCGGTTGATGGCAGTGTCGTTGGTGGTCATCGTCAGCGCGCCGGTGCCGCCGCCGATCGTTTGGATGCCGATCGCGCCGTCGTTAACCTGCAGGTCGCTGAGATTTACCGTCATCGCATTATTAGCCGTGGTGACGGTCGCTCCGGCTGCCCCGGCCGTGTTGTTGACGATGAGGCCGGTGATGGAGACGTTCGCCGAGTCAGTAATTTGGATGGCCTCATTCGTTCCGCTCGTGATGGTGCCGGCCTGGCCAACGGTGTCGGTCGTATTTCCAACGGTAATTGGTCCGCCAGTGTTCGTTTCGAGCTGAATGGCGCTCGATGCACTGGCGCCTGTCCGGTTGACGTCTCCGAAATTCGCACCAATGGTGTCGATCGTCATGCCTGTGATCTTGAGGGCCTGGCCGGTATCGACCGAGATCGAGTTAACCGTGCCCGGAGCGGCGAGGGTGCCGCCGCCCGTTGCGACGAATCCATCGGCCGTCGAGCCGGCGGGATTGTTGATAACCACCTTGCCGGCGAAGTCCATCGACGTGCCCGTATTCGTGTCGAGCTTGACGGCCGTGCCCGGTGTGTCGAGTGCTATGTCCAGGTCGCCGACAAATAGGACCGATCCGCCGGAATTCGATTGAACGAGCACACCCTCGCCATGATCGGTAATATTGCCGTCGACGCTGACGGTCGCCCCCGTGCCAACGCCCTGGACCAAAACGCTGTGGCCGGTGTTGTTGTTGGTCTTGGTAATCACGCCATCGACGGTGATCGTGCCGTTGATTTGATCGACTCCGCCGGAATCTCCATCGACGCGGAGTGCCGTTCCACCAACGTTGTTGAATATGAACGAGTTCTGGAACGTGATCATCCCGTCCGAATCTCCCAGGACCTGCACGCCGTTGCCGGTTGTGGCCCCGTTCGTCAGCGCGCTGGTGTCGGCGGTGAAATTGCCGTCGAAATTGTTCAGCCGAACGCCGCCGGCGCTGGTGGTTCCGCCGTCGTATGTGTAGCCGGTAAGGGTCGTCCCATTGGTGGTGACCGTACTGGAGTGCGTATTCTCGATGTTGATCCCGACGCCCGCGCCGTTGGTGCTCGTGACGTTCGTGATGGCAATCGCTTCTTGCAGCGTGGTTGTCGGCAGCGTAACGTCGGCGGCGGTCGTCGAGTCGATGTGGAGGCCGTCGCCACCGATGCCGTTGAGCGTCACGTTTTTGACCGTCACATTGCCGCGAACCAGTCTCTCGGTGGTATTGCCGTTGCCATTGACGTCGTTGGTGTCGATAAAATCTTCCGGCTTGAAGAAGATGCCGTCGCCGGTCGTGTTTTTGATCGACAAATCGTGAATATTCGGGTTGCCCGCGCCCGTGGCAGGCGCGGCTATCGCACGCGCGGTGACGTTCTGGCCGTCCATATCGAAGTTCGTCACCTCGTTGTTGTCGGCCAAAACGACGGCGTCGCCAACCGCGGCCACGATCATCGGCCGGGCCAACGCTCGTGCCCCCGGCGACGATTCCGGAATCGTGACCGTACCCTTTTGCTGGGTATCGACCGTGAGCACCATATTGTTGCCTTCGCCGAACAACTTCTGGTTGTCCTTGAGCACGAGCGATTGTTCGCCGGTGAAGACGCTCGTCGAGTGGGCGAAGATGATGTCGCCCTTCTGGCTGCCCGCGCCATTGGCGTCGGAGAGCATGTCGAACGGATGCTCGAATGTGCCGTCGCCGCCCGGCGCCGCGTTGCTGGCGACATGCACGAAGCGAATCGCGGTTCCGTCAGGCTGCGTTAGCGCCGTGCCGCCCAGGCGCTTCGTGTGCGATAAAACCACATAGTCATTTCGCATCACAGGCTCGCGCATCCGGTCGGCAGGACTGCAGGCCGGATGGAAGTTGGTTCGCGTGCGGCCCACAAACCAGACGACCGAAAACGTGGCGGTGGTCTTGAAAACGTCGTCGTCGCTCAGTGCGACCTGCAGCAACAAGTCGGGATACGCGTAACCGCGCGCCGACGCGAACGCCGGCGCTGTTGTCGGAATCGTTGCCCACGAAATAAGGCCCCGCGAACGCCCACGCATCGCGGTCCGGACCCATCCGCCGGGCGAATTCCAGATCGGCCGCGTAGAACGAACGATCGACGGTCGCTTGCGTCAGGCTATCGAGCGAATTGCCGAGGAAGCCGATTGTATTCGTGGGCTTGAAAGCGCCACCTGCTCGCGCTGGCCGAGAGGAATGTAGCCGTTGGCCCGCACGTCCCACATCTCGCCGAGCGATTCGTAGGAGATGCCCACTTGCGGAAAGAAATTGCCGGCGTCGGTATGCGTGCCGTCGGCCCAAAGGCTGACACCTTCCATTCGGCCGCTATCGGCCGAGTAGAAGGGATAGCTCATCCAACGATATCCGAGCCCAACGTTGAAACCGACGCCGTCGCTTTCATTCATCGTCACCTGGCCGTCGAGGAAGGCCTCGGTGTCGTCCATGGTGACGACTTGCATCGAGCCAATATCGAAGTTGCCGTTGCCATCCTGCCCATAACTTTCGGTGCTGAATCGCAGCCGCAAGATCGTGCCCAAGTCCTGGGAAAAGTACCCGACGTCGCCCGCTTCACTCATGCTCATCGGTGGCGCCGCGGATCGGCGCCGGCCGCTTCCATCGCCGGCGGCGCGGGGTTTTGTGCGACCGCCTCGCAGGTCCAAACCATTACCGGCGCAAGGAATGCTACGCGCGTGCGCTATCATTCGCCCCCAGCAGGAGCGTTTAATTAGCGTTGCAGCGCCGAGACATCCGGGACCGTGTTGCATCGATCAACTTCTCCGTCACGTCGAAATCGCGCACGACACCGTGTGGGGCCAAATCGTTTAGCGTCCGCACATCCGAGTGCGCAATGTGTTCCGATCAAGCGCGGTCGGACATCCGGCGGTGCACCGCGGCGTCCGTTTGAGCGAATAGCAAATGAAAAGAGTCGTAGAAAAGGTAGAAGCAGCGCCTCACCGAGACAGTGGGCGGGCAAATGTTAGGAAGGCCCTCGGCACCTCGCAAGTCCAGTTTTCGGGCAGGCGTCGTGCGGAGCCGCTGGCGGAGATAGACAACGACCGGCTAGTCATTGCGCGACATAAGTCCTTAGGAAAAAAGACTTAAAGCCCGAATCCGCGACGCTTAGCACAGAGGACGAAAACTTAATATAGTTAACTAAGTATTGACAGTACTTTAATATAGTGTAAATAAAATGCTGACTTAACTAAACAATATGAAAGATAGACGTTCGATGCCAGCATCTAATCTTTGTCCATATTGCAGCCGGTCGATGACCGTCAGTCGGATGACCTGCAATGAATGCAGCATCACGATTGAGGCGTCGTTTCCGACGCCCCGGTTGGCGAACCTGCCGAGCGAACATCAACGCTTCATCGAGCTTTTTGTCCTCTCCGGTGGCAACCTCAAGCAAATCGCCGAACATGCGGGTGTTTCTTATCCGACCGTGCGATCCCGGTTGGATAAGGTCATTGATTCATTGCGCCAAGAAATAGCGGCGACGCAAGACTCTCGAGCCGCTTTGCAGGACTCGGCAAACACGGGCAAGCTCGGAGCCGATGAAGCGGCACGAATAATCAAGGCGGTTTGAAAAGACAAGGGACACAGATGATTCAAATCGGAAACGCGACAAGCGAACGAGGCTCAGGAAAAGATATGAACGAGACAAGAAAAACTGGAGTCGAGAACGATTCCGCCATCGACGAAGCAGCGCTGTTTGATACGGCGCTAAATAGCTCGGATCAATTGCTGCGTGAATCATTGCGAGCGGATGAGCGGCGCCGCCGTGCGCGTCGCATTCTTTTTTTCACCCTGTCTGTTGGAGGAATTGTCATGGGTACCGTGATACTTGCATTTGTTGCCGGCTGGCTGACGCTGGCCGCGCCGCCGCCGGCCAAGGGTAAGCCGAGCGATGATACCCGAATCGAACGGGCGGAAGACCTGGCGCGAGCAGGTTGGGAGCAGTGGCAAAAGCATGACTATGATGCGGCTGCCAAGAAGTTCGAACAGTCGGTTGCATTGGATGCGGAATCGGCCAACGCCTGGAACGGCCTCGGCTGGGCCCGGTTCAATGGCGGCAACGGCGAGGGCGCTGTCGAGGCCTTTGAAAAGTGCGTTGCGTTGGAACCGGAACATCCGGCCGGGCTCAACGGCCTGGGGCAGGTGTATCTCAGTTGGCGCGATTACGACAACGCCAGGAAGTATCTCACGAAGGCGGCCCCCAGCGCATCGGCCGCATGGTACGGCCTGGGTAGGCTCTATTTGCTTACTGGCAAATACGATGAGGCCCAAAAATGGATTAAGAAGGCGCTCAAAGATCAACCTGAAGATGCATCTCTCAAGCAGATGCTGGCGGCCGCAGAGAAGGGCGACCTGCCGGACGAGCTGCGTCGGCAGATCGAGCCAGCGGGCAAACCGGATGGTTCCCCCGCCGCGAAACTGGCCGCCGAGGGTTGGCGCCAATTCAACCAGGGCAAAACACGCTCGGCCGAGACTGCTTTTCGCCGCGCGTTGGCCAAGGATCCCGAAAGCCTGTCGGCTTTGAACGGGCTCGGTTTTCTCATGCTCAACAACGGCAAGACCGCCGGGGCCAAACACTACTTCGAGAAGTGTCTGCAACAGGACCCCGACGCCGCCGGTCCGATGAACGGCTTGGCGCGTTGCCTGAAAGAAGAAGGCAAGGAAAAGGAAGCCGTTGAGCTGTGGGAGAAGATGTACAAGAAGTACCCGGGCCCCAACGCCGCGGCGTATGGTCTGGCTACCACGTACTCAGAACGAAAGGAGTACGCCAAAGCTCTGCCGTACTACGAACAGCTCGCGAAAGCGGAGCCCGATAATGCGGAGCTCAAGAAAGGTTTGGACGAGGCCCGGCAGGGCGCTGCAAAGAAGTAACCGTTTAGCCGCGACGCGCAGATTGCCGCCGCAGCGATCGTAGCGGAGCGCGAATAAACGGCGGCCGGCGACACGCCTGGCAAGGCTCCCAACCGTTGGCACGAGAGGGGCCTTCGCCTGGCGAAATCACCGACCACCGCATGAAATTGATTTGGGTGTAGTATACGCCGCCGTTGGGTCGATCAGAGGGTCGCCCGCGGCGGCGTTTTTGCCACTCTTGCGTTTTTCAAGCTTCTCGCCGCGCTAATTTAATGCGTACGGCTTCAATCAGTTCCGAGGATGCGTAGAAGTTTGTCTGTTGGAGCCGGTCGAGCGCTTGCAAGCCATCGAATAGACCCCTTAGGGCGCCGTCGAGTATCACTGCAAGTGTTCCCGTCACCTTGAGGCCGAGTGATTTTGCTGCCGCGCTCCCCTTCGTTCGTCCATCAGGAGATAATCTGCGCGCAGCTCTAGGGCTAGCCCGATCGCTTCTCGCTCGCCTTCATCCAGTTTGAGATGCCGAGGGAGGGACTGGGGTGCCGCAATTGTAAGCCAATCGGGTAGCTGCCCGGCCCAACTCACAACTGGGGACCGTGCATGACGCAGCTCGCTCATCACCGTCGGGGGAACGTACACCTTCCCGTATAGCTTAGGTAGATTATCGGCCAAGCCAATTTGAACGAGGTACGCTAGCGGACCACTGTCGGATACGATAATCACGAGGCTGGTCACTTACGAAGCGTGGCGAGGTCCTCTTCCACATCGGTAAGGGACATGGGCAGGGACGCGCCGCGACTCTTGAGAAATGCGTGGGCATCAAACAGCGATATACCCAAAAAAGCGGCCACTTGACGCGAAGTGAGTCGGCCTTCGCGGAACCAGTTCGCCGCGAGGTCTTGTTTCGCTCGCTGCTCCAGATCTTCGCCAAGCTGGTCGCGTAACGCCGATTCAATATCCGTTGGTATGTCGATCGTGAGTGTCATATTTTCATTCTAGCATGGCCATTTACATGCGAACACTGTCGTTTTTGATTTCGCTGTTCCCTTGCCCGGCGTCTTCATTTATCGAGAAGCGAGAAATTTCTCCGGAAACTCGAAACATCCACGGTCGATGATTCATCCGCTGTTAAGAAGTTGTTCTCTTTTCTCAAGACCCACTTCTCTGAACCGTCTGTTAGATGCGAAATGTAAACGGCCCGCCTATTGCCTTTACCAGGAACGGCTATTCGTAGCAGCTCAATAAAGTCTCGCACTGGAAAAATAAAAATGTCTCCGCGATAGCCGATTTCTTTTGCTAACACAAATACGATGAAAAAATTCGTGTGATCTGCAAAGTTATCGAACTCCGTTTCGCGAAAGAACCGCCAGGATGTGAAGTCGAATAGCCGTTGCTCCCATTTCCTTCCAACCTTGTGCAACTTTCCAAATTTAACCTGCACTTCTCGATAGATTGGTTGTCGTACATCGCCTCGGCGGAGAATCAGGTCCACCTTATCTACATCAAGAAAGCGTGAATAAGGATTCCATCCGGCCTCGAAAAATTCGAATTTCGCGTATGTCTCACCAAGGATTTCGTAGTGGCCTGCTTTTCGACGGGCCGACGGTTCCAATATTTCTTGCAATTCTTCGGGCATTTGCGCTGATCCTGTGTTGAGCGATGTGACTCTGTTATTTCCGCGCCACCACCCGATTAAAATGCAGTTGCACCTCGCCATCGACCACGCGGCGGACGCCCTCCACGAGGCAGTGCGGTTCGTTATCCTGCGTGCCGCGGCGAATAATTTCATTGCGTGGCGTGCCGGGTGGAACCATGAACGTCGATTGGTAAATGATCTGGCAACCGGCGTCCAGCTCCGGGACGATAAAGTGGCACGTTGCGCCGTATGTGAGCATCCGGCTCGCATAGGCATCGTGGTACGGCTGCATTCCGGGGAAGCTTGGCAACAGGCCGTGGTGCAAATTGATGATCCGACCACCCGCGTACTTCCAGCAGCTTGTGGCCGGCAGGATGCGCATGTAGCGAGCAAGAACAATAAAGTCGACTTCATGCTCATCGCAGAGCCCGACCATCCGTCCATCGTCCGGGTTTCCATTGCGATCGCCGATGTCGAACCAGCTCAAGCCGAATTGTTCGGCCAGCCCACGGCAAGCGGCCCGATTGCCGATCATCAGGCGAACGTCGGCCTTGATCAGTCCGTCGCGAATTGCCCGCAGCAGGGCCAGCGCAGGCTCGGGACGATACGTGACACAAATCGCGAGCGCGGGTCGGCGGAGTGCGAATTCTGGCGACCACGTACGGATCGATAGCCTGGTCCGCTGCGAGATTTCCCGCATCGACGTGCGCAGCTCTTCGAACTGCGCCGGATCGAGTTCGACGCGGGTGAGCATCGAAAACACGCTCTCCGCATCATGGTCGTACATCTGGATTTCGGCGATGTTCGCGCCCATCCCCGTCACCGAGTGAACGATGGGATCGGCCAACCCGCGGTTATCCGGTCCGACGGCGGTAATTACGACTTGCATAGTAGCAGCGATCACGCGAAATAGGTTCGAGTCTCATTATTCAACGGCGGACAATTCCTTCACAACAAGCGCCGCAAATTTTTTGGCACCCGTCCCCGTATTATCATTCGGCCGGACTCCGAATTGCCACACTAGCCGCTAGGAACCGCAAATCCGGTCTATTCGGACCGGTCGCGGCGACTCGAAGTTTGCCCCTTTTCTGCGGCAACCTACCTTTGGAGGTGGGAGCGCATTGAGCAATTGCTGAAGGCAAGCGGAACAATGTCGAATCAAAATCCAATTGCATCCGGGGCGCCGGCGTCGGCCACGCTGCGCGAGACAGACGAGCACAGTCGGCTCGACGCGCTGCTGGATCGCATCCATCAGCTCACGACGGCGCAAGCGGCCCCGTCGGCGCCAACACGTGCGTCATTGGATATCGACCCGTCTCTCGCCCGCGATGCCTTTAACGCGCGCGCCGCTGCCGCTATGACAAGGGGCGAATGGGTGCCAATCGAGCCTGAGACGCTCGCCGACGCCGGGCTCACCGACGGTGACGTGGAAGCGCTGATCCTCAAAACTCTCAACGGCCGCGCCGAGGCCACCGGCCGATATCTGGCCGATCACATTCGTTTGCCGTTTCGCGTCGTCGATCCGCTCATGCACTCGCTCAAACAAGACCGGCTGGTTGCCCACAAGGGCGCGGCCGCGATGAACGACTACCTGTATCAGCTCACCGAGCTGGGCCATGAGCGCGCCAGGAAGTTTGCCGAACATTGCACGTTCTTTGGCGCCGCCCCGGTGTCACTTGAGGCATATATCGAGAGTGTCAAGAATCAAACGCTGGCGAACCAGCATCCGACCGAAGAGGACCTGCATCGGGCGTTCGAAGATTTATTGATCGACAAACAAATGTTGCTTCGCCTCGGCCCGGCGATCAACTCCGGTCGCGGGTTGTTTCTGTACGGTGCCCCCGGTAACGGTAAGACGAGCATCGCCGAACGAATCACCAAGGCATTCGGGCAGACGATTTGGATTCCGCGCTCGATCGGCATCGACGGCGAAGTGATACGGCTGTTCGACCCCGGCATGCACGAGGAAATGCCGCTGCCGGCAAACGAAGGATTGATCGACTATCGCAAGGTTGACAGACGCTGGATGCGAATTCGCCGGCCCACAATCGTGGTCGGCGGCGAGCTCACGATGGAACACCTGGAGGTTACGATCAACTCCTCCACGAACGTCAGCGAAGCCCCGGTGCAGATGAAGAGCAATTGCGGAACGCTCGTGATCGACGACTTCGGCCGGCAGCGCATGACCACGGATCAATTGCTGAATCGCTGGATCGTGCCGCTGGAAAAGCGTTACGACTTCTTAAACCTGGCCAGCGGCAAGAAGATTCAGGTGCCCTTCGACCAGTTGATCGTGTTTTCCACCAACCTCGAGCCGAAAGACCTGGTGGACGATGCGTTCCTGCGACGAATCCCGTATAAGATCGAGGTCACCGACCCCGATGAACCGTCGTTCCGGTATTTATTGAAAATTATGGCGGGAAAACTGGAAGTTGAGTACGACGAGGCGGCCGCCGACTATTTGATGGAAAAGCATTACCGAGCCGTCAATCGGCCACTGCGTTGCTGCCAGCCGCGCGACCTCATTCTGCAAGTTCGCAACTTCTGCCGGTATACAAACAAACCGGCCAAACTGACGCCCGAGAATCTTGACTTTGCAGTCGAGAACTACTTCGCCGTGATGTAGGACGCGGGACAGCCCGCGTTATCGCGACCGTTTCGACACGAGTCCGGCAGTCGCAAGGACGACACTCAACGCAAGCAGGGTTAGTGTTCCCGGTTCCGGTACGACGGTGTAGGCCTGGACATTGGCGCCAGAGTTGTAATTGTTGCCCCAGTCGGTGATGCTTGGCGTCGGAATGCCAAGCGCGTCGACCGCGCCATCGCCGCCGCCGCCGCCGCTCGTGTAGACATCAAATTGAAACGTGCTGCCGACTCCCAAGCCCAGGTAGCCGAGCGGAACGGTCAATGTAACTGAGCTGGATGTTTTCGTTGGCGTGGCGAGTGGCGGAACCGGGTTGTAGGAGGCAGCTTGAAGGTCCCAAGAGCTACCGTTCCAATTGCGCAGTTCGAGGCCATTGCCGCCATCCACCCAACTTCCGAGCCAAAAATCCATACCCGAACTCATTCCGATTGGTCGGCCCCAGCCGTTCCCGACGGGATCACCACCGGCGGTCGAATCAATGCCGACCATGTACTTGCCCCAGTCAGTCGCGACGGGATCGCCATTTAAGTTGATCGTGAAGATGAGATCAGTAGCCGTATTGCTCACATCGACCGACGCAATGTCGATATGTGGAAAAGGATTGCCAGGTACGGCGACATCACCGGTGGCATCGCTGTAGAGAACTCCTGCCGTCGCGCCGCCCGCATAGGTGAATAGCAGCACAACGCTCAAAATCATAATCTTCTTCATTAGACCTGATCTCCAAAAGCGCCGGACGGTGCCGGACATTCAACAGCAGGCTCGCGCAAATTAAGCCGCGCGAGGCCCACTCTTGGCAATGTTATTGAACCGGCGCCGCACCATTGCAGCACTCACCAAAACAAGACTCCAAACGAAAACGGTGCTGGCCTCGGGAATCGCGGTGGTGACGAAGCGGTTGAAGTTTTCGTACGTCCCGCCGGTCGTGAGACCGCCGAACTGGCCGTCGCCGAATCCGGGATTGCCGTTTGAATTGAGCGGCACGGAGTAGGGCAACGATTCGTTGCTGTTGTACCCGCTATCGCCGACGTAACCCGAGAAGAAATCGACTTTGATCGGGTTGCCAAGGGTTGCCAGCGGAATCGAAATCGACCCAACCGCCGGGTCGAATTGTAGGAAATTGAGATGTCCGGGCGTGTTGCCGGCATTGAGCTCGAACAAAACAGTACCGAAGCTGCCAAACGCAACGCCGAAGTCGGGCAACACGCCGCTTGGATAAACATCGTTCTGCGTCGATGTTAAATTGGAAATCGCTCGGCGTCCGCCATCCGCCTGGTCATCCATATCGGCATCGAGGAAGCCACCGGACCGCGTATCGAGAAAAAGGGCTACGACGTTAGTGTCCAAACTGCCGGCCGGCAGGACGCCGACGTTGAGATTTGTGCCGACGACGTCCATCGTGATGGACCCATTGCCGAGTGTGCCGCCGAAACCGGTGCCGCCGCCATTTGTATATATGGCCGGCGTAGCTCCATCGCCTTGCGTTAGCACTAACGCTGCGAATGTAGGTGCGGAAATCAGGCAAACGACAATCGTCAAAGCAAGAATTAAACGGCTCATTGCAAGCTCCCCACTTCGCTGCGGCGCAATATAACCTACTCCACCGCGGAGTAAACGGCCCGTCTCATTGACTTGTTAGTCGCCCAAGCTTCCCGATTGGTGTCAAAAAGCGAAGAGAAATTCCAAATATTCTCCGCAACTGACCAGCTTAGCTAAAATCCAGGCAGTTTGTCAAGTAAGAAGCTGGATAAGCTGCGACGATTTTCGCATCGGGGGAGCTACAGCCATGCGAAAAAAAGGGATTCAATCCTGCTTAACTGTGGGACCTTTCAATGCCGAAATTCAGTGGCATTTGCGGATCGTGTTTTCGGTGGGAGGCGAACTCCTCGAACATGAGGCTGGGTTGGATGTCGCGGTTGTGCTGGTACTTGCTGGCGTATTCTTCAATTGGCCCGCAGACTTCGTGGTAAAAGATCTGGCAAATCGGGATGCCGGCGTAAATCCGCACTTGGTGGACGGCGAACATCTCGAGCGTCCAATAGCCGCTGAAGCCCACGTCGCCGAAGCCGGCGGTCACGTGCACAAATAAGCCGAGCCGGCCAATCGACGAACGGCCCTCGATCTGCGGCACGAGGTTGTGCGTCGTTGTCCGCTCGACTGTGCGGGCCAGATAGAGCTGGTTCGGACTGAGGACCAGTCCCTCAGCTGGAATCTCAATTCGCCGCACCCGGTTGGCCTTTGCCATATCCAGCATCAGCTCTTCGTACACCATCAGCTCGTTATGCAGCGTGAGGTTGTAGCTGTTGGGATTGAGATGCGATTCATCGAAGGGATCGATCACGATGTCGCGCCCGAGTCGTTCGCGGATAGATTGGCCGGAGAGGATCATTGCGAGCGGAAGGGGGCGGGGGTCAGGGGGGTAGCGATTAGGTTTCGACGCCGATTTTGGGGCAAAAAGTGTTCATCGAGCAGAGCGGGCATTTTGGTTTGCGGGCCGTGCAGATTTGGCGGCCGTGGTGAATCATGCGATGCGCGAAATCGATCCACTCGCTTTGCGGCACGATCGCCATCAAGTCCTGCTCGATCTTCGTCGGATCGGTGTGGTCGGTTAAACCAAGCCGCCGGCTCAATCGCGTGACATGCGTATCCACCACCACACCTGTGGCCATTCCAAACGCCGTGCCCAGGACAACGTTGGCGGTTTTGCGGCCGACGCCGGCGAGCGCGACCATTTGCTCCATGTCGCGCGGGACGTCGCCGCCATGTTTTTCAACCATGTCGCGGCTGGCCGCCTTGATGTTCTTGGCCTTATTGCGAAAAAAGCCGGTGCTCTTGACGACCTTTTCCAGCGATTTGATCGGGGCGCCAGCCATTTCTCGCGCCGTTGGCCACCGTCGAAATAGTTCGGGTGTCACCATGTTGACCCGCTCATCGGTGCACTGGGCCGAAAGAATCGTGGCAACCAGCAGTTCGAACGGCGTCTCATTCTCGAGCGCGGACGTAGCCCCCGGATAATCGGCTTTGAGGCGCTCGGCGACTCGGGCGGCCTGTGCCTTCCGATCGAGCGAGGGTCGAACTGCTGTTGTTCGACCGGACTTCTTGATGCTCCGGCTTCCTGTGCCAGCTTTAGAACGCGCCGCCTTGCGCTCGATCGCTAGCGATTTCCTTCCCGCAGTTGCCATGATAATCCCGCGCGTCACGCAAAAAACTCAATTGCGCGTCCGTCGATTTGAATGCCCTGTTTCGCACAACAAGGATTCCACCATGACATTCAATAAAATCGATGGAATCGGATGTCTCCACAATTGATTCGATATTTGGCCAACTATACCGTATTTCGTTTCCGCACTGGCGAACGATTACACCGTCGCGAGAAGTTTCCACTTCGATAGAATAGGGCCCCTCGTCTTTCAATTTCTCCCGGAGGTATTTTTGAAGTCGTTGCTCTATTAATTTTTTTTGCATCAGCCGGTACCCGGCTGTCCCGCCGACCACCCCAACAAAACCCATTATGAGATTATCAGGCCAATTTGGGATCACCGTATAAAGTAACGTACCCGCAATAAGTCCAGTGGCGAGCGAATTAATCGAACGCCAACGACGCACGACCTTCGACCGAGCCGATGCGCGGAAGTACACATCTACAAAGTCGTCCAAAGTCGCGTCAAATTGAACTTTCATGAGACGCCAGCACCCTGGCGACGATCGACTGCCGAACTCTGGCAAGACGCCGCAAACGCCTATTTTCGGTAAGCGGCTGTGCATGTCAAGCTACGACGACCGAGCGTTTTAAGCCGCGGCAAAGCTGGCAAAATCTTGACCTCTCCAGACCACAAACCTAGACTTACTCAGTTGAACATGCCGGGGGGTGACGTTTCGGCATGCCCGACTTTTCTCACACCTGAGGGGACTTGCCGATGAATTCGGCCGAATTTCTCGCCGACAGTCCGTACGCACGTCTTGGCAATCTTGCGGTCGATGCGACGGTGGACGCCCGCCGGACTTTCATCCGCAAGACCTACGCCCATCTCACGGTGGCGATCTATGCCCTGGTGTTGCTCGAGTTCTTATATTTCAAGACGCTGCCGTTAAGTGATTGGGTACCGTCGCTATTTGCCGAGCGATGGGGTTGGCTGGCGTTGTTCGGCGGCTACATGGTTATCAGCTGGATTGCCGAACGTTGGGCCCGATCAAATACTTCCGCCGGTACGCAGTATGCCGGGTTATGCACGTATGTCGTTGCTTTCTCGATCATCCTTTGCCCGCTGTTGTGGATTGCCAACCATTTTGTAACACCGATTGGCGGCCATACTTACAGCCCAATTATTGTTGCAGCGATCGCCACACTGGCGATTTTCGGCGTCCTGACGGCGACCGTGTTTCTCACGAAAAAGGATTTCTCATTCCTGGGCCCGATTCTCGGCGTTTCCGGCCTCGTGATTTTCGGAGTTATCCTTCTCGGCGCCTTCGGTCTGTTGAATCTGGGTACTGGCTTCTGCATGCTGCTGGCCGTCTTTGCCGCTGGGGCGATTCTCTACGACACATCGAACGTTTTGCATCATTATCGCACCGAGCAATATGTGGCCGCATCGCTGGCGCTGTTTGCCTCGGTCGGACTATTATTTTGGTACATCCTTCAAATTGTGATATCGCTTTCCGACCGCCGCTAAATTGTAGCCGAGTTTCTCCGAAACTCGGGTTCGCGTGTCTCCGAGAGACGCAGCGGCAGTTCCGCCGGCAAGCGTGTGTTATCTTTTTCCAATCAGTTTTCCGATGACTACGGCTGCGGATGAATACGATCCGCTCTACCTGAAGGGCATCGCGTATTTCAACGCGTGCGAGTTTTTCGAAGCCCACGAAGTGTGGGAAGAATTGTGGAAGAGTTACAGCGGCCCATTGCGGCTGTTTTATAAGGGGTTGATTCAGGCGGCCGTCGCGCTGCACCACTTCGGCAACGGCAACATTCGTGGCGCTCGGAAAGTTTTCGGCACCAGCCGCGGCTATTTGGTCGAGTACGGTCCGAGCTGCGAAGGATTGGATTTGGAGAAGTTTCTGGCCGAGTTCAATGTTTGCTTCGCCGATGTGGTCGCAACCGATGAAGAGTTTCCAAAAATCGAGCTGGATCCGAGTTTGATACCCGAGATTTGGCTCGAGCCACCGGTCGAGCTGCCGCCAATTGAAATTGAGAGGTAACGTGCGATGAAACCCTGGGACGCCACCGAGCTCGATTTCGACGCGCAGACGTTTTCCGGCGTCGTGCGACTGTTCCCGCTGCCGAACCTTGTGCTCTACCCGCACGTGATGCAACCGCTGCACGTCTTCGAAGACCGTTATCGCGAGATGCTGGAAGACGCGCTGGCCGGCGACCAGCTAATCGCCATGGCCGTGCTGGAACCCGGCTGGGAAGACGAGTACGAGAGCCGGCCGCCGGTCGCCCAATTTGCCTGCTTGGGCAAGGTCGTGGCTCATCACCGGTTGGATGACGGCCGGTACAATGTGCTGCTCATGGGAGTTGGGCGCGTGCGAATTCTGAAGGAATTGGAACCACTGCGCTCGTACCGCAAGGCGCGCGTCGAACTGATCGAGGATTGTTACGACTTCGACACTCCGGCCGAGCGCAAGCAATTGCAGGATCGTTTGTTGGACGCGTTTCGCAAACATCTGCCATGTGCTTGCCAGCTGCCGGAGCAATTGGAGAACATGCTTTCGTCGCATATTCCACTCGGCCTATTGACGGACTTGGCCGCCTACGCGCTGCCGCTTGAAACCGGCGTGAAGCAGCAGCTTCTCTCGGAGTGCAGCGTACGGCGCCGGGCCGAGATTCTTCTTACCGAAGTCGCGAATCTGGCGGTCGCATCTTCCACGCCGCCTGGACTAAGTTTTCCGCCGTCGTTCAGCGACAACTAGCCGGCGTCCTGCAACTGTAGGGTGGGTCGAGTCCGCGAGACCCACCACGCACACCAAGGAATTTGGTGTGTCTCGAAGACTCGATACACCCTACGAGTCGTGACCCTTCCTACACGCCTCTTAGTTGACCTGCCGCTCGACGGCTCCGTAAGATCGAATAGAGTCGCGGCTATTCGTAGACTGCTCGACCGGACCATCGTTTCACCTGAAGGCCTTTTGAATGGCAAAAGCAATCAATACACCCGCCGAGCGGTCGCGCGATCTGGGCAGCATTAGCGGCGAGCATTCGGATAGCAACGGCTCCCCCGCCGCGCCGCAAGTAGATCTGCCGCGGATCGAGCGCGCAGTGCGCGAAATTCTCGCGGCCGTCGGCGAAGACCCGGCTCGCGAAGGGCTTCGCGAAACGCCGGCCCGCGTGGCCCGCATGTACGCCGAGCTGTTTTGCGGGCTGCACGATAATCCCCGCGTCTATCTGCGAAAATTCTTCACCGAGAAATACGACGAGATGGTTTTGGTGCGCGATATCAGCTTCAACAGCATGTGCGAGCACCACCTCTTGCCGTTTACCGGCGTGGCGCACGTCGGCTACATTCCCAACGGAAAAGTGGTCGGGCTCAGCAAGTTGGCCCGCGTGGTGGAAAGCGTTTCACACCGTCCGCAAGTGCAGGAACGGATGACCGAAGAAATCGCGAATCTGTTGATCGACGAGTTGGACGTCAAGGGCGTTGCCGTCGTGATCGAAGCGACCCATTCGTGCATGACGATCCGCGGCGTCCGCAAGCCGGGCAGCATCTGCGTAACTTCAGCGATGAAGGGCATCTTCCGCTCGAATCTCTCCAGCCGCTCGGAAGTGATGAACCTCATCTACGGCGAGCGGAAGTAGAGGGGGAGAATGGGAGACGGGGAGAGGGGGAGCCAATGTTGGTAAGCGTATTCCATTTGTATCTCTCCCTCTCCCATTCTCCCACTTTAGCGCAGTGAAAATGGCGATTCTCGCACAATTTCTCCTGCGGCTCGCGCTCGGCCTGGCCGTCGGTATGGGGATCACTTCCTCACGGCAGGTTTCGAGCGGTTTCTTTCGCAATCATCTCTACGTGACGTTGGGACTGACCACGCTGGCCGCATTGGCTCTTGTCCGGCTGTCGCCGCTTTCAATGTGGTTGGCAATCCTCGCTGCGATTTTCAGCTACGTCGGGTCTGCCGTCTGGCTATACGAGTCGACTCGGGCTGGCAAACTGATGATCTGGTTTGTGGCCGCCTGCGCTTACACTGCGACGGTAGCGGATCGGTCGACGATTGCCACAACAACACAGGTCTTGCTCTGGTATGACTGGGGTATCCTAACATCGGCCATGGTGCTTGGACTGACGTTCGCCGCGATGTTGCTTGGTCATTGGTACCTCAACGCGCCGGGCATGGAACTCGCGCCCCTACGACGATTGCTCATCGCAGCGGCAATTGCGGTTGTCGCGCAATCACTCGTTTCGGGTGCAGGCCTGGCGGAGGAGATTTCCACGCGAACGACCCTATCGGTTTCCTGGTTCTTGTTCGTTTTATTGCGGTGGTCGTTCGGCTTGTGCGGCGTTTTAGTGCTCCTCTGGATGGCCTGGCGAACGCTCAAAATCCCCAATACGCAAAGTGCCACCGGCATCCTGTACGTCGCCGTGCTCGGCGTCTTCGTCGGCGAATTGACGGGCCTCCTCCTGTCGGCCGAGAGTCTCTATCCGCTATAATTGTAGTGGCCACCCTCGGTCGCTTCTTTTTCAACCTATTCGCTTGCGGTTTAGCTCTTTCGATGCACGTCTCGTACCATTGTCCCGCCTGTCGACGTGCCGTTAGGCATCCGCTCGCGGCTGACTCGGCCACGCTTACTTGTCCTAATTGCCAGGACCAGATCGCCATCCCGGCCGCGGCGATTTCGAACCGGCAAATCAACCGCTGCCTCGTCTGTCCGAGCAAAGAGCTCTTCGCCCGCAAAGATTTTCCACAACGCCTCGGCGTCGGGCTGGTCGTGCTCGGATTCATCGGAAGCAGCATCGCCTGGGCGAATTATCAACTGCTCTGGACGTTCGCCATTTTATTCGGCACCGCGCTGGTGGACCTGCTGTTGTACATCCTCATGGGCGAATCGCTCACCTGTTACCGGTGCGGTGCCCAATATCGCGGCTTTGAACGGATCGAGCAGCATGGCGGCTTCGACCTGGAAACTCACGAACGCTACCGCCAAATGGCGGCGCGGATGAAGGAGCAACTTTGATTGCGGACCTCGGATTGCCGATTGCGAGTTGCTTCTTTCAATCCGCAATCCGAAATCCCCAATCCGAAATTGCACTCCATGGATCCAGACCAGCAGCGAATCGAAGAAGACCTGCGAGGGCTCGTCCAAGGCGATGTCCGCTGTGACGACGTTTTCACGCAACTCTACGCGACGGACGCGAGCATCTACGAGCTGCGCCCAATTGGCGTCGTGCGGCCGCGAACGAGCGACGACGTGGTCGCGATCGTTCGCTACGCGGCCGAAAATCACTTGCCGATCCATGCGCGTGGGGCCGGCACCGGTCTGGCGGGCGAATCGGTCGGCCGCGGCCTCGTGGTCGATTTCTCGCGTTATTTCCGTCGAATCGTCGCCGACGACCACGTCCGCGTTCGCGTTCAGCCGGGCGTCGTTCTCGAGTCGCTGAATCGATATTTGCGGCACAGCGGCCGGCTGTTCGGTCCCGACCCGGCGATGCGCAGCGTGACCACCATGGGTAGCGTCGTGGCAATCGATGCCGGCGGGAGCCACTGGCCCCGTTACGGCTCAGCCCGGCGGCACGTCGAAGAACTCCAAGTCGTGCTGGCGGACGGCACGCTGCTTCGTGTTGGCCGGCATCCGCTGGTTCGAATCGCCAATGGCGAGCCGTATGAACCTGGGAATGGCGATGCCCGGCTGACATGCCATCGTGGACTCGGTCGCCGGGCTGGTCGAAGCGCCATGCGCGAACGATCGAAGATCGCCGGCCGAAAAGCCTCGTGAATTGCAGCGGATATCGACTCGATGATGTCTTGGTCAACGGCCAGGTGGATCTCGCGAAATTGTTCGTCGGCAGCGAGGGGACGCTCGGCCTGATCACCGAAGCGACGATCCGCGTCGATCCGCTGCCACTGCATCGCAGTTGCGTGCTGTTGTTGTTCGAGAGCCTCGACCACGCGGCCCATGCGGCGCTGGAAATCGCCGCGCTGAAACCGGCCGCCTGCGATCTGATGGACCGCCGGCACTTGAGTTTGGCTCGCGAAACCGACGTCCGCTACGAACTGTTGATCCCCGGCGAGGCCGAGGCCGTACTCTTAGTCGAACATCACGCCGACAGCCGCGAGGAGCTGCGGCGAAAGCTCGATGAAGTCGTCGAGCTCGTGCAATATAAATTGGGCCTCGCCGCCGCGTCGCATTTGGCCGAGGATGAAATCGACTTTCAATTGTTTTGGGGGCTGGCCCAGCGATTCATTCCCACGCTCTTTCGAACGCCAGGCAGTTCGCGACCCACGCCCGGCATCGAGGACATCGCTGTTCCGCTGGCCGCGATGCCCGTTTTCTTGAAACACGTCCAGGATACGCTCAAGCGATTGCAGGTAACGGCCTCGCTATTTGGCCATGCCGCGCAGGGCCAACTGCATATTCGACCGTTTCTGGATTTGCGCACCGATGCAGATCTCCACACGATGGAATCGCTGGCCGCCGAATTGTACGAAAAAGTCTGGCTGCTTCACGGCACGATCAGCGGCGAGCACGGCGACGGATTGAGCCGCACGCCGTTTTTAGCCAAACAATACGGCCCGCTCGTCAACGTATTTCGCGAGCTGAAGCAGGTCTTCGATCCGCAGGCGATTTTGAATCCGGGAAAGATCGTGCCGATCGCGCCCAGCCGAATGACACAACACATCCGTTCGTCCAGCGTTCGTTTGCAGCCGCCAGAACTGAATGGGAACGGAACAACGGGCGAAAACGGCCAGCCGCCTCGATTGCTGGAATTGGAACTATCCTGGACGCGCGAGGAGATGGCATCGGCGGCCCGGACTTGCAATGGCTGCGGCGCTTGCCGAACGACGTCGCCCGACACGCGGATGTGTCCGATCAACCGCATGAATCCACGCGAGGAGGCCTCGCCCCGCGCCAAGGCGAACCTAGTCCGAGGTTGGTTGGCCGGAAACCTGCCCGAGGACACGTTGCTGCACGACATTTGCAAGGAGGTAGCCGATCTTTGCGTCCATTGTCACATGTGCCGCTTGGAATGTCCGGCCAATGTCGATATTCCGAAATTGATGTTGGAAGCCAAGGCGGCTTACGTGAATACCAATGGACTGACGCTGCACGATCGGCTTCTCACGCGAGTCGAAACGCTGGCCGCGTTTGCGGGCCGGTTGCCGGGAATCGCGAATTGGGCAATCCGCAACCCTCAAGCCCGCTGGCTTATGGAAAAGGTGCTCGGAATCGCCCAAGGCCGCAAACTTCCCCAACTGGCCCGCCGCAGCTTCCTGCAACAATCGGCGATGCGGCGGCTGCATCATCCACCGCGAACCTCGGGCGAAAAGATCGTGTACTTCGTCGATACGTATGCCAACCACTTCGATACGCAATTGGGTGAAGCGCTCGTGGCGGTGATGCGGCACAACGGTGTCGCGGTCTTCGTTCGCCAGGACCAATTACAGGCCGGAATGCCGTTGATCGCCGCAGGTGCGCTCGAGCCGGCACGCAGCATCGCCGCGCAAAACGTCATGATGTTGGCCGAATCCGTGCGGCAAGGCTATACCGTCGTCGCGACCGAGCCTTCGGCCGTGCTCGCGCTCACCCACGAATATCCGACGCTGTTGGACAACGATGAGGACGCACTAGCGGTCGCCCAGCACACGCAAGAGGCCTGCTATTATCTGTGGCAGTTACATCTGCGCGGGCGATTGAAGCTCGATTTCAAATCGCAGCGGATTTCCGTGGGTTATCATGTCCCGTGCCATTTGCGGGCGTTGGCAGTCGGGGCGCCAGCCGAGAATTTGCTCCGGCTGGTGCCCGGCATGCGGCTCAGCCGTCTCGAAAAAGGTTGCAGCGGAATGGCAGGCCTGTGGGGCGTCAAACGCGAACATTATCGGGCCAGCCTGCGGGCCGGGTTGGAACTGATTTCTACCGTTCGCGATGGGCCCTTTCAAATCGGGACGACCGAGTGCAGCACATGCAAGATGCAAATGGAGCAGGGCTCCACGAAACCGACGATTCATCCAATCAAATTGCTCGCGCTGGCGTACGGCCTGATGCCCGAAGTGGGCGACCTGGTGCGCTCCGGCGGGAAGGCCTTGGTCGTTTCATGAAGGTTTGCGTGAAGCTGTTTGCCGTCGCCAGGGAGCTCTCGGGCCGCGAGCAACTCGTCGTCGATTTACCACCCGGTGCGACGGTGGCCGACCTCCGCGAAGCGATCGTTACCGCCTCGCCGGCACTGGCGAAGATCGTTCCGCACGCCCTGTGGGCCGTCGATGCCGAATACGCCCGAGCCAGCACCCCGCTCAACGAACAATCCGAAGTCGCCCTGATTCCACCAGTCAGCGGCGGCTAAAATTTAGCCGCGACGCGCAGGCTCGGCGCAGCGGAGCGCGAACTTCCTCCTATTCTTCCAACCATGATCCAACTCACCAACAACCCCATCGACTCAACCGCCCTCCTGGACCGTGTCCGCCACCCAGAAGCCGGCGCCGTCGTCCTCTTCCTCGGCACCACTCGCGAACTCACGGGTGGCCGGCAAACCGTCGCGCTCGATTACGAGGCGTACCCCGAAATGGCCGCGCGGCGATTGGCCGCGTTGGAAGCCGAAGTCCGCAACCGCTGGCCCGTGATAGAATGTATCATTACACATCGGCTCGGCCGCGTGCGGCCGACCGAGACCAGCGTCGCCATCGCCGTTAGCACACCGCACCGCAGCGACGCCTTTGCAGCCGGCCAATGGCTGATCGACTCGCTCAAGCGCGACGTGCCGATTTGGAAACGCGAACAATGGGCCGATGGCTCCACGGAGTGGGTCCACCCCGGAGTTGACGATGAACACAAAGATTAGCCGCGACGCGCACGCTTTGCGGACCGGAGCGCGCCAACCGCCAGCATGACCACCATCACCAACAAATCCTCCCTCACCGACCGCCTCGGCCGCGTCCACGCCAGCTTGCGGATCAGCGTCACCGATCGCTGCAACATCCGCTGCTTCTACTGCATGCCCAACGAGAATGTGCGCTTCCGCCCGCGCGACGAACTGCTCACGTTTGAAGAAATCACGCACTTCGTCCGCGTCGTCGCCCAAATGGGCATCCATCGTCTACGACTCACCGGCGGCGAGCCACTCGTCCGCCACGAGCTCCCACGCCTCGTGAAAATGCTCGCCCAAGTACCCGGCATCGACGATCTCGCCCTCACCACCAACGGCATCCTCCTCGCCGATGTAGCCGCCGAGCTACGCTCGGCGGGCCTCCAGCGCCTCAACATCAGTCTCGACACCCTCAACGAAGAAACCTTCCAAAAAATCTCGCGCCGCGAAGGGCTCGACCGCGTGCTGGTGGGCATAACAACCGCACAGCGGGTTGGCTTCGAGAACATTCGGCTTAATGCCATTGCAATCCACGGTGTGACCGAGGACGAGATCGTTCCTCTTGCTCAGTTTGCGCGTGACCGCGGACTGGAGCTGCGATTCATCGAATACATGCCGCTCGATGCCGATCTGAAATGGCAAGCGGCCGACGTGCTCGATGGCGATGCGATCCGCCGAATCCTGGAGGCAGAGTTCGGTCCGCTGGTGCCGGTCGCTCGGCCACACGCCAGCCAGCCGGCGAGCGATTTTGAATATGCCGATGGCCGCGGCCGCGTGGGATTGATTCAGCCGGTCTCGCAATCCTTTTGCGGCGCGTGCGATCGATTGCGTTTAACCGCCGAAGGCCAGGTGCGAAATTGTTTGTTCTCCACGGCCGAGTGGGATGCCCGCGCGATCCTTCGAAAGCGATCCGGGTCGTCCCCGACCCCGGACGACGACAACGAACTGGCCGATCTCGTGCGCGACTGCGTACTCGCCAAAGCGCCGGCACACGGCATCGGCACCGTCGATTTCGTGCGGCCCGAACGGGCCATGTACCAGATCGGAGGTTAACCGCAATGAATGGCACGAACGTGTGCATGGATCGAAGCCCGCAGCGCAAGCAAGGGATCTACTCGCTAACCCTGGCGAGCACTGTCGGCTCCGATCTAAGGTGACTTTCCATTCAACTGAATTCCCGGCGCCTTCAAATAGGTATAATCGGTTCAATGTCTCCTAATCAGCGCATCTATCTCGATAACGCCGCCACCTCGTGGCCCAAGCCGGAAGCGGTCTACGACGCAGTCGATCATTACCTGCGCGAAATCGGTGCGCCCAACGGCCGCAGCGCTTACAGTCATGCGATGGAATCGAATCGCATCGTCGATCGAGCGCGGCGCGGCGTGGCCGACCTGATCGGCGCTCGCGATGCGTCTCAGATTGTTTTCGGCTTCAATTGCACCGATGTGCTCAATCTGGCGATTCGCGGAATCGTGCGGCCGAACGACCACGTGGTTACGACCGTTTGCGACCACAACTCGGTGCTCCGCCCGCTGCGGGCGCTAAGCGAGGAATCCGGGGTGGAAGTTACCTATGTCCCGTGCGATGGCGATGGATTTGTTTCGCCCGACGACGTGCGGGCCGCTTTGCGACCGGAAACGCGGCTTGTCGCCGTGAACCATGCGTCGAACGTCACAGGCGCCATTCAGCGAATCGAAGAAATCGGTCGCAAGGTGCGCGAGAGCAAGGCGTTCTTCCTCGTCGATGCGGCCCAATCGCTCGGGCATGTGCCGATCGACGTGCGCACGTTCGAAGTCGATTTATTGGCTGCACCGGGCCACAAAGGCTTGCTGGGGCCGCTGGGAACCGGCGTGCTCTACATCCGTCCGGGCGTCGAGCGCGAGCTGAAGCCGCTCCGATGTGGCGGCACGGGCACTCAGAGCGACGAAGATCGTCAACCCGACGTGCTGCCGGAAAAATACGAGCCCGGCAATCATAATTTGGTCGGACTCGCCGGACTGGCGGCTTCCACCAACTTCCTTCGCGCGAAAACGATCGAGGCGATTCATGCCCACGACACCCGATTAGCCAGCCGGTTACTGGATGGGCTAAGCGAAATCGATATCCTTCACATTCATGGGCCGCAAACCGCCAACCGCAGAACGAGCGTCGTGAGCATTACCATCGAGGGATACGCTCCGCAGGAGTTGGCCGCGGTGCTGGAATCGACGCACGGCATTCAATGCCGCGCGGGCCTGCAATGTGCGCCGCGGATGCACGACGCGCTCGGCACATCTGCCGGCGGTGGCACCCTGCGCTTTAGCCCTGGTTACGCGACAACCGTCGAGGAAATCGATTTGGTAATCAGCGCGCTACAGGAAGTCGCCAGCGTTGCAGGCACTCTTCGCTCGGAATAGCTCTCAAATTATGTCCAACAAAGAAAAGCAACCCTGGTACAAAAACGGCCTGCGCTTCCAATGCACCGGCTGCGGCGACTGCTGCACCGGCGCGCCCGGTTTTGTTTGGGTCAACAAGGAGGAAATCGCGAACCTCGCGAACAAGGTCGGTTTAGACGTGGAAGAGTTCGAATCACGCTATGTGCGCGAGATTGGCGTCCGAAAAAGTCTCATCGAGCACTCCAACGGCGATTGCGTTTTCTTCGATGGGAAAACGCGCAAATGCCGCGTCTATGACGCGCGGCCCAGACAGTGCCGCACCTGGCCCTTTTGGGACTCGAACGTCCGCACGCCGGAGGCTTGGGCGGAAACCTGCCAGGTTTGCCCGGGAAGCGGCACCGGTCGGCTGTATCAGCTCGGCGAAATCGAAACCCAAAAGGCCCTCATTCGTCTCTAATCCGTCCGCAGCGAGCCGGGCCGTCCTCGGCCCCGATTTCCTCACGCCACCCCGCCCAAACGCGAATCACAACGCAAACCGCCGTGCGCCACCGATCCCCCTTCGCACGACCACTGGCAAACTTTGCCAATCAGTTAAAGTTTGCCGGTTGGGCGGACGATGATAGGCGAGAGAAAGCCGAGGCTTACGCCCAGGGCGCTCGCAATGCAATATCACTAACTGCTGGTGTGACAAGGTTTTGCGGCGAACCGTCCCTTCGGTCGGATGGCGGCTTGGCTCGCCAAGCCGCTAAGTTCTTTGACAACCTAACTTTAGTAACGATACCTGCCAATCGCATGGCGAGGCTAAATTGCCATTCGACCGCCAGATTTAGACGCTTCCGAAATCTCACCATGTTGACACTAGTGCTTGGCACAATTACACTTGGGACATGAGAAGCACCCTCCATCAAGCGGTGCGGCTTCACTTTTGTGGCCAATTCTCTGAGGGGAATCCGAAGTGACCAAGAAAGAGATCGTCAAAACCATTTCCGAGGAGATCGGACTGACGCAGCTCAAGACCAAGGAAATCGTCCAGAAGACCTTCGACGCGATTGTCGAAACGCTCGTCGAAGACCACCGCATCGAGCTGCGAAATTTCGGTGTTTTCGAGGTAAAACGGCGGGCCGCACGCAAGGCTCGCAATCCTCGAACCGGCGACAAAGTGTTCGTGCCGGAGAAGTTTGTCGTTACGTTCAAGCCGGGTAAGGAGATGGAGGAACGGGTCCGTGAGATGGAGTCGCCGAGCCGCCGAACAGGCCGGTCATCCGATTTCGAACGGTGCGCCAGAATCCGAAAGTCATTCCCAGCCAACGGGTTAGGTGAATGGCCGCAGATCTCACCCAGTACGTCTGCGATAGCAGATCTAGCGTTCGGCCGCTTTCAACAGACAACTCAACTTGCCGTCGCTGAGAAACTCGAAGTTGCCCTCGGCGCTCACGGCCGAAATCGCTATCTTTCCCGCCGCTTTTCACCAAATTACTTGTCCATATCGTAGCGATCCGATCTGACCCAGCGCTGCGATGCGCGCCCTTTAGCGCGCATGAAACTCGAACTCATCGTCGATTGCGCACGACCAGGATTGGTCGTAGTCGTGTAGTTTTGTGGCGCCTCATTCGCCGCGCCGTGGGCACGCCTGCCCACGTATTGCGAACGAGCCACCCGAACTGCCGAATATCGTTCAGGGAGGAGAGGTGCGAATGCGTAAATTACTTTTCGCCTTTGTGGCGGCCGGTTGGCTTGCCGCTGGCAGCGGCTGCCTGATACCGATGTATTCGGCCGATCCGGCCCGGCGTGCGCAAGAATTGATTTTCACGTCGGAGGACCTGCGCGCATTCCTCGACGAATGGGAACGCATCTGGTTCCTCGACCAGCCGGACCACATGACGCCGTTCCGCACGCACGGCGGCATCATCTAGCATTCGCCGGTTGACTTAACCGCTAAGAACGCCACGTTCGCCAAACAAAGCGTTCATCTTCGACACTGTAAGCACCGTGCCGTATGGCCGGTGCAGGGATTGCCAATCGCCTATCGACTCCTAAGAATCGAGCATCTCCGATTGCACTTTCCCGCGCGTTTCCGCCGTACCATGCAGTCCGCCGCGAAGATCGATCTCAGCGTCCAGCTTGGCCGGTTGCGGCTGCCCAATCCGATCCTCGTTGCCTCCGGCACATTCGGCTACGCCCGCGAAATGGCGGGACTCGTCGACCTCGGCCGCCTTGGCGGGATCTTGCCTAAAACCATCACCCAAGAACCGCGCGCGGCAACGCACCCTGGCGGACCATTGAAACCGCCGCCGGCATGCTCAACTCGATCGGTCTCGATAACGACGGCATCGAAGCGTTCCTCGCGCACCACTTGCCTTACCTGGCCACACTCGGCGTACCGATCATCGTCAGCATCGCCGGCCGCACGCACGACGAGTTCGTGCGCATGACGGCTCGCCTCGACGGCCTGCGAGGCAGTCGCCGCGATCGAGCTCAACATTTCCTGCCCAAACGTGTCGGGCGGAGTCGACTTCGGCACCGATCCCGCCCTGTGCGAGCGCCTCGTCGCCGATTGCCGCGCCGCCACCGCTTCGGCGATCATCGCCAAGCTCACACCGAACGTCACCAGCATCCCCGCCATGGCCCAAGCGGCCGCCGCTGGCGGCGCCGATGCCATCTCGCTAATCAACACCTGCCTCGGCATGGCGATCGACTGGCGTCGCCGCCGCCCCATGCTGGGCAACGTCCTGGGCGGCCTTAGTGGCCCCGCGATCAAGCCGATCGCCCTGCGGGCCGTCTACCAGGCCGCAAAAGCCGTGAAAACTCCGATCATCGGCATCGGCGGCATCGCCACGATCGACGATGTCATGGAATTCCTCGTCGCCGGCGCATCGGCAGTTCAACTGGGCACCGTGAACTTCTACAATCCAAAGGCCTCTATGGAAGTGCTCGACGCGCTTGCCGGGGCGCTGGCAGTGGCCGCGCGCGTTGCGAGTGGCCGATGTTGTTGGCACGCTCGCAACGTAGACTCGGTCCCACGCTCCGCGTGGAGAACGCACGTACCTCGCCGCTCCCGCGCGCCACGCAGAGCGTCGGGCTCTTGCGTTCACCACGCAGAGCGTGGGAACGAGAAAGTATGCGATGAAAGTACTCAGCGGCATCCAACCCACCGGCACGATTCACTGGGGTAACTACTTCGGCGCGATCCGCCAGTACATCGCCCTTCAGGAAAACGAGCAGGCGTTTTACTTCATCGCGAATCTGCACGCGCTGAACACGGTCCGCGACGCGGCCAAGCTGCGGCAATTTACGTTCGACATGGCGATCGACCTGCTCGCCCTCGGCCTCGACCCGAATAAGGCCACGCTGTTCGTGCAATCCGACGTGCCCGAGATCAGCCAGCTTTGTTGGATTCTTCTAACCGGCACGCCGATGGGTCTGCTTGGAGCGCTGCGTCGCATACAAAGACAAAATGGCGAAGGGCCAATCGGCCGATGCCGGCCTGTTCACCTACCCGGTTCTCCAAGCGGCCGACATCCTCGCCTACGACAGCGACACCGTGCCGGTCGGCGCCGATCAGGT
Source organism: Pirellulales bacterium (assembly GCA_963733825.1). GTDB lineage: Bacteria > Planctomycetota > Planctomycetia > Pirellulales > Lacipirellulaceae > JABDGM01. The sequence goes on from CAVTEK010000014.1 coordinate 412,897, forward strand.
GCAGCACATCGAAGTCTGCCGCGACCTCGCCGGAAGCTTTAACCATCAATTCGGCAACGTGTTCGTGATGCCGAAAGCCCACGTGCTGGAAACGGCCGCCCGCGTGCCCGGCACCGACGGCGAAAAGATGTCGAAGAGTTACAACAACACGCTGGCAGTGTTCGAAGATGCTAAGGTGCAGCGAAACAGATCATGCGAATCGTCACCGACTCGCGGCCGATGGATCAACCCAAAGAGCCGGCCGGCGACGTGCTCTACGATTTGTTCTTACACGTCGCGCCCGAGGCCGACCGCGAAGCGATGGCCGCGCTCTATCGCCGTGGCAATTTCGGCTACGGCGAAGTGAAAAAAGCTCTCGCCGACGCCGCCGAAAAGTTCTGGGCCGAACCCGCGCCCGCCGGGCCGAACTGGCGGCCCAACCCGAAGGACGTGCGCAGAAATCCTACGCCAGGCGGCCCGGCACGCAGAAAGCGGCTGATGTAAAAAGGCGGCGCAAGTGCATCGGAATCGGGCGCAGGATGCAAGTGTGCATGCAGCGTTGTATATGGCCCCGGGTAGTAACCTAACTGGCAGACAAGTGGCAATAGCTTGCTCACAATGGCGGTCGCACTAGTCATTCTTTAGACCCGCCAACATGAAAACTGTGCGGTTCAGCTGGAAGAATAATCCTGAGCGTGACGCTGATCGCGATTGGCTTGCGTAATCCGTTTCCTACGATCTGGAGCTTAAGTCGAAATCCGCATCGCAGGGATGGTCCATTGGAGATTTACGGGATCTAATCAGTCGTCGATGTGGCTCGTTGCTGTTAGTGAGCTGGCGTTTTACTGAATGTTTAAGCAGCCAATGAGGGTGCTCATTGGCTGTGGCTGGATGTTCTGCTAATCCTTGCCTTCGTTGTGGTTTGTTTGCTCTTTTCGGGTTTTGGCTGGAGGCCAGAATAATGCAACTAGGTTTTGTCAGCGCGATTTTCCGTGACCTCTCCCTTGAGGAAGTCTTGCCTTCGCCGGCGGCGAACGGCTACCAGTGCGTCGAAGTCATGTGCTGGCCGAGCGCGAAGAAGACCGACCCTACGGCGGCGTACCTGCCACATCGATGTCAAAGACTTCACCCAGACTCAAGCCGACGACATTCGCGCACTCTGCCAGAAACACAAAGTCCAAATTTCCGCGCTCGGCTATTACGCCAACGCCCTCTCCGACGATGCCAACGAAGCCGAGGTCGCCCGCAGCCATTTCCGCAAGGTGATCGACGCCGCCCCGCTAGCTCGGCCTCACAAACGTCAACGGCTTCATCGGCGCCAATCGATACAAACCACTCGAAGAAAACTTCGCAGCAATTCACACAACGTCTGGCCCGATATCATTCGCTATGCCGAAGACCGCAACATGAAAATCGGCATCGAAAATTGTCCGATGCTGATGCCCTACACCTGGCCGTTCGGCGTGAACCTGGCCCGCACGCCTGCCATCTGGCGGCGGATGTTCGAAACGATCCCGTCGCCCAACTTCGGCCTTAACTACGATCCGTCGCACCTCGTGATGCAGCTCATGGATCCGGTCGCGCCGATCCGCGAGTTCGGCACGCGCATCTTCCACACGCACGCCAAAGACATGCGGATCGACCGCCACTTTCTCAACGACATCGGTTCGCTCGAACCGCCGATGCTCCGCAGCACTGCCAAGATCCCCGGCCTGGGCGACGTCCCCTGGGGCCAATGGATCGGCGCCCTAACCGACGCCGGCTACGACGGCCCCGTGTGCGTCGAAGTCGAAGACGAAGCGTTCCACGACACGCTCGAAGGCCGCAAACGCTCCCTCCGCATCAGCCACGGCGTGCTCCAGCCACTGATCGCATAATTGCCTTCGCGCACGTCGCCCCGCCACCCACTTTTCTCCGCCAGCCCCCAGCGGAAGCCGGGGGTTCCCAATCCCGCCTACGATCGCAGCCGCTTGCCACCGGCCCCTCATTGCCAGTTACAATAGGTCGTCATGGCTAGTACAGGAAAATGGATCGAAGGCATCGGGCCCGATTCCCGGATCAACGATGCCGCGCGGCGATCGCTCGAACCGCGCTTGGCGACGGTCGCCCGATTCTTACCTCTGGCCGCCCATCTCGCCGAGCATGATATCGAGCACGTGCATCGGCTCCGAGTCGCCACGCGGCGGGCGGTTGCCGCGCTGAAGCTGTATTGCGATGGTCTGCCCGGTAAGCCAGCCCGCTGGCTCAAGAAGCGGCTGCGAAAAATTCGCCGTGCAGCCGGCGACGCTCGCGATCTCGACGTGCTCGCCAAGCGCATCGCCGAAGACGATGGCGACCGCCTGGCGCCAATTTCAGCGCGTATTGCCGACGAGCGGGCGGAAGTGCAGCCGACGATCCTTCGCATTGCCGAGCGCTGTGGCGAGGACGATCGATTCATCCGCAAAACGGCGAAGCTACTTCGCAGCATCGGGCCCGACGATTCTTCACCGGCGGATAAGCTGCACGCGGCATTTCGCGACTTTGCCGTCGCACAGCTCGGCAGTGCTGCGCTGCCGTTCCTGGAAGCAATGCCCGACGAAACGGCCGATGCCGCCGCGCTTCACGCTTTCCGGATCAGGGCGAAAGCCGTGCGCTACACCGTCGAGCTGCTGGCCGCGGCGTTCGGCACCGAGTTGCGCGAGGAAGCATATCCGATCGTGGAGAAGGTGCAGGAGCGACTTGGCCGAGTGCAAGATCATGTGACGGCAAGGCAATTATTCCAAAAGTGGGCAGCCGCCGAGACCGATGTTGCCAGACAGGAACTGCTGGAGGAATCGGCGGAAAAAGAGTCCGTCCACTTAACCGAGGCGGTGCGCGATTTTCACCGTTGGTGGACCGACGACCGAGTTCAAAGCGTGCGAGCGGTCATTCAATCGTGCATCGCCTCTCGCCCGCACGGACAACTCGTTCCCACGCTCCGCGTGGGAACGCAATAATGAGCCGCCCCCGCGGCGACTTCCAGCAAGCGTACGACGCAGAACGTCGCGGTGCGGCGTTCCCACGCAGAGCGAGGGTGAGAGCGTGGGAGCGAGGCGTCTCTAAACTGCACCGGCCAATTGATCGCCGAATTGCATCGGTTCGCCGATCACTTCCGCGAGTCGCGTCAGAAACTCAGTCCGCGAAATTTCCACCGCCCCTAAGCGGCCCGTGTGCGGCGTCCATTGTTGGATGTCTAGCAGCCGATACCCGCGAGTCCGCAAATGTGCGACCAGGTACGCCAGGGCGACCTTGGAGGCGTCGCGCACCCGGTAAAACATACTTTCGGCGGCGAACAGCCCGCCGATTGCGATGCCGTACGTGCCGCCGACTAAGTATGTCCCCTCTCCCTCCGGGAGAGGGTTAGGGTGAGGGTGCCTTGGCAAATCGTACTCGCCCCGGCCCTCGCGGAAAGGGCCAGGGAGATCGGACCAAACTTCGACACTGTGCGCGTGTCCGAGCGAGTGCATCCGGCAATAAGCGGCAATCATCGCGGGCGTCAACCACGTGCTGCCGCGGCGATCGTCGGCCGTGGCACAGCCGCGGATCACCCCGGCAAAATCCTGGTCGCACGTCGCGCGAAATCTGCCGCTGCGGATCGTCCGCCGCAGGCGATTCGAAATTCTCAGCCCGTCCAATTCGATGACGGCTCTCGGATCGGGCGACCACCACGCGATCGGCTCGTCTTCCCACATCGGCCAGGGAAAGATGCCGTGACGATATGCATCGAGGAGCCATTCCGGCGAAAGCCGCCCGCCGATGCACAATAATCCTTCCGGCGTTGTCGAAGTTGGCGGCGGAAAGAATCGCGACGGCGGCAGGCTTATCTCCGCTGGAATCGGCCGCGATTCCGCGTCCAGCGGCACGAACAACTCATCGAAGGGGTTCGGTTCGCGCGCCCATGCGTTCGAGCATATCGCCGCGGCGGCGGCGTGAGTAGGTGGGTAGGTGAGTACGTGAGTTTGCTTCACCTACTCACCTACTCACCTACTCACCTACTCACCTACTCACCTACTCACCTACTCACCTACTCACCTACTCACCTACTCACCACCCTACTCACCTACTCACCTACTCACCTACTCACCTACTCACTCACCTCTTCCCAATACTTCCCAGCATCTTCTCCCACTCGACTTCGCGCAGATGGCCTCCCTTGGTTCGTTGCGCAAATTGACCCGACACCTGTATTTCGGCTGCACCCAAATGACGTCGGAATCAATTTTGCGCGGGAATCCAGATTGTTTGCGTTCCAGCCTGGATTCCCGCCGCCGCCCAAGGCGCTTACGTAAACGTACTTTGAGGACACAGTATTTCCCCCCAATCAGCCGGTACACCGCGGCGTTGGATTTGCCGATTGAGCCGATTGAACGGGTGAAGGCAGGCCTCGCGCCAGCCAATCGCCTTTTTCACGGGCGGCCTTTATAATCGTGGGAGTGCACCTGCGTCTCAGGTTCGCTCGCAACCGCTCATCGAAGCCCGACCGATGGACAACATAATCGCCGCGCCGCAGTTTGTTTCGCTGCCACAGGACCCGCCCACGGTCGCGCCACCGCGCCCGCAAGCTGTTCCGCCGATGGGTATATCCATTACGCAGCCAATACGTCCGGCGTCGACGCGTCATTCTGGCGTGCTCTTTTTTCTGCTCGCCATGTTCATTCTGCTGCTGGTTGGCCCGTTCCTTGTCGGACGTTTCGTCTACGAAACGAAGTACAACGAGCTCAAGGCCGGTTACGATGTGGCCACAGGCACTTTGCAACACGTCAAGTCTCGCCTCAACGATCTGGAGCTCGCCTCGCGGCTTGTGGCCAAGCGCGTTGAGCCGAGCGTCGTGAGCATCGTTCGTCCCAGCGGACGTTTTGCTGGCCACGACTTCGAAGGTCAAGGCTCCGGTGTGATCGTCGATGCTGCGGGCTACATCGTCACGAACTTTCACGTGGTCGAGGGGGCTCAAACGGTGCAAGTGCACCTCAGCGACCGTCGCACGGCCGAGGCGACCGTCGTCGGCGCCGATGCGATGACCGACATCGCTGTCTTGAAGATCGATCTCGGTAACCTGATTGCCGCCGAGTGGGGCGACAGCGACAAGCTCGAGGTCGGCGACCTGGTTTGGGCATCGGCAGCCCGTATGGGCTGGAACGCAGCCTCACGTTCGGCATCGTTAGCGCCAAGTCGCGCACCAGCCGCAGCGTCAGCCGCAGTGTCAGCCGCGGCGACAACCGCAGCCCCTACCAGGAATACCTGCAAACCGACGCCGCCGTGAATCCGGGCAATAGCGGCGGACCCTTGGTGAACATCGAAGGCCAGATCGTGGGCATCAACGCCGCGATTTTGGGCACCTCGTACCAAGGGATTAGCTTTTCGATCCCCAGCTCGCTCGCCCGCGAAAAATATGATGAGCTGCGAGCGAAGGGGCACATCGATCGCGCTTGGCTCGGAATCAGCCCAGAGGATGTGCCCGAGGAAGTGCGAAAGACGTACGGGCTCAAACTGGGCGAGGGTGTATTTGTCGGCACAGTCCGGCCCGACGCGCCGGCCGACCGGGTCGGCGTTCACGTCGGCGATGTCATTCTAAAATGGAACAATCATCTGGCCACCGAGCCAACACTTTTGAGCCGCGCGATTGCCTCCACCGAGATCGGCTCCACGGCGAAGCTCGTCCTGGTTCGCCGCGATGGCAACGAAAGAAAACAACTTTCGCTGGATGTTCCTGTCGAGCGGAAACCAAAGGAAGAGGAATAAGGCTAACCTCGCGCTTGCGGTTTAGCTGTCCAAGGAGGACGTCTCGTGAGTTTCGGCGGGGCGCACGACGCCAAGGAACAAGTCCGGCAAGCTATCGATATCGTCGACTTGGTGAGCAGCTACGTTCAACTGCGCCGCCAGGGCCGCAATTACGTCGGCCTCTGCCCCTGGCATGACGACAGCAAGCCCAGCCTTCAGGTGAATCCCGAACGGCAATCGTTCAAATGCTGGGTCTGCGACTTCGGCGGCGACGTTTTCAGCTTCGTCATGCGCGCCGAAAACCTCGAATTCCGCGAAGCGCTCGAACTGCTCGCCGAACGCGCCGGCGTCGAACTGCGCCCGCAGCCGCCGCGCCCCAGCGAGCCGGGCGGTCCTCCGCCCCGGTCTGAAGGAACGACCGACAAACGAACACTTTTCCGCGCCGCAGCCTGGGCCGAAGATCAGTTCCACCGCTGCCTCCTCGAATCTCCCGAAGCGGAACCAGGCCGCGTGTACCTCGCTGAGCGCGGCCTCTCCACAGAAACGATCAACCGCTTCAAGCTCGGCTTCGCGCCCGATCGTTGGGACTGGTTGCTCGAACGAGCGCGGGGCACCGAGTTTTCGCCCGCCATCCTCGAACGCGTCGGTCTGTTGCGCCGCAAAGAACTTGGCGGCGGATTTTACGACTGGTTCCGCGGCCGCGTGATGTTCTCGATTCGCGACAGCCGCTCGCGCCCGTGGCATTCGGCGGCCGCGTGCTGCCACAGCTAGCGGACGAGCGAACGGCCAAATATATCAACTCGCCCGAGACGCCGCTGTTTTCCAAAAGCCGCGAACTCTACGCCCTCGATGTCGCGCGCGAAAACTTCAAGTCGGCCGGCGGGCGCGATCGTGATGGAGGGCTACACCGACGTGCTGATGGCCCATCAACATGGCATCAACAACTGCGTCGCCGTGCTTGGAACGGCGCTCGGCGAGCGGCACCTGCAACTTCTGCACCGAAGTAACGCCGATCGCATCACGCTCGTGCTCGATGGCGACGCGGCAGGTCGCCGCCGCACGAACGAAATTCTCGATGCATTGCTGGCACTGTTTGAAAAAAAAGAAGTCAATCTTCAAATTCTGACCTTGCCAGAAGATGTCGATCCATGTGATTTTATTGCTACACATGGAAGTGACTCGTTCCGCGCGCTCGTCGCCCAGGCGGTCGACCCGCTGGAACACAAATTCAGAACGGTGACCAACGGATTGGACACACTCACCGATACCCATCGCGCCTCGCAAGCCGCCGAAGTGCTGCTCGCGACACTGGCCCAGCTTCGCCCGGCTGGCGGTGGAGCTTCATCGACGACGCTCTTGCGCGAAGAGCAGATGCTCAGCCGCATCGCCCGCCGGTTCCATTTGCCCGAAGAGAAACTGCGCAGCCGCCTGACCTCGCTGCGTCGCAAATCGCGCGGTCGGCCCCGTCCGCAGGCTGACGCCGCAAGCCAAACGGAAAATGAATTGCCAAAGCTCGCAGCTTTGCCGGTTTGGGACCGAGACATGCTGGAGTTGATCCTGTTGGACCCGGCGCTCGTGTCCCGGATATCCGCCGCTATCGACCCGCAGGCTTTCACGTCGCCCATGGCGCGAAGAATCTATGTGGCCTGCCGCCGGTTGGCACAAGAGGGCCAGGCAAGCGACTTCGGCCGTTTGCTGGCCGAGTTCGACGAGCCAGATATGAAAAGCCTGTTAGTCCAATTGGACGAATCGTGCGCGACCAAGGCATCGGCCGACCGCGAACGCTGGCTGGCCGATTTAATAGAGACCGACCGGCGTCGCGGCGACGAACGCGAGCGCCGCACCGATTTAGCCGCCGCCCGGCAAAGTTCCGACGACGCCGAGCAGCTACTCGCTCAATTTTGCGAACAATCCAAACCCAAACACCTCAGCGAGTACGAAAGGAGAAAGAAATGACGAGTGACGAGTGACGAATGCCAGAATGAGGAATGGATTTGTTTGCATTCGTCATTCGACATTCGGGAATTCGTCATTCAGCGCCGGCAGGCATTTTCTCTGCTTATGGAAGAGCAGGGGGCCGCGTCGGTTTCCGCTTGCGGTTTAGCTCCCGACTAGCAACCGCGGCGGCAATTCGCCACCTCAGACCAGTCGCACAGGATGTGCGAGAGGAGCCGAACGATGTTACAGCGTACTGATCCCGGTTTGCAGCAACTTCTTGCCAAAGGCAAAGCCCAAGGACACCTCACGTACGAGGAAGTTAGCAGCTTCTTACCCGACGAGATCGACGGAACCGACCGCATCGATGCCGTGCTGGCCGCGCTCGATGGACTTGGAATCGAGCTCGTCGATGGCCCCGACGCTTTTCGCCGCGATTTGGCCGAGCCGGAAACGATAACCGCCGACGGCGATCGCTCGTTCGTCCTCAACGACGGGATGCCGCACGGCTCGAGCGATCCGATTCGGATGTACCTGTCGCAAATGGCCAATATCCCGCTGCTGACGCGGGAAGAAGAGATCCGGCTGGCCAAAAAAATCGAGCTCACCCGCAAGCGCTTCCGCCGCAATCTACTCCGCTCGTTCTCTGCCTTGGAAGCCACGGTCAAAACGCTCGAACGCGTGCATCAGGGCGAATTGCCGTTCGATCGCACGATCAAGGTGTCGCTGACCGAGCGGCTGACGAAGGAGCAGGTGCAGGCCCGCATGCCGCACAACCTGCCGCTCTTGCGTCATTTGATGGAGGGTCAACAACGCGACTTTGCGCTGCTCATCAGCCGCACGGCCTTGGTCGAAGACAAGGCAGCCGCCCGCGTTCGCTACATCCGGCGCCGCGAAAAGATGCTCACTCTCGTCGAGGAATTGAGCCTTCGCACCCGGCGCGTGCAGCCGCTGATCCGGCAGCTCGAAGATACCTCGCGCCGCATGGACGAACTCAGGCGGCAACTGGCCGATCTCCGCGCATCGCAGGGCCCGCCGGAAAAACTTGCAGCCGTTCGCCACGAGCTGCGCGAGTTGATGCTCCGCACGATGGAAAGCCCCGCCAGCCTGCGGCGCCGCAGCCGCATGCTTCGCGGCCAGTTCCAGGAATTCGAGAACGTGAAGCGCGAGCTCTCCAGCGGCAACCTGCGGCTGGTCGTCTCGATCGCCAAGAAGTACCGCAACCGCGGCCTGAGCTTTTTGGATCTCATCCAGGAAGGCAACACGGGCCTGATGCGAGCGGTCGATAAGTACGAGTATCGCCGCGGTTTCAAGTTCTCGACGTACGCCACCTGGTGGATCCGCCAGGCGATCACGCGTGCGATCGCCGACCAGGCCCGCACCATTCGCATTCCGGTCCACATGATCGACGTGCTCATGAAACTCCGCAACGCGGCCAAGAAGCTGCTGCAGGAAATGGGCCGGGAACCGACGACCGAGGAAACCGCCCTGGCCGCCGGCGTCACGATCGAAGAAACCGAGCGTGTGCTCGATATCGGCCGGCATCCGATCAGCCTCGATCGCCCAATCGGCGAAGGCGACGACGGCTGCTTCGGCGAGTTCGTGCAGGACACGGGCACCGAGGCCCCGCACAAACTGGCCAACAACGGACTGTTGCGCGAGCGCATCGAGGAGCTGCTCAAGACGCTCACATTCCGCGAACGAGAAATCATCCGCCTGCGATACGGTCTGGCCGATGGTTACTCGTACACGCTGGAAGAAGTGGGCCGCATTTTCAAGGTCACGCGCGAGCGCGTCCGGCAGATCGAAGCCAAGGCCGTCGCGAAGCTGCAGAATCCTGTCCGCAGCAGGTATTTGGAGCCGTTCGTACCCGGCGTCACCGCCGCCGCGGCGTAGCAGCCTGTAGGACGGACAATCCTGTCCGTCCTACGTGTGAATTTAGCCGCCGGTCAATGACCGGCGGCTTTTTTCGTGCAATTCGCGCCAATACTGTCCGCCGCAGTTGCGCGGTATGATAGGAGCACCGACATCACACGTACCATACCGATGACGATATCATTCCAGTCATACGCCTCGACCACGGAGGACGCACATGAGCGTCACGGCTGCCGCATTGCGGGAGTTGCATCGAATTCATCAACAGCTCGCTGAGCTGCGCGACCGCCTCGAGCGCGGACCCAAGCAGGTCCGGCGCGCGAGGCCAACGTTGCCCAGCTCGAAGCGCGTGTCGCCGAAGCCCGCGAAAAGGCCAAGCAAACGCAAATGACCGTCGATCGCAAGCAGCTCGACCTGAAATCCGGCGAGCAAAAAGTGGTCGATTTGCGCGTGAAACTGAACACCGCCAACAACAACCGCGAATATCAAGCGCTGTTGGAGCAAATCGCCGCCGCCGAGATGGCCGGCAGCGTGCTCTCGGATGAAATCCTGGAAAGCATGGACAAAGTCGACCTGCTTGCGGTCGGCACGAAAGAGGCCGAAAAAAACCTGGCCGCCGGAAAGCACGATTTGGAAAAATCGCGGCACACTGTGGAAGACTCAGCCGCTACGATCCGCTCCGACTTGGCGCGCCTCGAAGCCGAGTTGGCCACGGCGGAAAAATCGCTGCCCGTGGAGATGAAGGCCGATTATCAGCGGGTCGTGCGCAGCAAAGGGGCCGACAGCCTGGCCGCGGCCGACGACGGCGTCTGCACCGGCTGCGGCAAACAGATCACGCTCAACATGCAAAACGAGCTGAGGCTGTCGAAACAGGTATTTTGCCGCTCGTGCGGCCGGCTGTTGTATTTAACGGGCGACTAAAAATGCAAACTGCATCATTTAATGAAGTTCGTTTCGAAAGTTGCAGCATCTGGCTTTTTGGACCCGGCGAGTAATTTTGGTAGAATCGGACATATGGAACCTGACGAAGTAAGAGCTTGGTTGCGTCGCACGCCCATACGCGTTCGTATGAACAACGGCGACCCATACGACCTGCCCGGCCAGGAGTTTGCGATCGTCGGTGATTATTCGATGTCCGTGTTGGTCCGTGACGAAGGGCGCCTTCTCAACAAAATTCTCGCGCTTGTGAATATCTCAGAAATCACGGAGATAGAGCAATCGGCACAGCAGTCTCGATAATTATGTAGACGGTCTTTACAGCGCCGACTGTCCAGCGGAAAATATTGAATGGTTCGAGGCTTCCCCCGTGGGAGGCCATTTTTTGTTGCGCCTCAACGAATCAAGGTACAGCGGCGTCGTCGCATTCGACCCTCAACTCTCAACCCTCAACCACACCGCCATGTCCGAACGCATCCCCATGACCCGCGCTGGGTACAACAAAATCAAGGCTGAGCTCAATGTTTTGGAAAACGAGCAGATGCCCGAGATCGAAAAGCGGATCGCCGCCGCCCGCGCGGAAGGCGATTTGAGCGAGAACGCCGAGTACCACGGCGCCCGCGAATCGCAGGGCTTGCTCCAGGCCAAGATCAATTTGCTGAAGGATAAGCTGGCCCGCGCAGCCATCATGGATACGACCAAGGTGCCCAAAGATCAGGTCTCGTTCGGCTGTACGATCGTCGTGAAAGACCTCGACTTCGGCGACAAGGAAGAATTCACACTCGTCGGCGCCGGCGAAGAGGATTACGACACCGGAAAGATCAACATCGCGAGCCCGTTGGCTCAGGGCTTTGTCGGTAAAAAAGTTGGCGACCGCGTGGAAGTCACGGTTCCCGCCGGCACCAATAAATTCGAGATCCTCGAAATCCGCTTCGACGACGATTAACCCACCGCGACGGCCGCGCCACCAAACGCGGCCAACCGCTTGCGGTTTAGCTCAAGCCGCGTCGCTGTGTCCTGCATCCATGGATTCGCTCGGTCCACGGGGGCGCATAGATTTTTCTTGCGCCGGCGTACCTTTGCGATGCCGTCCTCATCAATCCGCTTTTTCACCGCTGGCGATCGCGGCAAACTCACGGCCAGCGACGATCCATCTGCGCCGATTGGCGTCCGCAAGCTCGCCATGTCGTGCGTTTCGGCGCCAAGTGCGGCGAGCCGCTCCGCCGCCTCTTTCTGCCGCGTAAAGACCAGCACCTGGTGCCCCTGTCGGCTGAAGCTATCGAGCACCGCCGCAAGCGCCGCCATCTCCTTTGCTTCGAGCCGCTCGAAGGGTTCATCCAAAACCAGCGGCAGCCAAATTCCGTGCTGGCTGGCTGCCGACAAGAGAGCAAGGCACAAACTCACGTACACCTGGTCGCGCTCGGCCGCGGTGAGCATATCCGAGGCGACGGTCTCGCCCCGATGATTCAAAATGACCGCCGCGCGGCCCCGATCGACGAGCATCAAGCGCCCGATGTTGCCGTTGGTCAGCTGCGCGAGGAAATCGGACGCCCTACGCAGCCATTCGTCCGCAAGCGTATCTTCGCCGGACACGGAATCGCTGCCCGCGTTCTCCAGCTTCCGTTGAACGTGTGCCAACTCGCGCTGCACGTGCTCGATCGATCGCGCCGAAAGCAGGCCGGCCCGTTCGCGTTCGACCGCGTCGCGCTCGCCGCGCAATACCTTCACTTTGCGCGAGGCCCAGTTTACTTGCTCCGCCAGCCGGAACCGGTCCTGCTCGAGTTGCAGCCGCCGGCTTTCGAGCTGTTCGGCGTCGGCCGCGCTGAACACCGTCGCGAGCCCGGCATCATTCTGTCCATGCATCGCCTCGCGATGCAATTGCGCCTGGTTACGGTCGAGCAGTTGCTCCAGATGCCGGCGCAGTTCGGCCTGCGCCCGAGTCAGGTTGTCTACTTCGGTCGCCAATTCCGCAGCTCGAAGTGCGTTTCGCTGATCAGCGATCGATTGTTCCAGCGCGGCAAGCTGCCGCTCGATCGTCTCGGCAATGGGCCGCAAACGTGGATGCGCGTCGCGGCATACGCATGCTTGCGACGTCCCCGCCCGCGCAAGCCGCGCAACCTCGCCCGTAAGATCGGCAGATAACTGGCGAGATACAGCCAGCCACCGTTGTTGATCGCCCAGGGCGGCCGCGGAATTCGCGCGGCCGGTTTGCGTTTGCGCCAGTTGGGCTCGCGCCGACGATTCCCGCTCGCTCAGTTCCGCCAGGATCTGCCGGCAGCGGGCGATATCCGCATCGAGCCCGGCGGGTTGCTCGACGTCCTCTGTCGTATGCCAGCGCAGCTCGACATTGAGCTCGATTCGCCGGTATCTCAATCGGGCATCGGTCTCCGCTAGCGAGTTTTCCACCGCCTTCAGTTTCTGCTCGGCCGCAGCCGCGTGTTGCTGCTCCTCGCGCACGAGCCGATCCAGCTCGCGCCAGCGGGCTTCCAAGTCCTTGCTGGCGCGGCGCTCCGCGGCAATTCGTGTTTCCAATTCCTGGGCCAACAAATCGCGGTGCGCTGCGAGTTCAGAAGTCCGGCGCGTCCCGGGCGCGCCACCGTCGCCGCTCGCCAGACGTTGAAACTCCACTGCAAACCGTTGCGACAATAGCTTGTTGATATCCGGCGGCTCGTGAAAACTTACCGCACACAGCGGCGTCAAAACGGCCGCCGGCAGATTCCCCACTAATTTGCGCACGGTATGGTGATCGATTGGTGCGCCGTCCAGCGCTGCAACCGTGAGCCGCGTATGGCCGGCCGCATCGTGTGACCCACGAACCCGATAGCGGGCCTCGCGGTCGCCGACGATCAATTCCCCATCGGCTGCCAGGCTCCCCGGCGCCACCACCCGATGTTTCCCAAAGAGCGTATGCCCGACCAGGCTGGCAACCGCCGATTTGCCGCTATGGGCAACACCATAAACGGCGGTCAGCGGGGCCCGTATGTCGGCTAGCTTAATTGCGTAGCCACGGCTGGTGTCTCGGGCAGTAATTGCGGATATTCGCATGGTTGGCATCCTTGCTTCGCGGCTGCTATCCGGAAAACGCGGAAACCATAGCCGTTTCCGGAACTTGGAACAATGTCGAGCTAGCGGATGCCAGCCCTGATAGCAGCGTGGCCGCGTAAAACGGCCTCTGGAAGATTCATTTCGCCGGGTATCGCTTCCGCCAGGCACTCGTGGTGCGAACCACGTCGCCCTGCTCGCCATGCGAGATGAACATGGCGGCAATACCGTATCGCTCCGCGCACTGATTGCCGCGCTCCGGTCCCAACACCACGAGCGGCGTGTCCCAGCCGTCGGCTTCGATACACGTATCGGCCGCGATGGTGACGGAAGACAGAGCGTGCTCAACCGGCCGGCCCGTTGCCGGATCGATGATGTGCGAATACTGATGCCCCGCATACTCATAAAAATGCCGGCTGCCGCCCGCCGTCGCCATGGCCCCATCCACCAGCGGCACCGCCATTTCCAATTCGCGGCGCTCCGCGATCGGCCGTTCGATCGCAACTCGCCACGGACTTCCGTCGGCCCTTCTACCAGCAGCCCTCAATTCACCGCCGAGCTCCGCGACAAAATCCTTGATCCCGTGTTTTTCGACTATCTCAGACAATCGATCGATCGTGTATCCCGATGCGATCGACGACAGGTCGACTTCCATGCCATCGACCTGCTTTCGCAATGCGGGCGGATTCATTCGCACGTCGAGCTTCTCGTACCCGACCCGCTTACGAGCCGATTGAATCTGGGCGTCGGATGGTGGTTTGAATTCGGCCTTTGTTGAATTGCCGCCGGATTCGCCTGGCCCGAAATGCCAAAGCCGCACGAGCGGGCCGACCGTCACGTCCTGCGCCCCGCCCGTCTTCTCGCTGATCTTACGGGAAGCCGCTACAACCACCGCCGTGCCGCGCGAAACCGCAAACCATTCACCGGCCGGTGCGCGGTTGAAACGGCCAATCTCCGAATCATCGCGGTACGTCGACATTTGGCCATCGATCTCCGCCAACTGCTTTTCAACTTCCGCCTGCAGAGCGTGCGCATCGACCGCATTCGGCGCCGCCACGAATTTAACATGATATGTGGTGCCCTGCGCGGCGCTGCGCAACTCGAACGTTTGACGACTCGGCGCCTGCGCCACAAGTGCCAGCAGAACGAGTATCGGCGTCATAGGCGGTTGACCTGTTTTGATCGAGCGCTCATACTCGAACGCTTCGATATCGGCGAAATTTGACAAATCCCCAAGCCGCCGACTCGTCGGCGTCGCAATAAAACATTTTAGCCGCGCCGCCCCGGCGGAGCATCCGAATGAAAATTCACGAATATCAGGCGAAGCAACTCTTGCGCGACGCAGGCGTCGCCGTGCCACAAGGCCTGGTCGCGTCCACGACCGCCGAAGCCGCCGCCGCCTTCAAGCAACTGGCCGGCCCGCTCGCGGTTGTAAAAGCACAAATCCACGCCGGCGGCCGCGGCAAGGGCACGATTAAAGACAACCCCCAACAACACGGCGTCCAACTAGTCCGTTCCGACGGCGAGGCCGCTTCAGCGGCCGGGCAACTGCTCAATCACAAACTCGTCACCATCCAAACCGGCCCCGAAGGCCAAACCGTCCGCCGCATTCTCGTCGAAGCCGGCTGCGATATCGCCCGCGAGCTCTACCTCGGCATCGTCATCGACCGCGCCGCCGGCCTCCCGGTCCTCATGGCCTCCAGCGCCGGCGGCATGAACATCGAGGACGTCGCCGCAAAAACGCCCGACTTGATCTTCAAGGAATCGTTCGACCCCGACGCCGGCTTGCAATCGTACCAGGTCCGCAAACTGTGTGCGCAACTCGATCTGAAAGGCGCCAGCGTCCGCTCCGCCGAAAAATTCATGAAGGCCCTGGCAAAGCTCTTCGTGCAACTCGACTGCAGCCTGGTGGAAATCAATCCGCTCGTCGTCACCAAGGCCGGCGACCTGCTGGCCCTCGACGCCAAAATCAGCTTCGACGACAACGCCATGTTCCGCCACCCGCAGCTCGAAGAACTCCGCGACGTTTCGGAAGAAGACCCAAACGAGCTGCGAGCCGGCAAGGCCGGCCTGAGCTACGTGCAACTCGACGGCAACATCGGTTGCCTCGTCAACGGCGCCGGCCTGGCCATGGCCACGATGGATCTCATCAAGCTCCACGGCGGCGAGCCGGCTAATTTTCTCGACGTCGGCGGCGGCGCAAACACCGAACAAGTGACTGAGGCCTTCCGCATCCTGCTTTCGGACAAGAAAGTGAAAGCGGTCCTGGTCAACATCTTCGGCGGCATCATGCGCTGCACCACGATCGCCAGCGCCATCGTCGAAGCCTACAAGCAAGTCGGCTTCAACGTACCGCTCGTCGTCCGGCTTGAAGGAACCGAAGTAGAACAAGGCCGCAAGATTTTGGCCGAAAGCGGCGTGAACATCATCAGCGGCCGCGACCTGACCGACGCGGCAACAAAAGTCGTAGCCGCTGTGCGCTAGCGACGATTTATTCACCACAGAGGACACAGAGCACACAGAGAGGATTGTTGCTTCAGTCTCCGTGTTCTCTGTGTCCTCTGTGGTTCAATTCCAGTTGGATTGAACCATGAGCATATTGATTAATAAAAACACCCGCGTCGTCTGCCAGGGCATCACCGGCAAAGCCGGCGAGTTTCACTCCAAAAACTGCATCGACTACGGCACCAAGCTCGTCGCCGGCGTCACGCCCGGCAAGGGCGGCCAAACCGCACTCGGCGTTCCCGTGTTCGATACGGTGTACGAAGCGGTCGAGAAGGAAGGCGCCGACGCCGCCATGATCTTCGTCCCCGCCGCGTTCACCGCCGACGCCATCCTCGAAGCCATCGACGCCGGCTGCACCGTAGTCGTCGCCATCACTGAAGGCGTCCCCGTCGTCGATATGGTCCGCGTCTACAACCGACTCAAAGCCATCAACAACATTCCGCATTCCCCACTCCCCACTCCCCACTCGACCGTCCACCTTATCGGCCCCAACTGTCCCGGCGTGATCACGCCCGAAGAATGCAAAATCGGCATCATGCCCGGCTACATCCACAAAAAGGGCCCCGTCGGCGTCATGAGCCGCAGCGGCACGCTCACGTACGAAGCCGTCTGGCAACTCTCGAACCTTGGCCTCGGCCAATCCAGCTGCGTCGGCCTCGGCGGCGATCCGATCGTCGGCACCTCGTTCATCGACTTGTTGAAACTCTACCAGGCCGATGACGACACCGAAGCGATCCTCATGATGGGCGAAATCGGCGGCACCGCCGAAGAGGAAGCCGCCGCATTTGCGAAAAAGCACGTCACCAAACCGATGGCCGCGTTCATCGCCGGCCAAACCGCGCCCAAAGGCAAGCGGATGGGCCACGCCGGCGCGATTATCTCCGGCGGCAAAGGCACCGCCGCCGAAAAAATCGCCGCCTTCCAAGCAGCCGGCATCGAAGTCGCAAACGGCCCCGCCGACATGGGCGCCGCGCTGCAACGCGCGATAAAACGGCGAAAACAAACGCGGCACTACCGACAGGAATAGCGCATGACACCCGCAGATATAAATCTTTTGATTGAAAATAAGGTTCGTGAAGGTCGAAGCGTTGAATATAAAAGTCAGATTCCCGGTAATACTGACTCAGAGAAAAAGGAATTTCTTGCGGACGTTGTGTCTTTTGCCAATGCTGACGGAGGTGACTTGATATTCGGAGTTGCCACAAAGGACGGCGTTCCAATTTCAGCGTCGGGACTCGCAAGTCTTAACGAGGATAAGGAAAAGTTACGACTGGAAAACATCATACGCACCGGTCTCGATCCGCGGATTCCCGCAGTAGCTTTTGACGTGGTGGATGGATTTACAAATGGCCCAATTCTTTCACTTCGTATTCCAAAGAGCTGGTCTCGGCCGCACATGGTCAAATTCCAGGATTATTCGCGGTTCTATTCGCGCAATAGTGCAGGAAAATATCTTATGGACGTCCGTGAGATCCGTGAGGCCTTCGATGCCGCCGGCAGCATTCCGGACCGCATACGTCGTTGGCGCGACGATCGACTATCGTTAATTCTAGGTGGAGAATCGCCTATCCAGATCTCACCGACGTCAAGTCTTGTTCTACACTTGGTACCGTACTCAAGTATAACCGACTCAAATGCGCTCTCTGTCGGCGAATTATTGGGCAAACTCCGACAACTGCAACCAATCGACGCGACGAACTGGGATCACCGCTTCAACGTGGATGGCTATGTTACGTACAACTCATTTGTCGACGGGGGACGACGGAACGTAAGCTATGCGCAAGTCTTTCGTTCCGGTCGGATTGAGGCAGTGAATAATTTTTTCTATGACACAACGCAGGACGTTCCGACCACGAGCGGCTACTGGATCGACAGGCATATTTCGGATGCTGTCGTGGCATATACGACAGTATTGACCGAAGTAGGGATACAGCCGCCCATTGTTGGGTTGCTTTCGATAATTGCGGCAAAGGGATTGCGTCTTAACCATGGACGTCAGTTGACGCCACCTCTTGATCGAGAACGAATTCTTATCCCAGACGTTATGATCGACGATTTCGGCACGCCTCTGCGCACTGCATTAAAACCGATGTTTGATGCACTATGGAACGCTTTTGGTGTGGATAGGAGCCACAGTTTTGATCAAGACGGCAATTGGAAACCCAAAGATTGATAGTTGCCCGATGATGCGAAGCAGGAGCGCGTGGCTTTCTGTCAAGCGCCAACTTTTCGCCGCGTTTTTCCGATCAATGATTTTTCTTGGATTTGGCCACCACTTGTGCTAGGGTAGCCTACTGAAATGTTCGCCCGGTGTGTTGGCTGTGGAAGACGTCGAGCCGCCGCCACGTGCGATTGGTTGCAACGTGCATCAATTCGCCGCGTCCGTCGGTCCATTATGCCGCAGGTCCCACCGGTCGGATGGGTCATGGACTCTGCGTCGGCGTTACGGTGATGCACACCACGGAGCGCCGCCGCGCAGTCGTCAACTCAGTGCGCGCATCATTTCTTTTTTTGCCCGAATTCTCACTCAAATGCCAGAAATCTCCAACGACTTTTACCACCGCTTGCGGTTTAGCTTGGATAGTAACCGCCAATGTAGCTGAATCCGCAAGAATTCGCGCCGAAAGGACGTTTTCCAATATCCCCAATTCTTGCGAATTCCACTTCCCCAAATCTTCGCTTCCGCTCCCAAGCACAGGCTATGATGTCCAATCACTTCCGCCTCGCGCCGGCGCTTGCCTGCGCCGCCGCGCTGATCCTCAATTCCAGCGGCAATTCCGCCCCAAATGAATCGACCAACCGCCCGAACGTCGTCGTCATCCTGATCGACGACATGGGCTATTCCGATCTTCAGTGCTACGGCGGTGAAATTCCCACGCCGAACATCAACAAGCTGGCCGCCGAGGGCGTTCGCTTCACTCAGTTCTACAACACGGCCCGCTGCAGCCCGTCGCGAGCCGCCCTTCTCACTGGCCTTTACCCCCACGAAGCCGGGATGGGTTTCCTCGATAACATGGTCGTCCCCGGTTCGAAAGGAACCACCGGCAAACTCCGCGACGACTGCGTCACCTTGGCCGAAGTGCTCGACGACGCCGGCTACTTCACGATGATGGCCGGCAAATGGCACCTCGGCGCTACCCACGGCACGCCTCCCACCGAACGCGGCTTCTTGCGAAGCCTTTCCGCGCCGTACGGCGAACTTTACTTCCCCGATCAAAAGCAACGCCGCGAGCTCGGAGTTCTGCTCAACGGCAAACGACTCGACCTCGATGATCCCCAGCTCGGCAAAAACTGGTACGGGCCCGATCTGATTACCGATTGGAGCCTGAAATTCATCGACGAAGCGATCGCCGCGCAGAAACCGTTCTTCTGCTATCTGCCCCATTCGGCCGTCCACTTCCCGTTGCAAGTGCCCAAAGAAGATTACGAACGCTACCACGGCCAATACAAAGTCGACTGGCAAAAGCTCCGCGAAGCGCGCCATCAACGGCAAATCGACATGGGCCTCGTCGACGCCAAGTGGCCACTTACGCCGTTGCCGCCCGATGTGCCCGAATGGAGCACGCTCTCGGGCGAAGACAAGGATCATTTCGACAAAATCATGTCCGTCTACGCCGGCGTGGTCGATCACCTCGACCGCAGCGTCGGCAATCTTGTTGCAGGCCTGAAACAGCGCGGCGTGCTCGATAATACGGTGATCTTCCTCATGTCCGACAACGGCGGCAATGCCGAATCGGGCCCGCGCGGCGTGCTGATCGGCAAGCGGCCCGGCGGTCCGCAAGGCACCGTCTTCATTGGCCAATGCTGGGCCACGCTCGCCAACACGCCCTTTTGGCGCTACAAACATTTCACGCACGAAGGCGGCATCGCCACTCCGCTGATCGTTCACTGGCCCAATGGCATCGCAGCCGAGCGCAACAACAAGTTCGAATCGCAGCCGGGCCATCTCGTCGACTTGATGCCGACCATCTGCGAGCTGACCGGCGCCAAGTATCCGAACGAATACAAGGGCCACAAAATTCAGCCGGAAGAAGGCACGAGTCTCGTTCCCGCGCTCGCCGGTAAGCCAATCGAACGGAAGCAGCCCATCTATTTCGCCCACGAAGGCAACCGTGCGCTCCGCGACGGCAAGTGGAAGCTCGTCATGAAATACAAAGGCCCGTGGGAGCTGTACGACATGGAGGCCGACCGCACGGAACGTCACAACCTGATTGACGCGAAGCCCGAATTGGCCAGCAAGCTGATCGCCGATTGGGACGCCTGGGCCAAGCGTGCCGATGTCGATCCCTGGACCGGCCCGGCGCAACGATTGGGGCGCGGAGATAACCGCTAACAAAAAGAAGCAGCCGCCGGCCAAGTCGAAGAAGAAAGTCGCAGCAACGGGTGTCAAGAATAACGCTGCGTCGCCGTGACCTGCGTCATTGATTCTTCAGCATCGCAAAGTATCGGCGCGCATCCCATTCCAGCACGGCGGCGTCCGATGCGCGCGGCCCTAATCCGCACGGCTGGTAATACATGCTCAACACGCCGTCGTCGTTCCAGCGCGCCAGATCGTACGTCGGCTCCCACAGGCCCATATTCGCCGTGGTTAGATCGACAAACTCCCATTTCTCCCGAGCGGAGTCCTCGCTGTAAGCCAGCGTGATCACTCCGCCGCGCTGGTGGTCGCTAAACACCAGCAGTGCGCGATTGTCGCTGTCAGTTAGCACGATCGGTCGCGACATGCGAAACGTCTTAAGTTGTGATTCCGGAATCCGCGCGTTTTCGTTTTCCGGTTTGCGATGGGTGACCGCGTGAACGCGCCATTTGACGCCATCAAACTCCATCAGCATGTACTCGCGCAGATGATTCCCCCGCGCCGCGCCTGGCGCCCAATAGTTGGCCATGTAGTAATGTCCGTCCGGCCCCACGGCCGCACTTGTTTGGTTCATCATACTGCTTCCCTCGGGAACCACGACAACGGGCGTGGCGTTGTTCTCGTCGATGTCGTGGCGGCCGTTCCGCTGGTACAGCCGTCCGTCCGAACGACGCCAGGATTGGCCCAGGTCGTCAGAGTACGCGTACATGATGTTGTGGTTCGATTGGTAGTCGTCGAATCCCGATCGCGAATCTGCCGCCGTGCGCCACGTCCAGGTAACGTGAATGCGTCCCGATTTATCGAACACCAAGCCATCGTGGTAGGCGCACACGTTCGGCAAGTTGTCGCCGCGTGTAATCGTTATCGATCCACGGTTGGGGCGATGCTTCGCTCGGCTTGATGGCCGTATGGACACTGGACCATGCGCGGTCCGCATGGTTCCATCGTGCCAATTGCCATTCGCCATTGCCGCTGACGCCAACCCGGTACGTAAACAGCAGATCACCGGAATTAGGAATGTTCCAGAACTGTGGATAGGTAATCGCATGGGTTGAATTCTGCAAAGGTATCTGCTCCTGCGGCGATCCGGTGTTGCCGTTTCGTTCACCAAAAAGATGAAATGCATTGTCATTCAATACGGGAGTGGTGGATCGTGAATACAGCAGCGGCCCACCCCCATGCATGCCCCAAGCGACGTGCAAATACCCTGCGCCGTCGATTGCGATCGAGCTCGTGTTGTGCCGGTCCTCGACGTTGTACGCGGTAAACTTCGTTCGCAGGATGTCCCAAATTTTGGGCCGCCGGGCGCGATTTCAACGCGCTATCAACAACTTTTCGTCAGCACCGTAATACGATGTGAATTGGTACCCACCGGCCGAGACGAGCGAACCGTGCTTGATCGATATGGCATTGATATTCGAAGTGGCCAGGCCGCGATCATCGGTGCTTGGATCGTCGTCGGTAATCGGCGTAAGTGTGACAAAATCCCGTGGTGACGACGCGATGCCGGCTTGCCACGGCGCGATCGCCGATAACAGCGCGATTAGCCTGGAGCAAAGACGGAATGGAGAATGGCGCATCTTCATTCTTCGAGAACGCAAGTAAGAGGCCCCATCATATTGTCTCACGCTGGCATGCGATATACTGGTGCCGAGGAAGGATCGAGTTTCCACGGGCGGGACGGTCATGAGCGATCACAAGTCGGCGACGGTACGAGCGGAGTCCTTTGTCGCTCCTCATCCAGGTTCGAAATCCATGCCGCCGTGGGATACGGGCGAATTGCCCGAGGCGCCGACATCTCACGCTTCGCAGTTGGGCTTTGCTCG
This sequence comes from Pirellulales bacterium, assembly GCA_963733825.1. Taxonomy (GTDB): domain Bacteria; phylum Planctomycetota; class Planctomycetia; order Pirellulales; family Lacipirellulaceae; genus JABDGM01. Next base: position 435,088 of record CAVTEK010000014.1, read on the forward strand.
TGGGTCCCGGCCTGGTGGCTGCCGGCGCAGCGATCGGCGGCGGCGAATGGTTGGCTGGACCTCTCACCACAGCCCAATACGGCGGCGCAATTCTCTGGCTGGCGACGATCTCGATCGTCGCGCAAACCTTCTACAATCTGGAAATATGCCGGTACACGTTGTACAGCGGCGAACCGATATTCACCGGAAAGTTTCGTCTCATTCCCGGGCCGCTGTTTTGGCTGGCAACCTACATCGTGCTCGATTTCGGCTCCGTGTTTCCCTACCTCGTGGCGAACGCGGCGACGCCGCTGGCCGCCGTCGTTGTCGGTGAAATCCCCGACGTTGAAAAAACGTATGTGTTGCTCGGCATCGCGCTGAAGGGCGACGCGATGCTTCGCATCTTCACGTACGTCGTTTTCGTCATGGCCCTGGTGCCACTCGTCTTCGGCGGCAAAGTCTACAATTCCTTGAAGGCGATCATGAGTTTCAAAATCGTCGTCGTGTTCGGTTTTTTGGTGTTCGTCGCGCTTTTGTATTCCTCACCGCACACCTGGATCGATATCGTCAGCGGCTTCTTCAAATTCGGCAGTATTCCAGTGATGGGACCCGATCCCAAGGTTCCGCAAGTCGATAACGTCTTTCTGGCCTGGTGGCAGGGCCGCTCGCTCGCCGGGCTCGACCTAAGCATGATTCCCTTGCTCGGGGCGCTCGCGGCGATAGCGGGCAACGGGGGACTCACGAACACGGCTCTCAGCGGCTACGTGCGCGATCAGGGTTGGGGCATGGCCAAGCATGTCGGCGCGATTCCCAGCGTGATCGGCGGGCAGAATTTTACGCTCTGCCACGTGGGCAAAGTATTTGAGATCGCGGGCCCATCGGTCGCGCGTTTTCGCCGCTGGTACCGCTATCTGCTTCGCGATCAGCTTGTGGTCTGGCTGCCGGCGTGTTTTGTGGGCGTGGCCTTGCCCAGCATGCTGAGCGTGCAGTTCTTGCCGCGCGGAACACAGGCCAACGACTGGGTCGCCGCCGGCATGACTGCCGACGCGCTGCGCCATGCGGTGGGTCCGACGTTTGGCACCTATTTTTGGCTAATGACCCTGTTCTGCGGTTTTCTCGTTTTGGCGCCGGCCGCCGTCACCACGTTCGATGGCGCGTTGCGGCGCTGGGTCGATTTGTGCTGGACCGCGGTTCCGTTTGTCCGCAAGTGGGACCCACACCGCATTCGCTGGCTGTATTTTGGCGCCGTTTGCGGTTACGCGGTTTTTGGCCTGACCGCACTCACACTCTGGAAGCCCACCGATCTGTTGAAGTGGGCCACGAACATCTACAACGCCGCGCTCGGTTTCAGTTGCTTCCACGTGTTGGCCGTGAACACAATCCTGCTGCCCCGCGAGCTTCGACCGAACTGGTTCATCCGCTGCGGACTGGTGCTGGGTGGACTGTTTTTTACCGCATTGTTCGTGATCGCGACCCTCAAGTTATTGAATCGCATTTAAGGCCCGCAACCAAGATCCGGAGCGATCGCTCTTGATTATTCTTCAAACGCACTCGCTCGCCAGACAATGGCGGTTTATAATTGTTTGAAACTTCTACACAGCTATGCGCACCGGTCCATTAACCGCGGAACAACTCACATCGTACGAGCGAAATGGCTACGTGCTCGTGCCGCAGTTGTTCGAGCGGGAAGAAATCGAACTTCTGCGCGACACCGCCAAGCGCGATCGTGCGCTGGATGAGCAGGCCTACGGCCGCCAGGACGGCGAAGGAGGCAGCGTGCGGCTATCATTATGGAATCACCCGGGAGATGATCTTTATGGCATGTTCAGTCGCAACGAACGAATCGTCGCCCGCGTCGAACAACTACTGCAAGATGAGCCTTACCATTACCACTCGAAAATGATCATGAAAGAGGCCCGCACCGGCGGCGCTTGGGCCTGGCACCAGGATTACGGCTATTGGTACGAGAACGGTGTGCTTTTTCCGAATTTGTGCAGCGTGTTCGTAGCGGTCGATCGGGCGACACGCGAAAATGGCTGCCTGCAAGTGTTGCGCGGGTCGCACGCGATGGGCCGCGTCACGCACGTGAAGACCGGCGACCAAACCGGCGCCGACCCCGAGCGCGTCGCGGCAGCCGTAGAACGGCTGGAGCTGGTGTACGTCGAAATGAATCCCGGCGACTCGTTGTTCTTTCACCCCAATCTGCTTCATCGCAGTGATCAAAACCGTTCGCCAAACGATCGCTGGGCATTGGTCTGCTGCTACAACGCTCGCAGTAATGACCCTTACAAAGAGGGCCGACATCCGCGGTTTACTGCCCTGGCGCGAACGGAATCAAACGCGATCCGCGAATGGGCCGCGGTTAACCGTACGGCATCAGCGATCGCAAAAAAGTCGTAGCGGACTTTGCGACTATTTGCCGTGGTCGCTGGCACATCATTTGCCTATACGTGTCACGTGCCGCAAAGATTGCCAAGATGGCAGCAGGCGGCAGCTCGTCGGCGTGGTTGACGATCAACCACGATGACACGGAAGAGAATCGTCGCCGCGATTGACCCGGAATACGTGCCGCGGCGACGGGTCTGGTTCTCCCTAGTTCGGTACGCGCGGGTAACGCTGCGCGCTCGAGCAAGAATTCGGCGAGGAGGCAAAAACATGAAACGCCTTTTTACCGGTTGGATGTTTCTGCCCTTTTGGGCAAGTCCGAATAATTCGATCTACGATTTGATTTTTCGGTCAACCGATTGGTCGGCGCAACGACGAGCCAGCGCGCTCAGCCCTGATATCCCGCGAGAGGATCCGGTGCAAGAGCCGCCGCCGAGACCGGTGCGACCGTTACCGACCGATGTGCCCGTGCCTGAACCGAACGATGTACCCGTACACGGACCGCAGGACGTTCCGCCGCCCAAGCCGGGGGTCGTACCAAATCCGGCGAAGCCGGCGCCGCGGCAAGAGCCGAAACCGCGTCACACACCGTGACGATTGCAAAGATGCGCCTTTGCATGCGTCGCACCGACCGATCGCTTGCCGACGGTCGGTGCTTTTTTATCATGCGAAATGCGGGCGAGCTCAATCAAGCGTCGTCAGCTTGATGTTTTTGAATCGCACTTCCTTCGTGTCGGTCGATTTTCCGACAGCGTGTACTTGCAATGCGATGAAACCCTTCGGCGAAAAGGCCTTTTCATCCTTTTCGGTAAAATCCGCGGCCGGTACGCCGTTCAGCCACGTCTGAATGCGGTGGCCTTTGGCGACGATCTTGAAGTGATTCCATTCGCCCAGGTGGCGCTGCTTTTGCGCGGCTTCGTTCGCTTTCAAATCGTTTAGCCACTGTCCCTCGCGAATCCAGCGGCCGTTCTTGTCTTTGCTGCCGCCTTCGAAGTAAATGCCGCCGGTCCACGGACGGTCCTTTTTCGTGTCGATTTCAACCTGGTAACCGTACACGCGCTCCTGATTTTTCTCCGGTCGGCTGTGGCTGCGAATTTGAACGCCCGAATTGAAAACGTTGTCCTTGGGATCGATCTTGAAATCGAGCTCGAGCTCGAAATCGCCAAACTCCTTATCGGTGCACAGGAAGGTATTCGTTGTATTAGGCGCGCTGCGGCCGACTATCTCGCCGTGCTCAGCGGCATACGTGCCGTTTCCACCGCGCTTGGTCCAACCCGCCAGGTCCTTGCCGTTGAACAACTCGACTGATTGGCCGGCGGTGACAATCGCTGGCGAGATGAACAATGCGAGACCAAGGAAAGCAAGGCGTACGCGAGTGTACATGATCGTAGAATGCGCGGAGGTGAAACAACAAGAAAGGCCGACTGATCATCTTCTCCAACGGCGGCCCTGATTGCAACGGGCAACTAGCGTCGGCTTGCCGATTTTTAATAGCTGATCCCGGCCCGCACGATCAGCGAATCATCCATGCTGATTTCGTTGCTGGAGACGCTGGCGATCTTGATGTCGCGGTTGAAGACGTAGCCGATTTCAAGGCGATGCGACAGGCCGCCCACGATTTTTCGCTCGACGCCCAGGATCACCCGATAATCGCGCGAAGCCAGCACATCGGGCGTGCCGTTCGGTTGTTGGAACGCCCAGGCGGAATTGCCGTAATCGAGCGCAACATACAGCCAACGTTCATCGCGCTTGGGGATTTGCGACCACGGCAGCCGCCACGAAATACGCGGCGTCGGAAACACCAGGTCGTATTCTACATCGTCGTTCGGCGTATAAATCACGCCGGCAACCGGCACGACCTTGCTCCACCCGCCGTCGACGTACGTCACGCCTAACGCATACTTGAGATCGATGGTTGGCGCATAAACGCCGACCGCCCGGCCATTGATGCGCAGGGCATCGCTCGAACCGAAGCTGTGATCATCTGCGTACAGGCCGGGAGTGACGGCAAAATCGGCGATCCAATGGTTGCCGAATACACGGAAAACATGAAAATCAATTGCCACGTCGTTCAATCGCGGCGGCAGCTCGAAATCGATCGCTCCATCCAAAAAATGCTCTTCGAAGCTGGGCGTGATGATGATCGGATTCTCGCGCGTAAAGAACGGAAGCGCGGTCACGACTTCGGCGCAAATCGGTCCAGCCGAGATTGTCACTGCCAAATGACGGCAACATGTCGGCAGAAAGCCGAACCTTTTGAAAGAATCCATTGCGGGCATCCGGCGGTGTGAGCGAGTCGCGCAGGCTCGGCTCTGTGGTGCCCGGATAGAGCGGCACGCCGGGCGCCAGCTCGTGTGTCTCCGGCGGCGCCGCACCATCGAGGTAGACGGGTGCGGTCGGGCTTCCTGCCGGTGCGGCTGCGTCCGTCGTTGGGTACGCTTGCCAAAGCTGGTTTGCGTCCGGCTGCCCCGAGGCGTTTGGATTACCTTCCAGCGTCGGTTGATACGGAACTTGGGCCGGAAGCGTGTAGCCGCCCCACGGCGGTTGCTCGGCCGGCGGTGGCATCGCCGCGTACGGCGCTGGGCCGCGGCGGCGCGGACCAGCAGCAGCGTCACGAGCAATGCGAAGAACCGTCGCATAGGGCATGTCGCGTAATGAATTGCCGAGAAGAACGCGTTAAAAGTTAACGCCCGTGCGCAACATGACGGTGTCGTTCAGCGACCAATCGCCCGGAACGCCCGATTCGAAAATCAGCTTTCGATCGAACACGTAACCAACTTCGATGTGACCGCGGATCTGCGTTTGCGTTTCCCACTCGACGCCGCCGATAACGCGAATGTCGTTGTAATCGAAGCGGTCGTCCATCCCGTATCGCTGGGCGGTCCAGGAGCCGCCTCCATACTCGCCGGCCGCATAGCCGTACCACTTGGTGTTGCCGATGGCCGTGAGAAACTTGCGCACCTTCGGGTTGGGGAACACCAGGTACATGTCCCAGTCGGGCGTCGGGCGCCAATAAACGCCTCCGGCCGGCAGGAGCTTCACATCCACACGATCCAAATACACCGCACCAAATCGAACGTCCAAAGTGGGCGAAAGCGCGACCGTCGCCAGTCCACGTCCCAGGAATCGAACGGAGTCCGAGTCAAGAACATGAAAGTCGCTCCAGACGCCCGTGCGGAAGCCGAGCTCGGCGCCTAGCCATTCATAGCAGTGGGGATACCAGGCGAAGTCCAAATAGGCCGCATACAAATTTGGCGGCAATTCCGGGCCAGGCGGCGGGTTCGAATCGGGGCCCTCCAACCAATCGACCGCAATGCCGGGCGTGACCAACAGCGGCGTCTCAATGTTGTAGAACATCGGGAAGGCGAACGTGCTGGAGACTTCCGCCTGATTGATTTCCAAACTGAATGGACTGCCGCTCTTCCCGTAGAGGTACGTGTACTCGAAGCTGATTTCCTGTAGCAGCCGTTGCGTCTTAGCCCAGTAACCTTCGCCGCTGGTGGTGATTTCATACGGCGCCGGCTGACCTTGATATGGCGAAGCTCCAGGAACCAGCGGCGCCGGTTGCGGCGGATAGGGCGCGACTGGCGGTGGCGTGTAACCGTAGGGCGCGGCCACAGGCGGTGCAGGGCCCACCGAGCCGCCGCTCGCATACGGATCGAACGCTGGTGGCGGACCGACGGCCGATGGCCCATAGGTCGCCGGCGGACTGTAAGGAGCAGTGGGATAAGGAGCAACAGCCGCGGGCGCCGGGGCCGAATAAGGCGCCGCATACGATGGGGCTCCAGCATACGGGCTCGCCGGGGCCACGTACGGAGCGGGTGTTGGAAACTCGACGCGTTGGGCCGCCAATGGTGATGCGAGCAATTGCAGTATCCAAGCGGCGCCAACGGCGGAAAAAAGCAAAAGCGAGCGTGATGACTGCCCCGAAAGTCGATGCGCTGCTTGCCTCATCGCGCCGATTGGGCGCGCGGAATCGCGTGAGCCCCGCTTTCGGGCGCGTGCGCAAGCATTCAAATGAATGAGCTGATTCAACGTGCTGTCCAAATCACGTCGGGAGAAGAGTTTCAATCGCCGCGCACAGCTTCGGCGCAGGACGGCTAATTACCAACGGTGAGTTTGCGAGTCAATAGAAGCGAACTGAACCGAGCGACCAAGTCGCAAATGGTCGGCGATGGGTAAGCGGAATGGCTTCGATAGCATGAATTGGCACAAGCGTTTTTACATGCATCAATGCTTGCTGCACTATCGCCTGCGCAGGGAGCGAGGGGAGTTGCGTCTTTTGCCGGGATGCCGACTTTATAACAGGCCATAACGTATTAGAGGATCACCGCTTCATCGGCCCAGTCGCCAGGAAGTTGCGGCAAGGTCTGCGCCTCTGCTTCATCGATGGCCCGTTTGCCTTGGATCGTGAAATGAATCCATCCATGGCAACTTGGACACTGGCCGGCAAAACCAACATCGCTCCACCACGCGCGCACCAATGGGTCGTGCACAGCGCGTCCGAACGCTTCCAAGCGAAAGTCAACGGCTTGCAGATTTTGCTGACAGCCAGCGTGGGGGCAGCCGCGTTCCTGATACACAACGTGAAGTGCCCCAGCGCGCTCTGCCCCTCCTCGCCAATAAACGGCATGCATTAAATCCTGTTCAGAATCGACGCGATTTGGGACAACATTGGCCATTGCTGGACCTTCGGCTTAATTCTAGCACAGCTTGGCTGCGAGCGTAGTACGTATGTCGGCAAGCGACGCCGCGTCGTTGCAGCAGCGTGATTAGGACGAGGCCCTAACGAACAGCTAGTCGCGAGACTTTGCCATCCATCGCCGGGCGCATTTAGCGAAGCGGCAAGAACGCCACGATTTGGCGACGCATCTCTTCCTCGCTGATGCACTCCGCAATGAGCAAGATGTCTTCGATGGTCGCACCAATGGATTGGTCGTTCGTGGTGACGATGAGACCGGACATATTTTCTCCTGCGCCGACCCGAACATAAGTGAGACCGACCATCGTATTTCGGTCATTCGTAATCAGGACGCGGTTTTCCAACGCGGCCCACGCGAGAACGTCGGGGTCGGGAGTGCGTTCCGGTAAGATTTCCTGAGCGCGCACCAAGTCGATCTTCGGTTGGCGGCGGCGCAGGCCGCGGATGATCGCGCCGTGCACGTCGGCGTCACTTGCCAGTCGGAGCATCGGCCGTCTCCGCGGCACTGCGGCGTGCTAGGAGTTCTTCCCGAATAAGGCTCGGATGGTCGGCTTCAATCTTTCGCCGCAGTTCAGCAGCTTCCTCTTCCCGCTGTTTCAGATAGGCCCGCACTTGGTCGCGGTGCCGAAGATAGTACGCGATTGTTGCATGCACATCGGCCAGCTCTAACGTATCATAGGCGCGGACTATGTCCTCGGGCATCATGCCGTTTTCGTATTGTTCGACAATCAGATCGAGTGTGATCCGACTCTTGCCGATACGGACAGCGCCTCCATGTTCCAATCGGAATGGAAGCGGTTCGCCATTTAGCGGGAGGATTTCGCTTAGCTGGTGTTCATTCATTTAAAGCTGCCCCAGCACATATTACTTACGCGACAAACTACAATCCGACGTTGCCTTGCTATCTAAGTATACCACTCCACGGTGAAAATTCGAGTGACTAGCGGCGGTTCCACGGCGGTTGGTACAGCCAAATCAGCAGGCGCTCCAGATCGGCAAGCCTTATTGCATCCTCGATGACCCGCCATTTTGCCCTAACATTTTCTTTAATAAATCGGCGCCGTTCAGTTCGGTCGGGAAATCGATCAGCGAGTGCGCGTTGAATCGCATGACTTTCATCACCTGAAATATGCTTATGAAAACGATCACACAGATTTGTTGCAATTCCCGCGTAGGTTATCGTAGTATATTCGTCATTCAAGACGTATATTCCTGGAGCCTTCGGCGGCGTCGCCTCCCCAAGCGTACAAGCGGGGCTGCTGAGCAACGAGCGAACCTCATTTGCAAATTGGTCCCATCTCCGAGTTAAGATCGTGTCGATCGAATCATTCATCGTATCTAACTTTGTGCGATCAAAAGATCTAACTCTTGCTTTAGCCTTGGCAAAATCGCATTGTACGGAAACTGCCCGAGCGTTTCGCTGCGGCGTTTGAGGTTGACGTAGTTCGGCCCGCACCAGAGGCCGAGGTCGGCTTCGTCGGTTTCGCCGGGGCCGTTCACGCGGCAGCCCATCACGGCGATCGTGATTTTGTGATCGCGGGCGTATTCGGTCATCCGCTTCACTTCTTCGGCCAACTCGACGAACGCTTCGTTCTCGACGCGCGAGCAGCTGGGGCAACTGATGATGTTGAGCGTTGGTAAGCCGTAATCGACGACCGAGCGGACCCGGCCGTGGGCGATGTCGTCCAGGATTTTTCGGCCGGCGTCGATCTCTTCGGGTTTGCGATCGTTCGGCACGGTGAGCGAGACGCGGATCGTATCGCCGATGCCGCGGCTGATCAGCTGCTCGAATGCGATGCGGGTTTTGATAATGCCATCCGGCGGCAGGCCGGCTTCGGTGACACCCAGGTGCAGCGGCACGTCCGGCCGGGCTTCGGCGAAACGGCGGTTGACCTCGATCACTTCGCGCGGATCGGAATCTTTCAGAGACACGCAATAGCGCGTGAAGCCAAGATCATCGAGCAGCCGGCAGTGGTCGAGCGCGCTATCGAGCATGGGTGAGAGCCGATCCGTCGGATCGTACTTCGCCTGCAACGCTGGATCGACACTGCCGCAGTTGACGCCGACGCGAATGGCGCAGTCATTATCGCGGGCAATGTGGATCAGGTACTTAACCTTTTCTTGCCACGGCTTCTCGCGCTCGTGATGATACAGATGGCCAGGATTGTAACGGAGCTTATCGACGTGCGGGGCAAGCCGCTCGGCCAGACGGTAGTTTTCCTGCAAATCGACGACCAGATTCGCGGCGGTTTGGCTGCGGATTTCGGCCACCGCATCGGCTTCGGCCGCGCTATCGACCGCGATCCGCACGACGTCGGCCCCGGCGTCGGCCAGCGAGTTCACTTGTGCGACGGTGGCATCGATATCGCGAGTTGGCGTGGCCGTCATGCTCTGCACGGCGATCGGGTGGCCGGCGCCAATTGTGATCGAACCGATGCGAACCGCGCGGGTTGGATAGCGAGTGATATTCGTCATTTGATTTTGTCCGCAGATGGACGCAGATCAACGCAGATAAGAGGAAAAGAATCTATTTTCGAATTCATCTGCGCAAATCTGCGTTCATCGGTGGACGGTATGCCTTATTCCCAAAGCGCGGAGCCGATGCGGACCATCGTGGCGCCTTCGCGGATGGCGACTTCGAAATCGGCGCTCATGCCCATCGATAGCTCGTTAAGTTGCACACAGCTCGGCGCACTGCGTTTCAATTGGTCGCGAAGCTCGCGAAGCGTGGCAAAATTTCGTGCGGCAATGGTCGAACCGCCTGTGAGTGCGGCCATTGTCATTAAACCGCGAATCGTAACTTGCGGGAAGCTCGGAGCCATTTCCAGGAGCGGTTCCACTTCGGATGGAGCCAAGCCATGCTTGGCGTCTTCACCGGAGGTGTTCACCTCCAATAATACGTTGATCGGCGGCAGATTGGCAGCCGCCAGCAAGTGCGATTCGTTGATCGCGGCGAGTAACCGGTCGCTATCGACACTATGGATGAGTGAGACCAGTGGGAGAGTGCGGGCGACTTTGTTGCGTTGGAGGTGGCCGATGAGGTGCCAGCGGATCGGCGGGGCCGGGGACGGCCCGGCTCGCCCGGAGGAGATTGCGTCTGCCTTCTTCCAAAGCTCCTGCGGGCGGCTTTCGCCCAGGTGGTGGCATCCGGCAATCGCAAGCTGCCATGCCTGCGGCGGGTCGACGTATTTGGTCACACCGACGAGAATGATTTCATCCGGCTTACGACCGACCGACTCGGCAGCTGCGGCGATTCGCTCTTGAACGCGGCGGAGATTATCGGCGACGGACATGGGGAGTAGTCAAGAGCTGAGAGACTAGAGTCAAGAGCCGGACCGAAAGTGAAGACACGTTCGCAAAACCGCTCGATCAAAAAGCCATCGACCCACTTCTGGCTCTTGACTCTCGTCTCTAGACTCTCGACTCTATTCTACACCGCTTCGATTTCGATCCATTCCTTGAATTCGCCGCTAGTGAAAAAACGGCCCGCAGAGAATTCGCCGGCGATATTTTGTCCCAGCACCGTGCGATTGCCGGCCGGGCCCAGCGAGCGGTAGAAAAGCCATTGATTGCGGCCGGATTGGGCGCGGAACCCAACGGCGACGTCCCGCGGCACAACATCCAAATTCTCGCCCACGGTTAACTGCCGCCACGTGCGCGGCTTCTTCGCCCGGGCCCGCTTGAGATCAATCAACAGTGGGCAGCAAAGTGCGTGAGCCTCGGTTTCCTGAGTGAGAACCAGCCGGTTAGCATTCGCTTCCAGCGAGCCGCCGCGCGGATCGCACCGCCATTCGCTGAGGGCCAGCGGCAGCATAGCGGTGCACGCAGTTCGGCCGGCGAGCAGGCCGTCGCGAGTTTCGGCTTCGGGTCGCCATGCGACATTGTCCGCGAGCGGCAGACCGAACAAATGCCGGATTGATCGGATGGCGCCGCCAGGAGAGATGATATTATCTGCCAGGTATAACAGGCCGTCTTCACGGGCAAAGAGCAGTTGGCGCTCGAGTCGCAGACCCTCGCTCAGCTCGAGGCCAAGCTCCAAAAAATCGAAACGCTTGCCGCTTTCCCAGCAAAGTTGCTCCCATTCGCCGGTCGCGTGCACCGGTTGCCCATCGCACGACGTTTCACTGGTCCAGGCGCCGCGCAAGACGCCTCGCCGGCGACAGACAGCTCGATCGTCATTGGTTCATGGACATAGGCAACCGCCAAACGCACGTCCGATTGCGACCAACCGTCGGCCATGATCGTGATGCCGGCCCAATCGGAATTGAGCGATGGATCGGGCAGGTCGCGCGCCGCGACTCTGGCATCTTTGGAAACGGCGACGCGCGGTAATGCAATGCGGGCGGCGTCTCGATCGCCGCGATCGCCGGCAAGTTCGATCGCTACTTCGAATAGTTTCGTGTTCCAAGCTTGTTCACCGGGAGAGAGCAGAAATCGGCCATTCGAATCGGCCAGTCGAATCGCGTGTCGCACGAGCCATTGGAACTGCAGCTCGGCCGGGCGCGACCAAGGACCGCGCTTCAACTGCTCACCGAGCCAACGCGTGCGCGTCCAGCAGGCGAATAGCGGTCCCAAAATGTCCAGGAGGCGGGCATCCGGTAATCCCTGGCCATCCGTGAGCTCGATGATCGCTTCAGACAGCGCGGCTCGTGCCTCGGCGCAGCGCGCGCATCGCTCGAATTTCGGGAAAGAGGCAACTGAGCGCGAGGGACAATTCGCCCGCGAGCAATTGTTGGCGCAGGACGTCTCGGGGTACGCCTGGCCAGTTGATGCGAGGTGTCTTTGCTTCGGCAACCACCTCGTAAAGCCGTTCCAATAGTTGCCACCAGGTGTCGGCCGGCAATTCGCGGGCTAACGTCGGCAGCGCATACGCCAGCGCAACCATTTGCATGGAGCGCGGCAGGTCGGCGCGGCCGCTCGATCATCGCCGATCACGATCTCGGCGAGCGCCCCGGGGGAGGAGATAACTTCATTCAGCGACGTTCGATCCCACTCGCCTGGCCAACCCCACAGCAACGGCGATTTGTGTTTCCTAATGAACGGCGGGATTGCCGGCTTCTTGCGGGACCGCAAATGTTTCTGCCAAACTTTCCAAGCACCCTCGGCATCTTGGCCGGGACGGCATTCGACGAGCGACCGAGGCGCCTTGTGATGCCACAACGGTTCAAGGCTCGGCAAAAAATGATGGAGTTCTTCGCTGGTTGCAACTGCCATTTGGACGAGAAATCTGTAAGGCGTATGATGGAAACAAAGAAGCGTGCGATGCGATCGTGATATTGGGTATTGGGTTCGTTTGCCCCTGCCACCCTGAGTTACTCCGATGGGTCCGGCTTGATTCTTCGGAGTACCTCAGAATGACAGATTGCGGATCGAAGCCAAACTGATCCACTATAATTGCGGCAAATAGACGACCGGGCGCGGCGCCGTTATCTTACAGGGCGGGCGAGCGGCGGTCGAGTGTCGCGCGGAAAGTACGAGGCGAAGATGCAATCGAATGGTAAACACATGGTCGCGCCGGGTACGATTGCCGCACTGGCGATTAGCGTAAATCTGTTAGTTGCGGTTGATTTCTCACCAGGTCAAGAGAAGACGCCCGAGAACTCTGCCGCGACGGAATCGGCGCGAGACGCGGCGAACCGGAAGGCTCCGCCCGCGCTTCCCGAGCCAAAAGGCGCAGCGACTTTCGCCCGATTATCCAGTCTGGCTCGATCCAAAAGAGAAAGCCGTATTGGTCGACGGACAAATTGCGCTGCGCGAGGGCATGCTGGAAATGTTCGCCTGCACGCGCAATACGAAAGAACACGAATCGATCGTATCGGCAAACACGAAGGCGTTCATTGTCCACGCTGGCTTGTTGCAGCTTGGGGCAGAGGTCGGCCATCCGGTGCAATTTCGTCCCGAGTACAAGCCACCGGCTGGCACCGAAATCGAGGTGCTCGTGCGCTGGCTCGATGAGAAGGGAAAACAACAGGAGGCTCGCGCCCAGGATTGGATCAAGGACCTGCGCACCAAAAAGACCATGGCCCATCCCTTCGTGTTTGCCGGCAGCGGATTCTGGGTGAATCCGGATACAGGCAAGCGACATTACCAGGCCGAGGGTGGCGATTTTGTTTGCGTTGCAAATTTCGGCACCGCGATGCTGGATATCCCCGTTATGAGCTCGCAGTCGAACGAGGAGTTGGAGTTCGAAGCATTCACAGAGAAGATTCCGCCGTTGGGAACGCCGGTGCGACTGGTGTTTAAGCCGAAGCTGAAGAAGGAGAGGTCAGAGGTCGGAGGTCAGAGGCCAGAGAAGAAACAAGCGACGGAGAAAAGTGCCAAGGGAAGTGCGAAAGAGATCGGCGGCGAGGCGAAATAGTTTATGAAGGTTCTTGTTGGCGTCGATGGCTCGTCGAATTCGTTTGCGGCCGTTGAGTTTGTCGGCCGGTTGTTGTCGGCCGATCGCGATGAGCTGGTCTTGCTATTTGCAACGCCGGCTATTTCGTTCGACGATGAGCGCTTGGACCCGGCCGTCGAAGAACGCGCTCGGTCCGCGCTCAGCCGAGCGGTTCTCGAAGCGGCCCTGGAACGATTGCCGGCCGAATGGCAGCAGCGGGCGCAGCAGCGCGAGATTGCCGGCTCGGCAAGCACTGCGCTCTTGGAAGCGATCGAAACGGAAAAGGCGGATCTGATCGCCGTCGGCTTCCGCGGCACGAGCGGAACGATGCTCGATTTGATGCTCGGAAGCGTGAGCCGGGCGATCGCGCATTCGGCAAAAGTGCCAGCGCTAGTCGTCAAAAGCGGTCCCGTGACCGATGAGCCTGCCAAACAATCGCCGGGACCTGCCACAAAACAAATGCACGTTTTGACGACTTACGATGCGCCCCAGTACGCAGAGCGCGCGGCACGGTTGTTGAAAGAGCTTACCGGGCCAAAGGAAACGCGCGGCTGGATCATGACGGTGGTGCAGCCGATGTTCCTGGCCACAATGCCGGATTGGGTCAAGCGGCAGCGCGATCCCGATGTAGCGGCGATGGCCTCGGCTTGGGAAGCCGAACATCAACAGAATCTGCAGTCGGCCCGTAACGAGCTGGAGCAGTTCCGCGCGACATTACCCGGTTGCTTTGCCAACGGCGAGCCGATCGTCGCCGAGGGGCGGGCCCCGGAGAAGATTCTGGCCGAGGTCCGCGATAAGGGGATCGACCTGGTGGTGATGGGAAGCCGGGGCAGGGGGTCGCTTCAACGCCTGCTGCTGGGAAGCACTTCGGAACAAGTGCTGCGCGAAGCACCGTGTTCCGTGCTAATTGTGCGATAAAGCTCTTTCAACAACGCGCGCCGGGGCGTCCTCGGCCCCGGAAACCCCGGGGGCGGGGACGCCCCGGCTCGCTGCGAATCGAGGCGACGTTTGATCGCGCCGTGGCACCACGCGCTTAATTCGATGCGCTCGACCAACCGACCGCGTCTTGCTGCGCTTGCTGAGCCGTAACCGTCGTGCGGGCGCTCGATATCTCGCGAGACGAAACTGGCTGTTGGTACAAGGCCGTTCGCACCGGCGCGATGCTTGTGCGCTGGGCTGATCGATCTCGCGGATTGAAGAGCTTCGGCGCTTCGAGGAAGGTCGAGTTGCCGTTCTTATCTCCGTTGTACTCGGGATGCGATGATTGCGGTTGCACGGTCGAGTTATCCGCGGGCCGATAGGTGCTTTGCGGCGGGGTCTGCTGGCTGGCGTCGAGCGTTGGGCGGCGATCCGCTTCGGGCCCGGGACTCGGTTGGATGCCCGCGGTGGTGGGCGGATTCACAACGGTCTGTCCCGATGATGCTACGGCCGGCGCCGGCGCCGCAACTCGCGCAACCGTAGGACGGTGGCGCATCATAAGATGCTTGAACCGCAGCCGGGGCCGAGCAACTCGCACATCCTGAACACGATCCACATGTGGAACATCCGCCCGACTCACATCCGCACGGTGCGTACGAAGCGCTGCAACTTGAACATGAGCTGCAAGGCGCACATGTCGAGCAGCTGCTGCACGGAGCGTAGCCCGCCGAGCAACTCGAGCAGGACGAGCACGCCGGTGCATAACTTGTCGCGTATCCGGCGTAGCCGGCCGTGTAGGTTGCTGGATATGCCGCGACATACGTCGCCGGCGAACCCCACAGCCGCACTCGGGCGCGGTCCATCCAATAACCGGGATACCAGCCGCCAGCGTAGTACGTTGAGTACCTCGGCGCGTAATAGCTCGAGTAGCCGCCGCCATAGTAGCTGGTGTACGGCGAGTAATAACTCGTGTAGGGCCGGTAATAACTCGTGTACGGAGAGTAGTAGCTCGTGTACGGAGCGTAGTAACTTGTGGACGGCGCATAGTACGCGGTCGTCGCGCCCCAGTATTGCGCATTCGCCGGGGCGACGATGAGCGCCACCGCGAACAGCGCGAACACAATCGAGAACAGGTGCCGTGAATTGATTGTCATGTTAACACTCACTTACTTCTTAAAGAGGAGATCGACCCTATATTTTGTTTACCCAGCCGCGAGCCGGAACGCAACAAGCCACACCGCACAAAAACGAATTTGGTGAGGATTGCTTGCTGGGCAAGCTTTGCCGGCTAGTCAAGCCGTGCGGCAACTGATGAAAGTGACCCCAAAAAACGCTAACCCAATGCGGCAGTCCGAGGCCCAGCGCTCAGTATGCCGCTAGTGAATTCTACGTCAGCCGAGGCCGTAAAGCTCGTTCGTTGACAAGAAACAACCGCGAATCAGCGATGATGCCTTCCGGCAACATCCGCCAGCAAAGCTGTAGCGGTTGGATCGTCGGGAACGGACGATTTGCGCAGATTGGCCTATTGCGCGCCTATGATTGAAATTTCGCAGGATGCGGCGTCAGCGAGTTTCGCCGGCGCTGCTGCTCGTGTCGATCGTAGAGATCGAAGAGAATCTCGCGCACGTTGCTGCCGTGGCAAGCATGGCTAGCGGCGACATCCGTCGGTGTGACGGATGTGGACACTTCCGCGCATAAATCGGCCACCAATCTCTCGACGAGACGGCGATCCGGTGAAAGGCGGATCAGTGTCGGTAAGCACGTCTGCTTGTGCGACGTGATCAAAAGCCCGGCGCGATTCGAGCGACACCAAAGAAGCAATCGAAATCGTCCCAGCCAGGAGAGCTGTTCATAGCCATCAATGATCAGCAGGGCGCCCACTTTCGCGTGGATTCGAACAGGTGGCAACCATCGCTGGCCATCTTGAAGTGAGATTGCGTAGATGGTTCGGCTGGCCGCGATGAGTTCCGGCTCGAGCGATCGCAGCAGGGTCGATTTGCCGCTGCCGTGCGGTCCGACGATGGCGCCGCGCCAATGGTGGCCTGCTAATTTGCCGACGAGTTGCGAGGCGGTTTGTTCGTCGCTGAAGTGAAAAGGGATTACGCCGGGGCGCGTCCAGCATGTGGCGAACGGGTTGGCGTGCCGCGAAGGGGCGTCGATGCGGCGGTTTGCAGACTCTTTGTTCATTGGTGTTGGAGAGCTAAACCGCAAGCGGTGGATTATGGCTGTGATAGCCGGGGGAATTCTAGTCGGTGGTCGGCGGCACGATTTGGGCGGTCGACACGTCGCCCAAACGGAATGGCACTTCACTCATCGTTTCTTGGCCTTGCGTGAGGAATACACGCAAGCGCACACACCAGCAGATCTTCACGATCACGCCGTCGTAACTCAACGGACTTGCGGGCAACATCGTGGCAAAGCGGCGCGGCACGCGCAGATCGAGCGGCCGAGATGCCTCATCGACGAGCCGCTCGAAATGGTGCACTGCCATGTCCTCTTCGCCTTTGCCGGCCGTGTACCAAAGGATCGAAAGCTCGACCGCTCGGGCCGGCCGGAGTTGCGTATCTTCGACCATGTATCGGCCGGTGAGCCGCTCGCCCGGCTGATAGTGTGCGGCGGGCGCGTCGAACGTAATTCGAATGGCGGGCGTGGTCATCGGGATCCAGTCCTGGCGGTTGCTAGTTTGGGATTCTCGGCCGGCGGCGTCGCAAACGCGAACGGATAAACGAAAACGGGGAAGCGTCGCTGAAACTCGCCCCAGCGTGCCATCCTGCCGCGGACGACAAGCGCCAGGAGACGGCGTTATGTTGCGATACGAACGAATGCATGGCCGACTCGGGCACGCTGATCTCGAAATCCGCTTCGAACGGTTGCTGTGGCGTGATATCGAACTTACGTTGGCTGAACAAGGTTGCACGATACACGCGGCTAGCGGCCCGCCGCGTGTCGGTGCCCTGTTGATGGATTGCTTCTTCGTCGCAAACGAGTTGCACCTGCAGCCAGCGAACGTGAAGGCGGCCCGATTGTGACACGAAGCCGTGATAGAGTGTGCCCGGGAAAAATGGGTGCTGCGAAATTTCGATGCGGGTCGTTCCGATCGCGATGTTGAGCAACACCTGGCGAGCGAGCTCGACGAGCGTCCAAATTCCAGCCAGCACAAATGGGACCATCAACCAGGTGAGCAGCCAGTTCGGCCGGCCCTCGCGATGGAGCCCGATCACTTGAACCACGAACACCCCGACAAACGTGTTCCAGACAAGACAGACCGCGGCCATCGTGAAGGAGACCCAGCCCGAGGCCGCATCGACCGGGAGTCGATACTCCAGGCGGACGCCGGGGCTATCGATCACGGCGTCGATCGGTGGAACGCTCGGCAACGTCGGACGGCTCGGTCGCGAATCGGCGCCCGGCAGCTCCCAATCGGTCGCCTTTTGAACGACTGCCGCGCGGCGTTCGGTCGAAGCCATGCTCCGCCAGACGATTCCGATCAAGCCGGCGACGCCGTAAACGGCGATCGCGAGTGGAATGACCATCGCGAACCAAGGCCACCATCCGGCGCCGGTGGCGCTCGCCACGCGATCGATAATCCAGTACAAACCGCAGCCGCCGAACGCAATCAAGGCGGCGAATAGCAGCCCTTCGGCAACCAGGCCGGGCCAGCGCGCGCCGGTACGGCGCGTGCCACGTTTTTTGACAAACAGACGCGGTCGGGGGAGCATGGCGAGCCTGATCGCGAGAGAACGAAATCGGTCGGGTGGCGACGGTTGACGCACCGCACCCGACCCATTCATTGTCTCACGAATCGTGGCCTGCCGACAGGCACTGGGCGAGCCGGACCGTCTCCGGCCCCGAGATTATCCGGGGTCGAGGACGACCCGGCTCGCTGTTGGCTTCCGCCGCTACGCGACTTCGACGCGCTGGCGTCCCGGGCGGAAGAAGCCGATGCCTTCGAGCGCTTTGTACACCTCTTCGAGCGTCTTCTCGCCGAAATTCGAGATGCTCAAAAGATCTTCGCGCTTGCAGTGGAGCAGGTCATCGACGGTAAACACGCCCCGCTCTTCCAGGCAATTGGTGGTCCGAACGGCCAGGCCGATTTCGGCCGTGCTCATCTGCAGCTTTTCTCTCAAGTCGAGCGAATACTCGTAGGCGCGATTCAATGGGACGCGTGTCATGGCGGGTTCCCTCCCTTCGTGAATGAGATGCGATGATTGGGTCAGCGCGACCTCTTGAGAAGGTCGCTTCCTCATTGCCGCGGAGTATACCAAGTTTCCGATGCAGTGCGAACGAATTCTCCGTAAAAATCCGGAGAAAGCCGATCGAGTGCTAGCATTCTTTTTGGCGGGGATGTACGTCCGAACACGAATCCGAAATGATGGTGTATCCGCACACCTCATTTTTGCGATTGGCCGTGGAACATTTGCTGGAATCACTAACCGAGCCGCAGCGGCAAGCCGTAACGCATCGCGAAGGGCCGCTATTGGTCCTGGCCGGGCCCGGCAGCGGCAAGACTCGCGTTATCACGCACCGCATTGCGTACCTGATCGAAGGCGGTGTGCCGCCGTCGCAAATCCTGGCGCTCACGTTCACCAACAAAGCAGCCGACGAAATGCAACGCCGCGTCGCCGAGCTGGCGCCGGGCGCTCGAGTGTGGTTAGGCACGTTTCACCGTTTTGGCGCGATGCTGCTGCGGCGGTACGCCAGTTATGTCGGCCTGGAACCGAACTTCACGATTTACGACACGAGCGATTCGCGGCAAACCATCAAGCGCGTGATCGAGGCCCGCGAAATCAATACGCTGAACTATTCGCCCGAGCGGCTGGCCGATGCGATTAGCGCGGCCAAGAACAAGCTCATCACGGCCGACCGCTACGAACCGCGCGCGGCAGCATGTTGGGCCGCGTGGTTGCCGAAGTGTATCCGGCGTATCAGGAGCGGCTGCTGGCGTCGTCGGCCGTCGATTTTGACGACTTGCTGCTGCACGTTGCCCAATTGCTGTACGACCATGCCGAAATTCGCAGCGAGCTGGATGAACGTTATCGCTACGTGTTGGTCGATGAGTATCAGGATACGAACCGCGCTCAGTACGTGATTCTGCGGGCGCTTTCGACCGATCATCCGAACCTGGCGGTAACGGGCGATCCGGATCAATCGATCTACGGCTGGCGCGGTGCCGATCTCAATAATATCCTGGAATTCGAGCACGATTACCCGGCCGTGAAGATCGTGCGGCTGGAGCGAAACTATCGCAGTACGAAGCGAATTCTGCGCGTGGCCGACGAGTTGATCGGCCACAACCTGCGCCGGAAAAAGAAAGAGCTATGGACCGAGAATGCCGATGGCGGCGCGGTTCGACTGGTCGCCTACGCGGATCAAGACCGTGAAGCGGCCGGTATCGCTGAACAGATTCGCGCCGCCGTGGCCGACGGCCGGCGCTCGCCGAGTGACTTTGCGATTTTCTACCGGGTGAACGCGTTGTCGCGCGGTTTGGAGAAAGCTCTGCGCGCGGCGGGCGTCCCCTACCAGATGGTGCGCGGCCAGGAATTTTACGCCCGCAAGGAAATCAAGGACGTGCTCGCCTATTGTCAGTTGGTCAACAACCCGCGCGACGACATGGCGTTCGAGCGGACGGTCAACACGCCGCCGCGGGGAATCGGCCGCAAAACGATCGAGCGGCTTACCGAGTATGCGTACCGCCGGGGCACGCCGCTGCTCGAAGCGGCCCGTCAGGCGTTCGAGATTGAAGGGCTATCGCGGGGAACAGCCGCGAAGATTGCCGGATACGTGGATATCATCGATCGGATCGCGGCGGTCGTGCATGGCGACGTGGAGGAAGTCATCGGCACTGTGTTGGACGCGTCCGGCTATCGCGCTTCGCTCGCCGAGAGCGAAGACGAACAGGATCAAAACCGGCTCGCGAACATTGAAGAACTGCTGACGGATTCCCGGCAGTTCGACGAACAAAACCCGGGCGGCGGCCATTTGGAAGAGTACTTGGAACGCTCTTGGCTCGTGAACGAAACCGACGACTGGGATACCGAAACCGATAAAGCGACGCTGATGACGCTTCATGCGGCCAAAGGGCTCGAATTTCCGGTTGTGTTCATCGTCGCGGTCGAGGACGGAGTGTTGCCGCACGAGCGTGTCGGCCAGCACCCTGATGAACTCGAAGAAGAGCGCCGGCTGGCTTTTGTCGGCATCACTCGCGCCAAGGACGAGCTGCAGCTCAGCTACGCGGTGACGCGCGATTTCCGCGGCGTGCGGCGGCGAACCATTCCGAGCTCGTTCCTCATGGAGATGCCGCGCGAGGAAATGGAAATGGTCGATGCGGCAGCCACCTTCGATGCGTCGGCTGCGAATCCCTGGGATGAAATCGTGGACGATCACCGTGAACCCTGGGAAGAATGGCAGATCGAGGAAGTTGCCGTTGAGGCACCGGTTGAGAGCGGTTTACAGCCGGCGCTCATCGTCGCAGCTGCCTCGATCAAAACGGCGGCCGCGTTGGAGCGAGAGACGAATTCCGATCACGCGGCTGCCGAGGAATTACCGCGGGTCTCACCAGATATTTTCAAGCAGGGAATGACGGTGACACACCCCGATTACGGCCCCGGTAAAATCGTTGCCCTCTCCGGCGCCGACAAGAATCGCCGCGCCACGATTCAATTCGCAACGGTCGGCCAAAAGAAAATCATTCTGGCACATAGCTCGGTGCGGCCTGCCACATAATCGACGCAGCGTGTGAGCCGCCGGGTTTATCCCGGCGGGTTTCTTTGTGGGATCTATTTCGGCGGGGATAAACCCCGCCGCTCGCTTGGATCCATTACGATCATGTTCACGATTTCTACAAGTACGCCGGGCTGGCTTGCAACGTAATTCGTTGCTGCAGCAATAGCACGCTCACCGTGCAAATATCGGTCGCTGCCACCGGCTGTCCACCATCGCTGGGATTTGCCATCGTGTTTGCATATTGCGTTTTGGCTTACTCCTTTGAGCACTCGGCGAACTTCTGGCCCGTCATCGGGACAATTGGAAACAATCACGTGTACGTGATTCCACATCAGTGCTGCACGCAATACTCGCCATTCGCGAACCGCGCAGGAATCACAGATTGCATATGCAGCGGCTGCCGCATGGTCGCGATCGAGTGCCGCCGTGGCATATTTTTAGTGGGCAGCTGCATGTTGACGCGTAGCAGCATGGTCCGCGGTTATGGGTGAACCCGGCACATTTCGCTTTCGATCGTATTTTCCATCGGAGCGCCGCGTGTTGGAAACATATCCGCGGCGATCACCGGGAAGCCAGGTGCCGTAACATGTCCATGTGATTAGCAGCGCGAAGCTCTCGCCGTTGACGAACATGGCGAGCATTTTAGACGAAGAAACCCCGCACGGCGAGCCGCCGGGTTTATCCCGGCGGGTTTCTTTGTGGGATCTATTTCGGCGGGGATAAACCCCGCCGCTCGCTGGAATGTCTACGCTGTCTTCGCGGGAAGATTCAGTTGCGTTGCGAATTCGCGGGCGAGTGATACTGCTTCGGAAAGTGTTGTCGCGACCTTGCTATCCGGATCAATAGCGGGCTCCGGCAAGCCGTCCTTCCGCTCGGAGCCAGTCCAGAATCCGACCAGGATCGGTAGATTCGGAAAACGACGGCGAAGGCGTTTCCAAAGCAGCCGGCTGTCGCGCGGCTGAATGGGCGGCAAGATGGAAATGACAACCATATCACTTTCCGAATCGGCCACTCGATCGACAACTTCGCTCGTCAACGACTTGGCCGATTCCGTGACGACGTCGAATCCCTCGGCTACGAGCAATTGGGCGAGCATGTGGGAGGCCGTTTCATCGGCCTGGTCATGGAGCGGAATACAAAGAACTCGCGCGGCCACCGCTACGTCGTCGGATGCAGCAGCGCCGATTGCGAGGGGCGTCCTCGCGGCAGTGTCCGCTTTAGCCGTAATTGCCGCAAACGCATCGTCGCCGAGCTCTTGGACAAGGTCTTCCGCGGCTTCCAGTACGAACATGCTCTGGTCCTCATTAAGCAGCTCGTCGTGCCGGTCCTGCTCGGCCATGCGGAGCGCCGGCAGCAACACCTCGTCGTAATAACTGGCAATCGACTGTTCCTTAAGATGTTTTTGTGCCATTCGCAACGGCTCGTGGAAATCGAACGCAAGCAGCCGCTGATAGGCGCGTTCGGCCGGCGACAGCGGCTGCTGGTCGGCCAGTAAGACCGACAGAAAACGGAGCTGCGGCACATAGCGGGCGGCGACCAACAGGCAGACGGTCATGGGCATCGCCAGCACGAGACCGATTGGGCCCCAGAGCCACGTCCAAAAAAGTGCCGCCACCAGGATTCCCACGGTAGATACGCCGATGATGCTCCCGTACACGAAGGGCTCGATAAAATTGTAGACCACCAATTCAACGGCCACGTACCAGCCGAATACGACTAGCGGTTCCGTCCATCCGCTGGAAGTTGCGATGGAGATGAGTATCGGCACGGCAGCGGCGATCCACGGTCCGAGGTAGGGCAGGAAACGCATGGCGAATGCAAGCACGCCCCACAACATGGCACTCGGCACGCCAATAAACCATAAGCCGATCGCGATCACGAGTCCGTAGCAAGCGTTGACGAGAAACAGCGAGCGCAAATAGCGGCCAACGCGGGTGGCCACGTCATGAACCGCTTCGGTCGTCGCGTGGAAGTGCGAGCGGCCAAATAATTGAATGAGACGGCTGCGTTGACCCTCGCGATCCAGCAACATGAACAGCGTTAGAATGATCACGATGAACGCGGTTGCAAACGGCGACAGGATCGGACCAAGCCAACTTTGAATAAGTGAAAACGGCGACGGCGATGAGCCGACGACTCGAACGGGCACTGCCTCTTTTTCGGCCGGCGTTTCCAGCAACTGGCCGGTTTCGCCGACCTCGTTCGCGCCGCCTTCAAATGGCGGCGACGGTGCGGCCACGCTCTTTGGATGAGGTTGCGTCGAATCGCCGGTCGATTTTCCCGGTTCGGGCTTTCGTGGTTTTCCTCCATGCAATATCTCATTGCGTAGTTCGGTGAGCGTTTCGGACACGCGCGTGATCGATGGCGAGCTGGGCTGCAACCAGTGAATTTTCGCGATCAAGTTTTGTTTATGGACCGGAAGTTCGCGGGTCAATTCGACAAGTTGATCGGTCACGATCCACCCCAAGCCGCCGAGGACTGCGAACGACATAGCCACAACCACGACGACGGCGACGGCCCGAGGGAACCGCCAGCGCTCGAGCCGATCGGCCAAGGGAGTGAGGAGGAAGCTCAGCAGAATCGCCAATGCCACGGGTAGCAAGATCGCCTTGGCGAAGTACAAGGCGGCCACCGAGGCGAGCATCGCGACGAGAATAAACAAGGGTGACGAGCCGCGCGGTTTTTCCATGATTCACCTTTTGCCGAAACTGATGCAAAGCCTGTGCCGCCGGCTGAGGCGCCCCTCCGGATCGTTTTACAGTTCCAAGTTTCCCATTGCGAACTCCGGAAACTCACCCGCGCCAATCGCGGCGCAGCCCTTGTGCTGGGCGAAGTGCTGGGCCGCACCCGTAAACCGGCGATTGATGATTACGGCACACGCGTCGCAACGGCGACGCTCTTTCGCGGCGAGAGCCTGTCGAACGGTCGCGCTGTCGACGTTGTGACCTTCGCCACGAGTTAGCACGGCGACGCGGCGCGTGCCAAAATTGGCGACGAGGTTTGCATCTTCGCCGCCGGCGACGCGTTCGACTTGCGCGCCGAGCGTGCGAAAGACTTCGACGACAAAGTCCTCCCACTCCGCGTCGCGCATCGTTTTCCAGTTGCGTTGCAAGAGCGCGGCCTTTTGCAAGTTGCCAGATGCGACCTGGTCGCGCTGTTCATTGAGCAATCGCTCGAGCCGCTGCTTCGTTTCGGTGATGCGTTCTACTTTCTCTCGCAGTCGTGTTTCGGCCAACCGGACGTGCGACTCTGCTTCGGCCAGGGCCGCCGGCAGCAGCGCGTCGGCCGGGCGGTAGAAAACAGCCGAAATCAACCCGGCGCTGCATACAGCGCCGAGCAACATTCCAAGAAGCGCGATGGCAAATGAACCAGAGCTCAGGTGCGCGATCATGAACATCGCAATGCCGACGAATCCGGCAGCGATCAGAATTGCGACGAACGGCCACAATTCGAACGATTCAGACGGCTTTCGCATGGACTGGGCGAGCCGCAAATACTGCAGCCG
Organism: Pirellulales bacterium; assembly: GCA_963733825.1. Lineage (GTDB taxonomy): Bacteria > Planctomycetota > Planctomycetia > Pirellulales > Lacipirellulaceae > JABDGM01. Next base: position 459,676 of record CAVTEK010000014.1, read on the forward strand.
GCGACCGGCGCGAGATATCCTTGGTGATCGCGTTCCGTTCTGCTTCCAGTTTCGCCGCGGTGGCTTCCGCTTCCTCGATTTCATGCTGAAGCTGCGTGAGCGGCCGTTTGGAGATCGTCTCGGTCATTGCGCGCCGCCTATTTGTCGCGCTTTGGTTCGAACTTCAGCGAGGCGCTGTTGACGCAATAGCGCTGGCCGGTCGGGCGGGGCCCGTCGGGGAAGACGTGGCCGAGGTGGGCGCCGCAATGGTGGCAAATGATTTCGTCGCGGACCATGCCATGGCTTTTATCGGTTTGGGTGTCGACGATTTTATCATTGGCCGGAGCATAAAAGCTGGGCCATCCGCAGCCGCTGTCAAACTTTGTCTCCGAGGGAAACAATTCGGCCCCGCAACAAACGCAGCGGTACATTCCCGCATCGTGATGGTTCCAATACTGGCCCGTGAAGGCGGATTCGGTTCCTTTTTGGCGGGTTACGTAGAATTGATCGGGCGTAAGTTGGTCGCGCCACTCGTCGTCGGTTTTGTGGATTTTATTGTCCATGGCTGGTGGTCGATTGGTTGAACTGTTAGCGTTGAATAGGAGAGGTTTCCAGACTTTTGGACGGGTGTGGAAGGGCAGCAGAATTGCCGCGAGACCGGCAACACAGACGCCGACTGCAACACGTTTTGGAATCCCGTTCATTCGTTGAATTGTACCGATTTGAGTGAATGATGTCACAGGATGCGGCCCAATTCGTGTTTATGACATGCCGCGGCGGTGCAGAAAGTGCGCTCAAGCGGGAGGTTGCCCGCGTGGAGCCGGAGTGGCGTCCCTCTTTTTCGCGGCCCGGGTTTATGACGTTCAAGCACACGGGCGACGGGCCGCTCGATGTTCGCCGGCTGGCGGAGCGCGGCTGGACATTCGCGTACGCAGACGGTATTTCGCTGGGCCGGCTTGCCGGGACACAGCTTTCGGATCTGGTGCAGGCGTTTTGGCAACATCCGGGCGTGGCGGAAGTGGCTCGATCCCGCGCACCGCTGGATATTCACGTCTGGCAGCGCGAGCCCGTGGTTGCGGACGAACGCGGCACGGAAATCTTCGTGACTCCTCTGTGCTTGGAGATCGAAGCCGCGTTGCGGACGGCGGCGCCCGAGAACGCGAGGATTGCGCAGTATCGCGACGGATCGAAAGCCCACGCCGCGCAAAAGCCGCGTGCTCGACGTGGTGGTCGTCGAGCCGGGCGAGTGGTGGATCGGTTACCATTTGGCGACGACGCTTACGGCACGTTGGCCGGGCGGCGCGGTTCCCACGCGGTTGCCGGAACGCGCCGTTTCGCGAGCGTACGCCAAGATGCAGGAGGCCCTTCGTTGGAGCGGCTTGCCGATCGTTGCCGGGGATGAGTGCGTGGAAATCGGCTGTGCGCCGGGTGGCGCCAGTCAGGCGCTGTTGGATCGCGGGTTGTTCGTGACGGGCATCGATCCGGCGGAGGTCGATCCGGCGTTGCTCGAGCACGCCCATTTTCGCCACATAAGGCGGCGCGGCAAGGAAGTTCGCCGCCGCGAATTCGAAGGCGTGCGCTGGCTCGTGGCCGATATGAACATCGCGCCGAACGGCGACTCTCGACGAAGTCGAGGCCATTCTCACGCATCCGAAATTGACGATCCGCGGTTTGGTATTGACGCTAAAACTTGCGGATTGGTGCTTTGCCGAGCGTTTGCCTTCGTTTATTTCGCGCGTGCACGCCTGGGGATTTCGCGACGTGCGAGTGCGGCAACTTGTGACCGGCGGGCAAGAGGTCTGCCTCGTGGCATTGCGGCGAAAGGCGCTGCGCCGGTTGGGATCGCCGCGAAAACGTGTCGGTGCATTAAGCCGGAAACGGCAGGACGAGGGTCACAGGGCGCCATCCGGGCCGCATTTCTGATCTTCGGCCGCCTGGGCATCTCGGCTAGAATTCCGCTCCTTCGCGGAGAGCCCAATGCGCCGGACGCTAATATTTTTATTCGCACCGATCTTGGCCATCGGTGGTTGCCGCGGTTTGCCGCAGCCGATGAACCTGCCATCGCAGGTGAGGCTGCCGCAAACGATGCGTCTGCCTGACGCTTATGAAATGACTGCCGGCCAATTGGTGTTCCACAGCGATTTCGAGCTGCCGGCCGATCATCGCTTGGTTCGCGAACTGGTGGCCGAGCGCGACGATGTGCTGCGTACGATCCAATCGGCGGGCAGCAAGGAACACATCGACGTGTACCTCTTTCGCGATGCGGAGCGTTACCAACAGTTCCTGAAATATAATTTTCCGAATGTGCCGTCGCGGCGGGCGTTCTTCCTGGAAACCGATACGCGGCTGGCCGTCTACGCGCATTGGAGCGACCGGGTGGCCGAAGACTTGCGCCACGAAGTCGCTCACGGCTACATGCATTCGGTTGTCCCCAGGATACCGCTTTGGCTGGATGAAGGTTTGGCCGAATATTTTGAGGTGCCGCGCAGCCAGTCAGGTTTGAATAGTCCACACGTCGATTTGCTGTCGGATATGGCAGAGCAGGAGAGTTGGCGTCCGAACCTGCCACGTTTGGAAAAGCTGACAGACGCCGCGCAGATGGATCAACGCGATTATGCCGAGTCATGGGCCTGGGTGTACTTCTTTTTGAATTCGCCGCCGGAGCGACGGGAAGTGCTCACTCGATACCTGGTCGAGTTACGAAACCGTGGCGCCTTAGAACCGCTTTCCGCGCGGATCGTCGCATCGCACATCGAGCCCGAGCGGCCGATGGCCGAATACCTGGTGAGTCTCAAGCGAAGCGAAATCATCCGCTGAGGAAGAGCTATGAAAACCGGGGGCTAGCGCCCCGCGGCTGATGAAATCTGCCGGAATGCGCTAGCGTCCGGTTTCGCCAACCGCTCTTATGCGTCTTTACGGTAGACAACGCCTTCGTCGTTCTGCTTGAAACCAAGTTTCATATAGAGCGCCAGCGCGGGCCCATTCTGCTGCATGGTATGCGCTTCGACGGATAGAATGCCGCGGCTGCGGAGCCGGTCGAACGCTTCGCCGAGTAAAAACGTGGCGAGTCCTTTGCGTCGTTCGGCCGGCGCGACGCTGAGATCGAACATGCCGGCCGTGGGGCTGCCCCAAGCGGTTGAAAGGGGCTCGATATCCCAGAACCAAACGTCGGCCAACGGCTGGCAACTGTTGGGCCGCGTCAGCAAGAACTGAATTCGCTCGAACGCGCCGGTGGTGCAGGCTTCCCACCAGGTTTTTACGGGTGGCGACGGAATTTCCTGGCAAACCATTTCCCGGCGCAATTGCCGCTGATTGCGCGTGATGGCGGCGCGAAAGCAGGCCAGATCGAGCTGTAAAACATGCACGCGATCGATTTCCCGGTAGCCGCGTTCGCGGCAGGCGTTATGAAACACGGTGTCTCCGACAAGCACACCCGGCAGCTCACTCCCACCGTAGAGCCCAAGATAAAAGGCGTTAAGCGGACGGATTCCGCCCGCGTAAATCACCTTGGCGCCCTGCTCGCGAAGGTAAGCTTCCGCGTGTGCCAATAGCTCGCCTGCAAGCTCATCCTGCCGATGTTCGGCGTGCAGCACTAACTGGTAGGTAGTGCCAATGTCGGTGGTGATTCGGTTTTCTTCGTCGTTTACGCCAAACCCGGCGTGCGCGAAGCCGATCGCAACATTATTGTGAAGAGCGACGATTAATCCGGCCGGGTCGAAGAACGGCTTGGAGAACACGAATTGCTCAAGAATTCCGGCGGTGGCCGGTTGCATGCGGCCACGCTGCGCTGGCTGATCGCGCCAGATTTCGGCCAAGCGCGGCGGATCGGAATTGCGAAACGGACGGAAGGTGTACACAGAGGACGGGCGGTGGAAAGCGTCGGGCCGTAGTTCGATGGACCGGTTATCCTAAGCCGCAGCTAGACGGGGAGACAAGGAGACAAGGCTGGATGACTGAATCTCCTTGTCTCCCCCTCTCCTTGTCTCCTTGTCTTTTCTTCGAATCGATGCGCTGCGACCCCTCTCAGGCAGCATGCAGTTTCTTCTTCAAGTCACGCCGGTTCCGCACGCCGGGTTCGCCCTTCCAGCGGCGGTGGAGCCACCAATACTGGCCGGGCGACCGGCGTATGAGATTCTCCAGGTGGCCGGTGTACCACTGCGCCAAAAGCGGGACGCTGCCTAATTCGAAGTTAGGGTCGCGCGGATCGCAAATCGCTTCCGGACCAACCTCGTAGTGCAGCGCCCGATCGAGCCGACGGGCATAGCTGACCATCGTCGGCGCCTGGTTGCCGAGGGAGAAGATCGACACGGCTTTGTGAGTGGACGCGGGCTTGCCGAAGAAATTCACCCAGCATTGTTTTTGGCCGGCGTACTGGTCGCCCAACAACGTGAGAATGCCGCCATGCTCGAGCACTGCGCTGAATATCGGCGCCGCTGCCTTTCTTGGGAAGCATGTACTGACCGGTGCGGCCACGAAAGTCGTTCACGAATCGGTCCAGAAAACGGTTGTCGAGCGCTCGGGCGACGGTGAACGTAGGAAACCCGAACAGCCCCATGAGATAGCCACCGAGCTCGAAGTTTCCGAAATGGCCAGAAATCACAACCAGCGGCCTACCGGAAAGCAGCGTGCGTACGAAAAGCTCCTGGTTGACGATCTGCGAATGTTCCTTCCAATTGGTCTCGTGGACTTTGCGTGGCGTTTGGGCGATCTCGACCATCATCAAGATCAAATGCCGCCACATCTGCCATGTGATGGCGGCGCGCTCTTCGGCCGACAACGCCGGAAACGCGATACGAAGATTCTCATCGACGATATCTCCGCGAATGCGAAGCACGCGGCCGAACAAGGTGGCCAGTACACCAGCGATCTTTTCGCATGACGCGAGCGGCAACGCCTGAATGATGGCAATTACTGCCCGAACGACGATGTAGACGCCGAAATCGATTCCTGTTTGCAACATGCGATGGATTGTTGCATAACGAATTCGAACGTTGGAATAGCGATTTGAGGCCGAAGAACCGCCGGCAGATCGGCAATCTGTCATTCTGAGGTACTCCGAAGAATCTAGCCGGACCCTTCGGAGTTCCTCAGGGTGACAGGGGCATACGGACCCACTACCCATCAATCGGACGCTCGCTTGGAGCGCATGAAGAGACCCAATGCGGCGCCGATTGCCGCCGGCACGAAGCCGAGGAGCGAAAGCCATTTGGCGTAGGCCACGCTTGCCCAAAACATGTAGAGGCAAGCACCGCAAAACGCGAGCACAGGCAGCGGGTAGAACGGAACCGAGAACGGCCGCTCAGCGGTTCGATTGCGAACTCGCAGAATAAAGACGGCAATGCCGGTCAAGAGTGTCAGCGCCCAAAACACTGGGGCCGAACCGGCGACGAGGGTTGCAAAGCCACCGTCGTAAGTATCCCAAGGCAGTCCGGCAAGGCCGACGCGTTGAAGCGCGGTATCAAACAGAGCCCGACCCGAGGCGGTTCCCACGAGTCCAATCAACAGGACCGCGATCAGGGCCTGCACTTCAATGGATGCGAGTGGTGCTGCCGAGCGGCGGTTCCAGGCGCCCAGCCACGCCAAGGCCGGATAATCGGCGCCCCACACGGCATAGATTCGCGAACCCGTAAGAATCATGCCGTTGATCGCGCCCAATGCGGAGAGCATCACAAGCAGGCTGATGGCACGGCCGCCCCAGGGGCCGATTGCCCGCTCGATCACGTCGGCCGCCGGGGTAATTGAGCGCCGCACGTTTTCGAAGCCGAGCGCACTTAGATAGCTCGCATTTACCGCCAGGTAGATCACGGTGATGCCGGCAATTCCCAGCACGAGCGCCCGTGGCAGATTGCGGCGTTCCTCGCGCACCTCGGCGGCAACATACGCCGCGTGACACCAACCGCCGTAGGCGTAGAGTACGAAGACAAGTGCGATGCCGAGGTTTGTTGCGGGGGCCGGATGAACCGCGGCTGCCACTCGCGGCTGTGGGGATTCGTGACTCGATAGGGCGAAACCGGCGAGCACGATTGCCGAGAGGCCGATCACCTTGGTCGACGTGAGCACGTTTTGCACCAATTTACCGGCCACAACGCCCAGGGCGTTGAGCACCGAGAGCACGACGACCGGCGCGATCGTCAACCACCCAGCGTAATTGTTCCATGCCGGCCAAAGGTGTGCGCCATAATCGGCAAATGCGTACGCCATGATCGCGATATTGCCGCTGATCACGGTCGAAAGCTGCGCCCAACTGAATAAGAACCCGCACCAGGGGCCGTATGCTCGTGTGAGATATTCGTAATCGCCGCCATCGCGCGGGTAGGTGGTCGCCAGCTCTGCATAGCAAACAGCCCCGCACCATGCCGCCGCTCCGCCCAATACCCACAAGCCCATCGCGAGCCACGGGCCGCCCGCCTTTTCGAAAATGATTGGCGACGCCCGGAAGATCGACGTGCCGACAACGATCCCGACGATGATGCTGACCGTGTCCCACAGCCCAAGTCGTGGGGCGACGGATCGTTTTGGCGTTGGTTGTTCCATTCTATTGGGCTTTTGGGCCGTTGGCTCGAAGAAGGCGGCCGCGTGATTCCGGAAGGTGGGCAAAATGCGTAATTTCTTGGCGTATTGACGGGATTTGGTCTAGCATTTACGGCCAAACTGCCGATAATGCGACAGGTTGGTTCAGCGAACGTGTCTCTGTTAGCCGTGCTCCTTTTGGTCGGCTGCCTCTGCCTCTTTCAGCCGCACCTCCTGGCGGGCCGCCATTCTTGGCCCCTTTCCTAGCAGCCCCGAAAGTTATGGTTGGGCTGTGCCTTTTTCCAATTGCGAGATGCATCATGGGAAAGAAGCTTTATTGTGGCAATCTGAGCTACAACGTCGCGAGCTCAGATCTCGAACAAATTTTTGGTGAATATGGGACGGTACAGAGCGCGGAGGTCATCATGGACCGCGACACGGGCCGGAGCAAAGGCTTCGGCTTTGTGGAAATGCAGAGCGACCAGGAAGCCCAAGCGGCCATTGCCGGCGTGAACGGCAAAGAGCACGACGGCCGTACGCTCACGGTCAACGAAGCCCGTCCGCGCGAAGCCCGTAGCGGCGGCGGCGGTCGCGGCGGTTACGGCGGCGGCGGTGGTGGCGGCGGTGGACGCCGTTACTAGGCCGGAAGGCGACGATGCTTTGCGCATCGCCGCTAGTTGAAACGCATTCATGCACTGTCGCGATGGCCGCGGCGGTGCATGTTTTTATGCGCGAATGATTCGGACGCGGGACGGAGCGATCAAGTCATTGTAAGTGCGGCGATCAGTGCCGCATACTTTGGATACGACTTCATCAAAGCGGCCCGATTGCAAAGCTCGAAATCCGCGTAGTCGAATCCTGGGGCGACGGTGCAGCCCATGAGGGCCCAACTGCCGCCTTGCACCAGGCGACAGCCTTGCCACACACCGGCCGGAACCATGCGCTGCGGTTCTTGACCGGCAGTGAGGTCGTTACCGATGACGACGATTCGGCCGCTGCGGTCGGGCCACAGCTGCAGCATCTCGACCGGGTCGCCGGCGTAGAAGTGAAATACTTCGTCGCTCTTCACCCGATGGATGGCCGAAAAAGTTTCGGGCGTGAGCAGGTAGTAGATGGCGGTTGAAACGTTGCGGTCGCTGCCGTATTCATTTGGCAAACCGTCGCGAGTCATGAGCAAAGCGTGCAGCGGTACGTTTCGCGAAAGTAGCCGCCTTCGATGGTGAGTGGGGTGAGGTGCAAGCGATCAATGATTTGTTGGGCGGAGGGCATGCGATTGATAGCCCCGAAAGGGGCGATATCATGTAGCCGGGCGGCGTAAGCCCCCGGAAGAGGAGGAAATGATGGTTCTCAAGCCCCGAGGGGGCGACATCGACGGTTTGAATCCAACAATTCCGATGTCGCCCCTTTGGGGCTTACGAGTAATAGAGCAAGCCTACCGGGGTCTTACGACCCCGGCTACATGATGCCGCCCCGCCGGGGCTGAGATTGAGATTTACAAAATAAACTTACTCAAATCCTCATCCTTCGTGACCTCATCCAGCCGCTCCTTTACGTACGCGGCGTTGATTTCGACGCGGCCCATTTTCATGTCGGGGGCTTCGAAGGAGAGTTCTTCGAGGAGGCGTTCGAGGATCGTGTACAGCCGGCGGGCGCCGATGTTTTGCGTGCGCTGGTTGACGTCGAATGCGTAGCTGGCGAGGGCATCGACTGCATCGGGCGTGAAAACGACTTCAACGCCCTCCGTTTTCAAAAGCGCCGTGTACTGCTTGGTGAGCGAGCTTTTCGGCTCGGTGAGGATGCGGACGAAGTCGTCCTTGGTGAGGTCCTTCAGCTCGACACGGATCGGGAACCGGCCCTGCAATTCCGGCATCAGGTCCGACGGCTTCGCTTTGTGGAACGCGCCGGCGGCGATGAACAGCACGTGGTCGGTTCGCACGTAGCCGTAGCGAGTGTTGACAACCGTGCCCTCGACGATCGGCAGCAAATCGCGTTGCACGCCTTGGCGCGAGACGTCGGCCCCGCGGCCGCCTTCGCTGGCGACGACCTTGTCCATCTCGTCGACGAAGATGATGCCGACGTTTTCGGCCAATTCGATTGCCTGGGCGTTGACCTTTTCGGCGTTGATCATCGCCTCGGTTTCCTGCTCGAAGAGCACGCGGCGGGCCTCGGCCACGGTCATTTGCCGGCGAGAAACGTTTTTGGGCAGAATCTTTTCGATCATGCCCTGGAAATCGAAGTCGACCGAGTCGCCGCCGGGGCCCATGCCGGGGATCATCATCGCGTGGGCCTTTTGCTCGATCGTGATTTCGACGGTCCGATTCTCCATCTCGCCGCCCAGCAGCATGGCCCGCATCTTTTCCCGCGTGCGTTCGAACCGCTCGGGCGAATTGGGCGAATCGACGCCGACATCGAAGCTGGCTGGCTGCGGGGCGAGCAGATCGAGCAGCTTTTCTTCGACGCGGCGCTTGGCCTCGGGCTCGACGCGCTGCAGCTCCCCTTCGCGCACCAGGCCGATGGCGTTCTCGACCAGCTCGCGGACCATGCTCTCGACGTCGCGGCCGTAGTATCCGACTTCCGTGTACTTGGTCGCCTCGACCTTGATGAACGGAGCGCCGGTGAGCGTGGCCAGCCGGCGGGCGATCTCGGTTTTTCCGACGCCGGTCGGGCCGATCATGAGAATGTTTTTAGGCGCGACCTCGTCGCGCATATCGTCCTCGACGCGCTGCCGCCGCCAGCGGTTGCGAATGGCGATGGCGACGGCTCGTTTGGCATCATTTTGGCCGACGATGTAGCGGTCGAGCTCGGTAACGATTTGGCGGGGAGTTAACTCGCGCACTTGAAACTCTTTTTATTCACCACGGAGACGCAGAGAGCACAGAGAAGGACCAAAGCAGATTTTATCCGCAGATGGACGCAGATATACGCAGATAAAAAACCGATTTCTTACTTTTGAAAACGATTAATCTGCGTTCATCTGCGTTTATCTGCGGATAGCTTCTTTATTTTCTCCGTGCTCTCTGTGTCTCCCTGGTTAATTCTGTCGAGCTAGGAGGCAGTAAGTTCTTCGATGACAATGTTTCTGTTGGAATAGACGCAAATATCGGCGGCGATTTCGAGTGATTTGCGGACGATTTCGGACGCCGACAAGTTGGAATGAGCCACGAGCACCCGCGCGGCGGCCAGCGCGAAGTTGCCGCCGGAGCCGATGCCCAAAATGCCGTCGGTCGGTTGAATTACGTCGCCTGTGCCAGAGACCAGGAGCGTGTGCTGGGCGTCGACGACCGCGATCATCGCTTCGAGGCGTCGTAGCGCGCGGTCCATGCGCCAGTCTTTGGCGAGCTCGGTGGCGGCGCGGGGCATGTTGGCGGGGTAATCTTTGAGCTTGGCTTCAAACCGCTCCAGCAGTGCGAACGCATCGGCGGCACCGCCGGCAAAACCGGCGATCACGCGGCCGTCGGCGAGCGGCCGGATTTTCACCGCGTCGGCCTTCATCACCGTATCGCCGATGCTCACCTGGCCGTCGCCGCCGATCGCCACGCGGCCTTTATGGCGAACGGTCAGAATCGTGGTGGAGCGTATTTTTGGTGATTCACCCATAGGTCTTGCCGCGTGAGCGTACGATCGGTCGCCCGCTATTCTCGCCCACGCGCCACTTCCGTTCCAGTGGCCCGATTCGGCCCGATTGTAGTAGGAACACTCCGTGTGCCGTAACAAAACGCGCGTCATCGGAGTCCGGACACAAGGGGCGGGCGTGGCTTTGACGCGAATCTACCACCTCATCGCCGAGCAGGATTATGCAATTGCTGGCGCCAACAATTGATGACGCAGGTACCGGCCCTGTAGGGGCCGCATGTGAAAGCCCAGGGGCGAAGCCCTGGGAAACGTGGCCGATCGACGATGTAGCTCTGAAGGAGCGGAATACGGCGTGACGGGTTGATGCCGCCCTGTCAGGGCTTGAAATACGAAATTGCAAGGTTACCCAGGGCTGCGCCCTGGGCTATCCTATCTCGCCCTTTCAGGGCGGCCATGCACAGATCCGGACAACCATCACGCAAGCGCCTGCACAATCCTGCGAGCCTGGGCGTGACCGCAATTGAACATTGTTTCGGTGTAAGCGTACGTTTGTGGTTAGTTTGGGTAATTCTTAGAACGATTCACTGTCGGGTTGACTGAGGTACACGGAGGTGGCAGACGGCATCGGAGCCGTCTGGCAACGCATGCACTACTTTTAGCGATTGGCGACACGGTTTTGCAGGCGCTTTACTGGGCGGAGCTGATCTGCAAATTGGCAGATAGCGTGGGTAGTATGCGATGTGATGATTCTGAAAGTAACGCACGCAGTCGGCGTGTGTCGCTCGGGTCAGCGCGGCTCGCTCAGTTCAAGTTGTTCGAGCGTGACAGAACGCTCGCACTCTCGTGCTTGAGTTGATGACACCAACGCGACGCTCTGACGTTGTGACTCACGTCGAACAAGGCAAGCTAACTCGGTAGGTGCTCGGGCGTGCAGAAGTCGAGGATGCACTCGGGGGGGAAGTTTGCGGAAGAATTCTTGCAAGCCGTTGCCGCCGTGACAGCGCGATTGTGGCGGTGATCCAACCATGCGCGCTGACGCGCAGTGCAAGCAAGTTCGTCCAACTCGTAAAAACCGCAAATACCGCCGCGTGGCGCTACGCTCGTGTGTGTTGCTACGCGGGTTGTAGAGCAGGGACATACGCATGCGAATGCTTTGCGGGGAGGGGAGCTGCGGGCGTGCCACCCACTGCCAATTCGAACCATTGTTTCGCCTCGCACCCCCAAAGTGGTTGACATTCCGGCCAATTCCGGCTAGCCTGATACTGCCTGCGTGATTTCCAACTTTTTTCCGCGGCCAATCCGCTACTGCGCCACATTCAAGCCGACGACGCCTCCCGCTCCCCACGAGCGGCAAGCGTCCTCGGCTTTTTTCATTGGCTGTCGGCTACGGATCAGCCGCGGGGCGGCAGCCCGCGGTTTCTTAACGGTTTTTCCATGCTCGCAACGAACTTTCAGCGAACGGCAACGCGCATCCTGCTGACAGCGCTGGCGACTCCTTGCCGGTGTGGCAACGGCACGTGCGGACGGCTCCGACGGTGGCCCCGTCAATCCTCCCGGCAACCCAAACCCCGTCTTCGTCGCGCCGCTAGTCACCGGCCTGCCGCCAATCGAGTTGCCCCCCGGCACCAACGCGCCGCCGCAAACGACGAGCATTCCCACGCCAATCCTTCCGCCCGTCTTGAACGACACCGGCGACCCGCTGCCGCCCGCGTTTAACCGGGCGGAATCCACCGCAACCGATGCGATGACCGGCTTCGGCAGCGCGCATCCATCGGCGGCGCCGGCCGCGACCACGGGCGAGACCGCCGGCTCGTTCACGCTCAACCTCAGCTCGCACCAGGCCGCCGATCTTTACTCGTACACGGTTCCCGAAACGGCCGCGACCGTTGAAGTGACGTTCGCCCTCCGCTCGGCCGCGCACAGCCAGGTGCTGGCCGGTTTCGAAAGCTCGGCCAGCGGCTCGATTCTCACCAGCAGTGCGAACGACTTCAACGGCGGCCTGGTCGATGCCCAGTTCGACAACGATGTGCTCACGTCGCTATATGTCACCTGGGAATCAGCCGGCCATTCGCATCCGTTCTATTACGTTCCATCGAGTGCCGCTGGCTCCGCCAGTGCCATCGACTTCACCCCACTCGAATCACTCGTCACCACCAACCTCGACGGCCCAGCCAAAGACGCCATTCTCAACGCCTTCCACACGGCCCAAAGCCAATACAACACGCTCGCCGTGCCCGAGCCTGGAAGCTGGCTGCTGGTCGCGGCCGCGTTCGCGTCGTTCCCCGTGATCCGAATGCGGCGAGCCGCTAGCGGGTGAGTTTGCCGAAAAATGTAGGCCTCTCGCTCCGCGAGAGGAATTTCATCTCGCGGAGCGAGATGACTACTTTAACTGGCCAATAGAAAACGGGACCTCTTTCCGTTAAGTTGGGGCTATGACGGAAACGCCCCACCCGCGCAGCCCCGAGCTGATGAATCGGGAAGATTCCGCGCTGCTGGTCGTCGATGCCCAAATGAAGTTGCTGGAATTGATCCCGCAACGGGCGCGGATCGTGTGGAACATCCGCCGGCTGCTCGATGCGGCCGCGGTGCTTAGTGTGCCGGTCGCGGCCACGGAGCAGAATCCCGACAAACTCAGTTCCACCGTGCCGGAGCTGCGCGACCGAATTGATTTGGCGCCTGCGAAGATGTGCTTTAGCGCCGGGGTTTGCGGCGAGATTTTCGAGCGTTGGCGCGAGGACGGCCGCTACCGAGTTCTCGTGTGCGGCATCGAAGCCCACGTGTGCGTGCTGCAAACGGCGCTCGACCTGGCGGCGGCCGGATTTGAGCCGTATGCCGCGGTCGACGCGGTCGGGTCACGCTATGCGATTGACGAAGAGATCGCGCTGCGGCGAATGGAATCGGCCGGGGTAATTCTCACGACGACCGAGGCCGCGATGTTCGAGTGGTGCGCGACCGCGGACCGGCCGGAGTTCAAGAAGATTAGCGCGTTGGCGAAAGAGTCTCCGCCGTAATTCGCCCAGAATAGCCAATTTTTGCGGTCCGAACGCGAAGAGTAGCATAGGCTCGACTAGCATTCAGCGGTCGGAAAACTTAAATTGATAGGCTATCCCTTGAAGGCCTGGAATTGCAGACCTATCGGATTTATGCCGCTTTACCTGGGAGCCGCGGCTGGGCAATTCGGGAAAGCGAACCACATGGGTCGAACATGAACATCATTGAAGCAGTTGGCGTGACCAAGTCGTTCTTCAACGGGGCGCTTCACGTCGATGCGGTGCGCGGAATCGATCTTGGGGTCCGGCAGGGCGAGATGCTGGCGATCGTCGGCCCGAGTGGTTCCGGCAAAAGCACGCTGCTGAACTTGCTCGGCGCGATCGAAACTCCGACGACCGGCCACGTGCTGCTGGAAGGCACCGATATGGCGTCGCTCAACGACACCGAGCGCACGCTGTTGCGCCGCCGGCGTATCGGCTTCATATTTCAAGCGTTCAATTTGCTGCCGACGCTTACGGCCGTGGAAAACGTGGCCTTGCCCCTGGAGTTGGATGGCATTAGCGAATCGGCCGCGCGCGAGCGTGCGTGGGACGCGATGGAGCTCGTGGATCTGTCCGATCGGCGCGATCATGTACCGAGCATGATGAGCGGCGGCGAGCAGCAGCGCGTGGCTGTGGCTCGGGCGCTGGTGATCGAACCGGCGATCGTGCTGGCCGACGAGCCGACCGGCAACCTCGATAGCGTCAACAGCGTGCAGGTGATGCGGCTATTGCGCGACGTGGTGGATTCGCGCGGCCAAACGGTGATCATCGTGACACACGACAACGACGTGGCAGCGCAAGCCGACCGCACGGTTCACGTGCGCGATGGTTTGCTGGAAGACGGCGACGTCATGCACATGCGCAGGCCGGCCCAGCGGGCCGCGAGCCGAACATGATGGTCAATTGGAAATTCGCCTGGCGAGAAGTTCGGCAGCGTCCGAGCCGTGCGATTCTCACGCTACTAAGCATTGTGATCGGCGTGGCGGCGGTCGTTGCGGTCACGATTGCATCCGGAACGACGGCCCGGACATTCGACGAGATTTTCAGAACGGTCGCCGGTAAAGCGGAACTCGAGATTTCCGCGCCGATCGGCACCAGCTTCGACGAGAATATTGCGCCGCAAATTCAGAAGTTACCCGATGTCCAGGCAGTCGCACCGCTGATTCGGCGCAACACCGTATTGTATGTGGGTAAGAAGCAGTATCGGCTCGTGGCATTGGGAATTGATCCGGTGCATGATCCGGAGGTGCGAGACTACGAAATAACAGCGGGGAATTTACAGACGTTTGATAAGACCGGCGGAATCATGCTGGACGAAACGTTTGCCAAGAATGCCGGCATTAAAGTTGGACAGCAGATTCAGTTTCTCACGCGGCGCACCTTCGTTTGGGCCAAGGTCGCGGGGTTATACAAGTCGCGAGGCGTAGCGGAAAATACCGAAGGCTTGACGTTGTTCATGCCGCTGCTGGCGGCCCAGCATTTTTTCTTGGCTCCCAAAAAAATCGATTCGGCGCAGATTGTGCTGAAGCCCGGAGCCGACAAGACGGCGGCGGCAGCGGAGATTCAGAAACACTTGCCCGAGGGGATCACGGTTCGGCCGCCCGAAGCGCGCAGTTCTGTGGCGGAGGAAACATCGCTTTCCACGCAGCTCGGCATGCGGATGGCGCGGCTGTTTTCGCTGTTGGTGGCGGTTTTTATCATCGCAAACACGTTTCTCATCAACGTGACGCAGCGCCGCAAACAGCTGGGTATCATGCGGGCGATTGGGGCAACCCGCCGCCAGATCGCCGGGATGGTTTACCGAGAAGCGCTCTTGATGGGGCTGGTCGGAACGATTCTCGGCTCGCTCTTAGGAGTCATCGCGGCTCATTATCTTACGTCCGCGATGGGGAGGCTGTATCAGGCGAAGCTTCCGCCCATCGAGTTGACGGTTTGGCCATTTTTGCTAGGGACGGCGTGCGGACTCGGAATATCTCTCATTGCCGCAGCATTGCCTGCCTGGCGCAAGCCATTTGTCGCCGCTCGAGGCAATGCGCGACGTACGGGCCGATGAGATTGAGGGGTCGTCGAAATGGCTGGTGCGGTCCGGCGCGTTTTTTGTCGTCACCGGCATCAGCGTGATGGCGGCGAGTGCTCGTGGATTGTTGCCAACGCTTCACGCCGTGTGGGCCGCGATCTTGCTGCTTATCGGATTGGTGTTGATGCTGCCCATCGCGCTGAAGCCCCTTGCGTCGATTGCGACCGCACTTTTCCGGCCGCTGATTCCCGTCGAGGGCAAGCTGGCTCGATTGCAGCTGCTGCGCCATCGTGCGCCAGCACGCTGACGATCGGCGTCATTTTCATCGCCATTAGCACCGGGATCGGCTTGGCGAATTCGGTGATGGACATCGTGGATGACGTGTGCTCGTGGTACAAAAAAGCGATCGTGGCCGACTTCTACGTTCGGGCCGAGGCGCCGAGCATGGCCACCGGGCAAGCGGCTGACCTGCCGGATTCGGTCGGCTCAGACATTCGAAAAGTCTCCGGCATCAACACGATTGATGCGCTGCGGTTCCGCCACATCGAGGCCGAGGGGGAACGGGCAAACATTATCGCTCGCGATCACAGCAGCCCGGAACCTCCCGCATTGGATATCATGGACGGCGATTTGAACAAACTTCGACAAAATTTTCTCGATGGCGAGGTCGCACTAGGATCGGTGCTCGCCGAGCGGGCGAAGCTCAAAGTGGGAGACAGCATAACGCTCGAATCGGAAAATGGTCCGCAAAAATTTCCGATTGCGGCCATCGTGAACGATTACCAGGGCGGTGGGCTGACGATCCACATGGAACGCGAGGTCGCGCGAAAAAGATTGGGGCTGGAGGGCGTGGACGCCTATATTATCAATGCAGATCATGGCAGGCTTGGCGAAGTTCATAACGAACTCCAGCAGATTGCCGACAAGAACGGCTTGCTCGTGGAGTCGTTTTCCGACATCCAGCAATCGATCGACGTGATGATGTCCGGCGTGGTGGCTAGCTTATGGGCGATGGTCGTGTTGTTGCTGATGGTATCGGCCGTCGGAGTCACGAATACGCTGACGATGAGCGTGTTGGAACAAACGCGCGAAATCGCTCTTCTGCGCATCGTGGCGATGACCTGTAATCAGGTTCGCAAAACCATATTCACTCAAGCCGTCATCATCGCGCTTTTGGCGCTCGTGCCGGGAATTATTGCTGGTGCGTCGGTCGCCTACCTGATGAACGTGGCCATGCTGCCGGTAACGGGGCATGCAGTCTCATTTGTGCTGCATCCGTGGTTGTTGGGCGGCAGCTTCCTGGTTGGCATGTTGGTGATATCGCTCGCCGCGTGGTTTCCCGCGAATAGGGCTTCGCAACTCGATCTACCCACCGCCCTGCGCATGGCGTGATCTACCGTTCGGCGCCGGATTTTGACATCCGACATCGACTATCGACATCGAACATCCATGACAATTCCAGGCACAGTAACGCCTCCGATTCGCATTCTGCTTGGCCCCGGGCCGAGCGACATTCATCCAAGCGTACTGGCCGCACTCGCCCGGCCCACGGTCGGGCACATGGATCCGTACTACTTGCGAATCATGGACGAGCTGCAGTCGATGTTGCGAGACGTGTTTCGCACGAAGAACCGTCTGACGATGGCGATCAGCGGCACCGGTTCGGCCGGACAGGAGGCCACGGTGCTGAATCTCGTCGAGCCGGGCGAGCGAGTGCTGATTTGCATCAACGGAGTGTTTGGCGGCCGGCTGGCGGATATGGCCGAGCGCACGGGCGGCGAAGTGACAAGAATCGAGCGCCCCTGGGGCGAGGTTTTCGCGGTCGCCGAAGTGAAGGAGGCGCTGGCGCGCGTGAAGCCGAAAGTGGTCGCGATCGTGATGGCGGAAACTTCTACCGGCGCCTGGCAGCCGATCGAAGAAATTGCGGGCGCGGTTCGCGACGCGGGAGCGATGCTGATCGTCGATACAGTGACGGCGCTCGGCGGCGTGCCGGTCGAGACCGACCGCTGGCAGATCGACGCCGTGTATTCGGGTACGCAGAAGTGCTTGGGCTGCCCGCCGGGGTTGGCGCCAGTGTCGTTCAGCGATCGCGCGGTTCAAAAGATTCTGGGCCGGCGCGAGAAGGTGCGAAGTTGGTATCTCGATGTGTCGCTGATCGCCAATTACTGGGGTGGCGACCGCGTCTATCATCACACCGCACCGATCAACATGACGTACGCGCTGCACGAGGCCCTCCGCCTCGTGCTCGAGGAAGGTTTGGAAAACTGCTTCGCTCGCCACCGCAAAAACCAGCAAGCACTTCAATCGGGGCTGGCCGCAATTGGAATCGAGTACGCGACCCAAGCGGGTTATGCATTGCCACAGCTGAACGCGGTGCGAATTCCGGCAGGCGTTGATGATGGGGCGGTGCGGGCGAAGCTGTTAGAGCGATTCGGCATCGAGATTGGCGCCGGCCTGGGCGCGTTCAAGGGAAAAGTCTGGCGGATTGGCTTGATGGGCTACTCCAGCCGGCAAACAAACGTGCTCGTTTTGCTTGCGGCCTTGGAACAACTACTCGCCGAGCACGGCCACCGATTCGAGCACGGCAGCGCGGTGGCGGCGGCGAACGCGGTTTATGGCGCCTGATTTTCAAGAGAGAAGGGCCCGCTGCTCATTCGGCTGGCGAATTTGCGCAGCTTGTCCGGTCTCCGCAATTTGCCGTCGCTCTTTGTAGGCAAATTGAAACTCTGCCCTCGTTAAATCCTTGCAATCGCCATATCGAAGCGATACCCTTATTCCATTCCGCAAACTCTTCCTGCGGCGAGGCCAAGGACGTGCTAGTTCTCAGTCGAAAAATCGGCGAACGGATTCTCATTGGCGACAAGATCGCCGTCACCATAGTGAAAATTGGCCATGGTGGCGTGCGGATCGGAGTCGAAGCGCCGCCGGAGCTCGCCGTGGTGCGCGAAGAATTGGCCCGCGAGCTGGAGCGCACGGAACGGGCGCTGGCATCGGGTCAAGCGGAGCCGGTCGCCGAGTGAGCGCGGCTTCACTACTCGTTGTCATCCTGAGGGAGGCTTTGCGACCGAAGGATCTCTGCGAATTCAAGCGAGATTCTTCGCTTCTCTTCGCTCCGCTCAGAATGACAACTCAACTCATTTCGTTCGCGTTGAGTTTTCTTTCGTCGCCGGAGGTTGAAGCTTTGCAGTGCGTGGCGTGACGACTACGCCGCTGCGCACATCGAGCACGGCTGGGCCGTCGATCGATTCCAGCTTGCCGTGCTGCGCCGCGTAATCCAACAGACGTTGCCGTTTCTCTTGGCAAGGCGACTCGCCAATCGGCGGCTCTTGTCCGGGTGTGGCGCCCCAAATGATTCGCGTGTTGCCGGACGTTACGATTTCAAAAACGCAGAGGGGTTTTTCATTGCGGCCGGTGGGGCGGAGCGTTGCGATTATTTCGACTAGCCGCAATTGTTGCCAAACGTCGGCGAGCTGGGCCGCAAGTTGAGCTCCACCGGTCACGCGCGGATCGTCCCAAACATCGCCCACTTGCGGCCGGCCCGTGATGCCGGAAATACGCGGCAGGTAGCGGCGTTCCGTTTCCGTAAGATCACCTTCGGGAAGACGCACGGCGCGTTCATCGATCGGCAAAAACATCACGCCGTTGCGGTCGCTCGATTCGACGGCCGCGATTGGGCGGCGATATTTAAGTTCGATGTCCAGCGAGCCCGGCAGCCGCCGCGTAATGCGGTCGACCGAGGCCACCCACGGGTGGAGCTCGAATGCGTCTTTGATGCGGCGCAGCAAGGAATCCCAATCATCGAGAATGGAAACCGCGCTGATCAGGCCAGAATCGCGCAGCACCTGCGATTTGATATCCGAACGTATCCAGGGCGGCGGCGGCGTAATTTGAATGCGATCGGCGGTGAGTCGATACGCCGGGTCACGCGCCACGATCGACGCCGTCCGGTTCCAAAGAACGTGGGCGCCAAAACCGAGACCCACCAATATCGCCAGGCAGACCCAAACCCGCGGCCGAATCCGAAATACACGGCCCGGCGCCACCGACTGCGGCAACGTCTCGGGCTTGATTCGACGGCTCATCGGGCACCTCCTTGTGTCTCAATGAATCTGTTCGCTGGATCGGAGCCCGCAGCGCCAGCAAGGGTTCGCGGGCAAATCCCTTGCTTGCGCTGCGGGCTTCAATCTGCGCAAAGAATGTTCTTACCAAATCTCGATTTCGGTTTCCAATTCGACGCCCATGCGTTCGACGACGCGGTTCCGCACCGCGTCGATCAGCTGCAGCACATCCTTCGCGATTGCGCCGGGCTTGGCGACGAAAAAGTTCGCGTGCCGTTGGCTCACCTCGACGCCGCCGACCTGTTCCCCCTTCAAACCGCATTGATCGATCAGCATTCCCGCACTCATTCCGCGCGGATTTTTGAAGATACAGCCCGTGTTCTCGTGGGCCATCGGGAGGTTGGCTTTTTTGACGATCCACTGTTTCTGCATCCGCTTCGTGACCGCCAGCGGGTCTTCCTTTTCCAGCTCAAAATCGGCCGACAGGATGACGAGCTCATCGAGGCTGCTTTGACGGTAGGCAAAAACCAGGTCGCCGCGCTCGCGATCGACGATTTCGGCATCGCGAGTCATCACGGTCGCACGGCAAGCCCATTGGCCGATGTCGCCGCCGTGACTACCGGCGTTGCCGTGGAGCGCACCGCCGACAGTTCCGGGGATCCCAACGAGCGGCTCGAGCCCGGCCAAACCAGCACCGACGGTCACCGTGATCGCGTTCGCAAGCATTGCGCCGCCGCCAAGGGTCGCGCGTTCGCCCTTAATATTGATGCTTGCGAAGTTTGGATGCGAAAGACTGACGACCATTCCGGCCACGCCTTCGTCGCGTACCAGCACATTCGAGCCGCCGCCGAGTAGGCGAACGGGCAAATTCTCTTTGCGGCTTCGCTCGATGACTGCCTGCAATTCCTCGCGGGTCGCCGGCTCGGCCAGGTATTGTGCCGGCCCGCCGAGCTTGAACCAGGTGCGATCGGCGAGCGGTACGTTCTCGCGAACACAGCCGATATCGGTCATCGTTGCCATCGGTGAAACCTCGCGAATTTGCCCCCAATGTTGACGGCTTGGGGGCCGAGCGTCAATTGCGAATAGGGCCTCACAAGCGT
>CAVTEK010000015.1:0-446214 GCA_963733825.1 Pirellulales bacterium
GCTTACAATTTTCGTGAATGGGCGCCAATCAATGGACATTGAAGAAGAGGTCAGAGGTCGGAGATCAGAGGTCAGGGGGCGGAGGCGATTTGCTGTGTTTGCGCGATATCGTGCTGCAGCTGTTCGATTAGTGCGGCGGGCGAATCAAATGGCCGAATGTCCCGCAACCGGGCCAGGAAGTCAACCTCCAGCGGCTGGCCGTAGAGCGCCTCATGGTAGTTGATCAGGTGGACCTCGACGCGGATCATTGCGTCGCCAAACGTCGGGCTGGGCCCCACATTGATCGCTGCCGGATACGCAGTTTTCTCGACCCACGCCCGGCCGGCGTAAACGCCTTGGGCGGGCAGCAGCGTATCGATCCCGCTTAGATTGGCGGTTGGAAAGCCGATTTTTGCCCCGCGGCCTGCTCCGTGCGTCACCAGACCTCGAATCCGGTAGGGCGCCGAGAGCAACGTTTTGGCTTCCTCGACGTTTCCGGCGCGAATCGAATCGCGGACCCGGGCTCGAGACGATCGCGCCTCGACGATGACCGGCTCGACAACATCGAGCGAGATACCGGCCCCGCGGGCAAGTTCGCCGAGTCGGCCGATCGTGCCTTCGCGATTGTGTCCGAAGTAGAAATTCGATCCTTCAACGGGCGCTTTCGCCGCCAGTTTGCCGACGACGATTTGCTCGAAAAACTCGACCGCCGAGAGTGCGAGCAGCGTTTCATCGGTCGGATACGCGACGATCCAATCGACGCCCTGCGCCGCCAGCAGCTCGGCTTTGCGTTCGGTCCACGTAAGCGGCGGCGGGCACTGCTCCGGTCGCAACAGGCGTACCGGATGCGGATCGAACGTAAACACGATGGCCGGCCCGCCGACAGCTCGTGCCCGTTCCAGGAACCGCCGCACGATCGCAACGTGCCCGCGGTGCACGCCGTCGAAGTTGCCGATCGAAACCGCGCCCCCCGGGCGGCGGTCGAGCAAATCGTCGATGGACCGAATGATATGCATAGGGAAAGGGCAGGCGGGCGGGGAGAGGCGGGGAGTCGGATAGACGGATGCGTTCAATCGCCGCTTGCGGTTTAGCTCGTCAACGGTTTGAAACGCCGCCGGCAAATAATGGATCAGATCGCTGGCGATCATCGAAACCTGGCCAAGCTCCGCCGCGGCCAGGTCGCCCGCGAGACCGTGGACGTGGACGCCGAGCCGGGCGGCGTCGAACGGCGCCAGTCCTTGGCAGAGTAGGGCGGTAATAATGCCGGTGAGCACGTCGCCCGTGCCGCCGGTGGCCATGCCGGGATTGCCGGTGTGGTTGATGCTGAAGCGCTGACCGTCGGTGACGACGGTGTCGTGGCCTTTGAGGACGACGATAGGTTTTCGCGTATTCGCCCGGCCGCTGAAGCGGCCTCACCGGCTTCGCGGCCTCGCCGCTCGATGTAGCCGTCGCAGACTTGCCGCCGGCGGAGTTGCGGGCGAGTTCGGCCGCTGAGGTGATTCGTTGTCGCCTCTGGCATTTTGCCGGCAAGCCGTGCGAACTCGCCGGGATGGGAGTGAGGATGCACGGCGCACGGGCCTGCCAATTGACTGGCGACGTTCGGCCAGCGCAAACAAGGCATCGGCGTCGACGACCATAGGTTGCTTGATTTCTCGATACAATCGTTCGACCAGATTCGGCATCCGGCGGCGGCCCAGGCCGGGCCGAACGCCACGGCCGTCGCATTTCCGGTGAGACCGAGCAAATCATCGGCGGCAGAGTCGGCGATATCGCCATCGTCCTCGGCCAATCCATGGGTCATGTACGAGGCTCGATCGCCGCGACGACATCCTGCACGCTGCGTGGCACGGCGAACGTCACCAGGCCCGCACCGCTGCGAAGCGCGGCCTGGCCGGACAGTGAAATGGCGCCGCTCATTCCGCGCGAACCGCCGATGAGCAGTGCCCGACCGAAATCGCCTTTGTGGCTCTCGGGCCGCCGTGGCGCAGGATCGGCAAGGGAGTGTCGGTGAGGTCGTCGAGTTTCATGAGGATTAAGGGATTTTCCGAATTGAGTTCGGCGTGGCCGCCGACGCTAATTGGCTTGATTCAACCTGGTGGCGATCAGCCCGGCCAAGAAGCCGGCTTTGAAGCCCGCGTCGATATTCACGACCGCGACGTTGTTCGCGCAACTGTTGAGCATCGACAGCAGCGCCGAAACGCCGCCGAAGTTCGCGCCGTAGCCGACGCTCGTCGGCACCGCGATGATCGGGCACGACACGTATCCGCCAACGACGCTCGGCAGCGCGCCTTCCATGCCGGCGACGACGACGATTGCATCGGCATGTTCGAAATCGGCGAGCCGCGCCGGCAGCCGATGCGGACCGGCCACACCGACATCGTGAATCATGGTCACCGCGACGCCCATCCAATCGAGCGTTTCGCGGGCTTCCTCGGCCACAGGCAAGTCGCCCGTGCCGGCCGAGATCACCGCAACCATTCCCCTCCCTTTTGGCGAAGGGCTCGGGGAGGGTTCGTCGGCAATTCGAAACGTCCGCGCGAACTGATTGTATTTCCCTTCGGAAACGCCGCGAGCAAACCCGCAGCTTGCTGTCATCGATCCGCGTGGCGAGTATCGGCTCGCCGTGCTGAATGAGCGTGGCGACAATCTGACAAAGCTGTTCGATCGTTTTCCCGGGCCCAAAAACGACCTCCGGATAACCACAGCGGCGGCGGCGATCGAGATCGATCGTGGCGGTCGGAAGATGTGCCGCGGTTGCGGGACGATCCTGAGGGCTCATGCCCTCAGTCTACTCCGCCTGAGACCTGCGAGACAGCCGACGAGCATCAGCGCCCAAGTGGCAGGCTCGGGGACGCCCGTTTCCGAGTCGAGAAGCGCAGCTCCGGCGCCGCTCGCCGCATTGCGGCGCCAAATGATGTAGTCGGCGGCATCCACAACCCCGTTGTGGTTTCCGTCGGCAACAAGATCGGTCGTCGAGCCGAATGTGCTCCGCCACAGTGCGTAATCGGCCGAGTTCACGGCGCCGCTGCGATCGAAGTCGCCCGGGGCTCCCACAGCGGAAGCGAAGCTGTAATCGGCGACGACGGGCAGGTGGTCGGTGGCGGTCAACAGTGCGTTGAGTACGGTGCTCCGGTATCCGGGCGGATACTCCTGAGTATTGTTGAATTCGGCAAGCGCCGTGCTGTTGCTGCTATCGGTGACCGGCTTGTGATACACGCTCCCGCCATTACCAAACGCCCCGAGCGTGGCCGAGAGCAGCTTCATGCCCGGTTGAGCGTCGCTCGGGGTATGGATGGTCATCGGGTCGGTGACATATTGCACGTCGTCTCGGTATTGCAGGTAGTCGGCCGATTCGGTGAGCAAACTTTTGTAGGTCGAAGAATCATCCCAATAATTCGCCGGGTTCAGCGTATCGATCGCCTTCCCGATACCTAAATGAACAGTCGTCGAAATCATGGTTTGGTAGGCCGCTTCCGTGCTGTCGTTGAGATTGTAATCGCCGGCATAAATGATGTGCGCATTCGGGCCGAGGCCGTAAGCGTCGTTCCGAATGGCAACTGCTTCGTCGTTTCTTTTGAACCCATTCGATCCCGATAGCCCGGATCCCGTGCTGCCAGACTTCATGTGACTGACATAGATCGTGAAATCGGCGGAGTGATCGTTGTATCCCTTCGGGGCGAGCGTATAACGCATCGGTGCGCGGCACGTCGCTGGGCACTGTAACCGCGCCGGCATTTAATTTCTGGACAGTATTCGCGTTATAAATCAGGCCGTTGGGGCCGTTGCCGACTCCGAAATCGCCTTCGTTCGGGTTGTAGGTGGTATCGTAGACGTAATTGGCTGTAGGGTAGATCGCGTTCAGTTGAGTGGTGATATATCCCAGAGTCGTTGCCGAGGTGCCGTACAGTTCCTGGAGCGCCAGCACGTCGATCGGCTGCGCATGACCGGCCAGGTGCACGTTGCCGATGGCTTGCAGAACGGTCGTAAGTCCGGGCCCGGCTTGGGAACCACCCGAGCCGGTCGTATCGGCGTCGATGTTATACGTGGCCACGCGCAAGATCTGCCCGGAGGCGGCCGAAACAGAAAGCACCGCGATGATGCTGAGGGCAACGCCCAGCCGCGTGCTACGTTGGAGCGATCGGCGTTGAGCCGGTCGATCAGGACCGCAGCCCGAAAAAAAACATAGCAGCATTGCCGAATACTCTCCGCCAAGCGAACTCAATGTAAGCACGTATTCTAGCATGCACGAGCGAATCGCACTTCGAATTTGCGCTGGTGAAGCGTGCGCAATTATCGAAGTCGCCGAGTTTTGCGCCGAAAAGCCTGCGACGCATTTGTTTGCACGGAAGTCGGTAAAATAAGTGAAGAATCGGGCAAAAAACCACGAAAATTGGGCGAATTCGTAGGGAATTCATTGACGACCGGTACGGTACGGCTACAATCAGTACTTGGCATCGTCCGTACATGGGCGGCCCAGTCGAGGGGATGCCATTTCGTATTCGATTGGCGTGCGGATTGAGTGTGGCACCACGCCATTTGTAGCGGCAAACAGCGTACAAACCAGGCATGTTGACGGTAAAAGACGGGAGAATTCGATGAGACAGATTTCACACGTATGGACAAATGCGATTCGCGCAACCGTGGCATTGGGAGCCGTCGCGATTATCTCGGCTCAGGCCAATGCCCAGAGCACGATCGCGTATTGGAATTTCGATAGCCTGGGCACAACGCCAATCACCGCTGCGGTTCCGGGCGGTAATTCGGTGCCGCTCGTTTTCGCGGCAGATGGCGAGCACTGCTGGGACTGCTCAACTTTATACAGCCCCGGATCATACGGGAAACTCCGGGACCGGCTATACAGGCTTCGTGACGAACGCAACCGCGACAACGGTCAATACGCCCACGCCCAATTTTATCGGCACGAATGAAGCTCTGGCGATTGCAAACGGCACCGGCGGCACATTAGGCAACGGCAGTTATCTCGAGATGAGTTTTCCGATGAGCGGCGAATCGAGCATCGGTGTCTCCTATGCGACTTACGCCAGTAGTGCTTCCGGCTACAACAATAATCAGTGGTCTTATAGCGAGGACGGCGTCAATTTCACACCGTTTGGAAGTGCTGTTACCCAAAGCCCGCCGCCCGGATCAAACCATATACCGGCTGGCTCATATGGTCTGGTGTCGGAAATTACCTCTGGGCTCGACGGTTTTACGGGCACCGCCTATTTGCGGTACACACTCAATGGAGCTTCGGGTACGGCGACGACGCCGACGAACCGAATTGATAATGTGACGATCCAATCTGACGCCAGCTCTCCTCCCGCCTCCAATCCGGCAACTTTGCCATCGCCCGGCGACATCGTTATGGGCCTGAACAACGCCGATTCGGCGAACACGTTGGAGATTGTCCGAGGTTCCGTCGCCCCGCAGGCCGGCGTGCGATATCCGCTTCCGGTTTATAATTACACCGGTGGCAGCGTGGTGACGCCCACGCCCGTTGGCTTTATCGAATACGTTAAATTCGATAATTACAATAACGTCGCCCACAATGCCAATGGCAATCTAATTGCCGTTGATTTCGGCACCACCACCGCCGGCACCGGAGGCGCCAAAATTTACAGTCTTGCCACCACGGGTTCTCCATCTTCGCCGGTAGCCCAATTGATTGGCGCCAACAGCACGACCAGCCCGCTTGGCAGCTCCGCCGGCGCGGTTACTCAGTCGCGGCTTGCGAGCCCTTCGGCTTCACCCAATAACACCAAAATCGCGCTTGCCGGTTATGATAGCGGAAAAGTAGTTGTTTACGACTATGTCGCGGGAAACACTCAAGGCGCCGGCGCCTCGCTTTCAGGCGGCCGAGAAACGACGGGCACCACGCTTAATACGTTTTCGAGTCAAGGAACGGCGTGGAAAGATAACTCGAATGTTCTCGCGTTTTCGGCCCATGGCAACCTTGTTTCCGTGGACGCGTCGAGCATGGCGGTTACCGATATCGGCGTGGCAGCTCAGGACGTCGTAACTCCTGAGCTCGGAAGCAACGTAACCTCCCTCGTCTACAATCCGGCCATCTCGCCTTACTTGTATGCACTTTATAGCGGGTTTGGGGCTGCGGCCACCCCATCGTCGCAAACGAGAATTTACGTGTTTGATCCAGCGAATAATTACGCTTTGTTGACGACGCAGACGTCAGCGGGCCTCAAAGGCATCGATTTGAGCGGTTCATCGCAGACGGGGCGCGATCTTGCCCTGGATAAGGATGGGAACTTGTTCATTAGCGCATTTGACTCCACGATCACTTATCTTCCCGCTGCCGATTTCGCGACCCCGGCGTCGATCGCCGCGACTGCAAACAATTCGTCGATCTTCTACTACGGATCGACCTACGCCGCCTCCAATTTCGCTGGTTTGGATATCGGCTTTGCCGGACTCGCTGGCGATTACAACGGCGACGGCAAAGTCGACGCCGCCGACTATGTGGCCTGGCGCAAGGGCAACAGTCCCACCCCGAATTCGGTCGCCGACTACAACACGTGGCGGGCCAATTATGGCGCAACGTCTGGTCCCGGAGCTGGTGCTGGCTTGGGTACCTCGACAGTGCCGGAGCCGGCCAGTGCGGGATTGTTCCTGCTCGGTTTGGCGGCGATGTGCTGGCGCCGCCGCGGCGCGTAGTGTATCGACCCAATCGGAAATTCAAGACCCCGAGGTTTCTGACGAAGCCTTGGGGTTTTTTAATTGTGTGGGGAGGGTCGGGTCCGCAAATCCGCCGCAGGGCGCCAGCCCACGGTTTTTGCACATCCAACTGTGGGCTAGCCCAACTTCCCCAGCGATTCGACAAAATCCCTTGGGCGGCGATTTTTTCGGACTTTGTGTTGACGTAAGTCGTGATGCGATGGCGATGCGGAGCGGGTTGGTCGAAGTATTTTCCTCGCCGGGGCGTGTAGTGGAAAAAAGTCCCGGGCATCGCCGCTAACATGGCGGCATGTTCCTGCGACCCCATTTCCGTCGGCGCAACGGGCAACGCGAAGCGTATTGGGCGCTCGTCGAATCCTACCGCACCGAACGTGGTCCGCGGCAGCGAACCGTGGCCTATCTGGGGCTGATGGACGAAGCGGGCCGGTTAGGCGTCGAGCAAGCAGCCGACCCCCAGTCGCCGTCGTGGCAACAGGAGCTCTTTCCGGAGGCCCAGACCGAACCGCGGTTCGTCGAGATCGACCGCACGCGCGTGCGGGTCGAGAACTGCCGACAGTTCGGTGGGCCGTGGCTGGCGCTGGAACTGGTGAAGCAGCTCGGGCTGCACGAGTTCCTGCGGCGGGCGATGCCGGCCGGACAAGAACACGTTCCGTGGTCGCTGACCGCGCTGATTCTGGTGATCGCGCGACTCTGCGAGCCGTCGAGCGAGCTCCACATCGCCGAACACTTCTATCGGCAGAGCGCGCTGGACGACCTGCTGGGCGTGCCGCTCGACAAGGTGGACGACAACCGCTTGTACCGTGGGCTGGACGAACTGCTGCCGCACAAGCCGGCGCTGGAGGCATTTCTCAAACAGCGGTTCGGCGAGTTGTTCGCCATCGAGTACGACCTGCTGCTCTACGACGTGACGAGCACGTACTTCGAAGGGCAGGCCCACGTGAATCCCTTGGCGCAGCGCGGCTATTCGCGCGACCATCGCTCCGACTGCAAACAGGTCTGCATCGGCTTGGTGGTCTCGCGATGCGGCTTGCCGCTGGGCTACGAAGTGTTCGCCGGAAACCGCCACGACTCGACGACCTTGGAAGAGATCGTCGAGACGATGGAGGCCCGCTACGGCCGGGCGCAGCGCGTCTGGGCACTGGATCGCGGGATGGTCTCTGAAGAGAACCTCAACTTCCTGAAAGCGGGCGGGCGGCAGTACATCGTGGGGACGCCCAAGAGCCAACTCAAGCGATTCGAACAGCAGTTGGCAACGCAGGACTGGCACGCCATCCGCGAGGGGCTGGAGGTCAAGTTGTGTGCCTGTCCCGACGGCGGCGCCGAGACCTACATTCTTTGCCGGAGCCGCGATCGCCGCGAGAAAGAGCAAGCCATGCACGCTCGTTTCGAGAAACGCATCGAAGACGGACTGACAAAGATTACGGCCGCTTGCGCCAAGCGTCGTCACGAAGTGGGACCGATCGAGCGGCGCGTCGGACGCTTGCTGGGACAGAACACCCGGGCCGCGGGCTTGTTCGACGTCCAGATTCGCGCCGCGGAAAACGGCGAAGCACAGATCGCCTGGAAGAAGATCGAGAAGTGGCGCACCTGGACACAGCTCAGCGAAGGTTCCTATGTGTTACGCACCAACGTCAGCGGGTGGAGCGACGAAGAGCTATGGCGGGCGTACATCCAATTGACCGACGCCGAGACGGCGTTCCGCATCCAGAAGAGCGACCTCTCGCTCCGTCCTGTCTGGCATCAAAAAGAGGACCGTGTGCTGGCCCACATTCTGGTCTGCTTTCTGGCCTACGTGCTCTGGAAGTTCCTCGGCCAACTCTGCCAGAAAGCCGGCCTCGGCAACGAACCGCGGCGCGTGTTGGACGAACTGAGCGAGCTCCCGCGGTGGACGTCGTGCTACCCACCAAAGACGGTCACGAAATCCGCACCCGCTACGTGACGCAGCCGAGCGACCACCAGAAAATCCTCCTCGAACGCCTCGGCCTGGAACTCCCCAGCCGACTTCATAAAACCGAATTGTAGTGGAAAAAACGGGGATCCTCCCGTTGCGGCGTAAGCACTTACGTCAAACGTTGGGGAAGTTGGGCTAGGCCCGGCAATTCGATACCCTGATGTTCCACAAATTTGAGGTATTGCTCCTCCGTGATTTCGGAAAGAGTGTGCATTGGAAACACAACGGTTGGAAATTTTTTATCGCGTGGCTTGGCATGCCACTTAACTTCTAAGAAATTTGGATGCGAATAACCGGGCGGTGCAAGAAGTGGATTCTTGGCTTCCGAATAGAAACCCTTCAAACCAACATTTCCTACAGCTGCAAGTGACTTACGCCCTCTTCGCGCGAGTATCACGTCGCCGGGACAAATCTCGTGATAAAAAGCCCAAAGCATGTTCGCAATAAGTGCTTTTGTTTTGTGGTCGTTTTCAGAGAATAGTAGATGCTACCGATTGAGAAAGCGACTCACCCGAAAGCATCGAGACGTCGCCAAGCTCACTCCAGCCAATTGAGATTACGTCATTTTCGATATCGAATTGCCAAACGCGATCGAACAGTTCCGGCTTTTTTGACTCAACCGGCACAATGACCCAATACCGCGTCATTAGTCAACTCCTATTCAGTCAGAGACTGCACAAATACCGCTGGTGTAACGATGGCAATTCCCCGAAACCCATCAAGTGACAACAAGTCGTCGTCTCCACTGATCAAATGGAACGAGTTTCCAGCAACGGCCAGCTCGAGCCATTTGTTATCTTTGGGGTCGGGGCAGGCGGCGACGCGTTCCGTCGGGACAACGTGAACAGCTTCTTGAATCAACGCGGCCAGGAATCTATCTCTTTCGTCCGGCAACAGATATTTATCGAATTTCGGCCGGCGAATTACCTCGACGATTTCTGCCAACGTGTCATCCGAAAGGAGCATGTTGCCACGTATGCTCGCTTCTCGAAAAGCCTGGCCCGGCAGCGAATTCGAAACAATAGCCCGCTGATGATATTCGCATCCAGTACGTATGGCGCGGTCTACTGGTCATGCAAAATGGATTCAAGAATGTCCGGTGTCAAACCACGAGCCTGGGCCTTATCACTTATGTCACAAATGACCGCATCCAAGGATTCGCCACGCCGCATCACGTCCTGCAAGCGAAGACTTAACAACAAATCGAGTTTGCGGCGCTCTTCTTCGGTGGCACCAAGATAAGCACTTGCAGCATTCGGATCCACTCGGATTGTAATCTCTCTAGTCGACATGGGACTGTCCTTTGCCTTATTCCAATTTAATTTTAACAGGCTTTCCTTCTGGTGCCAAATGCTTCGCTAATACCGGTATGGACTAGCCCAACTTCCCCAGCGATTCGACAAAATCCCTTGGGCGGCGATTTTTTCGGACTTGTGTTGACGTAAGTCTGATGCGATGGCGATGCGGAGCGGGTTGGTCGAAGTATTTTCCTCGCCGGGGCGTGTAGTGGAAAAAAGTCCCGGGCATCGCCGCTAACATGGCGGCATGTTCCTGCGACCCCATTTCCGTCGCGCAACGGGCAACGCGAAGCGTATTCGGCGCTCGTCGAATCCACCGCACCGAACATGGTCGCGGCAGCGAACCGTGGCCTATCTGGGGCTGATGGACGAAGCGGGCCGGTTAGGCTCGAGCAAGCAGCCGACCCCCAGTCGCCGTCGTGGCAACAGGAGCTCTTTCCGGAGGCCCAGACCGAACCGCGGTTCGTCGAGATGGACCGCACCCGCGTGCGGGTCGAGAACTGCCGACAGTTCGGTGGGCCGTGGCTGGCGCTGGAACTGGTGAAGCAGCTCGGGCTGCACGAGTTCCTGCGGCGGGCGATGCCGGCCGGACAAGAACACGTTCCGTGGTCGCTGACCGCGCTCATTCTGGTGATCGCGCGACTCTGCGAGCCGTCGAGCGAGCTCCACATCGCCGAACACTTCTATCGGCAAAGCGCGCTGGACGACCTGCTGGGCGTGCCGCTCGACAAGGTGGACGACAACCGCTTGTACCGTGGGCTGGACGAACTGCTGCCGCACAAGCCGGCGCTGGAGGCATTTCTCAAACAGCGGTTCGGCGAGTTGTTCGCCATCGAGTACGACCTGCTGCTCTACGACGTGACGAGCACGTACTTCGAAGGGCAGGCCCACGTGAATCCCTTGGCGCAGCGCGGCTATTCGCGCGACCATCGCTCCGACTGCAAACAGGTCTGCATCGGCTTGGTGGTCTCGCGCTGCGGCTTGCCGCTGGGCTACGAAGTGTTCGCCGGAAACCGCCACGACTCGACGACCTTGGAAGAGATCGTCGAGACGATGGAGGCCCGCTACGGCCGGGCCAGCGCGTCTGGGCACTGGATCGCGGGATGGTCTCTGAAGAGAACCTCAACTTCCTGAAAGCGGGCGGGCGGCAGTACATCGTGGGGACGCCCAAGAGCCAACTCAAGCGATTCGAACAGCAGTTGGCAACGCAGGACTGGCACGCCATCCGCGAGGGGCTGGAGGTCAAGTTGTGTGCCTGTCCCGACGGCGGCGCCGAGACCTACATTCTTTGCCGGAGCCGCGATCGCCGCGAGAAAGAGCAAGCCATGCACGCTCGTTTCGAGAAACGCATCGAAGACGGACTGACAAAGATTACGGCCGCTTGCGCCAAGCGTCGTCACGAAGTGGGACCGATCGAGCGGCGCGTCGGACGCTTGCTGGGACAGAACACCCGGGCCGCGGGCTTGTTCGACGTCCAGATTCGCGCCGCGGAAAACGGCGCAGCACAGATCGCCTGGAAGAAGATCGAGAAGTGGCGCGCCTGGACACAGCTCAGCGAAGGTTCCTATGTGTTACGCACCAACGTCAGCGGGTGGAGCGACGAAGAGCTATGGCGGGCGTACATCCAATTGACCGACGCCGAGACGGCGTTCCGCATCCAGAAGAGCGACCTCTCGCTCCGTCCTGTCTGGCATCAAAAAGAGGACCGTGTGCTGGCCCACATTCTGGTCTGCTTTCTGGCCTACGTGCTCTGGAAGTTCCTCGGCCAACTCTGCCAGAAAGCCGGCCTCGGCAACGAACCGCGGCGCGTGTTGGACGAACTGAGCGAGCTCCGCGCGGTGGACGTCGTGCTACCCACCAAAGACGGTCACGAAATCCGCACCCGCTACGTGACGCAGCCGAGCGACCACCAGAAAATCCTCCTCGAACGCCTCGGCCTGGAACTCCCCAGCCGACTTCATAAAACCGAATTGTAGTGGAAAAAACGGGGCTCCTCCCGTTGCGGCGTAAGCACTTACGTCAAACGTTGGGGAAGTTGGGTTAGATTGTTTTCAATATTGCTTTCGCAGCTCGGCAACGGGTATCGCGACCCCGTGTCGCAGGTCCCCATTCGAGCCTCGAAGCAATACGGGCGAGCGCCAACTCGCTCCAGGCACAACCAGTCCACTCCATCTCGAAAGCGGGGTCACCCATGCCGCGCCAAGCCAAGCTGCGCCGCTACAAAGGCTATTGGTTTACCCAGACCGGTTCTCGCCAGGGAACTTACTTCGGTCGCATTGATGACGTCCCCTACGAGGAAGCCAAACGTCGGTTCGGCGAGTACTTGGCCGCTCAGAAGCACGAGACTCGGAATCAGCTGCCAACACGCTCTGTCGCCGAGGTCTGCGACGCACATTTGCAGTTTGTCCAAGACAATCGCTCGGATGCCCTCTACAAACAGCGAAAATGCATTCTAAACGGCTTCTGCAACTTTCGCGTTGGCCACCACAACGGTGAGACTCTCCCGGGTTGCGGATACCTGATCGGGCAACTCCGCGCGCGGATGGTGACGCGTTCGCATGTGGAAGCCTACTTGCACCATCGACGTACGACGCCCAGCGACAAGACCGGAAAGCCGCTCGGCGACAAAGGCCTAAGGCACATTGTCATTGCCGTGAAGGCGTGCTGGAACTGGGCTGCCGATTCCGTCGAAGACGGGGGTGGAGGACTGTTGCCTGACGAGCCCCGACCCTTGCGAAAACTGCCACGCGGATTCGTCAAACCTAAGGATCTCAGCGAAGCAGATCTTCCCAGTGATGAAGAACTCGGGGTTCTCTTTCGTTGGGCGCCGATCGATCCGTCGAAGGTCCCAGTCGGGCACCGGCCGTTGGCGGAGCCGGATCCCCGATGAGTATTACACGGTCGACAGCCGCACGTTCGCTGACATGTTGCGGACGTACCACGCTACTGGAGCGCGCACCAGTGAGCTCTGTGGCGCCCTGGTCCAAGACTTCATGCCCCGCACCCGGCAGATCTGCCTGGGCAACCACAAGCGCACTCGCACACAGCACAATCCCACAGTTCGGAACATTCAGGTCGACGAGGACCTTCTGGAAATCCTCCTGCGAAATTCTCATGGCAAACAGCTTGACGAGCCTCTCTTTACGCATCACGACGGGCGTCCCTGGAACCAGAACGAGGTCAACGCTCGATTGCGGGCAGTCAAGGCGCTGGCGGCAGAACACGGTCAACACGTCCGCCAGCACATCACGCCCTACTCGTGCCGCGATCTATACATCTCGGAGTTGCTGATGCTTGGCATCGAGCCCTTTAAGGTCGCCAAAATGGCGGGCACCAGCCTCAAGGAGCTCGACCGGTGCTATGGCCACTTTTTCAATCATGACTTGGCCACCGCCCAGCAGCTTCTAGCTAGCTCTCGAAAAAAGAAACCGGCAGCGAGGGAACCCGCGCCGCACCAACGGGGACCAGCCGCATGACCTTCAGGGCAGCTTGAGCTTGATATGTGGAAATTCCACCGCGGATCGCCGCCGAATGACAGTTTTGCGTTCACCGCCCCATGACCTCGAGTATCGGCGGTACGAGTTACGCAGGAGAAGCACCTCTTCGGCAGGAATTCGATAGCGGGGCCGCTTGCTTGTTGGCGGGCTTGCGAGACGCGCCGGCAGAACCGCTTGTTCGATCAACTTCTTCACCGTGCGGCGGTCCAGATCTAGGATCTCTGCCGTTTCGGAAAGACTCAACTCAGGCGCCATGTCGAATTGTTGGTGGTTCGCCATCGTGCTACAAAGAATTCTGCTGGCCCCGCAAGGGGCTGGTTGTGCTGAGCCCGCCGGTCACCGGATTAAAGAGTTGGCATCTCCGGAACCGGCGGGCTCTCTTGCGCATTGTCGGAAATCAAAACGCGAACCGGAAGTTGCAGAGAAGAGTTCCAAGCGTTCTGCGGAACGTTTGGAACTCTGGCCCGGATTATTCATAAACGCAGAAACAAGAGTGCCTCCGAG
Source organism: Pirellulales bacterium (assembly GCA_963733825.1). Classification (GTDB taxonomy): domain Bacteria; phylum Planctomycetota; class Planctomycetia; order Pirellulales; family Lacipirellulaceae; genus JABDGM01. The sequence continues at coordinate 13,920 of CAVTEK010000015.1, forward strand.
TGCGTTTAAGGTGTTAGTTGACAAGCACCTGAAACAACACACGGAGGCAGCGAATGGACGCGCAGAGTGCATTTCAGTTGGCGTTTGATTTTGGCACATCGAAGCCAGTTGTGGTAGCGCCTTCAGCGGCCCAAGTTTCCAGTGATGCGGGGCTGCTGCCATTTCGCCAACTGGATGAGCAGTTGGGTCTCACGAAGCAATTGGCCGAGGCCCTCACGGACCGGCGGCACGTCGGTTACGTAGGTCACACGTTTCTGGAAATGGTCCGCATGCGCACCTACGGCATCCTGGCCGACTATGCCGACCAGAATGACCACGACCTGCTGCGAAGCGATCCCGTATTCAAGCTCGTCTGCGGCCGTTCGATCCACGACGACGACTTGGCCAGCCAGCCCACGCTGTCGCGGTTCGAGAACGCGATCGACACGCGCTCGTTCTTCCATCTCCGCGACGTGCTGGTGGACCAGTTCATAGCCTCGTTCGACAAGCCGCCTCAAGCATCACGTTGGACATCGATCCGTTCGACGATCCGACATATGGAGGGCAGCAGCTCACGTTCTTCCACGGCTATTACCGGCAGTACCAATATCTGCCGCGGGTGATCACTTGTGCCGAGAACGACCTGGTGCTCTGCCTCGCGTTGCTCTACGGCAGCGCGCATTCCGCGCTCGGCGCCGACGAGGATCTGGAGTATGCGGTCCGTCGGTTACGGGAGGCCTGGCCCGACGTGCGGATTCGCGTCCGTGGCGATAGCGGCTTCGGCGTGCCCGCCATGTACGACATCTGCGAGCGGCTGGAAGTGGACTACACCATCGGCATCGGCATGAACGGGCGGTTGAAAAAGTACAGCGATTCTCTGCTGGGAACGGCCGTGGCCCAATTTGAAGCCAGCGGGCAGCCGCAGCGGTTGTTCACCGCGTTTTGGTATCGGGCCGGGTCGTGGCCCGCCCAGCGATGGGTCGTGGTCAAGTGCGAGGCGAACGCGCAAGGAACCAATCGACGCGCGGTCGTGACCAATCGGCCGGGAGCGTTCGTGTTGCCTGGCTCGGCATACGATGCGTACGCCGATCGAGGCGAAAGCGAGAACCGCAACAAAGAACTCAAGGGCGGCCTTCAGGCCGATCGGCTCAGCGATCATCGCTACTTCGCCAACTTGTTTCGCCTCTATCTGCACACGGCCGCCTACAACTTGCTGGTCCGCATGCGGCACGTTATCGAGGCGCCGCTACCGGAAGACACAAGGCGCGAAGTTCCGGTCGAAGCGCTCTCCGGCCGATCTCGCCGGGCGCATCACAACGGACGACGCACGCACGATCCGCTCGGCCAAGGCCAGCCCTGTACTTGGCGGACGCGGCTTATCAAAGTAGCGGCGCTGGTCTACGAGTCGACGCGCCGGGTCGTCGTCCGGCTCTCTTCCTGCTGGCCCTATCTGCATCACTATCAGCAGGTCAGCCAGCGAGTCCTGACGCTCTGCCAGGCTTCTTTGGACACCAGCTAAGCTGGGCGCAACTGGAAACCTTCGCGCCTCGGCAGTCTCGTCACTGCCTGGGGGAAAGGGGGCTGTGTGCTCCCAAGCGAAAGTCTCGTCGTAAACGGCCACGCCAGACCACCACCTCCTCAGCCTGCACCCGTTTGTGAATAATCCGGGCTAGCCGCCTTCGCCCTGCCGAGAAAGTAATTGGCATACCCCAATGACCCAGGCATAATCACGGCTCCGGCCGGCGCCGACGGGCACCACGTAGCACCGCGGCGTAAGGATCGGCACCGCGATGGACCGCCGCCGACCGGCTCTTTTGGCTTTCCCGAGAAGCTCCGAAATCGACGTTTGATGGGACTTTGATTTCCGAGACGACTTTAGAAACGTTCGCGCCACAAATCCCGCTGTGACTTGGGCTTCGGCCGCGCGTGCCGGGAAAGGAACGAATTCGATATGGGTCACTCGCGCACAGCTTTATCATGCGAATCCTCCCTCAATCTAATCCGAACCAATGCCGACTTTGCAACTTGCGTTTCAAAAGCCCCGGCTGCTCCTGCCGCAATTTCCTCAATCAGTTTTCGCGACTCCGCCGTATCAAGCTGCTCCGCCAACAGGATACCCAGAATCGGACGTCGAGTTTCCGGCGACATCGGCCGTGACGCAGCGTCAAGCAACTTCTTGTAATTGTTCCGTGCGTCTTCGGTTGTTGCTTTCTCCAGCGCCTGCTGCAAGGCACGCATTATCGGTGGCTCTGGCGACGACCCATCCAACTGTTCACGACCCTCTTCTGGCAAGGGGACAATGATGTTTTCGAGCGCACCTGCGATACCTTTCGTCACCGCGGCTTGTTTGAGATTGGTCTTCAGCATTTCTACAGTTTGCTCGGGGTTTCTAATCAGCATTTGCCACGCAACCGCAGGCTTCTGCCCGTCGCCTGCCAAATCTTTCCAGTATTGCTGCGCCATTTTCTGGTTGATGCGAAGTCGCTGGACCGATTGATCCCATGCCATCCGCGTATTCCACAAAAACACGCTGCCATCCTCATGTCCGGTTGCCAGCATGGTTCCGTCATCAGAAAAAGCGAGAGCCGTAACGCCGCACGCAGTATCGAATCCATCTAAATAGTAACCGTTGAAACCATCCCAAATTTCAACCCGATTGTGGTCACTCAGCGTCGCTATGAGTCGGCCATCTCGTGTAAGCGCGACCATAGCAAACGAGCCAAAATAGCTGTGCTTTTCGCGATCGATTCTGAGCCGCTCCCAACCCGTTGCGACGTCCCACACTAGTACGTGCGTTGAGCCCCATTTTTCTCCGTAACGCCGAGGATCTCGGTCATCACTGACAGCGGCGGCAAACGCGGTCCCGGCGCCATTATCGGCGAACGCGTGCAGGCTCGTTGCTGGAAGTGGCAGGCGATTCGTCACGGTCTGCGTGACCCAATCCTCCAACACTAGTTCGGCTCGGCCCGGATCGATCGAACCGTCCGGACGCTTGCTCGCCTTCACGACCTGCTCTAGGCGTATCACACGGCTGCCGCCTAGCGTCAGGCCGCGAATCATCTTCGATTCGTCGAAACGCCGTTCAAAATTTACAACCGGCAACTGTCGCTCCGAGACCACCTTGCCATCCGCGACACTCCACCGGCGGATAGGGCCGCCCTGTAAGCTCTGCATGCTGACAAAGGTTTTCCGATCCACGGACATTTGAATTTCAGAAAAGTATTTGTCGGTTCCAGTCTCATATTCGCGTTCTACCGTCCCCGATTCGATGCTTTGCAATCGGAGACCACCGCCTTTAATCCCAGAGACCAGAGCCGAACGGTTATTCACGGCCGCAATGTTCGGAGTGTGGTACCACTTCTCAAACAAAGGTCCTGGCTTCCCGGTATCTACCTTCCATGCCTGCCGTTTATCGTGACTTCCCGCTAACAGCGTACGCCTATCTGGCGTAAATGAAAGTTTCTCGACTGCAAGGATGTGATCAGGAATATCGTGCAAAAGCATGCCTGTGTTCACATCGACGGGTGTGAACACTGATCGATTCCCCGCCAGAAACATATAGCGGCCGTCCGGCGATATCTCCGGCTGTTCCAGAAAATACGTCCCCGGTGGATCGAACGAGCTAATCATCTTGCCCGTTTCCACGTCAAAGACGGCAACCTGTCGATTCCAGACCCACTTATCGCGGCTTATCCAGAAAGCAAACCGCCGTCCGTCGGCCGAAAGCGCCGCGTCGGGCATGCCCCCTTTGTATTCTTGAGCAAGCGAAATCCTCCCGCCCACTTGTTTGTTACTCGTTGTGTCAAAAAAAATGATTGTCTTGTCTTTCGGTGAATATCCGGCAACCAAAGTCCCTTGCGGATTACTGGCCAGAATGCCGAATTCGTCGTAAATCCGCCTGAGGTTGAGTTGTTGACCAGAACTTAACTCGTAGCGTTCGATAACTCCGGTTGTCCAAATGGTCAGTACTCCGGAATTCGATACCGCGCAACTCCCGACGCCGGATGGAATTTCCTTGTCGAATTTCAACTCACCGGTCGCCGTATTCCAAACACAGATATGGCTATTCTGATCCCACGCAAATAACCACTTCCCATCCTCGGAAATCTTGTGAGCTGTGGCACTCTTTTCTTCCGGTACATCTGCTAACTTAGTCCGGCCGATCAATTTGCCAGTTTCAACATCGAATCGCTCGACCTCCATGTGCCTCAGATTGAGCGCTAAAAACTGTTTGCCGTCCGCAGCAAATCCAATGCAATTGGTTTGAATGGCACTCGAGAAGTCGTGCAGCAACTTTCCATCCGGAAACGACCACAACCTAACCTCCTCCCAATTCGCGCCAGCGATCAATTTCCCATCCGGCGAAAATCGAAACGGCCGGTCATTGCCGCCCTTCGCCGTAAGGCGGAATTGCGAATCGCCAAACTGCTGTATCGGCAGTGTCGATTGCCCGGCCGCCGTTGATAACAGGCATGCCGTCAAAATAACGGCAGCTACATGCACACTGGGGCGAGCATTGGCAACGGCCCAACGAAACAAGGAATGGTTTCTCATGTAACACCCATACGTCCATTGTCCCGGGTCGTTCGGTTACCATCATGCTACGGCCCTCTGCGCTACGGTCAATCCGCTGCTTTTTGGCCTCCATGTAACAGCTTGCTAGAATGCACTCTTCTCCTACAGATAGTTGCGAATGCATCTGCCGAATTGGCGACGTCGTATTGCTTACCGAGTGTCGAGAACTCAGTACGCCGTGCAAGTCGGCGATCTCCAGTGGGTGCGAAACCCACCCGGCCAATCGGTCGCTCGGCCGGAAGCAACCAGAGCGACGCAGGAGGTAACGAATGCGTTGAAGTACTTTGGTAAAGGTCACCTTGGGTGATCGAGCAAACAGGCAGGCCGAAACGTGAGTGAACGCCGAGCAGGCCTCGAAAAGACACTTGTGGCGGAAGCCGACCCTCCTGAGTTTAGGGGAAGGCCGCTGCCGATGGGCGAGACAGCGACAACACCCAGCGGTTCCGTCGGGGTAATGGCGTCGGCATGCCTGGAAGAGGAGATCGTCGAAACACGGGAAGCCCCTACGATGAGAGGTCGTGGCTCTCAACGAGAACTCCGTGAGGAGCAGGCTAGGCCGTGTGGGGTGGCGGACAGGCTCGTAGTACTGATGAAGCCGGGTAATGCCGGTGGAGGGAAGGAGCCTGACTTCTGGCGCGTTCCTGGAAGAGACCAACAGTCCGGAGATTGGCTTTGCCTATCAACTCCACTAAGGACTAGGCGGTCACGGAAAGAACTGTACTTGTCAGCGAAGATGTGAAGTGTTCGGAGTCACGACTGAAATGAAACGACACATCGTGTGCTGGCGGGAGAAGCCAGTCGGAGAGCCGTGTGCGAGAAATCCGCACGCACGGTTCGATGAGCGGGAGTGTGGAAACGGAGCATGGTGCAGCTAGTGAGGCACCCGCAGAGGAAGGTTAGTCATACTACTCCTCTTTGTTAGGGATGTTTCAGCTCAGGAATTGATTGAATACGCTTGATGCCAGCACGTCCAGGGGATGTTTCCCCTGGCGATTTTAAGTCAGGACGTTCAGTGCAGCTCGTTCGGCAGTTCGAGAGCTTTGGGCGTCGTCAGTTCCTCCGGAGGAGGCGCCCACCATCCGAATTTCGTCAGCCGCAGCCGCCGGAGTCGTTCCAATTCATCGGCATCAGCCCAACAGATGAGCCGGCCGCTATAGCCCGCAAGTTGTCCGTCGACGCGCAGCCAGCCGCGCTTGACCCATTTGAACAGCGAGGACTTCGGTATCTCAAGGTGCGCCGCCAGGTCGGTCAGGAACCACTCGTGTTCTTTCAGTCGAACTCGATTGGAGGCTCGCTGAGTTGTCGGCCGTTCCCGCCGGAGTCTCTGAAACAACTGGCTCACCGTCGACTTGCAGAACTTTTCCGTTCGCCGAGCGGGACGGAAGCCCTCTTGGTTCAGACACTCGGCAATTTCCGCTGCCGTCAACCCTTGCTGACCGAGCTGCTCAACACGGGTGAGCAGGCGCTCGTAATCCGCTAACTGCTCGTAGCGTCCAACGGTACGAACCAGTTCGTGCTGACTGTTGAATCCACCCGACCAATGTAACGACACGTCCACTCGCTCGGTCGAACCCTGCATGGTGATCACGACGCGCTCGACCAACAATCGAATGATTCGTTGCCGATCGCCGGGACTCGTGGTCGGCGACTTCCACACGGCTGGCAGATTCTCCGCCAGCGCACGAATCAACTGACGCTCTTCGTTCGACAATGTTGCCGAGTGCGCTTGCCGAAACCGTCCGTACTGTTGTTCCAGATCCCGCAATTCGTGAAGCGTCGACTCCCACTGACGCTCTAACTCACGCGCCACCAATCGATTCTCGGGTTCGACTGCCTGGTGCCGTCGCTGAGCACGGTCACACTCATAACGACTGCGTTCGAGTCGTTGCTGCCAGTGCTTGTCCAATCGCTGGCGTTCTTGTTCGAGGTCATCGGCGGCCAGCAGGCTCAACTCCAGCGCCGCCGGCGCCAACGCCTGCAGGATTTTCTCGGCAACCAGATCATCAAGAACCTGCCCTGAGAGATTCTGACACCGCGGAAGGTCGCAGTCGGATTTTCCTGTCGAACACGCGTAGCGGAACTGCGTCTTGACGCCCGGATAATGCGGCGTCATGCGACGACCGCAGCGACCGCAGAACACGATTCCGCCCAGCAATGCCGGGCCCTCGCGCGGCGGACCTTTCGTGTCAGGCCGAGTGCGGTTCTCCCTGATCCGGCGTTGGTTTCGCTCGTATCTCTCCAGCGTGATATAAGCCGGGCAGCGGTTGGGGATCAGGGCATGGTACTGCTCAGGTTTCACGACCCGTCGCCCCGATTCAGCGCGTCCCGCCTTCTTGAGACGGGCGTCGGTTTGACGGTGGCCGTAGCGATAGACGCCGGCGTACAGCGGATGCGTCAGCACGCGGTCGATGACGGTCGCTTTCGCGCGACGCCATTCCAGCTCGCCCACATTCGGTCCTGAGTGGGGCCGGAAGGGGAGTTTGATGTCGTGCTCCTGCAGATAGAGCAACACGCGGCGAATGCTGCCCAGTCGATCGAACTCATCGAAGATCAATCGCATCACGCTCTGCGCCTGCTCGTCAGGATCGAGCGCGAATTCGCCGCTGGGGAGTTTGACGTAGCCAAGCGGAGGCAGGATGTAGAGATCGCCCCGTTTTGCTTTGCTGAGTAACGCCTGATGCATCCTTCCCTTGAGAATATGCAACTCCGCTTCGGACATCGTGCCCTTCAGGCCGAGCAACAGCCGGTCGTTGTAGTCGGTCGGATCGTAGAGCCCGTCCTGATCGGCCAAGAGCGTGCGAAAGATCGCACACAATTCGATCAACTGATGCCAGTCCCGGTTCGACCTGGCCAGACGACTCATTTCGATGCCCAGAACGATGCCCACGTGATCGAGGCTGACCTCCGCCAACAGACGCTGAAAGCCCAGCCGGTTCTCCGCGGACCGACCGCTCTGTCCCTGATCCTCGTCAATGACTTCCACCCGCGCGCGTGCCCACCCGATTTGCACCGCACGCTCAACCAATGCGTACTGGCGAACCGCCGACTCCACATGTTCGCGGACCTGATGGGGACTCGACTGGCGAACGTAAACGATCGCCGAGCGACTCAGATGGTGCTCCTGCAACTTGCGGGATCCCCACGAGTCCAGAGTGCCGTTTGCTCCGTGGGGAAGCGGGGCGGTGGTCAACTGATTACTCATGCGACTCCTCCTTCTTCGGCGAAGGAAGAATCCGCTTGGCAATCATCTGCGCCAGAATCTTGCCGATCTCCACGCGATCGGCTGGCGGCAGTTGCTCCCAGAGCCGGCTCAGCCGGACTTGATGCGCGCCCCCTGTTCAGGCAACCTTCTCTTGGATGACTGGTGCATGCGTCTCCTCCATGAGCGTGTTCAAGAAGGTGCTGGCACAATCGGGCCAGCTCCAACAAAGCAGGACTGCCGAGTCTAATCTCTACCAATGAGGCGGAACAGATCGAATTTTCAGGGGCCTTTTGCCGGGCCGTCCGACGAAAGAGCGGGCCACAGATAGGCTGCACCTAAACCACCGCGCCACCTCTCGACTCGACTCCACTCATGACACTGGTCAACAACCGACCGATTTAGACGCGACGCCCGATCAGGCAGTCCTGGTCGCCGACTCCATTCGCGCCGCGCGCAAAACTCATCGGCCCACTGATCTCTAACACATATATATTATTATATCGTGCCGAGAAGTTGTACGTTCAGTGAGCCTCACCATCATCATTGCACATTAAGATTGACGCCCCCATACCCGGCTGTGAAACTGAGGCCATGCCTTGCCGCACTTCGGCGGTCGAATACCTGCTAGGCGCCAGGTAGAAGGACGGGCACAAATGACATCCAAGAACACCCTTCAGAAGACGTGTGCGATCTGCGGCAAGTCTTGTTCTCCGCACAACGTTATTTCTGGCGAAATAGTCCGGAAAGAGATAGCGGATGAAATCCGGAAAGCATGTCCAGACTGGTCGCCTGACAAATTCATTTGTAAAGTCGACCTGACCGAGTTTCGAGGGAAGTACGTTCATTCCATGCTCGAATCTGAAAAGGGGGAATTAACGTCCCTCGAGCACGAGGTCGTGCGCAGCCTTCGGGAACACGAACTTCTCTCAGCGGACGTTGAGTCGGAATTTGAGCAGAAGTGGTCCTTTGGCGAACGAATGGCAGACAGGATCGCCACATTCGGTGGTAGCTGGGCATTCCTTATTTGCTTTGGCGTTTTCCTCTTCCTGTGGATTGGGATAAACACGCTTGTGCTAATATCGCGTCCGATGGATCCGTATCCGTTTATATTCCTTAATCTGCTTCTTTCCTGCCTGGCCGCTATCCAGGCGCCAATCATTATGATGAGCCAGAATCGTCAGGAGGCAAAAGACCGAATTCGATCGCAACATGACTATAAGGTAAACCTCAAGGCGGAGCTAGAAATTCGGCATCTCCATGAAAAGGTTGACCATCTACTTTCGCACCAGTGGGATCGCCTCGTGCAATTGCAAGAGCTTCAGCTCGAACTGCTCTCGGACCTTGGGGCCAAGAAGTGACGCCAGACTAAGCATTCAAGCTCACGCCTTGGGCGCAAGTTAATTCAAACGTTGTCGCCTCGCCGTCGCGTAAATTCATGAACCCCAAGAAACGACCGTTTTATTGCGGCGTAGCCGGCTGGCCATTAAGCTGCCCGCTCAATCGACAGCTTCCAGTAGTTTAAGAAGCATATCTAACTGGATAGGCTTGACGAAGTAGTGATTGAATCCGGCTCGTTGAGGACGATCGCGATCGACTTCACTCGGCATAAAGCCGGTCAGCGCACACATCGTAACACCGCTAAATTGCGGCATAACGCGGAGCCCTCGGGCCACTTCGTATCCGTCAATTCCGGGTAGTCCGATGTCGCATAGTACTACCTCTGGACGGAACGCTGGGCCGGTTTCAAGCGCCGTAATGCCCGATCGGGCGAGGAGCACGTCATGACCCTCAAGTCGAAGCAGCGCGCTCAGGGTGTCGCCCGAATCGATATTATCTTCGACAATCAAAATGCGAAGAGGGCGTCCTTTTTCTTTAGGCGTCAAAGGAGCGGCCTTCGGGACGCGGCGGGGCGCATTAGCCAGCGCGGGCAGCCGCACGGTGAAATCGCTGCCTTCACCCAAGCCAGCGCTACGAGCTTGCACGCTGCCTCCATGCATCTCCACCACAGCTCCGACGAGCGCTAGCCCGATGCCGAGGCCGGCGTGGGACCGCGGTTTGTTGATAGCGTCGATCTGGCTAAACATTTCGAAAATGTGCGGGAGCGTCTCGGGAGCGATTCCAATCCCATTGTCCTGAAACCGGACCACGGCTTCGTCCGCTTCTTGATTGACAACAACATGAATCGATCCAGGCGGATTAGTGTAGTTTGCCGCATTGTGAAGTAAGTTGACGAAAACTTGCTCCATCCGCCCAGCATCAGCGTCGATCCAAATTGGCTTTATCGGCAAGGTTACGGAGAACTCGTGCCCACGAGCTTCGATCAAAGGACGTGCACCTTCGATAGCGCGGTTGACAATTACTCCTAACGCTACTGGTTCTTTGACAAGCCCCAACTTTCCTTTTCCGATCCGACTAATATCTAACAAATCATCGACGAGGCGGACCATATGTCCAACTTGTCGCTCTATAACCGAGGCGGCTTGCTGAACAATTGGGTCGCTGGTCTTTACTCCTTGAAGAATGCCTAGGGCGTTCAGAATCGGTGACAGAGGATTGCGCAGCTCATGCGACAGGAGGGCCATGAATTCCTCTCGACTGCGATTTACTTCCACCAAAACGTCGGACCGCTTTTTCTGTGCTGCTTGGGCTTCGGCGGCGGTAAGATCATGCATCACTCGGGCGAAAGTGCTGAGCCGCCTATTCGCGTCGAACAACGGAGTGATCGTGGACGCGCACCAAAAGCGAGTACCATCCTTGCGGACGTGCCAGCACACTGAGTCGGATTGTCCGTCGGCCCGAGATGCCTTTAGTTCAAGCTCTGGCCGGCCATTAGCGATGTCTTCCTCTGAAAAGAAACGCGAAAAGTGCTGGCCGATAATTTCAGTGGACTGAAAGCCAAGTAGCCGCTCGGCGCCAGGATTCCAGGACATGATGGTCCCGTCCGGCGCAACTACAAAAATCGCATATTCCAGAACGTCGGCAATTAACAGGTCGAATCTATCTTCGACTTCCTGGCGCGACAGTGAGGCATCATTGATTCGTGTCATAGCCCAACCTTCCGCACGAGAAGTGAATGCGCGTGCCTTCGGCAAGCGTCCGAGCGGCGGATGAGCAGGTTGTTTAAGAGATCGCCGACGCTAGGTCGACGGTCGGGTAAGAAAGATGACCATCCACATCTTTAAGTCTTAACACGAGCAGCACAGTGTGCCCACAGTAATGACGGGTCTGCTCCGGCGGTGCTGTCACCGCGCGGGCCAGATCCAATTGTAGTCGGTGGGCATCCCCGATAGCCGCCGCAGGACCAATGCGGACCTCTACATATAGACTTGGATGGCAACAACAATTCATTAAGTCCGGTGGCGACGAAGTCAGAAGTAGCAGCACGATAGCCCCCCACGAGGAGCCAAAGAATTATCTTGGTTTCTTTTGCTGGAGCTTTTGAATTTCTTTAAGTTCCTTCGCCAAACGAATATGCAGAGGGCTTTCCCCACTGAAATCCTCGAGCAGTGTTTCGGCCTTTGCCAACGAGTCACTTGTGACTATGTGCCCATCAAAGAGACTCCGCCATTTATTTATGACATCACGTTCGTCCAACATGCAACATCCTTTTAGCTCGTCACGAATTTGTCGCAGACCTATAAAAGAAATTCTCCGACCGGTCACTCCAAGCAGCCATTATGATCGAGAGCGACGTCCAACGCGATGAGAAGAGGATCGCAAGCTCCGCTTGGGTGACTTCACATCGGAACGATTCGGGGCCGCGGACTGTTTAACGGTGCATTTAGTGGGGAGTTGTCCCATCAACTCGACGGACCGGGCCGGATTTTGGGAATCCCGACAATGGACCGATAGTTGGCCAACTGTCGCGGCTCGGTAGCGGGCGGAGAGCTGCCGCGAAACCTCAGCACGTGAAGTGGCAGTTGGGGTCACAGTTGTCCTTGTCCTGGTTCAGCGTGAAATGGAATTTTGACCTTCTGGCGTTAGCGACTTAGAGCGTCTAACAAAATGATCTAGGTGAATTTACGATTGCGTTTTAGATTCATGTCAGCACAAGGAGGTGCCCCATCCACCAATAGATGCGAGAGTCGGTTGAAATGGCATTTGCAGTATTTGCTTGCCAATAAGAATTTACGAAACCGACCACGATTACAATTGTGACTCGTAAACGGCTAAATGCTTGTTGATTCATTGGCAGACCTCCTTCAATTCGGCGGACTCAAGCGACTGCAATTCTCACACGACGCTCGGCCGTTTCACATTCGCCAGCACCCTAAATGCCTCGTTCGGCTTCCCGTACCGGTCAGCTATGCTCGCTGCGATTGCCGACAACAGAACGTCGTTCAATCTGAAGCCAAGGTCGTGTGGAGAAATCTCGCCGTATTCTAACCAGCCGATCGCATGGCCGATCAGGTCATCCATCGAACCTGTGACCGATCGATTCAACGCCGTCGCGAATGTAACCGTTCCGCTGGCTGGGGCGACAAACTGCTGGTAGATAAACGACTGCCCATCGTCTTCCATGAACTCACGCAGGCTACTCAACACGCGTGCGATGAAGACGCCGTCATGCGCGATGCCCTTGCCGTATAGCACGCACGAGTAAAGCGATTTCGTGTTGGAGACGAGGATGTATTGAGTTCGGTCGGCTGTGAATAGATGGCACGACCAGTCGGCATACGGATTTTCATCCAGCGGGAGTGGCCTCAGCGTCCCGGCCTTGATCTTCGTGTTGAGTTTTTGGGACAGGCGAAGAATCATGGGTCTAGATCGGTCGGTGCAATTTGGCTCTGGCTGGCAGCGATGGACGCCTATTGTATCGCGCCGGAGTTGGATTCAAAGTGTACAGACCAGCCGGCGACCGACTCGGTTGCGATTCGCTAAGCACCTGATGATGGATAAGGCGCAATCTTGAACTGGGCTTTGTAGTTAGGCGGCAGCGATCTGGCTACCGATTAGCACTCAACGTGACATGCCCTGATAGCTAAGTATTCGGCAGACGAAACCGCTGGCCATAACTGACCACGAACTTCGCCTGCAGTGGAAAATCAGTCCGTGGTTTTACACTCCGCATCACGCCATAGCCGCCACCACCCCCTCCCCCTGAAACTCTCCCCACGACTCCTCCAACGACCGCCGCAATTGGCTGATCCTCCCGGCAGTCACACCATGCTTTCGAGCCACCTCGCTCGTCGAGCAACCGAACGCCAGGTCCTTGGCGATTTGCCTCATGCGCCGAGTCAACGTCGCGAACCAGGCACCCAAATCCATTTTCGCAGCGACCTGTTCCGCAACCGATGCCCGTTTGTCCTCGACGAGGGTATCGATCCATTTACTATCCAGCCGCTCAACTTGGATCCCATTACCAAGCTGCGCATACCTACTGAGCGGCTCCTTCCCGTTCATGCGACCAGCTGCAGGCCGGCCACGTTTAACTTGCCGCGAGCTATACCAGGCCAAGCTCGATGAGGTCGCGACTTCCGCTCGGCCTTGTTCATGCAGTCGAACAAAAGCGAACAAGGACTTTGCGACTGCCTCACGAACTGATTCCTCACGCGATTCAGGATCGAGATTGCGAAAGGCCTGGCGAAGCCGATGTTCGATTTCGGGCAGCATGGTGAGAAAAGCAGTTTGCCAATCGGTGTCATGACGTTCGTTGTTAATTGCGATCATGGGACGACCTCCTAAATGAGACCGCCCCACGACCCGGGGCGGTCGTGTGGGGGAAAACACAACCGCCCCGCGAAGTGCGAGACGTGAATTGGCTGCTGTTGCAGCACAACAAAAACAGCCCAGCTGTTGGATGTGTGGTCCAACGATCCGGGCGAAGTGCGTTAGTTGTTTATCCGCGAGCTTACTCGCCTATTGTCTCGCGTCGCCAATGATTTACGTAAGGTCGCGATTCTCTCATGAATTAGTAGCTCTGGCGGGAGATCGTCGCCCATTTAGATTCCCTCGCTGCTGGCGCAAAACGAGGAATTAAGGTCAACGGTCGTGACTTCCGGACGAGTCAGTTCGTATATTGGCAGCGTGATATTTGCTGGTACTCACGAGCACAATCTAAACGAGTAGCCGACCAAAAACAGGCTCACCCCCGACCACTCCCGGAGCAGCTATGGAAGACATCGAACAAATGGCGGCGACGATCCACCGGCATCGCGATGAGGATCACGAGAAAATTCGAGCGATGCTCGCCGCGCTGCGCGTGCCCGACGCGGTCGAGGTGCTCAATGCTGTCCCGTCGCTGGAAGAGGCTGCCGAAGTGCTGATGCTCATACCCGTCCCGAGGGCAATCGGCGTTTGCAATCAGCCGACGCTGCACCGCCGCGGTGCATTGCTTGAACAGTTGCCTCCGGAATTTGCCGCGAAGGTGTTGGATGAAATGGCGTCGGACGAACGGACCGGCGCCGTGCGCGAAATGTGCGATCACAACCGGCGGTTATTGCTGCCCCTCGTGAGCGAGTCCGCGCGCAAGGAAGTCGAGGAGCAGCTCAAATATCCGCCACACACAGCCGGCGAGCTGATGGCGACCGAGTTTGTGCACCTCGCACCTACGATGACGGTGAGCGACGCCCTGGAAAGAATTCGCGAGGTCGCGCGCCATCGCGAATCAATCTACGCCTGTTACGTCGTTGAGCCCGGAACCGATCGCTTGCTCGGTGCGGTTTCTCTGCGCGATCTGGTCATGGCCGATGCTGCCCTTCCGATCGTCCAGGTCATGCGTTCGAACCCCGTGACCGTCGGCGTGCTGGAGCCGCGGAAGAATGCCGTTCAAAAAATCAGCAAATACAATCTGCTGGCTGTACCGGTCGTCGATAAGGGCGGCCGGGTGGTGGGATTTGTGACGGTCGACGATGCGATCGACTCGCTCGTCGACGAGCAGACCGATACGGTGCTGCGAATGGGGGCGGTCGAGGCGGGCGCTCTTGACGAGCCGTACATGGCTTCGCCCTGGCAAACGCTCGTGAAAAAGCGCGCCACCTGGCTTGTCCTTTTGTTCCTCGGCGAAATGCTGACCGCCACTGCAATGGGCCACTTCGAGGAAGAAATCGCTCACGCCGTCGTCCTCGCCCTGTTTGTTCCGCTGATTATTTCAAGCGGCGGAAATTCTGGGTCGCAGGCGACGTCGCTGTTGATTCGCGCGCTCGCGCTCGGTGAAGTGCGGCTGAAACAATGGTTGCAGGTTCTGGGGCGCGAACTCGTGTCGGGCCTGTCGCTCGGGATCATCCTTGGCTCGGTCGGCATAGCTCGGATTTGTCTTTGGCAATGGCTTGGCTGGTATGATTATGGCGAATACTGGATCCGCGTCGCAGCGACGGTCGGATTATCGCTGGTCGGCATCGTTTTGTGGGGCAGTCTTGCCGGCGCCATGCTACCGTTCGTCCTCAAGCGCATCGGTCTCGACCCAGCCACGTCCTCGGCGCCGTTCGTTGCGACGCTCGTCGACGTGACCGGACTGATCATTTACTTTTCAGTTGCCAAAGTTGTCCTGCACGGGGCGCTTCTGTAGCGGTTTCGCAGATGAATACCACAAAGGCATAGAGGCGATTGCCGGCGAATGCAGCTGTCATGGACAGTTCTCCCTCGACGCGCCACCTCGCTGCCCGAAGTGCCACTCAACGCGAATTGAGGTAGGCGAGCCAACCATCATGTACGACTGACGGATGACTGAACGGTCGGCTTCCGGGACAGGTGCGAAGGCGCCCTCACCAATATATATTGGCGCAGAATCCGCTCGAATTAAGCACGTCCGGCCGCTTCGCGTGGCAATGACCGGTGTGTTCCAGCGTGGTTCAGGAACGGTGTCTTGCATCTCCCGGTTTTAACCTTGCACGAGCATTTTACACCGTGTTTTATCGCTTATTTGTGCAAGGAAGTGGGTTACCTTGCACAATTCTTGCGCCTTGCACAGACGGAAGGCGAGTTGTGCAAGGTTTGTGCAAGGCGAGGGGTCACCTTGCACAAATACACTTTGAAACATAGGGCTGAAACCGTTGTCGAAGGTGAAAAACGCCCGAGAACGAGCGCAAAACCGTGATGACCATTATAGAGCCACTACTCGTCAGCAGACGGGCGATCGCGAGTGCCTTGGGAATTGTCGGACGGTTCGATCACGTGGCCACGACGCACGAAGACATCCATGTTCGCGCCGCCAATCGCCAGGCCGATCGGCATGCCGCGGCGGTCGGAAAGAATCGACCGCTTGACACCCAGCTTACCGCGATCGGTAGGGTTTTTGCCGGTTTTTTTCCCCGCCCAGCGGCGCCTTGGTCATCGAACCATTGACGCTCTGCCAATTCCAGCCGATGCCGCGCCGCTGGTCGTAGCGCATTAGCATCCGACGCCAAGTCTTGCCGAACACACCGTGCTCGGTCCACTCTTGGAAGTAGCGATGCACCGTGCTGCCGCTGCCGAACTCGCGCGGCGAGGCCTTCCACTGACAACCCGTGCGGAGGACGTAGAAGATGCCGTCCATCACCTGCCGCAGATTGGCCCGCGGCCGGCCACCGCGCAACGATACCGAGTACATGGGTAACAGCGGCTCGATCTGCCGCCAGAACGCATCCGCCATCCGCCAACTCGATCCACGAAATTCCTTCCTCACCAACATCACCTCCGTGCCGTTGTGAATAGTAAACTGCCCGGAGATAATTACGCGTGCTAGCGATCATATGGTTCTGGGATAAGCTCTTAGTGTGCACTCAAGTATTGTGGGTACTTTTCCCTCAGTCGTTCATACTCTCGCTGAAAGTAACCGTCGTTTGGAAGCTCCCTTTGCCATAGTGCCAATTGCCGTGTGAGTGTTACGCCATCGTTGATCGCTTCAAGATTTAGCACAATTGCCCGATGTAATTGCCCGCGAAGTGTAAAGTTGCGATCCTCGGACGTCCGTATATTCAATGCCTGTTCTAGAAATGTATGTGCCCTCCGGCAAAGCTTGTCGCCTCCTGCCGAATCACCTTCAATAATGAGCTCCTTTCCTTGGCGGTGCAGCGCGCAACCCAATCGAAATAACAACCCCTGATCATTGCGGAATTTCTCAAGGCCTAGTTCAGCGGACTCAGCTGATGCTTTCCATTCTCCGTTTGCAGCTTCCATCTCCGACCAATGCCAATACGCATCGCGGTCGTCTAAGCCGAGCTCATGAGCTCGCTTAAAATTCATACGAGCAGATGCAAAATCCTTTGCTTTTCGATTTATCCAAGCCAGCGTGGCGTAAAGGTCTGCCCGCCCTGGAAATGTAGTGCATCAACCCAAGTGAGACATTCGGCAAGTTAGAACGACCTCCTCCGAAGCTGTAGAATCCTGGGAATCCCAGGAGGGAAGGAGGGGCGATGAGCGAGCGGAGGAAGCGTCGTCGGTGGACGGCGAGCGACAAGCTGCGTGTGGTGCTGGCCGGGTTGGACGGCCGGAATGTGTCAACAGGTTTGAGACAACGGCCATTTGAATTTAGTGTAGCAACTGCTCTGAATGTGGAATGATCTCTTGTTCTCTGGGGGCTTGCCCCCAGACCCCCAGGATTTTTTCAGGCATGGCAAGGGTGTCCAAGGGGTGTTGCAGCGGCGTAGCCGCGGCGGTACATTCGCGTTCGTCCGGTGAAACGGAGTTGAGCTCTGCGGGGACGCAACTCAACCAGGGATAACCGGGCCAAGGGTGCGCCAAGAGCGTCCCGGGCTTCTGCGGGCAATGCGCCTCCGGAAGCCTTTTTTCGTGCGCCGCGCTAGGTTCGCTCGCGCGCGACGGTGGGTTGATCCACACCGCTGTCGGCAGCGCCGGCGGCGATGGCAGGCCCTGTACAAAGCGCTCCGGATGCGCCGCGTAGGCCGCGCTCAGCGCTCGCTGCCGCTGGTCGCGCACGCGCTCTGCCGCGCCGTAATGCAACATCGCCGGCGTCACGAGGCCGATCCCGCTGTGGTAGTGCTCGTCGTTGTACCACGAGAAGAACTGCCCGCAAAAACCGTGCGCGTGCTCGAAGCCGTCGAACCGGTCCGGGAATTCCGGCCAGTACTTGATGGTCTTGAACTGGCTCTCCGAAAACGGATTGTCATTCGACACCTGTGGACGGCTATGCGACTTCGTCACCCCGAGCGACGCCAACAGCTGCGCCACGCCGTGTGAAGTCATCGACGGCCCACGATCGCTGTGGATCGTCAGTTGCTCTTCCACGACGCTCTGCTTGACCACCGTTTCGCGAATCAAGCGCCGCGCCAGGTCCGCGCTCTCGCGGTGCGCCAGCATCCAGCCCACCACGTAACGACTGAAGATATCCAAAATCACGTACAGGTAGTAATAGGTCCATTTTTGCGGGCCTAACAGCTTCGTGATGTCCCACGACCAGACCTGGTTCGGCCCGGTCGCCAAGAGTTCCGGCTTCTGGTAGTGCGGATGCCGCAGCTGATTGCGCCGCTCGCGCGACGATTGGTCATGCTGCAGAATCCGGTACATCGTCCGCACCGAACAGTGGTATCTTCCCGCGTCGAGTTCCGTCGCGTAGACCTCGCGTGGCGCCCGGTCACAGAAGCGCTGGTTGTGGAGCAGGCTGCGCACGGCGTCGCGCTCCGCCCGGCTCAGCGCCGCGGTGAACGCGCCGGCCGCCGTTCCGGCTGAGACTTTGCGTGCCCAGCACGCTGGCGATAGAACGTGGCCCGCGCCACGCCCAGCGCCGCGCACACTTGCCGCACGCCAACATCTTGGCTGAGCTCCTTCGTGGCCATCATGCGCTCCTCCCCTCCTCCGGCGGGTCGATCGGGTTCCCCAGCAGCTCCGCAACTTTTTTTTGAAACTCGATGATCGTCTCTGCCTGCTTGAGGCGGTGCGTCAGCCGCACGTTCTCGCGCCGCAGACGCTCCAGTTCTTTACGCTCCGCGGCGTTCAGCACGGGCTTGCGGCCACGCTTTTTGGACGCGAGCCCATCCAGGCCGCCCACGTCACGTTGCTTGCGCCATGTTGCCAGGTGGGAAGAATAGAGCCCCTCACGACGCAGCAGTTCGCCGAGTTGCCCGGGCGCTTGACGACGCTCCGCCTCGGCCAAAATTCGCAGCTTGTACGCTACATCGAAACGCCGCCGGATCGCTTTTTCCGGCACCTCGGGCGAACCCACGCAGCCACTTCGCTCCTGCCCATCCTGCCTGTCTTGTCGATCCATCACGAACAACCTCCTGGCCCTCCACAGTAATAAAAGGACAGGCAGTTGTCTCACCTAGTGTAGTGCTTTAGAAATACGGGAACTTATTGGCTGCCGCTGGCGTCTGAATCCTCTGAACATGGAGGATCACGATCATGCGGATTGCAAGCGCCATTGTCTTAACGGATGAAGAGCGAGTTTCGTTGACCAAGTGGTCGCGAGGACGCAGCACGCCGACGCGACTGGTGTTGCGAGCAAAGATTGTCCTGGCGGCTGCCGGCGGCCGTGAGAGCAAGGAGATCGCCGCTATGCTGGACTGCACGCGACGGACCGTGGGGACGTGGCGTACTCGCTTCGCGGAGTCGCGTCTGGCAGGCATTGAACAGGATGCTCCACGCGGCGGACGCACACCCACCAGGCGCGCCTCGTTCGAGGCCGAGATCATCCGCAAGACGACTCAGGAAACGCCACCCCATGCCACGCAGTGGTCGACACGGTCACTGGCCAAGGCGTTGGGTTGCAGCGATACGATGGTCCAGCGCGTCTGGCGAGACAACGGCCTGCGGCCGCACCGCACAAAATCATTCAAGGTCTCGAACGATCCGCAGTTCGCTGAAAAGTTGGTCGACGTGGTCGGCCTGTACTTGAATCCTCCCGAGCATGCGCTCGTGCTTTCGTGCGACGAGAAGAGTCAGATTCAAGCGCTCGACCGCACGCAGAAGAGCCTGCCGATATATCCCGGCCGGCTGAAGACCCTCACGCACGACTACAAACGCCATGGCACCACCACGCTATTCGCGGCAATCGAGTTGGCCGCGGGAAAGATCATCGCTGAGTGCATGCCGCGACACCGACACCAGGAATGGATCAAGTTCCTGAGGAAGATCGAGGCGGAAACGCCGCCGGAATTGGACCTGCACCTGATTGTTGATAACTATTCCACGCATAAGCATCCCAAGGTCAAGGCCTGGCTCCGGCGGCATCGACGGTTCCACATCCACTTCATCCCGACAAGCAGTTCGTGGCTCAACGTGATCGAGCGGTGGTTCCGCGACATCACTCACAATCGGATTCGCAACGGCGTCTTCCGCAGCGTTTCCGAGTTGATCCAGGCAATTCGCGACTACATCGACCAGCACAACAGCGACCCGACCACGTTCGTGTGGACCAAGAAAGCCGAAGACATTCTGGAGAAAGTCGCCCGCGCTCGGGCCAGCCTCGATAAGGTCCCATCTGCTTGAAGCACTACACTAGATTGGCACATAGGGCACTCGGTGGAGATCAGCGAGCTGTGCCGTCGGGAAGGGATCAACCCGACGCAGTACTACGGCTGGAAGAAGCAGCTGTTGGGCTCGGCGGCGAAGGTGTTCGCCGACGGCCGGGAGTCGAAGCCGTCGGCGCAGCAGCAGCGGCGGGAGTCGGAGCTGCGTCGGGCGAAGGACGTCATCGCGGAGATCACGGCGGAGAACCTCGACCTAAAAAAGGGGCTCTCGGATTAGAGGACCACGGTCAGTTGCCCTCCGAGTTGCAGCGGCAGGTGGAGGCGACGGTCTGCCAGACGAAGCGGCGCAGCGGCTGGCCGGTGCGAAGAACATTGAGGCAACTGGGCGTGTCGCCGGCGAGCTACTACCGGTGCCGCGCCGAAGCGCGGCAGGCGAAGGCGGTCGCGCCGGAGCCGACACGGCCAGTCCAGGCCTACGAAGCGACCGATGAGGAGAAGCGCGCGGTGCGAACTTACGCCTTAAAACATCCTGGAATCCGTCACCGCGAACTCGCCTGGCGGATGGTGGATGAGGGGGTTGCCTGCCTGAGTCCATCGACTGTGTACCGGATTTTGAAGGGCGAGAACCTGGTTTGTCCTTGGAGAAGGCGGAAGAGGCGGACCAGGGAAGAAGAGGAGAAGGCGAAGAGACCGGATGAGATGTGGGCGTCTGATCTCATGTACGTGCAGATCACCGCGCGGACGTATTTTTTGTTGACCTTCCTGGACGAATATTCGCGGCTGATCGTGCATCACGCGCTGGTGCCGAGCATGGATGGAATCACGGTGAGCGTGGAGGCACAGGCGGCGATCGAACAATACCTTGAGGAAAGAGGAGGCGAGATCCCGTCGCAGGGCATGCCGCGGCTGCGGAGCGACAACGGGAGTTGCTACGTCTCCCGGGAATTTCGCGGGGTCTTGGACGAACATCAGCTTGGGCATCAGCGGATCAAGCCGCACTGTCCCGAGGAGAACGGGATTATCGAGCGGAGTAACCGGACATTGCGGGAGGCCCTCGACGGCGAAGAACTGACGGACTTGCTGCAGGCGCGAGACGTGATCGCGCGGATTGTTAAGTGGTACAACGCGGAGCGATTACATTCAGCGCTTGGCTACCTGCGACCGATCGATTACTACCGGGGCGACCCAATGAAGCTCTACGAAGTGCGGCGCCGAAAGATGGTTGAGGCCCGGCATCGGCGGCGAGAGAAGAACCTGAAGTTGCGGCAGCCGACGCTGCCGCTGCAATGCACGGAGGGCGTTGCTAACGGCAGACCACGAATGTCTCACTGTGGGTGAAACAATTCACGGTGTCCGTGGTGCGTTGCTTGTGTTTTGACGGTCGAGTTGGGTATTCTAAGTTCCAAAGGCTGAAAGTTTTGTTCCTTTGAGATTGTCGAACGGAGGGAATAGATGGCCGATCCCCCAGCAACGAAGAAAGACATCGCGGCACTGCAAAAGCAACACGACGAACTTCGCAAGTGGTTCCTGGATGAGAAAAAGTTGAACGGCGAGCGAGAAAAGTGGTTCCTGGATGAGAAAAAGGAGGTCCATGCCGAGCTAGACCCGTTAAGGGAGCGGATCAACGAACTAGATCGTGGGATTGGTGATCTTGGAACGTGGTTCGAGGATGAGAAGAAGGAGGTCCATGGCGACCTAGATAATCTAGATAAGGCGATTAAGGAGTTTAGAACGTGGTTCGACGATGAGAAAAAGTGGACCCATAACGAGCTAGTGTAGTGCTTCAAGCAGATGGGACCTTATCGAGGCTGGCCCGAGCGCGGGCGACTTTCTCCAGAATGTCTTCGGCTTTCTTGGTCCACACGAACGTGGTCGGGTCGCTGTTGTGCTGGTCGATGTAGTCGCGAATTGCCTGGATCAACTCGGAAACGCTGCGGAAGACGCCGTTGCGAATCCGATTGTGAGTGATGTCGCGGAACCACCGCTCGATCACGTTGAGCCACGAACTGCTTGTCGGGATGAAGTGGATGTGGAACCGTCGATGCCGCCGGAGCCAGGCCTTGACCTTGGGATGCTTATGCGTGGAATAGTTATCAACAATCAGGTGCAGGTCCAATTCCGGCGGCGTTTCCGCCTCGATCTTCCTCAGGAACTTGATCCATTCCTGGTGTCGGTGTCGCGGCATGCACTCAGCGATGATCTTTCCCGCGGCCAACTCGATTGCCGCGAATAGCGTGGTGGTGCCATGGCGTTTGTAGTCGTGCGTGAGGGTCTTCAGCCGGCCGGGATATATCGGCAGGCTCTTCTGCGTGCGGTCGAGCGCTTGAATCTGACTCTTCTCGTCGCACGAAAGCACGAGCGCATGCTCGGGAGGATTCAAGTACAGGCCGACCACGTCGACCAACTTTTCAGCGAACTGCGGATCGTTCGAGACCTTGAATGATTTTGTGCGGTGCGGCCGCAGGCCGTTGTCTCGCCAGACGCGCTGGACCATCGTATCGCTGCAACCCAACGCCTTGGCCAGTGACCGTGTCGACCACTGCGTGGCATGGGGTGGCGTTTCCTGAGTCGTCTTGCGGATGATCTCGGCCTCGAACGAGGCGCGCCTGGTGGGTGTGCGTCCGCCGCGTGGAGCATCCTGTTCAATGCCTGCCAGACGCGACTCCGCGAAGCGAGTACGCCACGTCCCCACGGTCCGTCGCGTGCAGTCCAGCATAGCGGCGATCTCCTTGCTCTCACGGCCGCCGGCAGCCGCCAGGACAATCTTTGCTCGCAACACCAGTCGCGTCGGCGTGCTGCGTCCTCGCGACCACTTGGTCAACGAAACTCGCTCTTCATCCGTTAAGACAATGGCGCTTGCAATCCGCATGATCGTGATCCTCCATGTTCAGAGGATTCAGACGCCAGCGGCAGCCAATAAGTTCCCGTATTTCTAAAGCACTACACTAGACGCGCTAAGGAAGTGGGTCCAGGACGAGCTGAAGAAGTTGACGAAGTAGGGATTGGTACACTACGCCGCCTGTCTGGTCTAGCCATTCGCCGCACGTGACGACGTTGCCAAGCAGCAAGCGAAAGTGTCTTACGGCGTCGGCAAGATCGGCGAGCGATTCGCAATCCGGTAATCTGCCGCTGAGTAGTGCCGCCGCCGTCAACGCCGCTGGCAGAACTTGTGGCGGCTCTAGCTCAGCATCTTCGGGCAACCAATCGGCAACGGTCGGATCGGCGTCTAGTGCTTCGCTGATCGTGCCGTGAGCGGTAAGTGTGTTCATCGCTGGCTTAGTTCGCCGACGATCACGGTCTTTATCTGATCTTCCTGGTAGATCGTACGACTCAAAATGCCGTTGGCGGGGGGGGTTCGGCTTATTTGACGAGGTCGAGGATCTCGGTGTAGGTGGTGGTCACGGCGCCGCCTTAGTGCGAAAGCAGGATCTCAATCCCGTATTTCGGAGCAATCTTTAGAAGCTTCTCGATCTCTTCATGGGTCGGCGGGAGGGCCGCTGTCGATCCCTCGGCGACCGGCACACCAACCTCGAAGAACATCTGTTCGAGCCCAGCGGGTGCAACTGTGATTAGCATCTTCGCCGGCTTATTGCTTTCGTTTTTGAACGAATGCGGCATGCCGATGGGCATGTTTGCAAACATTCCCGCTGTGGCCAGAATCCGCTCGTCACCGGCTTGAAGTGTGATCTCGCCTTCAACAATATAAAAGCCTTCTTCTTCTCGGCTGTGGACATGAGACGGTGGGCCGCCGGCCGGAGGCACGATGGCTTCCCACAGGGCGTACGTGCCATGCGTGTCGTCGCCGGTTGCCAGAAACCGATAGACGTCACCGACGACGGCGACTGTGCGGCCTTCGGAAATCCTTTTGACTGTCGGCCGGCGTTTCATGCTCATCGTTGTATTTTCCATTTCTTCGAGATCAGGGCTTCAAGAAATTGGCAGTGTATAGCCACATCCTCCCTTGGATCGACTGCAGCCGAAAGCCTGCGGCCTCAGCCAGTCGCTTCACCGTGGCCTTCGACTGGTAGTGCGGGTCGGGCTGCATTTCGCTGATCGACAGGACGCCACCTGATTTTAACGCCCGAAAGCACTGGGCTAGGGCGGCGGCACGGTCAGGAATCTCACCGAGAGCTGCGGATAGGTACGCCACGTCGAAACTGGCTTCGGGCACAATGGGCTGGATCACGGAGGACTTGCGGGCTGCCTTCGACCAAGTTCCCCGAGGACGCCTGAGCCAAGTCTTGCGACACTACGTGCCCTCGGATGAGCTCTGCGCACTGGTTGATCATCTTACCGCGCGTCCAATGCGGCGCGGCATCCTGCACCAAGTCACTGCTCGCGAAGAGATTGTCCATGATCTCTCGGTACGAGCGTCCCAGGGCGAGCAGCAGCAGAATATGAGCCCGCCGGGCAACGCGCGCATCGCTCTCGCTCCGGTAAACCTGCAAAGCCGTCTTGCGTTCCTTGGCCGTCAACCGAATACTGCTTTCCATGGCTTGGCTCCTTGGGTTCGTCGAAGGTTGAACAACGACGACCAACCTACGCTGGAGATCTCGAAACAATTCATCGAACGGGCCAAGACCACCACTGGCCTGAGCGTCACCGTCAGCATCCTGGACAAGGTCTACGCGACGGGCCGCAAATACGCCGCCGACTTCAAAGCAACCATGACCATCGTCTTCGATGACTACCTGCCCAAGTGGAACTATCGCGCCATCCCCGACTCAGGATGAAATCGGGAAGTAATACCGGACCAACTCCTAACCGGCTTGCCCGTCACGATCAGTGAGCTGATTTTCGTCTACCAAAAGCACACTCGCGAGTACTACCAGAAAAACGGCGATGTCGACCGGTTCTACCAAAATGGTGGCTAATATTATATCTTGTTTGCAACCTGAACGAGCACAATCGATGGCCCGCTATGCAGCCGATCGTTTACGGTTGGCTGAAAGTGCGCCCCAGGTGTGATCTCTAAGCCAGCGACGACTGTGGCGGAACAGTCGCTCTTGGGTTCTCAATGCTTCTGCGACAACTTCGAGGCGTGGAATCCGCCAGCCGGCCCAATCTGTGCGTTGCAAGCAACGGATGAATTCTTCCCGTAATGGATGCCGGCACGACGCCCGCCATGGCTTGTGAGCCGTGGTAAAGTGCACGATGTATGGGTCGTCGCGCTGCTGATCGAAAGTTTCTTTGTCGTACGGACTCAGTTCCCAGCTCGGAAAGCGGTAAACGTGACAGCCTTGATTCCAACGCCGGTCGAGGTTTCCCCAACGGCCGGTAAGCACAACATTTAAGGCGTATTGATCCCACAAATGAACATGCTGCGCATTCTTTGCCAAGCACTCGATTATTTGGCTTGTGGTATCTTCACGGCGCCACCGATCGAGATCGAACAGCAACACGCCAGAGTTGAAATAAGGTGCCTTTGGATCGAGTCCTAATTCGCGAAAATTAGGAATTGGCTGTGGATAGTGAATGTATGGAGCGCAATCATGATAGTTCTTAACCGCCTGTGAGGAGTCGATAAATGGCGCTCCGCAGTCTTGGACCGCTAAACATAGATTGCCCGTCGAATCCTGCGACCAAAGTCGCGCGAGGTCGGAACAAATGAGGAGGTCACTGTCGAGGTAAATCGCCCGATGAATGTTGCCTGGCAGCACGCGTGGGATGAGGATCCGGAAGTAGCAGGAAATACTTCCCTGCATCGTTGCAAGATCGCCAAGAGATGACCCGTCAACTCGAATCCATTTGATTTCAAATCGCCCCGAAGGCCAGGAGCGTATCTGGCGTTCTTTCGTCGATTCTTCAATTCCTCCGTCGAGCACGAAAATGCGTAGCTTTACATCAGGTGATAAATTCTCGATCGCCGAGCGAACCGTGGTCGCCAGCGGCATTGCAAATTTCTCGTCCGAAGCAAGCACCACGACGGGGTTGCGTTCAGTGTCGACGGTAGTATCGTTCTCAGTTGATAGCATGGCCAAGTATGGTGGCTCAGGAAGTGAGAGAAGTAGAACGGTCGGCTGAAGCGACACCTAGTCGACGTGAAGTTGGCCGCGTCAATGCAATCCTCCGAAAGACTGCGTATCCATCGAATTGAGCAGGTTCATGAACGACAAGAGCGAAATTCTCATCCGCCAGCATTGCACGAAAATATTCATTCCCTGCCCGATTGTTGATATGACCAAGTAGAACTAGCGTTGCCCTAGCTGTTATGTGTTGCTCATTCTTTGATATATCGCGGCAATTAACCGCGACGACGTCCGAGTTTTCTTCAGACGCGAGCAGAGACTCGGCACCGCCTGGCACGTATCTAAATGTCACGCTCGCGTCGTTAACGAATTGCCTGTGAAATTCTCTGAATTCAGGTGAGTCGTAGTTTACACACACGGCAGACGGCATATTCGGGTTGTCGTGCATCCCACGAATAAAAGCTTCGGTTAGCCACGAGCCATTCGTTGCACCTATTAGAACGCCAGATCGTATCTCCTCCTTTTGCAGCAGGCGTATAATGTCGGCCCGCTCATCTCCCGCAATTAACGGCGAACTATTGAGTGTATAGCCACTGATTCGTCTCACCAGATGCTGCGATCGCGACGTCATTCTTTGTGTGATGCGATTCAATCGGCTACCCGCTGCAAGGTAGTATTTGAGAAAAGTATTCCTAAAAGAGCGATGCTTTGTTTTGGATACCAACTGTTCATTGATGCAAGTGTGGTTCGTCGGCGTGAGAACCGCAAGTTTGTTGGCGGATTTTATTTGCCCGCAGGCTTCTAGCATTCGCCCAAAGCTGACTAACCATTCTTCGACGGCACAATCAAGCGGCTGGTGTACGCTCGCTCTGTGAACCGGATGGCTCATATTGCTCATTAAATCATTCCTCCGTCCAATCAACACTCCGACCACGGAGCGAACTCTATTTAGCTCTTCATTGTGTATTGAAATGAATTGATCCGTACGTAGCGCTGCTTCGCGATTCTTCCCACAACACAGCAGTGCAACGATGAACCAAGCCCACTCGGTCGGATCCGGCTCGACTTCTTTTTTGCTGACCAATCGGTGAGTTGGAAAATGCTCTCTTAGACTTGCAAGTGCCGACTTAAAGTTGCCTTTGTGCAACAAACAGAGAATCAGCCTGAACTTTGCTTCAGGGATGTCTGGCTGATGATAGTTTAGGCACCTTCTGTAAAGTCTTTCGGCATCGTCGTAGCTGCCCAGCCGTAGTTTCTCATCGGCTTGTTTCATGAGCACTCGATCAATTCCGCCGCTCACGACATGGCCATTAGTAACTCCAGAATCTTGCTCCACGATTGTCAGCGGGAGAAAAGGCCCAGGCTGTACGACTTTCTGGCCAAGCTTGAGTTTTTTGTGCAGCGTAAACCATTGAAAAACCTGGTCCCTCTGTCGAATCGTGTGGCGCGAGTCTACTAATTGTTTGCCAGCTTTTATGATTCGGTTGAGTTCATCTGGATTGTCGAAAAGCCAGTTCAGTTTATCGAGGACGTCGAGATCGTCAGCAAACACGCAATTCACCAGGTCTGCAAAACCTGCGGCCTCCAGCACCGCTGTCTTTTGAGTCAAAAGGCAGGTGTTGCACGCGGGAATTTCGAAGTGCTTTCGGACCACTTCGTTGGAAATAGTTCCACACGTGGGGGCAACCCAGGCTGAATTGATCAGCTGTGCATATTTTTCGCCTTCGAAGAAACTAGCTGCCGATGGCTTGCCTTTTTGCCATTGAAATCCGAAATGGGGGCTATGCAATGACGGATATCGCTGAGAAACGATTCGATCTATTTTATTCCGCCACGGATAATTAGACGCCTGGCTACCGCTAAAGAGCACCGGGATGACTTTTGGATAACTATAGTCGCGGTACAGTTCCGGATTCACAAAATTTGGCCAGGCAAACAAGTTGTCCGCGATCGATGGCGTGTAGGAACCTAATGAAACCGAGTTCCCGAAGAAAGTTGATATTTCCCATCGTGCCATATCGGCGATTGCTTTTTTGCGAGTGGGACAATAAGCATCGCAACTTAAGAATCCAACCTTTGGAATCGATGGATAGGCGGAAACATTGCGAACGTTCCTTTTTCCGACATAGCTTCCCGATTCGAACATCGAGATGTCTGGTTCATACATCTCACATAGCTGCTTATAATCGCACGATTGGTCGTTGATGACCGTGACGTCAAAATATTGGGACAAGCAGCGAACGTGCTCCTGTAAATGTCGCTGTAAAAACGAGGGAATGTTTGGCTGAGTAAATCGTAGAAACAGAAGTCTCGGCTTGGCCTCGTTACTCATGAGTATATTCCCCTTGGCCACGAGCTCCTGGCCACCTAATTGCAATCATTACGCAGCCCGGCGAAGCTCGTTCCAAATGGTAATCCGGCCACCCTGCGCTTTAATGCTGCGTTGGGCGGCCTCTAAAATTTTGACGACCCGCAGCCCCGCCTGCCCATCGGTCACCGGCGATTTGTTTTCACGTATGCATTCAGCAAAATGGCTGACCATCTGCGCCAGCGGCTCGGTGTGTGGGATGTGCGGCGACCACACATCGCCGGTGCGGTAACTTACTAATACACCACGTCTGTCCTCGATTTCGCCATTGACGGTTATCCCTCGATCATAAACTTTCACTTTTTCGGCTGGATCCAGGTCATCGTAAACAATGCTTTTACGACTGCCGCCGATAATAAAGTGCCGCACCTTAACAGGGCTCAGCCAATTGACGTGGAAAGAGGCGAGCAGCCCTCCGCTAAAATCGAGGTTCAGGTAGGCCACATCTTCGATCTCGCGCGTCTTGTCGGTATGGCAAGTGCCAAATGCCGACAGACTCCGCGGAAGTTCAAAAACGAGATAATCGAGAATCGATAAATCGTGAGGCGCCAAGTCCCAGACGACGTTCACGTCGTGCTGGAACATGCCGAGATTGATCCGCACGCTATCGACAAAGTACAGATCGCCAATATCGCCGGCATCAAGGATCTGTTTGATTTTCTGAATGGGCCCGCTGTAGACGTAGGTGTGGTCGACCATGAGAACGCGGCCGACATTTTCCGCCGTCTCGACGAGCTTTTCCGCATCGCTGACAGAAGCGGCCAACGGCTTTTCTATCAACACGTGCTTGCCGGCGTTTAGCGCCGCGATTCCCATCGAGGCATGCGCGCTCACCGGCGTGGCGATCGCCACGGCATCGATGTCGGTACGGCCCAACAGGTCGTCGAATTGTCGAATGGTTTCGACGCCCGCGTAACCCGCAACCGCCTTGGCCGATCGGCGCTCGTCCCGGTCGCAGACAGCCACCAGGTGAGTGTCGGGACAGGCGGCAAAATTGCGAATCAAGTTGGGGCCCCAATATCCGGCACCGACGACAGCAACTCGAATCATGACGACTTCCTTTCAACCCGCACGGCGCGGCAACTCGGGCAATTGAGTGCTGCGTAATATCGCTTCCAATCGGTCCACGCGATCCCGCAGCGCCGATATCTCGTGGGAACAGTTCATCCCCAAGGATTCGCGCACGCTCTTGAATACAGACGAGGCAGTCTTGTCGCGACCATCGGGCGTTCGAACTCGGTGAATTCGCAAAATCCCGTCGCCGCACAGAACATCGGCCGTGCCAGACGTTGGATTACGGTCTACGATGTGCCCTGAAATTCGGCCTTCATAGTTTTGTGGCTTTTGAACGTGATATGCCTCGACTATGAACAACTGCGAACCAAGAAAATACGTGAACGCTCCCGGCGCGGGTGGTCCGAGCGCGCGAATGAGCCGACCAATTGATTGGCTCGAGGCGTTCCAGTCGATTTCGCCATCCGCCGGCGAGCGCGCGCACGTGAATGTAGCGTGTGTGTGATTCTGCTTTCGTGCGTCCAGCGTGCCTGCGCGAGCGGAATCCAGAAACCGGTCAAATAAATCGACCGACGTTTCAGCGATTCGGGACTGGATAGACTCGTACGATTCGGTTGGCTCGGGAGTAATCGCTTCTTGAAAGTAGATATCGCCCGCGTCGACCGAATCGGTGAGTTGGAAGAGTGTCGCCCCCAATTGGTCGTGTCCGAGAATAAGGCCCCAGTTCGACGGCGCAAAACCCCGGAGTCGCGGCAGCAGAGAGTCGTGGACCGCGATTCCGCCTCGGGGCGCACAGTCGAGCATCTCCATGGGTATTAAAGTTCGCCAGCCAAGGCAGAACACTACGTCGGGATTGAGACGGTCGCGAATCAACGGCAGTTGATCGGCGGTGATTCTGCGCGTGACTTGCACGAAATCGACCTTTGCCGAGAGCAGCGAAACGATCTCGCCGCAGTACTTCGGAGATTCATGGGCGTCTTCTTCGAAGACGTATGCGCCGACCACGTCTTCGCCGCGCGCAACAAGTCGCTGCGCGAGTCGATATCCGCGACACATTCCACCAATGAATAGGATTCTCATCGATGTTTCGAGAACAGAGCCGACCCGAAACGGCTCGGCTATATAGCCCGGCCATCTCGGCCGGTGGCGAGTGAATAGGTGGCACTCGGCATGGGGCGCACCAATCGTGAAACTGGCACGCATTCGGCCGGGTGCGGCAACAAATTGAGGCCGCGAGTTATACTGTTCTGCTGGCGAGCGAACAAGACGAGAAATGCTGGCAGTGATAGAAGCGCACTCAAGCCAGCCGCGAACTCAAGCCGCGGATTGCAACGCGGTGATCACGCGCTGCTGATCGTCGCTAGTCATTTGAGGATACAGCGGCAATAAGAGAGAGCGGCGACTGGCTTCTTCCGAAAGCGGGAGAGTCGCTTTCGGCAAGTCCGCGCATGCCTGTTCAAGGTGCGACAGCATAATCCCGCGGCGCGTCGCGACGCCTTGTTCGAGCAGCCGCTGCATCAGGTCATCGCGCGAGATCGGCGCTTCCGGCAGCAGTCGCACCGCGTAGCTTTGAAAATTGGGGGTCGCTTCATCAGGAATATAGGGCGGCCGCAGCCACGGATGATGCCGCAAAGCCTTGGTGTACCGCGCGGCCAATTCTCGTCGATTGGCCACGGCTTCCGGCAGCCGTTTCATTTGCTCGATGCCGACCGCTGCCTGAATATCGGTCATGCGATAGTTGTAGCCCACGCAAACATATTCTTCAGTGACGACTTTTCGCGACGAATGTCGCATCGTGTCGGAAAGGCTCATGCCGTGTTGCCTGAGCAGCCGCAATCGGTCGGCGTAGTCGGCCCGGCCCGTTGTAATCATGCCGCCCTCGCCGGTTGTGATTACTTTGCGCGGATGAAAACTAAAGCACACCAGGTCGCCATGGCTTCCAATCTGCTTGCCCCGATAAGCGCTTCCAATTGCACAAGCCGCGTCTTCGACGATGGTTACATCGCGTGCTGCCCTCATCGCGTAAAATCGATCCAAGTCGGCGGGCAGGCCGATTTGATGAACTACCAAGATTGCCTTCGTTCGCGGCGTAATCGCCGCTTCGGCTGAACCCGGATCGAGGTTGTATGTTTTTGGATCGACCTCAGCAAACACGGGCGTAGCACCCGTATAGCGAATGGAATTGCAGGTAGCGATGAACGACATCGAAGGGCAAATGACCTCGTCACCCGGTCCGACGCCGGCCGCAATCAAAGCCAGATGCAACGCGGTGGTGCAATTCGAAACGGCTACCGCGTGCACGGCGCCACAATGCGCCGCAACGGCATGCTCAAATTCGGCGACCTTCGGACCTTGCGTAATCCAACCGCTGCGGATCGCTGCTGCGGCCGCCTCTTCTTCTTCTCGTCCCATCCATGGTTTGGTGATCGGGATCATTTACGCAGCGCCTTCGTACGCGGCTTGCTGTCCTTGCGCGACGATGTCCCTGCGCCACGCCACGAGACGGCGCAGACCCTCTTCCAGGGAAACCTGCGAGCGGAAACCGAGGAGTCGCTCCGACTTGGTTGTGTCGGCAAGCCGGCGAGGCACAGGGTTGACTGCCCGCTCCGGTCCAAACGTAGGCGACACGTCGTCGCGATCGACAACCCGCAACAATGCCTGCAGCAGCTCAAGGAGGCTTGTTTCCTCACCACTCGCGACGTTGAACACCTCATCCGACACAGCGCTGTTCAATGCCAAGAGATTTGCCCGGGCGACTTCGTCGACATACACAAAATCCATTGTCTGTTTCCCATCGCCAAAGATCTTGGGTGACTCGCCGCGATCGAGACAATCGAGCCAGCGAATCAATACTTCGGTGTACTTTCCGAACACATCCATTCGGGGCCCATATACGTTGAAGTACCGGAGCGCGACGTAATTCAGATCGTACATATCGTGGAAGCTGCGCAGCATTCCTTCGTTGAAACTCTTCGCGGCGCCGTACCAGGTGCGGTTGTTGTAAGGTGCATGGCCTTCCGGCGTGGGAAACACATCGGCCAAACCGTAGATCGACGCCGAAGACGCCGCCACGACGCGGCCAACGCCCGCCTCGACGCACGACTGCAGCACGTTAAATGCGCCGTCGACGAGCACCTCGAGGCACTCTCGTGGCTCCTGGGCGCAACGCGTGATGCGTATCGCGGCCTGGTGAAAAACCGCGTCGACACCAGCGAAGTGCGGCCGAATTTGCGAGAAGTGCCGGATGTCTTTCTGGATCAAATCAACACGCCCGGTCGCAACGGCGCGCCGAATGTTTAGCAATGTGCCGCGACTAAGATTATCAATGATGCGCACGCGGCACGTGGGCTCCGCGTCGAGCAACTGATCGATGATCGCCGAGCCGATTAGTCCACAGCCACCCGTAACCAGCACTGTCCTGTCGCGAAGATCCATTTCCAGGCAAATCCATGGGAACCCGCGCTTACGCGCATTCGACGCACTCTTTGATCGCTTCGGCCACGTAAAACAACTGCTCAACCGTCAAGTCAGGGAACATCGGCAACGACAAACAACGGCTCGCCACGTCCTCAGCTACCGGAAAAGCACCCCGACGATAACCCAAGTGGGAGTACGCCGGTTGAAATGGCACGAGTGTGGGATAGTGGACCGCGGTTGCGATGCCTCGCTCGTTTAACTGCTGCATGAGCTTGTTGCGGTCGATCCCTTCGAGCAACACCACATACAAATGCCACACATGGCCTTCCTCGGCGGCAGCTGTTGGAGTTTGCACGCCCGACACATCTGCGAGCAGCTCGGTTAACAGAGCCGCGTGGCGGCGCCGCGCCGCGTTCCAGTCGTCCAAATAGCTTAATTTGACATTCAGAACGGCTCCCTGCAGGCCTTCCATCCGTGCGTTGTAACCGACCTCGACGTGGTTGTGCCGGCCGTCCTGGGCATGGTCGCGTAGTCGCCGCATGCGAGCTGCTGTTGCAGCGTCGTTCGTAACGACCGCTCCGGCCTCGCCGAATGCGCCCAGATTCTTGCCGGGATAGAAGCTGAAACAACCGACCCGACCAACAGACCCCACGCACTTCCCTTGGAATCGCGCGCCATGCGCCTGTGCGGCGTCTTCAATCAACAACAAACCGTTCCGATCGGCCAATTCGGTGAGGCGTGCGAGGTCGCAGGCTTGTCCGTACAAATGGACTGGAAGAATGGCTTTCGTCCGCGGCGTGATTGCACGCTCGACCAAAGCCGGATCCATAGCAAAGGTGGTTGGTTCGATATCGACATAGACCGGTTTCGCCCCGACGTAGCTGATCGCCCAGGTCGTACTGATCCAAGTATGCGGCGTTGTGATCACCTCATCGCCCGGACCGATGCCACATGCGTGCAGGGCCAACTGAAGTGCCGACGTGCCATTGTTTAACCCGATGCAGTGATCAACCCCCAAATACTTGGCGAAGGATCGTTCGAACTGCTCGACGGCCGGTCCCAGAATAAACTGCGAATTCGCCACAACCGCTTCGATTGCAGCCTTGCACGCCGGCGCGATCCGACGATGTTGCTCAGTGAGGTCAACTAACGGTACGCGTGGCCGTTCTAAAACCTGTTTCATTAAGCCGCTCTCCGCGAATTGCTTTTCAGCGCCCGGGCAGGAACGCCGGCCACAACCGCTCCTGGCAATACGTCGTGAGTGACGACGGCGCCGGCCCCAATCAATGCTCTTTCGCCGATGGTTACACCGCACAGAATCACGGCTCCAGATCCGATCGAGGCACCGCGGCAAACGCGGGTAGGTACGACTTGCCAATCATCGTCTGTCTGAAGCTGTCCCGATTCGGCTGTGGCCCGAGGGAAGCGATCGTTCGTGAAACAGACGTGATGCCCGATAAAGCATTCGTCTTCGATCGTCACGCCTTCGCAGACAAAGGTATGAGAGCTGATCTTACAGCGGGCGCCTACGCTGGCGTTTTTCTGAATCTCGACAAACGTTGCGATACGCGTGCCTTCGCCGATCGAGCAACCGTACAAATTGACCAGTTCGGGATGAGCGATGCGGACATCCGCCGCAAGCCGAACGTTTTCGTCGATGGGCATATTAATCGATCCTTGATGCGTGCGGACTTTAAGCAGGGGCGAGACGTTATCCGGCGGCAACTTGCATGTCAACAT
Source organism: Pirellulales bacterium (assembly GCA_963733825.1). Taxonomy (GTDB): domain Bacteria; phylum Planctomycetota; class Planctomycetia; order Pirellulales; family Lacipirellulaceae; genus JABDGM01. The sequence continues at coordinate 48,528 of CAVTEK010000015.1, forward strand.
GAGCCTATCACGACGGCTCGCGGTGGGCCCGGTTTTCGCCGTTCCAGCCGATTGATGCTGCTCTTTTCGGAGCCCGGCCAGGCCGCAGCCAGGTGCCAGCGGCGACTTTGGCAGCCGGCGTACTCCGCCCAATGGTCATCAAATCGCCGTTACGAATGGCACTGTCGTTAAATCCGCGCGCGTGCGTTCGCTTTCACGACGGTGAGAAAAGCGCTACGTAAGTTGTAAGTCGCTGCATCGTGACGAGTTGCGACGCGACGGCGAAGTCGTCGTTTTTTGACGCTCTATTTACCCCAATTACTATGAAACTTCAGCCTCATCTTTCCGCCGCTCCCCAAGATCAGCGCATTTCGGCAGCTTCTCCGCTTGGAGAAATCCCCCGCCGGATGCCCGAAATCTCGCCTTTTCCCTCCTCTCCTCGAACTCTCACTTCTCCCAATGTCGTCACGACGCAAGCCAAAAAAAAGCTGTCACCGCAAAAAACGCTCACTCGGGGCCCGCCGCCAAAAAAACAAACTCCGATTCGAAGCGCTCGAGGATCGGATGATGTTGTCCGCGGCTCAGATCGTCGCGGAGAATGCGATAACCGGCACCGGGAATTGGCAAATCAACGGCAACGTTTCGACGACCATCCAGGGTTACGCCGCGCAATTCAGCGTGGATCACGGCCAGACGGTGCAATTTAAGGTAGACACGGACGCCAGCGATTATCGGATCGATATCTATCGAATGGGTTGGTATCAGGGATTGGGCGGGCGACTCGTCGCGACTGTGCAGCCGACCAATCTACAAAACCAACCCGATCCAATCATTCACCTCGACACGAATTCGGCAGACGCCAGCAACTGGCATGTGTCGGCGTCTTGGGCGGTTCCGACGAACGCCGTATCTGGCGTGTACGTCGGAAAGTTAGTTCGCGAAGACGGGAAGAGCGGCGAGAATTATATAATTTTCGTGGTCCGCGACGACGAAGGCCATTCCGATTTGTTGTTCCAGACCTCCGACGAAACATGGGAGGCATATAACACTTGGGGCGGAAGCAGCCTGTATTCGCCCAATTATCCCAACGGGCGGGCCTTGGCGGTGAGCTACAGCCGTCCGTTCAACACTAGCGTGGATACGCCGCTCAATTTTTACTTTGGCGAAGAATTCGCGATGACGTGTTTCCTCGAACGGAACGGGTTCGACGTCAGCTATACGACCGGGATCGACACGGACCGCAGCGGCTCCGAGCTGTTGGAACACAAAGTGTTCATGTCCGTGGGTCACGACGAATACTGGTCGGGGCAGCAACGCGCCAATGTGGAAGCCGCTCGCGATGCCGGCGTGAACCTCGCCTTCTTCAGCGGCAATGAGGTCTTCTGGAAGACTCGCTGGGGAACCGACAGCACCGGCACGCCCTACACGACTCTGATCGACTACAAGGAAACCCTGGTCGGCGCGAAAATCGATCCTCTGCCGAACGTGTGGACGGGCACCTGGCGTGACCCGCGATTCGCCGCCACCACAGATGGCGGTCATCCCGAAAATGGGCTCACGGGAACGATCTTCGCCGTGAACAGCGGCGGCGACCTGGGCACGAGCATCGACGTATCGAGTGACTTTTCCGCGCTGCGATTTTGGCGTAATACGGTTGTCTCGACACTCGCCCCGGGTAAAAGCGTCTCGTTGGGCAACCGCGCCCTCGGCTACGAATGGGACGAGGATCCTGACAACGGTTTCCGACCGGCCGGATTGATCGATCTGTCGTCGACGACACGCACCGTGCCTCAGGTGTTGCAAGATTACGGCTCGACTTATGCCAAGGGTACGGTAACCCATAGCATGACGCTCTATAAAGCTGCCAGTGGTGCGATCGTGTTTTCAGCGGGTTCGATCCAGTACTCTTGGGCTTTGGACGACCATCACCCCGTGTATGCCGCCGCGACGGATCCTGCTTTGCAGCAAGCCACCATCAATCTTCTGGCCGATATGGGCGCGCAACCCGCTTCGCTGATGAGCGGACTCATCCGCGCTACAGCTTCGGCCGATTCATTGGCGCCCGTGTCGGTCATTCTGTCGCCCGCGGCCGGTGCATTCTTGCCGGCGGACGCCAGCGTGACCGTGCGGGGAACGGCGCAAGATCTTGGGGGCGGCATCGTCGCGGCCGTCGAAGTGTCGATCGACGGCGGCATTAGTTGGCATCGTGCCACGGGCCAAACGAGTTGGACTTACACATTCACAACACGCGGCAACGGTCCGTTAACCATTCTCAGTCGCGCCGTCGACGATAGCGGAAACCTTGAGAACAAACGGACCACGCGTCGATGTGAATCCCAATCCGAACCCGGGTGTTTATTCCCTCTGGAGCGACAGCAATGGGCCGAGCCAGGTTGACTCGGGCGACAAAAGTGCGATCGAAGTAGGTGTTCGCTTCACCTCGGATGCGAACGGGTACATCACTGGCCTGCGGTTCTACAAGAGCACGAAAAATACGGGCACGCATATCGCCAACCTGTGGACGAGCACGGGGCAACTGCTGGCGACCGCCACGTTCACCAGCGAAACCGCAAGCGGCTGGCAGCAGGTTAACTTTGCTTCGCCGGTCGCCGTGACCGCGGGCGTCACCTATATCGCGTCGTACTTTGCGCCAAGCGGTCATTATTCGGCCGATCTCAATTATTTTACGACCCAGGGTGTAAGCAGCGGCTCACTGCATGCGAACCCAACCGGACCCACGGGCACGAACGGCATTTATCGGTATGGTTCATCGAGCGGCTTCCCAACGTTTTCCAGCAATAGCACCAACTACTGGGTCGACGTTGTTCTCAACACGATCCCCAATAACGACCACACTGCACCGACGGTTGTGTCGTTTAAGGCCGGCGATGGTTCCGACACGCTCAATACCAATTCGTCGATCGTCATCAACTTGAGCGAGGCGCTCGATTCCAAAACGATCAATACGAATACCGTTCAACTTTTGAACCCCGATCCCAATTCGGTTCCCGGCGGCTGCTGCAGCACGCCGGGCGGTTGGTGCAGTGGCTGCCCGTTGATAATCGGCGCAAACACCAAAGTCATTTCGACGACCGTTACGTACGATTCATTGAAACATTCGATCACGTTGGCGCCGAATTCGCCGTTGTCGACGTCGTCGATCTATACCGTGTTGCTTGTGGGCGGGGCGCAGGGCGTAACCGACCTGGCCGGCAATCCATTAGCGACAGACACCGCGGCTTCATTCCTTACGCCGGCTCAAGCCGCAGCCGGCCCATCAAGCATTTGGTCCAATTCGACCGTCCCTTCCGTGGTCGACGACGCTGATTCGAACGCAATCGAGGTCGGTACTAAATTCAGCGCGGACGTCAACGGGGTCATCACCGGACTGCGGTTCTATAAGAGCGCCAACAACGTCGGCACCCATATTGCAAATCTGTGGACAAGCACAGGGCAACTGATCGCCACGGGCACGTTTACCAATGAAACGGCGAGTGGCTGGCAACAGCTGAATTTCGCCACTCCGGTGGCAATAACGGCGGGCACCACGTATGTCGCGTCGTACTTTGCGCCAAAGGTCATTACTCCGCCGATTCAAGCGGGTTCGCAACGCCGCTCAACAGTGGATCGCTGCATGTGCCCGTCGGCGGAGGCGTGTACCAGTACGGCAAGAGCAGCAGTTTCCCCTCACTGACATACCAGAATGAGAACTACTGGGTCGACGTCGTGTTCCAACCGACTGCGCCGTTGGACAGCACCCCGCCCACGGTTGTCTCATTCTCGCCGGCCGCAAGCGGCCAGAATATCGGCGTCAACAGCTCGGCGACCGTCAAGTTCAGCGAAGCGATCGATCCAACGTCGATCACGGAGGCGACGTTGAAACTGATCGATAGCGGCAACAATTTTGTCCCGGCGTTGCTCTCATACAATGCTGCCACGCTGACGACCACTCTCGCGCCAACTTCGCCGCTGGCCTTCAGTATGAACTACACGATCGTGGTCACTGGTGGTCCATTCGGCGTGAAAGATGCCGTCGGAAATCCGATTGCACAGACGATCGGCTCGTCGTTTACGACGGTTGCCGCGCCGGCTCCAGATCTGATTCCGCCGACGATAACCAGCGTCAATCCGGTCAATGGATCCACCAATATCTCGACCGGGTCATCGTTTACGGTAGCTTTCAGCGAGGGCCTCAATGCCGCGACAGTCGATGCGAATAGCGTACTGTTGCTAAAGAACGCGACGAATCGCGTGAATGCAAGCCAGTCGTACAACGCCACCAATCGCACGGTGACGATTACACCCCTGGCGCCGCTCGAAAATGCGACGAATTATACGATCTATATACATGGCGGTGCGTCGGGCGTCACCGACCTTTCCAGCAACGCGATCGCGTCGGACTATGTTTCGTCGTTCACGACGGTAGCAGCCCCAATATCGTCGTCGCTATGGCCTGCCACCGCGACGCCGGGAACCGTCGATAGTAATGATTCGAAGTCGATTGAAGTCGGCATGAAGTTCACGTCCGACTCCAACGGGTACATTACCGGCCTGCGGTTCTACAAGAGCACGAAAAACACCGGCACGCATATCGCCAACCTTTGGACGAGCACCGGGCAACTGCTGGCGACCGCCACGTTCACCAGCGAAACCGCAAGCGGCTGGCAGCAGGTTAACTTTGCGACGCCGGTCGCGGTGGCCGCGGGCACAACCTATATCGCGTCGTATTTCGCGCCGAAGGGGCATTATTCGGACGATGTGAATTACTTTGCTACTCCCCTCAATAGCGGTCCGTTGCATGTAACCACCGGCGGCAGCGTGTACCAATACAACAAAACCAGCACGGCGCCGACGCTGACCTACCAAAACACCAACTACTGGGTTGACGTGGTGCTAAGCTCAACACCCGCGACGGACACGACGCCACCAACCGTCTCAACCACCAGCCCGGCAAATGGCGCGACGAATATCTCGACCGGCTCGGCTGTTACGGTCACCTTTAGCGAGGCGATGGATGCCACAACGATCAGCAACAGCACTGTGAAATTGCTGGATGGCAATTCGATGATCGCGGCAAGTGTGGTGTACAACGCCAGCAACAAGTCCGTGACCATCACCCCGGTAAATGCCTTGGCCAATTCCAAGACCTACACGATTTCAGTCTTGGGTGGAATTCCGGGCGTCAAGGACGCAGCCAGCAACCCGTTAGCACAAACTTTCTCGTCAACTTTCACTACTGCGGCAGCTTCGCAGGTGGATACTACGCCGCCCAGCGTTTTGAGCGTTTCCCCGGCAAACGGCGCGACGAATATTCTGACCTCGGCCGGCATTACGGTCGCGTTCAGTGAAGCTCTCAACGCCGCTACTGTGAGCACAACCACCGTCAAGCTGTTGAGTGGAAGCACCTCGGTCGCGGCCACGATCATTTACAATGCGACCAACAAGACGGCGACGATTACTCCCACCGCCGCCTTAGCTAACTCGACGACGTACAGCGTTTCTATCCTGGGCGGTGCGAGCGGCATCAAGGACGTTGCCGGCAACGCTTTAACGCAAACCTTTTCATCTACGTTTACGACCGCTGCCGCGGCGCCAACTCCGACTACGATATGGCCGACTAGCGCGAAGCCAGGAACGACCGATGCGAAGGACGCGAGCGCGGTTGAACTCGGCCTGACATTCACGGCCGACGTCAACGGCTACATTACGGGCGTACGATTCTATAAGAGCAGCGGCAACACAGGCATGCACATCGCCAACTTGTGGACTAGCACTGGCCAACTCCTGGCTACAGCTACTTTCACCAGCGAATCGAAAAGTGGCTGGCAGCAAGTCAATTTTGCGACGCCCGTTGCGATCACCGCCGGCACTACCTATGTTGCTTCCTACTACGCACCAAAGGGCCACTACTCAGTCGATCGCGATTACTTCGCGAGTCCGCTGACCAGCGGTCATTTGAAAGTAGTAGCCGGTGGCGGCGTTTACCAGTACGGCAGCAGCAGCGCCTTCCCAACGCAGTCGTACCAGAATAGCAATTACTGGGTCGACGTGCAATTTGCGCCGAGTAGCTAAGGGGAAAGGCGCAACGGTTAGGACTTGGCAATCTCGGGCCGCGGATACAACCATTCCATGACACGGCTCCTCCAGTATTTTCGCGTCCTTCTCATCCGGCGATGATGTGCCATCGCGAGTTCGAACAGCGTCTTCGCGCGGTTCGTTCGCCACGGCCGCCATCCAGCCCAATCTGTGCGGTCAACATATGCAAAAAACTCTTTGCGACGCGGATGAAGACACGAAGCCAGCCATGGTTTGTAGCGCGTCGTAAAGTGAACGATATGGGGATCGTTGCGCAACTGTTTAAACGATTCTTGATCGAACGGACTTCGCGAGGAGGTTGGATACACGTATATGTGGGAGCCCTGATTCCAGCGTGTGTCTAGTCTTCCCCAACGATCTGCTAACACGACGTTTAGTGCGTATTGGTCCCACCAGCGAACATGCGCACGGTTTTGTTCCAGGCAACTCAGCAGCTGGCTGGGCAAGTCAGTTTCTCGCCACGCCGCCAAGTCCACCAATAACACACCCGAGTTAAAATATTCAGCGTGCGGATTCAAACCGAGTTCGCGATAATTGGCGACGGGATTTGCCGCGCCGAGATGTTGCCGACAGCGCTCGTAGTTTGGCAAGGCCACGCTTGCATCCAGATACGGAGCCGCACAATCCTGGGCGGCCAGGCACAATTGGTCGCCCAGATCGCACTCCCAAAGCTGCGTGAGATCCCGTCGCACAATCAAGTCGGCATCAAGATAGATCGCCCGGTTCACGTCGGCCGGCAACAGCCATGGCATTAAGATCCGATAGTAGTTGGCCCGGCTAGCGTGGCCAGAGATTGGAACGCGACCGAGTATCGACGCATCAACCCCGACCCATGCTATCTGATAGCGATCCTTCGGCCAGGATCGTATCAGCCGGTCTTTCGTCGCGTCGCTGAGGCCGCCGTCTAAAACATAGATCCGCAGCTTGCGCGGTTGGGCCAGGTTGTCCAACGCAGACCGTATCGTCGCTGCCAATGGCATCGCGAACTGCTCGTCGACAGCAAGAACCGCCACGGGGTCGCTCGCGCCGAACTTATCGATATCCATTGGATCCACGCACACGTTCCTTGAATGCGCTGGCCGGATATGGCCGACGCTGGCACTACAAGCGGCGAGCAAAAAGCGAGTCAGTAATATCTGCGCGGGAAGAAAACGCGAAAAATGCGTGAGCTGGCAGCCTCAAGGCCAACCTCCGACAGGTTCCGCTCAGGCTGAATGCTCGTCGTTATTCGATCCAAACTTTAGCCCGATCTAGCGGGCCTTTATGTTTCATCCGATACGACATCCCTGCCGATATCAATTATGCCAATTATTCGAGTCGGCTTTCGGCTCTATCGCCACTCAATCCATGTCCAAATGAGATCGCCGGACGGATCTGGTGAGCTTCAGACCTCTTCTGCCGACCAACCGATGACTACCACCTGCCTGATCAGCAACTACAACTACGCTCAGTTCGTCGTCGAAGCGATCGAAGGCGCGTTGAGGCAGACGGTTCCGTTCGACGAAATCATAGTTGTCGACGATGGCTCGACCGACGGCTCTGTGGAGTTGCTAAAACGCAACTACGCTACGACTCCGCGACTGCAAATTGTCGACAAAAGCCACAATGGACAACTGTCGTGTTTCAACGCTGGCGCCGCCCGCGCTACTGGTGATATCGTTTTCTTCCTCGACTCTGATGATATTTATGAACCTCAATACGTCGAACGGGCTCTAGACAGCTATGACCGCCAGCCATCCTGCGATTTCTTATTTTGTGCTAAACGGATGTTTGGGCTGCAAGATAGGGTGTTGCTTCCGTTCTCGAAAGACCGTGACTTCGGCTACTCCGTGCTCAGCACAGCGTACCGACGCAAGTGGATTGGCACTGCAACATCGTGTTTGTCGATGCGTAGACAAATACTGAATGAGATCCTTCCGCTGCCCTTTGTCGACGACTGGCGAGTCCGCGCTGATGACTGCCTTGTATTCGGCTCGTCGTTCGCGCCTGCACGTAAGCGATACTTGGCTCAGCCTTTGGTACGATACCGCGTCCACCAACAAAACCATTACCACGGTAAGCAGGCTGACCAATCGTCCACCTATCTTCGGCGGTTGGCAATCAACCGACTGTTTCAGCATCTAGAATACAAATTCGGTTACAACATGGAGCGGTTGGCAGAATTTCATCACCGCGAGTTTTGCACAATCGAATCCCCAACGCTGCAACAATTTGCAGACTACGTTTTAATTGGCATGAGTGCACGAATCTCGCCCGCACGACGAATGGCATGTTTTCAGCGCGATGATCCGTCATTTCCTAATTGCGAAATGGAACGGCAATTCAGACGCTATATTTGACGACGCTACTGCGTCGGACGGTCCTGTAATGTTGCCTTTTCCGTCGTTGGCTTCCCCCGATACAATCGCCTTGCCCGTCTCTACGCGTGGCCCGCAATATGGCCAGCGTGCCGCTTAACTTAATGATCAGCTGCCCATACACCGTAAAGGCGATGGTTGCGACAATGTAGAGAACTCCGCTGTACACATAAGCCCTTTCTGATATGACCTGTTCGCTGATGGCGGACACCCATAAAGTCATAGTGAAATTGTCGCGATCCTCCAAGTGTACTTTGGCAACGGTATTCGCCCACACAAGTCGAGCGTTTTCCATCGGGGCCACGGTCACTTGCACCCGCAGTTGGTACGTCGTGCGAAGATCAGGCACGGCCAATGTTGATCAGATGATTTCGGCCAGCTTGTTGGATAACCAACCGGTTTGGCCGTTCTTCGTGCGGACTTGAAGCCAGTCGCCGCGCCGCCTGAGTGTTTCTACAATCTCGCCTTCGCGAACAACGGCGCCGGACACCGGCGGGCTTTGTTGGTTGTCGGATTCGCAGAGAATGGCGTTGGACGATATGACGACTACGTCAGCTTTTCCATTTTGTTGCCAAACAGAAATGCAAAACGCGGTCGTGATGAGTAAGAATAGGCCCATAGGAACCGCTACGGTTTTCCAGCGAAAACGATAACCGGCAACCCTCAGACCGATCGATAACCACAGTGTGCCCCAGGCGATTAGCATGACGACTTGTGCCGTGCGAGGGCTGATATCGGCGCCAAGCCAGTCAGTCATATTTGCCCAGTACGACAAATAAATTCGGCCCCCGGCCGTCGCATTGGGTGTGGCGCGGATGAGTTCAGAGCGTGTTCCACAAATGCCAAATTTGCCCGGGCGTCCGGGTTGGTCGCGTCCAGCTTTAATGCCCGCAGGTAATTTGCGATGGCTTTGCCCGATTGACCACTTTGGAAATACGCATTCGCGAGATTCACATATAGCTTGCTGTTGTCCACGCCGGATTCAACTAACAGCTGGTACTTATCCGCGGCTTTCGCAAACGATTGCTTGGCATCGGCCGAATCTTTCGTCGCTGCCCTCCGCGCCTGACGGACGCATTCGGTGGCTTCGTTCAGTAGCATCTTCTGCTGCTCGTGGGTCAATGCGAGTGTTCGCGAGTCAAATCCGGCGGCGGTTGCCGACCGGCTTAGAACCGATAACGCTAGGGTAACCATGAGCGCGGCAATAATCGATTGGGTTTTTGCCTGTAAGCCCGACGATTTGGCCCCGAGCCTAACGCGTTCGTGATTTGCAGACTTAGGCTTTGCTCGTCGCCGCTGGCTCTCGGTTTGAAAGTCGGCAACGACTTGCCGAGCATCCTGTTTCAATTCGTCGAGTGTGCGCAGTCCGGGGACAAAGCCGAGTTCGCGGGCGCACGCATCGAAAACGCGCTCGCAACGAATGGCCGATTGTCGATGCCCCGAGGAACGCAATGCGCCCAACAAAGCTGCGACGTTGGGGTGCCCAATTCTTGGACGAAGTTGGCCAACAAGGTAGGACTGCAAGGCAGTCGCAACCTCGGCAGGCTGTTGGGCCGTTGTGATTTGATCCTGGAACCGTCGCGCACCTGACTTGAATCCGCCCAGGAACCGTGCCAGATATCGATGGGATCCTACTATCGCGATTGCAAGCACGAGAACCGGCGGCATTGCCAATAGCACAATAAGCAACCACGAGCTGAGAGTATGCGGCGATTCGACGGCTAGCACATCATCACCAGTAAAGGCTGCAAATGACGGCACTTCAGCATTATCAAGCGCGTTGGAGGTTGTGTCGGAGCTCAAAGCATGTTTTTCGCGCGCTACGATCGCGTCAAGCGCCAGCGTATCGGCCGGCTCGACGTGCAAAGAAATCGGATCGCTGTTTACTGTGACGAATTTTGCGCTCGCCGGGTCGAAGTAGCTGAACGGGATCGCGGGAATCTGAGTGACGCCCGCCCGGCGCGGGCGTATCGGTACGGAGAATAGTTTTCCGTCGTCCTTGACGAAACCAGCGAGCGGTTCATTTGGCACTTTGAAGTCGTGCGTCAAATCAGGTAACTCTGCAAGCGGCGGCGCCTCGACCAATTCCATCGGCCCGGTTCCGGAGATGCCAATCGATAGCTCGATGGGATCGCCGGCCTTCACGTTTGTCGGGTTAGCCACAGTCGCAATGTGGTATGTCCCGACAGCGCCACGATAGTTGGCTGGTCGGCCGGCCGACGGGATCGGCAGCACATTGATTTCCTCAGCACTTGTTGCGGCAACGATGGGCCGCACGGATTGCACGGCCAGCCGAGATGCAAATGGCGAGAACAGACTGTCATCGCCGAACAGGCCCGATCTTCCGCCGGGAATCGGCATGTCGTCGAACATATCGGCCAGCGGATCGCGAGCTTTGCCGATTGCGGTTGGATAGTCGACGACAATCTTGACAGCACTGGCATCGATCTTGCCGGGGCGCTTGGGATAAATCGTTGCGTCCTGCTCGTACAGATAGTAGCCATGCTCAACGCCGTCGCGACCCTTGCGAAGCACTTCCTTGCCGGCCGGCCGCTGGTCGCGGTCGGCGAGCTGCTGCATACGATCGGCGAACATTCCCCAATTCGAACGATCGGAAACCATCTTCCACATATCGGCTTCGGAAAGCGTGATCTGATGCTCGCGATCGCGGAATGGCTTGAGCCAAATCTTGAGCGTCACGTCCAAAGCCTGGCCGACATATATCTGCTTTTCCTTGCCGGCAATTTCGACAAACATGAGGTCGCCCGTGTCGCTTTTCGAGGCGACAAAATCGATGGACTGCGTCTCGTGGTCCGCACCGTCGGCGTGAATCGTGATCGGCGGGATGCGAAACTCTCCGCTTCGCAGTGGTGTAACTTGATAAGCATAGGTTTGCGATGATCGGCTCATTGTTCGGCCGTTGATCGTCGTGATTTGCGTACTCCGCGCGGGAGTCCCCATCGATTTGACTTGAAGGCCATCGATATTAGGCAGCGCAGGTGGATCGATCGTCTCGGCGTTGCTTACCTGGATCTGCAGCGTGACCGGCAACCCTACGTAAGTTTCCCGCGCCGAAACGCCCGCGCAGACATCAACCGCAAATGCCGCGGCCGCCATTCCATTGACCATGAACGCGAGCAGAATGAGATTCCAAAAATGAGTGAGTCGTTTCTTCATCTAAGTTCCCGTCGGTCGAATCTTGTGGCCGGCAAATCACCAATCGCGATCTACGGGCACGCGTCGCGCGCGCTCCGCGGCTTGGCGCTGCAAGCGGTGGACCAAGTCGCGATCGCGAATCGCCTGCAACATTTTTTCAGCCTCTTGTCGCGTCATCGCGCCATCCGAGGCCGCGTCGAGATCGATCGCTTCCTGTTTTTCCCTATTGTTCGCCTGTTCGGCCGGTTTCGATGCTGCCGACAGAGCGCCCTTCGGCGGGGTCTTGCCCTGCTGCTCGTTTGCTTCGCCTGTCGCGTTTGAATTGTCACGATCGCGATCGGTCGCCGGGTGTCGCTGATGGTTGCGAGACGTCTGTTGCTGCAACGACTGGTGGTTCTGCCTATTTGATGAATTCGTCGAATCTTCCGCGGCGTTCGTCGATTGCGGTTTGTTTTGATCTTTCGCTTCGGATCGCCGCGGTTCATCTTTTCGTTTCGCCTCTTTTTCGGCCCGCTTCCGTTGCGAATCTGTACTATTTTGCCGCGTTTGATCGCTCCCCTTTGCGGACTTCTGTTGCTCCTGGTTATCTCTCGCCGAATTGTGATTTTGTCCGCCATTACTGGAAGATGGCGAGGATTGCGGCTTTTGACTTGGTTGCGCCTGCCTTGCGTCGTTTTGTTGCCCTTGTTGCTGTTGCGGCTGACGATCGGACTGCTGCTGTTCCTGTTTGTTCTGCTGCGGTTGTTTCTGCTGGGAATGCTGCTCTTGTTGGCGTTGGCGCAGCTTGTTACTGAGCGTGGCGGCCAACTCAAGATTGGCGCGTGCGTCGGTGTCTGTCGGATCGATGTCCAACGTGCTGCGATAATTCGCAATCGCACGATTGAGGCCTTTGATCGCGCCGGCCTGATCGCTTTTGGCAATCTTCAGCGCGGATGCATAGTCGCAGTTGCCCAGGTTATAGCGGGCCTTTGCGGCAAGGGAGTCGTTATCATTTGCCGCCGCCAAACGGAACGATTGCTCAGCCGCGGCCAAGTCGCCCTTGCGATATTGGGCTACCGCCAGATTGTAGGATAAGTCGGGCCGCTGCGGCACGTGGTCCTGCGCCTCGTGATAAGCACGGATCGCCGCATCCACATCGCCGCGATGCAACAGGTCATTCGCCTGGTTGATCTGAAGTGCGACCGCGCACTCGGCCTCATCCGCGCGGGCCAGACTCGCAGGCGCAATGCCGCCTAGAATCAGACCGGCACACATTATTCGCTGAAGTGTGTTCATGCCGCCGTCGATTGTTCGCTGGATCGATCCTTTCCCGTGTGGACACTGCCGAATTCGCCGCGACTGGATTTTTCAATTGCTTTCACAACGGCGCGAATGGAACGAGCCGCGTCGTCACTGCAATCTCGACGAGCACGAGCAGCAGACTCACTCCCACAAACCATTGAAACCGCGGATTGTACTGACTGATGCGAGCTGTTTCAAACTGCGCCTGTTCGACGCCGGCGATGTAGCGATGGTAAATGTCCGCCATGTTCACTTGCTTCGTGCCGGCCGGAATGTATGCGCCATCGCTTTCCGTGGCCACCTGCCGGAGAATGTTGCCGTTCAGCTTCGACCATACCTGTTGGCCATCGTGCGTCATAAATTCTTCGTGGTCGCGCGCGCGATCGGTATGCGGGCGCCCTTCTCCATGTCGCCGAGGCCCACTGTAAAAATGCGAACACCGGTTTCCGCATGAGCACGGCGAGCCGCTTCGACCGGTTTACTTTCTTGGTCTTCGCCGTCGGTGAAAACGATCATTGCTTTGTGCGCGTTCAATTTGGTCAGGAATCCATGCGTCGCGGCGTCGATCGCGTCGCCTAGCCGCGATCCGCCGCGGCGGACGTTTTGGGGACCTACCTCATCCAACGCCTGTTTGAAATCGTCGTAGTGAGTTGTGAGAGGCATCTGCTGCTTGGCATCGCCGGCAAAGACGAACAGGCCTACGCGGTCGCCGGCCATTTCGTCCACTGTATCCTTGATTTGCTGCTTGGCGCGTTCGAGCCGACTTGGCGTAGCGTCTTCGGCCAGCATCGACCGTGACACATCGAGGACAAACATCACCTCAATGCCCTTTTGCGGCACCTCGTGCCACACTTGTCCCCAACGAATATCGAGGAGCGCCACAACGAGCATGACCATCGAGGCGGCAATGAGCGCCGTGGCGAACGCCCGCCGAACGACTCCCCGCAACGGCAACAATCGCGGCAGGAGGTTCGACGTCGCAAACCGCGACCGCGCGCGACGGCGCAAGAGCGGCAATCACTGTAGCGACCACGCACGCGGCGACCACCCACAGCCAATGCAACTGGCTCAAGTTTCCAATGTGAATATCCATCGCAATCGCTTAAGATCGGTTCAATTCAATTCCCGAAAAACAAGATTACTCAGCATAACTCGGGCGGAGAGAAGTCCCAGCGCGATAAGCACGACCGGCGGAAATGGCCATCTTCCGACGTGTGCGGACTCGATCGCTAGTTCGCGGTAATCAGTAAACTGGCGTGATTCGACTTTGCTCTTTTCCAATTGATCGATCTCATGATAGATCGACGTGAGCGACTGGGTATCGGTTGCGCGAAAGTATTTGCCGCCGGTTGTCGCCGCAATTTTTTGGAGCGTCTCTTCGTCGATGTTCACTTCCATCCATTCGATTTGCTGCTGTCCCGTGAACGGATCGCGAACGGGCATCGGGGCGGCGCCGCGAGTGCCGATGCCGATCGTGTAAACCCTGACCCCCATCGCTTTAGCAAGTTCGGCGGCTTCGAGCGGATCGATGTCACCGGCATTATTGTCGCCGTCCGTCAGCAGGATAACGACTTTGCTCTTAATCTTGTCGCGTTTGCGGCTATCAAGAGCCCGCAGCTTTTCGACGGCCAGACTGACTGCGTCGCCGATGGCGGTGCCATCTTCCTCGCGTCGAGACGCAACTTCCTGATGGTTCAGCTGGTCCATCACGAACGCGTGGTCGAGCGTAGGCGGCATAATCGCGTCGGCCGCTCTTGCAAACGTAATGAGTCCAATGCTGTCGCTGGCGCGCCCGGCCAAACCATCGTGTGTCTGCGAAGCGACGTCGCCCTGAATGAACCGGCCGGCAACGTTCTTAATGGCGGTGAGCCGATCGACGTGCTCACCATCGATTTGGAAATCCATCGCGCGCATGCTGCCGGAACGATCGACGACCATTTCCATCGCAATGCCTTCAGAGTCGACGATCGCTTGCTGCCGTCCCTCGCGCGGCCGCGCCAAGGCAACGATCAACATCGCGATTGCGGCCAGCGTCAACGCGCCGGGCAGCCAGGCGAGACGCTGCCGCCAGGTTGGGCGCAACGTTTTGGTGAATTGAGTCGTGCTGAACGGCACCGCTGCTGTGCGAGATCGCGACCAGAGTCGCCAACCGACGACTGGCAAAAGCAACAACAGCAGAAAATACCACGGGCTGTAGAACATCACGCGACCTCCTTTCCGCGAGAGTGTTGCTGGCGATCGCAATCGGAGATTAGAGTCATTGCTTGTTCTATCGCCATACGCGATTGATCGGCGCCGACGCCGAATCGCGTAAACTTGACCTCGTCCGCCAACGAAAGCAGCCCAGCGAGTGATTCCCGGGCCGACTCGCTTAAAGCCGTTTTCTTCGCGGCTTGGACTAGCAATTGCCGGGATGTGCGTGTCGTTGCTGGAAGGTCGAATTCAAGCTCAAAGAATTCGCGAACGATGCCGACGACTTCACAGACGACTGCACTGGCCTCGGCAGGGTTTTCGATCGCCAGTTTTTTCAGATCGGAGAGGGCGCGGAGCGACCAATCGGCCGGTGAAAGACCGCTTCTCCTCTTTTTGACGATCACCATCAAGAGTCCGGCTGCCAGTGCCGTGACAAGACAGGCAGCCGTCCAGCCGACCCGGGCCAACAAGGGCGGTCGCGGCATGTTCACATCCACTGTCCCCTTGATGTCGTGGAACTTCGTGGGGTCGGCGCGATTCTCCAATACGCTTGTGACGTGCACTGGAAGCGGCTTTGTGCTCAACGTTTTGAATGATGTTGATCCAGCGGCAACGAAGTGAATATCGACCGCAGGGATCGTCAGCTCACCCGTTTTTATCGTGTCGATTGTCACCTTTAGAACCGAGTGCCGCTTACCGGCGGCAGTGCCCGAGGGAATATCATTGAATTGCTTGCTGGATCGTATGTCAAAATCTCCCAAGTGATTTGCTATTTTTGGTAGTTCGACCCGCGTCCCTGTCGGCGCCTCCACGTCCAAGGTAATTTGGATCGGATCCGCCACGCGAGCCTCCGAACGGTCGGTAGTTAACGTCGCCTTTACAGGTCCATCGCTAATGATGGAGGAGCTTGCGGATGCGTCAGAGGCGCGGACCACTGCGGGCATCAGTGGCAACATCGCTATTACGACGAACCGTATGAGAGATGGAATGCGTCTCATCGGTGGAGCTCCCGCCTGTGGAAAAACCGCTGGAGCGGTTCGACGTAGTCCTCACCCGTATAAATATGAATCGGATCGAGTCGCAGCTTTCGGAACAGCTTGTCGCGCTCGGCTGCCTGCCGGCGAGCTTGTTCTTCATAGGCGCGGCGGTTCGAGCGGCTGAATGTGTCGAGCACTACTGTACCGCCGGTTTCTGCATCGCGCAGACGCACCAACCCCACTCTCGGCATGGTAAATTCCCGCTCGTCAGCCACCACCAGCGGAATCACATCGTGCTTGCGTCGCGCAATTTTGAGCGCGCGCTCGTATCCGAAGTCTTGAAAGTCACTGATCAAAAATACAACGGTACGGCGCGATGCCACTCGATTGAGGTGCTCCAAAGCCTTTCGCAGGCTCGTGCTATGTCCCATCGGCTCGCAATACAACAGCTCCCGGATAATTCGCAGCACGTGGCGCGTGCCTTTTCGCGTTGGTACGAACTTTTCAATTTCGTCGGTAAATAGCGTCAATCCAACTTTGTCGTTTCCCCTGATAGCCGAAAACGCCAAGGTTGCGCCCAGTTCCGTCACAAGTTCGCACTTGGTTTGCCAGTGGGTTCCCAAGCTCTGAGAACCGCTGAGATCGACCAATAGCATGACGGCCATTTCGCGCTCTTCGCGAAATAGTTTCACGAACGGCCGACCGGTGCGAGCCGTCACGTTCCAGTCGATCGCCCGTACGTCGTCGCCAAACATGTAGGGGCGGACTTCTTCGAATTCGATCCCGCGACCCTTGAAAGCGGAGTTCCATTGCCCCGCCAATAGCTCATCGACGATGTGCGACGTATGAATCTGGATTCGGCGAATTTTTCTGATGATTTGCGCGGCAGCATGTGAGTTCCTATGGCACAGGAATCGCGTCCAGAATCGTCCGAATCACGTCGTCGGAGGTCTTTTCTTCGGCTTCAGCCTCGTAGGTAAGAATCACGCGATGGCGTAACACGTCGAGAGCTAACTCCTTCACGTCTTGCGGCAACACGTGGCCGCGACTATGGAGAAAGGCATTGGCTTTTGCCGCGAGCGTCAGGTAAATCGTCGCGCACGGCGATGCACCGTATTGAATCAACTCATCGAGTTTCAAGTTGTAAGCCTGTGGTCGGCGCGTCGCCATAACCAAATCGACGATGTATTCCTGGACCTTGCGATCTACATAGATCTCATCAACTAGAGCACGAGCGGCCATGATTTCGTCGGGGCTGGTCACGGGACGCACGGGAATCTGCGGCCGCGTTTTCGACATTCGTTCCAGGATCAACAACTCCTGGTCGCGATCGGGGTAGCCGATAATCACTTTCAGCATGAAGCGGTCGAGTTGCGCCTCCGGCAGCGGGTAGGTGCCCTCGTGTTCGATTGGATTCTGGGTCGCCATCACCAAAAACGGTTCATCAAGACGGTAAGTTTCGCTGCCGATCGTAACCTGGCGCTCCTGCATGGCTTCTAAGAGCGCGCTTTGAACTTTCGCCGGTGCGCGATTGATTTCATCGGCGAGGATGAGATTCGAAAAGATGGGGCCCTTTTGGACCACGAACCGCTGGTCCTGAGGGCGATAAATAAGGGTGCCGATGAGGTCAGCTGGCAGCAAGTCGGGGGTGAACTGCAACCGCTGAAAACCTGTGCGAATTCCCTTTGCCAGGCAGGCGACGGCGGTCGTCTTCGCCAGTCCGGGAACGCCCTCGATTAAAAGGTGGCCATTCGCCAGAAGCCCCACCAGCATGCGATGAATCAGCAGCTCCTGGCCGACAATCGTGTTGCCGACCTCTGCGACAAGCTGGCGAAACGGCCGACTGGCCGTCTTGATTTTTTCCGAAAGCTGTTCGATTTGGGCGTGGGTGACTTGGGTATTGACGGTCATGTTAAGCTCATTTGAAAATGACTAAAGTCCGCGAATCGGAAAAAGTTAACGTCTGCAGCGAGCGTACAGGTATTTTCTACGGTTAGGTTGGGCCCAAAGTTCTCCACACGTCCCGGGAAAGCTGACTCAAATGAACTTATAGCGGCCGATGAAGGCACATATGGAGCGAATCCCAAGCCGGCTCAAATTGAGCTGGCCGTGAATGGCAAAAAACACCGCGTGGCGTCTGAGCAGGCGTTCGCCTTCGGTTGTTCTCAGCTTGAAAAAGAAGATGCTGAAAACGCGGCCAAGCTGTTCGTCAGGCTAGAGGAGTTTGCCGACCGCGGGTCGCGGGCGTTTGTCATGCAGGCCTTTTGTGAGGCTGCGGCTCTGCATTTTGCGGACTGCAGTATGATTTATGCTTCGGACGAAACTAGAGCCTGTTATGCACTTTTCAGACGGCAAGGAGCAGTCCTTTGTGTGAATCTGTGGTCTTTGGAAACAATTGCGGCAGGATTATGGAACTCCTGAATGGTTTCAGGCGCCTGCAAATCACGTGCTTGACGTGAAAATGACAACGAAAGTCAATTGCGGGCTCTAATTAGAACATATTTCGCATCATGTGTCGCAAGCCTTTCTTTGTCATGGCGACACGCATCTTCACGGTGCTATCCCTTTTTAGGTGTTCCTTTTTCTGCGGCGGGCTTTTCCAGCCGTACGAGCAGACACTGCTGAGTCGTTCCATCCGCAAAATGAACGAGCGCCGGCGTCGAATCCAGCGCGAGGTTTACGATACCGGTTTCCATCAATGGGCGAATCTTGTCCGCTGCGGTCCAGGCGGCTCGCTGCGTCTGCTTGTCGACCATACCTTCAACGGCTTGAACCGTGTTGGTTGCGGTGTTTTGAAATGTGCCTGAGAGGATCCCTTGCTTGCTCACCGCAAGTTGGAGAAACATCGTGGGATCGGCGCCGGTGGGTTCGCCATCGGTAGTGATTGCAAATATGCCGAGCGACAACCAGTCCTTCGCATCGGGCTTCGTTTCCGGAATATTTGTGGCGATCGCCTCAGCCTGTTTCGCATACTCGTCTTCGGTTGCGACTGCTTGATCGCCGTAATAGACTGAGCCATCCTGGTAGTACACGTTCTCGCCATAGTTGTAGTACACCGGTTGGCTCCAGCCATTATCAACCCAATCGGAAATATTCGGCCAAGCGGCCGATGCCCAGTAGTCATAGCCTGGGTAATACGGATAGTTGATCGCGTCGGTTGACCCCCAATTTTCCTCCAACCAATTGTGGATGGCTCCGGGGTGTGTTTTGATGAAATCACCGACGTCGCTGCGATTATCCTGGCGCGACTGCGCCAACTTTGCAGTGTCGCGAATCCGAACTGGCCGATTTTGAACGAATTCCCGGCCACCGGGACCTAGTGGTCGCTCACCGGGCCGACCAGGTCGTCCGATACCCGGCTTTTCTCCGGGGCGCGTTCCTGCTTCAGGACGGTCGCCCGTACCGGGGCGCAGACCATCGCCGGGACGTGTTCCGGCACCTGGTCGAGCAGGCAGCGTGCTCGCTATCTTGCCGCCGCCGGGAAGTGCGCCCGTGCCTGGCAGCGTGTTATCTGGTCGGTTCTGTAGAAACTCGGCAGCGGCGCCTCCAGCAAGCGCTCCGCCCACGAGTGCCGCACCCGGATTCGCAGAGCGAGTGGACGGCGCGCTGATGCCAACATCGATTTTTCCTAAACCGGGCAAATCGAGAAAGTTTGATACGTCGCGCGTCGATGGCCGCGCCCGGTAGAAGGCAGGGTTCCCGCGATCGGCCGCGATCCCGTACCGGTTCGGATGCCGGAGCCTGGACGTGTTGCCGGCAACGTCGAAATACCAGCGCCGCCGGGCAGGCTACTTATACCGTTTCCCGGCCGCAGGCCTGGAGTCGGCAAATTGCCGTACGACGGGCGATTGTTTACGATTCGGCCGCCGCCGGTGGCACTTCCGCCGGTTGGACGTCGGCTAATATTCGCGGGAAGGGATGGTCCTGAAAGCGTCGGCGTGCGTGACCCGGCACCGCCGTATCCACCACGAAATCCCCCACTGACGCCGCCGCTCGGTCGAGACATGCCACCGCCTCCACCGAGACTACGACCCGCACCACCACCACCACGCGCCCCTCCACCACCACCGCCACCGCCACGGCCGCCGCGCGCCCAAATGTGATTCGACAACAATGCGAAAAGAAACGACAACGCGAATACTAGTATAAATAACCGCTTCACTCTCGCACCTTGTTGTGAAAACCTGAGCGAATAAACATCAATCACAGTGTTATTTCTTGGACTCGCCTGGTTTATCCATCCGGACCAACAATACTTGTTGTGTCGAACCGCCTGGAAAATGGACCAACGCGGGAGTCGAATCCTGCGTGAGGTTGACAATGCCCACTTCCATAAGCGGGCGAGTCCTGCCTTTTTCGGTCCAGGCGGCGCGCTGCGTATCCTTGTCGACCATGCCTTCGACCGCTTGGACTGAATCAGTGGCCGTGTTCTGGAACGTGCCGTTGATGACGCCTTGCTTGCTCACGGCGAGCTGCAGAAACATCGTGGGGTCGGCGCCGGTCGGCTGGCCGTCCTGCGTGACGGCGAACACGCCCAGCGGCATCCAATCTTTTGCGGCCGGCTTGGTTTCCGGAACATTCAGCGCGATTGCTTCGGCTTGTCGAGCGTAGTCGTCTTCCGTGGCAACCGGCTGATCGCCGTAGTAAACCGAGCCATCCTCGTAATAAACGTTCTCGCCATAGTTGTAATACACGGGATCGGTCCATCCGTAATCGACCCATTGGGATAACGGCGCCCATGAGGCCCATCCCCAGTAGCCAAAGCCTGGATAGTATGGCCAGTCGATGTGATTGTCGTTCCACCAACGATTGCCAAACCAATCGCCCCACTGGCCTTGGTTGTTTTGCCACCAGTCATGGATATCGTTACGGTGCTCTTGGCGCCAATTCTGCCATTGACCGCTGTTGCGGATGCGAGCAGGGAGATTTTGTACATGATCGCCGAGCCCTCCCGGTCGTCCGATGTCGCCGGGGCGTCCCGGGCGGCCAATATCTCCCGGCCGATTTCCTGGAGTTCCGGGTCGGCCAATGTCAACCGGTCGATCTCCCGGTGTACCAGGTCGGCCAATGTCGCCGGGTCGGTTACCAGGTTGCCCCGGTCGTCCGATATCGGGACGGCCACTTTCTCCTGGCAGCGCGTTGCTCGGTCGGTTTTGCAAAAACTCAGCGGCTGCGCCCCCCGCAAGCGCACCGCCTGCCGCCGCGGCAACATTTCCAAGTCGGTTCGATGCGCCGCCAGCACCGATGTTTCCGCCACCGGTATTCGGCAAGTTAAGGAAGTTTTGCAAATCGCGACTCGATGGACGTCCGCCGCCAGCGGGTCGTGTGCCGGCGATCGGTCCTGAGCCAACTCCGGGCCGAGAACCGACGCCTGGCCGGTTGCCTGCGCCCGGCCGATTCGCAATGTTTCCAGCGCCAGGTCGATTGCCAACGCCAGTACTCGGTCGATTGCCGGGTGTGGGCAACGTACCCATCGAAGGTCGATTGCCGGCGACGCGCAAGCCGGAACTCCCGCTGGGACGCCGGGTCGAGGGCGCGGAAGGCCGCGACATTGAAGGCGTGCGCGAAGCGACACTGCGCGATCCGCCGCCGCGCGAGGCACTGCCACCACGCGATGCACCGCCCCCACGTGAAGCACCACCGCCGCCGCGAGAACCTCCGCCACCACCCCGGCCGCCACCACCGCCGCCGCCACCGCGTCCGCCGCGGGCCCAGATGTCGCTCGCCAGCCAGACACACATTGCAATTACGGTGACGATAACGAAGAGCTTTTTCATAGAAGCTCCGTGGATGTCAAATGGTTTCGAAGGACGGACAAACTGTTTTGCCGAGCAGTCCCGGCTAGTCGCTCGACTTGCGAACGATCGTTATTTCCTCTACATCGGGCAATAGATCTCCATCGACCGAGCGCTGGACTGTCTGCCAGGTAAACGAATCGTTATCGATCTTCTTGATAATGTTGACGGCAGAAGATTTGCGTCCGTCGGGAAGTGTGCCAGTTTGCTGGATCACCCAGTGGTCGCCTTTGCGCTTCCACTTGCCTTCGGCAAAGCCGCCGTCAGAATCGAACACCCACGAGCGGATTTGCTTGGCGACCGGGTCCCAGCCAATGATCTGCATGCCCGCCATGTTTACCTGATCGCGAACAACCACGGCAAACGAACGAGTCATGAAGTTCTTGTTTTTTGTCCATGCGCAATCGGTTTGGATCGTGGCCCGATCGTCCTCGTCGTTGTCAACCCACGAACCGATCATCCATTCCAGTTCCTTTAAGTGCTCATAACCGGTCTGTGGCGGCGGGGACGGCGCAGCCGTTTCTTCTTCAGACACGCGGTCGAGCAGCCATTTTCCTTCCCGCTTTACGAAGAGCGCTGAATAGGTCGATTCATCCGGCTTTTCTTTCGGCCGGATGATGTAAGCCGTGCCACTCTCAACGGCCACGTTGGGTGACAGGAACTTGATCCCGCTCACCTTAATTTCAAGTTTGGCATCCTTAAGATCAGCAAAGGTGTCGGCAAACTCTTTCTCGATCTCTTCGCCCCCACTGCTTCGTCGCCAGTATCCGGATCGACATACACCGCTTCGGGCGACCACAGAGCGGCCAAGGCTTTCGCATCGTGCTTGTTGTAAGCCTCGATGTAGGCCGCGTCGCTTTTGCGGATGGCCGCTTCGTCTTCAGCCGGATCGGCCATGCAGACGGATGGACCAAGCAACGTGGAGCAGCAAACGATTACCAAACACATAAATGGCTGTCGTGTCATGACGTGAACCTCACAAAATTCCAGGTTGGACTTGGTTTCAAAGAGCCACAGTCCTGATCCCATCGATTATGACCCGCTCGGACGAAAAAGGCCATCAGCCTCCCCCAATGGACTGTCTCCTAGCCGGTTCCATGGGAACTGTTCTCGCCTCCTAAAAAGGCCGGCGGCGACCGCTGGAACTCGGCGATTGCCTGATCGACGGACATGTGTCGGCCAAAATAACCAACCTGTTGTTCCAATCCTTCGGCGCGGAGTAAATCGCGCGCCTTTGCGTGGGCTTCGACGATTCGCATTTGAATTCCGCGTTTCGACAGCTCGCCGTGCAACGCTGCGAGCATATCCGCTCCGGCGACATCAATGTACGGCGAGTTTGAAAGGTCGCACACGACGAGATGCAGTGAGTCGGTCGTGGCAACCCTGGCCCATACGTGCTGGCGAACATGTTCGGCGTTGAAGTAGAGCAGCGACGCCTCGACGCGAAAGATCAACACGCCCGGAATGACCTCATTGTCCGGATGGCGGTCCAAATCGGAAAAGCGACGAGTGCCCCGTATACGGCCGAGAAAGGCCACATGCGGACGCGCGGCCGTCGCTACAAGCATGAGCAGTGAGACGATCACCGCGAGCAGGACGCCCTTCAATATTCCCAATAACAGCACTCCGATGAGCGCCACCATTGCGATTGCGAACTCGAACCGGCTCACTCGCCATAAGTGCCGAAGGGCGGCGATATCAAAGAGTCCTTTTACGGCGACTAGAACAATCGCCGCCAGGACGACGTTCGGCAAGTTCTGCAGCAAACCAGTGAAGAACAACAAGCAGACGCCAATTGTTGACGACGCAAACACGAGCGCAAGCGGCGTCCGCGCACCCGCCTTATCATTCACCGACGATTGCGAGAGTCCGCCGGCGATCGGAAATCCATGAAAAAAGGCGACGCTGAAGTTTGCTGCCGCAAGTGCCAACAGTTCCTGGCGGGGGTGGATTTTATGGGCGTGCTTGTCGGCCAGCGTGCTGGCCGCGGAAACACCTTCGACATACGCCAAGAGAAAACACGCAGCCGCCAACGGGATGACGCCGTCCACATCCCGCAATCGCAGCGATGGCCAGGAAAAGCTCGGCAACCCAGCGGGAAGTGTCCCAACGACCGAAACACCTAGATCGACTAGGCCAAACCGTGTTACCACCACAATTGATAGCGCGACCACTCCCAGAGCCACCGGGCGGCCGGGAATTAGTTTGTCGCCTGCAAGCAGAAAGGTGAGTGCCGCGATGCCGAGTACCAGTACAACCGCATGCGTTTGCCCGAGTTGGCTGAGGAGAATCCACGCTCGTTCGAAGAAGTTGTCGCCGCCACCAGGAACGCCAAACAGCTTCGGCAACTGCGTCATGGCGATCGTCAATGAGGCGCCGGCTTTGAAACCCGTCAATATGGTTTGGCTGACAAAACTCACAAGTCCGCTGAGCCGAAGCAACCAGGCCAGGCCGCTTAGGGCGGCAACGACGAGAGCCGTCAGCGACGCGATGCCCGCCCATCGTGCAGCGTCGCCTCCGGCCATCCCGGCTACGGTTGTGCCGACAAGCATGGCAATGGCCGAGGTCGGCCCGACAGCCAATTGTCGCGATGTGCCGAAGATCGCGTATGCGATGCCGCCCAACAAGTAGCAATAGATGCCGTAATGGGGCGGCACCCCGGCAAGCGTCGCATAAGCCAAGGCAACCGGAATTGCATAAGCGGCGAGTGTAACGCCGGCGACGAGATCGCCGGCAAGCCAAGATGGTTCATATTGTCGCAGCCACTGAAGCGGCGGCAGCAGCGCCGCGACATCGTGGATGGGCTCGCTTTCCGGTTTTGAGATATTCGCTTCACGCGGATCCGACACGGTATCTGCCTCTACGAATCCACTAAGCTCGACTGCCGTTTTCGAGTGGCGTCAAATATTACGCCTAACGCCTATTATAGATCCGTTGCACCGCGGCAACGATGATACTTGTTGACCAGCCTAGCATGAGCACGCCGACTGCCGCCTCGATCGGTCCGAGTAATCGCCACTTAAGCGGGGGTAAAACGTCGCCGTAACCGACCGTTGTATAGCTCTTGAGAGAGTAGTAGAGCGACGTTTCGAAGTTATCAAACACGCCAGCCGCGTAATAGGCTGCCGCCCAAACGGCCATCTCCACGAGATGCAAGACAAGAAGCATGCTTACCAAGCGAGTGAGTGTCCAAATAGGTTGAGACCGGATCGGCGAATCGCCTTGCAGCTTCCATGCGCCCGAAGCGGGAATTACTACGCTGACGGTTCCAATCGCGTGGAGGACGACGGTTACGCTGGCCAAAGCGAGAGCAAATAGCGATTGCCAAACCATGGATCATCACACCGGATTTGCGATATTTTGACTTACCAGGATTTCGGAACCTGCCCGATTCCCCGCCCCTTTAAAATTCCGACGGAAGCGCTTATCCGCCGCTCACGGATTGGACTCTCCCATCGTTCCCCGCAATTCGATCATTGGCTTTTGGCTCACACGCAAGAGGTCCTCTTGCGGCCGATCAAGGTCGACGACCATCCACATCACGACCGCCAACGCCAACGGGATGGCGATCGGGGGTCGGCTTGCGCCAGTTAAGCCGCTGAGGTAGCCCATTGAACCGAACGACAAGATGGCAATCCCGAATAAAACCAACCAGACGGTCGCTGGAATTCGGCTGCCGATAACTACAAATAAGCGCTTCGCATCTAGCTCGATCACCTCGTTGAGCGATTGGATAAAAAGCCCCGTTGGAACCGAGCGAGGATCCTTCTCCGCCCCTGCGGTGGCTGCGTTCCAAAGTAGGTCCTGAATTTCGGCCGAACGGCGGATGCCGGATTCCAGCTTGCCCTCTTGCACGGCGGCCAGCCGAACGTCAACGTATTCGCGCAAAAGTTTCTGGACTTCCGTCTTCTGCGGATCGGGCAGCATTTTAGCGCGGAGATGGGTAGTTCCAATCGCGTTCGCTTCGTCCAACAGCGTTTGCCGGCGCGCGTCGAACCGCGACGCGGCCAGGCTAAATGTGAACGCCAAAAAGAAAGCCAACAACCCAAGTTCTGCCGCTACGATACCGCCAGCCGTGGGCTCTTTCTCGTGCTGGGCCTGCCGGTGCCGTATTCTCCCGAGGCGACGGCCGAACTCCGCGGCTATCAGGATGCCGGCAAATGCGGTCGCAAAAATCGCCCACATTGGGACAACGTCTAGCGCAGCAGGCGAAGGCATGATAGCGCCTTATATCCGAGGACATGCCGGAGGATTTATCGGTCGAAATCGAACGGTTATCGTTGCCAACCGCGATCACTTGCGGCACGATCAAAAGAGGCTTCTATTTTATTGGTTGGTCTTGATAGTCGTCGAGTCCAGAACCGGCAAAACGGAGTTCGCCGCCAACACTCGAGGTCGAAAACACATGAGCGATAATCAGAATCGGGACCGTTCCGAAGCCGATGCAGAGCTCGAACGGGAAATCCGCCAAGGCCGCAAGTTCACGTTGGAAGAAGCCATTGCGCGGCTGGCCGGACCCGGCGCGATGAAAGGCGAGTCGCCCGTGCCGCGCATGCAACAGGCCGAGATCGAAATCGGGTCATGGCTGAGAAGTCACCTGAGGGACTCCGGCGGCGCACTTGAAGTTGCGCTCCATCGGCATGTTAAGGGAAGCGAACTCTTGCTGAACAACTTTGATCAACCATTAATTGTATTGGCCGGCTGCTGCCAACGAATTCTTGGCTCGGATTACCTCTTAACCGAACTCGTACGTGAGTGTGATGTCGAATGGGGCCGCGCGATGGGCGAGCGGCCCTACTTCGAGAAAGAGGGGTCTCCACACGATCCCGACGACCCCTACACGATCGAATCAGTCCGCAACACATTGTCTGACATACTCAGGCAACTGGGCGCGAGTGCGGGGTAGCGCAAGTGGAGTTCGATTGCATGTCTTCAGCGACAAGACTCCGCCGTTCTCATTGCACGGCATTTGTTGCGTCTCTCAGCCGATGAATAGTTGATTGTTCGTCCACGCGGTCGATTCGATATCGGTCGGAGTAGCCGGGTTGGTCGCGGTGCCAGTTACAGAATACGTTGTGGTAGCGGCAGGCCCAACCGAATTTGGGCAGGACATCGTGGCGGGTCGTGTGGGAAAGCGATTCGAGGATGCTCGCCTTATGTTGCTCAAGCAGCTCCCATTGGATTTTTCCGTCCGTTTCTGCTGCCTGGAGATAGTTGACGAACCACCAACCGTCGACGTCACGGCAAATTGCTTGCTGTGTGTCTGGCTCCAAAGAACTCACGCCGGCTCGATACGAATCGGCGACCAATTTTTGCAGCGGTTCGGCCACCACGATGCGTGGAACGATCGAGGCCTTTGACTCAAGCTGATAACATTCGATTAGCGCCGCCCCGAAAATGATTTCGTCGGTCAGGCACACCGGCCCTTGGGTCAAAGCGCCGCGTACGAAGAAGCCATTGAGCGTCATTTTGAGCTGGTATCGCTGGGCGCAGCGAATGATGAACCAGCCGTCGACGCCTTATCGGCGACGTTCCCGTCGAATGGATAGCCGAAGGCGAGATTGTCGCTAACAAATTTGGTCGCCCACCGATTGTCCGGGCCATCGTCGGCATTGGGAACCGATTGGCGGGTAAAGCCGCGCGAATCCTGAATCGCGGCGGCAATTTGATCGAGGAGGCGCTGCGAATCTTCGATCGTGGCACACGACGTCGAAATGTGCGAGAAGCCCAGGATGTCGATAAACGCGACGATGGATTGCCGAAGCCGCGGGCGGCCCACTTCATCCAAATAAGCTGCTGTTTTCGACATGAAACACGCCTTATTCAGGTTGCCGGGCACGGTTCAGCGTTCCATATCTGGGCAGCGTATTCGGCGATGGTGCGGTCGCTGGAGAACTTCCCGGAGCCGGCAATATTCAGGATCGCTTTGCGAGCCCAGGCGTGTGGGTCTCGATAGAGCTCTACAAGCCGGCGATCGGCGTCCAGGTAGCTGCGCAGGTCAGCAAGCACGAAATAGTGGTCGCCGTTAAGGAGAACATCGTGCAGCGGCTTAAATACGCCGGGCTCATTGCGGCTGAAGTAGTCGGACCCGATTGTATCGAGCGCCACACGCGTCTCCGGTTCATTGTCGTAATGCCAGTGCGGATTGTACCAGCCGCGGTTGTCAGCGACCTGATCCGCCGTGAGGCCGAACAGGAAGAAGTTTTCCTCGCCGGCTTCTTCGGCCATTTCGATCGTAGCGCCGTCGCGAGTGCCGATCGTGAGGGCGCCGTTCATCATGAACTTCATATTGCTGGTTCCGCTCGCTTCGTAGCCGGCAGTCGAAATCTGGTTGGAGACGTCGCTAGCAGGAATGAGGCGCTCGGCGACAGTCACCCGGTAATCCGGCACGAAGACGACTTTCATTCGACCACCCACCTGCGGGTCAGAATCGATCGCCGCTGCGATATTGTTGATAAACTTGATAATGAGCTTGGCAAGGTGGTATGCGGGGGCCGCCTTACCAGCGAAGAAAAACGTACGCGGCACGAATTCGGCCCGTGGATTCTCTCGAAGTTGATTGTAGAGAACGATGACGCGCAGCGCGTTGAGAAGTTGGCGCTTGTACTCATGAATGCGCTTCACCTGACAATCGAAGATCGTGTCGATGTCAATCGAAACCTCCGAAGGCCGCATCCACAGTCGGAACACGTCCTTCGCTTTGCGTTTCGAATTGAGAAAAGCTTCGCGGTAGCTGCTATCGTCGGCAAGCGGCCGCAGGTTGCTTAAAAGCGCCAGATCGG
Source organism: Pirellulales bacterium (assembly GCA_963733825.1). GTDB lineage: Bacteria > Planctomycetota > Planctomycetia > Pirellulales > Lacipirellulaceae > JABDGM01. Next base: position 77,144 of record CAVTEK010000015.1, read on the forward strand.
TGATCCACCCGTCGCCAATTCCGTCCGTAATCACATCGGCGAGTGCCGGATTGCACAATTGGAGCCAGCGCCGCGGTGTGACGCCATTTGTTTTGTTGTTGAACCGCTCGGGAAAGATTTCCGCCAAGTCTTTCACAGTTGTCGTGCGCAGCAATTGCGAATGGATCGCCGCGACGCCGTTCGTGCTGTGCGAGCCGACGATCGCGAGATTCGCCATACGGATCTTCCGGCCGCTGTTTTCTTCAACGAGGCTCACGCGCTCCATACGGCTCTCGTCGCCGGGAAAGCGAGTTCGCACATCGTCCAGGAACCGGCGATTGATCTCGTAGATGATCTCGAGCTGCCGCGGCAGCAGCATTTCGAACCAGGCGACCGGCCATTTCTCCAGGGCTTCTGGCAAAAGCGTGTGATTCGTGTAAGCGAGCGTTCGCCGCGTAATATCCCAGGCCGGTTCCCAGTCCATTCCCGTCTCATCGAGCAAGATGCGCATCAGCTCGGCGACCGCCATCGCCGGATGCGTATCGTTGAGCTGAATGGCGGCCTGGTCTGCCAGCGTTTCCCAGTCGCTCTCGCTGTTACGGAACCGCCGAACGAGGTCGGCCAACGAGCACGCGACGAGGAAGTACTCCTGAATAAAGCGCAATCCCTGGCCCATGCTCGTCGAATCGTCGGGATACAAGACGCGCGCGAGCGATTCGGCCGAGAGCTGCTCGGCGAGCGCGCCGACGAAATCGCCGCGGCTGAATTCTTGGAAGTCGAAATAATCGGGCGAGGCGGCCGCCCAGAGCCGAAGTGTGTTGATGGTTTTGCCGCCGTAGCCGACAATCGGCCGATCGAACGGGATGCCAATAAGCGTCGACGGGCGGCCCGGCACCGGCTCAAGTTGCCCGCCGCGAAGCTGGAAAGAGCAATTGAGCTTCACCTCGACGGTATCGGTCGGGCGGACAACTTCCCAGGGATCTGGGAAGCGCAGCCAGTTGTCGGGCTGCTCATTCTGCCAGCCGTCGCGGATCGTCTGCCGGAACATTCCGTATTCGTAGCGTAGGCCATAACCCATCGCCGGAAGCTGCATGGTAGCCATCGAATCGAGAAAGCAAGCGGCGAGCCGGCCCAAACCGCCGTTGCCGAGCCCCGCGTCGGGCTCGGTTTCAATAAGGCCGAGCCAATCGAGGTCCTTGTCGTGGGCGACTTTCTCGGCGATTGGCGTGAGCAGCATGTTACTAACGTTGTTCGCCAGCATCCGGCCAAGCAGGAACTCCATCGAGAGGTAATACACTCGCTTGGGTTTTTCGCGGTCGTATACGTTATTGGTGAGCAGCCAGCGTTGCGAGAGGATATCGCGCACGGAATGCGCGATGGCGTCGAAACGATCGCGCACGGTCGCGTTACGCAAGTCGACGACATGGTCGAACAGCAGGTGGCGCTCATAAAGCGCATCGCTCGTTCCCGAAAAATGCACGGGGCCGCAGCCATATTGCTTGTTGAGATCAGGCGCGCCGTTGCCGGACGCCACTTCGGGTCGCGGAGTTTTCAATTGAGTAGACATAGATATCTGCCTTGTCGGAGCCAAATCGCTCATCCAGGGTCCAACGGCGAACTGTTCACCCAGGACCCACGGGCGTCGGAGACGCCCCCCACAATTTGCATATAGATGCCGCCTAGACGTTATCGCCTTCGGTGGAGGTCCTCGTTCGTGATCCAAGTGATTCGGGTCCCCAACCCCAGCCGGTTATCTCCGGCAGGTCGTCGCCGTGTTTGGCGATGTATTGTTCGTGGTCAATCAACTTGTTATGGATGGCTTGCTTGAAATACGCGGCCTTCGCTCCAAGCTGCGGCAATCGGTCGATCACATCTTCGCACAGGTGCAAGCGATCGATCTGGTTCATCACGACCATGTCGAATGGCGTCGTCGTCGTGCCCTCTTCTTTGTAACCGCGAACGTGCAGGTTCTTGTGGTTCGTGCGCCGATAGGTGAGCCGATGGATCAGCCACGGATAGCCGTGGAACGCAAAAATAATCGGCTTGTCTTTCGTGAACAGGGCATCGAAATCGTGATCCGATAAACCGTGCGGATGCTCGCTGGGTGGCTGCAGCTTCATGAGATCGACCACGTTGATGACGCGCACCTTCAGGTCGGGCAAGTGATTGTGGATCAGATCGACGGCCGCGAGCGTTTCCAGGGTGGGCACGTCGCCGCAGCAGACCATCACGACGTCCGGCTCGCTGCCTTTGTCGTTCGACGCCCATTCCCAAATGCTCAGCCCTGCCGAGCAGTGCTTGATCGCCTCATCCATTGTGAGCCATTGCGGCGCAGGCTGTTTGCCGGCGATCACCACGTTCACATAGTTGCGGCTGCGCAAGCAATGGTCCGTCACCGAGAGCAAGCAGTTCGCATCGGGTGGCAGGTATACGCGAACCACCTCGGCCTTCTTGTTCACCACGTGATCGATGAAACCCGGATCCTGATGGCTGAGGCCGTTGTGATCTTGTCGCCAGACATGCGAGCTGAGGAAGTAGTTCAGCGAAGCGATCGGCCGCCGCCACGGAATATGATTGCACGTCTTGAGCCATTTGGCGTGCTGATTGAACATCGAATCGATGATGTGGATGAACGCCTCATAGCACGAAAAGAACCCGTGCCGACCGGTGAGCAAATAACCTTCGAGCCAGCCCTGGCACTGGTGCTCGCTGAGCACTTCCATCACGCGGCCATCCGGGCTGAGTTTGTCGTCCGTGTCGTAAATCTCGGCCATGTAACAGCGCGTCGTGACATCGAGCACGTCCTGCCAGCGGTTCGAATTGTTCTCATCGGGGCTGAACAGGCGGAAGTTTTTGCTTTCGAGATTGAGCTTCATCGCGTCGCGCAGGAATCTCCCCATGACGCGGGCCGATTCGGTTGTCGTCGCGCCGGGGCTTGGGACATCGACCGCATAGTCGCGGAAGTCGGGCAGTCGCAAATCGCGCAGCATCAGGCCGCCGTTCGCGTGCGGATTGTCGCTCATCCGGCGGTGGCCTCTTGGAGAGAGCTCGGCGATCTCCGCCATCAATCGGCCCTTCTCGTCGAAAAGCTCTTCCGGCTTATAGCTCTTCATCCACTGCTCGAGGATGCGAATGTGCTCGGGATTATCCATGTCGCCCATCGGCACCTGATGGCTTCGCCAATAGTCTTCGCATTTTTTGCCGTCGATCTCCGGCGGACAGGTCCAACCTTTCGGCGTGCGAAACACGATCATCGGCCAGCTCGGGCGCTTCAAATTGCCGTTTTCCCGCGCATCGGCCCAGATGTGCTTGATCTCCTTCACGATGGTGTCGAGTACACCGGCCAGCTGCTGATGCACAAGCTCGGGATCATGTCCTTCGACAAAGTAAGGCGTGTAGCCCATTCCTTCGAAAAACTTCTGCAGCTCATCTTTCGGAATGCGCGCGAGGAAACAAGGATTCGCAATCTTGTAACCGTTAAGATGGAGAATCGGCAGCACGGCGCCATCGCGCGCCGGGTTAAGAAACTTGTTGCCATGCCAGCCGGTCGCCAGCGGACCGGTTTCTGCTTCGCCGTCGCCAACAACACACGCAACGATCAGGTTGGGATTGTCGAACGCGGCGCCGTACGCGTGGCTGAGCGCGTAGCCCAACTCGCCGCCTTCGTGAATGCTGCCGGGCGTTTCAGGAGCGACGTGACTCGGAATGCCGCCGGGAAAACTGAACTGCTTAAACAGCTTGCCCATTCCGTCTTCGTCTTGGCTAATGTTTGGATAAAACTCGCTATACGTGCCTTCAAGATAGGCGTGCGCAACGAGCGACGGGCCACCATGTCCAGGCCCGATGATGTAGATCATGTCGAGGTCATCCTTTTTGATGACTCGATTGAGGTGCACGCACAGCATGTTGAGCCCGGGCGAGGTGCCCCAATGGCCGAGCAGCCGCGGTTTGATGTGCTCGCGCTTCAGCGGCTCGTGCAAGAGCGGGTTGTCCATCAAATAAATCTGGCCGACCGAAAGATAATTGGCCGCGCGCCACCAGGCATGCAACTTGTCTAGCTCTTCGCGCGAAAGCAGTCCACTTGCCGTCGCTTTGGCTTCTTTCGCAGATTCGCGACGCGGTCTGGTGATGGCGGTCGACATACGACAACTCCTTTACAAATGAGAGAACTTAGCGCGTATGATGCGCTTAGATTTGATAACAACAGCGGTCGCTTCGAAAGGCGACGTGGAACCCAAAAAATTACGCGCGAGCAAGGCCATGGCCGACACTCCTACCGCGTGCAGTTCCGCCAAGCTGAAGAGAAGGACTCATTGTATCACCGATATCGCTGGCCTCGCGAGCGTCAGAAAAATCGCGCTTTTCATACCGCCAAATATGAAGACCGCGTTAATACCGAAACCTCTTCCCACGCTAACGGGTTACTGGACGATCAGCGGACGATCCGGGCAGGTCCTGGCTGGGGTCCTTGGGGAAGATATTCCGAAGGACAACCAGTCCGAAGCACGAACAAAATGCCGAACAGCGTCCGTCCGTTCGGCACTCGGGCCCTACACCTTGCGGTTTGCATTGGAATACAACGAATCGACCGGTGAGATTCATCGTGGGCTAACGAGCAACCGACCAGCGCAAGCTACCAATTCGGTGGGCATGCTTCATTTCTTTCGCTTCGACAAGAGGTAGATCGCAAAACCCACCACGAGAATCCCCAGCGGAATCGCAATCAATGTGGCGATCCGAACGAGAGCTTCATGCAAATCGAAGATTCCGTCGGAGAAAATCAGGACGCTCATGCTTTTTCCCTTGTTCCTCCGTAATTAGAAATGGCCTCTCAAGCTTGGCCATCCTCCCGGGCACTCTGCCGTTCGTGCCGATTATAACACCGGAACGAATAAGTCTTCGTGCGCTGCGAACGCTGATGGAGTGTTTGTCTTGTAATTACGGTCTCGCTCCACCGATAGTCGAATTATTGGACGATGCAATCACTTCAGCCCAGCGGGCGAGTCGCGATGTTTGTGAGCAGGATGCTCATGGTGCGGCCGATTCGGAAAACGCCCCGGGTTGAGGGCGTCTTCGCCGCTTTCCTCATAATATATAGGTGTCGCGCGGCACGGCGACTTCTGCTCGCTTTCGTATTTGGCGCGGTCAATCTTATCGGCGTTTCTGCCCGTTGCCAAACGTCCGGTGGTCCGCTTTCCAATTGGTGGCGCAACGGCTGTAAAGTCGGGCCCAATTACGCGCGTCCGGCGGCGCCGGTTGCGTCTGAGTGGATCGACGACGCCAACCCCAAAATAAATAGCCAATCGCAGCCGCTTCCCGCGTGGTGGACCGTTTTTAACGATCCCACACTCAACCGGCTTTTACAGACGGCCTATCAACAGAATCTGACGTTGCGCACCGCTGGCGCTCGCATCTTGGAAGCCCGGGCTCAACTCGGCATCGCGCGCGGTGAAATGTTTCCACAGGAGCAATTTGCTTCCGCGGATTACACGCGCGCGAAGCTAAGCGAGCGAATCGCCAATCCGCCTCCTGCGGTGTGGATTTCCAATTGGCGCGCCGGGATGAGTGCCTCTTGGGAAGTGGACCTCTGGGGGCGATTCCGCCGGGCCATCGAGGCGGCCGACGCCGAGCTCGACGCCTCGGTGGAAGACTACGACGACGTACTAGTCGTGCTCCTGTCCGACGTGGCATCCAACTACGTGCAATACCGCACGTTTGAACAGCGGCTCGCCTATGCGCGGAACAACGTCGAGATTCAGCGCAAATCGTATGGAATCGCATCCGACAAACTGGAACATGGCGCCACGACCGAGCGCGATAAACAGCAGGCCAAGCAGGCGCTGGAAGAAACCGAAGCGTTGATTCCGGTCCTGGAAATCGGCAAGCGGCAAGCGGCCAACCGATTGTGTGTTCTGCTGGGAATGCCGCCGACAAACTTGGAAGCCAGTTTGGGCGCCGGGACGGGTGTGCCAGTCGTGCCCCCCGAGGTAGTCGTGGGCGTGCCGGCCGATCTCGTTCGACGACGCCCGGATGTAAGGCGAGCCGAACGCCAGGTCGCAGCGCAAAGTGCGCGGATCGGCGTCGCGGCAAGCGACCTGTATCCGCATATCACCCTGCTGGGCACGATTGGCGTCGAGGCCGAGAATTTCAACGACCTGTTCAAAACACCCGGCAGTACGGTCGGCGCCATCAGCCCCGGCGTGCGATGGGACATCCTCAATTACGGCCGACTCGTGAACGGCGTCCGGCTGCAAGATGCGCGATTCCAGGAGTTGGCCTACGCCTATCAGGACCGCGTTCTCAACGCCGGTCGCGAAGTTGAGGACGCAATGGTTGCCTATTTGCGCTCGCAGGAGCAGGCACAACACTTGGATTTGAGCGTCGCAGCGGCTACCAGAACCGTCGAGATCACCGAAGAGCAGTACGCCCAGGGCGCGGTCGATTACACGGCTGTGTACCTGTTCCAGACCACGCTCACCCAACAACAGGACGAGCTGGCCGTGGCTCAGGGTGATATTGATCTGAGCCTGATTGCTGTTTATCGCTCGCTGGGCGGCGGCTGGGAAATTCGTCTGGGGAATTGCAGTCAGTGCGCACAGATTTTTGGCGCTCCGGAATTGAATGAGTTGCCGGCCCCCGTCGCGAACCCCACCGGGGTGCCACATTCCGCGACCATACAAGCACTGCCCGCGGGGCTTACCGGTCGATTGCGATAAGGCACCCGTCCGTTGTGTAAGCTCATCTGTAATTCGGCGCGGCTGGCAGCGGTTTGGCTGGCAATACTCGCGAGCGCCGTTGCGGCGCAAGAATGCTGTTGCTCAAACCCGCTCCTGCGCGCCTGCTGCGACGATTATTGTCGTAAGCCCATGCCGTGCGTCGGCGGTTATTTTGGCCGCTGCGGATCAGACGAATATTGCTCGAAGCCTTGTCCGTGCATTCCAGGTTTTTGCTGCCCGCGTACATGTGAGTGCTATTGCCGGAAGCCGTGGCCCAACCTGTACCGGCCACTCTCGGCACATTACTTTTCCTGTGTAACGACCGGCACTGGTTGCGCGACCAATTGCGGCGGGGTCGCAGGTTCGACTATCTCGTCGGTGCCCGCGTCGTCCGCTGGACCCTCGGAAACGGGCCTCCCCTATTCGGCGGCATATTTGCCTGTTCAGGCGCGTTAGCTAACGCTCGAAATGGTCGATAAGCGCGACGGTATCGTGGAAGTGCCGCGCGCCGCGGCAAAAACGTTTGCTTTCGCGCCCATCGGAATTACAACGGAAGAGTCGGAACGAGCCGGAATCGCCCCTTTCCCGGGCCTCTCTCTTCGACGTTTGGACCGGCGCGGAACACGCCTATGCGATATCAATTCGCCACCCCAGTTTATTTGCTGATCGCCACATTCATCTTGAATGCGACCGGTTGTCGCAAAGCGCCGGCAGTCGTGGCGCCGGAAGCGCCGCACGTCACCGTTATGCATCCAGAAAAGCGCGAGCTATCTGACCATGAAGAATTCAACGGATGGATGGCGCCGGATAAATCGGTCGAGGTGCGATCGCGTGTACGTGGGCATATTACCAAGGTCAATTTTACGGACGGGGAGTATGTAAAAAAGGGCGACCTGCTTTTTGAGCTCGATCCGCGTCCGTTCGAAGCAGACATCGGCAAGACACGCGATGAGCTGAAGGTGTTTGAAGCGCAAAAGACGGCCGCCGACAAGGAAGAAGTGCGTTTGCGTTTACTCGAGACAAAGGGCGGCGCCAGCGTGCAGCAAGTCGAAAAGGCGGAGGCCGATGCACTGGCGCTGGCGGCGTCGATCAGCGCAACCAAAAACGCGATTGCTCGCGCCGAACTCGATTTAGAGTATTCGAAGATTACCGCCGATATCGCCGGTCGAGTTGGCAAAGCCGAGCTGACGGAAGGCAATCTGGTGAATGCCGGGGGAAGCGATCCGTTGTTGACCACGATCGTTTCGGTTGATCCGATTAAGATTTTTTTCAACGTCGATGAACGTTCGATGCAGCGCTATGCAAAGAGTATTGGCGCGCGAGGAAGTAATTTGACGGACTTGCTCGCCAAGCTGAAAGATCAGCAGACGAAGTTCGCGTTTGCCCTCGATGGCGAATCCGGGTTCGGTCATGAGGGCACGCTGCGGTTTGGCGATAATCGCGTCGATCCCAGCACTGGAACCATTCAGGTATATGGCATCGTACCTAATCCAAAACGCAATTTCGTTCCCGGCTCGCGCGTACGTGTTCGTCTCACGATCGGTAAGCCGTATACCGCGACGCTTGTGCCCGATACCGCGATTCTCGCCGACCAGGATAAGCGTTACGTATTGATCGTGGACGACAAAAAAATGGTTCGCCGGCGAGATGTCACGCTGGGCGCGATCACCGACGACGGAATGCGGGCCATCCAACCTGCCAACAAGCTGGCGGAGGGAGAGAGCACCGCGCAGTGGCAAGTCATCGTTGATAACCTGCAGCGTGCGAGACTCAATTATCCGGTCGAGGCAACAACGGCAACTACGTCGGTCGCCACAAACTAATAACGCGCATCCCGTATCACCCTCTCCCCTTGGGAGAGGGTAGGTTGAGGGTACCTTGGCTGCCGGCGAGACACCCTCACCCCGGCCCTCTCCCAGTGGGAGAGGGAGACCCAACCTATGATTTCGCATTTCTTCATCGACCGACCAATCTTTGCCACCGTGCTGTCGGTCGTGATCGTGATCGTCGGCGTCGTGGCGGTCACGCAGCTGCCGGTCGCGCAATACCCGGACGTGGCGCCGCCGACCGTGCAGGTCACGGCGACGTATCCGGGCGCCAACGCCAAGACGACCGCCGATAACGTGGCGACTCCCATCGAGCAGGAAGTCAACGGCGTCGAGCGGATGCTCTACATGTCGTCGAAGTGCACGAACGACGGGCAGATGAACCTCGACGTCACGTTCGAATTGGGTACAAACCTGGACACGGCTCAAGTCCTCGTGCAAAACCGCGTCGCGGTGGCCGAGGCGAAACTGCCCGAAGAAGTGAAGCGGATCGGCGTCACGACGAAAAAGAAGTCGCCCAGCATTTTGCTGTGCGTCAATCTGGTATCGGCGAAGCGGCCCGACGGCAGTTTCTATTATGACCAGCTGTATTTAAGCAACTTCGCGACGCTCAGCGTCAAAGACGATCTGGCGCGTATCAAAGGCGTGGGCGACGTGGCATTTCTTGGTCCGCGCGATTACAGCATGCGCGTCTGGCTCGACCCGGACAAACTCGCCGCCCGCGATCTCACGGCCAACGACGTGATCAACGCCGTCCGCGAACAGAACCGTCAGGTCGCAGCTGGCCGGCTTGGGCAGCCGCCCGTACCCGCCGGGCAATCGGTCCAATTCCAGTTGCCGATCAACGCGGCGGGGCGACTGACTTCCGAGCAGCAGTTCGAAAACATCGTTCTCAAAACCAGCGCTGACGGCGGCGTGGTTCATTTCAAGGATGTTGTGCGCGAATCGGTCCAAGACGCCGAAGGTCGCACGATCGGCAAAGGCATCGAGCTGGGCGCGAAGAACTACGACGTCAACAGCTATCTCGATGGCGAACCATGCGCCACGCTGGCCGTGTTCCAATTGCCCGGCTCGAACGCGCTCGACACGGCCGAAGCGATTCGTGCCAAGATGGAGGAACTTAAAAGCCGTTTTCCAGAAGGCGTGGACTACCGCATTTATTACGACACGACGGTCTTCGTCGATGAATCGATTCACAGCGTCATCCACACGCTGATCGAGGCCTTCATCTTGGTCTTTATCGTCGTGCTCGTGTTCCTGCAGAACTGGCGGGCGACGATCATTCCCATGGTGGCCGTGCCGGTTTCGCTCATCGGCACGTTTGCGGTCATGGCGCTGCTGGGCTTTTCGCTGAACAACCTGTCGCTGTTCGGCCTGGTTTTGGCGATTGGCATCGTGGTCGATGACGCCATCGTCGTCGTGGAGAATGTCGAGCGCTGGCTCGCGGAAGGACTGTCGCCGCGCGATGCGGCCCGCAAGGCGATGGACGAAGTCACCGGGCCGGTGATCGCGATTGCATTGGTTCTGTGCGCCGTGTTCGTACCGACGGCGTTCATGGCCGGCATCAGCGGACAATTCTATAAACAGTTTGCTCTCACGATCGCCGCATCGACGATTATCAGCGCGTTCAATTCTTTGACGTTGAGTCCCGCGCTGGCCGCGTTGTTGCTCAAAGCCGCACGGGCACGGCGAGCACGGCCATGTCGCAGCAAGAAGCGCTGCCGCGCGCCGGCGATCGCGATCATCGGCGGTCTCTTGGCCTATTTCTTCTTGTTGGCGCCGATTGGCCACCTGGTCGGTATCGAGGTCGGCGGCCACGGTCATAGCGGCGGCGGAAGCGGCTCACACGCAGCGCCGCAGTTCTTTGGGCGTTGCGGGCCGCCGTGTTTCGCGGCGGAGCCATCGTCGGTTGGTTTGCCGGAATTCTGATCAATCGCCTGCTCGGCGCATTTTTCCGCGGGTTCAATTGGTTCTTCGACGTCACGATCAATGTGTACGGCCGATTGGTGGCCGGGCTGCTGCGGGTGAGTGCTATTGCGCTGCTCGTCTATGCTGGCTTGATGGTTGCAACTTACTTCGGCTTCCAAGTCGTTCCCGTGGGTTTTATTCCGGAGCAAGACAAAGGCTATCTCGTGCTCAATGCACAGCTCCCGGACGGCGCCGCGCTCGACCGCACCGACAAGGTCGTCCGCGAGATGAGCAAGGTTGCCCGCGAAGTTCCGGGCGTCGCCCATACGATCGACCTGCCCGGCTACTCGGCGGTGCTGGGTACGAACATCAGCAACGTGGGAGGCATGTTCGTCATTCTCGATCCGTTCGAGGAGCGTGCCGGCAAGCCGGAAGTCGGCGCACCGGCAATTATGAAGCGGCTGCGCGAGAAGTTCAGCACGATTACCGCGGCACGCGTCGGCGTGTTCAGCGCGCCGCCCGTGGAAGGCCTGGGAACGACTGGCGGCTTCAAGTTGCAGGTTCAGGACCGAAAGAGCGCGGGGCTTCGAGCGCTTCAGGGTTCCGTCGAAAACCTGGCGGACCAGGGCAACCGCGATCCGCGCCTGGCTGGACTCTTCACCAGCTTCAGTGTTACTCAGCCGCAGCTCTACGTGGATGTCGATGTGGAAAAGGCCAAGGCGCAAGGAATCAACCTCAAGGATATCGACGCTACGCTGCAGGCATATCTGGGCTCGTTCTATGTGAACGATTTCTTCTTTCAAAACCGCAATTGGCAGGTCAACCTGCAGGCGGCGCCACGATATCGGATGAAGATCGAGGATATCGGCAACCTCGAAGTGCGAAATGGAAAAGGCAACCGAGTGCCGATGCGCACGCTGATCAACGTGAAATACGACAGCGGTCCGGCGATCGTCAACCATTACAACCTCTATCCATCCGCGGAAATCAACGGCGGTACGGCTCCCGGCGTCAGCTCCGGCCAGGCGATCGACATCGTCGACAAAGTCGCCGAGACCGCGCTCCCCAGCACGATGGGGTTCGAATGGACCGAGCTCACTTACCAACAAATCCTCGCCAGCAAAGATTTGCTCACCAAGTTGGCGTTTCCGCTCGCTGTCGTGTTCGTCTTCCTGGTTCTCGCGGCTCAATATGAAAGCTGGTCGCTGCCATTGTCGATCATCTTGATCGTGCCAATGTGCCTGTTGGCGGCCATCAGTGGCATTTGGCTGGCAAAATTGAACAACGATATTTTCACGCAAATTGGTCTGGTCGTGCTGATCGGATTGGCTGCAAAAAACGCCATCCTGATCGTGGAATTCGCCAAGCAACTTCAGGACCAGGGAAAACCGCGGTTCGAAGCGACTGTAGACGCTTGCCGCCTTCGCCTGCGGCCAATCCTGATGACCTCGTTTGCCTTTATTCTCGGCGTCGTGCCGTTGGTGTTGGCCACGGGCGCCGGTGCCGAAATGCGTCAGACGTTGGGCATTGCCGTCTTCAGCGGCATGCTCGGCGTGACAGCCTTTGGCATATTCTTCACACCGGTTTTCTACTCTGTAATTCGCCGTTTTTCGGAACGCAAACCAGCGACCGCGATTGCGCCTTCCATGAGCGATTCAGAATCTGTTGCCGTCGACGCCAAGCCAGGATCGGGAATCGATGGACACGCCGTCAAAGCAGATCCGCCGCCCCAAGCGGTGCATTAGTGAATGACTTTTGATCGAACGATCGAATGCGAGCCGCGTTCCTCGCCGCCAACGATAGCACCATGAGTAAGAAACACAAAAATAGAAAAGAAGACTCAAGCGAGAAGCTGACGCGCAAGGTGTACGAAGCGGAGCTTCGGCGCTTACAGGAAGAACTTTGCGCTCTTCAGGCTTGGGTTAAAGCCAAAGGGCTGCGCGTGATTATCGTGTTCGAAGGGCGCGACGGCGCCGGCAAAGGCGGCACGATCCGGGCTATCACTGAGCGCGTGAGCCCGCGCGTGTTTCGCGTCGTTGCCTTGCCGGCGCCGTCGGACCGCGAAAAGAGCCAGATGTACCTGCAGCGCTACATGCAGCATTTCCCGGCCGCCGGCGAAATCGTGATCTTCGATCGCAGCTGGTACAACCGTGCCGGCGTCGAACGCGTAATGGGCTTTTGCACCGAAGACCAATATCGCCGCTTTTTGGAAGTTTGCCCCGATGTTGAAAAGTACATCGTCGACGGCGGCATCAAACTTATCAAATATTGGTTGGAAGTAAGCAATGAAGAACAGGAACGCCGATTCCTGGCTCGCATCGACGATCCGCTGCGCCAGTGGAAGCTGAGCCCCATGGACTTGCCCTCGCGCGAGCGCTGGTACGACTATTCGCGTGCCCGAGACGAAATGTTCAAGGGCACGGATACCGACTTTGCACCGTGGTATATCCTGCGCTCGGATGACAAAAAACGAGCGCGACTCAATTGCATTGCCCACCTGCTGAGTCAAATTCCGCACAAGGCGGTGCGACAACCGAAAATCGAACTTCCCAAGCGCTTGAAAAAAGGCGCCTTTGACGATCAAGTGTCGCTAAAGAAACGATGCATTGTTCCTGACGCGCCTATCCGCGGGCAAAGCTAGTTTGCGGTGTCACCTCAAGGGCCCCGGCTTTCCTAAAGTTCGTCGGCACGATTCGAATAGTCTGAATAATCGGACCAGCTCATCTTCGATCCAAAACCATTTGCGCAACATATGCTTTAGGTGACGAGCAACGAGCGTATCGGCAATGCATCGGAAACGCGTATGCATGTGATTGTTGATGCCCACAATCTGACTGCGGCGGAACAGGAATTAATTCGAGCCGCCGTCGGCAATCAGGGTGTACTCGAACTGGCGACGCGGGCTGAGACGCACGGGCAGGCCGTTGTGGCCGGTCGTAAGAGATTCTTTGATCCCAAGGATCGTTGCGTTGCGGAAAAATATATTTCCCTGCTGGTGCGACTCAAGGAGTTGGAGCTTATTCACGAGGTGGCCAACAAGAAGTCGTACGAGCTCACAAACTTCGGCTGGCAATTAAGCCGAAGTCTGCGTCGCTAACAAGCGCTTTGGTAGGCAGTAACCGTCTGTTTTCACCAATTTCGCGCAGCCAATTTCGACAGGCGAACTCGCGTCTTATCAGCATGATTGGAAGAATCGAATGACTGCTACTGCGACACTCGATCGTACCGAATCGCTAGTTTCGGCGCTCGGTCTCGACGAAAGCTTTCAGCCTCAGGAACCGACGACGTTAAAAAATACCGGCCTCAGCGAAGCTTTGGTCGAGGACTTGGTCCTCAAGTTTTTGTCCGGCGTCGGATCGGAGAGCGGGCGAAAGATTTCCGAACAATCTTTGTTTGCCAATGGCAATTCTTGAGGATCGCTTCGTCGCGATTCGGCAGCGGCAGGAGATCGCTCCCTCCGGGTCGGCAATGCTCGGCGACCACATTTATCGGCTGACGGACATCGGTCGCGACCGAGCGCTGCGGGCACTTCGCGAGTGCGCGTACGTCGGTCCTACGCCGGTGCCGCTCGAGGACTACATCAGCTCGGTGCATGCCCAAACGATTTCGTCCGAGCGGCCGCGAAGGCTCCAGCTGGAAAAAGCATTTTCTGATATTCACGTCGAGCCGGGGATGCTTGCCCAGCTCGGCCCGGCGATCAACGCCGGCAAAGGGCATGTTCATTTATGGCCCGCCCGGCAACGGGAAAACCACAATCGCACAGCGAATCACCCGTTGCTTCGGCCAGAACATTCTTATCCCGCACGCGATCGTCGAGGGCGGCAAGATCATCAAGATGTTCGACGCCTCGTGCCACCGGGCGGTTCGCGCGGCGGGTGAAAGCCTGTTTCGCACTGCGGAGTTCGACCGCCGCTGGATTCGTATCGAGCGGCCGACCGTGGTCGTCGGCGGCGAATTGACGATGGACAGCCTGGAGCTCAAACACGATCCGGTCGTCGAATGTGAGCGAGGCATCGCTGCAACTTAAGAGCAATTGCGGCTGCCTATTGATCGACGACTTTGGCCGGCAGCGGATCAATCCGACGGAACTGCTCAATCGCTGGATCATTCCGTTGGAGAACCGGGTCGATTACCTGAGCCTCTCCAATGGCCGCAAGATCGAAGTGCCATTCGAGCAATTGATTATTTTCTCGACAAACCTCGAGCCGCACGATTTGGCGGACGATGCGTTTCTGCGGCGGATTCCGTTCAAGGTCGAGGTCGCCGACCCGACGCATCAGGAATTCCACCTGCTGTTCCAGATATTCGCAAAGAAGTTTCAGGTCGAATGTCCGCCAGCGATGGTGGACTATCTGATCGACACTCATTTTCGAGGAACTTCCCGTCCGCTCCGCCGCTGCCACGCTCGTGATCTGCTGGAGCAGGTAATGTACTTCTGCAACTACAACGAATTGCCGCTGGAGATCACAGCTGAGTATCTCGACCACGCGGTGCGGAATTACTTCACGGCGCTCAAAGGCGATTGAGCGACCGGGTCATGCCTGCGGTCGCGAGCTAGACACCAACAGCGTCCTTTACTGCGGGTTCGCCGATCGCTGAAGGCACGACGAGATAGGCCAGCTCATCGGCCGGCTTGTCGGCGTGTGCAAACGAATCGGCGTAGATCGGGTCGATCATGGAAAGAAAGCCGTCGCAGGTGAGATACCCGAGCGGACGATCTTCCGCCGTGACGACAAGTGTTGTACAACCACGCGAAGAGAATGCTTCGTAAATCTCCGGGAAAGTAGCGTCGTAGGGAATCGTCTCCGGCAAAGCGAGCGTGATGCCCGCCGCCCCGCCCGGGTAAACGATGTGCGTTTCGCCGGCCGAGTTTTTGTCTGCAGCAACGCCAACGAGTCGTCCTTCGCGATCCACATACGGCCGCACGGGAACTCCAGATTGGCAGAGAGTTTCAGACAGTTCGCTCTGCTCAACCGTGCAATCCAAAATCGCGGGAAACGGCGCCATGATGTCCTGCGCCACGACGTTGGCGAATGGATTGCCAGTGGCCATCTCCTCTTTCCAGGCGTGAAACGCTTTGTTGAAATCGCCATGAACAACAACGCAGTCGCCGCCCGAATGCTGTGCCAGATCCAGCGATTCCAATGCATCGCTCAGGAATTGGTCCGCACTTTCACCCGGCAACCATGGCACGACGGCGCTGGTCAGCGTCGTCCGCGGGATCGATTCGTGGTGGCTCTCGCGACTGCCAAAATCTTTGGCGAGAATCTCGCCGACGTTCTTTGCCGCGGCTGGCGTTTGTCCCATAAGCAACGTCGCAAATCGGCCATCGCCGAAATAGGCCGAGATCGCATTTTCACCCGCGGCTCGTTTGATCGCTCGGGCGGCCATGTTCACCAGGCTGCGACTGGCCGTCTCCCCATTCTTGCGACGAATGCCGGCGTACCAGTCGATCGCCGTGACCAAAAGCGCGTGCTGCGACAAGCTACTTTCGTCGCCCGCCGCCAGTTTCCGCAGCTTCCAAAGAAAGCCGCGTCGCGAGTACATGCCGGGCACGTAGCAACGTGACGACCGTACCTGCAGGCGGCGCTCGAATTCAAGATACCGTGCGCCTGTGCGAACGCGAGCCAATAATTCGCCGCGGCTCAAGGGCGCACGAAGCCCGTCGTTCGCCCCAGCCCCGTACCAGGCCGAAAAATCGGTGCGCTTCGCCGGGTCGTACAGGAAAATCCGGTAAAGTGGATTATCCGATTCGTGCGCGAAAGTGGCGGCCGTTGGTTCTGCGATTCCGCGGCCATCGACAATCATGAAATCCGTGACGGAATACCGCCGCCAAAGTGCGTCCTGATCGAAGTCGGTGGAAGTTTGGACCTTATATCCGACCGCTTCGAGAATCCACGAACCCTCGTGCAGCAGCGATAAATCTGGCGAAATCAATACGACGTGAAGTGGACGAGATTCACGCGACATCTGGGGCTATCCTTCCGAATGCCGGGATTGGAGCGTTTGGTCTACTAACAAACCTAGCATAGGCTCCGTTTGAGAGCCGGCGGATTCGCCATTACGCCGCCGGGATAAGTGATAAATGCTAGGCTTTCCTATGGGCATCCCGCAAAATCCTGCGAGACTGTCCGCGCCCAACCCGCTCATCTCATCCCGTCCGCATGCGACGTCTTGGCCTGCGCTAGTCGTTCGGAACTCTTCCACTCTTGCTGACGAACATCGTGACTCACATTACGCTCTCGAAAAGGACGACGTCCAAACCGAGCCTCGAGTTCTACTCCGATGGTAGCGGCGAAGCACATCGGGTCACGATCGAGAAATTCCCGTTTCGTATCGGACGCGCTGAATCGGCCGATTTGCGGATTGAGTCAGTCGAAGTCTCGCGCGAGCACGTGGAGATTTTCGAGCGCAATGGATTGTGGCTCGTTCGCGACTTGGGAAGTACTAACGGCACTCAAGTCAACGGCAAGTCAATCAAGGAGACGCTGCTTGCCGATGGCGACATCATGAAGGTAGCGGAGACAGAGCTCACATTTATCGCTTCGGCGGCGTCGCAGTTCCAACGAATGATGACCCAGCCGATTCAATCGAAGCCAGTGCTGGGCGCCCCAAATACTCTCCGGCCGGAAGTCGCTGCGATCCGGACGATGACCGAGGCGACTCTCTATCAAGTGATACCGGTCGAGTTGTTGGCCGCCACTTCGCTGCGACACGGCACTATGGAAGCCTTCTTCTCGCCACCCGCCATCCGCGCGAACCATGCGCCGATTCTCGATCAACCACATCCGGTGGGTGAGCGCTTTCGCGAGCTCGAACGGATGCGCGCGCTGGAGGTAGCGACCAAGCGAACCGAAGCCAAGCGATTGTTTTTCGCGATCGGAGCCGTAGACCTTGAATCCCCGCATCATTTGTTCGCCGACCTCAGATTGCTACAGGGCCTGCTGCCCAGCGGTTGGGAGCTGGGCATCACGATTTCGCTGCCAACCGATGTCGACATCCTGCGATTCTCTGAAATCCACCACGAAGCGCAGGAGCACGAGCTGCGAGTGGCGTACGACGAGTTTCAGGGCAATGGTGCACAGGTTCTTCACTTCAAATCGTTGTTACCTGATTACTTGATCTTGGCGGCCGGTATGACGAAGGACTTGACCTTGGCGCGCCAGCCGTTGCGCCGCTTGGAATCGTTGCTGGACGCGTGCAACGAGTTGGCTGTGAAGCCGATAC
Organism: Pirellulales bacterium; assembly: GCA_963733825.1. Classification (GTDB taxonomy): domain Bacteria; phylum Planctomycetota; class Planctomycetia; order Pirellulales; family Lacipirellulaceae; genus JABDGM01. The sequence goes on from CAVTEK010000015.1 coordinate 94,800, forward strand.
TCCCGAGCGGCGAATCCGATACCGTCGTCGCGCTCTGCCAAGAAATAGGTTTCGACCTTGTACTATCGTCGTCGAAGCGTCCCGCGGCTCCGCTGGCCCCGACGCCGAGTGCAGCTGCGCAATTTGACCAGTTGTCGTTTTTGATGTGACATGACCTATGTCGACCGGCATTCAAGCCTGTGAGATTGTGCTACCCGGCTATGTGCTGACCGAACGAATTGGTTCAGGTGGCTATGCCGAGGTGTGGCGCGCCGAGGCGCCCGGTGGCATTGCAAAAGCGGTCAAAATCGTCCACGGTTATTACGACGATGAATTCGCGTCGCAGGAACTCAAAGCGCTCGAGCGAATCAAAGGTGTACGACACCCGTTCTTGTTGTCGCTCGAACGATTCGAGGTGCTGAACGGTCGCCTGGCGATACTAACCGAATTGGCGGACATGAGCCTCGACCAGCGCCTCCGACAGTGTCGTGCCGAAGGCTTATCCGGAATTCCACGCCAAGAATTACTGCGTTACATGGCGGATGCCGCAGAGGCTCTCGACTTCCTGTCGCAACGGCATAGCCTGCTGCACCTCGACATCAAACCCGAAAACTTGCTGATTCTAGGCGATCACATCAAGGTGGCCGACTTCGGTCTCGTCAAGGAACTCGCGACGCGAACGCAGAATTCGCTGGTCTCTGGGATGACGCCGACGTATTCCTCTCCCGAGATGTTCGACGATGAGCCGTCTGCCCACAGCGATCAATACAGCCTTGCGATCGTCTATCAGGAAATGCTCGTCGGCTGTCTGCCATTCCCGGGCCGCACGGCCGCGCAACTTGCCAAACAGCACACGCAATCCGAACCGCAACTAATGTCTTTACCGGCCGATGACCGCGGCATAATCGCAAAGGCACTAGCCAAAAAACCTGTAGATCGCTTTCCATCCTGCCGGGCGTTCGTCGACTCGCTCCTGGGGCGCGCGGAAACATCGGCAATCGCAACACCGGCGGAGCTGCCGCGGCCGATTCCTGCTCCGACTACGCCGCCCGCGCTCGATCCAGACGACACGAAGCCAACTTCAATCCACACGACGATCCGTCGCACGCCAGGACAAACTTCCGTTCCTAATGAGGCGACGGTTACCCAGCCAATACAGCGGGGCTCGCGCCCGGCTCAGACGCCGTCAACACCGGCCGCTGCCGCGCCGGCGTCTTTCGTCCCCGAAGATATCGTCGACATTGCGGTGCCGGAGGCGAATCCGCTCCTCCGCCGCGAGCAGCCGACACTGTACGTGGCTGCGGGCGGCGTCGGGATTCAGGTACTGCGTCGACTTCGCGCGATCACCGCTGCGTCCGCTAATTCCGACAATATTGATCGTGCAACCGAGGCGATTGCGCTCGATACCGATCGTGATGAACTGCGGGAAGCCTGCTCAGTCGGTCGGAAGGCGCCGCTCTTGTCCGACGACACACTACATCTCCCGTTGCGACTGCCGAAAAGTTACGACGACTCGCGCGAGATTCTTGGCTGGGTGAGCCGGCGTTGGCTCTACAACATACCGCGGTCTTTGGAAACTCGTGGCTATCGCCCGCTTGGACGCGTCGCCCTTGTGGACCATGGTCAGCGAGTGCGTGGTCTCTTCGATCAAAAGCTTCAACGGCTTGCTGCCGCGGCCGAATCGCCCGACGCGTCGGGCGAGCCGCGCGACAAAACAATCAGAGTCGTGATACTGGCTGGCACGGGCGGCGGCACTGGTTCCGGAATGGCGATTGACCTCGCCAACGCAGCGCGGTCGGTGGCCGCTACTCGCAACATGCAAGTCGAAGTCCACGGCTTTTTTGTATACACCGGTCTCACGAACAACAACTCGTCGCCATTGACGGCCTCGAACACGTTTTCGTTCCTCGAAGAATTAAATCACGCGATGACCGTCGGCAACGAATCCGCCGGCAACGAGTCGACGCTAGCCCAGTTATTCGATTCAACTGACGCACCGTTCGATAGTGTCTATTGGATGCCAATTCGTACTCGCACGGCCGACTCGCAATCGGTCGATGCGTTCGACACAGTGGTTCGATATTTGGCCCTGGACGGGATTCCCGACGCCCGCGCGACGCTCCGCTCCTGCCGCACGTCACCTTCCTCACGCGAACAGTCAGGTGTTCGATCGCTCACGCTCAAAAGGGCGAGTTTTGCGTCGCTGGCCGATCAGAATAGACAATGCGCCCAAGAGTTGGCTGCGGATCTGGCCCAGGCGGTGAAACGGCACTGGCTCACCAAAGACACTAGCGCAGATTGGGAGCGATTGGTGCGCGAAGAGAATCAGGCCGCGAACGTGCCGAAACTGCTCGCTGCGACCGACACTTCTCCAAACTCTCCTCCCCCGGTTGCGCCGGTAGACGACACGACAGCTTTGGCGCTCCGCAGCCGGTTCAAGGAACATTTGTGCCTTGAGTTTGCCAGCGAGGTACTGCGACAAATTCAGCGCCGGCGCGAATCCCGCGACGATCGCGGGAAACCGCTCATGCTTGGAAGCGATGCGAAACTTATCGTTGACAAGGCGAGTGTCGTTGCTGCATCGCTCGCCAAGTGTGCAATCACCGACACTGACCGTAGCTGCCGATTCACCGAATCACCTGCGTTGCGATCCTTGTTGTTCGCGGGCAGTCAGCGCGTGCTCGGTCACGCAATTGATACCTTCGATCCAAGGCGAGCCGAGCAATTCCTGCCGACCGATGCAGTTGACGAGTTGATCCTGACAGAATGCCAGACGTTGCTTGAAGAAAGTCATGCCCGTTCGGAATTCACCGCGGCGATTACATCACTCATCGAACTTGATAGGGTGACAGAATCGACCGTGGAGTGCGCCACCAGCGACCCGCTCCAATGCGGCGGCGACCGGCGCACTCTGTTGTTCGTGCCGAAGAAAAAGGAACATTGGGCCGTGGAAAAACTGCGAGTTGCCAGACCGCTCGCGGCTGTTGTTCCTGCCTCGGTCGAGGACGTGCTCGTAGTCTCGGAAGAGTCCGGCATCTCACCGCGGTCGATTGCACTCGGACTCGAACGCCAGTACCCCGGCATTGCCGACGCCGCCCGTCGACTGCATACCCGGATCGACGTCGATTGGCTGCGCTTGATCTGATTCAGCCGACAAACGCTCGAAACGCATTTCTACCAAGCGCCTCGCAGGTCGGAGGAGTTCGGCGCAATCGAAGATCACCAGCGTGCAGTTCGGCCTGGGTTCTAGTCAGCGGCAATCGATTGCCTACGTCGACTATCTCAAGACTAGCCTGCTCAACGGCGGCGACGTGATCAATTTCACGGCTGTCCCCGAAGCGGGAAGCCTGGTCGTCTGGTCGACTTTGACGATTGCCGTCGGCGGATTATTCTGGCTCAACCGAAAAACAGGTCAGAATTTGTCTCGCATCGCAGGACTCGAGTGACCAATAACTAGCCGCGATCGGAAGATCGCCGGTTGTCAGTTACGCGGTGAGTCTTTGATCCGACGAAACTTGAATCGTTCAGCAAGCTGGGCCGTTCGCGGCCCCGGTTAACTGGTCGAGCTTACCAGATTGATATCGAGAAACCCGGCGTGAGGTTAGCTACCTCACCGCCGGGTTTTCTCTTTCGATCGCGCGGCAGACCTTCGCTACTTCGTGCGCGACCGGTTAATGAAAGTCGTGCCCTTCGCCGATCCCGCTATTCGGCTTTTTTTTGTTCAATCATCGCCTTTGGTATTTGAAACCGGAGCGTTCCCGTTCCGCCGAAAGCCGCGGCGGGGAGTTCAAGCCGAAGAAACTCTACGTTCGCCCGCGGCACTTCAAACACCAAAAAATCATCTGCATATAACTTGGGATAAAGACTTTTAGGTCGCTCGTGATCGACGATTTGCGTGTCCGCTTCGAAAGCGCGCAATGAATAAGCGTTGTTGAGGTTATCCGTCAGCGACGGTTTCTGCCGCGCCTCGCCAAAGTTCGAATTGCCCCACGGGTCGAAGTTAACTTTCCGCGAGGTGCCGATGAGCAGCACTTGCACGCGGACTACTAAGTTGTCGCCCGGCGATGAAGATCTCTTTGCCGGCTCGCGTTAACTTTAGTCGCTCAATGGTCGCCGAAGCCACAGAAACAGTCACTTCGCCCTGTTGGGCCGCCCCCGAGCTCGCGTCGATCCATTGCAACTCCTTGGGCTGAACCTGTTGCGTGGCATCTGAACCCGTATTCGCCGGCTCGGCAACCTCAGCCGCGCTGGGAACCAGTCGCAAATGCCTTCCACCCGGGAATGGAATGACCTGGGGCACGCTGCTTATACTCTGCGGCGCAGGGGCCGCTGTGGGAGGTGTACCGGCCGTTGCCGGTGGTGCGGCCGTGCTGGTTTCGGCGCAGAGGTCGCGGTTGACGGCGCCGCCGTCGTCGTGGGCAACGTGCTGCGCGCCGCCAGCCGTGGCGCAGTTGTCGTCGGAACTTCTGCGATTGGCCCGATGCGGCCGGACCAAAAAGGCCGAACAGCCGTCAACACGAGGACGAACGACGAAATGATCGCGCCAGCGATCGCCCGTCCTTGATTCCGTTTTTCCTTGCTCGGCGATCGTAGTTCGAAGATCGCCACACCAAGTCCCACGAGGCTGAGCAGCACGGCGAGAAATCGCAGGACTGGAATCGCGTTGAGCGACAGCGCAACGCTGCCAATGACCATGGACAAGAGCCCCAGGCTGACCCGATCCTGGAGACGAGTTACAGCTGCCTTGGCAGGCGGTTTCGGCTTCGGTGGCGCCGCCGCAACGGTCTTCGGCGGCACATTTCCCTTATCGAACGGATTCTTTCCGCTATTCAAATCCACTCACAACATCTCCGTCGCTGATATTGCCGAGGTCAGCGAATATACCGGGCTCGATCGTGAACGATAGGTGATGCACCGAACCATCGGCAAACACCCCATTGAATCCGGCCGGGTGCGACGAGCCCATCAGGCCATTCCAAATCGGCAGGCCACCCATGCCGTTGATGCACGCTTGGCCCGGGTCCGCGGCTGGCGGCATATCTGTGCGGGCGACCGTGTCCAGGTCCCAACCGATCGAATAGCCATGATCGTCGTCGCCTACTCCCTCACCGAGGGTGAGCAAGCATAAGCGTTTTTCTCCCACCATCAATGTCTTCGATGTCCCATCGGTGATTTTGGCAATCTTGACAACATGATTCGAGCGTACGACGCCGGTGCCGATATTGACGCTCGCATCTGCCGTTTCCGGCCCATCCTGATTGCTGGCCGCGTAGTCCATCAGCGCGTTACCCTGGAATGGACCAGTCGCAGCAACTTGCGGACGCCGCCGGCTCGGACAAAAGTAGAGATTGATCGGCGTGGTCCGGATCGTGTCGACGTTGTTGCAATGATAGAGGGCATCTTCCTCGATATACGGTAGGATCTGAAACGCCCAGCCGCCTGTTTGATCGCCGCCAACCAACGGCGAGCCGCCGCTGTTCATCGTCGGATACATTCGAACCGCTCCCCCAAACGGAAAAAACCCGTACGAATCGTGATGGAGTAGAAAAGCGATCCCTATTTGCTTCAGGTTATTCGTGCACGACGCGCCGGCCGGCCTCGCGCGCCGATTGCACCGCCGGCAACAGTAAAGCCATCAAGGTGCCGATGATCGCGATGACGACCAACAGCTCGACAAGCGTAAAACCGCTTATCGGAAGGCATGAATGCGTCGGCGGGAGCGCGGGGCGTTGTTTCGACCGGCCGCGATCACCGAGAAACACGCTACCGCGAGTTCGCTTAGCCATCACCTATACTCCGCGCCGATCTGCACACGGACGCAACCAGCGCGCGGATTTTAGGCCGTGCCCGGCCCACACGTCAAGCATCTTCCGGCGGCGCCGAAGGCGCACAATGATTACGGCCGCTCCACAGCCGGCCGTACTTTTTTGTCCCGGAACACGTCCTGAGTCACCTCAATAATACGACTTCCAACAGCCGCCGCCCCGGTTGGTAGTGGCGTCTCCCAATAGAAAACCCGATTCGGCAACAATTCGATCGGTGCGCCGAAATACTCTTTAAAAAGAAAGCGGAATGTGTTCATCGGTAAAAGTGGTTTGGAAAGTCGCTGCCGGACGGCCTCGTCGGGGATCAGCCAGGCATTAAGAATCCCGAGGCGCTTGGCCATTTTCTCGTCGGCAGAAAGCGATTCGTCTCCCGCCATCAAATACGGGCCTTCGTCGGCCTGCAGGATGATGATTGGCTTGACGGCCGAATCGCGCAAGATGCGATCGACGGCGTCTAAGACCAGCCGATTCGTGGCGACGAGTTGATCGATATACAACTCCTTTTCCGGCCGCATTGCACGGTTTATTTCCGTCTGCGCCGATCCGTCGCGCAAAAGCATAAGGCGGATGAGGAACCAGGAAATGAGCGTACGCAAACGTTAATCCCGGATTGTTCGCCAATTCCGCCATCTCATTGAATTTATCGATCACAAATCGGCGCTTATGTTCGCGTCCGAACAGCGGGCGGAAGGGAGTCATGCTGGCGAGTGAATCGGCGAACTCGCTCGGCAACATCGATATTGTCAAGTTGTGTTGCGCGATCATGCTCCTCCGCAAATAGTCGTACTGGTTTCCCAAAAAATAATATGTGTAGCCGGCTTCGATGAGCAATTTGCCGACTTCGTTCACCGCCACAGTGGCGAAATAATCGCGCGGATCTTCGACCCGCGAATTGAGAGTGCGCATATTGAGCGTCGACGCCATCGAGGTCGATGTCATCGGGTAGCTCGTCACCGCCTGACGATCGACGAGGAATCCTCGCTTTTCAAGTTCGTCGCAGAATTTCGAATTGTCGAAACCGAAAAACTGCCGCAACGATTGTTCGCTCCCATAGCGATCGAGCAGCACGTAATAGATATCGCGACGCTGGGCCATCGGTCCGGGTTTCCATTCGGCGGGCATCGTTTCCGATTCGCGTCCCCAAATTGAAACTGGTAATTTACCGATCTGGCCGACCTCCAGGAATCCCGCGACGCCTTTAGCGGCAGCGAGACCAACCGATGCCACACAGGCGAGCAACACAAACTTGTACAATTGCTCCATTCGACGAACGTTTCGCGGGAATCGCCACAAAAGAATCATTAACGGGAAAATTAGCAGCATCCAGAATCCATACAGAATATAGTCATTGTATTTCGACACACCGATCGGTTCGATGATGAACCGGCCGACCCGCATGTAGCTTGAAAAGGCGAAACACCAAACGACGAGCACGACGGCGGCGACACTCGCGCGCATGATTCCCGAGTAAACGATCCGCAATAGATAAGCAACGGCGATTGTTGCCGCGACGATGACGACTCCACAAATTACGACGTCGGGCCACGTCGCTTCTCGCACCGAACCCGCGAACAGGGCCAGCGTCGGGTAAATTGCTGCCAGTGCCGGAGCGATCAACCAACCCCAATGGCGATCGAGCTGCGGCTGCGGATTGGGAACTGCTACCATAACAAACGACTTCAACGCCTCTTCAGTATCGAACAAAATCCTAATCTTGAGCGCTATCGCGCCTGCATGTAATATAGCACACGTCCATCGCCTCCCACGGGTTGTGAGTCGCGCAGCTGAAAGTAAATTCCAAACGCTTGCTCGAAACCCCTCACATGATAACCGTCGAAGATATCCTCGCGATTCTCCAATAATCGCCCCACCTGCGGATCCTCTTTGGGGACAAATTCGATAATGAGTGTCCTGCCGAGTTGCCGAAAGAATTCGGCGATGGCGGGCAGCGGCACGTTATTGGAAATGGCTAAGTGGTGAACCAGCGCTAACGCCATGATCGTGTCGGCCGGACCGCGACTGGCCAGGCTGTCTCGTTCGGCGTGCGCCCAACCGAGCGACGGACTAGGATTCGTCAGATCCATGCGTAGCGGCAGAAAACTGTCTTCCTTGGTCCTTCTTCCCGCCAAATAGGCGCGCTCCACACACGCCGGATCGACATCGAAAGCGCAGGTAAAACGCCCAAGTTGGCAGGCGATTTGGCTAAAGACACCCGTGTTGGCCCCGAGATCCCAAACCGTGGCGCCTTGCGCAAGCTTCAGATATCGTCCCACAAGGTCCTTCTTCTCTTGAAACCCCGCTGTCGTGTAGGAGTTTTCCCCGTAATAATTTTCCCACTCGGTGCTACCCCAATTGGGTCGTAAGGAATTGATTGTGCTCCGCAGATTCTCAAGATACGCTTGAAGCCGCTTTTTGGGCATCCGTAACGCGCGGCCGCGCCGTCGACTTGCGCTTTGTGAGCCGTGATCGGCCGGGCGCGTCGCCTGATGTTTGGCAATCATCTTCGCATGCCAGTGGAGGTGCAGCTGCATGCCGATCGACCATCGCGTGCGACCGGGCAGCATCCGCGAGGCCACGTCCAAGGGAATTCCGTCGATGTAATCGCGAAGCAAGTATCCCGCATCGATGTGCGTCTTGGCCATTAATGCTAGCGGCGCCAAAAAATGGCGACAGAATTGGCCGTAGGCCTTCCAGGGCTTGTCGACCTCTAGTCGTTCGAACGATAGCGTGTCGATCAAGAGCGGTCGGCAACCGTTGAACTGCACATTGTAGGCACTGGCATCCTTGAGCTGCATGTCGCGATTCATTGCCCGCAGCTGAACATCCAATGTCAATAACGCGGCATCTTTCAATGCGCTGAACGCCCATTCGTAGGGATATGAAATGAACGCTAACCGCCGTGGCCGGATGACGCAGAAGGCATCGTCGCTAAGATGTTGCACGTCATGGACTGCCTCATGATGGATGAGCAGACCGCCGCCAGAGAGTTCTTCATACAGGCCCGAGGCGTGCAGCATCTCGAAGTCTTGTTGATATCGTCGATTGATCTGGCGATAGAGTTGCCCATCTTCGCCCGTAAAGAGGAATCCGCTGGGATCGCGGAAAGATGCGCAGCGGCTTTACGGTCATGATGGGTAGCCCCTGTGCTCCGCGCCAAAACTGCACGATCAAAGGCTCAAATAGCTGCCCGCCGATAACGGCATCGCGCGGCCAAGACGCCGCGCTGAGGCCATCTAGCCATGCCTCAAAACAACTCGCCAGTCGCGTGAAGCCGCCGATTATGGATCGGCCGACAACTCGGGTTTTTCCTGTATTTCGCTCTCCGACTCGCGCACGGCAGATCGGGAGGAAATCCAGGCGAGCGGAGCCGCAAGAAGGCGTCGCCCCATCACCATTGCGGCGATAACCATGCCTGCCATCGCCTGCAACAACATCGAACCGAGCGCCATATCAATGTATGCGAGTAACATCATCTTCTTTCGGGATACGCAGGTGGGAAAAATAATAGTGCCGTCGAATCGCACCCCGCTGTGCCCGCGCGAAGCCACGATATTCGTGTGAAGCGAGCGTCGGTCGTCGTCCCGCAAGCGGGACTAGAAAGGCCAGCCAGACGACCACGCCCTCTTTATTTTTTATAGAAAAGTATGGGAGTGTCAACTGATTCGACCGGCAGTTTTTAGTAACCGCGATTCCCAGATGCCATTTTTGCGGAAAATATCGACTCTTCTCTATATTTCTCCGAATCGGCCGGAACCAGGTCAATCTATTGGGGGGTGGATGGGACCCGATTTCAGAGGAACCTGTCCGGAGCGCCGACGGCTCGCCGTTTTAACGCGCGATTCATTATTTTCCGCCGCGCGTTTCGGCGGTGCCGGAAATGACGCTATCGATTTTTTGAAGAGGCACTTCGTTGATGATCTTTTTGAACTCGTCGATCGGAATGTCGGTAATGGCATGAATCGTAATCGTTGCGCCATTACTGAGGTAGGCCAACATCTGCGGTTTGGCCGCAAAAATGGAGTCGCGCCGTATCTGGACCAAATATCCCTGCAGCATCAGGTATTCCATTTGATCCGTCGCCGCGCGTTCCCTCTTGCCGAGCATCGCCTTGATAAACTGATTCGCGGTAGCGTTAGTTTGCGTCCTATTGTCGACATTTAATATCGGAATTTGCAAATCGACTCGCAGCTCCTTTCCGGCTCCGGCGTACGTTTGCATCGTCGCAATCTCAAGGTATGCGATTCCAGTATGGTCATACAGTTTGCCCGGATTGAGCTTCCCGATGCGCTTAGGAAGAGCCTGCTCGATGGCTGTAGTATATTGCTTGACGACTTCCGAACGAGCCGAATCGAGCGTTCGCAGCGCGCTCGCATAATCGCCGGCCTTCGCAAACTCGCGCCAATTCTTCGGCGCTTGGGGGTCGGACATGGCGGGTCGCGGAGTCGCGACGAACGAAGCCACGATCACAGCACCGGCCATTGTCAGCACGATCATTTTCATCTTCGATTCCCGAGTGCGAATTTGTCACTCTCCCAAATGCGCGGCTATCTCCGCAGGCAGCTCCGCTTGCAATTCGGAATGCGATTCCACCAATCGTACGATATCCAACAAGTCCTTTTGCCGCTTGCTTGGCCGTCGCGCATGATCCCGCCAAGCAACAATTTTGCCCGCCAGCGTGTCCTTGAGCGAAGCAACCCGCATCAAGATCCCGTGAACGTCCGCGGCGACGCTGCGAGATGGAAAATCGCGATACATTTCATTCGTATTGATCTGGAACGACAACTTGGAAGATCCTTCCAGATTCACACACCACTCGAAGCGTTTCGCCTTGAAGCCTCCCGAAATCAGTGCGTCAACCGCCTCGTCCACGCGCTCGGCGGCGATCACGACATCGACATCCGCCGTGGCAAGCGGCTCCTCGGCCCAATAATTGACGGCCAATCCGCCGATCATGCACCATGGAATTTCCAATCGCTCCAATACCTCGACCAAGCGCAGCACATCACCGCCGCCTCCCGCTGTTTGCCAATCGTAAAACTGCCGTTCGGTCAAAGGAGTTCCCCGAAACTTGTCGCGGCACAATCGAGAATGCTACTTTAATATACTTCTGCGTATTGAGCCCTACCATGCAATTCTATCCTCTACCCATTGTCGGTGAGATCGCGACCGATGAACAAAGCGAATCGCGGCCCTAACATCGCTAACCCAACGCTCGCAACATTCCGGCCGCTTTGTGCCAGGTTTCTTCGTATTCTTCCTGTGGGTTCGACTGCGCCACAATTCCGCCGCCCACCGGCAATTGCCACCAGCCGCATGACGCGGTGATCGTGCGAATGAGGATGCTCGTATCCATCTGGCCGCCGACGCCCAAGTATCCTAGCGAGCCGCAATAGGCGCCCCGCACGGTCGGCTCAAGCTCACCAATAATTTCCATGGCGCGGATTTTTGGCGCGCCGGTCACCGACCCGCCCGGAAACGCGGTTCGCAATACATCGAGCGGCGAGCATCCCGTCCGCAGCCGGCCTTCGACAACCGACACCAGATGTTGCACGTACTCGAACGTTTCCAAGCCGCACAACTGCGAAACTCGTACGCTTGCCGGCTGGCACGTGCGCGACAAATCGTTTCTTAGCAGATCGACAATCATGATGTTTTCGGCCCGATCCTTGGCACTCGCTCGCAAGTCGTCGCCGGTGAACAAATCGGCGACCGGATGTTGCGACCTGCCGCGCGTGCCCTTGATCGGTCGCGTCTGGACGTGGCCGTTGTCCACCCGAATGAATCGCTCCGGCGACGCGCTGGCAACTTGCCAATCGCCGCCGTCGAGGAAGCCCGCAAATGGCGCCGGATTACGTTCGCGCAATCGGCAATAAAGATCGACCGGCGCGGCCGCCGCTGGGTGCAACAATCGCTGCGACAAATTCACCTGAAACACGTCGCCGGCGTGAATGTAGTCAATTACCTTCTGAACGGCCTCGCGGTAACCGTGCGCCGAAAAATTGCTCGTCACGCCGTTCCGCCCCTCGGCAACGAACTGCGGAGCAAGCTGCCCAAGTGCAAGTCGCTCGGAACCCTCTCCCTCCGGGAGAGGGCAGGGTGAGGGCGCCTCGAAATTACAGCCCAATCGCTCTCGAAACTTGGCCAGCCGCCCCGCAGCCAACTCGCGGCGACTCAATTCGTCTCGCCCGCCGAAACCCTGCGAAATCAACCACGCGGCGCGGCGCTCATGGTCAAACGCTATGACGACGTCGTACAGCCCTACCGCGAGGGCCGGTATCCTAAACTCGTCGATCGAAGCCGACGGCACGCGTTCCATGCTGCCCGCCAATTCGTAGCCAAATAATCCGGCCCAGCCTCCTTGAAACGGCGGCAATCCCGACAATGCTGTGTTCGGCAAATGCGCCGCTCGGCCAGCCAAGTAAGACAGCGCGTCGCTTCCATCCGCTCGAATGGAAATCCATTCGATGGGATCGGCCGCGACGAACGAATAGCGGCCCAATTCCCGGTGCCGCATTGCACTATCGAAATACACAACGTGCGGCAGACCGCTCAGTCGCCGAAAAGCTTCGACCGCTTCGAGCGAAGTGTCGAGTCGTTCCACGAGCGGCAAACCCTCTCCCTCCGGGAGAGGGCAGGGTGAGGGTGCTTTGTTGATCGCCATTTGCGCTCACCCTTCCGCGCTCTCGGGCCGTGTCCGCAGATAGTGCCGCGATTCTTCGCGCGTGAGAAATCCCCAGTCGAGCGATTCGTCCTGCTGATACTGTTTGCCCAGGGCAACCGCGGTAGCCGCCTTGCACATTTCAAATCCCAAATAGAACGAATGGGCCGCGTCGAGATTTTTCGGGGCGCCGCCTTCCGGACCGCTTTGCCGAAGCTGCTCGAATAAATCGAACGGGTCGCTGCCGCGCAGGTGCAGACCGTGGCTGATGACATGAACCTCGCCGCCGGAAACAAAGATGCGGTAGTTGGCGTCTTTGATGTCTCGGGCCAATTGGTCCAAATCCGCCGGGGGCTGTTCGACGACGGAAACATCGCGAAGCATCACCAATTGCCGCTCCAAATGCTTTGGCAACACTCGATGTCGAATCGAATGATGCACGAGTCGTCGCGCCAAATCGCATTCCCGCACGCTCGTGCGGGCCCAATTGATGACCTGCGTCGTCAGCACGCTCCGAATCCCAAGCTCCTCGCAAGAGCCTAAAAGTATCACGTTGATGGCAGCCGAGTCGGCGTCGGTGAGCTCGGTGAGATTGCCGATGCCCATCATCATTTCGGCGTCCGGGTAGCGCTCGCGAATTTGCAAATAGCGGCCGAGGCTTTCCGCAAAACCAAATCCAATTGGCTCCAGCACGGGGTCGATCCGCAGCGGTACTCCATGCCCGGCCAACTCTTCAACCGTTTGGTCGAGACCGGCCAGTGACCGCGGATCGTCGGGCACCACCACCACCTCGCATCCCCAATCGCGAGCAGCCGCCCGATTCGAGCTGTTCACCGAAAGCACAAGCTCTGCGCCGGCCCGCACGGCCGGCATTACTTCTCGCGGATCCAAACTATCGATGGAAACGCGATGCCCATTATCTCGCAAAGCGTGCACTGCATCGGCCACGGCCGTCCAGGGGCCGTCCGGCTCGCAACCGACGTCGATCACGTCCGCGCCGTCCGCCGCCAATCGACCCGCTTGTGCAAGAATCTCGTCCAAACGCATCCGCGGGCAATGATTGATCTCGGCAATGATTTCAATGTCGTAATCGCCATAATCGGAGGGGACAAGCGCTTGCCCGAAGAATTTTGGCAGTTCTCGCAAATCGCGCGGACCACGCTCGACGCTCACACCGCTGGCTCGCTCGACGGGCGCCAAATCGCCGCCGCAATAACCGGGTAATAGGATGCGCGTTACGCCAGCCGGTACTTTGATGCGGTGCGCGATCCACTCGGGCGTCATCAGCGCTGCCACCGTGATCGGCAGCACCTCAAGCGAATACTCGAATCCAATCATCGGCGCAATCGCTTCCACGATTCGCCGCAGCGAGTGCTCGGCAAGTCGGCCTGTGACGAAATGAATGTGATCCGGCATCTGAGTTGAGTTTAGGCGGCTCAGCGAGTCAGCTGAGATCCGGGGACTGGCTCATTTTGCGGAGTCTTTGGAGCAAAATGTGCCTGTCCCCTTCTCGGAGGGCTAACTAATCGCAGACGCACCGAGTCTGCTTTATCTCCTCCTTTATGATGTCCGTCCGCCATTAATCGGAATGACCTGCCCGTTGATAAACCCGGCCGCGGGCGAAACGAGGAAGCGAGCGACTTGTGCCACATCTTCCGGTTGTCCCCAACGGTCGAGGAGCGACTCGCGCTTTGCGCGACGCTGCCACTCGTCCGATGCCTGCTCGCCCCACTCGGTGCGGATCCACCCCGGCGCCAGGCAATTCACCCGAACCGCCGGCGCCAGCGATTTCGCGAGGCTGCGCGTCGCCGCCATCACGGCCCCTTTCACGGCGCCAAACATCTCGCCGCTATCACCGGCCATTCCCGATTCCGCTTGATCCCAACCCATGTTGAGGATGACGCCGTGCCCGCGTTCTTGCATCCGCCGACCAACGGCCCGCGACATTCGCAACGTGGCAGCCACATCGAGCTTCCAGAGCGCGGCGAGTTTCTCGTCGAACGACCAATCGGCCGCCGCGCCCGTCAGCACGTTGGCCCCAGCGTTGTTGATCCAGATATCGATCGCGCGCCAGTTCCAGGCGGCAGCGACGAAGCCGTCTTGCTCGCTCGTTTCGCTCAGATCGGCCAGTAGCACGCGAGTTTCCCGGCCGAGCGACCGGGCGTGGCCTGCCACTTCCTCGGCGCCTTCGCCGTTTCGCCGCGCATGCACCAATACGTGAGCGCCCGCGCACGCCAATTCCAGCGCGATCGCTCGGCCGATACCGCTCGAGCTGCCGGTAACGGCGACCGTTTGACCTTTCAACGTTTCGTCGGTTTCGCTCACAAGGATTTCCGCTTCGAAGGCGTTGATTTCGGTATCTGTTCGATGATGTCTGGTTTGGCCACAGGCCAAAATCAACGTACCCTGGGGCAACGCCCCAGGAAAAGGAAGGATCGCGCATTGTTTGGCCAAAGGCCATATTCATCGCGTGTGAACTTCGTGCGAGTTTGAATATGGCCTTTGGCCAAACGCGCGGGATTCCTCCTCGAACTGGGGCGATGCCCCAGGCTACGGTGGCCCATGGCCTTCAGCCATTGAGCGGATAGCGTTTTCATCGTTGCTCTCTATCCTAACACCAGAAGTTCCTGGTGACACCTAACCTTGTCGCTCCGGCGCGGAGCCCATACGATTCGATACAATTTCGCACGCCGATGGAGTCATTCTGGGCGGAGCGAAGAATCTTGCGTGAAGTAACCTAGATCCTTCGGTCGCCAAGCCTCCCTCAGGATGACAGAAAGGGCTTTTAGAGCAGCGCCGAATGAATAGCCAACAAACCGTTCCGCGAACGCGGCATAAATGGTTTCCCGTGGTTGTGCTCGCCGCCGCCGCGATTTGGTGGGCGTGGAAGGCCAGCTATGCTCAATATCACACGCTGTTCCACTTGCTCGTAGTGTTGCTCAGCGTGGTGTCGATCGCGGTCTGGTTTTTGACGTTTGGCGGTGCGTCGCGACGAATGCGTCGGCTCATTGTCGGCGGCCTGGCGCTCGCCATGATTGCTTTCCTTACCGCATTCCGTCCGGTCTACAACGGCGACATGGGCGTGTACCGCTGGCGATTGCGGTTCGCCGCCGATGCCGACCAAGCGCTCGAACCACTCCATTCGTCGGGCGAAGCGGCTGACTGGCAGACCACGCCGCGCGATTACCCGCGCTTCTTGGGCAACGGCTATTGGGCCGAAGTCAAGGGCGCCGAGCTCGAGACCGATTGGCAATCGCATCGGCCGCAACAGTTGTGGCGTCGCGAGATTGGCGCCGGTTGGTCGGCATTTGCGATCGCCGGTAATTACGCCGTGACGCAAGAACAGCGCGGTGCGAACGAGCTCGTCACTTGCTACCGCTTGCAAACCGGCGAGCCGGTATGGACGCATGCCGACGCCGCTCGATTTGATCCGCCCGGTGCGATCGGCGGCCTCGGCGACGTCGGCCCGCGGGCCACGCCAACCATTCTCGGCGATCGAATCTTCACACAAGGCGGCACTGGAATCGTCAACTGCCTCGACGCCCGCACCGGCCGCCTTCTCTGGTCGCACGACACCGCCGCCGAAACCGGCGCGACAGTTATCGTCTGGGGCAAAGCCGGCTCGCCGCTCGTCGTCGACGACACCGTCGTAATCAGCGTCGGCGCGCCCACGGGCGCATGGGAATCCGCTCCCTCGGCCGATGGCGAGCCCGCTTCAGCGGGCGAGAATTCACCGCACCCAAACGAATACAATTCTTCCCTCGTCGCCTACGACATAAACACCGGCGCCGTCCGCTGGGCCGCCGGCGACCGACAAGCCAGCTATGCATCACCCGTCGTCGCAACCCTTGCCGGCGAGCGGCAAATCATCGTCGTCAACGAAGGTTGGGTCACTTCGCACCGCGCCGCCGACGGAAAAATACTCTGGGAATACGCCTGGTCGAAAGAGGGCGATACCGACGCATCCTGCGCGCAGCCGGTCCCACTCGATGGCGACCGCCTGTTCCTGTCCAAGGGCTACGGCGTCGGCGCCTCGCTGCTGGCGATCAAACGCGACCCGGCCGGCAACCTGTCGCCTGCTCCACTCTGGGATCCGCCGATCAAAAGGGTGATGAAGACGAAGCTCGGTAACGTGGTGGTGCGCGATGGTTTCATCTACGGCCTCGACGACGTCTTGCTCGAATGCATCGAGCTCGAAACTGGCGCCCTGCAATGGAAAAAGCGCCGCTGGCCCGAGTTCGGCCACGGCCAGATCGTGCTGATCGGCAACGTCATCCTGGTGTTATCCGAAACGGGCGAACTGGCGTTAGTGGAAGCCAATCCGCACCAATGCCGCGAATTGGCGCATATCCAATCGCTCGACGACGCCAACGTCACCTGGAACAACCCCGCGTTCGCACCGCCCTACCTGCTTGTGCGAAACGCCCACGAAGCCGCCTGTTACCGCCTGCCGGTAAAATAGTAGCCGAGTTTCTCCGAAACTCGAATCGCATTGCGGCGAAATGCCGCCACGCACTCACATGGCGAGTCTTTATTCACCCGACTCGCTGGCCGCGCCCGGCGCGTTTTCCAGCAGCCAATCTTCGAGAATAATGTGTCGCAAGAGTGGTGCCCGCAACAGCGCCGCCCGGCTGGGAAGCATCGTCGACAGCCAAGGACGACGCGCCAAACCGGCGGCGGCGCACATTCCCAACCGCCCGATCGAGCGGCCAGTCATCTGCTGGGTCACGTTTTCACTCAAGCGGTGAAACGTGGCTGGTATCACGTTCGGCTCCGGCCCGACGTGAATCAGCGTCGTGATGCCGCTCGATAGCGTTTCGTAAACGGCATCCCACAATCGCTGGGGGTGATCCACCCAGTCGCGCAAAATATCGCGCGCATGGAAGTCGTCGTAGCTCCGCTCGCCGGTCACCAGCGAGAGCACGGGAGGGCAGGGCGGCTGCAATCCGCCGCGCATCGAAGCCATCATCACCGCCGCACGGTCTGGAATGTGTCGTTGCCTGACGATCGGCGTATGCAGCGGCGGCCAATGCTCGGGGTTGATCTTGATGTGGGCAGGACCTGGCAGAAACTCGTGCATCTTCGCCTTGAAGCGCCCGATCGTGTCGTTCTGGCCCAGCAATAAATAGGTGTTAGGAGACAGGATCGACGAGATCGCGATGGTGCCATCGCCTTCCGATGTGATCAGACGGCAGAGCCGATGCACGTCCATCTCATCGATCGACGGGCCGCGCAAAACAAAATCCCCATCACGACATTGTGGGCCAACGATGCCGAATCTTCTGCCATTGCCACGGGTACGCTCAGCACCTCCGCCATGCTGAATACACCCGCGCACGCCACGGCCGACAACTCGCCCAGGCTGTAACCGTAGGCCAGCTTCGCTTCGCGAAAACGAACGTTGTGGAACTCCTCCAGCAGCTCCACTTGCGCAAGGTCCGAGGCCACGATCAGGGCAATCGCCTCAGCGTAGCGATCGAGTCCGAACTCGCGTCGCTGCGAAACGGCTTCGACCAGGTTCGCCGGCCGGCGAACGATCTCGGCGCATATTTCGCCGCCACGCTCTAAATATCGGCGTATCGTGGCGCCGTATGCCGGGTGCGCCAATAGCTCGGGTGTCCGCCCCAAGTTCGTGACGTTATATCCGCGAAACGCGAACGCGGTCGTCCCGATTTTCGACTGCAGTGAATTGGCCATAGCAATACTTCGTACTGACTTTGCACCAAAGCTGGAAGTTGGCTGAAGAATTATTGACCCCAGAAGCGGATTCGACGAATAGCATTTTGCGCACTTGTCCGGATTGTAGCGGTTATAGCAAATCGGCCGTGATGTCGCGCTCCATCTGAGCAAGCCACTTCCCCCGCGGCGCACTAATGTTGTGTATCGTTCGCCACCTCGCGCCATCCGCCTTCCAAACTTGAATTGAGGAGTTTCGCGATGATAACCGCCGGTGCAATCATGACTTCCGACATTGTCACGGTTCGGCCCGACGCGTCCATCGAAAATGCGATCGAGCTTCTGCTCGCGCAGCAGATCAGTGGCTTGCCGGTGACGGAAGACGATGGCCGGCTGGTCGGCGTGATTACCGAGTTCGCCCTGCTGGCGGTCGCCTACGATCGGCGCGTGAAGAACCACCGGGTCAGCCAGCACATGACCCGCGACGTGATCACCGTCGATATCAACGATCCCGTCAGCCGGATTGCCGACTTGTGCATCGTCCACCGGGTTCGCCGCGTGCCAGTAATGAAGGATGGCCGTTTGGCCGGCGTGATCGCCCGCCGCGATGTTGCTGCGGGCTCTGGTGGAAAGCGCCCCGTCTGCGCTGGCTAAACGGTGACCGTAGGACGGACAACCTGTCCGTCAAAAAATGAATCGTAGAACGGACAACCTGTCCGTCGATCCGCGAACGACGGACAGGGTTGTCCGTCCTACGCCTTCGATCTTACGGGCTGTGGTCGCTGCTGCTTTCGTGGCCCACTACGCGGTGCGTCGTCGGGTCCAACCGATAGGGCTGCCCGCTCACTGGGCAGGTCGGCAGCCCGTCCGGAAAGTAATTCAGGTCCGCCCCAATATCCGAAAGGTCGTCGGCAGGCCAAACGTTGTTATGCAAATAGTATTGCTCGACCGTGATATTGATCTCGGCCCGATTATGAAGGCACGTTTTGTCCTTCGCTAGATCGCTGCCGCCGACGACACGCGGCACGATCAACGCCGCGAGAATCCCCAGGATCGCGACCACCGCGATCAGCTCCATGAGCGAGAATGCAATTCGTTTTGATCGACGTAGTCTCATTGGACGGTTCCACAAATCCACCGAGCCTTAGCGCTCGGTCGATTCGACGCCATCGCGAGGTGTGTTTTCTAAGCATACGTTGCCGAATTGGCTGCGGCAGGTCAACTGCCGTGACGTCGTACCGGTTTTGCTGATTAAACGGATTCCACGGTTCGTGCCGCTTTTTCAGGGCGGTTCAACGCCACTGCGCGATATCCGGCACAGCCGTTTTTGACTGCACTCCCGGGCAAGCTACTTATATGTGGGTGCTCGTATTGCGCGCCGGCCCAATCACCTTGGATCACACGCTATGTCCCGTCAATCGCCGCAAATCCTGTTGATCGAAGGCGACGCTACGCTGTTGGAGATCACGGCGTTTCGGCTGGAACTGCTCGGATACGAGGTCGTCACGCTCGATACGGGCGAACGGGCGCTCGAATGGCTCCGCGAAAAACTGCCCACATTGATCATCGTTGATCACGTGCTGCCGGGAATTGACGGAATCGAATTCATCAATCGACTCAGCAACGACACGCGGACGAGCGACATCCCGATCATGTTCCTCTCGACGAACGGCGACCTCGACGACGTGCAAAAAGCCTACAACGCGGGAGCCGACGAATACCTGGTGATCCCCTACGACCCAATCGTCCTCGAAGCAAAAGTCGAACGCCTGGCCTCCGCAATGACCGCAACAACCTAACCTCCGCCCGCGGTATTGCTAAACCGTAAGCGCTGAATCCGACACTGACCTCCGACCTCCGACCCCATCCCACAAATGGCCCGTCTTGGCGACATTCTGATCCGGCGCGGTTATGTGACGCAGGGCCAACTCGAATCGGCCCTCGCCGCCCAAGGCTCGGAGCGCGGCATGTTCGGTCGCATCCTCGTGCGCCGCGGCCTGTTGACCATGGATCAACTCGGCGAAGCGCTGTCCGAGCAGTTCGGCGTGCCGTTTTCCGAGATCGTGCCGCAAGCGGTGAACCCGCAAGTGGTGCGGCTGCTGCCCGAGCGGCTGGCCCGCCAACGATCGTGCGTTCCGATTTCCGTCTCCGGCAGCACGATGCAACTGGCGATGGTCGCGCCAGACGACATCGAAACGATTTCCGAAGCCGAGCTGATTACCGGCTACCGTATTGATCCGGTCGTGGCGCTCGAGCCACCGGTGCAGGCTACGCTCGACCGCGGCTTCGACGAGCGCATCGTCGCTCGCCAGACGATCGTCGATATGAAAATGGCCGACCTCGAAGCGGCCGAAGACGCCGTCGAGGAAGAACTGGCCACCGACGCTCCCGAAGAACAAGAACAGGCCCCAGTCGTCCGGCTGGTCCGTGCGATCTTAATGGGCGCGATCAACGCCAACACGAGCGATATCCACCTCGAGCCGCACGTGCCCGAAATGCGCGTTCGGTACCGCGTCGACGGAGAGCTCCAGCCCGTGATGACGATCCCGAACCATATTGAAGAAGCAGTCGTGGCCCGCATCAAGGTCATGGCCGACATGGACACCACCGAAAACCGCCGGCCTCAGGACGGTCACCTCAGCGTGCAGGAAGCCGGCACCAAGGTCAATTTCCGCGTCAGTACGATTCCCACCGTCGGTGGCGAGAAAGTCGTGATGCGGCTCCTGGACGAGGGCAGCAAAACGTTCGAGCTGCAGCACCTCGGCATGTGCGACCGCGATCTCAAGGCAATCCAAACGCTCATCGACAGGCCGCACGGTATGATCGTCGTCACCGGTCCTACGGGCTCCGGCAAATCGACCACGATGTACGCGCTTTTATCGAAGCTCAATTCGGTGAGCCGCAACATCGTCACGGTCGAAGATCCGGTTGAGTACCGCTTGCCCGGCATCAATCAGGTGGCATCCGACAACGAGCACGGCCTGGGTTTCGCAAACGCGCTCAAATACATCATGCGGCAAGACCCGGACGTGATCATGGTCGGCGAAATCCGCGACCACGAAACGGCCTCCACGGCCGTGCAGGCCGCCCTCACCGGTCACTTGCTAATTAGCACCCTGCACGCCAACGACGCTATCGGCGCGATCGCCCGGCTCGACGACTTGGGCGTCGATAACTTCAAGATCGGCGGCGCACTGCTCGGTTCCATCGCCCAGCGGCTCCTGCGCCAAATTTGCAGTGAGTGCAAGGAAGTCGTCGAGCCAAACGAGTCGCTGCTCAAAACACTCTGCAAGGACGGCAGCGTTGCCGACCGATGCCGTGTTTTACCGCGGACGAGGTTGCAAAAAATGCGTCGGCACCGGTTACTCCGGTCGCTTGCCGATTTACGAAATCATGATCGTGACGCCCGCGATGGCCGAAGGCATCGAAAACGGTTTGCCCGCCACCAAGCTTAAGCAAATTGCTTTTTCCGAAGGCATGGTGGAACTCTCGGCCGCCGGCATGGAACAAGTTCTTAAAGGACGTACCACCCTGGAAGAAGTGTTCTACAAGCTATCCAGTTAAAGCTGTCCGTTAATCGTTGTCCGTCGTCCGCTGCATTCGAATGTAGACACGAATAACTAACAACGGACGACGGACAACGGACCAACCCATGCGTCGAGCACGTAAACTCTCTTTGGCCAATGCCACGGCCGTTGCCGTCGGCAACGCGACTGCCAAGCCGCGCAGCCGCGCCGCAGAATCGGGTTGGCGTGCAAAGATGCCGGGCCGCCGGCGCAAAGGTCAAGCAAAGCTCAAAGATCGCGACCTCGTCTTCATCTTGCGGAATCTCTCCACCCTCACCTCGAGTGGCGTTCCGCTGCCCAAAGCGCTGAGCACGCTGGCCGAAGAGAGGGCGCTCGAAAAGCATCGCGACATGCTCCACGTGATCCGCCGCAAATTAGAAAGCGGCGAATCCTTCAGCAAGGCCCTGGCACATTTCGGCGACACCTTCGATCCCGTGATGGTCAACCAGATCAAGGTTGGCGAGCATTCCGGCACGCTGGGCGAAACGTTGACTTCGATCGCCCGCCACTGCGAGGACGGGCATCGCCTCAAGTCTGAAATCATTCGCAAGCTTGCCTACCCCATTATGCTCGTCGTGATGGGATCCGCGGTGATCATGTTCCTGTTGACGTACGTTATTCCCGTTTTCAAAAAAACCTACGACGACGCCCACGTGGTGCTGCCTTTTATTACCCGGTTTTTGATCGCCGTTGGAGCCTTCGCGAAAGGCTACGGTTTGATCATCCTGGGTCTGTTGGTGGTAACCGTCTTCGTTGTTCGCCAATTGCGCAAACGAGCGGAATTCGCTTGCAAAATGGATGCGGCGATCCTTCGTGCGCCGTCTTCGGCCACTGGCTGCGCGACGTGGCCGTGCTACAGCTCATGGAAGTTCTTGGGAGCCTGATGGAAGCCGGGTACAACTTGGCCGAGGCGCTCGGCCAAGCCGGCCAGGCCGTCGGCAACCGGGCCATCAGGCAAAGCGTCCGCGATCTGCAAAATGCCATCAATCGCGGCGAAAAATTCAGCCGCGAACTCGAACGCCACGGCGAAACCTTTCCGCCGATCGTGAGCCAATTGGTGATCGTCGGCGAGCAAACTGGAACTCTTACGCGGGCAACCAACCATATCCGCGACCACCTGCAACGCGAAATCGAGCGCAAGACGAACATTTTCGTCGCCACCATCGAGCCGACGCTGACAATCGGTTTGGCGGCCGCAATCGCCGCCATCTTGCTCGCGATCTATTTGCCGATGTTCGACATGGTAAACACGATCAAATGAATGGTATGTCTCGCGCAGAGGCGCGGAGGACGCAGAGAGTCAATTACCGAGAGATTGAGACGGAACCACAATCCACCCTCATTGACACAATAAGAACTTGCGAATTGATCAGGATCGAATTTTCCCTCCGCGAATACTGCGCCTCTGCGTGAGACTGAATCGGTTATTGTATGAATCCAAACTACTGCAATCGCGCAAATATCGCTAAAAGGCACTTCTCGCTCTGGGAGCTAATGGCCGTGCTGGCCATTCTCGGGATCCTTGCCGCATCGATGGTGCCGCGATTGACGAATCACCAAACGGCGGCAAAAAAATCCGCCTGTTACGCCAATAAGGGTGATATCGAGCTTCAGGCAAAACTCTGGCGGCGAAACAAGGGTTCGTATCCGCTGGCCAATTTGAGCGATATCGGCGCCGATACCTCGTATTTTCCCGGAGGGCTGCCGGTGTGCCCCGTCGACGGTACAGCCTACACAATCGATACAACCACTGGACGAGTCACCGGCCACACCCACTAGCCGCCGCCGCCGCGAATTTATTTCGCGGTTTCCTTCGCACCCGTTGCTTTCGACCTACGCTTGCATAACGATGCCGGAAAAACTGCGTTGTTAATCGAAAAGGGTCAGTTTTTCCCAGCGATTCGAATACTGTGCCGATTTGGAGAACTACTATGAAATCGATTGGTAATCACAAGCGAGCCGGCTTCTCGCTCATGGAATTGCTGGCCGTCGTGACCATCTTGGGCATCATCGCGGCGATTATCGTCCCGCGGGTGTCGGTGTCCAGCGACACTGCCAAGGCAAAGGTCAATTCGCACAACAAAGCCACGATCAACGCCGCAGTCGAGCGGTGGTACATCGAAAAGGCAACCTGGCCGGCAAATAACCTCTCAGACATTGGTGCCGACCTGAATTACTTCCCGGACGGCATTCCAGTCAACCCCACGAACAACACAGCCTACACGCTCAATGCTGCGACGCACCGCGTGAACTAAGCGTGCGTTTGGCTTGTTAATTTTTACATGTCCGATTCAAGGAACCCTAACATGATTCGTCAAACCCGCAAACGCAATGCTTTCTCACTGATGGAATTGCTGGCCGTCGTTACGATCCTCGGAATCATCGCGGCCATCATCGTGCCGCGAGTCGCCGTTTCCAGCGATACCGCGAAGCAGAAGGTCGGCGCCCACGACAAGGCGACGATCAACTCTGCGGTCGAACGCTGGTACGTCGAGAAGGGCACCTGGCCCGCAAATAACCTGTCGGACATCGGCGCCGACCTGAACTATTTTCCGGACGGAGTTCCGGTAAATCCAGTCGACGGCAGCGCCTTTACGCTGAATGCGGTAACGCACCGCGTGAATTAGCAACGAATCGAAGGACGCGGTGTGGTAGTTCAATCGCACCTAGTTGGCACAGTCAATGTCATGGCACGGCGCGCGCAGCGCGCCGCGCCATGACGCTTTTTGAGCTCATCGGCGTCACGTTCATTATCGGGATCGTCAGCCTGATGGCGGTCACCCGGTACTCGACGACTACGCTCGCCGATATCGGAGCGACCGGTTTCGCGCGGCGGCTCTCGCTGGATTGCGCACAGGCCCGCCGGCGAGCCATTTCGACCGGCACCAATCACCTGGTCCGCTTCACACTTTCCAGCGGCAAAGCCACGCAATACGGCGTGTATAGTCACTCCGGCGGCACCTATACCTTGGTAGACGATGTACACGCCGTGCCCGCCAACGTAACGGTCACCACCGGCGGCGTCACGGATGTCGAGTTTCAATTCACCGGCGAAGCACTCGCCTCGTACACAGTTAACATCACGTCGGCCGACCGGACGAAATCTGTCACCGTCTTGCAAGTAACCGGAAAAGCGTTCGTGCAATAGCCGCCATCGTCCCGTCGCTTTCGCTTTGCCAACAGCCGCGAAGCTACGCATCGCCGGAAAACCGCCCGCTCAACCGGCCCAATCCGCATCATCGGCCAACGCGGTTTTTTGATTGCCCGCCGATAAAAGCTACTTTTTCATGGGTCTTCGCGCCCACGCGCATCGACCCAATGCTTGCGCAGTTCGAAAGATTGGAATTCGTAAAAATGTTGCCGCTTACATATCCCGTGCGCCGTTGCCGCCGAAAAATCGGCACGCTCGCGGTTCGTCGCGCGTACTCCATGATCGAGGTCGTTATGGCGTCCGCGATCTGCATGACCGCGCTCGTTCCCGCGCTCGCCGTGCTGCGCGATGGCATGGCCCTGGGCGACATCATCGATACGCGGCATCTGCTGCTCACCTACAGCGTCAGCAAGATGGAAGAACAGCTCGCCGTCGTCGCCGCGGCCTGGACCACCGGTACGGCAACGGGAAATTTCGCCTCGGATGGCCAGTCCTCGATCCGCTTCACGGTCACACGGTCCGACGCGGTAGTCGATGGCGGTGTTGTCGGCAAACTGATGGCGGTCACCGTCACCACCTATAGCGACGACAATGGCAACAATGCGATGGACGCCAGCGAGGCGCGCACGACCATGACAACCAAAATAGCCAAGCTTGCGAGTTATGTTACGAAAGCCGGCAGCTAAAGAGCGGGGACCAGCGACCGGGGAGCCGGGAGTAAGGAATTCTTACTCCAAGTTCCACGCCACCGGCTCCATGCGCCGTGGACGCCGCGGCCTGTCGCTGCTCGAAATGATGGCCGCCACCGCCATCATGGCTACGCTGACGGCTTCGGTCGTCGTGGTTATGAACACGGGCTATGCCGCCTGGACCGCCCGGGAGGCAGACATCGATGTATTGGAAAACGGTTACGGCGTGATCCGCCACTTCGTCCGTCAGATGCGGCAAGCGACGAACGTCTCCGCCATTACCGCCGTCGGAAATACACAAGGCAGCCTGTCACTCACGACGGTCGCGGGCGCAACGTGCGTTTGGGCTCGCGACGCGTCGTCGAACGTGTATTACAACAACGGCACGAGTAACCAGCTTTTGGCCAAGGGAATCAACTCGCTGACATTTACCGGCTACAAGGCCGACGGAGTGACCGCCACCACGACGGTGACCGATATCCAAGTCGTCCAGTGCCAGCTCCAGGTAACGCTGCCGCGCGGCGCCGGTGTCACGCGAACGCTCTCTACCCGCGCCTGGATCCGGACCTGGTGAAACGCATGCACGCCTATCAACAAAACAGCTCAATGGTTCGAAGCCCGCAGCGCAAGCGAGAGAGATGTAATCCTTGCACACGCATCGGGCTCCAACCCCCACGCGGAATTATCGGACGCCAACATTCACGCCGCTCGCGGCATCCGGGCATCGCGCTGCTGATATGCTTGTTCGTGCTATCGATCGCCAGCGTCTGGACAGTCGACATGATGGAGTCCGCCTCCGTTTATCAGTCGGCGTTGCGAAATTCAATCGAGTACGAACAAGCCTTATACCAGGCAAACGCCGGCGTGCAGCACGTGCTCTATCAATTGGAAACCGATGTCAACTGGCGCGGCACCGCAACCGCTGGCAGCTACCCCGCCAGCGGATCGTATTCGGCCACGGCTGTGAATGGCTCGGTTACGGGAACCGTGGATGTGACCGCCAACGGCGTGGCCGGCGCCACAACCCGCCGGATACAAGCCACGATTTTAGTGAATTAAGGACGTGAAACATGTCGAGCCAACGAACATCCGACCGACGCCAGCCCGCCGAACGCCGTCTTGTCAGCGAGCGCCGCAAGCAAAGCGAAGGGCGCTACGCGATATTCGAGGTGTGCCGATCCACGCTCCACCTGGCGTTGATCCGCGCAACAACGGCGGCGAAAATGGCGGCGACCGCGTGGTGACGCGCTCGATTCGCTGGCGAAACGAAGCCACGTCGCTGAACACCGAACAGGGAATCGAGGAGTTGACCGCAGCCTTTCGCACCCTTGTCACCGAGGAGCGGCTTGCCGGCGCGAAAGTGCGAATTGCCTTGAGCGGCGAGTTTTGCGTTACGCGCGTGATCACCGGCGCGACCGATGAAGTCCGACGCGAGTTTGCCGAGTTGGAAGAACGCAGCCTTCGCTACCTGACCCTGGGTCCGGGTGCCAAAGCCCTGGCCGGAAACACGCAGCAGCTCGATGCCCGGCACCAGCACGCCCTGCTCGCTGTTGCCAACCAACGCACGCTAGACCATTTAATTCAGATTGCCGAAGCAGTCGGTTTGCAGATCGAATGCATCGAGCCGTCGCTGATCGCGCTGAGCCGAGCTCAAGCGCGCTTGCGGAATGCGCGGAGCGAAGCCTGCCTGATGATTCAATTGGATGAAGACGTCGCCGAGCTTGGCATCTGCCATAGCGGACGGTTGCTGCTCGACTATCGCCCCGGCGGAAATACCGATGCGGAAAACGTGGCCGGTGTCGCACACCAGCACGTTTCGCGGCTGCAACGTTACCTGGAGCGCTACCACAGTTACTTAGACGCCCCGCTTCGCCACGTATATCTCGCCGGAAACGGCGATGCCGTAGCCCGTGCGCGTAAAACGTTCGCCGAGCTTTCCGAATTCGAAGTCCACGTGCTCGAGCCCGTGGATCTCGACATGCCGTGGAACCATGCCGCCGAAGTGCCCGGCACCGACTTGGCCGCCGCACTCGGCACCGCCATGGTGCTCTATTCCGAATCGTCCGAAGAGCCCGGTCCCAATCTGATCGAAACGGCGCTCGCTTTGCACCGTGAGCCGATGCGGCCAATCCTCGTGCGCAGCCTGATCCCGATTGCGGCCGTGGTTCTGGTTGCCGCGACTTTGTTCCTGCTCCAACTGAAGCAATGGCACGAGACATCAGCCATACAAGCCGAGGTCGATAATCTGGCTCCGGCCTGCGCCAGAGCTACCGAGCTTCGGCTCAACCTGGCATCGGCCGAGCACAAGCTCACGGAGCTGCGGGCACTTGAGAAACAACTGCCTCAGCCCGAATGGCAGCGAATCTTCGACCACATCAGCCAAAGCATGCCGGCCGACGTCTGGCTGGATCGCCTAGCAATCCGCGATGGCATCGCCGCTTCCCTTACCGGTGCTAGCTACACCGACGGTGGTGTGTACGACTTTGTCGGCTATTTGAAGCAAGTCCCCGACATCGCCGAAATCGCCTTGGAAGGCACCGGCGTGGGCCAAAGCCCCACCGGCGCGACCACCAATTTTACGCTTCAGCTCACTTTGGCAAACATTGCCGGTCGTAGCGAGAAGGAGAATCGACATGATTGAACAAGCCCTACGCAGGTTCTGCGAATCCAAGCACCGCAAGTTAATCGTTATAGCCGGAACGTTTATTGTAGGACTTCTGCTGGTAATGCCGCTTGTCGATGTCTACTCTGCTGGACGTAACGAAAAGGAGGCATTGCTCACCGAGCTCGAGTCTGCACAAAGCGTAGCCACGGAGCTTCAGGCGTTTGAACGCCGGGTCAGCGAAAAAACGGCCCAGTTGAAAATTATCGAAGCTCGGACTGTCGATGATGAGTCGTTGCCCAAAATGCGCGGCAAGCTCGTCGATATCGCCAAAGAAACTACGTGCAGCATTCGGCGGCTGAATGTGGGCGGCGTTTCTTCGCGGCCCTGGCAACCCGGCCAAAACCCGGTTGCCGCGGTGCTCGACAAAAAGATCGCCGATACGAACTCGGGATTCCTGTTGGAATGGCGGCCAGTAAACGTTTCCCTCAGCGGATCTAGCGCCAGTTTGCGAAGCATGGTCGAAAAGATTGCCGCGACGGGAATGTTTATGCACATCAAGAGCCTGGAGATGTATCCCTCGAGCCCGAAGCGCGAATCGCTCACCTTGGAAATGGAAATCTGGTACTTCACCCTGGCACGCAAAGGGTGATCTGCGGAGTGAGTCGGCAAATTGGTCGAGGCGTCCGAAACACTGCAAACGCTGGCAGCCCCCGGCTCTGCCGGGGGTTTTTGAAGTATGAACCGTGCGAATGGTTAACTATGCCGCATGAACCCCCGGCGGAGCCGGGGGCTGTTATCGGACACGCTCACCTGTTTACCAACTGTGTCAAGGAGGACACATGTTACGATGGAACGTATCGAGCGGCACTCGACGCCCAGCGGCGTCGTCCCGAAGCTGCTGCGCTTCCATCGCGCTTGTTTTTCTCTTGCTCGCGCACACGCCCCGCGGATTAGCTCAAACGCCGGCGCTGCGACCACCTGCCTCCTCAGTTCCCAGTGATTCCGCCGGGCCGGGCCTGCCGCCGCCGGAATCTTCCCCCGCTCAAGGCGCATTGCCAGTGCCTCCTGCCGCGGCTCCCACAGCGCCGACCGCTAAAGCCAGGCCGAGCGACGTAAAACCAAGCGAGGACCTCGCCGTCGCCCTGGATCGTTCCGGCAGCTTGAACTTGCACGGACTCTCGCTCGAGGCTGCGCTCTTCACCATCAGCGAGCAGTGGAACATCAACATCGTCTCCGGCGAAGTAAAGGGAACCGTCAACGGCGTTTTCAAGGAAGCCCCGCTGCGCGAAATCCTCGATGCCATCCTGCTCTCGAATGGCTACAACTACCGCATTGTCGGCAAGAGCCTGGTCGTGAGCTCGATCGAGCAATTGGGCCAGGTCAATCCGTTTTTCCAGTCCGCCGTGATTTCGGTCCAATCCGCCGATATCGACGAAGTCGTGCAAGGCGCGCAGCTACTCAAGACCCCCAAAGGCGAGGTCCGGCCGCTGAAATCGGCGCACAGCATTGTCGTTCTCGATTTTCCGGACCGCGTGAAAATGATCCGGGATTTCGTCGCGAC
The DNA here is from genome assembly GCA_963733825.1 of Pirellulales bacterium. Taxonomy (GTDB): domain Bacteria; phylum Planctomycetota; class Planctomycetia; order Pirellulales; family Lacipirellulaceae; genus JABDGM01. The sequence goes on from CAVTEK010000015.1 coordinate 124,510, forward strand.
GCTTGATGGCGCCGGCAGCGGCCGGTTCGCTTCGGCCGAAAGCCGCAATGGCGTTGCGCTCGAAGTCGGCTGTTTCCGCACGCAACATATCTCCGCCAAGGTGGCCGAGCAGGCGCTTCAGGCCGTGATGAGCAAAGCCGGCAAAGCCACCGTGATGGAAAAAGAGGATCGCCTGCTGATCACCGACTATGCCGACAACCTCGCGATGATCGAGAAAGTCCTCAAAAACATCGATCATCCGCGACCGCAGGTCCGCATCACCGCACTGATCTACGACCTCAGCTTGAAAGATATCGAGGACTTGGGCATCAACTGGAACCATGCCATCAAAACCAACCTTGATAGCACTGGGAAAGCCGACGGCAAGTTCGCCGTCGATTCACTGATGGAAGTCCCCTTTCAAGCAGGCGCGGCAGGAAGCACGCTGACGTTCATGAACCTGAGCCGACACTTCGACATCACAGCCGTCGCCGTCGCGCTGCAAGGCTCGAGCGACGCCCGGCTGCTCGCCGATCCGAACGTCGCTGTGCTCGAGAACGAGGATGCCGTCTTCCAAAGCGTTTCGGAAATCCCCTACCAGCAGCTCACGCAAACCCAACAGGGCGGCAACATCGGGACCACGTCGTTCAAACAAGCCGGCATCACCCTCCATGTCCGGCCAAAAATCTCGGCCGATGGCATCATTCGGATGGATGTGAAACCCGAGTTCAGCAGGCTAACCGGCTTCACGCCCGGCGACAACCAGCCGATTATCGACGTGCGATCCGCTGAAACCGTGCTCAGCGTCGGCAATCGCCAAACAGTCGTGATCGGCGGGCTCCGACAACGAAGTGAAACCGGCGACTTCAACGGAGTTCCCTACCTGAAAGATATCCCGCTCGCAGGCCGGCTTTTCCGCTCCCGCAGTACCGACGTCCGCGAAAGCGAGCTGGTCGTTTTTATTTCGCCCGAAATCATCAGCTACGCTGAGGAACCGACTTGTCGCCAGAAAATCGTCGAAGATACGGTCCGCTGCCGGCTCGACCAAATCCCCGAAGCCGAAGGCTGCCCACCCTGCTGCCGCCGCTTGCCGGGCGAGCCAGGCGACGCGCCCCAATCACCGCCCGATCCCAACGGCGAGCCTACTTCAGTGGGCGGGCTCGAAATCCTCCCCACCAAAATCCAAACCAAGCCCGACGACGCCGCCTCCCTCAAACAACCCGATCCCCTGGAACCCCTCTCCGCTACGCGTATCCCTTCGGCCGAATTTCAATTCGGAGCCGCCGGACGCAACGAGCAGACTCGGTCGTTGGTGGCCGACGGCCGCTTACGCCGTCTGCCACTCATCACGCGCAGCGCGACGCAAATTGCAACCGCTCCGGCGCCGGGTACCGGGCTTTTCGCCGCGCCGGCAACCCTTGGACCGCTCGACAACGCTCCTCTGCACACCGCCGATTACGACGACAACGCGTCGATGCTCCGTTAGCGTCATCGCTATAAACAGGGTGGCTGGGGTGGAGCGAAGCGACCCCCCAGCTTCACTGGGGGCTCGCCGGCGGCTCGACCCCAGCCACCCATCGCTATAACCGGCACAATCGGCAAAGCGGATCGTGTCGATTAACCGCGACCCCCGCGATTCGCCCGTGCACGCAGACCGGTTCCTCCATACTCTCGGACCGCCGCCACTTAGCTGCAAGCTAAATTTGTCGAGAGGGTCTGCACATGAACGATTTCGCACGCCGGTTTTATTGGCTACTCTGCCTCGGATTTGCCGTCCTGGGCTGTAGCTCCGCCGAAGAGCCGGCGCCCAAAGCCGCCATCGCGGCCCAAACGTCAGCGCCCGCGCCTGCTCCGGCCAAACCCACGACTGCGCCGCCGCACGCGCCGGACCTCGCGAACCCCAAAGTGACATCAGCACGGGTCGCCGAATTCAAACCGCCGTTCCCCGAGCGCACGGATTTATTTGTACCCCCCAAAGGCAGCCAAAGCCCGGTCCGTCGCGACGATGAACACGGACAGACCGTCGAGCTGAAGGGCTTTATCGATGTCGACCAGCCGCGCGTCGTCCTCTCGATCGACGGCGTCATCTCCGCCATACCCGAAGGCGGAGAAAAGTACGGCGTGCACGTGAATTCGATCCAGCCCCCTAAAGCCGTCCTCCAACGCGGCCGCAATCGCTGGACGGCCACGCTAGAGTAGAAGTCAGAGGTCGGAGGTGAGCGTAAAAGCAACGGTCTGACCTCCGACCTCTCCCGCTCACTCTTCCCACGGATTCGCCGGCAACGGTTCCGGCGGCAGGATGCAGCGCGGCCTCGTCCTCTAGAACGCGTTTCGGCGCCGCCTCGCGCACCACTCGCAGCTCCTGGATTACGCTCGGCATGTTGGCCAGCAGAATGCAGAGCGCCACGCCGGGCACAACCACCAGCAATTTATCGACGTCTGCCATCGTGGCGCCGTTCGCCACGTGGTAGAGCGATAAAAATGGGTCGGTAATCTGCAACAAACTGTAATCCAGTTCGCGGCGCTTGAGCGACATCGACTTGATCGCATACGGAATTCCAAACCCACCCAACACCAGCAGGAAATGGATCAACACGCTGGCCAACATCGTGACGACTGCGACTCGCCGCAGTCCGCGAATGACCAATAGTCCAATTCCGAGATAAGCGATCAGGTAACTCCAACCGATGATGACCAAAAACCTGATCGTCTCCGCCGTGGGCGGGCCGGCCCGCCGAATCCCCGTGCGATCGCTTACGTAAGTCCCGATGAAACACATCAGCGCCAGCGATATCGTAGTTGCCGCCACGAACATATAACCGCTGGCCGGTCCCGGATTCAGCCAGGAAAAAAACGCCCTGCCAAAGAAGCTTTGCGGCAGTCGCCGCTTCACACGCTGCGACATAAAGGGCTTTTCCGCAGTTAGTAGCGTTCCCATGATGTACCAATAAATCGACGCAATCGTCGCGAATACTAAGACCACGGCCCTTTCATAGTTCGAACTGATCAACGCGTACCCCATCCATCCGACAAACGCCGCCGTCTGCACCAACATGCAAATCCGCAAGGGTGTCGAGCGGTTCTCGCTCGCAAACGTGATCATCCCCGCCGCCGCAAAAAACGCCAGCGCGAAAAACGTAGCGTAAAACGTGGCGATCGCAAGTGTGCCAATCCAGAATTCGCTCGATCCCAAATACGAATAGCTCGTCTCAATCATTCCTGAAGTCGTTCCAACAATCGGATACCAAAACACGATCAACAGGCCGCCGACAAATGCCACGGAAGTAAACACGTGCGCGAACCGCCGCTTGGTCAGCGTGGCCAGCAGAATTCCCAGCATCGACAGCCCCAGCGACCAGAAAAACAAGTATGCCAACAGCACGGCAATCGTCGGCAGGTCGATGCCGCGCAATAAATACGTAAACGCCAGGCAGGGCGTGATTGCCGAAAAGTAGATTCCCATCTGCACGACCGAGCTGCCCAATTTTCCGCTGATGATTTGCCAAGGTTGCAGCGTGGTGATCGAGAGCAGGTCGTAGGTGTTGTCTTCGCGCTCGGCCGCCAGCGACCGGAACGCCGCATACGGCACCACGACCGTCAGCGGAAACGCCAGGATGTTGTAGTACCACAGCAGCAGCGAGCCGCCCTCGGCCGCGTAATAAATCCGCGGGCCGACAATCGCCACCCCGCCCATCGTGATCACCCAACAACCGACTAACAGCAGCACGAACGTGATCGTGAATTGAAAGCTCTTGATCGCCTGCCGCGTTTCTTTGATCAGAATCGGATTGAGCCAATCGCCGGCCGTCACCAACAGCCGCTCGAGCGCCGCCCACGCCGTCGCCGCACGCCCGCGCACGCCGGGGACTGGCTCGTTGTGCGCAGTCTTCGGAGCAAAACGTGCCTGTCCCCCTTCGGCGGTTGAAGTAACGCTCGTACTCATTGCACCCGCCCCTCCGTCACGTGCAAAAACACATCTTCCAGGCTCTTGTGCCTCGCTCCGAATTCAACAACCGCGAAGCCGGCTTCCACCATCTTCCGCAGCAGCGCCGCTTCCGACTCGCGATCGCCGGCGTGGCTGAACGTCGTGAGCTCGCCGTCGGCATGCAATTCTTCGATGTCGCCGCGCTCGGCAAGCCAATTCCGCAGCCGCTCGCCATCGTGAAGCACGCCGCACGTGCACCGTGCCCCGTTGTTGAACCCCCGCACTGATTTCCGCAACCGAGCCCACCGCCAGCAGTTTTCCTTGCTCCAGAATTCCGACGCGGTCGCTGATTTCGGCCAGCTCGGTGAGAATATGCGAGCTGATCAAGATCGCCTTCCCGGCCTCGGCCAACTTCGCGATCATATCCCGCAGCTCGATCCGCGCTCGCGGATCGAGCCCCGCCGCCGGCTCGTCCAGGATCAAAACCGATGGATTGTGAATCATCGTGCGACCCAGGCACAGCCGTTGCTTCATGCCTTTCGACAGGCCGTCGATCGGCTTGTGGGCCAACGTATCGAGCTGCGTGAATTCCATCACTTCGCCGATGGCATTCATTCGATCGCGTCCGACCAGCCCGTAAGCCCGGGCAAAAAAATCCAGATACTCGAGCACATTCACGTTCTGGTACGTGCCGAAATAATCGGGCATGAATCCCAACCGGCGCCGCACGCGGTCGGGGTCCTCGACGACCGAAAAGCCGTCGACGAACGCATCGCCCGCCGTTGGCTCATCGAGCGTCGCCAGAATTCGCATGCTCGTCGTCTTGCCGGCGCCGTTCGGTCCGATATATCCAAACACCTCGCCCGCATACACTTCAAACGAAACGTCGTTCACCGCGTGCGTCTCATCGAACACGCGATGCAATCGACGAAGCTCGATTTGTGGCGAAGCGGTGCGAATCACTTATTTATCCACTCGATCAATGGAGACGCCGGAAAACTAGTGCCCCGTCAGCCCCCGGCTCTCAAGATTATGCAAGTGCCATTATCGTCCGATGGCCAAAGGCCATTGATCACCGTAGCGTAGGGCAACGCCCTAGGAAAGGAAGTTGCCGTGCACCCTTTGGCCAACGGCCATATTCATCGCGTTCGATCGTCACGCGTGTTTGAAGTGAATATGGTCTACGGCCAAACGCGCGGGACTATCTCAAACTATCTCAAACCTGGGGCGATGCCCCAGGCTACGGTGATCAATGGCCTTCAGCCATAAACTTAAGTCAGCACTTGCAAAGCCTTGAGAGCCGGCGGCTACCGAATAAATCTTGCGAAACCCTCAACTTTCACCTCTCAGCCCTCAACCTTCCGCTACCACCGCCCCACAATCACATGAAAGCTCGCTTCCTCCACGGCGTTCGGAATTCCGGTTTCCACTTCCGGGCCGCGCGCCGTTACGGCGACGTACGAACGAGGCGGCAGATCGAGCGCCGGCCGGCCGTTCATGCCGGCCAGGTCCGAAATCGCCAGGTTCGCCAGGTTATCTCCCAGTTGCTCGCCGCCGCTCGGCGGTTGGTACCGGCGGAACATTCGCCGCGCCGGCCGGCCCCGCATGCTGGAAAAATCGCGTTCGCTGCCCGTCAATGCCGATGGTGCTTCCGGTTCATTATCGCGCACGAGCTCGATAATTCGCTTCACGGCCTCATCGCGAAATCGCTTGAAGCGGAACCCGCGAATCGTTGGCGAGTTCTTCGCCTCCGAAAAACTTCCCCGCCTCGTCGATCAATAGCAAAGAATGAATTTGCGTGCCGAGTCGATTGGCGACTTGCATCTTCCCGCCGCCGGCCAGCACGTCGAGCCGACTCGGCGTTTTCCGCGCTCGCAGCGTGAGATACTGCGTCGGCGTGCGCGAGGTTAGCCAGCCGCGCGTGAGTTGCGCCTGGTCGGCGTCCCAAACCAACGCGCGGTCGGGGATCCAACTATTCTCGTTGCTCCAACTCGGCAGAATCGGATACGCAGCGACGTCGTTCGGCATCGTCAACCCTTTGCCCGGCGCCATGCCCGCATAGTAAGAGAGCCGAGCCCAACACGCGGCTTCGCCCGTTCGCTGGTCCAGTGTCGTGAAACTGCGGACTCGCACCGTCGTGCCAAAACCGTCCGAAACGATTGCGTACGCAAACAAGGCCATAGTCGCTGCCCCTGCCGCAACCGGCACCGTGAGAACCAGTAACTGCAGACGCCTGAATCGCTTGAGCAGCCAGTAATTGACCGGCCCAATCAACAGCACGAACAGCGTGATCAGCACCTCGAACTCCGTCACGGGTGCCGTCCCGACTCCCGGCACCAGCAGCTTCGCAAATTCCGCGTTGCCGCCGTCCGGTATCATGCCATGCCGTCGTTCCCATGGACGCGTTGTCCAGACTCCCATCGCCAGCGCCCGTGGGAATTGACTAGTGGTCGTTCTAACATTCGAATTCGCGCTGGTCGGCGGCGATTCGGCAAAGGAGAGCGCTTCGTTGACGCCGCGAAACGCCCGGACTAAACCCAGGCCAAAGTTCTGTTCGACCAACCACTGACTGGAATCCGGCGGCCACCCGCGGTCCGAATACTCATCGCTCGAATCAGTTTGTTGATTGGCTTTTGCGAAATTCGGATCGCGCGACAGGGCCGCAATAACTTTCGGGTCGCGGACCCAGCGGTTTTGACCCGTTCGCAAGTCGGTAAATACCTGCACCGCTCCCCGCGGCAACCCGCCATGGAAACGAGCCGGCTTCCATCCAACCTGCGCCGGCCGGACCTCCTCGATCGCTTTCGTCTTGTCGGGCGACTTGTTTTCCTCAGCTTCGCTTGCCTGGGCGTCGGTCTCCGGCGCTACCATTTTTTCTGGAACGCCGACCAGCTTGGAAACCGCCGGCAATTGCTCAAGATCATCGCCGACGTCGCTGATCCAAAGTTGTCCCCCCGTTCGCACCCAGCGCCCGATTGCCTCGAACGCCGCCGGTTTTGTTCGCGTAAGTGTTTGAAGCTCGCTCGTCGATAGCGAGACAACATCGAAACACGTATACTCGAGCCACCGAACCGGAAACGTTCCAAGTTTCAGCGACAGCACCTCGAAATCGTTCGAATTCGTCGAAACCAGCGCTTGATGAAACGCATCCGGACCGGCGACCAGAATCCTGACGCCGGTCGCGTTGTTCGACCAGCTCGACCGCCGCATAGCGTCGTCCTTTTCGATCGATAGGTCGAGGTCCCTGCGGCCGTCCACCAAAACATCCCACCAGAACGAGTAATTCAGCTGATCGTAGATCGGCACGTCGACGATCGCCGTCGCCTTCGTGCTGCCTGCCGGAAGATCGATATCTTGCTCGACGCTCATGTCGCTTTGATATCCGGTGTGCAAGCGAATCGTGATCGAATGGTTGGCCGTCGTCGGCTGCGGCGATTGGACCGTGACTTCGACCGGCCGATACCCGTATCCGTTGGCCCAGTGCGTATCGACCAGAAGCACCAGCCCGCTCTTCCGCGAACTGGGTAGCCCCTGCGGCAGTACGGTGAAATCGCCGTTCGTTTGCGCGATCGGTTGTGCCACTACTTGGCTAAAGCGGCCGCCGGGTCCACCGCCCGGGCCCGACTGGCCACTTGCGATCGAGCACAGGACCACGATCGATACGGTAATCCCCTGAAAGAATGCTCGCATGGGTTGATTACAACCGTGTGTCCGATGGATTCAATTCCCGCGCGGGTTTTCCCCGTTGCTCTTGCAAACTCGATCGCGCAAGCATCCACACCAGTCCAAACCATCCTGCGTGTACAAGTGCGATGAAGACGAGGCTCAACAGCCCAATGGTCACTCCCCACGCCCAATGCTGCCCCCGAACGGCCATTCCGGCGATGACAGATACGAAGGCGCAAACCGTGAGCACCACCCATAAAGCGCGGATCGTAAAACGTGGTATCAGCATGGAAGCAGGCGCGCCATTCACTCGCCGGCCGGCAAATTGCCGCGACGCCCTGATTGTCGCACACCTCAACAATTCCGCAAAGCCGCTGACCGCTTGTGTGATCGATATTCGCTGGGGTACCCCATAAATTACTGTGTCGATTCGCCGTCGCCGCGCGAAATACTTCCGCTCGCCAGTCATGCCGGATAGCATGGTCAGTTCAGGCCTTCAAAGGCCACCCGCCTTCCGGAGCAACCCCGCCATGAAATCTTCTCAGTTGGACGCGAAACATAAGTCGAATCGTACGCAAATCTCCGCCGCCAATTTGCAATTTGCATTTTGCAGTTTGCAATTTGCAATCATTCTGCTCGCCCCCCCGCAACACGCCTTCGCCGCCGTCCGAGTCGAAGCCTATCGCGGCCAGCCATTCGGTATCGGCCGGGTCACGATCGACCTCTCGCCCGGCAGTTCGACCGCGCCTGCCAGCGACGATCGTTGCGCATTGGTCGAAGGTAAAGATCGCGTCCTTTACCCGGTGATCGAGAATAAATCATCGCGCCGAATCCTCCGCGATTTGTTGGGAATCGATAGCCCCCTGCACGTCACGTTCCTGTTCATGTTCCGCGGCGACGATCCGCTCGACCTCGTTGCATATACTCCCGCGCCGCAGAATTTCACCGCCCGCCCCACCGACAACCCCAGAGAGTACAACAAACTTTTGGACGACTGGTGGCGCGCGACCCAGGACCATTATCAGCAAGTCTTTCGCTCCGCCGAATATCCGCCCGTCGTCGAGAATTATCTCACCGCCACCTGGGCCCGCCGGCTGAATCACCAAATGCCCGAGCCCACGCGTTATTTGTTCCAGCGCATCCGCCTCACCGAACCCTGGGTTTCGCAACTCCTGGCGAACGAGGAGTACCAAACTCAAGTCGAACGCGACCTGTTGCTCAGCGATTCCGACGCCACCGAAACCGCCTCCATTCCGCTCCCAACCACAACAATCGGCGAAGCCGCTGGCGAGCCCGCTTTAGCGGGCGGGAAAAAAGAACACGCCCCCGCCCCCCCTTCCGAACTCCCCACTCCCCACTCCCCACTCCCCACTACAGTCGAGCCCCTCGCCGCGCACGTCCCCCAAGAATGCTTCTACATGCGCTTCGGCAACTTTCCGAATTACCTCTGGTTCCGCGACTTCATGCGCCATTGGCAAGGCGACCTCGGCAACATGCTCGTCAACGAAAGCGTCGATCACAATAACAGCGAACGTTTCCAACAACAAATCGCCGTCGGCGAAACCAAAATTGCTCGCGTGATGGGGCCAACCGTCGTTCACGACGTCGCCATCATCGGCCTCGACCCCTACATGCGCAACGGCGCCGCAATGGGCATCCTCTTTTATGCGAATAACAACGCCCTATTGAAGAACAACCTCAGCGGCCAGCGCCAGGACGCAAAAGCCAAGCACCCCGACACGATCGATGAGACCGTCCGCATTGCCGGACACGATGTGTCGTATTACCACACTCCCGATGGCCGGCTTCATTCCTATTACGCAATCGACGGCGATTTCCATCTCGTCGCCAGCAGCTGCCGGCTCATCGAGCGATTTTACGAAGCGGCGCGGGCAAGGGCTCTTTGGCTGCCACCGCCGAATTCGAAGATTGCCGTGCCGCCATGCCTCTCACGCGCGACGACACGATCTTCCTGTTCGCGCCGTCCGCATTCTTCCAAAACCTGGCCAGCCCCGCTTACCGCGTCGAACTCGATCGCCGCCTCCGTTCGATCGGCGAAATGCGAGCCATCACGATCGCCCGCCTCGCCGCCAAAGCCGAAGGACGCGACGCCAATTCGATCGACGACCTAATCGCCGCCGATTCGCTGCCCGCCGGCTTCGGCCACCGCGCCGACAACAGCAAGCTGGAACCGTTACCCTCTCCCTCGGGGAGAGGGCAGGGTGAGGGTGCTTCAAACGCCGTTGCCTCGGCGAATCCCAACTTCCGCGATTCCCTCCGCGGCGATCCAGGCTGGATGACCCCCATTCCCGATCTTCCAGTCGAACGGATCACGCCCGCCGAATCCCGCCGCCTCGCCGATTTCGAGCAGCAGCATGCAAGGCGCGGTCGGCGGCTTCGCGCCGGTTTGCGTCGCGCTCAAGCGCACTGAGTCGCCCGCCCAAAAAGATTGGGACCGTATCACCGCCGACGTCCGCATCGCGCCGTTTTCGCAAATGCCGATCGCGAAATGGCCCAACATGCTCGGACCCGCCGCAACCACGCGGGTCGCGCCGATCAAAGGCGACGTCGCGTCGCTCGAAGTCGTCCTCGACGCGCTTGGTCAACCGATCCATCTGTTCGGCGGCCTGCGCGATTTCCGCTCGCCGCTCGTCGTCCGGCAAGGTGACGTTACCTCCAACCAATCTCCGACCGAATTCATCCGCGCGTACATTGGCGGCTGGCCACGCCCGCACCTGATCGATCAATTCGTCCGCTTGCCCGATGGCCCGCTCGATGCCGACCACATTGGCCGCACGAGTGGTCTGATCGGTCTCTGGCTCCGCCGCGCCGACGACTTTTTCGTGTTTTCGTTTATGCGCGACGTGCTCGTGGAAGTCGGCCCGCAGCTTGCAATGGTCGAAGCCAAGCGGCCTGCCCAAATTCGCCTGTTCATCGATGACCTGTCGGATAAACAAGTCGCCACCGCGGTCAGCGGCCTCGGCTACATGCGCGCCCGCAGCACCACGGCCAGCGCGAGCCGCTTCATGAACTCGCTCACGACACAATTGCACGTCCCGCCCGATAACGCCCGCACGCTCGCCGAATCGCTCGCCGGCGGCCGCTTCACCAGCCCCCTCGGCGGCAACTACGTCCTTGTCGACCCCCTAACCCAAGATTCCCCCGTTAGCCGCGACGCGCAGCGGAGCGCCCCTCCGCCGACCTTCCCACCCCAAACGGCGCGGTCGCTTCAGCGACCGCACCCGCCCGCAAACTCTGGGCCTCCACCGCCACCGCGCCCGAAAACCGCTTCCTCCTCACCGAAATCCCGGCCGACTACCAGATGCCGCTCATGAACTGGTTCCGCGGCCTCTCGGCCGAAGCGGGCCGCGCAAACGACGAGCTCACCCTGCACGCCGCGCTCGAAATGGTCCACATCAAAGTCGGCCCTCCCGAAGACCCCGACGACGCCGGCGGCGGCCTGAAACTTCCCAACCTCGGCAACCTGATCAGCGGGTTCGGCGCGAAAAAAGATGAAAACGTCAAACCCGCCGCGGCCACGGAACAATCGCGAACAAGTACAAAATAACGAGACGAGTTTTGCTCAGATCGTACGACGTGCTCGGTACTCAGTACCCCGGGGTCTGGCTCATTTTGCGCAGTCTTCGGAGCAAAATGTGCCTGTCCCCTTTCCGGCCTCAATCCACGACCGCGTGAAACGACAACCGGCTTCCCGACCGCATCGCCAGAAAGTTCTCAACTTGCATCTCGGGATACCATTGGCGCAGCGTCTCCGCCGCAAGGCGAAGGTCGGCTGTTTGCGCTGGCAAGCACTCCTCCGGCGACCGTTTCAATCGCTCGCCGTAATACGCACAGCCATAGTGGGTAATCAACACGATTCGCTCCAGCCCATGCGCTTGCACGAGAAAATCGAGCTGCAAGCGGGCGGCCTGCAAAAAACCCGTATCGTCGCCGCTCGGCAGCAGCCACGCCGGGCCGCCCGGAACGGCCCAGCGGTCGTACCTCGGAATCCGCAAGTGCTTATGACAAAACTCATCGAACGCCAGGCCCCAGCGGCCATCGCTGCAATACAGCGCCATCGCCCGAATTCGCTCTTCATCCCAGGGCCAGGTGCTGGTGAAATCTGCCAGCGGCAAGTCCGGTCCAAGCTCCATGGCACTCCACTCGATACGTGGCTGTGTCGAAGAATGCGGATTTGTCACGTGGGCCGGACTCCGAGAAAGTGTGCAACTGTCCCAATATACCTGCCGCCGATTCCAAGGGCGAGATCGGCGGCGCCCAATTACCGTTTCGCCGGCACGTGCACCGTTCGCTGTCGCTCCCCGCGAATGATCGTCAGCTCGAAGCCTTGATCGCTCGGAATGGTCATGAGCAGCCGGTGCAGATCATCAATCGACGTGACGAGCCTGCCCGCAAGCGCAATGATAGTATCATCCGCCCGAATGCCGGCTAACTCCGCGACGCTCCGCGACGCAACCTCGCGCACTTCCACACCGGAATCGGCCAGCAAATCGAGCTCGCGCACGACCGCTCGCGGCAACCGGGTCACATTGGCCACAATGCCCAGTTGCCGCCGCCGCACGCCGCCGTGCGCAAGAATTTCCTGAAGCACCCACTCAGCTGTTTTCGAAGGAATCGCAAACCCCAACCCCTGGGCCATGGCGATAATTGCCGTGTTGATGCCAACCACCAACCCGCGCGAATCCAGAAGTGGCCCGCCCGAATTACCCGGATTGATTGGCGCAGCGTGTTGCACGACGTTCTCGATCAGCCGCCCATCGCGAGCCCGCATGCTCCGGCCCAGCGCGCTCACCACGCCGGTCGAAACGGTCGATTGAAATCCAAACGGACTCCCCATCGCAATCACGAGCTGCCCAACTCGCAGCGCGTCGCTGTCGCCAAGTTGTGCGTATGGCAAACCGCTGGACGCCAATCTCACCACGGCCAGATCAGTCGCCGGATCGTCGCCGATGAGTTCCGCGCGCAGCCGGTCGCCCTCGGCAGTTTCCGCCTCCAGCTTCGGCCGATCATCGACCACGTGGCTGTTCGTGATCGCATACCCATCCGGCGTCACGATAAACCCGGACCCGCCGCCACCGCGGCCATCCGGCCCGCGGCTCGTCACGCTAATGACAGCCGGCGTTACCATCTCCACCACGTGAATCACCGCCTGCGAATAGGCGTCGAGCAATTCAGCATCGCTCGCGGTCGGCCGATTCACCGGTCGTGGCGTATCCGACTGCTGTTCCGTCGAACCGTCCGTTAAATGAAATCCCCGCATGATCATCCTCCAAGCCGGCAAATGAGTGCCACGCTTGAATTATCCGCCCCCAGTCAAGTCGCGAGATTTCCCCCCACAAAGACGTGACCGGCGGTCGCGGGATTATGTCAAATAAAAATCGTCGCCGGGTATTCCAGATAATCCTTCACGCACTGGATGAACGTCGCCCCATCGGCGCCGTCGACCACGCGGTGATCGAAAGAACCCGAAAGGTGCAGGATGCGGCGGATCGCGATCTGGCCCCGGTGAACCGCCGGCCGGTCTGCCGCCTTGTTGATGCCCAGGATCGCCACCTCCGGATGATTGATGATCGGCGTCGCCCCAATGCCGCCCATCCGGCCCAGGCTCGTGATCGTGAACGTTGAATCGCTCAGCTCGTCGCGCGAGATCGAATGGTTGCGGGCCGCCTCGGTGATCCGCCGCATCTCGCGGGCCGCCTGCCACAGGTCCATCGCCTCGGCATGCCGCAACACGGGCACGCACAAACCGCGATCCGTTTGCGTCGCGATGCCCAAATGCACCGCTTCGAATCGCGTGATCACTTCCCGCTTCACGTCGTAATGCGCGTTCAATTGCGGAAACCGGCCCAGCGCCCGCGATACCGAAAGCATGATGAACGGCAAATAAGTAAGCTTCGGCTGCCCGTCGGTGCGATTGTCGTTGAGTTGCTCGCGCAGCGCCTCGAGCTCCGTGATGTCTACCTCCTCGATGTACGAGAAGTGGGGGATTTGAGTGTTGCTGACGACCATCTTCTCCGCGATGCGCCGCCGCATGCCAACCATCTGAATCTCGGTCGTGTGCGAGCCGTACGGCCGCCGCGGCGACGAGGGCGACACCTCGCTGCGAAGATGCACGTCGATATCGGAGTGCGTGATTCGGCCATTCGGCCCGCTGCCGTGCAGGTGCTGCAAATCGACGTGCAGCTCACGAGCACGCCGCCGCACCGCTGGGCTGGCTTGCGGCTCACGGCCGCCGTGCGGCGCGTCGCTGGGCGACACCGCACGCTGCACCAAGGGCGGCATCGAATTGGCCGACATCGACAACGGCAAACAAGTCGCCCCCGCAATGCTCCTTGTCTCCTTGTCTCCCTGTCTCCGTGTCTCCGTGTCTTCCCCGCCCAACGCTTCGAAGCTCACCAGCTGCGCACCGACCGCGACCGTTTCGCCGACTTTACCGTGCGTCCGCACGACTCGTCCAATGTGACCGCTGGGGATCGTCACCGTAGCTTTATCGGTCATCACGTCCACAAGCGGCTGATCGACTCCCACGTCCTCGCCTGGCTTCACGTGCCACGCGACGATCTCCGCCTCGACCACGCCTTCGCCAAGGTCCGGCAACTTGAATGTGACGTTGTACATGATTGTTCCACCTATAGTCATTCTGAGCGAAGCGAAGAATCTCGGAAGCATCAAGCGAGATCCTTCGCTTCGCTCAGGATGACAATGCCGTTGATACCACTCGCGTTCCTTACGCCGCCAACACCCCTCGTATCGCCCCCGCAATCCGCTCTCGGCTTGGCATGTATTGCCACTCCTGAGCGTGTGGAAACGGCGTGTCCCAACCAGTCACGCGGCCAACCGGCGCCTCCAAATTCCAAAAACAATGCTGCTGCACCAGCGACACGACTTCCGCTCCGAAGCCGCCTGTGCGTGGCGCTTCGTGCACGACGATGCAACGTCCCGTCTTTTCCACCGATGCCGTAATCGTCGACAGATCGAGCGGCACCAATGTCCGCAAGTCGATCAGCTCGGCGTTCACTTTGGATTGTTCGATCGCGGCCCGCGCCACGTGAACCATTGTGCCCCAGCTGATGACCGTAACCTCCTCGCCGGTCCGGACCACGGCAGCCTGGCCAAGCGGCGTGCGATAGTAATCTTCCGGCACCTCGGCCTCAGGTTGATCGCGCCACGGCACCACATTTTCCGGATCGCCGTCGAACGAGCCGCGGTACAGCCGCTTCGGCTCGAAAAATACCACCGGGTCGTCGCACTCGATGCTGCTGATGAGAAGCCCTTTCGCATCGTGCGGATTCGATGGCATCACGACGCACAACCCGGGCGTATGCGTGTAATACGCCTCGGGCGACTGGCTGTGGAACAACCCGCCGCGAATTCCCCCGCCGCTCGGCGCTCGGATCGTCATCGGTGCCGTCCATTCGCCGCCGCTCCGATAACGCAGCTTCGCGAGCTCGTTCGATATCTGATCGAACGCCGGATACATGTAATCCGAAAATTGAATCTCCGGCACCGGCCGCATTCCATTCAGCCCCATTCCAATCGCGATCGCGACGATCCCGCCTTCGGCCAAGGGCGTATCGAACACGCGCTGCGGGCCGAACTTCTGTTGCAAACCCTGCGTCGCCCGAAATACGCCGCCGAAGTACCCCACGTCTTCGCCAAACGCGCACACATTCGGATCGCGCTCGAGCATCACCTCGAGGGCAGAACGAATCGCCTGAATCATATTCATCGCAGGCATAGTGAAGAGTTCAGGATTCAGGGTTCAGGGCCCAGACCGGCGAGCCCGCTTCAGCGGGCGGGGATTTTATCGCAAAACTCACCCCGCCGCCCTCTGCGTTGCTTCCTCAAACGACAATATCGACGGCTCTTCTTTCCGTGTCTCCGGCGCAGCGACATTCCCCAACAGCTCGTCGCGTTGAGCCTGTAAATGCGCCGGCAGCGAGGCGTACACGTCGTCAAAAATGGCATCGGTCGCGTGTCCCAAATCGCTCGTCCACCGGCCGATCGATTCCGCATGTTGAAACGTGGCCGATGCCTCTTGCTCAAGCGCGCTGCTCAGCTGACGGTGCGAATCTTCCGACCACTCGCCAAGCTGGATCAAATGCCGTTTGAGTCGCTCGATCGGATCGCCGCCCGGCCAATGATCGGCTTCGCCGGCGGCCCGATACTGGACCGGGTCATCGCTCGTTGAATGTGCGTCGCGGCGGTAAGTCACGAGCTCCACAAGTGAGGGCCCGCCGCCGCGCCGCGCCCGCTCGATCGCCCATGCTTCGGCAGCGTACACCGCCGGGTAGTCGTTGCCGTCTACGCGCAGCCCCGGCAACCGATACGCATCGGCCCGCGAGGCGAAGGTTGCTCCGCCGGTCGAAAGATTGCGATGCGTGCTGATCGCCCATTGGTTATCCACCACGTGCAAAACGCAGGGCGGGCGAAACACCGACGCGAAGTTAAGGGCGTGATGAAAATCACCCTGGGCAGCCGTTCCGTCGCCCGCCCATGCGCCAACCACGCTCCGCTCGCCCCGATAGGCAAACGCCATCGCCGCCCCAACCGCCTGCGGCAACTGAGTTCCCACCGGGCTGGAAATCGACACCACGTTGCCGGCCCGCCAACTGTAATGCACCGGCATCTGCCGCCCCTTGGCGTTGTCCCCCGCGTTGCCGATTAACTGGCACATCATCGTTACGAGCGGCATCCCGCGCACCAACAATAATCCCGGTTGCCGATAAGTGGGAAACAACACGTCATCGTGAACGTACGCTGCCGCGCCCGCGACGGCCGTCGCCTCTTCGCCGTGGCTCGAAACGTAAAACGACAGCCGCCCCTGGCGTTGCATAGCGACCATCCGCGCATCGAAGTGCCGGGCTCGCAACATCATTTCCAACCCGCCGCGCAGCTGCTGCGGGCTCAATTGCGGCTGCCAGGCTCCGGCGGCAGAGCCGTCGTCGCCCAACACGCGGATCATTCCCGTTGCATGCTCGCGCAGCTCGTCGTGTGGCGCGAGCGTATCCGGTCGCGGCAAATCCGTCGGTTGCTGCCGCATCGGCGCAAAGCAAGGCGCTTCGCCAGGCCGGTGCGGCGCCGTCGGCACGTGCAGCACCATCGGCAGCGGATCCTTCAGCGGAGCCTGCGCGGTCCGCAATCCGGCATGTGCCTTGCCAACCAGAGGTGAGCAGTCATCCATGACTAAGTCTGCCGCCTGGAACTTATCCGTTATCTGGGACGGTGGCGAAGTTCCTTCCTCGCCTCTTCCAATAAAAGACCCGCGCGGAAGGAACTTCGCACCAACGGTCCCGAAGCCACCGCACAAAAGCCCAGCGTTTTCGCTTCATCTGCCCACGCGCAAAACGCTGCGGCGATACGAACCGTGTCACCGGCAAAAAGCGCTCGCCGGGCCGGCCGGGCGCGAGGTACTGGCCCAACGTCAGCAAGTCGACATTCGCCTCGCGCAAGCGGCGCATGGCGCCGGTCACTTCTTCGTCCGTCTCCCCCAACCCGATCATGATGCTGCTCTTCGTCAATACGCCCGGCCGCAGCTCCTTGGCCCGCCGAAGCACTTGCAAACTTTGCGCGAACGACGCGCGCGGATCGCGCACCAGAGAATCGAGCCTGGGCACGCATTCGACGTTATGCGCGAACACGGCCAGCGGTATCCCATCGAGCAATTTTCGCAGCGCGGCTGCGTTGCCCGCCAAATCGCTCGACAATAGTTCGATCGTAACGTGCGGCAGCCGATCGTGCACGGCCTCGACACAACGCTTATAGTGGCTCGCGCCGCCATCAGACAGGTCGTCGCGGTTGACGACGGTAATCACCACGTGCGCCAGTGCCATCCGTTCGACCGCCGCTGCCAAATGTTCCGGTTCATCCGGGTCCGGCGGTTCCGGTTTGAGTCGCGTTTCGACGCTGCAAAATCGGCAGCCGCGCGTGCACTCTTTCCCGGCCACCATGAACGTCGCCGTGCCGCGCGACCAGCAATCGTTGAGATTCGGACAGCGAGCCTCCTCGCAAACCGTGTGCAAGCCGTTATCCGCAACCGCGCGATGTGTTGTATTGAGCACCGGCAGCTGCGCGCCCGACGGCAGATTGACACGCAGCCACTCCGGCAATCGTGGCCGAGTGGTGGAAGCGGCGTCGGTGATCGGTGCGGAAGCCGTCAACGAAGTAAGTGGGGCAGGGTGCTGGCGCGGGAAAGCCGGAGTCTATCGAAATCTCTCATGTGAACCAATGCCGCGCCGCAGCCACTTCCACCATGCTAGCTGCCCTCCGCCCAAAGTAAACCAGCTCACCACCGCCCCCATCCGCTTGCGGTTTAGCTCCCCCGGCCCGCCGCCTACCCCGTCAGCCCTTCGAACAACGGCGTCGATAGATACCGTTCCCCAAGGCTCGGGATAATCACAACGATCCGCTTTCCCTTGTACTCGGGCCGCGCCGCCACCTTCGCCGCCGCGCACATATTGGCGCCGCTCGAGATGCCGGCCACGATCCCCTCTTCCTTTGCCAGCCGCCGCGACCACTGAAACGCCTCTTCGTTGCTGACCAAGACCGTTTCGTCCACCAGCGATGTATCCAGATTCCGTGGAATAAAACCGGCGCCGATGCCTTGAATCTTATGCGGTCCCGGCTTGCCTCCCGAAATCACCGGCGAGTCGGTCGGCTCGACCGCGATCGCCTTGAAGTTCGGATTCTTCGCTTTGATATAGCGAGCCACGCCGGTAATCGTTCCACCAGTGCCCACGCCCGCCACGATCGCATCGATATGGTGTCCCGAATCTTCCCAAATCTCGGGGCCCGTCGTTTTCTCGTGAATCGCCGGGTTAGCCGGGTTGTCGAACTGCTGCGGCATCCAGGCGTTGGGCGTCTTCTCAACCAGCTCGGCCGCCTTGGCGATTGCGCCCTTCATGCCTTCGGCCGCCGGTGTGAGCACCAACTCTGCCCCCATGAACCGCAGCAGCGCACGCCGCTCGACCGACATCGACTCCGGCATCGTGAGAATCAACTTGTAACCCTTGGCCGCGCACACGAACGCCAGCGCAATGCCCGTGTTCCCGCTCGTCGGCTCGACAATGACCGTATCCTTCTTCACCTTGCCGTCGCGCTCGCCCGCCTCGATCATCGCCACGCCGATACGATCCTTCACGCTGTTGAGCGGTTGAAAGAATTCGCACTTCGCAAACACGGTTGCCTGTCCTTGCGGAATCAGCCGGTTGATGCGAATCATCGGCGTATCGCCGATCGCTTGGGAAATGCTATCGAAGGTTTTGTTGCGTGGCATGATATGCACCTGTGCGTGAGAGTCTCCGAACGTCGGCCTCCGGCCGGAATATGAACTTCCGTCGCCGGCACTCCCCCTCATAAGTTAAGGATTATCGCGATTTACCGCTGAGCGACAAGATGGCTCAATCTGTCGAGGTACCGTCCTGCACTGTCGGAACTAGCCGCCACGTCAGCTCGACAGGCCAGCCGGCGGCCGCCAATTCCGGCCATGTGCCGTATCGCGAAGCAGGAGCCGCCGTCGCTTGTACCGAGACGGTCAGCGGCGAAATCTTGAACGGATACGGGGCCACCGGCACAATCCACGACAACCCTTCGACGCGCTTTTTCGACACCGACTCGCGGATCGTGCATTCCGGCGCGACGAACCGAAACCGCGCGAGCAGCGAATCGGTTCGCAGCTTCATCGTCGATCGGCCGAGCAAGCCCGAATCGGAACCCTCTCCCACTGGCGAGTCCTCGAGCCGCGGGAGAGGGCAGGGTGAGGGTGCTTCCACCGGGCAATCGCAGCACAACCACAAGCTGAACAAATCCGCCAGCGGCAACATTTGCTGCGCCGCTTGGCGTATTCCAGACTGTTCGACGGGCCGGCGGATCCATTCATCGAGCCACGTCGTTCGAACCTTACGCTTCGCCGTAAGCCAGGCAATTGCCGGCGGTTCGTTGCCGTGTTCCGAGTCCGCGAGCAGATTATAGAAGTGCCCGCATACGATCCAACCCGCGAGCGGACCAAACTTGCGGGCCGCGGCGATCGAACCGTCCCAAATCGTGGTCGACTCGGCAATCGGCATTTCCAGAAACGAATATGGCGCACCGATTTCGGGATTCATTCTGGGTTCGCTCTCCCACTCCGCCCAGCCGTCGTCGTGGTGCCGAATCGCCTCCACGACGTCGGACGCAAATCCTTCATGCCAATTCTCGACAAGCGCACCGCTGACATGCGCATGCTCGACCTGAGACACCAGCAGCCAAAGTGCCCCACCCTCGCTCAACTTCAATTCGCGTCGTATCATCGCCAACCCACAGAGCCCGGCCATCTTGGCCGGATACGTACAACCTATCTGAAGTGCAACTCATCCAAACCGGGCCAAAATGGTCCGGCTATATAACCGATTTGCCAAATCCGCCGCCGCCTGGCGTCTCAATCACCAATATATCGCCCGGGAACGCATCCATCTGCGCAATCGGACCCAACCGCGTCTCCTTTCCATCCGCGCGAATCAGTCGATTGATTCCCGCTGCCCCAGCGTCGCCGCCCGCTGCCCCATAAGGCAGATGCGGGCCCCGACGTTGCGTCAGGAGCGAAAGCGTCAGCGGCCGCAAAAACTCGAGCCGTCGCACCACCCCGTCTCCGCCCCGGTGTCGGCCGGCCCCGCCCGAGTCGCGGCGAATCGAAAACTCGCGCACTCGCACCGGGTAGCGCCGCTCCAAGATCTCCGGGTCGGTGAGCCGCGTATTGGTCATGTGTACTTGCACCGCGCTCGCACCGGTCCATCGGCCGTCGCGCCGCTTCCGCCGCAAATCGTTTCGTAGTATCCGAACGTCGCGTCGCCGAACACCACGTTATTCATCGTCCCCTGGCTCGCCGCCGCGACGCCCAGCGCCCCCAGCAACACATCGACAACCCGCTGCGACGTTTCCACGTTCCCGCCCGCCACGGCCGGCGTCGTTTCCGGCGTCGGCCCCGATTGCGGGTTCAACAGGCACGTCGGCAGCACGATCTCGATGGGACGCAAGACTCCGTGATTCAGCGGAATATCCTCATCGATTAACATCCGCATCGTGTAAATCACCGCCGCCGTAACAATCGCCCGATTCGCATTGAGGTTGCCCGCCATCACCGGTCCCGTGCCGGTGAAATCGATCGTGGCGGCCCGACTGCCGCCCGGTTCGTGAATCGTGAGCCGAACACATACGGAAATACTGGCGCCATCTGCCGACTCAAGATAATCGGTGAACCGGTACGTTCCAGCCGCAAGCCGCGCCAGCGCCAGCCGAACCTTCCGCTCGGCCGCATCCTGAACGAAGTCCATATACGTTTGCACGATCGGCCAGGAATAACGATCCACCATGCCCAACAGGTCGTTCGCACCCTGCCGGTTCGCGGCAACTTGTGCGGCAAGGTCTGCCAGGTTCGATTCCACATCTCGCGTTGGATGGGGCCCCGAAAGAAGCACGGCACGTAGTACTTCAAAGCGCGACTCGCCAGCCGATACGATTTTCAAATTCCGAATGAGGACGCCTTCTTCCGATAGATTCCGTGAAAGCGGCGGCATCGATCCGGGCGCAACGCCGCCGATTTCCGCATGGTGCGCGCGATTTGCGGCAATGAAGCGAGGCTCGAGTCCGTCCCCCACCCCGGCCGCTGGGGAGGAGTTAGGGGATGGGCCAAACACCGGCGTAACGACGGTGATGTCCGGCAAATGCGATCCGCCCGCGTACGGATCGTTCGTGGCAATTACGTCGCCGGGCCGCAAA
Organism: Pirellulales bacterium; assembly: GCA_963733825.1. GTDB lineage: Bacteria > Planctomycetota > Planctomycetia > Pirellulales > Lacipirellulaceae > JABDGM01. The sequence continues at coordinate 145,853 of CAVTEK010000015.1, forward strand.
TCCGAATTCGCCGCGAGCGTGTATCGAACCGTTTCCTCCATCGCGCCTAAATGCACCGGAACGTGCGGCGCATTCGCCACGAGGCGCCCGTCCGGCGTAAAAATCGCGCAGCTGAAATCCAGCCGCTCTTTCACATTCATGCTGCTGGCTGTGTTGCGCAGCGTGATCCCCATCTGTCCGGCAATACTCGCGAGTTGATTATTGAATATCTCCAGAAACACCGGGTCGGCCGGATTGCGAATTCCGGATTGCGGATTGCGGGTTTCATCGATTGAATGCCTATCTCGGACATCTGCGAGCAACAACTCCCCTTGCGAAAGCACGTCCGCTTCCCAACCCGAATCGATCACGGTTGTCGAGATTTCTTCCGCCACGATGGCAGGTCCCGCGATTCGATCCCCGGCCTGAAGTTCGCCGCGGTCAAAGAGCGGCACGGTGCGCCGCCCGCCGTCAATATATGCCGCGGTTGACTGCCGCGCAACCGGAGTCCGGGGCGAGGCTCTCACACTTGGCGAAAGCTCATCGCCCGCACGCCCGACGACCTCCACGCGCGCCGCGACAATCTCCAACGCCCGCCCCTCGTGGATGTAACCATACCGCTGGCGATGCGCCGCCGAAAACGCGGCGGCCCAATCGCCGTCGGCCGGCCAGGGAATCGTCAGCGCACTGTCGACGCCTTGGTAACGCACATCGAGCGACCGCGTTGCCAGGGCGCGTTCAATCCCTTCGGCACGAACTTCATCGGCCGCCACCCGCTCCATTGCCTCAAGTTGTTCGCACGCAAACTCGAGCGACGAAAGATCCAGCAACCGTTCGATGCCGCAAGATCGGTGCCGCACGACGTCCGCCAAGCCGATGCCGAGCGCGCTGAGAACTCCCGCATCCGGATGATTCAGCACTTTGCGAACCCTCAGCTCGCGCGCCACCGCGCACGCATGCTGTGGCGCCGCCCCCCCAAACGCCACCAGCACGTAATCCTCCGGATCGGCCCCCTTGGCGATCGTCACGCTGCGAATCGCCGCCGCCATGTTCGCATCGGCAATCCGCAGCAACCCGACCGCAAGCTCTTCCAGCGACCCGTACGGACTGGCCGCTTCAGCGGCCAGTTCCTCCAACCGCCGCTCCGCCGCCTCCACATCCAGCGGAAACGGAAACTTCTCTGCCACAATCCGCCCCAGAAACAAATTCACATCGGTCACCGTCAGCGGCCCGCCGCGCCCATAGCACGCCGGCCCCGGCTCCGCTCCCGCGCTTTCCGGTCCAACCGTAAGCTTGACGCCATCGAACCGGCAGATCGATCCACCGCCGGCCGCCACCGTTTCGATTGCCATCGTCGGCGCCACAAGTCGCACGCCGGCCTTTTGCGTTTCATATTCCAAGTCGAACCGCCCATCGAACCGCGACACATCCGTGCTCGTGCCACCCATGTCGAAACCGATCGCGCACTTAAAACCGGCTGCCTTGGCAACGCGTGAAAAGCCCACCACTCCGCCCGCCGGACCAGAGAGAATGCTGTCTTTGCCGCAAAAATGCTCGCCGCTAACCAGCCCGCCTGCCGAAGTGAGAATCCGAATTTGGCTACCAGGAAGAGCCGCCCGCAGCCGCCCCACGTAATCGCGCAACACCGGGTTCAGATAGGCATCGACGACCGTCGTATCGGCCCGCGCCACAAACTTCGGCAACGGCGCAACGACGTGCGACAAGCTGATTTCAGCAAATCCGACCTCGCGCGCCACCTGCCCGATAAGCCGTTCGTGCTCGCGATGTCGATCGGCATGCAGCAAACACACAGCAATCGACTCAATGCCTGCGTCGATCAGCGATTGCAATTGTTGCCGCGCAGTTGCTTCGTGTAGCGCCGTAAGCACCTGCCCGTCGTGCGTTACACGCTCGGCGATTTCTACGACGGTCCCCGCGAGCACGGGCGGTTTGCGAATCATCAGATCGAACAACCGCGGCCGGGCCTGGTACCCGATTTCGAGCACATCCCCAAAGCCGCGCGTGGTGACGAGTGCCGTTCGCGCTCCGCGCCGCGTCACGAGTGCATTGGTGCCCCGCGTTGTCCCCAGGCGCAGTGAAATAGGCGGCACTGGCTCTGTCAGCGGCAGCGCGAGCAAATAACGAATGGCAACCACCGGCGCTTCGATGTCGCAGCGTAGCTCGTACGCCGCGCTCAATGCCGGTGCAGCCGCCAGTCCGCTAAGTTGCAAGCAATGGTTACTCGGATCGAAGCCAGTAACGATCGTCCGATCGAGCTCGAGCCCATCCTCGCCGACAAGCGAAAGCTGCCAGCCAAGCCAGAAATCGCGCGGATCGTGGCCCCGCGCAGGATCGAAAATTGCATGGGACGATGAAGCGGCTCCGACTCGGCCCTTCGTCGCACCCGAGCTGAGAAGTTTATGCCGCCGAATAGTGCCATCGGGACCTTTGGCCAGGCAATCGGTGAACGTGCCACCGACGTCGATCCAAAATTCCCAGCGCAGCGGCCATCGCCGCATTCTACTGCGAGTAGGTCCGCCGAGCCGAGGCGGTCCTCCACTGAAGCTCAAATCGTACGGGACCCGAACGCGCTCGTTTGAATCTCCGAAGGTCCACCTCGATTCGGCGGACCTACCTTTACCGTTGCATCTGGCCGCCCGAATTCGAATTCGACCGCGAGGCCGAGTCGCCGATCGAATTCGGCTGCTTCATCCGGTTTTTTGTCAAAACCTGTTGTTTCTGCGGCTGTTTCTTGACGCGATACAGGTTGGCCACGTTCTGGCCCAACGGCGGAATCACATAAATCTTCGGGTCGTCAATCACCCACGGCGTGCTCCACGTGTGCCCGTTGTCCATATTGGCCACGTTGAAGAAAAAGTTATTGAACGCCGTGCATCGCTCGCCGTACGGAAAGCTCGACATCAAGTGATCCTCCGCCGTCAGCTCTTCAGTGCCTTTGTGGGCATAGTAATGGATCTGCCCGTCCTCGGAGAACGACATGCCAAACGTCCACCAGCCCGGCTCGTTGATGTCCAAACTACGCGCAGTCCCGCCCGAGCCGGTCGCCGCGCACGGTGATCTTGGCAGCATTCACGATTTCCCCGTTCTTATCGCTATCTTTATCTTGAACTTTGTGCTGGTTCCGCAAAATGAACATACCCGGCCAATAGGCTTCCGACGTGCCATCCGGGTTGTGGCCCATGCAATCGCACCGCATGCCGAACGACGGCCCGTTGCGCTTTTCCCAATCTTCCCACGGCGGCAGGTACACCCGCACCGTGCAGCTCGGCTGCCAGGCCATCGGGATGGCGCGGCCCAACCGCTTGTTGAACATCATGAGCAGGTCGTCCTGCTGCTGTTCGTTGCTGTACGTGCCCGGGATGCCGGAGTTTTTGGTCGCGATCAACAGCGCCCCCATGCTCCCTTCGATGCCGCCCGGCGGCGTGGCGATTCGCCGCACCACGTCCGGAGTGCCGCGCTTCCCGCCTTCGTGCCAGAGCCCGTTGTTCGAGAAGCCGCCGGGACCGCGCTGCTGCTCGTCCTGCTCGTGGCTGCTCTTGGGGAAGTTGTATCGGTAGCTCCAACCGGCGTCTTCGAAATCGTCGCCGCAGTCTTTGAGCCACTCGCCAGTTCCGGGGACGATCGGCTCACCGGCCTCGGCGCGCTGGACGAACGACGCCGTTGAGGCCGTCAAAAAAAACAACGCTGCGGCTAGCGATATGCGTTTCATGCGTTCCTTCCTTGGAATCCGTCGGGGACTGGCTCATTTTGCGCAGTGTTCGGAGCAAAATGTGCCTGTCCCCTTTCCGTGGACGGGTCTGGGACAGGCATTCAATCCTTATCGACCGCCGAACCAGACAACTCAATCCGAAGCCTCGCGTAGCTGGCATCGATCGGTGCCAGCACAAAGTTCGCATGCATCCGTTTCGCCCCGCGTGTGGGCCAGACAATGCGCGATACGTTGTTGCATCACTTCTGCCATCAGCGGATGCAAGCCGAACGGTGCAGTCACCAGATAGCACACGCCTGGATGATTTCTGGCCGCGGCGGCGGCCAACCGCGGAATGTCGTCGTGCCAATGCCGGCCCGGCAACAAGAAATACGGAAACACAACCACGGTTCTCGCCCCGCGGGCAACGCACCGGGCAAACGCACTGGCGATCGAAGGTTCGGCCAGCTCCATGTGGGCCGGCTCGACAATCAGCATGCCCGTCGCCCGGATAAAATCGCGGACCACGTCGGGCAGCAGCTCATTGCTTTCAGCCCGCCGCGACCCATGATCCACGAGGATTACGCCAAGTTGCCGATCAACGTCAATCATCGCTTGCGGTTTAGCTCACTTCTTTGCTATCGTTCGCCCAATTCCCAATTCATTCTCGCCACCGTCCCGCCCGGAGGCAAACCCATGTCGCTCCAGCGCCTGCTCCGCCCGCGAAAGCGCATTTCCTTCGCCCATTATGAATACGACATGCGCCAATTCCATTTGGCCCACGACGGTCTCGTCGAATACGCCCAATGGCTGCACCCCTACGAAACGCCCAAGCACATGACGCAAACGGCCGTCGATGCCGTTCGCCACTTCGTATCGCCCGGCGATTTTGTGATCGATATCGGCGCTCACAGCGGCGACACGACCGTGCCGATGGCCCTGGCCGCCGGCCGCGGCGGATGCGCCCTGGCGCTCGAACCCAATCCGTACGTGTTCAAAGTGCTCTCGGCCAATGCGGCTCTCAACAGCGACAAAACCAACATCGCACCCCGCTGCTGCGCGGCGACACAACAAGACGGCGATTTTGTCTTCCACTATAGCGATGCCGCCTTCTGCAACGGCGGATTCCGCTCACAGCAGCGGTGGCGCTTCTACCGGCGAAAGCACGCCCTCACGGTCCACGGCCGCAATCTGCTCCACATGCTGCAAACCGAGTTTGCCCAGTGGCTGCCGAAGCTCTCGTACATCAAAGTCGATGCCGAGGGCTACGATCGGGCGATCCTGGCATCGGTGCTGCCGATTTTGCGCGAGCGGCGCCCCGTCATTTGCACCGAGGTATTTCGTAAGCTGGTGCCGGCCGAACGCTTTGCCCTGTTTGAGCTATTGGACGGCGCCGGATATCGCGTCCATCGCCTCCTCGACGACGCCGACCCCCGCGGCGAAATCCTCGAACGCCAAGACATGACGCGCGAAAAACACTTCGACGTCCTCGCAATCCCCCACGCGCAGTAGCACCACACGCAATTCGCCCGCTTGCCGTGCGACGGCCCTGAGCTCGCGGCCGAAGGGCGGTTTAGCTCCGCCTCCCCAAAAAGTTATTCCGGCGCCTTCACATCGGCCCGCGGCCCGACCGTAATTGTCGTCGTCCGCGTCAGTGGATACTGTTCCAGCACCGTGCGCACCGACGCAACTGTCACGTCGTCGAGCGATTTGAGATCATCCGCCACGGTCCGGTACTCGTGCCGCTGCAACCAATTTCCGCCCAAATTGAACAGCCGGTTCTGCGGCCGTTCGCTGCCCAGCACGACGCGGGCCTTCACCTTGTTTTTTGCCTGCCGCAGTTCCATCTCGCTCACGCCATCTAAATCCGCCTGCCGATAGATGCCCCGCAGTCGGTTGAGATTCTCTTCAACCATCTCCGGCTCGCACGCCAGCCAGGTGTAAAACATTCCGGCGCCCAAATACTCGTAATGCCCAAGCGTCGCCGTTTCAGCCAGCCCGGTATCCGTCAGTTCCCAATACATACGGCTGCCCGAATCGTCGCCCATGATCGTCGCCAGCAGTTTGGCCGCGTAGCGCTGGTCGTCCTCCGATGCCGGCGCATCGGCAAGCTGCAGCACGTATTGTTGCGTCGCCGTCGGCCGATGCACGACCTCGAACCGTGTTTCGGAATCGGCCCGCGGTATCTCCCGCTGCGCATTTTGCGATTTCCAATCGGAGCAGCGTTTCGCGACCTGCTCGACCAGCGCGTCGAAGTCAACTTTTCCCGCCGCCGCGACAAACAAGTTATCGGCACTGTAACGCGATTCGAAGTACTTGCGCATCTGCGCCGCCGATAGGTCCGTGACGCTCTCGGCCGTCCCCAGCACGCTCTTGGCCAGCGGATGACCGCCCATGTGCAACAGCTTGATCCGGTCATCCATCCCGAACGGCGGTTGGTCGAGGTACATCTGGATCTCCTCCAAGATGACCTTCTTCTCCATGTCGAAGTCATTCGGCCGCAAGCTCGGCCGCAAAATATCGGCCAGGATATCGACGCTCGCTTCCTGATATTCGGGAAGCACCGACGCGTAATACGCCGTGCATTCCTCGCTCGTAAACGCGTTGTAGTCGAGCGCCGATCTCATCGAATTCGCGGTTCACGTCGTCGGCGCTGCGCCGCGGCGTCCCCTTGAAGCACATGTGCTCGAGAAAATGGCTCACGCCAGCCACCTCGACCGTCTCATCGCGCGAGCCGGTGCGCACGATGAACGCCACGCTCATCGAATGCGCTTCGCCATTAGTCTCCGCGATGACTTCCAGCCCGTTCTCCAGGCGTTCACTTCGAAATTCCATACGTCGCTCCGAAGGGTGCCACTGGCTCTGCCAGTGCTCTTCATGCCTGAGCCTTGTTGTCGAATACTAGTTTAATTTTCCAGCAGTTTTGAGATCAAATGCAGCTGGTGCTGGCTCTGTACCTTTAGCAACATGTTATTGTGGTCCCCCGTTTAGCACTGGCAAAGCCAGTGGCACCCAAGCGATTTGATTTACTCGGGCATCTTCAGCGGCTCCGGTCCCAGCGTCACCACCAACAACTCCCGCGGCGGATTCTTTTCCAAAAACGCGTTAATCGTCTTGGCCGTCAGCGCATCGACCAGCGCCCCGATTTCATCCAGCGTGCGTGCCCGTCCCAAGTGATACCAATCGCGCCCGAGCGCGCCGCTGCGGGCTGATGTCGATTCCTGCTGCATGATCAGCGAGCTCTTGATCCGTGCCTTCAATCGTTCCAATTCGCTCTGCTCGATCCCGCTTCCCAGCCGCCGCAGCTCGCCGACCGTCACATCGAGCGTTTCCTGCGCCCGTTCGGCCGTCGTGCCCGCGTAACAAAGCACGCTGGCCCGATCGCGCTGCGTATGCAACGACGCGTAAACGGTGTAACACAACCCGCGCCGCTCGCGCACCTCGGTAAACAACCGCGAGCTCGACCCGCTCGACAAAACCCCAACCGCCGCCCAAGCCTGAAAATAATCCGGGTGTTTGTACGGGATCGTCGGATACGCAATACCGACGTGCGATTGGTTCGATTGAAACGAAATATGGTTTTCCGGCGGCCGCCCGTTGCGCCCCTGCGGCTCGCCGATTTCAGCCGGCTCCCAATCGCCAAAAAGTTGCTCCACTTCGTCGCACAGCCGGACCCAGTCGAAATTCCCGGCCACCGCAAGGATCATGTTGCCGGGCCGGTACTGCCGGTCATGGAACCGGCGAACGTCCTCGATCGTCGCCGCTCGCAACGAAGCCTCCTCTCCGTGGCTCGAACGCCCCCACGGATCAGGATACTGCTGCCGCCGCAGCTCGATCATGAGCTTGTGGCTCGGCTCATCGTCGATCGCATGTAGCTCCTGCAAGCATGCACTCCGTCCCGCCTCCAATTGATCGGCCGGCAGAACAGGCCGGCGGAGCATATCGGCAAACAGCCCAATCCCCGCGTACAAATTGTCGCGCAACGTCGCCCCATGGTAGGTCGCCTGTGCCACTCCCACCGATTCGCCCCGTTCCACACCCAAATTCTCGAGATCCGATACCCAGGTGCGGCTATCACGCGGCCCGGCCCCGCGCAGCATCATTTCGCTCGTCAGTCCGGCCAACCCCGCCCGGCCCGGCGGGTCGTAACAGCATCCGGCCGGAGCCAGAAACGTGAACGCCGCCGACTCCACCGCCCGCGTCGGCTCGCCGACGAGCACCAGCCCGTTCTCAAGTTGTCGCGAAAGTATTTCAGCCGCCATATTCATTTCTCGTTCCCACGCTCCACGTGGGAACGCAATATCGGGCCGCTCCTGCGGCAACCCTCCCAATAATATCCCGCCCCAAAGTTAGAGACCAATAGCGTCGCAAAGCATCGCAGATCTTTGAATTCCCACGCAGAGCGTGGGAGCAAGATCGAGATCAAGAATAGGCCAGCTCGACCGCCTTGAACAGCGTCTTCGTGCGGCGGAATCCCAGACGCTTGTAAAGCCTCACCGCACCGTCGTTTTGTGCCGTCACTTCCAGGTACACGTGCGGCAGCCCGACCTGTTGAAAACCGTTGAGCGCGGCAAAGATCAGCGACGTCCCGATCCCGCGGCCACGATGCGCCGGCGTCACGCCCACGTTCTGAATGGCGCCGTACTTGTGCGTCGCGCGAATTCCTTGGATCGTGCCGCAGTACTCGATGTCGCCCCCGCCCGTGTAAACCGCCAGCCACGTCGCCTCGGGCAAAAATCCGTCCTTGACGCTGATTTCGCGCATCAACCGCCGGCAACCCTCCAGTTCGGCCAGGCACTCGAACACATCGGCATCGATCTCGTCGCGAAAGCTCAAGTACTTCGCTTCCGCATGATCTGTCAGCAGCTCCGGATTCCATGCCAGCAGCCGGTACCCGCGCGGCACAAACACCGGCACCGATCGGCGAACGCGCAGATCGAACTCCATCCGGTAGCGCTTGAAGTAGCTGACGCTCATCGACTCGTCGCATCGAACGGCTGGAAGATGCCCACAATCGGCCAACTAACTGTACCGCGTGCGGCTTCGAGCGTCAAATTTCGGTGCGATTTGCCCCCTCCACGTATCGTTTGTACGGGCGGAGACAGCCGTTTCGCCATGTAGCGCGAGTATACCGCCACACCCTTTGCCAGCCGCTGGGCTTGTGCCGGCAGAGATAAAACCCGCCACTCGCACCTTCATGCAATCCGCATTGCCGACCCATTCCGACGTCATCATCGCCCAACTCTATGCCGGGCTGCTTTCACGTAGCGCGCATCCAATCTTGACAGGAAAGCGCGAACCGGCAAAGATTTTGATGAGTCAAAAACTCTTGGGCGACTGACCGAGCGGTTCCAGCTATCGGATGACGCCATCGACCAGCGTTTGCCACTTAAGTTCAATCGCTGGAAGTAGTTGGAGCTACCGATAGCGACGCCGCGATTATGCACAAGCAACTTAGCGATAGTTCGGCGAAGCAGATCTCGGCCGGCGACCAACTTGCCGCCGCCGATGGTCGAGTTTCCCATCTTTCGCTCGAAGGCATCCACAGCACGGTGGCCGTCCCGGAGTCTCCCACGCAATTCTGGCGCAATTGGCGTGCCTACGTCGGACCCGCGCTGTTGGTCAGCGTCGGTTACATGGATCCCGGCAATTGGGGAACCGATTTAGCTGCCGGTGCGCTCCATAAATACAATCTGCTCTGGGTCGTCGCCGCCGCCAGTCTCATGGCGATCTTCCTGCAAGTTCTTTCCGCCCGCCTGGGAATCGTGACGGGCAAAGACCTCGCGCAAGCCTGTCGCGACTGGTATCCACGCTGGACGCGCTGGCCCAACTGGCTTATGTGCGAGGTCGCGATCGGTGCTTGCGACCTGGCCGAGGTCCTGGGTAGCGCCGTCGCGCTCAAACTTTTATTTCACATCCCGCTGTTCTGGGCCGTGCTCATCACCGCCACCGACGTCTTCCTGTTACTGGCCTTGCAGCGGTTCGGAATCCGCACGATCGAAGCCGTAGTATTGATCTTGGTCGCGACGATCGGCACATGCTACTTCATCGAATTGTTCGTGCTGCCGCAAACGACGCCAAACTTTCTGGAAATGGGCCGCGCGCTCGTCACACCCAGTCTTCGCGGCGCCGGCATGGCGTATCTCGCCATCGGAATCATCGGCGCCACGGTCATGCCGCACAACCTGTACTTGCATTCCGCACTCGTGCAAAGCCGTAAGCTGCAAAAAAATGCGCGTTCCATTCGCGGCGCGATCTTTTATAACACCATCGATACCACAATCTCGCTTTGCATCGCCTTTCTCATCAACGCTGCGATCCTCGTGTTGGCCGCCGTGGTCTTCTTTGGCAAGCATAGCGTGACCGCCGCCAACGGCGACGTCGTCACCTTTGGCGAGGACAGCGATTGGATTCGGATCGCCTACCTCACGCTCGCTCCGCTGCTGAACACAGCCGCCGCCAGCATCCTGTTCGCCGTTGCGCTGCTGGCCAGCGGACAAAGCAGCACCATCACCGGCACGCTCGCCGGACAGGTCGTCATGGAAGGCTTCATGCACTGGAAGCTCTCGCCTTGGGTCCGCCGGCTGATTACCCGCGGCTTGGCGATCCTTCCCGCGATCTTTATCATTGGGTTCCGCGGCGAGGGCAGCGTGAACGACCTGCTCACTCTCAGCCAGGTCGTCCTCGCGCTGCAACTGCCGTTCGCTATGTTTCCGCTGCTTCATTTCACGACTGCCCGCAAATACATGGGCGATTGGGCCAGCCGCGGCTTCCTGCTCGCGGTCGGCTGGATCAGCGCAATTTTGATCACGGCGATGGACCTGTACGGCCTTCCCGATTCACTAAAATCCGCGTGGCAAGTTATCGTCGGCGGCTGACTCACTAGATGACCGACCCATCCTGGGTCGGAAACCGGATTTTTCTTCCCCGAAAGAAACACCGATGTACGAGAAAATCCTCTTGGCATTGGACCTCTCGCCTGCCGATCGGCCGATTATCGATCACATCAAACAACTCGCCGCGATCATGCACAGCCGTGTGATCCTGCTTCACGTCGCCACCGGCCCCGCCGCCCAGTTCCACGAAGAAGATGCCGGCGGCAAGGAAGTCAAGGAAAGTCGCACGTATCTCAAGCACGTGCGCGCCGAGTTCGAAAAGGCAAACATCCCCGCCGAATTGGAAATGGCCTACGGCGAACCCGGCAAAGAAATCATCAAGTACGTCGATCAAAAAGGCTGCGACCTGGTGGCTATGGGCACCCACGGCCACAAACTTATCGGCGACCTCTTCCTCGGTGCCACCGCCAGCCGCGTCCAGCACAACATCAGCGTCCCCGTGCTGCTGCTCAGAGCAAGATGACAGATGAAGGATGAGGGATGAAGGATGTAATACAGATCATGGCAAAACGTAGGCGCCCACACGAGCAGTTGGAGGTGTATCAGACGGCCCACGCGTTAGGTCTGCGAGTCCATGCGCTATCGTTGAAATTACCAAAATTCGAAACCTATGAGGAAGGCAGTCAGTCGCGACGAGCGAGCAAGAGCGTTTCGGCACAGATCGTCGAGGGGCATGCGTTGCGCCAATACAAGGCAGAATACGAACACTATCTCGCGCGAGCCTATGCCAGTGGCGAGGAAGTCATCGAGCACCTTCAGTATTTGTTAGGGACTGGCTCCGCAACATCAGTAGTTTCGGAATGCGAGCTGCTGATCGATGAATATGATACTTTGTGTCGAAAGCTATTCAATTATCAGATGTCGGTGCACCGCCAGCACGACCCGAAACGGGCTAGGTCGAATCCATGATCGGGCATCGCTCATCCTTCATCTCTCATCCCTTATCCTTTATCAGCCCCCGCAATAGCCGCAAATTCATTTTGTCAAACTTCCCCGCCGCCTGCTCCTCTGCGTCCCCCTTCGGCGTTTCCAAATACATCGGCACCCGGCGGAACCGCCTGTCGTTAACCAGCAGCCGAAACGCCTCCTTGCCGATCATCCCCTTGCCGATGTGCGTGTGCCGATCGACGCGCGACCCCAGCGGCTTCACGCTGTCGTTCAAGTGAAACGCCTTCACTTGCTTTAAACCGACGGCCTTATCGAGTGCCCGCATCGTCGCCCGATAATCCTTCTCCGTCCCGATCGGATACCCGGCCGCAAAGATATGGCACGTATCGACACACACACCCAACCGCTCGGGCTCCTTCACGCCGTCGATGATCGCCGCCAACTGCTCGAACCGGCACCCGATGCACGACCCTTGCCCAGCCGTCGTTTCCAGCAGGCACTTCGCCCGAATTCCGCGCGTCTGCGCATGCGTTTCATCCAGCGCCCGCACAATCGCCGCAATGCCCGCCTCCTCGCTGCTGGTGGTGTGCGCACCCGGATGCGTCACCACATACGGAATCCCCAATCGATCCGCGCGCAACATTTCCATCAACGAACGCCTCAAGCGACTTCTTCCACAACGCCGCATCCGGGCTCGCCAGATTGATAAGATATGACGTATGCGCCAGCGGATGCTGAACCCCCAGTTCCTTTAATTTCCCTTGAAACAGCCTCACATCCTCATCCGTCAACTCCTTCGCCCGCCACTGGTTGTTATTCTTCGTAAATAACTGCACGCAATCGCACTTCAATTGGTGCGCAATCTCGACCGCCTTATAAAATCCGCCGGCAATCGATTGATGCGCACCGAGAATTGCCATAGCTACGAATGGTAAGCACGAAATCCTCGAACGGCAACCGAGCCACGTAACGTTGATTAGCCGCGCACGATTCCCCGTTTGAAAAGTTCAAGTATGGCAAAGCAAGTGAGATCATTTCGTTTATTGTGCGAAGGCCGAACGACAATGCTATTCGGATCAAGCGAATGCCAGGGAGAGAACGAATAATAAACCCAAAAGACCATCACGCCGATTTGAGGAAGGTGGCCGAGCCGCTCGCCCCAAAGATTTACGGTGGTATCTTGCAACCCCGCGCAAAGGTTAGTACAAAATAGGAGCGGTCCGCCTTAGGCAACGCGGAAATTTGGATTTCAGAGAGGTGGTGGGTGTCTGTCATTGCGAACAGACCCTTGCCACCTTTTTTGTTGGCTCGGTGGTTACGGCAGTCGTTTATCTGCCAACTTCTGAAAGGAAGCACTAACGATGGGTAGTTTGAATTGTCGTTACATCGTCGCATTTGAGTGCGTTGTGTTACTGTCTTCGTTTTTCGCCACCGAAGCGGCGGGCCAATTGGTTTACCAACAGAAGTTGGATAAATACTCGGCCATTCTTCCTCTGACGCTTGACGACGACGTTTATCGAGTTCGATGTAAACCGCCGGACGGAGTCGCACCGCGCGATATTAACTGCGACATCGGCATCACCGGAACCGTGTTGACCGATAAGCGAGGAACTAGTTCAAGCAGTTCTGGCGAAAAAGTGGCCAGCGGATTGCGTAGCTATGACAACATAGATGTTCAGTTTGCCGATCGAGTGAATACCGGCAACCACGATTACGTCGGAAATCGAATCATCCAAAAATATGACTTCGACTGCGGCATCAACATCAAATACCAAAACAAGTTGAAGATTGCACAGGTCGAAATTCGCGTAGGCTATGTGCTCCCATCAGGTGATCGAGAGGGTCTCACCTGGTCCAAGCTTGCTCAAAAACGACGAACGTTCACGCAAAACATCGTCAGGTGCGAACAGTACCGACGAGACATCGCCGATCTTCAGAGCCAACGTAGCTCCTTACAGTCAACTAGTTCCGACAATGCTGTTCAAGCAAACCTCAAACTAGCTCGCTGGACCGGCATTTCACACATGATTGACCGGAAAAGTAGATTTGCCGACCGTAAGGAGGAATTCGAGCGTGACCTTGCCGCGTTCAACAGCATGAACGAGTACTTGAAAACGAAAATCACCGGAACGCAGGTTTACATCCACTTCCAATACAAAGACGAGACCTTGCCAGTCAATATAGATGAACTAAAACGAAACCGTATCCGCCCAATCCAGGTGTTTGAAGACGCAAAGGACCCGATTAAACAGCGTGATAGCGACGGAAGCGAGTAATGCAAAGAGCGTCGTTCGGCATTTCGTGCGTTTGAAACTCGTTCGGACTGCTGCAATTCCAATCTGGCAACCATTACAATAGTTCACGCGGATTGTTTAGTCGTTGATTCGCTAATTCTTTTCAGTTTCACGCTGATACGGGGGACTATTCCGTGTCTATTGAAGATCGTTGCGGGCATTGCAACAAAACTATACAAAGTGATCTCTTCGTAAAAAGTCGAGGAGGGCTTGAGCTGAAAACAATCTTGTTAGTGATGCTCTTTCCGATGATGGTTGCGGAACAGGCACTTGAATTGATTCGCCCACCGTCCGGTGCAACACTCAAACGGGCCGAGCAGATAAAGAACGCGAACGCTTTGCCTAAAGAGTCTGCCATTGTCAGTTTTAATCCGAAACATCCGAAGATACGGGTGACTGCCGACAGTGACCAAACGCCAATTGGATTAGTTCGTTGCGATATTGGACTATCCGAATTCCTTGTCACTCGGCCGTCGAGCCAGGAGCACGAGCGAGTGATACGAATTCCTGCACCCAATCAACCCCAGCCACAGCAGCCCATCTTGTATGAGCGTCTTTTAAAAGCAGCCAAGGATGGCGAGCAAGCACGTTTACTCTTTGAATCTGACCTGGGAACGAGTGCCGCCAGCGTCTTCGTGACGGTGAAAATGACAGCACGAGGACGACAGTTCATTGTTGAAATCGAGCCACGGTTCATATTGCCCAGCGGCTACGAGGACACGTTCTCCGAAAAGGGAATCGCCCGTGGTAAGGCGTGGATCGAACAACTGGATCGCAAAACCGCCGAATTGCCTTCAGTGCAGGCTAGTCTACTGCGGCAAAAAAATTCTAGAGAAAAAGAGGTTTTCGAGAGGATCTGCGGTTACGCCGAAAAGTTCCCGAAGGAGGGAAACATTTACGTCCGAATTTACATCGGCAATCAAACACTACCCGGCAAAGTCAAATATTAAGAGTAGATCGCTCGCCCATCGGCAAGCAATGAACAAGGAAACGAATAACCAAAGGCACGCGAATCGACACGCCAAATATGGCGATCCTGGTAAGCTGAAGTGTCATCCAAACAATAAGCAATAATGATTTCCATGCAACGATCGGCAAGCTAGCGACCGAAATCAATTATGCTCCGTAAATGCGCCTACGCTTCTCACTGCGCACGTTATTCATCACCACCACGATAGTCGCCGGACTATGCGTGTGGTTCGTTCTTCCCACGCTGAGCGCACGGCGTTTCCTGGCCGCTGTCGCAAACGAAGACTACAAATCGGCCGACAGTTTCTTTCGCAACCCGGATGACCGCGTTTTCGAGCAGTGGGCCAACGACCGCTGGTCGTTCCGCTCGTCGAGCAAATTGCCGTGGCCGACGATCGGCCAATTATTACGCGGCCAACGGCAAGTATGCGTTGAAATTAGTTATTTCGAGAACGACCAGTTCTTTAGTTGCGAGCTGCGGGCCGTCGCGACCGCGTTTGGATTGAAGAAGCAAGAGATTTCGCCAGAGCAGCGGAACGGCATTTACGACGGCCGAGGTGACGACTGACCGGTCCGGTAACGCAATTGAAAATCCCATGCGTTTGCGGTTTTCGCTACGAATGATTTTTGTCGCAGTTACGCTTACGGCGGTCGTGATCTATTGGTTGGTCGCGCGGCCCACCGTTCTTGCCGATCGATTCGTGGCTGCCGTGAGCCAGGGCGATTACAAAACCGCTAAGTCGCTTTTGTCCGATAAACGGTTCTGGGCATTTCATCGCAATCCAGGCAATCATATTGCCGTCGATCGAATTTACGCCGAAGTGCTGCCGCGCGATTGGAGTGATATCCATGCTTGCCGACGACGAGTGATTTTCCTGGTCGCGTATCACGAAGACACGCTCGGAAGACACATCGAATGGGCAGAAACCTCCGACGTGATTGCTGGCATAAACGGGTTAAAGCCGGAGAACTTTCATCGCTCAAGCATTGGTTCCGAATTCGACGAACAACGCGTCGATAGGCTCGAACCGACACTTCCGCCTTGAGCCAAACAATCCAACAACATAAAATCCATGTCCTCCGGCTCTCAACTCTCAACCCTCAACCCTCGACCCCGCCATGGAACGCACGCTCATCCTCTTGAAACCCGACTGCGTCCAGCGCCGCCTGATGGGCCGCGTCATCGCCCGCTTCGAAGACAAGGGCCTCAACATCATCGCCATGAAGATGATGCGCGTGACGCCCGACCTGGCCAAAAAACACTACGCCGAGCACATCAAGAAAGACTGGTACCCGGCCTCGAATCGTTTATCACCGGCGGCCCAATTGTGGCCGCGGTCGTCGAGGGCCTCGAAGTCATCCGGGTGGTTCGCGAAATGCTCGGCGCCACCAGCGGCCTCAAAGCAGCCCCCGGCACGGTCCGCGGCGACTTCAGCGCCAGCCGCCAGATGAACCTCGTCCACGGCTCCGACGGCCCCGATGCCGCCGCACGCGAAATCGCCCTCTACTTCCGCGACGAAGAAATCTGCGCGAATGAGCCGACGATCCGGCCATGGCTGCGAGCCAGCGACGAATCGTAGGTCAGGCTTTTAGCCTGACGCACCACGAGTTGATACTAAGTAGCGAGTACCAAGCATTTCGTACTGAGTACTAAGCCGCCCGGGCCGTTGTCGCCAGCCAACCGCATGGCCGCCCAAGAATGTCCTGCATCAGAGCGTCGTACGGCCGGTAATGCTCGCGCAAGCGATTCTCTACTCGCGGATCGATTTGGTCCAAGTATGTGCCCCGGTTGTCCACTTTGCTCGCCGGCACGTCGAAACTTTCCAATCCCAGGAAACTAAAGACCCGATCACACTCCGCGCCGCATCCGTGAACAAATTCGCGCTCTCGAGGATGAGCACGCGGTTGCGGCGATACAGCTTCAACAGGAGCTCCAACTGAAGTCCGTAGTAGCCACGCGCCACATAGCCTGACATCGGCATCGCATCGCCGCCAAGTGCGACGCCTCGCTCCGCCGGAAACTCGTTCGCGCGAAGCTCGTCGTCGACCGCTTGGGCAAAGCTCCGCGATTCCAAATGTCGCGTCTTCTGATGCTGATAGTGCGAAAATGCCCGCGATACCGGATCGCGAACCAGCACGATCACGCGCGCATCGGGCACAACCACTTGCATTTTGCACAGCGCGATCGGCGTCGGCAGATACGATGGCGATGCCTCCAGCACTTGCCCTTGCCGCCGCGCTACTCGGCGCCGCAACGGAAACCGCGAACGATACCACCGCACGCTTCGTTCGGCATGCTTCGAGAAATAAGAAACGTCCGGCTCCGCTGCCCCAAAGCAGCGCGGATGCTGGACCAGGTACGTGTAAAGCTGCCTCGCGCCGGCCCGCTCCGCGCCGACGATCACCGCCGTCGGCAATTGGCGAAGCCGATACGTCGCCAGCCGAAACGCTGACGGCACCGATCCCTTCACCACATCCCACGGCCACTTCCAAGCCCGAATCGCCGAATGCCGCTCAACTTGCCAAGCAAAAAGCCGCAACGATTGCTCATCCTCGGACGGAGTTTGTTTGGCGTCGTCGCTCATCAAGCCTCTCATTCCAAGGATGCAGGACGCGGGATGCTGGATGCTTGGATCGAACTTGGAGGCTTTTCCCTGTCCCCTGCATCCTCTTTGTCACGCCGTCTGTCCGAACTCCGGCCGCCGCTTGCCAAGTTGGCCCTGCAGCCGCTGTACGATCGCGCTGTGCATCTGGCTGACACGGCTTTCCGAAAGATCGAGCGTCGCCCCGATCTCTTTCATCGTCAGCTCTTCGTAATAGTACAGAATGATGATCAGCCGCTCGTTGCGGTTGAGGCCCTTGGTCACGAGCCGCATCAGATCCGATTTCTGAATTCGCTTTGTCGGATCCTCGCCCTTCTTGTCCTCGAGAATGTCGATCTCGCGGACGTCCTTGTAGCTATCCGTTTCGTACCACTTCTTGTTCAAACTGATGAGATTCACCGCGTTGGCGTCGGTGATCATCTTCTCCAGCTCGGCCAGATCGAGGCCCATGTGCAGGGCCAGCTCATTTTCGTTCGGTGAGCGCCCCAGCTTGGCCTCCAGCGTCTTGATCCCTTCGTTCAGCTTGCTAGCCTTGCTCCGCACCAGCCGCGGCACCCAATCCATCGTCCGCAGCTCATCGAGCATCGCCCCGCGAATACGCGGCACGCAGTATGTTTCGAATTTCACGCCACGCGTCAGGTCGAACGCATTGATGGCATCCATCAAGCCGAACACGCCGGCCGATACCAGGTCGTCCAGCTCCACGCCGTCCGGCAGCCGCGACCAGATCCGCTCGCCATTGTATTTCACGAGCGGCAAATACTGCTCGATCAATCGATTGCGGAGCATCTTGTTCGATGGGTCCGCTTTGAATTCTTTCCAAATCTCGGCAATTTCCTCCGGTGAAGCTGCCTTCCGAACCGCCATCGCCATCGCCATCGCCATGTTGATCCTCCGTGATCGCCGCTTGCGCGGCCGTCATCGAGATCCGTCTCGATGGTGAAACTAATTATCTTGTCCTGATTGATGAGTTAACTGCTGCTCGAGTTTGGCACGCACCGATTCGTCGATCGTGGCTTGGGCGATTTGCCCGATCAGCGCGCCACCGATTGAGAAGATCGCGAGAAAAAGCGTTGCCGAACCGAGCGTGCCTTCTACGCCGCCCGAACCCAAAACGCCGCGGCAGATCACTACTGCCATGGCCAAGGGCCCGAGAATTCCGGCGTACACGCGAGCCATAAGCCTTCCTTGGCGTGCCGTCAAACTTGCCGCAGTTCCGCCAGTTTGAACCACACCGGCGCCGGTGCGATGTCGCACAATATCGGAATCGACCGGCGCTCACCTTTAATTGTTTTCATAAGACTCTTCGGCGCAGGCTCGCTAGCTCTCAATGAATGCCAGCCAACGACTGTTCAGGACGCGCTTTCAAACGAGGCCCCTGCTCCCCGCATCCCGCATCCTGCATCCTCTCCGCCACCGCTCGACCCAACCACAACACGCCATGTCCGAACGCCGAGTTCGGCGCCTCCCATACCCGCGGTGCGCGATGTCCGCCAGCAATGGTTTCATCCTCGTGTTGCGGCAATGGCGGCAACGCTGCAATCGATAGCGACAAGAATTGTTGGCAAGCATTTTGCATGCGACGGTAAGCGCTGTCCGCCGCCCGGTCGTTCTCCGCTCGATTGACGAGCATCTGCACCGCCGGCCGAATTGCGTCCGACGAACTCAATTTCACAGCCGCGTACGCGTCCAACAGCGATGCATCATCCGGCGTTGTGACGAGCACGACGAGCCGCGCCCGCAACCAGAACCGCCGGGCCCATGCTGAGAGTCCGAAACCGGCGTCCACGACAATGAAATCCACCTCGCCGTGCAACGTTTCCAATTCCGAAAGCAACTTCTGCTGAGCCCCACGCGAACCGCCAACCGTAGGCGAGTTTCTCCGAAACTCGCGCCCGCGTTTCGAAGAGGCGTGCCTACATTCAGCCAAAACGCGCATCCCAACCGGTCCGCCCACGATGGCATCTGCCACGTCGCATTTGCCCGCAATCACGTCGGATAATGAATACTCGAAACCCCGCCCAACTCCAGCCACTTCTGCCAAGGCATTGCGCCGTTCCGCCGCATCGACGACCAACACCCGCCCGCTGGAATCCGCCAGCGCCGCCGCCAGATTCACCGCGACCGTCGTCGTACCCACACCCGCTTGCGCGCCACTAACGACGACCGTAGGCACGCGCGCACGGTCGTCATACGGCACAACGCTTGCCGTCTGAGTCAACGCTCTCAAGTGTGCCGCTTGATCCGTCATTTGATTCAGTACTAAGTACTCAGTACTCCGTTCTCACCCGGCACCCGACAATTGACAACAATCAACCAACTCCCAACAACCGCCCCGCCATCGCCCCGGCCTGTGCCACCTGAATATCGTCCGGCACATTCTGCCCATCGGTGAGATAGCTCACCGGCAACTGCACCCGCGCACCAGCGAAGCCAAATGCCCCAAGCTGTGCGCCTCATCGAGTTTGGTTAGCAGCAGCGCCGTCGTGCCGACGTCCGCAAACCGTTCGGCCGTGCCGATCAGGCTCTTCGCGCCGATGTACTGCTGAGCACCAAATGCACTTCGTCGGGCTCGGCTTCGGCCAGCATCGATTTCAGCTCTTGAATCTTCACTTCATCCCGCGGGCTGCGGCCGGCCGTGTCCATCAGCACCAGGTCGAGGTGGTTCATGCGACCAACCGCCTCGCGCATTTCGCGGGGCGTAGCCACCACTTCCATCGGCAGGTCGATAATGTCGGCGTACGTTCGCAATTGTTCCACCGCCGCCACGCGGTACGTATCGACCGTAATGAGACCCACCCGGCGCTTCTCGCGCAACCGGTAATTGGCCGCCAGCTTGGCGATCGTCGTCGTTTTTCCCACGCCCGTCGGCCCGACCAGCGCCACCACGCGGCACTTATTCGCGTCGATCGCGATCGGACCGCTGACCCGTATGTCGTCTTCCAGAAGCTCCGCCACGCGGCTCATCAACAGCGACGGGTCGTCAAGTGCATGGGAAGAGCTTGTATCGCGAAGTTCGTCGAGCCACCCGCGCACGATCGCTTCATCGACGTCCGCTTCGATCAAATTCGTAAACACATGAAACAAAGCCTCCGGCAGATCATGGACTGCCGTCGATGCAGCCTCGTCGCACAACTTCTCGACCATCGCGTGCAGCTCATCGAGCTGCCCCGCAACCTGCCGCCGAATATCATCGCGATACCGCGAACGGTAGTCAGCGTCCAATGCGGGTGTTGGGTGTCGGGTGTCAGGTGTCAGAGGCAGGTTTTCCGACACCTGACACCCGACACCTGAAACCTCGCCTTGCAGCCCCGCCGGCAACCGGCTCGGCACGTTCACCGACGCGCTCGCCGCCACTTCATACTTCCGCCCAAACACAAGCCGGCCCAGCGGCCCGCTATTCACCTCGCGCGTATGCAACACCGCCGCAGCCGGGCCCAGATCCCGCCGCACCAGCTCCAGCGCGTCACGCATGCTCTTCGCTCGATAGGTCTTAATGTCCATACCGTCATCCCGTGTTTGTAAAGACAAGGAGACAAGGAGAGGGGGAGACAAGGAGAAAGCTTGGGCAACGGATCTCCTTGTCTCCTTGTCTCCCCCTCTCCTTGTCTATTTTCAGAGTCATGTGTTTGTCACGCTTTGTCCGCCACCATTCCCAGCGTCACAATCTTCGTATCCCGCGTCACTTCGTTGAAACTCAACACGATCAGGTGCGGCAAATGATTTTCCGTGATCCGCTTCATCGCCGCGCGAATCTGCGGGCTCACTAGCACGATCGGCGAATGGCTCCGCGCCGTCAGCTTCGTGATCTCCCCGCTAATCGCCCGGCACGTCGCCTCCACGCCTTGCGGCGACATCCGAATGAACAGCCCGCGATCCGTGTGCTCGAAACCGGCCCGAATGCGGTCCTCCAGCGCCGGATCGACCGCGATCACGTGCAATTCGCCCTCGGCATTACGGTACCGCGTGCAAATCTGCCGCGCTAGTCGATGCCGCACGTATTCGGTCAGCAAAATCGGGTCCTTCGACCGCGGCCCGTAATCCCCCAGCGTTTCCAGGATCACGCCGAGCTGACGAATCGATATCTGTTCGCGCAACAACAGGTGCAAAATCGACTGCACTTCGCCCAGCGACATCACGCTCGGAATCAGCTCGCTGACCACCGTCGGCGACGCCGTCTTCAGTTCATCGATGAGATGCTTCGTCGCATCGCGCGTGAGAATCTCGTCTGCATGTCGCCGGCATACTTCCGTCAAATGCGTCGCCAACACCGCGCCCGGCTCGACAACCGTATAGCCATACATCTCCGCCTGGTCGGCCAACCCCGGGTTGATCCATTTCGCATCGGAACCGAACGCCGGGTCCTTGGTTGCGATGCCGTCCACCTGCCCCGTGGTCACGCCCGAATCGATCGCCAGCATTTGCGTCGGCTGCACCTCGGCTTGCGCAACTGGTATATCCGCGATCTTGATTCGATAGTGCGTCGCATCCAGCCGCATGTTGTCGCGGATGCGCACCTTTGGCATCAGAATGCCGATCTCCCCCGCGATGTTCTGCCGCACCCGTTGCACGCGATCCAATAAATCGCCGCCGCGGTTCGGATCGGCCAGCCGGATCAGCCCCACACCCAGCTCGATCTCCATCGGATCGATCGTCAGAAAATCTTCGACCCGCTCTTCCGTTTGCTTGCTCTTGTTGTCGCGCTCGGCCTGCTGAACCGCCGACTCGGCCGCCTGCGATTCGCGCCGCGTCATCATCCGGGCGAGCCCCAAACATGCCGCCCCCAGCGTGATCAAGGGCACGCGCGGCAAGCTCGTGAACACGAGAATTCCCAGGAAGCCGCCGGTCACCGTGAGCGCTTGTGGCCGCGAAAATATCTGTTGCAGGAACTCGCGCGGCATGTTGGATTTCTGCGTGCTCCGCGTCACCAGCAAGCCGGCCGCAAGAGAAATCAAAAACGCCGGCACCTGGCTCACCAGGCCGTCGCCGATCGTCAAATGCGTGTAAACCTTGGCCGCTTGCGAAAGCGGCATGCCGAACTCGGCCATGCCGATGATCAGCCCGCCCACGATGTTGATCACCGTGATGATGATGCCCGCGATGGCGTCGCCGCGCACGAATTTGCTGGCACCGTCCATCGCCCCGTAAAAATCGGCCTGCCGCGTGATCTCACTCCGCCGGCTCTGCGCCTCGCGCTCGTCGATGATGCCCGCGTTCAGGTCGGCATCGATCGCCATCTGTTTGCCCGGCATGCCGTCCAAGGCAAACCGCGCCGCCACTTCGCTGATGCGTGTCGCGCCCTTAGTGATCACGACAAACTGAATCACTACGATAATCACGAAGATGATGAGCCCCACGACAATCCGCTCACCCGCCACAAACGCCGCGAACGACGACACCACGTGCCCCGCCGCGAACAGCCCGTCGCTGCCCGCGCGCGTGAGAATCAGCCGCGTCGTGGCCACGTTAAGTACCAACCGTGCCAACGTCGTGGCCAGCAGCATCGAGGGGAAAACGCTGAATTCGAGCGGCTGCCGAACGTAAATCGTCGTGAGCAGCACGAGCACCGCGACCGTGATATTTGCCGCCAGCAGCACATCCATCAGCGCAGCCGGCAGCGGCACCATGATCACCAGCACGCTGGCGATGATGGCGACCGGCAAAACCAAATCCTGGGTACGGCCCACCCACGATGCAGTTGCGCGCGGGTCTCCCGACCCCGCACCCGCACCCCGAGCCGTCGACACAGTGCCCGATGCCAAAACGATCTCCCGCAGTTAGCCGCCGACCGCCCCGCAGGTTAGGCTGCAGCCTAACGACAAGGCCGGTGCAAAACGGCAACCATTTAGATGAGACAGGTGAAAAGAAAAGCAGACGAGCGGGCGGAACATTAGCGACCGCCCCCCCGCCTGTCCAGTCCGCCCCATGGTGCAGTCACTCACCGCATGATAGCAACGCATTTCGTAAGTTTGGCATTAGACTGACACTTCCCTATCACTTCCCCGCCGGCGCTACCTTCAGTGGCGCCGTCACTGTCGTCGTCCACTTCTTCCGCGCCTTTGGCCAAAGTGCCACTGGCACTGCCGACGCGTCCCCGCCGATGATCTTGCCGGAGTCTGCGTACTCGCACACCAAATCCACTTGCACTTCATGATCTCCCGGCGCGAGGTCAACCAGGCAGTTGCCGCTCCACTGTTGAGCAAATCGGTTGACCGACGTCGGCTTCACCGGAGTGCCGTCGACCGAGACCTGCGTCACGTCCCAAAACAAATCCACACCAATACCGGAACCCTGTGAAAATGGATTCCCATAACGGATCGTGAGCCAGATATTTCTTTTTCCCGGCGTTGTCGGCGCCAACGAATTGATTGTCGGCCGCGTACCGTAAAACGCGTCGCACAAATCAAGCAGTTCTTGATCGGAAACCAGCTTCGCACTCACGGCCGCTTTCAGAAACTGATCCTGCCACGGCAACGGCTGGTCCCACCCAGTCGGCCGCGACTTCTTCATGTACGCAACCAAAGTCTTGATCGACTCGCCAACTTCCTCGCCAGTTAGCGATCCGCTATCCAACCGCCGCTTCAGCTCGTTCCAGATCCAGGGTTCATTGGTCTGATCGGGCAACCGCTTCGTGATCAAGCGATTGGTCGACAAAAACCGCAGCGGATCGCCAGTCGGCCAGAGCAGCGAGAGCGCAAAACGCACCGCCAGTGGACACAACAACAAGAACAAACCCCACATCACGAGCCGCGGCCGCCGCTCATGCCGCAAACCAAGCACAATGATCGTCCCCGTCGCCAACAGAAACGGCAACACCGTCGACGCCAGAGCCACCACCGACAAAAACGTCTCCGGCGCCTCGACGAACAGTTTTCCCAAGATGCCCGCCGTCGCCCCCAACACACATAAGCTGATCAAATACGTTTTCAAGCCGAATTTCATGTGCCCATACTAACATATACCGGCAGCCCCCGGCGGAAGCCGGGGGTTCCACAAACGTTCGAACACACGCTATGCTGCCCATAGACTCACCATTCACTCCAGCCAAAGTGCATCCATGTCCTTCGCCGAAATGTCTCTACCCGAATTCGATCATGAAATGGCGGGCACCCGTAAAGTCATCGAGCGCATCCCCGACGACAAGCTCGATTGGCGGGCCCATCCCAAGTCGAACACGATCGGCTGGAACGCCAATCACCTAGCCGATTTGCCGGGTTGGTCCGTCTCGATCCTCACGCAACCCGGCTTCGACTTCGCCCCCGTCGGCGGCGAGCGCTATCAAACGCCCGCGCTAAAAACCACGAAAGAGATCCTCGCGCTCTTGGACCGCAACGTGGCGAGCGCGAAAAGCACTCGCCGCTCTCAAAGATGATTCACTGGGCGACATGTGGACGCTCCGCGGCGGCGAACGCGTCATTTTCACGATGCCCCGCGCCGCCGTCTATCGCAGCTTTCTCATGAACCACATCATCCACCACCGCGCGATCGTCTGCGTTTACCTCCGCCTGAACGATATCCCCGTCCCCGCACTCTACGGGCCCAGCGGCGACGAATGAAAGTCCCAATTCCTGGCCGCGCGCAACACAAAAACTTTTTCCTTGTTTTTGTGCCACCACCTGTGCTAGGTTCGCACGCACGAAATGACCGCTCGGTGCGTTGGCTGTGGAAGACGTCGAGCCGTTGCCGCGGGCGAGAAAGTCTCGCCCGTGGCCCGGTGCATTATGCCACAGGTCCCATCGGTCGGTTGAGTCATGGACTTTGTGTCGTCGTTTTGGCCCAGCGCGCACTGGCGTGCCAAGCCACGGAGCGCCGCTACGAAGTCGTCAACTCAGTGCGCGCATCATTTCTTTTTTTCAACCCCAAATTGCTCCCCGCAAGAACAGGAAAAACACGACAAATCCGCGCTGCCGAGCGCTTGCGGTTTAGCTCCCTTGCATACCGGCCGCCGCCGCGCGATACTCACGACTTCCAACATAACAATACGACTTGAATTACCGGAGACGCATTTCATGCGACGCGCGAAAATCACCATTATCGGCGCCGGCAACGTCGGCGCCACCACCGCCCACTGGTGCGCTGCCGCCGAGCTGGGCGACATCGTCCTCTTGGATATTCCCCAAACTGGCGACATGCCCAAAGGCAAGGGCCTCGACCTCTTGCAGGCCTCTCCCATCGTCGGCTTGGACTGCAACATCACCGGCACGACGAGCTACGAAGACACCGTCGGCAGCGACGTCGTCGTTATCACTGCCGGCATCCCCCGCAAGCCCGGCATGAGCCGCGACGATTTGCTCGCGACCAACGCCAAGATCATGACCGCCGTCTGCGAGCAAGTGAAACACTCCAGCGCACACGCCATCGTGATCGTCGTCTCGAATCCGCTTGATGCCATGGTCCAGCGGGCTCAGCAAGTCACCGGCTTCGAGCCCCAGCGCGTAGTCGGCCAGGCCGGAATCCTCGATACGGCCCGCTATCGCACGTTTCTCTCGATGGAGCTCGGTGTGAGCGTGAAAGACATTTCCGCGCTGCTGATGGGCGGACACGGCGACACGATGGTGCCGATTCCAAGCTGCACCTCGGTCGGCGGCATCCCGATCACGCAGCTAATCGACAAGAAACGCCTCGATGAAATTGTCCAGCGAACGCGCGACGGCGGCGCCGAAATCGTCTCGCTCCTCAAAACCGGCAGCGCGTACTACGCCCCGGCCGCCGCGACTACTCAAATGGTCGCGGCTATCGTCCGCGACCAGAAACGCCTTGTCCCCTGCGCCGCGTATTGCGACAAGGAATACGGCGTCGGTGGATATTATGTTGGCGTCCCGGTCATCCTCGGTGCTAGCGGCGTCGAGCGCATCATCGAGCTGCAACTCACGGCCGACGAAAAAGCTGCGTTCCAAAACAGTGTAAACGCCGTCAAGCAACTGATCGCAATAATGGCCAAACTGATGTGAAACGAGTGGGGAGTGCCGAGTGCCGAAGGCAAAGAATTCCGCACTCCACACTCGGCACCCCCCCTTTCCGCTTCCGCATTGACACGCCCCCCCCACTCGTTTACAGTCGCCAAGCGTTGCGCTCTTAAGCGCTATCCCCGCGTGCCCTGCTGCTAGCACGGAAGCCCACCTTCGATTCGAGCGATTCGCAAAACCTCAAATCGCCTTTCGGGCTGCCCTCTATAACCCCGCAATCAATTTCAATATGAATCGCATTGTCCTTGCTCCGAACGAAGTTTCAACCTCCGCATCCTCAACATGCAGCACGAACATTCGTGATTTTGTTACCGGAGCGCGGCGATTCGCCGACCGGCAAACTGATCTTTCTTACGCCACATTCGCTCCGATTCATTACGAAGAGCGGTATGCCTATCCGCTTCTAGTCTGGCTGCACGGCAACGGCAGCAATGAACAAGAGCTCCGGCAAGTCATGCCGCTGGTGAGCATGCGAAATTTCGTCGCCATCGCGCCTCGCGGATCGTGGGCCAGCACGCAAAACCACGGCCGTTACGACTGGTCTCAAACACCCGATGCGATCGAATGCGCCGAATCGCGAATCGCCGATTGCGTTGCGTACGCGCAGCAGCGATTCAATATCCACGACAAGCGGATCTTCCTGGTTGGTCGCGACTTTGGCGGAACCATGGCCATTCGTGCGGCTTGGAGCGACCCGGCTCGATTTGCCGGTGCCGTGACCATCAACGGTCCGCTGCCATCGCATTTTCGTCCGCTTCGCCACGTGAACGAGTTGCGAAACCTCCCCTGCATGCTGGCGACTTCTCGCGATGCGGTCGCTTATCCCGAAACCCACCTCTGCCGCGATCTGCGATTGCTCCACGCGGCCGGTTGCAAAGTCATGGTCCGCCATTACCCCCTCGCCGATGATCTCACCGATATCATGCTATCGGATCTGAACGTCTGGCTGATGGAACGAGTCTGCGGCGGCGGCGAAGAGCGGGAAGCCGGGAGCCGGCAGCACAACACGCCGGCATGATGCTTGCTCCGTGCACCGTGTGCGCCCAGGCCGCGAGTTTCGCGGCATGCTATCAGCATTGACAATTGCCGCTTGATTTCGGTACAAGCTCGCGGCTCTTCTACCGTTTCTTCCCTTCGAACGTTCGTTCTTGTTTGGGCCGGTCTCCCGATCCGTGCCACTGGGGTGCGAGGTCGAAGACCCGCGCACAACAGGTCTAGAGTCTTCAATCAACTCCGCGACAATCTCGCGGATACGTTTTCTGCGCCTACTAACTTGGCAGATACCGCACCAAAAACCGACGACTCGACAAAAGCGCCCGAAGCCGCGCCCGGCCGGTTCGTGTCGCTCATGCTGCGCCTCATCCGCTTCTTGAGCGCATTGCGCGCATGGACCACCGGCCATTGGCTGCGAAGCGTAATTGTCGCCGGCACGATCTTGTCGCTGATCGGCCTGACAATCGGCGGCTGGGCCTACCTGGCCGGCGTCGCAATTCGCACCGGCGAGCTCTCGGTCGACGGCGCGCTCAAAGCCTTCGACGAGGGACGCTATGAAGAAGCCCGTACCGCCGTCGGACGCATGCTTACCAGCGGTCGGTTGCCCCGCAGCGATTTCGGCGGACCTTTGCTGGTGCTCGGCGCGATCAAAATCCAAGACGCCGAAGAGCAAGCCACCGCCGAACGCCGACGGGTCGAATATCTAATCGCTTCCCGCTATTTGACGGAAGCCCGCGCCTATGGCATGCCGGCCGAACGACAAGCCACCGGCCTCTTTCTGTTAGGCAAAAGTCTCGTGGAAAGCGGTCAGTTCGAAGACGGCGTGCGCACGCTCAATGAGCTTTCGACCGCCGAATTGGCCGCCAATCCGGCCGTTGCCGTTCAAGCCCAACGATTGCTGACAGACACGTGTCTCTACATGCCGAATCCCAAACTCGCCGAGGCCCTGCACCATAACGACCTAGTATTGGCCATTCCGAAACTTTCCGATGACCAACGCGCCGACGCCTCGTTTCAACGGGCCGAATGCTTGTCGCGACTCGAGAAATTCGATGATAGCCGAAAGGCCGTCGCGGCCATTCCGACGAGCGCCGTTCGGGCCGCGGCGATCGCGTTCTTTACTGGCAAAATCCTGCTCGATGAAGTCGAGGCCGCGCTGCAAAAGCTTCCGCCAAGCGACCGCCGGAAAGCTGCCGGCCAGGTTGCGGACAAAGTCGATTCGGCCTTGAAGGAACTGCAAAAAGCCAACTCGCTCGATATCAAAAAGAAGCAGCTCGCCCAGCAATCGAGCTACCAACTTGGCCGAGCGCTCGAGCTCAAGGGCGACATCAATGGCGCGCTCAAACAATATGCCCACACTCGCCAGCTATATGCAGATAGTTACGAAGGCCTCGCCGCGTCGCTTGCCGAAGCCGACTTGCTGCGCCAAAAGGGCGATATCGACGCCGCCCTAATCGGTTACCGGCGCGTCCTCGAAGCTTACGCCGCAATTCCCGTTTATCGAAGCCACATCCTGCCGGCCGCAAGGCTCCGCGACCGCTTGATGACTGCCCTCACCGATCTGCTGCAACATCAGCGCTTCGACGAATCGCTGGCACTGATCGATCGGTTTTCACCGCTGTTCTCGCGCGCCGAACAACTGGAGCTTCGTGGCGGCGCGCTGGAGCAATGGGGCAGCTATTTGCTTACAAAGCAAGCAGACGAAGGCCAAGCGCCCAACCGAGATCATTCGGCCGGGTTGCAACGATACCGGGCCGCCGGCGTCGCCTTTGAACAACTGGCCCAATCGCGCTTCGCCACCAGGTCGTTTACCTCCGATCTCTGGCGCGGCGCCGAAGACTTCATTCGCGGCCAGAGCTTTTCGCGAGCGGTCGGCTTATTGAACCAGTATCTCCAATACGAGCCTGAACTTCGCAATGCGGAAGCGCTGCTCCGGCTGGGACAATCGCACCTGGCGCTCGGACACGTGCCGGAGA
The DNA here is from genome assembly GCA_963733825.1 of Pirellulales bacterium. GTDB lineage: Bacteria > Planctomycetota > Planctomycetia > Pirellulales > Lacipirellulaceae > JABDGM01. Next base: position 175,126 of record CAVTEK010000015.1, read on the forward strand.
GCATCTCGGCTTTTCAAGAGTGCATTGAATTTCATCCCCTCGACGGCGCGACCTTCCAGGCGCGAATCGATTGTGCCAAGGCCTATTGGCAGCAAGGCGACACCGCGCGAGCCGAGCAATTGCTGCGCTTCAACATCGCTGGCAGCACGCTCAAGCCGGCAAGCCCCGAATGGAAAGATTCCCTATTCGAGCTCGGCACTTTGCTGCACGAACAAGGCAAATACGAGGAAGCGATCGGCACGCTGGAAGACGCCGTCGAACGCTATCCGCAGGATAATCAGCGGCTGGTCGCACAGTACATTATTGGCGAGTCGTATCGCCGATGGGCCCAAGACCTACTCCAAGAAGCCCAAGGCTCCGCGACTTCCAACGAGCACGATAAGACCCTGCAGGAAGCGACGCGACGACTTAACACGGCGCTCAATCACTTCGAGAATGTGCAGCGCACCATCACGCTCAAGACGCACGACATCCACGGCGACCCGCTCATGGGCGCCATGCTTCGCAATTGTTACATGCTCGAAGGGGCCGTGTTGTTCGACCTCGGACGATATAAGGAAGCGATCGAAGCCTACTCGAATGTGTCGTCGCTCTACCCGGACGAGCCGTTTGTGTTGGAAACGTTTGTGCAGATCGCCAATTGCTGGCGCCGGCTCAATAAACACGACAACGCCCGTGGCGCGGTCCAGCAGGCCCAAATCGCGCTGGAGCGATTGCCGAAGAACTCCGACTTCGCCAGCACGACGGTTCTCAATCGCGACGAGTGGCGCATCCTGCTGGCGAATATGAGCAAGTGGTGAAGTAGGACAGGCTTTAGCCTGTCAAAGACTCGATGCGTCAGGCTAAAGCCTGACCTACAAATGACGCAATCCACCGAACAACTAGCGGCCCTGATCGCGAGCAAGCACGAGGTGCTCGTGCAACTTCGTGCCATTGGCATTCGCCAAACCGGCCTGGTCGCCAGTGGCGAAATAACGGAATTGCTCAAACTCCTGGCTGCAAAACAACAATTGATCGCTCGCCTGCAAAACCTGGAACGAGACCTGAAGCCCCATTATGCGACTGATCCCGAACGGCGCGCCTGGCGGTCTTCCGACGAGCGCGCCGTTGCGCCCATCAGGCGAACGAGTGCAATGCGTTGCTCGAGGAAATCGTCGAAATGGAAAAGCGCGGCGCCGAGAAGATGAACGACCGCAAAAACGAAGTCGCCCAACAGCTGCAACAAGTGCACGCTGCGGCGCACGTGCGCAACGCCTACCAATCACAGCAACGAGGACACGCTTAAGACATTCAATGAGTAAAAGGGTGCCTGGGGCAACGCCCCAGGCAAACTTCAAGTCTGGGGCGTTGCCCCAGGCACCCGTCGACATCAAACCGCGCATGACGCAATTACAAACCCAAAACGAAACGAGCTGCGATCGGCCGGCGCACGGCGGGGCGACCGAGGAGGTCGATCTCGAAGCCGTGCTCGCCGCCTGGCACACGGCAACGTTGCGACTCGAGCGCACTCACGAAACTTTGTGCGGCGAAGTGGCTCGGCTCACCAACGAACTGGAAATCAAGAACCGCGAACTGGCACGGAAGAATCGCCTGGCCGATCTCGGCCAAATGGCTTCGCACGTCGCCCACGAGGTGCGAAACAACCTGGTGCCCGTATCGCTTTACATGAGCTTGTTACGACGAAGGTTGTCCGACGACTCGGGCAGCCTGGATATCTTGGCAAAGGTCGAGGCAGGGTTTACCGCCCTGGATGTTACCGTGAGCGATCTATTAAGTTTCACCGCCCATCGTCAGCCGCAATGGCAAACCTTTTTGGTCGGCGATCTCGTGAACGAAGTTTGCGAGTCGCTCGAGCCGCAGCTCGAAGCGCAGATGATCGACGTCGATATCGACGTGCCGCCGAACACGCTGCTGTCGGCCGACCGCGAACTGATGCGCCGCGCGGTCTTGAATCTCGTGCTCAACGCGATCGACGCCATGCCGGACGGCGGCACGCTCGTGATCACGTCGTACGAAAATGCCCGTGGTTTCGAGCTCGAAATCGCGGATAGCGGCGCCGGGCTCAACGACGAGGTGAAACGCCGCGCATTCGAGCCGTTTTACACGACGAAACAAAATGGCACCGGTCTCGGTTTGGCCATCGTGTACCACGTCGCCGAAGCGCACGGCGGCACGGTCACCGCGATGAACTGCCCCGAAGGCGGCGCCGCCTTCACGATCAAAATTCCCCGCCGTTCAATGCGAGCCGCCGCGTGATCCGCAAACCGAAAACCGACGAACGATTCCGCATACTGGTCGTCGATGACCACGCCTCGGCCCGGGAAGCTGTGGCCGAAGTGCTTCGACAGGCTCAGTATGGCGTGACCGCCTGCGCCAGCGCAATGGAAGCGCTCGGGAAACTGGCGTCCGAACCAATCGACGTCGTCGTCACCGACCTGCAAATGCCCGGGATGGACGGTATCGAGTTCATCCGCGAGATCGAGCGCCGCCGGCTGGACGTGCAAGTGCTGATGATCACCGCGCACGCGTCGGTGTCGTCGGCGGTCGAAGCGATGCGGCTCGGCGCAGTTCGATTACATCGAAAAGCCGTTCGATGCCGTGGCACTCGAACGATCCGTTGCGCAAGCGTGTGATCGCTGCAGACTAGTAGGTGCCGCGAGCCGAGCGGCGCCTCCACGGTCCGCCTCGGCTCGGCGGACCTACTCTGCTCGGCGGCAGCTCCGCGATGCAGCGGTTGCGCGAGCGGATCGCGCAAGTCGCGGCCACCGACGAAACCGTGCTGGTTTGCGGTGAAAGCGGAACCGGCAAGGAGCTGGTCGCTCGCACGATTCACGATCTGAGCCGCGCGCGCAACGGACCTCTGGTCAGTCTCAACTGTCCTGCACTTTCGGCACAGCTCACCGAAAGCGAACTTTTCGGCCATAAACGCGGAGCCTTCACCGGCGCCGAGTCGGATCGCACGGGCCGATTCGAAGCCGCCAATCACGGCACGATCCTGCTGGATGAAGTCACCGAAGTCGATCTTAACCTTCAGGCCAAGTTGCTTCGCGTGCTGCAAGAACGTTCGTTCGAGCGGGTCGGCGCCAGCGAAACGCTTTCGGTCGATGTCCGCGTCGTTGCCACGACGAATCGCGATTTGTTGGCCGAAATCGCCGCCGGCCGATTCCGCGAAGATTTGTATTTTCGCCTGGCCGTCGTACCGATCATCGTGCCGCCGCTACGCGAACGCGAAGGCGACGTGCTCGAGTTGGCTGATCACTTCCTTGCGCACGCTGCCGAGCGGTTGAATCGCGGCCCGTTCGTGCTCGAAGCCTCAGCCCGCGGGCTGCTCAACGATTACGCCTGGCCCGGCAACGTTCGCGAGCTGCAAAACATTATCACACGCGCCTGCGTGCTCAATGAAGGGAAGCCGATCGCGGCCGAACATCTGCGCCCCTGGTTGAACAACGGTGGACAGAATGAAATCGAACCGACGAATCCAATCGACGCGGACGACCTACCCGCCGACTTGACGCTCGATGAAATGGAACGCCGCTTGATCGTGGCAACGCTAAAACGTTGCGATGGTCACCGTGCGAAAACCGCCGAGGCGCTCGGCATCGGCCTGCGCACGCTGAGCGGCAAGCTTCGCGCGTATGGTTATGCGCCGCGCGAAAAGGATTTTGCAGAAGCCAGTTGATTCGAGTTCGGCAGTTTCTGCCGCAAGCATCCGGCAGAAACTGCCGCTCATTAACATTAGTAATTGAACAGGAATAACAATTTATATCTCACGCAAAGTCGCAAAGTCGCAAAGAACTGCGTTCCCTTCGCGCCTTGGCGCCTTTGCGTGAGACACGACCGAGCCACGTTGTATCAAGCGAGGCACGGAGGTTGCAATGCTTTCATCGTTGTTTCAGTCATCCACGATCCCCGTGCTCGAGCAAGTGGTTAATTTCACCGAAGCCCGCCACGGCGTGCTCGCGGGAAACATCGCCAACCTCGATACGCCCGGATACAAGACTCGCGACCTGTCGCCGGCGTTATTTCAACAGCGGCTCAAGGAAGCGATCGAAACGCGTCACCAACCCGATTCACCGACCTACGCCGGCGACGCAGCCAACTTGTCGCCAAACTATAACGCGGAGCGCCACGACGACAGGCAACTGGCCGCCTTCCAAAAAGTTCAAGACTCCATGAAAAGCATCCTCCGGCACGACGGCGACGACGTGAGCATGGAACAACAAGTCAATGAAATGATGAAGAACCAACAGCAGCACAGCCTGGCGATCAACATCATGAGCGCACAATTTCGGTTGCTGAAGGCCGCGATTACAGAGCGAGTAGCGTAGTAAGCAACAGATAATTTAGGGTCATTAAGGAACACTAATCTCCGCTAATCATCGCTAATCAATCCAAAACATTAGCGCAGATTAGTGAAGATTAGCGTTCATAGCTCCGGAAAAAGGTTCGAACATGTTTTCAAGTCTAGACGTCAGCACGAGCGGCCTTGTTGCGCAGCGAGCGCGGCTCAATGCAATTTCGTCGAACATCGCCAATATGTCGACGACGCGCAACGAGCGCGGCGAGCCGGAGCCGTATCAGCCCCGCTATGTCACGTTCCAAACGGATACCAAGCTTACGACTCCCGGCGGCGGAGCCGGCGTGAAGATCGGCAGCGTCGAACACTCGACGGAGCCGCCAAAAATGAAATACGAGCCAGGCCACCCGGATGCCGATGCACAAGGTTACGTCCGCTACCCGGCCGTCGATATGACAAGCGAATTCGTCGATGCACTCGAAGCCACGCGGGCCTACGAGGCCAACATCGGTGTGATCGAGGTCACAAAAAACATGGCGCAAGAGTCACTGAGGATTATTGCCTGAATGAGAATCTAAGATCGAAGATTTAAGATCGAAGATCGGCGAAGCCAATTCAATCTTAAATCGTAGATCTTAAATCTTTGCTTGATATGAGCACCGTCAACAACATCTCGATCGCGCAAAACCTGTCGATGCCGACGGCGCCGAAATTCGGCGACCAGGCCGGCGGCCCGTCGTTTAAGGACGTGCTCGTCGATTCGATTCAGCAGGTCAACAACATGCAATTGCAGGCCGACCAGGCGGTCGAAACGATGTTCAGCGGCGGCGAAGTCAATCCGTCCGAAGTCCTGACCGCCGTACAAAAGGCCGATCTCGCCTTTCGACTCACCATGCAAATGCGAAACAAATTGATGGATGCGTACCAGGAAATAAAAGACATACGAATTTGAGTGACAAAGGAAAAAATGACGAATGTCGAATGACGAATTCGGTCAGATTCTTCATTCGTCATTCAGAAATTCGTCATTCACAAAGGTCCACGGATGGATTTTCTCAATAAATCAATTGCGCAAGTGAGCGAGTTGTTTCGCTCGATGACGCCCGCGCGCGGATCACGGCCGGTCTGCTGCTTGCGATCGTCGTCACGAGCATGGGCTACCTGTTCCACCAGGGCGCGTCGGGGCCAGACGCCTACCTGTTTGGCGGTGAGCCGCTGGCTGACGGCCAGCTTACGCGCGTGGAAGCGGCCATCGCCAAGGCGGGCCTCTCCGACTATCAGCGCGAAGGCGCTCGCATTCGGGTGCCCTCCGGGCAACAGGCGAAATACCTTGCCGCCGTGGCCGATGCCGGCGCACTGCCGCCGAACTTCAACACGATCATGGAAAACGCGCTCGACAAGAGCGGACCGTGGGAGTCGAACCAGGCCAAGCAAGAGCGGCTGAAGATTGCCCGGCAGCAAACGCTCTCGGAAATCGTGCGGGCCATGTATTGGGTTGAAAACGCCATCGTGCTTTACGACGAGCATGAAATTCGCGGGCTTCGCCAGGTCAATTCCGAGAAGCAAGCCACTGCGTCGGTCAGCGTGAAGCCGATCGTCGGCGAAACGCTCACCCCGATGCGGGCGAAGAACATCCAAAAGCTTGTCGCGCACGCCGTCAACATGAAGCCCAACGACGTCGCGATCACGAACCTCGGCGACGGCGGCTCGGCCGGCTCCGAGGGAGAGGTTTCCTGGGAAATCTTCGACGACGATTACATGAAGACTAAGGTCGCGTTCGAAACTCAAAAACGCGACAGCATCATGAACGCGCTGCGCGATATTCCGGGCGTCCGCGTCGAAGTCAACGCCGATTTCGACTCGACCGTGGAGGAAACCACGCACAACGTCAAACCCGATCCCAAGACCGCCGCTAGCCAGGAAACACAGCGTGATGACACGGCCATTCAATCGTCCGCCGACAACGGCGGCCGAGAGGGCGTCACGGCAAACGGTCCCGGTCGTCGAGCAGCAACCGAAACCGCGCAGCAACAAAACAAAACGGAAAGTCACACGACCGAAACGCATAACGTTGTCGGCATGGAAGACAACCGCATACTCAAGAAGGGCTACGCACCTCAAGAAGTATGGGCCACCGTCACCATTCCCGGCTCGTACGTCAAGAATATCTGGTCCTCGCAAAACCCGACGGCGACCGCTCCACCGAAGCCCGAGGATCTGACAAAATCTCAATCGGCGGTCGTCCATAATGTTGAGGAGATTGTCGATCCGCTGCTTTATCTGCAGGCCAACAAGGGACAAGACACGTACAAGCATGTGCGCGTTGTCGTCCTTGATTCGCTGCCGGTGCCGACGATCGAGTCGCCATCGGCGGCCAGCAAGGCGGTGGCCTGGACGGGCCGGTATTGGAGCACACTCGCGATGCTTGGCGTCGCAATGTTCAGCCTGCTGGTATTGCGCTCGGTCGTCAACGCAACGCCGAGCGACAGACCCGCCGCGGCCGCCGTTGCCTCACCGCTCACGCTGCAAGCCGATGAGCCGACGGTCAACAGCAAAGACGGCGAACCGGCGGAACCCGATCGTCCGCGACTGCGACTGAAGAAAGGTAAATCGGTCAAAGACGACCTGGTGGAAATTGTCCGCGAAGACCCCGACGCGGCGGCGGATATCCTCCGCTCGTGGATCGCCAAGGCGGGATAGAACAATTATGTCATTCTGACCGAAGCGATGAATCCCGACCTTCGAGCACGAGAGTTTTCATCGGCCTCGGGACGACAGGCAGCGGCAATTAATAGTGAGTAAAGCTTAATGACGAACGTCGATGCCAATATGCGAAAAGCCGCGGTGCTGCTGCGCAGCCTCGATTCCGACACGGCCGCGATGATGTTAGCGCCTTTCGACCGAAGAGGCCGCCGCCATTCGCCGCGAGATAGTTAACTTGGGATCGCTCGATGAAAACGAGCAGGCGAACGTGATGGCCGAGCTCCATCGAGGTCGCCCGACGACGGTTCGTTCGAGTTCGAGCGATGTGGAGCTTTCGCTATCGTCACTCCCGCACGAAGAGTCCAGCCAGCGATCTTGGACGAAAGGCGTTAAGCGGCCGACGCGATTTGAATTCCTCGATACCGCGCCGATTACGGCGCTCGTGCCATTTCTGGCTCGCGAACATTCCCAGACGATCGCCGTCGTGCTTTCGCATCTGGCGCCGGAGCGGGCAGCCGGTGTTTTATCAGCGCTGCCGCAAAAGATACAGGCGGAAACGATCGAGCGACTGTCGGCGCTTGGCGAGACCGATGCGGAAAGCGTAAGCGCGTTGGAACGCGAACTCGAAGCATGGGTCGCGAAACGTGATGTCGGGCGCGCCGGCGCTCGTCGCGACTCAATGGCTGCCATTCTCGCGGCCGCCGATGCCAAAACCCGCGGTCAAATCCTTAGCAACCTGAAGACTCAAAACGGTGCGCTGGCTGATCGCTTCAGCGCCGGCGGAACAAGACAAGCCTCGTTCGAGGCAAGAATCGGCGACCCGCGTGCGGCAGTTGAGAACCGCGACAAAAAGGAATTCGCTGAGCAATCACGCGCCGCGTAAGAATCAAGAGTGCCGCCCGCCTGCCGCGGCGCCGCCAATTCCGCAGATCGCATTCGACGATCTGATCCACCTCGACGCGCGCACTTTAGCCGCCGTCTTGCGCCAGGCCGACGCCAATGTGCTGGCCCTTGCTTTGGCCGGCTCTCGCGATGAGCTGGTGAATCGAGTTTGCGAACAAATGCCGAAGCGCACATCCCGCGAATTTCGCCGCGAGTTGCGGCGGCTGGGACCCACTCGGCTCAGCGATGTCGAAGCGGCCCAACGGGCCATCGCGCAAATCGCCTCGCGACTATTGGGCTCACGAAAACTCACGGTAAGTGGGGCAGAACTTTAGTCTGCAAGATACTCCGCACAACGGCAGACTGGAATGTCTGCTCCACGAACAATCATCATGGCCACGATCATTCGCAAAGATAAACCGGTTGAACTGCGCGGCGCGAGTGCGGCGCAACCGATCGCGTTCAGCTTTGCCGATATGCACGGCCAGGCGAGCGATTACCTGGGCACCGTTCGAACCGAGGCCGCGAAGATTGTGCAGCAGGCACACCAGCAAGCCGAACAGATCCGCCGGCAGGCCGAAATCGCCGGGCGCAAGGCGGCCGAGGCGGCCATTGAGCGTGTGCTCGACGAGCGCGTCGGCAAACGCATGGAAACGTTGCTTCCGGCGCTGGAACATCTGCTCGCCGAAATGAACGACGCCCGGGCCCAATTGTTGAATCGCTGGGAACAATCGGCACTTCGGGTGGCGACGGCCATCGCCGAGCGAATCATTCGCCGCGAGCTTTCGCAACAACCTCAGCTTACGCTCGACCTGATCGCCGATGCGCTGCGCCTGGCCGCCGGCATGGCCGACATCACGCTCTACATCAGCCCCACCGATTATGAAAACTTAGGGAAGCAAGTCACCGCTTTATCCAACACGCTTGGCCAACTTGCTCCCAGTGCGATCGTCGCCGACCCCACGATCACACCGGGCGGCTGCCGAGTGAAAACGAAGTTCGGCGAAATCGACCAACAAATTGAATCGCAATTGCGGCGAATCGAGGAAGAGTTGACGTAGATAAAGGAAATATCTCAGGCAAAGGCGCGAAGAAATCGATTTCCTACCTTTGCGACTTAGCGCCTTTGCGAGAGACCTTACGTCTGCACATCCTATGGAATCAATGCTCGATAATCTGAACGCAACCATGACGGCGTCGCTAACCGGCAGCGTCGCGGAAACGATCGGCATGACGGTTAGTGTCGCCGACTTTCCGGCGCCGGTCGGCGCGGTCGTGTCGGTCGAGCGCGATGGCGGAGCGGCGTGCGAGGGCGAAGTCGTCGGCTTCCGCGACGGCCACACGCTCGTCTATTTGTTGAGCGCTACCGCCGGCGTGCGCCGCGCCAACCGCGTTCGATTGCTGCGCACGACGCGCTCGTTGAAAGTCGGGCCAGCGTCCTCGGGCGCGTAATCGATTCCCACGGGCGTTGCATCGACGGCCGGCCGCAACCAATTTTGCCGTTTCGCGTTCGCTTAGACCGCCAGCCGCCGCCGGCGACGGAGCGGCCGCGCATTCGCACACCGTTGGCCACGGGTGTTCATGCGATCGATTCTCTGCTGACGTGCGGCCGCGGCCAGCGACTTGGAGTTTTTTCCGGGTCCGGCGTCGGCAAGAGCGTGCTGCTAGGCATGATGAGCCGCTACACGAATGCCGATGTGATCGTCACCGGTTTGGTCGGCGAGCGCGGCCGCGAAGTCAATGAATTTTTGGAACGCGATCTCGGCGCCCACGGACTTGCGCGAAGCGTCGTCGTCGTCGCCACGAGCGATGAGCCGGCGCTCAACCGCGTTCATGCCGCGTCGACGGCAACGGCGGTTGCCGAATACTTCCGCGATCAAGGAAAACACGTGCTCCTGTTGATGGATTCCGTCACGCGGTTTGCAATGGCCCAACGCGAGATCGGCCTGTCGGCGGGCGAGCCGCCGACGACGCGCGGTTATCCGCCCTCGATGTTTGCAATGTTGCCGCGACTGGTCGAACGCGCGGGTCAAACCCGCACCGGCAGCATTACGGCGTTTTACACCGTTCTGGTCGAAGGCGACGACGAAAACGAACCAGTCTCCGATGCCATGCGCGGTCTGTTGGACGGGCATGTGTGGCTGTCGCGAAAGATCGCCAGCCGTGGACACTATCCAGCCATCGACGTGCTGGCCAGCATCAGCCGGTTAATGAACGATATCACGACGCCGCGACATCGGGCGGCGGCACTAACCATCCGGCAGTTGCTTGCCGCTTACGCCGAGCACGAAGATTTGCTTTCCATCGGCGCGTATCGACGTGGCAGCAATCGCGCGGTTGATGCGGCCGTGGAAATGCGCGAGGCGATCGACTCGCTCTTGCGGCAGGTAGTCGACAGCGCGCTGCCGTTTGACAAGGTCGTCGAGCAATTGGAAACGCTGGCCGCCAAGTGCCAGTCGAAACTGAGCGCCGCCACGGCAGCACCCGCCATCGTCGGCTCGGGCGCCTCCGTGCAACCGGCAACGCTATAAGGACGTGTTTTGCAATTACAAATTTGCGTGTTTTGGGTGCCACTGGCTCGGCCAGTGCTTCGAATGACTTGCCTACAACATGAGAGGATCGGCGGGGTTTGAACCAGCTTGTTCTCAACTGTCTGGCATTGGAACTTTCGTATGAACTTTCCACCGCAAACCTTTGACGTCGGACACTGGCAAAGCCAGTGGCACCCAATGCTAAAACACGTCGTAAGCAAATCCTGACCTATGGCCAAATACAAATTTCGCCTGGCGACGTTGCAAAAGGTTCGCGAAGCGCGCCGCGACGAGCAGCGGGCCTCGTTGGCCGTGGCGTTTGCGCCGAGCATGTTCTGGGCGAACACCGAGCCCAGTTGGTAGTGGAAGAACAAGCACTGCGCGAGCTTCGACGTACAGCGACGGAAGGCCGCTACCTCGATGTGAACCGGTTATTGGAAGCCCAGCGGTACGACCTGATGCTCAAAGCGCAAAGCCAGGAACTGGCGAAGCAAGCCATCCTGTTGGCGGCCGAGACCGAACGGCGGCGGCAACTGCTCGTCGAGGCCGACCGGGACGTCCGCGCGTTGGAATTGCTTGACGATCGGCACCGCCGCACGCACCAGCAGGATGCACAACGCACGGAAACAAAACGGCTCGATGAAGCGGCAGCGGTGCGATGGCATCCGATCCGAGGTGGCGCGAAATGAGCAAGCTGATCGATCTTGTGATCGGCATCGTCGCCTACTTTTGCGTGGCGACGGTGATCACGCTTGCGCTCGTGCTCGGCTATTTTTGGCACACCGACCAGTTGAATAGCGAAAAGGTATTTCGCATTGTGGCCTTGTTGCAGGACGTCGATCTGCAGCAGCTGACCGCGGCCGAGCAAAAGAAAGCGGCTGATGAAGTGCCGCCGGAGGAACCGTCGCTAAACGAAGTCATGCACCGCCAGCAAGTGCAAGACCGCAATTTCGAGGTCAAGCTGCTCGCGCTAAAAAGCGGAAAACAGGAATACGACGCCTCGCTGCACGATCTGAACGTAAAAATCGAACGCTACGATCGGCTCGTACAGGACGTGCAAAGCCGGCTGAAGCAGCAGCAAGAACTCACGACGCAACAAAACGTCGGCAAAGTCGTCAGCCAGCTGGAACTGGTCAAGCCCGAAGTCGGCAAGGACTCGCTCATGAAATGGATCGAGGAAGATCACATGGATGACGCCATTCTGCTGATGAGCCGCATGTCGGAAAACAAACTGGCAAAGATTCTCAAAACGTTTCAAACGCCACAGGAATTGAGCAAGCTGCACGAAATCCATCGGCAGATCATCACGGGCGGCCCAGAGACGTCGAAACTCCAAAAAGCGCTCGGCGAACTCGATGCGCTCGATGGCAAAAAGTGAAATCCGTACGACTCGGAATGAACGAGCGATGACTCAAACGAATACCGATTACTTGTTTCAATACACCGGTCCGCCGGCGGACCGTTCGATTGGCGCCGCGCCCACTCGACGATCACGATGCGTTTGACAATCATCTGAGCCATGCGGCGACGAATGCCGGTGGTAACTCGCCGACGATCGGCGGCGCCGCACCAAAAGCGAATTCACAATTCGACGACCGCCACGCGGACAGCAGCGCCAATCGCGACGACAGCGCAGCACGTCGCGGGACCGGCGGCGCCACAAAGTAACCATCATACGAAATCGCCCCGGATTAAGTCGTCGTCGCCGCAGCAAGACACGTCGACCGCATCGCCGGACAACGGCAAGACATCGGCAGACAACACCGACGCCGGTGATCGGGATCACGATCAGCCGGGTGACGAGGCGCTTGTCGGTGCGGTCGCCACGGGACAGACGGCGCGCAATGAAACACCGCCAGCGAATCCAAAGGCGACGAACGACAATGCCACACTGTTTTTAGCGGACGTGAAGGCAAAGTATTCGAACGATAAGGCAACCGCCCAAGGCGCTGCGCAATCGTCAACAGGCGCCCCTTCCTCACCACCGACGACGGATGTAGCCGATCCAAGCGCAAAATCCGAAAACTTCGCGAACGCCAAGCTGGAAACGGCTGACGATCTCGCGAAATTGGCAGGCGAACGGGACCAGTCGCACAGTCCACAAGCCGAGGCCGCTCAATCTCAACAGCAGAAGACCAGCGGAACGCACACGAAATCAAAAACGGCGACCGAGGCAAGCGTTCAAGAAGTGTCGCCCGATGAAACGTTGGCGTCGGCAGGAGACACTGGCGCCCAGCCGGATGCGGCGGTAAACGCCGCAAATCAAGCGGTTCTGAACATCGCGACCCTCGTTCCAACCGGTTCAATCCGCACAGCGCCATCCGGCAAATCGTCTGACGATGACAATCACCACGGTGACACTTCGAACAATGCGCGCATCGACACAAAGAACGTCGCGAGTTCCCAAGCAGCCAAAGCGAACGCGATGTTGTTGGCCAGCGGTTTGGTGAGCAACGGTCCGAACATTTCGACGAACGAACCGACCAAGGGCGGCGAAGGCCAACCGACCGTCAAGCCAATCACCGCAAAAGGCGGAGCAACTGCGATCGTGTTCGACCGCCTGTCGCGCCCCAATGGCGGACTAAACGATGGCAGCCTCACGACAAGCACCAACGATGGGCCGCGCGTCGATCCGGCGCGTTTCGTGGGCCGAGTGGCCAAGGCATTTCAAACTGCCAACGAACGCGGCGGCACTCTCCAGTTGCGGCTCAGTCCACCGGAACTCGGTTCGCTTCACATAGAGCTGACCGTGAAAGACGGGGCGATATCGGCGTCGCTACAAACCGAGAACGCGAACGCACGCCGCCTTTTGTTGGATCATCTTCCGGATCTGCGCGATCGGCTGGCCCAGCAAAACATCCGCGTGGATCGATTCGATGTCGATGTCCGCCGCGACGGCACCGGTTCGCAGGCCGACGCCCGTGGTTCGCATCAGCAGCAGTTCCAGCACCAGCCGAACGAGCCCGCACCAAGGCGACCGGCACCCGTACCGCAACGTCAACAGGAAACCGTTCCGGCGGATACGATCCCCGCGGCGCCGAGCATCAGCGACGCCGGGCTCAATTTAATTGTCTAACTGAGTTAAGGTTGAACCATGACACAACTATTGCCCACCGTAACGACAACGGCCAACCAGTCTTCTTCGTCGTCGAGCAAACCGACGACGACCGATGCGATCAACGATCTCGATGTGAGCTCGTTCCTGAAGCTCATGATCACCGAGCTGCAGCAACAGGACCCGCTCAATCCGCTCGACAACAAAGACATGCTGGATCAGATCGCGCAAATTCGTGCAATCAGCTCGTCGGACAAGCTCTCGACCACACTCAACTCGGTGCTGCTCGGCCAGAACATCGCGAGCGCGACGAACCTGATTGGGGCCGACGTTTCGGCGCTCACCGACGACGGCCAGCAGGTTACAGGGATCGTCAGTCGGATCGCGATCGACCAGGCGCGCCCAAGCTGCATATTGAGAACTTGCCGGCGGCGTTGCCTTCGAGCGCCAGCGGAAACATGGAAGCGGGTACCTACGCTTACCGAGTCGTATGGGATGGTGGCCAGGGTAATCTGCTCGGCCTGGATTTTTCGGGCGACAAGGCGATCGCCACTACAGGTACCCCGTCCGTCGATCGGGCCGTTCAACTAACGAATCTGCCGGTTACCGACACACCCAAGTTCGTCTACCGCACCGATGCCACGGGCAGCGGATCGTATCAGCTCGTCGGCGTTATCAGCGACGGCAGTCAAGGATCGTTTGTCGATGTCACGGGCGACACCGACCGAAACGGCACGCAGCTCACGCAAGCTTTCCAGCCGGTGGCGATTACGAATCGTGAGTATGATGTTGCACTGAACAACGTGTCGTCGATTCGGCCGCCCGGGTTCTGAGCGTGGATCAGCTTTAGTCTGACAAAGCACACAACAAGCAATAACCGTCGGGCTGAAGCCCGACCTACTTTCCTGGGGAGGAGAAAACTATGGGTTTACAATCTGCTATGACGACGGCGCTCACGGGCCTGCAAGCGGCCGAAACGACGATCGACGTCGTGGGCAACAACGTCGCCAACTCGAACACGGTCGGTTTCAAAGAATCGAACGTACTGTTCGCCACACAGTTCTTGCAGACGCAAAGCATCGGTTCCGCGCCGAGCACTTCGAGCGGCGGTACGAACCCTCGACAAATCGGTCTCGGTGTCAAGGTATCTGAAATTGCGCCCAACTTTACGCAGGGCACAATTCAGGTCAGCGCCAACCCGCTCGACCTCGCGATTCAAGGTGACGGGTTTTTCATGGTGCAAGGCCCGAGCGGCGGTTCGCAGCAATTCTTCACGCGTAACGGCCAGTTTAAGACCAACGCCGTGAACCAGCTTGTGTCGATTTCGGGAGACCGCGTACTGGGATACGGCGTCAACGATCAGTTCGTGATCGATACCAACACCGTCGAGCCGCTGACGATTCCGTTCGGTGGATCGGCTGTCGCGCAGGAAACGAATAACGTAACGCTCGTCGGCAACTTGTTGCCGGATAGCAGTCAGGTTTCCACGCAACCAGGCGTGATTGAGTCGGTCGTGCTCAACGATAACTCGATCGAAAAGCCCACGAGCGCTCCCACCCTCCAACAACTCCAAAGTCCGGTGCCCGGCAGCGCCGCGTTGGGAGCGGGCGCGGGTTCGATCGACCCAGGAACGTACACCTATAAAATTGCGTTTCGCGATCCGACGGCACCGGCCGGAGCCGACGAAGCACCACCTTCAGCGGAGTTTGGCCCCGTGACAGTTGCCGCCGCGAACAGTTCGATCGATCTCACCGGCTTGCCGGCGTCGCCAGACGCGTCGAAGTTTACAAAGTTGGAGATTTACCGCTCCGACAACGGCGGCGATTACAAGCTCGTCAAAGAAATCGACCAGGGCGTCAGCTCGACGACCGACGACGTCGCGGCGGGAACTACCACCCTGAACGACAACGGTCTGGACCTGGCCAATTACAGCTACTTTGTCACGTTCGCCAATTCGAATCTCGAAAGCCGGCCCACGCCGCTGACCGCCACCGTATCCGTTTCGCTCAACGATCATCGCATCGAGTTGAACGACCTGCCGGATTCGGCTTCCGGCTTATTCGACACCGTCAAGATCTATCGCAATACAAAAGACCAGCCGGGCAATTACTACCTGGTCGATTCGCTCCCGATAGGTACTCAGAGTTACATCGATAGCAAATCGGACACCGATATCGAGGTTTCGACAAACCTGCTGAATCGAAACGGCCCGGGCGTGAGCACTTCGACGACGCTCCACGACGTCGCTACGTTCGATGGCACGAATTACGTCGACCTGTTTCCGACGAACGGCACGTTGCAATTCACGGGCAGCAAAGGCGCAAACGGCGGTCTCGACCTGGCCACCAAAAACCTGACGATCACCGACAGCACCACCATCCAGGACTTGATTAACTTCATGCAGGAGGCGCTGGGCATTCAAATCACGTCGCCGGACCCGGATAATCCGCTGTCGGGCCAACCGGGCGGCACGCTGACGGGCCAAAACCGGCTGCACTTCGAATCGAACGAAGGCATCAGCAACGCGGTGAATATCAATCAAAACGCGTTTCGGCTGATCGCCCCCAATGGCACGCCTACGACGATTCCGCTGAATTTTGCGTCGACGCAGGCGGCCAACGGCGCAGGAACATCGTCCGAAATGGTGGTGTACGACAGCCTGGGTATTCCGCTCACTGTGCGGCTGACAACGGCCCTCGAATCGACCGCCAATGGTGTGACAACGTATCGCTGGTTTGCAACGTCGCCCGATAATCAGCCGGCCAGCGGCGTTAGCACGACCGTCGGCACCGGTCTGATTACCTACGGCGGCACCGGTAAGTTTATCACTGCCACCGACAACTCCGTTTCGATCGATCGCCGCAACGTGGCGTCGAATTCGCCCGTGACGTTCGATCTCGATTTCTCTCAGATTACGGCGCTCAGCGAACCGGGCGACGGGCAGGTTCAGGCCTCGACGCAGGACGGGTTCGCCGCCGGTACGCTATCGACCTTTTCCATCACCGAAAGCGGGCGCATTAAGGGCGTGTACTCGAACGGCGTTACGCGCAGACTTGGGACAACTGCTGATGGCTCGGTTCAACAACCCAGGCGGCTTGCAACAAGTCGGCGATAACCTGTTTGCGACGGGCGTTAATTCGGGTGAGCCGCTGCGCAATATTCCGGGTTCGTCCGGCATCGGTTCGCTCACGTCGGGCGCCGTGGAGCTATCCAACACCGATATCGGTCAGAATTTGATCGATTTGATTCTGGCCTCCACGCAATACCGCGGCGGCACGCGAGTGATCACATCAGCCCAGCAACTCCTCGATGAGCTGCTGAACCTGCGCGGGCAATCAGGCGCGAGTAGCCGCCGGCGGCAGCCGGCGGTTCGACCGTCGGCTACCGCAAACGGCTGATAACCGGCGAAAATTGTCCGCCGAACGGCTTGCCGTAAGCTACGTTTTCAAAAGGCCGCATTGGGCGTATCCGCCACGCGGTCCGTTTGCAACGAAGCTGACTGTTGAATCGATTAGTGGAGGCGCGTGCGGTGGCCGACGAAAAAGAACAATTAGAAGAACAACCGGTCGAAACCCCGGCTGAAGCGCCACCGCGCAAAGGCCGCGGTTTGTTTCGCGTGATTAAAGCCGTGGCGTTCATCTCGGTCATCGTGGTCGTGCAAATCGTCGTCGCCTCGATGCTAGCACCGACGACGCAGGACACAATCCGGTTGGCCCACGAGCTGGCCGCGGCTTCCAACGGCCAGTCGGCCGAAGCTCAAGAGGAACATGCCAAAGACGCCAAAGGCTCGGCAGCACGCGAGCAAGACCTGCACGAGGTCGAACTCGGCACTTACAATATCACGCGGTATAACCCGACGACCAACACGACGTTGGCCGTCGATTTCGATTTATTTGGCACCGTGCTAGCGGAAGACGTCGCCGAATTTCAACGCCGCTTCGAAAGCAGCAATGCCCGCATCAAAGAGCAGATTACCATGACCATGCACTCCGCCGAGTCCGCCGATCTTACCGATGCGGGGTTGGGGTTGATCAAACGCCAGATTTTGGAGAAAACCAACCGCGCGTTGGGCCAGCCGCTGCTCAAGGAAGTGCTGTTCAGCAAATTCAATTTCGTCGAGCGGTAACAATGGCGGCGTTTCTCCGAAACGCCGAATTCGAGTTTCGGGAGAAACTCGTCTACAGTTGAATGGATTTCGATGTCGGATGAGCCGCAACAACCCGGGCCGAGTGAAGTCGCGCCAGCGACCGATGAGGCGCAAAAACCGGCCGATGCCGCGACGGCACCGGCCGATGCGGACCGCGGCAGCATCGAGTCGCTGCTCGACGAAGCGCAGTCGGCGCTCTCGCAGCTTGACGAGTCTGCTGCGCCATTGCCGGCCGGCGTGAAGCCGTTTGAACTTCACGATTTGTTCGGCGCCGCACCCGCGAACGAGCAGGCCAGCCTGGATCTGCTGCGCGATGTGCAGCTGGACCTGAAAATCGAGCTGGGCCGCACGCAGATGCACCTCGAGGACGTGCTTCGCCTGAGGCAGGGTGCGGTCGTGACGCTCGACAAGCTGGCCGGCGACCCCGTCGATATTTACGCCAACGGACGGCTCATTGCCCGCGGCGAAGTGCTGGTGCTCAACGACAATTTCTGTGTCCGCGTGGCCGAGTTGATTGCCGGCGATGCCGCGGCGTGAGCACGCCAAGATAAAGCACCGCTTGGATCGAAGCCCGCAGCGCCAGCAACGGTTGGTGATAGGCATCGCTTGCTTGCCAAGAATATGCAACTGCGACTACTGAATCCCAACGGGATTCGATCTTTCAGCCCAGGGTTGTCCGCATTGGCGGACTACCCTGGGTCTACGTGCCGGCGACGTGCGATCAACCCTGAAAGGGTTGCATCCAATGCCGAGGATGCAACCCTTTCAGGGTAGATCCGTATAACTGCATCCGATAACCCAGGGTAGCCTTCGACAAGCTCAGGCAACCCTGGGCTGAATGATTCGATCCCTTCGGGATATTCCCCAAGCGGCAGCACATCTCTTCGATCGATGAATTCAACGCTCCGTATATTCTCCTCGCTAGCAGTTGCATAATGTTGTTGCGCTGCGGGCTTCGATCGACTCTTCGGGACGGTTTGCCCTGGCGATTAACGGGCCGATTTTCTATAAGCTGTCGCCGCCCTTTCGGCACACGTGTCGCAAGGCAAGCGGCGCGCTATTCTCGATTATTTCTCTTCTATTCCAGCGGGCGGCGACCAAACCGCGGCGCTTACGATTCTATGCTTCGCTCACTGAGACTCATTGCGCTCGGTCTATCGGCTGTCGCGCTGACTTCGCGACTGGCGGCTCAGCCTATGCCTGGGCCGCCGGATTGGCACGATGGCGAAACGTCGGTGTACCTGTCGCACGAACCGCCCGCCGCGCCGAAACCGATTCCATCGGCCGGCGAGCACCACATCGCAGCATTGCCAACCTCGTCGGAACAGACGGCCGATCCGATACCGCCTGCCGCGACACCGAAGAAGTTCGATCCCAAGGTGGTGCCGTCCGCGCATGAGGAAGCGGCGCCATCCGTCGATGCATCGGGTCGCCGCTTGGCGCCGCCGAGCATTCGGCAAAACAATGATCAATTATCCAATCGGAACGGAATTACCGGTGTCCGGCGATTCGTTGATTTCGGAATTCCGACCCAATCGATCGTCACTGTTGCAACCGCGCTCTCAATCGTCATCGGTGCGTTCTTGATTTTCGCGTGGGTGCTGCGACGAGGTGGTCGCGGTGCGGCCGGTCGCGGGGGAATTCTTCCGACGGAAGTAGTGAGCGTGCTCGGGCGAATTCGACTCAGCGGTCGGCAAGCGGCCGAGCTGCTGCGCGTTGGAAACAAACTGGTGCTCGTCGCGCTAACGCCAACCGGCGCCGAAACCCTTACCGAAGTCACCGAGCAGGTGGAAGTCGATCGGCTAGTTGGTTTGTGTCAGCAGGACGACCGGTACAGCACGACCAAGGCGTTCGAGCAAGTGTTTCAGCAAATGTCGCGCGAGCCCGCCGCGGCGGGCGGTTTCTTGGCGCCGAGACATTGCCCGCGTCTATTTCGCCGGTCGCCGCCGCGTATCGCTCGCATCGAGGAGGTAGTGCACGTGGTTAGCAGCGACTGCTCATTACACCGATGTTCGAGCGAGTGCCACTGGCTCCGCCAGTGCCTGTCGTTCAACGCGCGCTTCTTTCACGAGTTAACGAGACAGTTGCCGCTTGTTGCCCTGCTATTCTTCATGGCGGCGCCGGCGTTTGCTCAGACAGAGTCAGCTGCCACTTCGCTGCTGCCCAAGGGTATCGGCGGTCCATCGGATTGGACGAGTCCGCAAGGCCTGGCCTCGACGCTGCAAGTGATGCTGCTGTTGACCGTCGTGAGCCTCGCGCCGGCGATCTTGCTGATGACGACGGGATTCGTGCGGATCATCGTCGTGCTCGGGCTGCTGCGGCAAGCGCTCGGTACGCAGCAATTGCCGCCGAGCCAGGTCGTAACCTCGATCGCGCTGTTCATGACGCTGCTGCTCATGGCTCCCGTTTGGAACGAATCCTATGAGAAAGGCATTCGTCCCTACACGAACAGCGAGATCGGCCTCGACGAAGCATTCGAACGCGGCGTTGCGCCGGTTCGGCGATTCATGTCGCACCAGATTCAACAGACGAAAAACAACGACGACGTGTACTTGTTTTTGCACTACATGCCGCAAGAGAAAGACGAAGCGACGGGAGCGTCGCCCAATTACGTTTATTACGACGCCGGCGAAGGCGAACGCGAAGTGCCGTTGTTGGCGCTGTTGCCAGCGTTCATGCTCAGCGAATTGAAAACGGCCTTTTTGATTGGGTTTCAGGTCTATTTGCCGTTTGTGATTCTCGACATTGTCGTCGCAAGCGTGACCATTTCGATGGGCATGCTCATGCTGCCGCCGGTGCTCGTGTCGTTGCCGTTCAAGCTGTTGCTGTTCGTGCTGGTCGATGGATGGCACCTGGTGGTCGAGATGCTGATGCAGAGTTTCCATTTCGCGTAGCTAAACCGCAAGCGATTCGGTGCGACTACACGATCGCCGTACCAAACTCCACACTCCACACCCGAGCCTCGACTCTCATGCAACCACAAGATGCGGTAGATTTGGCCCGCGAGGCCCTGGTCGTGGCGACGCTCATTGCCGCGCCGGTGCTATTGGCCGGGATGTTCGTGGGCCTGTTGGTTGGGCTGATTCAAGCGCTCACGCAGATCCAGGAGCAGACGGTCGCATTCGTGCCCAAGCTGATTGCGATGGCGCTCGCGTTGGGTTTATCGTTGCCGTGGGTGTTGACGCGGCTCATCGAGTATTCGCGCGAGCTGATATCGAACATCCCCAGCTCGTTGTAAAAAGATGACGAATGACAAACGACGAATGACGAATTGAAAACGTAACACTTGTCGTTCCGAAATTCGTCATTCGCCATTCGGAAATTCGTCATTCCTCACATGCCAGCGCTTGAAACATTTTTGATTGGCCGATTCATGGTGTTCACGCTGGTCCTTGCCCGGACCGGTGCGCTGATGATGACCGCGCCGATATTCGGCTCGCAGGCATTGCCGCGGCAGGTGCGCGCACTGTTCGCCGTGGCGTTGTCGCTGCTCGTAACGCCGGCGTTCTTGAACGTTTCGATGCCGCCGGTCGAGAACACGATCGAATACGGCCGGCTGCTGGTGAGCGAGGCGCTCATCGGTTTGCTGATCGGACTGGGCGTCAACATTCTTTTTTCCGGCGTGCAAGTCGCCGGGCAAATCGTCGGCCAATTAAGCGGCCTGTCGCTGGCCGAGGTCTTCAATCCAGGATTCGACGAAGACGTTTCTGTCTTCGCGCAACTATTTTACTTTTTGACGCTGGCGGTGTTCGTCGCCGTGGGCGGCCACCGGATCGTAACGGAAGCGATGCTGGAAACATTCACGGCGGCGCCGCCCGGACATGCGGCCCTGGGAACGAATTTCGTCGATGTGCTGATCAGCATCCTGACGCAGAGTTTCGCGCTGGGGATTCGCGCCGCCGGGCCTTTGATGGTTGCGCTATTACTTTCGAACCTGGTGCTGGGATTGATTAGCCGCACGTTGCCGCAAATCAATGTGATCGTGGTCGGCTTCGGTCTGAACTCGTTGCTCGCGATGGGAGTTCTATTCCTATCGGTCGGCGCGGCGGCGTGGACGTTTCAAGAACCAACGATGGATGCGATGCAGCATATTAAAGAGGCGCTAGTCGTTAGTCGTTAGTTGTAAGCGCGGAGCTAAGCCGTAAGCGGTAAACGGCGTTCGGTGATGAGTTCTGGACCTCGGCTCTCGACCTTTGACTAAGTAATGGCCGAAAACGCCGGAGACAAATCGTTTGAAGCCACGCCGCACCGCCGGCAGGAAGCCCGCGAGCAGGGGCAGGTCGTTTTCAGCCAGGACCTCGGCTCGGCGGCGCTATTGATGCTGGGCGTGCTGCTCTTGATGCTGCTCGGCGGAGCGGCCATCGAATTTTGCGCAACGCTACTGCGGCATCAACTCGGCGACGTGGGCGAGCTGCACACCGATCGAGACACGCTGCTTTCCGAATTGCTGCGGATCGCGTATGGGTTGTCGGTCGTCATGCTGCCGATTTTTGGCCTGATGATGCTGGGCGGCATCTGGCCAGCGTTTTTCAGGTCGGGCTGCTGTGGGTTCCCGAACGGCTCGCGCCCGATTTCAGTCGCATCAATCCGCTCGCCGGACTGGGCCGGATTTTTTCGCTTAGTGGAACTACCCGGCTCGGCTTCGGCCTGGTGAAGGTGCTTGTCGTAAGTGTGGTTGCGATCGCAGTATTGTGGTTGCGGTGGGACGAGGTGCTGCGATCCAGCGGTCTAGACGTCCCGCAGCTTGCGCGGTTTCTGATCAGTATTTCTGTAAGCACGATGTTGTGGATCGGACTCGCGCTCTTGATCCTGGCGATTTTCGATTACGGCGTTCAGCGCTGGAAATTTGAACAGGATTTGCGCATGACCCATCAGGAAGTGCGCGATGAGATGAAGAACTTGCAAGGCGATCCGCAAATCGTCGCGCGCCGGCGGGCAATCCAGCGGCAAATGGTTCTCAACCGGATTTCGAGCAGTGTCCCCAAAGCCGACGTTGTCATCACAAACCCGACGGAACTATCGGTCGCCATCGAATATGACCCGCAGGAGATGGCGGCGCCGGTCGTTGTGGCCAAGGGAGCGGGAGTTTTGGCGCAACGGATTCGCCGGCTCGCATTGGAGAATAACATCCCGATCGTCGAGCGCAAACCGCTCGCGCAGCTTTTGTACAAGGACGTCGACGTCGGCAAGCCGATTCCGGCCGATTCGTACGCGGCCGTCGCCGAGGTTTTGGCGTACGTGTATCAACTGCAAGGAAAGAAGCTGCCGATGCCGCCGCGGGCCGCGTAGCGACGCCCGTTTCCTGGCAAAGCGGCCTCGTTCCCACGCGGAGCGTGGGAACGCAATATTTGCGACGCTCTGCGTCGTGCAGCCTTGCACGTGCACAACTTGCCGCGGAGCGGCGGGGTCTTGCGTTCCCACGCGGAGCGTGGGAACAAGGTATACACGGTCATACGCAGGAACAGGGCGATCAACCGTTGTAGCCGTAGCGCTGAAAGTACGGTGACCAGCGGCCGCGCACTCGATCGGCAACTTCCGGCGGTATGGTGTACTTGTTCGTGCGATAGTCGCTTGTCTTCATCTTGTAACGAAACATGGCCGGTTCCACGTCGGCGAAGCTGCCCAGGTCGAGCTGCTGGTATATCGCGCGCATCTGGCCGACCGGATCGGCCGCCAGGTCTTCGTAGCGAACGTCGATCAAGCGTCCCGGCGGCACCAGGTCGCGATCCTGCTCGAAGCACTCGTACATCCGCACAAATTGATCGAGCACCTGGCCCTCGATCCAGCCGGCATCCTCGCGCGGAATCTGAAAACCCTGGACCACGCTTAGCGATTTCCAAAGTCGCACGGTCGAGGGGAACAGCACGAGCGGATCGCGAACGATGTGAATAAACTTCGCATCGGGAAACACTTCCAGGATGGTGCGGATTCGCGCCGTGTGAGTCGGCGACTTGAGCACGATGCGTGCGCCGTATGCGTGCCGCTTCGCGGCCGGTTGTTCTTCAGTGCGATTCGCTTGACAAAATCGAGCCACGTACGCTTCCAGGCTTCGCGCTCGGCGGCGGGCAACGTACGCAAATCCAGGTATTCATCGCACACCGGCCCGTGATTAGGAAATGCCCACACGAGATAAGGCGACGGCACACCCAAATTCACCAGCGCGAATTCGTCCTCCTGCGGACGGTCCATTCCGGCCGGCATGTTATCCATCGGCCGCTGCGCCGGCAGCAGGAAACGCAGCAGTGCCGGCATGAACCACTCGGTCCATAAAAAGTGATGTGGTGCCAGGCACTGGTAAGTCGTCGGGCAGGTGTGCCGTGGATCGAGCATCAGTAATTCGTGCAACAGCGTCGTGCCGCTTCGCCAATGACCGAGCACGAACAGCGGCGGCTCGCGCAACTTCGTGTTGCGAACGTCGTGACTATAGAACAGCGATTCGAACACGCTGGCGAATGAATTCAGCAGGCTAGCGAAAGTGACGGTTGCCACCATCGACGTGCGGATCGGTGCAAATGCGAATCGATTGCGGATCAGCAGTTCCATCCAGGTAAAGAAGTCCATTCCGTGCCAGAACCGCATTGCCCAGCGCGGGTAGCGGTGCAGCGGCGCGTCGGTGTAGGACGCGGAAACTGGTGGATCGCTCGGTGGGCTCATGACGGGTAGCGGTGGGATCGGTCGATCGATTGAGTAAAGCAGGGTAGCTTCATCTTAATTGATCAGCGCTGGCGTCGGCGGCCATGCCGACCGATCAGAATCGGCGTAGCTGCCGATGCGAAACCCTCGATTCTTGTATTCCTAACGCTAACCCGCATTTGGACTTGCGTTTTCTCTTGGAATCGGCGCCGCCGGGTTTGTAACTATGGGAATAATCGCTCCCAGCTTGCACGAATGGTATAGCGATTGCCGGCATGTGATAGAATGCGTCACGGCCAAGCAGCCGCGGCTCAAGAAGCCGCCGGCTGCCGGGCCAGCCGGCTAATCGGACAGAGCAGGCTAACAGAGAGAGGCAACGGGTGGCGCTTTCGCGGACCGACTTTGTCGTCCTGATCCACGAACACGCCCCGGCACTGTACCGCATTGCTTACCGCCTGGTGGGCGATGCGCACGATGCCGAGGATGTCGTGCAGGACACGCTGCGCAGTGCGTGGAAGAGCCGATTGAGTTTTACGTGCGGACGCGGCCAGCGTGCCTGGTTGGCGGCGATTCTGCGACGGCGAGTGATCGATCGTTGGCGACGTGCTGGCCAGCGGTTAGTGCTCGTCGGGGATGGACCGCTGGATGTGCCGGTTCGAGCTGTGGACCCGACCACCAACGATTTCACGGATGAAATGCAACGCGCACTCTCTCAACTTCCTAGCGAATTGCGTGAGTCGCTGTTGTTAGTGGTGGTGGGCGAACTGACACATCAGGAGACGGCCGACGTGTTGGGAGTGCCGCTGGGAACGGTACTGTCGCGCGTGAGCCGAGCCCGGCAGCGCTTGCGGAAGCACCTGTTGGCGTTGAGCCACGCTTGAAACGTATTACGCGCCGCATGGTATTGCGTGCGCGCACCTCTACGAGTCGAACGGCAGCCAAGTGGGCGGCAGCCACGACTCGGTCGCTTGAGGGTCTTGCGGTGATGTCGTATTTTTATATCAGGCCAATCATCGGTGGCGTGGCGGCGGGGGGCGATCGTTTTACAATCGCCGACGACGTGTTTCCATTCGTGGGACGTCGCCCGCCGAGCGATTCTTCGGCCGATCGGGCAATCGATTCCGCGTTGCGGAGCGTGCCGCTGCCCGCGGGACTCATAACCCGCTTGGGAATGTTGGTTGACGCGATGGCGGACGAGAGTACCGGTCCGGCGGATTATTTGGGCTGCTGAAAGTCGCGAATCGTGCGGCCGTAGGACGGACAATCCTGTCCGTCTGTCTCGAATCGACGGACAGGATTGTCCGTCCTACAACGCTGGGCGGCGCATGCTGGTCAGGTTAAAATGAATTCGTGGAGTCCATCGGCACGCGATTTCTGTCGGCCTTTCTTTTCTTGGTGGTCGTTTCGCCGTTGGCCGCGAGGGAGCCGGCCGAAGAGTTCGTGAAGGGCCTCGAGGATCGGGGCCTGCACGAGCTGGCGCTCGAATACCTGGACCAATTGAAAACGAGCCCGCTGGCCGACGAAAACGTCCGCCGGCAGATCCCGTATCTGCGCGGCGTGGCATTGCTGGAGCAATCGCGCCAGAGTACCGAGCCGGCGGCGCGAACCAAATCGTTGGATGCGGCCCGCCAGGAACTGAAGCAATTCGTCGAGGCGAATCCGCAAAGTGTGCAGGGCGCCGAAGCGCAATTGCAGCTGGCGAACGCGCAGATGTCGAGCGGCCAGGAGCTGGTGGCACAAGCGGCCCAATTGCCGAAGGAGTCGACGTACGACGCGCAGCGAAAAACGATGGGCCGCGAGGCCCGCGTCTTCTTTGCCGATGCGCGCGACATCTTCCAGCGCGCCGAAGCCACTTACAGTGCCGCGCTGGAAAAGCTGCCGCCGACGTCCAGCTCCGAAGCGCGTGGCGATACGGGCAGCCAGCGGCAGGAATACCGGGCCCGCGTGGCGCAGTTGCGGTTCCTGGCGGCCCAGACCCAATTCGAATCGGCCCAATCGTATCCGCCCGAGGCCGATGAGTTCCGCAAGCTGAATGAATCGGCGGCACAAGACTTGTCGGCTATCTACGATGAATTCGCGCGCACGCTGTTGGTCGGACTGTATGCGCGGCTCTACGAAGGCCGCTGTTACCAGGCGATCGGTTCCTATCAACTGGCTTTGGGTTGTTACGAAGAAATTATCGGTAAGGACAACGTGCTGCCGCCGTTTCGGAAACTGATCGCCAGCGCGGTCCATCGCAAGGCTGAGGTTTTGATCGCGGAAAAAAAGTATGGCGACGCCATCAATGCTTGCCGCGCGGCGTTGAAGGGCGCGCACAAAGACGAGGAAAAACAGCCCGAATGGCTCAGCCTGCGATACATTCTGGGAGAGGCGCTGACGAAGAAAAGCGAAGCGCTGCCGGCCGAGTCGGCCGAACAGCGGAGGCTGCTGGTTGAGGCGCGCGAGGCGTATCGCATGGTGTCCAAGTCGCCCGGTGAATACCAGCTTGCCGCGCGCGCGGCGGCAACGACATTTGGCGGCGCGGAGAAATCGGCGGGAAAGGACAAAGAGGATCCGAAGACTTTTCAGGCGGCCTATGATTTGGGTAAAGACGCGTTGACTTCGTACAACGCGGCGAAGCTCGCGCTGCCCAGCGCCGAACGGAACAATCCTTCTGCGATGCCCTCCTTGCAGGAGCAAATGGACCAGGGCAAGGTAGACGTGCGCCATTACTTCCTGCTTGCCTCGACGCTGGTCGAGGACACGACCGATTCCAAGCTTGTGAACGAGGTGCGATATTTTCTCTGCTGGTTGTATTGGGAGAGCCAGGATTATTATCGGGCGGCCGTACTGGGCGAGTTTTTGGCTCGGCGATACCCGGATGCTCCGACTTCGAGTTCGGCGGCGAAGATCGCGATGGCATCGTTCCAGCAGCTGTATAGCCAGGCTGTAAACGGCGACGGCAAGCGTGATACCGGTGAATTCGAGGCCCGCCGTATTGCGGACCTGGCCGAATTTATCACGCGGCGCTGGCCCGGCACCGACGATGCCGATTCGGCTTTCGCCGTGCTGATAAGCAACGCGATTCGCAGCGGACGGATCGAGGACGCCGAAAAGATGCTCGGCGATGCGTCGGCCCAATCGCGGCCGCGCTTGGAATTGCAGCTTGGAAATGCGATGTGGGCGCGTTACTTGGAGCTTAGTCAGCCGGGCCAGGCGACTCCGCCGGACGAAGCGGCATTGGCGAAGCTCAAAGCGCCCTCGCTGCGGTATCTTCGCGGCGGTTTCGAAGTAACCGGCAAGGATTCGACGGTGAGCGAGATCGGCGCAACGGGCGTTTTGTATTACGCCCAAGCGCTGTTAAGCGACGGCAAGTACGAAGATGCGATCGACGTACTCGAAAACAAGAAGGCCGGGCCACTCGCGCTGATCTCGCGCGAACATCCGACGGCGTCGCGCCCGCAATACGCGGTTGAAGCGTACAAAGCGGCGCTTTGCGCCTATGTATCGGTGACGCCACCGCAGGACCAGAAGGCCGTTCAGATCATGCAATCGCTCGAGCGAGTCGTGCGCGCCAGCGGCGATGCGGGAAAAGCGGCCGAGCAGCTCAATCGCATCTACATCGGCATGGGCGCGGCTCTGCAAAAGCAGATGGAAGACCTCCGCGCCGCCGGACAGGAACAAGAGGCCAAGCGAGTAGCAGCGGCGTTTGCGAAATTCCTGGACAAAATCAACGCCCAACAAGGCACCGCGAATTGGCCGACTCGCATCTGGCTTGCGCAAACGTATTACGCCATGGCGATCGGTCCGCAACAGGCGCAAGAACCCGCGAGTGCGTTCGCGGCTCCATTGGCGCTCGATGCGCAGACGCGTGGTTATCTCACGAAGGCCCGCGACTCGTACCAGCAACTGCTGCAGGAGGCTGCCGCCAATCCCAAGCTGCCGCCGAGCGATACGGCCGTGCTGGCTGTCAGGATGCAGTTGGGCGACTGCTATCGGGGTTTGGGCCAGTATCAACAAGCGCTCGATACATACTCGCAGATTCTCAAGGAAAAAGAGGCATCACTGGCCGTGCAGCGGGCCGCGGCGTTGACGTACCAGGAGCGCGGCCAGCGCGAAGACAAGAAATGGTTCGAAAATGCCATTCAGGGCGGATACAAAATGAAACCGAGTAGTCCAAACCTCGTTTGGGGCTGGCTGAAAATCTCGCAGGTGGCCTTGCACGCGGCCAAGAAGGACGACAGATTTTGGGACGCGTTTTACGAGGCCCGCGTGAATATCGGACGATGCCATTATCTGGCGGCGATGAAAACAATCGGGGAACCTCGCCAGCAGGAACTGGCCAAGGCCAAGGAAGGAATTCAATCGCTCGCGCAGGTGTATCCAAAACTCGGCGGCGATCGCTGGAAGCCGTTGTTCGACCAACTGACGAAAGAGATTGAACGCGCAGAAACGAAATCGCAATAGATTCCGAGTCTAGCGTTAGCGAACTATTAGCGTGGATTAGCGGTTAAGAACCGATCGAATACAATTCGGAGTAACCGTTAATCTTCGCTAATTTTCGGATGAGCCAATAAACGCATGATTTTAAATAGGCATAGTATTCGATTCTGCGCTGTCGTAACGGTTGTCAGCGGCGTGTTTCTGTCGCCTGCTCTTGCCGAAGGGACTTCCGATCGGGTTCGCCTGGTGCGTGGCAGCGAGGTGGGCGAAGTTTCGGATATGACGCCGCTTGAGGTGACGCTTAACAAAGGACTTCCTGGAAGCCGCACGATTGCCGTGAACCAAATCAAATCGATCACGTTCGATGGTGAGCCGCCGGAGCTGGCGCAGGCCCGCACGAACGCCGGCAACGGGGTCTTTTCCAAGGCGCTGCAGTTGCTGGAAAAGATCGATGTAAGCGAGCAGCGGCGCGATTTCATCAAGCAGGATATCGAGTTCTACCAGGCATATTGCGCGGCGCACGTGGCGCTGGCGGGCGAGGGACAAATCAGTGAAGCGGGCCGACAGCTAAACTCGTTCGTTCACAACTATCCGAGCAATTTCCATTATCTGGAAGCGTGCGAGCTGATGGGCGACATGTTGATGGCCAGCGGCCGATTCGAAAGTGCCGAAAAACAATACGCGGAGCTCGCGAAGGCTCCGTGGCCCGATTACAAAATGGGGGCGGCCGTTGCAATGGGTCGTGCGCTTCAAGCGGAGAACAAACAGGCGGAGGCAATTCAGCAGTTCGACGCGGCGCTGGCGATCACCGATGATGGAGCCGATGCGCAGAACCTGAAACTCTCGGCCACGTTGGGGAAAGGCGTGAGCCTGGCCGAAACCGGCAAAGGAGACGAAGCAGTCCGCATCATCCAGAAGATCATTCAAGATGCCGATCCGCAGCAGCGGGAATTGCATGCGCGGGCTTACAATGCGCTGGGAACGTGTTACGAGAAGGCAAAACAGAATAAGGAAGCGCTGTTCGCTTTTCTGCACGTCGACGTGCTTTACAACAATCTGCCGCAAGAACACGCCGAGGCCCTTGCCCACCTGGTGACGTTGTGGAAGGCGGTCGGCCAGGAAGAGCGACTCGCGCGAGGCCCGCGAGACACTGTTGCAGCGGTATGCAAACAGCCGGTGGGCGAAGCAAGTGCAGTGAATGTAAGATCTAAGATGTAAGATCGAAGATGTAAGGTTTCGGAATTGGTCATTGAAAAATTGTCATTTGTCATTGGTCATTTCGGAAATGGCCAATGACAAATGACAATTTTGCAATGACAAATTGTTTGTATATAACTTCATTCTAACGCCTAGCCCGGATTATTCATAAACGCAGAAACAAGAGTGCCTCCGAGTGCGTTTAAGGTGTTAGTTGACAAGCACCTGAAACAACACACGGAGGCAGCGAATGGACGCGCAGAGTGCATTTCAGTTGGCGTTTGATTTTGGCACATCGAAGCCAGTTGTGGTAGAGCCTTCAGCGGCCCAAGTTTCCAGTGATGCGGGGCTGCTGCCGTTTCGCCAACTGGATGAGCAGTTGGGTCTCACGAAGCAATTGGCCGAGGCCCTCACGGACCGGCGGCACGTCGGTTACGTAGGTCACACGTTTCTGGAAATGGTCCGCATGCGCACCTACGGCATCCTGGCCGACTATGCCGACCAGAATGACCACGACCTGCTGCGAAGCGATCCCGTATTCAAGCTCGTCTGCGGCCGTTCGATCCACGACGACGACTTGGCCAGCCAGCCCACGCTGTCGCGGTTCGAGAACGCGATCGACACGCGCTCGTTCTTCCGTCTCCGCGACATGCTGGTGGACCAGTTCATAGCCTCGTTCGACAAGCCGCCTCAAGCGCTCACGTTGGACATCGATCCGTTCGACGATCCGACATATGGAGGGCAGCAGCTCACGTTCTTCCACGGCTATTACCGGCAGTACCAATATCTGCCGCGGGTGATCACTTGTGCCGAGAACGACCTCGTGCTCTGCCTCGCGTTGCTCTACGGCAGGCGCATCCGCGCTCGGCGCCGACGAGGATCTGGAGTATGCGGTCCGTCGGTTACGGGAGGCCTGGCCCGACGTGCGGATTCACGTCCGTGGCGATAGCGGCTTCGGCGTGCCCGCCATGTACGACATCTGCGAGCGGCTGGAAGTGGACTACACCATCGGCATCGGCATGAACGGGCGGTTGAAAAAGTACAGCGATTCTCTGCTGGAAACGGCCGTGGCCCAGTTTGAAGCCACGGGCAGCCGCAGCGGTTGTTCACCGCGTTTTGGTATCGGGCCGGGTCGTGGCCCGCCCAGCGATGGGTCGTGGTCAAGTGCGAGGCGAACGCGCAAGGCACCAATCGACGCGCGGTCGTGACCAATCGGCCGGGAGCGTTCGTGTTGCCTGGCGCGGCATACGATGCGTACGCCGATCGAGGCGAAAGCGAGAACCGCAACAAAGAACTCAAGGGCGGCCTTCAGGCCGATCGGCTCAGCGATCATCGCTACTTCGCCAACTTGTTTCGCCTCTATCTGCACACGGCCGCCTACAACTTGCTGGTCCGCATGCGGCACGTTATCGAGGCGCCGCTACCGGAAGACGCGAGGCGCGAAGTTCCGGTCGAAGCGCTCTCCGGCCGATCTCGCCGGGAACATCACAACGGACGACGCACGCACGATCCGCTCGGCCAAGGCCAGCCTTGTACTTGGCGGACGCGGCTTATCAAGGTGGCGGCGCTGGTTTACGAGTCGACGCGCCGGGTCGTCGTCCGGCTCTCTTCCTGCTGGCCCTATCTGCGATCACTATCAGCAGGTCAGCCAGCGAATCCTGACGCTCTGCCAGGCTTCTCCGGACACCAGCTAAGCTGGGCGCAACTGGAAACCTTCGCGCCTCGGCAGTCTCGTCACTGCCTGGGGGAAAGGGGGCTGTGTGCTCCCAAGCGAAAGTCTCGTCGTAAACGGCCACGCCAGACCACCACCTCCTCAGCCTGCACCCGTTTGTGAATAATCCGGGCTAGTCCTCAGGCTCGCGGATGGAACGCGTTGTGTACCTTTTTGAGGCGCGAGTGATCGACGTGCGTGTAAATCTGAGTGGTGGCGATACTCGCATGGCCGAGCATTTCCTGCACTTGCCGCAAATCGGCGCCGCCAGCCAAGAGATGCGTTGCGAACGTATGGCGCAGCGAGTGCGGGCTTAGCTCGGCGTTGCAGCCGGCCAGCTTCGCGTAGAGTTTCAGCAGCTCCCAGATGCGCTCACGCCGCATCCGTCCGCCGCGCGAGGATAGCAGCAAGAACTGTGAGGGCGCCGGGCGCCGGAGGACGAGCTTCGGACGCTCGTGTTCCAAATATGCCTCGACTGCGGCCACGGCCTGGCGACCCAGCGGCACTACCCGCTGCTTGTCGCCTTTGCCGTGACACAGGCAAAAGCGCTCGCCCAATTGCATATCGCGCGGCCGCAGCATCGACAATTCGGAAACGCGGCAGCCTGTGGCGTACAACAACTCGAGCATCGCGCGGTCGCGCCGCCACCAGGGACGAGGCGGCTTCGGCGCCGCGAGCAGCGATTCGATTTCCGATTGCGATAACACCGTCGGCACGCGCTGCCAGAGTTTTTGTGTGCCGAGCAGCTCCGCCTGGTTGTCGGCAAGCACATTTTCCAATTGCAAATAGCGGAAGAAAACTTTCAGCGAAACGACGTGCCGGCTGATCGAAGCCGGCGCAAGTTCTTCGAGCGGTGAGCCACGCCGGGTAATCGGAAAGCTCGGACACGGTCATCCCGGCAATTCGGCGACCGCGCAGCCAATCGAAGAAGTGGCGAAGATCGCGTTCGTAGGCCACCACGCTGTTTTCGGCCAGGTGGCACTCGGAGCGCAAGTATCGCACGAACGCCTCGCGCCAGCGGGCGGCATCTTCCGCCGCGGCCAGGCGACGCGGCTTGATTTCTTTGCGATTGTTAGGCATGAACGATTATTCGAAGGGCGCTGTGTGCCACTGCTCGCGGCGTCGGGCAAACAAAAACATTCGAAGCAGCACTGCTTGCCGTTATCGGACAAACTTGCGGTACGGCGAGCAGTGCTGGATGCGGACTCGGCACGAGCCGGTCGGCCGCAAGCAGTGGCACACGGAAACAACTACTCCTGTAACAATTCATCGACAACGGAAACGGCAAGAGTCCGGCTCCCCCTGTGCAGATACCGTCGGGGTTGGGTATGCTATCGCCGCGTGTTGCGGTTGTGAGGATTGGGGAGAGTTTTCCCTTTTCTGAAGGCGCGATTGGAGCCCGCAGCGCAAGCAAGGGGGTTCGGCAACGACGATTCATCAGACCCTTGCTCGCGCTGCGGGCTCCGATCGAGGTATTCTCGATGCAAAGAGTTGTTATCGACGAGCCGTATGAGTTTGTGCCACCGGTGTATTCCGAGTGGTGGCCGACGCTGTTGCGCTTTTATTTGCGGCGATATTTACGCACGGCATTCGGAATTCATTCGGTGGAGTGCCGGCACGTCGAGCGGCTCAAGGCATCACTTGCGGCCGGGCACAGCATCATGCTTGCGCCGAATCATTGCCGCATGTCCGACCCGGTCGTGCTGGGTGTGTTGGGCATGAAGGCCGATTGCCACTTGTTCGCGATGGCGAGTTGGCATGTATTCAAGCAAAGCCGGTTCCAAACTTTCATGACGCGCCGGATGGGGGCGTTCAGCGTTCTGCGGGAAGGCAACGACCGCCAGGCGCTCGAAACGGCGATCAACATTCTCATCGCGCGCCGGCGTCCGCTGATTGTTTATCCTGAGGGAGCGATCACGCGGCACAACGACCTCATCGAGGAGATGATGGACGGCCCGTCGTTCATCGCCCGCCAGGCCGCAAAGCGGCTGCAAAAGGAGGGAAAGCCCGGTGGGGTCGTGATCCATCCGGTCGCTACGCGGTACGCCTTTGAAGGCGACCTGGCGACGGCGCTCGGGCCGGATCTCGATGCGCTTGAAAACGATCTATCGTGGCAACCGCAACGGCATCTGTCGCTTGTGGAACGGATCGGCAAGATTGGGCAAGCGTTGTTGTCGCTCAAGGAAATCGAATTCCTCGGCTCGGCACGCAACGGCAACATTTATGAGCGCGCCGAAAAGTTCGTGGAGGACGTTTTGGGACCTCTGGAAACGGAATGGCAGATCAAGGATACGTCCGGCAATCCCATGCTCCGCGTGAAAAGGCTCCGGAGCGCGATCCTGCCCGACATGATGGCCGGCCGCGTGACGCCAGAGGAGCGCCAGCGCCGGTGGCGTGACCTGGCGGCCGCGTACTACGCGCAGAATATTTCCCACTATCCGCGGGATTACATCTTGCGGGAAAAGAATTTGCCGGAACGGGTGGTGGAAACCGTCGAACGGCTGCAGGAAGATTTTACTGACGAAATGCGGACGCACGAGCCGTTCCACGCCGTAATCCAGGTAGGTGAGGCAATCCCTGTGGGCACCGAACGAGTACGCGACGAACTGGGCGATCCCGTCATGGCCGAAGTAAGACGGCAGTTGCAAACGATGATCAACGAAATGGCGGCGGAACGGACCGCGGTGTAACTTCTTTTAACCGCAGATGGACGCAGATAAACGCAGATACTGGCGGACGACGGACTGTGTTCATTAGAATGGTTTGAACTTGTTTATCGAGGTTTATGATGGCACAGAAGTCGCTTCCACTTGCTGTAATGAGCATTGCGCTTTGCGAGATGACGGACGGTCAAGAGGGCGAGTTTTTCGCGCTGTTGTCGGAGAAGCAGGAGCTCAAGACTCGCGATGGAAAACCGTACTTTCGTGTGACTTTTCGCGACAAGGCCCGCGATGTGAGCTTTCCCATCTGGTCGGACTCACCGTTGGCCGAATCCTGCCGGAGCGAATGGACGCCCGGCCAGTTCTACAAGCTGAGGGCTGTGCTCCGGCAATCGAATTATGGCTTGCAGCTCGAGATTAAGAAGATCCGCGCGGCAGAAGACGGCGATCGCAAGGACGGTTTCGATCCGGCGATGTGCCAGCCGGCGTCGCGGTTCGATCCGGTCGAGATGTTCGCGGAGCTGATGAACATCGTTGAGAAGAACGTCGACGACAAATCGCTGCGTAAGCTCGTGGCCGATATCTACGAGCAGCATCGCGAAGAGCTGTTGGTTTGGCCGGCGGCGAAGCGGAATCATCATGCGTTCACGAGCGGGTATCTGGAGCATGTTTTGAACGTGACCAAAACGTGCTGCCACCTTGCGGACAAGTATTGCGAGCTGTACCGCGATTTGAAACCACCGATCAATAAGTCGATCATCGTGGCGGGGGCAGCGCTGCACGACATCGGCAAGCTGCGCGAGCTGGAAGTGACGCCGGCAGGGGCCGATTACACGGCTTCGGGTCACTTGATCGGACACATTTTGCAAGGCCGCGATATCGTGCGCGACGCGGCGGCCGGCCGAAAGATCGATCCGGAAACATTGCTCCAACTGGAGCACGTGATCGTGGCCCATCAGCGATTGCCCGAGTGGGGTTCGCCCAAGCCGCCGATGACGCTCGAGGCACTCATCGTGCATTACGCAGACGATTTGGATGCGAAACTGCAGATGGTCGTGTGCGTGATGCAGGAAGAATCAAACGGCGGGATCATGACGTCGAAGCGGAACGCGCTGAATCAGCAGTTCTACCGGGGCAATGCCTAAAGCAAATAAATTAACCACAGAGACACAGAGAGCACAGAGAGGAGTCAGCCACGTGAACGAAGTCTGGGTCAACTGCTCCTCAGTTGATTCTCATCACAAATAGCTATGACGTGGTCGAGAAAATGTTCGATGGTTTGCTGCTGAGCTTCGGCTTTCCAGATAAAGGGAATCCGCCATTCGTCGTTTGAATTCGTTCTTACACATATTGTTAACTCGTCAGTGAAACGCGAAAACATGCAGGAAAGGAACGTCCACTTTTCACCAACGTCGTGCAGATCGTGGCCAGCGTCGACAAATGCTCGAGTAACTTTGTATTTTTGTCCACGAATGAGTCGGGTCCGTTCCCAATCCCATTCGGACGGTGGCGGGAAATTAGTATGTGTTCCGGGCGGATATGGGCCATTCATAATGATAAAAGCGGCTAACTCTTCCTCCGTGCCCTCTGTGTCTCTGTGGTTAATTATTTAGCTCGGCGAATCGCTTTCACGACGCGTGGATGGCCGGCTAAGTCGCGAATGGTCGTTGCAAGTTCGAGCGTCGCTTGTTGGCGAATGAGCTGTTCGACGTCGGCCGCGATCATTGGACTGACTTCGATCACGAGGGCACCGCCAGGTTTGAGCCGCGCCGCTGCTTGTTCGATAAGTGGCGCCACGACATCCGTGCCGTTTACGCCGGCGCAGAGCGCGATATCGGGTTCATGTTCGCGGACGTCGCGGGCCAGCTGCTCCATTTCGGCCGTCGAGACGTACGGCGGATTGCTGACGATGTAATCGAATCGCTGATCTGGCGGCACGTTGTCGAACAGGTTGCTTTCGACAAACGCGATGCGATCGGCAACATTGTGCCGCTCGGCGTTTCGTTGCGCAACGGCGAGCGCGGCGGGGCTGATATCGATCGCGGTGATATGAGCGTTCGCTACGTACTTGGCCGCGCACACGGCGAGCACTCCGCTGCCGGTGCCGACATCGGCGATGGTGATGGGAGCTACCTCGGGAGGGCGAAGCTCCTGCTGAACCGTGGAAGGGGAAGCAAGCGACTCGGCAGGAGCCTCGCTCTCCCTGTTTTTTTTCAGGTGGTCCAGCAGCGCGATGACCAGCAATTCGGTTTCGGGCGCGGAATTAGAACGTCGGAATTCACTTCGAACTCGAGCGCGTAGAACTCGCGATGGCCGACGAGATACGCGACGGGCGTGCCCTCGGCGCGGCGACGCACCAGCTCGCGGAAGGCGGTGCGAAGTTCCTCGCTCGCCGGTTCGCCAAACGCGGCGTAGAGATCGATCCGCTTGCACTCGCGGGCGGTGGCCAGGAGCACTTCGGCATCAAGCCGCGGATTTTCGGCGCCATGTTTGCCGAGATATTCGGTCGTCCAAGTGAGCAGGCGGCCGATGGTCCAGGGAGCGTCGGAAGACATGGATGGCAGATGTAAGATGTCTGAATGCAGATGTCAGAAAAAACTGCCACGATGTGAGTCTGACATCTGATATCTCACATCTCACATCTTACATTCAATCCAACCCTCCCATCTGGTCGCGGAGCTGTTGGCGGTCGTAGTCGAGGAGCGCGTCGGTGATTGGTTGCAGGTTGCCGGCGATTACCTGGTCGAGATTGTGCACGGTGAGGCCAATGCGATGGTCGGTCAGGCGATTTTGAGGGAAGTTGTACGTGCGAATTCGCTGGCTGCGGTCGCCGGAGCCGACGAGGCTTTTTCGTTCGGCAGCGCGCTTGGCCTGCTCTTTTTGCATCTTGAAATCGTAGATGCGGGCTGAAAGTTCGCGGAGTGCTTTGTTCTTGTTTTTGAGCTGGCTCTTCTCGTCCTGGCACTGAACAACGATGCCTGTTTCAAAGTGCGTGAGCCGCACGGCCGAGGCAGTCTTGTTGACGTGCTGACCGCCGGGACCACTCGCGCAGAACGTATCGAGCCGGTAGTCGTCGGGCTTGAGATCGACCTCGACTTCTTCCGGTTCCGGAAGGACGGCGACGGTGGCGGCGGAGGTGTGGATGCGGCCTTGGGTTTCGGTATCCGGGACGCGCTGCACGCGGTGGCCGCCGCTTTCGTATTGCAATTCGCGGTAGCTGCCGTCGCCTTCGATCGCAAGCACGATATCTTTGAAGCCGCCAAGCTCGGTGGCGTGATGGCTGAGGATTTCCGTTTTCCAACCCTTTGCGTCGCCATGATGGCGATACATTTCGTAGAGATCGCGAGCGAACAGGGCCGCTTCGTCGCCGCCGGTGCCGGCCCGAATTTCCATGATGAGCCGCGTGCGGTTGGCATCTTCACCGCCGACCGTGAGCTCCAACAATTCGGTCCACATTGCTTCGCGCTCGGCGCGCAACTGCGGGAGCTCGGCTTCGGCGAGCTCGCGCATGTCGGCGTCGTTGCCGGCGATCATCTGCTGCGCTTCGGCGATCTGGGCGGTGATCTGTTTGAACTTGCGGTATTTTTTCGCGAGCTTGCCGAGCGAACCGTGTTCGCGGGCCACCGATGTGATGTGCGCAGGATTGGCCAAGACCTCCGGATTCATGAGGTCGTTTTCGAGCTGCTCGTAGCGAGCCAGTTTTTGATCGAGTAATTCGCGCATAGAGGGATGTAGATGCCGCGAGCCGAGCGGCATCTGCGTGGCGCCCACTGAAGGTCTGCTTCGGCTCAGCGGACCTGCTGCGGTGAAATTCTATCGTGTGAAAGGAATAGCGGCTATGTCGGCGCGGCGAGGGATTGAGCTCCCGCGCACTTCGACAAGCTCACTACAAGCGCAACGTGGGAACCAGTGGCCAGTGGAGAGGCGTTACTTTTTGCCGCGTTTGAGGCTGGCGTAACCGGCGGCGGCGAACTTGTTCTTGAACTTTTCGATCCGGCCGGCCGTATCGACGAACTTTAGTTTGCCCGTGTAGAAGGGATGGCAAACGTTGCAGATATCGACCTTGAGCTCTTTGCGCGTGCTGCGCGTGGTGAACTTGTTGCCGCAGCCGCAGGAGACCTGCGTTTCGTAGTATTCGGGATGGATGCCGTCTTTCATGATCGCCCTAGCCTTTATCACGTTGGAGGTAGCCCTAAAGTTTACGGGAGAGCCGCCGGATTGACAAGCGGGGATGATGAGCCGACTTCCTGCCGGGCAAAGCAAAGTCAGAATTAAATGGGTGGCAGGCCCAGAAGCTTTGTGATGGGCGTGGTTGACTTGGATGATTCTCACTTACCTCGTCCTTCGAATACCCAGGGCGCGACGCCCAACTTGGACGGCGTCGCGTCTCGTTTTCGACATTCGGCGCTCGCCGTGTTGGAAATTGAGTGTCGAAAATGAGACCCGGCCGAGAACCGGTCGCTTTGCCGTCCCGAGCGATACGACCCATCCAGCTGCTATGAGCCGCGCAACTCCACCGCGCCGCGATCTGTGCCCGTTCGCGCCTACCTGTGGCGTACAGTTGTATGTTCACGGAAAACATAGGAGCCACCCATCATGGGCACGTTCTTCCAAAATACCTGGGACCGGGTGCGCGACGTGTCGACGCAAACCGGTGAGTGGTTCAATGGCCTCAATCGCGAGGAATGGCTCGTTCTGCTAATCGTTGCTGGTGCGATCGGCTTTTCGAGTTTGCTCGGTTTTCAGTCGCGGCGGCTCTAGGCTTCGCGCACCTTGGTGGAACATTGTATGAGCGTTAGTGAACTGCTGCCGTTTTTGGCGGTCGCTACGACGGTTGAGGTAGGACTGCCGGTTACCTTCGCGCTGGCCGCGGTCGCGCTCATCGGCTATTTGTTTGGAAATCGAACTCGCGCCGGACAGGCCGCGGCCATCGACGAGCGGCGGCAACAAGAGCTCGATCGTGCGGCGCGGATCGCCTGGCAGTTGGAAACAATTGCCGATCGGCTGCGGCAGGACCTCGTGACGCATCACTCGCAGCTTGCCACGTTCAAACGCAAACTGCGACAAGCGCAGGAGTCGACTCACGACCTGGCCTGGGAACAACTCTGCGGCGAAGCCGAGGCGATGCTCGGACCGACGATGCAATTGGCTCAGCAACTTTCCCTCGCGTACGATCAAATCCGCCAGCAGTCCGAAGCGCTGGAAACATTTACGCAAGGCCGCACCGATCCGCTGACCGGTGTGGGCAATGGCCGCGCGCTCGAGCAACAACTGCGCGTGCTATTGTTGGGGGCCTACCGTGGAAACCCGGCGTTTGCCGTGGCCCTGCTGAGTTTGGACCTCGATAAGGGCGCGGCGGAAGGCCGCTCGCTCACGAACATTCTTCCGCTGCTTCCGAAACTGGCAAGCGTGATTCGCGGTTGCATGCGCGATAGCGACTTTGTGGCTCGCTACGGCGATGATGAATTCGTCGTCGTGATGCCGCAGACCAGTCTGATCGGAGCCCGCGTATTCGCACAGCGAGTACAAAAACGAGTGCGCGACGAATTATCGGCCTCGGTCTGCTGTGGTCTCACGGAAGTTCAGGTCGGCGATGATACCAAGTCGCTGCTGGCACGAGCCGATTCGGCACTCTACAGTGCGAAAGCGGCCGGTCTCAATCGGTTGTTTGTCCACACCGGCAGCCAAATCCGCGAAGAGCGCGAAATAACACAATCGTCATCGGGTGACGAATTCGCTGCGGCTACTGCCGGTCACGACGCCGAGATTTCCGTCGGTTAGACGCGAAGCGCCGGGTCAGCCTTCGGCCAACTTCGCGCGAATATCGGGGATGATCTCCCGCGGCACGAAGCGGGCCAATTCACTATCGCCCGCCAGAGGTGTGATCTGTTTGATCAACGTGCTGGAGACGTGCGAAAACTCCTCATCGGCCATCAAGAAAACTGTCTCCACCCCTGGGTCCAGCTTGCGGTTGGCCAGCGTCATCGTGAACTCCGTATCCATATCCGATAGCGACCGCACGCCGCGCACGATCACTCGGGCCTGGCATTCGCGCACGAATTGGACCGCCAGTCCAGAGAACTGTTGCACGCGCACGTTGCCCAACGATTTCGTCACACGCTCGACCAATTCGGCACGTTCATCCGCCGTGAACAGCGGTTGCTTGTCGATATTTGTGCCGACGCCAACGATGAGCTCGTCCACCAACCGGCTGCTCCGTTCGATGACGTTCAGATGCCCGAGCGTGATCGGGTCGAACGAACCAGTATAGACAGCGCGGCGGGACATGGAAGGTGGTGTGAGTAGGTGAGTATGTGAGTTGGTGAGTATGTGGAGGCTATCCAGCTCTGCCGTTCTCGCCTTGCTTCGACTTGCGAAGATAAGCGATGTAACTATTGACTCTGGCGATGAGTTGTCGGGCGTCGTCTTTCAGATCTTCGGAGAGATCTGTATCACCATAACTTTCATCAATGCACGCGTTATAATCATCAATCAGCTCATCGATTGAGCCACGCGCGGTGCTGCAAAAGTGAATGTTTTCGAGATAATGCCATCGACCGTGGCCTTCTGCAATATTGTTACTTACCGACACCGCGGCTCTTCGCATCTGACTGCCGAGGCAATATTTTTCCTCCGCCGGAAGCTGATTGATCAGTTGATAAGTCTTTTTACGAAGCCGGCGGGCCGCATTGTACAACTCGAAATTGTCCAAGTCATATTGCGCTTCGTAGCTCATATCCTTACTCACCTACTCACCTACTCACCCAAAAACGAAGTCAGCGATTCAATCAACCGATCCAGGTCTTCTTCATTGTTATACGCGTGCGGACTGATTCGCAAGCGCCCGGCCCGGCAGCCGAATATCACGTCTTGCCGCATCGCGTGGCGTTTCACGGCCATCGGGTCGCGGCCCGGAAGCTCGAACGACACGATGCCGGAACGCTGCTGGCCGTCCCGATGGTTGAGCCGCCGATCGGAAACGATCGTCGCGCCGATTCCGCTCAAGCGTTCGCAGGCACGGTCCGTAATGTCGAGCACGGCAGCGGCCAGATTCTCGGCTCCCAAATCGCTGAGCAATTGCAAACTCGCACCGAACGCCAGGAACCCCGCGTTGTTTTGCGATCCGCCTTCATAACGGGCAGCCGCCGGGCGCAGGTTCAGCTCGATGTGGGTGTAATCCTGCCCCGGCACCACACTGTGCCAACCGGGGCCGATCGGCCGCAACCGATCGAGGTGCTCGCGGCGAATGTAGGCAATGCCCGCTCCTTCGGGGCCGAGTAGCCATTTATGGCCGTCGGCCGCGAGGAAGTCGATACCGAGCTCGTTCACATCGAGCGGAAAGGCGCCCAAGCCTTGAATCGCGTCGAGGAACAGCAGCGCGCCGCGCTCGTGGGCGATGGCCGCGATCCGCGCCACATCCTGCCGATAACCGGTGGCAAAACCGATCCAGCTAACCGTTACCATCCGCGTTCGCGCGTCGCAGGCTTCAGCCAGGAGTTCTAAATCCAATCGGCCGCTTATGTCCGTCGGCACGCGGCGTGTTTCAACTTCCCGATCGGCCAGGTTGAACCACGGATACACGTTCGACGGAAATTCATCCGCCAGCGTGACAACGTTATCGCCCGGCTGCCAATGGAACCCTTCAGCCACAAGGCTGATGCCGGCCGTCGTATTGGCAACCAGCGCGATCTCATCGGCATCGGCGCCGATCATCTTGGCCGCCGTCGCTCGAGTAGTTTCAACACCTTTGACCCACTCGGCCCACTTCGGATTGCCCGTTTCAACAGCTTCCGTCAGCCATTTTTGAAACGCCTCGGCAGTCGGCCGCGGCAACGGCGACATCGCGGCG
Organism: Pirellulales bacterium; assembly: GCA_963733825.1. Classification (GTDB taxonomy): domain Bacteria; phylum Planctomycetota; class Planctomycetia; order Pirellulales; family Lacipirellulaceae; genus JABDGM01. The sequence goes on from CAVTEK010000015.1 coordinate 217,213, forward strand.
TGATCGAAGTAGGCCCACCGCTGCGCAGCCGGCATCTGCGCCCGCAATCGCTCGCGTGTCTCATTCGCCGTACCCATGCCATCCCGCGCCGTCGAAAAACGAGCTTCATTAAAACGATCGGCCACAGCCGGGGGCGGAAGCCCACGGTTTCCAAGAAACAGAATTGTAGCCCCACAGCCCCGACAGCGAAACGCACTATCCGGCGGTCGCGAGATCGCCTGCCTCGACCGAAGCCAGAGACGCGGGCCATGCCGCCACCAAAGTTGTCGCGGAGTCTGAACACCGGCCAGGAAACTTGGGCCGGCCGCCGACAAAAAACGGCCCGCCGTCCATGGGAAACTTTGCGACGCGTCAGCCTCAGGGAAACTTTGCGGTCGGTCATCCTGAGGGAGGCTCTGCGACCGAAGGATCTACGCAGAGCCGACGCCGATTCTTCGCTGCGCTACGCTCTGCTCAGAATGACAGGGTGCTTGTCGTTCTCGACCCCGGTCCGCACGCAATAAGAGCCCACCGCCCGACCGGCCACCGTTCGCTACCGGGCGTATTGCTTCGAAAGCTGTGCGGCAAACGTCGGCGCCGCGGCTGCCGCGGGCGCGGCCTGCGATACACCCGCATTCTGCTGCGCCCCTGGGCCGCCGTCGTGCTGATCGATACGGTGTCGATCAGCCAGCCGTTTTGCACTTTTTGGAAGGCCAGCTTGAAATTCACCTGCGCGGGCGCCGTCGGAAAGAATCCAACAAGCTGCAATTGACCGGCCTGATTGAGCGCCGGTTGCTCGGTGAATTGCGGATTCATGAGTAGGATCGGGCTCATATCGATCTTGTTGTCGCGCAGCGACTGAAAGATTGCTGCCAGTTGCGCCGCCGAATTCCGTTCCCGAAATGCGGGCGCACCCAAATCGCGAAGCACCGTGTAATTACCGGTCAAGTTGCCGTGATTCACCGCAGTAAGAGCATTCTTGACCAGCATCGTCGCGGGCTCGAGCTGCTGATCCCGCTGCGCCGCCTGCGGCGCTGCGCTTGTCCCGGCGACGTCCGCGGGAAGTTCCAAGCCACTCCCAGGAGCAGCATGATCGACAAGGAGTAGGTCAGGCTCCGCCTGACGAATTGTTTCCTACCGCTACAAGCCTGACCTACGACTGTCGTCATCTTCTGCTCCCAGGGGGGTTAAGGGATTACTGTCTAAAAAGCGAACGTCAGACCGGCGCGGCCGCCGACGTTGCCTTGCGTGGCGCCGATGCCGACGCCGGCGTTGAAGAAAAAGTTGTCGTCCAACCGCGATACGCCCGAAATGCCAACCGCATTTTGACCGTTGTACGTGCCCCAGTTCGCGTTGATCGCGAACGACTGGCAATCGTTCAACATGACCGGGCGCCGCCCATCGCGATCGCGATGGCCACGCCCTCGGTGTTGTCTCGAACGTCGTCTCGCAGATCATTGAACGTCGGCGAGTCATTCAGTATTTGCTCGAACGAACGGCCAGCCAGATTTCCGGCCGCGTCTGTCGTAACCACATCAACTGCCGTCGGGTTAAAGCCCGTCTGCGCGGTGCGGCTTGCATCGGTGTTAACACCGGGCATCGTGTACGTCGTGTCCACGCCGCCGCCGGAAGCGACGCTCGTGCCAAATACCATTTGATTGCTACGAGTCGTCGTGGCGCCTGTGCCGATCGCAGACGAATTGGCATTTCCGGCAGTCGCCCCTTTACCGAGTGCGAGGCTGCTCGCTCCGCTCGCGGTGCTGCCTGAACCAACAGCCGCGCTGTCCGGGCCGGAAGCCAAGGAATTGGCGCCGAATGCGGATGAATTAACTCCCGTCGCCTGCGAAACCATGCCGAACGCTGATGCGCCAGAGTTGTTTGCCGTCGCGAGAACGCCATAGGCCGACGAGTTGCGCCTGAGGCCACCGCGCTGGAGCCGAACGCCGATGAAGCAACGCCAGTGGCCTGCGAATTGATGCCATAGGCGGCCGCATTGGTTGTGTTAGCTGTTGCATTAAAGCCGGATGCAGTACTGCCGGTACCGGTGGCTTTACTAGTCGCTCCCAGCGCGGTGCCTTGGGCGGCCGCGGTGCTGGTATCGCCAATCGCTGTTCCTTGGACCCCTGTCGCAGTGCTGTTTTGGCCAATTGCGACTTCACTATCGTTGTTCGTTCCACTGCCGACGCCGATCGCGATGCTGCCCACACCATTCGCCGTGTTTCCCTGGCCAATCGCGATGCTGTTATTTCCAGCTGCCGTGGTCGTGTGGCCTAGCGCCGTGCTATTGGTGCCGTTGGCGGCACTGTGAAAACCAATTGCCGTCGCGAGGTCGCCATTGATCGTGCTGCCGGAGCCAACCGCGGTGCCTTGTGTGTTGTTGACGGTGCTCTGGAAGCCGACCGCCACAGTATCGGAGTTGAGTGCCTGCGCACCCTGACCGATGGCCGTGGCTCGTGCCACCTGAGCGTTTGCGCCTTGGCCAAATGCGGTAGTGTTCCCATCGATGGCTTGAGCGCCCTGGCCGACGGCAGTGGCATTTGCTCCGGTTGCCTGCGCCCCTTGACCCATCGCAGTCGTGTTCGTGTTGTTCGCGAGAGTGCTTGAACCTACGGCCGTCGCGTTGCCGAGTGTAATAGCCCGGGCGAACTGGCCAACGGCGGTGTTTTCGGCGGTATCTGCTACGGCGGAATGGCCAAGTGCTGTCGCGTCAGTCGCACTGGCGACGCTATTCACGCCGAACGCGGAGCCATTCGCGCCGCTAACCGTGCTGTTATCACCCACTGCGGTGCCTTGTACGCCTGTGGCCGTGACTGAGCTGCTGGTACCGAGCGCCGTCGAAAAAGCAGCCAGCGCGTGAGCGGTGTCGCCAAGCGCCACCGCATTCGTGTCGGTAGTGAGCGTCCCGGCGATCGTGTTTCTGCCAATGGCCGTACTAAAATCTCCATTCGCCGCCGCTGTGATGCCAACTGCCATCGAGGGCACGCCGGTCGCCGTAGCGCCGTCGGCGTTACCGGTGACGAAGTCTTGACCGAGGAATTGGGCCGTCGCGATCGCGGGCGCGCACGCCAAGCCGAATCCTACCAGTACACCCCTAATCAATCGTTGATTGAACACGTCCTTGTTCCCCCCAAAGATAAGTTCAGTTGCCCTCGGGCACTCCCCGCGCCGGACAACCCCGGGTCATTCCTGCCGGTGCGGCCCTCGCCGCGACCGTTCCGATGATTCCGAAAATACGCCTCGTGCCGAATGTGCCGTGGGCGCTACCTATATCGTCGGAATCACATGTAACGGACTTAACGAATTTTCCGATTTGAACGCCCATTCGCGGCACCCGCACGCCAGAGAATAGGGCAGGGCGGTAGAGTTTTTCGTCGCGCTCGCCGCTAGCATGTCACCGCGAGGCGCGGATCGGCCGTTCACGCAACTGGCCAATCGATAGCGACAGCAGCAGTGCGAGCGCAACTAAGAAAAACGCGCTCGGCTCAGGCACGGCAGTCGCCGCAGCCGATTGTCCGGCTCCCGCACCGCTCGCCGTTTGGCCAAAATGGGCGCACCACACGTTGTAGTCCGCTTGTGTGTACGAAGTGCCCAGCCCTGTTCGCCACGCAACGTAGTCGGCCGCATCGACGATGCCGTTGCCGTTGAAGTCGCCGGGCAGTGTGACCGAAAGCGTCAACGCGGTTGCTCCATAGTTGACATTCCAAATCAGGCTGCCCGCGAGCGAGGGCAAACTTGTGCTGCCGAACATCGTGCCGGCGAACCCGGACGCAGTCATGATCTCGAAGATATCGCCCTCGTGCGGCATGAAACCACCGATCAGCGACACGGTGAGTGCGCCGGCCAGGTTCGCGGCGCCGGTGACGGCCAGCGCATCGTGGCTGGCGAGCGACGCCAGCTCGATCGTCAGTTGCCCGCCGGAGCTCTGGGCATAATTGGCACCCAGGTGCAATGTACCCACGTTCGCGCCCGGATTAACAATCCCGTTGTTCGTCACCATGCCCTGAACGGTCCCTGTTCCCCCCAATATGCCGTTCGGACCCACGGTCACCGCGCCGGAGCCCGTGCCACTGCCGGTCCCGTTATTCACCAACACGGCGCCGGCGCTGATCAATGTTGCTCCCGCGTACGAGTTGCCTGTCGCCGGCGCCAGCGTAAACGTTCCCGAACCAACTTTGGTAACTCCACCCGCGCCGCTGATGACGCCCGAGAACATGGTCGAGCTATTATTATTGCCCGTCACCACGGTGCTCGAGAGCGCGATATTTCCGCCGCTCGAGCCGCCCCCGGCGAGTGACCCGATCGTTTCCGTGTTACCGCTGATGGTCAATGCCGCGCCCGCCGCATTGGCCAAATTGATCGCTGACGTGTCGCCCCATGCACTCCCTCCGTTGAGCACGACCGTTCCATCGTTGATGTTGAAGTTGCCGGCATACGTGCCCGGGTTGGCGGAACTGTTGAACTGCAAGGTACCGCTCCCGATTTTCGTCAAGGTAGCCGTGGTCGAGGCGCCTGCAACCGGGCCGGCCCACGTCAAGTTGAAGCCCAGTGTGTCGATCGTGCCGCCGCCTGCGGCGATCGTGATGCCGCGCAGCGCGTTCGTAATGCTCTTCGTGGCGCCGATTTGCCAGGTGCCGCCGTCGAGTGTCACCTGGCCGGCCTGCAATCCGTCGGCAGATGGCACATTGTAAGGCAAGCCGTCGCTGGCGACGATCTTCCAAGTGCCTTGCTTGATGATCAGTTTGCCTTTCCATGTGGTATTCAGCCCACCGCTCGTGGCGGCCGCGAAGAACGTACCACTGCCGAGCTTAGTCAAGTCGCCGGCGCCGCTGAAGCCGCCGGCAGCGGCGTTGTAGCCGCTGGCGTTCGTGAACCCCTGCGTATCGATCGTTCCGCCGCTGGCGCCCAACGTGATGCCACGATTGTTGCTGATGTCGAAGTTGCCGCCAAAGCGAAGCGTGCCGCCGTTGAGCGTAATGTTGCCACCGGCAAAACTACCCGGGTCGGCGCCAAGATTTCCATCGGCACTGACCTGCAGCGTGCCGGCATTGACCGTTGTCCCGCCCGCATAGGAGTTGCTGTTGGTCAGGTTTAACGTCCCGGCTCCATTTTTTACGAGCCCCACGTTTCCCGCGACCACCGAGCCGATCGTCGCAGTCGCTCCCGAATCGACATTGATGTTCGCCCCGCTTACCGTCAGCGTCGAGCCCGTGATCGTATAGGCGTTGGACTTAAACGACAGGCCGCTGACGGACTGCGGTGCGGCCAGCGTCACCGTACCGGCCGTGCCCCAAAAGACCGCGTTGTTATTCGCCGGCCAAGGAGCGTTGGAAGAGCCGTTGAACCACTTGTTGGCCGACGTGTCCCAGTTTCCACTGCCGCCCAAGCCGCCGCCGGTGGTGAGATTGTTATTGCCCGCCGTCGCGTCGTTGTCCCAGTACACGTTGATTGGCGGAAGCTGCACGCCGACGAACGGTGTGCCGTCGTTGTACTTGAACAGGTCGCCCGTTCCGCCATCGAGATCGAACGTCAATTGGTATTGGTTGCCGCTGAGGTGCGTGAGCGGAACGACTTCGACCTGGCCGTCGCTGCGGCGCAGTCGCTCGAGCGTGCTGAGGTTGCTGCCCGTGAAATCGAAATTGAGCGTGATTCGCTGAATGCAGTCGCTCACCAGCAGCGACGGGTCTTGCAAATAGGCGCCCAGCGCGTTGGTGACCATGAAATACGCTTCTCCCGCCGGATCGCCGTACGAACTCAGCAGCGGATTGAAGAAGCCGACGTACACGTCGCCCGGATGCCCGTTGTTCTTTGTGCCCAGGTTTTGCGCCGCGACCGAGGTCAGATATTGCTGGTTCGGCGGGGCGTTTGTGCGGTTGAAGGTCTGCCAATCGATCGGCACGGCGTTGGTGTTGCCGTTAAGGTCCTGCCCGAGCGCGATGTTCGGGCCGTACCCGGTGCTGATCAAGTGGGTCAACGCCGGGCCGAGGTTTTTTCCCTGGCGGGCCGTTTCCTTGAACTGATTGTAGATCGGCTGATTCGGCAGGTTGCCGTTGCCCGAGACGAAGAGGTCGGTGTTGCCGCCCCCCGCCGTGAACGCATCGACAAACGTGTAACCCAACGTCCAGGCGGTGAATTGCTGCCAGCGCATCTCCAGATCGCCAGGGTCCCGAGCACCGTCGCCGCCGTGGTACGTTTGCAGATATAGACCATACGGTCGCAGCCGCCGTGCCGCTCGCGCCGATGTAGTTACCCAGCGCCACCCGGCGGAATGCTTGCGCCTTTCCCAGCCAGTTGTTTGGGTAGACCCCCGTTGTTCCAAACGGATAGGCATCCCAGGAGATGGCGTCCGGGTTCGCGTTGGCGACGAAGTTGATGTACGCGGTCGTGTCGCTGATATACGTGGAATTCGATGTACAGCAACTTGTCGGTGAAGTAGTTGCCGGCATGAGCCGCATCGAACCACGCCTTCGTGTAGCCGTTCGGGTTCTCTAAATCCGACTGCTGCTCATCGCCAACTTGGATGGCGCAGTAAGTCGGCGTAGTGCGCATTTTCGGTGCTGTTAAGCGACGTCGCCGGCGAAGTGTAGTTCGATTGCGAGGAGTCCGGCTGCACCCACTTGCCCCATTTCTGTCCCGTCGAGAGCACACCGGCATTGGCCTGAAGGTAACTCCACATTACCGCGTCCATGTTGGCGCCGGTGAAGTTGTTGTAGTTGAACGTGTACTGGAATGAGTCGGTGTTCAGGCCCCAGATCTGCAAACCGCTATTCACCAGAAGTTGGTGACCCTTGTCCAATGAGGCAATCTGCGCGCAAGCGATGGGCGCGATGGCGGCGACGACGCCGACAGCAAAAACTGCGCGACTGAGTTTCGAAACAAGATGCCGAATTCTGACAGCAGCCAGCGATCGTGCCTTTCTGGAAGAACGGCGCCCCTTCATATTCCTCTCGATGCTGCCCTAGCCGGTCGCGTCCCGGCCGGGAAACTCCCCACAGCCGATTGTAATCCACGGCTTCAACCCCGGCAAAGATTCGGCGGTTTGGCTGCAGGAGAACTGCAAAGTAGTTTTTGCTGAACGGTCTGCGGGTGTGCGACGTAGAGGAAGGCCACAGGGGGGCTTCTTTTCTGTGGGAAGGAGCCTTCGATGCATGCGGCGACGTTGCTGGATGCCTTTTCTCGGTTGGACGATCCGCGTTCGGCGCGTGGGGTGCGGCATCCGTTTGCCGGGATGGTCGTGCTGATGTTGCTGGGGATGCTGGCGCGGATTCGCGAAATGGAAGTGCTGGTCCGCTGGGCGACGATCCATTGGGACCGACTCCGCGAGCCGTTGGGTTTTGACCGCGACGAACCGCCCTGCGCCACCACCATCAGCCGTACGCTCGCCAAGTGCCGCGTGGCGGAGTTTCAAGCAGCACTCTCCGTCTGGATGCAAGCCTGCTTGGCCGACAAGACGACAGAGGGGGTGGTCGCCGTCGACGGCAAGACGGCCAAGCAAGGGCTCGACGACGACGGCGATCCGCTCCACATGCTCAACGTGTTTGTGCACGATCTGCAAGCAGTCGTCGGCCAGTGGTCGACGGGGGCCGAGAAGACCAACGAGCCGACGCTCCTGCGGCGACATCTTGAGGAACTGCTCGACGCCTACCCGATGCTGCGGCTGTTCACCGGGGATGCGATCTTCGCGCAGCGCCCCTTGGCCGAGCTGGTCTGCGGCCACGGCCGCGACTATCTGCTGCAAGTCAAAGCCAATCAGGGAGATACGCTCGACGCGCTCGAAAACTGCTTTGCCCAAGCCACCAGCGTCCGCCGGCTGCGCACTCGACGAATAAAAGGGGGCTCTCGAAGAAACCCGCCGGTTATGGGTCGACCTGGAGAACGCCGACTACATCCGCGAAAGACTCGACCTGCCCGGTTGCCGCATAGCGCTGCGTGTTGATCGCGAGGTTTGCACCGCCGCCGGCGAAGTCCTCTCGCACGACGTGCGGTATTTCGTCTCAAGCCTCGATCCTGACCGCGTTACCGCCGCGGACCTCTTGCGGTACGTCCGCGACCACTGGCGGCTGGAAAACGGTCTCCACTTCTTGAAGGATCGGTGGTGGGACGAGGACCGCCACCACACCCGGCGGCCCGGCCTCTCCGCCTGCCTGGCGGCCATCAACAACGCCGCCCTCTCGATCCACCGCCTCCGCTCGGACCCCCGGCTACCGGTCCGAGCCGCCGCCGACTACATCGCCTGGAACCCCGACCTCGGGCTCCGCTTGCTCAATTCGTGACTTTGCAGTTCTCCTGCGGTTTGGCTGGTGGGTCCGTTTGCCGACGGTCATCCACCTGTCGTTCCGAGGTACTCCGAGGAATCTAGCGCTTTGTCACGGTTGGGTTTTTGGATACCCGCGATCCCAACGGGTCGCGGCTATTACTATTTGCGCCACAAGATTTACGCGCGGCGAAGCACGAGCCGGACCCCAGTGACACGGCGAACGGACCCACCACCGCGATCTGCGATTATGCCCGCGACGCGGGTACGCGACCGATCGTGATTCGGCGAGTTCCACGCGCCAACCGCACGCGGACGTTGGCCAACAGCATCGCAACGCCGGCTCCGAGCAGCATCCACTCGGCCGGCTCCGGTACTGTCACAACAAGATCAATCGACGTGTTCGACGCGTTGTTGATCAGGCTGTAGGCGAACCCGGCCGGCACGTTTCCCAGTGTGATGTTGTTCAAGCTGCCATTGAGCGTGCCGGAATAATCCAGGAGCACGTAGGTGCCGGTCGTCATGTTGCCCACGTTGACGAGGTTGAGCGTCGCGCCGTTGATCGTCAGGCCATTGGCCGTCGTGACATTAACCAGATCGCTCTTGTCCACGCCGCTGACCGTGTCGAGTTCGTAATCCAGCACCGAGCCGGCGCCGAGAGTCAGGGTGCCGACGTCGAGAGATTCGATGCTCGCGCCCGGAGCGAGGTGGCCGCCACTATTGACGCTGACGGCACCCGCCACCGAGCCGGTGCCGCCCAGCACGCCACCGTTATTGACGGCTACTGGCCCTGTGCCGGTGCCACTTCCCGTCGTGTTGTTCACTAGCAGCGTTCCACCATTGATCATCGTGGCTCCGGCATACGTGTTGCCCGACGCACGGGCGAGCGTGAAAACTCCCGAGCCAGTCTTCGTCAGTCCGCCGGCGCCGCTTGCCATTCCGCTGAAGATCGTGGAATTGCCGTTTCCGCCGGTAACCAGGATGGCCGAGAGCGCGACATTCCCACCGGCATCGCCGCCGCCCGCCAGCGAGCCAATCGTTTCGATGGAAGTCGTGATGCTAAGACTGACGCCAGCCGTATTGGCAAGATTGATCGCGGCGCTGTCGCCCATGGCCGTTCCGCCATCGAGCTGCAGTGTGCCGCCGTTGACGTTGAGAATTCCAGCGTAAGTGGCCGGGCCAAAACTTGTCGTGCTGTTGAGACGCAACGTTCCGCCGCCGATCTTGTTGAGTACCGCGCTGGAAACATTGCCGGCCCACGGTCCGGCCCATGTGAAACTGAAGGCCTGCGTATCGACGGTCCCGCCGCCCGCGGCAACGGTCACGCCACGCCTGGCGTTTGTAACGCTGATGTTCGCGCCAATTAGCCAGGTTCCGCCGTCGAGCGTTACCTGGTCCGGCCGCAGTGGATCCGCGGACCCAACGTTATACGGCAAACCGTCGCTGGCGACGATTTTCCAAGTGCCCTGCTTGATGATCAGTCGCCCGGTCCAGGATGCGTTCGCGCCGCCGGATGTCGCAGCGGCGAAAAACGTGCCCGAGCCGAGCTTTGTCAAATCGCCGGGGCCGCGAAAGCCGCCCTGGAAAGCGTTGTAACCTGTGGGATTGGAAAACCCCTGCGTGTCGATCGTTCCCCCGCCGGCGTTGATGTTGATGCCGCGGTTATTGTTGATGTCGAAGTTGGCGCCGAATTGCAGCGTGCCGCCGTCGAGCGTGATATTGCCCACGGTGAAGGCCGCCGGTGCGGCGCCTAAACACCCATCCGCGGTTGCGATAATCGCCCCGCCGTTGATTGCGGTCGAAGTGTGGGAATTCGTACCTGCGAGCGTGAGGGAGCCGCTTCCGATCTTGGTGAGCGCGCCGCCGCTGATCGCACCGGCGATCGTGCCGTCGTTGCCGTTGGTGTCGATCACGCCGCCCCCCGCGCCCATCACGACCTGCCGGTTGGCCACCAGCGTGAGATTGTTCGAATTGAATCGCAACGTCGCGCCGTTGTTGATCTGCAGATTGGGCGTCGGCGAACCGGGAGTTGCCCCGATCGCCGCGTTGGCGATCCCCAATACGCCTTCGTTGATGGTCGTATTGCCGCTGTACGCGGCGGCAGATGCCAAGTTGAGCGTGCCGGGGCCGTTTTTGATCAGGCCATTGATTCCGGCGATGGTCGAGCTGATCGTCGCTGTCACACCCGAGTCAGTCGTGATCGTCGGCGCGGTCAAGGTCAGCGTCGATCCGGCAATGCCGTAGCCGTTCGTCTTGAATTGCAGGCTAGTAACCGATTGCGGAGAAGCGAGCGTAACCGTCCCGGCCGTTCCCGCGAACACGACGTTGCTTCCGGCAGTGTAGGGGGAGTCGCTCGTGCCGCCGAACCACTTTGACGAAGCTGCGTCCCAATTGCCGCCGCCACCAAGCCCGCCGCCGGTTGTTACACCGTTGTTCCCGGCGTTGGCATCATTATCCCAATAACCCAGCGCCGCAGCCGCTTGCACACCCACAAACGCCGTTCCATCGTTGTACTTGAACAGGTCGCCCGTCCCGCCATCGAGCTTGAGTTGAAGTTGATATTTCCCATTGCCGAGCGATGTAAATACCGTGTTGCCACCGTCGCTGTAGCTCGTGTCGATCGTGTCAACGAGGCCCGTGTTGCGGTTGAGCCGCAGCAGCGAGTGGATGCCCGTGACGCCAAAGTCAAAGTCGAGCGTCATCTGCTGCCGCGTCTGGGCGACCGTCGCGGTGTTGTCGGTCGAACCGTCCGGCAAACGCAAGTCGCCGCCCAATGCGTTCGTCACCATGAAATAGGTTGCGCCGGTCGGATCGCCAAAGCTGAGATGCAACGGATTAAAGAATCCGACGTAGACGTCGCCCGACAGGCCGCCGTTTTTAGTTCCCAGGTTCGTCACGTTCGTGATCGATGTCAGGTACCGCTGGCTTGGCTGCGCGTTGTTGCGATCAAACGTGATCCATTCGCCCGGAATACCAGACGATCCCGCCCCTGGACGAAGCTCGGACCGTATCCGTAGCTGATAAGTTTCGTTAGCGCCGGACTCAGGTTGCGCCCTGCCGCGCCGTTTCCTGAAACGCCTGGAACACCGGCCCGTTGGGCTGCCCGCCAAAATTATTGTTGCCGCCCGTGTAGATAAACGCATCGACGAACGAGTATCCCATCGTCCACGCCGTAAACTGTTGCCAGCGAATCTGCGCTTCGCCCGGATCTTCGGCCACGCTGTCGTGAAACGTCTGCACGTACATTCCATACGGCCGCGGCGAAGCGCCTGTAGCCCCGATGTACGTTCCCAGCGCCTGCCGGCGAAAGATGTTGCCGAGCGCCAACCAGTTCTGCGGCGAGATGTAAGAACCAGTCGAGTTCGAGAACGGGTAGCTGTCCCAGGAGATCGCGTCCGGATTCGAATTGATCAGAAAGTTGGCATAATTCGCTTGGCTATTGATGAAGAACGAATTGGTATAGAGCAGCGAGTTGGGAAAATAGTTGCCCGCGTGGGCCGCGTTGAACCAGGCCGCCGTATATCCGCCTGGGCTCTCGATGTCGCCCTGCTCGTCGCCGACTTGAATCGCCAGCAGGTCATTCTGATGCGCCATCTCGCTCGCATTGAGCGCGGCCGATGGCGTGCTGTGATAGTCGACCCACTTTCCCCACTTGTCGCCAGGCGACAATGGACCCATGTCGGTCGTGGTGCCGAACATCACGCCCGTCATGTTGCCGGTGGTCAGCTCGTTGTAGTCCAAGTTGTACTGAGTGTCCGAATCGAAACCCCAGATCTGAAGGCCGTCGTTGACGACGAGCCGATGGCCCTTATCGAGCGTCGGCAACTGAGCGGCCGCGAAGGGCGCGGCGGCCAGGAAAACGCCGATTGCAAGAAGAGCAAATAAAACTCGAACCGCTTCCCGCCGCGCCGCTTGCGCGCGGAAATAGTATCCCTATAGAAGTTGTGAGCCTCTCCATCATTCCTCTGGGTGCCGACTCAGCGAATGCAATACTTACGGCCGCCTGAACATAGGCGATTATAATCGAATACGAAAGCCGGACAACCAGTTTGCGTCTTCGCCGTGCTGACTCGGTCGGAAGCTTACGCAGAATTCGGATCGAATGCAATAATGTCTGGGGATGTCGGCTCGCTCGCTGTTTCGGAGCAGGGACCATGAAATTTCTTAGCCGCACGACAATTGTCTTCGCGCTCCTGGCGGCAACCTGCGCAGCCAGCGGAGCGCCGCCCGCCAATTCGTCCTCGTCGCTCCGCGACTGGCGGCGGCTCGCGGGCGACATGGTCGACAAAGAGATTGTCGCCGCTGGCGTCAAAAACGAGCGCGTGATCCGGGCTATGCGCGACACGCCAAGGCACGAATTTGTACTGCCCGGCGAGCGCGACCATGCCTATCTGGATATGGCTCTGCCGATCGGCAACGGCCAAACGATTTCGCCCCCGTTCGTCGTTGCCTCGATGACCGAAGCCATCGATCCGCAGCCCACCGACCGCGTCCTAGAAATCGGCACCGGCAGCGGCTACCAGGCGGCCATTCTCAGTCCGCTCGTGCGCGATGTCTACACCATCGAAATCGTCGAAGCGCTCAGCGCTCGCGCCACACGAACTCTCAAGCGGCTTGGTTACAAGAATGTCCACACTCGCGCCGGCGATGGCTATCAAGGTTGGACGGAGGCCGCGCCATTCGATAAAATCATCGTCACCTGCTCGCCGGAAGAGGTCCCCAAGCCGCTTGTGGATCAACTGAAAGAAGGTGGCCTGATGGTCGTCCCTGTGGGCGAACGATATCGGCAAACGCTCTACGTCATGCGCAAGAGTAACGGCAAGTTAGCAAAAGAAGCCTTGCGCGCAACGCTGTTCGTACCCATGACTGGCGAAGCCGAGTCGCAGCGCAAAGTGAAGCCCGATCCGGCCCATCCCCAAATCTTCAACGGCAGCTTTGAGGAAACAACTGCCAATAACGAAGGCCGTCAGGAGCCGGACGGTTGGCACTACCAACGGCAGGTAGACATCAAGACTGATTCCAACGCTCCCGACGGTCGGCGCTTTGTGATCTTTCACAATTCAGAACCGGGGCGCGGTTGCCACGCGCTGCAAGGCTTTGCGGTCGATGGCCGCACTGTCTCCTCGCTTGAATTAAATTTCTGGGTGCGCGGCGACAAAATTCAACCGGGCGCCAAGTCGGAAGAATTGCCCCGCATCGTGGTGACGTTTTATGACGAACGGCGGGTCACCCTGGCGGAAGAATCGGTCGGCAATTTCGAGGGCAGCTTTCCCTGGCGCGAGGATACCGGCCGGCTCCGCGTGCCTCTCAAAGCTCGCGAGGCGATTATCCGCATCGGCCTGTTGGGAGCTGTCGGCCAGTTATCGTTCGATGGCTTGCGACTCCGGGCCATCCGGAGCCCATGACATTTCGGCCGCGGAAGGACGCGAATCCTATCAGAATTGGCGGATATATAGTGCTAGCTTTGGAGCCCGTTCGGCCACAGCGGTCAGCGGAAATCCAGGTCATCCCGCTTGTTCTACGAAATCGGATAATTTTTCCCAGCTTACTTGAATTATGCAGCCATACTGGTATCTTAAATCGCGTGCCCCGACCTGGCGGGTGCATACCATCGGAGGGTTTTCAGTATTTTTGGTCTCACGGGAATTTGGGAGGAAATGAACACATGACATTGAAAAAGAGTTTGTTTGCCGCGCTTGTTGTCGGTTGCGCCGTTGCGCTCTCTGCCAATACCTCGTTCGCCTGGGGTCATTGGCGTGGTGGTAGCTGTGGTTCCAGCGGCGGATCCTATGGCTCCTGGGGTTCGAGTGGTTCTTGGGGTTCGTCCGGCGGCAGTTACGGTAGTTGTGGTAGCTGCGGCAGTTGCGGTAGTTGCGGTTCGTACGGCGGCGGCTATGCGTACTACGGTTGGTACGATGGTGGCTATGCACGCAGTCGCGTGATTTACGACGGCGCCGTTGTCGCTTCCGCGTCGCGTGCATCGACGACGATTGCATCTGCGCCAGCTGTGAAAACCAGCCTGACGATTCATGTTCCGGCCGAGGCCAAGATCACGTTGGCAGGTGTCGAAACAAAGCAATCGGGCCAGGTCCGTCAATTCGCCACCACCAGATTGGCTTCCGGCCAGAACTGGGATGGCTATAAGGTGGTTGCCGAAGTTGAACGCAATGGGCAAACGCTGAAAGAAGAGCGAACGATCACGCTCACCGGCGGCGAGGCTCAGGACCTGACGATCAACTTTGACAGCACGAAGGTCGCCAACAACTGACGATCGGTTTGACCAGAAAACGCTGGCACGTTCGGCCGAAACCGATTGGCCGCCACGTGCTGCAAATTACGACAAACTCACCCTCGCACCGGCATTCAAACGGTGCGAGGGTTTTTTCATTTGCTCTGGCCGCCCAGGCCGGCGCAACACTATAAGCAGGTTCAAAACCTCGCGAGAGAACCGGACGCTAGCGCGTCTCGGCTAATATCAGCCGCTCGGCGCTAGCCCCCGGTTTTTTGCACAGCTTTACCTGTCGATAGAACTCCGGAAAAGATTTCGTTTGCTGATACGCACGGACGTTCGCAATGGTTGGTGCCGCAATTAAAACGCCGACTCCTCCGCCACCTTCGGCGCCAAAGCCGCGGCCAACCGCGACGCAACGCGAGCCCGGCTCGCCGCGTCGCCCTGGCCGCCCGGCGCTGTTTATCCGCGTCGCGCTCACGATTTTTATCGCCTGGCACTTCACCGGCGTCTTTCTCGCGGCGCTCTGCATCCCGACCACTTCTCCGTTGGTTTTGGGCATCGCCCAGCATTGGCCGATGCAGTGGTACCTCGACGCTCTTTACATGAACCAAGGGCATTCGTTTTTGCGCCGGATGTCGGACCGGGTCATCTGATCCGGTACCAGTTGTTCGATCAAAACGGCCGGGAAATGGAACACGGCGAATTTCCCAGCCGCAAGGATCATTGGCCACGGCTGCTCTATCACCGCTATTTCATGCTGGCCGATCAGTCGGAGCTGCCGTTTGACGACAAGCCCTCGCGCGATGCCTGGCAGCGCAAGTATCTGGAGGCGTACGGACGCCATCTGCTGGCCATCAACGAGAATGCACAAAGTGTCCGGCTGCAGAGGTACGCTCATTGGCCGCCGCCGAGACGGGTCTTCCTCGATTCAAATGGCAAGCTATTAGATCCCAAACCATCGCTAACCGAACCGAAAGGCTACGAACTGCTCATGGATGTGACGCAGCGCCGCAGCGATTTAGCTCCTCCGCCGACAAACCAGGGAAATTACTGGCGCCCAGGCAGCGCCGAAACGGCTCGCCGCTGGACGGGAGCACCACGATGATTGCCGCGGCGCGTGATTATCTGAGTGAAGTTTGGGAAGCGTGGAACTCGTTTTGGTTCACGCCCACGAGCCCTTCCACGCTCTCGGCGATCCGTGTTCTGGCCGGCGCGATGCTGCTCTACACCCACCTCGTGTGGTCGTTCGATCTGAATGGTTTCTTCGGGCCAAACGGCTACCTTCCGCAGCAGTTCATGCACGACGTGCACACCGCCACGAACGATCCCGACGGCCCAGGCCCCGCCACCGGCACCGATCGGCTCATGTGGTCGCATTTCAATTACGTACACTCGCCCAAGCTCATGTGGACGATCCACATCGCCGCACTTGCCGTATTCTTCTTCCTCATGATCGGCTTTTTCAGCCGGACGATGGCACTTCTGGCCTATTTGCTGGCGGTGTCGTATGCCAACCGCATCACGCCCGGCGCGTATTTCGGGCTGGACAAAGTCAACTGCATGCTCGCGCTCTATTTGATCTTCGGGCCGTGTGGCGCGCGCTACTCGATCGACCGGCTCTGGCGGCTGCGGCGCGGAAACACCGAGGTCCCTGCCAGCTCGACCGCGAATCTCGCCATCCGCCTGATTCAGATTCACATGTGCATCATTTATTTGTTCTCCGGAATCGCCAAAATGCAGGGCGAGCCTTGGGTTACCGGTGAAGCAAGCTGGTTGTCGTTCGCGATGTATGAGTATCAGTCGCTCGATATGACTTGGATGGCAAGGCATGAGTAGTTGCTCAACTTCATGACCCACGCCACGGTGTTTTGGGAGCTATCGTATTGCGCACTCGTCTGGCCGGCTTTGACTCGCCCCTGGGTGCTTTTGACGGCGATCTTCGTTCACGGCGGCATCGCACTTTTCCTCGGCATGCCGACGTTCGGAATGGTAATGCTGATCGGCAACCTGGCGTTCGTCTCGCCGAAAATGGTCCGCCGGGTGTTCGACCCGATCGCCCGGCGGATTTCGCTGGCCGTCGTCGGCAAGGCCACAAGGGCAGCGGGCGGCGACTGAGCGGAGGGACTGCCAGCGCGTTTAAGTTCTCTTCTGTTGCTGTCCGAAGTCACCACTCAGCAATCCGCGAAATGACAGGTCCTCGTCAAGATCGGGCCAATGCACGCCAAATGGTGAACGCTCGATGTTGTTCAACTGATCGGCTGTGCCGCGTGCAAGGCGAGGATTCTCCGCGACCGGAAAACGGATTTCGGCGCCGCTTTCCATCGTGATGATAAATTGACCGTCCCGGAAGACAGCCGAACGCGCACTATCGGTCAAGATGTTCATGCCACCTCTGAATGATAAGCTCGCGGTGTTGGAATGCAAGCGATTCGGCCTTGGCCAATTCGTTCACCTTCATCCCCTGTGACTCGCGCAACTCGACGCTTGGCTCGATGTCGAAAACTGCTTCGCCACCGCCATGCCGGACGTGGACATTGCATTGTCGGGCTGCGAACCTAAACTTATACTGTATCAGCGGCCTGGATTTGGCGAACCCACCATGCGGCTCGCCGGTCCTTCAACCGCGAAGCAGGGTGGGCACTGCCCACCCTACAGCTATCATCTTTCTCGGAGGAGAATCAGCCTGTGTTCGATTCTATCGCCATCGTGGGCGCGACCGGCGCCGTAGGCCAGCTCATTCGCAACATGCTCGAGGAGCGCGATTTCCCGCATGAGAAGATCACGTTCCTCGCCTCCGCCCGCAGTGCCGGCAGCACGATCGAATTCAACGGCAAGAAGCACACGGTCAAAGAGCTTGAAGCCCGAAGCCTTCGAAGGCATCGACCTCGCGATCGGCAGCACGCCCGATCCCGTGGCCAAGGACTTCGTCCCCTGGGCCAAAGAGCGCGGTTGCGTCGTCGTCGATGAAAGCGGCTACTGGCGGATGGACCCCAAAGTCCCGCTCGTCATTCCCGAAGTAAACCCCGACGATGCGTTCAAGCACGAGGGCGTCATCGCCAGCCCGAACTGTTCGACCACGCAAATGGTCGTCGCGATGAAACCGCTGTACGACGCCAGCCGCATTCGCCGGGTCGTCGTGAGCACGTACCAGGCCACGAGCGGCGCCGGCGTCGGCGGCCAGCGCGACCTGATCAATGGCAGCAAGGCGGCGCTCGAAAATAAAGATCACAAGTACGAAACCTTTGCCCACCCGATCGCGTTCAATCTCATCCCGCAGATCGGCTCGGCCAAGTACAAGGGCTATACCTCCGAAGAAATGAAGATGGTGTACGAGACCCACAAAATCCTGGGCGACGACCAGATCAAGGTCTGCCCGACGTGCGTTCGCGTGCCCGTTTCGAACTGCCATAGCGAAAGCATCCTCGTCGAAACCGAGCGCAAGATCACGGCCGACGAAGCCCGCGAGCTGTTCGAAAACTTCCCGGGCATCAAAGTGATCGACGATCTGCCAAACGGCAAGTATCCGAAGCCCAGCGACTGCGACGGCGACGACGCCGTGTTCATCGGCCGCATCCGCGAGGATTTGTCGTGCGACAACGGCCTGGCGTTCTGGTGCGTCAGCGACAACCTGCGCAAAGGCGCCGCAACGAACGCCGTCCAAATCGCGGAGCTCCTCGTCCGCAGCCCGGCCGCCGCGACAAAATAAATTTCACCACAGAAGGCACATAGAGCACGGAGGGGGAAATATATTTGTCATTGATAATTTTCCATTTGTCATTTGGCCATTTCCGAAATGACCAATTACTAATGACAAATTCGCAATGACAAATGTCTTTTCCCCCTCCATGTCCTCTGTGCACTCTGTGGTGAATAAAAATGCCCGTTCGCTGGCTCAAGTTGACCATAGCATACGACGGCACCGCCTACGCCGGGTGGCAGATTCAGCCCGATGAACCAACGGTGCAGGGCACGTTCGAGGCGACCTGGCGGCGGCTTACGCAAGAATCTCTCCGAGTTACCGCGGCGGGCCGCACCGACGCCGGCGTTCACGCGCTGGGGCAGGTTGTTGGTCTGGCGACTGAAACGCGCCTCACAAACGACGACTTGCACCGCGGCCTGAACGCGCTATTGCCCGACGACATCGGTGTGGTCGCGATCGACGACGCGCGCGAAAACTTTCACGCTACGTACGACGCGATCGGCAAGCGCTACCAGTACCACATCCACAACGCGCGCTCGCCGTCGGTGTTTGCCCGCCATTTTTCCTGGCACTATCCGCAGCCGCTCGATGCCGAGGCCATGCACAGGGCAGGGCATGGGATAGTGGGCCGCCACGACTTTTCCAGCTTCGAAACGGCCGGCTCCGAACGACCCGATTCGATTCGCACGGTTCACGAAGTGACGGTAGCGGGTGCAAATGTCGCCAATCGCATCACAATCGATGTTGCCGGCGACGGCTTCCTCTACAACATGGTGCGCACGATCGTCGGCACGCTGATCGAAGTTGGCGCCGGCAAGCGCGAAGTCGGCTGGCCATCCCAAGTGCTCGCCGCCCGTGACCGCCGCCAGGCCGGCCAAACCGCGCCGCCGCACGGTCTTTTCCTTGTGTGCGTAGACTACGAATGATATAGCCCGGTCGTCTCGGCCGGGTGACGCTCTAGTGAGCACTTCGTTGTGCGCGTGCGATTTGCAATTTGCCAGGCACCCGGCCGAGACGGCCGGGCTATATCCATCTGTCGCGACGGGTTAAACTAAACGTACGCGGCATTTCCGCACCCTAACCCCCGACCGCTGACCCCCGACCCCTGTGCCGCCGTGCCCGCTGCCCAACAAATTGTCGGCAACTACCGCATGTTTCACCTGATTCGTGCGGGTGCGATCTACGAGATCTGGGCGGTGCGGCCCGTCTCGGAGAACACGGCGTACGCCATGAAGTGGCTGCCCCCCGGACCGAAATATGGCCGCGCAAACGTCGATGAGCTCAAGCACGAATTTCAGGTCGGCAAGCTGCTGGAGCATCCGAGCGTGATCCAAACGCTCGATTTCGGCAACACGGCCAACGGTGCTTACATGTTGCTCGAGCTGTTCAAGGTTCCAAACCTCAAGCAGCAAATCATCTCGGGCGGTTACAAAAAACTTCAGCACCGCGCAAAGGCGATCCTGGCCGGCGCCGCCGCCGGACTCGCGCACTTGCACGACAAGGGCTGGATCCATCGCGACATCAAGCCGGATAACTTTTTGCTCCGAGATGACGATATCGTGAAACTCATCGACTTCAACCTGGCCCGCAAGCCGTCCGGCGGGTTGAGCAAGTTGTTTGGCGGAAGGATGAAAGTGCAGGGCACCCACAGCTACATGTCGCCGGAGCAAATTCGCGGCCAGACGCTCGATTTTCGCGCCGACGTTTACAGTTTCGGCTGCATGTTGCACGAATTCTTTTCCGGCAAGCCGCCGTTCAGTGCGAACTCGCCCAATGAATTATTGCAGCGCCACTTGAGCAACAAGCCTCAGCCCCTTACGGTTTTTGATAAGAATATCATGCCGGAATTTGCCGCGTACGTCTTCGGATGATGGCGAAGGATCCCAAGGAGCGTCCGAACAACATGAAGGACGTCATGATGGAGCTCAAAACGCAGCGGATGTTTTACAACCCACCGCAACCACCGGCAGAGACCGACGAATCGAAATCAACCGCAAAGAAGGAATAGACAAGGAGAAGGGGAGATAAGAAGGAACGGATCGAAACCAAATCTCCTTGTCTCCCCCACTCCTTGTCTCCTTGTCTTTGCAGCTTCGAATAAAGCGCTCATCATGGCAAGTACGACCTATCGCCTGGCATTCGAACAGCCGATTTACCGGCTCGAAGAGCAGATCGCCCAGCTCGAACAGACCGAGCCAAAGACCTCGGAGCTGCGCGATCAGGTCCGCGCGCTGAAGCGCGAGCTGACGGAAACTATCCGCCGCGTTTACAGCCAGCTCGATCCCTGGGAAACCGTGCAGGTGGCCCGGCATCCCGATCGGCCGATGCTGACCGACTACCTCAACTTGCTGTTCGATGAGTTCGTCGAGCTGCACGGCGACAAGTTCTTCGGCGACGATCGCGCGCTGCGAACCGGCTTCGCCAAACTCGATCGCTACAAGGTGCTCGTCGTCGGCCATTACAAGGGCAAGACCCTCAAAGAGCGCAACGAGTGCTTCTTCGGTTGCGCGCATCCCGAAGGCTATCGCAAAGCGATGGCCAAAATGCGGATGGCGGCCAAGTACCATTTGCCCATCATTTGCCTGATCGATACGCCGGGCGCATACCCGGGCATCGGCGCCGAGGAGCGCGGCCAGGCCCAGGTGATCGCCGAGAGCATGCTCGAGATGTCGCGCCTGCCGACGCCGATTATCAACGTCGTGATCGGCGAGGGCGGTTCCGGCGGCGCGCTCGGCATCGGCATCGGCGATCGCGTCGCCGTGCTGCAGTATGCGTATTACTCGGTCATCAGTCCCGAAGGTTGCGCGGGCATCCTCTGGAAAAGCCACGACTTCGCCTCGGATGCCGCCCGTGCGCTCAAGCTCACGTCGAAGTACTTGCAGGAGCTCGGCTGCGTCGATGATGTGATCGAGGAGCCGCTCGGCGCCGCCCATCGCGACCACCATCAAATGGCCACGCGCCTGAAGATGTACCTCTTGAAATCGCTCCGCGAGCTGGTCGATCAGCCGACCGACAAGCTGCTGGCGGCCCGCTACGATAAATTCCGCCGCATGGGCCGCTTCCTCGAAGGCGACGCCGCCGGCCCGGATCCGGGCAACGGCAAACCAACGGCCTAACGCCGCGAGCGCACCATGACCACGATCGAAAAACTTCTCGTCCTCGTCGCGATCGTGCTCGGCCATCTCTTCGCATACATCGACACGCTGCCTAACTGGGACGATGCCGGCATCCTCGCGTTTGGCATCGCGATCGCGTGCGCGATCTTCGCATTCACTTATCCGCGCAGACCATGGCTGTGGGCTCTGTGCATTGGTGTCTGGTTGCCTGTCCACAACATTCTGCACAACAACGGCTACGGCTCACTGATCGCGCTCGCATTCGCGTTCGCAGGCGCTTACATCGGGATGTTCGCGCGGCGCGGCGTTGCATCCGACAGCCATCGCGGGTGAGACCCTCAAATGTCGACGGCGCCGGCAGAGATCGATCGAGACACTTCACCGCGTCGCAGTTTTCGATACAGCCTGAAGGCGCTCTTGCTATTGGTCACGCTGCTTTGCTTTTGGCTCGGCGTTAACGCATGGCGAAACCACCGAGCCGATGAAATGGCCTCGCGCCGGAACGCCGTGTACAGCACGCTCCTTAAAAACCTCACCGAGCCGCCTCCCGACACCGACATTTTTTCTGGCATCGGCACGTTTGACTTGGCCTTACAATCTCGCGGTCGCGAGTGGATTCTTGCTAATGAAAATTCGCGCGGATTCGACACCGAGCAATTGGTGTTGACGCTCGGCCCAACGCTTCTAAAACAGCCGCGTACCGAGGTCGTTCATTCAATCGGCAAATACATGGGCCGCGGTTTGGACAAATGCGGTTTTAATTCCCACGGCGGCCCGACAGAATCGCTCGGCGACGAAGCGTGCTACCTCGGACATTGGGAACAATATCCCAATTTCGAATTCACGGTCATCGTCGAGGTTGTCTCCGAATACGGCCGCCGGGCAAAGGTTTGGGTCGGCGTTATCGAAAACCAATCGTTGTTCGATTCGAGTTTTCCGCAGCTCACGGCCACCGGCTGGCTCCTGGCGTTTCTATTGATTTGGCTCGCCTGGCTGGCGCTCGGCCGCACCGCGGAAATCATCCTCCGCATCGTCTCCAAAAAATCGACCTCCTAGGATGCCCCAGGACGAGCGCCGGCGACGCCGATCGACCAAGATATCGTCCGCAACCCGCCGATCTGAAACGGCTCGGCTATATAGCCCGGCCGTCCCGGCCGGTTACCGAATAGCCCGGCCGGAAACCGGCGGGCAGGGCACGCATTCAAAAATCGCCGGGACCAGTGCCCAACGTCCGATAATCGCTCTTATGTTCGTTTCGGTCTCGATTTTCTCCGGGGTTTCAGCAATAACGCGATTTCCATTCACCGCCCTATCACGCCGCCACGACCGAACACTAACGGATGCAAATGCCCCACGACGATCCCGATGACGACGAAGATTGGTACGACGCGGACGGCGACGAAGCTGACGAACCTGAATTTGGCCAGTGCCCCGAATGTGGCCGGCCGGTTCACAGCGTCAGCGATAAGTGCCCTGCTTGCGGCTACTGGCTGTCGGACGCCGATCGCCGCGCGATGTGGGCTGGAGCGTCGCGACCCGCTTGGCAAAAAATCACGGCACTCGTGTTGCTGGCGGTATTTCTCGCCGGACTATTGGCCACGATGGGATTGTTCTGAAAGCGACGATTCCGCGCTAAATTCCGCTGCCGGCGGCCGCTGCCAGATGCGGGGATCAATAGTCGCGACTGGCTGGGACCTCGGCTGAATACGGGCCGGGGAACGGATTCGGCTCGCGCGCCGTGCCGTACTGATCGGAACCGTTTGACTGCACCGGCTGTTGCGATGGGATCGGCCACGCCGGCTGCTGCTGCGACGACGATGGCCAGGCCGGTTGCGTTTGCTGCGCTTGAGCTTGCGCCGAGGCCGGTTGCGGCCAGCCCGGCCCGTTCGCCTGACCCTGGCTGGGCCATTGTTGCCGCACGTCTTCGCCATGCGGCTGGAAGTTCGGGTTGAGCTTCTCCTCGATCTTGTTCAAGTAGGGATCGACAACCTGGTGGAGCTCCGGCGGGAAGACCGAATGCGCCTTGTCTAAAAGTGCAACGATGTAATGGCCCGATTGCGAGCCCACAATCGTCCCCGCTTGCGCGGGAAACAGCGTGACCGCAAAAAACGTGATTCCCACACACAGGAGTACGCCCTTGGCCAAACCGAAGATTCCGCCCAGTTGGCGATCGAACGACTCGAGCTTCACTTTGTCGATAACGTCGGAAACCAGCCGGAACAGCATCCAGATGACAAATGACGTGCCGACGTAGATTGCGAACATTGCCACAAACTTATTCCACGGCGCTTGTTGGCCAAACATCGGCGCGAGTTGCTCGGCGAATTTGAGCGAAACAAAGTAGCTCGCCACGAGCGAGGCCAACGACGCGAGCTGCCACGCCATACCTTTCCAAAATCCGAACATCGTGGCGGCCGCGAGGACGAGGATCATGAAGAAGTCGTAGTTCTGCATGGCACTGTGAGGACGGATGCAGGATGGGGGATGCAGGGTTTCTGGCGCGGGCCGGACTATAGCGGCGTGCCAGCAATCGGCGAAGAGCATTCGACCGACCGCACTTTTTTGGCCGCTAGCAATTGTAATGCTGCAGGTCAGCTGGCAGCAGCATGCAACGAAAGGATCGGAGCCCGCAGCGCAAGCAAGGGAAAAGCACGCTCATTCTTGCTAGCGCTGCGGGCTCCGATCCCGTTCTCCGTTCGCACTTGGCGCTAATCGTCGTAGCAGTCATGCCCGCTATGCCGAAATCTTTCATAGGACTGCGCACGGACTGGTCGCTTCAGCGACCAGCGCCCCTACGCAATGGCACCGCCCATAGGATCCTTGAATGGCTGGATTTCGCACACACGTGACGACGAGCTCGGTGCTCGGCTCCGGCTATGCAGGCGTGCTCCACACAATGTACGGTGTGCCGTTGCCCACCGCGACCGTGGCAGGCGCCATGTGCGGCTTCTCCGGCATGCTGCCCGATTTGGATAGCGACAGCGGCATTCCGCTGCGCGAAGCGATGGGGTTCTCCGCGGCGGCGATCCCGTTGCTGCTGGTTCGCCGCTTCCAAGCGCTCCACCTTAGTACCGACACGATGATCCTGATCGGCATCGTGCTCTACCTGTTCGTCAGGTTTGGGCTCGCACATGCGGTTCGCAAGTTCACGGTTCATCGCGGCATGTTCCACAGCATACCTGCGATGCTGATCTTTGGCGGAATCGCATTTCTGCTGACCGGTTCGTCGCCCCTCAATAATCGCTTGTGGATGTCGGGCGGCGTGGTCGGCGGCTACCTGTCGCATTTAGTTCTCGACGAGCTTTATTCCGTCGAGTACAAGAGCGGCCGCTGGCGAACCAAGAAATCGTTCGGCACCGCGCTCAAACTCTGGGGCGGCAACGGTTGGACGAACTTTTCGACGTACGCCAAGCTGGCGATCGTCGGCATGGGGATCGTCGGCGAGCCGGGCGTGATGAATAAGTTCGGCGGCAGTACGCAGCTACCCGGCCAAATTGGTGAAGCCATCAAATTGATTAGCACGCTCGGCAAGAATCAGCCGCAGCTCGCAAATCAATTCAACGAACTCAAAGATATTCTCGGCGGACTGAACGGCACCGCCGCACCTCAGACCGGCGGTGGCTGGGCCACCCCTGCTGCAGCGCCGCAAAACGGCGCCGGCTGGCCGGCCGCCGCTTCGTCACCGCCGGGCGGCCAACTCCCCTACGCTGCGCCCGGGGGCCCGTTCGGCGCCAACCCGAATCAGCCGCCCGTAAATACGTCGCTCCCGCCCCAGCAACTGCAGCCAACCGCACCCGCGAACAACCAACCGTCCGATTGGCAATGGCCGGTCGCCAACCAGTCGTATAGCAACGAGGGAGCGCCAGCCGCGCCCCAAAACCAATACGATACGGCACAGCGGCCGATGCCATCGTATTCCCAA
This sequence comes from Pirellulales bacterium, assembly GCA_963733825.1. Classification (GTDB taxonomy): domain Bacteria; phylum Planctomycetota; class Planctomycetia; order Pirellulales; family Lacipirellulaceae; genus JABDGM01. The sequence goes on from CAVTEK010000015.1 coordinate 242,413, forward strand.
TAACGTCACAAAGCCGCGACCGGCGGTCGCGCTCCGGGAATTCAAACGTTGCTAGGCGGATGCGCGACGTCTCATAGTTCGGGGTTTACTTCACCGTTGCGTGGCTTGAGTATAGTCACGAATCCGCCGTATCAATCCACAGCGTGACTGGGCCATCATTTATCAGCGAGACGAGCATGTGCTCGCGGAATTGGCCGGTGCCCACCTCGACACCGGCTTTCTTCACCGCGGCGACAAACGCCTCGTATAGTCGCTCGGCGAGCTCCGGCGGCGCGGCATCCGTGAAGCTCGGGCGGCGGCCGCGGCGGCAATCGCCGTACAGTGTGAACTGGCTGATTACCAGCATCGAACCACCGACCTCGGCCAGCGAGCGATTCATTTTCCCGGCTTCGTCTTCGAACACGCGCAGCCCGATTATTTTCTCCGTCAGCCAGTTGAGTTCGGCTTCCCCGTCGTTGTGCCCGATGCCAAGCAGCACAACCAACCCGCGGCCAATGCGTCCGGTTTCCGCGCCGCTTACGGTCACGTGCGCTTCTGAGACTCGCTGGATACAGGCACGCATGGGAAAGGATGTTAGATGTAAGATGTTCGATATATGATGTCAGAACGCTCGGGAAGCGAACTTTTCATATCTTACATCCATCACCCCGCCCTCTGCATCCCGCATCCTGCATCCTCAACCACCATGCCCACAGTTCTGCTGGCCTATTATTCGCGCTGATCCTGGTGGCGTCGATCATTGGCGGGATGGTCCCGGTCTGGTTTCAGCTGACGCACCGCTGGATGCAGTTTGCGGTGAGCTTCGTGGCGGGCGTGATGTTGGGGATTGGCGTGCTGCACATGCTGCCGCACGCCCTCACGGACGGCCTGCTGGCCGCCAATGCGATGCAAGTCCCCCCTGCCGTTCCGGGTGTTGCCGGTTCGGCAGCCGCCAATGCCGAGGCCGTTCGCTGGATCATGATTTCACTCCTGGCCGGCATGCTGACAATGTTCTTCATCGAACGATTCTTCAGCTTTCATCACCACGATGTTCCGGACGATGTGGAAGACGAACATGAGCACGATGACCGTCATGATCCTGCGCACGGTCACCGGCCACAGGCTTCCGATCTCTCCTGGAGCGGCGCGGCGTTGGGCCTGGCTCTGCACAGCATGCTCAATGGCATAGCCCTGGCGGCGGCCGTTCAATGCGAAACGGGCGGCTCCTGGCTCGCCGGCTTCGGCACGTTCCTGGTCATCTTCTTGCACAAGCCATTTGATGCGATGACGATCAGCATGTTGATGGGCCGCAGCGGTTGGAGTCTCGCCTGGCGACACACGATCAACGGACTCTTCTCGCTCGCGATTCCAGTCGGTGTGCTCGTGTTTTACTTTGGTCTCATGCCGGATCAATTCAGTCCGGACGCGGCGAGTCGGCAATGGTACATCTCCTGCGCGCTGGCCTTCTCGGCCGGCACCTTCTTGTGCATCTCGCTGAGCGATTTGCTGCCCGAGCTGCAATTTCACCGGCACGATCGCGTGAAGCTATCGGCGGCGCTGCTGTTGGGACTGGCGGTGGCGCATGTGGCTTCGCGACTTGGAGGCAGCAGCGCATCCGCCCCACGTGCGTGCCGTAAGTGGTGGTTCACCAGTCTCGGTGCGGGGCCCGGGTCGCTGAAGCGACCAGGCCAACTGTAGTCTTTACCAGGTTTGCCTGACCGTTGCGAACGGCGTTTCCGTGCAGTTCGCCTTCGCCCGGGACCGAAGAGCTAGAAAGGAAGAGCTAGAAAGAATGGCATGCGTAGGTCAGGCTTCAGCCTGACAGCTCCCTGAAATGATCGCGTCAGGCTGAAGCCTGACCTACGTATAAGGAAACCCTATGCCCGGCACGAACCGTCACACTTGGCAGCAATACCACGTCGGCCATTTACTCGTCACGATTCGACTCGATGCGGCCGCAGGACGAAGCGCCGAGCGGCACCAAGAGCTGCCTGGTCTGACTCGCCGTTTGATTGCTCTCACCGAGACCGAGCGACTTCCCGTTACTTGGGCCGTGAGCGATCCGGCCCATTCGGCCGCCACTTCGCTAATTCTGCGATCGGGCATCGAGCACGAAATCGCGATTCTCGGCGACTTGAACTGGGTTGGTCCAACGGCCGGCCGGACCCGGTTCGCGCGCGAGCTTATGCGGCGACTTTCGCAAGCCCGCGCGACGGGGCTCGAGGTTACGTCCCTAATTCCCAATGTGGCTTCGATCGAACAGCACGTCGATCTCGTTGTAAAGCAAGGCATTACGGCAGTTGCCGGTCTTCAGGAGCCGGATAGCGATCGCCATTCGCCGACGCCGCGGGCCTTGTATTACGGTGTGTGGGAGCTGCCCGTCTCGGAAACATTGCCGCTGGTGTCTGAATGGTTCGTTCGCGGCAGATATTCGCTGTGGCGGCAAATTCGCCGCACGATGCGCGACGCCGGTACGTATCACCTGGTAATCGATGCGCCGAACATTGCGGAAAGCGGCCGCCGAGGCGAGAAAACAATCGCCTGGCTCGCGCGGCGGATCAGCCTGTTGCGCGACCGCGGCATGATCAACGTCCATACGCTGCGGACAATGGCCGCCCGGCTTGCCGATGTCCCGGCTCAGCGTCCGCAAAGATCGATCTTGCGCGCCGCAGCATGACGCGGTAATTCGGGTCGCTCATTGATCCGGTACTATTTGACCTGGCGGAAGGCATTCCATCCCAGGTACGCGAGAATTGCGCCGCACAGTGCCAGGCCGATTTCTGGAAGAAGGGTCGATGCGCCACTACGCGAAGTGCCACCGAACGGTATCCTGAGGAGGATATCGGAGGCGAACATTGCCGCCATCAAGCCGCCAACTACTAATCCGGCGACGGACATCGCTTTTCCCATCAGTCCCAAACCCCGTAACGCAACAATCGCGTGGCTATGCTCTGCGGTGATAAGGCTAGTATAATTCACCGGCTTGACTTGTCACGGCAGGCTATGTATTTCGTGTATTTAACGCATAACCGTTAATCTATCTGAATGCCCTTTTTCGGCTTGATCTTCCTATTGTCCGTGACGCGAGAACTCGGCCGTGGAGAGTTTATCGTCGAAGCCGCGCTCCTGTCGCGATCGCGCAACTTCGGCGAGAACCTGCTGGATGAGCACGTGATTGGCCACGATGTTGTTCCACGAGATTAAATACGTCCAAACAACGAAAGCAATTCCCAGGAGCGCACCAATCAGATGCCAATATGCCCAGTTTTGCGCATTCGGTCCGAAGATGGCGCCCGGATCCGCGGCGCCACCAAGCGAAATGACGCCGCCGACGACCAACATACCGGCCAGTACCCAGGGAAAAGTTCGCCGCTTGAGTCGGTTACTTGCTTGGATGAATGCCGGGTCGAGCTGATACGTTTCAACGACCTCCTTGCACCATCGGCTGGTGCCAATGAAATAGGTCACGACAATGCACTCCACGAGCACGACGACCAAGGCGGCCGCCACGCCGGTGAGTCGATGACGTGTTGCCCAGGTGAGCGTCTCCTGCGTGGGTTGAGGCCGCGCATATAAGTCGCCCATCGAGAGTCCAAGAACCAAAGCGACGACGAGCAGGATTAGCGATGCCGACGCGATCGTGAGGAAAATTCGAGTCATTCCCAGGTACAATGGATTGCGGATCAAACGGGTTCGAGTTTCGGAGGAACTCGGCTACATGGTGGCCGGAGTTGCGATTAACCTAACGGCAAATTGGCCGGAATGCACCCCCTGCCCTGCCCTGATTGGCAGAAAACGTGTCCTCTAGCATGCTTCAACGTAGCAAGCCAATGTTGGCAATCACTATGGGCGACCCGGCAGGCGTCGGTCCGGAAGTGATCGTCGGGGCCTGGAAGGACGAGAAGATTCATGCGCAAACTCGTCCCGTCGTCGTGGGACATCCCGAGATCTTCGCCGCGCTGCTCGATTGTTGGATTGCACGTTAGAGGTGATCGAGCTGCACGGATCGCCGCCCTTCGACGGGGCGGTCGCCGCGCCCGGCGTGCTTTCTTGCATCCAAACATGCGACGACGATGTGCTCAACCTGCCGGTGGGCCAGGTTGATGCCAGGGCGGGCGAGGCCGCCTATCGAGCCGTGCGAGTTGCCGCGAAGTGGGCGATTGAAAAAAAAGTTGCCGGAATCGTCACCGCGCCACTCAGCAAAGCCGCGCTGCACGCAGCGGGGCACAAATATCCGGGCCACACCGAACTGCTGGCGGAAATCTGCGGTGTGACGGAATTCGCGATGATGCTGTATCTGCCGCCGGGTGAGCTGATTCGTTCGCCCGCGGGCCTTGGAGTCGCGCACGTGACGCTCCACCAATCCTTGCGCAGCGTATTCGACGATTTAACAGCGGCGGCGATCGTTTCGAAGTGCCGGTTGGCCGATGGCGTGATGCGCCGGCTGGGAGTTGCCAAGCCGCGGCTGGCCGCGTGCGCACTGAATCCGCACGCTGGTGAAGACGGACTTTTTGGCGACGAAGAGCAGACGATCATTTCACCGGCGGTTGCCGAAGCGCACCGCGCCGGCATCGATGTCACGGGCCCGTTCCCCACCGATACGCTCATGTTGCGGGCCCGCGACGGCGAATTCGATGCGGTCGTGGCCATGTATCACGACCAAGGGCACATCGCACTGAAACTCCTCGGCATGCACGCAGCCGTGAACATCACGCTCGGCTTGCCAATTGTCCGCACGAGCGTGGCCCATGGCACGGCGTTCGACCGCGCCTGGCAAGGCACGGCAAAATCTGACGGGATGATTGCCGCACTTGTTACGGCGGCGACGTTGGCCAAGACACGAGCAACGTGACGAACTTGTGTTCCTTATCGGGTCGGCGTTGCAGAATGATCCGGGCTTCGGCTGGCCACCTGTGCTTGGCGTTCGTGTCGCAAACGCTCTAGCAGCCCGGCCGTTTGATCGACCCAAATGGCGTCGCCGGGGGTGTAGTCGAATTGGCCGGCGGCGACGGGGGAGTCGAATGTGACATCGGATAGCTCGACGACGACCAGCGGGTGAACGCTGAGCTGGTAGGGAATCGACGGGCCTTCGGCGTTCGTGGCGGCCGGCGTTTCCAGCCGGCGGTACTCGATGCGGTACGGAAACAGGTCGGCCTGGCCGACTAACAGCAACACTTCTTGCGGTAAGCGGTCGGGGATTGACGGCGCTTTCGGCGTCTTCGATTTTTTCGGGGTTTTGGCGTCGGTTGTCGGATCATCTGCTTTCACCAACAACGGGGCAAGCTTTTGTGGTTTCCAATGACCTACCACCGCGAAGACGGGGATGTTGGATGGCTGTGTGGCTACGGACGGTTCGATCGCGAGCCGCATGGCTTGCGGCGGGAGGAAAGAAAAGTTATCGCCAAGCGCAGCGAGCAAACTCGGCAGGCCGCCCGAATGTGCGGTTAGTAGTGGTTGGACGGCGGACCAGTTGGCTTTGCCGGGGTCCAGCTTGTCGAGGTCGGGCGGGGCGAGCGCTGGATCGGTGCGAAGTTGGCGCAGGTCGTAGCGCGTGACAATGCGGCCGGTCGGTAGTCGGCGATCGATCCAAAGGAATCGGCTGTCGGAGACTTGCAGCAGTTTGGCATCCTGTCCGGCGATTTGAAGTTCGAGACGAATTTTGAGCTCGTCCCCACTGCCCTGCTGCCAGTAGGTGCCCACCCCATATTGTTCCTCTCTGCCGAGGGAGGTTTGGTATCGCAGGCGCGCGGAAATGCTGGCGCGGCGATCCAATTGACTGGTCGCTTGCATAAGGAGGCGGTCGCCGGTGCGTTCGGTTACTTCGTTTGCACCGGCCAAAGGGACGGGCACATTTTGCTCCGAAGACACCGCAAAATGAGCCAGTCCCCGACCGCTCGAGGCACTCTCACCCTGCCCTCTCCCAGGGGAAGAGGGAAGTAAATTGGGCGCGGATGGAGCGGGTGGCGGCTGTGCCATCGCAGCACTGGCCAATACGATGGCGGTCAAAGCTGAGAAGTGGGGCAAACTTTTCTTCATCTGCCGGTTTTGACGGTTTTACCAAAGAAATCGCTACTACCACGCCGACCAATAGTCTTCGGACGAGCAGGCGGTCGCGTCGCCGATTCGTCACCATTGCTTGCAGCGATGGATGGCTGGGCGCGAAACAGGCATTTTCCGCGGGGTGCGGATTGTAGTAACCGCTGCCCGGCGGAGTCCATTGCAGTTCCAAGGCGTCGGGTGTCAGGTTTCAGGTGTCAGATTTCCGACACCTGGCACCCGACATCTGACACCGATTGATCAGGGGGGAAGTCATGCGAGTTGAGCGTGCGCTCGTAAGTTTCATGTTTTTAGTCGCCACATTAGCAACTGGTTGTGGTCGATTGGCCTACAACCTGCCGCCGTCTTCGCGCTTGATGGAGCCTGGTCCGGGCGTTGGTGGACCAGGACCTGGCGTGATACCGCCGGCCGGTTCCGGATACGGAATTTACGGCGGTGCGGTCGGCCGTTACGGCGATGGCATGGGTGGTTATGGTGGACCGGGCGGACCGTGTGATGCGTATGCGCCGCACAGCTCGGTGCCTGGCGCGATGCCGGGACCGATGCAGGGGCCGATGCCGGGCGGGGCGCCGAACGGCGTCATGCAGGCCGGTTACAACTGCCCGTGCGATGGTTCCTGTAATAGCGCGTGCCCGTGCGACGGCCCTTGTTCGTGCGACGGTTCCTGCCAGTGCGGGCCGATGGGTGGTTGCGGATGTGAATACGGCGGTGAGTGCAATGGTCGTTGCGGTCCCAATCGCGGTTGCGGGGTCTGCAGCAAGTTCTGCTTGTCCAAGCCAGGCAACGGTTGTTGCAATGGCGGTTGCATAAATTCTGGTTGCTGCTGCGACGGACCGTGCGGCTGCTGCATGCGGCCGGGCTCGACCGAGGCGTACGCCGAGGGTGGCGGCGGTGTTGGAATGGCCACTTCGCAGATTGCGTTTCTGGGCGACGACGGCGTTCACGTGTCGTGGGACGTGAGCGGTGCGGGCATGTTCGATTCGACGCCGCTGGTCATTCCGGGCCGACAAGACTTTTATCAAGGCGCGATTTATCGCCTGAAGCTGAACAACATACCGGGCCGCGCCGGCGTGCAACTGTACCCGACGTTGGAAGTCGCGCCAGTTACGCCTCGCACCGATGCGTACCTTGCTCATTCGCCGATTCCGGTGCAGTTCACAGAAGAAGATTTCGACCAGGTCGTGAGCGGCAATTTTGTGACGAAGGTGATCTATTTGCCGGATCCGGAGTTTCAGGAGCTGGCGCTGGCGGGCGTAGAAACGCTCGTCAGCACGCGGCTCGATCCGGGTGTCGATCCAATCGCCGAGGCGGATCGGCGCGGTTCGATCCTGGCAATTGTTCGGATGGGCAATAAGGATTTGGAAATTGGAGCTGGCCCGGCCGGTCCACGCCAGATAGTTGTGCCGGCACGCCACGAAGAAGCGGCGAAGCGGTTCTCGCACCGAGCCACGCAAACGTCTTATGGCGAACCGGCGTCTGACTCAAATCAGATGGCCGAAGAACCGCAAATGATTGGCCAACCTGTTCCTGATGGTATGTCGCCGGAACAATATAGCGAGTCCGGACAGGGCGGTGGCTACGGACCGGTGAATGAAGGCGTTCCCGGATGCGAGGGAAGTCCGTACGGCGCCGGCGCGATGGCCGCAATGCCGATGGGCATGCCAACATCCGGCTTCGGGCCGGCGGCGATGCCGCCAAACATGATTGCCGGTGCTCCGCAATGGGGCATGCCGATTACGGGAACCCCGATTGGTTTACCGGGCCCGCCGCACGTGCCGCTGGGTGTGCCGGCCGGTCTGCAGAAACATGTGATGACGAATCGCACGCGGGTGATGTTGCCGCCGCCGGTGACGAAAATGGAAATGTCGGTGAAGCAGCGACCGGGCTTGAACTATCCGCGGCCGGTGGATCACGAGAGCGTGGATGAAGGGCAGCGTGAGCCGTTCCGGCTGTTGCCGTGTTGGCTGAGCGATAAGCTTCACCACCGCAACCAAACGTGCAACTGCGAACCGTATCCACAGTGAGGTCAGAGGTCGGAGGTCGGAGGTCAGGATCGAAGTTGGAAATCGGGGCTGGTAAAGACAGTGGCCTGACGTCTGACCTCTCACCTCTGACCTCTCAACATAATATTTCCCATGACAACGGTGCTGGTGCTCGCGCGTTCGCTCGTGCGAATGCGGGTCGAGGGCATACTGCGATGGGCAGTATTGGTCGGTTTGACGTCGGGGCTAACTGCCGCGGCGCAGGACCGGCCAATGCACTGGCTCAATGCCGGTGCCATGCCTCCGGGAGCGATTGGCAGCCTGCGACTTGAGCGGGGCGGGCCGTTGTCGGGGTACTTCCAGCCGGTGCGGATCCGAGCGCCGCAAGGTGCTCGGATCGCACTGGCTATGGAAGGTGGTTTCTCGAGGCGCAATCGAACGACGTTCTGGTCGGCATGCAAATCGCGCCGGTGTACCGGCTGAAGGTTTCCGGGTATCCGAACAGCGAGGGAGTGGAGCTCTTTCCGACGGTCGAAATCATCGACCGGCTCTATCCGCCGCCGGGGTTGGCGTTGCAGTTTCCGATCCCGATCGAGCTCACGCAGGATGAGCTGGAGCTTGCGGCCCGCGGCGCGTTCGTGACGCGCGTGATCTACGTCGAGGATCCGGAGCACGCGCTGCCGGTTGCCCGGCGCGCGGGCGAGGAGCAGCCGTGGATTGAAGCGCCGGCGGGAGAAGATCCGCTGGTGACGGCCGACCGAAATGGGCGGCCCGTGGCGATCCTGCGGATCGGCAGCCGGGTGCCGGATGCGCGGACGCAAGCGGAGTTGGACGCGGCCGCACCGCCGTTTGTGTTGTTTGATCGGGCGGCGGATTGTGCGAGGCCGGCGGTTTCCGCAAAGTCGGCGGCCGTTGCAAAGTGAGCCTTGTCATGAACAACACCGCGCATAAAGCATCGCCGGCCATCGACTCGATGCGCCTACCCGTTTGGTGGCGATGCGTGCTCATGGCAGTGGCGACGCTGATTCTATGCTCTTGTACGTCACCCGCGACGCGGACCCATTTGACTGGTGACAAACAACTCCTCCAATCGTCGACGCCCGACACAACGTTGGGCAGGCAGCCCCCGGCTCCGCCGGGGGTTTATATTTCGAACGACGATTCCGGCGCCGGTCGAAGCGCAACCCCCGGCAGAGCCGGGGACTATGGGTATGATCCAATGGCAATCTGGCTGCGCGGCGAACGGGGCTTGCTCGCCCGATCCCTACGGTCCGCTCGTCGGGCCGAGCGACGAGTATCTTTGTGACGGCGGTGATTCCGGCACTCCCGCAGGTGTGAAAGCCAACTGGACAATTACGGGGCTGGAGCCCGAGGATGCGATCAGCCACTACGATACGGCCGATGGGCGCGTGCTGGTGACGCCGAGCAATCGCGTTTGTATTTACGCACCGCGGTTCGCGGCGGCTCGGCGCGTGGTCGAGGTCGAGGCTCACGAACAGCCGGTGTTCGTGAACGCGACGCTGGAAGAAACGGCGCCGGCGAAGGCGGCCAAGACGTTGCCGCCTATTACGGCCAAGCAGCGGCACGCGGTGGTTGTCGATTTGGGCCAGCGGCCGCCGAGTTTGTTCCGGCAACGTCAGCAGGCGGGAGGACTCGAAAATCTGCAGGCGGCCATGGACGCATTTACGTCGCTGGCGGCCTATGCGAATCTGACGATCATCCGCACGGGCGAAGTTTCGGACGCCGAGAAACCGCGGTTGGAGCGGGCTATGGAATCGGCGGTTACGCTGACCGGCAATCAAGCGCCGCAAGTCGCTTTTGGCGTGAAGGCGGCGCATGCCGAGGTGGGCGAACGGCAACCGGGGCTGGTCTATCAGACCAACGGTCCGAATCATCCGAAATTGCGGCTCGTGAAGCTCGCGTCGTGCGGACACGCACTACCGGGCGAAGAAATCGAATTCACGCTGCGGTACGACAACATCGGCGATCAGGTGATCGGCAACGTGACGATCGCCGACAATCTTACGACGCGTTTCGATTACGTGCCCGGGTCGGCCAAGAGCAGCGTCGACGCGGAGTTCGTCACCGAGTCGAACGACGCGGGATCGCTTATTCTCCGCTGGGAGATCAAGGACCCGGTGAAGTCGGGCGAGGGTGGCATCTTGCGGTTTAAGGTGAAGGTGCGATAGGATTCTGCGTTGGGCGCGCTCTGCTGCGCCGAGCCTTCGCGTCGCGGCTAAACCGCATGCGATTGGACGCGATTGTGCCACGCTGCGCCGGCGAGACGTCTTCCGCAGCATCGCGCCGAGCGGTCATTTACGAGTGGCAGCGTAGCACAAGCGGCCAGGTGTTTCAGCAACTTTTTTTGGCCACCCCCTGCGCAGAAAGGCTCGGTAGGTTACGATACGGGGAAATCCGGCGAAGTTATCGAGATCAAGCAAGGGGCTGCACATGAGAAATGCGATGCGGAGTTGGACGGGGACGATGACACTGGCGGCCACGATGTTGGCAAGTCAGGCGTTGCGCGCGGCGGACGACGTTTCCTTTGAAAAGGATATTGAGTATTCGAACCCGGATGGTCAGCACCTGAAGCTGGATATGGCTCGGCCGAATGGCGAGGGTCCGTTTCCGGCGGTGGTGTGTATTCACGGCGGCGGATTTCGGGCCGGGACGCGCGACGCTTATGACGGGCTCATCAAGCAGCTGGCCAAAAATGGGTATGTGGCCGTGACTGTCACCTATCGGCTCGCGCCGAAGTTTCAGTTTCCGGCGGCTGTGTACGACGTGAAGGCAGCGGTGCGATGGTTGCGGGCGAATGCGGCCAAGTACCGCGTCGATCCGGATCGGATCGGCGCGATGGGCGGCTCGGCGGGCGGGCATTTGGCGCAATTTCTGGGCGTGACGGCGGACCAGAAGCAATTCGAAGGCGACGGGGGGAACGCGGAACAGTCGAGCCGGGTGGCGTGCGTGGTCAATTTCTACGGGCCGAGCGACTTTACGAAGTCATACGGAAAAAGCGTGGATGCGGCGGAAGTGTTGCCGCTGTTTTTGGGCGGGAACTTGGAGCAGGCGCGGCAGCGGCATATCGAGGCGAGCCCGCTGTATTGGGTGACGCCGAATGCGGCGCCGACGCTGTGCGTTCACGGCACGAAGGACCAGTATGTGGCTTTCGAGCAGGCGGAATGGATCGTGGACAAACTGAAGGCCGCGGGCGTGGAAGCAAAGTTGATGCCGATGGTGGGCTCGATGCACGGGTTCAAGGGCGAGGCCGAAGAGCAAGCGGAAGCGGCGATGTTGGCGTTCTTCGACGCGCATCTGAAGAAAAAGTGACGCCGTTGCAGCGAGGGGGACAGGCACATTTTTGCTCCGAAGACTACGCAAAAATGAGCCAGTCCCCAGGCTACATCTCGACCAGCGGCTCGCCGACGTCGCAGGTTACCTCGGCGGCGGCGGCGAGGCTGATGGAATCGGTGACTGGTTCGTCGTCGACGATGCGGACGCGGCCGGCGAACCACAGGCTGGCCAGCGTGATCGCGGCGGCGAGCCAGCCGACGAGGCCGTAGTTTTGCAGGCGGTGATCGGGCAGCTCCGTGATGAGCAGCCCGCCGACACCGGCGCCGATACCAGTGGCCAGGTGTTGCACCGACGCGATGGCGCTGAGGAAGCTGCCGCGGCGTTGACGTTGGACGCTGCTGGTGATCATGGCCATGGCCGCGATCATGCGACCGACGTTGCTAAGCATCAGTGTGGCGACCGCGACGACGGCCACCGCCACGTGCGCGGGCGGCAAGTTCGTCACCACGACGAGCAGCATCGACGAAATCGGAACGACCGCCCGGTAGACGAAGAGCTTTCCGTAGCGGTCGGCCAGTTTTCCGATGAGCGGGGCGCCGACGAGCGTGAAGATGCCGCCGACGAGGAACACAATCGGCAGCTGGGTTTTGGTGACGCCGACGTTTTCTTCCAGGTAGTCGCTGATATAGGGCATGACGGTGAACGCGCCGATCATGACCGAGATGATCAGGGCGAAGGCGTTCAGGTGGTTGGGAACGGAGAAGGTGTCGATCAGTGATCGCAACGGGTGCGCATGTTCCTTGCCGAGGTGCGCGTTCAGCGGCGGGAGCGCAAAAAACGACACAATCAAAACGGGCGATCCTAAAACCGCCAGGCAGATAAACGGCACATGCCAGCCGAACGCGGTGCCAAGCGACAGGCCGGCGGGGACGCCGACGATCGTCGCCAGGGCGAAGCCGAGCATGAGCGAAGCGGTAGCCTGGCCACGGCGCTCTTCGGGGAATACATCGCCGATGATGGCCATCGACATGCCGCCCAGGATGCCGCCAAACGCACCGGTGACGACGCGGGCAGCGAGTAAGAAGTGATAGCTGGGCGCGAGGCCGCAGAAAATCGTGCCGATCAAAAAACCGGTAAAGAGCGTCAGGAAGGCGGCGCGGCGGGAGTAGCGATCGACGATCGCCGAGGTGACAAGGCCGGCGATCGAGGCGGCAAACGTATACGACGAGACGATTAGGCCGAAGCCGGCGGGGCGAATGTCGAGCTTGCGCATCAGCTCTGGGCCGAGCGGCATGACGACCATGAAGTCGACAATGCTGATGAACTGCACTGCGGCCAAGACCAGCAACACGATCCGTTCCGTGCGGCTCTGTAAAGCAGCCTGGTCGCTGGCAAGTTCCAATTGCGGCATGAAGCGTCCTCTTCGAGCGGTTAAGACACGCCGCAATTGTATTGGTTCGAGGATCGAGGACAATGCGAGAATGGTAGTATGGTACGTGACACGGACTTAAGGCCGCGCTACCTGCAGGGCTCCTGGTGACATGATAAGCGTGCTACGAAACCGATCGCGCCGTGTGGCGGATACATGTCTTGCCGCCGCCTGGGTCATCAACGGGCTGCTGCTCGCGGGCGGATTTGTGTTCGTCTATAGATTTAGCGCGTCGCGCGATGTGATTCAGCGCGTCGAACACTCGTTTGCGGCCGGTGAGTGGCGAACTAATTCGAATTATGACGGCGGCACGTATTTTCTCTGCATGCTGACGAATATTGCGGCGGCAGTCGGCGCGGGAACGCTTTTGGCGGCACTGGTGGGTCTCGTGAGCGGGGGTCCACGATTTCGTTCGACGCGCATGTGGCTCTTATTCACGGCAGTTGTGGCCGGATGGTTGGGGCTCGGCGTCGCCTGGCCGGAGATTTATTGGCTCGGGCAAGAGCGACGCATCTCGGCGGTATTGGCAAGCGCCGAGACAACGGTTCGCGATTTGAACGCGCACTGGCCGCGGGACGACGGCGAGCTGCGGTCGGTCGGCCAGTTTCTGGCCTATCCGAAAGGGAGGCCGGCCACGCTGCTGGCTCTCGGTGCGGCGCGGTTCCCCGATTCGAATCTTTGTTTCTCCGCCATTGAACGATCGGGCAACGATGTCATGCGGTTCTATTTGACGGGTGATGAGTCGGACGCTTGGTTAGAGTGGCGCGGCGACGACAGTGTGCCCGATTCGTTTAAGGGGGGGCTGGATACGCGTTATGTTGTGGAGCGCCAGCGGCGGTTGGCGCCGCGATGGTTTCTGGTGCGGTATCGGGCGGCGGGGTTGGTGACGGGGGATTGACGGGGGGAGCTGAACCGCAAGCGGTGTGAATGGCCGGCGGCGAGGGGACGGGATATTGCGGTGAATCTGGCCTGCCGTCGTGCGCGGGCCGTTGTTAGAATCCGCGGCCCGAACCTTGTGTTGGGGTACTCGTCTTTGTTGGATGTGCCAGCATATACTTTCGGCACGCCGTTCTTCAACCTTCGACCCCCCTACCCTGCCGTGGCACACCTGGCGTTTTGTTTTTGTTGTTTTGTGTGGGGCACGTCGTTCATTCTGCTCGAACGGGTGACGCACGTAATTGGGCCGGTAGAGATCGGCATTTGGCGAATGCTGAGCGGCGCGGCCGTGGTGGGCGCGTGCTGGTGGGTGAAGCGGGATGCGTACCGGATGACGGGGCGCGATTTTGCGTTGATCGCGGTTGCTTCGCTACTGTTCACGGCGCCGCCGCAGGTTATCCAGGCGTATGTGCTGGAGCAAGGATTCGGCCACGGTTTTTTTGGGACGATGGTCGCGGCGATCCCGCTCATGACGATCGTAGTTTCCGTGCCGATGCTGGGAGTGCGGCCGACCGGGCACCAGTTGTTCGGCGTGCTGGGCGGGCTGGGGTGCATTTTTCTGCTGGTCGAGGATGGTGTCCATCGCGGAATGTCGGCGGGACTCTTGGCGCTCACGATGGTGATTCCGCTGTCCTCCGCGTTGAGCAATACGTTCTACAAGTGGAAATTGCCGCACGTGCCGGCGGCGCCACTGACGACGATGATGTTGTTGGTTTCGGCGGTCGCATTGTTGCCGCTTGAGGCGGCGCCGCGGTTTTTGAATATCTACGGGATCGGGATGCCCGTCGGGACGAGCGTTTCGGCAGACGCGGTTACCTACCTGCTGCTGCTGGGGATCGTGGGCAGCGGCATTTCGACGATGGTTTACATTTGGCTCGTGCTGACCCGCGGTCCGTTGTTCGCGGGAATGACGACGTACGTGGTGCCGGTGATTGCGCTGCTTATGGGGGACGATCGATCATGAAGTGATCAGCTCGCAGCAAACGCTGGCGATCGCGGGCGTGCTGGGGATGGTGGCGCTGGTGCAATCGAAGGGTACGGCGGTTGGGGGAGCTAAACCTGTCGCGGGTGGGATGCCGGTTGCAGAGATGGAAGTGGGCGAGTTGGTGTCGTTGCCGATGCGGCCGGTTTCGCTCGATGATCGGCGGGCGGCGCCGGCGGAATCGCAGGTTGCGTGAGGTCGTGATCGGGCGGACAATCTTGGCGTTCGTAGGGAGCTAAACCGCAAGCGATTGGGCAGAATCGAATTATACGTCTTGATGTCTACGCATCCGTGGCTGGCCGAACGGACGGCGAAATTCGATAGCTCGGGCATTCGCAAGGTCTTCGACCTGGCGGCGAAGATGGCGGACCCGATCAATCTTTCGATCGGTCAACCGGATTTCGCCGTCCCGGACGCGGTGAAGGAAGCGGCCATCGCGGCGATTCGCGGCGACAGGAACGGGTATAGCGTGACGCAAGGGGTTGCCGAGCTGCGCGCGCGGCTGCAAGCGGAGGTGGATGCGCGCTATCACCATGCGGATCGCCGGGTGCTGGTGACATCGGGCACTAGCGGCGCATTGGTGCTTGCCGTTCTGGCGATGGTCAACCCGGGCGATGAAGTGATCGTGTTCGATCCGTACTTCGTGATGTACCCGGCGCTGGTGGGCATGGTGGGTGGTGTGTGCGTGACGATCGACACGTATCCGGATTTTCGCATCGATCCGGATCGCGTGGCGGCGGCGATTACGCCGCGGACGAAGATGATTCTGTTGAACAGCCCGGCAAATCCGACGGGCGCCGTTGCGAGCTCGGAAGAACTTGCAGCGGTGGCAGCGATCGCTGCTAAGTACAATGTTGCGCTTGTGAGCGACGAGATCTACCGCGAGTTTTGTTACGATGCGCCGATGATGAGCCCTGCCGAATGGAACGAGCAGACGATTGTCGTCGATGGGTTCAGCAAAACGTACGGCGTTACCGGCTGGCGGTTGGGATTTGTGCATGGCCCGGCGGCGATCATCGATAAAATGACGATGCTGCAGCAGTACACGTTTGTGTGTGCGCCGCATCCATTGCAGTGGGCGGCGATTGCGGCGCTCGATGTGGATATGAGCGAGCATATAGCGGCGTACCGGCGGAAGCGGGATCGGATCGTGGCCGGCCTCTTAGAGGCCGGCTACGGCGTGACGAAGCCGGGTGGGGCGTTTTATGTGTTTCCGGAAGTGCCGAAGGGCACTGGCAGAGCCAGTGGCACCCAGGAATCTGGAAGCGAATTTGTCGCACGGGCGATTAAGAAAGAGCTTCTCATCATTCCGGGAGGTATATTCAGCGGGCGGGACACGCACTTTCGGATTTCGTACGCGGCAAGCGACGACACGATCGAAAGAGGGCTTAAGGTGCTTGCGAATCTGCGATGAGGAGTGGCATTTACGTAGGACGGACAATCCTGTCCGTCCGATGAATCAACGCACAGGTTTTTCGGTCCAAATGATCGACGGACCAAAAATTGACGGACAGATTGTCCGTCCTACGTGCAGCTAGCATGGACTGGGCACCCGCCTTGTGTGCTGGCGGGAGCACTCTTATACTTCGCCGCCCCAGTTTATCGAGACCGCGTTCAGCAAGGAGGCTGACGGATGAATCGCCTGCCTCGAAGATTTGAAATTCTGGCGACTGTCGTTCTATGCTTTGCGACTGCCGGGCCAGTATTGGCGCAGAACGGCGCCGGTTGGAAGGCTTCCAACTCGGGCAGCGGACATTTCGCCGGCGATGCGGATAGTAAATCTCCGTTCGCGAATACGACGAACAATGCGCCAGCGCCGGGCGCCGCACAGGGACGACCGGCCGCGGATATCACGCCCGTCGGAGGCGCACCCGCGGCCGTGCCGGGAATTACGCGAGCCAACGTCACGAAAGGCAACAGCGCGTTGCCACAGGATCACGGCCAGGTGTGGCGCGAGTACGACATCCGTCCTTACACGCAGCGCGTGACCACGACCGCGCGGCCCGAACAGGCGATTGTCGATTGGGTCCTGCGCGAGACCGGCTACGAGGCTTGGCATTCAGAGCCCGTCGGATTGTTGAGTGCCAATCGGGACGTGCTGCGCGTTTATCACACGCCGGAAATGCAAGCGACCGTGGCCGATATTGCGGACCGTTTTGTGAATTCGGCAGCGAGCGCGTATGCTTTTACGCTGCGTGTGGCCACCGTCGGGAATCCGAATTGGCGCGCCAAAGCGTTGCCGATGATGACGCCGATTCCCGTGCAATCGCCGGGCGTGCAAGGGTGGCTGCTGGCGAAGGAGAATGCGCGGCTATTGGTATCGGAGCTCAGCCGCCGCACCGACTATCGGGAATACAATTCGTCGCAACAGCTCGTGAACAACGGCCAGTCGCTCGTGATCTCGACGATGCGGCCTGCGCAGTTACATTCGCAACGCGGCGGTGACGCAAACGGCGTGGCCCGGGTACCAGCCGGAAATGGGCACGATCGAAGAGGGATTTTCGCTGGAGTTCAGCCCGCTGTTGTCGCTCGACCTGGCGTCGGCCGATGCGGTCGTGAAGCTGCGGCTCAACCAGGTCGAGAAAATGTTGCCCGTGAAGCTCGATCTGCCGACGACGGTGGCGCCGAATCAGCGGGTGCAGATCGACGTGCCGCAAATGACGTCGTCGAACTTGCACGAGCGGTTTCGCTGGCCGACGGATAAAGTTTTGTTGTTGAGCATGGGGGTAGTTGCCACTCCCGGTCCGACGAAAGACAACCCGATCACGGATGCGGTGACGGATGCCATGCCGATGCTGAAAGGGCCGCCCCGAGCAGATGCCTTGCTCTTCGTCGAGAGCGCGGGAATCGTCGCTCCGTCGCCGGAGCCGACGACGGCGCGTGCCGCCACTCTGCCGCAGCAGAGCTTCCAAGGACGATACTAGGCGTAGCAAGCGGGCGAAAACAAAAATGAAATCCAATTATATCGCTTTTTGTGGCGTGATCCTCCTTTTGTTTGCATTGGCGGCAACGCTTGGCTTTCTGACTGCCCCGAATCTTGGCGATCTGTTGCGAGCTGTCGTTTTCGGAATGGGGGTGCTAGTCGCATCGCAGCAATGGCGAAAAAGCCGGGCCGAAGGCTGATGCATTCGCTAAACCGGGATCGGCAAATGTCGTCCTGACCCGCGCCTCGATCTTTGCTAAACTGGCTCTTCTATGAGTTCTGCAGCAAATGACAAACGCCGGGTGGTGATCACGGGCATGGGTGTGATCTCGCCGCTGGGAAATACGCCGGCGGCGCTGTGGAGCGCGCTGTGCGAGCGGGCAAGAGCGGCGTGGGGATGATTTCTATTTTGCCGTCGGATCGGCAGCCACTTAAGTATGCGGCCGAGGCTCGCGAGTTCACCGGCGAGATCGACGATTTCGGCCCGCTCGAGAAGGAACGGAAGAAGGCGATCAAGAAGGGTCTCAAGGTGATGTGCCGCGAGACGCGGATGGCGGTCGCGGCGGCGCAGCTGGCGATCGCGGATGCAGGATTCGCCGAACAGCCGATGGACCCGGAGATGTCGGGCGTGGTATTAGGCAGCGACTACATGCTGACGATGCCGGCCGATTATTCGGCGGGCATGAAGATCTTGCGCTCCGGAGGGTGAATTCCAGTATTGCGCGGTGGGGAAAAGATGGGCTTGGCGACATGGAGCCGCTGTGGATGCTGAAATACTTGCCCAACATGCCGGCGAGTCACATTGCGATTTACAACGACCTGCGCGGACCGAACAACTCGCTGACGATGCGCGAGGCTGCGGGCAACCTGGCGATCGGCGAGGCGTTTCGCACGATTCAGCGCGGTCATGCGAACATGATGGTGGCGGGGGCAACGGGAACGCGCATTCTGCCGATGCAAGCGATTCACGCGCTGCAGACCGAGCAGATGGCCGCCGAGAATTGCGACCCGACGAAGGCCAGCCGGCCGTTCGATAAGAATCGGACCGGAATGGTGGCGGGCGAAGGTGCGGCCATGATCGTGCTCGAAGAGATTTCCTCAGCCAAGGCCCGCGGCGCGACGATCTATGCTGAGGTGTTGGGATTGGGCAGCGCGAGTGTATCGGACGACAAACTGTGCGGTAAGTGCGACGTGGCCCTCGTGCGAGCGATGAGAGCGGCGCTGCGCGATGCGGATCGCACGCCTGCCGACGTCGGGCATATCAATGCGCACGGATTGAGCACGACCAACCGCGATGCCGACGAAGCCCAAGCCATTCATGAAGTATTTGGCGCTCGGGCCAAGGATGTGCCGGTTACAGCGCTGAAAAGCTATTTCGGTAATCTCGGCGCGGGGAGCGCGGTGGTGGAATTGATCGGCAGCGTTCTGGCAATGCGGGAGGGTCGGCTGCCACCCGTGCTCAACTATAAAACGCCCGATGCGGCATGTGGTCTTGCAGTTGCGACGGGCGGCAATGTTCCGGCGGGACGCAGCTTCTTAAATTTGAGCGTCACGCCTCAGGGGCAGGCGGCCGTCTTATACGTGGCATCGGCCGATTGATCGAAGGCGGGCGCATCCAAGGCTGCATGGCAACGCCAACCATGATTCTTCCGGTTCCCTCCCCAGCGACGGTGAGGGTTAGGGAGGGATCATGGTGAAGTGGCAGCGCACTCGCTGCCCCCCCTCCCCAACCCTCCCCGCGGTGGGGGAGGGAGCCGGAAGATGTATGCGCGTTGGTTGCGATGACAGATGCCGCGCCTTGTGCATGCGGTCATTGACCATCCACTCTGGATTCGCCGCGGCCTACTAGCAAATTGACTTTCGGCCGAGATAAGATGAACTCGGCTGAAACTGGATGCCGGCATTTAATTTGCGACTCTTTATCCAAGCGCGTTCGGGTGCCGATCGTTTTCGCTTTCAACATTCTTCATCGCTCGGAGCAAAAAAATGACTACGCAGGAAAAAGTAATGGGTAATTGGAATCAGTTCAAGGGTAAGGTCAAGCAGCGGTGGGGCCAATTGACCGACGACGAACTCAGCGAAGTTGAGGGCAATTTCGACCAGTTGGTTGGGTTAGTGCAACAGAAGACGGGCGAAGGCCGGCAGCACATCGAGCGCATACTGGGCGAGTTGAGCGACCAGGCCGGCGGCGCGTTTACGCAGGCCAGCGAGATGGCGCGGCAATACGTCGATCAAGCGGGCGAAAAGCTTCGCGGCGCCGCCGACCAGCTCCGGGACCGGACCCGCGAGAGTTATCAAGGAGCGCAGCAGATGGTTCGCCGGCGGCCGGCCGAATCGGTTGCCGTGGCATTTGGCACGGGCCTGATTGTCGGTTTGATCGTCGGTTTGGTCGCCGGATCGCGCGATTAGCAGCACGCGAAACGGCGATCTGGAAAGATACACGGATTTCAATGAAGGAAGGGAATGAAATGCCAGCGAATCAAACTTCGAATCAACGAAACAAATCGACGGGCAGCGGTCATCAGGCCGGTCAAGCTCAGCGTCGATCCACGCACGATGCTGAAGAACCGAGAAGCAGCTTCGGAGCCGTGGGCGAAATGGCAAGTCAGGCATCGGACTATGTGACGCAGGGAGCCTCGCAGGCTCAGGAGTGTATCCGCGAACACGGCGGTGCATCGGTCGCCGTTTCCTTGGCCGCCGGATTCGGTATTGGCCTGCTGATCGGTCGGGCGCTGGGAGCGACTCATCGCGAGCCGCGCTCGTGGCGTGATCGGGTGACTGCGGAAGGTTTCGGTCGCCGGCTGATGGAACGCATTGAATCTATGATTCCGGATGCGCTATCCGAACACTTTGGCAAGTGAACGGGCCGGCACGACGGTTTTGGCGCCGGATGGTGTAAAATGAATTCAGGCGAGACCCAGTTTGGCTCGCTTGACGAATTGCCATGTAGGCACGTGGAGAATTGCGGTGACGCCCGAAGAACAAGCCGAATCGATTCGCAGGCGGATGGCTGAACTGCGTCGCGAGTTGATTGACGACATGCAGGAGGTGAGCCGCAGCGCGAAGGCGATGGCGTCGCCGTCGTTCTATATTCGGAAGTTTCCTTGGGCGACGATGGCGGTAGCGGCCGGGATTGGGTACCTGCTGATTCCGAAGAAGAAGCAGGTCGTCCAACCAGATATGGAAGCGCTGGCCGAGCTGGTTCGAAAGAACCAGGTAAGTATCAACGCGTCGAAGGCCAGCGAAGAAACGCAAGGGATGGTGAAGACGCTGGCCGTGATGGGGCTGAGTTGGGCGGCCCGGACTGGAATGAATTACCTTGTGCAGCAGTTGACGACGCACACCACTAAGGCGAAGGCGCCGAGACGCGGCGCCGTCGTCGCCGGTCGATGAACCTACGAAGGTGGAGCGTTGAGAGTTATGCGTGCGCCAATTAATCGGTTGGAATCGATTTGGCCGCGAAGTGAGGCTCCGGATGCGATCGCCGGACGCGAGTCGGCATCGTGGGGCAACAAGGCCAGGTCGTGGGAACATAGTTTGGAGAATTTGCTGGCGGAACATCCCAAGGTTGCCATCGCGGCGGCCGCGGCGGTTGGCATCGTCCTGGGCTGGATTGTGAAACGAAAATGAATACCAACGGTCGAGCTCGAACTGAAGAACCCAACGTCGCGACAAGCTTTTCGGAGCTTGCGCATGACGTCATCGAGCTCGGCGAGCTTCAAGCGCAACTTTTTGCGAACGATGTGAAAAGCACGACACAGAAAACGCGCACTTCGCTGTTGTTGAGCGTGATTGGCGTGTGCGTGTTGCTCGGCTCGATCCCGGTCGTGTTGTTTGCGGTCGCGGAGCTTATCGCCGAGCTAACAGGATGGCCGTTGTCGGGCGGACTCGCCATTGCGGCGGTTGTCGGAATTGCAGCGAGTGCCGGGTTTCTGGTGACGGCATGGAACCGTCTGAACGATGGATTGAGCTCGCTCGAGCGTTCCCGCGACGAGCTGAACCGGAACATCGCCTGGATCAAGTCGAGTTTACGCAGTCGCGCTGCAACAAAAGCTGATCTGAAACATTCGACCAGTGCGGACAATCCGCCGAATCCACGATAATTGGCAGAACGATACCTCTTTTTAGGAGAACGGATATGGCCAACGTCCAAACAGCGACTAAGAAAACCAACCAACGCATACAAGCTGAAGTGCGCGATTTGGAGCCCGTCGAGATGGGCCGGGATGTCATTGAATACCTGCGGGAGTACGCCCGCGGAGAATCCGGAAGTCGGCCGCGCTGTGGTGCTTCGGGATCGGCTTCGTGTTGGGGTGGAAGCTGAAGATTTGGTAACGATTCGTGGGCGAGCGGAGTGTAGGCGCGACGGCACGAGCGAGAGTCTGAGCACTCTCGCTCGTGCTACGGGCTTTTTTCGTTTGCTCGGTATTGAATCACTTGTACCCGCTCGAGCGTAACCAAACCTTCCTGCACCATTTCGTCGATGTGGGGCATCAGCTCGTCGATTTTTTCTTTGGCATCGACAATTTCGATGATCATGGGCAGGTCTTCCGAGAGGCGGAGGATCTTCGTCGTGTGCAACCGGCTGTTGGCGCCGAAGCCCATGGGGCCGCGGAGGACGGTCGCGCCTGCGATGTGCAGTTCTCGAGCCTTCATCACGATGGCTTCATAGAGCGGCTTGCCGTGCCAGCGGTCGCTTTCGCCGATGAAGATGCGGAGCAAATAGCCGTCTTGTGGGATTTTCATGGGTCAAACTCCGTACCAGTGTTCGGCAAGACGATAACCGGCCCAGACCGCCAAAACGCCCAGGCCGCAGCTAAGAAGCAGATTCAGCGCAGCCAAAGCGAATTCTTTGTCGTTCGCGAGATTGAACGTTTCCAAACCAAAGGTGGAAAACGTCGAATATCCACCGAGCACGCCGACCGTGAGGCCGATGCGGAATTCGTCGCGAATCAAATACGAGCCGGCAAACATGCCGCTGAGTATTCCAATTGCCGCGCAAGCAGTCACGTTGACGGCCAACGTGCCCCACGGAAATATGGTTCCCGCAGAATTTTGCACCCAACCTTGAAGCGCATATCGGAGCACGGAACCGAACGCACCTCCGACTGCGATGAGAAGCCATTTGAGCATTTCGTGTCTCCACGAGCGAACGCGAATTGGTACGACCGACGAAAAAAGCCTTGCCGGTTGGCAAGGCTTATTGCGAGCAAAACAGCCTGCCAGCCGGTAAACGGGCGGCAGGAGTCATCAGCCCGACGGGCGGTTGCGTGGGGGACTCCATCCCCATTGGTATTCAGGCGATATCGAACTTATCGTCCGCGATTTCACTCGGTAAGTCAACGCGACTGTTCGAATGGTGGGTCACTTTGCCTGGGATCAACAACATGTCATTTCGAGGTACTCCGAGGAATCTGGCCGGACCCTCGAAGCACCTCGGGGTGACGGGCGCTAACCGATCCCCTAGGGATTTGTCGAAACAATTGACCGAGCGTGTGGGGCAGATTAGTGTGGGCCATAGGGCGGGCCGATTTCTGGTGCACTATGCGATTGCTCGAACACCGCGCGAATCGTCGTCTGCTTTTCCGGCGGTGGGTCAGCGCCGTGTTGATTGGAGCATACGCAGTGACGGCGGCCGGCATTCCGCTGCCTTTTGGCGGCCAATTGCACAAGGGGGGCGAGTTGTATCCGTGCGCGGATCATGCGTGCGGCTGCGCCTCGGCCGAGCAGTGCTGGCGATCGTGTTGTTGCCACACGTTGGCGGAGCGATTTGAGTGGGCCGAGGCCCACCACGTTCGACCGCCGGAGTTTGCGATTGCCGAGGCGCGACGGGCCGGACTCGATCTGGCCTGGCTGGGAGAAAAGCCGGACGGTCACCTCTGCTCTCGTTCAGATTCGCATTGCAAGCAACAGGCCGTAGCCGCGCCGCCAACGTGTTGCCGGGCGAAAGCGCTCGCGTGCGACTCCGCTCATTCATGCTGCCACTGCTGTTCCGACCAGCACAACCGTCATCCGAGCGCAACTGCTGCCAGCCGCGTCATCGGTTGGCGAGCGCTCGAATGCCAAGGTCATTCATCGACCTGGTTGGCCGCGGTGCCGACGCTCATCGTGCCGACCTGCAACCGAACGCACGATCTTTCTGTAGTCGATTGGCTGGGCCCTGCCCGATCGGAACACGCCGATCGCGCCGGCAACCTGCCGGCAATTCCGCCTCCCGAGCGCCGCCTAGCGTTCGCCATCTTACGAACGTTCCCTGGCAACCGCGAGGGAATATTGTCCGCGCTCATTTTACAATTGGAGTTTGCTCATGCGCCACGCATGTTTGTACTCGGCGCTTGTGTGGCGCTCGCCGTTTCCACGGCCAGCGCCCACGGCCCGCAGATTCAAGTTACCGATACGAATAATAAGATTACGACGCGAGAATTAATATTGAATGAGCCGTACGACAGTTCGCTCACAAGCGAGAAGTCGGTGTACGTGCTGCCCATTCGTAAGGCGGTGAGCGGCGATCCTTCCACCGACTATTGGACGGTCATGCCGAACGATTCGATCGATCCCATCCAGAACACGAACACTTACCAGTTCGGGCCGGGTTTGGAGTTCAGTTACGGCCATACGTTTACGACGGGCTCCCATCTCAACGGCAATGTTACCGATTTCCTGAAGAAGTGGGATGGCTCGGCGTTTACCAACGATCCGGGGCCAGAAGCGGTGGGTGTGTTTCGGGGCGACTCGTTGTCAAGTGCGGACGCCGCGGTCTTCAGCGGCACCAGCGATCCGTCGACGACGTTTGCGTTTTCCGCCATTAACGGCACCGACAATCAACACAGCAGTATGCGGTATCGCATATTGGGAGACGGATCAAACGCGCTCATCGAGCCGAGCGACGGGATCTATCTCGTGAAGTTGCATATCACGAGCACGCAAGCAGATGCGCCGGCGGCGGCGGATATTTCGCTGATGTTTTACAAGAACGTCGCGTATTCCGATCTAACCGCTGCCGTTGGCAGCTTGGGCGTCGACTCGTCACTGGTGCAAATCATTGCGGTTCCGGAACCGGCTGTAGGCGTGCTTGCTTTGAGTGGTTTAGCCGGATTGTTGATGCGGCGGCGTGCCCGACGACGTAACGAGGACTAACCTGTCATGTTGCGAAAACAGAAAGCGATGACGCTCATTGAATTGTTGGTGGTGATCGCGATCATCGGCATCCTTTTGGCACTCCTGCTGCCCGCGATCCAGGCGGCGCGGGCGGCAGCGCGGGCAGTTTGCTGCAAGAACAACATGCGGCAGATCGGGCTGGCGTTCGTGCAGTATTGTGATTTGCACAAGGGAGAGTTTCCAAAATTTGTGGATGATAAATCGTTGATCGCCCAATCGTGGATCAGTACGGTGGCACCGCATTTGGAGCAAGTCGATGCGATTCGCGCCTGCCCGGAAGACCCGTTCGCCCAGCGGCGGCTGAATGTACAAGCATCGAGCTACGTGATTAGCGATTACATCTCGGAGCCGGGGCCGAATCGCATCCACAACCTGAACAAGCTGCAGGCCACGTCGCGAACGATGATCGTGTTCGAGGCGGCTAATCCGCCGTACAGCGAGATCGATCACATCGACGACGACGCCAAGAACTTTTACGACCACGTCCACGCGACGGACTGGTTCCGCCCGCTGAACCAGATGCTGGGGATCGTGAAATCGCTCATCGAGAACGACATCCAGCCGGATCGCCACCGCGACACGGCGCACTACCTTTTCGCGGACGGCCACGTCGAGGCGATTGCCGCCTCGCAAATCGATGAGTGGATTGACCAGAACTTTGATTTTGCCAAGCCAGAATGAATGAACGATCGAGGAGAGCGATGAAAACAGTATTGAAATCGTGCATTTACCTGGTTGTAACCGGGGCGGCGTCGACGGCCATCGGCCACGGCATCCCGATTTCGGTCACTGTTGATGGAAACAACAAGCTGATTGCATCTAATACCCAACCGCTGTACGACGCCGCGGATTTAACGTCGGGCTATGCGCAAATGGTGCTCGTGGACAACGAAGACGACGCCGTCATGGACCAAATCTCATTCACGGTCAGCAATCCGCTCGGGCTGCTAGGAAAGTATGAATTTACGACGCTGCCGGGGTTCAATGTTTCCGGAATGGACCCGAACAGCGGATTGTGTCTGCAAGTCATACCGCGGCCTGTGAAGGGGAGCGATCCGATCAGCGAGCGAATGTTGTGGCATTGGAGCTTGAACTTGAGCCAGTCGCCGTCCCATCCGAATCCGGTGGCCGTCGATCCCAACGGCGAATCCCTGGTCATTGCATCCGATCCCGACGGAGTGGTGCAGAGTATCACGGTCCCGCAAACGAACGGCGATCCGCTGACGATCAAGGTGGCCGACCCGTTGGCGTCAGAGTTGGGAACGCATCAGCACTACTTGGAGTATTTTCTCGGCAATAGCCCGGCAGCAGATCTTGCGCCTACGGCTTCTTTGCCCGGTTTACATCACCGAACTATACGGCCTCCGATCCGTTTCTTGTGATTTTGAACGACGGGATGTACGACGATGACTATCCCGGTCAGCTTCTGGCGGGCGCATTGGCGATCAACAACGCGGCACTGTTGGCAGGCGACTACAATCACGACGATCGGGTGGACGCCGCCGACTACGTGATCTGGCGCAGCACGATGGGCTCGACGACGAACCTTGCGGCCGACGGTTCGGACAATCAAATCGTCGATCAAGCCGATTACAATGTCTGGCGGAGCAACTTCGGTCACGTCTTCTCTCCTGGCGGCGCGCTCGGTTCGGCCATGATCCCCGAGCCAACGGGCTGGTATCTTTTGTTGTGCGCCGTCTTGGTGTCTGCGATCGGTCGGCGCGGTAACCGGCGGCCGGCGTTGCGGCGCGCGTGATCGCTTCCGCCGGGCGACAGGGAAGAAAACACGACGTTTCGAGCTTGAATGCCGGCAATCGCCGCTTGACACTAGCACTCGTGGGGGATATTGTTGAGGGTTCGCCAGACGCTTTAAGTTGCACTGGCACAAGGAGTTTCGCTGACGGCAGCGGCCGGTCGTTCTGTTTCGGCAGGACGAAGCGGAGATAGTGTCTCTGCATGGCCCGTGCGCGGTCGAGCAGCCGCTCCGCGGTTTGCACAACTCGAACAACTTGAAAAACTCGGTTGCCTTCGCCGCGGGCGAATACGCGGCGGAAAGGTTGTCATGAATCCCCAGGAAATATTGCGAATCGTCGATGCTATTCACCGCGACAAGAACATCGACAAGGAGATCGTATTTGAGGGGATCGAGGCTGCGCTGGTGTCGGCCGCCAAGAAGCACTATGGGGAAGAAGCCGACATCGTCGTGAACATCGACCGCGAAGACGGTTCGATTCATGCAACCCACGAAGGACGAGTGCTCGATTCGGAAGAAACCGTTGGCCGCATCGGCGCCCAAACCGCCAAGCAGGTGATGATCCAAAAGATCCGCGAGGCGGAGCGCGATGCTCTGTACGATGAGTACAATGAGCTAATCGGGCACATGGTCAGCGGCGTGATTCAACGCTACGAAGGGGGCGCGGCGACCGTTCAACTGACGAACGTGGAAGCCATCCTGCCGCGCGGCGAGCAGATTCCAGGCGAGACGCACCATGTAAACGAACGCGTGCGGACCACGGTGTTCGAGGTCCGCAAATCGGGCAGCCGCGTGAAGGTGATCTTAAGCCGGGCTCGGCCGCAATTGGTTCAGCGGCTTTTCGAGCAAGAGATCCCCGAGATTGCCGATGGCGTCATTCAGATCCGAGCGATGGCGCGGGAGCCCGGTTATCGTTCGAAGGTGGCGGTTTCCAGCAGCGATCCGCGGGTCGATTGTGTCGGCGCGTGCGTGGGTGTGCGCGGCAATCGGATCAAGAACATTGTGGATGAACTGGCGGGCGAGCGAATCGACATCGTGCGCTGGGACGAGAACCTCGAGGTGCTGATTCCCAACGCGCTGCAGCCGGCCGAAGTTGAGCAAGTGATCCTGTGCAAGATGCTGGGTCGCGGGATCGTGCTGGTGCGCGAGGATCAATTGTCGCTGGCGATTGGCCGGCGGGGGCAGAACGTGCGGCTGGCAAGCAAGCTTTCCGGCTGGGATATCGAAATCATGACTCAAGAGGAGCTGGCCCAAGCGATCGAACGGGCCGTGGTCGGTTTCAGCTCGCTAACGGGTGTGGACGAGGAGCTGGCGAATCGGCTCGTCGAGGAGGGCTTTTTGAGCTACGACGACCTTTCGATTATCGAGCCGGATGCGCTCATGGCGATGGGGAGTTTGAGCGAAGCAGAAACCAACGTGATCATTGGCCAGGCCGAGGAGCGGGCCGAAGTGGCGGAGGTCGCGGCGGCGGAAGCCCGCCGTCAGAAGCGCGAACAGGAGCGACTGGCGGAAATGGCGGCGGAAGCAGGCATGAAGCTCGCTCCCATGGACGAAGAAGACGAAGGAAAAACGGCCGAGCTGGCCGGCGAATCGGCGGGTGAGGATCAACCAATGGAAGGCGATGATTCGGAATCAGCAGCGACCGAGGATGAGCTCGGCACATCGGACGTCGAGGAGACCGTTAGCGGCGAAGAAGCGATCGATTCGGCAGAGGAACAAGCGGAGAGCAGAACATAAATGGAAGCAAGTCCGGCGAGCGGAGCCGGACGAAAAAGTTCGAGTTAGGTATGTCCCCCGGGCAAGTGCCGCCGACCCGACAACCGGCATTCGCCGTTTGTCGTGTGCCCGTCGCGGCACCTACTAATTGGAGAAGTACATCATGGTTGGGTAAACGACTCGCATGAAACGGAGATAACTCTTGGCGGTACGCATCTACGCATTGGCGAAAGAGCTGAAAGTTGACAGCAAGGAACTGGTCGATATTTGCACGAAGGCCGGCGTCCCCGGGAAGGGGTCCGCGCTGGCCAGCCTGACCGAAGACGAGGTCGAAAAAGTACAGCAGTTCCTCAAGGGCGGCGGCACCGCCAAGGCAAAGCCGACGAAAACGGCTCCGGCGGCGCCTCAGCGACCGACCGAGCCGCGCGCGTGGGCAAGATGCCGGTCATCGTGACGCCCAAACCGCCCGGTCCCGGCTTGCGACCCAAGGCGATTGAACCAGCGGAAGAATTGGAGCCAGCCGAAGCAACGCTCGCGGCAACTTCTACGGCAGTCGAAACGGCAGTCGCGCTGGATACATCTCGCAGGCCAGGTCCACTGGCAGGGGCAATGGGGCGCGAGAAGTACATCGGCCCGGGAACGGCGAGCGGCAAAGTTCCGGTCGTTGGAGCCGAAGCGCGGACTGGCGACCGCAAGAAAGCCGATGGCGCGGCATCTGGCGAGCGGGCACGCCCGGCGGTGAAACTCGCACCGATGCCCAAAACCCGTCAGCCAAGTCCCCAGCAGGGCGCCAATGAACCGCCTGCACAGAAGCCCGATCTACGATTGCCAGCCGATCTTCTCGGCGCTGGCAAGCAGGGCAGTAAGCCATTGGCGGCCCATCTGCGTCGCCACGAACGGACGGTCGACGAAGAAAAGAAACAACGCGGTTTGAAAGGCCTGCGACCGTCTGGCACACCAGCGCCAGTTCCGACAGAGGAGGAAGCGGATCGCAAAGGGCGAACCAAACATCGTCGTGGCAAGGAAGGGGAAGGTGAAGGCGAGGGAGACCGTCCGATGCTGGGTGGCCGCGAGCAGCGCCAACTGGCGCGGCGGCGGACTGTCACAACCGGCGATGCAGAGGATCGGCCGCAACGATCGATTGGTCGCCGACAACGTCGTGTGGTAAGCACGGGTGCGAGCACGGCCGCCCCGCGGAAAGAGCGCGTGACGGTTCAATTGCCGTGTACGATTCGCGAGCTTTCGGAAGCGGCCGGCGTCAAAACGTCTGAAATCCAGCAGATCCTGATGAATGAAGGCGTGATGACGACGATCAACTCGACGATGGATCCCGAAATGACGCAACTGGTCGCGGCCGAGCTCGGAATCAATGTGGATTTCGAAGAAACCGTAAGCTTCGAGGATCAGCTGGTTGCCGACCTGGAGCAGCAGACGGATGACCCATCGCAACTTGTCGAACGGCCGCCTGTCATCACATTCCTGGGGCACGTCGACCACGGCAAGACATCGCTGTTGGATCGGATCATTGGCATCGACGTGGTGAGCGGCGAAAGCGGCGGCATTACGCAGCACATCCGCGCTTACTCGATCGTGAAGGACGGCAAACGGATTTCGTTTGTCGATACGCCCGGGCACGAGGCGTTTACCGAAATGCGGGCACGCGGCGCGAATGTGACGGATATTGCCGTGCTGGTCGTTGCCGCCGATGACGGTGTCATGCCGCAAACCGAAGAAGCAATCAGTCATGCGCGGGCGGCCGAGGTGCCGATCGTCGTTGCACTGAATAAAATCGATTTGCCAGGCATCAATCTCGAACGCGTCTATACGGGGCTAAGCACCAACGAACTGCAACCCAGCGAATGGGGCGGCGAAGTCGAGGTCGTGAAAACGAGCGCCACCAAGGGTACGGGAATCGACCAACTGCTGGAAACGCTGCTCACGGTTGCGGAACTGCACGAATATAAGGCAAATCCGCACCGGGCGGCGGTCGGCACCTGTCTCGAGGCCCAACAGGAAGCGGAGCGCGGCATCGTCGCCAAGTTGCTCGTGCAGAACGGCACGCTCCGTGTCGGCGATATTATCGTGTGCGGCGAGGCGCATGGGCGGGTGAAAGCCATGTACGACACGCTCGATGCCACGCGTCGCGTCGAGGAAGCGGGGCCCAGCATTCCGGTTAACATTACCGGCCTCGATTTACGCGCCAACCGCCGGCAGCCGGTTTTACGTGTTGGACGACATCGCCACGGCACGCGATATCGCACAATCGCGTTCCGAGCAGGAACGTACCATGACGCTTGGCGCCACGGGTTTCCATCACGTGACTTTGGAAAGCCTGTTCGACCGGCTTGATCGCACGGGCGAGCCGCAGATGCTGAACATCATTTTACGAGCAGATGTTCGCGGTTCGATCGAAGCCATCGAGAAGGAGTTTTTGAAGCTTGAGCATCCCGAGGTGAAGATCAAGCTATTGCAAAAGAGCGTGGGCGGCATTACGGAGGCCGATGTCACGCTGGCACATGCCTCGGACGCGGTGATCATCGGGTTTAACGTGGTTCCGGATGAGAAAGCACGGGCGCTTGCCGAGAAGAGCGGCGTGCAGGTTCGCCGGTACGACGTGATCTACAAGATCACGGACGACCTGAAATTGGCGCTGGAAGGCATGCTCAAGCCGGAAGAGCGGGAAGTCGAACAGGGGCGCGTGCTCGTGCAACAAGTATTCAAAATCAGCCGTGTCGGCACGGTAGCCGGCTGCCGGGTGCTATCGGGCGTTGTGGAGCGCAACAGCCGGGCAAGAGTGATTCGCGACAGCACGATCATTGGCGACTACGCGCTCGATACGCTCCGCCGCGAGAAGGACGATGCCAAGGAAGTTCGCGAGGGGTACGAGTGCGGCATCAAGCTGGCCGGGTACAACGACGTCAAGGAAGGCGATTTGTTTGAGATTTACAAGGTGGAAGAGATTCATCGGAAATTCGAGAGCTAGATAAAAATGACGAATGTCGAATGACGAATGTCGAGTACTTGATTCATTCGTCATTCGTGCTTCGTCATTCACCCCATGTCGTCCCGACGCGTACTGAAAGCGGCTGAAGCAATTCGAGAGGTGGTCAGCATGGCCATTCTCACGGACCTGCGCGATCCGCGGATCGAAGGCGTGACCGTGACATACGTGGAGGTGTCGCCCGATATGCGGCAGGCGAAGGTGCATGTATCGATTATGGGTAGCGACAAGCAGCAGCAGTTGTGCCTGCACGGGCTGCGAAGCTCGGCCGGTTACCTGCAAAGCAAGATTTCGGACCGCATCGACACACGTTACACGCCTCGGCTGCGATTCGAATTGGATGAAGGCGTTAAGAAATCGCTAGCCATCAGCCAGTTGCTGCACGAATTGCTGCCGGACAATAACGCGACTCGGGAGGATACGGCGAATGATGTGGAAGCTGCCGAGACGATGGATGAAGATTGATCGTAAGTAGGATGGGCATTGCCCACCACAAGAATTGTCATGGTGGCGATGCCCACCTTACCCCCTACCCTTCCCTTCCCCGCATCATTTAAGAATCAATGGCAACACCCAACCGTTCCGCGCTAATCGGTCGCACGTTAAAGGTGCTCAGGAAGCATTACAAACCCGTGGTGCAGCCGAAGGATCGAACGGTGTTAGAGCATCTGCTTTTCGCGTGCCTGCTGGAAGACTCGCCACAGGAGGCGGCAGAGCAGGTATTCAACGCATTGAAGCAGGATTACTTTGGATGGAATGAAGTTCGCGTGAGCACCATTCGCGAGCTAACGGATGCGCTCAAACCGCTGGTAAACCCGCCAGAGTCGGCCGTGCGCCTCAAGCAGTCATTGCACAGCGTTTTCGAGTCGGTGTACGAGTTTGATATCGAAACGCTCAAGAAGCAGAACATCGGACAAGCGGCCAAGCATTTGCAGAAATACAACGGCACAACGCCGTTTGCGGTAGCGTATGTAACGCAGAATGCGCTGGGCGGCCATTCAATTCCGCTCAATCGTGGAGCGATGATCACACTGCACACGGTTCGGGTTGTCTCGGACGATGAATTTTCCAAAGGGGTCGTGCCCGGATTAGAGCGCGCGGTCAGCAAGAACAAAGGGGCTGAGGTTGGTTCATTGCTGCATCAATTGGGGGTCGAAGTTGGCCGGAGCCCATACGGACCGGCGGCGCGGAAATTGATGTTGGAGATCGACCCGGGCTGCAAAGACCGGCTGCCGAAGCGAGTCGTCCAACAACCGGTACCGGTAAAGCCGCCCGAACCGCCGCTCAAAGCCAAAGCAGCAAAAGCCGAGACAAAGGGGAAGGCGGCTGCCGCCAAGGAACAGCCGATCAAAGGAACCGAAAAGAAACCGGTCAAAAAGCCGTCGCCAACCAAGCAGCCGGCGAAGAAGCCAACGAAAATCACCAAGAAGCCGACAAAGAAGGGCACGAAGAAACCCACGACGCGGCGACTGACGAAGAAGAAACCGCGGTGAGAGACGTCGGAGGTCAGAGGTCGGAGGACAGGGGGTCGGAGGTCGGAAAAAACGATTCCGATCAGGGGACACGAAAAATGGATGAGCGAGGAAGAATTCAAACACACCGCGACTTGAAGGTTTGGCAAGTTGGAATGGAAATCACGGAGGAGGTTTATCATTTGACCAATGCATTTCCCGATTGTGAGCGGTTTGGACTCGTCAGCCAGTTGCGCCGTGCGGCAGTCTCAGTGCCGGCCAATATTGCCGAAGGAAATGCTCGCTCTTCTACCAAGGACTATCTGCGTCATCTTTCAATAGCCGTAGGGTCTCTCGCCGAGGTTGAGACATTCCTCGACCTTGCTCTGCGCCTTGGCTATGGCCAATCGAAAACTATCCAACAGTTAGGTGAGAAGTTAGCCGAAGAGCGGCGAATGCTGCGTGGTCTTCAACGCTCACTCCGTACGAAATTGGCCAACACCTCTTCTGACCTCTGACCTCTGACCTCTGACCTCTGACCTCTGACCTCTGACCTCTGACCTCTGACCTCTCCCATGGCCGGACATTCACACTGGGCGAATATCGCCCATAAAAAATCGCTGATCGATAGCAAGGGCGGGAAACTGTGGAGCAAACTCGCCAAGGGGATCATCGTTGCCGCCAAGTCGGGCGGCGGCGATCCGAATAACAACTTGCGGCTGCGCTATGCGATCATCGACGCCAAGGCCGGCAACATGCCCAGGGACACGATCGACCGGGCCATCAAAAAGGGCACCGGCGAGTTGGAGGGGGTGAATTTCGAGGAGGTGTTGTACGAAGGATACGGGCCAGCGGGCGTCGCGATTCTGTGCGACATCCTCACGGATAATCGCAACCGGACAGCCGGCGAAGTTCGCAAGATCTTCGAAATTGCGGGGGGCAAGCTCGGGGCCACGGGGTGCGTCGCCTGGATGTTCGACCGCAAGGGGCTGCTGTCGATTCCGGCCGACCAAATCGAAGAAGATGCGCTCATGGAGTTGGCGCTTGATGCGGGGGCGGATGATGTGCGTCGCGAGGGGGCAAACTTCGACGTTACCTGCGATCCAGACGCGTTCACGACCGTGTGCGAGGTGGTGGAAAAGGCCGGCCTCAAGACGGAAGTCCAAAAGATTACGCGGATTCCGAAAGACACGATCGATCTAGAGGCGGACGCGGCCCGCACTGTACTGAAACTAATGGATTCGCTCGACGACCACGACGACGTGCAAAACGTGGCCGCGAATTTCAATATTCCGGACGAGGCTCTCGCGGCCATTGAATCGGCCGGCGGCTGATCGTGCGTCGACCGCCGCGTGCCGCGCAATTCTACTCCGTTCAGCAAGGGGTGTCTTCATGCAATACCGAGAGCTGGGCCGCACTGGATGGCAGATATCCACGATTAGCTTTGGTGCGTGGGCCATCGGTGGCGCATGGGGAACCGTGGACGACAGCGAGTCGCTCGCCACGCTCGATCGGGCGATCGACCTGGGCGTCAATTTTATCGATACGGCCGATGTATACGGGGACGGCCGCAGCGAGCGGCTGGTCGCCCAGCTGCGAGGCCGGCGGCGCGAGAAAGTGTACGTGGCGACCAAGGCCGGGCGCCGGCTCAGGCCCCATACGGCCGACGGCTATAACCGAGAGAACCTAACGAGTTTTGTCGATCGCAGCCTGGCAAATCTGAATTGCGAGGCCATCGATTTGTTGCAACTGCACTGCCCGCCGACCGAGATTTATTACCGGCCGGAAGTGTTTGGCGTGCTCGATGACTTGGTATCTGCCGGCAAGCTGCGATATTACGGCGTGAGCGTCGAGAATCCCGAGCAAGCGATCAAGGCGATCAGTTTTCCGAATGTACAGAGCGTTCAAATCATCTTCAACATGTTTCGGCACCGGCCGGCGGAGGTGTTTTTCGCCGAAGCACAGCGGCGACGGGTGGGCATCTTGGCGCGCGTGCCGCTGGCTTCCGGCATGCTGACGGGCAAAATGCGCCGTGATACTACGTTTGAAGCCACGGATCACCGCCAATTCAACCGCCACGGTGAGGCGTTCGACGTCGGCGAGACGTTTTCGGGGGTCGATTACGAGACGGGATTGAAAGCGGTTGAAGAACTCGCAGCGATTTGCCCGCCGGGATGGAGCCTCGCGGAATTTGCGCTGCGGTGGATACTGATGCACGAGGCCATCACATGCGCGATTCCCGGCGCGAAGCGGCCGCAGCAAACCGAGGACAATTGTGCGGCGGCGGATTTGCCGGTGCTATCGGAGCAAAGGATGAAGGCGGTCAGGCGGATCTATGACCAGTACGTGCGCGAGCACGTGCATCATCGGTGGTGAATGTGGTGGGCTGTTTGGTTGTACAAAACCCCCGGCTCTGTTGGGGGTTTGCGAGTGAACCCGTGAACATTTTGGTTCGATGAGTTCACGCGCAAAGATTTAGCCCCGGGTCAGTGACCCGGGGCTAAATGGTTTTTCGGGAAATTTCCGTGTGCGATCAGGAGCCGGCGCTTTCGGTGTTGTTTCCATCGCCGCTTTCGGCACCGGCTCCGGCGCCGACTGGCTCGGGTTCCGACTTATCTTTCGTCGAAATTCCTTCGAAGACGAGCTGCTTCTTGTCGCCGACTTTCTTGACCTCAATCTTGATGATATCCTTGCCGGCGAATTCGCCCTTGAGCAGCTCCTCGGCCAGCGGGTCTTCGACGAACGTTTCGATTGCCCGGCGTAGCGGGCGGGCGCCATAGTCGGTGTTCGAGCCCTTCTTGACGAGGAACTCCTTGGCTTCGTCGGTAAGCTCGATCGTAAGGCCCTTTTCCTGAAGCCGGCTACGAACCTTCGACAGCTCGAGCTCGACCACGTGCTTCATATCGTCGTCGTTGAGGTGACGGAAGACGATGATGTCGTTCACGCGATTGATGAACTCGGGCCGGAAGACCTTTTCGATCTCCTCGGTGACACGGGTCTTCATGCTCTCGTAGCTGGCATCCTGGTCGGGCTTGGTGAAGCCAAAGGCGGCTTCGTTTTTGATGGCCTCGGCGCCGGCGTTCGTGGTCATGATCAGGATCGTGTTGCGGAAGTCGATGTTGCGGCCGAAACTATCGGTGAGCCGACCTTCTTCCATCACTTGCAGCAGCATGTTGAAGACTTCCGGGTGGGCCTTCTCGATTTCGTCGAGCAGCACCACGGCGTACGGGCGGCGGCGGATTTGCTCGGTGAGCTGGCCGCCTTCTTCGTAGCCGACGTATCCGGGCGGGGCGCCGATCAGGCGGCTGACGTTGTGCTTCTCCATGTACTCGCTCATGTCGATCTGCACGAGTGCCTCGGCATCGCCGAACATAAACTCGGCAAGCGCTTTGGCCAGTAGTGTTTTGCCGACGCCGGTCGGGCCAGCGAAGACGAACGTGCCGGTCGGCCGTTTCGGGTCTTGCAGACCGCTGCGGCTGCGGCGAACGGCGCGGGCGACCGCCTTGATCGCTTCGTCCTGGCTGATGACGCGCTTGTGGAGCTCGTCTTCCATTTGCATCAGGCGCAACGAATCTTCGGTGGTCATCCGCGTGAGCGGGATGCCGGTCATCTTGGAGACGACTTCGGCAATGACGTCTTCGTCGACGACGCCGCCGTTCTCGCGCGATTTCTCGCGCCATTCCTTGGTGATGTTCGTCTTCTTCTTCTTGAGCTTGTCGGCCTGGTCGCGCAGGCGGGCGGCCTGCTCGAAATCCTGGTTGGCAACCGCCTCTTCCTTTTGGCGGTTGAGGCCTTCGACCTCGTCATCGATCTCTTTGAGATTGGGCGGCTTCGACATGCTCTTGAGCCGGACGCGGGCGCCGGCTTCGTCGATCACGTCGATGGCCTTATCGGGCAGGCAGCGGCCCGTGATGTAGCGGTCCGAGAGGTCAACGGCCGCCTGAATCGCGTCGTCGGTGATTTGGACGCGGTGGTGCTCTTCGTACCGATCGCGGAGACCGCGGAGGATTTGAATCGTATCGGCGGGGGTCGTCGGCTCGATGAGCACTTCCTGGAAGCGGCGGGCGAGGGCCGAGTCCTTTTCAATGTACTTGCGGTACTCGTCGAGGGTGGTGGCCCCGATGCATTGGATTTCGCCGCGTGCCAGAGCGGGCTTGAGGACGTTCGAGGCATCGATCGCGCCTTCGGCCCCACCGGCGCCAACAAGCGTATGGAGCTCGTCGATAAACAGAATCGTGTTTTTCGCGCGGCGAACTTCGTTCATTACCGCTTTAATACGCTCTTCGAATTGGCCGCGGTACTTGGTGCCGGCGACCATCATGGCCAGGTCCAAGACCACGATTCGGCGGTCCAAAAGCAGCTCGGGCACGTCGCCTTCGACAACGCGTTGCGCAAAGCCTTCGACGATCGCAGTTTTACCGACGCCGGCTTCGCCCAGCAGCACGGGGTTGTTCTTGGTGCGGCGGCTAAGGATTTGGATGGCCCGTTCGATTTCGGTTTCGCGGCCGATCACCGGGTCGAGCTTCTTCTGGCGGGCCAGCTCGGTGAGGTCGCGGCCAAAGCTATCGAGTGCGGGAGTCTTGCTGCGGCTCTTGCGGCCCTCGCCCCCTTCTTCGCCAACGCCGCCGCGGCCGCCACGTTCGCTCTCGGCGCCTTCGATGCCGTGGCCCAGCAGGTTGAGAACTTCCTCGCGGACTTCTTCCAGCTTCAGGCCGAGGTTCATGAGCACCTGGGCGGCAACGCCCTCCTGCTCGCGCAACAGGCCAAGCAGGATGTGCTCGGTGCCAACGTAATTGTGGTTGAGATTGCGGGCCTCTTCCATCGAGTACTCGATGACCTTCTTGGCGCGCGGGGTCTGCGGCAGCTTGCCCATCGTGACCATGTCCGGGCCGCTCTGAACGAGCTTCTCGACCTCGAGGCGGATCTTCCGCAGATCGACGTCGAGGTTCTTGAGTACATTGGCCGCCACGCCGCTGCCTTCTTTAATGAGGCCCAGCAGGACATGTTCCGTGCCGATGTATTCGTGGTTGAAGCGCTGCGCCTCCTGGTTGGCGAGCTGCATCACCTTTCGGGCACGGTCGGTAAATCGTTCGTACATTTGTGTCTCCAGTTGTATCGGTCAACTCGACAATTGGTCATCCTGAGGGAGGCTTGGCGACCGAAGGATCTCTTTCGCATCGTGAGATTCTTCACTTCGCTTCGCTACGTTCAGAATGACTTTTTCCTATCGGTTAATCCGCTCTAATTGTATGCGTGGAGTCAAATACGTCGCGATGCGGGTCAGCGATGTGTAGCGCCGCGGCTATTGGTATCGTCAATCGCGACGGTGATTGGACGCGGAATTTGTCCACCGCGCGTAATTCCAAGTCCTTGAAAGTGTAGCCCCGGAACGGGCATCGTTCAAGGCAACTAACTGCGGCAATTGAACTTAGGACAAGGCTAAAATGGGCTTGTTCTGTCCGCGATAAGGCTTCGGCGGTATGATCTAAGCGAGAATACCGGTGTGTTCCTGATAGCAATTGATGATCGACCGGCATGTCGAAAACCCCAGTAATGCGGATTCTCGATGCTTCGCTCAACCGCGCCGCGGAAGGACTGCGAGTGGTCGAGGACTATGCGCGGTTCGTGCTCGATGATCGGTTTTTGACGGCGGAAACCAAGTCGTTGCGGCACGATCTGGCGGCGGCGGCCGACCCGATTGAGTCCATCGACCGGCACGCCGCCCGGGAGACGCAGCGCGATGTTGGCACGGCGATTTCGATGGAACGGGAAGGTCAGCGATCGAATCCCTGGGACGTGTGCGCCGCCAGCCTTAAACGCGCGGAGCAATCACTACGCAGCCTGGAAGAATACGGCAAATTGGTGGCTGAGCGGTTTGCCGGCCAATTCGAAATGCTGCGGTACAAGCTCTACACGCTGGAAAAGGCGATCGACGTGGGTCGATCGAGCCGAGATCGGCTCGACGGCGTGCGGTTGTGCG
The DNA here is from genome assembly GCA_963733825.1 of Pirellulales bacterium. Taxonomy (GTDB): domain Bacteria; phylum Planctomycetota; class Planctomycetia; order Pirellulales; family Lacipirellulaceae; genus JABDGM01. The sequence continues at coordinate 281,054 of CAVTEK010000015.1, forward strand.
TGCTGGTGGATGGAAGGCATTCGGCCAACGAGTTCGAACGGCTAGTTAAAGTTCTGGTCGAGGCAGGCGTTGGCATGATTCAGTTGCGGGATAAGGGGCTTGATGATCGGGACCTCATCATGCCGCGCGGCGTCTCGTTTCGCTTACTCGCGTACAGCCCCCGGCTCTGCCGGGGGTAATCGGCGCGCATGATCGCGCCGCCCGGAAACCCCCGGCGGAGCCGGGGGCTGTCGGCTTGGCACGAGGGGCAACGCTCGCGATCATCAACGACCGGGCCGATATCGCGGCTGCGGTTCAGGCCGACGGCGTTCATGTGGGGCAGGAAGATTTATCGGTGAAAGACGTTCGCGCGATCGTCGGTACACGGATGTTGATCGGCGTGTCGACGCATAATATTCAGCAAGCGCGGGCGGCGGTGTTGGATGGGGCCAATTATCTGGCGCAGGGCCGACGTTTCCCTCACGCACGAAGGATTTTGACGAATTGGCCGGATTGGATTATTTGCGGCGGGTGTCGGCCGAAATCCGACTGCCGACGTTTGCGATCGGCGGCGTGACGATGGAAAACTTGCCGGATGTGCTATCCGAGGGGATCGACCGAATCGCAGTTGGCGCTGCGGTGGTGGATGCGGACGATCCGGCTTGCGCGGCGAGACAGCTGTTGGATATGCTGAATGGAGCGCGCGATCAGTCGCACACGGCCGCTGAAGCGGCCTCGCCGTCACTGACCTCTGACCTCTGACGTCCGACCTCTTTCATGCTACATGCAGTGATCATGGCTGGTGGGACGGGCACCCGATTTTGGCCGGCGAGCCGACTCGACGCGCCGAAGCAGTTGCTGCGGCTCGTCGGCGAGCAGACGATGTTGCGGCAGACGGTCGATCGGCTGGGCGATTTGGTCCCGAACGAACGGCGGCTGGTCGTGACGAATAAGCGGCTGGTCGCGGCCACCCGCGAGCAGTTGCCCGAGCTGCCGGCGGCGGCGATTGTCGGCGAACCGTGCAAGCGCGATACGGCGCCGTGTATCGGGTTGGCGGCATTGATGGTGAGCCGCAAGGACCCCGAGGCAACGATGGTTGTGATGCCGGCAGATCACGTCATCCGGCCGGCCGACAAGTTTCAGGCGGCGGTGCGGCAAGCGGCCGAATTGGTGGATTCAGTCGCCCGGGCGGATCGTGACATTTGGGATCAGGCCTACCTATCCGGCCGAGATTTTTGGGTATATCCATCGCGGGGACGAGTTGAAGTCGGGGCCGGGGACGGCCCGGCTCGCTCGGGTGTTCAGAGTGCAAAAATTCCAAGAGAAACCGGATGCGGCGACTGCCAAGAAATACGTCGACTCGGGCGAATACTATTGGAACGGCGGAATTTTCGTGTGGCGAGCCAGTACGATTCTGGATGCGCTCCGCGAGCGGCAACCGCAGATGCTTGGCCACTTGGAAAAGATCGTGGATGCCAGAGACACAAATCAGCGCGAGGCCGTTTTCCAGCGCGAGTTTGCGGCGATCGAACCGATTTCGATCGACTACGCGGTGATGGAACATGCGACCAACGTCGCCGTGATCGAAGCGCCGTTTGAGTGGGACGACCTGGGGGGCTGGCAATCGCTGGCGCGGCTGATCGGCTGTGATGAAAACGGTAATACGATCGTCGGCAAGCACCTCGGACTCGACACAAACGGCTCAATCGTTCGGACGGACGACAGCCATTTGATCGTTACGTTGGGACTTACGGATGTAATTGTGGTGCACACACCGAACGCGACGCTGGTCGCCGACAAACGGCGCGAAGAGCAAATTCGATCGATTGTGAAGCGGTTGGAGGAACTCGGTTGGCCGGAGTATTTGTGACGACGTGGTTGGTGGATCTGCGCGGTATTCAAAAGCGCCCTCGCCCTGACCTTTCCCGGAGGGAGAGGGTTTTAAGAATATGAATCGACGCCGGTTTTGCGGTAGTTTGCTTGCATCCGTGTTTGGCGCGCGATCGCTGCTCGCCGAACCGGTTGCGGATGCCAAAACGGGCAGCCTCGCCAAGCAGGCCGAGGATTTGATGAACTTGATTAGCCAAACGGGCGGCGGCAAGCAGTTTTGGGCCGATGTGTGGTTCTTCCGCGCTTGGCGAATTCAATGCCACGCACTGACCGGCCACTATCGTTTGCTGGACGGATCGAATCACCGGCTGGCCACCGGCACGTTCGAAGAGTGCCGAAGCAAGATGGATGAAATCCGTGCGCGCGAAAAGCTGGCCCCGATGGCGGGCAAAGCGGTCGTAGTCCTGCATGGCTTGTTCCGCACGCGGTCGAGCATGACGTCGCTCGGCGGCGCGATCGCCGATTCGGGCGGTTATAGCGTATTTTGCATGGGATACCCAACGACGCGGGGAAGCGTCGCGACGCATGCCCAGTCGCTCGATAAGGTCGTCGGCAGCTTGGAAGGGATCGGCGAAATCAACTTTGTTGCGCACAGCCTGGGCAATTTGGTGGTGCGGCGGTGGGTCAAGGACTTCGCGGATTCGAACCGCACGTTGCCGCAGGGCCAGAAGTTTGGACGGATGGTGATGCTCGCGCCGCCGAACCGTCAGCCAAAGCTGGCGACGATGCTGGTCCGCGGCTCGGTGGCGACATTCGTAGCGGGGCCAGCCGCCGAGGAGATGGCCACCGGCTGGGAAAAGTTGGAGCCGACCCTCGGCACGCCGCCGTTCGAGTTCGGGGTGCTGGCCGGCGGCAAAAACGATGGCCGCGGGTATAATCCGCTGCTTCCGGGCGACGACGACGGCGTCGTCACCGTCGAGGGCACGCGGCTGCCCGGGGCCCGCGATTTTCGGCTGCTGCCGGTGCTGCACAGCTTTTTCATGAACGATCGGCGAGTACACGAGTACGCGATTCGATTTCTCCAGCACGGTTATTTCGAGAGGGAGGACTGCGCGGCAGCCGATTGAAGGCTGATCATTAGGTAGAAATCAACAAGAATTCCCTAGCCGCCGGCGGAAGCCGGCCGGCTGAAAAAGCCGCGAGCCGCTGGCTCCCGCCAGCGGCTATGCCGGGCGAAATAAAGAGGTTAATCAGATTTTGCGAATCGCCGGCATTGATTTTGGCACCGTTCGCATCGGCATCGCGCTAGCGGACACCGATGTCGGCATCGCCAGTCCGTTTGAAAATTACACGCGACGGTCGGCCGCGTTGGATGCTGCGCACTTTGCGGCATTGGCCAAAGAGGAACATCTTGAGCGATTCGTCGTCGGCTTACCGGTCCACTTGCACGGTGGCGAGAGTCAAAAATCGACCGAGGCCCGCGCTTTTGGAAAATGGCTGTACGACGCGACGGGCGTGCCGGTTGAGTTTTTCGACGAGCGATTTACGACCGCCGAGGCGGACGAAGTGCTGAGCGCCGCGAAGCTGACCAAAAAGCAGCGACAGGCCCGGCGCGACCAGCTCGCGGCACAGATTATGTTGACTGCGTATTTCGAATCGGGCGGGCGCGGGCAACAGTCTGTTGAGCCAATTGATTGAGCGACGTGCGGTCCTCTCGTTCCTCGCGGTGACTACGCTGTGACTAAAGCGGATGGGCGGCTGGGGTCGAGCCGCAGGCGAGCCCCCAGTGAAGCTGGGGGATCGCTTCGCTCCGCCCCAGCCACCCCAACTGAATGTGAAAAATGCTCTAGGGCGGCGAATGTTGAAAATTATTTTTGGGTGCGGCTATTTGGGTGAGCGCGTGGCGCGTCGTTGGCATGCGACGGGGCGCGAAGTTGCAGTCGTTACGCGGAGCCCCGATCGGGCCGAGAGGTTCCGTCGGCAGGGATTTTTTCCGATCGTTGCCGATGTAACGCGGCCGGAAACGCTGGGCCCATTTGCGGCCGTCGAGACCGTGTTGTATTCGGTTGGCTTCGATCGCGCGGCGGTGAATTCCATTGACGAAGTCTATGCCGGCGGTTTGCGAAACGTGCTGGCTGCATTGCTGGCCGAAACGGGGCGTTTCATTCATATCAGCACGACGGGCGTTTATGGGCCGGCGGATGGCGAGTGGGTCGATGAAACGACGCCGCCCGAACCGCAGCGCGACGGCGGCCGGGCTTCTCTGGCGGCGGAACAAATACTCGCTGCCCATCCACTCGGATCGCGCGGTATCATTTTGCGGCTGGGCGGAATCTATGGACCGGGTCGTGTTCCTTTTCTCAAGGAGCTATCGAGCGATCGCCCGATTGCTGCGCGGGCGAGCGGATACTTGAATTTAATTCACGTGGATGACGCTGCGGAAACGGTGATCGCGGCGGCCGAGCTAGATCCGTTCGAATATGGACCGCGCCTGTACTGCGTCAGCGACGGCAATCCGGTCGAGCGCGGCGAATACTACGCGGAAGTCGCTCGGCAAATTGGCGCGCCGCCGCCGCGGTTTGTCGAACCAGACCCAAATTCGCCGCGAGCGGCGCGGGCTGAGGCAAACCGCCGAATCAGCAACGCACGCATGCTGGCCGATTTGCGCGTGAAGTTGACGTATCCGGATTATCGGGCCGGTCTGGCGGCCGTTCTCGGCGCGTAGGAAATCGCCTGCCCGTCGGGAGAATGGTGAGTGTCGTGACGGCAAGGCGGGCGGTGGGTGGCATCGGCCGCGGGTGGTTGTGCGCCGGCCGGAGTCGAGGACGACCCGGTTCGCTAAAGGGCGTCTGGTTGTCCGCAAGCCACGCGACCCGTATTATAAGGCAACTTTATCAGTCGTCCCAATCCGCAACACGCCGCATGGCCATTTTGAAGCGTCAGCCGCTGTTTCCGCACGTTCTCGAGCTGAACTACCAGGCGCGGCGGCGGATCAGTTGCAGCGTGTATTTGATCTACGACGACGACAACAATTGGGCCCTCATCGATATCGGGTATGAAGACGCGGTTGACGACTGCCTGGAGATTATTCGTCAGCTCGATTTTCCGTTCTCGAAGTGCGTGACGCTGATCGCTTCGCACGCCGACGTGGATCATATCCAGGGTTTCGCCAAGGCGAAGCAAATTCTCAAAACGACAGTGACCTGCCATCCCGGGGCGGCCGTGCCCCTGGAATCGGGCGATAAGCTGATGACGTATGCCGAGATCGCCGCCCAGAATATTCACCTCGAGATGCCGACGGTGAAAGTCGAACGGCTGGTGAACGACGGCGATCGGATACGAGTCGGCGAGCTGGAGCTGGAGGTCTGGCACACGCCGGGACACACCAGCGGACAGCTTTCGTTCCGGCTCGGCAAGCTGCTGTTTTCCGGCGACAACCTGTTTCGCGACGGCTGCGTGGGTGCGATCGATGCCCACCATGGCAGCAGCATACCGGACTTTATCAAATCGCTGCAACGCATTCGGGCGAGCGACGTCGAGTGGCTGCTTCCCAGTCATGGCCCCGTGTTTCGCAAGGATGATCGGCAAATCGATCGCACGATTGCCCGGCTGGAAACCTATCTCCACATGGCCGACTTCGGCACCTGCGCGGTCGATTGGCCGCTGATGGACCAGTGGGAGCGCGAGCTGGTAGACGGCAAGCTGCCGCAATAAATAGCCGACCCAGCTTGGGTCGGTTGGTGGCGGCGGTCCAATAGCAGGTGGATACGGCCGACTTCCGGCCAGGATTGCCGGGCTAGATTCGCCGACCCGCAAGGTTTATCACGCTATCAGGCAGTTCCGAGCCGGTTGTGCCGGTTATACCGAATTTTCGCTCAATCCGGTTTAATCGGGCGGTCGATGCTACTACGGACGCCGGCCCATTGAGCCGGCCAAAAGTGCCCGCTGCCGGTTAGCCAGGAGTTCAGGGGGAAACAATGATCCATCGGATCTATTTTGTCGCCGTCGCTGTTGTTTTGTTCGCAGCCCTGTCGTCACCGCCGCAGGCGCGTGCCGACGAGCAGGCGTACGGCCGCGCGTGGGGTCACACGTACAACACGACCGATTGGGAACGATTCTACCATTACCCGTACGTGTACTATCCGCAGAATTTTTGGGGCAACGAGTACTTCCGCAGCGCAGACAGCTTGTATTACCGCTATCCGCCAGAAATGCGGATTCCCGTCTACAACCGCCACTGGTTTAGCGATTATCCAACTCCACGACCGTATTACCGAGGTGCCCACTTCGTCCTCGACATCTTTTAATCACCGACCGGTGGTTCAAGATTGAAACTTGCCGCGGCTGGATAGCCGTGGCGAGCGGTGCGTCATCGTTCGGGGGGACGCTCTTCGACTGCGCGTTTGAGGATGAGGCCAATCGAACCGCGGCGCTGGGCTTGCAGCCAGCGCCGCGGCTTCGTTTTTGCGCCTGTCGTTCGAGTCGCATCTGATTGAACGCGGTGGCAAAAACCCCCGGCAGAGCCGGGGGCTGAGGGTCCGATTGGCCCGTCAACGCTGCCGCTGGTAAACGCCGGCAGCCTCCGGCTCCGCCGGGGGTTCATCGCGTTGGCCGCGTCTTGCGGAGTGTAGTTTCATGGTGCAGGCTGGAGGTGGACCATTCCATCAATCGGCCCCGCGATCCATGGCACGAAAGCTTGCGAACATCGATTCGCTGACCACGCTGTTCGACTCGAGCAGCCGGCCGATTTACGCGATCGATGCCGAGCGGCGGATCGTATACTGCAACCGTGCGTTGGCGACGTGGCTGGGAATGGAACCGCGCCGAATCATCGGGCGCCTGGTGGAATACCACTCGCAGCCCGCGACTGGGGATGGCGAGTCGCCCGACGATATGCCGCTGGCCGACCTGTGCCCGCCACCGCGAGCGATCGCCGGCGTGGCGTGTGTGGGTGCGCTTTCTTGTCTCAGGCGCGATGGCCGACTTGTGCATCGTCAGGCCGAATACGTGCCTCTGGGAGATATCGGTCGGGAAAAGGCGAATCGCGTCAAAGACCATCAAGTGCCGTTGCGTTGCGCGGTGTTGGTGGTGATTTCGATGGACGACATGTCGACCCAGGAAGTGGCGTCGGGGCAAACGGCCGAGCCTGTGTTCGACGAGACCCACCGAACGATCCGGCGATTCCGCCGCGGCCAGGCGAGTCACTACTCCATCGCGTCGCTGCTGGGAGAAAGCGCGGCAATGCAAAAAGTGCGCGCTCAGGTGGCGGCTGCGGCGGCTAGCGGAGCCAATACTCTCGTTTGTGGCGCACGCGGCTCGGGGCGCGGTCACGTTGCTCGGGCTATCTACTTTGGCGGCACGAACGCTGATTCAACTAAGCTTCTTCCCATTGATTGCGAATTGCTGACCGATGACCTGCTGCGGCGGGCTATCGATGGCTTCCGTGTTTTACCTGGCGACGCCATGCAGCGACCGATGCTGCTATTGGAGAATCTCGACCGCATGTCGGCACCCCATCAGTCGCTGTTGCTGGCTGCTATCCATCAGGAGCGGCTCTCGGCACGTATGATTGCAACCTGCCGGCGTACTACGGCGGAGATCGCGGGCAAAGAGATTCGCGAGATGCTGGATGATCGGCAGCCAGGCGGCGAAGGCGTGGCGGACCCTGCGACGATTGATTCCGCGCTGCTGAACATTATTTCAACCATCACGATCGATTTGCCGCCGCTGATCGAGAGAGTCGAAGACCTGGCCATTTTGGCGCAGTACTTTCTCGAGGCCTGCAACCAGGGAAGTGGCAAACAAGTCGGTTCGCTGGCGCCGATGCGCTCGATTTGCTGGCGCTTTACAATTGGCCCGGGGAATTGGACCAGTTGCGCGAGACGATTACCGCTGCCCATCGGGCTTGTACTTCGCACGAGATTACGCCGGCCGATTTGCCCAGCATCATTCGCCATGCGTCTCGCGCGGCAGCTCGCGGGCGCCGGCAGCCGGAGCAGATCGTACTCGACGAGCTGCTGGCGACGATTGAAAAGGAAGCGATTGTCCGCGCATTGGCTGAGTCGGGCGGTAATAAAAGTGAAGCGGCAACGTTGCTCGGCATGACGCGGCCCAGGTTGTATCGGCGGCTGCTGCAGCTCGGACTGGCCGGCGAAGAATCGGACGATCTGCAACGAGAGCAGCCCGAGTTCATTGAGCGCGACTCGAGCGAATGAAACCTCAGTAGCCGTTTCAAAGTTGTCAAAATGTCAACCCTACAGACTTGGACCGTATGCGAGCAATCCGGCCGTTGGGCGGCGGCCTTGCGGATGGCGTTCGGGCGATTGAAAACAGGCGGCGCGCGCCGCGGTTGCACGAAGTCCGCAGCTTGGCCGAATTGATGGCCGATCTTCGGGAACCGGGCAATGGATTGGGGCTGGTTGAAGTCGACCGGGCGAATCTCGCGGAAGTGCTCGAATTGTTGGGTGATAGACGCCACCATTTTTCCTGCCGGTTGGTCGCCCTGTTGGATCAAACAATGGCTGAGACAGCAGGCAAAGCCCAGATCATCGATGCGCTTTGGCAAGCCGGAGCCGCGGAAGTCGTCGAATCGCCACGGCGATTGCTGGGGCTGTTGCAGCTCCACAATCGTCTTGCCGACGAGGACGGGAAAGTTTTCTCGCGCCCGGCCGTGGGCCAGTCGCTTGCCGACTGGGCCTGGTCGAAGCTTCCTTGGCAAGACGCTTAATGCACGTTAGCCTGGGGCGTGACTCCGTTTCAGGAAAGAGATTTCATTTTTATGGCAGACCCGTCGATCACACGCGAAATGGTGGCAACGGCTTTGGCGGACTTTGCCGATCCGGAGACGGGTCGCGGCGTCGGCCGGATGGAGCAAATCCATGACGTTGCGATCGATCGTGGGCGGGTCGATGTGACGCTGGGGCTTACGACCTGGTCGAGCCTGTTGTGGGAAGAGACTCGCCGCGAAGCGGAGCGGCTGCTGCGCGAGAAGCTGCCCGCCGCGGCGGAAGTTCGCGTAAGTATCGCCGAACACAGCCGTCCGGGCGAACCGATTGGCGAGATCGGCCTGACGGCAAAAAGCGTCGTTGCAGTTGGTTCGGGCAAAGGGGGCGTCGGGAAAAGCACGATCGCCGCCTCGATCGCCTATGGGCTCAAGAACGCGGGCGCCGCGGTTGGACTAATGGACGCCGACGTGTATGGTCCGAGCATCCCGCACTTGCTCGGCGTTAACGATCGGCCCCATTTGGAAAATGACCGCCTGCAGCCGATCAAGAAGGACGGACTGCGGTTGATGAGCATGGGCTTCTTGGTGCCGCCGGGCGAGGCAGTCGTTTGGCGCGGGCCGATGCTCCACGGCGCGATCACGCAGTTCTTGCGAGATACACAGTGGGGGCAGCTCGACTACCTGATCATCGATATGCCGCCCGGCACTGGCGACATCGCACTCACGCTTTCGCAACTGTTGCCGCTCACGGGGGCGGTCGTCGTTTGCACGCCACAAGATGTTGCGCTGCTCGACGCCGTGAAGGCCATCGCCATGTTCCGCAAAGTGCATATCCCGATGCTCGGGATGGTCGAGAACATGAGCTATTTTCTCTGCCCGGATTGCGGACGGCGATACGATATTTTCGGGTCCGGCGGAGCCCAGCGCAAGGCGGCGGAGCTTAACGTTCCGTTTCTGGGCGAGGTGCCGATCAACATCGGCATCCGCGAGCGGGGCGACGCGGGCGACACGGCCGGCAACTTCGGCGACGCATCGACGGCCGGCTTCTTCGGCGAGATTTGCCAGCGGTTGGTGCGACAAATTAGCACGTCGCATAAGACGGAGCCGCCGCTGCCGACGCTAACGGTGCTGTGAGGACACTATCGGCGCAAAAAATTAGAGCCGCCGGGTTGATCCCGGCGGCTCTTTCCCGTTAGTTCACGCGGCGGCGAAGAAACCAAATTTGGTGTATTCGCGCCGAGACGAGAAGTCGCCAAACTACATGGCCTTTTTGGTCTTCCGTTTGGCCTTGCGACGGCCCTTCTTCTTCGCGGCCTTCTTCTTTCGGCCCTTCTTCTTGGCGGTCTTCTTTGCCGACTTTTTCTTGGCGGCACGTCTCTTCTTAGCCACAGCTACTCCTCCATAAAAAGGTTCAGGTGACTTAACGCGGCCAACACACCATTCGAAACTCACAGCCGCTCATCACCCATGAAAACCAGCTACCATTCCGCGGTAGCTCCGGTAACTCGCACTCCGCATCGCGTCGAATCAAAAGTCCTGGATTCAATTCGTTGCAACTTGAAATGCGTGAAAACCGATGTCACTTGATGGTTAGTTGTACGCATTTGTCGGAATTGTGCAACACGTTTTTGCAAAAATTTTTGCTCCGCGCAAAAAATTTTTCCGCGCTACAAGGTCTCTGGCCTCCATCGGAGCGCGCTTGCGCGGCGGCGAAACCAACTTTTGCATGCTCGCGCGGGCATTCAATACAGTGAGATCGTTGTGCCATCGGCAAATCGTCCGCTCGGTTGCTCCGCGCGACGAAGAAATCCAAAAAGCGAATGATCGGAGGAAGGCAAACTGGCCAGGTAAGCGGCCGTCCACAGCGAAGATGGAATTATCGAAAGCGGTTTACCGTCCGCGCGCCAAGTTGCAAGCATGGTTGGCCAGGCCAGTCGTTTGATGCGTCGCTTGAGATGAATCGGATCGAAGCCGTACCACGAATCTGCTACTGGAATTACCGGTATTTTCCGCGATTGTCCGATCGCAATCAGGCGCTCGTTGATTTCACGCACGAGAATGCGTGCGCCGGCGAGCGCGAGCTTGCTGCGCGGAAAAAACATGCGGCGGAAGAATTGAAATCTCCGTTCGCCGAGCCGTTCGATGCTCTCGACCGGCATTTGTGTGACAATCGTGGCGGTGCCGATTTCGGCGAGCCGATCGACGCATCGCTCGACCCAATCGAGGAGCTGATTGGACGAAATTCCATACAACAAATCGTTTCCGATATCCGTTATGAGGGCGTTCGCAGGAAGCGGCGCGCGATTTTGTAAATCTTGCCAAAGCGCGCAGGGAAAAATTCCGGAAATTTTTCTTCCGAGGAACCAAGAATCCTGTCCGTAGGACCTTCCGTGACCCATCGCGGCCATAATTTCGACCGGCTCAGACCAGGTTTGGCGCACTGTGGCGACAACGGTTGGAAACGACCGAGTCAGGTTACTCGCGCCCAAAAGAATGACGCGGCGAGTTGGCGCCGTGCCGTTCATAGTTGCCTTCCGAGCCCGACCGAGCGGATATGATCCGTCTCAGCGACGCGAGTACATTTGCAAAGTCTGAAAGTTGCCAAGAGCGAGCAGGCCGAACATCAGCGCCGTGTACGTTTGCTCGTGCATCAGGGCGTATAGGGCCAACAGTATGGCGACGCAAATCGAAAGCATCAACGACAAAACGATGCCTGCCCGCGGATGGCCGATCGTGAATAGCTCCCGTGCGATACGCCCGCCGTCAAGTGGATAGACGGGCAAGAGGTTTAAAAGGCCCCACATGATATTTACGAATAGCAAATCGCCTACGACCAGGTCGACTGGACCATACTTGTTGTGCTGCAAAGCGTATGTCAAATCAAACGGGAGCCAATTCACGGGTGACCAGCTCAATTCGAATCCAAGTAGGTGGCCACTTCCCAGCAAAATACCGACGACGATGCCGGCAAAAATGAAGCCGGCGACCGGCCCGGCAAGTGAAATCACGATTTGTCGCCAGGGGGAGCGATCGCAGTCGTTGCAGGATGCCAGGCCGCCGAAACTATAGAGAGTGATCCAGGGATGGCCGCCATAGGCGCGTTGTAAAGTCGCGTGGCCGAATTCGTGCACCAATATCGAAACGAATACGACCGCGACCCAAATCAGCATTCTGACGGGATCGGCAGGTCCGCCACCCATTCCGAGAAATAGCGTCGCGACCCAAAAGAAAGGGTGGACCCGGACGGGTACGCCGAACAGCCGAAAATGGAGGTCGGCCTGGGTCGGTGGTGGTTCGCCGATGAGCATTGGGAGAAAAGTGCGGAAGGGGGAGTGGGGAGTGCGGAATGCGGATTTGCATTTTTAATCCGCTTTCCGAAATCCGCAATCCGAAATCGGCAGCTCAGCCGCTTTTTGGTACCGCGTCCGTTGGGTTTTAATTAGCAAGTTGTCATTCTGAGGTACTCCGAAGAATCTAGCCGGACGCTTCGGAGTGCCTCAGAGTGACAAGGGCAAACGGACCCACTAACCGCTTTTAGGCAGCACCCCGGACGTCTTCATCTTGCGGTGCATCGAAGCGATAGTGGGTTCGCAGCACGGGCCGCTGGCGGGCGTCGAGAGCGGTCAGCAGATAGTCGGCCGCTTGGCTCGATGCTCCGCCGTGGCCGACCCGGTCGCGTAGCTCGGCCAATTTCGCGATGCGAGTCGCGCGAATCGCCGGGTGCGAGAGCCACTCGATAATGTGGCCGGCCACCTGCTCCGATTTGTCTTCACACGCGAGGTACTCGGGCATCAGCACGTGGGCATCGACCGGGTCGGACGGGTCGTACGGCGCCACGCGAGCTGGAAACAGATCAGAGGCTGTGAGCAAATTGACCAGCGTGATGTAACGGACCTTGCGAAAAAATGTCTGGACGAAGTAAGCGGGGCGTGAAATGTAGTAGAGGATGACGGTCGGGGTGGTGTGGTAGAGCAGCTCCAAGGAAACCGACCCGGAAACGGCCATGGCGCAGTCGGCGGCGTGAATGATCTCGGCGGTTCGGCCGACGTGGATATCAATTGGCAGATCGCTGCCGGCAATGGCGTCGCGGACCGTTTCCGCCTGGCTTGGTTTGAACGCGGCAACAGCGAATCGGGCGTTGGGAACGCGAGCGTGAACGATTTTTGCCGCCTTCAGAAAGTATGCAAAGTTGCTCTTCACTTCTTGCGTGCGCGACCCGGGGAGGATGGCGACTAGCGGGCCGCCCTTGGTGTGCTCGCCATCGATGAACGCGGCATCGAGCTGTTCGGAGCGGAGTTGATCGAAATACGGATGGCCGACAAATGTCGCATTGCATCCCCGCTCGCGGTACCAGGCCTCTTCGAAGGGCAATTTGCAGAGCACATGGTCGACGAACCGTCGCATTTTCTTAATCCGCCAGCCGGCCCAGGCCCAAAGTTGGGGCACACCATAATAGAAGACAGGGATGCCGTGGGCTTTTGCCCGACGGGCGATCCACCAGTTAAAGCCCGGGTAGTCAATGAGTACGACTGCATCCGGCCGATGATGGCGAAAGTAGCGATCGGCCCGACTGCCCAGCTCCCAAAACTTGTGAAGGTTCAGCAGTGCGCGAGCGAACCACATCACGGCCAGCTTGGTGAGATCTTCGTGGAGTTCGCAGCCGGCCGCAGCCATGCGCGGGCCGCCGTAACCGACGAACTCGCAGTTCGGCCGGCGCTTCCGCAGCTCGCGGATTAAGTTGGCGCCGTGCAGATCGCCGCTGGGTTCGCCGACGGAAAAGAAGATTTTCATTTTGACGTTCCGCGCCGGGAATTATGGAGGAAATTGGGCGGAGTATGGCAAAATGCGCAAGCGCGGAAAAGCTCAGTTGCGAATGGGTGGCGAAGTCAAACCGCAAGCGAGAATCAAGCGTTTTTTTCGAGCAGCATTTCGAGATAGCTGCGGCGCTCGGACGGTCCGAGGTTTAGCTCGGCGGCAAGTTTGGAGATGATTTGTTTTGCGGCTTCTAATGTTGAATCGTCTGCCTGTAATTCCAATTCGATGTATAAACCTAATCCAGCCACGTCGTCGAGGCGCCTTCGACCTGGTGCCCTGCCGAACGAATATAAAAAGTGCGCCGCTGCTTGCGGACCACGGCAACTGGGGTGAAGCCGAGTGCGGCGAGCAGTTCATGGAATTCGGCGCCGCCGGCGTCTTCCGGATCCAAGGAAAGCTCGATTTCGCGGCGGGTCTTGGTGGTCGTATCGAGTTTTGGTCCTTTGTACGTAACGACGCTTTTGCCGCCGACCGTGCGAATCCGCAGCGCTTCGTCGGTATTGGCGAAGTCCCGGCACGGATGGGCAAAATATTGGTCCGATTGTTCCATCGGCTCGCCGAGCTGCGCACCACGTTTGGTCAAACTGGCGATAAGCGCCGCAATATCCGCAACACGATGTTTTTGCTCGACTTCGTATTGCATCGTCATTCATTTGAACAGGAGGAAACAGAGAGAACGGAGATAATCGCGAGTATTTGATCGTATCTCTGTTTCCTCAGTTAACTCCTGTTCCAGAATATTATGAAAGATATGTTGCTTTGTTGATGGTCGTCGGTCGGTCGGGTCGCGTTACTACCGATTCCGCATCGATGCCCAGAGCGGATTGATTTCGACCGGCACGTCCTCAGCCACTTTCGTGCCGGCGGCTTCGAGCCATTTGCGGTGCTGGCTGATCATGAAATGCTGAACGTATTCGGGCGTGTCGCGCGAGCCGCCGGGGGCATTCTTGAGGGGCGCGAAGACATCGGCCTCGGTATATTCGACAACGAGCGGATTCCGGGCGTGCGGAAGCAGGTCAAAGATAAATCGCTCGAACTTAAGGGCGTTGGGCTCATTCGGTTCAATTGATCGGCCGCCATCGTCGATGAATGGCACTTTCTTTCGCGCGATGTGAAACGGCAGCGAGTCTTTAAGTGCCAAGGCCCGTTCGAGAAACGAAACGCTGAACATGTGCACCGCGATGCTGCCGGCCCAGAACTTCAGCGATCCAGAAGGGTCGCGCATTTCGGCGACGTCGTCGGGCAAGTCGCTGTACTCAATTACCTGCATTCGGCCGTCGATCATCGCAAAAATGCCGAGCCGATCCTTCGGCGTCTGCTTGGCGATAGCCATCGACGTTAGCTCGGAGCCGGCCAACAGGTGATATCCGATGAACTCGGGATCGGCGATTGGCGTGAGCGGATTATCGACCTGCAGATAGAACAGGTGCTCGATGCCGCGGCGCCGCATTTGGTCGATCGTGCCGCTGGCGGCCAGAGCGGCGGCGGTTCCGCCGTGGCCATCGGGACTCAAGAACAGCGAACTTTTTTCGGCCAGCAGCAATTTGCCAGTTTTGGCATCGACGGCCGGCATGGTGCCCTGGCGGAATAAAATCACATCGTTCGCTGGCAAGCCGAAGCGGTCGTGATTGTTCAAGAACTCGGCCTGCTCATCGTGCGTCACGGGGCTGGTCATCATGCAAATCGGCACCGAAGCGCCGTAGCGGCGTGCGGCGGCGAGCGCTTTCTCGAAATGAATTTGCAGGAGCGATGCGCCGGACACCGGCCCAATCGGGTACAGGCCCTTGGGATGATTGAAGCCGAGGCGGCTCCCCTGCCCTCCAGCGACAAGGAGGACGCCGACCTTGCCAGCACTAAGAGCTTCTATGCCGCACTTCCGAGCGTCGCTCGACGACGATCGTTCATTGCGGCGCCGATCGGCACGTCGCAAGGCGGGCGGCGGCTCGGCACGGCGGGCCAGGGCCGACCAATCCTGGGTACCGGCTCCTTGCCGATAGAGCTTTTGGATTTGATCGAGGTCGATCGCCGCGATTTGGGACGACAAGTTTCGCCGGCCCGCTTCAGCCAATTCATCCCAAAAACGCAATAGGTGCTGCTGGCCGAACGGGGCTAAACGGGCGGCTAAATCTTCGCGGTTCGGCTTGGCGTCCATCAGAAAATCCAGCCCCTTACCCAGGCATACGCGAGCAGACACAACAACGGAAACAGTATGAATACTGTGGCGTAGGTGAAAATCGATGTCCAGACGTGGCGGGGCCAGCGTGCCATGGTTGCATTGTAAACATTTCTTCGCCGCCGGTAGGGCGGACAATCCTGTCCGTCAATACGCGAAAGACGGACACGATTGTCCGTCCTACGGACAACCCCGAGAATCCAGCCGTTGCCCGTTCCATCGGCATGTATTTATAATAGCGGTTTCGGCGATCATGGCGTCGCGGTCGGAGCGGGACGACCGCGGCGATAGCTAACCCAATCTCTGCAACCTGAGGAGTGCCGCACGTGTCATCCGGTAGACATCTTTTTACCAGTGAATCGGTCAGCATGGGCCATCCAGACAAGCTGGCCGATCAAATCTCCGATGGCGTGCTCGACGCCCTGATTGCCAAAGACCCCATGAGCCGCGTGGCTTGCGAGACGATGGTCACGACCGGTTTGGCGGTCGTTGCCGGCGAGATCACGACGACAGCTTATGTTGACATGCAAAAGATCGTTCGCGAGGTGATTAAGAACGTCGGCTATACGGATTCATCGATGGGGATCAGCGCCGATCATTGTGCGGTGCTGGTGGCAATCGGCGAGCAGAGCCCTGACATCGCGATGGGGGTCAATGAGGACACTGCCAAGGGTAAGGACGTGGGGGCAGGCGACCAAGGACTGATGTTCGGCTATGCCTGCAACGACACCGACGAATTGATGCCGTTGCCTATTTCACTGGCACACAAGATTATCAATCGTTTGACCGAGGCCCGGTTCAAACGCGAGGTCGATTGGCTGCGGCCGGATAGCAAGAGCCAGGTGACGATCGAGTTCGACGGCACAACGCCGGTGCGGATCGATACGGTCGTCGTTTCGTCGCAGCACGGACCGGATGTGAAACACAGCGAGATCAAGGATTTCATCATCAATCAAATCATCGATCCGCTGCTGCCAGCAGATTTAGTGAATGGGGCGGTGAAGTATCACATCAACCCGACCGGGCAGTTCATAACGGGCGGGCCACACGGCGATTGCGGCCTCACGGGCCGTAAGATTATCGTCGATACGTACGGCGGTTGGGGACGGCACGGCGGCGGCGCGTTCAGCGGCAAGGATCCGACAAAAGTCGATCGGAGCGCCGCGTACATGGCCCGCTACGTAGCCAAGAATATCGTGGCGGCCCGGTTGGCCGATCGTTGCGAAGTGCAGCTTGCGTATGCGATCGGCGTCTCCGAGCCAGTAAGCGTAAGTGTTGATACGGAAGGTACGGGCCAGATTGACGATGCGCGGATCTGCGAACTGGTTCGCGAGCTATTCCCGCTGACGCCGTCGGCCATTATCAAGCACCTCAACCTTCGCCGGCCCATCTATCGCAAGACGGCAGCCGGCGGGCACTTCGGCCGCAACGAGCCCGAGTTCACTTGGGAGCGAACGGACAAGGCCAAAGAGCTGGCCGCCGCGGCCGAAACGATGGCAACGGCCAACGCCAGGTAGGTGGTATTGTAGGACGGACAATCCTGTCCGTCTTTCACCCATCGACGGACAGGTTGTCCGTCCTACGATTACCATGGATGGCACAACGCGAATCGAGTTGTTGCGCATTGGCCGATTGCGCGGGCCAATCTCTGCGATCGTCGTTGCGTCGATCATATTTGTATTCGCAATTGGCGTGCTTCTCATCGTTCGTCGCTGGAGTGGCGCGCTAACAGCTCCGCTACCGGTACCGCAACTTGTGGTCACCGCCGCCGGCTTATGTGTGTGGGCGACGATCGTTCGCGAGCTTACGGTGAGGCGGCGGCCTTTTGTGTGGTTGTCGCTCTCGGCATTTTTGCTTTTTGCCGTCGGATGTTCGTACCCGGGCAACCGATTGGTGGATTGGCTGGTTTGGCTGGCGGCGATCGCGACTGTTGTTTCGCCACGAATGCACTGGCGGCCGAAATCGAAATTTCTGTTGCAGCGTCTCCGACCGCAGCAAGATGGAGGCCCGGCTGTCGAACGAGTTCTACAACAGCTTTGGCGAACGCGGACGGCGGACGGGAAGGACTTGCTGCGCGGTACGCTGCTGGCCGAATTCACTCCAGGCGAGCGGCAGGTGACGCTGTATGTGGGCTTTTGCCCACCGTTTGAAATGTTGCCAATTGTAGAAGCGGAAGTGGCGGATGGTTTTGAAGCCGAGCTCAAATTGGCACCGGTGCTCCACAACGGGGCACAGATCGAAGTGCGGTTGAGCGAGGCGGCCGACGAGCCGATCGGGGTGACGATTGATTTTCTGGCTGCCGAAGTGTGCATGGTGGGTCTCGCGGACTCGACCCACCCTACGGATAAGCGGTATAATCCGCGCAATCCACTTTGAGGAGACCGCACCACGAGCAACTTGCGGATAGGCATTGGCGAAGACTCTCACCGCACCGCACCGGGTGGGCCGCTGCGTTTGGGCGGTATCGATGTGCCGCACGACCGGCAACTGGTTGGTCACAGCGACGCCGACGTGCTGCTACATGCGGTGACCGATGCCCTGCTCGGCGCTGCCGCACTACCGGATATCGGCCGCATGTTCCCCAACACGGATGCCGCGAATCGAGACCGCGACTCGGCCGAAATGCTGGCGGCAGCGGCGGGAAAGGTCGCCGAGGCGGGCTACAGCATCGTGAACCTCGATTGCGTTGTGCACGCCGAACGACCAAAATTGGCCGATTACCAGGATGCGATCCGGCATCGGATCGCGGGCATTTTGCGGATCAGCCCGTTCCAAATCGGACTCAAGGCGAAGACCGGCGAAGATGTTGGGGCGGTTGGCCGTGAAGAGGTTATCTGTGCCCGTTGTATCGCCTTGCTGGAGTCAACCGGCGAACTGTCGGCACGCAACGAATTAGTGTTCTAAAGAAATGTCATTCTGAGCGAAGCGGAGCGCAGCGAAGAATCTTGCATCAGGCAGCGTAGATCCTTCGGTCGCCGAGCCTCCCTCAGGATGACTCCACTGCAATCCACATCCGCAATCGAACAACCATGAGCGTAACCACTCGAACCATGCCGGCCAAACAGCAAAACGCCTCAGCTCATCCGACGATTCGCGTGTACAACACGCTCTCGCGGCGCAAGGAGCCGTTCGTCACCGTGCGAGCGGGCAAAGTGGGCATTTATCTTTGTGGGCCGACCGTGTACGACAAGGCCCACATTGGCCACATGGTCGGCCCCGTGATCTTCGACTGCATCAAACGGTATCTCACGTACTGCGGGTACGACGTCGAATGGGTCGTGAACATCACCGACGTTGACGACAAGTTGATCAAGAAAGCCAACGAGCGCGGAATTTCGATGTTCGATGTGGCCGAGGAAAATATCAACGACTATCACAGCAACCTAGGCGCGCTCGGCGTGGACCAGATCGACCATTTTCCGCGGGCGACCGAGTGCATGCCCGAGATCATTCGATTCGTGGAGTGCCTCGTCGAACAAGGTACGGCCTACGAATCCGACGGCGACGTGTATTTCGACGTCGGCAAAGACTCCGGTTACGGCAAGCTCTCGAACCGGTCGATCGAATCGATGTTGGGCGAAGGGGGCGCCGGCGGCGAGCGGAAGCGGCACGTGGCCGATTTCGCGCTGTGGAAGGCGGCCAAGCCGGGCGAGCCGTCGTGGGAAAGCCCGTGGGGCGCCGGCCGGCCGGGCTGGCACATCGAATGCTCGGCGATGAGCAAGAAGCTGCTGGGCGAGACGTTCGACATCCACGGCGGCGGGCTCGACCTCGTGTTTCCGCACCATGAAAACGAAATCGCCCAAAGCGAATGCTGCCACCACAAGCCGATGGTTCTGTACTGGGCTCACAACGGGCTGTTGCACGCCGGCAGCGGTTCCGACAAGATTGGCGGCGGCGATGCCGCCGGCAAGATGTCGCGCTCGAAAGGTGCCGGCGGCCTGGCCGACCTCATCAATCGTCAAGGCGGCGAGCGAATTCGGTTCTTTCTGCTCCGCACCCACTACCGCAGCACAGTACTCTTCAACGAACCAGCCATCGAAGAGGCCGGCACCGGCTTGGAAGCGTTCTACCGCTTGTTCAAGCGCTACACACGCATCACCGGCAAAGATTTCTACGCGCTAAAGCCCGTCGCCACACGCGAGGCCGGCGAGGCCGCTTCAGCCGCCGGGACCGATGCCGAATTAAAAGCCGCCGCCACCTGTCGCGCCAAATTCATCAACGCGATGGACGACGATTTCAATACGGGCGGCGCGATCGGCGAATTGTTCGAGCTGGCGAGGATCACCAACAAGTACGGCGACGATGCCGATCTCGAGGGGAAAGGCAAAACAAACGCAGCTGCCGTCGCCACATTCACCTCACTCCTCACAACGCTCAATGAGTTATCGAGTATTCTCGGCATCTTCCAACAGCCGCCGGCGGCAGCCGGCGGTTCCGACGACCTCGCCGCCAAATTGATGCCCCTGGTGATCGACCTGCGAGCCACAACTCGCAAGAACAAGAACTTCGCGGTCGCAGACAAAATCCGGGACGGCCTCGCAGCCGCCAAAATCACGCTTGAAGATCGGGCGGGCGGCACCGAGTGGACCGGCAGCGGAGCGAACGCAACGGACGGCATCATGCAGTTGCTGATCCAACTTCGCGCCGACGCCCGCACGGCCAAAGACTTCGCCACTGCCGACGCGATTCGCAACGGCCTGGCGGCGATCGGCATCACGCTCGAAGATCGCACCGGCGGCACGGAATGGACGAAATCCTATTGAGAACTGCGCATCTAATGAGCCTCGTTCAAGTTCGGCTATCAGCTATCAGCTTTCAGCCAGACCGTGTTCATTAGCTGCGCAGGGATCAATAAGTGACGACAATGCGGCTCGGGGATAATCCTCATGAAAGTCCTCGGCATTGATCCCGGTCTCAACACGACTGGCTACGCCGTCCTGGATTTTGTCACGAAGCAGCCGCGGCTGGTCGAAGCCGGCGTTGTGCGGAGCAAAGCCGCGGGGCCGCTGGCCGAACGAGTGAAGGAGATTCACGACGGCGTTGCCGATGTCATTGTCGCGCTAAAGCCGGAAGTGCTGGCGATCGAGGAGCTGTACTCGCACTACGATCGGCCTACGACGGCCATCCTGATGGGGCACGCTCGGGGTGTGATCGTGTTAGCGGCCGCCGAAGCCAACATTCCGGTCGTAAGTTATCGGGCAACGCAGATTAAAAAGACCATTACCGGCAACGGTCACGCGGCCAAATGGCAAATGCAGGAGGCAATCCGCCGCGAGCTTGGGCTACCAGCGCTTCCCGAGCCGCCGGACGTGGCCGACGCACTGGCGATTGCGTTGTGCCATTGTTATTTGAGCCGTCAGCCGTCAGCCGTCAGCCGTCCGTAGGGAGCTGGGGACCGGGGGTTGGTCTCGCAATCAACTTTTACCCAGTTACAATGCTCGTCGCCTCTCAGTCCGCCAGCCCCTAGTCCCCAGCCCCCAGTCTCCCTTTCCTCATGATCACCAAAATCACCGGAATCCCGATCGCAGTTGCGGCCGATACTCTCACACTTGCGGTGGGAGCCTTCGAGTACGAAGTGCTGATTCCCGAGTTTGCGCGGCGAAACCTGCAGGGCAATTTGGGTCGCGAAGTCAGTTTGCACACGGTCGAGTATCTCGAAGGCAATCCGATGCAGGGCCGGTTGATTCCGCGTCTGGTGGGCTTTTTGAACCCGATCGAACGTGAGTTTTTCGATATGTTCTGCGAAGTGGACGGCGTGGGCGTGAAAAAGGCCCTGCGGGCAATGGTGCGGCCGGTCCAAGATGTGGCAACCATGATCGAAGAGCAGGATGCCAAGGGTTTGGCGACGTTGCCCGGCGTTGGTCCAGCAACCGCCGATCGGATCATCGCCAAACTTCGTCGCAAAGTTCCGAAGTTCGCGCTGCTGGTTGCTCGGGAAACCACGCCCGCAACTGACGTGGAGCGAGACTTACTTTCCGAGGCGTTCGAAGTACTCCGGGTGTTGGGACACAGCGAATCGGACGCCCGGCGGCTGCTCGATGATGCACTCGATAAGAAGCACAAATATAAGGATGTCGATTCGCTGCTACACGCCGTTTATGAAAAGACGCACGGTGATTCCTAGGGCGGCAGTAATATCGGGTGGGAATTGCTCCAGCATGGATGGGTGCTATGGCGAATTGGCGTAGTTTCCATGGCTTGCGTTGAATACGTTCGATGTAGCCGAAACTCCTGATCTACACGGCGGTTAGGCGTTTATGTAGGATTAGTGCCGAATTCGCGGCCCGAACATTCAATGGGGGCTGCACAGCCGGATTGCGTCTGTCTATAATGAGTGACCGCTTTTAGAAGCGTCGATAATAGAATACCGCCCGGGTAGGTAGTTTTTCGGGCGATATTCTCCCCACCGATCGGGGTTCCAACACCGTTTGCGGCAGTGTATTACGTTGCAACGGCATGGCAACCCACCCACCCGCAAGGTTTTTCCTTCCGCTTGTTGCCTATTCATTTTAAGGCTTCCAAGGTCCATGGCAGCTAGCTATCCTGTAATTCCCTAGCTTCCCGTTTCGATTGAAACTTCCTAGTCAGCCGCTTTGAACCGACTTAGCGATACCCTAAGAATCTCAATCTACTGCTAGCATTTCCCATTTGGGAAACAATCCTATGCTAATCAAATTGATTGAGCGTTCGTTGGTATACCCGCGACCGTCACGGGAGCGGGGCGATTGGCGGCCAAAGTGGCTGCGGCCGCAGAATGTTTGGTTCCGCTCAGCGGATAACACCAAGCTGCATGGCTGGTACATTCCGAACCCGGAAGCCCGCCGGCTGATCCTTTACTCGCACGGCAACGGAGAGCACGTAGCGGACCAGGCCAATTTGGCGTTTCGCCTGCATTCGACGCTGGCAGCGACGGTATTCGTTTACGATTATCGCGGCTACGGGCGAAGTCGCGGGAAACCGACCGAACGGGGCTGCGTGGCCGATGGCATGGCAGCGCATCGTTGGCTGGCCGAGCGCGAAGGCGTGGATCTTGACGACATCGTATTGATGGGCCGCTCGATTGGCGGCGGCGTGGCGGTTGCGGCCGCGGCCGAGCAAGGTGCCCGAGCCCTCGTTTTAGAGGCGACTTTTTCGCGAATGACCGATGCGGCTGCCGCGCTCTACCCGTGGTTGCCGGTTCGTCTGGTGATGAGCAATCGGTACAATTCGATCAAGCGGATGCAGAAATACGCGGGGCCGGTATTTCAGAGCCACGGAGCGAATGACGAAGTGGTGCCCATCAAGCTTGCCCGCAAGTTGTTTGATTCCTCCCCGAGTCGGACGAAGGAGTTCTTCGAAATTCCATTTGCCCGTCACAACGATACGCCACCATCGAGCTATTACGCGGCTTTGGGCGCGTTTTTGGATGGCGTGGACGAACAAGCTGAGGCTCTGCCGGCCCGGCTGCAGCGTCGGACGCGTCAACGACGCGTTCTGAATTCGAAATAGGCTCGACTAGACTGGTCGCGGCTTCATTGGGCCGATTTGAAATCGATCGGGTATTCACGCAAGTCTCTCGCGTTTTCGCCAACTCTGGCCATCTGCTATAGTGGCGCGAAGCGTCCGTGTGCCGAACGGCGAAAGCTGGTTTCGCCGCTGGACTTAGGCGTCTTGCCATGCCACGCGAAACAATCATCACCGCCGCCGATTTGCCCGAGCCAGAGCCGCCAGGCGGGGCCATTCCAGCCCAGGCTGGGACAAAGCTTCGGGACGACGAGATCGCCTTACGGCCACGCCACATGCACGAGATGGTCGGCCAGCGAAAAGTCGCCGAGCGGCTGGCGATTGCGGTGGATGCGGCGCGAAAACGCAAAGAACCGCTCGGGCACATTCTGCTTGATGGTCCGCCTGGATTGGGCAAGACGACATTCGCCACGTGTATCCCCCGCGACTTGGGAGTCGGATTGCAAATCGCCAGCGGCGCCGCGCTGGCGGCACCCAAGGACTTGCTGCCCTACCTGACCAACGCCGAGGAAGGTTCGATTCTCTTTATCGACGAAATCCATCGGCTTCCGAAGGCGGTCGAAGAGTTCATGTACCCGGCGATGGAGGATTTCCGCGTCGATATCACGCTGGGCGAAGGGGCCGGGCGCGCACGGTCAATATGAAGTTGCGGCCATTCACGCTGATTGGCGCGACCACGCGGAGCGGCATGTTGTCGGCGCCGCTCCGAGATCGATTTCAAATTCGCGAGCATTTGGAGTTCTACAGTATTGAGGAGCTGACCGAGATCGTCCGCCGCAATGCGGCCAAGCTGCGCGTCGTGATTGAAGACGCGGCGGCCGAAAAGATCGCCCGTTGCAGCCGGGGCACCCCGCGCGTGGGCAACAACCGCCTGCGGTGGGTCCGCGACTATTCGACGAGCAAGGCGGAAGGCCATATTGACCTGGCGGTCGCGGAGGCGGCGCTCAAAAAACTCGAGATCGATGAGTTGGGGCTCGATGCGCAGGACCGCAAATACATGGAAACGATCGCGCGGGTATTCCACGGCGGGCCGGCAGGCGTCGAAGCGATCGCCCACACGATGAACGCCGCCCTGGATACACTTGTCGATGAAGTAGAACCCTTCTTGTTGCGCTCCGAGCTTGTCGTCCGGACGCCGCGCGGCCGGAAGCTGACCGCGCGGGCCTATCAGCATCTGGGCGCCACGCCGCCGCCGGATGAGCCGCAACTTCCGCTGTTTAAGTAATATATAGCCGTCCCATTCTGGGTCGGTAGTTTGCCATGATGTGTTTTGGGAGTGATGCCATGAAGTTGTTCTTGATCACCGTGGTGCTGTCCGTCGCTGCGGCGGGCCAATCAGTTTGGGCCGCCGCAAGTGACGAGTACAAAATCACGCCGGATGTCGTCTACGGCCACAAGGCCGGCATGGCACTCACGTTCGACGTGATTCAGCCCAAAAAGCCCAACGGGGCCGGCGTGATGTTTATGGTCAGCGGCGGCTGGGTTTCGTTCTGGATTCCGCCGGAAACGATTGTGAGTCCCCATGCGCCGGAATTGCTGAAACATTTCAAGGACTTGGTCGACCGTGGCTACACGCTGTTTATCGTGCGTCACGGCAGCTCGCCCCAATTCAAAGTGCCCGAGGCGGTCGACGATGTGCGGCGGGCCGCCCGCTACATTCGGCTGCACGCGGCCGACTTTGGAGTCGACCCAGAGCGGATTGGCGTTTGCGGCGGCAGCGCGGGGGACATTTGTCGCTGGTGCTGGGAACGACCGGCGACGACGGCAATAAGAACGCCAAAGATAAAATCGACCAGACAAGCGATCGCGTCGAGGCAGTCGTGGCCTACTTCCCGCCGGTGGATCTACGGGAATGGGTGGGAAAAATGACGGACAAGTTTCCTGCCCTGGCGTTCGATCCGAAGCAGGCCGAGAGCATTTCGCCGCTTTTGCACGTGTCGCCAGTCGATCCGCCGACGCTGCTCATTCACGGCGATGCCGACGGGCTCGTGAAGCTCGACAACAGCGAACGGATTCTGGCCGCGTTTAAGAAAGAGCACGTTCCGTGCGACCTGTTGGTGATGAAGGGCGCGGGCCACGGGTTCACCGGCGAGCAGGGCAACCAGGCCTCGGTGGCGCTGATCGCGTGGTTCGATAAGTACTTGGCGCCGAGCTCGAACGGCAAAAACGGCAAGGTTGGAGATCAAGCCGCTCCGGCGCGCTTAGTCGAACCCATCGAGGATTCAAGCCGCAACCGTCGCGACCTGCGAGGTTTTCGCGTCGCGAATCCACAGCCAGACGAAGAGGGGCGCAAGCGTAAGTGCCGCCCATTGGTAGCCGGTGAGGCCGCCGAATAATCGCGCTTCGGGGCGAATCAGCTCGGAAACAAACCGGTACACCAGGTAGCTGAGGACGTACAGCTTGATGAGTTGGCCGCGCAAGACGCCGCGCGTTAGCAGTTGGTATAAAACGATGGCGGCGATCAGATGAAACGCGGCCTCGTAGAGTTGCGTCGGATGCCGGGGCAAAGTATCGACCGTCGGGAACACGACGCCCCACGGTAGCCTCGTGGGCGTGCCATAGCAGCATCCGGCGTGAAAGCAGCCGAGTCGGCCGATAGCGACGGCAGCGGCGACCGGCACGGCAAATGAGTCGCCCGTCTTGATCCGAATGTCGAGAAGCCATTTCGCCAGCTCGACGCCGAAGTAGCCGCCAACCAAGCCGCACAAAATGGTTTTGCCGTTCGAGAACCACGCGGCGCCGCTCAGGAAGCCTTCCCAGTCCGAAAGCACAAACGGCAACTTGGCGCCGATCATCGCACCGCAAAACGCGCCAAGGCCTATGAAGAACTTCTCACGCGACCCCAGCCGGAGCGGGGCTTGCGTGTACCGGGCGAGAACGATGCCGGTGACAATCGCGGCGGCCATGATCAAAACATAAACAGGATCGACCATGAAATTCAACAGGAGGAAACAGAGGTAACGGAGACTACAAATGAACTCACGCAAAGGCGCGAAGGCGCAAAGGAAGTATTGGATAGCATTACAACGCGATTTCCACTATCACATCCGTTCATTTCTGTTTTTCATTGCGCCTTCGCGCCTTGGCGTGAGACTTACTTTGAGAATTGTCGATTCATTTCGCGACGATAAGTCCCCTCTGTTGCCTCCGCTACCTCCTGTTCAAATTGTGTTCGAATCGTCGGCAACGGTACGAGTCCGTCGCGATAGAGTATGTTGTACGCCGAAAACGGAATGATATGTCCGCTGGGCAGGATGAAATGGACGCAATCTTTCATCGCCTGACGGACGTCGAAGTTGTAGGCGTCCATGAACGATGTCGTGGTAATTCGGAATACATCGGCCGGCGAGATGTCTTCGGCCAGGACGCGGCGAAAGAAGTCGTCTGCAACCGGAGCCAGCTCTTGTAACGCGGTCCCGACAGGCCGATGTTCTGAGGGCTTGCCGTTTAGCTGTCCCAATGAGACGAGGCCGCCCGAATCGCAATCGCAACCACCGCCCGCGCAGCATTGACGGGCCATCAGCTGAACAACAAGCTCGCGGGCTCGAGCACGCGTGAACGTAATCGCTCCGGAGAGCAAGTCCAAGTGTTCCGACAGGTCGATGAATCGCGCGAGCGGCACCACGGTGCCGCCGCTTCGGTAGGCGTAGGCCAACGTATGTGCGTTTGGATGCGCGCACGGTAGCGGCGTAAAATCGGCTTCCCGCCAAACATCGGGGCACTGTTCGGCGACCCCGCGAATGATGTCGGGGAAAGTGATGCGATTTTCCAATTCATCACGAGTAGGTCCGTCGAGCCGAGACGGACCAGGAGCCACTCGGCTCGCGGCTCCTACTGCGGGCAGCACGGTTCGGCCGACGTAACTGGCGGGCTGAAAGCTGACGCCGGTTATCCACTCGCGTTCTTGGGCGAATCGCACGATCGCGCCCAGCTCGTGTTCGTTCACGCCCGGTTGAACCGTGCAAACGAGAATCGTCCGCATTCCGGCGGCGCCGAGCGCCTCGATCGCGGCCAACTTGGTCTCGACGAGCGATTCGCCCCGCAACTGCCGGTAGGCCGCATCATCGAAACTGTCAAACTGCAGGTAGACTTCCGAGCGATGCCGCCATTCGGCGACCGCTTCCAGAAACGCCGGGTCGCGGGCCAGCCGGACACCGTTGGTGTTGATCATCACGATATCGATCGGCCGGTTGCAGGCGAACTTGAAGATCTCCAGGAATTCGGGATGGATCGTCGGCTCACCGCCGGAGAGTTGCAGGACCTCGGGCCGGCCCTCGGCGGCCACGTAATGGTCGATCGCCCGGCAGCAGTCGTCGTAGGACAGGTGGACGCCCCCAGGCGCGCTCGAGGCATAGCACATCGGGCATTCCAAATTGCACGACGACGTGATTTCCAGCACGCCCAGGCAGGTGTGCTGTTCATGTTCGGTGCACAGGCCGCAATCGAACGGGCAGCCGTGCAAAGGATCGACGGCCATTCGCAAGGGTTGCTTGCCGGGTGTGAGGAACTCGTTGCGGTCGAACCATTTGGCGTCGCTGCAGACGTAGTCCTCGCGCACGCCGTGTGTGGGGCAGCGCTTGCGGAAGTAGACGTGCCCGCCGCGTTCGATGATTTTCGCGGGGACTACGCTGAGGATGCGAGCGCCGGGCGGTTTGAACTGGTCGCCAAAGGTACGAGTCCGACGGCACGCTTCGCTCACGCAATCGGGGCAGAGGCTTTGCGTCAGGCCGAGAAACGTGTAATTGCGTGGGTTCATTTGGGTCCTGCCGATTATATTGGGTCGCGGTGATCGGTTCGCCAACGGCGTCGTTCGACCTGGGCTGTTTTTGCGATCGCGAAAAGGGCGGCGACGAGCACCAGCAGGGCGATTATCTGGGCCACTCGTGCGCCAGACGACGGACTGGATTCGAACGAGGCAAAACATACGACACAGAACGCGGCGATCGCTGCCACGCCAATGAACACGGTAAGCAACAAGACCATGGCAATCGATCGGACAAACATCCAAACGACTTGGGATGAACGAACGGGCTCGCCAACCGAACCACGAAAGCGCACAACCGAGACAGTGCGAGCCCAAACGATTAGTGCGATCACGGCCAGGGGAATACCCACCCCGGGCGCGATGGTGATCGTGCCGAGAACGACGGACACAAGCGTGACAAACATCATCAATGAGGCCAAGGAAAAGGCCCCTTCGTGTCCCGAATCGGCGGTGCGCGGCGGAAGCGGAGGTTCCAAACGGCTTGCGACGGATTCGTCGCCCGGCGCGGGGACGTTGGCATAGCAGAGCCAGCAAGTGTTCGAACCCTTTGGCAAGTCGGCGCCACAACGGGAGCAGACCGACTGGCCGCCGTCGGAACGAACCATGTTTTCTGGCGAAGCGTTCACGATATCTAATAGTTGGTATAAACGGAGCCCAGGATGGCGCCAGCGGCCGCGACGACAACCGCGGCCAGCAGAATTAGCTTGTTGCGCCGCGAGAGTGTCACTCCCCTGCTACGTTCGATCGCATTGAGCACGTGATAGCCGACGAATTGCGCTGCCGATACAGCCGAGGCCGATTCCCACCACGAAGCCCCAACCGAGCGGGTCGTAACCCGTGGCACCCACCGCACTGCCGGCGGCAGCGCCGGCCCAAAAGCCGGCGAAGCACGTGACACCGAAGGCAATCGAGGCGGCCAGGCCGGTCATGCACACGACAGCAACGGACATCAGGAACAGCTGAATCATTTGACCGGGCCGGAGCGCATGGCCACGCGATTCTTCGCGACTGGACAGGATAAACGTGTGAGCCAGGATTGGTATCAGGACGATTGCCAGAAAAATACCGAGCCCCGGCGCAATGCCGATCACGCCGCAGACGATCGCGGCGAGGGTCATGAAGAGCATGAGCGTGGCCAAAGAGAACCGGCCGGCGGTCTGGGCGA
This sequence comes from Pirellulales bacterium, assembly GCA_963733825.1. Lineage (GTDB taxonomy): Bacteria > Planctomycetota > Planctomycetia > Pirellulales > Lacipirellulaceae > JABDGM01. The sequence continues at coordinate 310,008 of CAVTEK010000015.1, forward strand.
CATCGGGCAGCGACGGTGACGATGTATCGGGCCGCGAACCTGCGAGGGCAGCTACCGACGCTTTGGCGCCGCAAAGCCAACATTGCAAATCGCCCGGAACCTGCCTGGCGTTGCAGGAGGGGCAACGTGCCACCTTCGATGGTTCGGCGGGCGGCATCACGCCTCCGAGGTCGTTGCGTTGCCGCGACGGGCAAAGTCCTCGGCCAACTCGCGCGTGTGACGAACAATTTGTCCCAGCATGACGCCCGCCATGGCGATCGCGAGGAGCTCGATGAGTTCATGGTAACGCGGCACACGAAATTCGGCGCTCGATACGCCTGTCGATGGCGACCCGATTAAATGCTCGGGCCACTTCGCGCAGCCGAGCACGCACGAATACGCGACGAGACTACCGACCGTCGCGAAGCGGATAAGCGGCAAACTGAGCCGCAACCCGGACAGGATCAGGATCAGGAAATAGCCGACAATCAGCGGGCTGCGGGCCATGCCACCCAGACACACGATGCTCGTCAGCAGGACGATGTCGCACGCGGTGGAAAAATAGGGTAGCCAGCGGGGGAAAATGCGCTGTTGCAGCGCGAGCAGGATCCCCAGCGCGAGCATCGCCCAAGCGACCGCGATCAGTGTCACGAGAACGTGAAACTGTTTGCTAATTTCGCCGGCGTCGGCCAATTGGAAGAAACCGAAGTTCGGTACGCGTCCCTGCGAGCTGAAGTAACTCCACAAGTGAACCAGATAGAACGCACCGATAGCGGCAATTCGGAGCAGGTTGGCGCGCGACTCGGCCGCGTAAGCCTGCCAGCGCTGCGCGATGAACCAGTAGCGGTCGCCTTCGGCCGAAGTGGACAAGGGGCCAACAGCCATGTTCGGCAGCCCTCCGCAATGAGCTGGTAGCGGACGTGGTGAAACGCGGCGTCAATATACCGCGATTTTCTGAAGATGTCACGAGTGGGTCGCCACCCATTCGCGAATATCGTGCGGGGTGTCGTCTTCGCGGTTCATCGTGGGCAATACCTCGTGAAGGATTCGATCCGGGTCGCACAGGTCGGCGATCGATTCGACGATCATATCGGGCTGATAAGCGTATTTTGCCAGGTCCTCGCGACTGGTGCTGCCGGTGAGGACGAGGATGGTGCGGTATCCCATTTGCACGCCGCCCAGGATGTCGGTTTCCATCGTGTCGCCGATCATGATGGTTTCGCTGGTGGCCATGCCGATTTCCTTGCGGGCGGAGCGCATCATCACGGGGCTGGGCTTACCGACGCTGAAGGCTTTGATGCCGGTGGCCACTTCGATCAATGAGACGATTGCCCCGCATCCGGGCCGAGTGCCCGATTGAGTCGGGCAATTCGGATCAAGGTTCGTTGCGATCAACTTCGCGCCGCCCAACACCATTTGCACGGCGTGCTCGAGCATTTCGAAGCTGAGCGTGCGGCCTTCGCCGACAACCACATAGTCGGGCGACTTATCCACAACGGAATAGCCGTTGAGATGCAGCGCGTTGAGGAGCCCGCCTTCGCCGATGACGTACGCGGTGCCTCGGGGTTTTTGCCGGGCGAGGAACCGGGCCGTCGCCATCGCGCAGGTGAAGATGTGCCCTTCCTCAACCGGCATTCCCATGCGTTGGAGCTTGGTGGCCACGTCGCGCCGAGTGCGCTGACTGTTGTTGGTGAGGAAGAGGAACGGTATTTCCCATTCGCGGAGCAGCTTAATGAAATCGATCGCGCCGGGGATCAGTTGGCTGCTGCGATAAATAACGCCGTCCATATCGATCAGAAAGCCTTTTCTCATACCGTACTCCTTCTTCCTGGACGCCTGAATAACTCGTTCCCTCGCTCTGCGTGGGAACGCCAGACGGCGACGCTCCGCGTCGACAACGCCGCTTGGGTGGGGTGGTTGATACTTGCGGCAAAGGTGGGACTAAATCGCCGCGGAGCGGCGGGGCATTGCGTTCCCACGCGGAGCGTGGGAACGAGAATTCCAAGGGTAAGCCCCCTGAGTTAAGATTCCATCAAGCAATCAACATGTGACAACGGCTACGTCAGAACTTGTTTCGATCACCACATCGGCATAGAGCTCGGCCTCGACGTTGTTGCCTCGGTAGGTGGCGGTGACGGGCGCGGCGTGCTGCGGGTCGGCGGCCGCGGCGACTGTTATGTGTCGGTCGGTAACTGCCAGCCCATTCGTGGGATCGAATCCGCGCCAACCGGCTCCGGGCAGGTAGACTTCGGCCCAAGCGTGCATGAAGCGTTTGTCCTGATCGACGTCGCCCTGCTGATAGCCACTGACAAAGCGCGCGGCCAATCCGACTGAGCGGCAGATGTCGATCCAGAGGACGGCCAGATCGCGGCAGGCGCCTTGACGTTGTTCGATCGTGGTGGCTGGCGGCCAGGGCGTACCTTGCTCGCGATGCACCACTTTGAATCGTTGGCAAATCGCTTCGCAAAGCCGGGCGAGAAATGGCACCACTTCGCCGCGCGATGCCTCACGAAGTTGCTCTGCAAGTTCACGTGCCGGGTCAACGTGAATCGGCATGGCCGAACGTCGCAAAGCCGGACCGAGCAGCGCGGCTTCCCAGGGCTGATAGCCCACAGGCAGCCGCTGGTTCGCCGGCGTGACGAGATAGTCGTAAGGATTTTCGCGAAAGTTTCGACTTCCGACGTGGTGCGCAAGACCATGCGATCGTGCAGCTCGTTGAACCAGGCCATCGTGACGACATTGCCGTCGGCGTCGAGCGACTGCGTCATGCCGGCCGGAGTCGGCTCGATTTGCAATGCGAACCGCAGGAGCCGCTGGTAGCCATCGGAGCGGGGGCAAAATCGCAGCTGGTGGGGCTCAAAAAACACCGGACGGGTAAAGCGATATTCGGTCGTGTGTTCAATCGTGAACAGCATAAATTCTCGGTTCCTTCGTTACTCGCCTGAATGTTTTGTCCGTGGTCCGTCGCCAGTGGTCCGTTGCATTCGGGTGCGAAGCAACGGACCACGGACCACCGACAACTATCCGGACGCTCGTTTCGATTGCAGCGACAAAACGTGCGACTCGGGCAGGCGATCGAGCAACGGCTGCGCCCAATCCAACGACAATTCGCGCACGCTTTTGCGGAGCCGCTCCTGCCACAAATCGGAGTTTTCAACCAGGTCGTTCTTTTCAAATCGATGCGAGATCATCTTGTAACTGCTGCGGACGTAAATCACGATATCGATGGGGAAATCGACGTCGGCTGCGCTGATCCGTGTCGAGTCGAACGCGAGCGTGCCCACCTTGAGCGCGAATTGCAGCGAGTCCTCGTACTTGAGCGTGCGGTCGAGCACCGGCTTGCCATAGCCGCTCGCGCCGATGATGTGGTAGGGCGTCCCTTCGCCGATTTCGACCCAATTGCCTTGCGGATAGATCATGTACAGCTTGTGCTCCGGGTCGCCGGCAAGCTGGCCGCCCACGAGCGCGTGAATATTGAAATTCAAGTCGGATTTTTCGAGCGACTCCTGGTCCTCAGCGGCCACGCGGCGAATTTGCTGTGCAAAGACATTCGCCATCTTGAACAAGCGGGCTTCCGGCGGCTGGTCCAGCCCTTCCATGATCTCGTCGAAGTACGTGATCGCCTTATCGCGCACCGACGCAGTCCGGCGGTCATCATGAACATGCTCCAGCCGTCGCCCTGGTAGACAGACACCTTGCGAGCCGTGATGCACTCGCTACCGGAAGTCACTCGCGTGTCGGCAATGCCGACGATGCCGTCGTGCACGCGCATGCCTAAGCAAAAAGTCATAGTCGTTTATTTCACCACAGAGGACACGGAGGTCACGGAGGAACTTTTTAGAACGCTAATAAGCACTAATTATCATTAACTACGAAACTGCAAAAATCGAAATTTTCTTCATTACTGTTAGCGAGCATTAGCGTCGATTAGTGTTCCTGCTCTTGGCCTTTTCTCCGTGCCCCCCCCTGTGTCCTCTGTGGTTAATTCCTAGGTCCAAATATCGTTACCGTACCGCGCCAGCAGTTTCCAACGGCCGCATGGCGAAGAAACTGTCGTGAATGGATTCTCCGATCAAGTTTAATCGCGATTGCAAATTGTCGACAAATTCGTGCAGGCCGTCGGCGATCACGTCCTCGGCTTGAGTATAAGCGAGTTCCGCGCGTAACTGCCCCAGGCGGCGTTCGGCCAGGTTACAATATCCGCCCATGTACGTGCCCGAAATCGCATGCAGCGATTCGTTGGCACGGGTCAGGCAGTGCAGCACGGCGCGGGGAAACTCGCGATCCAAAACCAGGAAGTTGACCACGTTGACCGGCGAGATCCGACCGTGCCTCTGGCGGTACATTTCCAGGGCGCTGGCGGAGCGCAATAGGGCGAGCCATTGAATATCGTCGAACGGTGTGCCGACGTCTGCTAATTTTGGCAGCAGGATGAAATATTTGACATCGAGAATACGGGAGGTCTTGTCGGCCCGTTCGAGCATGCAGCCGAGCTGGCAAAAGTGCCAGGCTTCACCGTGGGTCATGGTGGCATCGGTGACGCCCAAGAACTGCTGTCCGGAAACGCTTACCCGCTCGAAGAAAGCATAAGGATTATCGAGAACGTCTTCCAGGGAACCGCCGTCGCGGATCGAGAGATAGAACTTGTTGAGATGCTCCCACATTTCGGCGGAAATGATCTCCCGAACACCGCGGGCGTTTTCCCGCGCGGCGCGGAGGCACGATACGATCGAATTCGGGTTCTCCTTATCGAACGTGAGAAATCGGACGACATTTTCCTTCGTTGTGGCGTCGAACCGGCCGCGATACGCGTCGTCATCGCCGGTGATCACGACGAGCGGCCGCCATTGCTGACCGGCTTCGCCTGGCATGTCGAGGCTGAGGTTGAGGTTTACCGAAATGAAGCGCGCGACGTTTTCGGCCCGCTCGACGTAGCGGCTCATCCAGTAGATCGAATCAGCGACGCGGCTTAGCATGGGAAGGGGAATTGCAAAATGAACAATGAAGAGTCTGAATCGGCAATTTGCAATTTGCCATTTGCAATTTGCATTTTTCAATTTCTGATCTAGGAAACGACCCACGTATCCTTGCTGCCGCCGCCTTGGGAGGAGTTCACGACGAGCGAACCCTTCTTGAGCGCGACGCGCGTCAAGCCGCCGGGTAGAACATAGACATCGCGGCCATACACGATGAACGGCCGCAAATCGACATGTCGGCCTTCCAGGCCGTTCTCGGTGAGGACGGGCACCCGCGACAAACACAGCATCGGTTGGGCGATGAAATTGCGCGGATCGGCTTTGATTTGTTCGGCACATTGCGCGTGTTCATCGGCGCGGGCTCGCGGGCCGATCATGAGGCCATAGCCGCCCGACTCATTGGCCGGTTTCACCACCAGCTTATCGATATTCGCCAAAACATGGCTGCGTTGTGCGTCGTCCCAACATACGTAGGTCGGCACATTCGGGATGATCGGGTCCTCACTCAAATAATACTTGATCACTTGCGGTACATAGGCGTAAACGACCTTGTCGTCCGCGATGCCGGCCCCGGGGGCGTTGGCTAGTGCGATTCGGCCGGCCCGATAAGCGTCCATCAAACCAGGTACGCCAAGCAACGAATCCTTTCGGAATGCGTTCGGGTCGAGGAAATCATCGTCGATACGGCGATACAGAACATCGATCCGCTCGAACCCCTTAGTGGTTCGCATGTAAACAAAACCGTTCGAGACCACCAAATCGCGGCCTTCCACGAGGTCGATGCCCATCTGCTGGGCCAGGAACGAATGCTCGAAATACGCCGAGTTGTGCATTCCGGGCGACAAGAGGGCTACAGACGGCGAGCGGGTCTGGTCGCCCATCAGGTACTGCAGCGCATCGAGCAGGCGACTGCAATAGTCGTCCACGGGGCGGATCGCCAGCCGTTCGAAGAGCTGCGGAAACGTTTGCTTCATGAGCTGGCGATTCTGCAGCACGTACGAGACGCCAGAGGGGCAGCGCAAATTGTCTTCGAGCACGTAGTATTGGCCGTCGGAGTCGCGAACCAAGTCGGTTCCTGTGATGTGACACCACACGCCGCGGGGCGGCTTTAAACCAACACACTGCGGGCGGAAGCCTTTGGCCGTGGCCACCACGTGCTCGGGCAGCACGCCGTCTTTCACGATTCGCTGATCGTGATACAAGTCGTCGATCAGCATGTTGAGCGCGGTGATCCGCTGCCGGAGGCCGCGCTCCAACATATTCCATTCGTCGCGACAGACGATCCGCGGAACGATGTCGAAAGGGATGATCCGCTCGAGGCCCTGCCGATCTCCGTAGACATTGAACGTAATGCCGAGCTGAACCATCGAACGATCGGCCGCGCGCTGGCGGCGGATCAAATCATCGGACGAGATGCCGTGAATGTTCTGGTAGAGCGGCTCGCAATCGGGCCGTGGGTGCCCCGCGCCGTCGAACATCTCGTCGAAGAAGCCGTCGGATCGATAGCCGGCAAATGAGCACGACGGCGACGAACCATGCTGATGCTGCGATTGGCTCGCAACTTCGCGCCGCTTGGCGGTAGCCATCGCTTGGTCCGTTGCCATGAATTTGACCTATGACTAGGCGAGCGGTCGGAAAAGTGTAAACCTTGACGGGTGGAGCAAACCGTGCGCCGCGAATGCCTTATGCAATCCAGCGTGGCGATCCGACCGCCCACACCACCTTGCCAGCCAACGAGATACGTTCATACACCGCCGCTGATGAACTGGAGCACGACGGCATCCCAGCCGCACAAATGCCTAAGAACTAGGCATTACTGCCCAGACCGTGCAGCGAAGTGCCCTCTTTAGCCGGTTTCCCCCTGCCCTGCCCTCAGCCATGTTGCGTGACTATTCGGGATGGAACGCCCAATCACGTTTCTGCGCGATATGGTTAGCTTACGTTCCGCCTCGCTGCCCATTAGACTTTATAGACTTTGCAATTGTCTACCGCCGATACGCGGAAAGCCGCCCATTCGGAACAGGAGCCCACCCGGTCGGCAAACGTTCCGCCGCATACCGTGAGCTTCGGATTTGTTGCCGTATGAACCCGCTAAGAGTTGCAACCGATGAAATGTCTCGCGTTTGTTCGGTGTTACCTGGTTTTGTTCCCGATGCTGGGAATCGTTCTTGGATTTCGCAGCGTCCCATGCCGTGCCGATTTGTGGGGGATTAGCACCGATATCAGCTATAGCCGCGTTATTCGATTCGATCCGCAGACTGGGGCCGAGTTGCCGGGTGGTATTCCGAAAGGCACGGACCCGCCAATCCCTGCTCCCAGCGGGATCGCGACCGACGCCAACGGTCGGATCTACGTCAGTAGCCGGGGTGACGCGGGTGCCGGAATTTCGCCGAGGATTCTTATTTATTCGTGCGATCAATCGGGCAATTGTTCGCCCGACACACTGCCCGGCGGCACGCCAGGCGTTTTTGCCGATTTGGGTGCCGACCCCGATCCGGCCCAGCCATCTGTTCTTCGATTCGGGCAGGATGGAAACCTGTATGTGTCCGAGCTATTTGGCGAAAAGGTCCGCGCCTACAATCCGGCTACCGGCGAGCGACTGGCCGATGTCGCGAGCGGGCTACCGGGAAGCGGAGGAATTGCCTTTGAGTCAAACGGCAGCTTGCTTGTCGGGACGGTTGCGGTTCCCGACTTCGAAATACCGGCCACAATTTCTCGTTTCAACAGCGGGCAGCAGCAGTCGCCTTTCTTTGTCGCGTCGCAAGGCGAGCTGATCTTTCCCGCATCGCTGCTGTTTCTTCCCAACGGCGACTTGCTGGCAGTCGATTTATTCGCCGACCGCATCGAGCGGTTTAGCGGTGCCGGCCAGGATTTGGGCGCCTTCGCAACGATCCCGACGATCATCACCGGCAAGCCGAGCTTTCCGTCCGACATTGTATTTGATCCAAACGGTAACCTGATTGTCTCAGTGCTGGGCCCGAACAACCCTGGCGACCCGGGTGGCAATCAAGGTGAGCTACTGCGCTACGACTTGAACGGCAACCTGATCCAAACAATTGCAACCCAATTGGAACAGATCGGCGGCCTGGCATTTACGTCTTCGCCCGAGACACTAGCCGGCAATTACGACGGCATAGGCGGGGTGGATTCCAGCGACTACGCGAAATGGCGAGCCGATTTCGGGAAATGGGTTGCGCCAGGCAATGGTGCCGACGGCAATGGAGATGGCGTTGTAGACGCGGCAGATTACATCGTTTGGCGCAAAGGAATGGCGGCGGCCGCAGGGGCAGTGGTCGATTCGGCGGAGGGTGTGCCCGAGCCATCGACCATCGCACTGGCGGTTACCGCGCTCACGGCAATGATCGGCATATCCCGCCGGTCATTGCAGGTGTAGACGGTCGGAAATTCGGAGAACCATGATGCATCGGCGCGAGCGCGGCACGCTTGGCTTTTCCCTTGTGGAATTGCTGATCGTCATCGCGATCATCGGTGTGCTTGTCGGGTTATTGATCCCGGCCGTCCAAGCGAGTCGCGCCGCGGCAAGCCGCAACACGTGCGCCAACAACCTTCGTCAAATTGGCTTTGCCGCGCACAATTACGAAGCCGCGCAAGGCCACTTTTCGAACGGCTCCGTCGCCCGCGAATTTCCCAGCGATCCGCTGACCGAATGGACGCTCTATCGCTGGTCCGCCTTGGCATCGCTAACGCCGTATCTCGAAAACACGGCGGCCTACAATGCATTGGACCTCAGCGTGCCACTCTACGACCGGTCGAGTTTCAAAGTGCGGCCGGAAAATGTGAATGGCGTAAAAATCATCGTCGCCGAATTTCTTTGTCCGAGCGACGCGGCCGAACGGCTGTCTGACGATTTCGGTCCGACCAATTACGCCGTTTGCACCGGCTCGGGGATTCGCGGCGGCACGCCGCGGACCACGGATGGAATCTTCTTCATCAACTCGCGGACAACCACGGCCAAAATAACCGATGGCCTGAGCAAGACCGCATTGGCGTCGGAAAGTCTGCTCGGCAATCCGCAGGACGGCAATCATGATCCTCAATACGAGTATCAGTTCGTACTCAATGCGCCGCTGACGGACAATCTGTGCCGGAATTCGACGCTGTGGAACTACTCCGACCCGCGAGGGTTTGCCTGGGTCAACGGGGAATATCGTTGCGCGTTGTACAATCACTATCAAACTCCGAATTCCCCGGTCGTCGATTGCATGGGCGTACAAGTCGGTGGCGGCGTGCAATTGCGCTATACGCCCTACGGATGGCGCGCGGCCCGCAGCAACCATCCGGGCGGCGTTAACCTGCTTTTGGCCGATGGCTCGCTGCAATTCGTTGCCGACGCGATCAATCCCGATGTTTGGCGGGCATTTTCGACAATTGCCGGGAACGAAGCGAATGACCTGCCGTGACGCCGCCTGGCTCGCCTTCGTTCGAGTGCCGCACTTGACCGGGGCAAACCGGTTGTCGTAGGCTGATGGGTCCAACAAAACAGTTAAATGACGCCGTTTTTTGACAGGTAATGATCATGGGTGTACCCAAACGTAAACAATCGAATTCGCGCACCGGCATGCGTCGTGCACACGATGCGCTTAAAGCGAAGCAACTTCAGGCCTGCCCGAAGTGCGGCACGCAGAAGCCGTCGCACGTGATTTGCCCGAATTGCGGCCATTATGCTGGCCGCACGATTGTCGAGACAGAGTAATCATACGAACGAAGACAAGGAGATTGGGAGACAAGGAGACAAGGAGAGCGGTTCGAAATCGTGTCTCCCTGTCTCTCCTTCTCCTTGTCTCCTTGTCTTTTGTATTTGCTGGACCGGAATCTGACACGAACATGTCCTCCGACTCGGCCAAAATTGCGTTCCTTTTTCCGGGTCAGGGCGCCCAATCGGTCGGCATGGGGGCGACGGTATGCGCCAAGACGCCTGCGGCACGGGCGCTGTTTGATCGGGCATCGGCAGTGCTCGGTTACGATCTGTTTCGGTTGTGCACCGCAGGGCCGGCGGCGGAATTGGATTCGACCGTTCACAGCCAGCCGGCTTTGTTTGTCGCCGGATTGGCGGCGCTCGAACAACTTAAGCAGAATGCGCCCGAGTTGGTAACGAGCTGCGCGGCGGCCGCGGGATTGAGTCTTGGCGAATACACGGCGCTCGTTTTTGCCGGTGTGATGGATTTCGAGACAGGGCTACGTGTTGTTCAGGAACGTGGGCGGGCCATGCAGGAAGCGGCCGATGCGACTTCGAGCGGCATGGTAAGTGTCCTCGGCATGGAGCGCGAGCGAGTCGAGGCGTTGTGCCACGAAGCGCGCGGCGGCGACACGCTCGAAATTGCGAATCTGCTATGCCCGGGAAACATCGTCGTTTCGGGCGACACGCCGGCATGCGAGCGAGTCGCCGACCTGGCGACCGCGGCCGGCGCGATGAAGGTGATCCCACTGGCAGTAGCCGGCGCTTTTCACACAAAGCTTATGCAGTCGGCTGTTGACCGGTTGCGCGCCGCCCTGGCGGATGTACCTATGCGGCGGCCGCGAATCCCGGTCGTTTCCAATGTCGATGCCCGACCGCACGACAATCCGAACGAAATCCGCGAGCTGTTGATCCGGCAAGTCTGCTCGCAGGTCCGCTGGGAAGACTCGATGCGATACTTATTGGACGAACAAGGTATCACGCAGTTTTACGAGCTAGGGCCGGGGCGCGTACTATGCGGTTTGTTGAAGCGGATTGCGCGTAAAGTGCCTTGCGAGAATATCCCGGCGTAGTCGAACGATTAACCAATATTTTCGCCACAGAGGACACAGAGATCACAGAGAGAGGAATTCAAAATGCAAAATGAACATTGCAAAATGCAAAATGCGGATCTGCATTGAACATTTTGCATTTGTCACTTTGCACTTCGCATTTTTCGTCTTCCTCCGTGATCTCTGTGTCCTCTGTGGCGAATTCCCGTTTCGGAATCACCAACATGGCAGACGAACGTAAGCGGCGGATACAAGTTGATTTAACGGGCCAGACGGCGATTGTCACCGGGGCGTCGCGCGGAATCGGGAAGGCGATCGCGCTACGATTGGCCGCGGCGGGTGCAAAGGTGGCATGTGTGGCTCGCAGCGCGGACAAGCTCAAGGAAACCGTCGACGCGATTGCGGCCGCGGGCGGCACGGCCGAGGTGCATCCGTGCGACGTGACCGACAGCGCGGCGGTGAGCAAGCTAGTGGAAGACCTGGCCGAGAAATGGGGCGGGCTTGATATCGTGGTCAACAACGCCGGGATCACCAAGGACACACTTATTCCGCGGATGGGCGATGAGGATTGGGACGCGGTCATCGCCACCAACTTGCGGAGCGTGTTTCTGTTCACTCGGGCGGCGTCGCTCGTGATGATGCGCAATGCAGCGGGCGGATTATCAATATCTCAAGTGTCTCGGGACTGATGGGCAACGCGGGGCAGGCGAATTATTCGGCGTCGAAGGCGGGCGTCATCGGCCTGACGCGCACGGTGGCCCAAGAGCTGGCGAGCCGCAAGGTGACCGTCAACGCGATTTGCCCGGGGTACATCGCCTCGGAAATGACTCAGGCAATGGGTGCGACGCTGGATGAATTCGTAAAAACTCGGATTCCCGCCAAGCGGCTCGGCGAGGCCGACGAAGTGGCCGACGCGGTGCTGTACCTTGCCAGCGATTCGGCGGCATATATCACAGGGGAAGTGATCACGATCGATGGGGGACTGACGCCATAGGGGCGGTAGGACGGACAATCCTGTCCGTCGTCCGTAACGCCCAAAAATACCGGACGGACAGGATTGTCCGTCCTACCCCGATAAACTCGCCCTGGACAGCCGGGCCGTATAATTGGTATATCTTGACCTGGCTTACGGAATCGCTCTATCTTAGTTGGTTTACGGATCGTCGGCCGTTATTGCTGCATTGATGGCAATACTAGCCGCGCGGTCGAGATTGGATACGATTTTGGCAGGCATTTCTCGCCTGCTTCGCGATACATCTTATTTAGAACACAGAGTTTGTTTGCAGGAGGATCCTCAAGGTGGCCGCCTCAGTAATGGAACGGGTAAAAGACATCGTCGCCGACAACCTGGGCGTCGACAGGGAAAAGATCACGCCCGAGACGTCGTTCGTCAACGATTTGGGCGCCGATTCGCTCGATACGGTCGAATTGGTGATGGAATTGGAAGAAGAGTTCGACATCAATATTCCGGACGATGCCGCGGAAAAGATTCAGACCGTTGGCCAAGCCGTTCAGTACATTGAAAACGGCATGAACGGGAAGAGCTAGGCCGGCTGCCGCTCGTTCACTTCGGGATACGGCGCCAATGACGAATTCCCGAATGTCGAATGACGAATGCAAGCCATTCGTCATTCGACGTTCGACATTCGTCATTTTTTATCACCCCCTGCTCCACGCTCCCTATGAAACGACGGGTTGTCGTCACAGGCATTGGTGCCGTCACTTCGCTGAGCTGCAAGGTCGATGACTTGTGGCAAAAGTTACTGCGCGGCCAGAGCGGAGTTCACGTACTCAAAGCCTTCGATACAAAAGACCACAAGGTCAAGTTCGGCGGCGACATCCACGACTGGACGACCAACGGCTATATCGACCGCAAGGAAGAAAAGCGGATCGACCGGTTCACGCAATTCGCGATGGTGGCGGGCATCGATGCGGTGAACGATTCCGGCCTCGACTTTTCGAAGGAAGATCCGTTCCGCTGCGGAGTGATTCTCGGTTCGGGCATCGGCGGGCTGACGGAAATCGAAGCCCAGCACGAGCGGCTGATCACGAAAGGGCCAGACAAAGTCTCCGCATTCACGATCCCCAAGCTAATGCTCAATGCTGCCAGCGGGCACGTATCAATCCGCTACGGTTTGCGCGGACCGAACTACGCCGTGGCCACGGCGTGTGCAAGTGCAACCAACGCGATGGGCGACGCGTTCAAAGCGATTCAATACGATGATGCCGATGTCATGGTGACAGGCGGAACGGAAGCCGCCTGTACACCGATGGGCCTGGCCGGCTTTGCGAATATGCGGGCGCTTTCGGAGCGGCACGACGACCCGGCCAGCGCGAGCCGCCCATTCGATGCCGACCGCGACGGCTTTGTGCTTTCCGAAGGGGCCGGACTCTTGGTGTTCGAGGAACTGGACCATGCCAAGAAGCGCGGGGCGAGGATTTACGCGGAAGTGCTCGGTTACGGCGCCAGCGCGGATGCTGGCCATATCACGCAGCCCGATGTCGAAGGCACTGGCGCCGCCAAGGCGATGGCCGCCGCGCTGCGCGACGCGAAACTCAGTCCCGATGCAATCGATTACATCAATGCGCACGGCACCAGCACGCCGCTGGGCGACAAGGCGGAAACCATCGCCGTCAAAACGGTGTTTGCCGATTACGCGCGCAAGGTGAGCATTTCGAGCACCAAGAGCCAGTTGGGGCATTTACTGGGCGCCAGTGGCGGCGTCGAGCTCGTGATCTGCATGAAGGCTCTTCAGCACAACATCTGCCCGCAGACCATCAATTATCATACGCCCGATCCGGATTGCGATCTGGATTACACGCCGAACAAGCCGCGCAGAGCGCAAGCTGCGCGCGGTGATGAGCAACAGTTTCGGCTTCGGCGGGCATAACGCCTCGATCATCGCGGGCCGCGCGGCGTAAGCGTTGCAATTGTGGCCGAATTTCTCCGACACCGGGATTCGAGTTTCGGAGAAACTCGTAGACGGTTTGACCTCACATATCTCCGCGGCGTTTCTAGCGCGCCGGCGAATTCCCAGAATACCCAGAATTGTTTGTGGGGCCGGGGTACTACCTTCGCACAAACCGAATATGATGTAAGGCGTGGGCGCTTCCGACCGGCGGCTGGGGGCCGCGTACATGGTTGTTGTGGGCCCGTGGCGGCGCAATTCGAATAACAATTGGGAGAATCAACGTGCGGCGGTTCGGCGAAATGAACGGAATTAAGGGGCGTGGATTTGCGGCCGTCGTTTTTATCGCGATGAGCTGCTGTGGCTTGCAGGCAAGAGATGGTTCCAAAGTCGACCAGCCGGCCAATGACGCCACGCAGGGCATTCACGACGAGGCCATCCGGATTTTGGGAAGTATTCAGAAGACCCAGTATAAGCACGATACGCAAATCGACGAGAAGAAGGGCGTGTACTTTTGCGACTGCTCCGGGTTTGTCGGGTACGTGTTGAACCGGACAGTCGGCAAGGATGATCGAAAGGGTCCGTTTCATGATGGGAGGAAGCGGCCCACCGCGATGGAATATGAAAAGTTCTTTGCGGCCGCGCCGTCAAAGACGGGCGGAGACGGCCGATGGCAACAGATCGACCGTCTGGCCGATGCTCGGCCGGGCGACGTGATTGCCTGGCGGCATGAAGTGCCCAAGCCCGGCAATACGGGGCACGTCGTGATCGTGAACGAGAGGCCGGTGCTGGAAAAGGACGGTCTGGTACGCGTGGCGGTTATAGATTCGACGACATTGCCGTCGAACGACCTTAGCGGCGACAAGGGGAAAAGCGGTATCGGCCGCCGCACGATGTGGTTCACCATCGGCAAGGAAGGCCAACCGCTCGGATACGTGCGCGGTTCGCGCGCAGCGAAACCGAAAATCGAGTCGATTTCGATCGGCCGGGCGCTGCCGACAAAAGAGAAGAACGTTGTGGCCAGACGCGCGGCCTAGCGTTCCGGGCCCGGCTCGTCGGGCAACGAAAATGAGATCCGATCACCTTTCATTCGTATATTGGTTGCAGTATTTGTGTATCTTGCCCACAATTACGAGTTGTACCCAGATACACTCTTAATGCCGATCGCTGCCGAGTGATCTGATGTCGTTTTACGGTCACGCTGCGATGTTGCGAACGAGCAGACGAGGTTTGTGGCGGCGAGCTGCGATCTGTGCAGTTGGTGCGAACCTGGCCGCACTGACGGCGATCATCGCGCCCACAAACGCTCAGACATTCAGCACCGGCGCGAACTTTACGACGATTACGCGGGGTCAGACCGCCCCGCTGGCCGGGATTTTTGAGCCGCCGGATACGATGGGAGCAGCCGGACCCAATCATTTCGTCGCGTTGAACAACGGCAGTTTTTCCATCTTCAACAAGAACGGCACGCTGGTTAGCCAAGTCAGCGACACCAGCTTCTGGACAAGTGCGCTCGGCAGCAATCCGGGCGGCCTGACCGATACGCGGATTGTATACGATCCGTTGAGCCAGCGCTGGTTCGCGACTGAGGTCACGACCGATCAGACGACAAACAACAAGATTCTAATTGCGCGCTCCAATACGTCGGACCCAACCCAAGGATTCAAGGGTGTGTCGTATACGACTACCAACAACAGGTTTGCCGATTTTCCGACGCTTGGATTGGACGCAAACGGCCTGTATGTGGCTGCGAATAACTTTTCCAGCGGCGGATTCTTAAGGAGCGTTGCCATTTACTCGGTGCCGAAAGCCGACCTCCTGGCGGCGACGCCGTCGCTCTCTCGGCTTACTACAAGTCACAATCAGCTCAGCGCGAATACGTATGGTTTCACATTTCAACCGGCGATCGATTACGGTTCGAAGGCCGCCAGCGATCCGGAGCCACTCGTCTCCACGAGCAACACCGCTTTCGGCGTATATAAATTCGCGACGCTGACTGGTACGACAAACTCTGGAGCAACACTGAGCTCGAGCACGTCGAAAAGCGTGCAATCGACATCGGTCCCGACCGCGTCGCCGCAACCCGGGACATCGACCAAGATCGACAACGGCGACGATCGATTCAGTTCGGCCGTGGTGCAGGCGGGCAATTTCCTGTACGCCGTTCAAAACATTACGGCTAGTGGTCGCTCGGCGGTGCGGTGGACAATTGCGAACGCGACCACATTTGCTATTATCCAGCAGGGAACGATCTCGGACCCGACGCTGAGTTACTTTTACCCGTCCATTGCGGTGAATCCGACTGGTGACGTGGTAGTCGGTTTCTCGGGTTCAAGTTCCACCACGTTCGCAAGCACGTATGCAGTGGTGGGCAGTTCGGCGGGCGGGGCGCCCGGCGGTTCGCTCACGTTTGGCACGCCAGTGCAGACAAAGGCCGGCACCGATTTGTACCCGGACACCCGTTGGGGCGATTACAGCGCCGTAACGCCCGACCCGGCCGATCCGGGGATCTTTTGGTCACATCAGGAATACGCCGCTAACCGCTTTACTGACGGCGGCACGACGTATGGCAATTGGGCCACACAGGCTAGCGAGATCATCCCGACAAAGGCGGGCGAGCGGCGGTGGTCGAACACATCGGGCGGGGCCTTCGCCGCCGGCGGAAATTATTTTACCGGCGCGGCGCCGGTGGCAAGCGATCACGTCATCTTTAGTCGCGCGAACGCAACGTACACCGTCACTTTCTCCGGCAGCAGCACAACTGATCGCGCCAGTGTGCGGCAAGGGAACGTTACGTGGAATCTCGCTGGCGGCAGTTACACGCTGTCGAACAGCAACGCCGCAACTCCGTCGCTCTCGGTGGGCGAATTCCAAGGCACGTCGTCGCTGGCGGTCTCCGATGGGACGTTGAATACGGTGAACGCCAATGTCGGGGGAGCCGCTGTTGGCAGCGGCGCCGTCAATGTGACTGGCGGCGCCACTTGGACCAACGGCAACTCGCTCACAGTCGGTTTGAACGGAGCCGGTACGTTGACCACTCAAAGTCTCTCCACCGTCTATGTTGGTTCCAACCTGTCGATTGGCGGATTCGGGGCCGTGAATCTCAACGGCGGCACGATCCGCTTCGACGGTTACAGTCGGGCTGTTGGCGGCACAGTCAATTTTACTTCTGGCACGGTCCAAGTTGCGGGCGACCGCACGATTAATACCGACGCAGCGATTCAGGATTGGTTCGGAGCGGCGCCATCGATCGGCATCGGGAAGCAACTCGTCGTCGAAGGAAACGCCACGTTATCGGCGGCGACGCCGGTAACGCTCGCCGGCGGAACACTTTCCGGCCATACCGTAGCCATGTTGTCCGGCAGTCACCTCGCGAGCACGCAATCGTCGCAGCTGCTCGGGCCGCTGGCCGCTCAAACGGGGTCCGTGATCGATGCGACCGGCGGCGACCTTACGATGGGCGATGCAACCAGGACCGACGGCTTTTATTGCAATGGCACGCTAACCGTTGGCTCTCATAGTGCGACGCTGGCGGATTTGGATGGCGCTGTATTCGATTCGGCCGCGAATGTAACGCTTGGCGCGTCCGGGACTCCTGGGGCGCTCGTTGCCGCAAACGGTATGACGCTCAATTCGGGCGCCAACCTCACGGGCCATGGCTCCATCGACACGCCTGATAACGCGCTTACGCCGTTTGTGAATAACGGCGGCCTGACCGGCGATTCGTTGGCTGTGCCACTCACGCTGCCGGGTTACGTCAAAGGTACGGGGACGTTCGACAATGTCAGGTTTGCGGGAACATTTGCCCCAGGACTCAGTCCGGCAAGTGTCAACCTCGGCAGTGCAGAATATGACGGTCAATTAGAAATTGAAATCGGCGGGCAGACAGCGGGCAGCGAATACGACCAGCTTAATCACATCCTGGGCGATGGGTTGGCGCATCTGGGCGGCACGCTGAACGTTTCGCTGATAAACGATTTCATGCCGCAGGCTGGTGATACGTTTGATATCCTCATCGCGGCTGGTGGCGTCACCGGCACGTTCGCCAGCACGATGCTGCCAATGCTCACCGGCGACTTGTTCTGGGACATAAATTATGGCCCTAACCTGGTGGAACTGGCGGTTGCCGCACCAGTAACTGTGCTGCCGGGCGACTTCAATGGCGATGGTGTGGTGGACGCGGCCGATTACGTCGCGTGGCGCCAAGGCCTGGGCACGACCTTCACGCAATCCGACTATAACGTATGGCGGACGCATTTCGGCGCGTCAGGAGGTGGAAGCGGCTCGACAGTTTCTGGTGAGCTAAGTCCCGCCGGAACGTCGCCCTTCCCTGCCGGAGTGCCGGAGCCGGCAACGGCGTTGCTGGCGTTGAGCATCGCCCCTGCGACAGCGTTATTCGGCCGGTGTTGTCGTCGGCGCACGGGATGAGCGGCCAACGGCACAAACGGTTGGCGGCGGAGCCGGTTCGATGGATGGTTCAACACTTCAAGCGGCCGTGCCAGAGCCCGGCGCCATCCTACTGGTTTTTATCGCGATCCGGGCGATAGCGCTGGGCCGAATTGGAGACGCACGGCGACGTGCATCGGACCGCGTGTCAACGCGACTGAATCAATCGGCATCGCTCAACGTTGCAAAGCCGATTGATGCACATTGAGCGTCAACGCGTGCTGGGTGGCTACAAAATACTTGACGGACGGTTCGATGAGCATTACCTTAACGCCCTGGCGAGGGGTCTCCAATACATCCGAATGGAGTTGGCGCCATGCATCTCTGGAAGTGTCTGACTGTCGTGGCCTTGGCGATTGCGGTGTTCTCGTGCAAGCCGGTCGTCGCCGTAACGTTGTGGACCGAGAACGCCGAAAACGGGCTCGCGAATGTAATCGACAACACGGACGCAAGCTATCCTTTAATTCAATCGACTGTCGTCGGCCAAGGCATCTATTCATTTCACCTGGCCCACCCTGTGCAACAGGCCAATTCCTTTACCGTCAATCACGCTGTAACCATTCAACCAGACACCAAATTATTCTTCTTGAGCCGTTTGGGAGCTGCGACGCCGAACCAGATTGGCCGCGTACAGATATCCACGAACGGCGGCAGCAGCTGGTCCACACTATCGAGCCAGCCCGGCATTGGCGGATGGGGCGAAGGGGCCTTTTCGCTTAAAACGCTGAACCTCGCCAGCTACGCGAATCAAAGCGCAAAGGTTCGATTCTACTACGATTTGGTTGGTGGCTACGTTAGTGATACTAGCCCCGGCAGCGGCTGGTATATTGACGACATTCAAATCGCCAGCTCGTACACGAAGGCTCAGTGGTCGATCGGCAATCCGACAGCGGAGGAACAACAATACTTGGAGTATACAAATCGCGCACGGGCTGACGCGATCGTCGAGGCGAATCGTCTTTCTCACGAAACAGACCCGAACATCCTGTCCGCCTACTCTTCCTTGGGCATTACGCCCACAAATATCGTCAATCAGTTTACCACGACGGTAGCGACCGGCTATTTGGACCGGGTCGCCCAGCCGCTATCGTTTAGCGCCTCGCTTCTTAAGTCGGCCGAACTCCATTCGCAGGATCTGTGGCAACACCAACTCGAGCAACACGAAAGCTCAAGCAACCCGCCGGCCCCGTTCCAGCCCGGTTACAACCAGCTCCAACGAGCAATAGCACTCGGTTACACAGGCAGCAGCGTCTCCGAAAACGTGTCGTCGCACGCCAAATCGGTTGTCTACGGGCACGCAGCGTTCGACGTCGATTGGGGCACGAAGAATGATTCGACTAAACCGGGTTACGTCGCGGCCTTCGTCGGGCAGGGAATGCAGAACCCGGCTGAGCATCGCCATAATATTCACATGGCGGCCAGCAAGGAAATTGGTATCGGTGTCAGCGACGGCATTAATGGCAGCGTAGGACCGCAAGTCGTGACCGAGGATTTTGGCACAGCCGCGGTGACGTACATCACTGGTGTCGTATATCAAGATGCGAATGTCAACAGGTTTTATGATATAAATGAAGGACGCAGCGGAGTACGGATCGATGTCGATGGATCGCCTTACTACGCCATAAGTTCGGCTTCGGGCGGCTATTCTATCCCCGTCTCCGCCGACGGGCTTTACAATGTCACGTTCACCGGCGGTGGGTTTGCCACGTTTTCGACCACCGCCACGATTCTGAACGGGTTGAACGTAAAAATCGACGACCGGGTGACAGCGTCGATATTAGCGGGCGATTTTAACAGCGACGGCAAGGTAAATGCGGCCGATTATGTCGCCTTGCGAAAGAATCCAAACCATACGCAAGCCGACTACAATACGTGGCGGTCGAACTTCGGACGGACGTCGGGAAGCGGCAGCGGTTCGATTTCGGCTGTGCAGGCGACTGTTCCGGAACCGGATGCGCTAGTCTTAGCTGTTGCCGGCGTAGCGGCGACGACCCTTGTACGCGTTCGGCGCGAAACCTGAAGTTTAGGGATCGGCAGGGGAAATAGCGGCATTGGGCGCCGAACGATGTGGTTCACCGTCGATTGCGAAGGTCGTCCGCTGGGTTATGTGCGGGGATCTCGTAGCGCGAAGCCCAAAGTCGAAGAGATTTCGATCGGCAGCGCGTTGCCGGGGGGCCAAAAGCGCGCCGCGGTGGGACATGCGGCGTAGATTGGGGGCAATCGGCGATTTTCTCGGGCGTTTTGGCCAGTTTGTCGCGGCCGTTTTGTAAAGATAAATCCAGGATTTGTCTTGCAATTGAATTAGCAGGCGCCCATACTTGGAAGTTAATTCTCGCCCCCCCGTTCGACTAGCCGGGGGTCGCGATCGGCTCGTCAAGGGGACGGTAACTTCTTTTCTGCGAGACACACCATGAGTCCGCGCTCCGGTATTCGACTATCAACACATGTTGGCTTTTTTCATTTTGCCGCCACCGCTGTAGTGGGTATGGTTTGCGCCTGCGTCGGCCTTACTCGGCCGGCGTTCGCTTTGGATAACACCTGGACCTTTAACGGCAACGGCAATTGGGACGAGGGCGGCAAATGGTCTTTGGGCATCCCGGCAGAGGGCAGTATCAATGCCATTATTGACGATGGCGACTCGGCCGTCACGGTAACTCTCGACAGCTCGCACTCGGTTGATTCATTGTCGCTGGGCAGCAATGATACACTTTTAATCCAATCCACAAGCGCCAGCTCGGTAACGCTGACTTCCAACACGAGCTTCACGAACGCCGGGACGATCAACGTCACGGGCACGGACATCCAACAGACCTTTTTGTACCTGCCCAACCCCGGCAATGACACGCTCACCAACACGGGCACGCTCAACTTCCAGGTGGGCGGCGGCCAGGGAAGCCGCATCTTCACGGGCGACCTGATCAATAACGGCACGGTGAACGTGGACTACGACGCCCACTTCAACAAGGGCAGTGGCTTGTACACCAACACGGGCCAGCTGACCGTCGTCAGCGGCGCGACACTCATGATCGACAACGGCGGCACGCTGAACCAGAACGCAGGCGGCACGTTCACGCTCAGCGGCACCCTGCAAAACAGCGGCAACACGTTCAACATGAACGGCGGCACGATGAATTTCGGCGCAAGCGCGCTGGTTGATAGTGGCAACTTCAACTTCCTGGGCGGCAACATCGTCGGCGACGTGAAGCTTCGCAACACGACGTTCACGATCGGCGTTGGTACCAACGCCGAAGTGTTCCAGCTCGACGATAGCAATATCCTGGCCAGCAACGTCGGCGCGGGCCACACGATTAACGTCGAGTCCACCGTCGGCAACCAGGTAACGCTGCAGTCCAACACGAGCTTTACGAACGCCGGCACGATCAACGTCACGGGCACGGACATCCAAACGACCTTTTTGTACCTGCCCAATCCCGGCAACGACACGCTCACCAACACGGGCACGATCAACTTCCAGGTCGGCGGCGGTGCGGGAAGCCGCGTCTTCACGGGCGACCTGATCAATAGCGGCACCGTGAACGTGAACTTTGAAACCCACTTCAACAAGTTCAATGCCACTCACACCAACACTGGCCAGCTCACGGTCGCCAGCGGCGAGACGCTCACGATCGATAACAACAGCACGCTGAACCAGAACACAGGGGGCACGTTCACGCTCAGCGGCACACTGCAAAACAGCGGCAACACGTTCAACATGAACGGCGGCACGATGAACTTCGGAGCGAGCGCGCTGGTTGAGAGCGGCAACTTCAACTACCTGGGCGGCAACATCGTCGGCGACGTGAAGCTCCGCAACACGACGTTCACGATCGGCGTCGGCACCAATCCCGAGACGTTCCAGCTCGACTACACCAATACCCTGGCCAGCAACGTCGGCGCGGGCCACACGATTAATGTCGAGTCCACCGTCGGCAACCGGTAACGCTGACAGTCCAACACGAGCTTTACGAACGCCGGCACGATCAACGTCACGGGCACGGACATCCAAACGACCTTTTTGTACCTGCCCAATCCCGGCAACGACACGCTCACCAACACGGGCACGATCAACTTCCAGTTCGGCGGCGCTGGGGGAAGCCGCGTCCTCACGGGCGACCTGATCAATAACGGCACGTTGAACGTGGAATACAACGGCTACTTCAACAAGTTCAATGCCACTTATACCAATAACGGTGTCTTGCAAATAGCAAGCGGAGGCGGGCTCGAGCTGGCAAATGGCGGCGTCTTGACGAACCAAAGCGGCGGGACGCTCACCGGCGGAACGTTCGATCTCGGCGGCTATCTCGTCTATGCCGACGCTTTTGTTGGGACGAACCAGGCTGAGCTCATCCTTCGTGGCGGCACCATTCAAGGTTCGGGCGGCGGTGACGCATTGCAACAAATGTCGGTGAATGGCACCTCCGGCAAGTTGCGAGTGCTCGGCGGCGTCGGCTTTAGCACGCAGGTGTCCACCTTCACGAACGACGGACTGATCGAGCTTGGTGGCCGTAGCTTCCACGTTGGCCTCCAGTTTTCTGGTGGCCATGGTGATTTCATCAATAGTTCGACGGGGCAGATAATCGGCAGCGGAACTTTTGGATCGAGCACCGCTTTCGGCTCGTTCACCAACGCCGGACTGATTTCGCCAGGAGCCTCGCCCGGTATCTTTCAAATCGACGATGAATACACCCAAACCGCAACGGGCACCTTGGCGATCGGAATCAGCGGCAATAACAATTCCGACCCGCAGAATCCGCAGTATGACGTGCTGAAAGTGTCCGATATCGCCACGCTGGCTGGTACGCTGACATTGGGGCTGGACGGCAGCTTCACTCCGTCGTTTAACGACGTATACACGGTGTTCGATGCGCTCAGTTCTACAGGCACGTTTGCCAACGTGGCCAACGGACAGCGGCTGGCAACGACCGGCGGCCAGGGTTCGTTCATCGTCAATTACAACAATGCCAACGGCAATGTGACTCTTTCCAATTTCACGCTCAGCGGCGATTACAACGGCGATGGGCGAGTCGATGCCGCCGACTATGTGGCCTGGCGCAAAAGCGCGTCGCCAACTCTGGCCGGATACAACGTCTGGCGAGCGAACTTCGGCAGGAGCACTCTCGGAAGTGGCTCGGGTTCGGCACTCCCGCAATCAGCAGTGCCGGAGCCACCATTCGGGATAACGGCGGTGGTTGGCTCGCTGATGGTCGCGATCCGCCGACCTGGGTTGGGCCGACGTCATAGCCCAAGTTGCTGAACATCCACGCGTCGGTTCGAAATGCTCGATAACGATACGGATCGCGCACGAGTTTCTCGCGATTGCGGAATAAATACCGGCCGTTTACCGCGCGTTTAACCTTTCGTTAGCATTCTGCTAGAATGCACAGGTAGCGGCGCGGCGCCTGCCCCATTTGCTCGCCATCGGATGAGAACAGAGTTCGAATGACGGCATGTGCCGGTCTCACGCCCGAATCGGATTGCGATCCGATCGTCTGCCAGTTTTCGGAGAGACAATGAGCCGACAACGTTTCGGCAGCTTGTTCCAATTGCTCCTCAGATCGCTGGCGGTCTTTGCACTGGCGGTGCTCGTACCGCTGCTGGCGCGTGGCGCGCCGGTCGCCTCGATGTCGACCTGGGATGCAGCCAATTTTCGCATTTGGGGCTACATTCCGTATTGGGATTATCAGCAGGTCAGTGGTTACGGCCATGCTGTTTATGACCACGTCTCGGACGTGTTGTTCTTCGGCGCGATTCGCGCGGATTCGACGGGTGCCGTGACGAATTCGTACCCGGTTACAACCAGCACGCTGCGTTCGCAGGTTGCGACGTACGGTTTCAATCTTCACTTCAGCATGATGGCCGTATCGGGCAGCGACGGAGTGACGGCCACCTGGACGAATATCGTCAATTCATCTGCTGCTCGATCGAAATTCGTCGGCGACGTAAAAAGTCTGATGGACGGCGCATCAGGAACCGCCGACGACTTCAAAGGAATCAATCTCGACTGGGAGAGGCCCAACTCTGCCGCATTGTGGGGCAACTACACGCAACTCGCGCGACAGCTTCACGACGCACTCAGTCCTTCGGGCCAGGAAGTCAGCGTTTGCGATTACGGCTACCCGGATACATCGTGGGACGCTGCGACCCTTAACGGCGCCACCGCGTATGATCAGCTCTTTATTATGGGCTACGACTACTCGGCCTCGTACAACACGACGTTCGCGAATCAGCACAACAACATCGACACGACAAAATTGGGTACGAATTTTACCGATGATCAAATCGCGCTGGGCGTCGGCACCTGGGGCGCCAACGGGCCGACAACCGTGTCGTTGAAAGCAATCGTGGCCGCGAGTCCGAATCTGGCATACGACGCCTTGAGCTATACCGGAACGGTCAAGGACCTCAACGGAAACAATGTAACCGGAACGTGGACGATCGAGAGCCGCAAACAGGTCCGCGAAAAAACGCAGCTTGCTCTCGACCGGGGCATGCCGGGAATGTTCACGTGGACGATCGGCTACGATGCGCAGAACGACATGAGCCTGCACCGCGTGATGCACCATTACGTTGCGGTCAAGACAAATACGCCCGACTTGGATTTGAACGGTAAAGTCGACGCGACCGACGCCAACACGCTCGCCAACAACATGGGTATCTCGATGACCAACACCGGCATGGCGTCGGCGGCCCAGTTCGATTTGTTTTACCTGAACCACAATTGGGAATATGGCGATCACGACGGCAACGGGTTTGTGAACCAGGCCGATGCCGACTGGTTGGCGGGGCGATATAACGCACTCGGCATAACGCTCCCCGATCGGCTGGCGTACAGCGGCACATTCGAGACATTTACGAATGCAATTGGCACAACGGGGCGTTGGAAGGCGGGTCGCAATCCGCAAAACAACCTCGTCGAAACCGGGAATTTCAAGCAGGAGGCCGCGAATTTCCTGTCGTGGAACGGTACGGGAGTTGGTGCGGCAAAACGCAGCAATTCGTTCGTAACGATTCGCAACCAAAATAGCGCGGAGACATCGGCCGGAGTCAATTCGCTGGCTCGAGCGATGCAGGCCGACCTGGCTGCGAACATCGATCTCAACCAGAATCACGACACTTACGTCACGTTCCTTGTAAAAGAGAACACCGGGCCGCTATCGGCTGCTCAACTGGCATCGACCAATCGAATTCTGTCGCTCGATTTCTTGAACAGCGGCGGCGCGGCGCAGTACGATTTCGCGCTTCGGGGCCTGCAACAGCAGTTCGCGATCGACAGCGTTGCGGATTCGGCGGGCCAGGATGTTTCGGCGGCGGGCTTTACCTCCAATAGCACCTATTTGTTTGTGGGCAAGATTTCCGGAAACGGGGCCGGCGCGAACACGCTTCAAGCGTCGTTGTTTCCGAGCGGAGCAGTTGTCGCGAATTTTACCGACCCGAGTTTCCAATGGGCGCTCACCGCGCAGGGAAGCGCCGGCTACAACCCGGTTATTACCGCGGTGCGTTTTAGTAGCCAATCGGTCGCAGATTACACCGTGAGCAACATCTGGATTGGAAGCGCAGCCACCATTTTGCCGCCGACGCTAGCTTCGCAAGGGGATTTCAACCACGATGGGCGAGTCGATGCGGCTGACTATGTTGAATGGCGGAAAATGATGGGGCAGACCGGTTCGAATCTGACCGCGGACGGCAACGGAAACTATCAGATCGACATGGGCGACCTGTCCGTTTGGCGATCGTACTTCGGTCAAATCGTGAGCGGATCTGGCGCCGCATGGATCGACGGCGAGTACGTCCCGGAACCGAGTTCCTGCCTCTTGTTGATCGGCTGTCTTATAATTCTTGTGATGAATCGTTTGGCCCGGTTACGATGACACTCGGAACGCTTTTTTTGCGTTAGGCGATCGATGACGCGAGAGATATCATCTCGGCGCGAATTTCTGCAACAAGGCTCGGCCGCACTAGCCGCCGGATTCGCGATGGGGGTCTGCGGCGGCCGGGTATTGGCGGCTACGCCAACGAAGCACCCGTCTCAGGGCGGCTTCCGCCAGGCGATCGCCGGTTGGCGGCGCGAGGCGGGCGTAGCGGCCCGGGACGTCCTGCTGAACGGCGGCAACGCCATCGACGCCGCAGCCGCAGCGCTGCTGGTGCTGTGCGTGGTAGACCCGACCAAAGTCGGAATCGGTGGTTACGGCGGTAGCCTTGTCCTGTACCACGCCAAATCGGGCCACATCCGCGCGATCGATTCCGACTCGCGCGCCCCACTGAAGTTCGATCCCTCGACGTTCAAGGAGCTGGGCGCGAATTACGGATACCTGGCCGTCGGAGTGCCAGGCGTCGTGGCCGGCATCGACCTGGCGCTGCGCGAGTATGGTACGCTTTCGTTCAAAGCGACGGCAAAATTTGCGCTTGCGCTGGCCGAGGATGGAATACCCGTCACGCCCTCGTTATCGAGCGCCTTTCAGGGCCTGCTGAAACAAATCGATCCGGTCTCGCGACGCGCGTATTTCCCGCATGGCGTTCCAACGACGGGGGCTACTTGGGTCCAATCCGACCTGGCCCGCCTGATTCGCCGGCTCGGCGACGATGGGCCGATGAGCTTCTATACCGGCGAGATCGCGGACAAGATTTGCCGCCAGGTGCA
Organism: Pirellulales bacterium; assembly: GCA_963733825.1. Classification (GTDB taxonomy): domain Bacteria; phylum Planctomycetota; class Planctomycetia; order Pirellulales; family Lacipirellulaceae; genus JABDGM01. The sequence continues at coordinate 336,704 of CAVTEK010000015.1, forward strand.
AGCGAATGGCGGGGTGCTCGCCGATCAGGACTTCCGCAATTTCCACGCCCATAACGTCGCACCGCTGACCATCAACTACCGCGGGTACGATCTGTACACGCCGACGCTACCCTCCGGCGGACTTACCTCGCTCAGCATCCTCAAGACGCTCGAGCAGTTCGACCTATCGCAACTTGCTCCGTGGTGCGCTCGCTGCATCGAGCTGTTTGCCGATGCATCGATCCTCTGCTGGCGCGAGCGGTTCCAATACTTCGGCGATCCGGATTTTGTAAAAGTTCCCATCAACGATTTACTCTCCGAGGGGCGGGCGATTGCCCGGGCCACGACGATTCGTCGGGGGATTCCGCCGGCTCCGCCGCAGCCAAGCGGCGAATCACACACCATCAACATCGTGGTGATCGACAAGGATCAGAACATGGTTTCATGGACGGCAACCCACGGCGGCGGTTTCGGCTCGCACGTGGCGATTGAAGGATTGGGACTGATGCTCGGTCACGGCATGTCGCGCTTCGCCTTTAAAAGTCCCGATCCGAATTTTCCTGTCGGCGGCAAGCGGCCGCAGCACAACATGTCGCCGCTGATCGTGCTTCACGGTGGCAAACCGTATGCCGCTCTGGGCCTGCCGGGCGGACGGGTGATCGTCGATTTTACGGCCCAAATGGTGGTCAGCTTGATCGATTTCAAGGATTCGCCGCACGGCATCGTCCAGCGCCTGCGCGTCCATACGGAAGGAGCAGAGCCGATCGAGCTCGCCGAAGTGCCGGCGGAAGTTGTCGAGGAGTTTCGCGAACGGGGACACAAAGTCGAGGTGGTTCGCTATCTGGGCGGCGAAGCCAATGCAGCGGTGATTGAGCCGAAGACCGGCTACGTGGACGCGGCCGCCAGCGGACGACCGCCGGGCGTGTTCGTGTTCTGACCTTCAAACGAGCGCATAGTTCGTGCGTGCCGGGAAATAAGCGTATAATCGATTATCTCGCCAGATTCGTACCGATCTCTTACAACGTTCCCCTGCCCTCCCGGACGGTATGCTTGCAAACACACAAACCGACGTTGATCGTCGCCGTCGCATATTTACTTGTCTCCTGCCGGTTTTGTTGGCCAGTTCAGCGAATTCGAATTCGGCTAATGCGGCCGACTACGTGATTCACATCAGCGTCGATGGGCTGAATTCGAGCGTTTTACAAGCCGTCATCGATGCGGGAGAAGCGCCGAACTTCAAGCGGTTCGAGGATGAGGGGGCGTGGACGAGCAATGCCCGGGCGGATTACACGTTCACCACGACGCTACCTGACCACACGACGATCATCACAGGGCGGCCCGTGCTCGAGCCAGAGGGGATGCCCGGCGCCCCGTTTCATCATTGGACGAGCAACACGGTGCCGCGTCGCGGTATGACGCTGCACCAGAACGGGTACATTGCGAGCGTGTTCGATGTCGTACACGATGCGGGCCGGTCCACGGCGATGTTTGCTTCCAAAGATAAGTTCGTGATCTTTGACCAAAGCTACGACGAAACACACGGGGCGCCGCACGCGCACGGCCGTGACAAGATCGACTTCTTTTTTGTCCAGGACGATGGGCCCCCGCAGTATTCGCAGACGATGAATGAACGCTTTATTTCGGAGATGGGCGCGCGTCATTTCAATTATGTGTTCGTCCATTACCGCGATCCGGATTCGATCGGCCACGTACTGGGGTGGGATAGCAACACGTATCGGTTCGCAATCAAGAGTGTCGATGGCTACCTCGCGCAGGTCTTCCACCTCGTTGATAACGACCCGCAGCTGGAAGGCAAGACGGCGATCATTCTCACATCCGATCACGGCGGGACGAGGTTCGGACATAGCAATCCGCAACTGCGTGCTAATTTTACCGTCCCCGTAATGGTGTGGGGCGCGGAGTCGTCCCCGGCGATCTGTACGCGCTCAATGCCGACTCCCGCCGCGATCCGGGCGAGGAGTGCGCGGATTACGCCGTCAAACCACAACCGATCCGCAACGGCGATACCGGCAACCTGGCGCTGTCGCTGCTCGGCCTCGGTCCGATTCCAACTTCGCTCATCAACGCGCAGCAGGATTTGTGTGTCGCATTGCCGGGCGATTACAACTTGGACGGGGCAGTCGACGCCGACGACGAGGTTCTGTGGCGGAAGACCAAGGGATCCACAACCGATCTGCGCGCCGATGGCAATCACGACGGCCGCATCGACCAGGCCGATTACGATGTGTGGCGAGCCCATTTTGGGCAAACTGCGAAGCGGGTGCGCAAGCATCGCGAGACCGCGACAAATCGGCAGTAGTTGACCGGCATCGCGGCGGCTGTGCAGACGGTAATGGGCCAGTTCGCCAGTGTCATCCCGAGGTACTCCGAGGGATCTAGTGCTTTGTCGCAGCTTGATTTTGGGGTTAGCCGGCCGGCGCTAGCCCCCGGTTGGCGTGGCACAAACTGTGGGCTAGCGCCCTGCGGCTGATTTGCCTATCCCAATCTTTAGCTGTGACAGAGCACTAGCTAGATTCCTCGGAGTACCTCGGAATGACAAGTTATTGATCGCTAAGCAAATTGGCCCACTACGTTGTAGAACAGCAATTTGCTCCTTTCCGCGAGAAGTGTTAAGCTGTCTAGTTCTACAGCAAGGTTTTCATGCGGGCGCCACAACGCATTGCGGTTGTCAAGGGTCGCTAGCTCGCAAATTGTAGTGCGAGCAGCAGCGAAGTCTTGCTGTAGAACTAGAAGCGGTTTCAAAACTACATTGTCATCCCGACGGAGGCTCGGCGACGGAGGGATCTACGCTACTTCGGGCTAGATTCTTCGCTGCGCTCCGCTTCGCTCAGAATGACACCGGTTTTGAAACTGCTTCTAGTAACATAGAAACCGCTAGGTGGAGGCGACCAATGTTACGCTTCATTCTTCTCCGTTGGTTCGCAATTGGGTCGATGATTGCATCAATTGCTGCCCGCGAGGCGGCCGCCGATCCACCAGATATTCTACGCGAATACGGTTTTATCTCGTCGCACACGGTAGTCCATGTTACTGGCGGCCCGCAAAACTACAACATGGACTTGAGCATCGCGGGCAAGTTCGGATTGGTCACCGGCTACGACTACGAACCTTCTCCCACGGCGCAAATTCCGACGCTTGGACCCCACGCGGAATTTGTGGACGTCAAAGCGATCCTGTTTAATCCGCGCAGTGCGGCGCCTCTTCCTGTTCCAGGTTGGGACCTCGACAAAACGCTGAACCTGACCGGACTTAACGGCACGTTCAGCGATCCGAGCCAACTGGAGTTCACGGGGGTGGATGGCCAGCGTCTGCCGATCAAATTAGATGCGACGTTACGTGGCCCGTTGCTCCACCTGACGGGCACGAATTACCTGCCGCCAATATGCGCCAGTTGCACCCCGTTCATCGGGTACCAGGTCGATGCGCTGGCGTATCTCAAGCCGTATGCCGACTTCAATCTCGATGGAAAGGTCGACAACAACGATTTAAGGACGATCATGTCGAACATTGGTTTGGCGTCGGGCGCGTCGTTCGAGCAAGGGGATGCAAACGGCGACGGAATGGTGAATGGCGACGATTTTCTCGTCTGGCAACGCTCGCTCGGCGCAGCCACTAACCTGAGTGCGTTTGCGAATTCAGAGATCGGACCAGGAACGGTTCCTGAGCCGACAACGTTGGTGCTTGCGGTGGCGGTATTCTACCTCGCCGCGATTTTAACGACCCGAACGTGCCGGTGCGGATGAACAGGATGTTCGTGGTGTCGATCCGGATGGATTGCTGCTCGGGGTGTTCGCGGCCAATCGTCTCCGATCATTCGGCTCGTTCCGGAACGGCTATTCGATTGTCTGCGCTGCGATTATACTAACTCCCTTGTCACATCGGCACGCGCAACGGCAACCTATGGATACAAATACGTCCCGCTCGTCTCGCGCTGACGCAATGCGGGCTTGGATGGTGCCCGTTCTGACCCTGCTGATCGTCGGTGTGGCGATCGCTAACTCGTGGCTGTTGCGGTCGAATCCGTTCGATGGCGATAGCCGCCACTACATCGCAATGGCGGAAGGCCGGCTGGCCGAAGTCCGCCAGCCGTATACAAGCCGTCTGTTGGATCCGGCAATATCGGGCCTGATCTCCCGAACGACCGGTCTGTCGTTGGAAGCGTCGTTTTATGTGGTAAACGTTGCGTGCCTGGCCGTGCTCCTGAGTGCGGGGCTGATTTTGATCATGGGGCGGGTCCGATCGCTGGGATTCGTTCTATCGATCGTGCTTACTCCGATACTGTTGTACCGGTTCCGCGAAGTGTATTTGCCAGACTGTATGCATGCGGCGTTGGCGGCGGTGTTTTTTCTGGCGCTTTCGCGGGGCTTCACGTGGTTTGCTGTGCCGTTGCTATTTTTGATGCAGGTGACGCGGGAAGCGACTGTCCTTTTGACGTTCTTTCTGGTCGCGCTGTCCGCGTACCAACGAAAGTGGAAGCTTGCCGGCACGGCGGTCTTGTTCACGGTTCTGGGGATTGGTTTTGTGGGCCACTTCGCCAAGCAAGGCCTCGGAAACATTCACGAGGCGAACGAGCTGGTGTATCTCGTTGGCAAAGTGCCGTTTAATTTTTTAACCAATGTCTGCGGGGTTCGCATGTGGACCAACACACACGCGAAGAACGATCCGCAACTTGGTCGGATGCGCCGCTGGTTTCTTTCGAGTTGCCGGCTTGGGCTCCGACCGGCGCGATGCGCCAGATTGGAATTTATAAACTCGATGCGTCCATTCCGCTGATGCATGCCGAAATGCTGCTGACGCTGTTGGGTGTGATGCCGAGTGTGGCTTTCTCGGTGGTTTTCTGGCGGCGATGGCGGCTCGTGCGCGATGATGGGATATCGTTGGTCGGGTTGACTGCGCTCGCCTACGGAATAGCCGGGCTGCTACTTTCTCCCATATTGGCACGTCGGTGGGAAGGTATATCGGCTACGCCTGGCCTTTGCCGTGGATCGCGGCGCCGAGCTTTTGACGCGCTACTTCGGTTCGAACGATCGGCTAATGCGAAGGCTGGCGTCGCTGCACGCGGTGGTGAGTTGGACGCCGTTTCTACTCTATGGCTTGGGCCTGGCGAGTGTGCCGGCAGCTCTGATTTCGATCGCCGTGGCGGTCCCATGTCACGCGCTGGCGGTCAAGCTGCTGCGGGGCAACCGGGTCGTATAGGGCGAACTACTCTTTGCGATAATCGCCGCGGCTGAAATACTTTTCCAGCCAGCAGTAGCAGACGATGAAGAAGTAGCGGCTGCCCATCTCGCGAATTTTGAATTTGGCGATGCCGGGGCGGCGGTTGCGCCAAGTGATCGGCATCACCGTCCAACTGTAGCCCCGCACGATCGTCTTCAGCGGCAGCTCGACCGTCAGATTGAATTGCGGCGACAGAAACGGCCGCAAGCCATCGAGCGTGGTGCGGCGATAAGCTTTGAAGGCATTGGTGGTATCGTTCAGCCGGATGCGAAACAACATCTTGATGAATAGATTTCCCAACCGGTTGAAGGCGTACTTTATCCGCGGATAGTCGATCACGCCGCCGCCTTTGACGAAGCGACTGCCGAAGACGGCATCGTAACCTTCGTTGAGCTTTTCCCAATAGCCGACGACATCGCGGCAATCGTCCGATTCGTCGGCCATCATGATCACCACGGCGTCGCCTTGCACGGCATTGATGCCGCAGATCACGGCTCGGCCGAAGCCGTGCGGACCCAGGTTCTGCACGGGCCGCAACTCAGGAATCGTCGTGCTCAGATTGCTGAAGGATTTCCCACGTTCGGTCCTGGCTGCCGTCGTCGACGACGACAATTTCGTGCGCAATGTTCCGTGCGCCGCAACTCCACGTGAAGATGCTCCACCGTGGCGGCGATGCAGCCTTCTTCGTCACGCGCCGGAATCACGACCGACAACAGCGTGAGCTGCAGAGTTGGATGCAGGCTAGGCAGCGTGTCATGCGTTCGTCGATAGCTCCAGCCAATTCGGATTCTGCCGGTGATGTGCGGCGATGCCGGCGAGAATATCGGCCAAGCGTGTCTGCGGGCCCAGCCAAAGGCTGCTCCCCATTTGGATTGTCCATGACCATCCAGGGCACGTCGAATGGCCGCGGCGTGCCGTCGGCTCGACGGTATGTTTTCCGAATCGTTCGTCCGCACCAGCGGCTAAGCTGGGCGAGCGACATGGCGTTGGCCTGCCCTCCGCCGACGTTCCAAATTCTTCCGCTGCTGAGCTGCGGATTTTCCATCTGCCGCAGCAGCAACTCGGCCAGGTCCGCGGGATGCAAAGCGTCGCGCACTTGATGGCCGGTGCCGTCGAACCCGAGGTATTTCAACGGTCGCCGTTGGGCAGTACATGCGGATCCAGAACGAATAGATGCCCTGTTCCGGCACGCCAAATTGCGATTCGCCGGCCAGCACTCCGCAACGATTTACCACGACGGGGAATCCGAAAGCATGGCCATATTCGAGCGCCAGCGATTCGGAGGCCAACTTCGTCGCGCCGTAGAGCGAGACCGGCGGCGCGGTCGAAAACGCTTCGCCGATCCCGCGCGCCGATATTCCGGCGGAAGTGGCTGCGAGTCGTCGAGGCAGAACGCCTCGTCGTCGAACTTTCAGCGGAATTTTTGTCAGAGCGGGAATATTGTAAACGCGGTTGCTGGAGAGCAGGAGAAATCCGGCCTTCGCCCGCCGCGCAGTACTCCAGCAAATTCACCGCGCCCGAGAGATTGTGCTCCATGAGCTGGCGGCTGCTGGTGCTGCCGTCGATGCCGGCAAGCACGCTGGGGTTGGCGGCTGCGTCGATAATCCAGTCGCAGCCGGGCAGCGATTCAAAATCGCTCGCGCAGCGAACATCGCGCGTGAATCACGTGCACGCCGACGTCTCTGCAGCGGCCGGCGATTGGTTTCGCTTCCCGGCCGGCAAAAATTGTCGATGCCCGAAGATCTTCGCATCCGGCCGCAGCTCGCGAAGCGCCAATGCCACGTGCTGCCGACAAATCCGCAAACGCCGGTGATCAGGAACTGCGCATAGAACGGGCTCAGAATTCGACGATGACCTAGCCAACCGTTGCCGCCACGCGTCGACGATTTCACGCAACGTTTGGCTCAAGACTCTTGGTGATGTCCCACTCGGGATAGTGCGGCTTCATCTTCCGCAGGTCGCTGTAGTAGCAGATGTGGTCGCCGGCGCGGTTCTGGTCGACGTAGCGTATACTTTTGCTGCTTGCCGGTGAATTCCGCGGCCATTCGAAGGCTTCCAGGATCGAGCAGGAGTTCGCCTTGCCGCCGCCGAGATTGTAGACCTCGCGCGCGCGGCTTCTGGTAGAACGCGAACATGAACGCGCGACGTCCAGCGAGTGGATGTTGTCGCGCACCTGCTTGCCTTTGTAGCCGAAGATCTTGTATTCGCGGCCTTCGAGGTTGCACTTCACCAGGTAGCTGAGGAAGCCGTGCAGCTCGACGCCGGAATGGTTCGGCCCGGTCAGGCAGCCGCCGCGCAGGCAGCAGGTCGGCAGGCTGAAAGTAGCGGCCATATTCCTGCACCATGACGTCGGCGGCGACTTTCGACGCGCCGAACAGCGAGTGCTTGGACTGGTCGATGGAAAAGTCTTCGGGGATGCCGTGCGCGAAGGCCGGGTCGGCGTAGTCCCAGCGGGTGTCCAGTTCCTTCAAGCGAATGGTGTTGGGCCGGTCGCCGTAGACCTTGTTGGTGGACATGTGAATGAACGGCGACTCCGGGCAGGCCGGCGCGCGGCTTCGAGCAGGTTCAGCGTGCCGACGGCGTTGGTGTCGAAATCGTCGAACGGAATGGCGGCGGCGCGGTCGTGCGAGGGCTGGGCGGCGGTGTGGACGATGACGTCGGGCCTCACCTCCGCGACCAGCGCCAGCACGCCGGCGCGGTCGCGGATATCGAGCTCGTGATGGACGAAGCCCGGCAGCTGCGATCGAGCCGCCGCTGGTTCCAGCGCGTGTCGCCCGACGGGCCGAAGAAGACGGCGCGCTGGTTGTTGTCGACGCCGTGGATGTCGAAGCCACGACGATCAAAATCGATGCAAACTTCCGAGCCAATCAATCCGGACGAGCCTGTAATTAGTGCTTTTTTCACCGAGTCGTTCCTGCCTGGTGGAAGACTCTCTATTTTAGCTTGCGGCCGGAAGATTTGCTCCGCCCGTTTCGCGTCGTTCAAGCGGGGCGGCGGAGAGCTTCGGATTGTTGCGCAGGTTATGCGCTTTCGTTTGCGGCTGCTCGAACAGCGGCTTTCTTGCCGTGGACGATGTCGTCGGTGATCACGTAGCGGCTGCCGCGCGGCTGCTCGGGCAGGTCGAACATGATGTCGAGCATCACGTGCTCGATGATCGACCGCAGACCGCGGGCGCCGGTTTCGCGCTCTTGGGCTTTCTTGGCGATCGCCCGCAGGGCCGTCGTCGGTGAAGTTCAGGTCGGCTTCTTCCATCGAGAACAGCCGCTCGTATTGCTTCGTGAGCGCGTTCTTCGGCTCGGTGAGCACTCGAATCAGCGCTTCTTCGTCGAGCGGCGTCAGGGCGCTGATCAACCGGCAACCGGCCGACGAGCTCGGGAATCATGCCGAACTCGATCAGGTCGTCGGCGTTCACATGCGGCAGCGTTTCGGCCAGGCCGAGGTCGGTGTGCGACTTGGCATCCTGCGTGAAGCCGATCGACCGCTTGCCGAGCCGCTTGCGGATGATGTCGTCGACGCCGGTGAACGTGCCGCCGCAGATGAACAGGATGTTCGTGGTGTCGATCTGGATGTACTGCTGCTCGGGATGCTTGCGGCCACCTTGCGGCGGAACGTTCGCCGTCGTGCCTTCGAGCATCTTGAGCAGGGCCTGTTGCACGCCTTCGCCGGAAACGTCGCGAGTGATCGAGACGTTCTGGCTCGTCTTGCCGATCTTGTCGATCTCGTCGATGTAGAGGATGCCGCGCTGGGCCGCTTCGATATCGAAGTCGGCGGCGTGCAGCAGCTTCAACAGCAGGTTCTCAACGTCTTCGCCGACGTAGCCGGCTTCGGTCAGCGTGGTCGCATCGCCGATGGCGAACGGCACGTTGAGGCTGCGGGCCAAGCGTGCGGGCGAGCAACGTCTTGCCGCAGCCCGTCGGGCCGACGAGCAAGATGTTCGACTTGTCAATTTCGACGTCCGAGTCGTCTTCGGCGGCAACGAGCCGCTTGTAATGGCTGTGAACGGCGACCGAGAGCACGCGCTTGGCCGATTCTTGGCCGATGACGTACTCGTCGAGCTGCGTCATGATTTCGCGCGGCGAGGGGATGCGCGTGAATAGCTGCTTGCTCGTGCCGCGTCGTTTGCGTTCCTGGTCGAGGATCGACTGGCAAAGCTCGATGCACTCGCCGCAGATGTAGACGTCGCCCGGTCCTTCGACCAGCGGTCCGACGTCTCGATAACTCTTGCGACAGAACGAACAGAACGCGTTCTTCTTGGTAGTGCCGCCGCGGCGTGTGCCGCTGATATCCCGGCCCGTGGGCATGCGAAACTCCTTCCCGGTTGGCGACAAACTCAGGCGAAGACTCGCCCGAATCCGAATGGTCGCCTTGGTATATCCTATGGTGTCACTCGCTCGATCGCGAACTTGCGATGCTCGGTGGTCCCCGACCCCGATTTGCGTCGAACCGTTCACACGTGCGTCCGGAGGAGCTTCCTTGTCCCCAGTTGCCGTTTGCGCCGCGATGGACGCCGCCGCGACGCAATTTTCTCCATTCTCGTCTCTACTACGTCCGAATGGCGGTCCTCGTTCGCCAATGGACAATTGGTTGGACTGCGGCGACCCGTTACGCACCGCACAACCGCGCCAGCTTGCATGTGCTGGCCGCGAGTCATTGTGATCGCCTTAACTCGTCTGGTCGTTATTTTTTAGCTCGGCATCTAGTTGCTCGTGCTAGCTTCGTCTTAATTGTTCGGTATTCGTCGTCGCTGAGACTACCCCGGCCGTGCAGTTCTCGGAATTTTGTCAGCAATTCACTGGCCCTCGGTCGGGCCTCAAAGGCACCACCGCGCCACTTTCTCAGCAGCAGGACCGCCAGCGCTGATAATGCGAATATTACCGCAAACCACAACGCGGCCTGAGACAACGGATGACGAAACAATTCGGTCATGCCACCGGCTCGAAGTGCCCGATGAATGTCTGCTAGCTGGCCTGATCATGCCCAATCGTTACATTATGCGCCACAGTCAAAATTTGGTCCAGAACGACCGGCAGGAGCGCCTATTTGGCCGATGCCGAACGTTCGTATTCGGGTCCGTTTGCCGTGCAGTCCGTCTTTGAGTTCGTCCCGATAAGGATTCAGGACGCATGCGCGTGTAATTGGAGCCAGCGGGCGGACATATGGTACGACGGCCTTCCTATCGGGTGCATCGCGCGGCAGCGGTTCGACACCGGTTCCACCGGCTGTTCGTTGCCGCGCTGATGGCGGGATTTTGAGTTAGGACTGATGGACGGGAAACCTGCGCGATCGCGCAGCAGATCAGCCCCCAATGCGGCGTCGCCAGCCGCGATGCCGGAGCCCATCTATTGGAAGCAGCATCTGTTTCTCATTCCGTACCAATGGGGTTCGGCCGCGGAGCCCGGCGCAGCTCAGGTGGTTTGGCTTCTCGTATCGAAGGATCGCGGCACGACCTGGCAAAAGATCAGCGAGGCCAAACCGGAGGTGAAGGCATTTAATTACCGCGCCGGCGCCGATGGCGAGTACTGGTTCGCGGTTCGGACGATCGACAAACAGGGGCGCGCATGGCCGCCAGGGCCGTATCAGCCGGAACTGCGCGTGATCGTCGATACAACACTGCCCCAGATCGATGAGCTGCGTGAGAAGCTTGCAGAAAACGGAATAATCGAAATTCACGCGCGGGCGACTGATTTGAATCTCGACCCCAAAAGTTGGAAGCTCGAATGGCAACCCGACCCGAATGCCGCGTGGCAAGCGGTCGCGTTGCAAGGAGCAGGGAGCCGTCCAGAGGGCTCTGTGCTCCATGGTTACTGGCAGCCGCCGGCTGGCAGTCGGCCGACGGCCATTCGCGGAACTGTTTGGGATCGGGCCGGCAACTCATCGACGTACCAGATTCGATTTGAAACGGGATCGATCGCCTCCGGTCCGCTGTTGGCGGCCCCGATTGTAACAAGCACGCCTGCGTCCCCAAACTTGCCGCTACAAACAGCGGATTCGCCGCCCATGACGATGGGCCCGGCAAACGCACCGATGGCCAGCAGCGTGCCCGGCGCCCCGGCCGTCGTTCCGCCGACTCATGCCGCGACTGTGCCCGCTTCGCAACAGTGGCCCGCGACTGCCGTGGCCGGCGCGCCATTTCGGTTGTGGACAAGTGGCACCGAAAAAACCGACGACGGCGTGACGGCCTACGGCAGTCCGCCGCTGTTCAATACGCCTTTAATTGCGGGCGATCGTTCGAATATCAACACGAGCGAACCTCGGATCGAAGCACATTATGCGGGGCTTACGAAACCGCCGGCAGACGCGGTAAACGGTGCGTCGCCTGCACCATCGATCCCCCCGCAATTTACAACACTGGAACCGTATCGGGAGTCTGCCGCCGCGCTTGCTGCGGAGCAGGCTGCAGCAGTTCCGTCAGCGCATAATGGTCTGTCGCCGATCGACAAATCGAATGCGCGTGACGTGACACCCGTGGACTCGTCCGCGGCCTCACACACTCCAACATCGCCGCCAAAGCTCGTTGGCTCGCGAACTTTTGCCTTGGAATACGATTTGGTGAATGCCGGCAGCCGACCTGTGTCGAAGGTCGAGCTGTGGGGGACGCGCGATGGCGGTCAGTCGTGGAGCCGTTACGGCAGGATAATGATAACCGCAGTCCAATCGTCGTGACTGTTGATAATGAAGGACTGTATGGGTTCCGTATTCTGGTGCAGACTGCGGGTGGCGAAGAAACTTTGCCGCCCCGTCCGGGTGACGCACCGGAGTTGTGGGTTGCCGTCGACTTGAAGCGCCCAGTTGTGGAGTTGACGGCAATCGAGCGCGGCCAAGGAAACCTGGCCGATCAATTAATCCTGCGGTGGCGCGCTGCGGACAACAACCTGGAGCCGCGGCCGATCGCCCTGTTCTATAGCAGCCGGCCGGCTGGGCCGTGGTCGGTCATCGCCACAAATTTGGAAAACACCGGCGAGTATGCCTGGCGCGTCGAGCGATTCGTGCCGACGCGATTCTATTTGCGGATTGAAGCGCACGACACCGCGGGTAACCTGGCCGCATTCCAAACGCGCGAGCCGGTCGAATTCTCACCCACAAGCCTGGCCGGCCGGCTCCGCGCGGTCGAATCTTTGCCATCGGGTGCGACAGCGAACAGCCCCGATTCGTTCCGTTAAACGGCTATTCGTATGCGTCTTGAAGCCGGCGGGACACTTGCCTGCGGCGAATAGTATTTGGCGCAAAGCGAAGAATCCAGATTTGTTGACTTTTCAGTGTGCAAATTCTTGCGGTATACGCGTCGGCTGATTAAATTTGCATCAGGACCTCTTCGCTAGCGGTGCGGCCTGAAAGGGCGCGATTTCGCCCGTTATCGGCCGGGGCCATTTTCCATTCCTTCATTGTTCCGGCGGCTCGATATTACGAGCGGGGAGCGCTAATGTTTCGTAGCCAACGGCGTGTTCAACAACTTTGTCGGGCTCGGATTCTCGCGCCGCTGACGTATAGCGTCGCGCTTTTATTTGCGATCGCTTCGAATGCGATCGCCGATCCGGCCGCAGTTCTCAATGGTCTTCGGTCGGTCGTTAGCGTGGGTTCCAGTGCCGGTCAACTTGCCGGTGGGTCAGAATTGGTGACGCTGCCGCCCGCGCTGCCGCTCAACGTCACGTCACCGCTGACGTTTAACTTCAACGTGACGGGCAACTTGCTGGCCTTGCAATCGGGCACACCCGCCCAACAAGCGGCTGCCGCAAATGTGATCAACGGTTTCGTTCAGGCGGGCGATCGATGGCGATCGTATTTTGCCGACCCGATTACGGTAAACATCGATATCGACTTCGGGCCGATCGGCAATGGCGTATTGGGCGGAACCTCGAACAACTTCGTCGCTCCGACTTATGCATCCGTCCGAACCGCGTTGGCGGTTGACGCTAAGTCAGCCGATGACGCGGTTGCCGTATCGAATCTGCAGACTGGCCCGTCGATGCAATTCATGACGAATAACACCGCCGCGAACACGGCGCCGACACCATCGCCGCGCGTTCGCGACAACGATGTTAACTCCGCGGTCAATTCGGCGGCCGGCAACAACGATTACCTGGGCATTAGCCGGGCGAATGCGAAAGCACTTGGCATATCTGTGGGAAGCGGATCCGACGCCAACATTACCTTTACCGATTTCTCCGATTACGGGACTCCGTTCCCGACTAATTGGAGTTGGGATTTTGATCCTTCGAACGGTATCTCGGCAAACACTTTTGATTTTGTCGGTGTGGCAACGCACGAGATCGGTCACGTGATGGGCTTCGAAAGCGGCGTCGATTACGTGGATTACTTCGGCTCAGCCAACGGGCCAGGCCGCCTGGCCGCCAACGGAGGGCCCCTCGATTTGAATCCGTACGCTGTTTTCACGGCGTTGGACCTCTATCGCTTTTCCGCCAATAGTCTATCGCAGCCGAGCCAACCGGTCGGCGGATTGATGGACCTGGCAATGGGCCAATTCAACGCCGGCAGCCGGCCGTACTTTTCGATCAACGGCGGTGCAACGAACCTGGGTACTTTTTCGACGGGCAGCTTTAACGGCGACGGCCGTCAGGCCAGTCATTGGCAGGATGGCTTGGGGCTTGGCATCATGGATCCTACCTTTGGCACCGGGGAATTGGGCGTGGTAACGTTGCTTGACCGCCGGGCCATGGACGTGATCGGCTGGGATCCACAGCCCGTTCCCGAGCCGGCCGGATTGGCGCTGATCCTGGCAGGAGCGCTCGGCCTGTGGTTGTGCCGGACCCGCAGTGGGCCCATTGTCTAAGCCATCACCGATCGTGTTCGCAATTGCCGATCAGCGGCATTTGCAAACCAGTTGAATCGGATGGGCCTGGCAGATTTTGGGCGAATAGCACCATCCAACGCATCCCTTGGGCATCGAGGGATCGGCCCCTTCATTGCAAGCCGGCCCCGAACCGGCGTAGCAGTTTTTTGGCACCGCCAAAATGCCAAGTATGACCAGACTGATGCCCAAACTCGTTACCAATACCGCCACCCAGTTATTCCATTTTTCATTCATCCTCATCACTCCTTAAAGTAATTGCCTCGGATACCGATTGAAATCTGTCAACGCTCCGTCCTATGCCGCCGCTCGCCTGCGCCGCCAAACGATCAGCCCCGAAAGCATGAAGAAAACTCCCAAATTGACGATCATCAACCATCGTCGCGTGGCAAGCGGTTCGTGAAACTCGGGAAGACCGAAACTTGAGAGCGTGAAATCGGCGCTTTCGACCGTGGGCCATTCATATTTGCCGACATCGATCGCGAACTTGCTTCGCATTTCGGGCGAGACATCGAGTTCGAATTCGGCGTGCTTAATTTCTGGAGGTCCCAATGGACCGTAGGACAGCTTGAGGGAACTCGACATTTGATTTGCATACTGCGCGGTGTACCGTTGGATCGCCCAGTGGCGCGCAGGGGACAGAAGAATGCTTCCGCACTTCAGCCCCTGCAGGCTGTCGGGGCGCTGAGCCGTTGGACTAATCGCAAAATCAATCTGCAAGTCGTCTCGGTCGGCTGGCCGCACGCTTTGAACCGAAAAGCGCGAATCCTTGACGAGCTTTTCCAGCGGTATTGCCGAGATACTCCAGGGCAAATGAAGCATTCCGGCTAGATAGGCGTAAGCGGAGCCCACCGGCGAGTCGTCGTCCCGGCGAGAACTTTGCCAGGAGATCGTCCACGGTGCGTCGCCGTTTCGAAACAGGGCGAATTCATAACGGTCGTTTCGCGCGTAAATCGAAACCAGTTCGCCGGGGACAAGCTTTTCCGTCAACAGAAAAGACTGGCCGACGACGCGCGCGGAAACGCGCTTCGTTCGCTCTCTCGTTGTCTTACCTTTCTGGTCGATTTCGCGAATGGCGTAGTCGAAATTGCTGTGTTCGAGCTTGTGCGCCATAGATTGCCACTCGCCGACGCCCTCGGAACGAAGCCGCTGGAGGGTTTGTCCGGCAACGGCAAGTGGTTCCGTCGCGCTCGAACGAACCGGCGTCAGTGCGACGATCGCAAACGCGAGCAATGTTCTCATTCGCAAAATCATGTGCTTCCCCGGAGGAAAGTGGTCGAGGCACTATGTCGATGCCGATAACGTTACGCCCGCTTGTAAACGACGTAATTCGTCCGCCAGCAAGGACGATAATTGGGCTGAATAGCCCGAACGAACGCGGCGGACCATGCCGAATTGGTCGATCAACACCGTCGTCGGAAAACCATCGACGCCGTATGAGCTCGCAATGTTTGTTTCACCATCGATGTTCGGAATGTTGGGAAAGCTCAAATCGAGCGCCCGGGCGACGAGCGCGGCGTCGTGGACTTGTTGGTCGGCATTCACGCCTAAGAAAGCTATCGGAGATTCGGCTATTTCCGAGGCCAGTCGATTCAAGGCCAACAAAGCTCGAACGCACCAACTGCAGCCACGGTTCCAAAAAACAAGAACCAGCGGCCTACCGCGAAAATCCTGCAACGCGCGGCACGTTTCCATTCAAATCGACGGCCCGCCAATCGGGCGAAGGCTTATCGATCGTCCGGGCGAGCTGTTGGGCCTCGCCCAACAAATTGTCGTGCTCGTCGTCGAGGACCTTCAATTTGCGACGCTGCGCATTGACGAATGGAATCGACTTCCGCCGTGCGGTCATACGCCGCCAGCGCCTCGCGGGCCTGGTCGAGCCAATACGACGATTGCAATATGTCCCACAGCGCCAAATCGATGAATCGTTGATATTCGGCGCACGCGTCGAAATAACGTTCTACTTGTCGTGCAATCGGCTTCGGATCGGAACCGTCGGGCTGAATGATTTCGACCAGGTGAATCGAGTCTTTCGAGCTCCAGGGAGCAGGCCAGTCGCGCCGGAATGCGGTCGTTACGCGATCCACGACGCCGCGTCGGAGATCGAACACGTAGTCGCGCTGCCGCGATGCGAGATAAACGGGGTCTAATTGCGTGCGGCATTCTTGGGCGAAATGCCATTTCGATTCGCTTCCCGCGGCGGCATTTGTCGGCGAATACTGGCAGCGTGTGCCGTCGAGCTGCAGCGCCGAATGCCAACCGGTGTCGCATTCCCCCGGGTCTTTGGGAAGTTGCGGAAAGATTGGCGTTGGATTCGCCAGCGGAGTGATGGTCCAATTCTCAATCAACCGGCCGTCGTCCGAGATATCGAAGAACCCATCCTGATAAGAGTTGCAAATTGGTCCTTCGCCTGCCAACAAGCCACTTTCCTCGAAGCGACTATCCGTGAAAAATACCCTCCATCCACGGTCCGACTGGTGGGAAATCACGCTGAATTCCCATTCGATCGCGAGACGCGATTGTTCGGCCGACTCACGCGAGCCCGCACCCGCCCCGGCTTCGTCCGACATGCGATATCGAAGACGAGAGCCAACCTCGAGCTTAAATTTTGGAACGATGCTCATACGAAATCTTTCGGACGTGCGCCGGCCTCCGGCATCGCGCGCCTATTTCGCATTCAGAGTTGCAAGGTCTGGTTCGTGTGCCAACGCATTCGTCGAAACCGCATCGGTGCCTGGCCGGTCGTGCGCGACGGTTCGGCCGGCGAGTTCGATCGACACCTGGGGTGTCGCTTTTGAATCGGAGTAAAGCACGGCGTTTCGCCTGAACCGGCCTGGTGATTCGGCTGAATGCACGGTCATTTGCAAGCGAAACGACCCTCTCGCATCGACCGTGACCGGCAACGCGCTGACGGCGATGCACGAACACGAAGTGTAGGCGCCCGTCAACGTGATGGGAGAGGAAGATATATTCACCACCTGAATCTGGATCTCTTTCGCTTCGCCGGCCGCGCATTCACCCAAATCGACCGACGAAGGAATCACCGCAAGTTCATCGCCGCGTAAGAACGCTTGCGCGGCATCGATCGACCCCAGCCATCGCCACGCAACAAAGCACACGACAAACAAAAGAATCGCCGAGCTCGCGAAAATGGCCAGTAACCACCGCCGCCACGATGTGATGAATGCACATGGCATCGACGCGACCTCCTGTGCGTGAAATTCGCGGTCCTAAGACTCGTCCATGCGAAGAATGAGAATTTCGAGCGACGCGCTCGTGCAACTTCGTTCTAATGGACGGTTGCAAAATGTCAAGCATGATTGCGAAGACAACCAATGCGAACGCGCACCCAAGGACTATGCGTTACGCTCCACATTTCCTAATATGTTGTGTGCGCGGAGATTTTGCCTTCCGAACAACACGTAGCTTACAATTGAGTTCAAAAAGAGTTCAAAAAGTTTCACAACCCACTTTGAGCAACCGGACGCTAGCGCGTTCCGGCTGATTGGTTCAGCCGCCGGGCGCCAGCCCCCGGTTTTGTTTGACTGACAAATGGCCAAGTCCGCGACGAATTCTGGTGCGATGAATGCCTTGGATTTTCTTGCGAATTCCAAGCGTCAACGAATAGAGTCTGTTTGCGCGGTGTTTGGCGACGATGCGTTTCTGAAGATGGAAGTTGTCGCCGCGCTGCGTCGCCAAATATTGAGCGGCAGCGACGATGAATTTGCGTTGACTGTTTTCAACGGCCGCGAAGTGCAGCTCCGCGATGTGCGCGATGCACTCGCGACGCAATCGCTGTTCGGCAGCGGTGCGCGGCTTGTCGTAGTTGAGGAAGCCGACCCGTTTGTGAGTGAGCATCGCTCAGAGCTGGAAGACTACGTCGCACACTCAAGTAGGTCTTGCGAGCCGAGCGAGACGGGATCCGCCCCGTCTCGGCAAACCCCCGGTGGCGTATTGGTGCTTGATGTGAAAACCTGGCCGGCGAACACGCGGCTCGCCAAAGCCGTGGCCGCAAGCGGACTGGCGGTCAAGTGCGATACGCCGAACGAGCGGCAGATAAAAAGCTGGCTGATTCAACGCGCGAAAGCCGCTCATCAAGTACACCTGGAAAGTGCGGCCGCCGATGCGCTGCTCGAGCTCGTGCCGCCCGAGCTGGGAATTCTGGTTCAAGAGATCGACAAGCTCGCATTGGTCGTGGGTGAAGAGCGCGTGATTGACGCGAAGCGAGTTCGCGAAAATGTCGGCGGCTGGCGGACGCGAGCAATTTGGGACATGATCGATGCGGCCGCCGACGGCCATGCCGCCCAAGCGCTTGGGCAGCTTGATCGACTGATCGCTTCTGGGGAAAAGCCGCACGGCCTGTTCCCGCAGATAGCGTCGCCGCTCCGTCGCTTTTCCTCAGCAGTTCAACTGCTCGAGGCGGCCGAGGCGGATCGGCGCCGCTTGCCACTGGGCGAGGCTTTGGCTCAGGCCGGCGTGCTTCCCTTCAAATTGCGCGACGCCGAGCGGCAACTTCGGCGGATTGGCCGGCAGCGGGCCCGGCAAATCACCGGCTGGTTGCTAGCAGCCGACCTGGCGCTGAAGAGTCACAATTCGAGCGACGAGCGAGCGCGAATCGAGTTGGAACGATTGATCGTTCGCCTCGCGGCAGACAGCAAAGTAGGTCCGCCGAGCCGAGGCGGACCTGCTGCCGCTCGGCTCGCGGCAGCTACTTCCTGAGCTTGCCAGCACGCGCGGATTCTTCTACCATTCGGCCCGCTTTCCGGCTACCGGCCCGGTTGCCGATTCTTATCACCCGAACGGCGGTGCGATTCGAACACGAACGCACCGACTGGATCGCATGCATTCGATGCGCGCTAATTCGATCATTACCACGATAGGCTGTGCGGTCGCGCTCTTCGCAGCCGGATGTATCGCACCGTGGTCCGCGCCGGTACCAAAGGACGACGTAGCCAAGGGTGCAGCAATTAGCACGCCGGCGCCTCCCAGCCCTCCGCCGACAAGCGTGCACGTCGATCCCGGTTCGCCCCAGCCCGATATGGCCGCCGTGTTGGACAAAATCCAACAAGTGCACGAGATGGACCCGGCGGCCGAGCAAAAGCTCCTCGACGAGCTGCGACACGTTCCCACATCATCCTGGCCGCTGGTTGCCGAGGAGTTCCGCGCATCACTGGCGTATCATGAGCAGCTTACCGAGCGAAACCGAACCGGGCTGCGTGAAAGTCAGCCCGTCGTCGATTTGCGCCGTGCGCCGCCCGTCGATTCGGTCGCCGCTCGGGTAGAACCACGACAATACGCGACATCCGGCTTAGGTTACGCGCAAAGCGCATCGCCAAACGACGATCGTGCGTCGGCGCCGATTGGTTCACTCGTCGATCCGCACAATGCCGATTCGGACCGCGCGCCGATTTTAGCGCGATCGATGCCCTATGCAATGCCGAGCCCTGTCGTCAACGCGGCGAATTCACGGCCGGAGCCGCCAGCGCCTGCACAATTCGCCGGCGACGGGCCCATGTATCCGATCGCGAACCGAAATGGTCCGAACGCCGATGCGGGTATGCGGGACGGCGTTTCTGGCGACGGGCCGCACGTTGCGTCGCAGGCCATTGCCCAAACAATTGCGACGCCATCCGCCCGGCAGGCAATCGTGGAAGAAATCGGCAAGCAACCCCGATTGCTGCCGGCGCCAGATGCGCAACCCTCCTCGGCAAATGAGAATTGGCAACAGCTCCTCCAAAAAGCAATCGCCGATTTGGACCATCGCGTTTCGCCGTCGCCCACCACGACGGCCGAAGTGCATCAGCACGTGAGCCTGCGAATCCTTCGCCTCCTGGCGGGCGACACCGAAAAGGCCTTGGAGCCGATCCCGCACATCTCGCCGGCGGAACAGGATTACTGGTCGCGGCAACTTTACGCGCTGGCAACCTATTTGGACCACCACAGCCAGCCGGACGACAAACGCCGCGCTGCCGCCGCCGTCACGTATTTGGACGAAGCCGTTTCGCATTTGCACGAACTCGGGTCGCTTTCGCTCCGCAATCTCACGTTTTGCAAGAACGTGTACGGTTATGGTGCGATCGACCCGTACGACAGCGACACCTTCACGCCTGGTCAGCACGTGTCGCTCTACGTCGAGATCGAGAATTATCACAGCACGCCGAGCGAAAAGGGATATTCCACGTCGCTCGGCTCAACCTACGAGATCTCCGACGAGAAAGGGAACCGCGTGGCCAGCGGCGATTTTCCCGACGTTAACGATTGTTGCCGCAACCGCCGCCGCGATTTTCACATCCAATTCGGGCTGACGGTGCCCGACAAAATCCCGCCGGGCCGCTACCAGGTGCAACTGGTCATCAAAGACCGCCAGAGCGACAAGATCGGCAACGCCAAGGCGTCGTTCGAGGTTAAGGCGGGGAAGAAGTAACTATCGCGAGCCAAGCGGCAAACTTGCAGAGCGACGGAATTGCGATGCGTAATCTGGACAAAGTAAGTTGCATCCTGATCTTGCCAGTTCTGGCCAATCTTTCGATGTGGGGCGCAATGCTCGCGTATCCACAGCTAGATCGTAACGATTGGTTTGTCAATCAAGTATTCGGTCGATTGCTGGTGATTGGATTCATATCCTCGATCATCGGGATCATCTACACCGGATATATCTCGATTCGGCTTAACCGGCAAACCGCAGAGGTGGCCACCTGTTGCCTTCTCAGTGCCATTGCGTTCGCGGTAAACATACTTGGCGTGCTCATAATAATGACCCAAATACCATGGTTATGAGGCGGCGAATCTGTTATTCACACCGCTTACCTTACCAGTGCCAAAAATACATGCGCTTTGGACTAAAAAATTGACGTCGCCCTTGGATTCATAAATGAACCTGTGACTCCTTTGCACAGTCGTTAGTGCTATGGAAAGTTACGACGCCATCGTCTTGGGCGCCGGCGGCGTGGGCAGCGCCGCGATGTACCACCTTGCCCGGCGCGGCGCACGCGTGCTCGGCATCGATTCCTGGCGGCCGCCACATGGCTTTGGCAGCTCGCACGGCCAGACCCGCGTCATTCGCCAGGCGTATTTCGAGCACCCGAACTACGTTCCGCTGCTCAAGCAGAGCTATCGAGAGTGGCATGAGCTGGAATCGCGGGCCGGCATACGGCTCTTTCATCAGATTGGCCTTGTGGAAATCGGGCACGAGCGCGGCGTCGTGGTGCCAGGCGTTCTTCGTGCTGCCAGAGAACACAATCTCGAAGTCGAACCGCTTGACGCAAACGAAATCGAGCGTCGTTGGCCGGCCGTGAGCATTGGGAACGAGCTAACCGGCGTTTATGAACCGGCGGCCGGCTACTTGCTTGTGGAGGACTGCGTCGAAGCTCATCTGGCGGCGGCGGAAGCCGCCGGCGCGGAGTTTTTGATTGATCGGGTGATCGAAACGAACGATCGCGCTGCCTGGACGGCGAGTGAGAACGGCGTCACCGTCAACCTTCTAAATCATGGACCAGTGAATGCCCGAAGCCTCGTCGTTTCGGCGGGAGCTTGGGCCGGTCAATTGCTCGCCGACCTCGCCGTGAAATTGACCGTGCTTCGCAAGTCGCTCTTCTGGTTCAAAACGGATTCACCTGATTGTGAAGTCGCCAACGGTCTACCAGTTTATTTATTCGAGCTCCCCGAAGGCATCTTCTACGGCTTTCCGAAGCTGGATGGGCTCGGAGTGAAGGTTGCCGAACACACGGGCGGCCGAGTTGTGGAGTCGCCAGGTGGGGTGGATCGGTCGCTCGATCTGGGCGAGCAAGCGCGATTGATTCAGTTCCTGTCGCATCACATGCCGGGCGTGACGAATGAAGTTACCATGCACGCCGTTTGCCTTTACACGATGTCGCCTGATGAGCACTTCATCGTCGATCGGCATCCGCGGCACGCCAACGTGGTCTTTGCCGCCGGGCTGTCCGGGCATGGATTCAAATTCACGCCGGTACTAGGCCGGGCCCTTGCAGATTTGGCACTCGATGGCGCGACCGAATTGCCAATCGAGTTTCTGTCGCTCAAGCGTTTTGCGGCACACGATTAGTTGTAGTTGTAGGGTGGGTCGAGTCTTCGAGACCCACCATGCACACTGGTGGGTCTCGAAGACTCGACCCACCCTACTGTGTTCTACGGCTGTGTGCCAAACTTCGACTCGGCGGTATGCTATTGGCATGGCCACTAGCGTTTATGACTTTGACGTGATCGTCGTTGGCGCCGGACATGCCGGCACCGAGGCGGCACTGGCCGCCGCCCGGCTGGGGGCGAAAACGGCGCTCCTCACGACGAATTGCGACACCGTCGGGCAGATGAGCTGCAACCCGGCCATCGGCGGCGTCGGCAAGGGGCAGATTGTTCGCGAGATCGATGCGCTCGGCGGTGCGATGGGCCAGGCAATTGATGCCACCGGCGTTCAGTTTCGAATGCTCAACCGCAGCAAGGGCCCGGCGATGCACAGTCCGCGGGCCCAGGCCGATAAGAAAGCCTATCAGGCCGAGATCAAGCGGGTGGTCGAGTCCGCGCCGAACCTCACGCTGCGGCAGGAAGTGGTGGAAGGCCTCGTCACAGAGCCAAATGACGAAGCACGAATGACGAATGACGAATGCCAGAACGACCCAAATTCGTCATTCGTCATGCGTCATTCGTCATTCCGTATCACCGGCGTGCGCGTTCGCGGCGACGCGGTGTATCGCGCCGGCGCAGTCGTCCTCACTACGGGCACGTTTCTCCAGGCCCTGATGCACACGGGCGAGACGAAAACACCGGGCGGTCGGGCCGGTGAAGGCACGACGGGCGGCATTAGCGCGGCGCTCGTGCGCCTCGGCTTCCGGCTGGCCCGATTCAAAACTGGCACGCCGCCGCGGCTGAATGGCCGCACGATCGATTACAACCAAGTCGAGCTGCAGCCGGGCGACGACCAGCCCGAGCCGTTTTCATTCCTCACCGAGCGGCTCGAACTTAGCCAGATGCCGTGTTACATCACCTATACGAACGAGCGTGTGCACGAGTTGATTCGAGCAAATTTGGCATCGGGCGCCGATGTACAGCGGGCAAATTCGCTCGAGCGGGCCCCGCTATTGCCCATCAATCGAAGACAAAGTCGTGAGGTTCGCCGATAAGCCGCGGCATCAACTGTTTTTGGAACCCGAGGGCCGGCGGACGCTCGAGGTTTATGTCAACGGCGTCTCGACGAGTTTGCCGCGGGATGTGCAGGATGCACTGTTTCGCGAAATCCCAGGCTTGGAAAAGGCCGAGATCATGCGATATGGCTACGCGGTCGAATACGATTATGCGCCGCCGGACCAGTTGCGTGCAACCCTCGAAACCAAGCGAGTCGCCGGGTTGTATTTCGCGGGTCAAATCAACGGCACGACCGGCTATGAAGAGGCCGCCGCCCAAGGTCTGATCGCCGGCGCGAATGCGGCCCTTGCGCTCGCCGGCCGTGAGCCGCTCATTCTCGATCGTAATGAAGCGTACATTGGTGTGCTCGTAGATGATCTGGTGACGTGCGGCGTCGACGAGCCCTACCGCATGTTCACAAGCCGGGCCGAATACCGAATCCTGCTCCGGCACGATAACGCCGACCGGCGGCTGACGCCGCTCGCATTCGAACGCGGATTGGTCGATCGCAACCGCTGGAACAAGCTCGAGAAAAAGCTCTTGGAAATTCGGCGGCTGAGCGCACTGCTCGACGCGACGTACAGGGAAGGCGTTTCTCTCTCGAAATTGCTCCGCCGCCCCGAGGCTACCTGGCCGGATGTCGTCGCGGCACTTCCCGATTTGGCTGCGGTCGATTCGCAAGTGGTGCAACAAGTAACCTACGACTCAAAGTACGCCGGCTACGTCGCGCGCAGCAAACCGAAGTCGACCGCCAGTCGCGGCTGGCCGAGAAGCGAATTCCCGAGAGCTTCGACTACGACCGAATCGTACATCTGCGAGCCGAGGCCCGCGAAAAGCTGGCCCGCGTGCGGCCGCGAAATCTTTCGCAGGCGGGGCGCATTAGCGGCATCACACCGGCCGACCTGGCACTTTTGATTGTTCATCTCGATGGGAAGGGCAAAATCGCCATACCGCGTTAGTTCGAAGCTTCGGGCAGAATGGGGCGGCAACCTCGGCTAGGTCCCCCCGGAAAATGCGGAACTATGCACTAAACAAAGCACGTGGTTGTAAGGAAAAAACGTAACTTTTTATGCCGCTCATCGCTTCAAATCTTCGAGTCGAAGTCGCACAATGAGTGAGCGCAAATATGCCAAGCGATAGGACAGTTGTCCCGGTTCCTGCATCTCTGACAAACTTGGCCAGGACATTGCAACATCGGGCTTAACATTTCCATTCAAAGTTACCTTTACCCGCTCGGCCCAGCGCTTCGCTGCTTCCGGCCTATACGGGTCATAGAGATAAATCGTCTCATCCGCTTGCTCATTTAACCTTGTGCGAAGCAACTCAAGATCGTGCCGCCTAGCCTCGAATCGCGCTGTTTCGATCCCGCTATTTTCACTTGCTTTAAGAGTAACTCGATCAACGAGATCATCCGCCCATTGTTTATTACGCTCGTGAATCGCCTTAAAAAGTAAATGTAGGACGGCCAACACCAATGGCACCCAAAGCCACTTTTGGTCGATACCTGCATGTTCCGCCAGCCATTGAGTAAAGGTCGCGTTGTAACGACTCGCCCAAATCGCTATTCCCATAAGCGTCAGCCCGCAATCCAAGACATTGTAAAGGGACGCAATCATTCTCCAGCCAATGTCACAATACACCTTCCACATGGCAGCCTCGTTGACAACAGACCGGAACCGGCATACCATGCGCGTACCTTGAACGCACGGGCCTGCCAGCTCGTTTAAGACAACCGCCAGCGCTAACTGGCGGTTTTTTTATTTATACCAGCGAACCTGGTCGCCGCGTCAGGGTCAAACCAAACTCTGCACCTTGACCCCGATTGCCTTGGCAAACTTTCGTAACATGCCAATCTGTGGATCGCCACTCTTGAGGAACTGCGAGACAGCCTGACGGGCGGAGACGGGCGCATAGCCCATTTTCTCGCCCACTTCTTGCATCGTCAGGCCGGAGCCCTCGAATAGCTTCCGCACCTTCCGCATCGACGGGTCTTCGGTTCTCTCTTTCCCCATACCAGCATCTTAGGATTCTGGAAAACTTTGTCAATATCTGGTTGACAAGCCGATAGAATGTCTGTATGATACAGACACAAGGAACCTGATATGAATATCCTCGAAATCGCCAACATGACGGAAGACGACGCCCGCGACTACTTGGAAAAACTCCGCTGGCCCAATGGCCCGGTTTGCCACAATTGCGAAAAACAGAACGTCACGCGGATGCAAGGCAAGAAGCACCGCAAGGGGCTGTTCCAATGCAACAACCCCGAATGTCGCCAGCAGTTCACGGTTAAGTGCCATTCGGTCCTGGAAAGCAGCAAACTGTCGCTCCGCAAATGGGCGATGGCCTTCCACTTGCTTTGCAGCAGCAAGAAGGGATTTAGCGCTTTGCAGCTTCAGCGCGAATTGTCGCTCGGCTCGTATCGGACGGCGTGGTTTCTGTTGCATCGCATCCGCCACGCGATGGCGTCGAACTCGTTAGAGAAGCCGCTGGATGGCGTGGTTGAGGTTGATGAAACGTGGGTCGGCGGCAAGCCGCGTCACGGCGCACGCCGCAAGCGGAAGGGAACGGACAAGCAGCCAGTCGCCGCGTTGGTCCAACGTGGCGGTAACGTCGTGTGCGGCCCGGTCGAACTGGTCAATCAGAAAACGATGGTTGCCGCCGTTAAGGAGTTCGTTGACGTAAAGGCCCGTATCGTGACGGATGAGCATGGAGCCTATCGACCGCTGGCACGGCGACAGGTTCACAATGTCGTAAACCATTCGCAAAATGAATACGCTCGCCGCTACCCAGATGGCTTCGTCGCCCACGTAAACACGGCCGAGAGTTTTTTCGCTTTAATCAAGCGCGGACATTATGGCGTGTATCACAATATGTCGAAAATCCACTTGCCGTTGTACTGTGCGGAGTTTGGCTTCCGATGGAATCATCGCAAGGTGTCCGATGCTGAACGGCGGGATGCAGCGGTCATGCAAGCACCGGGCAAGCGATTGAAGTATCAAACATCTGCGCAATCTGCCTAGCCCGGATTATTCATAAACGCAGAAACAAGAGTGCCTCCGAGTGCGTTTAAGGTGTTAGTTGACAAGCACCTGAAACAACACACGGAGGCAGCGAATGGACGCGCAGAGTGCATTTCAGTTGGCGTTTGATTTTGGCACATCGAAGCCAGTTGTGGTAGCGCCTTCAGCGGCCCAAGTTTCCAGTGATGCGGGGCTGCTGCCATTTCGCCAACTGGATGAGCAGTTGGGTCTCACGAAGCAATTGGCCGAGGCCCTCACGGACCGGCGGCACGTCGGTTACGTAGGTCACACGTTTCTGGAAATGGTCCGCATGCGCACCTACGGCATCCTGGCCGACTATGCCGACCAGAATGACCACGACCTGCTGCGAAGCGATCCCGTATTCAAGCTCGTCTGCGGCCGTTCGATCCACGACGACGACTTGGCCAGCCAGCCCACGCTGTCGCGGTTCGAGAACGCGATCGACACGCGCTCGTTCTTCCATCTCCGCGACGTGCTGGTGGACCAGTTCATAGCCTCGTTCGACAAGCCGCCTCAAGCGCTCACGTTGGACATCGATCCGTTCGACGATCCGACATATGGAGGGCAGCAGCTCACGTTCTTCCACGGCTATTACCGGCAGTACCAATATCTGCCGCGGGTGATCACTTGTGCCGAGAACGACCTGGTGCTCTGCCTCGCGTTGCTCTACGGCAGTGCGCATCCCGCGCTCGGCGCCGACGAGGATCTGGAGTATGCGGTCCGTCGGTTACGGGAGGCCTGGCCCGACGTGCGGATTCGCGTCCGTGGCGATAGCGGCTTCGGCGTGCCCGCCATGTACGACATCTGCGAGCGGCTGGAAGTGGACTACACCATCGGCATCGGCATGAACGGGCGGTTGAAAAAGTACAGCGATTCTCTGCTGGGAACGGCCGTGGCCCAATTTGAAGCCAGCGGGCAGCCGCAGCGGTTGTTCACCGCGTTTTGGTATCGGGCCGGGTCGTGGCCCGCCCAGCGATGGGTCGTGGTCAAGTGCGAGGCGAACGCGCAAGGAACCAATCGACGCGCGGTCGTGACCAATCGGCCGGGAGCGTTCGTGTTGCCTGGCTCGGCATACGATGCGTACGCCGATCGAGGCGAAAGCGAGAACCGCAACAAAGAACTCAAGGGCGGCCTTCAGGCCGATCGGCTCAGCGATCATCGCTACTTCGCCAACTTGTTTCGCCTCTATCTGCACACGGCCGCCTACAACTTGCTGGTCCGCATGCGGCACGTTATCGAGGCGCCGCTACCGGAAGACACGAGGCGCGAAGTTCCGGTCGAAGCGCTCTCCGGCCGATCTCGCCGGGCGCATCACAACGGACGACGCACGCACGATCCGCTCGGCCAAGGCCAGCCCTGTACTTGGCGGACGCGGCTTATCAAAGTAGCGGCGCTGGTCTACGAGTCGACGCGCCGGGTCGTCGTCCGGCTCTCTTCCTGCTGGCCCTATCTGCATCACTATCAGCAGGTCAGCCAGCGAGTCCTGACGCTCTGCCAGGCTTCTTTGGACACCAGCTAAGCTGGGCGCAACTGGAAACCTTCGCGCCTCGGCAGTCTCGTCACTGCCTGGGGGAAAGGGGGCTGTGTGCTCCCAAGCGAAAGTCTCGTCGTAAACGGCCACGCCAGACCACCACCTCCTCAGCCTGCACCCGTTTGTGAATAATCCGGGCTAGGTTCTTACAGCCTAAAAATGCTCAAAAGAAGCAATTGCAACTGCCGTTCGATTAGGTACAATTCGAGCGGCGCGTAGGAACACCGAATACCCCGGCCCTATGTCGGGGCTCCGCCTCCGGGCGGGCCGCTAATGCGGCTAGGGTTCTGAGCGCCATTTTTTTTGCGCTACGTGGTTGCGGCCGAAATCGCCAGATTCCAAATTGTGTTGGAAATGGCGGGGTCGCTGTTGCCAGTGTTGGCAACTCAAGATGCGATGCGATATGTTCCGCCATCTTGATCTTTGGTTCACCCACGCTGGCGAGATGCTGTTTCTCGTTTGCGTGGAAACCAACGGCGCCAAGCAAAACATCATTGACTTGTCCGAGGATCGTTGTCTTAGAGCAAATCGGTCGAATCGCCGGAACGCTAACGCGAGGCGCACCAAACTTCCGAATCATTCCGCCGCGTAGCGCCGATTGCATTTTCCCGAAGTTGTATTTCTCGCTTTTCTTGTCGGGAAAAATAAACAGCGAGTCGCCCTGCTGCATGAGCGGAATAAAGCGATGCAAAATGAATTGGTAAAATAGCTTGCTTAGTCCCTCATCTTCTGAATTATCATTATAGTCCCGATTGTTCCATTGATTGCGCTCAACAATGATTGCACAGAACGCCGTATGGCAGCATTTCAGTTCCCGCATGCGATGGTCTACAAATTCGCGGTAGCGGTCATAAGTGCAGCGATCCACCTGATCCCATTTAATCTCGCGGTGCATTCGGTTGTCCCGTCGCCATTCACGGATTTCTGCGCTAATTCGCTTCGCATGATCGACTCGCACTAGCAGGCCACCCACGGCCATATGCTTATGCGGCTTTCCAATACACGTTTCATCACAATAACAATGCCAGTTTCCCGCCATCGCCTGCCCTTCCTAAATTGGGCAAACCATTAGCGCGATCGGGGGGATCATCGTCTAGCAGAGAGTCTGCTGAGAAAAGTTGTTGACAGCATGGCTGCCAAAAGCTTATGTTGATCCTATTGCTTGGGCGCGTCATGGTCTGCGTCCTGCATGGGGTCCGCGATTGGTTCTCGCGGAATTCGTTTTCTGAAACGCCTCGGAGCTAGTCACTCCGAGGCGTTTCGCATTTACTACTCCCAATAAATTATCCGAACTTGGCCGGAAGCACAAACCGCATGGGGTGCGAGGGTGCCACAGAAACGTTCTTCCAAACTATCGAAGGCCGCCGACAAGCCACTCTCGCTGTACGGCCTGACACCAGAGGACGTGATCCGCAAGGCGCTGAGCACGCCGCGCCCCAAACCAGCCAAGAAGGCCAGTCGGCCCAAGAAGCCCCAAAAATAGTTACCGCGCCGTCGCCCTACCCTACGCGCGTTCCCCGCCTAGCCGGCCTGCTTTGTTTAGTGCATAGTTCCGGGAAAATGGCTATGGTGTCGGGAGTTACGAGCTTTTGCCGGCCCGTTTGGTGCACAGGTGTCTACGCATCCCAGGTAAGCGACGGGGGTAAAATAAAAAAGTGCTACCAACCGCATAGTTTGATGTAACATATTCTGTCGCAATTGGTTATGTCGTATAGACCGATATTGACGGGAGGATATGCTTCGATATAATTCGCTGACATCTGGCAAAGCAGGCAAATTTGGTAGTCATGGCTGAGCCTGCCGATTGCGGTCTCCGGTAGAATTGTGGAAACCGCAGTCAACTAAGGGTTCTGCGAATGTCAGGTGTTCGAGGGTAGCTAATTACACAGGTGCTCGAAGTGTGTCGTGCGGCGAATTTCGCAACCGCGCCATGCCGGCACGTTTAGGGCAGGGATTGTCTTACCATCAACTAAGGAGAGGGGTGGTTTGAGCGCATGAAAACCGTTTTTACTACCGGCGAAGCTGCCAAGATCTGCAAGGTTAGTCAGCAGACCATCATCCGGTGCTTTGACTCAGGCCAGCTCAAGGGTTTTCGGGTTCCGGGCAGCCGATTCCGCCGAATCCCACGCGACCAGCTGTATGCGTTCATGCGCGACAACGGTATCCCGACCGACGCGCTGGACAGCGGCAAGCGGAAGATCCTCGTTGTCGATGATGATGAGGACCTGGTCGAGTTGATTGTCGATCAACTGGAGCGCGACGGCCGCTTCGAAGTCCGCAGCGTCAATAACGGTTTTGGCGCGGGGATGTTGATCAAGGAATTCCGCCCCGACCTGGTCGTGCTCGACGTCATGTTGCCGGATATCAATGGCATCGAAGTCTGCCGGCTCGTGCGAAGCGAGAAGACCATGGACGATGTCCGGATTATCTGCATCTCGGGCATGGTGGAAGAGGATCGGATTCAGCAGCTTCGCGATGCGGGCGCGAATGATTTTATCAAGAAACCGTTCGACGTCGAGAACCTGATCGGTCGCATTTGCCAACTGCTCGATGTCGAGACGGTGCCGCACGCCTAGCCGGCACGTTCCATGCTTCTTCTGCAGCACGCCGCCGCTGGATCGGCCGAGCACGCGCCGCCGCATGTGCCGTTGGATGAAGCCGCAGCCGTTTGTCTTGAACGCGCTTTGCTAGCCGATGACGACGCGTCGAAACTGGCCGCCCTTCAGCAAGCCATGGCGCTTGATCCCAAACTGGCGAACTGGGCGCTTCGAACCGCTGAGATTCGTTTGGGCCGCACGATCAATCGGCCGAACGAGGCTACCCAGCTGGCTGTCCTTGCATTTGGTGGCCGAACTAGCCGCGGCCCTTACCGACCAGACCGCGGGGCCGCCGCCGGGTGGCATCTCATGGCGACTGCCCTCGTTGGTGAAAAAGTTATTCGACTGCGCTGAGGATCTTCGCGATTTTCAAGCGCGGCTCGAACGCGAAAAACTCGCCGCCATGAAAGAGCTTGCCTACGGCGCCAGTCACGAAATCAACAATCCGCTGGCCAACATCGCGGCCAGAGCGCAAACGCTGCTTCAAGACGAGCACGATCCGGAGCGGCGGCAGAAGCTCATCGCGATCCATCGCCAGGCCATGCGGGCCCATGAGATGATTGCGGACCTGATGCTGATTGCTCGGCCGCCGAAGTTGAATCCGACGACAATCGATCTCAATCGTCTCGTGAGCCGCGTGGTGGGCGAGTTTACGGCGCTTCCGCAGGAGGATAGTGTGCGCGTCGATTTCTCCGCCGAAGAGCGGCCGATCGATATCGTCGCCGATGAAACACAGCTGGGCGTAGCGATTTATGCCGTTGTGCAGAACGCCATTGAAGCGGTCAACCACAACGGCTCCGTTCGCGTCACGCTGGAAAGAGTCATGCGTGCGGACAAGCCGTGTGCTGAAATCGTTGTGCGCGATGACGGTCCAGGCATTTCCGACGAAGTGCGACAACACATGTTCGACCCGTTCTTCAGCGGGCGCGAAGCTGGCCGAGGTCTAGGTTTCGGCCTGTCGAAATGCTGGCGGATCGTGACCGATCACGGTGGGCAAGTGGTTGTTCGTCCGCCGATCGGCGAGGGCGCCGAGATTTCGATTCTCTTGCCGTTATCGCTCCCCGCGCGAGTCGACTGCCAGACCTCCGCTAGCGCTGCTAGCAGATGACGGGCTTACACTTGCGATTGGCTGGTGTGCTGGCGTAAGCTGGTTCGCGTCCGCTTTAGTGGACCGTGCAAGTCAGGGACGACCGCGGCTTATTGCGAGCAGCACACATGAACTCGATGGAGCTAGTTCGATTTCCGTCGCGCCGCGCGCGCGAATCCAGGGCCGGTTCAAAAGTTCGCAGCCGCCGTTCGCAGCCGAATTGATTGGTCCGGTGCGGCAGGCAATTGTCCGAGCGCGGCACTGTCTGGTATCGCAGCAGCAACGCGATGGGACTTGGCCCCGCCAACAATCGACCGACGCATCGCTGGCGAGCCAGCTCGTTTTTCTCTTGGCGTATCTAGGGCGCGAGGATTCCGAACTAGCGCATCAGTGCGCGGCCTCGATCCTGAACAACCAGCGACCGGACGGCGGCTGGCGGCGCGGTCCCGATCGACCGGCCGATGTCAGCATCAGCGTTCAGTCCTATTTCGCCCTGAAGTTGACCGGTAGCGATCCGAGCGATGAACGCCTCGCCTCGGCCCGGAACAGAATTCGCCAACTCGGTGGCGCCGATGCCGCGGATGCGACAACGAGGTTTTTTCTCGCCCTGCTTGGGCAGGTGAGCTACGACTGCTGCCCCGCGACGCTGCCAGAATTGAATACCTGTCGAGGCGAAAGTCGGCGAAGTGGGATCCCATTGTCGGTCGTCTGGTCGCACCGGCCGGTCCGAGCGATCGGGCTCGAGCGCGGCGTGCGCGAGCTTTTCATAAACAAGCCGACGAATTGGCCGCGATTTGCGTCTGCCACGAAAGGTGGCGTTTTTCGCCAGTCTCTTCGGGCGCCGCTTCAGCGTGCATGTCTGTTCGCCGAGCGGCGTGGGTGGACACCCTTGCGGCGGCATGCCCTAGCAAGTGCCGAATCGCTTTTGCGGCGGCAAGTTAGGTCACGGCCTATCGCGGATTTGGATTTCCACGAGCTTGTATGGCATATGATCGCTCTCGATACGATCGGGTACGAAGCGAACAGCCTCGAACTCCGTTGTTGTGAAGCGAGGCTGCATGAAATGGTGAATGTTGACGATGCGAGCGGGTTCGCATCGCCTCGCATTCGAGCCACACAGGGAAGCGAAACGGCTCTGGCGATTCGGTCGTTGATTGGCAGCGGGTTGTCGGCTGAATGCGACACGATTGAATCGGCGCTCGACGCCGCCTGTCGAGTGCGATCGACTGCGACGCTGCCGACGATCGATTTGTGCAATTTCGTCGAGGCTTTGCGCGAGGTGGCTGCGCCCGGACTTGAGCAGGACGCCTCACTTCCGCCGGATATCGACGTTCGTTGGG
Organism: Pirellulales bacterium; assembly: GCA_963733825.1. Lineage (GTDB taxonomy): Bacteria > Planctomycetota > Planctomycetia > Pirellulales > Lacipirellulaceae > JABDGM01. Next base: position 369,461 of record CAVTEK010000015.1, read on the forward strand.
ATTGGCCATTATCTACCGAACAGCCCGGGCGATTCCGGCGCACGCCGGAAAAGCGCAAACGCACGATTGCGCGGTGCATCGAAAAAATGCTACGGCATCAGAATCCAAATGGCGGCTGGAGCGCGACCTTGAACGCGGGAATGCCATTCTCCCAGAGCGAGCCGGATGTGTCGGGCGCGGTAATCGAAGCACTCCGCGGTCACGACAATCCAAATGTACAATTGGCGGTCAGCCGCGCTGCCACGTACTTGCACGCGACGCAACAAGGCGATGGAAGTTGGGCCAGTTCGACCGGCGGGCAACAAATTCGATGCACGTCACAAGCGATTCAGGGACTATTGGCTGCCGGGGCTACTGCCGAAGATGACGCTGTTGCTGCCGCCGTCAATTGGTTGATTGTGCGGCAGCAAATGGGCAGCGGATGGATCGAATGCGAATTCGATCCCGAGCTCGAGGCTGGCCGCTTACAAGAAAACCCTGTGGAAGAGGACTTCGACAGCGGAGGCCGGAATCGTGCCAAATGTCCGACGCAAACTGCGTGGGCTGTGCTGGCTCTTGTGGCGGCCGGCAAAGCAAACCATCCGGCGGCCCGGCGAGGAATCGACCTGTTGTTGCAATCGCAGGATGATGAGGGAGGCTGGCACGAAGGTCAATCCGTGATGCGCGACCCCGCAACGGGCCACGGGTCCCAAAACGACGTGCACTCTAATTCCTGGCCGCTTTTGGCCTTATCGCGCTGGCTCGTGGCGGCAAACTCTACCCAATCCGGTGCGGCGGGTCAAATGTCGTTGCGATTGGTTGGCGCTTCGGCCGAGAATTGAAGGTAGTGGGCTAGTTTGCTTAAGGATCAGCAAGCTGTCATCCCGAGGTACTCCGAGGAATCTAGCCGGATCCCTCGGAGTACCTCGGGATGACAGAGGCGAACTGACCCATTACCGAATTGAGCGGGAATTTGTCGCACGTCCCACGGCGCGGTATCCTTGGGATAGCCTGCGCATCGGTCTTCCCGGCCTCCCCGCTTTCGTTTGCCGCCTCACATTTGTGGAGCAAATTCCATGGGTCGTGTTAACGACACGTTTTCGAACGTCAACGCAGCCGTACGCAATCTGTTGCTGATTGTACTGATCGGCGGCGCTGGGTACGGCGGTTACAAAGCTTACGATCTCTACAATGAGCCGCAACAACAGCTTAAGGAAAAAGACCAACTGCTCGCCGAAGGGAAAACAAAGTTAGAGAAAGCGCTGAACGAACTCTCGGCAGAGCAAAAGAAAAGCGCCGACCTGACGACTAAGAACACGCAGTTGAGCACCGAGAATGACCGGTTGCAAGTATCGATGAAGTTGCTCAAGGTTCGCCATCGCCTCGCGCGACTGACGGTTCTCGAACAGCATGTAGTTCCCTCTTTAAACCCGATCGTGCCGATTGCGAGTGCGGAGAGCAGCCCGTCGCGTTCGAACGTCATGACTCGGGTTCAATTTTCGGAGATCAACGACGAGGGACAGCCCATCGGCGAAACGAAACAATTCGACATTGTCGGCGATATGATCTATGTCGATTACTTAACCGTCAATTTCGACGACAAGTACATCGAGCAATCGGACCTCGATCGTTCGACATCGATCGCGCTTTTCCAGCGGCTGTTCGGCGAGCATCAGCAGCCCGCCCAAGGATTTCAACTGGACACGGTAGGCAGCCGTCCGACGGCCTACGCGCGCGGGAATCAAATGTCGGATTTCGAAAAGAAGATTTGGAGCGATTTCTGGTTGATCGCCAACGACCGCCAGCGAGCCAAGGATCTTGGTATCGAAGCCATTCAGGGTAAAGCGGTTGCAATCCGCGCGCAGCCGGGGATGACCTATGAAATCGAGCTTCGCTCGACCGGCGATATGACGATCCGCCCGATCGAGGAAAAAGCTTCACCCGCCGCCGCGGCTAAGAACGGCAGCTAGGACCGCTAGTGCGTGCCGGCTGATTCGAATTAGCCGCGGGGCGGTAGCCCCCGGTTTTGTTTCTATTCATCTTCGCGAATATCGTCGGCATATCCAGGCGGAAAAGGGCTTTCGCCGGGGTCGTCTGTATTTGACGCCTCGCCAAACTCACCAAGCCAGTATTTGATTTCCTCCGCCGTCATTTCACCGGCCGGCTTCGCGCTCCCTTCGTTCGCGATTGTCTGGGAACGGCGCGAGGCAGCCAGCAATTCGGCGTACCATTTCTCGCTGTCGATGAAACTGGCCCCACGATGCCGGGCCGCCCGTTGAACGCGATGATCGCTGGATACGACCAGCAGCGAGCGGGGCGCGGCGTACTGTTCCAATAGGTCTTCGATCATCTCGTCGGCATCGGAATTCCGTGGCGCGAAATGGACGGTGATGCCTTCGTGCGTCGTGGTTCGCGGCAATCCGGGCGGTGCGCCGCCCGCATCGAACACAATCGTGGTTTTCGCGCGTTCACGCTTTTCAATCGACGACGCGAGAAAGTTGAGCAGTGCCAACCGATTGCGATGCAGCTCGGTGCCTGGACCCGCCTCGGCGAAAATGCCCGTGGCGTTCATCAGGTTGTAGCCGTCGATCAAAAGCGCCATGCCACGATTATATAGCCGACCCATCTTGGGTCGTACGGCAATGTTAAGGCGCGTGCCTTCCCGGTCAGGATGGCCGGGCTAAATCGTGATCTTCACCGTCTGGCCTTGGAGCAGACTGGCGGACTGTCTCTCGCAGAGTCGGATCGCGTCTTGAGCGAGAATTGCGCCGAGGATTTCCGAGGCTTTGCCATCGGAAACGGATCGCGTCACCTCGCGCAGTTCATTTACGAACGCGTCGATAGGATCGCCGCCGGGCAATTGGGGCCGCTGCACGCCGCCGTTCGGATCGAATAGCATCGGTTCGCAAAGATACCGCCCTGCCCCGCCAACGACCGCGAAATCAAATACGAGCGTCGCCCGCTCTAAGTGGATTTCGAACGCGTGCGTAAATGGCCGGCCTTGTTGAGCGATCGTGCCGCTGGTGGCTTCGACCACCAAATCGGGGTCGGCGAAGCGAAATTGGGAGTGCCAGAACTCGGGCAGACCATCGCGCAGCCGGCCCGTCGAGGTAACTTCCCGCGGCATGCCGAAAACAAGGCGGATGAAGTGGGCGTCGTGGATGTGCAAATCGAGCATCGGGCCGCCGATCAGCTGCGGCGACCAGAAATCACGGATCCAGGTCGGATCGGAGATGACGCGGCGAAACGCGCCGCCCTCGCACCTTTCCATAGTCGCCGCCGCGAATCACTCCCAGCGCCCAGTCGTACTCGGGAAAAAACGGCAGCACGTGGCCGATCATCAGCAGCCGGCCGGCCTTCTTCGCCGCCGCCACCATCCGCTCGCAATCGGCCAGCGTCAGCGCCATCGGCTTCTCGCACAGCACGTGTTTGCCGGCCTCCAGGGCGCGAACGGCCACGTCGGCGTGTAGTGAATTCGGCAGCGTGATATCCACCAGATCCACTTGCGAATCGTTCAAAAGATCATCGAGCTTCGCGTACGCCGAAACGCCTTGGAGATCGACCTGTTCGCCGGGCGGCCCGAAGTTGCCCTGTATACCACGCCAGTCGCCGGCCAGTCGCTGCGGATTACGCGTGCTGATCGCGGTGACTCGGGCGCCGCCCATGCGCTGATAGGCGAGCCAATGAATCCATCCCATGAACCCGATGCCCACTATGCCGACGCGGATCACCGTGGCGCCTCCTCAGGAGTGCGCGTTGCCCGCTCGAGATCGACTTCGTGCTGTGGCCGGCCGTCGCCGTGGTCAAAGAACATCAGCGCGAACAGCACCATGACGACAGCGGCCATTGCCGCGGGCACTAGCCAAATACTCCGCCAATCGTGCGGAATGGCGGCCGACGGCGTTGCGTAATGTTCGACCACGTTGCCGGACACGATCGAACCGAAGAACAGACCCAGGCCTAATGTGACGAAGGCGATAAAGCCCTGAGCGGCGGCCCGAACGTGACCGGGCGCCTTGTTGTCGACGTAAATCTGCCCGGTAACGAAGAAGAAATCGTAGCAGATTCCGTGCAAAATCAGCCCCAGGTACAGCATCCACATGCCGGCGCCCGCGTCGCCGTAGGCGAAAAGAACATAGCGGATCGCCCAGGCGGCCATCCCGAACAGGAGCATCCATTTCACGCCCAGCCGGGCAAAAAACACAGGCATCAAGAGCATAAAGAAGATTTCCGAAACCTGCCCATACGATTGCTTGGCGGCTGCATTAGCGACTTTCAACTCGTTTAGGAATTGATTGGTGAACGTGTAATAAAACTGCAGCGGAATACAAATCAGGAACGAACCTACGACGAACACAAAAAACGACCATTGCTTCATGAGCGCGAGAGCATCCAGACCGAGCACGTCGCTGACCGATTGGCTTTCGCGCCGAGATGGCGGCGTGTGAGGAAGGGCCAGGCAGAAGGCGGCCAAAACGAGCTGGGCGACCGCCGCAATCTGCATCGGGATCGAAGTCGATTCAATTTTGAGATTGGCTGCGAGCTTCTCGCCGAGATCCAACGTAAATGGAAGGCCAAACGGCTTTTCCAGGTGAAAGCCGGCCTGCTGAAGGTGAAACAGCGAGCTGCCCGATACGAATAGCGATCCGACAATGAATCCGGCAACGATCCAACCAATGGTCCCCGCAACGCGAATCCCCGGAAACTGCCGGGCCGGATCATCCAGGTGATGAAACGAAATTGAATTCGTGAGCGCCAGCGTAGGCATGTACGTGAGGAAATAGGCAATCATTCCCCAATAAAGAAGCGACGGTGTGAGCACCGTTGCGAGCCAGAGCAGGATTGCGCCGCCCGCGAGGTGCAAAACAAACAGCAGTCGCTCGGTGGAAAAGAACCGGTCAGCAAACATGCCGACGAAGAAGGGCGCGATCATGGCCGCGATTGCGGCCGTGCCAAATGCTGCGCCGATGAACTTATCGGAGAATATCCGCGAGTTGTCGGCATTGTGAACCGTGGAAAGATAGGTGCTCAGCGTGACGAACCAGCCGCCCCACACGAAATACTGCAAAAACATCATCACGGAGAGACGCGTGCGGACGAGCATGGGCATGGTCCTGTGAAAAGTGTAGTTACCCGATTTGCTTCTTCAGCCGCTCGAGCAATTCGATCGCCCGGCCGATCTCGGCTTTTTGCCGGTCGGGCTCCTGCGGGATTTCGCGTTCGATCGTGAGCGGGCCAGCGTAACCGATTTTTTTTAGCGTCTTCAGGAACGCTCCCATATCGACGTCGCCTTCGCCGAGCGGAACCTCGGCGCCCCAGGTTTCGCCGGGCCGCTCCGACCAGGTCGCATCTTTGCAGTGGATGCTGCGGACGCGCGCGCCAAGTTTTTCCAGCGCCGGGATCGGCTCGCCCGCACCGTAAAGAATCATGTTGGCTGGATCGAAGTTGACAAACAAGTTGTCTCGCTCGACGTCGTCCAAAAATTGAATGAGCACATCAACCGGCTCCTGGCCCGTTTCCAGGTGCAGTGCCTGGCGATTGCGTTTGCAGTGGTCGCACACGCCGCGGGTGAGCTCGATCATCGTCGGATAGTCGGGGTCGCTCTTGTCGTGCGGCACGAAGCCGAGATGGATGCCGACGACATCCACATCCAGCTCGCGGGCGAAATCGGCGATCGCTCGCAGCTCGGCCGTACGCGCGGCCCGGGTTTCAAGCGGCATCAGGCCAACGGTCCGCTTCACCGTGGGAATATCGGCATAGCTCTCGCCTTCGAAGCCGGCGAAGACGCACGTGATCGTGATGCCCAAATCGGCCAGCCGCTTTTTGAACTCAGCCGCCCGTTGGGGCGTTCGCGAACCGGCGTGCGGCGTGTGAAGATGAATGGTGTGCACGCCCAAATCGCGGGCAACTTCCAATTTCACGCCCAGCCCCGCATCGATACTCGCAAACACGCCGATCGGCCACTTTTCGTTCATTGCCACTTACCTCGCTCTTCCAAAGCAGTGTTATGCAGTTGTTTGCGAAACCGAGTCCGATGTTTCAGCCCCGTAGGGGCGGCAGCATGTAGCCGGGGGCGTAAGCCCCCGGAACCGATTCGTTTTTTGCCGAAAGCCCCGTAGGGGCGACATTGTATCTAGCGCCGAATAACAATTGCGTATGTCGCCCCTTCGGGGTTTTGGATGATTAGCTTGATCCGTTTTCCAGGGGCTTAAGCCTCTGGCTACATTCCCTGGCCCCTTCGGGGCCAAAGACGGTCGATGTAATGGTGCAATGACCATTCTTCTCGCTTCACCGACGCAAATTCACTTCCCCGCCGCCGACTTCAGTCCTCCCAGCAACGACTGCCACCGTTCCCAAGCTTCGTCTCGCGCCTTGCGGTTCGCGCTGGCCGGATCATTCGTGATTTCTCCCTGCCGCATGAAGGCGTGTTCGGCGCCTTTGTAGATCACAGGTTCGTACGTCTTGCCGAGCCGCTTCATCCGCTGTTCGACATTCGGCACGTCGCCGCTGATGCGAAAATCATTGCCGCCATAAAACCCGTATACGGGCGCCTTGATTTTTTCAAAGGCCGCCTCATCGCGCGGCGCCGGTCCGTAAAACACAAAGGCGGCGGCGATATCCGGGTTGTGCGTGGCATAGTTAAACGTCTGCCCGCCGCCCCAGCAAAAACCGCCGACCGCCACCACGTGATTGCCCGCGTCCAGCTTTTTGGCATACGCGTAGGCGGCATCTAAGTCGGCCGTCACCTGTTGCTGCGGCAGCTTGTAAATCGCCTGAATCGCCTTGTCCTCGGAGCCGTACTCCTTCGTGCCTCCGCCGTTCGGAGCGGCGCCGCTGAGCAAATCCGGCGCAATTGCCACATAGCCGGCCTCGGCCATTTCATCGGCCGCGCTGCGGACCCAATCCGTGAGGCCGCGGTTCTCGTGGATCATCAGCACGACGGTCGCCGCATGGTCGACCTGCGGATACACAACCCAGGTCTTGACCTTTCGACCGCCGGCCGAATCGATGTCGACATATTCATGATGCCGCGGCGATGTCTGCAAGCGCTCCAACGGACTGGCGCTCTTGATCAAAAACGGCGCCGGCCGCCCCGGCGCCTTTCGACCGGTCGAATTGCCGACCGCACCCGGAGCCGTTTGCCCCGCCGCCCAGCCCACACACACCGCCAGCCATACCACCAGAACATTCGCCCGTTTCATAACCTTCCTCCCTACGTCATACACAACCACTTTCAACGACCGCCACCCCAGCCGTCTGGCCCTCAACTCTCAACCCTCAACTCTCGACGCTCTCACGTCGTCACATCCCAAGAGTACTTTGCCCGCCGCGGCCGCGACATGAGCATCGTGGCTTGTTCGTCGCCTTCGAACTGTTCCTTTTCCGGATCCCACCTGAGTTCGCGGCCGAGCATCAGCCCGATATTGCACAAATGGCAGCACGTCATCGTGCGATGATGCGTTACCACGTCCGAGATCGGCGTCTCTCGGCTGGCGACGCAATCGAAAAAGTTCTGCATGTGATGGGTCGGCTCTTTGCCGTGGTACAATTTCACGACCTCTTCGTGCATCTTTTGCTTGTCGGCCTTCGTCATCTCTTCGACCGGCTTACCTTTGAGCTCGCCGCGGTTGACAAAGATTCGGCCCTCATCGCCTTCGAACAGGATGCCGTTGTCGTGCTTGGTCTTGCCATCTTTCGAGACGTACTCGTCGCAGACGTGGATGGTCGAGCCGTCGGCATATTCCAAATCGATATCGAACTTCGTGGCCGTCTGATAGCCGTTTTTGAGCTTCGCCTTGCCGGCAAAGTACGCGATCCAATCGAACTTTTCCGGCACGATCGGACCAAACGTGCCCTTGGCGTTGATTTTCACCGGGCCCGAATGATCGTGGCCCAATCCCCACTGGGCGATATCGATATGATGCGCACCCCAATCGGTCATCTTGCCGCCCGAGTAATCGAAGAACCAACGGAACTCCTTCCGCCGCTCTGGCGAGAATAGTCGGAAGTTTGCGCCGCCAACCCACATGTCCCAATTGAGACCTTCCGGCGGTTTTTCCGTGGGGCAACGGTCGCACCATACCGGGCTGCCGCCGATTGCCACGTGCGCATTCACTTTCTTGCCGAGCCGGCCGCTTTTGACGATCGCAATCGCCTGCAGGAACATCGGCGACTCCAAACTCCGCTGCTGCGTGCCGACTTGAAACACGCGTCCAGTCTTCTTGACTTCGTCGCGAATTCGAATGCCCTCGTCGATCGTAAGCGTCAGCGGTTTTTCGCAATACACGTCGCAGCCGGCCCGCAACGCGGCAATCGCGATCGGCACGTGCCAATGATCGGGCGTGCCGATCGTGACGATGTGCGGTTGTTCGCGCTCCAGCAGCTCGCGATAATCGCCGTACGTGGCGAGCTTATTGTCGAATTTGGCGCTGAAATCGGCGGCATGAATCGCATCGACGTCGCAAACCGCGATCATGCGGCCGTGCTGCGAAGCTTGCATGCCGATCTCGCCGCCCCGCGAGAAAGCGCCGTGGCGCCCGCCAACCCCAATCGCAGCCACAGTCGGCCGGCTATCTTCTTTCGGAATAACTCTTTTGGCCTGTGCCCAGGCGACAGGCAAGGATGCCAGCGCTCCAGCGGCTGCCGTTCGTTTGAAAAACTCTCGACGATTCGGTTTCATGGATTCATTCTCCAAGATGGTCATTCGTTCGTGATTTGGTACACGCACGTGTGCCTATAAGTCTTGCCCGGTTGCAAGATAATAGAAGGAAACTTGGGCTCGTTCACCGAGTTGGGAAAGTGCTGCGTCTCCAAGCAAAGCCCGCTGCGGTAATTGTACGCCTTGCCCCCTTTACCCTTCACGCCGGTCAAAAAATTACCGCCGTAAAACTGAATTCCTGGCTCCGTGGTGAAAACAGTGAGGACTCGTCCGGATTTTGGATCGCGGACTTTCGCCGCCAGCGCCAGCGTGCCATGTTGGTTATTAAGCACGAAATTGTGGTCGTAGCCTTTGCCAGGCTTGTCGTTTAGTTGATCAACGCGCTCGCCAATTTTATGGAATTCGCGAAAATCGAACGGCGTGCCGGCCACCGGCGCGATCTGCCCGGTCGGAATGAGCGTCTCATCGATCGGTGTGTAATTGTCGGCGGCCAACATCAGTTCATGGTCCAAGATGGTCGGTGACCCCGCGCCCGATAAATTAAAGTACGAATGATTGGTCAGATTTACCGGCGTCGCTTTGTCGGTGATCGCCTCATAATCAATCCGAATTTCGTTTTTGTCGGTCAGCGTGTAGGTCACACGAACCGTAAGCTTGCCGGGAAAACCCTCTTCACCATCCGGGCTTACGTATTTGAACACGACGCCTTGCGCCCTGCCCCGCTCGAATGATTGGCCGGTCCAAATCACTTTATCGAAACTCCGTTTGACGCCGCCATGTAGCGTATTCGATCCGTCGTTCTTGGCCAGTGTGTACTCTTTTCCATCGATGCTAAATTTACCCCCCGCAATGCGATTAGCGACGCGGCCCACCGTGGCGCCGAAATATCCGTTGCCCTTCGATTCGTAACCGGCCATGTTATCGAAGCCGAATACGACATCCGACGTGTGGCCATTCCTGTCGGGCACATGCCATTCGGCCAGAGTTGCGCCGCGACAGCAGTTTGACCGTGATACCATTGCCATCGGTAATCGTGAATGCCTGCACTTCTTTGCCGTCCGCCGTCTTGTCGAAATTAGTCACTTTCACCCCCGCAAATGCATAACTCGCCACACCGAGGCACAGAATTGAATACTCGAAAAGACTCAACGCCCGGTTGTTCGTCATGTTGTTGATTCGCCTTATGTAGGTTGGACCCATATCACGTCGATTGTAGCCACCGTTCGGGAGCAGTTCCACGGGTGGCTTGGCCAATCTCTGTGCGATGGAATCGGCCATAGCATTCCATTTACGGCTGGTCGGCGCGGCCGATTACAACATCTTTGCCGGAGGTATCGGGCAACGGCTACCTGGATACTCTGTGCCGGGCCTGCAAATTGTCGCCGCGCGGCGAACCGCGGCTGAGGGAGCTAGAGTTCAGGGGCTTTCTCGCCTTGGAGATGTTTCATGATCCGCGGTAGTAGCTTTCTAATTGCGCTGGCGATTGTCGCCGCGATGTCTGCTCAAGCCCTTCCAAGTAACTATTCCGCTCTCGTTCAGTCGTATGGCCCGGTGGCCTATTGGCGGTTGGGAGAAACCTCCGGCACGACGGCCGTCGATGCAACCGGCGCACACAACGGCACTTACCAAAATAGCGTGACGCTCGGAGCGTACGGCGCCATCGACGGCGACACCGATAAGTCCGCCACCTTTGGGGGCACCGCAAACGACCTCGCGCAAGTCAATCCATTTGGCGTTTCCGGCACGGGGATTACGATTCTTGCTTGGTTCAAAGCCAGCGCCTTTGGCGACGACCGCTTTGTCGCAAAAGCCACCGGCACGAGCGTCGCCAGTTGCTTTTGGTCGCTGGGAACCGACAGCGGCAGCAAGCTCAAAGCTCAAATCAATATCGCCGGCACAACCCAGGAAGTGCAGCCGTCGGTCGATATATCAAAGGACATTTGGTATTTTGCCGCAGTGACGTACGACGGATCAACGATCTACGTTTATCTAGACGGTGTGCTAGTCGGAAGTGCCGCATATTCCGGGACAGTGTCCACCGACGCGACGGCCGCCATCGGCCTCGGGAACTTGCCCTCTGGCGCCGGCAACCGCGCGTTCAACGGCAATCTCGACGAACTCGCGGTGTTCGACAAGCCATTGTCGGCGGCGCAAATCTATGCGTTGTACACCACAGCAGGCGGCGGCCTGCGCGGACGCTGGAGGCTCACCGAAACCAGCGGAACGGCCGCCGTTGATTCTTCGTCGCAGCAGAATGACGGAACGTACACCAATGGCGTTGTTCTCGGAAGCGCGGTCCCTACCCGGCGCCGGCGACAAGGCAGCCAACTTCGATGGCAACGACGACTATGTCGACGTTCCCAATCAGGCCCTCTACGACTTGACCGGCCCAATGGCCGTCGCCGCCTGGATTAAAGTCGGCGTGTTCAATGTTACGAACCAGGCGATCGTTACCAAGGGGAAAAACGCCTGGAGATTGCAGCGCGATGGCAGCAACAACGGCGTCGCTTTCACTTGCGACAACCTTTCGACAGATACAGTGGCGAGTACGGTCAGCGTCAACGATGGGCAGTGGCACCACGTCGTCGGCGTCTATACCGGCAGCCAGCTCCAGATTTATGTTGATGGCGTACTTAATAATTCAGTGAACAGTTCGGGATCGATCCGTTCCAACAATAAGGCCGTGGAGATCGGCCGTAACTCGCAAAATCCCACGGCCGAATTCAACGGCTCAATCCATGACGTCCGCATTTATAGCCGCGTGTTTTCCGCCTTGGATGTCAGCCGGCTCTACGGACTGATCGGCCAATGGAAGCTCAACCAGACCAGCGGGACCACCGCCACCGATTCAACCCCGTTTGCGCACAACGGTACGTTGACCGGCACCGCGAATTGGTCGACCGATTGCTCCGGCAACGGACTATTCGATTTTAACGGCAGCACCAATGTATTCAGCGTGACGAACGATGCCGATTTTCAACCGACAACGACGCTCTCGATCGCAGCTTGGATCAAGGGCGATTCATGGGGTAGCGGCAGCAACGTTAACATAATTCTCCGCAAGGGAGATACGAACCCCAATAACTACTCATTGCAAATCTCGGACGGCCGAGTCGCGCTCTTGCTGGATAGTAACGACGCGGCGAGCACTCGTGGTAACACCGTGTTGGCGACTGGCCAGTGGTATCATGTGGCCGCGACGTGGGATGGCACGACGGCCAAGATCTACGTCAACGGACAACTAGATAATTCGCCCGGCGCCGCAAAAGCAAGCCCGATCGGCACCGACACACGTCCTCTCTACATCGGCGCACGGCCCGGCGCCGGCTATTTCGACGGCATGATCCGCGACGTACGGTTCTACAACCGCCCCTTCTCGGCAGCCGAACTCGTGCAGATGGCCGGCCAGGCCGGCTTTTGGAAATTCGCTGAAGGCAGCGGCACGTCGGCAGCCGACAGTTCCGCCCTGGCTAATACGGCGACACTCTCTGGCGGCGCTCTTGGACCAGTGATTGCGCCGGCAATAACAACGCATTACTGACCGACGGCTCCGGCGGAATTGCCGCTACCGGCGCGAGCTTCACTCCTCCCGACGCCGGCACGGTCGCCTTTTGGATGAGGTCCACCGGCGCTCCGGCGGGCACTGCAAGTATTTTTGGCCTGGGTGACAATTGGGAAGTCCGGCACCAGGCCGATGGCACTTTGGCGTTTGACTTGTGCGGTAATGCCGGGACAAGTTTCGTAACAAGCGTGCCGCTTAACCAGGTTGGTACCTGGTATCATGTGGCTGCGACGTTTAACTCGTCAGACGATACCTACGCCGTTTATATCAACGGCGCATTGAACAAATCCGGTACCAATAGCAACGCGATGGCAGCGCAAACTGCCGCGGTGCTCTCATTCGGCACCCGAACCGGGACCACCCAATATTGGTCTGGCGCTCTCCGCGACTTCCGCGTTTACAGCCGAAAGCTTTGCCCAATCGAAATCGCCGACCTGTACGGGCTGAGCGGCTATTGGAAGCTCGATGAAACGAGCGGCAGCGTCGCAGCCGATTCGACGGCTTACGGTCGCAACGGAACAGTGACGGGCACACCAGTCTGGGTCGCCGGCAAAGTCGGCAACGCTTTGCAGGTCAATTCCACAACGTATATGTCCGTACCGAGTTTGATGGGGTCGCCAAAAAATGTGACGTTGGCCGCTTGGGGCAATCTGACCGGAATCGATTCGAGTGGCGCCGAGCTCGTCAGCCTGGGTGACTACATCGCGATTCGGCTCGATGAAGGCGGCAGCACAAAAATGTTCTTTTACAACGGCTCCAGCTGGGACTTCGTTTCCGTCAGCCAGACTTTTCTGAACAAGGGCTGGCACCATTTCGCGGCCGTTTTCAATGACGACGCCAATACCGTCATGCTTTACATCGACGGCTCCCAAGTGGCGTCTGCGACGACAAACGTAACAATTCCTTACAGTGGATTGGGCACAAGCCTCGTCGTCGGCCGTCATGGTAATAATAAAACAGGCTGGAACTTCACGGGCAAGATCGACGACGTCCGGATCTATAGCCGCGCCCTCTGCCCAACGGAAATTCAGCAGATTAAAGCTTCCGGCAGCACCTTTGGCGGCGTGAAAGTCACCAAATGGTACGAAATCCAGTAATCGTCTTTTCCGCCTGACCGCACGCACCGTCCTCAAATAGCCGCGACCATATTTCGTCGCATAAAAGCCAGAGGTCGTGCGCGTCATCGAATACCGACGCGCGTAGAAATCTGGGACTCCCGGCGGTATCATACAGGCCACACTCGTTGGTCGTTAGCAGAACGCGTTTTCGTGAAGGGCGAACATGGCGCGACTATTCCTTGGCTCACGATGCTCGCCGTATGCGCTCGGTGTCCTCACGGTCTACATTGCTTGCACGTCCGGTATCGCCGCCCTGGCCGAAGACAAAACCTTGCATGCGGTCGGCCATGTCGAGCGGCTTGATCCAGCGCTCGACGCGCTCGTACCGACAGATGCCAAAATGGAAGTCATTGCCGAAGGTGCAGCCTGGTGCGAGAGCCCGGCCTGGGTCCGCGCTGGGCAGTTCCTGCTGTTTTCCGATATCCCCAACAACGCGATTATGCGGTGGGATGCAAAATCGGGCAGCAAACTACTTCTGAAGCCCTCCGGGTACACCGGCAATGACCCACGTAACGGCGAATCGGGTTCCAATGGGCTCGTGCTCGACCAGAAGGGCCGGCTTGTTTTGTGTCAGCATGGCGATCGTCGTGTAGCGCGACTCGACGCGTCGCTCGATGATCCGCAGCCCAAATTCACGACGCTGGCCGATCGCTACGAGGGCAAGCGACTCAACAGCCCCAACGACGCCGTCGTCGATTCGCACGGCGCGATCTATTTCACCGATCCGCCCTACGGACTCGAAAAAGGGATGGACGATCCGAAAAAGGAATTGCCGTTTCAGGGCGTGTATCGTATTGGGACGGATGGCAAGTTGACACTGCTAACGAAAGACTTGGAGCGGCCCAACGGAATCGCCTTGCCGCCAGACGAAAAGACTCTGTACGTGGCCAACTCGCATGAACAGCGACCCGTGATCATGGCGTATGAACTCGAGGAGAACGGCGCCGCGATTGGCCCCGGCCGCGTGTTTTTTGACGCCCGCGAGTTGGCCGGCAAGCCGGGGGCGTGCGACGGCATGACGGTCGACGCCGATGGCAACCTGTTCGCGACGATACCCGGCGGTGTCGGCATTTTCACCCCGAATGGCAAACAACTCGGCCTGCTCGATACCGGCGACCGGACCGCCAATTGCGAATTCGGCGGCCGCGACGGTTCGATATTGTTCATCGCCGCCAATCATCGCGTGCTCAAAATTCAAACATCAACCAAAGGCATCGGGTTTTAAACAACACGCGGCCTCCGCCTTGTTCTCACGCTCCGCGTGGGAACACACTACCCCGCCGCTCCGCGGCGCACTTTAGCAACACGCGACGCAAACCGTCGCAGACGTGCGTTCCCACGCCGAGCGTGGGAACGAGATTGTACAACATGCAAGCCCTCGTTCTCACCGATTACCGCAAACTCGAACTACGCGACGTCGAACGCCCCTCGCTCGGCCCCCGCGATGTTCTCATCCGCGTCGCCGCCTGCGGCATCTGCGGCAGCGATGTTCACGGCTTCGACGGCTCGAGCGGCCGCCGTGTGCCGCCCCTCATCATGGGCCACGAAGCGGCCGGCGCCGTGGCGGAAGTCGGATCCGCTGTCGACCGCGTTCGCGTGGGCGACCGCGTCACGTTTGACTCGACAATCAGCTGCGGCGAATGCCCAGCGTGCCGCCGCGGCCAGATCAACCTCTGCACGGCCCGCCGTGTGCTCGGCGTCTCCTGCGGAGATTATCGCCAGCATGGCGCGTTCGCCGAATACGTCGCCGCGCCGCAGCACATCCTCTACCCTCTGCCCGAAAGTTTGCCATTCGAGCATGCCGCGCTCGTCGAGCCGGTTTCGGTGGCAGTCCATGCCGTCGATCGACTCGCTGTGCGGTCGGGAGAAACCGCAGTAGTCGTAGGCAGCGGGATGATCGGTTTGTTGGTCATCCAGGCTCTGCGCGCCGCTGGTTGCGGCCAGGTGATCGCCGCCGATGTCGATGCCTCCCGCTTGTGCGCTGGCTGAAGAACTCGGCGCGACAGCTTCCATCATCGTCGGCCATGGCGACCCGGTGCCCGATATCCTGAAATTGACTGGCCCACTCGGCGCCGATCTGGCCGTGGAAGTCGTCGGAAATGCCGCCGCACTGGCCACCGCGATCGGCTGCACGCGTCGCGGCGGGCGCATCGGCCTCGTTGGCAATCTCGCGCCGGAAGTGCCCTTCCCATTGCAATCGGTCGTCACTCGCGAGCTCACACTTGTCGGCAGCTGCGCTTCGGCCGGCGAATATCCGCGAGCGATCGAATTCATCGCAACCGGTGCGATTCGAGTTGAACCGCTGATTACCGCCGTTGCCCCGCTCGCCGAAGGTCCGCAATGGTTCGACCGCCTTTACGCCCGCGAGCCCGGCCTGATGAAAGTCGTCCTGCAACCATAATTACCATCGGCGCCCAAGCCGAATGTCCCTTCAGCCAACTTGCCAGCCGCTTGCGGTTTAGCTCCTTACCGTGTCAAACCTCTTTGATCTCACCGGCCGAGTCGCCCTGATCACCGGCGCAAGCAGAGGCCTCGGTCAACAATTCGCCCGCGCCCTGGCCGGCGCCGGCGCCGACCTGGCCATCACCAGCCGCACTCGCGCGTCACTCGATTCCTTTGCCAATGAAATGCGTGCGCTGGGTCGCCGGGTTGCCGCGGTCGAGCTCGACCTACGCCACCAGGCCAGCATCGAAGCGGCCGTTGCCGATGTGCTCAGCCAGCTCGGCCAGATTGATATCCTCGTCAACAACGCCGGCTGCAACATTCGCAAGCGAGCCGTCGATGTCTCGTGGGAAGACTGGAACACGATTCTCGACACAAACCTCCGCGGCACTTTCTTCGTTGCCCAGGCAGTAGCCCGGCACATGATCCCCCGCCGCTCGGGCCGCATCGTGAACATCGGCTCAGTGACCAGCGTCGCCGGTTACGCCGGCCTCGGCCCGTACGGTGCCAGCCGCGGCGGCGTGAAGCAGCTTACGATGAGCCTCGCCCACGATTGGGGCGAGTATGGCATCACCGTCAACTGCCTGGCGCCCGGTTGGTTCAAGACCGCCCAAAACCGGGCGCTCTATGACGATCCCGGCTGGGTCGAATACCTCTGCGAACGAATCCCCCTTGGCCGGCCCGGCGCTCCCGGCGATCTCGATGGGGCACTGCTGCTGCTCGCCTCCGATGCGGGCCGATACATCACTGGCCAAACCATTCTCGTCGACGGCGGAATCTCTACCGGCGCTTTGCGGGCGATTCCGAAGCCGCGCAGCGGCGAAATCACCTAGCCGTGCCGCGTAATCCCACGGAATTGACGCCACGTCGTCGAAGTTCCCGTTGCCGTCGAACGCGCCCAAGTAGGGGGAGGCCAACAAATAGCCCCGATTGCCCATCTTTCCTGCGTGGGGCCGCGTGCATACGATTCCTACGGCGGGCCTCACCGCTTTCCACCATCTCGTCTTAGGAGGGCTAACCATGCTCCACATTCTCGGTTGGATTGTGTTTGGTTTCGTCGTGGGTGTTATTGCACGCTTCCTGATGCCCGGACCGCAGCACATGGGTCTCATCTTGACCACGATCCTCGGCGTCGTCGGCTCGTTCGTCGGCGGAGCGATTAGCAACGCATTCCACGGCGGCTCCCTAATGGATCCCGACCCGGCCAGCTGGCTCGGTGCGATCGTTGGCGCCGTCCTCGTACTGTTCGTGTATGGCATGTTCGCCAACCGTAGTACGAACGTATAAGGAAGGTTTGCGAGACGCGCGCTCAAATGAAGTAGTCTGCACGTCAGATCTCACGCGGAGACGGCCCCGCGTGAGATTTTTTGTTGCGATTGCGGGGCGATGCGAGAGTCGACGGACATTCACCGTTCCGCAGCCGTCGCCTAAAATCGCCCACGAGCCGAACCGCCAAAAACTGTTTGCACCGAGTCGCCCAAACACCAAGATCAGCGCCGCCCGCCCGAATACATTCCAGGAAACGCACCCGACGGCGAGGCCGGTTCACCGGCAGTGAAAGCATGAAGCGTTTTCCTCAACCGCGACCTGCGATAAGATTCGTCTAGCAACTCCCCCGCACACCATTTTTTAATCCGAGGGCAAACAATGCATATTCTTGGCATGATTGTTTTTGGCTTGATCGCCGGCGCGATCGCCCGCCTGTTGATGCCGGGCCGGCAACCAATAGGCCTGATTATGACGTCACTTTTGGGCATCGGCGGGTCGTTCGTCGGCGGAGCCATCGGGCACGCAATCCACGGCATACCCATCACCGAGCCCGCCCGCGCCGGCTGGATCGGCTCGATCATCGGCGCGGTACTTATTCTGGTCATCGCCGGCATGATTTCGAAAAACCGGACGACCGAGTAACGCGTTCCGGGGACTGGCTCATTTTGCGTAGTCTGCGGAGCAAAATGTGCCTGTCCCCTCACGGGCCTTGACATCTACTGGATAACCAGTAGAATCACGAGCGTTACTACTAGACGACCAGTAGGACGCCCCCGATGACCGCCAGTCCCCCGACCGACCGAGAATTGGAAGCGCTCAAAGTCCTCTGGGACCGTCGCGAAGCCACTGTCCGCGAACTCGCCGACGCAATGAACGCCAGCGCGACCAGCCGCGGCGACGAACAAATCGCGTACACGACGGTCCTCAGCCTGCTCCAAGTCATGGAGCAGAAAGGACTCGTCTCGCATCGCCGCGAAGGTAAGGCCTACGTCTACGTGCCATGTGCCGAGCGGCAATCGACCATTCGCCGCCTGGCCCGCGGCTTTCTCGAAAAGGTGTTCGACGGGGCCGTGGATGAATATCTGGTCCACGCGCTCGAATCGAAGCGGTTGTCCCACGATGAGCTCGACCAGCTCGACGCCATGCTCGCCGCCGCCCGCGAGCGATCGGCCAAACGTCGCCCTAAGGGAGGCCGAAAATGACGCAAAGCACCCCCACTATCATCCTGAGCGCATTAACGGTCATCCTGAGCGCAGCGAAGGATCTTGCGAACGTGCAGCCTAAATTCTTCGCTCCGCTCAAAATGACACCAATCCGAGGCCGAAAATGAACCCGCTTGTCGAGCGCTACAGTGTTTGGCTGACCGATTACTATCTTCTGTCGTCGGCTCTTTTGGCGCTGGCCTTCGTGGGAATCGCCATCTTGCATCAACCGGCACAGCGGCTGGCCGTAGTCAAATCGTCGTTCGTTTCGCTGGCACTGTTGGCCGTGCTGAGCGCCGTACCCAGTTGGTCGCTGCTGCATTTACGTACGCCAAAGCCAGAAACCCCTGCGCCACCGAGCCAACAGAACGCGAGCGGCGGATTCACACTGACTCCACCCGCGGAACTGAACCAAACCGCGCCCGCCGCTATCGCTCGGCTGACGATCAGCACCGCGACGGTTTCGGAACCGTCGCCACCGGAGCCCGCAACGGCTCTCCCCCGCCTGTCGTGGTCTGCGGCTTCAGTGATCGCGCACGTAACCGGAGCAGTGGCGATTGGCTTGTGGCTCGTCCTCGGCTGGTTCGCATCGACGCGCTTGCGGCGAACCGCTCGACCAGCGCCGACGGTAATCAGGGCGCTCCTCGACGAGCTAAGCCCGGCAAATTCTCGGCCCCGACTGTTTACGCACGAGCGGCTCGATGTCGCCGTGGCATTCGGCGTCTGGCGGTCCATTATCCTGCTGCCTGCGAGTTGGATTCGACACCAAACACTCGAACAACTACGAACCGTTTTGGCGCACGAATCGGCCCACATTCGAAATCGCGACCTGGAATGGATCGCCGCCTCGCGGGTGCTGCTTCTCGCGCTCTGGGCCAATCCCCTCTTCTGGATGCTGCGCCGGCAAATGCGGCTCGATCAAGAAGCTCTGGCCGATGCGGCCGCGGCCGAACTCACCAGCCGCGAAAGCTACGCCGAGCAATTAGTGACTTGGGCCCGCGCCGTCGGCAGCCAGCCGAGCGTGCGATTGTCTTCCGCCGTCGGCCTGTGGGAAGGACCATCGCAACTGCGGCAGCGAATCGCGATTCTGCTCAACGAACGATTCATCGTCCTCCGCAATTGTTCGCGCCGCTGGCGATTCGCGGCCACCATGACGTTAATCGCCGGCGCCACCGGCCTGTCGCTCATTACGATTCAACCCGGCAAAACTCGAGCGGCGGCGAAAACAACCGACGACAAACCGGCCACTACCGCCGCGTCGCCAAAAACCGGCACCTTGACCATGCGCTTCGAATACGACGGCACCCCGCCGGCGCCGAGGGAACTTCAGCCGCAGCCGCGCCGGGTTCATACGCCGCAAGGAGACCGGACGATTGGGCCCCCAAGAGAATCGGACGTGCGTCTCTTTGCCAAGAATAAGATCGTCGATGAATCGCTGGTTGTAGGGAAAGACCGCGGTATCGCCAATGTGTTCGTTTGGGTGCGGAGCAAAAACATTCCATTTCCAAAGCCGGCTGCATTACCCGCTGTGATGATCGCATTTCGCGACGGTCATATCGAACCACATGCGATCGCGTTTCAAGCGCCGCGGCGTTTAGTCCTGCGGAACGATGAAGACGTCGCATGCAATTTTAATCTCACTCAGCTGGGTTATAACCCGCTGATCGAGCCGCATAAAGAGTATTCGCTGGACGTGCGGCCACAGACGTTGCCGGTCCGAGTGGATGGCAATGCTCAAACGTGGCTCAAAGCGTACTTGTTGCCGATGGCGAGTCCGTACGTCGCGGTGAGCGACGAACACGGCGTTGCCAGCATCAACGATTTGCCGCCCGGCAAATGGGAATTTCAAGTCTGGCACGAGCGGCCCGGCTACGTGAAAACCGCCGATTGGCACATGGGTCGTTTCACCCTCGAAATCAAACCGGGTGACAACGACCTGGGCACGATCAAACTGCCGCCCGGTTTATTTAACGAGAAGAGCGACGATTTAAGCGCACCACAACCCACGCCACCGGCCACGGCTACACCCGCCAATCATGATACGACAGCAATACCGGACGCCACTCGAATCGTCGGCACGATCTACGGCAAGAAGGTGACCGCTGCCGATATCGGCTTCACCGAACCGATCGACACGACCGTCCACTTCAACGCCACCGACAAGCCACGCTGGGATTTGATGAAACGGATCAGCCAGGTTTTCGGTAAACCTGTGAACGATCGTTTTGTCCAACAGCAAAAGATTGATGCAACGCCCGACGAGATAGATCAGTTCGTGAATCATTGGGTTGACTTGAATAAAGCATCCGTGAACCGAGATGAAGAACGATTGCAGCAAGTTAAATCCAAGCTTGTTTCAGAACCCCTGGCAATCGACGAGCTGGCCAAACTTGAAACGGAGCAACAAATGCTGGAGCACCGTCTGGAGGCAAATCGCAAGGCGGTTGAACCCAATCTGGCCAACCTTAAGGCGGCCGAGGAGATGGCCCGCAAATTCATCATCCCCTGGAAAACCGAACGCGACCTGCACCGCAAGTACGGCGGTCGCGTCATCTTCCAGCAATTCGGCCCCGAAGCCCTCGACGCCCGCCGCAAACTCTACGAACAAGCCGAGAAAACCGGCGACCTCGTCTTCAACGATCCCGGCGTGCGGTACATATTCTACTACTATTCAACCGAGATGCACCACACAGTCATCGACGACAAGGTGCTGGAGAAACCTTGGTTTTTCGCTGATCCACAGTCGAACACTAATAGGGACAAGGTCGATACGAACTCCGCGGCATCGACTCAATCGAAATCTGGCGTGCATCACCGCACGCAGGACGCCTCAGTTTTGTTGGTGCAGAACACGAAGCCGATCTCCGACGAACCGGCAGTAAAACGACCCGCCAACATCATCGGCTACGGCGACGACAAGCCCGATGGCAAGAAGAGCATCGGTGGCAGCGGCGAAATGATTCGTTTCGAGCTGCCCGAGGGTGTCACCAAAATCAAGGGCCTCCGCATCCACGGCTCGCGCTACGGCTATCCGCAAGCACCGAAGGAGGATTTCGAGATCACCTTCTTGAATGAAAAGCGCGATGAAACGCTCCACTCCGAAGACGCGCCCTACCGTCTGTTCAATCGTGGCAAGGAGCAATGGGTCCGCGTCATGTTTAAGAACGAAATCGAGCTGCCCAAAAAATTCTGGCTCTGCCTCAATTTCAACGCCGAGCAAACCAAGGGTGTGTACGTCAGCTACGACACCAGCACCAAGGGCGAGTACTCACGTGTTGGCCTGCCCGGCGACAAAGAAGAACCCAAAGAAACCGACTTCCACGGCGACTGGATGATCCAACTCATCCTGCCCCTCAAAAAATAACCACTCCGAATGTCGGTCGACGCTCAGCGTGTGCCATGCCCACGGCTCGGCGTGGGCATGCTTTCCTCATGGGTGCCACTGGCTCCGCCAGTGCTTTCATAGCCTCACCGCTTTCTGCCCGTCCCGATCTTCACTCCCCCTTCCCTCTTCCCCCTTCGCCCTCGTCAATTGCCAATTCTTGCGCAATAATTTTTCTCGCGCAACGACTAGAAATTGTGCCACGCCTTATGCTACGCTCGCACGTGAAATGACCGATTGCTCGCAGCTGCCACAAGCGCTCGGCCAGCGCGCAGAAAAGTAATCTGCCGGCCGGCCTCCCGGGAACGCGGCACACCGACGCAGCGATTGGCTCGGAGAGTTGTGCTGGTTGCCTCTGCCCTGTCTCTATCGTGGAACAGGTCGCACGCCCCCGCACCTCCGAGATCCAGAGGCGCCTTCATTTCATTTTTTGCGGGGAACTTGTTAGCTATTCGCCGTTAGCCTTTAGCCACGCAAGTACCATCAACCGTTCAAGAAAACCGTTAGCCGCGACGCGGAGGCTCGGCGCAGCGGAGCGAGTAATTTCCACCCGATTCCCTTTTCGCCAACCCAGTCTCTGTCCCAGGCCCCACCGCGCGCGAACCCCAACACGCTACAATGACACTTTGAACCACCGCCAACGAAATCCTTACAACGATCAACAAACATTTATCAACTATCCTCGGAGTCCAATCCGTGCCCGGCCCAATCAACAAATTCAGCAGCCAAATCACGCAACCCGAAACGCAAGGTTCCTCCCAGGCCATGCTCTACGCCACCGGCATGAGCGAAGCCGACATGCAGAAACCCCAAGTGGGCATCGCCAGCATGTGGTTCGAGGGCAACCCGTGCAACATGCACCTGCTGGACCTGGCGGCCGAGGTGAAAAAGGGCGTGCAGTCGGCCGGGTTGATCGGCATGCGGTTCAATACGATCGGCGTCTCGGACGGCATTTCGATGGGCACCGACGGCATGAGCTACTCACTGCAATCGCGCGACCTCATCGCCGATTCGATCGAAACGGTGATGTGCGCACAATGGTACGATGCGTGCATCACGCTGCCCGGCTGCGACAAGAACATGCCTGGCTCGATCATGGCTCTCGGCCGGCTCAACCGGCCGGGCTTCATGATCTACGGCGGCACGATTCGCGCCGGCCACACGGCCGCCGGCGAGCCGATCGATATCGTTTCCGCGTTCACATGTTACGGCGCTCAAATGGCCGGAAAAATGACCGATGCCCAGCGGCGCGAAGTCGTCCGCCGCGCGTGCCCAGGCGCTGGAGCCTGCGGCGGAATGTACACGGCCAACACGATGGCCGTGGCGATCGAAGCGTTGGGCATGACGTTGCCGTACAGCTCCTCGCTCCCGGCCACCGATCCAGACAAGCTGGCCGAATGCCGACGTGCCGGCGCGGCGATTCGCCTTTGCATGGAAAAAGACATCAAGCCGCGCGACGTGATGACTCGCGAGGCGTTCGAAAACGCGATGGCGATCGTGATGGCGGTCGGCGGCTCGACGAACGCGGTGCTGCACTTGCTCGCAATGGCCCGCGCGGTCGATGTGCGGCTCTCGATCGACGATTTCCAGCGCACCAGCGAGCGCGTGCCGTATCTGGCCGATCTGCGCCCAGCGGCAAGTACGTGCAAGAAGATTTGCACAAGGTCGGCGGCACGCCGGCCGTGATGAAACTCTTGCTCAAAGAAAAGCTGATCACCGGCGACTGCCTGACGATCACCGGCAAAACGATTGCCGAGAACCTGGGCGACTTGCCCAGCCTGTCGACGGGACAGACCGTCGTTCACGCCGTATCCGAATCCGATCAAACGGACCGGTCACATTCGTATCATGCGGGGCAACTTCTGTCCCGACGGCGCCGTGGCGAAGA
Organism: Pirellulales bacterium; assembly: GCA_963733825.1. Lineage (GTDB taxonomy): Bacteria > Planctomycetota > Planctomycetia > Pirellulales > Lacipirellulaceae > JABDGM01. The sequence goes on from CAVTEK010000015.1 coordinate 392,962, forward strand.
TCACTGGCAAGGAAGGTCTGCGATTTGCCGGCACGGCGAATTGTTTCGATTCGGAAGAGGAGTTTTTGGCCGCGATGCAACAGCAAAAGATTAAGAAAGGCGACGTCGTCGTCATCCGCTACGAAGGCCCCCAAGGCGGGCCCGGAATGCCCGAGATGCTTTCACCCACCGGCGCTATCGTCGGCGCCGGTTTGGAAAAGGATGTCGCCCTCATCACCGACGGCCGCTTCTCCGGCGGCTCGGCCGGTTTCATCGTCGGCCACGTCACGCCCGAAGCCCAAGCCGGAGGCCCGATCGCGCTGGTCAACAACGGCGACCGCATCTCGATCGACGCCGAGGCCTGTACGATCACGATCGACGCATCGGCCGACGAACTGTCGCGCCGCAAAAGCGCTTGGACCGCCCCGCCCTACAAAGCCACCCGCGGCACGCTCTACAAGTATATCAAGAACGTCAAAAGCGCCTCCGATGGCTGCGTAACAGATGAATGATGCGATCCAAACACCGTCGAATCGTGGTTTGGAGCCCGCAGCGCAAGCAAGGGATGCGCACAATGACCCTTGCTTGCGCGGCGGGCTTCGATCCTTTGCAATTTTCAATCAATGTCCCCACCCTGCCCCGCCGCTGCTGCCCGCGCTATAATCGTTGGTATCAATCAAAGAGTCACTCAACCCACGATTGTCGCGATGAGCACTTCCACGATGACCCGGCCCGCTACGCTGGCCGAATTGCGTTCCAGCGGTTGGCACTCGAAAAGCGTCAAGCAAGAGATTCACGACAACTTTGTTGCCAAGCTGCAGGCTGGTGAGAATTTGTATCCGGGCATCGTCGGCTACGACGATACCGTGATTCCCGAACTGAACATCGCCATCCTGCGCAGCACGACATGCTGTTTCTCGGCGAAAAAGGCCAGGCCAAAAGCCGCCTCATGCGGATCATGGCGACGCTGCTCGATGAAGAGATTCCCTATCTCGACGACCGGCAGATTCCTGTTCACGACGATCCTTATCGGCCAATCACGCGGCGCGGTCGGCAATTGATCGCCAGCGTGCCGGCCGATGAAGTTCCGATCGCCTGGTGGCCGCGCGAAGAACGATATGCGGAGCGGCTTTCACCGGGCACCAAGTTTGCCGACATCATCGGCGAAATCGATCCGGCGAAGCTGGCAGCCGGCGTGAGCATGGGCGTTGAGGACGCCCTGCACTTCGGCTTGATTCCGCGCATGCACCGCGGCATCTTCGCAATGAACGAATTGCCCGAGCTCGATGAGCTGGTGCAAGTCGGCCTGTTCAATATTCTGGAAGAGCGCGACGTGCAAATCCGCGGCTATCCCGTGCAGTTCGAAATCGACGTGCTGATCCTCTTTAGCGCGAACCCGGCCACTTACAACCGATCCGGCAAGGTAATCCCGCAGCTCAAGGACCGGATCGGCTCGATCATCCACACGCATTATCCGCTGGAGCGCGATCTGGGGATTCAGATCATTGAGCAAGAGGTCGGAGGTCAGAGGTCAGAGGCCGGGGACGAAACTCCGGATTCTGGTTCCGACCTCCGACCTCCGACCTCCGACCTCTCCGTGATAGTTCCCTACTTCATGAAGGAGCTTGTGGAGGAGATCAGCCGGGCTGCGCGGCGATCGAAATATGTCGATCAGCAATCGGGCGTCAGCGCGCGGCTTTCGATTGCCAATTATCGCACGATGGTTGCGTCTGCCCGCCAGCGGGCGGCCATACTCGGCGAGCGGCCGGCCGTGCCGCGGATTAGCGACTTGGGCCACTTGTACGCATCGTCACTCGGCAAGCTCGAGCTCGACATGATGGGCTCGCACCAGATGGGCGAGCGACAAGTTCTCGATGCCGTGCTGGCCGACGCCATCGCAGTCGTGTTCAAAGAATACGTCGACAAGCACGGACTGGCGGAGATTGCCGAAATCTTTTCGCGCGGCGTAAAAATCGAAGTCGGCGATATGCTGCCGTCAGCGCATTACACCGGCCTCATCAAGCGGGTGCCGCCGATTTGGGAGAAAGCCTTCGAGGTAAACGCCAGCGACAACGACGCGGTCCGCGCCTCGTGCGTCGAATTCGTTCTGGCCGGCCTTTACGCCACCGAACGCATCAGCCGCAGCCAACAGCGCGGGCGGATTGTGTATGAAACGTAGTTCGAGTGATCGAAAAGCGAGATTTAACGCTGGATCGTCTGCGTTGCCGGTAGCCGCTGACCGTAGAGAGGCAGCGGTCCCACGCTCTGCGATGAAGAAGTCGCGTTGGGTGGCACACCCGGGGCATACGCGGGCGAAACCGGATACGGCGTTGCGGGATACGCGCCCTCATAAGCTGTCGGCAAGATCGCACTCGACAACGGCGGCGTCACGGTTTGTCCCGGCAGCGGCGTGCCGGGCACCGCGCCGCCCAGATCGTATTGCGGATAACCGTCATACGTGGGGAGCGTCCAAAGTTGCTGTCGATCGGGCGTCAACTGATTGATTTGAACGGCACCCAAGTTGATCGTCATTCTTAGATTCGCACTCGGCACCTGAATCGACACTCGTTCAGGGAGCGAAATTTGCTCGACCGGGTAGTACCGGTGCGTTTCGGCCCGTGCGCTGGCCAGCAGCGTCGTGCCGGCCTGGTCGTAAATGTCTTGTTCGAGCACCCATGCTCGGCGCGCATCAATGACCGTAACTCGCTGCAATGTGCCCGAGGCGGAGGGCAACCAGGATCGCAGCTCTACCGTGCCGGCGCCGCGCGGTGAGGGCAATGGGCCGTCAAAGACACTGGCCGGATCCAAATCGACAATTCCCAACGCGGCCAACAGCCACGACGGCTCGACCGGCATCATCTGGCGGATGTTGCTGCCGGCAAACTGATCATGCCGGCAGAAATAAACGGCCGGCGGCTGATTGCGGCGGACCCACATCCAAAACAGTTCGTCGTTGCTGCCCAGATCGATTTCCTGCCCGCTCACTGCGGTGCCCGCCGTGAGCCGGAACCGGCCTGGCCGCTGTGCCGCGATGTTGCCACTGAGCAGCGGCAGTCCCAACGTGTCGGACATCGTGATGGTGGCGCCCGTCACGCTCAGCGATTGAATGCGGCTGCTATTTTGGTTGACCGCCGCCACGATTTGATCGCGAGTCGCGCCTTCCATAAGGATTTGCGGCGCGGCCGGTCCCGGCGCGGCAAATGGATTGATCATGAACGGTCTCTGGCATGTGGCGCCCGATGCCGATAGCAATAGCATCACCGTAAACAGACCGGCCAGCGGTTTGGCGTAGCGGTTTTCGGACACGTCGGAGTCGCTCCTCACTCGGCACCAGCAATTAACAAGTCGCTGAGTTGCTGCTGGATCTCGTCGATCCGCTCGCCGCTCGGCATCGCGATGGCGACTTCGAACGAAGTTTCGCGTTTTGGGCAGTAGAGGACCATGTTCTCTGTCGAACGCTCGATTGCGTCGCCGTTTTGCATTTCGTTCGTGCTATCGTGGGCCATGTCGACTCGCAGCACCCGGCATCGCACGAGTAGCAGGGCTAAAACATATCGCAGGTCGCGCTGCTCATTTTGTTCGGCCAGTTGATCGAATAATTCCAGGAGGACGTCGTTAGGCGCGAGCTTGATTTTCTTCGCAGTCGGTTCTGGCACGCGCGACTTCCACCAACCGAATGCGGTTTCCGGCGCACCTTTCCAGGCATCGATGCAAAAGTCTTTGCGGATCACGTTCGCGCCTTCGACTTCGAGCACCGAGAAACAATCGTCGCCGGGTTCGAGCGCGCGATCGGTCGCGGCGCAACGACGCGTGCAGCGCTGCACTTCGAAATCGAGAAGCATGAACGACCAACAGCGGAGCTTGGAGAAGGGAGAAATAAGCGGCGGATGGTAGAAGATTGCCGCCTTCGTCACAAGAGATGTGGCAGCCACGACAGCGGTGCCAGCAGCAACTATCGGCGGCTTAGCCGGCGGTGAAAAACCGAGCGTCCGTGCCGCCAGGGCCGATCTCCAACCGAACCGGTTTGGCACACTTGGGGCAGTTGCCTTCGTACGCGGTTTTATCGCGGTTGATGTAGACGCGGACGTACACGTCGCAGCACTTGAATTGCACGCCGACAAATCGGCGGCCGCCCGTTTCGGCGGTCCGGTCACGCTTGCCTTTCGCCGGCAAGTCATCGGTTAAATCAAGCTGTTCGCCGACCATCGCAACAGGCCCTTTGAGAACGTGCGCTCGATCGTTCCAGATGCATCATCCAATGCTCGCCGATTTTAGCTCGTGCGGTAGAATAGTTGGACTCCAATTTCGAAGCACTTCAAATCGACTTAAAATTCAGCGGAGCTAGTCATGATTAAGGGATTGCGAACTGTGATCTACCACGTCTCCGACCTCGCTAAAGCTAAGGCCTGGTACAGCCAGGTGTTGGAGCAAGAGCCCTATTTCGATCGGCCGTTCTACGTCGGCTATTCGGTCGGCGGCTTCGAATTGGGTCTGGTGCCCGATGGCAAGTCGGGCCCCGGCGGGGCGGTGGCGTACTGGGGTGTTTCCGATGCGGCCACGGCGGTGAAGCGCATGGAAGAATTAGGAGCAACCATTCGGGAACCGATGCAAGACGTCGGTGAAGGCATTCGAGTGGCAACCGTTGCCGACCCGTTTGGCAACTCTTTGGGACTGATTGAGAACCCGAACTTTTCCGTTGAAAATGTGCGTTGAGAGCGAATCGCACTGCGGACGATCGCCACAATTATCCGATGCAAGAGGAAGCCAAAATTGTCGATCACGGCCCGCGAACCTTGACCCACCCCTTGGTGTCGGTTAGATTTGAACAGGCGGGCAGAAATGCTGCCCGAATGTTGAGCCCGGAAAAACGCATGTTTTCGCGAACCCTATTGCTTGGACTCCTTTTGTTGGCCCTTACCAAGGGCGGGTCTTAGGGTTCGTACAGACTTCATTGATGAGTAAAGTAGAACCCTGAGGCCCGCCCGGCTTCAGGGTTTTTTCGTTTTTTACGGCCAACGATTCGTAGCTCGCAGCCCACTTCCCAATACGCTTACGTCACAATTCGACAGTTACACGATCATGTCTATCACAACTCAAAACCGCCCGATTGTTATTTTCGACACCACGCTGCGCGACGGCGAGCAATCGCCCGGCTGCAGCATGAATCTTGAAGAGAAGCTGGAGGTCGCGCAAGCGCTCGTGGACCTGGGGGTGGACGTGATCGAAGCGGGCTTTCCGATCGCTTCGCCCGGCGATTTTGAGGCTGTGCGCGAAATCGCAAACACGGTTCGCGGGGCGACCATTTGCGGCCTCGCCCGCTGCAACGAAAAAGACATCGATCGTGCTTGGGAAGCGCTTCGCAGCGCGCCCGACGCCCGCATTCACGTCTTTCTGGCCACGAGCGCGATTCATCGCGAGTTCAAACTGCGAATGGGAAAGGATGAAATCATCCAACGAGCGGTCGAAAGCGTGAAGCGAGCCAAAGGTTATTGCAACAACATCGAGTTTTCACCGGAGGACGCAGCCCGCACGGAACCCGACTTCCTGTGCAGCGTGGTAGAAGCGGCCATCGAAGCTGGGGCGACGACGGTCAACATTCCCGACACGGTCGGATATGCCACGCCCGCTCATTTCGGCGGCGTGATTAAAAACCTGGTCAATCGCGTGCCAAACATCGACCGGGCGGTGATCAGCGTGCATTGTCACAATGATCTGGGACTCGCTGTGGCCAATAGTCTTGCGGCCGTCGAGAACGGTGCAGGTCAAATCGAATGCACGATCAACGGCATCGGCGAGCGGGCCGGTAATTGCTCGCTGGAAGAGGTCGTGATGGCAATGCGAACCCGCGCCGATTATTACAACGCGGCAACAAGCGTCCGCACAACGCGGCTCGTTCCCACCAGCCGGCTGCTCTCGAACATCACGGGTCTGCAAGTTCAGCGCAACAAGGCGATTGTCGGCCGCAACGCGTTTGCCCACGAAGCGGGCATTCACCAGGACGGCATGCTCAAGGAGCGCACGACGTACGAAATCATGCGGCCCGAGGATGTTGGTTTCACGCAAACCGATCTGGTGCTCGGCAAACATAGCGGCCGGGCGGCGCTGGCCGATCGAGCCCGAGGCGCTGGGCTACCACCTGACGGGCGACCATCTGCAAGACGTGTTCGATGAGTTCAAAAAACTGGCCGACAAGAAGAAGGAAGTCTACGACGCAGACATCGCCGCCCTCATCGAAAAGCAGATGACGACTGATGAGGACCTTTGGAAGCTTGTCGCGTGGGAGGTCCACGCAATGGGGAAAGGAGAACCGTCGGTGTCGGTTACGCTCGACCGGGCCGGCGAATCGATGAGCCGAACCGCGACCGGCGGTGACGGTCCGCTCGACGCATTGTTCCACGCGATCGAGGAGATCACCGGCATCTCCGTGGTGGTGCGCGATTTCCGCGTCCACAGCGTAACGCGCGGGAAGGATGCTCAGGGCGAATCGACGATCGAGGTGGAACGCGACGGCCGGGTTTACCGGGGTCGTGGCGTATCGACCGATACGGTGGAAGCCGCGACGTTGGCGTTCATCAATGCGGTGAACCGAGCCGCTGGTGGCGGCGGTCAACCGGTAACCGGGCTGCGACCAGACATGGTTTAGCTTGTTGTTTTTATCTCACGAACGCCAGCCAATAGAATATCCAACCGGTGATCGCCGTGAGGACCATGTCGACTGCCGCCGTGCGCGCCAACGGAATATGGATGCGGCTGTGCGGACCCGGCGCTGGCGGGTTCGAAAAATTGGTTAGCGCCACACCAATCGTAATCGGCCAGAGGATTACGGTTGAAACGGCAAAGACCAAATGCACGTACAATGCCCAAATGACGATCGCAGAGGGATGGCCTCCGATTTTTCCAGCCGCCCTGTCTTCCCAGCCGTGCAGGCGGATATCAATTTCAAATAGAAGGATGACAATCAGCAGGACGGTGCCGAGCGTGATTTGCGTCCACTTGTGAATTTCAAAGCGCCTGCGAATTTTAACCTGGTAAATACTCCAGGCCAGCAAGATCACGACAGCAAACATCGCCAGAAACACAACATCCAGCATCAACGGGTGCGCGTCCCCAGAAAACCGTCGATACCTGGATAGCCGGACGCACTCATAGCGAGGACGATAAGATAGACGAGAGCTGAGAGTCAAGAGTCGAGTGCCCAATACGGCCCGGCACAGGATTGCGACGACAAGCAGAATAGGTCCGTTAGGCTCCGGAATCGGCGAAGTGGCCAAGTCGCTGCCGCCGCCGATGGCCTGACCAAAGTGGGATCGCCAGACGTTGTAGTCGCTTGGACCGAAAACAGGCCCAAGGCCTTTACGCCACTCCACGTAGTCCGCTGCATCAACGAAGCCGTCCTGGTTGAAATCGCCGGGCGTCGGCACGGCCACGATCAGCGATCCGTTCGCGACGGTGAGCGGAATCGCCTGGCCGCCGGCGTTCAGCAGTTTCGTATTGAACCCGCCCAGCGGACTGGCCACGCCGGTAAGCTTCAAGGGAAAAGTGCCCGAATTGAGGCCGGTGGTATCGAGCGTGAGCGTTGCTAACGGTCCGGCCGCCGCGACGGTACCGGTGAACGTGACGGTTCCGTCGACCCACAGCAGCGGATGCGCCGCATTACTGCCGGCCGGCGTTCCGTTCGGATCGCCAAACGCGCCGCCGTTATTCGCGCTAAATACCGTGCCGTGGATAATGTCGACATTCGTGAACGACGGCTTCGTATTCGTGCCGCCGATGTAGCTGCCGCCGTCGCCGATCTGGGCAAAGAAGTCTTCGCCGGCAATTTGCTCGCCGCCCGTCACCGAAATCGTGATGATCTGGTTCGCCGTGTTCGGCAGCAATACGTGGTTTCCCACCGTCACGTTGGCGGCACAAACGGCCCGGCCGAACAGCAGCAACAGCGCAAGCGATCCCCAACAAAGATAAAACAGGCGCGGCGAAGGATAACCGATATTCAAGGTGTTGTCTCGATGCGTTCGTCGTTGTATACCGCAGTACTGTAGGTCGAATCAGCGTCGCGTTTTCTTAGGAGGATAGGGCATGGTTGGTGCAGTAGGACCGGCCTTCACGTTCGTGACTGGCGAGTCAGTCAACAGGCCGGTCTCCAGATACGCCTTGATTCGCGCTACCGAGTCACTTGCGTTAGCGCCACTGGCCTTCGTTTCCGTCGAATGGCTTTTCACGGTATCGTGCGAATTCGCAACCAGCGTCAGCAATTCGATTGCCGCTTGAGAATTCGTCGCGCTGTGCCCCAGCGCGGCGAACACTTCGTCGGTCGATTTCGAGTGACGGCTCGGCGATGCGATTGCGTTCAGGAAAACAACTGGCTTGACTTTCTCTTTCGCGAGGGCACTTTGCAAAGGAACCGCGACCGATCCCTGGTCAATCAAAACCAACGGCGCGGCACTTCCATTGGCAGGCGGCGACAACGGCAAATCGTTCTGGATCACCGGGGCCGTCACAATTGAACCTGAGCCGCTAACGGCCGGAACACTAATCAATTGCAGCGGAAATAAGCCCGAACGATGCGAGCGCGTTACCAGCTCATCCAGCTGATCGACGACCTTGTCGCGATTGAAGTCGTACGGGTTATCGATGAGCGCCGCATCGACCGCCGTAAGATTGCTCCGCGCTGCCAGCTCGTCGGCACTATCGACCGCCGCGGTGGTCGCCGAATCGCCGCTGTCGCCGATCGCATTGCCAAAATAGAACACGTCGTCGCTGGCCAGCTTCGTATTGTCGTTCGCCAGCAGTGTAACCTGCAACCACTCGTTCTGAATTTCGTTATTGTCCCAGGTGATCTCCAAGCGGGTCGATCCGTCGACGCCGATGCCCGGGCGTTGCGATACCTCGTCCGGCGCGGGGGCTAGTTGCCAGTTTTCGACATCACTCGAATTCCCCACGCGCAATACGAAGTCGTCCGGCGTGATAACACCCTCGAAATTCATGAGGTCAATCATCACGCCGTTCGTTCCCTTCGAGTAGCTCGTATAGTTTTGGAACGTAGCCGTCTGGCCCGGCAGCAAAGGCGCCTTGTCGGTCGCGATCGCCAGCCCGTTGGCAATGTGCGCGGAGGTTTCCTCGACATCCCAGCTACTGTTGTCGTAAAAGGTATATCGGCCCAGGATTTCCGGCCGCGGTGGGATGCCACTGGCCTCGGTCGAAAACGGCGAGTTGCCGGCCAGGTCGATCGCACGGACGCGGTAAAAATACTGGGTTCCCGCGTCGAGCCCACTGTCTGTATAGCTGGTTTCCGTACCGTTCAGCAGCGCGATTTGCTGGTAGATGCCGCCGGCGCCGGTCTTTCGCTGCACCTCGATGTTTTGGGCAAAGCTGGAGTTGTTCGTCCAGGTAAGTTGCAGGATCGATCCAGAATCGGGCACGGTGCTGGCCATGAGCCCGGTCGGCATCGCGGGAATCTGTCCGATATCGGCGATCTCGGCGGGCGTCAATACGCGGTTATAAATCCGCACTTCATCGAGCAAGCCGTTGAAATAGTTGCCGCCCGTTAGCGTGCCGCTGCTATTGCGCACCGAGAGGCCGCCGATAAGTGTAAAGGCCGAGGACTTCGCTCCCGTATCGAACCCGCTACTTGCATTCAGCACGCCATCGACATAGATCTGCACGATGCCGGTCGTGGCGTCGCGCGTCAGAGCCACATTGTGCCACTGCAGATTGTTGATCGGGTTGGTGCTGTAAACCCCGCCGGCGTCGCCCACATAAATGCCGATCCGGCCGCTCGCGTTGATGGTTCCCCAATCGATATCGTTCGTGCTGCTCGCCTGGTCGACCCCGGTGACGGCCGGCGCAAGCGAATGCGTATCGCTGCCCGTTTGCTGCGTGAGGATCCAAAAATCGAGCGTGCTCGTGGATCCCAGCGTCGGTGCAAGACTACTGAGCAGCTGAACAGCCGACTGGTTGCTCTGGTTCGGCGCGCCCGTGCCGCTGAATGATAGCGCGGCCCCGCCCGTATATCCGGGGGCCCAGGCTGGCTTCGTTGCCCCGACGAGAGTTCCCGTGTTGAAGCCAATGGCATCGTTGGCGGTTGTTCCCGTGCCTTCGTCGAAGTGATAAAGCGCGACAGGCGCGGAAAGCGCGATTGGTGTTGCGCTGGCAGCGGCCGTGTAACTGGAATCGCCAATTTGATTCGTGGCGCTGATACGGTAGGTGTACGTGACGCCGGAGGACACAGTCGTATCGGTATAGCTCGTGGCATTGACGCTTGCCACGTCGATCTGAGTAAAGTGGACGCCGTCGGTCGAGCGCTCGATCTTGAACGCGTTTTCGTTGTTGGAGTTGTCGGTCCAGCTCAATTGAACTTGCAGCGCAAGCGTGGCGGGCGCGGTTGCCGTAAAATTGGTCGGCACATTCGGGGCCGTCAAAGTCGGCGAGAGGAGCCCAAACACCGATACATACCCCGTGCCGCCCACGTAAACATGCCCGTTGGCGATCGTCGGCACGACGAACTTGGCGCCGGCGCCGAGTTGGTCGCGGGCCACGTTGGTATTGCTGTTGAATAGTTCGGTAAGCGTCGAGACGTTCGGAATCGCGTTATACGCCCGCAGCACGGCGTGCGACGTGCTGTACCCCACTTCCCACACGATGCCGTTCGCCGAATTGCCGTACGAGGAAATGCTCGGCGTCGCGCCGGGGAATGCGTAGCTGGCTCCGCCCGTGCCGATCGGCACCGCCGAAAGCGCGCCGTTTGTGAGCTTGTACGCTTTCAGAAAGTCGGTAAAGCCGTGGTAGTAAATGGTGTTATTGAAATAGGCCGGGCTGCTCGTGAAGAATTTGTTGGTTGTAACCTTCTGCACGACATTGTCCGTCGTCGAGCTGAACTGTCCCATGTTGTCGCGATCGATTACGTAGATGATGCCTTGCTTGCCGGCGCCAATTAAGAGGTGCGGGTGCGGTCCTGGTTGGTCGGGCAAAAACATCGTGCCGCCCGAGCCCAGATCAGTATCGCCTTGCGCCAGCATTGACTGGTTGAATGGCGTGAAGTAATCGGTCACCGATAATCCGTGGCCATTTTTGTTCGCCGGCTGATTGCTGCCATCGGGCGTCAACTCCATGAACGTGTCGCCGTAGTCGCCAACGCTCGTCTGAAAATCGCCGTTACCGGTAATTATGTACAAATGCGTTCCATCGGTTGTGAAGCTGGCGCCGGCTGACCAGATTCCCGCTTCACCCTGGTGGTTTGGGTCCGGAGGCGACGTCGACAAATTGGGCGTCGTGTTGAACACGCTTACGAGTTGCAACGACGAGGCATTGAAACCCAGGATCCAGCCATGATACGGGTCCGTGTCTGCGTATCCGGCATAGGCGACGTACAGAGTTCCATTCAGCAGCGTCAATGCCGCCCGCTGCATCTGTTGGCTGGCTTTGAACGTAATCGTCCCGCCGACACTTGCAACGCCATTTCCCTGAATCGATGCCGCGACCAACACCGGCGCCGTCTTCTGCTGACCGGTCGTAATGTCGAGCGCCCAGATGTGGTGCGAATAAGCGTTCTGACCGGGAACATCGTTTGTGAACGCGTCGACGTAGATCGTGCCAGTCGCCAGATCGATCACCGGAGTGCTCGTAATGCCAACTTGCGGCGTGACGTCGGTGTACATTCCGCCGTTGTATCGTGTGCCGAAATAGGGGTTCGGCGTGGCGGCAGCCGTCGCTCCTAGCGTTGCGATGAGCGACGTATGCCACAGCAATCCGCCGTTCGGCCCCGCGTTGCTGTCGGCATCGAAAGCATAGACATCGTCATTTTCGGTCGCCACGAAGACGACATTGTGCGTTCCCTGCCCCGGTATCGCGAGATTCGATACGTATAGCGGCTGGGCGTAAACCTGTCCCTGCACCGAATAGGAAAACAATTTTCCGAATGTGGTGCTGTTGACGTTCGACGGCGTGAGAACGGTTTCAGCATTGTTAAGCCCTTGCCGTGTCAGGTCGTTATGCCAAGTCAATACGTCGACCGACAGCATGAGTCGTGACTCAAGCTGCTCCAGATTCAGCTTTGTCGGCATTTCGCCAGAGCGCCGGGAGCGCCGGCGCCATTTTTTCGGGATGCGATGAGAACCTGTCATCGGCGCCCTACTTCACACGAACACGCGGGAGAAACCTCATACCTGTTATAGTCTGTAGGGAAGTTTGTTGCACGCCATCTCGGGATTGGGCGGGATTCGACATCATATTTCGCGATGCCGGGGCGACCGGTTCGAGTCCAGTAACTCCGAGCGAGTTGGCGAAAGGACCGCCATTTTTGACCGGGGCTGTAGCGGATGCTGATCGGTTTATCGCGTGAGATCAAGCAGCCGGGCACTCGTTATTCGGTCGGAAGACAAACATTCGGCGCTTCCGCATCAAGATCGAACCGACGAAGCCGACGGCGCCGGCCAACATTTGCCGAGAGCTTTCCGGCTCGGGCACGTTTGCAAGAAATTCGCCCGAGATTGTCGCGGTACTTTTGTTGGCGGATTGACCGAAATTGGTGCGCCATATCTCGTAATCGCCGGCGTCAATTTGCTCGTTTTTATTGCCGTCGGCGACGAGGTCATCACCGGTCTGGCCCAAGGTAAGTCGCCATAGCAGGTAGTCGGCTGTATCGACTTGGCCGTCCTGGTTGTAATCGCCCGGGATGGGAATCGTTGCGACCGAACCAAAACGGGCGCGCCACACGTCGTAATCGCCGTCGTCGATTTGCCGATTGTTATTGCCGTCAGCAGCGAGGTTATTACCGGACTGGCCCAAGGTGAGTCGCCAAAGCAGGTAGTCGGCCGCGTCCACAACGCCGTCGTGGTTGTAGTCGCCGGGTATGGGAATCGCGTCTACGGAAAGCTTCAGATCGTATAGTTGCACCGTGTTGGCCGTTGAGCCATTCACGCGAACGTAATATGGACCGGGGCTCAACGTGAGGTCGCTGAGAGTTTCGGAGCCGCCGGCGCCAGTCGCATTGACGAGCGCAACCTGACTGGTGCCGTTCGGTCCGAAGACCGTTAATGTAAGATCATTCTTGGTATTGGCATTGTACGGGGAGGGCGCGGCGCCCTGTGGTCCCTGGTTATACGTACCACCGCGCGGCGTCAATACGGCGTTCAGTTTCACCGCGCTGGCCACGTTGAATGAATAGTAATCCGCATCCGTGTTACCGAAGATGCTAACGAAATCGGATTCGCCCGGGCCGACAACCATGCTCGAGCCCGAATCCTTTCCGACGGCCGACGAGCCGATGTCGATGGATCTGCCGGCCGCGATGGTCCCGACTGGGGTAGCAGTCGCCGCCGTGTTGTTCCCAAGCATGTTGTGACTTTTCTCATTCGGATCGCCGTAGAAGTATTGGATCGCGGCGATATCGTCGAGCTGCGGGCCATCGAATGTCCAGCTAACGGTCGGTTCCATTAAAAAGTCGTTTGTGTCGGAGACGACGTGCTGGAGCCCGAACGCGTGGCCGATCTCGTGCATGATCGAGTTGCGAAACAGGACATGATTGGAGTACGAATTGGCGAAATTGGAAGTGTCTGCGGTGTCGATCAGGATGTCGCCCGTTTGCGGAATCAGCGTTTTGGCGAATGTGCCGCTGCTACCGTCGATGTTCGTTCCCCCGATGCGAATATCACCACAAACGCCGATCGCGCCGGTAGTCGAATTGCCGAGCGCAAGTGTGGAATCTTGCGGTTCGTAAACGAAGTCGATTCCGCCCACTTGGCCCCAACGTTTGAAGGAGTCGGAAAACAATGGAAACCAGGGACGTTGTGTGAGATCGGTCCCGCCCGGACCGGCGCCAAACGTGGCATCGAATGCGGAGATGAGATTGCTCGACGTGCCATTCATCGGCGCATAACCGTTCGAGACGGCAGTTTCGTCGGGGACGAGGCTCCATGTGAGCGTGATTGGGTTGCCGAACGTGCCGGTGGAAGAGTTTGAGGCCGTTGAGGTCCAGCGCGTGTTGGGTGAAACAATGTATGCTCGCGCGGCAGACGAGAATAAATGTTGTGCGACGACGGCCAGCAGCATCGAGGTAAGCAGGCCGAAGCTATATTGAGTGCGTCTTTGCATTCAGAGAGCAACCAGGCCGCTATCCAGCGAATGAGGACCGAATTCGTTATTGTAGACGGGTTTTTCATTTAAGCGCGCAAATTTCTGATTGCAGGCAGAAAACTGGCAAAGCTTTCATAATCGGGCCGTTCGACGTACGGCGTTTCATCCGTGCCGGCGATGAGTCGGCGGGTGTACGCCGGCCGGTAGCTGTCCATAGCTGCGACATGTTGCCTGTGTGTGTCACCCCCACTATCTTCAATGTTTCTGGCGAGTTTTGCCTATTGTTGCCTGTGCTCGGATGTCGCCGTGGAAAGCACTCACAAGCCATCCTCCGCCGGTCCGCTGCTTCGCATGACGGAGATCTTCAAGCGTTTTGGGGCAACGCAGGCGTTGCGTGGGGTCTCTTTGGAACTCTGGCCGGGAGAGGTGTTGGCTCTCATCGGCGAGAATGGGGCTGGCAAAAGCACGCTGATGAAGGTGCTCAGCGGAGCCCATTCACCAGACGAAGGGACGATGGAGCTCGACGGGCAGACCTACTCTCCCCGCGGTCCGCACGCGGCGCGGCAGGCCGGCGTCGCGATGATTTACCAGGAGTTAAACCTGGCCAGCGATCTGAGCGTGGAAGAAAACATCATGCTCGGGCAAGAACAGGCGCGGTGGGGCGTGGTGGATCGAGCGACCCAACGCAGCCAGGCCCGCGCCGCACTCGAGCGACTCGGTCATGGCGATTTGCCGCTAGGAACGCCTGTCGGCCGGCTTTCGATCGGCGCAGCAAGTTGTGGAAATTGCTCGCGCTTTGGCGAGTCACGCCAAGGTGATTGTCTTCGACGAACCTACCAGCTCGCTGGCCCAAGCCGACGTGGAACGTTTGTTCCAAACGATCGCTCGATTGCGACAAGCCGGACTGGGCGTGGTCTACATCAGCCACTTCCTCGAGGAAGTCCGCCGCGCGTGCGATCGTTATACTGTACTTCGCGACGGAAAAACCGTTGCGAGTGGTTTACTTGCCGGGGCGAGCGAAGCTCGGCTCATATCGCTGATGGTCGGCCGGACGATCGAGGAGCTGTATCCCACGGTGCCTCACATACCGGGCGAAACCGTGATAACCGTCTCGAATCTTTCCGGCGCGGTTAAACCCAGAAATGTTTCACTTGAGCTGCGCCGAGGCGAAATTCTCGGCGTGACGGGCTTAGTAGGCGCAGGCCGGACCGAGCTGCTACGTTCGATCTTCGCTCTCGATCCAGTGCGCAGCGGCCGAGTGCGGGTTGGAACCATTTATCCTAAGCCCAGTCCCAAGGCCCGAATCGGTGCTGGTCTGGCACTGGTATCGGAAGATCGGGCGGGTGAAGGGTTGGCACAAGCTCGTTCGATTGCCGACAACATCACCTACAGCCGGCTGAGTCCGTATAGCCGGTGCGGCTGGTTGAATTTGAGGCAGCGGCGGCACGCCGTCGCGCACTGGATCGAGCGATTGGAAATCAAAGCATCTTCGCAGGAGTCGGCTGCCGAATCTCTTTCGGGCGGCAACCAGCAGAAGGTAGCTCTCGCACGCGTACTTCATCAACGGGCCGACGTATTGCTGCTCGATGAACCGACGCGCGGCATCGACGTGGGCACAAAGACAACGATCTATCGTCTAATCGGCGAGCTGGCTGCGGCTGGCCGATCGATCCTGTTCGTGAGTTCGTATTTCGAAGAATTGATGAAAGTGTGCGATCGGATCGCCGTGATGTCTCGAGGCCGGCTCGTCGAAATCCGGCCGGCCAACGCTTGGTCGAAAGAATCGCTTTTGGCTTGCGCGAGCACTGTCGGCGGTAGTGCGGGGAGCGACAGATCGTGAGCGCCCCCCGCCAGAAAACGTGGACTTTGCTCACCGGTCAATTCGGGCCCTTGCTCGCGCTCGTTTTAGTGTTTTGCCTGTTCGCAATCGGCGATGCGGCACAGCAAGGCGGCGGTCAGTTTCTGTCGCTGCGGAACTTGCAGACCATGCTTATCTCATCGGCGCCCGTCGTGGTTGCCGGTTTGGGTATGACGGTCATCATCATCGCCGGCGGGATCGATCTCTCGGCCGGCACCGCGATTTCGCTGTGCGCCACCGTGATGGCTTGGGCCCTTAAACACGACTGGCCGATCGAGCTGGCTCTAATTTGTTGCCTGCTCTCTGGGTGCGTCGTGGGTAGTATCAACGGATGGGTGATCAGCGCGCTGAAGGTCGCGCCGTTCATCGTTACGTTAGGTACGATGACGATCTGCCTCGGCATCGCCAAGATTGTCGCGGACGAAACCACGGTCCGTCCGCCGCTCGAAACGGTGCCGGATTGGATGAACGGATTGGCCATGCCGAGCCCCGATCCATCCTGGTTGCTTGTAGCGCCCGGCGTGTGGATGATGCTTGCGATGGCCGTCGTCGTGAGCCTAGTCCTGCGCTTCACCGTATTTGGCCGCTACGTCTTCGCACTTGGCTCGAATGAGCAGACGGCCCGATTGTGCGGTTTGAACGTGCCGGCGCTGAAAGTGGCCGTGTATACGTTGGGCGGCGTGTTTGTCGGGCTGGCTGGAATGTATCAATTCGCCAAACTCAAAGTTGGAAATCCGATGTCGGGCGTCGGCTTGGAACTGAAAGTCATCGCCGCCGTGGTGATCGGCGGCGCGAGCCTGAGCGGCGGCCGCGGCACAATCCTGGGCACTCTCGCCGGCGCGCTCTTAATGCAAACCATCGCCAGCGGCTGCACGCAACTCGGCGTGCGCAACCCTGTGCAGGACATCATTCTCGGAGCGATCATTATCGCCGCAGTGATCGTGGACCAGTTTCGCCAGCAGCGAGGAGCGTTATCGGCGTCGAATGAATAAGAAAGGCCGTGCGTTCCAAGTCACCAGCATTCCCAGAAGGCACATCGAAATCGTGCCCGGCTCTGGGATGGTTGCGCTGGCGCCAGCACTGAGGCCGACCGATTGGCCGAAGTGAGCCCGCCAGACGTCGTAATCGCCTTGGGTGTACGTGGCGCCGAGGCCTTTTCGCCAGACGACGTAGTCGGCGGCATCGACGACACCGTTCTGATTGTAATCGCCCGGCACCGCTCCGCTGACATCGGTGAATCCGGTGGAAGCGTTGGAGAGGATCAGCGCATCGAGGTAGCCGCCGGCGTTCGATTTGCTGGTGTTATAGGAGACGACTCCCAGCGACGCGAGGCTGCTCAAAAAATTCTGGCTCGAACTGGTGAAAACGGGAGCCGGCAAATGGCTGAGTGATGCCGGGTCTGTCCAAAGACTCAAGGTGTCGTTGCCTGCCGTAACGTCCAGTCTTCCCAGCAGCAGATGCACGGCGCCAAGACTGAGTGTTGCGACGTTGTTCGTGGTCGAGTTTGCCAGAGTCACGCTCAATTTCGTGCCGATCAATTGAATCACATTGCTGGCGTCACCGTAGGCCGTTGGATTAAACGAAATTCCCGCCGCGCCCGTTGCATCGGTATTATCCAGAAGGACCGAGAACCAGATCGAACCGCTCATGCTCGCATCGAGCGGGCATGCGTTCTGGCGGTAAGCGTTATAGGTGCCCTGGAGCTTACCGAGGTTGGACCCGCTTTGCGGCCGGTTGTATCCGCCGACGCTGGTTGTCAAATTGCCGGCCACAACATTCTGCGTCGTGCTGAAATCCCACGGACCGAAAAAGTTGGAGCCGCTGTTTTGATATTGAATGCTGCGCGGCAGCGTGCCGGGAATGTCGTTGAAATCGGTCCGCGCGACACCGGTTAGCGACGTCGGCCAATTTACCACGGCGCCGTCGGCAACGAGCTGCGAGCGCAGGGAAGAATAATTCACCTGTTGCACGCTGGTGTTTCCATTCAACGCCAGCACCGCGGCCGTACCAGCAGCCTGGCCCATCTCCATATACTGCGGCTCCATGCGAATTGAAGCGTACCCGACGCGGGACGCGGAAATCGCCGACGTTACGAGTAAGTTCGACGCCTGGCTTTCGAGGGGTGTGAGCGAATCGTATGAGATGCCGTAAGGCTGCGGGACGGCGACCCCGATGCTCCCTTCGGCGTGAGGCTTGCCGTTGGCGTCGACGAAAAACGACGTGCCGTGCGAGTCGATTGTGTAGGACCCTAACGCGATCGGGTCGGGGGCTACCCGCTGGCTCAGGTCGTCGGCCTCGGTCATCACATAGCGGCCAATCATGCGGCGGGCCTCGCGGACGTAGAGTTGATCGGACCAGCCGCCATTGTCGGTGAACTCGTCCTTGGTCAGACCATAGCTGTTCATGCCGTCGCGGATGGATTGCGGCACGCTCGGATCGGTCGCGAGAAAGTAGAGATATCCCTGTTCGTAATTGTGATGATCGGTGATGATTTGCTGCCGCGTGGCGTAGTCGGCATTGGGGTAGTCTTTGCTGAAGCCGACGTAGTCGGTCGAGACCATCGTCACGCCACCGTTGGCGTTCACGTCGAACTTATTCGCGCCGTTGGGGGTATTGAGCGGCACCAGTTGCAAGAGCTGCGTAATCGTCGGGGTTGGGCTAGCGGCCTGGATGGCCCGTTTCAGCAATTCGTACTGTGCGGGGTTGTAATTTGGCGGCGCGGTCCACGGTAGTTTATTGGCCGCATTGGTCGTGACGGTGAGGCGAAAGTTGTATGCCTGAACTTTGTCATCGGCCGTGCCGTTGGCCGCCGGCAATTGCGCTGAGCATCGGCAAAACTCCGCTCGCCGGATTGCCGGGCACGACATAAGGGTCGACGTTTAGAGTTTGCGTGTTCACGAAAACCCCGTTGTGCGACTCGCCGTAGGTTGAGTTCGATTCCCGTCCAACGATGTAACTCACTCCGGATTTAGCCATTAGATCGCCTTCATAGCTGGCATCGATGAAGACCCCGGCGGAAAAGGTCCGGCCGCTTTCCATCTGGATCGAATCGATCTTGTTCCCCGTCATGCTCACGCCGCCACCAAGATTGAGTTGCTCTCCCTTGATGACGGTGATGTTGGGGAGGCTGGCGGTCCACTGGTTGATGACCGATTCGCCCACTTTCGGTTCAAAATAATAGGTGGTGCCCTGACTATACGCCTGGCCAACTCGCGTGTAGAACTCTCTGGCCAAACCGCGGATCGCCAACTTGTTACCGTAATCGGTCGCGCTGAGTCCCCCGGTGGTCATGCCACCCAAATGCTGGCTGGGCTCGATGATCGCCACATTTTTTCCCAGCCGAGCTGCTTCAACCGCCGCCGTAACGCCGCCAGCCGTGCCACCGTAAATAACGATGTCGTAGTTGTCTGCCGACGCGGAGAACACGCGTCCCAAGGCAAGTATTCCCAGGGCAACTATTTTTCGAGCTATTGCCTGTGGCACTTCTCGCTCCCATTCAATTGATGCTCAATGATGCGACTCTTGTCTGACTAATCCTAGATAAGACCGATAGGGTTTCAAGACAGAATCAGCTGACGTAAAGCTCCATTCCATCGAGTACCGCATTGGCGATCATTTGTTTTGTGATTAAACCGCGCACTTCGCGACGGTTTTCGTTGCTTGCTTTGTTTAACACGAGAGCAATCAACGCGCCCGCGGATCGCATCGTCGTCATGGCGTCAATGAGCGATGCGTCCTCGCTCACGTTTACAAACGTCTTATCGGCCAAATCCACGACCGTTTTTGATCGGTCCGAACCGTCAGGGCGGCGAATCGCTAAGTCTCTCGTCAAAAACCCGATGAATCCTTGTGGCCCCTGGACGAGGAAGCAGGAGACGTCTGGGTGATCCCAGACAATACGCCCGAAGTCTTCCAGTTTGGTATCGCCGGGGATGCCGACGAATCGCGAATCCATGATGTCGTGCGCTTTCTTTAGGTAATAGAAATTGGCTTGCAGCGCATCGGGAATGGCATGTCCCCGGCGAGCGAGTTTCTCCGAGTAAATACTTTCTGGGTGTAAAATCTTCCGAATTCCGTAACTCAAAGCCACGGTGATCGTAATGGGAATGATCACAGTATAGTCCAACGTCATCTCAAAGATCATGACAATGGCCGCAAGCGCCGCGCCGGTGGATCCGCCGACAACACCTGCCATACCAGCGACCGCAAACGCGGCCGGATCAACGGGAAAATGGGGCAAAATCCGATGCAACATCGAACCGTATAACCCGCCGAGCGCAGCGCCCAAGTAGAGCGCTGGCGAGAAAACGCCACCCAACGCGCCGGACCCAAGTGTTAACGAAGTAGCCAACAATTTGAGCACAAACAACACGATGAGCAATGAAGATACATTGCCAGACAAGATGTCCTGCACCGTTGCATAACCGACGCCTTCGACGTGATAGTGCCCCGTGGTCTTTAACAGCGTGTACATCATGATTCCGACGGGCAGCATTCCCAGCATGTGACGAAAATAATAATTTCCAGGAACTCGTTTTTCGAAGAAATCCTCGAGCGTGTAAACCGAACGAATGTACGCTAGGGAGACCAATCCCATCATGATTCCGAGGAGAACGTAAAACACGATCAGAACAGGATCCGTGTGACGAAAGTATGGTGTTTCGAGGGTGGGAATGACGAACGACGGGTGACTGCCGAAAAACAAGCGTCCGATGTACGACGCCGTCACAGTAGCGATCGTTACCGGCACAAGCGTTCTTGCGCTTACCTCGTGGAGCATGATTTCGACCGCGAACAGAACGCCGCCGATAGGCGTGTTGAACGTCGCAGCGATTCCGGCGCCGGCCCCACCGGCAATCAACGTGACTCGCTGCCATAACGGGACTCGCAATAATTGCCCCATGCTGGAGGCAAACGATGATCCGATTTGTACGATCGGCCCTTCGCGTCCGACCGACCCGCCACTTCCGATCGACAGCGCGGACGCGAGCGATTTGATGAGCGCTACAACCGGCCGAATGATGCCCTTGTTGTAATACACGGCGTCCATGACCTCTGGCACGCCATGTCCCTTGGCTTCGGGAGCGAAATTGCCAACCAGAAAGGCGACTCCAGCCGCGCCCAATACCGGGACGAAGACGACAAACGGTCCCCACGGGCTCGGTGGGGTATGAATGTTCGCGTCGTAAATAAACGAGAACTGTCCAAGAAAGAAGACATTGTGAAATAAAGCAATCAATCCACGAAATACCACGGCCCCGAACGCTCCGGCGATGCCAATCAACACCGAGCAACTGTATAACCCCAGTGACCCGAGTTGACGAACGGATGCGATAGGTTCCGATCGCATGAGTCCCCTCCACATATGGAAGTTCAATTACGGCCCAAGTAGTCACATCGTCGCAGCATACACCAGAGCGCGACAAGATTCGTAAAATATAGTAGGTGAGGTGAAAGGAGGTGAACTCCGATGGCAGTCACAATCGAACAGGAAGCGGACGGCAAAATCTTATTGGTTCACGCGACCGGTAAGCTGACCAAAGAGGATTATGCGCATTTTGTGCCAGAGATCGAAGGGCTTGTTAAAGATCACGGCAAGATTCGCATCCTATTCAACATGCGCGACTTCCACGGCTGGACCGCCGGCGCATTGTGGGAAGATGTGAAGTTTGATTTAAAACACTTTGCGCATATCGAACGAATAGCCATGATTGGCGAAAGACCATGGGAGCATGGCATGTCGTGGTTCTGCAAGCCGTTTACGCGCGCGAAGATTCGCTGGTTTGGTCGAAACGATGCCGAAGCTGCTCGTAAATGGCTGGAGGCAGGCTTGCCGGTGGCCCATGAGACATCGTCGGGCGTGAGATGAAAAAGGGCATACCGGTTTTGCCCGGCGTTGCAATTGCTCGAGCGTACTGTCTGCGAAACGAAACAAGCCATTGCGATGCTACGACGAACGTTACGAGCCTTGCATCGCAAGTGGCCGGGTAGTTCGACACCGCATGCGGTGACGCGCGGCGCGAGCTCGACGACATCGTCGCGCGCGTCGGCCAGCAAATGGGCGAAGATCCTGCGGGCTTCTTCCGGGGTCATCGGATGCTGTTCGCTGACCGGGCCATCGTTAGTAAGTGACTCAATTCTAGAGCAACTTTCTTTTTCATGTTCCGGCGTATCCGCAGTGTAAGAATACCGACTCGAGGTCGTCGAAAGTGGTTCTGTTGAGCACTGGTTTTGCGGCGGCAACGATCTGGCGGAAGCTCCGTGGACGGAGTTTGCAAGATAGCTGGTGTTTTACCCGACGCTTTCAATGAAAGACGAATCAGCAGCGGCTTCTCGCGAGTATCTTCGCCGCTTGTCTCGGTTGGATTCGTCAATCGGCGACGTAAAGGTAATCGAACGGTAAGATTGAGCAGAGAAGTTGAGAGTCTTCGGAGACAGGTGTTACGATGCCAATGCAGGTCGCGCCGTCCCAAAAATCATCTATCGATGAAATACTTCAACAATCGGCCATGAAAGAGACACTTTTCCCCGCGATGTTGGCCGCTGCCCTCGTCGCAAGCCCGTACTATGTTCACGCTCAACAACTGATCCGTTCACCGGCGGCTCCGCTGATCCAATGCGCGACGAAAGATGGTTTGGCGATTGAGATCACTACCGGAAGCTCGGTGAGGATCGGCCAGCAAGCGTTTCCGCTCAGCGCCGACACGCTGATCTGGGTGCGCGACGCGGCGGTGAGGGATTCGCGATTCAAGCCGGTGAAGCTGGAGTACTCCGGAGGAACCACTGTTTCGAGCAGGGATGTGGCGCATCCGCTCGGCCTGCATGTGCGGCTCGTGCTCGCGCCGCACGACGATCACATCGATGTCGACGGCGTTGCCAGCGATCCCAGCGGGGTTGACCGGTGCGTGGACCTGAAGCTGGCGCTACCGATCGGTCGAGGGGGATTCGAACTGGGATTGGGGCTTAGCGGCTCGGCGCCGGGCAACAAGAAACGCGCGGCCAAGGCGGAGGACAAGGACCTCGACGTTTCGACGCCCGCGGACAGCTCCATCTATCCGTTGTGCGCGGTCAGCAATACTGAGAAAGGCGCGGGATTGACCATCGCGGTTCCGCCAACAGGCACGACGCGCTTTCTCACCGGGATGGACAGGAATGGGCCTTACATCATTTATCGCATCGGGATTTCAAAACACTCCTCCCCGGCCGCGCAGACACCGTTTCATGCCGTGATTTACCGGCACGATCCGGCATGGGGCTTTCGTGCGTCGCTCGAGAAGTATTACTCGATCTATCACGAGCCGTTTTTCACCCGCCGCGTGAAGCGAATCGGTGCGTGGACGACCCAGAATGCGTCGCAGCT
This sequence comes from Pirellulales bacterium, assembly GCA_963733825.1. GTDB lineage: Bacteria > Planctomycetota > Planctomycetia > Pirellulales > Lacipirellulaceae > JABDGM01. Next base: position 416,229 of record CAVTEK010000015.1, read on the forward strand.
GGCCAACAAGGAGCTGTACGCGTATCACGAGGCCGGCTTCCCGACATGGCGAACGGCTTCCGACACGTCCACCGGAATCAACAAGCGGCTGACGCTCGAGCAGCTCGATCAAGGCCCGAATTGTTCGTCGCTGGAGGAATACGAAAAGCTGTGCGAGCTTGAAAACGACGAAAAGGCGGGGATTTACTCGCTGCCGTACACTATTGTCGGCCAGCGGCAGGTCCTGATGTTGCCGAAGTTGCCGAAGACATACGACGAGGCGATGAAGGTGCTCCAGACGTGGAGCACAACGCGGCCGATTCTGTTCGATGGGCCGCCGCAGGCGGTGAGTTTTCGCACGAGTGACGAGCTGAAAAACATCATCCGCAATTCGAGCATTCACGACCATGAGGGGAATATGCAGATTCTCCCCCGCCCCTACCGTGGACCGACGCTGACGTTTCCGCAGAATCCCAATCCCCGGTTGTACGAGGACGATTCGGCCAAAGAAACGATCGCGACGTACACGCTGGGATACTACCTGCCGATGATGTTCAGATCGAAGTACGTTGACGGGTGCTACCTGGATTCATTGGGTCGCTGGTGCGGGTTCTACAACTACGCGACGGAGCATTTCAAATATTCGACCGTGCCGCTGACGTACGCGGGGGATCCGCCCAAGCCGTGTTTGTGGAACCTGGCATCGCATGCGGAATACATCTGGGAACTGGGCCGGAGATTGCACGCCCAGGGAAAGATTTTCATCGCAAACGGTGTTCATCCGGATCGCGCGATGCTGGGATTCGCGTGCGATGTGATGGGATCGGAAGGCACTCCGGTTTACGACGCGGGGGAGAATTTCTACGTCTCGCGCGTAGCGGCGGGGATCAAGCCGTACTGCTACCTCAATGCGTCGCACAAAGTCTCGCCGAAGCTGTGGAACTCGGTGCTGTACATGGGCTATCTCATGGGCGCCAATTCGGAGAAGGGACTGGCGGACGAGAAGAAATACTTGCCGATGATCATCAAATTGAACGAAGCGGGCTGGCAGCCGGTGACGTATGCCCGAGCCAAGCCAAAGGTCGTGGGCGTCGAACGATGGGGCCCAAGGAATTTCACGGCGATGAACCGCAGCAAAGAAAATATTGATGCGGAGCTGGCAATCGATTTGAAGTCACTCAAACTCGAAGGCGCGGTCAGTGTGAAAGAGCTCGTGAGTGGAAAAGAGCTGGCGTCGGAGACAAAGAAAGATCGGCTGGTGATCAGCGTTCCCCTCAAGGCCGAAGAAACCATTGCGATTGAGTTGGTGAATAAATGAAAGTCAAACGAGCACTGAAGGTTGGAGAGGAGCTTCTCAGCGCGGTACTGGCCGTCTGAGCGTCGCACTACAGTGTTCCGTTCGCGGCGGCGTTCTTGCCATCGGCTCCATCAACTCAATACGTCTGTGACACGCCGATCCACGCGTCTCTCGGCTCGCAGGCCAGCATCGGGGTCCTCAAAGCGTACGCCCGCATCGACTCACCTTCCATCTCTTCCGCTTCCGTGCACTTCGTCGCCGCCGGCAATGCGCAGTACTTCGACATTCTTCCTTGACGTCACTGGTTCCACTCCCGTTACGTGCCAGACGGTGACGGCAATGGGCTCGAGTTCATTGACAACTCAAAAAAGCCCGGCGGAAGTCGCGAGCCGCCGGGCTTGCCAGGACGTGGAGGTTCGGCGAAATTAGCCAGATGCATCGACCTCATCGCGGCCCAAATTGCCACTGATTTGCGGCTTCCGAGTCGTGGTCCTGATTTTACCAGATTTTTTGCAAGTCTTTCCTTGCCATTTGAGTTAATGGGGGGTATCGTCATGCTTGTGTCGATGGGGTGTGCGTCCTCAAACACAGGAGCTGCATAATGAATCGCATGCCGTTGTCGCCCAATTGGGTGAGTGCGTGGGGGTGTTTCGCGCTGGTAACCGCCATCTTGTTTGTGACTGGCGGCAGTGCACAAGGCGGCACTCTCGTCGGAATCAGTCCGCTTCCGCCGCCTGGGCCATACGTCGGCGACAACGACAATGATGACATGGTCACAGTCGGCAGCCCGAGCGAACCGGTCGGGATCACACTCGATCCGAATGGTTCTCCCTGGGTCAAGACGTTTCAATTGAATCGCGATGGACAGGGCTGGTTTCCCGGGCAGACGGTCACCGTGATGGAGTCTCTAATTTTCCCGCCTACGTCAACGTTGCGGCCCACCGACTGGCACGAAACGATTCTTCCAGCGACAGGACCGAACGACAATTTCGTGTGGGGCGGCGGAACAATTGTTATTGGCACCAGCACCTATCAGGCCACGTTGGGTGGCGGCGGGAAATCGATTTGGTTTGATTTTCCCCCGATCTCGCCGAGTTCTCCACCCGTGAAGATTACGAAAACACTGGTGTGGACCGATGGCGTGATTACGCCGGATCAGAATGGAAGCCCGAACAACATCTACACCATAACGGTTAGCGAGCAGCCGTCGGTCCCAGAACCGAGCACGCTTTTACTGATGGGCGCGATGCTTACGGGATTGTTGGCGACGCAAAGACGCACGAAGAAGTAGTTGACGCACGCGATTCGTTTGGCGAGTCGCGCTGCTTTAGGGCAAGGTAATCGCAGCGATTACGACAGCAATCATCGTGGCCGGCGCCGACACTTCAGATGTCAGCACCGCGCCGCGGCCGGTTTCAGATGTAACGACGTCGGATAGCCGGCTGTTGTACCCGGTCTGGCTGCCAACGTGAGATCCAGGGGACGGGCTCATGAGTAAATATCGTGTCGTACTTGCATTTCTATTGGCGGCGCTGAATTGCCCAATTGTTTCGGCTGACAAGCTTTACTTCACCGACCCGGGTTATGGCGACCAGGTCAGTCGAATCGATCTCGATGGTTCGAACCTGCAAAGCATCATCAACTTTCCTGCAATTGTTGACCCGCGCGCTTTGGCCATCGACCCAATCAATGGCAAGGCTTACTACTCGTCGGGCGGCGCGCTGCAGCGTGTAAATTTCGATGGATCGAGCCAGCAGTCGCTCGGGGCCTCGGGCGGATCCGTGCCGACTGACATTGCGCTCGACGTGTCCGGTGATAATATGTACTGGTCCGTCGCCGGCGGCGTTGGCATCAAGCGGGCCGCGCTCGATGGGACGGGGCCAGTGACGCTTGTCTCACAGTCCCTGCTGGATTCACTAGTTGGCGTTGACCCGTTGGTCCGCGCGGATTCAGTATCCGGTATCGCGTTAGATATCGCTGGCGGGCGCATCTATTGGGCGAACGGTCGGAATCTTAATTCCATGCCTATAGGAGGAGTGATCGCCGGCGCGGATGCGGTTCACCAATTTGAACTATCGGGTTCAGGCGACATCACAAAGATTAAATTGGATCTTGCAAACAGCTTGGTTTACTGGACAAACAATTCGGGCAGCGTTGTTCAGCGCGCGGGCCTCACCGGCGCGGGCCAAACGACGTTGGTTAGTCGTGGATTCGGCCGGCCAGCCGGTCTGGCAATTGACCTCTCCGATAGCAAGCTTTATTTTGGTGATACGCTGGGAACGGGCGGACACGGTGAACTTGTTCGGGCCAATTTAGATGGTACTGGCGTAGCGGTGATCTACGACTCGTTTTCCAGCTTGTTCGCGCCGATCGACGTTGAGCTTGGGCCGGATGCGGCAATACCGGAACCGGCAAGCTGCATGCTGATGTTGTCCGCGGCCTGGATTTGTAGCGCTATCTGCCGCGTGCGCAAGCACGTTGAGCGCACGAAGGAAGCTCGGCGTAACATTTAGGCGGCGCCAATATTCGCAGAATCGCGCTGCTGGAGGTACCGCTCATGATTCGCACTCTCGCGGCGCTGCTGGCGAACTGCGTTCTATTTACCCATTTGGCCGCGGCAGCGAGCGTTTCCATTCCGGTATCGGAAGATGCGGCGATTCTTTCCGTTGATGGCGTGCCGGGCGTGGCCGCCAGCAATTTCGGCATCTTCAACTATCTCTATGCGGGGTCGTTCGATCCCGATCACGGTTCGTATTCCCGGTCACTGTTGAAGTTCGTATTGCCGCCGGCCGGACAAACGCTCGAAAGTGCGAAGCTTCGGCTAGTCATTGGGCAGGAGTTTCCGCAAACAAAGCAGTTTGATTTTTTCCGCGTCGACGACAACTGGGATCAAGGCAGCGTCACGTGGCTGAGCGCGCCACAGTCTGCGCCGAGTCAACTGCCGATCGCGACGTTCAACAGTGCGATCGGGTTGGGACCGACGCCGCCGGCGAATGTGCTTTCGTTCGATATCACTGCGGCGGTCGAGAACGAACAGAATACTGATCCAACGCTTACGCTGTCGATTCTGTGGAAAGAGCGCGAAGAGACCGGTGAATGCTGCAATCGCCTGGCGGCCCGGTCGCAGGAGCTTGCCGTCCTACCCGATAATGTTCCGCAAATTATTTTGACGTATGTTCCCGAGCCATCCACTATCGGGCTGTTGGCGGTGATGGTTGTGGTGCCGCTCGTCTGCCGGTTACGTCGTCGGCGATCAACTCCGTTGGCGGCTGTCGAGCACAAATCGGACGGAACGATTTGAAATCGTTTCCGAAGTATCCTTGGAATTGCCGGTTTGTTGATGATCATTGCGCCGCTTAGCGTTGCGGCATTCGCCGTCGTGTCGGCAATACTCGTTCTGCTTGTGCTCTTGATGCGCCGCTCCAGAGCCAAAAAGGGCGCTCATATCTCGACGGAATGAATTCGGCGACAGGCCAAACTCATTTGCCCGACTATTGTATAATTCACCACCAACATTGGACTGTTGAGGGCTAGCCATGGGTTCGAGCGAAGAAGTAGCGTTTCCACAGCTGTCGGCATCGGAGCTTGCCGTCCTTAAACCGCTGGCGACGGCACACGATTACGCGGATGGTGAAATCGTGTTTCGCGCCGGCCAGGCGGATATCGATTTGTTCGTCGTGGAATCCGGACACATCGATATCCTCAACCCGACGGACGGCAATCGGTTGATTGTCACCCATGAACCGGGCCAGTTTTCCGGCGACATCGACCTGTTGACGGGCCGCCCGGTGATTGTGACCGCGGTGGCTCGGGGCAAATCTCGAATTTGGCGTGTGCCGGGCAGTCATCTCCGAGCATTGCTCAACCGCGTTCCAAGTTTGGGGGAAAAACTGATCATTGCGTTCACGCGTCGCCGGGAACTTTTGTCGAAGGCGGGCGTGATTGGGTTGCGTGTCGTTGGTCCAGGCCGATGCCGCGACACAAACACCGTTCGCGAGTTCCTCTACAAAAACTTTGTGCCCTTCACCTGGTTCGATCCGGAAACAAAGGAAGGGCAAAAGGTCTTCAGGGAATTGGGTTCTCCTCGCAAGACGCCGATTATCGAATGCGGCGACGGAATGGTCCTTGTGAATCCGACACTGCCGGAGCTGGCGCGCGCAGCCGGCATTTGGAAACATTGCCCTGCGCAAGAGGTTGACTTCGCGATTGTCGGGGCCGGTCCGGCCGGCTTGGCCGCCGCCGCCGTGTATGCATCGTCGGAAGGCCTCTCCACCTTGATGCTCGATCGGTTGGGACCAGGCGGCCAGGCAGGCGGCTCGTCGCGAATCGAAAACTTTATCGGATTTCCTGCCGGATTAAGCGGCGCCGAGCTAGCCACGCGAGGCGTGTTGCAGATGCTCAAATTCGGTGCGCGGATCGTCGCACCTGTCGACGTCGAAAAGCTAGTCCCAGCAAAGTCGCCAACCGACTTCCATGTCCTTCATTTGGATTGTGGTGCGGAGATACGCTGTCGTGTTATTTTGCTCGCACTCGGCGTCCATTGGCGACGACTGGAAGCGGAAGGAGCCGATCGCTTTACGGGCGCCGGCATTTACTATGCCTGCACGACAGTCGAAGCCGATATGTATGACCGCGCCGACGTCGCCGTGGTCGGTGCCGGCAACTCGGCCGGGCAAGCCGTCATGTTCCTGGCGGAGTGCTGCCCATCACGCACGGTTCACCACCTCATTCGCCGCACGCTGGGCCCCGGCATGTCGGACTACCTTGCGAACCGGATTCGAGCAACCGCCAACGTGGTTATCCATGAACAAACAGAAATCGACACGGTCAATGGCGACGGTCGCGTGGAGGAAATCACGCTCAAGAGTAACGGCGGCGCAGCGCAGCGCGGACTGCCCTGTTCCGCGATATTCGTATTCATCGGGGCCGAGCCAAGCGCGGAATGGTTGCCTCCAGAGATTGGCCGCGACGCGAATGGTTATCTCTTGACCGGCACCGATGTAGTTCGTTCGGGGCTGTGGCCGCGCACGGATCGCGACCCGTGTCCGCTGGAAACGACCGTCCCAGGCGTTTTGGCTGCCGGGGATATACGCGCTGGTTCGACGAAGCGGGTCGGTTTTGCGGTTGGCGACGGCTCACTTGCGGTTACGTGCGCCCATCGTCTGCTCTCAATCTATCGCTGAATTGCTTAAGGAAACCCCATGGGCCAATTCATTGAGCCGACAATTGGCCGAGACCAATTGGAGTTACAGCTGGTGGGACGCGGCGTTGCGCCCGGTGTGGGAATTGGGCGAGCCTGGGTGGTCGGTGACGTGCTTACGTGCAGCGGCACGCCGGAACGGATCGAACAAGATGAAGTTGAACATGAATTGCTCCGGTTGAACCAGTCGTTCGAAGCCACACTGGCAGAACTCGAACAATCGAGCCAGCGCATCGAGTTCGAATTCGATGCGGCACTAGCCGGGATTTTTCGCGCGCATGGCGCCATGCTGCGAGACCTGTTGGCTTCGGGCGAGTTCGAGCGCGAGCTGCGAACTTCGCTGCTGACGGCCGAAACAGCGGTCCGCCGCGTTTTTCGCCGATGGCATCAAAAGTTCGAAGCGCTCGAAAATCAAACTCTCCGCGAGCGCGCCGACGACGTGCTGGACTTGGGTCGGAGTATCATTCGGCGGCTCACAGGCGTCACAGACGCCGGCCTCCAATCAATTCCCGAGCACAGTGTTTTAGTCGTCGAGCGACTGCTGCCCTCGGACGTTGTGCGGCTACCGAAGTCTCATGTGACAGCCATCGTCGTCGAGTCATTAGGGCAAGGCTCCCACGCGGCGCTGCTGGCGCGTGAAAAGGGAATTCCCACAATTACGGAAATCCCGGGAATCCTGTCGCAAGTTGCGAATGGGACCGAACTCCTGGTCGATGGTTACCGTGGCCGCCTCGTGATCGCACCGCAGTCCGCGATGCTTGCTGAATTCCAAGAGCGACTGGAAAAGTGGCAAGCGACGCTCCGCCGCTGCAAAGGCGCCTGCCGGGACCCCGCGCGCACGCTCGATGGCCAATGGATTCGGGTCGAAGCAAATATCGGCATCGAAGATGACGTCGAAATCGCGCTCGACAATGGCGCGGATGGCGTCGGACTCTTGCGGATTGAACAATTGTATTTCGCACGGAATACGCCACCGCTCGAAGCCGAACTGTTCGCGGAATTAAAGCGGCTAGTTGCTCCATTGCGAGACAAGCCGGTAACCATTCGACTTTTGGACGTCGGCGGCGACAAACCGTTGCCGTTTTTGCGCCTTCCAGCCACGTCCAATCCGGTGTTGGGGCGACGCGGCGTACGACTATTGCTGGATTACTCCCAACTTGTCCGCACGCAAATAGGAGCAATTTTGAGTCTTTCTCAGGAACACCCGGTGCGCATACTGATCCCAATGGTCACACTTGAAGAGGACATTCGAAAAATGCGCGAGGCATTCGACGCGATGAGCGCCGAGCGAAAGATCTCACGTTCTCCCGAGTTCGGCGCGATGGTCGAAACGCCGGCCGCAGCGCTCGAGGTTCCAGCACTGTTGAAGCACGTCGATTTTCTATGCGTGGGCACGAACGACCTTACACAATATACGCTTGCCGCAGCGCGCGACGATGCCGCGGTCAACGACTACTACCTCGACAGTCACGAGTCGATCCTGCGATTATTGAGTATTATTCTGGCCGACGCGAAGCATCAATCGGTAACACTATGTGGCGAATTGGCCGGCCGTGAAGCATGGGTGCCGCGTCTGCTGCAAATGGGTTTTCGCACGCTGAGCGTCGCGCCAACCGTCATTCCGATGACGAAGGCGACAATTCGAGGCGTCGACATTGCGGAGTTGATCTCGGCCACGGCCGAAAATTGAGCTTCAAGCGAAGCTGAGGTGCGTTGTGATTTATCGTCGCCAGCGTAGCGTGCTTGACCATGTCGATTCGCGTTGCTCTATCGATCTCAAGGCGCCCAACGCAGTGATCATCGACAAGGCCGGCAAACGACAATGCTCACGATTGCAGCAACTTCAAAGTCGAATTGCTCGGTGACTACTTCGGGGAAACAGCCATTGCAGAAAAGCTTAGCCTGACTTGCGCGACGCGTGGGCCAGAAACCTTGGTTTAACAAGGCGTATCGCAGGGCCCGAACGGCCCGCCATCTTATTCCGAGAAAACGGACTATGAAGCCGTGAGTGGGTCAAGTGTGGTGCTACATTTGTTCGCCTTTCGGTGAGTCCGTGTCACTTCGCTTGAGTCGAAGTGGCTCTTTCGCGTCCCGTTTCGGATTTAGTCGACTATTCGAGTTGTCGACGCCTTTGTGTCTTCCCTCAGCGGGAATGTCTTGTGCGTCGTCTCAGGAGTTCTTTCAATAGGGCCGCGTTGCTCATTCGTTTGACCGATCTCGTGGATCAGACCGTTTTCCGAGCTGTACGCGGCACCAAAGCCGAACCGGAAAGTGAAATCCTACTCCAGACTCAAGCGTCAACGATTCCTCAAACAGCAACGGATTCCGCGATCGCCGCCTCGCTGTTCCAACGTTCTTTTCGCAACAGCATCACCCAACATCGCACCAGTAGTTTACGAGCCACCGCGACGATCGCCTTCTTCTTACGGGTCTTCTGTCCGCTGGTAAGCCGATCGTAGACCGACTTTGTCCAAGGGTTATAGCGCAGCATCAGCCAAGCCGCTTCGACGAGCGCGCTACGGAGTTGACGGGGGCCCCGTTTGAGCAGCGCGAACATCGTCAGCAAAAAGGGACTCCGGGATTCGAGCTGAGAGCTACGAACCAACTGGCGCCCCGGTCATGCCGGCCACGGCAAACATCAATCCGGTCGCGACCTCCACTTGTCCAGTTTTCCAGCGTCCATAAAACCCGACCAGCGACGTCATACCAACAGCGGCAAGCGAAATTCCCACCGCCTGCCGCGGGTCGATCGGGAGTCCGTAAACCAACAGTGGCACGGCGAACATTGCTCCGCCGCCTCCCGTTAGACCCAGAGAGAGGCCAACTATCGCACCAAATATCAGCGATAGAATTGGCACGGAGGGGCCCCTTTTTCAATCGCGGAACAGGCGACAGCTTTCGGTTTCGCCTGAGGCGATTGCTTCCACTTCGTCTCGCACGATGGGCAGCTCGGCGTCAACCCACGCCTGGTATCCCCCCTGCATGTTGACAACGTCGAATCCGGCTCGCTGCAAGATGCTGGCGGCGATCGCCGAACGACCTCCCGCCAGGCATTGGGCAACGACCGGCTTGTGCTTGCTAAGCGTGTCGATGTTCCGTAGCAGTTTGCCGAGAAAACGGTGCTCGGCGCCGGCAATGTGTCCAGCTTGAAATTCCGTTGCCGCGCGCACATCGACGAGTGTCACCTCGCTCTGTTCGACCTTTTGAAAAAGCTCGGCCGGAGTTGCCGATTGGTATGATTCGGTCCTCAGACCAGCTCGCTTGACGGCTGAAGCGTCAAAGAATCCTCCCACCTTGTCGATTCCAATCGAACGCAGGCTTCTCAATTGGGCTGGAATCGATACCTCATCCGCGATCAGAAAAACTGGCTGGTTGTAGTCCACGAAAAACCCGGCCCATTGCACAAGATTCGACGCGGGAATGTTGATTGTTCGCGGCACATGGAATTTGGCATACTCGCCAGAGGGGCCTGTGTCGATGACAACTTGCTTAGTCGCCGTCGCCGCAAGTTCAGTCGGATCAACCACACCAACAAGTGGCAAGTCTTTCAGCAGATCCGGCCCCACCTTGTTGACGCGCTTCATCACGGCGAAGTAAAAGGGGGTCTCAGGCTGATCGCTCAGGATGTAGTCGACAAACTCCTGCTCGTTGTCGAACTGTAAGGCTGGGTTAAAGAGCCTTTCATAACCCACCGTGCTTGATGGGATCGCACCCAGGCCCTTGCCGCAAGCGCTTCCGGCACCATGTGCCGGCCATACCTGCAAGTGGTCTTGCAATTCACGAAAGCGGCGAATCGAATGGTAGAGTTGCCGTGCTCCTGTCTCTGCGCTGCCGATGACGCCGGCCGCGGTTTCAAGTAGGTCGGGCCGGCCAACGGAACCCACAAATACGAAGTCGCCGGTGAAAACACCCATCGGTACATTCGCTCCGCCGCCCTCATCCGTCAGCACGAACGAGATGCTCTCGGGCGTATGTCCCGGCGTGTGGAGAACTTCGAGCTTTACGTTGCCGATATAAAATGTATCGCCATCCTTGAGGAGCGAGCCGTCGTAGCAGCGAGCGAAAGTATACTTCCAGTCGCTTGGTCCCATGTCGGACAAGTAAAGCCTGGCCCCGACGCGATCGGCCAGTTCTCGCGACCCAGATACAAAATCAGCATGAATGTGCGTTTCAGCAGACCCAACAATTCGCAGTCCTTCGGCCTTAACGGCTTCAAGGTATTGTGAGACTTCACGACCGGGGTCGATGACGAGTGCCTCGCCTGTTTTCTGGCAGCCGACGAGATATGAGGCATGGGCTAGCGACTTGTCATAGAAATACTTAAGGAACATTGTTACTTCTCCTTGCTTTGTATGTTCTATTTTGTGCCTAAACCGTGTTTGTCACCTCGTGACGGTATGGTAAGTCGTTCGTGCGGTCTCAGCATTCGTCGTTTGACATTAGCAGTCAAGTAACGGCCGCCGAGGTTGGCAGCGTCGCCACACGCGCCCGGCCAGTCGCGACCGCAACAAAAGCAATCTTCATGAGTTACTCGTTACATCATGCAACTGTCGAATCTGCATGATCCTTGACCTGATTCCAAGGCATCCGCGCCAACATCATCCCCATGCCGCATGTGTCGGTGATACCGGCAAATACCAGTCCTGCCCCCACAATCGCTGGCAGCGCGGCCCAGTACGGGTGTGCGAAATAGCTCAGTAGCGCGCCGATCAGAACGAGCAAACCGGCCGCGATGCGGACCTGCCGTTCGAGCGAGATTGCCTTCTGACCCCGCACCACTGGCAAGCCCGCTTCGATCCAAGCCTGTGTGCCGCCCTCGACATTGACAACGTTCGTGCAGCCCGCGTTGAAGAGTTTCTCACACGCACGCTTGCCGCGACCGCCCGACTGGCAGATGACGTACAACGGTTGCACATCGTGGTTCCGACCGGCCGCCAAAACCGCTGAATCCAGTTGATCAAGCGGTACGTTACGGGCGAATTCGGCATGAACCTCGCGGAACTCAACCGGAGTGCGTACGTCGATCAGATCGACCCTTGCATCGCCCTTTGTGAGTGCATGCAACTCTTGAGGAGAAATTGTCGTCGGGGTCATCGAATGCTCCCTACGTCAACTCGACGCTGTTATTATTAGATGTATCGGAATATGTCGATATGTATGGTGAAAATTGTCTCATCGGGCAGCCCCACCAACTCCAAACCGATCTTCTACACACTTTAGAATGCTTTTCAGATGGGGCTCTGTCACCCGGTAGAACACCTTTCGTCCATCCCTCTCACTAGTGAGAAATCCGCATCGTTGCATCAACCGCAAATGCTCTGATGCCATTGCGGTGGACAATTTGCATGCCTCCGCCAACTCGCCGACTGAGTATTCTCCTTGGAGCAACATCTGTACCATCCGCAGCCGATGTGGATGGGCCAAAGCGCGAAGACATTCGGCCGCGTCACTCAGGGCATCTAGCTCAGTCAGTCGCAGTTTCGCAGCCATATCCGCTCAAACTCCTTCTATACTCAAATATATCGACACTTTCCGAACTGTCAATAAGTTATTTGGAATCTTTCGTGCATCCGGGCAGCATACCCGCATGTGGGCCATTATTGAGAACTGCGCAGCTAATGAGCCTCGTTCAAGTTCGGCGATCAGCTATCAGCCGTCAGCTTTCAGCCAGACCGTGTTCATTAGCCGCGCAGGGATCAATAAGAGCTGCTTTCATCGGCGATGGAAAACCCATGTACTCAAAACCAGGTAGTTGCAGGCGTATCGAGCAAATTCGGCCGCGACTAGATAAGACATATAACAATTCGTGAAAACGTCAACACTACGACGCACGAAATAATCGGTATGACCGATCTTACCTCCGACTTGAGCACCTTCTTCTCTTCCTCAAAAACCCCAGAAGCTAAATTCCGCGGCTGGATTTATGACCTAGACTTACAATGATGGCGCTCTTCACAAATTCTCCTTCTCCTCTGTCCGATGAAGCCCACCCTACAACAACGCCGGAGCGGCGCGGCCACCGTTGAGTTGGCCGTCGTGTTGCCCGTCCTTGTCGGACTGTTTCTCGGAATGTGTGAGGTCGGCCGCGCGTTAAATGCCACGATCATTTTGCAGGACGCTGCGACATTCGGCGGTCGACTAGCGTCGGTTGGTGAATCGACAAATGCGCAGGTTAAACAGTCGGTATTGACCTATCTCACATCCTCCGGCGTACTAACCACGAACGCGGTTGTGACGGTGAGCGACCTAACTCATTCGGGCACCGACGTTCACGATGCACCCACGCTGGATAAGCTTCAGGTCTTGGTGACGCTTCCATTTAGAGACGTTAAATGGGGCGTGTCCGGTTTCATCGTGCATGACAACTATTTGGTGACTGGCAAAGCGACGTTTTACTCCGCCAGGGTTAATCCATACCCGACCAATATCACAACTCCAGCTGGGTTCTGACCTAGCAATAGCAAGTGACTGGTATGCGTCATCGCGGACTCCGACAAATGCGCTGGGGAGCGGTTGCTGTGGAAGCCGCCATCGTTCTGCCGGTGGCCTTCGCGTTCATGTTTGCCATTTTCGATTTTGGTCGCGGAATTGCCACAAAACAGCTGCTCGAAAATGCCGCGCGTGCGGCAGTGCGCAAGGCAGCGGTCGGAACAACGACGTTGGCGACGTCGGATATTCAGAACACGGTCATAAACTATATGGGAAAGTTGGCCCCGCAAGGCATGATCGTGCAAGTTTATGAGGCCGATCCAAACACGGGGGCCAACATTGGTCTTTGGACCAAAGCCGCGAATGGACACTGCATTGCGGTACAAGTGACCGGTAATTTTGTGCCCATCGTTCCGACTTTCAGCCTGCTACCTAACCCCGTGTCGATGAGTTCAAAAGCGTTGATGGATTGCGAAGCGAATTGACTGCCTAAGAGATTTGAGGGAGCACGGCAATGAATCGAAAACAATTGAATGAGCGTCGTGGACTCGTCATACCCTTGGTAGCGGTGGCGTTGGTGGCCCTGGTGGGACTTGTGGCCTTGGCGGTGGATATCGGCAGGCTGGCGGTCGCCCACTCAGAATGCCAAGCTGCGGTGGATTCCGCCGCGATCGCCGGCGCGCGGAGTTTGGATGGCACCCAAAACCTATCGGCTGCGACGGCCGCTGCCCTCACTGCGGCCACGAATTACCAAATTCTTGGCACTTCGATTTCGTCTGCTGAAGTGACGGTCAGCCACGGTTCGTATCATTATGACGTTTCCGCTCAGAAATTCACGCCGCAGATTCCGGCCGTAGCGCCAGACAACTTCAATCTTACTCAAGTCACGATTACCCACCAAGTAAATTCGACGTTTGCTCGGGTCTTCGGCACGACCATGTCGACGGTCACTGCGACCGCTACAGCCGCACATCGCCCGCGCGACATCGCCATTATCTTGGACTACTCAGGGTCGATGAATAATGAGAGCGACTTGTGGAACAATGAATCGTACTTGGGGTCCGCCAACAATAGTCCCAATAACGCCGATCCGATCTTTCCTAAGTGGGGTCCTTATGACCCGTCGTTTTCGGCGAATGCGACGTTGCAGTGCACTAGTTCCGACTCGCGTGTTGGAATGTGCAACGTCACTCAGTCCGTGTCGGGCATTCCGCCCTTGGTGAACGATTTCTATCAGAATAATTTCGGCAGTGGTGGCGTGTCTGCCTTCACGTCCGCTGGAAACACGACAACAACTCCCATCAGTGGGGACAACTACCTGACCTCCGCTGGAAAGTGCATCCTGAGTTGGAGCGATACGGCTGCATCCAAAAAATATTCCACGTTCTATGGCTGTACCCAAGGACCCGGCCATTGGGGGAAAACCTTTTTCATGTGGCCACCTGAACCGAGCAATATTACGCCGACCGCCGGTAACACAACCGCTTACCCAGCATGGGGCGACGGCACGACAGGCTGGGACTGGCGAAAACTATATTTCTTGAATAGCGCCGGGACGGCACCAGTGAACAGTAATCTGCAGCTTTGGAACAGCAGCGGAGTGTGGCTTGATCCAGCAGGTAATTACCGGATTAACTACAAGGCGATTCTGGCGTGGATTAAAGCAAGTCCCAATATCTTTCCGTCGCAAATGCGGGCTGGAAACGTCCTGTACTACAGCTCGATTCCCAGCGACGTGCCTGCCAGCGCCTACGATCACACGAAAAGCAATTCCGCAATTACGAACGCGGATCAACGATTCTGGAAAGAGTACATCGACTATGTGATCGGTGTGTGGCGCGATCCATTGGGGAACATTCAGCACCCTGGTAGCCCGTCGTGCAGTTACGGGCCTGACTTCACAGCCGGCAGTGGCAGGTCACCCACCATAACCGGCCCGGACGGGAGCAGCTCACCTTATATCGGCACAAACGACAATCCGAAGCGTCCGCGGCATCGACTCTGGTTTGGCCCGATGACAATGATCCAATATATGTCGGACACGGGTTTGTTGCCTGGCACGACGCATGATATTTCAATGGTGGCAGCCAAATTGGGAGTCGACGGAGCATTGCAAGATGTGAAGATCAATCATCCCAACGACTTGGTGTCGCTGATTATGTTCAGCCGGCCTCCCTTTTCGGGCGAGCCATCCGAAGTCGGTCAGTTCGGAATACCCCAGGTTCCAATGACCAACGACTGCACGGCGTTAACCAATGCACTTTGGTTTCCGCCAAATAGCAGCACAGGAGACGTGCGCCCGTGGGATCCGAACGGCATGCAAACGCCACGCGCCCACGGCGACTATAACGCCAATACGGCGACGGACTATGGTTTTATGCTGGCTTACAATCAATTGAGTTCGAATCCCAGTTTGGTTTCATCGGGCGTGGGTGGTTTGGGGCGTAAAGGGGCGCATAAAATCGTGATTCTGGAAACAGACGGCATGGCCAACCAAGCCAGTAGCGTCTCGTTTACGAATGCCGGCGCCTACCAATCTTACTATAAGGTTGGTTCATTCGGCACCGCCACCACTTCGGGCGCCGATCCAGCGTCATCATGCCTCGCCGTGGCGCAAAGAATCTGTGCTCTCGATACGGCGAGCCCCCCGGGTTACGCTCAGCCACAGCGACCGGTGGAAATTGACTGCATTGCCTTTGGCGCTGTTTTCGAGTCCACCTCCTCTGGCTCCGAACAAGCGAATGCGATTTCATTCCTTCAATCACTCTCCAGCGTTGGCGGGACCACGTTCCCCAGTTCCGCCAGCGATCCTGACAATGGCTACAAATGGTGTATCGGCACCTTAAGCGAGCGACAGGCCAAGCTCGAACAAGCCTTCACTAAAATCCTCGACGAGACCGAATCCATCATCCTGATAAAATGACCAAAGCGGAGTATCTTCGCTCGCCGCATAATGCCCTAGCCGCACTCTTGGCCTGCACCGACCAGCAGATAGCTAAGGTCGAAGAGCTCTATTTTTTGCCGATGGCGCTGAGGCGTGCCAGTGAACGAAGAGTCCTTCAGCGCGCATTACTAGGACAGCACCTTGACGTCAAGTGCGAACAGCGCCTCGGCGGATTGCTGAAACACATCTATCGCCAGGCGGCGTGACTGGCGGCTTCGCTACCTTGGTTCGGTTGTCCAAGAGCTGTCGCGAGGATGGACCGCCCTGAGGCCGCTCGCGCGACCAATTGTCACTTGCCGAACGGCCTGCCAATTCCGTCGCATCTTCACATTCGGTGGCAATCAGGATCGCTCGCTGCGCTCATCTTGTACGTTCGTGTCAGCAACTTGCGGTTCGCATTCAATTTGTACAGAGCGGAAACGACACTAGACGCGGTTTCAAAACTACCTTGTCATCCCGACGGAGGCTCGGCGACCGAGGGATCTACGCTCCTTCGGGCTAGATTCTTCGCTGCGCTCCGCTTCGCTCAGAATGACACCGGTTTTGAAACTGCTTCTAATAAAAACCCCCGGCGAATTTGATATTCGTCGGGATTCGCTAGTGTATTCAGCTCCCCGTATAGGACGGATTTACGAACTTTGCGTGCGAGCGCGTTTTCCTAAAGCGTTGAGAGCGTGGAGATTAGCGAGTTCGAGTCCTATTCGGTAGGGTGCCTACCGAATGAGACGGATTACGAACTTCTTAGAGCGCCGGTTAACAGGCCCGCGCTCGTGCGCGAAAAAACATGAGAGCGCGGCGCGAGCGCTTTTAGAAACGTCCCGTTGGGACCTGGACGGTGCCCTATATAGTATCTGTCCGGTGAACTCCTGGGGGTTACGAGGATGGAGTCGGTGGGCGCCGGTTGATCAACCCGGGGAGCGCGCATGAAAGAACCCGGCCGAACGTGATCGGGTTGCTGGAGGGGGCCGGGACTATTTCGCCTGGGCCTGGCGCAGTTCACGGCGCCGAGCGCGGCGTTGGCGGCGACGCTCCTTGGCCTGGCTGGCTTGCTTGTCGCGGTGGACCAATCGACTTTCGGGATGCCCGTCGATCCAGCGATCCGGCAACAAGTCCTCAAGCGGCTTGTCCGTCGCGATCTCCGGCAAGCGTGTGAATACGTCGCGCAAGTAGGCGAACGGATCGATCCGCAATCGCTTGCAGATGGCGACCAACGTGTAGAGCACGGCCGCTGTCTCGGCGATACAGTCAATATCCCTCCAGAGCAACGAGACGCGGACCTTGTGCCAGCTCTTGATCGCCTTGCATCAGGCTATGGATATATCAAACGAGCCTGGGAGATGTCTACCGGAAGGGGTGTGCCATTGATTTCATCGAACCTAAGCGTCGAAGGCATCGCTCGAAAATGCGAACACACGATCACCGATGCTGGCCATCGGTTTCTTGATGCGTTGGTGCCGTGAGTGAGCCCCAATCTTCCGCTTGATCTGCCGCTTCTTATTGGGCCACCAGCGGACCGGCTTGAGCAAGGCCGTGATGCCGAGGTCTTTCTTGATCCGCTTTTTGGCAGCGGTGACGCCGAGCAGGGTCTTCAAGGAGGGGCGGCGGTAGCGGAAGAATTTCACGGATGAGATAATGGCGTGAGGCAGCGACTTGGCACTACTGAACCCGACCAGATCGGCACGCTTCCGCGTATTCACGGATGTCGAAGCTTAGGTCACTCCGACGTAAGAACTGCGTTATTTTTGCTTCTGCAAATGACGCTCGAACGTCGTGCAAATGGCCGAGGCAGTGCAAAAACGATTCTTGAACTGCCGCGTGCTTATGAGCAAGTCCAAAGTCGATCAGTTGCTCGCGCAAATGGAAATAGTTCTGGCCTTCCTTGCAGAGTGTGATAATTCAGACCGCTGTCCATATCCCAGAGCATGTAACACGCCGTGGCAAAACTGTTTGGATTGCGGTGCCCTCGTGCGTCCTCGCAGTATTGGGCAAAACCGTGATCGTAGAGTACCTGGAGCGAGCGGTAGAACTCTGGCAAGCCGCTGTCTGTGGACGGGTCCAGGGCATCATGTGTTGTATCCGAGCTGCAGCCATAGAGATACCAGATTGCTTTTCCGATCGGATCAAGATCGTGCTTTGCAATCAGATTGCCGATGCCAAGATTGAACTCAATCAACAGGTTTTGAGCATTGCTAGGCGAGCCATAGTAGAAATCGGTGTTGCCATCCGAAATGGCGTCAGCAACAAAGTCATCGAGGGCTAGAGACATTTTACGAAAGCCTCGTACGTCGGCACGTTCATGCGGCCTAGTGTAGCACCTGACGGCCGCGTTTCCAGCCGGCCACTGCAGCCTGCACCCAACTAACGATCAGTTATCTCGGCAACGCGACACCGTGTAGATTTCGCCGTTGCATGCCCATAGAATTCACTCCATGTGCGGCCGCTTCACACTCCGAACGCCGATGACGGTGTTAGTACGGCAGTTTCAGATTGACTTGGGGGCCGACCTCAACTGCCGCTGCGGTACAACGTTGCTCCGACGCAAGATATTCCGGTGGTGCGGTACACCGACGCCGGCCGCGAACTGACACTGATGCGGTGGGGCCTCATTCCGTCGTGGTCGAAAGGCCCAACTAGTGGTCCGCTGCTCATTAACGCACGGTCCGAGACCGCTGCTGCGAAGCCCGCAAGATTGCAACTACTGAGCAGAGGGGCACTCGGTTATTGCAGCGACATGTCGCGTTTTGCCGGGCCGTACTCGAGGCGCAATAAAAAAACCCGGCGGTGAGGAGGCTAACCCTCACGCCGGGTTTTCTCAATATCAATCTGGTAAGCTAGTTCGGCTTGCGATCGGTGATCGACCGCATCGCCAATCCTGCAGTGATGGACGCAGGAAGTCTGCACGAAGCGCTGTCTTATTGTATTGGGACTGGCGCATCATCAGCGGGCCGTTAGCCGTGCGACTTTCGATTTCCGTAGCGAACGGCGAACCAGACTTTAGCCGAGAGAGGGCTATCGGCAAATCCGTTGGCGAACAGAACGCCGACCGCATAATGCGACAACAAGCGAGCAATATGAGAGCCGTTGACGATGGTTCCGCGCGGATGGAAACAAAAAAACACCTCCAGCTTCGTATTCCGAAGTGGTAGCGAATCGAGCACCAACAAACGCATGGCTGTCGTTCAGTGCAACGGCATTGCCAAGCTCGTCGCTCGCACCTGGGTTTGGGCTAAGATAGGTGGCCAAGAGTTGCCCTGTCACGCCGTTGAATAGGTAGGCAGCGCCGGCATTATCGAGGGGCGCCGCGATCCTGATTTTCTGCGCCGACAATAATGTAGTCGCCCAATGCGAATACGGAGTAACCAAATTCACTACGTTGTTGAGCCGACGGATTGCTCAATGTCCGCAGCAAACCACCTGTAGAAACATCGAAGAGATAGGCAACGCCGCTAGCGGTTAAAGGTTGAATCGCTCCGACAACCAGCCACCGATCTGTTAACGCAAGAGAACTTCCAAAGTAGTCGTCAACTGCAGGATTGGGGTTAGGTATTGTTCTAATTAACTGTCCTGAATTGGTGTCAAAGAGATGGACGGCAGCGGTGAGATCTCCACCACGACTGCCAACGGCCAAACGTCCATTGGCAGCAGCAATTACATTTCCGAATTCGGTGTCCGATGCAGGCGCAGGTTGAGTGTACGTTCGAAGCAATGCTCCGCTTGTAATGTCGAATTGGTATACCGCCGAACCGTTATCCGTGCGCGGCGAACCGATTAAAGCTGTGCTGCCCTCCAATGCAACTGACCGGCCGAAATAATTGCCGGTCCCAACGCGCGGTTTTGGGTCTAAGAACGATTGCAGCAGTGCGCGAGTCGAAACATCGAACAAATACGCTGAGCCATCCGCATTGTTGGGTGGTTGGTGAGCCGGAGACCCTATTACAACATTGCCGCCCGCCGTTGCTATGCTGGAACCGAATTGATCTCCCTCCGAAGGTTGAGGGTTTGGAATGGTGCGGAGCACGCTTCCCGTGGCGCCATCCAGCACGTAGGCAGTTCCTGCGCCCTTGCCACTGACAACGTTATTGACTGCTCCGACGACGATCTTGTCCCCGGCCGTCGAAACCGACCAACCAAAAAAGCCGCTGTTGGTGGCTTGCGGGTTGGGAATGAGCACTTGGCCACTCGCGGCGCGATTCCAGAGAGCCGCCGTTGCAACAAGAGTCGTCATACATAGGATCGACTTCATTAGCTCCCCACAGCTTGCGGTCGGTTGCCGTTCGATGCCACAGTGTAGCTATGGGGGGGGCGAAACGCAAGAAATTTCCGCACGCACACACACACGCGACGGTCAGGCGGCCGGACAGGACACGACTTAGCTTTGGGCCACCTCGCGTCAGTGAGCAAGTACCTAGCGGCTAATCGCCACGACGCTGGTTGCCGTGGTGCGGGGGTGGATCGGATGCTGCACAATCTTTTCTGCCTCATTCACCAACCCCGATATTAGTCAATGTTCTGCCGCTCACTGTCCCATATAAAGGAGTGGGAATAGACCGTCACATCCGTCACATCGACACTAATCTTGAAAAACCTCGAAAAACTAACACGAATGTCGAGTGACGGTCGCAATTCGCATCGTCACAACCATGAGGCCCCAAGGTTTCCCTCGACCCTTCCTTCCCCTCTTCTCTGTGCCGGGTTGCGTCGCGCGCGGGCTGCGCTTCGCCCGGGCTCGGGGCCGCCCGGTGCGATGCTCGCCCTTGCGACGGATCTTCAGCGCCACTAGCAATAATCTCAGACATGTGAACTACCCTTAAAGAATGCGCAGCACCGCACTCAGACTTGATAGATCACGGCTCGGAGATGCCTAGCAGCTGTGGTTAGTGTTGACGCATGTGCAGGGGAAGGTATCTGTTCTCGCGGTTGGCGGATTTCCGAGTACTCCGCGAGCGACCTGTGCTTTGCCCAATATTTTTCTGCGCAGTCGGGTAGTATAGAGGTCTGCCGACTATTCGTGATCGTTCTGAATGCGACGTTAAATTTAGCTCTCGCCCAATGCGAGAACGACCTAAAAATATTAGCGCGGTGTCCAGTAGTCGACAAGACACGAACGCCGAATTTTTGTGCAATGCAATCGAAGTTTGCTAGGAGTGCTGGCAAAGTACGTGAGCGGCAAGTTGCCGGAACGCTGACAAGCGACGAGTTTTCAGCACTTCGTCGGTTGCGAAGTGGTCGTCAGATGTCCTCAAATCGATTGTCAACAGCCTCTGTGAGCCCAGTAATGTTCTTGATGTCGATGTGGCCTTGAAGTAAAATTTTCGACCTGTTCACCGCAAAAGGTGTCGGCAGCATTTACATTCACGGAGATATAACTTTGCGTACGAGAACTTCTGTGGTGCCGTGCCTAATTGTCCTAACCCAGTTGTTCAGCCACACAGCGCATGCGGCGACCTACGTAGCCACTATTCTGCATCCCTCCGCCTTTAATCGATCAAATGCTTTCGGCGCCTCTGAGCTTCAGCAAGTCGGTTTCGGTGACAATAGCGAAGACGGCAATTCGCATGCGCTCATGTGGAGTGGGTCGCCAGACTCGGCCATCGACCTTCATCCTACAGGTTTTATTGGCTCGTACGCCGTTGGCGCATCCGCTGGGAATCAAATCGGCTGGGGAAATCTACTCACGAGTCCGTATTCGCACGCACTTCTGTGGTCCGGAAGCCCCAACAGCGTGGTTGATCTACATCCGAACAACTTTGTCAGCACGTTCGGCGCCGCAATATCGGGCAACAGTCAGGTCGGCGACGGCTTTGGCACAATCACCGGAAGCAACGACCATGCGCTATTATGGCATGATACCGCGGACAGCGTTGTTGACCTGAATCCCGCTGGATTCACTTTCTCGCAAGCGCTCGGCGTTTCCGGTGCGAGCCAAGTAGGTAATGGCGAAATGCCGGCGCGTATTCTCACGCGTTGCTTTGGCATGGATCTCCGAATAGCGTAATCGACTTGAATCCGCCTGGGTATGCTAGTTCAAATGCGCGGGCAGTTGCCGGCGAAATCCAAGTCGGTGAAGGCTTTGGTCCAGCCGTCGGGGACCACACACACGCCTTACTATGGCGCGGCACACCGAGAGCGTGATCGACCTGAACCCGGCTGGCTTCTCGGATTCCGAGGCCCACGGCGCATCGAACATCGGGCAGGTCGGACGTGGCTTCATCATAGGTAATAATCTAGACCACGCGCCTAGTTTGGCATGGCACGGCCGCGAGCGCCATTGATCTTCATGTCTACCTCTCCCAAGCATACCCTTTCCTGATAGGATCGATCGCGACCGGCATTGCGGACAAAGGTTCAATTGTTGGCTACGCGTACGACGAGCACCAAACGGTGTATGCGATCCTCTGGACGCCTGTTCCCGAACCGACGTCATGTGGCCTAGTAGCCTACGGACTCGCTTTACTGTTAATAACTTCAGATCGCCGACACACTCGACCGTAATTGATACATCGAATTCTCAAATAACCAAGAGCTTGCACGCCGACGGCGGCCAGTCTGCCAAACCGGCTAGGAAAAGTTCTATTGGCGTCTTGCCGCCTCCACTGGGCATCAAGGCCCAACTTGGCCCGTCTTGCAGCGTCTTTTACGCTGCGAGACGGGCCATTTCATGCGCCGTGGCAGGGACAGCAGAGGACATTCGGGGACAGCAAAAGACCGGGTTTGCATGCGTCCCTGCATAAGTCCGCACACACACGCCCACTAGACCTGAATGCATCTTTGAACAGGACTCGGCAATGAGGGATCACGCGAGACTACTTACTTCATCCCAAGGCTGCGATGATTGCTGCTACGTCGGCGGGTTTTATGTTGTTTATAATTTTTTGGGCTGCGCCACCGAGGAAACCGCCGACGGTATTCCAAACGTTTTTCCCTTCCTCCGGCTTAGTGGCTTCCTCCATTACCCACCAGCCGCGGCTGCCCTGTCCGTCTGCGGCAATCGATGGGTAAGTGGAAATTTCACCACCGCCGCCGGTATCATCGTGAGGCTTATTGTAACCCATATAAGTGCCGTCAAGGACAGACTTAAATGCTATCGCATTCAGCTTTCCATACGGCTTGCCGCTCACCATTTCCCATTCGCCTTCCGTAGCAAGAATTGGCGAATTGGCCAGCATTGATCAGTGTTGATCTTTTTATTAAGAAAATCGCCTGTCTTCCAATTGGCGAGTGCATAAATTTTCTTGGCCGGGTCAACGGAAATTAAGAACCAAGTTTCCTCCTCGTTTCTGTGTTCATTGCTTGCATGCATTTCCCCATCAGAGTGTGCCTGAAGGTATGCATTCCATGCGCTTTTTAGCCCAATCATACCCAGGTTTTTGATTTCCGGAGTTGGTTTTGGCGGCGTTGGGTCGGCTGGCGCTGGATTAGTTGGCGGCGAAGTCGTCGCAACGGGGCCCGGCTGCGTCTTCGCTTTTCCGCAGCCGACGATGAACGCAATCAAGAGAGGCATCGATATTAAAGCTAGTTTTTTCTCATGCATGGTCTCCCGAAAAGTGATTGAGTCTTCGACCGAAAAGGGGCACGTTCTGCCGTTTGCATCTGCTCAGCGCTTAGCTATTCTGGCCATGTGCCACACCCCCCGTCAAGATAATTGGACGGCGGTGGGTGATAAGCCAGAGCGATAGGTAATGGAGGCCGAAAAATGCAGTGTCCTGAATGCCTTGGAAGCGGTCGGTGCCGTCGATGCGGAGGCACCGGAAGGGAAACATGTAATCGATGCAACGGATCTGGCCAAATCGAAGGAGAATCTTGCCCAGTATGCAATGGACAAGGGACATTTCCTTGCGTCAGTTGTAGCGGAAGCGGTACTTGTTATCGCTGCAATGGTACTGGAGAAGTCCCAGATTGAAGTCGCACCTTGCCTGCGCTTCCCCATGGCGGCCCGCTAGCCGACGATCCGTAACGGGAGCTTCGGCAGCGGCACCGCCTCGACCAAGTCGGTGACCGCCGCCTGTGGAATTTTGGTGTATCGGGCCAGCAGTGCTTCCGACGAAAGTCTCACGGATTGCATCACGCCTGACCAACTTTACTTCACGGTCGATTACCAGGCCCGTAATTTGTATGGAATTGGTTTGGCCGGCAACGATCTGAGCGGCGGCAACTTTGTTGGCCAGCACTTTCAGTCAGCAAACCTTTCGTCTGCCAGACTTACCGGCGCTAACTTGACGGATGCCGACTTTTTATACGCTTCGCTGACCAACGTCGACTTCCGTCAGGCGAACCTCGCGAACACGAAGTTTTATCTGGCTGATCTCACCGGCGTGAGATTCGGGCCGGCAAACCTCTCAAACTTGAATTTCAGTGGCGCCACCCTGACCGACGCGGACCTGGCCGGCGCCGAAGTGCGAGGAGCGAATTTTAATGTGTATTCGTCATACTACGGGTCCGGGACTGGGATCACCTTCGCTCAACTCTCTTCCACGGCCAGTTACCACGCCGACGATTTGACCGGCGTTGACTTCAGTCACAACAACCTCGTTGGCGCAGACCTTGCTAGCCAGAATCTGACGAATGCCGATTTCCATGACGCTACTCTGACCAACGCGAACTTCAGCCAGGCGAATCTCACAAACACAGGCTTCAATACCGCAAACCTGGTCAATGCAAAATTCAACGGGGCGATCCTCACAAATGCTAAATTCGGTGGCGCGGACATGACGGGCACCGACTTCACCGGCGCCGAAGTGCGGGAGCGGACTTCAGTCGCATCGTCGTCATTGGTACCTGCAAACCGGGTGAGAACGACTGCTTCGATACGGGCTACACTGCCGAATACGGAATCACATTCGCACAACTCGCATCCACCGGCAGTTACCAGGCACACGATTTAACCGGCATCAGCTTAGGTTATAGTTACCTGGCCGGAGCCGACCTCTCCGGACAGAACCTTTCCAACGGACGCTTTTACGGCACCGTGCTGACCGGCGCCAACCTGTCGGGCGCTGATGCCCGGGGAGCAGTTTTATTTGCTGCCGTGCTCCCAAACGCCCTGCTCACGAACTTCATCTCGACTGATGGCCACGTTAGCGGCTTTGACCTCGGCCCCGACCAATTGCTCGTGGTCCGCGATTACGACGGCGACCCGTTCTACAGTCGCGAACCCACTCCGATCGCCATCGATCAGCATTTCGTCATGGGGACTGGCGGCACGCGGCGGATGGTGTTTGAAGCGGATGTCTGGGATTCGACGATTTCGTTCGCGGCCGGTATTCCAGTAGCTCGCGGTGGCACCCGCCAGCCGAGTTGAAGCTGCTAACCGATTGCCGGTGAGATCACCCTCGCCGGCGACCGCACGGACGCGGATGCCAAGGCTAGCTCGTTGCTCGCCCTGGCCGTTTGATGATTGTTGTTCGTTGTTTGGCTACGTCAAGCAGATGTGGCATTGGGATACCCGGAAGCTCCTCAATTATCGCGAGCCAGTGCGAACCGCCAGCGTCGCACTTTGAGTGAAGTTCGAACTGTTATACGACTCATAGGCGATAGAGCCGCCCAGTTAAATTTGCTCGTGAACTTAAACCGCCATGGAAATTTTAGGGGGCGACGTTAGATTTGCCGTGATCGTCCGTATTTACCGTTAGAAGGGCGAGCGAACGCGGCTGCGCCAACAGCGTTCCGATGCTACCTGGACCGATATAAGATTCGAAATTTGGATGGCCACGTTAGTTTTGCCCGAACCAAGCGTACTTACTCTCAGAAACACGATTGACTCGGCGATCGTCTCTTATGCTGCAATTTGCCGCTGGGGCCGGCAAACGGGCGATTACAAACCTCGTGGATACAAAAGACCGAACAGGAAGCCGAACGAAATCCGCGAGTTGGTGGTCAAGATCGCTCGTGAGACTGGCTGGGGCTACACCCGAATTCTTGGCGAATTGCGGAAGCTAAATATCCACGACATCTCTCGCCAGACGGTCGTCAACATCCTGAAGGAAGCTGGCCACAACCCTTATGCACAAAGGGGCCTGGCAGCTGGGACGAGCTGATCAAACGACATGCTGAAACGCTCTGGCAGTGCGACTTCTTCTCGAAGCGGGTGATTTCGCGACTGGGATTGCCTCAATTGTTCGCGATGGTGTTTTTGAACGTGGCCACTCGCAGAGTGTGGGTTTCGCCGGCTACGCGAAACCCGACCGAAGCCTGGGTTGTTGAGCAGGCCAAAGCGTTTATCGACCACACGGAGGACAATGACCTTAAGGTCGAGATGGTGACGCGCGATAACGATCAGATCTCCACAACCCTATTGCTGACGAGCGACGCCCTAATCGCCGAAGCCCCGAAGAAAGACAAAAATGGCGGCGGAGCCAGCCACCTCGGCATTGAAACGTGTTGATTACAAATTCGCGATCGCTGATCGCGGTGCGAAATCACCAGGCTCACGCTGTTCCACATAAGTATCCGTGGCGTGCAACACACGCCGCGAGGTTTCTTCGTATGGTTGAAACCCGTCCCCCGGATTAGTACCATCGGAGATGGCTACCGTTCCCACAAGTAGCAAAGGCAGGCCGCACGGCAAACGCGATCTTATAAAAGCGCGGCATGTAACGGGAGAGCTTATCCATGCCTCACCAATGGCATTACGTCCAAAGCGGCACGCAGTATGGTCCAGTTTCGACTGTTGAAATTAAGCAACTAGCCGACAACGGCCAGTTGGCACGGAACGATATGGTTTGGAAGGAAGGCCTTCCAAACTGGATAAAAGCGGAGGAAGTCAACGGGCTCTTCCCAAAGGCCGCATTGACGACACCACCGCCGCTACTACGCACACAACTGCCGCCGATTACTCCCGCCGTTGCTCGCGCACGCGCGAAAGGCAGCACATTGTGTTGCCCGCGTTGCGGCGATACAAATGTTTTAGCGCTTTCGATAGTGTGGGGGAAAGGAACTACCTCGACCACTGGCAGAAAGATCGGCGTTGGAGGATTAACTGGCGGGCTACTCGGTCATATCCCGCAGTTCGCGGCGCTAGCTGCCGGCACAGCTCTCTCATCTAAATCGCATTCAACTATGCTTGCGAAGGAATGTGAACCCCCAAAGAAAAAATCACTTGGATGGCCAATGGCTGCGATGATCTTCGGCGGATTGGGCTTGCTCGGCGGTGTACTTGCGTTGGTTGATCCCAATTTCGGTCACAACTCTGCCCCGGGGCATAGTGATCCAGCCTCCGGCATCCCGGGGCTGTTCGTTGGTCTGTCCTGCCTCAGACGGAACTGGAATTTCCCATCGCGTGCGTTAGCATAACGCCAAGCGAAGGAGGATTCCATGGACATAGCCCAGAACGGATCGAACTCACGGGAGCGTAGGCATTTCTCGCCCCAGCAAAAAGTAGCCATCGTCAAAGAGCACCTGGTCGATGGGGTGCCGATCTCCGACCTGTGCGATCGGCACCACATCCAGCCCACTCAATTTTACCTCTGGCAGAAGCAGCTCTTTGAGAACGGCGCCACGGCCTTCGAGCGGAAGACCAAGAGCACAGGCCCCTCGCCGGCCGAACGCCAGGTCGAAGCGCTGCGGGCCAAGCTGGCCACCAAGAACGAGGTCATCGCCGAGCTGATGGAGGAGAACGTCCTCTTAAAAAAACTCGATGGGGCGCTCTGAACGGTCGCTGGGTCACGCACGACGTGCGCGATGAAGTGGTCGATTACGTGGGCCACTGGAGCGAGCGGACGGAGCTCTCGGCCACGCGGCTGGTGAAGTGGATCGGTGTCGGTATGAGCAAGTTCTACGACTGGCGCAGCGCTTCGGCAAAGTGAACGAGCACAACGCGCTCGTGCCGCGCGATCACTGGCTCGAAGCCTGGGAGCGGGAGGCGATCCTCACCTTCTACGCCGAACATCCACTGGAAGGTTATCGCCGGCTCACGTACATGATGATGGACGCGGACGTGGTGGCGGCCAGCGCGGCGACCGTGTACCGCGTCCTCCAGCGGGCCGGCTGCTTCGCTCGTTGGAATCGCAGCGAGAGCGCGAAAGGTAAAGGATTTCAGCAGCCTTTAACGCCCCATGAGCATTGGCACATGGACATCAGTTACGTCAACGTCTGCGGTACGTTTTACTACCTCACCAGCGTCTTGGATGGCGCGAGCCGCTTTCTCGTCCACTGGGAACTCCGCGAATCGATGCGCGAGGCTGATATCGAGATCGTCCTCGAGCGAGCGCGGGAAAAATTCCCCGACGCTCATCCCCGAGTGATCACCGACAACGGCCCGCAGTTCATCGCCCGCGACTTCCACGAGTTCATCCGCCTCTGCGGCATGACTCATGTCAGGACGAGCCCCTACTACCCGCAGAGTAACGGCAAAGTGGAACGTTGGCACGGCACACTCAAGCGCGATTGCCTGCGGCCGCACGTACCGCTGTCGCTCGATGAGGCGCGTCGTCTCGTCGAAAGCTTCGTGGAGCATTACAACCACGTCCGCTTGCACAGCGCGATCGGCTACGTCACGCCGGCCGTCAAGCTCGCCGGCCGTGACGCGGAGATCTTCGCCGCGCGAGACCGGAAACTCGAAGCCGCCCGTGAACGAAGACGCCAAGCCCGGTGGCTTGCATCTGCCTGTGATGATGGATTACAACACCAAACGACCTGGGCGGAGGATAGGGCAACGCAGAGGTGCGACCCGAGCGCCGACCCAGGGGACCGAGATCGAAGGATGGACGGTGCGCTCCACGTGCCGTCCTCCTTCCCTTTCGATCTTGGTCACCAAAGCGATAAACCTGATTGGCATGACGCCACAGACACCACCGCAGGATGCCTTACTAAGTCGCTAACGCCAGAAGGTCAAAATTCCATTTCACGCTGAACCAGGACAGGTCCCGTATTGGCGTATGCGGGGTATTATTACTACGGCTTGGCGCAGAAGTTTAATCGGATTGAGCATGCGATCCTCATGCATTCCTGGAAGTCGTCTTTTGTTTGTCTTCGATGCGGAGATCGTTTTAAGGTCTGAGGGGCTTCGCTGGATCGCCTGAGCCGTGCCGCGTTGTTGCCGCCAGCTTGCGGCTCGATCTTTGGGCGAATTATGGCTGCGGCACTTCCAATTGATCGCAAATCGTGCGGGCGGTCGTTTCCTTGATCTCGCGGTGACGCGGCACCCCCGCAGCGCCCGTTGGCTGGGTTGCGATAGATAGTCGAGTAGGATGGGTTCGCCGCGCAGCGGGAACCCATCAATTTGGCCACGCTGCTGCACGATGGGTTGTCGCCGAGCGATCAACCCATCCTACGCACTACGCACTTCTAATCACGCCCGGCGAATCCCGCGCTCCGTGCGTTACCGGGACAATATCAATCCCGTTGTCTTGCGGCATGTAGAGGACAACGTAGTTCCCAAGTGGGCCAGATTCGCATTCTCTCGCCGAATTCCAGACAAGCCCGCCCGATCAGCAGATTCTGACAAGCCGCTGGAAGCTTTCGAGAAATCAGCTGGGTGCCACTGGCTTCGCCAGTGCTTCTTCGAACCACCTTCAACTGCTTCAATCGTTTGGGCACGAACTAGCTTGCAACAGGACTTACGAAGCTTGTGCATCGGTAATCAGTTTTGGCCGCAAGCCTTCGGCAAAAGAGAGCACTGGCGGAGCCAGTGGCACCCGCCGGCACACGTAACCCCGTACGTGGTCATGGTGATTTTGACTGCGAATTCCAGCATCACCTCGGGCGTGGACCAACTCGTTGGCCGTGATTTACAATACACGTATGTCCACAGCCTTTGACCAACTCGCCGCGTTCCTGCAATTCGCTCATCAAAAGGTTGACGCCGGCGAGGCGGAGACTCTGGAAGAACTCTTCGACCTCTGGCGACTCGAACATCCTACGCCCGAAAGAACAGGCCGAAATACACGAAGCGATTCGCCAAGGCCTCGATGACATCAAAGCGGGCCGCTACCGGCCGGCGGACGAGGTCATGGAAGAGCTACGAGCAAAATACAACCTGCCGCGTGAATGAATTACGAACTGCTCCTCACGCGCGAGACCGAAGCAAGCGTCGAGCAAACAATCGACTATCTCGCCAAACGCTCGCCAAACGGAGCGGCTGCCTGGTGTGAGCAATGGGAGAACGTGCTCGCGGCCTTGAAATTGAATCCGCTTCAGCACG
>CAVTEK010000016.1:0-95380 GCA_963733825.1 Pirellulales bacterium
GTACCCCCAAGGGGATTCGAACCCCTGTCGCCGCCGTGAGAGGGCGGTGTCCTGGGCCTCTAGACGATGGGGGCGTTGCGAAGGTGGAAGGTGGAGTGCGGAAGGGGGACGCCGGAGCTCGGTTCCCAAATCCGATGCCTAAGTATCGGGAATGAACCATGTTCTGACAAGGTCGGACACAACCTCGGTTTTCCTTCCCCCTTCCACACTCCGCCTTCCACCTTACGACGTTATTCCCTTCGTGAGCGCCATGAACGCCGTTTCCAAATTCAGTTCTTCCTCGCGGAAGAGCGTTAGCCGGTGGCCTGCGGTTATGAGCAGTGTCGCAAGGTCGCTGTAATCGCGGTGGCCGTCGGCGAGCGTGACGGTGAGATACTTTTCGCCGTCGTTTACGCGATCGACGAGGTTGTGTGTTTCGAGCAGCCGGGCGGCCGAGTTGCGGTCGCCGACCACGCTGATGTTGAGCACCGTGTGCGGCCGCACTTTCTTGAGCAGCCCGTCCACCGTGTCGTTAAACACCATCTCGCCCTTTTCAATGATTCCAACTTTGTTGCAAATATCGGCCAGCTCGGGCAGGATGTGGCTGGAGACCATGATGGTCTTGCCCATCGTGCCCAGCCGTTTGAGCAAAGTGCGGATTTCGATGCGAGCGCGCGGGTCGAGTCCGCTCGCCGGTTCGTCGAGCAGCAGCACCTGCGGGTCGTGCAGCAGCACGCGCCAGGCCCAAGCGTTGGGTCATGCCGCGCGAGAGGCTGGTGACCAGGGCCTCGCGCTTGTAGCCGAGCTCGACGAGGTCAAGCACTTCATCGCAAACCTGCCGCCGCTTGCGTCCGCGAATGCGGTAGGCGGCGGCGAAGAATTCCAAGTATTCGATCACCTTCATGTCGTCGTACACGCCGAAGAAATCGGGCATGTAGCCGATCATGCGTCGGATTTCTTTGGGCCGCGTATAGATCGAATGGCCACCGACGTAAGCTTCGCCCCAGGTCGGATTGAGGAGCGTCGCCAGGATGCGCATCGTCGTCGTCTTGCCCGCGCCGTTGGGGCCGATGAATCCGAACAAGTCGCCGCGGTTCAATTTCAAACTGATCGACTTAATCGCGAACAAATCGCCGTACTTCTTCGTTAAGTCGCGGGTTTCGATCATAGCGAATCGGTTTTAGCGTCGGCCGCAAGGCCGAATTCTGTGGGGCGGCGTCTATTCGTGGTTGCCGGCGTGGCCGCCGACGCTAAGGGCGAGTGTGCCGGTTCACCGGCAACACAAAGCGATATATTACCGCAGATTCGTCTGGATTGTCGCGGATGGTGTTTTTCGCTGCATCGTCGATAAGCCGTGCAACGGGGGCATCGGCGTCGGCGACCAAAATCGCACGGCCCAAATCCAACAACCGGCTTAAGTCGCAGTAGGCCTGGTAGCGATTCGACAAATGTGCGAACCCGTAACCGCCCGCGGCATCATAAAACATCATGACATTGAGAATTTGCTTCGCAGATGCCTCGTCGGCGGTAAACACTCGGCCTTCGAGGGGGCCTTTCGCCGCCGCATCGCCCAAGACATCGTGCATGACGATTGTTTTCACCTTTCGCGGACTCAACTCCTCGCCAACATCGATACGTTGTCCCGGGTTCAGGCTGCCCAGGAAGTACGCCCAGGTTCCATACAAAAGGCGGACGTTACGCCAGCGCTGGCCACTGAGATTCGCGATCGATCCGACGGCGAGGCCATCCTGATCGGTCATCACGGCGTTGAGCATTGGCGGCACGTGCGCAGTCCAACGCGCCATTAGCGACTTTGTGGAGGACGCAAGCACCGGAACGCCGGCGAGCGAATTCCTTTCGGCGCCATACGAGTAGCCAACGCGAACCATTCCCGGATCGATGCCGCCGGCCTGCATTCCGCCGATGCCAACGCCCGGCAAACCCCACCAAGAAAAGATTAGGTTCCCTTCCATAGCGGAATCGGCATGAAGTTGAGAGGTTTCGACGGATAAATCGAACTGCGCGGCGGTTGGGCTATAAAGGGTTCCCCAAAAAGTTCCGCGAGTCCGGCCGCTGAGTGTATCCACGTCGATAAGCTCCAATCGATTGACCTGCGGAACCGCGGGCCCCTTGCGCCATTCTGCCAATGACATGGCCCCCGCGCAAAACGCCAACACGATGATTGGAAACGAAATCCACGCCACCCACGGCCGGCGCAACCAGCGATTCACGAACAGATAGTCCAGCGGACCGAGAAAAATTATGTAAGCGATTGCCAGCCCGGCCACCGCCGCAAACCCGATGAACGCGACGGATGCAAAGGACTGTCCGAGTCGCTGTCGCAGGGCGCCCGCGAGATCGTTGTACCCGCGTGTAACGAGCCGCTGCGAGGTATCGCTCGAGCCGACGGTTGCGAGATACGGGTGTAAGAGGGCTTGTAGAAACGCCCCGCGGCCCGGCCATTCGGCAAGCGGCGGCTGGCTAAAATCGACGCCGACAAACGCGACTTCGCCCAAGCCATGCGGCGAGCGCACGACGATCGGTAAATCGCTCGCTTTTCTGCCGGCATAGACTTCGATGTTGCCAGCCACATCGGTGAATCGAGCAAGGCGAGCAACCCTGCGCCTTCCTTCGGCGGGATCTGCGGAGGCGCCCCGGCAAAATGTTCGAGCGGACCCGTAGCGGGCAATCGCACGACTTCGGCCAGTTTACCCGGCGCAAAACCGGCAAGCGGCTGGCCCTCTGCAAAAAGCTTCTGGGCCGCCTGTCCGTCACAAAGTATGACAAGCCGGCCGCCGAGCTCGACCCAACGCGAGAGCGCAGCAAATCGCGCCCGGTCCGTGGTAAGCGACTGGCAGATTTTGCCGTCACCGGTCCCAATCAACAAAACATCTACCGCGTCATAACCGAAGCACTCGGTTGGCAAATCGCCGATTTGATTCAATTCGATAATCTGCCGAGAGAGCTGAGCGGCATCCGAGTCGCGATCGGGAAATGCACCTTTGAGACCCGTCGGCGCAGAGCTTAGCGATACCAACAGCTCGGCAGTGGCGGGCAACGGACTGGCCGCCGATTCGCCGGCGTCCTTGGATTGCGGATGCAGAGTTCGTTCGTCGACGATTTGATTGCCAGCGAAGAGCTGCACGCGAATTGGGGCGCCGATCCGTCCCACTTTCGTGTAGATATCCGCGGCCGGACGCATTCCGGGTGTAACTGGCGGAAACACGCGACCACTTGCCGTCGTCGCCACGCCGTCGTTGTCGACTGCCTCAACAGACACTCGCGATTCCTTTAAGCTCTCCAGGTGATCGAGCTCGACGTGCACACGAGTCCAGAAACCCAGCTTAAAGTGATTATCGAATCCGATTCGGATATCGGCGATCTGGGGTCGCGAGGCCGGGTCGGACTCGGCCGCCGGGCTGCGAACGGCAAACCCAAGTAGCGCGAACGTTAGCAGCAGATTACCGGTCAAATCGCGTGAGGCCTTCCAGAAACGAGATACCCGCTGAATCATCGACGATCATCGGCGTGCAAGACGCTCTCCCACGATACAATACTCGTTCATTGAAGGCACGTTCCGCATCAGCCTAAGGTTTGCCGGCATCCGCGCATTTACAAACGAATTGTCCACAACCGGGACAGCCGGCGCCGTATTTTTTGTGGACGGCTGCCGTAAGGTCTACATCCACGACATTGGCGATCGTGGTCAGCCAGGCGAGCACATCCGCAAATTCGGCCGCCTGTTCTTCGCGCGAGCCTTCGCGCAGTGCGGCGGCCAATTCGCCCACTTCCTCGATCAACCACATGAAGGTACCGTCGACGCCGCGGGCCAGGTCCTTTTCCAGATACATTCGCCCGATGAGGTCTTGGAAATCATGGAGCGAGATAGGTGGAGTTGGTTCAGTCACGGCAGTTTTCACGTTTCGAGCTGACGGCCCCGCGAAACAACCTTCACCTGTTACGACCGCGGTGTATGGTTTATTTTAGCCGGTAGGGCGGGCACCGCCCACCTTTGATTCTCTCCGTATTTCGTCTTATTGCTGGGCGTATCGACCCGACGATTGTTTATGGCGACACTCGATTCAGCGAATGCCGATTTTGTCACCGTGGCCAAGGTCGGGACGATTCCGGATGGGGAAGGGCGATCATTTCAGGTCGGCGAGCGGCTCGTCGCCGTTTTCTTATATGGTGGCCGTTACTTTGCAATCGATGATTTGTGCCCTCACATGGGCGCATCGTTGGGAGCCGGATACTTGGACGAGGAGGGGGTTGTCACGTGTCCGTGGCATGCGTGGCGGTTTTGTGTTCGCGACGGCAAGTGGACCGATAATCCGCGTTTGGCGGTCGATGCGTTTGAGGTCCGCGTGCTGGGGGATGAGATTCAGGTGCGAACGACGATGGCTTAGCGGCGACGTAAAGCGTCCCGCGGCCGTTGAGCGCACCGCTGCGCGTCGCGGCTAATCGTTCTATTTGCTGATTGGTTTTTCGCTGGTGGGTTTTGGCTTTTTGGTTTCCTCTGAATTCGTCTCGTCGGCCGGCGATACTTTCACGGCAATTTTCTGCTCGATCTTTTGCTTCACTTTACGACCCTGATCGTTTGCTTCGATCGTGACCTGGTGCGATAGTGTTGTGGAGTCCAAACGGCCCGCCGGGATATTGAATAGTGTTTCGCCGCTCGATTCTTGTTCCGTGATTGTGGCCTGATTGACGCCATCATAGGTCAACGTGAGACTCGGCCGGAAAATAGCATGGGGCACGCCATCAATGTTCTTCGTTCCCTCGTAACGGTACGCCGTCTCGACGACCAGTTTGCCGCCTCCCGTATTAGCCACATCAACTTTCGACGAGACCGTGTCACCCGGTTTCGCCGCTTTTTCAGGCAAAACCAAAGCCCCGCGGGTAATCATTTTCTTGAAGCCCTCGGGTGTCGCCAGTTCTCCCATCGCCTGAGCGATCGAACTTTCTTTAAGGGCCGTGGTCACTTCGTTCGGAATCTTGACGTCTTTAATCACGCCCCGCGCGGTGATCGTCAGTTCGAATTCATTCCCAATTAATTTCTTGAACACCGGCTCGATCATCGCCGCCGCGCCGCTGGGAGGCTTGTCGGCCTTGGTGTCGTACTCAAACGAGACGAGCGGCGGCGGAACCGTCGTCTTGATTTTCAGGCGGTCAAATCTCTGCGTAATGACCGCCTCGCCCTCCTCGTTGACGCCAACAACTTGCCATTTGGCGTACATCTCCTGGTGCATGGAAATGTTTTCTGGACCCGTCGGAGTGCCGGTGCGGGTGATGGTCATATCTTGCTTCGTGTCATAATTGAGCTTTTCGCCCAATTTGAATTTCCAACGCAACGGCTCTTCCGCGCCAGCGCAATTTGCAAAGACGATGCCCGACCATACGGCGACCATCATCAAACCGGTACCGCATTTTTTCGAAACGATCCGCATCACACGCCCCTTAAATCTCATTTGCATGGGTCGACCTGAGACAGGCCATTATGACAGCCGCTAAAGCCGCGTGGTAGCCAGCGAAGACTGTTGGTAGTGGGTCAGTTTGCTTAGGATCAACAACCTGTCATTCCGAGGTACTCCGAGGAATCTAGCCAGACCCCTCGGAGTACCTCGGGGTGACAGTTTCTACGGTTACAGCGAGATCTGTCCGCCGGGTTCGATAACGACTGGTTCGGCCCCGGTGTGCGACCGCACGCGTTCGGCCCAGGCGGCCGCGTCCTGCGCGATCGGCGGCCACGTGTTGTAATGGCAGGGAGCGACCCGCTTGGGGCTGAGCAGGTTGACGGCGTCGATCGAGTCATCGGGGCCCATCGTGTATCGATCGCCGATCGGCAGCACGGCAAGATCGAGGCCGCCGCTGCCGATCAGCTTCATGTCCAGAAAGAGCGCCGTATCGCAAGCGAAGTAGACACGCGCGTCGTTCAGCTTCAACAGGAAGCCGCCCGGCACGCCGCCATAAGTGCCATCCGGCATGCTCGAGCTATGATGGGCGATCGTGAACTTCACGTGCCCGAACGGCTGCCGGCTGCCGCCGCCCGGATTCATGCCAATGACTTTGTCATCCGTCAGCCCTTGTTTTTTGAGCCATTCGCCAACCTCGAAATTCGTGATGACCGTGGCCCCAGTTCGTCTCGCGATCGCCACCGTGTCGCCGACGTGATCGACGTGGCCGTGCGAGAGCAGAATAAAATCCGCCTTTACATCGGCAGCCTTGACGGGCGCGGTGGGGGAGTCGTTCAAGAACGGGTCGAGCAGAATTGTCGTACTGGCCATTTCAATTGCCCAGCAATTGTGACCGTACCAAGTAATATGCGTTGTCATTTTCGTTTAGTCGTGCATCGAATATGGATGCGGGATGCAGGGGGCAGGGAAATTCCCCAACGCCCAGCCCCATATCCTCATTATCGCGTCGTAACTCGTACGTTGTTTGAAGGCTGTGTCCCTGATTCTACCGGCGACCGACTGCTCTACTAGGGCCGCGTGCTATTGCAATCGAACCAAATTTCGCGACCATTAACTTTCCGATTGCCGAACTCTGAATCCTGAACGCTGAACCCTCCATATGGATCTTCATCAACTCACTCGCGAGCTGCACGTTGAAAACGATGCCAAGATCGTCATGTATGTGGCCGACGGGCTCGGCGGATTGCCGCAGCAGCCCGGCGGTTTGACAGAGCTGGAAACGGCCAGCACGCCGAATCTCGACGCGCTGGCAAAAGCCGGCGTTTCGGGGAGCAGTATTCCTGTTTGTCCGGGGATCAGCCCTGGCAGCGGGCCGGGGCATCTGGGGTTATTCGGTTACGACCCGTTGCAATACGTGATTGGCCGCGGCGCCCTGGAGGCTACAGGCATTGGATTCGCACTACAGGATGGTGACGTGGCCATCCGCGCGAACTTTTGCACGGTGGATGCGAAGGGCCTCATCACCGATCGCCGGGCCGCCCGCATCCCGACGGAAGAAAGCGCGCCACTCGCGATCCGGCTTCGCAACGTGAAGATCCCCGGGATCGAAGTATTTGTGGAGCCGGTGAAGGAGCACCGCTTCGTTGTCGTGTTGCGCGGTCAAGGACTGCACGGCCACGTGCACGATACCGATCCACAAATCACCGGTGTGCC
Source organism: Pirellulales bacterium (assembly GCA_963733825.1). Taxonomy (GTDB): domain Bacteria; phylum Planctomycetota; class Planctomycetia; order Pirellulales; family Lacipirellulaceae; genus JABDGM01. The sequence continues at coordinate 7,107 of CAVTEK010000016.1, forward strand.
GCCACTTGATCCGGTTGCCGCGGATCACGAGAGCCAGCGCACCGCCGAAGTCGCGAAGGAATTTGTGCGACAGGCCCGTCAGCTTTTGGCCGGTGAGTCAAAAGCAAATTGTTTGACGCTGCGCGGTTTCGCGAGCAAACCGAAGTTACCCAGCTACGAAGAAGTGTACGGGCTGCGCACCGCGGCGATTGCCGTGTATCCGATGTACAAAGGCCTCGCGCGGCTGGCGGGGATGGATATTATCGGCAAAGCGCAAACGCTGGCCGAGCAGATGACCGTACTGGAACAGAATTGGTCACGCTACGATTTCTTCTTCATCCATTACAAGTACACCGACAGCACGGGTGAAGACGGCAACTTCGCCGAAAAGGTGAAGCGAATTCAGGACTTCGACGCCGCCGTGCCGCGGATCACCGCGCTGGCGCCCGATGTGCTGATTGTCACAGGCGACCACAGCACACCGAGCATGTTGGCCAGTCACAGTTGGCATCCCGTGCCGACGCTGCTTTGGTCGAAATTCTGCCGCACGGACCCCTGCGACAAATTCGGAGAAAGTGATTGTCTCCGCGGCGGCCTCGGCCAATTCGAGGCCAAGCATCTTATGACGTTAGCGCTCGCCAATGCGCGAAAACTCGGCAAATACGGCGCCTGATTGTTCACCACAGACTGCATAGAGGACACGGAGAAGAGATTCGATTTGTCATTGCAAATTTATCATTTGTCATTGGGCATATCTGAAATGACAAATCTGCAAACACCAATTCTCCTCTGTGTCCTCTGTGAACTCCGAGGTGAGATACCTCACTTCGTTCCAAACAGCGCCACGCTACTGCCGAGATTCCGCATGCCGGGAATGCACGAGCACAAGGCGTCGTCAAATCGATAGAGCTGCCACATTACGCGGAAGGGCACGATGATGCCAAATTTCCCCAGGGCCAGCATGGGATAGCGCGTGAGGGCTCCGTATTGAACCTTTTCCGCCTTCCCGAAGCTGGTGAATAAGGGGGGCGACGCGTTTGCGGGTTAGCGGCCGGCAGAACACATCCACTTCGCGCTTGCCGAGCAGCTTGGTGCCGATGGCATACAGCGGCGCCCGCCAGGGATCGAAGCTCGAAAATCGGCCGCCCGGTTTGAGTACCCGGGCGATTTCGGGCATGGCCAATTCGGTCGTCATGTGGTGGACGCAACCGGCGGAGTACACGCAGTCGAATGTTTCGTCGGCGAGGGGAATTTCTTCCGCGACGCCGACGACGCACCGCAATCGATCCACGACACCGGCTTCCTGCGCTAGTGCGATCGAGCAGTACACTTCTCCCAACATCGGCGTCGCGACCCAGGCCTCGGCGGCCCCGGCCAACAACATCTTCACCGCATGGATCCCTTTGCCGCCAAGGTGCAACACACGCTTACCGGCGACTGGCCCCAAGTAACGATAGGACTCATATTGGGCTTTGCAATCGGGCACGCAGTCGAGCCAGGCCGCCGTGGGTTCGGCGAATCGCGTCCGCTCGTTCGGCTCGAGTCGAATCACTGGCTCGGTCACCTGATATGCTTGCGATTGACGGATCTCGGCAGCCTCGCTCTCGCCGACCTTGTTATAGAAGGTCATCTCCTGATACGCCTCGGCATACTTCACGTCTTCGAGATCAAAGCTCTGCGGACGATTGGCCGGCGTAATCTGTTCGGGAGCCAGGAGAATCGGAATGCCGTCTACAACCGGATAAGCGCAGCCTCCATCGGAACGGACCATCATGGTTGCCGTCAGTCCAAACGGCGTCTTTTCGTCGTTGGTCCGTGGAACGAGCTCCGTAGAACCGAGCGCCTTTTTAGCCTCCTCTAGCGGCATCGGCCGCAACGGCAGCTTGGTCTGCGGACAAATGAAGATCGCCTCAGCGGCGGTCAAGGACGGCACATCAATCTGAAGTGGCATGGCAACCCCGGCAGTTATCAGTCATCCCGCGACTTAATTCAGTTCATTATAAAGGCCACGGATGAAGACCTGCAAATACGCGAGATTTTGGGTAGTGGGGTCATTTGATTTTTAAGATTTTTGAGGGTGCCAAATGCCGGATTCCTTTACCGTCAAATATGATACCACTCCTTTGCGGGTATTTCTGTCAGAGCTTTCGACCGAACTTTCCGAGCTTGTCGAATTGCCGTTGCAAGTCAGCGAGCGATTTCGCGAGTTGTGCGGCATCCCCGGAGGTCTCATCAGGTCTGAATCTTGCGCCGCAGGAACCGCACTCAAAATTATTTTGCATCCCTCCGAGAGGTTGCTTGAACTTGTTGCCACAATTCGGACAGGTAACTTCTAAGTCGGTGCTCAGTTTTTGATCGTCCATTTTTTTGAACCTCAGTCATTTGAACTCTAAGGCTAATTGATACCGCTCTTGATTCTACCAATTCAGATACCGCCCTTTAACCTCTTGAAACAGATCGTCGAATTTCCACAGATGCTTCGTAACACCTGCCATCATCGCTGGAGTTGGCCGAAGTTGGCCTGCCTTGCCGCTGTAATCTGTATGGCGTGGTCGCCAACAGAAGTTGTAGTAAGCAAAGTGCAGGGCTACAGCGGCAGCAAGGTTTTCCAGCTTCTTGCTGAAACCGAGACCGAGCCGAACAAATCGCTTCATAAACGTGCGGATCGTCAGGTTGTTGCGCTCAACGTGGCTGGTGCATATTGTCCAAATCTCTTCCTCCGCCATGCCAAAGCGCGTCTGCCGGGTGCTCCCGACTATTTTGGCCGGCGAGTAGTTACCGGGAGGCCGATTAGCATTCCGGTACTCCTTGGAAATGGTCCCGTACTTAACGTGTGGACCGAACGCGAGATCGACTGCTTCGGGGTACGGGTAGAAGCCATCGGTGCTGATCTGGGTTACGTGGTCGAAGGTTTCGGTCAGCCAGTTCTGTGGACGAGGGAACACAAGTCGACTGGCGAGATCGACCATCAACCGGCGCGCCATATCCGCCGAACGCTTACCAACTATGAACGACGGGACCAACTTCGTTTCTTGATCCAGGGCGACCCACAGGTAGGTATCACCCTGCTGGCTGGTCTGCCGCTCGTCCACGTGAACGCGGGCTTGCTTCTTCCCGACAAACGTCCAGATTTCGTCAACCTGAAGGTGCGTGAGTTTCAGCCTCCGCATCTCCTCGTCTTGGAACTGGCGGCAAGCGTCGCCAAATCGTACCATGAGCCGGGTTGCTGTCTTTTTCTGAACACCTGTCAGACGTTCGATGCTGCGAAGCGAGTTGCCTTCAACCAACAGGTTCAGAACGGCACGCTGCTTGTCAGCAGGCAGGATATTGCACATAGCGAAAAGCCTTCCTCGAATAAGAGGCTTCCGCTAGAATTAAATTGCTTAGGTTGCAATTCTGGCGAAAGCCTGATTGTGACTTGCCCCGTGGCGGCGTTAGCGCGCCGCCACGGGATTTTTCTCTCTTGTCTATGTAGTATAGACAAGTGGGCAACGTTTGTCGAGAGGGACGATAAGAATTTTTTGTTAGCGGCGGGAGTGGGATTCGGACCCACGGCGGCGAATGCCGCTCCGGAATATAGCTCCGGTACAATAAGCCTCTCTGTCATCCCGCCAAATGGGTCGCCTTGCCGGATCGGGTGTTGGTTATCACGCTTGCCCGATCCGGCAGTGACTTCTACGCCTCACACGGCGGCGACGTTATCGTGTGAGACTGCGCTGTATTCTCATCGTGGGTCTCCTCGTGCTACGGGTTGTGGTTCTAAGAGTTGCGTTATGCAATCCGTTGTACGAGAACAAACCAGTGGGGAAGCAAGTCGCTCTTCTAATGTGCGCAGTCTTAGCGCACGGCCAGCTATGCTGGTAAAGCGGCTTGTGGGCTGCTTGGTTGCTCTTAACAGCCAGCAGCCCATCCCGGCTGGTTACATCGTGGGAATGGGCAGGAGATCAGATTTTTCTGACGAAGGACCAACATACGACTTCCAAAAATTCCTCGCAACGCATGAAACTCCGTGGAATTTGCCATGCTTGACTATTTTATGTCTGTATAGTATAGACTTAGGGAGTGGAGAACCCTTAGATGGACAAAGATGTGCGGAAGTTGAAGAAGGTCATGGAGGCTATCCGATCGCGATATGCGAAGTCGGGTATGACCCAACAGGAGTTCGGGGAGAAGATGGGATTCCCGGAACAGAGTGCTCGCAAAAGTGCGTGGCAATTCCTGGACAGCACCGGCGATCCTCGGTTGAGCACCTTATTGCGTTGCGCCCGTGCGTTTGGAGTGAATTTGAGAGAACTGCTAGAGGAGCTATGAACCAGATAAGTGCATCCTGTCAATTAGCTGTTCTCCTGGCACTAGGATCAGGAGTTGTAGGTTGCGGCCGGGGCGAGGCCCAAATTCCGACGCCGACCGTAACTACGAAAACCCCAGTTCCAACCCAGCCGACGAAAAGTTGGGCCGAGCAGTACCAAACGGCGTTATCCATAGTCGAACATGAGGAGCACCGCTTGGCACAGTTGGAACCGGTAATGCAGTCAGCATGTCGCCTGTGTATAAGCGCCCAAGAGGGTGATTATTTGCAGTTGGCTGCCAAATATGACAAATGGGCGGATGAATCAAGGAAATCAATGAACCGGTCGGATGGACCAACAGTGTTTGATGCGATAATTCGCGATAGCATCAAAATGGATGAATTGTCGCGGGATAAGTTTCTTAAACTCGTAACACTTCAGCCGTCTGAAGCGATTTTTGGCGGTGGCAGGTGCGGTAGTGTGTTGTGTGCGAGGTATTGCTCAATCGCCTGGACGACGGTTTGAATCGGGTCGTGGCCGCGTTGTTTGAGCGTGCGGAAGACGCTCATCAGCACGGCTTGGCAGTCGGTGCCGCGTTGGCTTCGGTTGCCGTAGCTGTTTTTGCGGAGGATCACCGCCGGGCGGATCGATCGTTCGGCGTGGTTGTTGTCGAAGGGAACTCCGGCTTGATCGAGGAACGTGAACAAGTCGTACTGATGCCGCCTGAGGCACTTTACCAAGCGTCGGGAGTGGGGGTCTTCCCACGGCCCGTCGACGAGCTCGGCCAACCGCCGGTCGAGGCAGTCCCGGCGGGAAGCGTATGTCTCGACGGACAGCTCCGGCTTCCGCCGCCACAGCCGGATCGCGTCCCCCACCAGTCGCCGCAGCTTCTTGGCGAAGGCCGACCAATGCGCGCCCGGCGACTTGTACTGCTCCGTCTGTTCCAACTCGCGCAACAGATGGACCAGGCACGTTTGCCGCGCCGCGCACGAGACCGCGTTGTAGGCGCCCCAAAAGTCGGTCACCAGCGTCCCGGCGAATTCCTGGATGAAGAACTTCGCCAAGGCCGGACTGCCGCGCGAGCGGTCGATCAGGTAGTACGTCAAATGCTGGTTGCCAAAGGACCACAGCCAGTTCGTTTGGCCGTCGTTCCGCCAACCGGTCTCGTCGCCATGCAAGACGGCCGAGTCCAGCGCTTCTTGCTGAATTTGTTCGTACCAGCCGTACAACAACTCCTGCAGCCGCTGCCACATCTGCACCAGACCGCCGGGAGTGATCTTGAACTGCAGGTGAAAGTTGAACACCTCGACGATCTGCGAGAGCGTGTTCCCCAAGGCGTAATGCAGCCACGCCGAGAGCGCCAGCACGCGATTGCCCAGCAAGCACCCCGGCAAAGCGGCGGTCACTGGCGGCTCGACCTTTTTGCGGCACTGCGGGCACCAATCGCGGTGGATCGTATGTTCGGTCGTCTCCGGCTGCACGTCTGGAATGTCTTCGGTGTAGCGGACGCGGGTCTCCGCGCAGCGCTTGAGGCGCGAGCCGCAGTCGGGGCAGCAATCGGCGCGATGCTCGACCTGCCAGTCGACACGTTCGGGCGATGGTCGTCGAGAACCGGGATGCCCACGCTTGCCGCCGGGCCGCTTCTTGCCGCGACGCTTGGCCGGCGGCTTCTCGTACACCGGAACCATCCCCGAGGGAGTCGAGGGGGTCGCCCAAGAACCGTTCTTCTCCTGCGCCTCGGCCAACCGCTTGCTCATTTCCAACAGCGCGAACACAACCGCTTCTTCCCCCTGCTGAAACAGACTCCGCGCTTGCGCCTCGGTCAACTCGCCGCTGCGAAGTGTCTCCAACGTCGATCTTGCGGACAACTTTGCACACGATGCCATACCCCACAGACATAACCCAATACCTTAAAATCAACCAACATCAACTTCAGACGGCTGAAGTGTTACTTAAACTTTTTGAGGATGATGTTAGCAAGATGATCGATGCGGTAAGGCAACACAATGAGAGTTATGTGCGCGAATGTTGGCAGGCGTACCACGGAGACTTTAGCCAGATTCAACAATACTGGGATCAGCAGCTTCAGCTAGGACGCGCCCAACTGGATGTTGCACGATTGCAGAAGGAACGCCCATAAATAGTTGCGGCACCCGCTGTATCTCAGCCTATCTTACACATTTGCGGACGATAGGCTTTGATCGCCAGTATGAACGAACGTAAACCGTTTTAGGACGGCCAGTCGTCTTATTGGCTCTGCATTTGGCAGACATATCGCTCCTCCCTTCTCCAACACCTTTCGTTGGACGAAGGGGTCGGAGGGTAAAGGGAAAAGTCGAAAGACGGGTGCCGCAACCTTTTGGATAATACCGTAAATGAGTAACGCCCGCTTACACGGGCGTTACCAGAGCCACACGTCAAAACCACACATGCAGTTTTCACCCCATCCAGCACGACCAATTGTGTTGATCGCGCTGGCCTACCGAACTACCTAGTGGCTCGCAGCGTTGTCCCCGTCTCGGTCTTGGGGGATCGGGGACAGTCAAAAGTTTGGTCAACATGTGGCCTCCTTTTGGCTAAGCCCCTAATGGGGACAGGTCAACCAAATCTTACGCTGCGACCGCTAGTTTAGAAACCATGTGCCAATCAGCAGAAAACTGTTCGGCAAATGACCCCACTACCAGATTTTGGGTAGTGGGTCAGTTCGCCCTGGTCACTCCGAGGTAGTCCGAGGGGTCCGGCTCGATTCCTCGGAGTACCTCGGAATGACAGGTTGTTGATCGTAGGCAAGCTGACCCACCGTCACATTTTGGGTAACGCCTCGATTTTCAAACTTGGGGTGCAGTGGCCGACGCCCAAGAATTGGCCGCTAGGCGTAGCGCCAGGCACCCGACGTCGATTCGATCAGCTTATCCCGCCGAGTGTGGCCGCACGGGCGACGCGCTCGATCCCCATCATGAAGGCGGCCGTGCGGAGAGAAGCCTTGCGAGTTCGCGCTAGCTCCCAGGTTTCTTCAAAGGCTGTCGAAAGGGTTTTATCGAGCTCCTGCCGGACCCGGTCGAGGTTCCAGCGGTAGAATTGCCGGTTTTGTGCCCACTCGAAATAGCTAACGGTCACGCCGCCGGCGTTCGCCAGGATATCGGGCAGCACGACTTTGCCATCTTTTTCGAGCACGTCGTCGGCGCCGGGAAGCACGGGGCCATTCGCCGCCTCGACGATCACCGGCGCTTTGATGCGGCGCACATTATCTACCGTAATTGTGCCGCCGATGGCTGCCGGAATGAGCACGTCAACATCAAGCTCCAACAGTTCCTCGTTCGTGATCCGATCTGCTTCCTGGTAATCTTTCAGCAGCCGATCGTGCTCGATGGCGTAACGCAGCGCCTTAGGAATATCCAGGCCATCGGCTCGGTGATAACCGCCGGTCGAGTCGCTTACGGCGACGACCTTGCATTCGGCTTCGACAAGAAACTTCGCCGTATGTGTGCCGACGTTACCGAATCCCTGAATCGCGATGCGGGCGCCGGCCGTTTTGCGGCCCAGTCGGCCGAGCAACTTCAGCGTCAACAGTCCGACGCCGCGGCCAGTCGCTTCCTCGCGGCCGGGGATGCCGTAGTACTCGACAGGCTTGCCCGTAACGACGCCCGGGTTGAAGCCGTGGTACTTGTCGTATTGGTCCATGATCCAGGCCATTACGCGATGGTCGGTGCCCATGTCCGGGGCTGGGATGTCTTTATCCGGCCCGATCATCTCGTGAATTTCGTCGATGAATTTCCGCGTGATGCGCTCCAGCTCGCGGGCGCTAAGCTTGGCGACGTCGATCGCGATGCCACCTTTCGCGCCGCCGTAGGGGATGTTCACCACGGCGGTCTTCCACGTCATCAGCGATGCCAGGCTGCGGACTTCATCGAGGTCTACCTCCGGGTGATAGCGCAGTCCGCCCTTCATCGGCCCGCGCGCGCGATTGTGCTGCACTCGGTAGCCGATGTACGAGCGCAGATCGCCGTTATCCATTTCGACGGGAATCTGCACCTGCAACTCGCGCCGCGGCATCACGAGATAAGTCCGCATGCTGTCGGCCAGCCCGAGCTGGTCGGCGGCGCGGTGGAAATATTTCTTCGTGGCTTCGAATGGACGCATAGTCTGGCTTCGAATCATGTCACCCCGAGGTCCTCCGAGGGGTCTACGCGGATTCCTCGGAGGACCTCGGAATGACCGTGACGACGAATGCGTAGCCGATTCAACTGTTCGCGGATGATAGGCCGCAACGGACCTCGCGACAAGCCGGAGTGGAGACTGGCCGCCCAGTTTTGCCTGCCGTACACTGACAGAGCGACAGCGCGACCGTGAACAAAGCGAAAAAAATGAGCAATCTTCGTACCATCGGACTGGAAAGATTACCGAGATTAGCGGCTCGGTATCGCAATCGGTGGCCGCTCATGTTGGGCGTGCGCCGATGCACTGCGATGGTGATGGCCGTGTCAGGTTTCGCGATGATTTCCGGTTGCGCGAGTAAATCTCCCGCGCCCGAAATTGGGCCCAAAGAATCGCAAGCAGCGAGCCATGAAACGGCAGCCGATACTTCGAAAAAGTCAACGCCGCAGGTGAAGAAACAGCCTGCCAAGGATAAGCCGACACTCGTTGACGATGACGGCAAAACTCTGTGGGTCTCGCCTACGCACGGCCGGCCACTGGACCTCGCCTACCTTTCGCCCGGCGCACAGGTCATCGCCGCGCTGCGGCCGGCGGCGATGCTGAAGCACCCAGAGGCCGAAAAAGTCCGCGCAGCACTCGGACCAAGCGGGCAAGCCGGAATTGTATTGGTCGAGCAGATTACCGGGACGCGGCTGGCCAATATGGAGCGCCTTCTTATCGGTGGCCAGGTGACGAGCGACGGCAAATGGCTCGTGACCTTCGTTGTTCACGCCACGAACCCAATCTCGCGCAACGCGCTGCTGGCAAAGTTACCCGGTGCGGCGGAAAAGGATCACGACGGCAAAAACTATTGGTTGGCCGCCGAGCGCGCGTACTATCTGCCCGCCGCCGGTCGCGGCAAAGTGCTGGTGGTTGCCCCGCCGGAGGCGATTGCCGACATCATCGACCTGGCCGGCAGCCCGCCGCCGCTGCGGCGCGATATCGAGCGGCTGATCGACCACACGGATGCCGACCGCGATGCGACAATCGTCGTCGCCCCCAATTCGTTATTCGGAGACGGCGAAAGCATTTTTGCCGGCCAGTGGGCTGGCCTGCGGGGCCCGCTGTTCTGGTTTTTCGGCGACGAACTGAGCGGCGCCGCCCTGAGCGCGCACTGGGCCGATAACTTCTTCATCGAACTCGTCGCGACGCCGACACTCGATACGCCGCCGGAGAAAGCCATGCGAACATTCGCCGCGCGAATCGCCAAAGTGCCCGACATGTTGGAGACCTACGTGGTCGGTCTCAATCCGCAAGCATACGGGCGCCAAATGGTGATCAGGTTTCCCGCCATGGTCCGCAAGCTGGCGACCTATACTCGCAGCTCGTTCGCAGCCGGCCGGATCGTGCTGCGATGTTATTTGCCGGCTGTAGCCGGGCACAATTTGATAATGGCCGCCGAGCTGACTCTCGCCGAACCGCCGGGTGGAAAAGCATTAGTCGCCGCGGCCGATTCAACTTCCGCCGGCGCGTCGGCGAATTCGCACGATCGATTGGCCAAAAAAACATCGCTGCGTTTTGCCAAGGATACGTTGGAAGCGGCGCTCGAGCAGTTATCGCAAGATATCGGTGTGCCGATCGTCATTCGCGGTCCCGACTTGCAATCCGAGGGCATCACCAAGAATCAATCGTTCGGGATCGACATTTCCAACAAGCCGGCGCAAGAAATCCTGGTGCAAATACTCCGGCTGGCGAACCCGGACAAATCGGCCAAGGGCGCAAGCGACCCGCTTCAAAAATTGGTGTACATCATCGAACACCCGGCGGGAAAGGACGAGCAAATCGTGGTGACTACGCGGGCCAAGGCGGCCGAGCGACACGACGAGCTACCCCCCGCGTTTCGCCCCGCCAAGCCGTAAAATCGGACCTTGCAACAACATGGTATGATGGAAAGAGCGAGAATAAACCCGCCGCATGGGGCGGAATAGTTGGTGTACTCGCTGAACACCAATCGTCGATCCCCTTTAAGTGGGCACCGCGCGGCCGAATCGTGGAAGCATTCCGAATCATTTGCGAAACATGCCACTCGCGGCTGAAAATCCGCAGTCCGGAAGTGATTGGCCAAATTCATGCCTGCCCCAAATGTGGCAGCATGGTTCACGTTGCGGCGCCGGCCGGCTGGCGAGCTGATGGCGCGACGAGTTCAGCCGAGCGGTCGGTCATTGCCGATGATTCGGCCCTGGCGGTATCGACGACGGCGAGTCTCATCATACCGGCCGATTTCGCAGCCGATTTGTCCACAACTATGCCGACGCCCGAATTGCCAGCCGCTGAGGCTGCTGATCCAGTTCCAGTTGCTGCGCAAGCGAGTTCGCATTTGGCGATTTACGCCGTGGCCGGCGCAGCTGCGATTCTCGTTGGTGGTCTAGGTCTAGCATGGGCGATGTGGCCCGCGAACGGAACTCAGGACGACGAGGCTCCCACGGCGGCAGTTGCCGTGAAAGAGGACTCAGCGCAATCGCAGCCAAAGGCCGCAGCACCGAGTCCGCCAAATGAACGATTGAAGTCTTCCGTCAGCGATTCGCAAGCGGCCGATCATCCGAAAGACTCGGCCGTTCCGACGCTGCCGCCAATTATTCAACCAGTCACTTCGCCGCCTGCTGCGGATTCAAAACCCAATGTCGCTACAGCGAGCACCGCCTCGGTTCAATCGGCGCCTCCGGCGGAAGCAAGAACCGAGCATAGTAAGGCGCCTATTCCCCCGAAAACGGCAGCCGTAGCTGAATCCGCGCCCGCCAGGCCGATTGATGTATCGCCCAAAACAATCGAGCCGGTCGAGAGCGCTCCCGATCACTCTCCGGTGCTGAAATTCGATCCACTCGATTTCGACCCGAACCGCCTGAGCGTGGGTTACAGTGCGTCGGTCGGTTCGAAGACTTCTACAAGTTCCATCCCGGAGCAAACGTCGAGCGAACCGGCCGGCGATCATGAAGCTGCCAAGGCGGCCTCGGCAGGCGGAGCCCAGCCCGACGAAAAGGTGCAGGCTGCTCGCGACATGTTGCCGCCGGCTGCCGCCAACCAGTCGATCGCGGTGCGTCGTGGCGAGCCGGCCGACGGATCTCGGCCACAAAACGCGGGCCAACGATTGGCGCTGCGAGTGAAAGCATTTCAAGTAAGCGATATGCCATTGGCGCGGTTTCTCGACACGCTTGGCAACCTGGCGGGCACGGGCATCACGTTGGACCCGGTCGCGATGGAGCTCGTCGGGACCTCGGCCAGAACGGGCGTGACGGTGAATGCCGAGGACACGACGCTCGACAAAATTCTAAGCGATGGAGTGAACCAGCAGCGCCTTCAGCGCCGTCGAAGAGGGCGACCAAATGCGCGTTGCGCTGCCTAAACCCGCTGAGCGGCGTGCGATTGATTGCGACGTCAAAGACCTCGTCGCCGGATCAGACGCGTCGTCGATCGGCCAATTGATCGAACGGTTTGTAGCGCCGTCTACATGGCAATCGGGCGGCGGTGCGGGGACCATCCAAGTAAATGGCACGACGCTGCACATTGAACAATCGGATGCCGTGCGACGTCAGGTCGTCATCTTCTGCGAGCGACTCCGCCTGGCTCGCCGCTTGGCACTTCGCAGCAAATATCCGCCCGCGCTGTTATCGGCCGATTCACCGTATGAGAAACTTTCCGCGAAGCTCACCGAGCACACGACATTTACGTTTCTCCCCTGGACGCGGCTTGCCGACGTCGTCCATCAGTGGCAAGAAATGAGCGGGCTGACAATCCTCGTGGATTGGGGCACGCTAGCCGATATGGAGCTTAACCCCGCGTCGCCCGTGGCCTGTGCGGTCATCGACCGCTCGTGGGCGGATTCGCTCGATGGGATACTCGAACCCCTCGGCCTCGGCTGGTGGGCGGTCGATGGCGAAACGATCCAAATCACGAGCCGGAGCGCGCTCGAAAAAAACCAACGAGTCGAGTTCTACGCGCTGCCGCCGAAGTTGAAAGCGCAATCCGCCAGCGGTGATGCAATCATCGGCTCTCTTCAAAAGCAGATCGGCGAGCACGTCAACAAGGACGGCAAATCCGGCCAGCTGAGAATCGAGCTCGACGAACCAAGCGGTCGGCTGCTCGTCCTGGGCTCGCCGGCTGTGCATCGATATCTAAGTCGGCAATTGAGCGGGGCGAAGCCGTAAACCGCAATTCACGCGCCGGGGCTGTTTTTTTCGCAGTGGGCGCGTTAGAAGTGGAATTGGCCATCCGGCTTTGTTCCAGCACGCACCAGAGGAGCGAATCATGGCGACTGCACGTTGGGATCGGCGGAGTGTGATGAAAGCGGCTGGGCTTGGGACGCTGGCGGCGCTCGGCGCGCCCGTGCGGCGGCTCGAAGCAAGTGAGCCGGCCAAGGTCAACGGCCACATCAAGCAATCGGTTTGCCGCTGGTGCTACGGAAAGATTCCGCTCGAACAATTGGCGAGCGAGGCGAAGCGCATCGGCTTCCAATCGGTCGAGCTGTTGACGCCCGAGGATTTCAAGAAGGTGCAGCCACTCGGGCTCACTTGCGCGATGCTCAGTGGCAGCTGCACGATTCCAGATGGTTTTAACCGCAAGCAAAATCATGAGCGGTTGGTCAAGAAAGTGCATGAGCACATCGAGTTTGCCGCCGACAACAAGCTGCCGAACGTGATTTTCTTTTCCGGCAATCGACGCGGGATGTCGGATGAAGTAGGGCTGGCCAACTGTGCGGAGGGCATCAAGCAAGTTGTCGGTTTAGCCGAGAAGAAAAACGTCACGTTGTGCATGGAACTGCTCAACAGCAAGGTCGATCATCACGATTACATGTGCGACCATACTGCCTGGGGCGTGAAGCTGGTGAAGGCCGTCGGCTCGCCGCGGTTCAAATTGCTGTACGACATTTATCACATGCAGATCATGGAAGGCGACGTGATCCGCACGATTCGCGAGAACAAGGATTACATCGCCCACTACCACACCGGCGGCAACCCCGGCCGGCACGAGATCGACGAGACGCAGGAGTTGAACTATCCGGCGATCGTGCAAGCAATTCTCGACACGGGTTTCGAAGGCTTCCTGGCGCAGGAATTCATCCCGGCCCGGCCGGACGCGATTGCCTCGCTCGCGCAAGGTTTCCGGATTTGCGATGTCTGAGTGTGCGAGCATGAACATGCGCAGGCCTATGTGGCGAGGGAATAGTGCCCCCTGCGCTAAGGTTCCGGATATGTGAAATGTGATGTGTGAGCGGGCCGCTTTCAATCGAGTTGGAGGTCGGCAAATTGTTGCATATTGGCGCACGGACGTTCCGTGCGTTTTTTGTTCGAGGGTGTTCGATTTCAAAGGGGAACGCTAATGAACGCTCGTATGTCGTCGGGTTCGCTGGTCGTTTTGTTTGCCGCCTGCACGCCGCTCGCCGCCGGGACCGCGAGCATCGGCCTCGGCGTACAGTCAGATGCGCCGCGTGTCGTCAAGGGCGCAGTCGTTGGCGTCAACACGAACGTAGAAAACACCGCGCCGTTCGGGTCGGATAGCCTGAAATACAATCTGTCGTTTAACGGTTACGGCGGGAACGTGCCGGCGCCCCAATCGGGAGTGCTGGCGCCCAGCGAGGCGATTCAATATCTCAACGATTTCGATACGTCATCCGCGCCCTTTGGCGCGAATGCGGTGGCCGCGATCGCGACCGATGCAAATGCCACGAACTCGCCGCAAGCGGCTCAGGATACCGTGATGGTGTTGGACCATGCCCATCCCGAATTGATCTTTCCCTGGATCAGTCCAACCGAGGAGTTTGACGCAGACGAGCCAATTCAGGACCTCGCCAGATCACCCGAGGTGAGTTCTCAACAAGCGGGTGCTACCGGCGGAGACCATTTCGCGGCCGCCAATACCGGAGTTGGCGGCGAAGCCTTGGTCCCCACCGCAAAACTGGATCTGGACTGGGTCACCACCAGCGGCGATCCACAAATCACCTCCGACTTCAGCGCCGTTCAAGAACTTCGACCTTAGCGGCGATCAATACAAGTACTTCACGTTTTTCGTCGACGTTACTCACAACGGGTTATTCTCGAAAACATTCAATCTGGGGTTTTCGGATGAGGACCTTCCCGGCGCGAACGATCCGGGCTCGGTTACGACATCGTTTACGTTCACCGTCGAGGTGGTTCCCGAGCCGACGGGAGCCGCGATGGGCGTCCTAGCGATTGGTTTGGTGTTTACCGGGTGCGGGTGTGCCCGTCGCAGAAGGTCGCGCCGAAGCGAGTCCTAACGCGAAGCGTTCGGTGGCAATTGCGATAGAAACGCATGTCGCGGCTTGCTTGACCATGTGCGCTACAGTTTCAATTCCATCGCCTGAGCAACCTTGCGGCAGCCCGCCATCATGTCTTCGAATTGTTTGAACGTCATGGACTGGTAACCATCGCTCATCGCCTTCTCCGGGTTCGGGTGCACCTCGACGATGATTCCGTCCGCCCCGGCGGCAATCGCGGCGCGAGCCATCGCGGCCACCAGCGGCGTGTGGCCGGTGCCGTGACTCGGATCGACTACCACCGGTAAATGCGTTTTGGCGTGCAGGTACGGCACGGTCGCAAGGGGCAGCGTGAAGCGCGTGTGCGCTTCGAACGTGCGGATGCCGCGCTCGCAGAGCATCACCTGCTGGTTGCCGCCATCGAGGATGTATTCGGCGGCCAGTAGCAATTCCTCGACCGTGGCGCTTGGGCCGCGCTTGAGTAGCACCGGATGTTTCGTGCGGCCAACCGCTTCGAGCAATCGATAATTTTGCATGTTGCGAGCGCCGATTTGAAGCACGTCGGCGTATTCGCAGACGGACTCGACGTCTTCTGACGCGACGACTTCGGTGACAATCGCCAAGCCGGTTTCGGCCCTGGCGGCAGCGAGCATTTGCAGGCCTTTTTCTTTGAGGCCTTGAAAGGCGTACGGGCTGGTGCGCGGTTTGTAAGCGCCGCCGCGAAGCGCCGTCGCGCCGGCTTCTTTGATCGCGCGAGCCGTGTTAACGATCTGATCTTCGCTTTCGACCGAGCAGGGACCGGCGATCACGCCGAGCGTGCCGCCTCCCACCGTCAGACTTCCCGTGCGGACAACCGTCGGCTCCGATTTGGTTTCGATGCTCGCGATTTTGTACGGCGCGAGCACGGGCAGGACTTCATCCACCCCCGGCCCGCTTTCGAGAATGCCGACGGGTGCATTTCTTTCGTCCCCGATCGCGGCGATGACGGTTCGCTCGGTGCCGCGGAGCACCGTAGGTTTCAGTCCGAGCGATTCAACTTGTTGGATCATGTGATCGATATCCTGAGGTTTGGCATCACGCCGCATAACGACGATCATTGGAGGGGCCTCCGGCAGTTGAGTGTTGAGTGTTGAGGGTTGAGAGGTAAAACAAGTGTTGAGTTGAGAGTCGGCGTTGGCCGAGAGCTTTAGCGTTTGTCTCGTGAAGTCAACGAATTTCGTAGACCGCATAGCATGCGCGAAATTTCTTCGGACTTCTCATAAGCCATCGTATAGTTTGGCTCCGGCAAATACCCTTGGCACATAGCGATCCTCATTTGCGTGATCAATTCCATCAGCGAGCCGTACGCGATTTCTACAAATCGTGCAAAGTCCAGATTCGACCCACGCCCGCTACCTTCGGCTATGTTCGAGGCAACCGAAACCGAAGAGCGACGTAATTGGCTTGATAACCCAAACCGTTCATCGGATGGAAATAACCGAGTAAAAGCATACACGGCGTCCGAGAGTTCAATCGCTTTCTGCCAAACTTCAAGCTTTTCGAAACCAAACATGATCGTTCCTCCGAGGATTGTCATTCCCGAAACTTTCAACACTCAACACTCAACCCTCAACCACGCCAACAAAAAACCCCGAGAGCCAGTCGTCTGGGTCTCGGGGTCCGGTTGGTTGCTTTTTCGTCGTTGCTTACATACGACTTCCGGTCCCGCTACCCAGGCGGGTAAAGATAAACCAGAAGTAATACCAGCACGCGCGACTCATGGGTTCATTATGGTGCTGGGGATGCGACGACGCAAGCAGAAATTAGCGCAATACCTTGCCCGATTCAGCGAGTTATTGAGAAAGCGTTCGCCAAGCTGTTTGGGAGGCAGAATCTCACGCACAGGCGCAGAGGACGCGGGGAGCTTTTCCTGTTTTCCCGCCTCTCCGCGCTCTCTGCGCCTCTGCGTGAACCTTCTTATGGATAATGCCAAGTCCGAATCGACAACTGTCCGTACGGTGGCAGGATGAGCCAATTATGTTCGTACGGAAATCAGCCATCGTGCCAGTTCATTTATTTGAAGCATCGGCCGGTTTTTTGAGGATCTTGTCCGGTCGAGGCGTTTGCTCCACTGCCGGTTTCGGCATCGCGGCGATCGCTTCGGTCAAACCGGGCACGTGGTCGGCACCCGTAGGAACCGTAATGGTCGAGCCTTTGAAATCACCGCCCACCGGTTCGAACCGGCCCCCGAGTTGCTCGGCCAGGAATGCTTCGGTTACGGCGTTGAACGCCTTGTTATTCTCCGGGCGGTGAAAACCGTGACCTTCGTCTGGAAAGAGCACGTAGGTAACGGGAATATTCTTCTCAGTCATCGCCTTAACGATTTGATCGGCCTCTTGTTGATGGACCCGTGGATCATGTGCGCCCTGGCCAATGAGGAGTGGCCGCTCGATTTTTTCGGCAAAGGTAAGCGGCGAACGCTTGAGGAGGGCGGCCCGCCCATCCTCCGTGCTCACGTCGCCCACTCGGATTTTCATCACCGGCATGAAGGGCCTCCAATACGGCGGCACGTTTTGCAGCAGCGTCACCAAGCTTGAAGGGCCGACGATATCGACGCCGCATGCGAATGTCTGTGGCGTGTAGGTCATGCCGACAAGCGTGGCATAGCCGCCGTAGCTGCCGCCCATGATCGCGATTTTATCTGCGAGGGCGATCTTCTCGTCGATGGCCCACTTCACGGCGTCGAGCAGGTCCTCGTGCATTTTCCCCGACCACTCGCCGTTTGCCGCATTGATGAATTCCTTGCCAAAGCCGGTCGATCCGCGATAGTTGACGCTGAGCACGGCATAGCCACGGTTCGCGAGCCATTGATGCTGGGAGTTGAGGCCCCAGCCATCGCGGGCCCACGGTCCGCCATGAACTTCGAGAACCATCGGCACGGGATGATCGGGAACACCGTCGTTATCCGGGTCGGTTCCCGGGGGCAGCGACAAGTACGACACCAGGTTGAGCCCGTCGCGGCTCTTGATCACACGGTCGTGCATCTTTACGAGCGGATAGTCAGCCAGGTCGTCGCGGTGATTGAACAGGAACGTCATTTTGCGCTCGGGCGAGCGGCTATAGCGGTAAAACTTCATCGGGCCGTTGTCGAGCGTGTAGGCGACGGTCCACTGTTTATCGTCCAGCGTGCGACTGGTGACGATGAAATCGCCGTCCTGGTACTTTTTCAGGTATTCGATGTCCGGGGCAATTGCCGGATCGAGGATTTTCCATTCGGTGCGGCCGTAGGTGAAGGAAACGGCCTGAATGTTCTTTTCGGTCGGATGAACGAGGGCGCCACCCACGTCGGTCCGCGGGTCGTCGGCGATGAGCTTCGTGGCGCCGGTCTTCAAGTCCATCGCAAACAGGCCGGAAGTGTTGCGTTTGCGGCTATCTTCGAGATAGAGCGTGTCGCCGGACTTATCGAAGCCGGCCGGACCGCTGGTCATAGCATCTTCCGGAGTGAACTCGATGAAGTCCTTCCACTTCGATGTAGCGCCTTCCTTTTCCGGAACGCGCAGAATTTTGCCGCCGGTTGGCGTGAAATCCTCGGCCAGGCGCACCTTGAAGTCGTCGTCGGTCACGTATCCGGCAATGCCCGGGTTCTGTTGCACAAGTTTTTTCTCGCCAGTTGCGATATTGACGCGCCAGATATCGTGAAACGATTTGTCGCGATCGTTGAGTCCCACGAGGATTTCGTCGGGAAACTTCTGGCTCACTTCCTGGATCTCGGCGCGGACACCGTCGATCGGCGTGAGGTCTTTTGTTTTGCGCGTTTCGACGTTTGTTGCATAGAGGTGGAAATTCTCGTCGCCGTTCTTATCTTGGATGTAGAGAATGTGTTGATTGTCATAGGCCCAAACATAGGTGGGGATTGGCCGGACTTTCTCCTGCGTTACGGCTTGGGCCTTCGACAAATCCTCCGTGGGCGCGACCCAGATATTCATTACGTCATGATCGGGCGCTGCGAAGCTGATCCACTTTCCATCTGGGCTCAGCCGGGCTTGGGATCGCTGCGGATTGCCAAACAGCACTTCGCGCGGAATGAGGGGCAAGTTGGCCGCGGCATTTTGCGCACCCGTGGTGGCGACCTTCGACGGATTGGCGGCGACATCTTTGCTGCCGGCCGATTGGGTACATCCGCTGAGGAGTAGCACGAGCGCAATCAGCCAAAGAGCCAATTCGGTGAAGGTAATGGCAGCACGTTTCAGCATCGTACGCTCCGTCGTAGAAGTACAGGCTAATCACCGGTAGGTCCGCCGAGCCGAGGCGGACGGTGCCGCTCGGCTCGCGGCACCTACTTGGAGTCGAGAGTATATCAGGGTTGGCGGGTGCACCCAAGAATCATGTCCGGACTGTTCTCGGTCTCATTTTCGACCGCGAATTGTTGCACACTTTCCAGATAGGCCGTCAAAAACGAGCCCCGGAATACTACCGGCTATCTAGCGGTACGGAATGCGATCGTCTGCGGTTCGGCCAACGTGGCGGAGTGGACGGCCGCAAGCGGCCCATCAGCGAGTCGGCAAATTGCTTGCTTGTTACTCATTTCCCAGCTAAACTAGCGGCTATTCTCAAATTTGGGCCACCTGCCAGGAACGGGGGGACAGAGGCGGTATGTTTCAACGAAGGCACCATCGTGCGATTTTGCGGCGCGGCTCTCTTTCATTGCCAAAGGTCGGGCGTGACAATCGGGTCATATACCGGCGCCAGTTCTGGGTCGAGCGGCTGGAAGAGCGATGCATGTTGTCCGCGTCGCCGATTAGTCCCGTTTTGCCGTCGCTCCAAGGTGCGCTGGTTCAAAACCAATCGGGACTTGCGAGTGGCGCGGCCACGGCAGACGATTTACCGTATCCAGAGGCGCAAACCTTCAAGTTGCATAGCGATCCCACGGCAACGAAGACGATCTATCTCGATTTCGTCGGTTTCATCACGCGCAATACAGCGATCAATTCGCAGTATCATACGCCAAATATCGTGACCCCGGCGTTCAGCCTCGACGATGACCTGTTGCACTTTTCAGATGACGAACAACTGCTCATTCAGACTGTTTGGGAGCGCGTCAGCGAGGATTTTCGACCATTCGATGTCGATGTGACGACGCAAGATCCCGGTGTCGAGTCTTTGAGGCAGGACACGAGCGGCACGGATAACCGCTGGGGCATCCGCGTCGTGATTGGCGGTAGCACCTACGACTGGTTCACGCCCGAGACAGGAGTGCCCAAGGCCGGGGTCTCCATTAAGAATTCGTTCACCTCGTCCGAGGATGTTCCAGCTTTCGTGTTTGCTGGCGATTTCTTCGGGGTTGCGAAGTATACAGCCGACATCGTCTCGAACGTTACAGGAGCCAGCTTAGGACTGGACCCCGACGGTCAGACCCGCGATTACTTCGATATCAGCGACCCCGATATGACGAAATGGTCATGGAAGACCGTTACCTTTGATTACTACAACGGCCATCCAGACGTCACGCCGCCTTCGCTTGAGCCGACCAGCTGGGGGCCAATCATGGGCGTACCTTATACTCAGCTGCTTACACAATGGAGTCAGGGCGAATATCCGGGCGCCACCAATATTCAAGACGATTTGGCGATCATCACCTCTCAAAACGGGTTTGGCTACCGCGCCGACGATCATGGTAATACCCGCGGAACAGCTAGCTCGTTGAAGACCGATACTTCGGCCAGCGGTACGAATAGCATTGTCGTCCAAGATGAGGGCATCATCGAGCGAAACACCGATGTCGACTACTTCTCGTTTACAGTGGATGGTTTGGGGGAGGTCGACCAATTTGACATCACGCCGTTCTATGACGGACCAAATCTCGACATCCTTGCAAAGATCGTCGATTCATCCGGCAATGTCATCGCGACAAGCAACCCCAACGATGATCTGCCGGCGGGCAGCGATACGTTTGGTGCGTCCAGCGACGGCGGTTGGCTGCTCACCGCGACAGGCGAATATACGGACACACTGTTCCTCACCGCCGGCACTTATTACCTAACTGTCGAAGGCACTGGCAGACCAATTGCATTTATCGACCCCGTCGCCCACCCAGGACCGCCGCCGATTACGGATCCGCCGACGCCGCCCGGCCCCAACGACAAAAAAGTACCCGATGCTTCCGATTGGGGTTACACCAATTACGGAAGCCTCGGCTATTACAGCATCACTGGCACGCGGAGCAAGGGGCTCGTCGTTGGTGTGGACTTCGACGCCGTTGATCAATCCAGCCCGATCAATTGGAATCAGTTCAACGGGAGTCCCGGATCGAACGGCTTCGTGACCGGGCCTGACGGAGGAAGCTTGATAAGCGAATCCGGCAGCGCCGTACCTTACGGGCTTTCGATCACATCAACCGGCTCGTCCATCGATACCGTCGCCGATGGCGCCCCAATTGCCAGTGCCGACATACCGAGCCACGCCGTACCGCTCGACGCGCTGGACGGGTACATTCCCATTCAGGGCCAGACGCTGACTTTCACCTGGAGCAACCTCGAACCATGGACATTTCACCAGGTGTACGTGTTCGGCCATGCAGATACTTTTGACGCACATAATATCGTCACGATCGTGGGCGGCAATTTGAATGGAACGGTCCAGACGATTCCCTTCACCCAGGTGGTCGAGCCCTGCGGGCTGGAAGTCAACGACAAACCACCCAGCAACGACGACTTGAGCACTTTTGCCTATAAAGTCCTTTCGGATGGTTCGGGCCAAATCACCATTACCGTGACCAGTCAAGCCGGTTTTGAAGGCGGAATCGCCGGTTTGGCAATTGTGTCCACGAGGCCGATCGGTCCTGAAATGCCCGGGTCTATATCGGGCCAGAAGTGGGACGACATCGACGGCAATCAAATGAAAGGTTCAAGCGAGCCGGGAATGGCCGGCTGGATGGTTTACCTCGATGCAAATAACAACGGTCAGCTCGATATGACTTCGACGCCGGACCAGACGCTTACGCAAGCGTCGCCCGATGTGCCGCAGGCGATCCAGGACTACACCACCGTCAAGAGCGAATTGGACTTTCCC
The DNA here is from genome assembly GCA_963733825.1 of Pirellulales bacterium. Taxonomy (GTDB): domain Bacteria; phylum Planctomycetota; class Planctomycetia; order Pirellulales; family Lacipirellulaceae; genus JABDGM01. The sequence goes on from CAVTEK010000016.1 coordinate 28,824, forward strand.
AGCACGGGGCAAATTCTGGATGTAAACGTCGCGCTCGATATCTCGCACACCTACGACTCCGATTTGCATGTGACCTTGATCAGTCCGTCGGGTACACGCGTATTACTTTTCGCCAACGTGGGAGACAGCGGCGTCGATTTCCACAATACAGTCTTCGATGATTCGGCGATTATCCCCCTTAATGTGGGCACTGCACCATTCACCGGAACTTTCCGTCCGCAACAGGCATTGAGCGCTTTCAACAACGAAGACGCGTTCGGTGCTTGGAAGCTCGAAATCTATGACGACTCGGCCGGCGACGTGGGCGTCCTCAACAGCTGGTCACTGACGATCAAGGTAAAGGGCGTCACGACGTATCTAGAGGACTTCCGCGTCACCGACGCCAGCGGCAACTACGCGTTTACCGATCTGGCTCCCGGCTTATACTACGTTCGCGAATATGAAACGCCGCAACAAATCGCGGCCGGTTGGCGGCCGACCTGGGCGCCAACGCCCATTACCGTCCAGTCCGGTATCGATATTCAGGGCGTCGACTTCGGCAATTGGATGCCTACTTCGCAAAAGGGTTCGATCGTAGGTCAGGTGTTTTATGACGCGAGCCAAGACGGAGTGAACGACGAACACGCCGGTATTCCCGGCCGGGTTGTCTATATCGATGGGAACAACAACGGTGTTCGCGATGTCAACGGCACACCGACAGTCATCTCCGCCACCGACTTGCCGAAGCCAATTCTCGATCCGCCCGTTGCATCTACGACCTCGCAGATCATCGTTGGCGATATGGGAACCGTTTTCAACGTCGCAGTTACGCTAAATGTCACCCATAGCTTTGTCGGCGACTTGAATGCGTATCTCGTCGGCCCGTCCGGAACCCAAGTCGAATTATTCTCGGGAGTTGGCGGGCAATTCAACAATTTTCAGGATTTGACGTTGTCCGACGATGCGGCTCGGTCAATATCCACAATTGGCTTCAACGATTGGAATGGCGCCTATTCCGGCGTCTGGCAGCCTGAAGGCCAATTGAGCGATTTCACGGGTCAGGCGGCGGCCGGTATTTGGACGCTCGTCATCAGCGATACCACGCACGGCGACGAAGGGACGTTGAACGGTTGGTCATTGACGTTCACCTCCGGCGAGCCATTCACGACGACCGATGAAGACGGCTTTTATCGCTTCGATAATCTTGCCGCCGACCAGTATATCATTCGCGAGGAGGTGGCTCCGGGCTGGACGCAAATTCCGCCAGCGACGACGGATATTCCGGCTGCAATGTTTGCCAATTCGGCATGGACCGTGAACGTCGTGGGAATTGATAATTTGAGCGACCCCGATGGGCCGGATAGTCACCGGAACGTGCGGAATGTCGATTTTGCAAACTTTGCACCTACCGGTTCGATCGCGGGCCAGGTTTACAACGATGCCGACGGCGATTCGATGCCGGGATTAGGTGAACCCGGTCTGTCGGGTTGGACCGTTTTTGTCGACGCTAATGGAAACGGATCGCTCGACTTGCAATCGGTCGACAACGTCACTTTTTCCAATACGGCTGCGGCGATCAATAGCTTTTTTCCGGTCGCATCGAAGCTTTGGATTGGCGACTTGGCTACGATCACGCACATCAACGTGCAGCTCGACATTTCCCACACGTACGACTCAGACCTGACCGTAAACCTTGTTTCCCCCGCAGGCACGCGCGTGAGATTGTTCTCAGGCGTCGGCGGCAATGGCCAGAATTTCTCCAGCACCATTTTCTCCGACGATTCCATCGCACCTATTTCCGGCGGTACTGCTCCCTTCGACGGCGTGTATAAATCGGAGCAGCCATTGAGCACATTCTACGGTGAGAGCTCGATTGGCTTTTGGACATTGGAAATCACCGATAATTCTCCCGCCAACGACACCGGCAATTCATTGAATTTCTGGGGTATCGAGATTATCGGCAACGAACTCTCGGCGGTTACGGATGCTCAAGGCAATTATTCGTTTGGCAATTTGCCTCCGGGTATCTACGCGGTCAACACGGATCAAAAGTCGGGATGGACGCGGACCCAGGTCCCGGGCAACGTAACGGTTGGTCCGGGACAAAACGTGACCGACGTCAATTTTGGAAACCAGTCCGCCGTCCCCATCCTGCCTGGCGACTACAATCTCGATGGGTTCGTCAATGGCGCCGATTACGTCATGTTTCGTCAAACCATGGGTTCGCACGTCACCGCGTTTTCCGGCGCCGATGGCGACGGCAGCGGCGTGATCGACCAGGCCGATTTTGGCGTGTGGCGCGCTCATTTTGGCCAGTCTTCGGGCGGCGGAGCGGGAAATGTGATGGCTGCGGACACGGGATCGGGTGCCCTCGTGCAAGACCCTGGGGCGTCGCAGCAGGCCAGCGTCGCGCCGTTAACCGTCGAAACTATTGCGTCGCCAGTTGTCGAAACAGTTCAACCGGCGGCAACCCTTGAACCACTCGCGGCCGAACCGCAAGGCTCGTCTGCCGCAGGCATCGCCTCGTTGTCTTCCTTAGAATCGCCGGTCTTTGTCGCACAAGACCTGCCGTCGACTCGAGCGGCCGTTTCACCGCACGACGAATTGATCGCCGGCTCGCCGGTCGTGTCGGCATCCTCGAGCGACCTTGGCCTATTGGCGTGGATCGCCTCGTCGCCGGCGGTAACCCAACCGGCCGGGACAACGTTCTCCGATTACGATTTTGCGGCTTCGCCAATGGCCGAGGAACCGGCATCGCTCGATGCGGCTTTTGAAACGCTCGAGGGTAGCGCTTTTGGCGCCGTGGCGATATAATCGGCCGCATGGATGCCGCCGTTAAGCCGGTGGAAAGCCGCGGGGCAAAAACTGGCACAATTGCAGTCGTGGATTCGACCGCTTTATACGGGCGCCGATACCAGCCTTTGGTTCTCGTCGCGCTCGCCGCTATGGCGGGCATTATCTGTGATCGGTATGGACTGCGCTCAATTTTCGCTGGGGTCGATTCGGCGATCGACATATCTTGGTTCGTGATCTGGTGGTGCCTGTGCGCCACGTGCCTCGCGTTGTGGTGGTTCGTGCGGAATCGCCAGTACGATGGGCCCGCCGGGTGCTTATTGCTGGTTTCTGTCGCACTGACGGGAGCGGCATGGCACAACTTGAATTGGTTTCTGTTCGATCGGAATGAAGTTGCCAGGTACGCGGCCTTCGAACCAGCGCCGGTGTGTATTGAAGCGATTGCCCGCGAATCGCCCGAGCGGGTTTCCGCTCCTCGGCCGACGCCGCTGCGAGCGATCCCGGTCGGAGAGACGAGCCGTCTGCGCGTCGCTCTCACGGGAATTCGCGATGCCGGCGAGTGGCGACCGGCCAGCGGCACGTGTCAGCTTTCCGTCGAAGGCCACTTGCTGGGCATCCACCAGGGCGACCAGTTGCTCGCGTTCGGTCGATTGGCGCTCATTTCGCCTCCGCTCAATCCGGGCGAAACGGATTTTGCGGCCCGTGCCCGAACCGAACGGGAATTGGTTCGGGTCCGCAGCTCGGCGCCCGAATGCGTGTCGATCCTTTCCAGTGGCGGCGGATTCACTCCGTCGCATTTCCTCGACAGCGTTCGCGTCCGCGCCAAGCAAGTCGTTCGCTCGCTCGTTGGGCCAGATCGAGCGGGTCTGGCGGCGGCAATATTGCTGGGCGCTCGGGAAGGGCTCCCGTATGAGGAAACCGAGACGTACATGCTGACGGGCACGATCCACGTGTTGGTTGTTTCGGGGCTGCATGTGGCTATTTTGGCGCTGGGGTTGTGGGGGATTCTGCGTATGGGTTGGCTCCCTCGGCGAGCCGGTTTGTGTCTGATCATCGTTGTGGTAATCGCCTACGCGCTCTTGGCCGAGGTGCATCCCTCCATTGTTCGCGCAGCAACGTTGTGTGTGCTCGTTTGTTTGGCAGAATGGGCAGGGCGGCATGGCGTGGCGTTCAATTCGCTGTTTGCCGCGGCGCTCGTTGTGCTGGCGATGAACCCGGCCGACATGTTTCAAACAGGGCTGCAGCTCAGTTTTCTGGCAGTCGCTTCGCTCATTTGGAGCGGGTGGGGCTTGCAGTCGAGGAAAAGGGAAGCTCGAGACCCGTTGGAAGTCCTGCTCGCGGCGGGACGACCCTGGTATCGGCGGGCCCTCTCGTCCATCGGTCGTTGGACTGGCTGGCTGATGGTGACCTCGGGTATCGTTTGGCTGATGACCTTGCCGTTGGTGTTGAACGCCTTTCACGTCGCGTCGCCGATCGCTATCGTTGTCTCGCCCGCGATTTGGCTGCTGGTCATCCTGGCCATGTGGAGCGGCCTCACGATGCTGGCGATAGCGCCGTTCACTACTTCGCTTGGTGCATTTTGCGGTTCGATATGCAGTGCGTCGCTCGGTGGCCTCGAAACAGTCGTGCGCTGGGCCGAATCAGTTCCCATCGGCCACTTCTTTCTTCCTGGTCCGGCGTGGTGGTGGGTTGCGGTTTTCTACGTCGCAATGTTGTACGTGATGATTTGGGGAAATCGATTGTTGCCGTTGCGGTGGCAATTGGCGACGCTCGCTCTATGGATATTGGTGGGGCTCGTGCCGTTCATGACCCGCGGATGGACTCACAATGGGCTTGAGTGCACGGTGGTTGCCGTGGGGCATGGTGAGTGCATCGCGCTCGAAGCGCCGGGTGGTGCAACGATGCTCTATGATGCCGGCGGAATCGGCTCGCCTGAGTACGCGACCCAATCTATCGCTGACTTCCTTTGGAATCAGGGCATCGTGCGGATCGATGGGATTGTGCTTTCGCACGCCGATACCGATCACTACAACGCCGTCCCAGGCCTGCTCGAGCGATTTTCTGTGGGCGCAATTTACGTGTCGCCGTTGATGTTTCGGTCCGCCGAATATGGCGGGCCGAAAGCATTGCACGACGCCATTGTGCGCGCCGGCGTGCCGATCCGCAAGATTTGGTCCGGCGATCAATTGCATGTCGGACCGGATGTGACGATCCAAGTTTTGCATCCGCCCCGAAAAGGCGTCCTCGGCACCGACAACGCAAATAGTGTGACGCTGGGAGTCGAATACGCGGGCCGCCGCATCCTGTTGCCCGGCGACTTGGAATCTCCCGGCATCGACGACGTGATGGCCGAGTTGCCCTACCACTGCGATGTTCTGTTGGCTCCGCACCATGGTAGCCGGCGCAGCGATCCGCCGGGATTCGCAGCTTGGAGCACGCCCAATTGGGTCGTCCTCAGTGGCGGCGGCGGAGAATTGGTCGAGCCGGTCATCCGCACGTACGAGCACGAGGGCGCCCGCGTTCTGGTGACAAGTGAAGTGGGAGCAGTTCATTTTAGAGTGTTACCGGATTCGACGTTAACGATGACGACGTGGCGACCACCTGCGCCGACAGTCGCGACGCTCTCTTCCCGGCCATAAAATTATCGGGATTGCGATAACCTAGTGTAGTGCTTTAGAAATACGGGAACTTATTGGCTGCCGCTGGCGTCTGAATCCTCTGAACATGGAGGATCACGATCATGCGGATTGCAAGCGCCATTGTCTTAACGGATGAAGAGCGAGTTTCGTTGACCAAGTGGTCGCGAGGACGCAGCACGCCGACGCGACTGGTGTTGCGAGCAAAGATTGTCCTGGCGGCTGCCGGCGGCCGTGAGAGCAAGGAGATCGCCGCTATGCTGGACTGCACGCGACGGACCGTGGGGACGTGGCGTACTCGCTTCGCGGAGTCGCGTCTGGCAGGCATTGAACAGGATGCTCCACGCGGCGGACGCACACCCACCAGGCGCGCCTCGTTCGAGGCCGAGATCATCCGCAAGACGACTCAGGAAACGCCACCCCATGCCACGCAGTGGTCGACACGGTCACTGGCCAAGGCGTTGGGTTGCAGCGATACGATGGTCCAGCGCGTCTGGCGAGACAACGGCCTGCGGCCGCACCGCACAAAATCATTCAAGGTCTCGAACGATCCGCAGTTCGCTGAAAAGTTGGTCGACGTGGTCGGCCTGTACTTGAATCCTCCCGAGCATGCGCTCGTGCTTTCGTGCGACGAGAAGAGTCAGATTCAAGCGCTCGACCGCACGCAGAAGAGCCTGCCGATATATCCCGGCCGGCTGAAGACCCTCACGCACGACTACAAACGCCATGGCACCACCACGCTATTCGCGGCAATCGAGTTGGCCGCGGGAAAGATCATCGCTGAGTGCATGCCGCGACACCGACACCAGGAATGGATCAAGTTCCTGAGGAAGATCGAGGCGGAAACGCCGCCGGAATTGGACCTGCACCTGATTGTTGATAACTATTCCACGCATAAGCATCCCAAGGTCAAGGCCTGGCTCCGGCGGCATCGACGGTTCCACATCCACTTCATCCCGACAAGCAGTTCGTGGCTCAACGTGATCGAGCGGTGGTTCCGCGACATCACTCACAATCGGATTCGCAACGGCGTCTTCCGCAGCGTTTCCGAGTTGATCCAGGCAATTCGCGACTACATCGACCAGCACAACAGCGACCCGACCACGTTCGTGTGGACCAAGAAAGCCGAAGACATTCTGGAGAAAGTCGCCGCGCTCGGGCCAGCCTCGATAAGGTCCCATCTGCTTGAAGCACTACACTAGTGGGGAGTGTGGAAGGCGGAAGGGGGACGGAACTATCAATCGAGTCTTTCTTCCTCTGCGCTTGCTCTTTCGCCTTCCTTTGGGGTAGCCATTGGTCGCGCTGCGCCTATGATTAGATGCTTGGCGTAGTTGATACGGCGTATCATTAGGTGGCTCTCGCCAACGACGAACGTCGCCCAATAAACTTTTCGTGGAAATAGCGAAGATGAACGATCAGGAGACGGTCGGATTGCTAACTCGGGCGCCCACTGGCCGCCAGGAACAGGATCCGCTTGGGCAGCCGGTTTCTACGTTGTACGACTATCGTAACGGCGCGAGTTCCGTTCACGCTGAAGTCGCGCAATCGCCCTCGAGCGAAGGAGCGGGCGCCGCGGAGCTGATTAACCACGGCCTCGATTGGCCGGTCGTGATCTGGATTGGCCTGGTTCACGTTCTGGCACTGGTTGCTCCGTTCTTTTTCAGTTGGCAAGGCGTGCTTGTTTGCGCGGTGTTGGTAATCCTGACTGGTGCAGGGGGCGTGTGCATGGGTTATCACCGCTGCCTGACGCATGGCAGCTTCAAGACGTATCGGCCGGTCCGTTGGCTGCTCGCGTTTTTGGGCGGTCTGTCGGGCGAGGGCTCGGCGCTCACCTGGGTGGCCAATCATCGCAAGCACCATCACTTCAGCGACAAGGAAGGCGACCCGCATTCGCCACGGGACGGCAAGTGGTGGAGCCACATGCTGTGGTTCATGCCGAACTTCGGCCAGCGGTGGCATAAGGAGCTCGTCGAAAAATACGCTCCAGACATGCTGAAGGACAAAATGATCGTCGTGATGCATTACCTGTTTTTGCCCTCACACATTGCCCTGGGTGTGGCATTGTTTTTGGTCGGCTACTTTGCGACGCCGATCGGATTGGGCGGATGGCGGGCCGGGTTGTCGCTCGTGTTCTGGGGCCTTGGCGTGCGGATGGTGTACGTGCTCCACGTGACTTGGATGATCAATTCCGTGACGCACATGTGGGGCACGCGCCGCTACGACACGACCGACGACAGCCGCAACCTGTGGTGGGTGGGATTCCTGGCGTTTGGCGAGGGTTGGCACAACAACCACCACGCCTATCAACGCGTCGCCAGCCAGGGACACCGCTGGTGGGAGATCGACTTTACCTACTATCTCATCTGGATGATGGAGAAAGTCGGGCTGGCGTGGGACGTGGTTCGGCTGCGGGATATTCCCAAGGGAACGAAGCCGGCGTAGTAGCGGGGAGCGGGGAGCGGGGAGCGGGGAGTAACCCAACGTATTTTGCTCGGCTTCTTTTGCGTTTGATTCGCCGTAACCGCGCCGTTCTCGGGATTCAGTCAGTTTTGGCGGCGATTCTTTCTGCGGTCGGCTGCTAACTCCTTTCGCATTCATGCGTTGCAATTGTGCGCCCAAAATGGGTCCCATAAAACGCGGGCGTAACTCGGTAGTTTCGCGCGGCCCAGTGACCAATCCAAGCACTAAACCTCGCGGCGCGGCGCAAGCGGAGCGCGCACAATTGAACGAGTTTCCGTCAATTGATGCGCGCCACATTCTGGCCGACGCTGAGAGCTGAGAGCTAACGGCTGTCCGCTAATCACCGAATTATCAAAGAACAAGCTGCACTGTGGCACGATCGACCATAGCACATCGACCAGGCGATTTCATCAACGATTCTTGGCCGCCGCCCAGTGAGCTGTGCCTAAGAATTCGTTGTAGGAGGGGTCTCCGAGCCCGATCACTCGTCTTTTAGACAACATGTTGTGAAACATTGTTGAATCGGCGTCGGAGACGCCTCCTACAAATCCTTTTTTGGGCAAAGCACCCGTGCGCACGAACGTGGGGGAACACTAATTGCCGCTAATTTTCGCTGATTGATGATAAGCGTTGATTAGCGAAGATAAGCGTTCCAAATCACACCGCGATATAGCGATCGTCGCCGAGTTGGCGGGCTTTGCCAAGCGCGGCGTGGGTTTCAAGAAGTTCTTCGATGCGATCGAAGGGCGCATATCCGGGCAAGGGATTATGGAGGCCGTTCAAAGTGGTGGTTGAGAGTGTCACAGCACGTGCAGGTCTTTTAACCGGACCATAGAAAGTGAAGTAGAGTTCAATGGGTAGGCAGTCATTCCGCCAACTTGTTGTGGAGGTTTGTCATGCAATTCACAATTGGGGTATGTGTGGCAGTCAGCACGCTACTGGGGGCAGGCGCGCCGAAAGACGGCGTGACACCCAATGGCGATGCGTTTCATGGAGTTTGGCAGTTGAACAATGGAGAAAGCGATGGCAAAGCGCTGTCGGAGGCGCAGCTCAAGGGAGCGAAGCTGGTCATTCAAGGTGACCGCTATACGGTTACGTTGCCCGGTGCTGGGACTGTAACGGGAACGCAGAAACTGGCGCGGCGCACGGGTTTAACACGATCGACATCACGGACGAGAGCGGCCCGCACGCAGGCCAGACCTGTCTTGGAATCTACGAGCTCAACGGAGACGAGTTCCGCGTGGTCTTTGCTTCGCCCGGCAAGGATCGGCCGTCAAAATTCGACACCGTGCCGGGCAGCGGCCGATGGATGCATGTTTGGACGCGAGGGCAGCAATAGCCGGCTGCGCTGTGCATTCCATCATGAGCTAATGGAAAGGCGCCGCGAGAAACTTCTCGCGGCGCTTTCTTTTGACGCCAGGGCCACAAGGCGCTAATGCCGTCGACATCCGATGCGCACTCGGATTTCATTTCCAACACGCGGGAGGCGGTTCTGATCATCAGGGTGTTGGCATTGCAGCGCCGCAGCGACGTGAAGAGAGCAAAAGAGTTTAAGAGCAACCCCGCGTCGGCGCGACACACCGCGGTCGATGCGACCGAACGCAGCCCAATGGCGGATCTTGTGTCTCAGGACGGTTCGTCGAATGGTGCGTAGTTCTTACGTAAGGTGTTGTGCTGAATTGGTATAGATGAAAAAGGCCTCTCTTGCGTAGATGGAGCTGTCACACACCCATCACCGGCAAGGAGGCCTCGCGATGTCGTTTTCTAACCAAGGACGGTTTCGCCAACAAGTGCGTTTTCTGCGGCGCCAGTTCCTGCAGGAGGGCGAGTTACAGTTCACTAATGTGTTGTCGGAAGGAACTGTAACGCATGCATTGAAAGCATTGAACGTCGTCTGGCTCGACCGAGTTTATTCGCCGCTGGTCACGCTGTGGATGTTCCTCGGGCAGGTGTTGAGTCAAGATCATTCTTGTCGCGCGGCGGTCGCACGTCTGATCGTTCATCGCGTCGCAGGCGGGCAGCGTCCTTGCTCAGCCGAAACCAGCGCTTATTGCCAAGCGAGAAAACGACTTCCGGAAGAGTTCTTTGCAGCAGTTGCCCGGAAGACGGGCCAAGCGTTGGATGAGAGTGCTCACGAACACTGGCTTTGGAAAGGTCGTCGCGTCCTGGCCTACGATGGCTCGACCGTCTCGATGCCTGACACTGTGGAAAACCAACAAGCTTATCCGCAACCTCCGCAACAGGAGCCAGGCCTTGGCTTTCCACTGGCGCGGATCGCAGCTTTCTTTTCGCTCTCCTGTGGAGCCGTACTCGATCTTGCTATCTGCAGCAATTACGGTAAGGGTCACAGCGAATTGGGAATGCTGCGCCAGTTGTGGGGCGTCTTGCGTGCAGGCGATATCATGCTCGCCGACCGCTACATGTGTGCGTGGCACGAAATCCATCTGCTTAAGCAGCGTGGCATCGACACAGTCACTCGAGTCCATCATTGCCGCAGAGTCGACTTTCGGTGCGGTAAGCGGTTGGCCAAGGGCGATCATATTGTCGAGTGGTGTCGCCCCGGTCGCATTCGCTCGATCGACTGGCAAACCCTCAAATTACTTCCCGAGCGACTCACGATCCGTGAAACGCGTGTCCGAATTCAGCAGCCCGGATTCCGCTGCCGAAGCATGATCGTTGTTTCAACGTTGTTGGATGCCGAGGCGGTGACTGCCCATGATCTGGCGGAACTCTACCGCGCCCGCTGGAACGCCGAACTCGACCTGCGGTCGCTCAAGCAAACCATGCAGATGGACATCTTGCGTTGCAAGACACCAGAACTCGTGCGCAAAGAGATCTGGACGCACATCCTGGCTTACAATCTCATCCGTACGATCATCGCACAGGCCGCCAACAAGCACCGACTCGAACCCCGTACTGTCAGCTTCAAGGGAGCCGTTCAAATACTGGAAGCATTTCAACCGTTGATTGCCACGCAAGGGCACTGTAGCTCAACTCGCCGTCAACGACTCTACGATCAGCTGCTCGACGCTGTGGCGACGCATCGAGTCGCCGATCGACCAGATCGCTTCGAACCGCGACAGCGAAAACGCAGACAAAAGAAGTACGATCGAATGATGAAGCCAAGGAACCAACTCAAACGACAAATGCTGAAAGAAGTTAGGTAGAACTACGCACCATTCGACGGTTCGTCATTGGTCACAAACCGTGAAGTGCTCTGAGTGTGGCGGGCAGATGAAAATCATCAGCTTCATTGAGCGCCGCCAACATGAGGTGATCGAGCGCAGTCTTCGCGGGCACCAGAGCGGAGCGATGGTCGGCGGCCTGTGGGAAGGACCAGTCCGCACACTCGCCAGTCCCCGCGCGCCGCCGCGAGATCCTGACGCGGCGAGCGAACTGATACTCGTGCCCGATGCCGAGTTTCTCGAGTCTGAGGGACTCGAAGCCCGGCGCGTTAGTCGGTCGGCCCGGCCGTGCGAGTTACAGTAAGTTCTCGATCCAGAATATCTGTAGCTTCAGACTTCCTGTAGCTTTTTTGCCCGCCAACGCGCAAACCAAGGACGATGCGCGCGGCGATCGTTAGCTTTTGCCCGTCAACTCCTTCCGACGGCAAAAACCGGCAAAAACCGCCGCCCACAGTCGCCGTGACTACCCCGGCCTTGGAAACCGGCCCGCCGCAGCAATCGACAATGTAAGAATTTGATGGACAACAGCGTCGAACCAAGGCTAAAATCAGCCTCGTGTGCGATTAAAATTCCTATCAGTGATCGGTTGTCTTACAACTATCGCGTTTTCTGGGTAATACTGGCGTGCAGCGAGGGCGTCCGGGCTTCGGGTCCGGGCGTGGCGGCGGCCGGCACGCCTTCCTCGTCGGTTCGGGGCGGAACCGGCACGCTCCACATTCAAGGGATCAAGATGGCGGACAATTTCGGTTTCGCAAAGCTGACGAAGGAATATTTCGACAACGTTTTCAATAAGCTCGATCCGAACATGAAGACGGGCGACGCTAAGCCCTACAACGAGCTCTACAACCTGTTCTCGGTGCTCGAGGATGTCGAGGAACCGGCCTACGAGGAGATGCGCGGCCATCTCGCCTCGGCGGAGAAGACGATCAAGAAGTTCCTCGCCGACAAGACGGTCAAGGGAAAGCCGATCGAACCCGGGCTGAAGAAGCTCCTGACCAATGTGCAGAAGGTGGCGGCGGCCGTCGCCAAGGCGGAGAAGGACTACGAGAAATCCGGTGCGGCCGATGGCCTGATCGAGGTCGACATCAGCGTGAGCGCACGCGACTTCTACAACAACACCGTGGGCGGGGCGAAGCTGGAACTCAGCGTGGATTCAAAGCCCAACAAGGTGAAGCTCAGCGAGATGACATCGCAGGGCAACGCCCGCTTCCGCGGCATCATGATCGAGCCCTCGGGCAACATCAATGTCGAGCTGACGCTCAAGCGCAAGGTGTTCCCCTCGCTGTCGCAGAACCTCGGCTACAAGAACATCACCGGCAAGGTGCTCATCATCGAGGCGAGCGAGGAGGCGACGACGGTGGAGATGACGGCCTCCAGCGGCAAGAAGGTGGTCGACAAGAAGGGGATCAAGGGCGAGATCGGCGTCGACTACAAGATCTTCAGCGCCAAGGGCGAGGTGAGCTCGGAGCGCGAGCTCGAGGCATCGTTGGGCGAGGAGGTGAAATTCACCGTCTATTCGCCGAAGGGCACGCTGATCCTCAAGCAGGGCTAGAGGCGCCGGCGCAGGCGCGCCGGCGGGAAGGAATGACGAGAATTTTATAATTCCTGTCAGTCACGTGTTCGACGACCCCAGCGAGGGTCCGGCGGCGGCCAGGTGCGAAAGGTGGGCGTGTCCTGAGCGTGTAGATGGCTCGCGTAAACTCGCGTCGGTGCGGCACGCCGATGCACCGTCGTCTCGTAACGTGCCAACAAGTTGCATCTGCCGTCTGTTGGTCCCAATGGCGATTGAAGCGGTGTGCCGTCCGTCTTTTGATTCGTCGAGTTTGTCGGCGGAGCCTTTGGCTTCGCCGTAGTTGCGGTGGAGGAGGGCAGCGTACCGTGAGAGCGTTTTGCCGGATGTCGCGGCGGCCAACACGCCCGGGCGCGGGATTCACCGGACCGCTGGAAGCGTTCAAGGCAGTCTCAGAATGACCCGTTCTCCCATAGAACAATGCACCCTCACCCCAGCCCTCTCCCAGAGGTAGAGGGGGATTCAGCCGGATTTATTTGCGGTTGCAAGCGGCGGCGGAATCCTTAAACTGAGGAGTTTAAGCAGCGAGTATTGTTTTAGGTAGTAGTGAGGTCTGAGACCGCAAGACCGGCCAAACGGGCACCGCCCGCAGGGTAAGTTGCCGGTTTTGAGGTGCTACCGCACAGGTTGAAGGAGTTGGTGTCGGCTTTGGCAAATGGCCCGGTGGTGCGGGGTCGGGAGACCCGCGCACAACTACGGAGGAGCGCGGGGTGGTTTTTGACAATCGCCGCCCGCTGACTACGTGAAAGTTGTGCGCCGGTCTCCGGACCTGCATAGTCACCGGGGTGCGCAGCGCACCAGAGAGAGATGCGACGGATTGGTAATCCGTCCGACAAGAGTACCAGCGGGAACCGCGATGACATTAACGAAAGAGCGGAAACAACAACTGAAGGGTGAATTTGGGCGCGGGACGTCCGACTCGGGCTCCCCGGAGATCCAGATTGCGCTGCTCACCAATCGCATCGCCCAGATGACCGACCATTTGAAATTGCATTCCAAGGATTACGCCAGCCGGCGTGGATTGTTGGGCATGGTCAGTCGGCGGCGCCGGTTGTTGGATTACGTGAAGCGGATCAATCCCGAGAAGTATCTCGATCTGTTGCAGCGTCTGGAGATTCGAAAGTAGGTGCCGCGAGCAGAGCGGCACCCGGCCCGCCTCGGCTCGGCGGACCTACTTGGCTCTGGCGCAGAGCGCGCACGCGCTTTTTCTCAGCGCAACCGTTGCCGCGCACCGGCTGTTACGTGTGCTGTCGCGCAAAATCAAATGAAGGAAAAGAATGTTAGAACGAACTGTAGTTGAACGGCAAATTGGCAAGAATAAATTGCGAATCGAAACGGGCGTGCTCGCGAAGCAGGCAGCGGGCGCATGCACGGTGCAATATGGCGAAACGGTGACACTCAGTGCCGTGGCATCGGGGCCGGCCCGGCAGGGGCTGGATTACTTCCCCTTGACCTGCGATTACCGCGAGCGGCAGGCGGCCGCCGGCAAGTTTCCCGGTGGGTTTCTCAAGCGCGAAGGTCGGCCGACCACCAAGGAAACGCTCACCGCCCGGCTGATCGATCGGCCGATCCGGCCGATGTTTGCCGATGGTTACAACGACGAAGTGCAAGTGCTCAACTTTGTGCTGTCCAGCGATCGGCAGACCGATGCCGACGTGTTGGCGATGAACGGAGCTTGTACGGCATTGGGACTCTCGCCGCTGCCGTTCCATGGCCCGCTGGCGGCGATTCGCATTGGTCTGGTCGATGGGAATTTCGTGCCGTTTCCGACGCACGATGAACTGGAGTCCAGCGAGCTGGACCTGATCATCTCCGGCACCCGCGACGCGGTGCTCATGATCGAAGGGTTTTCCAGAGAGTTGGCCGAAGACCGCATGCTGGAGGCGATCAGCGAGGCACATCGCTATGTGCGCGAGCTGTGCGATATGCAAGAGGAGCTGATCCGCAAGGTGGGCGTGAAAAAGATGGATTTCACGCCGCCGCCCAACGACGGGCTTTACGATCGGCTTCGCAACAGCTTCTACGATCGCCTCAAAGGGGCCAAGGGCACGCAGGGGAAACAGGCCCGTTCAGAAGCGGTGGCCCAGGTAAAATCCCAGGCATTGCTCGAAACAATTCCAAATGCCGCGGCCGAAGGCGCGACTTCACCGGAAGCCTTCCAGAAGGCGTGGCACGACTTGGAACAAAAGGTGGTGCGCGATGCGATTTTGAGCGGCACGCGGCCAGATGGTCGCGACGGCAAAACGCTTCGGCCGATCTATTGCGAAGTCGATTTGTTGCCGCGCGTACACGGCTCGGCGTTGTTCCAACGCGGCGAGACGCAGGCGCTGGTCACGGTAACGCTGGGAACCGGCCGCGATGAACAGCGGGTTGACGGGCTGTTCGAAGAGTATTCGAAGCGGTTCATGTTGGACTACAATTTCCCGCCGTTCTCGGTGGGCGAATGCCGGCCGATTCGCGGACCGGGCAGGCGCGAAATTGGTCACGGCATGTTGGCCGAGCGGAGCGTTAACCCCGTGCTGCCCGACCACGACGAGTTTCCGTACACGATCCGCGTGATTTCCGATATTTTGGAATCGAACGGGTCGAGCTCGATGGCCAGCGTGTGCGGGGCGACATTGGGTTTGATGGCGGCCGGCGTGCCGATCACCAATCCGGTTGCCGGCATTTCCACCGGTCTCGTGAAGGAAGGCGACAAGTGGGTGCTCTTGACCGACATCATCGGCGACGAGGACCACTACGGCGACATGGATTTCAAGATCGCCGGCACGCAGAACGGGATCACGGGCATTCAACTCGATCTGAAGATCGCCGGCATCAGCGAGGAGATCGTCAAGGCAACGTTGGCCCAATCGCGCGAGGCCCGGATTGAAATTTTGCGGTCGATGCTTTCGACGATACCGCGGCCGCGGCCGAATACGTCGCCGACGGCGCCGCGAATGGCGCGGACCTCAATCGACCCGGAAAAGATTGGCCTGTTGATCGGGCCGGGCGGCAAGAATATTCGCGGTTTGCAGGAAGATTGCGGCGTGACGATCGACGTGGAAGAGGACGGCACCGTGACGATTGCCGGCGCCGACGAAGCTTCGGTGAAGCAAGCGTTGGGCCGGGTCGAGGCGATGACGGCTTCGGTGCAAGTCGGCCGGATTTACGAAGGGACCGTGACGAGCGTCAAGGATTTCGGTGCGTTTGTCGAAATCCTGCCAGGCAAAGATGGGCTGTGCCACATCAGCGAGCTGGCCGAGGAGTATGTCTCCAGCGTGGGCGACGTCTGCCGCGTGGGCGATGCGATGATGGTCAAGGTGATCGCCGTGGATGAGCAGGACCGCGTGAAGCTCAGCCGCAAGGCCGCCATGCGCGAAATGGCCACGGCGGACAGCGAAGGCAACGGCGCGCCGTAGTTAAAAAGACAAGGAGACGGGGAGAGGGGGAGATCAGGAGATTCAACTGGAACATCGAATCTCCTTGTCTCCTTGTCTCCTTGTCTCCGCTTCTAGTTTCCTTGTCTGACATGGTTAGTCGCCAAGCGAAAGCTGTGTCATCCGCGGACGACTCGGCCGCCACGGTCCAGCGGCTGATGGATCAGTACACGGAGATCGCCCGGCTGGCGGGCGGGCTTGCGCACGAGATCAAGAATCCGTTATCGACGATCCGGCTCAATATGGAGCTATTGGCCGAGGACCTGGCCGATGCGGAAACGCCGGCGGGCCGGCGGTCGCTCAAGCGGGTGGAAGTCGTTCGCCGCGAGTGCCAGCGGCTGCAATCGCTGCTGGACGATTTCCTGAGCTTTGCCAAGGTGCGCCGGCTCCACCTGGAACCGACGGACCTGAACCATCAGATCGACGACGTGCTCGATTTTTTGCGCCGGAGGCCAAGGAGGCGGGCGTCGAGATCGTTCGGTATCTCGACCCGGAATTGCCGCGCGTGATGCTCGACCGTGAGGCGTTTCGGCAAGCCCTCTTGAACCTGATCATCAACGCCAAGCAGGCAATGCCCGACGGCGGCCAGTTGGTCGTTCGTTCATCCGCCGAGGGCGATACGGTCGCGATCAACCTGATCGACACGGGTTGCGGCATGGACGACCACACGCTCTCGAAGATGTTCGAAGCATTCTTCTCGACCAAGCCCAGCGGCTCGGGTTTGGGATTGCCGACCACCGAAAAGATTATTGCAGCGCACGGCGGTCGGATCCGCGTTCAAAGCGAAGTTGGCCATGGTACTCAGATCACCATCGAGCTGCCGGTGCCGGCGAGACTTGCCGGGGATTAGTGCACGTTAATATCGGCAATTGGTCGCCCCCTTTCGAGTTTCTGACGAGGGCCGTATCATCGATTCATGCCGAAACCTTCGACTGCCGCCAGCGCCGGACCGCCGATTCAAGTGCTCGTCGTCGATAACGACGCCGCGCACGCCGAGGCAATGGCTGACAGTTTGCGGAGCGTCGGGTTCGCGTGCACGGTAGCGCATGGCGGACAAGAAGCGATCTCGCTGCTCGAATCGAGCACGTTTGAAATCGTAGTGACGGACCTCAAGATGCCGGAAGTGGGCGGGCTGGAGGTGCTGGCCAAATGCAAGGAATTGCAGCCGGATGCGGAAGCGATTCTGGTGACCGGCCACGGCACGATCGAATCGGCTGTCGAGGCGATGCAGCGCGGGGCGTTCAACTACCTGCTCAAGCCGCTGGATTTGAAGCAGCTTCGGGCCGTGGTGGAAAACGCGGCCCGCAGCCAGTATTTGCGGCGGGCGAATGCCGAGTTGCATCGCCGGCTGGATGAGCGGTTCGGCTTCGAGGGCGTCATCGGCAACAGCCCGCAAATGCACGATGTGGTGATGCGCTTGCAGCGGATCGCGCCCACGGATGCCACCGTGCTCATTCAGGGCGAGACGGGCACCGGCAAGGAGCTGGTGGCCAAAGCGATTCACCAGAACAGCCCGCGGAAGAAACGGCCGTTCGTGCCGCTCAACTGCGCCGCATTGAGTGAGCATATTTTGGAAAGCGAACTGTTTGGGCACATTCGCGGGGCGTTCACCGATGCCTCGAGCGATCGCCAGGGAAAGTTCGAATACGCCGACGGGGGTACGTTGTTTCTCGACGAAGTCGGCGACATGCCGATTCCCACGCAGATCAAGCTTCTGCGCGTGCTTGAAAACGGTGAAATTACGCGGGTCGGCTCCAATGAGCCGGTGAAAGTGAACGTGCGAATCCTGTCGGCGACCAACCGCGACTTGGAAAAGGCGATCGCCGAGGGAACATTTCGCGAAGACTTATACCATCGGCTCAAAGTGGTAACGATCGATTTGCCGCGGCTGGCCGACCGGCGCGAAGATATCCCGCTGCTCTTGGACTACTTCGTCAAGGAACACTCCAAGCGTCATCAGAAGACGATTCGCGGCATCTCAACGGCTACGCGCAGGCGATTGCTGGTCTACGACTGGCCGGGCAACGTGCGCCAGTTGCGGAATGTCATCGAGAGCATGGTTGTCGTCGATATCGACGAGGTGCTCGACCTCGACGACCTGCCTGCCGAGCTCGCACCGCCAAGCGGCGAGGCAGCTTCAACGGCAGGGAGTGACGGCCTCCACGAGCTTGTTGGCAAGCCGATGGCTGAGATCGAGTCGTTGTTCATCGCTGAAACGCTGAAGATCACGGGCGGCAATCGGGAGGAAGCGGCGACGATGCTGGGGATCGGGGAGCGGACGTTGTATCGAAAGATTAAGGAGTATGGGCTGTCGTGACTTCAAACGGATTTGTCATTGCAAATTTGTCATTTGTCATTGGCCATTTCCGATATGACAAATTGCAAATGACAAATGACAAGTGACAAATTGCTTTTTCTTGCTTCGCTCTATCGAATCCATGCCGCATATTCAGCAACTATCGCCGAGTGTCGTGAATAAGATCGCCGCGGGTGAGGTGATCGAGCGGCCGGCCAGCGTGGTAAAGGAGCTGCTGGAGAATGCGGTCGATTCGGCGCGACGCGGATCGATGTTCGGCTCGAAAAAGGAGGCAGCGAGGTGATCCGCGTTGCCGACAATGGTTGCGGCATCGCGGCTAATGAACTGCAGCTGGCGGTGGCAAGTCATGCGACAAGCAAGATCAGCTCGGCGGACGATTTATTCTCGATCGCGACGTTGGGCTTTCGCGGCGAAGCGCTGGCGTCGATCGCCGAAATCAGCCGCTTGCTAATTCGCAGCCGGACTGCGGATAGCGCGAGCGGCGGCGAGCTGGAGGTCGTCGGCGGTGTGGCGGGCGCGGTAGCGCCGGTCGGTTGCCCGGTCGGCACAACGATCGAAGTGCGGAATCTGTTCTTCAACACACCCGTGCGACATAAGTTTCTGCGATCGGCCCAAACGGAAATGGGGCATTCGATCGAGGCGATGACGCGGCTTGCGCTTGCTCACCCGGAAATCCACATCACGCTTTCGCACAATGGCCGCCTGGTGCACGATCTGCCGCCGGTTCCGAATATCCGCGGACGCATCGCCGCGTTTTTTGGCGACGAGCTGGCCGACGACCTGATCGAGATCGAGAGCACGAACGAAGGCATTCGGCTTAATGGTTTCGTGGCCAATCCGATGCACAGCCGTGCCACCGGCCGCATGCAATATTTATTCCTCAACGGGCGCGCGATTCGAGACCGAGCGCTGCAGCATGCGCTGGGTGAGGCCTATCGCGGTCTGATGCTGACGGGCCGCCAACCGATCTGTTTCCTGCGTCTGGAGATGCCCGCCGAATTGGTGGATGTGAACGTTCATCCCACAAAGCAGGAAGTTCGGTTTCAAGACTCGGGGAGGTTGTATAGTCAGCTGTTGGGTACGCTGCGCACTAAATTCTTGACGACGGATCTGACGGCGCGCGGCAAAACGACAAGTTCTGTGTATTCGACCGGCGACGATGAGGCCGATTCGGCTGCCTCCGGTGCCAGCCAATTGGTGCAATGGGCGAAGCAGGAATTGGGACAGCAATTGGAGCGGACTGGGGAGTTGTCGCCGCCGACATTTACCGGGGCCGAGGACGGCCCGGCTCGCTCGGAATTTGGTGTTGTGAAACGTGCGCCGCAAATGCCCGGCGAGCCGTTGCGGCTTCATCGATTGGATGCGCCGGCGTCTGCGCCATTCGAGTTCGACCGTGCGCAATACAGTAGCCGGCTGCCGCCCGATGCGAACAATGCGCTGCAAGTTCATAACCGATATCTGGTTGTGGAAACAGATGTTGGCATCGAAGTCATTGATCAGCACGCCCTTCACGAGCGGATTCTTTACGAGCAGCTTCGCGATAAAGTCCTGAGCGGTGCGCTGGAATCGCAAAGACTATTGGTGCCCGAACCGGTCGATTTGACGGCAACCGAATCGGCCGCCGCATTAGAGCATTCTCAACTGTTGGCTCAGCTGGGGGTCGAGGTTCAGCCCTTTGGTGGCGAAACGGTACTGGTTTCCAGCTACCCGGCGATGCTGGCGAACTTGAGCCCCGCCGAGGTTTTGCGCGAACTGGTGGAAAAACTTCTCGCCGGCGGCAGGCAGCCCGATGCTCGTGATTTGCTCGATGAGCTGCTGCACATGATCGCCTGCAAGGCGGCCATAAAGTTTGGAGACCGGCTTTCGGCCGAGGAAATCCAGTCGCTTCTCGCCCAGCGTCACCTAGCCCAAGATCAGCACCACTGCCCGCACGGCCGGCCGACCTCGCTCGTTTTCACCCGCGACGACCTGGACCGGCAGTTCAAGCGGATTTGATGGGAATCGGCAAGTAGGCCACAATGGAATGGTAAGTCTGCCTAAAGGCAATTGCCGATCTCGGGTTGCGGATTAAAAAGGCAGTAACACTTCAGCCGTCTGAAGTTGATGTTGGTTGATTTTAAGGTATTGGGTTATGTCTGTGGGGTATGGCATCGTGTGCAAAGTTGTCCGCAAGATCGACGTTGGAGACACTTCGCAGCGGCGAGTTGACCGAGGCGCAAGCGCGGAGTCTGTTTCAGCAGGGGGAAGAAGCGGTTGTGTTCGCGCTGTTGGAAATGAGCAAGCGGTTGGCCGAGGCGCAGGAGAAGAACGGTTCTTGGGCGACCCCCTCGACTCCCTCGGGGATGGTTCCGGTGTACGAGAAGCCGCCGGCCAAGCGTCGCGGCAAGAAGCGGCCCGGCGGCAAGCGTGGGCATCCCGGTTCTCGACGACCATCGCCCGAACGTGTCGACTGGCAGGTCGAGCATCGCGCCGATTGCTGCCCCGACTGCGGCTCGCGCCTCAGAGCTGCTGCGGAGACCCGCGTCCGCTACACCGAAGACATTCCAGACGTGCAGCCGGAGACGACCGAACATACGATCCACCGCGATTGGTGCCCGCAGTGCCGCAAAAAGGTCGAGCCGCCAGTGACCGCCGCTTTGCCGGGGTGCTTGCTGGGCAATCGCGTGCTGGCGCTCTCGGCGTGGCTGCATTACGCCTTGGGGAACACGCTCTCGCAGATCGTCGAGGTGTTCAACTTTCACCTGCAGTTCAAGATCACTCCCGGCGGTCTGGTGCAGATGTGGCAGCGGCTGCAGGAGTTGTTGTACGGCTGGTACGAACAAATTCAGCAAGAAGCGCTGGACTCGGCCGTCTTGCATGGCGACGAGACCGGTTGGCGGAACGACGGCCAAACGAACTGGCTGTGGTCCTTTGGCAACCAGCATTTGACGTACTACCTGATCGACCGCTCGCGCGGCAGTCCGGCCTTGGCGAAGTTCTTCATCCAGGAATTCGCCGGGACGCTGGTGACCGACTTTTGGGGCGCCTACAACGCGGTCTCGTGCGCGGCGCGGCAAACGTGCCTGGTCCATCTGTTGCGCGAGTTGGAACAGACGGAGCAGTACAAGTCGCCGGGCGCATTGGTCGGCCTTCGCCAAGAAGCTGCGGCGACTGGTGGGGGACGCGATCCGGCTGTGGCGGCGGAAGCCGGAGCTGTCCGTCGAGACATACGCTTCCCGCCGGGACTGCCTCGACCGGCGGTTGGCCGAGCTCGTCGACGGGCCGTGGGAAGACCCCCACTCCCGACGCTTGGTAAAGCGCCTCAGGCGGCATCAGTACGACTTGTTCACGTTCCTCGATCAAGCCGGAGTTCCCTTCGACAACAACCACGCCGAACGATCGATCCGCCCGGCGGTGATCCTCCGCAAAAACAGCTACGGCAACCGAAGCCAACGCGGCACCGACTGCCAAGCCGTGCTGATGAGCGTCTTCCGCACGCTCAAACAACGCGGCCACGACCCGATTCAAACCGTCGTCCAGGCGATTGAGCAATACCTCGCACACAACACACTACCGCACCTGCCACCGCCAAAAATCGCTTCAGACGGCTGAAGTGTTACAAAAGGCA
The DNA here is from genome assembly GCA_963733825.1 of Pirellulales bacterium. GTDB lineage: Bacteria > Planctomycetota > Planctomycetia > Pirellulales > Lacipirellulaceae > JABDGM01. The sequence continues at coordinate 50,790 of CAVTEK010000016.1, forward strand.
TTATTCCGCACTCCGAAGTCGTCCTGACCTCCGACCTCTGACCTCCGACTTCTCCCCATGATTTGCGTCAGCATAGGCCGTAGCCGGCACAAGCACATGCTGGCCGAGTTCGCCCACCTGGTGGAGCAGGGGGCCGAGCTGGTCGAGCTGCGGCTGGATTACATTAGCTCGCGAGTAAATATCCAGCGGCTGTTGAAAGACCGGCCATGCGCAACGGTCGTCACGGTTCGCCGCGAGGAGGACGGCGGCAAGTACACGGGCAGCGAAGAAACGCGGATGACGATGCTCCGCGAAGCGATCGCCAACGGAGTTGAGTACATTGATTTGGAGGACGACATCGCCGGCCAAATTCCGCGGTTCGGCAAGACGAAGCGGATCATCAGCCACCACAACTTTCGAAACACGCCCGATAATCTGCGCGAGCTTCACAATCAGATGAAGTCGCTGGATGCCGACATCGTGAAAATCGCCACGATGGCCAACCAGCCGCACGATAACTTGCGGATGCTCGAAATGGTGCAGGAGAGCAATTGCGACACCGTTGGCATGTGCATGGGCGATATCGGGATCTCGTCGCGCATTTTGGGCCCCAAATTTGGGGCCAAGTTTACTTACGCGACTTTTCATCACGAGCGGGCACTGGCGCCGGGGCAGCTCAGTTACGACCAAATGGTGAACGTCTTCCGGCACAACAGCATTCGCGCGGAAACGGCGGTCTACGGCGTTGTCGCAGATCCGGTGGGTCACAGTTTGAGCCCGCAGATACACAATGCGGAGTTTGGCGAAGCAGGCGTCGATGCGGTTTACGTGCCGTTCCGGGTCCCATTCGATACGCTGGGCCAATTCATGGACGATGTGACTCGGCTGGGAATCCGCGGCCTGAGCGTCACGATTCCTCACAAGGAAGCCGTCGCCAAGTTTCTCACCAAGGTGGACCCCGCGGTGAAGGGTATTGGCGCGGTCAACACGGTGCTGTTTCGAGGCGACGATGTGTTGGGCTACAATACCGATTACAAAGCCGCCATGGACTGTCTGGAAAACGCACTCGGCGGCGTCGTGCTGCCGGGAACACCCAGCCCATTGGAAGGTAAAAACGTTCTTGTCTTAGGGGCAGGCGGAGTTGCCCGCGCGGTAATGTACGGCTTGCAACGGCGCGGCGCGAAAACAACAATCGCCAGCCGCACGCGGTCTCGAGCCCAATTCCTGGCCGATATGTTTGGCGGGAAATGCGTCGAATGGCAAGCGCGTCACTCCGCAGCGGAGATCCTTGTTAATTGCACGCCGGTGGGAATGCACCCCAACGTCGACGAAACGCCTTACAATAAGTCGCACCTCAAACCAAATATGGTTGTGTTCGACACCGTGTACAATCCGGAATCGACGCTGCTCCTGAAGGAGGCCCGCTCGCAGGGTTGCAAGGCTGTGACCGGCGTCGAAATGTTTATCAAACAGGCGGCGCTTCAGTTTTATCTCTTTACCGGCAAGGAAGCATCGGAGGCGCGGATGCGCGAGACGCTCAAACGAGCGATCGGCTCGGTAAAGTACTAGTTCTACAGCAAGGTTTTCATGCGGACGCCACAACGCATTGCGGTTGTCAAGGGTCGCTAGCTCGCAAATTGTAGTGCGAGCAGCAGCGAAGTCTTGCTGTAGAACTAGGGAGTGGGGAGTGGGGAGTGCCGCATTAGCGGGCGGGGGAACTGGGATCACATGGCTCATCGCGGCGACGCGCCGATCTTCCTCGTTGGCTACCGCGGCACCGGCAAGACATCGGTCGCCCGCGAACTGGCCGCGCAATTGGGCTACGACTGGATCGATGCGGACGACGTCGTGGAGCACGAGGCCGGCAAAACGATCGCGGCGATTTTTGCCGACGAGGGCGAGGCGGCGTTTCGAGATTGGGAAACGCGCGTCGTGGCCGAGCTTTGTCGCAAACGGCGGACCGTGGTGGCTTTGGGTGGCGGGGCCATTTTGCGAGTAGAGAATCGGCAGGCAATTTCAAATGCCGGGCCGGTTGTGTGGCTGACGGCTGAAATCGACACGATTCTCGCGCGGCTGGCGGCCGATCCGACAACCTCTCATCGGCGGCCCAAGCTTTCCGTGGCCGGCGGCCGCGGGGAAATCGAAGCTCTTCTCGCCAGCCGGACGCCCTGGTATCGCCAGTGTGCTACGCTTGTCGTGGATACCGAGGGCAAGACAGCCGCCGAAGTGGCGGCCGAGATCGCGGCCAAACTATAAAACTTCGCGGCACATGACATGGATGTTTCGATGATTCCACTGGCTGTGCGATTGGTCGTCGTATTTGTGATCGGCGCGGGCCTGGGCTCGCTGGCGAATTGGGCCATTCGCACGTTTGCCTGGTTTCCGCGGCCAACTGCGGGGACCGGCATCCGGCCTATGTTGCTGCTCATTGGGACCGGCATTGCGCTCGCGACGCTTTATTGGTGGGAGATCGAGCGGCTTGGGTTAATTCACGAGCAGCTCGAAGGTACGCCGATCGTGCGGCCGACGTGGACGCTTCACCTGCAATTTGCCGCCCACGCGCTGTTATTGTGCTGGATGCTGGCCGCGTCGTTCATCGATATCGATGAGAAGATCATCCCCGATGAAATAACTGTCAGCGGAACCTTGCTCGGACTTGTCCTGGCGATGCTTGTGCCCATGTCGCTATTGCCAAACATAACGGAGCGAGCCGCGGCACCGGCCGGCACGCCCGCTGCCCTGCTGATGATGCCGGCGGGTGGCCCAGCGATCGGTGCCAACGGAAACTCGCTCTGGCTGGAAGCGGTGACCGCTGTCTCGCCCAATGAATGGCCGCCGACGTGGGGACAACCTCGCCAGTGGCGCTCGCTTTCCATCGGACTGGCATGTTATTGGTTGTGGTGCTTTGCCCTGGCGCCGCGGATTGGCGCGGGCGGCGTGGGCCGTTGTTCGCGCTCGGTCTGATTGGGAGCCGATTGAAGCGCGAGTTCGCCCGTCCGCCGCTCAGAACGTTAACCCTGTTTGGCTCGACCGCAATCGTTTGCGTTTGGGCACTCGGAGAGGGCGCGTGGGCCGGATTGCTCACGGCGCTCATCGGTCTGGTGGCGAGCGGCGGCATGGTGTGGGCGGTGCGGCTGATTGCCACGGGGGCACTTCGCAAAGAAGCGATGGGCTTCGGCGATGTCACACTGATGATGATGATTGGCACGTTTCTCGGCTGGCAAGCGTCGATCATCACTTTCTTTGTCTCGCCGTTTGCTGCGCTCGTGGTCGGTGCGGTCCAGTATGTATCGCGGCGTGATGATGTGATTCCTTTCGGTCCATTCTTATGCCTGGCGGCGGCGGTTGTCGTGGTTGCCTGGGCATCGTTCTGGATGTGGGCCACGCCGTTATTCGTTTGGGGTTGGCTGGTGCCGGCGGTGCTTATTATTTGCCTGGCCCTGCTCGGCGTAATGCTCACGATTTGGCGGATTTTTAAGGAATTTCTGTTTGGCGTCGGCAGCGCCGAGTAGCGAGGTATGCTTTCGAGGGGCGCGCGATGCCTAGCTTTTGCGAAACTGTCTGCGACTTGGAGATTGGCTGCGATCGCATCCGCGCTCGGCGGTATGGCGTGATCGAGACATCCGCCGGCACGTTGAAAGCGATCCATTTGCGTCCTTTTCCGAAACTGCTTGCAGCGCTTGAGATTTTGCCGCTGGGGCCGAAATATCATCAGCGCGGCACGGCGGATCGCTGCCTGCTGTATTACAACCAGCCCCGGCGTACGCCGAACTATTTGGCGCTCAAATACGTTGTCTCGACGCTCGGCACGAGTTACCAGACGTTTCGGGCGGCCCTCACGGCCCTCGACGCCGTCGCCGAGCTGAAGCACATCGACGCCATCGTTTGTGATGCGGCGAACATGCGACTTTCGGATCGCCTGCTGGCCCGGCTCGGTTGGGCGCCGCACAAACCGCAGCGTTGGCATCGAAATTTCATCCGGCGGTTTTACGGCGTGTATCCAACGTATCAGGGACCGGTGCGGGTGCTAGCGAAACCGCAAGCGGGTGGTTCGATCATCTTCGGCGACAGCATCAAAGACAGCGGGCTTGTCGCGGTAGCACAGTAGTGCTAGTCTCCGCCGCTCTTCACTAATTCATCAGCCGCGAAGGACTCCGTGGCCGTGTTATTTGCCTTTCGATGCCCGACCGCCGGCGCAATCGCGATCGGCCTATTCGCGTTTGCACTGACGGGTTGCAATCAATACGCGGCTAGCCCGTATGCGCAGCAGCAGGCGCCGGTGACACTCTCTCCGCAGCAGCAAACGGCGCTGGCACAGCAAACGCAGCAGTATCAGCAGCGGGCCGCTTCGCTCGATCGCGACAACCAAGAGCTCCAGTCGATGCTGGCCCAGTCGCGTCAACAAAGTCAACTACTGCAGGAACAGATGCAGGCGACGCAGACGCAGCTCCGCGATACGACCGATCGCCTCGCGGCCTTGCAAACGGATAACGAACAGCTTCGCGGACGCACGTCGGCGATGGCGGCCGGCATGCAGACTCGCAGCCAGGCCGAGATTCATGCGAACAACACACTGCTGCGAAGCATGACCATCACCAACATGCCGGGCATCAATGTCCGGCAAGATGGCGATGTGATCCGCATCGAGCTTCCCAGCGACCAGCTTTTCAATCTGGGCACGGCCCAGCTCAAGCTCGGCGCCGACGCGATTTTGAAAACGGTCGCGGCGGACGTGTCGCAAAATTATCCCCAGCAACTGGTCGGCATCGAGGGGCACACGGATGGCAGCCCGATGACCTCGCCCCAATTTCCGACCGATCAGCACCTGGCGGTGGCTCAGGCGATGACGGTGTACGACGCCTTGACGCGCGGAGGCGGTCTGCAAGCCAGGCAGCTCTTCGTCGTCGGGCATGGCGGCAGCCACCCGGTCGTATCGAACGGCACCGAAGCCGGCCGTGCGCGGAACCGCCGCGTCGAAATCGTGGTCTATCCCGAGACGATGCGACGGTAGGGGAAAGTGTCAGGTGTCGGCTTAAGCAACTTGACACCTGAAACCTGACACCTAGACTGGCATCTCTCTCGAACCGAGAATGGAAGTTGGCTGTCTGAGCCTGCGCACTCACCTCCCTGCATCCCGCCTCCTGCGTCCTCCCCATGATCGCCATCGTCGATTACGAAATGGGCAACCTTCGCAGCGTGCAGAAGGCGTTCGAACGCGTTGGTCACGCAGCGACGATCACGAGCGACCCCGCTGTGCTGGCCGACTCTGAAAAAATCGTCCTGCCGGGCGTGGGAGCTTTTCGCGACGCGATTTCCGCGCTCCGGCAGCGAAAACTTGTCGAGCCGATCAAGGCCGCGGTCGAGGTTGGCAAACCCTTTCTCGGAATATGTCTCGGGCTGCAACTGTTGTTCGACCGAAGCTTCGAAGACGGCGAGTATGAGGGCCTTGGAATCGTGCCGGGTGAAGTGGTGCGATTCAAAGTGCCGGCTGAATTCAAGGTGCCGCACATGGGTTGGAATCAGATCCGCATTCGTCGGCGGCCCTCCATTCTCGATGGCATCGACGATTACGCTCACTTTTACTTCGTCCACTCCTACTATGTTGTGCCGCGAGATCGATCGGTCATAGCAACGGAGACCGATTACTCGTCGCCGTTCTGCTCGAGCGTCTGGCGCGACAACCTGTTCGCGGTGCAATTCCATCCGGAAAAGAGCCAGTCAGCCGGCCTGCGGCTGCTCAAAAACTTCGCCGAGCTGCGCTGAGGATGCGGGACGCGGGGTGCAGAGACAGTTCGATGATCGGTTTGTCGTAAGCTCCGATCCCTGCATCCTTCACAACTGCCTGGCAGCAATCCACTTGCGCTTATCGTGTCGAGGGCTGCCCCCTTGCGACCCTGGAAAGCGTGTGCGATATTTTGTGTTTCGGCGCTTGTCCCTCGTCCGACTCGGACGGCACTCCAATCGGAACGGTTTTCTATGCAAATCTGGCCTGCGATCGATCTGCGGGGCGGAAAGTGCGTCCGGCTCAGGCAGGGCGACTATCAGCAGGAAACCGTCTTCGCTCAGGATCCGGCCGAGGTCGCCCGACAATTTGCGGCCCAGGGCGCCCAGCACCTGCACATCGTCGATTTGGAAGGCGCTCGCGAAGGTTTGCCTGTCAATCTGCCGAGCGTACAGGAGATTGTGGCGACCGTCCGAATCGAATGTGAGCTGGGCGGTGGAATTCGGGACGAGCAATCGGTCCGCGAACTGTTGGAATTCGGGTTGTCGCGGCTCGTCATCGGCACCTCGGCGCTGACCAACCCCGGATGGTTTCGCGAGGCTTGTCGCCAATACCCGTATCGATTGGTTTTGGGAATCGATGCCCGCGACGGCCGGGCCGCCACCGACGGCTGGCTCAATACCAGCGAGGTGGCGGCGGTCGAGCTGGCCGGCCAGTTTGCCAGTGAACCACTGGCCGCCATTATTTACACCGACATTGCAACCGATGGCATGATGCGCGGCCCGAACGTCGAGGCGATGACCCACATGCAAGCGGCCGTAGACGTTCCCGTCATCGCCTCAGGCGGCGTGACGACTACGGACGACATTGCGCGACTGGCGGCAGCGGGACTGGCCGGATGCATTATCGGCCGGGCATTGTACGAAGGCACGCTGACGCTCGCCGACGCATTGCGGGCTGCCGGAGAAGCTGCAAAACAAACCTTCTAATGAGTTACGTTGGCTGTAGGAGTAAAGCATGGCTAGGAACGCGGCGGATACTCGCAACATTGCAATTTGCGGGCACGGGTCATCGGGCAAGACAACGCTCGTCGATCACTTGCTGGTGAAGACGGGCGCGGTTGCCGGTCAGCCCAGCGTCGATAACGGCACGAGCATCTGTGATTTCGACGAGGAAGAGAAGCATCACAAGCATTCGATCGAGGCTTCGATCGTTCATTTCGATCACGCCGGCTTGCGGTTCAACGTGATCGATACGCCCGGGTATCCCGACCTCATTGGCCAGACGATCGGGGCGCTGCGCGCCGTGGAAACGGCGCTGATTGCGATCGATGCCCATGCCGGCATCAAGGTCAACACGCGCCGCGTTTGGGAGGAAGCGGGCGACGCCGGGTTGGGCCGAATCATCTGCATCACGAAACTGGACACCGATAACATCAACTTCGAGCCTCTCATCGATATGATCAAAGAGGTGTTCGGTTCGCAATGTGCGCTATTCAACGTGCCGATTGGCCACGGGCACGATTTTAAAGGAGTCGTCAGCACGCTTGATGTTCCGAAGGATACAACGGGTGCATTGATCGATCCGGCTTCGCTCAGCGAATCGGTCATCGAGTCGATCATCGAGGCCGACGAGGCTGTGATGGAAAAATATCTCGAAGGCGAAATGCCCGCGAAAAGCGAGCTGCAGCGGTTGTGTGCCGAAGCGGTTCGGCAGGGCACACTTACGCCGATCGTGTGCGTTTCGACGAAGATGGGTATTGGCATCGATGAATTGCTGGCAGTGATTACGCAGGCCTCGTTGCCGCCGTCGGCCGTGGCGCGCACGGCAAAGAAGGATGGCGACGACGTAACGCTCAAATGCGATGCCGGCTGCGCCGCTGGCGGCCCAGGTTTTCAAGACGCGGATTGATCCGTTTGTTCAGCGGTTGAGTTATATCCGCGTGTTTTCCGGCACGCTGAAAAAAGACAGCACCGCGCCGTCGCCCGGCGCGGAAGGGGATCAAGATTGGGCCGCTCCTATCCGTGCAGGGTGAAAAGACCGCGCCGGTAGATCAGGCGATCGCCGGCGACATTGTGGCGGTGGCTAAGACCGAGGACTTGCACACGGGCACGTCGCTCGGTGAGGTCGAGCTGCCGCCGATTAAATTCCCGATGCCCATGGTCGGCCTGGCGGTGGCGCCAAAAGCCCGCGGCGACGAAACAAAACTGTCTGGCGCCCTTCACAAAATTACAGAAGAGGACCGCACGGTTCGACTGGACCACGACCAGGAAACGAAAGAAATGGTCCTCACTGGCATGAGCGAGCTGCACCTGCAGCTGCTGCGCGAGCGGCTCAAGCGGCGCGACAAAGTCGAAGTCGAAACGCACGAGCCCAAAATCCCGTATCGCGAAACAATTCAGTCCAATGCCGAAGGCAGCTACCGGCACAAGAAGCAGTCGGGCGGCTCGGGCCAGTTCGGCGAAGTTCACATTCGCATGTACCCGTTTCCCGAGGGCACCAAGCCCGAGGACTTTGCAAATAAGGAACGCTTCCCGCACCTCAAGAACACTCACTACCACGACAAGAACAATTTCCTCTGGGTAGATACGGTGGTGGGCGGCACGATACCTGGCAACTTCATGCCAGCGATCGAAAAGGGCTTTTTAGAGAAAATCGCGTCGGGCGTCGTTGCCGGTTACCCGGTGCAGAATATTTGCGTGGAGGTCCATTTCGGCAAAGATCATCCGGTCGATTCCAACGAAACGGCGTTTCGGATCGCCGGCCGGCAGGCGTTTGCCAACGTGTTTCGCGAAGCGAGACCAAGCCTGTTGGAACCAATCGTAAAACTGCACATCACTGTACCGGTCGGAAACGTTGGCGATGTGTCGAGCGACCTCTCCGGCCGGCGCGGCCAGATGGTCGGCATGGACTCGGCGGGCGGTGGTATGACGACCGTCGAAGCGACTTGCCCGCTTGCTGAAGTCATGACATATGCCCGCACGCTCTCCTCGATGACCGGCGGCCAGGGGAGCTACACGATGGAATTCTGCGCTATGACGTGGTGCCGCCCAACGTTCAGCAGCAGATTATCGCCAAGGCGAAGCTGAAGGTTGAGGAAGAGTAAGAGCCTGTATCAAAACCGGAGGCTAGCGCCCTGCGGCTGATGAAATTAGCCGTAACGCGCGTAGTGTAGTGCTTTAGAAATACGGGAACTTATTGGCTGCCGCTGGCGTCTGAATCCTCTGAACATGGAGGATCACGATCATGCGGATTGCAAATCGCCATTGTCTTAACGGATGAAGAGCGAGTTTCGTTGACCAAGTGGTCGCGAGGACGCAGCACGCCGACGCGACTGGTGTTGCGAGCAAAGATTGTCCTGGCGGCTGCCGGCGGCCGTGAGAGCAAGGAGATCGCCGCTATGCTGGACTGCACGCGACGGACCGTGGGGACGTGGCGTACTCGCTTCGCGGAGTCGCGTCTGGCAGGCATTGAACAGGATGCTCCACGCGGCGGACGCACACCCACCAGGCGCGCCTCGTTCGAGGCCGAGATCATCCGCAAGACGACTCAGGAAACGCCACCCCATGCCACGCAGTGGTCGACACGGTCACTGGCCAAGGCGTTGGGTTGCAGCGATACGATGGTCCAGCGCGTCTGGCGAGACAACGGCCTGCGGCCGCACCGCACAAAATCATTCAAGGTCTCGAACGATCCGCAGTTCGCTGAAAAGTTGGTCGACGTGGTCGGCCTGTACTTGAATCCTCCCGAGCATGCGCTCGTGCTTTCGTGCGACGAGAAGAGTCAGATTCAAGCGCTCGACCGCACGCAGAAGAGCCTGCCGATATATCCCGGCCGGCTGAAGACCCTCACGCACGACTACAAACGCCATGGCACCACCACGCTATTCGCGGCAATCGAGTTGGCCGCGGGAAAGATCATCGCTGAGTGCATGCCGCGACACCGACACCAGGAATGGATCAAGTTCCTGAGGAAGATCGAGGCGGAAACGCCGCCGGAATTGGACCTGCACCTGATTGTTGATAACTATTCCACGCATAAGCATCCCAAGGTCAAGGCCTGGCTCCGGCGGCATCGACGGTTCCACATCCACTTCATCCCGACAAGCAGTTCGTGGCTCAACGTGATCGAGCGGTGGTTCCGCGACATCACTCACAATCGGATTCGCAACGGCGTCTTCCGCAGCGTTTCCGAGTTGATCCAGGCAATTCGCGACTACATCGACCAGCACAACAGCGACCCGACCACGTTCGTGTGGACCAAGAAAGCCGAAGACATTCTGGAGAAAGTCGCCCGCGCTCGGGCCAGCCTCGATAAGGTCCCATCTGCTTGAAGCACTACACTAGCGACCGGTTTCCCGGAATTAGTTCTGTTACAGCCGCTTACTCTTCAACCCATGTCGCAGCTTCCCTCTCAAGCCGACGCCGCGCGAGCCAAGCTCGATGAGTCGGCTTCGACCGGCATTCGCGCCAGCCTCAAGTCGGTGATCATCAGCATCGCTTTAGGCGCGGTGAAGGTGATAAGCGGCGTCGTCGGTCACTCGTACGCTCTGATTGCCGACGGCGTCGAATCGATGCTCGATGTAGTCAGCGGCGCCATCGTGGCGGGAAGCCTCAAGATTGCAGCACAACCGCCGGATGAGCGATATCCGTTCGGTTACGGCAAGGTCGAGCCGGCGGCCGCGGTGGTGATTTCCACAGCGCTGCTGGCGACCGCGATCGGGATTGCGATCGAGAGCGTTCGCGAGATTCGTGCGCCCGATCCGCACGGGCCAGCGCCATTCACGCTGGCTGTGCTGATCGTTGTTGTGGTGACGAAAGAATTGCTGTTTCGGTTTCTGCTTCGCACTGGCGAATCGATCGACAGTAATGCCATGCGGAGCGATGCCTGGCACCACCGGAGCGATTCGCTGACTTCCGCGGCCGCATTCATCGGAATCTTGATCGCGCTGGCAGGCGGCAAAGGCTATGAGCCGGCCGACGCCTGGGCCGCGCTTTTCGCGGCCGGCGTCATCGCATTCAATGGCGTGCGACTACTGCGGAAGGCCTGGCGCGAAATCATGGACGCCTCGCTTCCCGAGCGCACGATCGACGACATCCGCGAAATTGCCCGACGCGTCGATGGTGTAGCCGGAATCGATATGTGCCGGATTCGCAAGAGCGGGCTCGCGCTGTGGGTGGATATCCACGTGGAAGTGGATGGCGACATTTCGGTCCGCGAAGGACACGATATATCGCACCGGGTGAAGAACGCACTCTTAGAGTCAGGACATCACGTGATGGACGCGGTAGTCCATATCGAGCCGGCCGAATCTTCGCAAGCACAGCGAGCGCGTTGAGGCAAGTTCGCGGTCAAAGGTTGGCCGGCGCGACCCAAATATTGTGATTCTCAAAAGGTGTCGGGTCGCGCACGGCCGTAACCGCCTGTGTCGGGCCTTCCGAGAAGGGGACAGGCACATTTTGCTCCGAAGACTCCGCAAAATGAGCCAGTCCCCGGCCATTTTGTTAGGCACTCTTATCGCCGCGAACGTTTCGGCCAGGCGGCCAATACGAATCCGGTGAAAGCCAGGATCAACGTTGCCGGCTCGGGCACGGGCGCGAGCGTAAGTTTGTAGACGATACCTCCGGTGCCATTGGCCGCCGTGTTGGTAACCATGGCGTAGAGCTCGCCGCTCGAGTCCTGGCCGAAGCCATGGACGGTGAGGTTGTTGGGGAGAACCGGGATGACGGTGCTGTCGGGCAACGTGTCCGTATCGAATTGCGACGACGTGAAATACTTGATCTGACCGGTGGTCAGGTCGGCATAAAACAGCCGGCCATCGACTCGCGTGGGTGAGCCGGTTAAGGCGAGGTCGCCAAAGATGTATTTACCATAGAGCTGCGGAATCGCTGTGCCTCGGTAGACAAAACCGCCAGTGATGGAGATTCCGTCGTTGTGGTCGTATTCCAGGGTTCCAAGCGGTCCGGAGATTGGATCGACCAGCCCGGCCGGACTACCGGGGCTGTTGGCGCCCACGGCGCCGGTGGTTGAATTGAACAGAAAGGTGCCCTCTTTGGTATTCCAACCATAGTTTTTGCCGATGGTCACGCGATCGATTTCCTCGATCGTGTTCTGCCCGACATCTGCGACGATCAGGTCGTTCGTCCCGCCGGGCCGGCTATCGAAGGTATAGCGATACGGATTGCGAAAGCCGTAGGCAAAGATTTCGGGCACCTGCCCAGCGCCTTGAAATGGGTTCGTCGTTGGAATGCGGTACTGGCCATTGGAGCTGACCGGATCTGTGCTGGTGCCAGCGTTGAGCGTGGGAAGTAGCGGATCGATCCGCAACATCTTGCCCAGTGCGACTCCCAAATTCTGGGCGTTGCCACCGGGCACGTGGCTCGGGCCCACGTCGTTGGCATTTCCGCCGTCGCCGGTGGCGAGGTACAGGTAGCCGTCGGGTCCGAAGGCAACGGTGCCACCGTTGTGGTTGCTGGCGTTTTTACCGAACGAGATGATCTCGCGGCGGGTCGTCGGGTCGACCACGTTGGGATCGGATGCCGACATCTTCCATTCCGTGATGACATTTTCATAGCTGGTCGAGGCGCCGTTGGGCGTGATGTAGGTTGGCGACCCACCGGCGGGAACCAGCTGGCTCGAGTAAGTGTAGAGAGTTCGGTAGCCAAGGCTCAACGGATCGTTGAAGCCTGGGTGAAACGCCAGGCCCAAGAAGCCGCGCTCGTCGTTCGGACTACTTGGCACGAGCGGCGGAGCAACCCGGCTTTGAATGTCGAGCGCGGGAGTTGACAACAAGGAGCCGTTCTGAATCACGCGCAGCAAGCCGTTCTGTTCCACGACGAACAGGCGATTCGTATCGCCAGGCGCGCTGATGCCGTAATCGGGCGCGGCCAATCCGGTTGCGATCGGTGTGAGCTGGATTGAAATATCGCCCTGCGGAATGTGGGTCAAGGGAACTGCCTCGACCACAGGAGCGCACAGGCCAATCAGCAAAATACTTGTTCGAGCCCAACCAATTGTACGTATCGAAATCATCGTTTCCTCCTCGGTTCTTACGGGGTTAAAACTGGCCCGCAGGGAACAGAGAATTACACAGGCATTTCGGCCCGGCGCGGGTAGAACCGCGCACTATTTGGGAAGCAGGCGCACAGAACCACAATCCTTGCCCAACTCGTTAGAGCGATTCGGCGGGTGTGCGTGTTTCAGTAGCCGTCGATCCCAATGGCTATTTGCCGCGGCCGGCCCAAGGCGGTCGCGACTTTCGTTCTGTCGCCAAATCCAAAAGCACCTGATTTGTGGCCCAAGAAAACCAAGACACGCTGGCTGGCCCTGATTGCGACAGGACAAAATTCATCATAAGGGTGAGGAATTGGCCTGTCAATCAAACGCTAGCAATTATCGATTCCGATTGCCCAAATAGTACCTGACGGCTTTCGTTCAATCACCGGGGGGCTAATGGCCGAGACAGATTATAGCGGTTTGCAGGTCCGAACCGGCCGGCATAGAATTGCGTCCAGAAAAGCATGAGGCACGCTTCCATTTATCATCTGTCGCTTCGCTGCATCTGTACGAGTCCGGCCTAAGGGCCGGACATCCTGCCGCGCCTGCGCCCATCGATGGGCCATCTTGGTTTCGCCCCTGTAAGTCGTCCCTCGCTCAGATTTTAATTTCCGCAGTCGTCGTGTCCGCTCGCACCGGTCACGGGGCTAGCGGGGAGTAATCGACCATGGCTACCGATTTCCGGCTTAAAGATCAGCTTCCCAAGCTCACGCAACGAATCGTGCTGACGTACGATGAGGTCGGGAAAATCAACCACTTGGGCCACTGCCCGCTGCCGAATTACGACGAAATCATCGCCGCCACCAATGACCTGAAGGAAATCCTGTTCCCCGGTTATCGGCGGCGCGAAGGATTGCACCGCGGCAACGTCGCGTATTACGTGGGCGACCTCGTGGATCGGCTGCACGATCGTTTTACGCAGCAGATTGGCCGCGCTCTGCGACACGAAGCCGGCGCGACCGATGATTGCGATTCCGACCACGATTTCGACGCGCTCGGCCAGGCGAAGACGATGCTCTTCCTCGAGCGGCTACCCGAAGTGCGCAAGACGCTCGCGACCGATGTCCAGGCGGCCTACGACGGCGACCCGGCGTGCAAATCGCTCGACGAAGTCATTTTTTGCTACCCCGGTTTGGAAGCGATCACAGTTTATCGGTTGGCCCACGTGTTGTACGAACTCGATATCCCGTTCATTCCCCGGATGATGACCGAATGGGCCCATGGCCGCACCGGCATCGATATCCACCCGGGCGCGAAAATTGCCGAGCACTTTTTCATCGACCACGGCACGGGCGTCGTGATCGGCGAGACGACCGAGATCGGCCAGCACGTGAAGTTGTATCAAGGCGTGACGCTGGGCGCGCTGAGCTTTGCCACCGATGGCGAAGGCAACCTGGTTCGTGGTCATAAGCGTCATCCGACGCTCGAAGACCGCGTGGTGGTTTACGCCAATGCGACGATTCTCGGCGGTGAAACGGTGATCGGGCACGATGCGGTTGTCGGCTCCAGCGTGTGGCTCACGCAGGGCGTGGCGCCGTTCACCACCGTGGTACTCGAGAAGCCGAAGCTCAAAATGCGAAGCGAGATGGACCTGGCGGTGGGGCCGAAGACGAATTTTCAGATATAGGGCCGCAAACGATAAAGGCGCGGTTTGCCTTTCCACTACGCCCTTCGAAGGCTCAGGGTGTGCGACGCGACCGAATTGGGCAGCGATGGCTGCACCCGGCCAAAGCAGCCCCGATGCCCAATAGTGCTGAAGAAATGGGTTCCGGGATAAGCGGTGATGCATCTGCACCAACGCACCAGGATCGACGACACGACCAACGAACAAAAGACTGCCCGAATGGACATCGCGTAGCGCAAATAGGAATGAATGATCGGCATCGAAGATTTTAGGCGGTGGCGGGCCGCAGCCAAAGCAACCGGTGACTCCATAGATAGTTACTGCCGTCGCCGCAGCTGCTTCAGTTCCTTCTTCATCGACGTTAATGAACGCCTTGTGCAGCACGCCTCCGATGTAGAGTTTCTCGTTCGTTGGATCGGCGATTCCGCTGAGGTCGGCCAGGTGTTTGTCAAATGCGTCGGTCATTCCGAGCGAAGCGAGCGCACCATTGAGGCCGAACGAGCTATCGAACGAAAACTTCGGCAAAGAAACATTCACTTCTGTTTGATGGAGGCGCGGATAGCGCGGCGGTCCATTCGTTCGAATTGAGCGACGCTTCCAATTTGCCGAGCCCGTCTCGATCCGTTGGAAGCATTAACACCATCGACAGATCGTCGCCGGCATAAGGAAGCTCCAGCATCTGGTAACCAGGCCGTTCGGCGTAGCCGAAGTATTGCTGCTGCCGCATCATGGACACTTGCGCTTGGCCTGCGCTACCTCCGTAGAACGGTAGATTTGTCGTTGCAGTCTTTTCGAACGGGTATTTCCAGGAGCCGTTGAAATACGTTGCGTTTGTTAGTACAAGTCGTGTCGACCCGTCGATCGATCCCTGCGGTAGCAGATCGTGGATCTTGTGGTTGGTGTTTTCTTCGACCCACTGGTTGATATGTTTGCGAGTTTCGTCGGGACCGAAATTGACTGGTTCCAGCGGCGCTGTAATCGCTTCCCGTGATATCCAGGAACGGTTTCTTGAAATCGTAGCCGTATTGTCCAAACAGCCGGTTGGCAATATCCAGCTGGTATCCGTCTCGGGGGGCAGTGAGATCGCGCAACAATTCACCAAAAGCGGGATGCAGGCGGTCGTCTGGCAAGGTGAATCCGAGTACCGCGGCCATTTGTTGGGCCGTCTGGCCACGGGCTCCGGCGTATGTCATTGCCAAAGCCGCTGAAATGCTAAATGGCGATACCAAGACGTTCTCAGTCGGCTTGGCATCGGAAGACAGATGCTGATAGATGTTCCAGGCGAATTGATTGTTTCCCGCGACTAGGGCGGCGGCGTCAGCAGAAAGCGGCGCACGTTGCGTGCGGTTGAACCAGTGAGACCTGTCCCGGCGACGCAGTAGGCGCAAACTGGAAGGACATGCCGGCGGGCAATTGCAGCACACCAAAACCTTCGACGAAGAACGGAGGGAACGTATCGTCGGCCAATGCAACACGCGTGGCGATGTTTCCAACCGCTGCAAGAGCGAGCACGGCGCAGAATCAGCGCGATCGATGTGCGGCGCATGAAAATCGTCTCCAACGCTCAAAGTTGCGATTATTGAGCAACCGCAACTTGGGCAGGCCATTGTAGCGAATATCTTGGCCAAAACTCAGACCAAATGGGCAGCCGCTGTTGCTACCATTCTGCGCTGCTGGCTATGAAGTCGCGCGGCGGCCGCCTATCGCACCGTCGTCGGATGAACAGCCCGCATCGCGGCGGCCGTTTTGCGCTTGCGATGAAGTTGGGCGGCCAGTTTGCGACGCGTGAGCCATTTCAGGCCCGTTCCATCCACTCGCACGTCTTCCAGCTCCGGCAGCCATTGGACAATGTGCAGCGCTTCCCACGTAATCGGCGTGCGGCTGAGGTCGAGCTCGTGGAGCCGGCGGAAGACGCTGAGCTGCTTGATCGAGGCGTCTGAAACTCCGCAACCGGCCAGATCGAGCCGGCGAAGTTCTAACAACTGATCGCGATGGCTGACGAGGTACTCGACGAATTCATCGCCGTTCACCGCGTCGTGAACGCGGATGGCGAGAATCTTTTCCGTCAGTTCGGCAAAGTCGCCGAACGATTTCTGCAACCAATCAAGTGCGTCGGTTTCAACCTCCGCACCGAAAGCTTTCAGCCAGTCAATGACTTCTTGCACGGCCAGATACTCGTCCATGCGCTTGGCGATCCAGCCGCGCCGGTCGCCGCGGAATTTTACATATTCCTTGGCCTGCATGTAGGCGACTTGAATATCGTAAAAGGGCTGCGGGTCGCCGCCCAAATCGGGACGGATATCCTTAATGCGAGCCAGATACGCCTTCTCCACGTCGTCGGCCATGTACGGCGGCATGAGGCCGAGTTTTACCATGAACTGCGGGCGGTCGATCTCTTTTGCGGGTCGGGCCGGATTGGGGGGCATGGCGGTTGGTTGTTAGTTGTTGGTTGTCCGTTGCCGGTTGCCATCTTAGCAGGAAACTTGGCGACAGTTGATAGACGGCATGTTGTTTCAGTCGAGATCGGCCGGTGTATCGATGTCGCGAATAGTTGTGGGGTCGTCGACCGGGACGCGAACGCACAATTCAGGATGATCGAGCCAAAACTGGCCGAGTCCGGCCGGGCACTTGGCCTCTAACAGAAGTGCCGCGACGCCGGGTGGGATTAAAACCGGATGGCCGCCGCGGCTCGGCGTACTCGGGAATGATCGTTTCGGCTGACCGCTTGAGCGACCAGTCTGTAAGGATGTTGAGCGTCGAGGGGGCGACCTCGGGGTGGTCGCCCGGTTGGAGGACGACCGTTGCTTTGGAATCGATTTGCTGCGCCGCGCGGAGGCCGGCGCGGATCGATTCGAACATGGGCGCGTCTGAGCTGCTCTCGACGCGATGAAACGGGCGGCTGCCGAGGGCGGCAGCGACTTCGGCGGCACTGTGGCCGAGAACGACGACCATTTCGTGGCAGATGGGTTGTATCGCGTCGTACGTGGCGGCGATCATCGGCAGCGGACCGGCGGCGGTGGGCCAAGAGATAAGTTGTTTTTTGCCGCCCATGCGACCGCCGCGCCCGGCGGCGAGAATGACACCGATGCGGCGAGGCGATTCCATACGGCGTAGCTGAATTCGCCATAATTCAGAATGGATTAATTCAAATGATGCGGCTGAATTCTGGCGAATTCAGCTACGAACAATCAGCGAAGCGCGGAATGGAGCCCGCAGCGCGAGCAAGGGAGGCGTCGACCAAAACCCTTGCTTGCGCTGCGGGCTCCAATTCGTTCCTACTTTCTACGAAGGTTCGGTTTGGTGATCGCCAGCGCCGCCGGTGAATCGCGCATTGGCAGCTCGTTGCGCACGATGCCGTCGTATTTGTAGAGGCGCCGGCGATGCACGGAGCGGTGGGCACGAGTCCAATCTCGCCGACGCCGCGGGCGCCGTGCGGGCACTCGGGATCGGCCTCTTCGATGAAGATCAGTTCCATCTCCGGCATCTGGTGCGAACGCAATACGCCGCAGTCGTTCATCTTCTTGGCCAGGATGACGCCGTTCTCGGCTGGGAAGTCTTCGGTCAGCGCGTATCCAATTCCCATGTGGAGCGAGCCGTACATCTGGCCCTTGAGCTGCGTCGGGTTGAGGACGCGGCCGACGTCGTGAGCGGCGATCATTTTCACGAGCTTGCCGTCATCATCGAGGATCGCCAGTTGCGTGGCGAAGCCGTAACTAAGATGCGTTTTGGGGCCACCCGGTTTATCGAGGTCGTAGCCGAGCTTCGAAGTGTACGTGCATTTCCATTCACCGAGAAACGTTCGGCCGACAAGGTCGGCGAGCGTTTTGCCGCTCGCAAGCTCGGCCTGAAGCTGTTTGCCGGCCTCGGCGATCGAGTTTCCGGCCAGCACCGTTGCGCGGCTCGCCGTGGTCTGACCGCAATCGAGCGCGAATTTAGTGTCGGTCGAGACCTTCCGAAAGACTTCGGCGGGCAGGCCGGTGGCCTCGACCGCGAATTGGATGCAGAGCGTGAACAGGCCCTGGCCCATTTCGGTGAAGCCGGTGTGGATGTGGATCGTGTTCGCGTCGGCTATATAAAGCGCCGATTTGCCGATATCGGGCATGCCGTTGCCGATACCGCAGTTCTTGATGCCGCAGGCGATGCCCGCGTACTTGGCGCTCTTGAAGGCGTCTTTCACCGCCTCGAGCGTTTTGCGTAGACCGAACGGCTTATCGAGAACCTGGCCTGTGGCAAAGGTTTCGCCCGGCTCGAGGATGTTGCGGTCGCGCATATCGTAGGCGTCAATGCCGACCTTTTCGGCGAGGCGATCGAGCAGGTTTTCAATCGCGAACGCCGCCTGGTTGGCGCCGAAGCCGCGCATGGCGCCGCAGGGCGGGTTGTTCGTATAGACGGCGAGCGATTCAATGTCGATCGCCGGGACGCGGTACGGACCGGTGCAATGGCCGCCGGCGCGTTCCAGCACTTTCGCGCCGACAGAAGCATAAGCGCCTTTGTCGCCAATGATGCGCGCTTGAACGGCCGTGATGTGCCCTTCGGCATCGCAGCCGATCTTATACGCAAGCTCGATCGGATGGCGCTTCGGATGGATCTGGAAGCTCTCGGGCCGGGTGAGCGTGACTTTTACCGGCCGACCCATAAGCCAGGCCATCAGGGCCGTTTGGGCCTGGATCGACATATCTTCTTTGCCGCCGAACGCGCCGCCGTTCGAGACCAGTTCGGTTTGGACGCGGTCGCGGTCGATTCCCAGCACGCTCGCACATTGACGCTGATCGTCGAACACGCCTTGCCCTTGCGTGTAGATAAACATCCGGCGCTGGCTGTTCGGTGCCGACTTGAGCGGATATCCGGCCGTCGAATGGCCGTTGTGCTTCCAGGCTTCGCGTAACTCGTCGAACGATAGCTTCGCATCATCGACCGGAATCGCGATGCAGGATTCAGGCTCGAGAAACAGATGCTCGATGCGCTGCGTGCGGTAGGTGTCTTCGATGACGTGGGCCGAATTGGCGAACGCGGCTTCGACGTCGCCCCGCTTGAGCTTTGATTTGCTGAGCAAGTTGGTGCCGCGCTTGGGGTGAATCAGCGGCGCACCGGGCTCGAGCGCAGCTTGCGGGGTGGTCACTGGCTTTAATACTTCGTATTCGATGTCGATGAGCTGGGCGGCCTTGCGGGCGAGTCGCTGCGTGTCGGCCACGACACTGGCGATGATGTCGCCGGTGCAACGCGTCTCTTCGCCGATTGCGACGTACACTGGCCAGTCTTTTTCGATCAGGCCGACATAACGGTCGCCCGGCACATCGGCCGCAGTAACGACGCGATGAACCCCGTCGAGCGCAAGAGCTCGGCTGGCGTCAATCCCCAACACTTTGGCGCGCGGATGGTCAGTAAGCCGCACGGCGCCGTACAGCATGTTGGGCACGGTCATGTCGTCGATGAACTTGCGATCGCCAAGCACGGCGTCGTGGCCAGCGTAGCGGGGCAGATCGGTGCCGACGCGGCCCGACTTATCGGCTGTTGAAGTCGGCGGCAGCGGTTCGCCGCGCCGCAGCTTGGCGTACTGTTCAATGCTGTCGACGATCTGTGCGTAACCGGTACAGCGACATAAATGGGGCTTGAGCGCGGTGGCAATTTCTTCGCGGGTGGGGTTCGAAGTCTTTTCGCACAGTCCGACGCCCCGCATCGCCATTCCCGGAATGCAGAAGCCACACTGCACGCCGCCGCATCGAACGAACGATTCTGAGATTTGTTGCCGATGCTCGTCGTCGAGTCCTTCGAGTGTGGTGATTGCTTTGCCCTCGGCCTTGGCCGGCGCAGTGCGCACGCGAGTACCGGCTTGCCGTCCATCAATATAGTGCAGCAACCACATTGGGCTTGCGGTTGACAGCCGTTTTTGGGCGACGTGATGCCGAGAAAATCGCGCAGCACGTCGAGCAGCGTGAGGCTGTCTTCATCCGGCAAGTCGAGCTGGATCGATTCGCCGTTGACCTGACAGGAAAGTTGGCGGATTCCAGCAGCCGATTCGGTAGTTGCCGCCATGGCAGTTGGCCTCGAATGGAGTTCGAAGGAACAGACGGAGCGACGCGTTCGCCTCCTCCGCGTGGTGGCCAACTCATGCCCGGAAGACACCGCCCAACGGGCGGCCCAGACTCTCCTTCCACCGGTATCAAGTTTCGCATAGAATTCTGCCTCTTTCAAGTGTTTCTGGATTCGAAGCTGAAGTCGCCCGACACCGGTCAAACCTGCCCCAGTCGGAATTCATGGGAATTCCGCTATCAACGAATTGTCATGAGCAAGAATCGCTACCTCGATGCTGCCCGCAAGTATGAAAAGCCGATGGTCCGCTTCCTCCGCGACATGGTCGCGATCCCGTCCGAATCGGCCGAGGAGGGGCCCGTCATCGCGCGGATTCGGCAGGAAATGGAATCAACCGGGGCGTTCGACAAGATCTGGACAGATGGTTTGGGCAATCTATTAGGCCAGGTCGGCAAGCCCGGACGTGGCAAGAAGCTGATCGCCATTGATGCCCACGTCGATACCGTTGGCGTCGGCGAGCGCAGCGAATGGAAACACGACCCTTACAAAGGCAAAGTCGAGGGCGGGAAAGTTTGGGGCCGCGGGGCAGGGGACCAGGAGGGGGCCATTCCCGCGATGGTCTATGCGGCCAAGATTCTCCGCGATCTCAAGGTCGATCTGTCCGAGTTTTCGCTGCTCACCACCTTCACCGTGATGGAAGAAGATTGCGACGGGTTGTGCTGGCAATACATCGTCAACGAAGACAAGATTCGCCCGGATGTCGTGGTGGTGACGGATTCGACCGATTGCAAAATCCTGCGCGGGCAGCGCGGCCGGATGGAGATTGGCGTCACGTGCCTGGGTAAGTCGTGTCACGGGTCGATGCCCGAGAAGGGCGACAACGCGGTCTACAAGATTGCCAAGGTCGTGCGCGAGATCGAGGCGCTCAACACGCGACTCAAGGGCGACGAGTTCTTGGGCAAGGGCACGATCACGGTCAGTTACATCGATTGCAAGACGCCCAGCTTGTGTGCGGTGCCGGGGCAAGCGTATATCCATCTCGATCGCCGACTCACGGTCGGCGACACGAAAAAATCGGCCGTCGCCGAAGTGAAGGACGCCGTGAAACGTGCCGGTGTCAATGCCAAGGTCGAAGTGCTTCGCTATGCGCGGCCAAGTTACACCGGCCTCACCTACGAGACGGAAAAGTACTTCCCGATGTGGTGCGAGGCCGAGGATTCGCTGCCAGTGCGGGCGGCTGTGAAGGCGCATCACGAAACGCTGGGCAAGCCGCCGATCGTTCATCGGTGGACGTTCAGTACGAATGCGGTTTCGATCGACGGTATGTTCGGCATCCCGTGCGTGGGGTTCGGTCCGGCGGCCGAAAGCGTGGCCCATACTGTCAATGATTCGGTGCCGATCGAGCACCTGGTGAACTGCGCGGCGTTCTACGCGGGCTTTGGCCCAGCGTATTGCGAACTGGCGGCCGGTCGTCGTAATGGCAAGGCTTTGAAGATTAAACGGATGAAATAGTCTTACCACGACGGCACTACGAGCACGACGAAGAAACCGTTTTTTTTTGCGTTGTGTTCTTCGTGCCGTCGTGGTTAATGTTTTAAGAATTAGCGAGATAGAACATGACAAGCCTGAAGGGAAAGGATTACATCGAAACTCAAGACCTGAGCGACCACGAGCTTGGGTTGTTGCTTGATACAGCGACGGACCTTAAGAAAAAGTATCACCGCGGCGAACCGACATTATTGTTGCCGCACCAGACGGCGTTTCTGTTGTTCTTTGATAAATCGACACGCACGCGCAACGCCTTTGAAGCCGGAATGACGCAGCTTGGCGGGCATGCGCATTTCCTGGATTCCGACGCCACGCAAATCAGCCACGGCGAAACGCCCGAGGACACCGGTAAGATTTTGGCCGCGATGGGCCACGGAATTTGCGTCCGGCACGACCTGGTGCTCAACGAGGGCAACAGTTACATGCGCAAGATGGCCGAGGCCGCGAACGTGCCGATTATCAACATGCAGTGCGACGTCGATCACCCGACGCAGACGCTGGCCGATATCATGACAATCCGCGAGAAATTCGGCACCAATCTGAAGGGTCTCAAGATAGCCGTGAGCTGGGCGTTCGCGCCGTCATACGCCAAGCCGCTGAGCGTGCCGCAGGGTCTGATCACGCTGATGACGCGGTTCGGGATGAATGTTTCGCTTGCCCACCCGCCCGGTTATAAGTTGATCGATCGCACGGTCGCGGCCGCCAAATCGAACGCGGCCAAGAGCGGCGGCAAGTTCGACATCGTCGATGATATGGATGCGGCGTTCAAGGATGCCGATATCGTTTATCCGAAAAGCTGGGGCGTGTACGACCTGATGCTGGCCCGGCAGCAGGCGAAGACGAAGGAAGAAGTAGCCGCCAACCAGCGTGAGTGCCTGGCCGTGAATGCGAAGTACAAGAACTGGATCTGCGACGAGAACCGGATGAAGCTCGCCAAAAAATCGGCCGTTTACATGCACTGCCTGCCGGCCGATCGCGGCTCGGAGGTGACCGATGCCGTGATCGACGGCCCGCAATCAATCGTATTCCACGAAGCCGAGAATCGGCTGCACACGGCCAAGGCGATCATGGCCTGCACGATGCGCGAAAGACCGTTCTAAGGAAAGGATGCAGGATGCGGGATGCAGGGGGCAGGGAATCCAACGAATGTCTTGTCCCCGCCCCCCGCATCCTGCATCCCGCATCCTCTGATCTAACATGTCCGACGCACGCAAACGCCTCGTTGTTGCCCTCGGCGGAAACGCCATCAGTGCGCCCGGCAGAGTCGGCGACATTGACGAGCAGTTCGCTCAGGTAAGTAAGACAGCCGAAGTTCTTTGCGACGCGATCGAGCGCGGTTACCAGCTCATCGTCACGCACGGCAATGGCCCACAGGTGGGCAATATTTTGCGGCGCGTCGAGTTGGCGCGGAGTGAGCTCTATCCGATTCCGCTGGAGGTTTGCGTGGCCGATACGCAAGCCGGCATGGGGTACATGATCGCCCAGTGCCTGTCGAACGCGATGAATCGGCGTAACCTTACGTGCGACGTGACCGCCGTCGTGACAACCGTGCTGGTCGATGCCGATGACCCGGCGTTTGGTGACCCGAACAAGGCGATTGGACCGGTGCTTACCGAAGCGCAGGCGGAAACTCATCGCACGAAGGACGGCTGGCAGGTCCGCGACGAAGGGAAGGGTCGATTCCGGCGAGTGGTTCCATCGCCGGTGCCGCGCAAGATCATCGAAATGCCGGCGATCGATCGGCTCGTGGACACGGGGCAGATCGTCGTCTGTTGCGGCGGCGGTGGCATTCCGGTGGCCGTCGATTCGAAGGGACGCGTCCGCGGAGTCGCGGCCGTGATCGACAAGGACCGCACGACCGGCCTGTTGGCCCGACATCTTCAAGCGCCAACGCTCGTCATTCTCACGGCAGTTGAGTATGCGTGCATCAACTTTGGTCAACCAAACGAACAGCGTTTGGAGCAAATCTCAGCCGACGACGCTCAAATCCACTTAAACGCCGGCCAATTCGGCGCCGGCTCGATGCGCCCCAAGGTCGAAACAGCGATTGACTTTGTCCGCCGTTCGCCCCACGCCGATGCCGTGGCCATCATCGCCCACGTCAACCGCTTCGCCGACGCGCTCGACGGCAAGAGTGGAACACGAATAGTTGCCAGCGGGTTTAGCCCCCGGTCAATGACCGGGGGCTAAGTGCCTGTCCCACGGCCGTTCATTCTTGGTTAAGAAGAAATCGCCGCCATGCGTTCGTGGAGTGCGCGGCGCCACTTCGACCGATCGGCCGCGGATTGCGGCTTCGTCGCAGGTGACGACGTGGCCCTTTCGCATCACCCACCAACCCGCGATCATGACGTCGCGCACGAATTCGGGCCCCATGGCGAAGAGAAAGTGCCCGGCCAGATTATCGGCGGTCAGCGGCGTGGCGGGGCGGTAATTCGTCAGAACGAGATCGGCGGCCGCGCCGGGTTCGAGTACGCCAAGCTTTACGCCGAGACATTTGGACGCAAAACGGGCCGATTGGCCGAGCATTTGGAGCGACTGGCCGAACGGAATTGGTATTCCCGCATCGTGGCTCTTGAACTCGGCGATTCGCGCTTCTCGCCACATGTCGGCACCGATGCCGTCGGTACCCAGTTGTGGTGGCCGCGCGAACTTGGCCACCGGCGCGTAGCCGACGCCGTTATTCATATTCGAATTGGGATTATGAGCCAACGAGATAGCGTGCCGCTCGTTGATGGCAGCGACGTCGGCGTCCGAGAGATGCGTTCCGTGAGCGAGAATCGAGCCGGGCAATTCCAGGAGACCAACTCGGTTGAATCGCTCGACAAGGCCGGCTCCGAATCGTTCGCGGGTAACGCGCTCATCGACTGGATCCTCGGCTGCGTGGATGTGGACGCCTACGCCAAGCGTCCGAGCCAGATCGACGCAACCAGCTAGCGATTCTTCTTCCATCGTGAAGCTGGCATGGGCACCGACCATGCCAGCGAAGTTCCCGCCTGCGCGGCGTTGGCATTCGCGAATGTAACGTTCGTTTTCCGCCAGGCCTTCTTTTGCTTCATTCGGCCGATTGCGATCGGTGACTTCATAGCACATAACAGCTCGACATCCGACGGCGGCAACGCCGTTTTCAATCGCGGTGAGACTACCCCCGATGGCATCTGGCGAGGCATGGTGATCGATCAGCGATGTCGTGCCACACCGCACCGCGGCGAGCGCGCCGACGAGACCACTCATTTCGATGCTTTCCAGCGTGTGCGCCCGATCCAGCCTCCACCAGATGAACTGCAGGATCTCGAGAAAATTCCGCGGTTGCCGCGTCGGCGCTGGCATCCCGGCCGCCAGCGCCGAGTACAAATGCGTGTGGCCATTTACCAATCCCGGCATCAAAACCGTGCCGCCGCAATCTACAGTTTCGTCGCCGGCCTCCGCAGAAGCTTGCGGCCCGACCGCAACAATCCTACCATCGGCCGCGCGCAGATTTCCCGCATCCGCTCGCGGCGGGTCGAGCTGAACGAGCAACGCATCGCGGAAAAAAGTTGCCATCAGAAGGTTTTACCACGGAGGGCACGGAGGCAGAAATAATCCAAAATGCAAAGTGTTCAATGTATTCATTTTGCATTTGTCACTGAACATTTTGCATTTTGCATTCTCCTATTGATCCCTGCGCAGCTAAAGAACACGGTCTGGCTGAAAGCTGACGGCTGATAGCTGACAGCCGAACTTGAACGAGGCTCATTGGCTGCGCAGTTCTCAATAAGTCTTCTCCGTGCCCTCCGCGCACTCTGTGGTAAAAAGAAGCGTTTGTCAAAGTAGGTCCAGCACACCGGTACGGGAGTTGAAAGCGCTGATGTGTTCGTCCCATTCATCGACTTGAGAAAATGTTCGCTCCCAGAACTCAGGTTGCCAAAGCTCGCGCAGCTCATCGGATGTGCGGCCTTGCTGTTCGACCCAGGTGAAATACTTGAAGTTGTGCAGCGCCTTGCGGTCGTGGTAGTTCAACTCGCGAAGGTGATCGGTGACAATTCCGTCCAGATAGCGAGCCTGATCATATCCAGCGCGTTCGTCCGAATAGCGACCGTACTGATCGGAAAGTTCTTTCAGTCGGCTCGCGTACAGGCCGGCCGAGTCGGTGAGGCAAGTGAAGATGACGTCCCGACCATCCAGGTCGTAATACTTGGCCGTTTTGATTGCCGCTACCAGGTTGCAGATGCCGGAGATGCCCACCTGCGGCAGTTTGTGGATTAAATCATCGCCGACGGTGTGATTAAGATGGGTTTGTCCGGCCGGCTCGTTGAACAAGCGCAACAAAGCCATACATTGCTCATCGTCGATCGCTGCCACCATATCGGTATTGCGCACGTTGTGGATCCACGGCACGTGTTTGTCGCCGATGCCTTCGATGCGGTGTCCGCCGAAGCCGAGTTGATACAGCGTCGGACACTGTTGCGCCTCGGTAGCGACCACGCGCACTTGCGGATGCACGGTCCGCAAAAAATCGCCCGCCGCGATCGTGCCTGCGCTGCCGGTGGCCGATACGTATCCGGCCAAGCGCACGTCCGTGCCGAGAGAATGAAAGATTTCATCGATTGTCTTACCGGTCACGTGGTAGTGCCACACCGAGTTGCCGAATTCTTCGAACTGATTGAAGATGACGCAATCGGGCCGCGTGCGGCGGATTTCCCAGCACTTGTCGTAAATCTCTTTGACGTTCGATTCGCAGCCCGGCGTCGGAATGACTTCTGCTCCAATATCCTTCAGCCAGGCGAACCGCTCTTTGCTCATTTCTTCCGGCAGAATTGCCACGGCCGTGCAACCGACGAGGGCCGAGTCGAATGCGCCGCCGCGGCAGAAATTGCCCGTGCTCGGCCAAACGGCCTTGTTTTGTGTCGGATCGAACTGCCCGCTGACGAGCTTGGGCACGAGGCAGCCGAACGCCGCGCCCACTTTGTGCGCGCCCGTCGGAAAAAACTTGCCCACCAGACCGATGATCCGTGCATCGACGCCGGTAAGCGCCGAGGGAAATTCGATCCAATTGCCCTCGTTAAACAGCCCGCCGCGCTCGACTGGCTCATTCTTCCACGTGATCCGGAACAGGTTGGCCGGATCAACGTCCCACAAACCGACGTTTTTGAGCCGCCGCTTGATTTTTTCCGGCGTGCTGCCGGGATCGCGCATCTGCGCGAAAGTTGGCAGCAGGATTTTTCGTTCGCGAAATCGCTCAATAGTTCGCGACAATACCATCTCATCAACTTGCATTACCTTTTCCAATTCTGAAAACAATTCATTATCACGCAGAGGCGCAGAGACCGCTGAGAAATTCGAATCAGGAACTCTGCGACTCCGCGCCTCTGCGTGAGACCTTTAATGCTTCTTCCACTGCGGCCAACGTTGGTTCGATTGAGATCGGCTTCCCCGCGGCGCGGATGGCGTTTTTCGTATCCTTCAATCCACTGCCGGTGATCATGACAAGCACCCGGTCGTTTGGCCCAATGCTTTTCGCATCGATTGCGGCGACCACCCCGGCCAGGGCGGCGGCGGCGGCTGGTTCGGCAAAAACGCCGTGCCGGCCGGCAAGTCGCATTGCGTCCAAAATCGCATCATCGCCGGCGGTGACAAGTAAACCTTCCGCCTCCTGGATTGCGCGAACTGCCTTTCGCCAGTTTCGCGGCACGTGAACATCGATGCTGTCGGCAATCGTTTTTCCGTTGCCCGCCGGCGGCAACTGGTCGTGTTCCATTGCGTACTTGATTGGGGCAACCTCGGCCGCTTGTGCTGCCAACAGCCTCGGCAGCCGATCGATGAAGCCAAGCTCGTGCATCTGCTTCAGGCCCTTCCAGATGCCGGCGATCGTACACCCATCGCCGACGCTAACGGTGACCCAATCCGGAACTCCTGTATCGCGAGTTTGTTCGGCAATTTCCAGGCCCGCCGTTTTCTTGCCTTCCACCAATACGGGATTGATGGCGCAATTACGATTGTACCAATCGAACTTGCGACATGCTTTTGAGCACAAATCGTACGCCGTGTCGTAAGACGACTTCACCGCAAACACGGTCGCGCCGAAAACCTGCAGTTGGGCCACCTTTGGCTCCGGCGCTGTCTGGGGCACGAAGATCTTCGCTGGCATTCCGGCTAGCGCGGCATGCCCGGCAAGGCTGCTGGCGGCGTTTCCCGTTGAAGCGCACGCAATTGTTTTCGCCCCTACTTGCAACGCATGAGCGACACCCACAGAACTTGCCCGATCTTTGAACGACGCGGTCGGATTGCGTCCTTCGTCTTTGAGCAGGATTTGTGCGATCCCCAAATGGCTGGCCAGCCGCTGCGAATCGATGATCGGCGTATAGCCGACCGGCCAGTCGTACCGCACCGCGCTCGATTCCAGCGGCAGCAGCTCCGCATATCGCCAGTGGTTCCGGGGCCGCTCGTTGAGAGGCTTCGCCGCCCAAGCGGCTTTCACCCGATCGAGATTGTAGCCAACATCGAGAATGCCGTCCGCCGGCCCACACCGCGGACACGTCATCCAGGTCGCCTCGGCCGTTACCAGATTGGCTCCCGGAAACGTGGACCCGCAGTGGGTGCAGGTTAGTTCGGTGATGAAGTTGGCCATTGGTTAGTCTCTCTTCCGAATGTATCGGCGCTCGCCGAGGAAGCCAGAGTACGGCCGTGAGGTTATAATATGGGTTAGGATTAAGATCTCACGTAAAGGCGCAAGGCGCGAAGGGATCGGAACTAAGAACGGAAGTTCAAGAGTGCGATGGATCCTTTGCATTTCAGCCTACTTATTTCGTACTTTGCGACTTAGCGCCTTTGCGTGAGACTTCTCAGCGTCTCGACTTTCGTGCCTCTCCATGGTCGATCTCTTCTGCACACCGTTCGTCGATTTGATCCAACGGATGCGGTTGGAATTTCGCAACCAGCAGAGCGTCTTCGATCTGCCGGCGCGAAAGTGGTATCTGCCGTCGGCCGAGCCAAGTGCGCCCGATTTATCGGTGCGTTTTCATGACCGAGTTGCCGGAAACGCGTCTGGCCCGGCGTCGGGACCGCAGACCCAAATGGCTCAGAATCTCGTCCTCTCGTGGCTCGCCGGCGGGCGAATCATGGAGCTGAAGACGGTGCAGGTGAACGATGAATTAAAAATATCGCGGCCGTGCATCGATGCCGCGAATGTCGGTTACAACGTCGAGTGGTCGCAGGAGCTGCGCGTCGCCGATTCGCTCGAGCAGTATGTGGCCGGGGCGATGTTGATCCACATGCTGCGGCATGCACCCGAAACCCTCGGCCATCCCTTTGCCGACGTTTCGATGGCCGGTGCCAGCGGCGAAACGATCTACGACATGTCGATCGGATACGACCTAGCCGGCATTCAGACGCCGAAGGTTGTCGATTTCATTCGTGGCATGATCGATGCCAGCGCAAGCGTGGACCGCTTGCGCGACCAAATTCCGCGCTGGCTCGGCCCGCTGCGCGAGCTCGATTATCCAACCCGTTTGAGCCGCAGCATCACGCTTTCGACGTTTCACGGCTGCCCCGCGGACGAGATCGAGCGGATTTGTGAATTCCTGCTCACCGAACTGGACGTACACGTGATCGTGAAGATGAATCCGCCCATGCTCGGCCGCGAACGGCTGGAGCATTTGCTGTACGACGTCATGGGTTACCATGATATTCGCGTGAATCAAAAGGCATACGCGTCGGGTCTGCAATTCGACGAGTCGCTGGAAATCTGCGGACGGCTGACGCGACTGGCAGCATCGCGCAACCTGCAGTTCGGCGCTAAGTTTTCCAACACGCTGGAGGTTGAAAACAATCGCGACTTTTTTCAGCCGGCTGAAAAAATCATGTACCTTTCCGGCGCGCCGCTGCATGTCATCACCCTCACGCTCGCCAGCGAGTTCCGGCAGGCGGTCGGCGCCGAATTTCCAATCTCCTTCTCGGCGGGCGTCGATCGCAAGAATTTTGCCAATCTCGTGGCCTGCGGAATCGTGCCAATTACCACCTGCACCGACCTGTTGAAAACAGGCGGCTACGGCCGGCTGCCGCCCTATCTGCACGATCTGCAAAAGCAAATGGAGCAAATTGGAGCGCGGACGATCGACGATTTCATTCTCGACTGCCGCGGCCAGCGTGCGGCAGCCGGCGGAGAGCCCGTGCGGGCCGGCTTTCTCAACATGCCGATCGTGGTCGCCGAGACGCAAGCCGATCCGCGGTACAGGGCCCCTCATAATCGCGCGGTGCCGAAGAAAATCGATTCGCACCTGGTCACGTTCGATTGCATCACCTGCGACAAATGCATTCCTGTTTGCCCGAACGATGCCAACTTTTCCTATCACACGGGCGAGCTGCGGCTAACGTACCGCGACGTCGAGGTTCGGCCAGACGGCAGCGTGGTGCCCATCGGCGACGAGAAAATTTTCGAGCTGCAAAAGGCCAACCAGATCGCCAACTTCGCCGACTATTGCAATCACTGCGGCAACTGCGACACGTTCTGCCCGGAATACGACGGCCCCTACCTGAAAAAGCCAAACTTCTACGGCAGCCGCCAGGCGTTCGATGCCGGCGCGCCGCACGACGGGTTTATCGTGGAGCGTTCTAAAAACGCCGTATTGTTAACCGGCCGGATCAGTGGCCGCGCGCACGAGTTGGAGCAGAAGAGTAACGGCGCCGGACTCCGATACCACGACGGCTGCGTAACCGTGAATGTTTCTCCGGACGGCTTGTTTTCACCGGAGCCCATCGACGTGCCGTTGCAGGCCGCCCACGTGATCGACGTCGGACGGTATCACGCCCTCGTGACGCTGCTCCGTGGCATTACTGACACAACGCGCATTCATGCCGTCAACACTCCAATGTTCGCGGCCGACGTCAATGAATGACTCGTTAGCACGAGACTTCTTTCCAGCACAATACACATTCAGCGCACTCTAGTTCCCGAAACGTCTACCAATCGATTGTGCGACTTCTCCATTGGCCCGCCTTCACACGGCACGCCGATTGCTCCACTCCGAGCCGTGACGATACGCACGTTCGCGCCGCCACGCGGCCGAAAGCGCGCATCCCGTTCGGATGGGAAGAGGGGGAGAATCGAGTAATCCAATGGTGTTCGCAACCAGAAACGAAATCGAATATCTGAGTTCCAGGGATGAAAACGCACACCCGGATCCGTCGCTCGTTCGCGAGTTGAGTCGGCAGTTAGACGCCCTGCGCCGATACGATCAAGCGTTTTCCGCATCAGACTGGCGGCCGCATCGAACGGCTGAGCAAAGTTGCCGTTCGCGGAGGGCTTCGTGATAACAGCGGCTCGGTGCCACTCCGAGCCCTTTTCATGACAGGAGCGCCAAAATGAAATGGGACACTGTCAAAGGACGATGGAAGCAAATTCGTGGCTGTGTGACGGAACCATGGGGAGAACTGACCGACGATGACCTCGATCACATCGAAGGCAAACGTGACCAAGTAACGGGTGCCTTGCAGAAGCGTTATGGCATCGCGCCCGGCGAGGCCGAACGTCAGATTAGCCACTTTGAATCCACGATGACCGAATAACATGCATCGCACCGGCGAGCCGACAAGTTTAATTGGCCGGTTTTAATCCGCGCGGTTCGCTCAGGCGGCTCACATCTCATCGCGCGGTTGGCTCTGTCTGGCGGTTTCTCTCCGCCTCGGTTGTCGGGCGATTGGCTTCGGTTGCCATCTTGTCGCCGGCTTTGTGCAGCAGCTCCGCGCCCGATTGCATGGCGTGCTGAGTGTCTTGCCGGATTTTCCCCGTTTCCAGATCGATGCTCGCTCGGTCTGGACCCTTGCTGAAAGTAATCCAACCGACGAGCGCCAAGATCAATATCAACGCGACAATCACAATTAACGCGCGCATGGCATAGCTCCTTGTAACGACGAATACCTCAACATCACTTGCTTGATTCAAGTTTTGTCCGCCGGCGTCTATTCTTCGATGCAATGCGCATTCCGACACACAAGGCCACACGACTGATCGCCGCCCTCAGCGAAAGAACGCAAACCAACCTGGCCAATTTGTAACCTGATGGAGAGGCCGACAAGCTGTCGCCGCCACGCAACGCGGATCCAACGCCGCTTGCGAACCGTAATTGGTTAGTTTTCTCGGATTCCTGCCTTCGGCACGAAGGTTGCAGCAAAAACAATCAGGAAGTTGGAAATTATCAGGACCGCCTTGGTGACATGACTCAGTCAACTGGCGGCTTGACCGCGAGTTTAATAGACCGCGGGGAAACAACTGCGTTCAGCAGAAAGAGGTGAAACATGTTAGGTTGGGCGCTTACATTTTTGGTGATCGCTTTGATCGCTGCGGTACTCGGCTTTGGCGGAATAGCAGGCACGGCAAGCTATATCGCACAGGTATTGTTTTTCGTGTTCCTGGTTCTGTTCCTGATTAGCCTGATCATCCCGCGGGTTCGGCCACCGGTTGCATAAGCAATCAGCGGCCCTGATGCACTGTGAGAACAGAGCATTCGATCAGGTCGATCACAAATTTGGGCTCGGCAGAGTGTTGTCTCTGCCGAGCCGTTTTTCGCGCACTCTAATGTGCGTGCGTGCTATACAAGGGATGCGACAGGCTATGAGACGGTATGATGAAGTTATTGGCCGGTCCGGAATTTGTGAACGACACGATCGGCATTCCCCACGCCTTAAGCTTTCGTTGTAGCGTGCGTACCGAGATGCCCAACGTTTTGGCCGCATGCGTGCGATTGCCGTGATGCTCGATGAGAGCTTGCTCGACCGCGGCGCGTTCCAAATCTTCGAGAGACGTGCCGGGTGGGATATCGATGTGCGGTTTTTGGGACGACGCGGATCGCGACCCATACTCGTGTCCGGAACGATCATCGGAATTCACATCGGCAAGCTGAATCGCGGCCGCTCGCAAATCGTCTTGATCGATCGGTTTCACGAGGCAATCGGCAACGCCATTTTTCATCGCTTCGACGGCCGAGCTGACGTCCTTTCCATCCGTCAGCGCCAAAAACGGAGTGTGTGGCTGGCGGTTTTTCCACAGCCGGACCAGATCGGCGCCGTTGAGTTGAGCCGATTCGAGGTCGAAGATCACGAGGCCAACGGAGTCTTGGGTATGCGCCAGCGCATCATCCAGGGTTTGCGCCGCAACGACATGAAACTCATCGCCCAACGCATGGAGAATAGTTTCGCGATCGGCCGCATCGCCTCCCGCTATCAGTACCAGTGCATTCGAAAACATAACATTTCTTCCATTTTCAGGTAAAAAATCCGCCACGAAGCAAGCGCGACGATCAACAGGTAGACGCTTCCGCAAACCGCGTACCGCCAACCGGAGCGACCCGCCGCATGTCAAAAGCGTACTGCATCGGCACTTAGAACGCGGACGTCGGCCGCTGATTGAACGCCTAACGGGCAGCCTGATGGGTTCTGGACCATGGGGCGATTTCCTGATTCGCAACGGAATTATGGGCCCCGGGGGCAAAGTTGATTTGTAATTCCAGAATTGATCGATTTTGAAACAAGCGTGCGCCAACGAACTGCGGCGAAAGGCAACGGAGGATTCGTGGTATTGGCGCGAAAACCGATTCGGTTTGGGAACGATTGCACGTCGCACGTTAACGTTGGCCCGCCCAACGGCACATCGTTTGCACTTCCTGAAATGCGTTCGTTTTGTCGGCTTGGCGGTGTGGGTACTGGCAAAGGCCCGACAATCGCATTCGGGCAAGCGGGCGTCTTTCTGCCGACCAACTGGCCGACTCGGGATTCATTTGAATATTTAAGGAAGGCCCATACACGGGGCGGTGTTCCCGCCAAGATTTGCAATCCGGCAAGAGATTCTCTTTCTCGCAGATGCCGCAATGCTCTGCAGCCGATGCCGCCGCCCCGTGTATCTTTTTCCACCGGCGATCTTCGCTTCTAGTCCGCATTCATTTTGCAATTTTTAACGCGCGATTATTATGCGCGCCCGCTACACGGCGGCCCGGCTATTTGCTTGTGAGCTAGTGATCGGCCCCGATTGGCACGTACTGTGCTCGGTTTATCGCCTGGTAAAACTCCGCCACCACTTCAATTGGCGGTTGCCATCGACGGTTCTTAGCACAGGAGGTCTGCCATGGGAGTTTTCACAAGCGAAGTATTCAACAGCTTAGAGGATTTGTTCGTCTTCGAACTGAAAGATTTGTACGATGCCGAGATCCGCATCACCGAGGCCTTGCCGAAGATGGCGGAAAAGGCGCACAACCCAGGCCTCAAGCGGGCTTTCCAAAACCATCTCCGGCAAACTGAGAAGCACGTCGAACGCTTGAATTCGATTTTCGAGCATCGGGGTCTGGAGGCCGAGCGTGAAAAATGCGACGCCATGGTCGGTCTGCTCAAAGAAGGCAGTACGGTCCTTAGTGCCGCCGGCGATCCCGACGTAATCGATGCCGCACTGATCGCGGCCGCCCAACGCGTCGAGCATTACGAAATCGCCGGCTACGGCACCGCTCGTGCGTTCGCACACCAGCTCGGCGACGAATACTCGGCCGAGCTATTCGAGCAGACTCTCGATGAAGAGAAGCAAACCGATCAGCAATTGACCGAAATCGCCGAGGGCTCGGTCAACCCGGCCTCAGCCTAAAATCCGGGATCTTCGCTTCCCCTCCCTCTTCGCGGAGGGGGAGCGGGGCATTTTCAGTCGCGTCGCCGCGGTCATCAAACTTTCGCCAAGTGGCCTAGTCGAACATCCGTTGGAATCGGTTCAACGCTGCCGCGACCGCCGCCGTCGAATGCGATGCGCTGATTTCCAAAATTGTACCGGGTCCCGCCCTTTACATTCGAAACCTGCTAGTTTCTACTTAACCGGTCTGCTATTCGGAGCGGGTCGCATTTTCCGATCGCCCTCGTTTTTCTTTCTTCTACGGGCGATTTTTGGCGGCCCGCAGCGCCACGGATGGGTCGTTCGACCATAACAGCGGTGCGCTCACTTCAGAACCGAATTCCAATCGTGCTCAGTGCCATTCGGCATCTCTACCGTTATTTCTCAGGAGCTTACGTATGAAATTGTCAATGTTGTATCGAGGCAGCATGCTGGCAGCCGTTGTCGCGGCCATCATGTTAAGCGGCGGGTTGCGGCAGGCAAATACCGCCGAGACGAAAACGCCCGCCAAGGTTGATTTGAACAAGGCCACTTTGGCTCAGTTAGAGGTTTTGCCCGGCGTCGGCCCCGCTTACGCCAAGAAGATTATCGCCGGCCGGCCCTACAAATCGGTCGACGATTTGTCGAAAGCCGGAATCCCCGCCGCCAAGATCAGCAAGATCAAATCGCTCGTTATGGTTGGCGCCGCCGGCGATTTGTCGCCCAGCAAAGATACCAAGGTGGCTGACAAGGAGCCAACGTCGAAACTCGTTGACTTGAATACGGCCAAAGAATCGGCTCTCGAAGAAGTGCCCGGCATCGGAGCGGCCTATGCCAAGAAAATCATTGCCGGTCGCCCTTACAAATCGGTCGATGATCTTTCTAAAGCCGGCATTCCAAACGCCACGATCAGCAAAATCAAATCGCTCGTAATGGTGGGTGCCGAAAAGCGCACTTATCGGGTTGCGAAGCCCGTGACATCCGATTCGGCTACGGCACTCGTCGATTTGAATTCGGCCAAGGAATCCGATCTTGAAGAGGTTTCGGCCATCGGACCGACCTACGCAAAGAAGATCATCGCGGGTCGTCCCTACAAGTCCATCGACGACCTGGAAAAGGCCGGCGTTCCGGCGGCGACGATCGCCAAGATTCGTTCCTTGGTCACCATCGGCCGGCAGGCCCAAGTCCCGCCGCACAAGGGAATGGTTTGGGTGAACCTCGAAAGCAAGGCCTACCACAAGGAAGATAGCCGTTGGTACGGCACGACCAAGAACGGCAAGTTCATGTCCGAGGCAGACGCGATTAAGGAAGGTTACCACGCCTCCAAGAGGTGAGCGGCATGCCCAGTCGGCCACGATGTAGCGATGGCGGTATGATCCCGCGAACAGCGATGTTGGGTTAAACCGCGTGGCGCCGTTATTTACGCCGGCGCCACGCGGGTTGCTAGTAGCCGGTCGCCCCGCGTCTGGCGTAGAATTCCCGCCGTGATCGGCTTTCGTGCGGCCGGTCGACCGCCTCCCATGCAACAGCGGGTGCCACCATGCGCATCGAAGGACAAGAAGAAAGCGAAAACGTTGAGGACGAACGTTCCTTTTCTCCACGTGGCATCGTTGTCGGCGGCGGAGCCGGAACCTTGCTCTTGATGTTGGTCGTCTGGCTGCTGGGCGGAAACCCATTGCAGTTGTTGCAGCAAATGCCGCAGCAACCGGGCCAGGTCGGCCAACCTATGCCGGGTGGCGGAGGCGGACCGCAGGAAGATGAGCTCACGCATTTCGTCAGCGTCGTTCTCCGCGATACCGAAGTTGTCTGGGATGATTTGTTTCGCCAACACGGCAAAACCTATCGCAACCCGAAGCTGCACCTGTTCACCGGAGCGGTCAATTCGGCCTGCGGATTTACCAGTGCTGCCGTCGGGCCGTTTTATTGCCCCGAAGATGAGAAAGTGTATCTCGACCTGGGCTTTTATCGCGAGCTGAAAACACGCTTCGGCGCCACCGGCGATTTCGCCCAGGCCTACGTCATTGCCCACGAAGTTGGCCACCACGTACAGAAGCTGCTCGGAATTTCGGACCGAGTTGCCGCCGCGCGCCCGAGCGGGTCGCCGCGAATCGAACATGCTTTCCGTGCGCTTGGAGTTGCAGGCCGATTTCTTCGCCGGCGTGTGGGCCAACAACGCGCAAAAGCGATTCAACTTTCTCGACCCTGGCGATATCGATGAAGCGCTCGACTGCGCCCAGGCGATTGGCGATGACACACTACAAAAGGAAGCCGGCCGCCGCATCATGCCCGATTCGTTCACCCATGGTTCCGCTGAGCAGCGAAAGCGCTGGTTCCAACGCGGCTGGACCACCGGCGACATGATGCAAGGCGACACATTCAGCACCGACGACCTCTAATCGTAGGTCAGGCTGCAGCCTGACAAGCCGGTTGGCCAACAATCGCGCACCCCATCAGCCCCCGGCTCCGCCGGGGGTTTCCCCGCTGGCCGCCCAGACTCGCTCACTTCGGCGGCAACACATTCGCCTCCGGCGTAACCTTCTCGATATTCGGTGTGGTATCTGCCTCAGCATCACCCAACGCCCACGTGATTCCGCCGATCACCAGGTTCTGAAATTCGGGCCGCGTCCATACGTCTTCGCGGTGCCCCATCGACGTGTAAAACACCCGCCCTTTGCCTTCCTTGCGAATCCAAGTGCCCGGGTACGCCGGCCGCTTGTAGGGATTGTCGTGCATGCCCTCCGTCTCGGTCACGAGCAGCACGTGCATGTCGTCGGCGAAATTCTTGAGCGAATACCACTCCTCGACCATGTTGAAGCTCGGACCCAAGCCGCTTGCGCCGGAAACTTCGGGTCGATCACCTTCATCGTCGTCGCTTGCTGCGAGCCGTGCATGAGAAACTCGCCGCCGATCATGTTGATGTAGGGATCGCGATCGGCCACCGGCTGCGTCGCATACTTTTCCCCCTTGCAATGAAACGTATCGGATGCGCAATGAAACCCGACAAACCCTTTGCCGTTGTGAATCGCATCCAAAAACGCCTGCTTCCCCTCGGCACTCATCGGCTGGCTGCCATCGGCCGCCTTCTCGGCTGTCAGGTCGCCCGTCGTATAAAACAGAAACGCATCGAACTTCGCGATATTCTCGGGCGTGAACACGCCGCCATCCTTCGTACTCACGAGCTCCCAATGCTGCTTCTCGCAAATCGGCCGCAAGATCGTCTCCGCGTAGCACGGCTGGCCATCCTTCACCATAACCACCGAATGCTGAAACCCGGCCGACCGATTGAAAAACAACAGCCGATGTTTTGTATTCCCCTCTTCGGCCCACGACGCGGCGGGAGCAAAAGCAACGCAGGGCAGGGCGGCCAGAAGTAATGTCCAGATGCTCAATCGCAGTAGTTGCATGGTTTCATCCGCTTGTAGAAATAACGTGGTTTCGAAGAGACGCTATTGGCGTCTATTGTAGGATCAACAGATGCGTGATGTAAGCCGCCTTGAAAAAAAGGGGACGGGAGTCATTTTTCGGGGGGACGGTGGCCCTCCTTGGCAAGCGTTGGTTTTTTCGGTCGGCCTCGGGATCGAAAGGTATATTCGAGACCGAGCTGGCGGGCGACCTTGGTCTGCCAGGATTCGCCGCCAAACGGTTGACCACGCTTGACACTGCGGCGGATCGCCTCGACCTCGGCCTCGCGCTGCGGTTCGTTCACGTACTCACACCACAACCGACCGAGGGGCGCCGGCGACTCAGCCAGCAGAGCGCGTTCTTCAGCTGTGCCGTGAATGCGACGATAAAGGCTGCCCCAGCGCCACGCTTCGGCCCGCTTCACGAGACCGGCCCGCAGCGGATTACGTTCCACGTACCGCAGCACGGTCAGGAAATGTTCATCGGCCGCAATCGGAAAACTCTTGAAACGCCCTTGGTACACGTGGCCCATTCCGGCCGTGCCATGATGCGCGTGCCATCGCTGCGAATGCGTCACGGTCAGCCAGCGAAAGAACTCCGACACCTGCTCGTCCTGACGCTGCTTCGGCCAAACCACAAAATGCCAATGATTGCCCATGATCGTGTAGCCCACGATCCGCAGCGGCACTTTCTCAATCGCCTCGGCGATCAGGGCATCGAATGCTGCGAAATCCGCCTCCTTCTTAAACAGGCGCAGCCGCCCGTTGGCCCGGTTGAGCACATGGTATGCGTAACCACCCACGATCGATCGAGCACGGCGCGGCATGCGGTCGAGTCTATCGCCGGCACGTCACGTCGTCAAGAATTGACTCCCGTCCCCTTTACTTTCGCCTTTACTTTCGCCCCAATCGCTACCCGAGTCAGACCTTTACGGTACCGGCACTTTTATGTTGCTATTTGACGGTCTTCGTCGACCTCGCAATATGGCAACATTTCGTCGAACTGAAAGTTTGTGAGACCCTCTTTCTCGGTCAATTCTTTTACACTATCGGTGCAGAAAATTCCGCAGCGGATAAAAACGCTCGTCCCGAAACAGGGCGCTGCCGTCCCAGGATCCGGGAAAAAAGGCGAACTTTTGAACGAGTAATGGGTCGGTCTCGAATTCGCCGCAGCGCGGGCAGATGTTCTTTATCGCGCCGCCGCTGGCCGGAACATCGACCTTGATTGAGCCGAAGACTTCGACGCGAAAATAGTCAGGCGCCTTATTTGGTGACAG
This sequence comes from Pirellulales bacterium, assembly GCA_963733825.1. Lineage (GTDB taxonomy): Bacteria > Planctomycetota > Planctomycetia > Pirellulales > Lacipirellulaceae > JABDGM01. The sequence goes on from CAVTEK010000016.1 coordinate 90,022, forward strand.
CGCCGTGTCCAAGGCTTCAACGACCCGAACCGGATACGAGACCAGCGGTCCGAAACCGTGCATCCGCCAGGCGGACAACACGCGCGCCGAAACAATTAGCAGCGGGTACGCACCACAAAGGAGGAGGTCGGGGTATTCGCGCCCTTCCTCAATTGTTACATCAAACGAGCCAGATGGATAATTCGCTGCACATCCACAGTCCGGACAGCGCCATCGAATTGCCCTTGAACGAGCAAGAATTGTTATTGCTGTGGTCCACTGTCGCTCGAATGAAGTGTTATCTAATAATTGATAGATTCGCATCTTTACGGCTCACTGGAATTGTGGATCGTTCCGCAATTTATTCATAAAATCGAGAACCTGTTGCCTGTTCGCATTGGGTCTATCCAAAATGAAGCGTCGCCACTGTGCTTCGAACGCTGCACTCCAATTCTGATGTGCACCCGGAGGTGTTCCCTGAACCCAGCGGCCAAACCGAGGATCGTTCACATTTAGGCCACGGCCTTCGCCGGCAAACCATTCCCTAAGCGCCCAGGGCAAGTCATGGTGAGCTTGAGCGTTTATCAATCCTGCGGGAGGTTCCGCCATCGCCGCTCTTAAACCAGCCCGATTGCTTGGACACGCCAGCGCCCGCTCGCCCGCCCCCGATGGCTGCAGGAACCCTCCGCCCAAAGCCATCGCATTGAATTGTATTGCCCCTTCAGCAAGGACTCTAGCATCGCGGGCCGCCCTCCTCCTTTGCTCAAGTTCCAGCGCTTGCAAGCCTCGAAGGCCTGCGTCCGATCCTGGATGAAGGGCCATTTCGGCCTGAGCACGGCGCAGCTGCCAGCGCGTCCAATCGGCGGTCAAGTTCACGGCCTTGAGGATCCGGAACAAAAATATCATACGCTCGCTCGCCAGCCCACGCTGCGGCATCCGCTGTCCACAGGTTCCACCATGCCAACCCTTCCGGATCAACCGCGTTCCCCGGTGAGTTCCTGGCGTATTCGTAGGGGTTGGTGCCTTGCTCGGCCGGGTCTTCGCTGAGGAAGCGGCCTTCGTACGAATCGTACCAGCGGTTGAGGTTGTTTTGGAGTTTCGTGGCCTTGTCGAGCCAGCGGCCGGTGTAGCCGAAGGCTTCGTCGATGAAGCCCGTGCCGCTGGTGACCGTGCTGCCGGCGGCGTTGAAATGCGTTTCGCCGACGACGTTGCCGAACGAGTCGTACTGGCGATGAATCCGCAAATTGCCATCCGAATCGATGACATCGCGGGCGCTGCCGAGGCTGTCGGTCATTGCCCACAGGACTTCACCCTCATACGTTGAGTTCCCAGGCCAATCGACCTGCTCGTCGGCCAGAAGCTGATCGACCGCTTCTCCCCACAGATAGCGGTGCGAGAGGTCCGTTGCAGCGACGTCGCCCGTGCCGTCCTTGTCGAACTCAAGCACGACCTGCCCGCCGTCGTTGATGAACACGGTTTGGTTCGTCGAAGCGCCGACCTCCTTGCGATAGACAAGCTGGTTGAAGGCGTCGTAATGGTAGGTGATGTCTTTGACCAGCGTGGTGCCGTCCTCGTACTCCTCGGCTTCGACGAGCCGGTTGCGGTTGTCCCAGGTGTACGCGAAGCGATCGAAAGTGCCGGTGTTCAGCTTGCCGACGAGGTTTCTGCTGTCCTGATTGAGGCGAGATCATTTTGCTTCGTGTCGAGCTAGAAAAAACTCTGGGCACCACAGTTTTCCAAGAAAGTCCCGGTTATCGCGATCATAATCGGCCCAAGAGACGTTCGCCGTTTCGCGCATCGAGTTGCGGTAATTAATGGTATTCCCTCGTTGAAGTTCCGACACGCCTCGCCAGAAACCCGCCTGCCAATAATTATCTGCCGTGATATCGTCTCGTCCCTTCCAAACGGCCATCTGTTGCAATTCGGGAAAATCGATTCGTCCAATCATGTACTGCGCCAACGGGGCCGGCCACCGATTTGCCCGGGGGTCGGCAAGGCGTTCGGCGAGCAAGCTTTCCGCCTCAGTCCGGGAATACAAACTCGGCTGAACAACTGATGCAAAAAACAAGAGTAGTGGCGGCGTAATTCCATAGCCAACGTCCGCATAATCCACGTCAAGCCCTCGCTGCCATTGATGCACCGCTTCAGCCCGCTTGCCCATGCACCACATGGCAGTACCGGCCATGTCGTAAGTATCATGCGAGTGGCGTGGATATTGCTGATTGTAAAAGTCAAAGTGTTCCTTCGCCGCCAGGTAATCTTCCAACCATAAATACGCAACTCCTAATTCCATCACTTCGGACCCGCACGATGGCATCGAGTATTCAGGCTTCCATGCTTTTGCAAATCTTTCTTTCATTCTAAGAAGGGCACTCTCCTTGTCTCCTTCTCGCATCATCTTCCACGAACTGACTGCCATGATATTTATCCTACCAGTTGGTCCCGGAAGATCCGATAATAGCGTGTTCATTGTACCACCAAAGCTGTGTATCTTCGGGAAGTGCCCAGCGGTTCAGCTGACGTTGAAATGTGTTGAAGCCGCTTCGGCTCAAAGGCTTGAGTTCTGCGTGTCGGAACCCTGGAAATAACTCCTCTGGGCCGCGGTACGTTGCGTCCACGCCGGTCATGCCCGGACGAGTTCGCATGAACCAGTGCTTTGGCTTGGTACCAGTCTGTTCGAGTAACGCTTGCTCGAACCTCGAATGGGCATAATTGCCAAGTTCGGCCGAGCCGAATTTGGCCCTACTTGCCGCTTTCTCACATTCTAACGCCCGCTCGGCGGCGGAGGCGGCCTCGGCGGCCCTAGCGCCATTTTCAAGTGCCCCTAATTCGCCAAGTCCATCGATCCAATAAAGGATAGGTGGAACACCGGTCTGTACTTGATACTTCTTCCCATCTTTTGCGATTTCGTATGGATCTGATGTACCAGTTATGAATCGCATGAAATGATCGAAACGCACCCAAGAATCATCAGCATCATAGCCGGTACCCCAGCTGCCGCCGGCTCCGCTGCCATGGGTAGTTCCGCCCCCGAAGCCACTTGGCGCACCTCCGCCACCGTAATTGTTTCCGCCCGGTACGGGGTCAAGACCCTCGGGATCAATAAAGTTCCCCGGCGAGTTGCCGGCGTATTCGTAGGGGTTGGTGCCTTGCTCGGCCGGGTCTTCGCTGAGGAAGCGGCCTTCGTACGAATCGCACCAGCGGTTGAGGTTGTTTTGGAGTTTCGTGGCCTTGTCGAGCCAGCGGCCGGTGTAGCCGAAGGCTTCGTCGATGAAGCCCGTGCCGCTGGTGACCGTGCTGCCGGCGGAGTTGTAGTGCGTTTCGCCCACCACGTTCCCGAATGAATCGTATTGGCGATGAAGCCGAAGATTGCCGTCCGAATCAATGACATCCCCCACGCTGCCGAGGCTGTCTGTCATTGCCCACAGGACTTCACCTTCGTACGTCGAGTTCCCAGCCCAATCGACCTGCTCGTCAGCCAGAAGCTGATCGACCGCTTCTCCCCACAGGTAGCGGTGCGAGAGGTCCGTTGCAGCGACGTCGCCAGTGCCGTCCTTGTCGAACTCGAGCACGACCTGCCCGCCGTCGTTGATGAAGACGGTTTGGTTCGTCGAAGCACCGACCTCCTTGCGGTAGATGAGCCGGTTGAAGGCGTCGTAGCCGTAGGTAATGTCCTTGAGCAATACGTTTTGGTCGTCGTACTCCTTCGCCTCGACGAGCCGGTTGCGGTTGTCCCAGGTGTACGACACACCGATCTCGCCCCATTCCCACTCGCCGTCGCCATTGAGGTCGCTGAACCAGAACGTGAGGTTGCCTTCGTCGTCGTACTGGAACTTTGTCGCCCAGCCGACGCCCACGAGCCGGTTGTAGACGTCGGTGTAATAATCGCCGTTGAAAGTCTGGGGGCCGCTCGCCGTGACGCGGTTGCCGCTGCTGTAGACATGGCCGTAGTCGCCATCAATCGTAGAGAACGCCATCGATTAAAAAATGATCGTCTGCTTGGCGATAGCTTATTTTGTGGCGTGACGATTTAAGATCGACAGCGGGAGCCGACACCAAGTCAATGATCGACGTCGTAGTCGACACGACAAATGGTACACAAGTGTCCAAGCGCGCAACTCTCAAGTACGGTGACAGTACAGCAAGAATTGGGCGTGGGATCTTTCGCAAACGCTCCAGGGCTTCCTCGACGCGACGAATCTCATCGGCGAAAGATGATTGTAGAAGTGATTCTCCTTCGAGTAACTCTAGTGTAATGGGTATTCCGGCAGTTGTAAGCCGGACGTAAAACTGTCCAGCCATAGTCCAAGGACGAATGGGGGGACCTGAGATCTTAGTTTTCGTTCGGTCGTCGCATTTGTTAATTTCGACCCAAAAATCAGTGTTAAACCACTGTTCTCCCTTAACATGCGGCGGCGCATGATACTCGCGCAAAACCTGGTGGCGCGATGCGATATCGAAGCCCCCGGCAACGCCGGCCTCGCTCAGAATCGCGGTTTCAAAATTCAGCAATCGCCGCGTCATGTCATCAATACTTTCGGTCCTTAAGAAAATCGTCGAGATAATTCTCGCGCCACTGCTGCATCTGTTGGAACCGAAAGCGAGTTCCCTCCTCTGGATTCAATCTCATACGATGGGAAAGTTCATCGACGTAATCGTAGTATTCACTCCGCCCGCGCAACCATTGGGCATGGTCGGCGTCATTCATTCGTATCCAGCGCTGAACCCATCCTCCATTTTTGCGAGGTATACCAGTTTCGATCAACTTATTTGCCGGGTTGTTCTTGATGACTCCCGGATTCCTTACCGGTGCCTTTGGGCACTCGAGCGCCCGATCTGCGGCAGAGCCGGCCTCGGCCCTTGCCGTAACAGCGCTGATCGCCGCGCGACCCATGAATCCCAATGCGCGTTCAAACGCCGAAACGAGAAATAAAGCTTCATCCGCCAGCTGTGCAGTCGAGGGTTCGGGCCATACAACCGGTTCGGGCGCTTTATATGGGGCAACGAGTGCCCCCAGAGGTACGTTGGGAAAGGGACTAAAGTTCGGAAGTCCATTGGGCGGTGACGTGTAGCCATACGTTTCGGGCGGTGGCGTATCGCCATACAAATTGCTGAGATCATTAAGATCAAGACCACGCGGATCAACGAAATTACCCGGCGAGTTCCTGCCGTATTCGTAGGGGTTGGTGCCGTCCTCGGCGGGGTCTTGGCTGATGAAGCGGCCGAGTTCGGGGTTGTACCAGCGATGGCCGTTGTATTGAAGACCGCCCACGAACAGCCGGCCTGTGTAGCCGAACTGAGGACGGAAACCTGTGTAATCGACGACCTGGCCGAAGCTGCCGTACTGGATGTGATCGGCCACACTCGTCGTGTCCGTGCC
>CAVTEK010000017.1:0-621124 GCA_963733825.1 Pirellulales bacterium
CTTGCATATCATCGCTGCTTTAACCGAGTTTTATTTCGATTGTCTTTCGCCCTGCTCTTCGCTCAACCGCTGATAATACTGCTCGATCTCCAATTCGTACTTCGGCAGGAATTCATCGGAAAATGACTGGAGCATTTGCTCGCGGCTTCGCGCCGGCAATTGGCCCCACAGCGATTTCGCCATTTCGTTGACGTCGCCCTTTGCGACCGGTTTGGCCGTCGTGCGATCGAGCCGGTCGGTTGAATCGCGCGGCCGATCGGCCCTGGCCGGCGGCGACACCGGGTTTGCCAGGTTTTGATCCTGGCTTCGGGGGCTTATCGCCCTGGCATTGGCCGCCGTTGCATTGGCATTGCTTCGAGAGTTCGGCAATCAGCTGATCGAGGTCCGAGAGAACTTCCTGCTGCACGGTTCCCGCGAGCCGCACCGGACCCGTGCTGTCGCGGTTGCCCGGTTGGGTAAGCAGCAACTCCGCGTGATGCATATTGTGCTGCACGCGCAGGAGCGGTTGCGATGCCGGATTCGCGCCGACGCCAAAACCGCCCGTTGCCGGCGCCGCGTTTGCCGGCTTCGTCGGCTGAGCCGCTTGCGGAGCAGAGTTCGGATGAATCGAGTTGGGCGACAAGTCATCGAGCAACCGGCTGCCAAGCGATTCCGTCCCGCGCGGCGCGGGCGGTTCGGTGTTCGCCGGCTGCGATTCGACGGCGGTAATTACGGATACCAAAATCGCAAGAAAGATACGCATGGCTCGTTTCCTGATTTCGCCGTAACTTGTCATCCTGAGCGCAGCGAAGGATCTTGCGCGTCGGCAGACTAGATTCTTCGCTTCGCTCAGAATGACAATCGAATCTACCGCATGACAACCTAATCTATGGCTCCTGCTTTTTATTATCGCGTGCGAGCATCTTTTGGACCAGTTCGGCAAGCTGGCCTTGTTCGACGGCTAATTCAAGTTCCTCCTGCTGCAATGCCGCGGTTGCCGCTGGATTGCTGGCGCCCTTATTCAGCCGTTGTTCATGTTCGCGAGTCCGCTCATTCAAATCGGCTTGCAACATGCGGAGCATCTTCACTTCCAACAGCTCGAACGTCGGCTTGCGCTGCGGCGGCTCGCTGTTGGCCGCGCCATTGGCCGGGTTTGCATTTGAGTTTTGATTCGCATTCGGTTTCGGGCCCGCTTCGCTGGCCGTTTGGGCGAACGCCTGCATCATGGCTTCCAGGCGTGCGAGCGCCAGTTGCTCGGCCGACTTGGCAGGCGAACCGGTTTGCTGATCGTCCAACAATTTGCCAGCCGCCGCCAACCGGCGCTCGGCATCCTCCAAGCTCACGCGCACGGAGCCCAGGCCGAAGAGAATTTCGCTGTGCTCTTTCGCCATCTGGGCAAGTTGGCGTTCCTCGTCGGCCAAATCCGACACGGTTTTGGATTGTTCCGTTGAAAGAGTCGGCGATGAGAGTCGCCCCGCATCGAATTCATCGGTCTTTTTGATCACCCGCTGTTGCCGCTGCACCATCTCGCCCAGCTCAGTCTGAAAACGGCGAACGAACTCCAATGCCAAGTCGTCCTCGGCCTGTGACCGCCGCTCGGCCAATTGGCGGGCAGCTTGCTCCAACTGCTGCTCCGACTTTTGAACCTGGCTACTCGGACTAGGACGCTGGCCGTTCGCTTCCTGCTTGCCATTTGCTGGCCGATTTTCCAGCCCGCTCGCCGCTTTTTGTGCCGACTGGCTGGCATCCGCTGCCTGCAAACGTTCGAGCTGCCGTGCCAGCTGCTCGATATCCCGCCGCACGTTTTGTTGCTGCTCATTGAGCTGCTGAAGTTGGTTTTGGTTGACGTCTTTCGGCGTTTTTTCAGCTTGTGCGATTCGCTGCCGCAACCCGGAAAGCTGCTGCCGCAATGCACTGAGCTGCTCTTCCGCCTGCTTCAATTTGTCGACCAATTGCCGCGGCCGGCGTTCGCTCTCGTTGCGCAATACGTTGAGCACCTGCTGAAGCCATTCGGCAATCTTGACTTCGCGGTCGAGCGCAAGCCAACCCGGTTCTCACTGAAGTCGGCCGCGGTCTGCCGCATGTTCATGCCAATCGAGAACTGCCGGCACAAATCGACCGCATCGGCCAGCGTGCCCGCCATCGGATCCTTGTCTTCGCGCATTTGCTTGGCCAACTGGTCCATGCTTTGCTCGATTTTCTCGAAACGCCCGGCGATTGCGCTTTCACCCGCCGCCGCTTTATTCAGGTTCGCGCACTGCGCCCGCGAGAGTTCATTCGGCTCGAGCGGCCGCGTCTCAATCCCAATTTCCGCCCGCGCCGATTTCTCGTGCGCAAGCTGCTCCTCGCGCAGCTCGGCGATAAGCTTGGCGAAACGACGATAATCGGCCTTGCCGGAAAGCTCGCCGATCAGCCGTTCGAGCGTCGCAATCACGTCGTCCTGCCCGCCGCTGGCGGCCGCTAACGAGCGCGAAACCGTTTGGACCTGCCGTGCATTCAGCGGCAAGATGGACTTACTTTCCGAATCTCTTTCGGGCGAAATCGATTCGACGGTCTTGGCTGCGGAGGTCAATTCGCTTTCAGCAATGTTGAGCGATCCGGTAGACAAGCGTTTAAGTTCCGCGGCCAGACGGATCATCGTCTCGCGCATTTCCGAGGTTTCGAGCCCGTTGATTTCGATCTCGCTCAAGATCGCCTCGATGAGCGGCCGCGCGCCTTCTGCCGAATTGCCGAGTATTTTACTCACGCTTCGCTGGTTGGGCTCGGCGGTTTGCAGCGTGTTCCGATCGCGCCCGGTGAGTGCACCCGCATCGCGAAGCTGGATTTGGACCTGCCGAACGTCTTCGCGCGTCTTCCGTTCGATGGTCAGCGCTCGCTCGAACTGGCGGACGATTTGCAATTGCCGATCCGCTAATCGGGCCTCGAGCTCGTCCACCGTTATCAGCGAGATGTGCCGCGGCCCGATCGTCTGCCCCACTCCCGGACGATAATCGCTCGCTTCGGCCCGAACGGTCAGCAGAGCGCCGGCCGGCAATTGCAGCGGCGCCAAGGCCCAGGAATACGTGACGACACGACTCTCACCGCGTGCATTCGGGTCAACTGTGGAAGGAATCGCCGGCGGCTTTTCAGGCCCCAGGTAGAGTTCGATCGGCGGCTCTTTTGGCCGCGCCGCGCGTTCCGACTCCGACTTATCGTTGCGGTCATAGATCAGATCCACGCGCTGGATCGCGAAATCATCCTTGACGACAAGTTCGATCGGCACGACCGCTCGGGGCAGCACGAACAGATCGTCGCTCGGCCGCTGCCACGAGATGCTGGGCGGCGCGTCGGCATCCACCCGCAGATTCCACGGACCGAGGATTCCGGCCAGACCGCTCTCGTCAACGAGTTCGAATCGATACGGTCCGCTTTGCGTGGCAGTCCATTGTTTGGGATCGACGTGAAAGGCTCGCCTCCCCTGGCCCGCCGCATTCATAAGAACGGTCGCCTCGATGGGCTCGCCGCGATCTTGCAGAATTCGTGCGGCGCGAATTGGCTTGCTCGTCGTGGCTCCAATTTCAATTCCCGTACCGGCCAGAACTTCCAGGTGACGTTCGGCCGGCCTCGTCGGAAGGCCGGTATACGCGGGCGGGTGGACGGTGATCGTCAACGATTCCAAACGCGGCGACTCCTTCACTTCTACCCAATTCCAGGCCATCGCATCGTCGTCGCCGCCGGTGGCGCGGAACGCGAACGATTGCCGGACATTTTCCCGCGCGCGATCATCGTATCGCCGGCTCGCATCATCGGTTCCGAGGTAACCTTCCTTCCGCCATTGTGGGCTACGCCGAACTGGATGCGGACGTCGTCCGGCAGCTTGCCCGCGGTATCAACAAGTGCCACTTCGAACGCCTGCCCCGCCGCCAGTCGCGTCGGCACATCGCGAAAAACCAGATGATGCTGCCGCGGCCATTGGGCGGCGCCGAGAGGTGCGGCCAATCGAGCCAGCGCCGTACGCACCGCGCCCGCGTCGAGCGCCACGCAGATCGATGCGGCAACGACCGCGACCACGACCGATGCGGCCGCCTTGCGAAGCGGCCCGCGCTCGATGACATCATCCATCGGTATCGATTCGATCGCATTGTGAGCTTCCGCAATTACCAGGCGGCGCAATTGCGCCGAACCGGCCGTTTCATCGGTTTCGGATTGCCGCAGGAACTCGACCGCGCTCGCTAACGAATCGCGAAGCTGAGGGAACCGCGCTTCGACTCGCCGAGCAACGACTAATGGAACCAATCGTTGTCGCTGAGGCAGATACCACCACCGATGCGCAGCCCACACCACGGCGACGACGAGCGCGGCCGTCGACATAATTCGCAGCCCGGGATCGCTGAGCCGCACGAGGTAGTCTGCCAAGCCGAGTACCAGCGCGGCCGCGATTGCCGTGGCCGATATCCAACACGCGGCCACCGCGCACGACGCCAGAGCAGTCGGTGTTGGAGTGCCGTAATTTTTTGCGACAATTGATGCATCGCGTTGCCTGATCCCAAGCCTTCCTAAAGCATTCCCTTCCGCTTCCGCAAAATCCACTCCGCTGTCAGGCAGCTTAAAAACGCCGCCAAAAACCACCACCGATTCCAAATCGGAACCGGCGGCAGGTTTTGAATGGGCACGCGCCGGCCGGCCGGCAGGTCGTCCAAAATGTGTTCCGCCTCTGCCAGGGTGTAAAACTTTCCGTGCGTTGCTTCAGCCGCGGCGGCAAGCCCGCGAGCGTCCATTTCCGGCCGGGCAAACTCGCCGGGTGGGGCCACAACCGTGAACTGCACGCTTGGCGGATTGTCGGGCAATTGCGGTTCGATCATAAGCACCTGGTATCGGCCATCCGTCAAATCGGCGACGGGCGCTTCGTACACGCCCGCCACCGCCCGGTTGCGATGCAGCTTGAGCCGCCGCCGTGCCTGGCCCGCCGAATCAATGGTTACAACAACATCGTCGCCAGCCGGAGCAAGTTGGGCGTCAAGAAACCGGGCTCGCAATTGGGCCGTTTCACCACGACGATATTCGCGGCGATCGGACGTAAGCTCTACGCCGCGTCCTTTTTCCAATTTGCCGCGCGCCAAGAATCGAATCATCTGCACCCAATAGCGGGCAAAAAACCGCTCGCCCTGTCCCACGCGCCAACGCCAGGTCGAATCGATCGCCTGATACAGCACGCGACCGGCGCCGAAATACTGGAAGCAAATGGCCGGCCTTCCCGCCCCCTCGGCCAGCACCTGAGCACCAGCTTTCAACTCGCTCTCGGGAGCAATCCAATAAAGTGGCGCCAGCTTGCGCCAAATTTGTTGCGTTTCGTCCGGCGAATCGCCCAGTTGCAGCGCGGGACTTTGCAAACCAAGCGCTGTTGGCCGCACGGCAATTTCGCGAGTCGCCCTTTCTGAGCGCTCAACGGCCCCGGTCAACGATCCTAGCTTGATCGGCAACAGCGCTCCCACATCGACATTATCGCGATACATCGCCGGCAGGAATTTGGGGCCGGCAATGAACACCGCCCCGCCCCCCTTCTCCGCGACAAACGCCCGCACATTTTGCCATACGCTTTGCGGCAGAAGCCGCGGATCGACGTCGCCAATCACGAGCACGTCGTAGGCAAAAAGCTCGTCGCGGTTCAGCGGGAAATGTCGCAGGGCCGTCTTGTCTTGCGCCGCGTAATCGGGATCGGCGTCCTGCAGGTACGTCGCTAGTTGCATCGTATGATCGCGTTCCAGCAACATCTTCAAGAAGCGAAACTCAAAATTCGGATAGCCGTGCGCCAATAGCACGCGAATCTTCTCATCGCGAACGGAAACCGTACGAGTTTGGCGGTTGTTCTGTTTGTTGTTCTCATCCTCGCGCGGGGCGACTTCGACCGTATAGGCAATGTCACCCGGTGTCGTCGGCCGATCGGTCAAATGGACGCTCAACGTCTTGCCGGTCGGCGGCAAGGTGATCGATTCTTCCGCAAGCGGCGTGGAAACGCCCTCGCGCCGTAGCATGACTTTGGCCGGCTTGCCTTCCAGCCCGGTCGCCTTGATTTGCGCTTGCAGGCTGACCAGATCATTCACAAACACAACATCATCGACCAGCACGTCGGCAACCTCGATGTCGTGCGGCGGCTCCGCACTGCCGAGTCCCACGGCAATTAACGGTACGCCGGCGCTGCGCAGGCGCTCGGCGGCCTCGGCAAGTGAAGCGCCCTCGGTAACGACGCCATCTGAAAACAAGATCACGGCAGCCGGCGGCGCGCCGCGAAAATCATCGATTACCCGCATCAACGCGTCGCCGATCCGCGTTGCCTTGCTCGCCGGGCCGTCCGACGCCAGCGCCCGCACGGCCCCAGCCAACTCTGCCGGGCCTGGACTCTCGGGAAGGCGTTCCACGTTTCCCGCGGCGGCGTACACCGCCAACCGATAGCGATTAGCCAATTCGCCTAGCAGCCGGCCGTTCTCCTCCGTCAGCAGAAGCTTGGCGATGTTCAGCCGCGTTGGCTCGGTCATGCGGTTAGCAATCAGCCGCTCGTTAAGGCGAGCGGCAAGGGCCGAATCCGGATACCGATCGACGATGCCCATGCTGGCCGATTGATCGATCACCAGCCCGATTGCCGGCGGACCAGTAAGCCAAAGTAAAAGCGCCCATTGAGCTAACATCACCAACACCAGACCAAACGCGGCCAATCTCAGCGTCGCCAAAATGGTTCGATACAGGCGGCCCGCATTGCCCGATTCGCGCGAGTAAATCGAAATCGTCCAGGCAATTGCCGCCAGCACCAGCAACAGCGTGGCCCAGGGCGCCCAACTCCATCTGGAATCGAGCTGCCAGGCAGCTGTGTCGGCATTGGACGGCATTTTCATGCCGAGCCAATCGGCGAACCATGCTGGCAATCGTCCGCTCATATTGCCCCCCGGCCAAACTGCCAGGCCATCAACGATTCGGCAAACAAGAGCGCGACCACCACCCACAGAATCGATTGGCTCCATGCCGATTCCGACATCGCCTTGATCGAAGGTCCGTTTGCCTCATCCAGCCACGTGCCGCGGACTTCGATCGCGGCCGGCAATTGCCCGGCATCGATTTTCGCCAAATCTCCCTCCGCCGTGTCGACGTTGACGGCAAACGACTGCGTGCGGCCGCGCGGCAAGCCGCCTTGCGGCAAGCCGCGCAGCGAATAGATTCCGCTCACGTCGGTATCAGCGTAATTCCATTCCCAACCGGTCGGCATCGATCGCAAGGCGACCGGCGCTTTGCGCCCGTCGGGCCGCACGATATGCAGCTCACTACCATTGGGGTCTGATGCCTCGCCACGGCCAATCGACCCGCTTAGCGGCGTGCCGACAAGCTGCTGCCACGAGTCGCGTTGGCTGCCGCTGGCATAGGCCAACAATTCGCGGACGATCGGCAAAAAGCTGGGCCAGGTGGGCCAAGTGGTCCACGGTTCACCGCTCGCCCGATCAACTGATGACAGCGAGCCATCCGTCGCCACCAGCACGCAACGGCCGCGGCCCACCGGCGCTGTCACGATGAACGGATCGCCCCCCGGCATCGCGATGGCAACTTCGGTGCCCGGCCGGCTTCGCGATAGATCAAGCCGGTAGTACCGATTGACGGGCGTCGTCAGCAGCCCGGCCCGCTCGCGACCTCGAAACGGCGCGACGATCGGATGCCGATATTCGAGCGGATCGAGGCCGAACTGCGGCTGGGAGACGATGGGGCCAATTCGGGCCGGCAGCAACGACTTCGATTGCTTTGTCAACTCGGGCGCGATTTCGGATTGCGGATTGCGGATTGCCGATTCGGGAAGCTGAGTTAGGGCGTTATAGCTGCTCGGTACAACGCGGTCGCCAAGGAAGACTACGACACCGCCACCAGCTTCGGCATAGTGAGTGAGCCGCGCCGCTTCGCTGGCCGTCAGTTGGGCCACGTTGCACAGGAAAACGCAATCTACTTCGGTGAGCTCCGCTTCGGCCAGGTCGCCTTCCGAAATGACGACCGGCCGAATCGGTGAGTTACCGGCCGGATTTGGGTTCAGCGCATCGGCCAGGTATTTCGCGGCGCCCTCACGGCCGGCGACAAGTAGAACGCGAACCTCCGCGCGCACTGGAAACGCGAGGAAGCGCGAGTTATCGATCTCCAGCCGGTCGCCGCTTGCTCGAACGGTCAGCGTATGGGTGCCTGCCGCATGGAATTGATGGACAAAATGAACCGCCGCATCACCCGCGGCCCCGACATCGACTGTCTGCTCGCCGACCGGCAAATCGTCGGCCAGTAGCTCGACGCGACACGGCCCACGCTGCTCCTGGCCAAAATTGTGGAGAGTTGCTTCAAAGCTAATATCATGACTGATTGTGATCGCCGGTTCGGATGTCGAAACATTCGTTACGGCCAGATTCGAGCTTTTCGGCTGGCCCAAATCGACCACTGTTAGCGATGCACGCCTCGCCAGCGCATCGACGAGAGAGGGGATTTCGGATTGCCGATTGTGGATCGCGGCTTGATTCGGTTTGATAGCGCCTGACCAGGTACGCGCCTGCAGATCGGTGAAGAAATAAACTTCCGCATGTGTTTGCGAGTTGGGACCGCGCTTGCCGGTGAGTGCTTCTTGAATTGCGGTCAGCGTGCCGGCCAGGTCGGCGCCCGCATGTGGCAGCGAGAGCGATTCAATTCGACTGATCACGGCCGCGCGGTCGACAACCTCATCGCCAACAATCAGCCGAGGTGGGGATGCCATCAGGATCACTGTAAAAACGTCTCCCGAGCGGCTCGAGCGCACCAGCTCACCGGCCAATTGCTTGGCGCGGGCGAAATTCGTGTTACCATCCGGCCGGTAAGCCATGGAATACGAACCGTCGATGACGAGCACCTTGTGGCTCGGTGTCGCACTGCCGCCGGCCAGCAGCCGTTCCCCGTACGGCTCGGCCACCGCCATTACGACGAGCAAGATGATGAGCGTCCGCACCGCCAGCAGCAACCACTGCTGAAGCTGCAAACGGCGGGCGTTTTTTCGCATCGCCGCCAGCAAGAACTGCATCGCCGCCCACGGCGCCTCGCGGAACCGATGCCGGCTCCACAAATGAATCAAAAGCGGCGCAGACGCAGCCGCCAGCCAACCCAGCATCGCAAGGTTGCCGAAGCCAAACGCGATGAGGATCAGTTGATGCCGCATTGGCTGATTATTACTTCGAAGATTAAGGATGTGGGCGCGGGATGCGGGGGCAGAAGCTTGAATTAATTTGCCTTTCCCCTGCCCCCCGCATCCCCCATCCTGCATCCTCAGATCGTCACTTCACCCGCTTCTTCCGTGCCGCCAAGAACGTCCTCAGCACAGTATCGAGCGGTTGATCCGTGCGAATGGTCACATAATCGATCTGTTGAGCACGACAGCCAGCCCGCACCTTTACCACGAACGATTGAATCTCGCGCCGATACGCAGCCTGTAAGCTCCGCGGTTCCGCGATCACCTCGCCGAGCGCCTCCAGCCCCTTAAACATAGTCACTTGCTGGAAGGGAAAATCAATCTCGGCCGGGTCGAGCACGTGCAGCACAATTACATCGTGCCGGCGATGCCGCAAATGTTTCAGTCCCGCCAGCATGGCTTCGACGTCGTCGAACAAATCGCTGAGAATCACGACAATTCCGCGCCGTCCGAGCCGCTCCGCCAGATCGTGGAAGATCGGGCCCGTGCGGGTTTTCCGCGCCGCAGACGTCTCTTCCATGACGCGCAACAGCTGCTTGAGCTGCATCGGATTGCTGCTTGGCCTGATGAGCTGGCGGATTTCCTGGTCAAACGTCACCAGTCCGACCGCGTCGCGTTGATGCAGCACGAGGTACGCCAACGCCGCGGCCGCGCACTGGGCGTAGGCATACTTTGAGAGCGGAGCGTGCGGCCCCCGGTACTGCATGCTCTCGCTCGTGTCGAGCAATAAATAGCAGAGCAGGTTCGTTTCCTCTTCAAACTGCTTCAAATAAAACCGGTCGCTTTTCCCATAGACCTTCCAGTCCACGTAACGCAGATCATCGCCCGGCGCATACTCGCGATGTTCCGCAAATTCGTTGGAGAAGCCTCGATAGGGGCTGCGATGAAGACCGGCGACGTAGCCCTCCACGATTCGCCGCGCGCAGCTCCAGTCCCTGAAGCCCGGCTAGCGTTTGCGGTTCTAGTAGCGGACTGATGGTGAGTGCGGCACGCGGCATGGAATATCGATTTCGGATCGCGGATTTCGGATTGCGGATTAAATCTGGATGTCAATCCGCAATCCACAATTCATGCTGCATCTTCGCTCACCGGAATCGTCTCCATGAGATGAGCCACGATGTCGTCCGCCTTCAACCCTTCCGCTTCGGCGTTGAAGTTCGTGACGATGCGGTGACGAAGCACGGGCGGCGCCACGGCGCGAATATCTTCGCCGCTCACGTAATAGCGCCGCGCAACACCGCCCGCGCCTTGGCGGCCAGGATCAAATATTGGCTGGCGCGTGGACCGGCGCCCCAGCTCACGTAGTCGCGCACCATCTGCGGAACCTCGCCATAGCCCACGCGCAGTCCGCCGGGCAAATTGAATCGCGTAACGGGCCAGGTGGTCGGCCACCGGCACCCGCCGTACGATTCGCGATAATTCCAAAATGTCGGTTGCCGAAAGGGCGGCCGTAAGCTGGGTGGCGACGTCGGCTGTCGTCCGCTTCACAATCTCCAGCTCTTCGTCTTCATTCGGATAATCGACCAGCACCATGAACAGGAACCGATCGAGCTGCGCCTCGGGCAGCGGGTAAGTGCCCTCCTGCTCGATCGGGTTCTGCGTGGCCAGCACGAAAAACGGTTGGGGGAGCGGGTGACGCTGGCCGCCGATCGTCACCTGCTGCTCCTGCATCGCTTCGAGTAGGGCCGCCTGGGTTTTCGGCGGCGTGCGATTGATCTCGTCGGCCAATACAATGTTGGCAAACAACGGGCCCGGCAGGAATCGAAACGCCCGCGTGCCCGATTGCTTATCCTCCTGAATGACTTCGGTGCCCGTGATATCGGCCGGCATCAAATCGGGCGTGAATTGGACCCGGTTGAAATCGAGCGACAGCGCATCGGCCAGTGTGCGAATCATCAGCGTCTTAGCCAGACCCGGCACGCCGACCAACAGGCAGTGACCCCGGGCAAACAGGGCGATGAGCAATTGCTCGATCACTTCGCGCTGCCCGACGATTCGCTTGGCAACCTCATCCGTAATGCTGCGATACGCCTCGCTCAGCCGCTCGACGGATTGAATATCGTCTGTTTCAGCCATAAGACGCTTCAGAGTAACTGAGTGAAACTGTAAATGACCGGCAAAACTCACGCAAAGGCGCTAAGGCGTAAGATCGAACAAATAAGTTTTTTGAACCGCTAATTGACGCTAATGATCGCTGATAAAAAAATGTCGAACGACGACCGTTTGACAATGATCAGCGTTAGCAACAGTTAGCCGTTAACTTCCTCCCGGTTCTTTTCTTGGCGACTTTGCGTCTTTGCGTGAGATATTATTTATGGACTTAGTAACTGAACGATCGTCCGGCGGTCCAAACACTATAAGTCTGTCGTAACCGGCCACAACCAACTGGCCTTCGGCGACAACGAGGTTTGCACCGCCACTCTTCGGCGCGAGACTGATCGGCGACCGCGTTTGCCGTCCCGAATTGGCATCAATCACATAAATCGCATCGCGCGTTGGCCAAAAAACTTCGTTTCCGGCCACGACGCCCCGCCCCATGCCGCGAATACCGGCGTGCTCGCTCTCCGGCCAAACCCAAAGGGAGCGACCAGACGCCGCATCAAGCGCGGCGAGCCGATTGCCACTAACGATTAAATCCGCTCCTCGGACGGCTAGCAAATGCAACGCATCGGGAAAAGAATCGTTTTGCCAAATCGTTTTGCCTGTATTTGCATCCATCGCGAAGATGGCCGGCGTATCCGACGGGGCCACCATCAACAGCCCCTCATGATACAAGCAAGGCGACGGATCCCGGTCGAAATGTAACGGCCCCGCGAAACCAACCATTATCGATTTGCCGGTCAGCCGATCGTACCGGCTCAACCAGCAGATTTCGCCCGTACCGGCGTCGAGGGCGGCCACGAGGCCGAGATTCGTATTGAAATAAATGCGATTCTCGACGAGCGTCAACAGGTGGTGCGTGATCTCGTCGCCGGCGCCGCCGGCCGGCGTATCCGCGCTGCCGATCGAGGTCCGCCATTGCTGAACGCCAGTTGTCGCATCGAAACAGGCAACGTACGCTTGGGGCGTCACGTCGCTGTGTCGCATTGCCACATAGACCCGCCGGCCGTCGCTCACCGGCGTGCCGTCAAACGACCAGGCCCCGACCACCCGCGACGATCGAAACGTCAGCAGCCCTTCGCGCCGCAGATCGAGCCCGATAATGCGATCACGGGCCGACGATTGGCTCGCCTGCACGTGCGAAGTCGCCAGTGTGCCGACGCGAGCGAAAACGATCCCATCCGCAATATCCAGCGTCAAACGCGGCACGCCGTGGACGACCCCGCCCGCCGCTGTAAACGGAGTCGGTTGCGTTTTCTCCACCGACGACTCATTGCGGTACAACACTCCGTTCGCCGTAATGGCTGATTTTCCCGTTTCCAAATCCGCAGCACGAATGCCGGCTCCATCGGCAAACACGACAACGCCATCGCTGACAACCGGGTAACACGAAAGCGGTCGCTGGGATTCGCGCACCGCTGCGCTGGCCACGTCGTCGACCAGGCCGCCGCCAGACGCGCCACCCGGCTCGGCAGGAGTGCCGCGTGCAAACGCAGGCGGTGACAATGGAATGGCCTCTTTCCAGATGGGAACAAGCAGGCTAGCGATGGGCTCAGCTACCGTAGATCGTTTCTCGGAACCTGCGAACGTGCTCCAATCCGTCTTGGCAGGTTCGGCTGGCCACTGACGCGCCGCAGCAAGCAAGCGCTCCAGCGCCGCCAAGTACATCTCCTTTTGCCCGCCGAGTTGGCCCGCCGCGGCCGGATGCAGCCGGCGAAACACCTCCAATTCAAGCGCGGCCCGTTCAAGGTCTCCCGCGCGCACGGACGCGAGCACGAGTCGTGCGCGAACATCCGCAAGGTCGATCTGTGTATCCGGATATGCCAGCCAATCCGCCGGCTTGTCGCGCGACGTCCACCACCGCTCCACTTCCGGCCATTTCGCGTTCAAATCGCTGCCACGCAGGGCGAGCCACATAGGCATGCCGTTCGGGGCACGCAGTAACGGGCTGATCTGCTCCCAATAACCTCGGGCGGATGCGTAATCACCCCGTTCCAATGCCAACTCGCCAAGAGCGAGCAGCGCATCATCACCCGAGCTGCTGCAAAATAGCTCGTCCACAACGCGGCGCAGAACATGCTCGTCGCGATTGGCTATCCCGGCCCGATACCACTTCTCCGCCTGTGCGTCGACGCGGCGTCGATATGCCGCCAGTCCTTCGGCCGGAAGTCGAGAAAGCTGAAGATGGCAATAGGTTCGCAGGCTGACGTAGCGGCCATTGTCAAGGGCTACCACCCGGCCCGAACGGTCGCCCAGCAGCTCAAGATAAATATCGAGGGCCTCGTCCCAATTGCGGGCCGCCACCAGGGCATGCGCTTGTTCCAGCCGGGCAGACGTATTTCCCGCGACCGCGTCTACGTGCGCCGCCGTCAACTCGACCTGAGGTATCGCGGCCGCAAAACCGAATTGAATCGGCTGAGCGGGCGAGGAACAGGGAATCGCGACGAAATTCACGAGCGCCGCGCGAACAACCAACCGACAGAATTCGCGATTGGCCATGAGAGCTCGCATGGAGTTCCAGCGTCGGTAGATGCGGGTTTGACTAGTTCTACAGCAAGACGTCGCTGCTGCTCGCACTACAATTTGCGAGCTAGCGACCCTTGACAACCGCAATGCGTTGTGGCGCCCGCATGAAAACCTTGCTGTAGAACTAGATGCAGTTTCAAAACCGGTGTCATTCTGAGCGAAGCGGAGCGCAGCGAAGAATCTAGCCCGAAGTAGCGTAGATCCCTCCGTCGCCGAGCCTCCGTCGCGATGACAATGTGGTTTTGAAACCGCTTCTACTGTCATTATAAAGTTCGCGCCCCATGCGGCCTAGCTGCCACAACGATCACTTCCGACCGCCGCTGGTGTAGCTCTGCAACAAATAACCCATCGAAAAAAGGATGATGGACACCACGAGAAACCCCAGCAGCTTTCCGGGCGTGATGCTGTTGCTGAGTTGGGCAAAAATGGCAATCAGCGGGATTGTCAGTCCCGCGATTTGTAAGAGCCGCGCAAGAGCGTACATGGCTGCAACGTTAACATCGGCTTTGCCGACACACAAGCCGGCGGTGGTCACTCGGCTCGCGATTCTATACGATAGCGCGGGAGATGATCCGCACGCCGACACAAAACGACATGAATAGCAAAAGCGCCTCCGGGCCGAAGATGCGCCCTTCTATCGGCCGATTGTGGATGCGCGCCTTGGGGCTGCGGTGCCCAGCCTGTGGACGATGCCAATCTTCCACGGCTGGTTTGCCATGCACGTGGCGTGCTCTGCTTGTGGACGCAGCTTCAATCGCGACCCCGGCTATCTCCTTGGCTCGATCTACTTTAACTATGGTGTGACCGCGACGCTGGTCCTCGCGATGTACTTCGCGATGTTCTTCGGCGACGTGCTCACCGACTCCGGAAGGCTGCTCGTCCTGAGCGCGTTTACGATCCTGTTCCCGGCCTGGTTCTTTCGATACGCCCGGGCGCTGTGGATCGCGTTCGACGAAAACTGGGACCCCTGGCCCAACCAAGAAGAAGCCCGCCGACTGCAAAGCGAGGATACTGGCCCAACCGCGAAGCATTAAAGTCCCGCTTGCGCTTGAGCTAAGCCTCGACCGGATCCATCTCCGGCTGCAGCCGCCGCGCCCGCCTGATTGAATAGTACGCCAGGCTCGCAAATGTCCCAAGCACGAGGTACGGCATCGACATCATAAACAGGATGCTGTAATAGTACCCGGCCGCGATCGATTGGCCGTGCGGATCATTCTGCGCAAGACCATCTTTGCACGTCGGGCAAGCCGCCGCGACGCTCGCGATCAGAAGCACGAGCGCGAGCACAATCGCGGCCACAATCCACCGCGCGATCGTCGGTTCGAACTGGTGATAAATGGCTTTCATTTTGCACCTCACAACAATCAAAATCGGGTTTGAAGCCCGCAGCGCCAGCAAGGATTCGATTGGATCCAAATTCCCTTGCTCGCGTTGCGTGTTTCCATCCAGTTGTGCCTAAAGAATTCTACCTTATTGCGGTGTAGCTGGCCAGAGATGGTACAGCATCAAGTAGACGATGACGCCGGTAACCGAAACATAAAGCCAAATCGGGAACGTAATGCGGGCCAGACGTCGGTGTTTTTCCCGATAGGCCGCGGCGGCCGCCAGCTGTTCTGCCTGGTGAACCTCCGGCGCACAACAACCAAGTGCGCGGAAGCCCAGGTAGATTTGCCGCGTCGCCAGGAAGGGCACCGTGATCGCCAACGAAACGTGCGACGCCAAAATTACGTCATAAATGTAATGGATCATGCCCGGATGCGTGAATCGATCATGGCCAAATTGCGTTACTTTCCAAATATAACAAGCCAGAAACGCGATCGACGCCGCGAACGCCGCCAGCATGATCCGCTTATGGGCTTCCACCCGGCCGTTCTTGATCAGCCGCAGACCAATCAGCAGCAACACGGTTGCCATGGCATTGAGCGACGCATTCACGTGCACGATCGGATGGGTCGCCAGCAGAAGAATCAACTCGATTTCTCTTTCAGTTGGCCGCTCGCGACCAGATCGCGGGGCGGCTTCTCAGCGAGGCACTTCAACAGCATCGAGCTGCATTCGATTGCATTCGATTTCGCTGGTGCCGTCGAATTCGCCGCGTATTTTCCCAGCCTTGTCGATGACGATCGCCACGGTCCTGATGTCCTTTAAGACTGAGGTACAGCATCATGCCTTTGGCCACGCGCTGGATGTAATCCAAGTCGCCCCGGCAAAACAGCCAGCGGTTCGGGTCGGCTCGAAATCGTTCGGCGTACGCCCGCAACGCTTCGACCGTATCGGTATCCGGATCGCATGTAATGCTTACCCAGGTAACATCCTTCAATTCGGGCAAATTGTTCATTACCTGAATATTCGCATTGAGCCGGAGGCACTGGCCCGGACAACTGGTGAAGAAAAACATCGCCACCCAAACGCGGCCCCGCATATCGGTCGAGCGGAACGGCTTGCCGCTGCGCTCCGTAAGTTCAAATTCTTTCAGCGGCGGCCCAATCGCATTGGCCAGAATCGCCTGGCCGCGCGCTTGCTCGAATTGCCATACTTGCCACCATTTCCAACCGAAGTACATCATCGCCAGCACGACGGGGAGGCAGAGTATAAACGGCAACGCCGCGCCGCCGATGCGAGAAGAAACCGCGTCGGCGGCAGGTTCTGTCGGCCGGTTATTTTCCGATTCCGCGTTCATAGCAAATCTGCGGTCGTTCGCTTGCCGGCGATCCACCAGGCGGCGGCGAGCATCGCGCCCGCGAACATCAGCGAGACGATCCAACACGTGGTGGGCGACGGCAGGCCGGCCGCCGCGACTTCTGCATTTTGCAGGTAGTACCGCAATCCGGCCACCCCGTAGGTGAGCGGATTGATGCGAATGATCCAGCCCAGCCAGCCGCCAACGTCCATCGGAAAAAATGCCCCGGAGAGTAGCCACATGGGCAGCAAAAACACGCTCATGATCGCGTGAAAGCCTTGCGTCGAATCCATCCGCCAGGCGATCAAAAAGCCGAGCGCCGTCAGTGCGATCGAAATGACGGCCATCAGCACGCAATGCGGCGATGAGGCCGCCGAAATGTCGTCGAGATTACTTCGAACCAGCCTGCAGCGTTCTCGCAATCCAAGCCCAGGATCAAAAACACGATGCCTTGCAACATGGCGATCGCGGCGCCGCCGAGAACTTTGCCCAGCACCATCGACCACCGCGGAATCGGCGCCACCAGCACGCCCTGCAAAAACCCTTCGCGGCGATCCTCGATAATCGAGATCGTGGCAAAGATCGCCGTGAACAGCAGGATCATCACCAGCGTGCCGGGAAAGAAATGAGCGTAGCCGAGCGTCGTCCGACCTTCGCGCCGCCCAACCCGGCCCCGAACAGCAGCCAGAAAATGATCGGCTGGCCCAGCGCCCCGAACACGCGGTTCTTCTGCCGGAAAAACCGCACCAGCTCGCGCTGGCACAACGTGCCCACCACTGGCCAGGCGGAACCGTTGTCGAATTCGCATGTACTTCGGTAGTCATAATAATCCAAGCGTTGCCATCCGCGTTCATCAGCGGTTAATACTAATGTCTCTTTCTTTTCTTGCGTCCGCTCGTTTCATTCTCCGGCTGTGGCTCTGACCAAAACCGGTGTCCCGTAAAATGGATAAACACATCTTCGAGCGTCGGCTTGCCAAGCGTGATCGATTCGATGCGGTCGGGAAACGCCTCGACCAACCGCGGAATCCATTGGTGGCCGTTGGCCTGCTCGAGCCGCACCGTGCCATCGACGACTTTCGCCGGCAACATTGAACTGCTGCTGGATTTCGGCCGCAAGTTCCGCCGGAGCATTCGTTCGGATCGTTATCGCATCGCCACCGACCGCCGCCTGCAAGTGCGGCCGGCGTATCGAGCGCCGCAAGTTCGCCGCTGTGCATGATCGCGATGCGGTCGGCCCGCTGGGCTTCATCCAGCAAATGCGTGGTCACCATAACGGTCACGCCGTCGGCCTCGCGCACTTGCTGCAAGATACTGCCACAGGTCGCTCCGGGCGCCGGATCGAGGCCGGTCGAAGGCTCGTCGAGCAACAGCAGCCGCGGACGGTGCAGCATGCCGGTGGCCAAGTTCGACGCGCCGTCGCAATCCGCCGGAAAGTTTTTCGACCAACTCGCGCCGGCGATCGGCAAGACCCAGGCGCGTGAGCATCTCATCGGCCCGGGTGTGCAGCTCACGGCCGCCGAGCCCGTACAGCCGGCCGTGGTGAATCACGTTTTCCATGCACGGTTAGCTTTTTATCGATGCTCGGCGACTGGAAAACGACGCCGAGTTGCGACCGGATGGCAACACGCTTCGCGCCGCAAGTCGAGGCCCAGGATTTGGACCTCGCCCTGCTGGAGCGGGATCAGCGTCGAAAGGACGCGAAACAGCGTGGTCTTGCCGCTGCCGTTGGGTCCGAGGATCGCGAAGATTTCGCGCTCCGCAATCGAACAACGATCAGGTCGCGGATCGCTTCGCGCTCGCCGTAGCGGTGGGCAAGATGGGCAGATCTCAACGGCGGGCGAATTAGACATAGTCGGGCCACGGCGACTAGTGAGCTTCTTCGCTGCGAGAAGCTCCTGCTTGGCCGCTTTCAATTCCGCGGCCTCGATTCGGGCCGGATCGGGCGCGTACAACAGCGCTCCCTGGAATACTGCGCGTATCCATTGTTCTGCCGCCAGCCAATATCCGGCACGAGCATCAGCATCAGGAAGATCGACATGAACGTAGCCGGAATCGTGAACACCCACTTCCAGTTGGCTTCCCACAGCAAGTGCATGAAGAACATGATCACGAGCATGGCCTTCGTGCAGGAAACGGCCATCATGAGCGCCGGCTGGCCTGCTTCGGCATGTTGGACGCGCCAAGAACTGGAAGTACGTAAAGAACGAACAGCGTCGTGAGCACACACAAGGCGGCAAACACGACCAGATACTTGCCGATGCCGCCGTGCGCGATTTCCTCGTGGCTATCGTGGCCGACGGGCTCGTGCTCATCCGTTCTTACTGAGTGATCGGACATCGTCAATTCTCCGGCGAGACGTAGTCTCGCGGCTATTACTTACGCCTTACGACTAACGAATTACGCCTAAAACAAATACAACAACGGAAACAGGAAAATCCACACCAGATCGACAAAGTGCCAGTACAGGCCGATGTTTTCCACCAGGTCTGCCCGCCGCCGGTCGAGCGTCACCGTCAACATCAGCGCGAACACGATCAATCCCACGAGCACGTGCAACGCATGAAATCCGGTCAGCAGAAAAGTACGTGCTGGCCCACATCGGCCCGCCGGGAATCATGATCGGCAACTTGCAGCCAGCGGTACTCGTCGTTAAAGCCCTCGTGCTGGAACGCCGTCTTTCGACTCACCGGCCTTATCGGCCGCGGGTTGCTCGAACGCCGCCAGCTTCATCACGGCCCCGCTAGGCGGTATCGCGCCGGCCTCGACCGCTTGCTCCACCGTCTCATGATCGTGCGGCGGATAAATGGCATAGGCCAGCTCCATGATCTTGATCCGCGCATCCGGCGAATCGGGTTGCGTTGCGGAACTTGACATCGGCGCTCATCGACCGATTCGGCTGACGCTGGTCGATCACGTGCAATCCGTGCCTGTCTTCTTGCGATAGCTTGCGGCCCGGCGACTCGTGATTTCCGTTTTCAGCTCGTCGAGCCGCTTGCGGACCGCGGCCGAATAATACACATCGGCCTTGTCGTACACCCGGCCGTGCGGCTTCGACGGGATAAATGCCGTGACGCAAATTTCTGCGAGTACTCATACGTCTTGACGCCCAAAAACACGCTGCCCAAAAGCAGCGTCAGCAGGATGAAGCCTTTGGCTTTCGACGCCTGATTGAGCTTGGCCGCTTCCAGCGCGAGCACGATCGTAACGCTGGAGCAGATCAGCACGAACGTGTTGAACGCGCCGATCGGCTCGCTCAAGTGCACATCGTGCGGCGCCGGCCAGGCGATCGCCCCGAACCGCAGCACGATGTACGTGCCGATCAGTCCGGAAAAGAACATGATCTCGGTCGATAGAAACAGCCACAAGCACGTCTTGCCGTTGGGAATCGGCAGGGCGGGCTGGTATTGGAACATCGGTGCGTGTGGTTCGTGGCTCATATTCGCTCGTGTGGGTTGATCGTTGATTGCGGTTAGCGGATGGTTGAGAAAACTGGAGCAACGGACCACTAACAACTAACAACTAAGCATCAACAATAGTCCCATCCAACAAATCAAGTAAATCAAACTCGCGCGAAGCAATCGCCGGGCCGATCGATCGTTGCGGTGAATCAAAAACATTGTCGCAGCCGCCACCTGCGCCGCTCCAAGCGCAAGCGCCCAACCGCAATAAATGGCCGGGCTGCCGGCTTGCGGCGACATCGCGGGCACCAGGCTTACCGGCACCAGCGCCAGCGCGCCGACCAGCGCCTGAGCGCCGGCACGCAAGCCGGTCGGATCGACCACCGTCAACATCCGCTGGCCGCCGCGAAGTAGTCCGCCCGATACAGCCAGGCGATCGCCATAAAGTGCGGAAACTGCCAGAGGAACATTACGGCCACCAACGCCAGCGCGCGCATGTCGATCGCGGCGCCGGTAGCGGTCCAGCCGATCAGAATCGGCAGCGAACCGCTCACTGCCCCAACCGCCGTATTGAGCGGCGAACGCGTTTTCAGCGGCGTGTACGCCAGAACGTAAACCAACCAGGTCGCCATCGCGACTCCCGCCGTCAAGTATCCCACACAAAACAGCAATTCAATCGAGCCGGCGAACAGCGTCACGGCGCCGAAGACGATGACTTGGGTCGCCGTCAGCCGGCCGGTCGGCAGCGGCCGGTCGGCCGTACGCACCATCAGCGCATCCGAGGCTTGTTCCCACCACTGATTGAACGCCCCGGCACTCGCCGCCACCAATGCTGCGCCGAGCACCGTATGTAAGAGCACCCATGGTTCCACGGACCAAGGCGACGCCAAATGCATGGAAACAACGACAGTCACCAACTCCAACGCGACGATCCGCGGCTTGGTAAGCTCGATGTAGTCTGCCACGCGCGCGAGCATTCCGGCGCACGACGGCGAGCGTGACATTTCGAGGCCCGAGGCAACCGTAATCCGTGTCATACCGCCGCCTCCAGCTTCGTGGCTTGCATCAGTTTGCCGGCGGGGGCGGGCGTTCGCAATCAATGCGCCCAAAGCGCCAAAGCGACGGACGTACCTAGCAGCAAGGAGCCCGTCGCCACATGCGCGGTGACAATGTGTGTCTGCAGCCAACCGCCATCTTGAATCGCGACGCTTGAAGTCGAAACAAAACCGCTCGCCCACGCCGGCACCGAGAACTTCACAACCCAGGTGGCGACGCCGAGCGCCAATTGAACGATGACCAGGCCGCCGAGCGACACATGCAAGTCCGCGAAGCGGCCGGGCATAGCTTCCACCGCTCATCACCGACCAGACCAGGGCGGCAACGTGCAGCGTCAGCACGGCCGCCAGGAACAGGTGGAATCTAACAGCGAGTATGAACGCAGCCGGCTGCGAATCCACAGGCACGTGTCGTAGCACCGCGCCGAGCACGATCTGAAGATAAGCGAGCACGGCCGTCACCGTCGCCAGAATTCGGATGCGGCCAACATAACGATCGTCGCCCGACCTCTGGTTTCGTTCAACAGCACAAGAATCAGACATGCTGTTCCACCGCCGCGACGTGAACACCGCCAGCGAAACCGTCAGTGCGAAGAACAGCGGGCCCGTCATACCATGCAGCATTGCCAGGGTTCGCTCATCGAGCAGCACCCGCATGCCGCCGAGCGCGCCTTGAAAAATCACCAGTCCGAGGGCCGCGAATCCCAATCCCTGTACCCACCGCCGCGATTCGAGACGTAACAACGCAACTACCAAGCAAATCGTCATGATGCCCACCGTCGCCGCCAACATCCGATGCCCATGCTCGACGAACAAATCCCACGGCCGCCGTGAGCCACGTCTGCCAGGGATACAAAAACAGATTGTACCCATAGGTGTTCGGCCAATCGGGCACGGCCATGCCGGCTTTGGTTGTTGTCACAAGGCCGCCGACCCACAGCAAGGGAAACGTCGCGCACGCCAACGCAACGGCCCAGCGATGGGGCCAAAGCGTGCCGGACGTGTGGGCTACCGAATTCGACATCTTGCTGGAAAAATATTTGTCATTGCAAATTTGTCATTTTGTCATTGGCCATTTCGGAAATGACCAATTTCAAATGACCAATTACAAATGAAAAATCTCCTTTTAGAAAATGCGGTTGCGGTTCCTAGTGAGCCGGCGCCGGCTGGTTCTGCGGCGGCGGCATCGTTTGCGGATAGTAATCGATGTCCACTTCCGGCGATCCGTACTCGTACGGCCCGCGATAAATGACCGGTTGGAAATCGAAATTGCCGTGACCCGGCGGGCTTGGCGCCTGCCACTCCAGCGTGTTCGAGTGCCACGGATTTCGCCCCGCTGGCGGGCCAAAAAATATGCTGTAGAAGAAATTCACCGCGAAAATGCTTTGCGATGCCACCATCAGGATCGCGCAGATCGACATGAATTGGTTCAGCGGCTGCAAATGGGCGAAGGTGGCGTAATGATACGGGTCGGCCAATCGCCGCGGGAAACCAACCATGCCCAGGATGTGCATCGGATAAAACACACAGTTCAAAAGGATAAACGTCAGAAGGAAATGAACTTTACCCCAATTGTCGTTCATCATCCGGCCAAACATCTTGGGGAACCAGAAGTAAATAGCCCCGAACACGGCCATCGCCGTGCCCGAAAACAGCACGTAATGAAAGTGCGCCACGATGAAGTACGTGTCGTGAATGAAGATATCGATCGGCGTGGCGGCCATAAAAATGCCCGACAGGCCGCCAATGATGAACATCGAAACGAACGACATCGCAAACAGCATCGGCGTCGTAAACTGAATCTTCGCCCCCCACATCGTGCCCAACCAATTGAACACCTTGATGGCGCTTGGCAGCGCGATGAACATCGTCGCCACCATGAACGTCATTCCCAGTACGGGGCTCATGCCGGACACAAACATGTGGTGGCCCCATACGATGAAGCCCAGCCCCGCGATACCGGAGATTGAGTACACCATTGGCTTGTAACCAAACAGCGGCTTGCGGGCGAAACAACTAATAATGTCCGAGACCATCCCCATCGCGGGCAGAATCATGATGTACACAGCCGGATGGCTGTAAAACCAAAACAGGTGTTGCCACAACAGCGGCTGACCGCCGCCGGCCGCGTGCGCCACATTCTGTGCCGACCAGCCTTCCGGAATAAAAAACCCGGTGCCTAGCGTCAGGTCGAGCAGTTGCATAAAACCGGCCGCAGTCAGGACCGGCAACGCGAACGCCTGCAAAATGGCCGTGATGAACATGCCCCAAATCGTCATCGGCAAGCGAAACATGGTCATGCCGGGGGCACGCATCTGGATGATCGTCGTCAGATAGTTGACCGAGCCCATCATCGAAGAGATGCCAACGAACACCAGCCCCAGGAGCCACAGCATCTGTGGTTGCAACCAACCAGGCGCATGAACGGTCAACGCCAGCGGCGGGTAGCTGGTCCACCCCGCGCCTGGGCGCTGCCCACGAAAAAGCTCGCACCGAAGAAGAAGAACGCCGGCCACATGAACCAGTAGCTCAGCATGTTCAGCGTCGGGAACGCCATGTCCTCGGCCCCGATCATCAGCGGAATCAAAAAATTGCCGAACGCACCGGCCAAGATCGGTATGATCACCAAAAAGATCATCACCGTCGCGTGCATCGTGAACAGCATCGTATACGCTTCGGGCGCGATCTGGCCCCCTTCCGCTGAATACAACAGCTTGCCCAAAATCGGCATCGGCGACCACGGCCAGGCAAGTTGCCAACGCACGCCAAGTGCTAACATCCCGCCGATAAAAAACCAAATCAGCGTACTAAATAGGAATTGAATCCCGATGATCTTGTGATCGCGCGAAAAAACGTACGTCGTCAAAAAACTGCCGTGATGGGCATGTTCGGCGTGCGGATGCGCGTGAATATCGGCGGTTATCGTGCTCATATCGTGAATTCAAACTCGAGTATGCTGCTTAGCGCCGGCCGCCAGACCGGACTTTTTGCCATTCTGCTATCAAATCATCCGACCCGTCGGTCGGCGCTAAAACCGTCATTTACTGGGACTCACCGCCACGCGCCGCGTTTCCTGTTCGGCGTATTTCTGATCCAGCCATTCATTGAACTTTTCGCGCGATTCAAACGTCGCCCGGCCTTTCATCTTGTAATGCCCCCAGCCGCAAAGCTCGGCACACACGATATCGACAACCGCCGACTCGCGGGCCTTGAACCACATGTATTGATCCATGCCTGGCACCACGTCTTGCTTCATTCGGATGTTGGGCAGAAAGAAGCTGTGCAGCACGTCGTTGCTTTTGATGATCAGCAGAATCTCCTCGCCCGCCGGGAAGTGAATATCGCCATCCACGCGGATGATATCGTCGGGCGTGTGCAGGATTCCGTCTTTTCCCGGATAGCGGACATCCCAATTGAACTGCCGGCCCGTAATTTCCGCCGTCACCGGTACGTTTGGCTTTCGCATCTTGGCATCGGCCCAGGCGTTCATCTGGTAGATCGCGATGAATAGCAGCGTCACCGCCGGCAAAATCGTCCACACCACTTCCAGCGTGTGGCTGCCATGCGAAAACTTCACCGGCGCCGGGTTCGAGCGCGCGTTGTACTTCCACGCGAAATAAAACAGTGCACCCTCGGTCGCAATGAACAGTGCGCCCGTGAGCCAGAGAATAAACATGAACAACTGGTCGATCACGCGGCCATGCTCGCTGATATCCTGCGGGAACCAATGGTTGTAATGCGGCGCAACGACAAACGTCAGTACGCCGAACACCGGCACCATCAGAAATACTAACGCCCAAAAATGCTTCACGATCGGCTCCATTTAAGGTGTCGGGTTTCAGATATCGGACTTTGCAATCTGACACCTGACACCCGTCACCAGGCACCTTTCTACTCTCCCGTACTCACCGGCTCCGCGTTCACCGGCCGCTTCTGCGGTTGGCTGGCAGGCTCGAACGGCAACGACTGAACGTAATCGACAATCTGCCAAATCTGTTGTTGGCTAAGCGGGCCCGGTGTGCCAGCGGCGGGTGGCCCGATCCCCGGCATCGGCATGCCTTTGATCCCCGAGGCAAGGCGCCAGAAAATATCGATGGGACGACGGCCACCTCGGTACACGCCTTCGCGCAAGTTTCGCGGAATCGCGTGCCGCGCCGGCAGCAACGTCGCGATCAACCCCTTCCGCTCCTCATAGTCTTTTTGGGCGACGCGGATCTGCTCTTTCAACCGCTCCGCCTCGTCTCCCTGCGCTTTGCCCAGTTCACCTTTCAACGATTGGATTTCGGCCAGCTTGTCGTCCGTCCCCTTGATGAAATCGATGTTCGCCTTCGTCCAATCGTCGTAATCGGTTTGTTGACCGTCGCCCAACGCCGTCGGCCCGTGACAATTGAAGCAGTTTCCGCCCTTCGGGTCGTAGAACAGCTTGCGGCCGGCTTCGGCCGACTGAGCAACCTGCTCCGGAGTGCGATGATCGGGCGGAATTGCGGCGTCTTCGGGCGCCATCACCTGGTCTTTCGCCCCCTGCCACGTTTCGACGATCGGTTTCAACAACTGGTCGACGACAAGTGTGCGGACTTCGGCGTTTTCGGCCGGATCGAATTTATCGCCCGGGTTCAAATTCTCGCCGACATATTCCTCCAGCGCCTTCTCAGTCTGGCCGCGCATGCTGAGATATTTCACATACTCGACCAGCGCCCCGCGCTCGTCCGGCGGCAACAGCGCGAACGACGGCATAGCCGTGCCCGGAGCACCGTCGTGCACCACCCGCTGCAGGTCGGCCTCCGTGGGCTCCGAGGGCGGGTAGGTGCTTTTGAATTTGAACCAGCCCGGCCGATAGTCGCGCGGATACGGATTCAAAATGGCCGCCGTCGGGCCGTGACCGTCGCCCGAGATTCCGTGGCAATGAGCACAATGGCGACGATACAGGCCGTGCTTCCCGCCCGTCTCCTCGCTCCAAACCGGCCCCGCGGCCATCGCGAGCTTTCGCAGATCGAGCCCCATCTCAGGCAACACGAACGGCTTATCCGGCGTGCCGAACATCGCGTCCAGGATATTGGCAATCGCCTTCTGGTGTTCCGGCGCGATCTGCTTGGACACCACATACGGCATGTTCAGCCGAAACACCGGCGACTCGGTCTTCCCGCAGCCCACGAGCGCAGCAACGCACGCTGCAAGGAGACCGTTCCAGGTTGCACATTTACGATTCAACATCGCTCAATTTCACCACGGAGAGCACAGAGTACACGGAGATGAATGAATTCATTGCAAACGTCGTTGACATTCGTCTTTTCCGAAATGGCCAATGACAAATGACAAATTTGCAATGACAAATTGATTCGTTCTCCTCTGTGATTTCCGTATCTCTGTGACCTCTGTGTCCTCAGTGGTTTCATTTCCCTTGATCTACCCGCGAAACGCCTTCGCCGGAACTACCACCTTGATCTCTTTCTTCGCGTCCGGCTGAAGCGTGACCATGATGCGGCCACGATTCGACCACTTGATATCCGCTGCATCAGGCGTCGCGCCAACCAATCCATTCCCGGCAGCCGCGCCGCTCTCGTGCCATACCTGAAACTCAAGCGGCTCACCCGCCGGCACGTTGGGAATCGAGAACTGGCCCTGCGCATCGGTCACGGCAAAATAACCGTCCTTTCGGGCCAGCATATAGGCCGTCATCCAGGGATGAATGCCGCACTTCACCTGGTTGGGAATACTCGTTTCTTTTTGCACCTTGAACGGAATCACGCCGCCGGCCGGAATCGTTGGGTTGAAACCCGTGCCCACGATGTTCGTGTTATGACCCGTCGTGTCGCTGTTCTTGATGTCCATGGTTTGACCGACCGTCACCCCGACGACGTGCGTCAAGAACACGCAGTGCTTCTGATCGAACTCGAAGTTACTCGTCTTCGGTGCCGCCGACTCGTGCACGCGCGAGGCATCGCGCAGGAAAATCACCACGTTCTTGATTCCCTTCGTGCCGGGATCCACCAGGAGCGTTTCCTGCAACGGCGGTTTGCCGTTGATCGAGCAGATGTCAGCTTCTTTGGTCACGTTGTACGGCGGCATCTGCGGCGGCTCGCCGTCGTACACAAATTGCCCGCCGAGCGTTGCCCAGCCCGTGCCTGTCACCCGGGCCGCCTTCGCACCGCCTGCCGCCGCTTTGCCCGCAAATGCCTCGCGAATCGCCTGCGCACTTGCCGCATCCGCCACCGGTCCTAAATCAACATGCGCATTACAACCGGCCAGCATCACGGCTGCGACAGCGCAGCCTAACGGGCTGGACTTCGAAAATCGCCTTCGCTTGCGTATTCGCATCGGATTCACCAACAAGTAACAACGAACCAATTCACCGCCCCACCAACCCGTGCGCCGGCACCTTCATATCACCCAGATCGAGCGTCTGATCCGCGGCAATCGTCAGCTTGGCGCGGCCACGTCGATCGGTCACGCCACCCTTGAGTTTCAAATTCTTCAAATAACCTGTTTCGTGCCAGAATTGAAACTCGTGCGTACCGGCCGGAATGTTCTTGATCTCGAATTTGCCGTCGTCGCCCGAAACAGCCATGTACGGATGCGGCAGCGACAGCAGATAGGCCTTCATCCACGGGTGAATGTTGCATTGCACCGGCGAGGGAAGCGCCGAAGCCATGCTGTCCTTGATCTCGGTCTTGTCTTTCGCGGGAATAATCGGATTGAACCCGAACAGCTCCAATTTTGTGTTGTGTCCAACATCGTCCGAGTTCTTCACGATTAATTCTTGGCCCACGCGTAACAGGAGGATGTGCGGATGGAATGCACAGAAGTGATTATCCAACACGGCCGGCTCCTTGAGCTTGGCCGCATAGTCAGGATGAATATCGATCTTCTCTCCGGGCGCCGTCCGCAAATACACGACGGCGTTCACCAGCGAATTATCTTTGCCGAGAACCACCTCTTGATTCACGGGCTTGTGTTGATTGCAGTATTCCGGATCCTTGTTGATCACGAGCGGTGTCAGCTTGGGGGGCGTCCCTTCCACGAGAAAACGCCCCGTCAGCGAGCCCCATCCGGCCGCGAAACAAAACCCGCTCGAAGCCACGACAGCAACCAAAACGGATACGATCTGTGCCGCCCTATTGGCGTTGTTATTCATGGTGTTACTCCAAACCGATTGGTTAATTGCTTCGCTTCAACGTTGGGCCGAGCGATTGCCCGGCGGCCGCGCAGGCGCTGGTGGCGCCGCCGGCTGCTGGCCACCGGACGGCGGCTCTTTCACAAATCCCTTCACCGACGTTTGCCGGCGCGTGTACTCGTCGAAATTCATCAACAAATCCACCACGCCGTCGAGCTGCGCCGTACTCGGACCGGGAAATAATTCCTGACTCACGCCGCCAAAGTTCGGCGGTTTCGGATCATACGATATGTTGACGGGCATCCCCGTGTACGGCAAGGTGCGCTGCGGATTGGCGATCCAGCGGCGCGTGTACTCTGGCCGCAATCGCCGATAAACCTGGTCCAAATTCGGACCGAGCCCCCGCGGCGAACCGTGCACCTGGTAATCGCCCAGCGAATGGCATTTCACGCAGTAGTTGCCGTTCGTGACAATCTTCATCGCGTCGGCGAGCAACGCCGGGTGCGATTGTTCCAGCTCGGAAAGGTAGCCGTGCCGCCGCCGATTGTTGTATTCGTACGGAAACTCTGCGTTCGACTTGGCGGCAAAATAATCGACCAGCTTGCTCGCCTCGTCGCTCGACATGTGGAAGTTCGGCATCCTCAGCACGACGGCCGGGCGAATCGGCGTTGGATCCATCAGGAAATCGTGCAGCCAGTCGGTTTGCACCTTCGATCCCTCGTGATGCAGCGGCGGTGGCAACCAGCCCCACGCCTCCGTGGCCACCACGTTCGGATTCGTCTGCTTCTCCTGGGCGATCACCTTGGGATATAGGTATTTGGCCAGGTCGCCGCCGCGGCCCGGATACCGTTTGCCCCGCGCCAGCCCGCTCCCATCGATCGTCGCCGGAATTCGCAGCGTCTGCACACCTACGAGTCGCGGCACCCCGCCCAACAGCGCGTGCTCGAACGGAATAAACTCGTAAAATCGCGGCGAATCTTTGTCGTCCGGCTCGATCGGGACTCCGTCTTGATCCACAAGCCGCGGTTGCCCCGTCTTCTCGTCGCGCGCCGGCATTCCATGCAGCTCGGCGTGCAGCATGCCGCGCCGGTCGGGCATGAGCGAGGCCTTGATCTGCTCCGGCGTGATATCCGGCCGCACAAACGGGAAATCGGTCGTCGTCGGCGGCTGGTCGTACTCATTGGGCGCATACGAGATGTCCCAACGCTCCATGTCCAATATGTGACAGCCCGCGCAATTGTACTTATCCAGCACGTGCCGTCCCTGAACGATCGCATCTTGGCGCGGACTCGGCTGGTAAATATACCGGGACGCCGGCGCCTCGTTCGTTAGACCGAGCACGAACGTCATCACCTCTTCACGCTGCTTGGCATCGAACGGGAACTTGGGCATGCGCAGCCGCTCGTCGTACCGTTTGGTGCGGGTCGTTTGATAGTCGTAGCTCCGCGGCATCCGCAGTTTTTGCCACAAGAAACCGTTCCGTTCGTGGTTCGCGAGCGATTGCAAGAAGTAACCGGTGTCGCCGTCGTATTTGTCGCTCAGCGGGTTCAGCCCTTCGCTTCCCTCATGCGCCGGCGCTCCGGGCTCCGCAGTGTACGCCGCAGCCGGATGCACCAGGTTCGAACCATCTTTGGCGTGCGGTCCTGCGCCGGCCGGCGCATTGGCTGCGCCGCGGGTCGGAATGTATTCACCGTGCGTCGCCAAGAATTCGTTAATGTTCTCGAACGCAAGCTGCGACGGATCCTTGCGGCCCCAACTCGCCAGCGGCGTGCCGATCGGTTTGGCCGACTCGTAACCCGGAATATCGTGACAGCCAAAGCAGCCATAGCGGCTCAGCGATCGGCGGGCCACGTATTCGAGCTGCCGTTTCGCCCGATCGTTGTCGTCGTCCTTATAGTTGGCCACCAAGACCTGCTCGTCGACTTTGACGGCCGTCCGCATGGTTTCCGGAATTCCTTCCTTCGCAAACCTCTCGGCCCGCAGGTGCGGGAACGATGAACTGAGCCACACCGTCGTCAAATCGTTGAGCGCCTGCTTCTCATCATCCGTCAGTTGCGGCGGCGGCGCGGGTTGCTCCGGCTTCCAATCCGCCGGCACGCTCAATAAGTACGCCATCACGTCGGCTGCCGGATCGCTGACGCGGCCGGTCGGGTTGCCCTGCGCGTCGTTTTCCGCGATCGGATCGAGGAACACATTCGGCATCGCCGTTCGCGCGTAGTAATGATTCGGAGCTTTCAGCCAGCTATACAGCCAGTGTTGGCCTTTCTCGGTATTGAGCTTCGCCGACAGACGCGACAGGTCGGGCCCTTGGGTCGAATGAATGTTGGGAAAATCTGCATGCGAGTGACATGCCAGGCAGCCGCGCGTCTCGAACAGCACCTTGCCGCGTTCCTTCGACGGGCCCTCGGTGATACCTTGCGGCTGGCCGATGTAATCGAACGGCTGGCTATTGGCCAATAAGAACTGGGCCAACGCGCGGATTTCGATGTTCTCGAACCGCTTGGTGTAATCCAGATCGCTGACCTTCTGCTCGTTCCCGGCCGCGTCGTGGATCGTGAACGCTTCCTTGTCGTTGGAATCCAGGTGCTCGTAGTTCAAAAAGAACTGCGGCATGCGCGTCGTCGGCCGGAAATCACTCGGCCGGCGGATCCAACTGTAAACCCAGTCGTAATCCACCTTCGAGTTCAGATGCCGCAAGCTCGGTCCGACCTTGCGAAAGCGGCCCGGAACATCGATGTCTTTAAGCACATCGGCCAGCGCATGGGTCGCCGGCGTGAGCCGTGGTTTCTGCGCCGGCGCTCCGCCCTTTTCCGGTTCCCCCTTCGGTTTGGCCAGTTCCCCATCGGCACGAATTGACCGCATCAATTCGCCGCGCACGTCATTCGAGTCGGGTCGCGCCCGCAAGTTCGTCGCCCATTCCTTTTCCGTAGCGTTCAGGCCTTGATCGGCTAATACCTGCGAGGCGACTTCCGCATAGTTCGGCTCCGCTCGCAAATCGGGTCCGGTCCGCTTCATGCCGTCGTATCCATTGATTTCGTGGCACCCATAGCAACCGTATTGCCGAACCAAGTGATACCCGGCAACCAACTTCGGCGCCGGCGGCTCGGGAAACCGTTCGCTCGGCTCCAGATCGACGACATCGAAATGGCACTTCAAACAGTTGCTCTCGATGAACCGCTCCGGCGTCATCGGGAAGATCCAATGGTGATTATTGAACCAGCCGAGATTCGGATTGCGCGACCATTGGAGCGCTTGCTGCGGATCGTTCGGCGTATGCGACGCCCACTTGAAATCGGTCGCACTGCCCTGCCCATCGTGGCAAATCGTGCAGCCCATCTCCGCCTTCTTGTGCGGGCTCGTGCTGCCGACGAACAAATCCAATCGCGGGTGCGAAGTAAACGGCTGATTCAATCCACGGCGAATCTGCAGCGCGATCGGCTTGCCCCAATCGACCGCTCCCAGCAAATTGCTGAATACATCCGTGTGCGTTCGGATCGCGCCGCCGTTAGCTTCCAGCAAGACATCGCCCGTTTGCAAACCGGCAATCGCCGCTAGGCTTTTCGGCACCACCACCTGTACCGTAACGTCGTCCGCACGAACCTGTCCGCGCACGGCCAGCACAAGCCCGTAAACCGACGCCAGCGCGTCGTTGGGAGCTTCGCTCGAGGCAGCTTTCGGCGCTTCGGCGGGCGTTGCCAATTGAACGATTCGATCGCGCTTCTCTCGTGGAATCGCCGGATACGCCGGCTCCGTGGCCGACCCCGTCGCCGTCGAATCGATCGACCGATGGCACACGATGCAGCGATCGTACCGGGCGACCGAGCTGAAATTGTAGTTAATCTTCATATCCGGCAACCAAATCTGCTCCAACTTGATGTCGCCGGTATAAAGCGCATTGAGCACCGGCGCGCGATTGATCCATTCGCCCGTACTCTTCAATGGGCCGGGCAGTTTGTCGCGCAGCCGCTTCAGGTCGGTTTCGATCGACCCGATTTGTTTTTGTAAATCCAACTCGCTCGATTGGATCTGTTTCACCACGTCTTCCAGCGCGACGCGGTAATCCTTGGCCGTTGCCAGTGATGCATCCAGTTCAGCGATCGCAGCCGCGCGTTCCTCGATACGTTGTTCGATCGCAGCGGTAGGTTTTCCTTCGCCCACGGCTATGCCCCGCGCGCTGATATCTGCCGTCTGATCGGCCGCTTTGAATTTCTTGGCCGTCAAAACCGTGTCCTCGCGCCGCTTGGCTTCGTGCACGAAAACGTCCAATTCCGCGAGCAAATCCTTGCGCGCTTGTATCGCCGCCGCGCTGCCTCCTTCCGCACTGTTCAACCGGCCGAGTGCCTCGTCGACTTTCGGAAAATCGGCTGGCTTTTTCCCTTTGCGGCGCTGATCCTCGTCCTCGACGATCTGCTCGAATCGCTTCACCAGCGAATCATCGATTTTCGCGCTTTGCGCTGCATCCAGATCCTTCCGCAGTTGCGCGAGATGCACCGACGAATCGGCCTCAGCCTGGGCCAACTGGGCTTCGATCATCCACTGCTCGCGGGCCCGGTCATCCAACTGCCACTTGCGCCACTCGCGATTGTGGTCCTTGGCCAGCATCCAGATGGTGCCGCCCAGCATCACCAACGACGAGATGCCGAAGATCACGTGCATCCGCGCTTGATCGCGCCAAGTTTTTTCGGTTGCGGGCATGGGGAAAGCTATTAGCTATTAGCCAACGGCCGATTCAAAAATTCAAAAAATATTCCGGTATCTTTATCAAATACTTCAAATTAAACGACCAACGCAAAACCATCTTGATCGGCAGCGCCGCCATGAACAGCATCAAGTTTGCGAGGACCATGTAGCGAATGAAACCCATCCGCCGGTAAAAACCACGCAACGCCGTCACCGCCAGTATCGGCGGTAGTGCAATAAAATAGCCGAGCACCAACAGGATGCCGGGCTTCTCGAAGCAAAATGTAACCGACTTGGGATGCCGTCCCGCTGCCCGGCGGTGCTTTCGGCAAACTGGTGTTGAGCAAGTCGTGCCAAAACACATCCGACAAATAAATGTTTACGAGCGCCTCCACCTTGTGCGGGTCCCACTCCTCGTAGGGCCCAAAAAAGTTCCAGTTAGGTCCACGAAGGAGCGTCCCAAGCACGATCAGCGTCACCCATAGCTCTAAAAACCCTAGTTGAAAGATCAGATACGCGAATCGACGCTGCTTGATCGTGTAATACCCGTTGCCCTCCTTGTTGAAATCGATGTACGGAATCGCCATGAGGCCCACGATGATCAGGCTCGGCAGCACCACCCCCGCCATCCACGGGTCGTAATACACGAGCATTTCCTGCAATCCGAGAAAGTACCACGGCGCCTTCGACGGATTGGGGGTCTTCGCCACACTTGCCGGCTCTTCCAGTGGCGCTTGCAGCCACATCGCCCAAAAGATCAGGACCGCCGACAGCGCGATCATGCAGATCATCTCGGTGTACACCAGGTCGGGCCACACGAGCACCTTCTCATCATCCACCTTTTCGAGCGGCGGCTCGCCTTTCTCGATGCGGCGGTCGTTTTCCACAGCGCGGTACGTAGCGACCCAAGTGAAAAACGCCAGTAGAAACACCAGGGCCACAATCGGCACGTTATCTGGCTTCGCCACAATCGCGAAGAAGTTCACGTCGGGCATCGACAGGCCCAGGAACAGCAGCATCAAGTTCCAAATCGTCCACG
Organism: Pirellulales bacterium; assembly: GCA_963733825.1. GTDB lineage: Bacteria > Planctomycetota > Planctomycetia > Pirellulales > Lacipirellulaceae > JABDGM01. The sequence goes on from CAVTEK010000017.1 coordinate 33,776, forward strand.
CCACCGCCGGCCGCACGAACCACGACCGGAAAATAAACAGGACGACCAACACCGTCGTGGTGCCGACACTGTAAACAACCGGCCCCGTATGCGAATTGACGAAATCCCGAAAAGCGAGCGGCATTTTCGGCATCATGCTCATGCTCGCACCGGCCGACATCGAGGCCAGCACGACATACGCCAGCGCCACGATCGTCCATAGCAGCGCGTTCGTGAAGCGGAAGTGAACCGTGCCAAGCCGCAACTCAAAATACGTCTTCGATCCGAACTTTTGCCACATTAAAAACGCCGCGATGCCGTTCATCGCCGCCAGCGCCAGATAAAACGGCACCAGGAACGATGATATTGTCTCGGCGATTTGTTGTGGTGATAGACCGTGCATTTGGTTTAGCTAAACCGCAAGCGGCTGTTGATGCTTCCTATAACTACCCGCGCCCCACTCCATGCGTTTACAGCGGCCCGCTGATCCCGCCATCCTTGCGGACGCGCCAAAAATGGATCGCTAGCAACAACGAAACGGCTAGTGGAATCGCGATGCAGTGCAAAATGTAAAATCGGTTGAGCGTTTCTTCGCCGACGTTCCGGGCCCCCAATAGCGCAAACCGCGCATCGGTGACCGGAGTGATCATCGGATAACCGAGCGTCAATAACTGATGCCCGGGCCCTTCGTGGCCCAACATCGGCGTCGCCCGGGCCATATTCGATCCCACCGTGATCGCCCACACCGCCAATTGGTCCCACGGCAACAAGTAACCGGTGAACGACAACAGCAACGTAAGCAACAACAAAATCACGCCCACGACCCAGTTAAACTCGCGCGGCGGCTTGTAACTGCCGGTGAGGAACACGCGGTACATGTGCAGCCACACCGTAATCACCATGGCGTGCGCGCCCCAGCGATGAATCTCGCGCATGATGCCCAGCGAATACACGTCGCGCAGCGCCAAAATATCGTTGTAGGCCCACTCGAGCGTCGGGCGGTAATAGAACATCAGCAGCACGCCCGTCACCGTTTCGACCAGAAACAGGAAGAACGTCACCCCGCCCATGCACCACGTATAAGAGAGGGCGATCCCCTGCTTCTTGATCGACACCGGGTGCAGGTGCAGAAAGAAATTCGTCAGCATCACCACGATCCGGTTGCGGCGGTCAACCGGCATCGGATGCCGAAAAATGCTTTTCCAAATTTGTGATTCGGTAATGAATTCGCCTAAACCGGCCATTACGCTCTGCTCACGCTATGATGATGAAAAATAATTGCAAAATAAATTATGGGCTATCACGCAACGGCGCGAGGCGCAAAAGATATTCGTGACGATCGAAATTGAATGCAACGCAAAATCCCGCAGGTCGCTTCCATAATCTGCATTTCCTTGGCGTCTTTGCGCCTTTGCGTGAGATCTTAAACCGGGATGTAGCACGCCGGATCATCCCACTGCCCCATTTCCTGCTGGAACGTGCGGCTCTTATCGACCTCGATCGAGCCGTCGCTGGCGAACCCAATCGCATAGCGCTCCAACGGCCGCGGCGCAGGACCTTCGAAATTGATGCCGTCTTTGTAATACCCGCTGCCGTGGCACGGGCATTTGAATTTCTGTTCCGCTTCCAGCCAATTGGGCGTGCAGCCCAGGTGCGTGCATACCGATTTGAGTGCGAAGATTTCCTGCTGGCCGTTGTATTCGGTGTTGACGATCCACACTCCGAATTGCGCCTTGAACCGCTCTTCAACCTGGCCGGGGGGAAACTTGTCGGGTGTGCCGACCGTGAATTGGCTTGGCGGCTCGCGGAGAATGTTCGGAAACATGAATCGCACGGTGCCAAGTGTCCAGGCGGCGGCAGTTGCCGATAACGCGGTGAATCCGACCGCCAGGGCCGACATTCCAAATAGAAACGCACGCCGTTCGGCGATTTGCTCTTTACTCGGTTTTTCAGCGCCGGCTTCGCGTAAGCCGGCTTCACCGGCATCGGCGGCACGACGATCGCCTCTTTCGCCTTGGCTTTTTTCGCATCGGCGGCGACCGGCGATGCTTTCGCCTGCGCTTCCGCCTTGGTCATCGGACCTGGTTTCGCGCCCGAACGAGCAGCGGCCAGAATGCTCTGTGTATCAACCGGTTCGGCTTTGGCGGCAGCGACTTCCTTCTTTGCGGGAGTGGATTTGGCTACCGGCGCCGCCGCTTTCGCCGCCGGTTTCTCTTTCGTTTTGGCGCCGCTGGTGCTGCGCCGCTCTGCTTTTCGCCGCGCGCCATCGCCATCATCTCGGCCACACTCGGGCGTCCACCGCCAGCCGGTTTCTTCGCAGCGGCGCAGCCGGTTTTTCCGTCGCGGCACTTGCTGCGGCCTCATCAGGCGCAGCTTCGGCCGGCGGCGTGCTCGGCGCGCCGCTCTTTGCATCGGCTTTGCGGGCGGCCGCCAAAATATCGGCCACCGACTTCTTGCTCTTATCAGCCATCCACTCACCCTTGTGCCGTGTTAGCTTCCCGGAGTCGCGGGAAAGTTCGGCGGGAGAAGCGCAGCAGCTTTCGGCGCCGGCCCATTCGCGATTCGCTACGGCGCGAAAAGCCCGCATGTCTCCGGCAATCCATTACGCTGCAACAGGTTATAGAGAGCACGGGGCCGGCAAGGCAGGGGATTGTGACTTTTTTCACAATCTTCCTACCTACTGTGTATGGCTCCGTCCGCTCGTTGTCAACCGCCGTTTTTATTTTCGTACATCGACCCACCGCAAATTCTCTGCGCCTGGCGATGGCGGTAAAGATCAAAATTATTCAGCGGCAGACGATCCCCACGCTCCCGTTGAATTGTTGTGCGCCTCGCACACCCCAGGCAAGCGACAATTGACGTTTGCCCCGAACGCGCCAAAACTGAGACATTCGGTCGCGGGCGTTTTTGCTGCCGCGATCGGCCGTTATCCGCACTTCGTCGAGTAATCATTCATGAAGGTCTTGGTCATTGGCAACGGCGGCCGAGAACACGCCTTGGCGTGGAAAATTGGGCAAAGCCCGCGCGTGGATCGCGTCTTCGTCGCGCCCGGCAACGCCGGAACCGCTCTCGACGCCGAGAACGTCGATATTCCGGCCAACGATGTCGTTCGCCTCCTCGATTTCGCCCGCAAAAACCAAATCGACCTCACCATCGTCGGCCCTGAGGCGACTTTGGCAGCAGGACTCGTCGATGCCTTTCAAGATGCCGGCCTGCGAGCCTTTGGGCCCACCCGCGTTGCCGCCGAATTGGAAACAAGCAAAGTCTTTTGCAAAAACCTCCTGCGGCACGCCGATGTTGCCACCGCTGAATACCGCGTTTTCCGCGATGCGCGGGCCGCAATTACCTTCATCAAGGATCGCGACGACACGCCGATCGTTGTAAAAGCCGATGGCCTGGCTGCCGGCAAGGGCGTCGTCGTCTGCGACAATCGCGAACAGGCGCTCGAAGCGATCGATCGCATCGCCGTTCAAAACGAGTTTGGCGATGCGGGCCGGCAATTGGTGATCGAGGAACGCTTACACGGCGAAGAAGCCAGCGTCCTTGCTGTCACCGACGGCCACACGCTGCTCACGATGCCTGCCTGCCAGGATCACAAACGGGCCTACGACCGCGACGCCGGGCCCAACACGGGCGGCATGGGCGCCTATTGTCCGACGCCACTCGTTACCGATCAGCTTTTGCAAACAGTTGAAGAAAAGATTTTCGTACCAACAGTCCACCAAATGAAGCGTTCCCGGCGACCGTTCCGCGGCGTGCTGTACGCCGGTTTGATGGTCACGGGCCAGGGACTAAAAGTGCTCGAATACAACGTGCGGTTCGGCGACCCCGAATGCCAACCGCTGCTGATGCGGCTCAAGACCGACTTGGTCGACTTGCTGGAGGCGACGGTCGACGGCAGTCTCGATGAAATCGCGCCGCCCGAATGGGACCCCCGGCCGGCCGTTTGCGTCGTGATGGCCAGCGAGGGCTATCCCGGCAAATACGAAATCGGCCAACCGATTCGCGGCCTCGAAGAAGCAGCCAAGTTGCCGGATCTGAAAGTGTTTCACGCCGGCACAACGCTGCGCGATGGCCAGGTCGTCACCAATGGCGGCCGCGTCTTGGGCGTGACGGCCCTCGGCTCCAGCATCTCCGCCGCCAAGCTGCAAGCCTATACCGGCGTCAAGAACATCCGCTTCAGCGGCGCATGGTGCCGGAAAGACATTTCCGACAAAGCGCTGACCTACAAAAACGCATAGCAACTCGCGCGAGCGGCGGGGTTTACCCCCACCGCGTATCCTTGCGGTTAGCCGGTCGCCGCCACCGCAACAGGCGCATCTCCTCGCGGCGCCATCGCCAGAACCATCGCCGCGCCGACGACAACAAGTATCAGCCCGGCCCAGAAAAATGGATTGACGTTGCTCCACTGATGAGTCGAAGAAATCGAAACCAGCGTGTTGATCACGGGCGCCCCGCCGAACACCAGCGGCATGACAAACACCGGCTTTCCACCCGAGTTAAATGCCAGGATAATTCCGAGCGCACCGACCGCGCCGAATGCCCCGCCTAGCAAGGCCCAAAGTGTGCCCATTCCCTTATAGGTGCTTGCCTCCGGCGCTTCGGCAAGAATCATGTTGGGCACAATCACGGCAATTACGAAGTAGGCAAGCCCAACACAGATCAGCGCCCTCAGTCGGCTGTGATGCATCGCCGCCTGCCCTTTGTGCAGAACCGGGCCGTAAGCACCCCAACTAGCGATCGCCAGCGCGATCGAGATCACCCGCAATATCCAGATCCAAACACCTTCCGTTGCCGCGGCGACGGTCGTCTTGGCCGGCTGCGGCGACGTTGGAACATTCTGGCTCGCTGCCGTTGCTGCCGCGGCGGGCGCAGCATGTGGCGCGGCGACCATCACCAATACCGCCCCCAGAATGACGATAATCAATCCGGCTAAAAACCACGGGCCAATTTCCTTGAATTTGTCGGCAAGGTAAATCGTCAGAAACGCATTGACCACCGGTGCCCCGCCGAACACGAGCGGCATTACGTAAACTGGTCGGCCGCCAAACGTGAACGCCAGAATGATTCCCAGCGCCCCGATCGCACCCATCGCTCCGCCGGCAATGCTCCAAACGATTCCCCGAATGGTCCAATCACCCTTTTCACCCTGGAAATGTAACCACAGGCTGGGCACAATCACGCCGATCAAAAAATAGGCCAGGCCCACGCACACGAACGGCCGGAACTTCGCCGGACTGTGCTCGATGGTGGACATGCCCAACTGCCCCCACTGCAACACCGGCCCGTACATACCCCAACAGAGCACGCTCAGAGCGATCGCGCCAAAAAGCAAAAAGGTGTTCCGCATCGAGACCTTCCAAAAGTTAGTTAATGGCAAACGTAATTCACCGGCGATTTCCGCCCGGCCACCGGTTGCGCCTGTCGCATTCCCCGTTAGCGGTTTCCACTTTAGCCGCGAGACGCGTCTACATCTAGTCGCCCCGCAGCGCCGGCAAAATCGGGCGCAGCCACCGCTCGCCGCGTCGCCAGCCACCCTGCGCCGATACCGACGACTGCAATTGTCCCCAAGAGTGACGCCAGCGCCACCCACGGGACACTCGCGCCATGTGGCGCCCATTGTGGGATAAGCGCAATCGCCGCCGCAATGCAGCCCACGAGCAGTCCGCCCACCAGCAACAGGGCGTTTTCCCAAACGACCATCCACATCAAGCGGCGGCGACGGTAGCCACCGGCCCGCATCGAGCGCCAGCTCGCCGCGCCGTTCCAGCACGCCACGCAACTGCACAACGGCCAGCCCGACCGTCCCCAGCAATAATCCCAAGGCACCGAGACTTTGAAACGTGGACAAATATGTATTCTGCACCGACAGGAATTGCGCAAGCTGCTCGCGCATCCACAACATCGAATCCCTCTTCGGCCAGCCCCGCTTCTAACACCTTCCCAATAGCCGGCGAGCTATGCTCGCCGGAAACCGGACCGCGTAGCGGTCCCGCTATCTTTCCACTTCTACGTTCAATCAAAAAGAATTTGTACCCTCCCGTATCCGGAAACATCTTCAAGAAGTTCGCCTCGCTAACTAACAAATTCCCCTGCATCACGCTGTTATTCAACAGCCCGACAACTTCGATCGTTACCGCCCGACCTGCCGCGTCGCGAATGGTAAATCGCGATCCAACGCCGCTTAGATGCAAACTGTAGATCGCCGTGCTCATATCCAGCACCGCGGGGACAATCGCCGCGCCGCTGTCATCTCGTCCAACGTCCGAATCGAGCGCCGCCCAAGGTTTATCGACGAACCCGGCCGCCGTCGCCGACCAATCAAAACCGCCGCGTTCGATGAGTGCCAGCGGAATCCCGAGCACGCGCGGCTGTGTCGGCTGATAAAGATTCAAACAACTGGCATCTTCACCCGAGGCAACGCGCAGTGAGTAAAACCTCCGTTCCAACAGCTGCTCACAGATTGCTCGGTTCGATCGAGGCGATCGGATAATGCCCAGTTCTTGCCGCCCCTGCGGCGTATTGAGATCGTAATGAATCGGCTGATCGCTCGTCGCAAAAAAATCGAAACCACCGGTACCCCCTTCGCCCGTGTCGAGTCGAAACGCACTCACCGCCACGATCAAAAAACTGGCGGCCGCCACCAGGCCAATCGTCAGCGTGCTGCGCCCCGGATTTCGCGCCGTGTTAATCGCCGACAATTGCCAAAGCGCAAAGGACTTCCGCCCCCTCTCCCTCCGGGAGAGGGCCGGGGTGAGGGTGCCGGCCCACCCGCGAAAGTTTCGAAGTTGATAACGAATCTCGCCCAGCAAGAGCACGAGCACCGCCGCCCCACTTCCAAAGAAAATGCCCGCTTGCTCTTCACCGTGCATGTAAAAACCCAGCGACACACTGTACCACAGCCAGCACCAGAAACACGACTCGCAGAATCGGCCATCGCAGCAACGAAAACACCCGCCGCCTTAGCGTCGGCGACGCGAGGCCGAATACACATCCAAGACCTGGTCTACCTCCACTGCCCCCGAAAGCAGCCGTGCCACCGGCGCCCGCACCAGTTTCCGGATCGACCACCAAATCGCGCACCAACGAAACCACCACGCCAACGAGCCACCCGATAACCAAACTCGCCGCAGCAACGTGCAGCCGCAAAAACGGCGTCGATACCGCCGCCAACCACCAGGTCCGCAAGCCATATACCATCAACCACGCATACAGCATGCCCGCCACAACTCCCAGCATCGCACCGGCAGCCGCCACAACCGCGCCTTCGCCGCCGAGCAATCGAGAAATCCGGCGTCGCCCCACGCCAACCGCCGCGAGCGTCCCCAATTCCGCGGCCCGCTGCTGAATGCCGAGTTGAAACAAGAGCGCGACAAGCATCACCGCCGCGGCAATCAAAAAGAAACTGAATCCCAAAAACAACCCTCCAAACGGCGTCGTACCCGCCGATGCCGCGAGGCCCAGCCGCTTCACCGGTAGCACCCTCATGCCGAGCGCCGCCGGATCGATCTCCTGGCGAAGTTTCTCAGCAACCTGTAGCCGCGTTTCTCCGAAACGCGAATTCGAGTCTCGGAGAGACTCGACTACAGGTAGCCTCAGCAAACTAATCGTTCCCCACCGGCTAGCCCACAACCGCTTCGCGGCACGCCAGCGATACGAATGCTTTCGGCGTCGTGCGATACTGGTCCCAATACTCCTCATCTTGTGGCCGGATTTTTTCGACCAGCTCGAATGGCAAATCCCAATCGCTGATCGATTTTTGGTCCGTCACGCCTGGCATCTCGGGCGTCAGCCGCGGATCGGCAGCGGCGGTTGGCCGCCCGCCTTTCCCTTTCAATTCGGCAATCGCTCGCAGTTTGAAAACCGCCGGCGGCCGATGCTCGCGCAAACGCCCATGCGTGCTTTCCGGTTCATAAAAGCTAATGGTTACGGGATCGCTAACTTGGGCCTTCAAATCGTCTGCCGCCCAACGATTCAACACAATTTCATCGTCCGCAAGCTGAATGGGCTTTCCTCCATCATCCAAAACCGGCCCGAGCTGCGCCGTCGAATCGACGCCCGCAATCGTGGAATAGGGAATCTTGCGTTCGTTAGCCAACTGGCCCACGGCGATCGTGTTCGCAAGATAGGTGACAATCGGCTGCAAGTCGCCTTTCGGGTACACCTTCTCGGCCGCGCAGAATCACCTCATCGGGCAACACGAGTTGGTCGGCCGAAATCTGAACGCAATCGGTGGGCGACGTCAGATGTTCAACACGCAGTCCCAAATCCTCCAATCGTGGCTGCAGCGCCGGTGCAGCACAGCTTGAGCGTCGTCGCCGCTCGCCGAATTCTGTGAATCCGTCGCCACAATTATGGCGTTGGCTTTACCACCCTGTGCAAGCAGATTCTGCAGCATGCCCAACGACACAAATGCATTTCGCGGCAATTGCTGACTCGGCATGAGGCCGAACCGCGCCAGTCCAACCGGCGGCAAAATCGCGGCCACGCGAAATCGGCGGCTACGCGAAGTCTTTTCCGCTTGCTTCGCCCCGAGCGGACTATCGGCCGGCACGGCGCCGGCAACTGGGATTCGCACCAAAACACTGTCGCCGGCGACGACGTCTAATTCCCGTGCCAACGATTGAGTGATCGCGACTTCATCATCGGTCAACGACACCGCGGGGCCACCCTCGCCCAATGACCAGAACTTCGGCTCACAACCAATGATGGATACGGACGTTGCCCGGCGCACTTCCGTGCCGTTACCCGCTTGCAATGTTCCATTGAGAAGAATGGCCGACTGCGCCGCGGTGAAATGCTTTTGAAAATCCACATCGCCGGCAAGTTCCCTCGCCAGCTCCACCCGAAACATCCGCCCCGCCACGACCGCCGTGTCAATTCGTCCGAGGCGCTGCAATGTCAGATCTCGCAAACTGCCGCGCATCGAATCGCCGACCAAAAGCGCCCCGTCAGCACCGCCGTAGCGACGGCCACGCCCATCGCCACGGCCAGCTGGATCCGCCGATAATGCCGCAGGCTCGATAGAATGAAGCGCCAACCGTTCATGTTATGTACCGCGGACCGCGCCGAACCACTCAATCTGCTTCCGCGGACAGAATACCAACCCTTCCGCCTTGCAAAATGGTCGCAGCCACGCAGCCCGCGCGTCGAGCTGCTCCTGGTCAGCCCCTTGCGGCATCAACAGCACGCGCTCGCGGTTGATTTCCGAAAACTCCGCCAAATACGAGCCGACCGAATCCAAGTCCTCGCGCGAATCGATCACAAACTTCACCTGGTACTCGTGTTCCGCGATGAGCCGCCGAATCACCTCCGGCCGATGCCGCTCGCGCTCATGGCGCCGATGCCAATGCGGATGCGACGCAACCGACGGTGCCGACGTCGCAAACTTCGGGCTGATGGACATCAAATTGCACGCCGCCGGCAAATAAAGTGTGCCCGCCGTTTCGATTGTCACGTGCCGACCGATCCTTCGTAGCCGCTCGCACAACGGGATCAGCTCCGCAAACAGCATCGGCTCGCCGCCCGTTACGACCACGTGCCGCGTCTCCCATTCCTCCACCTCCGCGACAATTTCATCCGTAGACATATCGCGCCCGTCCGGCCGCCACGATGTGTACGGCGTATCGCAGAACCAGCACCGCAAATTGCAACCGCTCGCGCGCACGAACACACTCGGCGCGCCCGTGAGAAATCCCTCACCTTGCACAGAACGATAAATCTCGGCAATGCGCATTTCCAAATCCGATTGCCACAGAGGTCACAGAGGACACGGAGAGAACAAAAATGATTCTTTCATTGATAAGAATTACATTAGCGGTTAACTGCCTGGAGCTGATCGCCTCTCTGTGCTCTCTGTGTCCTCTGTGGCTAATTCTTCCGCCCGACGCTCTGATAAGCAATCGGATCCACCAGCCCCGCCTCCGCAAAACCCTTCAACCGCAGTTGGCACGCATCGCAGCGACCGCAAGCAACCCCGGTCTCGTTCGGCGCATAACAAGAGTGCGTAAGACTGTAATCGACTCCCAAATCCATTCCGCGGCGAATGATTTCCGCCTTGGTCATTCTGATCAACGGTGTGTGAATACGAAATTTCAAACTGTTTTCGACGCCCGCCTTCGTCGCCAGGTTGGCGAGCTTTTCGAATTCCGCAATGAATTCCGGCCGGCAATCGGGGTAGCCCGAGTAGTCGATCGCATTGACGCCAATGAACAAGTCGGCCGCGCCAACCACTTCAGCATAACCCAGTGCCAACGCGAGAAACACGGTGTTCCGCGCCGGTACATAGGTGATCGGAATACCCTGCGAAATCTGAGATTCATCTCGATCCATCGGCACGGCAATTTCATCGGTAAGCGCGCTGCCGCCAAACTGGTCTAGGCCAACCGTGGCAATCACATGCCGTTCCACGCCCAGCGACCGGGCAACGCGCGCCGCGGCTTCGAGCTCGAATCGATGCCGCTGACCATAGTCGACCGACAGCGCAAACAGTCGGTAACCGTCCGCAAGCGCAATCGCGGCCGTCGTCGCCGAATCGAGCCCGCCGGATAGCAGGACGACAGCTGTATGTGCATTCGAATGATTCAATTGAGTCATCTCTCGACACATTCGATAGCCACTAAAAGCACAAAAACAAATTGAGATCGTTTTCGTGACTTCTTGTGTTTTTTGTGGCTATTCCCGCCCCTTTCGCCGCCGTTCCTATCATGCCACAATGCAAGGCCGCTCAACAGGAGAGGCCCGATGTCGGACTTCCGCAATCTGCTGGAAACCTTTGTAAACGAGTTTCCCGACCGCGACTACGAGATTGAAATCGTGGCGCCCGAGTTCACATCCGTCTGCCCGCGCACCGGCCAGCCCGACTTCGGCAAGCTGACGATCACCTATACGCCCAATAAAAAGTGTGTCGAGCTGAAAAGCCTGAAATTGTACCTGCAAAGCTTTCGCAACCAGGGGATCTTCTACGAGCACGTCACGAACACAATCCTCGACGACCTGGTCGCCGTGATTCAACCCCGCTACATGAAAATCGAAGCCGCGTTCAATGCCCGCGGCGGAATCACCGAAACCGTTACCGTAAAATACGCCGGCGCAATTTGAAATCATTTTTTCACCACAGAGGGCACGGAGAGCACGGAGCAGAACAAGACAATTGGTCATTGCAAATTTGTAATTTGTCATTTGGCCATTTCTGAAATGACCAATTACCAATGACAAATTTGCAATGACCAATCTTTCTTATCTGTGCCCTCAGTGGTAATTGCCATGTCCGACCGCCCCCAAGTTGTCCTGTCTGCCTTCGGCGACGAGGCCGCCACACACAAAACGGCCGCCGAACAATTCTCCGCGCTCTCGGCCGCCGGTCTGCAATACTACAGTCTGCGGTTCGTCGATATCGGCGGGCGGCGTCAAGAACGTGATGAAGCTCACCAAGAGCGAAATCACCAAGCTGCGCCACCTGGAAGACGAATATGGCATGAACGTCGCCTCGATCGGCTCGCCGATTGGCAAAGTGAAGCTGCGCGACGTCGAGGACGGCACCGCGAACCAATTTATTCCCTTCGACCACTATCTCGATAAAGAGGTCAGCCGCGCCTGCGAGCTTGCCCACGCGTTCGAAACCAAACTCATCCGCGGTTTTTCCTTCTATCCGCCCAAAGGCGCCGATGTTCGCGAGTATATACCGCAGGCCGTCGATCAGTTGGCCCAAATCGCCGAAGCCTGCCACCGCAGCGACCTTACCTTCGGCCTCGAAATCGAGGCCAATCTCGTCGGCCAAACGGGCGAGCTCATGGCCGAGTTGCATCGGCAAGTGAATCACCCGGCACTGCGTCACCGTTTTCGATGCCGGAAACATCGTCTGCCAGGGCTACACGGCGGACGAAACCTTTGCTCAGTATCTGGCGATGAAGCCCAGCATCGGCTGGATGCACATCAAGGATTACCGCGATCCGCAACCATCCACGCTAGCGAGCCTGGCCGATCCGGGCCGCACCGATCGTCATGTCAACGAAGACATGCTCAAGCATTTCGTGCCGGCCCACCTGGGCGACAGTTGTCACGAACGAATCCTTCGCGATTTTGCCGAGCTGATTCCCTCGCTCACCTCAAAACTCACCAAGCGCGGAATTCCTGGCGTCGTGCTCGACTTGGAGCCGCATCTCAAAGGCGGCGGGCAATTCGGCGGCTTCAGCGGCCCCGACGGCATGGGAGTGGCGATCCGCAGCTTGTGCCGCGTGCTCGATCACGTCGGAATCGAATATCACCTCCGCGATTTCGACGACGTTCGCGCCGAGCGAGGCTTCTGAATGATCGTGGCGCAGACATTCCCGTCTTCCGCGGTGATCGAAGGATCGAAATTCCCATCTGCCGGTTGACGGCAATATGTGCCCAACGTGCCCTACTCACGCGCCTCAACGTCAATCGGCAATGCAGGCGCCCCAAGGGCATCGTCCTCATCCAGCCCCGCTTCCGGCCCGTCGTAAGCCGCAGCCCGCAGCGACCCCAGCAGCGTGCGGAAGGTTTCGCCCGCCCAATACGCAGCCACCAGCAGCGACACGCAAGCGGTGATGAATTGGATATCGCGCCAATCGGGCGATTGCAGCATCATCCACAGACTCGTCACGCCCGCCAAGGTCGAAACGATCACCTTCGTGACCGCACTGCGCCGATGCTTCCGCAGCTCGCTTCGACTTATAGCGCGGCGGGCCGTTTCATTTGCCAACGCTCGCAACGCGCCCAAGTCGGTCGCCGGTGCTGGCGCCGAGGCCCGACGTTTGGGCGCCTCGCTCGTTGCCCGCTGCTGGATCTCCGTTGAATTTGGTTCGACCACCTCGCCAGGCGTCGCCGCCTGAACCGGACCGCGGCCCGGAATCGTCTCGGCACGAGTATTCAGCGGCGCTCCCGTCGGTTGCCCGGATGTCGTCGCGGCACTCAGCGAGCCACCGCGCACCCGTTGCAACAATTTTGCCATGTATTGCTCGATCGATTCCTCGTCGGCTTCCTTGGCCAACGAGGGATCGATGCCTAGCGATCGAGCGCCGCCCGTCATCGGCTGTTTGGATTCAGGCACGTCGCGGGAACCATCCGGCTCGCCAACTGGCCCATGCTGCTGGGCGGCCGGCTCGTCCGTAAACATGTGAGAGTAACGCTCGATGAACGACGTTTCCTCTAGTTTCTTTGCCGGCTCGTTCTCCCTCCCTGTCGTGCGATCGAACGATTCACGAGTGACTCGAACCGCATGAAAGCTCGTTGGCGACTCCTGCCTCGCGGCATGTTGTTGCCAGCTCGAAGACTCGCGGTGACGATTGGTCATCACGGGTTTCAGCTTGCGGGTTCAGCTCCGCAGTCACTCCCCAATTTGTTGCATCCTGATGCGTCGCGATCGAGGCTTCCTCGCCGCCGAATGAATTCGCTTCAGCCGGCACTTGTGCCGAGGAATGACTTTGCCACGGAATGGGCTCATCCGGTGCATCTCCCATCTCTCCCGCGTTCGACTCGGCCCCCGTGGACTGTCTTTCCTCCGCGGCCGATTGATCCGAATTTTCCGCAACTTGTCCGCTCGCGTGCGGCATGTCCTTGCTGATTGAGTCACGACGGAACGACGACCAATTGAAGTTTTTTGGACCGTCGCTGGCCAGCGGGCTGGCGGGTTCGCCTGGCGCATCGATCGATTCCGCAACTTCGTCCGCAAGCGCAGGGGAGTGAAGATCGCCGGACGCAATTTTTTCATCTCGGGCGGCCTCACATGGAACCACCGTTCGAGCGAGCAATTGAGCCGTGCGCGCTTCTGCCGCCGTCAATTCAGCTTCCAACTGCCGGATTCGGTCAGTTTGGGCAGCACGATCGTTCTCCGATTCAGCGATTTGCCGCTGACATTCGTCACACGCCTGCTCCAGCGCTTTCTGTGCCTCCGTCGCTGCCGCCAATTGTTGTTGGAGCGCGTCGAACGCCTCCGCAAACTGGCGCTCCCGCTCCGAGAGTTTTTGCTCACCGTCAGCAACAGTTGACGCGGCTAAAGCCGTCGCATGCGCCTTTGCATCCGCCAGCTCGCGTTCGAGCGTGTTGATGGACTCGGCAAATCGGCGCGCCTGTTCCGCCAGCTTTTGCTCATTCTCCGCAACCGCCGCTGCGGCCGCAGCGTCCGCTTGCCGTCGAGCAGCCAGTTCGCGATCGAGCGTCGCTGCCGCCTCCGCCAACGCAGCGTGGTCCCGTTCGGATTGTTCCAACCGCGTCCTGATTTCATCGTCGCTGGCCAGCAATTTCGCGTTCTCGTCTTCCAGACGCTGCTTCACTTCGCTTAATCCGGCAGCTTCGTTACGCAGCGCCTGCCACGCATCCTCGGCCGTTGCCCGTTCCTCGTTCTGCCGACCAATTTGTTCGTTAAGTTCCTCCACCTGCCGAGTCAATTGGTCGCGCTCGTTGCTGAGCGACTCGAATACCTCGACAAGTGCCTTGTTTTGATCTTCTCGCTCGCGCAATTCAGAAATCTGCAGCAACTGCGCGATACAATTCTTCCGAAGTGCTTTCACGACCGGCGGTCACCGATTGCATCTCTCGCTCGAGATCCGCCAGCCGTTTGACTTCGTTTCGCAATCCGGTCTGTTCATCGGTAAGGGCCGCTTGCGAAGCGCTCAATTCCGCGTTCGCGCTGCTCAGCTCGGCGATGTGCGCGTGGAGCTGCTCATTTTGCCGGCCAAGTGCGTCGCATTGCTGCATCACCGTTAGTTTACCGACGGCCATGACCGAGTTTTCTTCATTCAGATGCGCGACGCGGGCTTGCAGCTTCTCGATTTGGTGCCGAAGATTGCCGCGGTCCTGGCAGAGTGACGTGCGTTCGTCGGTTAGCGCCGTTCTTTCCTTCGCCAATTCGCGGGTTTCGGCCACAAGTTGTTCATTTTGTTGGCGCAGCTCGTCCCGCTCTTCGCAGAAGGCCAATTGTTGATTGTTAAGTTGGGTCCCAAGTTCGCCAATCTCGTTTTTCAGCCTCGGATTCTCCTCGACCAGTCGCTGATGCTGCTCGCTGAGAGCGGCATGGTCATCGGCGATCCTCTGGCGGTCTTGGATCGCCGCCGACAGCTCGTTCGTCAACTGGTCGACACGCTCGGCAAGCTCGCGAACTTCCCGATCGAGCTGTTCGTTGCGCTTGATGTGCTCTTCACGGTCGGCGTTGAGAGCTGTGTATTCGGTTACTTGCCGCTGCGCAGCGGCCAGCTCGACAAGTGTTCCCTCGTGTTTCTGGCTGGCGCTGTCGCGCTCCGAGCCGACTTGTTGAATTTCCGCCTGAAGAGCGGATACCTGCTGGCGAAGTTCACTCTGAACCGCCGATTCCTGCTCCAACTGCTGCCGAACCGTTTCCAACTCGGCGAGCGTTCCCTCATGTTTTTGGCTAACGCTGTCGCGCTCGGCCCCCGCTTGCAGAAATTCCGCCTGAACGTCGGAAAATTGCTGGCGAAGCTCCTGGTGGACTGCCGCCTCCTGGCGCAACTGCTCCTGCACAGCGGCCAGCTCGGCAACTGCGCCTTCATGTTTTCGGCCGATGCTGTCGCGCTGGTGCCGGCTTCGAGAAATTCCGCCTCAATATCGGACACCTGCTGGCGAAGCGCCTCCTGAACCGCCGTTTGTTCCCGCAATTGCAGCTGCACAGCCGCCAGCTCGTTAAGCGTACCCTCTTGTTTCCGGCCGATGCTGTCGCGCTCGGCGCCGGCTTGCAGGAATTCGGCTTGAAGGTCGGATACTTGTTGGCCTAGCTCGCGCCGGGCGGCTGCTGCTTGCCGCAACGTAGCGAGCAGCTTCCGGTTGCGGGTTCGCGCCAGGTCGCGTCCGGCGCGGATTCGTTCGGTCGCCTTGGTGTCGGCCACAGTCGGTTCAATTGCCTTGGGAGGCAACTTCGCAGCCTGTGGATCGATCACGTCCAATTCGACCGGCCCGATGCTCAGGCAATCCCCCAAAGCTAGCGCCGACTCCTCGAACGGCAAGCCATTGAGTCTCGTGTTCTCCGCCCAGCTGCGAACCCGCAGGCCCTCCGGTGCGTGAACAATCAAACAATGCAGCGGCTGTACGCCCGGCTGCTGGATGCGCAGGTTGCATCGAGGACTCGATCCGATCGTCGTTTTCCCCGGCAGCACCTCCAGCGTTTGTCCGTCGGCTCGCAGTCGCACGTGAACGTGGCTGGGCCCGCCGCGCGGTTGGGAAGTCGCGGCAGTTTGGCGGTCGAGAAGTTGCATGGTATGTGCCTGCAAAATGGGGTCGCTCCGACACCGAGCGCGCACCGAGCGCGCTCCGTCCGGTAGGGAACCGTTTGTCGATACAAGCATGTACGTCGCCCCCAGCCGACCGTCAAAGGCGGCTGCTGGCATCGGGCCGCACAACCTGCGCCGCATAATCCGCAAACTTCGGCTAGCCGATTTACAACGGACGTGCCGATTACCGATAGGCGCCAGGCAGCTTCCCGACTGGCACAGGTTACAAATTCCCGTTTATGGCCGAAAAATGTCTACAACGTTCGGCGACCTATCCGGCGGTTTTCCACCGGCCTGGTCACCCGTTCGACGCCCATATTTTGGGCCATTTTGAGCCGGTGGCATTTGCCGGACGGGCAATTTGCGACAAGCTTTCGGGGAGCTAGCGATCCTCCCGGGTCGCGCGTGCGTACTATATTTACGTTGCACGCCGCCATGCCGTCCGACGCGGCATTGCGGCCAAGTGCGTGGGGGTTTTGGTTCGGCCGACTCATCTTGCTTGCAACTCGGCCAGCCGAAACAGGTTTCGGAACAGATTAGTGGGGGCGATCGGCCACTCGGGCGGCGTCTTGATGCGTCCGCGCCGCACCCGGCCGGTGGTTGCCCGCAAGGCAAGGTAAAAAACGATGACTCGCAAAGATTCGATCATAAAGATGCGCGACCTACTGGTCACCCGTCGCAACGCCCTTCGCAAGGCGCTGGCCGGCGACTTGAGCTTGCTCAAGCAATTGCGCGAGCAAACCGGCGGAGACGTCGTCGATGCCGCCTTGGACGCCGCACAGGACGAAATCAGCTCGCAACTCGCCGAAGTCGAAAGCCGCGAGCTCGCCAATATCGAGCGGGCGCTGGTCCGCATCAAAACTGGCACCTACGGCGAGTGCGAAATCTGCAATTGCCGAATCCCCTTGGCCCGGCTCAACGCCCTCCCCTATGCCACCAGTTGTATCGAATGCCAACGGGCGGCCGAAACAGGTGGCGGTTCTAACGGTCAGGGCAGTGATTGGAGTCGCGTCCTCGATACCGGTTTCACCGACGTCGACGTCTCCTTCAGCGACCTCGAAGCCCAGTAATCGCCTTGAGGTGGGCCGAATATCGCACGCTTGCGGTTTAGCTCCCCCACCGCCGATTTTCCGCCGAACTCATTTCAAGCTATAATTGCACCCGGTGGCGACTTGTTCTCGCCACCGGGTTTTTTTTGGTGACCCTGTCATCCTGAGGGAGGTTCGGCGACCGAAGGATCTATGCTGGTTCAAGCGAGATTCTTCGCTCCGCGGCGCTTCGCTCAGAATGACAGTTAGTTCGTCCACCGGTTTTAAAATTTCTTCCTACTTTCTCCGCCCAACAATGATTGCGTCTTTTCCAGCACGTCACATGCGGCGCGGGTGCCACTTACCAATCCCATTCGCCTTGCTCTGCGCTGCTCTGTCGGCCACGACTGCCAGCGGACAAATCAGCGACATCGCAACCGCGTCTCCCAATTTGAAGAATTCCGCGTCCGCCGCCGCGGCCACATCGGTTTCTAGTTCGCGCGATGCCGAATACGCCGCACTGGCTCGAGACGTCGCCTCGCTCGACCACGAATTCAGCATCGTCAAACGCGTGGTGAAACTCGTCACGCCCGCGGTGGTTCACATCGAGTCCAAGCCGCTGCCCAAGTTTCAAGGGCTGCTGCGCGTCGAAGAAGCCGGTTCCGGCGTCATCGTCCAGTTAGACTCGCGGCTCTACGTGCTTACCAATCGCCACGTGATCCGCCATTCGTCGCCCGAACGAATCGAAGTTCATTTGTACGACGGCCGCATCTTCCACCCCACGCAAATTTGGAGCGATAGTGAGACCGACGTGGCCGCGCTGTCGATCGACGCCAGCGGATTGGAACCGGCTCGCCTGGGAGATAGCGATGCGCTCGAGATCGGCGATTTCGTACTCGCCGTCGGCAGCCCATTCGGCCTCAGCCAAAGCGTCACCCGCGGAATCGTGAGCGCCAAAGGCCGGCACAATCTCGACCTCGGCGACGAAGAGTTCGAGCTCCAGAACTTCATTCAAACCGATGCCGCCATCAACCCGGGCAACAGCGGCGGACCGCTCGTGAATCTGCGCGGCGAAGTCGTCGGCCTCAACACGGCCATCGCCAGCTCCTCCGGCGGCAACGAGGGCATCGGCTTCTCGATTCCCATCAACATCGTCGCCCGAACTGCCCGCGCTCTCGTCGAAAACCAGAAAGCTCCCGCGCGGCTGGCTTGGCGTACACCTGGATATCAATTTCAATGCGCAGCGAGCCGAGGCCCTCGGCCTGGGCGGCGTAGTCGGCACGCGCGTTTCCCGAGTCGATGCCAAGTCGCCCGCCGAACGCGCCAATCTGAAAGTCAACGACGTGATCCTCGAATTCAACGGCGTGCGGATCGATCAGGACCGGCACCTCATCACTATGGTGAAACTAAGCGAAATCGGCCGCCGCATCCCGCTCACCGTACTCCGCGACGGAAAACTAATGCACGTCGACGTCCAAATCGCCGACGGCAGCGACTCCAAAGACCGCGACCCCGACAACCAATACGCCCGGTATCAAAACCACCCCGCGGTCATTCTGACGCTGCGAAGAATCTCACCCGATGTCACCCCCGGTCATTCTGAGCGAAGCCCAGCGCAACGAAGACTCTCGCCCAAATCCCAACCCGGTCATTCTGAGGGAAGCGAAGAATCTCACCCGATGCCACCCCCGGTCATTCTGAGCGAAGCCCAGCGCAGCGAAGAACCTCGCCCAACACCAGGACCAATTCCGGCTCTCAACTCTCTACCATTTTCCGGCTGACTGCTGAAACCTGACGGCTGACAGCTCATCATTTAACTCTCGACCCTCGACCACTTCAAGCTGAAAGCTGACAGCAGATCGCTGACTGCCCAGTCGTGACGCCGCCTGGCCGCGGCAGCGTTTATTTCAACATGCTCGATGCGACGACCATCTACATCCTGGCAGTCCTTTTCGTCGCCACGCTAATTCGCTCAACCTTGGGATTCGGTGAGGCGTTGGTCGCCGTGCCGCTACTCTCGCTGCGTACGCCGGTCACCGTGGCCGCGCCACTTGCCGTGCTGGTATCCGTCCTCGTCGCCGCCATCATTATCGCCCAGGATTGGCGGAGAGTAGAAATCCGCAGCGCCGGTTGGCTGATCGTATCGGCACTCTGCGGCATCCCGCTCGGGCTGCTACTGTTAACGCAGACCAACGACCGCCTCGTGAAAACGCTGCTCGGCCTGGTGATCGCCGCCTTCTCGCTGTATTCCCTAACCGCCAAATCGAAACTCCACCTGGCTGAAGACCATTGGGTTTGGCTACTGGGCTCCGGCTTCTGTTCGGGCGTACTGGGCGGCGCCTACGGAATGAACGGCCCGCCCCTGGCGATGTACGGTGCATTGCGACGCTGGCCGCCGCAGCATTTTCGCGCCACGCTGCAAGGATATTTTCTCCCAGTCAGCCTGGCCGGAATGCTCGGCTACGCCGCCGCCGGCTTATGGGTTCCCACCATAAACCGATACTTCCTGCTCTCGCTCCCCGGCGTTCTCACCGCCATCGCCCTCGGCCGCGCACTCAACCACCGCCTGCGCGGCGAAGGCTTTTTCCGCGTTGTCTACACGGGTCTCTTGGTGATCGGCGCGATTCTCATCGTTCAGGCCTGGAAGTTATAAAGTCGGGGACTGGCTCATTTTGCGGTGTCTTCGAAGCAAAATGTGCCTGTCCCCTATCTCCGGCGCTTTGTTTTTTCCCGTTCCGTCCCCCATGCCGTGTCATCGATTCGTCGTTCCAGTTCGCTCCCCCTTGCGCGTTGGCTATTGATCAATCTGGTTCCCTCCCCCTGGCGTGACGGGGCACAAATTCCCTTGATGCTTACTGCTTGGTGAATTGTGTTAGCACAACATCGCCTCCCGGCATGTGAGCAACTAGCTCGAGTCGACCGCCGAGAGATTCGACAATGCGGTCCAGCGTACCAATTTGCATATCGGTTTGCTTTTCCATTTTGGAGAGGCAGGGCTGGGTGACACCGAGTTCTGTAGCCAGGGCCTCCTGTGTTTGGCCAGCATGCTTCCGAAGCTCGGCCAGCAACATTTCCGTTTGCAGCTCGTTCACCCGCGCCTTCGAACGCTCGCGCTGGGCGGGGGTCATCTTTTCGCGCAGGGAGCTTGAACTTGCGATGTCCGGCCATCAGATGAGCCCTTCCTTCTTGATCTCTTCCAAATACTCGTCGAAAAGTCTGTCCGCAATCGGCACCATTCGATCGTAAAAACGAGCATCGCCAGTCTTATCCCCGCCAATCAACAGAATTGCAGAACGGCGCGGATCGAAAGCAAAAAATGTCCGTAGCGGCTTGCCTCCCGATTGGGTTCGCAACTCCTTCATGTTGGAATGCTTCGACCCCTTGATCGTATCCACGTGAGGACGACCCAATTGCGGCCCGTGAAGTTCAAGCAGCTCGACGCTCGCGTTTACGTCGGCCTGCTCCTCTTCGGTGAGGCTCGCCCACCAAATGCTCAAACTCATCGGTATATTCGACTTCCCACGCCACAATAATATAACCTATATGTTATATTGTCAAATTTGGCTGAATCGGGCTTGAATCCTAGCACTTACAACGGCGCTGGGCAGAACCCCCTCGCTCTTTGAGAGAAAGGCGGCGGACGTTGCAAGTGGTGCCACTGGCTATGCCAGTGCTCCTTCCGACCGAAGGCTTGCACGAAATACTTGAACCCAATTCTCCAACACTATAAGCTGCGGCCATTAATGCGACACGTCCACATCGTACGCATAACGCTGCGGCGGTTCACCCGCTTAGCCAACGCCCACTCCAAGAGCCTGCGCCGCCACACGGCTATGCAAGCCTTATTCGTGGCGTGGTATAATCTCTGCCGGAAACATGAGGCGCTGAAGGGTGAAACGCCAGCAATGGCCAGCATGCTAACGGACCACGTATGGACGATCAAAGAAATGATCGACCGAGCCGCGGAAGCTTGAATCTCGCCTTTTGGACACTGATTATTATTTCCGGCCTTCCGCTATTTGTTTATCCGGCGATGCTGGCGGCCAACTTAATGGCCCTCGCCGCCCCGCAACCGAAGGAACCGCTGCCAATTGGCCAGCGGATGGCATTTTGGGCGTTTCTTGTGAGTACGACTTTGTACCCAGTCGTTTTCTTTGTTTGTGGCGCGAAGGGATGGGATAGGTCGCATTGGGGGAGTACTAAAGCGACGGTGTTTTATGCAATTGGACCGTTGCTCTACATACTCCTCATCGCGACCCTTTTTAAGATAGGGCTAGCGCTATCGACGCCGTGAAAAACCTTATTTCCCACCACTTAGATTACCAGTGCCAAAAGGTAGCCCTCGAATGCGCGAAAAAGGTTCGACCGTGCAGCGTTCGATACGGCCGATTTCTATGCAACGCGCTCCGCCGGGGCTCCCCGCGTCACGCAGCCCGGGTCAATTGCCGCAGGATGTAATCCGTCACCGATGCCGTATCCATATCGATGGCCACGTCCATATTCGGCCGGTTCTCGGGATGCCGCCGGCGATCGAAGATCGTGGCCCCATACGTGAGCGTGCCATCGGTCTCCACGTCTCCGTACATCGGCTCGGTCGTAAATAGTTCCGGCTCGAGCGCAGCGACAATCGCAACGGCGTCGTGCAGGTGGATCCCTTCGACGCCCAATTGCTGCCGATACGCGCGGAACGCGCCAGGTAAAATTCGCCGCAGCAATTCCCCAGATCGCGAATCCCCGTCCGGGATTTTTTCGAGCAGATCGAAACTCAATAGCACGCGGCTTGTCAGATCCATCGGGATGAGAGTCTTCGTCACCGGCGAATGAAAAACGGCCCGGGCTGCCTCCGCGTCGCAGTAGATATTGAATTCCGCGGCAGCCGTCACATTGCCCGGCCCGCCGATCGTTCCTCCGATCATGATCAGGTGGCGAATCATGCTCGCCAAATCCGGTTGCTGTTGCAGAGCGGAGGCGATATTTGTCAGCGGACCCGTGGCGACAATCGTCACGTCGCCGGGCGCCGAACGCACCTCATCGCAAATCACTTTCACCGAAGAATGCTGATGATGCCGCTTGGCCACCTCGAAGTGTGCGCCGCACAGACCATTGGCGCCAAACAGATGCCGACCGTCGGCTCGCAGCATTTGTTCGTTGGATGCCGTGCCCAATCGCGGCCAGCGCGCCGGATCGAGCTGCTCGACGATCGCCTGCACGTTCGACGTCGATTGCGCGGGCGACACCGTCCCGCCGGTGGCCGTCACCGCCACGACATCCAGCGACGGATCACCCAACGCGATGCACACGGCCACGGCGTCGTCGATGCCGGGGTCCACGTCGAGGATTACTTTTCGGGCCATCCAAACAGCGGCCGCAAAGCCGCCACCCTTGGTGAAACACCACTCCGCCGGGCCGCCATTCTATGCCATTTTTAGCTAATTCTCAATATCCGCCGCTTGCGGTTTAGCTACGCCGCAGGCCGATTCGGCGATAGAATTCACCTCACAACCACCAAAACATGCCGCCAGATATCACCGCACTACTGGGTCGCGTCGCCGGCGGCGGAAACCTCTCGATCGAAGAGATGTCCGCCGCCATCGATGCGATGATGCGCGGCCAATGGTCCGACGACCAAATCGCCTTGCTGCTCACCGGCCTTGCCGCCAAGGGCGAAACCGGCCCGGAGATCGCCGGCGCCGCTCAGGCCATGCGCCGCCACATGACTCCCATCCGCTCGCGCCACGCCGAATTGCTCGATACTTGCGGCACCGGCGGCGGCAACTCGAAAATGTTCAATGTCAGCACCACGGCAGCGATTGTTGCCGCGGCCGCCGGTGTGCCCGTCGCCAAACATGGCAATCGCAGCATCACCAGCCGCAGCGGATCGGCCGACGTGCTGGCGGAACTTGGCGTCAACATCGACGCCTCAATCGCGCAAGTCGAAGCCTGCCTCGACGAGCTGGGCCTGTGCTTCTGCTTCGCTCCCCTGATGCACCCCGCCATGAAGCATGTTGCCGCCATAAGGAAGAAACTCGGCATCCGCACGATCTTCAACATCCTCGGACCGCTCGTGAACCCGGCCGGCGGCGTGCTACCAATTGCTCGGCGCCGGCCGTCCCGAACTTCGCCCATTGCTGGCCGATGCAATGCAACACTTGGGCAGCACACGCTGCTTCATCGTCTCCGGCGACGACGGCCTGGGCGATGTAACGCTTGCCGGCACAACGCACGTCACCGAAGTGTCCGATCGAAAGCCCTCTTCCATTGACGGACAGCACCGTCCCGCAAGGGCGGTGCTGTTGGGTGAGGGCGTGTTGGAATTCACCTGGCAGCCCGAAGACTTCGGCATCACTCGCCAACCGCTTGCCGGCTTGGCGATCGACTCGCCCGCTGCCAGCGCCACGATCATTCGCAAAGTCTTAAGCGGCCAGCCGGGCCCAGCTCGCGACATCGTCGTTCTGAACGCCGCTGCCGGCCTGCTCGTTGCCGGTCGCGCAACCGAGCCGAAAGCGGCGGCAGCACTTGCCGCGCAAGCAATCGACAGCGGCGCCGCCGATGCGATGCTCTCGCGCCTCGCGGCGCGCTCACATCAGCCTGCTTAGCATAGCCGACCGACTTTGAAAACCGTGCTAGCGATTACCTTGACGGTTGCACGTCGCACAATGAATCCGCGCCACTCACGCAGCCGAGAATATTAGGGCAGTTTCCCGCTTTATTCTCTCGGCGCGCCATCCACTTTGTGGTGCGGTCCGCTAAATCTCGCCTTCCTCACCCACCTTCCGATGCTGCAATTCCGCGGCCGCGTCCGTGCATTGTCCTACGCACTGGCATTGCTGGCAATTACGTTGCCAGTCAATGGCGGTGTGTCGTGCTTTGCCGACGACGAGCCACCGACCGCCTCCGCATCGCAGGATACAACTGCCGGCGCGGCGTCAAGCGAACCCCTGGCTCCGCCCGAAGTCGAAACCGAGCCGCTCGGCAAAATCGTGCGGCTCGATGAGCCACCGCGCGACGAACCACTCGACGAAGCCAATGGTCGCGGCTGGGCCTGGGAATGGGTGCCGACCGGCCTGATCTATCATTCGTACCAGGCCGGAGTGCACGAGCCCCGAATGGCCCTCGTCACCATTTCAGATATGCAGGGCGGCGCCTTCTGGGATGCCACGCTCGGCGGCCGCACTGGCCTGCTTCAATACGGCAACGGCGACCCCGTCCACCCCGAAGGTTACCAGCTCG
The DNA here is from genome assembly GCA_963733825.1 of Pirellulales bacterium. GTDB lineage: Bacteria > Planctomycetota > Planctomycetia > Pirellulales > Lacipirellulaceae > JABDGM01. Next base: position 58,254 of record CAVTEK010000017.1, read on the forward strand.
ATTTCTACGGCGCCGCAATCGCCCGGCTCGACCTCGAGCAACAAGAGGACCTGAACTCGTGCGACTACGTGTTCGGCCTGCCGATTACCATGGGCAATGAACAATGGCAGGCAAAGTTCGGCTACGCGCACCTGAGTTCGCATCTCGGCGATGAGCTGGCGATTCGCGTGCCGAGCACGTTGGCCAATCGAGACAATTACGTCCGTGATTCGCTCGTGTGGGGCACGTCGTATTATTTGATACCCGCCTGGCGGTTGTACAGCGAAGCCGGCTGGGCCTTTCACCGCGACGGCGGCGCCGGCCCCTGGGAAACTCAATTCGGAACCGAGATCTCTCGCCCCGGTCCCACGGGTCACCACAGCGTACCCTTCTTCGCCATCAACGGCCGCCTGCGCGACGACGGCAATGTCGGCGGCGACGTAACCGCCGAAGCCGGCCTCTTGCGCCGCGGCATCCTCGGCCAAACTTTCCGAGTCGGGGCCCACTACTACAACGGCAAATCGAGCCAATCCGAGTTCTACAAGATTTCCGAAGAACAAATCGGCCTCGGCGTTTGGTACGACTTCTAACGTACGTCAGGCTTCAGCCTGACGTGTTGCGCATCGAGTATTTGGCGTCAGGCTTAAGCATAACCTACGCAAGTGGGCCAGGACGGGCCGAAACTGCATCGAGTCAAGCTACAAGGTCGCCAACAGTCGATCGTACTCTGCGTGGGTGCCGATAAAGAACCAGACGATTTCGTCGTCGTTCCTCACGCCGACTGCGCGATAGGAATCGGTCACGCGACAGACCAAAGCGGCAAACTGGAATGTAGCCGCTTGAATTGGAGGCTGGGGTGAGTCGGGTCGGCTCGAAAGCGGCGGTAGGCTGCCCGGGGCGCCGCTGAATGTCGTGGGACAACTTGGCGAAATCGCGGCGAAATGATGCATGCAGGCGCGAGTTCACAGTTGGTCCGGATCCAACGGTTGGCATTCGCCGCGCCGGTCGGCCTCCAAAACGTCTTGAACCAGGCCGCGCAGTTTTTCGGCGTTCGCGGCAGTTGAACTCGCCCAGCGCTCGTCTTCGTCGAGCTCATGGAGGAGTAGAGCCGCAAGTGCGTTCTGACGGTCTTCCGGCGCTAGACGGAGTCGCTCGATAGCTTGTTGAAGTATCTCGGTCATATTTCCAATTTTAGCACATGCGGCCGACGTGAGTGAAGCCAACGATAATTATCCCGAGTTGAACGCGATACGTCGGGCACAGCCTGACGCACCCACCGGAATTGAACCACGAAGACACAACGGACACGACGTAGAGACAGATTTCAAATCCCAAGGACCAATTTTGGAATGACCCATTGGGTCACTGGTCAATGACAAGTTGCTTGGGTTTAACCGACGACCCGAATGGGTGAGTCTGCCCACCGGCCAAGGGTGAAGTCAACTTTTTAATGGCAACCGCCGAAACTGAGCACCACGACGGCTCGGTGAGAACGAAGAAAACCCCGGCGGAGCCGGGGGCTGAGGGCGTGAGCTGGCGGCAACATTACCACAGGATTTCGGCCGGCAGCCCCCGGCTCGGCCGGGGGTTTGTATGGTTGATAACTGCAACGCGATCCGGTTCTCGCCGCTATAATTACCCTCATGGCCAATCGCGAAACTCTCGGCGGCGTCATTCATACGTACCAGAAGTACGATCCCGCGCGGTTCCCGAGCCCGACGCAGCCGCCGCCCGATCTGGTGTCGCCTGCGCTCGAGCACATGCTGATGTTCGGCGAGCATCGCGAACTGACCGAGGAAGAGCTGGCCCGTGCGATCCGGCTCGATCCCAGTCAGATTGCCGGGTTGGGGCCGAGTATCGATGCATTGATCGCGATGCTGCAGGAACGCAAGCGCAAAATACTCGCCCGCTACGAAACCAAAACAGTTCGGCGACGTGCCGCGCAGGCATTTGCCGATCAGGCCACCGAGACCAAGGTGCCCAAGAAGTTTCGTGAGCGATTCTACAAGGCGGTGCAGACCGAGCAGATTCGCGATCTGGAACGGCTGTGGTACGCGGCCGGCGACGATCAATCGCCGTGGGCTTGCGCGCTTGTGGGCGCGATCGAGCGGCTCGGCGAAAAGTATCAGGTCGATGAGCTGGCGGCCAAGTATGAGTTCATCGGTCACGAGGCGATGACCGTGCCGCAGGCGCTAGCCATCAAAGAGGAGCTCGAAAAAATCGATGAGCTGCTCAAGCAACTTGAAGAAGCCCGCAAGACGGCCCGGATCGGCATCATCGATATGGAAATGCTTTCCGAGTTCGCCGAGCCGGGCGACATCGATCAGCTCAGCGCCCTGCAACAGCAGGTGCAGGACTACCTCCGCGAAATGGCCGAGCAGCAAGGTTTGGAGCAAAAGGCCGGCAGCTTTCGCCTCACGCCGAAAGCGTTTCGGCTGTTTCAGGGCAAACTTCTGGAGCGATTGTTTCGCGAGCTGGCGCCTTCGCGCACGGGGCGGCATCAGGGCCCGGTCGTGGGCGAGGGCGCGGTCGAATTGCAAGCGACGAAGCAATACGAATTCGGCGACTCGATCGCGAACCTCGATATCCCGGGTACGTTCATCAACGCGCTGGTCCGCGGCGGGCCAGGTATTCCGGTGCGATTCAAGGACGAAGACATTCAAGTTCACCGCACGCGCAACACGCCGAAGTGCGCCACGTGCGTGCTCATGGATATGAGCGGCTCGATGCGCTACGGCGGCGAGTACATCAACGTCAAGCGAATGGGCCTGGCGCTCGATGGGCTCATTCGCTCCGAGTACCCAGGCGATTGGATGCGGTTCATCGAGGTGTATTCATTCGCCAAACTGGTCGAGCCGGGTCGGATTGCGAACCTGATGCCGAAGCCGGTGACGATGTTCAATCCGGTCGTGCACCTGCGGGCCGACATGAGCCGCGACGACATCAGCGAACTCCAAGTCCCGCCCCATTTCACGAACCTTCAGCATGGGCTGGCGCTCGCCCGGCAACTGCTCGCGACCCAGGACACGCCGAATCGCCAGATCATTCTGATCACCGATGGGCTGCCGACCGCCCACTTCGAAGGCGCAGATGCTGTACCTGCTCTATCCGCCCGATCCGCGGACCGAGGCCGCCACGATGCGTGAGGGCCTGGCCTGCCAGCGCGAAGGTATAACGATCAATCTGTTTTTACTGCCTAGCTGGTCGCAGACCGAGGAGGATGTGCGGTTCGCTTTCCGGCTGGCCGAGTCGACCTCGGGCCGCGTATTTTTTACAGCGGGCCGCGACCTTGATCGTTATGTCGTCTGGGACTACCTGAGCCGCCGGCGCGATTTGGTCCATTGACTGGTGGACTGGCCGGACCGGGGCTTAGGGGCTGGGAATGACGCGAATGCTCGGGGAATTGCCTGACAATTCGTGGCATGTTTTCGGACGAAAATCGACCCGTCCCCTATCCCGGCGGTGGTACGTCATTGCAGTAGTCGGGCCGCTATAATGCTCGCGACGCATCATCCCAACCGGTCGTTTCTGCCGACAATTGCTAGTGCTGGCCCGGTTGGTCCAACAATCGGCCACTGACAAATATAGTAGGGCCGCCGCGTCGAATTGGCTCCAGTCCATCACGCGACGTACCCTCGACCCCCCAATCCGCGTGTCGCGTCCAGGAGGTCCCACCTTGCCGACCATTTCATGCCTTGCCCGCCGCGCTCCTGCGATCTCGTTCGTTCTTCTGCTGGCCGCTTCGGCCTGGCCGCCGTTCCGCCCAGCGACACTTTGCTGCCGCGTTCCACGAAGGGCTACGTCTCGATTGCCCGCCCCAAGGAATTCCAGGATCGTTGGGACAAGACCCAGCTTGGCCAGATGTTCAACGACGACGTGATGAAGGCGTTCGTCGATGATTTCAACAAACAGATGCGCGAGGACTTCGGCGCCATCGAAAAGAAGCTCGGCCTCAACTACGACGACCTCAAAGGTGTCACCGGCGGGCGAAATGAGCATCGTCGCTCATCGAGCGCAAAGGCCAGGACGCCGCGCTGGCGATCACGATCGACGTCACCGGCCACGAGAAGCAGGCCGACGGTATGCTGGCCGCGGTTGAAAAGCGGTTCGCGGCCCGCAAAGGCCGCAAATCGACCGCCAATGCCGGCGGTGTCACGCTCCAAGTATTTAACGTGCCCGGGCAAAACGGCGCCAAACCACAGCAAACGGTTTACTTTATCAAAGACAACTTACTCTGCGGCATCGACGACCGCGCCGAGGCGGAAGCAATGCTCAAACGGTTTGCCGGCGGCGCAACCGACAATTTGAAATCGGTCAAAGCCTATCAGGCAACAATGGAAAACTGCCGACGCGAAGCGGGCAAGCTCGCACCCGAGGCCCGCTGGTACATCGAACCGTTTGGCTTCATATTCGCCGATCGCACTTTGCACGAGCCGGCCAAGAGGGACCAGGACCTGGCGAAAATCTTATACGACAATGGTTTCGATGCCATTCAGGGTGTCGGCGGATATCTCAACCAATTGGTCGAGGGACACGTCGAAATCCTCTCCCGAACTTCCATCTACGCGCCTCCCGTTGGCGGCAAGGAAAAGGACCCGCTCCGCTGGACCAGCTCGATGCGAATGATGCAAATGCCGAACGGCACTGGGTTTGAGCCCGCATCTTGGATGCCGCGCGAGTTGGCCGCCTACATCACGCTGAATCTGAACCTCACCGACGCGTTCGATAACGTCGGACCCGTGTTCGATGCGATTCAAGATCACGAGGACGCCTGGAAAAACACGCTTGATGGCTGGAAAAACGACCCCTACGGGCAACAAGTCGATGTCCGCAAAGAGTTCATCGCCAACATGGGCGGCCGCGTGACCGTGATCAGCAGCTACGATACGCCGATCTCCGAAGATAGCGAGCGGAGTGTTTTCGCCATCGAAGCCAAAGACGAGAAAGCACTCGCCAAAACTCTGGAAAAGTGGATGGCCAAGGAACCCGACGTCGTCCACCACCAGGTCGGCCAGTACGTCATTTACGAGCGGGTCGCCAAGGAAAACGCCGTGAATGAACCAGAGGTCGATGTGCCCGGCTTCTCCACGGTTACCACAGGCAGCGACGAAAAGTCCGTCAATGCGAAAAAACGCAAGGAACGAGTTCTGCCGAATTCTGCCGTCACGGTTGCACTCGGCCACATGATGATGGCGTCCGACGTCAACTACCTGACCGGCTTACTGCAAGGTTTCGGCCAGCAGGAGCGATTGGCCTCGACCGCCGATTACCAGCAGATGCTCGAGGTCATGAACAAGTTGGCCCCCGGCGAGCGAAGCGGTTGGATCTTCGGCCGCAGCGACGAAGAAATTCGGCCGACGTTCGACCTCATCCGCGATGGGAAAATGCCGCAATCGAAGTCGATGCTCGGCAAGCTCCTTAACAAAGTCCTCACGACCGAAGACGAGAAGAAGCAGGGAGTGCCGCGACGCCAACGCATCAACGGCGCGAATCTGCCCGATTTTGAGACGGTCCGCCGCTACTTCGGCCCCCACGCGGCCGTCGTCCGCAGCGACAAGGACGGCTGGTTCGTGACCAGTGCGCTGTTGAATAAGGAAGCACCGTAGAAAAGTGGGGAGTGGGAAATTGGGAGTGGGGAATGAAGGTACGATGAGCGTTCCCCGCTCCACACTCCGCATTCCCAATTAGAAGCGGTTTCAAAACTACCTTGTCATCCCGACGGAGGCTCGGCGACGGAGGGATCTACGCTACTTCGGGCTAGATTCTTCGCTGCGCTCCGCTTCGCTCAGAATGACACCGGTTTTGAAGCTGCTTCTAGTTCGAAACTTTCGCCCAGAACGGATGCTGCCGATCGGCGCGTGTCCGCACGTCTTCGAGCAGCACGTTGATATCCGGCCGGACCGTGCGGTCGCGCGGCGAGATTGCCCGGCCGTTCACTTCCACGACAAGCTTTTGACTGAAGTCTACTAGATCGGGCGTCAACCAGACGGTCGTTTTATTGGCCTGCAGCTTCACCGAAATCTTGTTGGTCTCGAGCCGCTTGCCTTCGATCTGCGCGGGACGAATCGTCCGCGGCGGCGGCCAATTGGCCGGCGCGACCATCGACTTGGGCGGCAGGCCGTCCACCTCCAGCCACCAGAAGAACGTGTCCCACGGACGCATCGATACGCAATCGATCTCTTTGGGCATCTTCCGCTGCTTGAGCCCCATCCATTCGAACATCCGCGGCACTTCGTCGCCGAACGGCTCATAGCCACGCCCTTGATACTCGACCACCGTCACGTCCGTGTTCGGCCGCATGTAGCGGTCGAGCTGCGTGCCGTTGCGGGCCATCTTGTCGCCATCGAGCTCACCCGCCACGAAGTACCAATTCAAGTAGACCGCGTTTTTGGCATATCGGCCAATGTACTTGTCGGCCGCCGCCACGATCGGGATCACGCCCGCCCACAGATCGGGATGGGAAATTGCGATGTCCCACGCCGCTTCGCCCCCGATGCCATGTCCCGTCAGAAACACTCGGTCTACGTCCAGCGAAAACCGCCGGCTCGCATCTCGCAGCGCGCCCAACACCGCATGATGCTCCCGGGCCGAATAGTCGTACGAAAACTGCTGCGGCTGCTGCCAATCCACCGCGATGACGATGTAGCCGTACCGCACCGCCTGCCCCAACCGTTCGCCGCTTTTGTTAGCCGGCCCGGACCAATAATCGAGCATTTGTTCCGGCGTCACGCCCGCGTCGGCCAGCGTCACGATCGTCGGGTAATGCCGCAACGGATCGTACTCGAGCGGCACTTGCACCAGGTAGCGGATATCCGCTTCGCCCGGCAGCCCGGCAACTTTCATTTCAAATAGCCGCGGCGATCGCTCATCGGTCTTTGCCACATCGAGCGGCGGCTTCATCAGCTTGAGGATTTGCGCCACGCGGTCGATCGTGGCTCCTTCCATGTCATGCACATCGGCTGCCATCTTCGAGCGATTTTGAGCCAGCGGTTCCCGCAGGTATGCACGAATCGTATCCCGCGCACGGGCGAGCGATACCGCCGTTTGGAAGTTATCGGTGGCCTGATTGGCGCCCACCAGCCAGCCGCTCACCGCGAGCGCTACCTTTTGCTCCGGCAAAAGTTTTTGGTCGTCTTCCAGGCGCTCGAACGATGCCAGCCGCGCGACAGCATCGTCGTTGACTTCCGCGGCAATTTCCTTGGCAAAACCCTCCGCCAGCCGCCGGCCATTTTCATCGGCGATTTTCGCCACTTGCGCATCGAGCTCGCCGATCAGCGCTTTGCGATGAGCATCTTCTATCGAGTATTTTTCCAGCAAATCGCGAACCTGCTGCAACGTTTCGCTGGCAATTCCCTCGGAAGGAAACTTTGCGAGCAGGTTCCGGGCCAGCCCGTGTTGTCCGGCCTTCGCCCGAAGTTGAATTTCTTTGAGGATGAGCTTAGCCCCGAGCTGTCGCAGTTGGCGCACATCCTGCTGCAGGTCCTTGCGCTCGGGAAACGCCTTCAGAATCTCTTCCAGCTCCGCGCCGGCGTCGCGGTATCGTTCGCTGTCCAGATACAGGCGCACGACTTGCAACCGGCCTTCCAGGTCGGTCGGCTTTACGGCCGTGGAAAGCACCCGGCTGAGCGTTTCACGCGGGAGGTCGCTGGTGGCGATCCGCATGTCCCAAACGATCGGTTTCGGCCCGCCGCTCAAGCCTTCGATCTTCGTGTACAGCGGCGTGATCTGCGTAATGCCCTGCACGATCGAGAGAACTCCGCCGGCGGTCTGAATTTCATAAATTCGCCGGCCGAATTGATCGAAAGGCGTCACCCGTAGCGCACGGCCGACCCTCCCAATGCCTCCGCCCTGTTGGGCGACCGGCTGCCAGATATTGATCCGCACGTCTTTGGCGGGCGCCGGATCCAGAATCTGCTTGACCTGGAAGCTGTGAATGAATGTCCGCCGCAACCCATCATCCACCACCAGCAGCGGAGTAACGGTCACTTCACCGGCCGGCGGCTTGGGCGAAAGCGGATTTTCCGCCACGCTCGAAAGCTCCGCGTATTTCCCCTCGAGCTTGCGGCCGTCCTTGAGCAAAAGCGTTTGGCCTGCCGCCATTCGCCAACTCGCCAACAGGATCACACTCGCGGCAACGAACTTCCGCGTTTTTGGATAATGGATCGACACGAACTTATCCCGATCGAGAATGTCTTCTATTTGGAGGTGGGGCGTGCCTAACTTCCATTGTCATACGCGTCGGCAATCGGTCAATCGAATCGCCCTCGTCTCTTGGGTGAGGGCCGCGCAACCGTACCATCTATTCGGATGTTTCGCCCTATATGATTGCCGCGGATTGACCTGTAGCCGAGTTTCTCCGACACTCGAAACTCGCGTCCCAGACAGATTTCGCCACAGCCCAGCGGATTGGTCGCTTCAGCGACCAGTAAAGCGCCCATGACCCTGCGTGCCGCCACCAAAACGCTGCTCGTGCTCACGCTCGCGCTGCCGATCGCCCAATCGGTGCTCGTTTGGGTCCGCGGCCTGCTCACGGCCATGGGCGACGAGGAAGGCGGCGAAATCATCGGCTACATCGGCACCGCATGCCAGGTCATCTGGTCGCTCAGCCTCGTCGGCTTAGTAATCGTACTCAGTTTACTAGTCCTCAACGAACGCCCCCCAGAGGAATAAACTCGCCGCGGTGGACTGGTCGCTTCAGCGACCAGTCCACCGGGAAGACAGTGACCCATGCCGCACGAAATCTACGAAAACCCGCTCATCACCCGCTACGCCTCGCGCGACATGGCAACCCTCTGGGGCGACCAGCGCAAATTCAGCACCTGGCGTCGCCTCTGGATCGCCCTCGCCGAGGCCGAGGCCGAATTGGGTTTGCCGATCACCAACGAGCAAATCGCTGAGCTGCGATCACACACCGACGACATCAATTTCGACGCCGCCACCGGGTACGAGCGAAAACTTCGCCACGACGTGATGGCCCACGTCCACGCCTACGGCGACCAGTGTCCCACGGCCCGGCCGATCATTCATCTCGGCGCCACAAGCTGCTACGTCACCGACAACACCGACCTGATCTTGATTCGTCAGTCGCTGCAACTAGTCGCCGAGCGACTGGCGGCTGCTATTATCGCGCTTTCCGACTTCGCCAAAAAACATCGCGACTTGCCCACACTCAGCTTCACGCATCTGCAGCCGGCCCAGCCCACGACCGTCGGCCGACGTGCATGTCTCTGGGCCTACGACCTGGCCTTCGATCTGACCGAAGTAGAACACCGCATCGCCTCGCTCAAAGCCCGCAGCGTCAAGGGCACGACCGGAACGCAAGCCAGTTTCTTAGAGCTCTTCAACGGCGACGATGGAAAGGTCCGCCAGCTCGAACGGCTTGTCGCCAAAAAAATCGGCTTCGACGACACCTACGCCATCACCGGTCAAACCTACTCGCGAAAAATCGATGCCCAAGTGCTTGATTCGCTTGCCGGCGTCGCCGCCAGCGCTCACAAAGCGGCCACCGATCTGCGGCTCTTGGCAAACTTCAAAGAAATCGAAGAACCGTTCGAAAAAGATCAAATCGGCTCCTCGGCAATGGCCTACAAACGCAACCCCATGCGCTGCGAGCGAATCTGCTCGTTGGCCCGCTTCGCGATGAGCCTCACGACGAACACCGACCAAACGCACGCCACCCAATGGATGGAACGCACGCTGGACGACAGCGCGAACCGCCGCCTCGTGATCCCCCAGGCGTTCCTCGCCATCGACGCTATCCTGGTTCTCTACCAAAACGTCGCAACCGGCTTAGTGGTCTACCCGCAAGTCATTGCCAAACACCTGCGCGAAGAGCTGCCCTTCATGGCGACCGAAAACATCCTGATGGCCGCCGTCGCCGCCGGCGGCGACCGCCAGACGCTTCACGAGCGCATCCGCCAACACAGCCAGGCCGCCGCGGCCGTCGTCAAAGAACAAGGCAGCGACAATGACCTGATCACCCGCCTGAAGAACGACAAAGCATTCGCCGCAGTTGACGTCGATGCCGCGATCGATCCGGCAAAACTCACCGGGCGAAGCAAAGAGCAAGTCGATGAATTCTTGACTGACATCGTCGCGCGAATTCGCAAGCGCTTCAATTCGGCTTTAGCGGGGGCCGAAGTTCGCGTGTGACATCGCGCGAAACGCGGCCGAGGACGGCCCGGCTCGCTCCCCTGCCCGCCGCATCCTCAAATAAGATCCAGCGGCGACTGCCGCCTGTGTTGCTTGCGGCTGCACTCGTGGCACACACCCGTGATGATCAGCCGATGCCCGGTCACGCGGAAATCGTGCTCGCGGGCCACCGCCTCGCGCAAGGTTTGCAATTCGTCGCTGCTGAACTCGATGAGTTTGTCGCAGATCTGGCAAAACAGGTGGTCGTGCTGCGGGTAGCCATAGTCGTGCTCGTACACGGCCCGGCCGCCGAGTGTCATCTTCCGCAACAGGCCGGCTTCGACCAGCTCGTTGAGCGTGCGATAGACCGTCGGCCGGCTGATCCGCTCGCCATCCTCGCGGCGGCCCAGGCTGTCGATCAGCTCGTCGGCATCGAAATGGTCGTGTCGCTCGAAAATGTAATCGACCAGCGACCGGCGTTGCTGCGTGATCCGCTTGCCACGGCTCTGCAAATACTCCTCGAACCGTTCCTGCGGTTTGAGTGAGACGTGAACTTCGCCAAGCGAGTATTCGTTGGACATGAGAATGAGCCGAGAAAAGCTTATTGAGACTAAGGTGAGGCCTTCAGAATTGCCCCAACTGCTTGTGCAAATCGGCCTTACGCTAACAGGCCGCGCGCTTATTGATTCTAAGCGGCCAGAGTGGACGAGACAAGAACGAGTGGCAAGGCACACGTAGGACGGACAATCCTGTCCGTCAAAATTGCCCTGACGGACAGGATTGTCCGTCCCACAAAGTGGGCGATTCTACCCGACTTCATCCAGGAGACGTTCCATGGCGATATCCATCTTGTCGGGCGTGTCGTAGGTGCCATTGGCAATCTGAGAGCGAATCAGATTCACCAGCTCGTGGCGAACCTGCCCGCCCTCGGCCAGTTTGATCGCCGCCTCGGCCGCCGGCGAGATGTCCACGCGGTCCGCCGGGCCGCTGGCCGAATTGGATTGTGTTGCTGCCGCCCGCGTCGAGATGTGGGGCGGATTAATGCCCTGCGGACCGTGAATACGATTTGTGCCTTGAATGTGCATGGCAAGCCTCCGCGCGGAGCCGGTCGGTTGAACGATTCTTATCTTGCGAGCGGCAACCGCTCATTTCTGTTCTTTGGTGGCCGATAGGATTAGTCGTGTTTCGGCCGATTTCGCGAATGCGATTTTGCAGAGCATTATCAAAATCGGCCTTCGCACCGACACGCTTCCAACAATTCCTCTCGACGATCAATCAGCACTACGACAAGCGTTGTATCAGCTATTCCGTCGGGTCGAGAACGGCTCAAACAATCGTGTCGGCTAATACGCCCAGCAGCCGTCGGGCCGTCGCGACGAATCAACACCGGGGTGGTCTTGTTGACAACTTTCATCATGGGCGGAGTTGCCGCCTACACACAATACGCCGCTTGTACAGCCTCAGTTTAGCTGGCGAATCCCGGCACCGGCCAGCTCGCGGAAGATAGGGAATGGCCCATTTTCCGTCAATCCGGCTAGGGACCTCTGATAGCACGTTTCTGCCCGCATCGGCCGGAACCCGGCCCGCTGCCAACGGTTTGATACATTAGGAAATAACGCCGGAGAGCCCGCCGTATGACGCTCAAAACTCACCAGATCCTCACTGGGCGAACCCGGCCGATTTGCCTGCTGGTTGTTGCAGCCGTGCTGACCGTTTTCCGCGCAACGCCGTGCCCGGCCGGCGACGTGCCCTCGGCCGGCGATGCGGCGCTTTTCGATCGCCTCGATGCCGATCACAACGGCATCATTGCCACCGACGAAGTCACCCCCGAGAACCAGCGGCTGTTCGAGCGGCTCCTTCGCCGCGCCGACGCAAACCACGACAACAGCCTGTCTCGTGACGAATTCCTCGCCTCCCTCGTGCCAAGCCGGCCGGATAAGCCGATCGAAACGAAGCAGCCCGCCACGCCGCCGCAGGCCGATGCCGTGCGCTACCTGCTCCTCACGCTCGATAAAAACAGCAACGCCCGCATCGAGAGCCGCGAAGTGCCCAAGGATTTGCGGCCAATCTTCGAGATCATGCTCGAGCGGCTCGACAACAACAAAGACGGCGCGTTGGATCGCCAGGAATTGACCCGCAGCGGCCCGGGCCTGGCTCAACTCGCCAGCCGCTACGTCGAACGACAAGGCATCGACGTGAAGGCGGAACTTGCGAAGCTCGAAAAATCGCAAGGCAAGGCCGCTAATCGCTTCGATGACCAGCAAGGGCCACTGGAACGGTTGGGCGATCCGCAGCAAGCCCGCCAGATGTTCAAGGAATTGGACACCAACAACGATGGGTATCTATCGCAAAAGGAACTGTCTGAGGTGTTCCGCGAACGCGCCGACCGGTTCTTTCGGATGGCCGACCTCAACGGCGACGACCGGCTTTCCCAGCAGGAATTTCTAACTGGAGCCGAGCGCGTTTCGCGGTTTCTCAATCGCCAGGCCAAGGATGAAAAGCGGGACCGAAAAGCGAGCAAATCCGCCGCTCGCTCGGCGAAAACCGGCAAGTCGGAATCTTCCGACAAGAAGTAGCGCGAGCACTCGAATAACGCTCAGTATGTCATTCTGAGCGCAGCGAAGAATCTGGCCCAACAAACCGCCGAATTCCTAGTTTCCCTCCGCATTGTTCGCCCAGTTCCCAACTCCCAGTTCCCAACTCGGAACTGCCCACCGCGCGAACCGCGAACTGCGCCAGCATGTCTTGCGTAATAGTAACAACCGGACAGAATGCCGCTCCCGTGGGGGACATTGGTGCCTGCTCACCGCATTGCGGTTTTTGGGTCACAGAGAGGAGACGACGATGCACCCGCTGCCGCCTGCCGTTAATCCGCTCATTGCCCAATTCGACGGCCCCTGGCTGCCGCCGATTTGCTTTGGCGTGAAACCTTATCTCAAACTGTGCCATTCGTTCAACCAAGCGCTTCGCGAGCTGGAATCGCGATTTCCCTCGCACCGGCCCGTGCTGACGCTTTCGGCCCGCAACAAGAAGCTCAAGCGCCGGCCGAAATAGTTGTGCGGTGTACCGCTGCTTGCAACCAACCGAGTTGCGCCGCGCATAAAAAGGCACTGCTCGCCTCCCCACCATCGCAAATGTTGTAAGGCAAGCAGCGCCTTTTGGACTTGCGAGTCGAATGATTGGTTGCGAGCAGTGGCACACTATTGATCCCTGCGCAGCTAATGAACACGGTCTGGCTGAAAGCTGACGGCTGATAGCTGATAGCCGAAATTGAACGAGGCTTATTAGCTCCGCAGTTCTCAATAGAACGGGAACTGTGGTAGTGGGTCCGTTTGGCTTTGATCAGCAATTTGTCATTCTGAGGTACTCCGAAGAATCTAGCCGGACCCTTCGGAGTACCTCAGGGTGACAAAGGCAAGCCGACCCACTACCGGAACTGTCGTCGGCTGTCCAACGATTGCGGCCCCGACTATCATGAGTGCATGAAGGTCCTCCTAGCCAGCCCGCGCGGTTTCTGTGCCGGCGTCAACATGGCAATCGAGTCGCTCGACCTCGCTTTGGCGTCGCTCGAACCGCCGATTTACGTCTATCACGAAATCGTCCACAATAAGTACGTCGTCGAGCATTTCCGCGGCCGCGGAGTGACGTTTGTCGACGATCTGACTGAAGTTCCGCACGGCGCCACGCTCCTCTTCTCGGCGCACGGGGTGTCGCCCGAAATCCGCCGAACGGCTCGCGAGCGAAACCTTCGGGCGATCGACGCTACTTGTCCGCTGGTTACCAAGGTGCATCTGGAAGCGATCAAATACGCCCAGGCCGGTTACACCATCCTGCTCATCGGCCACGAAGGCCATGACGAAGTGATCGGCACGATGGGCGAAGTGCCGGAAGCAATCGTCCTGGTCGAATCGCCGGAGGATGTGGCCACGCTCGAAATTGCCGACGAGCGCAAAGTCGCCTACCTCACGCAAACAACGCTCAGCGTCGACGACGCCAACCGGATTATCGATCGCCTGAAGCAGCGATTTCCCCACATCACGGCCCCGCCCAAGGACGACATTTGCTACGCCACGCAGAATCGACAGGAGGCCGTGTCGATCCTGGCCGACGAAGCCGATCTGGCGATCGTGCTCGGCAGCCAGAATAGCTCCAACAGCCAGCGGCTGGCCGAGCTGGCCCGCGAACGCGGCATCCCCGCGCAGCTCGTAGATGGCCCCGCGGATTTGAAGCCCGAATGGTTCGAAAGCGCGAACACCGTGCTGGTTACGGCGGGCGCGAGCGCTCCCGAGCAAGTTGTGGATGAGTGTCTTGAATGGCTTCGTGACCGCTTTGGCGCGGTGGTTGAGCTGCGTGCAATCCGGCAGGAAAGCGTCTCCTTCCCATTGCCGCGCGAATTGCGACAGTTATCGGTAACAACGAACAATTATCGCCTGATTAGCGATCATTAGCGGTTTCCATCCGCAACTCTTTCACCAAAAACGCCCACCGATCCGTCGCGTTCTCGATCTGCTTCTTCACCGGCGTGCCCGCCCCGTGCCCGGCCCGGGTTTCGATCCGTAAAAGAATCGGCGCATCGCCCGCCTGCGCCCGTTGCATCGCCGCCGCGAATTTGAAGCTGTGCATCGGCACCACGCGGTCGTCGGTATCGGCCGTCATGATCAGCGTCGGTGGATAGTGCGTGCCTGGCTTGATGTTGTGATACGGCGAGTATGCAAGCAGCGATTTGAACTCGTCTTCCTTTTCGATGTTGCCGAATTCATCGCGCCAGAACTGTCCGGCCGTGAATTCCTGAAAACGCAGCATATCCATCACGCCAACCATCGGGATGCAGGCCCCGAACAAGTCGGGCCGCTGCACCTCGACCGCCCCGACCAACAAACCGCCGTTGCTGCCGCCCATAATGGCGAGCTTTTCGCGCGACGTGCGGCCTTCGCGAATCAGCCACTCGGCCGCCGCGATGAAATCGTCGAACACGTTCTGTTTGTTGAGGTCCTTGCCGGCCAGGTGCCACTCTTCGCCGTATTCGCCGCCGCCGCGCAGGTTGGCCACCGCCAATACGCCGCCCAGTTCCAGCCAGCCGATGTATTCCGGTTTGAACGCCGGCACCATCGGGATGCTGTAGCCGCCGTAGCCGTAAAGCAGCGTAGGATGCGGCCGATTCGTTTTCAAGTTTTTGCGATACGCGAGCATCATCGGGATTCGCGTCCCGTCCTTGCTCTTGTAAAAGACCTGCTCGACAACATAGTCGCTCGGCTTGAACTTCACTTTTGGCTGACGCACTTCTTGGGTCTTATCCGCCGCGACATCGTACCGATAAACTTCCGTCGGCACGTTGTAGCTAGTGAAGACGAAAAACGCTTCCTTGTCGCTCTGATCGCCCGTGATGGCGGTTGCCGTTCCTTTGCCGGGCAGTTTCAGTTTGCCCACCGACTTTCCGGCGAGGCTAAATACATCGACCTCGCTCAGTACATCGACCATATATTGGGCAAGTATCCGGCCGCCGATGATGCTCGCGCTATCCAGCGTCGCCTTTCGAGCGCCGACAACCTCCGACAAATGCTCGCGGCCCGGTTCGTCGATATCCATCGTCACGATGCGTTTCGTCGGCGCGTCGAGATCGGTCTGAAAGTAAAGCTTCGTCCCGTCGTTGCCCATAAACGAGAATTGGTTTTTGAAATCGCCGATCAATTCTTTGAACGGCGCATCCGCCGGCGCCGAAGCCTCGCGCACGAATACCTGGTTCTGCGGATCTGTGCTGCGGGCAATCGTGAGCACAAGGTATCGGCCGTCATCGGAGTGCGTGACCCAAAAATTCCAGTCCGGATGGTCGGGCCGACGATAAACGAGCTGATCCTCCGCTTGTTTCGTACCGAGTTTGTGGAAGTACACCATCTGGTTGCGGGCCGCTGTCTGGTGCAACTCGCCCGCTGGCGGCTCGGGGTAGCGATTGTAGTAAAACCCACCGCCATCTTTCGTCCAATCGACCTCGGTGAACCGCGACCACTTGAGCGGCTCCTCGAGCGTCTTGCCCGATTCGACGTCGAGCACGTAAATCTGCTGCCAGTCGCTGCCCGCTTCCGACCGCGCGTAGGCCAAGAGGCGCCCGTCCTCGCTGGGATGAAACGTACTCATCGCAACCGTGCCGTCCTTCGACCACGCGTTCGGATCGACCAATACGCGGCCATCAGCCTTATAAGATTCCGCCACGTACAGCACCGGCTGATTCTGCAACCCGTCGTTCTTCATGTAGAAATACTTCCCGCCCTTTTGCACGGGCGGCGAATAGCGCTCGTAGTTCCACAGCTCGGTCAATCGCTTTTCAATCGCGTGCCGTTGCGGAATCGCATCCAGGTATGCCCGGGCAACCGCGTTCTGATTTTGAACCCACTCGGCCACTTCCGGCGACTCGCGCACGTCGGCCTCCAGCCACCGATAGGGGTCGGGCACCTTCACGCCAAAATACTCGTCGACCTGATCCACGCGCCGCGTCTCGGGATATTTCATCTTCGCGCTTTTCGTGTTTTTCGTGGCCGCCAACGATCCTGCGTTCGTTAAGCAAACAATCAAAACAAGTAGGATTCGCATCCGCATAGGAGGCTCCAAAGATCGAACCACGACGACACAAAGAACACGACGCGATGGCCTCTGCGTAGTGCCCGTCGTGTCGTCGTGGTCAGAGATTGATCGGAATCCGTTCAACTGCTCGCACTACGATAGCTGAAAAGTGCCCGCTGAAAAACCCAGCGGCTGCCCAATAGGCTTAACGCGGTCGCCAGAATCGCAAATAGGGCCAAATACCAATACTCGGCCTGCATCGGTTTGGCCAGCAGCCGAGCCGGCACGTTGACGACGATCAAAATCGGCAGCATGAACGTGAATCCCCAGCGTATCCAGCCGCCGATCGGGCCCTGATAGATTTCCATCGGGTAGCGCGAGAACGTCGTGATGTAAAACCAGAAGTCATAAATCGACGAATTGCGTCCCAACCACACGCTCGCGGCCGCCAACACGATCGTCAGGCTGTACAGAATGCCGATGCCACCGACGACGTACACCAAATACGCGATCACGCGCCACACCGTAAGATCGAACCCAGCCACCCGCGGCAGCGCGTATGCCATCAGCGCGGCCGCCACCAAGAAATTTGAGAGCGACGCCCATTCCACCTTCCGCAGCGAAATCAAAAACTGCGTATCGATCGGCTTGAGCAGCGCGAAATCGAGCCCGCCCGTGCGGATCAATTCGCTGAACTCATCCGCGTTCGTCATGAAGAACATCTGCACGATGCTGTTGATGAACATGCTGGTCGCAATGAACACGAAAAACTGATACTTGTCCCAAGCGTCGCCCGCGCTCGTGCCCGCGTTAATCTGGCTCGTGTACTTGAATATCAGCAGGTAAAACCCGACGTTCATCATCACCCAACCGAACGACGAAATCGTTTCAATGATGAAATTGGCCGGGAACATCATGTCCCGCACGAGGCTGTTGCGGATGAACGTGAGGAAAACACGGAAATAGGAAGGACGCGAAGACATTCGATGTTAGATGTTGGATGTCAGATAGCAGATGTCAGAGGCTATGTGATGTCGAGTCGATTTCTGACATCATCAATCTCACATCTCACATCCTACATTCCTCATCCTCCAAACCCACTATAATGCTTCACGCCGCGCCAAAAAACGACGCGGCTCGCCGCGATGAAGAATAGCACCCAGCGCCGCTTCAATCGTCAATCCCATCCACAAATCGTGGCCATGAACTTTCTGCAGGAACACGGCCGATGGAAAGTAGGCCAGGTACTGAAGTGGAGTCAGTTGTACGAGCGTGCTCCAAGGCTTCGGCAGCATATCCAGCGGAAACATGTGCCCCGAGAAGAAGAAATTGAACAGCATGTACACGAACAACAGCGAGCTGACTTCCAGAAACCAGAAGCCGATCATCCCGATCGTGGCTTCCAGGAAGAAACCCAACAGGAAGGAAAAAATCAACGACGTGATATAGGCCAGCATCACATCCGCCGGCGGCCAGCCCGGGAAGTACCCCCGGGCCAGATAGAACACGAGCGCGAACGGCAAGAACGCGATACCATAGTACACGAACTTGTGCGCCACGCGCATCAACAACAGAAAGCCGACCAGGTCCACCGGCTGGATGAGATACTTCTTGATCTCGCCGTTGCGAATCTGCAGCGCGATCCCGCCGGCCAAACCCGGCATGCTGGAAAACGCCCGGCTGATCGTCGTCAGCAAATAGTACGCGACGAAATCGTGGTAGCTATAGCCGGCAATCTGGTCGCCGGCGCTTGCCTTCGTCGCCTGCATCCCTGCAAACACGGCTCTCCACAAAAAAATCTGCGTCACGATCGGCAGGAATCGCATCAGCGTGCCGAGCCAGAAGTCGCCGCGATAAACCAGCCGCTCTTCAATGCAGATGCGAAGTATCGTCCACCAGGTTTGAACGCGGGCGATCATCGTAAGGTCGCGACCTCAAATCACGATGTATTGAGAAGCCGCATGCGACTCGGCTGTTGTGCATGAAATGTGCGCCGGTCCAATTTACCAGCCAACACGATTGCCGGCCATCGCCCCACCGCTCGACAACCGCGCCATGAAGCCTAAAATGACAAGTTCATTCACCCACCGCACGTATTCGACCGAAAGGAAGGGCAACTCGCCATGAGCATGATCGTTGATATCCACGGACGGCAAATCCTCGATAGCCGCGGCAACCCGACCATTGAAGTCGATGTCACGCTCGACGACAACACGGTCGGCACCGCCGCCGTGCCCAGCGGCGCCAGCACCGGTGAGCACGAAGCGTGCGAGCTCCGCGACGACGATAAGTCGCATTTCCTCGGCAAAGGCGTGTTGAAAGCGGTTGCAAACGTGAATGAAATCCTGGCCAACGAGTTGGTTGGCATGGATGCCATGAACCAAATCGAAGTCGACAAGCGAATGATCGAGCTCGACGGCACGCCCAACAAGAAGAAGCTTGGCGCGAACGCGATCCTTGGCGTTTCGCTCGCGGTCGCCCATGCGGCGGCCCGTTACTGCGAATTGCCGCTGTACAAATACGTCGGCGGTTCCAACGCCTGCCTCTTGCCCGCGCCGATGATGAACATCATCAACGGCGGCAGCCATGCCGATAACTCGGTCGACGTCCAGGAATTCATGGCCATGCCGCTCGGCTTCGAAAGCTTCAGCGACGCGCCTGCGCTGCGGTTGCGAGATCTTCCACCATCTGAAAAAGGTTCTGCACGACAAGGGCCTGAGCACGGCCGTCGGCGACGAAGGCGGCTTCGCGCCGAACCTGCCCAACAACGCGGCCGCGATCGACGTGATTCTGATCGCCATCGAGAAAGCCGGCTATAAGGCCGGTGAACAAGTCTGGATCGCCATGGATCCCGCATCGTCCGAATTCTACGACAAAGCAAAGAAGGTCTACAAAATTGACGGCAAGGAACTCGACTCCGCCGCCATGGTCGACTTCTGGGCCAAGTGGGTCGACAAGTACCCCATCTGCTCGATCGAGGACGGTTGCAGCGAAGACGATTGGGCCGGCTGGAAATTGCTTAGCGAACGGCTCGGCGACAAGATGCAACTCGTGGGCGACGACCTGTTCGTCACCAACACCGAGCGGCTCCAGCGCGGAATTGACGAGGGCATCGCCAACAGCATCCTCATCAAGGTCAACCAGATCGGCACGCTGACCGAAACGATCGAGGCCGTCCGCCTCGCCGACCGCAACGGCTACACCAACGTGATGAGCCACCGCAGCGGCGAAACCGAAGACGCCACGATCGCCGACCTGGCCGTCGCGCTCAGCACCGGCCAGATAAAAACCGGCAGCGCCTCGCGCAGCGACCGCATGGCCAAGTACAACCAGCTCCTGCGTATCGAAGAACAACTCGGCGATGCCGCCCAATACGGCGGCAAGACGTTTCCCAAGCGCTAAAGAATTCACCACGGAGTACACAAAGAGCACAGAGACGGACAACGATTGAAGGATTACGATTGAAGGTTTAAGATTAACCATCTCAAATCGACAGATCGCAGTACTCGTAAATCCACAAATTTAGATCTTGAATCTGCTCCGTGTCCTCCGTGCCCTCTGTGGTGAATAAAATTGACGGAGTAACCGATCGTACGCCCATCACCGATTCCCCCTGGTACTGGGTGCTGTTGTTTTCCTTGATGGCATTAGTCGCGCTGGCCGCGATCAGCGGTAAATACGGCCGGCGGCAGGCCAATATCGAACGCCAATATCAGGCCCGCGAGCGTATCGCCGAAAAACGGGCCGCTGAGAATAATTCGCCCGCGAGCGCTCGAATAGTAGATCAGCAGGACCGCCGCCCGCTCGCGACGCCGGCCGACCACCTCGTCCCTCTTTGGCCGCTCGCCATCCTTTTGGCCCTCGCCGCGCTGGTAGCCGCCGCGATGCTCGTCCGAGCGAGCCGGGCCGGCCCCGGCCCCGGCCCCGGCCCCGAGAATAAATCCGCGTCCCCATGAACTGGCTCGCCGAAAACTCACTCGCAATCTGGATGCTCGGCACCGTCGCGCTCACGTTGGCCCTGGTCATCTACTTCCAAACGCGCACCAACCGCGCGTTGTACGGCGTGGCCGCTGTCGTCATCGTCACCGCGGCACTCTTGCTTACATCGTGGCTGATCGAAACGCCGCGCGAAGCGGTCGAGCGCACTTGTACGCGCTGGCGGCAACCGTCGAAGCCAACGATGTTCAAGGAGCGCTTTCCTTCTTGGCTCCGTCGGCCGATCCTCAACTTCGTAAGGATGTCGAGACACTGATGCCGGAAGTCCGCATCGAGCGGGCTCGGATCATCGGATCGCCACAAATCGACATGGACGGCACACCGAATCCCATCTCAGCAACCGTGAAGTGCACCGGCGCGATCCTCGCCGTCAACAAGCAGGACGGAATGAAGGGCGGCGCCGAGGACCATTTCGTACTCTACTGGGCCCGCCCAGCCGACCGCTGGCTGCTCGTCAGTTACAAGTCGGATCGAAACTGGCGCCGTGCGCTGGGCCGCTAGCGAGCCGGGGCGTCCCCGCCCCCGAATTCGACATTTGCAGATTGCAGATTGAAAACGCGCTCTCGCTTCGGGTGCACGCCGGTGATCAATGATCGCCGTGAAAATTGCCGCCATACGCATGACCATCATCGTGCCCGCCATCCGAATGGTCGTGCCCACCATCGCCGTGCCAAGGTCTTTGTTGTCCCCAAACCGGTCCGCCATTTCCGATACCCGGAAAACCATTACCGGGGAAACCATATCCCGTATTCCCGTAACCGTATCCCGGACCGCCATAACCGCCGTATCCAAATTGACCTGAGAAGCCATTGCCGTAGCCGTTGCCGAAACCATTGCCGAAACCGGAGCCGGGGCCCTGGTTGAAGTATCCGCCTTGCAGAAATGATTCTTTCCACGCATCGTGGAACCGCTCCCACTCGGAATCGAGGCCAGCCCGGCCATTGCCCCACGATTGCACTTCGTAATAAGTTTCCTGCGAACCTTGCGCGCTGCGCATGTTCGGTGCGCGTGCGATGATATCGGCTCGTCACGAGCCGCTCGTCTTCCAGTGGTTCGATGGCCGGCAACCGCTGGTACTGCGCGACGCGAGCGCCCGTTTGGGGATCGTGCGTATAAGTGCTTCGCCGGAAAATCCAACTCGGCGGGCTTTCCTCAGTAGCGCATACATTCGCGACACACGGCGCCTGGCACGCCGCACAAGGCGTTTCATTCGCAACCGCTGCCGAAGCAAAGCAAATCGCAATCGCGATCGAGCTCAACGAAGACGAGGCGTTCATGGGGAGATCAGGCGAGGAGATGAAAGAAAAGAATTAGCGAGCAACTCGCTCGCCACCTTCCATAATAATCACCGTCGCCCGATTAGCGTCGGCGGCCACGCCGAATTCCCCCGCGCAAACGCCGCCACATTCCAACTATACCGTTTATAACGGCACCGCTCGCCCCGCGACTCACTCTACCGCCGATGGATTCCCGCCCCCCTTGTTGATCATTTTCAGAACGAGCGGCTCTTTCGGGTCGTACAAATAATCCCATCCATCCGGCAGCTCGGGCAGTCGCGTCGCCGGCTCATTCGGCTTGATAATCTCGCGCATGAACTCTTCTTGCGTTTTCGGATAAGCGCCATGCTCGGCCTGGTACAAATCCATGGCATGGCGAATGTTATCCAAAATGATCTGGTGCTCGGCCCAAAACCGCGTACCGGTCACCGTTTTCAAATAGCCGCCGCCTTCCTCCAGCCGGCCCTTCTTGGGACTGTGGGCTGTCACGACCTCGATCTGCGGCTGCACCGGCTGACTCGCGGCCGCTTTTTTCGCCTCTTCCGCCTTGCGCGCCGCCGCCTCTTCCTGTTGCTTGCGCTCTGCCTTTTGAGCATCGACGACATTGGCCATCTGATCCATACTCGCGCCGCCGCCATCGCTCGACGATCCGCAACCGACCAAGCCAACCACAACTACGGCGGTCAGACCGCAATCAACCCATTTATGAGCCCACATCGCACGCTCCTGATAAGGCAACCATTGTATGTCTCATGCAAAGGCGCAAAGACGCAAAGGATTGAAGAGATTGTAAACCGCGGATGAACGCGGATGAGACCACTTCAATCTATTATCTGCGTCCATCTGCGTTCATCTGCGGATCAAAAGAATTTCATTTGCATTCTTCGCGCCTTCGCGTGAGATTCATTTCAGCGTCAGCTTCCAATCGCGCATCCGTTCCAGCATTTCGCGCTCGGTGCGATCGATCCGCAGCGGCGTTAGCGTCACGTATCCTTGCTGCCAGGCCTCCAAGTCTGTTAGCACGCCTTCGGCCGGCACGGCCGGCGTTCCCATTGCCCAGTAGTAGCGGCGACCCTTCGGATCGACGCGCCGATCGAACGCCGCCGGCCAACCCACCGTCGCCATCGGTACGATGCGGACCTCCGTCGCCCGCTCAAATGCCACGGTCGGGATATTGATATTGTACAAGCAGTGCGCATCCGCGTCGCGTCGCGCGAGGATCTGCTTGATCAGCCCCACGGCCATTTCCGCCGCCTCATCGAACCTGGCGTGTTCATCGTATTCCAGCGACACAGCAAAACTCGGCAGCCCAAAAACGGCCCCTTCCGTCGCACCCGCTACCGTGCCGGAATAGAGCACGTTGATCCCCAGGTTCAGCCCACCGTTGATGCCGCTGATCAGCAAATCGGGATTCGGGCAAAACTCGGCGAGCGCCAATTTCACGCAATCCGCCGGGCTCCCCTCGACCGC
Source organism: Pirellulales bacterium (assembly GCA_963733825.1). Lineage (GTDB taxonomy): Bacteria > Planctomycetota > Planctomycetia > Pirellulales > Lacipirellulaceae > JABDGM01. The sequence goes on from CAVTEK010000017.1 coordinate 81,662, forward strand.
CCACCCGCGCCGCCGCTCGCCCTCGAACACTTCCTTGGCCATCAACGGGCTGAGGAACGTGATCGAATGCCCCACGCCACTCTGTTCGACGGCTGGCGCAACGACACAAACGTCGCCCAACCGCCGCAGCGCGCGCTCCATCGCCGCCAGCCCGGGCGCGTAGATGCCGTCGTCATTCGTCAACAGGATTTGCATGATATAAAGCCGCGACCGCCGGTCGCGGAATTTTGATGACGCGCTCAAATTAAAGCATACGCGCACCACCGCGTCGCCACAACACGCCACTGGTTCACATCTGCGGCGAGCGCTATAATCGTCAACACGATGGAGCAACACAATCTCGCCGCCGAGCGCATGCTCGTTCTCGACTTCGGCTCTCAATACGCTCAGCTTATCGCTCGCCGAGTGCGCGAGCAGCATGTTTACGGCGAAATCGTGCGGCACAACATCTCGGCCACGCGGATTCGCGAACTGGCCCCCAAGGGCATCATCCTTTCCGGCGGCCCGGCCAGCGTGTACGCCGCGGGCGCTCCGCAATGCGATCCTGCGATCTTCGATCTCGGCATCCCCGTCCTCGGTATTTGCTACGGCATGCAGCTCATGTGCCAGGGGTTGGGCGGACGAGTGCAGAGCCAGCCAGTCCGCGAATACGGGCGTGCTCATTGTCGCATAACGGCAGCCAAAGAATCCGACGATCTGTTCGCCGGCGTTGGCCGCGAGACCGAAGTCTGGATGAGCCACGGCGACCAGGTGGAAATAATCTCCGACCAGTTTCTGCCGCTGGCAAGCACGATCACCTGCCCGCTTGCAGCGGTGAAGCACCGCAGCCGCCCGCTGTACGGCTTGCAATTCCATCCCGAAGTCACGCACACCCCCGACGGCAAAATCATCCTCGCCAATTTTCTCACCAAGGTTTGCGGTTGCACCGGCACGTGGCGGCTCGGCGACTTCGCCGAAAAAACCATCCGTCAGGTTCGCGAGCGAGTTGGCAAGGATCGCGTGATCTGCGGCTTATCCGGCGGCGTCGATTCGTCCGTCGTCGCCGCGCTCTTGTATGAAGCCATCGGCCAGCAGCTCTCCTGCATCCTGGTCGACAACGGCCTGTTGCGCAAGGACGAAGAGAAGTCGGTCATCGATGAGTTCACCCGCCATTTCAAAACCGATCTGCACGTGGTGAAAGCCGAGGCCCGCTTTCTCAGCGGCCTGACGGGCGTCACCGACCCACAGGAAAAGCGCCGCATCATCGGCCACGCGTTCATCGAATGCTTCGCCGCCGAGGCCCGTAAAATCGAGAACGCGAAATTTCTCGCCCAAGGCACCCTCTACCCCGACGTGATCGAAAGTGGCGCCGCCCCCGACGGACCCGCCGATACGATCAAACTCCATCACAACGTCGGCGGCCTCCCCGCCGAGCTCGGTTTCGAGTTGATCGAACCTTTGCGCGACCTCTTCAAGGACGAAGTCCGCCAGCTCGGCGTGCAACTCGGCGTGCCCGAAGAGATCGTCTGGCGACACCCGTTCCCCGGCCCCGGTCTCGCCGTCCGCTGCCTCGGCGAAGTCACGCCGGCGCGGCTCGAAACCTTGCGCGAAGCCGACTCAATCGTCGTCGCGGAAATCAAGGCGGCCAATCTCTACCGCAGCACGTCGCAAGCCTTCGCCGTGCTGCTCCCGGTGCAAAGCGTCGGCGTCATGGGCGACGCCCGCACCTACGACAACGCGCTGGCCGTCCGCTGCGTCACCACCGACGACTTCATGACTGCCGACTGGACCCACCTGCCGCACGAGCTGCTCGCCCGCATCTCCACCCGCATCATCAACGAAGTGAAGGGAGTGAATCGCGTCGTTTACGACATCAGCAGTAAGCCCCCCGCTACGATTGAATGGGAATGATTGTGATAAAGGTGGTGCGTCACGGAATGAGATTCTTGATAACGATCATCGCCGGGGCATTCATTGGATTCGTCGCTGGAATCGTCGCGCCGATTCTTCTTTGGGGGTTACTATCACCTGACAAACCCGGGCTTTGATGGTGGTGTTGGGACCGTTTTCGCTATACTGGCATTAATGACAATTCCAGGGTTTACCGGGCTGGGCGTGATCATCGGAGCGATTGTTGGAGCATTGCGCGATTGAGGCGAAATGTTTTCGGTTCGACATTCGATCTGTTCGCGATAGAATTCCCTCGGGTTTTAGTATGGGCATGTTCCAGGTCAAAGTGCGAATTATCAATCCTTCCGAACCGGACCGCTCGTTTGAAGAACTGTTTTGGGTAGATACGGGTGCGCTTTACTCATTGGTCCCTGGGAAGCGGCTTGAAGAAATCGGCGTGGAATCGACTCGTACGCGCGAGCTCATTCTTGCTGATGGTCGTCATGACAAACGCGGAATGGGAGAAGCCCGATTCACAATTGGCGACTTGGGGGAAACGCTGACATGTCCGGTCATTTTCGGACCGGACGATTCGTTGTATCTTCTCGGCGCCACCGCACTCGAGATCTTTGGCGTGGACGCTGATCCGACCACGAAAAGACTTAAACCTATTGCCGCGATCATCGGCGGCTTTCTCGCCTCGCGCTGATCGTTCTCGCGCCTCTGTGCCCTCCGAGTCCTCTGTGGTTTAATACAACGCATGTCGCAGAAATATATTTTCCAAATGTCCTCGCTGACCAAAAAAATTGGCCAGCGCGAAGTCCTTAAAGATATCTGGCTCGCGTTCTATCCCGGCGCGAAGATCGGCGTGCTCGGCCGCAACGGCTCGGGCAAAAGCACGCTGCTCCGCATCATGGCCGGCAAGGACAAGAACTTCGACGGCGAGGCCAAGCTAACCGACGGGTTTACTGTCGGCCTGTTGGAACAAGAGCCCCACCTCAATCCCGACAAAGACGTCTTCGGCAACGTCGAGGAGGCCGTCGCTCATACGCGGGCACTTCTCACCGAATACGAACAGCTCTCCGAAAAGCTGGGCGAAGTTTCCGACCCGGATGAAATGGAAAAATTGCTCGAGCGCCAGGCCAAGGTGCAGGACAAAATCGAGCACGTCAATGCCTGGGAGCTCGATCGCCAAGTCGAAGTCGCCATGGGCGCGATGAACCTGCCGCCCGGCGATGCCGACGTCACGAAACTTTCCGGCGGCGAAAAACGCCGCGTCGCCCTTTGCAAAATCCTGCTGGAGAAGCCCGACCTGCTCCTGCTCGATGAACCGACAAACCACCTCGATGCCGAAAGCGTCGCCTGGCTGGAGCGGCATCTCGAAGATTATCCGGGCACGGTCGTCGCCGTAACCCACGATCGCTACTTCCTGGATAATGCCGCGAAATGGATCCTCGAACTTGAGTTCGGTAAGGGTCATCCGTTCGAGGGCAACTATTCATCCTGGCTACAGCAGAAGGAAGCCCGGCTGAAAGTCGAAGAGAAGAAGGCGTCCGCTCGGCAGAAGACGCTCGCCCGCGAGCTCGAATGGGTTCGCGCATCGGCCAAAGCCCGGCAAGCCAAGAGCAAAGCGCGTATCCAAGCCTACGAGAAGATGGCGGCCGAGCAGTTCGAGGATCGGCCCGAGGATCTCGAAATCCAAATCCCGCCCGGCCCCCGGCTCGGTGACATGGTCGTCGAAGCCCGCGACCTCGGCAAATCGTATGGCGACCGCGTGGTCTTCGAGCATGTGAATTTCCGCCTGCCGCCGGGCGGCATCGTCGGCATCATCGGCCCCAACGGCGCCGGCAAAACCACGCTCCTCCGCATGCTGATGGGCCAGGAGCAGCCCGACGAAGGCGAACTCAAAATCGGCAATACGGTCGAGCTCGGCTACGTCGATCAGTCGCGCGACGATCTCAAAGCCGATCACACCGTCTACCAGGAAATCTCGGGTGGGCACGACACGCTCGAAATGGGCGGCCGAAAAATGAATTCCAGGGCGTACGTGTCCCGCTTCAACTTCACCGGCACCGATCAACAGAAAAAAGTTGGCGTTCTCTCCGGCGGCGAGCGCAACCGGGTCCACTTGGCCAAGCTCCTCCGCCGCGGCTCGAACGTGCTGCTCCTCGACGAACCCACGAACGACCTAGACGTCGATACCCTGAGAGCCCTGGAAGAAGCCGTTGCCAACTTCGCCGGCTGCGCCGTCGTCGTCAGCCACGACCGCTGGTTCCTCGACCGCCTGGCGACCCACATCCTGGCCTTCGAGGGCGACGGCTACGTCCACTGGTGCGAAGGCAACTTCCAAACCTACGAAGATCAGCGCCGCGAGCGCTTCGGCGAAAGCGCAGACGAACCGAAACGATTCAGGTATAAAAAACTACAGCACGGATGATAGAGGATACGGAATGCCGGATGCGCTGTTTGACTCCCTCTCCCTCCGGGAGAGGGTGGCCGCGCCGCGCGGCCGGGTGAGGGTGCCTTGTCCTGCCCCCTGCATCCCGCATCCTGCATCCCGAAGGGATTCCATCACTCAGCCCAGGGTTGGTCGCAACGCGACCTACCCTGGGATCCCCATCAAATACAAAACACAACTCTGAAAGAGTTGCATCGGCCGCAAAAGGAATTCAACTCTTTCAGAGTTGCAAATCAATCTATCATCAGCTAACCCAGGGTAGGCTTCGCCAAGCTCAGCCAACCCTGGGCTGACTGATTCAAATCCCGTTGGGATTTGAGACGATAATCACACCCATCTGACAGGAGCATACAATCACCATGAGCGTCGTTCGCGTAGGAGCAACCAAGGAATATTCCGACAACTGGGAAACCATCTTCTCCGGCGGCGGCCGTTCGTCATCGACAAAGAAAAAACCCGCCAAACCGGCGCAAGTCGGTCAAGAAAGCCGTCAAGACGGCCAAGAAGGTCTCGCGCATAAAGAGCGCCACCAAGTCGAAGCGGAAGTAACTAATACCGGTTCAGAACCGGAGAGTCATCCTGAGGGAGGCTTTGCGACCGAAGGATCTACGTTAAGTCGGCGGAGATTCTTCGCTGCGCTCGCTGCTTCGCTCCGCTCAGAATGACGAATTAAAAATCCGGCTCGAGCAAATTACGAAATTGCGTACTCACAGGGTGGCTGGGGCAACGCCCCAGCAGCTCTCGCCAACTGGGGCGTTGCCCCAGGCACCCAGCACGCAAAAAAGTAATTTGTTCTAGCGGATGCGTCTGCCGTTCCCGCCCCGTGCATCCTGTTGCCTCGCGCCCGCTTGCCTCCACGCTCTCCACCGCTATCATTGTCACCGCTGCCAGTCCGGACCGTTAAATTTTCGCTAATCGGCCGATTTTCCCTCAAATCGCCATAGCGGCCGGCCGAATTGGCATCTAAAGTAAGACGTTTCCTACCTGATGCGGCAGCTTCGGCCAACGCCGTGGCAGCCGCTTCTGTTTGGCGGCCGACTTCAACGGTCGCCGTTCCGCGAACAACCATTTGGGACTATTTCGTTTCCACGTTTTTTTGGAGTGACCATTATGAAAAGTTGCCAGGCAACCTGGGAGGACGAAGAAAACAATCGCCGTGTCGAGCTGGTGGTGAACTACCGGCTCGACAACACGCGGGTCGATGTTAGCGACGTCACTCCTACCCGCGTGACCTTCCTCTGCCCCACTTCGGGCGCGCCGCTCAAATCGATCGGCGTCTGGACCAACGGCGGCCGCCGTGTCTTGTCGCGACAGATCGCGGCCTCCGGCCGGTTGGACACGTTGCCAAAAGAAATCGCCGCCGGCGAATTGGTCGAAATCAAGCACCCGACCCCTAAGGCCGCGGGCAAAGCAACGCCAATCCTGCAAGCCTAATTTGCCGACCCCGCGCTTCAGCCGCGCAGCGGCAACATAACTTAGCCGTGGGCGGCAGCCCACGGTTCCCGTCCCATACAAGCGGTCAACCGACCGTGGGTTTACACCCACGGCTAAGTTATGTTGCCGCTGCGCGGCTTATCTTCGACTATTACGCGGTGCCCGAAATTATTTCACGAAGCCTTCGGTGTCCGCGGCTTCTGCCATTTACCGCCAAACCGCGGCATGTGCATCGAAATCGTCGGCTCCTGCGGCGCACTTTCCCGGATGCCGAGTTGGAACGCATTCAGTACGTCGCTGCGAGTCATCATGCCGATGACCTCCGGCGGCGTGCTCCGCCGCACCACCGGCAACCGGCCAATGCCGTGATTCACCATGTGTTCGGCCGCCTGCCGAACCGTGCAATCGTCGTATACAAATTTGGGCAACCGTCGAACCAGCTTTTCCAGCATTTGATCCGCCGGCACGGCAGGATCCAACAGGTCGCGACGGGTCAGCACGCCGATGAGCGTTCGGTTCTGATTGAGAACTGGAAAACCCTGGTGCGTCGTTCCCTTCACGTTGCTCGCCAGCCACTCCCGAGTTTTCGCCACGGTATCGGTCGCCAGCAGCGACACCACGCTCCGCGACGCCACGTCGCGGACCAGAATTTGTGCCAACACGTCGGCCACGTACTCGGTCGGAGCTTGAATGCCACGCCGCGCGATTTTCTCGGTCATCAGCGAATTGCGTGTCAAAAGCGACGAAATCAGGTACGAGGTCGCACAACCGCCTAACAACGGCAATAGCCCCAACGGCTGCAGCGTCGTTTCAAACGCAAACACGACCGACGCCAGCATCGCCCGCGCTGCCCCCGCGAACAGCGCCGCCAAACCCACCAGCGCGGCGATTCGCACATCGACCCCGGCATTCGGCACGAGCCAAATCATCAGAGCGCCGAGCACCGCCCCGACGCCGGCCCCCATCGTGGCCAACGGCGCCAAGGTGCCGCCAGAGGTGCCGCTGCCCAGCGAAATCGACCAGGAGATAAACTTCATCGCACACAGCCAGGCGACAGCGCTCACAGCCGTTTGCTGGTTCAGAATGCCGCGGATGTTGTAGTAGCCGACACCAAGTGTATCGGGCGCCAGCCAGCCCACGATCCCCACGACCAACCCGCCGATCGCCGGCCACCACATCCAATGAATCGGCAGCCGATCGAAGCTGTCTTCGATGAAGTACAGCGTTCGCACGACGCCCGCGGCGATCAGGCCAATGATTCCGCCCATCAGAATATAACAGCACAGCGCGGTGAACGACGGATGATCAAGGTTCGGCATGGCAAATATGGGGGCGGCGCCAAGCAACGACATCCGCACGCCGGCCGCCGTGGCCGATGCTAATGCGACCGGAATGATCGACCGCGGACGAAACTCAAACAACAATAGCTCGACCGCCAGCAGCACCGCGGAAACCGGGCAACCAAACGTGGCCGACATTCCGGCCGCCGCACCCGCGGCCAACAGCGTCTTCCGCTCGCTGCTGGTGCTGGATACGGCCTGCCCGAATACCGAGCCGATCGCGGCGCCGGTCGCAATGATCGGCCCCTCGGCTCCGAACGGACCGCCCGTGCCGATCGCAATCGCCGCCGACACCGGCTTCAAGAACGTAATCCGCGCGGGGATGCGGCTCTGGTTCGTAAGCACCTGCTCCATCGCCTCCGGTATGCCGTGACCCCGAATCGCTTTCGACCCATACCGCGCCATCAATCCCACGACGAGGCCACCGAGGATCGGAATCGGAATCACCCACAGCCCAAGCCCCGCCACCCCATCGGCCGGCGACGCGTCCGACAACGAAATACGCTGATAGAACGCAAAATTGGTGATCAGCGCGATGAGCCCGATCAGCAAGCGCGACGCGATCGCCCCGGCAAATCCGACCAAGATCGACAAGCCACACACCCGCAACACTCGCAAGTCGAGGTGCACTTGTTGTTGCGGTATCTGTTCGGACTCCGCCAGCAAATCTAAAGTCGGCGATATGGCAATCCCATCGGTCGTAGCCGATAGGGCGGGTTCATGGCTTGGCATGATTAGTTCAGGTGGGTAAACGTAGGTAGGATCGCGCACTCAAATCAGGCCCGCGACAAAAACTCGCCCGAGCGCGTATCGACTCGGACCATCTCCCCCTCTTTCAAATACTCGGGCACGGGGACAATCAGGCCCGTTTCGAGTGTCGCCGGCTTCGTGCGCGACGTCGCCGAGTTGCCCTTCACCGCCGGGTCGCACTGCGTGATCTTCAAATCCACCGCCGTCGGCAACTGGATACCCACGCATTGGCCGTTGTAGATCAGGACCAGCATTCCCTGCAATCCTTCAGTGATGTACTGCAGCTCGCTCGCCACGTCGTCTCGCACCAGCGTGTACTGGTTGTAATCGCCCGAATCGAGAAAGTGCGCCGCCTCGTTGTCGGCGTACATAAACGTCACTTCGCGCCGGGCAAAATCGGCATCATCCAGTCCGTCGGTCCCCTTCAGAGTGATGTCGGTCTTTTGCTTGGTCACTAGATTCCGCGCGCGAAATTTATACAGCGTCGCGCTCCCGCGGGCAGACGGTGATTGCACCGTCATTCCTTCGATCATGTGCGGAGCATCGTTGTAGTTGACCACCGCCCCAGGTTTGATTTCTTTGGCAAGCATAGGAAAGTCGAGAGTCAAGAGGCGAGAGCCAGAAGACATCGTTTCGGCCGCGCAGTCACGATCCTACTCTGGCTCTTGACTCTCGACTCGCAGCTCTCGACTCATGAAAGCACCGCCCCCGACGCCGGATCGATCGGCAAACCACGCGTCAACTTCGCCAGCGCCTCGACCACGTTCAGCAAGCTCGATGGATCCAGCGAGCCGCTTTCCCACTCGTCATCCTCCTCATCCGAACCGAAATCCTCGCCGCGGACCCGCTCGAACAACATCACGTCGAGCCGCGCGTCCGATTTCAGCATTTGCTGCAACTGCTTGGGTCCCAATTCGCCCTTCAGTTGTTTGGCCAGGTCGGCGCTCTGCTCGATCACCGCATCCCCACGCTCGTAACTGATCTCGAGCGCCGCGTTGTCCTGCGGCGCTTGCACCAACACCGACTCGAACATCCCGTCCTCGTCAGCCTCGAGGTTTTCGAGCTTCAGCCGCCGCGACGCTTCCGTAATTGCCGCTTCCACCTGCGTGAGCGTCGGCCGATTCGCCTGTTGGAACAGCACGAAGTATGTGTCTCGCCACTCGAGCTGCTCGTCGTTGTTGTCGTCCATCTCGGTCTTTCCAACCGGGTCATTCTGAGCGAAGCGAAGAATCTCTTTCCAACCTGGTCATTCTGAGCGAAGCGAAGAATCTCCGCGGCGAACAACGAGATGCGTCGCTTCGCTCAGCATGACACAACCTTCACCAGTTTTCCGCGTCGCTCTCGCCTTCCTCTTCGCCGTCGTCGGGCACGTCCATGTCGCCGTGCCACGATTCCAGCCGTTGCAGCATCTCGTCGCGTTCGACCATGCTGGCCCAGACCGACTCGCCCTGCTCCAGGCGAATTTCGTACGAGCCTTCTCGCACACAGTCTTCCTCACCGCAATAGTGCGGCGTGGCCGATACCCACATCACGCGGTACAGCGGCACGTGTTTATCATCGATGCGACAAAAAATCGACATTCGCCGACACCTCATTTCGTCGATTGGCCAAGCTCGGCCGAGCGCCTCGTCGCAGCCTTTACGGCCTCGACAAGCGCATCGCTGAAACCGCGCTCCCGAAGCACCGTCAATCCGGCAACGGTTGTTCCGCCGGGGCTCGTAACGCGATCGCGCAGCACGGCTGGCGTCTCGCTTGTTTCCATAACCATTTCAGCCGCCCCCGCGACGGTGCGTGCGGCCAGTTCGAGCGACAACTGGGCCGGCAAACCAGCCGCCACGCCTCCGCTGGCCAGCGCTTCAATCATACTATACACGAACGCCGGCCCGGAACCCGACAGACCTGTCACCGCATCCAACAACTTCTCCGGCACTTCGAACGCCGCTCCGACGGCCGACAGAAGTTCGCCCACCAGTTTCGTGTCCGACTTGGTGGCGTGACTCCCCAGGGCAAAACCACTCGCACCCCTGCCGATAAGGCACGGTGTATTGGGCATTACGCGCACGATTCGCTGCCCAGCGGGAAGCGATGCCGCAAGCCGGTCGATCGTCACGCCGGCAGCGATCGAAACCACAAGTGCGTCGCCGCGAATCGAATTGCGAAGCGAGCCGAGCGCTTCGGTCATTTGCTGCGGCTTCACGGCCAGCACCACGACATCGGCCTTGCCGACCTGGGCCGCATTGTCCGCCCCCACTGAAACTCCCGGAACCGCGCCGGCGAAGCTCTCGCGCGCCTCCGGAGTAGGATCGCTGGCGACGATCGCCCCTGCCGTCACGGTTTTGGCGCCCACCAGTCCGCGCGCAAGCGCGGTCGCCATTCGCCCGGCGCCCATGAAACCGATTTGGATCGAAAGCGTTGCTAGCATTTGGTCCGGGTCATCCCCGCTCGCCATGGTACGCCAACTTCCCCTCCCGAACAACGTTGCTGGTAGTAATGGAGGCATCGCGCAAGCGCCAAATGCATTTTCAGGCGGAGCAAGTGGGCTACATTTGGCCAAACCAATCTGGGCGCCCTGTGCCGTTTTTGAGAAACTTCGCCCCCCAAATTGGACGAATATCCATCAGGGGACTGTTCCCAATCGTGACTCATCTGCAGGTCAGGCTTTAGCCTGACAACCGGAAACGTACAAGCAGTCAGATACCTCTCTGACCTGCTCCGTCTCCCATCCGATAATGGAGGCATGTAAGCGATGCGATTCGCAGCGCGTGCGCTCATAGGCGTTTTGTTCGTTGTCTGTTGCCGCGACGTGGTGGCGGCCGAGTCTGGTTCCGGCTGGTGGCCATTCGGACATAAAGACGAAGCGGCCGTATCCCAAACGCCCGGCGTCGCCGCGAATTCCGTGCCCCCGGTCAAAGCACCCCTGGCTGGCGCCGGACCTGTCGCTCACCAGGTCGAACTGCCCCAATCGCCGCCCGACTCGAACGATCATTGGATGCTCAATACGCCCCAGAAGAAGGTCAGCTGGCCCAAGCTTCACATGCCGGAATTACCGAAGCCGCACTTGCCGAGCGCCCTTTCATCGGCCAAGAAGCCAACGACCGCTTCCAGCCACAACTCCTGGGCTCAGCCGCCGGCCGCGCCCAAGCCTTCGCCTCTCCAATCGATGAAGAATGGAGCGAACAGCGTCGCCGCCGGCACGAAATCTGCTTGGCATAAAACGGTCGCAGCCGTCATGCCGGGCGACAAGTCGAAAAAGGAAACCAGTGCCCGCGTCGCCAAGCGCGAGCCACAACCTTCCTTATGGAAGCGAATGCTCGGCGCCAAACAGCCCGAGGTGCAGCCGCCGCAAACCGTCCCCCAGTGGATGGCACAAAAGCGGCTCGATCCGTAGGCTGCCGTCATTCTGAGCCCAGCGAAGAATCTACGTTGCCACTCGGCGGGATACTTCGGTGCGCTCAGAACGACCCGCTCTCTCATTACTCCGCCACCTAGACAGTTCCCGATCAACTGTCACAATAAAGCGCGTCCATTCTCTTCGCCAAGGAGACGCACCGTGGCCGTCAAACCGCCCGATTTATTGAATCGCCTTCCATCCGTTGCCGAATTGCTCGATAAGCCACCGATAAGAGCGCTCGCCGAACGTTGGAACCGCAGCGTCGTGGCGGGTGGCGTCAAGTCGTTCCTCGACGAGTTGAAAAGCGATTTCCAGCGCCGCGCGGCCGAGTTCTCCTTGCCTTCCATCCGCGACCTTGCGGAACGGGCAGCCCGATTCGTCGTTTCGCAACAACAGCACGCACTTGGCATCGCCATCAATGCGACCGGCCGCATCTGGGACTCCACTTGGGCCGCCCCGCCGATTGCCGATTCCGCTTTGGAACGGGCAATCGCCACCGGCCGCGAATTCGTTTTCGACTCACGCTCGCCAAACGGCAATTTGCCCCAAATCGAGACCCTCCTCTGCCGGCTCGCTGGTGCTCCGGCTGCAGCCGTCGTCCACAGCTATGCCGGCGCCCTGTATCTGGCCTTGGCGACGTTGGCCGCCGACCGAGAAGTGCTCATCGCCCGCGCCGAAGTTGCCGATCTGGGCCGCACCGACTCCTTGCCCAAGCTGGCCCGCGCGGCGCACGCGATTCTGACCGAAGTCGGAACGACAAATTCAGCCGTTGCCGCCGATTACGAAGCCGTTTCTTCCGATCGCACGGCCGCAATCCTCAAACTGAACCCCGACACGTACCGCATCATCGGGCAAACGGCCGCTGCGGAGCTCGACGAGTTGGTCGCATTCGCTCGCGACCAGGAATTTGCCTTGATCGACGCGCTGGGCATCGCGCCGCTAGTCGACCTGCCGCCCGCGATCACGTCAATGCCGCGATCGGCCCGCGCCAGCATTGCCGCGGGCGTCGATCTCGTGCTCCTCCGGGGTGATGGTCTGGTTGGCGGACCGCCCTGCGGCATCTTGCTCGGAAGCAACGAGATTATCAACCGAATCGCGGCTCATCCATTGTTTGCCGCTTGGCGGATCGATTTGCCGCGATCGGCCGCCTTAGCCGCTACGCTGGAATGCTACACCAACCCAACCGGCGGCATCGATTCGATTCCCGTCTGGCAGTGTCTGAGCGTATCGCTCGAAAACCTGCGAAATCGGGCCGAACGTATTGCGCCCAACTGGCCACGGCCGACGGAATCGCGTCGTCCATGGCGGTTGAAACAAGAAGCCCCCTCTCCGAAGCCCATTCGGAAGGCATGCCCTCATTCGGCATCGCGCTTTCACCGGCCGACGGCGATCTCCACGCGCTCGACGTGCAGTTGCGGTCCGCGCACTTCCCAGTTCTCGGCCGCATCGAAAAAGATCGGCTGATTCTCGATTTGCGCACGGTGTTCCCGCGTCAAGACACGACTCTTGTCGACGCGCTCACCGCCAAAAATCCGCCCGATTCAATCATGTGATCACTGCGTTCCGCGGTTTTTGGTTGAACTAGCAGCGCCCCCGGCACGTACAGCTTTCGTCGGCAGAGTGACTTGCATAACCCCGATAAATCGCCTAACTTGCCCAAAATTCGCGCCGGAATAAGATAGGATTAAGTCGTTACATCCTTTCAACTTAGGCCAATTGGGTGGGCACAGACCATTTCGGTCCCTTTCGCCGCGTCTAATTGGCCTCGAATTTTAAGTAGGCAACCGTGTAGCATTCGCGGCGGACCAATCGCCGCGGATGACTTGATGGGGGCAACCAAAGGACCCAAACATGACGAACCCGACCCGAACTTCTTCCCATAAGGCTTTTCTGCATCGTCTGGCACTGGTTGTCGCGCCGCCGCTCTAGTCGCCGCTAGCAGCCCGACGCTGGTTACGGCTAGTCCGATTCACCCATCGCCCTCCGACCGGCCGATCACGCTCGCTGTTTCCACGCTGATGGAACGCGACCACCTCACAGGTCAAAGGATCGACGATACGGTCTCCGAGCGCACCCTGAAATCCTTCATCAAGGATCTGGACCCGCTCAAGCTGTTCTTCTACCAAAGCGACATTGACGAATTCAATCGCAGCAAGGACAGCTGGACGACCAAATCAAGCGCGGCGACATCCAATTCGCCTACGTGGTTTTCACCCGTTTTTTGGCCCGCGTCGACGAGAGGATCCAGATGGCCGAGGCCGAGTTGAACAAGCCACAGGATTTCACCAAAGATGAAGATATGATTCGCGACCCGGACAAAGCCTTGTTCGCCAAGACGCCCGAAGAGGCCCAGGAACGTTGGCGGAAGCGTGTGAAGTTCGACCTGCTCAAGGAAACCACCGACGACAAAGACAAAAAGGTCTCCATGGAGGAGGCGATCAAGAAACTCACCAAACGATACAACAGCATCCGCCACAGTTGGCAGCAAACCGACAGCGATGAGCTGCTCGAGCGCTACCTCACCTCGATGACGACCGCATTCGACCCGCACTCGAGCTACATGGCTCCCTCGTCGCTCGAGAACTTCAACATCCAGATGAAGCTCGAGCTCGACGGCATCGGCGCCTCGCTCCGCGGGGTCGATGGTTACACGGTCGTGCAGAACATTATCCCCGGCGGTGCGGCCGACAAAAACGGCGGACTGAAGCCGGAAGATAAGATCGTCGCCGTCGGCGAAGGCGCCAGCGGCCCGATGGAAGATATCGTCGACATGAAGCTCAACGACGTCGTCAAAAAAATCCGCGGCAAGCGCGGCACGCAGTCGTCCGGTTGGAAATTGACCCGGCCGACAACAAGGGCCGCAAAACGATCGCCATCACCCGCGATCGCATCGAGCTGAAGGATAGCGAGGCCCGCAGCCAGATCATCGACCGCGGCAAAAAGGCCGATGGCACGCCCTACCACATCGGCGTCATCCAGTTGCCCAGCTTCTACATGGACATGGACGGCGCCCGCCTCGGACTGCCCGATTACAAGAGCACCACCCGCGACGTCCGCCGGCTGCTCGAGGAATTCAAAACCAAGGACGTCGACCTGGTCGTCGTCGACCTGCGTTGGAACGGCGGCGGCTCGCTCACCGAGGCCGTCAACATGAGCGGCCTGTTCATCGACACCGGCCCAGTCGTGCAAGTCAAAGGCTCCGATGGCCGAACCCAGCCGTACAAAGACCCTGATCCGGGCATGGTCTGGCAAGGGCCGATGGTCGTGATGATCAACAAATTCAGCGCCAGTGCCAGCGAGATCTTCGCCGGCGCGATCCAGGACTACGGTCGCGGCATCGTCATCGGCGACCGCAGCACGCACGGCAAGGGCACCGTGCAGCAATTGTTCGACCTGGGCAGCGCAGCTATTCCGCCTGCAGCAGGGTCCGAACATCGGCGCCCTGAAGCTCACGATTCAGCAGTTCTATCGCCCCGGCGGCGACAGCACTCAGAACCGCGGCGTCGTCTCTGATGTCGAGCTGCCATCGATCACCACACAACTTGATGTTGGCGAGGCCGACCTCGACTACGCACTGAAGTTCAGCCAGGTCGATCCCCTGCCGCACGATAATTTCCACATGGTCGATTCGCAGCTCGTCGAGGCCTCCGCAAGCGCTCGCAAGATCGCGTGTCCCATTCCGAATATTTCGCCAAGGTCAACCGCGAAATCGGCCATTACAAGGAACAAAAGGACAAGAAAACGGTGACGCTCAACAAGGAGAAGTTCCTCAAGGAACGCGCCGAACTTGATAACGACAAAGAGCAAGAAAAGATCTTCGATCAGATGACCGACCCCTCGCGGCCGGTCTACGATATGAACGGCTACGGCAAGGAAGCGCTCGATATCGCCGTCGATTATCTCGACCTGTTGGGCTCCAACCGCGTCGCCATCGGCCGCCCGTCGACCGGCGTCACCCAAAGCCCGGTGATCTCGCAGTAAAACAACACGACGTCCTGTTCGAAGCCCGCAGCGCAAGCAAGGGATTTTGTCCATTCCCCTTGCTGGTGCTGCGGGCTTCATTTGTTGTCAAACTGAGCGCAGCGAAGAATCTCCATACTGGCAACGTAGATCCTTCGTTGCACTCAGGATGACGCCGCGTTCACTTCAACTCAATTCGCAGCCCGTCGTACGCCAGCGCCATCCCGGCCGGTAACGCCGCGTTGGTGGCCTCGTGTTCCAGCTCGTGCGACATGTGTGTGAAGTACGTTTGCCGCGGCGCTGAGTTTGCCGGCAACTTCCACTGCCTCTTCCAAGCTGAAATGGGTGGCGTGGCCGCGCTGACGCAGCGCATCGAGCATGAGCACATCGAGCCCGCCAAGCAGTTCCATGCTTTCCGGTGGAATGGCGTTCGCATCCGTGCAATAGGCCACGTTGCCGAACCGAAAGCCGAGCACTTCAAATCGTTTACCGTGCTTCAATCGCAGCGGCACGACTTTGGCGCCGAGAATCTCAAACGGCTCCAACCCAACCCGGCGAAACTCAAGTTGCGGCACCGCCCCCGGATGCGATTGCGCGTCTGCTGCAAACGCGTAGTCGAACGACTTGCGTATCCGCTGCTCGACCCGCGGCTCGCAGTAAAGCGGCACCGGTCCGCCCAGGTAGAATTGCATCATCCGCAGGTCATCCAGCCCGAACACGTGGTCCGCATGCTCGTGCGTATAGAGCACCGAGTGGATGATGCCGATCGTCTCGCGCAGAAGCTGCTCGCGCACATCGGGCGAAGTGTCGATAAGCAAATTGCCGCCGGGCAACCCCAGGATCGCGCTGCACCGGGTCCGCCGGTTGCGTGGATCATCACTGCGGCACACCGCACAGCCGCACCCGATCATCGGCACGCCCACGCTGGTGCCGGTGCCAAGCAGAATCATCTGCCCGCGAATATCCGTCGTTAAAACGTCGTGGGACATACGGGGAATCTTCGATTCGTGCGAGCCGGGCCGTCCCCGGCCCCGAGTTCACGTCCCAAACCGGGGCCGGGGACGGCCCGGCTCGCCTCGCCTTCGAGTGTAACAGCAAGCCGCCCGTTCCACACGCCGCCGCCAACTCCGCTTGACCCCACCCCCCAATCGCTATAAACTTTTTGGCGGAGCCACCTTACGTCCTCCCGCAGTTCCCGCCGCGCTCGCCGGAACCAGCTTTGCCCAATCCTAACCAGCGCGATCCTTTCGGCTCCTCCCTTTCGTACAATTGGTCATGGAAATTCTCGAACGTATCTGGGAAATCGTCAGCGGCATCGGCAATGCCCTGCTCGGCCGATTCGAACGGGGCATCACCGGCCTGTTCGGTTCTGCCAACGCGCGGTTCCTCAAGCGACTGCAGCCCAAGGTCGACGCCATCGGCGCGCTCGAGCCCAAGTACCAGGCGATGACCGACGAGGAGCTGCGGAATCAAACCGCCGACTTTCGTCGGCGGCTCGCGGCTGGCGAAACCATCGACGACATCCTCGTCGAAGCGTTTGCGGTTTGCCGCGAAGGCGGCCGCCGCTTCATTGGGCTGCGGCATTACGACGTGCAGATGCTCGGCGGCATGATCCTGCACGAAGGCAACATCGCCGAAATGGTCACGGGCGAAGGCAAGACGCTGGTGGCCACCCTGCCCGCTTACCTCAATGCCTTGCAGTCGGTCACAACCGACTCGGAAGGACATCCGCGCGGATCGGTCCACGTTGTCACCGTGAACGACTACCTGGCCCGCCGCGATATGGAATGGATGGGGCCGCTCTACACGGGCCTGGGCCTCACCGTCGGCGCCATTCAATCCGGCATGGAATCCGACGAACGCCAAAAAGCCTATGCCTGCGACATCACCTACGGCACCAACAACGAATTCGGTTTCGACTACCTGCGCGACAACATGCGGATCGCCGCCCGCGGCGACGATGAGCACTATCCCAAGCACCAGCAGCAGTCGCAGGGTCCGCTCCACTTCGCCATTATCGACGAAGTCGATAACATCCTCATCGACGAGGCCCGCACGCCGCTGATCATCTCCGGCCCCGCCGAGGACGATGTCACCAAGTACACGCGCGCCGACAAAGTCGCCCGCCAGCTCAAAAAAGACGCCCACTTCGAAGTCAAGGAAAAAGAGCACACCGCCAACCTCACCGACGAAGGCGTTCGCGAGGCCGAGCGGATTGCCGGCGTCGAAAGCTTCTACACGGCCGGCAACATGCAGTGGCCCCACCTCATCGACAATGCCCTCAAGGCTCACCACCTCTACAAGCGCGACGTCAACTACGTCGTCCAGGACGGCGAAGTCGTGATCGTCGATGAATTTACCGGCCGACTCATGCCGGGCCGCCACTGGAGCGACGGCTTGCACCAGGCCGTCGAAGCCAAGGAAGGCGTCACCGTCAAGCAGGAATCCCAAACGCTCGCCACGATCACACTGCAAAACTTCTTCAAGCTCTACAATCAAATCTGCGGCATGACGGGCACCGCCCTCACCGAAGCTGCCGAGTTCTGGAAAATCTACGAGCTCGATGTGATCGGCGTTCCCACGAACCGGGAGCTGCGTCGAACCATCTATCCCGATGTGATTTACCGCAGCGAAAAAGAAAAATTCACCGCGATCGCCGACGAGATCGAGCGGCTCAATCGATGCGATCAAATCCTGCTCGATAGCGGCGAGCTTCTGGCCGGCACGTTCGAGGACGAATCGGACGATGCGATCACCATCGTGCCGCAAGAGTCGAAGAAGCCGCAGACGATTCCTGCGAACAAAATCAAGGACAAGCAGCGTCGCGGCCGACCCGTCCTCGTGGGCACCGTGTCGATCGAAAAAAGCGAGCGGCTCTCCAACCTCCTCGATAAGCGCGGCATCAAACACCAGGTTCTCAACGCCAAGCACCACAAGCGCGAGGCCGAGATCGTCGCCCAAGCTGGCCGCAAGGCGGCCGTCACCATTGCCACGAACATGGCCGGACGTGGTACCGATATTATCCTCGGCGGCAACCCCGAGACGATGGCCTGGGCTCAGCTGCAAGACAAATATCCAACCCGACTCGATGTGCCGCAGGATGAATGGCACCAGCTCGTGACCGATATCCAACAGCGCGAGAACATGAAGGCCGAAGGTCAGGAAGTAAAAGACCTCGGCGGCCTGCACATCATCGGCACCGAGCGCCATGAAGCCCGCCGCATCGACTTGCAGCTCCGTGGCCGCTGCGGCCGCCAAGGCGATCCGGGCAGCAGCCGCTTCTATCTTTCGCTCGAAGACGACCTGATGCGAATCTTCGCCGGCGAGTGGGTCAAAAACCTCCTTACGCGACTCGGCATGAAGGAAGGCGAAGCGATCGAAAGCCGCATCGTCTCCCGGCGCATCGAAGGCGCTCAAAAGAAAGTCGAAGAACGCAATTTTGAAGTCCGCAAAAACCTCCTCGAATACGACGAGGTGATGGACGAGCAGCGCAAACGAGTCTACAGCTACCGCCAACGCATCTTGGATGGCGTCAACTGCCGCGACCTGATCACCGAAATGATCGGCCGCGAAGTCGATCAACACCTGGCCCAATTCCTCACTCCCACGTACGGTAGCGAGTCGTTCGCCGCTACGGCCGGCAATTTGCTCCACGTCCAGCTAAATGCCAAGGACTATCGCAACGCCGATTTTAAAGAGGCCGAACGAATCGCCCACGACGAAGCCAGCCGTATGGCCGAGTCGCAGGTCCTCGACGCCATCGAAGAGAACCTGCCCGATGAAGAAGAGCAAAGCGAGTGGAACTGGGGCGCCCTGGCCACCACGGTGAACACGCGCTGGGGCCTCAATTTGCGCGATCGCGATCTGAAAAAAATCGGCCGCGAGAATCTCGCCGAAGAGCTGATCAAGATCGCCCACGAGGCGATCGAACGAATCGATCTGTCGTCGTGCGCACGTTATCTGGAGCCCGATTACGGCGTTCGAACCGCGTGCGCGTGGTTGCACGACAAGTTCGGCGTCAACTTCGCGCCCGAAGAGGCCCGCGAACTCGAACCGGCCCAATTCACCGAGCGGGCCAATCAGCGGGCCATCGCTTCGTACGATCAGCGCGAATCCGAATACCCGGTCCTCGCCGGCCTGTATCGCTTCTCAGCCCGCGGCGCCAGCGGCCAGCGGCAAGGCCTGTTGCGCGAGGATCTGATCGAATGGGCCAAGCGGCGATTCGATGCCGAGATCAGCGTCGACGATCTCAAAAACAAGCAGCGCGAGGAAATCCACTCGGTGCTCGTTGAGCACAGCCAGAAGAACAACGAAAAAGCCAAACAGATTGCGGCCGAAGCGCAGCAGCGCGTCGAGCAGCTGTTCGCGAACGAGCCGCCCAATTCCGCGGCTACGATCGGAGCCGTCACCGGCCAGAATGGCAAGCTGGATGACCTCACCACCTGGCTAAAACAAGCGTGCAACGCCGAAATTACCAGCGACCAGCTCGCCAAGCTCGATCGCGAAGCGGCTCGGCGAAAAGTCTCGCAAGTGGTCGAAGACCATTTCCGCCCCGAAATGCGGCGGATGGAGCGGGCACTCTTGCTGCAAATCCTCGACAGCGCCTGGAAAGAGCACCTCCTGGCGATGGACCATCTCCGCTCGAGCGTCGGTCTGCGCGGCTACGCCCAGATCGATCCCAAAGTCGAATACAAGCGCGAAGGCATGCTACTGTTCGATAGCATGTGGACCAGCGTCGGCAACTACGTCACCGACCTGATCTTCAAAATGGAACAGCTCGACGAAGGCTTCGTCGGCAGCACCTGGGTCGATTCCCAAGCCATCAAAGAGGAAGCCAGACCGGCCAGCGAAATCGAACGCCAACAACAGGCCGCCATCGCCGGCACCGAAGCCGATAGAAAACTCGAACCCATCCGCAACACGGGCCCCAAAGTCGGCCGCAACGACCCCTGCCCCTGCGGCAGCGGCAAAAAATTTAAACAATGCTGCATGCGCAAAAGCGGCGCCGCCTAACACAAAGCCGCGACCGCCGGTCGCGGTATCAGCCCCGAAGTCGAAACTATGTCGGTTCCTACCGAAAACGCCAAGCAACATTTAATCGCGATTTTGCCGGAGCAGCCCGAAGATAGTTCTTACGACAAACTGATCAAAGAATTGGCATTCGCGCGAATGATTACTCGGGGACTCAAAGACTTGGACGCTGGCCGCGTCACGAGTAACGATGAAGTCCACAGCGAAATCGCATCATGGCGAAATCAGAAATAGTTTGGACCGACGAAGCACGCGGCTGTTTACCGCAAAAGGAGAAGTGCATGCCCCACAAAAAGCTCATTCTCTCAGCGTCGTTCGTCGCACTTGCTCTAGTTTGCTATGGCGCCACCATCACTTATCAAAATCAATTGCTGAAACAGCACGTGAGCCGCTTAGAGGGCGACCTAGCAGACCTTAAGAACCAGCCTGCAGCGATTGCGCTCGACTTCTCGCTTCCAATAGCACTTGCAGCGACGGACGATTATGGCGTTGAACGCGGCATGAAAGCCGACGAAATAATGTCCCGTGGCGGTGTGTCGTCCAGTGTCGGCGTGCCGTGGGACGTAGAACGGGCAATGATTCCGACCTCTAGTAGACAAGCACGATAGCTGGCTCGAAATCATACCGCCGCCTGGGAAAGGATTCCCACATGACGCGCCTCACCTCCTGGCTGCTGAACGTCGTCTATCTGGCGATCATCGCATTCGCGTCGCCGTTGGTCGTGTGGCAGTCGCTTCGTACCGGCAAATATCGTGAAGGATACCGCGAAAAGCTGCTGGGCTTGGTGCCGAAACGCAATGGAGGTGCCACTTGCATCTGGATTCACGCCGTTAGCGTCGGCGAAGTAAACCTTGTCACCATATTGTTGCGCGAACTGCGAGCGCCCATCCCGATTGGCAATTCGTCGTTTCGACGACCAGCCGCACCGGCTACGAACTGGCCCGCAAGAAGTACGCCGATCTCAGCGTCTTCTACTGCCCACTCGATTTCAGTTGGGCCGTCCACGCCGCGATGCGCCGCATCCGGCCGACCATCCTTGTGCTTGCCGAATTGGAACTCTGGCCCAACCTGATCGCGGCCGCAAAACAGCACGGCGCGCGCGTCGCCATCATCAACGGCCGCCTCAGCGACCACAGCTTCCCCGGCTACCGCCGCATCCGATGGTTCGTCGCCAAGGTGCTGCGGCACATCGACCTCATCGCCGCTCAAAACGAGGAATCGGCCTTTCGCTTCCTCGCGCTCGGCGCACCGCCGAACCGCGTCCTGGTGACTGGCTCGCTCAAGTACGACGGCGCACCAACGGACCGCAGCAACCCACGCACGCAAACACTGCGTCAACTCGCCGGGATTACCGACGACGACATCGTTTTCCTCGCCGGCAGCACGCAAGAACCGGAAGAACAATATGCCATCGATATCTTCCGCCGCCTCGCGCCGCAGCACCCGCGATTGCGCCTGATCATCGTCCCCCGTCACCCCGAACGCTTCGACGCCGTCGCCAAACTGCTCGATGCCTCCGCCCTTCCCTGGCGACGCCGCTCGCAATTGGAATCGCGGGTGGCTGGGGTGGAGCGACAGCGACCCCCCAGTTCGCAACATACTGGGGGCTCGCAAAGCCTCGACCCCAGACACCCTGTCGCTTCGATCCTGCTCGTCGACACTATCGGTGAACTGTCGGCCTGGTGGGGTGCCGCGCACATCGCTTTCGTCGGCGGCAGCTTCGGAAACCGCGGGGGGCAAAACATGATCGAACCGGCCGCCTACGGCGCTGCCATTTCTTTCGGCCCGAACACGCGGAACTTCCGCGACATCGTGGCCACTCTCCTCGCCGCCAATGCCGCCGTCGTCGTTCAAAACGCCGGCGAGCTGGAATCCTTCGTCCGCCGTTGCCTCGATGACCCGGCTTTTGCCACGGCACTTGGCTCGCACGCCCAGCAACTCGTCCGCAGCCAGCTCGGCGCAACTGGCCGCACCGTCGCGTTGCTGGATTCACTGCTGCTGCCACAGATGGACGTCGCCGCAATCCGCACCGCCGCCTAGCGGCGATCCACGTCGCTTGCTCCGGTCATTTGCGGAACCACATGCTCGTGAGTGCGCAGATGCTCTGCGCAATAGCAGCTATCGCCCCCGCATTTCGAACAGTAGCGAAACTGCGTTTGTGGTGCGTCCTCGCTCGTCAAACCGCAGATCCGGCATTGGTGCACCAGCCGCTGCGGCGACTTGATCGCCCGCGCCTGATGCCGCATCCGGCGGTGGCCCTGCTTCATGCCGAGCCAGATATCGCGGCCGAAGAACAGAAAATAATTCACCACCGACGCCAAAATCATTGCTCGAATCATCCATGGACCGAACAAGAAGTAGTATGTGTAACCGATCCATTGCAACAGCGCGAGCCAGCGAATCTTGACCGGCAGGATGAAAAATATGTAGAGCGTAAAATCGGGATATAAGCGCGCGAATGCCAGGAACACCGTACCAAAAAGAAAGCCGCTCGAGGCTGGCAAATTAACCCCCACGCCTCCCAGAGCGAAGTAAATCCCAAACGCGCAGGCCAACGACGCAACGTAACCGATGAGCAAAAACACGTTGTATCGAAACTCGCCCCAGCTCACCTCGAGCGTGGTGCCCATCAGGTAGAACATGTACCAGAAGAAAAATGCAAAAATCGGGTTTGTCGCCGGCGGATCGAACATAAACGTGATCAGCCGCCACCACTCGCCGGCCAGCACCTTGCCCGGATACATCTGGATGCGTTCCAGAATGTCGACGCCATTCTGAGCCGGATTAAGTTGCCGGCCGAAATAGATCAGCACCTGGCCGATGATGAAGAATATCGTAATGTTCGCCACTGCATAGCGGCCGAACTTCGCATCGAGTCGTGACAACAGCGACATAGCATCCCGATCAATAACCGCGAAATCACCGCGACTAGTATCGCACGACAAATACCCGCTGCCCATGCCACCCTGCTTGTCTTCCCGAGGTCTTCCTTATGTCGTCCGAAGGTCCTTTTTATGTCATTCCGAGGTCCCTCCTTTTTGTCATTCCGAGGTCATCCGAGGAATCTAGCCGCACCCCTCGGCAAGCATTCGGATAGCAGACAGGTTGAACTGCGACCGCCTCTGTCACGTCGATAACCGTCCGCGTATAATCGACCACTCTATGTCCGTCATCGAAATCCGCGGCCTCGTGAAGTCGTACCGCGTTTACCAAAAGAAGGAAGGCCTCGGAGCAGCCCTCCGCGGTCTCTTCCATCGCGAATATCGCGAGGTCCGAGCCGTCCGCGGCATCGATCTCGACGTCGACCAGAGCGAATTCGTCGCCTTCCTCGGCCCCAACGGCGCCGGCAAAACCACCACGCTCAAACTCCTCTCCGGCGTCATAAACCCCACTTCTGGCAACGCCCGCGTCCTCGGCTTTGTCCCCTGGCAGCGAGACAACGCCTATCGCCGCCGCTTCGCCCTCGTCATGGGCCAGAAAAACCAGCTCTGGTGGGACCTGCCCGCCGCCGAGTCGTTCCGCCTTCACCAGCAAATCTATCGCATCGAACCCCAAAAATTCGCGCACTCGCACGATGAACTCGTGGATCTCTTGGACGTCCGCAAACTGCTGAACCAGCCGGTCCGCGAGCTTTCACTGGGCGAGCGAATGAAGATGGAGCTCATCGCCGCGTTGCTCCACTCGCCGGAGGTGCTATTCCTCGACGAGCCAACGATCGGCCTTGATGTGATCGCTCAGCACAACATCCAGAAATTCCTCAAGCATTACCAGGAGGCCCGCCGGATCACGATCCTGCTCACCAGCCACTACATGAAAGACGTGGCCGCACTCTGCCGCCGCGTCGTCGTCATCAACCACGGCCAGATCGTCTACGACGGCTCGCTCTCGGGAATTATCGACAAATTCAGCAGCCACAAAGTGCTCACGCTGCTCTTCAACGACGGCCAGTTGCCGACCGATATCGGCCGCTACGGCGAAGTGGTCGAACTCGTCGAGCCGCGGGTAAAACTCCGCGTCGATCGCGGGCAAATCTCGAGCGTCCTTTCCACCGTGCTGGCCAACCACACACTCGAAGACGTCAGCGTCGAAGACCCGCCGCTGGAAGAAGTCATCGCCCAAGTCTTCGCCCAATCGGCGGAGAAAGCCCTGGGCACTTAGCTACCCGCATGAGCGCCGAAGGGTAATGTCCTAAGAGTGTGTTGCTGGCTATTTCCTTGCCGCCCAAACCACCAAGCCCAGCACGACCGCAACCAACGTCGTGGCGATTAACAGAGTGCGGAGGGAGAAACGCAATCGGTGTAACCACGGAGCGGCGGCGAGGACGGCGGCGAGCAGAACAACGGGCCAATAGGGTAGGAATAGCAACGAAATAATTCCGGCCGACTTTGCTGCTCCAAATCCCCAGACAGGCGGCGGCGATATAGTAGCCGGGTTAAAGTACATGTTGCCGTTCAGCATACCCAATCTAACACGTTCCGGCAGACCGGACATGAACGTTAGCTGACCCCTTTGCGAGTGAATGAAAAACGACGGAGGGCTTTGACGCTCGAAGCACCCGGTCTGCCAGTAACTTCGCACCCATAGCACCACGAGCAGCACAGCCGCCAAGCCCCAGAACACCGACCACGCGATTCGCAGCTTGCGGAATCTTCTCACCTTGGTCGGTGTGTCGGTGGCCACGGCTGAGTTATACCATCGGGTGAAACAAAGGGGTGAAACAAAGGGGTCAGGAACCAATTCCCTATTTGAGTGAAACAAAGTGAAACAAAGGTGTCAGGAACCAATTCCCTATTTGGTTCCTGACACCTTTTCCTGTCTCTGACACCTTTTCCTGTCTGCCTTTTCCTGTCTGCCTTTTCCTGTCTGGTTCCTGACACCTTTTCCTGTCCTCACCTTTTCCTGTCCTGACTATTCGCCGTCGTCGATTCTTCAATCTTCCAAGAATCTCGCCTAATGCCATAAGTTGCTTCAGCGTAGTTGATAAGTCCGTTAAATGTTTCGAAATAACTAAAGTCGATAGCAGGCCCGGATTTGCGGATACGAATAAAGTGAAGGCCTTCGTCCGGAATATATCGAATCGCTTGAAATTGTTCCGCGCTTGAATTTCCCTCCTTAGAACCATATGCAGTTCCGACAATTTGCGACTGTCGGCGCCGAAACTCATCCAGTAGTGAAAAATAGTTGTGAAAGGCTTCTTCTGGGTACTCGTATTCCTCCGAAACAATCAAGAAACTGTCCCGAACAGCGCGTGTATATCTTTCAAACTTAGAATCCGGCGAAGCTCGTTTAAAACGTCGCTCCAACCAATCAGGGAAATGACGAAACGGAGGAGTCTCCTCGCTCATTTGCATACGATTGAGAGATAATCCTAAATAAAAGCCATTAACAAAGTCGCGTAATGCGTCCGTGGTCTTGTTGGACAAGTATAACTGAGGGTCCTTCCTCAACCATTCAAGGACCTCATAGATGTTTTCTGCCATAAAGAGGTAACTCAACGTGCGGAGAAAACAAAGGAGAAAACAAAGGTGTCAGGAACCAAATTCATTACCTTTCAGGAATCAAATGCTTGGTTCCTGGCACCTTGCCAGAATCATGTAGTAACCGCGAGAACAATTCGCTAGTCCAGCTTCCTCGTTCGCAGCCACCGTTCGAGCCATCGCACCGTCTCATCGTGCTTCAGCGTTTCCGTGTGAAGAAAAAGCGTGCGCGACCGCGCGAGTAGCTCATCCGTCGCATCCTGATCGATGCGCAGCGCGCAATGCTCGTCGATTTTCTGCATGTGCGTGAACAAATACACGTTCTGCGCCGACAAATGATCGGTGAAGATGCTGAAGAACCGCCCCGTCGGATGTTTTTCCACCCAGTTCACGAACATCTCGAGGTTGCCGTAACTCGAATCAAGCAGGCACACGCCCGCCAACTCGGCGCCGAGTCCGCCATGATCGGCGCAGCAAGCCAGTCCCCTGTATGCCCCGCTGTGCCCGGCGATGAGCACATGACCGATCTTGGCGCGATCGATCTTGCCTGCCGAGTGCAGCGTTGCCAATGCTTCCACGACGAGGTGCTTGAGGCCATCTTGATCCTCCAGCTTTCCGCAACCCGAGTCGGTCGCGTCGCGCGGCCCCTCCGGAAAGACCAGGATGATGTTCTGGCCGCTCGCGGCAATCTGCTCGCGCAGCTTGTACTCGGATAATGCCTTACGCACATTGTTGCTCCAGCCGTGCAGATAGACGAGCACGTTAACTTTCGGCGTGCGGCGATACCCGCGCGGAATGAACAGGCCAACCGTGCTATCCGTGTAATGCGGCTCGCGCGGAATGAGGACCTTGTTGTAAACGTACCCCTTGTCCCGGCTCGGATGTGGATACGGCGCCGATTTCATCGGCACGAAGGCCGTCTCGCCTTCGGCGCTCTTTTCCCACTCAATTGCCGGGTGCGGGTCCTGGGGCTCGGCGGACGCATTGCCGGCTAACCCTGCGACAACGGCGCAGCCGCGCCAAGATCGGCCAACGGATCACGAGATTTCTCCTGAACGTTCAAAACACGGACTCAAATCCGTGACACGCCCATCGTAGCACGAACTTCAGACCGTGCTGCAACATACCACTGCCCCGCCAACCACACCATCTCCGCCCCCACGGACTAAAGTCCGTGCCGCGAACGGCAACCGCTCTTCCTTATTCCTTGACCGATCCCAGCGTCAGCCCAGAAACCAAATACTTGCTCAGCACGAGAAACACAATCACGACCGGCAGGCTCACCAGGATCGAGGCCGCCGCGTACAGCCCCCATTGCGTCGACATGCTTGCCTGAAAACTTTTGAGTCCCAGCGGCAACGTGAACATCTCCTCATCCTGCATCACTTGCGCCGCGACGATGTATTCGCTCCACGCCGCCATGAAGCTGAACAGCGCCGTAATCACCAGCCCCGGTACGGCCAAGCGGCAGAATCACGCGCCAGAACGCCGTCCCGCGCGAGCAGCCGTCGATCCGAGCCGCCTCCTCGAGCGACGACGGGATCGTGTCGTAGAATCCCTTCATCTGCCACACGCAGAACGGCAGCGCCGTCGAGGTGTAAAACACCATCAAACCCAGGTACGTGTTGATCAGGTGCAGCTTCGCCAGCAGGATGTACAACGGCAACAACAGCATCGTGACCGGAAACATCTGCGTCGTGAGAATCGCCAGCATCGTCGCATTCCGGCCAACGAAGCGATACCGGCTGAACGCGTAGCCGCCGGCCGCGGCCAGCGCGACCCCCGTCACCGTCACCCCCGCGGCCACCACGAGCGAATTTCCCAGCCACCGCAAAAACGGCTGCTCGGTAAACAATTGAACGTAGCTGTTCAGCGTCCAATTCTCCGGAATGATCGCCAGATCGGTCGAGCGCAACCGATTATCGGGCCGCAGCGAAATCGATAGCACGTTGAGCGCCGGATACAACGCAATCGCCACAAACGCCAGCAATAGCGCGTGCCGGGAAGCGGTAACGAATCTCGATTCTCGCATCGCCATCCTCGTAGGACGGACAACCCTGTCCGTCCGTTCCACTGCTTATTTAATAGACGGACAGGATTGTCCGTCCTACGTTCGTTCTACCCGTACACGCTCTCCGTCGCCCGCGTTCGTCGCAAAAACAGCATCGAAAATACCAACAGCACGAAAAAAATCATCATCGAAAGCGCAGCCCCATATCCATAGCGATACAATTCGAACACCGCTTTATAAACGTACGAAACCAAAATGTGCGTCTTATCCTCGGGCTCGCCGCGATTCGAAACCAGCCAAACCACGTTGAGATTATTGAATGTCCAGATCGCGCCCAGCGTCACGGCCGGCAACAGCACCGGCTTCAGCAGCGGCAGCGTGATGTGCCAAAACTGCTGCCATCGCGACGCCCGATCGATCCGCGCCGCCTCGTACAACTCCTGCGGAATCCCCTGCATGCCGCCCAAGGCGATCACCATCATGAACGGAAAACCAAGCCACACGTTGGTCACGATGCAGGCCTGAAACGTGTGCGTCGCATCTCCCAGCCAGTTCACCGGCGGAAGGCCGGTCAGCCGCGTGAGCAGAAGGTTCACCGCACCGTATTCGTAATCGAACATTCCCCGCCAGCTGAGCGCCGTAATGTACGCCGGAACCGCCCAGGGAATGATCAAGAGCAGGCGATACAGCGTTTTTCCGCGCACCGGCCCGTTCAGTGCGACCGCCAGCAGTACGCCCAGCCCAACGTGAAACGCAACGTTGACTACGGTCCACACGATGGTTTTCAAGAACACCGGCCCAATCTTCGGATCGCTGAACACTTCTCGATAATTCTGCAGCCCGACGACCCGCCAATCGCGAAAATTCGCCAGCGACATGTTCGATAGCGACAACGCGATGTTGTAAAAAAACGGAAACACGATCACGGCAAAAATGCACACGATGGACGGCAGTACGAATAGATACGCCAGCCGGTTCCGCCGCCAATCGCGCACAAACCGAACGAAGTTCCGCCGCTGCCAATACACGAAGCCAGCCAGCAGCAGCACGGTTGCCAATTGAATTAGCGCGATCGATTGTCCTGGCGCCGCATCGCTGCGAATTTGCGCAATCTTCGCCACCGCCTCGCGCTGCATTTGCGCGGCGGCGGCCTCCGGCGTTATGCTGCCGCTTAACAACGATTGATACGCCGGCCGCATCGCGTCCCATACTGCCCGCAGTTCCGTCGCCGTCGGCATCAACCGGCCGTTCTTGAGCTGGGCCAACGACGCCTTGAGCGTCGGATCGGTCTGGAAAAGCGGGTCCTTTTGAATCGACTGCCGCGCCGGCAGCATCCTCAACTTTTCCACGATCCGGTGCTGCACGCCGCCGCTCACCATGTGCTTCACGAACGCCATCGCCTGGGCCGCGACCTCCGGCCGCGTGTTGACATTCAGCGAATATCCTTTCGGCGCGAACATCGTCCGCATCGGCTCGCCGCTCTCAGAAACCGTCGGCATTACGGCAACGGCCGCGTCGATCCCAGGCGTCGCCAAATAATCGGCCCAGCTCCAATCGCCGTTGATGATCATGGCGGCCTTGCCCGTTTTGAACAGCGCATCGGCCGTTTCGTAGTCGCAGTTCTTCGGCGCCACCCCCTTATCTTGCAGCGACTGCATGAATCGCCAGGCCGCCACCGCTTGGGGCGTATCGAGCGATGGGATCGGCGCCGCCCCTGAATCGACTTTGCCGCGACCACCGGGCTCCGCAAAAACCCACCCGCCGTAACCGGTTAAAAACGGAATCGCAAAAAACGGCTCCGTGAAATTCCACACCAGGCCATAGCGGCCCCGATGGCCCTCGCTGTCTTTTTCCAACGTATTTTCCACCGCCAACCGCACGAGCTCGTCCGCCGTCTTCGGCGGCTCGTGAATGAAGTTTCGGTTGTAGACGAGCGCGAGATGATTCCCGAACCGATCGGCAACTTGCACCAATTCTTTTTTGGATGCATCATTTCTCGACGGCAAGAACGTCAGCGCCCCCTCGACGAAATCGTCCCGCTCCTCAGCGGGAAACCAGCCACTCATATCCTGTACCACGCCCATCGTTTGCAGCGTGCCGAGCACGTCCGATGGCCCGTAAATCAGCTCCGGACCCCCGCCTGCGAGAGCCGCCGCTTGAAAACCGCTGCGCAGCTCTTCCGTTTCCTTGTACAATGCCCGCACACGAATCCGCGGATGAGCATCCTCAAATCGCTTGATCTCGTCCCGCAGCAGCTGATACTCGGCCGGCCGCGATTGGTGCCAGACCGTGATGACCGTTCGAGTGTCGCGATGCGCAACCGGTCAGAAAAAACAAGAGGATGGCCGGCACACGCCAGCGCCTAGTGTGCCACTGCTCGCAACGCCGTCGAGCACGTCTCCAATTGAACCCGGCACTGCTTGCCCCCAACGGTTGACCTTCTTGAAACTGCAAGCGGTGCCCGGCGTGGCATTGGCGCTGCGTGGTGCGCCGCAAGCAGTGGCACACAGATTCCAATGTTACTTCCTTGTCCCAGGTTCTACCCGCAACACGACCCCATCCACCGGCGGCACCGCGATGGTCGCCTGGGCGCCCTTTTGCTCGATCGTGATCCTATCGAATTCGCCCGACGCGGTAAAAACCTGTTTCACCGCCTCCCCATCGGCCAGCGAGACCGTCCAGCGAAACGGCGCCGCTCCGCGATTCAAGCCCACCAACATCGTTTCCTTGCCGTCGCTGCGCCGAAAACCAAGGAATTCGGCTTTATCGTCGGCTGCCACAAATTCGATCTCGCCGTGCCGCAGGGCCGGGCTCTTGCGCTCAGCGCGATCGCCGCCCGATAATAATTGAATAGGCCCTCATCGAACGCGACCGCGTCCGGCGAGCGCTTGCGGCCCAGCGGATCCGCCTGCTGCGCATCGTACGATAGTTCCGGCCAGACCATCGGCTGGCGATCGCACGGATCATCGGCGCCCCACATCCCAGCCTCGGTGCCGTAGTAAATCATCGGCGCACCGACGTACGTCATTTGCAGCAGCGCCACCAGCCGCTGCACGCGCCGCTCGCCCTCGTTCGGTTTGCGAACATCGTATTCACTCACGTATCGTGGCGACACGCCGATGTCGTAGTCGAAACGGTTCGGCTGCGAGTATGGCCGACGTCCAGCGTTCACAATCATCGACGCCAGCCGGTCCGTATCGTGCGAGTCCATCAGGTTCTGCACCGCGTATTGTGTCGCCCGCGGAAATGCCTGGCGACGCTCGTTCAACAGCCGCGCTGCGCCGCTCGGCGCGAGCGTTTGGTCGATCAGAAAACCCTTCACGGGATAAGCAAACGCCGCGTAATTCATCGTGGCCGAGAAACGCCCATCGGCGAGAAATCGAGGCGCATCGTCCCATATTTCCGCCACCGTATAACACTGCGGATTGATCCGCCGCGCCAGCGCATGCCAATCGCGCCAAAAACCGGTCGGCACCTCGTTCGCCACATCCAACCGCCAGCCGTCGATCCCGTCGGCCGGGTCGCCGTCTCCGTTCGGGTCCATCCAGCGCTTCGTGCTGTCGAGGATATATTTCTTCGGCCCGGCAACCAGGTCGTTACCCGCCGCGTTATTGGCGAACTCCGGCAATGAATCGGTTCCCCACCAACCCTTGTAACGGAACTCGTTTTGCGGCGTCGCCGGATCGTCCCACGACTGCACGATGTACCAATCTTTATACGGGGATGCAGCCTGCCGCTTCCGCAAATCGGCGAATGCAAAGAAATCCCGGCCCGTATGATTGAATACGCCGTCGATGATTACCCGCATCTTCCGCCCGTGCGCCTGCCGCAGCAGCTCGAGAAACAGCTTGTCGGCCGCCGTCCATTTCCAGCTCGCCGGTTCGTTCGTTTCCTGCCCCATCAACTTCAAGTCGCCCGCCGGGTCCGGACCGAAATTTGGATCGATGTGGTGAAACGAGCTGCCGTCGTATTTGTGCAGCGACCGCGCGTAAAACACCGGGTTGAGATAAATCGTGTTGATGCCCAGATTCGACAGGTAATCGAGCTTGTCGATCACACCCTGCAAGTCGCCGCCGTAACGCCGATCGAAAACGCCGTTGTCGAAAAAGTTCGGGCCGCGCTCTTTTTCCCAATCGGCCCGGGCGTACCAATCGCTCGTCCACGGCGTGATCGCCCATGTCTTCGGAACCGACTCGGGCGACTCGAGCGATTCCCGCGTCGGGTCGTTCGACTTATCGCCGTTACAAAACCGCTCGGGAAAAATCTGGTAGAAGATCGCATCCGCCGCCCAAGCGGGAACCGTCTCGGAAGTAGATGCCGCGAGCCGAGCGGCATCTTGTTCCGCTCGGCCTCGGCTTGGCCCACCTACTACAACTGGCGTCGCCGCCAACGTACTTGCCGCTGCGCCCTCGGAACCTTGCTTCGCGACCGGACGCGGCTCCCGCGCAGCTCCTTGCTCGTCGCAGCCGCTCGCCAGGGCAATCGCCAGCGCAACCAACACGGCGCCGCACAAGCCGCCTAAAGCGCCCCGGCGTAGAACGCGATTGCTCCGGTAAACACTCACTCTCCGACTCCCAATATCCCGGCGCCCAACAAGCGCGCACTGCCCACGCACCGCCGCCACAAGCCACCCGCTTGCGCTTTAGCTCGACCAATAAAACGTTGCGAACCCCAACCCGTTACTTCCGGCGCACCAACCCCGCCAGCGCCAATCCGAACATCGCAAACGCAAGTGAACCGGGCTCCGGAATTGCCGCGCCCGCGCCAAGCAAAGTGCCTTGAAACGCCTTCCATCGCCCGTTCGTCAAATCGAGCTCGAAGGTCCAAAGATCACCATCGTTTGCAACGGTGAACGAATTATTTCCCGAGCCGTTGCCAAAGTCCGGGCCAATCGACGTTCCCCACGGGTCATTCACCGAGTCCAAGCGTCGGAACTTCCAGTCATACGTTCCCACTTGAAATGCGAACGTGCCCGCATACAGGCCGTTGCCCTGACTCGCCAATTGAAACGCGGGATCGTTTGCTGGCGGCCAATTGTTGAATTGGCCGATAACCTCCCAGCCAAACTGCTGCGGATCGGTGTAGCCGACGCGGTTAAACGTGTCGGGCGACCAGCCGTCGTTCCAGTTCGCGCCTTGAAGTTCGTAATACTTCAAGTTGATGTTGCCCGCCCCATCGGCCGTTATCTTGGCCGGAGTGCCCGGCCAGTGCGACGAGGCATCGCTGCGGAAAACTTGCACATCGTAGCCCGTGCCAGGCGTCAGGCCGGTGAGCGATGCAGTGTATACGCCGCTTCCCTGGCTGGTCAGCGTCACGTCGTTGCCAAACGTTCCGTGAGCCACCCACGACAACGTGGTCGTCCGCCCAAAATTCGCTCGCCATTCGTCGTACTTGGCCGTGTTGCCGGCCATGTTCTTGCGCCAGTACACGTAATCGGCCGCGTCCGTATTGCCGTCGCCGTTGTAGTCGCCGTGCTGATCCACCGTTACGGGAACGGCTTGCCAGCGACCGTTCGGCAAATCGAGGCTGAATTGCCACACGTCGCCGTTGTTAGCGACCGCGAACGAATTGTTGCCATGGTCGCCATTGCTGAAATCGGGACCAAAGTTGACACCATCCCATGTGCCCGCCTGCCGGAATTTGAAGTCATAAAAACCAGCGTTGAACGGCGCCTGCACGGTGTACAAACCGTTTCCCTGGTTCACCATGTCCAGGCCGGTGCTGAAGCCGTCGAAACTGCCCATCACTTGCCAGCCGTATTCGAGCGGATCATCATAGCCGACACGCCGATTATTGTTGGGAAACCATCCATCCGTCCAAGTCGTTTGGTCCCACATCTGAAATGTGATCGCGCCGGCTGCATTCGTCGTGACGCTGGCGTTGTTGGACGGAGCGCTATCGCTCCAATTTTCCGTGGCCAGCTTGAAGTCAAACGTTGTGTTGTCGAAGAGCGAACCATCTCCGCCAACCGTCGTCGTCCAATGGATCGGATTCAGAGGGTCCTGCGTCATCGGGTTGTCTGTGCTCCATTGGTTGAGCTGGAACGTGCCCTTTGCATACCAGGGCCCCTGCGCCATCGCCGATGCCGAGAATAGGCTAACAACCAGGACTGCTAAAAACCGTTTCATCACATCCACCTCCAAATTCTAAAGGTCAACCGTAAAGTTTCACTTCATTTCAATTTGCAATTACTCAACGACAGCAAATCCGTGCTGCGATCCGCGTCCTTGTTAATCCCATGGCGCCTGCCAAGCCAATCAAACCCAACAGCCACGCCGCTGGTTCAGGTACCGCCGACAGCGATGCCCCACTCCCCGTGGCCGACAGCGCCTGCCGTACGAAGCCGAAATTCGACCTCCAAATCTGGTAATCGTCGTCGTTTACGACTCCGTCGAAGTTCGCGTCGCCTTGCGCATACGTCGCCCCGTTCTGTCCTTTTCCCGTGCGCCATGCCACGTAATCCGCGCTATCGACCTGGCCGTCCAGGTTAAAATCGCCCGGCATCGTGCGAAACAGCTGCGACACCATCGTCTGCGCATCCGCAACATCCACGACGCCGTCCACGTTCAAATCCATCGTCCACGTGGTCGTGCCGAAGCTGTTGTAAAGTGCCGTCATATCCGCGGCATCGCTCGTACCCGATCCGTTCACGTCGCCCCGCTTCAGCAGCAGGTCGGTATACGCGTTCAGGACCGATTGCTTATCCGCCGTTGTGCCCGTGCCGAATGAACTCGTCGGCGCCGCTGTCAAAACGCCGCCTAGCGAAAACAAATCACGGTCATCGCACAGCCCGTCGCCGTTCACATCCAGTGCCGCGCTAAACTTGTTGTTCTGGCTAAAGAGCACGTCTTCGGTCGAACCGGTCGCCGTCCGAATATCGGCAAGCGAGTATTTGCCGCTGAAGTTCATGTCGCCAAATCCTGTGCCGAGCGTCGTCGGTGTGTATTGGCCCGCAAACCGCTGAATGTTGTAGTTCCCCGTCGGCTCGTACGTCACCACCGTCACCACGTGGTTGCCCCGCGTCACTCCCGCATAGTTCTGTTGAGTCGGAAAGAAGTATTTCGTCGAGCTAAAGCCCGCCACAAACTGGTCCCGGTCGTAGTAGCCGGTCTGCGCATGATTGTATTGCGAGTTCGGGTTGTTCATTTCGGCCAGGATCTGCGCGTTGGTCATCGTGGCCGGCAAGTCGAGAAGCACGTGCATGCTGTCTGCCGTTCCATCGACACTTTGGACAATGAGATCGCGCTGATTCACGTTGCTCGGATTCGAGGCGAACGGATCGAAGCTCGTGATCGCCGCCACCGGAAGCAACCGATCGACGTAAATCGTCTGCCGGAAGTCGGTGTACACGCTCGGCCCCCCATCTCCCCCTGTGCCCGCGCCGCGATGCCGGAACGCCCGCACCGTGATGTAATGCCGCCCTTCGGAAAGCTGCGTCGTGTCGATGTCCTGCGCGTACGTGCCGTAACCAGTTCCCAAGTCGGACGAGCCGCCCCAAATGAATCCCGGCGTCCGAGTCGTCGTGAAATTCTCGAACCCGTACCCGGTGCTTCCCAGTGTCGTGTTATCGATCCCCGGGTTGCTGTTGACGTTGAGCCCGTCATCGACCTTGATCATGGCCGTGTCGCCGTCCGCATGCACGTCGCGCACAAACAGCCCCGCATGATCGGGGTCCTTCAAGCTCACCGGCGTCGTGTTGAGCTGTACGGTGAACGAGTTCGATGTCACCACATCGATATCCGCCAGTCGCGCCGTGTTCGATACCGAGGGTGTCGCACCGGCCAGTACCTGCGCGGTACCGCGGTTCGTTACGGCCATCGTTCCCTGCGGTCCCGCCACGCCGTAGATCACGTAACCGTGATCCTGGCCGTTCGCGCCTGGAATGCTGATGCTGATCTTCCCCGCGCCGTCGACCTTGACCGTATCCGGAATCACGTCTGTCGGATCGATTGCCGCGTTCGCCGCGTTGCCCGTCAGTTCAACCAGTATCGTACCCGGCGCGAAATCGGTCTGCACGTTGCGCGTTTCCACGCCCGCGTCGTTCCGGCTGTTGAGTCCCACGACCGCCGATTTCGACCGCTCGTAAACGTACACGTTCGAAAACCCGCTATCGACCCAGCGTTCGTGGAAATCGCCCCGCCCGTGCGTGTTACGGATATCGACCAGCGTCGTCACCGCGTCGCCCCAATAGGAACCACCCAGCGCATTGTTGCTCGTGGGGTTCGTTGTGCCCCCTTCATCGTGCGGGAACGACCGCCCGTTGCCGAACTCTTTGGCATTTTCGTACACGATCGCGTTGCCCGGGAGCATCAGCGTGTACGCGTACGCCTCGTTGATCATGGCCGGAAAGCCGCCCGATTGATTGTCGTGGCTATCGACGAACATCACGCCCGCACTGCCGTTGTGCAGCCCGTCGTCGGCCACGTCCATGCTTGCGTTCTTGATGTTGTTCCAATTGTTCACGGTTCCATTGCTCTTCAGGTTGCCGACCAGCGCGTAGAACAGCGGAAAATCCAGCACATCGCGATTGCCCTTCACCGCCGTATCGCTCGGGCTGATTCCCAGCTTGTTCGGCAAATCGCGGCGAAAGTACGGCATCTGCGCGCTCGTGCTCCCATCGGCGATCTCCGAAAACATGTAGATCGGCTTGATCGTGCCGTCCAGGTTCGTCCGCGTGCTCGCCCGAAACGTCGCGTCATCAAAATAATTCATCACCCACGAGGGAAAATGCCGCGCCGCGTCGATCCGAAAACCATCCACGCCGATATCTTGAATCATCCACTCCATATTCCGCATCAACAGGCCCGTGGCGTTCTCTTTCACGGCATCGCCCGTCATCGGGCTGGCCGGATTGAAGTTGTAGCGCGTGAACGTCCCGCTCGTGTTCGGGTCCGTAAGCGTGAGGCCGGCAGAATCCTTGTCCGGATAAAACCGCGCGTTGTTCGGATCCGGCTTGTTGTACACCGTGCCGGCCGGAATGTTGTCCGAGTTACCCGCCGTCGTCGGCTGCCGAATGAACTGATGATTGGCTTCCTGCGCGATGTCGATTAGCCCAAACAGGCTGCCGTTCTGCGCATCGGTCGTGTAGCTCACCGATGGATCGTGAAAATCGCCAAACGTGCAATGCGTCGAATCCGCACACCCGCTCGGCAGACTCATGATGAATCCCGGATATCCGCCCTGCGCGACGAACGTCGAATTCGTCTGCGTCTCATAGCCGTTGTGATTCGGGATGAAATCGGTGTACATGTTCATCCCGGCCTTGTGGCCTTCGGTGATCGTCGTCTTCAGCCCGGTTTCGGTGCCGTACAGCGTCTCGTTGCGCGGACCGCCCAGGTCAAACCGGTTGAACACGTCGTAACCGACCGACTGGTTCCCCGTATCGGCCCGCTCCGGCGGCGGCAGCCACATCTGCCCATAACCGGCCTGAAAAATATCCGTCATCCGATCCTCGATCGTGTCCCACTTCGCCTCAAACATCTGCAAGATCGCCGGCTGCGAAACGTCTTCGGCCCGAGCGTATCGAAAACCCACTACCGATATCAAGACTGCCGCCAGCGCGGCACTCGTCCATTGATAGTTGCTCAGCTCTCCCATGCCACCCGTTCTCACGTTCCGATCAAGTTCCAGCGAAATCTGCGCCGCCACCCGATAGCTGCTAGGATTTTCCACCCGCCGGCTTCCACCCCACGGGCGGCTTGCTAGTCAGCTCAAGGTTGATCTCGTTCTTGCCAGGATTCACCGTAAACTTGAGTCCCGACGTTTCTTTCATCCGATACCAGGCCGGCGTAATGGCTTTGCCCGGCGGCGGCGGACCGTGCCTGTCTGCTTGCTCCGGTGGCGCTCATTGGCTGTCACGATGACTTCATACTCCCCAGACGTAAGACCCGACTCGCGGCCTGTTCGCACCGCGTATTTTCCGTCGCCGCCAATCATTCCGTATGCCGCTGCGCCGCCTCTAAGCGGTTGAAAAGTGACTGCACCCCGCGGGACCACATTGCCGTCAAGAGTCACAACTCCATAGGCCGTCGAGGAATACGCACCTCCACATCCACCCACGAACAACAAGCCGCCGAGTGCAATACAAATAACCGAAAACCGCGCAGGCTGGCTTATTCGGTTCCACGATGGGCTAGGGCTATTCGACACTTCCCGGTTCTCCCCCATTGCGCGTGCCGAGCCCCCGATAAATCGTGTCATCGATGCTCTCCGCCACGAAATGAACCGATCCATCCGCCATCACAAAATGCGCACCGCCCGGATGCATGCTCTTGAATCCCGCGCCGCCATCCACTGCGGCGCCGATTTAACCTGGCTGATATCTGCCGGAAGGATGAAATAATTAAGCTGCACGCCGCATGTCGCCCAGTCGCCGTCGGCAAACAGCGCGGCGGAATGATAGTCTTGTTCGACTACCGATTCGCCAACCATAAAAGTCTTGCTCGTGCCATCCGTAATCTTGCGATACTGCACCGGATTGAAGTACGACCCGCGCCACAAGAGACCATTGCAATCAGCCGTGTTGTGGCAATCCGGGTGCGAGCCGGCATTCGGGAACTGCGTGTCACCCGGCGGCGAAGGCGTCTCGCATCCCTTCGAGTTTATGACGTTATCTCCGATAACTCCCTTGTAATTCGTTGTGCCAACGGTTACCCGACTCGCAATATTATCCAACAACGGCTCCAGCCATTGATCCGTCGACGGATGCGCCGATGAATCGGAAGGACAAGTCAGCCACACGAGCTGCCGTCCGATTTGGGTTCTGATCGTCGGCGCACCCATGCCAGTTCCACCTGCAGGCCCGGTAATATTGAAGTCACCTTTGTAATCCTTTAGCGCCTGGACGATTTGGTCGGAGAGCGCGGTCTCTTCCATCTGCGATAAGATGTCCACCTCCCAGCCCTTTTGGTTGTAACCCGGCCCGCCATTGCTTACCGCCATCTTTCCACCGGTCGGGCCGAGCCAGACGGAAGTGCAATTGACCCGTGGCCGATCCTCCGGCTTATAGCTGATGCTGTACGGCAAATGCTTGTTGCTTTCGTCGTAGTTAATGCACGCCAAGCCGATATTATGCAGATTGTTCGAACAGCTCATCCGCCGCGCCGCTTCCCGCGCCGCCTGAACCGCCGGCAACAACAGCGCCACCAGAATCCCGATGATCGCAATCACCACCAACAACTCGACGAGCGTAAAGGCGCGAGGAGCAGGGAGCACGGAGCTGGGAGCCGGATTCGATCGATGCGCGGACATGATTTTGTTGCTTCTCTTTAATTCCATGAAAGCGACCCCAGTAATACCATTTTCTTACTCCCCGCTCCTCCCATTCTGACCTCCGACCTCTGACCTCCGACCTCTCCGCCCGCCACGCGCGGCACCAATCGGTCCGGCCCCCTGCCCCGCCGACCGGTCACCGCGCGAAACGTCGTCCCCACACGAATCTCATCCACTTCGTGAATTTTCGTCCCGTGGAAATTTCCCAGGCTGATCCGATCGAACGCAAAGTTGCCCTCCAAAACCGCATCCGGCTTGCAAGCGCTTTCGTCCACCAGCGAAACCGGGTTCCGGAACACTTCCACCCGGTCGCGATGGCCGGCCCCGAACGTCATCCTGATCACAAAAAAGTTCGTCTCGGTATTCTCTTTCCCCAACGAGGGAAAATTCTGCTGGACGTACACGTTAAAATTCGACGTCACCCCGTACCCCGTCCCCTCGGCCCCATTACCGATGCACAGCACCCGGTTGCCGTTCCCATCGCCCCGGTGCAGTTCGAAGCCGTAAAACACATCATTTATCTTATCAACCCGCTGCAGAAAACTCAGGTAAATCACCGTGCCGGCCCTGCCGATTAGTCGCACACCATCCTGGTTTTCGACTAGCCCTGCCGTGTCGAACACTCCGCCCACCGACGTGCCGAGCGACCGCCGGATGCGGTTCTGCTGAGCCGTTTGCACCGCGTGATTGCCGACCGGCACGAGCCCTTCGAAAGCCAAATTACCGGTCTTTACGCCGTTCGAGCTGGAAGCCGCCTTGTTATCGACCTCGACACTGAACCACGGCCCCGCCCAGCCGAAACCGCCGTTCTGCTCATCCAACGTCCCGGCCGGGTAGTTAAACCCGTCGTACGCCAACAGCCCATCGTGCGGCCCCGCGGCCACCGATAGCGAGCGAACGAACTCATCGTCGCGCGCTGGAATCCGAGCCACGAGCGCCGAGGCCGGCTCGATCCGCGCCGCCTGCGATGTGTTCAGCTCCATCGTGCGGACCTGATTTCCACGCTCGTCCAGCAATTGGGCTTTCACCAACCCGTTAAACACATGAATCTCCGCCGCCCCTTCCGGCTCAGCCATCAGCCCAAACTCAGTCCCCAAATCAACCACATTCATCCGCGCCGTCGCCACTTCAAACCCGTGCGCCCGCTCCGGAACGACAGCCGTCAGCCGCCCGTCGCGCAGCTGCGCCTTTCCCGGCGATTGAACGTCAAACGTCGCCGGCCCTTCCAGCACCACCACCGCGCCGTCTTTGAACGTGATTTCAATCAGCCCGGTGGCCAAATCCAAACGTTGCCCCGACGCGAGCCGAGAACCGAACCCCAGATTCTTGCCAATGTCTGCCCACAAGCAATTGCGAGTCGCCGTAATTCGAGCGACGTCGGGCGCACCCTTTTCGGCAGCCCCTCGCGCGATCTCGAACGTTTTTTTCGGGACGCCGCCGGTGAAAGAGTACGTGAGCCAACTACTCACAGCCGCCACGCCGATCAGAACCGCAGCAATTGCCACCCACCGACCGGAAAAGCGAGCCGGGCGGTCCCCCGCCCCGGTCCGTTGCGCCCCGACCGGGGGCGAGGACGCCCCGACTCGCTCCAATCCGCAATCCGAAATTCGCAATCCGGAATCGACTGCCCCACTCTCCACGGCTTCCAACGATGCATGCTGCGAATAAAGCCCCGCATGCAGAAACATGTAGTTGTTATAGAACTGGCGAGCCGCTTCATCTTTGGCCAGTAGCGAATCGAGCTGCCCAGCATCGTCCGCTGTGATGTTGCCCTCGCACATCGCCCCGATCAATCGACCCAGCTCATCCTTGTGATACGTCCCGCTCATCGTGTTCCTTCCACTCCCAACGTTCGCTCGATGCACTCGTACAACGACTTACGAATTCGGTTGAGCGCCTTGTAGACCGTGTTCACCGGTCTTCCCAAAGCCTGCGCGACACTCTTGAACGTGACGCGCGAATCGCTGTAGCAATGCCGCACCAATTGCCGATCCTTACTCGAAAGCTTTTCCAAGCAGCCCTGCAACGCGTCGCGCCGCGATTCCAGCAAACCAGCCCGCTCCACGGCATCCTGGGCCAATAAGTCCACCGTCGCATCGCTCAATTGCGGCCCGGCTCGCCGCCGCTGGCGGCGAAAACGATGCACCTGGTTGTGGGCGATCACGCTCACCCACTTCACGAAATCGGTGCCGAGCTGAAACGTCTCGCATTCCCGCCAAAGCACCACGCACACTTCTTGGAATACTTCTTCCGCGTGAGCCGAACTCCCCAGCAGCGACACCAAGTACGCAAACAACCAGCGGTCGTGCTGGGCAAAAAGCCGCGCGAATGCGTCGCGTCGTTCAGCCTCGGTCCGCGCTAGATTCTTGCGATCATCCACGGCAAAACTCCGCCCACTGCAGCCGATCGGCGCTGAACAAACAACCTGCCCTATTACGTTAGTCCGAGCGGCGGGCAAATTGGTATCGAAAACTCCGACTTTTCCGACCCAATTTCGCCGACTCACGCACCCCCCGACGGAGGCGTTCCGATCGTCCAGCTTTTTTCTGGCAATTCAATTGCATTTCTTCCCGCGACACACTCCAGCCCCGAGGTCAATAACTGCGGACGCAAAACAAGTCTCGTCATGATATCCATAATCCCCGTCGGGAAGCCCTTCGACCCAGGCCAGGGATTTGAACCCGGAATCGGAAGCACACAGCCGCAGCTTGATCTGAACGTTGCTTCAATTACGACGGTGATACTTCTTGGGGGGTGAGGGCGGCTTGCTTGCGAACCGTATCGCGCTCTACGCGCGTAGTCATTTTTTGGGAGGGGCACTTGACCAGCATGGATAGTTTGCAACGATTTTTCCGCTTCAACTATGGTTCTCGTAGGAAAATGTCGCAACCCGCCGCTAGTAATTTCGCAAGGCACTAACAAAAATGGAGTTCTCCGCATCCTGCGGAAATAGGTGCCGCCGAATCGCTGGGAGACTTTTCACAAATCGGTGTTGCCCGCCTTGCCGCATTGTGTCGCTGCGCACACGTCCGAATATGTGCGCACCGTTTCATGCGCAGTTCGAAAGAAACTAAACGCAAAGTCCGTGGTTGATTGGGAGTGACAACAGTCGATTCTCAATCTTCCCAGGCTACGCCACACTCCCCTAATCGAAAGTTTTTGGAAAGCTGAGGTTTCAGATGATGCGTTGGATCGTCGGCGCCAGTATGCAACTACGCGTCCTCGTGGTTGTCATCGCCGCCCTGATCATGGTGTTCGGCATTTCGCAACTCCGGCAAATGCCGGTCGATGTGTTGCCCGAGTTCAACCAGCCGTACGTCGAGATTCAAACCGAATCGCTCGGACTCTCGGCCGAAGAAGTCGAGCAGTTGATCACGGTCCCCATGGAGCAGGACTTGCTCAACGGCCTCCCCTGGCTGCAATCGATCCGCTCGGAATCCGTTCCCAGTCTCTCCTCGGTAACGCTGATGTTCCGGCCCGGCACCGATCTGATGAAGGCCCGCCAAATGGTATCCGAGCGGATGACGCAAGCGGTCGCCATGCCGCACGTCTCGAAGCCGCCCATCATGCTGCAGCCGCTGTCGGCGACCAATCGCGTGATGATCGTCAGCCTTTCTTCCAAGAGTGTCTCTCACATTAATATGTCGGTGCTCGCCCGCTGGACCATTCAGCCCCGGCTGATGGGCGTTCCCGGCGTCGCCAACGTTTCCATTTGGGGCCAACGCGACCGGCAGCTCCAGGTGCAGGTCGATCCAAAACGCCTCGCCGATAAGAATGTCTCCCTCCTGCAAGTTCTGGAAACCACCGGCAACTCGCTGTGGGTCTCCTCGTTGTCGTTCGTCGAAGCATCCACGCCCGGCACCGGCGGCTTCATCGATACCGCGAATCAACGGCTCGGGATCCGGCACATCTTGCCGATCGTATCGCCCGGCGAGCTGGCCCAGGTTCCGATCGAGGATGCAAAGGATATCAAACTCAGCGACGTAGCCAACGTCGTTGAAAATCATCAGCCCCTGATCGGAGACGCCCTCACCAGCGACGGCCCTGGCCTACTCATGGTCGTCGAGAAATTCCCGGGCGCCAACACTCTGCAAGTTACCCGCGGCGTCGAAGATGCCATGGCCGAGCTTGGACCCGGCCTGCCAGGCATCACCGTCGATACGAGCGTCTTCCGGCCGGCCGACTTTATTGAAACTTCGATCGGCAACGTCGGTCGGGCGGCGATTATCGGTTTCATCTTGCTCGCCGTCGTGCTGATCGTCTTCTTCTATGATTTGCGCACCGCCCTGATCAGTCTGATCGCGATTCCGTTGTCGCTCGTCGCGGCCGGTCTTGTTCTGTACTTCACCGGTGCAACCTTCAACATGATTGTGTTGACCGGTTTCGTGGCCGCGATCGGCGTTGTCGTGTACGACGCGATCATCGATGCCGAAAACATCGTCCGCCGACTCCGAAACCGCACCGACCGCAGCCTGAAGGGAACCGCAAGAGTCGTGCTCAACGCTTCGCACGAGGCGCACAGCGCGATCGTCTACG
This sequence comes from Pirellulales bacterium, assembly GCA_963733825.1. Lineage (GTDB taxonomy): Bacteria > Planctomycetota > Planctomycetia > Pirellulales > Lacipirellulaceae > JABDGM01. Next base: position 125,190 of record CAVTEK010000017.1, read on the forward strand.
CGGCGCTCATCGCACTGTTGGCCGTCTCGCCCATCTTTTTCATGGACGGAACGTCTGGCGCTTTCTTCAAACCGCTCGCGGTCTCCTATGGTCTGGCTATCATCGCCTCGATGGTCGTCACGCTGACGGTCGTCCCGGCGTTGTGCTTGATGTTTGTCCGGAACGAGACGGCCATCCGCAGCGAGACGCCGCTCGTCCGTTGGTTCCAGCGTTTCTACGAGCCGCTGCTCGGTCGCAGCATTCAGCATGGCCGTTTGGCAATGGCCGCCGTCGCCGCTCTCACAGTGATCGGTTTGGCCATTTTGCCATTCCTCAGCAGCGCGCCAATTCCTGCCTTCAAGGAGCTGAGCCTGCTCATCAACTTGAAAGCCGTTCCTGGCACCTCTCAACCCGAAATGAGCCGGATTTCCGGACGAATGGGCGACGAGCTGCGAAAAATCGACGGCGTTCGCAACGTCGGCGCACACATCGGTCGCGCCGTGAGGGGCGACCAGATCGTCGATGTGAATTCCGCCGAGTTGTGGGTCAGCATCGATCCCAAGGCCAACTACAACAAAACGGCCAAAAATATCCAGGCCGTCGTCGATGGATATCCCGGTTTGTCGTTTACCGTTCAAACCTACCTGCGAAAGAAGAGCGGCGACGTCATCCAAGAACCCGAAGACAGCGTCGTCGTCCGTGTCTTCGGCGACAAGTACGATGTGCTCGGTTCGACCGCCGCCAACGTGAAAAAGGCCATGACAGGTATCAAGGGAATTGCCGAAGCCAACGTGAAAATGCCGATTCAGGAGGCGGCGCTCGAAACCGAAGTCGATCTGCTCGCCGCGCAAAAACACGGCCTCAAACCGGGCGACGTGCGGCGGGCCGCCGCCTGTCTCCTCTCCGGAATTCAAGTCGGCGCCCTGTATGAAGATCAACGAGTCTTCGATGTGGTCGTGTGGAGCACGCCCGAAACTCGTCACAGTATTAGTAGCATTGCCGATTTGATGATCGATGCGCCCGGCGGCACGCGCGTCAGGTTAGGCGATGTTGCCAAGGTTCGCATCGTGCCGTCGGCCAGCGTGATCCGCCACGACGGCGTGAAACGCTACGTCGATGTCGTTGCCGAGGTAAAAGGTCGCGAGCTGGCCGATGTCGCCGGCGACATCAACAACCAACTCAAGGATCTCAAGTATCCGCAAGAATACTACGCCCGCGTCCTCGGCGATTACGCGGCGCCACAGGCAGCGAAGAACCACCTTATTCTCATCGCCAGTGTCGCCGCCGTCGCTGTCTTCTTCCTGTTGCAGTCGGCATTTGGAAGCTGGCGCTTGGCCGCGATCTCATTCCTGAGCTTTCCCGCCGCGCTCATCGGCGGCTTGTTGGCGGCCATCCTCTCGGGCGGCACGGTCATCTCGCTCGGTGCGATGGCCGGCCTGCTGGCCGTCTTTGGTCTTGCCGTGTGCAGCAGCATTACGCTGATCAAACACTATCAGCACTTGTCCGCCATTCCCGTGACGAGCAACGTGGACCCCGAAGTCGCCCGGTTCCGCTCGCAGTTCGAGCCCCGTAACCGAATGGACGGCATCGAACACACCAACGGCGCGGGCTTCGGATCCGGCCTTGTTCAGCACGGCGCGGTCGAACGCCTTGGGCCGATCTTGATGACGAACTTCGCCACCGCTCTGGCCCTTGCTCCGGCACTGTTCCTGGGTGATGTGCCCGGATTGGAAATCATCCGGCCGATGGTGATCGTCATTCTCGGCGGACTTATTACTTCCACATTGTTTACGCTCTTCGGCGTGCCAGCTTTGTTCTTGCTCTTCGGACCGGGGCGTGGTTCGGATCTCGACGATATCACGCTCACGATGACCGACGAGCAATTGCGCGAGGCCATGGCCAGAGCAGAATTCGAACAACCAATTGGTTCAACAAATTGAAAAGGGGATTATATGAAATTTGACTATCGTTGGATGATGGCCTTGCTCGTGGCAGCCTGTCTGCCGCTGGCCTCCTGCAAGAAAATGGAAAAAGAGGCCGAGGAAGGCGAGCAAAAACCTGCCTCCGTCGTCCATCAGGAGGAAAAGCATCCGGACCAGCCGGCCCTGATCACATTGACCGAAGACGCTGCAAAACGCATCGACGTGCAAACCGCCAACATCCAAGACATCGATGTCAATGGCGCCAAACAAAAGGTCATGCCCTATGCCGCGCTGCTCTACGACACCGACGGCGAAACTTGGGCCTTCACCAGCGCCGAGCCGCTGACTTACGTCCGCCAGAAAATCAAGGTCGATCGAATCGATGGCGACAAAGCCATCCTGGCCCAAGGCCCCGCAGCCGGCACGAAAGTCGTCACCGTCGGCGCCGCCGAACTATTTGGCTCCGAAGAAGAGTTCGAAGAAGAATAAGCCTCGGATACCCCCTCTCGCTAACCACGCCGGCCGCCTGAATTTCCAGTCAGCGTCAACGCAGGATTCAATTAGCAATGATACGTTTGATCGTTGGGACAAGCCTGAAGTTACGCTACATCGTGATCCTCCTCGCCGGGGCCATGATGGTGTACGGCATTACGAAATTCCCTCACATGCCGGTCGACGTCTTCCCGGAGTTCGCCCCTGTCCGGGTTGAAGTCCAGACCGCCACCAACGGTCTCTCCGCCGAGGAAGCCGAGTCCTTCGTCACCGTGCCGCTCGAGCAGGCACTCAACGGCGTCGATGGTCTCGACATCATGCGCTCCAAGAGCGTGCCCGATGAATCCTCGATCGAAATGTTCTTCAAACCGGGCACCGACGAGCTGCATGCCCGCCAGTTGGTGCAGGAGCGCATGCAAACGGTAATTCCGTCGCTGCCCACCTGGGCCGCGCCCCCCGTCATGATTCCACCCATCTCGGTCACTGGCCGTTTCATGAAAATCGGCGTTTCGTCCGACACCATGTCGCAAATCGACATGTCGATGATCGCCTACTGGACGATCCGCGCACGCCTCATACAGGTGCCCGGCGTGGCGAACGTTGCGATTTGGGGCGAGCGAATCAAACTGCCCCAGGTGCAGGTCGATCCTAAGCGCATGGCCGAGCATGGTGTCACGGTCGAAGAAGTAATGGAAGTTACGTCGGAAGCCTTGGACGTCGGACTGCTCTACTTCAACAAGGGGAATGTGATTGGTACCGGCGGATTCATCGACACGCCGAATCAGCGATTGCACATCCGGCCGGTCTCGTCGCTCAAATCGGCCAAAGAGCTGGCCCAAATCCCCATCCGCGATAAAAAGAAGAAGGATGGCACCCCGCTCTTACTAAGCGATGTGGCCAATGTCGTCGTGGAAACCTGGCCGGTCACGGGCGAAGCCGTCATCAATGGCAAGCCTGGCCTGCTTTTGATCGTCGAGAAATATCCGTGGGCCAATACGCTCGAGGCCACCCGTGGCGTCGAAGAAGCGATTAAAGAGATTCAGATCGGCCTGCCGGATATGAAGATCGATCCGACCATTTTCCGCCCGGCCGATTTCATCGAAACCGCGTTCCACAACCTGCAGACGGCATTGCTGCTCGGCTGCGTACTCGTGGCCTTGATCATCGTCGCGTTCCTGTTCGAGTGGCGGACCGCGCTCATTAGCCTCCTTGCCATCCCACTCTCACTCATTGCCGGCATCCTCGTGCTTTATTACACCGGTTCCACGCTGAACACGATGATCCTGGCCGGTTTCGTCATCGCCATTGGGGTGGTGGTCGATGATGCGATCATCGACGTCGAAAACATCGTCCGCCGCCTCCGCCAATACCGCAAGGAAGGCATTCACAAATCCACCGCCCGGATCATTCTCGAAGCCTCGCTCGAAGTTCGCCAGGCCATCATTCACGCCACGTTGATCGACGTCGTCGTGCTAATCCCGATCTTTTTCATCGGCGGCCTGTCCGGTGCGTTCTTCCAACCGCTCGCTGTGTCCTATGGCCTGGCCGTTATGGCTTCGATGGCGGTCGCGCTCAGCGTCACCCCGGCTTTGTGCTACATCTTCTTGCGCGACGCCGCGATCGAACATCGCGAGCCGATCTTCGTGCGTTGGCTCCACAAGATTTATGAGCCCGTGCTGGCCGCCATCATTCGGCGACCCCTTCCAGTTTTTGCCACCACCGCTTTGGTCATGATTCTCGGCTTTGCGATTATCCCGTACTTGGGCGAATCGCTGTTCCCCGAGTTCAAGGAGCGCGACTTCCTCTCCCACTGCATTACAAAACCCGGCACCTCCGTTGCCGAAGAGCGGCGGATGGCCACCATGATTAGCAACGAGGTCCGCGCGATTCCCGGCGTCCGCAACTTCGGCACCCATATCGGCATGGCCCTCTTGGCCGACGAAGTCTGTGGTGTCAACTTCGGCGAAAACTGGCTCAGCATCGAGCCCGACGCCGACTACGACGAAACTTTGAACAAAATCAAAGACGTCGTTTACGCCCACCCAGGTATCTTCCGCAATGTCGAAACCTATCTCAATGAAAGAATTGACGAGGTGCTCACTGGCACCAGCGAAACGTTTGTCGTTCGTATTTTCGGTCCAAATCTGAAGGAGATCCACGCCAAGGCCGATGAAGTGGAAGCTGCTCTCAAAGACATTCCCGGCATCGAGGATTTGCACATCCAGCTTCAATCCGAAGTGCCGCAGATTCAAGTGACGGTCGATCTCGAGAAGGCCCGCAAAGTCGGCCTGAAACCCGGCGACGTCCGTCGCACCGCAGCTACCCTCATGTCCGGCGAAGAGGTCGGCGACATTTTCCTCAACGAAAAATGCTACGACGTCAACGTCTGGAGCACGCCCGAAACTCGCCACAGCTTGGACGACATTCGCGGTTTGTTGATCGACAAGCCCGGCGGTGGAACGGTGAAGCTCTCCGACGTCGCCGACGTCACGATCCGCCCCGCGCAAAGCGTCATCTATCGCGAAAACGGCTCGCGACGCATCGACATCAGCGCCAACGTTGCGGAGAAAGACAAATCTGGCAAAGCGATCGATCTCGGCGCCGTTATGAGAGAGGTCGATCGTCGCCTCGAAAAAATCAAGCTACCCCTCGGCTATTACACCGAGGTGCAGGGCGAGTACGCCGAACGTCAGGCCGCCCAGCACCGCATGATGTTCTTCGGCATCGGCAGCTGCATCGGCGTCTTCCTTATCCTGCTGGCCTCGTTCAACAACACACGCCTGGCGATCCTGGGCTTCCTCACGCTGCCCTCGGCCCTCGTCGGCGGCTTGCTCGCCGCCTATTTCACCAGCAACATCATCACGCTGGGCTCGCTCGTCGGGTTCCTAACCGTCTTCGGCATCGCCGCCCGTAACAAGATCATGCTGATCAACCACTATCAGCACCTCGAAAAATTCGAGGGCGAAGTCTTCGGGCCGCACCTCGCCCTCCGCGGCGCCATCGAGCGACTCTCGCCGATCTTGATGACCGCCCTCGCCACCGGCTTGGCCCTTGTGCCCCTCGTGATCTCCGGTAATATTCCCGGGCACGAGATCGAGTACCCGATGGCCATCGTCATCTTGGGCGGCATGGTTACCTCCACGCTGCTCAACCTGTTCGTCGTGCCCTCGCTTTACTTGCAATTTGGGCGAAGCACTGCGGGAGAGCCAACTGTCCAGCACTCCGTAAAAGTCGAGGAGCTACAGCCCGCTTCGGTCTCGTAACTCCGGAAAGGATGGAGAACTACGATGACCCAGCGAACTGCGATTGCTTCCTTAATGGTCGGCCTGCTGATTGGACCCGCCCTTGCGCTTGAAACGTCCACGCCAAAAACCGAGTCATTTGACACGGCCAGCGCCCGCTTCGAACAAAATGCCACGGATGGCGACGTGGAAGCCGTGTTCGAGGCCATCGCCGGCGATGATGGACTCGCAAAACTCACAATCCTTGCCCCCGACGGCCGCACGATTGTCGATTTCACGGCGCCGGGGCGATCCGCCATGGGAATGCGCCAGTTCCGGTTCGAATCTCCCGAACCAACAAATGTCGCCGCGCTGAAGAAAGCGTTTCCCGAGGGCGAATATACGTTCGTGGGAGCCGCTGCTTCCGGTGCCCAATTCAAAGATAAAGCCACGCTTAGCCACCACCTCCCCACGACAACGGCATTCGTTTCGCCCAAAAAGGACGGGCGAAACGTCTCCGCCAAGAATCTGAAGATCTCTTGGGCGCCTGTCACAGGCGTGGCCGGATATACGATTGAGCTCGAACCATCAAAATCATCGGCCCACCTGGAGATGAAGCTCCCCGCCTCGGCCACGTCGTTTGTCGTGCCCGATGGAATCCTGGCGCCCGGCGGAAAATGCCAGCTCGGAATCGGCACGATTTCATCTTCGGGCAACATCTCCGTCATCGAAACCACGTTCACGACCGCCGGCAAATAGGTTTGCGGCTCCCGGATATCTTCAACTTATTTCGCTTTCGAGGAGTTCTTATGAAACGGGTCTTGCTTCTGCTGGCCGGCGCCTCGGCATTTGTCATCGCACCGCAATCGGCCAGCGCAGCAGCATTCCGCGAAGCTCGGCGTGATCAACACTTTTCACATCGGCGGCGCGAAGAATTGGGATTACCCGATTATCGATTCCGAGTCGCACCGCCTCTATATTGCCTGCGACGACCATGTTTCGGTCATCGATGCGCAAAGCGGGAAACACATCGGCGACATCGGCAATGTCGAAGATGCGCACGGCATTGCCATCGTGCCTGGCAAAAAGTTTGGCTTCATCTCCAGTGGTGGCGAAAACGCCGTGGCCGTCTTTGATCTCCACTCGCTCACGGTGACTCAAAAAATCAAAATGCCCGTGGGCGGCGGCAAAAACCCTGATCCCATCATCTACGACCCCGCCAGTCGCAAGGTATTCGCCCTTTGCGAGGGCGGTGACGCCGTCGTGATCGACCCGGAAAACCTCGACGCCCCGCCCTTCCCGATCCACATCGGCGGCGCCTTGGAGTACGGCCGAGCCGACGGCGCCGGCCGCATCTTCGTCAACAACGAAGATAAAAGTGAGATTGAAGTCATCGATTCCAAGGCCATGAAGTTAACCGATCACTGGCCGCTCGCACCGCTGAAAGAACCATCGGGACTGGCCATCGACCTCCGCCGCCACCGTTTGTTCGCCGTCGGCGAAAACCAGAAAATGGTGATCGTCGACCTCAAGAACGGCAAGCAGCTCGGCACGGTCGAAATTGGCGAAGGCGCCGACGGTTGCGCGTTCGATCCCAAGCTCGGCGTGGCCATCAGCTCCAACGGCGACGACGGCACAGTCACGATCGTCGCCGAAACCTCGCCCGGAAAGTTCGCCGCCGTGCAAAACGCTCAAGACGGCCAAATCCGGCAGAACGATTGTCGACGAGCCGAAGACGAGCCGAATTTACATCCCGGCCACCGTCCCAACCCAAGGTAAAAAGCCAGCCCAATTCGGCGTCCTCGTCCTAGGCCCGGGCAAGTAACGCCGATTTATTATCAACATCTGCCACACCGCTTGCCTTTTCGCGATCAAACCGCGCGCACCCGGTTTCTGGCCACTGCAACATAAGTGCCGTCGCAACGCTCAGCGCATTATTTAAAAGCGCTCTGCCTCACCCGGAAAACCACTCTAAGCGTTCCAATCGGCGTTGCGCTTCGCGGACGAACTCCTACCAAAAGTACGTTTTAACAGCGGCTTTTATAGTATTTCGCTTTCGCACTGTTGAAGCGTTGATAGCGTCGCCAGCGACGGTCGAAGATAGTCACGACACCCCATCTGTCGCGTCGCGCGATAACCCGGCCAATTGCGGAGACTTTGCCATGTACGGAGACTTTGGCACTCTTAGGCGAGTTTTGCTCGTCGCAGCATCTGTATTTTGCTGCAGCCGAGTCTTCGCCGGCTCGCCCCCGCTTATTACCGACGACCCCGAAACCCCCGGCTACCGCGGCTGGGAAATCAATATCACCTCCAGCCTCGAACACAACCGCGATGGCGTCGAAATGGAGAACCCGCTGTTCGACATCAATTACGGACTCACAAGCGATCGCGATCAGCTCAAGGTCGAGTTCGCCGTATTATCCAACGATCCAGACAATGCAGAAGCCGAATGGGGCATCAGCGATCTTTTGGTCGGTTACAAATATCGTTTTCTCGACGAAGACGGACCGATCGGCTGGGCCGTGTCCTTCTACCCGCAAGTTGCAAGTCCAACTGGAGACGAAAGCCGCGACCTTGGCAGCGGCCAGACAGAATTGTTGATACCCTTCGAATTTCAAAAGAGTTTCTGCGACCACAAGGTATGGCTCAACCCGGAAATTGGTTACGACATTGTGTTCGGCAACAGCGATGCCAATAACTGGAAATTCGGTCTCGCGATGGGACGCGAATTTGAAGATGGCTGGGAAATTGAAGGCGAAGTCGGCACCTTCATCTTCCAAGGCGCCGAGCCCGATAATCCGTTTTTCAACTTCGGTTTTGAGTACACGATCAATAAGAACGTTCATTTCCTCGGTTCCGCCGGCCGCAGCTTTCGTAGCCGCGAAGACGGCACCCCCGACTTCTTCTGCTTGCTCGGCTTCCAATTCCTCTTGGGAAAAGCTGCCGAGGAAGAAGACCCGTCCCATGAAGAAGGAGGTGGCGATAAAAGCGACGAGGAAGGTGCCGGCAAGCCACAGAACCCAACCGGCGATGCCCGCTCTCCTAGCTACCTCCGGTCGACCGCCAGCTCCAACGGCCATCTGAACCAGTACCTGGTAAACCCCGCCGCACGATAACAACACAGCCACTTCCAACGAATATTAAACTGAACCGGGCCCGTTTCTTAGCCCCCGGTCGCATCGACCGGGGGCTATTTTTCATCCGCAAAGCGAATTTCCTCGAAGCAATCTCACTCGTGCGCGGAATTCCTCTCCTCATTCCGCGGACCACTTCGAATGTGGAGAACATCATTCTGCGAGTGGCATGCCGCGCGCAATCACTCCAAAACAGCGCCACGGATTTTGATGAAATTGTCGTTTCGCGCCGTGGCGAACTGACCGATCCGCGACGTTGCGACAGACCAATCAAAGAAAAGTGCCCTTGTCACAATCTAATTTTGAAAAAGCACCAAATCCTCGTGAGGATAACCGGACGCTAGCGCGTCTCGGCTAATTCAATCAGCCGCAAGGCGCTGGCCCCCGGTTTTGAAAGCGCTTCCAGATTCAACCCGTCGGCAAGGGCCAACCCGCCCGATATTGCTTGGTCAAGCGTGCTGTCGCATCGGCATGATGCGTGAATTCGAGCGCCTCGCTGTCCCACAACAACTGCTCCTTTGGAAAACGGATGCCGATCGCCCCTAGCAAAACCGTTTCCGTCAGCGGACCCGAGTAATCGAAATTCGAGGTCGTCCTTCCATCACCCAGGCAGGCATGCGCCCACGATGTGTAGTGATTGATATCTTCCATCTTCGGCATCGCGTAATCCCGGAACTTCTCCAGCGGATAAAGTTGCGGCACGTCCCAGTGCGGCAAAATCATGGTCCCCTTCTCGCCGACAAATGCCGAGCCCGCCTCTGGCAACTCGTACTTCACCCTCCTTTTTTTCTTCCCCTTTGACTTCTCCTCTTTCTTGCCTTTCTTCTCTTCTACCTCGACTTCCATCGTTGCCGGCAGACCCCAAGCTTCTTCCTTCTTCGGCTTGTGATCCTTGCCGTCGTACCACGTCACCGTAATCTCTTCAACCGCCGTACGCCTGGTGCCCGCAAAGCGATATTCCACCGTCGCATGTTTCGCCCACACATCCTTGCCCAATGGCGGCGCGTCGCCTTCCACCGTCATCGGCGCGCCAAGCTCCAACGCCAGAAAAACCGGATCGAGAATGTGGCAACCAAAATCGCCAAGCTGTCCGCTGCTGAAATCCTGCCACGCTCGCCAGTCCCACGGATGATACAGTCCCTTCTTGTATGGCCGCACCGGCGCAACGCCGAGCCATTCGTCCCAATCGAGCGTCCGCGGCACGGGGTCGGAATCGGCCGGCCGTTTATCCACATGCAACCAATTCATGTCTCCGGCCTGCCACGAGTGAACTTCCCGCACTTTGCCGATCGCGCCATCGTGTACCAGCTTCACCGCCATCCGATAAGCGTGGTGCGACTGGCATTGGTTCCCCATTTGCGTGACGACACCGTGCCGCTTGGCGGCCTCGCGCATCAAGCGCGCCTCCTGCACCGTATGCGCGAGCGGCTTCTGGCAAAAAACGTGCTTCCCCAACGCGATCGCCGCCAGCGCGATCGGCGCGTGCATGTGATCCGGCGTGGAAACGCTCACGGCGTCGAACATCGATGCTTTGTCCAACAGCCGCCGGTAATCATGGAATCTCTCGGCTTTGGGATACTTCCCGGCCGCCCAACCCAAATGCGGGTCCGATTCATCCACGTCGCACAATGCGACAACTTCCACGCGCGGACTCGAGCTGATTTGCTCCAGGTCTTCCTTACCCTTGCCGCCGGTGCCGATCGCCGCGTATCGCAACTTGCCGTTGACGTCCGGTTTGCCGCCGCTCTTCGCAACCGCCGATTGCATCGCCGCCAGATAAGCGGCTCCGCCCGCCGAAGCCCGCAAAAAATCCCGCCGACCGATTCGTGACATGCTCGATCCTCCGCGCCCTATCTAATCACATGAAACTCCGATTTGCAACCGACCGACCGCTTCCCGCCACCCAATCGCACAACTAAAATCAGGACTCTCCCAAACCAATTCTTCCAAGGTGGACACATGAATTCGCTTCCCTTCCGCTTGCGGTTTAGCTTCTTCGCATCGTTTACAACCATACTTCTTACGCTTTCATCCATCACCACGTTCGCGCAGGACAACAACCGGCCCCCCAAAAACTTCACCGCCCTGTTCAACGGCCACGACTTCGACAACTGGGTCGGCGGCATCGGCGACGACGATTGGCGCAAAGTCGAAGCGATGTCGCCGGAGGATCGGGCTACCCGCCAAAAGCGATTAGATGCAGGCATCCGTCAGCATTGGAGTGTCCAGGACGGAGTCCTCGTCAGCGACGGCAACCCCCACTTTTTCTTAGCCACGCCGAAGGACTACGGCGATATCGAAATGTGGGTCGATTGGAAAATCAACAAGAAAGGCGACAGCGGCATCTATCTTCGCGGCGTGCCCCAAGTGCAGATTTGGGATCCCCACAATCCCGAAGTCGCAAAACTCGGCATCCCAAAGGCTCCGGCGCACTGTGGAACAATAAGGTCCACGAAAAATGGCCAAAAGTCGTTGCCGACAATCCCGTCGGCGAGTGGAATCGCATGTACATCCGCATGGTCGGACCGTACGTCACGGTGAAACTTAACGGCAAGCTAGTAACCGATAATGTCATCCTCGAAAACTATTTCGACCCGAAAACTCCGATCCTTGCCCGCGGGCCCATCTACCTGCAAACGCACACCACGAAACTCTATTTTCGCAATGTCTTCGTCCGCGAAATTCCGCCCAAGGAAGCCGATAAAATCCTCTCCCAAATCGACGGCCACGAAGCCGACTTCAAACCACTCTTCAACGACAAAAACTTAGCCGGCTGGACCGGCGCGACCGACGGTTACGAAATCAAAAATGGCACGCTCGTCGCCAAACAGGGCAAACATGCCAACCTGTTCACCGACGATACCTACGATAACTTCATCGTCCGCCTCGAATTCAAACTGCCGACCGGCGGAAACAACGGCCTCGGCCTCCGCTCGCCAATTACCGATAAGGAAGTTGCCTATCTCGGCATGGAATCTCAAATCCTCGACGACGGCGATAAAAAGTACGCCGGCTGGCTCCATCCCTACCAGGTCCATGGCAGCTTATATGGTATGGCCCCCGCGATCCGCGGCTACCTCCGCCCCGTCGGCCAATGGAACTACGAGCAACTCACGCTGGACGGCGACAATCTCTCGGTCGAGCTCAACGGCGTCGAAATCCTCAACACCAAGATCAGCGAAGTCAGCAAGAAGCCATTGGATGGCAAAGCGACCCCGGCGCTCGCGCAAGGACGGCCACTTCGGCCTCCTCGGCCACCAAGACCCCGTCGCCTTCCGCAACATCCGCATCAAACGCCTGTCGAATTGACCCCCTCTCCCTTCGGGAGAGGGTTGGGGTGAGGGTGCTTTATTACAGCGTGAAGGTCCTTTCGCATGTCAACCGATCCTGAAGAAAACGCCGCCCGCGGAAGAGACCATTTCTCCCGCCGTCCTCAAATCCGCCTACAACGCCTTCAAAAAGCGCTGGAAGCTAACCCGCCTCGATTACGAATCACGCATCGGCAAAAGCCCACTCAGCTCCGGCGGAAAAAACACCATCGTCGGCATCGCCGCCCCTAAAGAATTTCCCCGCGCCGTCTGGGAAGAACTCGTCAAACAAGGCCGCCTCAAACACGCCGGCTCGGGGCTCTACGCAATGCCCTAACAGACTGTTGAAAGGGGACTGGCCGGGCACCATCGCCGCGATGGTCGTGCGCAGTCTGCGGAGCAAAATGGGACTGTCCCCGTTCCGAAGACGGTTTTGTTCGAGTTCGTTAGGATCACGCGATTACATGGCCAATCCAAAAGTCTACGCCGACTTCCACAATGCCGACTCTCGGGGCCGGCTGCGCTTAAATTGCGTCGGCACGATTGAAGATCTAGCCCGCCAGCAAATCGAGCTTTGTGACGGCTTGGCGTTGATATTCTATTCGGACGATTTGGACCAGAACGGCACTCCGGATAAGCTGCTCGCCGAGGGCATTGTGAACTTCTCCGAAGAAGAAGATTGCTGGGTCGCATCCATCGATTGGTCCGCGATTCGTCATAGCACCGACCACCCCGCTGAAGTCGAGGGATGAACGCAGCATGAGCCGGCTGCTGCCCGAATGCGAGTACGACCGACTCTGCTCCAAGGCGGGCGATGCCGTGCCGCTGGCAGACGAAGATTTGCCGCCGCTACCCAAGGCCGACAAACACGGGAATTTTCCCGCTCTGGAATACGCCCGAATTTCGTTGGCCCGCGACATCATTCGCGACCGCCGGGCCGCCGGAGAACAGCCGGGGACTGGCTCATTTTGCGGAGTCTGCGGAGCAAAATGTGCCTGTCCCCCTATCTGCCGCGGTTCTCAGCGAAGCTATTACCCAAAATGAATTGGCCGACCTGGTCGGCTCTCGCCAAGAAACTATCTCGCGAATCGAATCGGGCAAACAAACGGCCTCAGTCAAGTTGGTCGATAAAATCGACCGCGTTTTGAAAAAGGCGATCGGCAAACGGAAGGGCCGGTAACGGACGGCCCACATTTCGGAAAACAAACTGGAAAACAAGAAAACACCACGGATCCCACGGATTCAATGGATGGAATTGGGGATGGTGGCACGTTCGAAAAACCATCCGTGCTATCCGTGAAATCCGTGGTTCGCCTGATTCCACGAAATCGCAAACAAGCACTTGCGGAAAACCGTCCGGGGGGTATGATGAAGCGGGCCAATCATCGAGGGTGGGATATGTTGCGAGCCCTCTTCTATCTTCAGCAGCGAGAGCGAGGAGCGAGGCGCAGAGCGGACGCTTCGTAGCCGCGATTGCGCTTGCGGCGTTCTGGTTCGCTTGCTGTAGCTCGGCCCACGCAATCAATCGACGGATTTACGATTGCGGCGATCCGGCCCATTCCGGCTGTTGGCTGGACACGGGCAGAGTCAACAGCTCCTACCCCGGTGGGGTTTACATCTTCGGCCGTTCCGAAGGCCAATCAGCGCGTGGGCCGAATCCCGTAAGCGGCTCGATCTACTACGGCTCTACCGACGTCGATGATCTCTACAACTTGATGGGAACGGTGCAGGATTATTACACAACGAAGTTCAATTGGAACGGCCCGAACAACTTGGGCGGCACCGGCGATGGGAGCGCAAGCTATCCCGTCGGCCAGTACTTCGTGCTTGCAAATTATGACGGGAGCTCCAACGGACCAGCTTCGTGCTCAGGCGGCAATGGTGGTGCATTCGCCATAGGTCCGAGCAACGGAAGTGTGCCTTTGTACGCCGCTGGTTTTTGCCGCGGCTCCACGAAGCCGGACGAAATCGGCCACGAAATGAACCACATTACGGCAGCCGTTACGGCCGGAATTTACGACAACTCAACCGTCCATGAAGCCGGCACTTAAGTGACTCGTTCGGCGACGTGTTCGGTGAATCGTTCGAGCGTTATGTCACAGGAAGCAATGATTGGTTGACTACCTATGGGCTCAATAACACGGTAGCGAGGGATTTGGCCCATCCAGAAAACCTTGTTAGCTACGCGGGTCAGCCTTATCCTGACCGGTACCTCAGCCCAAATTTCTACACTGGTCCTGAACTGAACGCTGGTTACGCCGCTCACATCAACTGCGAAGTGCCGTCCAAAGCCGCTTACCTGGCGGTTGAAGGCGGCACGTTCAACGGCTTCACAATCGCCGGGATCGGCTTCGATAAAGTCGAACAGATTTGGTTCCGCGCCCTGACGCACTACTTCAATTCAGCCGAAACATTCAACCAGGCCTATACCGACATCATCCACGCCGCCAGCGATCTCTATGGCCCCGACGATGTGTGGCAGGTGACGCTGGCGCTGCGTGCCGTGGAAATGAACATGCCACAAACTTTCAACGGCGATTTCAACGGCGACGGCCTCGTCGATGCGGCGGATTACGTGTCCTGGCGCCACGGGCTGGGAACAGACTATTCCCTCGGTGAATACGACCGCTGGCGAGCAAACTTCGGACTCGGCACATCTGCTAGTGCATCTCAGGTGTCATCTGTGCCGGAGCCTACATCGATTGCTTTAATTGCCATTGGTCTCCTCGCATTTTCTCGACGATACAAACCTGCTGATACGCGCGCCGGCCGTAACCCAGAACAGAAATGCCGCGACGGCTCTTCTTCGTACTTGAGAAACTCAAATCATGCTGTCAATTCTTTCCGTTCTTCTCCTTGCCGTTGAACAAAATTCCCGTTGTGCGCGGGTCTCCCGACCCCGCACTTACGCCCGACCGCAGGTCTCCCTCCACCGACCGGTTATCTGAAAAGTAACGATCTGGTCTCCCGCCAACTACGTCCCTATTTTTTGCCAACCAGACGGCGCAGTTGCTCGGGCGGCGGATCCGCGCCCGGCCGCGGCTTCTCCATGAACTTGAGCACACGCTTGTTGAGCGCGGCCCGATCGACATCCTGCAGACGGTCGCGGAAGAATCGCATCGTTTCTTCTTGAGAGACCGATGCGGAAATTACCGAATTGATATAGTTGTTGAGCGAAACGCCTTGACTCTCGGCCAGACTTTGAGCCTTGCGCTTCAAATCATCACGCATGCGTAGCGATAAAGCTGCCATGATGTGGTCTCCTAAAGGTAGCGGGCTACAAACTCTTTCGGGCTCATAGCCCCCCAGCCAAACTGTTGCAAATCGCCTGCCCGGTAATCACGTTCATTGTACGTAACGATGATGGCACCGGCGCGCACGGCAGCCTCCACAAATTTATTGTCACAAAATGCACCTTGACAGCATGTAGCCTGCTGGCTACACTTGATTATGGTCGATATCCGAAAGACGGAGACCTACGCTAAGTGGCTGGACGGCTTGCGCGACGTCCGGGCGCGGGCTCGTATTTTGATGCGAGTCGAGCGATTGGCGGCAGGAAACCCGGGGAATGTCCGACCAGTGGGGGAAGGCGTTTCGGAATTGCGGATCGATTACGGTCCAGGTTATCGGGTGTATTTTACGCGGAGTGGGCGGGAACTGGTGATCCTGTTGGCGGGCGGGGACAAGCGGACTCAGGCCAGAGACATCAAGACCGCCTTGCGCCTCGCGCAAAACTTGTAGGAATGCATCATGGCTAAAACCAAAACATCGCGCTACGATGTTGCCGAACACCTCCGCACTCCGGAGGAGATGGCAGCTTATTTGGAAGCCTGCTTTGAGGAGGCAAATGGCGACGCCGTCTTGATTGCCAAGGCCTTAGGCGATATTGCCCGCGCTAAGGGTATGTCGCAAGTCGCACGAGATGCCGGCTTGTCGCGCGAAAGCCTGTATAAGGCCCTCTCCGGAGAACGAACCCCTAGCTTTGATACCATCCTCAAGGTCATAAGTGCATTGGGGTTGAAATTGCATGCTGAAGCAGACGTCCAGGCAACCTGACTCTAATCTCCAGCGGAGATCGAGACATGAAAGTCGGTGGCCAATTATACTTATTGAACATCCGTTCACTATCTGCTAACCTGACCCTCGCATGATTCGCCAATCACGCGGCGGAGGAAGGTTCGCGGCTTGCTCGTTGCCGATGGGCCCAAACCGTTCGACTGCAGCCCCTAACACGGTCGCCGCAGGCGGGCGCCAACTCTAGAGTTCGGCAGCGGCCAAGCAAGCCAAAAACGCCTTCGCAACGCGCGACCATTGGCGGTCAGCACCCGGAGCTCCGGAACCGTTCGCCGGAGGGGTACCCCTTCTTTTTATTTCGCGCCGCTGCTCGATTGCGGTTTAGCTTGCCCAACCGTCGATGACTTGGGAGGACTATCCAGATACCGCCAATTCTTAATAAACGAAATCAAATCGGCCATGTCCTGCTGCGGAATATCCTTCTCCAGTCCTTCGGGCATGAACGAAATGCCGTTGTTGTGAAGCTCGTCGATCTCATCGCGCCGTAGCGTTTCGGTTTTCCCCTCCTGCTGCTTGAGCGTGACCGAGGTCGAAGTCTCGGCCGCTAGCACGCCGGTATGCACGCGGCCGTCGCTGGTGACCGCGGTGTAGCTGTAGTAATTCGAGTCGATCGCCCGGTTCGGCTGGATAATATCCGTGAGAAGCTGCTCCGGCTTCTTCTCGCGCGAATCCGAAATATCGGCGCAAACTGCACGCCAATGTCGCCGATCTTATGACAAATCGAACAACGCTTCTCGAAGATTGCCCGCCCGCGAGCCGGCTCGGCTTTCATTTTGAGCACCGGCTGGTATTGGGCGAGCACCTTCTCACGATCGGCCGGCACGGCAGAGGCCAATATCTTTTTTGCCCGCTTCCTGATCGCCGCGTCCTTGTGTTGCAGGAGCAGGTTGGCATGCACCTGGTCGATCACGGCCGCTTTGATCCGCCCGGCTGCAATCTCATCGAACAACAACGACGTTCGCTCCACGCTTGCGAAGAGACCATCGAGCACCGCCCGCTGCACCGCGGGCGTTTCCGCGGAGAATTGACTCAGGAGCTGCTTCCACGGTTCCAGATCTTGATTCTTCGCAAGCGCCGCGATCGCCCGCAAGCGAACGGTTTGATTCTTGTCCGAGCGTGCAATCGGCGTGACCGCTTTTGCAGCGTCTGTCGCCAGCGCCAACAGGTCGACCGCCTCGCAACGCACCGATTCCGACCGATCGGGATTCGTCGCATCTGCGCGCCAGCAGCGAAGGCTCGATCCAGGCCGGCTCGTGTGTTGTTGTCGAGATTGGCTCGCAATCGAGCGAGCGTAATTTCCTTGCGTCTCGTCTCATCCAAGAGCCCGGCAAGGCCGGCCCGCCCAAACTTCTCGTTCGCTACCAATGCCGCGATCGCTTTGGAACGCTCGGCCGGATCCGCCGACGCGGCCGCCAACCGCGCCAATTCACCGACGAATCGTTGAGGCTTTTCGATGTTCCTTTGCAGGGCGTCCGAATGTTGCAACATCTCCTCGAGTACGGTTCCACCGCGGCTGCCGGCGGCGACAAGCATCGCATCGAGTTCCCATTCATCCGCACGAAACTTTGGCGCCTGCGGCAACGGCAACGCGGTAAACAACGCGTGAAACCGCACGTGCGCATCCGGGCTATCGGCGGCCAGTTCACCGATTCGCGCACGCAATGTTTGCGACGTCGCAACGTGCGCCTCCGACGCGATCACCGCCTGCTCGACAACGCGCGGGTCCGCATCGTCGCACAACTGGCTCAGCAACTCTTCATCGCCGACGCCGAGGCCTTCCATCATCCACACCGCGCGAATCCGGCCGATTCGCGATTCATGCTGCAAGGCCATCTGCCGCAATTGAGGCGCGATCGACCCGTCTTGCCGCTCGAGCAACAAACGGGCCGCCGTCTCGCGCCGCCACGCGTTTGCATTTGCCAATTCTTGAACCAACGCGGCGCTCGGCATCTCGGCATACTTCGGCAAACCCTTTCGCTCGAACTCCTTGGGCGACACGCGGTAAATTCGTCCGAGCTCGGCTCCGGCGCGCATATTTGGGCGATTCGCCAATTCTTCCGGCATCCAATGCGGGTGCTCGATGATTTGCCGATACATATCGACCACGTACATCGCCCCGTCCGGACCGACATCCAGATTCACCGGGCAGCTCCACTCGTCGCCCGATGCATAAAACTCTCTTTCCTCCGGCAGCCGATGCGAAACGAACGTCACGCCATCCGGCTTCATGATCTCTCGATGAACCACGCGGGCCGTCGGGTCGCATGTGAACACATTTCCATAATATTCGCTCGGCCAGCGCATCGCCCCGATAAACATGGACGCCGCACGCCGCCGTAAAAGTGCCCTGGTGCAAGTTCGACGTGACCCACACCCGTCCGATCGAATACAGCCGCGAATCGCCCGCCGCTTTGGCCACATCGTGCGCCACCGCTCCGACCGCAACCAGCGGATTCTTCTTCAAGTCCCGATCCTCGATCACGATGTTGATCACCGGGTTTCGATTCGTACACTCGAAGCGGTTGCCGTAATCATCGAACGTCAAGCCAAACTGCCCCACGCCGGAAACTCCCTCAAACGCCCGATTGCGCGGATCGAAGCGGAAATCCATGCTGCTGATCGAAAGCGGCCGAACGTGCGGCCACCGCGCGTCGCGAATATTGCCGCCCAACAATCCATTCGCAATGTAAATATGATTGTCAAGTCCCAGCGTCGGATGGTTGGCCCGCAGTTGCTGATTGCCCTGGCTGAAACCGGTGTACCAGGTTTCAACCATGTCGGCCTTGCCGTCGCCGTTCGTGTCTTTCATGTACACAACTTTACCGGCCATCGTCACGAACACGCCGCCCTTCCACGGCTGTACGCCCGTGGCAAACGGCAAATCGTCGGCAAACACGGTCGCCGTTTCGAAAAATCCGTCGCCGTCCTTGTCCGTCAAAATCGAAACCCGCGAGCGCTGCGGAAATTTCTTCGTCGGTCCCGTCGGATAGTCGCACATTTGCACGACCCACATCCGGCCTTTCTCGTCGAAGCGAACAGCCACCGGGCTCATCACATTCGGCTCGCTCGCTACAAGCTCAACTTTGAGCCCCGGATCGACGGCAATTTGCTTGAGCGATTCCCGCGGCGAAAGCGCAACGCTCGATTGCTGAGGATTCGGCTCGATCGCGCGGCACGTATGCGCACAGCACATCGCAAAGCATACCGAAGCCGCCGCAAGGCGGATCAGCCAAATCGCGTGATCGTAGGACGGACAATCTGTCCGTCTTTCACCGAACGACGGACAGGTTGTCCGTCCTACAAGGCAACGGCACTTCATTTCAGCTCCTTCAATAGGTCGATAGCCGCTTCGGCCAGCTTTTCGCCCGTGCCGCGTTCCACGCGCGA
Organism: Pirellulales bacterium; assembly: GCA_963733825.1. Classification (GTDB taxonomy): domain Bacteria; phylum Planctomycetota; class Planctomycetia; order Pirellulales; family Lacipirellulaceae; genus JABDGM01. The sequence goes on from CAVTEK010000017.1 coordinate 144,707, forward strand.
ATTCGTAACCTCGTAGCTGCCCTCCAAAAAGGCTTGCTTGGTCGGAATGTACGCGACCGATTCGTTGGCCAGTTCGACGACGAGCGTCGTTTTGAACGGCGACGCGGCTTTAATCGAGAGGCCCAGATTCACAAATATCTCCGACGGCAGCGTCACGATCGCCGTATCGTTATCTAGCCGAAACGCCTGGACCTCCAGCGGCACGGTATCGCCCCAGATTTTTCTCAGCCGAGCCACGTCCAGAACCTTGCAAGTTTCCACGGCTTCCATGAATGGAAAACCGGGCGTGCCGACGCGATCCATATTCGCCTTCGCCTTGGCGACGTCGGCTACGGAAATCTCCTGCAGTTTGCCCGGCACTTTGGTAGTACGCACGGCCAGGGCCGGTTGTTTCATGGCCGATAGTTCGCCTTTCTTAATCGCGTTCACGACGGTGTCGCCCAGCATCGACCCCAGCTCGTCGGCCATCCGCTGCTTCTCAGTGTGGACATTTCGATTGTTGATGTCGCCGCACGTGCCGGTGCCGAACATCACTTTGAAATTCGGCCCAAAAGTGTTTTTCAGTCGTACGTCGAGCCCGTGAATATAGTCGGCCGAATACAGCGTGCCGCCCGTCGTATCAGGATGCATTGCAAACGAAACGATGATCGACGACGGATCGCTCGCACCCGGCTTGGAAAACAAAACAATTCCGACCTGCGGATCGATCGGCCCGGCCGGCCCGATGATATCGGGATTGTTGATCGCCGGATTGAAGCGCACCGAACCGCCTTTCATATGATAGCGCCGATTGAACGCGATTCGATCCTCGCGCGCATTGCCGGATTGAACGTCGACCGGCGCCAATGCCGCTTTCGCGTGGACGATGGCTTCGGCAATCTTATCGATCAGCTCGGCCCGATATCCGGCGCTGTCGTACGGGTCGCTGCCCAGCTTGGCTAGGGCGCGGTCGTGCCAATAGTCGTTGATCGACATGAAAAATTGCGGCCCCGTGTGCGTATGCGTGGCCGTCACCGCGATATGATCGACGGGAATACCCGTGGCTTCACTCGCCTTTTTCCGCGCCGGCGCAGTTTCCGCGAACGGAATCCCAACCAGGTCGCAAAACACGAATGCGGCCGTTTCCTTGCCTTGCTGAAGAACGATCGCCCGGGCAAGCAGCGGGTCCTTGATCCCCGTGCTGAGTCGTTCGTAAAAATAGCCGTGCATGCGGAACGGGATCGGCGCCGTGATATCGACGAACGCTACGCCCGCCTGCAACTGATCGGCTGCATTCGTATTCGAAATGGCGCTAAAAGCAGCCGCTAAGGACAATGCGACACAACGTAAAACATTCATGTTTATTCACCGCGGGTTATTGATTAAAAGCGTTCACCACGATCGTTTGGCCACAAAAAACACAAAAACACAACCAAGTAAAGCAGTGGGTTTCCCATTCGATTCGCTCTTCCAAATCGAATTGCAGCATTTTCGTGCATTTCGTGGCAATTAAGAATGCAACTATTAGTTTAGTCCTGCTTCGCCGGCGCTGGTTTGGGGCCTTTGTCGAGCGGCCACAATTCCCAGCGACGATAGAAAACCTCCGCCAATTCCGTCTGCAACTGAATTCGACCTTCCTGCGGCGTCACGTCGAACGCCTCGTTCACTTTCGTGCCGTTGACGAATGTTTCCACGTGGCCACCGTTGCAAAATACGTCGAGGCGCGTCCACTGGCCGTGTGGACTCTCCACGTCGTTCTTGCCGCGAAATCCCTTCTCGTCTTTCCAATCCGGATCGCGGCCGTACCAATCGATGCGGCCGCTCTTGAACGTCTGACGCTTTCCGTCCGGATTCCAAATGGCTTGCCCTTTGCTCGATCCTTGTCGGGCCCGACCGTGCACGTAAGCGAAATCGGCACGCGCTTACCCGATTCATCGGGCCCACCCACCGCAATGAAATCGCCGACGCCACCTTCGATAATCTGCACTTCGATCGACGGCATCCAGCAACCTTCGTAGCCGCCATCCTGGCCGTTGCTGTGGATCAAGCATCCGGAATCGCGCGCCGCTTGCTCGCGATGCTGCCAGGTTCGTTCGCCGAATTTGAATTCGAGCACGAGGTGATAATCGCGATAGCGCTTATTCGTAACGAGACCGCCGAGTCCGTCGCCGCTGATGTGAATCATGCCGTCGGCAACGGTGAACACCTTGCGCGGGTCTTCGCGCTTGGTGTCTTTGAGCCACGTGTAGCAATCGCCGAGCGTTTTTCCGTCGAACAAACGGATCACGCCGACCTTCGGCGCAGATGACTCCTTTCTCTGTGACTTTCTCTACGGCCAAAAGCAGTCCGCCTTCATCGCTCTTTTCTGAACTCGTTCGCGGTTCCGCGGCCCATGCCCGGACCTGCAAGGTCGCGAGAATCAGCCCCAAGAGAATGCGTATTGAATACTTAGTACTGAGTACCGAAGGCTTAGTGGCATACGTTGCAAACGATTTGCCGCAACCGGAATGAATACATCAACGACATCGACAACCTCAATGCATCTCGGCTTCCACCGTGCCGATCCCGCCGCGATAGTAACTGAATTTTACGTGCGGATGATCGGCCAACAGCGACATCGGCACGCTCGAGTCCGGAATGCGCTTGCTGATCATCAGCGCAGTTAACCTGATCCCGAACGGATTGTCGTGATGGCCCGGATGCCAGATCGAAACGCAATCGGCCTTCCACGTCTCGAACGGACCGACGGTGGCTGCCCGCGTCGGCACCTGCGGCACGTAGCCGCCGCCCGATGTCCGCGCATTTTGAATCACTGTCATCGGGTGCAGATCGGTGATCCGCGTTTTGAGCTGCAGATATTTGCCCGGCGGCGGCGGCTCGTCGCGCCATTCTCCGGCGCGCTTCGGCGGATCGTTGAAGGCCCAATGCTTCACCTCGCCCTGCCCTCCCTGCATGATCGCGCAACGAACGTCGTCATAACTGCGCGAGTAAGAATCCAGCTCCACCGGAAAATGGATGTTCGTATCCGGCATGCGAAGCTCCGGTCGGATCCTGTTGAAACACAGCTCCATGTCGGCCTTCGCAAACGAAAGCGGGTGAGTTATCGATACGGGCCGATCGTTTTCGATCCATTCGTCCATGCCCCAGAAGTGCGCATCGTGCAGCTTCACGCCAAGTGCGTTGACCATGCGGGCCACGAGCGGCAACTGCTCGGTCGGCCCGATCGGTCCGCAAATGCCGACAGGGTTGTCCGGCGTTGCCTGTTGCCACGCCTGGATGTATTCCAGGGCTTCCGCACAATAGAACTCTTCGATCGTGTCGTAGATGGCAACTTCGAAACCAGGCCGTGCGAGTTGCAAAAGATCGCTCGGCGTCAGCTTCGCCGCCTCGGCTAATATCGCGGAATCCAGCGTGGTGTAATCCCACCAATCGGGCGCCACTTTGCTGATCGGTCTGGTCATAGATGAAGGATGAAGGATGAAGGATGAAGAATGAAGGATTGCGGGGAATCATTCATCCCTCATCGTTCATCTCTCATCCGCCATTTGCTGAAAACAACTCTTTAATCAAGTCTCTTTTTGGGAATGCATGCCCGCGGTGTTGTACGAAGGCCTCCGCATATCGGACGCCGATCTGGCGTCCGCGTTCGGCGCCGAAGCGTTTCATCGCTTCAACGTACTCGTCGACGCCGTGGTGCGCCCGCAGCCATTCGCGCTGCGACGCATGGCAAACCAGCATGCCGATTTTGCGATCGAGCTGTTCGCTTATATCGACGTAAGTCGTCGGCTCGACGAGCTGGCCCGTGTACGGGTCGCGGCCTTCGATCGGATCACAATAGTATAGCCAGGGAATTGCCGTGCCGTCCACGAGCGGAAGCGGCGATGCGTTCGGGATCGGGTAACTGAACGCGGCTGCCCGAGCCAGTGTGTGCACCATTTCATGGTCGAGCATGTAGTCGTGTCGCGGATGGGTGAATACGAGCGTGGCGCGACTTGCCGAAACAGATCGGTCGCGTTCTGGATCGTCGATTTGTCAACGACGAGTTTTACATCCGGCTCGTCGAGGCAGTGGTACGTTGCCCCGATTTTTCCGGCCGCCGCGATGCCTTCCTGGCGTCGTATCGCCGCAATTTCGGCGGGCCGCAGCGTCGCCGTGCCGCAATCGCCATTTGCCACGGTCGCGATATGAATCTCCCAGCCGGCATCCGCCAGGCGAATGAGAGTTCCCGCGCATTGCATCTCCGCATCATCCGGATGCGCAAGCAGCGACATCGCAACACGGCGCTGTGGTTCAGACATGATTGCACACTGATTAATCTAGCAGCCCCCGGCTCTGCTGGGAATTATCGCTGCGCTATGCACAAGTTTACGTTGTTGGTCGACAAAAACCCCCGGCAGAGCCGGGGGCCGCCGACGTTCAGCGGCGCGCTCGACATGATTACTCGGCGGCTTGGATCGAAAGCGCTTCGCGTTCGAGGGAAACCTGCGATCGTTTGCCGGCCACGCCGCCCGCCTTTTTTTTTCCGGCGCCTCTTCCGCCCCAGAGCGGCGGCACATTCAATTCGTTCCATTGATCCCAAGCGGCTTGCAACGCTTTGGCTTTCTCTGGCTCGGCCTTGATCAAATCTTTGCGTTCGCCGATATCGTGCGGCGAGATTGTACAGCTTCGGTGGAGTTGCCGTGCCTTTCATTCCATCCATCACAGGATCATAGCGCACCAGTTTCCAATCGCCCCGCCGGATCGCCATCTGATCGCCGAAGCGCCAGTACAATGTTTGGTGCGGCTCGTCCTTGTTTGTGCCGTCGAAATACGGCCGCAAATCGACACCGTCCGCGTGCGCATCGCCGGGAAGCTTCGCACCGGCGGCCGCCATTGCGGTCGGCAAAATATCAAGCTGGATTACGGGCCGTTCGTACACGCGGCCGGCCGGAACGTGCCCGGGCCACTTGACGAAGAACGGCACTCGGATGCCGCCTTCCAGCGTCGTGCGCTTCGAGCCGCGCAAAGGATCGTTGCGCGAGGCATTGACGGTCGTGCCGGGCATCGTCGGCCCGCCGTTGTCGCTGATGAAAAACACCAGTGTATTGTCTTCGAGCTTCTTCTCGCGAAGTGTTTGCAGCACCTTTCCCACCGCGTCGTCCATCGCCGACATCATGCCCGCATAGGTGCGGCGATTCTCGCTTTTGATGTTCTTGAATTTTTCCAAGCGATCGTCCGTGGAGTTCATCGGCGTATGGACAGCGTTGAACGCCAGGTACAAAAAGAATGGCTTGTCCGCGTGGCGGTCGATGAAAGCGACCGCTTCGCGGCCGAACGCATCGGTCAGATACTCTTTTTCTTCGACCGGTTTGTTATCCCGCAACATCGGCGGCTTGGCGTCGGGGAAATAGCCGTGCGATCCGCCGAGAAATCCGAATGTCTCATCGAAACCGCGCGCGTGCGGGATGAACTGCGGCGCGCTGCCCAAGTGCCATTTGCCGACCCAGCCGGTTTCGTAACCGGCCGCTTTCATCCGCTGCGCGATCGTGGTTTCCGAAAGCGGCAACCCTGGTAGGTCGTTGCCTTCGTGTGCCTCTTCATCCGCGTCGGCCTTTGGATTCTTCTGTTTGCGGGCGGCGGCTTTTCCGCCGTTCTTCGGACCGCTTGGATTAAATTCGAAACCGAAGCGCGTTTGGTAACGGCCCGTCAGCAGTCCCGCACGCGTCGGCGCACAGTATGGACAGGAGACGTAACCGTTCGTGCAATTCACGCCTGCCGCCGCCAGCGCATCGATCTGCGGCGTGGGAATGTCGCGGCAACCGTGCACGCCGATATCGGCATAGCCCATGTCGTCGCCCACGATCACCAGGATGTTCGGCTTCGTTTCGGCGGCGAACATTTGGCCCAAAAGGCAAAAACACACCGCGAACGGCAAAAGGACCGCTGCGAACGAACGGTTGATCATGATATCCGCCTCAAGGAAAGAAGCCCCGATTTGATTCTAAGCTAATGGACCGCCGCCGCGTGTCAAGCGTCGCGGCAAGGGCCCCTCGCGGGACTGCCACAAGATTTGATCCTGATCGGCAAACGAGTTCGCCGGCTGCGTCGAAATCTGCCGCAATCGTCCCCGCATGAACGACCTTGCCGCCGCGCTGCTTTAACTGGCCGCAGCGGCGCATCGGAGCCGTCGATCGACACGACATTCTCGAGGTGAAATTTGCGCTTGGCCGCCAAGTTCGGCAACCACCACCAATCGCAAGCGGCTACGCGGCAAGACGCTCCAGCAGGCGCATCACTTCGCCCTCAAGCTGCGGCATCGCGTCGTCGGGCGCTGCGCAATCGAGATCGTGCACGTGCCAGTATTCGATGCGGTCGGTCCACTTGGGAAAGCGCGTTTCGACGAGCGGCCGGTGCTCGGCTTCTTTCACGGCGACGATGTGGTCCGCGGCCGAGAGATCGGCCTCGCGAACTTGCAAGGGAAAGCGCGGGTCGTCGTCCGGCGCGATCCCTTTTTGCTGCAAACGCGACAATGTGTGGCGCGAGATCGGTCCGTAGTTGCAACCATCCAATGCCAGCCCGCGCGATTCGGCCGTCCAAAGCAGCCCGCGCAGACTCGCTTGCCAATTGAAGAAGATTTCGGCGAACCGGCTGCGGTAATAGTTTCCCGTGCAGAGGAAGAGAATACGCTTCGGTTTTTTCTCGGTGTCGTGCTGCATGTTCGAACCAGTATCTTGCACTTGGCTAATCCATCGGTTAATTGTGGCGAAGGTTACAAGGAGTCGGCAACCCGGAAAAGACCAAAACTCAAGTCATCTCACGCAGAGGCGCAGAGAGCGCGGAGAGATCTGCGGGGAGTCCGAGAGTCGACACTTTTTCTTCTCCGCGATCTCTGTGCCTCTGCGCGAGACTGTTTTCATATTTCGTATTAATGGGTAAACTCCGGTTATGCGATTCAATCCGCTAGCCCCAAGTTTTTACGTCGCAAACGGCCTCTTGACCGTGCTGATGATCTGCGCCGGTTCTCGCGCCGCCAGTCAATGGGTCGATTACAAAGCCCAACCGGGACCGGGACGTCACAAGCAAATCGTTCTCATATCGGGCGACGAGGAATACCGTTCCGAAGAAGCGCTGCCGCAGCTGGGCAAAATCCTTGCGACGCATCATGGCTTCGATTGCCGAGTGTTGTTTGCGATTGATCCGGCGACGGGATTCATCGATCCCAACGAGCGCCGCAACATACCGGGGATTGGCGCGATCAAATTCGCGGATCTCATTATCGTATTTCTGCGCTGGCGAGATTTGCCGGATGACGACATGAAAGCAATCGACGAGTATCTGAAGGCCGGCAAGCCCGTGATTGGGATTCGAACGGCAACGCATGCATTTTTGCCGGACGCGAATTCGAAATGGCTGCGCTACAGCGACATGTATCACGGTGACACGAAGGAATGGGTCGGCGGATTCGGCCGCCTCGTGCTTGGCGAGCATTGGATCAATCATCACGGCAATCACAAGAACGAAAGCACGCGCGGCATCATTGCGCCGGGGGCTGCCGATCATCCAATCTTGCGCGGAATCAAGGATGGCGAAATTTGGGGCTTCCGATGTGTACGCCGTGCGGTTGCCGCTGCCGGCTCGCACGCAGCCGCTGGTGCTCGGCCAGGTCACGACTCGGAAAGGCAAATACGATGAATCCGACAAATTCTACGGCATGCGACCCGATGACGGGCCGCCGGTAAGTGGCGAAAAGAATCATCCGATGATGCCCATCGCCTGGGCTGGAACATATATGATTCCCGGCGGTCACCCTGGGCGTGTTTTCACTTCGACCATCGGCGCCTCGGTCGATTTGACCAACGAAGCGGTCCGCCGTTTGCTCGTCAACGCGGTGTACTGGTGCCTCGGTAAGGACGAACAGATTCCAAAAACGGGCACGAACGTGGAGAGCGTTGGTGACTTCGAGCCGACGAAGTTCGAGTTTCGCAAAGACGAGTATTGGAAGCAGCGCCAGATGTCGGTCGACGAACACCGCATGAAATAACCTGGTTTGCTCGCTCCGCGAGCAAACCACGCATCGAGTGTTTAGTCCCAAGTGACGAACTCGGAAGTTACGCGGTCGACCTTGTGCGAGTTTGACTCAGTTGCGTGTGAAACGGGTCGAAATTGTTCGCAAAGCTATCCGAGTTCATGCTCGTCAGAGCTGCGTCAGTGGCCGTTGTTGATTGCGATGTGGACGTATCGGACGCGTGGGGTGTAAAGCTTCCGCCAGAGGCAAAAAGACCGAAATTGATTCCGCTCAGCGTCACGCCACCGCGCGAGATCTGAACGTTGCGCGTGGTTAGCGCGGCCCGAAGTCGGAACGGCGCAACGATGCGCACCTGGTAATTACCGGTCTCATTGAACGAAGTGAAACGATAGCCGCCGTCGCGACCTGTGAAAGTCGTGTCGACGACCGTTCCTTCGTCGTTGATCAATTGAACGCGAACGCCTGCTATGCCTTGTTCAAACCGGTCCTGCCGGCCGTTGCCGTTGAGATCCATAAATATCCGGCCGTTTACTTCCGCATTCATGAAGAACACGTTGCCTTGCAGGTTTTTGGTCGTCGTGTTGCGCTGGATCACGCCTGAGAGCGTCGTTTGCTCGAGATCGGACAGCGTCTTACCGGAGAACTGGCGCTGGTACCAGAACCGGTCGCCGTCGCGAAGCCGCTGGAACTGGTCGGCGATGATCGTTTTTCCCAATTGGCCCATCGAAGCGCCCCGTACGTGGTCTTCGGCAAGTATGCCCACCCACAGATCGATGTTATCGACCGAGCCGTAGAGCGATTGGAGCGTTTGCTGCACTTGCTTGTCGGATGTGATCTGCGCGAAGCTGGTCACGGGCGCAAGGCCGTACGCTTTGCGGGCGGAGTTGTAATCGGCCAAACCATGATCGCGGCCACGCTGGATGTTGAGCGAAGCCAAATCGAGGCCGCCGTCGCCCGGTTGGCCGAAGAGGAAGTTCCGCAAGCTATCGACGATCTGATTGTCGAGCTCCTGAGCTTTCGTCGAGGCGGCGTACTTGAGGATGTTGTCGATACCGGTTTGTTTGAGCAGGTCGGGATTGAAGAAGGCCTCGCTCAGTTCAACCTCATCGCGCACGGGCGTGCCGTCGTTGCCGAAAAACTCCACATCATCGTTGACGAGCGTATGCAGCCGGAAGGCGGCCGTCGAAAACTCGTTGGCAATGCCCGGGTTGACGTTCGGGTTGTAACCGCGGTATTGCGTGAGCGCACCCTGCCCCAACAGGGCGGGCAGAAACTCCTTATAGGTGATGACCTGGATTTCGGCGCCGACCCTAGCGCGGGCCTGCTGATAAATCTGCTCGTCGGTCCAACTGGGGTTATCATGGGCGAGCTGGGCCGCAATCCGGTTGTGCTCGCGGAGAAACAGAGCTTGCATTGAGGTGAGCTCGATGTTCTCATTCGCCCGAACGTCGCCCGCGACGAAGCTGCCCGTGCTGTCGGTCGGCGGCAAATTGCCGGCGCTGGTGCGCAATTGGCCGCCGACGAACGTGCGCAGGCTATCGGCTGTGGCTTTGTCCGAACCGTAGACCATCGAGGCGTCGATCCAGGACGTGATTTGCGTCGTCTGCTGGCGGGGATTCGCGGCGCTCGTGCCCGTCGTTGGATCGTAGACCGAACGCGTGAACGGAATCACTTGCGTACCGGTGCTGTTCGGGTCGAATTGCGGATCGCCCGTCGGCACGGAAATGTCCGCCTCGTCGGTCGTACTGGTGGATGTAAGATCGATGTCGTGATCGAGAAATTGCCCCCACACGTAAACGAATGCCGATAGATTTCGATCGTTTAGTGGCGTAGTGTCGTCCTGCGCTGCGATCGCGGTGCTGATCGTGCGGGCATCGGGCCGGTCGGCGCCGGCGAGCGACGAAATGCCATCGGTATATTCGGCAGGGGCAACTCGCAGCAACTCTTCATCGGTGCTGCCCCATTGCGTATGAGCCAGGTTGTTGCCGGTGCCGTCGATCGTGCGGACTGCGACAACCGGTGTGGTCGGCGCAGGAGTCGGACCAGGATTCCCATGCATGACGTTCGAAAGCAGATCGGCCGCCATCAAGTGGCGGACTTCCAGGTTCTCAAGTGTTAGTGGTTTGCGCGGAGCCCGAGATTGCCCCTTGCGGTAGTTGGCCCACATGATGTTCTCCTCTGCTCTAGTAGCCAGTTTTGGCCATGCAATGGTTTGCCTGCCGTAGCGGTAAACGGCAAAATCTGCCACCGGGTGTCCGGCACATTGCGAAGCCAGTTAGTCCCGCCGAGTAGAAAAGTCGCGACAAGAGCGCAATATTATTGCCGCAAAAAGTGCGACAATTTGGCGCAGTCTTGCCCGGCATTGACTAGCAACACCGACCAAGACGATTGAACCCAGTCTCTTCCTTAAGACTGAATGTACGCCGTGCTGTTACGGCTGGTTCTGAGGCGAGTGATGCAGAACGATAATTCGGCGAGCGAATGAAGAGCTATCTTTTCTGTCACTGCTCACACTGCATCGATAGTAGCGAGAGACGCGGAGCGGCGGCCGCAACGGTTACCCCGATGGGCACTGGCGGGCAATTCGTCACGAGCCGCCACTCACGTCTCACGAGAAAAATGCTGGAATTGGAGCGTATGCGATTAGCGGCGTAGCAGCGATACGACTCGCGCCAGTCGCGCGAGTGCCGCATTGCGCGACGATGCTGTTGATGTTGTCCTCAAGCTGCCCGTCGTCGTAGTAGTACTCGTGGTGGTGCCGGTCGAACCATTTGAGCCGGTGTTGTGCGAACAGCCGCCCTCATAGCCGTGGTGGCCCTCGTAGCCTTCACTGTCACGCGATTGCTGCTGGCCGAACTTGTTGGTAGTCGTTCCGCCGACGACCGCGTTCGTCCCAGGAATGTACTGATCGTTTGCGTTTTGACTCGTGAAGAACAGGTTGCCGCCGATATTGCCGTTGTGATTGAGGATATTATCGCCGGCGCCGAAGCGGGCAAAAACGTTATCGGTGATCGTGGCCGTTTCGCCGATGGTCAGCGTATCGTTTCCGTCGCGGCCACCGTATCGCAATGAGCCGCCGATGCTGCCGTTCACATTGGCCGTATTGGTGCCGCCGCCAAGAAAGAGGTTGGCGTTGTGGCCCACCGAAGAAACATCGGCCAGCGTGACCGTGTCGTCGCCATCGCGAGCCGTTACGACGAGGTGTCCGCCGACGGAGCCATCCAATTCAAAAGAATTGTCGCCGCCGCCCAAGCCGACGTACGCGTTGTGAGTCACTGCGCCGGTCGCACCGACCGTCACCGCGTCCTGATCGCTGCCGCCGCGAACATATAGCGATCCGACAGAGCCGTCCACCTCCAGGTCATTGGCGCCATCGCCGAGCTGGACATCGGCGTAGTTGCTGATCGGCGTTGCGAGAGAGACGGAGTCCGCTCCGTCGCCGCCATCGAACTTGAAGTATTTCGCACTCCCGCCTGTAACTGAGAACGTGTTCGCGCCATTACCGAGGTCGGCATAGATCTTTTCGACAGCTTGCGTGCCGAGGTCGAGCGTAACTTTGTTATCGGCGCCGGCTGTTTCATCGATGTCGATTTTGATGTTTTTGGTGATGCCTGTCAGCGTGTCGCTGCCGGCGACCAGCACGCCATTGTCTCGTACCTCGAAGGTCCCGGCGCCGACGGACGTAATTTGAACATCGCCATCCGCGTCGCCATTTACAAGCAAGCTGCCGGCCGACATGCTTGCCGTGACGGTAAGAGCCAAGCGTTTTTCCAACGACTCAAAACTCGATCGACGATGAACCATCATGGTGATCTCTCCGGAAATGAAAAGTGCCTAAACTCTGGTTCCGGCCCGCAGGCAGGCCTCGAAATCGCCCCGGCTAGCCCGCGCGACCTCGACCGCTAGGATGACATCGTGGCGGCTCGAGGCATGTGCAGCGGTCGCCCGCTGCCCATCAAGTACACTGATCGAATTGAGCCGAGCCGCGCCACGCGCTGCATTGAGAAATTTCTAAAAGAACGTCCTGGAAAGGAAAACCCCCATGTTTTTCCGGAATTGGAGCGGTATTGTCCGATTGTGTGCGGTCAAACTGGGCGAATTACGCGTGACAAACGGCGGGAGAACCGGTCCCTCGACTGAGGGTCAATACTAGTGCACGAAAGTTATGCGCGGTTAATAATAAGATGATGACGATCGACGTCGCTAATTCGATGAAGTCCAGCAGTTCCAAAAGCGGCCAGCGGCGGTCGGGCGAATCGTCGCTCGATTCCGTCGGTAGTTCAATCGCCCACACACTGATCAGCCGAGCTCGGCGCGGCAGCAAAAGCAGTTTGGGATCGCTGCTCGAACAGTACCGCAATTATTTGGCCGTGCTGGCGGCGACTCAGATCGAAAAGCGATTGCAGCCGCGGGTGAGCCCGTCGGATGTCGTTCAGGAGACGATGCTGCGGGCTCATAAGAATTTTGCTCAATTTCGGGGCACGACCGAACAAGAGCTGCTGGCGTGGCTCAGACAGATATTGGTGAATAATTTGGCCCGCTTCGTCGAACAGCATATGTTGGCCGCGCGGCGGGACGTACGCCGCGAGGTTTCGATTGAACGGCTGGGCGTCGCGTTGGAGCAATCGACCATCCAGTTGGCGGCGCTTGTTCCGTCGCAAGGCAAGAGCCCGAGCATGGCGGTGCAGCAGCGCGAGGAGGCGGTCGTTTTGGCCGATCGCTTGGCCCACTTGCCAGATGACTATCGCGAGGTTCTCGTACTGCGTAATTTGCAGGCATTGCCATTTGAAGAGGTAGCGCATCGAATCGGACGTTCCGTCGGTGCGACACGAATGCTTTGGTTACGGGCCATTGAGAAACTTCGCACCGTGTATCGCAAAGACCCACCGAGCGAGGAATAACGTTGGGAGTGCCCAGCACGACAACACGCGCGATGCCCGGCCCAGACCAGGAACGCCTGGCGCGGATACTCGACGACTACCTGGTCGCGATCGAGCGCGGATTGCCGGTGAGCCCGGAAGAGCTGCTCGAAAAGTATCCGGAGGATGCGGCGCAGCTCCGCGGCTATCTGAGCGGGCTGCAATTATTTCACGCGGTGGCCGGGGCGCTTCCGCAAGTGCAAGGTTCGCTCTTGGGTCCGGGCATGCCGCAGCCGGCGGAGACGATCGGCGATTATCGGCTGGTGCGTGAAATTGGCCGCGGCGGCATGGGCGTGGTGTACGAAGCGTGGCAGTTGTCGCTGCGGCGGCGAGTGGCGCTGAAGATTCTGCCGTTCACGGTGGCGCACGACGCCAAGCAACTCAGCCGATTCAAGAACGAAGCGCAAGCGGCCGCGCAAGTGCAGCATCCGAACATCGTGCCGGTGTTCGCCGTGGGCGAAGAGAACGGCGTGCATTACTACGTGATGCAACTGATCGAGGGGCAATCGCTGACGAGTCTGCTGGACGGTTTGCGCTCCGGCGGACGCACTCCGCACGGAACGACGGCACCGAACCATCCGAATCAGACGTTAACGTGGCACAAAGCGTCGCAGGCGGGACACTTCGAATCGAATGCAACGTCGCCACAAGTACCTCTAAATATTGTGCCGATGCGAGCGGGCGACACGGCCGATCACATTCGCGTGGTGGCCCGGCTTGGCCTTCAGGCGGCTGAAGCGCTGCATGCGGCGCACGAATACGGCGTCGTCCATCGCGACGTGAAGCCATCCAATTTATTGCTCGACGATCAGGGGAAATTGTGGGTGACCGATTTCGGCCTGGCCCGTTGCCGTGAGGATCAAGCCGAGCCAGGGTTCGGCCGACTGACGCAAACGGGAGATATTCTCGGCACGATGCGCTACATGAGCCCGGAACAGGCGCTCGGCCGGGCCGCGCTCATCGACGAGCGGACCGACGTGTACTCGCTCGGCATCACGATGTACGAGTTGGCGACACTCCATCATCCGGCCGATGAGGTGAGCGACATTCAGGGTTACTTCGACCGCAATCGGCAAGCGCCGAAGCCGCTGAGACATTGGAACCGGCACATCCCGCGCGATTTTCAAACGATCGTACTCAAGTGCATCGCGGAATTTCCGCACGAGCGGTATGGCACCGCGCACGAGTTGGCGGAAGATTTGGACCGATTCCTCGAGGGGCGGCCGATCGCGGCGAGCCCGCCAAGTTTGTTCGCACGAGCCGGCAAGTGGGCCAAGCGGCGGCGCGGCGTGGTGTATGCGGCGGCGGCCGTGTTATTCGTAGGGTTGATCGGCGCCGCTTCCAGCATGATGCTGTTCGAGCACGAGAAGGCGGCCGAGAGCCGGCGCGCGCTCGAGCAGGCGCGAACGCATCGGCACGAAATTGGCGACGTGCTCAATCTGTTCACGACGCAATACCCGGATCAACTCAGGGCGTCCGGCGCCGAGGGCGTGCGACACCAGATGCTGCAGGACGCACTCGACTATTATCAGAAATTCGAAAAGGAAGCGGTCGACGATCCTACTTTGGCGACCGATTTGGCGCTCGCTTACAGCAAGTCGGGCAGCTTGAGCGAGCAGATGGGGAATAAGAAGCAGGCACTCGAATTGCACAAAAAATCGGAGGCCGTTTGGGATGAGCGATTGGCGCACGATCCATCGAACGTGGAATATGCGCGTAATCTGGCGATTTGCCAGAACAACATTGGCCTGTTGCTGGCCAGTAGCGGCCAACCGAGCGAGGGATTAGCACGGCTAAGGCAAGCATCTGAAACGCAAGCCAGGCTCGCGGCGGCCGATTCAAGTTCGACGGATCTAGCAGCCGACCTCGCGACTACGCACGGCAATTTGGGCCTCGTGCTCAGTCAATCGAACGACAAGCCAGACGCCGTGAAGGAGTACGCCACCGCGATTGAGATCCAAGAGCGGCTAACGAAGTCTCCGAACGCGAGCCAGGCCGTGCTGCGAAGCCTGGCGGCTAGCTACAACAATTTCGGCGGTCTGCAGGACGATGCCCGTGCGAAGCTCGCCACGGACGTTTATCAGAAGGCGATTGCGATCCAGCGCAAGCTGGTCGAGTCCGACCAGATTAATCGCATCTACCAGGCCGATTTGGCCCGCACGTACAACAACCTTGGATATTTGTCGTCGCGTATCAAGGACTGGAAGAAGGCCGAGCTGTGCTACGGCGATGCGATCCGGCTGCAAGAGGAATTGGTGAAAGCCTCGCCGTTGGCGGGCGCGTACCGTCGTGATTTGGCGATTAGCTACAACAACTTGGGAATGACGCAAAGCCGCGGCGGCCGGTTGGCCGAGGCCGAGTCGTCGTTTCGTAAATCGGCCAAGCTGAACGCGACTTTATTGGCGGCCCAGCCAAACGACGTCGAAACGCTTAGCGATCAGGGAAACGTTTGGAACAATTTAGGAATGCTGTTCGACAGTCAGCGGAACTTTGCCGATGCGGAGAAGGCTTACCGGCAGGCGATTGCCAATCAGCGCCGGGCGGTTGATGGCGCACCGAAGACGGATCGCTATCGAAACCTCCTGAACTGGCACTATATAATTTACGCGCGGAATCTGAACCGGCAGAAGAAATATGATGAGGCCGTCCGAGCGATTTTGACGCGGAAAGACTTATGGCCGGCGAAAGCGGATCGACTCTACTCGGTTGGTCAGCAGTTGGCGGCGACACTGGCAGTCATGCGCGCCGACGGCGCTTCGCCGCAATCGCAGGCTGCGTGCGTGCACGCGGCCGTCGGAACTTTGCGAGAAGCCGTGACGGCTGGGTTGCCGAGCCAACGGCTGAGGGATCCCTCACTGGCCAGTCTCGTCGGCAACGACGATTTTCGAAAACTGCTCGACGACGCGACGGCGGGAATTTTGAAACCGAAAGCGACGCAGCAGACAGCGCTGAGTGCAACGAATTGATCGTTTGAAACGGATCGGGTTTATGCAAGCACGACGCGGAAAAAAACTCAGGATGCTCCAGCCCCAGTTCGAGCGGCTGGAAGACCGATCGATGCTTTCGGCGTCGATCGGGAATATGCCGCGGGTGGCGGCTGGGCCCGGGATCATTCAAGCAGAAGGTGGCGCTGGGGAGCGCTATGCAGTGTCATCGGCGTATGCGGCGGGACGGCAAGAGCGTCTTGCAAGCGACGCACAAGCTCTCTATGTCGCCCACGAAACCGGGACGATGGATAGCGAATTCCGCGGCGTGCCCGCCATGCAGCCAACGTTGGGACCGAGGGTGGAGATGCGGTCGATCGATCCTGGCTGGTCGTCCGGCGTGATGCAAGACCAGCTTGTATTTGGACCCGAGTCGATGCGTGTGGCATCGATGAGCTTGTCGTCGTACGCGGCTTGGGATTTGCCGGTGACGAACTCGCAGCCGCTATATGCCAAGTCGATTAGTGAAATGGCTGATGCGTTTGAATCGTACGTCCAACGATCGGCGCCTGTACCGATGGATTTGCCGAAACCAAGTCCGGCCGTTGTAGACAATTACGTTTTGCCGCTGGCCAATTCGAATCGGATTACTATCAGCACATCGTACTTGCTGCCTATGATCGACCAGCGGGCGCTGCATTTGGTTTCCAACGAGGAGGCGAGTGAGTACCGTCTACCCGGTTCGAATCCGCTTGATCCGGCGGGCGGGAAAGTCACCGCAACCGGTACGGTGAATGGCAATTCGAACCTTTATGAGTTATCGAGTCTGCCGCCGGTCGTCGCTCGAGATTCGACCTCGCTTACGGCGCTATCGGCAACGGCTCGCGACCTGGTATTCCAGGCCTACGCGCCGCAACTATTGTTGGCTGCCGCGACCAATTCGAATGAGCGGGCGACTCTCGCTCCCGTTGCGACTGCGGAAACGGCGCCGTCCGAAGCGTTGGATGGCTTTACCCAGCCGTACGATGAGGCGATCGCCAACGATTACGCGAATTCGACCGACGCCATCGCGCGCGAGCGCGATGCGGTCAACGCGGTGCTGCATGAGTTGAACGATGTTGAGTCCGCCTTGCCGACGACCGAGACCAACGACGAAGGCTCGTTGGCGACGCAAACGCCGGCCGGGCAACCATTGGACATTCAAATCGATTTGCAGTTCGAGACGTTCGCGGATGAAGCGCCGGCCGGCGAAGTCGACGGCGGAATGATCATGCTACAGCCGACCGGCGACGCGAACGATAGCGGTTTTGATCTCACGCCAGTGTACGCGAATCATTTCGAACAAATCGTCGAACAGCCGGCCGTGGAGACGTCGGTCGGTATGTACCAGGCTGTCGACGTGGCGATCGATGAGACGGCCGCCGCTGAAATCGGCGGCGATCCAGCCGGTTCGTCCGTTGTGCCGCATTTCGATATTCAGAAGGAGACTCTTCCAGCGCAGGCGCGAACCCGCGTCTTCTTCCCGCAAGGCTGCCGCACTCGTTGGCGCAACGTCGTTAACGGGCGCCATGGTGTGGATGAATCGGACGCGGAGCAAGGATTCCGAGGAAAAGTCGGCCGCGCAAAAACGACGCTTGCGTGGCTAGAGCGATTTTCGACGTGAAGTGGCCATGAGGGTGCCTGGGGCAACACCCCCGCCTGAATTCTCTGGGGCGTAGCCCCAGGCACCCGCTACTCCCACTTGAAAAACGCTCGAGTCGCAGGCATTTTGCCTCCTAACTCGGGGCAGGTCGGCAGACAAGAGTGCCCGACTCTCCTACACTTATGGAATGGAGCGGGCACTGGGTTTGGGTGTGATCGGCTGCGGCGGCTTTGGGCTGTTTGCGCTCCAGCAGTTCGTACAAGTGGCGGGAATTCGCCTCGCCGGTATGGCGGGCACCGCGCGGCCGGCGGCGCTGGCGGCAGCTCGTCGCTTTGGGCTTGAGGATATCGTCGAGGTCGAGGGGCTCCTTGCGCTCGACGCGGTGGACATCATCTATATCGCGACGCCGCCGTTCTTGCATTTCGCACAGGCCAAGCGAGCTCTCGAGGCGGGCAAGCATGTGATTTGCGAAAAGCCGCTAGCGCTGACGGCGGAACAGGCCGATGAACTGATCGCGATTGCTCGGCGAAACGACCGGCTCGTCGTGGCGAACTTGATGCAGCGCTACAACCGGCTGTTCGACATGGTCTTGCGGCTCATCGAGAGCCGGCTGCTGGGCGAGCTTCTACACGGCTACTTCGAGAATTACGCATCCGACGAGAACCTGCCGGCGGACCATTGGTTCTGGGACCGCGAGAAGAGCGGCGGGGTCTTTATCGAGCACGGCGTGCACTTCTTCGATCTGTTTGCCGGCTGGTTGGGCGCGGGTGACGTAGTCGCCGCACAGGCAAGTCGGCGGCACGGAAGCGACATCGAAGACCAGGTGCAATGCACCGTACGGTACCGCGACGGCGTACACGTGAATTTCTATCACGGCTTTCAGCAGACCGGTCGCATGGATCGCCAGGAACTGCGGCTCGTATTTGAGCGCGGCGACCTGCTACTGCACGGCTGGGTGCCGACGTATGCGCGGGTTCACGCGATCGCCGATGAGTCGGACACGCGCGGGTTGTGCGAGCTGTTTCCCGGTGCGCGTCTCGATGTACTCGTGCCCTACGGGCCAAAAGACCGCCGCTGCGCCGGTCACGGACACGAATACGACGTCTATCAGGAATTCGAGCTGCACTGGGGCGAAGGCCGGCAGAAGTCGCGCGTGTATTGCGAATTGTTGCGCGATCTAATTGCGGACCAGGTCGCGTGGATTGGCGACCGCCGACACGTGCGCAAAACCACCGAGCAGAACGGGCGTGAGTCGGTCGCGGTTGCGTGTGCGGCGGATCGGTTGGCGCATGGCGTGTGAACCATGTAACGCCGGTTGCGGTTTTAGCTAAACCGCAACCGGTTGGTGTTGATGGCGATGATTAAGCGATTGGCGACACATTTGTTGATTCGGCCGGAGGATGTGCCGCCGAGTCATCCGGATTGGGAAGTTATCGGCGTGTTCAACCCGGGGGTCGCCCGCCACGGCAGCGACACGGTGATTTTGGCCCGCGTGGCCGAACGGCCGCGCGAACGGCGAGCAGGTTGGACGGCCCACCCGCGGTGGTCGCCGGACAAAGGTTACGTCGCCGATTGGGTGCCGAACGAACACTTGGGTGCAGACGACCCGCGTGTGACGCGCCATTTGCACACCGGTTTCGTTCGGTTGACGTTTATTTCGCATTTGCGAGTCTTTCGCAGCCGCGACGGGCGAACGATTGAAAATTTGAACGGCGCAAAGTTTTTGCCGGCGAATGAAATGGAGGAGTTTGGCTTGGAAGACCCGCGGATTACGCCGTTGGATGGACGGTATTACATCACGTACGTGGCCGTTTCGCGACATGGGCCGGCAACGGCGCTGGCCTCGACGACCGACTTCAATTCGATCGATCGACATGGGATAATCTTTTGTCCCGAGAATAAAGACGTCGTGTTGCTTCCCGAACGCGTGAACGGCCAGTACATTGCCTTGCACCGTCCGCTGGGCAACATGCCGTTTTGCCAGCCGGAAATGTGGATTGCTCGTTCGCCCGACCTCGTGCATTGGGGCAAGCACGAGTATCTTTTTGCTGGTTCAAGTGATTGGGAAGGGGGACGGGTTGGCGCTGGGCGCCGCCGATAGCGGCGCCGGAAGGCTGGTTGGAGATTTATCATGGCAACCGCCGGCCGGAAGTCGTCGGCGAAGTTGGCGCGTACTGCGGCGGCGCGATGCTGCTGGCGAAGGACGAACCGGGGCGCGTGTTGGCCGCCGGCCGCCAACCAATTCTCGAGCCGCAGAGTGAATTTGAAAAAGAGGGATTTGTCGCCGATGTTGTATTTCCGACCGGTGTGGTGGAAGAGGGCGATCGGCTGCTGATTTACTATGGCGCGTCGGACAAGTATTGCGCGATGGTCGAACTTTCGCGGAGCGACGTAATGCACACGTTACAACAACCGGCACGTTGACAATGACGCGCAGCGTAGACATCCATAAAATTGCGTTTGTGGCCGATTATTTGCCGCGCAAATGCGGCATTGCCACGTTTACGTTCGATCTGCGGAGCGCGGTGGCCGGGCAATATCCGTCGGTGGAATACCTCGTGGTTCCGGTGGATGATGTGGAGGGTGGCTACGATTATCCGCCGGAGGTCCGCTTCGAAATCGACGAGCAGGAATTGGCGTCTTACCGGCGGGCTGCCGATTTCTTGAACTTCGCGAATGTTGACGTCGTTTCGCTGCAACACGAGTATGGCATCTTCGGCGGTGCGGCGGGCGGGCACATCCTGGCGCTGTTGCGCGATCTGCGCGTGCCGGTGGTGAGCACACTGCACACCGTTCTGGAAAAGCCGAACGACGATCAGCTTCGTGTGCTGCAAAAGCTGGGCGAGCTGTCGAGCCGGGTCGTGGTGATGTCCGAGCGCAGCCAGCGGTTGTTGTCCAAAATCTATAAGGTGCCGGAAGACAAAATCGATCTGATCCCTCACGGCATTCCCGACATGCCGTTCGTGGATCCGAATTTTTACAAGGATCAATTCGATGTCGAGGGTAAGTTCGTCGCGCTAACATTCGGTCTGCTCTCGCCCAATAAGGGGATAGAAAACGTGCTGCAGGCGATGCCGCGCGTCATCGAGCAATTGCCCGATTTTGTCTATATCATTTTGGGGGCAACGCATCCGAACCTGTTGCGCTCCCAGGGTGAAACCTATCGCCTGAGCCTGGAGCGTTTGGCGCAACGCTTGAACATCAAAAAGCACGTGATCTTTTACAATCGATTTGTCGAGCAGCGCGAGCTGACGGAATTTATCGGCGCGGCCGATATCTACATCACCCCGTATTTGAACCAGTCGCAGTCGGTATCGGGGACGCTGGCCTATTCGTTCGGTTGCGGCAAGGCGGTGATCTCGACGCCATACTGGCACGCCGAGGAGCTGTTGGCGGATGGCCGGGGGATTCTCGTTCCGTTCGGCGACTCCGAGGCGATCGCCCGGGCGATCATCGATATTTGGCAGGACGAGCAGAAGCGGCATGCGATGCGGAAGCGCGCGTACATCATGGGCGCGAGATGATCTGGAGCCACGTCGCGCATCAATACATGGAATCGTTTCAGCGGGCGCGGCACAGCCGGCCGCCGGCGCTGGTTAAATCGCGAGCGGTACGCACACTGGACGAGGAGCCGCCGCAGCTTCCGACGCTCCGATTCGAGCACCTATGGAAGATGACGGATACGACCGGTGTGATCCAACACGCCACTTATTCCATTCCGAACTTTCAGGAAGGTTACTGCCTGGACGACAACGCGCGGGCATTGGTGCTGACCGTCCTGCTGGAAGAGCTCGGCCACGATACATTCGAAATCCAACGGGCGGCAACCACGTACGCGGCATTCTTGAATTACGCATTCGATCGCGACACGGGCTGCTTTCGCAATTTCTTGAGTTTCGATCGGCAATGGCTCGACGGGGTGGGATCGGATGATTCGGTGGGGCGCGCGGCTTGGGCGGTGGGGGCGTGCATCGGGCGGACGAAGCGGCGGGCGTTTCATTCCTGGGCGGCGCAATTGTTGGAGCCGGCCGTGAACGCCGTGGTGCAGACCGATTCGCCGCGGGCGTGGGCGTTCGCGCTGATCGGCATCCACGAGTATCTTCGGCGGATGAGCGGTGATCGGCTCATGAACCAACATCGCGATACGTTAACGAGCCGATTGATCGAGTTGTTCGAACAAAACTCGAACACGGATTGGCCCTGGTTCGAGCCGCATGTCACGTACGATAACGCCAAGTTGCCACACGCGCTGATTTTGAGCGGCCGGTGGACGAGCAACTCGCAGGCGATGGAAATCGGTCTTCGGACATTACGTTGGCTGGCAGACGTGCAGCGGGCGCCGGCCGGTCACTTTCGCCCGATCGGTTCCGAAGGTTTCTTTCTTCGGGGCCAGCAAGCAGCCCAATTCGACCAGCAGCCGCTGGAGGCACAGTCGATGGTGTCCGCTACCATTGAAGCGTATGGGGCAACCAACGATTCTAATTGGCTCGACCAGGCCCGGCTGGCCTTCGAATGGTTTACGGGCCGTAACGACCTGGGGCTGCCAGTGTGCGATGCCAGCTCGGGTGCATGCTGCGATGGTTTGCACGCAGACCGCGTGAATCAGAACCAGGGGGCCGAATCGACCTTGGCTTATTTGCTCGCACTTGCTGAAATGCAGCTTCTGGAAGACTCGCTCACTGCCTTTCGTAAGGCCATACCCGCCACGGCTGGGGCGGGTTAATAGCGAGGATGCCGGACACGAGGTCGCGGCTATCTGGCGATTCACCCCCTGACGTAATGGATTACGCGATGGAACGGACATTGGAAGTTCAAGTAAACGGCTCACCCCAGCGCCACAAGCATCGAACGCTTGATTATGATGCAAACGTGGAGGTGGCAATGGACCTGAAGCGTACCGATGTTCTCATCAAGCCGAACAACGCGCGGGTGTTGGTGCGGCCGTTTGAATTCGCCGATTCGCAGCGGGCGTTCCGGATCGTGGCGCGGATCATGTCGCTGGCGGAAGTAGAGGTCGATCGGCTCATATCCGATCTTTTCACCGAATTCCGCGGGCGGCATCAGAAAGCGCGCCAATTCATACTTCATCGATTCGAGTATGCGCACCAATTCTTGCTGACCGATGCGCCGGTCAGCGAAAACCGGCAGCTTCTTATCGGGGCTTACTTTACGCAGGAGTACGCGCTGGAGTCGGCCGCACTCTTCAACCCGTCGATGGTCTGGCATCCGGATCAATCGGCGATGCCGGCTGGTTCAAAGCGATTCGTTCTCAGCCTGCGCGCGACGGGGGAAGGCCATGTTTCCTCGATCACGTTCCGTTCCGGTGTCATCGACCGCGATTGCAAAATCGTGCTCGACCCCACGCCACGGTTCGTGACCACTCCCGATATGGAGCCGAACACGCAGTACGATAAAGGGCTGTTTCAGCGCAAGCTGGTTGAACTCGGCTTTGCGAACGGATTCGTCGAGCAGGTCATGGCGCTCGTGGACGACAGCTTTACATTTGGGCAGTTGCAAACGGCGGTGAATACGGTGCGCCGGCAACAACGCACGCGCGCGAGCGAGTTCGACGCGGTCGCCAACGCGATCAGCGCACTGGCGAAATCCAATTACGAGTTCACGTTCTCGCCGGAACAAAGCCTTGCCGAGCGGGCGATCTTTCCCTATTCGCCGTCGCAGATCAACGGGATCGAGGACTCGCGCTTCGTTCAGTTTCACGACGATGACGGTTCAGTGCACTATTACTCCACGCACACCGCGTTCGATGGACGCGTCACGCTGCCGGAGCTGCTCGAGACCGACGACTTTCTCCGCTTCCGGATCAATACGCTCAACGGCCCCGAGGTTCGCAACAAAGGGATGGCGCTGTTTCCGCGCAAAATCAACGGATATTACGCGATGCTGTCGCGGCAGGACGGCGAAAATATTTACATTATGTATTCCGACATGCTTCACTTCTGGTACACGAAGCAGCTAATCGCTAAGCCGACATATCCGTGGGAATTCGTTCAACTCGGCAATTGCGGCTCGCCGATCGAGACCGAGGCCGGCTGGCTCGTGTTGACGCACGGCGTGGGTCCGATGCGCAAGTATTCGATGGGCGCATTTTTGCTCGACCTGGAAGACCCGACACGCGTCATCGGCCGGCTGGACGAGCCGCTCCTTGCGCCCAACGAAAACGAGCGCGAAGGCTATGTGCCGAACGTGGTGTACAGCTGCGGCGGCGTGATCCACAACGGGCAGCTCATCATTCCCTACGCGATGAGCGATTACGCCAGCACGTTCGCCACGGTTCCGGTGAACCAGCTTTTGGAGCGAATGAAAGCTGGTTGAATCGCCCGGCTGACAGCTCGGCGCTTTCTGTCTCGAAGCAATCTGGCTTCACTTCGATTAGGTCGATCGTAACGGCTGCGACGGGCGGTACCGGTTTTAGCGCCACGCCACCGTGGTTTTCGGCCGCGCTCGCAAATTGGCGACAACCTACACTTTCTCGGCGGCAAGGTCGCGCTGAAATGCTCGCTCACGTCGATTATTTGGGGCACCAAAATGGTCTCACAAATGCGTTGGAAGAATCTTCCGGACTATGTACAGGAACTTGTCCTCATCGCGTTTTCGACGGTGATGGTGTATGGGTTAGCCAACCACTACGACGCGTACGACTATCTTTGCGGCAAAGTCGCCGCCTATAACGACGTAGCTGAACAATATAATTTGCCGCTCGACGAACTTTTCGTCGTGGCCATTTTTTTGGTTCCGTCTCTCGGACTATTTGCATGGCGCCGGTGGTGGGAAGTCAAGAGCTTGCTCACTGAACGCGAGCAAGACCTCTGCGACGTACGTATTGCCAAAGAACAGGCTGAGTCGGCCAACCGCACCAAGAGCGAGTTTCTGGCCAACATGTCGCACGAGATCCGCACGCCTATGAACGCGATCATGGGCATGACCGATTTATTGCTCGACAGCAATTTGAGCGGCGAGCAACGAGAAAACATGCAGCTCGTCAAGACGTCGTCGCAGTCTCTGCTGCAAATCATCAATGACATTCTCGACTTTTCCAAGATTGAGGCCGGTAAGCTGGAATTGACGCCAACCGAGTTCAGCTTGGAGAAGGTGCTCAGCGATACGGTGAAATCGCTCAGCGTGCGGGCTCACGAGAAGCAGCTCGAGCTGGCATGCCGGGTCGCGCCGAGTCCGCGCGATGCGCTCGTTGGCGATCCTTTGCGATTGCGCCAAGTGCTGGTGAACTTGATCGGAAACGCGATCAAATTCACGCAGCAGGGAGAGATCGTATTAAGTGCCGAATCGGAAATGACGGACGACGGCCTGGTGCGGGTCCATTTCGCCGTTCGCGACACGGGAATTGGGATTTCCAAAGAACAGCAGCAGCGCATTTTTGACGCCTTTACCCAAGCCGACGGCTCATCGACTCGTCGATTTGGCGGCACGGGCCTGGGGTTGGCGATTTCCACGCGACTGGTCGCCCTGATGGGAGGCCACATTTGGGTGGATAGCGAGATCGGCAAGGGAAGCACGTTCCACTTCACCGCAAACTTCGGTTTGAACGAAGCGGCGGCAAATTTGCTGCCGGCTCGGCGCGGCGAACTAGCGGGCGTGCGCGTGCTCATCGTCGACGACAATGCGACGAACCGGTTGATCCTCGAGGAAGCCGTCAAAGGCTGGCAGATGAGTGCAACGTGTGCCGACGGCGGCGTCTCGGCCCTCGAGGCCATGCACGGCGCCGCGATCATGGGAAAACCTTTCCAGCTCGTATTGCTCGACGCCATGATGCCGGAAATGGACGGCTTCGAAGTGGCGCGGCGCTGCAAGGACGATGCGAGGATCGCGAGCGCAACAATTCTGATGCTTTCTTCGGCCGACGTCGATTCGGACGCGGCACGTTGCCGCGAAACGGGAGTTAGCCGTTACCTTCGCAAGCCGATCGGACTGCCGGAGCTGCACGACGCCATGACCGCGGCGCTCGGCGGCAAGGCCGATTCGGCAGTCTCGAACCCACCGGCCGCGGCCCCGCCTGGGGGCGAAACGGTCACGACCTGGAACATTTTGCTCGCCGAAGACAATGTCGTAAATCAAAAAGTTGCCGTGAGCATCTTGCAAAAGAAAGGCCACTTCGTTCAAGCGGTCAGTAACGGCAACGAGGCGCTCGAGGCGCACGCCTGCGAACGGTTCGACCTGGTGCTGATGGATGTGCAAATGCCAGAGATGGACGGATTCGAAGCCACCGGCGCGATCCGCGCTCGCGAGCGCCGGACCGGACGACACATCCCGGTCATTGCGATGACGGCGCACGCGATGAAAGGCGATCGCGAGCGTTGCCTGGCGGCGGGAATGGACGATTACCTGGCCAAGCCGGTCGAACCGAAAGCACTTTACGCGGCGGTGGATTCGTGGGGAGCGTGGGCGAGGGCCGGCCATGCGCAACCCAGCAACACTCGCACAGCGCGAAGCAGCCGATCAATCCGAGCCGCACCGAAAGGAGCTGCACATGCCCGTGATGAACACCGTGGACACACAAGTATTCGATGTGGATGGCTTGCGCAATCGCGTCGAAAACGATTTGGATTTGCTCCATGAGATGATCGAGCTTTACCTTTCCAGCTCGCCGGTGCTCGTCGACGAAATCGAAACGGCGCTGGCCGAACGAAACAGCGAAAAGATTGCGCGGGCGCACACGCTGAAAGGCGTACTACGAAATATGTGTGCGACAACGTGCGCCGATGCCGCGTTCGAGCTGGAAAAGCTGGGAAAGGCCAGCAAATTTGAACAAGCAGCCGAATCGTTCAATGTTTTGAAGCACGAGCATGAGCGATTGAACGGAGTTTTGACGGACGTAGCGAAGGGGGCAGCGGTATGAAAGTTCTTGTTGCCGATGACGAAATTGTCTCGCGGCGGCTGATTGAATCGTCGGTACGCCGGTGGGGATATGACGTGATCGTGGCCGCCGACGGCAACGAGGCCTCGCAAATCCTGCAGGAACCCGACGCCCCGAAGCTGGCAGTGCTCGATTGGATGATGCCCGGACTGGATGGCGTGCAGCTTTGCCGGCAATTGCGCGAACAGAAAGCGGAATCATACACGTACATCCTGCTGCTGACGGCCAAGCAATCGCAGGGCGACGTGATCCAGGGGCTGGAAGCCGGAGCGGACGACTATATCACCAAGCCGTTCGATCCGCCGGAACTCCGAGTTCGATTGCGGACGGGTAAACGGATCCTGTTTTTGCTCGACCAACTTACGACGACCCGCGAAGCACTACGGCAACTGGCGGCCCACGATCCGCTGACGTCGCTTTGGAATCACAACGCGATTATCGAATTGCTCGCAGGCGAGATCACCCGGGCCGAACGACAGGGGACGTGCGTCGGCGTCATTCTTGCGGATTTGGACCAATTCAAATCGATTAACGACACGCACGGACATCTGATTGGCGATCATGTTTTGCGCCAGGCGGCGCAGGTGCTCGGGAGCTTGATCCGGCCGTACGATGCGGTGGGTCGCTTCGGCGGCGAAGAGTTTCTGATCATTTTGCCGGGCTGCGATCAGATGAACGCGGTGAGCCATGCGGAGCGGCTGCGGATCGCGCTGGGACGAGCGGAAGTCGTCATGCCGACGGGCGCACCACTTCATTTCACGGCCAGTTTTGGCGTGACGGTTGTCGGGTCGGACTCGTATTCCGACGCCGACACGGCGATCCACATCGCCGATTCCGCGATGTACGCGGCCAAACACGCCGGGCGCGATCGGGTGGAGTTCAACTCAACGGCCGGCGTGCTATTGCCGGCGTGAGCGTCTGAATCGGCTTTTCAACGCCGTCTGTTATTTGCGCGTGAGCTCGACTTGCATCATCTTGTAATGCTTGCCGGTCTTGGGGTCGTCGACGAACATTTCGAGCTTTTTGGTGTTGTCGCCCGTGTTCGTATCGATTTCTTCCATCACGGCGGGCTTCTTGGTGAGCGGGCAGTTGAACGTGTATTTCCACTTGATCGATTTGCCATCTTCCGAAAGGTCGCCAGAGCCCTGCATGATGCCGGTGGTCTGGCTGTCGATCCAGGAAGAGACGAATTTCTTCGAGACGTTGTCGTAACCGTAGATACCACCGCCTTGGAACGGACCCGCGCCGGGCATCTCGCCCTTCATCTCGACTTTGATAAATCGATTGTCGATGATGGGCTCGACGTTCGAGGTGCACTCGCTGGTCAAGGGTTCGCTGTCGGGTCCCATCCACATGGTGGTTTTGCCTTCCCAGTCGCCGGCGTCTTTGGCGAGTAATTCGTGCATCTTGCCGGGAGTGGCGGCAAGCATGCAGGCCTTCATGTCGTCGGCGGTCCAGCCGGGCGGCAGTTTTAACTCGGCAGCAGCATCGGACTTGGACTCCTTGGCTTGAGTGATGCTTCGCGAGGCGACGAGCGCGGCGAAGACAACGACGGCGACGAATATTGTGCCTAAAAGTTTCTTGTAATTCATGGCGACCTCCTGAAGATTGAGTAAGTGTTCCGTCTCAACGGCGAAACCATTATGGATGTGGAATCAAGCTATTAGCAAGGTGTGACATCGACCGAGGAAACCCGCCCCTGCCCGTAGAGTGGAATTCTATTCCAGGACGATGACGGGGCGGCCGGTGCGAGCGGACTTGGGGAGAAAAAACTGCCCGATCGAGAATCGTCCGGGACCGCAGATAAGAATCGGCAACAAAAGGCCGATGAGAGCGAAGCAGTATTCGAAGCCCGATTGCTTCATCGTGCTATCCGGCCCGGTCCCGAGGAAGAAGCCGTTCTTGCCGTGGACCATCGCAATCGCGCCGGCCATGATGACGATCTGCGATGCGGCGGAGAACCGCGAGAGGAATCCGAACGCGACACCGACACCGCCGAAGAATTCGCCGATGGGAACGAGATATCCGAGCGGGCTCCCTTGGAACATCTGCACGGTGGCCTTGAGGCCGGGACCGCCGAACATTCCAAACATCTTTTGCGAACCGTGCGCCATGAAGATGACGCCAACAACGATGCGAAGGATCAGCAAGGAGAAGTCGACGGCCGCGCGGTCCGGGGAGATTGTTCGGTCGTTATTCATGTTGTGTCCTGATGGCTTGCGACCCATGCTGGTTGTAGTGAACGTATTATTGCAGCATGCGTGGCGGATCGGAAGGGCCCGACAGAGATGGTGCGAGTTCCGCGCGCAATCCTTCAATTGCGCTACCAGCTTCGACCCAATCGCGGCCGCGTTTTACCTGAATAAGCTTGGGCATGCCAGCGAAAAGATTCGTTGGTAAGATAGAACGGCGGCACATGGGGCGGTTCCCAGCGGGGGCTGCTGCGATCGACATCAAAAGCTCGGAGTTGGCGCGTGGCTCAGAGCGAGATTCAACTTCTATCGGCTTCCGCCGCGGATTCTTCAATTCGCCTTAGTCGTAGCGTCTGTGCGGCGGCGGCGTGCTACGCGATTCTGGGCGGCGGGATCTCGCTGCTGGGATGGTTGCTCGACATTCGGCGGCTCACCGATTGGAGAAACGACGACATTTCGATGTTCGCCAATACGGCGGCGTGCGCCGTGCTGGCTGGGATAGCGCTGCTATTGCTTGTTGGGCAGCGTGAGGAATCGGCGCGAAGTATTACGGCACGAATTCTCGCGGCGATGGTCGCGCTCGTTGGCTTGCTGACACTGGCCGAACATTTGTTCGCCGTCGATCTGGGGATCGATACTTTGTTATCCAATCGGTCGTGGGGGCAAAAGGCGAGCACGGCGCCGATGCGAATGGGTCCGCCGGCGTCGACGGCGTTTGTGGCGATCGGCGTGGCGATCCTGTTGGCAAGCTATGGCAGGGCGGCGCGGCGCGTTGCCAGTCTGTTGGCGATTCTGGTCGTGTCGATCGCGTCGCTGTCGTTGATCGGATATTGGTTTGGGGCGGACGAATTGTTTGGCGTCGCCCACTATACGGGCATCGCGTGGCAAACCAGCACGATGCTCATGGCACTGGGAATCGGACTGGTCGCGGCGATGCCGGAACGTGGAATTATGATCGCATTGGGGCGCGATGATGCGGGCGGCGCGGTGCTGCGCCGGCTGATTGTGCCCATCATCGGTATTCCGCTCCTGTTGGGTTGGCTGCGCGTGCTGGCGCAGAACGCGGAGCTGTATGACATGGCGTTCGGCACGGCCGTGCGTACGCTGGCCGAGATCGTATTGTTTGTCGGCCTGCTATGGTGGACGGCGACCGGAATCAGCCAACATGCCGATGCGGCACGAAAGGCCGAGCGCGGCGCTGCGCGAGAGCGAGGAACGGTATCGGGTGATTGCCGCGGCGGCAAAGGATGCGGATCGCCGCAAGGACGAGTTCCTGGCCACACTCGCGCACGAATTAAGAAACCCGTTGGCGCCGATCGGCAACGCGCTGGCGATAATGAAGCACGCGGGCGACGACCGCGAAATGTTGCAACAGGCTCGCGATACGATGGCGCGCCAATTCGGGCAGATGGTGCGGTTGGTGGATGATCTGCTCGACGTGAGCCGCATTACGCGCGACAAATTGGAACTGCGTGTGGAGCGGGTGGAGCTGGCGTCGGTCATTCACCAGGCGGTTGAAACATGCCGCTCGATGGCCAAGGGCCTGGGGCACGAGCTCCGCGTCGTTTTGCCCGAACGGGCGATTTGGGTGAATGCCGATGCGGTGCGGTTGGGGCAGGTGTTCAGCAATTTGCTCAACAACGCGTGCAAGTTCACCGAGCGTGGGGGCACGATTGTGATCTCGGCAAAGCGGCAAGGCGACGAGGTCGCGGTCTCGGTGAAGGATACGGGCATCGGCATTTTGCCAGATAAGCTGGAAAGCATCTTCGAGATGTTCGAGCAGGCCGATAAGACATTGGAGCGCACCAGCAGTGGTTTGGGAATCGGGCTGACGCTGGTGAAACGACTCGTCGAACTGCATGGCGGCCGGATTCTGGCAAGCAGCGGGGGGCCGGGCCGCGGCAGCGAATTCATCGTGCTATTGCCGCTCGCAGCCGACGATGCAAACACCGCCGTTGCAAAGCCGAAGTTGGGGCCTTCTCTTGCGGCGCGGCCACAACGGATCCTCGTGGTTGACGACAATCGAGACTCGGCAATCAGTATGGCAAAGCTGCTGAAACTGAAAGGCCATGAAGTTGAAACGGCATACAATGGAGTCGAGGCCGTCGAGAAAGCTGAGGCCTTGCGGCCCGGCGTAATGCTGCTCGATCTGGGGATGCCGGGAATGAACGGCTACGAGGTTTGCCAGACTATCCGGCAAAAACCGTGGGGCAACGCGATTCGAATTGTGGCGTTGACCGGTTGGGGGCAGGAACAGGACCGTCGCAACACGCGCGAAGCGGGGTTCGATGGTCACCTGGTGAAGCCGGTCGACCCGACCGTCCTCGACGATGTTCTCGTGTCGTCGTCGGCCGATTCGTAACGGCCACAATACGACTATCCGCCGGCAATTGCACCAACGACGAGAAAAGGTTCTTTGCCCGAAGAAACCACTTCCGGTAGCGGCGTATCTGGCGGCTCGTTGGAAAAATCCTGTTCGCAGGCGAAGAAGCGGATGAACGCTCGCCTGTCGCCCGTGGTGTGGTCGCGGATCGTGCCGCGCAACATCGGGTAGCGGGATTCAAGCGCGTCGAGGACGGAGCGGAGCGTGACGGGCACGGCGACATCGAGCGCGACCTCGCCCGTGATGTTGGCGAGGGATTTCAGGTGGTAGGGGATGATTATCCGAATCATAAGAATTCCTGATCGGAGCCCGCAGTGCCAGCAAGGGTTCTTTCGGGAGTATTCAAATTCACCCTTGCTTGCGCTGCGGGCTCCCGTCCGTTTCGCACGGCGACCTATTGACCTTCGAGGACGTATTTGATTGCATTGCAGAGGTATTCCTCGTCTTCAATTACCTCTTTGTCTCCGCCTTCGGTGAACCAGTGTCTTCGGCCCGCTTTTTTGGCGATCGTTTTTGTTAGACCGACTTCGTCCGATAGTTTACGTGAGCACCAAGCTTTTAGCTGATTCATAACTTCATCTGGTTCGCGGTCGGCGGTTACTATTACGTGGATGTGGTTGGTGTGCGCGTTTGCCGCATGTAGCGGCCAATTACGGATTGTGCAGTGTTGTCGAATTGTTTCATCGACCAGCGATCGCTGGGAAAGTGTTAGTTCAATCGGATCTTCTGCCATCCGCTTTCGCGACTGTTCTTCGAGTCTTCGGTCTGGCGGTTGAATACCGTTGTTGTTCTTTTTTATCCAACCACGGACATCTCCGTGCAGCCACGTGTCGTATGTCGTCCACGTGAGGTGGTACGCGAGAACAGATGGGGCGATCTGTGACATTTGCCGTGGTGCTCCCTTGCTTGCGCTGCGGGCTCCAATCCAGGATCGTCTATTGTAACGTTTGCACTTCGACCGATAGCACCGCGGGCAAATCGTGGACGATGGGCATCCAACTATCGCCGGAATCGGCGGAGCAATAGACCTGGCCGCCGGTGGTGCCGAAATAGACGCCGCACGGGTCGAGCGAATCGGCCGACATCGCGTCGCGCAACACGTTCACGTAGCAATTGGTCTTGCGGCAAGCCCTTGGTGAGCGGCTCCCAATCGTTGCCGCCGGCGCGGCTGCGGTAGACACGGAGCTTGCCTTCGGGCGGATAGTGCAACGAGTCGCTGGTGATCGGGACGACGTAGATCGTTTCCGGCTCGTGCGCGTGGACCTCGATTGGGAAGCCGAAGTCGGTCGGCAAGTCGCCGCTGACTTCGGTCCATTGGTCGCCGGTGTTGTCGGTGCGCAAAACGTCCCAGTGCTTTTGCATGTAGAGCGTGTCGGGGCGCGAGGGGTGCATGGCGATGCGGTGGACGCAGTGGCCGACCTCGGCATCGGGGTCGGGGATGTACTGCGAGCGGAGGCCGCGGTTGATCGGCTTCCAGGTTTTGCCCGCATCATCCGAGCGGAACGCGCCGGCGGCGGAGATGGCGACGAAGATTCGATTAGGATTCGTGCGATCAAGGAGAATCGTATGCAGCCCCATTCCGCCGGCGCCGGGCGACCATTGCGGACCAGTGCCGTGGCCGCGGAGACCGGCCAGCTCGTGCCAGGTCGTGCCGCCATCGGTAGAGCGGAAGAGGGCGGCGTCTTCGACGCCGGCGTAAACCGTGTCGGGCTCCGTAAGCGACGGCTCGAGGTGCCAGACGCGTTTGAATTCCCACGGGTGCTGCGTGCCGTCGTACCACTGATGCGTGGTGAGCGGTTTACCGCGGGGCGGCTCGGTGTCGTAAGCGAATTTGTTGCTCTCGCCTTTGGGCATGCCTTCGGGCGTGGTAGTCGCTTCGCCGGCGGGCGTGCCGGGCTGGAACCAGGTTTTGCCGCCGTCGTCGCGTGCGCTGGATGATCTGTCCGAACCAGCCGCTGGTTTGCGAGGCGTAGATGCGGTTCGGATCGACGGGCGAGCCTTTAAGATGGTACATCTCCCAACCGCCAAAGTGCGGACCCGTGATGTCCCACTTCTGGCGCTTGCCGTCGGCGGTGAGAATGAATGCGCCTTTGCGCGTGCCGACGAGGACTCGTATGCCACTCATATATCAATCTCCGATTTCAGTCAACTCATAATTCGATTTATCTTCTTCCGCACGTAAGCGGCGATTGTATCACGAGCCGGATTTCGCGCATTGTCCGCAGCTGACGCAGATGTTCACAGATCTAAATGCAGGACCGCGAATGCCCCTGTTCAGGACAGCAAATCCCCCGAAAAGTTTTCATTGGAAAATATCTGCGTCCATCTGCGACGTCTGCGGACAATCTTCTAGTTTTTGGGAACGATGACCATCCAGGGAACACCGAAGCGATCGGCGACCATGCCGAAGCGCGGCGAGAAAAACGTTTCACCGAGCGGCATGTGAATCTTGCCGCCGTCGGCGAGCGCATCGAACGCGCGATCGGCCGCCGCTGCATCGTCGACCGAGAGCGAAAGCGTGATGCCGGAAAAGTTGGGCGTGCCTTTGCAGTAACCGTCGGAGACCATGATCACGGCGTCGCCGATGCGGAGGCTGGCGTGCATGACTTTGTTTTCCGATCCGGGAGCCTGCATTCCGGGCGGGGGTGGCGCGGGATTATCTTTGAAGCGCATCAGCATGT
The DNA here is from genome assembly GCA_963733825.1 of Pirellulales bacterium. Classification (GTDB taxonomy): domain Bacteria; phylum Planctomycetota; class Planctomycetia; order Pirellulales; family Lacipirellulaceae; genus JABDGM01. Next base: position 178,322 of record CAVTEK010000017.1, read on the forward strand.
TCACCTGAGCGCCGAGCGCCTTCTTGTAAAACTCGATGGCTTCTTCGCAGCGGCCGTCAAAATTCAAATAGGGTTCGATGGGCATGGTGTTCTCCAAATGGCATTCGGTAAAGATAAGGATGCGGGAGGCAGGATGCCGCGGGCGGGGAAAACATTTAGCTTCAACCCTTGCCCCCTGCATCCTTTCATTTCCGTTCGGCAGCTCGCTTGAGCGCGTGGATGTCGAGCTTTGGCGTGCTAGATTCGCAGAAATATTTTTTGGCGGTAGAGGTGATAGAGCAAGAGCCAAACTAGCACGACAGATGTGAGCGGGACGACGAGTGGTTGGGCGGGGCCGAGATGTTTGGCGAGTCCGCCGACGAGCGTGTTCGAGATTGTGTCGAAGGGGATAATCAAGTGATAGGCGACGTAGGCGACGATCGCGTTCATGCCGATCACGACCAGCGGAAACGCCCAGAAGCGGAAGCCGATCACGTCGATGACGAGAAAGAACAGGGCAAGCAACAGGTAGCTCCAGCCGGCGGCCACGAGCGTCATTGAGCTGGTCCAGATGTGTTTGATAATTGGGAAGTGGAGATATCCGGCCCAGGCCGAGCCGGCGCCGAGGCAAATCGCGCCCAGCAGCGCGAGCCACACGAATTTCATGATGGGCGACGATGAGCAGCGCAGCAGTTGGCCGGCAAACACGCCGAGGAGCACGCTGGCAGTGAACGTCATGCTCGAGAGGACCCACGTGTAGGGTGGGTCGGTGCCGTCAATGAAGCGACCCAGGGCCCATTGTTCGACCGAGTAGGCAACGTTGGCGTGCTCCTCGAAAACACCCGCGCCGCGACCGGGAACTGGCACGTACATCAGCAAGAGCCAATACGCAACTAGCAGGAATATGGCAGCGGCGACCTGGCCCCAGACGGGGAACAGGAGCATGAGAATGCCGGCGAAGAAGTAACCGATCGCGATCGCCTGAAGTGTGTTCGAGAACGGATGGAGTGTCGCGAGGTTGAATTCGAGCAGATGCCCCTGCACCGCCATGCCGACGATGAACAGAATGATCGTGCGGCGGAGCAGTTTCGATAGCATGCGGCTCTTGGAATGTCCGAGCTCGGCGCGACGGGCAAAGCTGAACGGCATCGCGGCGCCGACGACGAACAAAAACAGTGGCATGATCAAGTCGTAGGCGGTGAAACCTTCCCAGCGGCTGTGCTCGACCTGGTGTTTGGCGTGCTCGACCCAGGGCGCGGATGATTGCGGGATCATGCCGAATATGGCGCGGGCCAGTTTGTCGCCGCCGATGATCCAGAACATGTCGAAGCCGCGGAGCGCATCGAGGGAGAGGATGCGAGCCGACGGGCGGGCGGGTGCCGGTGTTGGTGCAGGTCGGGCAGTTGCCGGCGGTTGCGCAACGGGCGGCCGAGATGGTTTGATGGGATTTTCTGGCATGCGGTGATCGTACAAGCAACCGTTGGTCGGGTCGATCCCGAAGGGATGAAATCGTTCAGCCCCAGGGTTGGTCCGCTCGGCGGGTCGTGATGCCGTTTGCGTGTAGGACGGACAATCCTGTCCGTCGATTTTTGATGGACGGACAGGATAGTCCGTCCTACCGTCCGCCGTTCGTGGATGCGCTGTTCTTTTCGTTTTGGCGGACCAATTTCTGAAATTCGGCGAGCTTGGCCTGCCAAAGGTCGTCAAGCTCTTTCGCCTTTTCGGGGCGCTTCGCGGCGAGGTCGTGGTTCTCGGCACGGTCGTCGGCCAGGTCGTAGAGTTGCCACTGTTCGTCGCGGGCGGCGACGAGTTTCCAATCGCCCTGGCGAATTGCCCGGTTGCCTTCATGGAGCCACCACAGACAATCGCGTTCGATCGGGCGATCCTCGCTGAATGTTGGCGCGAGATCGCGGCCGGGTGGGGGCGGCAGTGTGTCGTGTCCGACTGATTTTGGCCATTTGCCGCCGGCGAGTGTGAGCAACGTCGGAGCGATGTCGATCACGTGGCCGACCGCGTGACGCAACTGGCTGGTGGATTTAATCTGGGCGGGCCAGCGGGCGATCAGCGGCGTGGCGATGCCGCCTTCGTGGACCCAGATTTTGTGACGGCGAAACGGCGTATTGGCGGCGTTCGCCCAAGCGGGACCGAGGCTGAGGAAGGTGGCCGCGGAACCTTGCGGCGCGTTGAAATCGTGGCCGTCGCCGCGCATCGCGATTTCGGCGCTCGCGCCGTTGTCGGAGAAGAACAAAACGAGCGTATTGTCGTCGGCATGCATCGCATGGACCTGCTCGAGCACGCGGCCGATCTGCCGGTCCATGCAGGTGACCATCGCCGCGTGGACTTCCATTTTGCGGGCCTGGTACGATTGCTTTTCGGCGGAGAGCTCGTTCCAGGGCGTTTCGTTCCAAGTTTCGACGCCGTCGAGCTTGCGATGGGCCGGCTCGGAGCGGTAGGGAGTGCCGATGGTCGGCTCGAGCGCCGATAGCTCGCCGGGCAGGTGGAGCAATTGCTCGATGCGCTGCCAGCGTTCGTGGCGAATGACATCCCAACCGACGTTGTAGCGGCCGGCGTAGCGCCCGATGTCGTCGGGCGGCGCTTGCAGCGGGAAATGGGGAACCGTGAACGCGACGTAAGTGAAGAACGGCTGGTCGCGGTGTTTTTGGTCGTGCTCCTTGAGGAAGTCGATAGCGTGATCGGCGATGGCGACGGCCGAGTAGTAGCCGTCGCCGATTTTGGCGGGTGGCAACGGTTTGTCATCGAGGGTGTGCTTTTTCGGTGAGAAGTTGTGATCGTAATCGAACAAGGCATACGAGCGATCGAACGCGCATTTCAGCGGCGTGCTGTCGATGTGCCACTTGCCTGAGTGATACGAACGGTAGCCGAGCGGGCGGAGATATTCGGGCAGCACGTGGGCCCAGGGAGGCCGCTTGCGAGAGCCGGAATTTTTGACCCCAGGCAACGCGTCGAAGCCGACTTGCTGCGCGTAGTAGCCGGTGAGGAGCGCGGCGCGCGTGGGCCAGCAGCGAGCCGTGTTGTAGAACTGCGTGTAGCGGATGCCGTCGGCGGCGAGTGAGTCGAGGTTCGGCGTGGCGATTTCGCCGCCGTAACAGCCGGGATCGGAGTAGCCCATGTCGTCGGCCAGAAAGATCAAGAAATTCGGCGGCGACGAGGCGGCGCGGGCACAGTGGCAGGGTGTGATCAGAAATAAGGACGCCAGGACGGCAATGAAAGTTGGCCGTTGGCCGTTAGAACCGCGTAGTGTTGCGAACATGGACAGCTATTGTACGCGAAGCGGCCCGCTAATGCACGGCCGCAACCAGCTCGCGCTCGGAGCTCGTCGGGCAGCGAGCGGCCGCAAAACTCAGCACGGAGTTACGCAGGTTCGCGTAACTTGTGGGCAACTCGATGGCGTACTCGTGCCGATCGAAGAGATCAGGGCACTCGTGGTCAATAATCAGCAATGAATTGTCGTGGCGACCCGCCGATTCCAAACGGGCGGCGCTTGCGCCCACGCAGTTGAGGATGGCACGCTCGGCGTGAGATTGCAGCTCGTCTGCGGCGCAGCACGCGCGGTTCGACGCCCATCGACGACAGCAGGTCGTGCACGAAGTCGTTTTCATTGCCGCACAGAGCGGCGTAGGGGACAATGTGTTCGACGGGGGGCGGCCCGGCGGCTTTCGTCGCCGGCGAACCGCCCAGATGAAAACCGGCCAGCTTGGCCAGGTCGGCTCTCGTGTCGCGGATAACCTGCTGAATGTTTCCGACGCGCAGCCGCTTCAGAAGTCGTGGCGGGGGAAGTTGCACCAGGTCGGAATCCTCCCAACGGCCGACCGCGAGCCGGCCGATTACGATGGCGAGCTTTACCAACTCGGCCCGGGTGCGCAGCGGCTCGGAGAGGCGGGCCAGCGCGGGATAATCGTCGAGCGAAAACTTGAGTGGCAAATACACGTCGGCGGGGACTCGCCACAAAGCGAGCAACTGGGCCATGATCTCGGTGTGATGAGTCGGCAGGATTCGCCGTTCTTGTTCCTGCAATGATTCACCGGTGAGGCGGCAGGCCTCGATCATCGCGGCATAATGTTTGGGAAATAAGTTCCCGAGCACAACCCGCCCCAGGCCGTGCATGATCGTGCTGAGCAACAGGCCACGATCGATCGCTTCGTGTCCACCAAGCGCGACCAACGACTCGAGGGCGACTCCGGCCGCCATGCTGCGTTTCCAAATCAGATCCAAATCCATCCAGGGCAACATACGAGGGGTCAACGCAGCCAGGGCGTTAGCGGCCAACGCCAGCTCGGCGACTCGCTTCTGACCGACGCGGAGGACGGCCTCTTCCAGGTCGACGAGTTGGCGGCCCGGTACGTTGTAGAGCGAGCTATTGGCAAGACGGAGGACATCGGCGGCGAGCGCGGCGTCGCGTTGGATGGCCGCCGCGATTTGGGCTATTTGCCAATCGTCGCTGCGCGTCATCTCGTAGACATCAATCGCCGCCGTGGAGACTGGCAGGATCGCGGAAACATCCGCCATCTGTTGATTCAGCAGCGACAAGCTAATCGGTGAGTCGGCCGCAGTTTCAGCAACGGACGATTGCAGACGAGCTGCGGGCGCCGCGTTTGCTGGGCTGGAACTCGGGCCAGGTCGCCGGCGCCGTCGTTCGACCATCGCCCTGATTTTCGTGACCATGAGAGCGAAGTCGGCCGGTTTGTACACGATGTCGTCGACGCCGTACGACAACAGATCGCCGGCAAGCCGCGGTTCGAGCACGCCGGTGTAGATCACGACCAGCGGCCGGTCTTCCCGCTGAAGCAGCTCGAGCGCGAGCGCGTGGCCGTTTTTGCGCGGCATTTTCAGATCGGTGATGACGACGTCGTATCGCGATTGCGCGACGAGTCGCGTGGCATGATCGCCGTCGGCCACGTCGTCGCAGTCGAAATCTTTTTTTCTGAGCGCCGCGGCGATAAGTTTTCGAATGGACGACTCGTCGTCGACGACCAACGCCCGGAATCTTTCGGCAGACATTTATGCCCCCTGCCTAATGGTTCGCGAGTAGTTTCTGATCAATCTTAGCTTAGGGATCGCCGGCGCGGTTCGTAGGTAGGGGTAATGCGGTTTATATCGGCCGGAGTGGGGAACGGGTGGGGAGTGGGGAACTCTTCGCGGCGCAGGACTCGATAGCTGGCATCGCGCGAAAAGTCGGTCTAGAATGCTGCCACAATCTGTCGCTTATTTTTTGAGGTGCTCGTGGTCAACCGTAGAACCCACTGTGGCCTGTTGCAGATAAATGAGCGTGTCGGGAAATTCAGGATTAGGCGGCGCCGTTACCAGCCGCCGGCGGCAGCCGGCGGTTCGCCCGGCCTTAACCGCAAGTTTCCGCTGGCGGCTATTAGGTGGATTTTCTTATCGCGTCTGCTGGTCGTTGCTTGGAGCGGAGCACTGATTCTATCGTCTCGCTTGCTGACGGCAGACGATGCGCCATCAGCAGCCCCAACGGCGGCTGTTGTTTCGCGGCGCCCGAGGCGAAACAAAACCTGTACGATCGGTCGCAGGTTGGGCCGTTATCGGATGGACGCGTGATCGTGCCGACGAATCAAATCCTGTCTCCGGCGGGCCGGCAGGTAATTGTCGGCGGGCGGCCGACCGATATTGCCTTGTCGCCCGATGGCAGGTGGATTGCGGTGCTCAATCTGAAAGAAGTGCAGTTGATGGATGTGGAGTCGCGCACGATCGCAAGTCACGCATCGATCAAGGGCGCGAGTTTCAAAGGGATCGTTTTCGCTCCGGACGGCAAGCGCTTGTATGCTTCGACGATGAGCGGCGGGATCAGCGTGTTTCAGGTGTCGACCGAGGGCCGGCTTGCCGCGGCCGAGCCAGTCAGTATTTCAGCGAAATCCGGTACGCATAGCGCCAGCATTGTACCGGTGGGACTGCAAATATCGGCGGATGGAAAGACGCTGTTTGCCGCGTTGAATTTGAAGAACACGCTGGCGGAAATCGCTTTACCGAGCGGCAAGCTGCGGCGGACCGTCGCCGTCGGCAACGCGCCGTACGATGTCGCGCTGGTGCGCGAATGCGCGTATGTCAGCAATTGGGCGGGCCGATTGCCGGAGCAAGAGAGCACGACGGGGCCCTCCGGGGGTGCACCGCCCGTTCGCGTCGATCCCGTGCGAAATATCGCCAACGACGGGTCGGTATCGGTGGTCGATTTGGCGAGCGGCCGCCAGACCGAGCAGATTGTCGTCGGCTTGCATCCGGCCGGCATGGCCGTGACGCCCGCTGGGAATTACGTGGCGGTCGCCAACGCGTCGAGCGATACGGTATCGGTGATCGATACCCGCAATAAGACGGTAGTGGAAACGATTTCGACCCGGCCCGCGGAGCACCTGCCGTTCGGCAGCGCTCCGAACGCGTTGGCGATCAGCGCCGACGGCCGACGGTTGTATGCATCCAACGGCACCAACAATTCGATCGCTGTCGTCGATTTCAAACCGCCGCACAGCAAGTTGTTGGGATGCGTGCCGACGGCATGGTACCCGGCTGGGCTCGCGTTGGATGGCGTGCGCGGCGCGATTTACGTTGCCAATGTGAAGGGGAACGGATCGCGGAATCGATCTTGGGAAGGATCGCGAAAAATCGACGGCAAAGTCGTGTTCGGTTACAACACGCACGATCATCAGGGGACGCTGTCACTGGTGAAGTTGCCATCGGACAAAGAACTGGCGGAAATGACGCGGGTTGTGCTCGCAAACAACCGGCAGAAGGAGATGGAAAATGCGCGAGCAGCGCCGCGGGCGAACGCCCGGCCGCGGCCGGTGCCCGAGCGGAGTGGCGAGCCTTCCGTGTTCAAGCACGTGGTGTACATTATCAAGGAAAATCGCACATACGATCAGGTATTGGGCGACGTCAAGAAGGGCGAAGGGGACCCGGAGCTGTGCATTTTCGGGCGCGACGTGACGCCGAATGCGCACAAGCTCGTGGACGAGTTTGTGCTGCTGGACAACTTCTATTGCAGTGGCGTATGCAGCGCGGACGGGCATCAATGGACCGACGAGGCGTACGTTACGGATTATTTGGAAAAAGCGTTCGGCGGCTGGCCGCGGAGCTATCCGTACCCAGGCGGCGATGCGATGGCGTACGCTCCCAGCGGCTTCCTGTGGGACAGCGTGCTGGCGCATAAGGAAACGCTGCGCGTGTACGGCGAATTCGTCTCGGCCCACATCCGCTGGAAGGATCCCCACCGATCGGGCACTCCAAAGTTCATCGACATCTACCGCGACACGGTTCAGCAAACGGGCCTGGTCGAAGTGCGGGCGACTGCGGCCATCAAGACGTTGGAGAAATACATCTGCCCGACGGCGGTTGGCTTTCCGCTCTCGGTGCCCGATATTCATCGGGCGGCGCAGTTCATCAACGAGCTGAAGAATTATGAAAAGGCAGGCGAATTGCCGAACTTGATGATGGTCATGCTGCCGCATAATCATACGATGGGCACGCGGCCGGATAATCCGCCGCCGGAAAGCTGCGTGGCCGACAACGACCTAGGGCTAGGGCGAATTATCGACGCGGTCTCTCACAGCAAGTTCTGGCCGGAGACGTGCATCTTTGTCGTCGAAGACGATCCGCAGATGGGTTTCGATCACATCGACGGGCACCGCACGGTGGCCATGGTGATCAGCCCGTATACGAAGCGCAGGACGGTCGATCACACGAATTACAACCAGACGAGCATGGTGCGGACGATTGAACTGATCCTGGGCCTCGCGCCGATGAATCAAATCGATGCTTCGGCGACGCCGATGAGCAGTTGCTTTACGAACAAAGCCGATGTGACGCCGTACAATTTCGTGCCGAATGAGATTCCGCTCGACCGGCTCAATCCGCCGTTGGCGGCGATCGGCGACGCACGGCAACGGCATTGGGCCGAGGAATCGATGAAGCTGAATTTGGACGAAGAAGATAAAGCCGACGAGAACACGTTCAACCGCATTTTGTGGCACGCGCAGCGTGGGCGCGACGATACGTATCCCGAGTGGGCGGTTACGGCGGACGATGATGACGATGCCGATTAGGTGGGTGACATGCTCTCGCAGCTCCGAAAAGTTTTTTGAACGCTAATCTTCGCTAATCGGCGGTAATCTCAAGACAAAATGTTTTATTAGCGAAGATCAGCGTCGATTAGCGTTCCGAATATCGCAGGATATCGTGCAATCGAGCGCGGCTAGCGAGATCTCATGATAAGGTCGATTACGCCCGAACTGACGCCGGTGCTCGTGGAGATGGCGCGCGGGACCGAGGCTTTCAAGCCGATGGAGATTCAGGCCCTGCAAGAAGTACTCGATGATTACCATTCGCACAATGCGGCCCAGCGGCATCGGGCGGTTGCTTGGGACGAGTCTGGGAACATTCGCGGCTTCGCCTACTTCGCCCCGGCGGCGATGACCGATCGTACCTGGTCGTTGTGGTGGATTGTCGTTGACCGCGCTACTCAGGCACACGGCATCGGCGGCACTTTGCTGGGGCATGTTGAGGCGACGGTCCGAGCGGCGAACGGGCGGATCCTGCTCATTGAAACATCGTCGTTGCCAAAATATGAATTGACGCGGCGATTCTATTTGAAGCATGGATATTCGCAGATCGCGGCGGTGACCGATTTCTATGCCGACCGCGACGACATGCTGTTCTTTGGCAAGCGGATGAGTGAGTGACGGCAGTGCAGTATATAGCTGGGCCGTTCCGGCCGAGCGTCGCGCGCGGATTTTTGCGCAGCTCGGGGGCGGCGTTGCATTACCGACCAGAGACGGGTCGGCTATTTAGGCGCGGGGTTCTGCCAACCGCCCGGCGGTGACATCAACTGGTCGACCTCGTTCGGCCCCCAAGTGTTCGGCTCATAGGTGTATAGCTGCGTACCGGCCTTGACGACTGGATCGACAATTCGCCAAGCCTCTTCCACGTAGTCCTCGCGGGCGAAGAGCGTGGCGTCGCCCTTCATGGCGTCGCCGAGCAAGCGCTCGTAGGCGTCCATTTCGCCGCGGCGCGGCTGCTCCGTGGCGACGGTCTCGATCGATTCGGAGCGAGTCGCATCGTGATCCTGCGGGGGTGCCAGCACCATCATGCCGATGGCGAAGACGATATCGGGGCTGATGCGAAATCGATAGTAATTCTGCTGCAGCTCGTAATCGACGTACGGCGACGGCGGCTCACGGAGCCGGACGACAATTTCGGTGCACGTCGCCGGCAAGTTTTTGCCGGCCCGAATGTAAAAGGGCACGCCCTTCCAGCGCCAGGAGTTGATCCACAGCCGCAGGGCGGCGAACGTTTCGATTTGCGAATTTGGCGCAACGCCTTTTTCGGCCAGATAGCCGCGGAATTGGCCGCGGACCACGTCGTTCGGTTCGAGCGATGGGATCGCGCAGCACTTGGACCTTGCCGTCGCGGATCGATTCGCTATCGGATCGGACCGGGGCCTCCATGGTCAGGTTGACCAGAACTTGGAACAAATGGTTTTCGATGACGTCGCGGATGGCGCCCGCCTCTTCGTAAAAAGCGCCGCGGCCCTGGACGCCAAAGTTTTCAGCCAACGTGATTTGGACGCTCTCGACATGGTCGCGGTTCCAGATCGGTTCCAGAAAGGAGTTGGCAAAGCGGAAAAAGAGCAGGTTTTGCACTGGGCCTTTGCCCAGGTAATGGTCGATGCGGAAGATCGAACTCTCGTCGAATGAGCCAAGAAGGATACGGTTAAGCGCTTGTGCCGACGCCAGGTCGCGGCCGAACGGTTTTTCGATGATCACGCGAGCACCGTTGGTGCAGTCGGCCTTGGCTAAATGCTCGACGACAATGCCGAACATCACCGGTGGAATCGCCAGGTAGAACGCGGGGTGTTTCGCGGAACCGAGCTGTTTGCGGATGGCCTGGAACGTGGCCGCGTCGTTGTAGTCGCCGTCGATGTAGCCCAACTGCGCGGAGAGTTTGTCGAACGCGGCCGGATCGATCCCGCCGTGTTTCTCGACGCTGTCGCGGGCCCGCGCCTTAAATTGATCGAGATTCCAGCCGGATTTGGCGACGCCGATGACGGGCACGTTGAGATTCCCGCGCTTCACCATCGCTTGCAAGGACGGGAAGATTTTTTTGTAAGCCAGATCGCCCGTGGCGCCAAAGAACACCAGGGCGTCGGATTGCTGAGCGCTCATTGTCGTATGCTCACTTTATGCGAAAATTGGTTCCAAGACCTTCCTGTCATCCTGAGGGAGGCTCGGCGACCGAAGGATCTCGGTTGCATGACGCGAGATTCTTCGCTGCGCTGCGCTTCGCTCAGAATGACAGCATACGCTTTCATACGTTTTGAAACTGGTAATCATTGTTTGGCGTCTTTTTCCACATGTCCGCCGAATTGGTACCGCATCGCCGAGAGGATCTTGTCTTGGAAATCGGCTTCGCCGCGGGAGCTGAACCGCTGGAACAAGGCCGCGCTGAGGACCGGCACGGGGACGGCTTCGTCGATGGCGGCCTTGATCGTCCAGCGGCCTTCGCCCGAGTCGGAAACGCGGCCGGCAAATTTCGAAAGCGCCGGATCATCGACCAGTGAAGCGGCAGTCAAGTCCAGGAGCCAAGAGGCGATCACGCTGCCGCGGCGCCAAACCTCGGTGATGTCGGCCAGGTTCAAGTCGTATTTGTAGCGCTCGGGATCGCGCAAGGGCGTCGTCTCGGCGTCGATTTCGTGCGTGCGCATGCCGATATTTGCATCCTGCAGAACACCAAGCCCTTCGGCATACGCGGCCATGAGGCCGTACTCGATGCCGTTGTGCACCATTTTGACAAAGTGGCCTGCGCCATTAGCACCGCAGTGCAGATAACCTTGCTCGGCGGTGCCGCGATTTTGCTCGCGCCCGGAGTGCGCGGGATATCGCCGGGGCCGGGCGCCAGCGTGGCGAAGATGGGATCCAAACGCTTTACGACGTCTGGCTCACCGCCGATCATCATGCAGTAGCCGCGATCGAGTCCCCAGACGCCGCCGCTCGTGCCGACATCGACATAGTGAATTTTCTTTGCGGCCAGCTCATTTGCGCGGCGTATATCGTCGACATAGTAGGAGTTGCCGCCGTCGATGAGGATGTCGCCGGAGTCGAGCAATGGAAGTAAATCGGCGATCGATTTATCGACTGCGGCTGCGGGAACCATCAGCCAAATGGCGCGCGGTTTTTGCAATTTGCCGACGAAGTCCTGCAGCGACGAGCTGCCGACCGCTTTCTCCTTTTCCAAGTCGGCAACCGCCTTCGGGAACATGTCAAAAACGACGCATTGATGACCACTTTTAAGCAGGCGGCGGACCATGTTTGCGCCCATCCGGCCAAGTCCGATCATTCCGAGTTGCATGGCAGGCTTCCTATTCACTGGTGAAAAACTATTTCGCGAGCCGCTTGAGTCTACGATAGCGACGAATCAGGTTGTTCGTGGAACTGTCGTGTTCGAGCTTCGGGTCCAATGCCGATTCGAGCTCCGGAATCATTCGTTGGGCCAGCACTTTGCCGAGCTCGACACCCCACTGATCGAAGCTGTCGATGTTCCAGATCGTGCCCTGGGTGAAGACCGAGTGCTCGTACAGTGCAACTAGCGCGCCGAGTACATTTGGCGTCAAGCGCGGTGCCAGGATCGTGTTCGACGGGCGGTTGCCTTCAAAAACGCGGTGGGGCACGAGCCAATCTGGCGTGCCTTCTGCTTTGACTTCGTCCGCCGTCTTGCCAAAGGCGAGCGCTTCGCTTTGTGCGAACACGTTGGCGAGCAGCATATCGTGATGGCGGCCGAGCGGTTCGAGCGGCTCGCCAAAGGCGATGAAGTCGCACGGTACGAGCTTCGTGCCCTGATGGATGAGTTGGTAAAACGAATGTTGGCCGTTGGTGCCGGGCTCGCCCCAAACGATTGGCCCGGTTTCGTAGTTGACGGCCGTGCCGTCGAGCGTGACACGTTTGCCGTTGCTCTCCATGGTCAATTGCTGGAGGTAGGCCGGGAATCGCTTGAGGTATTGCTCGTACGGCAGCACGGCGATGGTTTGGGCGGCGAAGAAATCGTTGTACCAAACGGCCAAGAGGCCCATGAGGACGGGCAGATTCTGGATGAACGGCGCGGTGCGGAAATGTTCGTCCATCTCGTGGAAGCCAGCGAGCATCGCGCGGAAGTTTTCCGGGCCGATGGCGAGCATGGTCGAGAGGCCGATGGCCGAATCCATCGAATAGCGGCCGCCGACCCAATCCCAGAACTCGAACATGTTGGCCGTGTCGATGCCGAATTCAGCCACCTTGGCGGCATTGGTGGAGACGGCGACGAAGTGTTTGGCGACGGCTTTCTCGTCGCCGCCAAGGCCTTTCAGCGACCACTGGCGCGCGCTGTGGGCGTTCGTCATGGTTTCCAGCGTGGTAAAAGTTTTCGACGACACGATGAACAGTGTCTCGGCCGGATCGAGGTCGCGTGTCGCTTCGACGAGGTCGGCGCCATCGATATTCGAGACGAAGCGGAACGTCATCGCGCGATCACTGTAGAATTTGAGCGCCTCGTAGGCCATGACGGGCCCCAGATCGGAACCGCCGATGCCGATGTTGACGACGTTGCGAATGCGTTTGCCCGTGTGGCCCTTCCACGCACCGCTGCGAACACGGTTCGCAAAGTCGGTCATTTTATCGAGCACCGCGTGGACCAGGGGGACGACGTTCGTGCCATCGACGACGATTGAGGCTCCCTTGGGAGCGCGCAGGGCAACGTGCAAGACGGCGCGATTCTCGGTGACGTTGATCTTCTCGCCGCGAAACATAGCGTCGATCCGCGGTCGCAAGCCGGACTGTTCCGCCAATTGTGCGAGCAGTTGGAGCGTCTCCGAAGTGATGCGGTTCTTCGAATAATCGAGGAAAATACCGGCAGCTTCGGCGGTCATTCGCTCGCCGCGGCCCGAATTCTCGGCGAAGAGCGTGCGGAGATGAACACCGCGGATTTTTTGAAAGTGTGCCTCAAGAGCCTTCCACGCGGGGCGATCGGCGAGCGGTGGATTGTCGACGGTCATTTTTATGTACCTTTATCAACATGCTGAGTATCGTTCCAAAACCGAATCACCGGGTCGTTCTCGTTGTGTTCGTAACCGAGCGCGCTGAGACTGGCAGTGCTCAGCAGAAAAAACTGGCCGGCGATCGGCTCGAGACCAAGCCAGCGGGCGGCGAGGACGCGCAGGAAATGGCCGCTGGAGAATACCAATAGGTTCTTGCGATTGTCGCGCAGTCGCCCAATGACGCGGTCGGCTCGCATCGCAACCTGGTCGGGTGTTTCACCGCCGGGGCAGCCGTCGCGAAAAAGTTGCCAGCTGGGGCGTTCCCGTTGGATTTCGTCCGTGCGGCGGCCTTCGTACATTCCGTAGTCCCATTCGACCAAATCGGGGTCGACCTCGGCGGCCGCGCCGGCGCCAGCCAATTTGCATGTCGCCATTGCGCGTTGTAGTGGGCTGGTAAATACCTTGGCAAACTTCAGTCCTCGCAGTCGTTGGCCGAGACTGCGCGTTGCGTTCGCCTCGTTCGGTCAAAGGCAAGTCGGTAAGACCGGTGTGTTGACCGGTGAGGCTCCAGGCGGTTTCGCCGTGGCGGGCCAGGTAAATAATCGGTAGCGGATCGTCCATGGGAGAGCGGCTTGGCAATTAAACTCCCGTCATCAGCCCCCGGCTCTGCCGGGGGTTAGCGCGAACGCTGTAAATCGTCCATATTCGTGCTCAAAACCCCCGGCAGAGCCGGGGGCTGCCGGAATGCGCGATTTTCTGGCGCCTTACTGGCCGTTAGCAATGTGCCAGATTCTTTGGCGCAACGCGAGGGGTTCACGCAGATAGATAGTGAGTTAGTTTGCTCAGGATCAACAACCTGTCATGCCGAGGTACTCCGAGGAATCTGGCCGGATCCCTCGGAGTACCTCGGGGTGACAGGGTCTAACGGTCGATCATCGCTGGAAGACAGGCAGAAACTGGTTCGGCGCGGCGAGCGACAGAACGACGAGTGCCGTGGTGTAGGAATTGCCGAATGGGCGGTCGCGGTCCAGGCTCTCGGCGGCCCACGACCCATCGGGCCGCTGACTGGCGAGCAGCGCTGCCACGGTGCGGGGAAAAAACTTTTCCCAATAGGGGCTGCCCAACTGGTACATCCCCTGACAGGCGTTGAACAAGCTGTAGTGATACCGGTCGGCAAGCAGACCGTCGTCGCCGTTGTAATTGTCGAAACTATGTTCGAGGAGCCATTGGCCGGCCTGTTGCGCTTCGGGCGAATTGTGGTAACCGGCGTGGGCGAGCGCGAGAATGCCGGCGCCGGCCATGCCGCGACTGCGAAGGCTGTTCGCGCGATCACGTAGCGGAACGTACCGACCTTGGGGTCGAATGTGCGACGGATGTATTGGACCGCGTCGTCGATCGGCTGCTGCGGAACATCGAAGCCGGCATTTCGGGCCGAGCGAAGGAACATCAGTTGCCAACCGGTGATGGAGAGGTCGGAGTCGTTCGGTCCGTCGTCTGTGACGTAGCGCCAGCCGCCGCGATCGACGGGCAAGTCCTTGGGCCAGCGTTGCATTTCGAGCGTGGCGGCCAACGATTGTTTGATCGCCTTGGTGAGCTGGGCGGCGCGCTTGGGCTGGCCCATTCCGTACATTTCCGAAAGTGTGAGTGAGGCGATCGCATGGTTGTATGCGGCGGGTTCGCCGATATTATTGGGCACGTCTTGCGTGATCTGCGGGCCCACGGGGCCGAGCAATGTGATGAGTCCGTTTTGTTTCTGGCAGGCGAGAATGAAATCGGTCGCGCGATCCAACCGCGCGCCATAAACGCCGTCGCCGGCGCTATGGCCGTGGGCCATGAACGCCAGTACGCAGAGGCTGGTCACGCCCGGCTGGCCTCGATCCAAAGTGGGAAAGGATCCGTTGGATTTCTGCTGAGCGGCAAGCCAGGCAAGCGCGCGGTCGACCGCCGCATCCAGCCGTCGCCATACTTCGGGCGAGAGAACGGTGGAGTGTGGATCGTCGGCTCGGTGTCGTGCGGCCGGTGGGCCGGTTGTGGTTTTTGGAAGTTGCAATTCCTGAGCGCTGGCAGAAGCGTATAGCGCAAGCAGCAACAGCGGTAGATAACGCGACCCGGGTCGGACGTTTTTCGTATCGCCGTTTCTCATTTGAACGCTGCTTAAGCGGTCGGCCGATTCTGGCAGTCCACACTATAGTCGTTCTGGCCGGCAAAATCCCTTGGCCGTAGAACGGACAATCCTGTCCGTCTTTAGCCAGTCAACGGACAGGATTGTCCGTCCTACCTTCATGCGATTGCGCTCAACCGACGACTTCGCGGGGGATTGTCGGATGAACGGCGATAAAAACGCTGCACGGCGAATGTTGCAACACGTAAACGGGCCAGTCTTCAGCCACCGTTCCGAACGGTGTTGCAGAGGCGGATAGAGCGGGCAAAATGATCGCGTCGTACGTTCCCTCACGGCTCAATTGCACGATTTCGGGACCCGTCTGCGCTGTTTCACCCATGATGCGGATGGCGCGGCCGAGCTGCTCGGCCCACTGCCGGTCTTTTTCCGAGGTGTCGTGACCGTTGCCAATGGTCGGCTCGAGCGACGGCGCCCGAACGACATCGAGTTCGACACCGCTGGAGACCATGGTGAGCATCCACTCGAAGACATCGCTGCTGGCTCGCGTACCGTCGTGAACAAGGAGCACGCGCCGGATTCCAATTCCGGCATCGCGCAGCTCGGCCACCGATCGGGCCTGGCGCTCGGCAGCCTTGGGGATACGGTTACCGCCGTCCAAATCGAACGTCAGGTCGCGATCCTGGCTCACGACATGGACCGTGAGAGGTTGCGGAGTTCCTCCATGCAGATTGATCCAATAGAAGGCGATCTGATCGAGTTGCTCTTCGGCAGTGTATTTGTTGGAGGCGCCGATAAAGACTTCCTGGCAAGGCAGGTCTTTCGCCGTGTGCAAGACCGCGTGGAGCGCATTGTTGGTAGGAACCAAGAGGGGCGTGACGGATTTGCCCAATCGTTCGCCGTGATTAACCACCGCGGTAAGGAGTTGCTGATCGTACGTGTCCATCGGATGATCGGACGGCAGATCGGCGCCTTGCAGTTCGACCTTGGCCGTCATGACCACGACATCGGTCGATTCCGGGTCGGTATCGGCGAGCGCCTTGTCGAGCATGAACAGATTGTTGGGCGAGCGAATGGCGACGAGTTTGCAGTACGGCCTCGCCAAACCCAAATCGACCTTGGTCAGTTGGCGGACCATTTCGCGATTGAACTGCTCGATGTGCTCGTGATGATCGGTGCCGCGGCGCTTTCGATGGATGTACTCAGTCAAAGTAAAGACCGACAGAAACGCGCCGGCAAAACACACGCCGCTAACCGTGGCGACTGGCTTAGTGAACATGTTGGCGAACGCCGCCAGGATAAGAATTAGAAAAACGAGTCCGAGGCCGATCGGAAAATAGATATTCTCGGTGCGAATGTTGAGCGGCACGACGAATTCACGCGGTCCAGGCTTTTTGAATCGCAACACCACCATGGAAAGCGAATTGAACACGAAGCTCCATACGACGCCGAACGCATAAGCTTCCCCCAGCAGGATCACGTCGCCACGGCTGGCAAGAATGGTGACCAATTGCAAACCGGCAATGAGATACAACAAGCGGTAGTTGGTGCCGAAGCGGGGATGCGGGCGGAGGAACCAGTCGGGCAGCACGCCATCTTCGGCGACACGGCTCAATACGCCGTTGGAGCCGACAATCGACGTGTTGACAGCGCCGGAAAGAATCAGGAAGCCCACGAATACGACGAATGCATTGAGGAGTAATAGGAGCCATACGGGCCCGATCATCTGCATGGCCAGGCCGCCCATCCAATTGTCGTAATACTTCGTCATGCGATCGTGATCGGGAATGAGCAGCACGGCGAGAAAGTTCATGCTGCCCGTGAGCAGCAGGCTGTAGGCAAAGACGATGAAGCCGACCTTTTTGAAGTTCTTCAGTTTCGGCGCTTCGACTTCCCGATAAACTTGTGCCAGCGTTTCTTCGCCGCTCATCGCAAGAATGGAATGGCCGAACGCGATAATGATGCCAACCACACCGACCAGGCTGAACCAATCGGTCGTGTTGCGGATCGGCTCGGCGATCGCGGGAGCACGGCCGATGAGGCCGAGCGGATCCTGTTGCTCGCCGGTGACTGGGTTGAGCTTGGGTTTTCCGGTATCGACTTCGAATTTCTTGCTGAGCTCGGGTTTCCAGGAAGGAAAATCGTTGACGTGTCCACGAACGCCGAGCGTGATCCCGCTCCAGGTCAACATCACGACGCCCATGATCGTCGTGGCGACCATGATTCGCAGCGCTTTGCCGCTCGATTCGTGAATGCCAAGGAGATTCTGATGGAGAAAGTAAATCGTGACTGCGGCAGCGATGGCGACCGAGCCGCCGTGCTTGATGACGCCCTGCATGGCGTCGCCAATGGGGATGCCGAGATGCCCGGCGGTTTCCAACGCGAGGCCGACAATATACTGACCCGCAGAAACGCCGCTGATCGGTCCGGTCAGCACGTAATCGAACAGCAGCGCGGAGACGGCCGCCTTGGCCCAGAATCCGCCCAGCGCTTCCTTGACGATGCGATACACGCCGCCACGCACAAACAGCGCGCAGCTTTCGATGTAAACTGTCGCATCGCATAACTGAACAGGAGAACGGCCAATATGAACCAGGGCGCCGCCTTGCCGATAGCGTTTTCGACAATGGCGCCAACGTAATACACCGTGCTCGACATGTCGCAAAGTACGACAGCGGCGATGCGCCAGAACGAAATGAACGTGAACATCACGCTGCTGACGACGACAACCTGCGCAGCGCGACCCGCTGGCCGACGTGCCGGCTGGTCTTGCGGACCGATAGGAGCCATGAAAGCGACCTGGGAGTTACTTATCCCGAATAGCGGAGAGGCGCTGGCGCTTGATAAACGACGGCGCGACGACAAAACCCGAGCGGATTAGGACGCGACGGTTGACACAAACGGTCGCAATACCCGTACGGATGCGGCGCATCGTTCAATTGAAGCGAAGAACCCTTTCAATTGAGCTCGGGCAACACACCCGAACCGGCCGACGGGGTTAGCTGACGGGCTAGAGCTTGAAAGTACTCCGACTCGCAGCGGCGAGTCTGCGCCCCGGCATCCACGGTGTAGATGCGTTGGGTTCCCCGTTTCCAAGTCGTGCGGCTTGGAATTAGGCTACACGCCGGATACTATAGATCGGCGGTTGACCGAAGATCAAGGCGGCCCGCAAAATGCCGCAAAATCATGGGTACGCGTACCTTGTTGGCGACTCCGGCCGCGAAGACAGGGATTCATCACGAATCGCGAGGTCGTCCGACCGTCAGGAAGGACTGGAGTCGATCCGAGGCGCTCAACGCGACCGCTGCGTGGCGGCCGATCGCCGGGCGGCTTGGCCGTTTACGTGAGGGCTTTTGATTTTGGCGCGACTGGTCGAGCCGCCGCTCGACGCGGACTTTTTGTCCATCAAAAGCTTCTCGATTTCTTTGCGCCGGCGCCGAAGGTTGAGCGCCCATTCGCGTGACCGCGATCGCGCCGGCCGCGTTGGCGAATCGCACGGCATCGGTCATCGGCATTCCTTCGGCCAATGCTACGGCTAAAGCGCCGTTGAACGTATCGCCCGCTGCGGTCGTATCGACCGGCGTGACTTTGAAACCTGGCACGAGCTGTTTCGATGAGGCGGTCGCGACATACGCGCCACGCGAACCGAGCGTGATGATGACGGTCTGGACTCCTTTGCCAAGCAAGCTATCGGCGGCCCGATGGCAGGAGGCTTCGTCGCTAACTTTGATTCCCGTCAGCAGCTCGGCCTCGGTTTCGTTCGGCGTTAAGATCGAAACCTTCTTCAATAGTTTTTCGGGCAACGGCTGCGCCGCGCGGGGTTCAGAATGACGGCAACGCCGCTGGCGCTGGCCAGATCGGCTGCCGCTTGCACCGTGTCGAGCGGTGTTTCCAACTGCATAACGACGGCGCTGGCTCCGGCAAACGCGGCCTTGGCTTTCTTCACGTCGGCTGGCGAAAGCTTGGCATTCGCGCCGCCGCCGACGCCGATACTATTTTCGCCGTCTTTGGCGACAAAAATGAGAGCCACGCCGGAAGCGCACTTATTGCGCTGCACGTGATCGATGTTGATGCCACATTCGATAAAACCGGCGACGGCCTGCTCGCCGAACATGTCCTGCCCGACACGGGCGATGAACGTCACGGCGCCACCAGCGCGAGCAGCAGCGACCGCCTGATTGGCGCCTTTGCCGCCGGCGGCGGTAACGAATTCGCCACCGAGAATCGTTTCGCCCGGCGTCGGAATTCGATCGAGCTTGAGGATCATGTCGGTATTCGAACTGCCGACAACGACAATCTTGGCTTTCATGTTGAGCTCGACGTTTGGAGTCTTAAATACCAACCCCTATGATAGTTAAACTCCCGTCAATGGGCGACGGCCCCCGACGTACATTTCGACCGCAAAATCCACCCAAAATAAACCTCAAATATTCATACTTTGGGGATAGCGGTCTACTTAATATTGGCTTTGACGATCAAGGCCAGGCCAACGATGAACAATGCGAACATAAGCGCGAGAAGGGTGTTCGTCCCTGGTCGCGCATTCTTGAATTCCCGCCAGACAAAAACGCCCCAGAGCGCCGCAACCATGGTCGCTCCTTGCCCCAATCCGTAGGAGATCGCGTAGCCGGCCCGATCGCCGGAGATGATGGCAAAAGACATTCCCACACCCCAAATCATACCGCCCAGGATTCCAACGACGTGCAGCCAAGGAGTCCCTTTCTTAAAGTAGTCGCCGAAAGGTACGGGCTCGCCCACGAAGGGACGCATCATCATGAGGGAGTTGAATACGAAGCTCGATAAAAACAGGCCGAGTGCAAAAAACACCAATGCCGTATAAGGAGTCAGCTTTCCGATCATTTCGGGATCACCGATGTGGGACAGCGGTTTGGGCATCGATCTTTGCACAAAGACAAAAAACTGTGACATGAGGACGCCGCATAGGACGGAAAGAATGATTCCCTTGGCCGAGGTTTTCTGTCCGGCGGATGGAAGGCGCCGATAGGCCACGGCGTCAAGTATGATTGCGGCCGCCACGCACGCCACACCGGCAAACAGTAAAACAGGGTTTCCGGACGGATCCTCCCGATAGGACATAATTACGCCGATCACGAGAGCCAACCCAATACCAACCGGAAACGCGACCGCCATCCCGGCAATATCGATAGCGGCGACCAACAAGATGTTGGCGACGTTAAAAATGACACCGCCGAGAAGTGCGGAGCCAATGTACTTGGTGTTGGCTTGCCGAATATCTGCGATAAAGCTTCGGCCCTGCTCACCCGTGCTGCCCAACGTAAACGCAAAGATTAGTGTCAGCAGCAAAACTCCAAGGCAATAATCCCAATAGAAGAGCTGGAACCGCCATTCCTGGCTGGCGAGCTTTTGCGTGTTGGCCCACGATCCCCAGCAGATCATGGTGATGATGCACATCAACACGGCGACGTGATACGACTGAACGAGCACCATAAGACCGACCCGCCTCGATAAAAGTTAAGCGAACCGAACGCTGCTGCCGACGCCCAAACGGGCATAACATAGCGATTATGACCTCCGCTACCGTGGCCCGTCTAGCACAGTCCATTTCGCCGAATTCACGAATGCCTGGGCGAAACCCCCAATGGAAACGGCAAACAATTGGTCTCACGCAGAGGCGCAGGGGGCACCGAGATAAGAAATTCAATTCCTCCGCGTTGCGAACGTTCAAAGTCCTCGCAGCGTGCGTAAATTCCTGATTGCCACAAAGAACACGAAGAACACAAAGATCAACGCCGTGCATAATTTCTTGGTGTATTTCGTGTCCTTTGTGGTTGACAGGAGACCTTTTGTGCTTCTTCGTGTTTCTTGTCGCCATTTAGTTGCGGCTACGCCGCGCTGCGATCTCTGCGCCTCTGCGTGAGATTTTCTTTTATCGCTTCGAGTGTCGTCTGGGAGGCCCAATGGAATCGCGCTGGATGAAATCGACCGGCACTCGATGAAGCAGCTTATCCGGTTTTCGCCCGGTGCGAATCTGTTCGATCAAGAGCTCCGCCGCTTTGCTCCCGATGGCTTCGACGTCCTGCCGGATCACGCTTAGCGGCGCTGCCAGGTATTCGGCAAACGGGGCGTCATCGAACGTTACCAGGGACATGTCTTCCGGGACGCTTAGTTTGCGTTCGGCGAACGCGCGGAGGGCGCCCAGCGCATTCTGGTTACTGAGGGCAAACAGCGCCGTTACCTCGGGATGCTTTTCCAGCAATTCGCACGGTGGAGCGGTAACCGGATGGCTCGTTAAAGTCGTCGCCGCGAACGAGCGTCTCGTCGAGTTCGAGATTTCTGGCGCTCAACGCGCTCCGAAAGCCATGCAATCGTTCGTCGTTAGTCGATGTGCCGGGACGGCCTTGCAGACAACCGATCTTGCGATGACCGGCGTCGAGGATCGCACTGGTGGCGGCCAAGGCGCCCTCTTCATTCTCCGAAGTGACGGTCGTTAGTTGGAGATCCGAGAACCAGCGGTCCACGACAACGACGTTGGCGGCGCGGCGTTCCAGAGGGAGCAAGTAGTCGCTCGAATCGCCGATGGGGCAAATGATGAGCCCCTCGACCTGGCGCGACTGTAAGTGCGTCAATAAGTCCTTTTCGTGATCGATCGAATCGTGGCTATCGGCCAGAAGCGTCGATAGGCCTTGCCTTTCGGCCGCGATCGTTGCTTTCCGGGCGATGGCGGCGAAAAACGGGTTGGAGGCATCCGGAACCAGCAGCCCGATCAGGCCGGTTCGCTGGGTTCGCAGCGATCGAGCGACGTGGCTGGCCTGAAAACCCAAGCCTTTCGCCGCCTGCCGGATGGTTTTTTCGGTGCTTTCGCTGATGCGATACTGTCGAGCTTTGCCGGCTAATGCCCGAGAGGCGGTGGAACGAGAAACACCAGCCGCTTGAGCGACGTGCTCGAGGGTAACGGGACCGTTGGCCATCCACTCACCGGCGGGCAGAATTTTGAAAAAACTGCTTGCACAAACGATTGTGCATTGTCATAATAATCGGAGCCGGCCGAAAAATCAACTGGTTGGATGGGCCGGCAGCACGGCGATGCGATAATCGACATAGGCGTTGCAATTGCTACGGCGGCTCCTCGTTTGATCGACCGAATCGGTCCTGCAATTTCGATTTGCGATACGGGATGTGCGTTGGCCCGTTTACTTTTCCAACGGCGGTGGAACTCGTTGACTCTTTGCAATTGAGGGAAGCATCTATGGCTCGTCACGACTCAATTTGGCGGATGGCAATCTCGACGTTCGGCATCCTGGCGGTGGTTGCGTGGTGCGCGCCGGCGGCACGCGGTCAATACACTTTCGTTCAAGACACCGACGCCATTGGGAATTGGGACGACGTCGCGAATTGGACGGACGGTGGGACCAACACGACGTATCCCAATGCGATTGACGCGACGGTTCAATTCAACCAGCCGATTAAGACCGGCTCGGGTGTATACACGCTTACGATGCCAACCACCGATGTAACGGTGGGACAGATCACGATGAATAACACGGGCTTCAACTACGCGACTCGGACGACCATTGCCCCCAATGGCGGCCAGCTGATATTCCAATCGAGTTCGGGAGTCGCCAAATACATCGAGAATAACGGCACCGTGGCCGGGCCCGCAAACTTCCAGAACCAGATCCAGCCCGATATCCTGTTGAATTCGGACCTGGAAATCACGCAGGACGGCTACCCTAACCTGAACACGGGGACGAGATTCGAAGGCATCATCAAGGGAGATTCATCCCGGACAATTACGAAGAAAAGCGCCGCCGGGATTCAACTCGACTATGCCTTCAGCGGCGGCGATCAGTATCAAGGGAAATACGTGATCGAAGCAGGCGCGATTCGCCTGATCAATTCTTCGAACCCCATTTCGAAGTCGACCGGCTTCACCGTCAATTCCGGCGGCCAATTGCAGTTGGCAGACAATGCGGGAACGGCAGTACCCTTCTACAACCTTGCTAGCGGTGCCGCGCTCACCTTGAACGGCCCGGGAAAGGACCCGGCCACATCCAACGCCGATGGGGCTTTGCGGATTGGGATTACTGGAGGTCGAACTATGACTTTCCAGAGTCCTGTCGTTCTTCAGTCCGACTCTCACATCAGCGTGGCGGCGGCGAATACTTTCGGCGTGTTCGACCACACCGTTTCTGGGGACGGCGCCCTCATTAAGACCGGCAGCGGAACGCTCACCATCGCCCCCCTCACCGGCACGAATTCGTACACGGGGGAAACGGACGTTACGGCCGGTATTTTGAGCATCACGAATCCGGGCCTGACGCTCGCAGACAATGCGGACGTGCGGATGACGACCGGGGCTGTTTTCGATCTTAATTTTTCCGGTACAGATTCGATCCGTTCGCTGTACTTCGACGGTGCCGCGCAAGCGATCGGCACCTACGGAGCAACGGGTTCGGCGCGACCAACATATTTGACAATTTCTTTACCGGCACGGGCGTATTGAATGTGACAACGCTACCGGGGCTACCGGGCGATTACAACGGTGACGGCAAGGTCGACGCGGCCGACTACGTTGCGTGGAGAAAAGGTGCCAGTCCCAGTCCCAATTCGATCGGCGACTATAACACCTGGAGAACGAACTTCGGCACCGGCGCCGGTAGCGGCAGCAGCGGATTGGTGGGTGGCAACGTCCCCGAGCCCAATGCGGTGGCGCTGATGATGTTCGGCCTGCTGAGTTTGGTTGCGCTGCGACGTTGCCAACCGAGCCGCTGAGCCGCGAACGATTGGATGTGAGTTGGCACGGGTAACAGGAGGAATTACATATGCGCGGGACACTTATCGATCCGGTGCGCCAAAGTGTTAATGTAGCGGGGATACTCCGTGTATCGTCCGCCACTCGCGCCAAACGTTGTTCGGGAACTTCGCTCACGTCACACAGAGTGTACCTGCCACAAGGTTTTACCCTCGTCGAGCTATTGGTGGTGATCGCCATCATCGGCATTCTCGTGGCGCTACTATTGCCGGCCATCCAGTCGGCGCGGGAAGCGGCGCGACGGTCGCAATGCTCGAACAATCTCCACCAGCTTGCGACGGCATGCATTAATTACGAGGCAACCAAAAAAGAGTTTCCTTTCGGCCGCCATAGTGGAACGGCGGTCAATCCGGACGGATCCACGAGCACCATCACCCAGTGGGGACACTTGGCGTACATTCTCCAATATACCGAGGAAGATGCTATCTATCGGATGATCGATTTCCGGAATAGTCCGCCGGGCATAGGACCAGGCGCAGACCCTCCCGGCGTATCTCCGTTCGACGTCACTCAGACCGCGCGATTGCAAAAGCCGAGCATCTTTTTATGCCCCTCCGATTCGGTAGATCAGATGAATAACGATGTGTGTGCCGGCGGAGCATTTGACCCCAGTCATCCGAACTCGAACTGGTGGAACTCGGGTTGCGCGGGCTATCATGGCAATGGCGGCAACGATACCGGTGAGTCCTTCGTTATCACTTCACCCGTAACAGGTGCCATCGACTACCGCGAGAAAAACAATGGGATTTTTCTCACAAATGTTGCCGTCAGGCTAAAGCAGGTGACTGACGGCACTTCGCACACCGCGTTATATGCCGAAAAGTGCCTCGGCGACGGCGATAAAAATGTAATCTCAATAGGTGATTGGTTCCACATTTCGGGACTTCATCAGACGGCGGACGCTGTTTATCTGAAGTGTATCGATCCAGCTACCCCCGGCACGGGCGGGAATCAATACTGTTGCAGCGGACGTAACTGGGTGCATGGCGATTACGGCACTAGCCGTTACAACCATGTCATGACTCCTAATACCAACAGCTGTAGCCAGGTTTCCGGCGGCGGTATGACGGCGATTCCGATCAACGAAGATGGAGGGGCCCATACTGCTTCGAGCAAACATCCCGGCGGCATAAATTTCGCCACGGTCGACGGCGGAACCCATTTCGTAGCCGACAGCGTCGATCGTACGGTGTGGAGTGCGCTCGGCTCGCGCAACAGCGAGGATATTGTCGGTGACTATTAAAGTGACGCATGAGATTCCGCAGTTGCCGGATACATCCACAGTCGCCTAAGCCGGCCTGCTATTCGGTGTGAATTGTTAGGATCGCAGCTACTTACGAACCTGCCGAGTTGAATACAACCGAAAGACTCAACGTCGCCATGCGCTGGTGTGCTTTACCTTTGTTGCCGTTTACCGTGCTAACGAGCGCGGTAGCGTTGGGCGCTATTACCCAACAAAGGCCGAACATCATTTTTATCCTGTCCGACGATCTCGGTTACGGCGACCTTGGTTCGTATGGTCAGCAGCGGATCAAGACGCCGCAGCTCGACCGGATGGCGGCCGAAGGATTGCGGTTTACGGCTGGCTACGCGGGGGCGACCGTCTGCGCACCGTCGCGGTGCGTGCTGATGACGGGTCTGCACAACGGGCATGGCCGGGTGCGCGGGCTCGATCCGCCCTATTTGCCGGGGCTGTATCTGACGTCGAAAGATGTGACGATCGCCAAGGTATTGAAAGACGCCGGATATTCCACCGGCCTCATCGGCAAATGGGGTTTGGGCTTGAAGAAGGAGGGCGCGAAGGAGGCCGAGCAAGGTTTGCCGCGGCGGCAGGGTTTCGACTATTTCTATGGATACCTGACGCACGGCCACGCGCACAATTACTATCCCGACTTCCTGTGGCGGAACGAATCGAAGGTGCGGCTGGCGAACGTGCTTTCTACCAACCCGGATTTTAAGGGACTCGTGGCGGAAAAGAAGGTGGATTATGCCCCCGATTTTCTGGTGAAGGAAAGTTTGAAGTTTGTCCGCGATCACAAGGGCGAGCCGTTCTTCTTGTATTTGCCGTTTACGATCCCGCACGCCAACGATGAAGCGGGCAACAAGGGGATGGAAGTGCCGGACCTGGGCGAGTACGCCAAGCAAGATTGGCCAGAGCCCGAAAAGGGTTATGCGGCAATGGTGACGCGGATGGACGGCGACATCGGGCGGCTGCTCGCGCTCTTGAAAGAGCTCAAGATCGACGACAACACGCTCGTGATCTTCACGTCCGATAACGGCCCGCACCACGAAGGCGGGTGCGATCCCAAGTTTTTCGATTCCAACGGCCCGTTGCGCGGTGGGAAGGGGGAATTGTTCGAAGGCGGCATCCGAGTGCCGATGATCGCGCGTTGGCCGGGCCACGTGCCGGCAGGCAAGACGAACGAGTCGCCCGTGTATTTTGCCGACGTGCTGCCGACGCTGGCCGCGGTGGGGGGCGGCAAGGCGACGGCAAAAATCGACGGGGTCGATTTTTTGCCCACGCTCTACGGCAGCCAGCAGCCGGAGTTGTTCGACCGATTCATGTACTGGGAATACGACAAAAACGGGCTGCAGAGCCAGGCGGCCCGCTGGCGGAATTGGAAGGCGGTGAAAGCGCCGCACACGAAGCCGGTGAAGCTTTTCGACCTGTCTCGCGACATTGGCGAAGAGCACGACATGGCCGCGGCGCATCCGGAGATCGTGGCGAAGTTCAACGAGTACATTCGTAATGCCCGCACGGACTCGCCCGATTGGCCGATCCCTCCGCAGCCTTCGCGCTCGAATAAGAACAAAAAGATACCGGCTGCATTGTAGGACAATTCCAAAGTGCGACGAACGATACAGGTAATTCCATTCAGCGCGAGGATCAACAACCAGGTCATTCCGAGGTACTCCGAGGAATCTGTCCGGACCGCTCGGGGTACCTCCGGGTGACAGAGGTGAGGACTGGGACCAGGGACGGCGGCGCCGGGGCAGTCGCCGCCGCCTTGGCGCCCATCGATGCGGGTGCAAAGCACGGCGACGTTAGTTCACGATTATTTCAACCCTTTACCCGACAAAATTGAAAGGAGAGAGTCTAATGAAGTTGATTCGCAACTTGATTGGCAACACGATTGTGACGTTTGCGATTGGGGCGGCAGTTTCAACGGCCCGCGCGGATCTTATTCCGGTGAGCGGCTGGATTGTTCACAACGGCACGTCGACCGTGGGTGGAACCGCGAGCGATCCGACGTTCACGGCAGCCGACAACATCACGGTGATGGCACCGTTTTCTGATGTAACTTTGGCCAACGACGGGGACTTCGTCGAGGGCAAAACGACGCTGACCGTGAATGCACGAACCGGCGGCGTGGGCGCGAACACGCTGAACACGCAATTGCGGTTCGCTTTGCTCGATGACTCGGTGAACGGAACCACGACGGCGGGTGATGCTCCCAATTTGGGTTTCACGATGGAATATACTAACCTGGTGGCCGGCGGTTTGATGCGAGAACAATCGAACGCCGCGCAGACGAGTCCGTTCACGAGCCCTCCGACGACGATCACCAACGGCACCCAGGATTCGGGCACCGACTCGATTCAAGGCGCCAACCCGGGGCCAGTCACGTTTGACCTGACATTGACTCGCAACGGCGGAAAAATCGACCTCGCAGGTACGATCAGCGGTACCGACTCCGTGTCCGGTAATCCTTATGTTGCGAACTTCGCATACACCGGTTGGAGTTCGGCAACGTTCCCCGCCGATGGGGCGTTCACGTTCAATCGGATGGCCGTGTTTATGGGAGACGGGGTCAACGCGACGAGCGCGTCGCTCGCCGATTCGCAGGTGATCACGATTCCGGAACCGGCGTCAATTATATTGGCGAACGTTTTGGCAATCGGGGGCTTGCTCGTTGCTCGGGGCGCCCGGCGCGGCTCGCGGCCAAGGGGGTAGGCATATCGATCGGATTGGTGAGAGAATGAGGCGAAGTTTAGCGGTGTTTTCTATTGGCGTATTGGCCTGTGCAATGCCGCCAATGGCGGATGTGCGCGCGGCAGCGCCGAAGCCGAATATTATCCATATCTTTGCCGACGACCTGGGCTTCGGCAGCGTTGGCTTCAACGGGCAGACGCAGATTCACACGCCGAACCTGGATGCCCTGGCTGCCGGCGGCATGCAATTCACGAACGCGTATGCGTGCCCCGTGTGCGCGTCCAGCCGGGCAACGCTTTATACGGGTTTCAACACCGGGCACTCGAACGTCGACGGCAACAGCGAGTTGACGCAGGGTTTTCGGGCCGATGAAGTGATGACGGGCACCGTGATGGCCCAGGCCGGTTACAGTACGGCCGTCTTCGGCAAGTGGGGCTTTGGGGCCGACGGCGTGCGCACCATCGGCGGCAGCGATCCCAAACCTTCGATCACCGCGCCCGGTAGTTTGCCGACCAATCACGGCTTTCAAACGTTTTACGGATTCTTGAACCACGGCGCTGCCCAGGATTACTTTTACGACTGGATGTGGCACAACGATGCGAGCGCATCGCAAGGCGTCTCGGCGGTCGCCAACAACGGCGGTCCGGGGGGCACGGCCCAATACTCGCACGACTTGTTCGCGGCCCAATCGGAACAGTACATTTCCGCGCACGCGGGCGACAGCTCGCCGTTTTACATGCAACTGAACTACACGATTCCGCATTGGGACATCGATTCGATCGTCGATGCTCCGGGCGGATACGGCATTTACGCCTCGCAGTCAACCTGGACGAGCCAGGAAAAGGCATACGCGGCGATGATCACCCGCATGGACGCCAGTATCGGGTCGTTGATGGCCAAGCTGGATGATCCGAACGGCGACGGCAATCATTCCGACAGCATTCTCAACAATACGCTCGTGATGTTCACTTCGGACAACGGACCGAGCACAGAGGACAATTCGCCCATAGGTTTCTTCGATGCCAACGGCGTTTATCGGGGCGGAAAGTTTGAGTTGTACGAAGGTGGGATTCACATGCCGGAGATTGCCTACTGGCACGGAACGATCGCACCGGGTTCGGTGAGCAACTACCGCACCGATTTGCCCGACTTCATGGCAACGGCCGCCGATCTGGCGGGAGCGCCGAAACGCCCGTCGGGATCGACGGCACGTCGCTGGCTCCGATCCTCACCGGGCAGGGTCACATGAAAGAGCGCAAGTATCTTGTTTTCGAGCACCAGGGCGCGCACGGCGCGGATCCCGATCCGCGCATCACCCGCTGGACGGTGATTCGCCAGGATGGCATGAAGCTGATTTGTTACGACGACGAATCGCAGGAACTATTTAATCTGAATACCGATCCAGGCGAGACGACGCCGTTGAATCTTAATATCAGCGCAAACGCGCAAATTGCGACCGAGTTGGGGGCGGACGCGGTTGCCGATGACGTGACGCGCGGAAGTGTCCAGTATCGCACGTGGTCGGGACCAAGCGGCGGCGCCCTGCAAACGGCCAGCTCCTGGGGACAGCAGACGGCGCCAGATCGCTACTGGTCGGCGGTGGTCGCGAATAACGGGGCCTCGCCGGCGATTGCACACGTTTCGGCCGATGTGACCACGCTGGGCGTGGAAGTTCGTGGCCAGTCGGCGATGCAAGTGGTGAATGTTCACGCCGGCAAAACACTCACCGGGCTGAACGAAGTGCGCGTGGGTAACCACGGTCGCATCGACCTGGCGGGCGGTACGGTCGCGAGCAGTCGTTGGGTGAACGTGCTAGCCGGCGGCCAGGTGATCGGACAAGGCACGGTGCAGGGTGATGTTTATAACCAGGGCGTCGTTTCGCCCGGCCGAACGAACGACACGCCTGCATGGCCGACCGTCGCGCCGCCGGCTTTGCCGCCGACCAGCTTGAACACAGGTGTGGTGACGGCCGCGGTATTTAATTTCTCAGGCGTACAAGACGATGTGCCCGTCAACCAAGCTTCCTCGATCAGTCCCTACCTGGAACTGACGCACGGTCTGGATTTTGGTCCGAGCGTGGGACCGCGCTGGGGCTCAGGCGGCACGGACGCGGGCAACGAGCTGAACATCATCGGTAACAATGCTTCGTCGTTGGCGGCTTCAATCACGAACGGCGATTACATCACGTTCACGGTGAATCCGGTCGCCGGGGCGGGCGTGATTCCCAGCAGCGTCAGCTTTAATCTGTGGCGCAACGGCGGCGCGGCGGCCAAGAATTTCGCGATACTCTCCAGTGTCGGCGGCTTCTCGACAAGCGCAATCCTCGCGCAAGCCAGTTACAGCGATAGTGGAAGCGGCGCTCAGCACTTGTTGTCCGCTAGTATTCCGCCGGTTGCTGACGCATTGAGCGGCCCAATCGAATATCGTTTGTACGCTTGGGGCGCCACGGCGACAACGGGCAATACGCACATCAACGCGGCGTCGCTCACCGCGAACTTCGTTTCGGTGCCGACTTTGGAATTCAACTTCAGCGGCGTGCAGACCCAGGCGCCGCTTACATCGCTCAAGCGAACGGACAGCAACGTTACGCTGAACTCGGGGCTTCACCTCGGTTCCGGTCTCAGTGTGAGCAACACCGGCAACACGGGTAATGAATTCAACGTGGCAGGGTTTTCGACGGGCACGACTCAGCAATCGGCGCTCTCGGGTAACAATTATTTGACGTACACGATTCAGCCCATCTCCGGAATGGCCATGTATCCGGACAGCGCGAGCTTCACCTTGTGGCGACAGGGGAGCGGCTCGGCGACTGACTATTCGTTGTTCTCGAGCGTTGGCGGGTTTGCCGACGGCCAGCAATTGGCGCAGACGCATGTGACGACCACCGGGTCGGCGAATCAAGCGATTCTGAGCGGGACATTTGCGTCGCCGCAGCCGACGACCGATCCCGTGGAGTTTCGTCTGTACGGTTGGAATGCGGCAACCTCCGGCGATAACACGCACATTGTAGCCGCTTCGATGCGGGCCCGGTTTGCCTCGGTCGTCGGCGTGCCAATCAATCCCATCGGCAGCATCACGGTGCAAGGCGACTTTTATCATTTGGCGGGCGGACAAATTGCGATCGACCTGGGCGGCCATACGGCGGGTGTCGATTACGACCAGATCAACGTGCTGGGCAACGTTTCGCTGGAAGGCGATTTGAGTGTGGCGCTGGCCGATGCCGGCAGCGGGCTGTTCGCGCCCGCTTTGGGAGATAGTTTCAACGTGCTTACGGCAACCGGCGCGATTACCGGTCAATTTGCCAATTTGAGCCTGCCGCAATTGGCGTGGAACTTGGCGTGGCACGTGGCCTATTCGACGAGCGCGGTGTCGCTCAACGTGGTGGAAACGGGCGACTTCAACCACGACGGCCGGGTGGATGCGGCCGACTTTGTGGCGTTTCGCCTGAACAACGGCAGCCAGACGGATTACAACATTTGGCGGGCGAATTTCGGGACCACGGTGGCCAGCGGCTCGGTGGTGTACGGCACCGCCGCCAGCGAGGCCTCTGTGCCGGAGCCCGCAAGCATCTTCCTGTTTGTGGCTGCGTTAGGGGTTGGCCTTTTCGCGCGGCAGAATAACGGTCGCAAGTAGGTCGGGCAATTTTTCGATTCGCACGAGGTGCGGCGCCCGCGGGCCCCCGTCGTAATCGAGCTTTGCGTTGAGGAAGTAGGTCGCGTTTTCGAGCAATAGGTCGACGCGTTTGGTGGTCGGCGAGGCGGCAACCGCGTCTTTGAGCAGGTCCTCGTCGAACTTTCGGCCGCCCACGCCGATGAGTTTCATATTCGGCCCGATGCCGGCCTTGTCGGCGGGCGAGCCTGGGACGACGTCAATGATGGCGTGGTCGTCGCCTTCATTGTCGATGATGATGCCGAGGCTGAATCGCAAATCGATTTTCTTGTCGGCTTTGTTGCGGGCTTCGAGCATTTTGTTCGGCGTGCTGGTGTAGACGAGCTGCCATCCGCCTTGCATCACGCCGCCGAGCGGCGGCCCTGGATTGAGCGATTTAAGCCGCGTGCTGAAGAAAGTTTTCCAATCGTTGGCCAGGACATTATTGAGCGCACCAAACACATCATCGGCGGTGTACGTTACGACCGATGGCTTCGAGCCGCCGAGCGCGGGGCCGCCGGAGCCTTCGCCATGGAATGCGCGGCAGAAATCGTCGAGCGATTTGGCGCCGCCGGTTCGCTGGCGAATGAGCGTATCGGCTTCCAGCCAGATCAGCTCGCCCTCATCGTAATAATCGACGCTGCGGCGGCGCATCGACCAGTTCGGGCTGGCGCGATACAACTTCGAGGCCATGTCGGCGGTATCCTGCAACGGGCGCCAGGTTCGCCCCTGCTTGGTCGCCAAAGTGGCGGTCACCAGCGCCAAGTTCTCTCGGTAATCTTCTGATTTCCAGAGTCCGGCTCGCGCGGCCATTACGTCGCCATAGTATTCGGTGAGTCCTTCGTACACCCACAGCAGGTCGTCCTGCATCGGCTTCTGGCAATCGGGCGAAAGGAGATCGGCGGGGCGGCGATGTTTGCCATTCCAAGAGTGGAAGTATTCGTGCGTGAGCAGGCTAGCGAAGCCGGCGAAAGCGTCGTCGTCGATGAGTGCTCGCTCGTTCGCGCGATTGTCTGAGCATTGATGGTGTTCCAGGCCGTTGTAGCCCGTTCGATCGCTGAGCGCGAGGAGGAAATGATACCGCGTGTAATGGCGGGCGCCGAACAGGGCGGCATACTCGACCGGCACGCGCTGGTAGTGCATCAGGCGATCCGCGCTAATCGTCAAAGCTGCGTCGCTGTCGGCGGCGACGTCGATAACGTGGAGCGGCGCCACGCCGGTCGTCAGATCGAGTTGCTTGAAGTGCTTGCCGGCGAGCACGGGCTGATCGATGAGCATTTCGAGCGAGACAGGCTTGAAGTGGATCGCGCCATCGGCCGGCGACGAGCCGACTAAATCCATCGAGCAGCCAAACTTCCAACCCGCCGGCAACACAACTGATGGGTCGATCGTGATTTTGGCCGCATCCGCTCCTTGCGGCAGTAGTAGGATGAGGTTCCATTCGAGCACGGCGAGCTGGCTGGACGTGTTGGGATCGTTGCCGGTTTTTCCAGTGGGGGCCAGATATTCGAGGCCGACGTCGAGCGTCGTCGCGCCCGGCGGCACATCGACGTGGAACGCATACAAATCGACCAGATCGCGGCGCCAGGCGACGGGCTTGCCGCCGACCGAGAATTTTATCGCCGAAAGATCGGTGATCGGTCCCACCGGCCCGTGATAACCGGGGATCCATTGGGGATATACCAGCGTGAGCGGGCCCGGTTTGACGGGGATCGATTGCGTGCCGCGCATCAGACCGCGAGGGGCATCGGTGAGATCGGCGCGGAGGGTCATATTCTGCGCGGACGCGTTGGCGGCGACGAACAAGATCGCGATCGACGCAAGAACGAGCGAACGTGAAATAACGGGCACGATTACCTCCGGTTTGCGAATGACCTTAACATGGATTCGACAGGCGACTGCCATTTGATTTTCAATTTTATAGGAGGTAACAGAGAGAACGGAGATACAAAACGTAATTGTTTCCGTACATTTCGCTTACCTTCAATTTCTTTATTGGCGATCGGAGGCGGAGTCGAATCGGCGCGGCCGAGGTTTGAGGGATGACGCGATTGGGTTAGGCAATCAGCCCTGCGACAATTTGCAGCTTACGTGCAAATGCTCGTTGGCGAATGTTCATTTTTAGTGCGAGCACGGTCGCTTCGCCGACGGGCGTGCGGGCGATGATCCGACCGCTTTCGTGATCGAGCGTGAAATGGAGATGCCAACCGAGTAGCCAGGGCTCATAGGCGCGGATTAAAGAGATCGCGTTCCGTGCCGGAGGCATCGGCACCTCGAACCCGGTTGGCCTTCGACAAGTTGCAGCCAGGACAACCTAGTGTAGTGCTTTAGAAATACGGGAACTTATTGGCTGCCGCTGGCGTCTGAATCCTCTGAACATGGAGGATCACGATCATGCGGATTGCAAGCGCCATTGTCTTAACGGATGAAGAGCGAGTTTCGTTGACCAAGTGGTCGCGAGGACGCAGCACGCCGACGCGACTGGTGTTGCGAGCAAAGATTGTCCTGGCGGCTGCCGGCGGCCGTGAGAGCAAGGAGATCGCCGCTATGCTGGACTGCACGCGACGGACCGTGGGGACGTGGCGTACTCGCTTCGCGGAGTCGCGTCTGGCAGGCATTGAACAGGATGCTCCACGCGGCGGACGCACACCCACCAGGCGCGCCTCGTTCGAGGCCGAGATCATCCGCAAGACGACTCAGGAAACGCCACCCCATGCCACGCAGTGGTCGACACGGTCACTGGCCAAGGCGTTGGGTTGCAGCGATACGATGGTCCAGCGCGTCTGGCGAGACAACGGCCTGCGGCCGCACCGCACAAAATCATTCAAGGTCTCGAACGATCCGCAGTTCGCTGAAAAGTTGGTCGACGTGGTCGGCCTGTACTTGAATCCTCCCGAGCATGCGCTCGTGCTTTCGTGCGACGAGAAGAGTCAGATTCAAGCGCTCGACCGCACGCAGAAGAGCCTGCCGATATATCCCGGCCGGCTGAAGACCCTCACGCACGACTACAAACGCCATGGCACCACCACGCTATTCGCGGCAATCGAGTTGGCCGCGGGAAAGATCATCGCTGAGTGCATGCCGCGACACCGACACCAGGAATGGATCAAGTTCCTGAGGAAGATCGAGGCGGAAACGCCGCCGGAATTGGACCTGCACCTGATTGTTGATAACTATTCCACGCATAAGCATCCCAAGGTCAAGGCCTGGCTCCGGCGGCATCGACGGTTCCACATCCACTTCATCCCGACAAGCAGTTCGTGGCTCAACGTGATCGAGCGGTGGTTCCGCGACATCACTCACAATCGGATTCGCAACGGCGTCTTCCGCAGCGTTTCCGAGTTGATCCAGGCAATTCGCGACTACATCGACCAGCACAACAGCGACCCGACCACGTTCGTGTGGACCAAGAAAGCCGAAGACATTCTGGAGAAAGTCGCCCGCGCTCGGGCCAGCCTCGATAAGGTCCCATCTGCTTGAAGCACTACACTAGCGCGAGGTTTGCGAGGACCGTTTTGCCGCCGGCAGAACGCGGCACAACGTGCTCCAGATGAAATGTAACGCCCGACGCATCTTGAAGCAAACGGCAATACTCGCATGCGCCGCCGGCACGCGCGACTACGAGTCGGCGATAGGCTTCGACATTCGCCATCGCCTATTTTTCCGCCAGCTCGGGATTGACCCAAACGGTGACGGGCACAGCGGCGGGAGGAGCCTTTGGAGTTTGCTTGCGAGCGAAATCGGCCAATCGTTGCGCATTCTCAACCATAAGGTTCTCGGCGTCAGCGACGAGCGCTTCGAGCTTTTCCTTATCCTTCGCGCTAATTGTGCCATCAGAGTTTCTATCGAGAAGCAGATCGAGGCGCCGCTGTTTGATCGGCGTGAGTTTTTTGATTTTGGGCGGTGTGGATTTGTTCATGGACGATATTCAACCGCGTTCGAGATTCAGCAAGTTTCGTTCACTGTGCGAGAAGTTCCGGGGAACGTCGGGGTGAAATTCCGCGGTCCCGAAAACGGCTTTGATACGATCAATCACGATTTCATTTTACCTTGGTAATTGGCAACAGTCAGCCTTAAATAGAAAAACGCAATTTGCCGTCTGTGGCTAGGGTTTGCAAGGGCGATTATAGTGCAGTGCAGCGCACGGACGGAATCGAGGGTGCACCCGAATGGATCCAAAGTGTCCCATAATTAACATAGCCTCGGCGGAATTACTTCAAAAGCTTGATCGAATCGAGCCTGGAGTTTGGGGAACGCCATGCACCGTCACGCTCCGGGATGGATTCGTATGTCGTGTATGCCTTGCTTGGGAAAACAAGCGGTACAGTGACTTGGGCGAATGGTTAAATCCAAATCAAGTGGCAGACATTGCCGAATGTGATTTCCGCATGCCAGCTCGTTTCGCTCATATGATCTGGGACGCGGGCGAATCCGGCATGGGCTATCACATTTATGTGGTCGATCTGACGGATGGCATAAGCTTCGCACATGTTGCCGGGAACCTGGTGATCGATCTCGTCGATTTGCCGGATGGCTATACAGCTCGCGACATAATCAACGTGCATCCGCACGAGGGGCGAGAAAGAACACGAACGGCTGAAGGCTATCGCCAAGTCCGCGACTATCAGACTTTAGAGTACACGCGGCGGCAATAAACCCAGCTCTTGCACTGCGGTTGCAATTCGGTGTTGTGTCCCTTATGGCATCTTCGCGTGGTCGGATAACGGCGTGGTTGGAGCGGTGCCGGCGGGCGCGATGAATGGATACGCCGTTGCGGCCGCGTTTGCGGCGTATTTTTGCGTGTATGCGTTTCGCAAGCCGTTTACGGCGGCGACGTACGAAGGGCTTCATTTTGGCGGGACGCAAATCGAGCTCAAGACCGCATTCGTTGTCAGCCAGGTTATTGGCTACACGCTGTCGAAGTATCTGGGGATCAAAGTATGCTCCGAAGCGACGCGGGGGCGGCGGGTTTGGATGCTCGTCGGGCTCGTGGCTGTTGCTGAAATTGCTTTAGTGCTGTTTGCGGTTGCGCCGGCGGAGTGGAAGGTGGCGGCGATGCTGCTCAACGGTTTGCCGTTGGGGATGATGTGGGGGCTGGTGGTGCTTTATCTGGAGGGGCGGCGGACGTCGGACATTTTGCTGGCCGGGTTGGCTTGTTCGTTTATCGTGGCGAGCGGTGTGTTCAAGGATGTTGGCCGAGCGGTCATGGCGGGCGGTTCAATTCCGCTGGTGGGAGCGACGCTGCCCAATCCGCTGCCGGCGCTCGATGAGTTTTGGATGCCGGCGGCAACGGGGCTGTTGTTCTTGCCGGCGTTTTTGTTTTGTCTGTGGCTGCTCGATCAGGTGCCGGAGCCGACGGCGGCGGATATCGCGGCCCGCACCGAGCGCGAGCCGATGGATCGGGAGCGGCGCCGGCAGTTTTTGCGGTTGTATTTGCCCGGCATTGTGCCGCTGGTGGCCGCGTATGTGCTCCTCACGGCGCTGCGCGATTATCGCGATGCTTATCTGGTCGATGTTCTCAAACAGCTCGGCTACATGACGGCCGACAACAAGGACCTCATTTCGCGGATGGAGCTCGGCGTCGCGTTTGGCGTTTTGGTGACGATGGGGCTGTTGTATTTGATCAAGGACAATCGGCGGGCGCTGTTGGCCGTGCTCGGCGTGATTG
Organism: Pirellulales bacterium; assembly: GCA_963733825.1. GTDB lineage: Bacteria > Planctomycetota > Planctomycetia > Pirellulales > Lacipirellulaceae > JABDGM01. The sequence continues at coordinate 215,488 of CAVTEK010000017.1, forward strand.
CCGTTGGCTTTCTTTTGATTGGCGCCGCGACGCTGCTGCACGAAGCAGGACAGATCAGCGGATATTCGTGGGCCGCGCTCATCGGGCTGGGCGGATACATGGCGTACGTGCCCTACAATTCGGTGTTATTCGATCGGCTGATGGCATCGACCGGATTTGTGGGGACGGCCGTATTCGCGATTTATGTGGCGGATAGCGCGGGGTATACGTGCAGCATCAGCGTGCAAGTGGGCAAGGATTTATTGGCGGCGGAGACCTCGCGCACGCAGTTTTTGGAGGGCTTGTCTCTTTGCGTCTCGGGGGTGGGAATGTTGAGTATGGCGGCGGCGGGACTTTATTTTTGGCTTCGTGGTCGGCGCGAGAAGAGGACAGGCACATTTTGCTCCGAGGACTCCGCAAAATGAGCCAGTCCCCGGCCGAGCGTTACGAGGTCTAGCTGAGAATGAATGGCGTTGGCGTAAAGCCGATGAGGACGAACAGCAGGCTCAACCAGCCAAGTATTGTGCGGACGGGTCCAAGCGGGACGTAATCGTTCGCGGTGGGCGGATGGATCGGGCCGATGAGCATCAGCAACAAGAACATCACCAACCAGCCCCAATACCCGCCGATCACAATTGCGACCGCCGCACCGACAAGCAGCGCCTGGGCCACGCGATGGGCACGCCGGAGTAGCAAGGCATACAGTATATGGCCGCCATCCAGTTGACCGATCGGAACGAGGTTGAGCGCGGTGATAAAGATTCCGACCCAGCCGGCAAAGGCAATCGGATGAAGGGCGACGTCTCGGCTTTCGTTTAACGGGCCAAATGTTAAGTATGCGAGTGCTTTAAATAGGAGCGGTTCGCCTAACTTAAGGGCGAACTGATCATTGTTGACGTCGACGACTTGGGACATGTGGAGACCGAGCACCGAAAATAGTAGAGCAAAAACCAAACCGGCGAGTGGTCCCGTAATGGCGATATCGAACAACGATCGGCGATCGCCGCGGCCCGGCTGCATCACGATGACGGCGCCCATGGTGCCAATCGGCGAGACGGGCATAGGTATGAAGAACGGGAGGCTAGCGGGCACTCCATACCGCCGGGCTTGAAGGAAGTGGCCCAGCTCGTGGGCCAGAAGGGTCGTCATGATCGCCAATGAGTACGCCAAGCCTTGAGCGAAGCATGTACTTGCGCACGTCGCTAAAAACAGAACCACCGGCAAATTGACCCGACGCGCAGGCCGACGAGCGAGCTGAGGTTCTGAAGGATCATCCATAATGCGGCGTCGGTTCAGGCGAGATCGAATAGCAAGAACTGGCTTCCTTCGCTCGCGGTAATGCCCAATGATGCGGGCCCGTCGATGGTGAGTGCATCGCCGGTGGCGAGCTTTACGTTGCCAACTTGAGCCGTGCCGAAAGCCAGGTGAAGATATCCGTACCGCTGGTCGCCCAAGGACAGATCGAGGCGGCTTCCCTCGCTGACTTCCGCCACGCTGACAACCGCATCCTGATGGATTTGCAGCGAACCATCGCGGCCATCGGGGCTGGCCAATAATTGCCAACGGTCCCGGCATCACTCTCGGCAAACATTTTTTGCGCGTACGATGGCGGCAAGTTACGGACGTTGGGCTCGATCCAAATCTGCAGGAAATGAACTGCTTGGGTATTCGAGGGATTCATTTCACTATGACGTATGCCGCGCCCGGCCGTCATCACTTGTGCTTCACCGGGGCGAAGCTCGCCATCGGTGCCGGTGCTGTCGGTGTGCCGCAGCGCACCCTCGAGAACCCAAGTGATGATCTCCATATTATCGTGGCCGTGCTCACCGAAACCGTTTGCCGGGTCGACGATATCGTCGTTGAGAACGCGGAGCGCGCGGTAGCCGATGTTGTGGGGATCGTAATACCGGCCGAACGAGAAGGAATGTCGGCTGTGCAGCCAGCCGATCTCGGTTTTTCCGCGCTGCTGCGCACGGCGAACCTGGGTGAGTTCGGATTGCATCGTTTGAGGTCCTGGTCGGGGTCGAGGACGACCCGGCTCGCTGTGGATTAGGACGCGAGTTTCGCATCCATCGTAATCTTCGTGTTGAGCAGCCGAGAGATGGGGCAACCAGCCTTGGCATTGTTCGCTGCCGTCTCGAAGGCATTCTTGTCGGCGCCGGGAATTTTCGCAATGACGTCCAAATGGACGGAGGTGACCGTGAATCCGGCGTCGGTTTTCTCGAGCGTTACATTTGCCGTGGTGCGGATGCTTTCGGCCGTCATGCCGGCGTTGCCCAATTGGCCGGACAGCGCCATGGAAAAGCAGCCGGCGTGAGCGGCGGCAATGAGTTCTTCGGGGTTGGTCCCCCTGCCCTCTTCGAAACGGGTGCTAAACGAGTATTGGGTGTTCGCCAGGACGCCGCTGTCGGTGGAGATCGTTCCCTTTCCGTCTTTCAGACCGCCTTTCCATTCTGCGGATGCTTTGCGTTTCATAAGAGTAATCCTTTCAAGCGAGGTGTTTGCCGGATTGGTTTGCCAAGCTATAAGGTTTACCTGTGAAGACGCGGGATTTCAAGCGGCCGAGCGAGGGTCGTGATGCGACCCGTAGGACGGACAATCCTATCCGTCTATGGCAAATCGACGGACAGGATTGTCCGTCCTACGATCAAACGGTATCACTACGAAGCGAGGACACATCCACATGATCATGCCCATCGGGGACGATAACTCGGATCGGATTCTACTGCCGTTCGTAAACTATGGCCTGATCGTGGCGAACGTGCTGGTGTTCGTTCTGTTTCAGGGAATGGGCGACAACGAGAAGTTCACGTACAGCTTTTCGACAGTTCCGCAGGAGATCGTGACCGGCAAGGATGTAACGACCCCGGACCGCACGGTGCGAGAACCGGGATCGGGCCAGATGATTACAGTGCCCGGATTACAGCACACTCCGTCGCCGGTCTATATCACGCTCTTGGTATCGATGTTCATGCACGGCGGTATTGCGCACCTGGCAGGGAACATGTTGTTCCTGTGGATTTTCGGCGACAACGTGGAGAACACGCTCGGTCATGTTCGGTATTTAGTGTTTTACCTGGTGTGCGGCGTGATCGCGTCGCTGGCGCATGTGTTTACGACCGTGGCGTTTTATGGAGTCGACGGTCAGCAGGCGCTCATTCCGTCGTTCGGCGCCTCCGGCGCGATATCGGGCGTTCTGGGCGGTTATCTGCTGCTTTATCCGAACCGGCGCGTGACGGTGATCATTTTTCGCATGCTGACGCAAGTGCCGTCGTACGTCGCGATTGGAATGTGGTTCCTGTTTCAGTTGATCAGCAGCATGGGCGCATTTGGTGGCGGGTCGGAAGGGGGCGGTGTGGCGTATGCGGCACACATTGGCGGGTTCATCGCCGGGCTGGCGCTGGTTCGAGTGTTCGCTTGGGGTCGGAGCTTGCATTCGTATAGCAGTTTTTGAGGCGTGAGTGAGGTTGAGGCGGTAATAGCAATACATTCAAGACACCCTCACCCGGCTCGCTGCTGCGAGCCACCCTCTCCCAAAGGGAGAGGGAGTTTTGAAAAAAAACCCGTGGCGAGACGATCGTCGTCTGCCACGGGGCGCGAGGGAAAGGAACCGTGTCGTTCGTTATGCGGAAGTCGGTAGTGATTCGGCTTCGAGCTTGAGGCCAACCAGGAATTTGGCGGCGGCAACGAAATCCTCGTTGGGCATGTTGCCGACGTCGTTTCGCAAGGCTCGCCGTATCGATTCGATGTTGCGGGCAATTTCCTTGGCGGTACCAGGCTGCGGATTACCGTAGCCGCGTTGCATGCGGAACAGTTCTTCGACACGGTCGCGAACCTGCTGATATTTGCCATCCTGCAGAACGGTTGGCCAGTTGATCGCGCCAGTCGTTGCATCGAATTCCAAGGGCGAGAGCTGATAAATCTGGTGATAGACGGTCGCGCTGCGTTCGGCGACTTTCCGCTGTCCATCGGCCAGGCGGGCCTCGTGCTCGTCGCGGGCCTGGATGCGCGCCTGGTTCCACATTGCGATCTGGGCATGCAAGGCCTGCGTCTGCTTGAGATCGTTTTCGCGGTCTAATGCCCGAGCCTGCTGGCGAAGGATCTCGCTTTGGCTCTCATCGAGCTCGTAATTTCCCCAGGCTTGGACGAGGGCAGCCTTACCGCGGCGGGCTCCTTCGATGGCAGTGGATGAATGGTGCTGCGTGAATCCCAACTCGACTGGGTTGGGGCTCGCGGGCTGGTAATAGGGGCCCTGATAACTCAGTGCCGCGGTGGGATCCGACTGGGCGGAGACAACGCTGGCGGACAGCAAAATCACGGCGACGGCCGACAAACGCAGGCGACTGACTCGGTTTTGGAGGGAGAAGGTCGTCATTTTTTATTCCTTTGATGTGAACGGGCGGGCTGTTGCTCACTACTGGGATAGGCGTCTGGTCGGGACAGAATTTGCGCGGCCGTCATGAAATAATTGGAAAGCTTTGCTAGCAGCGGCTTCGATACGCTCCCTCGCCGACTGGGAGGGGGTTGGAGTGAGGGCGAAAAGGGCACCGGTTGTTTCGATGGGACGTGTGGTCGCGCGTTGCGACTGGCACAGTGTGACGGCAAGTCGCATGCCACTCGAGTTCTGTTGCAGCATGAGATAACGGGCATTCATTAGGTACCGGCGTAATTGCCGGGGAAGTTCGCGATTTATTCGCTGTTGATCGGGTGCCATCCGATGCCAAGGTGCGCCTCGAGAATTGCGTCCGATCATCTCGTTTAGAGACGCACGTCCCGAATTGAGCCGAGGCAGTAAGTCCGTCGAGCCGAGGCGGACCCTCGTCAAACGCGATCCAGCGGACGTCGAAGTTGCCGGCGGCTTGGAAGCCGTTTGTTGCGGGTCCGATGAAATAGGACGGGTCGCGGGACCCGTCGCAGCGGCCGAGTTTGCGGTGGCCAGTTTTTGACGCGTCGCCTGAACGATTGTTTGCTCGGCGGACGGTGTTTGCCTGGTAAAATGCAGCGGCGGCGAGAATGTGTTTTTCTGACAGGGCTACTCCGGCCGTCTCCCGCAGGAAGTGGGTTCTGAAACTGCTTCTACTAGCGTAGTTTTTCGGACATTTTCCGCTGAAATCGGCCACCCCGCGGGTTGGGCGAGAATCGGCCAAGAAAATAGTGACGAGGAGTCTCCCCCCTGCTTTACGGCAGGTTAAAACAATATGGATCGGCAAGTCTTTTCCAGGCGGAGAGGTTGGAGCGATCCGGGTGCGGATTGCTCACCAAACAGTTCGGCAAGGGCGCGATGGTTCCCCCCGAAGTCGAAATCGAACGTCTGATATCGGCCGCTCAAATGGGCGATCGGGGTGCGCTGAGTTTGCTGTGCGAGCGTTACCGGCCGTTCTTGCAAACGATTGCCACGATGAAAATCGGCCGGGCGCTGGAACGGCGGGTCGACGCATCGGATATCGTGCAGGAAACTGAGCTCGAGATGGTTCGGGGGATCCAGGAATTCCGGGGGAAAACCGAGCCGGAGTTATCGGCGTGGCTGAAGCAAATGTTGCGCCGCAATATTTCCGACAAAGTGCGGGACAACCGGGCTGCGATCCGCGATTTACGCCGGGAAATGTATCTGGATGGAGCCTCGGCGTCGGCTTCGCTCACTTGGATGCAACCGGCCGACCGCGACGGGACACCGAGCCAATTTGTGATGAATGGCGAAGCGGCGCTGCGATTTGCGTTGGCATTGCAGTCGCTGCCGGAGGATCAGGCGGCCGTGGTTCGCATGAGGTATTTGGAAGGGATGAAATTGAGCGAAATCGCGGCGGCAGTGGGTAAAACGCCGGGGTCGGTGGCGGGTTTGTTGCGTCGCGGGCAAGATGCATTGCGGGCGCAAATCGGAAGTGTCAGCGGATTTGCATGATAAATTCGCCCGTAGGAGGGGTGATTTAGACGTCTTTCGGTCTATTTTCCTGAGTCTTTTGAAATTAGCGCGCACGAACGGGCTGCGAACGGAGCCTAAGCAGGTAGCAGACAACTTTCGACGAGTGTCCATCGTCCCCGATGGCGCCGCTCGATGGTACCGGTCGCAAGAAATCGAAAAGCGTTGCGGAAGGGATATCAGCCATGTTGAAAAATGATCCGAAGGACGCGGCCGACGTATTCGATGACAGCGGGCTGGATATCTTGCTGGCGGACGTGCTGTCGCGCATCGACCACAACGAGCGGGTCGATATGGACCAATTGGTCGCGCGCCATCCAGAGCATGCGAAGGAGCTGCGGAATTTTTTCTCAACCTCGCACGAGCTTGGCGAGCTGATGCGTACGGGTTTTTCCGACGTGGCGCTCGCCTCGGTCGATCAAGCCCAGCGATCCACGACGTCGATCGACAGCAAGACGGTTTCAATCTTGAGCAGCCTGCCGACGTTGGACGCACCGGCGCCGAGCAAAATCGGCAAATACGACGTGCTGGAGCTGCTGGGCGCCGGCAGTTTCGGGCGCGTTTACTTGGGTTACGATCCGTTGGCCAAGCGGCAGGTAGCGATCAAGGTGCCCCGTTCGTGGACGGACGTCTCGCGCGAGCAGCGCGAGGCCTTTTTGCACGAGGCGCAGAGCGCGGCCTCGCTGCGCCACGAGCATATCGTGCAGTTGCTCGATGTTTACCAGGGCGACGACGTTCCGATTGCACTGATTTATGAGTACATTCCCGGGCCCTCGTTGCATTTCGTATTCAAGCAGCGCGATTTCGAGCGCACCGAGGCGATCGGCTGGCTGGCCGATATCGCCGAGGCGCTGCACTGACGCGCACCGCAAGGGCATCGTGCACCGCGACATCAAGCCATCGAACATCCTGTTGACCGAGTCGAACGGTTTGCGCCAGCCGCGGATCGTCGATTTCGGCCTGGCCCTGTTAAACAATGAATTCTGGCGCAAGGGGGATCGCTGCCGGGTAGGAGCCATACGATATATGAGCCCGGAACAAGCCAAGTCGAATTCGCATTGGGCCACGGCGCAGTCGGACGTGTTCTCGCTGGGCGTGGTCATGTACGAAGTGTTGTGCGGCCGCTCGCCCTGGACCGGGAAGAACGACAAGGAAATGCTGCGCGAGATCGAAGAGCGCGATCCGGCTCCGCCGCGCGTGATGGATGGCTCGATTTCGCCCGAGCTGGAACGGATTTGCCTGAAGGCGCTGGCCAAGTCACCGGCAGACAGGTACACGACGGCGGCCGATATGGCTCACGATCTGCGAGCGGCCAATCGGGTGCGCGTTCCGAAATGGCGGAACTTGAAAATTCTGGCCGCGGCTGCGGCCGTGGTGATCATTGCCGGTGCGCTCGGGCTCGCGTCGATGACTCATGGGCACTCGCAGGCTGAAGCCTCGACGGATAACGGTTCGAAGGTCGCGCCGCCGGTTGTGGCGCCGGCAACCGTGCGCATCGAGCCGCAAGAAGTTGTTCTGGATTTGCGCATCCAGCCGCTGGGCAAGCCCGGCAGCTTCGTCACGCTCAATCGAGATGTGGAACGCTTGGACGCAACGACGGGATTGCAAATCAACGCCGGATTCGCCAAGGCCGATCATCGCGGATATTTGTACGTGGTGTGGTATCGGCCGGATCATACCGTGAGGCTGCTCGACGACAAAGCGCTCGCAACTGCCCAGCTGGCAATTCAAGAACCGCCGGTCAGCGAAAATACGGCCTGGGACCCATTGGACGCCGGCAGTAAGGGCAAGAACTTGATTGTGGCCTTCACGAAACCCACGCCCCTCACTTCCGAGGAAGCTGAGATCCTGAAACACGCAACATGGGAATCGGACCCCAAATGGCTAGGGAACGATACGATGAACAACACGGGCTGGCCGCGCACGATCGGCTCGGATCGCGGCATGAACCCGCCGAAGCAGATCGAGGCGGACCGCTATCTGGGCGAACTGGGAACGACCCTAAAGTACAAATGGGAATGCTATTTTCAGGCGGTCGTGTTCCGCGTGCAATAGAACAGATTTACGATCCGGGAACGAGAGGAAGAGGAGAGGACTACAAGGCATTGAATACCAGAACTTTTCTTCGGGCATGGGAGAATGTACGAGAAACAGCTTCGAAATCGATTTGGCATGTATAGAGCGAGACCCACGTCTCGCCGCTGCCTCCCGCTCAGCCGCGATCTGCGCCGGCGACGCGATCGACTTTTCTCTTTCGGGCAGATTCGTGCTCGCGCGCGGCGAACTGCCGCGTTGTTGAACATTGCCGGCGAAAAAGGGAGCTTCATGAATCGGTACTGGCAAGCGGCAATGTCGCATCTTTTTGCGCGATCGGTTTTAAAGTCGTCGCGCTTGCGATATTCTATCCAACCTGACTTCGAATGCTTAGAAGATCGAACCATGCTTAGCGTTGCCGCGGGTACGCCGTGGACGCCATACGGCGACTCCTCCAAACCGAGCATCATCTTCACGATTGGCCCGAATGGGGCCGTTAGTACGACTGTCAATAGCGACGTTGGTCCGTACGACGGAGACGATGATACGTACATCGGAGTCGTCAATAATTCGAGGCACTCGATAACCAACCTCAAGTTGACTGCGCCGGCGCCGGGCAACGAATTCGAAGGAGTATTCGATTTCGATGAGGACGGGATTCAAACTTATGAGTCAAAGAGTCCGACGTCTGGATTGCCGCCCGGATATCAGGTCAACGGATACGAGGGGCCGGACAATTATTTCAGCGATATTTCCGCTGATGGAACGAGTGGCGCCATAAACTTTATTGGCGGTCTCGCTCCGGGCCAGCAAACTTATCTCAGTTTGGAAGGCGCTCCCGAGGCGCTTGATACCGGCGTAGATGTACAAGTTACGGATGATCCTTCGGACATTGTTCCACCCGCGCCGACCACGTTTACGGGCGGCGTTGTTACTGAACCTGTCGTCCCTACGCTATCAGCGCCCGATCGAACCGCTATATCTTTGTTGTTGCTTCAACTGCAGTCAACGCCGCCGCAAAAACTTCCTGATGGGCCCGGTCATGGCTCTGTGGCGACGAAAGACGGGCTGACTACGCGCCGAGCGACTAGTTGACGACGCTTTGGTTGGATACGACGTGAATGAGAAATTTCTGCTAACTGGCTTTCTCGACTCCGTCGATCCCGAAATGCTGGTTATCGATTTGGGGGACGAGCCACCGCTGCGGATCGCGACGGACACGCCGAAAACACCGGTCGACGTGTCGCACGACAATACCGCGAAGCCCAACTCGGCGAATCATGCTGATACGCAGCTGACCCAGAACGAAAATCGTAAGGGCCCGGCCGATGGCACTGCCGATCAATTGAAATCGAACCCGGTCCCTTATCAGGTCATGAAACCCGACAGTTCAGACGCGGGTTCGACGTTACGAGCGGTCGTTGAAAACAACTGGAAATGGTTCGCGGGCACCGCCGGAGTCTTGTTATTGGGCGGCGCTGGCTGGAGGGGGCGAGCCAAATGGATCAAGGCCGCACGCAGGCTGAGGTCACGCTGAATGGCCGGTACCGGTTTTTATCGCCGCGTGTGGCTGGCTTGCGCTGGTTGCCTGTCGTTGATATCAGTTGCGCTCGGGCAGGTTGATGGATTAAGCGATTTGGCGGCGAAGTTGTATCGTGGCCAGCAGGCGGTCGACGAGGGCAATTTTCAAGAGGCCGTCCAAACACTCAATGCGATTGTTCGTGTAAACCAAGGTGGCAAGAGCGTTCCGGCCGAGGTTATCGGGGCGACTCGGTTGCTAGCGCAAGTGTACTACCGTTCGGCCGATTATGCGTCGGCCGCTCGACTTGCCGAAGCGTACACACGATTGGTTCCCCAGCCAGACGGTGAGGTACTTCTAATTTTGGCGGATAGCAATCTGGCATTAGGACATGCTGAAGCGGCCCGTCTGCAACTTGAAAAGGCGGCCCCACTAATCAACAAGAAATCCGTTCATCCACGCAACGTGCGGCTTGCCGTTGCGTATCAGAATGTCGCGGAAGCGGTGCGACAAGCGGCGCGTGGTGGCGACTCAGGTCCGGCCTCGCAGCGTCGTACTCCGGGATTCTCAAAGTTATTAGATGTCTTATCAACAGATTACGAGCAGATACAGCGATTTGAGATGATCACCTTCACGGTGAATCAATATTTGAAAACGGGGCGACTCGACGCGGCAATTGGGCTTTTGGAGCGTGAGATTGTCGCTCCCGCTTACAGCCCGGAAGAATCGGCAGACCTCAAACTGCAACTCGCCGATTGTTATTACCGCGAAATTGAGGAGTGCCAGGAATCCGGTGAAGAAAAGGCGCGGCAGGAGGCAATTGCCACCGAGAATCGCATCCTCGAGACCCTTGCGGCAGATTTGGGGCGCCAACGGAGCCGCGCCGTGGAAAACAATGACTTTCTCAAGCTGTTGCCGCGCGAAGGGGCGCTTCATGAACGGAAGGCCGAGCTGGCGCGCGTCGCAGCGCGAGTTACGCGGATGCCCAATGCGACCGATTCGAACAGATGGAATCTTCTGCTGGCCCGTGCTGAGCAAGAATTGAACGACGCCGCAAGGTGCTACAAAGATTTGCAGCGGCGAGCCGACGAGATGGAATATGCCAAAAAGGCTTCGAAGTCGCAGGCCCCCACGGAGCGAAGCATTCCGCCGGGCCGGGCCGCCCAATATCGAGATGTCGCGCTAAGCGGGCTACAGCGCGTGTATGATGCGCTGCGGTCATCGGCAACGGATAAAGGCTCGCAGGAACTGACCAAACAGCTACGCGACGTATCCGACGACTTAGTCCGCGAGCGCTCGGCGCGTATGCTCGATACGGACCCGTCACTTTACGATGCCAGACGTGCTCAGGCATCAGTGTACGCATCGACTGGCGAGAACGAGGGCGCATTGCGGTTTTACCGCAAATTAAAGGAATACTGGGACCGGAACCCGTACCCTCAGCGCAATGCGCAGGCCGCCGTCCTGATGGGCCTGGCCGAAATGTCGCGCGCGACCGATAAGACCCGGGATGCCTATGTGTACGCGCTCGCGGCGAAGAAACTCGTGGCCGGCACGGCGGTCGATGACGATCCCATTTCGCGGCGCAATCGTGCTCTGCAATTGGCCCGCATCGACAATTCGCTCGGCGTCACTTCCATTGCCCTCGGCGAATATAGCGACGCGCTAGGGTACCTAACGTCGGCGGATGAAGAGCTGAAGGAACAAGGCGAACAGGCTGCCGAGCTGCGCCGGCAGAACGAGCAGATGCTGCTCGTGCTGAGCCGCGTCAAAGTATATCGCGGGCTGCTGCACAAGGCGGAAGCGCAATACAGCGACGCGGCCAGTCGCATCAGCGAAGGTCGGGCACTGCGCGAAAAGGTCGATGATAAAGGGGACCTGGCTGCGTATTATCTGGCGGAAGCATCGGTGCGCCTGGCGCAAGCGCGCGACCTGATGCAAGACAAGCGTTTGAACTCGAACGATGCCTCAGTGCGCGATGCGTTAAGCAAGGCGGAAACAGCCTTGGCCGCCAGGCCGCTGGTTGGCGTCATCGAGCGCGACGGCCCTGCCGGGCAGCAGACTCCGGCGAGTTTCTCCTATCGCTACCTGCGCGCGGTATTGTTGCGGATGCGCGGTGATACGGGCTCGGCGTTTACCAATTTTTCGGAACTGAAGCAGGACTCGCACGACAAAGACCCCAAGACAGAAGCCAAATGCTCGATGCAGCTGGCGCAATTGTCGATTGAAAAGCTTGCGGGGGCACCTGCGAAAGCGACTGAGGCCGCAACCGGCGGGCCGGTCACGATGTCGCAAGATCAGGCGGCCGAGCTCAGGGTAACGAAGCTGAAGCTCCGCGCCGCGATTGAAGAGGCAACCAAGAACGCCGACGATGCCGTCGGAATATTTCGACAAATCGATGTGCCGACAAAAGATGAACTGACGGTGACGGTACTGCCAAGTTTGCACTTTCAAGCTTCGTATCTGGCAGCCCGATTACACATGCTGTTGGCAACAGTCGAAAGTCACATTCTCCGGCTGGATGAGCTTCTATCGAGCAGCGCATCTGCGGTTGCGCAAAGGGGCAAGGATCGCCGGTTGCGGGTGAGCCGATCCAGCAGCGCGATCGGGCGATTGCCTTGCTGAAGGACGCGGTGCAACAAGCAGAGCACCGGTTAGTTCGACGACGCAAGCCCGTTTGCAGCGAGCGCAATTCTTTGCCCGGTATGCGCCCGCTTACGATCTGTTGGTAGATCTATACGTTGCCAAGGCCGTGGGAAAGTCGAAGTCGGCGTCGTTCGACCAGTCGTCGGTAGGGTTTAAAGAATTGCGCAGCGCCATTGGGGTCGCCGACCTGGCCCGGAACCGAACGTTTCGCGAACAAATCGACGGCTGGCGTCAGACTGCCGGCGACGGGCGAAAGTTGAAGAGCTTCGACTGGGAAACGCACACACAAGAAATCGCACGCTGGCTCGGCACGCTCGATCCAGATACGGCGCTGTTGATCTATCACCTGGATGGCGTCAAGGGCTTGCAATTGTTGGGTACGGGCGCCTCGCGCGGCGGAAGCGATTTCGCGCCGGTCGGCGGAGGGCATTTGTTTGTCGTTCTCAATCAAGGACGGAAAATCGAATACTACCGACTGCGTCACAAAGAGACCAACTTGTCGCGCGAAGAGGCCAAAGAACTGGTTCACCGCCAGATCGATTGGATCATCGACCCCGACGCCAATCGAGATTGGCGGCCCGACGAGCAGCGCGATCTGACCGATTGTCTGTTGCCGCCCGATTTGCTCGATTCCATTCGCGCACTGCCAGCCGTTAATCATTTGCTGATCGTGACCGACGGCGCGTTGCACCAGTTGCCCTTCGAGTCGCTATTGCTGAGGAAGTTGAAAAACGGGGTCACGCGTCAATACGTACTCGATGATATGCCGCCGATCCGCTACGGGCCGTCGTTGTCGGTGCTTGCCGGAATCAACGAGCGCAGCGGGCAACACGAACAAGTCGAAAATTCCCTGCTAACGGTCGGAAATCCGATCTATCCGGCCCCGCAGCGCCAAAATGAGATTTGGAAGGATCTATTCGCGCAAATACCGAATCAACGAGGCGGATTTGGGCCCTTGGCGAATTCCCAAGCCGAGTGCGATTTCGTGTACGGCAGTTTCGGCGAGCTGCCGCCTGCCAGCCGCACCGAGTTGCTGCAAGCCGACGCGACGGAAGCGGCGGTTCGTGAACACATCACGTCGAGCCGGTACGTTCACATCGCGGCCCACGGTTGGGTCGACTACCAGAAAGACAACGATAACCTCTTTGGCGCATTGGTGCTCACGCCGGGAATAGACGTACACGACACACAAAACGATGGCTTATTGCAATTGCGGGAAATCTATGGATTGAATCTTTCGCATTGCGACCTGGCGGTGTTGAGTGCCTGCGAAACAAATATCGGCGGGGAGCGGCCGTTGGAGGCCGGCACGTCGATGGCCCGGGCGTTTTTGGAGCAAGGCGCAAAACGGGTGATTTGCAGCCAGTGGAGCACCGATGACTTGGCGACGACGAAACTGATGGGTTCTTTTTTCAAAGCTCTTAAAGCGGCGCGGCTGAGCGGACGGCGAAGTCGATTACGCCTCGGCGCTTCATCAGGCAATGCTCGCGGTGCGTAACGACCCGGAACTGGGCGATAAGCCGAGGTTATGGGCGCCGTTTGTTTTGGTGGGTGCACGTTAAAGTGCCTCGCGCGACGCTTTGTGCCGCGTGTCATTGGCCCGGCGGTTTTTGCGGCAACTCGACGCCGACGAACGGTGCACCGGTGGGGAACTTGAAGAGCTCGCACATGCCTCCTTCGATTTTCAACACCGCTCTTTGTTTGCCGCCAATGGGCGCCAGCAGAATCGCCTCGACTTTGCCGGTATCGGGATTGAGTCGCTCGAGCGTCGAGTACGGGTACGGCGATTTGGGCGTGCCAAAATCGAGCTGGATCTCCTGGCGGCAATCGGCTGCCGTGCCGTCGAGGGCGGACAGGCCGTTGGTGACCATCAGGTAGACTTCGTCGTTGAAGTCGGGGCCGTCGAACGATTCGTCGAGCAGCTTGAACCAGGAAATGATCACGTCGCCCGCGAGGCCGTCGTTTTTGGTCGGCTTGCCGTTGGCGCCGACCGGCGTGACGCGCCAGCCGCTGAGGTACGGATCGTTGCGGCCGGCTTCCCAATCGCTGTAGCCGCCACGGTCGCTGCGGGCCGTCTCGCGCGGGGCTTGGGCGTCGACGTGGAAATCCGTGGGCAGCGCGTTATAAACTGGCTTGCCATTTTCCATGTGCTGGCCCGAGATGAACATGATGCTGGTGACGCGGCTGTCGCCAGTTGGCTTGCCGTCGCTGGTTTTCGATTCGGGAATCGGTTTCAGACGCACCAGTGCCTTGCCCAGATTCCGCACCCGTTTGTTCACCCGGACCAGATCGTTGTACAGCGGCGTTTTATGCGTATCGCCGCCCGGACGCCGGAAGTATGCCGTTGCGCCCGTGTTGTACGTGAAGTCGGCGATCGACTTGGCCCCGAACGCGAGAGACGCGAACGTATTGAGCCGGAATTCGCTGGGCGACGGGTCGCGGTAAATCCGGCTGGCGTAATCCTCGACCGAGTGGAACGACTGGCGATAGGCTTGAAACGGAATGTTGTTGCCGTACGCATATGCGCGTTCAAATTTCAGGGAGTTGTAGAACTCGCGGGGATTGCCGTCGTCGCGGCCTTTGTAGGGCATCGGCAGTTTCGTCGCGTAATCCGATTGCCAGGGATAGGAATCGAAACTGATCATATCGGGCTTCGCGCGGGTGATGAAATCCTGGAATGCGCTGTCATTGATCTGCAGGCCCCAATTGTTGGTGTAGAGGATCGTGTGGGGAAACTTGCCGCGAAAGTTATGGTACCAATCGATATTTTTCTGTCGCTGGACCGGATTATTCAGGTCTGGCTCATCACCGAGCGAGACGGAAATAAGCTTGCCCAAGTACGGTTCTTCGTCGCCGACGGGCGGCATGTGCTCCGGATCGCTTGCCCACCTCGCCCACGGTAGGCCGGGCGGTTTGCCGTGCACGGCCGGGTTCGATTCGCCGAGCCAATCAAGCGTGGTGTAATTCGCGGCCAGGTACGTTTGGAGGTGGAACACATCATCCTTCGTCGCCAAGCCCTGAACTTGAAAGCCATGTTCGACGAGCAGTTTGAAGCCCTTGGAGAGCTCGGCCGGCGATGCGGGCGTCGCACATACTGCGACAAGAAAAAGCAGACTGCACACTCGACGGATCGAATTCATGTTGCGTTGTCTCCCGGCACTTGCTCGCCAACATTAGGCTCTGTCTCAAAACGTGACGTGGTAATTAGCCGGACCGCGCTAGCGGCCGGTTTGGTGAATGAACCGGGGGCTAGCGCCCTGCGGCTGATTGTTTTGAGACAAAGCTTGGTCAGACTTTAGCCTGACACCAATGTTTTGTTGCGCCAACCGGTAGATGATTTTTGCAAAACCCTCTATTCATCGAGATCGGCGCTATTTTGCACCTGCTCATGGTCATAAGCCGTGACGCAACCGCTTAACGGTAAACGGATTGCATTCTGCTCGCGGAAAGGGGTCCCACATTTTGATGCTGGAGGATTTCAATGTTACCTATCGCGATCAGTGGACGATCGACGAATTCCTGTTTCACCCGCGAGAGGTATCGCGCTTTTGTGATGAGGTCCGCCGGAAGCATCAATTCTACGACTTGCCGGACGACATTATTCTGCGGTCAATTATGAATCGCCGCAAAGGCGGCGGTAACTAGTATTCGCCCGCCCCCGATGACATGCTTTTTCATGCGCGGTAGAATGGGACCGGTGTTGCGCCTCCCTCAACTTACTTTCCCCTCAGTGAAGGTCTGAGCCATGAATGCCGACACGCCATCACCAACTAGATCGAATCCTGGCGGAAATTGATAGCCACATTGCCAAAGCAGAAGCAGAAATGCTCACGCCACTCACCGACGAAAAGCTGCGCAGTTTGATCGAGCGACAAGTGGAACTGAGAATGCTCAGGGCTAGCGTCATAGAGAACATCGATAACATTAATAATCCTCCATCCGCGCACTAATCGGTCATTCCAGACACGGAAACAAAGACGCCAAAATCTTTCCAGCAACACACTAAGCCAACAGTACCCACATTTTCGATGCAGAACCTGTTTGTTTCGCACGTGCGCCGATTTAAATATTGCGGGACGTGTAACGCGCAACGCACCTCGGGCCGAGCAGAACGTGGCATATTTACTTCCGTTTCGGCACGAGAGGGATGGCCCACATAGAACCGTTCGCGGCGGGTAACTTTTTTTCGAATTTCCAAAGAGCGAATACACGCGCCGCAGACGCGATGTATACATCGGTACATGATTCCCCGGCAGTTTAGCAGAATTGGATTGGAGATCAATCGGGATTATTGGCCACCGCCGGAACAGCTTTTATCTTCTTCGATCGACCATCTTCCGAGAGGCTTGCCTGAATCAAAGGTTCCTGGCACCTTTGATTCACTCCTTTGATTCACCCCTTCGTTCACTCCTTCCCCCGGCAATCGCCTGCGGTAGTATCAAGGCGCCGGCGGGACTACGCTGTTTTCATAGAACTCGAACTGCGGCGTCTCGCGGGCTTATAGTCGGGGTCAGTGCGGTCGGCATTAAATCGCGCCACCAACTGATATGAGAGGTGGGGGTTGCTCACATTGTCCATTCCAGGCAGCGCAACGTGAGCGATGCCAGCAGCATCCGTGCGGACCGTGAGAAGATGGCCGCCGGCCTTCATGCGCTGCACGAGGGGCTGCGTATTGTAGGAGTCGTATCCGGGTTCGTATCGCTGGACGAACCATAACTCCAATTCCCTGCCGGCCAGCGGCTCGCCATCGCAGGTGAGCCGGAGCGTGAAGAGGTTGAGCCATTTTTGGCCAGGATCGTCGAAGTCCGCACGGATCGATGTTTGGATTTCGTCTTATGCAAGACTGAGGTGGAACAGGTGAAGGCTAATGAACTGATCGCGCGTGCCAATTGCATCATCGAAGCCGAAGTGGCCGGCGCAGGCAATCCGGCCATCGGGCAGCCATATCCAGGGCTGATACATTTGCATCGCCTCAGGCGTGCGCCGCGGGATGCCATCAAGCGGCTGCCAGGTCTGCCCCAGATCATCCGACCAGCTATACGCCCCGGCGCAAGCAACCGAGAGGATGCCTCCGTGGTGAGGCAGACCGTCTCGGGCACCTTACCAGCATGGACGCTTTCCAGCGGGCCGGGGGTGAAACGGTTGCCGTCGCGATAAATGAACTGCCGGCCGGGATTGGGGAAGATGCTGTTGTTGATCAGCAGGAGATCGCCGCTGGGAAGCTCGACAAAATCGGTTTCGGGGACGTTCTGCCCGCCCAGGACCGGCAGCGGCCCCTCCCATGTCCGCCCCTGATCGTGGGAGAAGAACAGCGTCATCTGGGTGTCGTTTGGCGTGTCGAGCTGCATGGTGGCCCGGACTGGCCGATCCGTGCCCTTGCCCCAGCGGCGCATGAGCGGAAGGGCGAGCACGAGGGTTCCGTCGCGGAGCGTCCGCAGACGATTGCTGCAAGCCGCAAAGTGCGGATCGACAAAGGACGGCATTTTCTTCCAGGTTTTGCCGTTGTCGCTGGACTCGTAGAAGATCTCGTTGGGCTTCACCGTCGGATCAAGCGAATAACAGCTCCAGACGAAGCGGAGAAACCAGCCGTCTTTGGTGCGCGCCTGGGCAAACGAACCCGCGCTATGCTGGAAGCGAGCCGGTTCGCGGGAGATGACGTGCCAGGTCTTGAGGTCATCGCTGGATTCGAGCAGCACCATCTCCATTCGATAGCCGGACTTGTCATAGCCGTTGGGCAACGACATTTCGTACCACTGCTGGGTCGTGCATCGCGGCAGTGGGGTAGCGGGGCGAGTGACCTCCTCGCAGCCGATATACCATTGCCCGCGCTCGCCGGGAAAAAACGAAACCCACGAGGTGTAACCGGGATGCTGGCTGGATTGATAGACCTTTCGGGACTCGAAATCGACAGCGCGCACGGCAGGCTCAGTGGCCACCGGCGCGGTGCTGGGCGGCGCGGGTGAACTTGCCGCCGCGCATAGCGGCGACAGAACAAAACCAAGCAGCCATATTGAAACGACTCGTGGACGCCACTTAGCCCCCATCGGATGCTCCTGGATGACAAAAGGATGACAAAAGTGTCAGGAACCAATTCCACTATTGATTCCTGACACCTTTTTCTTTTCTGACACCTTTTCTTTTCTCTATTAGTGTGTTGCTGAGAAATTATTTTTTGAATTGTGTTACAAACCAATAAGTACCAAACACAGCGAGAAATATTGGCGGGGAAAGAAGCGGATGCATATAGCCAAGAACACTTCCTGCAATAACCAAGGCTAGCGCAAGCCCCTTTTCCAATGGCGTCTGAAACACAAAACGGCCATTTAATCTACTCATGGTCTGTCTAGCAGCAAGCCGCTACCTCCAACAACTCTCGCAAACTCCAAACTCTATCAGCAATTCCGCTAGCAACCGCTGGCGTTTTCGTAATCGCCGTGTGAACGCGAACGAAATTATACCAAGTCGATAGGGTGGGTTCGTCGCTTTGCGGGAACCTTCGCATTGGCGACGTGAATCGATGGGTTGTCGCGGACGAGCAACCCATCCTACGTATAGGCCTTTGGCGGCGAGGCGTGTGATGCGGAGCTGTTTGTCGGCGTGGGCCGTGGCGACTCGGATGCCGTCGGGGTGGAGGTCCATGTCGCGGGTGTAGGCTGGGAGTGGGAAGCGGTGGAATGCTTTTTCGGTGTCGGGTTTGCAGAAATCGGTAGGATGGGTTCGCCGCGGAGCGGGAACCCATCGAGCTATGTCGATGGGTTCCCGCTGGCGCGGAAACCGATCCTACGGGTATGCAACCCATCCTACTCGTAGTCTTTCCATTCGTCGCCGTGCCAGATATTGGTGTTGCCCCAGTTGGGGTCGTATTCGCCGAGGCGGACGTAGCGGTGGAACGATGACCACGGCCAGTCGATCACGCGGCTAACGAGACCGTGTTTCAATGGGTTCACGTGCAGATAATCGGCACATCGCCTCATGTCGGCGTCGTCGCGGCAGGTGTGCTCGAAGTAGCGGCGCTGCCAGAGCGACCGTTCGCCTTTCGATATTCGGCTCGCGGAACGGCTGCCTTCTTTTCCGCCGAGAGCCAAATACGTTTTCGTAAAGCGCCGCTTGATCAGTTGCCAGCGCGTCGCGTAATTGTGATCTCCAGGTGGAAGAGTCCAGATGGCGTGCAGGTGGTCGGGCAAGAGCACAATCGCGTCGACACGAAACGGCCGCCGTAAGCGAATGATGCGGAAGGCGTCGCGGAGCGAGCGACGGGCCACCTCGTCGGTGAGAAATGGACGACGTTTGTGCGCGACGACGGTAAAGAAATAGGTTCCACCCGCAACGAGCCATCGACGATAGTCGGTCATGCGGCGCAGTTTACCCGTAGGATGGGTTTATTGCGAAGCAAAAACCCATCGGAGTCGGGGCGAATCGCCGGGAATGATGGGTTGCCGCGGACGGTCAACCACCATCCTACGTGGCTTGGCGGCGAGGCGAGTGATGCGGAGTTGTTTATCGGCGTGGGCGGTGGCGACTCGGATGCCATCGGGATGGAGGTCCATGTCGCGGGCGAAGGCGGGCAACTGGAAGCGGTGGAATGCTTTTTCGGTGTCGGGTTTCCAGAAGAGGAGGAAGCCGCCGGAGACGCCGCCGCTGACGCCCATCAGCGTGCCGTCGGCGAGCCAGCGGAGGCGGAATATTGAGCCGCCGGTGATGCCGTCGGTGGTTAGTTGCGCGCGAGCTTTTGTGTTTTCCAGTCGAACAGCAGCACGATCGGCTCGTTGACGGCGCCGAGGGGATTGGTGGCTTTGTAGAGTCCACCGGCGGCGAGCCATTTGCCATCGGTGCTGACGGCGAGTGCGCGGACGCCGCCGTAATCGACTTGCTGGCCGCCTTCGTACGTGTGTAAGGGCTTGGCGTCGAATGTGCGCGCGAGCTTGCCGGTGGCGATTTCCCATTGGTTCAAAACACCCATGAGATCGCCGCTGAGAACGAATTGACCTTCGGGGTGGAACGCGACGGTGTAAACGTGGCGCTCGTGGCCGGCCAGTTCGCGGGCGAGTTTGCCGTCGGCCGAGTTCCAGAGGCGGACGCGGTTGTCGTTTCCGCCGGTGGCGATGAGTTTGCCGTCGGGGCTGACGTCGAGCGAGCGGATCCAGCCTTTATGGGCTTCGATCGAGCGGATTGGTTTGGGCGCTTTTGCGGCGCAATCCCACCAGGTGAGTTTGCCGTCGCAGCCGCCGCTAAAAATTTGGCGCCGTCCTTGGAAAAGCCGATGGCGTCGACCCAGGTATCGTGGCCGCCGGTCAAACTCGTGCGGGCACCGTCGGCGAGATTAAATCGCTCGACGTTGGCATCCTCTGCGCCGCAAACGACAAAGCGGCCCAACGGGTCGAACCGGCAGGCGTTGAGTGGCCGGTCGCAGGGCCACTGCGAGACAACGTATGCCAGTTTGGGATCGAGACCCGGAGTGGCCGTCATCGGTGCTCTCGTTAGGTGAGAAGTTCTGAAACAGCGGATGCGGCCGGATCGGCGATGGGCATTTTGCGGCCGTCGATGACGAACGTGCCGGTCGAATCGACGCCGACGGCTTCCAAATACGTGTGGAACAGCGCGCCGTGATCGACCTGGCCATCGGTTACGGCGGTTCCATCGGCATTGGTTTTCCCGTAGACGGCGCCGCGCGGGATGCGGCAGCCGGCGAGGCAGACGGACCAGGATTTCGACCAATGATCGCGGCCTTGGTGCTGGTTGATGCCGGGTGTTCGGCCGAATTCGGAAAGCACGACGATGAGCGTGCTATCGAGCATGCCGCGCTCGGCCAGGTCGTTCACGAAGCAGGCGAACGCGCGATCGAACTCGCCGAGCTGCTCGATATGGAAGTTGAAATTCTCGTTGTGCGTGTCGTAGTTGGAGTGCGTGACCTGCACGAATGTGACGCCCTTCTCCAACAAGCGACGAGCAAGTAAACAATGGCGGCCGAAATCGTATTTGCCAAATCGTTCGGCATCTTTTGCCGGTTCCTTCGAAACGTCGAACACTTCGCGCTGCTGCATGAGTTGCTGGGCTTGCTCGAAGGAATAGGTAAACGCCTCCGAGATGGCGGTGCGGCGGCGGAGCAGGAATTTCTCGTTGACGTGGCGGCGAAAATCCTGCCGCGCCGATTCGGAATCGCTGGGAATGCTTCCCGGCCGCACGGTGTTTTGCGGCGGGTTGCCATTGCCCAATTGAACGCTGGAATACTTGGGACCGAGGTACGCGGAATCGTTGCCGCGCCCGCCGCCGCCGCCGGGCGTGATGAGAATGTAACCGGGCAGCGTGCTTTCGACTGGCTGCAGCGCCTTGGCGGCCACGGCGCCGATTTGCGGATAATCGCTGGCCGGGGTTTGGCGCCGGCCGGTAAGCATCAAATACTGGCCCTTGCCGTGGTCGTCTTCGCTCGTGTTGACGCCGCGCACGAGGCACAAATGGTGCATTTGCCGGGCAGTATCGGGCAACAACTCGGAGATGTGAATGCCGGGGACCGAAGTGGGTATCGCGCGGAACGGTCCGCCCGTGGCGGTGCCCGGTTTCGGGTCCCAACTTTCGAGCTGGCTGAGGCCGCCCGCCATGTTGAAAACGACGATCCGCTTTTGATCGGAGGTAAGTTGTTTGGCAATGGCGGGCGCGGAGAACACGCCAAGACCGCCGGCGCACGTGCCGGCGCCGAGCGCGGCAATTGAGCCGAGGAATTGCCGTCGAGCGATTGTGTGCTCGGGAGATTTGCAGGCGTATTTGGCGTCCATTGCGGGTTCTCCTTGATTGTCCACGGAGGAAGTAGTTAGCCACAAAAAACACAAAAAGTCACAACAAGAATCGACAGCGACAACTGAGGTTTCGTTTTTGGATTCACTTTAATAGGGAAGGCAATAATGCGTCCGAAGCACCCTCACCCCGGCCCTCTCCCAGAGGGAGAGGGAGCATCGTGTTAGTTTCTTTTTGTGTTTCTTGTGGCTAAGTTTCAGTGATTGAATCGGAATTCGGCGGAGTTCAACAGGGCCCAAACGAGCTCCTGGGCAGCGGCTGGTTTGTCCTTCGTACGGTCTTTGAGATATTTGTCGACGTCGGCGCGTTCGTCGTCGGTTGGCATTCGTGTGAAGACACCAAGATAAAGTTCCTCGGCGGCGATACGTGGGTCCTTTTCCTTAACGATGCGCTCGGTGACATTGCCGCCCGCGGGAGCAACCCAACTATTGATCGAGCCACCATTGGCGGCAAAAAGCGCCTGATCGGCAGTCGCAAAAAAATCGCCCTGCGGCTGACCGGCGGCGGCGCCGTAAAACGCGACGAATGTGGCGATGTTGCCTTTCAATTTGTCGTAAGTGCGCTGTTCGAGCTCGATGTTGCGGGCGCCCGTTTGCTTCGGATCGTTCTGTTGCTCCTTGTTGAGCGGCTTCGCTTTGTCGAGTGCGGCGACCTCGGCCTGCCAGGTGCGATCGTAAACGCCAGTAACACGGAAGACGGTCCAGCACAGTTGTTCGGGCGTGAGCGGTTTGAGTGACGGAAGCGTGAAATCGCTCGTCCAACGGTCGTTGAGTTCGGATTGGGTCTTGGCCAGCTCAGATTGTTTCGCGGCGGCATCCGCTTTTGCAGCGGCGAGCGCATCCTTTGCGACCCCCGTTGCCTTCTCGCGGCGGGCGCGCTCGGCGAGTGCGGCGGCCAGTGACTCTTGCGACGCGATAACCGCGTTATCGGCCGACTTGCGAGCGGCGGTTGCCGCTTCGAGTTTTTTCTGTAACTCGGTAAGTTTCGCCTGCGCCTGATTACCGCTCTCTTGTAGTTTCGTGACCACATCGGCCAACGCGGCGTTGTCGGGCAATTTCTGCCGCGCGGCGTTCGCCGCCTTACATGCGGCCGTGATAGCTGCGGTTGCCTCCGATAGTTTGGCAAACTCAGGGCGCACGCCATCCAAGACCTTTGCGGCGGCTGCCGCGGAATCGGCCGCGGCCTTGGCATTTTGTTCGCGCGCGCTGCAATCGGAGCGAACTCATCAAAAAGCTTCTGTGCCGTGGCGAGCTCGGCCACGCGTGAGGGCACAGCTTGATTTGCCGCCGCAAGAGCTTGATTCAATACGGGGAGCTTCGCGACTTTTTGCGCGGTCGCCAGGCGGCGATCGAGCGACGCCAATAGTTCCTTGTCGTTCGCCGCATTATCGCGGGCAACGAGCATGCGTTTTTCCGTTTCTTTGAGGGTCGCGGTGAGCGGCGTCACCTTTTGCCGGGCCGCATCGACTGGCGGCTTGGTTTTGTTCCAGGCTTCTGTCATCGGCGCGACGGCCGCAGATTTTTCGTTGGCGGTTTTCGTCAGAACTTCCGTCTCGGCCGATAATTGCTTGGCTCGCGTCAGGAATTTCTGCGCGGCATCGAGGAGTTCCTTATCGGTAGGAAGCGCTTTGACGGCTGCTTGCGCCGCGGCGGCCGCCTGCTGGACGGGCGTCATCACGGACTTTTTTGCCTGCAACTGTGAGGCGGCATCGGCGGCCGCCTTAGCTGCTTCGTCTGCCTTCTTCTTCGCGTCCGCATATTTGGTTTTCGCGGTGTCGAGCTCGCCCGCGACGGGGAGCGACTTGGCTTCGGCCTGCTCCCAAGCATCTGCGGCCTTTGTGTACGCATTCATCGAGGCGTCGGCCGCTTTGGCGAGCGGACCACGCGCTTCCTGCAGACGGCATACTTCCTTCGCCGCCTGGTCGGCCAGCGAAAGTACATTAGCGGGCGGATCGAACGAGCGCTGGTACGACTGGCTGAGAGCGATTTCGTGCAGAAACGCCCGCATGTCGAATTTCATTGCGACGATTTGCTGGGCTAACATTTGCAAAAGCTCGGCGTTCGCGGGCGGATTATCAGGGTTTTGCATATCGGGCGGATGGACTAGTCCGCGGCCGAACATGAGCGCCCACAGGCGATTTGCGATGTTGCGATTGAAAGCGTCGTTCGAGCCGTTGGTGGCGAGCTCGGCCAGTTTTGCGCGGTAGCTGAATTTGGGAACCGACTTCACATTGTCGCCCGGCGCGACGACATATTCCTCGCCCGGCAGAAAGAAGGGCTCATCGATCATCACACCGTCGGGCAAGCGCAGCGCAGTGCGGCGCGGTACGTGCACAAACACCGATTGGAAGGAAACTTGCGATCCGGCCTGCTCGGCTTGCAACGTCGTTTGTTTGCCTCCCTCGTTGCGAACGATCGGAACCGTTGGCTGGAGAAACGCCAACAGGCCTTGATAGTCGGATTGCAAGTAATCGGCCACGAGCGGGTGGTCGTGACAGTGGGCGCACTGCATATCGCGTCCGAAGAAAATGCGGCCGATGTCGCGAGTCAGCACGTTGGGATCCGATGCACGGTCGAGCGCGAATCGAGCCGCCGGTCGCGTGGCGGGGTCGGCGCCGTCGGCTTGGATGATTTCTTTTGCTAACACGTTCCATGGTTTGTTCTCGCGCACGGCTTTCACGAGCCACGCCTGCCATTCGTCGGCAGAGACGTTGGTGTTTGGCCGCCGCTCCATCAGCATCAAGTCGAGGGCGGACGCGAGATGGCGAGCGTAATGCGGAGAGTCGAACAATCGATCGATGAGCCGCGCCCGTTTGTCGGGTGCTTTGTCGGAAATGAAAGCGCGAGCTTCGTCGGCCGACGGCGGCATGCCGATCAGGTCGAGCGACACGCGGCGCAGAAATTCGGCGTCCGAAGCGATTGCCGGCGTCACGCCCGCGACCGGGACGAGGAGCTTATCGATCATCGAATGCAGCAGCTCGCTCTCAGCCCGTACCATCGACGCTTGGGCGAGAACGTGGGCGAGAACGCCAACGATCAACAATCGGCGGAGAGCGGCAGACGCCGGCATGCGCTCGATTCCCGGGGTTAGGCAGGAGCCTGCGGCATGGTGGGCGACGGTTTTTGGGTAACCGTCAGCCGTAGGCTGTGGTCGTTTCGATCACGCCACTGTTAGAACCCAGGCGGCGGCTAAAGTCAACACTATTCTGCGGCATTTCCCCGGTAAATCGAGGTCTACGCAACAGAGAGAAGGAAGCCCGAGTGAACTCGATGGGATGATTCTGCAAGCTGGCTAAGGCACAGATTTTTGTTCCGATTCCTCGATGAAAAGGACTTTCATGGGCCGCTTTTCTTTGGTGAACTTCAAATTCGTTTGCTTCGTGATATTTCGCAGCACCGCTTCCGCGTTATGATCCTTTTGCTGGGTGTCGTCGGTGATCGCCCGATGGCCGTTGAGACGCCAGCTGATTTCGCGGTGCGGATGCTTGC
Source organism: Pirellulales bacterium (assembly GCA_963733825.1). GTDB lineage: Bacteria > Planctomycetota > Planctomycetia > Pirellulales > Lacipirellulaceae > JABDGM01. Next base: position 240,860 of record CAVTEK010000017.1, read on the forward strand.
CGGTTTCATCCACAACCTGCGAATCGATCCATTCACCGAGCCACTGCAGGAACTCAGCGAAGTCGCCGGTTCCGCCGCCGCTGCCGCTATTGGGCACGAGTTGATCGCCGAAAATTTCCACCGGATCGGTCGTCTCGGTTTTGTCGGTATAAGTGCAATTGTCCTCGCCCGAGCGCCCTGGCAGCGGAGTCAATTTGTAGTCGCCGCGGGCGACATACACCTCGCGATCGACTTTTCGGAACTCAAGTTTCACCGGCAATGACAGCTCCGTCTGCAAAATTTTTTCGAGTTGTTTCGCGATGACTTCATTGCGCTCACCCTTTCGAATGACCCAGTCGCCGGGAATAGCTTTGGTAAGAAGCTCCTCAGGCCCGGTCATTTGCTCCGCCTTGATGCCTAATGCCGTTTCGATGACGTGGCGCAAATCGCTGCCATCGCGATCAGGGCCGAACGACATGCCCCAGTTTTGAAGACGACCGTTTGTCCAAAGGAAGGTCATCGACGAGGGGCCGGCGGGAATACTCTGCCACTGGCCCGGATTCCCCACGCGATAATAGGTCATTCGCAGCTCGGGGAATGGCGGCGGCACGCGGCGGATCGCCTGGCGATCGGCGAGGCCATAGCCGCCCTTCTCGGCCATTTCCGCCAGGACCGGCGCGGCCGACGCGCGGATATTGCGGAGCATATCGGAGCCGCCGTCGCCGCGGGAATCGTCGGATGACTCATCGGGCGCGTTCGTATCGTTGTGAGCACCTGAATCTGCGTCCGATTTTTTCTTTTCCTGGGACGAACTAGCATCGCTCTGCTCGTCTTTGGCCCGGCACGTGACGATGATCGACGCGAAAGGCGACTCCGCCGGCTGATCCAAGGCAACGGCCGTTTGCGGGTACAGAATCTGGTACGTCCTTCCGTTCAACTTCCAGGAGAGCGGCTTGTTGCGATGCAAGACGCGGTGATACGACTTGCCGTCCGCCCCCGTGAGTTTGATGTTGAGTGACTCTTCTCGACCCGCCAACAGTTTCACCTTGAATAGCGGCTTCTTGTCTCCTTCTCGCTTGACCGGGAATTCGCCCTCCAACGGTACCTGGGCCTGCAGGTGTTCGTCTGGTCCATCCGGCTGTTTGACCAGTTCCGTCCAGCTTGTTTTTTCCGCCATTCCATGTTGCGGCGTGAAGACAACGCGATGAGTTTGGAGCGACGAACCTTTTGAGCCGAGTGGATGCACGCCGATGTAGCTTGAGTACTTAAAGCCAAACATTCGGCCGTAGTGCGAAGCATTACCGACGGCATCGTTCATTTCGCGAACCGAGAGATCATCGGTCGAGATCGCCACTTCGAGCACTTTTGAGCTAGGGTCGGGGACTTTATGCAGTAAGGCAGAAAGTGTGTCCCACGTGGTTTTTTCGCCTTCGAAGGTAAGGTCGTTGTTGGGACCGACGACGACGCGGACCGCCGGGGGTGGCGCAGCGTCTAGATAGCCTGCAATCGCCGGGGATGGCGCAGGGCCGGCGACACTGAGGCCGGCTGGCCGAGGCGGAGGCGCTACACTCGATTCCTTATGAGCGGCGGAGTTTGCATCGTTTTTGCTCTCATCGTTTGCAAGGACATGACTTTGCGACCCCAAGCTCAGTACCACGGCCGCAAGTGGTACGCTGACCAACAATAGCAGCACAACGAAACCGGCCAATCCCTTGCCCCATTGGCGGTCAAGACTGGTGCGAGTTGGAGTACCAATCAAGCGGCGGATGCGGTCGAGCAGTTGCCCGTCGCTGGCCGCCAGGCTGGGTGTCCAGGCCATGCGGCGCTGTTCCAACGCGAACAGAGTCCGCGCGTATTCGCTCCGGTTCTGGAGAGTGGCCACCACGAGATCGTCGCAACAATTTTCCCGTTCGCGACGAACGCACGATGAAACCCACCACATCGCCGGATGATAGAACAAGAGCGTTTCAACGACGGCCTGGATGAGATTGTGCAAGTAATCGTGCCGCCGAATGTGCGCCAGCTCGTGAGCGAGCAGGAATTCAATCTCGCGGGTCGATAGGCCGGTGAGAGCAGCGGCGGGCAGGAGTACGAGCGGTTGCAAAAAGCCGATCACGGTCGGCACTTGAACGAGCGCCGACACGGCAAACTTCACAGCCCGGCGGATGCCCAGTCGTGCGGCAAGTGCGGCGCCCACGGCGGCGATATTCGGTTCGGCGTGAGTTATCCCCACACGGCGAAGTCGCTCGACTCCGGCCAACCCGATCAATAGCCGCAATGAGAATAACACCATCCCGACAAACCACAGCGCCGTCAACCAAGGCAGTAGCGGAATGATCGATGTGCGCCATGAACCTCGGTGACTTGCTTCGGCCGCCCGATTCGAATCTCGCTCGACAGCGTAAGCGCTGTGAAGGGGGTCTGGCCTGTCATGCAACGTTGCGTCCGACAACTTCCCTGCCGCCACAAACTGTTCGGCCGTTCCTGCAGTGGTGATTCCCGTCGATTCGCTCCGCGCAATCTGCGGTGGCAATATAACCGGCTCCAAGCAGGCAAACATTACCGGCAGAGACACGATCATGCACAACAGGGCGACGTATCCGGCTATGTATCGGGCCGATGCTGCGCTGCGTGGGATACACATTGTTACAAGTGAGTAGAAGAGGGCGATCAGACTGACTTCCCAAACCGAATGGACGAGCATCCAGCCGAGTCTTTGGGCCCAAGCAGAAGACAAACCAGCAGCGATAGCGCTCATGACGATTCCCCTTCCAGCTCATCGAGCAACTTGCGAATTTTTGCCAATTCTTCGGCCGAGGCGCTCGGAAGCAAGTGCTTGCAACACCAGGCTGCCGGTGGATCCGTCGTAAACCCGCTTTACCAGATCGCGCAACATCGACCGCTGGGCTTTGGCTTGCGTGAGGACGGCCCGAAACACTTGCGGCCGCACCGATTCGTCGCGACGAATCAGCCCTTTGTCGAGCAGGATCGACAGCATTTTGACCGTTGTGGAGTAGTTCGTGTCCCGATCCGCCGAAATCCGCTCGTGAATCTGACGGGCGGTGGCCGCCGAAAGTTCCCAGAGAACGCGGAGAATTCGCAGTTCGACCTCGGTCGGCTGCGAGGAGGCGGAACGAGCCATAGGTAATCTCCCTGCGCCGTGCGGTTAGCGAATTCTTTCGCTCATTTACGCGATTGTAGCGAAAGAATTCGCTATGTCAAGAAGAGCGGCAACCCGTCCGGCAGGTTTCGTTCAGAAAAGCGTTTTTGGAAAACGCGCGGTGTGGGGCAACTGCCACAAAATCCTCTGGCCGCAAGACTTGCGTCCTGAGCAGCGCCGTCGAATTAATAACCGCAACTCGTTAGCGGGTCTGCTTAGATTGCCAAATCCGTAACGATCTCATTGCTCGCCAGGTCGGTGACTACGTCCTTCGCATTTACTAGCCCAAGTCTTAATGCCCGGGTTACACGGACAACTCCCCGATTACTTCGGCAATTTCTCTTGCAACTGCCGCGCTTGATTGTTGACGTCGCCAAAACGCGATGGCCACTCGGTGCGCTGAAGTTTTTCGATGGTTTTGGCGCGTCGCCCCATTGCTTCTGATGGATTTGCGCTTCGGCCAGCTTCACGAGGCCGGTCGGTTCCAACGAGCGAATTTGGGCAACCTCGGCCCATTCGGCGGTGGCTTCGTCCCAGCGATCCTGCTTCTGCCGAATCTCGGCCAGTGCTGTATGATTTTCCGCTTCCCGCGGACCGGCTTCGATGACGGACGTGACCGCCCGCTCGGCTTCGGCCGGCTGATCCTGGAGCCGCTGGGCCAATTGCTCGTACAGCGGCAAATTGTGGCTATCGAGCTCGATGAGCTTGAGTAGCTGACGAGTGCCATCGGCCTTTCTTTCCGTGGCGTCGTAGCAGGCGATAAGTACCTGGTGACTTTCCTTGTCGTTGGGTTCCAGTTGCACGGCGATTTTGAGTTGTGTTATCGCCGAACTGAAGTCCTTGCGATCCTTCAACTCCTCCCCAATCGCCTTGCGCAAGATTGGACTGTCTTCCCCCGTTTTGTCGGCTTGTTCATCGAGCTGTTTGATGTATGCGGGCAAATCCTTGGCCTGGTGAATTACGTCTTTCAACCGATTGAGGGCGTCGCGCCGTTGGTCTTGTCGTGGGCCCCAGCAGACAATCGCTCCCGAAGCCGCATCGACCGCTGCTTTCGTGTGACCGAGCGCCGAATGCGCGCTGGCCAGGTGCTCGTACCAATCGAATAGCGCGGCATCGCCCAAAACGACCTGGCCATTGGCGCGCTGATGAAGCGAAATGGCTTCAGTTAAATAGGCGACGGCCTTTTCGTGCAATTCGCAATCGCCGCACGTCTTGCCGAATTCGGCGATGTTGCCATCGGTCCATCGGCCGCCTTCATGGAAATGAGCATCCGTATGTTTTACCAATTCGAGCAATTGTTGCGGGCGCTGGGAACGGTGGTAAGCCACCATCAGCATCGTGCGGTAATGCATCGAGTCGGGATGCTGCTCGACGAGCGGCTCCAAAATCGGAATGGATTCCGCGAACGGTTCCGATCGCGCAACCACCCAGCCAACTGGTTTTGGGCGCCTTCATCGAGCACGCCGTCGCGATAAGCGACGAGCAACATTTCGATCGCTCGGTCGTATCGGTTCAAGCCGCTCCACAAATAATTGGCGACGGCCATCACATTGCGGCCCGATTTGTTGTCCTGCGCGTAAACTTCTTCGGCAGCGCGGGCGAAATCGTCGGCCTTTTCCGACCAGAAGTATTGCCAGTTGACGTAATACATATACTGATTGTTGGCCTGACCTGTGCGAATATGGCGCTGGATTTCCGCAGTAGCCAGTTTGAGCATGCGCCGCTCCAAATCGGCGTCCAGCGCGCCTGCTTCCGCGCGGCGCCTGGCCAGTTCGTAACCGAACGCCTGCCAACGGTTGTCCCAGGTCGTTGCCAATCGGGGCGGATATTGTTCCATCCGCTCGACGATGTATTGCAGGGCGATTTTCGAACCGAGAGCGTCGACAATTACCTGCACCAGCGCCGTCGCAGTCTCGCGATAGTGGTTTTGTTGTTTTTTCAGAACGGCTGGCAGCGTTGTGAACGCGAATTCCGTGAGGCGTTTGCGGACGCTTTCCAGATTCTTGCGCCGTGCGATGTCGAACGTGCTCACCAGCCGCGTGACGACTTGCTGCCGCACGTTTTCATCGGGCGACGAGTCAAGCTCCTTCAACCCGCGGGCGACCAGATTTTCAAATAGCACGTTGCCCTTGCCGAGCGTTACTTCGCCATCCGATTCCAGCGCGCTGTTGTATAAAGCAAGCAATCGATCGTTAAGCCATTTGCGTTGGTCGTCGTTTTCCGGATGAGCCAGATGTTTGAGCAGGATTTGCTCGCCGGCGGCGTGTCGCGTGGCTCCTTCAAGCAAATGGACGTAACTCCCCAGGATTTCATTGTCCGCATGCGGCCAATGGCTATCGTGGGCCTGTTCAAACGCGCGAACCTCGGCTTCCATTTCTTCGATCGCGGCGTCGTGACGTCCGTAGGACCAAAACAGGAGATTGCAGAGATGGTCCGTAATGACGAGATGGTCGCGGCTCGCGGGCTTGGAGTTGGATTGCAGCGCGCGTAGCTCGCGAATTTGTTCGTCGATGAGTGGCTGATGGGGCAGCGTGCCGAGATTTTTGAGGAAACCGGCCATCAGAATCGGCTCGCCATCGCTCCATTTGCGCTCGAAAGCTCGTTTCATTGCCGCGAGGCACGCATCGATGTGGGGCTTGGGTTGATTGAGCACTTCGCTCGCGCGGCGCTCGACCAGAGCTTCCATCAACTCGAGCGCTCGCTGGTCGGTATTCGTCAGCTTGCGGTCGCGCAGCTTCTTGATGCGTGCGAGGATCTCATCGGCGGTCGCTTCATTGCGCACTTCGCCGAGCACGCTGCTTTGCATGTTTTGGAGGAAGCTATAAATCTGCTGAGGCGAGCGGCCCAGCACAGCGTCGGGCAGCATATCGAGCAAACGGAAATCGCGGCACGCCGCGTAGAGATCCCGCAGTTGCCAGAAATAATTTTCCGGGCTGGCCGATTTCTCGAACAGTGCGCGCAGGGCAAGCAGCGTATTGTCATCCAACTGACTGGGAAGCGGCAGATCGGTGCGCAGCCAGCGATTGTGCAACCCCCAATACATGCTGCTCATGGCTTGCTCGGGAAGCTGCTTGTAGGCTTCAATCCGCGATTTTTCGTAGTCGGCGCGGCGGTTGTTCACAAGATACCAGTCGGAAAGCGTGCGATAATCGGCGGCGGTCAGCAGTTGGTCTTTTTGCAGCGCCTCGAAGATTTGGATCGCTCCATCCAACTTGCCGCGTTCGGCCAGCAGCATGGCCAGCGCCTTGCGCCGGGGAGACGTGGATTCCTGCGATCGCACCCAGCCGCGCAGTTCGCGGTCCAGGTCGTCGGGCCGATCGAGCGCGATAAGCATTTGAAACTTGATTGACCGCCAAAATGCGCCGAAGTCGCCGCCTTGTTCAATTCCGACGTCGATGTACTTCAACAGTCGGTTCACGGTCGGTTGTTTCGCATCGCGGCGGGCCGCCAGGTTCATTACCGTCGTAAGAGCGCGGCTTCGCAGGACGGCCTCAAAGTACCGAGTGCGAATCGTAGCACTGATCGCCTCGGGGCCCATTTCGTCGAGCGCCGATTCAGCGATTTCCTGCGGTTTGGCGGGCACTTCGCCCAAGAGTTGCCAGCAGAAGTCGGCCACCTGGGGAAGGTTCTGGTTCAGCTGCACGTCGAGGTATGCTTTCTCCATTCGCAGCCAGGGCCGGAGCACGGTGGAAGAGTTTTCGACTTCTCGGCCCAGCCTTTGGGCCACCGCGGTCTTAGCGGCTTTGGCAAATTCGTTTCTCTTTTCCGCGAGCTGTGTGCGAGTTAGCTCGTTACTTTTTCCTTTGTCTCGCAAGTCGCCATTGGCACGCGCCACGCGGCCCGCGACCATCCCATCGACCAACCGATACAGTGCCGGCACTTCCGCCGTCAGCACGTCGGCCGGTTCTTCAGAGTCAGTCAGCTTCGGCAATAGTGAGAAAACTTCGTTCTCGTTTTCGTCGTTCCACTTGCGTCCGATCAGCGTGTCGAACAGGGAGTTGATATACGAAAGTTTGAAATTTTTCGGTCCGACCTTGATTCGTTCACGCAGGAACGGCAGCAGTTCTGTATCGCTGAACCGGGCACTATAGATGTTTTGCAACGATTGGCTGAAACTGTTCTTGTCGTTTTTGTCCTCAGTTTTGAGCCAACGATCGCGCAATTGAGCGGCGATCTTTTTCCAGATACTCGCCGGTATTTCGCTGGCGTCCATTTGCTTGCGATCGCCGATCGGGTCCGCCAGCTCGATGCGACCGGAAAGCGTCCAACCGAGGAAAGTGCTGATCTGCTCCGGGGACAGTTTCGCCAAATCGTTTTGCAAAAGCGATAAAACGAAGCCACGGAATCTGTCGCCGGCGGCGTTTTGGAAGAAACGATAATCGTTCACAATCCGATTCACGATATCGAAATGTTCCTGTTGGCGAGCAAAGAACCGGGCGGCTTGAGCGAGCGGCTCGATCCACCGCTCGTTGATTTGATTGTTCGACTGCACCCCGTAGACATTGCCCTGCGCAAAAGAGATCGCCGCATCGAGCCTGGCCCGCTGATCGGGCGACAGCTTGCCTTCCATTTGTGATTCTTTTAGCCACATTCCGGCCAAGGCGTTCGCGTCATCCAACTTGTCGTTGTAAAACAGCGCCGATAAATGCTGGTCGTAAGCCGATTGATATTCGGGCTTGCGGCCGACCCAGGCGGTCGTGAATTTCAGCAGATCCTCCCAGCGGGCCTGGGCACGATAGAGTTCGGCAAATGCGGTTCGCAGTGTGTCGTCGGCGGAATTGTCGAACTCGAGATCGCGGTCGAGCTGTTTTTGCAGCCAGGCGTACGCCGCGTCGGCCCGGCCAGCCCGCAGCAATTGTTGGGCAAATTCGGTTTGGCGGCCGGTTTCCCAGGGAGATTGTTCGGCCAATTTGCCGCGCAACGCTAGCGCATCTTCGCCGCGGCCCAAAGCGTCGTAGCAACCGAGCTGTTGCTCCTGAAAGCGAGTTTTCGCCTGCCGGTTTTCCGCCTGCCGGTCGTAGACCGGCTTCAGTAGGTTGACGAATTCCAACTGCTCGGCCGGACTGGCGACACCGCGCGATTGGCCAATAATGAATTCGGCCAGGTACATTTCGTCCGGCTGCTTGTCGGCGGCCAGCTTGCGAGCTTCCGCGAGCAGCCGCTGGCGGGCTTCGTCGTTGCGGCGAATCGTTTGCAACACGACTGTCCGAATCCAGCGCGCTCCCGGCTTATCGGCGGCAAGTTTTTCCGCGGCGTCGAGCTGTTTGAACAGCTCGTCCCAATGTTGAATCAGGCAGTTGTACAGCATCATCGTGATGCGGTCTTCGAAGCCGGCCGACCCGTCGGCCACGTGCTGACGAGCTACCTTGAGCGACGGACCGGGCAAGTGCAAGAACTGTACTTGTGGTTTGGACGTTTGTTCGGCAGCGATCTGCGTTAAGTATTTGCCGTTGTCGCGCGAGGTGATTTCAATTCTTGTTTCCGATATCTTGCGCCCTTTCGCATCGGTCGTGACGACGCTGCGGGCCCACCATGTGCCGCCAATTTCGACGAAGTCCGAGAAAGTTGTCGTGCTGGTGACTTTGCCGTCATCTGTGACTTCGACTTTCAATACCACATGCCGGCTGGTATCGATCCAATATCGGTGTTCGGATTTCGAGCCTTTTTGGGTGAGGATCAACTTCGATTGGCCATCGCCGGCCGCTTCCACGTTCGCGCGAAAACCGCGAAACGCTTCGTGCAGCGGCGATAGCGAATAATCGGCCAAGTCGAATGGCGGCGTCTTTAAATCGCCCGGAAACGATTTTCGGCTGCGGCCCAACAGCATCGAAAGCGAATAGACGCCACGTTCCTTCTCGTCGCAGTAATTTACCAGGGTCTCGGCTTCCGGATCGAAGCCGCGGGTCAGCCACGACTTGGGCGAGTACAAGATTAAATCGCTGTGGTGCGAAGTGGTGCGCTTCCAACGCGGATCGAACGCCTCCGTCGTGCGGCGAAGTTCGATGCCGCCTGCGAGTTTCCAAAGCGATTCGATCCGCAGCAGGCTTTTCGATAATTTAACGGCCTCACCGGACCAATCGCTCGGCGCCTTTTCCTTGGCGGATTCAAGTCCGCGCTTGGACGGATCACGCACGGGCTCCGGCAGCGATGGAAACAGCGTATCGACCCACGCCGTGTATCCGGGCTGGTAGCTCCATCGTTTCCCGCTGGACTCGGCATAGAATTTCATTCGAGCGCAAGCCCCAACCAGCCTCTGGTCCGGAAGCGGCTGCTTCCATGGCTATCCCGAAATCACCGTCCGAATCCCACTGGTCGGGTCCATTGAATCGGCCATCAATCGAATACGTATCGTTGGCGGCGAAACTTTGGGAGTCTCCCATTTCATAATTCAGCGCGGATATTTCCGCCTTGTTGTCGAACGATTCTGAATCGCGAAGTTCCAAGGAAAATTGCTGTGGACGCCGCGTCGGCATGCCGAGGCTTACACCGTCAGCATTGAGCAGATCTTTATCGCTCGCTTGCACGCCGCCCGCCATTCTCATGCTGAAACCGGATTCGCCGGCGCTTTCTTCAAATCCGGGTTCGATTTCGCGTCGCCGATCATGGAGAGCCGCGACATCGTCGGAATACCCGAATCCTTCTCCCCCGCCGCCACTGCCACCTATTTCGGCTTGGCCGCCGCCATTGGGGCCGAGCTCGGCTCTGAGCGCCTTTCCGCCGTCGAACCACGTATCGCCGAGGTACCGGTTGACTCCGCCGAAAGTAACCGTGCCCGCTCCAAGCTTGTAGGGACGGTCGCCTCCCCATTCGTTCATCGCGCCGGAAAACCCGGGGCTCGGCATGGCGATTGGACGCATTTCGTCTTCAAATCGCGATCGCGAACTGTTCATCGCCTCGATCTGCTGTTGGAACATTTGTGCGTGCCGCCCCAGCCCGGAGAGGTTTTGCAGCACTCGGTGACGCATTCCGATGCGCCAATCGCCGGCGCGTTTCATCTGTTGTTGCCGCAGCTCAAAATTCGCGTTGCCGCTGCCCTCGGCGAAGAAGCGTTCACCGTCGCGCATATCGAATCGCCGCTTCACGCCAAAGCGATCGCGATCGGCGTCGGATTCCAATACCAACAACGACGTGTAGGGCGTGATGATGTGAAACTGCTCGGAGAGCGAAATGATTTCGTCGCGAATGGCCGCGCTCGACCCTTGTTGCAGCAAATGGTCGAGGTGGGCCCTGGCCCAAAGCCGGGGGATGAACGAGTTGCCGGCTTCGGCGTCTTTGAGATCGATCTGGGCAACATACCGGACCGGCTCGCTGCCGAGCTTGCCGGTTACGACCACTTCCCCGTGCTGGTCTTTGCCAGTGGGGAGATAACGCCCGACCAGAATTTGCTGAGTGCCGGCGGGCACTTGGGGCAGCATTTCGGGATAGCCGGCCGCCACCTTTACGCCGTGGAACTCCACCTTGAGATCGCGCAGACCCGGTTGTGCGATTTCATTGAGCAGTTCTTTGGCAACGGCCTGCGGCGTTTGCTCGGCCGTGATGCTGCGCACCGAGCCATGTCCGACAGCAGCGATGCCTTTGAGCACAGTAGCGTCGTAGACGTTGCCCACGGTAACTGCGTGGAAAGTAATCTCTTTCTCCCTCTTCGTTTGGGAGAGGGTGGCCGCGCCGCGCGGCCGGGTGAGGGTGTCTTGATTACCTCCAACACGCGCGGCACTTCCGGCACCCTCACCCTGCCCTCTCCCGGAGGGAGAGGGTTCAATTAGCCGGCCCAGTTTTTTCACAAACGAATTCGGATCGCTTTCCCCGGCCGTGACAATCCCGTCGCCGACGTAGATGATTTGCGCTCCGGCCGGGGCCTTTTTCAAAACGGCTTCGAAGGCCCTATCGAGATTCGTCCAACCGAGAGAGCTGCGATTGTCTAAAAATTCCCGGGCTTTTGTGATGTTTTCGGCGGTGGCCGGCATCGGCCCGGGCGACGCCCAAACCGTTTCGACATCGGCCGCCGCCAGAGAGAATCGATCCTTTTCGCCGAGCGAAGCCAGCACGGTCGCGACAAACTCGGCCTGCTGCCGGCGCTTTTCGCTGTCCATCGACGCCGACGTATCGCATAACAGAACCAATTCCAACGGTTTACCTTCGGGCAGGACTTCACGCTGCCAGTTGCCATTGCGGCCTGGCGGCATCAGTTGCAAGAGGAAGTAGCCGTCGTCGCCGCGGCGGTGCGGAACGACCACGACGTCGGACGTGCGATTCTCGATCTCGCACACCACCTCGAAATCGCGGTCGGGCGTATATTCCTGGGCCGCGAAATCGAGCTGCGCAGAATGCGACGTTTGTTCGGTGCGAACCGAGTGAGTCGGGCAGGAGACACTCTTGAGCGGCAGCGCCGAATTCACTTGCACCGATAGCGACAATTCCCGCAGCGGTTGGCTACGCAAAAGCTCGCTTCGCAGGCCGTAGCTATAGCGATAGCGATTGCCACGCAGCGGCAGCACCTGGGTATAGACAATTTTGATCCGCTTCTCCGACGAGGCTTCGATGGGAAACACGCGGGCCTTGAACAAGTTGCCGGCTGTCCATTCCAACAAGCCGGGGTCTTTGTTCTCGCGCAGAATCGTTTCGTAGATTTCTCGTGCCCGCTGTTTTTCGACGACGTCGGCTTCGATGAGGTCGTTTCCGATCCACATCCCGAATCCGCTGATCGAAGCGTCGGCCGGCAAGGGGAAATAGAAGACACCTTCCAGCCGCTGAGAAGTGTGATTGACAAAGGACTCTTCGATCGTGGTGCGGGCAATCTGGTCGCGAATCTCGACGTTGACCTTGTGGTAACCAACCGAGAGCGGTTCGTTACGGCCATCGGGCAATTTCACGATCAGCGAGCCAAGCGATTCGTTGTTCGACGTGCCCTCAAATCCTTCGAGCCAACGCGGCCGCCTGCCGACCTCGACCAGCTTTTCATCCCGATCGACGCGCAGCAGATGCTTCCCAGCGATTGCCAGATGTTGACTGCCAGTGCGCGGAGCTAGAAGCTCAAACGAAACGCTGCGATGCTTATTCGTTTGGGGCGCCCCATCCGATTTTTTAGCCAGCTTAGCCGATTTTGGTAAATTCACTTGCACTTCGCCGTTGTGCAGGCGGGCTTGCGTCGGCGAAATGCACTCCAGCAATGTGCCGGGCCCGAGCGTCAGTTCCACGTCCGACGAAGTCCGGGCTTTCACGGCATTGGCGCCACGCAGATCGGTTCGCAGCCAATCGCCGGGCTTTACGGGCATTCCCGGGCCAATCGGCGTCCAGCGTTGAGCCAGCGCGGGTCGCAGCAGGACGAGGCCTTGGGCATCGACGATTTTTCCAATCCGCCCGTCATCCGTGAGCGATTTCGCGACGACGAACTTGGATTCATCAACCGGCGGATTGATCGCCACAAGCTGCAACTCGGCCAATGGCGGGCCGGTGCGCGGCGACTTGTCGAGCGGATTGGCGATGATTCCGACCAGTTGATTGGTATTCACATCGGCAAACGCTTCAATCCGCAGCGGTCCCACGTTGCTTGGCAACTCGGCGCGGTAGACGAAACACTTTCGATCGGCGTAATCGGCCCGCTCAGTTGGTTCGGAATCGAGCAGCGGCTTGGCGTCGTTCACGCCGACGTCGAGCAGCCCGAGCAGATCGATTTGATGATCGGGGTCGATGAACCACGGCGAATCGCCCGGGGCGGCGGTGTTTGCGGTTTCGTCGATCTTCCACAGCCGCGAACCCTGCGCGATGCGGTATCGCTCCGGCGAATCCTCGAACCGCACCAGCCCGGCGCGCGAACCAGGACTTGGGCCGATCGCCCGTCTTTTGTGACGCGAAGCTCCAGAGTTTTAGCGGCGCGAAGATTCTCAAGCACCTTTGAAAACGGTGCTCCAGCGATGGAATTGTGGATGAAGATGTTGAAGCCGATCGATATCGCAGCCGCCGTCGCCGCCAAGGCCGCCAACCCTCGCCACGCCGCTCGAAATGGGCGACGCTGCGGGCCTTTCGCGTCACCTGCCCCGCCGCTCTCGGCAAAAATATCGAGCGTGCGCTGCCGAATCGCAGCCAATCGCGCCGGATCGGGCGCCGGCGCATCGGTGTTCGTGCCACGCACCAGCGCCGTGAGCCGACTCTCATCGACATTGGGCAACTGGTTTTCGTTTGGCGAGGGATCGGTACTCATAGCGGGTCATCTATTGCTGCTGCTTTGTCACGGACCGTTTTTCTGCAACAAGCTGCTGGTTCGGTGCTTGAACGGTTTTTGTCAAAAACTCGAACTTCGCGCGAAATTCTCGCCGTGCGCGCGCCAACTTCGACTTGACCGCCTCGACCGAATTGCCAAATCGAGCTGCGATTTCCAGCATGCTGAATTCGTCCAAGTATTTCGCAGTTAAAAGCGAGGCGTAGTCGGCCGACAATTGGGAAAGTGTGCTGCGAACAATATTGACTGTCTCACTCGCTTCAACGGCCGCTTGCGACGCCAATTGGCCGTCGAACAAGTGCCTGAAGTCGATCTCACCTGCATCGGCAAGTTGCTCCAAACGGTTTCGCCGTTTGACTTGGCGCCAATGGTCGGACACTCGGTGATGAGCGATTCCCACCAGCCAGCTCCACAGTGTTCCCCGGCTGGGGTCGAACCGCCGAGCCGAGCGCGCGGCTTCCAGGAATGCTTCCTGGACGATGTCACCTACCGCCGCTGCATCTGCGCCGAGCAACCGCGCAACGTATCGCCAGATATCCACGCTGTATTCGTCGTACAGCGTGGCCCAGGCATCGCAGCTTCCTTCGCGGAGGCCGCGGATCACGGCAAGTTGCTCTTGCTCATCCAGCAATGGTAAATCTCGTTTGTGCCGGCGGGACGTTCTACCAATAGTTGGAACTGAGACGCCGAAAAGTGTCGAATAATTCCCCAATTCCTGGAAATTTCAAGGGGGAGCATCAAGACTGGCGGGCAATCCGCGCGATGGTGTCATTACGAGGTACTCCGAGGAATCCGGCCGGACCCCTCGGAGTACCTCGGGGTGACAGGGGTGCGCGCATGATTGAATGACCACGCCCTCAACGCTAGGATTATTTCTTAACACGAATAGTTGCTGAGCGGGAGCGCATGCATGGCATCGATTGCCGCCGTAATGGCGGAGAACGAAGGATTATCGACCGTTGCGCTGGAGCGGCTGGCCGCCAATCCGCAGATCCAATCCATTGCGGTCGCAGCCTCAGCCGTGCGCATGTATCGGCCGCGAAAGTCCACCGGTTGCGCCGCGACGCTTCGGTCTTCGGCCGATATAATCGAGGCCCTGCATTGGTTCAACACGACGGGCGCATCCCATTTACTTTGGGCATTGTCGCCGCGCGTGGAACTGACCACAACCGGCTTGCAGCGCCTGGCACACGCAGCCGCCGATGCTCGGGCAGCAATTTTGTACTCGGATTATCTCGATGTGGCGCTTGATGGTGCGCTGACGCCGCATCCGCTGATCGATTATCAGGCCGGCAGCATTCGCGACGATTTCGATTTCGGTCATGCCTTACTGATCAGTCGCGAAACAGTTCTTGGGCTGCCCGACGGGATCAAGACCGACGGCGAACCCGGTGATTTCGGCGGATGGTATGATCTCCGGTTGCGGCTGAGCGAACGCGGCCCGATCGTGCACCTTAGCGAGCCGACGTACACGGTCGCGCCGTCGGTTGAACGGGACGCGGGCGAAGCCCATTTTCGTTACGTCGACCCGCGGAATCGGGCGTATCAAATCGACATGGAACGCGTTGCCACGTCGCACCTGAAACGCATTGGTGCCTGGCTTCCGCCGCCGACCGGGCGGCCATTCCAGGATCAGGAACATTTCCCAGTGGAATGCAGCGTGGTCATTCCCGTACGCAATCGGTCGCGAACCATCTCCGATGCGGTCGGCAGCGCGCTGTCGCAACAGGCCGAGTTTCCGTTCAATGTGATCGTGGTCGATAATCATTCGAGCGATGGCACGACGGAGCTGCTGCGCGATCTAGCGGCCAAAAATGATCGTTTGGTCCATTTGATTCCCGACCGCCGCGACCTCGGCATCGGCGGCTGTTGGAACGAAGCGATCTACTCCGCACGATGCGGCCGCTATGCCGTGCAGCTCGACAGCGACGACCTGTACGCGGGCGCCGGCGTGCTCTCGCGGATTATCGGCGAATTCCGCCGCTTCGGGTACGCGGCCGTCATCGGTTCGTACACGATCGTGGATGTTCATTTGAAGCAGATTCCGCCCGGGCTGATCGATCATCGCGAATGGACGCCCGAGAACGGCCACAACAACGCGCTGCGCATCGCCGGTCTCGGCGCGCCGCGCGCGTTCCACGTGCCGACACTGCGGACGATCGGCTTTCCCAACGTCAGCTTCGGCGAAGACTATGCCGTCGCGCTGCGGCTCAGCCGAGAATACCCGCTTGGCCGAATCTACGATTCGCTGTACTGGTGCCGTCGCTGGGAAGGGAACACCGATCACGCGCTGCCGCTCGAAACGCAAAACCGCTATGCGCTCTATAAGGATCGGCTGCGATCGATCGAAATCGCGGCTCGGCAACATCGGGCCCCGCAATGAGCTGGCAACGAATCCTGCAAAATGACCGCCCTGGCGAGGGGCTGCGGCAGCGAATCGACTACCTCTTCACGCAGCAGCGAGCGACCTGGCCGGCACTCGGCGATGGCGAAGCGGCACTCGAGCAACTGCAAAGAAAAACGCTCGTCTCCGACGGCGAGTCGGTGATCGTGCAGGTAAACCCGGCGCGGCGGCGTTCGACGCTCGCCAAAACGGATGCGAAGGCAGTTGCCGCCCGCCCATGTTTCTTGTGCCCGGACAACATGCCGATCGAGGAGCGGGGCGTCGCGTTCGAAGACCTCGTGGTGTTGCCCAATCCATACCCGATTCTTCCGATGCACTGTACGATCGCCGGACGCGAACATCTGCCGCAGCGATTGTTGGGACGGATCGATTCATTCTTGCGATTGGCCCACGAAATCGGCCCCGATCTGGCCGCGCTTTACAACGGCCCGCGCTGCGGCGCCTCGGCGCCCGACCATTTTCATTTTCAAGCCGCTCGGGCGGATGAGATTCCAATTCTGGCTCAACTGCCGACGGATGCCCGCGGCCGCGCCGTCGTCGCGCACTCCAGCTTTGGCCGCAATATGCTTCTGTTCAGCGGCACGAACGCACACGAGGTAGCAGCCGACATCGAACGAACGATCGGCGCGCTGGGCCGAATCGAGCAGGCAACGGATGAACCGATGCTCAATCTGCTGGCACATTTTCGAGGGGGCCGCTGGACCGCCGTGCTGTTTCCACGCGCGGTGCACCGCCCCGCGTGCTACTTCGCTACCGGACCGGGCCAACTATCGATTAGCCCCGCCGTTTTGGAAATGTGTGGAATTCTCGTCACAACCGAGCCCGGCGACTTCGAACGGATTGAACCCCAAACGGCCCGTGCCATATACGAGGAAGTGAGCATTACCAACGCCGACTTCGAACAACTTGTGGCAGGGGTGTTGGAATAGCAGCGAAGCCGTTGTCGCTCACCTTCCTGGAAGACGGTTTGCACGCGGTCGTGAATCTGGAACGAAAGAAATGACCGTGGTGGACGACGAACCTGCATTTCAAATCGGTCGCGTTGCTATTTTTCCAGGGCGAATTCAACTTCCAAGCGCGTCGCATACTTTAGATCGCTGGCGCCTGGTGACTGGGCTTCGTCGGCGGTAACACCATCCATGCCGCTTGCCGCGTAGGCGGCATAGGCGGCCTGATAAGCGAAACCGTTTTCGCCGGCCCCGTTGGATGGCATGTCACCCGACCGCAAGCTCATCAATTCACCGGTTTTATGGCCGGTCGCGCTGGCGAGCAAGTTCGCCTGGGCCTTTGCCCGGTCGAACGCTTCTTTTGCGGCTCGTTTCCGTGAATCGTCGTCGACCTTGGCGACGAACATAATCGCAATGGGCTGGTTCTCCTCGTTGCTCGAGCTATATCCGCCATTTTCCTGCATCGCCGCCTGAGCTTCCTCGAGTTTTTCCTGCTGGCCCTTATCCAATGCTGCCTTGTTTTTTTCGCCCATCAGGTCTCGCGCTTTGATTTGTTCCTTAAGCGTTTCGGGCAGAAGCGCCAGCGCATCCGGATCGGTGGTCGGCAACGCCCATTCGGCGCGAAACGCGCGCCGTCGCATTGTAGATTTTGGGAATATCGGCCGCGTTGACGTTGGGCGCCGCTCGGGCGATTTGGGCGATAAATCGCGACTCGTAAGGCTGCATTTCCGTCGGCATGCCGCCGATGCCACCCGCAACCTGCGTGGCGCTAAACTCGATCGATGCTGCATCCGCCTTCATCGCGATCAGCTCTTTTTTGACTCTTTCCTTGTGCGCCATAAACGATTCCACGGCCGATTTGGCATCCGCGCCCTGCACTCGAATTGCAATCGATAGGCGGAGCTTTTGCGGTTTGATTTTTAGCTCGTACGTGCCGGCCGCGTGAACGGTGGCAGATTTCGCCGCGCACGCGGTCTCGGCTGCCGGCGCCGCCCGACAAAGCATGGAAATCGCTACGCAGATAACAACAAAGCGGCCGATCATCGATGGAATTATCATAATGCGTGAAAGCTGGATAAAAAAATGGGCTTTATTCGAACGGACTTGAAGAGCCGGATACGTTGTCGCCCGATTGGTTGAACAGCTTCGACCCTTTTTCGTTTCGCATCCGACGACGCAGTTCGGCCACCTCGTCGCCGGGCAATTGTCGCAGCACCTCATAAAAGGCCGCGGCGATTTGCTCGCCTTGAGGGTTGGCGTTCGTGGCTACGTCGTCGTAAGTTGCCCGGTAGTGTGCCACCGCCTCTTGATCGCTCCTGCCAGCCTTCGCCAGTGCCGCGGCTATGCAAAGACTTGAATACGCGCGGCGACTGGCCGGCAACGCGCGATCCAATGACTTCAGATCGGAGCGCTCGCCGGCAGCCACCAGCAATAAATTGGCTTGCGACCGCGACGTCAGACTGCCGGAGGTCGCCAATTCGTGGAGTTTGTCGGCCGGGAATTTTTCCGTCGCGCACCACAAACCGGGCAAGACCGACTCATTATCAACGGCCGCAGTCAACGCTCGTTTTTCGCTCTGCGAGGCAACCCCCGGGTAAACGAGATATTGCAACGCCGCACGGCGCACTTCCGGCGTTTTATGACTCAACAGCGAAGCAGCACGCTGAGCGCTGGGGGTCGGCGCATCGCCAAAGGCGATCGACAATGCCACTTGCACGGGCTCGCTGTTCTTGTCCGCCACCTGAAGCAAACCCATGGCGGCGTCCACCGCCGTTTTATGATCCAGTTGGGCCACCGCCAATAACGCGATCGCACGTTGAGAATCGTTCGTGGCACTTAGATAGTGTTTCCGCAGCCAATCGCAGGCGTCGGCGCGGCCGGGAATCGCGACCTGTTGTTTCGATCGCACGATGCGATAAGGGGCTTTCGGGCTGTATTCGTAATTCGCGGCCGGCAGCGTGGTGAGTAACTGTCCGTCGGCGAAACCGCCAAGTTGTGATCGAACCAATATGCCGGCCCATGATGATCGAAGCTTGGGTTCGGAAAGCGACACATCCATCAGCCGTTCGAAAATCCAATCGGCCATTAACGGATCGTCAATGAGCGTCGATTCGCGAAGAGTCTCGACAATCTTTTCGTGTTGGTCGCCAAGTTCGGCGAACCGCCGCTTGCTTTCCGCCAGCCGCCGGTCCGACGGCAACCACGAGAGCAGCGCCAGTTGGCCGATCTCTGCCTGGAATCCTTGATCCGATGCGCGCCGGCCGATCGCCGCAAGCAAATCGTCGGCGCGATCCGTGTGGCCGAGTAATGACCATAATATGAGTGCCCATGCCCGTTCGTTCGAATCTTGGCTAGCAAGCAGTTTCTGCGTTGATGCTTCGCAATCGAGAAGCCATTTCGGACGATCCTTGGCGTTTCCGCTCTGCCATCGATCCATCCACTTCGATGGCCGAGCTAATTCCATATCCGTTTGGCCGGGAGGGGCCAATGCGATCGAACCACTACCGGGCTGCACAGGATTCGCCGGCGCCGGCGAAGGAGCAGGCGATGCGGTCGCCGGCAGTGTTCCGCCGAATAGCTGGCTGGCAGCCTCCAATGCGCTGGCCTGCGATTGGTTCGACGCAGCTTTGGGCAACTGAACGACGATTGTTTTGTGATTGACGTCACCCACCGGCGCCGGTCGCGCGGCCGCTTGAGAGCTCGGCACCGCATCGCCACCGTGTGGCATTTCTTCTTTTGGGAGCTCGTACCAGGGGATGGGTTCTGTCTCAGCGCCCGATGCCGGCCGTTGCGAGCCGGCAGCCCAGCGCTTGATGGCGGCGTCGATATTCGCCGCGCGGTATTTTTCGATCGAGTAGAGCACGGCCCGAAGTCCGGCCAGCCGAATGGTGGCGTCATTCGACGCAATTAACTCGCCCACCCGGTCGTTCAACTCGGTTGGCGCAAGCTGACTCAGTAAGATGACCGCTCGCTGAGTTTCTTTCGGGTTAGCATTCGTCAGCCATGCGTTCGCCAATCGCACTAACGGCGGGGACAAGTTTTTGAAATTGATAGTTCTATGGATGGACCCTACTTCGCCGTGTATTCTCTCCAGGATCAATCGAAACTGCTCCGGGTGGTCGGCGAGCGCAGTCGCGATCTTGTCCAACGTACTCGCATCGACCCCACCCTCTTGAATCAGGTTTGGCAGCACTTTCGCAGCCCGTTCGGCAACGAACGCATCGGGCTCAAGTGCGGCAGCCAAAATCGCATCGGCCAACTCGGGCGGCACGCCACTCATACGCGACCCGTCTGGGCCGATGATGGGCTGTTGCAATCGAGTTTGAATGGCCTGCCCCGCCACTTCGATCGCCGTCGCCCGAACTCGCCAACTGCGATTTGCCGCGAGCAGGGCCAAAGCGGTCATGGCCTTTGGTTGTCGCGGGAGTTGGCCCAGGCATTTTGTGCCGTGAACGAGCAAGTCCTCGTCGGTTTCCTTGCCCAAGTACTCGCAAAGGATTTCCACGCTTTCATCCGACGGATGCTCGGAGAGTACGCGCAACACCGCGGTGCGCACGTTCGAGTTGCTGTCGTTGAGAAGCTGCTGGATGCGACCTTTTTCGTTCATCAGGCCCAATCGGCCAAACGACCGGACCGCCAGCTCTCGAACGAGCGGGTCGGCGTCGCGGCCCAGTTCCTCCACGAGCGGCTGATCTACGATCGAAGCTCTGTCGAGGATCGTCGCCGCAGCCTGGCGGTGCGATTCCAAATCGAGCCGCGCCAACGCGGCCAGGACACCCGTTTGTTCCATTCGCAGTTGGCGGCTGGCAAGCAGGTGGTACAGCAACTCGCGCAGACGCTCCCGCGTCGCGTCGTCCAGGGAATCGGCATGAGCGAGCCGAGACCGAACTTCCACGACGAGCGGTGGTCCCATGCCGATCAGTTGCGCCATGAGGCTCGGCCGATCGGCCGGCTCGGCCTTCATCAATCGCTGCAATAAATCGCTGGCCGATTGGACGTCCAGAGTTGGCGCGTTGGCCGACTGACCAGGTGGTCCGATGGCCGCTTCGCCGGCATCCATCCGCCGGCGTGCCCAATCGATCAGTGGAACGAACTGCTCACCTCGCAACGTATCTGGCTGCCAGGGGTCTATCGTTTCGACCGGCGCCCGCCAATGATGCAACACCTCGCAAGCCGCCAATTGTTGAGCCAACCGGCCTGTTTTCAAGATTTGGACCATCGGACCGGCCGACACGCGACCGTGCGCCGCCAATCGCTCGATTGCGGCGCCGCGGACCAGCGGCGAGGTGTCCGTCAACAGACCAATCAATTGCTTGAGCGTTTCCGCATTCGGTTCAGTCGTGTCGTAGAGAATCTTGAAAACCGCCGGGTCCGCCGACTTCCGGTTTTCGTCCAGCCATTGTTTCAGCTCGGCGGTCTCCAGATAGCCCTCGCGAGACGCGACGACCGCTTGAAACGGTCCAAGGATCCGCAGTCCCGGCAAGCCGGACGCTTCCAGCCGGGCCGCGACTTCCGGCTCGTCGTCGACATCCACCTCGGCAATCACCCACTGTGCGAAAATCGGCTTTGCCTCGGGCGTTTCCAATTCCGCTTCCAACTTGCGGCACCATGAACACCAGCGAGCACCGAGCAGCACGAGTAGCGGACGGTTGTGAAGCTGCGCTTCGCGAACGGCGGCGGCGTAGGTCGTCTGAATTTTAACGTTTGCTTCGGGCGCGGTGGCGTTCGGCGTCGCCGAAGAATTGGGGATCACTCCTGTGATGACTATTGGTTGCGGAGGTGCAACAACTGTGGGGTTAGACGGCTTTTGTGGTCGCTCCGTATCCTCCGGAGTCGAGGCGCCAAATAAATCGCCGATCGCGTCGAGAACACTATAGTGTTTAACCGCCGGTGGTTTTTCCCCTGTGTCTCGCGCCTTTTCCTGTGCCAACGACGGGGAAACAAGAACGACGACCGCCACCAGGGCCGGCACGGTTTGAAATAACTGCTCGTAATCGCATCATTTTGCGACGACCTCCGTGCGAACGTATTGGCGACGGTTTCTCGGCTCTGTGTCAGCTTCGGTTTTTTTCGTTCCGTGGCGAATTTTCGGCCAATATTTGTCGTAGGCAAATTGGGGACTGTTTTCGTGGTCGTGGCACTTGGTGCACCGCTCGGCCGCTAGAAACGGCGTTTTGATTTTTGGATTTGCAACATGCGCTGCCGACGGGCCATGACAGTTCTCGCAACCGACGTGAACCAATTGCGGCGTTTTGCCCGCGCTGTCGAACCCGCCATCGTATCCGTAACCGGTCGTGTGGCATTGTTGGCAAAACGGATCAAACTGGGCACGTTTGGCAGCCAACACTTCCCACGCATGGCTGTGCCGCGACGCGTGCCAGGCCTGCGCATCGGCGACATGGCACTTCGCGCACGATTCGGAGCCGGCGATCCGATACGAAGCGTCGCCTTTTAGATTGGAAGCCAATCCGGCTTCGGAGACGGTGAAATCGCGATCGGCCAACGCGGCATAATAGCGTTTCAGGTTCTCGACGAGCGCACCGTTTTCAGCAAGATCGCTCGTCACTTCGGCCGGACCGATCGACGATGTTTGAAAACGTTTTCCCGTCGCACAGGTTAATTGAACTCGCGCAAGAACTTGCCCTTGTTCGTCGCCGACAGGACGGCAACCGGGCCGATCGTCGCCGGTTTCATGGCCTGCCCGGTTGGCCCGCCAATGATGAAATCGACCTCCGGCAGTGATTGAGTGAGCGAACGCAGTCCGCTTTCGTCGCAGTACGCCAGCACAATCCGAACGTCTGCCGGGGTTTCCGCAAACGCTTCCAAAACGGCTGCGACCGGCTCGCGCGCCGACCAGGCGTCGTTTTTCACCAGTTTCGGATCGACGACCCCCGTCACCGCGATTCGAATTCCATTGCGTTGAAGGGCGCAAGATCGTTTTGCGCGAAAGTCACCGGCGACCGGTTGCAAATTTGCCGACAGCCAGGTGACGCCCGTCTTTTCGGCGAGCGCAGCAGTTGCGCCGGTTCAAGCTCGGATTCGGGACCGCCGATGTTGTGCGCGGCCAGGTTCATCATCGAGAGGCCGCGCAAGATTGCCTCCAATTTGATTCGCTGGTATTCGCTGGCGCCCGAAGCCGAGCCGCCCGCATCGAGATACAGAACTTGATCGGCCGGCCCCAGCCCGGCAACGAGCGTTGCTCGCCGCGACAGGCCGCCCGACTGGTTCGACGCGCAGCCGCACGGCGTAATCCAACCGGCCGTGTCGCCGCTGACGATGATCTCCACGTGTCTGCTGTTCGACTTGCCGCATCCCGCGCAGGCCGAGAGAGCGATGACCGACCAGTGCAAGGCCGGCGGCGAGAATCGTCGAATCCAACGTGCTTCCATAGTCGTCCAGTTGGGAGGTAAAACCCCGTTCATTGTCATCCCGAGGTCCTCCGAGGGATCTGGCGTGATTCCTCGGAGGACCTCGGAATGACACGTAGGCGGGATGCCAACCAACGCCGTCGCAGCTTACTGCAGCAAGCTATAAATCAAGATGTTGACGTTGATTTGCTCCGCATTGGTAATCTCGTTCCCGCCGCAACAGCAGCAGCCTTGCGTGTTGGCCGTATCGTTAAGCCCGTCTTGGGAATAGAGCACACCCAGCCGCGCCGAATTGAATACCTTCCAGCGGCTGCGGTTTGCCGTGCTTGCCTTGTAATTGGTTGATGTCGTATACGGTGTGGAAAATCAAATGGTCTTGCCCGAGCTTTTCGAGCGGCCGATCGGTAAACGTTTTCGCCATCGCGCGGCGAAAGCTCTGATTCCAATCGGGCGACGAACACCCGGAAGAGGCGAGCAGGAATCCGCCCCGTTCGACGAAGCGGCGCAAGTTATCGCACTCTTCGGTGGGCAGCTCGAACTTTCCTTCGCCCGTCATGATCAGGAGCGGAAAGTTGTAGATCTCATCGGAGCTGAGTTTGACCGAATGGAGTCGCCGGCTCGTACTGATCGACGAATCTTGCTCCGGCGCCGCAAGAAATGGTCGGCAAAGCATTCGCTGGTCTTCGTTCCGGCATAAATCAAATTCGCAACCTGAACGATGCTGGCCGGCTCGCCGCCGACGCTGGCCGGGTCCGGCACCGTGGCGGCTGCGTCTGCCTTTTTGCTCGTCGATACATCCGCGCCACATATCGATCGAGCGGCGATTATTGCGAGCAGACAACATGCGAGAGGTGCATGAGTTCGAGCGGCAGCGAGAATTCTTCGCGACTTCATTGTTTCTCTCCCAATTGCTCGGCCACCTTTTGGAAATACTTCGTCACCTGGCTGCGATACTGGGCCGGAACGCTCGACTCGGCCTGCCCCGCCGCGTTTCCTTGTGCGGTTGCGGCGCCATCACCCAGCCCCGATTGTTGCGGCGAGGCCGGCGCTGTTTGTGGCGACGCCTTGCGACTGCCGATTACCGCGACCCTGGCTCGAGCGCGAGGAAGTCATCGGCAGCGATCCGTACATGCCGACGTTGTGCGGACCCGGCGAGCGAACCGAATACCCGCCGCCGGCGCCGAATCCAAATCCGGCGCCGGATTACCGCCGTATCCGGTGCCCGGTTTCATGCCGAGCATGGCCAACATCTGCTGTAACGAGTCGCCCAAATTGGGGCATCCGGCCGACGGATTGAACGCCAATTTGCACGATTCGCACGCGCCATTTCCCATTCCATGGCACTTGCCGAGAAAGCTCTCCATGATATCGGCCGCCTTGCGGGCGTCGTCGATGGCGCCGGGAAAGTTACTGCCAAGCAGCTTCTCCTGAGTGCCGGACATTTTCGGAACCGCCTCGCTTTTGCGCACAGCCTCGCTAAAGTTTTTCGCCGTGGATTTTAGCTTTTGCAGATCGGGCACGTCGGGCAACGCGTCGGCGTTCGCGGCGATATCATCGAGCAGATTTTCGAGCGACTCGCGAAGTTGTTGCTGCTCGGCCTCTAGCTCGGCGATCCGCCGCTCGACCTTGGCGTCGTGCGGATCGGGCGAGGATCGCAGCGACTCCAAACGCTGGGCGAGGTCGCGCTGCTGCGCGGCAAGCTCGGCGAATCGCTGCTCATCGATCAGCAGCGGCATCGCTTGCTGCAAGCGTTCCAGCGGTTGGATCGCCTGCTTATCGAGTTGCGTCCGTTGGCCGGACGTCTGCTCTGCCATTTTGCGAAGCTGCTCCTTTTGCTCGCTGGTCAAACCGCCCTTGCCGCCTTGGGACTTTTTCATTTCACCGAGCGTTTTGGCGGTCTTGGCGGCGTCTTCCGCCATCCTCGCCAGACGCTTGGCCAACTCCCGGTCCACGTCGATCGGCATCGGCTGCTCCGAAAGTTTCTGCAGATTCTTGGCAGCTTGGGCCGCCGCTTTCTGAGCCGCGTCGATTTTCTTTTGAAGCTCCTCGGCCGCTTCGGGCGAATCTGGTTTTGCCGCGGCGGCATCGGCCGCTTTTTGCAGCTCGTCGATCGATTGCGCGAGCTTTTCGAGATATCGCTCGGCCTCTTCGTACTTGGCGGCGATGCTCTCGGCGCCCTTTTCGCGCAGCATCATTTCCTGGAATTGCTCGGTGGAAATGATGCGCACGACGGTGACGGGCGATTCCGCGCCCTTCGCACCGGCCGGATCGTTATCCTCGGCCCGCGCAAACATACGAATCTCGTCGCCCGGCGATAATCCGTACCGGTCGAGCGGCAAACCGATTTCTTCGCTCTGCCGCGGACCGCCATCCACTTTGCACGGCATCGCGGTTGCCGACGAACCATTGAGCGATCGATAAAGCTGCAGGCTGGTGAGGCCAAAATCGTCTTCCGCGGCGACAACGACGGGCAGACTAATATCGGGCGTCGCGAGCGATAGCGGTTTGGGTTCAAGGATCCGGACAACTGGCCGCTGATCGACGGTAATCGCGATCGTCCCACTCACGCGGTCGATCGATTCGATGCCATCGACGTCGAAAACCGAAATCTCGAACCGGCCCGGCATCTGCAGCTTGAGCGACCCGCGAACGATGCCGGCGTTTTCGTCCCTTTCGCTTGCATCCGCCGCCGCTGATAGGGTCACTTGCTGATTCGATTGGTCGCGAAAGGCGATCACCAATCGGCCCTCGCGAAGCGGCCGATTGCTCGCGACGGTGAACTCGACGCTCGTCCCAGCGAGCCCGCTGATGCCTTCCTTAGGAATGGCCCCTTCGAACACGGGCCGCTTCGTATACGCGGGCTGCGTGATGCGGACTTTGGTCGAAACAATTTGCGGCGTAAGCTGCACGTCGATCCGGCCAATGCGCGATCGCGATCGTCCGCTCCGAGCGTAGAAATCCATGGGCGTGGTTAGCCGCATGAGAACGGCTTGCCACTCATCGGGTCGTTGTTGAAGCATCGGCAGCGAATGCTCTTTGCCGTCTGCCGTAATTGTCACCAGCTCCATGAAATCGGTTCGACCGGCCGTTACCTTGGCCTGAACCGTTTGGTCGGCGCCGTACAGAACCGTGGCTGCGGACGGATCTAGCTCGATGGCGACGCCCGTGAACGGCGGCACATCGCGGGTTGGAAAAAGAAATCGTTGATATTGATTCCAGGCGGCGCCGGGCATGATCGCGGCGAGTGCAGCCGTGACAAAAATGCAGCCGCAAAGCATCCAGACCCCTTTGCGGACCGGGGCGACCGGCAGCACGCTTTCGGCGCAATCGCGGTTAGCCGCTCGCCAGCTCGGGCGGATGCCAACTGTGCAAGCCCGCGTGTTAAAGACGAGGCTTTGGTTGGCGGACAGTGTTCAAGTTGCCAACCGGCCAGCGTTTCACCGCCGGTCTTGGCCCGTGCATCGACCAGCGCGGCGAGTCGTTCGAACGTCAAT
This sequence comes from Pirellulales bacterium, assembly GCA_963733825.1. Lineage (GTDB taxonomy): Bacteria > Planctomycetota > Planctomycetia > Pirellulales > Lacipirellulaceae > JABDGM01. The sequence continues at coordinate 267,428 of CAVTEK010000017.1, forward strand.
CGTCGTACCCGCAGCGCGCCAATCGCGGCGATCCCAATGATGCCCGCCAAAAACCCCAGCCGGGTCAATGCCCAGCGGCCTTGCATGGAGATCGGCAACATCAAATCGAGCCACATCGCGGCCAGCAGGCCGACGAGCAGAATCAACGCACCCAATAACACGGTACGAATGGCCTCGAGCCAGCTTGCCCGCTTGCGAAACGGAGTCAAACCGCTGCTGACGACATCGGAATGCGTTTGCGAAAGTGTTGCGTTCGCCACGAAGGTTCTCCTTATCCGGGCGATTTACAAATTGCCGCAAAAAACACGAAAAGCCACAAAAACTCCCGAGGGATTACCGTCTTTGTTCGTGCTCTGTCTTGGATTTTATATGTCCTTTTTGTGCTTTTTTTGGCGATGAATGGATCGCTGTAACTTTTCAAAACTTGCTCAAACCAAACCGCTCCGTCGCCGCACGATCCAACAACATAGCCACGCGGATAGGACCGTCAGAAGCACGAGCGGCCGGTCCCACAACGTGGTTCGAATTTCCTGCTGCTGTCGATTCGCCGTCAGGCGCTCGCGAAAGCGTTGGCACAAGTCGCCCACTTGATTCGGCTGAAGCACGGCGCCTCCGCTGATTTCTGCCACGCGCCGCATCACTTCCGGCCGTGCGTCGAGCTCCAATCGCTCGAACCACGGATCGCGAACCTCAATGGCGGTCTCTGCCAACATCTCATCGCTTGCGCCTCGCACGATCGAGGCCGTGTAATAGCCAATATCCAGCGTACCAAAGTCGGCCCGAAAAAGCTCGCCGCTGCCGGCAATCGGCGAAGGAGTTATCCGTCGGGGCAATTTCAATCCGGGCCCTTGTAGTAGCACTTCGAAGTCCGGTTGCCCGCCCGGTTTCTGGAAATCCTGGGGCGAGCTGACGAGGACGGTAGCGGTCGCCTGGTCGCCGGTGAGGAAAGTGGCGCGGTCGGAGCGAATGCCAATCTTTTGCCCCGGCATCAGGTCCTGTTGAGAGACAATCCACTCAATCATCGATTGCCACAGCGTGGGATAAATCTTGTCTTTCGCCGCATGTTCCGGCGGCAAGAACGCCCAACGCCACATGCCGGCGCCCTCGACCACGATCGTTTGACCGCGGCCGTACGGCTGGTACGTCACCACGGGAATCGCGTCGCCCGTCGTATCCAACACGCTCTGCACCAGCACCTGCGGCAGCCCCACGCGCGTTTTCGGCACCGCGCCGGTCGAGAGCGACGGCAGCGCCGCGAGCGGATCGCTTCCCTCCGGCATCAGCGGGTCGAACACGGCCGCATCGTATCCATACTGGCTGACTTTCGTGCGAAATCGCGATTCGACCGCCGCGGTCCACCTTACCGGCAGGATTTCGGCGAGTTTGCTGACAACTTCGTTGGTCGGCGCGCCGCGGGCGCACATCAAGCATCCGCCGTTTTGCGAGATCCACAGTCGCAGATTCTCGACGCTCTTATCCGTCAGGTAGGCATCGGCGTCTCGGCCGAGAATTACCAGGCGGTAGTTCGACAATGTTTGCATCGATTCGAGCGGCGAAGCGAGCGCAGTTTGCACTTCCCAGCCAGTCGCCGCTCCTGGCGCCGGCGGTTTCGGGTCTTTTGCTTCATTCTTGACGGCTTCGGGCGTTGCGCCGCCGGTCGATGCATCGTTCGCGGTGCGCGGATATTTTCTTGCCAGGAAACGGTGCTGAGCTAATTGCACAATCGTCGTCAATTCGACGATCGGATCGGAACCGAGATTGCGAGCCAGGAATTTGCTGTCCCAGTATGGTTTGCCTTCGAGGATCAGCGCCGACTGGTTTTTGCAATTGTTGAACGAGGATGGTGGTTTGGTTGTCGGCGTCGGTCGCTTCACCGTCAATCGTCGCGGCCACGATGTGGTAGCGCTTCGAGCGGCGCCTTCGGCGGCTTCGGCAAGACAAACGAAATTTCTTGCGACGGCTCATCGGACAGCCGCACCATGCGCGATTGAATTACCTTATCGCCGACCATGAGCGACACGGTCGTCGAACGGCCCGCCAAACCCGCTTGCCCGACGCGGACCCGCAAGACCAACGGGCTATCTGGAAAGGCGATCATTCGCGGCGAGCGCGCGGCCAGCGAAAGGTTTTTGGTTTTAACGTCCGAGCCAACCGTCACCGTGTAGACCGGGACGTCGAGCGATTTTGCCTCGCGTGCGGCCGACAACAATCCGTCGATCGCGCCCACATTGTGCGCGCCATCGCTGATCAAGAGCACGGCTTGCCCCGCCGCCGAACCGGATCGAATGCTTTCACGCAGCGCGCCTGCCAGGTCGGTGCGATGTCCGCGCGGCCACTGGTCTTTCGTTGAGCCGTCGGTAGATTTTGCCGGGAACGGGTGCAATTCATGGTCGAAAGCGTAACGGCGCGTGGCGACTTGCGGGTCGGGTCGCACGCGGTCGGCAATTTTTTCGGCAGCTTGCCAACGAGTCGTGACGCCATCGGGCGCCCCATCGGGCGTTTGCATGCTCATCGTCCCGTCGACCAGGATGCTGAGCGCAGGCTGGCCCGGCACCGGCGGCACAGGGTCGATCCACATCGGGTTGAGCGCGATCAACAGTGGCCCGATAACGCCCATTCCCATCAGCATCGTGACGACCGTCCGCCGAAATGGCGAAAGGTTCCAATCGCTGCGGGCGACGTACAACCCCAGCGCAACGACGGCAAGTGCCGCCAGCACCACCACAGACTCAACGGGATTTTCGGTTCAATCGTCCACATACGGAGGCAATCTATGCTCGCGAACTACGCACGAAACGATCTCAGTACGAGAATCTCGCCGGCCAGGCTTAGGACGCACGCCACAATCAGCCAGTTCCACAAATGATCTTCGCGGTGACGGCCGCTGGATTGATCGCGAAATCCGACAATCCGCGAGCCGGCCAGGCGGCCTTGCACGACCGACCGGTCGAGCGTTTTCAGATTGGCTTCCGCGGCCGGCGCGGCCGTCGCCGCCATGGCGACTACCTGATCTCCATGCGAAAGTTGATAGATTCCTGCGCCCACTGGCTCGGGCCACGACCACACGAGACTGCCCTGCCGGTCCGACCACTCCCATTTGCCATATTCAATCGCACTTGGCGACGAATGGTCCGCCATACTGCCGACCAGATTGGCGCCGGCTGAAATCTCGGGCGGCAACAACCGCACCAGCGGCTCGCCGCAAACAGCTTCACCCGATTGCGACCGGCCGGAGAGTAATTGTTGCAGCAGTTCGCTGAGCACGGGCAAAAAGCTTTGCTGAACGCACCAGTTCGATTGATCGAGATCGGCATTGAGAACGGCGATCTGCCCAGCGTCGCAGGCCGTTGCGTACAAAAGTGCCGATGTGTCGCTGAGCGAGGCAAGAACTTGCGTTTGCAAACCCTCCTTCGTGGCACGTGTGGCCAGCCCGCCGCCGAAGCGCACGGTTCGCAGCGACGATGCGCCCGCATCACCGAAAACTTGAAACGGCGCTTCGCGCGAGCGAAGCTGGCTGACGAACAGCGCTTTGCGAATGGCGCCATCGGCCGGTGGCACGAGTTCGACGGGCGGCTGAAATCCGCTGCCCAATGAATCGGCCAATCGCCGCATGTTGATTCCATCCACGAGCTCGCCGGTTATGTAGAGCAGAGCGCGCCCGCGCCGCACTCGCACGGCGAGATGCTCGACCGCAGCCGCGTCGAGCGACCCCGGATGATCGAGCACAAACAAATCCGCTTCCGGCCATTTGGCCGGTTCGCTCCGTTGCGGCTGAATGCGCTCGACTGCCGAAGAGTTTGCCCCGCTCCCCTCAGTACCGCTCAAAACAACCCCCAACGCTTGTTCGAGGTAGAAGCTGGACGACGGTTTCTGCTGAGCCGGCTGGCGCGATATCAACAGCACATGTGGTTCCGGCAAGACCTGAATGGCGGCCGGCCGCACGTCATCGGCAGGCAGAACATCGAGGTTGCCTTCGAGTCGCGCCCAACCGGCGAACCAGCCGGCTTTAGGAAATTCAACTTTGCTCGATAGCACGCTGCTCGCTTGCGGCCCGATGTGGCCCCGCAGCGTTTGCTGCCAGGCGCCCAAATCTACGCGGCAATGAACGTCGGCCTCGCGGTCGGAATAATTGGCCAGCTCCACTTCCAACAGGCATTCTCGCCCGGCTACCGGCTGCGATGGGAAGCGGACCGCCGTAATCGCCAGATTGTCTCGATCGTCTCCCGCCACCGATTCCAATTGCACGCTGCATTCCCGCGGAATACGATCGAGGAACAGCGACTCCCAATTGCCGCGTTGAAAATCGCTGATGACGATAAGCTCCATTTTTCCACCCGCGGCGTCTTCTAATAACCGGCCCGCCTCATCCATCGCGGCTTTTACATTCGCCCGCTCGGGCCGCACGGTCGCTTGCCGCACCGACTCGCGAAGCGACGCCAGGTTCGGCGACAGGCGGCCGAATACGTCGCGCGGTTTCGAGCCGACGAATACGACATCGGCCCGTATGCCGGGCGCATAATCGAGATACCGCAGCGCGGCGGCCTGGGCCCGTTGAAGTGCGTTGCTGCCGGCCAACCCGGCCGACATACTTTGACTGACATCGATCAGGACTACGCGCGACGCCTGTCCCGCCGCTTGCGCCGGCACTTGCGGCGCCTGTTCGAACAGCGGCCGGGCCAGCGCCATCGCGAGCAGCCCGACGGCCAGCATTCGCAATAAAAGCACGATCAGATCACGGATTCGACTGCGGGCCCGCCGCTGCTCGATGACCTCGCGCAGGAAGCGAATCGTCGAAAGCGAATAAGCGATCGGCCGGGGCCTGGTCAAAAAATGCACCGCGAGCGGAGCCAATAAGGCCGCCGCCCCGATCGCAATTGCCCAGCCGTGAAGGAAACTCATAGTTTGTTTTTTTCAGGCAGTTCGCGGCGGCAAAGTCATGCGCTGCGCAAAACCAAAAACGACCTCAAGACCTCGAGGTAACTGGTCGCCGTGGAAGCGCGATGATAGTCGCAGCCAACGCCGAGCAGCGCCGCGCGCGTTGCGGCCAGATGCAAGGCGAACCGATCCTGGTAGGCCCGTCGAACCTCTGACAACTGGCAATCGACGACTCCATCCGACTCCAGACCGTGAAATCGAAACGCCATGCCGTCCGGCAATCGTTCCTCATCAGGATGCACGATGTGCAGCGCGATGACTTCCCAGCCTCGCGAGCGAAACTTCCGCACGCTGGCAACCAACGAATCGAGCGAATCAACCAGAAAATCGCTGACCAGCAGCAGCACGCCACGCCGCCGCACGCGGAGGATCAGCTCGTCGAGCCCGCGCGACAGGTCCGATTTTCCTAATGCCCGCAGATTCTCAATTTGTTCGTGCAATAGCAGACGATGCTGATAGCTCGACGAAGGCGGCACGTAGTTTAGTAGCACGTCGTTGATAAGCGCCAACGCAACCGCGTCGCGGCTCAGCACGATCAGGTGGGAAAGCGCGGTCGTGAAATATTGAACCCATTCCAGCTTGGAAACTTCCGACAGCGACCGCTGGCGGACCCCTTGCATCATCGAGCCGCTGATGTCGAGGACCATGGTGCAGCTCAAATCGGTTTCATCCTGAAACAGCTTCAAATAGGCCCGGCCCATGCGGCCCATGACTCGCCAATCGACGCGCCGCAAATCGTCGCCCGGCGTGTACTCGCGGTAATCGACGAACTCGCCGGCGCCACCCATTCGCTTGGCAATATGCCGTCCGCTGTACGAGCCTTCCACCCGGCGCGGCGTCGTAAACCGCATCCTTTCCAGGCCGGAAAGCTTTTGCGGCTCGAAGAAACGGCTGACCGTCGTTCGCTCGATCATCGCCATGCGTGCACCGCGACAAGATTCTGAAACAGGAAAAGCTTAACAAGAACTCACGCAAAGTCGCTAAGGCGCAAACATAGGAATCAAGTGCTGTCGAATGCAATCATTTCTTTGAACAGGAGAAAACAGAGGAAACGGAGTCGGTTCTCCGTTCTCTCTGTTAACTCCTGTTCCAAATTCGACGAATTTTTCTGCGTTTTCTTTGCGTCTTTGCGCTTGGCGCGAGATGTAATTAGCTGCCTTATTTTCATCAGCCGGCCGCAGCCATCATGGGCGTGGCTTTTAGCAGCGACTCGATCAATTGGTCGACCGTATAATTGTCGCCGATGGCGCGGTGATTGAGAATGATCCGATGCCGCAGAATCGGCATCGCGACGCGCTGCACATCTTCCACGATCGGCGCCGTGCGGCCTTCCAGCAGCGCCCGGGCCTTGGCCGCCAGAACCATGTTTTGGCTGCCGCGCGGCCCCGCGCCAAACGCCACATAATCCTGCACCTGGCGGCTCGAGTTCGCCGATTGGGGCCGCGTGCTCCCGCAGAGCGCGACCGCGTAGTCGACCACGCTGTCCGGCACCGGCACCTGCCGCACAATCGAACGCAGCTTCAAGAAATCCTCGCGCGTCAACCGGCTTTCCGGTAGCTGCAACGGCTCGGCAGTCGTCGCACGCACGATCATCTTTTCTTGTTGCGGCGTGGGGTAACCGATGTGGATTTCCATCATGAAGCGATCCAATTGCGCCTCGGGCAGCGGGTAGGTGCCTTCCTGCTCGATGGGGTTCTGCGTGGCCACGACCAGGAACGGCTCTTCGAGCGGATACGTTTCCCCGCCGACCGTTACGTGCCACTCCGCCATCGCTTCCAGTAACGCCGATTGAGTCTTCGGCGCCGCGCGGTTGATTTCGTCGGCCAGCACGAGATTGGCGAACACCGGCCCGCGGCGAAACTGCATCCGCACGTCACCACTTACCGGATCGCGCCCAGCAATTCGTAGCCCGTGATATCGCTGGGCATCAGGTCGGGCGTGAATTGAATCCGCGAATACCGCCAATGAAAGGCGCTGGCCAGCGCTTTGACCATGAGAGTTTTCGCGAGTCCGGGCACACCCACCAAAAGCGCGTGCGAGCCGGTCAGCGCGCAAACCAATAGCTGATCGAGCACCTCGTCCTGCCCGACGATCACCTGGTGCATCTGCTCGCGGATCTGCCGGACCTGGTCGATAAATGTGTCGCTCACGTCGCGGGCTTGGCTTACGGCCGCGTGATCAGTCATTGCCGGCTCCCTTGGATAAGAAGCGGACCCTGCCTCAAGCGAGGGGTCGCTCGAGGAAATGTCAAAAGTTGTATACGTGCGGCATCATGCCATGGTGCGAAAAGGGGTTCTTCAATTCTTAATTAACGGGTGAAAAATGCGAGCGGAAGTGGACTGTTGAATCACCGTCATGATAACCGTGCGGTGAGTCAAATGACAGGCGCGGGGCCAAATCTCGGCGCTCGCGCCAAATAAACCGCGGCCTGCCGCAACCGAATTACCGCCATTCGAGTGAGCGATCTGATGACCATTTTATCGACGGTGCTTGCGGGTGCATGCCCTCATCCGTAATGAACAATAGCCAAGGATCGGCGTTTTCATCGCGCCGCAAGTTGAAACGGACGCACGCGCTGGTACAATCAGGCTTCGAGTTCTCCAAAGAGAAATCGCGGCATTCTTCTGTCACGCGATCATTGCAGGGCGCATTACTCTTTGGCGTTGTGCATGGCGGCAAGTGGAAATTCGGTTGCGATGGTGGATCGCGACTCTGCGATGACATGTCCTCGAGTCGGCAATCTATGCGTCTCGAACGTAAACGAATCGCATCGCGCTGATGTCCGCCCCGTTTGCCAGAGAAGATTTATTCGCGCATTCGCGCCGGAAGCACTCAATCGACGACTTGTCGCTCGAATAACACCGGGAATGTTTTTATGAGAATAACCAGTTTCATTTTGGGTGTTTCAGTTTTCTTGATCTGCCCGCAAATTTCCCGGGCCGCAGAAACGAGCGCCGAGGAAAACGCAGTTCGACAAACGGCCAAAGCGTTTGTCGATGCATACGACCGAGGTGATGCCGAGGCCGTGGCCGCCCTGTGGACCGAAGACGGCGAATATATTATCGGCAACGATACCGTGAAGGGCCGGCCGGCGATTGCCAAACTCTACGCGGAATTTTTTCGCGAGCATCCGGGCTCGAAGATGCAAGTAAAAATCGACTCGATTCGGATGCTCGCGCCGACGGTGGCCCTCGAGCGGGGAACGGCCTCGGTCAGCGGCAGTCTCAACGAACCCTCCAGCGCGAGCACCTACACCGCGATTCACGTCAAGCAAAACGGCAAATGGTTGATGGTTGGTGTGCGGGATTCCGAGGCTCCAACGATTCAAGTCGATCGCGATTTGAAGGAGCTGGCCTGGATGGTTGGGGAATGGACGGCAAGCAAGGACGCTACGAAAGTCACGTTGTCTTGCGATTGGATGACGAACAAACATTTTTTGCACGCTGTCGTCACCGTCCAAGGCAGCGGCGGCGAAGTTCCCGGCGGAACCCAAATCATTGGACGCGATCCGGTAACCGGCCAACTTTTGTCTTGGTTCTTTAGCGCCGATGGCGGTTACGGCAGGGGAATTTGGAACCGGGATGGCTCGCGTTGGTTCATCCAGACCGAGGGTATGACCGCGAATGGCACGCCGACGGCTGCTACAAACATTCTGTACCACGCGGATCAAGACGTGGCGTCCTGGCAATCGACGAATCGTTACCTGGGCAACACGCCGCTGCCAGATATCAAGGAAGTTGTGATCGAACGCGCGACGGCCAAAAAGTAGTTCTAATCCGAGTCATTCGCACATCGTACGACAGCAAATTGTTGGGCGGGTTCAAAATGAAAAACAATCTATGGATCGTTGGGTTCGTGGCAATTGCAGCGGTCGCCAGCGCCGCAACTTCCTACGGCCGCGGTTTCGGCGGATTCCACGGCGGTGGCGGGTTTGGCGGCGGTGGCTTCGGAGGTGGAGGCGGATTTGACCGCGGCGGTTTTGGCGGCGGCGGCGGCGGATTTCACGGTTTCAATGGCGGGGGTTTTGGGGGCGGCGGTTTTCACCCCGCCGATAGTGGAGGATTTGGCGGTGGCGGATTTCATGGGTACAGCGGGATGGGCGGTGGCGATATTCATGCCAATGGGGGAATGGGTGGCGGGGGATTCAACGGAGGACAAATTCGCCCATACGGCGGCGTTGGTGGATTGCCAGGCGGACTTGCCTCGTTCGATCATGGCCTGGATGGAATGCGGGGCGGTTTGCCCCGCGGCGGATCGGCCGACGCAGGAGAAGCTGGTCGCGCCGACAGCGGCCGGAAGCTAACGGACCAAGGCCTCAACTCATTTCTTGGGCTGCCGACCGACATGGGTTTACGCTCCGCAAGCGGCGCTGCATCTGCGATTGGATATTCCGGAAGTGCCCGTGGCTTGTCGGCTATAGACTCCAGGTCGGTGGATGGTTCCCACGTAATCGACGGGGCCGCGATTCGCGGCGGCGAAGGCAGCGCGATGGCGCGCAGCGCCGCCGGTGACGCCATTGCCCGCGGCGCTGCAGGAAACGCACTCGCCCGCGGGGCGGTCACTCACAACTGGTCCCCCGCCGATTTGCGCGTGTATGGCAATCAGATCCGGCACGCGTTTGCCAACACGGGGATATTCGGCGAAAGCTGGTACGACACCTATGGCGGCGCCATACTTGCCGGCATCGTTGGCGATCAATGGTCTCAGCCAACTTGGACGACGGTCAACAATTGGTTTAGCACCAATTGGACCCCATTCGGTTACGACTATGGCGACGAGTTGAATTATGACGGCGGCAACGTTTCGCTGTACGGGCAGCCAATTGCCACTGCGGCTCAGTATTGGCAATCGGCCAGCCAGTTATCGAGCCAGGGCCAGCAAGCGCCGCCCAAGGATGCGCAATGGCTGCCCCTGGGAGTTTTCGCCGCCGTCCGCGGCGAACAGAAAACCACCGACCGCCTGTTCCAATTGGCGGTGGACAAAGAAGGCACGGTCCGCGGCAACTACTTCGACACGGTGGCCAAAAACGCCCAAAAGGTCGAAGGCGCAGTGGACAAGTTAACGCAGCGCATCACTTGGGTCGTTGAGGATAGAAAAGACATCATCTTCGACACAGGGCTCTACAATCTCACGAAAGAGGAGACGGCCGTGCTCGTTCACTTCGGTAAAGACAAGACCGAACAATGGATGCTCGTTCGGCTCAAACAGACCACCGATACGACAAAAAAATAGTTTTTCGCCAGTCTAAACCAGCATGGAAGAAACTGAGTTTCAGAACCGACAAGTGGAAGCCCGATCTGTACGGCGGCGCATGCTCTATGCGCTGCTCGTCGTGGCGATTGTTTATATGCTTGCTGCGTACGTGATCGTTCCGCGTCTGACGAATCGCTATTATCTTCATCATCCGTCGTTGGACGATAACCCGCGGATCACGCAGACGGGCGACCATCACCCCGGCGATCCGCTCAACGTCGCGCTGATCGGCACGAAAGAGCAGGTCGAAGCAATCATGCGGGCGGCGAAGTGGGATCCCGCCGCGGCGCTGGGACTCAAGAGCGACATCAAAATTGCAGAAGACACGGTGCTTTCGCGACCAGACGTCGAGGCGCCCGTCAGCAATTTGTTTCTATTCGGGCGCAAGGAGGATTTGGCATTCGAGCAACCCGTCGGCGACAACCCGCGCCAACGCAACCACGTGCGATTCTGGAAAGTCGATAAAGCGGCCGACGACGGCCGGCCCATTTGGATCGGCTCCGCTTCCTACGATGAACGAGTCGGCCTCAGCCACACGACCGGCCAAATCACGCACCACATTGCCCCAGACGTCGACAAGGAAAGAGACCATCTCTTCGCCGACCTCCAGAAAACCGGCGACCTTGCGGAACGGTATGCCATCGACGATTTCCACAAGGAGTTGGAAGGCCGCAACGGCGGCGGCGATCGTTGGCATACCGATGGCAAGCTCTTTGTTGGCATCATCTCCGATGTCAACAAGTAGTCGATTGCAATTTTCGCGCAACTCAGCAACGAGCCACGTGCGCGACCTTGCGCACAAGTGGTCGAATCGGCACATCGCGGCGTTAAGGTGCGAGTCCCTACATCTTGCCAATCGGGGCCCGTCGCGGGAAAAATCTCGTCGCCGCTGAGCTTTCGATCTCTTTACACGGCGTGGCGCTGAACGGCATACTTGGTGCATCGCGGGCGGATTTCGCGGCCCAAGAACGTGCCGCTCTCAGACATACGTCGTGCTGATCTGAACCGTTTCTAGTTGTCCAGGTCACTCGACACAAGGGATCAAACGTGAAACACAAAATGCATACGCCGGTCCACTTACGCGCCCCGCGATTCGTGCTGATTGCCGGGATAATTCTAATCGTCGCGCCGACACTTTCGGCCCAGCAAACGACCGGCCAGCCCGGCTCGCCCAGCGCCACGACCACCATCAGCGGCAAACAACTTCCTGCGCCCGATCCAAAATTCGGTGGTGTGATAGCAGGGAACGCCGCCCAGTCGAAGCCGTGGTGGGCGCCACGTGTGGTGCCCCCCAAAGGTGCGCCGAACGTGCTCTTGATCATGACAGACGATGTTGGCTTCGGAGCGCCGAGTACGTTCGGCGGCGTCATCCCCACTCCCGCGCTGGATCGCATCGCCAAGGCGGGGCTGCGGTACACGCAGTTTTGTTCTACCGCGCTCTGCTCGCCGACGCGCGCGGCCCTCATCACTGGCCGCAATCATCACTCGGCCGGCTTCGGCGTAGTCTCCGAACAATCCACCGGCTTTCCGGGCTATAACAGCATCATCGCGAAAGATAAAGCGACGATCGGCCGGATCCTCAAGGACAACGGCTTCGCCACGTCGTGGTTCGGCAAGGATCACAACACGCCGACATTCGAGGCAAGCCAGGTTGGACCGTTCGACCAGTGGCCGACGGGCCTGGGCTTTGATTACTTCTACGGCTTCGTCGGTGGCGACACCAGCCAATGGGAACCCAACCTGTTCCGCAACACGACGGCCATCTACCCGTACGTCGGCAAGCCAGGTTGGAACCTCACCACCGCGCAGGCTGATGACGCCATTGCCTGGTTGAATCAGCTTAACCAAATCGATCCCAGCAAGCCGTTCTTCTGCTATTACGTGCCGGGCGGAACGCACGCGCCGCACCATGCGACGCCGGAATGGATCGAGAAGATCAGCAAGCTGCACCTCTTCGACGCAGGCTGGAACAAACTCCGTGAAACCATCTTCGCTAACCAAAAGCGACTTGGCGTGATCCCTCACGACGCAAAGATGACGCCGTGGCCGCACGAGCTGCTCAAAAACTGGGACGAACTCACGGCCGACGAACAGAAGATGTTCATTCGCCAGGTCGATGTGTATGCCGCTTACCTAGCCTACACCGACCACGAAATCGGCCGCGTCATTCAAGCCGTCGACGATATGGGAAAGCTTGATAACACGCTGATTATCTATATCAGCGGCGACAATGGTTCGAGTGCCGAAGGCACCCTGATCGGCACGCCGAACGAAGTCGCTATGTTCAACGGCGTGATGGTGCCGGTTGAGGATCAGCTCAAGTATTTTTACAACGTCTGGGGCTCGGACAAGACTTACAATCACATGGCGGTGCCGTGGACCTGGTCCTTCTGCACGCCATTCAGCTGGACCAAGCAAATCGCGTCGCACTTTGGCGGCACGCGGCAGGGCATGTGCGTCTCGTGGCCTGGCCACATTAAGGACACTGGCGGCATCCGCAACCAGTTCCATCACATGATCGACGTCGTGCCGACGATTCTCGAAGTTACCGGCATCCGTCAACCAGAAATAGTAGACGGCATCCAACAGAGCCCGATCGAAGGCGTGAGCTTTGCCTATACGTTCGATAAGTCCAATGCCCACGCTCCGTCCAGGCACAAAACCCAATACTTCGAGATGATGGGCGACCACGCCCTCTATCACGAGGGCTGGATTGCCAGCACGAAAGTCGTTCGGCCACCTTGGGTGGTCGCCGGGCCAGTCAACCAGGATCCTCTCAACAATGTAACGTGGGAGTTATACGACTTGACCAAAGACTGGACGCAGTCACATGACGCGGCCAAAGAGAATCCGGCGAAGCTCAGCGAATTGAAATCGCTGTTCCTGACGGAAGCGAAGAAATACCAAGTGCTGCCCCTCGACGCCTCGGTAGCGACGCGACTCGTGGCGCCACGGCCCAACATCACGGCGGGTCGCAGTGAATTTGTCTATACCAAGATGCTGACCGGCATTCCGCAGGGCGACTCTCCATTGCTTCTCAATACCTCCTATACAATCACGGCCGACATCGAAGTGCCAGAAGGCGGCGCCGAAGGCATGCTGCTGACCTCCGGCGGACGCTTCGGCGGTTACGGCTTCTATTTGCTCAAAGGCAAGCCCGTGTTCCTCTGGAATCTTGTCGATTTGAAGCGAGTTCGCTGGGAAGGGCCCGAGTCGATCGCGCCAGGCAACCACACCATCGAGTTTGACTTCAACTATGATGGCCTCGGCGGCGGAACACTCGCATTCAACAACATGAGCGGAATCGGCCAGAGAGGTACGGGGGTGCTCAAAGTCGATGGCAAGGAAGTCGTCAGCCAGAAAATGGAGCACACCCTTCCGCTCATACTCCAGTGGGACGAAACTTTCGACATCGGCTCGGATACCGGTACACCTGTGGACGACAAGGACTATCAGTGTCCGTTCGCGTTCACTGGCAAGCTCAACAAGCTCACACTCAAGCTCGACCGGCCCAAGCTGTCGCCCGCGGACATCAAGCGTCTCGAGCGGGAAGGCCAGCGAAATAACCGGGCGAGTGAGTAGCAGTCGCAGTCAAAACCGCGCCCAAGCCGCAGGTGGAATCGCTCGTTGATCGATCCCCGGCACGCCGTAGCGCGTTAGCGGTGCAGTTCAATCGTCATATCATTCCCGTGCGCGGCCGTACGGGCAGTCGGCGCGGCGGGCGGCGCGGCGGCGATTCCTGAACCCTGGCCCCGTTCGTGCCGGCCCCACCAGGCATCCGAATCCTCGATCGACCAGGCGTTCGCCTCAGCGCATCGCATGATGAGCGCAGCCAGGTCGCGAGCCGTCTGCGGCCGCTTCGCACGAGACTTCTCCAAACATGCCAAAAGCGCGCCTTCCAGCTCTGGCGGAATCGGCGTGGTAACGCGCTCCGAAATTGGGGTCGGCGGCGTGCTCACGTGCTTTTGACACAAATCGACCACGCTTTCAGCTTCGAACACCGGCTTCCCCGTCAGCAGAAAATATCCCACGGCGCCCACCGCGTACAAATCGCTGCGAGCGTCGACCGAGTTCGGCAGCTGAATCGCTTCCGGCGACATGTAAAGCGGCGTGCCGGTGAGCGATGCCTGTTGCGTCAAGCCGGCCGCCTGCTGATCGTCCAGCGCTTTCACCAGGCCGAAGTCGAGCACCTTCACCACGTCCGGCTCGCCGCCGCGGCGATTGAGCATGACGTTGGCCGGCTTAATATCGCGATGCACCAGCCCCAGCGAATGCGCTTCATACAGCGAGCCGCACACTTGCAGTAGAATGTGAATCACTCGCGGCACCGGCTGCGGGCCATAACGCTCGACGAGCGATTGCAAATCGATTCCGTCCAAATACTCCATCGCATAATAAAACACGCCCTCCGGCGTCCGGCCAAAGTCATAAATCGCCACGGTGTGCGGATTGTTCAACTGGCTCGTTATTTGGACTTCGCGTTCGAATCGCTGGATCGATCCTTCGTTGACTTTGTCGACGTCGAGCATCTTAATGGCGGTCGGACGCCGCAACATCGCGTGCTGCCCCTTGTAGACCACACCCATCCCGCCCGAGCCAAGTTTTTTCTCGAGCTTGTATTGGCCGATTTGCTGGGCATCGATCGCGGCCTTTTGCGCTTCGCGGCGCGAATGAGCCAGCAAGAGAGAAAACACGAAGATGGCAATCGCGCTCGCGACGAGCAGTGCGAACAATCCCCAAAACGTCCATTCGAGAATGGTTAAAGGCCGAAATGCCTCGGCATATTCAATCTCGGTGGCAACGCCCATGTTTGCAACGGGCAGCCACCTCCAGGCCCCCACCGCCTTGACGCCGCGGTAATCCCGATAGCCTTCGACGTCGACGCCCGAATTGCCGGCGATGGCATCGGCCGCCATTCGCGTGAGAGGCAGGTCGCGCCGCCGCACCGCCGAGCGATGACCTCGGGTCATGTCTCCCCCCGGATCGCGAGCCATGAGCTGCAATATCGAATGCGAATCCTCCTGGTCCGGCAGCAAACCGAGGAGAATCAGCGCAACATCGAATCGGCTATTCGAAACGAACAAACCATTCTTGTCGAACGCGTACGTTTCGCCGGAGTTGCCGACGCGCCCCAATTGCAGGATTCGCGTAAACTCCAGCTCCGGGCGAATACGCAGCGCAAGCACAGCCACGA
The DNA here is from genome assembly GCA_963733825.1 of Pirellulales bacterium. Lineage (GTDB taxonomy): Bacteria > Planctomycetota > Planctomycetia > Pirellulales > Lacipirellulaceae > JABDGM01. Next base: position 282,810 of record CAVTEK010000017.1, read on the forward strand.
CTTGAAAACTGTCGTCCCGAATCGGCGCGCACACGTACATCGTTGGTACGCCAGTGCGCACCTGGCCATTTTCGTCCTTGAGCGCTATGGTGCTGGGAAATGGCGTCGAGACGCAGGCGTTTCCCGCGAGCGCACGCGTCAGAAGCGAATCGAACTCCGGCACGTCCTGTTTACCAATCAATTCGCGCGACGTCGCGGCAATGATCCGCTTCGATTTGTCGGCCACGAAATAGCGGATGTAGTCGTGCGCGGTGAGCGCCGGGGCGAGTGTCTTATCCAGCTGCGATTGAAGTTGAGCCACTGATTTCTTGCCCTTGGCTTCGGCGCCGGCATCGGTCGCCGATTCGTTGAGCAACTCATAGACGACGCTCCGCACGTCGATGCCGTTGGCCAGAGATTCCGCGTTCGATCGCTGCACGCGGAACCAGGTTTCCAGCATCGCCGTCTCGATATCGAGCAGCGTTTGCAGCTCCGAACGCAGTCCGTCCTGCATGGTGCTCTCGATCTCGTGACGAACACCCAGTGCAATCGCAGAAAGCAGCACCACGGCAATGATCGGCCAAATCCAGATCTGCTTGCGCAGGAACAACCCGGTGCGCGAGATCGACCGTCCGACAGACGTTTTGGCCCACGTCATGTGAGCCGCCGGTCGGTGGGAGCCAGGCCGAGCACTGCGAAGCCAGTGGAAGGGATTCATCGCTGCATTTAGGGGGAATTGGCGAACCTTGTAGGCTAAATCGCCAGTATAGTTGGCGGCGAGGCACCGTGCGCGAGTCCCTGGATCGGTTGGTATCGATTTGCGACCCCACCGAAAGAGTGCAGCCTGAGGGTTCGGCGTCGTCTATGCGGTTTTTCCCTACCAGGCTCTGGTAAATCTGAGCGAATAGGCCATAATTGGTTCCTATCTTTCGTCGCGGACGACGTTCGGAGCACGGTTTGTCGACACAACCATGGCAGGCCAGCGCGACCTGACTTGTTGAGCCAAAAAACGGCTTCGAACAACGTCTCCGCGGTGCGCTAGAGAATTCGTTGGCGATTCTCGAATACGGAACAAGGGCATTCGACCGCTTGGATTTGATCCAATGGCTGGAGCGTCTACTTAAATAACCTTCGATCGCTCTCATAAACTCCGGCCGGGATTTATGACGCTGCCGGGTAATCGTATTCTTTGCCAATTGGTGCTTACCGTTCAGCCACCTGGAGAACAAAACATGAAACTTCAATCACCTGTTCGCCTGATCGCATCGCGACTTCTTGTAGTCGGTTTGGCGACTTGGTTGGTCGTCCCGGCCGCTGAGGCCCAGCAAGCCGGCAAGAAGCCGAACATCGTGTTCATCATGGGCGACGATGTCGGTTGGTTTAATGTAGGCGCCTATCACCAGGGTATCATGTCCGGCAAAACGCCCAACCTCGATGAGCTGGCCCGCCAGGGAATGCGGTTCACCGACTACTACGCCGAGGCCAGTTGCACGGCCGGCCGCGCCAACTTTATCACGGGCGAGATTCCTCTCCGCACCGGCCTGACGACCGTCGGCCAGGCGGGCGCCGATGTCGGCATCCCCGCAAAAGCCTGCACGCTCGCCACCGCGCTCAAGGCGCAGGGCTACGCCACCGGCCAGTTTGGCAAGAACCACCTCGGCGACTTGAACAAATACCTGCCGACGGTCCACGGCTTCGATGAATTCTTCGGCTACTTGTATCACCTCGACGCGATGAGCGACCCGTATTGGTACTCGTTCCCGAACGATCAAGCGTACCGCGACAAGTACGGCCCGCGCAACCTGGTCCACTGCTATGCCACGAACGAAGACGACTCAACCGAGCAGCCGCGCTGGGGCCGAATCGGCAAGCAGAGAATCGAAGACGAAGGCCCGCTGCCGCCGTTCCCCGATATGTCAAACGTGCCGAACATGCATCCGATTTCGACGAAGCACAAGTACGACATGACGACTTTCGATGAAGTACTCGTCAAGTCCTCATGCGACTTCATGGACAAGGCTAAGCAAGAACACAAGCCATTCTTCGTATGGCACAACACAACGCGCATGCACGTGTGGACGTTCCTTTCGCCAAAATACAAGGCGATGATGAACAGCCAGACGAACTTCGGCCTGGAAGAAGCCGGCATGAAGCAAATGGACGACAGCATCGGCGCCATTTTGAAGCACATCGAAGACATCGGCGAGACCGACAATACGATTGTTGTCTTCAGCACCGATAACGGCGCCGAAGTGTTCACCTGGCCGGATGGCGGCATGACGCCGTTCAAAGCCACCAAGGGCACCGTTTTCGAAGGCGGCTTCCGCGTGCCGTGCATCGTCCGCTGGCCGGGACACATCAAGCCGGGCACGGTCGAGAACGGCATCATCTCCGGTCTCGATTGGTTCCCGACTCTGTGCGCAGCGGCTGGCAATCCGAATATCACGGATCAGCTCCTCAAGGGCGTACAGCTCGGCGATCGCGAGTACAAGAACCATCTCGATGGCTACAACCAACTGGACATGCTTACCGGCAAGGGACCATCCAATCGCCACGAACTCTGGTACTTTGGCGGCCCAAAGCTGGGTGCCGTTCGCCTGGATGATTTCAAATTCCAGTTCTTTCAACAGCCGCAAGGCTGGCCCGGGCCCAAGGTCGTCACTGATATGCCCAGCATGGTAAACATCCGACAGGATCCGTTTGAGCGGACGCCGTCGACCGGCGGCCAGAGCCTCAACGACTTGGGCGGTGGTTACATGAACGACTTCTTTGCCCGGGAATTCTGGCGGTTCGTTCTGGTCCAACAACGGGTAGCCACGCTCGCCAAAACGGCCATCGAATTCCCGCCGATGCAGGACCCGGCCTCATTCAACCTGGAGGCGGTGAAAAAACAGATCGACGACATGGTCAAGTCCCACGAGGGACAGTAAACGTCTGACCTTCACGGCGGGCGGCTCGATCGGGCCGCCCGCCTGTTTTGCTTGGATAGGAGAACCGCGATGTTGCCGAAGCTGCTAAGGCGGGCATTGGGCACGCTGACGGTGATCCTCGTTGGCATCGACGCCATTGCATTCGCACAAGATCCGTTGCCTTCGTGGAACGATGGGCCGGCTAAGCAGGCGATCGTTGAACTCGTGCGGGTCACCACCGATAAGGCCAGCTCGAAGTATGTGCCGCCGGAGGAGCGCATCGCCACGTTCGATGAAGATGGCACCACCTGGGTTGAGCATCCGATGTATACCGAGGTGATGTTTTCGATTGCCCGGTTGGAAGAGCTCTCGAACAAGCACCCGGAATGGAAAGAGGTGATGCCGTTCAAGGCTGCGCTCATGCGCGACCGCGCGGCGTTGGGGAAGTTCGCGCTTGAAGACTATACGAAGATTGTCGCCGTGACGCACACGGGAGTCTCACCCGAGCAGTTCACTCAAGCTGCAAACGACTGGCTTGCGAAGGCAAAAGATCCTCGCTGGCATCGCCCGTACACGGACCTCGCCTATCAGCCCATGCTTGAGGTTATGCATTATTTACGCGCAAATGGCTACAAAACGTACATCGTGACCGGTGGCACGCAACCTTTCGTCAGGTCGTTCGCTCAGAAGGCATATGGCATCCCGCCCGAGCAGATCATCGGCACTACGGTCACGACGACGTTCGATCCAAAGAAACACGGCAACGACCTGATGCTCAATGCCAAGATGCTGCTCAACAACAACTATTCCGGCAAAGCGGAGGACATCTATCTGTTCACCGGCCGCCGGCCGCGCATCGCGTTCGGCAACACGGCCGGCGACCGAGAGATGCTCGAATTTACCACAGCCGGCGACGGCGCACGCCTCGGCTTGCTCGTTCTGCACGACGACAAAGAGCGCGAGTACGCTTACGGTCCGGCTCACGGTTTACCGGATACTAAAGTCGGTGCATTTTCCCAAAATCTGTATGATGAAGCGGAGAAAAGTGGCTGGAAGATCATTAGCATGAAGAGCGATTGGAAGCGCATCTTCGCATTCGACGCGCAGCCGTCCGAGTAATCGTTCAGGACCAGGCAACAAAGCGCGGCGTTGTCCGGGCCTCCGACAGCAAGATGACCGCCCGCTTGCCGTCGGTAAAGTATGGGTCGCCCGTTAGATTCCGCCGTGGCGACGCGCTCTCGCACGGGCCCACGCCGTCGATGTATCCGGTCGCATCAACTCGTTCCGCTTGCAGCAAATCTTCAATCACGTAGTCGCGGGCTTCGTCGACGTCCGGATCGACGCGGTGGGTCGTCAAGTTCCATGTCTTCCAGGTGAAGCGAACACCAATATCGCGGCTGACCTGGCCGACCCACACGCTCCTGCCCTGAAAACGTAACGGCGTGAGCCAGAGTCGCAGGTGGAGGCGCTCATTGATCGATTTTCGGCGCGCTGCAGTGCTACGTCCTGGCTGCGACCGAACATATACAGCGCGCTCACCGGCGAGTATCGGTAATGCGAGCCGAGAATAAACGACCGCATGGTCTTCCAACACGTCGAGAGCGTGATGACTTCGCTCTCGTCCCAACGGGCGGCAAACGCGCCGATCAGCATGTCGAATTCGCCCACCACGACCAGATTGACAGGATCTCCTGGGCGGGTGTCCTTGGCGTTGCTCGTAGCGGCCGGCATTTCGCAAAGGCGCTTGGCAAGCGTCGGTAGATCGCAATCCGTGAGCGATCCAGGCGGCAGCAGGGTTTCAAAGTCTCGCCGGTGAAAGTCGACAGCGATGCCCGGGACTGGAATGGAAAAAGTAAATTCATTGTCCGAGTCTGCCGAGCCCTGCGCGTCGATGCGGCCGGTTGCGCTATCCATCAAATCGCCGGTCGAGTGCAAAGAAACGTGGATCACCTTGGTGCCCGCGTCGAACGAGGTGAACACGAACCCTTCGGATGTTCCACCCGGCTGGATCGGGCGCAGATGAAACGCCTGCGAACGGAAGTACTCGTCCATCCGCCGATTCGCGCGGTAAGCCGAGATCAATTTGAACGGTATCAACAGCAGCAGCGGCAGAAAAATCCAACCGATCAGCCCGAACGCTGAAAGCCGCTTGACGATCGAAAAATGGTTCGCGGCCGCGGCCTCCAGCGGCGGATAATAATTCGGATCAATGCGCACCAGCTGCAGGCGGACCAACCGATCGGAGCGATTGACGATTCGCAGGTAGACGGGCTGAATGCCTCGCCGGGCCAGCGGCACGCCAAACAACTGCGTGGCTTCGACAGCGTCCAGAACGGCAACAGTCGCCTGCGATTTCGAATTCTCTTGCGTTTGGGCGCGCGCTGCGAACGTACGGAGAGTTGGCTCCGGCGAGTAGGGAGTCGTGAGAAGTCGCCAAAAACGGGCTCGCACTGTATGTACCACGCAGAGATTCTGTCGACGTATTGCGAGGCCGTCCAGACCCGGCCGCCGAGTCATCGGCCGGGCCGCAATTTGAGCCTGTCGCTCCGGAAGATGTAATGTTTATTCCGGTCAAAGGGTCGGCGACCCTTTGGGGGGAGGCGCGACTCCAATTCTGGGGTGACGGAGCACTGCCGCCAGGCTTTTCCGGCCCAATTGCTAATTAACGGTAGAAATCCGTGTGCTTTCCGCTACATTGAACTTTCGTTTCCGCATTCATCCGCAAGATTCAAAGGCATCGGACTATGAAACGCGTTCCGGTATACGTTTTCCTCCTCCTCGGTTCGGCTGCGTCCGGCATCACCGCTCAAGTGATTTACAACAGCGCTTCGACCGCGGCCGAAGGCTACGCCAATGGCATGAGCAACGTCATTTCTGCCCAGGGGCAAAAAAACGTGTCCGACTCGCAAGCGGCGATCAATATGACCCAAGCGCAAAGCGCTCAGATTGACAACCAGGTAAAGTCGGTCAACGCATATTGGGAGAAAAAGGGCGTCTACAGCGAACACCAACAACAGCAGTTCGCCGGATATCAGCAAAAGCGGGCCGCCTATCTGGCCGGGCATGGCCTGACATCGCTGACACCTGAAGAGTTCGATCGTTCGACCGGTACGGTCAACTGGTTGAAGGTTTTAGAGCAGAAGCAATACGATCCGTACCGGCTTACACTCGACAAGCTATTCAAGCAGCGGGCATACGTCGGTGCGCTGACGGGCGATGAATACATCCAAGCAACCGCGGCTTGCAAAGATTGGCGCCAGGCGCTTTCCAAGCAGAGAGATGTCTATCCCTGGCCAATACTCGACCAGATGATCCGATTTGTGCTCAAGGTCAATCGCGAGCTCGATGAAAATTTGGGGTGAGCGGCGACCTCCGGTCATAGTGATTCAATTGCTGGCGTAAGTTCGGTTTCGTTTATCTGTTCTCACGAAAATTTTGCGGAGCCATCATTTGATGTGCGCTTTACCCATTCGATCGACTTTTCTAACGATTGGCTTGGCCGTTGTGCTCACTACGTCGTGCGCAGCCGAGTCACCCGATGTGGCAATGCTGTTGCAAAACGCCACACACGGCAGCGGCAAGCAGGAATACAAGGCCATCGATGGGTTAGGACAGCGCCACGAGGAAGCCGCCATGGTGGTGCCCAAACTGCGGGAATTGCTCAAAAACGAGGATCCGAAAGTGCGTTGGCGAAGCGCGCGTGCATTGGGTGATTACGGGGCGCTCGCCAAGAATGCGGCGGGCGACTTGCGCATGCTGCTCACCGACTCCGATCCGATTGTCCAATATCATGCCGCCGGGGCCTTGGGAAAAATCGACGACCGGTCCGACGAAACGACCCAGGCTCTGGTCGATGCAGCCACGAGCAAAGATGGCCGCGTCGCGCGCGAAGCCATCGCGGCACTGCGCAACCTGAAACCAGGGCCCGAGCGTGTCACGAAGGCGCTGAGCACGGCACTCCGATCGAACAATCAGGCGGTCACGATCTATGCGCTCGAGGCCATCGTCGAACTAGGTGCCGATGCGGTGCCGCTGCTGAATGAAGCACTCAAACAGCCGGAGACGGCCTACTTAGCCTGCACGGCCATCGAGCAAATCGGTCCCAAGGCATCCGATACAGTGCCGGCATCTCCGAGCTGCTCGGTAGCACCCGCCACTCGCAATTGCTGATTCAGGCGTTGTTGGCATTGGCCAGCATCGGGCCAGCCGCCGAACCGGCCGTACCCAAGATTGTGACAATGCTAGAGATGCCAAATGACGCGACCGTGCCCGTGGCAGCCGCTTATGCCTTGGGTTCGATTGGCGCGACCAGCGCCGATGAGGAATTCGCCGCGCACTCACCAAGGATAACGCGCTGCTGCAAATGACGGCGGCTTGGGCGCTGGCAAAAGGACATCCCGATGATCAACAGGCATTGCGCTCAGCCGTCGACAAGCTAACTCAGGGACTGAAGAACCACGACGCGGCGATCCGAACCGCGGCGGCGAAGAGTCTACAATCGCTGCACGCGCCTCCGGAAATCGTCGCGCCGGCCCTCGTCGAAGTGGTGAATGATCCTGACCCCGAGGTCCAGGCGAACGTGGTCGACGCCGTCGCGAGCCTCGGTGAATCGGTCGTTCCACGGACGAGCAAGGCGCTGCAGAACCCCAAGCTGCGCGTGCCGGCCGTCAAAGTCTTGACGAAGCTCGGACCGAAAGCCGCCGCCGCGGTGAAACCGTTGATCGATGCCGCCGCGGATGCTGACCCGTTGTTCCGCACCCAAATCAATTTCGCGCTGGCCGCGATCGGTCCGGCGGCCGCACCGGCGACCGACATGCTTGTGAAATCGGTTTCCGCCGAAGATAAGGGCGTTCGCGAAAGCGCGTTGTACGCACTTCGCGCAATTGGCCCAGGCGCCAAATCTGGAATCCGACCACTTCTCAGAAGGGCTGAAGCTGACCGCTCATTCGATTCTTTGGCCGCGGCTTGGGCTTTGTCGCGCATTGCCCCCGATAATGCGCAGGTTACGGCAAGGTTGTTACCCGTGCTGACCCGCGGCCTGTCGAATCCAGACGAGCCAACCCGCCTTAATTCGGCGGAAGCAATTGGAGACCTGGGTCCGGCTGCCGCGCATACGGCTGCCGAACTGGAAAAAGTTGCAAAAGAGGACAAAAGCTCAGTCGTACGCGAAGCAGCCGCGGCCGCCCTAAAACGCGTCCGCCAATAGAGCGGCTGCGCAGTTCGAAACGAACCAATTCCGGCCGCCGCTACGCTTGCGGTTTAGCCTCTTCTCGCGCAACTTGATCGCATAAAACGGAAAGCCCGCGCCGCGCGAACACTCCCCAACCTGCCCGGCACCTCAACCCTTTCTACTTCAGCCCGACACAACGGAGGCCGTATGAAAACCAATTTTCTTGTGGCAACAATTGTCGCACTATACTTGGCCACTGCAACAGGTGTCGCCACGGCCGATCAAGCCGCCGACGAGGCGACGATCCGCGCCAACGCCGCCAAATATGTCGAGTCGTACAACCGCCGCGACTCGAAGACGATGGCCTCCATGTGGTCGCCCGAAGCCGTTTACATCGATGCAGAAACTGGCGAGCACGCCGTTGGCCACGACGCCATTGCCAAGCAGCTCGACGACGAGTTCGCCGGCGCCGGAGATGCCAAGCTTACGATCCATATCAATTCGATCGACTTCATCTCGCCTAATGTCGCGGTCGAAAAAGGCACCGCCGACGTCACCTACTCGAAATCGAAGCCCGAAAAATCCGAGTACACTGCTGTCCACGTCCGGCGCGACGGCAAATGGATGCTCGATCGCGTGACCGAAGTCGAAGAGCCGACGCCACCCCCGTCGAACTTTGAGCACCTGAAGGAGCTGGATTGGATGGTCGGCTCGTGGATCGATAAAGATGACAACGCCACGATCCAAACCGATTGCGAATGGACGAAGAATCGCAACTTCATGACCCGTTCGTTCGCCGTGGTGATCGGCGACCGCGTGAACATGTCCGGCATGCAAATCGTCGGCTGGGACCCGATCGCCAAGCAAATTCGTTCGTGGGTCTTCGACTCGAACGGCGGCTACTCCGATGGCAAGTGGAAGCACAAGGGCAAGCGCTGGATCGTCCAGCAAACCGGCACGGTGCCGGACGGCGGCAAAACCACTTCTACGAACATCTTCACCCAAGTCGACGACAACTCGTTCACCTGGCAATCCATCGACCGCACGGTCGATGGCGAAATGCAGCCCAACATCGACGAAGTCCTCATCGTTCGGAAGCCAACCGAATAGTCGGCTCGCTTCCTGTCGTCGAGTCTCGAATCCAATCGAACATTTAGAATCAGGTGCGACATGAAACGCAACATACTCATACTCATTTGCTTGCTGGCCGTGGCGGGGTGGATATCAACCGAAATCTGGGCCCGCGGCGGCCGTGGCGGCGGCGGCTTTGGTGGAGGCGGCGGTGGTGGTCGCGCTGGGGGTGGCGGGGGTGGCGGGGGTGGCGGGGGTGGCGCGCGCAAGCGGTGGCTTTAGTGGCGGTGGCGGCGGCCGCGCCGGCGGAGGTGGTTTTGGAGGCGGAGGGGCGGGGCACACTCCCTCGATGTCGCGTCCATCGCAACAACCGCAAATGAGCCGGCCATCTGGCGGCGGAAACGCGTCGATCGGCAATCGACCAGGCGGCGGTAGTCGTCCGAACCTCGGCAATTTGCCGACTCCTGGCACGCGACCGAGCGGCGGCGGCAACGTCAATCGTCCCGGCGGAATCAACACGGGAAACATCGCGAATCGACCGAATGCGCGGCCCGGCGGGGGCGATTTTCGTCCCGGCGGTGGTGGCCCCTCCGCAGGCGATCTGGACCGTTTCCTTAATCTTGGCGGCGGCGGAAACGCGCGACCTGGCGGCGGGGCGTTGGCCGGCGGTGCGTTGGCTGGTGGCGCCGCTGCCCAATTCTTGCACGAAAACGCCAACCAATTTCCCGCGCGGCCTGGAACCGGCGACATCGCAAACACGCTCCCAGCAACACGGCCCGGCGGCGGTGGTGAAGGCTTAAGGCCCAACCGTCCCGGCGAAGGCGGAGGTGGCGAGCAAATTCGGCCCGGTGATGGCAACCGACCGAATCGCCCCGGCCAAGGCGGCGGAGGCGAGCAAATTCGACCCGGCGACAATCGTCCCGATCGTCCGCTTCGACCCGATCGGCCGAATCGTCCCGGCCAAGGCGGCAGTGGTGAGCAGTGGCGGCCCGGCCAAGGCAATCACAATCGGCCCGACCGCATTCCGAATTGGAATCAGTGGAGCAACTGGCGACACGATCATCACAACGACGTCTGGAACGACTGGCACAACAATTGGCACAACAACTGGCACAACTGCAACAATTGGTTCAACAACGATTGGTGGAATCGCCGCCATTGGCACTACCCGTACTATCCCAATTTCAACTATTGGGGCTACGCAGCGTGGCCCGCAGTGACGGGCTGGGTCGATTCCGGTTGGTCGCAACCCGTTTCATATAACTATGGCGACAACGTGTACTACCAGGGCGACCAGGTCTACTATGGCGACCAGCCAGTCGCAACCGCGGATCAATACGCGGAACAGGCCGAGGCCATCGCCACGAACATCCCCGCGACCAAACCCGCGCCCGACGATTGGATGCCGCTCGGCGTGTTCGCCATGACGCACGACGGCGAACCGACCGGCGCCGAGCCCACGATGTATCTGCAACTTGCCGTCAGCAAGCAAGGTGTCATCAATGGCACATTTCAAAACACGGCCACCGACGACACCCAGCAGATCGAGGGCATGGTCGACAAGCAAACCCAGCGCACCGCATGGACGCCGGTCGGCAAAGATCGGCCCATCATGGAAACCGGCATCGTGAACCTGACGCAGGAGACGACCCCTGCCCTCGTCCATTTTGCCGACGGCTCAACCCAGCAGTGGCTGCTCGTCAGGCTGGATAAACCGAAAGACTCGGAAGCGGCACGTACGGAATAACACGATTCGATTCGCATTGGCGCGGCGTCGGCTAGCTCTTGCGCTACCGTCGAACTGTTTGACGTCGGCGCGGGTGTGTTAGAATTGATTCTGGTTGGCGAAAATCAAAAATTAACGTAAATTACAGTACGGGGATGTGGCGGAATTGGCAGACGCGCTGGACTTAGGATCCAGTTCCTTTACCGGAGTGCAGGTTCAACTCCTGTCATCCCCAGTATTTCTCACGGTCTTACGGGGATCTGCTTCATCGAAACCGATTCGCCCATAAACAGCGGAGACAGCGGCGGCCCGATGGTCAACGACAAGGGTGAACTGGTCGGCATGGTAACCCAGGTTCTCACCGATGCCATTCTTGTCGGCCAGGCGATTGAGCTGCGAGAATGATGCGTGATGTTGGACAGGCACAACAGCGAGTCGGCTCCGGAAATCCACGAATAGATTACGTAATTCACGCGATACGTTCGCCAGAGCCGCTCGTCAGCGAATTGCGGTCGACGTATGTTCCGGTGCTCATGAAGACGGCGAGCGCCCAGCCAGCGCGAACCCGTGCCTTGTTCGGCCCAACCTTTAACAGTAACCTGGAGCAAAGGTGGTTTGCGGAATTGGAGAGATCTTCTATCCTTCCGCCTTCCCTTTCGCTTCGAGCTCGTAGCTCAGTTGGTAGAGCAACGGACTTTTAATCCGTAGGTCGTGGGTTCAAGTCCCGCCGGGCTCAGTTTACTAAGTCTCTAACGAACAACAGTTTAGAGGCGCACGTAAATTGTGTTAGAGAATTCCAAAAACGCTTGGGTACAGAATCCGGTACAGAACCGGGCATAAAAATGGCCCCCAGCTAGCGCAAACTAGCTGAGGGCTGCGCGAACTTTTCAGCTCGCTCGGGTGAATCCTGAGAGCTTCAGTTGAAAGGTTCCATTACATGCCCCGCGATCCGAAACCGTGGTATCGTCAAGACCGTGACGCTTGGTTCGTCACCATCAATGGCCGCCGATTCAATCTCGGCCCCGACAAAGAAGCCGCCCACACTCGATTTCACGAGTTGATGCTTAACGGAGGCGACGAACGCCAGCTTGACGGCGTTTCTATATTCCGACTGTTCGACGAGTATCTTGAGTGGGTGCAAGCGCAACGATCCGCACGCACTTACGAGTGGTACAGCGACTTTCTTGCAGCAGTTCGCAAAGTTTCTGAAGATTGATCGGCCAGCCGAAAAACTGAAACCATACGACGTATTGCGCTGGACAGCCCGACATCCGAACTGGTCGAGCACCTATCAAAACAACGCCATTCGATCCGTGCAGCGTCCGTATCGTTGGGCCCGTCGCCTCGGATTGATTGATTCGAACCCGGTGGAGTACATGGAGAAGCCATCGCCAAGGCGGCGCGAGAATTCCTTACCCCAGACGAGTACAAGGCGATCCTTGAGAAGATCCAAAGCAAGCGATTCAAAGATTTGATAATCGCTGCCTGGGAGACAGGAGCACGACCGCAAGAACTGATTCGCCTTGAAGTACGTCATGTTGATTTAGCTAAGGCTCGTTGGGTTTTTCCGCCGAATGAATCGAAAGTTAAAACGCGACACCGCATCATTTATCTAAACAACGAGGCCCAGCGAATTACGCGCGAGGCGCTATCTCGCGTAAAGACCGGCCCGCTGTTTCGCAATCGTGTCGGCCGGCCGTGGCACCCCTGGGCAATCGGCTGCCAGTTCACACGACTCAAACCGTTGATCGGTCGTCGACTGTGCATGTATGTGTTCCGCCATTCGTTTGCGACTAGGATGCTGACGGCGGGCGTCGACCCGATGACCGTGGCAACTTTGCTCGGCCATTCCGACCCATCGATGCTGGCTCGTGTTTATCAGCACCTTGCACAGTGTCCCGACCATTTGATTGCTCAACTGAATCGGGCGAATGGTTCAACCGCAAATGCTTAAACGCGCTAAGCGGCTGTCGGTTCGAGCGAAACAGTCGAGAGAACCGGCCGATTTTCGTTTCGCGAGTCCTCAATGAATGTGGCCAGGTCGAACTCCGCAATTCGATGTGCGCCTCGGCCAATCCCGAATCGGTGCGACGGTAGCTTACCGGACGCGATGAGTTGATACACGCAAGCCGGACTCACTGCCAATTGCTCAGCAACTTGTTTTACGCTCAAAATTGCTTGTCCCTTACATCCGCACGCGCTAAACTCGCAACCGTTGCACGACCTCACTCACCCGCCCTCGGTGTTAACCTTCCAAGTTTTGCATGGACACCGACGCGCACTTTGAGAACCTCGAACACCACAGAATCAATTCGCCCGTATCGCTCGCCTTCCAGACGACGGCACAAGCATCGAGCCTCGACAGGTGAAATCACCCTTCCAAACGACAATCGCCCAAACGTGTACACATCAGCTCGGCGATCGTAACACCAATAGTCCGCCCCACGGCGATCTTGCCACACGGCAATCCGTTGCACCCTTGATTTTCGATTTGCCATAGCTCCATTCCCTTTCAAAACGGCACATCCGCCGGCTGAATGAACTCATCCAACCCCAGCGTGTGTGCCAAACCACTTTTTGCCATCGCCTGGCGTTTACGCTGAACCGCCAATACGTGTTCCTCATTCAACTCCATCCGCAGCAGAGGAACCAACACCTGCAACAAATCATGCGGCGTCTCGATCGCCACAGCCTGAACCGCCGCCACCGTGCTTGCCCGATGCAGCAGCTGCTTCATTACTCGAGAGATTTGGACTGGTCGCTCCATTGGCCGATCTAGCTGCCCAACAGACGGCCCCCCATATTCCGCAAACTCTTTTTGCACACGTTCCCACAGTGGCGAGACCGTCAAACGCGATTGATTATCGTCCCCCCGGTTCTGTTCAACTGTCAGTCGAAACGTTTCCGAGTTCAGGCGATCCAATAACAATGGCAAAGAAGCCAAGACCCCCTCGACCGACCGACAGTCAACGAACTGGGAGAGGAATCCTCGACACATTTCCCATTCCACGCGAGTCAGCGACTCGATGGGCGCACTGCCAAGAACATTCCCAATCAGAAGTTCCCATTTCACATCACCTTCGACTTCTGGCAACTGTCGTAATTGAGCAAGCTTGTCGTAGATTCGCAGAGTCAAGTAGCCACGTCGCCCCACATAACAAGTCTCCGTTTCCGTGGGGTCCGACGGTATCAATGTGTACCCCTTCTTAAAACGTGTTACATAGCGGCGCTCCGCCAGTGCACGCGCAAACTCAACAACAGGCACGCCCACCAAATCCGCGCACACGTCGATCCGCGACACGCAACTATCGACAACTGCGATCCCCAGTTCCTCCAACACGGCCACGGCATCTTGCCACGCGTGTACAACGCCACTACGCAACAGCCTTGTTGAACCAATTTCAACCTTCGCAGCAATTCGGCCACCGGCAACCAAAGATGCGTCTTGCTTCAACACCCCTTTCCCGTGCTCACAAAAGGCCGATTGCCACTCCGCCCAAAGCAAACACTAGACCGTCACCATCGAGCACGTGGTCCAACGATGTAACGCCGCACCTAAATCCACGCGCCCTAGGGAACAACGTTGCCCCCATCATCTGCATGCATGCCAGGCGGTCCCCGCTCCGCCGCAACGCGATAGCCGCCGCAATCCGAGATGACCAATCACAGAAGTTTTCTTTTTTCTCGCCTTCAACTGTGACAATCAGGCTATCTACCCCCACCAACCCCATTGGAGGATAAATACTGGTCTGTATGCCCGTATTACCCGTGGGGGCGGATGGAGGATGCGAGGCGGCCGCGGCTTCGCCGCTCGCTTGGGGACGCTCGGGCGAAGCCGCGGCCGCCGAGGGCGCACGAAATAAGCGCAAATCACTCGGGATCATGGATACCTACCAATGCGAATGCGAGAGAACGCACTCACGCAGAACAAGCCGCGGTTACCGGATTCCAAGCAACTGCCGCAGGGGGAAAGAGTCCAATCTTATTCGGGACCCTTAATGCTATAGCCCCTTGGTTATCGTCTCTGCGGCGGGGGTAGGTAGTAGGTGTAGACGGTTGTGGTTGCTTGCGGTTGCCGCGGGATATCTTAGCTCGGTTTGTATTCCGTCGAATCGCGACGTGCGATCTAAGTGTACAAATGCACCTAGTACCCGAATTGTACGTGTGCGAGCCGAAAGAGTTCAACGGTTGCAAAAAAATTTCCAGTCGATCAGCGATTGCGCTGCAAGCATGTGGAGGAAGGGGGAGAGCGAAACCATCGGCCCAAGTTTTCGCTCTCCCCCTTCCCCCACACCCCCTTCCCTCTCTCACTTCCTTCCCTCTTCTCTGTTCACTTATCACTCCGATCCGCGAGCAAGCTCAATAAGCTGCAAAAATCCGCGATTCCGTGTATGACGATTTTCCGAATCGTGACTCCGCACGTCCAAAAGCAAAGCATTCGCCCCATCGCCATTACAAAGCGCCGCTTAGCAACGTGGAACTAGTCGCTACGCTGCGATAAGATGGTGAGGGTAAAGGTTGCTGAAGGGGTTGCGATACCGGTGTATCAAGAAGTCCGCGATCGAATTCGACCCACGGTTGGTATTCGACCTCGTCCGTCGGGCGGCCGCTAGATCGACTGTCGCAATTCAACTTGATCGCGCGGAACGCACAGCAATCTTGTAGTGCTGGCGGAATTAGGTACAGAACCCCTTGCAATCGATTAAAATCCCTGTAATCTGTGCGCTGTTGTGAGCGAACTGACAAGCGCACATTCTGTTTCACGCAAGGAGTTTAGGACTTCCGCCGGCGGCCCCTTTCGATTCGCTAACACCACAAAGACAGAATTCCAATTCACGCTGAACCAGGACGACCCCACTTGACATACCCAGCCGTAACTTGGAGGTCGGCTCTATTCCTGGAAATCCGCTTACGGCAAGTCCTTGCGGAAAAGTAATTCCGCTAGTCGCCTTCTTCAACCCGCGTCAGAGAGTCTGGCAAATGATTGTGTTCGAAAAGAGGCTGTTGCACCCGCGACAACGCGTCGAATCTTCGTCGCTCGCAGTCATTAGTCTGCTCCTTGAGGTCCGCGAGTGTCAACTTATTCATCTCTGTGGCGCTGCTCTGGCTGACTGTTCCAGCGTCAGCATTAGTCGGCCGCGTACATTAGGAGAGAAACCGATCAGTCCTGGTACGACCGGCGTAAGAGTATCCTCAAACGCTTCGACGATTTCTAGAAGCGTAATTTGCTCCGGAACTCGGTTTAAGCAGTATCCTCCCGATATCCCCGGCGTCGATTTCAATATGCCCTTCTTTACTAGTTGCCGAAGTATTTGCACCAGGAAACGTGGTGGCAACTCTCCGCTGCGAGCTATGACACTACATGGTATTGGGAACTCCGACTGTCGCCGGGCTAAGTCCAGCGTTGCGTGAATCGCGTATCCGATTGTCCGCGAAAGTTTCATCATTCCCACAACGGGGGCGGAATGTGAGACAAGTTCATCTTGCCGTTGCCGAGACCGAATAAAAATGAACCTGGATATATTGGGATAATATGGCGCTTTGGAGCGTCGATCGAAGCGTTGAAATTGCCGTTAAGCATTCACATTCCCTCGATTAGATCGCATTTCAAAACCCCATCCGGGCAGAAGAAAGGCGCAATTTTGTTGAAATATGTTTTATTCGGATCCAACGAGAACGCACAGTTCAATCATGTAATATTGCATGCCTCAGCTGCACGTTGCATGATATTCTGCGTTCTTGCGGTATGGCGCCGAACTACGGCGGTCCAAATATGACTCAAAGAGACAAAAGCGATCTGATTCGGCGCTATGAATGCCTACTCGGAAAATATGAGCGCCGCTATCGCTCGATGCTGGAGGCCGCACCAAAGAACACTCCAAAAATTGCGGTTTTACTTTTGGCGGACGAACTCTTAGATACGTTGGATGAACAGCTTGTTCGGATCGAACGCTCGCTGCCCAAATCGTATATTTCCGACGCGGAAAAGCATGCGGAATCGGTATTCGCCGGCATTCGTGAAAACGAAAATCAAGTGATCCCGATATCAGTGAACGGCTCATTGGACTGAGCTCCATGTGAATCATAGGTAATTGCATATTCCCATCCCCAGTCCACTTCGTCGAGTATGATCGCGAACTCGAAGTGGCCGTTTTCGTCGACCGCCGAGCGTGTCGTATACACACCCGAGAACTCAACGATGAAATTCGATACATCATCGTCGGCGTCGACGACGTCGCCCGATAGAATCCAGGTTCCGCCCCCAACATACGAGGGGATGAAATTAATGATTTCCGGCGCAGCGTTATCTCGCACAACGTCAACGGTAATAGTCGTGTCAACGAAAAGTCCGCCAGCGTCGGTGCCTCGAATTTGACCGTTCGCGACCGGATGAACCATTCGCTGCATTGAGGACTAAGTCTTTGGTCGACGGATTAATTGCGGCCGTATCAAAAAGTGACGAACTGCTGTTAGACACGATTGAATAGGTCGATCCGCTGCCGCCGTCCTCCACGTCGTCAAAGTGACTCGGAAGGCATATTGCAACATCGACGGCATCGTCGCTGATTTCCACCACGGCAAAGCCGCTTGTGGTAGGGGCATCATTATTCGTTCCCGCCGGGGAGCCACTTGGCAAGACCTGACCGCCGCGGTCCCATGCTTCCTGCCAGTCGGTCGAATCAATGAGACCGCTTCCGTCGATGTCGCGCTTGCGACATAACCCGAACTGCTGGTCGACTTGCCATCCAATTGTCTGACATAAGTATAATCAATTGCCGTAATATTGCTCGTGTTGTTGACGTCGGAGGGCAACACGTTAAAGTTGAATTCAAAATCGCCGCCAGCGGTTCCATTGCCCGACGCCGTGCTAACGTTATTGGTCCATTCGCCGTCCAGAATATTCTGATCCAAGTCGCGAACCGGGTCGGATCCATTGGCGTCAAGATCAAGGCGGAGCCGATCCTTATCTATCGCGGCATTGAGCGTCCAAGTTGCAACGTGTGTTTGCGGGTCATAACGAAAGTTACTTATTCCATATGCCGTTGTATTGATCCCACTGATTGAGAGGTCGGCTGCATCGACGCGCACATCCTTGCTGAAGGTCAACATGATTTGGTTAATATTGTCCCACGTCAGCGTCGCCGATTGGGAAGTTGAGCCCCTGGGTATCGAGTAACCATTAGTCCCCAGGCCGGCCGTTTGCAAATACCCGACGAAAGCTGTGGACCACGCAGTGCTCGCTACCTCGACATTCGTCACGGTTGGGGGCGTGCCACTGAGCATATCGCGCCGTTCCAATGCCTCGAAACCGGTGCCGTGACGAAGGCGACTATTCAAACGGTTTCGATATCCTCGCGAGGATGAAACATCGATTGTTCTCCCATTCAAGCAGTGATAGATGACGCACCGCGAACAATTGCGCAACACTTACGTCAAAGCTCGCAACGGAAGGCAATCGATTTCGTGGATCCCAATCCTTCCCTGTCTAGATCGAATTCAGGCGCCGGGACCGGGCACACTGATCTTGGAATATCGCAAAAACGTAGAATGGCCCCGACTAGGGCAGTGTCCCGTCAATCTGCGATAGGTTCGATGAAGTATTTGCGAACCAATGAGAGTCGTTCTTGCTTCGGAGCATTTTCGAAAGGAAGGCCGTGATCGCCAGAGTTTCCTTGAGGATGAGGCCCGACAGCGCGATATACCTGCTCAAATGAGAGCCTTGCCAACTGCTCTTCGCTTGCCGCCGTTCCGTCCGGTTGAGTGAAATTCCGATCGTTCGCCGGCGGCGTTTTAAAACATAGCCAAACCATCCGGCAACAAGTAGCTGGACAAGTGGGTCAGTTGGTTCTGCCTCGAGAATTGCGCCTCGCATTGTGCCAAACAGCCGATGGATTGTATTTCGGGTCGATCCGTGCTTTAGCAAACGCGTGCCGGACTACGTTTATCCGAACAGTAATTGACGGGCCTTATCCAATTTGATTTGCTTTTCGAAGACATCGGGCGGCCATATCCAGTTGGTCGGTACCAGGTAAGCGCACGGGCGCGTTGGTGTAGGAGGCGCCTAAGTTGTTATAGACGGCAGCTGAGGCTCCCCCATTGGCTATCGCGCGTTGTACCACGGTATCGCGGCTACCGGAACGTCTTTCAGATTAAAACAATAGCCGATGTAGGCCATGCAGCGTACGTCGTTGTCACGCTTGACAAGCTGGCGAAAATTCTCGATCGCCGCATCAAATTCGCCCGCCGACACTCGTGCGCGCGCCAGTTGAAATCTCGCCGCCACAAAAGAAGGATTAGCGCCGATGGCATGGTCAAAGTCATCAATAGCTTCAGTGAAATGGCCTGTAGCCGTCATTTTCAGTCCATGCTGGTAATACGTTTGATACGCAGGGGCTTTGACAACAAAATGCACGGCGGTGCCACCACAAAGCATCAGGGGTAACACCGCAACCGTCGCAAATAAAGCCGGACGGACTCGCGCTAGCCGGGTGAGGGCGGAAAACGACCGGGACTCTGCCTTGAGATGGCGCTTCACCTCTGCCATTGATGGTGGCCGTTCACCCGGTTCAGGAGCAAGACACCGCGATATCAACGAGTCAAGTCTTTGACTAACGAATCCATTTCTGCTGCGAATCGGTGTGATCGGGTCTTTTAGCCGATCGAGCAACACCTCCGCCGCGGTGACGGGGTCATTAATGCTTTTAGGCAACACCACCCGGTTGGCGCCAGTCAGCAGCTCATATAGCAATGCTCCGAAGGAATAAATATCAGGACTCGGATCAAATCCGGAGTTTTCCATTTCTTGCAAACGTCCGGCGACTATTTCAAGATATTCGGGTGGCATATACGGCAACGTGCCACCGCATACGCCACGCGCGGAGCGGCAATCCTGTGAAAGATTGAAATCGAGTAGCATTGGGCGCGTGGAGGGTGTGAGCAGCACGTTCGATGGCTTCAGATCGCCATGTAGGATGTGATTCTGATGCGCGAACTCAAGGGCATCGGCGATTTGGATCGCAAGGGACAGTACGCCGTCGACATAAGAGCAACGGCCCCAAGCAGCGAGCGGCCAACGCTTGGCAGGACTTCGGCGTTGTTCATCGGCAAGCCAGCGCGTCGCCGCCACGGCGATGGACTCGTCGCAAAGGGGGAGACCATCCTGAAATGCAATGTCGAGCAAGTCCGTCAGCGTGCTGCGACCGCAAAACGGCATACAAAGGTAGTACAAATTGTAAGACTTCAATAAAACCAGTCGAATAAACTGGGGTAATGTTTGGGTGACTCAATCGGCCAAGAATCGAGGCTTCGGAACTCGATAGAGGCGTGGCCTTCACAACAACCTCGCGGTCGCCAAGTTCTAGATCGCGGCATAGGTACACGTCGCAAGTGATCCTATGCCAATCTCATCGAGAACATAAAATTTCCCAAACACTTCTCCTGGAGCCGGCCACTTTGGAACACCGAGCCTCCTCCAGTAACTCTGGGTGGTTGTCAATATAGTTCTGCACTTCGAGCTGTCGGAAAATCGACCGTTGAATCGAGCTTCCGAATTGGTGGAATCGATTGCAGTACTGTTCTAAGTCCGATGTGACGAAAGCAGGTTGATTTGCGCGGTACTCTTCGATCGCGAGGGTCATCAATAGAGATCGGTCGCTAAGCAGGATTGGATGCCGATGCAAAGTTGCAATCAGATCGGCCTGTGGATTCTCGCGCCACCACTATGAACGACTTGCCGAAGCGTTGCCCGAGCAGCATGGCCTGGCGGCTCAGTAATTGTCGGATCCATTGTGGATCGGAGGGTGCTCGTATTCATGGCGAATTCCCGAGCTGGTTGATAAGCCGTTTCATGGCCCGGCGCACGGTGCATTCGTCAATTTGCAGTTGGCCGCTGATCTCGACAAAACTACAGCCCATCGATCGCAATAGAAGAATCTTCTGGTCGCGTTCGGAGGAACTTGCTTTAATCCGGTCCCACCGCTCGCGCTGCGCACGCAAGGGTACTAGGCGTCGGATCGGGCGAGTAAAGAGCGGTTGGGTACGTTGGCTGTATTGGAAGACCACCATTTGAGAAATTGGCATCGAGTCGTTCTTCACGGTAAACATTGCGACTGGCATTCCCAAAGTACCGAGCCTTGTCGATTACTTTGTTTTTTGCCGCGCGCGTCAGATACGCGATGAGTTCTTCCGGCGACTTTAACCGAGTCAGGTCCGCACGCTTTAGCAAAATCGATGCCCAAAGCGTTTGAGCCAGGTCTTGCGGGTCAAATTTGTGCGAAGTCGCGAAGACTGTGACAGCTGAACCGTTCGGATTATGTACGGAGTATAAACCTCAGCCAATCGCCAAATGGCTTCTTCAGAGCCTGACATCACTTCGGACATTAAACTTTCAAATTCAGCAATTAGCATAGTTTCTCTAGCGGGACTTGTGTCCCAATCGATATCGCAGGAAACCTGGCGGCACTTGCTATAAAATGCACCGAGTCGTTTTCTATGGAGCTGCGCTTTAAGTTTGTTCGACCGTCAACAATTACCAGTACACCGACTGTCAGAACGATCGCATACGAAAGACTTTCTGGCTCTGGGAGTGCAGCCCTTTCGGGGACCACAGATGCACCAGGCGCACTAGTTAGATTTAAGCGCCACAAAACATAGTCGGCTGCATCCACGGTTCCGTTTTGGTTGCCATCCGCTCCCTGACCTGCGGAGCTGACTTGAAGGCCGAATTGAGACCTCCATACGCCATAATCAGCGACAGTTACACTGCCATCCCCGTCATAATCCCCCGGCTGGGTTGAAACAATAATTGTTCCAAGCAAGGTAAATTCTGGAGAATTGGTGGGTGCAAAGTTGTCGAATGCTTGTGACGAAAAGTCCGAATCAACCCAGAATGAGCCGTCCTCCGTATCCGGGTCAAAGTTTCGCATCACGAGTTGGAAGGCACCTTTGCACCGGCCGGAGCTACGAGAGTCAACTGGACGATGTTCCGAGGTGCATTTGCGAAAACCTGTTCACCATCGAAAGGTGTGGTCGTGTCGCTATCGGATGCAAGTATCGCTGCACTTGCGGGCGGCACCTGGGGAATACACTGCGGCGCCGTATCTTGGACGAACAATGGGTCAGGCGGCGCATTTACATTGGAAAAAAGAAGCGTTCCCTCCGCGCCATCGCTAGGCCACAATTCCATGTCAAGCTGCCACGCGATGATCGATGCCGCCGTAGTCGACGGATTGTCAACTTGCAGCGCGAGGTCGAGCGGGAATTGGGTGCGTTGGTAAGAAAGCTCAAATGGTACCGAGGATGCTCCATCACTATTGCGAATTGAAATCGCGTTAGCATTAGGAGTTGCTGCGGCCAGCAGCAAGCACGCATACGCAATGCGAGACATGGTTTCCCTCCATATCACGAAGTGCTTAAGAGATTGATGAGATTGTCGAATTTCGAAGCGGTGCTCCCCCTCAAATATCGATCCAGCCGAGGTCCCTGATCGACGTCATCGACATCAATTTGCCCGCCACGATTGGAAATTATGGACGACGACGTGAACAAATTACAACTAAATTTCCCCCCCGCATGATACAAATCAATAGTTTAGGATAGTTTGTTCTCCATCACAATGTCCCGGTCAATTAATTGAAGCCAACGGCAAGCCCTGATCATCGCGATGGCCAGCGCGAAGGTGCACCTCCGGGTCAATATCGTAACCGATTAAATGCACGGACCCATCGCAATTCGCCATGTTGAAACCGGATGCATGTGCGCTGCCAAACCGGACCGAGCCTGGGACACTGCTATTGTCGGCCGAATCATTGTCGTTCATTGGCGGCACAAACGGCGAAAGCGAGAGTTTCACGTTTTCAAGCGCCCCGCTAAATCTGCTCAGATCGGTACAGTAGCCGGAATATAGACTTTCGTTGTCGCCGAGCGATATTCCCGTCGTGTAATTCTCGGGTTCAAGATACTTCTCGCCAACCAAGTACGTTTTACCAGTTCCATCGATGATCGACTTTATTGACGCCGCTATCCGCAGATGGGAAATTCCCGTAAAGTTCTTGGGGTAGGGCGCAGTTCTTCCAAAACTGCGGGTCGTCGCCCTGTACTAGGTCAGCTGGTCCCCGAAAACTAAAGATATATGAGGCGCCTGCATTGATTGCGTAATCCGCCCGCGCGACGGTCAGTACGGCACCATACGGTTTTGGCAACCGAACGTACGGATATTGATCCGCAATTTGCCAAGTTGCACATGCTCGTCGACTTGGGCAAACGAACCAGCTAATTGGCGTCCCTAATCGCTTGGAATACAAGTCGAAACGTCGTTGCCGTCCGCACCCAATCCCAAATCATGAAGGGCAGATTCCTCAATATGTGGCAACAACCGGTATATCCACCCTCCTGGCTGTCGCTGCCCCGAACCCCTTTCCGGGACACCGACCCATTCATGCCCCCAACCCCCTTGAGGAAAGGTCCCGTGAGAATCATGGTAGATAAACAATGCCGTGGCGATCTGTTTTAGACTGTTTTGGCAGTGCGCACGTCGGCCAGCTTCGCGAACCGATTGAATAGCCGGCAGCAAGAGCGCCAACAGTAGTAACAGGATAGCCATCGTGACCAGTAATTCGACAAGTGTGAACCCGCGTCGCTCGCAAAAACAGCGTTGATTTGAGGTTCGCGACACCATTGGCGGAATTCCTGGCACGTGGACGAACGCACCCAGTCCAAAAAATGAAAGTGTGGCGCGGTCCACCACAACATACAGCATCGTGCTGTGCATTTGGTTTCAAGTCAACCACAGCGATTGAACGGACAACACATTCCGCCTCGTGCAAACATGCAGCTCATACCTGGACGTTCCGATCACAGTAGTCGCGAACTTCAATCCAGGCGCTATCGCTATTGGTACTTAGAGGATGGCAAAGCTAAAAAAAGTTATCCCAAAGCGGCGACCTTGCTCCCGCTTTGTAGACCTGCTCACTGTCCTGCCTCAGACGGAACTGGAATTTTCCTTCGCGTGCGTTAGCATAACGCCAAGCGAAGGAGGATTTCATGGACATAGCTCAGAACGGATCGAATTCACGGGAGCGTAGGCATTTCTCCCCCCAGCAAAAAGTGGCCATCGTCAAAGAGCACTTGGTCGATGGCGTGCCGATCTCCGACCTGTGTGACCGGCACCACATCCAGCCGACCCAGTTCTACCTCTGGCAGAAGCAGCTCTTTGAGAATGGCGCGACGGCCTTCGAGCGGAAGACGAAGCGCCCCGGCCCGTCGCCGGCGGAACGTAAGCTCGAAGCGCTGCGGGCCAAGCTCGTGACCAAGAACGAAGTCATCGCCGAGCTGATGGAGGAAAATGTCCTCTTAAAAAAACTCGATGGGGCGCTCTAAACGGCCGCTGGGTCACCCATGACGTGCGGGATGAAGTGGTCGATTACGTGGGCAAGTGGAGCGGGCGGACGGAGCTGCCGGCGACGCGATTGGTGAAGTGGATCGGTGTCGGCATGAGCAAGTTCTACGATTGGCGAGCCCGCTATGGGAAGGTCAACGAGCACAACCGGCTCGTGCCCCGCGACCATTGGCTGGAAGCGTGGGAACGGGAGGCAATCCTCACCTTCTACGCCGAGCACCCACTCGACGGTTACCGCCGACTGACTTACATGATGATGGACGCGGATGTGGTGGCCGCCAGCGCGGCAACCGTGTATCGAGTCCTCCAGCGGGCGGGCTGCTTCGCCCGCTGGAATCGCAGCGGAATCGGCGAAAGGCAGTGGTTTTCAGCAGCCTTTAACGCCCCACGAGCATTGGCACGTGGACATCAGCTACGTCAATGTCTGCGGCACATTCTATTACCTCACGAGCGTCTTGGATGGCTGCGAGTCGATATATCGTCCACTGGGAACTCCGCGAATCGATGCGCGAGGCCGACGTGGAAGTCGTGCTGCAGCGGGCTCGAGAAAAATTCCCTGCTGCTCATCCGCGCGTGATCACCGACAATGGCCCGCAGTTCATCGCCCGCGACTTCCACGAGTTCATCCGCCTGTGCGGCATGACCCACGTCCGCACGAGTCCCTACTATCCGCAGATCGAACGGCAAAATCGAACGTTGGCACGGTACGCTCAAAGCGCGATTGCCTGCGGCCGAACGTGCCGCTGTCGCTCGACGAAGCGCGGCAACTGGTCGCCGAGTTCGTCGCGCATTACAATCACGTCCGCTTGCACAGCGCGATCGGCTACGTGACGCCGGCCGACAAGCTCGCTGGCCGCGAAGAGGAGATCTTCGCCGAGCGAGATCGCAAGCTCGAAGCCGCCCGTGAACGAAGACGCCAAGCCCGGTGGCTTGCATCTGCCTGTGATGATGGATTACAACACCAAACGACCTGGGCGGAGGATAGGGCAACGCAGAGGTGCGACCCGAGCGCAGACCCAGGGGACCGAGATCGAAGGATGGACGGTGCACTCCACGTGCCGTCCTCCTTCCCTTTCGATCTTGGTCACCAAAGCGATAAACCTGATTGGCATGACGCCACAGACACCACCGCAGGATGCCTTACTAAGTCGCTAACGCCAGAAGGTCAAAATTCCATTTCACGCTGAACCAGGACAGCTACTTCGGGCTAGATTCTTCGCTGCGCTCAGAATGACACCGGTTTTGAAACTGCTTCTAATCACTTCACTCATTCGGGCTTGGACTTTGCATGTCCGAATTGAGAAACAACGCCCACAACAATTGACAATAGCACCTTACGGTCGGCTCACTTCAATGCAATTGAGAACAGATTGAAACGTAGTGGCCCAATCCCTTTTTCTACGATGGGCACTTTTCTGGCTCATATTGCGAGATGGCCATCGAATGCTTGTCCAACTCGTCGAGGTTCTTGATGTCAGTGTCACGAGCTGTGATAGCGCCTTCAAGAAAGTCGTCCAGCACTTTCTGGGCATCCTTGATCTTCTTCTTATCGTCGTCGTCCTTCGAATCGAGCCCGAAGTTGGACTTGGAAATCAGGTCCGCGTACTGCTTGATTGCGTTTTTCGCGGACGAATTAATATCTTGCAGTGCAAGGATTTTGCTCTGTAAGACATCAACGGAAGCGTCATACTCCTTGGTCGCCTTGGCAAATTCGGTGTTGAGCTTGGAGAACTTCACCTTGGGCTCCGGTATTTTGGCCTTGTCTCCAAGAATCTTCATCGCAGCGGCCTTCGCCTCGTCGAGGCTGCGTGCTGTCCCCATCTGATACCTCCAATAATAGTAAGATGTTGCTGACTTGGCCCGCCGTGACCGATTGACGCGCGGGTAAGTGGGAGAATTAAGTGGGCTAAACTTGTGCGCCTTGAGATACAAAAAACACTACGGATAAACATCGCAATAGTTTAGAAGCAGTTTCAAAACCACATTGTCATCCCGACGGAGGCTCGGCGACCGAGGGATCTGTGCTACTTCGGGCTAGATTCTTCGCTGCGCTCAGAATGACACCGGTTTTTAAACTGCTTCTAGTTCTACAGCAAGGTTTTCATGCCGGCACCACAACGCATTGCGGTTGTCAAGGGTTGCTAGCTCGCAATTTGTGGTGCGTGCAGCAGCGAAGTCTTGCTGTAGAACTAGTCATTCTATTACGTCCGTATTGAGTTTGAATAGAAGGAAACGCTCTGGTGATAAAGATCATATCGCGCTGATTCAAGCGAGGGTGCTGTGGCCAGTGGAAATATTGGCCGGTTCTGAAGTTGCTCAATCGGCGGCAGAAAAACCGCGTCCGGCGCTCGACGGAGGAAAGTCGAATCCGGCCGCTGGAATTGTTACCGTTCTGGAAATCGTGAAGCCTGGCCTCGAGGTCGTCTCTGCGGTTGTCGAACGCTGGCCGGAATTTGCCCATTGAGTCGGCCGCATCTTGAACGACATCGGGCATGTAGGACGCCGCGGCGCCGTCGCCTAGGATCGCGAGCACAGCAGCTTTTGCTCTGACCCATTCAGCCAAACGCTGAAAGCGCGCAAATCCATTCCGTTCCGGCAAGCACTTTGGCAACGGACTTTTCGATACGCGCGTCGCGAACATCCACTGCGGTAGTTGCGTCGATCATGCTACCGAGCTGAATGCTGGGGCACGCGCCAATTCAGGCTCGGCCAGAGGATTGCTCGACCGTCCGCTCCCGCGCTCAATAGAGCCGGATACTTCGCGTTCGGGAAGTAAGCGAGGGACACGACGCTGTCGGTGTGTTCGTCCAACGTAAGCAGTTCCCGCACGCTTGACGGACTCGAACCGTTGGAATTCCATGCATTTGCGTCCCAGAGCTTCACATGGAAATCGCGACTCGCAGTGAACAGGCGCTCGCCGTCGGGCGAAAAGGCGACCGCCGTTATCTCGGCGGAATGGCCCGAAAGCTTTTGGACGGGCGCTCCTTGCAATGCCGCGCGATTCCACACCCAGGCTTCATTTCCCACTCCAACGACAACCCAGCGGCGATCGGGCGAAACCGTCAGGCAACGAACGGGTCGGTCGATGGCCAAGTTGGTGGGAATCAATTTGCCGTCGATGTTCCACCGATTTGCGCGACTGTCAACGGCCGCAAGCAATTCAACTTCGCCCTTTTCATCAGGAGGCGAGAAAATGGCCTGCTGCACTGCTTCGCCATGCAATCCGCTTTGAATCGTCGTCGCCTGCCAGTCGGCGGCAGCTTGCCGCCACAATCGGACCGTTCCATCATCCCCGGCGCTCAATAGAATGTCATCGCGATTGGGATGAAACGTGATGCTGTTGATCTTGCCGCGATGGCCGAGCAATTTGCGGTCCGGCATCCAACGCTTCGCGGTATCGTCGAAACGCCACAGCTTGATTGATCCGTCGCCACCCGCTGAAGCCAGCATTCGACCGTTCGGCGAGAAGCCGATCGAATTTACGAGCGTCTGCGGCCGGTAGCTCATTAGGACTTGATTTGCCAAACGTACGCGCGCTCCTCGACCACCGACGGTGAGAATCGAACCATCCCGGCCCGGCGAGTACAGTGCCGTTGATGTGTCGTGCAGCCCAGCCGAGAGCCATTGCACGGGCGCCTGTTTGTTCGACCAATTCCAGGAGCCAACTCGATACGTGGACGTTTCCGGATCGAACAGCGTTACAAGAGCCTGCGTCTGATCGGGATTCAGCTCGACGGATCGCACGGCGGGGAGTTCAAGCTCGTTCTTTCCTTGGATGGCAGCGATTGAGCCCTTTTCGTGGCCGACGAGTTCAGCCAAAGGCAGCGTTCGAAGCGGCGTTTCGATTTGCGTGTCCCAGAGTCGCAGCACGGCGTCTTTGTCGATCGAGCTCGATGCCGTAACCATTAATTTGCCATCGAGCGACGTGTCCATCGCCACAACGCGGTCGCCATGGTGGAACTTAAGCTCGGGCCGCGGCGAGCCTTGACCAGCCGCCAAGCTCCATTTGGCGACGTATCCGTCTGCGCTGGCGGTAAGAAGCTTTCCATTCGGCAAGAAGCTTGCGGCATTGATCTTCTGATTATGAGCAACGAACGATTCGATGAGCGAGCCGTCCGTCGTTCGAAATACGTACCCGTGCCCCGATTGATCGCCCACAAAAAGGGATTGATCGTCTGGCGCGAAGGCAACCGCCGCGGCTTCGGCGGGCTCGCCTTGGTTCCGCGCCGCCGCGTTTTCCTGCTGAGCACCCTTGCTGATCGAAAGCCTGGCAACGAGCCGGCCGGTTTGCGCGTCCCATAGCTTGGCCAAAACCGAAGCGTCGTTGCTTCCGGTGGCAATCAGACGACCATCGTGGGAAGCGGCGCCGACTCCGCGCCAGCCGGTGCCATCAACGACATCCCGGCCACCCATTCGCAATAATTGACTTCCTGAAAGTGTATCCCAAATGAGCGCCGAGTTATCGCCGCCAACGGTCAGCAACCGGCGACCATCGTGGAAATAAACTCCAGTCGTGGCTTGCCAGTCGTGCCCTTCGCTCAAAGACTGTGACGCCGGATTGAGCGGATCGCTCATATCCCAAACCGTGACGATTCCGTCTTCTGCCGCCGTGGCGATCCAGCGGGCATCGTGCGATGCTGCGACTGAAGTGAAGCGAACGGCCGTTCGCGATTCGGGGCGAAGGACGCGCGGGAATGCGTATCGTTTCCAATCCCAGAGAAACGCCTGCCCGTCGTAGGAACCGGAAAAGACGCAATTACCATCTTGGGCAACAGCGCACGATCGGACCCAGCCGCCGTGTCCGCGGAGCGATTTCACAAGCCGTGCATCGGTTAAGCCGCGGCTGATATCCCACACGCGCAGGCTGTTGTCGTCACTACCGCTAAACAGCGTCTTGTTATCGTGCGCGAATTGGATGCAATGAATCTCCGCATTGTGTTCGCCGAGTTGGTGAACGTTGTCCGAGCGATCCGGCGGTTGGGCAGTCATGAGATTTTGGAGGATTGCTTTGGATCGGGATTTGGAGGAAGCCGGCGATTGCAAATCCCATAGGAGCAGCCGGCGATCGCGTCCGCCTGAAACGATGTATTTTCCATCGGGCGAGAACGCGACGGCGTACACTGGACCACTATGCCCCTCGAACTTGCGAAGTTCTTTGCCGCTGTTGGCATCCCACACGCGGACGCTTTCATCGTCTCCGGCGGTGACTACAAGCTGGCCATCCGGCGAGAAGCATGCGTGCCAAACAGGGCCAGACAGATGCCCGACGAAGACTTGGAGCGGCTTATTCGGATTCTCGCGAGACCAGAGTTGGGCCTTTGAATCGCGGGAGCCGGTTAAAACCGTATCCGCGTTTGATGATAAGGCGACGCTCAGGATTTGACTGGAATACTTCAGTGTTTTTCCGGTCGCGGCGAGCCCGCGTCCCGGATCGTCATTCGGAAGACGCCAAAAACGCACTTCGTTGCCGGACGCAGCCACCAAGAGTTGGTTGTCGTTGGATATCGACAGTGACGTGATCCGTTCGGACTGCTTATCACCCAGAGACGGAAGTTTGAGCGCGGGTTGGCTCGGGTTTGGTCTCCACCACACGAGAATCTGGCCGTCGTCGGTCGCGGCGGCCAGCCATTTCTGATCGGACGAAAGAGCAACGGCCTCGACTCGGGCAGCTCCGCCGACTTCGAAGCGAGTGATCGACGGTTCCTTGGAGACGTACGTGAGATAACCCCACTCCCAGTTACGAAGTGGGGCTTGTATTTCGTTTTTGGCCTGCTTGTCGAGAATGCGGAATGCACCAGCAAATGCATTGTTGCGAACTTCTTCTGCCGCCAGGCCGATCTCAGAGCGATACGAGGCTTGCTCCGTCTCGGCTTTTGCCAATTGCGTTTGAGTGATCTGATTTGCTAATTGTTCGTTTGTTTTCTCGAGACTCGTGTTCGTCTTGGTAATCGTTTGATTGGCATTTGCCAGTTCCTGGCGGCGCGTTTCGAGTGTTTGGTTTAATTGCTGAACCTCTTTGGTCTTTTTTTCGGCGATTTGGCGCTGTTCTTCTTTTTGGTCGCGCTCTTGCTGCGCGGCGATCTTTTGCTCCTCGGCATTCTGGCTTTGGCGGACGGCTTCGGCCCGCGATGATTCGGCAATGGTTCGAGCAGCCTTTTCTTTAAGCCAGAAGGTCGAGCTAACGGCAAACGCACCGAGCAAGCAGCAGGCTGCCACAAATACCGAACCGAGAGCAACTAGTCGATTCCGGTCATGCTTTCGTTTTGCATTCCGTAGCTTTTTCGCCACGTCGGCGTGGGCCGGATTGTCGCTGTCGATCAGCGAAAGGCCCAGGGCGTAGTCGCCGCGCTGGAGCGCGCTGAGTGCGTAGTCGAGTATTGCCTGCGAAAGCCCGCTATGAGCTGCGGCACGTTTTCCGACCAAAGCTGCATGGCTTCTTCAAACGCAAACCGCGCCTTGGCAAAGTCCCCGTAGACACCGTTGCGCGATGCGCGGGCTTTTGCCAGGTGCTGCTCGCCGCGATCCGTCAACGCGATGCTTTCGGCATGCGCGAAGTAATCGCGAATCGCGTTCTGAAATTCCTCGACCGTTGGGAAGCGGTCGGAAATGTCGGTGGCCATCGCCTTGTAGGCGATGTCAACGAGTTCGCCCGTCTCTTTGGCTGGCGTAATCACATTGTGCGCCGCGATCAACAGACACGCTTTTTGTTGAACCGTCGGGTCGTTGGTGCGAACGGGCGCCGGGTGGGGCGGCTCGCCCGTGATGATTTCGTAAAGCACGGCGCCCAGCAAATACACGTCGGTGTGCGTACCAATCTCGTTGGCGTTGCCCGTCGCCATTTCGGGAGCCATGTACGCGGGCGTGCCGCTCGGGCTGACCTTGGCCATGCCTGGAATATGCGTACCCTCGGGCAGTCGCAAGGCAATGCCCCAGTCCATGACCGAAACCTCGCCGTATTTGCCCACCATGACATTTTGAGGCTTGATGTCGCGGTGAATCACGTTGCGGTCGTGGGCAAAGCGAATGGCATCGCAGACCTTCATCAAAATCTCGACGTTATCGTGCCGCGTGCGGCCGCTTTCGTGCATGCACGCGTCCCACGGGCGGCCCTCGACCCGCTTCATCGCGTAAAACAGCTGGCCGGACTGGTCGTGCGCCAGGTCGTAGATCGGCACGATGTTCGGATGATCGAGCTGGCCCGTGACCACGACTTCCGACATGAACAATTGGCGGCCAAACGCTTGGCTGCTGGCGTACGGCTTAGGCATCTTGACGGCCACTTCGCGCGCCAGCGACGACTGCCGCGCCGACCAGACCGTTCCCATGTTCCCTTCGCCGATCACCTCGTTAAGCTCAAAATCGGGCCGCTCCGCATCTCCTGCGCGGCCAACCGATCGCGATCCGATCAAGAGATTCGACGACTCATCGGCGGCGCTCGCGTGGGC
Organism: Pirellulales bacterium; assembly: GCA_963733825.1. Classification (GTDB taxonomy): domain Bacteria; phylum Planctomycetota; class Planctomycetia; order Pirellulales; family Lacipirellulaceae; genus JABDGM01. The sequence continues at coordinate 314,506 of CAVTEK010000017.1, forward strand.
GTTGATCGTTTCCAATGGGTTCTTGAACGGCGACTTGGTCGCTTGCCACGCCGCGGTCACCCGTCGGGCATACTCGGGCGACAGATTACGCGGGTGAATCAAGTCGATCGCAGGCGGCTCGGTGCTTTCGCCGATGATGGTCGGAGCGGAAGGCTGTTCCAAAAACACGGTTGCTTCTTCCCTGGAAGAGGTTTCCGCAACTTCTTTTGCCTCTTCCTGCAAGGTGGCGACTTCCTCCGAGTGGCTCTTGCCGGATAGGGTCGGCAGCATCATGCCGCACACATAGCAGCTGCCGTCCGTTGCTTCGCGATAGCTGCCCGGAGCATCGCAATAGGGACAGTTTTCCATCTTCGGGACCCTCAAAGAGTTTTTTGGTTTGTAGTGGAAGAGGATGTTTCGGCGAGTTGCCGATCCTTGCGGGCCGAATACGTTCGCCCGGCCATTCGGCGGCGCCGATCGAAGCGCTCCATAAGTCGATCGATCGATTTTTCCCAATCGTCGAGCGTGGCGGACGCCAAGATGGTCGCGCCCACGACAACGCCACCGTGGGACAAGAATGGCGTCCGGCCCAGGCGTTCGGCAAAGGCATTGGCGGCGTGAGCCGAGCGCGATTGCGACGGAAAAGCGGGCACCGAGCGCTGCAGCGACGATTGAGGCTCATGCGACGAGTTACCGCTGTTCCCCGTGCCGTTCTTTGGTGGAGCGGAATTTCCGCTGCCACCGTTATCCACTGGCACAGACTGAATCTCATGATTGGCCGGCTCGGTAACCGGGATGCTCGGCTCGATATTGGCGTCATCCGACCCGGGGGTTTCGATCGGCTGACCTTGCTGAATCGTAAATTCGAGGATCAGGCGCTGGGCGCCATCCTCGATCAAATAAATCCGGTACCGGTCGGCCGGCAGTCGCCCGAACAAAGCCGGCAGCTTGCTGGGATTGAACGGATAGATCGCTTTCAATGCCGGATCATTCAGATTGATTCGGGCGAGCGGATCGTCAACCGGTTTTCCATTTTTGTCGAACGTCACAAGACGCAATTCGTAAAAACGCACTTCGCTAGTGGATGTAACGCCGGCTGTCGTCTCCACGAAAAGATTCGTCGGCGCTTCGATTGGTTGAGGTACCTCGACGAAAGCCTCGGTGACGGGCGGCGGTGTCGGCGCGACCGGCAACGCTTCGGCGGCCGGCATTTCTGGGGAAATTGTCGGCAACGCCAAGACCTGGATCGTCAATACGGCCGTGATTCCTATCGCGTTGTCCGCGTAGGTTCCATTCGGGTTAAGATTCGCAACCATTGGCCGCGCATTGTAGGTGGGAAGAACCGTCCCGCCTGCCAACTCGGCCACGTTTACCGTCATCAGTATATTGGCGGCCGGGTTCGAGTTCGGATTCGAGCCGTAGTGATGGCTATACGGTTGGAGCGTAATGCCATTGAAAGTTGTGCCCGGGTCCAGCGCGGATCGATAACGCCTTCCTGCCAGTCGGCCGTTACCAGATAGTTCGTTCCATTTGCGTCGTTCACGAGCGCGTTGATTTTCGCCAAATTGTTCGCAGGCGTGAGGAGTGGCTGCGGCATTACGACGGCGCTGTTGTCGAGCGCGGTGAATCGGGTATCGGCAAGATCGTGAGCGAACGTGTCAGCTCCGACTTGCCCGCCCTGAGTTTTCAAAACCACGGCACCACCCAACGTAATCGCCGCCACGTTTTCCAGCAGGGCGTCGGCGTGGATGTTGCCGAGCTCTGTGACGGTGATGTTCGCGTTGATCAACAGTGTGTTGGCCTGGACCGTGACGCCCGCGTCGCCGACCGGCAGTGCGCTTGACGCATTATCCACATGGATGGTATTGTCCAAAGTCAGAACGCCTGCGCCGTTCGTGAGAGCTCGGAATTGGCCCAAAAATGCGCCGGCGCCAGCGTCCACGTTTCCGAAGTCGATATTTCCGCCGTCGGTGAGACCTTGTGCATCGAGCGTGAATCGGCGATTCGCGATATCCCCGAAGATTTCGCCGCCGCCCAACAGAATCTTCCCGCCCGGGTTTGCGTTACCGTTTTCGGTGTCGATCGTGACGTTTGCGAACAACTCGACTTTTCCGTCCCCAGCGAACGTGAAATTGCCGCCCGCATCGGCGCCGTTGGGATTCAGCGAGATGTTGCCAGCCAGCGAAAGCAACCCGGCCGTGCCCCCTGCCCCCGGCGACGCGTCGATCGAAAGATTGTCTACAAATTGCCCGGCCGCATTATTGAAGGTGAAAAGCGATACGGCCCCGCCATTGGCATTTGCTGGAGTGGTCGAAGTATCGAGCGTTAGATTAATGCCCTGGGTTGACGCGGAAACGATTGCATTGTTCAGCGAAATCGGCCCGCCCGCCGCATCATTCCCTTGCTCGGTGTCGATCGTCAAATTGAGCGCGGTGCTTAACCGCACGTCGCCGGCCAATGTGACGCTGCCGAGGTCTACAGCGCCGCTGTTATCCACTCGAATATCGTTGCTAATGTTGATCTTGCCGCTGGTGGTGGTGCTCGTCGTATTGACGGACAGGTCGTTGATGAACTTGCCGGCTCCGCCGTTGTCGGACACGAGTCCGAACGTCACGTCGCCGCCCGTCCCACGCCAGTGGTGTTGATGGAAAGATCGTGACCAACCGCGTCGGCATACAATTTGGATGATCCCCAGTTGACCGCCGCCGCCGACGTTGGTGCCGCCTTGTTCCGTATCGATCGTGACACTTGCGGCAACAATCACGTCGCCTCCGCCTAGCAAGGTCATATCGCCCGGATCGGCAACGCCATCGTGATCGAGTGAAATGTTGCCCGTAAGTGTGAGCGTTCCGGCCAAATGTGGCCCGCCGCCGCTGGTGTCGATGGCCAGATCGTTGACAAATTGGGCGGCCGTGTTCGTAAACGTCTCCAGCGTGACCGCACCGCCATTCGCGCCGCCTTTAGCAGTCGCGGTGTTGAGGGTCAGATCGAGCCCGAGCGTATTGGCCGAAATGGATATCCCTGTAAAGTCGAGCGATCCACCGGCCGCATCATCGCCCTGCTCCATGTCGATGAGCACGCTTTTGGCGAGGCGCACATCGGTCACGCCCAGCAAGTTAAAGGTGGCAGGCGTTCCCAAATCGGCTGCACCGTTGGAATCATCGAGTCGAATATCGCCGTTGAGCGTTGCGATGCCGGCTGTTCCGCCAGCCCCGCCCATTGTGTTGACCTCGAGATTAGTAAGGTACTGACCGGCCGCATTGGCAAATGTTCCCAAGGCGACCGGTCCGCCGTTCATAAGTGGTGCCGCGGTCGATGAATCCAACGCCAAGGTCACATTGGGAGCCGTGGCGGAGACGACAGCGCCGGACAAATCGATGGGTCCGCCACTCGCGTCATTCCCTTGCTCGGTGTCGATCAGGATTTTCGGCGGTATGGGCGGTGTGGTTGGATTCAACCGCACGTCGCCTGCCAGCGTCACGCTTCCTAAATCGCCGGCGAATTCGTCTACCAAGATATTATTCTTAAGCCCGATGACGCCGCTGGCCGCACTGCGAGTATCAACCGAAAAATCGTTGATGAAGCTGCCGGAATGATTGTCCACAAGGCCGAACGTCACTGCACCACCGATGCCGACGCCGCGCGTATCGATGGTGAGATCGTGGCCCGGAAGATTCGCGGACACATTCGAATCGCCGAGGTTCACGCCACCGCCCGCATTCGCATTGCCTTGCTCGGTGTCGATGACGACATTGTTGGCGACAATCACGTCGCCTCCGCCTAACAAGGTCATATCGCCCGGATCGGCAACGCCATCGTGATCGAGTGAAATGTTGCCAGCGAGTGTGAGCGAGCCGGCCACGCCGCCCGCACCAGGCGTCGTATTGATCGTCAGGTCGTTGACAAATTGGGCGGCAGTGTTATTGAAAGCGCCTAACGATACGGCGCCGCCGTTGGCCGCGGCCGCAGTAGCCGTGATGAGATTGAGATCGAATCCGAGATTCGTCGCGGAAACGCTTGCATTCGTAAGCGTGATGGAACCTCCGGCCGCGTCATCACCCTGCTCGGTATCGATTTGAACGGTGGCGCCTAGTTTCACATTGCCGGCAAGAGTGACGCTCGCGAGATCCACGCCGTTGTTGTCAACGAGAATGTCTTTGCTGATCGCAATCGTGCCGTTCGTTGCACTTCGCGTGTCAACCGACAAATCATTGATAAATGCCGTGGTCCCCCCATCCTTGGTGAACAGGCCAAAAGTCACGTCGCCGCCCGTGCCGATGCCACGGGTATCGATCGTAAGATCGCGCCCGCCAGTGTCGCCGTAGACTTTTGATGCGCCAAAATCAACCGCACCGCCAGGCCCCGTGTTGCCCTGCTCGGTATCGATCGTGACGTTAGCTGCCACGATTACGTCGCCGCCACTGAGAAATGTAAAGGAGCTCGGATCACCGGCACCGTTGTCGTCGAGGAGGATGTTGCCCGTGAGTGTGAGCGAGCCGGCCACGCCGCCCGCACCGGGCGTGGTATTGATCGTCAGATCGTTGACGAACTGGCCACCCGCGTTGGCGAATGATCCAAGTTTGACCGCGCCGCCATTGGCCAACGCGGTCGCCGTCGATGTGTTAAGCTCGAGATCACGGCCCAAAGTCGCTGCCGAGACCGCTGCGCTCGTAAGGATGATGGCCCCACCGCCCGAAATCATCGTCACATTGCCGGCGAGCGTAATTCCGGTGTTGAAGGTGATATCCTGGCCGGTGGTGGTGACGTCGCCGGCCAGGCTGTTGAGTCCGGCCCCATTTTGAAGGAACGGTCCCGTGAGGCTGATGTCGCCGGCCGCCGCCGTCGTGAACAGTCCGGCATTGGTGACCGTCATCGCTACTGCCGAGACAAGCTGGTTGATCGTCAGCGCGTTGCCGGTGAAGGCGAAGTTGCCCGTGTAGTTCTCGGCGCCGTTGAACGTCGTGGTCCCGGTTCCGGCCAACTGCGTGAAGCTGGCGGCCGTGACGGCGGCGAACGTGGCATTCTTGACGCTGGTGACCTGCAGCGGGCCCAAACGAGTGGCCCCGATCGCTCCGGCCGTGATGTCGCCCGTGCCGGCGAGCAGGGTCAATCCCTGGACCCCGGCCGTCGTGGCGGTCACCGTGCTGAGCGTGATGTTGCCGGCCCCCGCGCCGGTGCTCATCGTCACGTTGCCGGCGAGCGTAATTCCGGTGTTGAAGGTGATATCCTGGCCGGTGGTGGTGACGTCGCCGGCCAGGCTGTTGAGTCCGGCCCCATTTTGAAGGAACGGTCCCGTGAGGCTGATGTCGCCGGCCGCCGCCGTCGTGAACAGTCCGGCATTGGTGACCGTCATCGCCACTGCCGAGACAAGCTGGTTGACTGTTATGGCGTCGCCCGTCAATTGGACAGCGCCGGTCCCAGCATCGATCGCCTCGTCGATCGTGATGTTGCCAGTCTGCACGATTGTAACATCGCCGCCATCGGTGGTGATGGTTCCGGCGCCAATCACATTGTTGTCGAAATTTGCGCCGCTGCTTTGGAAAGAGCCGCCGTTGGTTTCAATTGCGGCACTGATCAGGACGTCGCCGGGGCCCGTACCGAGGTCCAGGCCGTCGCTGTTGGCAATCAGTACAAGATTGAGCGAATCCGCGGTCGCGGTGTTGCCGTCGGTAATGGAGCCGTTGATAACGATGTCGCGATGAGCGCGGAGAGTCAGCGTACGCGTACCAATACCGTCGTAATCGATGGCGTCCAAAACGGTCAAATCTCCCGGGTCCACGGCATTAAGCGTTCCCAAATTCGCTGTTTGGACGACAACATTCGCACTGGCAAGCGCGTTGAGCAACGTTCCGGGAGTTGCCGTCGTACCGATTCGCAAGATCGAAGGACCAGGAGCGGCCGGTCGAAAAGGGTCGAGGATGCTGCCCACACCGGCCAAGTTGGATATTGCGGCGTTGGAAATGGTGATGCTCTCCGGATCGAGCAGCAGGGTGCCCGAATTACCCTTCGGGGCCAGCAGATCGACACTTCCTTGATAGTCGAGCGACAGCCGAGCGGAGACCTCGGTGAATCCACCGTCGCCGTATTGCGAGCCCCCGCGCGCACTGATCGCGCCGTAGAATCGCGTGACTTCGTCCGACCAGACGACGACTTTACCGCCATCGCCTACCGTTTCGGCATCCGCGCGAATCACAACGTTTGGCCCAACGTACGTTCGGAGCGCGTTTCGAATGGCGGGGTTTTTGCCTTGGTAGTCGCCGCCAATGAGGATCGTGCCAGCGCCGACGGTCGCCGAGGCGTTGAGCTGCGCGTTATCAAACAACCCGACTTGCGAACCGAGGATTTGGATCGCACCTGCCGGCTGATTTGCAACCGGCTGTGAAACATCGATCGAACCGCGGACGATCGTCGTGCCACTGTCGCCGCTGTCTAAGTTTACGAATCCACCATGGGCGACGATCTGGCCATCGTGTTCGATGACGGGGGCATCGATTTGAATCTTTCCAGCATCATCCTGGAGGGAACCTGATTCGCCGATCGAGATTTGTTGCGCCGCGTGAATCTCGATGCTCGCTTGACTGGTCGCCAAAGAGCTTTCCACGTTGACCGTGCCCGCGACGACGTCGAGACCGCCTCCCCCAAGATTTGTTGGCCCATGCACCGTGAGCAGGTCGTCCGGCGATTCGAAGATATTAGTGTTTGCATGAAACTTTTGATCGATGCCATTGAGCGTAATTGAATCTGGTTTGGCGGAGTTGGCATCCGTGTGAACGGTCAGATCGGCAGTAGGATTCTTAAAGACGATCGAGAGTTCGTTCTGCTCGGCGGAGTTTCTGACGTCAATCCGCGAAATGTTATCGGTTGGAGTCCCCGTGTCGTTGATGGAGATTTGTTGGCCGCCAGTTTCGAAATTGAAGGCACGACTCTTGGCGACGAGTTGGTCGTTCACCGATTCGACGTTCGCGTATGAAACCGTCGCTGTCCCGGCCGATGATTGGATATCGACACGGTTTGCGCCGGACGCTCCCACGTCATGCGAAACGGAGTTCACCTTTTCATTGCCGCGGAGCACGATCGTATCGGTGCCACCCTTGCCGTCGAACAATAAATGCAACCCGGCCAACGACTCGCCACTCTTGAACTCGGCGATGAGTATATCGTCGTCCGAGGAGCCCTGAATATTAATCGAGTCGAGCTGCGAAATCGGGGTGTCGCTGACCTGCTTGCCGTTAACCGTGATTCGCACCTGGTTGTCGTGCTGCTGGACGACAAACGTATCGGCGTGACCGTCGCCGGCCGCGCTTCCGGCATTGACGACGAGCTGCTGCACCGGGGCCGCGTCGGCATTCAAGACTCGTCGCTCTTCGAGTCGCCGAACTCGCAAATTGGGCGAAAACGACGCACGATTCAAGCGCGCTGAACTTCGACCGAGCGCTTCGTTTGAGGTGAATGCGCCGAAGAATCCAAGCAAACACACTCATCGTGGCAATTCCTTGTTGATCTGGTCCGATCAATATCGCGAACGCGTCGCAGGGACGAGCCAAAATCGATGTGAATCATGGCCGCGGCGCGACTGCGCGAACCCTTTATTCTTGGCCCGATCGAACCGCCATGTCAAATAATTTGTCCCTCAAAACGGCATTGTTTCTCGATTAGAACATGGGTATACCAGGCCGGCGAAGTGGAGTTTCCGCCACGTGCGACGATTACTTGGCCGGTGCGGCGGTATTTTCAATTCACCTTGGCTAAAACTTTCCCGGCCAGTGATGTCGAGGAGAGCATCGACATGCCAACGCTGCGGCAACACCGGCAACGCAACACCCAGCTTGTCCGCGCGTTTGGCCAGCGAAATGGTCGATTCGCAACACGCCGCTGTTATGAATTGCCGCGGCAAAATGACGTGCACGACGAACTACACGCGGCGGCGGGACAGATTACCACAGCGACGTCGTGCGAGTCGGGCGGTTCGCGAATCGCTTGGGGCCTTGATCGGCGGAGCGGGCGAGGCGCGAAATTGCCGTGCGGAGCATCACGCAAAGAGGCCTTACCGGCTCCAGCGGAATTCGAGGCGGAGGATATCCCGATACAAGTGATCTTGAGTCACGCAGATGCCGCTGCTGATGCCGAACTCTTTCTTTCCGCAGTCACCGCCCTTGTCGCAAACCCAGCGCAGGCCAGGACAGATATTCAGGATACCGATTGTGTTGACCTCGTTATAACTCAACGCGGGCGGCGCCGGCGCCGCGCCCGGTAACGTTTCACGACCATCCACAAACGTCCAGGCTTCGAGCTCGAGCGTTGGAATCAGCGCGTAGGTATCGGCGTCGATCCAGACGTGGCTGATGCCGATGCCGTAATTAAAGATTTGGCCTGAGTAGTCCGGGTCGGCGCTAATCGGAAATAAATACTTGAGGTCGCCGTACAGGTAGGTTTCGTCGCTCCATTTGTATCGATAAGCAACGCCGGGAGCGAGAGAAACGTGACCATCGCCAGTGCCGTGATGCACCGAACCGGTCGGTATGTAGGTGGTAAGGGTTTGGGTTAGCTGCCAACATTTCCCATCGAGAAATACGAGCTTGGTCTTGACGTTCATGTCGCCCAGGCCGGTCGTGTCATCTCGAATTTCCGGGTCGACCGCGCGAATTGGGATTTCAGTTGCAATTGAGAATCGGTCGGTTCCCTTTTCAATGTAAAAGTCGAGGTCTTGATAATTGACGGACGTTTCGCCGCGGTTGAGTGGATCCACCGGACCTCTTCCACCGGGCGTCTTCGACCAGAAGAACTCGGAACGGTCGGGGAACTCCAAATCGCGCGTAAATCGGCGCGAATGCGACAGTTATTAAAGGGCTGCGTCGAATCGATAAAGAATTGTGCTTGCGCAACATATTCGGCGCCGATCCCCTCGTTTCGGCAACCATCACAACCACCATGACAACCGCCCCGACAATTGCCGCCTTGGCAGCCAGAACATGGATTTCCTTGCTCTTCACCAATCACCGAGGGCATCCACTGTTGTTCGTCGATCGGGTACGCGCTTTCCGGCGCGACGTTCACCGGCGCAGCTCCAGGGCCCGCACTGGCAGCCGCGAATTGAGCGAGTTGTACCAACGTCGGATTTTCGTTCGTCGAGGAGTCGGCGGCCACTTGCACATTCGGCTGAATTACTTTGTGCCCCGCATTGTCCACGACAGTCGCCGTTGGATGGTAAACTATTTTCGGCCGGCTTAACGGATTGGCCTGAATCTGGTGGGCTTCCACTCCATTTAGCGTAAAAGGTTCAGCCGCTGCGAATTGCCTCGACGAAGTAGCGGCGGTGGGCTGGACGGCCGATGTTTGAGTGACCTTTTGCCGATCGTTTTGAACGGCAGGTACTGATGCGGCAACGGCCGTTTTGGCGGTTGGTGTTCGCTGATCGTCGCTCGCCAATATGCGGCCCTCTTTGTTAATCTTGGCCGGAGCGAGGGTGCCTTGCTGAATCGGATAACCGGGGCCGGCGTTGCCATTGCGCTGGATCCTCGACGGCTCCGCGGCAACGGTTGGTACCGTTTGGCCATATTGGATGTATCCTACGGGCAGGTCTCTGTAGGGCGACAAGAGTGGCACGGCTCGCGCCTTTGCTGTTTCTTCCACATCGTGGCTAAGAAGTCCGTCAAATGCCCCGTGCACACTTGCTGGGGGCAGCGGTGGCAGCGGCGTGGATTCCGGAAACCGAGTGCACGGATAACTGCAATCGTTCGAAGTCGTAGCGGTCGGCAAATTACCGAGGGTATTCATCGCGCTCGCAGTTGGAATCGTGCCCATCGCTGCTGCCGAATGCGCATCCGAAAAATGGCGATCAACCGTCAGAGGCGTGGGCGGCCAAGATTTTTTCGCGTCGGTACTATCGTCGATGACAACGCTCGACGTTGGACCGGGTTTATTGAGATTTCGCGAAACGGATTGCGACGGATTGGGATCGCTGAATTTCTTTTCGCTTTTACCCAACAGATTTGCCAACGACCAGTGTGAGGCTGGCGACTTGAGCGGCGGAGTTACGATCGTGCCGTTTGCTCCTTGGCCGGCAGTCGCCGGAGGCGTGGGCTCTCCTTGGCCCCGACGCGCCATGGTGTTGCTTACATCAATCTGCGGTTGGACAGACTGGCTATCGGTCGCGACTGGCTGATCCGCCTGCTCATTCGCGCAATGTAACCCGGCAAACGATCATCAACGGACGTTTGCGTCTGGCTTAAGGACGTGCTACCAGATAGCAGTCCGATTCCAAGTGCCAGCATGGGAATGAATTGCCTAACCATCGCCACATCCCGTAATCAAAACCGGTGTCAATTGGCACGCGTTGCGAACGAATAAACGAACGCGGTGTTTCGTCAAAAGTAATCGGCTTTACGGATCGTGGGGGTTAGGCCAGTTACTCGGATTCTCAAAGATAACAAGCGATTGCCTGTTACGAAGAGTAGGCAAGCTGCGGCAACGACGCGAATGACGAGTTACGGGTTAAGGTCAACCTTCCGCGCTGCTAGCCGAACGCCATACGAAGCGGGCGACTTTATCGCCACATTTTCAGTCATGTTCAAATAGCGTCTTACCAAAGTGATAGCCGCCGATGCCGAGTAGAATGGCGGCACTGACAGCCCAACCGATTTTGATTAGCCAGCCACGGCGGCGGTCTTCATTGAGGGCGCTATGGGTCCACTCAATTTCTTCCTGCTCATCATATAGCTTGGCGAGCAGCCCGCTGACAAACGCTTGTCGATCCGATTTGGGTCCAGTCGCCGCGAAATAGCAACCACTAAACAACACGGGAACTTTATTTCCCGAACGCTCGTAGCCAAAGCCCTTGCCGAGCACGTCGCCCAAGCGCGCCTTGAGGGTGCGCCGGACTTTGCATAGAAGCGCGTAAAGCGCCGTGTTACCGGGGTGCGAGAGGGCCTCTTCTTGACGAAACAATGTGTAAACCCAATCTTCGAAGGTCCCACAAACGTGGCTGGTAAATTTCCGCAGCTCATCGACAGTTGCGGGAATGCGTAGATCGAACCGTTGTCCAAATCGTTGCTTGGCCACGTCTTCGCGCCCAATTCGACGTATCAACTCGCGAAAACCGCGCTCCTGGTCCATTCCGACTACCACGGCCGTCACCGGGCATCGTAGTTGAAGTTCGTTGTAGATGGTGGAGAGGTCTGCCGAAATCGCCCTCTCCAGTTCGGCCACTTCGCGATCGCCGGCCTTGAGCATTTCGAATGGCAGCAACACCAGGATTCCATTGGCAGGACAGACTGGGTGACGACGACGACGCAAGATGCTGCACAGGTGCTCTAATCGCTGCAACTGCTGACTGGACTGTTGGGACGTCAAGCGATTGATGGCTCGGCCTCCCACCGCCGATGAGCGCCCGGCCGCCGATGGCTGCGCGACGGGTCTTGCTCCTCCGTCGGGCGCGGTTGCGCCAGCCTGACCCGGCATAACTGTGCCATAATAATCCCCTCCGGCAATTTGGCGTTTCGAACCAGCGCCATGATGTTCGCGTTCTGCCGTTGGTGGTTCGACCGCGTCTGGGTCGGAGCCTGTTTGCAATGGACGATCCGAGGGAACGTCGGGACGGCGCACGGCGATGGCCCGCCGGAACCGCGAAGATCGGGCACCAATGTGCCAAGCGCTCGTGGCATATTCCGCGCTCCGGTAGCGGCATGAGGTTGATCGCCGGGCAGTCCTTTTCGTTGTCCGGCCGCATTGGACTCGTACAGCGAGATGGTAGCATTCGCCCAGCAAATGTCGTTTAGATAGAGAAAGATTCCATCGGTATTCGCATACCAGTAAAGCGGCGAACCAGACGGGCAAACGCCATCGATAAGAAAGTCGTGTGCCGCCGCCGCCATAAAGCTGCGACGCATGCGCTCGCTTCCGGTGCCGACAATGACAAACAACGGCGCAGAATCCAGTGACATGCCATGCTGAGCGAGTTCTGCGATGCCGTCATTCCACGCATGGACAATGTCCGGATAACGAGCACTCTCGTCGAACATCCAGAGCGTGACGGCTCGATAAACCACGATCGGAATGATCACGATTAGTGCGCTCACCCCCAACCACCAACCCAAGCCAAAGCGCATGCTTTGTTCGTTGTGCCAAACGAAAATGAGCGTAATGAGGACGGCCAGCAGCAAAAAAATGAGCGTCAAACAAGAGGCCTTCGCCGGAACGGAAACCGGACGCGCAGCCGGACGATCCGGCTGCACCTCGGTGTCGTTCGGCTCATCATCCGGCGTCGAACTACTATCAGGCGATTCCGCCTTGGCAGATTTATGAGACATCGCGTTCGTGTGCCCGCTCGTTATCCATTGGTGGAAACAGAACTCACCGCCAGAAGTAGAGGACTGCCGCAGCTGCTAATAAGGCTGAGGCGAGCCACGGCCAAACCACGCTGGATCGGAATCTTAGCGGCGGCGCTCCATGAATCTCGGTCGTCGGCGTGCCGAGCGGCTCGCGGCCCTGGCCCAACCGAACCGACAAGGCTGTTTGACGAGCCCACTCCCCGAGGCTAAAGGGAAGATTCAGTGATGGGGCAATAACGGAGTCAGATTCCATATTGTGGTACAGGCCGCGGAACCCAAGGATGACGCATACATAAAACACTTCCAAGGCGTCGCGGCCGGCCAACGTCGAAGCTTGCTGCGCCTTGATGTAAAACTTCTCATTGCACTCGCGCGTATTGAACAGCTCGATCTCCAAAACGTTGTTACTCCACCATTCGCGTCCGTCCCAGTACGCGTCAACCAGCATTTCATCGATCCAGGAGACTAACGCATATTTTGCCAATTCCCATTCGATCCCCTTGCCGAGCCGGGCCTCGGCTTCGTCGATGATCGCGCGAATTCGTGCGCGTTCCTCCTGCGGCTTTGGTTTGACATCGCGGCTAATACGGTCCAATAGCGCCAAGACGTACAAAAAGACGGGATCGACGGCCTGCGCGAAGTTGGGGGTCATCAGCGATGAGGAATTGCAAAAAGTGCGAATTGCAAGCGAACCTTCTGGCCAAGCGCGGCAACGACGATCTCCCTTTCACCCTGCAAGCGGTCCTTGTTGACGATAAGCGAATCTTTGAGCCGCATCGCAAGTGTTTGCGTGGCAACCACGTCGCGCCAGGCGGGCGAGTCATTTTTCACGACTTCGTAAAAAATCCAATCGGGCCGCGCCGGCAGTGCGCGAATCGCGCGTTCCAACGGCCGCAATTGAACGCCTTCCGACCGGCGCAAAAAAATGTTTTCAACCTGCCGGCTGCTGCCAAACTTCCAGTCTAACACGCCGGCAGAAAGCAAGTTGCGGCATTCGGGCACACTTAAATCGCCCTTTTGCACACCGATGCACCACTCCCAATTCGAGTGAAACCAAGTTGATTCGAGCGAGGCCTGCATTCCCAGCCCCACGCCCAAGAAGTAACGTTGTTCGAATTCGTAATCGCGAACCGAACGCAAAATGTCTTCAATGCGGATCTTAATTTCCTTGAAAATTCGAGCCAGGTCCTCGTGATCGTAGGCCGGAATATCTACGGCTCGACGCTCCTCGGTAAAGATCGACAAGCTTCCCAAGATCCGGCACAGTTCAGTGTAGGCCACGAGCGGATGAATTGATTGGGCAAATGCCAAAATCGACAGCGACGCATACCCCTCGTTGAGTTTCTCGAGCATGGAAATTCGATCGAGGTCACCCGGATCGTGGCTGTCTCGGCCCATGCCGCGGCTGGAAATCTGTTGACTGAGGACCTCCATTTTTCGACCGATGATATCGTACAGTGCCCGCACGATGTCTCCGCCGAGCGCTGGCCAACTATTGATCGACAGCACCGGGGGAATGTAATTGACGTCCAGTTCGGGGCTGGCTTCGCCTTCACTCGCCCGTTTAATTTGAGCGATGGGTAAAAGCTCCAAGCCAGTCAGGTCTTGCGTAGAGAGAACTAGCTTGATGTTCATTTCGCGCAATTGAACTTCTTGCTCGTGGCCGCCGCGGTTTTCATCGGCCAGCATCAGGCGCGTCTCGAAATAACGCGTGCTGCCGTCTTGCTCTTGGGTGGCGCAGTTATTTCGCCCTAACTTCAGCTTGGGCACCGCAAGGTAAACGCGGACGGTCGATTCATGCTCGAACGCCTCGGTGAGTTCTGCAACCAGGCCGGAGATTTCGCCGATCGATTGCTTCAAATCAAGTCGGTCGGGCTGTTGTCCTAGTTCCAAGTCGACGAGCGTGCCGTCGCGGAGCCGCGCTTTGAGTATTTGGACATCCAGCTGGTGGTTTGCCAGCGCCTCTTTGCTGAACTCGAATGCGTAAAGACCGTAGTCGTACGCGCAGTTCCAGCGCGAGACGGTTTGAACAAGCTCGGTCCAATATCGATCGGCCGCCTGGAGATGATGGGGGCGGAGAAAGAGTCCTTCGTACCAATGAACGGGCAGGTTCTTCATCGTGGCCTTGCGCTAATTCCAGGGAAGTTTCCCTACCGCGACGGGTTCGAAACGGCACAGCCATTTCGTGCCCGCGCAACCTGGCAATCCGCCGATTATTGCCTAATGACGCAAACTCCATAGTAACTCACCCGCAAACGGCCCGTAAAGCACGGTAAATCCAGTCCGCGCCAGAACATACCGCCTTGCGCCTCTCCGAGCGGCAACACGCCATGCCTGCCGTAATCGTCGCAGCCCGGTCAGCCAATAGCGTATCCAACGCGAACTTGCGGGCTGCCTCGCTCATCCCCGCCGTAAATCGCCCCGAGACTTGCCGTGTTTCGTCGCTGGAGACGCTTAACGCAATTCAAGCCTTTTTGCCCCGAGCCGCAACTCGGGCCAGCGAGGCTACCGCTCCCAGCGGGCCCGACGCCTGGCGGACGAACGGCGTCTGGCTAGTCGGCGGCCCCACAAGATGGATGATCCGAACGTGCATCAATACGTGCAGGAAAAACTGGAACCGTATTGGTCGCCCGATCAGATTGCTGGCCGGGCGAAACGTGACTTTCGGCGAACGTCCGAACGCTGGTTGTCGGATCAAGCAATTCATGATTGGATCCATCAGCAGCAGCCGGTGTGGAAGCCGCTGCTGCGTCGTGGCGGTCGGCCCCCGGAAAAATGGGGGAAACTGACCGATTGCGTGCGGATCGACGGCCGGCCGGAAGTGATTAACGGGCGCTGTCGTTATGGTGATTGGGAAGGAGACACGATGGTCGGCCACGGTCGCCACAGCGGGTTGGTTACCTTGGTCGAACGTAAAAGCGGCTACACTCGGATTGGTCGTGTCGAGAGCATGAAGTCGAACAGGACGATGCGGGCAGCGAAGAGACGCTTGCAAGACCTTCCGCATTATCCTAAAGGCACCGATTTCACGACGGTCGGCCACCGCGCGGTGGCCCGCGTGGAACAATCACTCAACGATCGTCCTTGCCGACGACTCAACTATCGAACGCCCAACGAAGTACTCGCCAAGCACCTCTGTCGCAATTGATTCTTGACTTCACCAGTTGGTCTGCAGGTGATGGCGGACTACGGCAAGAATACGTCGTCGGCGCTCATCGAAAAGGATCGGCAATTGTATGAACAAACGTAGAACCGCCACGTGAAATCGTTGCCAAAGCCCACCTCCGAGGACATTCAAAAAATGCCGCTGCGCGCGAAATACACCGAGCTGACCGGCAAGACGGCGCCCTGAAATCGCGGGCCGGTTCATCGTGCCCCACGAACATTTATCACGTCTCCCGGAGCGCTTGGTCGCCGTCCCTTCGACGCGCCGGCCGTGCGCGGTATGACCGTCATGGGCGTTCGATTCGTCATGATCGGCGGCTTCTCGCCCAACCGGCCAATGCGTCATCGGCTTCCCGTCGCTTGCCATTCCAGAGTGTGACGACTATTCTGAGATATTGGGGAAATCGCCTTCGGGGCGGATCTTGTCTTTGCTTGTCTCATGAGTGGCGCATGGTACTTCTCGACGTAGATACTCTGCTGGAGCCTGTCTCCGACGACAGCCCGTGCGGCCCCAATTTAGAATACGACGACGCCTATGCGTCGTTCGAAAGATCGGCTCGCGGAAAAGCTGAGCAGCAATATGGCGAAACGATCATCCCGGCCGAAGACCCCAATTGGCGCGAGGTGCGACGGCTGGGTCTGGAACTGGTCCTTCGCACGAAAGACCTGCGCGTGGCATGCCTGCTCGTACGGGGACTGTTAGAGACCGAAGGCTTGCGGGAATTAGCTTCGAGTCTCGCGCTCGTACGCGGTTATCTCGAGCGATTCTGGCCAAGCGTCCATCCACAATTGGATCCAGACGATCAAAGCGATCCCACGCTTCGGGTCAACACGGTGTCCTCCTTGAGCAATCAGGCGACGACAATTCGATCGCTGCGAGACGCGCCGCTCGTGGAAGCGCGCGGACTGGGTCGCTTTTCGCTGCGCCATCTCGGGATGGCCACGGGCGATATCCCATCGCTGCCCAATGAGGAGCCGCCAAAGCTGGCGACGATTGAAGCTGCATTCAGTCAATGCGACTTGGATCAACTCAAGGCCGATGTCGAGACAGTCCGTCTCTCTCTCGACCACGTCGACGCCATCGATTCAATACTTACCGAACACGTCGGCTCCGCCCGCGCGATTGGCTTGGACGATCTGCGGACCACGCTAAAGGAGCTTCAACAAGTGTTGTCGGACAATTTGTTCCGTCGCGAACCGAGCACACTTGGCGATAGCGTGTCGGGCCAATCCGCCGACCCCACCGCAAATGCCAACCAAGGACAAATGGCCGCCTCCCGGACCGCGGGTGAGATTCGTTCGAGGGAGGACGTCGTTGCCACTTTGGACCGGATTTGCCAGTACTACAATCGTTACGAACCCTCAAGTCCGTTGCCACTGCTGCTGGGTCGCGCGAAGCGTTTGGCCAGTAAAAGTTTTATGGAAATCGTGAAGGACCTGACCCCGGAAGCGGTCCCTCAAATCCAGCGGTTGAGCGGTGCGGACGAAGATGGGGCCGGGGAATAACGCCTCGCGAGTAAGTCATAATATCTACATATTTCCGGTTGTTTTATGCGAGAAACCCTCGCGGCGGGTCGAAACCCGATAGTTTGTCTTGAGTTGTTGCGTAAGGCTCTTTAACCTAAATAGTGGGAAAAGACCGATCTGGTATAGAGAGCGAAAGCAAAAAGGGGATACGACGTGGCCAAACAAAGCGGTCAAAAATTCATAGCTCGGAACCGGGCTCCCCGCGTCCAAATTGAATACGACGTGGAAGTTTACGGCTCGCAGAAGAAAGTGCAATTGCCGTTCGTGATGGGCGTTATGGCCGATCTCGCCGGCAAGCCGGAGACACCTTTGCCGGCGGTTGCGGATCGCAAGTTTTTAGAAATCGATATCGATAACTTCGACCAACGATTGAAGGCGATGATGCCGCGCGTGGCGTTCGCGGTGCCGAACACTCTTACGGGAGAAGGTAACCTTCAAGTCGATCTCACATTCGAAAGCATGGACGATTTTTCGCCGGCCGCCATCGCCCGAAAGGTCGAACCGCTGCGAAAACTGCTCGAGACGCGAACTCAACTGTCGAACCTGTTGACATATATGGACGGCAAGTCGGGCGCGGAAGAGCTCGTAGGTAAGATGTTGAAAGACCCCGCTCTGTTGCAAACTTTAGGATCGAGGCCAAATCCGGCCGCGTCGAAGGACGCAGGGGCCGAGGGCGGCGAGGAAGGCAAGGAAAAACTCGACTCGTTGCTGGACGAAATGAAGTAATGACGCGTGGCAACGACTAGCTCCGTTGCGCTTCAAGAACCACAGGGCTTCCTGTACATGGCAAATACCAACGTTCAACCCTCGCAAGCAGAAGCTGCGACGACGTATCAACCCAGCGAATTCGCTTCGCTCCTGAAGAAGGAGTTTAAGCCGAAGTCGTCGGAATCGGAAGTGGCAATCGAATCGGCCGTCAAAACTTTGGCGGGCCAGGCGCTCGAGCATACCCAACTGATTTCCGACAACACGCTCGATTCCATCACCGCCATTATCGGCAAGCTGGATCAAAAGCTTACGGAGCAAATCAATGGGATTCTCCATCACGAGGATTTCCAAAAGCTCGAGAGTGCTTGGCGCGGCTTGCACTATCTGGTGACCAACACCGAAACCGATGAAATGCTCAAAATCCGCGTTTTGAACATTTCCAAAAACGAATTGGGTAAGACGCTTAAGAAATACAAAGGCGTAGCCTGGGACCAAAGCCCGATTTTCAAGCAGATCTACGAGGCCGAATATGGCCAATTTGGCGGCGAGCCCTACGGGTGCCTGGTGGGTGATTACTACTTCAGTCATCACCCACAAGATGTAGGCTTGCTGCAAGAGATGATGCAGGTTTCTGCGTCGGCTCACACGCCGTTCATTGCGGCGGCGGACCCGGGCTTAATGCAGATGGACTCGTGGCAGGAGCTAAGCAATCCGCGCGATTTGACCAAGATTTTCCAAACGCCCGAATATGCTGGATGGCGCTCGCTGCGGCAAGCGGAAGACTCCCGGTATATCGGCCTGGCGATGCCGCGGTTCCTGTCTCGGATGCCGTATGGCGCAAAAACCGAGCCGGTCGAGGAATTCGCGTTCGAAGAGGATGTTGAGGGCACCGACCACAGCAAATATGCATGGGCCAACTCGGCTTATGCGATGGCGACCAATATCACAAGGGCGTTCAAGCTCTATGGGTGGTGTACGGCCATCCGGGGCGTCGAATCGGGAGGAGCCGTGGAAGGCCTGCCGACCCACACGTTCCCGACCGACGACGGCGGCGTCGACATGAAGTGCCCGACCGAGATTGCGATTAGCGATCGCCGCGAAGCTGAGCTCGCGAAAAGCGGTTTCATGCCGCTGGTCCACAAGAAGAACAGCGATTTTGCCGCGTTCATCGGCGCCCAATCGTTGCAAAAACCGACGGAATACGAAGATCCTGATGCGACCGCGAATGCAAACTTGTCGGCGCGGTTGCCCTACATGTTCGCCACATGCCGATTCGCGCATTATTTGAAGTGCATGGTCCGCGATAAGATCGGCAAGAACATGGAACGGGAAGAGATCCAGATTTGGCTCCAGAACTGGATCAATCAATATATCGAACCGAGCCCCGCCATTGCATCGGACGCGGATAAGGCGCGCCGTCCGCTCTCGGCGGCCGAAGTCGTGGTCGCGGAGGATGAAAGCAATCCCGGGTATTACGCCGCCAAATTCTTCCTGCGGCCGCATTACCAGCTTGAAGGACTGACCGTCTCGTTGCGTCTCACGTCCAAGCTGCCGTCTCAGAAGAAATAAGTGGAAGCGAGTCTGCGGATGTCGGCCGTTGACGCTCTCCGAGATGGTGATTTGGCTCAGGCGCTCGCCGACCTCCAGAACGAGGTGCGGAATTCGCCTGATGACCCACGTCATCGGGTGTTTCTGTTTCAATTATTGGCGGTGCTCGGGCAATGGGACCGGGCTCTGACTCAGCTCGACGTCGTCCGCCCGCTCGATCCTGGCGCGATTGCAATGGTGCGGACTTATGAATCGGTCCTCCATTGCGAAGTGTTTCGCCAAGGCGTTTTTTCCGGAATGCACACACCACCCATCCTTGGCGACCCCGAACCGTGGATCGCTGAGTTGGTTGAAGCATTGCGACTTTCCGCGCAAGGCGATGCCAGCGCCGCTCAACGAATGCGAGCTCATGCATACGAGGAAGCTCCCGCTTCGGGCGGTTGCCTGACGATTGCGGCGGGAGAGGATTCAACTGAAAAAACGCGCGAAGCGTCGTTCGAGTGGCTGGCCGATGCCGATTCGCGCTTGGGGCCGATGTTGGAAGCCATCGTCAACGGGCGCTATTATTGGGTGCCCATTCATCGCTTGAAACGCGTCGATCTCGAACCGCCCCAAGATTTGCGCGATCTGGTCTGGCTACCGGCGGAGTTTACGTTGGTCAATGGCGGTGAGATGGTCGCCTTAATCCCCACGCGTTACGCGGGTTCGGAATCGCATAACGATTCGCAGATTCGTCTCGCTCGGAAAACGGAGTGGCGCGAAACCGCCGAAGGCGTATTCGAAGGGATCGGCCAGAGGATTCTGGCTACCGACGAGGATGAATATCCGCTGCTCAATCTGCGGCAAATAAAAATTGGCGAGTGAGCTTTCCCCGCATGGCAGAGTTGACTCCTCAGGAACGATTGCAGCCATCTCTCTTGGACCGTCTTACGGATCAAGAGCCGCAAAAATCGGACGAATCGCGCGATCAACGGGTGTTATCTCTGGCACGATTGCGCGAATGTGTCGTTCGCGATCTCGGCTGGCTGCTCAATACCGAGTGCATGCCGTCGGTCCAAGGAATCGAGGACTATCCGGAGGCAAAGCAGTCGGTCATCAATTATGGAATTCCGTCGCTCGCCGGTGCGAGTTCGTCGGGTGTGGACGGTAGCGCGTTGGAACGGGCTATTCTAGAGGCGATTCATAACTTTGAACCGCGACTCATTCAGGGCTCGGTTACGGTAAGGCGAGCACCAAACACAGGCGACATGAGCATGAACGCACTCATGTTCGAAATCGAAGGCGATCTTTGGGCCCAACCCCTTCCGCTCCATCTCTACTTGCAAACTGAAGTCGATCTCGAAACGGGCCACTTTAGCCCAGCGCACAACAAGTCCTGAAACGACCCTTGTGATACCGTATACTGGCAAGGTACGAGCAATCAGCGCGCGTTTGCCGCGTGAGACGTGAAAACTTCGTTTGATGGACGACACTCGAGCGTACTATGGACCCGCGACTGCTGAAGCATTACGAGACGGAGTTACGTCACGTCCGCGAGCTTGGCGGCGAGTTTGCCCGCGATTTCCCGAAGATCGCGGGACGCCTGGGTTTAGACAGCTTCGAATGCGCGGACCCGTACGTCGAACGGCTGCTCGAAGGGTTTGCATTTCTGGCCGCACGAGTCCAATTGAAGATGGACTCGGAGTTTCCCCAGCTCGTGCAAAATTTGCTCGAGATCGTTTATCCGCACTTCTTGGCGCCCATGCCTTCGATGGCCGTGGTGCAATTTACGCCCGATCTCGGCGAGGCGCACTTTCGAAAGGCTACGATATCCCACGCGGCACGGTTCTCCGCGCCAAATCTATCAAAGGCGAACAGACCGCATGCGAATACCGAACAGCGCACGATGTACAACTCTGGCCGCTGGAAGTTACCAAGGCCGAATATTTCAGTCGCGACGTCGCCTCCATCCAGTTGCCCTCGAGCGTTCGCGATTCCGTGGCTGGGCTGCGAATCCGCTTAAGGATTGCCCCCGGACACCGTTTCGATTCGCTTGCGATCGAGAATTTGCCGTTTTACATCCAAGGTCGCGAGGAGTTGCCAATCACATTGTGCGAGCAATGCCTGGCGCACACTGAGGCCCTGTTAGTCAATCCCGTGAGTGAAGAAGAAACATGGCATGAAGTACTGGACAAGTC
Organism: Pirellulales bacterium; assembly: GCA_963733825.1. GTDB lineage: Bacteria > Planctomycetota > Planctomycetia > Pirellulales > Lacipirellulaceae > JABDGM01. Next base: position 335,936 of record CAVTEK010000017.1, read on the forward strand.
CAACATTCGGCCTTTGGGCTTCAAGTCCAACCAGGCACTTTTGCCCTACGAATTGCCATCCTTTCATGGGTATCGCTTGTTGAGCGAATACTTCGCGTTCCACGAGCGATTCTTGTTCGTTGAATTGGCAAACATCGGGCCGGCGTTGCGTCGCTGCGCCGGTTCCGAGGTGGACGTGATTCTGCTATTCACTCGATCGGAAGTCGGCATCTCGCACGCAGTCGATAAGAACAACATCGCCCTCTATTGCACACCGGCAATCAACTTATTTCCGAAGCGCACCGATCCAGTCCACCTCGACAACCGCAAATCGGAACATCACGTCGTGCCGGATCGGACGCGTCCGCTCGACCTGGAGATTTATAACGTATCGCGCGTGATCGGCCTCGGATCGGGCGCCGAGCAGCATCAAGAGTTTTACCCATTCTATTCTCTGACTGACGAAACGGTTGATGAGCATCGGCACTATTACGCGATGCGCCGCACGCCGCGAGTCATCTCGCGCAAGCATCAGAAGTTCGGAACCCGCACGAGCTATCTGGGTAGCGAAGTCTATATATCGCTTGTTGACCGAAATAATGCGCCGTATTCGTCCGATTTACAGCTTCTAGCTGTCGAAGCGACGTGTACCAATCGCGACCTTCCGCTGCAAATGCCGATCGGCGTCGGAGCTTCGGACTTTTCGTTGGAAATCGCCGCGCCGGTCAACGCGGTGCGATGTGTCACAGGACCGACACCACCACGGCCCTCGTTAGCCCATGCGCCCGGTACGATGATCTGGAAATTACTGAGCCACTTGGGTCTGAATTATCTGTCGATCACGGGGGATGGGTCCGACCACGATGCCAGCACTTTGCGAGAGCTCCTTAGTCTTTATTCAGATCATAATGATCCGCGCACGCAGAAGCAGATTACTGGTGTTCAGTCGGTTTGCACGGAGCCCATCATTCGTCAGCTCTCATCGGGCGGCCCCCTGACGTTTGGTCGCGGTCTCGAAATCACTTTGACGTTCGACGACGATTCTTTCGAGGGCGTCGGCGTGTTTCTGCTCGGCGCAGTACTGGAGCAATTCTTCGCGAAGTATGTATCGATCAATTCGTTCACCGAGACAGTGCTTCGTACCGTGCAGCGGCAGGAGGTAATGAGATGGCCGACGCGAATCGGACGTCGTCACATCCTGTGACGCTGAACGAGCAACTTGCGAATGAACCTTACGCGTTCGATTTTTTTCAGGCGGTTCGCCGCGTGGATTGCCAGAACCTCGACAAGCCGCGGACCGGCGAATCCGTGCGCGTGGCCGATGACCCGGTGCGATTCGGGCAAGAGCCATCGTTGACATTTGCCCCGGCGACACTGCAATCGTTTGAGACGCGCGAATTCACAGCGTCGCGTCTCGTGCAGCGATTCTTCGGACTTCTTGGCCCTCAAGGCCCGCTGCCGACTCATATCACCGAATACGTCCGCGAGCGAATCCGCAATCATGGCGATCATACGTTGCGGCGCTTCTTCGACATCTTTCACCACCGCATGACCTCGCTTTTTTATCGTGCTTGGGCGCGCGTGCGGCCCACGGTCAGCTTCGATCAGCCAAGCTCCGATCGGTTCGGCGATTATGTCGATTCGCTGTTTGGTGCCGGCATGCCGTCGCTTAAGAACCGCGACGCGTTCCCCGATCTTCCGAGGCGCCACTTTGCTGGACTGATGAGCTGCCAAACGCATCACGCCGAAGGGTTGCTCGCGATCCTCAGTGGTTACTTTCGTTTGCCTGTTCAGCTTCAAGAGTACATCGGACAGTGGATCGAACTGCCCGCAAATTGCCGCTGCCTGTTGGGTCAATCGTCGTCGGCATTGGGTGTGAACACGACAGTCGGCTCTCACGTTTGGGACTGCCAGCAAAAATTTCGCCTTATCTTCGGGCCCTTGCACCTCGACGATTATTATCGCATGCTACCGGGAGGGACCAGCAAGTCTTCTAGCGTCGAGCTTAGCCAGAGCATTCAAGCCTCGCCGAACGCGGCGAGTTCCTCGCTACTTGAGCTGTGGGGGCAGGCGGCACGCGCGTCGGGTGTTAGTTTGGACCGTTTGATCGGCGCCGTCCGCTCCTACACGGGCGATGAACTCCAGTGGGACCTTCAATTAATCCTCAAGAAACAAGAGACGCCGCCGCTGGGACTTGGCATCGTGGGCCGTCTCGGGTGGTCGAGCTGGCTGATTCGCGATCCGTTACCGCGCGATCCGGACGACCTGGTGCTCGACGCGACGCGCGTTCCGCGAGATATCGAAGGCGTTAAATTCGCCAAAATTCACAGTTGGAGTCACCAAACGTTGGGACAATCGCCCGATGGTCAGTACATCATGGCGACCATCAGTTCGGACGATTTCGCCGCCATGGAACATGACATTGCATTGGAAGACCTGACAACCATCGAACCAATTGCCGATTATCACCGCAACTAGGAAACGTACGCGGCAATACAGGCAATTCGTTGCGAACTAGGATATTGGCGAGCTTTGGCAGGACGCACGTTCAAGTTCTTAAGACTGCTTGAGGAAAAACCGTGAGCGACATCAGCCGCGCTGCATTGTTTGGCAAACTCAACCATCTCGGGTACGAGGCCATCGAGAGCGCCACGGTCTTCTGCAAAATGCGGGGCAATCCGTACGTTGAGCTGGTGCACTGGTTCCATCAAATCCTGCAGCTCCCGGATTCGGACCTGCATCGAATCATCGGACACTTTGAATGCGATCATGCCCGGCTCGCAAAAGATCTAACTCAGGCGCTGGACAAGCTGCCACGCGGCGCCACGTCGATCTCGGATTTGTCCGTCCATGTCGAGGAATCGGTCGAGCGGGGCTGGGTGTACGGTACGCTCATGTTCGGCGATTCGCGAGTTCGCACCGGGCATTTGCTCGTCGGCATTCTCAAGACTCGAATGCTCACTCTCGCACTATTCGGCATCTCGCCCGAGTTTCAAAAGATAAATGTCGATGACCTAACCCGCAGCTTCGATTCGATCGTCGCCGGTTCGACCGAGGAGCATCTGGCCACCGCCGACGGCTCAAACGTAGGCGGCGGCGCCGTGCCGGGCGAGGCCAGCGGCGCGATGAAGCCGGCCGCGATGGGACGCGAAGAAGCGTTAAAACAGTTTGCCGCAGACCTGACTGCACAAGCCCGCGAAGGCCACATCGACCCGATCATTGGGCGCGACGAGGAGATCCGGCAAATCGTCGACATTTTGATGCGCCGCCGCCAAAACAACCCGATTCTTACCGGCGAAGCAGGTGTCGGCAAAACGGCTGTCGTCGAAGGCTTCGCTCTGCGGATCGCCGCGGGTGATGTTCCGCCTCCTCTTCGCGCTGTGCGACTGATGACTCTCGATGTCGGCGCGCTGCAAGCCGGCGCCAGCATGAAAGGCGAGTTCGAAAACCGATTGAAACAGGTGATCGAAGAAGTCCAAGCGTCTCAAACGCCCATCATCCTCTTCATCGACGAGGCCCATACGCTCATTGGAGCAGGCGGGGCGGCGGGCACGGGCGACGCCGCCAATCTCTTGAAACCGGCCCTCGCGCGGGGCAAATTACGCACAATCGCGGCCACGACGTGGGCCGAGTACAAGAGGCACATCGAAAAGGATCCGGCCCTCACCCGCCGCTTTCAAGTCATCCAAGTCGACGAACCGAGCGAGGAGAAGGCCATCCTGATGATGCGCAGCATGGCATCGACGCTCGAACACCATCATCGCGTCCAAATTCTCGATGAGGCTCTCGAAGCGGCGGTGAGACTATCTCATCGATACATTCCGGCCCGGCAACTTCCCGATAAATCGGTCAGTCTGCTCGATACCGCGTCGGCGCGCGTCGCCATCAGCCAATTCGCAGTGCCGGCTGAAGTGGACGACTCGCGACGGACTATTCAATCTCTCGAAACCGAACTGGAAATCATTAACGACGAAAAGTCGATTGGCATCAAGACCGATGACCGCGAGTCTGCAGCACTTGAAAAACTGACGGCCGAGAGGGCCCGGCTCGCCGATTTGGAAGCACGTTGGAACGAAGAAAAGGATTTGGTGCAGAAAATCCTCGACATCCGGGCCAAGCTCCGCCGGCCGACCGGAAAAATCGAGGGTACCGCCAGCGGCTTGGAACAGGCCGCAGATGAAATGGCGAAACAGCTTTCCGTGCAAACGGAAAACGCTGCCCCCGGCGAGAATCCTCTCACGGATGCCCAACGCGCGCAGCTATTGACCGAACTCACCGATTTGCAACAGAGATTGCACGTGCTTCAGGGAGAGGCTCCGCTCATTCTTCCCACGGTCGACCAACAAGCGGTCGCTTCCGTCGTCTCCGACTGGACCGGCATCCCCGTTGGAAAAATGGTCAAGGATGAAATTGCCACTGTGTTGGATTTAACGAAGGCACTGAACCAGCGCGTCATTGGGCAGGACCACGCGTTGGAAATGGTCGCCAAGCGGATTCAAACATCGCGCGCTAATCTCGATAATCCCAACAAACCGATCGGGGTGTTTTTGCTCGCCGGCACCAGTGGCGTCGGCAAAACCGAGACGGCACTCGCGCTCGCTGAAACTCTCTACGGCGGCGAGCAAAACGTCATCACGATCAACATGAGCGAGTTTCAGGAGGCGCATACGGTTTCGACCTTGAAGGGTGCTCCGCCCGGATACGTCGGTTACGGCGAAGGAGGCGTGCTTACCGAGGCTGTCCGCCGCAGGCCCTATAGCGTCGTGCTGCTCGATGAAGTTGAAAAAGCTCATCCCGACGTGCACGAGATATTCTTCCAGGTGTTTGACAAAGGGATGATGGAAGACGGTGAGGGCCGGCTCATCGATTTCAAAAACACCCTGATCCTGCTCACGTCGAACGTCGGCAGTGATCTGATCATGAAATTGTGCAAAGATCCGGAGCTTATGCCAAGCGCCGAGGGAATCGCCAAGGCGCTGCGGGCACCGCTGCTCGAAGTGTTTCCTGCCGCGTCTCTGGGAAGACTCGTGACCATTCCTTATTATCCGCTCAGCGATGAAATGATCGGTCAGATTGCTCGCTTACAACTCGAGCGAATTCGAAAGCGCATTGCAGCCAACCATCGCATCAAATTCAGCTATGACGACGACGTCGTCAGGCTAATCACCACCCGCTGCACGGAGGTCGAAAGCGGTGGTCGAATGATCGACGCGATTCTGACCAACACCATGTTGCCGCGGATCAGCCGCGAGCTGTTGTCTCGCGCGCTCAACGGCCAGCCGCTTTCCGATATTCGTGTGCACGTTGAAAACGGCGAATTCGCCTATCAGCTGGACTGACCTATTTTCGAGGCAAGGTACGAATAGCCAACCCGTTTTCAGACTGTTCGATTTCCAGAATTTCGTACATTGCGCCGCGACACGTCAGCTCGATAGCTTCGTGTTCGTACAACGTGTGCTCGCGTGTCGGCAAATCGATTCGTACATGTAGCGGCTTCGATCCGGCATTGAGCACGCGCAGCCTAGCGACGTCGCGAGTGGCCTCTCGAGACTCCACCGCTTCGTGACGTACGACCATTTCGCGGGCAATTTCCCGCGGTTCGCGATCTTCGATGCCGCACAGCTTGTAAATATTGCGCAATAATCGCGTGCGATACTTGGCAACATCGGATGATACCGGCAAATACATTTCGTACACGCCTTCGCCGTCGTTCATGTTTCCTTCGTAGCGCAATTGATCCGCGTAGCGACTGGGCGTTTCCACCCATCCGTGATTGAGCAAATAGCTCTGAAAATGTGTGATTCGCAACTGGGCGACAAGCTGTTGAATGCTGCATTCATCAATCGACATAAGATCGCCTCGAAAAGTCTTTACCTTAATGCGACACACATTAGAATACATCGAGCGAAAACTGACTCATCTGCAACATAGCACCCGAATGAACCGCCATGCAACCGGCCAGCGATAAACTCAGCGAGGAATCGCAGAAATTCCTTCTCGAGGCGAAAAAGGGCAAGGCCCGAAAGTTCGTGATGTTCAAAGACGGTGTGCAGATCGAACGGCTTGTCATTTTCAAGGCGGGATCGTTCGATCGCATCATCCGAATCGCCCGGCAGAGTGGCACGCGCGGAGATGAGTATTGGGGAATGCTCGATGGCGATGGAACGGACATCCGTTTCGAGCTTTCGCGCGCGATGGATTTGTAGTGCCCCCCTGCACCGATATTCGGCTGAAGGAGTTCTTGCGCGAAACCACGGGATTGAAATTCGAACCGACCTCTGTGATCGTTGACAATCGCCCATCCAGCGACGACTTCGAAACCGACGATGAAGCCGAGACAACCAAACAACACTCTTCATCAACCGATTCCAGCTCAAGCGCTGCCTCTACCGTTGCCTCGGAAAGCGATGAGGAGGAATTCACCCGGCTGTTAAAATCCATGCTGCCGCAGGTCAAGCAAGCGCTGGCGACCGCCAGCTCGGTCAGCGACGATTTACATTCTGCTGTGCGCGATGCACAGAATTTTGGGAAGCGACGCGAATTCGCACCGGGAATCGTGGCGCTACGCATGGCTGGCCAGTTGGCGAAGCAGGCGCTCGACGAGGCGGATGCTGCCACGACCGCGGTCACAGCGACCGATTTTCCCGCCCCAATGAAGCAGGTGCAACAATCGCGCCGTCAGCGGTGGGAAGCTCGCCTGGCGGACATCCAGCCTCGATTCAATGCGGCAATTTGTGGCTCGACTCCCGGTGTCGAAAAGCTGCAAAAGGTCATGAGTTACACGCTCAACGTGGCCCGGCAGCAACAGTTTACCAAGGCTCTCGTCGGTCTCGAGCGCCTCGAGCGACTCCTTAAAGAGACTTCGTGAACAGCCACAAGTTGCTTCGACCGGGGCTACTTCTTTTCCGTTCGTTTGACGATGTCTTTCACACGAATGAGATACTCTTCGGCCCAGCCGTCGACGATGGGCGTGCCATAATTCCAGCCTTTTTCTTCGACCATCGGGCAACGAGGTCGACGTGGATTACAGTTTGTCGAGGAGCGCTGCCAGGTCCGGATCGATTCCGCCTTGGGCGACCGTGGAGTTGTCTGCCGCAGCTTTCGCGGCATTTGTCAACGATTCATCCAATTCGGCATCCGAGCCGATGGACTCGGTGGAATTATCGGCCAGCAACGCGTCGAGTTCCAGTTCCGCTTCGGCAGTGGCGCGTGCTTCGAATTCCTCAACGGAAACCGGTTCATCGGCGGCACGCGGCGTCGTCGATGGATCCGCCACTGGTCCGGCGCCCTCATCTGGTTTTATCTCAATCGGCGCCCATGGCCCTGCCAATTGCGCGCCGCTGAGCGAGACGAAACTCCCCAGCCGTACTTCCGGCCGGCCCCGGATAGCGAGCACCGGCATGAAGTTTTGCGACATGATCCGAACAGCCGTTGATTCATTGATCAGTCGCTCCGTGCAAGGAAGCGCGACCTGATCTCCGTCGGGATCGGAATAATAATAGAACGGCACATCGTCCAAGCTCATGATGCTACCCAATTGCATACCCGCCAATCCTTGCTCGCTAAATGTCTTGCCGAGAAGCAGGCCGGCCAGAAAGGAACCATTGGCCCACAGCATGCCGCGGAGGCCGGCTTGTGGCGTGAATTCCTCGAACTTGAAAGATTCGATCGGATCGGTCGCGTTACCGTACGGCCAGCGCAACATGAATCGCGGCACGGTCAGGCCCAAATAGTTCGCTTGCGGCGTTTGCCGCAGCGCCGCCCAGGACTCGGTAATGAGTGGGTGAATATCGTTTGGATCGCGTACAACCAGGCAGTCGGTCGAGATTCCAGCGATAAACGGCGCCTGTGCGGCCGCAGCAATTCTGCCGATGCGGCCCAACAATTCGGCATGCGGTGGCGTTAACTCAAACAAGTAGTTGGCCACAAGAAGAGAAGGCGGTCCCAGCCGCTGGTCACTTGGCGGTTGATCGACAAGCAGTCGGTACAGGCCCGACAACTCTAATCTATCCGTCGAACTAAGATCGGCGGCCATTTCCTCGGCGGAAATATCGTACAAGAGAATCTGCAATTGGCCGCCGGTTTCCAATTCCCGGACCAGAAGATCGACAGACCGCCACATGGACTCGAGCGCCCTGAAAATCGGGATGATGCAGGATTTGACGCATCGCGTCTGAAAGTGCTTCATCGACGGCGGCTACCATCCCTTCCTGCTCAGGATGAGGCGCGGGCACCACAAACGGCGCGACGACTTGCTGAATCAACGCGTCGATCGACACGTCGCGCGAAACAGCGGGTGCCGATCGGCCAATGAGTCGCGCGAAGTCACTCAGCTTGCCGGGCGGCATCGCCAATCCGCGAGCGGCCGGAGAACGCGCTGCGGCGTTCGTGCGACTTCCGATTGCAGGCCACGCTTGCATTTCGTTTGCCGCGGCCGCAAATGTGGAAGTGTTTTTCAGTCGGCGACGGAGGCCGGCCAACTCACTAAATAATTCCAGGCGGGCATAGAGCTGATCGGGATGAAAATCGTGGAGCGATTCGAATTTTAATTCGACCGCGGCGCCGTGAGCGCCAATCGGCAGCCGGAGCGAAGCATTCAATCCTCGGAAGATGCGGTCCAAAGTATCGACGTCCGCGACAACCGGCCGACGGCCGACCAGCGCCCGAGCGGTGTCCACCTTTTTCCGCATTGGCCCGGCCCGACAAATCGCCGAGGACGGCGATACGAAATACATCGCCAACGTGCCTCGCTCGTGGCGGCGAAACCCTCAATCGTCCGAAATTCATCGTGTATTTCATAATCCGCGATAAATAAGCGTGCGCCGACATAACCTCGGCAATTTATCGGCCGAACCGGATTATAACACATCACGAAAATGGCTTGCACGCATTTCCAATGCACTGCCGATGATTACCGTGCACGCGTTGGAGAATTGACGACTAAAATGAAAGGAGCCTACAATTATCGGCGATCGTGGATATTGCACTGGGGTTCCATTCAAGGGAGTGCGACATGCCATCTGAATTTCTCATCGGTCGCTTTTCGAATGGTATCGTTGTCCGCCTGGTTGATCGCGGAACCATGCAGGAGAGCCCCGCGTTCCGGGCGGCCGTGGAGCGCGGCCTGGAGGCCGGAGTTGTCGTTTTCGATGCAACGCCCTGCGAATATCTGGATAGCACATTTCTCGGCTGCCTGATCGGCCTGAAAAAATCGTGCGAACACACATCAGAGCGCCGATTTCTGATCGCGGCATCGGCGGCTACGCGCATCAAATTGTTTTGCACCTCGTCATTGGATAAATACTTCGACTTCGTCGATACGTGCCCGGAAATTCTGGACGAGTTCGCGACGATCGAGGTCGGACAACATGAGCGTGATGAACTGGGGCGGCACATCATGCACTGTCACGAACGGCTCGCCGAGATGGGCGGCCGCGAATCGGGTGCTTTCCGAGCGATTGCCGATCGATTGGCGAAGGAGCTCGGAAACAGATAGCCTGCCGAGCAGTTCGATCGTTCCCGGAAGACTCTCACGCAACGTGGCCGTCAAAATGTGCCCCGCATCACGGGGCGGCTGGCGACCATTCCGCCGGTAACCGGCGGGAGTCGTTGTGAACCTGTTTACCTCATTTTCTTTACGGGTTACCGTGTCGCTATGCGCACCTACAATAGCTTCATTTTTTTCATGATGCTCTCTGTTCGTTCGCTGCTGGTGACCGTACACCGGCACCATTGTAGGCGCGGTGGTTAAACTCGGGGATTCTTGAAGTCCGTCCCCCCGTAGGAGTCTGACCATGTCCGGCAGTGCCCGTGCCCGCAAGCGCTCTGAGTGGCTGGATCGAATGCATCGGTTCAATCGATCGAATGCGTCGGTGACCGAATTCTGTCGTCGCGAAAAAGTCTCGGTTCCTTCGTATTATCAGTGGCGGCGGAAGCTGGCTGACGCCACGTCCGAGGCTGGCGCCGGGCGACAGCCGGCCACGTTCATCCCCGTTCAAGTCACCGGTTCAGCCGACCTGCAGGTTACCTTTCCCAATGGCGCGCGACTGACGCTTGGCGCTCACACCCGCCAGCACGTGCAGGTTTTCATCGAGTCGATTGCGATGGCTCGAACGACGCAGGGAGAGGCGTGATGCTCGGATTGCCGAACGGTGCCAAGATCTATTTCTGCAGCCAGCCCGTCGACTTGCGCCGGGGATTCGATGGGCTGAGTGGGATGATCGAATCGGTCTTCGCGATGAACGTGCTGGATGGCCACTTGTTCTTGTTTACAAATCGGCGACACGATCGTATCAAGGCGCTGTGGTGGGAACCAGGAGGGCTGGTTCTGTGGTACAAGCGATTGGAGCAAGGAACATTTGAAATGCCTCGTGCCGCCGAGGGCCAAGCGCATGCGACGATCGATGCCACGCAATTGGCCATGTTGATTGGAGGCGTGCCTTTGGCTTCGGCTCGTGCGGCGGAAGCGGATGGAAGCTGCCTAAGCATTGGTCGTGTTGACGAAGCCACGACAACCGGTCGAGTCCGGCGAGACTCGCTCGGTTTTTTTGTTCCCTTTTCAGAATTTGTGGAAAACCTCTGCCGAGTTGTTGGGTATATAAGGGTATGAACGACGGATCGTCATGCCCCGAAGATCTGGCTGCCTGTCATCGGCTGATCCGCGAGCTCTCATCTCGCCTCGAAGCGCAGGACGCTCAGCTTCATCAGCAGTCTCACGAACTGGAGTCACGCGCAGCCTTTGCCCAAGAGCAATCGCGGACCGTGGTGGATCTAGAAGCGTCGCACCACAAGCTGTTCCAAGAAAACGAAGAGCTGAAACTCACGATCCGAAAACTCATCGAGCGGCTGTACGGTCGGCGGAGTGAACGGTTCCTGGCCGATCCCAATCAGATATCACTCGACTTTGGTGATGACGCGGCCGCGGCGGCCGAGGCCCTGGCGGAAGCCGTCTTGGAAGCTGAACGCGTGATCGAGGAAGTCCAGAACAGGCGCCGAGCCAAACGGCACAAGCCACGCCTGCGGAGCGAAAAGTTTCCGGAACACTTGCCGCGTTACGAGAAGATCGTCGATCTGCCTGAGGAACAGAAAGCGGGAAAGACATTCATCGGCTACGACGAGGTCGAAACGCTGGAGTTTGAGCGGGCCCGGCTCCGGGTGCGCGTGACGAAGTACGCCAAGTACGCCGACCGACGACAACCTCACCAGGGCGTCGAGAGCCCCGAGCGGCCCACCGGCCTGGTCGAGGGCAATCGCTTTGACACCAGCGTGGCGGTGGAGATTATTGCGGAGCGCTTCTTCTACCACCTGCCGTACTATCGTCAGCAAGACGTGTTCGCCGGTTGCGGCTGGACCCCCAGCCGTTCGACCTTATTGAATATCGTCACCGCCAGCGAGTTCGTTCTCGAGCCGTTGGTCCAGTATTACCACGACTTGTTGGGCAAGATCGATGTGCTGGGATGCGATGAGACTCCGCTGATTCTGATTGTGCCACCCCAACTGCCGGCGCTCGATCCGCAGGATCCGCGCAGCCGTCGGATGCTGGAGGTGCTTTCCAAGGCCCAGGCGGAAGGGCGCCCGAGCGTCCAGGGGCGGATGTGGGCTTGTCGGTCGCTCGAACTGCCGTTCAACGTTTTCGACTTTACCGTCAGCCGCCATCGCGATGGCCCGGATTGGATGCTGTCTGGCTTCAGGGGTTTTTTGCTGGGAGATTGCTGGAGCGGATTTCAAAAGATCGAGCTGCGGAGCGATGCGCGGATCCAGCGTGCCGCCTGTTGGGCGCATGCGCGTCGCAAGCTGCATGAGTGCCGTGTGAACCATCCTCGACACACGACGATGCTGCTCGCGCTCGTTCGCCAGCTGTATGACTTGGAGGAGCGTGCCAAGCTGTGGACCATTAGCGAGCGGCTGGAGTTGCGGCAACGTGAATCGCTCCACGTCCTGGGACAAATCCGCGCGTACATCGATAGCCCGCAACTGGAACGTTTATTGCCCAAGAGCGATTTAGCCGAGGCGATCGGTTATTTGAGAAACAACTGGGACGCGCTGTTGTTGTACACCACCGATGGCCGGCTGCCGATCGACAACAACGAGACCGAACACTTGATGAAGCAGATTGCGACCGGTCGCAAGAATTGGTTGCACATTGGCAGCGTCGCCGCGGGACACCGCGCCGCCAACTTGATGACGATCGTCAGCACGGCGGCCCGCAACGACTTGGACGTGTGGAGCTATCTCAAAGACGTGCTCGACCAAATCCTGGCCGGCTCGACCGACTGGGAGTCCCTGCGCCGATCGCTGGAAGCAGCAACATCCCGAGGCGGTGCGCACGTATCGAGTCGAGGAACGACGCGACGCCGTCGACCGACGCCGCGCCCGGCACGCTCGCCGACGATTACTGGCCAGCCAGAAAAAATAGACGGCGTCAACCCCATCTCGCCGCATGGCTGTCATGTACGGTCACGCTGCTGCGTGAAGACTTTCGCACTCGTGTAGCAACTCGCCCAAACGCTTGACAACGAAGTTGTCATCCGTGATTGGTGGACCGAGCAAATGCCGTCGGGTTTTTTCGTCGAATACCTTGCTGGGGACACTGAGCTCTTGGTTGTAGTGCGAGGCGTATATTTTCTTGGCGGCATCTCGACATTCCTGCAGCGTTTTTACGAGGCTGTCCCAAAAGGGTTTGTCGAGCTTATCAAGTGCATCCAACCATTCCTTATCCTCAGTCACAGGAGGATTTATAACCACGACATCGCCGGGCTCGATTAGTTCCGGCTTCTTTCGCAGCTTCGCCAGCTTGCTGTTGTCCTTGTCGTTCCAGACTTCGTCCGGGTCATCGATGCCGTAGCCTTTGCAGATCTTGTCAAAAGTTTCGCCCTTCTTGACGGTGTGTTCCGTCGTCTTCGTCAGCGGCTTGGACACGAATTATCTCCCTTTTTTCACACGGGCTTTGGGCACCAGCGAAATTGCAGCACCGTTTGTAAATCTACTGCACGCTGCCGACGTCTGGCTGCACCATCATTCAAACCGTATCGACAACGACCGCAATAAATCGCCGAAGCCGCTGTCCTTAATCACAGCTAGTGGCGCCGGCGTTTTTGAATTGGCGGCGGCGTATTCAAAATCGACAAGAATGCCGTCGTGCGATTTCGAAATCGGAACGACGATCAACAAATGATGGGCGCAAGCAAGGGACTCGCCGGTAGAGCAAGTGAACGCCTGGTTTTTTCCGCCGGCGATTTCCAATTCGGCGGCGGAGCCCATTTCGATTGGCTTGCGCTCGGCAAATCGCTGCTCGACCAGTTTTCGCCAGCCGGCATCATCGACCGGCACCTTTTGAAGACGTTCAACTTGCAAATTGAGTGGTCCGCCGGGCGGTCCGGACAGCGACAAGTACTTGTCCTTGCCAGCAAATCTGGCGACCGAGAACCCATGGTCGCCGGGATTAATTGCGATTTGGACCGGCGGGAGTTGATGGCTAGCCGACTCCAACCCACTAATTTTTATCATGGAAGAATCTGCGCTCGCCATGTTCGTATCTCTTTGTAATTTCGCCGCCTCGTGATCCGACGCCATCGGTGCTGTTGTCGCAGGCGCCGTCGTTGATTTTTTCTCATTCTCACACCCAACGGCCACAAACAGCAAGAGAATAAAACAAGTTAATCGGGTCATGTGGCTGTCCATTTTGCACACCACTTGGGCCTCAATTGCCGTGTTTCAGGCTGATGATAAGCGTATACTGCTGAACGACCGCAGTCATGTGGCGCAAAAACGCGGCAATGCTCGCTTCCGAGTTGATGAACGGAATCCATTCGCGAATCCAGGCGACGAGCGCCGGATTGATCTTCTTGCCGAGCAGATCGGCCGTAATCATCGAGCGCCTCGTCGATGGCTTGTTGCAACCTTTTCTTGGCGTCGGCGTCGTCGACGATCTCCAGACACTGTTTGATTGCTTCATAAACAGTCTGCAGCTCTTGGGCGCGAGCTCGGCGTTTTCGAAGGTCTTGCAGGCAGCGGTCGCAAAATTGCCAGACAGGTCGTCGCGTGGCGCACCCGCCTCGTTCAGACAGCCGCGTTCCGCCAAAAACTTGCTCGGCCGCAATTGCAGTAGTGCGTTCGATTCGATTTGAGTTGCTTCGGACATAGGATTACCTTTTTAAGTCAGCGGCCAGTGTGGCTATGGATTGCTGGGATTGTCGAGTGCGTGAATCTCGGTACTGCCGGAAAGGTTTATTTTGCCCTCTTTGACTTCTTTTTCCGTGCGCGTGACGGTCGTTCCGGAGCCCACGTCGTGGATGGTGTACGTCTTGGGCGGTCCCGGGTCGGAACCCGTAACCAGCACGTAATGTGTGTACGCGGTGGCCGAACCCTTGCTGCCGATAACAATTGGGACGGGATTGCCCTTTTTGATTCCGGCATCGATGTCTTTCATGGCGTCGTCGATTTTGTAGGTGCCGTCCACTTTTTTGTTCGCATATTGGACGCCGGTGACATCGGTCATGTTATTCATCAAGTCGTCGCCCCAGCGGCCCGAGCCCTGAGCGCCTTTATTAATGTCAACGGCTTTCCCTGCGCTCCCGGTTCCGCCGTATTTGCTTTCGAGCTTTCCTTTTTGATCGGCGGCCATTTTCGGATTTATCTTGGTTCCGTCGTCTTTATCGACGGCCGTGATGTCCTTGTTGTCCTCGTGCATTTTCAGGGAATAAATGGGATCGAGCTGGCCGCGAACAGCCTCGACAGTTGTGGCATTGCAAGAATGGCTCCATTGTTGCTGAATTCCCTTGCCGTTGGAGTCGCCAGTGAGCTTCAGATTGTCGTTCAGCCACTTCGATTCCTTGCCGTGTATCTTTTTGTCGAACGCTTCGATGTCACTCATCGAGTATTTGGAGGCGAGGGCCTTGTTGAGGTAGTCCAACTCCTCTGGCGTGGCCGCGTCGGCGAGCTTGTTGAATCGTTTCCGATCATCCTCGCTGAGAGATTCCAGTTGTTTATCTGCCCGCGCTTTTTGGGCCGAGCCGAGGATTTTGCGATCGAGACGCCCGCTTTCGGCGAGTTTTTCGTCGACTTTCTTCGTCAGGTCGGCCAGGAGTTTTTGCGCCTGATCGTAATCCTGGGCGGTGGCGGCTGCGTCGAGCTGGCCCGTCATATCGGCAATCTGTTTGTCGAGGTCGGCCAGCTCTTCGTGTTTGCACGTCGAGGCTTCAGTCAATCTCGGCTGGAGCGCGGCCCGGCCCTTGTCGTACTCGGCCTTTTTGGCATCCAACTCGGCCACCTTCGCAAGCTTCTCATCGACTTTAGGCGCCAACTCGTTCAGGATTTGAAGCGCCTGGTCGTAGTCGCTGGCTTTTGCGGCGGCTTCCATGCGCGTGCTGAGATCAACGATTGACGCATCCAGCTCGGCGAGTTTGTCGTTCTTGTAACTCGAACATTGCGAAGCTTCGGTTAGTTTGGACTGAACCTTGGCCAATGCGTCTTCATACTCCTTTTTCTTCTTTTCGAGTTCCTCCGCGGCCTTCGTGTAAGCATCGACCTTGGTGCCGAGATCGGCAACTAGCTTCAAGGCTTGTTCGTAGTCGTCGCCTTTTGCAGCGGTCTCCATCTGACCTTGGAGGGTGGTGATCTCCTGTTGCTGGCTACTTCGACTCGCAGGCTTTGGTCAGGTTGGGCTGAACTTTTGCAAACGCGTCGTCGTATTCTTTCTTTTTTTGGTCAGATCTGGACCGCTTTCGAGTATGTGTCGACCTTGGTCGACAGATCACCCGCTTGTTTCGAAGCTTGCTCGTAGTCCTCACTCTTGCGGTTGTCTCCATTTGCCCGGAGTGGTAACGTCCTGCGTGGGTGCAAGCTTCTGATATTTGCATTGCGTTACATCGGCGAGCTTGCTGAACTTTGGCAACTCTCGTACTCTTTCTTGGTCGAGTTCTGGACGGCTTTCGAATATGCGTCGAGCTTGGTGGATAGGTCGCCCACCTGTGTCACAGCCTGATCGTAGTCTTCGCTCTTTGCGGCCGTTTCCATCTGCCCTTGAAGAGTTGTGATCTCCTGTTGCATAGGCTCAAGCTTGTGGTATTTGCATTGAGACGCATCGGCGAGCTTGGGTTGTACCTTGGCCAACGCGTCTTCGTACTCCTTTTTCTTCTTTTCGAGCTCCTCGACAGCCTGCGTGAATGCCTCGACCTTGGTCGAAAGATCGGTGAGCAATTGCAGGGCGGTTACGTATTCCAAGTCGTGGGCAGCCGCTTCCATCTGTGCCTTAATAGCGAGAATCTCTTGCAGCTGATTCGCGAACTTCTGATAACGGCATTCGGTCGGCAATTTTGGTTGCAGGGCTTGCACGGCCGGGTCGTATTTTTCCTTCGCCGTCTTTTGCTTCAGGTATTCGTCGTAGATGGGCTGAAGCTTTTTCATCAGCTCCAAGACGCCCTGGATCGCGGGCTTTAAGACTTTGTTGTTTACTTGCTCCTGGATCTTCTTGACGATGGTCCGCAGTGTATCGGCCAATTTGTGGCCCCACGCTTCGAGCTCGTCGATCATCGACATGGCTTTTTGGAAGGCGGGCTCCTGGGCCTGCCAAGCGGCCACATCTTTCTCGACGTCGCTCTTGAACGTGCCGATTGCCTGCGCGGTGGAGCTGGCCGCCGCCAGGGCTGACTTAATTGCCGCCTCCGCTTTTGCCGCGCTGCTCGGATCGATTTTTACGATGACGGCCTGGTAGGTGCTGTTCAGCTGATCGCGCTGATTCGCCTTTTCTTCGTGCTTGGGCTTCTCGGCATTGGTCACTGTGTATTGCAGCGCAGTGTTGATCGCATTCAACAAAGCCTGGTACGAAGCCTTGAATTGGTCGGCCTGCGCCGTCGATGGCGGCGCCTTCGGGTCGTCCAGTCCCCATGCTTGTTTTAAGCCTTCGCCCATAATCTGTAGGTCCTTGTCATGGCGTGAAGAGAGAGCTTGATATTGATTGAGAACTCATCAACATCGCTTTATGCGAGCGTTTTTTCCAAATCCCTGAGGGCCGCTGAAAGGGGTGCTTTGATCTGGACGTCTGCAAACTCCTTCTGATCGATCGCTTTGAGCAAGTCGCTGCCTTCGACATAATCGGCAAACGAATCGACAATTTGTCGCGCGTTCGCCGCAAGCTCGTGCAACTCTTCTTTCTTGTTCAGCGGAGTGTGCACGTACTCATCGAGCGCATCGCGGAGTTCGTGATTCAGATTGTCCATGATGTCGTCGAGCTCCTTTAGCTTTTTCACAGCAATTGGGTATTGCTCGACGTCGTCGATATAGTGACTACGAACCCCGTCCTTGACCTTCTCCAAATCCTGCTCTGCCTTGTTGCGCGCATCGACCCATTTTTTTCTGGCCTGTACAAACAGCTTTCGCATGTTTGGATCAGCGCCATTTCCGCCGGCGACTTCCCGCTTCGTTTCTCCGCTGAAGTCTTGGCTGTCGTCGTCGGGCATATCCTCTTCGAAGGTTTGGCCACCGGCGATAACCCGCAGCTTGCGATATTTGAGGTCTTTATGTCCCTTGAGGTAGACCTTGGCCAGCTTTCCGATTTGCGACGGCTCCTTGGCGTCGTCCGACAGGTTGAACTGCAGCACTTTGCCTTCGCCCGTGGCAGTGCCGAAAGTCATCAACCGGTTGCTGAAGTCGCCGGTCCGCTTGAGGATTTGGTGGAGCCGTTCGGGCTTGCGCTTGTTGCACAGTAAGAGGCGGCTTTCCGTCGGCGACTTGCTTGTTCAATCCGAAACAGAACTGCACCACGTTGCCGCTGCGCAGTTGCTTGATCATGCGGTCCAGGTATTCCGGCTTGAGGACGCCCTTTTCCTCTTCGCTGTCTTCATCCTCCCCATCCGCGTCTTTACCACACTTGGTTTGGGCCTTCTCAAACTCCTCGGCCTGGTCGTCGATCAGGTCGTAGTACTTTTCCAGCACGGTGATCAGGTCTTTGTGCTTTTTCTTATCGCACTCTTTGCTGACGGTTTTTTTCACCGCGTCTTTGAGCTCTTCCAGCGAGTCCAAGGCTGCCGCGATCGTGTCGGAATCTTCCTTCTTCTTAACGTCGCCGAGCGATTTCTCGCATTCGGCCAGCGCGCTTTCGAGATCCTTCCCCTTGATGTCGGCTGGCTTCTCCTTCAGCCACCACTTTTTCGAAATCTCCGGCTTATCGCTGGCTTTCATGTGGTTCCCCTGCGTTGCACACGTCTGAAAGGGCACGTCCCCATTTCAGGATATATAACAGTTATTCGCCGGCCAACTGTCGGCCGGGCGGGCTTATGCGTTTTTTTTATTTTTATCCGAAGCGGACACGCCAGTAGACGAACCGGCTGTAGAAACTACCGAGATTTTGCGGAATTTCAAGCCACGATCGGACCGCAGAAACTCGCGGCCCAACTCGGCAATTCGCGGAGGTTCATTGGCACCGGCTTCGAGTTGCAAGACAAGCGTGTTGCCGTCGGCCGGATCGGCATACGCCGTGCCGTACGTCAGCGTCCGGTTATTGAATTGGCCGGTTTTCTTGATCGCTTTGAACAAACGCTCCGGTTTGCCCTTGCGATTTAGCACCAACCGACTCGATTCGGGCGAATTCGTGTCGAGGCCAAAGCCAAACTTCAGTTGCTTGCCGCCGCTTTTCAGCAGCTTGACCATCTTATAGAGCTGGTCTTTGTCGAAAAGTTTGTTGTCGTTCCTGTCGTCGTCGGCGTCTTCGTCCTCGCCCTGCTCCTTCGCTATTCGCTTCTTCAGCTTTTCGAGTCGCGATAACTCTCCCTTGACGACTGCCCCATACTTACCGAGCACGCCGATGAGGACCTTGTCGTTCTTCTTGTCGCATTGTTTGGCAGTCTTCGCGGCAGCTGGTGGAACGTTTTGCAGTAGCGACAAACACTCCTCAATCGCGTCGGGGTCTTCGTCATCCGCGTGCACGTCGGCCAGAGCTCGCTCGACCTTGGGAAGAACATTATCGAGCTCAGTCGCCTTGAGCGCGGACGGCCGGACTTCGTCCCACCAATCTTGCGAAAGCTCCGGTTTGTCGCTCGTTTTCATGATGATCGGTCTCGGCGCCGTCATGCGCCCCGCCCGGCTGCACGCCGCAACTGCACACGGCCTAGCGCACAGGATAGGATCACCGGACGGCGCGGATCACAGCGTTTCCTTGTCGTACATTTTTTGCGCTCCGTCGATCATTGGCTTGAAATCCTTGCGATAGTCTTGGGCCGTGCCAAGTTCGTCGAGCGCCTTTTTGCAAATGCCATCGACTTCCTTTTTACCGTACTTCTTTTCCAAGATATCGATGATGCCTTCGCCCTTGGTAATCAGCTCATCGGCTTCTTTGTATCCCTCATTGGCCGAGTCGAGCGCCGTTTTGAGCGCTTTTCGCAATTTGTCGTAATTCTTCGTATCCTTTTTCTTCACAGCTTTGTGGTAGTCGTCGCAGGCGTCCTTAAGTTTCCCGCCGCGATTCTTGCAGAGGATCCAAGCGACCTGAGAATCCTTTTCGACAACGTCACACCAATCTCAAATGTCTTTTTCGGCCATCTGCCACGTCTCCTAGGACTTTGTTGAAACTGTAATTGGACACCGCAAATTCGCACCTCTGTTGCGGCAAACTCCTAGCCAATAACTCTTCACTGGCCCCCGACGTGAAATCGGCCGCGTGCAAGTCCACGGACACCAGCGACTCACCGCACTACCGCCAATTCCTTACCGAAAACCCAACTTTCTTCGCGACAGCAGCCGTGAGAGACTCGATCCGAACGAGCGCGGTTGCACCACCGCCTGTTTTTAGGCGCGAAAACATAATCTTTGCTCGGCAACGCCATCGCCGAGCCGAACCGATTTGGAATTCGACTCTCGTCTGCAGTTTGAGCTAATTAGAGGCGAGCGCTTTCAACTCGCCTGCGATTGCCTGCAACCGGCTGATGTCTGATTTAATGCCATTAACATTACCGGCGATCTCATTCTTGTCATCTTCGTCGTCGTTTTCATCAAGGCATTTCTCTAGGGAATCAACGCTGCTCATCAATGCGTCAACCGCTTTAACTAAACCAAAAATAGTGGGAATTAAGGCAATTGTTGCAGCACCAAGGGTTTCCGGTTCTGCGGCGAGCTCCACAATTATCGCGTCAATAGCGGCCACCGTTCCAGCGATGGCGGCGACTGCTTTGGCGGCCTCCAGTTTGCAGGGGCTTAGGAGCACCATCTTGCCGACGGCGATGCCAAGATTAGTTACCCTGTCCTTTAGATCTCTCGCAAGACCTAAGGCCTCGGCGATAAGCTTCGCGGCTTTTTCCAGTGCGGATGGGTCCGTTGTCGCACCACCACCACCACCCCGCCACCACCACCACCACCACCACCACCACCGCCACCGCCACCTCCGCCACCACCACCGCCGCCACCACCGCCACCCTTAAAGTCGAGGGTGACCGCGCGATTACGCGCTCGCCCGTCACGGCTGGTATTCGGGCCTAGAAAGGATCCAGCAGCCGTCGCGCGGGCGGTGCCTATGTTTTCCTGGGAACAGCCTTGAGCAAGCAAAAACTGTTGTACCGCATTGGCTCTTCCCGAGCGGAGTTGGGCGTTCAAGGAAGGATCTCCGACAGAGTCGGAGTATCCTGAAATGAATTGCACCGGATTTTGCACGGTCTGAACATTCAAACCGCGCTTCTGCACCATGCTAGTCAAGAATTGCTGGTGCACTGACTTGAGCGACGTCTGACTTACTCCAAAGTCGAACAGTGTGATACGATCGCCCGATTCCTCAGCGCCACCGGGCGTATTGGCGGACCCTTCGCGTTCACCTGGCTCGTACGCCGGCGTGTTAACATTAGGACCTGGCGCCGGAGCAACCTTGCCACCTCCGCCTCCGCCTCCGCTGGCTCCGCCACCTCCACCTCCGCCACCGCTGGCGCCACCACTTGCGACACCAAGTGCCGCCCACGTTTTGGGGCCAACAACGCCGTCGGCCGTCAGGCCCTTGCTCGACTGGAAGGCCTGCACTGCTTTCTGCGTACCAGGTCCGAACTTGCCGTCGATCTTGACGTCTCCACCCAGCTTTTTCTGCAAATACTCGACCGCCGGCCCGCTCGAGCCGACTTTCAGGACCTGCGACGCAAACTTGGCTGCATCCGGATCAGCGGCCGGCTCGGCCGGGGCGTTAGGGTCGGCCGTCAATTCGACATGAAGTTCCGTTTCGGGATTATTGGTGATTTCGACATTGCCCTTCTGCTCGGTGTAACCCTTGGCAGTCACCGTGAAGTCGTACTTGCCCGGCGGCAAGGAGATCGAACCGTAACCGGTGTTTCCGGTGTTCTCCTTTTGGTCTTTAACCTGGACCTCAGCACCAACGACTGCATTGTTGGTTTTGGAATCGGTTACATTGATGCTCAGTTTGCGGGCCTGGCCGGTAGCGCCGCCGCCATCTTGAACGCCGTTGCTTCGAGCCTTCTGAAATCTTTCAAACTCGGTTTTGATCTGCGGTTCCAATGTGTCGAAGGCCTTGATCGCCTCAGCGAACTTCTTCGCCTTTTCCAGGCTGTGAATCGCATCAAGTGCCTTGCGGAATTCCACGGCCTTGGGAAGCTGCGCCTCCTCCATTTCCTTCACATTCGATTCCGCTTCCTGCACGGCCGGCTGCTTCTGTTCCCAGATAACCTCGGGAAATACACCCGTCAGGGGCTGATCGCGGGGATCGACCGGCTTGACGGTGACTTTCATCGCAGCGCTGATTGCTTTGATCCAGGTGCGCTGCTCGTCGTTCAATATCTTTGTCCCTGCATCGGCTGTGGCGGACATTTCTTATTTCCTTTGCGTTGTTTTGGGCGGCGAGTGGAGAAACTCCGGCAAATTTCCGGACACACCTGATAGCGATTTCAATGGGACTGTGGCTCACCCAGCTTCGTGAACATGACATCAAAACGATGGCTTAGGCGATTTGCAGTTCTTTGCCGATCGAGCTCAAGGCGTCGCCAACGACACCGGCGAGATCCGTTTTCACGAACGGATTTTCGTCGATGGCCTGGAACGCCCCACCCTGATCGAATAAGCTTCGCCATTCGTTCATTCGTTGGCGAGTCTTTTGCAGCTCGCTGGCGAATGACGACTGATCCGTCGACCGTGACAGCGCTCCGAAATCTGGGTCTTGAAGCTTGTCGAGCAGTGTATTTAAGCCGTCGCTAACGGATGTCACGCTGGGGTCATCGAAGGAACTCAATTCACGCTGAAGCTGAGAAATCTGATCTGCGACCTGGTCGTGTACTGATTTCCACGTCGACTCGGCGGCTTTGGCAATTCGCAGCTGTTGCTGCAAGTCGCCGCCCTGGCTGCTCGCCGACGACGAGCCCTCCGGTTCGTCGCCGTCTGGCATATCTTCTTCGAAGGTTTGACCGCCAGCGAGAACTCGCAACTTTCTAAATTTCAAGTCGCGGTGATTTTTGAGATATACCTTGGCCAGCTTTGCGATTTGGGAGGGCTCCTTAGCATCATCGGAAAGATTGAATTCAAGGACCTTGCCGTCACCCGTGGCAGAGCCGAAGGTCATGAGGCGGTTACTGAAGTCGCCGGTCTTCTTGAGTATCCGGTGTAGCCGCTCGGGCTTGCGCTTGTTGCATAAGACCAGCCGGCTGTCCTGGGGCGCGCTGCGATTGAGCCCGAAGCAGAAATTGACCTCGTTGCCGCTTCGCAGTTGCTTGATCATGCGGTCCAGATATTCTTCCT
Organism: Pirellulales bacterium; assembly: GCA_963733825.1. Taxonomy (GTDB): domain Bacteria; phylum Planctomycetota; class Planctomycetia; order Pirellulales; family Lacipirellulaceae; genus JABDGM01. Next base: position 358,625 of record CAVTEK010000017.1, read on the forward strand.
TGAGGACACCCTTCGCTTCTTCGTCTTCATCTTCCTCCTCGCCATCCTCGTCGGCTTTGTCGACGGCGTCCTGAGCTTCGTTGAGTTCTTCGGTCTCCTTGTCGATCAGGTCGTAAAACTTTCCGAGCACCGTGATAAGGTCTTTATCCTTTTTCTTATCGCATTCTTTTTTGATCGTCTTATCGATGGCGGCGGTCAGACTGGCGAGAGATGCCAGAGCCGACTTGATTGCGTCGGCATCGCCTTTCTTCTTGTCGGCGTCCGCTAACGCTTTCTCGGCGGCCGCCAATGCTTTTTCCAGGTCGGCGCCTTTGATGTCGTCCGGCTTTTCGTTGACCCACCACTTCTTGGAAATCTCGGGTTTGTCGCTGGCTTTCATGATGATATGGTCCCTCCAGGTATATAGATTTGCGCTGGAAAATACTTCTGCATTTTCGCGGGGTCCCAATCGAATTTCTTGTTCCCCGTTTGATCCCATCCTCTCGCCGTATCGACGTGAAATTCTTTTCCATCGCCGGTTCCGACGTACACCATCGCCGCCCGATCAAATCGCAGAGCCACGGACTCTGTCGGCCGGGAATCTCCACTTCCGCGAATCTCCCAGTTTTGAATATTCACAGCTTCCAGATGGATCATAAGACTCGTGTAAGTACAGCGTTCGTCCTCGAGTTTTTCTAGTGAAATCGACGAAACGAAGTGGACGTCGACCTGCAGGTCTAGTGCCTGGTCCTTGCCCGATCCTTTCTTGGTCTTGCGCTCCTGCATAGCGAGATGCATAAGGCTGCCGCTCACCATATCGACCTGTTTTTCCAACCTTGCTTCGGCAAAGTCTTGCGATTTGCCGCCTTGTCCGGCCGCCCCGGCTGCGGCGTGCGGAGTTGCAGCAGCCCCAGGTTTGGCGGCCTGGGAAGGGCCGCCAGTTTGATTTCCCTGCTGCTGTTTCTCAACAAATCCAAAGTTAAACGAATCGACTGGAAACCAGCCATCCTTTTTTCCGTCGTAGGGCTCGAGGCGAACGGTTCCTGTGTGCACCAAGGCTGTGCCGTCTGGTTTGCAAATCCGCGCAAGAATCACAGTCTTTCCTCGATAAAGCTACACCGGAACGGAAGTACGAGGCGCCATGCGAACTAGACGAGCTATCGATCTGTCAAAGGGGCACTGCGCTGCGCCCAACTTAAAACTACTTCGGCACATTGATACCGTGTCCGTCCCAAGGCTTATTCTTGACGTTGTCCCAGGTCATCGCTTTGCTTTTTGCTCCAATTTCTTTGCCGGTTGAGGATGCGGCATACTGAAACGCAATCTTATTGTAATAGAAGGCGACTTCTTCAGTGGGTCGATCGTCCGCGTCGCCGCTCGTTGACCAGCTCTTGATAAAAACGCGGTCGAGCGAGTACCACAGATAACAGGTAGGCACTCCTTCGGCGCCGCCGTGGGCAATTTCGACAAAGAAAATGTCGGCTTTCCCGCATGAGTTTCCATTTATGGCAAATTGAGCGAGCAGCGACGATGTCGAATCCATACTTTTGCTGATGGTGCATTCCTGCAATTCGCCGACGCCGATGTTGATGTCCTCGGTGCCGCCTTTCTCACCGCTCTCCTTCATTTCTCGTTCGACGCCGAAGCTAAAGCTGTCGGCGACAAAACAATCTGTGTAGCCGTCAACTTTAACGTCTCCTCCAACCCCGGGGATTTTGACGTAAATCGCCATCTATGAAACCCTTTCATGCTCGACACGAACACACCAAAATTCAGCGCCGCGACCAAGTGCGGCCGCGCCAAGCGCAAAGATCATTTTTTATCGAAGTCCTCCGAGAAGTCAACTATCTGGGCAAATAAGCAGTCGTCCGCTGCGACTTGCCCAGGGCGAATGCGTGCGGTACCGCTGGCCTCCACATCGATTCTCTCCGTTATAGATTGCCTGAACCGCGAGGTCGAATCGATTCCGAACCATTGCTTCAAAGCGGTCGATCCGCCTTGGCAAGGCGCGTAAATTGGCAATTTATAGGGAGTTAGCCCGGATTATTCACAAACGGGTGCAGGCTGAGGAGGTGGTGGTCTGGCGTGGCCGTTTACGACGAGACTTTCGCTTGGGAGCACACAGCCCCCTTTCCCCCAGGCAGTGACGAGACTGCCGAGGCGCGAAGGTTTCCAGTTGCGCCCAGCTTAGCTGGTGTCCAAAGAAGCCTGGCAGAGCGTCAGGACTCGCTGGCTGACCTGCTGATAGTGATGCAGATAGGGCCAGCAGGAAGAGAGCCGGACGACGACCCGGCGCGTCGACTCGTAGACCAGCGCCGCTACTTTGATAAGCCGCGTCCGCCAAGTACAGGGCTGGCCTTGGCCGAGCGGATCGTGCGTGCGTCGTCCGTTGTGATGCGCCCGGCGGAGATCGGCCGGAGAGCGCTTCGACCGGAACTTCGCGCCTCGTGTCTTCCGGTAGCGGCGCCTCGATAACGTGCCGCATGCGGACCAGCAAGTTGTAGGCGGCCGTGTGCAGATAGAGGCGAAACAAGTTGGCGAAGTAGCGATGATCGCTGAGCCGATCGGCCTGAAGGCCGCCCTTGAGTTCTTTGTTGCGGTTCTCGCTTTCGCCTCGATCGGCGTACGCATCGTATGCCGAGCCAGGCAACACGAACGCTCCCGGCCGATTGGTCACGACCGCGCGTCGATTGGTTCCTTGCGCGTTCGCCTCGCACTTGACCACGACCCATCGCTGGGCGGGCCACGACCCGGCCCGATACCAAAACGCGGTGAACAACCGCTGCGGCTGCCCGCTGGCTTCAAATTGGGCCACGGCCGTTCCCAGCAGAGAATCGCTGTACTTTTTCAACCGCCCGTTCATGCCGATGCCGATGGTGTAGTCCACTTCCAGCCGCTCGCAGATGTCGTACATGGCGGGCACGCCGAAGCCGCTATCGCCACGGACGCGAATCCGCACGTCGGGCCAGGCCTCCCGTAACCGACGGACCGCATACTCCAGATCCTCGTCGGCGCCGAGCGCGGAATGCGCGCTGCCGTAGAGCAACGCGAGGCAGAGCACCAGGTCGTTCTCGGCACAAGTGATCACCCGCGGCAGATATTGGTACTGCCGGTAATAGCCGTGGAAGAACGTGAGCTGCTGCCCTCCATATGTCGGATCGTCGAACGGATCGATGTCCAACGTGAGCGCTTGAGGCGGCTTGTCGAACGAGGCTATGAACTGGTCCACCAGCACGTCGCGGAGATGGAAGAACGAGCGCGTGTCGATCGCGTTCTCGAACCGCGACAGCGTGGGCTGGCTGGCCAAGTCGTCGTCGTGGATCGAACGGCCGCAGACGAGCTTGAATACGGGATCGCTTCGCAGCAGGTCGTGGTCATTCTGGTCGGCATAGTCGGCCAGGATGCCGTAGGTGCGCATGCGGACCATTTCCAGAAACGTGTGACCTACGTAACCGACGTGCCGCCGGTCCGTGAGGGCCTCGGCCAATTGCTTCGTGAGACCCAACTGCTCATCCAGTTGGCGAAATGGCAGCAGCCCCGCATCACTGGAAACTTGGGCCGCTGAAGGCGCTACCACAACTGGCTTCGATGTGCCAAAATCAAACGCCAACTGAAATGCACTCTGCGCGTCCATTCGCTGCCTCCGTGTGTTGTTTCAGGTGCTTGTCAACTAACACCTTAAACGCACTCGGAGGCACTCTTGTTTCTGCGTTTATGAATAATCCGGGTTAGCCGCCTTAGCACGCGCCGTACGCTGGCCAAGAGCGCCGGCGTCATGGCGTGGGGCAAGCCGCAAAGAGATAACTTGGTCAATCGGAGCCCGCGTCCCTACGCTGTCGGCAAGCTGAGGGCTCAGGGATGTCATCAGTTACCAGCGTCTTCGGCCGGTTGTCGGCGAACTAGGCCCATTGATCACAACGAGGCGCCGACGCGTCGCAAATCATTGACGATGTACCGGACCGTTCAACCGGCAGCGTCGGCGATTCCTACCGCGACGAGAGTTGGCACGGGGCTGTTCGCCTCGCGACGCATCGTCGCGTCGTCAAGTTGGGCGATCGTGAAACCGGATTCTTCCATAACCTGACCCACGTAATGCCGGCTGTGACTGAAACGACCGCTGGGATTCAATCGGAAGTTGATGTCACCCATAAGAGCCTCCAGCAGAACGACGATGACACCGCCAGGGCGCAAGCGCGCGCTACGCGATTAAACAACTCGCTTAGATCGCCAAGGTACGGAAGGACGTCGGCAGCCGCCACCATGTCAAACCTGCATTGTTGACCGCGCAGATAAACTAACATATCGTCCTCGACTAATTCATCGTAAATGTTTCGCTGCCGCGCCTCGTCCAACATTCGTGGCGACAAATCGACGCCGATCAATTGCCGAGCATGTGGCCTGAGTTGCACGCCAACGAGGCCAGTCCCGCACCCGGCATCGAGGATGTCGGGCTTGGAGGTCGACTCGCTCAAAACCGGCCGGAGCGCTTCGAGAATAAGATCCGGGCCGCGATACCGCAGCTTCGCAAGATAATCGTCGAAACGATTCGCGCAGCGATCGAAAAGGGCGCGAATATATTCGGTTGGCACTTTTGTTTCGGTCTGCGCGCCGAGTGCCGCGTTTGCAAGATGCTGGGCCATCGGATTCGCTGGGTCGGATTTTATCCAATGATCGAACACCTCGGCGGCAAGCGCGCGACGGTTCAGCGCGACCAGCACGCGACCATACGCACACAAGTAGGAGGTGTCGGCGGGATCAATCTCCCGGCGCGTGCAAACCATTCGACGGCTGGTTCGAGCATCCCACGCGTTGCCAATGCATTGCCGATCTTATGGCAGGCTTCGCTAAAATCGGGTTTTAAACGGACGGCCGTGTGAAACGAACCGATTGCCTCCTCGAGTCGGCCAAGTTCCGCAAGGGTCGAGCCAAGCTCGTCATGGAGCCGGTAATCGTGCGATTCTTCTTTCAGTCCCTTTCTCAAAACTACGATTGCGTTCGCCTGGCGTCCCGCTAGACGCAATGCCCTGCCGCGCTGCCATGCCGGCCGCGGTGCAGCATCGCGATCGTCTTGATGCTCCCTATCCATTGACACACATTTAGCCGCCCGGTTTTTACGAAGCGAAATCAAATGCTAAGCCCGAAAACGGAAGCGACGGGAACGCTCGGGCATGGTTCGGCCGCCGACGATAGATTTGACGCAGGGTTTCGGCGCGACTAGGATTAGTGCTATGAACGAATCGTCATAGTTTCGGTGTTGGATGGGATCGATTGAATGATTCGCCACGCTCATTTTGAATGCCCGGCGCGGGTCGCGAGGTTAGTTCGCTTGGTCTCTCATTTTATGCTCTAACCAATTGTAAATTGAATATGAGCTTTTTCCATCTCATTGAAGGCGTGTTCCTAAAATTGAGTATAATTCCCGGCCTGGGCTTCTTGGAGGAGTACGTCCACGAGTTAGAAACGAGCAACTCGCGGCGCAAACAGCAAATTGAAAAGTATCGCGGCTACGGGCGAGCGTTACGGGAATCCGGTAGTGACGTGCGGCATGGCGGTCACCACGGTCACCACGATCACGATGAACACGATGAACACGCAAAGCACGGGAAGCAGGGAAAGCATGGCGACCGAGCGGGACGTCCCGGCTCCGGTGGTCACGTACATAAAGGACACGAAAAAGAAGAGGAACCGGATGGTTTAGAAGAAGATTATTACGAAGACGATGACTTCGAGTCCTATTTGCAGTGATTAGGACTTCTATGTAAGCGATCGGAGCGCGGGCCCGGACCTTATTCTCTTAGTATCCACCGGTTGTGCGACGATGGACGCTCCTCCGATCAAACGCATCCACGAAGTTAAATCGCCCCTACCCGCCGATTCTAAAGGGGAAAGTCCGCTTATTTTGGTCCATATGACGGGCCACGAAGAGCTTAGCCGTCCGTTCGAATATCAGGCCGAGCTGCTCAGCGAGAAAGACGACATCGATCCGACGAAACTTCTCGGCCAGCCGATGACAATTATGGTCCGGCTTGCGGATGGGCGAACGCGTTATTTTCATGGTCTTGTGAGCAACTTCGCGTTTCGCGGCGTTCAGAGTGGTTACGCCCAGTACAGGGCAGTACTCCGGCCATGGTTCTGGTTTCTCTCTCGCAATGCGGATTGCCGCATTTTCCAGGATGTGACCGTTCGCGACGTGTTCGAGAAAGTAGTTCGAGACACGCATCAGTTTTCCGATTTTAAGTGGAGCCTTACTGGAAACTATAAAAAGCGCGACTATTGTGTGCAGTACCGCGAATCGGATTTTGATTTTGTCAGCCGTCTGCTCGAGGAAGAAGGCGTCTTTTATTATTTCGAGCACAAGGAAACCAAGCACACAATGATCTTGGGCGACTCGCATACAGCCTTCCAAAATATTCAAGGCAGCCAAGAGACAGGTACGAAAATACCGTTCCGCGCTACGGGCGAGGCGGGCTTGGAACTAGAGCACATTTCCGATTGGCAGGTATTGCACGAGGTGCAATCAGGCACGACGACTCTCGACGACTTCGACTTCACCAAGCCGAAAGTCGATTTATTGAGCAAGACGTCGGTGACGCGCACGCATCCGAATTCAAAGTATGAAATCTACGACTACCCCGGCCGCTACTGGCAGAACTCCGATGGCAATCAACTGGCCAAGGTCCGAATTGAAGAGTTGCAATCGAATTACAAGCGGCTTTCGGGAACCGGTGATCATCGGGAACTGAACGCGGGGCTGGTCTTCGAACTCTCGGAGCATCCGCGTAAGGGAGAAAACGGCGAGTACGCGCTTGTGAAGACAGAGATTGAGGTGGAGTCTGCCGAAATTGCCAATTTACGCCAAGGGGCGGAGAACCGCTTTGTCGTCAAGTTCATTGCGGTACCCAAACTCGACGCCTTTCGCCCTGGGCGAACGACGATCAAACCGTTTGTGCATGGGCCGCAGACGGCCATCGTCGTCGGCAAGTCGGGCGAAGAAATTTGGACCGATAAATACGGGCGCGTTAAGTTGCAATTTCATTGGGACCGCGAGGGTAAATCAGACGAGAACAGTTCCTGCTGGATTCGCGTATCACAAGCGTGGGCCGGTAAGAACTGGGGCAGCATGCATATCCCGCGCATAGGGCAGGAAGTGATAGTCAGTTTCCTGGAAGGCGATCCGGATCGGCCACTCGTTACCGGCCGGGTCTACAACGCTGACCGGATGCCACCTTACGGATTGCCCGATAATCAAACTCAGAGCGGAATGCTCAGCCGCTCGAGCAAGGATGGCACAGCGGAAAACGCCAACGAGCTGCGGTTCGAGGACAAAAAAGGCGAGGAGATGGTCACGCTTCACGCGGAAAAGGACTTTGAACGGGTCGTTGAAAACAACGATTCGTTCAAAGTGGGGTCCGCCAAAGCGCCAGATGGCAGCCAAACGACCGAGATTTGGAAGAATCGCACTGCCGAGATCAAGACCGGCAACGACTCAATCAAGGTGACTGCTGGCGATCATTCGATCAAAGTATCTGCCGGATCGAGTACGATTGAAGCCGCGCAGAAAATCACCATCAAGGTGGGTGCGAGCACGATCACGATCGAACCGGCCAAGATTTCTTTATCGTCGCCAGAGATCGCGATTGTGGGAAATGCAAAGATCGCTGCATCGGCGCCGATGACCGATGTGAGTGGCGCCGGTACACTTATGCTCAGCGGGGGCATGGTCAAAATAAACTGACGGACCGATTCATTTGGGACGCCTTTTGCAAATGTCGCTGCCATGTTAGTGGTTCTGCAGGCAACTTCGAATTACGCTCGCCCGCAACAGTTCCAGCTCCGAGCCAATCAGGTGGCGAAAGTGGGACGGTCCGAATGGGCTGATTTCAGCTTCAGCGGCGACTCCGTCATGTCGGACGTACAATTCGAGATCCGCTCTTCGGCCGACGAATGTACGATCGTGAGTCTAAGCAGCAAACCGCCCACACGCGTCAATGGCCAGGAAGTTCAATCGAGCCCCATTCGAGATGGCGATCAAATCGATGCCGGCGAAACCAGGTTTTTGGTTCATATCGAGGGTGATCGATCGGCGCCGCGGCCGCGAACTGTTCCGCCGGCCGACGTTGCCTCATCCACCAAAGCGCCGATTGCGGCCGGGGCAGCCGCATTAACGTTGGCAGCCACTTGTGCCTATTTGGAATTTGGCGATGACGTCAACGAGTTGGCCGCCTCTGCCAAGACGCCGGATGCCTTGATTGATGAACTGGCCGCGCAGGGGAAAGTGCAGGATGCGTTGCGGTTGCGCGCCACCTACTTCCCAAGCGGCAGGCCGTCTGGTGGGCCTGCCTGTGTGTTCGCGACGAACTCAATACGCCTTTGGCTCCTGGACAAGTCGCGGCGCTTGAAGCCGCCGAAGATTGGGTTCGTGAACCAGAAGAAGAACAGCGTCGAGTGGCCGAAAAGCGCGCGGAGGCCGTCAAGTTCTCGGGCGTCGGCGCAACGATCGCTCTGAGCGCATTTTGGAGCGAGGGCAGCATTGCGCCAGAAGGCGGTACTGATGTGGCTGCTGACGAACGCTTGACGTCGCAAGGAGTTGCCGCCGCACTTATATCCGCTGCGTATCACGGCGATCCGTCCCAGGCGAATGCTCGGATCGACGCCTTTCTCGTCAAGGGAAAAGATTTGGCCCACGGTAAGACTCCGCTGCCAGAGCGCGGCGGCAAGTGACATTAAAGGCCTGCCGCTTTTTTCCAGGCGGTTATGCGATTCAGCCGATCAGCACCGTGGGAAATCCCGCGGCGATCGTTCCGCCGTGGCCAGCCACGTCTCCCATGCGAGCAGCCGGCTGTCCGCTAATGAGCACGGTTACTGATCCCATCGCAATTACGCCGGGCGGACCCACACAAGTGGTCACATCGCCGACGCGTGCGGCCATTAACGACCCAATAAGCGTCGTTGGAGCACCGGCGGCAATGGGTCCACCGACGTGCGGAACGAGTACAGTAATAGCGGGACATACAACCGGGTCGGTAACCCGTGCTGCTGGTAATCCTGGCATGCGGCTGTCCGTAATCGAGCTTGCGAAAGGATCAAGGAACTGGCGCACTCTGTTCCGGTAGTACGATTGTGCCAATCGCCGTTCGGCAAAGTCAAGCAGAATTAATCGAGATTTGCCGCCGAGCGCACGGCATGTTAAGGTTGATGATTGCGCATCGGGTCCTCGATTAGCCTGAACGTCACAGCGCTATGTCCTCTTCCAGCCAAGATCGCTTCCGCCAATCCTGGAAGGTAAAGGACCTTTCCGGTGCGCCGGCCCAAGTCTGGCTTATCGCACGTCGGGCAACCGCTACGCTGGTGGCGATCGGCTTGATCGCTTACTGCGGCTGGTTGTTGTTCAGCTTGTTTTGGGTTCCCAGATCGTACCTGGCATTCTGGTCCGCAGGCGCGTATCAACCTCTCGCCGCCGGGCCCGTGAAATATGCCTGCGAGGATTTTGCGGCGGTCGAGTCGCTCAAGGATGACTTTGCCCGAGCCGACCTCGTTAACCCCGCCGAATACCCACTTAGCAAGGAACTGCTCTTAGAAAAGCTGCAAGACTTGTCGACCCTGGGCATGCGCCACAAGGACACGTACATCGTGTTTCTAACTGCCCACGGCGTTGTACGAAACAAAGAGGCCTGCTTGTTGTGCGAACCGGGCGTCCGAGACTCCGAATTGCCGATGTCCGATGTGCTTGCGGCGTTCAAAAACGTGTCGGCCGGTACGAAACTCTTAATCCTCGATGCTGGACGCGACGAATTACGCGCCGCAAGACGGGACGTTAGTGGACAACACTTTTCCGGCGCTTCTGGAGAAGGCCGTCAAGGAATCGGCGGACCCGGAGCTCTGGGTGCTCACGGCAAACGCGTCGTTGGAACGATCGCACGTTTCGGCTGCAATGCATAGGTCGGTCTTTGGGTACATGGTGTCTCAAGGATTAAGCGGAGCTGCCGACCGTGATCACGATCGCGTTATCCGGCTCGACGAGCTCTACAACTACGTGCAAAGCGCGGTAGCGGCTTGGGTCAAAATGGCCACAGCGTCGAACGAATCGCAAACGCCTCAATTGCTCCACTTCGATCCCGAGAAACTCTCGCCCGATCGACTGGCCACAGAAAGACTGGTCGCCGTCAGGAAGCACACCGAAGCTACTGAACATGAACAGGTTGCGGAGCACACGGATGAGCCCGAATCGAAAAACGAAGGCGGTCGTGGGGGCATCAGCGGATGGTTAATAGAAACAGGCAAGGCGGCAAAAGAAGAGCTTTCGGTCAACGAAGATATCGAAGTCTTCCAACACATGCTGGGCATTCATGAGGGGCATGAAGGAGCCGAACATGAAGGACACGTCGAACATTCGGAGGGCCCCGCCGAGCATGAAGCCAAGGCTGGTGCCGAGCACGAACAGGCCGTAGCTCACTCGGCCGAGACCACCGCGAAATCCGAAGCAAAGGTGGCCGCGGCCGCAACGTCTTTGAAACAAGTTAGGGATGCCTGGCAAAGAGTCGACAAGCTCGAGGCGGCATCGGACCAGTTGTCGCCCAACGTGGTGGCGCCGCCGCTGTGGCGCGAACTTCTCGAACGCCTGTTGTGGTGTGACCAGTTCTGCGCAGCCGGTTTTCCGTCGGACGCAAAGCAATGGAAACAGGTTGCGAAGGAACTGGGCGACATTCAGCAATCGCTCGCCGACTTTGCGGCATATCGTCTTGCGCCGCCGGCGAGCTTATCCGTTGGCCATCCATTTTCACTGGCTTTGGCCCTGCGAATCGCCGAAGTAGACCCCAAAAAACCGTTGTCCAAGCCGCTGCGGGATTTTCTTTCCACGTACGATGGCCTGCTTCTGCGGGAACCGCCCGATACGTTCAAGGATAAACTCAACACCCTGCTAACGGAGCAAAAGGGCGATCTGGGGCTGGCAAATATGTATGAATTCCAACTGCTGGAACTTCGGAAAGACGCCGATGTCACCGGAAATCTTCTCCAGTTGGTGTTGCGGGCTCGGCGTGTGGGTGAACGGATTGCGATGAACCCTTTGTGCGGCGACGGTTGGTCGCGCGCTGAAATCGAGGCCGCCGATGGTCTCCGTGGCGAAGGCGAGCGCCAGCTGCTCGACCGAACGAGTAGTAATTGGCAAAAGCTCGCATCGGACCGGATCGGCGACGCCCTGTCCCGTTACGAAGCCGCTTATCGTAATCTCGAGTATGTGCGCGCCACGACGCAACTTCGGAATGACATGATGCTGCACGCGCCCGATCTTATATGGCGGGCGCGTCTTGACGGCGGCGACCGCCAGGAGATAGCCGATTTAAAAAAGGTTTTTGCATCGCTCGACACACTGAATCAAGCGCTGGCGGATCCAAATCGCAACAGCACCGACAATTTACGGCATCGTCGCGATCAATTGGAGGCGGACCGTACCGCCCTTTATCGAAAAACGGACACAGCCGAGAGCGCCTGGCGAATGGCGAATGTTTTGACCACCGCCCTGCCAATTCCCGAATTGCGCTTTAGGCTCGGCGCAAATCTGGCCGCAATAGAACAGACGCAGATGTCCTCATTTAAACTGCCAGATACCCAACCGGCGGCAAGTCAATTCTCGCTACCGAGCGATGAGCAGTGGAAAAAAGCGATCGACGAGATTGAGCTACGTATTGCGCTGGCCGGATTGGCTGGATACGACGAAAAGTCCGTCGGGCAGTTCAAAAAGTTGCTGGATGGCGTGTCTAAGCAGCCGCTGAAACTCGAGGAAGCCCGCAGCCAGCTCGCCGAGCTATTTGAAAAACTGCCCACTGCGCTCTCGCAGGACACCGAGGCGAGTCGAGCCGATCGTTCTGCACAGCCGGGACACCTCCGCAACGCGATGGCATCGTGGTTACTTTTGGGCCCACAGCATCGTGACGAAATAGAACCTCGGAACAATTTGATATTGAAGTTGGATAGCGCTTCGTGGCACGACCTGTTGGCTTGGAATAGCGAACGCTTTCGTCGCGCTGTCGATGATGCTCCGGTCGTCGAGGCACCCTTCCTCCGCGACGTATCCGCAAACTTCAGGTCGCTGGCAAATGGATTTCCTGATGAGCGTGCGATCCCGACAAGCGATCCACCCGCGCTGTCGATCGACTCACCATCCGAGGTTTCTCTCGTCGCCTCCGACAATGCGACCTTGAGCTTTACGGTTAAATCAAACGCAAGTGAAGAGAAGCCGATCTGGCTGATTGCTCAATATAACGACAAATGGTTGGACATCGTCGGCGCGGATGTTATCCATCAACAGGAGCTGACGGCGGCCTTAGCGGCATCGAATACCGCCGACAATGTTTCACCTTTCCCCTTGCGGCCAGACGTTTTGGGTATACCGGCGAAGGATCGGCTGCCGCCCGGTGGTGCGCGAAACTATTTCATTAGAATCCAACGTCGGCCGAATGCAGACGCGGGCGGAGCCGCGAAGCTTATTCTAAAAGCGGTGTCTGGCGACACGTTCGTCCGCCGCGAAATCGTCGTCGATTTGCCGGGTCGTGAGTCGCTCGATGTAACGGTGAACGCGCCTCCTGAGTTCTGGACGCTCAAGGATCATGCGTTGCACCCGCTGCCAAATCGCGTACAGAACTTTGCATTCGATGTCGTCAACCGCACCAAAGTGCAAAAAAAACTCAACGTTTCCATTTACACTCCGAGCAAGGTGCCCAACAAAGGGAATTTCGTGTCGATTCCCGCCGGGGCTCAGAAAGCCGAAGCGGCCAATAAGCTTCTCGACGCTTTCGGACAGCTCATCCCACTCGGTCCCGTCATTCCGGTCGATCTACCAGCCTCCGGCGATTCGGTTCGCATCAAACTCGCGGCTGGCGACCCGAAGCTCAACCCGCGGACTAATCTTTTGCTAGTAGACAAGGCCGAACCGGGTGAGTCTCAGGGGATACCGCTCAAATACGGTCTGATTTTTCTCTTGACCGACCGTGAAACCAACGAGGTGACAATCCGACGTGTCCAGATCACTCCGCAACGACCGCGCGGCTATCTCGATGCGGTTGCGCATTATGATAAAGATAAGGAAAAACTTGACATTGTCGTAACCGCCAAGAATCGCGACGTCATTCCATCGGACGGGTTGCAATTATCGGCAGATGTGAATGTTGCGTCGGCCCAGTTGGAGCAATCCCTGACAGGCGATATTAAGGCACCGAACTTTGCCACGAAGTTAAGCACTTTTCTTATGCCAACCGGCTCGCGAAACGTTATTGCCCGGGTAAACGTCGATAAGTATCCGCGAGCTTTTGTGTTTGAGTTCCCACGCAACACGACACTTCGCGATATCGCGCCAAGCGATTTGGCCAAAGTTCGCATCGTCAGTCCGCCATCGGGAACTGCCTTCAAAGCGCCGCTCAAAAGCTTGACCGTGACGGCGGAAGTTGACGCTCCCGAAGGGACGTTCGACGATTCTGATCTCACGTCGATGGTTGAAATTGGCGTCGACGAAAACGAGGATCGTGAGTTGCAGGGTGAGCCTGTGGAAATTCGCCGTTCCGATCGACAAGTTACCGTGACGGCAAAGAGCCTTTCGCCCGACGGGACGCTCGCGCTAGAAACAACGGTCGGCGATTTTCACGTCGATCTATCGCCCCGTGCGGCGAATCGAAGAGTGTATCTACTCGGCCGTCTCTTGTTACATGGAGAATTCCAGCCGAGCGATCGAGTCGAAATTCTATTAGACGGCTCTCCCCCCATTATCCACGCCGCGATGCCGCCAAACCGGGAAGTGGAAAGTGATGATGACTTAATTGTTCACGTTATCACCAGGCAAGATGAAGCGGATCTGAGCGGCGTGCGAAATGTAGAAGCAGTCTTCGATGCTGTCGCCACGAAAGATTCCAAGCCGGCAAAATGGGAACAGGGAGTGCCCGATGGAAATGGCGGCTGGAATATCAAACTGAGCACGAAAGAAATGGGTCGCGGGCCACAAACGGTGCTTATTCGTGCGACAGATAACGTAGATAATACGAGCGACCCATTGCGAGAGACGATCACAATCGTCCCTAAAGCCATAGCGCCCACAACAGCCACTGAGAATACTAGCAAGGATAAGCAACCTGAATTGGCGAACGCGATCAGCGGGACGGTGCAATTCGGCGAGCAGGCGGTGAAAGCAAAGATTGCACTGGAGTCGGTTGCGGGTACCCAGGTTCCCGGAGTTGAATCTGACGACGCCGGCCACTTCAAGTTTGCCAAAGTGCCGCCGGGGAAATACACGCTGAAAGCTCTGACGGTCGAACCGATTCATGGTTATTTCCGCAAGGCGGAAGCTGAAATAACCGTTCAACCGCGGCCTCAGAATCCTACATCAGCAACTCTTATTGTGCGGTAGTAGGCCCGGCTCAATCTTCGCACATTTGGGGCCCGCCAGCATACCTGGCTTAATCCGCAAACTTTGACCAATCGGCTTAATCTCACATCGACCGCAGGCCGATAACTGTCTCGAAACCTCATGATTTCGGACTGTCTGTGGACGCCAAACGCTTTGCGCCAAACTGCTAGCATGACCTCGCCTCGCTGGAAATCGCTGACGCTGATCATCGTCCTTTCGGGCATCGCCGGATGCGCCGGCGTTCCCGCGGCGATTCCGAAAGCTCCGTCGCCGGCCGATTTAATCAAGGCAATCCCCCAGGGAAACAACACCACGCTCGTAAATGTCGCTCCACCCAGCCACAATTTTCCAACACTTTTAGACTTCTTGGGAGTAACTCGCTGCTGCTATGAAGGACAGGCTTGTTGCACCTACTTGCAGTCGGAAGCTGCGTTTTGTTTCCCGGCACTTGGGGGCGTGATCGCACCGGGAGCCGGCATTCCGACGAATATCGATCCGGCAAACCAGCCGCCCTCCGTGGCGGCGGCGGCGGGAATCAAGGCGAAGGAAGGTGAAGCACAAGCCAAAATTCAAGCGCTGCGTTATCTGGCGGAATTTGGTTGCGGTTGCTACAACGCAGACGGAAGTGTGGAGAAAGCGTTTCTATCCGCGCTCGATGATTGCACCGAGGCCGTGCGCTACGAAGCCGTCATGGCGCTTCGCAAAGTTGCCAAATGTGGATGCCATCATTGCTCGCGTTGTACTTGCAACGAGAAGGCGTGTTGCAGCGAAAAAATTCAAAAGAAGCTGTGGGATATGGCGTACGGAACGGACGACATGGGTTGTCCGAAGGAACCCTCCGAACGAGTTCGCCGTCTTGCTCGATTGGTGCTTTGCGAATGTGGCCCGCCGATCGTCAAGCCGGAACCGGCCCCCGAAAAGCCCGTTCCCAAGCCAGAAGGCCCAAAAGAAGGTCCCAGGGCATCCGCGGCCGCCACTCACGGTGCGACTGGGGAGGAGAAAGCCACTCTCCCACCGCCGATTCCGCCGCCTCCCGCCCAAAAGTAAGTGGTCCGCCCTTTCTCGCACTTGCGCAGGCTTCAGTCCGTGATTGTGCGACAGATCGGCTCCGTCGATTACGGAATATCTTGCGGCAAACGTCGGCGATCATTGAGGTCCGGCGACATCGTCCTACTTTGCTTGCCTATCTAAACTAGGTTAGCTGGCGCCTGCTATAATTGGTCGCAGCCTCCGCCCTTCATTAGTCGGCATCTGGACCAGTAAGATTCTCGCAGTTGCCTCGTTTCGCGACGAGCCGTCCCCTTGTATTTGGTAGCACATTGCCATGAGTTGGAGACCTGGGAAACAAGGCGGTCACAGGAAGAGATCGAGTTGGAATAGCGGCAGCGGGCCGCGCAAGGCGCCCCGACACCGCTGGCAAGACCCGTCGACCTCGTCGGAAGCCCTTGTAATTCGGCGACGAGGCACACGCAGTCGTTGGGCGGTTACGACCTTTATGGCGCTGGCTTTGCTCGCGTTCCTGTTGTGGTTGTTGCACCAATGGAACACGAAGACACCCATCGTTTTTATTACCGCGACAAAATATGAAGATCCCATTCCGCTCAATCCCTGGGCAGTTGAAGATCGCAATTCGCTGCAAGAACTTAAGGCGATTCTTTCCATTCCCGAACGCGTTCCTGACTGGAATGAGGCAAGCGGTAAGTTGGAGGTTCTTCCTAAATCTCTCGACTTTCTGGTTCATTTCCGGAAGGAAAGTCCTCTGCTCCTGTATCTCAGCGTGCATGGCGTTGTGAAAGAAGATGGCGAGCCATGCCTGTTACCGCCTGGAGCGTCGATCAATGACCCCAAGCGTTGGGTGCCGGTTGCCAATGTTTTGGACGAAATCAACGAAAAGGTTCCGGCATCGCGAAACGTGGTGCTGATTCTTGACAGCAATCGCATCCGCGTGAATTGGAACCTGGGTATCCTCTATAACACGTTTACCGAACGCGTGAGCGAACTAGTCGAACGTAAAAAGATTCCCAGGTTGGTGGTACTTACTTCGGCCGGTCCGGGCCAGGTTAATGGGACGTCGGCCGAATTTGGCGGCTCTGTTTTCGCGCGCTACCTGCAATTAGGATTGGCAGGCGCCGCAGATAGCGGAGCCGCCGGCAATCATGACGATGATATTTCGTTGCAGGAATTGGTTGCATATCTTCAACACGAAGTCAACGCCTGGTCTCTATTCAATCGCGGGGAACCGCAACAGCCGACGGTCGTTCCCCACGATGCCAACCTTCACATTCACGTCGCTTATGCGCTGGCGCAAAAGAGCAGATGTCGCTAGTCGACAATTTTAGGAAACCGGAATCACGCCCGGAGGAAGCTGACTCCTTAAAACAAGACGAAGCTCTTTGGTCGGACCTCGACAGCCTGCGAAAACAGGACCTTGTTCGGTACGCCCCGCTGGCGTGCAGCCAGTTCGAGCATCAGTTGCTTCGCTTAGAGGAATTATCATCTGGCGGCGAGGAATATGCCGAGGAGGCCGCGGCGCTGTGCAAGGAGGTCAAAGCGCGACTATCCAAAGCTGCCGAGAATGCGCGGAATGTCGCATCTAGTCATAGCATCGCTGATCATTGTGGAATGACGACCGACGCATCATGGATGCGACTCACGAACGTTGGACACAACCTGAGTGCCTGCGAATACTTCGGCTCATGTGATGCCAAACAGGCGGCGCAAATCCGGGAAATGTGGAAACAATTCCAAGATGCGAGCGTTGCGAGTCCGGCCGATTCGATCGTTGAAGGCTCCGGCGTTTCCAACTTGGCGCGGCAACTGTTGGAAACGCAATTTCTGGCGGCGCTAAGGCAACAGCGCACATCGTCGCTGTGGGGGAAAGGCATGCTTGCCGATGCGCTGAAAAGCCGCGTCGCCACGGAAAATCTGGGAATACCTCGTGATGCCGAGGGAATGCCGGGCGACGAACGGGCCCACTACTTCGCCCGCTTTTGGGCCGCGCAAGCAGACGATAAGCGCTGTTTGGCTGAGGACCTCTTATTCGCGGGAGGTCAGAATGCTGCGAATCAGGCTAAGCAATTGGCTCAGGACGCTGACGAACTCGTCACTAGGACCAACCTGGTCATGAAAGACGCGACCGCGGCGTTTCAACTACGAGATGACGTCTTTGCCAAGGGCCCATATTTGGCAGCATGGCTGTGCGATCCTGCAAACGATATCTCCGACCGCGATAAGCTCGTCAACTCGACCTTGATTCCGATGCTGCATGGGGCAAACGATTTGAGCGACGCCGGGAATCGCATGGACACAATTGGCAACCCGGAATTCATGCAACGATCGCAAACCGTGCCGTTTCGCGCGGAGACTGAAAGCGTGCAGGCTGATTTCGATGCAATCAACGGCAAATACGAAGCCCTTGTCACTAAGCTTAGTGAACACGAGCTCGAAGGATGCGGTAGCGTGGCGTGAGACGGACCTGGCACTGCGCACTCCCCTGATTCCCGGAGAAAAGCGCGTCGAGCTAATAAAGCGTCGCGGTGTATTGGAAGCTACGCTGCACGAGAAGTTTTTTGAGCCCGAGGCGCACGAAGATGAAAGGAAGAAGGAACATGATAAGTCAGAATCGCACCATGCGGAACACGAGTCGGCAAATAGCTACGCCGAAATTGCACATCGATGGAACGCGCACCCTTTGTTCGAGATCCTCCATACAGCGACCCCTCATACCGAGGAAGTTCTAGAGTGGAGCGACAGATCGGGGGCGGACGCACGGCGCAGTTTAGAACAGTACCATCCGGAAAAGCCGGAATCGAAAGAGCAGGCTGAAGGCGAGGAAGTCGACCAGGTCTTCCGCGATCGGCGTAGGCTCAGCCAAGCCGAGGCTGAATCACGGGCGAGGGCGCCGCTCAACTATGAAATTCCCGAAAACGGTGGCGAGGATGCCGATCCGATCGCAAGCCTTCGCCGCTTCGATCTTGAACAATTGCTGATCTGGAATGGCCGACGCGTGTTCGCCGATTCTTGGCAAGATACAGTCAAATCGGATTTCCCCAGCCCATTTTTCGCACGAGCGGCGAACGATTATCTCGAGGCGGCCAAGCATCTTAATAATCCGCCATGTTCCGCCGTGGCCGAGCAAATCGATCGCTACCAGCAGCAGTTTCAAGGGAAAGCCGAGCGGCTGCTGATCAAGGCCAATGCCCGCCCCGCCGACGAATCCGAACAGGCCGCTGTGGTTGCGTTGGAAGTGGGCATCGACGCTCGCTCCGTGCAATCTTCAAAGGGATTCGCCGCCGTTTATTTGCGCGACGACTCTCACCGCCTGGTTGACCTGCCGCTTCAACGCGAATCGCCCGGACATGAATCTTACTTTGATTGTTCCGCCAACGACGGCAAAGCGCAGAGATTCGAGGTCAACATTGCAGACACGTCGAAACTGGGCGAGCCGCTCACGGCCGTTGCGTTCTATCGTGGCCGCGAAAGCGCGATGGATTTCAATTTATCGCGTGCCAACGGAATTCGCATCGACTATGTGCCACACCGCTACAAAGACCAAACGGTGACACTGATCGGAGACCGATTGCAGCGATTCTCCATCGCGTTCATTCTCGATTGTTCACAAAGCATGGAAGATCCGACCCCGATAACAAGCGAGAAAAGTGGACAAGGAAAGACCGCCCAGCGACTGAGCCTGGCACAAGAACAGCTTAAGACAATGCTCGACGAATTAGTCGAGCGAAACAAGGACAACGAAGACATACACGTTGGCGTGCGGTTTTTTGGCAATCGCGTCGGATGGGAATTCGACGAGAACAACCACCCGACAGGTAAGATGAAGGTTCAATCCCACTATCAAAAGGATGAGGCGTCGCTTATGCGCCTCGGTCCTTCGCACGACATCGACAACGCACTGCCGCTCGGAAAATTCGACTACACAGAGTATGACTACATTAAACAAAAGATCGAAGAGCTGAAACCGTGGGGCGAAACGCCGCTGTATCAGGCATTGCAAGAAACCCTAGCGGATTTCGCCAAGGAAGAACCCGATTCGCACAAGTGCATCATTGCGATTACCGACGGGAAAAACGAACAAACGACAAACGAGGCGACGACCGTCAGCGTGATGGACGCATGGACTCGTTCGAAGGTGCCCATTTATATCTTGGGGTTCCATATCCCGGACGCCGAGGCCAAAGAAGCCGGCGTCGCGTACAAAAAGCTGGCGGAAGACACAGGTGGTGAGTTTTATCCGGTCAACTCTGGCAACGAGCTTCTGAGCCGGCTACAAAAACAACTGCCGGATGACCGGTATTCCATTCCGGAAACGGGTCTCGCATCGGTCAAGCTGAATAATTCAATTCCCGTTCAAGATTCGCTGCTTTCCAAGGACATCACCGTTGCCTATCACTCGATCAAGAAGCATGTGCGGTTGGACGGTGGAGAAGCAATCGAGCTGTACCTGTCGGAAAACGGTCAGGATATCATCGCCAAGCCGTACAATCGGCTGGTCGTCGTGCCGCAAACGAAATTGCTTGGCGATTTAGGCCACGGGGCAATGATTTTCCGAGCCCATCAGCCGCTGCGCGAGAAGGGCAAGAATTCGGTCCGCTTTCCCATTTCAATTCAAATCGAGCCGAAAACATACCATTTCACGCGGCGGCCGCTCGAAACGTGGGTCGAAATCACCCCAATTTCGGACGCTGCATCCCCCTTCGATCCCTATGTGTTCTATGATGTTAACTACGAGCCTAAAACTCCCGTTCCGGTTCTGGAGTGGACGGCAACGAACTGGCCGGCGGACGCCAACCAGGCGCGCATTCGCTTTTGGTGCAAAGCCGAGCCGACGGCCGCTGCACAGGTCGTCGCGCTCCACGACCTTTTAGCCGCCAAACAGTCGATCGCGGGTGTCGATATTTCGGCTAAGTCGGTGAGCAATGGAGATGCGTATTCGGTTCTTATCGAGGAACGGCATGGGCCACAATCACCGGGCATTGAGGACCTGCGGATCCAATGCGACGCGGGGGCGAACAAGCCGTTGCGCGTGGTTCATCATTTTGACGCGCTGCGCCATATCGCCACGCACTCGTACTACTTTCCGCCGGAATTGCGTGATAACATCGAGCGCTCGTCTTCGACGAGCATTGTGATCACCAAGGCGCGCGACATAAAGGACGGCGCGCTCCAATTGCCATCCGATGGGCTCACCGTTCCCATCCAAGCGCGGGGCGAATTGTTCCCCGAAAGTGCCACGGCAAACGGGCATTAGGCAATGAATCGCGATGGCTGGCGGCCGAATTCGCTAGCGTGTGAACCGCTTGCAATCTTTCTTTCCCGAAGGAATCGGGGCCGCCAGCTTCCTTGGAAACCTATGGAATTGACCCGGTGGCGCGAACGACAAACTGCTTGCAGTTTCAGCACGAGACGCGCATAATATCGCCCATAGCCGCGCCACAAACCGATTCTCCCAGCAAGAGGGAAGACCCCTGAGAATCATCGCTCGGCGCCTGTTTTACATTTGGAGGTTTCAAATGGGCAAAGACGACGAGCCAGATATATTCTTCAACGTCGAAAAGATGCACTCCGAAAAGACCGATGTTGACCCCGACTTGCAAAAGAGCATGCCAGGCGTCATGGAAGCTGCGGCTGCCGAGTGTGTAAAAAAACACAAGGGCGTGACCGGCAAAGAACCGAAGGATAAAAAGCAAGGCGGCTATAACTTCAGTGGCACGCTCAACAGCCTTACCAAAGAGGACAAAGGTAGCGGCGCGATGTTGATGTGCAAGCTGGATATGGTTCTTACCGCGTGGCCCAAGAAATCGCTTGTGAGCGGCAACATCACTAAGACTCTCGGTTACAGCATCAAGGCTGATGCGTCCGATCGGGAAATTGCGTCAACGGCGGAGGAATTAGTCGGCGACGCCACTAAGCAGATTACAAATAGTGTGATCGACCTGGTAATCGATAAGCGGCCCTGACGCGGGCGGTAGCGCCTCAGTTGTCTTTATCGTTGTAATGGACGTTGCAGTATTCCATCAGGCTGCCCGTTTCGACGTACACATTCTTGACCGCCACGGCATACGAGACGACCGAGCGCTGATAATCTGAATCGGCGTCCGCGACTCGCCGCTCGGCATCGAGCAGCGAGTTGAAATCGACCTTTTGGATCGCGGCTCGTTTGCTGAGCAGATCGTATTGCTGGAAGGCCGACACTCGCCGATCGTACGCGGTCTGAACCTGCTGAAACGCCCTGGTCTTTTCCGCGACAGCGTTGCTTACGTCGTGGATAATCTGCCGCTCCATGTCGCACAGCACGGCGCGATCGCGCGCCAGTGCAAGCTGAGCATTTCGGATCCCTACGTATCCTTGGCGGAATCCAATCGGCATATTCAGTTCCATGCCGACTTGCCACTCGTTCTTGCCGCTGTCAACTGGCTGGTTGGGTGCTTGCGGTTCGTTGATGATATCAAAGCGCGGATAGTACAAGTTATCGCCGAAGCCGTTGAACCGATAGCGGCCGACCATATCCAACTGCGGCTTGACGAAATTCTCGCTGGCCGTGAGCTCCAGGCTCCGGCGCTTGATCCGCAGTCGTTGTTGCACGAGCTCGGCGCGCTGCGTCAAAGACGTTTTCGTTAGTTCGTCCCAATTCATCAGGATGTCGGCCTGTACGGGTTCCGTTGTTGGCCGAATGAGTCGTCCATCGTTGATGGTAGCTCCCATAATCAGTCGCAATCGCCGCTCGGCGACGTAGACGCCGCCGGTGCCTTGAAACGTCCCGCCGGTGCTGCCATTGAAGTCGCGCGTGCCTTCGACCAATCGGCCGTTTAGAGCATTTTCCACTTCCTGTTTGAAGCGAAAGTATTGTTCGGCTGCTTGCGCAACCTTATCGTCTTCGGCGCCTTTGATGCTCTGGGTTCTGAGTTCTTTAAGTTGCTGCCAAGTCGCGAGACTGCGGTCGCGAGCCAACTTCTTGGCTTCGAGATCGCGGTACGCAAACACCAATTCCCAATAGGAATTCTCGACATTGCTAAGGTAGTCGCGCAGCGCTAATTGGAAGTCGGTCGAGCTGATCTGCGTATTGATGCGTGCGATGACGACGCCGTTGTAAACGCCCGGCGTCGCGTCCGGTCCGGCGATGCGGTTGTAGGCCACGCCCGCGCCGCGCATCAATGGCTGGCGAATCTCCGCGTCAAAGTTCCACGTCCACGCCTGCTGGTCCACGAGCCCCGCGCTGCCAAAGATATTGCTCGGCGAATTGTTGTAATCGTCCTGGACGTTTTGACGCAATGTAAACGTCGTGCCGGTTGCCGCCTTTTTGGTAAGTTCCGTTTGAATCTGCCAAAGGTCCTGAATGAAGAAATTGGTGCCACCACCCAGTAGCGTGTTGTTTAGAACCTGATCGTTCTTTTCATAGAAAACCCTGGAAGCAAGCTGCGCGTCGAACGCCGACAGCGCGGCCTCTTCGCCAAAACGTGGGTCGGTCGCTTGGACCGACGGTTCATAAACGGTCGGCGTCAACGTCGGCGACTGGATGATCCGAGCCCCCAGGTCGCGGAGCACAGTCGAATTGGCCAGCGCCATTTGGATCGCCTGGTCGAGCGTCAGGTCCCAATATTGAACCGTGGTCGAGTCAGAATCCAGTGCGAATGGTGGCGGTTCGGCACAACCGGGCCGTTCAATTGCCCGTTTTGCGACCTCCTCATAACTGACCTGTTTCAACAGCTGGCAGTCTTCCTTCTTCAACTTCTCATTGCTAGCGATGAATGGACGATGCTGCGAGCATCCCGCCAGACAGGCAACGAGTGCCGCGCCCGCAAGCGAGGGTCGAATGCATCGTTTGATAGGGTGAATCATACCGCTCTACATGAGGCATGCCGGGTGCTACCGACGATACCCCGCCTTGTTCTTTCGCCCGCCAGTCGGTCCGGCGAAACCGCCGTGCGCGAAATTCTGTACATCGTTTTTGAAGAATCGGCATTTGGAATGGAAAGATGGACCCGATTAAACCGGATTACCGGAAAATCCGGCAATTCCCACTGGAGCGGTTGCAATTTACCCAGTGTGGCATGGGTATTGTCGTCTAGATTTTGGCTGCCGAGAATCTCTCGCTCGCTTCCGTCGGCCAGCGGATCGCACGATAAAACGCCGGAAGGAAATTCACCGGATGTTTATACTGGAGGTATGGCTAGCGCTCACGACTACTCGGACGACGTCCTTGATCAGGAATGGCTCGAATTCGAGAGCTTGCTCAATCAGCTGTCCGAAATTGCCAGATCGGACATGCCATTTGTGCCATTTGTGAAGTTGTTGCTAGAAAAGACGGTTCAAATCCTGGCGGCCGCTGGCGGTGCTATCTGGATGGGTGATCGCTCTTCGCCTCTGCGAATGGAATTCCAGGTTTGGCGCGACCTCACCGTTGAACCCACCGCCGACGGCTTCCACCAAGAGTTACTTGAACGAGCGCGATCTGTCGGCGATGTAATGGTGGTGCCGCCCGGTGAATCAACAATCGGCACTACAGCGGTTACCAACCCGACCGATTTCGCACTTTTGGTCGGCCCGTTGAAGCTGGATCAGGACGCCGTTGGTTTGATTGAAGTATTTCAACGGTCGTCGGCAAGTGTCGGCGCGATTCGCGGAAGTCGCCGGATGTTGGGCTTGGTGTGCGAATTAGCCTCCGACCACCTTCGACGCCGCGAACTCCGCCAGCTTCGCGATGAGCAAGCTCGGGAGCGGCAGCTCGAAGAGGTTCGGGAGCGAATTCACGCAACACTCGATCTCAAATCTGTTGCCTTCGAAATAGCAAACGGCGGCAGCCGGTATATCGATTGCAATCGCCTCAGCGTCGCGATTCGCAAAGGCCGCCGTTTCGTTCTTACCGCCGTTAGCGGACTGGATGCCATCCACCGGCGGTCGAATGTCGTTCGTTGCATTGAACG
Source organism: Pirellulales bacterium (assembly GCA_963733825.1). GTDB lineage: Bacteria > Planctomycetota > Planctomycetia > Pirellulales > Lacipirellulaceae > JABDGM01. The sequence continues at coordinate 382,934 of CAVTEK010000017.1, forward strand.
ACTTGCGTCCCGAGTCGTGCGCGGCGGCGAAGCCATGTGGTACGACGGCGAGCACAGCGAAGAGCTCGCGCCGCAAGTCGTCGAAGCCTTGCGTCAATATGCCGACGACGCCCACCCGAGGATGATCGGGCTCATTCCTCTTCGAGCCCCGGAAAGCGACCGACGCCATGCGCGTCGGACTACGATGGGCATGTTGATTATCGAACAATTCAATGGGCTCGCAGATTCGCGCTACGCAAACGGGCCGATCAGTTGGCTAAACAAAGCAGCCTGGCGCTTCAAAACGCGCTGCAATATCGCGCACTTCCCACCCTGCCCTTTGCGCGCCGACGCACGCGAGCTTCAGGCCAACCGACGGCGCGACTGGCAAAGATTGCGGCGGCGCTCGCGGGTTTAGCTTTCATCGCGTCGCTATTTTTCATCCGCGCTGATTTCGACGTTTACGCCGACGGCGAGCTGCAGCCCTTTGAGCAGCAACACGTGTTTGCGCCCTTCGACGGCAGAGTGGCATCGATTGCTGTCCAGCACGGCGATCGGGTAGCGGCCAACTCGGTGTTGCTGGAATTGTCCAGTCCTGAGCTGGAACTCGAAAGTCAGCGCGTCCAAGGCGAATTCGATACGACCCAAAAGCGGCTGTCCGCCATTGAATCATCGTTACTCGAGATCAACTCGGCAAGCAAGCCCGATGAGCCACGTTTCAGTCAGCTTGCAGCCGAACAGCAGGAGTTGGAGCAAGTTCGGGCCGGCCAACAGCAGCAGCTCGCATTGCTGCGTCAGCAACGCGAACAGCTGGTGGTTCACTGTCCGATTTCTGGGGTCGTCACTACTTGGGAACTCGAACAATTGCTATTGAACCGGCCAGTGCAACGAGGTCAGCAGTTACTTAATATCGCCAATCTTGAAGGTCCCTGGGTGGCCGAATTGAAAGTACCGGACGACCGGATCGGTCATGTTCTGGAGGAAAAGCGACACCGGAATCATATGACTGCATCTTTCCAATTGGCGACGAATCGCGGAGTCGAATACGAAGGATCGCTCCGCCATATTTCCGCCCGCACCGAGACGACGGATGATAAGCGGTCGGTGGTGCGGCTTACCTTCGACGTAAACAAGCAAAGGATCCACGACTTGCGCCCAGGGGCGACGATCCACGCGAAAATTCATTGCGGCCAAAGATCGATCGCATACGTGTGGTTCCACGACGTCGTGGAAGCGGCGCTCAACTGGCTGCAATTCTGATTCGGCACGATAACATTCTGTACATGATGAACAAAGCCTCCTTTTTACGCCTCCGCTGCATGTCGCCGGCCATTCCTCGTCGCATCTCGATGATTATCGCGGTGCTGGTCTGGGCGGAATCGTTATGCCTTTGCGATGCTCGCGCCGCCGAGCCAATTGTGATCGACTCCGCGCTGTTGCGGCTGACGCAGCAAATCGATGTGCCGGCGCGGCGCAGGGGGTGCTTTCCTCCATGCGCGTCGCGGAAGGAAACGTGATTAAACTCGGCGACGTTCTCGCCCAGATTGATGACGCCGAAGCGAACCTTCAGCGAAAGCGCGCCTTGCTCGAGCTCGACCTGCAAAAAGAGAAAGTGAACAACGACGTCGCGATTCGGACGGCTCAAAAGACGGTTGCTTTCCAGCGGGCGGAACGCGATCGATTAGAAAACGCGGCCAAAGGTTTGCCGGGAAGCATCTCCGCCTCGGAGCTCGAAGAGCACCGCTTCAACGCTGTTCAAGCCGAGCTCAAATTGGAAGAGGCAATGCACGACCACCGCGTTGATCAGCAGAGCGCGGCTCTCAAAGGAGTGGAAGTTGAGCTTGCTGAACACAACGTCGAGATTCGCCGGATCGTTGCCCCAATCAACGGTGTCGTGGTGGAAGTTTTGAAACACGCCGGCGAATGGGTCGAGCCAGGCGAAAAGGTGCTGCGCGTCGTCAGCATCGATCGGCTTCGCGCGGAGGGACTTATTAACGTGAATAGGCTGCCGGCCAATATTGTCGGAGCACCGGTCGCTATTAGCATCGACCTGCCTGAAAAGGGTACCGCAACTTTTACTGGCAAGGTGATCTTTGTCAGTCCGGAGGTAAACCCGGTGAACGGTCAAACGCGGGTTTGGGCCGAAATCGACAACACGGGCGGGTTGCTCCGTCCGGGCCTGCGTCCACAAATGAAGATCAAGCTATCGAACTGACTGAAGTCGCATGACGTGAGACCGTTTAACGCGGACCGGCGTCCATGCAAGTTTCGCTCCATCGATTCGACGGCACAGAATTATGACAGACGTTCGCAACACTAATCGTGCGCCTGCGAATGCGTCCCGATCTCATTTGCCGCGCACAAACTTATGGTTCGCAACAAGTGTGGGTCGTGAAAGACCCGGTCTCTCTGCGGTACTTTACGCTCGCGCCACATGAGTTCGCGATTCTTCAGTGGCTCGACGGCTCGACTAGTATTCACGACATTTGCCGCGAGTTCGCAGGCGCCTTTCCGCCGCAACGCATCACGCCGCAACAACTGCAATTGTTCTTCGCCAATCTTTACGAAAACGGATTGATCATTGCCGATGCACCGGATCAGGGAAGCGTCCTGCTCGAAAACCTTGGCCGGCAGCAAAGGCGCGAGAGGTGGCAGACCGTCTTGAATTGGCTCGCGATCCGCTTGCCGCTTTTCGACCCGGACCGATTGCTTGCCTGGCTCGAACCAAAGCTTCGCTGGCTATATTCTCGCTGGTATTTGTTTGCTTGCGTTATTTTGGCTTTATGTGCCGTGGGATTTGTCGCATTTCATGCAGCCGATGTTTGCGCCCAATTGCCGGAGTTCAAGGAGTTGGTCGGTCCGCGCAACCTGTTGTGGATGGCCATTGTGTTTGCCGCGGCGAAAATCCTCCACGAGTTCGGGCATGCAATGACTTGCAAACACTTTGGCGGCGAATGCCATGAATTGGGCCTGATGTTGCTAATTACTGTGCCGTGCTTGTACTGCAATGTGACGGACTCTTGGATGCTGCAAAGCCCCTGGCGCCGCATCGCGGTATCGGCCGCCGGCATGATCGTCGAGTTCCAGTTGGCGTCATTAGCCGTGTTCGTTTGGTGGTGTTCCGAACCAGGCATAATCCATGCGATTGCGCTGAATACGATGGTTGTGTGCACCGTCGGGACGGTGTTTTTCAATGGAAATACATTGCTTCGATATGACGGCTATTTCATCCTGGTCGACCTGCTGGGCATACCGAATCTCTGGCAGGAATCGCGGCTTGCGCTAAAGACTCAATTGTCAAAATGGTTTCTTCAACCCGATTTTGTTCCGCGTGCCCACCCCCAAGAACGTCGTTCGACTTTGATCACGTACGCAGTCTTGTCGATCGCGTATCGAATATTCGTAATGGCGGCGATCCTGCTGTTCTTACAACGAATTCTCGTTCCCAAGGGGTTTGGAGTATTCATTCCGATCGTGGTCGCAACGTTCGTCCTCTCGGCGAGCGTATACTGGTTTATCGCTTTGCATCGTTTCTGGAGCAGACCCATGGCTTGGCGACAATTTCGCGTCCGTAGAGTCCTGTACGCCGCAGCCGCCGCGGCGACCGGCGGCTGGATGTTATTCGCTATACCATTTCCTTGTCGGATTAGCGCCCCGCCCTGCTGCAACCAGTGTCTGCGAGGCGCGTGTACGTATCGAGCCCAGGGGTTTTGCGTACGAGCGTAACCCCAGGAGATACGGTTGCTGCCAACCAGGAAGTTGCCCGGCTCGACGACGTGAAATTGCACCGAGACGTAGCTCGGTTGACAGGCGAGCTTCATGTCGCGCAATCTCGCGTCGAGAGCCTGAAAGCGCGAGTGACGGAAGAACCCGACGTGGCCGCGCAGCTCGAAGTCGCAGAGCAAATGCGAATCGATGTAGATCAGCAGCTTCGCCAACGTCGCAAGGATGAACGAGCACTTACTCTAACGGCGCCAATTGCCGGTGTCGTGATGGAGCCGCCGGAAGTTCCGCAGCGTTCGACTGCCGAGCACATGCTGCCGGTTTGGGACGGCACGCCGCTGGACACAAAAAACAAACAGTGTTTCCTCGAGCGCGGCGCCCTTGTCTGCCTTATTGGCGACCCCGCCGCACAGGAAGCCGTCGTGTTTGTTGACGAAACCGATGTGCGCTACGTTCGCCAGGGGCAGCGGGTACGCCTGAAATTTGCCGTCGCGCCGACCGCGATTCTCTCGGGCCGAATCATTGAAATCGCGAAGCAAAACGTCTTGTCAGTGCCGTTCGAGCTTGCCGTCGATCATGAGCTGCCCAACCGGCCTGATCCAAACGGCCTGCGGCGGCCAATCGGCACATCGTACTCCGTTCGCGTTGAGCTGGAAAACCACACTGGCGCTCAACTACTTACGGCCTCTCGCGGTCAAGCCAAGATCATCGTCGAGCCTCAATCGTTGGCAGAGCGATTGTTGAGAGGCATACGGCGGACGTTCACCGTCAACTTGTGATGATGACGCAAACAAATCGCGTCGCCCAACTACTGGCAGCATCCGCCGGATCGGACACAGGAGCAAGGGCACTGCCAGCACGCGGTAACCGGCAACAATAATGCGCGGCCGTAGAAGCACATTGCCGACCGCGCCGGCTGACAGCAGCAACTTTCGCAACCGCAGCTTTCCAGGCAATCGTCGTTGAAATACAACGGCTGATGGCAAAACCGGGCCAGGCTCAGTATATCGCAATAACCCGGGTAGCACGAGTTACACGATAATTCGACATTCATCATGCGCTGTTCAGGGGGCTTGAGCCCTGCGCAATTGACGGGCAGCCGATCTGCGGTAATGATTTGGCCGTCATGGGTGCGCGGTCGAATATCCGTATTGAGTTTCCATAACGGCTGGTCGGCCGGCGCCGACTCACATTCGGGCGGCGATGCCGGAACGTTCGTTGGAGCCGGAATCGACTCCACCGTCTCGTCCCTAGTCGCTTGGAAAAGCTCCAACCCAAGGCACTCGACCGACATCTGGCTCAATAGGACGGCCGCTTGGCAAACCGTAAGCGCGACAACGACTCGGTTACGTGTACGGGACGATGGAATGTGGTGCATCGCGATTTGCCGCAATTGAGTACCAACTGGCAGACAGACTGCTTGCAACCGCGCAAGCATTCGGCATATATTGGCTCGTCATGACGTGCACAACCGCTCTAATCAATCGCGGTGTCGCTGTAAACCTTTCCCCAGCCGCAAACTTTGCCAAGGTCGGCGCTTTTCGAGAAAGTCGGCTGTTGCTAGCGCCGATCGACGTCAGCATTCGGCAAGCAACCGACCGGCATGCACGCTAGCCTGTCCAGGCTGGAGTATGCCGACGAATGTCCCGCTAGAAAGCCCGACCCGTGCAAAAAGCGCTCGCTGGCCGCAATGTTTTGGTGCAGCGGTTGCCGGCGCCCAGCGAACTGCGGTATTTCGCGTTCGTGTTTAAGCGACGAGCTCCCTCGGTGGCTGCATTCGACGTGTAATCGAGTGCGGACCGCCCGCGTGGCGGACTTGCATTTAAATTTGGCGTGCGAGCTCGCGCTCCACGATTGCGAGAATCAACCGATGCTGCTCGACCGAGAGCTGCTGCTCAGCGAGTACCATCGTTTCTAACCATAAACTATACTGCGCCTCGCCGTTGCTTTCGACCGAAATACCATCGCCGCAAAAGGTTACGTCATCGCGCTTTGGGACTTTTAATCCGTAGGTCATGGGTTCAAGTCCCGCCGGGCTCAGTTTTGTGGGGTGGATTAGCCTCGCCGTTTGATTGATTGCCTGACCTCATCAAGCCATTCATCGGTCGGAATCCCATACGGCCGGAATTTCTCGAGCGTCCCAAGGTCCTCACTGGCGAACAGCCCCCGGTGTTGGCGGAGTTTCGTGGCCGCCGGGCTGTCGAGCAGGCTGGCCGAGTCGGCCGCGCTCATCTGAAATGCTACCCGCATTTCGAATTCGCGCAGCGCCAAACGATCGAGCATCCGGCTCACGTTGTTGTACGAATCGCACCACACGAGCGAATGAACACCCCACGCCGGGCCGTTGCGCAGAATCTCCGCCCATTGCTTGTCCGGGCTGGGCGGCTTGTCGCGGTCGCTCGAGAAACTGAAATCGTCATCGCCGCGGCGCAGATCGCGGAACCGGCCGCCGTTGAAAATCACCAGGTAAATCGCCGGTGCATCCTCCTCGCCGGCCGCCTCGCGCCGTGCCAGCTCGGTGGCGATCTCATTGATGACGCGAGCCGTATCGCGCAAGCCGGCTACTTCAATGTTCTGCTGGAGCGCGTCGGCGATACGCCGCCACGTGCCGACGTCCGGCGACTCGGGCCGCGTGCCGTCGAGAATGTAAAATCGTGATCGCGAGCGAGCCGGGCCGTCCTCGGCCCCGACTGGAGGCTCGACACTCGGGGGTGGGGACGCCCCGGCTCGCTCCGAAATTTGATCACTTACCCGATTCTGCGCCGCCAACGCGAGCACCGCGTTCGTCAGCACGCCTAGTGCCGAATCCTCCCCCGCACCCACGACCAGCAAATTGCTGCCCGCGTGCCGGCCAAACGTCGCCGCCGTCGGCTCCTTGATTGCCACCGCCGCACCCACCCACGCCTTTTGCGGCGCACTTGGCGAACCGCCCGCCCCGCGCTCAAGCATCTCACGAAGTTGAACATTATCCGCCGGATCGGCCGGCTGATCCCCCTCGAACACAATCGTCTCGCCGGGTACCCTCTGGGTGGCTCCGCGCTCCCTGCTCCTCGCTTCGATCTGCCGCAAATAGCCAATCCGCTGCTGCTCCGGCAACCACACGACCTGGAACGGATGATTGCCGGCCAAGAGGCCGTTTTGATCGTTGTAAATCGCCTCGCCCGGCCGGCTAAGAAACCGGGCCGCTTCGTTTCGCTCGTCGCTCAGAATGAGATGCGCATCGGCCTCGCTGCACTGCAAAGCCACGCGCACCGCCATCTGGCCCATCGTACTGCGCGCGAGCGAATAGCGCCGCTCAACGTTTGCGATCCCAACAACACGTGAATCCCGAACGCACGCCCTTGGCGCACCAGGCGATCGAGCAACAACCCGGCATCCTGGGCCAGCTTGTCGTCCTCCACGAACAGTTCTTGGAATTCGTCGACCACAAACAGAATTCGCGGCATGGCCAACTCGGGCCGCGCCTTGCGAAAATCGGGCAAGTCCTGCACGCCCGCCGCCCGGAACAATTCACCGCGCCGGCGCAGCTCGCCGTCCAGCCGCTCGAGCACGCTCAGACCGAACTCCCGCTCGCTCTCGATCGCAATTACCCGCGCATGCGGCAGGTGATGCGTCGCGTACGTTTTGAACTCGACCCCCTTCTTGAAGTCGATCAAATAAAACTCGACCTGGTCCGGGCTGTAGATGAGAGCCGTATTGGTGATCAGCCCATGCAGAAATGTCGATTTGCCGGAGCCCGTTTTGCCTGCCACGAGCAAATGCTGCGACGTGCCTTTCCCCAACCGCACCGGCTGCAGTCGCCGCGCGCCGGCCCGCCCAATCGGCACCACCAGCTCCTTGCCGCTGTCGCCCTTCCAATAGTCGTGCTCAGCCGGCGCCACTTGCTCGAACGGCACTTCGACCTTCATCGAATCCTTGGCCGCCCGGCCCGCCGCGCGCACCACCTCGTTAAATCGCTCTGCCGATGGTGGCTTGTGCAGCGCCAGCGGCAACTGCTCGAACGCCTGATAGCGCCAGCGAAAACGCGCCCCGGCTGGCTGGGGTCGAGCCAAAGGCGAGCCCCCAGCTTGTTCGGCGCTGGGGGCTCGCTGACGCTCGACCCCAGCCACCCAGTCCGAGTCCAAATCGGCAAGGCCACCCAGCGACTCGGCTTTCGCTGCCGGCGTATCCCAATCCAAGTGCACCGCGCCGGCCTGCAAATCCTTCAAATCGAAGTTGGCCGGCATCTTTTGCTTGCGATCGACCATGATCAGCGTGTAGATACCGCACCGCGGCCCGCTCGTGGCCACGCTCACCAGCTTCCGCGCCGCCGACTCGCTGAAGTTCGTGGGAAAGTTCGCCACGACCAGTATCTGAAACGGCTCCGCCACCTCGCCCGCTTGCGCGTTGTATTCGTGAATCGTCGCGAACTCGTTGCGAAGGTATTTCTGCAGCACGGTCTCCATGTGCGCCGTCAGCCGCGTGAGCTGCTCGTCGATCTGCCGGGCATCGGTCCAAATTCGGCTGGCGATCAGCTGCTCGTCGAAATCGGCCAGGTGCATGAACGAGGCGAAATTCTCGCCGAGTCCCACCGGGTCGAGGATCGTAAACCGCACCTTGCCCGGCGGCATCGCGGTGAGCATCCGCAGCATCGCCAGCTGCAACACCTCGACCGCCTCGCGCCGGCCTTCCTCTTCCGCGGTGATCAAGAGCACCGGGTGCTCCTCGAGCGTCATCAGCGCCGGCACGCTCATCGAAGTCTGCGCCGGTCGCAGCCGCGGATCCTCAGGTATTCCGTGTTTGATCTGCGACAAATCCAGCGAAAACTCGCCAAACTCGATCGCCGGCGCCGGCTCGGTCGGGCGCGGCCAGGCGTCGTAATCGGTCGCGTTCCAATCCGGAAACAAGCGCTCGCACTCGGTGCGAATTTCACTCCATGCCGCGTTCAACTCGGACAGCGCCGCACGCCAGCGTTCGGCCAGCGACTGCCAATCGCGATCGTGCGCGCGCGCAGCTCGCGGACTCGCGCGGCGTACTTGCTGCGATTCTCATTCTCACCGCGGTCGCGGCGGTCGGTCACCAGCGAGAGTGACTCCGCAGTGCTTGCGCTTGGCCCCGGCGAGCGTGCGGTCCAAGCCGGTTCGCAGCTCGGCCAATCGCTGAGGAAAAGTCTGGCCGGCCCGGCCGATTTCCTCTTCGCTCCAACTTTCGCGCTCCCCCACCAGCGCATGCACGCGCTTCTCGACGGCCATCAACTGCTCGTCGCGCTTGGCGACCAACGCCTGGGCCTCCCCTTCGCCCCGTTCGCGAGCGGCTTCCAACGCGGCTCGCAATCCGCGGCGTGCGTCGGCCAACAATCGCTGAATCTTCTGGAACTGGCGACCACTTTGGCGGCGAGCAATCGGCCGCAGCCAAGCTAATAGCCCGGCAGTTGCAACCACTGCAATCGCCGCACTGGCGACAATCCATGGCCAACTCGCCCATCCCAGCGCAAGCCCGCACGGCACCGCGGCAATCGCCCACAATGCGAAAAACACGCCAACCGGCGTTCCGCCTTCAAACAACCGCGGCAACTTCTGGCGATGCAGCGCGATGGCCGCCTCGCGCACCGCCGATGTGAGGTCGGCAGCTCGTTCGATCGCGGCTTCAACTCGATCACCGCTCCCCAAGCGAGCCGGGTCGTCCTCGACCCCGTTTCCAACCGGGCCCGAGGACGGGCCGACTCGCTCTCGACCGTTTGTGAATGACTTCGACTCCGCGTCGCTCGACGCCGCAACCGCCGGAAACTCGCGCCATTGCCGGCGCATTTGCATGATCTCGACCGCATCGCGCTCCAACACCGCCAACTCTTGGTTTTGGCGATCCAGGCGTTTGACCGTCGCCAAGAACCTTTCCCGTGGCTGGCCCTTCAGAGCGTCGAACACCGTCAGCGTTTCCCAGCTCGCCTGCTCCTTCTCGCTGTGGGCCGCTTCTTTGACGCGGGAGAGCTCCGTTTCGACTCCGTGCCGCAAGCCTTTGTATTCCTGCTGGGCCGCGTTGCGGGCCGATTCGTACCGCTGCCGCGCTTCGCCCGTCACGCTTTCATATTCGTTCGTGGCGCTCGAGCGGCCTTCAGTGAATTCGCGTTCGATCGCGGCCGCAGCCGCGTCGCGATCGCGTTCGGCTTTCTGCAAACCTTCGGCGAGCGCGGCGCGAATCCGCTCTTCGTCCCGAAAGCGCTCGCTGGCCAGTCGCTGCAAATCGCGCAACAACTCCAGTTCACGCTGCGTGGAAAGTGGCTCGGCGACGGTCGCGTCACGACTCGCAGTCACGCTCCACCTCGTTGATCAATAGACTCATGCGCGAAATCGCATCCAATCCAAGTTTCACTCGCGGGATCATCGTCTCCAGATGCTCCTCGCGAAACCGCCGGCTCACCGAGTCGTCCCATTGGTTGGAAATCTCGCTCCAAACCGTTTCCAAGTTTTCCAGCGCATGCCGAATTCGGCCCGCGCCGGTTGCTAGATCGCATTTACGCATGGATGCACCTTAAATCCGGCTGCTCTCATTCGGCACAACTGGCGCAGCGCCGCTTTCACTATCTCGGTCGCTTGCGTCTTCGCGATTATCCCCGCCCGCGGTCTCCCCGCCCGCGGTCTCGCCGCCCGCGGCCTCGCCGCCGGTCGGCGCTTCATCCCAGATCGCCTTGGCCATCGAAACATCGTTGTACGCAGCCCGCGGGTCGCGCGCGAATCGCCTGGTACTCCTCCAGGTTTCGCATGATCTTGTCGAGCACCCCGATCGCCTGCGGCACGTCGACCTCCGCCAACCGCACAAGCTGCGAAATTCGGCCTTCGTATTCGAATAGCTCGTGTCGCAATGTCTTCTGCCAATGCCGCACGCGATCTTCCTTTTCCTCGCAATAGGCCAGCCGGGCTTTCGCCCTCTTGAGCACGGTCCGTTCCTCGGTGCAGCTTGGCCGCTCGTTCGCCATCGGAAACATCAGGCAACGATTTAGCGCCTGGTGGGCTCCGTGAACCAGGTCGATTCCCTCCCTCATTTGCTTTTTCCAATAGCGGGGCCGATCGTGCTCCACCCATTCCTGCATCCGGCGCATTTCCGCGCCCAGCTCCGCCAGAGCATCGCTCACTTGCCCAACGAACGACACGAGCGCAATCCGCACGGCTTCGATCGCATCGCTCGAATAAACTTTCGCGGGAGTGCTCATGGATTAGCCTAGAGTCGAGCGACAAGAGTCAAGAGCCAATCGTGCCGTCTGGCTCTTGACTCTCGACTCTCAGCTCTCGACTATCTCACCTCTGCTGCAAATACTCCTCGATCCGTTCCGCCTTGCGCATCAAAAATGGCGCATGCTCATTCGTAACTTCCATATACCGGCCAATCACTTTAATGTGCTCTTCAAAATCTTCGACAAACTTCTTGTGCTCCTGATCTCGCCAGCTCGCGCCCAGAGAATGCAATTGAGCCCGCAGCGCCGTCAGGCGCTCCTCGAGCTCCTGGTTGAACTTCTTGAGGTTCTGTGCGAATCGCCGCAGCTCATTCGGATCGACAATTGCTTGCGACATGCCAATGCCTCTGCGAGCGGGTATTCGGCAGCTTCTGGCGGGTGGCGGTGACGCAGCACGCCTGCCAACGTGCCGGCCCAAGTGTCCAAATAGGATCAGCCACCGCAGTTACCCATTTATTATACTCTGTTCGCGATTTATCGGTAATCGAAGACTCATACGCATAGCTGGGCCGACGAACTGTTTGCCGCCAGGGCAGCTGTCCAAACGAACCACCGAAACAAGACCTTAAAACTCCTTGGCAACAATTCGACATAAAAACTACAATGGCATGAGTGTTGGATTCATAAGGCGTCGTTGGGCCGGACGCACCGTCAAGCGCTGTAAGGAGTCCTGCTTTGTTAACTGAGCACGAGGTTTCGCGAAGTTGGAGCCAGATTTTCCACGGCAGTAAATTCGAGTCCGAAGCGTTCGATCGGGCGGAACAGCTATTGGAAGAGTTGCGGCCGGAAAGCCCGTTGCGTCATCGCCTGACGCTCGAGCTCGATGAGCTCCGCATGATCCATTCGACCCGCCAAAGCGTCGGCGCCTAGCGCCCGTGGCGCATAAAATATCATCTCACGTCGGACAGCCCCCGGCGGAAGCCGGGGGTTCTGCATCGCGCCAATATCGGCCACGATTATCCTACGGAGCTGCGAAGCACCAGCGCTTGTCCGACGAACCTATTTCCGCCGATCCAACCGACCCGATTTGCCGATCGCTCGCAGCAGCCGCCAGCCCAGGAATGCGCTCGAGCATCACGCCGAGCGCACCGGGCACCGACACATCGTGAACCACCCAGACCTTCTGACTGATCATCAGCGAAGAGCCGAGAAACAACGAGCTCGTCAATAGGCCGAGCACAAGCCGGTTGACCGATGGCTCCAACCCGCGGTGATCGAGGTGCACGTCGAATTTGCCGCTTTCGACCTGCTGCAAAATATCTCGCAGCCGCCGCGGCAGTATTTCGGCCAGCTTCTCCATCTCGGAATAAATCCGCCGCGCTTTCCGCATCTGCCGCGCCGGCGACAATCGCCGCAGCATCATCTTTTTTTGATAAGGCTGAAGCAGCTCCATCAAGCTGAAGTTGGGCTGCAGCATTCGCGCCGTGCCTTCCAGCATCACCAGCACCTTCATCAGCATTGCAAACGACGGCTGCAGCACGATCCGGTACCGCTGGATGATCTCGATCATCTCGCCAAGCGCACCGGCCAGGTCGAATGTTTCCATCGGCTGATGGGCATAATGATTCACGAATTCCGCCAGGTCCACGCTCAATGCCGGCTCATCCAGCCCGGGCGGGGCCGAACCTAGCCGCATCACCAGCGATGTCAGGTGCTGCGAATCTTGCGACACGATCGCGATCAGCATGTCCTCGATATCTTCGCGAAGCTGTTCGTCGAGCCGCGCTACCATGCCGAAATCCAACAGCCCGATCGACCCGCCCGGCAGCACGACCAGGTTCCCCGGGTGCGGATCGCCGTGATAAAAGCCGTGGCGAAAAATCATTTCGAGGTACATTTCCGCGCCGTGCCGCGTTACCTGCCGCACGTCGATATTTTTCATCTCGCGAAGCGCCGGATCGCACAGCCTCGCGCCGTCCAGCCATTCCATCGTCAGCACCCGGCCGGTCGAAAGCTGCGGATAGAACTTCGGAATCCGCACGTGCGGCGACCGCGCGAAGTTCGCGCAAATTGCTGCAGGTTGCGGGCTTCCCGCGCGAAATCGAACTCGCGACGCACGATTCGCCGAAACTCGGCCACCGTCGCCTGCGGTCGGTACGCTTCCAATTCCGGCAGCCGCTCGGCCAGTTGGGCCAGCCCGCCCAGGATATCGAGGTCGATCTCCATCCGGCGGCGAATGCCCGCGTGCTGCACCTTCACGACCACGTCGTCGCCGCACAGCAGCCGGGCCCGGTGCGCCTGCCCGATCGACGCCGAAGCCAACGGCATGGAATCGAAATCTACGAACAGTGCGTCGAGCGACTTTCCCAGCTCCGATTCGACGATTTCGCGCACCACCTCCGGCCGATCGCACGCCACGCTTGTTTGCAGCTTTTGAAGTTCCTGCGCAAGCGGCATCCCGACCTGGTCCGGGCGCGTGCTTAGGATTTGACCTAGCTTGATAAACGTCGGACCCAGCTCTTCGATCGCCAGACGAATCCGCGTCTCGCGGCTCAGGTGCGCCAGCGCCTGCCCATCGCGGTTCTTCAAAAATCCCTTCACGAGCGCAAGATCAAACCGGCTGACCCAATCGGCCAACCCGTACTTACTGAGAATCGCCAGGATTTCGCCCCAGCGATTCACGTTGCGATAGATATTCGGAATGGTGCTGATCTTCATTGCCACACACCTTGTTCCCATACCTTGTTCCCACGCTCAGCGTGGGAACACACTACCCCCGCCGCTCCGCGGCAACCCACCGCACCAAGCGTCAATTCGAACACGCCGACAGCCCCCGGCAGAGCCGGTGGCTTCCAGACACAACACAACCCAGCGCTCATCCGGCATCGCTATCTGAATTGTCTCCCCAACGCGACCAGTTTTCAATCACGCCACTGGCATCACGCGACCCGACTCCAGTTCCATCCGCCGCTGAAGCGCTGCCGCCATCGCTTCGTTGTGCGTGACGACAACAAGTATCGCATTCTGTTCCGCTTGCAATTCCAGCAACAAATCCGTGATCGTCCGAGCCGTCGTTCGATCGAGATTTCCCGTCGGTTCGTCGGCCAATAGCAATGTCGGGCCGCGCACCAGCGCCCGGGCAATCGCCACGCGTTGTCGCTCGCCGCCCGAAAGCTCTGCCGGCCGATGCGTCAGCCGATTCGAAAGCCCCACTCGCCCGAGCAGCTTCGTCGCCCGTTCTTGATTCTCTTGAGTCGCCACCCCATCGGCCAGGAACGGCACCAGCACGTTTTCCAGCACCGTGCATTGGGGCAACAGATGATGCTCCTGGAAAACGAAGCCGATGTTGTCGCGCCGAAAGGCCGCAAGCTCGGCCTCGCCGAGCGCGAACGGATCCTCGCCAACCAGCCGCACGCTGCCCGATGTCGGCGGCTCGAGTGTACCGACGATCGAGAGCAGCGTGCTTTTGCCCGAACCGCTTGGTCCGAGAATGGCAAGGTTCTCGCCTCGCCGCAGCGAAAACGACACACCAGATAACACCCGCAGCGGCTCGGCCGGCGTCGGGTATTCCTTGACGATGTTCTCGACAACCAACTCGGCAGCGGCAGGTTCGTTCGCCATACCCGCCATTAAATCAGTTGCCGGCCAGTTTGCGAAGCTTCGCCGCCACTTCATCCGGAATCGCCATCGACACCGGCTCCCCGCCGTGCGGCACGCGGCAGCATACGCTCGTCATTCGACCGGTAGCGACTTTTCGGCCCTTATCGGAGAAGGCGAACTGATACGTGACGCTTTTCGTCCCGACGCGCTCGATCGTGACATCGATTTCGAGCACGTCCTCACAGCGTGCCGGCGAATGAAAGTCGCACGACGCCGCCACCCGCGGAAAAGTAATCGGCACGCCCCCGATCTCCGAATAGACGCTCAGCCCCAAACTCCGCAGCAACTCGTGCTCGGCCGACTCCATGTACCGGTAGAACGAAGCGAAATGCATGATCCCGGCCATGTCGGTATCCGCGAACTCGACCAGCCGGGTTGTGTGAAAGGCAGTGGTCATCGCGGCGAATGTAAGATGTGTGATGTTAGATAGCAGATGTCAGATGTTGAATTCGGACATCCTCGATCTTACATCACACATCTTACATTCCCTCAGTCTCCCACGAACGGCAACAGCGCCATGAACCGCGCCCGCTTGATCGCTCGCGCCACCGCATGCTGACTCGCGGCGTGGCAGCCGGTCTTACGCCGGCTCACAATTCGCCCGTGGCGATTGGTGAGCTTCGTCAAGAGATCGAGGTCTTTGTAATCGACGTACATCGGCCGCGGCGCCCGACCTTCGATATACAGCGGATCGCGCTTGGCGACTTTCTTGATGTTCTTGTTGCGCTTGTTGCGATCGTTGCGGTCTTGATACGGCGGCATGGCGAGATCCCAAAACTTGAATGAGCGGCGGTCCGAATTTGAGCCTTGTATTCTAATGGCGGGATCGCCGACCGCCAAGGGACTTCGTGCCCTCACAACCCGTTGCGGCGGCATATTTTGCCGCAGGCGGTCAGAATGGGCCAATGTGCCTGCCCGGCCGCATGTTGATCGCCGTTGCTATCAGCCGATGAACCATCGGGCGGCCCTCTCTGCCCCAACTTTCGATTTTGCCCCCCCGCTGCTTCCACGAACCGGCACTTTCTCCATGCCCCATCCGCAGCCCAGCCCGCGCGAGTTGGTCGATCGGCTCGATGCGCGCCACGACGAATTGATCGCCCGGCTGGATGAACTCAACACCCAGATCGAAGCCGCGCTCGCCGAGTTTGGCCGCTCACGCGAAGCCAACACAGGCGACAAGCAATCCAGAGACGCAGCGTGAGAGAAGAAAAGGATGCAGAATGCAGGATGCGGGGGGCAGGGAAAGGCACTCAAGTTCGATCCCTGCCCCCGGCTTCCTGCATCCCCAACTAGTGGACGAACTCCACGCCGAAGTCGACGCCGTTGACGATCAACGCCTGGGTGCCGGCATCCAGGAAGCCCATGTCCGGCAATGAATAGTGAACGCTCGGCGCCGCACGGTGGATGCCGCCGACCACTGAACCCGTGTAGCCGCAATTCAGTGCGAACGCGCTCGTGACATGGTACGTCGCGGCTACTCGCAGCTCGCCGACCGGCGCAAATTGCACTTCCTGCAGGCCGTGCGAAAAGGCGGTCGGCCGGGCATACAACGGTTGATTCAATGCACCGGGAATCAACGCTTCGCCCATCAGGCCAAGCTGGCTCCAGTTGGCAATGTTGACGCCGGCCATCAAGCGCGCGTCCGTTTGAATCCGCCACCGCTGCCGTTCGTTGACCCATTGCAATTGAACCTGCGGCCCGACAATGTTGTTCCCGTAAGACGTGTCCCAGAAACTATGGCCAAGAATGCTGCCGAGCGCATCCACGTCGAACTCGTCGTAGAGCCTCAAGAACCGGGCGCCCCCAGCAACCGTGACCTGGTTGTTCTGGTTTTTGGCCATGTAGTTCTGAGTCGTGAGATCGTGCGACCACATCAGCTCGACGCCATCGACTTGCGTGCGATTGTGAACCGTCACGCTGTCGAAGAAGATATCGAATTTATGCAGGTCGTTGAAATCGTGCACGATGACGGGCAGACCGTTCACAAGGACGATTTCAGCCCCCGGAATGCCGTTGCCGTTGATGTCATCGGCGATGCGGAATTCAGGTGCAGGCAGGGTCGTTTGTGTTTCGGAACTTGCCCCGTAACTGCCAACGTAGGCTATCGGTCCAACTTGCGTGCCGATGATCGCGTCGGCCAGGTTGTTCACGTAGTCGCGGAAACCGAGCAAGTAGCCCGGCGGCGTCTCGAACAAAACCGGTACGCTGCCAAACCCGAACGCTCGTAAATTCCCGCCGGCGATCGGGCCCGTGCTTGGTCCGACATCGTTTCCACCGGTGTAATCCGGAGGGATAAACGGCGGGATTCCACCATCGGCCCTTGGAATGAAGCCAAATGTCTCGGTCTGGTTGAGTTGCGGGCCGTCCAACACGCCGATCGACCAGCCGTGGCCCTGATCGTGATAGCCGAGCTCGTAACGATTGCCGAAGGCAAAACCAGCCTTCGGAGGCACGTTGTTGAGCGTGTTGTGAATGATGTATGGCAACGGCACCGGAACGTTCGGATTCACCAGATCCGGGTTGCCCAGATTCGTGTTGACCTCGTAGATAACTTCAGCAAACTCACCGCCTGACACATCGTGTTGAACGACCTGGCCATTCTGCGTTTGGCGGAACCAGAGCGTATCCGTGACGTTATTGCTGCCGACCGTTACCCGTTCTCCGTTATAAGACCAAAACAGCTTGTTGTAGTTAAAGAAGTAGCCGGAAGTTTGCTTGTCCGACATGTTGTCCAGGTCGAGCGTAAATGGCGAGAACATCTGCAAATCCTCTTCGTAGTTTTCCGGCCCGAAGGGCAGGTTTTCTTGCGCTCGTGCTCCGCCAATTAGGGCGCCAAGCACCGCGGCAGTTGCGAACAGGATTATTAGGCGTCGTTTCACTCTCATCATTTCCCCCTACCGTTTCAAACCCGGCGGTAGTAAGCAGGCCGGTGGCGCGACGAGCGGCTCCGCGAACCTGCTGTGCTGGGTAGTATCGGATGCGCCGTCCGTACCAGTTGAGTAAGATCGGTAAAGAGAAGCGAAATTCGGGGTTATTCCGATTTTGCGGGTACTCGCTCACAAATCGGTGCAAGCGTCGACGCGAACGCGTTGGTCAGACTTTAGCCTGACGCATGAATGGGCCAGCAGACGCCCGGGTGAGTATTAGAAAAGGGGCCGATGCCGAATCCGGTGCTGGCAAGAAAAAAGCTCCCACAGGTGGGGCAGGAACCTGTGGAAGCCGTGGAGTCGAGGCATATTGGCCCCGATCGCCCCATCATAATCGACTTTGACAGGGAAAGCAAAGATATTCCGGTCAAAATCCTTATAATTTTGTCAAAATGGGATGGCAGGTGGATTACGTGCCTTTTCGCTTAAACTCAATTGAATCCCGCTCGGTCGGCATCAATGTCAAGCGCGGAAATAGCGTTCAATTTGGCAGCGTGAATACGCATCAATCACGCACTTGTACGATCGCTCCGCCCAACTCGCTGCTTTGTTCTCCCCACGGCGCGGCGTATACTTTTTATCGGGCATTCAAGCCCACGCGTCCTTCAACGCCACTCGCAGGTAGGGTCCCATGATGTTGCCACTCCGTCGGCCGCTCGAACACCTTTCCCGCGGACATATGCCGCAACTGGCCGCTTTGGCTTTGGTTGTGGTTCAAGTCACCGGTGGTAGTGCGCTGGCCCAACATCGAACCCGTTCGAGCCCAGCGGCTACGGCAAATACCGCGACGGCTGCCGAGACGAAAGAAATCGGTCAGGACTGGGTCCGCCTGCAATACGACACCAAGGGCGAACCGCTGGGCATGCAAACCGCGATCGTTCGCTATACTCCCGCAAAGACAAACGGCAGACCCGGCGCCTCGCCCGTTTCGGTCGACTTGATCGGCGCGGTGCACATTGGCGACGCGGCCTACTATCGCCGTCTGAACGAACAATTCAAGCAATACGACGCGCTGTTGTACGAGCTCGTGGCCCCGGAGGGAACGGTCGTACCGCTCGGCCGCGGCACCTCGAATGCGCACCCAATCGGCGCCATCCAGAATCTTGCCAGAGACGTTCTCGAGCTGGATCACCAGCTCGAATATGTCGACTACACGAAGCCGAATTTCATCCACGCCGATATGTCGCCCGATGAATTCCAGCAAGCGATGAAGGACCGCAACGAGAGCTTTTTCCAGATGTATTTCAAGCTGCTTGGCGCGGCGATGGCCGAGCAAAGCAAGATGGAGGCCAAGGGTGAATCGAACGATCTCGATTTGTTTTCAGCGCTATTCGCCCCGGACCGCGCGCGGCGGCTGAAGATCGTTCTTGCCAAACAGCTTTCCGAAATGGAGAGCCTGATGGTCAGCTTCGGCGGCGAACAAGGCTCCGCAATCATCAGCGAGCGCAACAAGAAAGCGTTGGGAGTGCTCAAAACTCAACTGGCTGCCGGCAAGAAACACATCGGCATCTTCTACGGCGCGGGCCACCTGAGCGATATGGACAAAAATCTGCGGACCGACTTTCACATGCAGCCGGTGTCGATCCAGTGGCTGACGGCGTGGAATCTTGCCGCCAAGCCGTGATGGTGCTGCGCTTGCTCGATTCAAGCCCCGCTTCCCGCACGCACCTCCCGCTGATAAACTTGGTGAGGTAAGATGCGGCTGCAAAAGCTTCCTGTCATCCTGAGGGAGGCTTGGCAACCGAAGGATCTACGCTGAATCCCGCGAGAATCTTCGCTGCGCTATGCTCCGCTCAGAATGACAACTCCCGCACTTGCTCACCTACTCACCGAGGAGCATCCCATGGCCAAACCAGGTCGAAAAGTGAAGAAGGCGAATCATGGCCGGCGGCCCGCCTGCAGCCGGCCTCGCAAGAATCGTCGCCACCAGATCAAGACGTAAGCCGCCGCAGCGAGCGCGAACGTGCCAAAACATGATTTGATCCTCGATTTCTCCGCGTATGACCTCGATCACGTCATCGCCGATGCCGAGGAAATTCGCCAATACAATCCGCAGCGCTTCGAAATGGAGCAGCTCACGGCGATCGTCTACGACGATCTCGAAAACGGCGTCTGCGTCGGATACAAGGACGTCGGGCCCGATGAGTTTTGGATTCGCGGCCACATGCCCGGCTTGCCGCTGATGCCGGGTGTCATCATGTGCGAGGCGGCGGCCCAGTTGTGC
This sequence comes from Pirellulales bacterium, assembly GCA_963733825.1. Taxonomy (GTDB): domain Bacteria; phylum Planctomycetota; class Planctomycetia; order Pirellulales; family Lacipirellulaceae; genus JABDGM01. The sequence continues at coordinate 402,594 of CAVTEK010000017.1, forward strand.
AGCTACCATGCGCAAAAGCATCAACTGCTGAACGCCGAGATGATTGGCTTCGGCGGCATGGACAACGTGCGCTTTCGCGGGACCATCGTGCCCGGCGACCGGCTGGTCGTCGCCGCCCAGAAACTGCAACTGCGGATTGGGGCGATGATCCGCTGCCGATTCCAGTGCTTCGTCCGCGAGCAGCTCGTCTGCGAGGGACAGATTCGCGGCATCCCGATCCCGGTGGCGGCACTTACGGGACGCGGCTAGGGCCGCGCGCGAAATGCCATGCTCTTTCCGCTCTTCGATTTAATTCCGCGCGTGCGGTTCCCATTGGTTACGCTGCTATTGATCGCGGCCAATCTCGTCGCGATGCTGTGGATGAATTCGCTCGACGGCGTCGATCAAAGCATCGTCGCCGCCCGGTATGGATTTGTGCCGGCCCGCTTGACCCATCTGGGCACGCATAAAGTAATCGACGTGCCGGTACAGGCCATTAACTTTTTCGGCTTTCAAGGCTTTCAGCGCGTCGCTCAAGTTTCCACGAATCCGCGCGACGTGTATCTCACGCTGCTGACCACGCTATTCTTGCATGGCGGCTGGCTCCACTTGCTCATGAATATGTGGTTCTTGTGGCTTTTCGGCGACAATATCGAGGACCGACTCGGGCACGCCGTCTTCTTGATGTTTTATATGCTGGGTGGGATTCTCGCGACGCTCATGTTTTGGCTTACCGATCCGGGCGGTCGCATGCCGCTCATCGGCGCCAGCGGGGCCATAGCGGCCGTGCTGGGCGCTTACGCCATCACCTTTCCCACTTCGAAAGTTCGCACGCTCGTCTTTTTCATTTTCATCTTGATCGTAGATTTGCCGGCGCTTGTGTTTCTCGGCATCTGGTTTTTGTTGCAGCTTTTTTCGGGGATGCTCGGACTGTGGGGAATTGCCGTCGAGCCGGTTGCCTTCTGGGCCCACATCGGCGGCTTTGTGGCCGGCCTGATCTTGATGCCGCTGTTATCGTTTGGCTCAGCACCCCCGGGCACCGATTGGCGAAAGGAAACCGACGATATGTTCCGGTTCGACGATCCGCGTTTGACGGACCGGCAAAGAGAATGGCAACAAAGACAAGGAGACGGGGAGACAAGGAGACAAGGAGAAGGACCAAATTAGCGCATCTCCTTGTCTCCCCCTCTCCATGTCTCCTTGTCTTTCCTAACACCCATGCCCCGCCGCGCACTTCGAAAACTCGACCCCGCGCTCGACTTGAGCCGCCACCTCAAGACGATGGACGATCTGCCGCGACCATTTTCGGCCGACACGATCTTCCCGCGCGAGGCGTCGCTGGAGGTCGAAGTCGGCAGCGGCAAAGGATTGTTTTTACAGTCGGCCGCGACGGAAAATCCCAGCCACAATTTCCTGGGCGTCGAAATCGCCGGCAAATACGCCCGCTTCGCCGCGGCTCGCTTAGCCAAACTTGGCCTGGCCAACGCGGCCATGATTCATGGCGACGCTCAAAAGCTCTTCGGCGAGTTTTTATTGGACGACTCGCTCGAGGCGGTGCACGTCTATTTCCCCGACCCCTGGTGGAAAAAGCGCCATCACAAGCGCCGCGTGATGAACGAGCGGTTCGTACGCGAAATCGCCCGCGCCCTTGTGCCTGGCGGCGCCCTGCACTTCTGGACCGATGTCCGCGAGCGCTACGATGCCACGCTCGAGTTAATCACGGCACAAACCGCGCTCGTCGGCCCTTTCGAACTGGCCGAGCGGCCGGCCGAACACAATCTCGATTATCGAACCCATTTCGAGCGCCGCATGCGTCTAACCGATCGTCCCATATATCGGGCCGCATTTCGAAAAAACGATTCGCTCGCAGCGCCTAGCGGAATATCCCGAAGGGATTAAATCATTCAGCCCAGGGTTGCCTGAGCTTGTCGAAGGCTACCCTGGGTTACCGGATGCATTTTAACGAATCAACCCTGAAAGGGTTGCATCGGCCGACTTGGCTGCAACCCTTACAGGGTTGACGGCACATGTACACATGCAACCCCGGGGCAGTCCGCTGTCGCGGACAACGCCGGGCTGAATGATTGAATCCCATTGGGATACCGCGATACCAGATTCCTCAGCTGGCGCTGCGGCCTCCAACCCGATTTAACTCGTTGCAAAATGCCATCTTGATTATCAGCTACTCCGCCTGACCACGGTGCACGCTTTTCAGCACCGTGTCAAACGCCGGCTCGAGCGTCTGCCAATCCGATTCCGGGCAAACGCAGGTAATGTAGACGCTTTTATCATGGGCCAGGATCGTCGCCCGGTAACCGTGTAAGCCGGAACCGAACGACGTGGAAGCAGTGAATTCGCTCCACCATTCTGGCGCTAATGCTTTGCACTCTGCGCAGTCCGTGTACGTTCTCAGCCAGTTGAGTAGGTAACACTCAACATGGCGCCTGCGCCGCCAACGTCCACACGCGGGCTGTACGATTAAGTTTCGGAATCCGTTTGCAATTCCCTACCGCATGGTGGTAAGGTGTGTGGCGTAAGGGGTGAGCGAATGAAAATTCGCAAACTAAAAATCGCCGTCTCGGCTGCAAGCATTCTCGCTTGCGTTCTGGTACTCGCACTCTGGGTGCGAAGCCATTGGGTTTGCGATACTGTGACTTGGAACGGCGGGCGCAGAGTCGCTGTCTTTTCCGGCCACGGCTACATCCGGGTGTCTGCATCGAACACAACATTGGCCCGTGCGCCGTTATTACGATGGCAGCCCGGTATCACCATGATGCCTGATGGTATCGGACCGTGGGATTTTCAAGCGAGTCGCCAGCATATCTTCCTAGCTTTCCCGCACCGTTTCCCGGTCGTTGTCCTGATATTACTTGCCGTTGCGCCGTGGATTCATTGGCGCTACAGTCTCCGCGCGATGTTGATTGCCGTCACAGTCGTGGCGCTCGCGCTCGGTCTATTGCTTTATTTCGGTCGCGTTAAGATGCCGGCGCAGAGGTGATCGCACGAAAATTTGCGCCGTTAAAATCGCCGTCTCGGTTCTGAGCATTCTGGCTTGCGCTGTTGATCGCACTCTGGGTGCGAGGTCGTCGGGTTACTGACGTTGTTCATTTGACACTAGCAACAAATGTCACAATCACTTCGGCGAGCGGCGTAATCGGAGTATCTACCAGGATCGACGGAATGCCGAAGTGGGGATGGGCTACGATTGAAGTAATGCCGGGGCCAGTACAACGTTGGTATTTTCATTCGCGCCGGACGGCATCTCCTTGCGCTTTCCACACCGGTTGCTGGTCGCTGTCCTCGTATTGGTTGCTGCCGTGCCTTGGATTCATTGGCGCTACAGTCTCCGCGCAATGCTGATTGCCGTCACAGTCATTACGCTCGTACTCGGTTTGTTGTTTGCTTTTTGACACTAGTTCTCTAACAACGGGGGTGTGTCATGCGATCCGGGTCACTCATTATCGTGTTATGCATCATTGGTCGCGCGGCGGCCGATCAAGCAGCAAACGGTTCTAACGGTGTCAATGCTCGTGTCACGGCTCTCACCGGAGCAAGTGTTCCGATTGGGCTGGTCGAGGACGACCGATCGGGAAAGGCGGGCTACGATAGCAATGCCAACTCGGCTTCCAACACTGCCCCGAGCGGTGTGTTCTTTCAGACTTCGGGTGGTCAGGATTCCCAGGACTCGCATATTTATGACTTCGAGACTGGTTATCCCCATGCTACTACCGTGGCAAACGTAATGATTGGTCAAAGCACTTCATTGACCGGCAGAACAGTTGTTCCCGACTACGGAGTGTATGAGGGAGTCGCCCCGGCGCGCTTCTCGTTTCCAACGCATCCGGAGACTTCGATGAAGTAAATCTTGTCGAAAGTCTGAATCGAATGGCGACAATCAACGGCGGGGCAGTACAGGCAATTAACATGAGTTTCGCAATTCCGGTTTCGTTTCCAGAAGCACCAAACGGTAGCTCGTACCTAATCTCTCTTTTTGGATTGGTCGGCGTGTCAGCATGACGTGTTGTACGTCGCTTCATGGGGGAACCAGGGGCAAGCTGAGAAGCGAAGTCCCGCAGATATATTCAACGGAATTGTCGTCGGCGCGTCGGCACAGATTTCGCCCGAAAATGTATGGCGTAAGTTTGCCACTGATGTAAACTCACCGGACGGACTCGGCGGTAATACCTTTGACGAGACGATGCACATTGACCTGCTGGCCCCAGGGAAGAACATCCATGTGCTGGAAACGAATGATAACGCAAAGACGGACGCTATGGGCACAAGTTACGCCGCGCCTCTGGTCACTGGATCAGTGGCGCTGCTACAGGAATTCGCCCGAATGTCTGGTCACACAGGAGATTTCACCAGTGCGACGAAACACCAAGTAATGAAGGCCGTAATGATGAATTCGGCCGACAAACTCGCGGGCGTTCAAGGCTCGTACCGCACTGCCCTCGATTCGAACAACATGGACTGGACACAATCGGAAGCCAACTTTCCACAGACTGCACTGGATGACCAGTTGGGGACCGGGCTGTTGAATGTACAACGTGCCGTTACACAATTAGAGCCGGGAAAGTTTGGCCCCGGCGCACCAGTGCCGTTGATTGGATGGGACTACGGGGTAATTCCTGATCCAGGGCAAGATATTGTTTACACGCTCAACGCGCCAGTCGGCGGTGGTGCAGATGATTATTTGTCGGTTACGCTTGCGTACGATCGGCCTGTGTTCTGCACCTGCGGCAATGATTACACCACCGGTTCGCAATTCATAGCCGGTCCCATGCCAGACGTGGACCTTTACATTGAAGACGCGAATGGTACGACCATTGACTTTGATACGGACCAATTCTTGACCGTGGAACATGTTTTCAGCCATATATCTGCGGCGGGTCAGTACAAAATCATCGTGAGGCGCAACTTCGATTCCGCTGAGAGTACAAATTACGGACTCGCATGGTGGTTTGGCGGTTTTCCTGGATTGGCTGGCGACTTCAACAATGACGGAAAAGTAGATTCAGCCGACTATGTTGCGTGGCGAATGGGCGCAAGTTCCAACCCGAACTCGATGGACGACTACAACACGTGGCGAGGCAACTTCGGCGCAGGGACAGGCAGCGGCAGCAGCTTGGGTTCGGTGCCGGAACCTTCCGTGATCGGTTTGGTGTTAATTGGGCTGCTGCTCTTTGGCATCAACAGACGCAGCGCATAACGAAATTAGGCTCAAGGCCGAGTTTCAAAAACGGCCTTCGACCATCAGCCGATTCGTCAACCGCGAATATCGACCGTTATTCCGCCTGACCGCGGTGCACGCTTTTCAGCACCGTGTCAAACGCCGGCTCGAGCGTCTGCCAATCCGATTCCGGGCAAACGCAGGTAATGTAGACGCTTTTATCATGGGCCAGGATCGTCGCCCGGTAACCGTGCATACCCGAACCGAATGAAGTCGAGGCGGTAAATTCGCTCCGCCGCGCAGGGCCGAGCGGCGCTTCAAAAACCTGAGCGTCGCCAACTTCTTTGTATCCGCTGAAATTCTTCGCCGCATCCTTTGCCCCAGCAGTATGGACGGCCTGCACCGGTTGTTCTTCCGGGTTCGCCGAATCGGGATCCATGTGGCCCATGTTTTTGGCGATGTCGCCCATCAGCGAACCGGCGGCGCCCGCGTCGATGCGAATTTCGCTCGAGCCGGATGTGAATTTAGCCCATTCCAGGCCCCGTTTGCCGCCGCCCTTCATTTCCCAGCCTTCCGGATACTTGCAGGCAAACGTCCCCACGCTCGAATTGTAGTCGGCGAACGACGTGGGCGCTGTGGCCGGACCAGATCCGCAGCCTATGGTACTGACGATGGCTGCTGCTACGCTGACCAGGCCAATGAAACGAATCAGGCAAATGCTGTTGCGGTTCATGTTTCCTTTTCCTTACTGATGAGATGAGCCAGTTGTCCGAGGAGCCACGCGTAAAAGAACAGGGCCACCGTCACGATCGGGCCCATGATCACGGCAGTAATATACGGCGGATCATACCACGCCCATCGCGCGGCCTGCCACAATAGATTCGCTCCGGCAATCGAAATTGCGTAGAACACGAACCAACCAGCCGGATGCTTGATGAGCGACTCCAAAACGGGCAGCGACACCGGCGCAAGCGGCGAACCGGTTTCGAGCGACGAGAGCTGCAGAATCGGATACAAAAGCAGCGCGCTGAGCGCGATCATGAACCACACGTTGGCCGATAGCACGACGCTGATCATCCAGCCGATAAACGCCGCGGCCGCGAGCATCCCCAGCGACGCCGGCAGCGTCCAAAACCATTCGCGCCAGTCGCCGTAAATGGATTCGACGTTCGTTCGGCCCAGTGACGTGGTCTCAATCACGGCTAGAAACAGTACCGACAGGTAACTCAGCACCGCGGCGATGACCACACCCAACGGCAGCGCAATCGTGCGCCCCGCCGTAACATCGACGCACAGCACTGCGTAACACCACAGCGAGGCAACTCCGGCAAACGTCAGCGCGATGGCCGCCAATATGAGATGCGCGAAACTCGCCGGCGCGATCGAGAATGAAAACGCGGCCGACGTTCGCTTTCGCTTGGCCACGCCTCGGGAAGGGGCTGGCACGGCTTTCTGTTCGGCGCGTTCGCTCTTGGCCCGATCGACGACCTTATTGACGAATTGCTGCGCAGCCGCGATTCGCGGATCGACCAGCGGTTTGGCCGTCTTATCTTCGGCTGGCCGGGACTGTTTTGCGTCGGGCAAAGAATTCCGCCTTTCTGGCCAATAACTGACAATTATGCGCTTTTTCGCGGCAAATACAATGATCGCCGATTCTCGGGTAGTGGGTCAGTTTGCATAAGATCAACAACCTGTCATTCCGAGGTACTCCGAGGAATCTAACCGGACCCCTCGGGGTACCTCGGGGTGACAGTGGGCGAACTGACCCACTACCCGATTCTTTACAGATGGCCAAAGATTGGTATCCAATGATTCGTAGTAGGTCCGCCGAGCCGAGGCGGACAAGAGAAAACTCAAGCGCCGTTCGGCTCGCGGCGCCGACTGTCCCGCCCACAACCATGGCCCGCACGCGCGTTCACGCAATTCTCGATGAGCACCAAGCGATTGTTTTTCCCGGCGTGTACGACACGCTCTCTGCCCGGCTTGCGGCACGCGCCGGTTTTCCAATGGCGTTCATCTCTGGCTACTCAGTCGCGGCCACCGCGATTGGGGAGCCCGATCTTGGGTTGTTGACGCAGACCGAATTGGTCGCGCAAGCGCAGCGGGTGTGTCGCAGCGTCGAGATTCCGATCATCGTCGATGCCGACACCGGTTATGGAAACCCGCTCAACGTCATCCGCACGGTGCGCGAGTTGATCGACGCCGGCGCGGCAGGTTGCTTTCTTGAAGACCAGCAGTGGCCGAAAAAATGCGGCCACATGCGGGGCAAACGAGTCATCGAACGGGAAGAGTACATCGACAAGATTCGCGCCGCGGTCGATACCCGCGGCGATGCCGATTTCTTCATCGTCGCGCGGACCGATTCGCTAGCTGCTGTTGGGCTGGACGAGGCGATCGCGCGCGTCACGCAGGCCCGCAGCGCCGGGGCGGACGCCAGTTTTGTCGAGGCGCCAAACTCGCTCGATGAGCTCGCGGAAATCGGCCGGCGCGCCCTGCGCCGGTGGTTGCCAACATGATCGAGAAAGGCAAAACGCCCGTGCTGCCGAAGCAACGGCTGGTCGAACTTGGTTTTCATCTCATTCTTTATCCGTTGGCCGGCTTGTTTGCCGCCGCGCACGGCCTGGCGTCGATCTACGAAACGATCCGGCGACGCGACACGACCTTAGGCGAAGAAAACCGATTGATGGCGTTCGACGAGTTCAACGAGCTCATCGGTGTCGAAGCCAAGTACAAGCTCGCCGAGCGGTACGGCGTGAAATAACCGTGGGGCAAACATTCCTGTCTGCCGAGATTGGCAGGCAAGAATGCCTGCCCCACGTACGTCGTCAGCCAATCCGCCGCACAAGTCCTAAGTGCTTACGACGCAACGCGTAGGCATTCGCGGTGAAGGCCGATATTGCATCTTCAATCGACAGCCGATTCTCCTTCGGTATAAAATGGGACGCTGACCAAGTGCTAATTGAAGATGATCTACGTGTTCGCCGCTAGGAAACAGTTCTTTGGCTCGAACGATGCGACTTGGATTGGTCGCGCGGCCTGTTCGATCTCTTGCCGGCCGCATCTACAAACTTCCCGCTGGCTCGTAACGCAGTCTTGTATTGCGCTCGTTCCATGAACCTTGAGGTCGATGTCGAACGTCTGATGCTCGCCCACAAGGCGGTGCGCGCCGAGCTATTGGCGGAGCGGGCGGCCGGTCATTGGACGGGCCTGCTCGCCAGCTCGCCGTTCGCGACGGCCGCGGCTGTCAGCGCGTTGGTTACAGCCCATCGCCGCGATTCGGAAGACACTCTGCGATGGATCAACTCCGGCGATGGCCAGGCAATCGAGCAAGTCGTGCAGGGCGATTTGAGCGAGCTCCTGTTGGAAAGCGTTCATTGGCTAGCGCGGCAACAAAACCCCGACGGCGGATGGGGCGACTGCCTGGGCGCGCGGTCCAATCTCGGCGCCACAATGATGGTGCAGGCGGCGTTCCGCCTCACAGGCATTCCGGCGAAGTATGCCGATTTAATGATGCAGGCTGACGACTACGTCGCCGCCGCGGGCGGCCTTGGCGGCTTGCGGCGCCAATTCGCAAGCAACAAACCGCTCCTGGCAGCTATCCTGGCCAACTGCGCTGGCCGGAATGGTTCCCTGGCGGCAAGTGCCGACGCTGCAGTTCGAGCTCGCCTGCCTGCCGAAGTTCTGGCGGCGCGGGCTGCAAGTCTTCGCGCCGCGCCAAGCAACTCCGGAATTGTTGGCGGTCGGGCGAACCAAATTTCATCACGACCCACCGAAGAATCCGATCTCGCGGCTGATCCGCCGCGGTCTGCGTACCAAGAGCTTGGCGCTGCTCGAGCGCTATCAGGCGACCGACGACAGCTACCTGGCATCGACGCCACTGACGGCCTTCGTCGTTATGAGTCTCAGCAGCATTGGCTGCCAGGATCACGCGATCGTTCGCCGCGGAGTCGAATTTTTGTTTTCGTCCGTGCGGGCCGATTCAAGTTGGTCCCTTACGCCCAACCTGGCGGTTTTCAACACGGCGCTCGCGTCGAGCAGCCTGGCGAGCCAACCGATCGGAGGGCCGAGTGGTGAATGGTCCGCGCACGACTCAGAACATGCCGCAGACGACGAGGACAACAGAATTTTTAGCGAGTGTTGTTGCGACTGGCTCCTGAGCCGGCAGCGAACGACATCAAACGCATTGACGCAAGTGCGAGCGGGTGGCTGGGCGGCCAGCGACGCGCCCGGCGCGTTGCCTACCACGAGCGCGACGGCCAGCGTCCTCTCGGCGCTGGCGAGTCTGCGTCGCCATAGTCCGGCGCAGCAGCGCGACCGGGCCGAGCGCGCTGCCGAGCGAGGCATTCGCTGGTTGTTGGAGCTGCAAAACGACGACGGCGGTTGGCCCACGTTTTATCGTGACGACACGATGCTGCGATTTGATGAGAGCGGCCCGGACGTTACGTCGCAGGTTCTGCGCACACTTGCCGCCTGGCGGCGCGATTTGCCGGCGCATTCCCGCGCCGATGCCGGGCGCGCCATCGATCGCGGATGGAAATATCTCGAATCGGTTCAGCGCGATGACGGCAGTTTCATTCCCGTGTGGTTCGGCAACGAGCATCAACCCGATGATCGGAATCCCGTGTATGGAACTTCGCAGGTGTTGCTGGCCGGTGCGGATTTGGACCGGCTCAGTTCAAAGACCGCCCAACGTGCCGCACGCTGGCTCGTCGCGGCGCAACACAGCAACGGCGGTTGGGGGCCCCCTCGATCACCGGTCGATTACTCGGCCGCTGAGAAGGACGGCAATCGGTCGCGCCGCTCCAATGAAGCGATGGCTCAGCTTTGCAGCGTCGAAGAGACCGCGCTGGCCGCGAGCGCGCTCTTGCCGATGGCCGACCTCGACGCGACAATTTCCCAAGCCGCTTCGCGCGGATTGAATTGGCTCATCAATGCCGTCGAGCGCGACGGCCATCGCCGGGCCGCAATCATCGGTTTCTCGGTGGCGAAATTATGGTATCATGAGCGGATGTACCCGCTCGCGTTTGCCACGGGGGCGTTATCGCGGGCGCTGCGGAGTATTTCTCCCCAAACGCCGGCCGCTACGCACGCGGGATGAAACTAACGGGATACACGCCCAGAGGCTCGGCGGTGGGTGTGGTTAACTTACGGTCGATTGAAAACCACTCCTTGCGAATCCCCAGGGCGTGCCATCGATCGCCGTTATTTATGAGTCGGAAATGGTGGACCAAATGACCGACGCGCGAGAGGATGCGCCTTCGACCATAACCTACGTGCATTTGCTCCGTGCGGCTCGCCGGATGTTCCAGCCCGACGAATTGGAGCGGCTCGTTCCCCGGAAGCGTGGCGGCCCCCGGCTCGCCGAAGTCAACGGCGAAGGCGCGGGCGGACTCGATCCGCTCGCCGCCACCGAAGCGATCGCCTACGATTTCCTAACCAAGGGCGGGAAGTACTCGCGGCCATTTATCACGTTGGCGGCGTTCGACGCCCTGACCGGCGGTCATTGCGCAGCCCGATGGCGCGGACCATGTGCGGAGCCGGCTCAACGACGTGGTCCGCCGCGCGGCCGTGTCCATCGAATCGTTTCACAAAGCGTCGCTCGTTCACGACGACATCCAGGATGGCGACGCCTTCCGCTACGGTCAGCCGACCCTTCACGTTCAGCACGGCGTGGCGACGGCCATCAACGTGGGCGACTATCTGATCGGCCTCGGCTATCGGTTGATTACTCACGATATTCAGGAAATGGGCGCCGGTGCGGCCGCCGACATTCTCAACATGCTTGCCGACGCGCACACGAAGCTCAGCGAGGGACAGGGAGCCGAGCTTGTGTGGCGCGATAGCCGCAACAAGCGCGTGACGCCTGACGAGGCGTTGAAAATTTATTCATTGAAAACGGCCCCCGCGTTCGAAGCGGCGCTATTTTGCGGTTTGCGTTTGGCCGGACCGATTGAAAAGTATGCCGAGCCGGTGGCGCAGTTGGCGAAACATTTGGGCATCGGGTTCCAGATTTTGAACGACCTGCAGGATTGGCAGGGCGACGACTTCAACAAGCTCACGTTGGGCGGCGACGTGCTGGGCGGCCGGCCGACCGTGTTGTGGGCACTCGCGCTCGAAGGTTTGGCGGAAGACGACAAACGGGAACTTGAACTCCTGGTGGCCGAGGGGGAAGCGACTCCGGAAGTATTCACGCAGATTCGCGCACTGTTCGAGCAAGCGAGCGTGTTTCGCAAGGCGATCGAGCTTGTCGAAGCGCATCGCCACGAGGCGAGGAAAATTGCCGATGGTTTCTCGCCCGAGCCGCTGCGCCGTTTAACCCGCCATTTGATTGCGACGGTGCTCGAAGAGCGGCTCGAAGAGCCCGCCGCAACCGGCCGATCAGGCCGACCCCTGGCCATTCCCGCCCGGTGACCGATCCCGCCCAGCCATCATCCGAAGCCGAATTGTTTGTCCCTCAGCGCATCGCGCCTGGCGACATTGTTCTTTTCCGATTTGCACGAGCTGGGGCGGTTCGAACCGTCGACCGTCGACCGTCTACCGCCCGATTACCGGACGTTGCTCGCGCATACCGACCACATGACCGTCGCGCTGGAAGCATTTCACAAAGCGCCCGTTGCTGTTCGCGCGTTGGCCGAGTGGCGCGATGATGCCAGCTATGCCCGTTGCAGTTTGCTAAGTCGCCAAACGGACGGCGCGGTCGTACAATTTGGAATCATGCGGATCTGGCTGGCCGATTTGCCGGTCGCCGCGCAGGAGGAAATCACGAGCAAACGATCGCCGCTCGGCCGCGTGTTGATTCAGCACAACGTACTTCGCGAGGTCGAGTTGATCACGCTCTGGCGCATCGCACCGGGACCCGTGCTGCGAGAACACCTGCAGGTCAGCGGAAAAACACCGATCTACGGACGAACGGCCCAGATTCTCGTTGCCGAGCGACCGACTGTGCAGTTGTTGGAGATTGTTGCTTTGCCGGGTAATTGAACTGATATTTGCCACAAAGGTCACAGAGTGCACAGAGGAGTTTGAATGACCAATTTCCAAGTACTAGAAGCAGTTTCAAAACCGGTGTCATTCTGAGCGAAGCGGAGCGCAGCGAAGAATCTAGCCCGAAGTAGCGTAGATCCCTCCGTCGCCGAGCCTCCGTCGGGATGACAAGGTAGTTTTGAAACCGCTTCTAATGACCAACGGTTGCAAAGACAATTCTTTGGTCATCGGTCATTTCTTCCTGTGATCTCCGTGTCCTCTGTGGCAAAAGAGTTTGTGGTTACAATTGATCATGCCATTTGAGATTGAATACGATTGCATCGTAATCGGCGGCGGCCCGAGCGGCTCGACGACCGCGGCGCTTGTGGCCGACGCCGGCTTTCGCACGTTGCTGCTCGAGCGCGATCTCGCGCCGCGTCGCAAGGTCGGCGAGTCGCTGATGCCGGAAACGTATTGGGTTTTCGAGCGGCTTGGATTGCTGGATGCGATGAAAAGCGGCCCATTCGTCCAAAAAGTTGGCGTGCAGTTCGTGAGCTCGAGCGGCCGCGAGTCGTCGCCGTTTGTCTTCACGCGACACGATCCGCGAGAATGCAGCCGCACGTGGCATGTGGAACGGGCCAAGTTCGACCAGTTCCTGCTCGACAACGCCGCCACGAAAGGGGCAGAAGTTCACCGCGGCATTCGCGTGCTGGAAGTCATCTACGACAACGAGCGCGCCGTCGGAGTGCGCACTCGCCCTCCCTCTCCCTCGGGGAGAGGGCCGGGGTGAGGGTGTATTGGAGGCCCAGGCACCCTCACCCTACCCTCTCCCACAGGGAGAGGGACCTAGCGATGTCATTCGCGCAAAAGTAATCGTCGACGCCAGCGGCCAGGCCGGTCTGTTCGGCGCCCGCTCCCAACTCCGCCAACCGAACCCGAACTTCCGCAAAGCTGCGATCTGGGGCCATTTCCGCGGCTCGCGTCGCGACGTAATTGAAGGCGGCGTCATGACGGTGTGTTTACGCACGCAGTCGAACCGCGCCTGGTTCTGGCACATTCCGCTGTCGAACGATGTGGTGAGCATTGGCGTGGTGGGAGACGCCGATTATTTCTTCCGCCCAGGCGCCGGCAGTCCGGACGAAATCTTCGCCGCGGAAGTGGCCGATTGCCCCGCGATGGCCAGGCGGCTCGAAGGCACGGAAAAAGTTGCCGGCCTCGACGTCGTGAAAGAGTATTCGTATGCCACGTCACGCGCATCGGGCGATGGGTGGGTGCTGGTGGGCGATTCGTGGGGCTTCATCGATCCGATCTATTCTTCGGGCGTATGGTTTGCGCTGAAGAGCGGCCAGCTCGCCGCCGACGCGATCATCGAGGGCCTTCGTCGCGGCGACACGTCGGGCGAACAGCTGGGCAAATGGGTGCCGGAATTCGCCCGCGGAACTGCCTGGGTGCGCAAGCTGGCCGAAGCCTGGTACTGCGGTCAATTTCGCGTCGGCAAATTCATTCGCGAGTATCCGCAGCACATCGGGCCAATGACCGATATTCTGATCGGGCGAATTTTTCACCCCGCAGCCGGTCGCATCTTCGACGACCTCGACCCCTGGCTTGAGAGAATGAAAAAGGAAGGCGTGACGAGCTAAACCGTAAGCGCATGGCACGATAATCTGAATTGCTGGCTCTCGACACTCGACACTAGACTCTCGACCCTTCATGCGCATCGCTTACATTACCGCCGGTGCTGCCGGCATGTACTGCGGCAGTTGTCTGCACGACAACACGTTGGCGGCCGCGCTCTTGGAATTGGGCGAGGACGTCGTGCTCGTGCCGACCTACACTCCGCTGCGCACCGATGAGCCGAATGTCAGCATCCCACGCGTATTTTTCGGCGGCATCAACGTTTACCTGCAGGAGAAAGTGCCGCTGTTTCGGCACACGCCGTGGTGGTTCGATCGGCCGTTGGATCATCCGGCGATCCTGCAGCGGTTGGCGCGGCGGGCCGGCAGCGTCGATCCAAAGCAATTGGGCGACTTGACGGTATCGATGCTGAGCGGCGAGTCCGGCCATCAGCATAAGGAGCTCGACAAGCTGGCGCACTGGCTCACGGCCGACTTCAGGCCCGACATCGTTCACTTGTCGAATTCGATGCAAATCGGCATGGCTCGAAAACTGCGCGAACGGGGCGGGTCGCCGATCGTTTGCCAGCTTTCGGGCGAAGATTTGTTTCTAGAAAAGCTGCAGCCGCCGCATTACGATCGGGCGCGAAATTCTCCGCGAACGCTCCCGCGACGTCGACGCCTTCGTTGCGATGAATCGCTACTACGCCGATTTCATGGCCGCTTATCTGGCAGTCGATCGGGCCCGAATCCACGTTATCCCGCACGGCCTGAACCTATCAGGCCACCGACAGCCCCCGGCTCCGCCGGGGGTTCCGCCTGCGACGCAGCGCATTGCTGAGCCGCGTGTCATCGGTTTCCTCGCCCGCATCTGCGAAGACAAGGGCCTGCATTTGCTGGTCGATGCCTGCGAGCGGCTAAGCCAGCGCACCGATTTGCCGCCATTCGAATTGCACGCCGCCGGGTACTTGGGCGACGGCGATCGGCTCTACCTTGAAAAACTTCAATCGCGCGCAGCCGCTGGTCCTCTCGCGGGCCGATTCAAGCACTTGGGCGAACTCGATCGAGACCAAAAGATTGCGTTCTTGCAATCGCTCGATGTTTTAAGCACGCCAACCGTCTATCGCGAATCGAAGGGGTTGCCGGCACTCGAAGCGATGGCCAACGCAGTTCCGGTCGTGCTTCCCGATCACGGCAGCTTCAGCGAAATGATCGCCGACACCGGCGGCGGCCTCCTGCATCGCCCGCACGATCCGTTGGATTTGGCCGAGAAAATTGCCACGCTTCTTGGCGATCCGAAGCGAGCATTGCAACTCGGCGTTGCGGGACAACGAGCGGTTCACGACCGATACAATGCCGCCGCGATGGCTCGGCAGACGGTCGAATTGTATCGACGAATCCTCGGCAAGTAAGCGAACAAATTTCGGCAGTTGTTGGTGCGCGGTGGTCATACAGATTGAGCAACAGATTTGGTGCGTTCGGCACGCGAGTTGAGATTTCGGATGCCCGTTTGTATGATCATGGGTATGGTTACACTTGGTCCATACCTCGCCGGTTACGTCCTGATTGCAATCGTGTTCGGCGTGATCGGCGCATGGGTAGGTGAGCAGTGCGGGCGCGGCGAGGGAGAAGGGTTTGTGCTTGGGCTTCTCCTCGGCCCGTTTGGTGTTCTTATCGAGGCAATGCTCCCAAAGTTTCCCGACAAAAAGAATTGACCGCGCCGGTTCAAGCGGGACTGGACATGGCCGGTAAATAGCGATCACTTTCCATAGAATTCTTCATCGCTAATTCCATCATCGGGGGTGAGCTTGAAACAACGCCGTATTGCGTTAATCACCGGCACGGGCTTTTCGTCGTTCTCATTGTGACATTTCGTTGGATATCGCCGTACAGCACCATCAACAATGCCGACAAACATACGTTCGGAACCACGCCTGTTCGGCACGGCGTTTGCGCTTTCCTATTTTGACTTGCGCGATGTCTTCTGATCGCGCATGTTAACAGGATGCCGAGCCAACGCCGAGACGAGCGTGCACCGATTCGCGAAGAAGATGTTCAGGGCTTGAAGTATTTTCGCAAGCTCTGGCCGCTGTTCGAGCGGTTGCACGAAGTGGGCTGCGGCCGGGACAAGGCGGGCAACCGCGAGCTGTTCATGGACCAGTACTGCGGGTTGGTGCTGCTGTTCATGTTCAATCCCTGCCTGCGTAGTCTGCGTGCGTTGCAGCAGGCCTCGGAATTGCAGAACGTGCAGCGTAAGCTGCGTTGCGGCCGGGCCTCGTTGGGTTCGCTCTCCGAAGCGACCGACGTGTTCGATCCGGAGCGGCTCCGGGAGATCATCGGCGAACTGGCCCGAGAGGTGCAGCCGATGCGTCGTGTCGGCGGCCAGCACCTCGACCAACTTCTTGTGGCCGTCGATGGCAGCGTCGTGAAGACGCTCTCCACCATCGCCCAGGCGGCCTACTTGAAGAACGTGCACGGCCACAGCAAGTCGGCTTGGCGATTGCACACGCACTTCGACGTCGACCGCGGCGTGCCGACGCGGATCGACGTCACCGGCGGCAAGAACAGCGGCAAGAATGACGAGAAGAATGTGCTCCGCGCCCATCTGGAGGCGGATCACTGTTACGTGATGGACCGCTGGTATGCCCAGTTCCAACTGTTCAACGACATCCACGCCGCCCACAGCAGCTACGTCTGCCGCGTGCGGGATAACAGTCGCTATGAAGTGATCGAAACGCGGCCCTTGTCAGACGAGGCGATTGCAGTCGGAGTTCTTAGTGACGAGATTGTCGAATTGGGCGCGGGCAGCCCCGAATCAAAACGTCCCGACCACCGCGTGCGGCTCGTTCGAGTTCGCACGACTCCCTCACGGCCCCGCGGCAAGAGCCCGGGCGGCAAGACCGGCCCACCCTCGGACGGCATCCTGCGAATTGCCACGAATCTCCTGGACGTGCCGGCTGAGATCATCGCCGAAATTTATCGGCAGCGATGGACGATCGAATTGTTCTTCCGCTTCTTCAAGCACGTCTTGGGCTGCCGGCACTTATTGAGCACGGCCCGCGCAGGGATCGAGATTCAGACCTACTGTGCGATCATCGCTTGCCTGCTATTGGCGCTGTGGACCGGCGGCAAGCCGACCCTGCGG
Source organism: Pirellulales bacterium (assembly GCA_963733825.1). Classification (GTDB taxonomy): domain Bacteria; phylum Planctomycetota; class Planctomycetia; order Pirellulales; family Lacipirellulaceae; genus JABDGM01. Next base: position 419,467 of record CAVTEK010000017.1, read on the forward strand.
ACATTCGAAATGGTCTGCCTCTATCTGCAAGGTTGGGCCGACGAAGAAGAGCTGCTGGCGCACCTTAAAAAACTCCAGCCTCGTGCCCTCTAACCCCGCTCTTGTCTTCGAGCGCCGGAGTCTTCTACGCTGCGCGCCACGCGGCCCCACTCACACCCTTCGTCCCTTTAATCCGCGATGGGACGCCGTCCACGGCGCCCCCATCTGCTACACTACACGGTGAGCAATCCTTGAGCCGAACAGGCGTGGTTCGGAACCCTTTCCACGCCGCTTGTCCTCCACCACCCCGAATTCTAGCAGGCGCACACGAAGGTCTCTGTATTTGAGTGGCTGCTTCCGTGCCATTATGACAATACCGCTTCCCTCGCCTCAACATGACTGACGCATGTTAGCATCGGGCTGGGATCGGCTTTGATGTCCGACCCGCGCAAACAAATTCCAATATTCTGCCGGCGCCGGTCTAAAGATCGAATTCATGTCCTCTTCGTCGCTGGCCGCCTCAAGCTGAAAGGCCATTAACTCAAAAAGGTTTTTAAGTGCATTAGTAATACTCTCGCCTTCCGCGACGATATCAGTTTGCAGACAGTGCGCTATCCACTGGTAGCCTGACCGATAGAAAAGAATATCCAAAGAAAGACGATAGCGCTTTGACATTGGCAACCTCTGCCTGAATTATCCCGAACTATTGCCAACAATTCAAGCGACTTGCTTCCGATCAATCCGGCCTGCGTCGCTCCAGTTACCCTTTATGTACACTGCAGGTGTGGATTGCAGCGATGCAAACGGTCAATTCTGTCTCTGAATTGGAGTGCGGCCCGCGCCTTGGTGGCGCAGCAGTCTTATAACCCTGCCGTAGAAGAAAGTCACCACATTGCTTGATTTCAATGCCTCCTCTCTCCGCCGCGTAGCGACCAAAGAGCCTCGACCTGAAAACAGTTCAGCCGGCGAGCAATCGCGGGCGACGAGGGCGATCTGTTCTTTTTGCTACGAGCCCCATGAGCAAGCCGGGACCTTGGTGGACTTTCGCCCGGGAATGGTAACTGAAACCTTACCACTACCGTGCTCCGGTAGTGGTACAGTTTGGGAAATAGATTAGTGAGGATTGGCACGGGAGTTTAATTTTGGCTGAGAATTGAATCGTCAATCAATCAACGACTGCTTGCGAAGTAATTCGCGATACGACCCCTTTAACTCGTCGGACAATTGCGCCCATTTAGGATTCGCTGCAATGCGTCTTCACTCATTCGCGGCTGGCTCGTCAACAAACCTAATGAGGCGGCCTTTTCTAGGTCGGCAACGCATGTATTTTTAGCCCATTGATAAGCGACGCAACTTTCCTTGGTTAGCCAGGAATGCTCCCCTGGCGATAGAATACAAGAGTGATCGTAATGGTTGTTTAGATCGGTCACGTTGACGATCAATACGTTACCGGCATCTAAGCTTGGATCAGATATTACGATCCACAGGTGGCTCGGTAGGCGTGGCGCTTCTTTATTAACAAAACAATCGCCAATATCCATGCGCATACCGTCATCATGCGGGAGCGTGATCCTTGAAGAGATTGGCAAAGCCTTTGTCAGCATTCAATTGTCGAACAATGGCATCACCCTCACCGCCGGTAATCCCAATTGCTGATAGGATGCGATCAAGTGGGATTTTAACTCGTTTTTTCTGGGTCAATTCCGGTTCACATTCTTTGTATTCTGACAAGTTGGCATGGCACCAATTGACCATGTCCCATTCGTCCTTGTCGCGGAACTCTTCTGAAAGTTCGTTGAGAATTTTCAATTCTGCTCTTGTTAGTTCCAAGTTGCCTGGGTCTTCCACCAATCGAACATCATAGCCAATCTTTGCGATGAAGTGCGCCCATCGCGGCGATTCTGGATCGTTGCCCTTTATCATATCTAGTGTCGTGCTCGGAACTGGCCCACGTTCCATTGCATACGGAGTATCTCCACACAATGGCGTGTGACGCAGTTCGAGGCTCTTTCGATCCGCGAGGTATAGAAGCTTTAAGAGGCGCATGTAATTCGTGCGCTTGCCAGGCTCCAATTTGAGAAGATACGCAGCAGCCTGGATCGTTTTGCTTGGATTAAAGCCGAGCATAACAACTCCTCCAAAAACGGCGACTACTGGTCAATTGTACACTCCATGAACATATCTGACACCTTTCGTGTCATATTGGTTCGGCAACCCTAACATGGAGAGCGGCCCGCGCCTTGGTGGCGCAGGGGCCTTATAAGCCCTGTTAGGGACCGGCCTTCGCCGGCTGGGTTCGATTCCCCCGTTTTCCGCTAGGTGGCTTTGGCAACCGCTTCGCTGCTCTTGCGCAGCAACCCCTAATCCATGCGGACAACGTTTCACCTGCGCGGTCCGCAGCTTGCTCGAATGTTAGCCGCTCCTCGGTGGTTAGCCGAAGGTCAATTCGCTCTGCCAAGACTTCGGTGAGCGGCTTCTTGGGCCGTCCGTATGGATTAGCCATGCCAGAATTGTACACACAAAAAAAGCTATTGCAATAGTGTTGACACAGCAGATAGTGTGTGTACAATAACTGGTAGAGAACAAACCCTGGCCGTGCTGATACACGGCCAGGGCCAATCACAACAGAGCTTTCGCTGAGTTGCGACGTAGTAACCCAATCTTAGCGAAAGCTCCCAAACATGGGAAGCTTTCAAATGGCAAACGTACTCGCGGCCGACAAGCAATGCATGGCCCTGCAAATGCTGGTTGAGGGCAATTCGCTCCGCTCGGTCACTCGCTTAACTGGCGTCCACCGCACGACGGTAATGAATCTGCTGGTCAGTTTTGGTGATGCGTGCCGACAGTTCATGGATGAGGAAATGCGCGGCCTTACCCTCAACCATTTGGAGGTTGACGAAATCTGGACGTTCGTTGGCAAGAAACAAGCTCGCCTTCACACTGACAACCGCGACAATCCAGAGTTAGGCGATATGTATATGTGGGTCGCGCTAGATCAAGAAACGAAACTTGTCCCCACGTTCATAATCGGCAAGCGGTCTGCGGATATGGCGCGGCGGTTGATGGTTGACCTTGCCAGCCGTCTTGTATTCCCGAAGCCCCACGACTCCGACGACCACGCCTACCGGATCGGTCGCTTTCGGCAAATCACGCAAGTCAGTACGGACGGATTCAAGGCGTACCCGGAAGCAGTGGACCTAGCGTTCGGCCCCTACGTTAAGTACGGCACGATAATCAAGGATTACCGCAATGCGGATCGGCTGCCGGGCAACTACTCACCTTCGCAGATGATAGGCACCCAACGTGAGGCGCGGCGTGGAATGGATGAGGATGAGATTTACACGATATGCACCAGCCACGTTGAGCGCAACAATCTGACGACGCGGACCTTTATGAAGCGGTTCGCCCGGCTATCCCTTGGGTTTAGCAAGAAACGCGAGAATCTTGCGGCTGCTGCGGCCTTGCACTTCGCGAATTACAACTTTTGTTGGCGTCCCCGGCACACCGACTACAGCGGCAAGGCCGGCCGGCTTCGCCCCACCCCGGCAATGGCCGCTGGCGTAACGGATCGGCTATGGAATTTCGACGATCTATTCAGCGAAGTTTCGGCCCGCTACTTGGGGTAATGCTAGGTGGCGGATACCATGTTCAGCATGGCGACGAAGATCATTTATTGCGGCGATTGTCTGGAGCAATTGAAACACCTTCCAGCGGATTTTGTCCACCTGATATATATTGATCCGCCTTTTAACTCGAATCGAAACTACGAAGTCTTTTGGGGCGAAACAAAAGAGAAGCGGGCATTTGAGGATCGGCACGAATCAACCAAAGCATATATCGACTTCATGCGGCCGCGCTGCGTTGAATTGGCGCGTGTCCTGAAGAAAACCGGCAGTTTCTATTATCACTGCGACTGGCACGCGAGCCATTACGTGAAGGTAATGCTTGACCAGATTTTCGGAGAAAACAACTTTCAGAATGAAATCGTGTGGAAGCGAACGAGTGCACATAGCAGCGCAAAGCGATACGGGCCTGTTCACGACGTTATCTTTTTCTACACCGGATCGAAAAAATACACATGGAATCCTCAGTACGTTCCATACGAACCTGAATACGTCGAAATGTTCTTTGAACAGGTCGATGCTGACGGCAGACGATGGAAGTGCATGGACCTGACCGGCGACGGGATTCGGCATGGTGAGAGTGGAAAGCCGTGGCGCGGGATCGACGTAACTGCGAAGGGGCGGCACTGGGCGATACCAAAGGAAGCTGCGGAACTATATCAAATACCCGACGGTACGATTGACGAACGGCTGGACGCGCTTGACGCGGCCGGGGCGATACACTGGCCGAAAAAATCTGACGGCGTGCCGCGTATTAAACAGTACGCCGACAAGATGCCGGGAGTCCCGCTGCAAACGGTGTGGAACGACATACGACCCCTGCACAATCTCTCAGCCGAGCGGCTTGGATATCCGACACAAAAGCCGCTGCCGCTTTTAGACCGCATCATTACGGCGAGCAGCAATAAAGGCGACGTCGTACTGGATGCCTTCTGCGGCTGCGGTACGGCACTGGTATCTGCCGAGAACCTAGATCGGGACTGGATCGGGATAGACGTTTCTCCGACCGCCTGCCGCGTCATGGCGAAACGGCTTCAGGAAGTTTGCAAATTGCGGGAAGGAAAAGACTTCGTTGTGCGCGATCTACCGCGCAGCGAAAGGCAACTCCGCGAAATGCCGCATTTTGAGTTTGAGAATTGGGCGGTAATCGCGCTTGGCGGAATCCCCAATAAGGCCCAGGTAGGCGATATGGGGATCGACGGCAAAATCTTCCCGGTATCTGCCGTGCCATCCGCCGACAAGGGCAAGCAAGGCGCACTCGACTTCATGGACGTTTGGTATCCGATCCAGGTCAAACAAAAAGATAAGGCGGGGCGGCCAGACATTGACTCGTTTGAGGCCGTCATGGTGCGGGAGAATCGCACCAAAGGATTCTTTGTCTCATTCGACTTCAGCAGGGACGCGATGACAGAGATTAACTCATTCTTCCGCAAAAGCGGCAAGGTAATTGTGCCGTTAACGGTGCGTGAGATTCTGGACGAAGAATTGGCCCAAAAGCTGGCCTAGAAAATCGAGGGTTTCAAACTGTACCACTACCCGTGCTCCTTTCCCATAGACAGCCAATCGTGGGTCTGGATACAATGATGGGTCCCCACCGGAGCCTTCCAGTTGGGTCATCACTTGATATCACTCTTGAGGAGCATGTGTGGTTAAGTTGACATTGCGCGACAAGGAATCGGCCCAAGAGGCCGTCCGCCGCTTTCGCAAACTGGTCGAGCGGAGCGGAATCAAGAAAGAGATGCGAGTCCGCGAATTCTACGAGAAGCCCAGCGAGATCAAGCGCCGAGCGCGGTTGCGTGCCGAGCGCCGGAGTCGCCGCGAGCGCTTTCTGGCGACGCACTGAGAACGCAATTTAGAATTGGGTGCCACTGGCTTTGCCAGTGCCGGGCATATCGCAGGCTTGCGGTCGAAAGTTCGTACGATCGCGACAACGCCAGTGAGTTGAGAACAAGCTGGTTCAAACTCTGTCGGTCACCTCGTGTATCGAGGTACTTCTTCGGAAACACTGGCTGTGCCAGTGGCACCCGACACAAAGTACACAAAAAAGGGCCAGCGAACCTTTCGGTTGCCGACCCTGCGGAGACGAAATGCGATCGTCGTAACGGGTACGCTACGTTTTGATCAATTCTTTAATACGCCCATTCGTAGCGGGCAAAGAACCCGTCGAAGCTCAGGATGTTGGCGTCGTCATAGTGGGTGATGAGCGTCTGGTCCAATTGCTGTTGGCCGAGAACTGACTCATCGCGGAATCCCAAGTCGTGCCAGGCGCTGAGCATGTAGCCGGCGGAGAACGTCGAATGGCATGTGACGGTTGCCGAGATGCCGGTTTCGATTTCAGTCACCGGGATAATCTGCTGGCGCGCAGGGATTCCCCTTCGAAGCTGTCGTCGCCGTTCACCGATGTGCGCTGGACGGTATCCAGATCGAGGTGGCCAAGCAGGAGCGAAATATCGCCCTTCATGAAAATGCTGAACCAGCCGTCGCAGCCAAAGTACCGGCGGCCTTCGACGCCGAAGCGAGGTCCGGCCCCGTCGAATCGCAATCGTGACGTGGTATCCGTATTGTTCGTGTCGACTTCTGTATCGGTCAGTATATACCGACGATCTGAGTCGACGTGCGCGCCGCGAACGCCACCCGACCAGGTAATGTCCCAGGCGGGGCAACGTGGCTTGCAGCAATCGCCGCAGCCGCACGGACTGCCGCAATCGGAGCACGACGTGCCACCAAGCGGAATGGTCTTGCGCCATTCCAGGTCATACGAGTCAACGTTAACCGAGGCGTGAATTGATCCTGACTGCGTAGGACTAAGAAACGGGTCCTGGGGGTCGGCATTGGTAGGATTCGGATTGAATGGCAACTCCACCCGGGTTCCCCCGAAGCGATCTCCACCGTCTACGAAATCATCTGCGTCGCTGCGCAATTGCGTGTAATTGAAAACGAGCTCTTCGCCGCAACAGCACAAGCGATATCCGCCGCCGACTCGAAAGGAACTTTTATAGTCGAAATCCAGTTGATCGTAGTGTCGAATGGTAGCTTGCGGATCGTTGGTATCCACCTCGTTAACGTGCGATAGCGCATCACTGAAGTGGGCACGCATGTTAAGATAGTCGGCGGTGACGAACCATCGGCCTCCGCCGCAACCGCACCAGCCGCCGGAACCGCAGTCGCCTGCATCGCAGCCGCACGAATCGCAGGCGCCGCCACAGCAACAACTATTGCAAGAATCGCAGCAGTCGCTGGCATAACCACCGGCTTCTTCAGGACCGCCTGAATAATGATAGGGGTTGGGCGCGAAACCTTGATCCGGATAGCCGCCGGAATCGCTCGTCGCCGGCATCTGGCCAGGGACGGATCGGCCCATGGGCAGTTCCTCTGCAGGTGCCCGCGTCGGTGGGACCTGTGTGTTTTGAGCGTAGCGGTATCTCGTGCGATCCTGCGCCGAAGCATTTTGGCCCACTGCGCCGATGGCCACCGAGACCAATAGCGCAAGCCCCACCGAGTGGTGACGTCTCATTCCAGAATCCCCCCATGCAAGCGAAATCAGGCTTTCCCGGCCGCGCATGCCCTGCTGGCAGCGCGTAGAGTAGGCAAATGCGAATGAATCGCCGGGGCCGAAACCCGGAGCGAGTCGCTCGGCAGCCTGGACTCGATCTAACGGTCACTCCCAAACATCGGTACTAGGACAATCGATACTTTGCTCTTTTTTGATATAACCGATGCAACCGGCGTAGATCGCAAAGATGGAATAGGCGTTAGGCTTTTACGCAGCACCGATCGGGTCGATACTAGCAGAGAAGCGGCGGCGCTACGGCTCACGTCAACCGCATCGAGGTGCATGCGGTGACTCAAGTGCGATGCCAGAAAGGCGCATTGGCCAACAAGGTTCACTTGGCCGCATGCCGTGGCTCGATTGGATTCGCGCAGATGGTTTGCGACAGCGGCCCAGAATCGCGCGGTCCGCGCTCTGAACCGTAGAACCACCGAATCATCGAGACTGGAAGCGATCGCGACGCGCCACGCCAGACGACGACAACCCGCAGAGGGCAATCAGCCCAAGCAACAGCGCGGACGGTTCGGGAACGGTCGGCGGCGGGAAAAACGAGTTCGTGGTCGGCGGATTAAGGGTCAGCGTCTGCCCCAGCGGAGGGTGAACGCCTTCGTCGTACGGACTAGGATACTCGAGATTCCACGGACCCTCGAAAGGTGGTGTATCACCTAAGTAGTCGATCGAAGTATCCGGCGGTGGACCCATTGGCTGCAGATCATCGCACATGTCGAACAAGGCGACTTGAAACGAGGGCTTTCCACAGTTTTCACAGCTATCCAACGCAAATTTAACCTGAAACGCGATATACTCGTTCGTCTTCAATCCGTTGGGACCGAAGTCCAGAACGAGCTCGTCGCCATTAGAGGCGAGTGACGCCGATACCTGCACGGTGGAAGGGCCTTGCGTCTTAAGATTGATTGGGCCAGTGGCCAAAGGAGGCGGAGTGAAATGGAATATGCTACTGGGATCGCCGGTCATTGCGGGGAGCGTGATGTGGAAATCCTGCATCGGGTCAGTGGCGAGATTTTCAAGAAAGATGAAGGGCGTATTGTTTTGGGTGGCGATGACCGAGCCGCGGGTATAGTTGGTCAGCGTCGCCGGTTCCGGCACGTTGGAATCATGTGTGTGGGCAACGTCAAGCAGGTGCGAAAGATCCCGATTAATCAGCAGGATGAATGGGTCGGATTGCGCTTGTACCTGCTGAATAGCGCAGGGCAGCCACAACATCGCCATCAGTGCGGGAATGAAGGCGGGTCCGAAACGGTGGGGCTGACGGCCGATTCTACGAAACATTATTGATCGCTCCAAAATGCAGAGTCAAAGGTGTATTCAGTTCTTCAGTTGGGTGGTCGCTCGAGTGTCTTTTTTCGGCGGCGAAAGCCAGTGGGCGACGCAGCGCGAGCCAAGCCAGGGGCGCAGTGGTTCGGGTGGATCGCTCGAGGGGGCGATGGATCACGGCACGACAAGCGCCGCTTTCGTGATCAGCCGCCGAAAGATCGGCTAAGAAGGCGAGAGAGAAATTCGCGCCGACACAAACGCGCAACACCAGACAGAACATTGACTGTCTAATTTGCAATTAGTGCCGGATCTGGGCTCTCGCGCGAAGACGGGCAAGCGCAGTAGCTGCGCTTATCCTTCCAGAACCTGGTAATAAGGCCCGAACCAGCCGATCCGTGTCAAAGGGGCGCACGCGAAACCGCGAGTGAGGCGGAACGGAACACCCAGGGAGAAGAATCGGAGGACCCTACCCAGTGGCTCTCGAATGTCTTGCGGACAGCCGTGCGAACTTGTTCGCCGCCGCCGATCTGACACTCATGAGGTCGCTCCGAAAATAAAAAATGCGTTTATTTGGCCAGAGAAAGGCATTTCCGGCACCCCGATCGGGAACCAGATTTTGGCCAGGTATCTTACTTATAACGGAAATAACCTGGGCCGTCAACGAAAAATATACCAGTAAAGACGATTTTGCGTTCGCGGCGTCACGGATTTACGGGGAACGTGGCGCAAAAAAAGACGCGGCGAGGTCCCCTTAAGCTCCCAGCTCGTCCCGCCGCGTCAGACATGCCACACCTCTCCCCAAAGGTGCGGCGTCATTGAAACTTAATATGGTTGCCGGGCATGTCAAACCGGGCGGCCGGCGAACGACTGGGGGGGTTCCAAAGTCCCGGATTGGACCAGATTTCGTGGGAAAATCGCTGATTTTCCAACACGAAGGTAGCACAGAAGCGACACGCCTCAATTGCCTTGCGTTGCCACACGGCAACATTGCTGACCGGAAGCAGGCGATCAGGCACCCGAGGGGGGCATCCAGTCGAGGCCGATGTCCAATGAGCGGGCAGCATGGGTCAGCGCCGATGCTGATTCGCTCCACACCCGAGAGCGCGACTTCGCGCAGATTTTCCAGAGTTATACCGCCGGAAGCTTCAAGTTCGATGTTCGGCGCGAGTTCATTTCGCAGGGCCACTGCCGCCGACAATTGATTGGGCGGCATGTTATCGAGCATGACGATGTCGGGCTCGGCGGCCAACACTCCGTTTAACTGCTCGAGGCGGTCGACTTCGATTTCAACGAGCATCTGTTTGGCAATGAAATCCGAATCGACTTGCGAGAGGAAATTCCGGGCGGCGCGGACGGCGTCGGCCGGTGAACGATGATTATGGGCTGCAACGCTAAGGTGGTTGTCCTTAATGAGAATGGCGTCGGAAAGGCCGGTGCGATGATTGCGAGCCCCGCCACAACGGACGGCATATTTTTCCAGGCGTCGCCAACCGGGCGTCGTCTTGCGCGTATCGTAAATGCGAGCCTGGGTTTCTTCGACACGGCGGACATATTCGCGTGTGAGCGTAGCGATTCCCGAGAGACGGCCGAGAAGGTTCAACAACGGCCGCTCGCAGGTGAGCATGTCGTGCGCGGAACCAGCAAGGTTGGCGAGGCAAGTACCGGCGACGATTACATCGCCATCGGCGGCGCGTGGCTGCCAATCGATTGCGGCGTGCATTTCGTCGAGGAGGATTGGCACGGCCCGCAGGCCGGCCAAAACTCCGGCCTCGCGAACGACGACCGTCGCACTGCCACGCGTTTCGGAGTCGACGAGGGCGACGGTCGTCCAATCGTTTTGGCGGCCGAGGTCTTCGCGCACGGCGAGCCGAACGAGTTGACGGAGGTCATCTTCGATCGCGGCGTCCCAGTCGAGTTGGTGGAAGTCAGCGGGCAATGGGCATGACGATAATCGGGGTTTGGAGCTAAACGGCAAGCGGGTGGCAGACGGTAGCGGAAGTATTAAATGGCGAAGGTAAAAAAATTGGAGAGGCGCCCCTCCGGGCGAAAACCGTCGGCCGCGCTCGACATGGCCCGAGTACCCATTGAAATGAGGCCACATGTGCGGGCGTCCGGTCCGAAGGCATCGGCTGCGCCAAGGGGGTCTGCCGAATCGTTTTCGAGCTGCTGACCGGCGGCCTTTCGCACTCCTCCCGGGCGGCGGTGCGGAGGTGCGCCGGAGCGTGGGCAAAAACGTCCACGAAACGGGCAGGTTGATCCACAGCTTGTCGCCAGACGATCAATCGTGGAATCGAACCTAGCAGAAGCGGTGGTTAAAGGCGATAAGCGATTTTTGGCCACCCTTTGGGAGGGAAAACCGTCGGCTGCCGCCGACGGCTATATTTCAACGAAGTTGTTTCCGCGATGGCTACCAATTGAGCGTGCGATCGATTTCGGCTTTCCAGACTTTGTTGCCGGGGTCTTTGAGGTGGAGGCCGTCGGCGGTGAATTCTTTTTTTAACTCGCCTTTGTCGTCCGTCATCTTCGAGTGCAGGTCGACATAGTCGTAGCCGAATTCTTTGGCCAGCGTTTCGAGGCGCTTGTTGAGGTCGTTGACATTGGCGTTGTGCTTGGCGTAGTTGCCGCGGGTGGGGAGTACGGACTGGATATGGACGCGGACATCCGGCAATTGCTTTTTGATTTTTTCGAGGATTTCGCGGTAGCCGGCTGCGATCACTTCCGGCTTGTGCCCGCTGCCCAGGTCGTTGATTCCGATGAGGACGAAGACGTCGCTGGGGTTGCAGTCGAAGACGGATTCGTCCATGCGGCGGAGGATGCCGCGGTGGTCGGAAGCTGGGAGGGCGTTGCCGATGACGTCGGCACCGATGCCGCGGTTAAGCACATGGCGATCTGGAAAATACTTATCGACGTTGAAGCCTTCGGTAATGCTGTCGCCGAGGAGGACGACGTTTTTTTCGGAATAGCCCTTCTTGTTCTGGTCGCGGAACGAATTGACGCGATCGATCCAGTGCTGCTTGAAGAAGGCGGCGAGATTGGGTTTGGGGGCAGGTTTAGTTGTCGCGGTCGCTTGGGCAAACATACGCACCGGTGGGAACGAGAGCGAGAATGCTATTGAAATCGCGAGGCACGCTAGAGTTTTGTACATATTTGATGACATCTCAATTTGGCTTTTGGTGGCAACTCAACCGATCAAGTTGTTCTTTATTTCGTCGATTATAGGAGCTTGGTCGGTGTAGAAATCAACGAACTCATCATGGCTGAAAAATGCATTGACGTAATCGTAGGCGGTCAAGACATATCCGTCCCAAGCGTTCAGCATAGCGATTTGGAGAAATGTGGCGAGATCCTCGGTTTCATGTTTTAGAAACAGATGTCCCGGCGCTTCGTCAAGCATTCTCGAATCGTGATACGACCGTCGCAGCCGATAATATAAGTGCAGATTTTCGTTGGATGAGAAGATGTCCCAATCGGTGATCCAAAGCAGGCACTCGCCTTGATAAGTGAGCGACAACGCAATCCAGTGAGCCCAGTAGTAAATCGGCTGCTTCGTGGGATATGCGAGATTAAGAGCAGCAGGCGTAGTTGCCGCATTCGGCTTCACGCGGTGACGTCCCGACAGCCATGCTTCACATTCGGAAACGGTATAGAAACGCATCGAATAGAATTAGGCTGATCCGTTTGCGCTTTTGTTCTGTGGATACGGGTCTTCCTGCGAGAGTTCGCCGTTGGGCAATTCGTAGTAGAGAATGCCGTTGATGGAGTAGACATTGGGGATGCCCAGGCGGCGGTTTTCTTCTTGGGTTGCGCGAACACCGCGGTTGCCGATTCGGATCAGCTCCTGCACCTTCTCGTAAACTTCAATTGGAATTGACGTACTAGCCATTACTTTTTCAACTCCGCGAATTCAAGAAAACGGCTAAACATGTCGTCGTTGGAAACTACAAATTCGTCGGCAAAACCGAACGCGAATTCGTCAAATCCTTCACCCGCATTGTAAACCATTAGCCATTGATCGGCAATTTTGCGATATGCGTGCCAGAAATTGGCGCAGCTGCGATTAAATCGGCGGCGAATGTCGTCTTCAGGGACGTTGTGACCGCCACGGCGCACGCGTTGCCTGACGCGGGCCACACAGGTGTCGGCGGAATCCAAGTACACGAAGATGATCGTGATGCTATATCCTGCTTCACGTCCTTTCCGCAAAAAGCTCCGCAAGGTTTTTCCAGAGAGCGTTGATTCAATGATGAAATCGTCCATCTTGGCGAGTTGCTCGACAGAGCGCGACAGGAACTCGCGTCCGGCCGCGATTTGCCGCGACATTGGTTCCAGATGCTGAAATTCGGTCGCAATTAAATCGGCGCAGAGATAGGGACACGGACGTTCCGCGAGATATGCCGCCGCAAATGTGCTCTTACCCGCGCCGTTGGGACCGCCGACGACGATTAGCTCCATCTGGGACATTGCGGCTGCGATTTCGGCTTGGTTGAAAGCGTCTGGAATTAGCGGCGACAAACGCAATAATGATAGGTTGGTGACGAGACTCGCTGAGGCGTAGTATGACCGGGAAGCAGAAAGCCATGCAATCGGATAAACGAGAGCAATGGCGGCCGGTTTTGCGCCGACTGGATCAGGCCGTGTTGGCGGTGCTTGTGTCGGCTGCGCTGTTGGGGATGGGAGTTTATTGGTTCGTGCAGGGTGGGCATCGCGGGCAGTTGATTGAAATCGATCGGGCCGATCCGCTGACGGCGCGGTTTTTGGTGGATATCAACAAGGCGGAATGGCCGGAGTTGGCGACGATACCGAATATCGGCGAGACACTGGCTCGGCGGATTGTCGATTCGCGGGCGCAGGCTGGCGCGTATCGCGATAACGATGATTTGCGGCGGGTGCGCAGGATTGGTGCGCGGACGCTGGAGCGGATGAAGCCGTATTTGTTGCCGATACCGGGGCGGCATGAGGTGGCAGGGGGAAACGAGGAACCACTACGACACGACGGGCACGACGGATAGTGAAGAATCACCAAGCCAATTGAATCGCGAAGACAATTATTGGTCATTGGGAATTGGTCATTGGTGCTGCTCGTCCGTCGTGCTCGTTGTGTCGTTGTGGTGAAATAGCGAACAGCATCGTGGATTTATGAAATTCAAGTTGCAGGCACCGTTTGAGCCGGCGGGGGATCAGCCGCAGGCGATTAAAGAGCTGGTGGAGGGGCTGCGCGGGGCGCAAGGAACAGGTGCTGATGGGGGTGACCGGGTCGGGGAAGACGTTCACGATGGCGAACGTCATTCAAGAAGTGCAGCGGCCGGCGCTGGTGTTGTCGCACAACAAGACTTTGGCGGCGCAGCTTTACTCGGAGTTCAAGGAGTTTTTTCCGTATAACTCGGTGAACTATTTCATTAGCTATTACGACTACTACCAGCCCGAGGCGTATATACCGCAGCGGGATATTTACATCGAGAAAGATGCCTCGATCAACGAAGAGATCGACCGGCTGCGCTTGGCGACGACGAGCTCGCTGGTGAGCCGGAACGACGTGATCGTGGTGGCGAGCGTGTCGTGCATTTATGGGTTGGGGTCGCCGGCGGATTACAAGCAGATGATGGTCGGCGTGGCGGTGGGCGACGTGCTCGACCGCGACGCGATGCTCGCCAAGCTGGTGGATATTCAGTACGAGCGGAACGATACGGACCCGTCGCGGGGCAAGTTCCGCGTGCGGGGCGACTCGGTCGAAGTGTGGCCGAGCTACGAGGAGTTTGCGTATCGGCTGGAGTTTTGGGGCGACGAGGTCGAGCGGCTGTCGATCATCAACCCAACTTCCGGCGAGGTGATCGACAAGCTCGAGCAGATGTACATCTACCCGGCGAAGCACTTCGTGTTGCCGGAGGAGCGGATTCATAACGCGGTGGATGAGATTCGCAAGGAGCTGCGAGAGCGATTGGAGCTGTTCAAGTCGCAGGGGAAGCTGCTCGAGGCGCAGCGGCTCAGCGCGCGGACGCGGTACGATATTGAAATGATGATGGAGATGGGCTACTGCCCGGGGATCGAGAATTACAGCCGGCCGCTGAGCGGCGCAATCCGGGCGAGCCGCCGTATACGCTGTTCGATTTCTTCCCGAAGGATTACTTGTTGATTGTGGATGAATCGCACGCCTCGGTGCCGCAAGTGGGTGCGATGTTCAACGGCGACCAAAGTCGCAAGGTAACGCTCGTCGAGCACGGGTTCCGGTTGCCGAGCGCGCTCGACAACCGGCCGCTGCGGTTTAAGGAGTGGCGCGAGCGGATCAACCAGGTGGTGTACGTGTCGGCGACGCCGGGGCCGTTCGAATTGGAGCAGACGGGCGGCGAGGTGGTCGAGCAAGTGGTGCGGCCGACCGGGTTGCTGGACCCGGTGGTGGAAGTGGTTTCGGCCCGCGGGCAGGTGCCGCATTTGCTGGAACAGATTCGCGAGCGCTCGGCGGTTGGCGAGCGGGTGCTGGTGACGGCGCTCACCAAGCGATTGGCCGAAGATCTGGCCACGTACTTCACCGATCAAGGCGTGCTGTGCAAATGGCTGCACAGCGAGCTGGATGCGTTCGAGCGGGTGGAATTGCTCGCGCGATTTGCGGCAGGGCAAGTTCGAGGCGCTGGTGGGCGTGAACCTGCTGCGGGAAGGGCTCGATCTGCCGGAAGTTTCTTTGGTGGCGATTTTGGATGCCGATAAGGAAGGTTTCTTGCGGAGCGAGACATCGCTGATGCAAACGATCGGGCGGGCGGCGCGGAACGTGAACGCAAAGGTTATTTTGTACGCGGACAAGGTCACGGCGGCGATGCAGCGGACGATCGAGGAGACTGCGCGGCGGCGAACGCTACAGGAGGCCTATAATAAGGAACACGGTATCACTCCCGAGACGATCAAGAAAGCGATCTTTGCCGGGATCGAGTCGCAAGCCGCGGCCCATGCGGAGGCGAATGCCAAGGTAGGCCGGACGGATGAGGCGCAATACATCACCGAGGAATATATTGCCGAGCTGGAAGCGGAAATGTACGCGGCGGCGGAGGGGATGGAGTTCGAGCGGGCGGCGGTAATCCGCGACCGAATTGGGGAGATGCGCGATCAGATCGGCAAGCCAATCGGCGTATTGGAGGAACGCGATGAGCTAGACCGCAAGCGGCCGGGGAAGCGGAAGATTGGAGATCCTGCGCGATGGAAGGGGCGGGTGCCGCGGCCGAAGAAGAATGTTTGAGCACGAGTGCATTGCTAATGCCTGAAAATCTTCCACGTCTTTCGATCGTGGTGCCCGCGTTCAACGAAGCGGCGACCATTCAAACGCTTCTGGGCAAACTGCAAGCCGCGCTTTCTGCCCTGCCCTACGAGATTATCGTGGTCGATGACGGCTCGACCGATGGGACGGCGGATTTGATTCGGCAATTGGGCGACGCGACGGTGCAAGTCGTTCATCATACGAGCAATCAGGGAAAAGGGGCGGCGCTGCGCACGGCGCTCGAACTCGTTCGCGGGGAAATCGTGGTCATCCAGGATGCCGATTTGGAATACGACCCGAAGGATATTCCGAGCCTGATTCAGCCGATTGTGGATGGGCACGCCGACGTGGTGTTCGGCTCCCGGTTTCGCGGGTCTGCACAACGGTGCCACTTGTTCTGGCACCGGCTGGCCAATAGCGGATTGACGTGGTTCTCGAATTTGTTCAACAACCTGGACGTCTCGGATATGGAGACGGGTTACAAGGCGTTTCGAAAGAGCGTGCTGGACCAGATCCGCATTCGCGAGAACCGCTTTGGAGTGGAGCCGGAACTGACGGCCAAGATGGCGAAGCTCAAGTGCCGGATTTATGAGGTGCCGATTTCTTATTACGGACGCGACTACCAGCAAGGCAAGAAAATTGGGTTTCGCGACGCAATGCGGGCGGCATGGTGCATCATTCGCTACCGGATCGCGGACTGACTGCTTCCGAGTTGCGCCGCAGCTCGGTTCGGAAGTGCGAGAGCCAATCCTCGATTTGCTCGGCTGCGGCTTCCTGACCCATGGAGCGGGCAACGCCGATGCCCTTTTCGGCCACGGCGATCGCATCCTGCGACCGATCGGCCAATGCTAGCGCGCGGGCAAGGTTGGGATAGGCTTCGACAATGTGGGCGTTTGCACGAAGGGCGGCCTGGTAGTGTTCAATGGCCGGCTGGACCTCGCCCGATTGTTGCAGCAGGTTTGCCAATTTGAGATGGACGTCGGGCAGATCGGGGGCCAGTTCGCTCGCTTCTTGGAACTGAGAGATGGCCTCGTTCCGCTCACCGGCTTGTGCCAATGCGTTCGCCAAATTGATATGGACACCCGCATCGAGCGGGTTGCTGGTTAGCGTCAGCTTGAATTGCTCGATGGCCTGCGAATTCCGGCCAGTGCGCAGAAACGCGACGCCGAGATTGTTGTGGGCGTCGGCATAGTCGGGATCGAGCCGCAGCGCGTGCTGCAGGCAGTCGATCGCTTCGGGCACGCGGCCGGCGTTCAGGAGCGCCGCGCCAAGGTTGCTACTAGCTTCGGCCGAATCGGGCTTTGCCTGGACGGCCTGCTGCAGGTTTTTAATGGCTTCCTCAAAATTGCCGGTGCGCATGAACTCGCGGCTCAGGTTGTTATAGGCCTCGACGTAGTCGGGCTTGAGTCGGATGGCCAGTCGATAGTGATCGATCGCGGCCTGTTGCTGGCCCGACGCGGCCAACTCCAAAGCCAGATTATAGTGAGCGACCCAGCAATCGGGATTGCCATCGATCGTTGCCTGATAGAGGGCAGCCGGGTTGCCAAACAACGCACTGTGGCGCCAGGAAAGCGTGGCGAGCGCGGCGACGCATAGCACGCAGAGCGTGACGCCGACTCTTCGCGCCGCGGGTCCGAGACGGGTCAGAACCAGCGCGATCGCGGCGGAGGCCAGGACGATCATTCCCAGGCTGGCGAGGTATTGGAAGTGGTCGGACACAAATGTGTAGAGAAACAGGTATTGATTCAAAAAGCCGAGCATCGGCAGCAGCGTGCCGCAGAAGAGGAGCCAGGCGGCCAAGGGCGCTCGCCGACGCGTTCGCAGGACCGCGAGCGCGATGGTCGTAGCCAGCACGGCGATAGGAAAGAGCCACTGCCACCAAACCGTCGGATCGAGCCGCCAGCGCGGATAAATAAGCATGAGATTGCGAGGCCACGCGAGCTGGCCCAGATAAAACCAAACGGCGCGGCCAGCGAGCAGCAAACGTTCGAGAACGGTGAATTCGAAATTGGCGCCCTTTGTACCGACGAAGTTCCACTCGACCCAGCAGGTGACGACGCCGGAGAGGGCGGCGAGCGCGAAAAACGGAAGCAAGGGGAGGAGGTCGCGGGTCCAGGAGAGGTTTCGCCGCTGCCACCAAAAAATTACCAGCAGGGCGGCCGGCAGCGTGACGCTCGTGGTTTTACTCAAGAGGGCCAAGACAAAGAGCGCCAAGGCAAAAAAATACTGGACATGCGCTCGCGATTGATCGAATTTCAAATACACGAGCGCGGCGCTGAGATAGAACACGGCCGATAACGTGTTCTTTTGTTCGCTGATCCACGCGACAGATTCGACCATGACTGGATGCAAGGCGAAGACCGCGGCAGCCAGCAGGGCGCCGGGGATACTTAGCGTTTTGAGTATGCGATACAGCAGCACAACGGAGATCAAGTGCCAGAGCACGTTCACAAGGTGGTAGCCCAGGACGTTATCGCCCCAGAGCTTGTGCTCAATCCAGAACGCGGTGTGCACGATGGGGTAGTACTGTTGCGTGGCGCCGAATTCGAACCAGATTCGGTAGAGTCCATGAGGCGACTGGAGTTCCGGCCTGGTGATGTGCACGTCATCGTCCCAGAGTGGGGCGCCGTGGCGTGCGGGCAGATAGACCAGGAACGTCGCCAGGAGGATCAAGGCCCAGGCGATCGGCTCGAGGAAGCGGGCCCGATTGGAAGCAGGCGGCGGCACGCGTCGCGCGGATCGTGTTTTGTGGGCGTGAGGACGTCGGCTCATTGGGCTTGCGTTTCAGTTGCGCGGAGCGGGCGATCCGGATTCGGATCCGGGGTCGGCCGAGCGTCGCACTTCGTTTCGATAGTGTTTTAGCCATTCTTCGACTTGTTCGGCTGCGGCCTGCTGGCCGGTGGAACGGGCGACTTCGATCGCTTTCTCGGCGGTGGCGATCGCTTCGTCGGATCGATTGGCTTGGATGAGGGCCTGGGCCAGGTGATCGTAGGCCGGTATGAAATTCGGTTGGGCCAGTACCGCTGAGCGGTAGGTTTCGACTGCCTCCTTGTGTCGGCCAGCACGGGAGAGAGCTTTTCCGAGCGTTTCGCGGAGGTCGGCCTGATTGGGTTTTAAGCGGACCGCTTGTTCGAAGTGGGAGATTGCTCCTTCCATATCGCCCTTACCGGCCAGGGTATTTCCCAGGTTGAAGTGGGCGTCGGCGTCGTTGGGGTCGAGGTTGAGCGCGTGCTCGAACTGGTCGATTGCTTCCGCCGACTTGCCGCTTTGCGAGAGGGCGAGGCCCAGGTTGTTGTGCGCATCGACGTAGTTGGGTTTAAGCTTGATGGCGCGCTCGAGGTTCTGGACCGCTTCCGCAGTGCGGCCAGCTTTGGCCAACGCAATACCCAATTGGTTGAGCAGCGCTCGGGTCGTCGGGTTTGCGGGCAACAATTACCTCGTATTCGGCGACCGCTTCTTTTACGCGATCCGCGTCGGCAAGCACTTGGGCCAGGTTGGAACGTGTTTCCACGTCGTCGGGCTTCAGACGGACCGCGTGTTGTAAAAACTCGATGGCTTCGGGGAAGCGGCCCAGATGCGCCAGCGCCGAACCGAGGTCGCTGAGAACGACTGGATCATCTGGCTTCAGCTTGAGCGCCGCCTGAAGCTCGCCGACCGCATCGGGATATTGGGCGGCGTTGAACAACAAGGCGGCGAATTCTTTGCGGGTGGCGGCGTCATCGGGCCGGCGGACCGCCTTTAAGCGGATATCGAAGTTTTTCACGTTGGCGGCATCGCCCTTGCCAGCGGCGACGGCACGCGCACGCTTCGAGGGTGGCGATCTTTTTTTGGGGCCGGTTGGCGCGGCCATAGCAATCGGCCAGATCGATATAAATGCCGAGCTCGTCGGGTTTCAGCTCGACGGCGCGTTCGAACGACGCGATCGCCTCCGAATAATCGCCGACATTTTTCAAGGCCATTCCCAAATGATTATGGCACCACCAGGACTTTGGCTGGAGATCCAAAGCGGCGCGGCAGGCGGCGACCGCTTCGCGGTATCGTCCGGCCATATAGAGGGCGGCAGCGAGGTTGTTTCGGATGAGAGAGTTGTCTGGCTGCAACCGGGCAGCTTTTTCGAACTCCGTGACTGCTTCCGCATGGGTCCCTTGTTTCAAGAGCGCGACGCCGAGTTCAAAATGGGCGAGGGCCGGGTCTGCGGCAGTGCGAATCGCTTGGCGGTAATGCTCGGCGGCTGCAGAGAATTCTCCTGCCTCTTCGAGTTCATGCCCGATCGACACGTGGGCGACAGGGTTTTGTGGCTGAAATCGCAATACTTGTTCCCACAGCCCTAATTTGGATTCGTACTCGGCGAGCCGCTCAGCGCTCCGTAGAGCACAAGCAAGCACGAGAAAAAGCACGAACGCGGTCATCACTGCGGCGATCGGCGAACGCACCTCAAGCCTTTGGTACATCACCGCGACTGGCCGAGACGACATGTGCTGGAATAGCAAATAAGCCCCGATCACAAAGAGTGCAACGAGTGAAGCAAGCGGCAAATACATGCGCCTTTCGGCGGCCATTTCAATGATGATGGGGATGATGCTCGTGGGCGATAAGATCGCGAAGACCCAGGTTCCTAGATATCCGAGTGGGTGGTTCCGCCAGAGCAGCACGAGCGTGACGATGCCGAGCAATAACACGGGCAGCACGTACATCCAGGCTGCGGAGAAGGTATTGAGATAGGGAAGCTGGTAGTGAATGAGTAGCGGCCAGGGCCAGACCGCGAGTTTGAGGTACATGAGGAAGATCTTCGACTGCGTGAGCCAATAGGAAATCGCCGGCACGCCGAGGCCGAAACCGGCCGCCTCGCTGTGCGGCAGGCCAAGGCGGAGAAAAAGCAGCAGCAACCAAGTGGCCGCGAGGCCGACGTAAAGGGGCCACGAGCGACGCAATGCGGCGGCTAGCGAACCAGCGACGAACGTTCGCTCGAAGAGCAGCACCATCAAAGGCGCGGAGACCATGACTTCTTTGGAGGCCATGCCACATAGGCAGGCGATGGTGGCGAGGGTTAGCCAGACGGTTGAATGTTGTAGTTGGGAATCGCGTTCCAAGGCACCCTCACCCCGGCCCTCTCCCAGAGGGAGAGGGAGAGGGGGAGAGAGGGCGGACCAGTAGCGAAGACCGCAGTAGAGAGTGGCGAGGTAGAAGAAGGCCATCAATAGTTCGCTGCGCTGGGTGGCGTAGATCACGGCTTCGGTTTGCAAAGGATGGAGAGCCCAGAGGATCGCGACGGCGAGGGCGAGCCAGCGCGCGACCGCAGCGAAGCGGCCGGCGAAATAGGGCAGCACAAGTGTCCGGCACAGGATGGCATACAGCAGCAGCGACGTGAGAAAGTGAATCGCGATACTGAAGACGTGGTAGCCGACGGGATTCAGCCCGCCAAAGTGATAGTTGATTGCCAGGGAAAGGTTGACGAGAGGCCGACCCGCCGTGGGTGTGCCGGGAGACGCATTAAGTGGACCGGGATTTTCGGCCGTACCAATCAGCGGCCAAAGTTTGGTGATCGACGCATTTTCCACAACGGTGGCGGAATCGTCGAAGACAAACGGAACGCGAATCGCCGGGAGGTAAACGAGCCCAATGCCGACGGCCAAAACCGTCGCCGCAAGCCAACAGCGAATCTCGATTTTTTTTGGAAACATATCGGTATTCGCGGCCGAGTTGGATGAATCGGACACCATCGAGAGGGTCATGCGCCGACAGCCAGAGTATTATCGTAAACGTTGGTAATTCTTCCATAAAGCCGGCGATGGTATCGCCGGTTCGTATAACATCGGGAATGATTGTTTCAAGGCACGATCCAATCCCAAGGTTGTGCCGGCAATCCGCGTCGCAAGTTGTGCCGTTCGATATAGAGGCGAAGATTCTTCCAATGGTGGTCGTCGAAAACGAATTCGCGCCATTTGCCTTCG
Organism: Pirellulales bacterium; assembly: GCA_963733825.1. Classification (GTDB taxonomy): domain Bacteria; phylum Planctomycetota; class Planctomycetia; order Pirellulales; family Lacipirellulaceae; genus JABDGM01. Next base: position 441,085 of record CAVTEK010000017.1, read on the forward strand.
CACCACACTGGACCGGTGTAGGAGGTTGATTTGTGGACTTCTTTTGTGGTGGTCTGCGCAATCCATTTCGCGGTACGGTCAATATCACGTTCCGTGTAGGTCAATAATACATGCATATGCGTCGGTTCAATGGCGGCGGCGATGATGCGCCAATCCGAGTCGTGGGCACAATTGCCGACCGCGGATGCAATGACGGCGATCATCTCGGGCGTAAATCGCGTTGGCGGGTGCTTCATCCGCTCTTTGGCCATTCGCTCGCGAACCGGATCGCCTGTATGCAGATGATGCGGCTCGTAATAGCCAATCTGTTCGTCCCATGCAGTTGACCAGTGGCCGCGCGTGTCGCCGGGGAGCCAGAGGCCGTAGCCCGATTTGACGAGGTGGTAACCAATGGTTTGGGGCATGGGTGGTTCTTGAAAACCGGCGATACCATCGCCGGGTTTGTGGGGAGACCGGCGATACCATCGCCGGCTTTATGGGGGAAGTGCGGTGTTAATTGCGGACAGCATCTGGCCGAAGGAGATGGTGGCGTGCTTGAGTCGGCCACCGCATGCTGGGCAATCGGGTACTCGATTCATGGCGAGGAAGTTTTGGGCGAGCGGTTCGATGTCGAAGCGGGCCGCGCAATCGAGGCAGGCGGCCAGGCGGGCGGTGCCGTGAAGCTCCAAGACGCGGCGGCTGCCCGCGAGTTGGTGCAGGCCGTCGATGTTTTGGGTGACGACGCCGCGGATTCGGCCGGCGGCCGCCCAGTCAGAGAGCAGCTCGTGGCCGATGTTCGGCCTGGCAGCGGCGAAGTCTGCGTGCATTTCGGATTTTTGTCGCCAGTATTCGTGTCGGGCATCGGCGGTGGTTAGAAATTCGTCGAAGTAGACGGTGCGGTATTTCGACCAGACGCCGCCGGGCGAGCGGAAATCGGGGATGCCGCTTTCGGTGCTGATTCCGGCGCCGGTGAGGACGACCGCGGATCGCGAAGAGGCAAGCCAGTGGGCGACTTGTTCAATTGAGGCTATGGCACGATCCATATTCTTGCCACAGAGGACACAGAGAGCACAGAGAAGAATAATAGCGCTTTGCAATTTTGAAATTTGACATTGTTTCACTTCCGGATGGCCAATTGCAACGTACAAATCTCAAATGATCAAACAGCATTTGTCTTCTCTGTGAACTCTGTGGCTAATTTTTATGCGGCGGGCCAGAAGGCGGCAAAGATCAGGCCGGTGATGACGCCGTAGACGATGCCGTCGCAGATGTCGGCGACCATTTTGCGGCCGAACCAGATGCCGTTGAGGATGTTGGCGGTGCCGTAGGTGAGGATGCCGGCGGTGCCAACGAACCGGAAAACAAACATGAAACCACGGCCGGGCGGAATAGCGATGCCCGCGAGGTACGCGATCACGGCGTTGGCAATGAGGAAAAAGAGGATCGTGCACAGCATGTTGGCAGCCATGTTGGGGCGGCCTTTCCACACGGTGAGCGTGCCGACGGGGCCGGCTTTCATGCGGCTTTTGAATTGGTCGCTTTTGCGTTCTTGAGGCGTACACGCGTGGGGCATCACGTACTGACCCGGTGGAATATTGGACTTTCGCAGCGTAGTCATCACGCCCTCTTCGTCGGGCAGTCCCTGCCATTCGCCTTTGTGGTGCGGCAGCAGCTCCCACGCCGCCCAGCTTGCGAGGAACAACGCCATGCCGGAGAGGACGATTGGAATCCAAAGGGAGATGAGAGGTGTTTCCATGGATTTGTTCCTTGGGGTTGGGCTTTGTCGGGCGTGAGACGTAGCGACGGACGCAGGGCAGTCATGATCCGCATTCGATTCGGCGTAGCCACCAACGCTAAACAGCGGTGCGGGGATGCTCGAAAGTGTAGCGGAAACGGCGCGCATCGCAAGCGATGGCGCGAAGAGTGCGATCAATCGTTCGTACGACGATTAGCCGGGTCCGTGGCCGTAGAGATGTTGGATCGGCGTGGAATGTCCCCAGGCGATTTCGTCGGTCGTTACGTTGAAAACGGTGGCGATCTTTTGGCGCTCGCCCGGGCTGGGCGTCCAGCGGCCCAATGCGATCGCGACGATGCGACCTTCGTCGAGGCCGCTGCGTTTGGCGAGCTCGGCGACGTCGATGTTTGAATCGCGACAGAGATCGGCAACGGTGCGGATCATTTGAAGGGGGCAGGATGCGAGATGCCGAATTTAGGGAGAATGAAACCTATCCGTCCAATGGGTAAGGGTTTGCGACGTTTCTTTCGCTTTCGCCGAATCAATTGTTGGCGGGCGCTCTAGAATTGTATAGGATATTGACGGCGTCTATAATTCGTATTGACGAAATTTAGGGTAGCCGACGTGCCGGGTCGCGAAGATCCGGCAAACGCCTCTTCTCTTAGTTGGCTGCTCTAAAGCCGAAATGTGCGCTAAACCGCCAAGCGGTGAAGGGAGCGTGCGATGGCTACGGAGGTTTTTGAGCGGACGACCGATATTCCGCTGGTCGAGCCGGTCGGCGAGAAGTTTCAGTACCCGGGGATTCCCACCACTTGCGATGGTGCGGAAGCCGTAGTGTGGGTCGAGACGCGGATCTCGCAAGGTTGCGGCGCGTTTCCGATCACCAGCTCGACGACGATGGGCGGCGGGTTCAACCAGGCGGTCGTCAACGGCGTGCCGAATTTATGGGGCGATCAACTCGTGTTCGTCGAGCCGGAGAGCGAGCATTCTTCGGCATCGTTCTGCGAGGGCTTCGCGGCGGCTGGCGGACGCGTGACCAACTTCACATCCGGGCAGGGGCTCGTGTTGATGAAGGAAGTCCTCTACACCATCGCGGGCAAACGGCTGCCGGCGGTGTTCAACATCGGCGCTCGGGCGCTGACGAGCCAAGGGCTCAATGTACACGCCGGGCACGACGACATGATGAGCGTCGCCGACTGCGGTTGGGGAATGCTGTTTGCGCGCAATGCGCAAGAGGCGGGCGACTTGTGTCTGATCTCGCGGCGGGCGGCCGAGGCTTCGAGCACGCCGTTTTTCAACGTGCAGGACGGCTTTCTTACGACGCATACCGTCGAGAGCGTGAAGCTGATCGAGCCGGAGTTCATGAGGGAGTTTGTCGGCAGCCCGAAAGACAAGCTCATGAATCTGATGGATCCGGCGAACCCGATGATGTCTGGCGTGGTGCAGAACCAAGATTCGTACATGAAGGGCAAGATCGCGCAGCGGTGGTACTACGACCAGGTCGAGCCGGCGCTGGCCGAGGCGTTCGAGGAGTTTTATCGAGCTACGGGGCGGCGGTACGACTTTGTGATGCCGTATCGGTGCGCGGATGCGGAATACATTCTGGTGGGCATGGGCTCGTACATGGAAACGGCCCAGACGACAGTCGATTGGCTGCGGGAGAAGAAGGGGATCAAGGCCGGCTGTTTGAATGTTTATTGTTTCCGGCCGTTCCCGGCGATCTATCTTGTCGAAGCGCTGAAGAATGCCAAGGCGATCACGGTTATCGAACGGATGGATGATCCGCTCTCGACGACCGGCAACCACCTCACCCGCGAAATTAAGGCCGCGTTTTGCGATGCGATGACCGGGCAGAACGGGCACGAGCGGCTGGAGCGCATTCCGAAGATCTATCACGGCGCCGCCGGGCTGGGTAGCCGCGATGTGCGCGCCGGCGACATCTATGCCGTGTTCGAGAACATGATCGAGGACAGCCAGGATTTCTTCTGCGTCGGCATCAAGCACCGGACGGCGCTCGATGTGAAAGAAGATCCCGATTTGAGGCCGCGCGGGGCGTTTTCGATGCGCGGGCATTCGATCGGCGGATTCGGGTCGGTGACGACGAACAAGGTGATTGCCACGATCGGCGGCCAGGTGTTCGGGAAGGATGTGCAGGCGTATCCGAAATACGGCTCGGAGAAGAAGGGGCTGCCGACGACGTATTATCTCACCATCGCCGACTCGCATATCTATTCGCACAGCGAGTTGGAGCACGTCGATCTGGTCGTGCTCAACGACACGACGGCGCTGTTTAGCGGCAATCCGCTCGTCGGGCTGGTCGCAGGCGGCGCGGTGTTCATGCAGAGTCCGTACACGAACCCGACGGATGTCTGGCAGCGGATGCCGGCGCGCGACAAGAAGACGATTCGCGAGAAGAACATCCGCGTGTTTTTTATCGACATGGTTCAAATCGCCCGCGAGGTGGCCTCCGAGGCCGACTTGCAGATGCGGATGCAAGGCATCGTGCTATTGGGCGGATTCTTGAAGCTGACGCCGTTCGCCAAGTCGAGCAACATGAGCGACGAGGCCGTGTATGAGGGCGTGGAGAAGGCGCTGCGGAAGTATTTCGGCAAACGCGGCGAGCAGGTTGTGCAGGACAATCTCAATTGCGTGAAGCGCGGATATAGCGAGATGCAGGAGATACCACGCGGGGTGATTTTTGAGGGGAATGGGCATGTGTGAGTGCGAAGAGATCAGAGGTCGGAGGTCGGAGGTCAGGGAGCGACTGATCCGCGCAGTTGCCGTTGCAGCGATTGCCGCAAGCCTGACCGCCACGATTACGAGCGGACTGACTATTGGAGTTTCGGCGTTGCCGGAAGTTTCGCCGGTTTCACTCTCACTTGCCTTTCGTTATTGGTTTCGGATTTTGGAATTCCATTTGTCGATTTGGCTCGTTGTTTTTTGCATCGCAGGTGTGGTCAGCTTTTTGCGATTTTTCCGCTGGTTGTGTGACCATCAATGTAATATTCCTGGACGTTTGGAGCCGCGCAGCGGCGGCAGCGCTTAGCCGGGGGCGTAAGCCCACGGGAAAAGATGCGCGGATTTGCATAGCCGCGCAGCGGCGACATTGCCACGTGGAGTAAAGAATGGGGGGCACGTATACGAAGCTGATTTATCACATCGTGTTCAGCACGAAAAACCGGCAGCCATTTATCGACGAGGGAATTGAGTCGGAACTTTACAAATACATCGGCGGCATCACTCGCGGGATCGGAGGCAGTTGCTTGGAGATTAACGGAATGTCCGATCACGTTCATATCCTGGCGATTTTGCCGCCGAAGATTGCCGTTTCGGATGCGTTGCGAGATATCAAAGCAAATTCATCGAAGTGGGTACACGAAACGAAACCAGATATGTGGCGATTTGGTTGGCAGGATGGTTTTTCGGCATTTTCCGTGAGTAAATCGCAGGTCGAGTCGGTGCAGAATTATATTCGTCGACAAAAGGAACATCATCGGCTGAGTGACTTCAAATCTGAATTGCTGGAATTGTTGGACAAGCATGAGATTGAGTTTGATGAACGGTTCATTTGGGACTAATGTCGCCGCTATGCGGCTTTGTTTATTTTTTTGACTTTGGTCCGTGGGCATACGCCCACGGCTAAGTGCTTTCGCCGCTGCGCGGCTGAATAAACAGGTGAAACATGGCTACCGCCGAACTGCCTCGCTCGATGAACGAGGCGAATGAACGCGATCTTTTTAATAACAATTGCTACGGCACGCTGGTGGATCGGCCGTATTTGGAAGTCACGTTGCCGGTGCTGGATGTGCATGACTTCAATGAGCGCGTGATCCGCGGCTATGAAGAGGGCAAGGGTGAAAAAGAGTTGCCGGCCGACTTGGCGTTGGCCCGGTCGCTCGTGCCGGCGGGGACGGCTGCGCTGCGCGATTTCAGTTACGTGGCGCCGGAGATTCCGGAATACATTCGCGAGAATTGCACCGGCTGCATGGATTGCGTGACGGAGTGCCCCGATACCGCGATCCTTGGAAAGGTAATTGCCGAGCCGGAGTTGGAGGAGCGCCTGGCTGCGATTTCCAACGAGGAAGACCGGCGGGAATTCGAGGCCCAGTGGTCGAAGACACGCAAGTATTACGACGGGCCGCAGAAGAAGGGTCTGCCGGGCGGGCGGTTTGCGATCATCATCGATCCGTCGAAGTGCAAGGGGTGTGCGGAGTGCGTGACGGTTTGCGACGACAACGCGCTCAAGATGATTCCCAAGACCGAGCCGGTGATGGATCGGATTCGCAAGTCGCACCGGATGTTCAAGCAGGTCGGGCCGAGCGATGAGCGGTACATCAATGAGAATCTCCTGATCGACATGATGCTCAAGGAGCAGACGCACGTGTACGTGGGCGGGGCCGGCTCGTGTGCCGGGTGCGGCGAGGGGACTGCGCTGCGGATGATGTGCGCGGCCACGGGGGCGAAATTTGGCGACCAGTGGGGCATCGTGGCGGCTACCGGCTGCAATACGGTGTATACATCGACGTATCCGTACAATCCGTATTTGGTGCCGTGGACGAATTCGCTGTTCGAAAACGCACCGGCCGACGCGATGGGCGTGCGGGCGCGGTGGGACCAGATGGGCTGGCAGGACAAGCCGCTGTGGTGCATCGGCGGCGACGGGGCGTTTTTTGATATCGGGTTCCAGTCGCTGTCGCGGTTGTTCGCCTCGGGCATGCCGGTCAAGTGCTTCGTCTTGGATACGCAGGTGTACTCGAACACGGGCGGCCAGGCTTCAACCAGCACGTTCACCGGCCAGAACACGAAGATGAGCATTCATGGCAAGACGATTGCCGGCAAGCAGGAGCGGCGGAAAGAGATCGCTCAAATCGCGATGATGCACCCGCGGACGTTTGTGGCCCAAACGACGTGCGCTCACACCAATCACTTTTACAAAGCGGTGCTCGGTGCATTGGAATTCGATGGGCCGGCGATTGTCAGCTGCTATACGACGTGCCAACCGGAGCATGGCGTGGCGGATAACATGGCGGGCGAGCAGGCCCGATTGGCCGTGGATACGCGGGCGTTTCCGCTCTTGATCTACGATCCGCGCGCCGGCGATACGCTGCGCAAACGGCTCTCGCTGCAAGGCAACCCGGCGGTGAAAGAGGACTGGTTTAAGAACCCGAAGACAGGCGAAGTGGTGGACTTCATCGATTTCGCGCGGAGCGAAGGCCGGTTCGCGAAGCAGTTCGATAAGGAGGGGAACCCGTCGGAGACGCTGCTGTATGCCAAGCAGGACCGGCTGGAGAATTGGCACCTGCTGCAGGAGCTGGCGGCGTTGCGGTAATAACTGTTATGGGGCCGCCTGGACGTAAGCGCGCAACACAATTACGCGCTGAATTTGGCGTCGCTTATCGCGTTTTACTGCTATTATCGGTGTCGCGCCGGACAACGCGGAATCCCTCGCTGTCGCATGCCAAGAAGCGACAAGAAGGTGCCGAAAGCCATCGCCAAAAATGTGGACGGCTCGGGTACACCGCAAGCAAGTAGTCCGTTGCCGCCGGCGCCGGCGCCGGCGCCGCCGCCTGCCAAAGTGAAATCGCTCAATGGCAGGTCGCCGCGCTGAGCAAAGTTGGGATTTGCACTGGGAGTTGCGCCGTTGAACAAAGCGCTCAAACCGAAGTCCACGTTGGCGCTGACTAGCACTAGTGATCCGTTGCCTCCAATACTCGAAGTACCGATTCCGCCGAGTGCGTCGATGACTCCGCTGTAATGGATTTGATCGGATTCCGAACCAATAAGGACCATGCCGCCGCCGCCTGCTCCACCGGAGGGTGCAGCGTTGGAAAGTAATGTTCCGGCGCCACCAGCGGTGCCCTTATCTCCACCCCCGCCACCAGGTCCGCCTGCACCGCCTGTGCCGCCTGAGGTAGCGCCGGTTGAGCAACACGCGTCGCCCCCACCGCCGCCGCCACCGCCTCCACCACCAAGATTGCCGCCACTGCCACCCCGCACGCCTTTCGTACCAGCAGGTGCATCGCCACCTATTCCTCCACCGCCGCCATCGTAACCAATGCCGTTGCCACCAGCGCCAGAGACACCACCTTGGAATACGTTATGACGTCCTGCATTACCGAATACGCTTGAGCTTGATACTGTGCCACCACCAGCACCACCACTACCGCCTTCTGCAGGCGCAGGGCAAACTCCTGAACCTCCCGGGCTCCCAGCAGCGCCTTTTTCGGAACCGCCAGAACCACCCGCACCGTCGTAAGCGCCTCCACCACCACCACCCCCGCCGCCGGCTTGAACTGTTGTTGATCCACTGATGGAGACCGTAAAAGGAGCTTTTCCGATGGTCACACCGGCCGTTAGCGTTCCAAGGACTTTGCCATTGCCGCCGTCTCCTCCGGAACCACCGGCTTGCGAGAATCCACCGGGACCGCCGGTGCCGCCGCCTGGAGCGCCAACGCCGCTGAGGCCGCCGAGGGAATTCCCCAATGGCATGTCGCTTCCGCCGGCATTTCCCCCATTGGCGAATATCACGCCGTTAAATGTGACTTCTCCGCCGGCAAAAATAGCCAGTCCAGCACCACCGCCGCCGCCACCACCACCCGCCCCTAAAGCGCCGTCGCCGCCAGTGGCGCCCGATAGCAGGAATGTGGCCCCGATGTCGGCCGATCCGGTGGCCAAAATTGCAAAAGGGTTCTTTCCGATTGCATGAACGGTGACCGCAGGACCGAGATTGATGGTCGTGAAATCGAAAGTAGGAAAAACATGGTTATCGAACGTAGTCCCGGCGTTATTCGCGGGAACACCGAATCCGATTGCTGTGGCCGGAGTGTTTTGCGCGACGCTATTGATGTAGTACACGCCAGTGTCGGTGTCGAACAGCAAATCTCCGGCTGCGAGGTTGAGCGCATTATTAAAGCCAGAACTTTGAATTGGCAAAGTTGCAGCGTGGATCAGGTGTGACGCCGAAACGCAGGCGGCTATGAATAGAATGCCGGCAATCCAGCATTGCTTGGCGGGGTAGCGAGAATCCGAGGTTCGATGCAAATAAGGTCGGTCTGACTTGGCGAGATCTGGCCGCGAGATTCCAAAACCGGACATTAGCCGACCTCCCTTGGAGAAGTCACTACCACGACCGGCGAAAGCCGGCCCTCGTGATACGCGAGAGCAACTACGTTCGATCTACAGACAACGAGTACGACGGTATAGAACAACCGAGTAACGGTTGGTTAGTAAGAGCAAGGCCGACGAGGTGCATCGCGTGAAGAGCGAACCCGCCAAAGTTCGATATGCGGTAGTTGTAAATCAGTAAATGCGATCAGTCAATCAAAATAGTTTGAAACAATTAAAGTTTTCGAAAGTTTTTGGGTCGAAGCCGGAAATGCGCCGAGCTGCAAGGAAACGGGCCTGGACGGGGCTGAGGACGGCCCGGCTCGCTGCGGCTTGAAGATTAGTGTGCCATGTGGAGTGCGTCGTTGATCGTGCCCAGGTAGAAGCCGAAGAGGCGGAAGATCAACAGGACGATGAGGGCCATCACGACGGCGCCGATTAGAAAGCCGAACACCGACGCCAGCGTGCGCATGGCGGCTTCGGCTTCTTCTTCGTAACGGTTCGAGAGTCGTTCCATAGATTCGACGATCCGGCCGCTTTCTTCGGCGACCGTGAGGGCGTCGATAAAGTGGGCCGGGAATGCGCGGCTGCGGGAGAATGCCAAGTGCATGGGGTTGCCGGCGGCGACATCGTTGACGATTTTGTCGGTGTGGCGGATGTAATAGTCGTTACCCGTCGTACGCAGGACGAGTGGGATAAGGCGGCGGAGGTCCATTGCCACGTTAAGCGTGAGGTGCATCGCCCAGGCCACGCGGGCCAGTGCGATTCGCTCAAGCGCGCCACCGATCGCGGGCAGACGGATGAGGGCTCGCTGCAGCGGGCGCGTCCAAAGCATGCGTCGCTTCATCGCGATAATCAACCCGGCGATGCACAAGCTGACGGCGATGACAAAATTCGCGTAGATGAAAACTCCGCGGTTGCCGATCAGACCGAAGCCAAGGATATCGATCGGGTGGCCGTTATTGCGCTCGGCGATGATGCCGAGAACCCAAATGAGTACACCAACGACCAGGATCGCGAAGACCAACTCGATCATGGGCCAGGTGATAGCCCCGAGAAAGAGCCGCTGGGCTTGGACCTGGCGACGGTAGTGGATTTCCAGCCGCTGGAAAACCTTGCCGAGCGTGCCGGTCTGCTCGCCGACGTGCGTCATCTCCAAAAATAGCGGCGGGAAGACGGAGCCAGTGCGAGCCATCGCGGTCGACAGGCTATCACCGCGGGCGAGCGCGTCGCGAATGCTGGCGATATAGGGCTGCACGCGGCCACGGGCGATATCGGTTTCGCGTTGCCAGGTGCGGCGGATGTCGATGCCGGAATCGGTCTCGACGGCCAGGCGGTGGCACAATTCGCAGAGCGACTTGTTCGAGAGCTGGGGCTGGAACATGCGTGGTCCGTTGTCCGTGGTCCGTTGTTACATGTTAGCTGTTTATTTGCAACGGACTACGGACCACGGACGGCTTTTCAATTCGGCGAATTCGTGGACATGGCCACCGCATTCGACCAAATTCCGCGCCCGGCTTTTTTGGCTTCGTCTTGGGCCTTGGTGAAGCGGCGTTTCATGGTTTCGCTATACCGATAGTCGCGGCGGGCGTAGCCGAGGCCGGCGCGGATCAGCTCTTCGTTGAGCATCACGTCGCCGTTCCAGACGAACGCGAGGAAGCGGTCGTATTTGTCTTTGCGTTCGAGGCTGAACGTGAGCCGCACACGGTGGCCGGCTGTTTTGATGAAATTTTTGGTGAACTGGCTGGCTTCGGGTCCCCAGGCTTCGACGGGATGATTCGGCATCACCGTTTCGGGCGTGTTGACGCCTTGGAGGCGAATGCGGGCGCCGGATGCGAGGAGGATCGTATCGCCATCGATCGCGCGGCGAACTTCGTGGACACCTTCTTCGAGCTTTTCGGGAACGGCAGGGTGATACGCGGAGTTCGCCCGCCACACCAAGAAAATCAGGGATACAAACCAGACCGCGGCGCCGCGATGTTCGTGCCAGTAGCGACGCGGCGGATGGTTCACTGGATTCATCACATCCAGAATTAAAAACCCCCGGCTACCGCCGGGGGCTGGTGGGGATCTTTCAATTGAGGGCCGAACTACGGTTTGCTGAGCTCGAAGCGCTGCGGCAAGAGCTGGCCGAGGGGGGCCTGCAGGAATCGTTTGCCGCATTGATTGCAGAGATGAAACTCTTGTTTGCGATAGTTTTCGTTGCTCAAAAACGGGCCATCGTCTTCGAATTCGTCGTAGCGTTCGAGGATCTCGTGAAACTCTTCGAGATGATCGCGATCGTCGTCGATCGGCACATGTTCGGCACTTTGCGCCGCGTACACTTCCATACGTACGACGAAGCTCCCGTCATGCCCTGGGTCGAGCTCACGTCGGCACAAATTGCAAGAGTAATGAATCATCTCGCGACAATCCTTTCCTGATTCGAGGTCGAAACCAACAGCTAACGCGGGCCGATTCGCTACGTTTAATGGTAATGAGAATTCGCCGTAGCGAGCAAGTCAAATTGCGAACTTTTTGCGAATGATGTGGAACAAAATTGACCACATCGAAATGCATGCGCAATGCGATGAATGGCACGTGCCGGCGCGGTACGCAAGTTGCACAGCGAATCGGCATTCGCATGGAACCGGGCAGGATTGGATGCGATCACACGGAGAGAAAATGACGTTGCGTTCTATTATGAAGCAGCGCCGTTCAACGTTTACTAAGGTGCGCGGATCGGCAGAAACTTGTTTCAATGGCGCCAGTCCCGGTTGAGCGATCGTTCCCTACAGTGATCTCGAAATGGTCCAGAAATGCGGAAATGCAGGCTGGAACGGGATTTGGGACGTGATTAGAATGATAGTAGTTGAAGTTGGCCGAATATCGGCTAGATACCTGTGCGATTCTCCAGCCCGGTCGGCATCCGGCCGGGGTCCTTCGCTGTATGCCCAATCCTTCCAGTGCAGCTCTGAGTTCCAGCGTTCTGCTGTTAAATCGCCAGTACGTTGCGATTCACGTGGTCGACGTGCGTCGGGCGTTCGTGTTGCTGTTCCGCGAGTTGGCCGAGGTAATTCATATCGATGGCGACCAATGGGTCAACTATGACTTCGAATCATGGCGGGAGATCAGCGAGTTGCAGTCGCAATTCAAAGAGCCGCACCAGGACTGGATTCGCAGCGTGCATTTTGAGATTCAGGCGCCGCGGGTTCTGCGGCTATTGCACTACGACCGGGTGCCCAAGCAGCGCGTGCGGCTGAATCGCCGCAACATATTTGCCCGCGACAACAACCATTGCCAATACTGCGGGAAGCGGTTTGCGACGAGCGAATTGAGCCTGGACCATGTGGTTCCTACGTGCCGGGGCGGCGACACCTCTTGGGAAAATCTGGTGTGCGCATGCGTTCGCTGCAACGTGCGCAAGGGTGGGCGGACACCGCAGGAAGCCGGCATCAGGCTGATTAAAAAGCCGGCGCGGCCGAAGCGAAGTCCGCTGTTGACGATCAAGCTCGGCAATCCGAAATACGCGAGCTGGAAGACGTTTTTGGACAGCGCGTATTGGTCGGTGGATTTGAAATGAGAGTCGTAAGCTGTAAGTCGTAAGTGTGCGATCGCAACTTACGACTAGCTACTTACGACTATTCTTTAACGAGCGGTTCTTTCTTTTCGGTGATCACCGGACACTGGGGCGCCATTTCGGCATTGAGCTGCGTGAACGGCTTCCACTCTTCGGGCACGTTGTCTTCGTGAAAGATCGCTTCGACCGGGCACTCGGGCACGCAGGCTTCGCAGTCGATGCATTCGTCCGGATGGATGTAGAGAATCTTTTCGCCTTCGTAGAAGCATTCCACCGGGCACACCACCACGCAATCGGTGTACTTGCAGCCAAAGCACGGTTCGCAAACGACGTGCGTCATGAGTCGCAATCCTCCTAAAGGAAGCCTGAGTCAGAGTACGAGATCGGCCGACGGATATCCGCGTTTGATGGCGGCGATTGCACGCTGTCAGGCTAAAAGCCTGACCTACGGGGCAAGTCTTTACGACCAAAGCACTTGGATACGCTCGGCGGCGGCACTTTCGCGCAATCGTAGTTTTGACAGCGGATAGTGTCAAGCGGTTCGTGGACCCGCTGCCAGCGAAGGGGTGGCCGGTTGTCGTTGAGGCGAGCGGTGAGGCGACCGACCCAGAATGGGTCGGCTATATAGGCCGACCATTTTGGTTGGGTTTGGAGGCCCCACTCCCGGCCAAATCGCTCGCCTTGCTGCGGCCGAAAATCCTACCTAAAATTGGAGGTAGACGGGGCAAATGCTCGAATTTGCCGGACAAGTGCTCGTGCGTGTGGGAGTCGATCTTCTCAGCCGGGTCTCGGCCTAAGCGAAGAACGCGCAGTGGGCCACGGTTCTTGCGCACGATTCGCAGTTCGTGAAGGGTGGTACTTTTGGCCCTATCGGAAATCGACCGTAGTCTCCTGGACCGCTGTCTTGCGCAAGCCGCGGGCATGGGAGGATTTCGTTGATCGATTCATGGGCCTGGTGGTACACGTGATCAATCACACGGCCCAATGCCGGAGTATCAATCTTTCGTCGGCCGATCGGGAAGACCTGGCGGCGGAAGTGTTTCTGGCGATCGTCGATAACGACCTGGCGGTGCTGCGACATTTTCAGGGCAAGAGTTCGCTCGCTACGTATCTGACGGTGATTGCCCGCCGGGTCGTTGTGCGGAAGCTGGTCGAAGGCCGTTCGGCCGTGGCGCTGGGAGATATGGTGGCGCAGGCCGAGGCGGAGGAAGATGAACCAGTACAAAGGATCGGCGATCGCGAAGAAGTCGGCCGGCTCTTGGGCCAGTTGCAAGGTTCGGAAGCGGCGGTAGTGCGGATGTATCACCTGGAAGGCAAGAGCTATCAAGAGATTAGCCACTCGGTGGGCATGCCGGAAAACAGCGTGGGACCGATGCTCAGCCGAGCGCGGGCGAAACTGCGGCGGCGGGCCGGGGTGGATGGGGCGACGACCTAAGGTGCGTCGTATCGCTCCACCGTCACGTTGTTCCTCTCGCGGAGCGAGAGGCCTATATTGCTAGCGGAATAATCCGACTCACCCGCATATCTTTCCGCTGACGCCGACGTCGCGATCTTGGGGCGGGCTTGTGTCTCAACCAGCGTTCGGCTCACGGCCGAATCAATCTATGACAAACCCTTGCTTGCGCTGCGGGCTCCAATCCGAGGCAATTCAAGCCGAACGTGAGAGAAATCTTATGACATACTGGTTGAGACAAATGGTAGGGGTGGGAGCCGTCGTGGTCGGACTGATGGCCTGCACGTGTTTGGCGGCGGGTACGATGGCGAAGCAATCGGCCGACGACGAATCACAGGAACAGAGTTGGAACCGCGAGCAGAATACCCGAACCAAGACGGAAGCCCGGGCAATTGTCCAGCAGAAGGCCCAGGTTCACGCCGAACAGCGGCAGGCACGGATGGCTTCGATGGCCTGGTACGGCATGTCGAACAGTCGGCCGACGGCGGCTACGACGCCGTTTATGACGCGGTACAGCCCGGTTTGGGAGTCGCCCGGCGGGCAGCCGTACTCTTGGTATCCGACGTATACGTATAACTATCCGAGCACCGTTTTCTACGGGCGGTGGTAACGAGAATTGGCGCCAAAGGATGCAGGGTGCGGGATTCTGGGGGCAGGGAAAGAAACAAAAAAACCCCTCTACCCCGCATCCGGCCTCCTGCAACCTTGTTTTTCAGGCGTTTGACTGGGGCAGGCGATCTTGTAAAATTAAGCGTGAAGGCAGGTTCGTCGGCCAGCGGTACGGGAGGTGCCTTGGCCAGGTAACTTTTCGAACTGTCGGTGGACGGACATCCAGATCCGGAAGCTGCTAGTTCTGGTTATCTTGCTGCTGCTCTTCAGCCACCGGTTGTCGTTGGTGGCGCCTTCGTTCGGTAGAGTGCCATCGAGATCAAGAAGGGCGTTAAGGAACAAGAAAAACAATCTGACAGTGATAAGTCAGAGTAATCGACCGTAAGGGCAATGTTGGCTTGCATGGGAGTGCAAAGTCGGCGGCTCGATCGGCGGGAGTAGAATTGCAATGGGATTTGGTAGCCCGATACATTGGCTCGTGTTTGGCATCGTTGCGATACTTCTATTTGGCAACCGCTTGCCGTCAGTGGCGCGTTCGCTCGGCAGGAGCCTAGTGGAATTCAAAAAGGGCATGAACGAGCTGGAAAGCGAGTTCAAGTCGTCGATCTATTCGGAACCCACCTCGACATCGACGCCGCGAGTGGGCTACACCGACCACAGCGAGCCGGCCGCCCCGCGATTTGAACCGCCGAAGGCGCAAGATGTCGTCGCGACGGAGCAGAAGACCAGCAATGCAGCGGTGAGCTCGCGCCACCGTGCAGAGCCCTATTAGCTGCGTTGGTCGTCAGCTTCGGCTGATTTTCGCACTGCAGCCATTCTTTTTGGGACTCGGTTGACAGTTCTTCGGCGCACCAACTAGGCTGCTTTGAGCCGGGCGACTAGCTCAGTTGGTTAGAGCGCTGTGTTCACACCGCAGAGGTCACTGGTTCGAGTCCAGTGTCGCCCACTCGTTGTAAATCTTGCCGAAACAAGACTTTCTGATACCTGCCGATGGTCGGCAGCGCGGCGTTTTCCCGTCGCGCAAAACGGTACATACCGTTTTGGCAACCACAAGACCTTGGGAGACCCGCACCGTGCCCAGACTTTCGCAGTCCGTTCCGAAGTATCGCAAGCACCGCGCCTCCGGCCAGGCCGTGATCACGCTCAATGGGAGCGACCATTATCTTGGTCCCCACGGCACCAAAGCCAGCCGACTCGAATACGATCGACTCATCGGGGAATGGCTCGCAAACGGTCCTTATTCGGGAGGGTCACGCACAATTGAGTTTATGGCACTTTGGGGCCTCGCCGGCGAACGCAAATTGCGAGCGTTCCCACGATGAGCATCACCGAAGTCGCCGGCTCGGGGACTGCCGAGAGTTCATTGGCGGTAATCGCTCCCATACCCGCGTTGGCAAGCGCATTTTGCATCAACAGCAAATCCTGAATATCGGTAATGCCGTCGAGATTGAGGTCGCCCTGGCTGTGCGAAAACATATCTCCGATTTGCACGCCACTTACCACATTTCTGTGCATCCATCCGGCGATGAACGCCGTTTTATCGGCCGCGTCAAACGTGCCGTTGTTCGTAACATCGCCGGCAACGCCTTTGAGACCGGTGACGGCCGACGCGGCAAAGCCATTGTCGGTGGCGAAGTTCCAACTCCCATAGTTCACCACGTGCCCCGCGTCCGTGGAGGTTCCGTAAACGTACATTCTTACGTCGTCGATGGTTCCTTTAAAGAACTCGCCGTCCCCGGTCGTATTTGCCGCGACAGTCATATTTGTGTCGGTATCCGACGGATGATAGTCCAGTGGCGCCGATACGGCAGCTGCCACGCCATTGACGTAAAGCCGAGAACGACTAGCGTCGCCCGCCGGTCGCACGAGCTCAATGTGATACCACGTATTCGCAACGGCTGAGATTGTCGAATCGTAGTCCACATCGGCATATCGCATCGAGAATGTACCGGCAGAATCAATCCTGACACCGTGGTCGTTCGTGTCCATGACGAGCGTTTGGGCAGAAGTCGAGGTGGGGCGGACCCAGAATTGCAGGCCGCGGTCGGCAATCCCCTTCAGATAATAGAAACCTGACTCTGTCCGGGCCCAGGGCGAAGTTTCGGGCCAATCGAGCGCGGGGCCCGTCATGTATTGCTGCTGTGCGGAGTCGAAGTCGACGCCGATTCCGCCGTCGCCATCGGGCCTGCCGGTAATCGTGCGATACGTAGGCGAGTTAACCGCACTGAGATCGATATCCTGCAGATCGCCGCCGTTGACGGGCGTGTCGTAACCGGCAGAAACCGGCGAGCCGTTCGTGCCCCCTTCGAATTCGCCCATCTGAAGCCAGCGGATCAAGCTACCGGTGGCGAACGTGGCCGAGGAAATGCACATGGTCGCGACGATCGCAATCGAAGCAACGAGTATCCGGCGGCGGCTGTTCATGGTTATCATCCTCTCGAATCGAGTAAATATCCCTGCTTGCGAATCGCGGCAAGTATTAGATCGAAGCGTTAAGTAACGGTGCGCGGCGGCTTTCGTTGCCCTCTGCCGGCCAGGGCCGACACCAGGCCGGCGCCCACGAGCAAAACGCACGATGGCTCGGGAACGGAACTGCCGTCGCCAAGTGCGGATCCGGAAAACGACGTCACGTAGTGCACCAATCCTCGGAGGAGCGTGCTCGGTGGAGTGGTGCTTTTTTCACCGAAATGTGCCCGCCACGTGTTGTACCCGGCCAGCGTACCATCGGTCTTGCGCCAAACTACGTAGTCGGCGGCATCCACGACGCCGTTACTGTTGTAATCGCCTGGCGGCAGTTGAGCCGGTGATATTAGCGCACCGTACTCAAAAACGAGATCGTGTGTGCCGCCCAGATTGTATGCCGCGCCGAGTCCCACTGGCGTGCTGCTCACGGAGCTGTTGCCGGTGAGGAAGGACTCTCCCAAGGCGGTAGAATTGCTGCCACCCGCCTCTTCCCAGCCGTTGCCGGAGCCGTTTCCGGCAGGGAAGCCGGCGCCGTTCTGGTCCTGCAGGCTGCTCCAGGCGACGGGGTTCAATGCACCGCTACCGCTCTTGATATCGTAATAGTCGATCTTGATCGAACCGGGAGTTTGATTTCGCACGCGCACCTGGCCATTGGTGGTGTTAACTTCGAGCACCATCAAATGGTTGGACGCGTCGTCGACATCGAGTGTGACATCGTCGATTGCCGCATCGCGATGCATATAGAAACCCACCCCAATCTGTTTCCCGATTTCGGGAGAATCGGGGTAGACGACATGGGTAATGGAGATTTGTGTCCAATTGGCCTGACTCTGGGCTGCCGTCATAGTCGGGCCCCGCATAGCGAAGTCGCCGCCCGGGCCGCCCTGGAAACTCTTGAACGTAATCGAATTGGCCTCGCTAAAGGGTTTGTTTCCATTGAACAGATACAGGTAGACGGAATCATCGGCCGCGACCGCGTCGGCGTCGCCCTGCGCCCAGACCGAGTACGTGTAGTATTTCTCGGCCTCAAAAGTCGTCGACAAAACCTGGGCGTTGTAGTTGCTTGCGCCGTGCATCGCCTGGTTGCCGGATCGCGGGGCGCCCCGGAAGTGGCCCGAGGTGCCGCCGAATGCGGCGTACGTGGAGTTGTACATCCAATTGCTCTCGTCATCATCTTGGATGTGCAGAATCCCACTTGCCGAGCGCGGGCTATCCAGGTCATCCACCCAAGGACTTGTCGGCCGATACGCACCGTATGCGCCGGTCGCGTACGCATAGTTTAGTGATGGCGAAACCGTGTACACGTCGAAACCCGGATCCCCGACTGTGACGCTAACGGCATGAGCCAGGCCGGGCGTACGAGCGCCTCCCGCAATAATGGTCGCGATTAGTTTTCTACACCAATTCGATACTTTCATCGGAGTACTCCGCGAAGGCCTGTTTGCTTCTTAGATGATTAAATTCGACGTTGGCAAAAATGATTTTCGATTTCTAGCGATTCGAACGCCGCCGCAGCACTGGTACAAGGAACGTTCCGGCCGTCAGCACGAGCAGAGTGCTGGACGGTTCCGGTACGCCGGCGGCGAGCATCGCGAGAAAAGACCCCGCGCCATTGGCCGCGTCGTACAGCGATTTGAACGCCACGAAGTCCGCGTGGTCGCTGATCTTGTCAGCCGTCAGATCGCCGAGCCGGTATGCTTGGGCAAGAGATTGGCCCGACAAATTCGCTAGCTGGTTATTTCGTAGGATTGCCCAATCGGCGGCGTTAATGACGCCGTCCAAGTTGAAGTCACCGGTTTTGAACGGCAGTCCGCTGTTGCCAATATAAGAGACGATGCCATCCACAACTGCGCCGCCCGATATGTATTGGAAAACGACATCCTCGTTGGGTGTCTGAATCCACGTGGCATTTCCCAGGTTCACCGACATGCCATCGGCGAGCGAAGCACCGAGGCCGGACGCTAAATCGGCTTCGCTCAAGTCGGTGTGAGTACTGGCGCCGGTCAATTTGCTCCAGGCGTGCGTCGCGTCGACCTGATCGGGGCCCGGGTTCCCAGAATCGTAATTGTCGGCGATCGAGAGCCAATTTGCGGGGGCCATGCCTTCGAAGCCCGAGGTAATCGAGTATCCCGAAATCGGAACGGCACTGTTGGTCAAGTTCTTCAGCGTGATATTACCGGTTGAGCGGTCGATCACGATTGCGAGCTTGGGCAAATTGGTAACTCTGAAGTCGACGTTGTCGATATAACCATCCGGTCCGGCGCCGATTCCATTATCCTTGGTGCCATACAGCGAAAGTCGCACTGTCGCGGTGCCAACCGGAACGCTTCCAGTCTTCGTGTTCAGATTCCAAACGTTTGCTGGTCCAGGATCGCTATCGCTCAAAAGCGCCGTTCCGAGGACGGTTCCGGAGCTTGATCGAAATTGCAGATGCGCATTGGCAAAGTCGGAGTCGTTACCGTGATGGTAACTACTCAAGTACGCGGATAAGTTAAACGCACCGAGCCCCGATGCAATCAAATTGGCCGAATTTCCAGTTGAGACGTCGATATCCTGATAGAACTCACCCGGCTGATCGATGTAGTCGACGCCGGAAAAAGGTATCCTATTCGACGTGAAATACCAATGACCGGAGTCGGGCGGCACGGAGTCGGTGAATTGGTATCGCGCATAGTCGGGCACGATACAACTCGGCTCAGGTCCGCCACACCCCCCATTTGTTTTGCTGCCATCGTGAGAGTAGGCGAATCCGCTGGTGTTAATGCTCGATGGCGTCCAATCCAGAATGAGTGGCGCGTTGTAACCGCCGAGGGTTGACAAGTCGACGTTTTCAAAGCCGCCGTTGACCACCAGATTCTGATTGAGATTCGCGGCGCGCGCCATGGCGGGCGAGAGCATTCCGGCCGCCGCCAAAGCTGCTAAGAGTTTTCTCCGCAGGTTAGTTACCTTCATCGGTCGTACTCCAAAATGATGTCGTTCGTTCCTTGGCGGATGCCGCGCTCAGCGCATTGGATTTATTCAGAACGCATTGGTTCACAGCGCAAACGGTTCGAGGTTATTTTCCCCGTCGTGAACCGTGACTTCAATTCCAGACGTTTCCACGTTTCCATATTTTTTTGTTACTTCCGGCGGGATCATGACGGCCAGTGCCGATCCAGAGGCCGCGGCTCCTGCTGGCTTGTCCTTTTGCGGTCTCGAAGCCGGAGCACTGGAAACGGCGATGACACTCACTCGGTACTTGCCCAATGGCGCCCCATCGCCGTCAACATAAGTTTTCAATTCGAATTTCCCCTGAGCATCGGCGTAGGCAAAGGGCCTCATTTTTTTCATCTTTTCGCTTACGTCTGCGCCCGGGAAGAATATCACCGTAGCTTCGGGTACACCCTTTCCGCGATAGGTCACCTGCCCGCGAACAGGCGCAACTTTAAAGCGCGCCTCTCGGCCGCAACCAGTTACCGATGCAAACCACGCCGCGAAGCCAATATAAAAAGCCGTATTCACCGTCGCGCGGTGGTATGCGGGATGGCGCAGAGCGACACGCAGATGCGACGGGCACTCGGTGTATCGTGGATTGCTCACAGTTGTAAATCTTAAGCGCTGAAACATTTCGAAATGCGTATCAATCGACTCCGACCGCCTTATCTTCGCCCGCCCGGGTGACAAACGAAACCTGAACGTCGAGATCTACATCCTGGGCGATAAAATGAACGGAACCATCTCCAAAGGAAAAGATGCAGCCGCCCACGTGGAACGAATAAATCTCGTTCCCGTTGTTGCAATTCATGATCTGATTGCCGGCGTTGCAGACATTATGCACCCAGAATTCCGAGTCGGGCGAAGCCCATCGGCCGCCAGTTATATATTGCGACGGGTTTGTGATTGTCTGCTTTACGCCGTTTTCGTACGAGTCCGGCCGCGCCGCATCTGGGGAAAACATGATCGTGTGAGATAGCCCGTCGGTCGTCTGCTTCAACGTTGTGATGCCGGTTTGGTGCGTAAGCGGCCCCGCCGGGCATCCGTCGGTTTCAAAGCTTGCATACTCTGGAACACCCGTAAACAAGCCAGACCAGTCTGATCGCTCCGCAATAATTGTTTTGAGAATGCAAGCGGCCTTCAGCGAAATGCGCCCGTTTACGGCATAGTCTGCGTATCCCGACTGTGTATCGCGACTTGCATTTTCAATGCTGCGTTCGCGGATCGAAGGCGCCAATGGACAAATGAATTCGGGAATATCGGCTCGGGACGGAGTCTTGTTAGCGAAATCACTCCATGCCACGGTAAAATTGTATTGATCGTAGATTGCTTGGTACTCCATATAGGGAAGCAACCAAATATGGAAACCAATGTCGGGATAATTCAGATCCGTGTTGGGAGGAATCCAGGTATAGAGGCGCGGCATTTGCTTGTGTGCATTTTCATAGTTGAGCGCCGCGAGTGTCATTTGTTTGATGTTGTTGATGCACTGCGAACGACGGGCTGCTTCCCGCGCGGCCTGCACCGCGGGTAACAGCAGCGCAACTAATATGCCGATGATCGCGATCACGACCAGCAGCTCGACCAATGTAAAACCGGGATGATTCAAACGGCGCTTTGCCACAACCGGCCTCCATGGAACCAACGGACTTCGACATCGGTCGTCATCGCAATACGCCATTCGGTGTTCAGTTCGATGCGCCGGCGATCAGCTGAAAATGGCCGAGGTGAGCAGTGCGGCATCAGACTTTGCAATGGCTCCCAACGAGTTGCCGCAGCAACAGTCCCCGTGCGAAATCCAACCGGAGCGCAAGCTAGTTTTACTGACTTAGCCGCGATTTAGCCGTCGCCGATCAAGACAAGGTCCCCAGCGGCCCGCCCACCGTTAACGGCTGATGGCTTGATTTTACCTGAATCCAACGCGGAAGTGTGCGGAGTGGGGCCCCCAATTCTCGCGCATTTATTTTGGCAATTTTGCCGGCGATCAGACGTGCTGGTGCTGATTTCGAAACTGGCTGGGGGTCAACCCAACGCTGCGGCGAAACACTCGCGAGAACAGGTCCTGATGCCCGAAGCCGGTGGCGCGACTGATGTGGGCGATGGAGCGATCGGACTCGACCAGCAGCTGTTTTGCCGCCTCGATGCGGACCCGGCGGATTTCGGCCGCCGGCGTGCGGCCGACCAATCGCACAAACCGTTGCTCCAACGCCCGGCGGGCTACGGCCAGTTCTCGAACCACGTCGGAGACACGAACGCCCTCGTGAGACCGCTTCCGAATGAGTTGCAGGGCATCGCGCACGATTTCGTCGTCGATCGCCAGAGTATCTGTCGAGTGACGGACGATGATCCGCGTCGGCGGAAACAGGAGGGGCCGCTTGCGGGGTTTCTTACCGTGCATCATGCCTTCCAACAATCGGGCCGCTTCATAGCCGATCTGATCGGCGGGCTGGTCGATCGTGGAAAGGGGCGGGCTCGAAATGTGCGACATCAAATCGTCGTGATCGCCGCCCAGCACGGAGACGTCGTCGGGCACGCGAATGCCGGCGTAGTGGCACGCCTCGGTGACTTGCCGGCCGCGGGCGGCGCTCCAGCAGAGCATCGCCACGGGGCGCGGCAGTTGTTTGAGCCAATCGACCAGGCTGGCCAGATGCGTGCTCCAGGCCACCGATCGTTGGTCGCCGTGCAGCGATGGATAGACGTTGCAGGCAAATCCTTTCCTCTTGAGGCAGTCTCGAAAAGCGTCGCCAAAATCGTCACGGTAACCCAATTGTTGGAGCGGGCCGCAAAACGCGAACTGTTGGTGGCCGGCCGACAAAAAATACTCCGCGGCCATCTGGCCGCTGGCGAGTGGATCGACCGTGCAGCGCGCGATGCGCTCACCGGAGAAGGGATACCAGGAAAGGTTGATGGCGGGTAGCCCAGTCGCCGCGATGTCTTCAGCGAGTAGCTGGTGATTGACGCGGGCAATGATCCCGTGGCCCTCCCAACCCTCTGGCACGCGGAAACGCTCGTAGCGTCCCCAGGGTTCGACGTGGATCAACCAATCGCCGACTTCTTGCGCATGCCGGCTAACGCCACGAATGAGGCGCGAACCCCAGGAAGTCGAGGTATCGATCAGCAGGCAAACGCGACGGCTTTGAATCATGCGCGATTATTTCTCACAAGCCGAGACGCTGGGAGGCACCGTATCGATGGTCGAGCAAGACCGTCTCTGGAAGTCGAGAATTGACTGTTTGGCGAAAGAATTCCACATGGTTTTTCGCCTTTTGGTCAAGCGAATTTCTGGGCCGCCAGGGGGAGAATCTGATTATTATCCGAGGGCCCGACTTGATAAAGCAATAGGAGGCGTCTCCCCAGGAAACTGCCCGAGAAACGCGAAAATACGGCCCCGAGACGCCAATCCGGGATCGATTCATGCTCGCCAAAAAGGAGCGCGAAAGCGCTGGGATAAACTTAACCCGTCGCGACCCCATCGTCTGGAAAAAACAAAAAATCTGCGCGAAAAATCATTGCCGCCGTTCGTGTGGTATGTAGATTACATTTGTCTGCAAATAACCTCGAATTCGAGCCAACCAGCGCGGAGACATTGCTAATGAAGGTTACAAATTGGCGTAAATCAATCGCGGTGGCAATCGCAGCCGCCGGCATTTCGGTTCCAGGCGTAGCCCGCGCTGTGAACATTCCCGTCCCTGACGCGGACTTCAATGCGTACACGGTGTCGCCGTCGTTGGGATATGCGTACGCGAATTCGTACCGTCCGACGAGCCCGTGGGTCGATGACTTGGAACACAGTAGCGGCAACTACATTCAAGACAACGCCAGCAGCAACTGGCTGTACAACGTCGCGTATTCCGATTATGCCGGCAGTGGACCGCACTATCGCGGTGCACCGCGCAGTGGTGCCGGAGATCAGGCGTTACACGGGTTCTACCGATATAGCGCTCAAAAACTTTCGAATACATTTCAAGCCAATACGCTCTATACTTTTTCAATCTGGGCTCAAGGTGACTCGGACGCGGCCGCCGATAGTGCGGATAGTGTCTATCTATACCTTTTTGATGGAACGGTCCCGTTTTCCGAGGCCAACTCGCTAACGTTTCAGGGGTTCCAAGGCGGTCCGACTGGTGATTTTCACAACCGGGCCGGAGCCGATCACGCCGCAAGTATCGCGAATTGGACGCAACTGAGCATCAGTTATTTCGTCGGGCCCTCGTCTTCGGCGATTGGTCATCAGATCGGTGTGGGTCTTTACATGGGTGAGGATGCGGCCGTCGATGATGCAAGCCTTTCGGCAACGCCAGAGCCGGCTTCGATCGTCTTGATCGCGATGAGTGGTGTCTCGCTATTGGCCTTACGACGACGCCAATAGCAATCGACCTATGTTCGTTGATTCAATCAGCGGCCGACCACCCTGCGGTGGTTGGCCGCTTTTGCTTGCGCTTTGGGATTCCCGCCAGATGCTGGAATCATTTTGGTTCATGCCTTCCGAAATGACAGCAAATACCAGGGCAGACTACAATAGGCTCAACGGTCTCGTTTGCATAGTTTCCTCGATATCTTGCGTAATTTCGTCCGCCGATGGCTCGTCGACCGAATAAAAAACCGTCGCGTCACAAGCCACCCTCGGTCGGCCAGCGGCGGAAGGCGGAAGCAAAACGGGCCGGCCAGGTCAAGGGAGCTGCGGGGCAGCCCATGCCGCAGTATCGGCTGGACGTCCGCATCGATAAGGCACAGGCGCTGTGGCGCGAGCAGAAGTTCGAGGAGGCAATCTGGTACTACGAGCGAGCTCTCGCTCGAAATCCGTTGAACCCAGTCCTGCTAGTGGACGTGGCCCGCGCATACGCTTTGCGATACCGCTTTGCCGATGCCGAGAAACTCGTCGATAAAGCGCGCACGCTTTATCCGGATGACCCCCGACTCCAGGCCATGTTAGGCGAGTCCTACACACAGATTCAACAATTTGATCGTGCAATAATCTGCTTCCGCCGTTCGCTCGAGCTGGAACCCGATTCGCCCAAACGGCCGCAGATACTGTTGGAACTTGCGAAAATGTACGAGCGATTGCACAATCTCGACAGCGCCCGCGAATGTGCGCAAGAGGTTGTCGATCTCGCGCCTCACTTCTACTACGCTCGATACGTGCTCGCACACATCGATCGCCGAGCCGGCAATCTGGGGGCGGCCGAAAGTAGCTGGAAAGAACTGATCGACGACAAGCAAACTCCGCGACCGATCTGTGCCGATTGCCACTATCAAGTTGCCGCTATGCGCGGCAAAGCGGGGCAGTTCGATGAGGCGTTCGCAGAATTAACGCAAGCCAAGAAAATACTCAGCGGAGGCGCCGTTCCCCATTCCGATGAGGCGTGGGAAATTGGTCGCCAATCGGGCAAGACGATGGCGACGGTCACGCCGGAATTTTGCGCGCGGTGGTCGGCAACGGCGCGTGAACTGTCTCCTCTCCCGGGCGGGTTGGCGCTGCTCACAAGTCATCCTCGGAGCGGAACCACTTTGCTCGAACAGGTGCTCGACAGCCACCCGGGCGCCATCAGCGCGGACGAGCTGCAGACGATGTCGGACATGGTCTATGCGCCGCTCGGTCAAAAAATGCAATCGGAGGATGCGATTCCTCAGGTTCTGGATCGGACGCCGCTGGAAGATTTGAACGAGGCCAGGCGGACTTATTGGACCAGCATGGAAGGCGCTTTGCGGGAATCCATCGACGGACGGATTCTAATCGACAAGAATCCCGAGCTCACGCTGTTGTTGCCGTTGGTGGCTCGGGTATTCCCCGAAATGAAGGTGCTATTTGCATTGCGCGATCCGCGAGATGTCGTGATCAGTTGTTTCACACAACAATTGCCGCTCAACCCTGTAAGTGTACACTACCTGACGCTGGAAGGAACCGTGAAGAAGTACGTCAGGATGATGCAGGCCTGGATGAAACTTCGCGGCATGATTCGAAACGCTTGGATTGAAGTTCGTTATGAGGATATGGTTGCCAACCTTGAACGCGAAGCGCGGCGAGTACTCGCCTTTTTGGGGTTGCCGTGGGACGATTGCGTGTTGGAGTATCATCGCCGCGCACAGACGAAGCACGTACATTCGCCGACGTATGAAGCGGTCACCAAACCGATCTATTCGAGTTCCGTCGGGCGATGGCGGAATTACTCGAAGCACCTCGAGCCGTACTTGGAGAATTTGCAGCCGTTTGTCGAGGCTTTCGGGTATACATGAGAATGGACCACAGACGCGCGATCATGCCGTAACCGCAATACGATGCTGAAAAGTTCGCTACCAGTAATTCGATGCTTGACGCAGCGAGATTCACGTACGCGGGGGTCCGTTTGCGCCCTATTGGCGCTCTTGGCGTGCGGCGTTGTGGCTACGTCGAGCGCGCCGGCTCAGACCGTCAATTCGCTCAAGGTGATGACGTACAACATCTATATCGGGGGGGCCGGTTTCGGACCTCTCTCGCGGACAGTTGGGGTGATTCAGACCGCGCAAGCCGACGTCATCGGCATCCAGGAAATCCGCGGCAGTGGCCAAGCGATCGCCGATTCGCTCGGTTTCTATTACCACAGTTTTGATTCCGATACCGCGATCATCAGCCGCTATCCGATTACGCAGGTGCTGGGCGAGGGCGTTCGACTGCAACTTTCGCCGACGCAGGATGCATTCCTGTTCGACGTGCACCTGACGCCCTTCCCCTATCAGCCTTACGATATTCGCGACGGATTGATTACGACCGAGGCACAGGCGATCGCGCAGGCCCAAGCGACGCGAGGCCCCGAGGTCACCTCACTCATCAACGATATGGTGCCCGCCATGTCAACGGGCATGCCGGTGTTTCTGACCGGCGATTTTAACGAGCCCTCCCATCTCGATTGGACGCAGGCGGCGGCCAATGCCGGCTTGCACTTTGGCAAAAAGGTCGATTGGCCGGCGTCGCATGCCGTCGTCAACTCGGGCCTCACCGACTCGTTTCGTCAACTGCGCCCAGATGTGATCAACGATCGCGGCAACACCTGGACGCCAGGTTCGCCAGCCCCCAACGTGGCTGCGAACGAGGTCCTCGATCGTATTGATTTCGTTTATTACGCCGGTGCCAGTGTCTCGCCGCAAAGCGCGCTCACGCTTGGCTACAACGCGAGCGATCCGGATACCGATATCGGCATTCAGCCGTATCCGTCCGATCATCGGTCGGTAGTCGTGCAGTTCAATGTTCCCAGCTGTTCTATTTTCGGCGATATCAACGGAAGCTGCAGTTTGAATGTTGACGATTGGACTCAGTTCCGTGCCAACCAGCTTGCCGATTTGACCGGCCTCACGCACGCCCAGGCATACGCCAGGGGCGACCTGAACGGCGATTTTCGCAACGATCACGCCGATTTCGTGCTGTTTAAGGATGCATACGACAATGCGCATGGCAGTGGAGCATTCGACGCAATGCTGAGCATCGTGCCGGAACCGACCGCCGGACCGATGCTCTTCTGGGGATTCGCTTGTATTTTCGCGTTCGCTAATCGCGGCAGATCAAGGGGCCGCCGGTGAAAGCGGTATCGTCGGGTGGGTTAAAAAAGTATTTCCAAAGTGGACTTGCGCTGTTTGCAGAAGTCGTTACAACCGTGGGCGTTATGGATGACGCCAACTTTCTACCGAACGACCTGGCCGCCTGCCAACGCCTGTTGCTGGCTGACTTCCAGCAGTCCGTCGAGTTGGAGCAGCAGGTTGCGGAGGCGAAGCAGCAGGCGGCGGAACTTAGTCGCGTGCTTGACGAGACGGCCGCCTCGTATCAAGAGTTGCAACCAGCGCGCCGCCACACTCGACGAACTGGCTTGGTACCGACGCTGGACATTTGGCCGACGACGAGAGCGTATCGCCGCCGGTGCAGGACAAGGACACTTATTTGAGTTGGACTCGCCGCTCTCCGGCGAGTCGCTAGTGCCCACCACGCCAGACCCGGAAGCCGGCAACGAAGTGAAAGCCCATCACCACCGCCAGAAGCGCCCGATCGACCGGGATAAGCTGCCTTAGATTCGCCACCACCACGATCTCGACAAGGGAGACAAGACGTGCTCGTGCTGTGGGCGGCCGATGAAGTGCATCGGTGAGGACGTCACGCGGGAACTAGAGTACCAGCCGGCCAAGCTGGAAGCCCACATTCACGTCCGTCCCAAGTACGCTTGACCTCGTTGCCAGGATGGCGTCTCGGCAGCGCCGCTGCCGCCACGACCAATTCCAGGCGGCATCGCCGGGCCGGGTCTCATTACGGAGGTGTTTGTCGGTAAACTCGGCGATCATCTGCCGCTGTATCGACTGGAAGACATTCTCGCGCGGTACGGGGTCTACCTGTCGCGAAGCACCCTGTGCGACTGGATAAAGGCCGTGGCGTATCTCTTCCGTCCGTTGTACGAGCTCCAACGCCAGCGGGTTCTTCAATCCTCGGTAATTTGGACCGACGACACGCATGTCACCGTGCTGGGAGGCGAGCAGGGAAGTTTTAAGGGCTACTTCTGGACGTACCTCGGAGACAACGAGCATCCTTATTCCGTGTACGGCTTCACGGCCAGTCGCAGTCGCGCCGGACCGACACGTTTTCTGGCAGGATATTCAGGCTACTTGCACGCCGATGCGTAAACGGGCTACGACGCGATGTTCCTCGACGTTGCGTCGGGCGTCAGTGAAGTTGCCTGCTGGTCGCATGCGCGGCGGAAGTTTTGTTTGGCCGATGCCCGCTTCCATACATCGATTTCAGCTCGTCGCGAGGAAAACACCGAGTCTCGTCTCGCCGAGCCAAACCAAGAGTCGCTGACGCCGATGGAACCAAGAAATCGCACCGTACGATCGGCCTCGGAGAGGCCTCCTACAGGGCAATTGCTGCGCAGACATCAATAAGCGACTGAGCATTATTTCAATGGCTCAATATGCCGACCGCCGAGTCGCACGTGCGACAGCTGACGCTGAGACGCGCGTTTGCTAGTCGATCGCATTCCTCAAAAAAGGCCATGCGCTCGGAATCGCGCTATTGTTGTAATCGCACGAGGACCCAGCGTTCGATTTTGTCCTTCCCGAGGTGCACAAGAATTGCCGCCTCGCGCCGGGTGAGATTGTAAAGACTGGTGTCGAAGAGAATGTCTTTCTTGTCGGCCACGACCCAGACCGAGCGAGCTACGTTTTTGTCGATCGAGCCTTCGATGAGTTGCACGTTTCGATCGCGTGTGTCGTAATAGTTGCCGCGGATGATCCCGTCTTTATTCAGAGCCAGTTGGAAAAGCATGTTGCTCGATTTCTGACCTGGCGGGATGGCCTCGAATACTCCCAGCGAACGCCAACCAGTGGAATCGCTCGGATTCAGCGCTCGTTCGCCAATTCGGGCTAGTTCGACAGCCCGATCGTTGTACAGGTTCGCGTTCGCAATGGCGCGCCCGTCTTGATAGACGATGTTCTTCTCGTACGTCAGATCGGTGCCATAGTCGTACGGAAAGGCATCCCACTCGTTGCCAAACCAGCTATTGAGTTCGTCCCAAGTCGCGGCTTGCCAAACGCTTGATCGAGAGCGAAGGGACCATGACCCCGGATGAGCGCGGTACCAATCCGGGCCGAAAGCGTCGTAGTTTTTGAAATTCCTGCGGACGAGGTTGCCTTGCACGCGCAAGTCGGCCGCCGAGTTTCCGCCCCGAGCCATGGTTCCGGTCTGATGCATTCCCAGATCGGTCGGAAATCCGCCGCCGGTGCGCATGGGACCGAACTCGCCAGCGCTAAAGCCGCCGACGTGGATTCCCAGGCTCGATGCTTCGCTGGCAAACACCTGGCTGGGCGGAGTCACATTCGCTTGTGGCGGCGCCATGCTCATTTCTCGATTGACTGCTTGTGCACTGCTCTTGCCCGTCGGGCCGCCGAGTCCGGGGCTGCCGTAATTCACCAAACCAGGCGGGTTCAAATCGACGTCCCACCAATCGTCGTAATCGTCGTTCGAGCTGGAAAGAACACTGTCCCAGAATCCCCGTGAGCGAAGAATATGACCGCCGCCGAGATTTGCATTAGCGACATCCATTGCGGCGGCATCACCGCGGCCGTGCAATCCGCCGCCAAAACCGCGGGCCAACAAGCTCGCAGCGGTCATGGCAAGAATCAGTATTGAAAAAAGATAATTGCGTTTCATGGGTTACCTGTTGCCTGCGGATGCGGTGCCCGAAATTATTTAGTGCGCCTAACAAAATGGACTTCCGAGAAGGGGACAGGCACATTTTGCTCCGAAGACTCCGCAAAATGAGCCAGTCCCCGGCCATTTTGTTAGTCGCTCTTAGTTCCGACCTGCTTGCCAGAGATGCGTTCCATCACAACCTCCTTCATGTCGGGTAGTCGCGTTTTGTCGATCGACCGATTTACGCTCTTCCAGGAAAAGACATCGCTATCGGGGTGGTACAAGACATTGGTGGCCGAAGTCCGCACGCCGTTTGGTGATACACCTTTGGTCCTAAGAATCCAGCTCGAACCTTGCTGGACGCAATCGCCCAACCCCTGGCCACCGTCGTTGTTGAAGAACCAAGAGACGATACGACCCGATTGCGGGTCGATTCCGATAATTTGTGTGCCGCCCGGAACGGTACCGTCTTTGACGGTGGAGGTAAATTCACCTTTGATAAAGTGTTTGTTTGCCATCCAGGAATATTCGACTTGAGATTTTGCAGCATCGCCCTCGCCCGTCCAGGAACCGATGAGCCAGGCGAGATCGGTGAGCTCGGCCGCACTCTTTTCGGATGTGTTCTCCGACTCTCTCACGCTGGCCATCAACCATTTGCCGTGCTGCCGAACGTGCACTGCGGTATACGCGCTCTCGGTGCGAGCATGGCCATCGTTGGTCGAGGCGACTCCTTGCTCAATGGCCACCGTTGGAGCCAACAGGCGAACTGACTCGACATTGACTTTCATCGTCGAGCCTGGATGAGCATGGAAAAAGGCTTCGTACAGGTTGGCGATGGCCGTGCGGCCTTTGAACGATTGGTGGCCAATCGTGTAATCACCATCCGGAGTCCACAGTGCAGCAACGCCTTTCGCGTCGCCTTTGTCGTAGACATTCACAAATTGTTGAGCCGATTGGCGAATCGCGTCCTCGGGTAAACCAGGTACATCACCCCGACAGGACGGTAAAAAGTTTGTGGCAATTATCAAGGATACACAAAAGACCAAACAGAATTGTTGCATGGCAGTGAATCGAGTTGTTCGGGTGGTCCCATTCGCAACGGGATCGGAGGCCGGTTGGCCGCGAAGGGCGCGCGTTTTTATTTTGGCGCGATTCATCTTCGAAGGTCCCGTATTACCATGCCGCCCATTCTACCGCGCATGAGCAGGCCTGCCACGATGGGCCGGCTAGCAGAGCACCGACGGCGGCTTCGCTTCGGCTTCAGGGACGGATTGCAATGGGCAACGCCAGACACGTTTCAAAACCGGGGGCTAGCGCCCCGCGGCTGATCCGAATCAGCCGGCACGCGCTAGCGTCCCGTCCCAGGCGTGGTGTTGAAGCTGTTTCTCGACATTTCCCTGCACGTTGCGTTGTTCGATTTCCGAAAGTATCGGGGCCCGTTCGACGGCCGAACGCGTCGCCGCAAACTGGGCTCCCACAATCGCGTCTAACGAACGCCGACGGCCCGAGTCGATGGTCGATACGTCGCGGCTGAGATAACGCTATACTGGTTTCCATGTCTAGTTCTACAGCAAGACTTCGCTGCTGCTCGCACTACAATTTGCGAGCTAGCGACCCTTGACAACCGCAATGCGTTGTGGCGCCCGCATGAAAACCTTGCTGTAGAACTAGAAGCAGTTTCAAAACCACATTGACATCCCGACGGAGACTCGGCGACCGAGGGATCGATGCTACTTCGGGCTAGATTCTTCGCTGCGCTCAGAATGACACCGGTTTTGAAACTGCTTCTAATACCTTGCGTTGCTCATTCTGCAATCAAACAGAGGTCTCCGAATTCCGATACCTCGTGCGATTACACAATATGTTGTGAAACAATGCTAAATCGGCGTCGGAGACGCCTCCTACCTATCCTTTTATAGGCGAAGCTACGTCGATGCAAATCAAACCGCCCGTCATACAGCTTGCGTTGGATTTTGCCACGATCGAAGAAGCGCTCGCGATGGCGCGGATCGGCGTCGAGGCGGGGGTGGATTGGCTGGAAATCGGTACGCCGCTGATTGTTTGCCAGGGTCTGCGGCCGATCAGCGAGATGGTGCGGGCATTTCCGAACTACCCGGTGCTGGCCGATTACAAGACGATGGATTCCGGCGGCAAGAACGTGCTTCGCACGAAGGCGCACGGCGGGCATATTATGTCGGTGTGTGCCAACGCGCCCGATGAGACGGTGAAGGCGGCGGTTGCGGCGTCGAAGGAGACGGGCGTTTGGGTCGTAGCCGATACGATTGGGGTCAAGCAGCAGGCGGCCCGGGCGCGGCAGTGTGCCGAGTGGGGCGTGCACATGGTGTATTTGCACTACGGCACCGACGAGTGGGTGGCCAATCCGAAAAAGGACGCAACGCAATGGCTCGATGAGGTTTTATCTGCGGTCTCGATCCCGGTCGGCGTGGGCTGCTTTGGTGTTGAGG
This sequence comes from Pirellulales bacterium, assembly GCA_963733825.1. Taxonomy (GTDB): domain Bacteria; phylum Planctomycetota; class Planctomycetia; order Pirellulales; family Lacipirellulaceae; genus JABDGM01. The sequence goes on from CAVTEK010000017.1 coordinate 473,569, forward strand.
ACGCGGTGCGGGCCGTGCAGAAGGGCGCGGATAACGTGACGATCGGGCATCCGGTAATCAGCGGGGCCAATCCGCTGGAGGAGTTGCGGCGGTTTGTGCGCGAGGTGAAAGCGAATTACCGACCGAGAAAGTAGGTCCCGCGAGCCGAGCGGGTCCTTCGAAACCGAACCATACGGAATTCACCACGGAGGGCACGGAGGAAGAAAAGAGGAACACTATTGAGAACTGCGCAGCTAATGAGCCTCGTTCAAGTTCGGCTATCAGCTATCAGCCGTCAGCTTTCAGCCAGACCGTGTTCATTAGCTGCGCAGGGATCAATAATAAACGCTAATCTTCGCTAATTTGGAAAGTCGTCGGTGGAACTGTGTTTATCTGCTTTGCATTAGCGAAGATTAGCGCAGATTAGTGTTCTCAAAATATTTCCTGGGTATCTATCGCGCACCGATCGTTAGCAGTTCGCTCTGCTTACTCTGTTTCCCCCTGGTGAAAAACTAGTCCATGTCTGCATTTCACTATTGTTTCAATACGAGCACGATTCGTGGGCAGAAGCTGTCGATCGTGGAGGAGATCGACATTGCGGCCCAGGCCGGTTATCAGGCGATCGAGCCCTGGGTTTCGGAAATCGAAACGCATGTGAAGCAAGGCGGGTCGCTGCCCGATTTGAAGAAGCATATTCACGACAGCGGGCTCACGGTGGAGAGCGCCATCGGCTTCGCGGAATGGATCGTGGACGATGATGCGCCCGGGCAAAGGGACTCGAGCAGGCGCGGCGGGATATGGACCTCGTGCAACAGATCGGCGGCAAGCGGCTGGCGGCACCGGCGGCCGGGGCGACGGAAGTGGTCACGACCGATTACCTGGTGGTTGCCGAGCGGTACCACGCGCTATTGGCGCTCGGCGATCATTTCGGCGTCGTGCCGCAGGTGGAGGTGTGGGGATTCTCGAAGACGCTCACGCGGCTGGGCGAGGCGGTGATGGTGGCAATTGAATCGGGCCATCCGCAGGCGTGCGTGTTGCCGGATGTGTACCACCTGTACAAAGGAGGTTCGCCGTTCGAAGGACTCAAGCTGCTGAGTGGCACGTCGGTTCATATCTTCCATATGAACGACTATCCGGCGACGCCGCCGCGGGCGGCGATCAAGGATAGTGACCGGGTGTATCCGGGCGACGGCATCGCGCCGCTGGGCGACGTGCTGCGTACGCTGCAGCAGATCAGGTTCGAGGGGTATTTGTCGATCGAATTGTTCAACCCGAACTACTGGCAGCAGGATCCGCTAGAGGTGGCGCGGACGGCGCTTGCGAAGTTGAAGGCTTTAACTGCGCAAATTAAGGCACTGGTAATCTAAGCAGTGGGATTCGCTCGCCTGACCAACGGCCATTCCAAGAGCCGCAACCATCGTACGGCTATGCAGGCGCTGTTCGTAGCGTGGTACGATCTCTGCCGTAAGCACAAAGCATACAAGTGCGCAACGCCAGCGAAAGCGAGTAAGCTAACGGACCACGTATACACGGTCAAAGAACTAATCGAGCGAGCGGCTGAACCATGATCGTCATAAAGATTCACGCGTGGCATCCTGAGCAAGCCTATGGATCGTATGAGCTAGACGCCATTGAGAGGCGGCTGGAAATGTACACAAATCTTAAGAAGCGTGAGATCACGCAATTGGCCAAGCAAATACGCGACCAGACTTGCCAAGAGATATCGCTAGCGAAGGCGAAGGACCGCTATGAAGCCCATAGCATGCGCAGCCTACTCGATGGCCTGGGGGCGGAAACTAGCGTTGAAGAACTTTGAATCCCACCACTTACCTTACCAGTGCCGACGAGTGCAAACGAATCAAGTCACCCTCACCCTGCCCTCTTCCGCAGAGGAAGTGTTTTTTACTTCTTTTCGAATTTATCGCCAGGTTCGAGTAGTTTTTGGGGGCCGTCGCCGCCCAGCCAGGCTTTGGCTTGGGGATCGTTGCGCAAGTAGGCGTCCCAGAAAGCGGTGCTGAGGGCGAGGATGACGCGGTGATGATTGGGGTTGCGCTTCTCCTTGTCGCCGGGTAGGGCCCGGTCGGTGAAGGCCGAGTGTTCGGCATTGTTGAGGACCAGCTCATATTTGCCGCCGGGTGGGAGCGCGGAAAAAACGGCGAGCCGCGATTTTACGTCCTGGTCGCCGATGGGGGCGACGTCCTTGGTGCCCGTCATCACCATCCAGGGAATTTTTACCTCGCCGAATGCGTGCTTGGGGTCGGCGCCTTGGCGGGGCGAGCTGGGGCTGAAGGCGATCGCGGCCTTGATGCGATTGTCGGTAACACTTGTGCCGGTGACGGGAAAGTTCTGGCCGCTGACGGCTTGCGTGGTGACGGCGCCGAAGGAATGGCCGGACATGCCGATCTTGTCCAAATCGAGTCGGCCGTGCAAAGGACTGTCTTCTGTTTTGTTCCAATGTTCGAGCTGGTCGATCACGGCGGGGACGTCTTTCACGCGGAGCATGAAGTTTTCGAGGTTGGCGGCCTGCCGCATGGCGGCGAGTCGCTCGGGAATTCTTTTATTCTTCCAGACCGAGTCGTCACTGCCCGGGTGCTGGAGAAAGACGGCGACGTAACCGCGGGCCGCCCAATGTTGGCCGAGAAAGACGGAGCCCTTGTTGGTGCCGCCCAGGCCGTGGCTGAAAAGCACCACTGGCGCCGGTGAATTGGAGGCGGGCAGGTAGACGTGCAGGGGAATCTCGCGGTTGGAGCCGCTTTGTTTGACGACGAGGTCGATTGGTTCGGGCATGTGTTCATTGCGAATGGCAAGTGGATCGTAACCGGTTTCGGCGGCGAATGGCATGCGGCACAAGCAAGTGATTAGAACGATGATGCTTAGCAAATGGCGCGGAGTGAACATGAGATTGTTCCTCGATGGATGTATATGAATGTAAATTATTAACGCGATCCTCCCCCCTCCCCAACCCTCCCCGCGACGGGGGAGGGAGCCGGAAGTTATTTTTTGCGAGTTGATTCGCGGCGGGAGGCGACAAAGCGGCGGGCCAGTTCGTCAATAACCACGCCGATGAGGATTACGCCGCCGATGATCGCGAACTCGATGTTCTGGTAATTGGGGTGAACCAAATTGATGGCGTTGCTGAGGGCGACCATCACGGCCGAGCCGATCACCACACCGGCAATGCTGCCTTCGCCGCCGCGGAGCGAACATCCGCCGAGAACGGCGGCGGCGATGGCGTAGAGCTCATAGAAGTTGCCGAAGTCGCTCGGCTGGGCGGAGTTGATATCGAGGACGAAGAGGATGCCGCCCAGACCGGCTAGGGTGGAACAAATCACGTAGGCCAGCAGGGTCATGCGGTCCACATTGATGCCGCTGTAGCGGGCGGCCTCGGGATTGTTGCCGAGCGCGAGCAGATAGCGGCCGTAAATCGTCTTGTTAAGGAATATCGCGGCGATGACGGCGATGATAATCAAGATGAGCGTCGTGGAGGGCAGATGAAAGACGTCGTCGCTGGAGCCAAGAATTGGCAAGTGGCTGGTCGCGATGGCTCGCAGACTTTTGAAATGGATGCCAAATCCCTGCGACAAGTCGCCCGTCAGGCCACGGGCCACGCCGCGGTAAAGCAGCAGGCCGCATAACGTGACCACGAACGGCTGGAGCCGCAAGCGCGTGATCAGCAAGCCGTGAACGACTCCGATCGCAACGGCGACTGCCATAACGGCCAGGACGGCGCCGACGACGGGCCAAGCGTGCTGTGTGAGTAAATACGGTAACAGGACACCGACGAGGCAGACGACCGAGCCGATCGATAAATCGATGCCGCCGGTGATGATGACAAAGGCGGCGCCGATGCTGAGGATGCCGAACAGCGCCGTACGGTGGACAAGATTCTGAAGGTTGCCGACGCGGAGGAACTGATCGCTGGAAAGGGCCGTGTACAGGCAAATGGCGACCAGCAGTCCGAAAATGCCCCAGATCTTCGCGCCTGTCCGGAAATGCGCAAGGGTCGAACGCGCTGGGCGGAAGTTGGCGGACTCGGTTCGCTCATCAGGCCCCGATCCTTTCCGGCGAGCTCTCGGCGTCGCCCGTCGCGAGTCGCATGATGGCCTCTTCGTTCATTTCCGCGCGGACCAGCTCGCCGGCGAGCCGGCCGTCGTGCATCACGAGCGTGCGGTCGGCCAGGCCGAGTATTTCTTCCATTTCACTTGAAGCGAACAGGATTGCAACGCCCTGGCGGGCCAGCCCGTCGATTAGTTTGTAGATTTCTTCCTTGGCACCGACGTCGATTCCGCGGGTGGGTTCATCGAGGAGCAGGAGCCGGGGTTCGAGGCAGAGCCACTTGCCGAGCACGACTTTCTGCTGGTTTCCGCCCGAGAGGTAGCGCACGCTCTGGCGATCGCTGGCGGTTTTGATGCGCATGAGCTCGATCATGGCGGCGGCGACGCGGTTTTCGGCCGAGCGATTGAGCAGCCCGCGCAAGAGGCCGCGCCCTTGGTCGCGGCGGAGACTAGCGAGCGACAGATTGGTTTTTACGCTCATCGGCAGGATGAGGCCCGTGTGACGGCGGTCCTCGGGCGCCAGCATGATGCCGGCGGCGATGGCCTCGCGGCTGGTGCGCGGTGGGCGGCGAAGCGGGCCGAACGTCATGGAACCGGCCAGCGCGGGCGTGACGCCGAACAGCGCTCCCAGCAGCTCGGTGCGGCCAGCGCCGACCAGGCCGGCCAGGCCAACGACTTCGCCGGCGCGGAGCGAGAAGCTAATCGAATGCTGCGGATGGGCGGGTGTGCGGAGATTCGTGACCGACAGCAAATCGCCGCCGGGTGCGTGCGGTGTGCGCTGGTAGAATCGCGACAGCTCGCGGCCAATCATCAGGCGAATCATGTTCTGGCGGCTGTTTTCCGGTCGCGTCAGTTGGCCCGTGCATTTTCCATCGCGTAGCACAACCACGCGGTCGGCCAGTTCTTCGACTTCGCGCAGGCGGTGGGAGATGTAAAGAATGCTCACGCCGCGCGCGGAGGTCGCGGATCACTTCAAACAGACGGGTTGTTTCGTGCTCGGATAACGAAGAGGTGGGTTCATCCATGATGAGGATGCGGGCATTCGTGCTGAGAGCCTTGGCGATTTCGACGAGCTGCTGTTTACCGATCGAAAGTGTGTCGACGATCGTCTGCGGATCGAGGTCGAGGCCAACGACGTCGAGATATTTGCGCGAGTCGCGGTCGATGGCGGCCCGGTCGATCAAACCGAAACGTTGGGGTTCGCGGCCAAGAAACAGGTTGGCGCCCACGGAAAGGTTGTCGGCCAGGTTGAGCTCTTGATGGATGAGCGAGATGCCGAGGCGAAGGGCTTGGGCGATGTTGGTGAAATGGACCGGCTGGCCGTCGATGAGAATTTCACCGGCGGTGGGAGAATCGACGCCGGCAACGATCCGCATCAGGGTGCTCTTGCCGGCGCCGTTTTCGCCGACGACGGCGAGCACTTCGCCTCGGCCGAGGGTCAGCGAGACGTCGTCGAGGGCGCGGACGCCGGTGAATTGCTTACTGACATGGCGGACTTCCAGCAGCGGCGGCGTGGCGGCGAGCGGCATGGACGAGTCGACGGAAAACGTGAGTGGGTGAGGAGGTGACTTAAACTGTAAACCGACCACAAAAACTCACGCAAAGGCGCTTAGGCGCAAAGGAAGGAATTCAGATTCGCCAATTGCAACCAATTCCTTGAACAGGAGAAAACAGAGGGCACGGAGTACCGCCGACGCTCTGTTCTCTCTGTTATCTCCTGTTCCAAATATATTGATGTCTTTTGTTTTCTTTGCGCGGGGTGTTCTTACACCTATTTCTTGCCGAGGCGGTCGTTGATTTCCTTTGAAAATGCGTCGACGTTGGACTTGTTGATCACGCGGGCCGGAATGTCGATGAATTTGCCGTCGGGGATGACCGATCGGTCGCCTTTGTGCAGCGCGTTGAGCACTTTTACGGATTGGTACCCGTATTGATAGGGGTTCTGGACGACGGTGGCGACGACGGTGCCGTTCTTAATTCCTTCCAGCGTGCGCGTATTCTCATCGAAGCCCATGATCTTTACTTTGCCAATTTTTCCGAGGCGTTCCAATGCTTCAATAATCACGGGCGGATTGTATTCGAACAGCCCGATCATGCCGCCGATATCTGGATAGCGGGCAAGTGCGTCTTCGACATTTGCTTTTGCTTTGGCAAAATCGACTTGATCGGTCATTGTGCCGAGAATCGTGAACTTCTTGTCGTCGCTAACCAGCACCTGGCCGAACGGATCTTGATGTTTTGGATCGGGTTCGACAGCGAAGAAGCCGTCGACGACACCCTGCCAGCGGCGTTTGGCGTTGTCTTGATCGAGTCGGCCGATGAAGATCACGATTTTGCCGCCCTCCGGCATCGCGTCGCGGAGCGTTTTGCCGCACATCAGGCCGGCCTGATAATTATCCATGCCGATATACATGAGCCGGTTGGTTTGCGGCGCATCGGAATCGTGCGTGATCAGATTTGTTTGGGCTGCGGCCTTATTGATAACATCCACCTCGTTTGCCGGATCGATCGGACTGATTGCGATCCCATCGATTCCGCGGGTCAGTAAGTCTTCGACCTTGCGGGTCTGATCGGTGACGCCGTTCGGCATGGTGAACGTGACATCGACGTTGAATTCCTTGCCGGCCGCATTTGCCCCCGCGCGGGCATGCTCCCAAAAATCGGCGACACAATTCGTAATAATGGCATACCCGGGCCTACTCGGCTTGCCGCGATTGCAACCGGGAAAAACGCTCGCGGCGATGAGAACAGCAAGGGCCAAGCGATTCATGGAAATTGTCCTGAAGACGTAAAGAGCTTCTTTGGATAATAATCTATAATCGCCGCACTTTGCTATAGTCGGGTGCAGTGGGGCAGAGCGTTGGGGCGGGATCGAGGACGACTCGGCTCGCGGTGGGAACAGGTCCTTGGAATCAGCTATGAGCGTGCTGGCCACGGTTATTGGCATCGCGATTATATTCGTTGTGCTGCTGGATGCATTCGAAGCGATGGTGCTTCCGCGGCGGGCGACGCGGAAGTTCAGGCTGGCCCGGTATTACTACCGCACAATTTGGTTTGTGTGGATCCGGCTCGCACGCCTGATCGGGCGGCGGGGATTGCGCTACCACTTTTTAAGCTTGTTCGGGCCGCTGTCGCTCTTGTGGCTGTTCGTTTTCTGGGTGTCGCTGCTGATCATGTCGTTTGGTTTGTTTCATTGGTCGCTGGGGGCGCCGATGGGCAGCGCGGCGGTACAGCCGACTTTTGCTGCCTGCGTGTACCTGAGCGGCGAGACTTTTTTCACACTCGGCTATGGCGACTTGGCGCCGACCGCGCCATTCGGCCGGTTTTTGAGCGTGATTGAAGCGGGCATGGGGTTCGGCTTCATGGCGGTGATAATTGGCTATCTGCCGGTGTTGTATCAGGCGTTTTCGCGCCGAGAGCAGACGATCGGTTTGCTGGATGCGCGGGCCGGTTCGCCGCCGACGGCCGGCGAGCTGGTGGGGCGGATGGCGCGGGCCGGCGCTGGGGAATATCGATCACCTGCTCCGGGAATGGGAAAGCTGGGCGGCCGACCTGTTGGAGAGCCATCTTTCGTTTCCCGTGTTGTCATTTTATCGGTCGCAACACGACAACCAATCGTGGCTGGCCGGGCTGGCGACCGTGCTCGACACGTGCGCGCTGCTATTGGCGAGCATTCATGACATCAACGGGCACCAGGTGCAAATAACGTTTGCGATGGCCCGACACGCCTCGGTGGATTTGGCGTTGATTTTCAAGACGCCGCCGCGCGATCCGCCGCAGAACCGGTTGCCCGACGGATGTTACCGCGCGTTGGTGTCGGCTTTGGCCGACGTCGGGATTGGCGATCGACTCTTCGCCGCAAGCGACGGCGCGGCTCCAAGAATTGCGGAACATGTACGAGCCGTACCTGGCCGCGCTGGCCAATTATTTCGTATTCGAACTGCCACCAATCGCCGTGGCGGAGGCTACGGCCGACAACTGGCAACGCAGTGCCTGGCAGGAACGAACGCCAGGGATCGGCTCCTTGCCAATTGCCCGCCCGGGCGATCATTTCTCATAGGTGCGAGTTCATGCCGAACGGCTATTTTTTTTACGATTTATTGGCCGAAGGGCCGCGACCTCTGACGCGCGAAATCTTCGGCAACGTGCCGCGTTCGGCGCAGCTGTTGTTCTACGCGGTTGCGCTCTTTGCGATTGGATCGTGGCTGTTCAAAGTTGGCAGGCGGATGCAACTTTGGAAGCAAGGCCGACGCGGCGGGGCCGGCGTCAACCTGCCGATGGCGATCGGGCGACTGTTTCGCGACGTAGTGTTCCAATCGCGAGTTTGGGGGCGTGGCGCCGCGAGCATTGCGCACGTGCTGCTGTTCAGCGGCTTCTTTGTGCTCACGATCGGCACGATTTTGATCTGCATCGAGCATGTTTTGGCAGATATTCTGGGCCGGCCGCCGGGAGACCCCGTGTTTCACAAGGGCGTGTATTTCGGCGTCTACGAATTGGTGATGGATACGTTTGGCGTCGCCCTCTTGGCGGGATGCGTGATGTTTCTTGTGCGGCGATTGCGGGGAGTAGGAAGTTTCGCACGCAGCCGCACGGACGTCGCCACGCTGGTGCTGCTCATCTTGATCGGCGTCAGCGGTTATGTGGTCGAAGGGCTGCGAATCATTCGCGAGCAAACGCCAAGCCCCGGTTTGTCGCCGATCGGTTACATGTGCGCAGTCGCGTTCGGAACGGCCGGAATAGACCAGGAGTCTGTGTCCCGAATTCATTTTGCGTTGTGGTGGACGCATGCCGCGTTGGCGTTGAGCTTCATCGCTCTCATGCCTTACACGCGGATGATGCATTCGATCGCCGGGGCATTGAATTTGGCGATTCGCGACCACTCGCTGGGCGCGATGGAGCCCGTGTCGATTGAAGAAGTGGAGGCAACGGGGCGGATCGGGGCCGCGACGCTGGCCGACTTTTCGTATCGCCAGCTTGTCGAATTGGATGCCTGCGTTTCGTGCGGGAGGTGCGAGGACAGTTGCCCGGCGTTCGAGGCCGGCAAGCCGCTATCGCCGCGCAATGTGGTGCAGGATTTGGTTGCGATGATGGATGTGGGGGCGATGGACCGCAATGTACACGGTGAGCCGGGCACCGCGACGCCAGCCGTGGTCGCGGCGGAGACGCTCTGGTCGTGTACGACGTGCACGGCCTGTGCCGACGTCTGCCCGCTGGGAATCAGCCCGATGCGAATGATCACGGACATGCGGCGTCACCTCATCGGCGAGGGTTCACTGAGGGGCTCGCCGGCCCAGGCGCTGCAAAAGACCGAGCGATCCGGCAATCCGTGGGGGATGGCGCCGAGCGAGCGTTTGGCCTGGGCCAAGGGATTGGATGTTCCGCTGGCCAGCGAGCGGAAAGATTTCGAAGTGCTGTACTGGGTCGGCTGCGCGGCGGCGTACGATGTGCGGATCCAGAAGGTGGCCCGTAGTTTCGTGCGATTGCTGCAGGCCGCAAAGGTCAACTTTGCCGTTCTGGGCAGCGAAGAGCGCTGCAATGGCGAGTCGGCGCGGCGGATGGGTGACGAGCTGTTGTTCCAGCAATTGGCCGGGCAGAATGTGGAAACGCTAGAGCGGCGAGGCGTTCGGCGGATCGTGGCCCATTGCCCGCACTGCGTGAACAGTTTGCGCAACGATTATCCGCAGGCTGGCGGCAATTACGACGTCATGCATCACAGCGAGCTACTGGCTGAGCTGCTTGAGGAGGGGCGAATCAAACCAGCACGGCCGGGCGAAGTCGATCAGAGTGGGGAAAAGTCGCCTGGGAACAAGGCACCCTCACCCTGCCCTCTCCCGGAGGGAGAGGGTGCTAAGACGGTGTATCACGACCCTTGTTACCTGGCTCGAGTGGGCGGCGTGACCGAGGCGCCGCGCGAGGTTTTGGCGGCAAGTTCGAACGGGGTGGCGGCGCAACAAATCGAGTTGCCGCGAAACCGCCGCTCGACATCGTGCTGCGGGGCCGGCGGTGGGCGGATGTGGTTCGATGATGCGGTTGAACAGCGCGTCGGTCAGGGACGCGTGCGAGAGATAATTGAATCGGGCGCGAAGAGTGTGGCGGTTTCGTGCCCGTTTTGCCTGATCATGCTGGGCGATGGACTGGCGGCGAAAAAGCCGGACGTGCGCGTGCGCGATATTGCCGAGGTGCTGGCGGATGCGGTGCTGGGGGCGGAGAGCTAAACCGCAAGCGGCCTGGCTACGTTTTCGTTGCGAGTGCTTGTTGGATAGCGCGTTGTAGGGTTTCAACTGTGGCCGGTTTGACGATGCGGGCTACGACCGGCTCCTCTTCGACGACTACTTGCCCGGCGTCTGGGTGGCCAGAGACGAGGATTACGGGAATCCCACGGGCAGAAACGACTTCGGCGGCAGCCAGGCCATCGACAACGGGCATGTCGAGATCGACAAATGCGATATCCACTTCCTCACGCGAGCACTGGTCGATCAATTCCTCGCCGTTGGCAGCCGAACAAACAACTTTATGGCCCAAGCATTCGAGCAGGCGGACGAATGTCTTGCGAACGTCCGGCTCGTCCTCGGCAACGGCGATCCGTACCTGCGGTAGGCCGTTCTCTCTCATACTGCTCCTAGAATCGTTGCGGGTGCGACCGAGATCCGTGCCTCAATTTATTGTACGCGGTAACTTCGCTTTGGTCGAAAGAATGGACGGTTGTGCCAATTTGTCCGGTAAATTACCATTATCGCCAGCTAATCAAGTATATGTCAATTCAGCGACAATGCCTTCGTTGCGTCGTAGTGTGGATAAGCCTGATAGATCGGTTGCGGTTCGGACGAAAACGCGACGATCAGCCGTCGCGGAATGTTTTTCTTGGCTGCGTACAAGAAATGCATGATCGTTCCGATGAAGTCATCGGCGCGACAACTGCGAATGCCGTACCGATGTCGATCATGCGTGGCAGATGCCGTTATTGGTTTTGATCTAGCTTTTCGGCGGCTTCGACGGCTGCAGGCAGGCTCTTGTCGGCGACGCCGAGCGCGCCGCGTCCCTCGCGCATGCGGTCCTTCACATCCTGCCGCACGTCATCGACGTCGGCTTCCCAGACTTTCTTTTTTTCTTCTTCGGTGAGCGGCTTGAGCGGACGCATGATGCGCAGGCCGACGGCGGTGGCCGGCTCTTCGGTGTACCACCAGGGGCTAAGCGGGATGTTCGGATCGGAAAGCTTCCATTCCTTTTCCTCCGACTTTTGCCGGGCGGCGCTGCGGGCGTCGGCGGCCGGCAACAACCAGCTTCCACCGCGTAGGACGCGAGGGAACGTTTTGGTGGGCCAGCGGACGGCGTCTCTCGCGTTCACCGGACCGGCGCCCAGTTTTGCGTACGCTTTGGGTTGGTATTGGTCGAGCGTCCATTCTGCAACGTTGCCGTGCATGTCGTGCAATCCCCAGGGGTTCGGCTTTTTGGTGCCAACGGGGTGGGTGACCGAATCGCTGTTCGCGTCGTACCAGGCATAGTCGCCGAGTTTCTTGGGGTCGTCGCCGAACGAATAGGCCGTGGTCGTGCCGGCGCGGGCTGCGTATTCCCATTCGGCTTCGGTGGGCAGGCGGTAGTTATCGCCCGTAATGCCGCTGATCCACTTCGTGTATTGGCGGGCCGAGAAGGGCGTGATCGTAACGGCCGGTTGATTGGGCGCATCGCCTACGCCGTAGGTGAATGTCGAATCGTAGAGTGGAGTGGGCGAGGTGACGGCGTCGACATTCCATTTGTCTTCCATTTTGCCGTTCCAGGCATGCATTTGGATGAGCTTCCAATTCCGGTCTGCTCCCGGCCCTTCGTTCGATTTGCCAGGATTGCTGGCGAGGCGTTGCATTTTCTTGAAGGCATCGTACATGGCCATGAATGAGTGATACTCGCCCCAGGTGATCTCGCACTTACCCAGCCAAAAGGGCTCGACTTTGACGCGGACTTGCGGGCCTTCATCGGGCTTGTGGTGCGGTTGGTTGGCAGGGCTGCCCATCAGGAACTCGCCGCCGGGGATGGGGATCATTTCGAAGCTGACGTCGGTGCCTGGAATTTTTTCGGTGTATGGCACCATGTAACCGCCGGAAACTTTAACGGAGCGGACACCGGCCGGCGGCTCGGCGACGATGCCGCGCGTTGGGGGGTTCGGCGAAGCTGCTGCGAGTCGCACGCCAAGCAGGCCGAGCGCGGTCGCAAAGCCGTAAGCGAATAGCAACGTTTGTCGATGTGACAATGAATAAATCATGGGCGATTATTGGGAGGTAGTATTGAGTAGCCAGTAGTACAGAATGACCCAACTGTGGGCCTGTGGCAAGAAGCCGATTGGAACCTATCGGAACGGTTGCTACGGCGAAGAGATGATTTTAAGATAACGAAGTATTTTAATTGGAATTGTCGAGGCCGAACATGACACCGGCAACCGCTCCCTGGATTACCTACCGCCCACAATTGAAAGTGCTTGACTGCACGATCCGCGATGGTGGGCTCATCAACAACCATCAATTCACCGATGGGCTGGTGCGCGCGGTGTACGATGCGTGCGTCGAGGCGGGCATCGATTACATGGAGGTCGGTTACAAGGCTTCGCCGCGGCTGCATCCGCGCAAGGACTTTGGTGCGAGCCGGTTTTGCGATGAAGATTGGCTGAACCGGATGTTCGCCGATCACGACGCCGACAAAACCGGCCTCAAGCTGGTTTGCATGGCGGATGCCGGCAAGTGCGATTGGCGCGAGCAGATCGTGCCGCGGGCCGAGAGCAAGCTCGATATGATCCGCGTGGCGTTCTACGCGAACCAGGTCTCCGAAGCGGTGCAGATGATCGAGCACTGCCACGAACTTGGCTACGAAACGAGCGCCAACCTGATGGCGGTATCGAATATTACGGAGGTGGAGATCGACACGGTGCTAACTGCGATCGGCCCGACGCACGCCCAGGTGATGTGCATCGTCGATAGCTTTGGGCACATGTATCGCGAGCAGATCGACAATCTCTACAACAAGTACACTGCCGCGCTGGCGGGGACCGGCAAAGAAATTGGGATCCACGCTCACAACAACATGCAGCTGGCGTTCGCCAATACGATCGAGGCGATCATTCTGGGCGCGAACCGAATCGATGCGACGATGGGCGGTCTGGGGCGCGGCGCCGGCAATTGCCACATGGAGCTGTTGCTCGGCTTCTTGCGGAACCCGAAGTTCAAGCTGCGACCCGTCATCAGGCTGCTGCAAGACCACATTGAACCGCTGAAGACCACGGTCGAATGGGGTCCGTTCGTGCCCTATAACATCACGGGCCAGATGAATCTGCATCCGCGAGCAGCCATGCAATTCCGCGCCAGTAAGGAAAAAGACGATTACGTCAAGTTTTATGACCAGGTGGCGGCGGATATTTGAGAATTAGGATGCGGGACGCGGGAGGCGGGATGCGCGGGAGGAATGTTGAGCTTTCTATTTGGCGCGTTATTCTCGCGCCTCCGCCGCTCGTTATCTTCGTCATCGGAAGGCTTTTAACCGGTGTTTTCAGGAACTCCCCTGGATAATTCCGTCCGTCGGGGGTAATTTGCTGGGAATTCGCACCCTTCGCTGGCGCGGGTGCTGCGGAGGGTTCGGGTTCGCGCCGAGCAGCGCAGGAATGCTGCCGAGGACAACCGTATGAACATTCTGCTCGTCTCTCCGCAAACGCCGATGACGTTCTGGAGCCTCAAACACGCGGTGCGGTTCGTGGCGCGGCAAGCCGCGTTTCCCCCGCTGGGGCTGCTTACGGTCGCGGCGATGCTGCCCAAGTCGTGGAATCTGCGCGTCGTGGATATGGACGTGACGCGGCTTCGCGACGCCGATTTGCGCTGGGCCGATTACGTGCTGATCGGGGCGATGATCGTCCATAAGCAATCGATCGATGAGGACATCATCCCGCGGTGCCAGCGACTTGGCCGGACGGTCGTCGGCGGCGGTCCGCTGTTTACCACGGGCTACGAGGAATACGCTGGGAAAATACACACCGTATGCGGCGAGTGCGAAGATGTGATTGACGACGTCGTGCGTGACATGGAATTGGGCGAGTTGAAGGAGCGCTACGAATCAACGAAGGGTTTTCCGGATGTTACGAAGACGCCGGTGCCGCGGTGGGACCTGATCGAGCTTCGGCGCTATGCGACAATGCCGGTCCAGTTTTCGCGTGGCTGCCCGTTCGATTGCGAGTTTTGCGACATCATCATCATGAACGGTCGCAAGCCGCGCACCAAGACGCCCGAGCAGATGGCTCGCGAGCTCGATGCGCTGCAGGACGCTGGTTGGATCGGCACGACGTTTTTCGTGGACGACAACTTCATCGGCAACAAGAAGCTGGTGAAGCAGTTCTTGCACGAAATGATCGCCTGGCGCGAGCGCCGCAAGCCGCAGATGGATTTTATCACCGAGGCGTCGGTCAACCTGGCCGATGATCAGGAGCTGTTGGACTTGATGGCGTTGGCGGGGTTTGCCCGCGTGTTTATCGGCATCGAAACGCCGGTACCGGAAAGTTTGCGGGAGGCGCAAAAATACCAGAATACGCATGGCGATCTGGCGGAGAAAATTCGAATCGTGCAGCGCAGCGGCATGGAAGTGATGGGCGGGTTCATCATCGGCTTCGACAACGACCCGCAGGATATTTTCGAGCTGCAATACGACTTCATCCAGAAGACGGGAATCTCGAACGCGATGGTCGGCCTGCTCACAGCGTTACCGAAAACACAGTTGTACCAACGCCTGCTGGGCGAAGGTCGGCTTGACACCAAGAGCACCGGCAACAACACCGAGGCGGTCCTCAATTTCGACCCGAAGCTCGACCGCGAATTCCTGATCACGAATTACAAGCGGCTGATGAAGACGCTTTACGAGCCGGCCACGTACTACCGCCGCGTGCTGATATTTCTCAATGAATACGCCCCGCGCGGGCCGAAGCTGAAACTTACCGGCGAAGATTTTTATGCGTTCTTCCGCTCTCTTTGGATGATGGGGGTCCTGCACCGGGGCCGCCGGGCTTTCTGGAAGTACTTCGCGACGATTCTCATGCGCTATCCCAGTAAGCTGCCCAAGGCGATCGCGCTGGCGATCCACGGCTTTCACTTTCGGATGGTGGCGCAGCGGCTTTGAGCGATGCAGATTTTCATCTAATTGTCAGCCGGTTTTGGGCTGGCAACTGATTCCGGTCGCGCGTAGCGAATTTTAGCCGACAGATTCTTCAAGGCGCACAGATCCGCCCGCCTTGGTGCCGTTCGATCTCGTTTTGCTAACATTACTGATTGAAGCGCCCTCAAGAATCGTCGCGTCTGTTCGGGGCGTAGGTGGGGGAGTCTGTGCATGGCCTTTACATCCAAGCATTGGCAAACGAAGCCACGAAACTCGTCTCCCGTCATCCATCCTTAAAGATCGTTTACAATTCGTGAACAGAGCACAATCTCAGTGGCATCTTGCGGCACGACATGATCGAAGCTAGCGTAGTCTCCCTGACGATGACGCGATTTGTCAGTAGATAGCTCGATTGCAGAGTAGTGACACGCTTAGCCGGGTGCTTGATTTGGATATAATAGCCGGTGTAATGCCGAAGATTGACGAATTGAGTCATTCGCGATGTTACTAGGGATTCGGGTGACAAGCGGCCTATTGCGGGCTTGCTCGATGAGTTGATCACACAAGGTGCATCTCCATTTATTGCCAATGGACATTCTTTCACGGCATGTCCGGCAGAGAGGCATTTTCGACTGCGTAGCCATCGAATTTCTCAAGCTCGTTTTTATTAACTTGGCATGATACACTTTACGTAGACAAATAAGGGAGTCTTATCCATGTCTTTAGAACTCTCAAATGATCTGCGGCAGGCGGTGGATATCGAGGGCACGCCATTAAAGATCGTGGATTCCCGAACGGGGACCGTCTATGTGCTTGTCGATGTGGAAGCGTTTCAGCGACTTCATTCGCTAATTGGGGACGATGTATCCGACACATATCGAGCCCAAATTGAATCTGCGATGCGAGCCGGATGGGACGACCCGGCTATGGACGAGTACAACGACTACGATCTGCGTCGAAAGCCATGAAGTACACGCGGGGCGACATCATTCTGGCCAACTTGCCCTACACCGACCGCACTGGCTCCAAAATTCGCCCTGCGTTGGTCGTGCAAAACGACCGCAATAATGCTCGACTTGACGATGTTATCCTTGCGATGATCACGCGGACGACATCCCGAAGTACGAGCGAGCCAAGTCAACTTTTGTGTGAGCACCTAATCACACTTCATCGTTCATTCGTGCAGCGCGTAGTTGGCCGCTTACCCGACACGCTGATGCATCAAGTGAATGATTGCCTTAAGGCTTCGCTTGGCCTAACCTAGGCTGGCGCTCGCTGCTGCAACAGTCAAACTCGACGCTACGCGTATTCGGCCAGCGCCGGAATCAGCTCCACCAGCGGATCGGTAAATGGCTCGGAATTGAGCAGCGAATAGGCCAGCAAGTCGCGGCGGGTGACGACGCCGATCAAGTGGCCGCCGTCGACGACGGGAAGCCGGCGAATTCCAAACATTGCAAACATGCTTGCGGCGGCGGCGATCGGGTCGTCGGCACGAACGACGTGGACCTCGGGGCTCATGACATTGGCTACTTTCTCAGCCCGCGCGGCCTCGTCAAACAACACGTCCATCAGATTCGGCTCCGAAATGAAGCCGATTACTTCGCCCTGAGGCGAAATGACCGTGCGCCGCTGAGGTGATGCTTGGTGAGGACTTTTACGGCGTCGATCAAGGTGGCGTCAGGACGAACTGAGACCACGCTTTTGCTCATGATATCGCGAATAAGGGGCATAGGTGTAGCTCCAGTGCAAAACTTATTATGGTGACTTGATCACCTGACTCGTTTAACTGTTGTGAGGGGGAATCGTTCCAAGGACAAACATCGCGCCGCATTCGTAGCAGGAGTCGGCAATGCGGCGACAGCGGATGATTTCAATCTGAAACTCTTTGGTCTTTGGCAGCCGGATGCGGCAGCGTTCTTTGGGCAGTAGCTGGACGGGCGACAGGAAACGAAGCCCCTGCCGCGAGGCATCGGCGGTGATAACTCCCAGATAGCTTTTTTGTCGCTGCAGGATACCTTTGCCGCGAAGGTAAAAGCGATGATAGGCGCGGCGGCATCCCGGCAGCGCGGGCATGGCGCCGCTCTGGTCGAAGAAGTCCTTCAGCTCGTCGGGGAGAACGGTCTTCAGCTCGACCTTCTCCCAGGCGAGCTTCATCACGCCTTGGTCATTGCTGAGATCCAGCATTCGACTACCTCGCGATCAAAGTGAGTCCCAGCCTGTTGGCGCTGATAATCCAGCACGTACTCGGGCGTGGCCGGCCGAACGTTCGGCCGCTTGGCCGTCATCGTGTCGAATACATCGACAACCGCCAGCATTCGAGCCCACGGATGAATTTCGTCTTTGAGAATTCTGACCGGGTAACCGGTGCCATCGACGCGTTCATGGTGCTGGTAGACCATCATGAGTTGGCCGAAATCGAGGTCGCTCTTTTCGCACAATTCGGCGTACCCGCGCCCCGGATGCGATTCGATGATTTCGCGTTCCTCGGAATTGAGTTTGCCCACCTTGGTGAGGATTCGGGCCGGAATGAACCGCTTGCCGAGGTCGTGCAGAATCGCGGCCGAGGCGATCTTCCGCAATTCATCTTCGTCGCCGATGCCAAGTTTCCGCGCCAGCACCACGCTGTAGCCTGCCACGTTCGTGACGTGGGTAAACGTGTTAAAGTCGTGCCGCGCCAACCGAAAGAGCTCACGCGGCAGCACATCGCCAGCGCCGAACAGCGATACCAGGTCGTCGCCGATTTTTTTGGCCACGGCTTGGAACTTGCTGCAATCCACCAGCCGCAGCGTCTGCTCGATCGCGACGGCCGCGGCGAGTTGCATGGCCGCAAATTTGTCGGTTTGCCGAAGGTCTTTCTGCTGGAGCAGTGAATCCAATGAATCCAGCAAGTCGTTGCTGAAATTGTAAAAGTCGCCGTTACGGACGTAGAGGTCTTCGACGTCCGACTCGGCCAATTCGGCGGCCTGCTTTTCGTCCGGGTGGCTTCCCGCGCGACAATACAATACCGGTTCGGCACCGGTCTCGTACTGTACGAACAAGTCGACGGCATTCGCTTTGGTCGTGCGCAGCATGCTTACCTTCACCGGGACGAAGCCGGCAAGTGCGTTCGCAGGTCGATCGTTAACGGTTGCAGTTGCGCTCATCGAAATGTCCGAACTCTGGCATCTGCTCCGACCGACTCGGAGCACGGTTTACACCTGTAATTTTGCCCACAAATGAATTTAGAACGTGGCCACGCTGGTTGCGGACAGAAAGAGGCAAAACAGACAGGAAGCGAACGGGCATACCGCAACGCAAATAAGAGATATTCGGATGGCGCGCGTTGTACCGGATATACGGTTGGCAGGCGGCCGCAGCAAGAAATCGGTACGTGAACGCGGCAAGAAAAAGAAAACGGCGTCGGCCGAAAAAAGCGTGGTAGGTCGGTTCGCCCTTATCACGCCGAGGTACTCCCAGGGGTCCGGCTAGATTCCTCGGGGTACCTCGGAATGACAGGTTGTCAATTCTAAGCAAACTGGGCCACTATCAAGAAACGGCGGGCGGAGGGGCGGCAAGAAAGGCGGTCGAAAGAAGAACTGTTAGATGTAAGATCGGAGATTGAAGACCTAAAATCTTCGATCTTAAATCTGAGATCCGCGTTGCCAAAACGCTCGCGGTGTATCCAGATTGAAAGATTCTCACCCAACCGGGCGGCTAGGCCGACTTCTCCAAATCGCTGGCTGTGTTGAGTTTGTTATAAAGAGTTTTGAGGCTGATTCCGAGCTCGTCGGCCGCCTTGGGCTTATTGCCGCCATTGCGTTCCAACGCCTGGTAAATGGCCTGCATTTCGAGGTCGCGCAGCGAGATTGGGCCCGGATGGTTAGCCGCGGCGCCCGTAAGTTGGCGACGATTGAAATGAGTCGGCATGTGCTCGGCGGTGATCGGGCCAGCGTCGCACAGGATCGTGGCGTGCTCGATCACGTTGGCGAGCTCACGCACGTTGCCGGGCCAGACGTGCGATTTGAGTACTGCAATCGCATCGTCGGCGAGCTGCCGGCTGCCGGGGCGCGATTTGCCGCGAAACCGGCCGAGCAGATGTTCGGCCAGCTCGGGGATGTCTTCCACCCGGTCGCGCAAGGGCGGCAGGAATATCTCGAAGGTGTTGATCCGGTACATCAGGTCTTCGCGGAATTCGTTAGCGGCGACCATTTCGGGCAAGTCGCGATGGGTAGCGCAGACGACGCGGACATCCACGGTCATTGCCCTGTTTTCGCCGACGCGGCGGATTTCGCGGCTTTCCAACACGCGCAGCAGCTTGGCCTGCATCGCCTTGGGCAGCTCGCCGATTTCATCGAGGAAGATCGTGCCGCCGTTGGCGACTTCGAACAAGCCGACGCGATGCTCGTCGGCGCCGGTGAACGCACCCTTGCGATGGCCGAAGAGCTCGCTTTCGATGAGCGTTTCGGGGAGGGCGCCACAGTTGATGGCGACAAACGGCTCGCCGGCCCGCGGGCTTTGGTCGTGGACGGCGCGAGCGACCAATTCCTTGCCCGTGCCGGTTTCGCCGAGGATCAGCACGGTGGATTGAGTCGGAGCAACTTTGGCAATAAGCGTGCGAACTCGATCCATTCCGGCCGAAGTGCCGACGAGCCGCGGAGTGCCTTCGATTCGTTCGAGCCGGCGCTGGAGCGCGCGATATTGCTGGGTGAGCTTGCGCTTGTCTTGCACGCGGCGCATGAGCGCTTCGATTTCGACGAGCTTGCACGGCTTGGTCAGATAATCGAATGCACCGTGGCGCAATGCGGCAATGGCGGTTTCGAGCGATGATTTGCCGGTGAGAACGACCGCGTCGGCATCGGGGCAAAGCTCTTTCGCCCTGGCGATGACGTCGATCCCGTTGAGGCCCGGCATATCCAGATCGACGAGCAAGCAGTCGAAGGTGTCTTTCTCCAAGGCGGCGGCTGCTGTGAGCCCGTCGGGGCAAACGGTGACTCGGTGGCCCATGCGGGGAATCTCGAGCTTCATGAGCTCCTGCAGCGAGCGTTCATCGTCGGCGAAGAGGATCGCAAGACCCTTGGGCTCTTGAACGTTATCCGAGCTATTGGATTTGTTGTTTGTCATTGGATTGGGAATCATTGTGGGCGGAAGAGGATCGCAAATTGCAAATTGCAAATTGCGTAACACTTCAGCCGTCTGAAGTTGATGTTGGTTGATTTTAAGGTATTGGGTTATGTCTGTGGGGTATGGCATCGTGTGCAAAGTTGTCCGCAAGATCGACGTTGGAGACACTTCGCAGCGGCGAGTTGACCGAGGCGCAAGCGCGGAGTCTGTTTCAGCAGGGGGAAGAAGCGGTTGTGTTCGCGCTGTTGGAAATGAGCAAGCGGTTGGCCGAGGCGCAGGAGAAGAACGGTTCTTGGGCAACCCCCTCGACTCCCTCGGGGATGGTTCCGGTGTACGAGAAGCCGCCGGCCAAGCGTCGCGGCAAGAAGCGGCCCGGCGGCAAGCGTGGGCATCCCGGTTCTCGACGACCATCGCCCGAACGTGTCGACTGGCAGGTCGAGCATCGCGCCGATTGCTGCCCCGACTGCGGCTCGCGCCTCAAGCGCACTCGCGGAGACCCGCGTCCGCTACACCGAAGACATTCCAGACGTGCAGCCGGAGACGACCGAACATACGATCCACCGCGATTGGTGCCCGCAGTGCCGCAAAAAGGTCGAGCCGCCAGTGACCGCCGCTTTGCCGGGGTGCTTGCTGGGCAATCGCGTGCTGGCGCTCTCGGCGTGGCTGCATTACGCCTTGGGGAACACGCTCTCGCAGATCGTCGAGGTGTTCAACTTTCACCTGCAGTTCAAGATCACTCCCGGCGGTCTGGTGCAGATGTGGCAGCGGCTGCAGGAGTTGTTGTACGGCTGGTACGAACAAATTCAGCAAGAAGCGCTGGACTCGGCCGTCTTGCATGGCGACGAGACCGGTTGGCGGAACGACGGCCAAACGAACTGGCTGTGGTCCTTTGGCAACCAGCATTTGACGTACTACCTGATCGACCGCTCGCGCGGCAGTCCGGCCTTGGCGAAGTTCTTCATCCAGGAATTCGCCGGGACGCTGGTGACCGACTTTTGGGGCGCCTACAACGCGGTCTCGTGCGCGGCGCGGCAAACGTGCCTGGTCCATCTGTTGCGCGAGTTGGAACAGACGGAGCAGTACAAGTCGCCGGGCGCGCATTGGTCGGCCTTCGCCAAGAAGCTGCGGCGACTGGTGGGGGACGCGATCCGGCTGTGGCGGCGGAAGCCGGAGCTGTCCGTCGAGACATACGCTTCCCGCCGGGACTGCCTCGACCGGCGGTTGGCCGAGCTCGTCGACGGGCCGTGGGAAGACCCCCACTCCCGACGCTTGGTAAAGCACCTCAGGCGGCATCAGTACGACTTGTTCACGTTCCTCGATCAAGCCGGAGTTCCCTTCGACAACAACCACGCCGAACGATCGATCCGCCCGGCGGTGATCCTCCGCAAAAACAGCTACGGCAACCGAAGCCAACGCGGCACCGACTGCCAAGCCGTGCTGATGAGCGTCTTCCGCACGCTCAAACAACGCGGCCACGACCCGATTCAAACCGTCGTCCAGGCGATTGAGCAATACCTCGCACACAACACACTACCGCACCTGCCACCGCCAAAAATCGCTTCAGACGGCTGAAGTGTTACCAAATTGCGAATTGTAAACTGCCGATAAGATTTCTATTTTGCACCCTTCGTATTGCAATTTCCTTTTGCACATAATTAGGCAGCAAGAGGCTGGCGGGAACGTTTGCGCGAGACCGGATTGCGCAACGGCAAGGCCACGGTAAACGTGGACCCTTTGCCGGGACCGGCGCTCTGTGCGGTGATTTGCCCGTTATGTTCTTCGACAATTCGATAGCTGATCGAAAGTCCCAAGCCAGTGCCCTGCCCTGCCCGGCGGCGTGTGAAGAATGGCTCGAACAAGTGTTGCATGACTTCATCGCTCATGCCGCAGCCGTCGTCTTCCACGACGATCCGGGCGTCGGAACCGCTTCTGGCGACCGAAATCGTCACAGTGCCGCCGGGCTCGACGCTATCGAGCCCGTTGGTGATGAGGTTCAGCACGACTTGTTTGATTTCTTGCGGACAGACCTCGGCAATCACGGAGCCATCTTCGCGCAGCACAACGTTTTTGTGCTGGTACTTGCCGAGATGGCGGATCATTTCGATGACGCCGGCCACCAGGTCGCGCAAATCGGTGTGATGCCGCTCGGGGTCGCCCATGCGGGAAAAATCCAACAGCTTTTCGGTGATTTGCTTGCAGCGGAACGCTTCCTTTTGGATCATTTCAAGGTAGTTCCGCGCAACCTCGCGCTCGGCCGCATGGCTTTCGCCGACGTGGTTCCACAGGTCGGCCAGCCGGCCCTCGAGCGATTCGCTGCACATGGCGATCGAAGCCAGCGGATTGTTGATTTCGTGGGCCACGCCGGCGGCCAGAAAACCGACGCTGGCCAGCTGTTCGCTGCGGACCACTTGCTTGGTGCGTTCGCGAACCTGGCAATCCAAGTCGTCGCGAATTTCCTGGAAGCGCTCGGTCATGGCGTTCATCGAATCGGCCAACTCGCGCATTTCGTCGTCGTTATCCAAATGGATGCGGTGATCGAACTTTCCTGCGGCAACCTCGCGAGTGCCCTCGACGAGAATCGCCAGCGGTCTCGCGATCCATTTGCGAAACAGTTGCACGGTCGAGACGAGCAGGATTGTGGTCAGAATAGCCGTGCCCCACGCGATGCTGATCGCCCAGCGATACTCGCTGCGGACATCGGACGCCAATTCGCGGAGCTGGTCGAGCAAATGGCTGGGCAGTTTGGCTGTCCGCTCGCGGAGGGTTTCCACGTCCTTGCGAAGCTGACTCACCTTGTGCTCGTTATCGAGGCGCCAACCCGAGGGATCGTCGGTAAAGCGTTTGCTGATGCGAGCCTTAATATCATCGATCTTGGATAGCATATCGCTTTCGTAAGAATAGTCGCCGATATCCACATCGGGGCGCTGCCGGTTGGAATCGAGCTTGTCTCGATATTGGTCGAGCGTTTGGCAGAATAGTTCAAACAAGGTTTTGCATTTTTGCCGCAAGATGCCATCCGCTTCCCATAGACTCGGCTCGGAGGGATTCGTCGCTGTGAGCGCGCTTGCGGCGAATTCGTCCAGCCGCTGGTGATCTTCCACTTGGCTGAGAATTTCGTGCAGGTCGGCCAAACAATCGCGAAGCTGGTCTGCCAAAGGCAGCTCTTCCGATCGGGCGCTCAGACTTTTGACCAATCCGCGATAGGCGTACAAGCCGTAATACGCGCTGCCGAAGAGCGTGAGGACCGAAGCGGCAAGCAGCCCAAGGCCGAGTTGCAGCTTGTTGCGGATTGGCCAGCGCGAAAAGAGCACAGCCGACCTCCTGGTCGCGCGAGGGTGGTTTGGTTCGTGGCGTCCGGGTCGGGGACGACCCGGCTCGCTCCGGGGTGCGGGAGTGTACCGGCAAAGCCTGGAGGTTGAAAGGTGAAGAGAGCGGCAGCTAGCTTCGGCAAAATAGCTTTAGTGCCGGTTCACGCGGCGCAACAACCAGATGCCGGCCAGCGCTAGCACGATGTTGCCGAGCCAAACAGATTGCGGCGGAAAGTAGCCATCTTTGGCCTTGTCCACGCTCACCGCGAGCAGCGGATAATAAACGAGCAGGATTGGCAGAAAGCAGATGAAAAAACTGGCGATGAATTCGCTGAACCGCATCCGGACAGACACGGGCACGCCGATCAGCACAAAGCATAAGCAGCTAAATCCGTTGGCCCAACGACGCCAAGGCTCCGTGTGAAGGCGGTACAGGCGAGTTCGCGCGGCATCGGTATCCTTCTCAAGCGGCTTCCAGGCAACGTTGGACAATGACTCGAAATCGCCGGTGAGCATGCCGAACGCAGCTTGGGCGACATTGGCCTGCCGGGCCCGCTCGAGCGCGAGTTCTTGTTCCTGAATGGCCGGCGGGATTTCCGCCAGCGAATAGGTCGACGGACTGCGGTTTTTCTGCGTCGCGCCGTCAAGTCTTCGATCGACATCACGTATTCGAACATATCTGGATCGTTGTACTTGACTGGTCCATCGAGTTCGACGTCGTAAAACTTGGCGATCAGCTTGCCCTCATCGGGCACGAGCTGCAGCTCGGCTTGCTTGGCGGAGACGGTCCAGGCCGGCTTGTCGCCCGTGGATTGCACGATCAGCGTCGGCCACAGCAACCGGTGGCCCTCGACACCACGAACGGTGATGTTGGCCTTGCCCATATTGTAGCTATGCCGCATTTTCAGCTGACTATACGTTACTTCCTCGAACGAGGAGAGAAACACTCGCCGGGCGCCCATCGTGCCCCAGCTCACTGCGACGTCGTTGATCATGACGGCGATAAAGCTCACTAGCGTAGCTAGTATCAAAGTAGGCCAAATCAGCGCCATCGGCGAAATGCCGAGCGCCTTGACCGCGACAATCTCGTTGTACGAGGCCATTCGGCCGTAAACGCTCGTGGTAGCCAGCAACATCGTGCCGGGCACGGCGAACTGCATTGCTTGCGGAATCAGATACGGCGCCATTCTCAGCAACGGCCCCAGGCCAAGTCCCTTGTCCACAAACTCTTTGCCGATTAATACAATGAAAATAAGCAGGGTCAGTCCGGTGAGCGTCAGCAGAAAAACCTTCAAGAACTCGAACAGCACGTAGCGCGTAAGAATGCGCATAGCGAAATAGGACAAGATGGTGGACTTTGACGGGGCGCCGAACTCAAGCTCGGAGACTGTAGCAGGATCGCCGAAGCTACTACAACGACAATGAGTTGCTCGGTGCACATTCACCATCTTGCTAGCAGTCATTGCTAGCTTCACCACCGACGCGATTTCAGCGGTTCTGCAACTACAAACATCGCAGACGCCATTGACGCTCTAGCTTCGAACGAATAGAAGCCCTGCCTGAATTCAACGCCCCGTTCCCGTGAGACCTCGTATGGCATCAGGACCCGCGATCGCCGGCCCCACACACAGCGCATCGGGCCACACTTTTTGGCAAAAGTTAGGTGGTTTTTTCATGTACCGGCGAGTGCCTCTCACGGGCAGCTTTTCGCCATCCTGCTGCTGGAAGACGTGTGGGATCGCGTGCGGCCCCATAACCTGGAGAATTTTAGCGACTACAAGGTGCTTCTCGGCCTGGGGCTGGTTCTTTGCGGAACGGCACTTCGATCGTGGGCGGCCGGAACGCTTCACAAACGGAGCGAGCTCACGACCAGCGGCCCGTATGGATTGGTAAGACATCCGCTGTACATCGGTTCGTTTCTGATGATGCTAGGTTTTTGCGAGTTGATCGATGACGCGGAAAACATCTGGTTCGTTCTCGGTCCGTTGCTGGCATTGTTCGTGTATCGTGCCTTGCACGAAGAAAAATTCCTGGCGGGCGCAGTTTCCTGACCAGTGGGCCGATTATGCGGCCAAGGTTCCCCATTTTTTCCCGCGCCGCTTGCCGACGAAGCCCTTCAAGAATTGGGATTTCAAGCAGTGGGTCAAAAACCGCGAGTACCAGGCCGTCATCGCCGTTTTTCTGGGCCTGATCGCGCTGCAGATTTGGCAAATGATGGAGTGATGGCAGGAATTCAGATGCCGTCTGCGCCAGCTGTGGTCGTGCGGCTATGTGAGCGGCACTGCTTCATGATTTTGCGAATGGCGGCGCTATAGCCGCGGATAGCTTCTGCGTAATCGCCCTGATCCGCCGCCGCCGCCGCTTTCGCTCGGGCATCTTCGAACGACGGCCAATCGAACTCACGATTGCCGCGCTCGTTGTTGGATTGCTCGCGGAGCTTCGTGGCAATTTCGGCAAGAGTGGCGACGACTCGCTCGTTCGGCGTACTGTCTGCTTTGCGGTAGGGCCCGTTCCCATAAGGACCGAAGATCGATTGAATCGGCGGATAGGCGATGCGGACTGAGGATCGAGACAACATCGCGGCTGCCAGGGCGGCAATGACACCAGTTCCGGCGCCGATGGCCGCGGGCCAATAGTGATTCACAAGGCAATAAGCCAATATTGCCAGGAAAATACCGGCAGCAATCCATAAAGGCGCTGTGGGCCAGCGGTTGGCGGGTGATGATTCGCCAATGTCTTCGACGGCCACGCGGTCGGCGGCACGCCGCCATCGACCTGGGCAACAATAATGCTGATGTTATCTGGCCCGCCGCGGAAATTCGCCAGATCTACCAAGGTTTCAGTCGCTTCGTCGGGCGCCATGACAATGCAGGAGGACGCCGATCTCTTCGTCGACAATGGGTCCGCTCAACCCGTCGCTGCAAATGAGGAACTTGTCGCCCGACTCGGCCGAAAAGGGACCTTCCAGGTCGATGTGCACCGACGGATGAGGGCCGAGCGAGCGAGTGATCACGTTTTTGGGAATGTACGAAGGGACGTCGGCTTCGGCCATTTGGCCGGCCGCGGCCATTTCCCAGACGAGGCTGTGATCGAATGTCAATTGCTCCAACAAGTCGCCGCGGAGACGATAGATGCGGCTATCGCCGATATGTGCCACGAGCGCGCCCTGAGGGAGCAGCACGAGGCAACTGCAGGTGGTGCCCATCCCCTGGAAGCCAATGCTGCTCTGACCTTTGGCGTGGATGGTCGCGTTGGCATCGCGGATCGCCTGGCGGAGTGCGGCGGGCGGGTAGAGGTCGCGCAGTTTGAAATAGGTGTGCGAAATGTTGTCGACGGCGAGCTTGCTGGCCAATTCGCCGGCCGCATGTGCGCCCATTCCGTCGGCGACCATCAGCAAGTGGCCGCGAGTGGCCCACGTGGCCACGTCGTTCGTGACAACGACGGCTAGTGATCTTGATTATTCGTACGGCGCATGCCCAAGTCGCTCACCGAAGCATGCTTCAGGATGAACGTCGGGCAGAGTGGGCTTCGTTGTTCGGCATGCGCGGCGGAACCGGGTGCCAGTGGACGCTCAGGCGCCGCTAGCACCACTGCTTCAGGCAGCAAGGTGGTTAAGTTGCGGAAAAGTCCCGCCTTGAGATCGGGTAGGATTCATTCTAACCCAGCGATAGCGTGGCGGAAACTGCCCGTGTGACCCTGCGGCCGCTTGATCGTAGGACGGACAATCCTGTCCGTCGATTTGGGAAAGACGGACAGGATTGTCCGTCCTACGGGATGCTCGCTCCGCCAGCAGAATCCGCCTTGCCGAACAAAAGGCCGACAGACTTGTCGCAGCCGGACTGGTTTAGGCGGCAGGCGATTCCTATACTGTGCCGCCTTATTAGCGGTTAATGCGAGGTCGATATGCGTATCGCTTTGGTTTGGATCGTGCTGCTGTCCACGATCGCTATTCCGGCCAAAGGCGCTCGTTCGCCGGCGATTGAACGTAAACAGCAATCCGCCAGGAGCGCTGGTTTACGTCGATAACCAGCAAATCGGCATCACACCCTGTTCGGTCGATTTTACCTACTACGGGACGCGCGAGATTCGCCTGATCAAGCCGGGGTTTGAAACGCTCACGGTGAACCAGCCCATTCCAGCGCCGTGGTATGAATACATGCCGATGGATTTTGTCGGCGAGAACCCTGGTGCCGATGAAAATCCGGGACAATCGCACGGTGAACTACAACCTGGCGCCTCAGCTAATTGTACCAACGCAAGAGCTGATCGGCCGCGCGAACCAATTGCGGCAGGATACGTTGCCGAACCCGGCGGCATCGGCGGTCGCGGTGCCGGGGCCAATTGGTGCGCCGGCGCCGACTGTTGTTCTGCCTCCGGCATCGAGTCCGGAGCCATTGCCGGGACTTAGTCCGCCGCCGTTCAATCAGCCGGTTGTGCCACAAGCGATGCCGGGGCCACCGCCGGGCGGTGGGCCGATCGCGCTGCCGAGGCCGTAGCGAAACCTGGCGCGAGCGGCAATACTCGCGCTGCGGTGGCCAGCTTTATTTGATGGAGCTGGGGTTCAGGCCTCCGGTGATGATGCGGCCCGGTTCCGTGGCAACCTTGTCCAAGAAAATGTGCGCATCGTTGAGCACCGGTTTCAGACGGAACGCGACGTCATCGACATCCGTTAACACCTTGTTGAAGTTAAACATCAGCCGGTTGAGGTTTTCGGCCATTTGTTCGTCGTACAGCAATCGGCCAACGGTGCTTTGGCGGTTGTTCGAGCGCCTTGCTGAGCGTGGCGAAATCGTTGACCAATTGATCGAGTCCATCGACGGCCCTAAGCAGGGCCGCGGTGATATCGCCGCCCTTTTGGCCGAGCGGCTCGGTGAAGCCTTCCAGGCTTTTGAGGTTCTTGTTGGCCGATTGGAGCACGACACGGAAGTCGCGCAGCGTGGCTCGCATTTCGTGAACGGCGTCGGGCAGCTCGTTGAGGCTCTCGCGGAGCCGCTGCCGCATTTGCGGCCCGTTGATCGGTTGTTGTTCGCCGGCCGGCGGTTGCGTGACGCCGGGCGGCGGGGCGGTTGGCGGCAGCTGGTCGTTTAGCGGACGGGCAACGCCTCGCTGCACGGACCCGGGCTGCACGTCGCCAAAAATTTCGTTGAACGACGTCATCGTGTTTTCGAACTGCTTCATGGCATGGTCGGTGGTATCCACCAGGTGATTCAGCCGGCCTTCCTTGTTGTCGTCGCCCAAGGTGTCGCTGAGCCGGGCGGATAGCTGGGTAACGGCCTTTCCGGCCTGGTCGAGCGACTGGGCGGCGGCGGAAAAATCCTGCTTCAAATCGGAAAACTTGGCGATCGCATCAAACGGGCTCTCGTCGGCAACGCCATTAAAAACGTAGCCGTCCTCCACTGGCTTTGCATCCGGGGCCAAACGCTTGTGCTTGAAGTCGAACTCGAAATCGATGGTCGCATCGCCGATGACGGTCGTGCGGATATGGGGCTCATATTCCGCGTAGAGCGGGCGGTTAGCGTTGATTTCGGCGCGGAGGAGCATCCCATCCGGCAGCTCTTCAATCGATTTCACGCGGCCGATGAGGATGCCGTTCTTGCGGACCGGCGTGTTCTGATCGACGCCGGGCGCTTTATCGACTTTGATCCCCACGGAGTACAAGTGGCGGCCCCAGGGCAGCAAGTTGGGCACCGGGGTGGTGAGCGTGGCCAAAAGAGCGCCGATGATCATCGTGGCAAACACGACTACACCGACGCGGCGTTGCATTTGTCGTTCGTTCATGGCGAAAAAGCTATTAGCTGTTAGCTATTAGCTCTTAGCTTTTAACTGTTAGCTAAATCGTTGTTTTCTTTCTGGCTAACAGCTAATAGCTAAAAGCTAACAGCTAGTATGTCGCTCCCATTTCCACGAGGCGCTCGCCGGCTTCGCCGCGGACGAATTGGGCGACGCGCTTGTCCTTCGACTCGATAATTTGCTGCGGCGTGCCGTCGAAAATAATTTGGGTTTCATCCGGCTCCAACCGGCTTAGCGGGAAGAGCATGACGACGCGGTCGGCGACTTTTTGGGCCGTGTTCATGTCGTGCGTGACGATGATGCTTGTTACCGGATTCTGCTTGCGCGTGCGGATGATGAGTTCGTTGATCACATCGCTCACGATCGGGTCGAGCCCGGTGGTCGGTTCGTCGTACAGCAGCACTTCGGGGTTCATCACCAGTGCGCGCGCCAAGCCGACCCGCTTGCGCATGCCGCCCGAGAGTTGTGCCGGCCGCTTGCCGAGCACGCTCGTCGGGTAGCCCGACTTGATGGACGCGCTCGGCGATGGCTTTTTCAATTTCTTGCGGCCGCAACTGGCCATTTTCGCGCAGCGGAAAGGCGATGTTGTCGGCAATGGTCATGCTGTCGAACAGCGCGGCGCCTTGGAACAGAAACCCAATGCGGGTCCGCAGGGCGGTAAGCTCTTTGTCGTTCAGCTGGTCGATCCGCTGGCCGTCGAAGACGACGTGGCCGCTCGTCGCTTGCAGCAATCCAATAATGGTTTTAAGAAGCACGGTTTTGCCGCAGCCGCTCTCGCCGATGATCGCCAGAGTTTGGCCGCGCGGCACGGAAAGCGAGATATCGCGCAGCACCGCCTGTCGGCCAAAGCTGACGCCGAGCTCGACCAGCTCAATCAGCTTGGCTGTCGCTTCGTTCGGTTTGGATATTTTCGCCGCCATTGGTTACGAATCCGCAATCCGAAATTGTGTTTGTCACCTTGTCATCAAGTCCGGCCAAATAAAATCGTGCACCTTGTCGAGGCCGATGCTCAGAAACAAGTCGAGCATCAAAATGATCACAAAGGACAGTACGAATGCGGCGGTCGCCGCCCGGCCAACGCCCTCGGCACCTGGCGCACAATTGAAACCGCGATAGCAGCTTACAATCGCGATGGTGGCCCCGAAGAACACGCTTTTGAAGACTCCGTAAAACAAATCCCAGTTGTGAACGAATTGCTGCGAGTTGTGCCAATAGTGATACGAATCGATGCCGTACACATTCGTGCTGTACAGCCAGCCGCCAACCACGCCCATGAAAATTGCCATGATCGTGAGCGAAGGGATCATGAGGAGGCAGCCCAAGAAACGGGGCACGACGAGGTAATGCACCGGGTTGGCGCCCATCGACGTGAGCGCATCGATCTGCTCGGTAACGCGCATGGTTCCAATTTCGGCGGCGATGGCGCTGCCGACGCGGCCGGCCAGCATCGTAGCGGCCAGCACGGGGCCAAGCTCGCGGCACATCGAAAGGTTGATCAGCGCGCCCAGCCGCGTTTCAAACCCGAACTGGCGGAACTGGCTGTACGACTGCACGGCCAGCACCATGCCGATGAATGTGCCGGTAAGCGCAATCACGGGCAGGCTCAAAACGCCAATGTTGTAGAAAGCGGGTATCAGCGTGTCGCGGCGCGGCAGGCGCGAAACGAGCCAGAAAATTGTTCTCCACAGGAACAAGGTCATGTCGCCGAGCGTTTCGACCCAGCGGATCACGACCGCGCCAAGATCGGCGACCGAGTCATCGACGGCGCGGAAGAGGCCACGCCGTCGGACGGCGTTCGATCCATTTGTAGAGGCACTGGCCATGGGGGAATCCGGTTGGTAGTTGCCGCGAGCCGAGCCGCACATTCGAGGTCCGTCTCGGCTCGACGGACCTACCAATCGCGCAGCCGGCGCACGCGCCCCCCTGGCGTACGTGCATTTAAGTCGGTTTGGCAAACCCTGCCGCTTGAGTAAAGTTTATGGTCGAATAAGTTCGGGCCAAGCCGCCGAAAGGTGGGGGATGCACTGCTGGCGGCATATAGCCAACCCATTTTGGGTCGGTTTGGACGTGTTCGGACCGGGCCAGGATGGCCAGGCTATTTAAATGGCTGAGAAGAATTTCTTTGACCAGTGCCGATCCAATTCGTCTTCCTTTGATAGCGGGGCTGGCGAGCAGACAGCCTGCGGTCGCGGCAGCGAGGATCGAGCCCACGGTGACGCAACCCTTCGACGCCATCGAAGAGCACGTGGGAAGCGTGTATCGCTACGCGCTGCGGCTGGCCGGTCGTCCGGATTTGGCCGAGGACCTGACCCAGGAGACATTCCTCCGCGGTTGGCGGAATCGGCGGAAGCTGCGCGACCGCCGGGCCGCGCGGATTTGGCTGCTAAGAATCGCAACAAATTTATGGACCGACCAATTGCGGCGAGGAAAGTTTCGTGCCGTGCCGCTGGAGAGCGAGCCGCCCTGCCCTCGCGCATTGCCGAGAGAGGCTAGCGATGATCGCGAGAGTGTTCGGTTGGCCTTGGCAACGATGGATGAACTTCCGCCGCGGCAACGACAGGTGCTGTATCTGGTCACGTGCGAAAGCATGGCCCAAGCGGAGGTCGCGACGATTTTAGGCATCAGTGAATCGGCGGTGAAAGCGAATCTCTCGCTCGCACGACAGGAGATGCGCCGGCGTCTTAAGAGCCTATACGAAGAAGTGTGCGGGCGGCAGGCAGCCAGCGAAGTATGAGAATTG
The DNA here is from genome assembly GCA_963733825.1 of Pirellulales bacterium. GTDB lineage: Bacteria > Planctomycetota > Planctomycetia > Pirellulales > Lacipirellulaceae > JABDGM01. Next base: position 505,656 of record CAVTEK010000017.1, read on the forward strand.
AGTGCAATAAACTGGATGCGTATCTGGTTGGCGACTTGCCGGCTGAGATCGCGACGCGCTTCGAGCGGCATTTGCCGGGCTGCGACTCGTGCCGGGAAGCGATCGCTCAGCAAGGTTGGATCGACGAGTTACTGTCGTCGCCAATTCGCAGGGAGCTTGAGGCGACGCCCGAAGGTTTGATCGAAACCGTTCGATGGTCGGTTTCCGAACGCCGGCCGAGGATGCGGCTCGTGGCTTGCGGTTTGGCGGCGGCGGCGGTGCTATTTGTGGCCGTGGGGTGGTTGGAGCTAAACCGGCAAGCGAGGGGTCGGGGCGGTCACGGTGGGGCGCGGATTGAAGTTGCGGACGTCACACGTGGGCGCGGGCGGGCGGCGGCGGATGCCACGTTCGTCGGCGGTGCGGATGTTATCGCGGTTCCTATCGAATCGCACCGGGCCGATGTGACAATCGTTCGCATTTATCCGACGTATCGGACGCCAAACGAACGCGACGCGGCTGCGACCGATCCTAATGAGCCGAACTTTATCTGGCACGATTACTCCAACGGAGGCTAATCATGGCGTCTGCAATCACGAATCTGCGCGCACGCTGCGTTGTTTCGATTCTGTCGATGCTCGCGGTTGGAAATTGGGCGGCCGCGCAAGAACGAGGGCCAAGTCCGGGGCCGGCCGATGCGGATCAGTCCGACGAAGGGCCGGGCGGTCGACCTCGGTTCGATCTTCCAGGAAATAATGTTATCAGCCCTGGTCCGCGGACGGTGCCCACGAAAGCCGAACAGCGTCGTGAGAAAGATTTTCGCAATACGCAAGCGCTGGTTGGACCGGACTCGCAGCCGCCGCAAGGCGGACCGGAAGGCAACCGGCCCGCGAATCCACTGGAGATGCTAGAGCGGCGAATGCATGAATTGCAGCAACAGCAGGAGCAACTGTCGCGCGAGTACCAGGCGGCCGTGGCCGGGATGAGCCAGTTCGGGCCTGGGCCGCCGCAGACACCACAACCATCACTGCCGCCACTCGAACAGCAGCAGATTCGAGAGTTGATCGAGCGGACCAAGGCCGAACTTCATCAGGCGGCCGCTCCTTTGCCGCCGGACACGGAAATTCGGGTTTTTTCGCTCAAATATGCCCAACCGGAGGGAATTGCCCAGGCGCTGCACAACATCACGGGCGGCGCCGAGCCGCGGATCGCAATCGACCCACGCACGAACGCCCTGTTAATTGCCGGCAACAACAAGCAATTGGATGTTGCCGCGCAGCTTGTCAAAACACTCGATCAACCGAGTAGCGCGCATCAATACAAGACCGGTGAAACAGTGCAACTGCGGGTGGTGTGGTTGATCGATGAATTGCCGGAAACGGTCGGCAAAGCGCCAACCGAACCAGTCATTAGCGCCGCGGTTTTAGAAGCTCTTGCGAAGCTTGGTTTTGATGCGCCCCGCGTCGTTTGCCAACAGCTCACGACGTTGACCATTCAAGACAGTCGCCCCGGCGTCTTCGGGTTTGAGGTGCCGGTGGTTATCGAAGGACAATCGTGGCAACTTCATGGGGATGGTTCGATCCGGACCGCGGCCGACGACCGCTATGCGGTCGACTTCAACGTTCTCGTACACCAGGCAAACAATCCGCAGACTAGCAAGCTTAGCGGCTCGATATTCACGCCGCTGGGCCACTATACGGTGATGGGCACGACGACGTTTGTCGGAACGCTGCAACCGAACAACGCTCCTCCGACAACAGGGGAACCAGGACAGCACCTATCGGCGTTTGTCGTGTACTTGGATCGGTCGCCGGAGTTTCCCGCCAGCAGCGATCCAACTCGGAAGGCCAAAAGCCGATGAGTTGCCCGTCAAGGCACGACTTTCCCGGCCGCGAGAAACGTCAACAGATCGCGCAGGTCGTCGACCGACAAAATGGATTGCAGATTGTCGGGCATGATCGACGTGCTGGAAGCGCGGCGCTCTTCGATCTCGCTGCTGGGTAAGATGAATTCCTTGCCGGCGGCGTCGACATAGTTTTCCTGGCCGTCGTCGCCCGGCTTGGGGAGCCGCAAGCCGGTGTAGGTTTTACCGTCGGTGGTGATAAGGACCCAGGGCTGATAATCGGGGGCGATTTCCTGGCTTGGTTGCAGGATGGAAGTAAGGATTTTTTCGCGCGATGTGCTGCGGCCGATCATCGTGAGGTCCGGGCCGATGTTTCCACCGCGCCCGCCGTATTGGTGACAGACGCTACAACGGGCGCCAACCGGGCTGAAAAAGAGCCGGCGGCCGGCGGCGGCATCACCGGGTTTGGCGAGCGATTTCGCCCATCCCGCAATATCTGAGGCGGTTGGTTTGGCTTCATCCGGCGGCTTGCCGCTGGCCAGGCGAAGCGTTCGTTCCACCTCGTGGCGAAGGACGTCACTTTTGCTTTTTAGCAAATTGGCAAGCGCAGTGCTGGCCGCGTTTTGATCGGCAAATGAGCCCAAACCAACGATCGCTTCGGCTCGGATTCCATCCGATTGCCGTTCGTCTGTCGCGACTTGGGCCAAAAGGTCGCCACGCTTCGGGCCTGTTTGCTGTGCTAACGTGCGAATTGCTTCAAGCCGCAATTGCTGGTTTTCGGCCGCCAAGTACACTCGCAGTCGGTCAATGGTGAGAAATTTGTTGTCCGGTTTTACGAGTGCCAGGGCCAAAGCATGAGCTTCTGGCGAGCGGCGATCGTTTTGGAGTTCGCGCACTAAAAGCTCGTCGCCGAAACCCGCGCCGCGCATTCCCGGCTTATGATCCAGCCAATCGAGAGCGCCTAACACTGCCAAATAATATCGCGGAGTTGGCTGCGGCCCGTCGAGCAGCTTGGCCACCTCGTCGCGAAGCGTCGCGATTCGCTCATCGGCGATCCAGCGGACGGCAAACAGGCGGATATCGGTTGACTCATCGTGCAACGCGGGCAACAGGATCGACTCGGGGCGATCGGTGCCGCGAAGTCGCGCGGCTTGTAATAAGCTAAACCGCAAGCGTTGGTCTGGGTGTAACTTTGATTTTGGCTCGGCCGCTTGAGAGAGTTGCCACACGCCGCGGGCGTGCGTGAACGCATCGTCCGATTCGGCATGGTCGACTGGGTTGCTAGATTTGCCGGTTGCGGCGAGGTCTTCTGTGGACCGCGGCGGGAATGCCGTTTTGATGCCGGCGGCCGGCAACGTGAGCCGCCAGATGCGGCCGTGGCCGTGGACGGGATAATCGCGCAGCACCCAATCGCCGAAATAGATCGAGCCATCGGGTGCGATCGCCATGCCGGTCGGGCGATAGTCGGTATCGCCTTGCACGATGACTTCGCGCCGAGCGGAATAGGAAGCGCCGCGGGGAACGAGCTGGTAGCGCTCGATGCGGTGATCACCCCAACTGGCCACCCAAAGACCGCCGGCGTAGGGCAGAATGGCGGTTGGCGCTTCGCCCACTCCGCAGACCATTGGCAGCGTGCCAGGCAGCTCGCCGTCCCAGGCTTGCAGCGGATGGGTGCCAGCGCGGCCGTACTGGTAGCGGAAGCCGTAGTCGCCGCCAGGGATAACATGCACCAATCGACAACACGGACACGCATCCGGGTCGTTATCGACGGCGAAGATGCGGCCGTCGGGCACGACGCACAGGCTGAACGGGTTCCAAAAACCGATTGCCAACCGCCGAAGGTCGCCCCCTTCGGGCGTGCACTGAAAGACCGTGCCCGAGCCATCTTTGCCGGAGAGCGATTTTCCGTCCGAACCGACGAGGCGATACGGCGTTCCGTGGTTCTCGCCCATGCTGATCAGCAGGCGGTTCTCGGGCTGCTCAAGGGCGATGCCGCTGAGGCCGTTGTGCGGGTAGTCGTCTTGCGTTTCCAGGCGAAGGAGTTCGTCTTGTTTGTCGGCCACGCCGTCGTGATCGGTGTCGCGCAATAGCACCACATTGTGTCGCGTGACCAGATAGACGGCTCCATCCGGCCGGACGAACAAGTTCATTGCGTGCCGGAAGCCCTCGGCAAACGTGCTCCAATGATCGAGGCGACCATCGCCATCCGAGTCGGATAACATGCGAATCCGATCGCCGGCCGGTCCTTGATAGTCTTTCGGCCGCTGATGCGTGTGCGATTCAATGACGAGCAGCCGGCCGCTGCGATCGAACGCCATGCCGATTGGCGTCACGATCTGGGGCTCTTTGGCGATCTGTTCCAGCTTGTAACGGCCGTTGATAACTCGTGGCTCGGCGGCCGCTGCCGCGCGGTCGAGGATCAGCAAGCAGGTGATCGCGCACAGGAAGGTTAGCAACCGCGCTGCCATCGATGCCCCAGTTCGCCTAATCCGATTTGCGCTCAAGCTTCAAGGTGGCCGCTACCGGGTAATGATCCGAAGGCCAATGACCCTCGTAGTTAGTGCGGACGATTTCGGCGGCGACCGGCGAGAACTCGCCAGTGTGCAGGATGAAGTCGATGCGAGAACCCTCGAGCGTCCCCTTCCAGTCGTCGAAACTTGCTTCGTTGGGCGAGCGCTGGGGATGCAGCTCGCGAAAACTATCGGCCAGCTTGCGGCCAGCATCGTTGTCCCCCATCAGCCCCTTGACCGCGGGCGTATCTTCGTAGGAATTGAGATCGCCGGTGACGATTGCAGGCAGACCATTGGCAAGCTTCGCAAGCCGCTCGCGCACCAGTGTGGCCGATTTTTGCCGGGCCTCCTCGCTGATATGATCCCAGTGCATGTTGAGCAGCACGAACTCGCGATGGGCCTTATTGTCGGTTAGCCGAACCCACGATGCGATTCGCGGACAGGCATCAATAGCCAGGTAAAACGAAGTGCCCGGTTTCTCGGGCGTCGCGCTGAGCCAAAACGAGCCGGCGTCATTCTTATTGAAACGGTCCTTTCGATAAAAGATGCCCGAGAATTCGCCGGCCATTTTGCCGTCGTCGCGGCCAATGCCGTAGAACGCGTACTCGGGCAACGCCTTTCGAAGATCCTTCACTTGCAGCTCGCGGGCCTCTTGCACGCCAAGCAGATCGGGCCGGTTGTCGCGGATCACGCGGATGGCTCGCTCGCGGCGGGGGTATTTCGCGTCGGCCCAATTGTTTTCGCTCGCCGCTTCGCGGTCCTTGGGAGAACTGTAACGGATGTTGAACGACATGACTCGCAGCTCGGCCGGTTCCGCGACGGCACTGCGGGCGGCAATGGCCAATATCGCCAAAAGGAAAGCGACGGTCGTCGTGCGCAGGTTGCGCGATGGGATGCGACAAGTTATCAACATGGTGCACATCGTGAGTGTGCTAAGCTAAACCGCAAGCGGTTGGAGGTGTTGTAAAGAAGGCCGGCGGTGGCGCGTGAGTTAATCCTTGCCGACGTGCTTTACCTTCGGCCAATACTTTTGGAAATCGAATTCGGGGCTGTTGGGCAGGTCGTGGCATCGCATGCACATATCGACCACGCTGCCATCTTTGTAAACTTGTCCCGGCTTGTTGCCTTCGTTGGGGACCACCTTGAGCCGAAGTGCGGCGCGAAGCTTTTCCTTTTCAGCGTCGGTCACGTCGATTTGGCCGTTTTCGGCGGCCGCGTGACGGCCGGCAGGGCCGTGGCAATTCTCGCAGCCGTTGCCGACCATGTTGGGCGTATCTTTGAGGTTGAGATATCCGGATTCATACGGGAAAAACTTTTGCGGATCCCAACCGGTGACATGACAACTGAGGCACTCCGGATCGAAATGCCGCGGCGGATTGAGATGCACGAGCGTATCGGTGGCGTGTGCGTGCGGCGTCTTCTCATATACGGCGGCCGCCTTGGTATGGCAGGACGCACATTCGTTGCTGCCGGCGAACTTGAGGCCGCTGGGATGGGGCGTGGCCTTCAATCCTAGCCCTTCAAGTTTGAGCGTCTCGAGCTGCGCTGGTAGTCGGTCTGCATCTGCTGAATTTCCGGCGCATCGGCAAAACGATGGTCGAGCGGCACCCGCTGGTAGCGAAACGGCGTGCCGCCATTCTTGTAGAGACCGACGACGACGACGTACTCCGCCTTTTGCCCAACTTCGACCAGGTGCGAGTTCGTGCCCGCGATCTTTCCAACGTCTTTCGGAGGCTCTTCGGCGCCGTGAGCGGTCATCACCCAATCGAATTCGTTAAACCGCCGGGCCAGGTTTTTGGTTTCATCCGGCTCGGCGTAGGCGAGGAGCACAAGGTGGTCGCACTTCTTGTCGCGCAATTCGCCGAGAATGCGCGGAATCGCCTGGTACGGCTCCAACAGCTTAAGGTCGCCGGCGCTCGGTGCGGCCGGCAATTTCCTTTTTGCCAAGTACCGATGTAATGCCGATCCGCATGCCGCCGACTTCGACGATCTTGTACAACTTCGACAAGCCGCTATCGAAGGAAACGATACCGACGTTGGCCGATACGAGCGGGTTGGTCGCCGCATCTAAATTGATGACGATTGGCAGCAAATCGATTGTCAATTCGGGTGCGCCAATGCCGACCGCCGTGTATCCCATTTTCATGAGCACGCGGAAGGTGAAATCGACTTTCATCTCGGCTTGGATGCCGGTGCGGATTTCCTGGCCACCGAGGTCCATGGCCACCACGTTCCAGCCCTTATCGCGCAATTGCTTGAGGAAGGTGAAGCGGCGTTTGAGGCCGCCTTTCTGGTTTTCCAGACCGGCGCAGCCGCAGGGCTCCAGGTAGCCGTTTTGCTCGCCGGAAAATACCAGGGCAACGTCCGGTTTGGGCCAGTCCACAAAGATCGGCCCGTTCACCGCGACGGGATCGACCTTCGGGTGCTCACTTTGAGCGGAGGCGACCGGAGGATTGTTGTCTGGCGCCGGCGTTTGGCCGCGCAAGATGCTCACTACGATCGGGGTCGTAAAAACGAGCGCGACGATTGCCGGCCACTTCAGTCGTCGGTTAAGCGTGAGCATTCGCTGGCGGGCCTGAGTTTAGCCTGTCGAAAACGATTGGCTGACAGGCTAAAGCCTGTCCTACTGCTAGCGTTCGACGGCAAACTTCACACCGAGTGAGAGCTCTTTGATCGTCGGATGCGTGGTCGAAAACACGATGTGGCCGGCGTCGCCTTGCGCGGTATCGAGATGCACCATCGGGCGCGTGCCGGGCGGAATCTCGATATCGACGGGGAACATGACCAGCGAATCTTTGAGTTGCTTCGGTTTGCCAATCGTCACTTTCAGCTCCGGCGGATCGACCGAGTGCACATCGAATTTAACGTTTCCAGCTCCCGCTCCGCGAACGGTGATAAACACTTTTCCATGCCCGCCCTGGCTGCTATTCACGCTGCCGATCACCAGCGTGCCCTGCTCTTCGTTCCAGCCGACCGTGCCATGCAAGCTGATGTCGCCGACGACCTGGCCCACGACGGGGATTTCGAGCTTCTCGGCTTCCGGCAGATTCGTGTGCAGGGTCAACCAGGAATGGAATCGGCCGACGGGAAGGCCCGGCTTGGCGGTGACGGTTACGCGCACGCCGCTGCGAGCCTGTTTTTCGGGCAGTGCGGTTCGATCGACGGGCTCAATTTTCACATCAAACTTATCGCGAACGGTAGGGTCGGAAAACTGCGGGTCGGTTACCGAAATGTTGTCTTGCAGCATGGCCATGATATAGACCTGGGCCGATCTTGGTTTCGCCCACGGTAACTTTGTCGAAAACGAAATCCGATGGTTGGACGCCGCTTGTGGCCATAATCTGACCATCGACGGTGAGATCCATTTGCGATTGGATCGAGTCGTTGGTCAGGATCGTGGCAGTTTGGCGGAAGGGACCGCTATCGGACTTTGCCGTCCACTCGAGCTTTACCGAAGTCGAACCGCCAGGCGGGATCGGCTGGTCGGGAACCTTGGAAAGCGTGCACTTGCAGGTGGTGCCGCCGGACCGCAACTTCAGGGGCACGGTGCCCACGTTGCGGATGACAAACTCATGCGATTTCGACGTGCCGCGTTGCATCGTGCCAAAATCGTAATGCGGCTCGGGCACCTGGATGCGCGGCGATTTTTCGTTGGCGGCAGGCGGCGGTGAGCCGATATCGCCGGGAAGTTTACCCGTCGCATCGGGATCAAACTGCACGTCAATGTAACCCAGGGCCGCCCCTGCCATCACGCCGAGAAAGGCCGCGATCACGATGGTGCCAATAATTCGCATGGCTATTCCTCCGAAGCTGAGCCGCCGATATGCATTACGGAGCGCGGCGATTTGCTGTTCGCGTTATTTTAGCCCCTCGCCATGTTGGCCGCAATTCAACAGCCACTCGCGACACTCGGTGAAGAACTTCTGGTAGTCGTCGCGACGATAATCTGGATACGTCCAGTCGAGCGGTTTCCACTTTCGCTGGCGATAGGCGAGCGTGACTTCGGCAAAGATGCCGTCTCGCAAATAGAGGCGATGCGCATGATCCTTGGTCGAAGCCAGTACGAGCTTGGCCGGCGTAAGGTATCCGGGGTCGAGATTCAACGGTCGCGGCTCGGGGTGCCGCCCGAGCGCCACGTATGCGGCTTCCCAATTGTTGGTCTGGCGTTTGATGCGGGCCAGTTCGGCCGGATCGATAAGCGTCCCGAAGGCGAAGAATTGTTTTTTGAGGCCGGCGCCCATCGTCGGGGTGTAGTAGTCGGTTTCCGAAAAATCGAAGGCGACGCTCGCGAACTTGACGGGCCCGTAGCTCTCCGCGCATCGCTCGCGCGACCATGCGAGCGCCGCATCATGGCGACTCGTTGCGGCCACGATGAGAAGAACAGGCGTAGGAACGTGAATCTCGCCCATTGCTAATTAGCCACGAAAAGCACAAAGAATCACAAGAAAAGAAGAGATGGATTGAGTTTCATATTCAACTGACGACTATTCCTTTCCTTCTCATTTTTTGTGTCTTTTTGTGTTTTTCGTGGCAATTCCTAATACGCTTTGGCAAACACGCCGCGGCGTGTGCTGGGTTGGCCGGTGAAGATGCACTTGCCCGGCTCATCATCGCCGCCAAGCGGAATGCAGCGGACGGTAACTTTAAGCGACTTGAGTTTCTCATCCATTTCGGGTGATTCGACGAAATGCGAGTAGGCCAGGCCGCCGTGAATTTCGGGTCGCTCCTCGTTTTGCGGCGTGAAATACACCTCGAACTCCTTGAGGCTATCGATTCGGATGGTGGCCTCGTCGCGTCGTCGAAGGGCGCGTTGAAGCAGACCGTGTTGGATTTCGCCGAGCATTTTCGGGACAAGTGCAACGAACTCGGCGCGGGCCGATTCGAGTTTGCCGGCCACGTCGCGGCGGCCGAACGAGATCTTTCCGCCGGCGACGTCGCGCGGACCAATTTCAACGCGTAGCGGCACGCCGCGCTTCACCCATTGCCACTTCTTATCTCCGCCACGGATATCGCGATTGTCGATCCGCACACGAATCGGCTCGCCCGCAAACGAATGCGCCGTCAGCTCGCGTTCGAGCGTGGCACAATAGGGCATCACTTCCGAGCGCTCGTCGTCGTTGCGATAGATCGGCATGATCACCAACTGGGCGGGGGCCAACTTGGGCGGTAAGACCAAACCATCGTCGTCGCTGTGCGTCATGATGAGGCCGCCCACGAGCCGCGTCGAAACTCCCCATGACGTGGTCCAGGCGAACACCTCCTGGCTATTCTCATCCTGGTACTTGATCGCTTGGCGCGAGCGAAATTCTGACCTAAAAAGTGCGATGTGCCGGCCTGCAGCGCTTTGCGGTCCTGCATCATGGCTTCGATGGCATACGTATTGACGGCGCCAGGGAAACGCTCGCCGGCGGTCTTCTCGCCTTTGATCACGGGCATGGCCATCGTGTGTTCGGCGAAATCGGCATACAGATCGAGAATCCGCATCGTCTCTTCGCGGGCCTCGGCCTCGGTCGCGTGAACCGTGTGCCCTTCCTGCCAAAGAAACTCGGTCGTGCGGAGAAAGAGCCGCGTTCGCAATTCCCAGCGGACGACATTGCACCATTGGTTGATGAGGATAGGAAGGTCGCGGTACGACTGCACCCAACGGGCGAACGTGGCGCCGATAATCGTTTCGCTGGTTGGCCGCACGATCAGCGGCTCCTCCAACTGGGCGGATGGCGCCGGCTGCAACCCGCCGCCGGGTTTCGGTTCGAGACGGTGGTGCGTCACCACGGCGCACTCTTTGGCGAACCCTTCCACATGCTCGGCCTCCTTTTCCAGGAAGCTCATGGGGATGAACAGCGGAAAGTAGGCGTTCTCGTGGCCGGTGGCTTTGAACATCGTATCGAGCCGGTGCTGGATGTTCTCCCAGATCGCGAAGCCCCAGGGCTTGATGACCATGCAACCGCGGACGTCGGAGTTCTCGGCCAGGTCGGCCGCCTTGACGACTTGCTGATACCATTCGGGAAAATTCTCGGCCCGAGTGGGAGTGATCGCGCTTTGTGGTTGTTTGGCCATTGCGGAGAGGTCAGAGGTCAGAGGTCAGGGGTCGGGGGCAGAGGGCAGAGGGCAGAAACGGAATCGCGATTAAACCTTCGGCACGTGCCGACGCATTCTAAGGTATGAAGCCACGCGAGAAAATCGCAGCATCCTAGTTGAACCCTTCGGGCCGTTGTTGCGCACCGCCCCCTCACCTAGAATTGTTTGCTGACTCGTCTGACCTCTGACCTCTGGCCTCTGACCTCCGCCCTCTCACCGATGTCCACCGCCACCGACCGCCGTTACGTTAGCCAGCTTGGCCACAACGAGCAGATTAGCCAGGTATTTATGGCTTCGGAGAAGCAGTTGCGGCCGAACCGCAACGGCAATCTCTACTTGCAACTTCAGCTTTCCGATCGCAGCGGGGCGATCGCGGCCCGGCTGTGGAACGCCAGCGAAAACGATTACCGGGCGTTTGAAAACGGCGACTACGTAAAGGTCGAAGGGAATACGCAACTTTTTCAGGGGAACATGCAGTTCATCGCGAGCGCGATCCGCCGCGCACGGCCGGATGAAGTGGATGATGCCGATTTTCGCGTGCTACGGTCGGACGAAATCGATCAGATGGCGCGGCGATTGGCCGAAATCCTGCGGACCATCAAGTCGCCCGAGATGCGCAACCTTGCCGAATGCTTCTTGATGGACGCCGACTTCATGGCGAAGTTCACCACCGCCCCGGCCGGGATGAAGAACCATCACGCCTATAAGGGTGGCCTGCTCGAACACGTAGTCGGCCTGATGGAGCTCGTGCTCGTCGTCGCGCCGCGCTACCCGCGGCTCGATCAGGACAAGCTGCTCGTCGGCGCATTTTTGCATGATGCGGCCAAGGTCGATGAGCTGTCATACGATCGCGAGATTTCCTACACGGATGAAGGCCAGCTGCTAGGCCACATGGTGCTGGCGATGACGATGATCGATGAAAAAGTCCGCGACGCCGAGCGGTTGTCGGGCGAACATTTTCCGAAACAGCTTGTCACGGAAATCAAGCACATGGTGATCAGTCACCATGGCGAATACGAGTACGGCAGCCCGAAGCTGCCGATGACGCTCGAAGCCGTCGCCCTGCATCACCTCGATAACCTGGACGCCAAGTTAGCCAGCTTCACGCAATTGATGGCCGATTGCCCGAACGTCGAAAGCAATTGGACGCAGTATCATACGAACTTGGGCCGGAAGCTTTATAAGGGGGCGGGATTCAGGGTTCAGGGGTCGGAAGGTTAGCGTCGACCTGCTGCTATAGCCAAATTCATGGTATAATTTAGTGGTAAGTTATCACGAGCCTCGCAGTTTGGTACGATCATGAGTTCGATCATCGAATCCGCCAAACTCGACCGGTCTATTCTCTCGATCTCATCGCTTGGCGACGCGGCGCCGGATCGCGATTACTGGCAACAAAAAACGCCGGAAGAGCGATGGTGGGCGATGGAGTATCTGCGAGTGCTCAATTATGGAGAAGCTGCCACTTCCAGCCGACTTCAAAGACTTCTTGCCGTTACTCAACTGAGGCAAAGTTGAGCGGACAGGGATCGCGAGCGTAGTCGGGACATAGCGCGGTAGCAAACGATGCTGATTTGCTGCGGTGAAAAGCCATGGCTGTGACGTTTCGTCCCCGCCGGTCAATCTTAGTTTGCGGCCTACTATTGGCAGCATTCTTTCTGCTGATCACTGCCGGTTATGCTACGCTTCTGTTTATCGACAATGCAAAGGCTGTAAACCAGGGTTTTAAGGACGGCCCTCATGCCGCTGCGTTGGGATACTTCGGGATTGCTGTTTTCGGCTCGATGTTCGTGATGAGCTTTCTCATGTGTGTTTCTTATTTTGTCGAACGAATAACGGTCGATTCGACAACGATCATCATCAGATCGTTGACGCAGAATAAGCGGTTTGACATCTCCTCAATTCAGGAACTTGTATGGAACCATCGATCAAACGGCGGAAAATTGGTACTGCGATTCCACGACTTCGAAAGCAGTCGTTCGCTTGTATGGATTCTCACTGGCAGATCGACTTCATATTGTGCGTCTTATCCGAAACTCGATCCCAGTTCATATGCAGACCGGATGGAGTGAGTTCTGCCATTTCGTAGCGAACCCACTCCGCGATGGTCACGTACCGCGACGGCCCGGACGTCCAAAAATTGATCCGTTGTCGCTACCCGAGAAGTCACGAGTGTTCGTAACGCGGCGGCGCTACGATTGGTTCTTCGCCATTATTCTCTTGTTGAGCGCGACTGGAGCATTTTTCGTCTGGCGGAATTTCGGAAATCCAAGTGCTTTCAGTCTGTTGCCGCTGATTATCTTCCATTGGGCATTATTGCGATTTAGTACGCCGAAAGAGGGCGCGTGGAACATCAAATGGACGGGCACCAAGACACATGCACTTGTTGGAATTGCATTTCTCACATTGCCCATCATGTTTGTCGTCATGCTCGCATGTGGGTTTGCAGGAATCAATCCATTCTTCGTGATGATGGCCGGCACACTTTTCATGGCAGTAATTTGCTTCATCGTCATGCGCGATTCATTTAGGCGTGAAAAAGCACAGCGTCTTGAAGATGCCATGCAAACGGTGAGCTCAGCCGAACATTGGGAAACAATGGAGAGAAACCTTCAGCCCGGTCGTTCGACCCCTGTCACGTGACCATGCTCCGTTGTATTCTTGCTTTATGCCTAGTCTTCGCTCCGCCGTTCTTCAGCACGTCAACAATCCCAATTACCAGCCCGTCAAGCCGGCGGTGATTGCGAAGCAGTTGGGGCTGGCGAATGAGGCTGCGTACGAGTTGAAAAAGACCATCAAGCAGTTGGTCAAAGCAGGCGAGCTGACTTGGGGACCTAGTCACCTGGTACAGTCTGCCGAAAAGACGCCGATGCGGAAAGGCCGTGTCGAGGCCGCGGGTACCGAGGGCACCTCTGCCGCCGGGCGCAAACGGGAAAAAGAGAGAAAGATAAAGTCCAAACCATCCGGCGACTCCAAGCATTTCACCGGCACGTTTCGGCGGGCGGCCGGCGGTTTCGGATTCGTGCGACCCGATGGCACGATGCGTGCCGAGGGGCGCAACGCCGACATCTTCGTGCCGGCCAACAAGACAGGCGACGCCGCCAGCGGCGACATTGTATCCGTGCGGCTCGAATCGAAGCGGGGCCGGATGGGCAAGCAGGAAGGCCAGATTATCGACGTGGTCGAGCGGGCCACGAACCGATTCGTCGGCGTGTATTTCGAGCAGGCCGGCATGGGCATGGTGCAGATCGATGGCAAGATTATCGCCAACCCGATCTATGTCGGCGACCCGGGCGCGAAGGGGGTGCGGCCGGACGATAAGGTCGTGATCGAGATGGTCCGGTTCCCGTCGCACGCTCGCGACGGCGAAGGCGTGATTCTCGAAGTGCTCGGTCCGCGCGGGCAGGCGGGCGTCGATACGATGTCGATCATCTACGAGTTCAGCCTGCCGGGCGAGTTCGCCGAGGATGCGCTGGCCGAGGCGCGCAAGCGGGCCGAGCTTTTCGACGAATCGATCGGCCGCGGGCGGCGCGATCTCTCGGACCTCACGATTGTGACGATCGACCCGTTCGACGCCCGCGATTTCGACGATGCGATTTCGCTGGAGCGGCTCAAGAATGGCCACTGGCTGCTTGGTGTGCATATTGCCGATGTGTCGCATTTCGTCGAACCCAAGACGCCGCTGGACCGCGAAGCGCACGACCGGGCAACCAGCGTTTATCTGCCCGACCGCGTGATTCCAATGCTGCCGGAGATTATTTCGAACAACCTGGCTAGCCTGCAGCCCCATAAAGTTCGCTACGCCCTGTCGGCGATGATGGAATTCACCGAGGAAGGCGCTCGCGTGGCAACCGATGTGTTCAAGAGCGCGATCAAGAGCCGGCGGCGGTTTACGTATGAGGAAGTCGATGCGTATTTGGCGGAAAAGAAGTTGGTGGCATCGGCGGCGAACAACAATGCAATAACCGAAAAGAAGAAACCGAAGCACCCTCACCCGGCCGCGCAGCGCGGCCACCCTCTCCCGAAGGGAGAGGGAATTGTCGCCTCGCTCACGCCGCAGATTGATGGGCTGCTCGCGCGGATGCACGAGCTGGCGATGATCTTCCGCGCCGGCGTTTCCAGCGCGGCGCGCTCGAGCTCTCGATGCCGGAAATGAAAATCGATCTCGACGCCGATGGCCGCGTCACCGGCGCAGCATCTGGCGGAAAACACCGAGAGCCATCAGATCATTGAAGAGTTCATGCTCACGGCCAACGAGGCGGTTGCCGAGAAGTTGGAACAGGCCGGCCTGATCTTCTTGCGCCGCGTGCATGGCAGCCCCGACCCGCGGAAGATGCGTGTGCTCACCGAATTCGTTCGCGAGTTGGGCTATGAAGTTGAGAATCTGGAAAACCGCTTCGAGTTGCAGAAATTGCTCGACTCGGTGAAAGGTGATTCGCGGCAGCATGCGATCAACTACGCCACGTTGCGGTCGATGCAACGGGCAATCTACAGCCCCGAGGAAGAAGGCCACTACGCGCTGGCGAGCGATTGTTACTGTCATTTCACGTCGCCGATCCGCCGATATCCCGACCTCACCGTGCATCGGCTCATCGACACGCTCAATCGGGGCAAGAAGCCCGAGCAGCGAATGGATCAAGTCTTCGTCTTGGGCGATCATTGCAGCGAACGCGAACAGCGGGCGGCCGAAGCCGAGCGCAAACTCAAGAAAATGAAACTGCTCCTCTACATGTCCGACAAAATCGGCCTGGAGCTGGACGGCATTATCACGGGCGTAGAAAACTTCGGGCTGTTCATCACCGGAGTCGAAATCCCGGCCGAGGGTTTCGTCCACATCAGCGGACTAACAGATGACAACTATCGATATGACCGCGCCGGCCATGTTATCGCCGGCTTCCGCTCGGGCAACTCGTATCGACTTGGCGACACCGTTCGTGTGGCAGTGGCGGCGGTCGACGTCGACACGCGCGAGTTGAACTTCCGGCTCGTGGGTCGAGCCGGTGGCCCGAAGAAAAGCCGTGTCAAGATTCCGGCAAAATCGAGCGGCAAGCGAGGTAAGTTGGCCAAATCGGCACGCGCGGGTAAAAAGAAGAAATCGCGGCCGGGAAAGAATGAACGCCGGCGGCGACAATAAGGACGAGAATGAGTCAGCAACGAAGCTAGCGCGAACTTTTCACGCGTTTGAACCACTCCCGGTTCGGGTAGTCGAGATTAACCCAATAGCGATCGCTTCCCTCAAAATGTATGGTCTGAATCACCTCCCCTTCCAAAGTGGTTTCACAAAGTATCGCGACAGATTGCGAATCGCCGCCGAGAACTTTGTAAAATTGCGCTCACAGCCGCGGTCCGTCAGGAAACTCACTGTAATACCGTTGCCGTGTAAAGCGGACTTTTAGTCGCCCGAACAACCGAGCGAGTTTTCTTCGGCTTTCCGCCTTTACACCGCGAGGCCAGATCCAGTCCTGCATTGTGCCGCCTTCGATCTGATTGCCATGTACCTAACAACCGCTTGTCAAATATGCTACTGGACATGATGGAGATGATGCTTAGCTGCTAGAGGTCATCTTCCACCAGCCCAGCATCGCGGACGAGTTTGCGAAGAGTGCCGGTCTTGAGCGACTTGTTTCCGTGCACGGGCACCGTAAGAATCTTTGGGTTATCGGGCTTGGAAAAAAATATGATGGCTTCCGCGAACGCACTTAATTCCCAGCCATGCTTCCGCAGCACTTTGCAGAAGTGCTTTCCGGAAACTGATTTCACAGCTCGACTTCAACCACTTGAGCTTCTGCGTCGCTCTTCGTCCGTTCGGCTGACACTTCCAGCCAACCTTCAGCTGCCTCACGAATGTTGGCCAGTGTTTCGTCCCAAGTCTCGCCTTCCGACACGCACCCAGGCAAGGCAGGGACTTCGGCCCAGTAGCCGCCTTCTTCCGCCGGATGTACAAGTACTTTTAATTTCATGCTTTCCTCCACCTGCCCAATCCGCAATATATTCTACTTTGCTTGGGTTGCGGAGGCGATGCGGAACAGATGCTCGTCGCCGCGGATCAACAACCCACCGCGAATTGGCACCGGCGTTGCGATGATCCGCTCGCCCATGTCGTTGTTGTCGGCAAGCAGCTCGAAGCCTTTGTCGCTCACGCGGCCGACCGAGAGGATCCCATCGATTCTCGCGCAGTAAAGTTTGTCGCCGGCAAGGACGGGCGACGCGTAGTAACGATTGTGGTTTTTCGGCAAGTCGGCCGACCACAGCTCGCTGCCCGTTTGCAAGTCGAGACAAGCGACGTGGCCGGCGTCGGTTAGTAGATACAGTTTGCCGTTGGCGACCACCGGTGTCGGAACATCGGCGCTGCTGTTGCGCTGATTTTTTTCCCAAATGCGGCCACTTTTCGTGATGTCGCCGCTACCGCCAATGCGCACCGCCGCCAACGACGCGCCGCGGGCATACGGCACAATTGCAACGCCATCACTAACTGCCATGGAAGCAATCGTTCGCAAATTCGGTAGCCCGTCCGGATTAAAATCATCACACTCCCACAGGAGCTTGCCGGTGTTCGCATCGTGACCCGTGAGATGATCGGCGCCCCAGGTGACGATCTCTTCGCTTCCGCCAACGCTGACAACTTGCGGTGTGCTATAGCTCTGGTCGGATTCCACCGTGCACTTGTAATTCCGCGGCGTGCGCCAAGCGACCTCGCCATTACTCAAATCGAAAGCCGCCAGATACGATTCGCCGGACTGCATGACCGCGACAATCACGCGGCCGTTGGCCAGAACCGGCGACGTACCCAGGTCCCACCACAGCGTGTCTTTGCCGAAGAGCTCCTGCAGATTTTTCTTCCACTTTTCGTTGCCCTCGAAGTCGAGGCAGGCGAGCGTGCCGCTCTTGTAGTACACGACTACCCGCTGGCCGTCGGTCACGGGCGACGGGTTGCTGCCCGATGCGTTGCGGTTTTTAGCCGTGCGCTCGGAGCCAAATTGGCGTCGCCAAAGCTCGTGGCCCTGCATGTCGTAGCACACGACGCCGTCGTGACCGTCGATGCCGCACGTCACAAAAATGCGATCGCCCCAGACGGCGGGCGTCGAGGTGCCGAGGCCCGGCAGATTCGCTTTCCAAGCAAGGCCTTCGGTGCCGGAAAACTTTACGGGATAGTCGGCTGCGGCTGCTTCGCCTGTTCCCTGCGGGCCGCGCCATTGCGGCCAGTTGTCGGCAGCAATGGAAACGGCGCAACGCGATGGAACGGCAAGCGCAATCCAGATGATCAGGTAGCGCATGAAATGTCCCGCAATTACGGGTGGTGGATTTTTCTTTCGAACAGTATCGCACTTTTCGACTCTCGATTCCAGGTTCCAAACGGACGATCGACATTTACCTGGGCAAAAGCCCATGACAGTTGGCGGGGCAGTAACTAGAATGCTTTTGCCCTTTGACAACTTACCTCCGATGCGGCGTTTCCAGCTTTGATGACGACGATGACTGAACTCTTGCGCACGCCGCTTCACGATTGGCACGTCGCCCACGGCGGGCGGTTGGTCGATTTCGCCGGCTGGTCGATGCCCGTGCAGTACACATCGATCGCCGAGGAGCACGCCGCCACGCGCAACGCCGTTGGCGTCTTCGATATCTCGCACATGGGTCGGCTGCAATTCTTCGGACCGCGGGTCGCCCAGTTTCTGGATTCCGTCGTTACGCGCCGCGTGGTCGATATGAAGCCGTCGCAGGTGCGCTACGCGCTGGTGTGCAACGAACAGGGCGGCATCCTCGACGACGTGCTCGTGTATGCAGGAATGCCCCAGGCAGATGCGTTCACGATGGTCGTGAACGCGAGCAATCGCGAGAAGATCGTCGCCTGGCTTCGTGCGCAGCAAAGTGGCCAAGACATCAATGATCGCACGGTCGACACGGCCATGATCGCCATCCAGGGTCCGAAAGCGGCCGGTATCTTGCAGCCGTTCTTTCAAGTGCCAGAGGGTGGCTTGTCCGTCGATCTAAGAGCCATGCGATATTACCATTGCAGTCCCGGGTGGCTCGATGATGAAACGCCGGTGTTTGTCAGCCGAACTGGCTACACGGGTGAAGACGGTTTTGAGATTATTTGCGGAGGAGATGCGGCAGCGAGAATCTGGGAGCGAATTGTCGACGCCGCGCAAGAGGTAGGCGGAATGGCCGCCGGCCTGGGCGCGCGCGACACCTTGCGTCTGGAAGCGGCGATGCCCCTATACGGACACGAGCTTTTGGAGACGATCAATCCGCTCGAAGCCGGGCTGAGTTTTGCCGTCAATTTGGGCGGACGACATTTCGTCGGCAGTAAAGCGATCGAGCGAATCGCGGCCGATAAATCGCAGCCGGTCCGCGTGGGGCTACAAGTGGACGGCAAGCGTGTGCCGCGGCAAGGTTGCCCGGTGTTGCACGGCGAAGAAAATGTCGGCGAAGTCACGAGCGGCACGTTTTCGCCGACGTTCGCCCGGTCAATCGCGATGGCGTACGTGCGGCCCACGGCGCAAGCCATCGGCGCGCGGCTGGCCGTTGATATTCGTGGGATGCAGTGCGCGGCGGTTGTGGTGCCGTTGCCGTTTTACGAGCGCGGGAAGAAGAATTAGCCACCGAGGACACAGAGATCACAGAGGAAGGCAGAGAATGTAATTGCGAAATGAAACATGCGAAATGAAAAACGGGCGAACTCGATTCCAAATTGTCGTTTTGCACTTTGCATTTAGTATTTTACATTTAACGCGCTTCGCATTCTCGTCGGTGCTCTCTGTGAACTCTGTGGCAAACAAAAACATGCGAAGGAGCAAACCGTGAAACCGGAAGATTTACTATTCGCTAAGACACATGAATGGGTCGCCGTCGCCAATGAGGGAGGCCAGAAGATTGGCACCGTCGGGATCAGCGCGTTTGCGGTTGAAGCGCTAACGGACCTGGTGTTTATCGAACTGCCCAAAGTTGGCCGGCAGGTAAAGGCCCAGGAATCGTTTTGCGAAGTCGAATCCGTGAAGGCGGTGAGCGACGTGTACGCACCAGTAGCCGGCGCTGTGATCGCCGTTAACGAAAAGCTGACGGACGATTTGGAGACGTTGAGTCGCGATCCCTACGGCGAGGGCTGGATCGCCCGGATCAAAATTACGGATGATTCGGCACTCAAAAACCTCATGGGTTACGCCGCGTACAAGAAACAATGTGAAGAAGAATCGCATTAATGTGAGCACCAATGACCAATTAGGACGCCAGTTTGCTTTTATTGGTCATTGGTGCTTGGTCATTGGTCATCTATCTCGATGCCATACTTATACAACACGCCCGAAGATCAGGCCGCGATGCTCGCTGCCATCGGCGCCGCTTCGCTCGATGATCTGTTCGCCATGGTGCCGGCCGAAATGCGTCTCAAGCGGCCGCTGTCCATTCCGGCGGCGATGAGCGAGATGGAGCTGACGCAGCACATGACCGCGCTGGCCACAAAGAACGAGCACGCGGGCTCGAAGATTTGCTTTCTGGGCGGGGGCAGCTACGACCACTTCATTCCGGCCGTGGTCGATGAGATCGCCGGCCGCGGCGAGTTCTATACGTCCTACACGCCGTACCAGGCCGAGGTCAGCCAGGGAAATTTGCAAGTGGTGTTCGAATATCAAACACTGATCGCCCGTATGACCGGCCTCGATGTCTCGAATGCCAGCCTGTACGACGGCGGCAGCGCGGCGGCCGAGGCCGTGCTGATGGCCGCCAGCAGCACGAAGCGATACGGCAAAGTCGTCACCGCCGAGAGCGTCCATCCCGAATATCGTCGAACCATTGCCACCTACTTAAAAGACCTCGGCGTCGAATTGGTAACGGTCGGAACGCCGGCTGGCGTCGTGACGCCGCGGGAACTGGCGGCAGTCGTGGATGACTCGACCGCTTGCATTGTAATTCAACAACCCAACTTTTTCG
This sequence comes from Pirellulales bacterium, assembly GCA_963733825.1. Lineage (GTDB taxonomy): Bacteria > Planctomycetota > Planctomycetia > Pirellulales > Lacipirellulaceae > JABDGM01. The sequence continues at coordinate 525,987 of CAVTEK010000017.1, forward strand.
GCTGCGTCGAGGATGCATCGGCCCTCGCCTCGATCGCGCACGATGCGGGGCGCTCGTGGTTGCTTCGTTCGACCCGATCAGTTTGGGGCTGCTCAAGCGGCCGGGCGATTGGGGAGCCGATATCGCCGTGGCCGAAGGACACACGCTGGGCACGCCGATGCAATATGGCGGCCCGTACCTGGGAATCATGGCCTGCCGCGAAAGCCTGGTTCGCCGGATGCCGGGCCGAATCGCGGGCGAAACGGTTGACCGCCGCGGCAAGCGATGTTTCGTGCTCACGTTGCAAACCCGCGAGCAGCATATCCGCCGCGAGAAGGCCACGAGCAATGTGTGCACGAACCAAGGGCTGTTCGCCTTGCGCAACTATTTATCTATCGCTCCTCGGGCCGCAGGGCCTGCGAGAAACGGCCAATCTGTGTTTGCAGAAGTCTCGCTACTGTGCGGAACAGCTTTGCAAATCCAACCGATTCAAATTGGCCTTCCAAGCGCCGACGTTCAAAGAATTCGTTATCCGCGACAAACTAAACCGCGTTGAAGAACTGCTCAACTCGTCCCTCGACGCCGGGTTCCTCGCCGGCGTACCGCTTGGGCAATGGTATCCGGAACTCGAAGATTGTTTCTTGGTCGCCGTAACTGAAAAACGAACCAAACAAGAAATCGACCCCCTTGTCACGTCCATAACTCAGTAACCCACCACAGAGCACACAGAGGTCACAGAGATCATAGAGAAGACAATTTATGATCCGCAGATGAACACAGATAGACGCAGATAGGGCAGATGATTATGTCTTGAATCATTGTCCATGTTCATCTGCGTTCATCTGCGTTTATCTGCGGATAAACTCCTACTCCGTGACCTCTGTGTGCTCTGTGGTGAAAAACACCTTATGCGTAACTCCCGCGACGCCAAACTCCTGTTCGAGCTCTCCGAATCGGGCCGCCATGCGCACCGGTTGCCGGCGTGCGATGTGCCCGAACGGCCTGTGAGGGAACTGCTGCCGGCCGCCGCGATTGCCGCTGCGCCCCCTGCCCTGCCGGAGCTGAGCGAGCCGCAGGTCGTGCGGCACTTTGCCAACTTGTCGCAGCTGAATATGAGCGTCGATACGCACTTCTATCCGCTCGGCTCCTGCACGATGAAGTACAACCCCAAGCGAAACGAGCGGGTTGCGCGGATGCCGGGCTTTTCCGATTTGCATCCGTATCAGCCGGAAGAGACGCTACAAGGAATGTTGCAACTGCTGTTTGAACTGCAGCAATATCTCAGCGAGATTTCCGGCCTGCCAGCTTGTTCGTTGCAGCCGGCGGCCGGCGCGCATGGAGAGCTGACGGCCCTGTGGGTCGCGGCCGCCTATTTTCGCGACCGCGGAGAGAAACGCACAAAAGTGCTCGTGCCCGACAGCGCCCACGGCACAAACCCGGCCAGCGCCACCATGGCCGGTTTCCACACGGTGACGGTGAAGACGCTGCCCACCGGCTCGCTCGACATGGACGACCTCGATCGACTGCTCGATGACCAAATCGCCGTGTTCATGATTACGAACCCGAATACCGTCGGCATCTTCGAACCCAGGATGCACGACATCGCCGATGCAGTTCACGAGCACGGCGGCCTGGTCTACCTCGACGGCGCGAACATGAACGCGATCTTGGGTATCGCCCGACCCGGCGATTTCGGCGCGGATATGCAACACTACAACCCGCATAAGACCTTCAGTGGCCCGCACGGTGGCGGCGGACCCGGCGCTGGGCCGATTTGCGTAAAGGAAACGCTCGCGCCGTATTTGCCGGTGCCGGTGGTGGTGAAAGTCGAGAGACAAGAGACAAGAGTCAAGAGCCAGAAACCGAATTCGACTAAACCTCCGGCTCTCGACTCTCGACTTTCGACTCTTGACTCCTACCGGCTCGATTACGACCGCCCGAAAACAATTGGCCGCGTGCGGGCTTTTTTCGGCAACGTCGGCGTGCTCGTGCGGGCCTACTGCTATATCCGAACTCACGGGCCGGACGGCTTGCGGCGCGTGAGCGAGAACGCGGTGCTCAACGCCAACTACCTGCTTAGCCGCGTCAAGCATTATCTGCCCGTGCCGCAGGGCGAGCGGTGCATGCATGAATTTGTCGCCTCGGCCGCGAAGCTCAAGAGCGAGAAAGGCATCTCGGCAATGGACCTTGCCAAGCGGCTGCTGGACTTTGGTTTCCACGCGCCGACCGTGTACTTCCCACTTTCGGTGAAGGAGTCGATCATGGTCGAACCGACGGAGACCGAAAGCAAGGAGACGCTCGACGCGTTCGCCGAAACTTTGTTCCGCGTTATCGAGGAGGAACCCGAGCTACTGCACGATGCCCCGCACACGACGCCGATCAGCCGGCCCGACGAAATCCGCGCCGCCCGGCAACCAATTCTCGTTTGGCCGGAGTCATAACGCGTGTGTTTGAGTGCCGCCTCATCATCGATCGACCGGCGTCGGGGGTCCGCAACATGGCGGTCGATGAAGCGCTGCTCTTCGATGCGGCGGAACATGGCGTGGCGAGCCTGCGATTCTACGGTTGGAGTGAGCCGACGCTTTCACTCGGTTACTTCCAACAATACGCAGATCGGCAGAAGCATGCGGCCAGCCGTCATTGTGCGATCGTCCGCCGGCAAACGGGCGGCGGCGCGATTCTGCACGATCACGAGCTAACCTACAGCCTTGTATTGCCCGCAAGCCACCCGCTGACAAAACCGGCCGACAGGCTTTATAGCATCGTGCACCACTCGTTCGTCGATGCGTTGTCGTCGGCCGCGGAGGCTGTCGGTTCATGCTTCCAGCCGGAGATACGCGAACATGACGCGGAACGTGAAAACAGAAACGAACCATTTCTGTGCTTCCAGCGGCAATCTCGCGGCGACGTGATCATAAGGATGCAGGATGGAGGATACAGGGAAGAGGGATTGAATTCGAATGCTGTTCCCTCCCCCCCGCATCCTCCATCCCGCATCCTCTCCTTACAGCATCGAGCATGGAAGATTCTGGGAAGTGCCCAGCGGCGTTACCGCGGCGCGGTTCTACAGCATGGGAGCCTTCTATTGAAGCGTTCGCTGTCTGCTCCGGAGCTGCCGGGCATCGGTGATCTCAGCGATCTAACTGTTGCCAGCGAAGAAATAGCATGGGCGGTCAGCAACCGCCTGGCCGAAGCGCTGGGCGGGCGACAATGCCAAGCGGATTTGCCGCCGGAAATGGAATCAAAGGTCGAAGAATTAGCGACTAATACGTATGGATCGGCGACCTGGACAAATCGTCGTTAAGCCGAAGTCGCCCGTCGGCCGAACTAAGAAACAGGGCCTTTCGCCGTCGCACGCCATTCGGAAGTGGATTAGGATGCACAACCAAGTGTCTGGAATGCGTGATTTCCAAGGGAAATGAGAGTCGGCCCGCAGCCGGAGTAGGGGCAACCCGCTTCCGGCTTGAATCCACCCAAATGGGTATATATGCTGGGAAACGGGAAAAACTAAAATGTGTCGAATTTTGCAGAAAGGGACCTAACTCGTATATGATTTAATTGATGCCTCATCGCAACGAGTGGCTGATACATCAAATATTTTTCGGCGAGCGAAAAGTCGCCATTATCTCGGATGCCGCTCCGATTGCCTCCGCGAAAGTTGGTCTCGTTTTGTAGTTTTCTATAGTTAGCGGACGCAAGGCAAGAATTTCGATGAAGTTGAAATTAGTCGTACTGGCTGGCGCCAAAGAAGGCCTCGAGATCCCGTTGAAGAAAGAAAAGTTTCTCATCGGGCGAGCCAAGGAGTGGCGCGCTGCGGCGGGGAGCGAAGCGATTAGCCGCCGGCATTGCGTGGTCATTCGCGGCGAAGAAGGTTATACCGTGCGCGATTTGGGCAGTCGCAACGGCACGTACGTCAACGACGAGCGGATCACCAAAGAGGTGCCGCTTAAAGACGGCGACGAGCTGCGGGTGGGCCCGTTGAAGTTTCGCGTTACCGCCGCTGAGGCAAAAGACGCGATTTCAAAGAGCGCCGACAACGGCGTGCCGACAAAGACGATCAAGCAGCGCAAACAGCCGCCGGTGAAAGACGTCGCCGACGTGGTGGAACGCACCATTAGCCTTTCGGATAGTGCCACGGAGGATGATGTGACGCGTTGGCTGCTCGGTCAGGTCAACGACGTGGAGGACACGCTCAAGCAAACCCGTTCGATGAAGGCCGACGAAACCAGCACCACGCTCAATCGAAAAACGGTGGGCGATTCGTCCACCGTGGAAGATGTATCGCAATTGGCCCCATCTTCGGATCCCGAAAATGGCGACAACGCGGACGTTGTGAGCGACGAAGAGGGCGAAGAGGGCGACGAAGCGGGCAAAAGCGGTCCTTGGAAATGGCTGAAACGCGGCAAGCCGGCGACTGCCAAGAAAAAGCCCGGCAAGCTGCCGCCGCGACCCGATCAGCCGGTCAAGGATAGCGGCGAGGCTGCGGCCGATATCCTCCGCGAAATGACGCGGCGCCGCTGAGCCAATTCTCTCTTTCCTTCCACTGGGCCGCCAACTACGATTGAAACCGAGGTGCGCCGCCGGTGTGCCGCTGCTGGATTGTCCCGCAGTTTGGACGGCAAAAAGGCAGGCCCTTTGTCCTACCGAGATTAAACCCCTTTGAACGATATTGCGATGAGCAACAAGCGACGTTTTTCCGAGCGGCAAGTCGCCGGACTTTTGGGTCTGGCATTCGACGCCACCGACGGCCACAAACGCATCACCCGCGGCAACAACTTTCTGTTGGCCGGCGGTTCGGAAAAGACTCACATCTTGATGCGCGAAACGATCATCAAGGTGAATGAAACGCTTGATGCTCGGGGACTCGAGCTGGCAGACGTCTCGGCCGACGAGCTGCGCGACCTATTGAACGAGGCGCAGCCCTAATTCCCGTGGGGCAGACATTCCTGTCTGCCGGCCAGGCACGGAATGCCTGCCCCACCACTCGTGAGTTGGCCCGCTCAAACCAATTGCTCGTCCGCCGCGAGCAGCGGCAGACCAACCGCCGTCTGCAGATCGTTCGGCATTGGCTTGGCCGACGCGGCCGCCGAATGGCTGGCGGATCCCGCCGCAATTTCGCACGGCGAGAGTTTTACATACCCGAGCGAATGGATGACTTCGAGGACTTCGCTGCAGGTGGGAAACATCCGGCCACTTTTCCGCTTGTAATCGTCGAGCGCGTTCATGAACTCGACTTCCTGGTCCGTATAATCGCGTTCGCACGTCGTGGGGTCGATCTGGCGGCGTCGGTTCACTTTCTTGCGACGCTCGAGCGTCGGGGCTGAAGGCGCTTTGGCCGACTCGGAAATCTCTTCCCGGCGTTCGAGTCTGCAGCGACGGTCGATCGTAACACCATCCTTGCCGATTGGCGCCGCGGCCTCATCGGTCGCTGAGTCGCGCCTCTTGCCGCCACGTGTTGCGGCGCTCTTCTTCAGGGATTTCGTTGACTGGCGCTTGGTACTCGATTTTGTCGCTGTCTTTGTCACCGCGAGTTTCTCCTGGAAGGTCAGGCTTTAGCCTGACAGAATGGGCTGCTGTCAGGCCGAAGCTTGACCTGCGAGCGCAAATTGCCGTTGTAGAAAAATGACATCAACAATGCATGAAAGCATCGGAAAACGGGCTGCGGTGAGTAAAGCAATCAGAAAAAATGGGCGGATTGCACAAAGATGCCGGATTGTGCGGTTTTAACGGATTGCTCAAACTTTCCCGTCGGGTGGGGCTGAACTGTTCGCAGGGCAGGTCACGCATGTTCGAGCGCTTAATCCGCCTTGCATCACCTGCGGCGCCTTGCTACTCTCCGCCGTCTTTTTGCCGGCCGCACTGCGCGGCCCGCACTGTCTTTTCTCCGCGCAGTCCCGTTGCAAGATGCGACCCTTGTCCAATCCGACGAATAATCCCCGGCCGAAAAGCGTGGCCACGAGCGCTTGGATCGCGTTGGCGCTTGCCGTGTATTGCGTGGCCGGTACGGGATGCAGCAACATCCAATCGCAAGCGGCAAACGTCGAAGGGGTGCGCCTATATCAACAAGGCAACTACCAACAGGCGTCCGACCGCTTCCAGCAAGCCATCGCCCAGAATCCGAAGTCGCCGGAAGGCTACTACAACCTGGCCGCGTCGCTCCACAAAACAGGCACGCTGTACAACCGTCCGGCCGATCTGCAACAGGCTGAAAACCTGTACAACCAATGCCTGGAGCGCGATCCGAATCACACCGAGTGTTACCGCGGCCTGGCCGTGCTGCTCAATGAAACCAATCGGCAACCCGAGGCGTTCAAACTCCTCAACCACTGGGCCAGCTCGAATCCGAAATCGGCTGATCCGAAAATCGAAGTCGCGCGCTTGTTAGAAGAAGTCGGCCAACAAGAACAAGCCAAAGCCCAACTGGTCGATGCGCTCACGATCGACCCGCACAACGCCCGCGCTGACCGCGCTGGGCCGGCTGCGGGATCAGCAAGGCGACCACCAGCAGGCCCTGGCGAATTACCAGCGGTCTCTCTCAGTGAATCGCTTCCAACCAGAGGTGCAGGCGCGAGTGGCCCAACTTCAAGGCGCCGTGGGTGCGCCGGTCGCCTCAGCCCCCGTAACCGCGGCCTCCGAATCGCGAACCGCCGCCGGTGCGCAGCCGCCGACGCGATATTGATGCGCGGAGAATTTACGTCCGCACGGATTGCCACGAAAAACACAAAAACCACGAAGCAGGTCGTTGTTTCTTTTTGTGCTTTTTGCGGCCTTTACGATTCTACCGCAGCGCCGGACATCGCTTCGATGATCGCCCGGCAGAAATGGGGCAGGTCGTCTGGTTTGCGGCTCGAGACGAAATTGCGATCGACAACCACCGGTGCGTCCTTCCAGATCGCGCCCGCGTTTTCGAGATCGTCTTTGATACCGGGCGAGCCGGTCACGCGCACGCCGCGGTAGACGCCGGCCGAGATCGGGATCCAGCCGCCATGACAGATCGCGGCGACGAGCTTTTCACTCTCAGCGAACTCGCGCACGAGCCGTTTTACGTCGTCGTCGCGGCGGAGCTTATCGGGCATGAAGCCGCCGGGGATTACGACACCATGAAAATCGCTGCTCTCCATCAGCGCGATCGTGGTGTCCGAACGGCACGGGTAACCGTGTTTGCCCTTGTAAATCGTGTCGCTCTTCGGACCGGCGACCGTCACGTGGGCACCCGCCTCGGCCAACCGTAGCTTCGGGTACCACAACTCCAAGTCCTCGTAATCGTCGCCCACGAACATCAAGAGTCGGAGATCGGCCAAAGGTTGATCGTCGCGTGTGCGCACAGACATGGCGTGGCTCCTTTCGATTTCAGTCGTTTGTCGTAAGGTGCAAGTCGTTAGTGGCGAAAGGTCGAGTCGTCCTGCCACTTACGACTTACGACCAACGACTTACGGCTATTCAAGTATATGCGATGGCGCCTGTTGAGTTCTAACCCCCAGGCGAGAGGTTTTTCGCTGGGCCAGTTTTTCAAGTGCATCGCAAGCGGCGGCGAGTGCTGCGGGGCCGTTGCAGCGATTTGCTAGCTCCCGACATCGAGTCGCAACCAGCGGGGAATCGAACAGCGCGGCGAGGTTATCGGCAACGGATTGACCTGTGAAGTGCCCGACGGAAATTTCCTTGGCGACGCCTAATCTCACCAGCCGCCGCGAATTATCGAATTGGTCGTATGACATCGGGCGGACAATTTGCGGCAGGCGGGCCGCCAGCCCCTGGGCACAACTGCCGATGCCGCCGTGATGGACGAGCGCGGCCGCGTATGGCAGCAGTTTGCTCATCGGCACGAAGCCGACGTGTCGCACGGAATTCGGCAGGTTGGCGGGCAGTTGATGATCGTACTTCGTGAGCAGGACTCCGCGCCGGCCAAGCCGCTGGCAGGCATCGACAGCCGCGGCAAAGAATTGGTGAGCCTCGTGATTGGCTGAACCGGGAGAGAACGCAATCGGCGGCGACCCGGCGGCGAAGAATTCCGCAATGGGCAGACGGAGGGGGTCGGGCCCCATTTTCTCAGAGCCGAAAATGGGGACAGAGCCCGGCTGATTGGGGACTGACCCCGGCGTGTCCCACAGTGGGAAACCGACTGTTTTCGTCGTCGCTGGCCAATCGGGTTGTGGCGGGCCGAACCAATCTGGAAACATCCCGAGCACGAGGTCGCTCGACAAAAGCCACCGCGAAAAGATTCTTCGCACGTGTGGCAAACCGAGCTCGCGGCGCACGCGCGTTTAGTTCCGGACCAAGAAGCGGTTGAACGAATAGTGCATCAGAGAACCAAAATTGAATTCGCTTCATCCACCGCGGAACCCAGGGGCCAAGCAGCGCGCCCTTGAGACGCGGCGAGTCGTGCAACGTCCATAACAGGGCGGGAGCAAAGACAAGGCTGGCCACGGGAGCGTCCAATTTTTCGCCGGCCACTCGGCTCGCCATATCCAAACAATGGGCACAAAAAACCGTATCGCCTGGTTCGTAATTCGCGACTAATAGGTCGTATAGCGGTCGGAGCATCCGCGCCGTCGCATGCCCGAGCACGAGCTTCGGCCCGCGGACCGGGTGCCAAAGATGCGGATGTTGCGAAAGTCGAACGTAGTCGTCTCGCGTACCGAGGGGCAAAAGCTCCAGGCCCGCGCTCGCCACAACTTCTTCGAAGTACGGGTTTGTGACGATCTTGACCCGATGACCTCGCGCTGCCAGCGCAGCGCCGACGCCGACCATGGGATGGACGTCGCCATAGCTTCCCAACGCGGTGATGAGGAATTGTGGCATGGCGGAATTGGCGAGGAGCGTGGAGCAGGGAGTCGGAAAGGGCACCGCGAAGTTCTTACTCCACGCTTCCTGCTCGGTGCTCCGCCGCTCGATATCGCTTGTCACTATACGCTTGCCGCCCGACAATGGAAGTCGGTCCTCGTTCTGGCCCTCGACCCTCGACTCTTGACCCTCGACCCTCCCCATGGATGAGCGCGAACGCGATAAGTTCTATTCAGCGCCGGATGCTGCCGCCGATGACGCGGAATACGAGCTCGAGCCGCCCGATCCGACCGTGCTTAGCGCCGAAGATCGGCACGCAAAGGAAGTAGCCGACGCGACCAGGCTCAGAGTCGATATCGACGAAATCTATAGTGAATCGGAACGCCAGTTTGGCGGCGAAATGCTCGAGCAGTGGCTCCGCAATTTTCATTTTCGCTTTCAAGTGAAACACCTGTTCATCGCCACGGCTGTGCTGGCGATCGCGCTGACGCTGTCCAGGTTTGGGCTGCTGCTGGAGACTCTGCTGATTCTCGGGATGCTGTCGATAATCGGTCTATATGTGTACGTGCAGCGACAGGAGCGAAAGCAGCAGGCAGAAGCCGAGCGCAAACGCGAGGAGCTGTATGCGCGTTGCCGGGAACAACTCGGCAAACAAGGATCCGCGACCGCTCTCGGCGAGCCAAGTCGGCCAGCAGAAGCGGTGCCACAATCCGCGCCGGTGCCGCCCAATGAGATCGATGAGATCTGGCAGGAAGCCAGAAAACAAGAGGCATTTCGCTTTCGCTTCTCGCTGCGCGAGCTCATTATCGCGATGACGTTCGCGGCAGTATTGCTGGGAATGATTCGCATTTTCGGCGGCGCGGCCCCGACGGCCACAATCCTTGGCACAATCGCATTTGCCGGCCTGGTCGCTCACGCCCTGGGTTTCGAACCGCCGCAAATGGTGATCCTCGGATGGTGGTTTGTTTTGGTGTTTTACGTTTTTCTGATTGTATTTTCGGCGATATGGAGATAGTCGCGCTTGAACCATTGGGGTCGAGGCTTTGTCTGCCGTTATATTCATTCAGGTGTTTGGCGCTCGACTCTCGACCCTTAGCCTTCGACCTTTTACCATGCACAACGCAATTCAACAGGTTGCTACGCTCGAACTGGAACGGGGACTCGCCGATGTGCTGGCTTCGCCGGCAGAAACGGGCCGGCTGGAAGCGATTTTCCGCGGCCTGCCACCAACGAGCGCCCCGCGCTGCAAACGGCTACGCTCACGCCAGAGGGCGGTCTCGAAGGCGACCGCTGGATCACCGACAGCTTCTACCGGTTAAAGGATGGCAGCTCGGATCCACGCTGCCAGATTTCGATTATGAACGCTCGCTTCTTGCGCCAGGTCGCCCAGCGTGAAGACGACATGTGCCTGGCGGGCGACAATTTGATTGTCGATCTGAATTTGAGCGAAGCCAATCTTCCGGCCGGCAGCCGGCTTCAATTTGGCCCCGAAGTCGTCATCGAGATCAGCGACCTTTCCCACACGGGCTGCTCGAAATTCGCCGGCCGCTATGGATCCGATGCCCGGACGTTCGCCAACAACGAGTGGGGGAACGCGCTTCATCTTCGCGGCCGGTATGCGCGAATTGTCCGTGGCGGCGTCATCCGCCTTGGCGACAGCGTGTGCAAAGTTGCGACTACGTGATGCCTGGCTGTGTTCGGTGCCCAAGGCGAATAGCTGTTTTTGGGGGCTCAAACGCCAATATAAGCTGGTCGAGGCCAGTCGCGCGGCGAGTTTTTCCGCTAAAGAATCTGGCGGATGCTGGTATTTCGGTGGCCAGTTATTAGACTCAAGGCGGAGGAAACGGGGTTCGAAACTGCAGCCATTTTACTAGGGAGCCGATCATGCCCGCCGAATCTTACTCGCCTGGCGCCGTCCTTCGTCACGAATTGCAAGCGCTGCACCAACAGTGGTGGTGCTTCTTGCTGCTCGGCATTTCGTTGATCGTCATTGGGTCGATCTGCATCGCCGAGCCGCTGATCGGTTCCATTGCCTCGGTTTTGTTCCTGGGATTTCTGCTGCTGGCCGGCGGCATCACGCAAGTCATCAGCTCGTTTTGGGCCGGCAGGTGGAGCGGCATGTTGTTTCACTTGTTGATCGGCGTGCTGTATGCGGTGGTTGGCTACATGATCATCGACGCGCCCGGCATTAGTTTGGCGGTGCTGACGAAATTCATCGCCATCTTTCTCATCGTCAGCGGCATCATCCGGATCGTGGCGTCGCTCGTCGAACGGTTCCACGATTGGGGTTGGGTGCTCGTGAACGGCACGATCACGTTGATCTTGGGCCTTGTAATCAATCGCCAGTTGCCCGAAGCTTCCTTGTGGCTCATCGGCCTGTTCGTGGGAATCGAAATGATCTTCAACGGCTGGGCCTGGGTGATGTTGGCACTTGGCCTGCGGCGCGTTGGCAAAACTGCGTAGGATCGCGGAACGCTAAAATGGCAAGGACGCGCGGTCTCGACGGCTGAGGAGCACGGCCGGATATTTACCGCAAGGGCGGTTTACCCATCAGCCTGCGCAGCAATGCGATTTGACCGGCGTGCACCAGCTCGTGCTGAGAGCACCACTCAATTGCACCCAATTTCGTCTTGAAAACCGGGTGTGGCTGTTCGACGGGCTGATCGAATTCCGCGTCGCTGTGCCCGGCGAGCTCGGCAAGCGCTTGTTGGTACACCGCTTCGAACACGCGGTTGATTTCATCGAGCGGCGGCACCTTGGCCCGATCGGCGGCCGGCTGCGATCCCAGTTTGAATGCATCGAGGTAGCCGTCGGGGATCAGCGCTTCGTCGGCCGTCGTGCGGTCTCGGATGCGGCGGAGACACAGATTGTATTGGGCCACCGCCAAATGGCCAACCTGCCAGGCGACGTGCGTCGTCAGCTCGGCCGGCGACCAGTACCATTCGGCTGCTGTCAGATCTTTCAGAAAAGACTGGGTGAAGTTCCGTGACGCACGGATGCGATCGAGTGCCAATTCAATTCGCGATATGGAGGACACGGTCGATCCAGGGTGCCATGTTCGGCGTCTAAACGGGCCATTCCAACGGTCTTAAACACGATAGCACCTCCGATCGAGGCACGCCATGTGCTAACGTCCGGCCGGTTTACTTTTCACCGTCCATCGGTCAGACTGCTGTCTGGCAAATAGGCTCCGATAAAGCGTTATCGAAAAGGAACTACGATGGCACGGCAACATGATCTTACGCGGCGAGTTGGTGGCCCCCGCGGGACGTTTTTCGCGGCAACAATGTTGGCGATTATTTGTGCCGCGCTGCCAAACGCGCACGGCGCCGACTTGGCCGATCAGGCGCATTCGCTGCGCAAAGTGCCGGCCGATGCGTCGTTTTATTCCGCCAGTCTGCGGCTCAAAGAGCAATGGCATAACTTTATCGGAAGCAAGGCCTACGGCAAATTGATGGAGATTCCGCTCATTCAATTCGCCAAGATGCAGATTTCCTTTCAATGGCAGCAATCGGAAGAGCCAGTCGTTGCCAAGTTTCGCGACTACATCCAATCATCGCCCGGGCAAGATGCCGTCGGGGTTCTGAAGGAGATGTTTTCGGATGAGTGCTTCGTGTATGGCGGCGGCGACATTTCCGAGTCGTTCAAGCTTTTCATGGAGCTCAATTCACTGCAGCACACGGCCCGCCTCGAAGCGCTTACCGAAGGCAAAGACGCGACCGAGGTTACCGTGAACCGCGCCTTGGAAATACTGGATAAGCATGCGGATACGTTCAAACTGCCAACGGCGGTATTTGGATTCCGGATCAAAGACCAGGCGCGAGCCAAGCGCGAGCTCGACGAAGTGCATTCGCTGCTGCGAAACGTGCTCGATGCCAACGCGCCGGACCTGGCCGCCCATCTGCAACGCGACCAAATCAGTGGGCACGAATTCCTCACGCTGCGGCTCGATGGCACCCTGCTTCCCTGGGACAAAATCCGTGAAGCGGCCAAAATGCTCGACGACCAGCAATTTGAAAAATTACGCGGGTTCATTAACAAACATACGCTGACAATCGCCCTGGGAGTTATGGACGAGTTCGTGCTCCTCTCCGTTGGCGAATCGACCGACCATTTGGAAAAAATGGGCCAGGGAGCCGTTCTGGCAGATCAACCCGCAATCAAGCGGCTCGAGAAGCACGCAGATCAGCGCGTTGTTTCTATCCAGTATGCGAGCAAGGCGTTCGCGCAAAACTTGGGCTCGTCGAACAAGACGCTCGAAGACATTGCCGCGGCGGCCGAGGAAGGCATGGTGCAAGCCAAAATCAGTGAAGAGCATCGCAAGGAGATTCTTGCGGATATTCGCGGGCTCGACCTCGCGCAATACATGCCCACACCCGGCGATACCGTGGGAATAGGGTATCTCACCGGGCGCGGTTATGAAATGTTCCAGTACAGCGACTCGAAGCGGCCCATGATGGAAAGCTCTAAGCCGCTCTCGATTCTTAGTCACGCGGGCGGGAGCCCGCTGCTGGTCATCGCGTCGCGATCGAAACAGAACATTCAGGATTATGAGAAGTGTGTCGACTGGTTGAAACAAACGGCCGGCCACGTCGAGAAAATCGCCGAGGAGAAGACCGATCCGGATGATTGGGCCAAATACAAGGAAATCCGTGGCCGCGTGATCGGGCTGCTCGAGCGGTTGGACAAGGCCAACCGGGAATACTTGTATCCGGCGCTGGCCGATGGGCAAGGCGCGTTCATCGTGGATATTGCGGCCAAGAGCAAGCAGTGGGTCAACAAAATGCCCGAGTCGCCGACCGAGCTGCCCATGATCGAAATGGCGTTCGTCGCCGGCGTCAGCGATGCGGAGCGGTTGCGCCAAGGCGTTTCGGCGTACATCGACATTGGCCTTGATGCTTACAAACTGATCAAGGAGCTCAATTCGCACGACATGCCCGAACTAAAGCTGCCGAAGGCGGAAGTTTCGGATCTGTCCGACGGCGGAAAGTTGTATACCTATCCGTTGCCCAAGAAGTGGGGAGTCGATCCGCAGGTGGCGATCAATGCCGGCCTGACGGATAAGTTTGCAGTCGTAAGCACCATGCCGAAAACAACGGAACGGCTATTGCACGACACGAAACCCGAATTCGATACCTCAATTCCATTGGATCGTCCCGCGGCCCTGGTGGTGCACGTTGAGTTCGCCAAGTTCATCGACAATTTGCGGCCATGGATCGGCTATGGCGTCGATGTGGCCACGGGGAAGCTCAAGCGCTACAAGAAAGTACAGAAGATTCGGACGATGAACACGCCGCCGAGCAATCGCCCGTAATGCTTCAGATGGGGTTCGTCGTGCCGCAAATCCATCAATTCTTAGAGGTGGCCTCCGTGCTACGCAGCGCCACGTGCATTACCTACGAAGAGGACGGCGTGTGGGTGACGCATTCGGAAACCCACATCGAAGATTTGAAGTAGGCGGCGTCGATAAACGGGGGCGGGACCCCCGGCTCGCCACAAAGCGCCGTAAACCGCTTGCGGTTTAGCTAGCGATCTACCCGCGCCGGTCCATCGGCACGAAATCGCGCTTATTTGGGCCGACATAAATTTGCCGTGGCCGGCAGATGCGCGTATTCGGGTTCTGGTGCATCTCCAACCAATGGGCAATCCAGCCGGATAGCCGGCCCATCGCAAACAGCACCGTGAACATCGGCACGGTTATACCAATCGCCCGGTAGATTACGCCAGAATAGAAATCGACATTCGGGTAGAGTTTCCGTTCGATGAAGTATTCATCGTGCAGGGCCACATCTTCCAGCTGCTTGGCTACGTCGAAGATGGGGTCGTTGATATGGCGCTTGGCCAGGAGCTTGTCGCAGGCGGCCTTGATAATGGTGGCGCGGGGATCGTAGTTCTTGTAAACGCGATGGCCGAAACCCATCAGCAAAAAAGGATTGTCCTTGTCCTTGGCCATCGCGACGTACTTTTTAACATCACCGCCGTCGTTTACGATTTTTTGCAGCATCGCCACGCAGGCTTCGTTGGCGCCGCCGTGCAGCGGTCCCCACAGAGCACAGATACCGGCCGATATCGATGCGAACAAGTTCGCATCGGAGGACCCAACCATCCGCACGGTCGAGGTGCTGCAATTCTGCTCATGGTCGGCGTGGACGATCAAGAGAAGATTGAGCGCATCGACGTAGTCCGGGTCGGCCTCGAATGGTTCGGTCGGCACCGCGAACATCATCCGCAAAAAGTTCTCGCAATAAGTCAAGTCGTTGCGCGGATATACAAACGGTTGACCGATCGATTTCTTGTACGCGTAGGCCGCGATCGTCGGCAGCTTGGCCAGCAAGCGCAGCACACTGTGGTTCACCTGCTCCGGATCGGTGACGCTCAGCGAATCCTGGTAGAAGGTCGAGAGCGCGCCGCAGACCGAGCTGATGATCGCCATCGGGTGCGCGTCGCGCGGGAAGCCGTCGTAGAACAGCCGCATGTCCTCGTGCAGCATCGTGTGGCGGCGGAGCTTGTTGCGGAAATCGTCGAGCTCCGCGGCGGTGGGAAGCTCGCCGTATAGCAACAGGTAAGTGACTTCGATGAAATCGCAATTGGCGGCCAACTGTTCGATCGGATAGCCGCGGTAACGAAGAATGCCGGCTTCGCCATCTAGAAACGTGATCGCACTGGTCGTGGAACCAGTGTTCATGTAGCCTTCGTCGAGCGAGATGTAACCCGTTTTGGCCCGCAGTTTGGAAATATCGACCGCCGGCTCGTTTTCGGTGCCGACAACCGCCGGCATTTCCAAATCGCCGCCGTCGATATGCAGCTTGCAGGTGCCCTTCGCTGTTATTTTGTTTTCAAACACCTTATTCATCCGGCCTCTCCCGCCTGGGGTCCGATCATCGTCACTTGGGACAGCGTCAAGTGAAATCCCAGTTTACTGGCCGCAGTCCGCACGCACAACGGGCCGGCCTGGCGGCAATATTTGCGGAATTCAAGCTACGGAACACGCGGCTGAACTCGCACGAAATACGCACCTTGCACGGCACCAACGAGCGTGCCTGCACGATGTTGCGCGGGTTGCCCACATTCCAGTTGAATTGCGTAATGGACTTAGCCGTCGTGATATTGAGCAAGCAATTCTGGCTGCTTCGGTGTTAAGCAGTGACAAAGACCACGTTCGGCACCTGCATTCTGCGCTTAACGTCTTTGCATGCCTCCGAACATAGGCGCCACGACGCGCGGCATCTTCAGTTCGACCATGGCCTGGATGCAGCCAATGCGACCGCGAATTGATCGCATCCGAATGCGTGGATTCGCCAGGTCGCCTGCCGACGACGCGGCACAATGTTTGCGGAAAGGTTGCTCGTCATCAATTACGACAGAACGCGGTCGCACGAAGATCAGATGCGTCAGGTTGCCGTGGTTTGCCGTAACCCGACGAAGGCCGTCTTTCAGCATCTTAGACGGTCCGAAGGGACGTTTGGGCGAGGGACCCAAATCGGTGACGCGGCAAGAGCGGCCGGTTCCGTCGTTCCTAACCATTACCAGCCGACTGATTATGGCGCTCCGCGTGCCGTCCCATTGAGGAAGCAACTTGTGACGGCGGCGCGGAGCGCGTTTTCTGGCGTTAGATATTCCTGAGGTTTATTCCTAATGAGCACTGCGCAGCAATTGGGTTGTAGGAGGCCTCGCCGAGGCCGACGGCGCGTCGTAGTTTCTGATTTCCATGGGCATTGGAGCGGCCGCCAACAGGGTTCAATCTTTGCGCCGCCTGCAATAGTTAGCTTGCTGAACGAATTGATTGACACATAGCGCAGCGCCGACCTAAGATCAACGCTCAACCGATTCTCCACGCCTTAGCGAGTTCTGCCCGATCGGCAGCGCTCAGCCAGAACCCATGGGAGTGTGCGCAATGGGAAAAGACAGTCGTGAGATTGAAGTCTTTAAGAAGGAATATTCGACGCTGTTCAGCCGTTGGCAGAAGGAAAACAAAGATCTGATGAAGTGCATTGACGATGTCACCCAGGAACTAGACTCGATGAAAGAACCTCTGGACGACGATCAGAAGAAGCAGCAGCGGGATTTAATCGCAAAACGCAAGAAGGCGCAGGACGCGGCGGATAACGCGGCTTCGGAACTTCACATTGAATTGATGGCGCTCGACCCGCCGACGAACGTATCCAAGGATGAGATGAATGACCTTCTCAAGTGGATGAAGAAAACCTTCGAAGCGATCAAGAAAGGGCTGCCCGCCACCAAAACTTTTACGATTCAACCCGATTTGGACGTTGATCTGCCGAAAGGAAAAATCAAAAGCCTGGGCGTCAACTTGATTTGGAATTTTTGACGACGGCCTGGTTGAACGTTGGCTATCGGCCCGGCCGCGTCATGTGCTTCAGGCTAAAATCTCTTTCACGACTTTGCCAGCCACGTCGGTCAGCCGGAAGTCGCGGCCCTGATAGCGATAGGTTAACCGCTCGTGGTCGATGCCAAGCTGGTGCAGCATTGTCGCATGCAGATCGTGGACGTGCACGACGTCCTTCACGGCATAGTAGCCCAGCTCGTCGGTCTCGCCGTGCGAAATGCCACCCTTGACGCCGCCGCCGGCCAGCCACATCGAAAAGCCGCGAATATGGTGGTCGCGGCCGGCTTTTGGCGTGTTGACGTCGCCTTGGGCCATCGGCGTGCGGCCGAATTCGCCGCCCCAAACGATCAGCGTTTCATCGAGCATGCCGCGCTGCTTAAGGTCGGTAATTAGGGCCGCGCTTGCCTGATCCGCGGACTGACACAGTTGGGGCAAATGCTCTCGAATCCCGTCGTGATGATCCCAACCGCGGTGATAGAGGTGGATGAAACGCACGCCGCGTTCGGCCAACCTCCGGGCAAGCAGACAGTTGTAGGCGAATGAACCATCGGGGCCTTTGACTCCATACAGATCGAGCACATGCTGCGGCTCATTCGCGATATTGACGAGTTCCGGCACACTCATTTGCATGCGGAATGCCAGCTCGTACTGAGCAATGCGGGTGGCAATTTCCGGGTTCTTCTCCACCGCATCACGCATGCGATTGAGTCGGTTGACAGCCGAAATAACGTCGTTCTGTCGCGGTCGATCGACCCCGGGTGGGTTGCTCACGTAGTGGACCGGGTCACCCGTCGAGTAAAATTGCACGCCTTGAAACTTACCGGGAAGAAACCCGCTAAACCATTGTCGCGAGGCGACCGGTTGCGGCGGGCGCGTGCCGGCGCGACTCACGAGGACGACAAAACCCGGCAGGTCGTCCGATTCGTTTCCCAGGCCGTACGTAACCCACGAGCCCATGCTCGGCCGGCCCGAGATGGCCGTCCCCGTGTTCATGAAAGTGTGGGCCGGATCGTGATTGATTTGCTCCGTTTGCATCGAGCCGCACGATGCAAATGTCGTCCGCGATGCTGCCGATATGCGGCAGGTAATTGCTGATCGCCTGACCGGACTTTCCGAATCGGCCGAACGTTGACTGGGACCCAAAGCACAAGAGCTTTTGGTTCTGCAACTGCGCAATCGGCTGGCCCTTGGTATAGGACTCGGGCACGGGTTGACCGTGCATTGCGGCGAGCTTTGGCTTGTCGTCGAACAGTTCCAGCTGCGAAGGACCGCCGGACATGCAGAGGAAGATTACTCGCTTGGCCTTCTGCACGAAGTGGAGCGGATTCACTACCCCGTGATAGCGTTTCGGACCCGGGCGGACGCCGGCCACTTTTGTCGCGGCGGCCAGCACGCGCGGTTGCAGCAGCCCGGCGAGCGCCACGGACCCAAGCCCTAGCGACGCCCGGCCAAGAAACGCACGCCGCACAAGCTGCTCGCTGCGAAAGTCAAGATCCATCATTTCCTGCCTCAACAATTCTCTAACGGATAATCAACGCAAGTTCTCGCCAATATCCCGCAAACAAAGCTGCCCTGAGATCGACATCATTCGCGCTCACGTGCATCGATCAGTAGATTCTTACTGTTTAATTACGTGTAATTGTTTCGTTGAGATTCAACAGCACGCGGCTGACAGATGTCCAGGCTGCAAGCTCGGCGGCATCGACATTTTTCGGCCGCGGTGAAATGCCGACCGCGAGAATGGCCTCGGCGGCCTTTTCATCTGCAACGTATTGTTTGCGATGGTTGGCGAGCAGCGTCGCGACCACTTTGGCTTCTGCCCGTGACACGTCGCGACCGAGCACCTGGCGCCATGCCCAATGAATTCGCTGCTCGTCGTCGTCGGCCGCCTGTTCGAGAATTCGTGCCGCCAGGGCCCGGGCCGCTTCGACAAACGAGGGGTCGTTCAACAAAACCAGTGCCGCCGTGGGGGTACTGGAAATCGGGCGCTGGGCGGTGCATTCCTCGCGCGTGGGCGCATCGAATGCCAATAACCAAGGATGCAAGAACTGCCGCTGCCAATGAACATAAACGGCCCGGCGGAATTGGTCTTCGCCGGTTGAAGCCGTGTAATCGCGCTCCGGGAAATTGAGCGCAGCGTAATATTTCTCCGGCTGATACGGCTTCACAATGTCGCCGCCCAGTTTTTGCACCAGCAGGCCGCTGACTGCGAGGGCATTGTCGCGAATCTGCTCGGCTTCGAGCCGGAACCGCGATTGATGCGCCACCAATCGATTATCCGGATCGATCTTATCGACCTCCGGCGCGGCAACGAAGATTGGCGGTAGGCACTCGAAGTCACCATCAGGCGGATCATGTGCTTCATGTCCCAACCCTTGTCCATAAACTCCATTGCGAGCCAGTCTAATAACTCCTGGTTTGGCGGTACTTCGCCGCGTGACCCCATGTCGAGTAGCCCCTTCGATAGCCCAATTCCGTAATACTGTTTCCAGAGTCGGTTCACAACTACACGGGCTGTCAGCGGGTTATCGCGCGACACAACCCATTTCGCCAGATCTAACCGATTGGCGCGGCGGCCGCCCGTGTCGAGCTGCTTCATGAAGTGCGGAGTATGTGGCTGAACCACCTTTCCCGACTTGTCCATCCAATTGCCGCGCGCCAGGATGCGAATCTCCCGCGGCGGAACGGCCTTCGTGATCATCGTCGGCACGAACTGCGCCTCGAGATCGATCCGCTCCTTTTTGAGCTTCGTCAGCTCGTCGCGGTCTTTCTCCCAGCCTGGTTTCAACAGTCCGGTTAGTTTCTCCTCCTGCTTGGCGATCTTCTCGTCCAGCTTTTTCATCTTCTCGTACACGGGAAGAGTCCAAGCCAGCATTTCGGGCGGCCGCTGCGTGGGAATATCGTTGCCGCCGACGGATTGGAACGAGCCAAATTCGTCCACGTCGGCAAAGAACGCCTGCATGCTATAAAAATCGTCCTGCGTGTAGGGATCGAATTTATGATCGTGGCACTGGGAACAGCCCATCGAACCGGCCAGCCACGTCTCGGAAAAATTCCTCACGCGATCCGCTAGGTAAATCGCGCGATACTCGCCGTCTTGCGCACCGCCCTCGTGGGTGGTTTGCAACACGCGGTTGTAGCCGGTCGCCACGATTTGCCACATCGTCGGGTGCGGCAATAAATCGCCCGCTAGCTGCTCGATCGTGAATTGATTGAACGGCAGGTTATCGTTGAAACTTTTGATCACGTAATCGCGGTACGGGGTAATGCGATGGTCCTGATCACCGTGATAGCCCACGGTATCGGCGAATCGCACCAGATCGAACCACCACGTTGCCATGCGTTCGCCGAACGCCGGCGAAGCCAGCAGCTTATCCACGAGCTGCTCGTACGCGTCCGGTCGATTATCTTTGACAAACGCATCGACCTGCGCTGTCGTCGGTGGCAGGCCCACCAAATCGAAGTAGAGCCGGCGAATCAGCGTCGTACGATCGGCCTCTGGCGAGGGACCGACCCCCTGTTCAACCTGCCGGGCAAGTAAGAATCGATCAATGTCGTTCCGTGGCCACTCACGCAGCCGAGACTCTTCGAGACGCGGATTCGCGTTGCCCGGAGAGGCGGCCACATGAAATTGCGGTACCGCTGGCCGCTGCGGCCGAATGTAGGCCCAGTGGAGTTCGTATTTCGCACCCGCCTTGATCCAACCTCGCAATAGCCCGACCTGTTCGTTCGTTAGCGGCGGCTTCTTCGATTCGGCGGGCGGCATCCGTTCATCAGGGTCTTCGCTCGAAACGCGCCGGATCAGCTCGCTCGAGTCGGGGTCGCCGGGAACGATCACCGATTCGTGCGCCGCTTCTTCCTTGTCGAGCCGCAGATCCGCCTTGCGTGTACCTGAATCGGGACCGTGGCAGGTGTAGCAGCGATCGGCCAGGATCGGCCGGATATCGCGATTGAAGCGCGGCGGCTCGTCGGCCACGGCAAGGCAGGCAGTTGGCCAAGCCACACTGAGCGACACACAAGCCGCGGTCCGAATAATTCGGGAGAACCCCATATTGTATAGACGGCTTTGGACGGCCGATTTTTGCGAAGCCAGGCCGCAGGCCGGGAGAAATCGGCGGAAACGCCGGTCAAATTGGCGGGTTACGAACCGGTTCCATTATCCATCCTGGACGCGCAATCGGCAAGGCAACGCTGGAGGGACACAGATTCTCCTCAGCTCCGCCGAACGCAGCCAGGAATATCTGCCCCACGCGCTCGGTAGTGGGTCCGTTTGCCCTTGTCACCATGAGGTACCCCGAAGGGTCCGGCTAGATTCTTCGGAGTACCTCAGAATGACAGATTGCTAATCAAAGCCAAACCGAGCATTACCCACGCGCTCAGTGATTTGCGGGGGCACTTGTGATGCGGCATAATATACCGCCACATGGCCAATTGCGCGATATACCGGCCATCGCACGTTGCACTTCGACCTGCGGGGAAATCGAAATATGGATTCAAGCAATCTCTCTCGACGAACATTCATCAAGCACACAGCCGCGGCAACGGCCGTGGCAATGGCCGCGCCATCGGCGATAGCGGCGAAGCCTGCCCCGCGTTCCGATAGCCCCGCTGAACGGCTGCGACTCGGGTTCATTGGCGTCGGCGGGCGGGCCCAAGCACATCTTGGTTCGGCCATCAGGTTGCAAAAGGAAGGAAAGGTCGAGATTGCGGCCGTGTGCGACGTGTTCAATCGTCATCGCGAGGAAGCGGCCGCTAAAATTGCTCGCGGCACCAAGCACAAACCCAAAGAAATCGCCGACTACCGCGACCTGTTGAACGATTCAACGATCGACGCCGTGTGCATCGCCACGCCCGATCATTGGCACGCCAAACAAACGCTCGATGCCTTCCAGGCCAAGAAGCACGTGTATTGCGAGAAGCCGATGACGCACAGCGTCGACGAGGCGATCGAGGTGTTTAATACGTGGAAGAAATCGGGTCTGGTCATGCAAGTTGGCGTGCAATCGACTTCGCTGCCCGTATGGAAGGATGTCCGCAAGCGTTTGTGTGAAGGCCAGCTTGGCAAGGTACTCATGTATCAGACATCGTACTTTCGCAATTCCGACATGGGCCAGTGGCGCTACTACGATCTCACCCGCGACATGACGCCGAAAAACATCGATTGGAAAATGTTCCTGGGCACCGAGTTCAACTTGCGCCCGAGATGCCGTTCGATCGCGAAAAGTACCACCAATGGCGCTGCTATTGGGACTTTGGCGCCGGGATGTTTACCGACCTGTTCGTGCACCGCACGACGGCCATGTTGAAAGCTACGGGCCTGCGATTCCCCGGCCGCGTGGTCGGCGCCGGCGGCATCTATTTCGAATACGACGATCGCGACGTACCCGATGTGGCCACCGTGGTTGCCGATTTTCCCGAAGGCGTGCAGGGCATGGTGACCTCCACCATGTGCTGCCAGGAAACGCCGGTGCCGCAAATCATCCGCGGCCACTTGGGATCATTCGTGCTGGGCGACGGCGAAAAGATGTCGAAATACGACTTCGTGCCCGAGCGGCCGCAAGCAACCCACGACAGCGCAGCGAAGAAGGAAACATATGAAATTCCGGGAGCCGTCGACTCATCGCTCACGCACTTCACGAATTTCGTCGAAGCCGCCAAGGCGGGCAAACCGGAAGACGTCAATTGCACGCCGGAATTGGGCGCCGCCGCGATGGTGATCGTCAAGCTCGGCTCGAAGAGCTACCGCGAAGGCAAGGTGTTCCATTTCGACCGCGAGAAACTAGCGGTCGTCGACGGCGACGCAAGCTGGGCCCAACATTGGGAGAAGCTGTCGCAGGAACGCGGCTCAGTGAAACACATTCCCGGCTGGAACGGCGGCGACAAGGGCTGCACGCTCTATCCGCGCGAATATCAAAAGCTGGCCGGGCCGTGGATCAACGGTATTGATCCGGCCGGTTAGGCGGCTTGGCGCTTTCGATAGCCGGCCAGGAGCAGTCCAGCTGCAAGGCTCAACAAGGAAACTGTGGCCGGCTCGGGAACACCGGGACCGGCGTGCAAATTCTTGTCCTTGCTGATCTGGAACGTGTCGCCTGGCTGCAGGAGGAAATCCCACTGATAGGCCCACGTCACGTCGCCGGGGCCCAGCGGCGTGCCAATCGGCGGCCCATCGCTGAGCGTGGTCGGCAAGCCGTCGTTGAGCTTGGACAGAGTGGTGTCATAGAACGCGATCTCGCGATGCGTAGGCACCGGTGTGACGACCGTTTCGGTCAATTCCGATCCCGGCTTGAACTGACGTACCGTATTTGGATTGGTGAAGACGGCCGAATCTCCCGCGGGGTCGCCGTTCAAATCGAAGTCGGCATATTGAAAGAAATGGATAATCGAGCGGACTGGTTCCCGTGTTAGTGATCGAAATCTGCTCACCCATATCCGATGCGCCACTCCCGGCCGCGCCACCATCCAAAACGTATCGGGTCTGAATCTGGAATCCGTTGCCGTTATATTGCACAAACAGGGTATCCAGGCCTGGATCAAAATTGGTGTTGCTGGCAACTTCGCCGCCGAGGGGCAACGTATGGATCGACTGCTCCGGAGCGTTACCAACCCGAAACCAAAAGGCCTGTTGATAAAGCTGGCCAGTCCCGTCGACTGTCCAGTTATAGTTGTTAGCAGGATCCTGCGTATCAAAAGACGCAGTTGAATTATCGTCGGCCAACGTGAAGAGGGCGGCAACAGAATGTTGTGCCGAGAGCCCCCAAAGAACCAAACCGCAAAACAAAGCGCGCACGATCGGCGCTGGAGAAAACTTAGATGTCCAATTCATTAGACTACCTCGCCGTAGCTATATCGAGACACAAAACCCCTGAGCGCCCGCTAGCCTAATGCACGGGAACCAAGAAAGCAAGTATTCCTGTAGAAAATTTTCAGGTTTTTTTCACGAATCCGCGTTTTCACCGGATCGCGGGAAAAACCAATGGCGAAGTGTGTTTGGGGGTCTCCTTGCTCACCACAGCACCTTACTGTCGACCCGCCAGCGCACAAAGCCTTCCATGGCCTCGTATTCGGATAACCCAAGCTTATCGTAAAGCTGTGCCGTGTCCCGGTTACGGTCTTCGGCCCGCTTCCAGAACTCACGCATGTCGGGCCCCGGGAAAAGTGCCCGATCCTTTTGCGACTGGTGCTTGAAGATGGCGACTCGCTTGCGCTCGACCTCGGTCGGGCTGAGCGGCACGGCCATTTCGATTTCGTGCGGTCCCCACTCGTGCCATGCGCCTCGATAGAGCCACACATCGCAATCTAGTGAACCATTCATCTTTTTCACAGCGGTGGCAGGCAGTAAGCACGGCATTCAGGCACACGCGGTGCGTGCCATGCGGATCGGAAAGATCGCCCGCCGCGTAGATCTGGTGCGGCTCAATCTTTCGCAGAAGTTCGACCACCATCGCGATATCCCGCTCACCCAGCGGCTTCTTCTTCACGCGGCCCGTCTCGTAGAACGGCATGTCCAAAAAGTGCAACCGCTCGTCGGGCAGTCCGCAGCTGCGGCCGGCCGCTCGCGCTTCGCCACGCCGGATCATTCCCTTGATCGTTTGCACCTCGGGGCTATCGACTTGCCCTGGCTTCTTATGGCGGAGAAACTCCTCGACGTGGGCTTCCAGCTCCGCCGCCCGCTTGGGCGAGACATCGAAGTGCGTGTTGAACTCGGCGACAAAATCGGCGAAGCGAATCGCGTCGTCGTCGAACACGGCGATGTTGCCCGACGTCTGGTAGGCGACATGCACTTCATGCCCTTGATCGACCAGCCGGATCAGCGTTCCGCCCATCGAAATCACATCATCGTCGGGATGAGGCGAAAACACGACGACTCGCTTGGGGAAAATCGTGTCGCGGGAATGGGCCCGGTCGCCTGGCTGCTTGGCGTGTGCCGGCTTTCCTCCCGGCCAGCCAGTAATCGTCGATTGCAGATGGCGAAAGACCTTGATGTTGATGTCGTATGCCGGGCCCCGCTCGGCCAGCAAATCTTGCAAGCCTTCTTCGTTGTAATCGTGGTCCGTGAGCTTCAAAATGGCCTTATCCAGCTTGCGGGCCAGCCAGATAACAGCTTTACGCACTTTCTGCTCGTCCCATTCGACGCGGCCCCAGCAGCCAGGGAGATTTCTTACGCGTTAAGGCATCGGCGGCCGCTTCGTCGATCACGACCTGTGCATTGGGATGCTCCTGCAAGAAACTGGCGGCAATTGTCGGACTGATTTCACCCTCCACCGAGCGGGCAATGATCGGCGCTTTGTGCTCGCCGAAGGCCAGCATCAGAATCTGCCTCGCACCGAGAATCGTGCCGACGCCCATCGTGATCGCCCGCCGCGGCACGTTCTCCTGGCCGAAGAAATCGCTCGCCGCATCGATCTGGGTCACGCGGTCGAGCGTGATCAGCCGCGTTCGGCTGTCCTGTCCCGAACCTGGCTCGTTGAAGCCGATGTGCCCCGTGCGACCGACGCCCAAAAGTTGAATATCGATCCCGCCCGCCTGCGTGATCTGCTCTTCGTACCACGTGCAAAAGTCGGCCACCTGTTCGATCGGCAGCGTGCCATCGGGCACATGCCAATTCCCCGGCCGAATATCGACCAGGTCGAACAAATGCTCACGCATGAATCGAACGTAGCTCTGCAGCTCGTTCGGCTGCATGGGATAGTACTCGTCGAGATTGAACGTGACGACGTTCGCAAACGAGAGCCCATCTTCGCGGTGCATCCGCACCAGTTCGTCGTAGACGCCGACAGGAGTGTTGCCAGTCGCCAATCCGAGCACACAGTTTCGGCCTTCGCTGGCCAGCCGGCGAATCAAATCGGCGATCTGCTCCGCCAACGCCTTGCTGGCCTGCGTCGAATGCGGATACACGTGGACCGGAATCCGCTCACGTTTGGCGATTGGATCCACATCGGCCCGGACCGGTTTGGCTGAATCGTGCTGTTCGGATATTGCCGTGCGTCGTTCGAACCGGGTGCTCATCGGGGTAAACCAATTGGTGAAGAAGTCGGGTAGCTCGGCCGCAGTCGCAGGCCGCGCCGCAGCCAACCTGACCGAATCCAAACCTCACTATAAGTAAAGGAAACCCTGTGCGGAAGCTCGTCGCATGACTATCGCCTGGTTCGTACCAGCATTAAAATGACCGCGTCGCCGCCTATCGAATTCATCAACATTTAGATTTGGCAAAGGAGATTTCCATGCGCAGTAGAACGTGGATGGCTGTGGTCGCGTCGCTGGCTCTTGTCGTGATTGCCGTACAAATCCAATACGCGCGGTCGCAGGAGCAGAGCAAAGGTGCTCGAGCGAATCAGTGCGGCTGCCGCCGACCGCGCCGGGGCGAATAAGGTCACATACGCCGTGGCCATGGTGCACGGACTCGGCGACCACAGGGTCAGCGGAAAAGTGACGTTTACGCAAAAAGATGACGGCGTCGAAATCGTCGCCGAGCTGACCGGCCTGCAGCCGGGCGAGCATGGATTTCATGTCCACGAATTCGGCGATTGCTCGATGGCCGACGGCAAATGCGCGGGCGCCCATTTCAATCCCGACAAAAAAGATCACGGCGGCCCCGATAGCGCTGATCGCCACGTCGGCGATTTGGGAAACATCAAGGCCAACTCCACGGGCGAGGCCACGTACTCGCGGGTCGACAAACTGGTCGCTCTTAACGGCCCGCATTCGGTCATCGGCCGGTCCATCATCATTCATGCCAAGGCCGACGACTTCAAAACGGTCACATCCGCCGGCGAGCGCATCGGCTGTGGCATCATCGGCATCGCTGATCCGAAGATGCAGCATTAGCGCACTCACACGCGCTAGCACTATGTCGGCGTGAGGTCCCACTGCTTCGCACGATCGATCATAGCTGGTTCGTGCATCGGCCAATCGTGGAGCGTAGCCGGATCGAAATCCGCTCCATTAGGCCATACCAAGGTATGAACTTCTGGATCGATTCGCACTTGGTTAAATAGCGCCAACTCCCGCAACGGTCCAAACAGTTCCCCTGCCAAAACCGCAGGAAAGTCAATCACCTGCTCCGTCTCGTCGTCGAACTGCACGCGCAATGCGTAAGGGCCCTGAATCTGAAACGATCGGACTCGATAGATAGGATGTGTCATTCGCTTACTATCTCGTGGCTCGAAAATCAGTCCAGCGGGTCAATCGGCTTCGGAGTCTGACCGAATCAACCACGGGATGAGCGCCGGTTCCATATCTTGAATGAGCTTCGGCACGTTGGCCATTTGCTGCGGGAACCAGCGGAAGAGCGCATCACGTAGCGGCGCGTCAGAAGGTATTCGTTTATTCCTTGCGCCGCCGCCAATAAAAAACGGAAAACACTCCTACCACCGCGTCTTGAGGAAACACCTCGTACAATACCGTCAATGGCGATGCCGCCGACGCTATGGACCGCATTCTCGCGAACAATCCACTTGGCGCCGGCGAATCCCGCGGCGTCCACTTCATTTACGGCCCAGCCGCTTCCAGATTTCTTCGAGGGAACAGCCGCCTCGTTCGGCGCGGAACCGAGCAATTTCCTCATCGGAATATGGGATCTCGACGGAATCGTACAGTATCTTCCGATATTCCTCTTCTGGCAGAAAACGCCCGAGGACGCGCCCGTCGGGGTCACATAACTCAACCGGTCGGTTCATTCCGCCGAGTTTTTCTCGCAACGATTCGTCAACTTGTATTTGGGTCATCGAATCACCCTCGGGTCAATCGTGCGTATCGGCACTTGCGCAATTATATCACGGTGGCTGTCGAATTCCTATTTACTCATGCCTTAGCGCCTCGATCGGATCCAAGCTCGCCGCGCGGGCCGCTGGGTACACGCCGAAGACGACGCCGACGAGCACCGAGATTGCGAACGCCAGCGGAATCGACCACGGGATGAGTGCCGGTTCCATTTCTTGAATCAGCTTCGGCACGGTGGCCATTTGCTGCGGGAACCAGTGGAACAGCGCCTCGCGCGCCAAGAGCGTCAACGGGCGACAGAACACGCCTCCCAAAATGCCGAGCGAACCGCCGAGGACCGAGAGCACGACGCTCTCGGCCAGGAATTGTCGCGTGATATCCCGCTTCTTGGCGCCGAGCGCGCGGCGGATTCCGACTTCGCGCGTGCGCTCGATCACCGTCGCCAGCATGATGTTCATAATTCCGATGCCGCCGACGACGAGCGAAATCGCGGCGATCAAGCCCAGGAAAACGATGAACATGAGCTGCGTCGTGCGGGCCTGCTCCAACAATTCGAGCGGCACGACCACGGTAAAATCGGGCATCGTGTGGGTGTAAAGAATCGTGTTGCGGACAACATCGGCCGTGGGCAGCACCGCAGCGCGGTCCTTCACCTGGATCGTAATCTGCGTCACCTCGTTGATATCGCGCTGGAACTGCCCCGGCTTGATCGAGATGATCATGTCCCCCTCGCGCCGCCAGAGCGTGCTGATCGGAACATAAATGTCGCTCGAAAAGCTCTCGGCTGCGAGCGAGCCGCCGATTCCTGCCGAGGCCGTCCGTGGCCGCATCACACCCACGATTTGGTAAAAGCTCTTGTTGATCATCACCTCCTGGCCGATCGGTTCGCCGAAAGGGAACAACGTATCGGCAACTTCGGCGGCCAGCACGCAGTAATTGCGTTCCGCTTCAATGTCCGCATCCGATAAGAACCGGCCGCGCTCGACCGAGAGCCGCGTGACCTCGGCGTAATCGGGCGTGGTTCCCACGAGCCGGCCCTCCATCTTGCGGTTCTTGTTGTGGTACTCGACCGCTGGAATAATCCGCATCGGAATCGCTTTGGAAATCGTGGGCACCGTGGCCACGAGCCGCACGTAATCGGCTCGGGTCAGCCCGTAGCCCGCATCGCGGGCTTCTTCGCCCGACGGCTTCACCGTGCGGACCAGAATATTGAGTGCGCCAAGGCTTGAAATCTGCTCCTGCGCCGCCCGGCTGATCCCCTCACCGAGCGCCAACAGCCAGATCACGCTCGAAACGCCGATGAAGATCCCCAACACCGTCAGCGCCGAGCGCAGCGGATGCATCCACAGGCTCTTAACGCTGAGTTGCAAGGTGCGTAGCCAAACGCTGAGCATTGCTCTCTTATCCGGCTATCTGAACCACGACGGACACGACGAGCAAGCACCAGTGACCAAACCCCAATGACCAATCAATCGATTATTCACGTCGTGGTCTTGGTCATTGGTGCTTGATATGGTCATTCCGCCGTCGTGCTCGTCGTGCCGTAGTGGTTGATTTCAATTACGTTCATCCGACACAATATGCCCATCGCGTAAGTGGATCGATCGCTTCGTTCGCGCCGCCACATCCGGCTCGTGCGTCACCATGATGATCGTCCGCCCCTGGCGGTTCAGACCGTCGAGCAGACCGAGTATTTCGTTGGAGGTGGCCGAATCCAGGTTACCGGTCGGCTCATCGGCAAGGATGAATTCAGGATCGTTGATCAGGCTGCGGGCGATCGCCACGCGCTGTTGCTGACCGCCGGAAAGCTGCGTCGGACGGTGATTCAGCCGGTCGCCGAGCCCGACCATTTCGGCCAGCTCGATGCATCGCCGCTTCATCGCCGGATTGATGCGGTGACTGTAATACAAGGGAACTTGAATGTTCTCGACCACCGATAGGGCCGGCAATAAATTGTACGATTGGAAGATGAAGCCGATGCGGGTCGAGCGAATCTCCGCGAGCCGGTCGTCGTTCATCTGCGCGACATCGACTTCGCTCAGCAAGTAATGGCCCGAGGTCGGCCGATCGAGGCAACCGAGCAAATTCAACAGCGTGCTCTTGCCAGAACCGCTGGGCCCCATGATGGAAATGTAATCGCCCTCGGGCACGTCGAAGGAAACACCGCGCAAGGCGTGAACGGTCTCTCCGCCGAGCACGTAATCCTTTTGCAGATCGCCGACTCGAACGGCCAACCTCATCGGGCTGCTCCCGATGTCGTGGCAACCGGCCTGGTTTCGGCCGCGGCGCTCGTGTTCGCCGGCGGAGTGGCCGGCGCACCGCCGGACCGACGACGCTTGCTTGCATCACCATCCGCGCGACGGCCAGGCGCTCGAGCCGCTTGCCCCGCGGCGCCGGCTTCTGGACGAACCGCTGCCTTTTCAGTATTTGCCTTGGGCGGGTTCTGAGCGGTGTGCGTTGCCGACGCCGGTTGCGGAACGGCGCGCTGAATTTCTTCGGGCGGCAGCTTCGGCAGGCTGACGTAATCCAAATACGCCCGCGGATTCATCGCCACCTGCTCACCCTCGTGCAAACCCGATTCGATCACAAAGAACTTGTCGTTTGTCGGGCCAGCCTTTACTTCGCGCGCATTCCATTTTCCCTGATCGTACAGGAAGCAGTAAAACTTCGGACCGTGCGCATACATGGCCTGCACGGGCACTTGAAGCGCATTCGGCACATCGGCGCAATGAATCGTCACCGATGCCGTCATCCCGGTACGCAGATCGGGCGTTGCATCGTCGATGTGAACGAAAGCCTTATACTCCTTAACGTTGGCCTGCCGCCAACCAGTCGGCTCGGCGTATTGATTGACCTTTTCTACCGTGCCGTGGAACACGCGATCGTAGCCAATCGGACGAATGTCGGCCGAGAATCCGGGCTCGATGTACTTTATCAGCGATTCGTTGACGGTGATGTTCACGCGCATGGAATCGGCATTCGGCAGCTTGATGATCGTCTGCCGCTCGCGCACCATCGCCCCCTCGTCGACGATAAACTGCTGTTCGCCGTGGTTATCGTTCACGTGCGCATACTTCACGATCCCGTCCTGCGGGGCGACCATCGTACACTTGGCGATTTGATCGTCGATTTCGTTCAGCTTATCGATTTCCAGCTTCTGGCTGTTTTGAGCGGCTTCCCACTTGGCCTTGGCGATCAGGATCGCGCTGTCGAGCGTCGACGCCTGCTTGAGCTTGGTGAACTGGTCCAACACCATGAGTTTCGTCTTCGCGGCATCCAGGTCCTTGTTCGCCTTGTCTACGGCAAATCGATCGGCTTCCAGTTGGTTCTCGTTGACGTATCCTTTCGACGCCAGTTTCTGGCTGTACCCGTAATACTCCTTGGCCCGATTGAGATTCTCCTCGGCGACAAACAACTCGCTCTCAATGGCCTGCCGGTCTTGGAGATACGTCCCCTCGAGATATTCGCGCTTGGTGATGACCGCCACGTCATAGTTATTATGCGCCTCGACCTCGGCCGCCTTGGCGTCGTTCACCAGGATCTGTTGGCTCGTGCGTTGCGACACTAATGAGGAGGAATCCAACTCGACCAGGAAATCGCCCTTCTTCACGTGCGTGCCCTCCGGCACGATCCGCAAGATGGCGTTGCCGCTCGTATTGTTGGATTTCACCAGGGAGCGGATTTCCGTTACATCAAAGGCGTCAACCTCGCCGCGTTCGGTGATCGCGAGCTCGAAGTCGCTGCGATTAACCTTGTGGAGCAAGATGTTGTCGTCCTGGGGCGAATCGCCGGTTCGCGACCACCACCAGATGCCGCCGCCCGCAACCAACACGATCGCCACGATCGCGGCGCCTGTAATGGTGGTGAACCAGCCTGCACGTTGCCGTGATCGCCGCGCCGCGCGAACGGAATTTGATTCGACGTAGATGGACCCGCCCGATGCCGCCATAAACCCAATTATAGCCGTCTGGCCGCAAAATGTCAGCCGCCGCGTCAAGATGCGGTGGTAGACGAAGTGTTTGCATGGATTGAAGCCCGCCGCGCCAGCAAGGGTATTCCCTTGCTGGCGCGGCGGGCTTCAATCGGGCGCGATTATCTGGCCGGCTTCTGAGAGGCATTTTCCACCGGTGGCGGCAATAATCCGGGCGACGTTTCCGGCGCTCCCAGATCTGGCTTCGCCAGCTGCGGCGCGGGAAAGATATCGTTCATCCCCGCCGCTTCCGCGTTCATGATCGCACACGCGTCCGGATCTTCACACGGAACCGTGCAAGGTAGATCGATCAAGAACGTTTTGAGGGGCTGGTTATGTTCGATGCGAATGCCCCGGGCATCGAGCTCCATCACGCCTAAATCGAAATCCAGGTTGAGCTGCTGCACGTCGTGATCGACCCACACGCTCAAAAAATCGTTCTGCACATTGAGCAGGTCGATGAGCGCGGTCACCAGGTCGCGAGCGAGTGTTTCGCCGAGTTGCGTTTGTCCGCCCGGTTGCGTCGGTTGACCCGGGGCCGATGGGGCGACCGGCCGGGCCGGCTCGGAAAGCCGCAGACGCGCCAGATCGACTTGCGTGATCGCGACGTGGACGGCCGCACGGCGGAGTTCGAAATTCAAGTCGTCAAGCTTGAGCTGCCGCAGCGTGGCCCGCACATCGCGCTGTACCCGGTCGCGAAACTGATAATACGTTCGCTGGGCCTGTTGAAATTCGATCAGCGATTGGCGATAGGTATTGCGCTGGGCCAATCGGGTGAGCGGCGCATCGAATTGCAGCCCCACGTGCACCTGGCCATTGGAGGGTCGCAAGTCGAACGGCCTGTCCCCCACGTTGCCGATATCGCCGCCGAATACCAGATTCAAACCGCTTCCCAAGTCGTTGGCGTTGAACTCGATGAGCCGCCAGGAATCCACCAGCGAAGCTCGGGCGTTCATCCAATCGCGCCGGTATCGACTGGCGATGCAAAACGCCTCTTCGTTCGTGAGGTCCACAGGCTCGAAGGTGATGGCATCCAGCCGCGCGCGCCTGAAGAAGCGAAAGCTCCATCAAATCGCCGGACAAGGCGTTGAGAGCCGCGGTAAGTTTCGCGCGGTGCTCGGCGACCGGCAATTGTGATGAACCGGTCAGCTCGTCCAACTGAGCAAATACCGGCGTGATGATTCGACTCAAAGCTGCGTATTCCTGCGTAATCTTCGCGACCCGTTGGTTGAGACGCTCGACACTGACAAGCTCGGGGTCGATTTCAGCCTGTTTGGCGTCGGCGCGGGTGCTCAAACGTTGCAAAGTCGAGCGTCGGGCGGGCAGAGCCGCCTCGAGTCGCGCCAGGTCGTCCTCCGTCGCTGCCAGGCGCTTCGCCGCGGCGGTGCGCAGCTCGCCGCTGCGTTTGACCAACGACGCGAAATCGGTTCCTTGTGCTTGCAATTGACCCTGCGGCGGCGGCGCGGGCAAAATCCGCGGCTGCTTTTGCGCCTGAGTTCGCATCGGCCAGGGCGCCTTCGCGCAGCGCGTCCAATACTTCCGTAACGCGAATTTGCAACGCCGAGAGCTCGGGGTCAAGCAAATTGAAATGGTCCAACATCGGGTCGGCGATTTTTACATCCAACGCGGGCGGCAGACCGTACGCGAGCTTGAAGTTATCCAACCCGTCGTCGTAAATGTTCTGCGAGTTGAGCAACTGGCTCTGCGCGTTGTAAAGCGCCTGGCGGGCCAGATCGACTTGAAAGCGGTCGATGCGCCCGGCCTCGTTGGCGGCCTGAAGTTGCTCGAGGCTGTCGCCCAGCCCGGCGATGTTGGCAAATTGATTGCGGATGATCTGAGCCGTTTGCAGCAAGCCGACGTAACCGCCGGCAGCCTGCGCGCCTGCGCCGCCGGTAAAGCCGAATCCCTGGACGGCTTGCACGCCGATGGCGCCGCCGACGCGGCCGAAGCCGCCGACGCCCACACCCGTGAATCCCTCCAAACCGCTTCCGCCAAAGACGCCGCCGCGCCGGCTCAGCCCCTGCCCCGGATCGCGCCCGGTGACAACGTTCAAATAGAAAGCGCGCCGATAATGTTCCATTTGCCGCACGTTGGACAGCAGCCCGCGCTCGGCGATTGTCAGCCGCTCCATCACGCGGGCTCGGCCACCGGCGCGAAGCAGCGGTTGCACCAAGTTGAAATCCAAAAGCGTGGTACTGGTATAGTTATCTGGGCCGGCAAATTGCCAAATCAACGAATTGGCCAGGCCGACCACGAGTTCGCCGCCTGTCGCCGTGAGTTTTTCCAACCGGAATCGGTTGGTTGGATCGGACGGACTAACCGCCAAAACGCTCGAACCGCCGGCTTTCCCCGCCCGGTCCGGACCTTCGGCCGTGTAGAAAATCGATGACCCGCCGAAGAATTGCGAATCAAAGCGGAACCTCTCGAACGTCACATCCAAGCCGGAAAGATACAGCGTTTCAAGTTGCTGCTGATACGTGGGCGATTCGAGCAGCGCAACCTGCACAGCGCCCGTCAGGTCCAACACAACGTTGCCGTTTTTGTCTCGCGGCAGATAATCGCGCCAAGTTGGATTATCGACGCGTGGCGTTTTGCCCAATTTGTCCCAGGTGGGCGAGCCCGGCTTGCAATCGACGTTCTTCATCAACTGGTGCGAGACCGGATCATCCGGCGGCATCGGCGGGCAATCGGGACTATTCGAATCGTACATCCGCGACCGAGGATCGACATCCATGCGATACCCGCCTGGCGCCAGGCCCAGCGTGCAAGCCTTGTCGTCGATGATGCCGTTGACTTCGCGATCCGCCTGCCGCCGGTAGTGTGCGCGGGTGCAACCAGTCGCGAGGATCAAACAGCCCAACAACACCGATGCTGTAAATTGAGGCGGACGCCGCCGGAGCCAATCGATAGAAGGAGCCATGCGCACGTTCATGCGGCCGCCTCCCGACCGACGACACTTTCGGAACCAGTCGTCGTGTGTTTGGAGGCTTCGAGCGCGAGACTACCAACTACCTGAGCAAGTTGCTCGAGCACGGCGCGACCGCCGCTCGCAAGCTGCCAGAGTCGCCGCCGCCGATCGCCGGGCACTTGATGATGCGAAATCAGCCCGCGCTCGCGCATCTTTTCGACGCAGCCACTGACTTGGGCGGGCGAGAAGGCCAGCGCGGCCGACAGCGTTGTTTGATCGATACCCGTGTGCACCGACTCGCGAACACACCAAAGAATTTGCAATTCCGATTCAGCCAGCCCGAGGCATTCGGACCATTGCCCAATCGTTCGCACGGCACGTCTGCCGGCGACCGCGGTGACGCATGCCTGGTTCACAATGCGATCAGGACCCTCGGCCGAATGGATCGGCGCCGATCGCCAGCATCTGCGTGAGTTGTATCGCTTCGTGCTGTCAACGCTAGCCGTCCTTGGCAAGCAAGTGGAAAAGAGATGCGATAAGTCGGCCGCCATGGTAAAACGGCACTTCCCGCTCAGAAATGCATCAGCTCTGAACCATTCGGTAATGCATATTTCGGGACAAAACCATTCAAACTTGAAGCTTTAACGGCAACATCTCACTCAGGGACGGAATAGACAAGGAGACAAGGAGACAAGGAGACAAGGAGAAGGGGAGACGAGGAGATGGAGGTTTCCATCGTGTCTCCTTGTCTCCTCTTCTCCCCTTCTCCTTGTCTGACTTCCCTCGGCGTGAGACTTCTAAACAAAAAAGGGACGAAGCCCGCACCGTTGCGGACTCCGTCCCTTCACTAACTTTCAATCGTCGCCAGCCCGAAGAGGCTACGCGCTTTTCTTCTCGTTCGGTTGGTCGTTACCGCGATTGCGTCGCTCGCCCCGGCCGGGCCGTTGGCCGCCGCCAGGACCGCGCAGCTGCGACATATCAATATCGACCTTCTCGCCTTTTAGCGATTCGAGCTTTTGTTTCTGGTCGCTCGTCAGCAAGTCCATGATCTCCTTCTCCATTTTGGTGCGACGATCGGCGAACGATTGCCGATCACCACCTCCGGGAGGCGGGCCCATTGCCTCGTGGAACTTTGTCTTCTGTTCGTCTGTGATATTCAGCTCCTTAGCAACCGCCGGATCCATCACTGCACGGGTACCGGCAACTTGGACGAAGATTCCCATCAACCGCTTCTGCTGACCTTCATCGAGCACTGCGTTCACTTTGGCCGTCGAGTCCTCCCCGATCTTTCGCATTTTTTCGAAATCGGGCTGGCCACCTGCCGAACGCATTTCCTCCATTTGCTTCCGCCCCTCGTCGCTGATCGTCTTGATCTTCGCTTTCTGGTCATCCGTCAGCTTGAGCGCATCTTGCACCTTATCGATGGAGGCAAGCCGAGCCATCGAGACCGGCCCACCCATTCCGCCTGGGCCACCTCCGCGACCGCCGCGGTTCCGCTGACCTCGCTCGTTCTGTGCTATCGCAACCTGTGCGACGATGGCGATGACAGCCACGCCGGTGCATGCCGCCAAAAACCTGCTGGAAAAACGCATTTGTCGGTCCTTTCTGAGTCCAACCTTTGCCCCACTGATAAGTTAGTAAACACCTCGTTCCAGTCAGTGTAAACCCACGCTTGGACCTGAGGTATCGCAAAAAATGGCGCCTGGCGGCCGATCAATAACCGACCACCGGATCGCGGAAGCGATAGCCGACCCCGCGCACGGTCTCGACCAGTGCGGCGTGCGGGCCAAGTTTCAAGCGGAGCGAACGCACGTGGACATCGATCGTCCGCTCGAGCACCAGCGAATCGCCCCCGAGCGCCGCATCGATGAGTTCCGAGCGCGAGAACACGCGCCCCGGTTGGCGGACAAGCGCCTCGAGCAGCCCGAATTCGCTCGGCGTCAAGTCGACCGGCCGTTCTTCTACAGTTACGCGATGCCGCTCGCGATCGACCAGCACGCCTTGACTCACGAGCACGCCGCCGTACGTATCGCTCGCTTCACGCCGCCTGAGCAGCGCGCGAATCCGCTCCAACAGCACCTTCACGCTGAACGGCTTGGCTACGTAATCGTCGGTGCCCACCGAAAAGCCAACCACCTCGTCGGTTTCTTCCGACTTGGCCGTCAGCATCAGCACCAACATGTTGCGCGTGAGCGGATCGGCCCGCAGCCGGCGGCAAACTTCCAAGCCATCCACCATCGGCAACATGAGATCGAGCAACACCAGGTCCGGCGCTTTCAGCCGCGCCTGGCGC
This sequence comes from Pirellulales bacterium, assembly GCA_963733825.1. Lineage (GTDB taxonomy): Bacteria > Planctomycetota > Planctomycetia > Pirellulales > Lacipirellulaceae > JABDGM01. The sequence goes on from CAVTEK010000017.1 coordinate 562,984, forward strand.
AGGCCATCCTGCCCGTCGTTGGCAACCGTGGTTTGATAACCGTCCTGGCGCAAATTGTACTCGAGCACTTCGGCCAGCGACCGGTCGTCTTCCACGATAAGTATCTGAGCCTTTGCCATAATAGGTACCCGAGGCTCCGTGTTTCTCGCGATGGTTGCGATGGACATACGTTTTGGTGAGTGAGTAAGTGAGTAGGGTGCGGTTTCAAAACGCAAGTATGTCGGTGCCGTCATTCTGAGCGAAGCGTAGCGCAGCGAAGAATCTCGCGCGATTCAACGTAGGTCCTTCGGTCACCAGGCCTCCCTCAGGATGACAGGAAGGTTTTGTAACCGCTTCTATTGATCCCTGCGCAGCTAATGAACACGGTCTGGCTGAAAGCTGACGGCTGATAGCTGATAGCCGAACTTGAACGAGACTCATTAGCTGCGCAGTTCTCAATAGCTGAGTTGCGAATCGTGGACTGAACGTATTCACTTACTCACTTTCCACTTATATGGCTGGATCCAGGCTATCGAAATGATGTCGGGCGATTTCGCCTTCCACGAGATAAATTACGTCCTCGGCAATGTTCGTGGCGCCGTCGCCGATTCGCTCGATGTGCCGGCAAACGGAAAAGAAGTGGAGTGCCGCCTCGATCTGGGCCGGGTGCGTTCGCATAGTATCCAGCAGATCGTCGATGATGTGGCGATTGTATTCGTCCACTTCGTCATCGCGCCGGCAAACATCGCGGGCCGCGTCCACGTTCTGGTCTACAAACGCATCGAGCGCTTCGTGGACCATGTCCGACGCCCGGCGGAACATTCGCTCGAGCTTGGCCGGCAGCTCGAACTCGGGGTATTCGACGAGCGAAATCGTCCGTTCGGCGATGTTCACGGCCAGGTCGGCGATCCGCTCCAACTCGGTATTGATTTTCAGCACGGTTGCCGTACGGCGCAAATCGACCGCCACCGGCTGGTGCAGCGCGAGAATCTTGAGGCACTCCTCCTCGATCTTCACCTCGCGCACGTTGATCCCAATCTCGCTCGCTGTTATCTCCTCCGCCAAATCGGCCCGGCGATCGACCAGCGCCTGGCACGCCTTGGCGATCATTTCCTCGACACGCGACGATTGGTCGAGAATTTCGCGCTCCAACGATTCCAAATCACGCTCTAAATGCTTCGACATAGTCTTAAGCTACGAACAATGGATTTCGTGAACTCTCGCAAAGGCGCTCGAGCGCAAAAACGGATACAGAAACCGTTTATTATGAATCATTCTAATTGAACAGGAGCTAACAGAGATAACGGAGTGAACTTCAATTCTCTGTCCCCTCTGTTACCTCCTGTTGGTCAACTAAATCGCGATCAATTATCATTCTGCCCGGAATCAGTCTGACGTGTTTTTCTTCGCGCCTTACGCGCCTTTGCGCGAGAACTCCTTTTTACGATTAACCAAATCGCCCCGTAATGTAATCTTCCGTCTGCTTTCGAACCGGGTTGGTAAACAGTTCATTTGTCGAACCGGCTTCGATCAATTCGCCTTGGTAGAAAAACGCGGTTTGATCCGAAACCCGGGCTGCTTGTTGCATATTATGCGTCACGATGACGATGGTGTAGCGGTCGCGAAGCTCGAAAATCAAGTCTTCGATGCGGGCCGTCGAAGCCGGATCGAGGGCCGAGGCCGGCTCATCCATGAGCAGCACGTCGGGGTTCGTGGCCAGCGCCCGCGCGATGCACAGCCGTTGCTGCTGCCCGCCGGAAAGTTGCAACGCCGAATCGTTCAGCCGGTCTTTCACTTCATCCCACAAGGCGGCCCTGGTCAGCGAATTCTCCACGATTTCATAAAGCACCTGCTTGCCGCGGACGCCAGCCACCCGCGGGCCGTACGCCACGTTTTCAAAAATCGACTTGGGAAACGGATTCGACTTTTGAAACACCATTCCCACCCGCTTGCGAAGCTCGACGACATCCACCTTGGGACCCAAAACGTCGTCTACATCAAGGAGTATCTGCCCTTCGACCCGGGTGCCATCGATCAAATCGTTCATGCGGTTGATGCATCGCAGAAACGTGCTCTTTCCGCATCCGGAGGGACCGATCAGGGCCGTGACGCAATGCTGCGGAATGAGCAGCGACACGTCGGAAAGCGCCGGCTTGCGCCCGTAATAAAAATTGAGGTGGTCAACAGAAATCTTCGGCGTGCGGCGGGCCAGGTCGTCCGCCGTGCGCGGGCCGATCCCGAGGAATAGGGGGTCGAACCATAGGTGGTCGTTTTACCGTGGTTTCTTGCATAACTTGGCACTCGACGATTTGCATTGCAAGCGACTTCATGCGCCGGCGGTCCGGTTACTCTGCAAACGGTGGACGGTGAATCGAAGGGAGAGATTCAATGCGAACACCAGCGCGACCAGAATCAACAAGCCGGCCCAGGCTAAATTCTGTTCCTCGCGATACGGACCGGTGGCGTACACGAACACCTGGACCGTGAGCGACGGAAATGGTTGCGCCGGATTTAACGTCAACAGCCGCGATCCAAGCGCCGTAAACAAGAGTGGGGCCGTTTCGCCTGCCACGCGGGCGATCGCCAGCATTATACCCGTGATGATGCTCCCGCCCGCCGCGGGAAGGACCACCTGCATAATTGTCCGGGCCTTGGTGGCGCCCAGGGCAATCGATGCATCGCGATAGCTGTTTGGCACCAGGCGCAGCATCTCTTCCGTCGTGCGCGCGACGATGGGAATCATGATGAAGGCCAACGCTGCGGCGCCGGCATATCCACTAAATTGGCCCATCGGAACGACTACCAATTCGTAACCCAGGATGCCCACCACGATCGATGGCACACCTGTCAGCACATCGGCGATAAACCGCGCCGGTGAACCCAGCCAGGACCGGGCGGAATACTCAGAGAGATAAATTCCAGCCAGCACGCCCAGCGGGATTCCCAGAATGCTCGCCAACGCGATCAGAATTACTGTCCCCGCGAGCGCGTTTTTCAAGCCCCCCGGTGAGCCTTCCATACCCGGCGGAATCGGCACCTGCGTGAAAATGTCCCAGCTCAAATAACTCATGCCTTTTGCCAGAAGATAGAGCGTGATGAAGGCAAGAATTAAAAGAATCGAGCCGGTAAACACAACGCACAGCGCCTTCATTACGGCCGATTGGACCATCACAAAGCGGCGGTAGCCGGATCGTTCCCGACGAGCGGCCTGTGGCAATGATGCGTTCATGGAGTCATCGATTTCATCAATGCGCGGCGGCCGTTCGAGAGCCACCGCCGACAACCAGCCAACGGGCCGTGATGTTGAACAACAGCGACATCAGCAATAAAATCAGCGCGACTTCCGTCAGCGCCCACGATGCAATTCCGTGTTCGCCTCGGCAAACTCGTTCGCCAACAGGCTCGACATCGTCTGCGCGGGGGCGAAGATCGAAGCCGCGATTCGGTTGTTGTTGCCGATCACCATGGTGATCGCCATGGTTTCTCCGGCGGCCCTGGCCAGTCCCAGCATCACGGCTCCGAATAGGGCGGAGCGCGAAAAATGCAGCATCTCCCGCGAGCTTTGCCACCAGGTTGCACCGAGAGCGAGCGACCCCTCGATCTGCGCCCGGGGAACCGACCTGAGTACATCGCGGCTGATCGCCGTGATGATCGGCAAGATCATGATCGCCAGCACCAGACCGCCGCAGAACATGTCGTGGCCCGTAAGCGGCAAGATACGTGCTAACGTTTGACCGCCGCGGGTGGCCGTTTCCGCGAACAGCCAGCTTTCCACGCCCGGAATCCAGCTTAACCCGCTGCGAATCGCCGGCTCGACATGGTGCTGAAGAAACGGCGCGAGCACAAACAGCCCCCACATCCCGTACGCGATCGACGGAATGGCCGCGAGAAACTCGATCAGAAACGAGACCGGCGCCGCCAACCAGCTCGGGCTGAGTCGCACCAGAAACAGCGCGGCGCCCAAGCTCAATGGAACCGCAAACACCAGCGCCAGCATCGAGCTCACCGCCGTGCCGTAAATCGCCGGCAGTGCGCCAAATTCAGGCGCCATGATTTGCATCACCGGCTCGCCGTTTTCGAGAATCACGTGTCCCGCCGCATCGCGTGCCGGCACGCTCAGTTCGTTCGGCCGCCACTGGCTCGTGAACAGGAAATGCCAGCCAAAAGTTTTAATACTTGGCCACGCGGTATAACTGAGCACGGTCAGAAGAACGACTAGCATGACGATCAGGCAGACTGCACCGAGACGGGCGAGGCCGACCATCACCCGATCGCCGGTGATCAGCCGTCGGCGCCGAATCAACGAGCGAATCGGCACGCCGGGCATCGGCGCCCCAACACTCGCGACCCGGACTCCGCTGACCTGAGACATTCGTGCACGCCCTTCAGCTACTCGCCGACCTTCAACGGCTCGCCCTGGTAATTCACACTCTTCAGAGCCTGCTCGACCTTGGTTCGAACTTCCTGCGCGAGCGGCGCATAACCAAGCTCCGCCGCATATCGCTGCCCCTCATGCGTGGCCCACCAGAGAAAACTCACCAAATCCTGAGCTGCATCTCGATCGCGCAGATTTCGTAAATCCTTGTAGACAATCAAATACGTGAACGAAGCGATCGGGTAGACTTTCTCTCCCGGTTGATTCCAAATATCGGCCGCCAGCATATTCCCTTGCATCTTGGAAGCGAGGCCGACCCCCGCCGCTGACACACTATCGGGCGACGCCTTCACAAACTTTCCGTCTTTGTTTTGCACGATTCCACACAGCAGGTGATTGTTGTCGGCGTAACTTTGCTCGACATAGCCAAAGCCGCCCTCGGTTTGCTGCACGACCGCCGTTACGCCCTCGTTCCCCTTGCCGCCCTGACCGAACGGCCATTGCACTTGTTTGCCCATACCGACCGTCGTCTTAAATTCTTCCGATTGCGTGCATAGGTAATTGGTGAAGACGAAATTCGTGCCCGAGCCGTCGGTTCGCCACACCGGTGTAATAGACAAATCCGGCAGCCGAACATCGGGATTGATCTGGGCTATGGCTGGGTCGTTCCACTGGCTCACCGAGCCCAAATAAATGTCGGCCAACAATTTGCCGGTGAACTTGAGCCCGCCCGAAACACCGGGCAAGTTGTACGTTGGCACCACTCGCCCGCGCACGACGGAATTTCGACGATCTCCTCGCCGCCGCCGACCGCCTCTAACTCCTTCTTGCTCATCGGAGCATCGGAGCCGCAAAAGTGCACCGTCTTTGCAGTGATCGCCCGAATTCCGCCGCCCGAGCCGAACGACTGGTAATCGATCAGCACATCCGGATAGATGCCCTGATAGACGACCACCAGTCGCTTATAAAATGGCGCAGGAAACGTTGCTCCAGCGCCTTGCAGCCGAGTCGCCGCACGCGCAGGGCCGCTTCCCAACCCACAGCCGAATACCAACATAGCGCCAACAAGATAGATGATCGCGGAGCAGACATTCCTGTCTGCCACCCAACGAAATGGCTTCGTCGCCTGTTCGAAAGCATTCGCTCGCGCATCGCGTGGCATCCGTTTCCCTCGCAGCCAACGCAGAATGAAAAGTGATAGCACCTCCCAATACCCTAGACCAATGCAATGAAGACTGTGTTAAGAAAACGCTACGCCATTTCGGCAAGGTTGGAATAGGTAGTTTGCGATAATTGGGATGAATAGCCAGCTAGCACTTGATCGTGCAGGCTATATGATAATGACCGTGAGAAACACGTCCGCAACCAACTCGCGATTGCCCGCTGTGATGCAGTGGACTGCACCCGGCCGATTTCTCGTCTTCATCCTCGCCGCGACATCGATCTGGTGCCTGCTTGCCGAAATGTACGGCCTGGTGGATATGCGGACGTTTTTCTTTACGATCCTCCTGCCCGCCACCGCGATCTTGTACGGAATTGCGTTTCTCGACAACGCCCGTGGCGACCGGCGGCTATGGCGTGCGGTCATCCTTGGCACATTCGCCGGCTTGATCGGCGCCGTTGCTTACGACGTCTTTCGACTGCCCTTTGTTTTTTCCGATGCCTGGGGCCTCGGTCGAATCGGCATTCCGCAAATGCCGTTGTTCAAGGTCTTTCCACGCTTCGGCGCCCTGATTCTCGGCGAACCTGTTGAGCAACCCGGCTATTCGTTCGCCGCCCAGCTCATCGGTTGGGCATATCATTTTTCCAATGGCGCCACCTTCGGCGTAATGTTTGCAGCCATGTACGCCGGCGCCAAAGCAGCGATTGGTGAGGATCGCGGCATGGCCGTCGGCGGCCACCCATGGAAGACCGTTGCCTGGGCCACTTTAATGGCGGTCGGCATCGAACTATGTTTGTTGGCGTCGCCGTATGCCCCGTTTTTTGGTATCCAATTGACGCCGCGATTTATTCTCGTCACGATGCTTGCTCACGTCGTTTTCGGTATCGGACTTGGCGCATGCTTCGCCTGGTCCGCTGCCAAATGGCGTCTGCCGACGACGACAACCGCCTTTCGAGTTTGAATCGAATTGTGCGATGCCACCCCGGTAACATGGGAACCAAGACATGAACGGCAAGTCACTGAAAAAAGTCGGCGCGATGATGCTGCTGGCGGCCACGGCTGTTGTTTTCGGACCAGCTACAGCCTACGCTCACGTTGGCGTGAGCCCGGTTCACGATCTGATGCACGGCCTCGAGCATCCCCTCACCGGCATCGACCACATTTGCGCAATGCTCGCCGTCGGACTGTGGGCCGCCCAACGTGGCGGCCGCGCGATTTGGCTCGTGCCGCTGACCTTTGTGCTCGTCATGACGCTTGGCGGCGCGCTGGGGATGTCCGGGCTCAAGCTGCCGTTTATCGAACAGGGGATCGTTCTCTCGGTCATCCTATTGGGCGTCTTCGTCGCGGCCGCCGTCCGATTACCATTGCCAGCCAGCGCTTGCATCGTCGGATTGTTTGCACTCGTTCACGGCTACGCACATGGTGCGGAAATCCCATCGTCGGCATCGGGCTTTTCCTACGCCCTGGGCTTCGCCGTCGCCACTGCCCTGCTCCACGCAGCCGGCATCAGCTTTGGCCTCCTCATGCAACGCGTCCACTCGACGCAGTTCGTCCGGCTGGCCGGTGCGGCAATCGCCGCATGTGGACTATACCTTGGCATCCGTTGACCCGTAGAACTGGCCACTCGGAGAAGAGCGTCGCGGCGCCTGCACCGCGTCTTCGGATCGGCTTCCTTGTTTCAATCAAGCGGCATCGCCGGCCACCAAATGTTGCCGCACGGATCCTTCACGCCGCCGTACCGCTCGCCGGCATGCAGCTGATCGGCCGGCTCGGATACCGAAGTGCCGCCAACTTCAATAGCTTTGCGATAGGTGGCATCAGCATCTTCGACGCGAAGAAAGATCGAGGCCGGCATCGCACGGATGTCGCCCATCGGTTCACCCATCATTACGATCGAGTCGCCGATCGCGACTTCGGCGTGCATCACCGTGCCATCCGGCCTCGGTATCCGGATTCTTTCCTTGGCGCCGAATGCAGCGACGAGAAACTCGAGTAGCCGCGGCACATTCTCCACAATGAGATATGGCGTCACCGTGCGGTAGGTCTTTCGAGCAACTTCGACTGCCATACCTGTTCTCGATTTTGGTTACACGTCGTAATCACCGAGTGACGATTTGCCCAAATCTCCAATTTGCGAATCCCTCGAGCATACGCGTTCGTAGCACTGCGGACAAGCAAAAACCCAGGCAATGGCGGCTAAATGCGTGGACTTAGCCAGAAAACCGATCGCCCCATGCTCAATTGTTCAACGACTTCAGCGCGACAAAAGTGCAGCGAGTTGATCAGCAATCGCTGACTATCCCGTCGGCAGCTCGACCGTGAACGTGCTTCCCTTGCCCACTTCACTCTCAACGGCGACCGTGCCGTTCATCGACTGGGCCAGGTGCTTAACGATCGACAGGCCGAGCCCGGTGCCGCCAAGTTCGCGCGAACGAGCCTTATCGACGCGGTAAAAGCGCTCGAATATCCGCTCCTGATCCTCCGGTTTGATGCCGATGCCGGAGTCGCGAACGTCGATACGGACGAACGGACGTTGGATGCCGGATGGTGGATGCGAGATCGCGGATCCGTTACTGACCCAACTCACCCGAATGCTTCCGCCCTCTGGAGTGTACTTGATCGCGTTATCAAGCAAGTTATCCAGTATCTCGCGCAGTGCTTCTCGATCGGCGTGCACTCGGCAGACTGAAATTGCCGAGGCAGGCTGCCCGTCTGCCCCGGCCCTTATCGCAATGTGCTTCGCCTCCGCCGCGCTGCGATGGTCTTCCAGCGATTTCTGCACGACCTCCGATACATCGAGCGAGATGATCTCGAACGCCTGGTGATCCGACTCGATCCGGGCCAGCATTAGCATATCGATGATCAGCCGGTTGAGCCGTTCCGCCTGTTCTTCGATGCCGCTCAAGAATCGCTGGCTCGTTTCGGGGTCCCGTAGCGCACCGTTGCGAAGCGTTTCGGTGTACGCCTTGATCGAGCTCAGAGGCGTTTTAAGTTCGTGAGAAACGTTTGCCACAAATTCGCGGCGAATCGCCTCCAATCGGCGTAGCGCCGTGGTGTCGTGGATCACAAGCACCACGCCCGGGCACGGCTCGCCCGGCAGCGGCTGGACGTGAACGTCCACACACAATGCCTGCGGCCCGGCCCGATTGACCGCGAACCGCTGGGGCTCGCTCGTGGAAAGTGCGGTCGTGACGGCTTCGTGGAGCGCGTGATTACGAATGACCTCCAGCAGCGGTCGGCCTTCGGCGGCCGGAGGCCGAAAGTCAAACAGCCTTCCCGCCGCCTCGTTCGCCAGTACAATTCGCTGCCGCGCATCGATGGCCACCACGCCTTCGATCATGCCGCCCAGCACCGTCGATTGCCGAGCGGCCGTCTGGCTAAGCTGCGTCGTCCTCGCCTGCAGTGTCTGGCTCATGTGATTGAGCGTGACGGCAAGTTTGCCGAGTTCATCGCGACTGGGAACATAGACTCGATGCCCATACTCGCCGCTGGCGAGGGCATCCGCGGCTTCATTGAGAATAGTGACGGGCCGGACGACGCGGCCGACGATCCAGTAGGTGAGCACGCTCGCCAAGACGCATTCGATGGCGATCGAAACCCACAGCCATCGTCCTACGTCGCCGAGGTCCGCGAGCGGGTCGCTCGTCCAATGCGAAACGAGCCCTCCCACGACCACCGCATCGAGCACAATCAATCCCGCGATGGTTAGAAAGAGCTTCCAAAAAAGTCGCGACGACAACATGGCGCGCTAAGAGCCGGGCCGAAATAAAACGGATGGCGCGCTTCCAGGTTATCATCCGCCGCGGCGCTCGACGAGGGTTAGAGCAGTTTGCTCGCTCCGAGAGCAGAAATTCCCTTCGCGGAGCGGAAGGTCGACACTTACGGTGCGACCCGTCGGCGGCAAACGTTGCGGCGGAGGCGGTTCGCTCGTTTCCTGCGTCGCTGATGCCCGCAACGCGCCCGGTTGAAGTGCGATCTTGGGAACCGCAGCAGCTGGCCACTCGCCGTGCCCGGCCCCAATGACGTGATTCTCTTTCTTGCCAGCCAACTCCCACGCCGATGTTTGAATAACTTCGGGCTGTGCGATTCTCGAGGCGCCCTTTAGCATCGGGCCGCCCGGTGACGTTGGCGACGTGCCATTGATGGGCGCAGGCAACGGCAATACCTCATCCGTCGGTACGGTGATAGTGGCTGGCGACGCATCAGTGGGCGTTGGATTCGTTTTCTCCACTCCGGGTCGCGACGATTCGCCAATCTGCTGATCGAACGCGCCCCGACTCACCACCGGCGCTCGGGCCGATGCGTAATTCATAGGTACCGGCGCACCTGCGCGACGCCTCGCGCTTGGCCGCGTCCACGTACGCCTCATCCGGCCAGGGACCTTCCGCCAAATGAACGCCGTCGTAATCCAACAGCGTTCCTTTGACGAAATGCACGTTCTTGGTCGCCAACGTGTACCGGGTTCGGCTCAAATAATAATCGGTCTCGGCATCGGCCACCCGACGCTGGGCATCAAGCAATAAATCGAACGTTACCTTGTCGCTTTCGTAAGCGGCCTGGATGGCGCCGAGTTGATCTCGGTTCGCGGCCAGCCGGTTGTAGCTCGTCTGCAACACCGTGTAAGCCCGATCGACTTCGGCAACCGCGTCGGCCACTTCGTGGACAACCTCCCGCTGTTGATCGCGCAAGATCGCTCGTTCTCGGCAAAGCTGCAGTTCGGCGTTTCGCTCCGCCACGTGACCCTCGCGGAACCCGATCGGCACGTTCAACTCGAAGCCAAGTTGCCATTCTTGAAAATCGCCGTCCGTCAGATCATCGTAGGCATTGTCGAATCTGCGCCAACGGCGGATCCTTGTCGGGAAAGAGCGTGTCGCCAAACCCGCGCCAACGGTAGCGGCCCACCGCATCCAGCTTCGGCAGCAAGAAATTCTTGCTCGCGATGAGCTCGAGCTCGCGGCGCCGAACCACCCACTTCTGCCGGCGCAGCTCGGCCCGGCGCGTCGTCGCTTCCGCTGTGAGTTGGCACCAATCAAAGTCGATTTTCGCGGCGTTCGGCTCATCGATGGGCCGCATGAGTTTGCAGTCGCTCGGCGGCAAACCCATTAGCAGCCGCAGCCGCCGTTCCGCCATCAGCACGCCGCCTGTTGCGCGGAATGAGCCGCTCGGCAAGCCGTTCCAATTGCGCGTTGAATCGATCGGCTCGCCGCTAAGGGCGTTTTCCACGTCCTGCTGGAAGGCAAAGTATTGCGACCGCGCTTGGGCTTCCTTCTCCGCCTCGCCGCCGCGCCGATTCACTTCGTTGAGCGCATTGACCTTTCGCCACGTTTCGAGCGCGGCGTCGCGGGCCTTTACCTTGGCATCCAGCACGCGGTAACCGTAATACAGGTCCCAATACGCGTTCTCGACGTTGCTCACCAAATCGCGAACCGCTATTTCGAAATCGGTGAGCGCCACGTCGGAGTTCAGCCGCGCAACCAGCACGCCGTTATAAACACCCGGCGTCGAGAGGGGCCCGGCGATCCGATTGAATTCCGCGCCGCCGCCTTGCAACAACGGTTGCCGAATCTGCGCCTCGGTGATCACCGTATACGCGCTTGCGAACAAGTTGCCCGGCGCGTTGTTCGCGTCGTAATCGACTTCATGACGAATCGTAAACTGCGTGCCTGTCGCCGCACGCTTCGTGATCTGTGCTTGAAACACCGCGTCGTCCTGTAGCAGGATCCGCGTGCCGCCACCGAAGAATTGATTGTTCAGCGCTCGGTCGTTCTTCTCCCAGTACGAGCTCATGAGAAACTGCGCATCGAAGCGCTCAGCGCCGCTTCGACTCCGGTCCGTGGATCGGTTTCGATGGCGGCCGGGTCCACAGCGGTCCGCGTCGTTGCCGGCGATCGCACGACCGAGCCGCCCAAATCGCGCAGAACCCGCGAATTGGCGAGGGTAAGTTGAATGACTTCCTCGAGTGAAATATCCCAGTACTGCGGTGTTCCCTGCGATTGAATCGTCCACGGATGAGGCGACGAAAGCGACTCATCGGCATTCATTTGTGTGCAGGCCGATTCGGACGGGTATTCGATCTCCGACGCCACCTGCTCGTAAACACCTTTAGGCACAACACTGTGGAACGAGCGGTCGCTCTGCATAAAGCAACCGCCGGGCAGCAGCAGCGAGCTTGCCAAAACGAGCGTCAGAACTTTTCGCAGGCAATCCATGCCGTGTACTTCGGGCGAGTTTCAACCGCTGCTGAGCCGGCGCACGGTCCGGCTACAGCATTCGCGCGGAATCGCTTTCCCCTTTAATCGGCACTCAAAGTCCACCCCATTAGTATTTCCGTTACGATTGCTACACAGCTCTCATATTGCCCATCTTTACATCATGGCAACGTAAAGGCAGTTTCATCGAAAAAGGAGACCATGATGACTCGTCGCAAGCTCCGTTCGGTTCTCGCCAGCGACCTTCCGCTTTGCTGCAATCAACGGCCGTCACTACATCCGCTGGCTATACTGAAAACATATGTCCGCTCCTCTTCCGACGAGCGGCGCACCATTGGAATTGCAAACCTGGCAAGAGCTGGAAGACGTTTTTGCCCGGCTCGGCCAACTGGCCCGATCCCCGGTGGCGCCGCACGAATTCTATCGCACGGTTCTCGACCAGAGTGTGCGCGCTCTCTCGGCCGACGGCGGCGCAGTTTGGCTGCGCGCCTTCAACGGCTCGCTGCAGCTCGCGGTGCAAACCGGGTGCGCGGGCGGCGCTGTCGCGCGCAGCGCGGAAATAAATCAGGCCCATCAAAAGTTGCTTTTCCAAGTCGCCGCAGATGGCCAGGTCGTGACGATCGGACCGCAGACCGCTTCTGAAAACTCTGGTGCGTTGAATCTCACCGAACGTGTAATCGTGTTCGGTCCCGTAAAATCGCTGGCTGACGATTCCGAACAGACGGCTGCCGAGAAAAACAAAGAGGCGCTGACGATTGCCATCGTGGAAATCTGGATGCGCACGGATGCCAGCCCGGCGACGTATCGCGGGTGCGAGCAGTTCCTCATGGGCGCGTGCGACGTCGCCGCCGATTATCATGCCTTCGAAGAGCGCCGCCGATTGCTGCACGAAGATCGCCATCGCACCGAGCTGCTAAACTTCGGACGCCGAGTACATAACCAACTGAGATTGTCGGCCACTGCCTATGAAGTGGCGAACGAAGGCCGCCGAGTTCTCGATTGCGACCGTCTCAGTGTGCTCGTGGCCCGCGGGCGGCGGTGCCGCTTGTTGGCCACCAGCGGAGTTAGTCGCTTCGAGCGCCGCAGCGCTACGGCCCGGCGGCTGCAAAAGATTGCCCGATTGGTCCGTCGAACCGATGAGCCCGCGTTCTATGCCGACGGCCAGTCGGATGCTCTTCCGCCGGTCGCCGATGCCATGGAACGGCACGTTGCCGAATCGCATGCCCGTCACATCGCTGCAATTCCCGTGCGCCGGCCCGCGGACCTGGCAGAGGATGATTCCAAGCTTACGAAAAAGCGTACTCGCCGCCGACGGCCTGCTTTTGTCCTGATCGCCGAGCAGTTCGATTCTCGCGAGGGCGAGTTACGCCGCGATTGGCTGGTGGAAGTCGCCGACGTTTGCGCAACGGCCCTTTACAACGCCCGGGATGTCGATCGGACGGCGCTCCGCTGGTTGCTTCGGCCACTTGGAAAAGTGACGCACACGGTGATCTCCCATTTGCCGTTGACCCTGCTGGCAATTGCAGCGATTGCTTTCGGCGCGTGGTCGCTCGTCACTGTGCCGGCAGATTTTAATATCGACGCCCCGGGCACACTCCAGCCAACCGTGCGGCGCGATGTTTTCGCTCCGCGCAACGGCATCGTCGATGAAGTGCTCGTTCAGCATGGCAGCAACGTATCGGCCGGCCAGCCGCTGGTGCGAATGCGCGATCCGACGCTCGAACTTGAGCTTAAGCGTGTCGATGGCGAATTAGAGACTGCACAACAGCAGCTCAATGCCGTGCGGGCAACCAAAACCAACCGGGCCGTTCGCGATCCGACACCGATCGACTCGTATCGACTCAGCGCCGAGGAGCGCGAGTTGGAACAGAAGCTGGCGAATTCGCGCCGAGAACTCGAATTGCTTCAGCACCAGCGCGATCAGCTCGTCGTCACCAGTCCGATCGCCGGCCGCGTGCTCAACTGGGATGTTGGCCACGAACTTCTCGCGCGGCCGGTCGAACGCGGCGAAGTGCTGATGACTGTGGCCGATCTTTCGGCCGACTGGCAACTCGAGCTCGATGTGCCGGATGATCGAATCGGTTACGTTCTGGCCGCACAGCACGAGCTGAAGCCCGATTTGCCCGTCCGCTTCCGGCTCAGCTCCGAGGAGCGCATGGAACACGATGGCCGAATCGCCGAAGTCTGCCAAACGGCCAATGTTTCGGACGACAAAACCGCCAGGCCGAAGCCAACGATCCTGACCAAGGTCGCGTTCAATACTCCGGAGCTCATCAAGGCATCGGGCGGCGATCTCCGACCCGGCGTTTCGGCGCGCGCTCAAATCGCGTGCGGTCGCCGTCCGCTCGGCTACGTTTGGTTCCACGATATTTGGGACGCCGCCGTTCAATGGTGGCGGTTTTGAAACTCCGACTGTCCCCAGAGACATGATAAGTTCACGCGTTCGCTCGTTGACACATACCCATATGGCCGAAGGCCATAATCACCGTAGCCTGGGGCAACGCCCCAGGCCCGAGAAAAACCCCGAGATTTTTGGCCGAAGGCCATATTCAAATTCGCATGATGATCAAACGCGATGAATATGGCCGTTGGCCAATCAGGCGCGGCGGATTTCCTTCCTAGGGCGTTGCCCTAGGCTACGGTGAACATGGCTTTTGGCCATTGGGCGAATACTGAACCTTATCGAATTAACGCACGAGCATGATTCATGTGCATTCGACGATCCATCATCATGTGTGTTTGCACCGTGATCGCGACCGCCTGCGCTGGCGTCGCATCGGCCGCCGATGAAAGTCGCAAAACGGATTCGCCCGCGCCCGCCGATTTGCCAAAATCGGCCATCGAGGTTCAATCGGTCGTGCTGCGATTACTGGAAGAAGCCGAAGTTCCCGCGCAGGAAGCCGGCGTTGTCACCAGCGTCGCCGTTGTCGAGGGCCAGCGCGTGAAGCAAGGCGAATTGCTCGCCCAAATCGACGACCAGGTCGCCCGCTTGGCAGCCGATGCAACCAAAGCCAAATACGATATTGCCCGCGCGAAAGCGACCAACGATGTCCGTCTCCGCTTTGCCCAGAAGGAAATCGAGGTCTCGGAAGCCGAATTGCGGCGGAGCACCGAATCGGTCGCGCATTTTGCCAAGAGCGTATCGCAATCGCAACTCGATGTGGAGCAACTTACCGTCCAGAAAAACCGGCTCGAAGCCGAACAGTCGCGGCACGACCAGGAAATCGCCACGTTGGAAATGAAGCAGCAAGAGAGCGAGCTGAACGCCGCCCGGGCACAAATCGCGCGGCGTCGCGTCGTGGCCCCGTTCGACGGTGTGATCGTGCAAATCTATGCCCGCAAGGGCGAATGGGTTGAACCGGGCCAGAAGGCGCTGCGGATCGTCAACGTCGATCGCCTCAAAGCGGAAGGTTTTATCCGCGCTGAGGATGCGACCGAACACGTTGTCGGCCGCGCGGTCAGCCTCGTGGTCGAGCCGGGCGAATCGCGGCACGCAGCGACTGGAAAGATTGTTTTCGTCAGTCCGGAAGTTGATCCGATTACGAACCAGACCCGCATCTGGGCCGAGATCGATAACCGCGACGGCCGGCTGCGGCCGGGTCAACGGGCGCGGATGATCCTAGGTCAGTAGGTCAGGCTTTAGCCTGACTTCCCTGCCCATGTCAGGCTAAAGCCTGACCTACAGCGTATGTCACAACCACAATCCACCATTGATCGCCACGTCGGCTTGCGCCTGCGGGCTGATTTGTTGACGCAAGCGGTGGAATCATCGGGCTTCACGACCTGGATCGTGAAGGACCCGCTGACGCTCGAACACTATCAGTTTTCCGCCGAGGAGTACGCGCTGATGGATTGGCTGCGCGAGCCAATCTCGATTGCCGAGCTGCAGCGGCTGTTCAATCGGAAGTTTTCACCGCAAACCATCAAGCCGCAAACGATCTGGGATTTATTGAGCAGGCTGCACGCCGCGGGCTTGCTCATCGGCGACGGCATCGGCCAGGGTCACGAACTTTTGTTGCGACGAGATCGCGAGCGAATCCGGCGCCTGGCATTTGCCTGGACGGGGCTGTTGGGAATCCGTTTTCGCGGCGTCGATCCCGATCGGTTTCTCACGGCCCTGCACAATGAGTTCCGCTGGCTCGTGTCCCCCATTTCGCTTTTGCCCGCATTGGCACTGATTCTTTATGCACTCTCGCTGGTGCTCGGGCATTTCGACGAATTCCACAGCCGGTTGCCGGAACTTAGTGCGCTGGTCGATCCGCGGAACCTGCCCTGGCTATTGCTGGCCATCGGCGGTGTGAAAATCCTGCACGAGTTCGGCCACGCGATGGTTTGCAAGCATTTTGGCGGCGAGGTCCGCGAGATGGGCCTCATGCTGCTGGTCTTTTCGCCGTGCCTGTATTGCGACGTCAGCGACGCCTGGCGGATGCCCAGCAAATGGCGGCGGATCGCCATCTCGGCCGCCGGCATCGCGGTCGAGCTGGTCCTCGCCGCAATTGCCACGATCATCTGGTGGTACGCCGAGCCCGGCGTGCTGCAACTCGTAGCGCTCAACATCATGCTCATTTGCACCGTCAACACGTTCTTGATCAACGGCAATCCGCTGATGCGTTACGATGGCTACTATATCCTCTCCGACCTCATGGAAACTCCGAACCTGTGGCAACGCTCGCGCGAAGTCCTCGGCCGCATTGTTTCCCATTGGCTGGGCGTGAGCCGGGCCGTCCCCGGCCCCGACGACCCGCTCATACCGAGCCGGAAACGCCCGCTACTTGCCACCTACGCGATCTGTTCCAAAGTCTATCTGACGTTCGTCTGCGTCGCGATTGTCTGGGGACTTGTAAAAGTGCTGTACCCGTATCACTTGCAGAACCTGGCCTATGCGGTCGCTTTTACCGTTCTCGGTAGCGCTCTGGTCACTCCCATATCGGCCGCCGTGCAATTAGCTCGAAACCCGATCCGCCGCGCCGAATTGCGTACCGGCCGACTTGGCCTGATTACCGCACTCGGCCTGGCCGCGGTCGTTGCAGTGCTGTCGATTCCAGTCGATTACAACGTCCGCGCACCGCTGGTATTGATGCCGGACGAGGCAGCTCGCGTGTACGCCACCATCGGTGGCACGCTCACGAAAATCCTGCCCGCCGGCACTAAAGTAAAGCGTGGCGACACGATCGCCGAGCTCGCCAACACCGAAGCCGACCTCGAATTGGCTCGACTGGAAGGTGAGCTGAACGTGCGGCGATTGCACCTCGACCACTTGGAGCGACTTCGCGGCGTCGATCCCAAAGCAAACGACGAAATACCCACAGCTCGAACGGCCCTGGCCGATAGCCAGCGCCGGCTCGACGAACGCCGCAGCGACGCCAAGCGACTCACCTTGGTTGCTCCCGTGGATGGCATCGTGATTCCAGCCCCACGCCGAAGCGAAGCAGCAACGAGTAGCGGCCGGCTGGCTACTTGGAGCGGTTCGCTGCTCGAACCGAATTCGAACGGCGCCCACGTCGAGCCGGGCACGCTCGTCTGCCTCGTCGGCGATCCCAAGCAGCTCACCGCCGTGCTGCTCGTCGAAGACACCGACATCAAACGACTCGAGCCGGGCCAAAAGGCCCACTTGCGGATCGACGAGCTGCCGGGCCAGGTGCTCGACGGCGAAGTCGTCGAAATCTCCAAACACAAGCTCGACGACGCCGATCGGTCGAAGGCCGGCCGGCAGGATCTCTCGCCACTGCTGGCCGGATTGGTCCCGCCGGGAAGAAATGCGCCGCTGTACGAGGCCCGGGTACGGATTAGTCAAGAGTCACGAGTCAAGAGTCGAGGGCCAGCCAAGAGACAAGAGCCAAGAGTCGAGAGCCAGAAACAGAACATAATGGATCAAGGATTGGCTCTTGATTCTCGACTCTTGACTCTCGACTCTCTCCTCATCGGCGCCCGCGGTGAAGCCAAAGTCACGGCCGAACGCATCACGGTCGGCCAACGCATCGTCCGCTACCTGGCCCAAACTTTTCGCCTGCCGATGTAGGTCGGGCTTTAGCCCGACACCGAAGTTCTGCACGGCAACCTGGTGAGCATTTCTGCAAAACCCCGTAATCGACGGAAACGGCGCTATTGTGTGCGCGAGCATGGTCACTGCGCCGCGGCGCAACTCTTGAGCGGCGAATGGATTGCATTGTGCTCGTGGAAAGGGGTCCCACATTTTTGATGCACAACTCGTTCGTTTTGCGCGTACGCCGATTTGAAAACGGCAGGACGTTCAGGCGCAACGCAGGTCGGGCGGAGCAGAATGCGGCCCATTTACTTCCATTTCCGTGCGTGACGGATGGTCCGCATTGAAATCGGCGGGGACTGTCCCGATTTTGCGGAGTCCGCCAAGCAAAATGGGACTGTCCCCTTGGCCGTGGCCCGCGCGTGTGACGGATTATCCACGGGGAAACGGTTTTCGAATTGCCAATGAACGAATACATGGGCGCGGCCGCCGATGCGTACATCAGTACATGATGCCCTGGCAAATTAGCAGAATTGGATTGGCGATCAATCCAGAATTATTGGCCACCTTTGCCGAACTGCTCGATTTGGCCAGTCGTGTTGAAGGTCCGCGAGCCTCAGTGGGACAGGCGTTCGCATCATCGCTAACCTGACCGCCGCCGGGAATTCGATTCCTGTCACGAATGGCGATTGAAGTTTTGTAAGTCGTTGTCTCAGTTGGAGAAAGAGACCTGACCCCTTGTTCTCTCCTCTCGCCGTTGCGACGGCCGATCGGTAACTTAGACCAGATTTTGCTCGCGGTCACTCACCGCGATATTTTTTGCGGCGGGAGCTGATCCTATCCAGGCTTTTTTGAAGTGCGGTTGTGTCGACGTCCGCTTGAGTGACGACGGTTTCAGGAGTGGAAAACAGTTGCCTGACGACTGTTTCGTATGCCTCCATTGCCGTTGTTGAACCAGTTCCGGGTGCGCGTCGCCTTTGTGGCGGATCATGCTCCTTTACATTCATTACGAAGTGCAGCATCTTATACGTTTGATTGTCCTGTGTTATCCGCTCAAACTCATAGACCTTTATTCCATCGGTTGCGTCGACGTGCCAGTCCCTGTCCATTAACGTTGAGGCGATAATCTTCGGAACCGCAAGCTTAAAGAAGCCCTCAAAATTGTTCTTCTCGAGTACGGCAACTTCCCGGTATCCAGTCCGGGTTTCCAAGAGATCTTCAAGGCTGTTGTCGCGCAAGGTTCGATGTGATACCATTTCGGAACATTGCTAGATGGTCCTCGCCCAAATTAGGCGGGCCGATACGCGTGGTGAACATCAGGCTAAAGCTGCTAATTTTCTCAGGGGGTGCCTTTCCGAAGAATTCCCTCGGAAGATGTTGCCACTCAAAAACTTTCCGAAGCGCATTGATCAGTCGCCCGGGAACTACGTCCCGTGGCGTAATCAAGTACTCTTCCAAGTCGAGATTGACTATATCGAAAGGGAAGGCCTTAACGAAGGCTTTTCGAGCGCCTAGCAAACGCTGCCTTTGGCGCCAGCCGACGTATCGTCCACGTTCGCCTCAGCTGCGAGTGGCTGAGACTCGTTGACACCATCCTGCTCGGGTGCGTCGGGATCAACCGCTAACACCGTTTCGACAAACTTCCCAGGGATTCCGATCGCGCCGGGAATGCTTTTCTGCGTGTCGATGACGTGCTGCGGATCACGGTCGAAGAAACAAACTGTATCGAACTTGTCCTGCTGTGACTTAATGAGGATTTTCGCAACGTCCAGCATCAAAACGTCGATCGCATCAACCGCGCAGAACGTCAGATATCGCAGCCGACGTTCTCTTATGGCGTTGACCTCGCGTCGGCGCTTTTTGCACACCGGAAGCCACCCGTCTGTGCGCACGAAGTGCTTCAGAAGACAATTCGCGAACTTAAACCCCCCGTCGCTCATCGACTTACCACTTTGCAAGTAGGCTTAGTAGCAGTTCCGAGAATCGCTCCCTGCGTTTTTCCTGGGTGTTCTCCCGCATGGCAACTTCAAATAGTGCCAAAATTGAAGCGGCTAGTTGTTTATTCGATTTCTTTGTCTTTAGTGCATCCTCAGGCGGCAGCGTGACCTCTGTGTGATCCCGGCGAGATTGAACGGCAACCCTGGACTCACTTTCGCTTTTACCACAACCGGTCTTTACTTCAACCTCAGCGCCGTACTTTCGGAAATGACTTCACGCAGCTGACTGCGGCGAGCTTTTTCTTTCGCTTTGGTCCGTTTTTTAGATCGGACATCGATGTTTTTCCATACGCCAGAAAACACTTCTTTGAGTATGCCGTGCAGGTGATCTTGCAGCGCTAGAAATTCCGGATGCACCCTGTTGAAGCTATCGCGGTCAACGTTGAGAGCATCTTCAAGGCCTTTTTCAACAAAGATTTCTGATGTCAACCACCGACTTCTCGGTCCCTCATTCGTTCGATAATCGAGCATCGACGGATCGTAATAACCGATAGCAACGTCTTTGATTCTAATAAGCACGCCGCGCAGTTCGTCGGGATGTAATTGCGCCTTCCTGCACACACACGTAGCCGTGGAACTTAAGCTCTTTGTTGTATATCTTTTTGCTGACGGAGGCGATTTTACGGCTGGTGTACCCAGCCTTGTTGTCTTGCAGAAAGACCGGCTTAAAAATCTTCCGCTGGTCAACTACAAGGGTGGTAACACTTCAGCCGTCTGAAGTTGATGTTGGTTGATTTTAAGGTATTGGGTTATGTCTGTGGGGTATGGCATCGTGTGCAAAGTTGTCCGCAAGATCGACGTTGGAGACACTTCGCAGCGGCGAGTTGACCGAGGCGCAGCGCGGAGTCTGTTTCAGCAGGGGGAAGAAGCGGTTGTGTTCGCGCTGTTGGAAATGAGCAAGCGGTTGGCCGAGGCGCAGGAGAAGAACGGTTCTTGGGCGACCCCCTCGACTCCCTCGGGGATGGTTCCGGTGTACGAGAAGCCGCCGGCCAAGCGTCGCGGCAAGAAGCGGCCCGGCGGCAAGCGTGGGCATCCCGGTTCTCGACGACCATCGCCCGAACGTGTCGACTGGCAGGTCGAGCATCGCGCCGATTGCTGCCCCGACTGCGGCTCGCGCCTCAAGCGCCTGCGCGGAGAGCCGCGACGCCGATGGTGCCCTTGATGTATCCGACCTCGCTCGTGGCCAAGCCCAGGCCGCCGTCCGACCGAGCGTCCAGGAGGAAGGGATAGATGAGTTTGAGCAGCTGCGCCTCACCCAGGCGGTACAGGAGCAAGAACGCAATCGTGGCCGCAATGCGGTCCTTTTTGAAGAACTCGACAAACACACGAAAAAACTCAGCCAGCAGATTCTGGCGACCGGCGCGAGGTCGTCTCGCGTCTTCGGTCGGTCGAGGCAAAATCACCCAGTGATAGAAAAACAGTACCAACATCACGCCTGCTACAACGAGCATCGTGAATTCCCATGCCTTGTGCAGTGAGCCAAACCGCTCTTCGAGCTTTCCGGCTAGAATAACTAATCCTCCCTCCCCGGCGATCATGGCAAGTCGATAGAACGTGGCGAGCACGCCAGCAAAGGCAGCTTGCTCGTGCTGCTTCAGGCCGAGCATATAGAAACCGTCGGCGGCGATATCGTGCGTGGCCGAGCTGAAAGCCATGAGCCAGAAGAACGCAAGCGTGTACTGAAAGAACTGCGGCGCCGGGATGGCCAATGCCACCATGGCCAACACGGCGCCGATCACGCCCTGCATAACCACCGTCCACAGCCGCTTGGTGCCCATCAGGTCGACGATCGGGCTCCACAGCGGCTTGAGCACCCAGGGCAGGTACAGCCAGCTTGTGTACAGGGCAATGTCGGTATTGGAGATGCCCAGGCGTTTGTACATGACGACCGAAACGGTCATCACCATGACGTAGGGAATGCCTTCAGCAAAATAGAGCGACGGGACCCAGGTCCAGGGGCTTCGGGTGAAGGTGATCGATGGCTCCCGTTGCATCGGCTGTTGCCCGCGGTTCGTATCGTCCGAGTGTTCCGCACTGTCTGTCGAGACCGCGACGGGCATGATACGGGTGAAATAAATGGAACGGAAACAAGTCGTGACGGATATCGAAATTTGACTCCCGTCCCCTTTAATTCAATCCTTTCAAGACCAAGCAAGCAAACAGTTGCGGCAACGTGAACTTCTTCGGGCTGAAGCGATGCCAGTACGTTCGCAGCCACTGCTTACCCAGCGCGTGAGCCACCTGCATAATCCGCTTTGGGCTCTTGCTCGTCGTCGCCATGCGCTCTAATACGAACTACATCCCGCCCCTGTTTAGCTATCAAAGGGTAGTTTTCGACAGAGCATGTCAGGAACCTTTATTTTAGTGGTGAATCAATATCTGGGACCGGTGGCCGCCAGCTGATACTTCCGATTTCTTTACCATTCGAGAAGACACGCATAGCGGAGCCAGTCCAACCGGTAACAACAATTCTGTCCTCGTCATAATCGATTAAAAAGCCGCTGCCAGATTCCGGCCCATAGCCAATGAGGATGAATTCGCTCTGCGATACCATCTGGCATTCCTCGCCCCATGGTTCAAGATAAAGCGTCAGCTCCTTTTTGGTGACGTTTCTAACCACGAGCCTCACTCTGATTTGAGGATTTGTTACATCGTCCATGTCATCGGCTCCCCTTGAGTTGAAGAATCCTGTCCATCAGTTGGACACGCTCTTTTGCGGCAAGATTTGCTGGATTCTGTCTATAGATGCCTTCATAGAATGCTTTCGCGGTACGGACTTTGGTTGAATCGAGCAGTCGTGCCTCTTCAGCTGTAATGCGAGCCGTTCGGCTTATGGCCTCTGGGGCTCCCCTTCCCCATCGAACCGTGGTCCTGCCCCATTCAGGGAAAACAAAGGTGTCAGGAACCTTTTTCAGGATACGTGCTTAGCATTGATAAAAACCGATTAGCGATTGCGTTCGTCGAAATTGCCAAGCCCTAATAGTGGCCATATTTGATTTGATCAATATAGCGGGTGGCACCGGTTCTTGAACCGGTGCGGCGTAAGTCGCGAGAAGGATCGGGGCCGCGATTGAGCCGGTAGCGGGTAGGATGGGTGCGCCGCGCAGCGGGTAGCACCGACTGCCGGACGATTATGCGTCGCGAATTCGATCGGCTTTAATCGGCCGGTTGTCGGTGCGCTTTAGGCGCAAGAGGTGCCGCCGCTTTGCCTCGCACGGCTCCCGCCGCACCGACATTCGGCCGTGGCAAGCTTAGCGCAATCGCCACGCATAATCGGCCGAAAGTCAGTGCCACCCGCGGTATCAGGCAGAGCCTGGGTTACGGAATCGCGAAGATTAGCCCGGTCCACACGCCGCCTTCGGCGGCTGCGGCCAGTGGATCACATGGCGGCCAGTACCAACGCCACGGATTGCAATCGCCGGGGCGATAGTGGCCCAGCGTGTAGACGCAGTCGCCCGGGCAATCGACGGCCATGCAGTACGGCAGCACGAGGACCGTGCCGAAAAAGTGCGCGGCCGATGCGGCCGGTTGCAGGCAGCATTCGCGGCCGCACGTGCAGCAGCAACATCGGTCGCCGCATTGGTAGCCGTAGCGTTCCAGGTTGATTTCTTCGAAGTACAGCGGCTGGTGACAGAAGCAGGTGGCGTCCCATCGGTAGCAGAACATCGGCCAGCAGCGGCAATTGCCGCCATTTTGATTGATCTGATCCCAGCAGTGCGTTGCCAGATCGGTCGGCAGCTTGCCGATTGGCGCCGTGATATTGATGCCGAGTGAATTAAGCGGCTTGGCTTCGACCGCGCCGCAGGGGTCCTTCAATTGGGCCGAGGGGGCCGGCAGCTCGCTGGAGGCGTTCGCCGCACCGTCGTTGCGAGGCGCCTGCGCTTGCCCGCCGTTTTGGAAATTCGCCGGCCGCACTTTTCCGCGGAAGCGGTGCACTGGAATGTAGGTGGCGGTAATCCCCTCGGCCGACGTTCGAGCCGGGCCGGCGGTTTTATCGGCGGCCGACGCATCGGCGTGCGCTGTCGCGGCCTTGCCGGCTTGAGGTGTGCCCGACGTTTCTTTGCTAGACGTTTCTTTGCAGTACGTCTGCGGTTCGGCCGGGCCTCCCCTAAACGGATCAATCACTTCGCCGATGGCCGGTCGCACAACCGAACACGCACCAAACAAAACCATCGAGCCGGCAATCGAAATGGTAAACCGAATGATTGCCCGGGCAAACCAATCGCAATGCCTGTTCGAATCGTGGGCACACATAGAGGCACCGCTAGCGGAAGAGAAGTGGAAAAGAGAGTATCGGCGATCAGTGGTTTTCGGCAGTTATCGGCCACATATTGAGGCCGATGTGCGATTTCGACGCAGGGCCGCTTTGCCGTCATTCGGCAAGCCGCCGCGAGCGGCCTCTGGCTGTGGCCCCGGAATTGTCGCAAGTTTCCGCCCCAATTGCACTTGCGACCCGACAGATTGTTTGACACGGACCCGGGCCCGTCGTGATAATAGGTGTGCTGCTATTTCGGGCCGATCGCCTGCGACAAACGGTTCCCACCACCGATCGCGGGCGGCCGCTTTCATCAGCCAACCGGAACCTGGCTGCCAGCAATCAAGCGATCTCACTTTCTCCTCGGAGTTCGCCACCTATGCGACTGTCTTGGTTTTCCGGGTTTGTCCCCGGCCGACGACGCGGATCACTTCGTGCTGGCCGGCGGCTTGTGAAATCAATACCTCTCCGCGTCCGACAGCTCGAACGCCGCCGCGTGCTCGATGGCGCCATCCAGAGCCTGGCGATTAGCGCGGTCGTTGCTGATATCGGCCAGACTCAAACTCCCGCCACTTCCACCACCACCAACTCATCGCCGCCCGACGGCCAATCATCGACCACGAGCGTTGCCACCGATAACACGGCGCACGCGGCAGCCGTCGCGCAAGGGGCCGTATTGAGCTTGGGAGCGCCGTTGTCGCTCACGCTGCAACCCAACCAGACCCTGCAAGAAGGTAATACCACACTCGACCTGAGCGGCACGGGCAGCGCGCCGCCGCTGGCCGTGGTCGATTCGCCCAATGGCATCCAGTCGGCCACGATCACCTGGGAGAACGGCGGTCCCACCGAGAACCTCACCGTGTTCGATACAGGCGGCGGGACCTACCTGCTGGGTGGCGTACATACCTATGCCAACGACGGACCGGCTAGTTATACATTCACCGTCACGATCGTCGACAACGACGGCGACTCCGCCCAGGACTCACGCACCGTCACCGTCAACAACGTGCCGCCCACGCTCAAGATCGATGGCCCGCCGAGCGTCGATGAAGGTTCGACCTACACCTTGAATCTGTCCTCTTCTGATCCGGGCACCGACACGATCAGCCAGTGGACGATCCACTGGGGTGACGGAGGCCCAGACCAAGTGGTGGCCGGCAACCCGGCGTCCGTCACGCATGTGTACACCGACGGCAACTACACGATCAGCGCCACCGCCACCGATGAAGACGGCGCCTACGCCGCCGGCAACACCGTCGATGTCACCGTCAATAACGTCGTGCCTTCGCTCAATCTGCAACCCGACCAGACGCTCTTTGAAGGCAATACGACACTCGACCTAAGCGGCACGGGCAGCGCGCCTCCGGTGGGCGTCGTCTACTCTCCGAACGGCATCCAATCGGCAACCATCACCTGGGGCGATGGCAGCACCGACAACCTGACGGTCGTCGACGCAACCGGCGGGTTCTTCCTGCTGGGCGGCACTCATTCCTATGCCAACGACGGACCGGCTACTTACACGTTCACCGTCACAGTGACCGACAACGATGGCGATCCTGCCCAGGACAGTCGGACCGTAACCGTCAACAACGTTCCGCCCACGCTCAACATCAACGGCCCGACCAGCATCGATGAAGGCAGTGTTTATACTTTAGGTCTGTCCTCCTCCGATCCGGGCACCGACACCATTAGCCAGTGGACGATCAACTGGGGTGACGGCACGCCGGCCCAGATCGTTGCCGGTAACCCGTCATCGGTCACTCATGTTTACGCCGACGGCCCCAACAACTACACGATCAGCGCCACCGCCACCGATGAAGACGGAACCTACGCCGCCGGCAACACCCTCACCGTCACCGTCAACAACGTCGTCCCCACGCTCACCGCCACCACGGTCCCGCAGTCGGTCAATGAAGGGACGCCGCTGACGATCACCAACATCGGCACGATCACCGATCCGGGCTTCGACAATCCGGCCAACCCGCTCGCCCAGCCGGACGGCACCACGGAGCTGTTCCACTACTACATCAACTGGGGCGACGGCACCACGAGCGACCTCGGCTCGGCCACCGTCGATGTGATCGGTTCTCCCGGCACCCAGACCCAGGCCAGCTTCGACGGCGTCAACCATACGTACGCCGACAACGGCGTCTACACCGTCACCTTGCGCGTGGCCGACGACGACATGGCCGCCTACAACGACGCCACCAAGTTCACCAGCGGCACGCTCGGCGCCGACTACGTCCAGGACACCCTCACCGTCACCGTCAACAACGTCGTCCCCACGCTCACCGCCACCACGGTCCCGCAGTCGGTCAATGAAGGGACGCCGCTGACGATCACCAACATCGGCACGATCACCGATCCGGGCTTCGACAATCCGGCCAACCCGCTCGCCCAGCCGGACGGCACCACGGAGCTGTTCCACTACTACATCAACTGGGGCGACGGCACCACGAGCGACCTCGGCTCGGCCACCGTCGATGTGATCGGTTCTCCCGGCACCCAGACCCAGGCCAGCTTCGACGGCGTCAACCATACGTACGCCGACAACGGCGTCTACACCGTCACCTTGCGCGTGGCCGACGACGACATGGCCGCCTACAACGACGCCACCAAGTTCACCAGCGGCACGCTCGGCGCCGACTACGTCCAGGACACCCTCACCGTCACCGTCAACAACGTCGTCCCCACGCTCACCGCCACCACGGTCCCGCAGTCGGTCAATGAAGGGACGCCGCTGACGATCACCAACATCGGCACGATCACCGATCCGGGCTTCGACAATCCGGCCAACCCGCTCGCCCAGCCGGACGGCACCACGGAGCTGTTCCACTACTACATCAACTGGGGCGACGGCACCACGAGCGACCTCGGCTCGGCCACCGTCGATGTGATCGGTTCTCCCGGCACCCAGACCCAGGCCAGCTTCGACGGCGTCAACCATACGTACGCCGACAACGGCGTCTACACCGTCACCTTGCGCGTGGCCGACGACGACATGGCCGCCTACAACGACGCCACCAAGTTCACCAGCGGCACGCTCGGCGCCGACTACGTCCAGGACACCCTCACCGTCACCGTCAACAACGTCGTCCCCACGCTCACCGCCACCACGGTCCCGCAGTCGGTCAATGAAGGGACGCCGCTGACGATCACCAACATCGGCACGATCACCGATCCGGGCTTCGACAATCCGGCCAACCCGCTCGCCCAGCCGGACGGCACCACGGAGCTGTTCCACTACTACATCAACTGGGGCGACGGCACCACGAGCGACCTCGGCTCGGCCACCGTCGATGTGATCGGTTCTCCCGGCACCCAGACCCAGGCCAGCTTCGACGGCGTCAACCATACGTACGCCGACAACGGCGTCTACACCGTCACCTTGCGCGTGGCCGACGACGACATGGCCGCCTACAACGACGCCACCAAGTTCACCAGCGGCACGCTCGGCGCCGACTACGTCCAGGACACCCTCACCGTCACCGTCAACAACGTCGTCCCCACGCTCACCGCCACCACGGTCCCGCAGTCGGTCAATGAAGGGACGCCGCTGACGATCACCAACATCGGCACGATCACCGATCCGGGCTTCGACAATCCGGCCAACCCGCTCGCCCAGCCGGACGGCACCACGGAGCTGTTCCACTACTACATCAACTGGGGCGACGGCACCACGAGCGACCTCGGCTCGGCCACCGTCGATGTGATCGGTTCTCCCGGCACCCAGACCCAGGCCAGCTTCGACGGCGTCAACCATACGTACGCCGACAACGGCGTCTACACCGTCACCTTGCGCGTGGCCGACGACGACATGGCCGCCTACAACGACGCCACCAAGTTCACCAGCGGCACGCTCGGCGCCGACTACGTCCAGGACACCCTCACCGTCACCGTCAACAACGTCGTCCCCACGCTCACCGCCACCACGGTCCCGCAGTCGGTCAATGAAGGGACGCCGCTGACGATCACCAACATCGGCACGATCACCGATCCGGGCTTCGACAATCCGGCCAACCCGCTCGCCCAGCCGGACGGCACCACGGAGCTGTTCCACTACTACATCAACTGGGGCGACGGCACCACGAGCGACCTCGGCTCGGCCACCGTCGATGTGATCGGTTCTCCCGGCACCCAGACCCAGGCCAGCTTCGACGGCGTCAACCATACGTACGCCGACAACGGCGTCTACACCGTCACCTTGCGCGTGGCCGACGACGACATGGCCGCCTACAACGACGCCACCAAGTTCACCAGCGGCACGCTCGGCGCCGACTACGTCCAGGACACCCTCACCGTCACCGTCAACAACGTCGTCCCCACGCTCACCGCCACCACGGTCCCGCAGTCGGTCAATGAAGGGACGCCGCTGACGATCACCAACATCGGCACGATCACCGATCCGGGCTTCGACAATCCGGCCAACCCGCTCGCCCAGCCGGACGGCACCACGGAGCTGTTCCACTACTACATCAACTGGGGCGACGGCACCACGAGCGACCTCGGCTCGGCCACCGTCGATGTGATCGGTTCTCCCGGCACCCAGACCCAGGCCAGCTTCGACGGCGTCAACCATACGTACGCCGACAACGGCGTCTACACCGTCACCTTGCGCGTGGCCGACGACGACATGGCCGCCTACAACGACGCCACCAAGTTCACCAGCGGCACGCTCG
The DNA here is from genome assembly GCA_963733825.1 of Pirellulales bacterium. Taxonomy (GTDB): domain Bacteria; phylum Planctomycetota; class Planctomycetia; order Pirellulales; family Lacipirellulaceae; genus JABDGM01. The sequence continues at coordinate 591,623 of CAVTEK010000017.1, forward strand.
GCGCCGACTACGTCCAGGACACCCTCACCGTCACCGTCAACAACGTCGTCCCCACGCTCACCGCCACCACGGTCCCGCAGTCGGTCAATGAAGGGACGCCGCTGACGATCACCAACATCGGCACGATCACCGATCCGGGCTTCGACAATCCGGCCAACCCGCTCGCCCAGCCGGACGGCACCACGGAGCTGTTCCACTACTACATCAACTGGGGCGACGGCACCACGAGCGACCTCGGCTCGGCCACCGTCGATGTGATCGGTTCTCCCGGCACCCAGACCCAGGCCAGCTTCGACGGCGTCAACCATACGTACGCCGACAACGGCGTCTACACCGTCACCTTGCGCGTGGCCGACGACGACATGGCCGCCTACAACGACGCCACCAAGTTCACCAGCGGCACGCTCGGCGCCGACTACGTCCAGGACACCCTCACCGTCACCGTCAACAACGTCGTGCCGAGCGTATTGGTGCCTGGCACACTTACGGTGAATGAGGGCCAGTCATTTGTGATCAGTTCGGATTCGAATCCCGCCACCCAGGATTTAGGAGTATTGCTCCAGGACCCCGGCTTCGACAATCCGGCCAACCCGCTGTCGTCGCCGAACGGGAGCCATGAGACGTTCACCGCAATGAGTATTAATTGGGGCGACGGTTCGTCACCGCAAACCCTAACAATCGATGACGCGCAACGCGTCAGTGGCGGCATCGGCGTTACGACGAAAGCACCACTCGACGCTCCCAGCCATATCTACGCCGACAACGGGACGTACACTGTTACGATCACGGTCAAAGACGACGATATGGCAAATTTCACGCCGCTTCAATTCCAGATTATCGTCGAAAACGTGGAGCCGACGCTGGCGTCGATACCCGTACCGCTCACGGTGAACGAGGGATCGCCATTCGCAATTTCCTCGGATGTGAATGCTCCGCTCCGCGTACTGCTACAGGATCCGGGCTTCGATAATCCGGCAAATCCACTTTCGACGCCAATTGGAAGTTCCGAAACGTTTTTCGGAGCGACGGTCGATTGGGGAGACGGGACGCCGTTAGGCACGGTTACGATCAATAACGCGCTCCGAGCGGTTGGCAGTCCCGGCGTGATGACGACCGTACCGATCGATACTTCGCAGCATATCTATGCGGACGACGGAACATACAACGTTACGATCATGGTCCGTGACGACGATATGACTGGCTTTGTAGCGCGAACATTTACGATCACGGTAAATGGCGTCCAGCCCTCGTTCACGCCGCAGCCTGGCGGTGCAAACATTGTCGGCACTCAGGTTTCGCCGCAAGGTTTCACGACGATCGATCTTGCGTACAACGATCCGGGATTCGACAACGTATTGAACCCGAACGCAGCCGTGCCGCCGACAATCACCGATACTCACCATGAAACATTCACCCATGTCGTCGATTGGGGTGATGGCACGGTCGACGCCATCCACACCTACGCCGATAACGTCACGCACGATGTCACGATCAAGCGGACCGGACTAGGCGGAACAGAAACGTTTACGATCCCCGTTGTTGGAAATACCGGCTCGGTACTGACGCTCGTCAGCAGCCAGGACATCAACAACCCGGGCGCCGTCGCCCAATCATTCACGTTTGTGATCGACTGGGGCGATAGCAATGTGCAGACGATTACGCTGATGCTGAAGGCGCCGGGAGCGCCGACCGTCAACGGTCAAACGACGATCAACACTTTGGTGAGGAATTCGGGCAGCGCGGGCGTCTCGACGACGGGCACGACCGAACTGACGCACCAGTATGTCGGTCCGCCGGATCCCGTAAATCCCACGGCCCCGATCAAGATCAGCGTCGCGATTGTGGACGACAACAATCTAAGTGTGAGCGATTTCACGACGATCACCAATCCCGGCATCCAAACGTTTAACGTGCGCATTGATACGACTCCCGACGTGCCGAGACTGGCCTTAGCTCCGCAATTGGCGCCGCCGGTATTGCTGGATCAGCAATCAGCGGCGCCGCAGAGCCTGCAATCGACCGAAGTGCATGTCGCTCGCGGCGAACGCACAAATACCTCCGAGCGATACTTAGAGCTGGATGTGATCTCGCCCGATGGGAAAGTGATCAAGAAAGTTCCTTTGAGCGAAGAAGCGCTATCGGACTTGCGAAAATTGTTCGCCAATCTTCCTGATAACCGCTACCAGATTTACCTGGTTCGCGCCGACAATGGTACGCGGCGTTTGGTGATGGATGTTTTTGTGCGCCGTGGCCGGGTGATCGAACCTTCCGACCAATCGGAAGGCAACCGCGACCGGCCGCCCGCGACGGAAGGCACGCCGAAGAATGGCGCCCAGCAGAATGGCGCCCAACAAAACCGGCCCCCGCAAAACGGAGTAACCCAGAACCAGGTATTGCCCCAGTTCCAATCGCGCGATGACTTTCCGCAGTTGAAACGACTGTCCGATGAGATCCCGTCCCATGCGGCGATTCTGGCCAGCCCGCCGGCTGACCAGTCGGCCGAACAAAATGCTCCGCCCGAACGCGAGCTGGCCGATGACCCAACGGTCCGCCCCATTGTGGCATCGCGATGGGTCGCCCCACTGACCGGGCTAGTGCTCGCGGCCAATGGGGGAAGTTGGTCGCGACGAGTAGGCGCGGCGCTCGAACAGGCAGACGAGCGTTCGTGGCAACGGCTCCGCCGGGCCGGGCGCCTGGGCAAAGCTGGTCCCAATAGCCGCCAAAAGCAATCTGCGCATGCGAATGATCCTGTGTAAAATAGAGTCCGACACCTTGGCTCCCTAGCCCGTCGCCACGCAGAGCATGGCAACGAGGAACCTTTTCATGCGAACATGTCCCGTCTGCCAACATGAACTGGATCAAACCGCCCTCGTGCAGGGCAAATGCACCAATTGCGGCGCGATCCTGCGAAAACTGTCGCAACGCTCGATCGACGACAAACGGGTCCGCGGGCCAAACGAAGGTGGGCCAACCAGCGACGAATCCGGCGAAATCAATCTCGATGAATCACTCGATCTCGAGCTGACCGATACGGATCAAGGCGGCGCGACGCTCGAAATCATCGGAAGTGCCCTCGACGACGATCCGGCCGTCGATCAGGACGATATCACGCCGCTCGAAGAGACCAGCCCGCTCTTCGTGGCCGACAGCAACTCGCCTTCCGGGGATGATGCGGAAGAAGTCGACTTGGACGAATTGCTTGCTCTGGACCCGATCGATTCGCCCGAGATCGGCCCGACGATCGAAATCGGTCCGCCCGATCCGCACGACGATGAACCGGCCGTCGATGCCGACGATATTGCGCCGCTCGAAGTGGCCGCAAGCGCGCCGGCCGAACCCGATCGGAAGTCGCCCACGATCGACTATCTCTCGGACATGACGATGGAGTTCCAAGCGCTGCCGGGAGCGGCGGCCGATGAACCGAAATCGACGCGGCGTTCGACCCACACTCTCGAGAGCGACAAAACGATCGATCTTTCCCTGCCTCCCGCCGACGCCCGGCTGCTCGACTCGCAATGGCGCGGCACGTTCGACCAGGAGGCCAAACAGGGCCAAACGATCCGCCAGCGGGAGACGATCACCGGTTTCCGCTCCTCGGTCCCGGTTAAATCGCGTTACATCCGCGAAAAGCGCACGGCGCCCTCCTTGCCGCCGAAGTCGCTGTCCGAAGTGCCGGATTACGAGCTGTTGGACATCATCGGCGAGGGGGGCATGGGTGTCGTGTACGCGGCCCACCAGTCATCGATCGCCCGCACCGTGGCCGTGAAGATGCTCAAGCCGTCGAAAAAGATTCGCGACGAGCAGCGCGACAAGTTCATTTCCGAAGCCGTGGTCACCGGCGAGCTGGATCATCCGAACATCGTACCCATTTACGACCTGGGCTCGAACGACGAAGGCGCACTGTTCTATTCGATGAAGCGCGTTCGCGGCACGCCCTGGGACAAGGTGATTCATCAGAAGTCGCTCGAGGAGAACGTGAGCATCCTGATGCGTGTGGCCGATGCGGTTGCGTTCGCCCACGCCGGCGGCGTGATCCACCGCGACTTGAAGCCGGAAAACGTCATGTTGGGTGACTACGGCGAGGTGCTCGTCATGGACTGGGGCTTGGCGCGGATCACGCCCGAGTTCGCCCACGTCGATGCCGTTTACCAGGCCGACAGTTTGGGCGGCACCCCGGCCTACATGTCTCCCGAAATGGCAAAGGGACCGGTCGATGCGATCAACAAGACTAGCGACATTTATCTGCTCGGCGCGATTCTTTACGAAATCGTCGGGGGCAACCCGCCCCATTCGGGCCGCGACGTCATGCAATGCCTGATGGCCGCGTCGCAGAATCGCATCGACCCGATCCGCTACGACGGCGAGCTGAAGAACATCGCCCTCAAAGCGATGGCCACGCAACAGGAAGATCGCTATCAGACCGTTAAGGAACTGCAAGAAGCGATCCGCGTGTATCAATCGCACTCCGAAAGCCTGGTGCTCACGGCGCACGCGAACCAAAACCTGCAAAAGGCCCGAACTTCGAACGACTATCAGCTCTTCGCCCGCGGCGCTGTACGGTTTTCAGGAATCGCTCACGTTGTGGGACCAAAACCATCGAGCCCGCTTGCTGCTGGCCGAAACGCAACGCGACTACGCGGCCTGCGCCTTGCAGAAGGGCGACCTCGACCTTGCCTCATCGCTGTTGGATACGAGCAACGAGGAACATCGGGCGCTGATGACGCAAATCGACAAGGCCCGCGCCGAACGCGATGCGCGTCAACGGCGGTTGCGTTTGGCGAAGCTTGCCGTCGCAGCGTTGCTGGCGGTCGTGGTGACGACGGTATCGGCCGGCCTCGTGATCGTTCGCAACCAGCGAAACAAAGCGGTCGTCGCCAAGCAAGAAGCCGAAGAGCAGCGCGGCATCGCCGTTGAGCAGCGCGGCATTGCCGTCGAGCAGCGCGGCATTGCCGAAGAAAAGAAGGTCGAGGCCGACCGGCAGCGCACCCGGGCCGAGGAACAGACCGGAATCGCGGTCCAGCAACGCGGCATCGCCGAGGAAAAGAAGGCCGAAGCCGAACGCCAGCGGACCCGGGCCGAAGATCAAACCAAGATCGCCGTCAGCGAACGGCAGCGGGCCGAAGAGCAAAAGCAAATCGCTGTCGCCGCGCGCAGAAGACCGAAGAGGAGAAGCAGGCCAAGGAGTACGAGGCCTATATCGCGCAAATCGGTCTGGCCAATGCCAAAATCAACGAGAACGCGTACGACTCCGCGCTGCACACTGCTCGATGCCGGCAAACCCGAGCTGCGCAATTGGGAATGGGGACGGCTCGAACATTTGTGCCGCCTGGGAACAGGGAATTTTGACGCCGGCGCACGTGTCAATGCGGTTGCTTATTCGCCTGATGGCCAATCGTTCGTCACGGGCGACGCGAACGGCAACGTCACGGTGCGCGACGCCCAAACGGGCAAAGAGCACTTCCACGTGCGGCACGGCAATTATGTGCTCTCGGTCAATTACTCGCCCGATGGCCGGCAGATCGTCAGCGGCAGCAACGACAAAACGATTCAAATCATCGATTCGACCACAGGCAAATCGCTTCGCCCGCCGCTAACCGGTCATACCGACGGCGTGATAACCGTGCGCTTCTCGCCCGACGGCCACCGGCTGCTCAGCGGCTCTTACGATAACACGGCCCGCCTGTGGGACCTGGCCACCGGTACAACACTCCAAGAGTTCAAAGGCCACAGTTGGTGGGTCTGGGCGGCGGATTTTTCGCCGGACGCCAATCGAATCGTCACCGCCGGCCAGGACGGCAAGGCGATTGTCTGGGAGCGAGCCGGGCGGTCCTCCGCCCCGGCCAGGGTCGAGGACGACCCGACCGCTGGTCTCTCCGCGGTCGAGTCCCGCCGGCGTTCGCTCGGCCAAACCGCGGGCGCAAGCGACCAACCGCAAGAATACGTGCAGCGAACGTCGTTCACCGGGCACAACGGCGCCGTCTATCAGCGCGCGCTTTTCTCCGGACGGCAAACTGGTCGCGACGGGCGGTTACGACAAGCTGGTGATGGTCTGGAACCCAGACGAAGTACAGCCCCTCGATATCGAAAAGAAGCTCAAGGGCGAAGCCCAGGCAAAGCTCAATTTTATCCGTCTGGCGGGGCACGATGCGCCGGTCCGTTGCGTGTCGTTCTCGCCCAACGGCCAACTCGTGCTTTCGAGCAGCGATGACAATTCCATTCGCGTTTGGGACATTGCGGCCGGCAAAATGGTGCAGTGTTTGCGCGGCCACAGTCGCGCGGTGAAGTCCTGCGCATTCTCGCCCGACGGCAAATACGTCCTTTCCGGCGGCGATGATGAACGCGCGCGTGTGTGGAACGTTCAAGGTTATCAAGAAACGCGCGTTTTGCACGTGACCGTGTTTACCGGACATGAAGACGCCGTGCTATCGGCCCGTTTTTCTCGCGATGGCAAGCAGATCGTCACGGCCAGCCGCGACCGCACGGCCGGCCTGTGGGACGCCCTGAGCGGCAGCCCCAATCAAGCGATTCGAGGAAGGCCACGAATTTCTCGTCTCCGGCGCCGTGTTCATGCCGGACGGAAAACGATTGGCCACCGGCGCCGGCGACAATTCAGTTCGCATTTGGGATTTGACCGCCGGCACGCAGCAGGCCGTCCTGACGCCGACCGGTCGGATCGGCACGTTCTCCGTTTCGCGCGACGGCAATTGGATCGCGACCGGTAGTCCCGGCAACGACATTAAACTTTGGGACGCACGCACCGGCGACGCCCGCGGAGAGTTGAGCGGCCACAACGCGCCAGTTTCCGCGCTGATGTTCTCGGCCGATTCCCGGTGGCTCGCCAGCGGCGACGACCGCGGCCACGTTCGGCTCTGGCATCTGGAAAATCGGGCCCCAGGACAACCGGGCCCGCCCGCTTGGGTTTTTGGCCGCGATCTCTCCGGGCACAATGGCTCGATCACCGCAATTCGATTCACTCCCGATGGGCGAAGACTTGTCACGGCCAGCGCCGACCATTCCTGTGGCCAATGGGATACGGCCACCGGCGAAGAGCAGCGCCAGCTGGTGTTGAAACACAACGATTACGTGTCGTCCCTCGATCTCTCGGCAGATGGCACCCGCGCGCTAACCGCCTGTGACGACGGCTTCGCCCGTCTGTGGCGCCTCGCCGATGCCACGCAGCTCGCCGCCGTGAAGTCGCCAAGCAAACCATTTACGTCGGTCAGCTTCTCACCCGATAGCAGCATCGCGTTGCTTACATCGTCCGAAGGTAAGCGCGTCTTTACCTGGGATCTCTCGCTTGTCGCCGGATTGGGAGCCGCAAATCCAAATGTCGCGGCCCTCAACGCTCAACCCGGGCAACTGCAACCGTTCCTCGATTTCAATCAGCTCGGAGGCGAAGTTTGGGCATCGATTTTCGCCCCCGATGGCCGGCACGTCCTTACGATCGGCGGCAATGATGGGCAATTGTGGAACCTCAATACGCATCGTCCAGTGGTGCGATACAGCCCGCATAGCGCCGTGGCCTCGGCCGCCATTTCGCCCGACGGCCGGCTTATTGCCACCGGCAGCTGGGATCATTCGGCCAAGATTTGGGACCGCGCCACCGGACGCGCCATTCGGAGGCTCGATGGCGGCCACGCCGCCAATATCAACTCGGTCGAGTTTTCCTCCGATGGCCATGAGCTACTGACCGCCAGCGACGATGGCACGGCGAAAATCTGGAACGTCGAAACGGGCAAGCTCACGGGCGTCCAGTTTATTGGCCACAAAGCTCGCGTGCTTTCCGCCGCCTATTCGCCAGATGGCACGCGCGTCGTAACGGCAAGCGGCGACAACACGGCGAAAATCTGGGACCGCGCAACCGGCAAGCTGCTGTTCACGCTCGAAGGTCACAAGTATCCCGTCCTCTGTGCCCAGTTCTCCGCCGATAGCCGGCGAGTGATCACCGGCAGCCAGGATGCCATGGCCAAGATTTGGGACGCACGCACCGGCCACGAGCTCAAGACCCTCGAGGGCCACACCGCTGCCGTTACCGCCGTCGCCTTCTCCCCCGATGGCACCCGCGCGCTCACCGGCAGCCAGGACAACACGGCCAAACTGTGGGACACCGAGACGAAGAAAGAAATCCTCTCGCTCCCCGGACATACGCAAGAGGTCACTTCCGTCAGCTTTTCGCCCGATGGCCGCACCGTGCTGACGTCCAGCCGCGACGGCACCGCGATCATTTGGCTGGCCAATGACTGGCGCAAGACGACCGAGCCGAAAGTTGCCGGCGTCGCGCGCAACAGGTAGAACTGCGGAGCTGACCGGTTTGGGTGAAACAAAGGTTTCAAGAACCAAATTCATTGGCAGGTAATTGACTCCTTTATCTCGCCCTAGGTGCTGGCTATTCCGAGCGGATCGGGTAGAGTAAACGCGGAAGCGATTCCGGTCGGAACCTTATTATCGAGGGAGTGAGCTAATGAATCTCCGAGTCTGTCAAATCGCCTGCCGCAATCAAAAACTTGCGTCAGCGGTCGTGTTGGCAATTCCCATGCTGCTTAATAGCGCTGACAACTCGTACGCGAAAAAGGGTGATCCGGTTTCGGGGGTAGACGTAAGTATCGGTAAGAAGCCGTGTTGCAAGGCCAGTCTTGGCAGCGGCGGACTTCCGGAAGTGCCGCCGAGTTTCTTCGGACCAGGGTCGCTCCCGTTCGACGGCGCGCTGAACATGGACCTCGCCGATCCGGTATTCTTCCACCACGACGCGGGATCTTTGGAAGGCGAGGACAAGTTTCTGGTGCCTACCGAGCTGCTCACATTGAATCTTACAAGCATTACGCCGATCGAGCCCGTGCCCGGCACGTTTTTCGATGTCACAATCGGGATGCACTCCGCTTCTCCTGGGTACATGCTGCTAACGAACGACGACAGCAATGCGTTTTTGATCGACAGCTTTTTTGACATCTTCTACGACATCCAATTCACGCCCGTGGGCGGTGGGGCAACGAGCAGTCTGCAGGGGACGATGCCGCTCAAGTACAGTGCGCCAATCCCGTGGGACAACACGCTCCCGGGTGGCTCGCCGCCGCCGCTTGGCGGCAACTTCGTCTTGGGAAGCGACGGCGCCACGCTCGTGCCGTTTTTTCTGCAAAGTCCGGACGGCGCGTTTTCCGTCGAGCTGGAGACGGTTCCGGAGCCGAGTGGACTGTTGTTAGCCGCCATCTGCGCTTTCAGCGCCTTGAGTAAAATCAAAGGTGCCAGGAACCTTTGATTCAGCGCCGCTGGCAACTTCCGTTGCCCACCGTTTGAGATCTCGCTGCAACGGACGACAGACTACGAACCACGCACCACTCACAGCATTGCTAGCTGCTGCGATTTCTTCCGCGATTGCGCCAATCCTCAAGGCCCGCGCAGTCGGCTCCCGATACTGATTGTGGCGTGGTAGCGTTCCACCGATTGCGGCTGCGCCGAAATTGCGAGTTTCTCCAGAAACTCGCCGACACGACTTTGCAAGGGATTGCGGTCCGATGAGTAACGTATCTCGCGGTTCGACAACGGATGAAAGTCGCTCGCTTGGCGCGCCGACTGCGCTGGCCCGTGCTCGCGCGCCTGCCCGATGTATCGGCCGAGGCGCCTCAACCGCTGCCGGCCACGCAAACCAAAATTGGGACGACCAACTACCGGTTCGACCCGCCGCAAGCAAGGGATTCCAATCCGCAATCCGCGGCTCGACCGGGCGTGCCGGAGGCAATCCGAAATCCGCAATCCGCGGATTCCCGCAGGCCTCACGCATTCGAACGCAGGCGCCTGGCCGACCGCCGAACGAGCGTTTCCAAACGCGAATCCGCCATTCTCCCTCGCTCGAATCCGTTTGCGATTCCCAGCAAGCGGCTTGGCGATTCGCTTGCTCCGGCCATTCGTTTTCTGACGATGGTCGCCCTGTTTACGGCCGCCGGAACTTGGCTCCAAACGATGAACCGTCATCCGGCGCCGCCCGCCCGGCCGCTTGAGCCGCCAACGACAGCATCGCAACCCGCGGTCGCACCGGCAAAAAACGCAGCCGATCGTCCGCTGCCCGCGCCTACTGCCGCCGGGCCCTTGGAACAGGCGCCACAATCGGGTGCTCGCGTTGGCCGAGCGAGTGGCGATGGTTTTTCCAGCCTAGGCCCCGCGGTCGCCCCCGTCCAAAACCGGAATCATGCGATCGCGACGCCGCCCCACTTTTTGATCTCTGGCGGCGCGATGCCGCAAGTGCAAACTTCCGAACCTCAGCCGGCCGCGGCCGGCGCCGAACCGGCTCGCGACGGCGGAACCGATGAATCGCCCACCGTTGCCAGTCTGCCAGGTTTTCTTATCGAAATACCCGTACGCTAGTCTTCACCATGTCAACTACCAATCGAGCTTTCATTAAAGCGTACCGTCAGGATGCGGCCGAAACCTCGCCGATCGGCGGCAGTTCGCCCGCGATGATTGGCGAAAACCGAGCAACGACGCGCGACTCGGCTGAGCGAACCGGCGCATCGGTTGGCACGATGGCACAATCGAACGTCGCCCATCAACAGTCGACCTCGAAGCGGCCGCTGTCGTCGTTCATCGGACGGCAGCAAGTAATCGAGCAACCCGCAGAAAAAGGTGATGCCAATTTCTTGCAGCCGGGCACGACCGTCGCTTCATTTCAGTGGCCTAAAATCTGCCGAACTTTGAGCCAGCAGTGCGGTCCGCGGCTCGATCGCGTCGTCGATTTAATGCGAGCGCAAGCTGATGCCGGCCATTCGCTGATTGGCGTCGTGGGCCTCTTTCCGCGCGTCGGGGCAACCACGGTTGCCCTGTGCCTGGCATCGCGGGCGGCGCGACGGGTGCGCCGCGCCGTGCTCGTCGACGCAAACTTTTGCCACCCCCGAATCGCAGCCTGTCTCGACGCCGTGCCCACGGTCGGCTGGGAAGAAGTCCTGGGGCACGCCGCGCCGCTTGCCGATGCCATCATCCGTGCCACCGACGACAAGCTCGACCTGTTGGCCCTCGGCCCGAAGGCGGTCAAGAATCCTCAGCCGTTGGCGTCCGGCCTGCAGGCGGCCGTCTCCGCCGGCGTGCTCAGGCACGCTTACGATCTGGTGGTCGTCGATCTGGGCACGTTCTTCGACCAAACCTCGCAGCCGATCGTCCTCGATCTGGTCCGAAATATGGGCATCGATGCCGTGATCGGGGCCACCGGCCCCGAGCCGGCCGATCCGCGCGATTTGGCCACCATTGCCGAATATTTTCAGCCCACCGGCTGCCAACTTCTAGGCACCATCGAAAACCGCGTCAGCAAGCATTCCGCCGCCTGATCTGACCTCCGACCTCTGACCTCTGACCTCCGACCTCCGACCTCCGACCTCTTCCCCGATGTACCTCAACTACTGGCACCTTGCCTCGAAACCGTTTGAACCGGGCGCGGATCAGCGCACATTCTTCCCCTGCGAAACGCACCGGGCAGCCCTCTTGAAACTGCGCTACGCGGTGGAGAATCGCCGTGGAGCCGTGCTGCTGGCCGGTCCGGCCGGCGTCGGCAAAACCTTGCTCGTGCGGCAATTCTGCGACGAGCTCGGCGACGACTGCCAACCCCAGGCACACCTCGTATTCCCGCAGATGTCCGGCCGCGACCTGCTCGTGTATTTGGCTGAACAGCTCGGAGCCCCTTCGGCCGATCCGCCGCGGCATACGGTTGAGGAAAGTGTCCGCCGCCTCGAGGCCTTGCTCGAGCGAAACACGGCCGAAGGCCGGCACGCCGTCGTGGCCATCGACGAGGCACATTTGCTCGAAGATTGCGGCGCGTTGGAAACCTTGCGGCTGCTGCTCAACTTCGAATCCGCCGGCCAACCCACGTTGACGTTGATCCTGATTGGGCAGATGAATCTCGTTTCCGCCGTGGGCCGGCTTTCAAGCTTGGAAGAACGGATCGCCGTCAAGTCGCTCGTGCGATCTTTCACGGCCGACGAAACGATTCAATACGTCGGCCATCGGTTGCGGGCCGCCGGCGCTACGCGCGAAATCTTCACCCCCGACGCGGTCGAAACCCTTCATTACTTGGGCCACGGCACGGCCCGCCAAATCAACCGGCTCGGCGACCTCGCACTCCTGGTCGGCTTCGCCGATTCTCTGCCGCGGCTCACGGCCCACGAGATCGAAGCGGTGAGCGAGGAGTTGGTCACCATTTCGGCCGAATAAGCCGCCGGGCGCTAGCCCACAGTTGGATGTGCAAAAACCGTGGTCTGGCGCCCTGCGGCGGATTTGCGGACCCGACCCTCCCCACACAATTAAAAAACCCCAAGGCTTCGTCAGAAACCTCGGGGTCTTGAATTTCCGATTGGGTCGATACACTACGCGCCGCGGCGGCGCCAGCACAACGCCACCAAACCGAGCAGGAACAATCCCGCACTGGCCGGCTCCGGCACTGTCGAGGTACCCAAGCCAGCACCAGCTCCGGGACCAGCACCGAAGTTGGCCCGCCACGTGTTGTAATCGGCGAGCGAATTCGGATTGGGACTGTTGCCCTTGCGCCAGGAAACATAGTCGGCCGCATCTACTTTGCCGTCGAGGTTGAAATCGCCAGCGAGAGTAGCAGCTGCGAATCCGATGTCCATTCCCGAGAACGCCGTCGCGTTGTAGGTCGACCCGTAGTAGAAAGTGGACGAGTTGTTCGCAATCGCCGCGATCGAGGCCGGGGTCGCGAAGTCAGCAGCGGGAAGGTAGGTAATCGTCGAATCGAACGCCCCAATAAGCAGGTTGCCGTCCTTATCCAGTGCGATATCGCGCCCTGTCTGCGTTGAAAGGCTCAGATCGACACCTTTCAGAAGAGCTGTTACCTGAGTTGTCAAAAGCGCATAAGGCGTACTGCCTGGCCGCACGCCGGTAGGATCATCGAACACATATAATCTCGTTTGCGATGGTGGGGAAGCGGGACCCGCAAACCCGCTGTAGAGGGCGTACAAATATGGCGAGACCGACGGGTTGTAGGCCAGCGACGTGTAGTTGCTGCCCAGAAGCGGCGTGGTCACATCGCCAGCACTGACCAGACCGCTACCTCCGGCAACGCCAACGTCGGTCGTGACCATCGTCGTGGCATCTACTGTGACCAGGTTGCCCGGAGCGTTAAACGCGATGACCGTATTGTTGTCCTTCCAAACTGTGCCTTGGGTGGCGGCACTTACGTTGACAACCGATTCTCGTCCGTTCGCCGCAGCCGCGCCGGCGCCCGCTGTGTTGCCTGGCGTATAGTCGTACACGAGCACCCGACCGGTATCCGTCCCGACAACGGCTAGCTTGTTGTTGCTGGGGGAAACCGAGAGGCCGGCGAGCCGACTCAACGTCACTCCCGTCAGACATGGACCGGCACCGCAAGTTCCTGCGCCGCTTTGACCGAAGTTGCCATTTGCGGCCAATTTTGTATTTCCGATCAACTGGGCTGCCGGTGACGAGGTCGTGCCCGTGGTGGCCAGGCTGTAAATCTCGCCGCCAGTGGCTGTGGTGCCGAAATCGACGCCCAACAAATTGCCGTTCGCGTTGTGGAGGGTGCTACCATAGTTATCGAACTTCATCGATTCCATAAAAGGAAGCGGGGCGGGCGTAGCCACGGTGGGAGTCGTGTATTGGTAATTGGGTGCCGGATAACGCACGCCGCCACTTGGTGCAGTCGAGCCGCGGACGAATTCCAGAGTGTTGTTCGGGTCGGCGTTGTTTAACCCGAAAGCGATGTCGCCCGCCTGCGGAAGACTGGCTGCATTCGGTGCTGCGGGGCTGCTTGCGTCCGATTGTATTAGCAGGTTATCAAAGCGGTTTAACGGAGCACCAGACGTGCCGGTCGCGCCGGAGAACGTGTACCGCAAGTAGCCCGTCCCGGTAAAAGTGTCGACGGGAGTAACCAGCGGCCCAACGAGATTGTTTGCGCCCACGGTGATGTGGTTGGAACCAGGCAACGAGCTTTGCGTTACAGCGCCACCGAAGTCTGTATAGTTGATGCCGTCGGTGCTATAGGACCACTGGTTACTGTTAAAAGCAGGGGCGCTACTGGCGTAAGTCGCATACGAAACTCCAATATTGGATGAGCCCGACAATGGAAAACTCATGTCGATAAAGCTGTTATTGCCGGCAAGTGCGTTTCCCGTGATGCCATTTGTAAATGCCAACCCGACGTTGGTGCCGATAAAGTTCGTTCCGGTATTCACGACCGTACCGGTAGCGTCATCCACGTTTCCCTTAAAGCCGGTGCCGGCCGTGCCATTGTGGTCGGTAAGATACAATGTGCCGCTGCCGACGTCGGCACCAATCGCAGTCGGAATCGAATTGATGCCGACCGGAGCGGCGCTAACACTTGGTATGGTATCGAGATTCCAATAGCCAATTGTGCTCACGGCGTTGGCCTGAGCCGAGATAATCGCGACGGCTCCCAATGCCACGGTCGCGCGAATCGCATTTGTCCATACGTGTGAAATCTGTCTCATCGAATTCTCCCGTCTTTTACCGTCAACATGCCTGTTTTGTACGCTGTTTGCCGCTACAAATGGCGTGGTGCCACACTCAATCCGCACGCCAATCGAATACGAAATGGCATCCCCTCGACTGGGCCGCCCATGTACGGACGATGCCAAGTACTGATTGTAGCCGTACCGTACCGGTCGTCAATGAATTCCCTACGAATTCGCCCAATTTTCGTGGTTTTTTGCCCGATTCTTCACTTATTTTACCGACTTCCGTGCAAACAAATGCGTCGCAGGCTTTTCGGCGCAAAACTCGGCGACTTCGATAATTCCGCAACGCTTCACCAGCGCAAATTCGAAGTGCGATTCGCTCGTGCATGCTAGAATACGTGCTTACATTGAGCTCGCTTGGCGGAGAGTATTCGGCAATGCTGCTATGTTTTTTTTCGGGCTGCGGTCCTGATCGACCGGCTCAACGCCGATCGCTCCAACGTAGCACGCGGCTGGGCGTTGCCCTCAGCATCATCGCGGTGCTTTCTGTTTCGGCCGCCTCCGGGCAGATCTTGCGCGTGGCCACGTATAACATCGACGCCGATACGACCGGCTCGGGTGGTTCCCAAGCCGGGCCCGGACTTACGACCGTTCTGCAAGCCATCGGCAACGTGCACCTGGCCGGTCATGCGCAGCCGATCGACGTGCTGGCGCTCCAGGAACTGTACGGTACCTCGGCAACGACTCTGGGATATATCACCACTCAACTGAACGCGATCTACCCTACAGCCAATTACGTCTACGATACCACCTACAACCCGAACGAAGGCGATTTCGGAATCGGCAACGGCCCCAACGGCCTGATTTATAACGCGAATACTGTCCAGAAATTAAATGCCGGCGCGGTTACAGTGCCCAGCGACGTGCCGCGCGCACCGATGCGTTATACGCTCGCCCCGAAGGGGTACAACGATCACTCCGCCGATTTCACGATCTATGTCAGTCACATGAAGTCTGGCAGCACGGGATCCGGGCTATCGGGATCGAATGGGTTCAAAAGAAACGACGAAGCAGTTGCCATTCGGAACGACGCTTACGGCCTCGGCCCGAATGCGCACATCATTTATGCCGGCGATTACAATCTCAACGACAGCACGGAAGCGGCCTACCAAACCATGATTTCGACGACTGTTCATCTCGGGATTGGCAAGGCGATCGATACGCTGAACCCGGCGAATAATTGGGATGATACTTCGACCTACAAAAGTTTGCTCACCGAATCGGCCGACTACCTGCAATACCGAGACGACGTGCAATATGTCACCGACCCGATGACCCTCCATACCCCGAGCGACGTTCAACCGGGCATGAAGCTGCTCTCGGCCACGCTCGGGGCATTTGGTAATGGCGGGAGCGTGTATCACAAGCCGGTCACCGATAGCAGCAACAGCGCGGCGCTTGCCGAATTCAACAATACTCAGTTGTATCCGCCCGGATACCGGAGCACCGTACTCAACGCACTGTTGACCGCCACCGACCACCTGCCCGTCGTCGCCGATTACAGCTTCGCTTCCGCTGTGGGAGCCCCGGGCGACTTCGATCGCAGCGGCGCCGTGAGCTCGGCCGATTACGCACTGTGGCGGAGCACATTCGGCTCGACGACCGATCTTGTTGCCGACGGAAACCACAACGGGGTTGTGGATGCCGCCGACTACATCATTTGGCGCCGCAATGCGGCGAGCGGCGCCGGAGCCGCGCTTCTCGACTCGGAAACGGGCGTCCCCGAGCCTGCCGCTTGGGCGCTGATGCTCGTCGGCTGTCTCGCAGGTCTCAGGCGGAGTAGACTGAGGGCATGAGCCCTCAGGATCGTCCCGCAACCGCGGCACATCTTCCGACCGCCACGATCGATCTCGATCGCCGCCGCCGCTGTGGTTATCCCGAAGTCGTTTTTGGACCTGGGAAAACGATCGAACAGCTTTGTCAGATTGTCGCCACACTCATTCAGCACGGCGAGCCGATTCTCGCCACGCGGATCGATACCACGCAAGCTGCGGGTTTACTCGCGGCGTTTCCGCAAGGGAAATACAATCAGCTCGCGCGGACGTTTCGAATTGCCGACGAACCCTCCCCGAGCCCTTCGCCAAAAGGGAGGGGAATGGTTGCGGTGATCTCGCCGGCACCGGCGACCTGCCTGTCGCCGAGGAAGCCCGCGAAACGCTCGATTGGATGGGCGTCGCGGTGACCATGATCCACGATGTCGGTGTCGCCGGTCCGCACCGTCTTCCGGCTCGACTCGCCGATTTCGAACACGCCGATGCAATTGTCGTCGTGGCCGGCATGGAAGGCGCGTTGCCGAGCGTCGTTGGCGGATACGTGTCGTGCCCCATCATTGCCGTGCCGACGAGCGTCGGCTACGGCGCCAACTTCGGCGGCGTTTCGGCGCTGTTGTCGATGCTCAACAGTTGTGCGAACAACGTCGCGGTCGTCAACATCGACGCCGGCTTCAAAGCCGGTTTCCTGGCCGGCCTGATCGCCACCAGGTTGCATCAACCCAATTAGCGTCGGCGGCCACGCCGAACTCCATCCGGAAAATCCCTTAATCCTCATGAAACTCGACGACCTCACCGACACTCCCTTGCCGCTCCTGCCGCCACGGCGGCCCGAGAGCCACAAAGGCGATTTCGGACGGGCACTGCTCATCGGCGGTTCGCGCGGAATGAGCGGCGCCATTTCACTGGCGGGCCAGTCCGCGCTTCGCAGCGGCGCCGGCCTGGTGACGTTGGCCGTGCCACGCAGCGTGCAGAAAGTCGTCGCCGCGATCGAGCCATCGTACATGACCCATGGATTGGCTGAGGACGAAGGCGTTATCGCCGACTCTGCCGCCGATGGTTTGCTCGCACTCACCGGAAATGCCACGGCCGTGGCGTTGGGTCCCGGCCTGGGCCGCGCGCGGGATGCCGAATCTTGTCGAACGACTCTACCGAGAAGTCATGCAACCAATGGTCGTCGACGCCGATGCATTGTTCGCCCTGGCGGAACGTCGCCAGGCAATCGGCATGGCCCGTGCGCCGCGCATCTTAACCCCGCATCCCGGCGAGTTCGATCGCCTCACCGGCAAGCTTCCACACGGCGACAATCGAATCACCGCAGCCGCCGAACTCGCCCTCAACTCCGCCGGCGGCAAAGTCGCCGACGGCGACACCGCAAGCGGCGAGGCCGCGAGCGG
This sequence comes from Pirellulales bacterium, assembly GCA_963733825.1. GTDB lineage: Bacteria > Planctomycetota > Planctomycetia > Pirellulales > Lacipirellulaceae > JABDGM01. The sequence continues at coordinate 609,278 of CAVTEK010000017.1, forward strand.
CGAGGCCGCTTCAGCGGCCGGGCGAATTTGCGAAAACCTCATCGTCGTCCTCAAAGGCCACAACACCGTCGTCACCGACGGCCACCGCTTCGCCATCAATCAAACCGGCAACCCCGGCATGGCCACCGGCGGCACGGGCGATGTGCTCACCGGCATCATCACAGCCCTCCTCTGCCAAGGACTGGCACCGTTCGACGCCGCCCGGCTCGGCGTGCACGTACACGGTTTGGCGGGCGACCTGGCCGCGGAGGAGCTTGGCCAGGTCTCCCTGATCGCCAGCGATCTGATCCACTATTTACCAAAAGCATTCCGCGCCGTCGTCGGCTAAACCGCAAGTGGAGGTAAAGCGAATCCGTCTTTTTACTCCCTGACCTCTGACCTCCGCCCCCTGCCCTCTCCCCGATGCACATCATTCGCGACCTGAAATTGCTCCCCGCCGAAGCCCGCGGCGGCGCCGTATCGATCGGCAATTTCGACGGCGTCCACCGCGGACACGCCGCAATCGTGCGGCGATTGCTGGAACGGGCCGAAGCAGTGGGCGGGCCCGCTATCGTCTTTACGTTCGATCCTCACCCCGTTCGCCTGCTACGTCCCGAGCAATGCCCGCCCCCCTTGACCTGGACCGAGCGAAAAGCCGAGCTGCTCGCCGCGCAGGGTGTCGATTGGATCGTCGCATATCCGACTGATGAAGCGCTGCTGCAACTCTCCGCGGCCCAGTTCTTTGACCAGATCATTCGCGACGCGCTCTCCGCCCGCGCCTTGGTCGAAGGGCCAAATTTTTATTTCGGACACAATCGCGAAGGAACCATCGGGCGCCTGTCCGAGCTCGCCTCGGCCAGTGGAATCACGCTCGATATCGTTCCATCGGTCGTAATCGAAGGTGAAGTTGTATCCAGCTCGCGCGTGCGCGAATTGATCCGCGCCGGCAAAGTCGAGCAGGCCGCGAAGCTTCTCTCGGCCCCCTATCGCATCCGCGGAATGGTGACGCACGGCGCCGGCCGCGGCGCTAAAATCGGCTTTCCCACCGCGAATCTCAGCGCGATCGATACCCTGCTGCCGGGCGAAGGCGTCTACGCCGGCCTGCGCCTGGCCAGCGAGCCGGGTCGTCCCCGACTCGGAATCGGCATGGTATCCAGCCGCCATCAATCTTGGCCCCAGCCCCACGTTCGGTGATCGAACGCTCCGTGTCGAAGTTCACATTATCGGCCTCGCTGAACCCCTCTATGGCCAACCGTTGGAGGTTGACTTTCTCGCCCGATTGCGAGACATTCGGCCGTTTGATTCACCCGCCGCACTAATCGAACAGCTGCAGCACGATATCGCGCAAACACAGCAAATCGCCTCCGCCCCCTGACCTCTGATCTCCGACCTCTGACCTCTTCTTCAATGTCCATTGATTGGCGCCCATTCACGAAAATTGTAAGCGAAGCGCAATCGTTCGTGCTCACCAGCCACATGCGGCCGGATTGCGATGCCATCGGCAGCGAGATCGGCCTGGCTCTCGCTCTCCGCTCGCTCGGCAAGACGGTGCGAATCGTGAACGCCGATCCCGTGCCGCCGCACATTGCGTTCATCGATCCGAATCACGACGTGAAGGTTCTCGGCCGCGATACGATCGAGCGCCGATCTGAAATGCGACGTGCTGGCCGTGCTCGATACCAGCGCCTGGAGCCAACTGGGACCGATGGCCGATATCGTGAAAAAGACCGGAACGCGCAAAGTCGTCATCGACCATCACGTGAGCCAGGACGACATGGGCGCCGAGGTGTTTAAGGATACTTCATCCGAATCGACCGGCCGGCTCATTCTGCAAGCGATTGAATCGCTCGGCGCACCCGTCACGCCACAGATCGCGGTCCGTTGTTCGCCGCCATCGCTACCGACACGGGTTGGTTTCGATTTCCTTCAGTCGGCGAAGCAACGTTCGCGGCCGTCACTCGCTTGGTGGCGGCGGGCGCGAAACCGCACGAAATTTTCGCCGCGCTCTACGAACAAAACAGCTTGCCGCGGCTGTTGTTGCAAGGCCGTATCTTGAGTAACGTCAAGTCGCAACTTGGCGGCCGACTGCTGTCGAGCGCGATTACGCAGGCCGATCTGAAGGCGGTTTCGGCCGAGGCGACCGATACCGAGGACGTCATCAATCGTTTACTCGGCGTCGCGGGCGTTGAAGTGGCTCTGTTCTTTCTCGAGCTGGGCCCGCAGGAAACCAAAGTTAGCTTGCGAAGCCGATCGGCGATCGACGTCAATCAAGTCGCGGCCGCTTCGGCGGCGGTGGCCACAAAGCTGCGTCCGGGGTTCGCTATCGCGGTCCACTCAGCGAAGCCGAGCCGACGGTACTCGCTGCGGTCGGCGATGCGATGCAAAACCGTCGAAGCAAAAACCGCACGAGATCGAAGTCGCCGACTAGCCAGCTCACCTTCAACTCTCGACCCTCAACTCTCAACCTTCTACCATGGTTGACATGCAAAAGGACGTTTCTTCGAAGACTCCTGCTGAACCTCCGCGTCGCTCGTTCGTTGTTCGGCTCGCGGCGATTGTCACGGGCGGCTATTTCGCATTGTTTCCATTCGCGGCCGGCTTGGGAGTGATCACCAATCCGTTGCGGCGGTCTCGCGGCACATCGGGACGACGAGAAGCCGATTCGACCCAGTTCTGCCGTTGCCCGCTCGATGCGTTGCCGGCCGACGGGTTCCGCGCGAGTTCGCCGTCGTGGCCGATGCCTCGGACGCCTGGACGCACGCCGTCGCTCAACGAATCGGCGCCGTCTTTCTCACTCGCTCCAGCAAAGACCCCACGACGTGACTGCGTTCACAGCCACTTGCCCGCATCTCGGCTGCGCCGTGGAATTCGACGCTACGAAAAAAGAATATGAGTGCCCCTGCCACAAGAGCGGGTTTGCGATCGATGGCAAGAAGCTGTTCGGGCCCAGTCGCCGCGGACTGGATCAGTTGCCCGTGAAGCTCGAAGATAAAGCCGGGGCAAGGAAATCCTGGTGAAATTCGAGCGATTCAAAGGCGGCATTGCGGAAAGGAAGTCGACGAATGAATCGCTTCTTAAATTGGCTCGATGATCGAACCGGCTTTCGTACCGTGGTGCACGAAGCGCTGTACGAACACATTCCGGCGGCGCGCGCTGGCGATACGTCTGGGGCAGCACGCTCAGCTTCTGCTTCTTCGTTCAAGTGGTGACGGGGCTAATCCTGTGGACGTCGTACAGCCCCAGTGCGCAGACCGCCTGGGAAAGCGTCTACTTCATTCAGCACCAGATGACGGCCGGCTGGCTACTCCGCGGCGTGCATCATATGACTGCGCATATGATGGTGATTCTGATGGCGGTGCACTTTGTGCAAGTGGTGATCGACGGCGCATATCGGGCGACGGCGAAATCAATTTCTGGCTCGGCCTCATCCTGATGCAGATTGTGCTTGGGCTGGCGCTGACCGGTTACTTGCTGCCGTGGGATCAAAAAGGCTATTGGGCCACCCGCGTCGCCACCAAGATGATGGGTCTCGTACCGGTGTTTGGTCAGTCGCTGCAGCGCATTATCGTCGGCGGTAGCGAATATGGTCATCACACGCTGACCCGTTTCTTCGCGCTCCACGCCGGCGTGCTGCCAGCCCTGCTGACAATTTTTCTGACACTGCATGTGCTCATGTTCCGGCGTCACGGTCTCACGGTTCGCGAACCGAAGCGTCCGCCCGACTCCTCATTCTGGCCCGAACAAGTGCTCCGCGATGCGGTCGCATGCCTCGCCGTAGCGATCGTCGTGCTCGTACTCGTGTGTGGAATTATCCGCGAATGGAAGCGGGCATTCCGGTCGCCAACCAACTGGGCGCCGAACTCGGAGCACCTGCCAACCCAGCCGAAAGCTACGGAGCCGCCGGCCCGAAGTTTACTTCTTGTTTCTGTTCCAAACGCTAAATATCTGGAAGAGTTTCCGCCTATCGTCGGTGCGATCGTCGTTCCCGGCCTGGTGATGCTGACGCTGTTCCTGATGCCTATTGTCGGTCGATGGCAACTGGGACATCGGTTTAAGATCGTTTGGACATTTGCGCTGCTTGTCGGCGCGGCGTCCTTACCTCGCTGGCGTGGTACGACGACCACTACAGCGGCACGACGGAGTCGCAGCATTATCTGGCTGCCGTCGCGAACGCGAAAATCGAAGCCGAGCGCGCCGTGGAGCTCGCGAACTCACCGACCGGCATCCCGCCCACAGGAGCTCGCCCTCCTGCAAAGCGATCCCAAAACACAGGGCCCAAAGCTCTTCCGCCAACACTGCGAAGCTGCCCCGCCACACCCCCGAGAACGCTCAGCCGACGACTCGCAAAACATCCCGCCGAGAAACCCAGCGCTCGAACCTCTGGGGATTCGGCACCGCGAGTGGTTCCGCGGAATCCTCGACCCGAAACAAATCGCCGGCCCGCACTATTCGGCAACACGGCATTCAAAGCAGGCGACATGGTCACCTGGGTCCAGGACAACATCGCCAAGCGAACTCGCGAGCCGAAGGGGGCCGAGTTGGCAAAGTTCCGACCTAATCGACGACGTCACCCTCGCCCTCGCTCCGAAGCGGCCGGCCTGTTGGCAAAGTCGCCGATCTGACCAGCACACGCGCGGGCCGCGAGACAATCGTCAAGGAATTCGCCTGCATCGAATGCCACAAGTTTCGCGGCGACGGCGAACTTGGAAACGCCCCCGATCTGACCGGTTACGCCTCGCACAACTGGCTCACGGCGTTTCTCAGCAACCCGGCCGACAAACGTTTCTACGGCGACAAGAACGACCGCATGCCCGCGTTCGCGTCACACCCCAACGATCCGACCGCAAACCGCCTCAGCCCGCAAGAGCTGGCCCTCCTCGTCTCCTGGCTCCGCGGCGAATGGTATGAGCCGACCGCGACAATCAATGCATCCAAGCCGTAGCGCCAAATCTTTCCGAATCGCTACAGTTCCGCGGCAGCGCGCCGATGTCATACTAAAGCCTAAATTGCAAACTCGCGGCCCTTTGCTAGCTGCTAGTCCCGCTAGTTAACAACGAAGAATCGGCCATGTGGTGCAGCACCTGTCAACAAGACACGCCCGGCGTGGCCAACCTGGCAAAGGGAGAACCGTCTGCTCGCGCTGCCAACAGCCGATGCGGAGGCGCGACCCCTCACGCCACGCGATCTGCGACGAAGGCCTCGCGCTCGATGAGCCGGAGCCCAGCTGCGGCTGCAAAGCCCCTCCGTTTCGGGCCAATGACTGGGCCGTGCGCCAACGCGTTCGCACTGCCGTCCGCGAGCTCCGCGGCCAAATCCGACCACTGCAAATTCGCAATCAGTCGCCGGTCGACAGCGATTCGATCCGCCCAGGATTTGTTCGGCCAAATCGAACAAGCAACGACCCCAACGCTCCACGTATGCGCCCCCGTTCAATAGGAATTCAACACTGGAAAACAAAACTCGGCAGCCAAGTCGTCGCCTGGCTCATCGTCCTGATCGGCGCCGCCGCTTCGACAGGCGGCATCGGACTCATCGCCTGGTCGCTTTCGACGGCCCAGATGCTGTATTGGAACTCGCCATCGGTCTGGCAATGGCCGGCCAGGGCGCATTGATCTTGGGACTGGTGCTGGTCATTTCGCGATTGTGGCGAAGCAGCCGCTACTCCGCGGCAAAGCTGCAAGACGTCCACGCGCGGCTCGGCCAACTCGTACAATCGTCCGAGACACTTGCCGCCACGCGCACGACGGTGCTCCGGCGTTCTACGCCGACCTCGTCCGCGGGGCGAGCCCACACGTGATGCTCGCGAATCTCAAAGGCCAAGTCGACCAACTCGCCACGCGGGTCGGCAGCTATTAGTGCCATCTCTCATCGCCAAAGGCGTCAAATCGGCCAAACCGAGATGACTCGAACCTCGCGTCGGTCGTCATCTGCCGTAAAAGAGATGCCAAGCGGCCATACGAACGTAATTCGTCGACCGCGATCGCGCGATTCTCCGCACTCATGCGGTTCTGATTCTAGTTCGGCATCAATCCGATCCGCCGCACGGGTGATTGCAACTCGCAGTCGTGATCGTAGCCAAATCGCCGTGAGGTCACGTTCGGCTGTGCTTTCCCTACACGACAACGTATTTCATAGTTTCGACAGATCGTTAAGAATATCCTTGAGAGGTCGACCGCCTCGCTCTGCGCTTCGGCGGTCGAGTTCCTCCTCTGAAATAGGAACGATGATGTTACCGTTCTCTTGACATTGGCGCGGCGGACCGGGCAGGAAATGCCCCCAAATCCTTCCCGCCTCGTCACAAAGCTCGATCATCTCACGGACGTCCCTGAGTTTGGCTAGTGTGGCGGCATCGAGCGTTATTCGAGTCATGGGTGGCGGACCTATCGAGTTTAAGAATAATCCTTCTCCATTATACGCTGCGTCTCAACAAGTGCGCACAAGGTTTACGCCTCGACTCGCTTGGCGATTTCCTCCACCACGTCCGCGCTCTTCACACGCCACTGCTCGAGCGTATCGCGATCGCGGATGTAACCGTCTGGTCCTGCAACGTCTGTCCATCGACGGTAATGCAATACGGCGTGCCCGCTTCGTCCTGCCGGCGATACCGCCGCCCGACCGCTCCCTTCTCGTCGTAGAACATCACAAATCGCTGCTTGAGCGCCGTATAGATCTCCTTCGCTGCCTCGGGCATGCCGTCTTTCTTCACAAGCGGAAACACGGCCGCTTAGGGCAATTCGCGGATGGAATTTCATCACCGTTCGGGTCTGCATGTCGCCCTTGTCGTCCGGCGCTTGATCTTCGTGATACGCCTCACAAAGAATGCGAGCGTGCCGCGGTCGGCGCCGGCCGAGGGCTCGATCACGTGCGGCGTGAACCGCTCGTCTCGCGTCGTCGCGATACGTGAGATCGCGACCGCTCCCTTTGTGCTTCGGCACTTTCTTTCCCTCGGTTTCCCCCATTTCCAGTTCCAAGCAACCCTCCGCATTCTTCGCAAGCTTGCCTTCCATGCGGCTCCGCAAGTCGAAATCACCCCGATGGGCGATCCCTTCCAACTCGCCGAATTCACCGGCCGCCAGGAACGGAAACGCGTATTCAATATCGGCTGTGCCGACCGAGTAGTGACTCAACTCGTCTTGTCCATGCTCGCGCAACTGCAACCGATCGCCAGACAACCCCAGGTTCTTATACCAGGCTATTCGCCGATCGCGCCAAAACTCGTACCACTTCCGCGACGTCGTCGGATGGCAGAAAAACTCGATCTCCATCTGTTCGAATTCTCGCGAGCGAAACGTAAAATTCCGCGGCGTAATCTCGTTGCGAAAGCTCTTGCCGACCTGGGCAATTCCAAACGGGATTTTCACCCGGGTGCTATCCGTCACGTTCTTGAAATTGACGAAAATCCCTGCGCTGTCTCCGGCCGCAAAAATGCCGCATCCTCTTCGCCGCCCATCGCGCCTACGATCGTTTTGAACATCAGGTTGAATTCTCGCGGCTCCGTCAGCCGACATTTTTCGGCCTCGCCTGGCTGCTTGCTCGGCTTCTGCGGACACTCGCCCGACTGCAAATGATCGGCCCGCCAGCGCCCCTTGCACTCCTTGCAATCAACCATCATGTCGTGGAACAAATCGTAATGTCCGGAACACTTCCACACTTGCGGGTGCATGATGATCGAACAATCGAGTCCAACCATTTCGAACGTCGACGGCGCCCCGGCCGGCTTCACCAGCTCGTTGTGCCCGGTGACCAGATCGCGCGACCAGGCTTCCTTGATGTTCCGCTTCAGCTCGACGCCCAACGGCCCATAGTCCCAAAACCCGTTCAGCCCGCCGTAGATTTCGCTCGACTGGGAAAAAAAACCCCGCCGCCGGCACAGTGCAATGAGTTTGTCCATATCCATGATGAATCGCTCATTTGAAAATCAAGGCAGTTCACCACAGAGGGCACAGAGAGCACGGAGGAAAGAAATTGGAACAGGAGGAAACAGAGGCAACAGTGTTTGACAAATTGCACCTTTCTGTTTCCTATATTATCTCCTGTTAAACATTCTTCTCGGTGAACTCCATGTACCCTGTGGTGGAATCTACTTGGATTTAATTGAATCTTGGAAGTTTGCTATTTTACCGCCGATGATCAGCAAGAGTCCAGCGCGGTGATGTTCAGCATTGCAATGCCGTGATTCGCCACTTGGCCACATCGAGTTCCGGCACGATATCTAGTCGATCGATTTGATGCAATCGGCCAGATCACTTCCCAATCCAACGTCGATCAGGTTCCGCCCGCCGGGCGTAAATTCCAGCGCGATCGCAAGTTGCTCGTTGATCGGCCCGAGTGCCATTGCCGAATCTTTGAAATCTACCCAGCACATGGCGGCTTGTTCCGGCCGTTTATTTACCTGCCAATCGCTGTTCGAGAGTTCGTAAATCTTCCCTGCTAATGCACCCGCGGTAAGAATATCTTCGAGCGTTTCGTGACCATCGGTGCCGGCGCACAAGATATTAACCCGCGACTCACCCTTCACAGACTCAGCCACAGCCGACAGGTTCGCCATCGCGCCGACCACGAATGCGCCTGCGCGAACCTGGCATGATACAATGCTTGCGTCCCATTGGTCGTCGTGAGGTACACCGGCCGGCCACCCACGACGCTGCGCGTGTACTCGCGTGGCGAATTGCCCAAATCGAACCCGTCGATCCGCCGTCCACCCCTTTCGCCGCCAAGTACAACTTGATCGCGACCCGCTTTCGCCGCTGCCGCAAGTGTTTCTTCAATCGTTCGAAAGGGAACAACTTCAAGGGAGGTTAACGCAAGAGCCCAACAGATCGTCGTCGTCGCCCGCAACAAATCGATGACGACGACCGTGCCGCCCTCGAGCTCGCGCTCGTCGACTTCGCTCGGCAAATTGTACACGTTTAGATAACGGTCGCTCATAGGATCGATTCGCCGCAAAACTCGCGATTCCCCCCCACTCCGTGCTCTCCGTGGTTAGAATCTCCCTCATGCCCGTTGACAAGTCATCCGATCGAGTCCGCCAGATGTTCGGCCGGATTGCCGGCCGTTACGACTTCCTCAATGATCTGCTCTCGCTTGGCATCGACCATTACTGGTGCTGGTGCACGGTGCGACTCGTCCGACCCGCTGGCCCACTGCCAATCCTGGATGTATGCACCGGGATGGGCGACCTGGCCCTCGCGTACTACCGAGCCTACGCATGGCTCAGACGCCCATCATCGGCGCCGACTTCTGCCCACGCCATGCTCGCGATCGGCCGCCAAAAAGCCGAGCACGCGGGCGCCACCGCTCGCATCACGTTCATCGAAGCCGATGCCCAGGATTTGCCGGTTCCCAGCAACGTGTTCCAAATCGTCTGCGTCGCCTTCGGCCTGCGTAACGTCGCCGACACCGACCGCGGCCTGGCCGAAATGACGTGCGCTGGCGCCCTGCATGGCGACGTCGCCGTGCTCTAATTCACAACGCCAACCTGGCAGCCGTTCAAAGCCGTCTACGGCTGGTACTTTCGCCACGTGCTGCCGTGCATTGGCCTACTCTTCGCCCGCAACTCCGAGGGTGCCTACGAGTATCTGCCCACGAGCGTCGGCGACTTCCCTCAAGGCGAAATGCTCCTGGAACGTACTGGCGCGCCGCCGGTCTGAACGACGTCCGGCGGTATCCGCTGACTCTCGGTGTAGCTACACTCTATGTAGGGAAGAAAACCGTCAACTTAAGAGCAGCGACCCGGCTAGCCCACGCTTTCCATAGGCATTTGATATGTTCTTCTCCAGTGTTTGGGACGGCGCACCTAAACTTGTCACGTTTATTGTTCTATAGCATCATCGGTCTGTCATAATGAGTGCGGCAAAAAAACAAAGTGATTTGGTGATGACGCTTGCTGCGGTCGCGTCGTTTCCAATTTGGATCTTTCTTTATCGAGCGTGGATTTCGACGACTTGTGGCGTCGTGGCTACACGGCAGAGTAACACTTGGCGCTCCGATTAGCATCACAGACGCCAAAGCACTTCGCCGACTCTTTCAACTAGATATGAGGATGCAATGGTTCCCACTGAAAGAGGCGCCAGCACTTCCAAAACAGCAGCGGCGCGATGCACTGATGTCGGCTCTGCAAGAGATCGGCCCGACACGCCTCGCTGACGCCGTTTTAGGGGAACAAATGAACGGTCCCATCATCCTCGGCATCACGGTGCGCCAGCGGCGCAATCTACGCTTGTGCGTCTGCTTGATATCCTCCTCGCCGCCGGGTGCGATGTCCACCTCTCGATCAGCCCCTCCGGCCGCGACGTCATCAAACAAGAACTGAATCTCGATGTCGACCTCGACCATTTCGACTTCAGCCGTAAATCGCTCGATCAAGATCGATCATTCGAGGGACCGACGAGCGGGAAATCTTCCCCAGCCCCCAGCCCCCAGCCCCCAACTCCCTGGCCGCCTTCACTACTACCACCACCAGGATTTCATGGCCCCCATGGCCAGCGGTTCGTTTCTCACCGCCGGCATGGTTGTCTGCCCGTGCAGCGGCACGACGCTGAGTGCCGTCGCCACTGGTGCGGCGAATAACCTTATTCAACGCGCCGCCGAAGTGCAGCTCAAAGAACGCCGCAAACTGATCCTCGTGCCTCGCGAAGCGCCTCTGGCTCGCCCAATCGACAACAGTGCCCCGCGTCACCGAAGCCGGCGGCGTCATCCTGCCCGCATCGCCCTGGCTTCTACCACCCCGCGGACTTCGATGGGCGACCTCGTCGACTTCGTCGTCGCCCGCATCTGCGATCAGCTCGGCGTTGTGCAGACGCTCACCGAGTGCTGGGGAACAGAATAGTCTCACGCAAGGTGAGCGAAAAGAAGGCAGCTGAACACTAATCGGCACTGATCTGCGCTAATCAAGTAGTGTAGATTATGCAGATTAGAGTTCCGTCTTTGTACTATGGTATTTGTTCGACGTGCTCAAAACGTTCCGCCACCTGCTCGAGCTCATCCGCTTCAGCCACACGCTGTTTGCGTTGCCGTTTGCGCTGTTGGCCGCGGTGATGGCTTAAAAAATTTTTTTTTTTTTAAAAAAAAAAAAAAAAAAAAAAAAAAAAAAAATGGGCGTGCGCCTACGACGGCTCTATTGCGGAGTCTGTTTTTTTTTTTTTTTTTTTTTAAAAAAAAAAAAAAAATTTTTTTTATCGATGCAGGTATTTGCTCGGCATCCTCCTCTGCATGGCCGCCGCCCGCAGCTTTGCCATGGCGTTCAATCGCCTGGCCGACCGGCACATCGATGCAACTAACCCGCGCACTGACGCCCGCCATCTGCCCGCCGGCATCCTCAGCGTTTGGCAAGTAACGGCGTTCACCGCAATCTTCGCGTTGGTCTTCATCGCCAGCACACTGCTTTTTTTGCCGAATCCGCTCCCGCTCTATTTTTCGGTACCCGTCCTCGCGTTCCTCGCCGGTTACAGCTTTACCAAGCGATTCACGATGCTCGCCCATTTCTGGCTTGGCACGTCACTCGCGCTGTCGCCCGTCGCCGCCTGGATCTGGCGATTCGCGGTGAAATTGTCCTTGCGCAACCCGGCGACTTATTACCGGCGATCGTGCTGGGTGCTGCCGTTCTCACTTGGGTCGCTGGCTTCGACATCATCTATGCCTGCCAGGATTACGACGTCGACATCGCCGCCGGGCATTTCAGCATCCCGGCCCGCTTCGGAATTCCACTCTGCGGCTCTGCCTCGCCGCCGGATGCCATCTGCTAACGGTTTTGTGTCTGGCTTGCCTGCCGTTGGTGTATCCGTTGTTTGGTTGGGTGTTCTGGCTGGCGATCGTCGCGGTCGCAATTCTACTCGTCTACGAGCATTTGCTTGTGCGTCCCGATGATCT